>NZ_BBVD01000001.1 GCF_000964545.1 Comamonas thiooxydans | reverse complement strand
AGCTGAGCTAAGAGCCCCACACAACGCCTGCGCTGCAAGCGAGACCGCAATTATGCGCTAATTCTGGAGGGCTTGCAGGAAAACCCGCGGGTTTTTTTAATCCAGTGCGTTGCGGCGTTGCAATTCCACGAACAGGCCCGCCTGGTCCAGGTCGCCCAGGCCGTTTTTCACTCCCTCGGCATAGAGCTGCTCCAGCAGGCCGGTGATGGGCGCATCAAAGCCGACTTCCTCGGCCGTGGCGATGGCGTTGCGCATGTCCTTGAGCTGCACCGTCATGCGCCCACGTGGCGCAAAGTCGTGCTTGACCATGCGTTCGCCATGCACTTGCAGGATGCGGCTGTCGGCAAAGCCGCCGGAGATGGCTTCACGCACCTTGGCAGGGTTGGCACCGCCGCGTTCGGCCAGCAGCAGGGCTTCGGCCACGGCACCGATGGTGATGCCTACGATCATCTGGTTGGCCAGTTTCGCGAGCTGGCCTGCGCCATGCGGACCCACATGGGTGGCACGGCCCAGCGCGGCAAAGACAGGCAGGGCATGTTCGAAATCCGCAGCCTCGCCACCGGCCATGATGGCCAGCGTGCCGGCTTGCGCACCCAGCGTGCCGCCCGAGACGGGGGCATCCAGATGCCGCACGCCCAGCGCGGCAAGCTTGCCGGCATGTTCACGCGCTTCGCGTGGCTGGATGGAGGCCATGTCGATGAACAGCGAGCCCTTGGGCATGGCGTCGGCAACCCCCAGCGTGAACAGCACTTCGCCCACGATGGCGCCGCTCTCCAGCAGGCTCACGGCGAAGTCCACGCCGCGTACGGCATCTGCCGCGCTGTCATGGATGCTCGCGCCATCGGCAGCCAGCGGCTCGGCCTTGGCGCGGGTGCGGTTCCAGACGTGGACCTCATGGCCGGCCTGGGCCAGGCGGCGGGCCATGGGCAGGCCCATCATGCCCGTGCCCAGAACGGCGATCTTCAATGTGTTCATGGCGTTGTTTCCCTGGAGCTTTTATGAATGACGACATGCTAAGCCCTGGTGAGGCCGCAATCGCGGCCATGATCACAGATCAGTTGTGCGCGCAGGATGCAGAAAAAGGGACAGCCGAAAACAACAAGGGCAGCCTGAGCTGCCCTTGATGCTTTTTTTGGAGGTTCACCTTCGCGCTGGTGAGTCGCGCTTTACGGCCTACATCAGCAGATGCTCGCCGGCGTTGTCGCCGCCGAGGATGACGTAGTTGACCTTGCGGATGTCCATGAGCTTGGTGCCGCCTGCGTAGCTGATGGAGGACTGCACGTCCTGCTGCATCTCGACCAGCGTGTTCATCAGCGGGCCCTTGACGGGCTCCAGAATGCGCTTGCCTTCCACATGCTTGTACTCGCCCTTGTTGAAGTCGGAGGCCGAGCCGTAGTATTCCTTGAACAGTTGGCCGTCCACTTCCACGGTCTTGCCGGGCGATTCTTCATGGCCCGCAAACAGGGAGCCAATCATCACCATGGTGGCACCGAAACGGATGCTCTTGGCGATGTCGCCGTGGCTGCGGATGCCGCCGTCGGCAATGATGGGCTTGGTCGCCACGCGGGCGCACCACTTGAGCGCCGACAGCTGCCAGCCGCCCGTGCCGAAGCCGGTCTTGAGCTTGGTGATGCAAACCTTGCCGGGACCCACGCCGACCTTGGTGGCGTCCGCACCCCAGTTTTCGAGGTCGATCACGGCCTCGGGCGTGGCGACGTTGCCGGCAATCACAAAGGCCGCAGGGATCTTGGCCTTGATGTAGGCAATCATGTTCTTCACGCTCTCGGCATGGCCGTGGGCAATGTCGATGGTGATGTATTCGGGGCAGATGCCGTCGGCCACGAAACGGTCCACCGTCTCGTAGTCCGGCTGCTTGACACCCAGAGAGATGGAGGCAAACAGTCCCTTGGACTGCATGTCCTTGGTGAAGGCCACGTTGTCGATGTCAAAACGGTGCATCACATAGAAGAAACCGTTTTGTGCCAGATAAGTGCAGATCTTCTCGTCCACCACCGTCTTCATGTTGGCGGGCACCACAGGCAGCTTGAAGCTGCGGTTGCCCAGCACCACGCTGGTGTCACATTCCGAACGGCTTTCCACGCGGCACATGCGGGGCAGCAGAAGAATGTTGTCGTAGTCGAAGATTTCCATGGTTCCAAGCTCCGGAAAAGGTCACGGCGGGAATCTCACCCACCTCAATTTTCAAGGATAGGCGCTTGGCTTGGAGCCCGGTTTTTGGCGGTGCCGGCACGCAGCAGGCAAAAAAAAACCGGACCTCAAAAAACTTGGGCCCGGTGATTGATTCTATACGGCGCTGGCGCAAATCGTATGTCCAGACATAGTTATGAGGGTTATAAGGATTTTCTTATAGAGTAACTCTTGCCCTGCGTCTCACCCGATGTGCCATAGACCCGCATGAAGGCATCCACGGCGCGCTCGGTGCACAGGGCAATCTCCTGCGCAGTAGGGGCGGGCAGGTGCTGGAACATGAAGCGCGGCAGCAGCTCGGCCTCCAGCAGCGCCAGCAGATGATGGCGCATGACTTCTGTATCGGCATTGCGCAGCAGGTTGCGCTCTATGCCCTGCTGCAAAAAGGCGTTGATGGCAGCGTTGCCGCGCGCCGGCCCCATGTCCCAGCAGCGTTGGCCGATATTGGCGCGACCGCCTTCGGAAACCAGCAGGCGGCGCACGGCCATCACCTCCGGCGAATACAGCAGACCCAGGAAACGCTGGCCAAAGTTGCACAGCGTCTGCGCCGCATCGTCATTGCCGGTCTGCAGCGCCAGCATGGTGTTCTGGAAGTCGGCCTCGGAGGCCTGGAACATCACCTCCAGAAACAGCGCTTCCTTGGACGGGAAGTAGTTGTAGAGCGTGGCCTTGGAGCCGCCCAGCCGCGTGCAGATCTCGGACATGGAAGTGCGCTCGAAGCCCAGTTCGCCAAAGGTGGCCGCTGCAACGTCAATGATGGCTTGTCGCTTTTCTTCCGTTTTGGTGCGCATGGGGCGAAATGTCCTGGGGCGGTTGTGATGTCTTTCAGTGTAGCGCTTGCGATCTCAAACGCTGGAAACATATACTGTACCGTACAGTTCATTATTAAAGTATTTCATGACTCAATGCATAGCCGCCGCGCCGCAGAGGATTCGGCGCGGGCGCCATGGCTGGTGGGTTCTGGGCTTGCCGGCGGTTCTGGCAGCCTGTGCCCAGATTCCCGAATGGGAGGGCAAGGCCATGCTGGCGCAGCCCGTGCCCGAGACTCTGCAGGCTGCAAGCCATGCCCCGCCCATGGACTGGCCCACCCAGCAATGGTGGCAGCGCTATGGCGACGCACAGCTCGATCAGCTGATCGCCGAGGCTCTGGAGGGCGCTCCCGATATGGCGGCCGCCGCAGCCCGCGTGCTGCAGGCCAGGGCCATGCTGGGTGTGAGCGAAGCAGCTTCGGCGCCGCAGCTTTCCGCCCGCGCCTCGGTCAGCGAGGACAAGCTCAGCTACAACCATCTGACGCCAGAGGCCTTCGCGCCGCGCGGCATGAATGACTACGGCCGCGCCACGCTGGACCTGAGCTGGTCGCTGGATCTGTGGGGCAAGCAGCGCGCAGCCGTGGCCGCCGCTGCCGGCGAGCTGGCAGCGCGCGAGGCCGATGCAGCCCAGGCGCGTCTCTTGCTGTCCAGCAATGTGGCCCTGGCCTATGCGCAGCTGCTGCGCCTGGCCGCCAATGCGCAGACGCTGGAGCAATCGGTGCAGGTGCGCCGGACCACGGCCGAGTTGTTTGAGCAGCGCTATGCCAACGGGCTCGAAAACCAGGGCAGCGTGCACAGCGCCAGGGCGCGTCTGGCAGCCGCGCAGGCCGAGCTGGCACAGATGCAGGAGCAGGTCGCCTTGCAGCGCAACAGCATTGCTGCGCTGATCGGAGCCGCTCCCGATCGTGGTGCGGCCATCGTGCTCGATGCCGGGCGCCTGCAATCGCCGTGGCAGCAGCAATGGGCCTTGCCCGAGCAGTTGCCGGCGCATCTGCTGGGCCGTCGCCCCGATGTGGTGGCCGCCCGACTGCAGGCACAGGCGCTGGAGTCGCGCGTGGCATCGCAGCAGGCCGAGTTCTATCCCGATGTGAATCTCAGCGCCTTTGTCGGCGTGCAGTCGCTGGGCCTGGACATGCTGAGCCGCAGCGGCTCCGGCATCGCCAGCCTGGGCCCGGCCGTCAGCCTGCCGATCTTCAATGGCGGCCGCTTGCGCTCGCAACTGGGGGCAGCGCGTGCCCGTTATGACGAGGCGGTGGCCCAGTACCGCAGCACGCTCAACCGGGCCTTGCAGGAGGTGGCGGACAACGCCGTCAGCCAGCGAGCTCTGCAGCAGCAGATGACGGCCATGCAGCAGGCCGTGACGGCCGCGACCGAGGCGCATCGCGTGGCGCGCAACCGCTATGAGGGCGGGCTGGCGCGCTATCTCGATGTGCTGTCGGCCGAAGACCAGTTGCTGGCCAGCGTGCGCCAGCTGGTCGATGTGCAGTCGCGTGCGCTGACGCTCGATATCAGTCTGCATCGCGCACTGGGCGGCGGCTGGAGCGAGTCCGCCGGCGCCTCTGACGCGATCGCGCCAAAGGCCTGAGCCACTTTCCAGAACTGAATCACGACTTGCGCAAAACAGGTTCGGGCAAGACGACTGCCTCAGCAGGCAGGCTGTGATTGCAGTCTTGTTTGCGTGACTCCCATGAATATTTCCGAGGTTTTTTTGTATGACTGAAAACGCTTCTTCCGTGAGCGCGAATCCCGCTGCGCGCGAACAGCGCCGCAACCGGTTGCTGGCCGGGCTGGCTGGCGTGGTGCTGCTTGGCGGTGCGGTTGCCGGCGCCTATTGGTGGCTGCATGCCTCCCGCTTCGTCTCCACCGACAACGCCTATGCGGCGGCCGAGGTGGCGCAGGTCACGCCCTCCATAGGCGGCACGGTGCTGGAGGTACTGGTCAGGGACACCCAGGCCGTGAAGCAAGGCGATGTGCTGGTGCGCATCGATCCCACGGACGCCAGGCTGGCACTGGCCCAGGCCGAGGCCGAGCTGGCCCGTGCCATGCGCCGCGTCAAGGGCTATGTGGCCAATGATGGCGGCCTCAAGGCCCAGGTGACGGCGCGCGAAGCCGATGAAAAGCGCGCGGCCGCGCAGCTGCTGGCGGTCGAGGCCGATATGGAGCGTGCCACCATCGACCTGCAGCGCCGCCAGGCCTTGGCCAAGAGCGGTTCGGTCTCGGGCGAGGAACTGACGCAGGCGCAGAACGCTTTTGCCGCAGCCAAGGCGCAGCTGGCATCGGCCGTGGCCGCGCAGGCACAGGCCAGGGCCAACCGCGAAGCCGCCATTGGCGCCAAGCAGGTCAACGCCACCTTGATCGAGGGGGCGGATGCACAGAGCAACCCCGAAGTTCAGCTGGCGCAGGCGCGGCGCGATCAGGCCCAGGTCGATCTGGATCGCAGCACGGTGCGCGCTCCCGTCGATGGCGTGGTGGCCAGGCGCAGCGTGCAGATCGGGCAGCGCGTGCAGGCCGGCGCGCCCTTGATGACGGTGGTGCCGGTGCAGCAGATCTATGTGGATGCCAACTTCAAGGAAGGCCAGCTGGGCAAGGTGCGCGTGGGCCAGCGCGTGCAGCTGCAGTCCGATCTGTACGGCAGCGATGTGAAGTACAGCGGCACTGTGGTGGGCTTCAGCGGCGGCACCGGCTCGGCGTTTGCGGCCATTCCCGCGCAGAACGCCACGGGCAACTGGATCAAGGTGGTGCAGCGCCTGCCAGTGCGCATTCAGCTCGATGCCGCCGAGCTGGCCAAGAACCCGCTGCGCGTGGGCCTGTCCATGCAGGTGACGGTGGACACCCGCAGCGGCCCTGCCGACGCAGCCGGCGTGGCGACCACGGCCGCGCAGTGAGCGTCTCATGAGCGATCACAACGCAATTGCGGCCGCGGCGGCCGATGCGCCTGCCGTGCCCATGGCCGCCGGCATGGTGCCGCTGACGGGGGGCACGCTGTGGCTGGCGGCCCTGGTGCTGGCCGCGGCCAATTTCATGGCCGTGCTGGACATGACGGTGGCCAATGTCTCCGTGCCCAGCATTGCCGGCAACCTGGGCGCGACCACCAGCCAGGGCACCTGGGTCATCACCAGCTATGCGGTGGCCGAGGCCATCACCGTGCCGCTGACCGGCTGGCTGGCGGCGCGCTTCGGTGCGGTGCGCGTGTTTGCCACGGCCATGGGCTTGTTCGGTCTGGCATCGCTGCTGTGCGGCCTGGCCAATTCGCTGGGCATGCTGGTGTTTGCGCGCATCTTGCAGGGTCTGGCCGGCGGCCCGCTGATGCCGCTGTCCCAGTCGCTGCTGCTGCGTATCTTTCCGCCGCGCATGGCGCCCGCGGCCATCGGCCTGTGGTCCATGACCACGCTGATCGCGCCCGTGCTGGGCCCCATCGTGGGCGGCTGGATCTGCGACGAGTACACCTGGCACTGGATCTTTCTGATCAACATCCCGGTGGCCCTGGTGTGCGCGTTCGCGGTCTGGCATCTGGTCAGGCGCTACGAGCAGCCGCTGCTCAAGAACCCCATAGACACCGTGGGCCTGATGTTGCTCATCGTCTGGGTGGGTTCGCTGCAGCTGATGCTGGACGAAGGCAAGAACCTGGACTGGTTTGCCTCGCCCATGATCGTGGCGCTGGCCGTGGTGGCCGTGGTGGGCTTTGCGGCCTTCATGATCTGGGAGCTGCATGCCGAGCACCCGATCGTTGATCTGCGCGTCTTCAGACACCGCGGCTTTTCCATGGCCGTGCTGACCATCAGTCTGGCCTTTGCAGCCTTCTTCGCCGTCAATGTACTCACGCCGCTGTGGCTGCAGAGCTTCATGGGCTACACGGCCACGCTCGCGGGTCTGGTCACGGCCTGGACGGGCTTGTTCGCGCTCTTCGTGGCGCCGGCTGCCGCCGGGCTGGCGGCCCGGGTGGACCCGCGCCGGCTGATCTTTGGCGGCGTGTTCTGGATGGGGGTGATCACCTGCTGGCGCGCGTTTGCGACCACGGACATGGGCTATTGGGACATCGCCCTGCCGCTGATGTTCATGGGGCTGGGTCTGCCGTTCTTCTTCATACCGACCACCGGGCTGGCGCTGGCCAGCGTGGAGCCGCAGGAGATGGACAACGCCGCCGGCCTGATGAACTTTCTGCGCACCCTGTCGGGCGCGGCTGCGGTCTCCGTGGTCAACACGGCCTGGGAGAACGGCACGACGCGCAAGCATGCGGATCTGGTGGGTTTGAGCGATGCCAGCGGCGAGGTGCTGCACGGGCTGCAGCAGTCGGGCATGAGTCCCGATGCGGCGCTGTCGGCGCTCGATCAGCTCATCACCAGCCAGAGCGTGATGCTGGCCACCAACCAGATCATGTTCATCATCGCGGGCGGCTTTGTGCTGGCGGCCTGCGCGATCTGGCTGGCACCCAGGCCGAGCCGCACGGTCGAGCCCGGTGCGGGTGGACACTGAGTGTGAGTGCCGTGGCTTGAATGAATTGATAGCTGCTTGCGCTTAATATTCTTGCATTTCAGATATGAAAGTATCTGAAATCCATATTTATCAAGCGCAGGCAGCTTTTCTTTCAGGAGCATGAAGCCGCGAAAGCAGCAGCAAGTCGAAGGGAGTCGCCAGCATTTCTACAATGGGGGGCTATGTTCCCGATCGACCTGCTTGACTCCGCGCCAGACGGTGCAAATTCCGGCGCCAATCCCGCCTCTCACTCGCCCCTGCTGACCGGCCTCAACGATGAGCAGCTGGCCGCGGTGACCCTGCCTGCGGGCCATGCGCTGATTCTGGCTGGTGCCGGCTCGGGCAAGACGCGCGTGCTGACCACGCGCATCGCCTGGCTGCTGCAGACCGGGCAGGCCACGCCCGGCTCCATCATGGCCGTGACCTTCACCAACAAGGCCGCCAAGGAGATGCTCACGCGCCTGTCGGCCATGCTGCCCTACAACGTGCGCGGCATGTGGATAGGCACGTTCCACGGGCTGTGCAACCGACTGCTGCGCGCTCACTATCAGGCCGCGAAGTTGCCCCAGGCGTTTCAGATTCTGGATACGCAAGACCAGCTCTCGGCCATCAAGCGCCTGTGCAAGCAGTTCAACGTGGATGACGAGCGCTTTCCACCCAAGCAACTGATGTACTTCATCGCGGGCTGCAAGGAAGAGGGCATGCGGCCCGGCGATGTGGTGGCGACCGACCCCGACACTCGCAAGAAAGTGGAGCTGTACCAGCTCTACGAGGAGCAATGTCAGCGCGAAGGCGTGGTCGATTTCGGCGAGCTGATGCTGCGCAGCTACGAGCTGCTGCGTGACGATGCCCATCTGCGCCACCACTACCAGCGCCGCTTTCAGCATATCCTGGTGGACGAGTTCCAGGACACCAACAAGCTGCAGTACCAGTGGCTCAAGCAACTGGCGGGCGACGATGTGGGCGGGCGCTACGAGTCGGCCGCCAGCGTGATTGCAGTGGGTGACGACGACCAGAGCATCTATGCCTTTCGCGGAGCGCGCGTGGGCAATATGGCCGACTTCATCCGCGAGTTCGACGTCAAAAACCAGATCAAGCTGGAGCAGAACTACCGCAGCTACAGCAACATCCTCGACTGCGCCAATGCGCTGATCAGCCACAACAGCAACCGTCTGGGCAAGAACCTGCGCACCACCCAGGGCCCGGGCGAGCCGGTGCGCATCTACGAGGCGCCCAGCGATCTGGCCGAGGCTGCGTGGATGGTCGACGAGATCAAGCAACTGGTCAGAAACGACGGCTTCACACGCCAGGAAATTGCCGTGCTCTACCGCAGCAATGCGCAAAGCCGGGTGATCGAGTCGGCGCTGTTCAATTCCAAAATTCCCTACCGTGTGTACGGCGGCCTGCGCTTTTTCGAGCGCGCCGAAATCAAGCATGCGCTGGCCTATCTGCGCCTGCTGGAGAACCCGCACGACGACACCAGTTTCCTGCGCGTGGTGAACTTTCCCGCACGCGGCATAGGCGCGCGCACGATCGAAGTCCTGCAGGACACGGCACGCAGCAGCGGCACTTCGCTGAGCGACGCCGTCACCGCAGTGGGCGGCGCGGCTGGCACCAAGCTGCAGGGCTTTGTGGCCCAGATCGATGTGCTGCGCGAGCAGACGCAGGGGCGCACGCTGCGTGAAATCATCGAGACCGTGGAAGAGCAAAGCGGGCTGATCGAGCATTACCGCAACGAGAAGGAAGGCGCGGACCGCATCGAGAACTTGCAGGAACTGGTCACGGCTGCCGAGAGCTTTGTGACCCAGGAAGGCTTTGGCCGCGATGCCGTGGCCATGCCGCTGGACGAGCAGCAGAATGCGCCGCAGCTGAGCCAGTCGCCGGTCAGCCAGGGGCTGGACCCGAATCAGCCGCTGCTGGACGAGGCGCTCAAGGCACCGGCAGGTACTGCGGCCTCCATGGTCAATGCCGATACCGGCGAGACGCTGTCGCCGCTGCAGGCTTTTCTCGTGCATGCGGCGCTGGAAGCGGGCGACAACCAGGCCCAGGCAGGCCAGGATGCCGTGCAATTGATGACCGTGCATGCCTCCAAGGGCCTGGAGTTCGATGCAGTGTTCATCGGCGGCGTGGAGGAAGGCCTGTTCCCGCACGAGAATGCCATGATGGATCGTGGCGGTCTGGAGGAGGAGCGGCGCCTGGCCTATGTGGCTATCACGCGTGCGCGCAAGCGTCTGTATCTGAGCCATTCGCAGACGCGCATGCTGCATGGCCAGACGCGTTACAACGTCAAAAGCCGCTTCTTTGACGAGCTGCCCGAAGAAGCGCTCAAGTGGATCACGCCCAGGCAAAGCGGCTTTGGCAGTTTTGCGCCCTCTTCAGGCGCGGGTGGTGCCTGGGGATCAAGGGCTGGAGGTCAATACGGCTCGGGCTCGGGCTGGGGCGGCAAGCAGACCGAAGTCTTTGCCAGCCCGCCCGTGCCGCAGCAAAAGGCCGAGCCCGCGCACGGCATCAAGGCCGGTATCGCGGTGTTCCACAACAAGTTCGGCGAGGGCAAGGTGCTGGCGGTGGAGGGCACGGGTGACGATGCGCGCGCCCAGGTCAGCTTCGGCCGCCATGGCACCAAGTGGCTGGCGCTGGCGATTGCCAAGCTGACGATTGTGGACTGAGGGATAGCGCCTTTGCCCAGTAAAAAGCCGCCTTGTAGAAGGCGGCTTTTTTATGAGGCGTTGGCGCTTATTTGGCGCTGAGCTTCATCTGGGCGGGCGAGGCCGTGATGTAGCCCACGGCGGAGCCGAACTTGTCCTTGTAGTTGGCCTTGATCAGCGGATCCAGCTGGGTCTTGACGTTGGCGTGGATGCCGCCCCAGTCGCCAGCGTGCTGGAAGTTGCTCATGATGTAGGTCCAGCCGTTGATCTCGTCCACGGCATGCAGGCCGGTGGATTCACCACCTGCGGGCACGGACAGCACGCGCGACAGCTGCTTGGTGTCCACGTTGTAGGCCCACATGAAGTTGTTGACGTGCTGGCTGCTGTCCTCGCCGATGAACAGGGTGCGCATTTTCTCCGAGAACTTGAGGTTGTCGGGGTTGGCAATCTTGTTGGGGTTGGCGGTGTTACCCAGGGCGTCGCCCTTGAGGGTCTTGCCGTCGCTGTCCAGCAGATCCTCGCCAGCCAGCAGGGGAGCGGTGTCCACGGGCATCCATTCGCTGTTGATGGCCGTGCCGGTCGTGTCCTTCTGGCCGCCCTTGAGGTTCAGCGCCATCACCACGCCGGCGACCAGCTGCTTGGGCACGGAGACGCCGTTGCCAGGCACGTTGGCGGCATTGCCGGCCACCATGGAGGACTGCACGTTCTGCAGGGCGGAGTAGGCGATCTTGTCCTTGGCGTTGACGGTCGTGCCTTCCATCTTGGTGAAGCCCAGGCTGGCACCCTTGAAGGCTGCATAGCGATGGGTTTCGAGGAAGGCGGCGGCCTTGTCCATGCCGGGGTTGATCTTGATCCACTCGGTCTTGCCGTTGGCCACGATCTTGGTGTAGCTGGAGTCGCTCGGGTCGGCCTTGAGCACGGTCATGATGTCCGCAGGCTTGAGCGTGTTGGCCAGGTTCTCGATCTCGGCGCTGGTGGCAGAACCCAGCTTGATCCAGGTCAGGGGTGCAGCGCTCTTGGCTGCAGGGTCGATGGAGAAGCCCGCGCCGACCTTGGCGGCATACAGAGTGCCCGACGACAGGTCTTTTTCCTTGTCTGCCACGAAGACGAAATAGCCGCTGTTGGTGGCATCGTCACCCATGAGGGCGGTGCGCTGGTCGGGCATGACCTGCACCAGCTCGTGCGAGATGCGGCCCATGCAGAAGTGCTTCTTGATGGTGGCCGTGCCGTCGACATTGACGATCACTTCGGGCATGTGGCCGTAGTGGTAGGGGTTAGCCTTGTTCTGGTCGCCATACAGGTTCTGGCTGTAAGCCTGGAACATGGTGTTGCTGCCGATGCTGAAGGCATCGGGCTCGTACTCTTCCGACGACAGATGGGTGCCCCAGGGCGACAGGCTGGCACCGCAGGTGATCCACAGTCCATGAACCTTGGAGGTGTCCACATTGTGGTATTTCACCAGGCTCAGCTTGCCGGTGCTCTGGTCCTGGTCCAGCGTCAGCACGGCGATGGGCGAGGGCAGCTTGCCGTACATATCGGTCTTGCCGTCCTGAGCCCAGGTGGTGTACTCGAACTGCACCACGGCAAAGACGGGCTTGCCCTTGACGCCTTCTACCTTGGCATCAGGAACGGTCAGCAGCGAGGTGCCGTCGGGCGAATCGGAGAAGAAGTGGCGCTCTTTGCCAGCGACCGTCTTGTCGATGATCTTGTTGTTGTAGATGTCGTAGTAACCACCGGCCAGCACCTGGTCGCCCTTGCCGTTGGAGACCATGTCGCCGGTCACGAAGAAAGGCTGATAGCCCAGGTTGTAGACCTGCTCGCTCTTGTCGTCGAAAGCGACCTTGAGCTGCGAGGCCGCATACATGGTCGCCATCTTGTCAGGGGTGCTCAGCGTAGGCGCGGCCATGCTGGTGAAGCTGGCGGAAACATAGTTCTTGGTGACGGGAGGCGTCGTAGGCGTTGTCGGGGTGTCGTCATCACCACCACCACATGCTGCCAGCAGGCTGGATGCGGACACGACCGAACCCAGTGGGAGCAGAGGAGCGCCGGAAAAGAGTTGCAGGGCCTTACGACGGCTGAGCAGATTTTGTGCCATGAGAGTTTCGCAGTGTGGGGTGAAGCGCAGACTTGGGGCCGCGCTGAATTGGATGAATGCCAGGACATGAGATGCATGCCTTGGTCAGTCCTGCGAATCCTAGGAAACAAATATGACAGTGCCGTGGCGGCTTGATGACGCCGGGATGAATGATCTGCTGGCGCGGGCCTTTGTTCGGCCCATAAAAAAAGCCCCGACCTGGGGTCGGGGCTGGTGCTGGTGCAGGGTGGTAGTGCTCGAGCTTACGAATCCGATGATGGCGGCGCTGTGCCCGACGAGGAGTCGATCAGAGTCTGGTCGGCATCGGGCGGGCTGAAGCTGTCACGGAAGGTAAACACAATCGAGGTAAAAAAGATGGCTGCCAGCATCAGTGCCGTTGCCACCATCAGGCCACCGGCAATGCTGCCGATGAGCATGGCAAGGATGCCGGTCACGATGGCCAGGGCCATGCCGGAGACGATGAACACGCCGATCCAGCAGACACCGAACACCAGATAGGCACCGATATTGCGAATGCAGCCGACAAAGCTGAAGAACAGCGATTTGATGGGGCTGATGCCATGCCAGTGGATGAGCGCCGGAGCATGCCAGAAGGCCAGCGACAGCGGCAGGTAGAGAAACATGCTCAGCCACATGGCGGACTGGAACTCGGGCTCTTCGGCCAGTTCGCGGGTCATGGGAGTCTGACCCAGGTAGACGCTGGCAAACGTGCCGCCGTCCACAAGGCTGGAGGCACCGATGATGAGCAAAAAGCCTGCGGCATAGAGGCCGCCCAGCATCAGCATGGAGTGCAGATGCTGGCTGCCGGAGCGGAAAGCCACCAGCAGCAGCGCCGGTGTGGGCTTGCGGCCGTGGGCGGCTTCGGATGCCGCGACCATCATGGTCAGCGAGATGCATGGCAGCAGTGCCAGTGCAATGACGGGGCCGATCAGCGGCAGGGCCGAGATCAGAGACATGCTGGCCATGCCCAGAAAGAACAGGGCGGCCAGGGCCAGGGGCTGGCTTTTGAAGGTGCGCAGACCCTGCAGCACCCATTGCAGACCGGTGCCGGGTGGAACGATTTGAAGTTTCATGGAAGAGGCTGAAATACTTTTGCGAGAGCGTGCAAAAGTCGCTTCTTGCACTGTACCCGAGACGGCTGAGCGGGGCCATCAAAAGCCCCGGAGCAATCAGCTTGCCTGGTACTCAGTCCAGCGTCAGCGGATGTGCGATGCGCTGGCTCAGCACGCGCTCGAAGTGGGTGGGGTCGTGGGGCTGCAGCAGTGCGGCTTCACGCGGCAGATGGAAGTCCCAGAGGCGGGAGATCCAGAAACGCAGGGCGCCGGCACGCAACTGGGCGTTGAGCAACTCGCGCTCGGGCCCGGTCAGCGGACGCACGGCCTGGTAGGCCGCAAGCATGGCTTTGGCGCGCTCGGCATCATGTGCACCTGTTGCGTGATCGATACACCAATCGTTGAGGCAGACCGCAAGATCGAAGAGCCAGGTGTCCACGCCCGCGAAATAGAAGTCGAAAAAACCGGTCAGCCGGTCGCCGTCGAACATCACGTTGTCGCGGAACAGGTCGGCATGGATGGGGCCGCGCGGCAGGGCCGCATAGCTGGCCGAGGCGGCGATATGGTTCTGATAGGCCAGCTCGGCGCGCAGCATGGCGGCGGTTTCCTCGCCCAGATGGGGCAGGACCACGGGCACGGTTTCATTCCACCAGGGCAGGCCGCGCAGATTGGGCTGCTGCCGGTTGTAGTCCTGACCGGCCAGGTGCATGCGCGCCAGCATCTCGCCCACGGCAGCGCAGTGCACGGCAGCCGGGGTCAGCTGGCTTTTGCCGGCCAGGCGGTTGACGATGGATGCGGGCTTGCCGCAGACCTTGAGCAGAATGTCACCGCTGCGTGCCTCGCCCTGCGGGTCCGGCACGGGAATCCCGGCTTGTGCCAGATGCTTCATCAGGTAGAGGTAAAAAGGCAGTTGCTCGGCACTCAGGCGCTCGAACAGTGTCAGCACCCACTCTCCCTGGTCGGTCGTCAGAAAATAGTTGGTGTTTTCAATGCCGCCTTGAATGCCGCGCAATTCCTTGAACGCGCCTAGGGACATGCGGCGCAGCAGCTCGCGCGCATCTTTATCGGAAACTTCGGTGAAAACAGCCATGGTGAATACGCCGGTCTGGGGCGACCGACCGAACTAGCGGGGAGAAGGTGTCTATATGCAACAGGGCAGTGAAGCACTGCCCTGTCATGAATGGGGGAAAGCGCGCCGCGCTTCAGAATTTGATGAAATTCCAGACGCGGGTGCCCGTGGTGTCGCCGCTGTTGTTGTCGCGGTTGCGGGCTGCGCGGGCGCCGTCGTTGGACTGCACCTCGTACTCGGGCATGGAGCCTACCTTGGGTTGCACGGTGATGCTCTGGGTCTGACCGCCCACACGGGTTTCATCCACACGGCTGCCAGCATCTTCCACGCGGATATGTTCGATCCGCTGGTTGTGCCTGCCGGTCGCCGCCGCGTTGTCCTGCTGGCCCTGGGGCGCAGGAGCGACCACGGCATTGGCCGGAGCAGGAGTGGGGGACTGGGCCAGAACGGATCCGGCAGCCAGGCTCAGGATGATGAAAAGTGGTGCAGCGCGCATGATGCATAGATTGTAGGGCGACTTCGAATTGTCCCGCCAGGCGCAGCCTGTCTTTGGGCGGCAGACTGCAGGAGCCGGGCACGCGTGCACAATCCGGGGTATGAGCAATTCCAAGACCCTGGTGCTGGTGGACGGCTCCAGCTACCTCTACCGCGCCTACCATGCCATGCCCGACCTGCGGGCGATTCCAGGCGACCCGGCCAGCCCGGCCACGGGCGCCATCCGCGGCATGGTGAACATGATGCAGGCGCTGAGGAAGGATGTGCAGGCCGATTACGCCGTCTGCGTGTTCGACGCCTCGGGCCCGACCTTCCGCGACGAGATGTACACCGAGTACAAGGCCACGCGCTCGCCCATGCCCGATGACTTGCGCAGCCAGATCGAGCCCATCCACGAGGTGGTTCAACTGCTGGGCTGGAAGGTGGTGGCCGTGCCCGGCGTGGAAGCCGATGACGTGATTGCCACGCTGGCGCAGACCGCGGCGGCCCAGGGCATACAGGTCATCGTCTCCAGCGGCGACAAGGACTTGAGCCAGTTGGTGGGCGAGCATGTGACCATCATCGACACCATGAACGGCAAAAAGCGCGACGTGGCCGGGGTGACGGCCGAGTTCGGCGTGCCGCCGGCGCTGATGATCGACTACCAGGCCCTGGTGGGCGATACCGTGGACAACGTGCCCGGCGTCACCAAGGTCGGACCCAAGACTGCGGCCAAGTGGCTGGAGGAGTATGGTTCGCTGGACAATCTGATCGCCCACGCGGCAGATATCAAGGGCGTTGCCGGTCAGAACCTGCGCGATGCGATTGCCAGCGGTCAGCTGGCGCTGAGCCGCCAGTTGGTGACCATGAAGACCGACTGCGATCTGTCCTCCTATATCAGCGGCCTGCCGCAGCTCGATGCTGTCACGCTGGCCGAGCCCGATAGCGCAGCGCTTGCGCCCTTCTACGAGAAATACGGCTTCAAGGGGCTGGTGCGCACGCTGGGCGCCGCGGCGGCCGAAGCCAAGGCGGCCAAGCCAGGCAAGGCTGCCAAGGTCGACAGTGCCCAGGGCGGCCTGTTCGATGCTGATGACGCGGCGGCGACCGAGGTCGCCGTGACTGCCCAGCAGCGCGATGTCCTCTACACCACGATTCTGAGCGAGGCTCAGCTCGATGAATGGCTGGCCAAGATCAGCGCCGCCGAGCTGACCGCACTGGATACGGAGACCGATTCGCTGGACGAGATGGTGGCCCGCATCGTCGGCATCTCCTTCAGCGTGGCCGTGGGCGAGGCCGCCTATATTCCGCTGCGCCACGAAGGCATGGATGTGCCCGAGCAGCTCGATATGGACATGGTGCTGTCCAGGCTCAAGCCCTGGCTGGAAGATGCCGGCAAGAAGAAGCTGGGCCAGCATGTCAAATACGACCAGCATGTGTTTGCCAATCACGGCATCACCGTGCGCGGCTATGCGCACGACACCATGCTGCAGTCCTATGTGCTCGAAGCCGACCGCCCGCACAATCTGACCAGCCTGGCGCTGCGCCACGTAAGTCGTACTGGCATCAGCTACGAGGACCTGTGCGGCAAGGGCAAGAACCAGATTCCGTTTACCCAGGTGAGCGTGGACAAGGCCGCTGCGTACAGCTGCGAGGACTCCGACCAGACGCTGGACGTGCACAACACCTTGTGGCCGCGCATCCAGGCCCATGCCGGGCTGCTGCATATCTACGAGCTGGAAATGCAGACCAGCGAAGCGCTGTTTCGCATCGAGCGCAATGGCGTCAGCATTGACGCGGGCGAGCTGGCGCGCCAGAGCAATGATCTGGGCGCGCGCATCCTCAAGCTCGAGGAAGAGGCTTACGAGATTGCGGGCCAGCCCTTCAATCTGTCTTCGCCCAAGCAGCTGGGAGAGATCTTCTTCGACAAGCTGGGCATGCCCGTCGTGAAGAAGACCGCCACCGGCGCGCGCAGCACGGACGAGGAAGTGCTGGAAAAGCTGGCCGAGGACTATCCGCTGCCCGCCAAGCTGCTTGAGCACCGCTCGCTGTCCAAGCTCAAGGGAACCTACACCGACAAGCTGGCGCAGATGGCCCTGCCCAGCGATGGCCGCGTGCACACCCACTACGCCCAGGCCGTGGCGGTGACGGGGCGTTTGTCCAGCAACGACCCCAATCTGCAGAATATTCCCGTGCGCACGCCCGAAGGCCGTCGCGTGCGCGAAGCCTTTGTGGCCCCCGAGGGCAAGCTGATTGCCAGCGCCGATTATTCGCAGATCGAGCTGCGCATCATGGCCCATCTGTCGGGCGACGAGGCCCTGCTGAGCGCCTTCAAGAACGGCCTGGACGTGCACCGCGCCACGGCCGCCGAAGTCTTCGGCGTGAGCGTGGACGAGGTCAGCAGCGAGCAGCGCCGCTATGCCAAGGTCATCAATTTCGGCCTGATCTATGGCATGAGCAGCTTCGGCCTGGCCAAGAACCTGGGCATTGAAACCAAGGCAGCGGCTGCTTATATCGACAAATACTTCCAGCGCTATCCCGGCGTGAAGCGCTATATGGACCAGACCGTGGAGCTGGCCCACGCTCAGGGCTATGTGGAGACCGTCTTCGGCCGCCGCCTGGTGCTGCCCGAGATCAATGGCGGCAACGGCCCGCGCAAGAAAGCGGCCGAGCGCGCCGCCATCAACGCCCCCATGCAGGGCACGGCGGCCGATCTGATCAAGAAGGCCATGGTGGCTGTGCAGGCCAGGCTGGATGCCGAAAAGCCCGAGGTGCTGGTCATCATGCAGGTGCATGACGAACTGGTGTTCGAGCTGCCTGAATCCGCCAGGGACTGGGTGCAGGCCGAGATCCCGGCCATCATGGCTGGCGTGGCCGACCTGTCCGTGCCGCTGCTGGCCGAGATCGGCTTTGGCAGCAGCTGGGAAAAAGCGCATTGAGCTTTTCACCAACAGGCGCACTGATACGCGTTCGTCCCGGGGGCGCCCAGGTCTTGCCGAGGCGAATCCTTAAAAAAGAGAGCTGCCTGCGCTTTTTAATAAAGAACTTCAGATTGTTTTTGGCCTGAAGTGCTTTGTTCACATGCGCTGTCAGCTCCTGAATTGTTCTAGCTTGTTGCGGGAAATATCTTGTTCAAAGGCTTTGCAATGACGCCCGCCGTGCGCATGGGGCTGTCGATTTCGGTGGCGACGGGGCTGTACGGCATCTCCTTCGGTGCGCTTTCCGTGGCGGCCGGCCTCAATCTCTGGCAGACCATGGCGCTGAGCGCGCTGATGTTCACAGGCGGTTCGCAGTTCGCCTTCATCGGCGTTGTGGCGGGCGGCGGCAGCGGCATGGCGGCCGTCAGCGCTGCCTCGCTTCTGGGCGTGCGCAATGCCATCTACGGCATGCAGATGAGCCGTCTGCTGGGCGTCAAAGGGCTGCAGCGCTGGCTGGCCGCGCACTGGACCATCGACGAATCCGCAGCCACGGCATCGGGGCAGGAAGATCTGGCCGAGCAGCGGCGCGGCTTCTGGGTTGCCGGGGCGGGCGTGTTCCTGCTCTGGAATCTGTTCACCTTGCTGGGCGCGCTGATGGGCAATGCGCTGGGCGACACGCGCCGTTTCGGTCTTGACGGTGCCGCCGTGGCGGCCTTTCTCGGCCTGCTCTGGCCGCGCCTGAATGCGCGCGAGCCGGTGGCGCTGGCACTGGCCTGCGGCCTGGTCACGGCCCTGGCCATACCCTGGGTGCCCGCAGGCGTGCCGATTCTGCTGGCCGCGGCCCTGGGCGCCTTCTGGGGCTGGGTGCGCCCTTCGGAGGCTGAGCAATGACGCTGTCCCTGTGGCAATGGATCTTGCTGGCCTGTGCGCTGGCCTTTGTGACCAAGCTGCTGGGCTACAGCCTGCCCGAGCGCTGGATGCGCAGCCCGCGCATGGCCCAGATCGCGGCCTGTCTGACGGTGGCGCTGCTGGCATCGCTGACGGTGATGAACACCCTGGCCAGCGGCACGCGCATCAGCCTGGATGCGCGCCTGGGCGCCTTGCTGGTGGCGGCGCTGGCCCTGTGGCTGCGGGCACCATTCCTGCTGGTGGTGATTCTGGGGGCAGCTGCTGCGGCGCTGCTGCGCTGGCTGGTCTGAACTGACTGCAAGGCACTGGCCTTAGACTGTATGGCCAGCCCGGCTTGCTGCGCGAGCCGGGCTGGCTTGAGATTCCATCAACCCAAGGAGGATCCATGAAGTACGAAGACATCGCTCAGGATATGCAGGGGCTGCTCGGCGGTCACGCCGATGCCCAGCCCAGCCGCCGCGCGGCCTTGCGCACGGCCCTGGGGGCCGGCCTGGGCGTGGGCTATGCCTGCGCCTCCGGCCCGGTCATGGCACAGACGGCCATCAAGACTCCGGTCGACGGCCTGACGGCAGGTGAGGTCAGCATCGATGTCAAAGGCTTCAAGCTGCCGGTCTACCGGGCCATGCCTGCGGGCAGGCAGAATCTGCCCGTGGTGCTGGTGATCTCCGAAATCTTCGGCGTGCACGAATACATTGCCGACACCTGCCGCCGCCTGGCTCGTGCCGGCTATCTGGCGATAGCGCCCGACCTGTTTGTGCGCCAGGGCGACCCCATGGCCTATGCCGAGATGGCCAAGCTCATGAGCGAGGTGATCGCCAAGGTACCCGATGCCCAGGTCATGGGCGATCTGGACGCGGCCGTGCAATGGGCGGGTACGCAGGGCGGCGATGTGAAGAAGCTGGCCATCACCGGCTTTTGCTGGGGCGGGCGCATCACCTGGCTCTATGCGGCGCATGCGCCGCTCAAGGCCGGCGTGGCCTGGTACGGGCGGCTGCAGGGCAACAAGAACGATTTGCAGCCCAGCTATCCGCTGGAACTGGTGGGGCAGCTCAAGGCTCCGGTGCTGGGCCTGTACGGCGGCAAGGACACCGGCATTCCGCTTGAGTCGGTCGAAGCCATGAAGGCAGCGCTCAAGACCGGCTCTGCCGCGGCCAGGGCCTCGGAGTTCGTGATCTTCCCCGATGCGCCCCATGCCTTCCATGCCGACTACCGTCCCAGCTACCGCGAGCAGGCCGCGCAGGACGGCTGGACGCGCATGCTGACCTGGTTCAATCAGCATGGCGTGGCCTGATGCCTCATGCGCCGAAATTTTCGGCTCGGGGGGCTTGACAGCTTTGCTAAGGTGAAAGAAGTCCCGGCATGCCATGCACGTCATGTGCATCCGGGGCTGACGGTATGGGGATAGTCGCAAGCGGGCCGCGTTGGACCGCGCATTCTGCGAAAATCCCCAGGATTCGCCTGTAAAAGGTTGCGGTTAAGCCATATAAAGCTATGACATTGGTAGCAATTATTCTGGCCACCCTGGCTGCTGGTATCGGCAGCGTCTGGGTGGCCGCGTTGTTGATGAGTCTGGGAGGGGGGCGCACGCCAGGGCTGATGCCCCAGCGTTTGCTGAGCCTGGCGGCGGGAGCCTTGCTCGCCACGGCCTTCATGCATTTGCTGCCCGAGGCGTTCGAGAGCCACGGCAAGTCCCATGATCTGTTCGTGGTGCTGCTGATCGGGCTGGTGTTTTTCTTTCTGCTGTCCAAGGCCGAGCTCTGGCACCACGGCCATGAGCATTCGCATGGCGACGCCCACCAGCATGTTCCCGTGCACCACGGTCATGGCCACGATCACCAGCATGGTCACACCCGCCATGAGCATGGCGAGCATACGCATGCTCACAGCCATGGCAAGGGCGGCTGGGCCATTCTGACGGGCGACAGCGTGCATTGCTTTGGCGATGGCGTGCTGATTGCATCGGCTTTCGTGGCCGACATCCGTCTGGGCCTGATTGCCGCTCTGTCGGTGCTGGCGCACGAGGTGCCCCACCACATGGGCGATATCGTGGTGCTGCGCCAATCCAGCAGCAATCGCCGCGTGGCGCTGATCAAGGTGTCCATGGCAGGAGCCGTGACCACGCTGGGCGGGGTGGCCGGCTATTTCCTCATCGGACAGTTGCACGAGCTGCTGCCATATTTCCTGGTCATTGCGTCGAGCAGCTTTATCTATGTGGCGCTGGCCGACCTGATTCCCCAGCTGCAAAAGCGCCTGAGCGCCAAGGAAACCGCAGCCCAGGTCTTCTGGCTGCTGCTGGGCATTGTCATCGTGACGGTGATGAGCGGCGCGGCGCACAACCATGGACACGAGCATGACCACGATCATGGTGCCGAGGTCGGGCATGCGCACGAGCCCGCCCCCGCGCCCGCGGCTGCCCATGAAGCGGCGCACAAGCACGAACATTGATTGCTACTGCAGTCGATAAAAAAACCGGCTTCCAGCCGGTTTTTTCATTCAGGAAATATCTTTGAGCTCGGTCTTGACCGCCGCCAGCTGGCGGCGCGATACCGGCAGCAGCTCGCTCACGCCCTGCAGGCGCAGACCCCAGCCTTCGCCTTCCTGCGGGTCGTCATATTTCTCGAGGCCGCGCAAGGCCGCACGCAGCACCAGGGCGTTGCGGTGTATGCGCAGCAGATGCTCGCCATGGCGGGTTTCGAGATCGGCCAGCGCTCCGTCGAGGATGTAGTTGCGCTGCACGGTGCGCACGGTGATGTATTTCTGCTCGGCCTTGAGAAAGCGCACCTCGGACAGCGGCAGCCGCAGCGTGCCGCCGCGCTCCTGGATCAGCAGCACGGGGCCGCTGTCCACGACGCTGCGCGTGCTCAGCGCACGTTCGGCCTTTTGCAGCGATTGCTGCAGGCGCTCCAGGCGTACGGGCTTGGTCAGATAGTCCACTGCATCGAGCTCGAAAGCCTGTAGCGCATGGCTGGAATGCGCCGTCACGAACACGATGGCGGGCGGGTTGGGCAGCTCGGCCAGAGCCGCTGCCAGTCGCAGCCCGTTGTGGCCCGGCATGTGGATGTCCAGCAGCACCAGTTGCACCGGGGCCGGCTGTGCGGCCTGCAGCATCTGCAGGGCTTGTTCGCCATCGGCGGCTTCCTGGATATGGTGGGGGCCATGTGCGCAGTCGCCGAGCAGAGTGCGCAGCCTGGTGCGGGCCAGAGCTTCGTCATCAACGATCAGAATGTGCATGGCGGGATTGTCCCGGTTTTGGGGCGGTCTGCAGCAAAGGCACGCTCAGGCGCACCACATACAGCCCATCGCGTACCCTGGCGCTGAAGCTGCCTTGCAGATCGTGCAGCAGCGACAGCCTGGCCTTGACATTGTCCAGGGCCATGCCATGGCCCGTGCTTTGATGCTCGGCGCTGGCCGGCGGCAAGGTGTTGATGATCTGGATCAGCGCCTCGTTGCCGCGCCTTTCGGTGCGGACCTGCAGCTTGCCGCCGCGCGCATTGGGCTCCACGCCATGACGGATGGCGTTCTCCACCAGCGG
Source organism: Comamonas thiooxydans (assembly GCF_000964545.1). GTDB lineage: Bacteria > Pseudomonadota > Gammaproteobacteria > Burkholderiales > Burkholderiaceae_C > Comamonas > Comamonas thiooxydans. The sequence continues at coordinate 313,735 of NZ_BBVD01000001.1, read as the reverse complement.
CTGCAGCAGCAGCGGCGGCAGCAGCGCGCCATGCACGCTTTCATCGAGCTGCCACTGCATCTGCAGCCGCTCGCCAAAGCGAACCTGCTCTATGGACAGATAGCGCTGGGCCAACTCTATCTCCTGGGCCAGCGTGGTGGTCAGATGGGGTTCGGCCAGCGCATAGCGAAACAGGTCGCTGAGGTCCTCGAGCAAGGCCTCGGCCTTGGCGGGTTCGGCACGCACCAGCGCAATCGCGCTGTTGAGGGTGTTGAACAGAAAATGCGGTCTGATGCGTGACTGCAGCTCGGTGAGACGGGCCTGGGTCTGCGCCGGCGTGTTGCCGCGCGCGCGCAGCACCAGTGCCGTCACGAGCAGCGCGGCCAGCAGGCCTCCCGTGACGGCACTGGCCAGCCAGGGGACTTTGGCTATGCCTATGAAGAGCAGCATGCCGCAGGCGTAAAGCCCCGCGAGGGCACCCAGCAGCACGCCGGCCAGATACTGGCCGCGCGTGCCCAGGCGCTGCAACTGGTGCTTGAGGCTGCAGGCCGCTATCAGCCAGACCAGGGTACCGGGCAGGCAAGCCCCGGTGAGCAGGGCGGCGCTGGAAAACCACTCCCAGAACGAGTCCGCGCCATAGATGGCGGCCGTGCTCACAACCACCTGTACAAACAGCACGGCACGCAGGACCACACCGGCATTGCAGGCGTCGAACACCAGGACCGTGCGGGCCGATGCGGGAGTGGCGGCGATGAGCGGTGAAATGGGCACAGGTGGTCTGGAGCAGGGCGCTGTCTTGGATGCAGACTGGGGCGAAAAAAGCACAAAGGGCATCCCTGTCGACAGGGATGCATGCCCGGTTCGAAATTGTGCAAGTCCTGTGATTATTGGCCAGCAGCCGCTGTGCAGCTGCAATTCGCGCGGCATCTGTCGGTTTGATGCATCAGCGTTTGTGCTGACTCAAAACTAGGCAGTAGCCCGGCCTGCGGCCTGAAAGCGTCTGAGCGACCAGACCAGGCCTGCGAGAATCAGCAGCATGGGCGCCAGCTCGACGAGCCGGGGCAGGCGCTGCTCGTAGAGGAAGTGGTAGGCCAGGGCAAACAGGGTTTCGAACACCAGCAACTGGCCCACGAAGGTGATGGGCAGGCGCTGGCTGGCGGCATTCCACATCCAGTTGCCCAGCCAGGACGAGAGCACGGCCACGGCCAGGTTCAACAGCCAGAACAGCTGCCAGCGCTGGGCTGGAATATCGGGGCTGCCAGCGCCGCTGGCCTCGGGCGATACCAGCCAGAGCAGCGCCCAGAGCAAGGCGCTGATGAGTCCGACGACCAGACCCCAGAGCGTGGACCATTCCGTGCCGTTGAAGCGGCTTTGCGCCAGATAGCGGGTGTTGTCCAGCGCGTAGCGGCTCCAGCAGAGCATGGCCAGCACGGCCATCAGCACGCCCAGCAGATAGCGCCCCTGGCTGCCTTCGGGCCCTGTGGTCAGCGCATGGGCGTTGACGAGCACGATGCCGGTCAGGATCAGTGCCATGGGCGCCAGCATGCGGCGCAGAGGAAGCGCGCCATGGGTATTGCGTCCCAGCAGCGGCACGGTGACGGGAACCAGGCCCACGATCAGCGAGGTCACGGCCATGCCTATCCATTGCACGGCCGTGGCGACCAGGGCAAAGTACACCACATTGCCCGTCAGGGCCAGCCAGACCAGATGCCGGATATCGGCCGCTTGCAGCCTGGGCAGCAGCCTGGTGGCCCGAGGCAGAAAAACGCATAAGGCCACCACGCCATAGAGCACGAAGCGGCCAAAGGTGATCTGCAGCGGCGAGAACTCCGGCAGCATGGCCGGCACGAGAAAAATCGCGCCCCAGAGCGCGCAGGCGGCCAGCGCAAAACCGAGGCCGGAAATCAGGGAAGAGCGGGAATGCATGCCGGGAGGCGCGTCAGCCGCTTGGGCAGCGGCCTGGGAGGGAAGTGAACGGGGACGATGTGATTGTCCGCGCAAGCCAGAAACCGGGTGGCTGCAGCCGGATTTGCCGGTTTGGGTGAATAAGGCTTGCAGACCTTATCCATCAAGTACATGGTGCTATTGATTAGTGATTTTTTGGGGCGCGAACAGTGCTTTGTCGCAGTGGCCGGCAATGGCTCTGGGGTGCTCTGGCGCCGGCACCGGGTCAGGCCGATAAAATCCCTGTTTCTGCTTTGCACAGCCGTCACGCCAAACTTCTGCATTGGGCGGCCTGTGGTTTTACGGGATTGTTGCCCTCACATGTCTACATCTGCTCCTTCGCACAACCAGCTCGATTCCAAGGCCGAAGCCTGGTCTGCCCTGTTCTCCGAACCCATGAGCGACCTGGTCAAGCGCTACACCTCCAGCGTGTTCTTTGACAAGCGCATGTGGCAGGCCGACATCCAGGGCTCTCTGGCACACGCCGAAATGCTGTCGGCCCAGAAGATCATTGCAGCCGAAGATTTCGCCTCCATCCAGAAGGGCATGGCGCAGATCACGGCCGAGATCGAGGCCGGCACTTTCGAGTGGAAGCTGGATCTGGAGGACGTGCACCTGAACATCGAGGCGCGCCTGACCCAACTGGTCGGCGATGCCGGCAAGCGTCTGCACACCGGCCGCAGCCGCAACGACCAGGTGGCCACCGACGTGCGCCTGTGGCTGCGCAGCGAGATCGACCTGATCGAAGGCCTGCTCAAGGAGCTGCAACGTTCGCTGGTCGACGTGGCCGCGAAGAATGTGGATGTGATCCTGCCCGGTTTCACCCATCTGCAAGTGGCCCAGCCCGTGAGCTTCGGCCACCATATGCTGGCCTATGTGGAAATGTTCAAGCGCGATGCCGAGCGCATGCTGGACGTGCGCAAGCGCGTCAACGTGCTGCCCCTGGGCTCTGCTGCCCTGGCCGGCACCACCTACCCGCTGGACCGCGAGCGCGTGGCCAAGACCCTGGGCATGGAAGGCGTGAGCCAGAACTCGCTGGACGGCGTGTCCGACCGCGACTTCGCCATCGAGTTCACCGCTGCTGCCTCGCTGTGCATGGTGCACGTGAGCCGCCTGTCGGAAGAGCTGATCATCTGGATGAGCCAGAACTTCGGCTTCATCAAGATCGCCGATCGCTTCACCACCGGCTCGTCCATCATGCCCCAGAAGAAGAACCCCGATGTGCCCGAGCTGGCACGCGGCAAGACCGGCCGCGTGGTCGGTCATCTGATGGGCCTGATCACGCTGATGAAGGGCCAGCCCCTGGCCTACAACAAGGACAACCAGGAAGACAAGGAGCCGCTGTTCGACACGGTGGACACCCTCAAGGACACGCTGCGCATCTTCGCCGAGATGATTGGCGGCCAGCTCAACCCCGCCAGCGGCGTCAAGGAAGGCGGCATCACCGTGAATGCCGAGAACATGCGCGCTGCAGCTCTGAAGGGCTATGCCACGGCCACCGACCTGGCCGACTATCTGGTCAAGAAGGGTCTGCCCTTCCGTGACGCCCACGAAACCGTGGCTCACGCCGTGAAGCTGGCCACCATGAAGGGCGTGGACCTGACCGAGCTGCCGCTGGCCGAGCTGCAGGCCTTCAACCCCAATATCGAGGCCGATGTGTTCGAGGCCCTGAGTCTGGAAGGCTCGCTCAATGCCCGCAACACGCTGGGCGGTACGGCTCCGGCGCAGGTGCGTGCGCAACTGGCCAAGCACCACGCTCGTCTGGCCTGATGGACTCAAGCACTGTGGCGTAACGTTCACGCCTTGAAAGCGCCCTTTGCCGGGCGCTTTTGTTTTGGTTAGTCTGGAAAAAGCATAAGGAGAAAACACATGACGCAATCTCGTCGTCAATTGCTGAAAGCCGGTGCGGGAGCGGTGGCAGCATCGGCCCTGGGCCCGCTGGCCTGGGCCTCGTCGGGCCAGCCCATCCGCATTCTGGTGGGCTTTCCGCCTGGCGGTGGCTCGGATGCGATTGCGCGCCTGCTGGCCGACAAGCTCAAGGACGAACTGGGCGGCGTGACGGTGCTGGTGGAGAATCGTCCCGGCGCCGGCGGCCAGATTGCAGCGCAACTGCTCAAGGCCTCGCCTGCCGATGGCCATACGCTGTTTCTCACGCATGACCACACCATCTCCATCCTGCCCAAGGTCGTGAAAAAGCCGGGCTTCGATCCGCAGCAGGACTTCATTCCCGTGGCCGGGGTCGCCACTTTCGTGAATGCGCTGGCCGTGTCCAGCAACACGCCGGTGAGGAATCTGGCCGAGTACGCGGCCTGGGCCAGGGGCAGTGCCAAGAACGGCACCATCGGCATTCCGGCTCCGGCCTCGACGCCCGAATTTCTGGTCAAGATCCTGGCCGACCACTACAAGCTCGATCTGGTGGCAGCACCGTATCGCGGCAGCGCTCCCTTGCTGGCCGATATGCTGGGCAATCAGATTCCTGCCGGCATTGCCTCGGTGCCCGACTTCATGGAGAACCAGAAGGCTGGCAAGCTGCGCGTGATCGGCGTGCTGGGCGCCAAGCGCCAGGCCTCCATGCCCGAAGTGCCGACCTTGCTGGAGCAGGGCATCAAGGGCTTCGAGGACATGCCTTACTACGGCATTTTTGCGCCCAAGGGCGTGCCCCAGGCCTTTGTCGAGCGCTTTTCTGCAGCCGTGGGCAATGTGCTCAAGCAGCGTGACGTCTACGCGCAGCTGACGGCGTTGGGGCTTACAGTTGGATACATGAATCCCCGCCAGTTGGGGGAGCGTGAGGCTGCCTATTCCAAGGTTTGGGCCGGTATCATTCAGCGCAGCGGTTTCCAGCCGCAGTAGTTTCGCGCGTGCGGCACCTGCTCAAGGCCCTGCTTCACTTGCGAGGCAGGGCTTTTTGCATTCTGCCGTCCCGCACTGCTGCGTCGCTGACTCCAGACTTCAGATTCAAACAGCCAGGGCCGGCCACGCCGGCCCCAAAAGGAAGTGACTGTATGACTGTGCCTTATGCAGAGGGAAGGAAGAGGGAGCAGATCGCGCCGCACTGGCGCGTGCTGCTCAAGGCAGGCCTGTTATGGGGCCTGGCGGCCACGGCGGCCCATGCCGTGGGGGTGCGCCAGTTCAGCCCGCAGGGCGATGTAAGCAAGGTGGGCCAGGTGGTGGTGCAGTTCGATGGGGCAGCCGTGCGCTTTGGCGACCCCAAGGCCGCGGCGCCGGTCAATCTGCAGTGCAGCAATGCGCAGGCCGCCAAGGGCACGGGGCGCTGGAACAGCGAAAAGGAATGGGTCTTCGACTTTGCCCAGAACCTGCCCGCCGGCGTGCGTTGCACGGCCCAGCTCAACCCTCAGTTCAAGAGCGTCGCGGGTACGGCCCTGACGGGCGCAGCCAGCTATCAGTTCCAGACCGGCGGACCGCAGGTGGCCCGCATCGCGCCCGATACCTATGAAGAGGTGGACGAGCAGCAGTACTTTGCTCTGCGCCTGACGGGCGCGGCATCCGTCGACAGCCTCAAGCAGCGCGTCTGGTGTACCTCCGAAGGTGTGGGCGAGCGCATTCCCGTGCAACTGATCGAGGGCAAGGACCGCGAGGCCGTGCTCGAGCAGCGCCACTGGGACAAGGATGCGGCCAAGAACCCGCAGAACTTCGTGGTGCTGGCCTGTAACCGCCGTCTGACCTCGGGCAGCAAGATGACCCTGGTCTATGGCAAGGGCGTGGCCATGGCCAATGGCCTGGTCAGCAAGGACGAGCAGCGCTACGAGTACCAGGTGCGCCAGCCCTTCAGCGCCGACTTCAGCTGCGAGCGCGAGAACGCCAACGCCGCCTGCCTGCCGATCCGCCCCATGCGCCTGTCATTCAGCGCGCCGGTGCCGCGCAAGCTGATCGAAGGCATACGCCTCAAGAGCGGTGCCTCGGCCGTGGCACCCATCATCGAGCAGAACGGCGACAAGCTGGCCGAGGATTCGCTGGTGGACAGCGTGAGCTTTCCCGCCACCATGCAGCCAAACACCAAGTATGTGGTGGAGCTGCCGCCGCAGTTCAAGGATGCCGCGGGTCGCACGCTGAGCAATGCCAATATGTTCCCGCTGGCCACGGCCACGGGCAATATGCCGCCGCTGGTGAAGTTTGCCGCCGCGCCCTTCGGCATCGTCGAGCGCTTTGCCGAAGGCCCCAAGGGCCCGGCGCTGCTGCCCGTGACGCTGCGCAATGTGGAGCCGCAGCTTCTGGGCAAGTCGCTGGACGCCAGCGTGGTGCGCACCAAGAAGGGCGGCTCGGACGCCGACATCATCGCCTGGATCAAAAAGGTCGAGCGCTATGACAGCTACAGCGTGGAGCGCAAGCGCGCCGCGCGTGATGTAAAGATCTTGCCTCCTGTCATCAATGACGACAAGCACTGGGTGCAGACCCGCATGCTGTCGCTGCTGGACGGCCAGAGCCAGACCCAGACGCTGGAGCTGCCCAAGGCGGCCAAGAGCGACCCGCGCCCCTTCGAGGTCGTCGGCATTCCGCTGAACCCGGGCTTCCAGGTAGTGGAGATCGCCTCGCCCATGCTGGGCCAGTCTCTGCTCGACGAAGGCTATGGAGCGGGCCGCACCATGTATGTGCGCACTTCGGTGCTGGTGACCAATCTGGCCGTGCACTTCAAGCTGGGGCGCGAGAACTCCGTGGCCTGGGTGACGACGCTGGACAAGGGCAAGGTGGTGCCAGGCGCCACGGTGCAGGTCTCGGACTGCAACGGTCAGGCGATTGCTTCGGCCGTCAGTGATGCCCAGGGTCTGGTGACCTTCAACGGCCTCAATCCCAATCCGCCTTCCTGCAGCAACGAAGACGGCTACTACCGCAGCAACTCCTATTTCGTGAGTGCGCGTGCCAAGACCGAGGCTGGCGAGGAACTGGCTTTTGTCTGGAGCAACTGGAACAAGGGCATAGAGTCCTGGCGCTTCAATGTGCCGACCAGCTCCAGCAGCAAGCGCGACGAAGTCGCGCATACGGTGTTTGACCGCATGCTGTTCCGTGCCGGCGAAACCGTGTCCATGAAGCACTTTCTGCGTGCCCTGACGGGCCCCGGCAAGAACTCCACGGGCTTTGAACAGACCCAGGACAAGCCTGACCGCCTGACCATCACCCATCTGGGCAGTGGCCAGCGCTTTACCCAGGCCCTGAGCTGGAATGCCAATGGCAGCGCGAGCAGCGAGTTCCCCATCTCCAAGGCCGCCAAGCTCGGCGAATATGCGGTGGAGCTGGGCTACACCAATGGCAGCGGCCGTCGCTCCAGCTTCAGCACGGGCATCTTCCGTGTCGAGGAGTTCCGCCTTCCCGTGATGGAGGGGCGTGTGGGCCCGGCCGGCAAGGAGCAGCTCTACGCTGTCAGCAGCGTGCCTGCCGAAGTGCAGATCAACTATGTCTCGGGTGGCGCCGCCGCCAATCTGCCGGTCAAGGTGTCGGCTCTGCTGCGCTCCAAATCGCTGGATTTCGCGGGCTGGGACGGCTTCAGCTTCAACCCGCCGCGCAGTGCCCAGGACGTGGGCAGCAGCGACGACGAGGAAAGCACGGCGGCCGACGACACCAAGGTCGTGGCTGACAAGCTTCCCGTGACGCTGGACAAGAACGGTCTGGGCAAGGTCGCTATCGACAAGCTGCCCAAGTCCGGCGAGCCGCGCGAGTTGCTGATGGAGGCGACCTACGCCGACCCGAACGGCGAGGTGCAGACCCTGCGCAGCACGCGCACCATCTGGCCGGCTGCCGTAGTGGCCGGCGTGCGCTCCGAGAACTGGATCTCGGTGGACCGCAAGCTGCGCTTTCAGGCGCTGACGCTGGATACGGCAGGCAAGGCCCAGGCCGGCGTGCCCGTCAAGGTCGAAGCCGTGGCGCGCATCACCACCTCCAGCCGCAAGCGGCTGGTGGGCGGCTTCTACAGCTACGACAACCAGACCACGCTCAAGAATCTGGGCACCGTGTGCTCGGGCACCAGCGACAGCCATGGCCTTGTTCAATGCGAGGCCCAGCTGTCCCAGCCCGGCGAGGTGGAGCTGATCGTCAAGGCCGCCGACAAGGAAGGCCGCAGCAGCCAGGCCGCGACCTCGGTGTGGGTCACGGGCCAGGGCGAGCTCTGGTTCGGTGGCGAAGACCATGACCGCATGGACGTGCTGTCCGAGCGCAAGAGCTATGAGCCCGGCGAGACCGCGCGCTTTCAGGTGCGCATGCCCTTCCGCCGCGCCACGGCGCTGGTGGCAGTGGAGCGCGAAGGCATCGTCAGCACGCAGGTGGTGGAGCTGGCGGGTGACAACCCCACGGTGGACGTCAAGATCGAAGACAACTGGGGCCCCAATGCCTATGTCAGCGTGCTGGCGCTGCGCGGCCGCCTGATGGAAGTGCCCTGGTATAGCTTCTTTACCTGGGGCTTCAAGTCGCCGCTGGAGTGGTGGCGTGCCTTCTGGAATGACGGCAAGGAATTCATCGCGCCGACTTCCATGGTGGACCTCTCCAAGCCGGCCTTTCGTTTCGGCATGTCCGAAATTCGCGTGGGCCTGAAGAGCAATACCCTGGACGTCAAGGTTTCCTCGGACAAGTCCAGCTACAAGGTGCGCGGCACGGCCAAGGTCACCATCAAGGCCACGCTGCCCGATGGCAAGCCTGCAGCAGGTGCCCATGTGGCGCTGGCGGCCGTGGACCAGGCCTTGCTGGAGCTGATGCCCAACAGCAGCTGGAATTTGCTCGATGCCATGCTGACGCGCCGCGAATGGGGCGTGCAGACGGCAACGGCCCAGATGGAGGTGATCGGCCGGCGCCACTACGGCAAGAAGGCCGTGCCTGCGGGCGGTGGCGGTGGCCGCAGCCCTACGCGCGAACTGCTCGATACCCTGCTGCTGTGGAAGCCCGATGTGGTGCTGGACGGCAACGGCATGGCGCTGATCGAGGTGCCGCTCAACGACGCCCTGACCACCTTCCAGGTGGTGGCCGTGGCCGATGCGGGCGTGAGCCTGTTCGGCACTGGCCAGGCGGCGATCCGCACCACGCAGGATCTGCAGATCATCAGCGGCCTGCCGCCCCTGGTGCGCGAGGACGATCAGTTCCGCGCCCAGGTCACGCTGCGCAACACCTCGGCCAAGGCCATGAAGGTGGAGGTCACGCCGCGTGCCACCATGCTGGAGCTCAAGGCCCAGACCGTGGAGATTCCCGCCGGCGAGGCGCGTGAAGTGGCCTGGGATGTGAAGGCTCCGGCCCAGCTCTCCGGCACGCGTGCCGAGGCGCTGATCTGGGAGATTTCCGCGCGCGACACCGCTGGCGGCGCCGATGCAGCGCAGGATGCGCTCAAGATCAGCCAGCGCATCGTGCCTGCCGTGCCGCTGTCGGTGCAGCAGGCCACGCTGGTGCAGGTCAACGGCAGCTATAGCGTGCCCGTGAATCCGCCCGCCGATGCCCTGCCCGGTCGCGGTGGTCTGCAGATGTCGCTGGTGCCCAAGCTGACCGAAGGCCTGCCCGGCGTGCGCGACTGGTGGGCCCGCTACCCCTATTCCTGCCTGGAGCAGACCACCAGCAAGGCCGTCGGCATGAACAACGCCGATCTCTGGGGCAGCACCATGGCCCAGCTGCCCAACTATCTGGACGGTGACGGCCTGGCCAACTACTTCCCGCCCCAGGACGGATCGGTCAGCCGCGGCAGCGATACGCTGACCGCGCATCTGCTGAACCTGTCGGCCATGGCGCAGGGCGTTGACAAGCGCTTCGTGATTCCTGCCGCCGAACGTGCGCGCATGGAGGACGGCCTGATCGCGTTTGTGGAAGGCCGCATCCAGCGCAACTTCTGGAGCCCGCGCAAGGATCTGGAAATGCGCAAGCTGGCGGCGATTGCTGCACTGGCACTGTCGGGCAAGGCCACGCCGCGCATGCTCGACAGCATCAATGCCACGCCCAACCAGTGGCCCACGCACACGGTCATCGACTGGGTGATGCTGCTGCAGCGCATGAGCGATGCGCCGCAGCGCGATGAGCGCCTGGCCCAGGCCATGCAGATTCTGCGTGCCCGCCTGACCTACAACGGCACGCGTGCCGGCTTCTCGACCGATCAGGACGATGGCTGGTGGTGGCTGATGCAGGGCCCTGACGTGAATCTGGCACGCCTGATCCTCGCGACCATCAACGACCCGGCATGGGCCGAAGACATGCCGCGCCTGGTCAGCGGCTTTATCGCACGCCAGCAGTCCGGTGCCTGGAACACGACCACGGCCAACCTCTGGGGAGCTCTGGCCCTGCGCCGCTTCTCGCAGAAGTTCGAGTCCGAGCCCGTGGCCGGCAGTACCGTGGCCAGCATGAACGGCAACGAGGCCAAGGTGAACTGGGCCGAGGTCAGGCGTGCCACGTCCGAGGATGCGCAGGGCACGGCCCACTCTAACAGCGTCTTCGGCGAGCCCGTGCGTGCCGGCGGCCTGATGAACAACACCATGTTCATGCCCTGGGCCAAGGCTGGCAAGGGCCAGCTGAGCGTGACGCAGCAAGGCACGGGCAAGCCCTGGCTGACCGTGCAGTCCGTGGCGGCCGTGGCCCTCAAGGCGCCTTTCAGCGCCGGCTACACCATCAAGAAGACCGTCACGCCCGTGGAGCAGGCGGACAAGGGCATGTTTGGTGGCGGCCAGTACACGCGCGGCGATGTGCTGCGCGTGACGCTGGAGGTGCAGGCCAAGACCGATATGACCTGGGTGGCCATCACCGATCCCGTCCCCACGGGGGCGACCATTCTGGGTGGCGGCCTGGGCCGCGATTCCGAGATCGCATCCAAGGGCGAGAAGCAGGAGGGGGCCGGCTGGCTGGCCTACGAAGAGCGCAGCTTCGAGTCCTACCGTGCCTACTACCAGTACCTGCCCGCAGGGACGACGAAGGTCGAATACACCGTGCGCCTGAACAACGCCGGTGAATTCGCCCTGCCGCCCACGCGTGCCGAAGCGCTGTATGCGCCCGAGATGTTTGGCGAGATTCCCAACGCCAAGCTCAAGGTGGTGATGCCCAAGTAAGCCTTCAGCGGTTTCCCGGCCGTACGACAAGCCCCGGTCTGCGCAAGCAGTCGGGGCTTTTTTCATGCACTGATGCTATGGATATAGAAGCTGCTTTCGCATTTAAAAAGGATGATTCAAGATCATTTCTATCTGAGATCAATCAATAGCAGGCGCCAGAAGCTCCTGTTTTTATTTAGTTGGATCCGGGTTGACACGTGACTGTCATCCAGTCTTTCTAGACTGGTGTGATGTCTTTGATCGAGCTGGAGAACGTCGCCAAATCCTGGGGTGACGCCACGGCCCTGCATGCCGTGAATCTGCGCATTGAACCAGGCTCGTTTTGCGTCTTGCTCGGCCCTTCGGGCTGCGGCAAATCCACCACCTTGCGCATGATTGCCGGGCTGGACATTCCCACTTCGGGGGCGGTGCGCATCGATGGTCGCGACGTCACACATCTGCCGCCCGCTGAGCGCGGCATTGCCATGGTGTTCCAGAACTATGCGCTGTTCCCGCATCTGAGCGTGGCCGACAACATCCAGTTCGGTCTGCAGGTGCGCAAGGTTGGCAAGGCCGAGCGCGAGCAGCGTCTTGAGCAAACCGCCGAGCTGCTGGGGCTGACGGCACTGCTGGAGCGCCGGCCCGGGCAACTCTCGGGCGGCCAGCAGCAACGCGTGGCGCTGGGCCGTGCGCTGGTGGCGCAGGCCAGGGTCTGCCTGATGGACGAGCCGCTATCCAATCTCGATGCCCAGCTGCGCCAGGAAATGCGCGCCGAGCTGCGCGAGCTGCAGCAGCGTCTGGGTCTCACGGTGGTCTATGTGACCCACGATCAGGCCGAGGCCATGAGCATGGCCGATCAGGTGGTGCTGCTCAACAAGGGCCTGGTGGAACAGGCGGCCGGGCCGCGCGAGATCTATGCCAAGCCCGCAACCACGTTTGCCGCGCGCTTTATCGGCACGCCCGCCATGAACATCGTGGCCCTGCAGGGCAACCGGATTGCAGGCAGCGATGTGGTCGTGGCCCCGGATCTGGTGGCTGGCAGCGCCTATCCGCAGGCGCTTGGCGTGCGGCCCGAGGTGATTGCCGTGGCAGGTGATGCCGACAGCGGCCACGAGGGTCTGGGCAACCGCATTCCGGCCACCGTGCAGGGCTTTGAATATCTGGGTGCCGATCTGGTGCTGCGCTGCCGGGTGGGCAGCGAGCTGCTGACGGCGCGTGTGCCCGGCCATGCCCATGCCGATCTGCGGCCTGGACAAGGCGTGATCCTGTACTGGCCGCAGCAGGCTTCGCATTGGTTCGATGCGCAGGGCGGGCGCATTCATGTTTGCGGGCAGGCGGTGGAATCCGCTCGCTCCTTGCTGGCCGCAGCCTGAGCCGCCGGTGTTTTCCATTGTCTGCAATTCCCGAGGAGAGATTCCCATGCGTCGTCAAACCTTTGTTCATGGCGTGATCGCCGCTGCCGCCGGCCTCGGCCTGGCGGGCACTGCTCTTGCGCAGTCCCCGTTGGAAGTGCCTTTCTATTACCCCGTGGCCGTGGGTGGCCCCATCACCAAGGTGATAGATGGTTATGCGGCGGACTTCAACAAGGCGCATCCGCAATACAAGATCACGCCCATCTATGCCGGCACCTACCAGGAAACCATCGTCAAGGCGCTGACGGCGAACAAGGCCGGCAAGGCGCCTGCGACCTCGGTGCTGCTGTCCACCGATATATTCACGCTGATGGACGAGGGCGCGATTGCGCCTATTGACGACTTCGTGAAGACCGATGCCGACAAGGCCTGGCTCAAGGGCTTTTATCCGGCCTTCATGGCCAACAGCCAGACCGGTGGCAAGACCTGGGGCGTGCCCTTTCAGCGCTCCACCGTGGTGATGTACTACAACAAGGAAGCTTTCAAGGAGGCCGGCCTGAACCCCGACCAGGCGCCCCAGAACTGGAAGGAACTCAAGGAGGCAGCCCACAAGCTGACCAAGAAGGACGCCAGCGGCAAGGTCGTGCAATACGGCATCCAGATTCCGTCCACAGGCTTTGGCTACTGGATGCTGCAGACCCTGACCACGCCCAATGATGTGCTGCTGGCCAACGAGTCCGGCACCCGCGTCATGCTCAACCACCCCAAGGTGGTGGAAGCGCTGAACTTCTGGGTCGGCCTGGTCAAGGACGGCGTGCACCCGGCAGGTGTGGTGGAGTGGGGCACGACGCCCAGGGACTTCATGGAAAAGAAGGCCGCCATCATCGTGACGACCACGGGCAATCTCACCAATATCCGTGCCAATGCCAAGTTCGACTTCGGCGTGGGCCAGATCGCCGGCAATGTCCGCAAGGGCTCGCCCACGGGCGGGGGCAATTTCTACATCTTCAAGAATGCGCCCAGGCAGCAGCAGCAGGCTGCGTTCGAGTTTGCCAAATGGGTGACCCAGCCAGAGCGTGCCGCGCAGTGGAGCATGGACAGCGGCTATGTGGCTGTCTCGCCTGCAGCCTACGAGACTCCCGCACTCAAGAAGTACGGCCAGGAATTTCCCCAGGCACTGGTGGCGCGCGATCAACTGCCGGTGTCGGTGGCCGAGTATTCCACCCATGAGAACCAGCGTGTGACCAAGGTGCTCAACGATGCGATTCAGGCGGCCCTGAACGGCACCAAGACCGCAGCCCAGGCCATGGAAGAGGCGCAGAAGGAATCCGAGCGCATTCTGCGTCGCTACAAGTAATGAGCAGTCCGGCTCTTGAAACCGGCAAGGGCGTCATGTCTGCGCCCTTGCCATCCAGGGCCGCCCGCAGGCTGGCGCAGGCCGCAGCGCGAAAGCAGGCCGTGCATGCCTGGCTGCTGCTCATGCCGGCGCTGCTGCTGCTGTCGGGCTTTACACATTGGCCGGCCTTGTCCACGTTGATCGACAGCCTGCATGCCACGGGTCGTGGCGGCCAGCCCGGCGAATGGGTGGGGCTGGAAAACTATGCGCTCATGGTCGATGATCCCGTGTTCTGGCAGGCCGTGCGAAACAACCTCTGGTTTGCCGCTGCCACCATTCCGCTGTCCATGGGACTGGCCTTGCTGATGGCGCTGTGGGTCAACGAGAAGCTCGCGGGGCGGGCCTTGCTGCGCATGGCCTATTTCACGCCCACGGTGCTGCCCATGATTGCCGTGGCCAATATCTGGCTGTTCTTCTACACGCCTCAGTACGGACTGCTGGAGCAGTTGCGCGGCGCACTGGGCCTGGACGCGCACAACTGGCTGGGCGATCCGTCCACGGCCCTGGCCTGCATCACGCTGGTGGCCGTGTGGAAGGAGGCCGGCTTTTTCATGATCTTCTATCTGGCCGCGCTGCAGACGCTCAACCCCAGCCTCAAGGAGGCAGCGGTCATCGAAGGCGCATCGCGCTGGTATTTCCTGCGCCGCGTGCAGTGGCCGCTGCTCATGCCGACCACGCTGTTCATCCTGGTCAACGCCGTGATCAATGCCTTCCGGCTCGTGGACCATGTGTTCATCCTCACACGTGGCGGGCCGGACAATGCCTCCACGCTGCTGCTCTATCACCTCTACGAAGTGGGCTTCAAATTCTGGGACACCGGCTATGCCGCGGCCATCACCGTGGTGCTGGTTTTGGTGCTGGCTGCCGTGGCACTGTTCCAGTTCTTTGTGCTGGACAAAAAGGTGCACTATCAATGACAGCTGCTTCATTTCTGCCGGGGCGCAGGAGCGCCCGGGAGAGCCAGGGCGTGAGCTTTTATGGCGCTTCATGGCTGGACACCCTGGCCGCCTGGACGCTGGCGCTGCTGTGGCTGCTGCCGCTGGCCTATGCTGTCTGGACGGCGTTTCACCCCTCCGATGCGTCCACGCGCCTGGATCTGTCCGCGCCCTGGACGCTGCAGAACTTCCGCCATGCCTGGGAAGCCGCGCCGTTTGCGCGCTATTTTCTCAACACCATCTTGCTGGTGGCCTTGATTCTGGCGGTGCAACTGCTGCTGTCCACGCTGGCTGCATTTGCCTTTGCACGCTTGCGCTTTCACGGCAGCAATGTGGCGTTTGCGCTGGTGCTGATACAGCTGATGATCATGCCGGACATTCTGCTGGTGGCGAACTATCAGACCATGTCCGGGCTGGGAGCGGTCGATACTCTGGCGGGCATAGGTCTGCCGTATTTCGCCTCGGCCTTTGCCATCTTTTTGCTGCGCCAGACCTTTATGGGCATACCCCGCGAGCTGGACGAAGCCGCGCGCGTGGAAGGTGCCAGCACGCTGCAGATTCTCTGGCGTGTCTACGTACCGCTGGCCAGGCCGGTCTACACGGCATTTGCGCTGGTTTCGGTGAGCTTTCACTGGAATAATTTTCTCTGGCCTCTGATCATCACCAACAGCGTGCAGTCGCGTCCGCTCACCGTGGGCCTGCAGGTTTTCTCCAGCGTGGAATCGGGCGTGGAATGGTCGACTATCTGCGCCGCCACACTGATGACTTCAGGGCCGCTGCTTATTGCATTCCTGCTGTTCCAGCGCCAGTTCGTGCAAAGCTTCATGCGCGCAGGCATCAAGTGACTGGGATACAGTCAAACCATTTGAGGAGTTGACGATGCCCGGTCCCGCTGCTGCTGGTGTGCTGATTTATGCCAAGGATTTCCAGAGTCTGGCAGGCTTCTATGAGCGGGTTCTGGGCATGCGGCGACTGCATGAAGATGCGCACGTCATCGTGCTGGAGTCCGCAGCCCTGCAACTGGTGATTCACGCCCTGCCTGCCGAGATTGCGGCGCGGGTCAAGATCGGCACGCCACCGCAGCGCCGTGCCGATGTGGCGCTCAAGTTCTTCGTCACCGTGCCGGCGATTGCCGAAGCCGAAAGCGCTGCACAGGCGCTGGGCGGACAGGTGTTTGACGAGCGTTGGCAAGGTCCTGGCTTTGCGGCCTGCAATGCCATGGACAAGGAAGGCAATGTGTTCCAGTTGCGCGAGAACTTGGCCTGATCAGCTGCTGTAAAAATGGTGGCTGCCGGGGCTTCAGCCACTTTCAATCTGGAAAGACGCGACAAGATGAATATCCTGACCTGGAATGTGCAATGGTGCTGCGGCATGGATGGACTGGTCAGTGTGGAACGCATCGTGCGCCACGCGCTGCAAATGGGCGAGCAGTCCGGCGGTCTGGATGTGCTGTGCATGCAGGAAATCGCCGTCAACTACCCCGATCTGCAAGGAAGGCCCGGCGACCAGTTGGCCGAGCTGAAGGCGCTGTTGCCGGGCTGGCAGATTTTCTTTGGCGCATCGGTCGATGAGTTCACGCCCCGGGGCCATCAGCGTTTTGGCAATCTGATTGCCACGCGGCTGCCGGTGCTGCTGGTTCAGCACTATCTGCTGCCCATGCCGGCAGAAGCCGATATGCGCTGCATGCAGCGCATGTGTTCCGTGGTCACGGTCGATGACGCGGCGCTGGGGCCGGTGCGCATCATGACCACGCATCTCGAATATTTCTCGACGCTTCAGCGCATGGCGCAGGCCGGCGCACTGCGTGCCCTGCAGATGCAGGCCTGTGCGCTGGCGGATGCCTCGCCCCAGCCGGCCAACGATGGCTCGCCCTATCAAACCAAGCCGCATACCCGTCATGCCGTGCTTTGCGGGGATTTCAACTTCGAGCCGCACGAGCCCGAATATACCGTTCTGTCCGCACCTTGGGCTGCTGGTGAGGAAGGCTGTCTGCAGGCCGGGCAGTGGCGCAATAGCTGGGATGTGCTGTATCCCGGACAACCGCAGCCTCCGACCTTCAGACTAGTGGATCGAACCTGGGGAGCAGAGCCTGGGGCATGTGACTTGATATGGGTCAGCGACAGCTTGTGTCAGAGAGTGCACACTTGGAGTGTTGACAGCGCCACACAGGCGTCTGACCACCAGCCTGTGATGTTGACGCTGGACTGAGCTTGTTGCTAGGTTCGGAGCTGGAGTCGAGAGACGAGTGGCTGCACAAGTCGCACTGTTGTGAAACCCTGAGAACGTAAACACGTTCTAAAAGAGAGGAGTCTTCATGCCTGTAGAAATTCCGTCCATGTCCATCATGTTGCACCGTAGCTGGTGGGTGCTGTTGCTGCGCGGCGCCGCCGCCATCATCTTCGGCGTGCTGACCTGGATGCAGCCTGCGGCGTCCGCCGCCGCGCTGGTGCTGGTGTTTGGCGCCTATGTGTTTGTCGACGGCCTGCTAGGCATCTACACCGCCATCAAGAGCCGCCAGCAGTCGCGCCACTGGTGGGTGGTTTTGCTGTGGGGGCTGACGGGTGTGGTGGTGGGGGTGCTCACGGTCATCAACCCTGCGATTACCGCGCTGGTTCTGACTATCTATATCGGCGTCTGGGCCTTGATGACCGGTGTGCTGCAGATCGTCGCGGCGCTGCGTCTGCGCAAGGAAATTCAAGGCGAATGGGTGCTGGTGCTCGGGGGGCTGCTCTCGGTGCTTTTCGGCATCTTCGTGCTGATGCAACCCGGCGCGGGCATGATGGCCATGCTGTGGGTGCTGGCGACCTATGCCGTCATCTTTGGCGTGCTGATGGTGATACTGGCGTTCAAGATCAAGAAGTTCACGGCCTGAAGAAAAGGCAGTGGTTCCGGAAAAAGCGGCTCGCTGGAGCCGCTTTTTTATTGCCGCTTGTCTGAGCGGACAGTTTGCCGTGCCATCTTTGGGACAATGCCTGCTGACTTTCAACAGCGCACAAAGACATGAAACAAGGCATGCAGCGGTATTTCCAGCCCTCGAGAATGAAGCCGTCCTGGCGAGCCGTTGGCATGACGGCCGCCTTGTGGCTGGGTCTTGCCGCCAGCAGCCAAGCCGTGCCCAGCTATGACGAGGTGCGCAGCGACCATCGCTCGTCGGAGACCCTGCTGCTTTCGCGCGAAGGCGAGGTGCTGCAGCGTTTGCGCACCGACAGCACGGTGCGCCGCGGACCCTGGGTGGCTCTGGCCGATGTTTCGCCGGCACTGCGCACGGCCCTGGTGCTCAGCGAGGACAAGCGTTTCTACGAGCACAGCGGCGTGGACTGGGCTGCCGTCACCGCAGCTGCCTGGGGCAACCTCTGGAACACACGCACGCGCGGCGCGAGCACCATCACCATGCAGCTCGCCGGTCTGCTGGATGGAGACTGGCGTCAGGGACCGGGTGGGCGCAGCGTGGTGCAGAAGGTGGGGCAGGCTGTGGCGGCCCAGGTGCTGGACAGGCGCTGGCGCAAGGACCAAATTCTCGAGGCCTATCTGAACTTGGTGCCGTTCCGCGGCGAGATCGTGGGTATCGCTGCGCTGTCGCAAAGCCTGTACGGCAAGGCCGCACACGGGCTGGACGCGCGCGAGGCCGCCATTGCCGCAGCCCTGGTGCGGGCACCCAATGCCTCGGTGGAGCGGGTGG
Source organism: Comamonas thiooxydans (assembly GCF_000964545.1). GTDB lineage: Bacteria > Pseudomonadota > Gammaproteobacteria > Burkholderiales > Burkholderiaceae_C > Comamonas > Comamonas thiooxydans. Next base: position 295,457 of record NZ_BBVD01000001.1, on the reverse strand, counting down.
CCCAGCGTGCCTGCGGCGTGCTGCAGGTGATGGTGCCCGATGATGTGGCGGCCAGGGATTGCTCGGCCATGCAGCTCTACACCTCCAGCGTTCTGCAGCGGCGTCAATGGCTGGCCAGCGAGGGCGTGGCCCCGCATTTCGCACGGCGCTGGCTGGCGCTGCCCCAGAACAGGGGGCAGGAGCAGGTGCGATCAACCTTGAGCGCACCCTTGCAGCGCTTTGCCGTGGCCAGCCTGCAGCAGCATCTGCGCGAGCTGCAGGGCCGCAATGTGGAAGATGGTGCGACCGTGGTGCTGGACAACCGAACAGGCGAGATTCTGGCCTGGGTGGGCTCCTCAGGAACGCTGAGCCAGGCGTCCGAGGTCGATGGCGTGACCGCGCTGCGTCAGCCCGGCTCCACGCTCAAGCCGTTTCTCTACGCCCAGGCGATTGCCGAAAAGCGCATCACGGCCGCCTCGCTGATCGAGGATTCATCGGCCCATATTCCCACGCAGAACGGCCTCTACATTCCGCAGAACTACGACCGGCGCTTCAAGGGCTGGGTGTCGGCGCGCACGGCGCTGGCGTCCTCGCTCAATGTGCCTGCGGTGCGCACGCTGGTCATGGTCACGCCCGACGCCTTCTTCGAGCAGCTCAAAAAACTGGGTCTGCCGCTGCGTGAAAGCGGGGGCTATTACGGCTTCAGCCTGGCGCTGGGCAGCAGCGAGGTCGCGCTGCTCAATCTGACCAATGCCTATCGGGCACTGGGCAATAGCGGTCAATATCGTCCCGTGAGCTGGGCCTTGCCTCAGACTGAAAGCCGCAAGGCCGGCGGCAAAACCGGCGACGACGCGGTGCAGGCACTGGATGCGCGGGCAGCTTTTATCGTGGGCGACATTCTCTCCGACAATATGGCGCGGGCCCCGACGTTCGGCACGGACAGCGTGCTGGCCACGCGCTTCTGGACGGCCGTGAAAACCGGCACCAGCAAGGATATGCGCGACAACTGGGCCGTGGGCTGGTCCGAGCGCTACACCGTGGGCGTCTGGGTGGGCAATGCGGGTGGCGAGGCCATGCATTCGGTCAGCGGCACCAGCGGCGCAGCGCCCATATGGGCCGATATCATGGGCTTCTTGCATCGCAACCTGTCCAGCCGCGCGCCCAGGGCTCCGGTCGGCGTGCTGCAGCAGCAAGTGCAGTTCGGTGCGTTGGCAAGCGGCGGCATGCCTATCGAAAGTGCACGCGGCGAATGGTTTGTGGCAGGGACCGAGCAATCACTGTTTGCCATGGATCATGTGGCTGGCGGCACGGAACGGAAAAACCTAGCAAGGCAAAAAGCCAGCAAGTCCGGCAGTGCCGCGGCTGCGGCCGCTGTGCGTATCTCGCGCCCGGCCAATGGCACCATTTTGGCGCTGGACCCCGATATTCCGCCCGACAGCCAGCGCGTGCAGATGGTGGCGCGCCAGGCCGGCATGGCGGCCGAGCAGGACTGGCGCGACAGCAGCTTGCGCTGGCGGCTGGTGACCCGGCAATATGGAGCGCCGGCCACAGCAGACAAGAACGCTCAACCCGTGATGCGAGAAGTGCAGCGCGAGCTGGGGCGCGGCAGTCAGCTGGGCTGGCTGCCCTGGCCGGGGCGTCACAGGCTGGAGCTGCTCGATGCCTCCGGCAAGGTGCTGGACAGCATCGCGCTCGAGGTGCGCGGTGCCGGCGCCCTGGTGGCCGGGCCGGAACAGATCCAGAGTCAACGCCGGCGCTGAAGGCTAGCCAATGACCCGGAGGCTCAGTTGCCGGAATCGAACTGCGCGACCAGAAAGTCCAGCAGCGCGCGCAGCTTGGGCGTCACATGCTGGCGTGATGGATAAATCGCATAGAGCGTGGTCTTCACCGTGCTCCAGTCCTCCAGGACGGCCTGCAGCCGGCCCGTGCGCAGGTCTTCCTCGACATAGGGCCGCGGGATCAGGCTGACGCCAAAGCCCGCGCGCAGTGCGTCGCGCACTGCCAGGCTTGAGGACACCGAATAGCGCGCGTTGACTGCCACGCTCTCCATGTGCCCGCCTTGCTCGAATTCCCAGGCATCCGCATGGCCCGAGAGGCTGAAGCGTATGTGCTCCAGGCCGTTGAGGTCGGCAGGCGTGTGCGGGCGGCCGCGCTTTTCGAAATAGCCGGGAGTGGCGCACAGCACATGCGACATGCTTGTCAGCGGACGCGCGATCAGCGAGGAGTCCTCGAGCCGGTCACTGCCGCGTATGGCCAGATCGAAGCCTTCGCGCACGATGTCGACGCGCCGATCGTCCAGGTGCAGGTCCAGCTGCAGCTCGGGGTAGCGCTCCAGGAAGGCGGGAATGGCGGAAGACATCTGCGTCAGCGTGAATGTCATGGGTGCGCTGACCTTGAGCAGGCCGCTGGGCGCGGCCTTGAAGGGGCATAGCGCCGAGTCGGCATCGGCCAGCGCATCCAGCGCCCGCGTGACATGCTCGAGATACAGGCGGCCTTCTTCCGTCAGCGCCATGCGCCGTGTGGTGCGCTGGATCAGGCGCGTGCCCACATGGGCCTCCAGCTCGGCGATGTTTTTGCTGATCGCGGCTGGCGACAGGCCCAGGCTGCGGCCCGCCTCGGCAAAGCTGCCGCGCTGCGCGACGCGATGAAAGACTTGCAAGGCGGTCAGTCGGTCCATGTGATTCTTCTCTGTTGGTGAATGGTTTGTTTTTATAAAAGCCAATTATCAATTCAGGGTGAATTATCTACAGTCATGCCATGACTACCCCTCACCCCACACTCGCTCTCATCGAGCAGCGCATCTCGGCCAACCGCTTCGATGACTCCCACAGCCTGGCCGATGCCGAGATAGCGCGGCTGGTTCAACTGGCCACGCGCGCACCCACGGCCTACAACCTTCAGAACTGGCGCTTCATCGCCGTGCGCACGCCCGCAGCCAAAGCCAGGCTGCGCGCTCTGGCCCAGGATCAGGCCAAGGTGCAGGAGGCGGCCGTCTGCGTCATCGTCTGCGGCGTGCTGGCCGACCCCGAGGCGCTGGCCGAACGGCTGCAGCCCTTTGTGGACGGGGGCTTCATGCCTGCCGCCATGGCGCAGGGATGGCTGCAGGCCGCGCAGCAGCAGTACGCCAGCGCGCAGGCGGTGCGCGACGAGGCCCTGCGCTCGGCCAGCTTCGGCGCCATGACGCTGATGCACGCGGCGCAGGCCATGGGTCTGGCGTCCTGTGCGATGACGGGCTTCGACGCCGAAGGCGTGACATCGAGCTTCGGTCTGGCGCGCGAGGAGGTTCCGGTGATGCTTGTCACCGTGGGCCGTGCAGCAGCCGGCAACTGGCCGCAGAAGCCGCGCCGGCCGCTGGAGCAGGTGCTGGAGTTCGCATGAGCGCCCGGCAAGCGGTGCGAACACCGGGGCAGACCCGGGCATGGGATCTGCTGCTGACAGGGCTGGCGCCCGCCATCTGGGGCAGCAGCTATATCGTCACCACGCAGCTGCTGCCGCAGGTGCCCGCGATGACCGTGGCCCTGCTGCGCGCGCTGCCCGCAGGCCTGTTGTTGCTGGCATTTGCACGGCGCCTGCCGCAGGGCATGTGGTGGTTGCGGGTGTTCATCCTGGGAGCGCTCAATTTCTCGGTGTTCTGGAGCATGCTGTTCGTCTCGGCCTACCGTCTGCCGGGCGGGGCGGCCGCCACCGTCGGGGCCGTGCAGCCGCTGGTGGTGGTGTTTCTCGCGGCCTGGGTGCTGGGCAGTGCGCTGCGACCGGCCTCGGTGCTCGCAGCCCTGGCCGGACTGGCGGGCGTGGCCCTGCTGGTGCTCACGCCCGGCGTGGCGCTGGATGCGACAGGTATTGCGGCAGGCCTGGCAGCAGCGCTTTCCATGGCCTGCGGCACGGTGCTCACGCGCAAGTGGCGCCCGCCCGTGCCACTGCTGACCTTCACCGCCTGGCAGCTCACGGCCGGCGGCCTGTTGCTGCTGCCGGTGGCGTTGTGGGCCGGACCGGATTTTCCGGCGCCCACACCCGGCCATCTGATCGGACTGGCCTGGCTGGGTCTGGTGGGCGCGGCGTTGACCTATGTGCTGTGGTTTCGCGGCATTGCCCGGCTGGAGCCGAACATGGTGGCGCAGCTGGGTTTTCTGAGTCCGCTGACGGCGATTTTGCTGGGGTGGGTGTTCCTGGACCAGACGCTGACGACCGTGCAGATGGCGGGCGTGGCCCTGGTCCTGGGCGGCATCTGGCTGGGGCAGAAGGGGGCGGCGCGCTGATCCCCGCAAGGCCCGGCTCTGGGCCGGAGCCTGTGCGGGATCAGTCCCGTACCAGCAGATCGCCAGTGATCTCCGAGACCTTCTTGACGCTGGTCAGCGTCATGGCCACGCGCATTTCCTTTTCGAGCAGGTTCAGCAGGTTGGTCACGCCGGCTTCGCCTTCTGCAGCCAGCGCGTAGACGAAGGCGCGGCCTATCATGGTGCAGTCTGCTCCAAGGGCCAGCAGGCGCACGATGTCCAGGCCGTTGCGCACGCCCGAGTCGGCCAGGATCTTGATCTGGCCCTTGACGGCATCGGCAATGGCAGGCAGGGCGCGTGCCGAGGAGAGCACGCCGTCGAGCTGGCGCCCGCCGTGGTTGGAGACGATGATGCCGTCAGCGCCGAAGCGCACCGCATCCCTGGCGTCCTCGGGGTCGAGGATGCCCTTGATGAGCATGGGACCCTTCCAGAAGTCGCGGATCCACTCCAGGTCCGACCACGAGATGGAGGGATCGAAGTTCGCGCCCAGATAGCCCATATAGTCTTCGAGCGAGACGTTCTGACCCTTGTAGGTGGAGATATTGCCCAGCGTGTGCGGGCGCCCCATCAGGCCCACGTCCACGGCCCAGTGCGGATGGGTCACGGCCTGCAGGTAGCGGCGCATGGCGGCGTTGGGGCCGCTCATGCCCGAATGCGCATCGCGGTAGCGGGCGCCAGGCACGGGCATGTCCACGGTGAAGACCAGGGTGGAGACGCCGGCGGCCTGGGCTCGCTCCAGCGCGTTCTTCATAAAGCCCCGGTCCTTGAGCACATAGAGCTGGAACCACATCGGGCGGCCCAGCCTGGGCGCGACTTCCTCGATGGGGCAGACCGAGACGCTGGACATGGTGAAGGGGATGCCCTTTTTATCAGCGGCCATGGCGGCCTGTACTTCGCCACGGCGGGCGAACATTCCGGTCAGCCCCACGGGAGCCAGCGCCACGGGAATCGAGAACTTCTCGCCGAACAGCTCGATGCTGGTGTCCAGCTGGCTCATGTCCTTGAGCACGCGCTGGCGCAGGGCCACGTCGGCCAGGTCGTCGACATTGCGGGCCAGCGTCTTCTCGGCATAGGCACCGCCGTCGAGGTAGTGGAATAGAAAGGGCGGCAGGCGCTTTTGCGCAGCCGCGCGGTAGTCGGTGGTAGAGGAGATGATCATGAAAAAATGGCGGAGGAAGAGGAAAAACGATCCAGCCGCTTGCGTCGGGCCGCCTCGGCATCCGACTCGGACAGCTTTTCGTGAACATAGGCCAGGTGCTGGCCGATAGCGCTTCTGGCCTGCTCCGGCTCGCCGTCGACAATGGCCTGCATGAGATTGCGGTGCTGTGCAGTCAGATGCTCCAGCGTCGAGAGATCATCATGCACGAACATCAGGCGCCGGTTCTGGGCCACGGTGCCAAGCACCAGCTCGAAGAGGCTGCCCATGAGCTGCACCAGCACGGCGTTGTGCGAAGCCTCGGCAATTGCCAGATGGAACTGCGCATCGGAGCGGGCCGCGCTGGCGGCATCGCGCGCCTGCTGGTGGCGCAGCATGTCGTCGAAGCAGTGACGGATGCGGTCCCTGTCCTTGTCGGTGGCACGCTGGGCCGCATACCAGGCAGTGCTGAGCTCCAGCGCCTGGCGTGCTTCCAGCACGTCGTAGCGATACTGGGGGTCGTCGCGCAGCAAGGATTCCAGCGGTGCGACGGCCTGCTCGTGCCACAGCGGCACGCGCGAGCCGACAAAGGTGCCGGCGCCCACGCGGCTTTCGAGCACGCCGCGGCTGGCCAGCTTCTGTATGGCCTCGCGCAGCGCCGTGCGCGAGACCCCCAGCTGCTCGGCCAGCGCCCGCTCGGTCGGCAGCTTTGCGCCGCTCTGGAGCTGGGTGCTCTGGATCAGCTCCAGCAGCTGCTGGGCAACGCGGTCGGACAGGCGGATGGCGGGCATGGGGTCGGGCAGGAGTTTCAGGTGGTAGGAATCATCCACGGAAACACATAAGCCTGCAGCGTGCAGATGATGCCGATCAGCACCAGAAAGGCCAGACTGTGCTTGACGGTGAAGCGGAACAGGTCCGATTCCTTGCCGGCCAGGCCCACGGCTGCGCAGGCAATGGCGATGGACTGGGGCGAGATCATCTTGCCGGTCACACCGCCGGTGGTGTTGGCCGTCACGGCCAGAACCTCGGGCAGCCCCAGCTGGGCGGCCGTCGTGGCCTGCAGGGCGCCGAACAGCGCATTGGCCGAGGTGTCTGAGCCCGTGAGGAATACGCCGACCCAGCCCAGGAAGGGCGAGAAGAACGCAAAGGCCTTGCCCGTATGGGCCAGCGCCATGGCCAGCGTGGTGGACAGGCCGGAGTAGTTGGCGATGAAGGCAAAGGCCAGCACCATGCCGATGGAGTAGATGGGCAGGGCCAGTTCCTTGAAGGTCTCGCCCAGGGTCTGGACTGCCACGGCTGGCTTGAGGCGCAGCAAAAGAATGGCGAGCACGGCGGCGATCAGGATCGCGGTTCCAGTGGCCGACAGCCAGTTGAAGGAATAGACCGCACCATAGGGCGTGGGCGCGGCGACGACGGGAGCCATTTTCTGCACCAGATTGTGCAGCATGGGCACGGGAATGCTGAAGACCGTGCCGGACAGTGCACCGCCCGAGGCGAACAGCGCCTTGAAGGGCTTGAGGCTCCAGATGGTCACCATGGCCGTGAGGATGATGAAGGGCGACCAGGCCTTGATCACCATGCCGGTCGTCAGTTTGGCAGGGGCTGTCGTCTGGATCTTTGCTGCGCCCGGCTCGGTGTCGAAGCGGAAGATGCGCTTGGGCTGCCAGAACTTGAGGAAAGTGGTCAGTGTCACCAGGGCGAAGATGGCCGAGGTGATGTCCGGCAGTTCGGGGCCGATGTAGTTGGCCGTCAGAAACTGTCCGAGTGCAAAGCTGCCGCCGCCCACCAGCACCGCAGGCCAGGTTTCCTTCACGCCGCGCCAGCCGTCCATGATGGCCATGAGCCAGAACAGCACGATGATGGTCATGAACGGCAACTGGCGGCCGGCCATCTGGCTGATGGCCATGACATCGACGCCCGAGACCTGACCGGCCACGATGACGGGAATGCCCATGGCGCCGAAGGCCACGGGGGCGGTATTGCCGATCAGGCACAGGCCGGCTGCATACAGAGGCCTGAAACCCAGGCCCACCAGCAGCGCAGCCGTGATGGCCACGGGGGCGCCGAAGCCGGCGGCTCCCTCAAGGAAGGCACCGAAGCAAAAGCCCACCAGGATGAGCTGCAGGCGCTGGTCTTCTGTGACCGAGAGAATCGACGAGCGGATGATGTCGAACTGTCCGGTCTTGACCGAGACCTTGTAGAGAAACACCGCCGCGACAATGATCCAGGCAATCGGCCACAGGCCGTAGAAGAAGCCGTAGACGCCTGCTGCCAGCGCATTGGCCACGGGCATGCGGTAGAAGAGCAGCGCCACGGCCAGGGACAGCGCCACCGTGATGGTGCCCGCCACATAGCCCTTGAGGCGCAGCTTGGTCAGTGCGAGAAAGAAAAAGATGATGGGTATCAGCGCCACCAGCGCCGACACCCACACATTGCCTGCGGGGTCGTAGTTCTGCGACCAGATTTCTTGCATTGCCTTGATCTCCTGGATTTATGCGGGGAGGGCAACCCTCCTGAGCGTCCAGAAGCTTCCCCGTCAATTCTTTAAACAACCATGCCGCCCTGCGCCGGACGCTGTCATGCAGTCTTGTTCGGCTTCGCTTGTTAAATTGGTATGACCAATGTGTGGCGATTTCGGGTTGGATGGATTATAGAAATGGGGTTTTGGTCATGAATTAGTGGTTTTCCCTTGTTTTTAATAATTGATTGGTAATACCAATTTGCAGATTGGTATTACGCTGATCCCCTGCAAACGGCGCAAAAAAGCCGCAGGCCCGAAGGCGCTGCGGCTGCTGGTGTGCCCACCTGGTGGGTTGAGAAAAGGGACATGCGCGGTGGAAAACTGCCGCGGCCCAGGCCAGAGATGCCGAGCAAGGGCCAGTGTGGCCCTTTAGGGTGTCCCGTCAGGGCAAGCCGCAAAGCGGCTCGGGGGCTCAGTTCACCATTAGCTTGAACGGCCAGACATAGGCCTGCATGGTGACGAACAGGCCCATCAGGCAGGCCAGGGCGATGGAGTGGAAGAATACGTAACGCAGGATGTCGCCTTCGCGGTTGAACCAGCGTGTGGCGGTCGAAGCCACGACGATGGATTGCGCATCGATCATCTTGCCCATCACGCCGCCCGAGCTGTTGGCGGCGCCCATGAGGTTGGGGGACAGGCCCAGTTGGTCGGCGGCGACCTTCTGCATGCCGCCGAACAGCACGTTGGATGCAGTGTCCGAGCCTGTGAGCGCCACGCCCAGCCAGCCCATCAGCGTGCCGAAGAAGGGGTAGAGCACACCGGTGTTGGCAAAGGCCAGGCCCAGGGTGGTGTCTGTGCCCGAGTAGCGTGTCAGCGTGCCCAGGGCCAGCATCAGCACGATGGTCAGCAGCGAGTAGCGCACCAGCCATGTGGTCTTGAAGAAGGTGCGCGCTATGGTCACCGGGTTGTACTTCATGACGAAGGCACTGACGATGGCCGAGAACAGAATGGCGGTTCCGGTGGCAGACAGCAGGTTCAGCGTGTAGACCGCACCCTCCTTGGTCGGCTGGGGCACCACGGGCGGCATTTTCTCGATCAGATTGTGCAGGCCCGTCATGGGGAAGGCGGGGGCAAACAGGCTGTTGAGCCAGGCCTTGACCGGCGGCAGGCCCCAGATGAACACAAACACCGAGAGAATGATCCAGGGTGTCCAGGCGGCGATCAGCGCGCTCTTGCTGTGCTTGGCCACGGGCTGCGGCGGCTTGACTTCGGAGGCGCTGATATCCTTGCCGCGCAGCGAGGCCGAGGTCCAGATCTTCTTGGGCTGCCAGACGCGCAGGAACAGGATCAGGCTGGCCATGGAAACAATGGCCGCGATGATGTCCACCAGCTCTGGGCCGATGAAGTTGGAGACCAGATACTGGGGAATGGCAAACGACAGGCCGGTGACCAGAATCGCGGGCCAGATCTCCATCATGCCCTTGCGACCGGCAAAGGCCCAGATCAGCCAGAACGGCACCAGCACCGAGAAGAAAGGCAGCTGGCGGCCGATCATGGCGGTCACTTCCATCAGATCGTAGCCATGGACCTTGGCCAGCGTGATGACGGGCGTGCCCAGGGCGCCAAAGGCCACGGGTGCGGTATTGGCGATCAGTGACAGACCGGATGCCGCCAGTGGAGAAAAGCCCAGGCCGATCAGGATGGCTGCCGTCACGGCCACGGGGGTCCCGAAGCCGGCAGCGCCCTCGAAAAAGGCACCGAAAGAAAAGGCAATCAGCAGCAACTGGATGCGGCGGTCTTCGGTAATCCCGGAAAGTGAGTCCTGCAGCACCTTGAAGCTGCCGTTCTGCTCGGTCAGCTGATGCAGGAAGATGATGTTCAGCACAATCCAGCCAATGGGCAGCAGGCCGGTGAAGCCGCCGAACAAGGCTGCGCGCCCCGCCATTTCGCCGGGCATGTTGTAGACAAAGACTGCAATCAGCAGCGCTGCAATCAGGCCTGCTCCTGCGGCCAGGTGGGCCTTCATGTGCAGAAAACCAAGGCCCACCAGCATCACCACGACCGGAATGGCCGCCAGCAATGTGGATAGCCACATATTCGATAGAGGGTCATAGACCTGTTGCCAAACCATCTCTGTTGTCTCCTGTTTGTTGTGGTGACAAGGATGGTGGCTGTGCGAATAGGCTTGCATACCTAGCATTAGCCCTTGATTTCCCCTCGCTGAAGAAAATTTCAAAACCGGCATAAATCACTTCAAACCATAGTGAACTGCCGATGACGGCGATGAGGGCTACCATCGGGTTCAACTCCAATTACAAGGCTAGAAGTCGTGAGCGATCTTTCCAAAATCACCTGTATCGAAGACCTGCGTGTGGTGGCCAAGCGTCGTGTGCCGCGCATGTTTTATGACTACGCCGATTCGGGCTCTTACACCCAAGGCACGTATCGGGCCAACGAAGACGAGTTCCGGTCAATCAAGTTGCGTCAGCGTGTGGCCGTGAACATGGAAGGGCGCAGCACGCGCACCACCATGATCGGCGAGGAGGTCGCCATGCCGGTGGCGATTGCACCCACGGGCCTGACCGGCATGCAGCATGCCGATGGCGAGATTCTTGGAGCCAAGGCCGCCAAGGCCTTTGGCGTGCCGTTCACGCTGTCCACCATGAGCATCTGCTCGCTGGAGGACATAGCCGAGCACACCGATCGCCATCCGTTCTGGTTCCAGCTCTATGTGATGCGCGACAAGGCCTTCATGGAGCGCCTGATCAATCGGGCCAAGGCAGCCAACTGCTCGGCGCTGGTGGTGACGCTGGACCTGCAGATCCTGGGTCAGCGCCACAAGGACATCAAGAACGGTCTGTCCACCCCGCCCAAGCCCACGCTGGCAAACCTCATCAATCTGGCGACCAAGCCGCACTGGTGCCTTGGAATGCTGGGTACCAAGCGCCGCAGCTTTGGCAATATCGTCGGCCATGTGGATGGTGTGGGCGATGTGTCCTCGCTGTCGTCCTGGACGGCAGATCAGTTCGATCCGTCACTGAACTGGAGCGATGTGGAATGGATCAAGAAGCTCTGGGGCGGCAAGATCATTCTCAAGGGCGTGATGGATGCCGAAGATGCGCGTCTGGCTGCACAAAGCGGTGCTGATGCGCTGGTGGTCAGCAACCATGGCGGCCGTCAGCTCGATGGTGCGCCTTCTTCGATTGCAGCCTTGCCATCGATTGCAGAGGCTGCGGGCAAGGACATCGAAGTCTGGATGGATGGCGGCATTCGCAGCGGTCAGGACGTGCTCAAGGCCCGTGCACTGGGTGCGCAAGGCACGATGATAGGTCGCAGCTTCCTCTACGGTCTGGGCGCTTATGGCCAGGCCGGCGTGAGCAAGGCGTTGCAGATCATCCACAAGGAACTGGACACCACCATGGCCTTCTGCGGGCACACCAATATCAACCAGGTCGGCAAAGAAATTCTGTTGCCCGGCACTTACCCGAAACCTTTCGAGCAGAGCTGATTGTTCTGCGGCATGAAAAAAAGGTCAGTCCTTTGCAGGGCTGACCTTTTTGATTTCCGGCGGTGTGTCGTGGCGTTCAGGGCTGCTCGAAACGCTTGCGCATGGCAAAGCCATAGCCCAGTCCCAGCAAGGCTGCCATGGCCGAGCCGGCCAGAATGCCCAGCTTGGCCGCGCCCAGCAGGGAAGCATCCGTAAAGGCCAGGCCGCCGACAAAGATGGACATGGTAAAGCCTATGCCGGCCAGCAGACCCACCAGCAGCACGCCGCGCCAGTTCAGGCCCTCGGGCAGGCTGCACAGCCCGCTCTTGACAGCCAGCCAGGTGCAGATGAAGACCCCCAGGGGCTTGCCCAGCACCAGGGCCACCAGCACGGCCATGGCCGTGGTCTGCGGTGCGGCAGCGCTCAGGTCTATGCCCGAGAACTGCACGCCGGCATTGGCCAGCGCAAAAATGGGCATGATGCAAAAAGCCACCCAGGGATGAAGAATCATGGGCAGGCGCAGAGCAGGCGGCAGCAGGTCGCGCTGTGCGAGCTGGGCAATGCGCAACTCCTGCAGCAGGTGCTGCGGATCGGGGCGGCCGCTCAGCATCTGCTCACCGGCCTTGCGCATGGCCGTCTGTGCCGTGATCAGCAGCGGCATGGAAGCGGGGCGTACAAACACAGGCGTCATCAGACCCAGCACCACACCTGCCAGAGTGGGATGAGCGCCGGTCTTGAGCAGACCGAACCAGAGAATGGCTCCGGGCAGCACATACAGGGGCGCGGCGGCAATGCCCATGCGGTTGAACAGCAGCACCAGCAGCACGCCGGCTGCGGCAACCACAAAGCCCATGGCCTGCAGGCCGCCCGAGTAGAAGAAGGCGATGATGAGCACGGCCACGATGTCGTCGATGATGGCCAGGGCCAGCAGGAAGATACGCAGTGCACCCGGGATATTACGGCCCAGCAAGGCCAGCACGCCCACGGCAAACGCGATGTCGGTCGCCGTCGGAATTGCCCAGCCGTTGAGCAGCGTCCTGTCGTTGCCCGCCAGGACCACGTAGATGAGCGCGGGCACGGCCACGCCGCCGATGGCAGCGATCAGCGGCAGACTGGCCTGGCGCAGGCTGGCCAGCGCGCCGTTGTGCAGCTCGCGCCGGATCTCCATGCCCACGACCAGAAAGAACACCGTCATCAGCACATCGTTGACGATGAAATGCAGATCGGTGCTGAAGCTCCAGGGGCCAAGCGTCAGCGCGACGGGGGCATGCCACAGTGCAAAGTAGCTTTGCGCCGCGCCGGAGTTGGCCCAGATCAGGGCTGCCGCAGCGGCCAGCATGAGCACCATGCCGGCGAAGGATTCGATATGCAGCAGGTGCGAGATTTGTGCCTGCACGCGCTCGGTCGCGGATTGCAGTGCGGAAACACGGGGTGAATTTTGGGATGCAAAAGGCGCAGGGGCCTGCACAAGTGTTTGTGGGTCCATGTGTCGGTAGGTGTCTGAGTCGTACGCTGAAGGCGTGCGGCACCTGAGGCAATGCCTGCTGGTGCCGTCTGCACTGCAAACGACTGGTGCGCTGGCGGCCCGACCTGCGCATGAACATTCACCTGCCATCGCCACCTCGTGCGGCGGGCACCCAGCTGAAATTGTAGCTAAAGACGCAGCAATGGTCTGGATTTGAGGTTATTTTGCCGGGGTGGAGACTTCGCCATCAGGACGCAAGCCGTTCGTGCTTCACGTCACCTTGGCTTGAGCGGGTGGACTGCACGAATCGCGTCAGCACCGTCCGGCAGCCGGCGCTATGCTGGCGCGCTAACAGAAAAGAAAGCGTCTCATGCCGGGCATAGGAATGGAATATTTGTGGGTGGGAGTGGTGCTGTTTGCGGCGGCGGCGCAGACGGTGCGCAACACGGCCCAGCGCTCGCTGACGGCGCAGGTCGGCACCTTGCCAGCCACGCTGGTGCGCTTTCTCTACGGCTTGCCGTTTGCCGCCATCTATCTGCTGGCGCTGTATGGTCTGGGCGATCCGTCCCAGGTGCTGCCGAAGTTCAGCGCCGCCTATCTGGGCTGGATCGCACTTGGTGCCTTCTTTCAGGTTGCGGCCACGGCTGCCTTGCTCATGGCTATGAAGGAGCGCAACTTTGCCGTGGCGGTCACGCTGTCCAAGACCGAGGTTCTGCAGGTGGCCCTGTTTGCCGCCATGTTCCTGCATGAGCTGCCGACCCGGCTGGCGCTGCTGGCCATGGTTCTTGCCACCGTGGGCGTGCTGATGCTGTCGCTGCCGCCGCGCGGGCAACTGTTCACGCTCTCGGCCTGGACCAGCAAATCCTCGGTCTACGGGCTGATCTGCGGCGCCTGTTTTGCGCTGGCCACGGTGGGCTTTCGCGGTGGCGCGGTCGAGATCGCAACACTGGGAGTGAGCTCGCCCTGGTTGTCGGGGGCCTGGGGCGTGCTGATCGCGCAGACCATGCAGTCCGTCGTCATGAGCGCCTGGATTGCCAGAACCCATGAACAGGGCCTGCGCCCCATCTTCAAGGCCTGGCGCATCTCGCTGCTGGCCGGCAGCATGGGCGCTGCGGCCTCGCTGGCCTGGTTCACCGCCTATGCCATGCAGGGGGCGGCCGCCGTGCGCACCCTGGGCATGGTGGAGGTGGGGTTCAGCTATATCGTCTCGCGCAAGGTGTTCAGCGAGAAGCTCTCATTGACAGAAAAGTTGGGCATGGCGCTGATGATGCTGGGCCTGGTGCTGATCTGTCTGCAGCTCTGATTTCAAGAGCTTCCCACGCTTGCCAGTGTTCGTTTTCAAAACTAAAAGTCTTTGAAATGAACTATGAAAAAGCGCAAGAAGCTTCTGAATCAATAGCGTGCCGCCGCGGCTGTCGCGGTCTCAGCTGGCTACAGCCAGGGCATCGACAGCGCGGCTGTGCTGAGCCTCAGGCGGCTTGCTGCTGCGCTTGCGCCAGGCTTTGGCGCTGCTCGGGCTTGACCGCGTAGAGCCGGTAGCCGATCGTCAGCAGCGCAAACCACAGGGGCGCGATATAGAGCGCCACGCGGGTGCTGGCATCCAGCGACAGGCAGACCAGCACCACGGCCAGAAAGGCCAGCACAAACCAGTTGGTGAACGGCGCGCCGGGCATGCGGTAGGCCACGGCTGCGGCATGACCCAGCCTGACGGCGCGGCGATAGCGCAGATGGGAGAAGACGATGATCCCCCAGGTCCAGACGGCGCCTATGGTGGCAATGCTGGTCACGTAGATGAAGGCTTCCTCGGGCACCAGATAGTTCAGCACCACGCCGACCAGCATGAAGGCTGCAGAGATCAAAATGCCGGCGGCCGGCACATGGCGTGAATTGACCTTGCCCAGGCGGGCGGGCGCCTGTTTGAATTGCGCCAGCGTATAGAGCATGCGGCCCGTGCTGAAGATGCCGCTGTTGCACGAAGAGGCTGCGGCGGTGATGACCACGAAGTTGATGATGCCGGCAGCGGCGGGAATGCCCAGCTTGTCGAAGACATGGACGAAGGGGCTCATGTCGGGGCTGAGCTCGTTCCAGGGCACCAGCGACATGATGACGATCAGGGCGCCGATATAGAAGATCAGAATGCGGTAGACGATGCTGTTGGTGGCACGGGGCAGCACTTTCTCGGGCGACTCGGCTTCACCGGCTGTCACGCCTATCAATTCCACGCCGGTATAGGCAAAGCAGGCTATCTGCAAGGTGAAGACCACGCCCACCATGCCCACGGGGGCAAAGCCTCCATGCGACCATAGGTTGGTGAAGCTTGCCGTCTGGCCCAGCGGTCCCCAGCCCGTGGTGATGATGGCCACGCCCAGCACCAGCGTGGCAACAATGGTCACGACCTTGATCAGCGCGAACCAGAATTCCAGCTCGCCGAAGACCTTGACCGCAATCAGATTCACGCCCAGCAGCACGGCCAGGGTGGCGAGCGCCGGAACCCATTGCGGAATGGCGGGAAACCAGTAATGGGTGTAGATGCCTATGGCCGTGAGCTCGGCCATGCCCGTCACCACCCAGGTGAACCAGTAGGTCCAGCCGGTGACGAATCCGGCCCAGGGGCTGACATAGGTTTCGGCATAGGTGGCAAAAGAGCCGGCCACCGGGCGGTGCACCAGCAACTCGCCCAGTGCCCGCATGATGAAGAAGATGGCCAGCCCCGCGATGGCGTAGCTGACCAGCAGCAGCGGCCCGGCCTTGTGGATTGCCTTGGCCGAGCCCAGGAACAGGCCCACGCCAATGGCGCCGCCCAGGGCGATCAGCTGGATGTGCCGGTCCTTGAGGCCGCGCTCCAGCTCCCCTGTCTGCTGCAGCGACTCCCCGGCTGCGCTTGGATGATTTCGACTCATGTTGTATGTCTCCGTTTTGCCATTCACACGGCAACAGCTGCCCCTCACGGGGCGCTGCGGCTACCGTGTCTGGCTTGTTGATGAGGTTTTCAGGTCGTGGTCAGGCGCTGGCGGTGCTCAGCGTGGCCGGTCGGGGCTGTCTGCTGGCGCGGCCCATGGACTGCAGCACGAGGTCGCCGACCATGTCGGCGGTGACAGCCGACAAGGTCCAGCCCAGATGGCCGTGGCCGGTGTTGTAGAACACGCAGGGCTTGTTGCCAGGGCCCACGCGCGGCAGCATGTCCGGCATCATGGGGCGCAGACCGGCCCAGGGCACGACGCTGCGCGTGCTGACGCCGGGGAAGCATTGCTGCACCCATTCGATGAGTGGGCGGATGCGGTCGGCGCGGATGTCCTTGTTGAAGCCGTTGAACTCCGCCGTACCGGCAACTCGGAAGCGATCGTCGCCGAGGCGGCTGGTGACCAGCTTGGTCTCGTCGTCCAGCAGACTCACCACAGGGGCTGCGGCGCGGCTGGCTTCGTCCGCCAGATTGACCGTGATGGAATAGCCCTTGACCGGATAGATGTTGACGCTGTCGCCGAGCTGGGCGGCCAGGGCGCGGCTGGCCGTGCCTGCGCAGACCACCATGGCGTCGAAAGTCGAGGTCTCGGTTTCCAGACCCAGGCGCACGGTCACGCTGGCCTGCTTGCCGTTGCTGTTCACCGACATGATTTCCTGGCCGTAGCGGCATTGCACGCCCAGTCGTTCGCAGGCGGCAGCCAGGCCGCTGGTGAACTTGTGGATGTCGCCCGTGGAGTCGCTCTCGGTGAAGTAGCCGCCATAGAAGGTTCCGGACAGGGTCGGCTCTATGGAGCGCATCTCCTGCGGTGTCACGGCGCAGCGCTCCAGGCCGCCTTTGGCCAGCAACCGGGAAACCTTGCCCGCATGTTCAAAGCCTGCTCGGTCGCGGTAGATATGCAAGATGCCTTTTTGCTTCAGATCGAAGTCAATGCCTTCGCTGGCCGCCCAGTCAAACAGGTGCTCGCGTGCCGCAATCGCCAGCCTGGCGGTTTCCACGGTGTTTTTCTCGTAATGGGGGATGGCAGCGAGAAACTGGCAGAACCAGGAAATCTTGTGCCAGCTGGGCCTGGGGTTGAGCAGCAGCGGAGCATCGCTCTTGAGCATCCACTTGAGGCCCTTGACGATGGTGGACCAATGGGTCCAGACCTCGGCGTTCGAGGCCGAGAGCTGGCCGCCATTGGCGAACGAGGTTTCCATGGCGGCATAGCGCTGCTTCTCGAACAGGGTGACGGAAAATCCGCGGCGTGCGAGGGCGTAGGCGGTGGTCACGCCCGTGATGCCACCGCCGATGACGGCGATTGTCTTCATGATTCAGATTCCAGAAACGTCAAGGGTGGAGCCCGTGCGCAACATGCGCAGCGGACGCCCCCTCTGTTCTGGACCTGAGAGATTCACGAGGCAGGGCCTTGCGGCGCTGCTCGCTTGCTCCTTCGGTATGCCCGGCGGACGATGACGTCCGGACATTCTTCAGAGTGTGTGAAAGCGATGCCGATCCTTTGGCCTGAGAGTTTCCGGGGCGGTTGCTCCTTCGGCGCTGCATGCGCCAAGTTTGCGCTGCAGTCTCTCTCGGCATCACCGGGCTGAGAGCCTGTGGCGAATGTAGGAAGAATGGCGGCGCCTGGATATACGGGTTTTCTAGACTTCTGCGCCAGGGCCCAGCCATGGCTGCTCATGTCGGGTTCACGCTATTTGATAGCGCTTGCCGCTTATCCTTCAATGAAATATTGATTGTTTGTCTATGAAAATGAATTTATTAAAGCGCAGTGTGCTTCTAAATTCATAGCGATAGACGCTGTCAAGTGC
Organism: Comamonas thiooxydans; assembly: GCF_000964545.1. Classification (GTDB taxonomy): domain Bacteria; phylum Pseudomonadota; class Gammaproteobacteria; order Burkholderiales; family Burkholderiaceae_C; genus Comamonas; species Comamonas thiooxydans. Next base: position 277,892 of record NZ_BBVD01000001.1, on the reverse strand, counting down.
CACCGAGCAGCCCCAGAGTCAGCCCCTGCATTGGCATGGCGGGTCATGGTCGGCGGTGGATTTGGGCAAAATATCGTCTTTGCCTGTCAATGGGCCCGGCGATATCACCGCTTTGCCATTGAAGCGCCCGACTGGGGTGGCTGCCGATTCAGGATGCAACTGGCCTATCCGCCATGGCGTTCTGCTGTCATGGCTTCGTTCCTTTGTCCTTGTTGCCCGCGACCGTCATGGTCGCCTTTTTGCGTTGCCTGTCGCAGCGCCTGCGGGATGGTTGGGTGTTTTGTCCGGATGGGCGCAAACCATTACAACAAGACATTTATGTCCCAACCCAACTCAAGCCAGCAGCTCGCGCCGACTGGTGATGGTGACGATAACCAGCCCCGCTTGCACCGGGTGCTCAAGCAGCGCCACCTGAGCATGATTGCCATTGGCGGCGCCATCGGAACGGGCCTGTTCGTGGCCTCAGGCTCGGCCATCGCCCAGATCGGCCCTGGTGGTGCCGTGCTCACCTATCTGCTCATAGGCATCATGGTGTACTACATCATGACCAGCCTGGGCGAGCTGGCCGCCTTCATGCCTGTGGCCGGCTCTTTCTCTACCTATGCCTCGCGCTATGTGGATCGCGGCTTCGGCTTTGCGCTGGGCTGGAACTTCTGGTTCAGTTGGGCTGTGGTGGTGGCGGTGGACCTGGTGGCCTCGCAACTGGTCATGGCCTACTGGTTTCCCGATGTGCCAGGCATCATCTGGAGCGGCCTGTTCCTGCTGCTGATGGTGGGGCTGAACGCGTTTTCCGCGCGCGGCTTTGCCGAGGCCGAGTACTGGTTCGCGCTGATCAAGGTGCTGGCCGTGGTGGCCTTTCTGATCACCGGCGTGCTGATTCTGTTCGGCATCATCAGCAACGGCCATGTACCCGGCTTCGAGAACTGGACCACGGGCGATGCGCCATTCGTCGGCAATTTCGCGACCTTTGTGGGCGTGGCCATGATCGTGGCCTATTCCTTCCAGGGCACGGAGCTGGTGGGCGTTGCGGCAGGCGAATCCGAGAATCCGCGCGAGAACGTGCCGCGTGCGATTCGTCAGGTGTTCTGGCGCATCCTGCTGTTCTATGTGCTGGCCATTGTCGTCATCGGCTTTCTGATTCCCTATACCGATCCGCAGCTGCTGCGTACCGATGTGGCGGATATCGCCGTGAGCCCGTTCACGCTGGTGTTCCAGCACGCAGGCCTGCTGTCGGCGGCCACGGTGATGAATGCGGTGATCCTGACCTCGGTGCTGTCGGCCGGCAACTCCGGCATGTATGCGGCCACGCGCATGCTCTACAACATGGCGACCGAGGGCAATGCGCCGCGCATCTTCTCCCGGCTGACCCAGAACGGCGTGCCGCTGGTGGCCTTGATCGGCAGCACGCTGGTCGCCAGCCTGTGTCTGTTTTCCTCGCTCTACAGCCCGCAGGCCGTCTATATCTGGCTGCTGAATCTGGCCGGCATGACGGAGTTCATCGTCTGGCTGGGCATTGCCGTCAGCCACTACCGCTTCCGTCGCGGCTATGTCATGCACGGCCACGATGTGGGCCTGCTGCCCTACAAGGCCGGCGCCTTCCCCTTCGGTCCCATCTTTGCCTTTGTGCTGTGTCTGGTGGTGACGCTGGGCCAGAACTACCAGGCCTTCCTGGAAGATCGCATCGATTGGGGCGGCGTGGTCTCGACCTATCTGGGCATTCCGCTGTTCCTGCTGTTCTGGCTGGGTTACTGGCTGGTCAAGCGCAAGACCTGGGTCAGCTATGCCGATATGCGCTTTGACGAGCTCGAAGACATCAAGCAGGGCAAGGTTTCGTCCTGAGGCGGTTTGAGTCTTCCTCTTCTCTGTGCGGGAGGGGGGAAGGATGCAGGGCATGAGGTCATGCCGCTGCTTGCTGTTTTCAGGTGCGTGTGTGCTTGTTTAATGCATGGCTGCCGTCTCTTGCCAGCGCAGGCAAAATCGGCACTGTGAGCGATCTTCCCACCAGCCCCGATTCCCGGCCCAGGCGCATCGCGCATCTGGACATGGATGCGTTCTACGCCTCCGTGGAGCTGCTGCGCTACCCGCAGCTCAAGGGGCTGCCGGTGGTGATCGGTGGCGGGCGGCGCAGCTTTGACGAGGAGCTGCTGGCGCGCCATGCGGGGCGGCCGTTGTCCGAGATCCCGGTGGCGGACTTTCCGCTGCTGCGCGATTACACGGGGCGCGGCGTGATCACCACGGCCACCTATCCGGCGCGGCAGTTCGGCGTGGGCTCGGCCATGGGCATGATGAAGGCCGCCAGGCTGTGCCCGCAGGCGATTCTTCTGCCCGTGGACTTTACCGAGTACAGGCGCTTTTCCCGGGCCTTCAAAGAGATCATCGTGTCGATTGCTCCGCTGATGGAGAACCGCGGCGTGGACGAGGTCTACATCGACTTCACCGACGTGCCCGGCGGCCAGCGCGAAGGCGGACGCGTGCTGGCCCGGCTGATCCAGAAATCCATCTTCGACGCCACGGGCCTGACCTGCTCGGTCGGCGTGGCGCCCAACAAGCTGCTGGCCAAGATGGCCAGCGAGTTCAACAAGCCCAACGGCATCTCCATCGTCCAGCCCGAAGATCTGCAAAGCCGGATCTGGCCGCTGGCCTGCCGCAAGGTCAACGGCATAGGACCCAAGGCCGATGCCAAGCTCAAGAGCCTGGGCATAGAAACCATTGGCGACCTGGCCGCGCAAAGCCTGCCGCAGCTGCTGCACTGGTTTGGCAAAAGCTATGGCCACTGGCTGCACGAGTCGGCATGGGGGCGGGACGAACGCGCCGTGGTGACCGAGAGCGAGCCGGTGTCCATGAGTCGCGAGACCACCTTCGAGCGCGATCTGCATGCCGTGCGCGACAAGGTCGAACTGGGCGCGATCTTCACGGACCTGTGCGAGCGTCTGGCCGAGGATCTGCAGCGCAAGGGCTATGTGGGGCGCACCGTGGGCATCAAGCTGCGCTATGACGATTTCAGGATTGCCACGCGGGACCAGACCCTGAACCTGCCGATACAGGATGCGGCGGCCATCCGCCTGGCCGCGGGCCAATGCCTCAAGCGCGTGCCGCTTGGCAAGCGCATCAGGCTGCTTGGGGTCAAGGTCTCGGGCCTGATTGCCGAGCAGCTCTGGCAGGCCAGCGCCCACGATCCTGCGGCTCGCGAACTGCTGCTCAGACCTCATGGTTTGACCTCGGTCAAGCATTCGGATCCCTATACCGCATCTCTGTTCTGAGCCTGGGGGCTCGGGAATCATCACTGTGCGATGATCCAAGTGTGAATTTGTGTATCTGGTTAACCAGCTGTCGACGGGATGCCTGATCGCTCACTCTCGAACAAAAACTAAACAGGCTTATTGGAGGAGTGCAAAGCATGCGCCTGAACCTGCCGGTATCTCAACAAAACTACGACTTTCCAGGTGACGAGCTGCTGGTCTCCAGCACCAACACCAAGGGCGAGATCACGCATTGCAACCCGGCCTTCGTGCGCGTCAGCGGCTATGCCTACGAAGAGCTGATCGGCCAGCCGCACAATCTGATTCGCCACCCCGACATGCCGGCCGCTGCCTTCAAGGATATGTGGCGCACCATTGCCCATGGCTATCCCTGGACGGCACTGGTCAAGAACCGCCGCAAGAATGGCGACCACTACTGGGTGCGCGCCAATGTCACGCCCATCATGGAGGGCGGCAAGCCAAGCGGCTATCTGTCGGTGCGTACCAAGCCTTCGGCCGCCGAAGTGGCCGAAGCCGAAGCGCTGTACGCGCGCATGCGCAACGAGGAAAAGCAGGCCCAGGCCAGCTTCCGCCTGCGCGCGGGCGCGGTGCGCCGTCTGGGGCTGATGGGCTGGTGGGATGGTCGCAAGGATGTGGGCCTGGTGGCGCGCATGGCCTGGTTGCTGGCCATCATGGCCTTGATCGCCATGCTGCCCGATATGCTTGGTTGGCAGGGTGCAACTGCCTGGGGCTGGCGTGCTGCAAGCCTGGTGGCAGGCGGCGCATTCGTGCTGTGGCGCTTTCAACGGCGCTGCGTGGCGGGACTGGAGGAAGCCAGCCGCTTTGCAGCCGATGTGGCCGCCTGCAATCTGAGTACCGAATGCAGCCAGAGCTACAGCGGTGCCGTGGGGGCGCTGATGCTGAGGCTGCAGCAGATTCAGATCAATCTGCGCGCCGTGGTGGGCGATGTGCGTACCGAGGTGCAGGGCTTTGCCCAGACTGCCCATGAAATCGCCCAGAGCAGTTTCGATCTGGCAGGGCGTACCGAGTCGCAGGCCACCAGCCTGCAGCAGACGGCGGCCTCGATGGAGGAAATTTCGGGCACCGTGTCGCAGACGGCCGACACGGCACAGTTCATGGCCGGTGCCAGCGACGAGAGCAGCAAGGTGGCCAGCCGCAGCGGCGCGGCCATCAGCGAAGTGGGACTGGCCATGGAGCATATCCGCGGCTCCTCCACCCGCATGAGCGAGATCATTGGCGTGATCGAGAGCATTGCCTTCCAGACCAATCTGCTGGCGCTGAACGCGGCCGTGGAAGCGGCGCGGGCCGGCGAGCAGGGTCGCGGCTTTGCCGTGGTGGCAGGCGAGGTGCGAGCACTGGCCCAGCGCAGCGCCGAAGCGGCCAAGGAGATCAGCGTGCTCATCAACCGCACGGTCGATGGCATCAATGACGGAAATGCGCGCATGCGTGCCGCGGGCCAGACCATAGACGGCATGGTGCAGGCCGTGGACAAGGTCGGCTCCCTGGTGCACCAGATCAGCATTGCCACGCGTGAGCAGTCGATAGGCATCTCCCAGGTCAATGAGGCCGTGGCCCAACTCGACTCAGTGACCCAGCAGAATGCGGCGCTGGTGGAGCAGTCGACCAGCGCAGCGCAATCGCTGCGCCTGAGTGCCAGGACACTGGAGCGTTCGGTGGACGTGTTCCATCTCTAGGCTTTTGTGGTCTTGCTCTGAAAAGGCAGCCGTGGAGCTGCCTTTTTCACATCGGCTTTCGGTAGGATTGCGCCATGAGTGTTGTGCTGACCCTGATCGCCATTGCGGCGCTGGCCCTGTGTTTGCTGATCTGGCTGATATCGCGTTTGCGCGCTGACGCCAGACCCGCGTCGTCTGCAACTGCCGGGCAGGAGGCCGAGCCGTCCGTGGCCCAGGCCGGAGCGGCGTCGGATGTTGCGGCGCGGACACTCTCCGATCAAGAGCTTGCGGCGCAGGCGGATGTGGTGTCAGAGGCCAGCAGGGATGTGAATTTTCGCCCCCAGGGCGAGCGCGGCATGGGCGGTCCCATCTATGGCGATGTGCTGTGTGCGGACGGCGTCTATCTGCCCCATGTCTGGGAGATGGACATGCACACCTCCTATGACGGGCGCTGGCTGCGCACGGGCTTTTATGACAGCGAGGCCGCCCATCTGGTCGACCGCAAATCACGTCGCAGCTGGATGATCAGCAAGCCGGAAGGCGAGCTGCTGGATGCCATCCACTGGCGCATGCCGCGCTGGAGTGGCGAGAGCATCAACGAAAGCGGCATTGCCGACGATGCGCATGTGATCATGTCCGATGCCAGCTTCGAGGCCTGGCTGGGCGAGCATATGGCTGCGCAGCCGCAGCCCCTGCTGCAGGTGGTGGATCTCTGGGTGCCGGCAGACTGCCTGCCGGCCGAAGTCGCCCGGCCCATGCCGACTCTGCCTCAACCGGCTCAGCCCACCCCGGTGCCGCCGGTGGCGCTGCAGCGCCACTGGCCGGCTTCGCTGCGCAAGCTGCGCTATCCCATGGCTCCGCTGCAGAATCCGCACTGGCAGCTGATGCTGGGTGAGGCCGCCCAGCCCTGGGTGCTGGACGAGAGCCACAGCATGGTCTGGCGTGCCGATGCCCAGGCCTTTGCGCTCTATGCCTACCCTACCCAGGGCGATGCCAGCCAGGCCAGCCTGCGGCTGGCTGTCTGGACCATGGAGCGAGGCTGGCAGCAATGGCCGGAGTTGATGCCCGAGGATCGCAAGCCCTGGGCCCTGGGCCTGCCGGATCTTGAGCCGCCGAGTGAGCCGCAAGCGCCAGCGGTTTTACCGCTGAGCTGGCTCAATGAGCTGCTGCTGCAGAAAGTGCAGCTAGATACGCCCGAGACCGAGCGCCTGCACGATGGCACCAGCATCAGCTGCGCCATGAGCGAGGTGGATATCTGCGCTGCCCATCAGCGCGATGGCCTGCCCATCCTCAAACCCTCGCTTCCCTTGTGCTTCGACTGGCTGCGTGATCCGGCGCAGCCCGCGCTGTGGCGCGCGCAGAGCGAGCCGCTCAAGGGGCAGCGCCTGATCTGGACTCTGTCCAAGCCCGCCCGGGAGGAGCTGGGCGAAACGGCGGCCTACAACCTGCAATGGGGCGAACGCCATCTGCCCGGTACCTGGGCACTGGAACATGTGATCGTGCAGGGACGCTGGGCGATTCTCATGCCGCATGGCCGTGCACCGATTCGCGGTGGCAGCGGCAGCCTGCAGATCTGGGACGGGGAGCGCCTGCAAAGCGTGGACCTGCCCTGGCCCGTGGTGCGGCTGGCCGCTGTGCCGTCGGTCAAGGGCGGCATGGCTGCTCGCCTGCGCGTGCTGGCGCTGACGGCCAGTCTGGCGGACAAGGACTGGGACCCCTCGACCGCATCCTGGCGCTGGCCTTTGCAGTCCGTATCGGCCAGCCACCTGGCAAGACCCGACTGGCGCCCGCTCTACTCAGAGCGCGAACTGGCACCCGATGCGCAAGGGCGCTGGCAGTTGCTGCCGCGCTGGCGCGAGGTGAGACAGATTCAACACCCCTGTTCCGACGGCGACTATGTCTGGCGTGACGATGTGCGCGGCGACACCGTCTGGTGGTGGGGCGGCGTGAACGAGCGCGTCAACCACTATTGGCAGCATGATGAACCTCGCAAGGACGGCGTGATCATGACGCGCAGCGGTCTGGCGTTCTGCGGTGTCGGGCCCTGCGCCTGCCCCCATCCTTCAGGCGAAGGCTGGGCCTTGCTGGAGCCCGTGGAGACACGCTATGGCGAACTGGGTCAATGGCAGCTGCACTGGCTCAACCCCGTGGAAAAGGAAGTGCGCACGCTGATGCTCAAGGCGCGCATGCCGGTGCTGCAGGGCTGGGATGCCCAGGGCCTGCATTGGCAGGATTTGCCCTTGCCTGACGAAGTGGCACTGCAGGGCGAGGCCAGCGCGGTTCACAAGCCCCAGTCGGAGCCCGCAGCGGCGCGTCAGCTCGTGGTGGCGCAGACCTGGCAGCGTGCTGCCGTCGAGCCCCTGCGCCAGGGCATGAACGGGCTGTGGCTGCGCATTCAGGATCTGCGTTATGCCGAGGCTTTGCTGGGGCAGGATGACTGCCCATGGAAGAGTTGATTCCCTTGAGCCACTCTGCGGCTTCCCTCTGGGGGGACGGCAGCTTTGCTGCGGGGCGGCCCTTGCTTGCTGCCCCTGATTGAGACGGTGCCGGTGTTACTGGCGTGCCGTACGCACGTTGGCGGGCAGGGCACCCGGGTGGCTGGTGCGGAAGGGGTTGATGTCCAGGCCGCCGCGGCGTGTGTAGCGGGCGTAGACGGCCAGCTTGATAGGTTTGCAGCGGGTCCAGATGTCCATGAAGATGCGCTCCACGCACTGCTCGTGGAATTCGTTGTGGTTGCGAAAGCTCACCAAGTACTGCAGCAGACCTTCCTGCTCGATTTGCGCACCGCTGTATTGAATCTGCACGCTGCCCCAGTCGGGCTGGCCGGTGACCAGGCAGTTGCTCTTGAGCAGATTGCTGACCAGGGTTTCGTTGACGGGGGCTTCGTCGTGGTTTGCGCGCAGCAACTCGGGAGCCGGCGTGTACCGGGTGCACTCCACATCGAGGCGGTCCAGCAGCAGGCCGTCCAGCTCATGCACTTGCTGGGCATCGAACTGCTCTGCTTGCAACAGCCGCACGCCCACGCTGCCCTGGGTTTCGCTGCCGCGCCAGGTCGCTTCGGACAGATCGGTGCGAAGGCGCGCCAGCACCTCGCTGGCGTCGGCAAAACGGGTGTTGTTGAAGCTGTTCAGATACAGCTTGAAGGACTTGCTCTCGATCAGGTTGGGCGTTTCGCAGGGGATGGTGAAATGCGCCAGCGCCACCTGGGGCTTGCCGCGCAGATTGAGCCAGGAAACTTCGAATGAAGTCCACAGATCGGCACCAAAGAACGGTGGGTTGATGGCGGCGCCGATTTCCTCGCGCTTGGTCAGGCGTGGCAGGGGAAAGAGCAGGGACGCATCGTACTGGTCCACATAGGCCGAGCTTTTGCCCAGCTGCGATTGTTCAGGGGTGTGCATGATTCAAAAACAAAATGGCCAGCAGTAAAAAAGATAGCTGCTGGCGCTTTGTGAGTATGGGATAGAGCCTGTTTTTACTTGAACTCTCGTTCGCGCAGCCACTTGGTGGCAATCCATTTTTCGCCCTCCAGCACGGGAGCGCCACCGTGCAGGGTCTTGGTGGCCGGGTCGGGCCGGTTATAGCTGAAGAATACGGCATTGCCACGGCGCGGCACGACCTGCAGCCCTACATCGGGAAAGGTGGTTGAGCCGCCGCGCGCGGGCTCGTTGAGATACATGACCAGGGTTCCCACCCGCTGGCCGCCACGCTTGAGTATGGTCGGCGTGCCGGGCTCGTTGGGGGCGAAGTAATCGTAATGCGGCTTGTATTCGGCGCCAGGCCGGTAGTGCAGCACTTGCATGCCCTCGCCGTTTTCCAGCGGCCAGTTCAGCAGGCGTGCGATGCGCTGCTCGACGAGGCTGATGAGCTCGTTCTCGCCGCGCTGGAAGAACATGCCATTGCTGGTACGGTCGTCATTGACAGCCTCGCCGCCGCTCTGGTTGTCCACGGTCAGCGAGCGCCGCATGCGCGGGCGGGCAGCTGCGATGAGGGCATCGCACTCCTCGTCGGAGAGCAGATTGCCGAACACCACCACGCGCGGGTGGCGCACGCTCATCAGCACATGGACATCGCGATCGCCGGCATGGACGCAGCAGGGATCGGTCAGCAGATCGGGCTCGGGGACGCCCGACTCATGGACCTGCACTGCCACTTCAGCTTCGGTCCTGGCTGCTGTGAAAGGCAGGGGCAGTTCACCCTCTTCGGGCAGGGCCAGCGCGCGGCGCGCCAGATGCTCGGCCCAGCCAGCCTTGCGCATGGACTGCAGCAGCGATGGCAGCGGCACGCCGGAGGCGCTTTGCGCGCGCACCCATTGCATCAGCTCGGGTGTCAGGCCGGGAGGTGTGACGAACTCGTCTTGGGTGGAGGTGCTCATGTCGACAATGCTAGTGTGCACTGATGCCGATTTCAATGCGCAGCGTCAGTCTTGCAGCTTGCGGCGGAACACCAGCTTGCCGGGCGTGCTGGCCTGCTCGGCCAGCGCATAGCCTTCCAGGTCGAACTTGCGCAGGTCGGCCACCTTCCTGGCCTTGTGCTGTACGGCCCAGCGCACCATCAGTCCGCGTGCGCGCTTGGCATGGAAGCTGATGATCTTGTACTTGCCGCCTTTGAAGTCCTCGAAAACGCATTCGACCACGGGGGCCTTGAGCGCCTTGAGATCCACGGCCTTGAAGTATTCCTGAGACGCCAGGTTGACGACAATGCGCTCGGCCTGGGCGTCACCGTGCTCGGCTTGCGCAGCACTGCATTCGTTCAGGTAGTCGGCAATCTGGGTTCCCCAGAACTGATAGAGGTTGCTGCCCTTGGCGTTTTCCAGCCGGGTGCCCATCTCCAGGCGGTAGGGCTGCAGCAGATCCAGCGGGCGCAGCACGCCGTAGAGGCCGCTAAGGATCACGACATGCTCCTGGGCCCAGTCCAGCTCCCTGGGCTTGAGGCTGGCGGCATGCAGGCCTTCATAGACATCGCCATTGAAGGCCAGCACGGCCTGGCGCGAGTTCCTGGTGGTGAACTTGGAACTGAATGCTTCGTAGCGGCCTACATTGAGTACGGCCAGCTTGTCGCTGATACTCATGAGCTCGGAAATCTGCTGGGGCGATTTCTCGCGCAGCACTTCGATCAGTTCCAGGGGCTGCTTTTTGAAAACCGGCAGCGTGTGCGGCAACTCGGCGGAAACAGGGCTTTCATAGTCCAGCGATTTGGCCGGAGAGATCAGAAACAACATGGCTTGACGTTCACTCAATCAAAGAAAGGGCGCATGAAAAAGGGCCAAGGCCCCATCCACCGAAGTGGACAGTCCCCTTGGCCCTGTGATGCCGGAAGGCAGTCTGCTTAGGCGTTGACGCCTGCAGCCTGTTCTTCCTTCTCGAACGGCAGCTGCATCAGGCTCAGATCCTTGCGGGTCTCGACCAGAATCAGCGGGCCTTCGTCGAGCACCACCACGGGCGGGCGCTCGCGAGGAATGCGCACGGGCTTGGGCTCGGCGGCAATCGCAGCCTGGACGGCGGCGATCTTTTCGGCATCGGAGTTGATCCATTCCAGACCCGATGCGGCTGCCAGGGCTTGCAGCTCGGCAATCGGCAGCGCATAGCTCTGAGCTTTGGGCGTTGCGACTGCCGGGGCAGGCGCCTCGGTTTCAGCCACAGGCTCCACGGCGGCAGCCGCAGGTTCTGCTTGCACGGGCTGAGAGAGTTCTGCCACAGTGGCGACAGCTGCCACCACGGCTTCTGCAACCACGGGTGCCTGCACTTCTGCAGCAACAGGCACCTGTTCTGCCTGAGCCTGAGGTGCAACAGCATCAAAGTAGCTGCGGCGTGCCGGCTGCTCGCCAGCGTCTGCGGCAGGCACTTCGACCGGGGCCTGGGCTTCGGAAGCCTGCTCTGCAGTCTGGCCTTCTGCCTGGGCATCGCGCGGTGCACGGTCGCGGCGGTCACGGCCATAGCGGTCACGCGAACGGCGCTGACGGGGCTCGCGAGCCTCGCCGCCTTGTGCGCCATCCTGCACCTGAGCGTCAGAGCCTTCAGCTTGGGCGGTGTTCAGCACTGTTTCGTCGGTCACGGCCTGCATGGCGGGCTGGGCATCGGCGTTGCGATTCTGGCGCTCGCGGCGGCCTTCACCGCGCTCATTGCGTTCCGCACGCTCACCGCGTTCCTGGCGGTTGCGCTCGGGCTTGGGAGCTGCGTTGAACTCTTCGCCGTTCAGAGCGGCTTCCGCCACCTGGGGCTGGCGCTCGTCGCGACGCTCGTTGCGTTCGCCACCGCGGCGGTTGCCGCGCTCGGGACGGTCCTGACGCTGTTGCTGTTCGGGACGCTCGTTGCGTTGCTGCTCGTCACGACCCTGGGCATTGCGGCGGTTGTTGCGGTCTCCGCGTTCGCTGCCGTTGCGCTCCGCGCTGTTGCGGTCGCTGCGCTCATTGCGGTCACCGCCACGGCGGTTGCGGTCACCACCACGGCCTTCGCCTCGGCGGCCTTCGCGGCTGCCTTCACGAGCGGCAGGGGCGGGAGCCTCGGCCACGGGAGCGGGCGCTGCCACGGGAGCCGGTGCGCCAAAGCCGAACAGATTCTTGAGCCAGGCAAAGAAGCCTTGCTCGCGCACCACGGGGCGGGCCGCAGCGGGAGCGGGCGTCGCAGCGGCAGCGCGAGGCTGGCGCGGTGGGCGAGGCTCGGCAATCGGTGCGGGAGCATCGGGCAGCACTCCCTTGATGACGGGAGTCTGCTTGTTGGTGGGCTCCTGCGAGCGGCGTGTGACCGTGGTCACCTCTTCGGGCTCGTCGGCCAGCTTGTAGCTGGCTTCCATGGATTCCAGGCGCGAGTCGTCGTGCTTGAGGCGCTCGAGCTTGTAGTGCGGCGTGTCCATGGACTTGTTGGGCACCATGATCACGTTGACGCGCTGCTTGAGCTCGATCTTGGTGATTTCGCTGCGCTTTTCGTTGAGCAGGAAGGAGGCCACTTCCACGGGCACCTGGCAGTGCACGGCGGCCGTGTTGTCCTTCATGGACTCTTCCTGGATGATGCGCAGAATCTGCAGCGCCGAGCTTTCCGTGTCGCGGATGTGGCCGGAGCCGCCGCAGCGTGGGCAGTTGATGTGGGCGCCCTCGGACAAGGCGGGCTTGAGGCGCTGGCGGCTCATTTCCATCAGGCCGAACTTGCTGATGGTGCCGAACTGCACGCGGGCGCGGTCCTGGCGCAGGGCATCGCGCAGGCGGTTTTCCACTTCGCGGCGGTTCTTGGCCTCTTCCATGTCGATGAAGTCGATCACGATCAGGCCGCCCAGGTCGCGCAGGCGCATCTGGCGCGCCACTTCGTCGGCTGCCTCGAGGTTGGTGCGGGTCGCGGTTTCCTCGATATCGCCGCCCTTGATGGCGCGGGCCGAGTTCACGTCCACGGAGACCAGGGCTTCGGTGTGGTCGATCACGATGGCGCCGCCCGAGGGCAGGGTCACGGTGCGCGAGTAGGCGGACTCGATCTGGTGCTCGATCTGGAAGCGCGAGAACAGGGGGGCGTCGTCGCGGTAGCGCTTGACGCGGGCAGCGTGCTCGGGCATCACATGTGCCATGAACTGCTGGGCCTGTTCATAGATGTCATCGGTGTCGATCAGGATGTCGCCGATGTCATTGTTGAAATAGTCGCGGATGGCGCGGATCACCAGGCTGGATTCCTGATAGATCAGGAAGGCGCCCTTGGAGGCCTTGGCGGCGCCGTCGATGGCGCTCCACAGCTTGAGCAGGTAGTTCAGGTCCCACTGCAGCTCGGGGGCCGAACGGCCGATGCCGGCAGTGCGTGCAATGATAGACATGCCCTTGGGGTACTCGAGCTGGTCCATGGCCTCCTTGAGCTCGGCGCGGTCCTCGCCCTCGATGCGGCGCGAAACGCCACCGCCACGGGGGTTGTTGGGCATCAGCACGACATAGCGGCCGGCCAGCGAGATGAAGGTGGTCAGGGCTGCACCCTTGTTGCCGCGCTCTTCCTTCTCGACCTGGACGATCAGCTCCTGACCTTCGCGGATCACGTCGTTGATGCGGGCCTGGCTGGGCGAGACGCCTTCGGCAAAGTATTGCTTGGAGATTTCCTTGAAGGGCAGAAAGCCGTGGCGGTCTTCGCCGTAGTCCACAAAGCAGGCTTCTAGAGATGGCTCGACGCGGGTCACGACGGCCTTGTAGATATTGCCCTTGCGTTGTTCGCGACCTTCGATCTCGATCTCGTAGTCCAGCAGCTTCTGGCCGTCCACAATGGCCAGGCGGCGTTCTTCGGACTGCGTCGCGTTAATCAGCATCCGTTTCATGATGCGTTTCCTTTATTCGTTTTATGAGGCACGTTGGTCATAGACCAACGCACCTTTGACTGGTAATCAAAGACAGGCTCAACAGGAGCCGTGATGCCAGACGAACGAGTTGAAACGGATGAGGAATCTGGGGCGGTACAGGACGGCGCTACTGGCCTGATCTCAAGTCAGTAGCGGAGGTACAGGCCGGGGGACGAGCGGGAGAGGACGCGCATGCAGACGGGGTACAAAAGAAGCCGACGCGCGTGCTAGGGAGGTGGGTGGTTTCTTCGAGACATGACTCGTCCCGGGGGCCGGCCGTGCCTTGCCCCAGAGGTTGATCAGCAATGTCCAAAAGATCCACATGCTCGTTGAGAGAACCGACAGTTGCAGGCTGCTTTTGCCTGGACAACTGCACGGTATGAGATTCCGTATCAGTGTTTCAATTCGTCAGCCTTTGCCAGGCTCTCACAGGCTGCTGCAGCTCATCTTGACTGCAATTTGCGTGTGCAAAACTGGCGGGCATCGACCTGCCTGTGCGGTGGGAAATGATTGTTTGGACTAAACTCCATGCGAATCAATCACTTACAACTAAGCTCGGCACAGGTGAAACACATTATAGAGGGCAAACCGGCACAGGACCGGTCCCAGAATACGGCCGCGGCCTCGGTACGGCTGATCGAGGTCGATGAAGACTCCGCCGGACAGCGACTCGACAACTTTCTCATGCGCCACCTCAAGGGGGTGCCCAAGACCCATGTCTACCGCATCATCCGCAGTGGTGAGGTGCGCATCAACAAGGGGCGCGTGAGCGCCGAGACCCGGGTTCAGCCCGGCGACGTGGTGCGCCTTCCCCCGGTCCGGATTTCCGACAAAGTGGCTGAAAAAGCGGAGCGCCCGGCACCGGCTAAGGACTTTCCCGCCCTGTTGGATGACGAACACATGATTGCATTGTCCAAGCCTGCCGGCGTGGCCGTGCATGGAGGCTCGGGCGTGAGCTTTGGCGTCATCGAGCAACTGCGCCAGGCGCGTCCCGATGCCAAGTTTCTTGAGCTGGTGCACCGGCTGGATCGCGAAACCTCGGGCATTTTGCTGGTGGCCAAAAAGCGTTCGGCACTCCTCAATCTGCAGGACCAGTTTCGCGAGCGCGAGACCGGCAAGACCTATCTGGCATTGGTGCAAGGTGCCTGGCCGGCCAACAAGAAGGTCATCGATCTGCCGCTGCACAAGTATCTGCAGGCCGATGGCGAGCGCCGTGTGCGCGTGACCACGGCCGATGACCCGGATGGAATGCGTTCCATCACCCTGGTCAAGGTCAGAAAGCTGATCGAGCCGCGTCCCCTGCAGGGGCTGCCTGCGATGAGTCTGCTGGAGGTGACCATCAAGACAGGTCGCACCCACCAGATCCGCGTGCATCTGTCCTCGCAGGGGCATCCCATCGTGGGCGATGACAAATATGGTGATTTTGATCTCAACCGTCGTGTGCAAAAGCAGGGTCTCAAGCGCATGTTTCTGCACGCCTGGCGGCTACAGTTCAATCATCCCGCCAGCGGCGAGCGTGTCGAACTGCGTGCCGAGCTGCCGCCTGAGCTGGCGGACTTTGTGAACTGACTAGGCTTCATGACTACTGAAAACCATAGCGCCCGGCGACCACGCCGCTTCGATCTGATTGCATTCGACTGGGATGGCACGGTGGCGGACTCCACGGCCATCATCAGTCGCAGCATCCAGGAGGCTGTGCGTGATGTGGGCGGCACCGTGCCCAGCGACGAGCAGGCTGCCTATGTGATCGGCATGGCGTTGATGCCGGCCCTGGCCCGCGCGGCACCCGATGTGCCGCCCGAAAAATATCCTGAGCTGGCCAATCGCTATCGCTTTCACTTCTTCAAGCATCAGGATGATATCTGCGTGTTTGACGGCATACTGCCGCTGCTTGCCGAGCTGCGCGAGCGCGGCCACTGGCTGAGCGTGGCCACGGGCAAGAGCCGCATGGGGCTCAACCATGCGCTGCAGGACCCGCAGCTCAAGGGATTGTTCGACGGTTCGCGCACGGCCGACGAGACCGCTGGCAAGCCCAGTCCGCTGATGTTGCACGAGCTGATGGCCGAATTCGGCGTGGAGCCCGAGCGAACGCTGATGATTGGCGACACCACGCACGATTTGCAGATGGCACAGAATGCCGGCTGTGCCTGTGTGGGGGTTTCCTATGGCGCCCATGCTCCCGACGGCTTCGCCCAGTTCAATCCGCTGTTCGTGGCCGATTCCGCGATGCAGCTGCGGGCCTGGCTGCTGGCCAACGCGTGAAGCCAGATATGACAGATGCCGTGGAGCTGTGCGCCAGTGCGGATCTGGTCGACGGCGGCCGGGCGGTGAGCTTTGATGTGTTGTATGCCGGTCAGAGCAGCCGCGCGTTTGCCATCCGCTACCAGGGGCAGGTTCATGCCTATCTGAATCGCTGCAGCCATATCCCCATGGAAATGGACTACCAGGAAGGTCAGTTTTTTGACGATTCCGGTCGCTGGCTGTTGTGTTCTACCCACGGAGCTGCCTACGAACCTGACAGCGGCGCCTGTGCAGGCGGTCCTTGCCGCGGTGGGTTGGTAAAAATCGCCTTGAGCGAAAGCGGCGGCTTGGTGCGCTGGCATACTGGGCCACACCTGAAACCTCTGAAGTTTTGAGATGAGTACTCCTGACAACCATGATTCCCAGTCGCATGTGACGCCGGGCGCGGACCTCTGGTCCAAGGCGTCTGCTGCGTCCGCTGAGGCGCCCGCCGCTGCGGCCAAGGCCTCCGGGAACGGGGGCTGGGAGCGCGATGTGCTGGAAAAGCTGGTGTTCGCCTCCATCAAGGAGCAGCGGGCGGCAAGGCGCTGGCGCTTTTTCAGCCGTCTGCTGTGGTCCGTGGTGGTGCTGCTGGTGCTGTGGGCGGTGTTCTTCAAGGATACGGCCACCAAGACCAGCACCTCGCCCCATACCGCGGTGGTGGAGATCAAGGGCGAGATTGCCTCGGGAGCGGACGCCAGTGCCGAGTTCGTGGTGGCGGCCATGCGCAGCGCCTTTGAAGATTCGGGCTCGCGCGCCGTGGTGCTGCTGATCAACTCGCCCGGAGGCAGCCCCGTGCAGGCAGGCATCATCAACGACGAGATGACGCGTCTCAAGGCCAAGTACAACAAGCCTCTGTATGCAGTGGTCGAGGAGTCCTGCGCCTCGGCGGCCTACTACATCGCGGCGGCGGCCGACGAAATCTTCGTCGACAAGGCCAGCATCGTGGGCAGCATCGGCGTGCTCATGGACGGCTTCGGCTTCACCGGTGTGATGGACAAGGTGGGCGTGGAGCGCCGCCTGCTGACGGCTGGCGAGAACAAGGGCTTTCTCGATCCGTTCAGCCCCATGTCGGCGCAGCAAAAGGAATTTGCGCTGCAGATGCTGGAGCAGATTCACCAGCAGTTCATCGGCGTGGTCAAGGTCGGCCGTGGCGACCGTCTGCATGAAACCCCCGAGATGTTCAGCGGACTGTTCTGGACCGGCCAGCAAGCCGTGGAGCTGGGTCTTGCCGACAAGCTGGGCAGCCTCGACTATGTGGCGCGTGAGGTGGTCAAGGCCGAGGAAGTTATCGACTACACCCGCCGTGATAATGTGGCCGAGCGCCTGGCCAAGCGCTTTGGCGCCGCCATCGGCGAGGGATCGGTCAAGGCCATGCGCGGCTTGGTGCCAAGCATTCGCTGATCAAGCATCAGAAGGCTGCTGGACCTTTCTGGATAGGCGCTGGTCGCTATCAAAAAAAGCCTGCGGTATTGGCCGCAGGCTTTTTTGTTTCTTGGCGCTCAACGGCCTATGGCAAACACCACGGGCGTACGGTTGTCGGGAGGCGCGTTGCGCTGGCGCCATTCGCGCACCAGATGGCTTTCAATGCGTGCTGTCTCCAGCGTCAATCCGCTGGCCAGGGCCAGCCTGGTATTCGGTTGCAAGGTTTGCAGCAATGCCTGCCAGAGGGAAGCATTGCGGTAAGGGGTCTCGATGAACTGCTGGGTCTGGCCGTGACGCAGGGCCAGGCTCTCCAGCTCCTTAATGCGGGCCGTGCGCTCGGGGCCATCCTGAGGTACATAGCCGACAAAGGCGAAATTCTGGCCGTTGAGGCCGCTGGCTGCCAGGCCCAGAAGCAGCGACACCGGTCCCGTCAGCGGCACGACGCGAATGCCCAGGTCATGGGCGGCACGCACGATGGAGCTGCCGGGGTCTGCCACGGCGGGCATGCCCGCCTCGCTGATCAAACCCATGTCCTGTCCAGCCAGGGCCGCTGCCAGCAGGGGCTTGGGGTCGAAGACGGCCGCGCCCTTGTTGCCATGGTCGCCTTTTTTATGCGCTTCACGTGGCAACTCGACAATGTTCTGGGCCTGCAACGGAGCAGCCAGCGGGAACAATGCATCAATGCGCTTGAGATAGGCGCGTGCGGTTTTGGCGTTTTCGCTGATCCAGTGGGTCAGGGAGGCGGCGCGGCGCAGCGTGCCCTCGGGCAGCACCTCGGTCAAAGCGGTCTGGCTTTCGCAGCCGAAATCGAGTGGAGCGGGTACCAGATAAAGGGTGCCCGCTTTGCTTTTCGATGTTTCGCTCATGGCAGAACCACTCCTGCGGCACGCAGCAACTGGCAGGTGCGGATCAGCGGCAGGCCTATCAGTGCCGTGGGGTCGTCGCTGACGATGGCATCCAGCAGGGCGATGCCCAGGCCTTCGCTCTTGGCCGAGCCTGCGCAGTCATAGGGCTGCTCGGCGCGCAGATAGCGCTCGATCTCAAGGTCGTTCAGTTCGCGAAAGCGCACTTGCACCGTGACCACGCTGGATTCCGTGAAGCCGGTTTCGGCACAGCTCACGCAGACGCCGGTGTGGAAATTCATCTGGCGGCCGCTCATCTGGCGCAGCTGTTCGGTGGCGCGCTCGTGGGTGCCGGGCTTGGACAGGGGCTGGCCATCGAGCTCGGGCACCTGGTCGGAGCCGATCACAATGGCGCCGGGGTGCAACTGGGCCACGGCCTGTGCCTTGGCTATGGCCAGACGCAGACTCAGATCGTGGGGCGTTTCGTCGCTGAGCGGGGTTTCATCCACTTCGGGAGACACCGTCTCGAACGGCAGTTGCAGGCGGCTGAGCAGCTCACGGCGGTAGCGCGAGGTGGAGCCAAGAATCAATGGACGCTCAAGTCGTCCGGCAATCAATAAGTCGGGCATTGCGGGATTCTCTTACACTGGCTGCATGAGCAAGGATTTTTCTGCGACCCGGCTGGACGTGCGTGCTTTCGCGCAGGCTGAAGGTCATTTGCATGGTCAGGCACCATTGTCGGACTTCAAGCGTCTGGCGGCCGATGCGCTGGCGATTACCGGCGAGCAGCCTCTGGTGCGCTGGGAAGCCGAAGGCGAGCTGGTGGAGCAAAAAGGCGGTAGCGGCCATGTGTGGCTGCATCTGAGTGCCGAGGTGGCTTTGCCGCTGACCTGTCAGCGCTGCCTGACTGAGGCCGATATTCCCCTTTACGTGGATCGGTCATTTCGCTTCGTTCCGGACGAAGCGACGGCAGAACTGGAAGATGACGACAGCGATGAGGATGTGCTGGCATTGAGCAGCGAGTTCAATCTGCTGGAGTTGATCGAGGACGAGTTGCTGATGGAAGTGCCTGTAGTGCCTCGCCATGAGGTCTGCCCGGTCCCCGTCAAGCTGGAGGTCAGCGATGACGCCTTCGAGCAGGCCAATGAGCAAAAGGAAAACCCTTTTGCCGTGCTGCAATCTCTCAATGTAGGCAAGTCTGCCGACTGATCCATCCCATAGCACGGTGGGGATTTGATTTTGCCTGGGCCGCGAAAAGCGTTTGCGCTATAATCGTGAGCTTCGCGCGAAACCCCCTCGTGTCTTTAATGGGCTGATCGCGTTTTTTTAGGACTTGCACGGACAAGGGCGCACTCTCACTCTCGGTGGGTGCGTCGAAAGGCAGAGTTTTTTGCCCGGTCTTGCTGTGTAAGTCGTGTTACCAACCCTTTCAAGATACACAGGAGCCATCATGGCTGTTCAGCAAAACAAGAAGTCTCCCTCCAAGCGCGGCATGCACCGTTCGCACAACGCACTGAATGTGCCTGGCATCGCTGTCGAAGCCACTACCGGCGAGACACACCTGCGCCACCACATCAGCCCCAACGGCGTGTACCGTGGCCGTCAAGTGCTGAAGAACAAGTCCGAAGCCTAAGCGACGACTGCATTCGCAAAGCCTGTTGCTACATTTTTTGTAGCAACAGGCTTTTGTTTTTATGGGAGATATTTGCAAAGCCTGTCATGACGGGCATGGCTGCAAAATCTCAATGCTGGTTTTGCAAATAGCTTCTGTTGTGGTCCTCGGATCCTTCAATTCATCATCCCAAGCCTAATTGGATTTGTCAGTCGCCCATGATTAATTTGGCTGTTGACTGCATGGGGGGCGATCATGGCCCCCGCGTCACGCTGGCCGCGTGCCGTCAGTTTCTGAATTCACACCCCGATGCGCATCTGCTGCTGGTCGGCAAGGCCGAGGAGTTGGCCGGCTTCAAGCATGAGCGCGTGACCATTGTTCCCGCCACGGAGGTGGTGAGCATGGATGATCCCGTGGAAATAGCTCTGCGCAAGAAAAAGGACTCGTCCATGCGCGTGGCCGTGCAGCAGGTCAAGAATGGTGCGGCTCAGGCGGCTGTGTCCGCCGGCAATACCGGGGCGCTGATGGCGATCTCGCGCTATCTGCTCAAGACTCTGGATGGCATCGATCGTCCCGCGATTGCCTTCGGCTTGCCCAATGCCAAGGGTAGTGACACCACAATGCTGGACCTGGGGGCCAATGTGGACTGCACGGCAGAGCATCTGCTGCAGTTTGCGGTCATGGGCTCGGCCCTGGTGTCAGCACTCAAGAACACCGAGGCGCCCAGCGTCGGTCTGCTCAATATCGGCGAAGAGCTGATCAAGGGCAGTGAAGTCATCAAGCGCGCCGGCGAGTTGCTGCGCGCTGCAGGCGATGCGGGCAATCTCAACTTCTACGGAAATGTGGAAGGCAACGACACCTTCAAGGGTGTGGTGGACATTGTCGTGTGCGATGGTTTCGTTGGTAACGTTGCACTCAAGACCACCGAGGGGGTTGCCTCGATGATTTCGGGGATTCTCAAGGAAGAGTTCAAGCGCAACATCTTCACCAAGATGGCTGCCATCATTGCTTATCCGGTGCTATCTGCGCTGATGAAGCGTGTTGATCACCGTCGTTACAACGGCGCTGCGTTGCTGGGTCTGCGAGGGCTGGTCTTCAAAAGCCATGGCTCGGCTGATGCAATGGCATTCGAGCATGCTTTGAACCGCGCGTATGATGCGGCACGCAACAACCTGCTTGACCGTGTCCGCAGCCGTATTGCTGCTGCCGCACCTTTGCTGCTGGCAGCGCAGACGGAATCTGGAACTTCGGCGCCCTGATAGAAGACATGAGACGCTACGCACGCATCATTGGCACCGGCAGTTACCTGCCGCCCCGCCGCCTGACCAATAACGACCTCGCAGCCGAGTTGGCTCAGCGCGGCCTGGAAACCTCGGACGAGTGGATCGTCGAACGCACGGGCATTCGTGCCCGCCACTTCGCCGAGCCCGATGTGACCAGCAGCGACCTGGCTCTTGAGGCCAGCCGCAAGGCCATCGAGGCCGCAGGCATCGAGGCTTCGGACATCGACCTGATCATTGTCGCCACGTCCACTCCGGACATGGTGTTTCCCTCGACGGCCGCCATCCTGCAGCACAAGCTGGGCATCAGCAATGGCTGCCCGGCCTTCGATGTGCAGGCCGTGTGCAGCGGTTTCGTCTATGCCCTGACGGTGGCCGATTCCATGATCCAGACCGGCGCTGCCAAGCGCGTGCTGGTGGTGGGCTCCGAAGTCTTCAGCCGTATCCTGGATTTCAACGACCGCACGACCTGCGTGCTGTTCGGTGATGGCGCAGGCGCCGTGGTGCTGGAGGCTTCCGACGAGCCTGGCATTCTGGCTACCGAGCTGCATGCCGATGGCAGCCATGTGGGCATTCTCTGCGTGCCGGGCAATGTCTCCGGCGGCAATGTGCTGGGCGACCCCTTGCTCAAGATGGACGGTCAGGCTGTCTTCAAGCTGGCGGTGAGCGTGCTGGACAAGGCGGCTCGCTCCGCGCTGGATAAAGCGGGTCTGACGGATGCCGACATCGATTGGCTGATCCCGCACCAGGCCAATATCCGCATCATGCAAAGCACGGCGCGCAAGCTCAAGCTGTCCATGGATAAGGTGGTGGTGACCGTCGATCAGCATGGCAACACCTCGGCGGCTTCGATTCCTCTGGCACTCGATCACGGCGTGCGCAGCGGGCAGGTCAAAAAAGGCCAGACCGTGCTGCTCGAAGGGGTAGGCGGTGGCTTCACCTGGGGTGCGGTGCTCCTTAAGATGTAGCTGTAGACGCAATATAAATAAGCGTTTCAGGCAATTTTTATACTAAGAAATATGAAGAAATTCGCATTTGTATTTCCTGGCCAGGGTTCGCAGTCCGTGGGCATGCTGGATGGCTGGGGGGATCATCCCGTCGTGGCTCAAACCGTGGCCGAAGCCTCCGAGGCTCTGGGCGAGGATGTGGGTCTGCTGATCAAGCAAGGCCCCAAGGAAGCTCTGGCGCTGACCACCAATACCCAGCCCGTGATGCTGGTTGCCGGTGTTGCGGCCTGGCGTGTCTGGCAGGCAGAAGGCGGTGCACTGCCAGATGCCGTGGCCGGTCACTCCCTGGGTGAATACTCGGCGCTGGTCGCTTCCGGCGTGCTGACGCTGGCTCAGGCAGCTCCGCTGGTGCGTCTGCGTGCCGCAGCCATGCAGGATGCCGTGCCCGTTGGCACGGGTGGCATGGCGGCCGTGCTGGCCCTGGATGCCGAAAAGGTCAAGGCGGTTTGCGCCGAAGTGACGGCCCAGCTGGGCGGTGCCGAAGTGGTGGAAGCCGTGAACTTCAACGATCCCGGTCAGACCGTGATCGCCGGCAGCAAGCTGGCCGTGGAGAAGGCCTGTGAAGCGGTCAAGGCGGCCGGTGCCAAGCGCGCCCTGCCTCTGCCGGTCTCCGCACCTTTCCACTCCAGCCTGATGAAGCCTGCTGCAGAAAAGCTCAAGGCCGCGCTGGCCGAGCTGACGCTGGCTACTCCTCTGATTCCCGTCATCAACAATATCGACGTCACCGTCCAGACGGACGCTGATGCGATTCGCGATGCCCTGTATCGTCAGGCCTTTGGTCCGGTGCGCTGGGTGGAGTGCGTGCAGGCCATCAAGGCTCGCGGCGTGACCCATATCGTGGAATGTGGACCCGGCAAGGTACTGGCCGGCATGGTCAAGCGTATTGACGCCGACCTGACGGGTGTTCCCCTGTTTGATACAGCCACCCTGGCTGACGTGAAAGAATTGCTCGCATGACTGATAACCAGACCAAGCCCCAGGTTGCCCTGGTCACCGGTGCCACCCGTGGCATTGGTGCCGCCATCGCGCAGGAGCTGGCCTCCAAGGGCTATCAAGTGATTGGCACGGCCACATCGGATGCTGGTGCTGAAAAGATCAGCCAGGCTCTGTCCGCCTTCGGTGGCCGTGGTGTCACGCTGAACGTGACCGACGGCGCTGCCGTGGATGCCCTGATCGACTCCATCGTCAAGAATGACGGCGGCCTCCATGTGCTGGTCAACAACGCAGGTATTACCCGCGATACCCTGGCGATGCGCATGAAGGATGACGATTGGGATGCCGTCACCGACACCAATCTGAAGGCTGTTTTCCGAGTCAGCCGTGCGGCTATTCGTCCCATGATGAAGCAGCGTTTCGGCCGCATCATCAGCATCACCAGCGTGGTCGGTGCCTCGGGCAATGCCGGTCAGGCCAACTACGCTGCAGCCAAGGCTGGCGTGGCTGGCATGACCCGTGCTCTGGCCAAGGAGTTGGGCAGCCGCGGCATCACCGTGAACTGCGTGGCCCCAGGCTTCATCGCCACGGACATGACGGCAGATCTGCCAGAGGCGCAAAAGGCTGCGCTCAAGGCACAGATCGCCATGGGTGATCTGGGTCAGCCCAGCGACATCGCGCATGCCGTGGCCTATCTGGCTTCTGCCGGGGCTGGCTATGTGACGGGACAAGAATTGCACGTCAACGGCGGCATGTACATGTAAGAAATTTCGGCAGTTTGCGCGGTGTTTGCCGCACTTGCTGCCAGAAGCTGAACACTTTTGCAAGTTCAGTGGCCGTTTCCTCGCGACGGCCAGCCGCCAAGGGGCTTCTCCCGAAACGGCTAGAATCGCGGGTTCATTCACAACCCCCTGAGGGAAACCATGAGCGATATCGAAGCACGTGTCAAAAAAATCATTGCCGAACAACTCGGCGTTGAAGAGTCCCAAGTGACCAACGAAAAGGCCTTCGTGGCTGACCTGGGCGCTGACTCCCTGGACACAGTGGAACTGGTGATGGCCCTGGAAGATGAATTCGGCATCGAGATCCCTGACGAAGACGCAGAGAAGATCACGACGGTGCAAAACGCCATCGACTACGCCAATACCCACCAAAAGGCCTAAGGTCTTTTTTCAGCGATCAGTTAAAGGTTTGAACGCATGAGCCGTCGTCGCGTTGTCGTGACCGGTCTGGGCTGCATCTCCCCCGTGGGTAACACGGTGGGCGAAGCCTGGGCCAATCTTTTGGCCGGCCAGTCCGGTATTGACCTCATCACCAAGTTCGATGCGTCGAACTTCTCCTGCAAGATTGCAGGTGAGGTCAAGGGATTTGAGGTGGAGAAGTACATGAGCGCCAAGGATGCGCGCTCCATGGATAGCTTCATTCATTACGGCATTGCGGCTGCGGAGCAAGCCATTCGAGACGCAGGCCTGCCCACAGGCGAAGCCCTGTCCGAAGACCTGGCCACGCGCATTGCTTGCGTGATCGGCTCGGGCATCGGCGGCCTGCCGCTGATCGAGAACACCCACGCAGAACTGGCTGCCCGCGGTCCGCGCCGCATCACGCCGTTCTTCGTGCCTGCTTCCATCATCAATATGGTGGCGGGGCATGTGTCCATGCGCTTCGGCTTCAAGGGGCCGAATCTGTCGATAGTGACAGCCTGCACCACAGGCCTGCACTGCATCGGCGAAGCAGGACGCATGATCGAATACGGCGATGCAGACATCGTCGTGGCCGGTGGCACGGAAGCCACTGTTTCACCTCTGGGTGTCGGCGGCTTTGCTGCCATGCGTGCGCTGTCCACGCGCAACGACGACCCCAAGGCTGCCTCGCGCCCCTGGGACAAGGACCGTGACGGCTTTGTCCTCGGCGAAGGTGCCGGTGTGCTGGTGCTCGAAGAGTACGAACACGCCAAGGCCCGTGGCGCCAAGATTTACGCGGAGCTGGCAGGCTTTGGCATGAGTGCCGATGCCGGTCACATGACGGCTCCCAACATGGACGGCCCGCGCCGCGCCATGCTCAATGCTCTGCGCAACGCCGGTGTGAACCAGGATCAGGTCAACTACCTGAATGCGCACGGCACCTCGACCCCGCTGGGCGATATCAATGAGTCCAACGCCATCAAGGCGGCCATGGGCGAGCATGCCAGCAAGCTGGTGGTCAGCTCGACCAAGTCCATGACCGGCCACCTGCTGGGCGGTGCTGGCGGCATCGAGAGCGTGTTCACCGTGCTGGCACTGCACGACCAGAAGATTCCTCCGACCATCAATCTGGTGAATCAGGATCCCGAGTGCGATCTGGACTATTGCGCCAACACGGCGCGTGACGCCAAGCTGGAAGTTGCAGTGAAGAACAACTTCGGTTTCGGTGGCACCAACGGCACCCTGGTCTTCAAGCGCGTCTAAGTCGCTTCGAGCAGCTTCTGCACAAGCCCGCACTGGCCCAGGCCTTGCGGGCTTTGTTCTATGTGCGGCTTGATCGTGCTTTCCCTAGCTTTGCGGCAGCCGGTTTTTCGCACATGGTCGGCCCATGAGTGCCCGCTACCATGCTCCAGCCGTTGCCTATATCTTCGTCCGGCCTGGCTGGGCCGGAGGACTGCTGCTGCTGACCGGGATGGTCTTGCTGATGGCTCTGCTGGCATGGTGCCTGCAAGTCCAGTCGGGCTGGTTGCAGGTGCTGCTGGCTTTACCGGCCTCGATCCTGGCAGCCGTGCTGCTTTGCGAGCAGTGGCGCAACTGGCCGCAAGGACATCTGCTCTGGAATGGAGAGTATTGGTTGCTGGAGGCCGAAAACCTGTCAACCGCTCGGTCACTTCCTGTGCGGCTGGCGGTGGGACTTGATGGTGGCAGCTGGCTTTGGATCAGCGTTTCGGATGTTTGGGTGTTCAGGACCAAGGGCGGCAGGCGCAAGCTGCTATGGATTTTCCTGTCTCAACGACACAGCCCCGAGCAGTGGGGAGACTTGCGGCGTGCGGTATATTCCTCCATCGTGCCGCTGGCAGAGCAGGGCTAGGCCCTCGCCGGTTATGGCAGCACGCCGCTTGGCCTTTCATGACACCTCCCGATTTTCCCACTCCCTCTGCCGACAGCGATCTGGCTCTGGTCGAACGAGCCAATGCTGGCGACACACGGGCTTTTGAGTTGCTGGTCATCAAATACCAGCGTCGCATCGAACGTCTGGTGGGTCGCATGGTGCGCGATGTCGATCTGGTGCCTGACATCACGCAGGAAACCTTCATTCGCGCCTACAAGGCCTTGCACCAGTTCCGAGGCGAGGCACAGTTCTACACCTGGCTGTACCGCATTGCCGTCAATACGGCCAAGAAGGCCTTGATGGAAATGCATCGCTCGCCGGTGATGACGGAGAGCGCGTTACACACTGGGGACGATGAGGATGAAACTTCTGTTCACAGACAGGAACTAACGACTCAGGAAACCCCGGAAACAGTGTTGGCGGCGCGTGAAATTGCCGAAGCCGTCAATGCCGCCATGGAAGCTTTGCCCGAGGATTTGCGCCAGGCGGTCACGCTGCGCGAAATCGAGGGGCTCAGCTATGAGGAAATCGCGCAGGCGATGGACTGTCCCATAGGCACGGTGCGCTCGCGCATCTTTCGGGCACGCGAGGCGATTTCGGCCAGGGTCAAGCCCTTGCTGGAGCGCCAGGGTGGGAAGCGTTGGTAGTACAGGCAAGACGAGCAGGTGAACTTCATGAATGACGATCTGATCAAGCAGGAACAGTTGTCGGCACTGGTGGATGGCGAGGCTTCCTCGGTCCAGATGCAGGCTGTGCTCTCCTATGCGGAAAGCGACGAAGGCCAGCAGTCCTGGGCCATGTACCACCTGATTGGCGATGTGCTGCGTTCTCCCGAGTTGGCACATCACAGTCAGCACGATATTTTGAGCGGCGTGCGCGCCCATATGGAGCGCGAGCCGATCCGCGGCATTCATCTGCCCGGTGTGACCGCAGATGCGGCCAGCTCATTGAGCTTGGGCGGGCTGGAGCAGATCACAGCTGCCGAGGAGCGGGGCCAGGCGCTGGGCAACGGTGCAACCGTGGTCAGCCTGCCTGCACGTCAGGCGGCCAATGCATCGGTCTTTCGCTGGAAAATGGCTGCCGGCTTTGCCTCGGTTGCTGCCGTGGCCGCCGTTGGCTGGGGGGTCATGATCGCGGGCTCGGGGGGGCTGTACGGTCGCCAGGGTGGGGCGCAGCTCGCTGCTCTCAGCCCGAATGTCGTAGTGGCCGCTGCGCCTGCCGCATCATTGGGCTTGAGCCAGCCCGTTTCGGGCGGTGAAGAGACCACCATGCCTCTGGGCTCGGAAGCCCAGTCCTCCACCGTGGTGGCAGTTGCTGGCCCCAACGGCCAGACCGTGATGCTGCGTGATCCGCGTCTGGACGAGTTGCTGGCTTCTCACCCCCAGCAAAGCAGCGTGCCCAATCTGCAGATGCCTGCCAGCTTTTTGCGCAATGCAAGCTTTGCCACGGCTACCCGCCATTGATGCTTCTCCGCACAGCAGTCTTAGGCCTGAAATGCAGGGTTTTCAGGCCTAAGCTTTTATGCAGCTTGCGTACGCAGCTATTGATTTAGGATTAGTTGGGTGCAGATACTGTTTGATCTGCGCCCGATTTCACGGACCGGAGCGCTTTCAGTTGATGGCGGCTTTTGCCAGAATGCGCTTCAATGCTCTCACCTGTTTTCTCTCATGGGTCTGATTTGGCGGCCCGTTCTGTCCGACGACTCAAACAAGGAATAAAAACGATGCGCACACCATCCTGGATGACGCTCAAATCCCGTGTTTCGGCTACAGCCATTGCCAGTTCGATGGCGATCGCGGCCCTGGCTGCAGGAGGCATGCTGCCGGTTACTGCCGCTCATGCCCAAAGTGCTGCAACGGCGCGCGGGCTGCCGGACTTCACGGATCTTGTCGATCAGGTCGGCCCTTCGGTGGTCAACATCCGTACACTGGAGAAGGTCTCCAACAACAGCGCCGAAGCTCTGGGCATGGATGAAGACATGCTGGAGTTCTTCCGCCGCTTCGGCCTTCCCGTGCCCAATGTGCCGCGTCAGCGCTCGCCCAAGGGCGGTCAGTCCGAGGAAGAGCAGCCACGTGGCGTGGGATCGGGCTTCATCCTCACGGCTGACGGCTATGTGATGACCAATGCCCATGTGGTCGATGGTGCCGATGAAGTCATTGTCACGCTGACCGACAAGCGCGAGTTCAAGGCAAAAATAGTCGGCGCGGACAAGCGCACCGATGTGGCTGTCGTCAAGATTGATGCCAAAGGGCTCCCCGCAGTCAAGATCGGCGATGTGAGCAAGCTGCGTGTGGGCGAGTGGGTCATGGCGATTGGCTCGCCCTTCGGACTCGAAAATTCGGTGACGGCCGGCATTGTCTCGGCCAAGCAGCGCGATACCGGCGACTATCTGCCCTTCATCCAGACCGATGTGGCCATCAATCCCGGCAACTCGGGCGGCCCGCTGATCAATATGCGCGGCGAGGTGGTGGGTATCAATAGTCAGATCTACTCGCGCTCGGGCGGCTTCATGGGCATCAGCTTTGCAATTCCCGTGGATGAAGCGATCCGTGTCAGCGATCAGCTGCGTGCCACCGGTAAGGTCACGCGCGGCCGTATCGGTGTGCAGATCGGCCCCGTGACCAAGGATGTGGCCGAGTCCATCGGTCTTGGCAAGCCCGAGGGCGCTCTGGTGTCGGCCGTCGAGCCGGACTCGCCTGCCGCAAAGGCCGGCGTGGAGGCGGGCGACGTGATCACCAAGTTCGATGGCAAGGCCATCGAGAAGGTCTCCGATCTGCCGCGTCTCGTGGGCAATACCAAGCCTGGCACCAAGAGCACCATTACCGTGCTGCGCCGCGGCAAGCTCAAGGAGTTGAGCATGGTGATTGCCGAAGTACCTTCCGACGAATCTGCCAAGACCAAGGCAGGCAACAGTGGTGCAGGCAAGACTCCATCCGGTACGCTGGAGAACAAGGCTCTGGGCCTGACGCTGAGCGAGCTGACGTCTGCACAGAAGAAGGAGCTGGCCATCAAGGGCGGCGTGCGCGTGTCGGCTGCGGTGGATGCCGCAGCCCGTGCCGGCCTGCGTGAAGGCGATGTGATTCTGCAATTGGCGAATGTGGAAGTCTCCGATCTCAAGAGCTTCGAGGCAGCCTGGGCCAAGGCCGACAAGTCCAAACCCGTCAATGTGCTGGTGCGCCGTGGTGACTGGGCGCAGTATGTGCTGATTCGCCCTGCCAAATAAATGTGGCGAAAAGCCTGCATGGGCTTGTTGCCATTTCGTGATCTGAAATGACAACAAGCCCTCAGCCTGTCAGTGCCCCTATGCCATTGGGTAGAATCCCACGCAAATGCATGGTGGTTGGACGCAAAAAATCACGCTGACAGGCGGTTTTCAAGCGGTGCAAAAGCCTTTGCAATCTCCGGCTGCTGATGGCTAAACGGTGTTTTCTGGTTTGTGGATAATTTGTTGATAAATGAATTCGAAAATCACAAACCGAAACTTGTCAAGCCTTGCTGGGTCTTGGCTTGCGGCCAGTTTTGCCTACAATAAAGTCCCAACTATCGCAGTTGCCAGAGATTGTTGGTTAAGGGCGCGCCGCTTGAGGGACGCGCCCTTTTTTCTTGCTGCTGCAGGCCACTTTTTTCAATTCCAAAGCTGTCTTTCTCGTTGATGAATCACATCCGTAATTTCTCCATCATTGCGCACATTGACCATGGCAAGTCCACTCTGGCGGACCGCCTGATCCAGCGCTGCGGAGGCCTTGCCGACCGCGATATGGAAGCCCAGGTGCTGGACTCGATGGACATCGAGAAAGAGCGCGGCATCACCATCAAGGCCCAGACCGCCGCCCTGCAGTACAAGGCCAAGGATGGCAAGGTCTACAACCTGAACCTGATCGACACCCCCGGCCACGTGGACTTCTCCTACGAAGTCTCGCGCTCGCTGTCGGCCTGCGAAGGCGGTCTGCTGGTGGTCGATGCCTCCCAGGGCGTGGAAGCCCAGACCGTGGCCAACTGCTACACCGCGCTGGACCTGGGCGTGGAGGTATTCGCCGTCCTCAACAAGATGGACCTGCCTCAGGCCGACCCCGACAATGCCAAGGCCGAGATCGAGGACGTGATCGGTATCGATGCCAGCGATGCCATTCCC
Source organism: Comamonas thiooxydans (assembly GCF_000964545.1). GTDB lineage: Bacteria > Pseudomonadota > Gammaproteobacteria > Burkholderiales > Burkholderiaceae_C > Comamonas > Comamonas thiooxydans. The sequence goes on along the minus strand of NZ_BBVD01000001.1, from coordinate 248,081 downwards.
TGCTCGGCCAAGACCGGCATGGGCATAGACGAGATCCTGGAAGCTATCGTTGCCAAGGTGCCAGCTCCCAAGGGCAATCCCGATGGCCCGCTGCGTGCCATGATCGTGGACAGCTGGTTCGACCCCTATGTGGGCGTCGTGATGCTGGTGCGCGTGGTCGATGGTGAGCTCAAGAAGAATGAGCGCTTCAAGATGATGGCCAGCGGCGCTGCCTATGAAGCCAACAACATCGGCGTGTTCACCCCGGCCAACCAGCCACGCGACATGCTCAGGGCCGGCGAGGTGGGTTACATCATCGCCGGCATCAAGGAGTTGAAGGCCGCCAAGGTGGGCGACACCATCACGCTGGAAAAAAAGCTGCCCAACAATCTGGGGCCTGCCGAGAAGCCTCTGCCGGGCTTCAAGGAAGTCAAGCCCCAGGTTTTCGCCGGTCTGTATCCCACCGAAGCCTCTGAATACGACCAGTTGCGTGATGCGCTGGAAAAGCTGCAGCTCAACGATGCGGCGCTGCAGTTCGAGCCCGAAGTCTCGCAGGCTCTGGGCTTTGGCTTCCGCTGCGGCTTCCTGGGTCTGCTGCACATGGAAATCGTGCAGGAGCGCCTGGAGCGTGAGTTCGACCAGGATCTGATCACCACGGCCCCCAGCGTGGTCTACCAGGTGATCAAGGGCGATGGTGAACTGATCGACGTGGAAAACCCGTCCAAGATGCCCGACATCGGCCGCATCCAGGAGATCCGCGAGCCCATCGTGACCGTGCACCTCTACATGCCGCAAGACTATGTGGGTCCGGTGATGACTCTGGCCAACCAGAAGCGTGGCGTGCAGATGAATATGCAATACCACGGCCGTCAGGTCATGCTGACCTACGAGATGCCTCTGGGCGAAATCGTGCTGGACTTCTTCGACAAGCTCAAGAGCGTCTCGCGCGGCTACGCCTCCATGGACTATGAGTTCAAGGAATATCGCGCATCCGACGTGGTGAAGGTCGATATCCTGCTCAATGGCGAAAAGGTCGACGCCCTGTCCATCATCGTGCACCGTTCGCAGTCCGTTTACCGCGGCCGTGCCGTGGTGGCGAAGATGCGCGAGATCATCAGCCGCCAGATGTTCGACGTGGCCATTCAGGCCGCCATCGGCGCCAACATCATTGCGCGTGAGACCGTCAAGGCCATGCGCAAGAACGTGCTGGCCAAGTGCTACGGCGGCGACATCACGCGTAAGCGCAAGCTGCTCGAAAAGCAGAAGGCCGGCAAGAAGCGTATGAAGCAGATCGGTTCGGTGGAAGTGCCGCAGGAAGCCTTCCTGGCCATTCTGCAAGTGGAGGATTGATGCAAGTCATGCAGTGGATCACGGCCGCCATCCTGGCGGCCTTTGTAGGCTATATCGCGGCCTGGTACACCGGCTCCATCGAAGGCAACTTCGCATTGCTGCTGTTTCTGGCAACCGTGGTGACCGGTGTGTACTGGCTGGCCGAACGCTTTTACTTCTGGCCTCGACGCCGCGCGGCTGCGGCTGCGCTGGAGCAGGCTGCCGTCGAGCGCCGCGCCGAGCTGGACCGCATGGGCATTGCCAAGACTGACATCGAAGTCTCCGAAGACGCCAAAGGTCGCATTCTCATGCAACCCTGGTGGCTGGACTGGACTGCCGGTCTGTTCCCGGTGATCGCCATCGTCTTCGTACTGCGTTCCTTCCTGTTCGAGCCGTTCAAGATTCCCTCGGGCTCCATGATTCCGACGCTGATGGTGGGCGACCTGATCCTGGTCAACAAGTTCACCTACGGCATCCGTCTGCCCGTGATCAACAAGAAGATCACCGAAGGCAACAAGCCCCAGCGTGGCGATGTGATGGTGTTCCGCTACCCCCCCCAGCCCACGCTGGACTACATCAAGCGTGTGGTGGGCGTGCCCGGCGATGAGGTGGCCTATATCAACAAGCGCCTGAGCATCAACGGCAAGGAGCTGCCCACCCGCGAGCTGCCGGACTTTCTGGACCGTGACGTGATGCGTTACTTCAAGCAGTTCGAGGAAACTCTGGGCGAGCAGCCGCACCGTGCCATCGTCAACAACGATGTGCCGGCCTTCATCCAGGGGGCGAGCAATTTCGACTTCAAGGAAAACTGCCGCTACAGCGTGGAAGGCGTGACCTGCAAGGTGCCCGAGGGCTATTACTTCATGATGGGCGACAACCGCGACAACTCGCTGGATTCACGCTACTGGGGTTTTGTGCCCGACCAGAACATCGTGGGCAAGGCCTTTTTTGTCTGGATGAACTTCGGTGACCTGAGCCGTATCGGCCGTTTCCACTGAGCACCGGCAATCGTTTCGTCATTTTTCTGGGATACACGGGCAGGAACATGCCCGGCTTGAGAGGGGAAAAGCATGAAAAATCTGGCATTGCGCTCCAGGCAGCGTGGTCTGTCCTTCATCGGTCTGGTGTTTCTCGTGGCCATCATCGTGGCGGTTGCCGCAATTGGCGCACAATCGGTGCCCGTCTTCCTGGAGTACCAGGCCATCACCAAGGCGGCCAACAAGGCCGCCGCTGAAGGCAGTACCGTTGCCGAAGTCAAGGCCAGCTTCGATCGTTCGGCCTCCATTGACGACTTCAAGTCCATCTCCGGCAACGATCTGAACGTGACCAAGGTCAACGACAAGATCGTCGTGGGCTTCGAGTATTCCCGTGAGATTCATCTGGCAGGCCCTGCCTACCTTGTTTACCGTTTCAAGAAATAGACCTTTCAGGTGGAACCTGCTCTAGTCGCTCTGCAGCAAAGGCTGCAACATCAATTTGCCAACCCGGCACTGCTGCAGCGTGCCATCACGCACCGCAGCTTTTCGGCCGACAACAACGAGCGACTGGAGTTTCTGGGCGACTCGGTGCTGAGTCTGGCCATCTCCAGCTTGCTCTATGCCAAGCTGGCCTCCATGCCCGAAGGCGATCTCTCGCGCGTTCGGGCCAATCTCGTCAAGGAAGGCACGCTGCACAAGATTGCGCTGAAGTTGCAGCTGCCCGATCTGCTGCGTCTGGGCGAAGGTGAGGCCAAGTCCGGTGGCAAGCAGCGTCCCTCCATCCTGGCCGATGCCGTGGAGGCGCTGATCGGTGCCGTCTACCTCGATGCCGGCTTTGCCGCAGGCGAGAAAGTCGTCCACCACCTTTTCGAGGGCGTGGACATCAACCCCCATATGCGTGCGGCCGACAAAGACCCCAAGACCGCACTGCAGGAATTGCTACAGGGCAAGCGCATGAAGCTGCCGCAATACCATGTGGTGGAAATCAGTGGCGCGGCGCACAAGCAGACCTTCAAGGTCGAGTGCACGATTGCCGAATGGAATATCAGCGCCCAGGGCTCGGGAGCATCCCGTCGCATGGGCGAGCAGGCAGCCGCTGCTGCCTTGCTGGAAAAAGTGAAAGCCAAAAATCCATGACCGATGCTGCTAAGAAAAAGATAGCGGGCACCGCAGGTGCAGAAAAAGCCAAGGGCCCAAAAGGTCCCAAGTCTGTTACTACCGATATCAGCGACCCGAGCCTGGACTACATCAGCGCCATGCTGGCCGCTGCCAAGCCCGGCAGCACGCCGACCGCCATCCGCGACCAGGAAGAGGAGGCTCCGGCCCGCGTCTACGCGCCCGAAGAGCAGCGCTGCGGCCTGATCGCCATCGTCGGCAAGCCCAATGTGGGCAAGTCCACGCTGATGAACGCGCTGGTGGGCCAGAAGATCTCCATCACTTCGCGCAAGGCCCAGACCACGCGCCACCGGATCACCGGCATCCGCACTAAGGACGAGACCCAGTTCGTCTTTGTCGATACCCCCGGTTTCCAGACCAAGCATTCCACTGCCCTGAACAAGTCGCTCAACAAGACCGTGATGGGCGCCATCGGCGATGTGGACCTGATCCTGTTCGTGGTGGAGGCAGGCAGCTTCACGCTGGCCGATGCCAAGGTGCTGAGCCTGTTCAAGCCCGGCATTCCCACGCTCTTGATCGCCAACAAGCTCGACACCGTGGGTCGCCGCGCCGAGATCGCGCCCTGGCTGCGCGACATGCAGGAGCGCCATCCTTTTGCCGAGTTCGTACCCATGTCGGCCAAGAACAAAAAGGATATCGAGCGCATGTATGGCATTTGCGCCAAATACCTGCCGCAGCAGCCCTGGTTCTACGGCGAGGACGAACTGACCGACCGCAGCGAGAAATTCCTGGCTTCCGAGACTCTGCGCGAGAAGCTGTTCCGCTTCACTGGCGACGAGCTGCCCTATACCTCGACAGTTGTCATCGACAAGTTCGAGGAAGAGCCCAGCCCCAAGTTCGGTCGCTTCATGCGCATTGCAGCCACCATCGTGGTCGAGCGCGACGGTCACAAGGCCATGGTGATCGGTCAGGGCGGCGAGCGCCTCAAGCGCATCTCCACCGAAACCCGTCAGGAGCTCGAAAAGCTGCTCAATGCCAAGGTGTTCCTCGAAGTCTGGGTCAAGGTCAAGTCCGGCTGGGCCGACGATGAGGCCCGGGTCAAATCCTTCGGCTACGAGTGATGGCCTTGCGGCGCCGTGAATGCTGCGCCTCAAGCTATCATTCCCGGACCAAGGCCTCTGCTGAGGCCTTTTCTTTTATCTGACTCCTTCCGTGGCAGCCAAACGCGTCGGCGACGAACCCGCATACATCCTGCACCAGTACGACTGGAGCGAATCCAGCCTGATTCTGGAGGTGTTCACACGTCATCGCGGGCGCGTGGCGCTTGCGGCCAAGGGCGTCAAGCGCCATACCTCCAACTTTCGCCCCGTGCTGCTGCCGCTGCAGCCGCTCAAGCTCAGCTACACGCTGGGAGCAGAGGGCAATGCCGAGATTCATAGCCTGAAGGGGGCGGAATGGGTGGGCGGCCATGTCATGCCCCAGGGCGATGCGCTGTGGTCGGGCATGTATCTGAACGAGCTGCTGCTGCGCCTGCTGGCGCGCGACGACCCTTATACGGCGCTGTTCGATATCTATGCCGGTGTGGTGCGTGTGCTGGCTGGCCAGCATGGCGGCACGACCGAGGCCATCGAACCCGTGCTGCGTGCCTTCGAGCTGGTGCTGCTGCGCGAACTCGGCCATCTGCCCGATCTGAGGCAGGAAAGCGCAACGCTCAGCCAGCTCAACAGTGTTTTGCGTTACACCCTGGTGGCCGACGGCGGCCTGCGCCAGGCCGCCGGCTACGAGCGCGCGGCGCTGAGCGGCCAGCAGTGGCAGGCCATAGAGCTGGCGCTGCAGGCCGAGCAGCCATTTCCGAGAACCCTGAACGCGCTGGCCGAGCCGGAGGTGGCCCAGGCCCTGAAGCCGCAATTGCGCCATCTTCTGCAATACCATTGCGGCTCAACCATGCTGCGCACCCGCCAGCTGATGATGGATCTGCAATCGCTATGAATACCCCTGCCTCCCCTCGCACCGCGCTTTCGGTCAATGTCAACAAGGTGGCGCTGCTGCGCAATACCCGCCATCTGGGCATTCCCTCGGTGACGCGTGCGGCGCAGATCTGCCTGGAGGCCGGAGCGCAGGGCATCACCATCCACCCGCGTCCCGACGAGCGTCATATCCGCGCGCAGGATGTCTTCGAGCTGCACGAGCTGCTCAAGAGCTGGCCTAGCGCCGAGTTCAATATCGAAGGCAATCCCACGCAGAACCTGATGGACTTCATCCGCCAGACGCGCCCGCATCAGGCCACGTTCGTACCCGACAGCGAAGACCAGTTCACCAGTGACCATGGCTGGAGCTTTCCCCAGGATGCCGAACGCCTTCAGCCGTTGATTGCCGAGTGCAAGGCCCTGGGCGTGCGCGTGAGCCTGTTCATGGACCCCATCCCCGAGCAGATGGCGGCGGCCAAGGCCGTAGGTGCCGACCGCGTGGAGCTCTACACCGAGCCTTTTGCTGCCAACTGGGGCCAGGCCGAGCAGGAGCAGCAGCTGCAAACCTATGCCAGGGCCGCGCAGGCCGCGCTGGATGCGGGCCTGGGCATCAATGCCGGCCATGACCTCAATCGCGACAATCTGGCCGCCTTTGTGGCCCGGGTGCCCGGTCTGGCCGAAGTCTCCATCGGCCATGCGCTGATTGCCGATGCGCTGGAGCTGGGCTATGCCGAGACCGTCAAGGCCTATCAGGCCTGCATCGACGCCGGCATGGCAGGTAAAAATTCCTGAAAAGATAGCTGCCAGCGCTTTGTAGGTAAGCGTTTGAGGCCTTTTTCTCTATAAGGAGCCACGGATGATTTACGGCATCGGCACCGATATCTGCGATGTGCGCCGCATACGCGCAAGCCTGGAAAAGCATGGCGAGCGTTTTGCCCGCAAGATTCTGGCCGATGGCGAGCTGGCGACCTGGAAGGCACGCAGCGAGCGCTGGCCCGAACGCGGCATCCGCTATATGGCCACGCGCTTCTCGGCCAAGGAGGCGTTCAGCAAGGCCGTGGGAATGGGCATGGTCATGCCCATGACCTGGCGTCATTGCGAAGTCATCAAACTGCCCAGCGGCCAGCCTGCGATTCGTCTGCATGGCGAACTCAAGGAATGGTTCGAGAAAAACAATCTGACGGCGCACCTGTCCGTCACCGACGAGTCCGACTACGCGGCCAGCTTTTGTGTCGTCGAAAGAAAAGAGTGAAATTAGCCTCTGGTGCTTGATATATAAGCGCTGGAAGCTATAGAAATATATAAATCATGAGCATGCATGCACCTCTGATCATTGATATTGCCGGCACATTGCTGACTGATGTGGACCGCGCGCGCCTGGCCCATCCGCTGGTGGGCGGCATCATTCTCTTCAAGCGCAACTGGCAGGACCGTAGCGCATTGGTTCAGCTGTGTGCCGATATCAAGGCCGTCAAGCCCGATCTGCTGATCAGCGTGGACCACGAGGGCGGTCGCGTGCAGCGCTTTCGCACCGATGGCTTCACGCATCTGCCGCCCATGCGCGCCTTTGGCGAGATGTGGATGGATGACGGTGGCAAGGGCCGGAAATACCGCGAAGGCAGCGGTGCCATGCGGGCCATGAACGCCGCCACGGCCGCCGGCTATGTGCTGGGCACGGAGCTGCGCGCCTGCGGCGTGGACTTCAGCTTCACGCCCGTGCTGGACCTGGACTATGGCGAATCCTCGGTCATCGGCGATCGCAGCTTTCACCGTGACCCGCGCGTGGTGGCCACGCTGGCCAGGAGCCTGATGCAGGGTCTGCTGCAGGCCGGCATGGGCAATTGCGGCAAGCATTTTCCCGGTCACGGATTTGTGAAGGCCGACTCGCATGTGGACATTCCCGTCGACAAGCGCAGCCTGACGGCCATCCTCGACGAAGACGCCGCTCCCTATCCCTGGCTGTCCAGCGTGCTCACCGCCGTCATGCCCGCCCATGTGATCTATCCCAAGGTGGACAAGCGCCCGGCAGGCTTCAGCGAGAAATGGCTCAAGGACATTCTGCGCGCCCGTCTGCGCTATGACGGAGCCATCTTCAGCGACGACCTGAGTATGGAGGGCGCGCGCCGCATCGACGGCGCACTCATCAGCTACACCGATGCCGCGTTGACGGCCCTGAATGCGGGCTGCGACATGGTGCTGCTGTGCAACCAGAGCCTGGGTCTGGGCGAGCATGTGGACGAGTTGCTGGACGGCATGGATGCCGCGCTGCGCGACGGCCGCTGGGTGCCCGATATCGACTCCGAGTCGCGCCGTGTCTCGCTGCTGCCCGACACGGAACCTCAGGCCTGGGACGATCTGATGCGCCAGCCTGCCTATCTGCAGGCGCTGGATCTGTTGCCCTAGGCGGCACTGAGCCGGCCCCGCCATCCGCTGCCTTTGACGCAAGGGCAGCGGATTTTTTATGTCCCTTGAAGGCCAGGTAGGGCGGTCTCTGGCATTTAAGTCTGGCCTCAGTTAGCCGGCTTAGGGTGAGCTCAGGAGCCTGGCCGTGGCATCGTCGCTGCGCCTTTGTTCATGAATCACCGAAAGCCTGCATGAATTCCAAGAGCCCGGGACCTGAGTCCCGTAAACACCAGCCGGGCGTGCTGCGCCAGGCCTTTACCCTGACCCGGCCCTATTTCCAGTCCGAGGAGAAATGGCGGGCCTGGGGGCTGCTGGCCGCCATCGTGGGCCTCAATCTCGCCGCGGTGTTCATGCTGGTGCAGATCAATGAATGGAACCGGGTGTTCTATGACGCATTGCAGAACAAGCAGGCCGAGGTGTTTTGGCAGCAGCTATGGCGCTTTCTCTGGCTGGCCCTGGTGTACATCGTCATCGCGGTCTACAAGTTCTATCTGACGCAGTTGCTGCAGCTCAACTGGCGGCGCTGGCTGACCGAGCATATGTTGCAGCGCTGGCTGTCGGCTAAGGCGTTCTACCGGCTGGAGCTGGGGCGCTATGGCGTGGACGGCAATGCCAAGGCCCCCGACAACCCCGATCAGCGGATTCAGGAGGACCTGAATCTGTTCACCACCTATACCGTGTCGCTTTCCATGGGGCTGCTGAATGCGGCCGTCACCTTTGTGAGCTTCGTCGGCATTCTCTGGAGTCTGAGTTCCGTCGTCGATATCGGTCTGCCGGCACTGCTCGGCGGCGGGCAGCTGCAGATTTCCGGTTTGATGGTCTGGATGGCCGTGCTGTATTGTCTGGTCGGCAGTGCGATCACCTTCTGGATCGGCAAACCCCAGGTCCGACTCAACAACCGCCAGCAGCAACTGGAGGCCAACTTCCGCCATCACATGATCCGTGTGCGCGAGCATGCCGAGGCGATCGCCCTGGACGGTGGCGAGCGTGTGGAGGGGGCGCAGATCGGCCTGCGTTTCGGCGACGCCCTGGGCAACTACCTGGACCTGATCAAGAAGCAGAAGAGCCTGAGCTGGTTTACCAATTTCTTCGGCCAGGCGGCCGTGGTCTTTCCCTTCATCATTGCGGCACCGCGTTTTTTCAGCGGCGCCATCCAGCTGGGTCAGCTGATGCAGATAGGCTCGGCCTTCAATCAGGTGCAGGACTCGCTGAGCTGGATCGTCAACAACTACTCCGATATCGCTGCCTGGCGGGCCACGACTGCGCGCCTGGCCGGTTTCGACGAGAGCCTGCGCGAGCAGGAGGAGCATCCGGTCGGCGTGCAGCTTGAAGCTTCGAACCAGTTGCAGACCCGGAATCTCGATGTATCCCTGCCCGCAGGAGGCCCCATCGTGGCGGACGCCAGGCTGCAGATATGCCCGGGCCAGAGGCTGTTGATCAGCGGGCCTTCGGGCAGCGGCAAGTCCACCTTGCTGCGGGCGTTTGCTGGTATTTGGCCCTATGCGCGAGGTCAGGTGGAGCGGCCTCTGGACGCGATGTTCATCCCTCAGCGTCCCTATTTTCCCGACGGCAGCCTGCGCGATGCCCTGGCCTATCCGGAGTCGGCGGCAAGCTACAGCGACGCTGAGCTCAAACAGGTCTTGCGCGAAGCGCAGCTGCCGCAGCTGCAGGAGCGGCTGGACAGCCAGGCGGCCTGGAACAGCAGCCTGTCGGGAGGCGAGCAGCAGCGGCTGTCCGTTGCGCGGGTCTTGCTCAAGCGTCCGGCCTGGGTGTTTGCGGACGAGGCCACGAGCGCGCTGGACAATGCTGCCGAAGCGCAGATTTACAGCCGGCTGGTGCAACTGGTGCAGGGCAGAGGCGGGGCACTGGTTTCGGTGGCGCACCGCGACAGCGTGACGGAGTTCCACACGGCCCGCTGGCTGCTGCAGCCGCAGCAAGGGATCCGGGAGGCCGACCTGCCCGGGAGCCGCTGAAGCAGGCAGGTTCGGGGACAAGCAGTCTCAACCACGGTGCAGGCATGGGAGGCTCTGGCAGCGACTTTCTCGTGGGATGATGTGCATTCAAGAATCTTTGGAGAGCGAGCCCATGCGCGTTGGTGTGCTGACCGGTGGCGGCGATTGCCCCGGCCTCAATGCGGTGATCCGTGCGGTCACCAAGTCTCTGATCAACCATGGCCAGTGCGAGGTACTGGGCATTGCCGACGGCTTTGAAGGGCTGATGGATGCCAGTCCGCGCGTCAGAGCGCTGAGCTGGGACGAGGTCAGCGGCATTCTGCATATCGGCGGCACGATCCTGGGCACCAGCAACAGCGCCAACCCGCTGCGCGATGCGGCCACGCTGGCCCAGGTGGGGCGCAATGTCAAGGCGCTGGCACTGGATGTGGTGGTCGCCATCGGCGGCGACGGCACCATGAGTCTGGCCCACGGCCTGGCGCAGGTGGGACTGCAATGCGTGGGCGTGCCCAAGACCATCGATAACGACATTGCCAACTGCGAGCGCAGCTTCGGCTTCGACACGGCCGTGGCGACGGTGACCGAAAGCCTGCGCCGCATCGAGAGTACGGCCATGAGCCACCACCGCGTGATGATCGTGGAGACCATGGGTCGCCACGCAGGCTGGCTGGCGCTGGAGTCCGGCATCGCTGGTGCTGCCGACATCATTTTGCTGCCCGAGATCGATTACGACCTGCAGTCCATCATCAAGGTCTGTCAGGAGCGCGAGCGGCGTCAGCGCTACACCATCATCTGCATCGGCGAGGGGGCCAAGGAAAGCGGCCAGAGCCTGACGGTGCGCGAGCGGATTGCGCACAGTCCCGACCCCGTGCGTCTGGGCGGCGTCGGCCATGTGCTGCGCGAGCGCCTGCAACCCCATCTCCAGAGCGAGGTGCGCACCACGGTGCTGGGGCATGTGCAGCGCGGCGGCGATCCGACGCCGTTTGACCGGGTGCTGGCCACGCAGTTCGGCCACCATGCGGCGCAACTGGTGCTGGGCGGCCAGCTGGGCCATATGGTCACGCTGCAGAACGGCCGCATCGGCAGTGTGGCGATTGCCGATGTGGCCAACACCCAGCGCACCGTGCCGCTGGACAGCCCGCTGCTGACCATGGCGCGTGATATCGGTATTTGCTTCGGCGAGGCCTGAGCTGCGCTAAGGTGTGAGCCTGCGCGCACTTTCGGCGCGCCGGAGAAATTCAGCATGGACCGACATGAAGAAGCCGTGATGCAGCTGCTCACGGCCAACGGTGAGACTTTTGTGGCCCCCAAGTACGAGGTGGCCGATGGCTGGCAATGCCCGGCTTTCGTGGCATTGCGCCCGGCGCGTCGCCAGGTCTATGTGGTCGAGGTATCGGCTTCCGGCTATCCGCTGGCGCTGGTCAACCGTCTCAACGAGCGGGTCGAGAAATGGTATGCCCCGCTGCTGTCGCAGCTGCACGGCCTGGGCATCACGCAGCCCGACTGGGAGATTGCCTGCCTGGTGTTTGTGCGCAGCGATCAGATCGACTGGCTCAAGGAACGCGTCAAGGACCTGAGCGGCGTGCATGTGCTGGGTCTGGAGCAGGCCAGCAGCCCCTGGGTCTGGGACGATGCGGTCTGGACTTCCGAGATGCGATTCGACGCGGGAAGCATTCCGCAGCGTGGCGGCAAGGCTGTCGGTCTGACGCACTGATACCCACCGAAAAAATCTATGATATTGGCCTCACTCCCTTTGTCTTGAAGCGATTGAAGCTATCTATTTGGTAGAGATGCTGGGCCATGAACATCACTCACTCGCAGGTAGGCAGATGACTCTTTTCCGAATTCTGATTGTGACGGCTTTGACCGCCTGCGCCGCTGCCGCCCAGGCTGCAGACTGGCAGATCTGCGATCTCAAGGTGCAGGTGCGAGAAAAGCAAAGCGGTGGCCGCGCGCTGCAGACCCGCGTGCTCGAAGCCAAAGCCAGCGGCGATGCCGAATGTCCGCAGCCGGGCACGGCGCTGAGCTTCAGGCCTGAAACGGCGGACTATCAAAGCGAGCTGCCGCGCAGGCAGTGGCCCAGTCCCGGTGCTGCCGTGACGGTACGCTTTCGCTATCTGGACGGGCAATGCAAGAATCGCGGCGCCTGCCGCATCGTGCATTACTCGCCGATGCCGCACTGAATCTTCAATCAGCCGTGCCATGCGCTTCATAGCTCGGCGCTGAAAGCGGCCGAATTGCCAGGCTGCAGTCACGAGAGGCTTGCCTGCTCGCCTATGATCGGGGGCTCGGCCCCATATATGCAGGATGCAACCATGACCACCCTAGGAACCCCTCTCTCCCCCAATGCCACCAAAGTCATGCTGCTGGGCAGCGGCGAGCTGGGCAAGGAAGTGCTGATTTCCCTGCAGCGCCTGGGCGTGGAAACCATTGCCGTGGACCGCTATGAAAACGCGCCTGGCCAGCAGGTGGCCCATCATGCGCGCACCATCACCATGAGCGATCCGGCCCAGCTCAAGGCACTGATCGAAGAAGTCAAGCCCGATCTGGTCGTGCCCGAGATAGAAGCCATTGCCACGCCCATGCTGGAAGAGCTGGAGGCCGCAGGCATCATCACCTGCATTCCCACGGCCCGAGCCGCGCGTCTGACCATGGACCGTGAAGGTATTCGCCGTCTGGCCGCTGAAACCCTGGGCCTGCCCACCAGCCCTTATCGTTTCTGCGACTCCTTGGTCGAGCTGCAAGCCGCGATCGACGGCAGCGACGGCCAGCCCGCCATCGGCTACCCTTGTGTGGTCAAGCCCGTGATGAGCAGCTCGGGCAAGGGCCAGAGCAAGATCGACGGCCCGGCCGATGTGGCCAAGGCCTGGGATTACGCCATGGCCGGCGGCCGTGTGGCCAAGGGCCGCGTGATTGTCGAAGGCTTTATCGACTTCGATTACGAAATCACCCAGCTGACTGTGCGCGCCAAGGGGGCGGATGGTCAGATCGAAACCCATTTCTGCGATCCCGTGGGCCATATCCAGCAGGCCGGCGACTATGTGGAGAGCTGGCAGCCTCATCCCATGCACCCAGCCGCACTCGAGAAATCGCGCCAGATTGCCAAGGCCGTTACCGATGACCTCGGCGGCCTGGGCCTGTTTGGCGTGGAACTGTTTGTGAAGGGCGAGCAGGTCTGGTTCAGCGAAGTCTCGCCGCGTCCCCATGACACAGGTCTGGTGACGCTGTGCACGCAGTGGCAAAGCGAGTTCGAACTACATGCCCGCGCGATTCTGGGTCTGCCCGTGGATGCCAGCCTGCGCAACCCTGGTGCCAGTGCCGTAATTTACGGTGGTCAGGATGCAGAAGGCCTGGTGTTTGATGGAGTGGACCAGGCCCTGGCAGTGCACGGCACCGATTTGCGCCTTTTTGGCAAGCCCGAGAGCTTTGTCAAGCGTCGCATGGGCGTGGCCCTGGCGCGCGCCAGCGATGTGGAGCAAGCACGTGTGAATGCCAAGCTGGCTGCCAGCAAGGTCAGGCCGCGTCTGCCTTGAGGGAATCAAAAAAGGGCTTCTCAGGAAGCCCTTTTGCATTAAGACCGGGTATCGGTCGGTCTCAGCCCGAGGCAGCGGCGCTGCCGCCAGGAGTCGTGATGGCCACCGCGCACGCTTCTTCCTGGCTGGTGGCCGGCGTGTTCTCCGTCACCACCGGCATGCCACCTTTCCAGCGGCGAATGACGCGCTGGAAGATCAGTGAGTTGGGAATCTGCAGCAGATTGGGCATGCCTGCCGGTGCGCTGTCATCCTGCAAGGTGATGTAGAGCATATTGAGGTCGATCACGCGGCCCTTGGCTCCAGGCTTCTCGGCAGTGTCGAGCACCTCGATATAGTCGCCCAGACGGAAGGGGCCGACGGTGACGATCAGCAGCGCGCAAAACAGATTGGAGAGCACGCTCCAGGCTGCGAAGAAGGCAACGGCACCCACGGTGGCAAAGCCGGTGAAAGCCGTCCAGAGCACGGTAGCCGACATGCCCAGGCGCTCCAGAATCGCCAGTATGGCGGCGGCGATGATGATCCAGCGAAACACGCCGCGCAGCGGCATGAGCAGCTCATGAGGCAGGTCATAGGCCTTGCCTGCACGCGAGATGATGCGCTTGATGAGCCAGTTGATCAGCCAGGCCACCAGGATGATGAGAAAGATCTGAACCCCGGGAATCAGGATTTCAAGCCAGTCCTGCATCCAATCGGGCAGGTGCATTTGAAGACGACGCATAACCAGTCACTCGAGAAAAACGGCAGAGGTCAGCCCCGAAGGGCTGACAGGACAATGCGCCAATCCTAGCGTCTCTTGAGAGCGGAGCTGATAAGTGTCGAATGGGCAGGCAGTGCCGCAACGCTGCTTGGCGGACTGCTAGATCTGTCTCTGCTCTATGGTGTCCATCTGCATCTCGAAGCTGAAGAAGCGGTTGCGCCCTTGAGACTTGGCGGCATACAGGGCTTCGTCGGCTCGCATCAGCATGGATTCGGCGCTGGTGTGCTCGTCGGGAATGCAGGTGGTAATCCCGCCGGAGAGGGTCAGCGGAATATCCTCGGCGGCTCCTGGCGGGCGAATCTTGAGGAACTTGAGCATTTGGCCGAGAGCACGTGCGAACGTCATCGAACCGGAGCGCGGGGTATTGGGCAGGATCATGGCAAACTCTTCACCGCCATAACGTGCGGCGATGTCGCGCGGGCGCACGCAGACTTCGCGCAGCAGACGCCCGACCTGCTTGAGGCATTCGTCACCCTGGACATGGCCGTAGGTATCGTTGAAGTGCTTGAAGTGATCGAGGTCGCAAAGCATCAGCGTCAGCGGCCTGCTCTCGCGCCTTGCCGCAGCAATTTCGGCATGCAGCATGCGATCGAGGCCTCGACGATTGACGAGACCCGTGAGCGCATCGAGCTCCACCATTTCGTTGAGCTTTTGATTCGCCAGATGCAGCTCTGCAGAGACCGTGACCAGGCGACGGCGCATGTCCAGCAGGCGGCGCATGGCGCGCAGCTTGGCGACCAGCACAATGGGTTTGACGGGTTTGACCAGGTAATCGTCGCCGCCCGCCTCAATACCGCGCCAGACGTCCAGATCGTTGTCCAGGCCGGAGAGAAAGATGATGGGTGTCCACTCGCCGGGCTCGGCCTCGCGCAGCTGACGCGCGACCCAATAGCCGTCTTCGCCGGGAAGGCGGATGTCCAGCAGCACCAGATCGGGTCTTTCGCTGCGAAACAGTGCCAGCGCGGTGCGGCCGTTTTCGGCTTCAAGCACCTGTGTCACACCGGCCTGGCGAAGTTCCGTCACCAGAGCAGCTCGCATGACTGCTTGATCCTCGACGACCAGTACGGAGAACGGCGTCGCAGAATCGGGTGACGAGAACCGTGCCCCGCTGGATTCGATGGCAGACAAAGCTGATGCAGAGGATGGCAGAGCTGTCATGAGAGGAAGGTCAGGGTCAGACTCATCGGTAGTTCAGGCATGGTCTGGGAAATATATTGTTACTTTATACGCCGGTTTTAAGCAACAGGCTTTGTGAATGGTCACGGACATGCTCAGGCCAATGCCAGAGAGGAGTGCGCTTTGCTGCGTTCATCGTGCCAGATGACGAAAGTCTGTGCCGCTGAACACAGCGTCGTCGCGCCCAGTTGAGCGATAAAGCGGCAGGCCGCGAACTGCGTCGATCTTGTTTCATATACCGACACCCACTGCTGGCGTGCAGTCTGAGAGGCGGCAGGCAGGGGCCAGCGCCTTTCCTGGCTCGACAGACCGTTCAGGCCCATGCGCCATGGTTTGCCGCTGACTCGGGCGCGAAAGCACTGCTGCTGGTTACACAGCATGGCGTAGAGCGGGTCAACCTCCAGTTGCTGGAACAGCCCCTGGACCTCGGGCGAGGAGGGGGCGAGTGCGGTGTGGGTGACAATGACGCGCAGTCCTTTGGGCGTTTCGTAGACGCGCAAGCCCCAGTCCGGGTGCCTGGCTGAGAACGCCCGAACTTTTGCCAGTGCAATATCCACAGGCGGTGGCAGGCGGGCATTGTTGCGCTGCGTCTGGCGGGCATGCAGCCATTGCTTCAGGCCTGACCAGAAGACCAGGCCGATGCTGGCCACCAGCAGCATCAGCATCGCCGCACCGAGACTCCAGGTCAGCGGGGTCATCCACAGCCAGGGCAGGGCCAGAGCCAGCAGCAGCGACGAAATGACTGGGAAGCGGGCAGGCTTTTTCTGATGTGGAAAGTCGATATCGGCAATGGCCACGTTCTCTGTATTCAGGCAGTGTGCGCCATAGCTATTGCGCGTCATGACGGATTCATCACGCCGCTCCAGCACCTCTTCACGAATGGGTGTGCCGCCGTCCAGCCCGTATTCGGTGCGCCATTCCATGCGCTCGAAGTCTTCGGGCAGGCTGCGCTTGGCAGCGGCAGCGAGAGCCGCCTCCAGTGCCTGCTGTGCTCTTTGCTGAGCATGAGCCTGGGCATCTGACTCGCTGTTGTCGGACCAGCCCCAGCGTTGAACGGTGACGCCATGGCGTACGCCGGTCTGATGACGTAGTCTTGCCTGAGCCCAGTATTGGGGAATCTGCATGTCAAGCAGTATAGCCAGCCAGTATTGCGACAGCCTATTTTGAATAGTGGCCGGTGCGCAATCTGGCTGTGCCGGTGGCTATTGGTGTCTCAGTCGCGGATCGTCAGAGGCCCGTCAGGCCATGTTGTTCCGCAACGCCCGAGCCGGGCGCACAGCCGCTTCTCAGACCTCGCGGCGCAATGCCGGGAACAGAATCACGTCACGGATGCTGGCGCTGTCGGTCAGCAGCATCATGAAGCGGTCAATACCGATGCCGCAGCCGCCGGTGGGGGGCATGCCGTATTCCAGGGCGCGCACAAAGTCGTGGTCGAAGTACATGGCTTCGTCGTCGCCTCCGTCCTTGGCTTCCACCTGGGCATTGAAGCGGGCAGCCTGGTCTTCGGCGTCATTGAGCTCGGAGAAGCCGTTGCCGAATTCGCGGCCCGTGATGTAGAGCTCGAAGCGCTCGGTCACTTCGGGGCGCTCGTCGTTGGCGCGCGCCAGCGGCGAGATCTCGGTGGGGTGTTCCATGATGAAGGTGGGGTTCCACAGCTTCTCTTCCACCACCTCTTCGAAGTACAGCACCTGCAGGCTGGCCAGGGTGCGGGTGGACAGCTTGTCCTTGTCTTCCTTCATGCCCAGCTTCTTCAGGGCATTGGTCAGCCATTCGCGGTTGCCCACGTTGTCGCCGGCTTCGGTGTATTTGACGATGGCTTCGGGGATGGTCAGGCGTTCAAAGGGCTTGGCCAGGTCCACGGGCTTGCCGCCATAGCTCAGCTCAAGCGTGCCAACGGCCTTCATGGCCGCGTCGCGGATCAGCTTTTCGGTGTAGTCCATCAGATCCTGGTAGTTCCAGTAGGCCGCGTAGAACTCCATCATGGTGAACTCGGGGTTGTGGCGCACCGAGATACCTTCGTTACGGAAGTTGCGGTTGATCTCGAACACGCGCTCGAAGCCACCGACAATCAGGCGCTTGAGGTAGAGCTCGGGCGCGATGCGCAGGTACATCTCCTGGTCCAGCGCATTGTGGTGGGTGATGAAGGGCTTGGCATTGGCACCGCCGGGGATGGGGTGCAGCATGGGTGTCTCGACTTCCAGGAAGCCGTGTTCGACCATGAAGTCGCGGATGCCGGCCACAGCCTTGCTGCGGGCCACGAAGCGCTTGCGGGCTTCTTCGTCGGTCATCAGGTCCACATAGCGCTGGCGCACCTTCTGCTCCAGGTCGGCCATGCCGTGGAACTTGTCGGGCATGGGGCGCAGGCTCTTGGTGAGCAGGCGGATCTTCGTGGCCTTGATCGACAGCTCGCCGGTCTTGGTCTTCATCAGCTGACCTTCGACGGAGATGATGTCGCCCAGATCCCATTTCTTGAAGTCGGCGTAGACCTCTTCACCCACGGCATCGCGGGTGACATAGGCCTGGATACGACCCGTGGCGTCCTGCACGGTGGCAAAGCTGGCCTTGCCCATCACGCGCTTGAGCATCATGCGACCAGCCACGCTGACGGCGACGGCTGCAGCGTCCAGGGCTTCGGCATCCTTGTCGCTGTGCTCGGCGATCAGGGCTGCGGCGCGGTGCTCGGGCTTGAAGTCGTTGGGAAAGGCAACGCCGCCATTGGCCTTGGAAGACTCGCGCAGGGCTTTGAGTTTTTCGCGGCGCTCGGCGATGAGTTTGTTTTCGTCCTGAGGGGCGGTGTTTTCTGCCGCAGAAGAGATGTTTTGTTCAGTCATGAAAAGAGAGCGCCAGCGACAAGCGCCGGTTGGAGGCCAGGAATGGGGGCGCGGCAAGGATAGCCGCTGCCCGAAACCGGTGATTTTAAGTTTTTTGCCGAGTCAGCGGTAAGCGACCGGGCAAAGCGCTCGCAGGAACTGCGGAATGTCGCCTCCATGGCCCAGACTGCAGCGGAGAAAGCCAGCTGAATGCTGTCGAAAAAGTAGTGTTTTTACACCGCCGTTAAAGGGAGGAGCCAAATTCAGGCTTCCTCCTGCGGGCCTGATCCGGTAATGCCGCTTTGCTCCAGCACATCGGCAATCAGCTCCAGTCGCAGCAGCGGGGCATCCAGTGTCATGAGCTGCTGCTTGACCCGCACCGGCAGGGGTAGCATCTCGGCCCAGCGATTGGCAACCCAGGCGCAGTCGTGCATCTGCGTCGGAGTGGGCAGTTGCGCGTGGTCGGGGTCGTGGCTGTGCAGGTTCAGCAAGGCCTGAGCCAGTGCATGAGAGGTGCTGATCAAATGCTTGGGGACAGTGACCTTGGGGTCGTCGGGCAGCATGGCGACATCGGCTACCCACAGGCCATGCGGCAGTTGCCAGCAGCGCTGGATGTGAAAGCGCTGGACGCCCTTGCATTGCAGGTGCAGCAGCCCGGGCTGGGGAGAGTCGAGCCGGGCGATATGGGCCAGTACGCCCTCCGAGTGCAGGCGCTCGGTCTGGGCGCCAGCCTTGCGTACCTCCTGTCCCGACTGCAGCGCAACCACGCCGAAAGGGGCGTCGGCATGCTGGCATTTGCGGATCATGTCCAGATAACGCACCTCGAAGACCTGCAGGCTCAGCAGGCCTTCAGGAAACAGCACCGTGTTCAGCGGGAACAGGGGCAGGGAATGCAGACTTTGTGTATCAGTCATGGTGCCCGGCTATCATCCCACGAATGGGTGAGTTGCTCACTGTTTTCTGAATTGGGTCACATGCTGTTTGAAATCGTTTTGTTTCTGCTGGATGTCGTCGTCGGGTTGATCAGCGGGGCCTGCCTGCTGCGCATGTACATGCAGGTGCAGCGTGTGCCGTTTGGCAATCCCGTGGGACAACTGGTCTTTGCGCTGAGCGACTGGATTGTCATGCCGTTGCGCAAAGTCGTTCCCGCCAAGGGCCGCTGGGACAAATCCAGTCTTATTGCTGCCTTGCTGCTGCAACTGGTGCAGGTGCTGCTGATCTGGCTGCTGCTGGGTGCCAAGGGCTCGGTTGTGGCGCTGCCATGGCTGGCGCTGTGCGGGCTGATCAAGGTCATTCTGTCCGGCATGATGGGCATCTTGCTGATCTACGCCATCCTGTCCTGGGTGCAGCCCTATTCGCCCATCTACGGCGTGCTGCAGCGTCTGGCCGATCCGCTGGTGGCTCCTATCCGCAAGGTGGTGCCCCTGATAGGCAATGTGGACTTTTCGGCGCTGATTGCCCTGATTGGCCTGCAGGTGCTGTTGATGGTGCTCAACTATGTGCAGGCTGGCGGCCTGTCCATGATTGCCGGGGTGCGCTAGGGGGGGCTGCCCGGGCCGGGAAAGCCGTATTGCCCGGAGCCTCGTCAATTCCACAGCCTGCTGTGTGGTGTGTTTTGGATGTTCCGAGGTGCTAAAACTGACAAAAAAAGGCTGACGCAGATGAATGCTGCGTCAGCCTTTTTACTTTTGGTCGGCCGGTGCTTATTCCACGGCGTCCGCAGGCAGGCGTTGCAGCATGGCCAGAGAGCTGGAGACGCGATCACGCAGCTCGCGGCGGTCGACGATCATGTCCACGGCACCTTTGTCCTGCAGGAACTCGGCGCGCTGGAAGCCTTCGGGCAGTTTCACACGCACGGTGGTTTCGATCACGCGAGGGCCGGCAAAGCCGATCAGGGCCTTGGGCTCGGCAATCACGATATCGCCCACGAAGGCGAAGCCGGCGGACACACCGCCCATGGTCGGGTCGGTCAGCACGGAGATATAGGGCAGGCCCTTCTTGGCCAGACGTGTCAGCGCGGCATTGGTCTTGGCCATTTGCATCAGCGACAGCAGACCTTCCTGCATGCGGGCACCACCGGTGGCGGTGAAGCAGATGAAAGGCACTTTCTGCTCGATGGCGGTCTCCACGCCGCGCACAAAGCGTTCACCGACCACGGAACCCATGGAGCCGCCCATGAAGTCGAACTCGAAGCAGGCCACGACCACATTGATGCTCTTGACGGAGCCACCCATGACGATCAGTGCGTCGGTCTCGCCGGTGTTTTCCAGTGCTTCCTTCAAACGCTCGGGGTACTTGCGGCTGTCCTTGAATTTCAGCGGGTCGACAGGAATGACTTCCTGAGCGATTTCATAGCGGCCTTCGGCGTCGAGGAAATGGTTCAGACGCGCGCGCGCGCCGATGCGGTGGTGGTGGCCGCAGGTCGGGCAGACGTTCTGGTTCTTTTCCAGATCGGTCTTGTACAGAACGGTTTCGCAGCTGGGGCACTTGATCCACAGACCTTCGGGAATCTGCTGGTGGCGTTCCGTCGGATTGGTCTGCTGGATTTTTGCAGGCAGAAGTTTTTCAAGCCAGGACATGGTTATTTCCTTTTCAGTTTCCACTGCACTGCGCGCCACCCGCAACCCATGAGGGCGGCGCGGCGCAGGCACTGGCGCAATCCCGGTCAGGGACAGCGAGCAAGGGCCGCCCCGCTGCGAGGCTGTCGTCCCCCTTCAAGGGGGAAGCAGCGAAGCCGCTCAGGGGGAGGCTAATTTCTAGGGGTGCATTATGCGTCGAGAGCCTTTCGCACACCACGCAGAAAGTCTATTGCCAAAGGAACGATCTTCTCGTGGGGCTGGTTGTCGAGCAGGTCAATGATGCGGCTGCCGATGATGACGGCGTCGGCCACCTGGCTCACGGTCTGTGCGGTCTGGGCATCGCGAATGCCGAAACCCACGCCCACGGGCACGCTGACATGCTGGCGAATGCGCGGCAGCATGGCCTCCACGGCCGAAGTGTCCAGAGCGCCCGAACCGGTCACGCCCTTGAGCGAGACATAGTAGACATAGCCGCTGGCCACGCGCGCCACCTGCTGCATGCGCTCCTCGGTGCTGGTGGGAGCCAGCAGGAAGATCAGATCCATGTCGCGGGCCTTGAGCTTGGCTGCAAACTCTTCGCATTCCTCTGGCGGATAGTCCACGATCAGCACGCCGTCGACGCCGGCAGCGGTCGCATGGTTGACGAAGGCATCCTCGCCATGGATCTGGTCGTAGCGTTCCACGGGGTTGGCATAGCCCATCAGCACCACGGGCGTGGTCTGGTCCTTTTTGCGGAACTCGGCCACATAGGCTAGTACCTGGCTCAGGCCCACGCCGTTGGCGATGGCCTTGTCGCCCGCGCGCTGGATGGTGGGGCCGTCGGCCATGGGGTCCGAGAAGGGCACGCCCAGCTCGATCACGTCGGCACCGGCTTCCACCATGCCGTGCATGAGGGAGGGGGTGATGGCTGCAAATGGAAAGCCTGCAGTCACATAGGGAATCAGGGCCTTGCGGCCTTCTTCCTTGAGCTTGCTGAAAGTGGCGGTAATTCGGCTCATAACTTGTTGCCCCCTGCGGCAGCCTTGGCTGCATCATGTCCGGGAGCGCCCTTGACGGTGAGACCGCGCATGGAGGGACGGTCGAAATATTCGGCACCCGAGAGGTCGGCCACGGTGCCGATGTCCTTGTCGCCACGGCCCGATAGGCTGACGAGAATCGACTGGTCGGCGCGCATGGTCTTGGCCAGCTTCATGGCATAGGCTACGGCGTGGCTGGACTCGAGAGCCGGGATGATGCCTTCGGCGCGGCACAGATAGTGGAAGGCGTCCAGCGCCTCCTGATCGGTGATGCCCACATACTGGGCACGGCCGATTTCCTGCAGCCATGCATGTTCAGGGCCCACACCGGGGTAATCCAGGCCGGCGCTCACCGAGTGGGTCTCGGTGATCTGGCCGTTTTCGTCCTGCAGGATGAAGGTGCGGTTGCCGTGCAGCACGCCCGAGCTGCCTTTTTGCAGCGAGGCTGAGTGCTTGCCGGACTCCAGGCCTTCGCCCGCCGCTTCCACACCGAACAGCTGGGTGTTCTC
Organism: Comamonas thiooxydans; assembly: GCF_000964545.1. Lineage (GTDB taxonomy): Bacteria > Pseudomonadota > Gammaproteobacteria > Burkholderiales > Burkholderiaceae_C > Comamonas > Comamonas thiooxydans. The sequence goes on along the minus strand of NZ_BBVD01000001.1, from coordinate 225,978 downwards.
GTAGGGGATATAGGGGTAGAAGATGCCCATGGCATTGCTGCCGCCGCCCACGCAGGCGACTACCGCGTCGGGCTGCTTGTCGGCGCCCAGGAACTCGGGCATCTGCGTCAGGCACTCGTCGCCGATGACTTTCTGGAAGTCGCGCACCATCATGGGATAGGGATGGGGGCCGGCCACGGTGCCGATGATGTAGAAGGTGTTGTCCACATTGGCCACCCAGTCGCGCATGGCTTCGTTGAGCGCATCCTTGAGCGTTCTGGAGCCCGATTCCACGGGCACCACGGTGGCGCCCAGCAGCTTCATGCGGTAGACATTGGGGCTTTGACGCTTCACGTCCTCGGCGCCCATGTAGACGATGCATTCGAGGCCGTAACGAGCGCAGATGGTGGCCGTGGCCACGCCGTGCTGGCCGGCACCTGTCTCGGCAATGATGCGCGGCTTGCCCATGCGCTTGGCGAGCATGGCCTGGCCGATCACATTGTTGATCTTGTGTGCGCCCGTGTGGTTGAGGTCCTCGCGCTTCAGATAGATCTGCGCGCCGCCCATTTCACGGCTCATGCGCGAGGCGTGATAGACGGGCGAGGGACGGCCTACATAGTGTGCCAGCTCGGACTGGAATTCGGCGATGAATTCGGGGTCGTTCTGATACTTTGCGTAGGCCTCACGCAGCTCGGTGAGCGCGTGGGTCAGGGTTTCGCTGGCGAAGCTGCCGCCGTAGCGGCCGAAATGGCCGTGGACGTCGGGATACTGGTATTCAAACATGTGTCAGTCTGCAAAATTTGGGCATCAGCTGCACGTACGGCAGCAATGAAGCGATGAATCTTGTGGGCATCCTTGATGCCTTTGAGGGGCTTGCCGTCGGGGCCTTCGGCCTCGACTCCAGAGCTCACATCAACGGCCAGAGACAACCCGCGAGGGCGCACTTGCAAGATGCCATCGGTCACGTTTGCAGGCGTGAGTCCACCAGACAAAACGAGGTGAGAGTCGACGCTTGTTGGCAGAAGTGACCAATTGAATGCCTTGCCGCCGCCACCATAACCATCGACATGGGCGTCGAGCAGGATGGCTTGGGCCTTTGAATAACGTTGGGCATATTCTACGAGGTCAAATCGCGCCGCATCGTCTCCAAGGGGTATGCGCGCCGCGCGCAACCAGGGCTGCACGCCCCGGGTGGCGGCCTCGCAATCCGCAGCCGATTCATCACCATGAAATTGCACGCAGGCGTTGGGTATTAGGTCGCAAGCAGCTATCACATTGGTAGCTGTTTCATTCACAAAGAGCAAAACAGGTGTGACAAAGGGCGGCAGTCGCCGGGCCAGCTCGGCCGCGCGCTGCAGCGTCACGGCGCGCGGGCTTGGCGCATAGAGCACAAAGCCGACGGCATCGGCACCGGCGGCCACTGCAGCATCGACATCCTGCTCGCGGGTCAGGCCGCAGATCTTGATGCGGGTGCGGGGGGCAATGGAAGACATGGCAAATCTCTGACGTTGCAGCAATCGTTGGCCGTTGGCCGCTGGCCGCTGGCCGCTCAGGGCAGCCAGGCAAACGGGGGGGTGTCTACAGGCAGGCCCCAGCGCGTATCGTAAATGGGGCCGAGAAAGTACAGACCGTCAGGGGAGAAGGTGGGGGCGGCCACTTCGCGCGAGCGTGCCTCCAGCACTTGCTGCATCCATTCCACGGGCTTGGAGCCCTGACCCACGTAGATCAGGCAGCCCATGATGTTGCGGATCATGTGGTGCAGAAAAGCGCTGCCCTCGAACTCGAAACGCCAGTAGCCGCATTCCATCTGTCCGTCGCGCATGGGTGCCTGGCCTGCGGGGCGGTAGTGGATGTCGATGCGGCGCAGGGTCTTGATCGGGCTCTTGGCCTGGCAGCCTGCAGCGCGAAAGGACGAAAAATCATGCTCGCCCAGCAGCAGGTCGGCGGCTGCACGCATGCGCTGCGCATCCAGGGCCTGAAACACCCAGCCCACGCGGCCATGGTCGACGCTGGGGCGCACGGGCGACTGCAGCAGCACATAGGCATAGCGGCGTGCAGTGGCACAGGCCCTGGAGTGGAAGCCATTCGGGCCGTCGGCGACCTCGGCCGCCCATTGCACGGCGATGTCCTTGGGCAAAAAGGTGTTGGTGCCGCGCACCCAGGAGTTGGGCGCGCGCTGCAACTCGGTGTCAAAGTGCACGACCTGCATCAGGCCGTGCACACCGGAATCGGTGCGACCGGCGCAGATGGTGGAGACTTCTTGAGCAGCAAAGCGGCCCAGGGCCGCTTCGAGTTTGTCTTGTACGGTGTTGCCATCGGGCTGGCTTTGCCAGCCGCGATAGGCTTGTCCGTTGTAGCTGACGCCAAGAGCTATGCGCATGGCATGGCTCCCGGCGCGGGGTCTGAATGCATCAAATCAATCAACCAATCTGAGAGAGAAGGCTGTGAGCCTTGGCCTTGAGATCGCCATGGGCTTCGGCGATCACTTCCTCGATCAGTGTACGCGCTCCGTCGCTGTCGCCGATGGCATTGAACTCCTCGGCCAGGGCCAGCTTGGTGGCCAGCGGGTCTTCGGGTTCGGAGGGCGCTGGCACGGCATCGATTGGCGCAGCGATATCGGATGTGCCCAGATCCAGCGACAGGCCGCTGAGGTCGAAAGTCACATCGGCTTGCGCAGGGGCGGCGGCAGGGCTGGCGGCCTCTTCACCCGGCTGCTGCAAGGTCAGGGCTTCGATGTCCTGCTCTGTGTCCAGGCGCTCCTGGCTGGAAGACAGTTCCGGCGGCGCAGTTTCCTGTCCGCTCTCGGCCTCGGGCTGTGCCTGCGAAGGCAGTGTGAAGCTGTCGAGGTCGAACTCGAGCGCATTCAGGGAGCTTTGCTCGGCGGGCGCGGGAGCTGCGACAGGGGCCGGGGCTTGAGATGCCGTGGCGGGCAGGCTGAACGAGGCCAGGTCGTCGAGGTTCAGGTTCAGGCCATTGTCTGCTGCGGGTGCTGGCTCGGATGCGGTGACAGGGATGTCCCACTGTGCCAGTGCCGCGAAATCCTGCTCGTTGGGCAAGGAGACGGGTTCGGAGGCCACAGGCGCTGCGCTGGCTGCGGTGTCAGGCAGGTCCGCCGGCAGCTCCAGATCCATGTCGAAGTCCATGCCGGCGGGCTCTGTGGGTGGCCCTTCGTGGCTGGCAGCGGCTTCCGCAGCCTGTGCAGCAGCCAGTGCCGAGCCAAAGCCCACGGCGGCGGCCACACCGCCTTGCAGGGCGCTTGAGGGGGCGGTGGGGCTGAAGGCGCTTGGGGTCGCAGCTGCCGCTGCATGAGCCTGGGGAGCTCCGCCCAGCTGGTAAGTCAGATTTTCCGGGTCCAGGATACGGCCCTGATCGGCCAGCCGCTGCCATTCGGGTCCCTTGCCCTGGGTCAGGGCAAAGACGTTGTTGGCTACAGATGCGTAGGCCATGCGGTCATGGCGCTTGGCATAGATTTCAGCCAGCTTCTGGTGCAGCACCAGGCGGTTGGGGTCGCTGCGCAGCGCTTCCTTGAGGATTTCCTCAGCCTGCAGGTCGCGGCCGTAAGCCAGGTACACATCGGCTTCGGCCAGCGGGTCCACATCGCCGGCGTCAAGCTGGCTGGGAGAGTACTGCATGGACTGGCCCGACATCTGGCTGCTGCTGGTCGTGGTGTCCACGCGCTGGCCGCCGCTGGCGCCGAAGAAGGAGTCCGCCGACAGCTGGCTGTCGCCCAGCGTGCTGTCCGCGCCTGCCGCAGCGGCTTTGCGACGCTGAGAAACACGGTAGCCGCCATAGCCCAGAAGCAGGGCCAGCAGTGCTGCACCAGCCAGTGGGATGGTCGGGTCTTCCATCAGGCTGTCGATAAAGCTGGGCTCCTCGGGAATGGGGGCCGGTGCTGCAACAGGCTTGGGAGGTGCAACCGGTGCCGGTGCGGGCGCTGCAGGCTCGGCTGCGGCTTGTGCCGGTTCGCCTTCGGCCGGAGTTGGTGCAGGCGCGGTGTCGCCTGGCTTGCCAGCATCGGCTGCAGCCGCCTCGGGTGTGGCTGGGGGAGCAGACGTTGCAGCCGCATCAGCAGCCGGAGCGGAGGCAGGCGCTGCAGCATTGGCGGCGCTGGCCGCAGGTACGGTGACTGCAGGGCTTGCCGCTGGTGCAGCTGCTGCCGGTGTGCTTGCAGCGGGAGCTGCAGCCGTACCTGCAGGTTTGGTGGCTGCCGCAATCTGGCTCAGCTCGGCCATATTGCGTTTGAGCTCATCGGCGCGCGCAGATTGGTCTGCGGCCTGTTTTTGCTGGGCCACTTGCTCATCTGCGGCCACGCCCTTGACGGAGCCCTTGGACAGGGTCAGCTTGTCGGGGGCTGCGGTGTTGGCCTTGGCATCGGCGACATGGGCCTGAACCTGGCCCGAAGCGCTGCGCGATGCCGCTTCCACAGGAGCCACAGGTGCCACGCCAGCCAGTTGACGGCGGAACTGGTTGAAATCCTGAGACTGGGCCGCCATGATCTGGCGGGCTTCCTTGGCCGAGGTGGCCTGGGCGGCCGCCTGATCGGGCAACTGAATCACCGCGCCGCTGCGCATGCGGTTGATATTGCCATTGACAAAGGCCTGCGGGTTGCTGCGCAGCATGGCGACCAGCATCTGATCAAGCGAGACGCCTGCTGGCTTGTGCGCTGCAGCAATGCGACCTGCGGTGTCGCCTGTCCTGACACGAACTTCATCGCTGCTGCCAGCCGGTGCTGCAGTGCCTGCCTGGCGTTTTCGCTGAGGCTTGGTTGCAGCTTCGTCCTGATCGCGGTCATTGCGCAGGTCCCGGCCGGCCGTGTTGACAGGGCTGGACGCCGGGCGTGCAGTCACAGCGGGACGCGCAGGTGCAGGCACCACGGCAGGCGTGGCCTGGGCAGCGGTGGTGGGCGCAGGAGCAGGGCGGCGCGTTGCAGGAGGGTCGAGCAGCAAGGTGTAGTTGCGCTGCAGCTTGCCCGATGCCCAGTTGGCATCGATCACCAGGTCGACAAAGGGATCATTGACCGGCTGAAAGCTGCTGAGCTTGAGCACGGCCGAGCCGTTGGCGCGTTTTTGCACCTGCACGCGTACCGAGTTGGCCGTGCCCGTGAATTCCATGCCCTGGGCGCGGAATGCAGCTGGCGATGCGATAGCGGCCTGCAGGCTGTCGGCCTCGGCAGCGCTGAGTTGAGGGATCTCGACCTCGGCACGCAAGGGCTCGCCCAGAGCCGACTGCACCGTGATGCGACCCAGCGCCAATGCCCATGCATCGGTGGCCGGGAGGCTTGACAGTGCGAGGGTGGCTGCGGCGAGCGCAGATAGTTTCCAGCGTTGCATAGGGCTCAGACTTGATTCGTGCAGCCTACAGCCCTCTTGTTCTTGATCGGGTTTGTGGCTGCGGTGCACATAAAAATTGGAAATTCCAGCAGGCGGCAAAGGTCTCTTGGCCCGGCGGACACAGTTTGCATTGTCAACGACGCTATTGCAATGTGAGCAAAAGCATGGCTGGCAAGGCTCTCAATTGTTGTCGATTGGCAACGAGATGAAACCTAATGTAGGTTTGCTGACGGTTTGCATTCGCCCGAATAAGCGGGCAATTGTCGCCCAAGCCTGGAGCTTGGACATGAAAAAAGCGCCGGCCATCACGAGGATGACTGGCGCTTTGCTGTGCTGGATCAAGCCATTCGCAGGCTTGATGGTGGACGGGATCAGGCTGCCAGTAGGATGCGCAGCATGCGACGCAGCGGCTCGGCAGCGCCCCACAGCAGCTGGTCACCGATCACGAAGGCCGAGACATATTCGGGGCCCATGTTGAGCTTGCGCACACGACCGACGGCCACTTCCAGACCGCCGGTGGTGGCAGCAGGAGTCAGCTCCTTGACGGTCAGTGCGCGGTCGTTGGCCACGAACTTGACCCAGGGATTGCCGCCCTTGATCAGGGCCTCGATCTCTTCCAGGGGCAGGTCCTTCTTGAGCTTCAGGGTCAGGGCCAGGGAGTGGCAGCGCATGGCGCCGATGCGCACGCACAGGCCGTCCACGGGGATGGCGGCCTCGGTGCCGAGAATCTTGTTGACCTCGGCCTGGCCCTTCCATTCTTCCTTGGACTGGCCGTTGGGCAGCTGCACATCGATCCAGGGGATCAGGCCGCCGGCCAGAGGCGCGCCGAAGAATTCGGTGGGCACATCTTCGCGGATGGTCTGGGCCACCTTGCGGTCGATTTCGAGAATCGCGGAAGCAGGAGTCGCCAGCTCGTCGGCCACGGCGGCGTGCACCACGCCCATGCCCTTGAGCAGCTCGCGCATGTGGTTGGCGCCACCGCCCGATGCGGCCTGGTAGGTCATGGAGGAGACCCATTCCACCAGACCGGCCTTGAACAGACCGCCCAGACCCATCAGCAGGATGGAGTTGGTGCAGTTGCCGCCAATCCAGTTCTTGCCGCCGGCAGCCAGCTTTTGCTGGATCAGGTCGTCGTTGACGGGGTCCAGCACGATGACGGCGTCGCCCTCCATGCGCAGCGAGGAGGCTGCGTCAATCCAGTGGCCGTTCCAGCCAGCGGCGCGGATCTTGGGGAAGACTTCCTTGGTGTAGTCGCCGCCCTGGCAGGTGATGATGATGTCGCACTTGGACAGCTCGGCGATGTCGTTGGCGTCCTTCAGCTCGGTATGCACCGTGGCCATGGCCGGGGCCTTGCCGCCGGCATTGGAGGTGGAGAAGAACACGGGCTCGATCAGCGCGAAGTCGCCTTCGGCCTGCATACGATCCATCAGCACGGAGCCGACCATGCCGCGCCAGCCCACCAAACCTACCAATTGCTTGCTCATTTGAAACGCCTTTTCAGTTTTGAAAACAGTAGCTTGAGACTGCTTCGTCCGGCTCGTCAGGGCCGGAAGGGGCGCGCGACGAACCGGGCTGGGTCAGCCTGTAATCGTCTTAATGGTGATTGCGCGCGCATTCACACCGGCAAGCTTTGCGGGTGTGAGGGTCTCGGGAGCGAAGGTGCGTGCGGCAAACATAAGAGTTGTCATTCTAGCGACTAGAGCCAAAGCTTGAAGAATTAAAAGTGCTTGAAACTCTAGTCAAAACGTCGAAATAAATGATTTATTTTTGACGTTTTGTTTTGTTTGGCGCCGAAAATTGCGTCGAACAAAAAAGCCACCGCTTTGCGGCGGTGGCCTGGTATCAGCCGTTTCCGGGCCTCAGACTCCTGCCAGTGCCTTGACCACGGCATCACCCATTTCACGGGTGCTGACCTTGGTCGTGCCTTCGCTGTAGATGTCGGCGGTGCGCAGGCCGTCGGCCAGCACCTTTTGCACGGCAGCTTCGATCTTCTGGGCGGCGGCTTCCTGGCCCAGGCTGAAGCGCAGCATCATGGCGGCCGAGAGAATGGTGGCCAGAGGATTGGCAATGCCCTTGCCGGCGATGTCGGGGGCCGAGCCGTGGCTGGGTTCGTACAGGCCTTGCTTCTTGTCGTTGAGGCTGGCGCTGGGCAGCATGCCGATGGAGCCGGTCAGCATCGAGGCTTCGTCGGAGAGGATGTCGCCAAACATATTGCCGGTCACCACCACGTCGAAGCGCTTGGGTTCCTTGACCAGTTGCATGGCGGCGTTGTCCACGTACATATGGTCCAGCGCCACGTCGGGGTACTGCTTGGCGACTTCGCTGACCACATCCTTCCAGAGCTGGAAGGTTTCCAGCACATTGGCCTTGTCAACGCTGGTCACGCGCTTGCTGCGCTTCTGGGCGGCCTGGAAGGCGACATGGGCGATGCGCTCGATCTCGGGACGGGTGTAGCGCATGGTGTCGAAGGCTTCTTCGGCACCGGGGAAATGGCCGTCGGGAGCGACACGGCGGCCGCGCGGCTGGCCGAAGTATATGTCGCCGGTCAGCTCGCGGATGATGAGGATGTCCAGACCTGCCACCAGTTCGGGCTTGAGGCTGGAAGCATGGGTCAGCTCCTTGTAGCAGATGGCGGGGCGGAAGTTGGCGAACAGGCCCAGGGCCTTGCGCAGGCCGAGGATGGCCTGCTCGGGACGCAGGGGGCGGTCCAGCGTGTCGTACTTCCAGTCGCCCACGGCACCGAACAGGATCGCATCGGCTTCCTGGGCCAGCTTCAGCGTGGCAGGAGGCAGGGGGTGGCCGGCAGCTTCATAGCCGGCACCGCCCACGGGAGCGGTTTCCATCTCCAGACCCAGATTCAGGGCCTCGAGCACCTTGACGGCTTCCGCGACGATTTCGGGACCGATGCCATCACCGGGCAAAACTGCAATCTTCATGATGTTCCTTTGATTAATTTGATAGCTGCTTGCGCTCGTTATTCATAGATTTCAGATTGAATATTTATCGAAGTCTATTGATGACAATCGTAAGCAGCTCATTTATTGATAGTTTTACTTCGGGCTCAAGAGGCGGGCATCCCTCAACTGAGTGAGACCGGCACAGCAGAGAACCTTACCTCCAACATGGCCAAAGTGAGAGACGGCCAGCAAGAGCCGCCTCGCGGCAAAGGCCGTCGTCCCCCTCTGGGGGAAGCCGCGGGGCCGCCTAGGCAACGCGGCTCAGGGGGTTACTTCTGAATCAAGGTATGCGCCAGCCAGGGCTTTTGCGCCAGACGCTCGGCCTCGAAGGCCTTGATCTTGTCGGCATGGCGCATGGTCAGGCCGATATCGTCGAAGCCGTTGAGCAGGCAGTATTTGCGAAAGGCGATGACGTCGAAGGCGATCTCTTCGCCCTGGGGCCTCAGGATCACCTGGCGCTCCAGATCGATGGTCAGCTCGTAGCCGGGGAAGGCCGCGACGTCGTTGAACAGCTGGTCGATCGTGGCCTCGGGCAGCACGATGGGCAGCAGGCCGTTCTTGAAGCTGTTGTTGAAGAAGATGTCGGCAAAGCTGGGGGCCAGGATGGCGCGGAAGCCGTACTGGTCCAGGGCCCAGGGCGCGTGCTCGCGGCTGGAGCCGCAGCCGAAGTTCTTGCGCGCGATCAGGATGCTGGCGCCCTTGAAGCGGGGCTGGTTGAGCACGAAGTCGGGATTGGGCTTGCGGTCGGCTTCGGGTACGCCGGGCTGGCCGGGCTGGTCCAGATAGCGCCACTCGTCGAATAGATTGGGGCCGAAGCCGGTCTTCTTGATGGACTTGAGGAACTGCTTGGGGATGATGGCGTCGGTGTCGACGTTCTCGCGGTCCATGGGGGCAACGAGGCCCTTGTGCACGGTGAATTTTTGCATGGTGTGATTCCAGAATCTTTAGTCTTGGCGACGTTCGCGTCTTGCATCAGAGACGGCCAGCAAGGGCCGCCCCGCAGCAAAGGCCGTCGTCCCCCTTGGGGGAAGACGCGCAGCGACTCAGGGGGTTACGCAAATTTACGGATATCGACAAAGTGGCCGTGGATGGCTGCCGCAGCGGCCATGGCGGGGCTGACGAGGTGGGTGCGGCCACCGGCGCCCTGACGGCCTTCGAAGTTGCGGTTCGAGGTCGACGCGCAGCGCTCGCCGGGCTCCAGGCGGTCGGCGTTCATGGCCAGGCACATGGAGCAGCCGGGTTCGCGCCATTCAAAGCCGGCGGCCTTGAAGATCTGGTCCAGGCCTTCGCGCTCGGCCTGTTCCTTGACCAGACCGGAGCCGGGCACGACCATGGCCAGCTTGATGTTCTTGGCGACCTTCTGGCCCAGCTTCTTGACCACGGCGGCGGCTTCGCGCATGTCCTCGATGCGGCTGTTGGTGCAGGAGCCGATGAACACCTTGTCGACAAAGATGTCGTTGATGGGCTTGCCGGGTTCCAGTGCCATATAGGTCAGCGCACGTTCGATGGCGCCGCGCTTGTTAGAGTCCTTTTCCTTGTCGGGATCGGGGACGGCGGCATCGATGCCCAGCACCATCTCGGGGCTGGTGCCCCAGGTTACCTGCGGCACGATGTCGGCGGCGTTCAGCTCCACCACGCGGTCGAACTTCGCATCGGCGTCGGAATGCAGTGTCTTCCAGTAGCTGACGGCGGCATCCCATTCGCCACCCGTGGGCGCCAGGGGGCGGCCCTTGATGTAGTTGATGGTCTTGTCGTCCACGGCTACGAGACCTGCGCGGGCGCCGCCTTCGATGGCCATGTTGCAGACCGTCATGCGGCCTTCCACGCTGAGGTCGCGGATGGCTTCGCCGGCAAACTCTATGGTGTAGCCCGTGCCGCCGGCGGTGCCGATCTTGCCGATGATGGCCAGCACGATGTCCTTGGCGGTGATGCCGGGCGCGACCTTGCCGTTGACCTGCACCAGCATGTTCTTGGCCTTCTTGGCCAGCAGGGTCTGGGTGGCCATCACATGCTCGACCTCGGAGGTGCCGATGCCGTGGGCCAGCGCGCCGAAAGCGCCGTGGGTGGAGGTGTGGCTATCGCCGCAGACCACGGTCATGCCGGGCAGGGTTGCGCCTTGCTCGGGGCCCATGACGTGAACAATGCCCTGGCCCTTGTCCATGAAGGGGAAGAAGGCGGCCGAGCCGAACTCGGCGATATTGCTGTTCAGCGTGGTGATCTGTTCCTTGCTGATGGGGTCGGCAATGCCGTCATAGCCGCGCTCCCAGCCGTCGGTGGGGGTGTTGTGGTCGGCCGTGGCCACGACCGAGCTGACGCGCCACAGCTTGCGCCCGGCCATGCGCAGACCTTCGAAGGCCTGGGGGCTGGTGACTTCGTGCACCAGATGGCGGTCGATATAGAGGACGGAGGTGCCGTCTTCCTCGGTGTGAACGACGTGCTCGTCAAAAATCTTGTCGTAGAGGGTGCGTCCCATGGTGGTCTCGTGAGGTTGGTTTGTTGGGAGGATTCTGTTGTGGCTTGATGCGATGTTTCAAGCCTTGGCGCTGGCGGGGCAGAGGTGATCGACCAGCAGGCGGGTGGTCACCGGCAGCGCTTCGAAGTCGCGGGCCACCACGCAGAGTTCGCGGTGCGCCCAGTCGTCGGTGAGCTGCACGGCGCGCAGATGGCCCACGCCATGCATCAGCTCGAATGCGCGGTCGGGCAGCAGGCCCAGTCCCAGGCCGTTGTCGATCATGCGGCACATGGCGTCCAGGCTGGTGACCTGGATGCGCTGGTGCAGCGGGTGGCCTGCCTGGGCTGCAGCAGCGCGCATGGCCAGGCTGATCGAGGAGCCCGCATGAAGGCTGACGATGTCCCATTCCAGCACTTCCGTGAAGGCGACGCTTTCGCGGTCGGCCAGGGCGTGGCGCTCGGGCACGACGACGACCAGTCGGTCTTTGCGATAGCTGCGGTACTGCAGCGGCACATTGCCCTGGGTCAGTTGCACGGTGGCCTGATTGCCTTCGCTGCTCCTGATATTGCCCAGCGTGCAGATGCCGATATCGGCCGTTCCCTCGGCCACGGCGCTCAGCACGTCGGGGCTCAGGTGCTCCTGCAGATCGATCTTGATCTGGCTGTGTTCGCGCGCAAAGGCTCCCAGGTCTTCGGGCAGAAACTGCACGATGGCCGACATATTGGCGTGCATGCGCACATGGCCGCGCACGCCGTCGGCGTATTCGGAGAGCTCGCCCTGCATGCGCTCCAGCCCGTAGAGCACATTGCGCGCATGGTGCAGCAGGCTCTCGCCGGCCGGCGTCAGCGTCACGCCGCGGCTGTGGCGATAGAGCAGGGCGGTGTCCACCGTCGCTTCCAGGTCGGACAGCCGCTTGCTGACGGCCGAGGCTGCAATGAACTCGCGTTCAGCGGCGCGGCCAATGCTGCCCAGTTCGCACACGGCGACGAACAGCTGAAGCGAGGTGAGATCGATGCGGCGCGCAAAACTGCGCTCTGAATTCTTCATGGGGTAGGCTCAAGTCTTCTCGTTTCGAGAAGTTTTCAGCATTTTTACCGATTAATCTAGCTACATCCATCTTTGAATGAGATGTCTTGCTTGGCGATGGGTAAATTTTGGAGATGGGTGATTTCTTGCTTTGCGATGACTTGGCGAAACCTGGGAAAGCGATGTTGCATTTGTCAGTCTTGTGTACTTGCATTTTCATAGCGAAGACTCTAGATGCCAGAATCGTTCAAGCCTGATCAGGTCTGAGGAACAAAAGTTTTTCAGGTGCCTGAGTTCCGGCATCTTTTTACAAAGTAAATCGTCAGTAAAGCAGCCAGGAATCGACGCTATTCGCTGCAAAAATGTGAGTCATGAGAGTTCCCAATCATCCGATGTCCGACAGTGAGCCTTCCGAGTTGCCAGCTATGGCTTCGGGGTCGCTCCTCTTGCACCGCAGCCGTTGCTGGGGTCAGGTTTGCCTGCTGGCAACTGCGCTGGCGCTGGGCGGCACTGCCTTGCCAGCTGTGGCCAAAGGCAAGACCCCGGCCAAGTCCAGTGCGGCCGCGCCAGCCAAATCGTCCAAGTCCACCAAGAGCACGACTGCAGGTGCCGCCAAATCTTCATCGGCCAAGTCCGCCGGCAAGGCCGGTAAAAAAGGGCGCACCGGCCGCAATGCAGCGGTCGCTGGTGCTGCGGCAGCAGGTGCGGCAGCGGCAGCTCCGCTGGGTCGTGAGCATTGGACGCCGGAGGCCAGGAACAATCAGGCCGAAGATGCCAAGGAACTGGCCGCCATGCGTGCAGCAGCACAGACGGGCGACGCCAAGGCCCAGTATCTGCTGGGCTCGCGCTACCGTTTTGGCAAAGGTGTGAATCAGGATCTGGCACAGGCCGTGCACTGGTATCGCCAGTCGGCCGACCAGGGCTATGCACCTGCGCAATCCGACCTGGGAGTGCTCTACGCCAACGGGCGGGGTGTGACTCTGGACGAAGTGCAGGCCGTGAGCTGGTATCGCAAGGCGGCAGAGCAGGGCGACGGCATTGCGCAGAACAATCTGGGTCTGATGTATGCCGAGGGCCGCGGCGTGGCGGCCGATGATGCGCAGGCCGTGCAATGGTTCGAGCGTTCGGCCAAAAGTGGCGAGGCTGCAGGCCAGTACAGCCTGGGAGTGATGCTCTCAAGCGGCCGGGGCGTCAAGGAGGATGGCCGGGCCGCCCTGCAGTGGTTTGAACAGGCGGCCGAGAAAGGCCATGCCGACGCCCAGTACAACACCGGCATGATCTATGCCGTAGGCGCGCTGGTGCCGCAGGATCTGACGCGCGCGGCGCGGTGGCTGGAGAAGTCCGCCGGTCAGGGCAATGCGGCGGCTCAGTCGTCTCTGGGTTTTCTCTATGCCAACGGCCAGGGCGTGCCGCAGGATGCAGGCCAGGCGGCGCGCTGGTTCGATCGCGCCGCCAAGCAGGGCTACACCCTGGCACAGTCGAATCTGGCAGCCATGTATGTCAGCGGTCAGGGCGTGCAGAAAGACATGGGCAAGGCCTATTTCTGGCTGGCTATCGCTCATGCCAAGGATCCCTCGCTGCAGAGCCGCATGCAGACGGCCGAGCAGGCATTGGGCCCCGCAGAGCGGCTGAAGGTGCAGCGCGAGGTGCGCAACTGGAAGCCCGCCAAGGAGTGATTGGCGAGCCATGAAAAAAAGCCCATCAGGCACTGCCGATGGGCTTTTTGTTGGGTGCAGGAGCCTAGCTGAAGAAACTCTTCAGGCGGTCCGTCCAGCTTTCGCCGCTGGGCGAATGCTTGGAGCCACCCTTCTTGAGCGATTCGTCCAGATCCTTGAGCAGCTTGCGCTGGTACTCGGTGAGCTTGACCGGAGTCTCCACCACGATGTGGCAGTACAGATCACCGGGGTAGCTGGAGCGAATGCCCTTGATGCCCTTGCCGCGCAGGCGGAACTGCTTGCCGGCTTGCGTGCCTTCAGGGATGTCGATCGCCGCCTTGCCTTGCAGCGTGGGCACTTCGATCTCGCCGCCCAGAGCGGCGGTGATGAAGCTCACGGGCACATTGCAGTGCAGATCGTCACCGTCGCGCTCGAAGATGTCGTGGTCCTTGACGCGAATCTCGATATAGAGGTCGCCTGCCGGGCCGCCATTGGTGCCGGGCTCTCCGTTGCCGGCCGAGCGGATGCGCATGCCGTCGTCGATGCCGGCGGGAATCTTCACTTCCAGCGTCTTCTGGCGCTTGACCTTGCCCTGGCCGCCGCAGGATGTGCAGGGCTCGGGGATGATCTTGCCTGTGCCGCGGCAGTGCGGGCAGGTCTGCTGCACGCTGAAAAAGCCCTGGCGCATCTGTACTGTGCCCATGCCGTTGCAGGTGGTGCAGGTCTTGGTGCTGGTGCCGGGCTTGGCGCCGCTGCCGCTGCAGGTGTCGCAGCTGTCCCAGCTTGGAATGCGGATCTGGGCATCCTTGCCCTTGGCAGCCTCTTCCAGGGTGATTTCCATGGAATAGCTGAGGTCGTTGCCGCGGTAGACCTGACGGCCGCCGCGACCGCCGCGGCCGCCACCGTTGAACATATCGCCAAAGATGTCGCCAAAGGCCTCGGCAAAGCCGCCAAAGCCCTCGCCGCCGCCCATGCCGCGATTGGGATCCACGCCGGCATGGCCGTACTGGTCGTAGGCCGCGCGCTTCTGGCTGTCGGAAAGCATCTCGTAGGCCTCTTTGACCTCCTTGAACTTTTCCTCGGCTTCCTTGGCCTTCTCGCCCTGATTGCGGTCAGGGTGGAACTTCATCGCCAGCTTGCGATAGGCCTTCTTGATGTCATCGTCCGAGGCGCTTTTGGCAACGCCCAGAACTTCATAGTAGTCACGTTTGGACATGTGAGTTTTCGGTCGGATGGAACAGGAACGCCGCGCCAGCTCCTGAGAGCCCGGCGCGGCGGCAAGCGGTCAATGGTTTGAGGCCAGGACCTGCCCGCGCTTAGTCCTTCTTGACTTCCTTGACTTCGGCGTCAACCACGTTGTCGTCAGCGGCAGCCGATGCGCCGGCACCGGCGGAGGCACCTGCTGCGGCAGCAGCAGCTTCGGCACCGCCAGCGGCCTGTGCGTCGGCATACATCTTCTCGCCCAGCTTCTGGCTGGCCGTCATCAAGGCCGTTGTCTTGGCGTCGATGGCGTCCTTGTCCTCGCCCTTGAGCGCTTCTTCCAGCTCCTTGACGGCAGTTTCGATGGCGCTCTTTTCGGCGGCATCCAGCTTGTCGCCATGCTCGGCCAGGCTCTTGTTGACGCTGTGAACAGCGGCTTCGCCCTGGTTCTTTGCGGTCACCAGCTCCAGCTTCTTCTTGTCGTCGGCTGCGTTCAGCTCAGCATCCTTGACCATGTTCTGGATTTCTTCTTCCGACAGGCCAGAGTTCGCCTTGATGGTGATCTTGTTTTCCTTGCCGGAAGCCTTGTCCTTGGCGGACACGTTCAGGATGCCGTTGGCGTCGATGTCGAAGGTCACTTCGATCTGGGGCACACCACGACCTGCGGGCGGAATGCCTTCCAGGTTGAACTCGCCCAGCATCTTGTTGGCGCTGGCGATCTCGCGCTCGCCCTGGAACACCTTGATGGTCACGGCAGGCTGGTTGTCTTCAGCCGTGGAGAAGGTCTGCGCGAACTTGGTGGGAATGGTCGTGTTCTTGCTGATCATCTTGGTCATGACGCCGCCCAGGGTTTCGATACCCAGAGACAGGGGAGTCACGTCCAGCAGCAGCACGTCGGAGCGCTCGCCACCCAGCACCTGGCCTTGCACGGCAGCGCCCACGGCCACGGCTTCGTCGGGGTTCACATCCTTGCGGGGATCCTTGCCGAAGAATTCCTTGACCTTTTCCTGCACCTTGGGCATGCGGCTCATGCCGCCGACCAGGATCACGTCGTGGATGTCGGACACGGAGATGCCTGCATCCTTGATGGCGGTGCGGCAAGGTGCAATCGTGCGCTCGATCAGATCGTCCACCAGCGACTCCAGCTTGGCGCGGGTCAGCTTGATGTTCAGGTGCTTGGGGCCTGTGGCATCGGCGGTGATGTAGGGCAGGTTGATGTCGGTCTGTGCGGAGTTGGACAGCTCGATCTTGGCCTTTTCGGCAGCTTCCTTCAGGCGCTGCAGGGCCAGCACGTCCTTGGACAGGTCAACGCCTTGTTCCTTCTTGAACTCGTCGATGATGTAGTTGATGATGCGCTGGTCGAAATCTTCGCCGCCCAGGAAGGTGTCGCCGTTGGTCGACAGCACTTCGAACTGCTTTTCGCCGTCCACGTCGGCGATTTCGATGATGGAGACGTCGAACGTGCCGCCGCCCAGGTCATACACGGCCACCTTGCGGTCGCCCTTGCCCACCTTGTCCAGGCCGAAGGCCAGGGCAGCAGCGGTAGGTTCATTGATGATGCGCTTGACTTCCAGACCCGCGATGCGGCCGGCGTCCTTGGTGGCCTGGCGCTGTGCGTCGTTGAAGTAGGCGGGCACGGTGATGACGGCCTCGGTCACGGCTTCGCCCAGGAAGTCCTCGGCGGTCTTCTTCATCTTGCGCAGCACTTCGGCGCTGATCTGGGGAGGGGCCAGCTTCTGGTCGCGCACTTGCACCCAGGCGTCGCCGTTGTCGGCCTTGACGATCTGGAAGGGCATCAGGTCGATGTCCTTTTGCACCTCGGCTTCGGCGAACTTGCGGCCGATCAGGCGCTTGGCAGCGTAGATGGTGTTTTTGGGGTTGGTGACGGCCTGGCGCTTGGCGGATGCACCGACCAGGATTTCGCCGTCTTCTTGATAGGCAACGATGGAGGGGGTGGTGCGGGCACCTTCGCTGTTCTCGATCACGCGGGTGTTGTTACCCTCCATGATGGCGACGCAGCTGTTGGTGGTACCCAGGTCAATACCGATGATTTTTCCCATAATTCTCTCCGTAATCTGTTGAATGTTTGCTTGATTCGTCACTTGTGGGCGTAGTGGCCGGCTTCAAGAGCCGTCACTTACTATTTTTTGCCCTGACGGTTGTTTTTTTGGGGTGTCTAGCCGGCTCAGCCCTGGGCAACGGTCACCAGCGCGGGGCGCAGGATGCGGTCGGCGATCACATAGCCCTTTTGCAGCACGGCAACCACGGTGTTGGCGGGCTGGTCGGCGGGAACCATGGAGATGGCCTGGTGGTGGTGAGGGTCGAACTTCTCGCCCGCAGCGGGATTGATGGCCAGCACCTTGTTGCGTTCCAGGGCCGAATTCAGCTGGCGTAGCGTGGCGTCCGAGCCTTCGCGCAGCTGTTCGGGCGTGGCGTTCTGGATGGACAGGGCCGCGTCCAGGCTGTCGATCACGGGCAGCAGGCTTTCTGCAAAGCTCTCGATGCCGAACTTGCGTGCCTTGGCGACCTCTTCTTCGGCGCGACGGCGCATGTTTTCGGCGTCGGCCTTGGCACGCAGGTATTGGTCGGCCAGATCGGCGCTCTTGGCCTTGAGTTCTTCCAGCTCGGCCTGCAGACGTCCCAGTTCGTCCGACGCATTGGCTGCCAGGGCCGCTTCCAGTTCCTCGGGGCTGGCGTCGTTGATGGTGTTGGGGTTGTGGTTCTCGGTCATAGTTGGTGAAGGTTTCTCAAAACTTAAGACAATCTGTCTGCCAGATGCGCTCCGCCAGGTCTATTTCAAGACCCGTGCCGCTCAACAAAGGGCGACGGGCGCAGCGGATGGGGTGAGTCTGCAGCATTTGCGGGACATTCCAGGGGAGTGAGTACTTGTGATTTCAAGACATCTCGCCTTGATTGACCAATGCTAATCGCAGGTTTATAGGCCCCAGAGTGTACAGATAGTCTGCCACTCGGCTAGAATCTCACGTTTTGCCTTGCCGCACCGCTACAGACGCAGTGGGCGGCGTTTACCCAAAAGGAGTCGTTATGCGTCATTACGAAATCATTTTGTTGATCCATCCGGATCAAAGCGAACAAGTTCCCGCGATGCTGGAGCGCTACAAGGGCATGATTGCCGCTGGTGGCGGCAAGGTGCATCGCGAAGAAGATTGGG
Organism: Comamonas thiooxydans; assembly: GCF_000964545.1. Classification (GTDB taxonomy): domain Bacteria; phylum Pseudomonadota; class Gammaproteobacteria; order Burkholderiales; family Burkholderiaceae_C; genus Comamonas; species Comamonas thiooxydans. Next base: position 208,207 of record NZ_BBVD01000001.1, on the reverse strand, counting down.
GCCGTCGTCAGCTGGCTTACATGATCAACAAGCTCGCTAAGGCTCACTACCTGTGCCTGAACATCGAAGCCGACCAGGCTGTGATGGCTGAACTGGAACACGCCTTCAAGTTCAACGATGCCGTGCTGCGTCACCTGACTGTGCAGAAGAAGAAGGCTGAAACAGCTGCTTCCGCCATGATGAAGAGCGTTGAGCGCGAAGAAGCCCGCAAGGCCAACCAGGCTGAGCACGCTTAATAGCATCAGACACTGAAGGAGTGGAAAACCGCGTTGTATTGACGGGCCTTCTCGTAGAGCAAGCTGCTTTGCGCTACACGCCCGCCGGATTGCCGGCCCTGGATTTGCGAATTGAACACAGTTCGCAGCAACAAGAGCTGGGCAGTGCGCGCAACGTGAATGCATCTGTCAAGGCTGTTGCCTTTGGCGCCCTGGCTGAAAAGCTGGCCCGCCAAGCACCCGGTAGTCAATGGACCTTTCAAGGTTTTCTGGCCACGCCGCGCAATAGCAAGATGCTGGTTTTACACATTCAGGATATTCAACAAAATTAATTTTCAAGAGGTCCAGCAATGGCCACGTTCAAGAAATTCAACAAGGACAAGCGTCCTAAGCGCAACACCCAGTCGCTGCTGTTCAAGCGCAAGCGTTTCTGCCGCTTCACAGTCGCCGGCGTCGAAGAAATCGACTACAAGGATGTCGACACCCTGCGTGACTTCATCGCCGAAAACGGCAAGATTGTGCCCGCACGCCTGACCGGCACGCGCGCCATCTACCAGCGTCAGCTGAACACAGCCATCAAGCGCGCTCGCTTCCTGGCTATGCTGCCCTACTCTGACCAGCACAAGATCTAAGGAGCACGACTATGCAAATCATTCTGCTCGAAAAGGTTGTGAACCTGGGTAACCTGGGCGATATCGTCAAGGTTAAGGACGGTTACGCTCGTAACTTCCTGATCCCCTCCGGCGCTGCACGTCGTGCAACAGCTGCTGCCAAGGCTGAATTCGAAGCCAAGCGCGCTGAGCTGGAAAAGGCTGCCGCCGAGAAGCTGGCTGCCGCTCAAGAACTGAGCGAAAAGCTCAACGGCGTGAACGTGAAGATCACTCAGAAGGCTGGCGTTGACGGTCGTCTGTTTGGTTCCATCACCAACGCCGACATCGCTGAAGAACTGGTCAAGGCCGGTTTCGCAGTGAACAAGTCGCAAGTGCGCATGCCCAACGGCCCCATCAAGACCGTTGGCGATGCCACTGTGGTGGTGGCTCTGCACACCGACGTGGCTGCAGAAGTGGCCGTCTCCGTGTACGGCGACCACTCCTAATTCAGGCTCTGTTCTGAATTGGCAAAAAGCCGCCTTCGGGCGGTTTTTTGTTTTCTGGTAATTGTTTGTCTCGCCAGCGTTTTTATCGTCACCCGCCGTGACGTCGCCACCGCCTCCCGCTACGATGGAGGACTTGTCTCTAGGAGTCTCATGTCGTCAGTAATGCCCCCGCTTGATCTGCAAGATGATGCATTCGCCCCGGTTCCCACTGCCGATCAGCAGGTGGCGCAACTGCGTGTGCCGCCGCACTCCATGGAGTCGGAATCTTCGGTGCTCGGCGGTCTGCTGCTGGACAACAATGCCTGGGAGCGCGTTGGTGATCTGCTTGGCGACGGCGACTTCTACCGGCACGAGCACAAGCTGATCTACGAAGCCATCGGCAAGCTGATCAATGCAAGCAAGCCGGCCGACGTGATCACGGTTTATGAGCATCTGCAGGGCATGGGCAAGGCCGAGGAAATCGGCGGCCTGATGTACCTGAACCAGCTGGCGCAGTATGTGCCCAGTGCCAGCAATATCCGCCGCTATGCGGAAATCGTGCGCGAGCGCGCCATCTTGCGCAAGCTGGTCACGGCCAGCGACGACATCGCGACCAATGCCTTCAATCCGCAGGGCAAGACCGTGGAGCGCATCCTCGACGAAGCCGAGCAGAAGATCATGGCGATCGGCGAGGAGGGAGCGCGCAACAAGCAGGGTTTCCAGTCGCTGGATTCGCTGGTGGTGGACCTGCTGGACCGGGTCCAGGAGATGGCCGACAACCCCATGGATGTGACCGGCGTGCCCACGGGCTTTGTCGATCTGGATCGCATGACCTCGGGCCTGCAGGCCGGCGACATGGTGGTGCTGGCGGCGCGTCCCTCCATGGGCAAGACCTCGTTTGCCGTGAATATTGCCGAGCATGTGGCGCTTAATGAGGGCTTGCCGGTCGCCATCTTCTCCATGGAAATGGGCGCGGCCCAGCTGGCGGTTCGTATCGTCGGCTCCATCGGCCGCGTCAACCAGGGCAATCTGCGTACCGGCAAGCTCAGCGACGACGAGTGGCCGCGTCTGACCGAGGCCATCGAGCGCCTGCGCACCGTGTCGCTGCATATCGACGAAACGCCGGGCCTGTCTCCAACCGAGCTGCGTGCCAATGCGCGTCGTCTGGCGCGCCAGTGCGGCAAGCTGGGCCTGATCGTGGTTGACTACCTGCAACTGATGAGCGGATCGGGATCTGCCGCCAGTTCCGACAACCGCGCGACCGAGCTGGGCGAAATCTCGCGGGGTTTGAAGATGCTGGCCAAGGAGCTGCAATGTCCGGTGATTGCGCTGTCCCAGCTCAACCGCTCGGTGGAGCAGCGTACCGACAAGCGCCCCATGATGTCCGACCTGCGCGAATCGGGCGCCATCGAGCAGGACGCGGACATCATCATGTTCATCTACCGCGACGACTACTACAACAAAGAGAGCAAGGAGCCCAATATTGCCGAGGTCATCATCGGCAAGCAGCGTAACGGGCCGACGGGGACGGTGAAGCTCTTCTTCCAGAAGAACCAGACGCGTTTCGAGAACCTGGCGCAGGGCTACGGCACGGATGAATACTAAAAATCATAGCTGCTAAGGCTTGTTGGATGAGGATTTCATAACTCTATGAATATGAAAGCTATGAATATCAAGCGCTGCCAGCTATCAAATTGAAGGGTATAAGAAAAGCCCGCAAGGCACAGACCTTGCGGGCTTTGTTTTTTGAGCAGCTGCGGGGTTAGCGGCTGAACAGGTAGACGCCAAGACCGATCACGCACAGTCCCAGCACGCCGCAGGCCCAGGCCAGGCGCTGTGCACCTGTGCGCAGCGCGCCCACGGTTGCGACGATCTGGGCATTTTGCTGGGCCAGCTTCTCGATGATCTCCAGTGACTGGCGCTGCGATTGCTCGAGCTGGGTGATGCGCTCCTCCTGCTGCTGGATCAGCAGCAGAGCCTGCTCGCCGGCGGAGGCCGGTGGCGAAATGCGCTGCGCAGCGCTTTGCGCGCTGGCGTCCTGCTCGCGCGCTTCGGCCTGGGCTTCTTTCTTCTTGAGCATGCCCTGGGCGGCCTTCACCACCTGAGGCGTGGCCTTGATGACCTCGCCCCAGGGCACGAGCTTGAGTGCCGCGATCCAGCTCGCCACTTACAGCACCTCGCTGGCGAAGTCTGCCAGGCGCGAGCGTTCGCCGCGCGCCAGCGTGATATGGCCGCTATGGGGCCAGCCCTTGAAACGGTCCACCACATAGGTCAGGCCCGAGCTGCCTTCTGTCAGGTAGGGCGTGTCGATCTGGGCCAGATTGCCCATGCAGATGATCTTGGTGCCGGGGCCGGCACGTGTGATCAAGGTCTTCATCTGCTTGGGGGTCAGGTTCTGGGCCTCGTCGATGATGACGTATTTGTTCAGAAACGTGCGACCGCGCATGAAGTTCATGCTCTTGATCTTGATGCGGCTGCGGATCAGCTCGTTGGTGGCGGCGCGCCCCCACTCGCCGGCATTGCCGCCGTCGCCCTTGGCCAGGAACTCCAGGTTGTCATCCAGGGCGCCCATCCAGGGGCCCATCTTTTCCTCTTCCGTGCCGGGCAGGAAGCCGATGTCCTCGCCCACGCTCACCGTGGCGCGGGTCATGATGATCTCGGTGTAGCGGCGCTCGTCCAGCACCTGGGCCAGGCCGGCGGCCAGGGCCAGCAGGGTCTTGCCGGTACCTGCCGTGCCTGTCAGTGTGACAAAGTCCACTTCGGGGTTGACCAGCAGGTTCATGGCGAAGTTCTGCTCGCGATTGCGTGTGGACACGCCCCAGACGGCATTCTTGGGATTGCCGAAGTCGCGCAGCGTCTTGAGCACGGCCGTCTTGTCGCGGATTTCGGTCACGCGCATATAGAGGCTGGGCTCGCCCGGTGCTTCGTAGTAGACGAACTGGTTGATCATCAACTGGTCGACGATGGCGCCGCTGACGCGGTAGTAGGTGATGGCGCCTTCCTGCCAGCTCTCCACATTCTTGCCGGCCTTGGCCCAGAAGTCGTGGGGCAGGGCCAGTGCGCCCGAATACAGCAGATCGCCGTCTTCCAGCACCTTGTCGTTCTGGTAGTCCTCGGCGGCCAGGCCCAGGGCGCGCGCCTTGACGCGCATATTGATGTCCTTGGACACCAGCACGACTTCGCGATCCTTGTGCTGCTCGCGCAGGGCTGCGACCACGCCCAGAATCTGGTTGTCGGCCTTGCCCTGTGGCAGGCTCTCGGGCAGGGATGCATCCAGAGGGTTGGTCTGGAAGTACAGCGTGCCGGTGGCGCTGCGCTGACCCGTGGCATTGAGCGGCAGGCCTTTTTCCAGACCGTCGGCGGGCTGGGAGGCAACCAGGGAGTCCAGGGTGCGGCTGACCTGGCGGCCGTTGCGCGCCACTTCGGTCATGCCCTTTTTGTGGTTGTCCAGTTCTTCCAGCACCACCATGGGCAGGAAGATGTCGTGCTCTTCAAAGCGGAACAGGCTGCTGGGGTCATGCAGCAGCACATTGGTGTCCAGCACGAACAGCGTGGTCGGGCCGGTGCGCGTATTGCGGGCGCGGCGAGCAGGCTTGGCAGTCGCGTCGGCGGGTTTGGCAGGTGCTGCAGCGGCGGTTGTGGCAGCGGTCTTGCGCGGCGCTTTGGCTGCAGCAGTTGCAGCGACAGTGGGCTTGCTGGCACTGCGACGGGACTTGGTGACTGCAGGGGCGGGCTCAGGAGCCGCACTCAGGGCGGCTCCGTCGGAGGGGTTCAGATCCTCGTCAAGTTCTGCAGTCTGCTTGGCAGGCTTGCGGATGGACGAAAAGGCTTCTGCGGAGAGCTTTGCGGCGCGGTGGCCGGGTGCGGGGGGCAGGGGCATAGTGGACGAACCGTTCTCAACAAGATTCAAAAAGCACAAAGCCGCCTGGAAACCGAGGCGGCTTTGGTGGGGTGAACAGAGAATACTGCGTAGCACTGAGGCATGCCCCATTATGCATAGGCTCCGAGGGCCTGAAGCAGTATTTCCTGTTTTGCCTTGTTTAAAGACTTTGAAATACTTTGCGTGTAGATGATTGCAAGGTTTCAGTCCCGGGCGAGGCTCAGGCCACCTTCTTGTCTTGAGTCTTTAGGCTTTTGACGGCCTTGAGTACTTCGTCCACGTGGCCGGGGACCTTCAGGCCGCGCCATTCTTGCATCAGGATGCCGTCGGCGCCGATCAGGAAGGTGGAGCGCTCGATGCCCTTGACCTTCTTGCCGTACATGATCTTGTTCTTGACCACGCCAAACATGTGGCACATCTTTTCTTCGGTGTCGGCAATCAGCTCGAACGGCAGTTCCAGCTTTTCCTTGAAGTCGTTGTGCGAGTTCATGTTGTCGCGCGACACACCGAACACGGTGGCGCCAGCCTTCACGAAATCCTTGTACTTATCGCGGAATTGCATTGCTTCCGTGGTACAACCCGGCGTGTTGTCCTTGGGGTAGAAATACAGGATCAGAATCTGGCCGTTGTGCGAGGTGTTGGACACCTTGACGCCGCCGGTGGCGTTGGCTTCAAATTCTGGGAGTGGTTTGTTGACAACGATCGCCATGCGCTTGTATCTCTCGGGTGTGTTCGTTGAAATGCCGAGGGCGTCGGTGGTATTTTTGTTTTTATCAATCGATCGCCCCCAACCGCAACCTGCGATTTTACCCTGAAATACGTATTTCTCTCAATGTAAGCTCAGAAGTCTATGCTAGCAGCAGGGCTGCGACTACGTTGCGGCCTTCGCTGGCCAGAACGTTATAGGTACGGCAGGCCGAGGCGGTGTCCATGCTCTCCAGGCCAATGCGTTTGGCGATCAGCGGCTTGAGCCAGGCCACGGGTGGAAAGCGGTTCTTGCTGCCGCTGCCAAAGAGGACGACTTCCGCATCCAGCTTGGCGAGTTCCTCGAAATGCTCGGCCGTCAGGTCTTCGAAACGGGCGCAGTTCCACTCGGTCAGCAGGCCGCGGGCCCCGACCAGCAGACTGGTTTCGTGGTTTTGCTTGTCAACCGCGATCCAGCCCGGGCCATAGCCGGTGATGGTTTGCGCATCGGATTTGTCTGCCTGAAATTTCATGATGGAGAGTGTGCGCAATCGGCGCGCTGGACGGGTGCGATGGCTGCTGTCTCCATACAGAGAGGGTGGGGACATTGCTGCAGCGCGGAACTGTGCTTAAATTATAGGTTTCACCATGGCGTTTAATGCGCCCTGGCGTGCCTGAAATCCTTTTGCATTGATTCGCATGAAAACCGTTCAAAAATCCGCCAAGTTAGCAAACGTCTGTTACGACATCCGCGGGCCGATCATGGACGCGGCGAAGAAGATGGAGGACGACGGCCAGAAGATCATTAAGCTCAATATCGGCAATCTGGCCGTGTTCGGCTTCGATGCTCCCGAGGAAGTGCAGCAGGACATGATCCGCAACCTGCCCAACTCGGCAGGCTACTCTGACAGCAAGGGCATTTTCGCGGCGCGCAAGGCCGTGATGCATGAAACCCAGCGCCAGGGCATCAAGGGCGTGACGCTGGACGACATCTATCTGGGCAACGGTGCTTCGGAACTGATCAGCCTGGCCACCAACGCGCTGCTGGACAATGGCGACGAGATGCTGCTGCCTGCGCCCGACTATCCGTTGTGGACGGCTGCCACCAGCCTGTCCGGCGGCACGCCCGTGCATTACATGTGCGACGAGTCCAATGGCTGGATGCCCAATATGGACGACATCCGCGCCAAGATCACGCCGCGCACCAAGGGCATCGTCGTCATCAACCCCAACAATCCTACGGGTGCGCTGTACTCCAGGGAGCTGCTGCTGCAGATCGTGGAGCTGGCGCGCGAACATGGCCTGGTCATCTTCGCAGACGAGGTCTACGACAAGGTGCTGTACGAGGATGCCAAGCACACGCCGCTGGGCAGCCTGTCCATCGATGTGCTGACCATCACCTTCAATTCCCTCTCCAAGGCCTACCGCTCCTGCGGCTACCGTGCCGGCTGGATGGTGATTTCGGGCGACAAAAAGCCCGCCAAGGATTACATCGAGGGCCTGAACATGCTCTCCAACATGCGCCTGTGCGCCAATGTGCCCGGCCAGTGGGCCGTGCAGACGGCGCTTGGCGGCCACCAGAGCATCGACGCCCTGGTGCAGGAGGGCGGTCGCCTGCGTGTGCAGCGCGATCTGGCCTGGGAGCTGATCAACGCCATTCCCGGCGTGAGCTGCGTCAAGCCTCAGGGCGCGCTATACATGTTCCCGCGCCTCGATCCCGCCGTCTACCCTATCCAGGACGACCAGGAATTCTTCCTCGAAGTGCTGCAGGAAACCAAGGTCATGCTGGTGCAGGGCACGGGTTTCAACTGGCCCGAGCCTGATCACTTCCGCATCGTGTTCCTGCCGCATGAGGCAGATCTGCGCGAGGCCATCAACCGGCTGGCAGCCTTCCTCGAGAAGTACCGCAAGCGCCATGGCACGGACAAGCCCAAGGCAGTGCCGGCAGAAAAGGCACTCAAGCCTGCCAAGGCTGAGAAAGCCGCGTAACACATCTTTTTGATAGCTGGTGGCGCCTGATTTTCGAGCGCTTCAGCGCTTTTTTGACCTTAGAACTTATGAAACCCATCCAAGTAGGCCTGTTGGGCATTGGCACCGTAGGCAGCGGTACTTTCAATGTGCTGGAACGCAACCAAGACGAGATTCGCCGTCGTGCGGGTCGTGGCATTGAAATTACCATGGTCGCCGACTTGGATACCGAACGCGCCAAGAGCGTGGTGGGTGACAAGGTCAAGGTGGTCGGCGATGCACGTGAAGTCATCGCCAACCCCGATATTGATGTGGTGGTCGAGCTGATCGGCGGCTACGGCATTGCCAAGGCCCTGGTGCTGGAAGCCATCGCGGCCGGCAAGCATGTGGTGACCGCCAACAAGGCTCTGCTGGCCGTGCACGGTACGGAAATCTTCAAGGCCGCAGCCGAGAAGGGCGTGATGGTGGCCTATGAAGCTGCCGTGGCCGGTGGCATTCCCATCATCAAGGCCTTGCGCGAAGGCCTGACCGCCAACTCCATCCAGTGGGTGGCCGGCATCATCAACGGCACGACCAACTTCATCCTGTCCGAAATGCGCGACAAGGGCCTGGACTTCGACGTGGTGCTCAAGGAAGCACAGCGTCTGGGCTACGCCGAAGCCGACCCCACCTTCGACATCGAGGGTGTGGACGCTGCCCACAAGGCCACGCTGATGAGCGCGATTGCCTTCGGCATTCCCGTGCAGTTTGACAAGGCCTATGTTGAAGGCATCACCAAGCTGGCCGGTGCCGATATCCGTTACGCAGAGCAACTGGGCTACCGCATCAAGCTGCTGGGCATCACCAAGCGCACGGACAAGGGCATCGAGCTGCGTGTGCACCCCTCGCTGGTTCCTTCCAAGCGTCTGATCGCCAATGTGGAAGGCGCGATGAACGCCGTGGTGGTGAACGGCGATGCCGTGGGCACCACGCTGTACTACGGCAAGGGCGCCGGGTCCGAGCCCACCGCTTCCGCCGTGGTGGCCGACCTGGTGGATATCGCCCGCATGGACGGCTCCGATCCTGCTCACCGCGTGCCTGCCCTGGCCTTCCAGAGCAGCAGCCTGGCTGCAGCCGGCAGCGAGCTGCCCGTGCTGCCCATGGCCGAGGTCGTGACCAGCTACTACCTGCGCATCCGCGTGGCTGACGAAGCCGGAGTGCTGGCCAAGATCACCGGCCTGCTGGCCGGTGCCGGCATCAGCATCGATGCGGTGCTGCAGCGCGAGGCCGACGAAGTGGGCGGCGAAGGCTCGACCCAGACCGATCTGATCATTCTCACGCACGACACGCGCGAAGGGGATATGGACAAGGCCCTGGCCGAAATCCAGGGCTTGCCCACGGTGCTGGCTCCCATCACCCGCATCCGCAAGGAAGAGCTGAACTAAGGACTTGAGCATGTACCGTCGCACTCAAACCGGTTTATTCCCTGTTCAGTGCGGTGTCGGTATTGCAAACTCCTTCAAAGGCTGGCGCCCCATGGCGCCAGCCTTTTTGTTTTTGGTGGCAGCGGGTGCGCAAGCGGCGCCCGTCGATGTCTATCGTGGCACGCTGGGCGGCTCGGCGGTGGTGATGGAGCTGGGCAAGCCGGGTGAGGGTGGTGAACGCCAGGGGCGCTATTTCTATCTGCGGCATGGAGTGGATATTCCACTCCGGGGCTCGCTGAATGCGCTGTCTGAGGCACGTCCTTTGAATAACGACTGGGCGCGTGAAAGCGGTGGCGAGCCTCCCGTGTTGACCGACTCCCAACAGCGCCGCATTGTTTGGCAACTGCGCCAGCAAGGCAGTGCTTTGGCTGGTGAGTGGTTGGATGATATTCACGGCAAAAAACTGCCGCTAGCCCTTACCCATATTGCGCAGTACGACCCTGAAAAGATAGCGCCATTCGGTGTGGAGGCCGTGACGTTGGCGATTGTGCAAGGTGCGGGCAGCGGTATTGCATCGGGCGTTGCCATCTCGGCAAAGGCCACGCCCTACGACTATCTGAAAGTGGCCGAGCAAAAGCTGGAGCAGGGCAAGGAAGTGGTGGTCAGCCCCACGCTGGCCTGGAGGCCGGTGCGCGATGCGCGTACCCAGTTCTGGTATCCGCGCCTCACGCGTCACCCGGATAGCAAAATTCTGGCGCAGACCAATACCGTTCTGGAGCAGCGCCACTGGGCCATGAGTCTGGAGGCGCTGGCCTGTGTGGGCTCGATCTACCAGAACGCTGGCCCGGCGGCAGGCTCGCTGGGGGACTTCAATAACGAGTCGATCAAGGTGACCTACCTCTCAAGCGCCTTGATGAGTGTGGTGGAGTCCGGTTCAACCGGTTGCGGTGGCGCGCACCCCAACAATCATTACGACCCCTTTGTGCTGGACTTGCTGCGGGGCGGCTATATGGACTTCACCCGCCTGCTCAAGGACGTGAAATATGGCGAGTACAAGCTGGAGTATGGTGATCGGCTGTCGCGTTTTCTGAGCAAGGCCGTGAACCGGCATTCCGAGGATGACAAGGAGTGCACCGAGTTGCTGCCCCAGTACATGGCGCTGATGTTCGACAAGCCCGACAAGATGAGCTTTGTGATTTCAGGCATAGGCCATGCCATGGGTGTGTGCCTTGGCAGCGGCGTCAGTGTCCCGTTCAAGGAGCTGAAGGCCTATACCAAGCCGGGGGCGCAACGCTATTTCCAGCCCTGAGCCCCTTCCGGCACGATATGAGGCAATGGCGTTGGCCGGTCTCTGCATTCGCGCACAGTCAAATCGGGCTTGCTGACCGATAATGGTCGGCTTGGCGGCATGACTTCTGTCCGTTTGGCTGTCCGTTCCGAATTTTAGTTTTTGGCGAGTTTGAGATGCTGTATCTGTCCACCCGCGGCCATGCTGACCGCAAGCGTTTTTGCGACATTTTGCTCGAAGGCCTGGCTCCCGATGGCGGCCTGTACCTGCCCGTCGAGTATCCCCAGATCGACGATGCCAAGCTGAGCCAGCTGCGCGAGACGCTGGCCAACAAGGGCTATGCGGCCCTGGCCTTCGAGATTCTGTCGCTCTATATCGACGACATTCCGGCCGAAGATCTGCGCGCCCTGTGTGCCAAGACCTATACCAGGGAAGTTTTTGGCAGCGACGCCATCGTGCCCGTGCGTCAACTGGACGGCGTGCTGCACATCGAAGCCCTGTCCAACGGCCCCACGCTGGCCTTCAAGGACATGGCCATGCAGCTGCTGGGCAATCTGTTCGAGTACGAACTGGCCCGCCGCAACGAGGAACTGAATATCCTTGGCGCCACCAGCGGGGACACCGGCAGTGCGGCCGAATACGCCATGCGCGGCAAAAAGGGCGTGCGCGTCTTCATGACCAGCCCACACGGTCGCATGAGCCCCTTCCAGCAGGCGCAGATGTTCAGCCTGCAGGACGAGAACATCCACAACATCGCTATCGAAGGTGTGTTCGACGACTGCCAGGATATCGTCAAGGCCGTCTCCAACGACCACGCCTTCAAGGCCCAGTACAAGATTGGTACTGTCAACTCCATCAACTGGGCACGTCTGCTGGCCCAGGTGGTCTACTACTTTGCCGGCTATCTGCAGGCCACCCGCTCCAATGACCAGAAGGTGAGCTTCACCGTGCCTTCGGGCAACTTCGGCAATATTTGCGCAGGCCATGTGGCGCGCCAGATGGGTCTGCCCATTGCCAAGCTGGTGGTGGCCACCAACGAAAACGATGTGCTGGACGAGTTCTTCCGCACCGGCGTCTACCAGGTGCGAGGCTCGGCCAATACCTACGAGACATCGAGCCCCTCGATGGACATCTCCAAGGCCAGCAATTTCGAGCGCTTTGTGTTCGACCTGGTGGGACGCGACGGCGTGCGCACCAGGCAGCTGTTCGCCGAAGGCGTGGCCAAGGCCGGCAAGTTCGATCTGAACACAGATCCCGCCTTCAAGGATGCGGCCGGCAAGTACGGTTTTGTGAGCGGCAAGAGCACGCACGCCGACCGTCTGGCCACCATCAAGGACACTTTCGAGCGCTTTGGTCAGATGATCGACACCCATACCGCCGACGGCGTGAAGGTGGCGCGAGAGCATCTGGGCGCCGAGCCCATGCTGGTGCTGGAAACCGCTCTGCCCATCAAGTTTGCGGCGACTATCGAAGAAGCGTTGGGCCGCCAGCCCGACCGTCCCGCCAAGTTCAACGGCATCGAAGACCTGCCCAAGCGTGTGGTCGTCATGTCCTCCGACGTGGACAAGGTCAAGGCCTTTATCGCCGAAAACTGCAGATAAAGTCCTGCGGCGTTAAGCTTGAAAAGCATCTGTGGCTTGGCGACAGGTGCTTTTTTCTTTGGATGAAATTGGTATTTTTCGCTTACCCATAGAGTGTTGGTAGCTATCAAAAATATATTGAAATCAAGATGAAGGTCATAGGCTTTGCCGGATATTCGGGCGCGGGCAAGACCGCCTTGGTCGAGGCGCTGGTGATGCTGATGAAGCAGCGCGGACTCAGGGTCTCGGTCATCAAGCATGCCCACCATGACTTTGATGTGGATCGCGAGGGCAAGGACAGCTGGCGTCACCGCAAGGCTGGCGCTTATGAAGTGCTGCTCGCGTCCGATAGACGCATGGCGCTGATGCGCGAATACGAGCAGCCTGCTCAGCTGAGCGTGCACCATATGCTGGCGCAGCTGGATCCCAGCGTGGACTGGGTGCTGGTCGAAGGCTTCAAGCATGGCGAGCTGCCCAAGATAGAGGTCTGGCGGCGGCAGCAGGACAGGCTGGATAAAGGCAAAAGTCTGGAGCCGCTGTTTGCGCATGACCCTCGGGTGCTGGCAGTGGCCACCGACGCTGCCCATGACCTGCCGCAAGCGCCCGTCCAGCCCGTGCTGGATCTGAACCAGCCCCAGCTTGTGCTGCAATGGCTGCTGGCTCATTCGGACTCTCTGCAATACAAGAACTAAGGAAAGACACAGCAATGCAAGCACCACAGACGCCTCGCAAGCCGCTCAAGCCTCTGGATGAAGCCCTGCAGGAGCTGCTGGCCCATGCCCAGCCCCAGGCCGGCGCACAGATGGTGGACACCTTTGATGCCGATGGCCGCGTGCTGCTGCAGGCCGCCGTCTCGCCGCTGCAAGTGCCGCCTCAGGACAACTCGGCCATGGACGGCTATGCGGTGCGCATCGCCGAATGTGCCGACGGCGCTGCGGTGCTGCCGGTGTCGCAGCGCATCCCTGCCGGCACCTCGCCCGAGGCGCTGGCCGCTGGCTCCGTCGCCCGGATCTTCACGGGTGCGCCCGTGCCGGCCGGGGCCGATGCCATCGTCATGCAGGAGGACTGCGAATTGCTCGAGGACGGCCGCGTGCGCATCAAGGCCCAGCCCAGGGCTGGGCAGTGGATTCGCCGCGCGGGCGAGGACATCACGCAGGGCGCCACCGTGATCGAAGCCGGTACCCGCCTCACTCCGGCCCATCTGGGTCTTGCAGCCAGCATGGGCTTTGCCAGCCTGCAGGTGGCACGCAAGCCGCGTGTGGCCCTGTTCTCCACCGGCGACGAACTGGTCATGCCCGGTACCGTGGCACCGCAGGACATGCCAGCGGGCAGCATCTACAACAGCAACCGCTTCTTCCTGCGTGCATTGCTGCTGCGCATGGGCTGCGAGGTGACGGATCTGGGCATTGTTCCCGATGACCGCGAGGCCACGATTGCCGCGCTGGCCGATGCCGCCATGGACCACGACGTGATCGTCACCAGCGGCGGCGTCTCCGTGGGCGAGGAAGACCATATCAAGCCCGCAGTGCAGGAGCTGGGTCAGCTGGACCTCTGGCAGATCAACATCAAGCCTGGCAAGCCTTTTGCCTATGGCCGCGTCAATCGCGAGTCCGGCACGGGCTTTGCGCATTTCATCGGTCTGCCGGGCAACCCGGTCTCCAGCTTTGTCACCTTCCAGGTGCTGGTGCGCCCGTTCCTGCTGCGTCTGCAGGGCGTGCAGCATGTGCTGCCGCGAGCCATAGAGGCGCGCGCCGATTTCGTTTGGCCAAAGGGCGACAAGCGCAGAGAGTTTTTGCGAGTGCGCTACAACGAGCGTGGCGGACTGGAGCTGTTCAGAAACCAGAGCTCGGGCGTGCTGACTTCCACGGCTTGGGGCGACGGCGTGGTGGACAACCCTGCCGGCACCACGATTGCCATGGGCGACAGTGTGCGCTTTATCCCGTTTGCCGAGCTCATGGCCTGATGGAGTTGTAGATGAAGACCGTTACGATTCGATATTTCGCCTCTATCCGGGAAGCCTTGGGTACGGGCAGCGAAAGCCTGCAGACCCCGGCAGCCACTGTGGGAGCATTGCGCGAGCAACTGATGAGCCGCAGCGATGCGGCTGCCCAGGTGCTGGCTGCCAGCAAGGCTGTGCGCATGGCGCTGAACCAGGATATCTGCGATGCCGATGCCGTGCTCAGCAATGGCGACGAAGTGGCATTTTTTCCGCCAGTGACGGGGGGCTGATGAGTCTCTGAGCGCTTGTGAGCCTCTACAAACGGTTTCTGAAGAAGCCTGAAGTCCACAGAAGGCCTGTGCAAACCGCTTGCACAGGCCTTTTTGCTGTCTGTCGGTTTCCAGGTGCCGGCCTTGAACGTGAGATTGCTTACTAGGGTTTTCTTGGGCGTATTTTCGTGAATCTGACGAGATTCATTTTGGAGAATCCGCGCTTTCTACAAGAAAGACAGAAAGCACTTACTCATGACAACTCACGTCAATATGGAGGAGACCCGCTCTGCGCGCTTTGCCATGCGCTGCGCCAGCTGGGCGGAGAAGTGGTTCCCGGATTCCTGGGTGTTTGCCGTGGTCGGCATCTTCATCGTGGTGCTGGCAGCGTTTGCCATTGGTGCGCCGGTGCAGGAAACCAGCAAGGCCTTCGGCAAGGGCTTCTGGAGTCTGATCCCCTTCACCATGCAAATGGCTTTTGTGGTGATTGGCGGTTATGTGGTGGCCAGCTCCAAGCCCGCATCTGCACTCATCAAGGCGCTGGCCCGTGTGCCCAAGACCGGCCGTGGCGCCGTGGCCTGGGTGGCGTTTGTGGCGCTGAGCGCCTCGCTGCTGAACTGGGGGCTGAGCCTGGTGTTCGGCGGTCTGCTGGTCAAGGAACTGGCACGCCGCACCGACATCAAGATGGACTACCGTGCCGCCGGTGCCGCCGTCTATCTGGGTCTGGGTGCCGTGTGGGCGCTGGGCATTTCGTCTTCGGCGGCGCAGCTGCAGGCCAACCCTGCAAGCCTGCCTCCCGGCATTCTGGCCATTACCGGCGTGATTCCGTTCACGCAGACGATCTTTCTGTGGCAGTCCGGCGTAATGCTGGGCGTGCTGATGGTGATCTCCATCGTCGTGGCTTACATGACGGCACCCGGTGAGAAGACCGCGCGTGATGCGGCCCAATGCCAGGTCGACCTGGGCACAGAAGTCGTGCAGGAAGTCAAAAAGCCCAGCCGCCCCGGCGAATGGCTTGAATACAGCCCCATCCTCATCATCTTGCTGGTGGCGCTGACCGTGGGCTGGATGGTGGAGGAGTTCTCGAGCAAGCCTTTCATTCAGGCAATCTCTGGGCTGAACACCTACAACCTGCTGTTTCTCATGGCCGGTGCGCTGTTGCACTGGCGCCCCCGCAGCTTTCTCGATGCCGTGGCACGTGCCGTGCCCACTACGACCGGCGTGCTGATCCAGTTCCCTCTGTATGGTGCGATTGCGGCCATCATGACGGACGTCAAGGGTGACGGCGGTGCCAGCATTGCCCACCATATCTCCACCTTCTTCACCAGCTTTGCCACGCATGACACCTATGCACTGCTGATGGGCACCTACTCGGCCGTGCTGGGCTTCTTCCTGCCTTCTGGCGGTGGCAAGTGGATTGTGGAAGCACCTTATGTGATGCAAGTGGCCAATGATCTGCAGTACCACCTGGGCTGGGCCGTGCAGATCTACAACGCTGCTGAGGCTCTACCTAATCTGATCAACCCCTTCTACATGCTGCCGCTCTTGGGCGTGCTGGGCCTCAAGGCGCGTGATCTGATCGGCTTCAACTTTGTGCAGTTGCTGGTTCATGCGCCCGTGGTGCTGTTCCTGTTATGGTTCCTGGGTCAGACCCTGAGCTATATCCCCCCTGTAATGCCATGACCGAAACCGCCGATTTGCCATCTACCGAAGTGAACCCAGAGATCAGCGCCCGTACCCGCAAGGCGTTGGCCCAAGCGCGTGAGCGCGGAGTCAAGCTGGGCACGGCCGGTGCGACCAATATCCGCGCCACGGTGGAAAAACGTAAATCGGCAGCCGATGCCTTTGCCAGGCAGCACGAAGCACTGTTCGCCGAATTGCTGCAACAAGGTCTGACCCACCGCGCCATGGCGGCCGAACTCAATGCGCGGGGCATTGCGGCCGCCAAGGGCGGTGAGTGGACCCATGGGCAAGTGCAGCGCATTCTGAACCGCTACGCAGACTGGAAGGCTGCCGAGTCGATCCAGGCCTGAGGCCGTCATGCCGATCAAAAAAGCCGTGCTGCGTTTGCAGCACGGCTTTTTTGATGGAGGTCGGGGACGAATGAGTCAGGCAATGTAGAGCAAGACCGCAACGCACAGTTTATGCGCCATGCCGTGCGACCGCTTTCTGCCTTGTGGCAGCCAGTGCCAGCAAGCCAAGCACAATCAGCATCAGACCATAGCCATAGGTGGTGGGCACCAGCCCCAGGCTCTGGGTCAGCAGGCCTGCGGCGATGGCAGGCAGGCTGAAGGCCAGATAGCTCAGCACATAGATGGTGGACAGCAGGCCGCCGCGTTCATGCGGCTCGGCCAGCGGCAGCACGCTGCGCAGCGCCCCTTGAAAGCCCACGCCAAAGCCCGCACCGGCAATGATGGAGGCTGCCACCATCAGTGTCAGGCTGTGGCTGGCCACGCCCAGCAGAAGAATCACGATGCCCAGCGGCAGAACCGAACCACCGAAGCGCAGCATGCGCTGGGCCGTCCAGTGGCGAAGCAGCCAGATGGCCGCTGCGGCGCTCAGGGTGTTGATGCACACGGCCAGGCCTGCCATCAGGGTGGAGCCGGTGATCACGCGCAGCAAGGTGGGGCCTAGCGACAGATAAAAGCCCGCCAGCGCCCAGGCAGCGATGTCCAGCGGTGCCATGCGCAGGAATGCAGGGCGGATATGCGCGGGAAGGCGGATGCGAGGGCGCATGGAGGCCACAGCCCCGCTGCGGCGGCTGACGGTTTCAGGCATCACGGCAATGGCCCAGGCCGATGCCGCAAATACCAGCAGCAGCCACCAGTAGACCTGGTGCAGCCCGTCATGACCGTGGCTGGCCAGTTGGTTGGCGCCGAACACGCCGGCTGCCATACCCAGCATGGGGGACAGCGTATTGATCAGCGCACCGCGTTCACGGTCCAGATCGAGCAGGGCCGCGCCCAGGGCTGCACTCGCCATACCGGTGGCAAAGCCCTGCACCACACGCGACCAGAGCAGAGCCTGCGCATCCTGTGCATGGGCGAACATCAGCATGGAGACCGCCTCCAGTCCCAGGGCGGCAAGAATGACGGGGCGCCGGCCCAGGTAATCGGACAGTGCGCCCATGGTGAGCAGGGCGACGAGCAGACTGAAGGCATAGACCGCGAAGATCAGGGTCAGCATGCCCGAGGAAAAGCCCCAGGCCTGCTGGTAGAGCCTATACAAGGGCGTGGGAGCGCTGGATGCCGCCAGAAAGCTGGCCAGGGTCAGGGCGACAGCAGCCATATTGCGAGTGCTGGACACCGCAGTCAGGGATACAGAGGATGTGGGCATGGAAAAGCAGGCTCCGCTACCATAAAAGCAAATTTTTTGCGTTTGCGTATTCTGCGTTAGTTTGCTGTTAACGCAAATATTTAGCTTTAATGACCATGATTGCAAAAGACCCAGTCCAATCCCGGCCGGGCGGGCGCAGCTCCCGTGTACAGGCCAGCGTGCATCAGGCGGTGAGGAAACTGCTGGAGCACATGCCGCGCGAGGAGCTGACCTTTCCCCTGATCGCCACCGAAGCCGGCGTGACGCCTTCCACGCTGTACCGCCGCTGGGGCGATCTGCCGCAGTTGCTGGCCGATGTGGCGCTGGAGCGCATCCGTCCCATTGCCGAGCCTGCGGACACGGGCAGCCTGCATGGCGATCTGCAGGCCTGGACCGAGCAATACATCGAGGAAATGGGCTCTCCCCTGGGACGAACCTTGCTGCGCGATACCTTGGTGGCAACCCAGGAAGACCAGGTGACCTGCGCCTGCGTGGACATCATTCGCGACCAGCTTGGCATCGTGCTGGGCCGGGCCCGTGCGCGTGGCGAAGAGGCGCCCGATGTGGAAGCCATGCTGGACCAGTTGGTGGCACCCATCGTCTATCGCATTCTTTATGGTCTGCAGCCCGATGTGGCGTTCGGACGCAAGCTGGTCGAACAACTGGTGCCTGAACAGGTCTGAGGCTCTTGCCCTAGAATCGCGGCTCACAGGTGCCAAGGGACGCCTGCCCGCACAAGAGGCTCTCACCCTTGCTTTCGACAGCGTGTTCACGCTCGATTTCGATGTTCTGTCAGACCATGGTTGTTCTAGGGGCCCAGCGCGGGAGGCTCCGATGCAACCTGGAGCACTGTCATGACTTCATCTCTCCACACCCAGGCGCGGCGCGCGCTGACGCGGGACTACAAACAGGCTTTTCCCGCCATGGGCATCTACGCGGTGCGCTGCGATGCCGCTGGCTTGTTGCGCCTGGGTGCCAGCCGCAATGTGGACGCAACGCTCAACCGCCTGCGGTTCGAGCTGAGCAATGGCTCCCGGCGCGATGCGGCACTGGCCCAGGCCTGGGCTTGCCATGGCGCACGGGCATTTCGTTTTGAAGTACTGGACCGAGTCAAGGAGCGCGACGACCCCTTGTTCGACTATGACGCCGAACTTCAGGCCCTGCTTTCCCTGTGGCAGCAAGCGCTGCAAGGGGTACAGCCATGAGCAGTGAAACCGTGAATGTCGTGTGCTCAGGCCAAGCGCTGCTCGGTGGTACTGCAGCCATTGATCCGTCGAGTCCGGCCATGGGGGCCGGTTCTGTTTGCGGATTCGTTTCGCCGCAGGCCCCGGTCGACGAACTCAAGGTGCGCGCCCGCGTGCGCCTGAACCGTGCGCGGCGCGAGGGTGCTGCGGGCTCGGCCACATTGCGCGACCATTTGCATCAGGCGGCGCGCGAGGTCGGCTTTGCCGGCTGGGAGCAGGCGCGTCGGGTGCTGGGGGCGCTGGCGGCACCGGGAGATGACATGGGCAGCTTCTGGCATGTGCCGCGTAGCGGCATTCTTCTGCACATCTGGTTCAGCGAGTACGCACAGGCGCGCAATGTGCTCGCACAGCAGGCGGATGGCTTTTTGCTGCCTTATCGGCGCCAGTGCTTCATCGTGCAAGCGCCGTTCATCGAGGCTTTGGGCTTGAACCCGGCAGATCCGGCCTGGGCTGCCATAGGGCGAGATCTGGTCGCTGCCTATGGCACGCCTGACTGGCGGGCCTTGGCTTGGCAGCGTCTGCATGCGCCTGTCGGAGCCTTCTAATCTGCTTCGACGTGGAGGAAACTCCTGAAACTGGAGCGAAAAATGCCTGTCTGAAAGCGCTGAAGATCCGTTGTGCCCGGGTTTTCAGGCCGGGTCTGCTGGAGTGGGGAACTGCGGTGTACGCCATTCCAGCAGCTCGGCCAGGCGCTGCACGATCCAGCCCGCCTCAGGCGCCGTGACGACCGAGCCCTCCGCGGCCAGGCCCGCGTGCATGCCCAGCAGCACCTGTTCTTCGGAGGAGTTGCCCGAGTGATAGAGCGTCTGTGCCTGCTCGGTCAGATGGCTTGCCAGGTCTTCGCATAGCTCATAGCGTGCGACGACCTCGGCAATCGGGACGGACAGCTTGCCGCTGCGCGTGCGAAACAGCTCGGCAAAGCTGGTCGGCGGCTGAATCTGGCTGGTGTCGTCCATGGCTTAGCTTGGTTCGAACAGGCGCTCGAAGCGCTCGATGTCCACGGCCAGCTCGCAGGTAATGAGCTGGCCCGATTTGTTGTCGCGCTTGCGGTGGGCGGCAAACAGCGTGGCCTTGCCTTTGAAGTTGTAGTCGGGCAGGTGGATCAGCTCATAGGGATAGGGCACAAAGAGCTGGAACTCGAAAATCATCCGGTGCTCATTGCGCGGAGAGGGGTACAGCGTGTACTCCGGCAGATTGATGGTTTGTGTGGCCATGGCCCAATGCTAATGCGGCAGACATGCCCATGCTGGCCTGCGACAATGCAGGCATGACTGAAGCACGTGTATCCATTCAGACCCAGGACTTTGACCTCTCGGCCGAGATTGCCGCCCTGCGCGCCGGCGATGCACGCGTGGGCGCGGTCTGCAGCTTTGTCGGCACGGTGCGCGATCGCAACGAGGGCGATGCCGTCTCCAGCATGGAGCTCGAGCATTACCCCGGCATGACCGAGAAGTCGATCGAGGCCATCATCGACAAGGCCGTGGCGCGCTTTGGGATCTATGGCGCGCGCGTGATTCACCGCATCGGCCTGCTGCAGCCCATGGACCAGATCGTGCTGGTGGCGGTGACCAGCGCCCACCGCGGCAAATCCTTCGAGGCCTGCGAATACATCATGGACTATCTGAAGTCCGAAGCGCCGTTCTGGAAGAAAGAGCAGACCGAGCAAGGCGCACGATGGGTGGATGCGCGTGTCAGTGACGAGCAGGCATTGGCGCGATGGCAATAATTCTATGAATTGATAGCTGCTTTCGCATTTATTCATTGAGTTTCAGTCGAAAAATCATCTGAAATGAAGTGCATAAGAGCGGTAGATGCTATGCTTTTTGTAGACCGTTCGGCTGCAGCCAGCGTGGCGGCCTGAAGACCAGCACATTGCCGGCCATCACCAGGGCCAGGCCCAGCAGTCCCACAGCAGTCCATTCATAGCCTTCCACCACGGCCGAGATATTGAGCGCCACTATGGGGAACAGCACCGTGGCATAAGCGGCTTTCTCGGGGCCCAGTCGACCCACCAGTGTGAGGTAGGCGGTAAAGGCAATCACCGAGCCGGGAATGGCCAGATACAGCAGTGCGCCTGCATATTGCGGGCTGGTGTCAAAGTGCCAGGGCAGACCGGCGATCAGCGCATACGCTAGCAGCAGCAGCGTGCCGGCCAGCATGCCCCAGGCATTGGTGTGCAGCGGCTTGTAGCCCAGGCCCTGCAGCGATGCAGAAAGCATGTTCCCGCAGGAAAAGCACAGCGTTCCACCCAGCGCCCACAACAGACCTTGCCAGCTGGCGTGCTGACCCTGCTGCAGCTCTGGCCAGAACAGAATCACCAGACCCGTCAGGCCCAGAGCGCTGCCTGCGAGCACATTGGGCGCAAGCCTGCGGCCATGGATGACTCGCGCCAGAAATGCATTCCAGATGCTGGCACTGGAAAACACCACGGCAGCCAGGCCGCTGGTCAGGGTCTCGCTGGCGTGCATGAAGCAGACAAAGTTCAGGCTGAACAGGCATAGTCCCTGGCCCAGCACGCGTGGAATGGCTGCGCCGCGGGGGACGCGCCACTGGCGGGTCAGCAGCAGCCAGGCAAAAAGCACCAGGGAGGCAAGACCAAAGCGGTAGGCGATGGACAGCTCTACGGGGACGCTGCCCAGTTGCATCTTGAGAGCGATCCAGGTGGAGCCCCAGATCAGCACGACCAGGGCATAAAGAGGTAAAAGCATGGCAAGTCTTGGTGCTTGGAAGAACCAGATCTTGCGCGCCTGGATTGGCTCTGCATTGCACATTCCTGCGGTTTTGTGGCGCTGCAGCAAGCGCGGCCAGATAGCTGGCGCCACAATGCAGGCATGCCCGCCAGCGCTGTATCCGCCCCGTCGCATCTGAGTCATGTACTGGCTCGGTCACGCGCCCAGATCAGGCGCAGAGCGGGTTTGAGTCAGTCGCTGGAATTGGCAATCTGGACCAATCACGATGATGAGGTGCACTACCGGCAGCAAGGCCATCACACGCTGTCTGTCTATCTGGCCGGAGGTCGGGGATCGCAACTCAAGGGCGATGCACTGGCCCGAGGCGAAGCAGGGCGCTTTTGCGTTCTCCCGGCCGAGCATGAATCGCGCTGGCTGGTGCGTGAGCCTGTGCAGTTTCTGCACCTGTATGTCTCTGACATTGCCTGGGCCGACCGAGTGGTGCGCCTGCTGGATGCCGAGCCGCGCAGCATTACGCTGACACCGCAGATTTATTCCCAGGATCCAATCTATGCGCAATGGTCGCAGGCGCTGTGGCGACTGGACTGGAGTGAGGCTCACGACATATGGCGAGCGGACTTCCTGAGCCAGCAAGTGCTGGATCGGCTGGTGCTGCAATCGGCGGCGCCCTGGCAGCGGCACAAGCTGCTGAAACCGTTGGGTGGCCTGTCATCCACGGCCCGGCGCAAGGTGCTTGACTATGTGGAGGCTCATCTGGCCGACAGCAAAGCCCTGAGCTTGCCCGCGCTGGCGCAGGTCGTGGCCTTGTCCGAATATCACTTTGCCCGTATGTTCCATCAAAGCATGGGATGCACCGTGCATGACTGGGTCATGCAGCGGCGTCTGCAGCAGGTCTGCGCCCGCCTGCTGGGCAGCGCAGGCGGTGCAAGAGGACGCACGCCGCAGCTTGCATGGCTGGCCGCCGAAACGGGGTTTGCCAATGCCAGTCATTTGCTGCGCAGCTTTCGCAAGCACTATGGGCTTACTCCTACGCAACTGGCTCGTTGCTGGCGCGATGCTTGAACTTGATATACCGCAAGCAGGGCGGTTGCGGATCTGCTTTTTGCTGTTTTTTGCGCATTCGGGTCTTGAAACCCCCTGTTTGACTATCAGATAAATGGCAATGAATCTGATTGGAGCGAAAGCGACAAACCATGCGAATTGACAAACTGACGACCAAATTCCAAGAAGCCTTGGCCGACGCGCAGTCCCTGGCGCTCGGTGCTGATCAATCCACCATCGACCCTCTGCACCTGCTGGTTGCCATGCTGCGCCAGGACGACGGCCCGCGTGCGCTGCTGCAGCGCGCCGGCGGCAATGTGCAACAACTCAAGAACCTGGCAGAACAGGCCATGGCTGATCTGCCGCGCGTGCAGCAGCAAGGCGATGTGCAGGTCGGCTCCGAGCTGGCTCGGCTGCTACAGGCCAGCGAAAAAGAAGCCCTCAAGCGCGGTGACCAGTTCATCGCCAGCGAGCTGTTTCTGCTGGCGCTGGCCGATGCCGCAGGCTCGGCCACGCGTGCCGGTGCCTTGCTCAAGCAGAGCGGCGTGAGCAAATCCAGCCTGGAGGCAGCCATCAATGCCGTGCGAGGAGGGCAGAACGTGGACAGTGCAGAAGCCGAAGGCCAGCGCGAAGCGCTCAAGAAATACACGCTGGATCTGACCGAGCGCGCCCGCAGCGGCAAGCTCGATCCCGTGATCGGCCG
Organism: Comamonas thiooxydans; assembly: GCF_000964545.1. GTDB lineage: Bacteria > Pseudomonadota > Gammaproteobacteria > Burkholderiales > Burkholderiaceae_C > Comamonas > Comamonas thiooxydans. Next base: position 184,913 of record NZ_BBVD01000001.1, on the reverse strand, counting down.
CGACGATGAAATCCGCCGCGCCATCCAGGTGCTGCAGCGCCGCAGCAAGAATAACCCCGTGCTCATCGGCGAGCCCGGCGTGGGTAAGACCGCCATTGTCGAAGGCCTGGCCCAGCGCATCGTGGCCGGCGAAGTGCCCGAGAGCCTGCAGAACAAGCGCGTGCTGTCGCTGGACATGGCGGGCCTGCTGGCCGGTGCCAAGTACCGCGGCGACTTCGAGGAGCGCCTCAAATCCGTGCTCAAGGAAATCGCACAGGACGAAGGCCGCATCATTCTTTTCATCGACGAGATCCACACCATGGTGGGTGCCGGCAAGGCCGATGGCGCCATGGACGCCGGCAATATGCTCAAGCCCGCGCTGGCGCGCGGCGAGCTGCATTGCGTGGGTGCGACCACGCTCGATGAGTACCGCAAGTACATCGAAAAGGATGCCGCTCTGGAGCGCCGCTTCCAGAAGGTCATCGTGGACGAGCCTTCGGTGGAAGACACCATCGCCATTCTGCGCGGCCTGCAGGTGAAGTACGAGGCGCATCACAACGTCGATATCACCGACCCCGCCATCGTTGCCGCTGCGGAGCTGAGCCATCGCTACATCACCGACCGCTTCCTGCCCGACAAGGCCATTGACCTGATCGACGAAGCCGCGGCCAAGATCAAGATCGAGATGGACTCCAAGCCCGAGGTGATGGACAAGCTCGAGCGCCGCATGATCCAGCTCAAGATCGAGCGCGAGGCCATGAAGCGCGAGAAGGACGAGGCTTCGCAAAAGCGTCTGCAGCTGATCGAGGAAGAGCTCGAAAGCCTGGAGCGCGAGTACGCCGACCTTGAGGAGATCTGGAAGGCCGAGAAAGCCAGCGCTCTGGGTTCGGAGCAGATCCGCAAGGAAGTGGATCAGCTGCGCATACAGATCGAGGAGTTCAAGCGCAAGGGCGATTTCAACAAGGTGGCCGAGCTGCAGTACGGCAAGCTGCCGGCACTCGAAAAGCAGCTGCACGAAGCCCAGGCCAAGGAAGAGGGCCAGGACGGCGCGACTGCCAACAAGCTGCTGCGCACCCAGGTCGGAGCCGAGGAGATCGCCGAGGTAGTGAGTCGTGCCACTGGCATCCCCGTGGCCAAGATGATGCAGGGCGAAAAAGACAAGCTGCTGCACATGGAAGACAAGCTGCACGAGCGCGTGGTGGGCCAGGAGGAGGCGATTAGCGCCGTGGCCAATGCCATTCGCCGCTCGCGCTCGGGTCTGTCCGATCCCAATCGCCCCACCGGCTCCTTCCTGTTCCTCGGCCCCACGGGCGTGGGCAAGACAGAGCTGTGCAAGGCGCTGGCAGGCTTCCTGTTCGACAGCGAGGACCATCTGGTGCGTATTGACATGAGTGAGTTCATGGAAAAGCACTCTGTGGCACGCTTGATCGGTGCGCCCCCCGGCTATGTGGGTTACGAGGAAGGCGGCTACCTGACGGAAGCCGTGCGTCGCAAGCCCTATAGCGTGCTGCTGCTGGACGAGGTGGAAAAAGCCCACCCTGATGTCTTCAATGTATTGCTGCAGGTTCTGGACGATGGCCGGTTGACCGATGGCCAGGGCCGCACGGTGGACTTCAAGAACACCGTGATCGTGATGACCAGCAATATCGGCTCGCATCTGATACAGGCCATGGTTGGCGAGGATGCCGATGATGTGAAGGAAGCGGTCTGGGGGGAACTTAAAAACCATTTCCGACCCGAATTCTTGAACCGCATCGATGAAACCGTGGTCTTCCATGCACTGGATGCCAAGAACATCGAGGCGATTGCCAGGATTCAGCTGAAGTTGCTGGAAAGCCGTCTGCAGAAGATGGAACTGAGCATGCAGGTGTCCGAGCAGGCCCTGGCCGAGCTGGCCAAGGTGGGCTTCGATCCCGTGTTCGGTGCCCGTCCGCTCAAACGCGCAATCCAGCAGCGTATTGAAAACCCGCTGTCCAAGTTGTTACTTGAGGGGAAATTCCCGCCCAAGAGTACGATAGCTGTGACAGTCGACCCGGTGAATGATCCCGGGGTGTTCCGGTTCGAGTCCGCAGGCGCTGCCTGAGGACCTGAACCCTAGAAAGAGGTATTGCTTTGAACGATTTCGCCGCCACTGCAACCCGCTGGGCCGTCCGCATCATGCTGATGCTGGTGGGCTTGGTGTTTTTCCTGTGCCTGATGGCCGTGGCCTGCCTCATCGCCCTGGCCTGGGGTGCGCGCGCCCTGTGGGCCAGGCTCACGGGCCAGCCCGTGGTGCCCATGAGCATGGGTGCCATGAGCCCCTTTGCCGGCTGGCAGACGGTGTACCGCTCGGGGGCCGAGTGGATGGCGCAATCGTCGGGCAATGCCGATGCCAAGAAGGATGGGCGTGAAGCCCGCGGGCGTCGCGGCGTTCTGCCGGGTGCCGGCGATGTGACCGATGTGCAGCCACGCGAGGTGCACGAGTCGTAATGACAAGCGCTTACACAGGCTTCATACTTTGGAGCAGGTGAGGCAATAAAGGGCCGCAGGCTTGTTTCGCGGTCAACACACAAGAGCCTGTGCAGTGTTGCATCAGGCTCTTTTTTTACGCTGTGTTTACGCAGTCTCGCGGTATGGTCGGGACTGTGATCTTGGGATTTTCAGACAGGCATGAACTACATGGACTTGCACCGCATTTTTGACTTGCAGTACCAAGCCAGCCGCACGCAGGTCGATGTACCTTTGCTGGTGCGCCGGGAGAGGCTGCTGCGTCTGCAGAAGATGCTGGACGAGAACGGCCCGGCTTTGTGCGCGGCGGTGGAGCAGGACTTTGGCGTGCGCTCCGAGCGCTGGACCGAGATGCTGGATCTGATGCTGGTGCGCAATATGCTCAGGCACACGCTCAAGCATCTGCCCAAGTGGAGCAAGCGTCAGCGCGTGCGCACGCCACTGATGCTGCAGCCGGGCAAGGCCTGGGTGGAGCGCCAGCCTCTGGGCGTGGTGGGCATCATCTCGCCCTGGAACTATCCGCTGCAGCTATCGCTGGCGCCGGCCATCACGGCTCTGGCGGCGGGAAATCGCGTGATGCTCAAGCCCAGCGAGCTGACGCCGCATACCTCGGCAAAAATGGGCGAGCTGGTCGCCCAGTTCTTTGCACCCGAAGAGTTCTGCGTGATCGAGGGAGACGTGGCCGTGGCCACGCAGTTCTCGGGTCTGCAATTCGATCATCTGCTGTTCACAGGCTCCACGGCCGTGGGGCGGCGTGTGGCGCAGGCGGCAGCCGTGCACCTGACACCCACCACGCTGGAGCTCGGGGGCAAGTCGCCCTGCATCATTGCGCAGGACTGCGATATGCAGGCCGCTGCGCTCAAGGTGGCCTATGGCAAGCTGGTCAATGCCGGGCAGACCTGCATTGCTCCCGACTATGTGCTGCTGCCGCGCGGCAAGGAGCAGGAGTTTGCCGAGGCCTATCAGGCGGCGGTGCAGCAGCTGTACCCGCGCATCTCGGGCAACCCGGATTACACGGCCATCATCAGCAAGCGCCATCTGGCACGACTCAAGCAGATGCTGCGTCAGGCGCAAAGCCTGGGAGCGCAGGTGCACTGGATGCATGAGGCCGCAGCCCCTGCGGTCGATGGCGACACCACGGCCTGGGGCGAGGCGGTGGAGCGCCAGTTCGCTCCGGCGCTGGTGTTCGGCGCCACGGGCGAGATGCAGCTGATGCAGGAAGAGATCTTCGGCCCCATCCTGCCTGTGATCTCCTATGAGCATATCGAAGACGTGATCAATGCCATCAACGCCAGCCCGCGCCCGCTGGCGCTGTACTGGTTTGGCAACGACGAGGCCGAGCGCAATGCGGTGTTGATGCGCACCGTCAGCGGAGGCGTCTGTGTGAACGACACCTTGCTGCATGTGGCGCATGAGAACTTGCCATTCGGTGGTGTCGGCGACAGCGGCTGGGGTGCCTATCACGCAGAGCAGGGCTTTTTGCGCTTTGTGCACCAGAAGGCGGTTTTCGTGCAGTCGCGCTGGGCGGCGACTTCCCTGCTGTACCCGCCGTTCGGGGAGAAATTCGACCGGGTGATGGACTTCATGCGACGCTGGCTCTGAAGTTTCTTGACCGTCGAACAGGGATTGAGCGCTTCGGTGCTGTCGTGAGCGCTTGCCAGATTGTCATCAAATGTGACGCAAACCATTGATGGTTGCGGGCTTGCTGCTCTGCTTAGTGGAGCGCATAGCACATAGATTGCGCCATAGCAAGAAATTGCGAACAGCCGCAGTTGAGCAAATGGCTAACCACTGCACCGCGTGCCAAAACTCTGAATCTGTAGACAATTACGCCCTTCTATTCTTACATGTTTCCGCCCCGGTTTTTCCATGTCTAGTATCCAGGTCCGTCCCGCTACTCTTCGCGATGCAAAAGCGATTGCCCAGATCCATACTGCTTCCGCACTGGAGGCTTATCGAGGTCTGGTTCCCGATGATCAACTGAAGGCCATGTCCTCGGTTGAAAAGCGCCAGGCTTACTGGCGCGAAGCTATTGAATACTGTGAGCCACAGGTCCAGGTCGCCATTGACGGCGACAAGATCGTTGGCTTTGTCGGCTTTGACCGCTCCCGTGATGAAAAGTCCCGCCAGACCACCGGCGAGATCTGGGCTATCTATGCAGCTCCCTCGCACTGGAATCAAGGTGTTGGCGTTGCCCTGTGGGACGCCGCCCGAGATGGTCTGCTGGAAGAAGGCTGCACCAATGTGACAGCCTGGATTCCGCTGCGCAACGAGCGTGCCCTGCGTTTCCATGAAATGGCAGGCTTCAAGCGTGAAATGTCCACGGCCAAGACGGCTGTGATTGGCAGCATCAAGATTGAAGAAGTGCGCGTCAAGCGTCCTCTGAACGGCTGATCACAGCGTTCAGCACTCACTGAAAGACAGGCCGTGACGTCTCCCAACAGCAAGCTCGCGGCCTCAGTCTGCGCTCCCGCATCTGCTTTCGACCTGCTGCAATGGCAGGAGCAAGCCCAGGCCCATACGGCTTTGTGGCGCAGCGAAAGCAGCTTGCCCAAGCCCCGCCGCATCGAAGTTGCCGATGACACCATGCCCGCTGATACGGCGTTTCGCCATATCAGTGAAGGTGCGTCGCTGCTGTGGCGCGGTGATTTTCAGAATGCGCGTCAGTTGTTGCTGGCACTGGGCCGCCGGCTGGACAAGAAGTCGCGACGCAAGAGCCCGGCAAAGAGCCCTGCTGCTGCAGGTTTTCCCCACGCTTTTCATCTGTACCGCCAGTCCCAGGCCCAGCGTGCACGCATGCTGGCCAGCATTCTGATCGAGCTGAATGTTCAATGGCATTGCGCCTTGCGCCGGGCTCCTGACTGGAGCCAGGCCTGCTCTGAAGCTTGGGGCACAGTTCCGGCCGAAGTGGATGCGCAGTCCGTGCTGGTGCCGCTGCGCGATCTGCTGGGGGTGGTCGGCGCCCATGAGTGGCGCAAGAAGGGGGTGGAGATTCCTGCCCTGGATGGCGCCCGCATTCATGCGCACTACGGTGTTTTCTCACCCGTGCGCGGCGAGTATCTCGATCTGGTGGCGCGTGCGAGCATTCCCGCAGCCGGTCTGGAGCAGGCCTGGGATATTGGTGTCGGCACGGGCGTGCTCTCGGCATTGCTTCTCAAGCGCGGCGTGAAGTCGGTGGTCGCCACCGATACCAGCGAGCGTGCGCTGGCCTGCGCCTGCGAGAATCTGCAGCGCCTGGGTCATGCTTCCCGGGTGGAGCTGCAGCATGCCGATCTGTTTGCGCAAGGGCAGGCCGGTCTGATCGTCTGCAACCCGCCCTGGCTGCCGGGAAAGGCAGCATCGGTGCTCGATCAGGCGATTTATGACGAAGACAGCCGCATGCTGCGCGGCTTTCTGCAAGGGCTGGCGGCACACCTGCTGCCAGGTGGCGAAGGCTGGCTCATCATCTCCGACCTGGCCGAGCATCTGAAGCTGCGCACGCGTGACGAGCTGCTGGGCTGGATTGAAGCCGCCGGACTCAAGGTGCTGGGGCGTGAAGATGTTCGCCCGCATCATGGCAAGGTACAGGACCGAGAGGACCCTCTGCACATTGCGCGCTCTGCCGAAGTGACCTCGCTCTGGCGTCTGGCCAAGGCGGGCTGACAGTCAGGCTGCTAGGCCGCTGCGCCTTGCAGTTCCTGGCAGGTTGGATCGGCTGCTTCCCCATGCGCTAGCAGGGCCGCCAGCCTCTCGCGCAGCGAATGTGCGCGCTCTTCGCCTGCATATTCCTGTACCGCCGCCAACAGGCTGATGCCTGCGCTGCGCAAGCTGTGCAGGTCTCTGGCCTCGCGCAGTTGGGTGCGCAAGGTCTGGGCCAGGGCCTCATGGCGGTTGGCAAACAGGCGCTCGCCCATATCGAATAAATACATGCGCGTGCCCGCCATATTGATGGCTGGTGTCGAATCAGTGGCTTCTTCGGCTGGCGCCAGGGCAGGTGTGGCCGGGCTGTCTCCAACTTTGGCGAGAGGGATCGCTGGATGAGTGGCCAGACTGCGCGCTTTGGAGCCGCTGGTTGGCACCAGTTGAAGATATCCCTGCTCCACCAATTGCTGGGCCAGTGCGGCATGATCGCTGCCCAACATGGCGGCAAGTTCTTCCATGCTCTTACCGCCGGCCAGCAACAGCAGGGAGCGCGCGCGCTGCGGCAACTGGCGCGATCCGGGCTGAAGTTCCTCCTGTGCCTTGGCGGTTTTCTGCAAAATCATGGCTGCTTCTGTCTGGCGCATTACAAGTGCGGATGCGCTATTGCATGGGCTGACGATGACACTGGTGTGAATCTGCGCCAATTCGCAGTGGATCGGCCAGTCATTACTGCCCAAGCTTGCCAATTGCTTCTGAATTAATAGCTGCTGGCGTTTTCTGAATAAGCGCCGCAGGCCAATCTGATTTGAATCTGAAATGAGACTGCTGCTTGCGCCCATGGAAGGGCTGCTGGATTTTGTGTTGCGCGATGTGCTGACCCGAGTGGGCGGCGCGGATCGCTGTGTGTCCGAATTCATTCGCATCAGCGGCTCGCTGCTGCCGGACAAGGTTTATCTGCGTACCATGCCCGAGCTGCGCAACGGCAGCCGGACGCTGGCCGGCGTGCTGGTGCGGGCGCAACTGCTGGGCTCGGACCCCGTCAGCATGGCCGAGAACGCGGCCAATCTGGCGCGCCTGGGCCCCGAGGGCATCGATCTGAATTTCGGCTGCCCGGCCAAGGTGGTCAACCGCCATGGCGGCGGTGCATCGCTGCTGCAGGATCCCGAGCAGATCGTGCGCGTGGTGGACGCCGTGCGCCGTGCCGTGCCCGCGCAGATGCCGGTGTCGGCCAAGATGCGGCTGGGTTTCAACGACCGGGCGCTGATGACCGAATGCGCCCAGGCCATGGAGCAGGGCGGTGCCTGTGAGATCGTCGTCCATGCGCGTACCAAGCTGGACGGCTATCGTCCGCCGGCCTATTGGGAAGAGATTCCGCGCATCCGCGAGGCGGTGGGCGTGAATGTGGTGGCCAATGGGGAGATCTGGACTGTGGAAGAGGCCTTGCGCTGCCGCGAAGTTTCGGGCTGCGACGATCTGATGCTCGGGCGTGGCATTGTGGCCGACCCGGGTCTGGCCCTGGCCGTGCGCCGCGCCGTGGAGCACGGCAGCGTCAGCACGGTCGCTGGCATTGACTGGCTGGTGCTGGTGCCCCAGGTGCAGCGTTTTTGGCATATGGTCTGCGAGGATCTGGAGCCGCGCCAGCGTGCGGGTCGCCTCAAGCAGTGGCTCAACCTCATGCGCAGACGTTTTCCCGAGGCCGAGCTGGCTTATCAGGAAGTGCGCACCCAGACCGATCAACGCGCCATCAGCGACTGGGTACATGCGCTGCCACAGCGTGATCTGCAGCAGGAATGGGCCTGGCCGCAAACCACGCCTAAAGCAGACTGTCCGGAGCCAGAGGCCCGAGCAGCAGCAGCATAAGGCGCAGCCCCAGGCTGGCATCGGGCTCCGAGTAAGAGTCCGCTAGCCCGCTGTCCTGAGGTGCACGCCAGACCAGCTTTCCCTTGGGATCCAGGTCCACCCGCCAGCTGTTTTCGGGCAGGCTTTCATCGATGCTGTCGCCGGCCAGCTGGCTGAAGCGGCGGCTGGCGATCAGCACGGCGATCTCGGTGTTCTGCAGGCGTGAGCGCATATCCAGATTCATGGAACCCACGGCGACCAGCCGCCCGTCTATGACCAGCAGCTTGGTGTGCAGCATGGCCCGCGAAGCACCGGAGCTGCCCCCGCTGGAGCCCGTGCCGCCTGCGCGCAGGGCGGAGCTGACATTGGCCGCTTCGCTGCGCATTTCGTGCAATTCGATGCCCATCTCCAGTAGTGCCTTGCGGTGGCGGGCATAGCCGGCATGTGCCAGTGGAGCATCGTTGGAGGCCAGGGAGTTGGTCAGTACCCGGATGCGTACGCCTTTGCTGCGTGCGGTGCGAAAGGCATCCATGATCTCCGACCCCGGTACAAAGTAGGGCGAAACGACCAGCAAGTCCCGCCTGGCAGAGCGAATCAGAGCCAGCAGACCATCGACCACCGACTCGGCATTCAGCGCTGGTGTGGCCAAGGGGGGGAGGCTGTTGGCGTCGTCGGCCTTGAGCACCGCTGCTTCGAATGACTCATCGGCGGCAGTCCGCTCCGCCCCTTCTGCGGGAATCTTGGTCGGGCTGTCGGCCAGCACCATGGCCTGGGCCCAGATCCATGGGATCTGGTTCAGATTCAAAGGGCTGTCTTCGGGTTCCGGCTTGGGGACGGTGGTGTTACGGGCATGCTCGGCTTCGCTCCTGGCGTCTTCCTGTTCAAACTGCTTTTTGAGTTTGAGCAAGTCAGGCTCGCTGATCAGCGACTGCACGGGGTAGGCGCGCACATTGTTCCAGTAGCGGTCGAAGCTGCGCGACAAATCCTTGACGACCGGGCCGCCGGTCAAGACATCGAGATCGACAAAATTGCCTTCATTGGAGGCGTCAAAGTAGGCATCGCCCAGATTGCGCCCGCCAATCACGGCCAGGGTGTTGTCGGCTACAAACAGCTTGTTGTGCATGCGCTGCTGCGCGCGCTGAAAGTCGGTCAGCAAGGTCCAGGCGCGGCCGATGGTGGAGGCGCGCGAGCCGGCCAGCGGGTTGAACATGCGCATCTCCACATTGGGCACAAAAGCCAGGCGCATGACCTGCGCGTCCGGCCCCGTGCTGTGGAAGTCGTCCAGCAGCACGCGTATGCGCACGCCGCGCCTGGCAGCCTGCACGACGGCGCGCAGCAGTCGCCCGGTACTTTGGTCTGCATGGATGGCGTAGTACTGCAGATCCAGCGTTTTCTGTGCGTTTTCCACCAGCGCCATGCGGCTGCTGAGGGCATGCTTGGGGCCGGAGAGCAAGGCAAAAGCCGAGGCATCTGGCTTTGCCTTGGCCGGGCGAGCCTGAGAGATGAACAGGCCCAGCTCGGTGCTTTGGGGCTGGCTCAGTGCGGTGCTGACGGGGCGCTCCACATCCTTGGGCAGCGACGCCGCGCAACCTGTGAGCAGTATCGCGGCAATGACGCCGGCAAGCAGCGCCAGATGCTTTTGCGGCCCTGATGGCTGCAGCCGTGACGATGTTGAGATAGAAGCCGTCATTGCTGCTTTGTAACCCATGATGACCGGGTTCACATGTCGGACACAGACTGCGCTAGAACTGCTCTCGGCCCTGGACTCTGGCAACAATGCGCAGGTCCGGTCCAAGGCGGGCGATATCATGGAACACCAGTGGCAGACCTTGGTCCAGGGTGTCGAGCGGGCCGAAGTTGGCAATACCCATGGCACCCATTCCCAGCAGCCTGGGGGCCTGATAGAAGAGAAGCTCATCGACCAAGCCTTCGCGAATCAGTGAGCCGTTGAGCTTGAAGCCAGCTTCCACATGCAGTTCATTCGTGCCGCGCGCGGCCAGATCCCGCAGCATGGCCGCCAGATCGACCTTGCCTGCAGCATTGGGCATAGCAATAACCGTAGCGCCTAGCGCTTGCAGTGCTTCAATTTTGGATTGCTTTGTGCTGCAGGTATAGATGAGGCAACCGCTAGGTGCTTTCAAAACATGAGCATCCAGCGGGATGTCCAGCTTGCTGTCCACCACGGCAATGCGTGGCTGGCGTGGCGTGTCTACATCACGCACATTCATGCGCGGATTGTCTTCAAGCACCGTGCCTATGCCGGTCAAAATTGTGCAGGCACGGGCACGCCAGGCATGTCCGTCGGCCCGGGCGGCCGCCGAGGTAATCCACTGGCTTTGGCCGTTGTGCAAGGCCGTGACGCCGTCCAGCGAGCTGGCAGCCTTCATGCGCACCCAGGGTGTGCCGCGAATCATGCGGCTGAAAAAGCCGATATTGAGCTCGCGTGATTCAGCTCCGCCGGGGCCGATCTCCACATTAACACCCGCAGCGCGCAGCCGCTCGAAACCCTGGCCGGCCACTTGCGGATTGGGATCCGTCAGTGCTCCCACCACCTTGCCGATGCCGGCTGCGATCAAGGCGTCGCAGCAGGGGCCGGTACGGCCATGGTGCGAGCAGGGCTCCAGCGTCACATAGGCCGTGGCTCCACGCACATCGTTGCCTTTGGCTGCAGCATCGCGCAAAGCCATCACCTCGGCGTGCGGGCCACCGGCCTGCTGGGTAAAGCCCTGGCCGATGATGCGGTCCGAGGCATCGACGATCACGCAGCCAACACGCGGGTTGGGTGAAGAAAGAAAAAGCGCCTGAGCAGCCTGCTCAAGCGCTTTGTTCATGAAGTGGGCAGAGGGTGTCATGCCCAGGATGGTAATGCAGAGGGCTCTGCGTTACTTGGTCCAGCAGTCCGAGGCCGTGGTACCGCTTGCTAGATTGTCAGCACTCTTGACCCCTGTGTTGCTGAGGGTGAAGTCTCCGCACTTGTCAGTTGCCTGCGCTCCCGGGTTTTTGCGTTTGGCGATCAAAGTGTAGGCGGCAGTGGAGCTGGCTTTCATTTCGATCTGGTAGCGCTTGCTGGCGTCGGTGGACCAGGACAGGTTGGCGGGTAGCACCTTGGTGAGGTCTGCATTGGTTGGATAGACCCCGGTTGCCGTGGCTGCACGCTCCATCCAGAGCTGGGCTTGCAGCAGGCCGGCGCGTGCATCCGCTCTATGGCCGCGGCGCACATACTCGGTATAGCTGGGGTAGGCGATGGCACTCAGGATACCGACGACGGCCACGACGATCATCAATTCGATCAAGGTGAAGCCTTTTTGCTGTTTTTTTTGCATTTTCATTTTTCCTCATGAAGCAGGCAGCGCTCAACGCAGCTGACGCCAGCTGGGGCGCAGCGACTGCTCGGGCATGCGTGCCAGCATCTCTTTATCATTCTTGGTGTCGATATCTGCGATCTTGTTTTTCTGGGCTATTAGCGTGTGGGAGCCTTTGCTTACCTTGACGCGAGACACATTCAGATCCAGCGAGTTGTAGAGACCGTCGTTGTTTTTATCAACGATCTGAACCGACGGACGAAGCCCATCCATGATGTTGATAAAGGTGCGGTACTGGCGCTCTCCATCGACCGTCGTGGATTCACAGCTTTCCACATTGGGGTCTACATCGGTGCCCTTGGCCGGAACCTGAGAGTAAATGGCCAGGATATTGCTGCCGTCATAGAACTCCATGGGTTTGAGCTGACGCTCTCCTACGGCCGGCAAGTCCAGATACCAGCCGTTGTAGTTGGCCCAGGTGCTGGTGGTGAGCTTGTTGTCGTCATTACTTGCTCCAACAGCGCCAAAGTCACCGTTGCTCAGTTCCGTAATGCTTTGCTGAGCAAGCTTGGCTGCGGTTACGCCGGTGCCCAAGGCCGTGGGGACTGGAATGCAGGTTCCGTTGGGGGTTGTGCAGGATGTATTGCCACTATTGACTTGTACGCGTGGGCCAAGGTTTGTGGTAATCAAGTTGTAGCGTGTGTTGTCCAGGACGGAGTAAATGGTTTGCACATTCCGGTTGTTTTCGTCAGCTTTGGTAGCGTTGCGGCCTGTGCCAAAAGCAACCATCATGCCGCCTACAGCAATGGTTTTCTTGTCGTTGCCTGTTCCAATGGTCATTTTCCGGTCGTTGGCACGCACAGTTGGTGGGGCCGTAATGGACTGGACAAGAGTTCTGGTGCTGTTCAAGGATGCGGGGCCTTGCGCAGTGAATAATGGCCTTCCGCTGAAAGCGACTCCCCAGTTGCTTGCATCAGCACTGGTGAGATCAAACTTCCACATATTGCCCAAGTTATCACCAGCGTATGCAATATCAGGCAATCCATCACCATTGAGGTCAACCAAGCGGGGGGCAGCCAGGCCATTGTCGTTGGCAATGCCACTACCTGTACCAATGTCTGCAGTACTCGCATCAACGGCGCCTACGACAGGGATACGCTTGAGTTCCATATCGTTGTCCAGATACTGAATCAGCAATACGGGGCGTTGGTTGCTGCTGTTGTAGCCGTTACCCATAACAACTGCCCAGCGGTTGTTATTCATGCGCGTGATCTGTGTGGTGCGCATAGGGTTGTTCTCATCAGCGACGGGTGTTGCTGTGATGTTACCAATGTCACGATCCTCCGATACGGCTTTGGCACAGGCCGTCTTTTCGGGAGTACTCATGCCAGTCAATGCGCAGTTGGGTGCTGCTGCGGCATTCATCGCAGCATCAGTACTGCGAGTTCGGTCTAATTTGACGAGGCTCGAAGCCGCTGTCGTGGAAAAGCTATCTGGGTTGGTGACATCCAAAACAAAATAACCTTTTCCGCCAGCGCCCAGTGAACCAACCAGAATTGTTTTCCAGTTGTTGCCAGGGTTGGTGTCTGTGTCGATGTTTGAGCCGATATAGATATCCCCTGTCATTGGGGAGCCGTCAACAAAATTGCGATGCTTTTGGTTGTATGTGGGGTCTGTAAGGCGACCTAAGCTAGGGATGATTCCCTGCGGAATGTATGCAATTTTCTCTGTGCCATCAGCAGCAGAGAATCCATGCAGCATTCCGTCATTGCCACCTGCATAAATCATCGGCGTTCTTGTACCCTTGGATCGGGTGAAGTCTGCATAGCCCTTTAAAGCGTAGTTGCTCGAAGGAGCTCCAGTAAACCAGATAATGGAGTTGATGATGTCTCCTTGGATACTCTTGCGCTCACGAAACGGCTTGGCTGCTGTGTAGCCGGTGCTTTCAGAGCCTTCAAGGGTTCGTATGCCTCGTATAAAGTTCAGGCGGTTTTGCCCAGCTGCTGCACCTTCGTCGGTTCCAGATCCATCAGGCTTCTTCTGTAACCATAGCTTTTGGGCTGTGCTTAGTGTGGATTCATCATTTGCCCACAGGAATGGAACGCCACCCTGATACTTGTCCTCGCTCCCCCATTTGTCACTCCAGCTGAGGATGGTTCTGCTGGTTGTATTTTTTGTGGCACCTGTTGCATTTAAGGCGTCAAGCTTTTCTGCCGTATTCTGACCACCCCATCCAGGAGTGGATATTATCGATCCATCTGTTCTGACAGTTTCAGCCTTGATGAAGCCTTTCCAGCCATTTTTGGGTTCATAATTTCCTGTGAACTTTCCAACGTCATAGCGCGTATTATTGGATCCACTTGTAGCAGTGGATGTCATATCTGGATCAGTTTGGGTGTTGATTTGCCCAAAAATTTCACGGAATGCTTTTTCTAGATCTTCACCTTTCTCAACAGCATAAAAGCGACCACGACCATTTAAGGCAGCATGCCAAAGATCAAGAGATCTCTTGTTTTCATTGTCCATCGCAGGCCAGGATTTGTTTCCTGTAACGAAATCAAGAAAGCTTCCGTTGTATCCAAATGGAACTTTATTAGTCGGTGCAATAATGTCAGATGCGCCAGGCCAAGTTACAGCCATATTGCTGAATCCAATGGTGTAGGTGACCATATGGGGCCAGTTGGCAGGGTTGAACTTTGGGTTCCAGTATCTCTCTAAAATTGCATCGTTGCCTTTTGAGTCTTTTCCGAAATTTTCTTGTTGAGGGGCATTGTCATATTCTGGAGAGGGTTGTATGGATCCTTTTAATCCTTTAACTCCATTTGTCTCGTCTTTTGCTGTTTGTAATGGCGTTCCCCAGCTGTAGAAAGCCCAATCAGCTAGGGTTTCTGTGTGGGAGTCTCTATATAAAGATGTCTGTTTTTGTTGGGCTTGTGTTCCACCATAAATGGTCTCATCTGGTAGGGTTATGTTGGTTGCATTATCTCGACGATTTGTGTCGCCGATGTCATATGATGTATTGTTCCAGCGGCCATCCGTCATCATGATATGGTAGTTTCGACGACAACCGAGGTAAGGTGTAGCTTGACTCCCCGGGTCTGATGCCCAGGGACTATTGATTGATAAGTCGCGACGCATGTAGGCGTCGGCTTGTTTGAACATTAAATGGGAAGGTGTGCCATTATTTGCATCTAATCCATTGATGAAGCTAATGAAGTTATTTCTATGCGTTTCTCCTAAGAAACGCATGGAGTTTTGATTCATTTTATCGGAGTCGACATTCTTTGCGTCAGCTGCACCTCCGTTATTCCACATGGCTTGCCAAGATAGACGAATTTTTCTATCTGGAAGTAAATTTCTATCTCGGAAAACGCCGCCTTCCCAAGTTCCATCGCTCTTTTGTGCTCCAATTAATGCATATTTAAGAACATTAATGCGGCGGCTTGTTACGGGCCAGGTTCCATCTGCATTCGGCTGAGATTCATTGGTGGCGCCACCCCAAATTGCGTTGCCTCTTCTGTCATAGCCTGTAATTACGCATTTGGATGAGCTTTCTGCATTTGAGCAGTAATCCATGCTTCCAGAATCGTCGACGGAGATAATCACATTAGGTGTGACATAGGGCTGCACTGTGCCCGGAGGGGCCTGAAGCAACTCGATGGATGTTGCGATCGAGGGTATTAGAACTGCGCCTGCTGCTATGGCAAGTGACTTTCTTTTGAAGTGAGCGGGCATTTTTTTTTGCATGGCGATCACCTGATCTGATAAGTAGAGAACATGGGTATCTAGTCTTTGAGTTTTTGTCTTGCATACGTCTGCTGAAGCACAACCATTGTGTTGGGATTGCGTCCATACGCCAGAGCTGTAATTCGATAGACGATATTAGGTGTCAGGTTTAGTGCCAAAATGCTTTGTGGGTTTATTGCATCTGTTCCAGTGTTGTTGACAAGAACACCGGAATTCTTGCTGCTATCGTCATAGGGGAGAATTTCGATCCAGTACCAGGCCCCTTGCTTGGCAGCACTTCTGTTTCGCAATATGGCGCTTGCCGGACTATCATCATCTCCGATTGCTGCGCCTGTGAATTGACCATAGCGCGCGCCGACGGGCGTAGTGGTGCCTGTATGAACACCGGTCATTTGTGTCAGCGTAATGCCCTTGGTCGAATCTGTGTTGTTCCAGAAGTCCTGTTTGTCTTTGATGTCAGGGCGATCAGCGCGCTTGATGCAAATGCCGTTTTTGCATTTCGGCGCTGTGCTGGCAATCTTGGTGGGGTCTGCCAGGTCCGCCAGAAGAGTGCCCACCTCCTGTGCTTCTAGCGGGATTTTCTCTGCAGTCGTGCGTCGGCATATGTTTCCGTCGCTGTCATTGGGTGTGCAAAAGCTGCCATCAGAGTTTTCTCCGCGAATATCGAGTTCGGCATCTTGCAAGATGGCCTGGGCTGCCTCGAAGGCTCGCTGGTAATCGGCATCATTGCCGACGATCAACTCATTGAAAAGCGATGTGCGGGATGCCCACAGGGCCAGCAGCATGGAGAGCATGACAAAGATGATTACAACGAATAGTGATAT
This sequence comes from Comamonas thiooxydans, assembly GCF_000964545.1. GTDB lineage: Bacteria > Pseudomonadota > Gammaproteobacteria > Burkholderiales > Burkholderiaceae_C > Comamonas > Comamonas thiooxydans. The sequence continues at coordinate 169,114 of NZ_BBVD01000001.1, read as the reverse complement.
ACCTCGTTGTTTTCTTTGCCGGGGAATTTTGAATGTATTCATGATATTCAGCTGACGGTAGTCAGTCCCTGGCTGCGCAGCTGGTAAATGTTGCGGAAAACCATGTGCGCTCGCCGCGTACGTGGGGCAGCCAATGTATTCATGGTGACGGATGTAGTGTTGTCGCAGTCCAGGTAGGTGGTGTTGTCCGGCATATCAATGGCTTCATTGCCATAAAGCACCAGACATATTTCCACGCCGACAACCTGCGGCCAGGCGCTTGCCACAGTAGCTGCATCGACATAGCTGATCTGCGGGGATCCACTGGATGCTGATGTCTGCAGCAAATATCGCACTTGAAAATTAGCGACATTCTGAATGATGGGCTGCGGGTTTCCTGATGCGCCCACGCAGCGCAATTCATTATTTGTGGAATTGAGCGAGAACCGGCTTTGAATCAAATTGTCATTGGGTGATTGACCGAGGCAATCGCGCAGCATGGATGCCGCATTTGTAGATGTATATACCGGCTCTTTATAGTTGCGATAACCCAAGGTGAGCTTGTATTCATTGGTGCCGGGGCTGTCCATACCGCTGATGGTATTGACCGCGGGATCGAAATCTGTGGCTTTGGTCTCAAAGGCTACCGGATCCGACATATCGATATCGGCTCCTTCTGACTTCTGTGAGGCCAGATTCAGTCTCAAGGAGCCAGCCTGGCGGATCTGTTGCCCGATGACGCGAAAAGCGTATGCGGCTTGTTGCTGCAGCATGCTGCTATCGCTGACCGTGCCGGTAACGCCTCTTGAGACCATCAGCGCACCCATGGCAACGGCTACCGTCAGAAGTCCGATGACGATGCCGACGAGTAGTTCAATCAGAGTCACGCCGCGCTGAGGCTGGCTTCTCGCGATGCTGGAGGCTTTCATAGGGATGCGTCAGGTTCCGGGGCAGAAAAACAAAGGTGCACTATTGCCTGCACGAAAGTCAGGTGCGCAGCGTGCACTGACTGGTATGTATTGAAGATGGCAAGTGAAGTTGGCGGGGCAGGAGGTGGGATCTTTGGTGCTGATGCTGCCGTCGCTCTTGATGCTGGCTCCGGTGTTGATGGCGTCCTTGTAGGCTTTTTTGGCAGCAGTGCCGGTGGCATCGCTTGCAAAGTCTTCGCGCTCGTTTTCCCGCCAGCGTATGAGCACGCCCAGTTGCCGGCGGTTGGTGATGCTGCTGGAATCGCCGTCGGCAAGGGCCAGGAAGGTGGCGGCATTGCCAAGCGGGAGAGAGCGCTCCACCAGGCGTTTCCATTCCTTGAGATCGTACTCGGCCAATTCGGCCTGGGTGCAGGTAGTGCTGCCAACGCATTTTTTGGTCGCCGCAGTGGTTGGCGGTGTTGCGGTCCAGCCCGTGACGTAGGTGTTGATGCCGCTCAGTGCATTGGGATTTACCTTCATGCGCTCGCTGAGGTCTTCAATCAAACGGATGGCTTGAGCGCGGCGCATGCTGGTCTGGGTGTCGGTCAGCGTGCGCATTTGTACGCCGAGGATGCCGAGGATGCCCAGTGCGGCAACGACAATGGCAATCAACGATTCCAGCAAAGTGATGCCTCGCTGTTTACCGGGTTGGCGAGTGTGATTCAGTTGGTGCATGGCACGTCTTTTTGTTCAATGACTCGAATTCGTCCGCCCGAAGACATGCAAATGCCCTTGGTGGCGGCAGAGGCTATTCCGGCAGGCTGAGGTGCTATCGTGAAGCCGATCAAATTGGCGCCATCCATCATTCCCCAGCGGTCGACACGGATGGTGGCGCCTGATTTGGTTCTGGTGACGGTTACTTTGGTTGGTGGTTCATAGCGCTGGATTTCCTCTCCGCTGTTCCAGCGCCTGTTGCCATTGCTGTCCACGAAGACGACCCAGCCGCAATCCCAGTCCTGGTTGGTCCCGTCGGTGACGCAGCCAACAGTGGTTCGGGGAAGCTTTTCCAGATATACGTTGCCACCGCGCTTGATAGCTTCTGAGCGGGCGAACATCAGACTGGATTTCATGATCTCCACGGCCTCCATGACGCGCCAGCGCTCAAAAATAAAATTGAAGCTGGGCACTGCAATGGCGCTGAGGACTGCGGCTATGGCAACGGTCACTATCAGCTCAATGGAAGTGAATCCGTAACTGCTGAAACCGGGGGCTGCGAGGTGCGGAGCGTTGTTTAAGCCGGGGTACATACATATTCCTCGTTGAGGGCGGGCCTGTGCCGCTGCCCAATGATCCTGTTCGTTTGGTTAACTGCATGAGCCGGTTGCAGAGTCGAGTCGCTTGATGCGTCCGCTGCTGCTGACGCAGATTGAGGATGCGCTGGCGGCGCTGCCACTTTTTGGGGTCAATCGAAATGCAAAATCGATGGCGGCATTCGTGCTTGAGAACCTTCCCCAGCGGTCGACCTTGATCGGGTCGGTCAGCTTGGCATCGCTGGTATTGGTGAACTGCACGCTTACCTTGTTGGGGGCGGGGGCAGTCTGCAATGTGTCTTCGCCGCTATCCTGCGCGCCGTCGTTGTCCAAGTCGGCAAACACAATCCAGCCGCAGCTCCAGAGGCTGGTGTCTGTGCCCACTTCTGTGCAGCCTCCGCCATCATCGCTGCGCAAAATAGTCACATTGCCGCCGCGCTTGATGGCTTCGGAGCGCGCAAAGTAAAACGTGGACTGCAATTCCTCGGATGCCTGGCGCACTCGCCAGCGTTCAATGATTGGATTGAAGCTGGGCGCGGCAATGCCGGCCAAAACGGCCAGAATGGCAACCGTGACCATGAGTTCAATGGCTGTGAAGCCTCTGGAAAAATGGCGACGCATGAGGAGCAAATTGGGCATGCTGGCATATTACGTTTCGTTGCATGCCGAATGCTTTATGACTGGATGAGTGGTCTTGATGGGGAGATCGGTGGTCGCTTTCAGCGGCGGCGGCCGGAAGCCGGGTAGGCATACCCCGCGCATGCCCCGGAGTTGGGTCTTCCCTGGCATTCCCGATAGAGTCGTCTATCGCGTTCGGCAGTTGTCTCTTCCGAACTGCTCCGGGTGTTCTGGATCTTGACCTTGCCGCTTTGCTTCTTGGCTGCTTTGTGGTTGCGCTGGCCTGCGTTGGCTGCGAGTGCTGACTGATCTGCGAGAGCGAAGGCCATCAGGGTCGCAGTGCAGAGGCTGGCAAACGAATAGCGTCTAGAAAAGCTGGTCATTGCAGATCCCCGGCTGGAGGTGATGGGCGCATTGTCCGAGTCTCGCTTAGGAGCGGGCAAGCGGGTTTGCCTGCCTTGGTCTGGTGCCTAGTCGTGCTACTGCATAGGGGATAAATCGCCTCTTGATATAATCGCCAAGTTTTGCATGGTGCAAGACGCACGCTGAGGCCTTTCCAGCCTTGGCGCAAGTAACCAAGGTGCTCCTCGTCGAGTGCCAAATCCTAAGGAAAACAAAATGATCGCTGCCGATAAGAAGGCTGAAGTTGTCAAGGCCAATGCTCGTTCCGAAAACGACACTGGTAGCCCCGAAGTGCAAGTGGCTCTGCTGACAGCTCGCATCAACGAACTGACTCCCCACTTCAAGGCTAACGCCAAGGACCACCACGGTCGTCGCGGTCTGCTGCGCATGGTGAGCCGTCGCCGCAAGCTGCTGGACTACCTGAAGTCCAAGGACGCTGACCGCTACACAGCACTGATCGCCAAGCTGGGCCTGCGCAAGTAAGCACGGTGAAAGATCGAAACGCCTGAGTTAGATTGCCTAGCTCAGGCGTTTTTTACTTCGGAGTTCGCAAAACAGAGCGAAGCTGTGTCATTCCAATGCTGCACTATTGATAGCGCTCAGCGCAGCACTGGAATGGCATCGTGTTCTGTTTGCACTCCAAATCAAGACTGGATAAGCGCATCCAGCTATTCATAAAGGAGTCATATGACCATGTTCAACAAAGTTACCAAGACCTTCCAGTGGGGCCAGCATACGGTCACCATGGAAACCGGCGAAATCGCGCGTCAGGCCTCCGGCGCCGTGCTGGTCAACATCGACGACACCGTGGTGCTGGCCACTGTCGTGGGTTCCAAGATCGCCAAGGCCGGCCAGGACTTCTTTCCCCTGACCGTTGATTACATCGAGAAGACTTATGCCGCCGGCAAGATCCCCGGCAGCTTCTTCAAGCGCGAAGCCAAGCCTTCCGAGCTGGAGACTCTGACCTCGCGTCTGATCGATCGCCCCATCCGTCCCCTGTTCCCCGAAGGCTTCTACAACGACGTGCATGTGGTCATCCACACCATTTCGCTGAATCCCGAAGTCGACGCCGACATCGCTGCCATGATCGCCACTTCGGCGGCCCTGGCTGTGTCCGGCATTCCCTTCAGCGGCCCCATCGGTGCTGCTCGCGTGGGTTACATCAACGGCGAATATGTGCTGAACCCCGGTCAGACCCAGCGCAAGGATTCTCAGATGGATCTGGTCGTTGCCGGCACCGAATCCGCCGTGCTGATGGTGGAATCCGAAGCCCTGCAACTGCCTGAAGAAGTGATGCTGGGCGCCGTGGTGTTCGGTCACGAGCAAGGCAAGATCGCCATCGACGCCATCCATGATCTGGTGCGTGAAGGCGGCAAGCCCGCATGGGACTGGACTGCTCCCGCCAAGGACGAAGCGCTGATCGCCAAGGTGGCCGAGCTGGGCGAAGCCAAGCTGCGCGCCGCTTACCAGGAGCGCAACAAGCAGGTGCGTACCCTGGCTTGCCGCACTGCATACGCTGATGTCAAGGCCGCCTTGACCGAGCAAGGCGTGGCGTTCGACGGCGTCAAGGTCGAAGGCATGCTGTTCGACATCGAAGCCGGCATCGTGCGTTCGCAGATCCTGGCGGGCGAGCCCCGCATCGACGGCCGCGACACCCGTACCGTGCGCCCCATCGAGATCCGTTCCTCCGTGCTGCCCCGCACTCACGGCTCCGCGCTGTTCACGCGTGGTGAGACTCAGGCCCTGGTGATCTCCACGCTGGGTACCGAGCGCGATGCTCAGAAGATCGATGCGCTGGCTGGCGAGTTCGAAGACCGCTTCCTGTTCCACTACAACATGCCTCCCTTTGCCACCGGTGAAGTGGGCCGCATGGGCTCGACCAAGCGCCGTGAAATCGGCCACGGCCGTCTGGCCAAGCGCGCTCTGGCGGCTTGCCTGCCGACCAAGGAAGAGTTCCCCTATACCATCCGCGTGGTGTCGGAAATCACCGAGTCCAACGGTTCCTCGTCCATGGCTTCGGTCTGCGGCGGCTGCCTGTCCATGATGGACGCCGGCGTGCCCATGAAGGCGCATGTGGCCGGTATCGCCATGGGTCTGATCAAGGAAGACAACAAGTTTGCCGTGCTGACCGACATCCTGGGTGACGAAGATCACCTGGGTGACATGGACTTCAAGGTGGCCGGTACCACCAACGGCATCACCGCCCTGCAGATGGACATCAAGATTCAGGGCATCACCAAGGAAATCATGCAGGTCGCCCTGGCTCAGGCCAAGGAAGCGCGCATGCACATCCTTGGCAAGATGCAGGAAGCCATGGGTGAAGCCAAGACCGAAGTCTCCAGCTTCGCGCCCAAGCTCTACACCATGAAGATCAACCCCGAGAAGATCCGTGACGTGATCGGCAAGGGCGGCGCCACCATCCGTGCGCTGACCGAAGAAACCGGCACCCAGATCAACATCGAAGAAGACGGCACCATCACCATTGCCGCCACCGATGGCGCCAAGGCCGAAGCCGCCAAGCTGCGCATCGAGCAGATCACGGCCGAAGTCGAGATCGGCAAGATCTACGAAGGCCCCATCGTCAAGATCCTGGAATTCGGTGCCCTGGTCAACCTGCTGCCCGGCAAGGACGGCCTGCTGCACATCAGCCAGATTGCTCACGAGCGCGTGGAAAAGGTCACTGACTACCTGCAAGAGGGTCAAGTGGTCAAGGTCAAGGTTCTGGAAACCGACGACAAGGGTCGTGTCAAGCTGTCCATGAAGGCGCTGACCGAGCGTCCTGCCGGCATGCCCGAGCGTGAGCCGCGCGAACCCCGTGGCGATCGCGAGTACCGCGAACGTGCTCCTCGCCAGAATCGCGAACCCCGCGAGAATCGCGAGCCACGTGAAAACCGCGCAGCCGCTGACGAGCAGCAGCAACAGCAGCAGTAATGGCTGAGCAGGAGTCCGCCGCGAGGCGGTCTCCTGTTTTGTCGTTTGCTGGCTGATCCTGATTTTGTAGCTGCAGGCGCTTTCTGTATAAGCGTTTGAGCTTGATTTCTTTGATAGAGCAAAGCCTGACTATGGAAGCCAACACAATGCGAGCGGTGGAAATCACCAGCTATGGTGCGCCAGACGTGCTGCGCATGGGTGTACGTCCCATGCCGGTGGCGGCTGAGGGGGAGGTGCTGATTCGCGTTGCCGCGAGCGGCATCAATCGCCCCGATGTGCTGCAGCGCAAAGGTCATTACGCGCCGCCTGCCGGGGCCTCCGATCTTCCGGGGCTGGAGGTGGCGGGTGTGATCGTGGCGGGCGATGAGGCGGCCATGGCCAAGGCGGGCTTCAAGCTCGGCGACCGCGTCTGCGCGCTGGTGGCCGGTGGCGGCTATGCGAGTTTCTGCGCTGCGCCCGTGGACCAGTGCCTGCCGGTGCCGGCGGGCTTCAGCGACGTGCAGGCGGCTGCCTTGCCCGAGACCTTTTTCACGGTCTGGAGCAATGTGTTTGACCGGGGGGCTCTGCAGCCCGGTGAAACCTTGCTGGTGCAGGGCGGCAGCAGCGGCATTGGCGTGACGGCGATTCAGCTGGCCAAGGCCTGGGGCGCGACGGTCATTGTCACGGCGGGCAGTGATGCCAAGTGCGATGACTGTCTTAAGCTCGGTGCCGACCACGCCATCAACTACAAGACCCAGGACTTTGCGGCAGAAGTGCAGCGCATCACGGCGGGCGAGGGCGTCAACGTCATTCTCGACATGGTCGCCGGCAGCTATGTGGCGCGCGAAGTCCAATGCCTGGCTCCCGATGGTCGCCTGGTCATCATCGCGGTGCAGGGCGGCGTCAAGGCCGAGTTTGATGCCGGCCTGGTGCTGCGCAAGAGACTGACCGTGACCGGCTCCACGTTGCGCCCGCGCTCCGTGGCCTTCAAGGCGGCGATCGCCGAGGCGCTCAAGCGCAATGTCTGGCCCCTGCTGGAGTCCGGCAAGGTGCGCCCAGCCATCTATCGTGAATTCGATGCTGCTGATGCGGCGCAGGCTCATGCGCTGATGGAATCCAGCCAGCACACCGGAAAAATCGTTTTGACTTGGGAAACATGAAGCAAAAACTCATTGTTGGCAACTGGAAGATGAACGGCAGCTTGGCTGCCAATGCTGCTTTGTTGCAGGCCATCAAGCAGGGTTTGCCTGCTGGCAACAAGGCGGGCGTGGCCGTGGCTGCTCCTGCGCCCTATCTGGCTCAAGTCCAGGCGGAACTTGCGGGGACATCCATTGGTGTGGGCGCACAGGATGTGTCCCAGCACGAGCAGGGCGCATTCACGGGCGAAACTTCTGCTGTCATGCTCAAGGAGTTCGGCGTGCGCTATGCGCTGGTCGGTCACTCCGAGCGTCGTCAATATCATGGCGAGACCGATGCGGTGGTCGCTGCCAAGGCCCAGGCCGCGCTGGCCAAGGGCATTACGCCCATCGTCTGCGTGGGCGAGACCCTGGCGGAGCGTGAGGCCGGTCAGACCGAGGCGGTGGTCAAGCGTCAGCTGGCAGCCGTGATTCATCAGGTCGGCCACTGCGTGAGCGAGCTGGTTGTGGCCTATGAGCCTGTCTGGGCCATAGGCACCGGCAAGACTGCCACTCCCGAGCAGGCTCAGCAGGTGCATGCCGTGCTGCGGGCGCAGCTGGCGGCGGCCAGCGACAAGGCTGATCGCGTGCCTCTGCTTTATGGCGGCAGCATGAATGCAGGCAATGCGGCACAGCTGCTGGCTCAGGCCGATATTGACGGTGGCCTGATCGGTGGCGCTGCTCTCAAGGCCCCGGATTTCCTCACCATTATTGCGGCAGCGCAATAATTCGTCTGCGCCGCACTCCGGTGTGGTGCGCAATGATTCAGACTTTTAGGTTTTGATATGAACGTCTTTTCCAGCGTCATTCTCGCGGTCCAGATGCTGGCCGCTCTGGGCATGATCGGCCTCATTCTCATGCAGCACGGCAAGGGTGCCGATATGGGGGCTTCCTTTGGTAGCGGTTCGTCGGGTAGCCTGTTTGGCGCCTCGGGCAGCGCCAACTTCCTGTCGCGTTCCACCGCGGCTCTGGCCACCGTGTTCTTCGTGGCTACATTGGCACTGGCTTATCTGGGCAACGCTCGCCCAGTGAGCTCGGGTAGTGTGCTGGAGGGCGCTGCTCCTGTTTCGGCTCCTGCGCCTGCTGCCAATGTGCCGCCCGCAGCTGCTGGCGATGCTGCCGTGCCTCCTGCTGCTCCGGCGGCTGGTGCTGAGGGCGCAGCCCAGATCCCAACGAAATAATTTGGAGAAAATCCTGAAGAACCCCAAAGAGTGGGGTTTTTCAGGCTAGAATCTAGGGATTGTCTGGGGATCAGAATCTTTGCAACGAAGGTTCCAGGGATTGCCGGACTTTGAGACGAAGCCGTCGTGGTGGAATTGGTAGACACGCTATCTTGAGGGGGTAGTGGCGAAAGCTGTGCGAGTTCGAGTCTCGCCGACGGCACCAACACATAACTAAAAACCTGCCCTGCTGATCAGGCAGTGATCGGTGAGGCATGTTTTCATAACAAGGCCCACTCGATGAACATCGATCAGTACCTTCCCGTTCTTCTGTTCATTCTTATTGGCATGGCTGTGGGTGTTGTACCCCTGGTGCTCGGCTACGTGCTGGGTCCCAACCGCCCTGATGCTGCCAAGAACTCCCCCTACGAATGCGGTTTCGAGGCGTTTGAAGACGCTCGAATGAAGTTTGATGTGCGCTACTACCTGGTCGCCATCCTGTTCATTCTGTTCGACTTGGAAATCGCATTTCTGCTGCCCTGGGCTGTCGCACTCAAAGATGTCGGCGGCGTGGGTTTTGTTGCTGTCCTGATTTTCCTGGCCATTCTGGTCGTGGGCTTTGCCTACGAGTGGAAAAAAGGCGCCCTGGATTGGGAATAAGCAGCTTTTCTGAGGAAACACGATGATCGAAGGCGTGATGAAGGAAGGCTTCGTCACCACCAGTTATGACACGGTGGTGAACTGGGCCAAGACAGGGTCGATCTGGCCCATGACATTTGGCCTGGCCTGCTGTGCGGTGGAGATGATGCACGCAGCAGCTGCTCGCTATGACATCGGTCGCTTCGGCTCCGAAGTGTTCCGTGCCAGCCCCCGCCACTCTGACCTGATGATTGTTGCCGGTACGCTGTGCAACAAGATGGCTCCCGCGATGCGCAAGGTGTACGACCAGATGTCCGAGCCGCGCTGGGTAATTTCCATGGGCTCCTGCGCCAATGGTGGCGGTTACTACCACTACAGCTACTCGGTGGTGCGTGGTTGCGACCGCATTGTTCCCGTCGACGTCTATGTGCCTGGTTGCCCCCCGACAGCGGAAGCGCTGATCTACGGCATCATCCAGCTGCAGCAGAAGATTCGTCGTACCCACACCATCGCTCGCGTTTAAAGGGCTGAGATGACTGCAATTGCAATTCACCCCGAGAAGCTTCGGGATGTGGTTACTGCTGCCTTGGGTGACAGGGTGCGCTCCGTCACTCTGGCCTATGGCGAAGTGACGGTGGAAGTATCCGCTGACAAGTATCTGGACGTGATGCAGATTCTGCGCAATGCCCCGGACTGCCAGTTCGAGATGCTGCTGGATCTGTGCGGCGTGGACTATTCCACTTATGCGGAAGTCGGCAAGGACGGTCCGCGTTTTGCCGTTGTATCCCACCTGATGTCTCTGACGTTGAACCAGCGCCTGCGTGTGCGTGTGTATTGCGCCGACGACGACTTCCCCGTGGTGGCCTCGATCAACCCCATCTGGAACTCGGCCAACTGGTTCGAGCGCGAAGCCTTCGATCTGTTCGGCATCGTGTTCGAAGGTCACGAAGACCTGCGTCGTATCCTGACTGACTATGGCTTCATCGGCCATCCATTCCGCAAGGATTTCCCCCTGTCCGGTCACGTGGAAATGCGCTACGACGCCGAACAGCAACGTGTGGTGTACCAGCCCGTCACGATCGAGCCTCGCGAAATCACGCCGCGCATCATTCGTGAAGAAAACTACGGCGGAGGCCTGCACTAAAGGCGCACGTCGCCTTTTGACGGAAGACCATGGCTGAAATCAAGAACTATTCCCTGAACTTTGGTCCGCAGCACCCGGCAGCGCACGGTGTGCTGCGTCTGGTGTTGGAGCTCGATGGCGAAGTGGTGCAGCGCGCCGACCCGCACATCGGTCTGCTGCACCGCGCGACCGAAAAGCTGGCCGAAAGCAAGACCTATATCCAGTCGCTGCCCTATATGGACCGTCTGGATTACTGCTCGATGATGAGCAACGAGCACGCTTACTGCCTGGCCATTGAAAAACTGATGGGCATCGAAGTGCCCATCCGTGCCCAGTACATCCGTGTGATGTTCTCGGAAATCACCCGCATCATGAATCACCTGATGTGGCTGGGTTCCTCGGGCAACGATGCCGGCAGCTCGACCATCCTGATCTACAGCTTCCGCGAGCGCGAAGCGCTGATGGACATGTACGAAGCAGTGTCGGGTGCGCGCATGCACGCGGCTTACTTCCGTCCCGGTGGCGTGTATCGCGACCTGCCGGACAGCATGCCCCAGTACAAGGCCAGCAAGGTGCGCAATGTGCGCTCCATGGAGGCCATGAACGAAGACCGCAAGGGCTCGCTGCTGGACTTCATCGATGCTTTCACGCAGCGCTTCCCCAAGTGCGCGGACGAGTACGAAACCCTGCTCACCGACAACCGCATCTGGAAGCAGCGTAACGTCGGCATCGGTGTGGTGTCTGCGGAACGCGCCATCAATCTGGGCCTGACCGGTCCCATGCTGCGCGCCTCGGGCCTGCCCTGGGACATGCGCAAGACCCAGCCCTACGAGGTCTACGACAAGCTGGACTTCGATATTCCTGTGGGTGCCACGGGCGACTGCTACGACCGCTACCTGGTTCGCATGGCCGAGATGCGCGAGTCCAACAAGATCATCAAGCAATGCGTGGACTGGCTGCGTGTCAATCCCGGCCCGGTGATCACGGACAATCACAAGGTTGCGCCCGCAAGCCGTGAAGCCATGAAGTCCAACATGGAAGAGCTGATTCACCACTTCAAGCTCTTTACCGAAGGCTTCAAGGTTCCCGAAGGCGAGGCTTACGCTTCCGTCGAGCATCCCAAGGGTGAGTTCGGCATTTATTTGATCAGCGATGGTGCCAACAAGCCCTATCGACTGAAGATTCGTCCACCAGGATTTGCGCACATGGCTGCTCTCGATGAACTGAGCCGTGGCCATATGCTGGCTGACGCCGTGATGGTGCTCAGTACCCTGGACATCGTGTTTGGAGACGTTGACCGATGATTACCGAAGCGACCAGAGAACGCTTTGCGCGTGAGGTGGCAAAGTATCCGGCTGACCAGAAACAGTCTGCCGTCATGGCTTGCCTGTCTATCGTGCAGCAGGAGCAGGGCTGGGTCAGCCAGGAAAGCGAGGCAGTGATTGCCGAAGTCCTGGGCATGGCCGAGATTGCGGTGCACGAAGTCACCACTTTCTACAACATGTACAACCAGCAACCCGTTGGCAAGTACAAGCTCAATGTCTGCACCAATCTGCCATGCCAGCTGCGTGACGGCTACAAGGCCTTGCACCACCTGGAGCACAAGCTGGGCATCAAGATGGGCGAGACCACCAAGGATGGCCTGTTCACGCTGCAGCAGTCCGAGTGCCTGGGCGCCTGCGCCGATTCGCCCGTGATGCTGGTCAACGACCGTTGCATGTGCAGCTTCATGAGCAATGAAAAGCTCGACGAGCTGGTCGACGGCCTGCGCGCAGCGGAGGGCAAGGCATGAGCACGATTCTGAACAATCCTGCCGCCAATGCCGTGCTGGCCAAGTTCGCATCGACCGGCAATGAAACCTGCTTCCACGACCGTCACATCAACCCCCAGATCTATGCGGATCTGAACGGCAGCAACTGGTCCATCAAGGACTATGAAGCACGCGGCGGCTATCAGGCCCTGCGCAAGCTGCTGGGCAAGGATGGCGGCGAAGGTCTGACGCAAGATCAGGTCATCGCGACGCTCAAGGAGTCCGGTCTGCGCGGCCGTGGCGGTGCGGGCTTTCCCACGGGTCTGAAGTGGAGCTTCATGCCCCGCCAGTTCCCCGGTCAGAAGCACCTGGTCTGCAACTCGGATGAGGGCGAACCCGGTACCTGCAAGGACCGCGACATCCTGATGTTCAACCCGCACATCGTGATCGAAGGCATGATCATTGCCGCTTTCGCGATGGGCATCAGCATCGGCTACAACTACATCCACGGCGAGATCTTCGAAGTCTATGAGCGCTTCGAGGCGGCCCTGGAAGAAGCCCGTGCGGCCGGCTACCTGGGTGACAACATCCTGGGCAGCAGCTTCAGCTTCCAGCTGCATGCCCACCATGGCTTTGGCGCCTACATCTGCGGCGAAGAAACCGCGCTGCTGGAATCGCTGGAAGGCAAGAAGGGTCAGCCCCGCTTCAAGCCGCCATTCCCCGCCAGCTTCGGTCTCTACGGCAAGCCCACGACCATCAACAACACCGAGACTTTTGCGGCCGTTCCCTGGATCATCCGCAACGGTGGCCAGGCCTATCTGGAATGTGGCAAGCCCAACAACGGCGGCACCAAGATCTTCTCGGTCAGCGGCGACGTGAACCTGCCCGGCAACTACGAAGTTCCCATGGGCACGCCTTTCAGCAAGCTGCTGGAGCTGGCCGGCGGTGTGCGCACCGGACGCAAGCTCAAGGCCGTGATCCCCGGCGGCTCTTCGTCGCCCGTGCTGCCTGCCGACATCATCATGGACTGCACGATGGACTATGACTCCATCTCCAAGGCCGGCTCCATGCTGGGTTCGGGCGCCGTGATCGTGATGGATGATTCGCGCGACATGGTCGAGTGCCTGCTGCGTCTGTCGTACTTCTATTCGCACGAGTCCTGCGGCCAGTGCACGCCCTGCCGTGAAGGCACGGGCTGGCTGTGGCGCGTGGTGAACCGTATTCAGCACGGCGAAGGCCGTCCGGAAGATATCGAGCTGTTGGACTCGGTATCCGTGAACATCATGGGCCGCACGATCTGTGCGCTCGGCGACGCGGCAGCCATGCCGGTTCGCGCCATGATCAAGCACTTCCGCCACGAGTTCGAAGCGAAGATCCAGAACGCTTCCAAACAGGCAGCATGAGCGCCTGATCGCGAGACAAGCATATGGTTGAAATTGAACTGGACGGAAAAAAGGTCGAGGTGACGGAAGGCAGCATGGTCATGCATGCAGCCGAGAAGGCCGGCACCTACATTCCTCACTTCTGCTACCACAAGAAGCTATCCATTGCGGCCAACTGCCGCATGTGCCTTGTGGATGTGGAAAAGGCTCCCAAGCCCATGCCCGCCTGCGCCACGCCAGTGACGCAGGGCATGATCGTGCGCACCAAGAGCGAGAAGGCCATCAAGGCACAACAGTCGGTGATGGAGTTCCTGCTCATCAATCACCCGCTGGACTGCCCCATCTGCGACCAGGGCGGCGAATGCCAGCTCCAGGATCTGGCAGTGGGTTATGGCAGCAGCTCTTCGCGTTACGAAGAAGAAAAGCGCGTGGTGTTCCACAAAAACGTGGGGCCGCTGATTTCCATGGAGGAAATGAGCCGCTGCATTCACTGCACACGTTGCGTGCGCTTTGGCCAGGAAGTGGCCGGCGTCATGGAACTGGGCATGATTCACCGCGGCGAGCACTCCGAGATCACCACCGTGGTGGGCGATAGCGTGGACTCCGAGTTGTCGGGCAATATGATCGACATCTGCCCCGTGGGCGCGTTGACCAGCAAGCCCTTCCGCTACAGCGCCCGTACCTGGGAACTGTCGCGCCGCAAGTCGGTGGCTCCGCACGACTCCACAGGCTCCAACCTGATCGTTCAGGTCAAGAACCACAAGGTCATGCGCGTTGTGCCCTTCGAGAACGAAGAAGTCAACGAATGCTGGATTGCCGACCGCGACCGTTTCTCCTATGAAGCGCTGAACAGCGACGAACGCCTCACCAAGCCCATGCTCAAGCAGGGCGGCGAGTGGAAGGAAGTCGACTGGCAGACCGCCCTCGAATATGTGGCTAACGGCCTGCAGCAGATCAAGAGCAACCATGGCGCCAGCGCCATCGGCGCTCTGGTCAGCCCTCACAGCACAGTGGAAGAGCTGTTCCTGGCCGGCAAGCTGGTGCGCGGCATCGGTAGCGAGAACATCGACTACCGTCTGCGCAATGCCGAGTTCGCTGCCACGCAAGGCGTGCAGTGGCTGGGTCTGCCCATCGCTGCATTGAGCAACCTGCAGTCGGCTCTGATCGTGGGCTCCAACCTGCGCAAGGACCATCCGCTGTTCGCGCAGCGCATTCGCCAGGCTGCCAAGAAGGGCTGCAAGGTCTTCGCCATCAACGATCGCATCCATGACTGGGCCTTGCCTGTCAACGCATCGGTGGTCGCTGCCGGCGACTGGGCTCAGGCTCTGGCCGATGTGGCCGCTGCCGTGGCCGAAGCCAAGGGTGTCTCGGCACCCGTGGCCGGTCAGGCCCATGACGAAGCCAAGGCGATTGCCGCTGCATTGCTGGCCGGCGAGCAAAAGGCCGTGCTGCTGGGCAATGCCGCAGCGCACCATGCTCAGGCTTCTGCACTGCTGGCTCTGGCCAGCTGGGTTGCCGAACAGACCGGTGCTGCCGTGGGCTATCTGACCGAAGCCGCCAACACCGTGGGCGCGCAATGGGTCAAGGCCATGCCTGCTGGCAACGGTCTGAATGCGGCTCAGATGATTGACGGTGGCCTGAAGGCTGCCATCTTGCTGAACAACGAGCCCGAGTTCGACAGCGCTGCCGGCAAGGCCGCCATCGCTGGTCTGAACAAGGCCGAGATGGTGGTGACTCTGAGCCCCTTCAAGGCCAATCTGGAATTCAGCGATGTGCTGCTGCCCATTGCTCCGTTCACGGAAACCTCGGGCAGCTTTGTCAACGCCGAAGGCCGTCTGCAGAGCTTCCACGCCGTGGTCAAGCCTCTGGCCGACACGCGTCCCGCATGGAAGGTGCTGCGCGTGCTGGCCAACCTGATGGGTGTGCCGGGCGTGGACTATGAGACGTCGCAGGACGTGCTGGCTGAGGCCACCGGCGGCGCTGCACAAGTGCCTGCCAATGTGCTGAGCAACGCGGCCCAGGCCGTGAGCGCAGTGCCTGCCGGCACAGTGACTGCGCCTGCAGTCGCCAGCATTTACCAGCTCGACAGCATCGTGCGCCGCGCTACGTCGCTGCAATTGACGGCTGACGCTCGTCAGGTTCGTGAGGGAGGCGCCGCATGATCGACGCATTGAAAGCCTGGGGCGCGGGCCTGTCCGCCGCTCCTTTCTGGACCGATGTGGCCTGGCCCGTCATCTGGATTCTGCTCGGCATCGTGGCCATCGTGGCTCCCCTGATGGGTGCCGTGGCCTACCTCACATTGTGGGAACGCAAGCTGCTGGGTTTCATGCAAATCCGTCTGGGCCCCAACCGCGTGGGTCCCTCGGGTCTGCTGCAGCCTCTGGCTGACGGCCTGAAGCTGCTGACCAAGGAACTGATTCAGCCCACGGCAGCTGCCAAGGGCCTGTTCTATGTGGGCCCCGTCATGGCCATCATGCCGGCCCTGGCGGCCTGGGTGGTGATTCCCTTTGCCCCCGATGTGGCCCTGGCCAACGTGAATGCAGGTCTGCTGCTGCTCATGGCCATCACTTCCATCGAAGTCTATGGCGTGATCATTGCGGGCTGGGCTTCCAACTCCAAGTACGCCTTCCTGGGCGCGCTGCGTGCCTCGGCCCAGATGGTGAGCTACGAAATCGCGCTGGGCTTCTGTTTCCTGGTGGTCATCATGGTCACGGGCAGCATGAACCTCTCGGCCATCGTGATGAGCCAGGGTCAAGGTCAGTTCGCATCCATGGGCATGAGCATCCTGTCCTGGAACTGGTTGCCCCTGCTGCCCATCTTCATCGTCTACCTGATCTCGGTCGTTGCCGAAACCAACCGTCACCCGTTTGACGTGGTCGAAGGCGAAGCCGAAATCGTGGCAGGTCACATGGTCGAGTACTCGGGCATGGGCTTTGCGGTCTTCTTCCTGGCCGAATACGCGAGCATGTGGCTGGTTTCCATCCTGGCCGTGATCATGTTCCTGGGCGGCTGGTTGCCTCCGTTCGACTTCCTGGGTTTCATCCCCGGTTGGATCTGGCTGGCGATCAAGACCTTCCTGGTGGTGTCGTGCTTCATCTGGATTCGCGCTACCTTCCCGCGCTTCCGTTATGACCAGATCATGCGTCTGGGTTGGAAGATCTTCATTCCCGTCACCCTGGTGTGGCTGGTGGTTGTGGGTGCTTGGCTGTACTCGCCCTGGAACATCTGGAAATAAGCGGAGTACGTATGTCTGCAGTAGCTGCAACACCTTTCTCCTTCAAGGATTTCCTCAAGAGCTTCATGCTCTGGGAACTGGCCAAGGGCATGGCCCTGACTGGCCGCTACACCTTCCGTCGCAAGATCACGGTGCAGTTCCCTGAGGAAAAAACACCTCAGTCGCCACGCTTCCGTGGTCTGCACGCCCTGCGCCGTTACGAAAACGGCGAAGAGCGCTGCATTGCCTGCAAGCTTTGCGAAGCCGTGTGCCCTGCCATGGCCATCACCATCGAGTCCGATGTGCGTGACGACGGCTCGCGCCGTACCACGCGCTATGACATCGATCTGACCAAGTGCATCTTCTGCGGCTTCTGCGAAGAAAGCTGCCCGGTGGACTCCATCGTGGAGACGCACATCTTCGAATACCACGGCGAAAAGCGCGGTGATCTCTACTTCACCAAGGACATGCTCCTGGCAGTGGGTGACCGTTATGAAGCCGAGATCGCTGCCAACAAGGCAGCAGATGCCAAGTACCGCTGAAGCGGCTCCTTGATCACTTGAAAAGATTCGATCCATGGACGCCAAAACTGGTTTTTTCTATCTGTTCTCGGTCGTGCTGCTGTTTGCAGCCTTCCGGGTTGTCACGGCTCGCAACCCTGTGCACGCCGTGCTCAATCTGATTCTGGCCTTCTCGCAGGCTGCCGCCATCTGGCTGCTGCTCAAGGCTGAATTCCTCGGCATCGCTCTGGTGCTGGTCTATCTGGGCGCTGTGATGGTGCTGTTCCTGTTCGTGGTGATGATGCTCGATATCCGTATCGACTCCATGCGCCGCGGTTTCTGGAAGCATTTCCCGTTCGCCGCCCTGATCGGTGTGCTGATCGCCTTTGAAATGGGCATGGTGCTGATGGGCGGTTTCGGTGATGTCGAAGACGCCAAGGCTGTTGGTGCGACCATGGTCAATGCCGCCGGCCAGACCGTTCCTTACTCGAACACACAGGCTCTGGGCAAGCTGCTGTACACGGAATACCTGTATCCCGTGGAAATTGCGGCCGTGATCCTGCTGGTGGCCATGATTGCCGCAATTGCCCTGACGCTGCGCAAGCGCAAGGACAGCAAGGCCATGAACCCTGCAGATCAAATTCGTGTACGCGCCTCTGACCGCATCAAGCTGGTCAAGGTCGACAGCACCAAGCCTGCACAAAAACCTGACGCTGAAGCCGCGGCTGCAGCGCCTGCTGTGGAGACAAAAGCATGACGCTGACTTTGGGCCACTTCCTGACGCTGGGTGCCATGCTGTTTGCACTCTCCGTGGTTGGCATCTTTCTGAACCGCAAGAACCTGATCGTCTTGCTCATGGCCATCGAGCTGATGCTGCTGGCCGTGAACATGAACTTTGTCGCGTTTTCCAGCTATCTGGGCGACATGCACGGCCAGGTGTTCGTGTTTTTCATCCTGACAGTGGCTGCTGCTGAATCGGCCATCGGTCTGGCGATCTTGGTGCTGCTGTTCCGTAACAAGACAAGCATCGATGCGGAAGATCTCAACGCCCTCAAGGGTTGAGTCCGCCGTAACTTGCAAGGTTCTCAAGAAATGAGTCAAACCCTTTCTGCATCCATGCTGCTTGCGGTGCCGTTGGCACCGCTGGTCGGCTCCGCACTCGCGGGTATCTGGGGCACGGCCTTTGGCGGCAACAAGATTGGTCGCACCGGCAGCAGTTCCCTGACGATTCTGAGCGTGCTCCTGGCCTTCGTTCTGTCGGCCCTCACGTTCAAGGCTGTCGTGTTCGACGGCGCAAAGTTCAACGAAACCATCTACACCTGGATGGTTGTCGGTGGCCTGAAGATGGAAGTCGGTTTCCTGATCGACTCCATCACGGCCATGATGATGTG
Source organism: Comamonas thiooxydans (assembly GCF_000964545.1). Taxonomy (GTDB): domain Bacteria; phylum Pseudomonadota; class Gammaproteobacteria; order Burkholderiales; family Burkholderiaceae_C; genus Comamonas; species Comamonas thiooxydans. The sequence goes on along the minus strand of NZ_BBVD01000001.1, from coordinate 150,653 downwards.
CGTGGTGACCTTTGTGTCGCTGATGGTTCACATCTACACCATGGGCTACATGGAAGAGGATGACGGCTACAACCGTTTCTTCTCCTATATCTCGCTGTTCACCTTCTCCATGTTGATGCTCGTGATGAGCAACAACCTGCTGCAGCTGTTCTTCGGCTGGGAAGCCGTGGGCCTGGTGTCCTATCTGCTGATCGGCTTCTACTACAAGAAGCCTACGGCCATCTTCGCGAACCTGAAGGCCTTCCTGGTCAACCGCGTGGGTGACTTCGGCTTCATTCTGGGTATCGGCCTGATTGCGGCCTACACCGGCACGCTGAACTACTCTGAAATCTTTGCCAAGCTGCCAGAGATCCAGAACACCCAGCTGCCCGGTACGGGCTGGCTGCTGGTGACCGTGACTGCCATCTGCCTGTTCATCGGCGCGATGGGCAAGTCGGCCCAGTTCCCGCTGCACGCCTGGCTGCCGGACTCCATGGAAGGCCCCACGCCTATCTCCGCGCTGATTCACGCAGCGACCATGGTGACGGCTGGCATCTTCATGGTGTCGCGCATGTCTCCTCTGTATGAGCTGTCGGATGTTGCGCTGAACTTCATCCTGGTGATCGGCTCCATCACAGCGCTGTTCATGGGTATCCTGGGCATCATCCAGAACGACATCAAGCGCGTGATTGCGTACTCCACGCTGTCCCAGCTGGGCTATATGACCATCGCTCTGGGTGTGTCGGCCTACTCGGTGTCTGTGTTCCACCTGATGACCCACGCCTTCTTCAAGGCGCTGCTGTTCCTCGGTGCGGGCTCCGTCATCATGGGCATGCACCACAATCAGGACATCCGCTGGATGGGCGGCGTGCGCAAGTACATGCCCATCACCTGGATCACCTTCCTGCTGGGTAACCTCGCGCTGATCGGCACGCCGTTCTTCTCGGGCTTCTACTCCAAGGATGCCATCATCGAGGCGGTTCACGCTTCCAACCTGCCTGCTGCCGGCTTTGCCAATTTTGCAGTTCTGGCCGGTGTGTTCATCACGGCTTTCTACTCCTTCCGTCTGTACTTCATCGTCTTCCACGGCAAGGAGCGCTACGACCAGAACCCCGATGCCCACCATGATGACCACCACGGTCATGACGACCACGGCCATGGCCATGATGCCAAGCCCCACGAGTCGCCTCTGGTGGTGACCGGTCCTCTGGTGCTGCTGGCCATTCCTTCGGTGGTGATCGGTGCGATTGCGCTGATGCCCATGCTGTTTGGCGACTTCTTCAAGGGCGTGATCCACGTCGATGGCCCCAAGCATGGCGCCATGGCCGAACTGGCCGAGAAGATCCACGGCTGGGTGCCCATGGCACTGCACGGCTTCACGGCTGCACCGTTCTGGCTGGCTCTGGCCGGTGTGGTGGTGTCCTATGTGTTCTACATGGTCAAGCCCGAGATTCCTGCCGCCATCATGGCTTTCTCCAAGAAGATTGGTCTCTACCAGGTTCTGGAAGGCAAGTACGGCGTGGACTGGGTGTACGAGAACATCTTCGCCCGCGGCTCCCGTGCCTTCGGTACCTTCTTCTGGAAGGCCGGCGATCAGGCCATCATCGATGGCGCCATCGTGAACGGCTCCTGGAAGCTCATGGCCAAGTTCGGTCAGTGGGTGCGCGGCCTGCAAACAGGCTATCTCTATCACTACGCGTTGGTCATGCTGCTGGGTATCGTTGCCCTCATGACGTACTTCGTGTGGCTCAACAAGTAGTAGGGGAAGAACAAAAATGGGTTTGTTGAGTCTTTCTATCTGGGTGCCGATTGCTTTTGGCGCCCTCCTGCTGGCCTTCAGCAAAGAAGGGCAGGCCAACGCGGTGCGCTGGCTGGCACTGATCGGTGCGCTGATCGGTTTTGCGGTGACCATTCCTCTGGTCACCGGCTTCGACACCACGACTGCCAATATGCAGTTTGTGGAGAACGCGCTCTGGATTGAGCGCTTCAACATCCACTACCACCTGGGCGTGGATGGCATCTCCATGTGGTTTGTGCCGCTGACGGCCTTCATCACCGTCATCGTGGTGATCGCCTCTTGGACCAACATCACCGAGCGCGTCAACCAGTACATGGCCGCTTTCCTGATCCTGTCGGGTCTGATGATCGGTGTGTTCGCGTCTCTGGATGGCATGCTGTTCTATGTGTTCTTCGAAGCGACTCTGATCCCGATGTATCTGATCATCGGTATCTGGGGTGGTCCGAACAAGATCTACGCAGCCTTCAAGTTCTTCCTGTACACCTTGATGGGCTCGCTGCTCACACTGGTCGCTCTGATCTATCTGTACACCCAATCGGGCGGCAGCTTCGAGATCCTGGACTGGCACAAGCTGCCCCTGTCCGGTACCGCACAGACGCTGATCTTCTTCGCCTTCTTCGCCGCTTTTGCGGTGAAGGTGCCCATGTTCCCGGTCCACACCTGGCTGCCTGACGTTCACGTTGAAGCTCCTACCGGCGGTTCCGCCGTGCTGGCCGCCATCATGCTGAAGCTGGGTGCCTATGGTTTCCTGCGCTTCTCTCTGCCCATTGCTCCCGATGCGGCGCATGAGTGGTCGGGCCTGATGATCACGCTGTCGCTGATTGCCGTGATCTATGTGGGTGTGGTGGCTCTGGTGCAAAAGGACATGAAGAAGCTGGTAGCTTATTCGTCCGTGGCTCACATGGGCTTTGTGACCCTGGGCTTCTTCATGTTCAACAACCTGGGCATCTCCGGTGGCCTGGTGCAGATGATTGCCCACGGTTTCGTGTCCGGCGCCATGTTCCTGTGCATCGGCGTGCTGTACGACCGCGTTCACTCCCGCGAAATCGCCGCTTACGGCGGTGTGGTCAACACCATGCCCAAGTTCGCTGCCTTTGCCCTGCTGTTTGCCATGGCCAACTGCGGTCTGCCTGCAACCGCCGGTTTTGTCGGCGAGTGGATGGTGATCCTGGGTGCCGTGCAATACAACTTCTGGATTGGTCTGGGCGCTGCAACCGCTCTGATCTTCGGCGCTGCCTACACCCTGTGGATGTACAAGCGCGTGTACCTGGGTGCCGTGGCCAACGACCATGTGGCTGAACTCAAGGACATCAACTGCCGCGAATTCCTGGTGCTGGGCCTGCTGGCTGCGGCCGTGCTGGTCATGGGTCTGTATCCCAAGCCCTTCACCGATGTGATGGATGTGTCTGTGGCAGAGCTCATCAAGCATGTGGCTGTGAGCAAGCTCAACTGACCAGACTGAAACGAGAGACACGAGATGATTGACAACATCAGCTGGCTGGCGATCTACCCGGAGATCACTCTCCTGGTCATGGCCTGCGTCATTGCCTTGGTGGACCTGGGCGTTAAGAGCGCCCGTCGCACCGGCACCTATGTTCTGACCATGCTCACCCTGCTTGTCGTGGCGGTGATGCAAGGCATGTACGCCGCGAGCGGCAATACCTTCTACGGCTGGGGCAACATGGTTGTCTCGGACGCCATGGGCAACTGGCTCAAGTGCTTTGCCACTATCGCCGTGATGATCACCATGGTCTACGGCCGCCCTTATGCGGCCGAGCGCGACATGCTGCGCGGCGGTGAGTTCTTCACACTGTCCATGCTGGCCCTGCTGGGCATGTTCATCATGATCAGCGGCAACAACTTCCTGGTCCTGTATCTGGGCCTGGAGCTGCTGACACTGTCCAGCTATGCGCTGGTGGCTCTGCGCCGTGACCACACCGTGTCCGTCGAAGCCGCCATGAAGTACTTCGTTCTGGGCGCCATGGCTTCCGGTTTCCTGCTGTACGGCATGTCTATGCTCTACGGCGCCACCGGTTCGCTGGATATCGGACAGGTCTTCAAGGCCATCAATTCCGGTGAAATCAAGCACCAGGTGCTGGTCTTCGGTCTGGTCTTCGTGGTCGCCGGTCTGGCCTTCAAGCTGGGTGTGGTTCCCTTCCACATGTGGGTGCCCGACGTTTACCAGGGTGCACCTACCGCCATCACTGCCTTGATCGGTGGCGCACCCAAGCTGGCTGCCTTTGCCATGACCATCCGCCTGCTGGTGGACGGCCTGCTGCCGCTGGCCATCGATTGGCAGCAGATGCTGATGGTGCTGGCCGTCTGCTCGCTGCTCATCGGCAACCTGGCCGGTCTGCAGCAGACCAGCCTCAAGCGCATGCTGGCTTACTCGACGATTTCCCAGATGGGCTTCGTGCTGCTGGGTCTGATGTCGGGTGTGGTGGACGGCAAGGTCGATCCTGCCACCGTCGAAAATGCCTACAGCTCGGCGATGTTCTACATCGTGACCTATGTGCTGACTGCCCTGGCTTCCTTCGGCGTGATCCTGTTGCTGGCCCGCGAAGGCTTTGAAAGCGAAGAGATCGCCGATCTGGCCGGCCTGAACCAGCGCAGCCCGCTGTACGCCGGCGTGATGGCGATCTGCCTGTTCTCCATGGCCGGTATTCCTCCGCTGGTCGGCTTCTACGCCAAGCTGTCCGTGCTGCAGGCACTGGTCGCTTCGGGCAGCAGCCTATACATCGGTCTGGCCGTGTTCGCCGTGATCATGTCGCTGATCGGCGCCTTCTATTACCTGCGCGTGGTCAAGGTCATGTACTTTGATGCTCCAATCACTGCTACCAGCGTGTCTGCCCCTCTGGATGTACGCGTTGTGCTGACGATCAACGGTGCGCTGGTTCTGCTGCTGGGTATCCTGCCCGGCGGTCTGATGGCCTTGTGCGCTGACGCCGTTGTGCGTGCCCTGGCTTCCTGATAAGACGAATGTGATGAGGGCTTGATGCCCTCATCGCTTTTTCTAGGAATGGCTTTGTGTCTATAACCGCCTCTATCTGGCTCATCATCTTGGCTGCCCTTGTGGCAGCCAATTTGCCTTTTATCAACCAGCGTCTGGGCATCATCGGCCCCGTCATGGCCGGTCGCAAGCCGCTGTGGGTGCGCCTGCTGGAAATGATTGCCCTGTACCTGCTGGTGGGCGGCCTGGGCTTGCTGCTGGAGCGTCGCGCCGGTCAGATATCTCCCCAAGGCTGGGAGTTCTATGCCATTACTGCTACGCTGTTTTTGACGCTGGCATTTCCCGGCTTCGTTTATCGCTATCTGGTTCACCGCAAGGGTTGAGTGGCGCCATGAAAGTGCTTGATCTTCACTGCCCTGCAGGCCATGTCTTTGAAGGCTGGTTTGCTTCGGAAGATGATTTTCAGAATCAGCTGCAGCGCAAGCTGGTGGAATGTCCTGTTTGCGGCGACAGTGATGTGACCAAGCGCTTGAGTGCTCCCCGTCTCAATCTGGGCGCACAGCCGCCCAAAGCTGCCCAGACTGCGAAGCCGGCTCCTGCCGCAGCGCCGGAGCTTCCCGTCGCCGTACCCGAGATCAGCGCCGAGGCGCGGGCACATCTGCAGTCCATGCATGCCGCCTGGATGCAGTGGTCGCGCCAGGTTGCGCAAAATACCGAGGACGTCGGCAAAAAATTCGCCGAAGAGGCGCGTCGCATTCACTACGGTGAAACCGAGGAGCGTGCCATTCGCGGCCAGACCAGCGCCCAGGAGGCCATGGAGCTGCTGGAAGAGGGCATTGGCGTTCTGCCCCTGGCCTTGCCCGAGTCGGCCAGTGGCGAAGGCGGCAGCGGCAGCCTGCAATAAGCCCAGACCTTCACTCTCCCTTGCACGACGCCAGGGGCTGTAGCTTCAGCTCAGTTGCTGATAGATCGCGTTGGCCAGAGTCTGCAGGCGCTCGCGCGGCAGGGAGGCACTCAAGGCATAGCCTTGCCGGCCGTCGATCCAGTAAAAGCCATGGCTTGCACCGTCGCTGCTCCATTGAAAGGAGGCAGGGGCGGTGGTGGCTGCCGTCCCGGGCTTGAGCACTGAGACATACAGGGTGACGCGCTGGCCGGCCTGATCCTCGTACATGAACTGGGCGCGGGCCTGGCCGGTCTCCCCGGGCAGCAGCCGCCCGCCCATGAGATGAAAGCCCTGGGCTTCCAGCACCGGCGGCTTGAGTGCAACGCCCAGCCGCTTGGACAGCCACTGCACCAGATGCGCCTGCTGCTGTGCCGCGACCTCGACGGGGTGGCGCTGCTCGGGCACATAGACGGCATGGGCAGCAGCCGCCTCGCGGACAAAGCCTGGCAACTGCACGGCCGTGTCCGCTGGCAGCGAGCCGGATTTTTGCTGGCCTGCACCATAGCCAAGTCCCAGGCCCACGCTGAGCATGATGCCTGCGGCCAGCGCATGTTGCCAGCGCCACTGCAGCGCCGGCTTTTGCAGGGATAGTATGAGCCGGGGCGGGACCGGCTCTTCGAGCAATTGCGCATGCAGAGCCTGAAGGCCCGCGTTCTGGGCCTGAATGGCGGCCATGCGCGCTGCTTCTTCGGGGTGTTCGGCCAGCCATTGCGCCACGGTCGCAGCGGCATCGGGCTGCAACTCTCCATCCACCCAGGCATGCAGCGTGGTTTCATCGGGGCGCTGGGGTGTCATTGCACTTTCCTTCATTTGACAGCCCTCAACATGGTCGTCGCGGGTCTTTCTCCTTCCATGAGGCGCCTGAGCTGCTCGCGGGCGCGCGAGAGGCGCGACATCACCGTTCCCACGGGAACGCCCAGCATCTGCGCGGCTTCGCCATAGCTGAACTGCTCCATGCCGATCAGCAGCAGCACCTCGCGTGCCTGCGGCGTGAGATGGGACAGGGCCCGCTCCAGATCCAGTTGCAGCGTCAGTCTGGGCATGGGGTCGTGAGGCGTGTCCTGCGCCTCGTCAAGCTCCACCATGCGATGCCGCGAGGACTGCTGCCACTGATTGGCATAGAGGTTGTGCATCAAGGTCAGCAGCCAGCTGAGCAAGGCCTTTTGCACCTGCTCGGTCGAGGCGGCGGCCGGCGGCTGCCACAGGGCCCACTTCTGGCAGGCGCGCTCCAGGGTGTCCTGCACCAGATCGTCTGCCAGTGCGGCATCGCCCGCCAGCGCACGCGCATAGCGGCGCAGGCGGGGAATATGGACCAAGGCGGCGTCGACCTTCACTCAAGGCTTGGCGACATGCCAGCTATTGTTGAGAAAGCCGTCACCCGTCATGTCGCCGGGCTTGGCATCCTTGACCCAGTGATAGAGGGGGCGGCCCTTGTAAGCCCACTGCTTGCTGCCGTCGTCGCGCATCACCACGCTCCAGTCGCCGATCGGCGCCGCATTCGCGGGGGCCATCAAAGGCGGCCAGTTGGTGGCGCAGCCGCCGTTGCAGACGCTTTTGCCGGAGCCTGCGGCATCCTTGTCAAAGACGTAGAGCGTCATCTGGGTCGGTCCGACCAGCACGCCGTTGAGGGTGGTGGCAGGGGATTTTGCCGAAGTGACCGAGCCGGTCGAGCAGGCCGCCAGCAGGGCGGCGGAAGCTAGCGTCAGAGAAGCGATGCGAAACATGAGGTCTCTCCTTGTGGTTGACCTGCAGTAAACAGTTCTGCAAGGGGTTTTATTCCATTCGTTTTCACGCAGGAACTCAAGAGCAGCGCGGCAGGTCTTGCAGGCATGGCCTCAGGCATCGATTGCTGAATAATTTGATAGCTGCTATTGCCGATTGAGTATTTATTTCATGGATAAAAGAGCATGAAATTCATATGAGGCAATCGGAAGAAGCTTTTAAATTAATAGCGATATGGCTGTTCTTTGTCGCCCTTGGTTTTTAAGGACGACAAATGGCAAGCATATTTGCGAGCATTGGGCTAGTAACCCGGTTACTCCAGTGGGAATTGAGCGACTCAGGGTTTACGGCATCAGGGCCAATCTGGGGAGCGCTGTGCTATGAGGGCGCATTTCGCCCAGTCTTACTAATATTGATAGCGCAATATGTATAAGGCATAAGCTTTTTTAGAGATTCCGAAGTGGATGCTGACATTCCCGGGGATGCCGCTGTCTCTGGCGTGGCTTGCAGTTGCGATGAGTTTGAAGTTTGCAGTTACTTCTGTTGTTGCTATTTGTTTTATGGAAGATTAGGGAAAGCATAAGTCTGATGGCTCTTCATTCCTAGGAGTTTCCCGCTGCGGCACTGCAGCATGAAAGACCAAGATGCCGCTCAGGCAGAGGAAGTACAGCAAGTTGCTCCCCTCTTTGTTTTGCAGCATTCAGGACTGACGGCCAGCGCATGAGCGACCTTATTCTCGAAACCAGGCAACTCACCAAAGAGTTCAAAGGCTTTACCGCCGTCAGCAAGGTGGATCTGGCCGTGCAGCGTGGCTCCATTCACGCGCTGATCGGGCCCAATGGAGCAGGCAAGACCACTTGCTTCAATCTGCTGACCAAGTTTCTGGAGCCCACTTCCGGGAGCATCCAGTTCAACGGACTGGACATTACCCGCGAGGCGCCGGCACAGATTGCGCGACGCGGCGTGATTCGCTCGTTTCAGATTTCCGCCGTGTTTCCGCACTGCACCTTGCTGGATAACGTGCGCATAGGCCTGCAGCGCCAGCTGGGCACGGCCTATCAGTTCTGGACCAGCGAGAAGACGCTCAATCAGCTCAATGACCGCGCCATGGAACTGCTGACCGAAGTCGGGCTGCAAGACCTGGCCGATGAAGTGACCGTGAACCTGCCTTATGGGCGCAAGCGCGCCCTGGAAATTGCGACCACGCTGGCCATGGAGCCCGAGCTGATGCTGCTGGACGAACCCACACAGGGCATGGGCCATGAGGATGTGGATCGCGTGACCCAGCTCATCAAGAAGGTCTCTGCCGGCCGCACCATCCTGATGGTGGAGCACAACATGAAGGTGATTGCCACCATCGCCGATCGCATCACCGTGCTGCAGCGCGGCGCCGTTCTGGCTGAAGGGCGCTACGAAGAGGTTTCGCGCAATCCGCAGGTGATGGAAGCCTATATGGGGACCACGGACGGGCAGCTTCAGGGAGGGCATTGAATGCTCCCCCTGTGCCGCTCACGCGGCTTCCCCCTGAGGGGGACGGCAGCCTCGGTGCGGGGCGGCCCTTCCTCACTGCCTCTTTGATGGTTTCGTGCGTGATTTGAGTGATACGAATGAATAAGACAAGTACTCCGGCGCTGGAAATTTCGGGACTCAATGCCTGGTATGGCGAATCCCATGTGCTGCATGGCATGGATCTGGTGGTCAATCCCGGCGAGGTGGTGACCCTGCTGGGCCGCAATGGCGCGGGACGCACTTCCACGCTGCGCGCCATCATGGGGCTGACCGGCTCGCGCAAGGGCTCGATCAGGATCAATGGCGTGGAAACCATTCACATGCCCACGCACAAGATCGCCCACCTTGGGGTGGGTTACTGCCCCGAGGAGCGCGGCATTTTCTCCAGCCTGTCCTGTGAAGAGAATCTGATGCTGCCGCCGCCGCTCAAGACCGGCGAGCCGGGGATGAGCATCGACGAGATCTACCAGATGTTCCCCAACCTCTATGAGCGCAGGAACAGCCAGGGCACGCGCCTTTCGGGCGGCGAGCAGCAGATGCTGGCCGTGGCGCGGATCCTGCGCACGGGCGCGCGCCTGCTGCTGCTCGATGAAATTTCCGAAGGCCTGGCCCCCGTCATCGTCCAGACCCTGGCTCGCATGATCACCACGCTGCGCGAAAAGGGCTACACCGTGGTGATGGTGGAGCAGAACTTCCGCTTTGCCGCGCCGCTGGCCGACCGCTTCTATGTGGTCGAGCACGGTCATGTCGCTTTGCGCTTCGGAGCCAGCGAACTGGACGAGAAGATGTCCGTACTCAACGAGCTGCTGGGTGTCTGAGCCTGCAAGCAATTCCATTTCGTTCATAACAAAGAACCAACCCGTGGAGATAAAGATGAAAGCAAAACTGAGCGTTCTCTCGTGCATGCTGGCCGTGGCCGGCCTGTCCAGCCCTCTGGCCCAGGCCCAGGAAAAGGTGAAGATCGGTTTCGTCACCGATATGTCCAGCCTGTACGCCGACGTGGAGGGCAAGAACGGTGCGGTCGCCATGCAGATGGCAATCGACGACTTCGGCGGCAAGGTCCTGGGCCAGCCTATCGAGCTGGTCAGCGCAGACCATCAGAACAAGGCCGACATCGCCGCGTCCAAGGTGCGCGAATGGATTGATACGCAGGGCATCTCCATGGTCTTCAGCGGCACCAATTCCGGCACGGCACTGGCGGTTTCCCAGATCGCCAACGAGAAAAAGCGCGTTCACTTCAACAGCGGCGCGGGTTCTTCCGCGCTGACCAACGAGCAGTGCAACCCCTATACCGTGCACTACGCCTACGACACCGTGGCCCTGGCCAAGGGCACGGGCGGTGCGGTGGTGGATCGCGGCGGCAAGGACTGGTTCTTCCTGACGGCCGACTATGCATTCGGCCAGGCACTGGAGGCCGACACCACCAAGGTCATCAACGCCAAGGGCGGCAAGGTGCTGGGCTCGGTCAAGCACCCGCTCAACGCCTCGGACTTTTCGTCCTTCCTGCTGCAGGCGCAAAGCTCCAAGGCGCATATCCTGGGTCTGGCCAATGCGGGCGGCGACACCATCAATGCCATCAAGGCCGCCAAGGAGTTCGGCATCAACAAGACCATGAAGACCGCCGGTCTGCTGGTCTTTCTGACCGACATCCACAGCCTGGGCCTGAAGAACACCGAAGGCCTGCTGCACACCACCAGCTGGTACTGGGACATGAACGACGAATCGCGCAAGTTCGCCAACAAGTTCTTTGCGAAGACCAAGCGCATGCCTACCGATGTGCAGGCCGCCGACTACTCGGCCGTGATGAACTACCTGAAGGCCGTGGAAGCGGTGAAGACCACCAATGCCGACAAGGTGATGGCCCATCTCAAGAGCACGCCCATCAACGACTTCTACGGCAAGGGCGTGATCCGTCCCGACGGCACTTTCGCCCACGATATGTATCTGGTCGAAGCCAAGAAGCCCAGCGAATCCACCAAGCCCTGGGACTACCTCAAGGTGCTGACCAAGTTGCCTGCCGATACGGTCTGGACCACCAAGGCCGAAACCAAGTGCGCGCTCTGGAAGTAATGGCGCTACCGGTTTGATGCACACCTCACCCTCACCAGCGTATCTCTCATGGAAATCTTCGGCGTTTCATTGCCCGGCCTGATGAGCCAGCTCCTTCTGGGGCTGGTCAACGGTTCGTTCTACGCAATTCTGAGTCTGGGCCTGGCCGTGATCTTCGGCCTGCTCAATGTCATCAACTTTGCGCATGGCGCCCTGTTCATGCTGGGGGCCATGTGCACCTGGATGGCCATGAGCTATTTCGGCATCAACTACTGGGTGATGCTGATCCTGTCGCCGGTGCTGGTGGGGATTCTGGGGGTGTTGATCGAGCGCTTTTTGCTGCGCTGGATCTACAAGCTCGATCATCTCTACGGCCTGCTGCTGACGCTGGGGCTGTCGCTGCTGATCGAGGGGGTGTTCCGCTCCGTCTATGGCGTCTCGGGCCTGGGCTATGACACGCCCGAGCTGCTCGAAGGCGCGACCAATCTGGGCTTCATGATCCTGCCCAATTACCGTGCCTGGGTGGTCGTGGCTTCCATCGTGGTGTGCGTGGCAACCTGGTTTGTGATCGAGAAGACGCGCATCGGTGCCTATCTGCGTGCCGGTACCGAAAACCCGCGCTTGGTTGAGGCTTTCGGCGTCAACGTGCCCGTGATGATCACGCTGACCTATGCCTTCGGTGCCGCGCTGGCGGCTTTTGCCGGCGTGCTGGCCGCTCCCGTCTACCAGGTCACGCCGCTGATGGGGCAGAACCTGATCATCGTGGTGTTTGCCGTGGTGGTGATTGGCGGCATGGGCTCCATCATGGGATCGATTCTCACCGGTCTGGCGCTGGGCGTCATCGAAGGGCTGACCAAGGTTTTCTGGCCTGAAGCATCGTCCACCGTCGTGTTTTTCATCATGGTCATTGTTTTGCTGATTCGCCCCGCTGGCTTGTTCGGTAAAGAAAAATAAGAGGGGCACGACATGAAATCCAAGACGCTTGTTCAACGCATTGCCCCCGTGGGCTATGGCCTGCTGCTGCTGGGCCTGATCGTCGCGCCCTTCCTCGGTGCCTATCCGGTTTTTGTCATGAAGCTGATGTGCTTTGCACTGTTTGCTTCGGCCTTCAATCTCTTGCTGGGCTATACGGGTCTGCTGTCCTTCGGCCACGCCGCGTTTCTGGGCGGTGCGGCCTATGTGGCTGGCTACACCATCAAGGCCTGGGGCTTTACGCCCGAAGTCGGCATGTTGCTGGGCACGGTGGTCGGTGGTCTGCTGGGCCTGATCTTTGGCTGGCTGGCCATCCGTCGCCAGGGCATTTATTTCTCCATGATCACGCTGGCGCTGGCACAGATGCTGTTCTTTGTCGCGCTGCAGGCCAAGTTCACAGGCGGCGAAGACGGCCTGCAGGGCGTGCCGCGCGGCAAGCTGTTCGGCGTGATCGATCTGAGCAGCGATATGGTCATGTACTACGTGGCGCTGATCATCGTGGCAGCGGCCTTTCTGCTCATCGTGCGCACCATTCATTCGCCGTTCGGGCAGGTGCTCAAGGCCATCAAAGAGAACGAGCCGCGCGCCATCTCCCTGGGCTATGACGTCAACCGCTTCAAGCTGCTGGCCTTTGTCATCTCTGCGGCCCTGACGGGTCTGGCCGGCTCTCTGAAGACTCTGGTGCTCGGCTTTGCGACCTTGTCCGATGTGCACTGGACCACCTCCGGGCATGTGATTCTGATGACGCTGATGGGCGGCTTGGGCACGCTGTCGGGTCCGCTGCTGGGCTCGGCCGTCGTTGTGGCGCTGGAAAACAAGATCGGCGAGTTCGGTACCTTTCTGGCGCACACCACGGGAGTGGAGTGGTTTGGCACGCTGGGCGAATCGGTCACCATCGTCACCGGCCTGATCTTTGTGCTCTGTGTGCTGCTGTTCCGCAAGGGCATCATGGGCGAGTTGATCGCCTGGCTGTTGCGTCGCAAATAAGGCGCTTCGCCCTCTCTCCAAAGGCCGCATCTGCGGCCTTTTTTATTGTCCTGACTTCAGCGTGGAAATCGAAATTTCAGAGATTCCTGAAATTCCTGGTACACGTTTGCAAGCGATGGACTTTATTTCTCACAACAATGGACTTTTTTTCTCATTTCAAGAATGCCTGAGTGCAGCCGGATGCCGGTGCGCGTGCAGGCGCATACAGTTCGAGGTTCGATATGACACATCGGGAGCAGGCGCAGCCCTTGGCCGCGCGCATCTGGCTCTGGGTTCTGGGGGCGGCGCTGGCACTTGCCGGCCTGTTCTTCTTGATAGGCGGTGGCAAGCTCATCAGCCTGGGCGGCAGCTGGTACTTTTTGCTCGCTGGCCTGGGGCTGCTGCTATCCGGCGTGCAACTGGTTCGCCGCCGCGTGAGCGGCGCATGGTTCTACCTTGGCACTTTCGGCGCGACCGTGTTGTGGGCGCTGGCCGAAGTGGGCCTGGATTACTGGAGCCTGATTTCGCGTCTGCTGGCGCTGACCTTTGCAGCCGTGGTGGTGCTGGCCAGCATGCCCTTGCTGCGCAAGGCTGGCGAGCCGGGCAAGGCGCCATTTGCTGCAGCGGCGGTCATGCTGGTGGCTGGCATGGCGGCCTTTGTGTCCATGTTCCAGATTCACCCCGAGGTGCAGACCCCGTCTGCCGTGGCACGCAAGCCTGTGGATGCGGCCAGCGAGCAAAAGGACTGGAGTCATTACGGCAACAGCAGCAACAACGACCGCTTTGCCGCGCTGGATCAGATCAACGTGGACAACGTCAGCCAGTTGCAGGTGGCCTGGACTTTTCGCACCGGCGACGTACCCAAGTCCACAGGCGCCGGCGCTGAAGACCAGACCACACCGCTGCAGGTGGGCGACAAGGTGTTTGTCTGCACGCCCAGCAACAACGTGATCGCGCTCGACGCAGACTCTGGCAAGCAGCTGTGGCGTCATGACACCAACTCCCATGTGGGCGGTGTGTGGGAGCGCTGCCGCGGACTGGCCTACTTTGATGCGGATGCCGCACTGGTTCAGCCCAGCGTGCCGGGATCGACTCCGGTGCAGGCGGTGAGCCTGCCTGCTGGCGCCGCCTGCAAGCGCCGCATTCTGATGAACACCATCGATGCACGTCTGTTTGCCATCAACGCAGATAATGGCGAGTTGTGCGGCGAGTTCGGCGATCACGGCGTGGTCGACCTCAAGCAGGGCGTCGGCACTATTTCGAATCCCGCGTTCTACACCCTGACATCGGCGCCCACGGTGGCCGGCACCACGGTGGTGATCGGCGGCCGCGTGGCCGACAACGTACAGGTGGACATGCCCGGTGGCGTGATTCGCGGCTTCGATGTAATGACTGGCGCACAGCGCTGGGCGTTCGACTCGGGCTCGGCCACGCCCAATGAAGTGCTCAAGTCCGGCGAGACCTACACCCGCTCATCGGCCAATGTCTGGGCGGGAACAACTTACGATCCCAGCTCCAATACGGTGTACCTGCCCATGGGATCGGCTTCGGTGGACCTGTATGGCGCCACGCGCTCTGCAGCGGACCTGAAGTACGGTGCGTCCATCCTCGCGCTGGATGCTGCCACGGGCAAGGAGAAATGGGTGTACCAGACAGTGCACAACGACTTGTGGGACTTCGACCTTCCCATGGCTCCCACACTGATCGATTTCCCTTTGCCGGACGGCAAGACGACGCCAGCGCTGGTGGTCGGTACCAAGGCCGGTCAGATCTTTGTGCTGGACCGCCACAGCGGCAAGCCGCTGACCAAGGTGGAGGACATTGCCGTCAAGCCCGGTCATATTCCTGGCGAAAAGTATGCCCCGACCCAGCCTCTGTCCGTGGGCATGCCGCAGATCGGCGCCAAGACCCTGACCGAAGCCGATATGTGGGGCGCGACGCCGGTGGATCAGCTGATCTGCCGCATCAAGTTCAAGTCCATGCGCTATGAAGGCCTGTTCACCGCGCCTGGCACCGATGTGTCGCTGAGTTTCCCGGGTTCGCTGGGCGGCATGAACTGGGGCGGCCTGTCTGCGGATCCCGGCAACAATCTGATCTTTGTGAACGACATGCGTCTGGGCCTGTGGGTGCAGATGATGCCCCAGCAGAAAAAGGACAAGCTGTCCGACGGCGGTGAAGCGCCCAACACCGGCATGGGTCAGGTGCCGCTGGGAGGCACTCCCTATGCGGTGATCAAGGACCGCTTTATGTCGCCTCTGGGCATTCCTTGCCAGAAGCCTCCGTTCGGCACGCTGACCGCCATCGACATGAAGACCCAGCAAGTGGTCTGGCAGGTGCCCGTGGGCACGGTGCAGGATCAGGGTCCCATGGGCATCAAGATGCGCATGCCCATGCCTGTGGGCCTGCCCACACTGGGCGGCACGCTGGCGACCCAGGGCGGTCTGGTGTTCTTTGCCGGCACGCAGGATTACTACCTGCGCGCCTGGGATAGCGCCACCGGCAAGGAAATCTGGAAGGGCCGACTGCCAGTTGGCAGCCAGGGCGGCCCCATGACTTACAAGTCGCCCAGGACCGGCAAGCAATATGTGGTCATCTCGGCCGGCGGTGCCCGTCAGTCGCCCGACCGCGGTGACTACGTGATTGCCTACGCGCTGCCCGATAGCGGCAAATAAGCGACGCAGGCATTGAACCCGAACAGCCATGGCTCATCAGAGCCATGGCTTTTTTCATCGCCGGGCAGCGACCACACGCAGTGGGAAGCGTGGGGGCCTTTTTTCATGCCTGCGCTGCGTGTTACGCTCGCGCGCTTGAGTCAATGGAGATGTGGTCGTGAGCGAGCAGCAAGGTCCTGAAACTTCACTGAGCCAGCAGCCTTCGGCAGACGAGGCGTCGGCCGATATGCGCCGAGCCCTGCTGGATGCGGGCAAGACCGAGTTTGCCAATTACGGCTATGACGGAGCGCGGCTGGAACGCATTGCCGCCAAGGCGGGCTGCGCCAAGCGCATGCTCTACTACTACTTCGGCAACAAGAAAGACGTGTACCTCGCGGTCATCGAGCAGAGCTACTCGGATATTCGCGAGTCGGAGGAGCAGCTCAATCTCGATGCGCTGGAGCCCTTGCAGGCGCTGCATGCGCTGGCGCAAAGGAGCTTCGAGTATCACGAGCAGAACCAGGAGTTCACGCGTCTGGTGCTGCAGGAGAATTTCCAGGGCGGCGAGATGCTGGGCCAGATCTCCAAGACCGAGCTGTTGCGCAAGGCGGCGCTGGAGCCGATCGAGCGCATTCTGCAGCGCGGCGTGGCGCAGGGCCTGTTCAAGGACCAGCTGAGCGCGG
The DNA here is from genome assembly GCF_000964545.1 of Comamonas thiooxydans. Taxonomy (GTDB): domain Bacteria; phylum Pseudomonadota; class Gammaproteobacteria; order Burkholderiales; family Burkholderiaceae_C; genus Comamonas; species Comamonas thiooxydans. The sequence goes on along the minus strand of NZ_BBVD01000001.1, from coordinate 134,431 downwards.
TCGATGTCCACTATCTGATTTCGGCCCTGTCCGGCTTCCGCGTGGATCATGCCGCGACCTGGCAGAGCCTGCTGCAGGTCGATCTCTTGGGCGAGAGCTTGCGCGAACGCCATCTGCAGCTTCTGCTCGATCAGCTCGGCGCTCTGGTGTGCAAGCCCCAGGCCCTAAAGCCTTAGCGCATTCGCATAGCCTGTCATCTCCAGGTAGCCGTTGCCCACGCGGCGGCTTGTGCCATCGGCGCTTATGTTGCGCAGCTCGCACAGACCCTCCCAGTAAATGGCACCGGTGCTGGCGCGGCTGTCCAGTTCCTGGTCGTCCACCAACGCATGAACCTCGAAACGGCCCGCCGGTGTCTGCACGCTCCAGGCCACAGGGTAGCTTGCTTTGCTGTGCGGGCTGCTCCAGTGGCGCAGCGGTTTGAACCGTACCTGATCGGCGGCAAAGATTTGCGCAGTCTGGTTCTGTGCACGAAATGAGCCGCCGGCCCAGAGCGCCGAACCATTGTGGCGGCGAAGATGAAAGGCTGTGAGGGCGCTGCCGTCATCGAGATTCATGCCTATCCAGTCCCAGCCCTGAGCCTCAGGGTCCATGATGGCCGCGCTGCATTCATGGTCCAGCCAGGCGCGGTTGTGTGCGCTGGCTTGCACAGGCAGCTGCTGCCCGCCCACGGTGATGGAGCCGCCGACCTTGAGCTGAGGCTGACTGTAGTAGTAGCTGGCCTGTTCCTCACGCGGGCCTTTGCGTGAAAGACCATTCAAGCCCTGCAAAAGCAGTGGCTGCGTGCTGTCAAATTCAAGATCCAGTATGAAGTCCTGGTTGCTCAGCAGAGCTCTGTAGCGACTGGCTTCGCTGGCGCTTCGTCCTGGTACGGGTCGACGCTGGAGATACCAGTCGTTGATATGCACATCGGTATCGTTTTCGCTGGCTCCGGCCAGGCCCAGTCCCGCGCGCGCCATGCGCTGGTCGTGGCGTAGCTTTTGGCCCTCGACATCGCACAGGGCCGCATGGGCGAAGATCAACTGCTTGGCCGCAAGAGCCGATTGCAGGCCTTGCGCGGCTTCGATGCGCGAGCGAAAGAAAGTCAGCTGAAAGCCCCAGGGCTTGCCGCCGGCCTGCAACTGTCCGGTGATGTACCACCACTCCGTCTGCAGATCAGGGTGGCTGCCGAAGTCGCGTGGAAACTGCAAGGTTCTGGACGGCAAAGCCATGCCTGGCAGAGGCAGGCCCAGGGTAGCCCAGCCCAGCCCGGCAGCAGCCAGCCTCTGCAGGGACTGCCTGCGTGACAAGGCCAGCAGTGCCGGTTGTTGAGGCTGGGAGGGCGTGGGCTGATAAGGCATGGCCCATTGTCGCCCAGCCGATCAGCGCAATGTCATGAGCTTCGAGGTGCTGCTTTGCGCTGCCTCAGCCGATATCGATCAGGGGAACGATCACCATCCAGCTGACTCCGAAGCGGTCGGTCACCACGCCAAAACGGCGCGCAAAAAACGTGGTGTCCAGCGCCATCTGTACCTTGCCGCCCTGGCCGATGGCGGCAAAGATGCGGTCGGCCTCATTCTCGCTGGGCGCGGTGATGGACAGAGAAAAGCCTTTGAAGTCCGGCTTGCCGCTGTTCATGCCGTCAGATGCCATGATTTGCGTCTCGCCAATCTGGACATTGGCGTGCATGATTTTTTCGGGATCCATCTGTCCCGGGCCGCAGCCTTGCTGGGTCGATGACTCGGGCTGCGGAGGAGCATCCTTGTAGCGCATCAGCATGGTGATCTCGGCCCCAAGTGCGGCCTGGTAGAAATCCAGGGCCTCTTCGCAGCGGCCATCGAAAAAGAGATAGGGCTGGATTTGCATACGAACTCCTCGCAGCGGTGAAGGTTTCATTGTGCGCTGCGCAACGGCGCAATCATGTGAAAAACGCTGACAGGGGTGCAGGTATAGCTACCAGTCCTCCTTGACGGCCAGCACCGCGTCGGCACTGGCGGCCCGGCGTCCGGCCAGCCACGCGGTGATGACGCCTGCCAGCACCACGGCAGCGCCCAGCGCCAACAGGCGCAGCAGGGGCAGGCGCAGCTCCATGGTCCAGTGAAAGCTCTGCGGGTTGACCACATGCACGAGGATCACGGCCACGCCCAGGCCCAGCAGCGTGCCCGCGATGGTGCCCAGCATGGTCCAGGCCAGACCCTCGGCGGCAACCACGCTCAGCACATTGCGCCGTGTCAGGCCCAGATGGGCCAGCAGCCCGAATTCCTTGCGTCTGGCCAGTACCTGGGCGCTGAAGCTGGCCGCAATGCCGAACAGGCCTATGCCTATGGCCACGGCCTGCAGCCAGTAGGTGACGGCAAAGCTGCGATCGAAAATGCGCAGGGAGCGCTCGCGCAGCGCCTGGCTGCTGACAAACTCCAGCGCAGGGGGTGACTGCCCCGGCGTGCCGAGGGCCTGCTCTATCGCTGCTTGCAGATCGGTGCCAGACAACTGGCTTTGGGACTCCGGCCAGACGGCGATCTCGCTGATCTGCGCAGCATTGCCTGCATGACCCACCAGTGCCAGGTAGTCCTTCCAGTCCAGGGCCACGGCACCGAACTGACGCACATAGTCGCGCCACACGGATGCTATGTAAAAAGAAGCTCCCGGCGTTTGGTGGTCATGGGTTTGAAGGCTGAAAGCCTTGGAAAGCAGCGGCCACGCATCACCGGGCTTCAGGCCATAGAGCTGGGCCACGGCTTCGCTGATGTGCACGGCAATGCCTGGGCGAGTCTCATGGATGGGGCCTTCCACCCAGGGAAGCAGCATGGCCTGCTGCCCTTGAAGAGGTCGAATCAGCAGACTGATGGCCGGGCGCTCGGGGCTCAGCACCAACTGGCTGCTGCGCATGGCCTGGGCACGCGCTATGCCGGGCAACTGCTCCAGGCGCTGCGCCGCATCGGCCGGCAGCAGAGCTGCATCGACACGGCTGGAGCCGCCGGCGGCGCGCACATACATGGGGGCGGGCAACACGGCATCCAGCCACTCCATCATGCTGCCGCGAAAGCTGGTGACCATCACCGTCAAGGCTACGGCCAGGCTCAGGCTTGCCACCACACCGCCCACGGCCACGGTAGTGGCGTGGCGCATGCGCCGCGCGCGCTCCAGCGCCAGCATGGCCAGCGGCTGGCGCGAGAAGGCCTTGGGTACCAGTCCCAGCACCGAACCCAGCAGCCGGGGCAGGGCTGACATGCCGCCCAGCAACAGCAGGCCCACGGCCATATAGGCCGCCAGCGGGATACCTGCCACCGGTGGCATAAAGGCCAGCACCAGGCTGGCTGAAAGCAGCGTCACTGCGGGCCACAGGCGCGGGGCTCTCTCATGCGTGCTGCCCAGTCCCTTGAGCGTGGTCGCTGGCGGCAAATCCATGGCGGCGCGTGCGGGCCACCAGGCTCCGGCCAGCGTGGCGGCAAGGCCCAGCAGACCGAAGACCAGCGCTGCCACAGGGCTCCAGTGCAGGGCTGGCTGCACGCCGGCAAAGAAGCCGCCGCCCAGATCGCCGCCCAGCACCTGCAGCGCCACCCAGGCCAGTGCCGTACCCAGCGCAATACCGGCCAGGCTGCCTATAAGCCCCAGCGCCAGCGCTTCCAGCAGCACCAGTGCCATGCGCTGGCGCGGCGTGGCTCCGAGCACGGCCAGCAGCGCAAACTGCGGCGCGCGCTGTGCCACGCTGAGCGCCAGTACCGAGAACACCAGAAACGCTCCCGTGAACAAGGCCACCAGCGCCAGCACCGTGAGGTTGACGCGGTAGGCGCGCGACATCTCGCCCACGCGCTGCTGATCGTCGCTGGGCTGCTGGATCAATACCTGGTCTTGCCAGGCCGGCAGGGCGTGCAGGGCGGTGGTCACTTGACTGCGGCTGGCGCTGTCGGTCAGCAAAAGGTCCAACCTGTCGATACGGTCAAACAGGCCGAGCTTTTGCTGCAGTGCGCCAATGTCCATGACTGCGACCGGTGCGCCGCTGGCGGCGACCGTGCCCGCAATGCGAAGTTGCTGGGCCTGGCCGTTGAGCAGCCATTGCATGGGGGCGTTGGCGGCCTGTTCAGGATTCAGACGCAGGGCCTGCAAGGCGGCGGCATTGAGAAATACGGCATCGGGAGCAAACAGATCGAGCCGGTTGCCGCCTTCAAACAGGCGCGGCATCAGGGCCGGGGCGACAGGTGCCAGTTTGAGGGCATCGCTGCCGAGCACGCGCAAGCTCACGCCTTGCGCTGCTCCTAGCGTGCCGCGCGTCTGCAAATCTGCAGTGCTGCCCGGCAGCAACACCGTGGTTTCGACCCAGGGAACGGCGGTGGCGATGCCCCGGGTCTGCGCCACCTGCGGATAGAGTGCCAGCGGCAGACCGCCCTGCATGGCGTGCAGTTGCAGATCGGGCTGGCCGTTGACGCTGCGTACCGCCCTGGAAAATTCGTCCAGTGCCGACTGGTTGATCACATGGACGGCAAAGCCCAGTGCCACGCCAAGCATGATGGCAATCAGCGCCGTGGCCGTGCGCCAGGGATGCTGGCGCAGCTCCTGCCAGGAGAAGCTGCTCAGCAGCATAAGAAGCGGGGGGCGTGCAGTCACAGGCCTAGCGATGTTTGCTGCGACACCGAGAGCTCGGCCTGCATGCCGCCGGCCGTCAGCCGCAGCACGCGGTCGGCGCGTCTGGCCGCTTCTGCGGAATGGGTGACGAGCACCAGCGCCGTGCCGTTGTCGCGGGTTTGCTGCAGCAGCAAATCCATGATCTGCTGGGCTGTGGATGGGTCCAGATTGCCCGTGGGCTCATCGGCCAGCAGCAGAGGCGGCGAATGCACCAGGGCTCGCGCTATGGCCACGCGCTGCAACTGGCCGCCGCTGAGCTGCTGGGGCAGGCGCTGGCCCAGACCCGCGAGTCCCACGGCTTGCAGCACCTGCTGCACGCGCTGCTGACCCTGGCCGTCCATGCGCCCGAGCAGCATCAGCGGCAGGGCAACGTTCTGCGCCACATCGAGATGGGGCAGGACATGAAAGGCCTGGAACACAAAGCCCAGATGCGCGCGCCGCCAGATGGCACGCCGGGCTTCATCGAGCGTGGAAAGATCCGTGCCGTTGTGCAGAACCCGGCCTTGCTGCCAGCTGTCCAGCCCGGCCAGGCAGTTGAGAAAGGTGGACTTGCCCACGCCGGAGTTGCCGACGATGGCGACAAACTCGCCGGCGGCGATCTCGCAGCTCACCTGCGCGAAGACCGTGGTCTGGGCCTCGCCCTCGCCATAGCGTTTGGCAAGGTCGCTGACCTGCAGCAGCGGATGGGCGTAGGGTGAGTCGGTGGCAGCCATGCAGCGATCTTAACGATGGGCGGCTGCGGTCGTGGTGCTTAGCTGGCGTCTTGCTGTGCCGCGTCAATGGCAGCCATGGCGGCATCCAGCAATTGCTGCTGGGCGCCGGGTGCATCGCAGGCAATGGCATGGCGCTGGGGCATGGAGCGTAGCCAGGTGATCTGGCGCTTGGCCAACTGGCGTGTGGCGGCGATGCCGCGCTCGCGCAGGCCCGCCATGTCCAGCGGCTTGCCGGGATCGGCCTCCAGCGCGTCCAGCACTTCCCAGGCTTGGCGATAGCCCACGCAGCGCATCGAGGGCAGGTCCAGATGGAGATCGCCGCGTGCGCGCAGGCTGCGCACTTCGTCGAGGAAGCCTTGCTCCAGCATGAGATCAAAGCGCAGCGCAATGCGCTGATGCAGCCAGGCTCGCTCTGCAGGCTCCAGCGAAAAAAGCGTTGCAAGTCCCATCTGTTCGGCAGGGCCCGTCTTTTTCCTGGTCGTGTGAAAGCTTGAAAGCGGTTTGCCCGAGACATGCCAGACCTCGAGTGCGCGCTGGATGCGCTGGCTGTCGCCGGGGGCCAGGCGTGCTGCGGTGACGGGGTCCACCTGGGCTAGTCTGGCATGCATGGCTGGCCAGCCCAGCTCGGCGGCCTGCGCGTCCAGCATGGCGCGCACTTCGGGGTTGGCTGCGGGCATATCGTCCAGCCCGTCCATCAGCGCCTTGAAATACAGCATGGTGCCGCCCACCAGCAGAGGTATGGCCTGGCGGGCGCGGATTTCGGTAACCAGCTTTTGCGTGTCGCGCACGAACTCGGCCGCGCTATAAGCCTGCAGTGGATCGATGATGTCGATGAGGTGATGCGGCACGGCAGTCAGCTCGTCCCTTGTAGGCTTGGCTGTGCCGATGTCCATGCCCTGGTAGACCAGGGCCGAATCCACGCTGATGATCTCGGCCTTCTGCCCGCGCTGTGCCAGCCGCTCGGCCAATGCCAGCGCTGCCGCAGTCTTGCCCGAGGCAGTGGGGCCGGCAATGGCGATACAGGGCAGGGCGTGGGCAGCAGTCATGGGGCGAAATCCGTACAGGTCAAAGCACAAGAACCAATGACCGCCGGTCATTGGTTCTTGCTGGTTGTGAAGGATAACGCAGCCTGCCGCCTGGCGGCAGCGGCGGGGCTTAGTGCCCTGCCTAGCCCCGGCTCAGCCGTGCCGGCACATAGCGATCGGCCTGAATATCGGGCGAGAGGCCGTGGCTGTAGATTTCGGCCGTGATGGGCAGCAATTGCTCGTTCCATTCCTCCCATTGCCTGCGCAGGCCGGCAAAGATTGCTGGCTGATGCTCCTTGAGATTGGCGCGCTCGCGGGCGTCCTCCTCCACATTGAACAAGAACTCGTTGTCGTTGATCTTGAGGTATTTCCAGGGCCCCTGGCGCACGGCACGCTGGGTCTGTGATTTGTAGCGCCAGAACAGGCTGCGCTCGGTATTGGCTGCATGGCCCTCCAGGATGGGCAGGATGTTCTGGCCGTCGCTGGGGAAGTCGGGGTGTGGCCTGGCACCTGCAGCGGCCAGCAGCGTGGGCAACCAGTCGAAGCTGGCTGTGACCTGCTCCTGGACCTGGGGCTGGATGCGGGCGCTCCAGCGCAGCAATGTGGGCACGCGGATGCCGCCTTCCAGCAGCTCGGTTTTCTGGCCCGTGAAAGGCCAGGTCTTGGAAAAGCGTTCGCCGCCATTGTCGCTGGTGAAGATGACGATGGTGTTGTCGGCCTGGCCGGTGTCATCGAGCGCCTGCAGCACCTGGCCCACGGCCTTGTCCAGGGCCTCGACGATTTCTCCATATTTCTTGAGACTGCCGCCGTCGTAGTGGAACAGGTCCTTGATGCTGTGCGCGACATGCTCGTCGTCAGGCCCTTCCCAGGGCCAGTGCGGTGCCGTGAAGTGCAGCGACAGGAAAAAAGGCTTCTCCTGGTCCTTGCGCTCATGCACATAGCGTGTGGCCTCATCACCCAGGATATAGGTGTAGTAGCCCGTGCGCTCCACGGGCTCGTTGCCTTGCCAGAGGTCGGGGCTGAACTGCTCGCCCACGCCGGGCTTGTGCGTGAAGTAGTCAATGGCACCGCTGTGATTGCCGAAGAAATAGTCGTAGCCGCTGCGCTGCGGGCCGTAGGCGGGCGGCTTGCCCAGATGCCATTTGCCTATCAGCGCCGTGTCGTAGCCCGCTTGCTTGAGCAGCGATGGCAGCGTGGGGTGATCGGCAGGGAGGCCTAGTTGCGCGCCATGGCGTGCCAGCGGCTCTTCGAGCCCGGCCTGGAGCCGGTACTGATAGCGTCCGGTGATCAGCGCAATGCGTGTGGCGGAGCAGACGGCCGAGTTGGCATAGGCCTGATTGAAGCGCACGCCCTGGGCGGCGAGGCGGTCCAGATGCGGGGTCTTGAAATCGGTGGCTCCATAGACGCCCAGGTCGGCCCAGCCCAGATCGTCGGCCAGGATGAAAACGATATTCGGTGCGGTCATGAGTAGGTCGTTCTGCTTATTCGATGGCAAAGCCGGAGTTGGTGATCACGGGACGCCATTTGGCGACTTCGGCCACGCGCAACTGCTCCAGTGCCTGCGGCGTGCGAGGGTCCGGCTGCAGGGACAGCTCCGCCCATTTGGGCTGCAGCTTGGGATCCTGCAGCGCGTGGTTGACGGCGCGGTTGACGGCGGCAATGGCTTCGGGCGAAGTGCCTTTGCGTGCCCACAGGCTGTACCAGCCGCTGCCTGTGGCCTTGGGGTAGCCGGCTTCGGCAAAGGTCGGTACATCGGGCAGCTCGCGACCGCGCTGGCTGCCGAAGGTGCCCAGAATGCGCACCTTGCCTTCCTTGTGCAGCGGAGCGAGCTCGCTGGTGGTCTGGATGGCGGAGGCCAACTGGCCGCTGATCAGATCCGTCATCATGGCCGGACCGCCCTTGTAGGGCACATGCACGATGTTGACGCCGGCCGCTTCGCCCAGCAGCAGACCGAAGAAATGCGGCAGGCTGCCCACGGCAGGGCTGCCGAAGTTGGCTTTTTCAGGGTTGGCCTTGAGCCAGGCCACATATTCCTGAATATTGCGCGCCGGATGCCTGGCGGGGACGGCCAGGCCGAACTGGAAATGCGCGAGCAGACCCACCGGAGAGAAGTCGCGTGCAGGGTCGTAGCCGGGCTTTTTGTAGACGATCTGCGAGAGCACCGGGGTGATCAGCGGTGCGATCAGATAGGTGCTGCCGTCGCTGGGGGCGTTGAGCAGAGTCTGTGCGGCAATCTGGCCGTTGGCGCCGGGCTTGTTGTCCACCACCACGTAGTGGCTCCTGCCCAGCTGTGCGGCGATGTTTTCGGCCAGCACGCGTGCCAGCAGATCGATGCCGCCACCTGCGCCAAAGCCCACCAGAATGCGGCTGGACTGAGGAACGGCGGATATCTCGGCGGCCTTGGCCAGAGAGCTGAGGGAGAAACCAGCGGAGCTGGCGGCAAGCAGCGATTGCTGCAGAAAGGAGCGGCGGGAATGCATGGCTGGAGATCACAAAAGTGCGGCGCGTTGGCCAGTCCAGGCATTCTCAAAAAATCTCTATAAAAAGAAAAATAATAAAAACTGGTTTTTAAATAACACAAACATCTTATTTCAAATCATGATTTGCTGATGCCAAAACGCTGTACCAGCGTCCATGCCGTGATGGCAGTGCAAGCCGACCAGAACCAGATGCCGAAAGCCAGCGGCATGGTGGAATCCGCATCCAGATTCAGTCCCAGCCAGTGCCCCATGGCAAAAGCCATCAGCATCATCACCAGGCCGTTGATCGCCGAGGCCGTGCCCGCTGCCTGGGGGAAGGGTGCGATGGCATTGCTTTGTCCGCAGGGCATGTGAATGCCGTGGGCGATCTGGTAGAGACAGAAGGGCAGGGCATAGGCCCAGATGCTGCGCAGATCGCCCAGGGCCGCCAGGCCCATGATGGAGCCTGCCGTCAGCGACAGCACCCCCGCCACGGCCACGGTGCGCTGCACGCTCATGCTGCGCAGCAGACGGCGGCAGGCGAAGGTGCCGGCGATATAGCACAGCGCGTTGCCGCCCAGCATCAGCCCGTATTGCGTGCGCTCCATATGCAGCACGTTGATGTAGGTGAACGAAGAGGCCGCCAGATTGGTGAACAGGCCTGCATAGCTGAAGCAGGTCAGCAGGTTGTAGGCCTGGAACATGGGGTTGCGCACAATGCGCAACCAGGTGCGCAGCAGATTGCCCGCTTGCAGCGCCTGCGGGTTGCGCTGGGGAATCGACTCCCTGAAGCGCAGCACCACCAGCAGCCAGGCCAGGCAGCCCATGAAGGCCTGGGCCAGCATGGTGGAGCGCCAGCCCAGCCAGCCCACGAGCAAGCTGCCACTGATGGGGGCCAGAAAGGCCAGCACGCCCAGGCCTGTCAGCGCCTTGGACATGACTTGCGCGCCCATATGCGGTGCGTAGAGATCGCGAACCACGGCACGCGCGCACATCACACCGGCGCCCAGGGCTGCGCCTTGCAGGCTGCGCCAGGCAATCAAGGCCTCCATGCTCTGGGCGCTGGCGCAGCCCAGAGCGGCGATCACATAGCCGCTGATGCCCAGCAGCAAGACCGGGCGGCGGCCCAGCCGGTCCGACAGCGGGCCCCAGAAAATCTGCGAGCAGCCAAAGGCCAGCAAAAAGCCGGTCAGTGTCAGCTGGGCCTGCGAGACATGGGCGCCAAAGCCTTGCTGCAGCTGAGGCAGGGCGGGCAGATAGAGATCGGTTGCCAGCGGTTGCAGACCCAGCAGCAGCCCCAGTGTGAGAATCACGAGGGCTGCAGATTCAGGAGCACTCTTCGCTTGCTCATCAATGGATTGAGCGGGATTTTGCTTTGAGTTCAGGGCAGGCGGCGCAGACATAGCCAGACAGACTATCAGAACCTGCCCATTGATCCGTATGCTGACGAGACAGTATGTGGCGATGTCGCTCAGCGCGGATTCAGGCCGAACAGCTCATGCAGTGCCTGGCGGTATTGCGCCAGTGCCTTGGCCTGGGTGTTGTGGTGGCTGGCGCCCTCGACCAGGATCAGGCGCTTGGGCTCGCGCGCCGCATCGAACAGCTGCTGGCCCAGCCGGGCCGGAATCAGCGGGTCGGCCGTGCCGTGCACGACCAGCAGCGGCGAGCCGATGTCCGCCACGGTGTCGACCGAGTTGAAACGCTGCGTGATCAACCAGTTCACGGGCAGCCAGCCCCAGCGCATGGAGTCGAACACATCGGGAATGCTGGTGAAGGTGGACTCGACCAGCACCCCGCTTTCATCCTTGACGGAGCTGGCCAGATCGATGGCAACGGCGCCGCCCAGCGAGTGGCCGAAGATATAGCGCGGCCTGCCTGCGGCCTGCCGGCCCAGCCAGTCCCAGGCGGCACGGGCATCCTCGGCGGCCGAGGCCTGCGAGGGCAGGGCCGGGCTGCTCTTGCCAAAGCCGCGGTAGTCCACGGCCAGCACCGAAAAGCCCATGGCCTGCAGGCGCCGTATGCGTGGCGAGGAGCCCGTCACATTCCAGCGCGCTCCATGCAGAAACAGTAGCAGGGGAGCGCGTGCATCGCTGGATGGCATCCAGAGGGCATGCAGCCTGGCGGCGCTGCCGTCGCGGCTGCGAAAGTCTATCCATCGCTCCTGCATGCCGGCCGTGTTGGCTCCGGGCCAGCTGCGGTCGCTGGGCTGAAAAATCCAGACCCGCTGCCTGGCATCGAGTTCGCGCATGCCCCAGCTCGCGAGCACCAGCAGCAAGGCCAGACCGAGTGCAGCCGCGATGCGGCGAGGGCTCCAGAAGCGTGAGGTCTTGGGCATGGAAGAAGAGCGACGGAAGATGGCGGCTGTCAAGTGCTGTGCAAGTATGGCTGTCTGACCTGCCCCAGTCATCTGGAGTGCATGAATTGGCGATATTCTTGCGGGTGTTTCAAGCCGCAAATGCATAGCTGGTTACGCAGAGTTTGCGAGCGTTTGAAGCCTGTTTGAAGGATTAGTTCACTATGTCGATCTGCCTGGGTCTTGCCGCCAACAAACTCCACCACCAAACCGAGGACGCCGCGCTGTTTGCCCTGCTGCGCGCCTGCGAGGCCGGAATTCGCGAGCTCAAGCTGGGCTTTCATACCGTGGGCCGCACCTATGACGCCATCACGGCGGCCAGCATGCTTCAGGGCTACAAAGGCCTGGTGCGCTACCCCTATGGCCGCGAGGGCGGGCTCATGAGGCTGGTGGCCGAGGTGGTGGGCATGGAGGGTGACGAGCGCACTCTCGACGGCGCCATCTATCTGATGGACCCGGTGGATCCGTCGTCCATCTTCCCCGAAGCCCTGGCCCTGAAGCGCCAGTGCGTGATCCACGGCAAGCCTTTTCTTTCCACCGTCGCCTCCACGCGCGACTGGATAGAGATGGAGCGCATTCACGCCGGCCTGGCACGTGACCGTAATGCCGACCGCTTTCACGACTATGAAAACCAGACGCTGGCGCTGATTGCCCACGATGCCATGAAGCCCACCATGCTGGACTTTGCAGCACACAACTTCGAGTTGCTCAGCCGCTACCGCCGCCGCGTGGGCACGGGCACCACGGGTCAGAAACTCAACGAAATGGCCTGGAGCAAGGGCTGGCCTGCCGACAAGCCCTGGGTGGACCGCTATAACAGCGGTCCGCTGGGCGGTGATGCGCAGATTGCCGATCTGGTGCTGGAAAAGCGCTGCCACCGCGCCATCTTCTTCGAAGACCCGCATGTGGCACGTCAGCACGAAGCCGATATCCAGTTGCTGGAGCGCGCCGTGACCACGGTCACGCACGATGCCGTCTGCAGCACCTCGCCCCAGGTGGCGCAGCGCTGGTGTGATGCGGCCGTCAAGCGCGCAGGCTGATGCGGGTTGCTGAGCGCTACTGGCGGTTGCGGTAGCGCTTGAGCTCGGCCTGCAGCCAGCTGGCGCTGTCGGCCTCTTTGCCGCTGCAGCGCACCTGGTAGGGCTTGTGGCTGATGCTGCTCTCCGTGCCTGCGCGGGCAATGAAGTCCTCGGCTGTTGCCACCCAGCCCTTTTTGAGCAGATAGTCGTATTTGCCGCGCAGATGTTCGGCTGCCTTGGCGCTGTCATGCCAGCTGCCATTGCGCTGGAACTCGCAGCCCGAGGTTTTGAGGTGGCCGATCAGGTACTCGATCTCCTGAGTCGCGGCCGGCGTGGGCGATGCGGCAAGACTCAAGCTGCAGGCTGCACCCAGCAGCAGGGCGGTAATGGTGTGCTTCATGTGGGTTGATCCTACAGAAGAAGAGTCGAGCAAAAACAAAGGCCGCAGCGATGGACTGCGGCCTTGTGTTGGTCGGTCGAAGCTGTGCGGTGCTCAAGGGGCCGGCGTGGCCAGAGGCTTGCCCTTCTCCACGACATACACGCCAATCAGCTTGACCGTGCCATTGCTGGCATTGTGTGCGTCATGAATCACACCAGCGGGAACGACAAAGGTTTCGCCGGCCTTGAGCGTGCGCGGCGACTGGCCGTCGATCAGCAGATCGACCTCACCCTCGCTGATATAGCTGATCTCGTCGCCGGGGTGGGTATGGCGGCCCGCGCGTGAGCCTGGGGCGACTTCCACCTTGGCCACCACGGCTTCGCGGCCCGGTACCGAAACATCGGCCTTGCCGACCATGGTCCGGGACAGGCCTCCGGTCTGAGCCGCACCCGGCTGGGGCCCCCCCGCCTGGGGCGCACCCGCCTGGGCCAGGGCGCTCTGGCTGAACAGCATGAAGGCGCTGCTGCAAAGCAGGGTCGAAAAGCTGGCGCGGTGAGTCAAGGACATGAAATTACCCTCCAAGGTTTTTGACGGAGACAAGTGGTGAAACCTGTCACTTTTACCGGGAAGGAGCGCGGCCATGTCATGGGGGCTGCCCTAGTCGCAGGGTTGCCGAAAACAAACCCGGGCGCGGTGATGCAAGGTCCTGCGGGCAGAAAAGCCTATGGCGCTGCAGGCCGCTGCCTTAGTTGTCGCCCGTGATCCTCGCGAACTTCACCAGCTCGGCGTATTTATCCATGTCGGTGCGCATCACCTGGGCAAGGCTTTCATTGCCCTTGGCGGGCGGGGTTCCCGCTGCTTCCAGCTTCTGGCGGATGGCCGGGTCGGCGAGACCTGTCTGTATCGCTTTTTGCAGCTTGGTCAGCACTTCCGGAGGCAGACCCTTGGGGGCAGCCAAAGCAAACCAGCCGCTCAAGGCATAGCCCTTGAGCGCGGGGTGTTCTGCCAGCGCCGGCACCTCCTTGAGCGTGGCGATGCGGGTGGCGGTGGTTGCGCCAAGAATCTTGATTTTTCCGGACTGCGCCAGCGGTGCTGCAGCGGTTGGCGAGAGGATGGCGAAGTCCAGGTTGCCGCCGCCCAGATCGCTGGTCATGGCGGGAGAGCCCTTGTAGGGGATGTGAACCAGGTAGACACCCGCGGTCTTCTTGATCAGCTCTCCCGAAAAATGCGGCGTCGAGCCAATGCCGGGGCTGCCGTAGCTGTATTTGCCGGGGTTGGCTTTGGCCAGTTTGACGAAGTCATCCACGGTTTTGACAGGAACATGCGCACCGGCCACCCACAGATTGGGGGCCTGGGCGGTCAGGCTCACCGGGGTCAGATCTACAGCCGGATCGTACTTCTGCGCGGCATTCACAAACTTGGTGCCCGCCATTTCGTTGCTGGAGCCTGCCAGCAAGGTGTAGCCGTCGGGCTTGGCCGATACCACGCGTTGCGCTCCCACCACGCCTGCGGCGCCCGGCACGTTCTCGACCACGACGGTGGCGTTCAACTGCCTGGCCAGTATGTCCCCGACCACGCGGCCGACCATGTCGACAGAGCCGCCCGGGGCATAGCCAATCACGATGCGGATGGGCTTGCTGGGATAGGCATCCTGTGCCTGCACCGCGCCTGCGAACAGGCTGGTCATGGCACAGGCGATGCAAAGTCGGCGGGAAAGAGTGGCGCGGTCTGGATTCATAAGTTCCACAATTATTTGTGGCGAAGGTTGATTCAGTAATTGATGTTGAATTGCTCAACAAAATTTAATTGATTGTCATGAGATTTCATGTGGGGAGGAATCCATGAAAACCAGTGGTTCAACTGATTTTTAGCCGGTGCCTCGCGCCGGTAGGGCTGGCTGAGCCAGCTGCAGGGCGCACTGCCGAGCTTGAAAGTCCGATTTCGCTGCAGTGTTGGCTGGCAGGGGCAATCAGCCCGTTGGAGTCAATCAATGATCGATATTCCTGCTTATAGTCAGTGGCAAGGCCTGCCCAGCGCATTCCATGCAACGGCGCGTTCTCCGCGGCAGCCAGCCAACCGGGCACAGATCCGGCTCACAAGCGTTTCAGTTGAATTGTCAGGGAGTCTCAGATGCAGGAACAGAACCGCGTTGCCGCCTGGCACGCGTTGGCTACCGATACCGTACTCACTCAATTGCAATCGACTGCCGCCGGGCTGAGCTCTGGAGAGGCCCGCGAGCGCTTGCAGCAGCAAGGGCCCAATGCTCTGCCTGCTGCCGCTTCGCGCAGCATGCTGGCGCGCTTTCTGTCGCAGTTCAACAATCTGCTGATCTATGTGCTGCTGGGCTCGGCCGTGGTCACCGCCTTGCTGCAGCATTGGGTCGATACGGGGGTGATCCTCGCGGTGGTGCTGATCAATGCGGTCTTCGGATTCGTGCAGGAAGGCCGTGCCGAGAAGGCACTGGACGCCGTGAAGGCCATGGTTTCCAGTCGCGCCAATGTGCTGCGCGACGGCTTGCGCATGGCGGTGCCTGCAGAAGAACTTGTCGCCGGCGACTGCGTGCTGCTCGAGGCTGGCGATCGCGTCCCGGCCGATCTGCGCCTGCTGCGCGCCAGCAGCCTGAAGCTGGACGAGGCCATGCTGACCGGGGAATCGGTGGCCGTCGACAAGTCGGCCGATCCGGTGGTTGTCGATGCCGCTCTCGGCGACCGCTTTTCCATGGCCTACTCCGGCACCCTGGTTGCCGCGGGGCAAGGCCTGGGTGTGGTGGTAGCCACAGGCCCGCGTACCGAGCTGGGCCAGATCAGCACCATGCTGGGTTCGGTGCAGACACTGGCCACCCCGCTGACGCGGCTGATGGACCGTTTCGCGCGCCAGCTCACCGTCACCATACTGAGCCTGTCCGCGTTGATGTTCTGCTTTGCGCTGTGGGTGCGCGACTACGACACAGCCGGCGCCTTTATCGCTGTGGTGGGCATTGCCGTATCGGCCATCCCCGAAGGACTGCCCGTGGTCATGACGATTGCGCTGGCCATTGGCGTGCAGCGTATGGCCGCACGCTATGCCATCGTGCGCAGTCTGCCGGCGGTGGAAACACTGGGCGCCGTCTCGGTCATCTGCTCCGACAAGACCGGTACATTGACACGCAACGAAATGAGCGTGCGCGCCGTGGTGCTGCCCGGTTCCCGCTTCGACATAGAAGGCGAGGGCTATGCGCCACAGGGGCATTTCACCCTGGCGGGCGAGGAGATCGAGCCTGCGCTGCATCCACAGCTGCTGCACTTCGCCACGGGCGCGGCACTTTGCAACGACGCCCATGTAAGGCATGCCGAAGGTACGGCCTGGACAGTCGAAGGCGATCCCATGGAAGGCGCGCTGGTGACGCTGGCCACGCGCGCCGGTCTGGATGTGGAGCGCCTGCGTCAGGACTGGCGCCGACTCGACGAAGTTCCCTTTGATGCCGTCCACCGCTATATGGCCACTCTGCACCGCCCAGTTGATGCTCCAGCCGTGGTTTTCGTCAAAGGGGCTCCGGAGCAGGTTCTTGCCATGTGCCGCGACCAGCAGGGCGCTGAAGGCCTGCAGGCGCTGGATGCAGCCTATTGGCTGGAGCAGGTCGATGCCCTGGCGGCCAAAGGCTATCGTGTGCTGGGTCTGGCCAGCTTCGCGCCCGAAGATGCCAAGGACAGGGTGGACATGGCCGACGTCAAGGACCTGACCCTGCTTGGCGTGCTGGGCATGATAGATCCGCCGCGAGAATCGGCAAAGGAGGCCGTGCGCGAATGCCGCAGCGCCGGAATTGCCGTGAAGATGATCACCGGCGACCATGCTGCCACCGCTGCCGCCATCGCCAGGGAGCTGGCGCTGGCCGACACCATCCGAGTCACTTCAGGCCATGAGCTGGACGGGCTCAACGATGCCCAGCTGATCGACGTGGCCAGAGCCTCCACGGTATTCGCCCGTACCAGTCCGGAACACAAGCTGCGCCTGGTGCAGGCCCTGCAGGCAGATCGCAGCGTCATCGCCATGACTGGTGACGGCGTCAACGACGCACCGGCGCTCAAGCGTGCCGACATCGGTGTGGCCATGGGCATCACCGGCACGGCTGCCGCCAAGGAGGCAGCGGGCATGGTGCTGGCCGACGACAACTTTGCCACCATCGTCGCCGCCGTCAAGGAAGGGCGCACCGTCTACGAAAACCTGCGCAAGGTCATTGCCTGGACTTTGCCGACCAACGGCGGTCAGGCCATTGTCATCGTCGCGGCGATTTTGCTGGGCCTGTCCCTGCCCGTCACTCCGGTGCAGATTCTCTGGGTCAATCTGGTTACTGCCGTGGCCCTGGGCCTGACGCTGGCCTTCGAGCCGCCCGAGCCCACGCTGATGCAGCGCAAGCCGCGCTCGCCGGACGAGCAGTTGCTGCAGCCCTATCTGCTGTGGCGCGTCGCCCTGGTCTCGGTGCTGTTCGCGCTGGGCTGCTTCGGCATGTTCGAGTGGTCGCTGCGCCGCGGCGACTCGGTCGAACTGGCTCGCACCATCGTGGTCAATGCGCTGGTGATCATGGAGATCTTCTATCTGTTCAGCGTGCGCTACACGCAGGGAACCTCGCTGAGCCTGCGCGGCGTCCTGGGCACCCCGGCGGTGCTGCTGGGCGTGGCCGGCGTCACCCTGGTGCAACTGCTGTTCACCTACACCCCGCCCATGCAGGCACTGTTCGACAGCCGTCCTGTCGACCTGGCGGCCGGACTGCTGGCGATAGGGCTGGGTGTTGCCCTGCTGCTGTTGCTGGAGGTCGAGAAGCTCTTGGTGCGCTGGATGAGACTGGGCGTGCGGGCCTAGAGCGCTGTGCACGCAAGGCATTCAAGCAGCCGTTTCATCACCTGGCCGAGGGCATGAAAAAAGGCCCCGAAGGGCCTTTTTTGCGAGTGACGAGCAGCTGACGCTCAGATCACGCCTTGTGCCAGCATGGCGTCGGCCACCTTCACAAAGCCGGCGATGTTGGCGCCGTCGATGTAGCTGATGGTGCCGTCTTCGCGCTTGCCGTGCTTCACGCAAGCAGCGTGGATGCTTTGCATGATTTGCAGCAGACGGGCGTCCACTTCTTCTGCGGGCCAGGACAGGCGGGCCGAGTTTTGCGACATTTCCAGACCCGAAGTGGCCACGCCACCGGCGTTGGATGCCTTGCCGGGTGCGTACAGCACGCCGGCAGCTTCGAAGGCGCGGGCGGCTTCGTTGGTGGAGGGCATGTTGGCGCCTTCAGCCACGCACAGCACGCCGTTGGCGATCAGGGTCTTGGCATCGGCTTCGTTCAGCTCATTCTGAGTGGCGCAAGGCAGGGCCACGTCCACCTTGATGGACCAGGGGCTCTTGCCGGCCAGGAATTCCACGCCGGAAACCAGCTTGGCGTAGTCGCTGACGCGGCCGTACTTGTGGTTCTTCACGTCCATCAGGATGGCCAGCTTTTCGGTGGTGAAACCTGCAGCGTCGTACACGGTGCCCGAGGAGTCGGACACGGTCACGACCTTGGCGCCCAGTTCCATGGCCTTTTCCACGGCGTACTGAGCCACGTTGCCCGAACCGGACACGGACACGGTCTTGCCTTCAAAGGACTGGCCGCGAGTGGCCAGCATTTCACGGGCGAAGTAGACGGTGCCGTAGCCGGTGGCTTCGGGGCGGATCAGAGAGCCGCCGAAGGACAGACCCTTGCCGGTGAACACGGAAGCCGCAGTGTTCGACAGCTTCTTGTACATGCCGGCCATGTAGCCCACTTCACGGCCGCCCACGCCGATGTCGCCTGCCGGCACATCGGTGTCGGGACCCACGTGGCGGAACAGCTCGGACACGAAAGCCTGGCAGAAGCGCATGACTTCGGCAGGGCTCTTGCCCTTGGGGTCGAAGTCGGAGCCGCCCTTGCCGCCGCCCATGGGCAGCGTGGTCAGAGCGTTCTTGAAGGTCTGCTCGAAAGCCAGGAACTTCAGCACGGACTGGTTGACCGAGGGGTGGAAGCGCAGACCGCCCTTGAAGGGGCCGATGGCCATGCTGTGCTGGATGCGGAAGCCGCGGTTCACCTGCACCTGGCCCTTGTCGTCAGTCCAGCTCACGCGGAACTGGATGATGCGCTCGGGCTCGACCAGGCGCTCCAGCAGGGCGTGCTCGGCGTACTTGGGATTCTTCTCGATGAAGGGCCACAGGCTTTCCATCACTTCGGTGACGGCTTGCAGGAATTCGGGCTGACCGGGGTTGCGTTGTGCCACTTCTTCCAGGAATTGGCCTACGGACTCGTACTTCATAGAGAACTTTCTGACAGGGACAGAGGAATGCGCTGAAACTCGCGAAACCAAAATTATGCCAAAAAGTTATGCCGTCATGCATGGATTCGGTGCATGAGAGCGCAATTCTGGTGCGCCAATGCCCGAACTTGGAACATTGCTGCCGTATTTATTCTTAGTTTTCAGGCACTTGGATGGTGCAGTTGAAGTAAAGGATTTTTCATCCAGGTGTCGTAAAAACATTTTTGCTGCCTGTCGCACAAGTGTTTTCGTTTCGTGACGGCCGGCTTCATGCGCTCGCCCTGTCTTATCTGTGCTAGCACCATAGTGGTGCATGTGATTTCAGGCACGAAATCTGCAATCGTGAAAACTGATTTTCATGAACCAGGCCGCACGCCTCAGCAGGTGGACAGCGCAGCTGGCCTCAGGGCCTGGGTAAATCTGGATTTGAAATTGAAATTTCATATTTTTTAATAAGGAAAAATTTATTTCAATCGGCTTGCCGGCCCTGCGCCAGGCCAGCCCTCAACCAAGAGGAGGTGGATATGGCAGCTGAGATCCCCGTGACGCCCTCGGCGTCAGGCAAGGCCAGTGCGGCGCAGATGCAGCAACTGGAAAATGCGCTCAACCAGATCGGTGTGACGCGCTCGCACAAAAGCATCATCTTTCTGGTGGTCTGCGGCGTGCTCTTCGATGTGTTCGAACAGAACGCGGTCGGCCTGGTCGGCCCCCTGCTGCGCCAGCAATGGGGGCTGGATGCGACGGACATTGCCTTTCTCAACACCATCACTTTCTTTGCCGCCGCCATGGGGCGTTTGCTGTCGGGCTACCTGGCCGATCGCATGGGGCGGCGCTTCATGCTCAATGTGAACCTGGCGCTGTTCACGCTGGGTGCCGTCGGCTGCGCACTGGCACCCGATTACGCGTTTCTCGCCGTGGCGCGTGCCATCGTGGGCTTTGGGCTGGGCGGAGAAATCACCACGGCCGTGACCATGCTGGCGGAGTTCTGCTCGGCCCGCTTTCGCGGCACGGCAGTCGGTCTCATCAATGTAGGCGGCGGCGGTCTGGGCAATATGCTGGCGCCGGCATTTGCCCTGGGCGTGTTCACGCTGTTCCCGGGCGATGATTCCTGGCGCTGGCTGTTCGGCTGCCTGGTCATGCCGGCCATCTTCATCGTGTTCTACCGCCGCTTCGTGCCGGAGACGCCGCGCTTTCTGCTCTCCAAGGGACGGGTCGAGGAAGCCAATCAGGTGCTGAGCATGCTGGCGGCCGGCAAGCTGGCCAATGCGCAGTACGAGCTGCGCGAGTTCATCACCCCAGGCAGCGCACAAGAGCAGACGGCTGCCGCTCAGACCGTGCAGCGCAGCTCCTTCACCGACATCTTCAGGGGCGGCTATGCGCGGCGCACGATTGCCGTGGGCCTGGCTTCGTGGATGACGTTTGGCGCGCAGCTCTCGGTGCTCACGCTGATGCCGACGATTCTGGTCGCTCAGGGCTATTCCATCACCAAGAGCTTCAGCTTCACCATCGTCATGCAGATGGGCAGCCTGCTTGGGGCGATCGCGGCATCGACCATGGGCTATTACTTCCCGCGCAAGCGGGTGCTGACGGTAGGGGCGATTGCCGCCTGCCTTGCGGGGCTGGCGTTCGGCAACTTCACCGACAGCGTGGCCATGATCCTGGTCTGTGGTGCGCTGTTCCAGTTCTGCGTGCTGACGCTCAACACCTCCATCTGGATTTTTGCGCCCGAGCTCTACCCCACGCGCATTCGTGCGCTGGGAACCTCCTTCCTGCTGGCGCTGGGCACGATTGGCGGCGCCATGTCCCAGGTGCTGGCGGGCAAGATGTTCGACCTGCACGGCGTCTCCGGAATGTTCGGCATGATCGCCGCCATGTATTTCATCTTTGCGATTGCCGTGCAGTTTGCCCCCGAGACCTTTGGCCGCTCCATCGAGGAAGGCGCGGGCGGAGAATCCCATTCACAAGAGGAGTCTGCAGCGGCTGCAGGCGTACCTGCAAGCGCTCAGGAGCGCACGGCATGAAGGCTGGCATGCATATTCTGCTGATCAATCCCAATACCTCGCAGCAGACCACGGCGCTGATGCTCAGACAGGCGCGGGCCTGTCTGCCGCCCGGCGTACTGCTGCACGGTGCGACGGCCGAGCGGGGAGCGGCCATGATTACCGACGAGGCGGGACTGAAGCTCGCCGAGCAGGAGGTGCTGCGGCTGGGCCTGGGCTTTGCCCAGGGCGATGACAGCCAGGCTGGGCGGGCCATCATCGTGGCCGCGTTTGGCAATCCGGGGCTGGAGTTGTTGAGAGCGGCCTTGCCGGCCGGAGTTGCCGCCTTCGGCATTGGCGAGGCAGCGATGCTGCAGGCCGCTCGGGATGAGCAGGGGCGTCCGCGCCGCTTTGGCATTGCGACCACCACGCCGGGGCTGGAGGCTTCGATTGCCGCCTCGGTCGCGACGCTGGGCCTGGCGCCCTGGTTCTGCGGCACGCGCATTGCCCAGGGCGAGCCGTTGGTGCTGGCTGCAGATCCGGCCTTGCAGTGCGAGCGCCTGGGCGATGCCGTGGCCCAATGCGTGCAAAGCGATGGCGCACAGGCCGTGGTGATCGGCGGCGGCCCGTTGTCCGAAGCCGCGTTGTGGCTGGCGCCGCGCTTTCAGGTGCCGGTGCTGTCGCCCGTGGTGGCCGCAGTGCAGGCGGCGCTGGCCGGCCTGTCGCTCGCCGTCGCTAGCTGATCGCTATTGATTCAAGAGCTTCTATCGCCAATCATTCATGGATTTCAGATGGAAAAATGTCTGAAATCTATGAATAGCAGGCGCAGCAAGCTTTTGATTTCATAGCATCTCGTCCAGCGCATCGTGGCTGGTCTCGATAGCCGCCATATGTCTGCGCCCCGGCTGCCCGCTTTGCTGCAAGGTGGCCGTGGCAATCAGGTGGCAGAGCATGAAAAGCGCCGTGTGATTGTCCAGCGGTCCCGGGGCCGAGGTCTGCACGCGCAGCAGCCAGTCCGCCTCGGGGGCCGGGCTGGCATGGTCGGTGATGCAGATCAGGCGGGCGCCCAGCAGCCTGGCCTGGCGCGCGAACTCGCTGACCACGCGCACGCTGCGGCGCAGGGCAAAGATCACCACGACATCGTTTTCGCCTATCTGAGCCGCATATTCGCCCAGGGTCTCGCCGGCGCCGGGGATGACCTGGCTGGGCATCTCCAGTGCCTGCAGCAGCTGCCAGCGCAGATAGGCGGCAAAGTTGCGGTTCTGGCGATAGCCGACAAAGAACAGCTGTCGGGCGCCGATCAGCGCCAGGGCGATGTCCTCCAGCTGCTGTGCCGAGATCTGTCCTATGGTGACAGCCAGATTCTCAGAGGCCTGGCGCAGATGGGTGGCAATCACATCCGCAGTGGGCTTGCCCTGGGCCGATGCGGCAGCCAGAAACAGCGGCGAGCCGTTGTCGCCCTGGGCGCGGGCATGGCGGCGTGCATCCTCGTAGCCCTCATAGCCCAGCCGCTGTATGAAGCGTGTGACCGTGGCATTCGATACCCCCGTGAGCTTGGCCATCTCGGCCGCCGCATAGCTCGACAGATTGCCGGGAAAGTCCAGCAGGAATTCCGCCAGCCGCCGCTCCGAAGGCGGCAGCTGCGGCAGGGCCGCACGCACGCGGGCGATGAAGGAGTGGGCTTCGGCGGGTTCCGGGGTGGAGGAGCTGGGGTTCATGACGGCGGATGGCAGGCGGGCCCGCAGATCTGCCGGCCCGCTGTTTTTTGTCGATACCGGCAATGTAGCGGTTATTTGGCGGCCATTGCCGAGCTGCCATCAGCGCCCGCGCAGAAACAGCGCATCCAGCTCCTTCATGCTCAGCTGACGCCAGGTGGGGCGGCCGTGATTGCACTGGTCGGAGCGCTCGGTCACCTCCATCTGGCGCAGCAGCGCATTCATCTCGTCCAGCGTGAGCTTGCGGTTGGCGCGCACTGCGCCGTGGCAGGCCATGGTGGCCAGAATCTCGTTGCGTGCGCGCTGCACCACGGTGCTGGCGTCATGCTGGGCCAGTTCGGCCAGCACGCTGCGCGCCAGCTCCACGGCATCGCCCTGGGCCAGCGTGGCCGGCACGGCGCGCACGGCCAGGGTCTTGGGCGAGAAGGGCGAGACCTCCATGCCCAGGGTCAGCAAGGTTTCGGCATGGGCCTCGGCCGTGGCGACTTCCTCGGGCGTTGCGGCAAAGGTGGCAGGAATCAGCAGCGGCTGGCTGGGAATCTGCTGGTCGCCATTTTCCGTATTCACGGCGCTCTTGAGCTGCTCATAGACGATGCGCTCATGGGCGGCATGCATGTCCACGATGACCATGCCCTGGCTGTTCTCGGCCAGGATATAGACGCCATGCAGCTGGGCCACGGCCCGGCCCAGCGGCCAGACGGGGGTGTTGTCTGCCGCAGCCGTCACGGGTGGTTGCGCTGCTGGCGCTGCGGCATGTTCGGCAGTGTGCGTAGCAGCAGGTTCGACCGGGGCTGCAGCTGCAGCATTGGCAACGATCTCAGTAGCGGCTGGCGCTTCCTGCATCTGGGGTGCAGGCGCTTTTCGCTGAAAGTAGCTGGACTGGCCCGAAGGGCGCAGCCTGATGCCTTCGTCCTCGGGCTGAGGCACGGGGCTTGGCATGGCCGTGGTGTTGGTGATCGTGGTCGCGCCGGGGGCCGATTCAGGCACCTCAGCTGTGGCACCCGCAGGGGCCGCAGTCACCATCTGGGGCGCGGGCGCGGTTTTAGCAGTGGCTTCGCGCATGGGCTCCCAGAGCTTGGCCAGATCGCGCACGGGATTGCCGATGGCGGGTTCGCCAAAGCTCATGCGGGTTTGCGGCCAGGCCGGGGCTGCGACGGGCTTGGTCGCGGGCTTGGCCGGGACAGGCGTGGCAGTGCTCTTGTCGATCAGGCCGGGCTGGCGGGCGGCTTCCTGGGCAGCCGCCTCTACCACGGCCGCGGCGCGCGGCGTGGCCAGCGCGTTCTCGATCGCGTGGCGCACCGCCTGGTGGACTTCGCGGCTGTCTCGAAAGCGCACCTCGATCTTGGTGGGATGCACGTTCACATCCACACGCGCGGGGTCGATCTCTATATAGAGCGCGTAGACCGGCTGCTTGTTGCCATGCAGCACGTCCTCATACGCAGAGCGGGCCGCATGCGTCAATACCTTGTCGCGAACAAAGCGGCCGTTGACATAGCAGAACTGCTGGTCGGGACGCGAGCGCGCCGCGTCCGGGATGCCGACGCGGCCCGTGACGTGGACGGGGCCGGCCCAGTGATCGACGGCGACCGAGTTGTCGACAAACTTGTCGTTCAGCACATCGGCCAGGCGGCGCGACAAGGCTTCGTCGGGCGTGCTGCCGGCAGCGCGCCATTGCTCGACCAGCTTGCCTTCATGCCAGATGGCAAAGCCCACATCGGGGCGTGCCAGCGCATGGCGACGCACGGACTCTATGCAATGCGCGAGTTCGGTGGCATCGGTCTTGAGGAATTTGCGGCGCGCGGGCGTGGAGAAGAACAGCTCCTTGACCTCTACGGTCGTGCCCTGGTTGCGTGCGGCGGGGCGCAGCTCGCCGCTGCGTGCATCCAGCAGATAGGCCGAGTCCTGACCTGCAGGGCGCGAGAAGATGGAGGTTTCCGATACCGAGGCGATGGCGGCCAGTGCCTCGCCGCGAAAGCCCATGGTGGCCACGGTTTCCAGATCGTGCAGATCGCTGATCTTGCTGGTGGCATGGCGGCGCAGGGCCACGGGTAGCTCGTCGCGCGGGATGCCGCAGCCGTCGTCTTCCACCGCGATCAGGCGCACACCGCCGGCCAGCAGGCGCACGGTGATCTGGGCTGCGCCCGAGTCCAGAGCGTTGTCCACCAGTTCGCGCACCACGGAGGCGGGGCGCTCGACCACCTCGCCGGCGGCGATCTGGCTGATCAGCTCGTCGGGCAGGTCGCGAATCGGCCGGCGCACGGGGGCTGCCTGGTCGGCGGTTTCGGTAGGGGAGGGGGAGAGTTCGGGGCTGGTTGCGTTCACGGCAACCATTCTAGGCGGCTGTACAAACCGGCCGGGAAGTGAGTTTTTTGAAAGGGGAAAACACAAAGAGCCGCCGGAATACTTCTGGCAGCTCTTCGTTGAACCCGCGGGCGCAGGGCTTAGTGGCGGTGGCGGTAGCCGCCCTTGGTCAGTTCGTTACCGATCAGAGCACCGGCGGCGGCACCGCCGATGGTGCCCACGGGGCCGCCAAACAGCACGTTGCCCACTGCACCGCCGGCCACGGCACCTGCGCCGATACCGACTTGCTGACGGCTGGGGCCATGGGCGCAGCCGCCCAGTGCCAGGGCACCGGTCAGTGCGGCTGCCAGAGTCAGGGCCTTGCCATAGCGCATTGTGAATGTTTTCATGTTCGTATTCCTCTCGTCGTGCTAGTTATGGAAAGCGGTCTGGTCTCTGTGCCCACTCCTGCGCATGCGGGAGGCCGGAGACGCCGGACTTTGTTGGCCAGGGGGCCGATGTCGTGATTTGCAATGCACGGCTTGCGGCGACACATCTCTACTGTGCCAGCAGAAATGGCAAGCTGACGTATTGTTGACGTTTAGTTTTATCAAAACTTGTAACAAACCAGCATTAAATGGCGGGCCTTGTTGCAGTCTGCAAGCAGCTGTGAGTTTGCTCTCAAAAACATGGCACTACAGCAAAGGGTGGAGCGTCTGCGGGCTTTGGGGGCGCAGTACATTACTGGCCGGCATACGCCGGTATGCCAATCCATTTTTGAGGACCGTGTTTTGGAAATCATTCAGTTTCTGATCGACTTCATCCTGCATATCGACAAGCATCTGGAAGCCTTTGTCGTGGCCTATGGGCCCTGGGTGTATGCCCTGCTGTTCATCATCGTGTTTGTCGAAACCGGTGTGGTGGTCATGCCTTTCCTGCCCGGTGACTCGCTGATGTTCATCGTCGGCGCGCTGTGCGGTGCCGGCTACATGAGCTACCCGTTGGCGGTGGTGGTGCTGCTGGCAGCAGCCATCCTGGGCGACCAGAGCAATTACACGATAGGCCGCTACCTGGGCCCCAAGGTGTTTCAGTGGGAGGACTCGCGATGGTTCAACCGCAAGGCTTTTGACCAGGCCCACAACTTCTATGAGCGCTATGGCGGCGTGACCATCATTCTTGCGCGCTTCATGCCTTTCATTCGCACCTTTGCACCTTTCGTGGCCGGTGTGGCTCATATGAGCCGCGCCAAGTTCAGCCTGTTCAATGTCGTGGGGGCCGTGCTCTGGGTGGTGGGCATCAGCGCCGCAGGCTACTTCTTCGGCAATATGGAGTGGGTGAAGAACAATCTTGAAAAAATCATCTGGGGTCTGATCCTGGTGCCCGGTCTGATCGCCATCTTCGGTGCCTGGCGCGCCGGCAAGGCCGAAAAAGCCAGGACCGCCTGATCTGCACTCTTGACAGTGCTTTGCCCCGACCGGAAAAGCGCTGACCCATGAAAAAGCCCCGGCAAGCCGGGGCTTCTTTTTTGGGCATTCAGATCGGATCGAGGCGTTTATTTGCGCTTGCCTACCTCGTTGCCGATCAGCGCGCCTGCCGCGGCACCGCCTACGGTGCCCAAAGTGGAACCAAACAGTGCATCACCGACCACGCCGCCAGCGACGGCGCCGACACCAGTGCCGATCTGGGCATTGGTGGGCGAGGTGGAGCAGCCTGCCATGGCCAGCGTGAAGGCAGCAGACACGGTGATGGCAAGAGTTCGCAGTTTCATGAGGTCTCTCCTGTACAGCTTGCCCTAGAGGCCAGCTTTCATAAGAACACGCCTTGATCTTGAACCTTCTGCCCTGGCTTTCAGGTAGGAGAGAGGGCCAAGCCTGTGTCATTCAGGCTTGGCGACTGTCATCGAGCCGGCTTGTCGGCTGACAGCCAGCATGGTGGTTTTGTGTAAGCGCGCACTTAAACCGATCGGCTGCGCGCCAGGGGCGGGTTGTGGGCGAAGTACTTGCGTATGCCCGTCATCAGCGCATCGGCCAGTTGCTCGCGGTAGGCGGCAGAGGCCAGCTTGGCTTCTTCCTCGGGGTTGCTGATGAAGGCCGTTTCCACCAGCACGCTGGGAATGTCGGGCGCCTTCAGCACGGCAAAGCCGGCCTGCTCCACGCGGGCCTTGTGCAGCTTGGCCATGCTGCCGATTTCGCCCAGCA
The DNA here is from genome assembly GCF_000964545.1 of Comamonas thiooxydans. Classification (GTDB taxonomy): domain Bacteria; phylum Pseudomonadota; class Gammaproteobacteria; order Burkholderiales; family Burkholderiaceae_C; genus Comamonas; species Comamonas thiooxydans. Next base: position 107,428 of record NZ_BBVD01000001.1, on the reverse strand, counting down.
GCGAAGTGCCCAGCTTGAGGCTGTCCTTGATCTGGGCGGTGGTGCTCATGTCCAGCAGCATGCGCTGCACATGCTGATCCTGCAGTCCGCCCACGTTCAGGCCGCCCACGAGGTCGGCCTGATTTTCCTTGTTGGCCAGCCAGCGGGCGGCCGTGCTCGATGCCCCGCGTTCGCTGAGCGCAAACACGCTGGCACCGCGCGCTGCCGGGGTGGTGAAGGCATCAGCATGGATGCTGATGAACAGATCGGCCTGGACGCGGCGGGCTTTTTCCACGCGTGTGGCCAGGGGCACGAAGAAGTCGGCGTCGCGCGTCATGAAGGCGCGCATGGGGCTGCCGCCTATACGCGAGTTGTTGATGCGCTCGCGCAGCAGATGGGCGACCTTGAGCACCACGTCTTTTTCACGCAGGCCGCTGGGACCGGTGGCGCCGGGGTCTTCGCCGCCATGGCCGGGGTCCAGCGCCACGATGATGATGCGGTCCGTGCTTTGCGAGGTGGCAATATTGGGTGCAGGCCTTGGCGCCGGTGCCGGGCGTGGCGCGGGAGCAGGTGGCGGCGGCACGGGAGCCGGTGCCGGAGCCTGTGCAATTACCGCGGGAGCCGGTGCTGGAGTGCTGGGGCGCTGGTTGCGCTGGGCAATCAGATCGCCTAGAGGGTCGGCCGGAGGGGCTGTCGCAATCGCTACAGGGGGCGGTGTCGTGATGGTAGGGTTGTGCGGTGCCGGCGCGGCGGCCGTGCTGCCGGCATCGCGCAGGCGCTCGCTGATCAGGGCTTCCAACGGATCCACGGCCTTGGCGGGATAGAGGTCCAGTACCAGCCGGTGCTTGTAGGGAGCAATCGGGGCCAGCGTGAAGACCTGGGGCCTGGCTTCCTGCTTGAGGTCGATCACCAGACGCACCACGCCGGGTGCAAACTGGCCGACGCGGATGCTGGCGATATTGGGGTCGTCGGAGCGGACCTTGGCCACCAGTTCCTTGAGCGCCGGGTTCAGATCCAGGCCCTCGATATCGACGGCCAGGCGCGGCGGGCTGGGCACGAAGACCGGTTTGGCCGTCAGCGGAATATCGGATTCCAGCGTGACGCGCGAGTAGTCGGGTGCGGGCCAGACGCGCACGGCCACGATGCTCGCGCCCTGCGCAATATGTTGGCGACCCAGCAGCAGAACCACGCCGCCTGCCTGCAGCAGATTGCGGCGGGAGAGGCCCGGTCGGGAAGGGCCTGGCGGGGAGAGATCCAGTCGGGGCTGATCGGGAAAAGCCGTGGAGGAAGTTGTTTTGCTCATGCCGTCAATGCTTCAAGCACGGTGCAGCCTGCGGGGGTGCCGGCCTTGAGCGTCACCTGTCGCTGCACATCGTCAATTGCTTCGATATGGATAGCTATATCCGCAACAGGTGTAACCGCTGCAGCCTTTTCAGGCCATTCTGCCAGCTTGAGTCCGGCGCTGGCAAAAATGTCACGAAAACCTGCATCTTCCCATTCACGCGGATCGTCGAAGCGGTAGAAGTCAAAGTGCCAGATCGAGAGATCGCCAGCCTCATGCGGCTCCACCACTGCGTAGGTCGGGCTCTTGATGCGGCCCTGCACGCCCAGGGCGCGCAGCCAGTGACGCACCAACGTGGTCTTGCCCGCACCCAGGTCGCCATGCAGGGTCACATAGGCGTTGCGCAGTTGGGGCAGGGCGGCCAGTTGCCGGGCAAAGCGCTCGGTATCTTGTTCGCTTTGCCAGAGTATCTGGCACTGCGCCAGCGCCGGTGTGGGCTCGCTTCCTACAATTCGGGGTGTATGTTGAGCAGCAGTCAATTGGTTCCTTTGATGCAAGCCTGGGCTCGCGAGCTGGGATTTTCCCAAATCGGCGTGGCGGGCGTGGATTTGTCCTCGGCAGAACCCGGTTTGCTGCAATGGTTGGCGCAAGGGTTTCATGGCGAGATGCATTACATGCAGGCCCATGGTTTGAAACGAGCCCGGCCAGCGGAATTAGTTCCCGGCACGGTGAGCGTGATTACCGCGCGCATGGATTATCTGCCGCGCGAGACCGGGGACGGCTGGCAGGCCGTGGAATGGGATCGGCTCAAGCGTCCCGAAGAAGGCATTGTCTCCATCTACGCCAGAGGCCGTGACTATCACAAGGTGCTGCGCAACCGCCTGCAGAAGCTGGCTGAGCGCATCGCACAGGAAATAGGCCCGTTCGGCCACCGTGCCTTTACCGACTCCGCCCCGGTGCTGGAGGCCGAGCTGGCAAGCCGCAGCGGCCAGGGCTGGCGCGGCAAGCACACCCTGGTGCTGAGCCGCGAGGCCGGATCGATGTTCTTTCTGGGCGAAATCTATGTGGACTTTGCGCTAGAGCCCACCGTCCCCGTCACAGCGCACTGCGGCAGCTGCTCGTCCTGCATCGACGCCTGTCCCACGGGCGCCATCATCGCGCCGCACAAGGTCGATGCGCGGCGCTGCATCTCCTATCTGACCATCGAACATGCGGGCAGCATTCCCGAGGAACTGCGGCCCTTGATGGCCAACCGCATCTATGGCTGCGATGACTGCCAGTTGGCCTGCCCCTGGAACAAGTTTGCCCATCCGAGCATCTTGCCGGACTTCGACGCCCGCGCCGGACTGGCAGGCACTCAACTGGTGCATTTCCTGGCCTGGGATGAAGCCACTTTTTTGCGCGTGACCGAGGGCAGCCCCATCCGCCGCATTGGCCATGTGCGCTGGCTGCGCAATGTGGCCGTGGCCCTGGGCAATGCCTGGCGCGAAACCGGCAGGCCCGAACTCAGGGCCGCGCTGCAGAGCCGGGCCGATCATCCCGACCCCGTGGTGGCCGAGCATGTGGCCTGGGCGCTGGCGCAGCGCGCCTGACTTTTAGTGAAATTGGCCCCTATCGCTTATTCAGTAAGTACAAGAAGCTATCAAATTTAAATGCCGATCAGCCAGAGCCCGAAGGGCAGGCTGAGCACGCCCAGCATCGTGGACAGCGACACCAGACTGGCCACAAACGAGCCTTCATAGCCCATGCGCACAGCCAGCACATAGCAGGACGAGGCAGTAGGCAGGCTGGAGAACGCCATCAGCGCAATCGCCTGCGGCTGGTTGAGGTGGAACAGCTGAACCATGGCAAAGGCGATCAGCGGCTGGATGGCATGGCGTATCAGCAGCAACTCGCTGGCCAGCAGCTTGTTGCTGGCCAGAGCACTGAGCTTGAGGCCGGCGCCGGCGGCCATCAGGCCCAGTGCGATCGAGGCCGCACCGATGCGTGCCACGGGGGCTTCCAGCAGGGCCGGAATTTTCAGTCCGGCGGCATTGAACAGCAGGGCGCTGACGGTGGCGATGATCAGCGGATTGCGCAGCAGATGACCGACAAAATGCTGGTCGCTGCCACGCGTCATGGGCCAGACGGCGGCCACATTGAACAGCGGCACGGATACGCCGATCAGCACCGAGACATAGAGCAGTCCGTCCGGCCCTGCCAGGCGCGAAACCAGTGCCAGCGCGATAAAGGAGTTGAAGCGAAACGCCACTTGCGCTGCTCCCGCATAGCCGCGTGCATCGATGCGCCGGCCAAGAAGAGGCAGGTGCGGAAGGCTGTAGGTCAGCGCAATGCCCAGCAGGCCTCCCAGCACACCGGCAGCCAGCAATTGGCTGGCGTCGCCCCACTGGATCGGGTTGCGCGTGATGGAGTGAAACAGCAGCACCGGAAACAGCAGGTAGTAGACGAGCTGCTCCACGGCTTGCCAGACGCTGCGGTTGATGGGCGTGAAACGGCACAGCACATAGCCCAGCACGATGAGCGCGAAATCAGGAAAAAGCAGTTCTAGATAGTTCACGGCCTGTAAGCATAGGGCCGGTCATAGGTTTGCTGAGAGAAAGCTGTCGCCAAGTTTCTATGTAGTAGTACTTACTGTTGTCGCTCGGCTCATTCGAGCTGAACTTTGATGCGCTTCAAGGAAATGGTGTGAATCTAGGGTAATTACTGAGAAATCAGGGCTAACAAGAATGTGTCGGGTTTTTTGCGGCACGTACCATCAGCCGTTAATTTCAGAACTCATAAGGAGACCCCTTCATGAATCGTCGTATGTGCGTGGGCCTGACAATGGCTCTGGCAACTGTAGGTTTCTCGACCGGTGTGTTGGCTGAGGCCAACTACCCCACCAAGCCCATCAAGCTGCTGGTGCCCTTCGCCGCAGGCGGCACGACCGACATCATTGCGCGTGTGATCGCCGAGCCGCTGAGCAAGGAACTGGGTCAGTCCGTGGTGGTGGACAACAAGGGCGGTGGCGGCGGCGTCATCGGTGCGCAGGAAACCGCGCGCCAGAAGCCCGACGGCTACAACCTGGGCATTTCCACGCTGTCGACCATGGCCACCAATCCGGCCATCAACCCCAAGACTCCCTACAACCCGCTGACGGACTTCACGCCCATCATCAATATTGCGGCCACGCCCAATGTGATCGCCGTGAACCCCAAGTTCCCCGGCGCGGCTAACTACAAGGCTTTCGAGGCCGAACTCAAGGCCAATCCCGGCAAGTACTCCTATGGCTCGTCCGGTACGGGCGGCATCCAGCACATGCTGATGGAGCTGTACAAGTCGCTGACCGGCATCCAGATGACCCATGTGCCTTATCGCGGCGCGGGCCCGGCCCTGAACGACGCGGTTGCCGGCCAGATCCCCATGATTCTGGACAACCTGCCTTCGGCACTGCCTTTCATCAAGGACAACCGCCTCAAGGCCATCGCCGTGGCAGCTCCCCAGCGTCTGGCCGTGCTGCCTGACGTGCCCACCTTCAAGGAAGTGGGTCTGCCCCAGGTCAATCGCATGGCTTCCTACGGCATTCTGGGCCCCAAGGGCATGGACAAGGCCATGGTCGACAAGATCAATGCCGCAGTGAAGAAGGTGCTGCAGGACCCCGCGGTCAAGAAGCGCATCGAAGACACCGGCTCGCTGGTGGTGGGCAACTCTCCTCAGGAGTTCGCCAAGGAACTGAAGGAAGAGTTCGAAACCTACAAGCAGGTCGTGGCCAAGCAGAAGCTGACACTGGACTAAGCAGCTGATCTGCTGCCGATACAGTAGCGGATACCGCAAGCCCGAATTGCCTTTGAGGCGATTCGGGCTTTGTTTTTTTATATTATTTTCCGCTGCCCAGGCAGCAACAGAATCTTGCCGATGCTGACCCCGGACTCCATATGTCTGTGCGCCCCAGCAGCATCTGCCAAAGCGAAGGAGCTATCGATCACGGGCCGTATCGCTCCACTCTCCAATGCACCAAGCCATCGCTGGGCAAAGCGCTGGACCATCGCCTGCTTGACTTCGGGCGGGCGTGACTTCATCACGGTTCCGAAGATCCGCAGATGGCGGTACAGCACCAGGTCCATGGGCAATGCAGCGCCCTGGGAGCCGCCCAGCAGGCCCACCATCACCATGCGCCCGCCGACGGCCAGCGATCGCACATTGGGCTCCAGGTAGGGGGCACCGACGAAATCGATCACGATGTCCACGCCTTTGCCGTCGGTGGCCTGGGCCACCACGGTTTGGAAGTCCTCGCTGCGATAGTCGATGAAGACATCGGCTCCGAAACCCAGGACCGCTTCGCGCTTGTCGCCGCTGGCCGTCGCAAAAACCCGGGCGCCGGCAGCATGTGCAAGCTGAACGGCGGCCGATCCGACACCACCCGCTGCCGCATGGATCAGCACCGACTCGCCGGCGCGCAAGCCAGCCAGATGAAACAGGGCCTCGTGTGCGGTCACGAACACCTCGGGTATCGCACCGGCATCCACCAGGTCCAGATTCCCGGGGACATGTATCGCCATGCGGTGGTCTATGCGCGAAATCTCGGCATAAGCGCCGCCGCCCACGATGCCCATGACCCGGTCGCCCACGGAGAAGCCCTGCACCAAGGGACCGGCCTCGATCACGGTTCCGGCGATCTCCAGGCCCATGGTGTCTGCGTCACCAAAGGAAGCTCGGCCATAGGCGCCCTTGCGGTGATAGAGGTCGGCACGATTGACGCCGATGGAGGCGTTGCGTACCAGCAAGTCGTGGGGGCGAAGCTCAGGAGCCGGCAGCTCGCGGGCCACCAGCACCTCGGGCCCGCCAAAATCGTCAAAAACGATGGCCTGCATGGTGGTGGGCTTTGCTGCGGGGATGGAGTCTGTCAAAAAGGTGGGCATAGCGTCGTTCTCGAAATATCTTTGAGCGCTGAAGATTACGACGCAAAGCTTTGTTTGCAATGCAGCGATTTCGCTCTACATTGATGCAAATTTGCATCAACTGATGAGCCATGAACTGGGACGATACCCGCATCTTTCTCGCCCTGAGCCGTACGCACTCATTGCGCGCCGCAGCGCGCAGCCTGGGCATTGATCAGGCAACGGTCGGGCGACGCCTGAATGCGCTGGAGTCCGAGCTGGGGGCAAAGCTGTTTTTGCGGGCCAAGGATGGATACCTGCTCACGGCCGCTGGCGAGGTGGCACTGGCTGCGGCAAAGCGTATGGAGAGTGCGGCCCTGGACTTGCGCACCAAGATCGAGGGTCAGGATGAAAATCCCGGTGGGCTGGTGCGCGTGACAAGCACCGACTCCATCGCTATTGACCTGTTGCTTCCCGCTGTGGAGCGTTTGCAGCAGCACTGGCCGAATATCCGCGTGGATCTGGAAGTCTCCACCCAGTTGCTGAGCCTCGGTCGTCGGCAGGCGGATATTGCTTTTCGCAACGTCAGGCCTGATACCCCGGAGCTGGTGGTTCGCCGTGTGGCTTCGTGGCCTGTGGGGCTGTTCGCAAGCACGAGTTATCTGGCTCGCTTTGGCGAGCCCGCCCCTGAAGACGAGTTGCGCGGTCACCATCTGGTGGCATACGGGCCTTATCTGGAGCAGAGTCCGCTACTGAGCATGGCCGGAGTGCCGGCACGTCAGGCCAGGATTGCCATGTCGGTCCGCTCCAGTCTCCTCGTGCGCAAGGCGGTTGCTGCAGGCATCGGGATTGGGGAAATGCCGTTGTGGATGGGGGAGCGCGAAGGCCTGGTGCGTATCTGGCCGCAACGCCGACGTCCGAACGACTACGAAGTCTGGCAGGTCATGCATCCCGATCTGCAGCGCACGGCTAGGGTGAGAGCGGTTGCGCAGTTCCTGGCCGAGGCTTTCGATGGCCCGTCAGCCGGCATCAGCTGAAGCAGGCACAGCACTTGCCATTGCCGGTATCTGACCCTGATCTTCATGGTGCACCGAGCTGATTTCAGTTCGGTGCATCCTCGCCAGCGTGTACGCTAGCTCCATGTCCGACACTCCTAAAAAAGCCCGCAAACCGCAGATTCCCGATGACTGGCCGCAGCCCTTGCCGCAGAGCCAGCATGCGCTCGATCAGTTCATCGATGCCCTGCTGCTGGAGGACGGGCTTTCGCGCAATACCCTGTCCGCCTATCGGCGTGACCTGACAGCGGCTGCGCGCTGGCTGGCGCGGCTGCAGCCGCCCAAGGCGCTGGATGCTGCGCAGGAAGCCGATCTGCAGGGCTATTTCACGGCCCGTGTGGAGGGCACCAAGGCCACCTCCTCGAACCGCAGGCTGACGGTGTTGCGTCGCTACTTTCACTGGGCGCTGCGTGAAAAGCGCATCGCTGCCGACCCCACGGTGCGCATGCTGGCGGCCAAGCAGCCGCCGCGCATGCCCAAGACCCTGACCCAGGAGCAGGTGGAGGCCCTGCTCGATGCGCCCGATGTGGACAGCCCGCTGGGCTTGCGCGATCGCGCCATGTTGGAGCTGATGTATGCCAGCGGTCTGCGCGTCAGCGAACTGGTGGGCGTGCGCATGCATGAGCTGGACCTGCGCTCGGGCGTGCTGCGCGTGACGGGCAAGGGGCGCAAGGAGCGGCTGGTGCCGTTTGGTCAGGAGGCGCAGCACTGGCTGGAGCGCTATCTGCAGCAGGCGCGAGCGGCGATTCTGGGAGGGCAGCAGACCGAGGAGGTGTTTGTGACCCAGCGCGGCGCGGGCATGAGTCGCGTGATGTTCTGGGTCATCGTCAAGAAATGCGCGCAGATTGCAGGTGTGAACTCGCCGCTGTCGCCACATACGCTGCGCCATGCGTTTGCCACCCATCTGCTCAACCATGGCGCCGACCTTCGCGTGGTGCAGATGCTGCTGGGGCATGCCGATATCTCCACCACCACCATCTACACCCATGTGGCGCGCGAGCGGCTCAAAGCTCTGCATGCCGAGCATCACCCGCGCGGCTGAGCCGCTACCTAGGTCGTCGCGCTGCCAAGCTGCAGGTGGTACAGCCCCCAGACGGCGGCAGGAAAGCGCTGCTTGACGGGCAACTGGCCGAGCTCCGGAATCTGATGGGCTGCAAAAATGGCCCAGAGCGGGCCCACGCCGCCCATTGCCAGCGGCACGCCGTCCAGCTGGGTGGCAATCAGCATGCGCCAGCGCACGGCCTGGGCCAGCGGTATCTGGCTGCGATAGCCATCTATGCCCTGCAAAGTCAGTTGCAGGCCGCGCGCCATGGCCTGGCCTACATCCACGCCGGCGGCCTGCAGCACCTGCTCCAGCAGCGGGCCTTGCAGGCTGTGCTCGGCTTCGTCGTATTCCAGCGTGGTCCTGAGCGTCTGCTGCTCCAGGCTGTTGAGCGCATCCATGCCACAGGACCAGGCTGCATCAAACAGATAGCCATGGATGATCAGCATGCGGTCCGCCACGGCCTGCGGCTTGCCGCGATTGGCCTGCACACCGGGGCCGCTGATGGTGAGCACTGCGGGCTGCAGGCCATCGAGCACGCAGGTGCGGGAGGCCTTGCGTGTGGCCGCGGCGGGCAGAGCCATGGCGCCCAGTGCAGCGCCCGCAGCACCGCTTCGCAGCAAGATGGAGCGACGGGATAGAGGTTGTTTTTCTGCCATGGGGCGCTTTCTTTGTGGAGATTGCTGCAGTCTAGCGGCAAGCCTTGCGGGCGTCATTGCGACATGTCGATGAAGGTGTTGGTCAGTTGGAGTGTTGGTCTATTTGAATGTTTGAAGTTTTATTTTGATGTTTTCTGTCCGGTGAATTGACGAATCGTCGTCCAAATCAACCGGGGAATTCACTTTGGTCAAAAATGCAGGTCTTGATTTTTGGATTTCGAGTGATGACTAACTTTCTGCGTCGCAGCATGCTGACCTGTGCCCTGGCAGCCGTGCTGCCTGCCACCTTGTCCCTGAATGTCCAGGCGGCCGACAAAGCCGACGCGGCTGGCTGGCCCAGCCGTCCCATTCGTCTGGTGGTGTCCTACCCTGCCGGTGGTGTGAGCGATGTGGTGGCCCGTGCACTGGGTGAAAAGCTGTCACAGTCGCTGGGTCAGTCGGTGGTGATCGACAACAAGGCCGGTGCGGGTGGCGCGATTGGCCTGGACCAGGTCGCCAAGTCCAACCCCGATGGCTATACGCTGGGCTTTTCGTCCATCAGCCCGCTGACGCTGAGCCCCCATCTGGGCAAGCCGCTGTTCGATCCGCACAAGGATATTGTTCCCGTGGTCAGCGTGATGTATTCGCCCGTGCTGCTGCTGGGAACGACCCGTCTGGCAGCCAAGAGCTTTCCCGAGCTGATGACCCAGGCCAAGGCCCACCCCGGCGATGTGCGCTGGGCCACGGCCGGTCTGGCCTCGCTGGGCCACATCATGCTCGAGCAGATTGCCGATCAGGGCAAGGTTCAGATCACCCATGTGCCTTACAAGGGCGGTGGCCAGCAGCTCAATGACGGCCTGAGTGCACAGTTCGAAGTGTTGTCCACGAATGCCGGCCCAGCCGTGATGCAGCATATCAAGGCCGGCAAGTTCAAGGCCCTGGCCGTGGGAGCTCCGGCGCGTCTGGACTCGCTGCCCCAGGTGCCCACGCTGGCCGAGCTGGGTTACAAGAACGCCAACACCACATCGGTCTTCGGCATCTTCGCTCCCGCAGGTGTGCCCGCCCCCGTGCTGGCTCGCCTGAATGCCGAGGTGAACAAGGCGCTGGCGCTGCCCGAGATCCGTCAGCGCCTGGAAGCCACTGACAATGTGCCTACCGGCGGCAAGGCTGCGGACTTTGCCAAGCAGATCGAGGTCGAGTCCAGGTCCAACGCCCAGATCATCAAGGCTGCAGGTATCCAGACCAACTGATCGGAACTTTCTTGAATGAAAAAGGGCTTGCGGTCACATCGGCTGCAAGCCCTTTTTCGTTGTGCGCAGCAAGCGCACTGACTGGTCGCGAAGCGGATTGGTTCAGATCACTTCGCTGGCCAGGTTGTCGGCCCAGCTCAGTGCCTGCAGATGGGCCCAGTTGACCTGGTGGTTGGACAGCTGCAGCGCATTGGCGGCGCGGGCAAAAGCCGCTTCGTCGCCAGACTCGCAGGCGCGCGTCAGATCCAGGAAGGGTGCAAAAACGCCCTGGTTGTGTACCAGTGCTTCAACCACGGACTGGGGCAGGGCTACGGATTCCAGGGCCTTGGCCATGGGCTGGCTCAGCATCACATCGAGCAGCGAGAAAACGCCCACGACGAAAGCGTGGTCGCATTCCTCGGGCGGCAGCAGCTCGGCGGTCAGCAGCTCCATCAGGCGGCCGCGCACCACGGCTGTCTGGCCCACAGCCGGCGGTGTGCCGCCGGCGCGTGAGGTGGTCAGCAGCAGGGCCGCCCAGCGGAACAGCTTCTTGAGGCCCAGAATCATCACCGCATGGCGGAAGGAGGTGATCTCGCAGGACAGGCCGAAACCCGAGCTGTTGATGAAGCGCAGCAGGTTGAAGGACAGCGTGGGGTCCTTCTTAAGCAGCTCTTCGATCTCCTCCGTGCTGGCCTGCTGGCGCACCAGGTTGATGAGCTGGATGATGGTGGTCTGCGTGGGGCGGATGGTGCGCGCCTGCACGAGCTGGGGCTGGGCGAACCAGTAGCCCTGGAACAGCTTCACACCCAGGCCCAGCATATGCTCGAACTGCTCGGCTGTTTCGACCTTCTCGGCCACGATCTGGGCGCGTGTGTAGGTCTGGGCAAACTTCACCAGCTTCTCGGCATGCTCGATCGCGAAGCTCTGCATGTCCAGCTTGACGAAGGAGGCCATGGGCAGCCATGACGCATAGTTGCGGCGCAGCAGGTTCTGGTCGAAAGCCAGGCGAAAGCCACGCTGGCGCAGGGCCGCAAATGTGGGCAGGCAGGCTTCGATGTTTTCCTGCGTGGCATCGGCGGGCAGGGCCGGCACTTCCAGTACCACACGGTCGGGGTGAATCAGCTCCAGGTGGCCGCCGCTCAGGCTGTCATGGGTGCAGTTGATGAAAACCGTCTTTTTGCCCACCAGGGCTTCGGCACCGGCGTAGGACAGTGCATTGAACAGCAGTGCCGCATCAGATGCTGCTGTGTGTGCGTTATGTGCAACCGAGCGGTCAAACAGCTCGTAGCCATACACATCCCGCTTTTCATCGACGATTGCCTGACGCGCAATGCTGGCCATATTGGCCTCGTCCCTGTCTGCAACGGGGCTGGCGGTTGGTGAAGAGGCGTTTGTGTCAGAGGTATCCATGTCGGTTATCGCTTGGGTGTGGGGCAAAAGCGCTGTCAGTCGGACAGACACTCCGTCCATCTCAAAGCCTGCAGATGAGCGTGATTGATGTCCCCGTGCTCCAGCTCCAGGCTGCAGGCACTGCGGTCGAATTGTTCCTGGTCATGACTCTCGCAGGCCTTGGTGAGCATCAGCAGCTCGCCCAGAATGCCTTCATGATGCAGCAGCGCGGCAGAGACCGATTCGGACACCGGAATCAGCGCCAGCGCTGCAGGCAAAGGCATGCCCAGCATGCGGTCCAGCATGGAGAACATGCCGCAGATAAAGGCCAGATCGGCATCGGTGTCCGTTAGCGAGTGCTTGGCCAGCAGCTCCATCAGACGGCCGCGAATCACGGCGGTCTGGCCTACGGCCGGCGGGGGGCCGCCTTCACGGGCGGCTGTCAGCAGCATGGCAGCCCAGCGAAACAGCTTGTTCAGGCCGAGCAGCATCACGGCCTGCTTGAAAGAGGTGATCTTGCGATGGGCGCCAAAGCTGGCCGAGTTGATGAGGCGCAGCAGGTTGAAGGCCAGGGCGGCGTCCTTTTTGAGAACTTCCTCGATCGCATCGGTGCTGGCCTGCTCGCGTACCAGCGTCAGCAACTGGATGATGCTTTGCTGCGTCGGGGTCAGAAGGCGGGTCTGCATCACCGTGGGACGGGCAAACCAGAAACCCTGGAAAAGCTCTATGCCCAGGCGCTGCCCCAGCTCATGCTGATGGGCACTTTCGACTTTTTCGGCGATCAGCTCGGCGCGGGTGTGGCGGTTGGCGAACTTGACCAGCACCGTAAGCTGGTCCGGTGCCAGCGTGGAGAGGTCTAACTTGATGTAGTCGGCCAGCGGCAGCCAGGCCGAATACACAGACTCCAGTACCGTGTGGTTGAAGGCCAGATGAAAGCCCTGGTCCTTGAGTGCCAGCAAGGTGGGCAGGCGGGCTGCCACCTCATGCACGGCAGCATGGCCCAGAGGGGGGATCTCCAGCACCACCTTGTCGGCAGGCAGCAGCTCCAGGTGCTCGCCGGTCAGACCTTCGTGAGTGCAATTCACGAACATGAGCTTGGTGCCGACCAGATCTTCCTCTCCAGCATGCGTGAGGGCCGCAAAGATCAGCGTCGCGTCTGAGGCCATGGTGTGACCATAAGGCGAGCGCGAGCGGTTGAACAGCTCGTAACCAATGATTTGCTGCAGCCCGTTGACGATGGGCTGGCGTGCAATCATGCCTTTGGACAGGTTGCGCGGCGAGGCGAATGCCTGGTCCTCTATGGTTTGTTCACTCATTGCTGCATGACGTCTGTGTGGGAAATGGTTGGCTGTGCCGGTTATTGTAAGAACGAGCCGATCATAGTGTCAGCTTCGTGCGTTCAGTCCGTTTGTGCCAACAACTTCGGCTCGCGGGCCTCGCTTGTCGGTGGTTCTTGATTCGAGTCAATAAAAAAATACCTATATCTGTTGCAGCCAGGCGATCTCGGTTGCGGTGAAGCCTGCGGCACGGCGTGCCTTCTCATTGAAGGGTGGGCGCAGGCGCGGCGCTTCATGGCGCTTTGTCAGCTCCAGGTACAACGACTCGGGGTCCAGACCGTTTTTCTCGCACAGCCAGCGATACCAGTGGTTGCCTATGGCCACATGGCCCACTTCCTCGCGCAGGATGATGTCCAGAATGTCACAGGCCGCCAGCGCATCGGTCGCGTGGGTGTTGCGCAGCTTGTTCTGGATCTGCGGCGTGGCGTCCAGGCCGCGCGCCTCCAGCGTTCTGGGTACCAGGGCCATGCGGGCCACGATGTCGCCCGCCGTTTTTTCGCACATGGTCCACAGGCCCTGGTGGGCCGGATGGTCGCCATAGTCCTGACCATGATGCTGGCGCAGATGATCGCGTAGCAGGCGGAAATGCTTGGCTTCCTCTGCAGCCACCTGCAGCCAGTCGTGGTAGTACTGCTCGGGCATGCCGTCAAAGCGCCAGATGGCGTCCAGTGCGAGGTTGATGGCATTGAACTCGATATGTGCAATGGCATGGATGAGCACGGCCCGGCCTTCGAGGGTGGCCGGCGAGCGGCGCGCCACGGCCGTGTGGTGCTTGAGCTCGGGCCGGGCCGGGCGGCCGGGAAGCTCGGATTCGGGGATGCGCAGTGTCGGTGCTGTTTCTGCTATCGAATAGAGAGCTTTTTGTGTATGCAGATCAATGGCTGCAGCAGCTTTTCTCTCTGGGTCTGCAAGGCACAAGACCTCTAGCGCGCGATGACGTAACTCCATCCCTACAATTCTAGGTTCTATAAAGAAGCAACCCACAGGGAGACAAGCAGATGGCAATTTACGAACTCGACGGCGTTGCGCCGCAGATCGACGAAAGCGCCTGGGTGGCCGACAGCGCCGAGGTCATGGGCCGCGTCAAGCTGGACAAGGACGCCAGTGTCTGGTTTGGAACGGTCATCCGCGGGGATACCGAAAACATCAGCATCGGCGCGGGCTCCAACATCCAGGATGCCAGCGTGCTGCATGCCGATTTCGGCAAACCGCTTACGGTGGGTTGCAATGTGACGGTTGGCCACCAAGTAATGCTGCATGGCTGCACGATTGGCGATGGCTCGCTCATCGGCATCGGTGCAGTGGTGCTCAATGGCGCCAGGATAGGCAGGAACTGCCTGGTGGGCGCAGGCTCGCTGGTGACCGAGGGCAAGGAATTTCCCGACGGCTCCATGATCCTCGGCAGCCCCGCCAAGGTCGTGCGCGAGCTATCGCCCGAGCAGATCGAAGGTCTGCGCCAGAGCGCCAGGAACTATGTTGAAAATGCTCGCCGCTTCAAGCGCGGCTTGCGCAAGCTGGGCTGAGGGCCCTGCTTTTTACCGGAATCGATTAGCGTGTCTGAACTGCATAAATTCATTTTTGACGGCCTGCCCGTGCGTGGTGCCATTGTTCGCCTGACTGACTCCTGGCAGGAAATCCTGCAGCGCCGTGCCGGCAACAAGGATACCGGCGCCTACCCAGAGGCCGTCAGCACCTTGCTCGGCGAGATGACGGCGGCTGGCGTGCTCATGCAGTCCAACATCAAGTTCAATGGCGCGCTGGTATTCCAGGTCATGGGTGACGGCCCGGTCAAACTGGCCGTGGCCGAAGTGCAGTCGGACCTGAGCCTGCGTGCCACGGCAACACTGGTGGGAGAGGCCAATCTGCCCCTGCGCGGCCAGTTGGCCCCGCTGGCAGAACTGGTCAATGCCCATGGCGCGGGCCGCTGCGCCGTCACGCTGGACCCCAAGGACCGCCAGCCCGGCCAGAACCCCTATCAGGGCGTGGTGCCGCTCAACGATGGTGCTGGCGGCCGCTTCGAGCGCCTGTCGGATGCGCTGCAGTTCTACATGATGCAGTCCGAGCAGCTCGACACCGTGATGGTGCTGGCCGCCAATGACCAGATCGCTGCCGGTCTGATGCTGCAGCGCATGCCTGTGAAGGGCGAGGCGAATCTGGCCGCGGCCACCGAAAGCGGAGAGGCCGAGCATGATGCCCAGGGCTTGAACGAGGAGTACAACCGCATTGCCACGCTGGCCTCCAGCCTGACGCAGCAAGAGCTGTTGACGCTGGATGTGGAGACCATTTTGCGGCGCCTGTTCTGGGAAGAGAAGCTGCTGCGCTTCGCTCCGCAGGCCGACGAGCAGGCCCCGCGTTTCGCCTGCACCTGCAGCCGTGACCGTGTGGCCGCCATGCTGACCTCGCTGGGCGAGGAAGAGGTGGATTCCATCGTGGCCGAGCGTGGCAAGATCGAGGTGGGCTGCGACTTCTGCGGCCAGCAATACCAGTTCGACGCCATCGATGCGGCGCGTCTGTTCACCGAAGTGCAAAAGCAGCCGCCCAGCTCCAGCTCGGTGCAATAACTGAACAGTCTGCCCGCGGCTATGGAGCTCTGATGGCGGGAGACACCCTGCAAGAGCCCAGGTCGGGGCAGCGCGGGTGTCTTCCAGCTCGGAAAAGATAGGGGAGAAGGCACGAGGCGCCTCAGGGGGCGCTTTTCAAGGCCTCGAACAGTGCCAGCTCGCACTCAGGATCGCCGCATTGCTCGCAGGCTTTGCGGCGTATTTTCTGACTGGAACTCCAGGGGTTTTTGCTTGAAATCCAATCCCAGTCTGCGGCCGGTTCCATGAATTTCAGAGAGGCGGCCAGTTGCTGCCATTGGGCAGACGGTCTGCCGTACAGCATCACATAGCTCTGAGAGCGTGCTTCCAGCAGTGCGCGCCATTGGCTGATCTGCTGAGCGATGGCGGGGTCCGGGTCGGCATCGCGCCAGTCCTGGCCCAGCACATAGACCAGGGCATCGGCCGGCCATTCATCGCCGCTCGCGGGGGCCATGCATTGCCAGGGGCCGGCCAGGCCCGCATCCAGACGGGCCTGCAGCAAGCCATGCGCCATGCTGCGCGCCAGGGCATGGGGAGCGCCCAGCAGCACCAGCGTGGGCGCAGGAACAGCAAAGCCAGCGCGGGGCTGGCTTCGGGACGGAGCGGGCGCCGGATCAGCGCCTGGAAACCTGAATATAGATTTCATTGGGTTTGACCATGCCCAGCTCGTAGCGGGCCTTTTCTTCCACGGTGGACAGGCCGTCCTTGAGGTCGTTGACCTCGGACTGCAGCCTGTCGTTTTCCGATTTTTCTAGGGCATTGGCCGCGTATTGATCCTTGATTTGCTGCTGCAGCTCGTGCACATAGGCCATGCTGCCATTGCCCAGCCAGAGCTGGGCATGAATGGCGGTCAGCAAGACCAGTAAAGTGACGCAGACGACGCGGTTGACCATACAAAAACCTGGTGGAATCAAGGGTAAGCGCCCTGGCCGCAAAGCGGTTGCCGGGCACTTACTTCAGCTGCGCACTTTAGCGCAGGTTGTAGAAGGCAGCGCGGCCGGGGTACTCGGCGACATCGCCCAGGTCTTCCTCGATGCGCAGCAGCTGGTTGTACTTGGCGATACGGTCGGAGCGGCTCATGGAGCCAGTCTTGATTTGACCAGCATTCAGGCCCACGGCGATGTCGGCAATGGTGCTATCTTCGGTTTCGCCAGAGCGGTGCGAGATCACGGCGGTGTAGCCGGCGCGCTTGGCCATTTCGATGGCGGCGAAGGTCTCGGTCAGGGTGCCGATCTGGTTGATCTTGATCAGGATCGAGTTGGCGATGCGCTTTTCGATGCCTTCCTTGAGGATCTTGGTGTTGGTCACGAACAGGTCGTCACCCACCAGCTGAACCTTGGCGCCCAGGCGCTCGGTCAGGATCTTCCAGCCATCCCAGTCGCCTTCGTGCATGCCGTCTTCGATGGAGATGATGGGGTACTTGTCGCACCAGCCGGCCAGCATGTCGGTCCACTGGGTCGAAGTCAGTGTCATATTGCCTTCGCCGGCCAGCACATACATGCCGTCCTTGTAGAACTCGGAAGCTGCGCAGTCCAGGCCCAGGGCGATCTGCTCGCCGGGCTTGTAGCCGGCCTTTTCGATGGCTTCGATGATCAGCTGGATCGCGGCTTCGTGGTTTTCCACGGAAGGTGCGAAACCGCCTTCGTCGCCCACGGCGGTGGACATGCCATTGTGGTGGATGATGGCCTTCAGAGCGTGGAAGACTTCGGCACCCCAGCGCACGGCTTCACGGAAGGTGGGGGCACCCACGGGGATGATCATGAACTCTTGCAGGTCCAGCGAGTTGTTCGCGTGGGCGCCGCCGTTGATCACGTTCATCATGGGCACGGGCAGCTGCACGCCGCCCATGCCGCCGAAGTAGCGGTACAGGGGCAGGCCGGCTTCTTCGGCTGCGGCGCGGGCCACGGCCATGGACACGGCCAGCATGGCGTTGGCGCCCAGGCGGCTCTTGTTGTCGGTGCCGTCCAGGTCGATCAGGGTCTTGTCCAGGAAAGCCTGCTCGGAAGCGTCCAGGCCCAGCACGGCTTCGGAGATTTCGGTGTTGATGTGCTCCACAGCCTTGAGCACGCCCTTGCCCAGGTAACGGCTCTTGTCGCCGTCACGCAGTTCAATGGCTTCGCGCGAGCCGGTGGACGCGCCCGAGGGCACGGCGGCACGGCCCATCACGCCGGATTCCAGCAGCACGTCGCACTCAACGGTGGGATTGCCGCGGCTGTCCAGCACTTCGCGGCCTACGATGTCAACAATGGCACTCATTGCATTTCCTTTGGGTTTCTGAAATCGGTACGTGCAGGCTGACTTCTTTCATGAAATCACGCCCAAGCGCTTGTGCATAAAGCGCAAGCTGCTATCAAAATTGTGAAGCCGACTCTTCTCCACATGCTGCGCGCGCGCCATGCACGCGACGAGTATGGAAGAGGCTGCGGCGGCTATTGTGCACAAATTTGGTGGGCCGCTTTTGCCTTGACGTGTTGCTGCAGTCGAATTTCTTGCGCAAGACGTTTCTGTGCAAGCATTCGGACACAAAAGCGGACACAAAAGCGGATACAAAAAAGGCATGACGCCACGCTTCATCGTGTCGGTCATGCCGGGGTGCATCATCTGCTCAGACGCCGCTGCCCGCCTTGGGGCGGCCGGGGCGTATGGACATGCAGGCCTGCTGCAAGGCCGTCATGTCGCTGCGGATGCGCTGTGTATGCATGCTCAGGCCTGGAAGCGGTCTTCCAGGAAGCCGTTGCGCTTGGTCACATCGTCCAGCGCCACCAGTGTCTCCAGCAGTGCCTTCATGTGCTTGAGCGGCACGGCATTGGGGCCGTCCGACAGGGCGTTGCAGGGATCGGGGTGGGTTTCCATGAACAGGCCAGCCACGCCCACGGCCACGGCCGCACGCGAGAGCACGGGCACCATCTCGCGCATGCCGCCGCTGGATGTGCCGTTGCCGCCGGGCAGTTGCACGCTGTGGGTGGCGTCGAACACGACAGGGGCGCCGGTTTCGCGCATGATGGCCAGCGAGCGCATGTCGCTGACCAGGTTGTTGTAGCCAAAGCTGGCGCCGCGTTCGCAGGCCGTGAAGCTGTCCGCGGGCAGGCCCGCTTCCACCGCCGCAGCACGGGCCTTGTCGATGACATTCTTCATGTCGTGCGGGGCCAGGAACTGGCCCTTCTTGATGTTCACGGGCTTGCCCGACTGGGCCACGGCGCGGATGAAGTCCGTCTGGCGGCACAGGAAGGCGGGGGTCTGCAGCATGTCGACGACAGACGCCACGTAAGGCACTTCGGTTTCGGTGTGCACATCGGTGAGGATGGGCACGTTCAGCTCCTTCTTCACCTTGGCAAGGATTTCCAGACCTTTTTCCATGCCGGGGCCGCGAAAGCTGGTGCCCGAGGAACGGTTGGCCTTGTCGAAGCTGCTCTTGAAGATGAAGTTGATGCCCAGCGAGGAAGTGATTTCCTTGAGTTGCCCGGCCACGTCCATCTGCAGCTGTTCGGATTCGACCACGCAAGGGCCGGCGATCAGAAAGAAGCGCTTGTCCAGACCAATATCAAAGCCGCAGAGTTTCATGGGGGTTCCTTTTTGCACGCCGTGCATGCTTCAAAAACTGAAGCTGCTGGCGCTCTATTTTGAATGACTTCAACATCATTTGATGCTGAAGTCATTGCATTTCAAGCGCTGGCAGCTCCTATTTAAGGATTGATTCCGGAGGAAGGGAATCAGGCCTTCTTGCCAGGCTGGGCCTTGTTGTCCATGGCCGCCTTGATGAAGGCGTTGAACAGCGGGTGACCATCCCAGGGGGTGGACTTGAACTCGGGGTGGAATTGCACACCGATGTACCAGGGGTGAACCTTGGCGGGCAGCTCGACGATTTCGGTCAGCTGTTCGCGCTGGGTCAGGGCCGAGATCACCAGGCCGGCTTCGCGCAACTGGTCCAGATACTGGGTGTTGGCTTCATAGCGGTGGCGGTGACGCTCGGTCACCACGTCGCCGTAGATGCTGTGCGCCAGCGTGCCCTTTTGCACGTCGGAAGACTGTGCGCCCAGACGCATGGTGCCGCCCAGGTCGGAGTTCTCGTCACGGGTCTTGATCGTGCCGTCCGCGTCCTTCCACTCGGTGATCAGGGCGATCACGGGATTGGGGGTGGCGGGGTCGAACTCGGTGGAGTTGGCGCCTGCGAGACCGGCCACATGACGGGCGTACTCGATGGTGGCAACCTGCATGCCCAGGCAGATGCCCAGGTAGGGCACCTTGTTCTCGCGGGCAAACTTGGCCGTAGAGATCTTGCCTTCCACGCCGCGCGAGCCGAAGCCGCCGGGCACCAGAATGCCGTCGTAATCCTTGAGCAGCTTGGTGGCATCCGCGTCGTGGATGGTTTCCGAGTCCACATGCGTGATCTTCACGCGCACATGGTTGCGCATGCCGGCGTGCTTGAGTGCTTCGTTGACCGACTTGTAGGCGTCGGACAGCTCCACGTACTTGCCCACCATGGCAATCTTGACTTCGCCCTGGGGATGCTCGGTCTCATAGACCAGGTCGTCCCAGCGCTTGAGATTGGTGGGAGGCGTGTTCAGGCGCAGCTTGTCGCAGATCAGGCCGTCCAGACCCTGCTCGTGCAGCATGCGCGGCACCTTGTAGATGGTGTCCACGTCCCACATGGAGATCACACCCCACTCGGGCACATTGGTGAAGAGGGAGATCTTGCTCTTTTCCTCTTCGGGCACCTGGTGCTTGGCGCGGCACAGCAGCGCATCGGGCTGGATGCCGATTTCGCGCAGCTTCTGCACGGTGTGCTGGGTGGGCTTGGTCTTGAGCTCGCCGGCCGTCTCGATGAACGGCAGGTAGGTCAGGTGCACAAAGGCGGAGTTGTTGGGGCCGAGCTTGAGCGCCAGCTGACGCGCAGCTTCCAGGAAGGGCAGGGACTCGATATCGCCCACGGTGCCGCCGACTTCGCAGATGGCCACATCCACTTCGTGGTCGGTGCCAAGGCCCGCGCCGCGCTTGATGTATTCCTGGATCTCGTTGGTGACATGGGGGATGACCTGCACGGTCTTGCCCAGATAGTCGCCACGGCGTTCCTTTTCCAGCACGGACTGATAGATGCGGCCCGTGGTGAAGTTGTTGCTCTGACGCATGCGCGTTTCGATGAAACGCTCATAGTGGCCCAGGTCCAGATCGGTCTCGGCTCCGTCATCGGTCACGAACACTTCGCCGTGCTGGAAGGGCGACATGGTGCCCGGGTCCACGTTGATATAGGGATCGAGCTTGATGAGGGTGACTTTGAGACCGCGCGATTCCAAAATCGCAGCAAGGGAGGCTGAGGCGATTCCCTTACCTAGGGAAGACACCACACCGCCGGTGACGAAGACGAACTTGGTCATGTCTTTTTTTGGTGGTGGTAAAACAGGATTATAGGTTCGCCACGAATTTCGGCGTGGCGTACAGGGATGCTTGTGCGGCAGCAAAGCCGCTCAGGTCTGATAAATTGCGCAGCATGAATGACGTGTTCGCAGGCAAACATCTGGTGCTGGGTCTCTCCGGAGGCGTGGCTTGTTACAAATCGGCCATGCTGTGCCGCTTGCTGGTCCAGGCCGGTGCCACGGTGCAAGTGGTCATGACGGAGGCGGCCGAGCAGTTCATGACGGCCGTCACCATGCAGGCGCTTTCTGGGCGCGCAGTCTACACCTCCCAGTGGGATGTGCGCGAACCCAACAACATGCCCCACATCAATCTGAGCCGAGAAGCCGATGCCATCCTCATCGCGCCCTGCAGCGCGGACTTCATCGCGCGCCTGGTGCAGGGCCGCTCGGACGAGCTGCTCAGCCTGATGTGCCTGGCCCGCCCCATGGAGAGCGTTCCCCTGCTGCTGGCCCCGGCCATGAACCGCGAGATGTGGGCCCACCCCGCGACCCAGCGCAATCTGGCCCAGGTGCAGGCCGACGGTGCCCAGGTGCTGGGCGTGGGCAACGGCAGCCAGGCCTGCGGCGAGACCGGCGACGGCCGCATGCTGGAGCCCGAGGAAATCATGGAGGAGCTGGCGGCGCATTTCACGGCCAAGAGCCTGCAGGGCCAGCATCTGCTGGTGACGGCCGGCCCGACTTTCGAGGCGATCGATCCGGTACGCGGCATCACCAATCTTTCGAGCGGCAAGATGGGCTTCGCAATTGCCCGTGCGGCGCACGAGGCCGGCGCCCAGGTCACGCTGGTGGCAGGCCCCGTGCATCTTCCAACGCCGCGCGGAGTGACCCGCGTCGACGTGCAGTCGGCGCGCCAGATGCAGACTGCCGTGCAGTCCCTGGTGGCGGGGGCCTCGATCTTCATTGCCACGGCCGCCGTTGCCGACTGGCGGCCGGCCGAGTTTTCCGATCAGAAGATCAAGAAGGATGGCTCGGGCGATGTGCCGGCCATGGACTTTGTCGAGAACCCCGACATTCTTGCCGGCGTGGCCCAGTCCGACCAGGCCCGGTCCGGCAAGCTGTATTGCGTGGGCTTTGCGGCCGAAAGTCATGATCTGCTCAAGCACGCCAGCGCCAAGCGGCTGCGCAAGAGCGTGCCGCTGCTGGTCGGCAATATCGGTCCCGCCACCTTTGGCAAGGACGACAATGCACTGCTGCTGATCGACGATCAGGGCTCCAAGGAGCTGCCTCATGCCAGCAAGGACGTGCTGGCGCGCCAGCTGGTCGATGAAATTGCGCAGCGACTGAGCGCCAAGCGTCCCTGATCCGTGATCCCAGGAGTCCGAACATGAATCCCTCCAGTTATGAAGGCCCGCGCAATGGCGACTATGTGGCTTATGTGGATCAGCTGATGCGAGCCAGTCCCGAGTACCGCCGCACGCAACGCAGCATTGCCGGAACGATTCAGACCGCGGTCGTCACGCCAGGCTCCCAGGCCGGCTCGCCCATGTCCCAGCTGCGCAACACCCTGCAGAAGGCGCGCGACATGGCCGAGCAGGCGCAGCAGGTGCCGGGAGCGCGAACCACGGCGGCTGCTCAACCGGCCCAGCGCACGGCTGCTGCACGGCGCCCCAATACGGCCGTGACCAAGCAGGAGGCGCAGCAGCGCTTCAGGGCCATGGAGCGCGAGATCGAGGGGCAGAAGGCTCAGAACGGTCGCAAGCCCTGGGTGTCTCCGGGCTCGCTGGCGCTGATCGTGGGCGGGGTGATCCTCTCCCAGTTCATTCAGGGCTTTGGCGTGCTGCTCGCACTCATGGGTCTGATGTCGCTGGTGGGCGGCGTGCTCAAGCGCCTGCAAGGCCGCTGACAGGCGTCAAGCGCCAGCTCTTGCCCGGCAGCGGGCACAATGGCGCCCTTCAGGAAAACCGCTGGCCGCTGCCATGCAGCTGCCGCAATGAATGCAAGGCCCGGTTCACGGGCCTTGTTTCAAGACAGACAAGACTAGCCAGATCCTTATGAATGTTGATGTAAAGATTCTCGATGCGCGCCTGCGCGACAACCTGCCCGCCTACGCCACCCCCGGCAGTGCCGGACTGGACCTGCGCGCCTGCATCGATGCGCCCGTGACCCTGGAGCCCGGCCAGTGGCAGCTGATTCCCACCGGCATGGCCATGCACCTCAAGGACCCCCATTACGCGGCGCTCATCCTGCCGCGCTCGGGCATGGGCCACAAGCACGGCATCGTGCTGGGCAACCTGGTCGGCCTGATCGACTCCGACTACCAGGGCCAGCTCATGGTCAGCGCCTGGAACCGTTCGCAAACCGCCTTCACGCTGCAGCCCATGGACCGTCTGGCCCAGCTGGTCATCGTGCCTGTGGTGCAGGCACAGTTCAATCTGGTGGATGACTTTGCCGACGCCAGCGAGCGCGGCGAAGGCGGCTACGGCTCCACCGGCAAGCACTGAGTCTCTGGACTCGCCCGCACCTCGCGCAACATGAGCCGCCAGACCCGCAGCCGCTCTGCCTCCTGGACCAAGGTGCAGCTGGGGCGCGACCAGCACATGCGGCGACGCCTGCAAAAACGCCACTGGCTGCGTCTGCATGCCGCTCTGACCGGCGGCCTGAGTCTGGCTGCCATGTCCCTGATCAGCCTGTGCCTGCTGCATGCCGGTGTGCACAGCATGGGGCTGCGCTATGGGCTGGCGCTGGCCTGCGGCTATCTGCTTTATCTGCTGCTGGTGCGTCTGTGGGCGGGCTGCATGCTGCGCCGCGACTGGGACGGGGGCGAGCTGCCCTCCGATGGTCCCGGCTTGGGCGGCAAGCCGGGCAGTGCCGACGCTGCGGGCTTCGAAAGCGGGCAGGGAGGCTCCTACGGCGGCGGCGGTGCCGGCGGCCACTGGGACGATGGCGCAGCCGTGCCTGATATCGCGCCTGCGTCATCGGGCCTGGAGCTGCCGGATGTCGATGTGTCGGGGCTGGACGGACTCGATGAAGGCGCCGTGGTGCTCGTGCCGGTGCTGCTGGTTTTTGCGGCCCTGCTGATCGCGGTCACGGGCATGGGCTCGCTGGTGTGGCTGGTGTTCGGTGCCGATCTGTTCCTGACCGTGGCGGTAGAGGTGGCGTTTGCGCTGCTGATGACCCGAACCCTGTATGTGGTGGAGCGCGAAGGCTGGCTGCTGGCGGCGCTGCGCATCAGCTGGAAGCCCGTGCTGGGTGCCCTGGTCGCGGCCGTGGCGCTGGGGCTGCTCGCCGACTGGCTGTTTCCCCAGGCCGATACCCTCGCACAGGTGCTGCGCAGTCTTTGATCAGCTTCAGTCCTGGTGCCTGCCGCCAGGCAGTTGCAGCTGCATGCGCAGCCCGCCCAGCGGCGACGGCAGAGCCTGGATGCTGCCACCATAGGTCTGAACCAGATCGCGCACGATGTCCAGGCCCAGCCCGGCGCCGGGACGCTGTTCGTCCAGCCGCTCGCCGCGCGCAAAGATGCGCTCGCGCAACTCGGGGGCAATGCCCGGGCCGTCGTCGTCTATGCACAGCGTCAGTTGCTGGCTGTCATCGGCTATAGGCTGCACCTTCAGAACGACCTTCGACCTGGCCCATTTGCCGGCGTTGTCCAGCAGATTGCCCAGCATCTCCATCAGGTCCTGGGAGTCGCCCTTGAAGTCCCATTGCGAGGGGTCTCCCTGTAGCTCGAAGCGTATGCAGCGCGCCGCATGCAGCTTGTCCATGGTGTGCACCAGGGAGTGCAGCGGTCCGGCCAGCGCGGTGCGCAGGCCATGGCCTTGCTGCGCCGCTGCGGCGGCGGCGCGGGCGCGGGCCAGGTGATATTCGACCTGGCGGCTGGCACTGGCGACCTGCTCGCGCACCAGGATCGCGAGCGGGCTGTCCTGCTGCGCGGCCGCGTTGCCCATGATGCTCAGCGGGGTGTTGACTGCGTGAGCCAGATTGCCGGCCTGGGTGCGGGCTCGCTCCACCATCTCGGCATTCATGCGCAACACATGGTTGAACTCCTGAACCAGGGGCATGATTTCGGCCGGGTGCTCGCCCCTGATTTCAGAAGCTTCGCCCTGGCTCACGGCGGCCAGCTGACGGCGCAGGGCGGCCAGCGGAGCCAGTGCCAGCTGCAGCTGCACAACCACGGCGGCGATCAGTCCCGCCGCCAGCATGCACAGCGCGGCCACCAGCATCTTGGTAAAGCGCTGCAGCGGCGTGGCCAGCATGGCCGCGTCGGCGGCAATCATCAGGCGCAGCGGCGGGGCATCGGCCTCGGGCAGCTGCACGGTACGCGTCACGATCACCAGGGTGTTGCCATTGCCGTCCGACATATGGCCGTAGCTGGCCGGTGCGTGCAGGGGCAGGGTGGGTTCCCAGACCTTGTCGGCCTGGAAGAAGGGCCAGTCCAGGGTCTGGTCCCAGAGCGAGCGCGAACGCTGGATGCCGGCCTGAACCGTTTGCTGGCCGCTGGCATCGAGCTGGTCCACCTGCCAGTACATGCCCGACAGCGGTTGCTGCAGCAAGGGATCGCCGGAGAAGGGCGAGACCGTGACCGGGACGGCCTGATCCGGCTGGTAGTTGACGGCGCCGCTGAGGCGGTCGAGCTTGGCCACCAGCTGGCTGCGCAACTGCTGGGTCAGGTGCTCGGCAAACAGCGTGCGCAGGCCCCAGCCCGTGAGCAGCAGGGCCGCCAGCACCCAGATCAGGGCGCCCGCCAGCAGTCGCAGGCGTAGCGAGTTCTTCCAGGAGCCCGCAATCAGCGGGGGCGGCTGTTGGGTCGTGGGGGAGGTCAGAGTGTGCTCGGACATATGGTTTATGTGTGGTTGGAGGGCGCGACCAGGCGATAGCCCAGGCCGCGCACGGTTTCAATCGAGCCTGCAGGCAGCTTTTTTCGCAGGCGCCCGACAAAGACCTCGATGGTGTTGGAGTCGCGGTCGCTGTCCTGCGGGTAGATATGCTCGGACAGCTCGGTGCGCGAGACCACGGCGCCCATGCGCTGCATCAGCAGGGCCAGTACCTTGAATTCATGGCTGGTCAGCGTCAGCGCCTGACCTTCGACGGTGACGCGCGCCTGACGCGAGTCCAGGGTGATGGAGCCGCATTGCCACAGTGCGCTGGCATGCGGGCTCAGACGCCGCAGCAGGGCCCGCAGACGAGCCAGCAACTCTTCCATGTGGAAGGGTTTGGCCAGATAGTCATCGGCTCCGGCATCCATGCCCGCGACTTTTTCATGCCAGGCGGCTCTGGCGGTGAGTATCAGCACCGGCATGGTGCGGCCCTGAGCGCGCCAGGCGCGCAGCACGCTTAGCCCGTCGCGCACCGGCAAGCCAAGGTCCAGCACCGCAGCGTCGAAGCTCTCCACCTCGCCCAGGTATTGCGCCGTCTCGCCATCGGCGGCCGTCTCCACGGTGTGGCCGGCCTGCAGCAGGGCCTGATGCAGCTGCTCGCGCAGCGTGGGTTCGTCTTCAATCAGCAAAATTCGCATGCTCTGCAGCCTTCCTGAGTGCCGGGGTTCACTTCTTGCGCTTCATGCTGATGAGGCTGCCGTTGCTGGCATCGATCTCCAGCTTGACCACCTTGCCATCGTTTTGCAGCAGCCGGATCTCGTAGACAAAGCGGCCGTCCTCGCGGTCGAACTCCACCTTGATGACCTGGCCCTGGTATTGCTGCTCGACCTGATCCAGAACCGTGCGCAGCGGCAGCACCTGACCCTGGCGCAAGGCCTGACGGGCGAGTTCGTGGTCGTTGTCGCCGGCATCCGAGGTGGCAGGCCACAGGCTCAGTGCGGCAAAGCCTGCCGTTGCCAGCAGCATGGCCAGCACGGCATGAAGGGCGCGCCGGCGTGGGCGTGGCGGGGATTGCGGTTCATTTGAGGCGTTGGAAGAAGTCATGGCGAAGGAGCTGGAGTTGAGGTGATGCGGCCTGGTGGCGCTCTGCAGCCAAGGTTATAGGCCTGCATCGATGAACGGAAGCTGAATGGCGGCTTCAGAAACGGTTCAGGGTGAATGCGAACAATCGGTCGCAATCCCAACAGGGCACCTCCCGCCCGGCGGGCCGTATTTTTGTCCCCCTCGTTCACCAACCGACTGCAGGAGTTTCCATGTCTCATCTTCAAGCCCCCGTCTTTGCTATGCCCGCTCGTGTCCTGTCGCTATACCGGACCATGCAGCGCAGCGGCGGCATCGCCCTGCTGGGAGGCGCCGCGCTGCTGTCCGCAGGCACCTGCCTGGCCGCAGAAAATTCCCTGGCTGACCGTGCCTCGGCCTCGGTGGCGGCCGTGCGCGGCATGGCGCTCGGGCCGACCCTGTCCATCCGCGATGTCTGCGACCGGCTGGAGAAGGCCGGCTATCGCGAATTCCAGGAAGTGGAATGGGACGACGGCCTCTACAAGGTCAAGGCCACGGCCAGCGATGGACGCTTTGTGAAGCTCTATGTGGATGGGCGCAGCGGTGAAGTGCTGCGCGTACGCAGCAAAGGCTGAGTTTGCTATATTTTTAATAGCTTTCGGCGCTTTGTGATGGAGGTTTCAAATGATATTTGAATCGGAAATAAGCGCTGCTCAGGGCAAGGCGCTATGGTTTGAAGAGTGGTAAACGGCTGCGCTTTACTCAAAGTATTGTGAGCAAATGTGAAAGCTGTCGTCCTGGCGAGCCTGTGCCGCGTTGCAATGGAAAGGCAGACCGTGCAAGGTTTGCAGAGCAACTCATAACAGGGACTGCGGCGCATGGAATGTGCATGCGCCAATCAGGAGATTTCCATGCAAATCAATCAACGCTGGGGCCGGTTGGCCATGGTGAGCGCAATCGTTGCGGCTCTGTCGGCCTGCGCGGCCTATCCCCAGGGGGGCTACCAGAGCGGCGGCTATCAGGGGGGCTACTCCCAAGGTGCTTATTCGGGTTCTGGCTACCCTGGCAGCACACAGGCCTACCCCGTGGGCAACAACCAGGTCCAGACCTATCCCGCCAATAACTGTGGCTACAACAACCCCAACTGTTATTCGCAGCAGCCTCAGCAATACGCTCAGCAGGGCCGTGTGATGAATATCGAGACCGTGCGCGTGCAGGACGGCAGCGGTGTTGGCGCAGGCGGCGCGATTGCCGGTGGCGTGATCGGCGGCGTGCTGGGCAACCAGGTGGGCAAGGGCTCGGGCCGTACACTGGCGACCATCGCCGGTGTGGCTGCAGGCGCTTTCGCCGGCAATGCCGTGCAAAACAGCATGGGCGGCGGCAGCGTGCGCGATATCTACCGCGTTACTGTGCAGCTGCAGGACGGCAGCGTGCGCGCTCTGGACTACCAGCAGCCTCCGCAGCTGAGCATCGGCGAATACGTGCGCGTGGAAGGCAACCAGATCTTCCGCCGCTAGGCAGCCGAGCGCACAAAACAAAAGGGACTCCTCGGAGTCCCTTTTGTTGTCTGAAGCGATGAGCGATGCTTGAGCCGGTGGCGCAGCGCAACTCAGTGACAGCAAGCAAGAGCCTAGGCCGCCCCGCCGCCCCGCAGCGAAGCTGTCGTCCCCCTGAGGGGGGAGGCGCAAAGCGCCTCAGGGGCTCAGTGAAGTGTTTCGTTGCCCGGAGCCATGGGCTCGATACGGAAAAATCCCGTACCGGCTGTGCCACGACCGATTTCTTCCTCGGTGGCCTCGCGCACGGCTTCGATCTTGAGGTGCAGGCGGATGGCGATTCCGGCCAGCGGGTGGTTGCCGTCCAGCACCACGTGCTCGGGATAGATTTCGGTGACCGTGTAGAGCAGATCGGGAGGCACGGGGTTGGTGCCCTTGGGCATGGCCGTGCTCTCGAAGCTCATGCCTTCCTCGATCTCCTCGGGGAACAGCTCGCGCTTTTCCAGGAAGATCAGGCTCTCGTCATAGTCGCCGAATGCTTCTTCGGGCTCCAGGTGCAGGTCCAGTGTGGTGCCTACGCCGTGGCCTTGCAGAGCCTCTTCGATGCGCTTGAACAGATCATCGCCTCCGACAAGGAATTCCACGGGCTCGTCCAGCACGTCCAGCTCCTCGCCCAGGGTGTCTTTCAGTGTCCAGGTCAGGGCGACCACGCATTGTTGGGTAACTTCCATGGTGTGTGTATGCAGTTGGTGGGCCGCGGGCCAGTCCCGCAGCCGAAATTGAAACGCCGCCACGACCGTGGCGCAATGGCAGGCATTGTCCCATGCGCTGCCCGGCACTGCAGCACAGGCCTTTTGTTACACCCTGCAAAAAGCACTTGCACGGGCTTCACATTGGCGCTCTTGCAGGCCTGCATACTGGCCTCATCTTTGCTGCAAGTAATTTGCGGGCTTAAAGGAAAGCACCATGACCTCTCAAGAACAACAACTGCTGCAAGACCTGTGTGCCAGACTGACGCTGACCCAGGGCCAGCCCAAGGATGCACAGGCCGATGCCGAGCTGCGCCGTGGATTGAGCAACGCGCCCGATGCGGTCTACTGGCTGGCCCAGCGCACCCTGATGCTGGAGCAAGCCATTCAGCAGGCCCAGCAGCAGATCGGCGAGTTGCAGCAGCAGGTGAAGCAGGCCCAGCAAAGCCAGAGCCAGGGCGCAGGTAGCTTTCTCTCGGGCGGCCTGGGCACGCACTTTGGCCGGGCTCCCGAGCGTTATGCCGAGGACGGCGGCTACGCTGCCAATGCCCAGCCTCCCTATCAGCCCCAGTACCAGCCGCAGAACCAGCCGCAAGTGGCGCCTCAGCCCTCCAGCTGGCGCGACCGTTTCTTTGGCGGCGGCTCGGCGCCGCGTGCTGCAGCGCCGCAGGCCTATGGCCAGCCCGCAACCTCTGCCGGCAGCAGCTTCCTGGGCAATGCCGCAGCGGCCGCAGCCGGTGTGGCGGGCGGCATGTTTCTGTTTAACGGGCTGGAGAACCTGATGGGCGGCCATCACGCCGGCTCGGGCAGCCAGAGCGGCGGCAGCGAAAGCAAGTCGCTGGCGCAGGACAGCAGCAACCAGGGCTTGCATGGCGACAGCGGCAATACCTCGAGCCTGGCCAACGATGCGGGCCTGGGCAGCATAGACAACTCAGCCAGCTTTGACAGCGGCAGTTGGGACGATGGCGGCGGCTTCTTTGACGATGACTTTGCCTGATTACATGCTTTGAGATTTTTGAGGCTCAAGCCCTTTTCCATCAAGCGCTAGCAGCTATGGATTAGATAGTGAGAAGGGAAAAGAAAGCCACCTGGCGTTTTCAAATCAGGTGGCTTTTTTAATTTCAGTAGCGATGGGCGCGAGCTTTAACTAGGGCGTGACCTAAGTGTGGGACAGCAAGCAAGCGCCGCCGCGCAGCAAAGCTGTCGTCCCCCTCCGCGAAGCAGAGAGGGGGAAGCGGCGGGGCCGCCCAGGCAAAGCCGCTCAGGGGGGTCTTTAGAACGGATAGTGGCGTGCTTCAGTCTGCATGGTAATCCAGCGTGTCTCGGTAAAGGCATTGATGCCCTGCTGGCCGCCGAAATGGCCATAGCCCGAGGCCTTGACGCCGCCAAACGGCATCTGAGCTTCGTCATGCACCGTGGGGCCGTTGATATGGCAGATGCCGGCCTCGATGCGCGCAGCCACACGCCAGCCGCGGGCCGTATCCCGGGTGAAGACTGCGGAGGACAGGCCGAACTCGTTGTCATTGGCCGTGGCAATGGCTTCTTCCTCGCCATTCACGCGCACGATGCCCTTGACCGGGCCGAAGGTCTCCTCGTGGAAGATGCGCATCGCCGGCGTCACATGGTCGATCAGCGTGGCGGGCATCAGCGTGCTCTCGGCCTTGCCGCCGCAGACCAGTTTTCCGCCCTTGGCCAGCGCGTCGTCGATCATGGCATTGCAGCGCTCCACCGTGGCCAGATCGACCACCGAGCCCAGTACCACGGGGCCCTTGCGCGGGTCGCCCAGCGGCAGGCTGCTGGCCCTGGCGGCAAACTTGGCGATGAACTCGTCGGCCACCTTGTTGTCCACCACAAAGCGCTCGGTGGACATGCAGATCTGGCCCGAGTTGGCAAACGCACCAAAGGTGGCGGCGTTCACTGCCGCATCGATATCGGCATCGTCGAGCACCAGGAAGGGAGCCTTGCCGCCGAGCTCCAGCAGCGCGGGCTTGAGATGTCTGGCGCAGGTCTGGCCGATGATGCGGCCCACACGTGTGGAGCCGGTAAAGCTCACGCGGCGCACGGCCGGGTGGGCCACGATGGCTTCGACCACGCTGCCCGCATCGGCGGGCGCATTGGTCACAAAGTTCACCACGCCGGCGGGCAGGCCCGCGTCCTGCAGTGCCTCGATGATCAGGCCGTGGGTGGCGGGGCAGAGTTCCGATCCCTTGAGGATCACGGTATTGCCGCAGGCCAGGGCCGTGGAGATGCTGCGCACGGCCAGGATCACGGGGGCATTCCAGGGCGCGATGCCCAGCACCACGCCGGCGGGCTGGCGCACGGCCATGGCCAGGCTGCCGGGCACGTCGGAGGGAATGATCTCGCCATTGATCTGCGTGGTCAGCGAAGCCGCTTCCAGCAGCATGCTGGCGGCCAGATGCACATTGAAGCCGGCCCAGATGCCCGAGGCGCCGGTTTCTGCGGCCATGGCCGCGGCAATCGCTTCGCCCTTGGCTTCCAGCGCCTGGGAGGCCTTCATCAGCATGGCGCGGCGGGCGTTCGGCCCCAGTTGCGACCAGGCGGGGAAGGCTGCTGCCGCTGCATCGCAGGCGCGAATCGCGTCCTCGGTCGTGGCTGCCGGGGCGCGCGTGGCCACGCTTCCATCCAGCGGGTTCCTGCGTTCAAAAGTCGCGCCATTGCCGGCTGCGCATTCCTGGCCGGCTATCAGCATTTTTTGTTCGATCATTTGTGTCTCCTTTTAAGTGTCGAGCCAGTCGATAAGACTGGTAATTGTTCAGGGCCTTCAATGAAGTGCGGCCTGGTAAAGGGGTGCCGAGCAAGGGCCTAGGCGGCCCAGCCGCCCCGCAGCATGGGCTGCCCCAGCGTGGGCTGCCCCAGCGATGGCACCGTCCCCCTCCGGGGAAGCGGCAAGGCCGCTCAGCGGGATTCATCTCAATGTTCACCGCCTAAATAAGCGCGGCGCACGGCGGGGCTGCTGCTGAGTTCTGCGGCCGAGCCTTCGCCCACGATGCGCCCGGTTTCCAGCAAGTAACCACGGTCGGCAATCGCCAGGCTCTGGCGCGCGTTCTGCTCCACCAGCAGCACGCCCATGCCCAGCGTTTTGATGCGCGCCAGGGCTGCGAACAGCTCTTTGCACATCAGCGGTGACAGGCCCAGCGAAGGCTCGTCCAGCAGCAGGATATCGGGTTGGCTCATTAGCGCGCGGCCCACGGCCACCATCTGCTGCTCGCCGCCGCTCATGGTGCGCACGGCCTGGGGCAGACGGTCGCGCAGCTTGGGAAAGAGGGCGAAGACCTGCTCCAGATTGCTGGCCTCGTTGGCGCGCGCGCGCCGGGGCTGGGCTCCCAGCAGCAGGTTTTCCTTGACGCTGAGATCGCCGAACACGCCGCGCCCCTCGGGCACCAGGGCCAGGCCGGCTTGCACGATGGCATGCTGGGGCAGCTGCATCAGCTCCTGGCCCGCCAGCTGGGCGCTGGCGCCGGCCTGGGGCGTGACCATGCCGCCTAGCGCCTTGAGCAGGCTGGACTTGCCCGCTCCGTTGGCGCCCAGCATGACGACCAGCTCGCCGGGCCGCACCTGGAGGCTGACCTGGTGCAGCGCCTCATGCTTGCCGTAGCTCACCGAGATATTGCGCACTTCAAGCATGGCGAACCTCCGCTGACCGGTCTTCATCTGCACTCACATCTTCCCCCAGATAGGCACGCACCACCTCGGGCTCTTTGAGCACCTGGGCCGTGGGGCCGTCGGCTATTTTTGTGCCCGCGTTCATCACCACGCAGCGGCTGCACAGCGCGTGTACGGCGTCCATCACATGTTCGACCATGAGAATCGTCAGCCCCGTGGCCTGCAGCTGCCGGATCAGCGCAATGCCCTGCTGCAGCTCCGTGGGGTTCAGGCCTGCCAGCCATTCGTCGAGCAGCAGGATCTGCGGCTCCAGCGCCAGCGCGCGGGCCAGCTCCAGGCGCTTCTGGTTGATATAGGTGAGCTCGCCTGCAGGAGCATTCGCAAATTCGGCCAGACCCACCTGATTGAGCAGTTGCAGGGCACGCGCAGCAGCAGGTTTGCCAAACAGTGGTCGGGGTTTGAAGGCCATGCCGGCAATGACGTTGTCGCTGCAGCTCATGGAGCCCAGCACCTTGACCAACTGGAAGGTGCGTGCCACGCCCAGGCGGGCGATCTGGTGGCTTTTGAGCGGGTGGATGGGCTTGCCGTTGAATACGATCTCGCCGCCGTTGACGGGCAGGGCGCCCGAGATCAGATTCATGGCCGTGGTCTTGCCCGAGCCATTGGGGCCGAGCAGGCCCACGACCTCGCCCGGGTAGACGTCAAAGCTCAGTGCGTTGACGGCCACCAGGCCGCCGAAGCGTTTGGTGGCGCTGCGCACGGAAAGCAGGGTGGCGGTCTTCATGGCTGGTCTCCCTTGCTGGCCGAATTCCTGCCCAGCAGCCTGGCCAGCACGCCAGACAGGCCCTGGGGAATGAAGTACACGATCACGATGAACACCAGGCCCAGCAGAATCGAGAAATGGTTGGGGAAGTTGGCACCCAGGTACTCGAACAGCAGCACCAGCGGCACGGCCCCCAGAATCGGGCCGAGCAGCGCGCCGGCACCGCCGAGCAAGGCCATGATCAGGGTTTGGAACGAGACGGCGGTAGCAAAGGCAATGCTGGGGTCGATATAGGTCCAGCGCGGAGCCATGATGGCGCCCGTGACGGTGATGAACACGGCGCTGACGGCGAACAGCAGCAGCTTGGCCGTGGTGGTGTTGATGCCCACATGGGTGGCCACGGTCTCGTCCTCGCCGATCACGCGCAGGGCCAGACCCAGGCGCGAGCGATTGATGAGGGCGCGCAGCGCCAGCACCAGGGCCAGCATGGCCAGCAGCTGCCAGTAGATATCGAGCTGGGTGATCTCCACGAACACATAGCGGCCCAGGTCCTTGGTGATGTTGACTTCCCTCCAGGTGACGAGCTGCTTGACCAGCTCGGCCAGGCCGAAGCTGAAGATCACGAAGTACACGCCCGACAGCCGCAGCGTGGACAGACCCACGATCAAGGCCATGATCAGGCCCACGCCGGCCGCAATGCCCAGCACGGCGGCCCAGGGCAGGGACTCGCCGAACACGGCGGTGACATAGGCGCCCATGCCGAAGAAGGCGACGGTGGCCAGCGAGATATAGCGCGTCGGTCCAGAGAACAGCGCCCAGGCCGTGGCCAGCACGCAGTACATCAGGATGCTGATCATGAGCGAGAGGTAGTACTCGTCCGTCAGCCAGCGCGGCAGCAGTGCCAGGCCCAGCAGGGCGGCGGCGCTGACGGCCCAGATCAGGATTTCCTTGCGATGCTGATTCATCGTGCGGCCCTCCCGAACAATCCTGTGGGCTTGAACAGCAGCACCAGCAGGAACACCGCGTAGTTGACGGCCAGCGTCAGGCCGGGGTCGACAAAGGAGGCCACCAGCGTTTCGGCAAAGCCCAGCAGCATGCCGGCCACCAGGCAACCCATGAGATTGCCCACGCCGCCCATGATGACGACGATCAGCGCCTTCATCGCAAACATGGTGCCCATGCCGGCCGAGAAGGGCAGAAACATGCTGACCAGCACGCCGCAGACCGCCACCAGCGCGCCGCCCAGACCGTAGGCCAGGGCCGCCGTGCTGCGCACATTGATGCCGACCAGAGGTGCGAACTGCGGTGCCACGGACACGGCGCGCACCACGGCGCCGGCGCGGGTGCGCGTCAGCAGCAGGTACAGGCTGCCCCCCAGCACGATCGCAAAGCCCAGCACCAGCAGACGGTTGGCGGCGACCTTGCTGCCCAGGATCTCCACGGGTTCGGACAGATAGCTGTAGCTGTGATAGTCGCCGCCGAACATCACCAGCATGATGCCCTGCACGACGAACAGCATGCCGAAGGTGGCCAGAATCGAATCCACCTCCAGCGCGGGCCCGCCCTTGGCGCGGCGCACCAGCGGGGTCAGCAGCAGCTGATAGATCAGCCACTGGATGGCAAAGCCCAGCGGCACCACCAGCAGCACCAGAAGCAGCGGTGAAATACCCCAGCTGCTCACCGCAAAAAAGGCCAGAAAGGCCGGTGCAATCAGAAACTCCCCATACGAGAGATTCATGATGCGCGCCACGCCATACTGCAGCGTCAGCCCCATGGCCACCAGGCCGTAGAGCCCGCCCAGCATGGCGCCAGCAAGAAGGATGTCTATTAAATTCATAGCGTATACCGCTGGTGATTCATTGTTCTTGTTATGAAATCAACGCAAAGTGAAAGCGAGACATGCGCAACCAGCTCTTGTTTTGATAGTTCTTGCGGAGCTGGGCGAATGCTGGAATAGGCATGCCCCAGCAACGGGACAGCGAGGAAGGGCAGCCCCGCACCGAGGCTGTCGTCCCCCTCCCATAGCGCGAAGCGCGTAGAGAGAGGGGGAAGGGGCGCAGCGCCTCAGGGGGTGACCCGCGGTATCACCGCAGGTTTGACCCCCGCCCGGTTGGTCGGTGCAATCGCATTGAACTCGCCGTTCTGCCACTGGCCCACATGCCAGAGCTTGGTCAGCATCTGGCCTTCAAGCTTGACGGGGCCGAGCACGGTCTCGAAGCTGCCGCTCTTGAGCTCCTGGGTCACGGCGGCGCGGTCAATCTTGCCCACGCGCTCGATGGCCTGCTGCAGCATCTGCAGCGAGGTATAGACGATGGGGCTGGCAAAGCGGTCCGACTCCTGGCCGGTCACTTCCTTGAAGCGCTTCAGATAGGCCTGCATCTGCGGGTTGCCGGCATCGATGCCGCCCGGCGCCATCACGCCTTCGGCCGCTGCGCCGAACTTGCCCTTGAACATGGGGAACTGCGTGCCCACGCCGGTGAAAAGCACCTTGGGAGCCAGGCCCAGCGTCCTGGCCTGCTCGTTGATCAGCATGGTGTCGGGCGGATAGGAGTAGGCCACGAAGGTGTCGGCACCCTTGCCCTTGGCCTCGTTGATGACGGGCGTCATGTCCTGCGTGCCGATCGGGTAGCTCTTGTCGTAGACCAGCTCGAAGCCATGCTGCTTGGCGGCCTTGCGCGTGGCATTGGCCAGCTCCACGCCAAAGCCGTCGGCGATGTTGATCATGGCGATCTTGTTGTTGATCTTGCCGTCTTTCTTGGCCTTTTCCAGCATGGCGACCAGGCCCTCGGCATATTCGCCGCCCGTGCCCAGGAAGAAGAAGGCATGCTTCCAGCGCTTGGCCAGATCGGGGGCCTTGTCGGTCACCGAGGTGGCGGCCAGCAGCGGGTATTTGTGTTTTTCGTAGGTCGGACCGACGGCCAGGTTGGAGCCCGTGCCCCAGGGCGGCAGCACGAAGTCCACCTTGTCTTGGGTGATCAGGCGCTCGGTGGCGCGCACGGCCTCCTCGGTGCTGGAGCGGTCGTCGTATTCGATGACCTCGATGGGCACGCGCTTGTTGTAGGCCTTGAGCATGATGCCGCCGGCGTCGTTGATCTCCTTGACCCAGAGCTTGTAGTTGGGCGCCGTGGTCACGGAAGTACCGCCCGCGTTGACGCCGGTCTTGGCAATTGCCCAGCCGATACGGATGGACTTGGGCGCTTCCTGGGCCAGGGCCTGGCCGCACAGGCCCGCCAGGGCCGTGGCTGCGACCAGGCTTTTGAGAACAAAACGCTTGTCGGCGAATGTCATGTTTGTCTCCTTTTGATGGACGGGTGTCCGGGTTTTCGGCCATCGTAGGAAATCGCGGCGCAAGGGGCTTGTCTGTGCGTGCACTGCGTCTTGTCTGTGCATGCAAGTGTCTGTGGGTAAACACTGATTTCCCTGCGAGGCGCCGGTTTTGCCCGGCCCCTGGTCTGGATTGCTATGGATAATGAAGCATCCTGTTACTTCTTCAGGAGCCCAGATGCGGCCAGACATTCCTGCCTACCAAGTGACCGAGAAGATGACCGAGATGCAAGGTGCCCAAGCCGTGGGCGCCTGGCAGCACTGGATGTCCACGCTCTATGGACTGGAGAGCGATGTCTATGGCGATCAGCATTTCTCGGCGCGGCTGGGAACCCTGGAGCTGGGGCCGGTGGGCATGACCCGGATCGAGGCCAGCCGCCATCGCGTGCGGCGCACTTCGGCCAGCATGGCACGCCACAGCACCGACTTTCTCAAGATCGTGGCCCCCTGGCATGGCGAGGCCCGCGTCTGCCAGAACGGGCGCGAAGCCGTGGCGCGCAGCGGCCAGTGGCTGATCTATGACACCACGCAGGAGTACGAGGTGCTCAACCCCGAGTGGTGCGAGCATCTGATCATCACCTTGCCCAAAAGCCGCTTCGAAGACCATGGCCGCGCCATCGACGCCCTCATGGGGCGCTATGTGGGCGGCAGCGAAGGCGTATCCCGCATTGCGCTGGACATGATGCGCGGCACTTTTGCCGAATGTCGGGCCATGGGCCAGGGACTGGCCCAGCATGTGACGGATTCGCTGCTTCAGTTGATCCAGCTGTCCCTGCTCGATGCCTGCGGCCGCGCGGCCTCGCTGAGCGCCAGCGAGCTGCTGCAGGGCCGCATCAAGGCCTATGTGCGCCAGCATCTGCGCGATCCTGCCCTGAGCGTGGATGCCGTAGCCGCAGCGCTCAACTGCAGCAAGCGTCATCTCTACAACGCCTTTGCCGATGAGAGCTTGTCCATCAGCCAGCATATCTGGGCCGAGCGCGTGGCCCTGTTCCAGCGCGAACTGCTCAGTCCTGCCAATCGCCACTGCACCCTGACCGAGCTGGCGCTGGCCAGCGGCTTTGCCAGCGGCGCGCATCTGAGCCGCCTGTTCAAGCAGCACACGGGGCAGACGCCGGCGCAGTTCAGGGCAGGCGTGCAGTCTTCGAGTCTGCTGAACTAGGCATTAAATTGGCCTTAAACCCAATCCAGGAAATCGCAAACAGCTATTGATA
The DNA here is from genome assembly GCF_000964545.1 of Comamonas thiooxydans. GTDB lineage: Bacteria > Pseudomonadota > Gammaproteobacteria > Burkholderiales > Burkholderiaceae_C > Comamonas > Comamonas thiooxydans. Next base: position 69,654 of record NZ_BBVD01000001.1, on the reverse strand, counting down.
CAATAGCAAACAAAAAGCAAACAAGGAAAAGAAAGCCACCTGGCGTTTTCAAATCAGGTGGCTTTAAAAATTTGAGGCTAGGGCGCAGCAATTGAACAGGCATGCCCCATCAAAGGACAGCAAGCAAGCGCCGCCGCGCAGCAAAGCTGTCGTCCCCCTCCCGCATTGCGAAGCAAAGCGAGAGAGGGGGAAGGCGCAAAGCGCCTCAGGGGGAGATCAAATGTTTATTCCGCACTTGCCCGGGGCCAGAATCCCATTGGGGTCCAGAGCACGCTTGATCTTGCGCTCGATATCGCGCTTGACCGGACCGTAGCTCTGCGCCACGCGCTCCTGGAAGGCCGTGTTCACGCGGTACACGGCATAGCCTTCCTTCTCGAACTCGTCCAGCAGCTCGGCAAAGCAGGCGTTGGCGCGCTTGGTTTCCTCTTCGTTGCTGCGGTCGTAGAGCACATCGATGACATGGTGCATATCGCGCCAGCCGACGATGAACTCGCCCACATAGTCCAGGCCATGCTTGTTGAGGATCTTCTTGGCCAGCGACTTCTGCTTGTCGCACTCGCTGCCGCGCGCCTGCGACACAGGGGCAAACCACATCGAGCCGCCACCCCCGCGCCAGTTGTAGAGGCCGAACTCCTGCAGGTTGGGCACGCCCGACATGAGCTGGGCACGGTACTTGAAGGGCTGGGTGTCGCCAGCCATCTCCTCGGTGATCAAGCGGCCCTTGCCCAGTTTCTTGAGCGCGTCCTGCACGATCTTGAAGTTGACGTCGACCTGCTCCCTGGTGCCGTACAGCGCAGCGTAGACATTCCAGGCGCCCAGATGCTTGTCTTTCTGGATCTGCTTGAGGATGGCGTCCGGCGTATGGCCGGGCTCGGTGGTGTAGTCCGAGCGGCGGGTGTTGCAGGTGGATGCCTCCCACAGCACGCCGGCAATCACCACCGAATTGGGGATGACCTGGGCGATGCGCAGGGGGCGGATGAATTCCACGATCTCGGAGATATCGCTGTCTTCGTCGAACTGGATTTCCAGCGGCTTGAAGACCGGGGGCTTGGGCATCAGCCAGAAACCCATCTTGGTGCAGATGCCGTAGTTGGACTGGGTGAACATGCCGTCCAGCGTCGGGCCGTAACCCCATTTGAACACCTGCCAGGCCTTGTCGCCCTTGACGCCTCCCATGCCGGTGCGCAGCACATCGCCGTTGGCCATCACCACTTCCATGCCGCACTGCATCATGAAGTGTTCGCCATAGGGGGTGTAGCCCACGCCGCGGTCCATGGTGTTGCCCAGCGGGCCGGCAATGGCCGAAGGTGCCGAGAACGACAGCATCAAGGGAATCTTGTTCTCTTCGAGGTAGTCGTAGAGCATCTGGTAGGTCACGCCAGGCTCGACCAGGGCCGTGCACAGTTCGGGGTCCACGTGGATGATCTTGTTCATCTTGCGCAGATCCAGCACCACCTGGCCGCGCTGGCCCGGCGCGGCCGAGCCGTAGCCGAAGTTGCGGCCGGTGGAGATGGTCCACACGGGCACCTTGTGCGCGTTGCAGATCTTGACGACCTCTTGCACCTGCTCCACGGTGGTGGCAGTCACCACGGCGGAAGGTGTGTGCTCTTCGGTGGGCACAGCCATCATCACCTTGGTGTAGGGACGAACCAGCTCGTCCTTGATCATCACATTGTCTTCGCCCAGGGCCTTCTTGAATTGGGCGATGGCCGCATCAAAGCTGCTCTCGCTCATGCCCTTGGGCAGGGCCATGTATTTGCTTGTCATGCTCTGCTTTCCTTGTTTCTTAGATTACGCAGCTAAAGGACACGCGGGCTTCCTTGCCTGCTGCCGCCGTGGTGGTGTTCATGACTTGACCGGACGCCAGCGACCGACCCAGCGCCTGGGCCCAGTCGGCGGCGGCGCCGTCCACACGATGGTGTTCCACGGCCAGCACGCGGCCACCGCTGGAGCGAACCAGGTCCAGCACCAGCGTGGCCGAGGCGTCATCAAGCAGACCCACCAGCAGGGTTTCCTGACTGTCGGTCAGCAGCTCGCCCAATTGGTTGAATGCGGCGCTGTCCAGACCTTGAAGGCCGGTATGCACCACGTTGCGGGAGGTGCTCTGAACACCGGCCGCAAAGGCCTTGTCCAGCGCGCTGGCGTGCATGGAGGAGGTCACGGCCAGCACCTCGGCAGAGCGTGTGGCTGCGCTGGCGGTGCGGCCTGCAGCGGAGGTGGTGGCAGCCTGTGCCCAGCCTATGCCGGAGACAGCCAGACCAGCAGCGGTCAGACCTTTGAGAAGGGAGCGACGATCGGTTTGCATTGCATCGTCCTCCTTATTTCCTGGCTGGCTCGGCTGCCTTGGGGGCCTCGGTCTTGGACAGGTAGTTTGCCAAGTCTTCCAGCGTGGCGTCGTCGATATCGGTTACGCGAAAGGACGGCATGGCGTTCATGCCGTTGCGCGCAATGATCACGTAGGTCGCGGGCGGAAAGCCTCGCCCCTTGATGACGGGGCCTATGCCGGCTTCATGGCATTTGGCGCAGGTCTTTTCGTAGAAGCGCTGGCCGGGGCCAATGTTGTGAGAGTCCGCAGCCGAGGCGGCGAGGCTGAGGCCAGACAGCAGGGCTGCCAGGGCCAGTTGGGAGGCATGTTTCAACGTGGGTCTCCGGTGGTTCTGTTGGTCGGCAGACACAAGGCGCAGGTTGGGGTCCGCGCCTTGCCCATGCGGGCGCTGCACCTGAGGTCTTTGCCTCATGGCCCAGTGCCGGCGATGGAAGTTTCAAGCGAGGACAGGAGTCATGCCTGCCGGCTACGACTGCTGTCCTGGACGCTTTAGAAGGGGTAGTGACGTGCGGTGGTCTGCATGGTGATCCAGCGGGTGTCGGTAAAGGCATCGATACCGGCCTGACCGCCAAAGTGGCCGTAGCCCGAGTTCTTCACGCCGCCGAAAGGCATCTGTGCCTCGTCGTGCACGGTGGGGCCGTTGACATGGCAGATGCCCGCTTCGATGCGGCCGGCCACGCGCCAGCCGCGCGCTGTGTCCCTGGTGTAGACGGCGGAAGACAGGCCGAACTCGTTGTCGTTGGCCATGGCAATGGCCTGCTCTTCGCCACGCACACGCACGATGGCTTTTACCGGGGCAAAGGTCTCTTCACGGAAGATTCGCATCTCGGGGGTCACGCCGTCTATCAGCGTGGCTGCCATCAAGGTGTCGCTGGCCTTGCCGCCGCAAAGAATCCTGGCACCCTTGGTTACGGCGTCGTCGATGAGCTCGTTGACGCGGTTCACGGTGTTCATGTCCACGACGGAGCCCAGCACCACAGGGCCTTTGCGGGGGTCGCCCAGAGGCAGGGTTGTGGCGCGGCCCACCAGCTTGGCGATGAATTCCTCGGCCACGGCCTCGTCCACGATGATGCGCTCGGTGGACATGCATATCTGGCCCGAGTTGGCGAAGGCGCCAAAGGTGCAGCCGGCCACCGCGGAGTCGATGTCGGCATCGTCCAGGACCAGGAATGGGGCCTTGCCGCCCAGCTCCAGGATGACGGGCTTGAGGTATTTGGCGCAGGTCTGGCCGATGATGCGGCCCACGCGCGTGGAGCCCGTGAAGTTCACGCGGCGCACGGCGGGGTGGGCCACCATGGCCTCGACCACGGCGCCGGCGTCTTCGGGCGCATTGGTCACAAAGTTCACCACTCCGGGCGGCAAGCCGCCTTCCTGCAGCGCTTCGATGATCAGGCCGTGCGTGGCAGGGCACAGCTCCGAGCCCTTGAGGATCACGGTGTTGCCGCAGGCCAGGGGCGTGGCAATGGCGCGTACGGCCAAGATGATGGGGGCATTCCAGGGGGCGATGCCCAGCACCACGCCGGCGGGCTGGCGCACGGCCATGGCCATGCTGCCGGGAATGTCCGAAGGAATCAGCTGGCCGTTGATCTGGGTGGTCAGCGATGCGGCTTCGAGAAACATATTGGCGGCCAGATGCACATTGAAGCCGGCCCAGATGCCGGAGGCGCCGGTCTCTGCCGCCATGGCTGCGGCAAAGGCCTCGGCCTTGGCCTCCAGGGCCTGGGAGGCCTTCATCAGCATCAGCCTGCGTTCTGTGGGGCCCAGGGCCGCCCAGGCAGGGAAGGCCGCCTGAGCGGCTTCCACGGCACGCACGGCGTCGGCTGTTGTGGCGGCCGGGGCACGCGTGGCGACCGAGCCGTCCAGAGGGTTTTTGCGCTCGAAAGTGGCGCCATTGCTGGCCTGTGCGGTCTTACCGCCGATGAGCATGCTTTGTTCAATCATCTTCGCTTCCTTCACTACCAAGGGCGCGTGACCGCAGTCACTGCTTGTTGATGCAAGTTGAAAAGTGGGGGCTGGTGTCGTTGCACAAGGCTTGTGTCACCGGGCTTGTCTCCACCTTTTGTGATGTTTCGCCTGACACTGGCGTGTGAGTGATCGTAGGAAAAGCCCTGGCAAGATGCTGTGCGCAATGTGCACAAACCGTTTGACGAATCGTGCACGCGACCTAGGGTTTGCACTAGTTTGAATGCACTGTGGGAGATTCTTCATGGCCTGAGCGCGAAAGTGCTCACTTACCGATAATTGCTGTACTTTGTCGGTACAGGCAGAGATAGATACAACGAGGAGTCAAGGCCCATGACCGCGCCCGTGGTACTGAGTACCGATGGTCTTCCCGAGAAGGAAACTGCACCAGCCTGGCAGGGCTGGATGGCGCAGCTGTTCTCGGGTCTGGATACGGATCTGTATGGCGACACCTGTTTTGACGGACATCTGAGCGTGGCATACGCAGGCGATGTGATGCTCACCAAGCTGGATGCCGGGCGCCATCGCGTCATACGCGACAGCCACCGTCTGCGCGACAGCGAAGCGGCCTACCTCAAGATCGTGGCGCCCTGGAGCGGCCATGCCGAGGTGGAGCAATACGGCAGCAAGGCCTGCGTGAGCAATGGCAGCTGGGCCATCTATGACACCTCGCAGCCCTATGTGGTGGCCAATCCCCGGCACACGGAGCACCTGATCATGATGGTGCCCAAACAGAGCATTGCCGAGCGAGGCCTGCGTCTGGAAAACCTCATGGGTCGATCGGTGGGGGGCAGCGCCGGCATTGCGCGCATTGCTCTGCAGACCATGCGCAGCACTTACCAGGAACTGGACAATATGACGGCACCGCTGGCGCGCCGCGCCGGGGAGTTGCTGGTGGATATGGTGCATCTGTCCCTGCAGGCACTTGGCGGGCAGGCCACGGCGGTGACGCAAAAGCAGGCTCTGTACGACCGCATCTGCGAGCATGTGGCCTGCCATGTGCGCGACCCCGGGTTGTCGGTCGATCAGGTGGCCGAAGCACTCAATTGCAGCCGTCGGCATCTGCACAACGCCTTTGCGGGGCGAGACCAGTCGCTGGGCGGCTTCATCCAGCAAAGCCGGCTGGAGCTTTGCATGCGGGAGCTGCATTCCCCGGCGCTCGCGCACCGCACCATTACGGAAATTGCCATGGGCTGTGGTTTTGGCAACAGCGCGCACTTCAGCCGTGCCTTCAAGGCCTATGCCGGCATGTCGCCGTCCGAGTTCAGAGCGCTCGGTCATTGATCTGTGCCGACCAGCGTTTTCGAGGCCTATAGGACAATGCAGTCCGTTGCTTAGAAAGCAGGACTGTATTCATGGACATCAATACGCCGCTCACCCTGCTGGGTGGGCTCACCGCCTCTCAATTCATGCGCCGCCACTGGCACAAAAAGCCCTTGCTGGTGCGTCAGGCCATCCCCGGCTTCAAGGCCCCGATTCCGCGTGCCCGACTGCTAGCCATGGCGGGCGAGGATGGCGTGGAGTCGCGCCTGATCCAGCAGCTCGAAGGCGACAACTGGAAGCTCAGCCACGGCCCGCTGTCCCGTCGCAGCCTGCCTGCATTGACCAAGCCGGGCTGGACCGTGCTGGTGCAGGGCGTGGACATGCATGACGCCAAGGCGCATGAGTTGCTGCAGCAATTCCGCTTTGTGCCCGAGGCGCGCCTCGATGATCTGATGATCAGCTTTGCCACCGATCAGGGGGGCGTAGGCCCGCATTTCGACAGCTATGACGTGTTTCTGCTGCAGGCCCAGGGCAAGCGCCGCTGGCGCATCGGTCGTCAAAAAGACCTGTCTCTGCAGCAGGGCAAGCCACTGAAAATCCTCTCCAATTTCGAGCCCGAGGAAGAGTTCGTTCTGGAGCCCGGCGATATGCTGTATCTGCCGCCCAAATGGGCGCATGACGGTGTGGCGGAAGGCGAATGCATGACGTATTCGATAGGCTTTCGCTCGCCCGATCGCAGCGAGCTGGGCCGCGAGTTGCTGCTGCGCATGTCGGACGAGCCCGACGAGCCCGAAACTCCGGTCATTTATCGCGACCCCAAGCAGGAGGCCGTGAGCAACCCGGCGCTGATTCCTGAAGGCATGTATGACTTTGCCCGCGAGGCACTGAAGAAGGCCATGGCCGAGCCGCTGGCGCTGGAGCGCGCGCTGGGCGAGTACCTGACCGACCCCAAGCCCAACGTCTGGTTCGAGCATGGCGATGAAAACGGCATGTTCGAGAGCGTTGTGCTGGATCGTCGCACGCGCATGATGTATGACGCCAAGCACATCTTCATCAATGGCGAAAGCTATCTGGCAGGTGGCCGCGATGCCACGTTGATGCGCAAGCTGGCAGACAGCCGAGCCCTGTCGCGCAAGGATCTGGCAACTGCCAGCGATGACGCGCTGGAGTTGCTGTCGTCGTGGTTTGATGCTGGCTGGGTTCGCTCCGGCGACTGAAACAGGGTGGACTTGTAACAGCGATCGTGCTAACTTACGGGTTTGTCCTCTGTGGCTCCTGCTGATTTCGCAGGCTTTGTGTAGGTTATGTAAATCTTTATCAAAGCTTTGTCAGGGATTTGACAGGAATAAATTTATGCTCCACAGTGTGGCTCAAGGCAAGCGTGGGCTTGCCCGATAAATGAGAACGCGCCGATTTGTGCAGAATTGTTTGGTTGCTGTCAGTGTTAGTCAGCAATGGGCAAAACTACCTATAATGCGGGCTGAGTCGAATTTATCGTTTGACCTGATCTGCCAGAGCGATCAATAGCTGCAAAAGGCTGACCGTAATGGCAATCTGCATACCGTCTGCTGAACCTACCATTTAGGAAACTGTCATGAAGAACTCTCTGATTCTGGCTACCGTGATCGCTGCTGCTGCTCTGGCTGCTTGCGGCAAGAAGGAAGAAGCTCCTGCTGCTCCCGCTCCTGCTGTGGAAGCTCCTGCTGCTCCCGCTCCTGCTGCTGAAGCTCCTGCTGCTCCCGCCGCTGACGCTGCTGCTCCTGCTGCTGACGCTCCTGCTGCCCCCGCCGCTGACGCTCCTGCTGCTCCTGCCGCTGACGCTCCTGCTGCTCCCGCCGCTGAAGCTCCTGCTGCCAAGTAATTCGCTGCATCAGCCAGCTTGAGGCCCAGGCCTCAAGCATGAAAAAACCGCACTCAGGTGCGGTTTTTTTACGTCTGGATTTCACAGCGGATTTTCGAGCCGCGGATGCTTGTCGGCATACAAGATCTGCACCGGTATCAGCACTTGGGCGGATTCTCGCGGGCAAGTGTGCCATGAGCATTGCAGCCCCCAAGCCGAAGTTCGATTCGTTCGGGCATGAAAAAAGCCACCAGAGCGCAGTCCGGTGGCTTTTGCATGGGGCAGCGCTCTTTACTTCAGATCATCGGTGATGATGCGCACGATGCGCTGGCCGTTGGCGGAGTTGTCCGGCTGGCCTTGCTCATTGAGCACGCTGACCTGGGACTTGTTGCCGTCACCCTTGACCTGGATCTGATACTTCTGAGGCGCAGCGGCTTCCTTGCCCTGGCTGAAGATCTTGCTGAAGAAGCCCTTGGATTCAGGCTTGGCGTTCGGGTCCACGTAGCGCACGTAGTAGAGGCCGCGGCTGCGGTCGCGGTCTTCCACGGTGAAGCCGGTGCGGTCCAGTGCCACGCCAACGCGGCGCCATGCGCGCTCAAAGCCTTCTTCCAGCTGCAGCGTGGGCACACCGTTGATGGTGTCCATGCGTGCGCTGGTCGAGGTGGTGGCTGCAGACTTGTCCGCCTTGGCAACGGCAGAGGCCTGCTCTTCGCTCACACCCAGCTTGACCATGATGCGGCGCAGGAATTCGGTTTCCAGTTCGGGATCGCGAGGACGCGGTTGCCAGATGGTGTTGTCCTTGCGCTCGCTGGTGTAGACCTCCTGCATGCCACGGTGGGTGACATAGATGCGGGTCTTGCCATCGGGCTCGCGCTCCAGGCGGGTGCGGAACTTGTCGCGCTCGCTGGTGGAGTAGAGCGAATCGAACACCTTGCCCAGGCTTTTTCGGATGATGTCCTGAGGCAGCTTGGCGCGGTTTTCGGCCCAGTCGGTCTCGAGAATGCCCAGCTGGCGGTCTTCCATCGCATAGATGAAGCCGTTTTCCAGCCAGAAGTCGCGAGTGGGCTCCCAGAGCTTGTCGGCTGCACGATCAACCACGAGCCAGTGCTCGGCACCGTCGCGCTCGATGCGGACGTCGCCAATCTTGTTGGCTGCGGTGTTGTTGTCGGCAGGCTTGGCGGCCTTGGCATTGGCCTGCATGGCAGCAGCGGATACCACGCCACCAGGGACGGTATAGCGCGAGTCTTGCGACAGCTGCGTCAGATCCGGAGGGACTTCAAGAGAGGGAGCTTGATTCTTGCCCGCGCTCTTGTAGTCGATCTTGGTCTCTTGGAACGTGGTCGTGCAGGCAGACAGGCCCAGCGCGATGCTGAGCAGGCTCAAACGTGCTGTTTGTTGTTTCACGCGGATTGTCCTTGGGTAGCGTTCAAGCTATGTGCGAAAAACCGCTAGCTTAGCGCAACTCGATCAGAGTACGCCAACTTTACGCAGAGCATCCTCAACAACTGCTTCGCATTGCTCGCTTAGCGGCGTCATGGGCAGGCGCATGGCGGGGCCGCACAAACCCATGCGGGCTGCTGCCCATTTCACGGGAATGGGATTGGCTTCCACAAACAGGCTCTTGTGCAGGGGCATGAGCTTGAACTGGATTTCCATGGCGCGCTTGGTATCGCCGGCCATGGCGGCCTTGCACAGCTCGCTCATCAGGCGGGGAGCGACGTTGGCCGTCACGCTGATGTTGCCGTGGCCGCCGCACAGCATCAGTGCCACGGCGGTGGGGTCGTCGCCGGAGTAGACGCCGAAGCCGGCAGGCACGTCACGGATCAGCCATTGAGCACGCTCGATGTTGCCGGTGGCTTCCTTGATGCCGATGATGCCGGGGATCTGGGCCAGGCGCAGCACGGTGTCATGCTGCATGTCCGCAACCGAGCGGCCGGGCACGTTGTACAGAACCACGGGCAGGTCGCCAGTGGCTTCGGCGATGGCCTTGAAGTGCTGGTACTGGCCTTCCTGTGTGGGCTTGTTGTAGTAGGGAACGACCTGCAGCTGGCTGTCGGCGCCCACCTTCTTGGCGTACTTGGCCAGCTCGATGGCTTCGTGGGTGCTGTTGGCACCGCAGCCGGCCATGATGGAGACGCGGCCGGCGGCCTGTTCCACGGCGACACGAATGATTTCGCAATGCTCTTCGACATTCACGGTGGGCGATTCACCAGTGGTGCCGACCACACCGATGCAGTTGGTGCCTTCGGCCACATGCCAGTCGATGAGTTTGCGCAGCGACGGGTAGTCGACGCTACCGTCTTCGAGCATGGGCGTAATGAGGGCAACAATGCTGCCAGTGAGAGCAACGGAGGGTGATGTCATATCCGCAATCAGAAAACGGTAAAAATGAATTCTACAAACAGGGACAGGGTGCAGGCAGTGGTTTGCCATCAACAGTGTCTAGCAAAACTCTGTTTTTGTCGAAGTGTTGTTGATAAATGACGAAATGACGAAATATTTAATTTCTGTGCGTCATATTGTTCGTTGATCGTGGCTTTGTTTCGGACGGCATGGCTGCAATCTGGCGGCTTTGCAAGTCTTGCACCATGCGGTCCGGCCGCTTTTCTCAAAGCCTGCATGCAGGCTTGGCGACCGTGGTTTCAGCCCCGCCGGCATCGCTTCAGTTCGCGCTGTAGTTCCAGGCGCTGATATGGGCCTGCGCCAGCCGCTCCATGAAGTCCTCGGCATCTGCCGAGCGCACCACGGTCACGCGCAGGCTGTCGTCATCGGTGGCCAGCTTGATCAGGGCCAGCTGGCGGCCGGCCAGATGTTCGGCCATGTTCTCCAGGCCCGATTCAACACCGTCAGCGGGCGTGTCCCATTGCCAGTCATCGGTGCCTGGCAGCCAGTGCGTGTTCGCAATGCCATCGGCATCCTTCCAGTCAAAGCGGGCGAACTCACCGGCAACGGCAAGCAGATGCACCCAGTACAGGGTCAGCGCGTTTTCACCAGCGGGCAGATGCATGACATCGGGGTCGATCTCGTCATCTTCGTCCCAGCCCATGTCGTCAGGATCAGGTGCCGCCACGCAGTCACGCCATTGCTGAAGCAGTTCTGCGGCCCGGCTTTCGTCATTCAGGCAGAGGATGCGCGATATATCCTGCATCCAGGCCTCATCCTCTGCCTCTATCAGTTCCGCGCGGGTCATGGCCGTGGTTTCGGGGGTGTCTCCACTCAGGCTCTTGAACATGCCGCGCAGCGCATTACGGTAGTCCTCCCAGGTTTCTCCAGTGCGGGTGATGCTGAAATCCTGGATGGAGAACATGACCAGTTCGGCCTCCGGCCCTTCGCCCTCAAAGGTGAGCAGTTCATTTTTCTTGGGACTGCAGTTCAGCGGCGGGCACCAGATATCAGGGGCGGCCAGCAGCTTGCCTTTGGTGTTGAAGATGCGGGGCTCGCCTTTTTCGGTGATGGCCAGCAGCTTGCGGCCGGGAAATACCTTGGGGGGCGAGCTGCTGAAGCCGCGCTCTATGGTCTTGAACTGACAGGGGATGATTTCCTGGCCGCGGATGTCAATCACGCCTTCGAGGATGCGGTGCTCCTGTTCGCCCTGCTCGTTGACAAAGGGTTCCCGGACGCAGGCGACGGCCAGCTCTGTCTTGGCGCTGAAGTCGTTGATGTGCTCATAGCGGCCTGCATCAAACACAGGGTGGCCGTCGGGCTTGAGCAGCAGCTGGCGCGAGTCGCCATAAGGGCCTTGTTCGGCACGGATGAATTCGTCCTGTTCCTCGTTGTAGTCGATGCTGCTGAGCCCTTCGTGCAGCAACGCGAGGCCGGGCAGGTTGCGCAGGTCCTGCATGTTTTCCTGCCTCGGTGATCTGCAGGCCATCACCTGGGGAGTGACGGCATAGGCGTCGCGATAGCCCTCGGAGGGCGATACCAGCCAGATGCCGTTCAAATCCTTGATGCCGGACCTCGCGCCTTCGCCCGGCATGGTCTCGGGATAGTGCACGCTCAGATGCTTGCCAGAGACAAAAGTCATGCTCGCGCCTTCCAAGGGGCGCTGAAGCCAGCGGCCATAGGGCGTGACCATGCCCACGGGCCAGTGGCCGCGCTCGGCTTCGTTCTGTGGCTTCAGGCCCGTGCGCGGGTGCAGCTTGGGCATGACGTAATAGCTTTCGGTCGCTTCGTCCCAGGCGCCATGGTGGCGCGGCTCGTAGTGATCGGCCAGCCAGGCGGGCCAGTCTTCTTCGCTTTCCTGCTCGATCACCTCGGTGCGTGCAATGACCGAATCGCTCCACCATCCCAGATGGGATTGCGGTGCCCGCTTCAAGGCCTGCAGGGATTCGGGCAGCTCGCCGCCGCTGCAGCTCCATTGCCGGCATAGCTCGCGCTGGGCCTGCAAAAAGGTCGTGAACTCCGCTTCGTCAAAGTCATGCGGACATAGCGTGGCGCAGTTCAGCAGCAGCCACTGGCGCGTGCTGGTGCTGATGGTGTGATCGATGTGCTGCCATTGCTTCTTGACGGAGTCGGGCCAATGCGCAGGGCTTTTTGCGGGCAGTGGCTCAATCACGCTCCTCAGCCATTGCCAGCGGGCCCGGACCTGCTCCATGGGGGCGGCCAGGGCCGAGAGGCTTTGCTTGTCCTGGTAGGCGCTGCAGGGAACCAGTTCGGGCAGATGCCGCGCATCGCCCAGCAGCACGCTGAACAGCAGCGGCGTGCTGCTGAACCATTCGGCCCAGCCGTCGCAGCTGCCGCCGGGTTCTGCGGGCCACTCTGTCGAGGGACTGGGGTGTTCGTCGTGGGCAAGCAGCAGGGCGTAGGCGGGCATGGCAGTCGGGCAGATGTGGATGCGGAAGAAGGGCGTCAGGCTTGAAGCAATGCGGCAGGCGCGGCCGGGCCACCGGGCCTGATGGCGGCAATGCGCTGAACCACGCGCTCGGGCTGGTGCAGCAGGCCGTGCTCGTAGGCGACGATGTTCCAGCCTGCGCAGACCTGCAGCAACTCGGCTGGCGCCAGCAGAAAGTCCGGGCGCGAGGGCTTGCCATAGGCCTCGTTGCCCTGGGCGAAGGTTTCGTAGAGCAGCACGCCGCCGGGCTTGACGCTGGCCAGAATCAGCGGCCACAGCGGTCGCCACAGATAGTTGGTGACGACCACGCCATCAAAGCTGCGCCCCGTCAGCGGCCAGGCACTGTTCTCGATGTCGGCGGTAATCGTCTCGGCGATATCCGCCACGGACCGGGTCGCTTCCGGCGCCTTGTCCACGCTGGTCAACACGTGATTCAAGGCCGAGAGGAAACGGGTGTGGCGGCCCATGCCGCAGGCCAGATCCAGCACAGAGCCCTGCGGGCGTACCAGATGGGCAAAGCGGGCAATCCAGGCGGAGGGCGCCGGCGCGCAGTGGCTGGCGGCAATCGCAGGAATGGCGGCGGGGGTGGGAGGCTGGGTGTTGCTGGTCATCTTGCGAAAACTATAGCAGTGCCCGCAGCCCTGTTCCTGCATGGCCTGCCGCAGCGTCAGATGTAGGCCGCCAGCTCAGTGCGGCTTCACATCGTCCTGGAGCGCGGCCAGGGCCATGTCTTCCACCATGCCCGGGGCGATCAGCTTGATGAAGCGGCCCAGTTTGCCCTTGCCCGTCATCACCACCTCGCGCTGGCGGCGCCTCATGCCGTCGAGTATGAGGTGCGCGCATTCGGCCACCGTCATCGCGCCATCTTCCTTGAGGCCGCTGACGCCTGCGGCCTCGCCTCTGGCGTTGTAGCCGTGGTAGCGGATGCGCGTATCCACCACGCCGGGGTAGGCCGTGGTCACGCTCACGCCGGCGGGTTTGAGTTCGATGCGCAGGGCTTCGAAGAAGCCGGCCATGGCGAACTTGCTGGCGCTGTAGGCCGTGCGGCCCGGCACGCCTATCAGTCCTGCCAGCGAAGACACGGCGACGATGGAGCCCTGGCTGGTCTTGAGGTGCGGCAGCGCTGCATGGGTGCACCAGACGCTGCCCCAGAGGTTGATGCGCATCAATCTCTCATACCAGCCCAGGTCTTGTGCGCTGACCTGTTCGAACAGCGCATGGGCCGAGATCCCAGCATTGTTGATCAGGGCGTCCAGCCCGCCAAACTGCTGCACGGCTGCGTCGATCAGCGCACGGCACTGGGCCTCTTCGCTCACATCGGTGGGAACTGTCAGCACCTGCGCCCCCAGGGCCCGGCATTGCTCTGCCACGGCTTGCAGATTGCCGGCATTGCGCGCGGCCAGCGTCAGCTGCAGCCTGCTCTGATGGGTTTGTGCCAGCTGTCGGGCCATTTCGGCGCCTATGCCGTCCGAGGCTCCGGTGATGATGATGCGAGTCATGCTCTCTCCCGGCCATGCCGCCCGGGCAGCTTGCCCAAGAGCTCAGAAGCAGGCCCAGACCTGGTCTGCCAGTGTGAGCATGAATTCCGGTTGCAGATACAGGGCAAACACCGCCAGCAGCAGCACGAGCACGGCACACCAGATGGAGATGCGTTGCCAGAGTTTGAGCTGCATGGTGGTGTCTCCGGTATCAGGCGGCGCTGGGCGCGCGGCGCACAATGGCTGCCTCGTGCACGGGCAGGTTGACGATGGCGGCAAAAATGCCCAGGGCAATCGAGATATACCAGACCATATCGTAGTTGCCGTTGATATCGTAGAGATAGCCGCCCAGCCAGACGCCCAGGAAGCTGCCGATCTGGTGGCTGAAAAAGACAAAGCCGCCCAGCATGGACAGATGCTGCACGCCGAAGATCTGGGCGATGGTGGCATTGGTCAGCGGAACGGTGGACAGCCACAGAAAGCCCATGGCGGCGCAGAAGGCATAGACCGACCAGGGCGACAGCGGTGCCAGCAAAAAGGCCACGGTGGCCACCGAGCGCAGACCGTAGATGCCCGACAGCAGGTAACGCTTGGGCAGCTTCTGGCCCAGATTGCCGGCCAGATAGGTGCCGAAGATATTGAACAGGCCGACCAGTGCTAGCGAATAGCTGGCCACATGGGGCGCCATGCCGAAGTCCTTCAGATAGCTGGGCATGTGCACGCCGATGAACATGACCTGGAAGCCGCAGACAAAGTAGCCCGCCATCAGCAGCAGAAAGCTGGGGTAGGTCCAGGCTTCCCTGAGCGCCTGGCCCACGGTCTGCTCGCGCTTGATGGGCGTGCTGCCGCCAAAGCCCGGCTCGCGCAGGCCGAAGGCCAGCGCGGCGATCAGCAGCGCGAACAGCGCCAGTATCAGCAAGGCATTGGACCAGCCGAACTGCGCGATCAGCTTGCCTTCCACGGGCACCATGAAGAACTGGCCGAACGATCCCGCTGCCGCGGCCACGCCCATGGCCCAGCTGCGCCGCGCCACGGGAATCTGCCGGCCCAGCACGCCGTAGATCACGGCATAGGTGGTGCCGGCCTGGGCTGCGCCGATCAGCACGCCGGCGGTCAGCAAAAACACGGTGGCATCGGGAGACAGCGCCATGCCGGCCAGGCCCAGGGCATAGAGGATGGAGCCGCCGATCAGCACCTTGAAGGCGCCGATGCGATCGGCCAGCATGCCGACGAAGATGCCCAGGATGCCCCAGGACAGGTTCTGCACGGCAATGGCCAGGGAAAAGTTCTCGCGCGTCCAGCCCATCTCCTGGGTGATGGGTTGCAGCCACAGGCCGAAGCCGTGGCGTATGCCCATGGAGAGCGTGACGATGGCGCCACCGCACAGAAGAATCTGCGCCATGGACATGGGGGCTTGAGTTGTCTTTGTAGTCATGCCGTGTGTGCGAAAAAAGGCTTGGGGTGCGGTCAACTTGTCACTTTAACGAAACAAGCTGTTTTGCGCCTGCGCAGGCCGTCACATGCGTGGCAGGCTGGCCTGCCAGAATGCGTGACCGGCAAGCTGCGGCGCGGGAGCCGGAGCAGGGCGGAAGAAAGAAAAAGTGAGCGCCTTGCGCAATCCATGTAATGGATATGGATTTGAAACTATCCATAACGTATGAATGGCATGCGGTAGATGCTATTGTTTTAAGAGTATCCGCAGCGATGAAGACCCGGTAAAAACACGTTGCCAAGACAGATGTTCGGGCTTTGTGCAAGAGTATTGGGAGTAAACAACTGTGAATTTATCCAGCTCTCACTCGGAGAGGCTACTACAATCCGCCCCCATGGCAGTCAAACCGTCCAACGAATATTCCGAAGGCTCGATCCGCGTTCTCAAGGGTCTGGAGCCTGTCAAACAGCGTCCCGGCATGTATACGCGCACCGACAACCCCCTGCACATCCTGCAGGAGGTGATCGACAACGCGGCCGACGAGGCGCTTGCCGGCTACGGCAAGAAAATCAAGTTCACCATGCATGCCGACGGCTCCTACAGCGTGGAGGACGACGGCCGCGGCATTCCCTTCGGCCTGCACCCCGAGGAGAAGGCGCCCGTGGTGGAGCTGGTCTTCACGCGTTTGCACGCGGGCGGCAAGTTCGACAAGGGCAATGGCGGCGCCTACAGCTTTTCGGGCGGTCTGCACGGCGTGGGCGTCTCGGTGACGAATGCGCTGGCCACGCGTCTGGAGGTGCAGGTGCACCGCGACGGCCAGGTGGCCACGCTGGTGTTCTCGGGCGGCGATGTGATCGAGCCGCTCAAGGTGCGTCCTCTGCAGGCAGGCGAGCGCAAGCAGGGCACGACGGTGCGTGCCTGGCCCGATGCCAAATACTTCGAATCCTCGGCCCTGCCCATGGGCGAGCTGGTACATCTGCTGCGCAGCAAGGCCGTGCTCATGCCTGGCGTGGCCGTTTCGCTGATCAACGAAAAGTCGCGCGACACCCAGAGCTGGCAGTTCAAGGGCGGTCTGCGCGACTATCTGGCGCAGAGCCTGCATGGCGAGCCCGTCATCCCCCTGTTCGAAGGCGAGGGCTTTGCCGACAAGAACAACGACAGCTTTGCCGAAGGCGAGGGCGCGGCCTGGTGCGTGGCCTTCACCGAGGACGGCGCGCCGCTGCGCGAAAGCTATGTCAACCTGATTCCGACCACGGCGGGCGGCACGCATGACAGCGGCCTGCGCGACGGCCTGTTCCAGGCCGTCAAGGCCTTCATCGACATGCACTCGCTGCTGCCCAAGGGCGTCAAGCTCATGCCCGACGACGTGTTCGCGCGCGCCAGCTATGTGCTCAATGCCAAGGTGCTGGACCCGCAGTTCCAGGGCCAGATCAAGGAGCGCCTGAACTCGCGCGACGCCGTGCGTCTGGTCTCGGGCTTTGTGCGCCCGGCGCTGGAGCTGTGGCTCAACGAGCATGTGGACTGGGGCAAGAAGCTGGCCGAAATCGCCATCAAGGCCGCCCAGACCCGTCAGAAGGCCGGCCAGAAGGTGGAAAAGCGCAAGGGCAGCGGCGTGGCCGTGCTGCCCGGCAAGCTGACCGATTGCGAGAGCAAGGACATAGCCGTCAACGAAGTGTTTCTGGTCGAGGGCGACTCTGCCGGCGGCAGCGCCAAGATGGGCCGCGACAAGGAAACCCAGGCCATCCTGCCGCTGCGCGGCAAGGTGCTCAACACCTGGGAGGTGGACCGCGACCGGCTGTTCGCCAACAACGAAATCCACGATATCTCGGTGGCGATCGGCGTGGACCCGCATGGCCCCAACGACGAGCCCGATCTGTCCGGCCTGCGCTACGGCAAGATCTGCATTCTCTCGGATGCGGACGTGGACGGCTCGCACATCCAGGTGCTGCTGCTGACGCTGTTCTTCAAGCATTTCCCCAAGCTCATCGAGGCCGGTCACATCCATGTGGCGCTGCCGCCGCTGTTCCGCGTGGATGTGCCTGCGCGCGGCAAGAAGCCGGCCATCAAGGTCTATGCGCTCGATGCGGGCGAGCTCGATGCCATCATCGAGAAATGCGCCAAGGACGGCGTGCCGCGCGAGAAATGCCAGGTCAGCCGATTCAAGGGCCTGGGCGAGATGAATGCCGAACAGCTGTGGGAAACCACGCTGAACCCCGATACGCGTCGCCTGCTGCCGGTGCAGTTCATGAATCTGGACTTTGCACAGTCGGAGGCCGTGGTCACCAAGCTCATGGGCAAGGGCGAAGCCGCCGCCCGCCGCGAGCTGATGGAGCTGCATGGCGATGCAGTGGAGGTCGATATCTAGGCGGGCGTTGCCAACGTCTGCACTAGCGCTCACTAGCGGTCGATGGAGCCAGCCATGCACAAGCCCATGTTCGATGCCTCACCCAGCCAGCCGCCCGCGCGCGGCGGGTTCGCGTCTGTGCGCTTGCGACGTGCGGTGGCAGCTGCCCTGCTGGCGGGCTCGGGCTGGCTGGCCCTGGCGCCGGCGGCGCATGCCGATCTCTGGGCCTATGTCGACGAATTCGGCGTCACGCACTTTGCGGCCGAGGCGCTGGACGAACGCTACAAGCTGTTCTTCAAGGGCGAGCTCTACGACAGCAGCCAGCCGGGTCTGCAGCTCAAGCAGGATTCGGCGGCCGAGGGGCTCAACGCCCGCACGCGCATGCAGAGCTTTTTCGAGGTCTCGCCGCGCTACAAGAGCGTGAGGCCGCATCTGCAGAAAGCGGCCGAGAGAACCGGCGTGGACTACGACCTGATCAAGGCCGTGATCGCCGTAGAGTCCGGCTTTGATGCCCAGGCCATCTCGCCCAAGGGCGCTGTCGGCCTGATGCAGCTGATGCCGGCCACGGCAGAGCGCTTTGGCGTGGCGGCCAGCAAAAAGCGCAGCATGCAGCAGCAACTGGCCGACCCGGCCGTGAACGTGCCTGCCGGCGCGCGCTATCTGAGCTATCTGATGGACTTGTTCCCGGGCCGGCTCGATCTGGTGCTGGCCGCCTATAACGCGGGCGAAGGTGCGGTGCAGAAATTCGGCAAGGCGATTCCGCCCTACAAAGAAACAATGAATTACGTCAAGGCCGTCACCGGCATCTACGAGCAGCTGCAGGCAGCCCGGCCCCTGAGCGGCCGGCTGGCTGCGGCAGGCTCGGCTGGCCGCGGCGGCTCCCGCATACGCATGACTCTGCCGGGCGCGGCCTCTGCGGCCGCGGACGCGCAAATACCTTGAGTCGCCGGATCGGCGCAATTTGGAAAATCACAAAGAATTCATGAGCGATCAAACCACACTGGATTTGTCTCAACAAGCCGCTGGCGATGCACTGGACCTGGGTCAATACGCACAGCGCGCCTATCTCGAATACGCTTTGTCGGTGGTCAAGGGCCGTGCCCTGCCCGATGTCAGCGATGGCCTCAAGCCCGTGCAGCGCCGCATCCTCTATGCCATGGACCGCATGGGTCTGGGCTATAGCGGCCCGAATGGCAATACGGCGGCCAAGCCGGTCAAGAGCGCCCGTGTCGTCGGCGACGTGCTGGGCCGCTTTCACCCGCATGGCGACCAGTCGGCCTACGACGCACTGGTGCGCATGGCCCAGGACTTCAACCAGCGCTACCCGCTGGTCGACGGCCAGGGCAACTTCGGCAGCCGCGACGGCGACGGCGCAGCGGCCATGCGTTACACCGAGGCGCGCCTGTCCAAGATCACCGGCCTGCTGCTCGACGAAATCGATATGGGCACGGTGGACTTTGTGCCCAACTACGACGGCAGCACCCAGGAGCCCAAGCAGCTTCCGGCGCGCCTGCCGTTCTCGCTGCTCAATGGCGCCAGCGGCATTGCCGTGGGTCTGGCAACGGAAATCCCGAGCCACAATCTGCCCGAGGTGGCGGCGGCCTGCGTGGCCTTGATCAAGAAGCCGCAGCTGCCCGAGGAAGAGCTGCTGGCGCTGATTCCCGGCCCCGACTATCCGGGCGGCGGCCAGATCATTTCATCGAGCAGCGATATTGCCGATGCCTATCGCACGGGCCGTGGCAGTCTCAAGGTGCGTGCGCGCTGGAAGATCGAAGAGCTGGCACGCGGCCAGTGGCAGCTGGTGGTGACCGAGCTGCCGCCCGGCGTGTCGGCCCAGAAGGTGCTCGAAGAGATCGAGGACATCACCAACCCCAAGGTCAAGACCGGCAAGAAGGCGCTGAGCCAGGAGCAGACCCAGCTCAAGGCCAGCATGCTGGCCGTGCTGGACTGCGTGCGTGACGAGTCGAGCAAGGATGCGCCGGTGCGCATCGTGTTCGAACCCAAGACCGGCAAGATTCCCCAGTCGGAGCTGATCACGGCGCTGCTGGCCCACACCAGCCTGGAGTCTTCGAGCTCGATCAATCTGACCAGCATCGGCCTCGATGGCCGCCCGGTGCAGAAGTCGCTGCGCCAGATGCTGGAGGAATGGATTGCCTTCCGCTTCCAGACCGTGACGCGACGCAGCCAGCATCGTCTGGAGAAGGTGCTGGATCGCATCCACATCCTCGAAGGCCGTCAGGCCGTGCTGCTCAATATCGACAAGGTTATTGCCATCATCCGCGCCAGCGATGAACCCAAGCAGGCCCTGATCGACGCCTTCAATCTTTCCGAGCGTCAGGCCGAGGACATTCTTGAAATCCGTCTGCGTCAATTGGCGCGCCTGGAGGCCATCAAGATCGAGCAGGAGCTCAAGGAGCTGCGCAGCGAGCAGGGCAAGCTGGAAGACATCCTGGGCAGCGAGGCGACCATGCGCCGCCTGATCTGCAAGGAAATCGAGGCCGATGCCAAGACCTTCGGCGATGCCCGTCGCACGCTGATCCACGAGGAGAAAAAGGTGGTGGCCGAGGTCAAGGTGGTGGATGAACCCACGACCGTGATCATTTCCGAAAAGGGCTGGGTGCGCACGCGTCAAGGCCATGGCGTGGATGCGGCCACGCTGAGCTTCAAGGCAGGCGACAGCCTCTATGGCACGTTCGAGTGCCGCACCGTCGATCAGTTGCTGGCCTTTGGCAGCAACGGCCGGGTCTATTCGGTGCCGGTGTCGGCCCTGCCGGGCGGACGCGGCGACGGCCAGCCCGTGACGACGATGATCGAACTCGAAGCCGGTACCCAACTGCTGTACTACTTTGCCGGCAGCGAAAGCACACAGCTGCTGCTCTCGGGCTCGGGCGCCTATGGCTTCACGGCGAGTGTGGGCGATATGGTCTCGCGCCAGAAGGCCGGCAAGGCCTTTGTCACGCTGGGCGAGGGCGAGACCCTGTGCGCACCTTCGGTGGTGCATGGCGTGCCCATGAATGCGCGTGCCGAATATGTGGAAGGCGGCGAGCAGGGAGCAGGTTTGCTCAACCCCGCCAGCCATGTGATCTGCGCCTCGGTGGGCGGTCGCATTCTGACCTTCGAGATCGCAGAGCTCAAGGCCATGCCCAAGGGCGGGCGCGGCCTGATGCTGATCAGCCTGGAAGACAAGGATCAGCTGGCCGGCGCGGCCGCCTATACGCGCAGCATCCGCCTGGATGGCGTGGGGCGCGGCGGCAAGGCACGGACCGAGACGCTGGAGATCCGCAGCCTCAACAACGCCCGTGGCAACCGCGGCCGCAAGGGCAAGGCTGCCGACCTGGGCTTCAAGCCCCAGGCGGTGACGCGTGTGGAATAGGTGATCAATACGCCCATGAAAAAACCGCGTCAGTTTTGCTGGAGCGGTTTTTTTATCGGGCTTGAAGAAGGAATGGCAGAGAACGATCCGTGGCGGACGTTTGTGTCGAAGCCGTCAACGGTATCGCTTCGATCTTTCTCAGAAATTGTCACGTATAGATCTTCGTTGCCGCAAATCTCTCGCGCAGCCATGTGGCCGCGGGCCCGCTGGGCCGCTGTTTGTGCCAAACCAGCTCCAAGGCCACTGGGTGCGCCCCTTCGTCGAATCGTAGCGCTGGCATGACGAGGTCCTTGGCGATAGGCGAGCGCGCGATGATGTGATCAGGGATCAGTGCCCAGCCAATTCCTTGCTTGAGGATTTGCAGGATGACCCAATGGCTTTCGACCCACCAGACCTCGGCAGCGACGCGAAGGCGGTGCTTTTCGGTTCCCTCGGACCTCAGGGTCACCATGATTTGGCGGTGACGCTTGAGCTCCTCCCAGTCGACAACGGTGTGCGCAAGCGGATGGTTGCTTCCGCAAACCAGTTTGAGCGGTACCCAGCCAATAGTGTGAAAGCCAAGTTCTGCGGGCAGCGATTCCTGGCGCCACATCACTCCGATATCCGCTTTTCCATCAAGAATCATATTGCTGACATCCTCCATCATGGGGAACAGCAACTCCAGCTCGACATGGGGAAAGAGGCTCGCGAACTCGGCGAATAGCTCTCCCTGCACATGCTCCGGGTAGAGCTCGTCGATGGCTACGACAAGGCGCTTTTCAACATGCGCCTCGAAGCTCGCCGCAACCCCAATGAGGTGTTCGCGGCGATCGAGGATCAGCTTGGCCTCAGCCAGCAGGCGCTCGCCTGCGGCCGTCAACGAGGGGTTGCGCCCGGCACGGTCGAACAGCATCACCCCAAGATCCGTCTCCAGGTTGGAAACCTGGGTGCTGACGGCCGATTGCGCCTTGCGCAAAGCTCGTCCGGCGGCAGAAAACGATCCTTTTTCTGCCGCCGAGACGAATGCTTCCAGTTGATCCATGGATATGCTCATCTATCTGATTTTAAGATGGAAGATAACTTTTCATTATTTGATATCAAGATACATTGCACACCAATCAATGTGATTGGAGAAAAATGATGAAAACGCGCAGTCTTTCTGATCGGGTGCGGCACGCTTTGATGTTCGAGGCTATCGGGTTGATGATCATCATCCCGGCCTCGGCAGCCTTGTTCAACAAGCCCATGACGCACATGGGGGTGGTGGGTATCGGCTCTGCCACGATCGCGACGGTTTGGAATTTCACGTTCAACATCGGATTTGATCGCTGCATGCGGAAGATGTACGGCCACATTCGCAAGAGCTTCAAAGCACGCCTGCTGCACACTGTCTTGTTTGAGGCGGGTCTGCTGCTGATTCTGCTGCCGTTGATAGCCTGGTATCTGAATATGACGCTACTCGATACGCTGGTGCTCGATCTGGCTATCGTCGTGTTCTATCTTGTTTACAACTTTGTGTTCAACGTCGCCTATGACCGCTTTTTCCCGGTCATGGCAAATAGCCGCCCTCAAGTTGTTTCCAACTTGGGTGAGGCTTCATAGTTCACAGCCCGGCTTGGGTGCCAAGTCTCATGGAGGGGCTGGCTTCATGACGTGGTGCAGGTTTGAGTTGCAGTTACGGATTCCCCGCGCAATCCAGTGTCGGACTGAAGACTGAATTGGAGCGCCCATCATGTCGCTTGGCTTGAGGGGTAGCCAGTCGCGCTATCCATCGAATGCCACAAGGCCTGCATCTGCAAGGTACCGAAGTCAATGTTCGAAGGTTCTCTATGAAATTCCAGAGCCGCTGGCTCACGCTTGGCGTGGTTTCAACGGCGTTGCTGCTCATCGTCATCGATATGACGGTGCTCTACACGGCGTTGCCGAGTCTGGCGCAGGCCCTGCACACCACGGCTTCGGAGAAGCTGTGGATTCTCAATGCCTACTCTTTGGTGATGGCCGGATTGATGCCTGCCATGGGTGCCTTGGGCGATCGCCTGGGCCACCGGGCGGTCTTTATCAGTGGCATGGCTCTGTTTGGACTGGCCTCCGTGATTGCAGCATTTGCTCCCAGCGCCGCTGTACTGATCGCTGCTCGTGCATTGCTTGCCATTGGCGGCGCAGCCATGATGCCGGCCACGATTGCCATTGTTCGTACCACCTTCCACGACCCCAAAGAACTGGCTTTTGCCATTGGTGTCTGGGCGTCTGTGGCCTCTGGTGGCGCTGCGGTGGGCCCGGTTTTGGGTGGAGTCTTGCTGGAGCATTTTTGGTGGGGTTCGGTTTTTCTGATCAACGTCCCTGTCATTGCTGTGGCTGCAGTGCTGGCCTGGTGGCTGGTTCCCAAGAGCGCGGGGAATGCGAGCGTCACCATCGACTTGCATAGCTGCTGGCAAAGCACGCTTGGCATCATTGCACTGGCTTATGGCATCAAGGAATTGGCCAGGCTCGATAGTCATGTGCTCCTGGCCTGGGGGGCTTTGCTTGCGGGAGCTGTGACATTGACAGTCTTTGTGCGACGTCAACTCCGGCTGCCTCAACCATTGATTGATTTCAGCTTGCTTTCAGTCACCCCCATAGCCATGGGTATTTTTATCGCCCTCGTGGCGTCAATGATGCTGATCGGCTTTGAGTTGCTGCTCAGTCAGAGGCTGCAGTTGGTTCTGGGAAAAAGTCCCCTTGAGGCAGGAGCATCTGTTCTGCCTATCTCCTTGGGGTCTTTCTTCGCAGGACCATTGGCGGGGGTATTGATTGGACGCATTGGCGGTCCGCGTGTCATTGCTGCCGGCCTGGTCATGTGTGCCTCAGGCATCTGGGGATATCTTGGCTTGAACGAGGCAGGCGCATTGTGGCAAGTGGGGGTCCTGGCCTTGTGCGGTGTGGGAATAGGCTTCAGCCTGACCGCCTCCAGCGCGCTGGTAATGACGAATGTGTCAGAAGACCGCGCAGGTATGGCGGGGTCTGTAGAAGGCGTGGCCTATGAGTTTGGAGGAGGGTTGGGGGTGACTATTTTTGGCTCCCTGATGACCGCGGTCTACGTCGCGCATGTACGACACGGCGGTATAGAGGCCATGGCTGGCAGCGGCCTGGACGAAGCGTACCGAAATACCCAGCAAGGCATCCAATCTCCAGCCGTTTTACAAAGCGCAATGCAAGCGTTTGAAGCGTCTTTTGCCGCGGTTAGCGGTGTTGTCATCGCGTTGCTTTTTTCTCTCGCGCTAGTCGTTTTGGTGCTGGCTCGTCATTTACCCAAGCAGCAGACGGGCAGCTGACTCCAGGCAAGAGGCAGGATTTTGAGGTTGCTCTGCTTTTGCAACAGCGCGCCGCAGCTTTGGTCCAAAGCTGTCGTTTCATAAAGTACGCGTGCGGCGGCTTTGGGGCGCAGAACGGCGACAGTCAAAATCTATTCCAAAGCAGCCCGCCTCGCTGACTCCGTTTCGGCCGCCAGGGATTAATGCTCACAGCAGGAAATTCGATTTCGACCTGGGTTGAGGCTTAGCTCGCTCCAGTCCCGGAGGCCTGTTGATGCAAAGAGCTTTGGCAAAGCTCTTGCGCCCATTCACTGCGCTGGCACAGACAGTGCCGTGAAGGTTTGCGCTGGGGCTATTATCTGGTCGCGGCAGGCGACCAGGGGCAGGTCGCGCTGTCCCGATTCGGTGCGAGAGACCAGGGCATACAAGGTGCTCACGGCCCTGGACACGGCATCGGGCACGGCGCGCCCTTGAATCAGATGGCCCAGCAGAACGGCCGAGAACACATCGCCCATGCCGTTGGGCAGAGGGTGCAGGTCGATATAGGGCGTCTGTACCAGCCAGGACTTGTCGGCAGTCACGGCCAGCGTGGCCAGTTGGTCGGCAGGCAGATCGTCGGTGCGCAGGCTGGTGATGACGATCATGGCCGATGGGCTGTGATGCAGCTGCGTCAGCATGGCTCGGGCCGCCTGGGTGGCCGCTTCCACGGTGCTCAGCGGCTGGCCGCCGCACAGCAGCTCGAACTCATAATGGTTGGGCGTGATGACGCTGGCCTGGGACAGCGCGCGCTTGCGCAGAAAGTCCGGGATGCCGGGGCGCACGAACACGCCGCGCCCCACATCGCCCATGACCGGGTCGCACAGATAGTGTGCCTTGGGCTGGGCGGCGCGCACCTCCTGCACGGCGGCCAGAATGGCTTCGCCCACACCGGCATCGCCCAGATAGCCCGAGAGCACGGCCGTGCAGCGCGCCAGCACGCCGCGGGCGCGCAGGCCGTCCAGCACATCCTGTACATGGGCCGGCGTGAAGACCTGGCCCTTGAATTCGCCGTAGCCCGTGTGGTTGGAGAACTGCACCGTATGCACGGCCACGGGTTCTATGCCCAGCAGCTGCAGCGGCAGCATGGCGGCGTCGTTGCCCACATGGCCGTAGGCGACATGGGATTGAATGCTGAGAACCAGCGGGGGTGCCTGCGTGCTGGGCATGAGGGCTCTTTCGTGAGTGATCGAGATGCTTGCGCCAAGCATCGCGCTGCAAAGATAAAGTGAGCTGCTTGCGCTTGCCTGTCAATCAATTCAGATGGTTTTTTATCTGAACTCTATGAATGGCAAGCGGTATTAGCTCACTTTATGTGTGTGAGCGGAAGTCTTAGCCCAGCTCTGCCATCAGCTCGATTTCCACGCAGCAGCCCAGGGGGATCTGGGCCACGCCGAAGGCGCTGCGGGCGTGCTTGCCGGCTTCGCCGAAGACTTCGCCCAGCAGTTCGCTGCAGCCATTGGTGACCAGATGCTGCTCGGTGTAGCTGGTGCTGGAATTGACCAGGCTCATGACCTTGACGATGCGCTTGACGCGATTCAGATCGCCGCCGCAGGCATGCTGCAGCGTGCCCATCAGATCCACGGCCACGGCTCGGGCTGCCTGCTTGCCTTCTTCGGTCGTCATGTTCTCGCCCAGCTTGCCGACCCAGGGCTGGCCGTTCTGCTTGGCGATATGGCCGCTGAGGAACACCAGATTGCCGGTCTGCATATAGGGCAGGTAGGCGGCTGCAGGCATGGCCACTTCGGGCAGGGTGATGTTCAGGGCTTTGAGTTTTTCATAGACGCTCATGACGGCTCCAAAAAGTGCGAGGCTAAGGATCGACAAGTTTGACACAGCAGCGGGCCCGGGCATGGATCGCCTTGGCACAGTGGCCATAGCTTTTGAATTGATAGCTGCTCGCACAATGAGAGCAAATGTTTGATGCCGTTTTGATGTCCGAGACAGGGCAGGGATAGTCGCAATGCTGGGCCTGGTCGCTCCCTCCTAGCATGGCAGCATGCCGCTCCATCAGACTCCAAGCTCTCAGCGTCGCCGCCTGTCGTGGCTGGCGCCGCTCTGGGGTTGTGTGCTGGGCGCTGCATGGCAGGTGACCCAGGCCAGGCTGTGGCATCTGTCGCTCTACCAGATCTTGCTGGCTTGGGGTTTGCTGACACTGCTGTTTGCAAGCAGATGGCGTGGCAGGTCCTGGCAGAGCTGGTGGCTGATGCTGTTGGGTGCTGCCTGCTGTGTGGCGGGGCTGACGGGTTGGCGTGCACATGTTTATCTGACGCAGACCCTGCCACAGGCGCTGGAGGCGGTGGACTTGCAGGTGGAAGGCCGGATTGCCTCCATGCTGCAGAACCAGGCCAACGGCCAGCGCTGGCGTTTTGTGGTCGATAGTTCGGATGCCGGCGTGCCAAGGCTGCTGGAGCTGTCCTGGTATGGCCCGTTCGGGCAGGTGCCGAATGCCAGCCAGCCTCTCGTGCCTGACTGGGCCAAAGGCGTGGCGCTGAGTCCCGGACAGCGTTGGCGCTTCACGGTGCGCGTCAAGCGCCCGCATGGCTCGCGCAATCCGCACGGCTTTGACTATGAGCTGCTGGCCTGGGAGCAAGGAGTGCAGGCCACAGGCTATGTGCGCAAGCAGCCAGCGCCCGAACTGCTGGCCGTGACAAGCCAATATCCGCTGCAGCGCTGGCGACAGGGCTTGCGCGATCGCATTCAGGGCGAGGCATTGCGCTTGCAGCGCTGGTTGCCAGGTGGCGGTGCAGAGCATGCTCAGACCGCTCTGGGCGTGGTGGCTGCGCTGGCCGTGGGCGATCAGCAGGCGATTGACCGCAAGGACTGGACCCTGTTCCGTCAGACAGGTGTGGCGCATCTGATGAGCATATCGGGCCTGCATATCACCATGTTTGCCTGGCTGGCAGTCTTGATCGTGGGCCGTGTATGGAGGCTGAGTGCGCGCGCTTGTCGTTGGATGCCTGCCCCGCGCGCGGCCCTGGTCATGGGCGTGTTACTGGCGGCAGCCTATGCCTTGTTCAGCGGTTGGGGCCTGCCTGCGCAGCGCACGATCTGCATGCTGGCCGTAGTGGCGCTGCTTCAATGGCTGGGCGTGCGCTGGCCCTGGGCCTGTGTATGGCTGCTGGCACTGGCGGTGATTGTTGTGGCCGACCCCTGGGCGTTGTGGCAGGCTGGGTTCTGGCTCAGTTTTGTCGCCGTCGGCGTATTGCTTGCTTCCAATTCAGGGGCCGTTAGCGCTGAAGCTGCAAGCGCAAAAAAACGATTTCTCGCACGATTGAAGGAATTGTGGCGCGAGCAGTGGCTGATCTCCCTGGCCTTGGCACCACTGGGTCTGCTGCTGTTTGGTCAAGTGTCCGTAGTGGGCTTGCTGGCCAATCTGCTGGCCATTCCCTGGGTGACATTGGTGGTCACGCCGCTGGCCTTGCTGGCTGCTGTGCTGCCCATGGCGGCAAGCGCTGCCGCCGTCGCCATGCTGCCCTTGATGAGCCTGCTGCAGTGGCTGGCTGCGCTGCCCGGGGCCGTATGGGCCTTGCCGCAACCTGCCTGGTGGGCCAGTGTGCTGGCGATAGCCGCCGGACTGCTGGTGATTGCGCCTTTGCCACTCAGGTTGCGGCTGGTGGCGGCCATATTTGTTTTGCCAGCCCTGTTTTGGCCTCGATCATGGCCGCGTGCGGGCGAGTTTGAACTGCTGGCGGCGGATATCGGCCAGGGCAATGCCGTCATCATCAGCACAGCCAGCCACCGTCTGCTCTATGACGCAGGGCCGCAGTACAGCCGCCAGAGCGATGCCGGCGAGCGTGTGCTCCTGCCGCTGATGGCCGCGAATGGCATGCAGATTGATGCCATGATGCTCAGTCACAGCGACAAGGATCACACCGGCGGGGCTCTGGCCGTCAAGGAGGCTCAGCCTCGCGCGAAAGTCTGGGGCTCGGACTCGGTGATTCAAGCCCCGCAACTGACGCGCCTGGCTCCGGTTCAGCGCTGTACACAGGGGCAGCACTGGCAATGGGATGGTGTGACGTTTGAAGTGCTGCACCCGCCTGCAGGAGAGGCCTGGCTCAATGGTCGCAAGGCCAAGCCGAACTTTGGCAGTTGCGTGTTGCGCCTGCGTTCGGCCAGCGGGCGCGTGGCCCTGTTGGCCGGAGATATCGAGGCAGCGCAGGAGCAGCAACTGTTGCAAACCAGTCTGGACGAGCCTGTGGACTGGCTGCTGGTGCCTCACCATGGCAGCAAGACTTCATCGACCGAGTCCTGGGTCAGCACTCTGCGGCCGCGCTGGGCGGTGGTGCAGGCGGGTTATCGGAATCGTTTTGGACATCCGGTGGCAGCTGTGGTGCAGCGCTATCAGGCGGTGGGCAGCCAACTGGTGGTTCAGGATCGCTGCGGCGCGGCCTACTGGAACTCTGCTCAACCTGAAAAATTGGAATGCGAGCGCTTGATTCGGGCGCATTATTGGGATGTCCATGCCGTTTCCAAGGAGCAGCCCTGAGAAACTGGCATGGGGCTTGCATTGATGCTGTACCGCCTTCGGGCGGGTGCATACATGCATGGTTGCACGCTCGTTGCCTGGCAGCTTGTCCGGTGCGGCGTCGCTAAACTGAAATCCGTGGCTTGCCTGTGTGAGCAGCGGCAAAAATAGAGAGGACAAGATGCGCACATTCGATGAGATGTATCTGAGCTTGCCCGCCGAAGGTGGTGCGGTGCGAGACCACTATCGGGACTATGCGCAGTGGCTGGGCAAGCAATCGCAGGAATATCTGCGAGCGCGCAGTGCCGAGGCGGAAATCGTTTTTCGCCGCGTGGGTATCACCTTTGCCGTCTATGGCGACAAGGACGAGAGCGGCGCAGGTACGGAACGCCTGATTCCGTTCGATTTGATCCCCCGCATCATTCCGGCCCATGAGTGGGCCAGCATGCAGGCCGGTCTGGCCCAGCGCGTGAAGGCGCTCAACTGCTTTATCCGCGATGCCTACCATTGCCAGGACATGGTGCGTGCCGGCCTGATTCCGACGGAATTGGTGCGCGGCAACAGCCAGTACCGGCCCGAGATGGAGGGCATTCAGGTGCCCAACGATGTCTACGCCAATATCGCCGGCATAGACATCGTGCGCGCGCCCGATGAGCAGGGCAACGGCGTCTATTACGTGCTCGAAGACAATCTGCGCGTGCCATCGGGTGTTTCCTACATGCTGGAGAACCGTCGCATGACCATGCGCCTGTTCCCCGAACTTTTCGGCAAGCATGCCGTGGCACCCGTGGCCCACTATCCCGACATGCTGCTCGACACCCTGCGTGCCAGCGCACCGTCGGGCGTGCTGGAGCCCACGGTGGTGGTGCTGACGCCGGGCATGTACAACAGCGCCTATTTCGAGCATGCCTTCCTGGCCCAGCAAATGGGGGTGGAGCTGGTCGAAGGCCAGGATCTGGTGGTCGAGAAAGACGTGGTCTATATGCGCACCACCCAGGGGCTGCAGCGTGTGGACGTGATCTACCGCCGTGTGGACGATGATTTCCTCGACCCCGAAGTCTTCAGGCCCACATCGACGCTGGGCTGCAAGGGCCTGATGCGGGCCTACCGTGCAGGCAACGTCAATATCTGCAATGCCGTGGGCACGGGCCTGGCCGATGACAAATCGGTGTACCCCTATGTGCCGGAGATGATCCGCTTCTATCTGGGTGAGGAGCCCATCCTGCAGAACGTGCCGACCTGGCTGTGCCGCAAGGAGGACGACCTCAAATATGTGCTCGATCACCTGCATGAGCTGGTCGTCAAGGAGGTGCACGGAGCAGGCGGCTACGGCATGCTGATCGGGCCGGCGGCGACCAAGGCCGAGATCGAGGCCTTCCGCCGCGTGCTGGTCGGCAATCCATCGGGCTATATCGCGCAGCCCACGCTCTCCCTGTCAACCTGCCCGACCATGGTGGAAAAAGGCATAGCTCCGCGTCACATCGACCTGCGGCCCTTTGTGCTCACGGGCACCGAGGTCAATATGGTGGCCGGTGGACTCACGCGTGTGGCGCTCAAGCAGGGATCGCTGGTGGTGAATTCGTCTCAGGGCGGCGGAACCAAGGATACCTGGGTGCTGGAAGATCAAGGGGGAGCTCGCTGATGCTGTCACGTACCACAGATCATTTGTGCTGGATGTCCCGCTACACCGAGCGGGTGGGAAAAAATGCTGCAAGCATTTTTTCACCAGAATACGGCGCGCGCGCTCAGCGCGTGCGGGGTTCTCTGCCCAAGGAGGGCCTATGCTGAGCCGTACTGCCGATCATTTGTATTGGATGTCCCGCTACACCGAGCGGGCGGAAAAAAATGCTGCAAGCATTTTTTCACCAGAATACGGCGCGCGCGCTCAGCGCGTGCGGGGTTCTCTGCCCAAGGAGGGCCTATGCTGAGTCGTACCGCCGATCATTTGTATTGGATGTCCCGCTACACAGAGCGGGCGGAGAACACCGCGCGCATGCTCAGCGTGGCCTATGAAACCGCCATGCTGCCGCAGGCCATCCATGATGCGCACCGTGGCTGGCAGAGCGTGCTTTCCATCAGCGAGCTGATCCCGGCTTTCAAGGCTCAGTTTCCCGTGGTGGATCGCGAGTCGGTGCTGCAGTTCATGGTGTCGGACGAGGCCAATCCGTCCTCCATCTTTGCCTGTCTGAAGGCTGCACGCGAGAACGCGCGTGCCGTGCGCGGTGCGCTGACCACGGAGTCCTGGGAAACGCAGAATCAGACCTGGCTGGCGCTGCAGCGCCACTTCGGCAAGGATGCCTGGAAAAAGGATCCGGCGCAGTTCTTCGAATGGGTCAAATACCGCTCACACCTGTGGCGCGGTGTGTCGCTGGGCACCATGCTCAAGGACGAGGCGCTGCACTTTGTGCGCCTGGGCACTTTTGTCGAGCGGGCCGACAACACGGCACGTTTGCTGGATGTGAAGTTCCATTCCATAGAGCGCGACTACCACGGCATGCCGCGCGGTCGCGCCCTGATGAACTTCGACTTCTATCACTGGAGCGCCTTGCTGCGCAGCGTCTCGGCCTTCGAGGTCTACCGCAAGGTCTACCGCGATGTGATCACGCCCGAACGCGTGGCCGAGCTGCTGATGCTGCGCGCCGACATGCCGCGCTCGTTGCTGGCCAGCATGCATGAGGTGGTCAAGAACCTGGAGCGCGTGGCCAACGACCATTCGCAGGAAACCACGCGCAAGGCCGGACGCCTGCTGGCCGACCTGCAATACGGTCGCATCGACGAGATACTGACCACCGGCCTGCACGCCTATCTGACGCAGTTTCTCGATCGCGTCAACGATCTGGGCTCCGGCATCAGCCGGGACTTCCTGATGCCGACCTGAGGCCGGGGTCTCCAAAGCAAAAAGCGGCCCTGAGGCCGCTTTTGTCTTTCAGCGTGAAGCCGAAATTATTCGATCTCGCCCATCAGAGACTGCAGATAGTTCTGCGTGCCGACCTTGTCGATCAGGTCGAGCTGGGTTTCGAGGAAATCGATGTGCTCTTCGGTGTCGTCCAGAATCTTCTGCAGCAGATCGCGCGAAACATAGTCGCGCACGGATTCGCAGTGCGCGATACCGTCCTTGATGGTCTGCTGCGCCGCTTGCTCCAGGCGCAGGTCGCAGGCCAGGGCTTCCGGCACGTCCTCGCCGATCTGCAGCTTGCCCAGGTCCTGCAGATTGGGCAGGCCGTCGAGCATGAAGATGCGGTCCATCAGCGCGTCGGCATGCTTCATCTCGCCGATGGATTCCTCATATTCCTTCTTGGCCAGCTTGTCGAAGCCCCAGTGCTTGTACATGCGGTAATGCACAAAGTACTGGTTGATGGCGGTCAGTTCGTTCTTGAGCTGGGCTTGCAGCCAGGAAATGACTTGTGCATCACCTTTCATGAGGACTCCTTCTCGGGCAGTTGTTGTTCGAGTCGATTGTCCATGCTTTATGAGGCAAATCAAACAAAGCCCATGCCCGCGCGAATTGGCTGCATCTGATGCGCGTTCTCGTTTAGCTTACGTACTGCCGGACGGACCTTCCTCGCGAGGTTTGACTCAGTGATGACAACAAAAGCTATGAGCGTGATTGAAGGACTATTGGCTTGAACTTCCTGGTTTCGGCCCACAATAGAAAGCTGAGCTGCACAGAGGTGCGGCTTGACTTCAGAAGCCGGGAATCTGGTTTGATAGGTTTTGTAAATCAATTTGATGAAATCAATCGATTGGTTTTATTAAGCGGGCCGCTCTAAACTTCATCCTGTCTTCAAACACTAACCACAAGGAAACAGCAAATGTCTCTGATCAACACTCAAGTTCAACCTTTCAAGACCGAAGCCTATGTGAACCGCAACGGCAAGGGTGAATTCATCACCGTGACTGAAGAGAGCCTGAAGGGCAAGTGGTCTGTGGTGATCTTCATGCCCGCCGCCTTCACCTTCAACTGCCCCACCGAAATCGAAGACGCAGCCAACAACTACGCCGAGTTCCAGAAGGCCGGTGCCGAGGTCTACATCGTGACCACCGACACCCACTTCTCGCACAAGGTGTGGCACGAAACTTCCGACGCAGTGGGCAAGGCCAAGTTCCCCCTGGTTGGCGACCCCACACACCAACTGACCAACGCTTTCGGCGTGCACATCCCCGAAGAAGGCCTGGCTCTGCGGGGTACCTTCGTGATCAACCCCGAAGGCGTGATCAAGACCATGGAAGTGCATTCCAACGAAATCGCTCGTGACGTGTCCGAAACCCTGCGCAAGCTCAAGGCTGCCCAGTTCACCGCCGCCAACCCCGGCCAAGTGTGCCCCGCCAAGTGGAAGGAAGGCGCCAGCACGATCACTCCTTCGCTGGATCTGGTCGGCAAGATCTAAGCCTGATACCTATCGGCTGAGCGTGCATGCGCTCTGAAAGCCGGACGACGTTCAGGCGAGTGCCGCCTGTCCGTCCGGCTTTTTTTCGCCCAGTTTTTGCTTTCATGGGCGGGCAAAGGCCTCAAAAGCACTTTGCTGCATTGCATCAACAACTCTAAATTCAAAGGAATCCACCATGCTTGACGATCAACTCAAAGCCCAACTCGCCGCCTACCTGGAACGCGTGCAGCAGCCGTTTGAGCTGGTGGCTTCTCTGGATGACAGCGAGACCAGTGCACAGATGCACGATCTGCTGAAGACCATCCAGTCCCTGCGCAGCGACAAGATTTCGCTGCGCACCGACGGCAGCGATGCCCGCAAGCCCTCGTTCACGCTGCAGCGCCAGGGCACGGCCACCCAGCTGCGTTTTGCCGGCCTGCCCCTGGGCCATGAATTCACCTCGCTGGTGCTGGCCCTGCTGTGGACGGGCGGCCATCCTCCCAAGGTGGAGCAGGATGTGATCGACCAGATCAAGGCTCTGGACGGCGACTTCAACTTCGAGGTCTATATGAGCCTGAGCTGCCACAACTGCCCCGACGTGGTTCAGGCGCTGTCGCTGATGGCCATTCTCAACCCCAAGGTCAAGACCACGGTGATCGAAGGCGGTGCCTTCCAGAAGGAAGTGACCGAGCGCGAAATCATGGCCGTGCCCATGGTGTTCATGAACGGCAGCGTGTTCGGCTCCGGTCGCATGACCATCGAAGAAATCGTGGCCAAGCTGGACACCGGTGCAGCCTTGCGTGACGCAGCCAAGCTGTCGGCCAAGGAAGCCTTCGACGTGCTGATCATCGGCGGTGGCCCTGCCGGCGCGGCAGCCGCCGTGTATGCGGCTCGCAAGGGCATTCGCACCGGCGTGGCGGCCGAGCGCTTTGGCGGCCAGGTCAACGACACGCTGGCGATCGAGAACTACATCTCCGTGCTGGAAACCGACGGACCCAAGTTCGCCGCTGCATTGGAAGCTCACACTCGCGCCTATGACGTGGACATCATGAACCTGCAGCGCGCCGAGAAGCTTATTCCTGCTGCGCACCCTGGCGGTCTGGTGGAAGTGCAGCTGGCCAATGGCGGCTCGCTCAAGGCCAAGACCGTGATCCTGTCCACCGGTGCGCGCTGGCGCAATGTGAACGTGCCTGGCGAAGCCGAGTACAAGAACAAGGGCGTGGCCTACTGCCCGCACTGCGACGGTCCGCTGTTCAAGGGCAAGCGCGTCTCGGTGATCGGCGGCGGCAACTCCGGCATCGAAGCTGCGATCGACCTGGCGGGTCTGGTGGCCCATGTGACGGTGGTGGAATTTGCCGATCAGCTCAAGGCCGATGCCGTGCTGGTCAAGAAGCTGCACAGCCTGCCCAATGTGACCGTCATCACCAATGCCCAGACCACCGAGATCACGGGTGCCAACGGCAAGGTCAACGGCCTGAGCTACAAGGACCGTACGAGCGGTGCCGAGCACCATGTGGAGCTCGAAGGTGTGTTTGTGCAGATCGGCCTGGTGCCGAACACCGAATGGCTCAAGGGCACACTGGAGCTGAGCAAGTTCGGTGAAATCATTGTGGATGCCAAGGGGCAGACCAGTCTGTCCGGCGTGTTCGCCGCCGGTGACTGCACCACGGTGCCTTACAAGCAGATCGTGATCGCCGCCGGCGCCGGTGCCACGGCGGCACTGTCGGCCTTCGATCATCTGATCCGCAATTAAACGGCCTGCATCGCTTGCAAGGTAAGCGATGGTAGCTATTAAAAAAGGACTGCCTAGGCAGTCCTTTTGCTTTTGAACGGCCGCGAAGAGAGGGCATGGCCGCCGGGGTCGTCAGGGCTGCAGCGTTCATCGGGGCGGGCTGAGGACATAAGCAGCCCGTGAAAACAGGCGGCGCTGCAAGCCGTAGCCTTGCGCAAGACTCAATTCCCGGTTTTGTAACGAGTTTATTTGCGGTTGAGAATTATTCGCATATACTTCTTCCATTCAGCCAGCCAATGCCGTGCCAGCTACAGGCCGCGAAGCCTCTGACGTTTCGACCTGTGGCCATTGACGTACCTATCAGAAGCCAGCTCTTTTCCATTTCTATGAATAAAGAGGGTTTCTGGTATGGCTTCCGCCACCGCTTTGCACGCCCGCGCCATGCCGGCGCCACGCTCCAATCTCCGTCCGCTGGCGCTGGCCTGCGCACTGGCTTGCGCCACCATCTCGGTTCAGGCGCAGCAAAAGTCTTCCGAGTCCGTCCAGGTCGCAGCGGCCCGCGCCGACCGCAACACTCCTGTTTTGCGCGATGTGGTCATCAGTGCCTCGCGCGACGAGCAGGATGCCGACAGCCTGCCCATGACGGTGGACGTCATCGACGCCAAGCAAATGGAAGAGGAGCAGATCGGCGATATCCGTGAGCTTGCAGCCAAGCTGCCCAATGTGACCGTGCCGCGCAGTCCTGCGCGTTTCACGTTGGCCGGCTCTCCCACTGGGCGTGACCAGAACAGCGGCTTCAATATCCGTGGCCTCGAAGGTAACCGCGTACTGATGCTGGTCGATGGCGTGCGCCTGCCGCGCAGCTATACCTTCAGCGCCAATGCCTTTGGCCGCGACTATCTGGATCTGGGTCTGGTGCAACGCGTGGAAATCCTGCGCGGCGCCGTGCCCGCTCTCTATGGCTCGGACGGCATGGGCGGCCTGGTCAATTTCATCACCGTGCAGCCCGACGATCTGCTCAAGGACGGCAAGACCATTGGCGGCCGGGTCTCGGCCAGCTATGACGGCTCGGACAACGGCAAGCGCCTGGGCGCAACCCTCGCGGGCAAGGCCAGCGATGAATGGAGCTGGCTGCTTTCGGCCGGTGTGGGCCGCTCCAGCGCGCTGGAGAATATGGGCAGCAATAACACCGTGGGTGCCCTGCGCACCACGCCCAACCCCGAAAAGGACAAGAGCCATTCGCTGCTGGGGCGCCTGGTCTACACGCCATCGGCCGTGCAAAAACATGTCTTCACGCTGGAAAACGTGGACAAGCGTGCCGACTACGACCTGTTGAGCGCTCGCAGCGCCACCGTCACCGATTCGCGTGCCGAGACCACCATGAAGCGCTGGCGCGCTACCTGGCAGGGGCAGTGGCAGCAGCTGGATACGGCACTGGCCGACGAGCTCAAGCTGATGGCCAGCTATCAAAGCTCGAGCTCGCGCGAGTTCGTGACCGAAACCCGCACCCCACCGCTGGCCTATCGCGAGCGCGATGTGACTTATGACGAGGATGCGCTGCAGCTGCATGCCCAGGCCGGCAAGACGCTGCGCTGGGAAAATGGCCTCAGCGGCAAGTTCAGCTATGGCATCGACTATCTGCGCGGCAAGGTGGTCAACGAGCAGAACGGCATCACGCCGCCGGCAGGCGAGAGCTTTCCGCTCAAGCGCTTCCCCGACACCACGGAAACCTCGACCGCGCTGTTTGCCCAGGCCGAGCTGCACTATGGTGCTTTCAGCCTGACGCCCGGATTGCGGGCCGAGCACTACAGCATCAAGCCCAAGCAGCAGGGCTTTGGCGGCACGGCGGTCAGCAATTCGGACTCCGCCGTCTCCCCCAAGCTGGGTGCCATGTTCCAGATGAACGATGCCTGGTCGGTCTACGGCAACTATGCCGCCGGTTTCAGAGCGCCGAATGCAGGGCAGATCAATGCCTTCTTCGAGAACCCGTTCATGTTCTACAAGAGCATTCCCAACCCCGATCTCAAGGCGGAAAAAAGCAATACCTTCGAGCTGGGCCTGCGCGGCCGTATGAGTGCGCTGCGCCTCGATGCCGCAGTCTTCACGGGCCGCTACAAGGACTTCATCCAGGATCAGGTGCAGGTTGCGGGCGAATACGGTGATCGCAACAACCCGGCCACGTTCCAGTCCGTCAATCTGAACCGCGTGCATATCAGCGGCTTCGAGCTCAAGGCCGACTATGACTGGGGCCGGTTTGCGGGCGGCAACTGGCGCACCAATGCCGCCTATGGCTACACCAAGGGTACGGACAAGAGCACCAACAAGCCGGTGGACACCATCTCGCCTCAGCAACTGGTGCTGGGCGTGCGCTACGACCGCTCGAATGTGGGCGTGCAGCTCAGCGCCTCGCACTGGGCAGGCAAAAAAGACAAGGATGCGCCTGATCTTTCCACTGGCCGCCCCTTGCTCAGCTCATCTGCGACGGTGCTGGATTTGAGTGCGCAATGGCGTATCCGTCCGGGTACGCGTCTGAATGTGGGCATCTACAACCTGACCGACAAAAAGTATTCGCGCTGGGCGGATGTTCGTGGCTTGAGCCGTACGACGCAGATTGCCGATGCCTATACCCAGCCGGGCCGCAATGTGCGCGTGTCCCTGGTTCAGGACTTCTGATTTTGTAGCTGAAAGCGCTTGACTGATAAGCGCTGTAGGCCTTTTTGACTCAAAACTGCGGGAGTGTGCCATGTCTGTTTTCGAGAACGCCGCCAATGCCCAGAGTGCTTCTGGCAGTCGCGATGAGGAATATCTGCTCACCGAGGGCGAAGCCCAGCTGGCCACGGTGCTGGCGCTGATGACCGGTTTCAGCCAGGCCTGCTGTGCGGCGCACCGCGCGCCCATGGCTCAGAGGGTCTCGACGCAACTGGCGCGCATGGCCGAAGGCCTGGACGGCTGTGAGCGCTCTGAGGACATGCGCCACTTTCTGCAAAAGCTGGAGCAGCGCTGGGCCACGGTGGCCCGGGTGCTGGCCCAGCCTGAACAAGAGCCCGAAGCCCAGGCTTCGGCTCCCCGCTTTGACGACGAATTTTCCAACCCACAACCACACTGGCATCACAGCCCGGAGACCCTGCAATGAACGCCATCACATCCCCTGAAATCCAGACCATGACTGCGGTGCAGATCCGTGAGCAATTCGCGCAAAAGCGCGAGCAAGGCCTGCGCGCCAAGGATGCGGCCGAGGCGCTGCAGCTGAGCGAAGGCGCGGTCATCGCGGCCCATGGCGGCGAACATGAACGCACGCTCAAGGCTTTGCCGCTGCGCGCCGAATGGCTGGACATTCTTAAAGCCCTGGAAGCCTGCGGCACCGTGATGGCGCTCACGCGCAACGAATCCACCGTGCATGAAAAAGACGGCATCTACCAGAACCTCTCGGCCCAGGGACCGGTCGGTCTGGCGCTGAGCCGGGAGATCGATTTGCGCCTGTTCTTCATGCACTGGCATGTCGGCTTTGCCGTGACCGAGGAGTCCGCCAACGGCAACCGTCCTGCCATGCGCAGCCTGCAGTTCTATGACGCCGCTGGCCGTGCCATGCACAAGGTGTTTGCGCGGGAGGCCACGGACATGGCAGCCTGGAATGCACTGGTGGAGCGCTTTGCCGAGCCCTCTGCAGGCTATGTGTTCCGCGAGCCTGCGGCCAAGCCGGCCGTCAAGGCCGATGCCGAGATCGACGTGCCCGCGCTGAC
Source organism: Comamonas thiooxydans (assembly GCF_000964545.1). GTDB lineage: Bacteria > Pseudomonadota > Gammaproteobacteria > Burkholderiales > Burkholderiaceae_C > Comamonas > Comamonas thiooxydans. The sequence goes on along the minus strand of NZ_BBVD01000001.1, from coordinate 31,193 downwards.
TCAGGCCTGGACCGATATGAAGGACACGCATGAGTTCTTCGAGATGCTGCGCAGGTTCGGAGTCGAGCGCCAGCAGGCCTTCCGTCTGGTGCCTCAGTACTGCGAGCGCCTGAGCACCGACGCGGTCGCGCAGTTGCTGGGCGATGCGGCGGTGGACGGTGTCTCCATCATGGTGTTTGTGGGCAGCAGCGGCTGCATCCAGATCCACACCGGCCCCGTGAGCAATATCCAGCCCATGGACGGCAAGGACGGCGTGCGCTGGATCAATGTGCTGGACAAGGGCTTCAACCTCCATCTGCGCACCGACCTGATAGCCAATGTCTGGGTGGTGCAGAAACCCACCAGCGATGGCGTGGTGACCTCGGTCGAGGCCTTTGATGCCGAAGGCAACAACATGGCCATGTTCTTCGGTGAGCGCAAGCCAGGCCAGCCCGAGCTGCAAGGCTGGCGCGATCTGGTGGCCGGCCTGCCGCGCAAGACTGAAGTGGCGGAGGCCGTATGAGCACGGCCAGCATTTCCCGACGCCAGGGCCTGCAGTGGCTGGGTGCGACCGTGGCGGGCACGGCCCTGCCGGGGCTGGTGCAGGCCGCTTCTGCAGCTGCTGCACCCGGAGCCAAGCGACTGGTGTCGCTCAGCGGCGCACTGACCGAGGTGGTCTATCTGCTCAATGCCCAGAGCCTGCTGGTGGGCACGGACACCACCAGCCTGTTTCCCGAAGCGGCGCAAAAAACCGCCAAGGTCGGCTATGTGCGCCAGCTCTCGGCCGAAGGCCTGCTCTCGCTCAAGCCCGATGCGGTGATCGCAACCAGCGAGGCCGGGCCTCCCGTGGTGCTCGATCAGATCCGTCAGGCTGGCGTGCGTGTATCGCTGGTTGCGGCCAGGCACAACTGGGCCGAGGTCCAGGAAAAGGTCAAGGTTGTGGGGCGCGAGACAGGTCGTTCCAGCGAGGCCGACAAGCTGCTGGCCCAGCTCGATGCGCAGTGGAGCAGCGTCCAGGCGCAGGTGGCCAAGGCCCAGCGCAAGCCGCGCGTGCTGTTTGTGCTCTCGCACAGCGGCAGTCCGCAGGTGGCAGGCAAGGGCACGGCAGCCAATGCACTGATCCAGTACGCGGGCTGTGTCAATGTCATCGACCAGTTCGACGGCTACAAGCCCCTGACTGCCGAAGCCATGGCCAGCGCTGCGCCCGAGGTCATCATCAACACCACGCAGGGCATTGAAGCACTGGGCGGCGAGGCCGCCTTCTGGAAACGGCCCGAGCTGGCACTGACTCCCGCCTATGCCAAGAAGGCGCTGGTGACGCTGGAAGCCAGCCATTTGCTGGGCTTTGGTCCGCGCCTGCCCAGCGCTGTGCAGGCGCTGCATATGCGCGCACTGCAGTGGGTGGCCTGAGCATGAGCGCAAGCATGGGGAGCGTGGCATCAAAGCCAGCAGCCGAGCTGCCCGTCGCATCGCGCTGGCGCACTCCTGCTGGGCGGCTCAGCCGCAGCGCAGCCCTGCTGCTGGGTGCGGCGCTGGTGTTGCTGGCCATGGTGTGGGGCGCGGCCAGCGGGGCCTATGCCATTGCACCGGGGCAACTGCCCGGGATTGCCTGGGACGGGCTTCGCAGTTTTTTTGGCGGTGCCGTGGACAGCGGCCCCGAGCATCTGGTCTTTCTCAATATCCGCCTGCCGCGCCTGCTCATGGGCGTGGCTGCGGGTGCAGGACTGGGGCTGGCCGGCGCATTGATGCAGGGGCTGTTTCGCAATCCGCTGGCCGACCCCGGCCTCATCGGCGTGAGCAGCGGCGCGGCCCTGGCTGCCGGCATCACCATCGTGCTGGGCGGCCTGTATCTGCCCTGGCTGCCGCGTCATCTGGGCAGCTGGGCCCTGGTGGCCATGGCTTTTGGCGGCGGTCTGGCCGTGACCGCCGTGGTCTATGTGCTGGGTCAGGTCCAGGGCACGACCCGCATCGGCCTGATGCTGCTGGCCGGCATTGCCATCAATGCGCTGGCCGGCGCCGGACTGGGCTTTCTGAGCTTTGTATCGACGGACGAGCAGCTGCGCAATCTGCAAATGTGGCTGCTGGGCAGCCTGGGCGCCTCGCGCTGGAGCGCGGTAGCCCTGGTGTCGGCGGCAGTTGCCGTCAGCGCGGCGGCGGCGCTGGCGCTGGCCAGGCCGCTGAATGCGATTGCACTGGGCGAAGCCCAGGCCAATCTGCTGGGTGTGGCCGTGGAGAAAACCAAGCGCCGCGCCGTAATGGTGGCTGCGCTGGCCGTGGGGGCCGTGACCGCGACCACCGGCATCATCGGCTTCATCGGCCTGGTCGCGCCGCACTGGGTGCGGCTGATTGCCGGTCCCGATCATCGCGTGGTGCTGCCGGGGTCGGCCCTGCTGGGGGCTGCGCTGGTGGTCAGCGCCGATGCCGTGGCGCGCACCATCGTCAAGCCGGCCGAGCTGCCGCTGGGCGTGCTCACCGCGTTTATCGGCGTGCCGCTTTTCCTGGCCATGCTGCGCCAGTTCAGGAGCAAGGTATGAGTGCGCACCACAGGCTGTCCAGCCTCGAATGTCGCAATCTGGGCGTTGGTGTAGCCAAGGGGCCGCGCCTGGCGACGGTGGATGTGCGGATTCAGGCCGGGCGCTTTACCGCCATCCTCGGCCCCAACGGCGCCGGCAAGTCCACGCTGATGTCCATGCTGGTGGGCGAGCGCGCGCCGCAGTCGGGCCAGGTTCTGCTCGACGGGCTGGAGCTGTCCGCGCACGCGGTGGAGGGTCTGGCGCGGCGTCGCTCCGTCATGCCCCAGGATTGCAGCGTGGCCTTTGACTTCACGGCCCAGGAGGTGGTGGAGCTGGGACGTTATCCGCATCGTCATCAGCCCGGCGCCGGGGAGGCTCAGATTCCGGCGCAGGCCATGGCGCTGACCGGGGTCGATCATCTGGCGCAGCGCAGCATCAACACGCTGTCGGGCGGCGAGCGGGCTCGCACTCACCTGGCCAGGGCACTGGCGCAGATCTGGCAGCCGCCCGCCGACGGCGCGGCGCGCTGGCTGCTGCTGGACGAGCCCACCGCCGCTCTCGACCTGGCCCATCAGCACCATGCCATGCGCCTGCTGCGCCAGTGGGCGGGGCAGCAGGGCGCAGGCGTGGTGGCGGTGATCCATGACCTGAACCTGGCCTTGCGCTATGCCGACGATGTGCTGGTGCTGGGCGGTGATGCCGGAGTGCATCACGGTGCGGTGCAGGATGTGCTGCAACCGGCGCTGGTGCGCCAGGTCTGGGGCATGCAGTGCGACCCGGTGCGCAGCAGCGACGGCGCGCTGCAATATATTTTTGTAGCGGATACCGCTTTGTCTGCTTGAAATTTCAGTAGATTGAATTGAATTCTGAAGCTAGCCATGCGCGGGATGCTTCAGATTCAATAGCTAATGACCTGGCTGTCAATGCGTATGCACGGTCAGCGCAACCAGCTTGAGCACCAGCGGCCGCACCATCATCACGCAGAAGAACGCCACCGGCATGGCCAGCGCATAGGCGCTGAACACGCGTCGCACATAGCCGCTGTCAAAGCCGGTATTGGCCGCCACGATGGTGCAGCACATGAGGAACGCCATGATGCCGGCCATGAAAAACGCGAAAACAAACGGCGTGTAACGCCTATGCAGCTTCAGTGCGGAAAGTCTGGAGGAGAAGGAGCTGGAGTATGAATTCATGGGAACGATGCTGAAAATGCATTGGGCGTCATGGCAACTTGCGTTGCTGTGTCAAAGGCTTGAGGCCGAATGCATGGATGGGAAACAGGGTTGAACTGTAAGCATCAGCAGCGGCCGGCAGTAGAGGTCCGGGGCTTGTTGCACTCATAAGCAGAACTTTCGAATTCAATTGGAGATACATTCGCAGTCATGCCGAATCTGCGAGCCATAGAAACCTTTGTCAAAGCGCTGGAGGGCGGCTCCATCGCCTCGGCTGCGCGCCAACTGGGCATTTCGCCCGCCGCTGCCAGCCAGAACATCGCGCGGCTGGAGCGCGAGCTGGGCACGCGCCTGATCACCCGCACCACCCGGTCCATGGCCTTGACCGAGGCCGGCGAGAGCTATCTGGCGCGCGTCGCTCCGGTGCTCGACGAGCTCGAAAAGGCCCAGTCCGATCTCTCGCTGATTCATGGAGAGCTGCAAGGCCGTTTGCGCATTGCCTGCATGGCAGCCTTCGGCCGCCATGTGCTGGCGCCGCTGCTGCCGGCGTTTTCCGCGCTGCATCCGCGACTGGAGCTGGAGCTCTTGATCACGGACCGGCATGTGGATGTGCTCAAGGAGGATGTGGACATCAGCGTGCGCTACCGCGATGTGCTGGAGCCCGGCATGTCGGTGCGGCTGCTGGCCTCGGTGCCGCGCATTCTGTGTGCATCGCCGCAGTATCTGCAACAGCATGGCTGCCCGCAGACGGCACAGGATCTGCTCGAACATGCCTGTCTGCTGTATCGGCGCGAGCGCGACGGCAGGCTCATGCGCTGGCCCTTTCTGCGCGATGGCCAGCGCACCGATCCGCAGCAGAGGATTGCGGCCATAGGCAGCGATATCGATGCCCTGGTGGAGTTCGCCGCTGCCGGTGGCGGCATCGCCTGGGCCGGCAGCTTCATCGTCCATGAGGAGATGCGCAAGGGGCGGCTGGTGCCTCTGGCGCTCAAGCCGGCGCGCAAGGGCCAGTTGCAGTTCGAGGATGCTCCGCTGGACTTCTTCGCCTGCTTCAAGGACCGTAAATATGTGCCGGCCAAGGTCCGCGCCCTGGTGGACTATCTGCTGCAGGAGCTGCCGCAGCAGCCCGTCCTGCGTTGAGCGAGGACGCTGCGTGGCGCCTGCATTACCCGTAGTTCTTGACGCCGGCGTGGGCTAAAGGCGCGGGCTAAGTAAGGGCGGCCGAGAGCCGCCTCGCAGCGAGGGCTGCGTCCCCTTGGGGAAGCGGCGAAGCCGCTCAGGGGGAGGCTTAATGTCCCAGATGCTGCGGCAGCACTTCCTGCAAGATGGTAGTGGCAATCTCTTCGATCGACTTGGTGGTGCTGGACAGCCACTCGATGCCGCTTCTGCGCATCATGGCCTCGGCCTCGGCCACCTCGTAGCGGCAGTTGGGCAGGCTAGCGTACTTGGAGTCGGGGCGGCGTTCGTTGCGGATGCTGGACAGGCGCTCGGGCTGAATCGTCAGGCCAAACAGCTTTTTGCGATAGGGCTCCAGCGCGGGCGGCAACTGCTTGCGCTCGAAGTCTTCGGGAATCAGCGGGTAGTTGGCCACCTTGAGGCCAAACTGCATGGCCAGGTACAGGCTGGTGGGAGTCTTGCCCGAGCGGCTCACGCCCACCAGAATCACGTCGGCGCCGCTCAGGTCGGCATGGGTCTGGCCATCATCGTGAGCCAGCGTGTAGTTGATGGCCTCCATGCGCTCCAGATATTCCTTGCTCTCGCTGATGTCGGCAAAGCGGCCCACGCGGTGCAGCGACTTCTGGCCCAGTTCCACCTCCAGCGGGCGCACAAAGGTGCCGAACATGTCGAACAGCTTGCCCTTGCAGTTGGCTTCAAGGAATTCCAGCATCTCCTGATTGACCAGGGTGGTGAAGATGATGGGCTTTCTCTTCTCCACCTCGGCCACATGGTTGATCTGGCGCACGGCCTGATGAATCTTGTCCATGGAGTCCACAAAGGGGATGCGAATCAGCCTCGGCTTGCTCTCGAACTGGGCCATGATGGCCGTGCCGAAGGTCTCGGCCGTGATGCCTGTGCCGTCAGAAATGACAAAAATCGTATGGGTATGCATGGTGCGCGCAGTGATTAGGTGGGACCTGAGCAGGCAATGCCATGTCCCGGACTCTGAATCTGGTTTGAGCCACGCGACGCTCGCCGGCTCAGCCTACAATGGCGCCCATTATTCCCAAATTCAAGCCCATGCTCGTTGACGGTCGACATCCAGAACAGCAAAGCACTGCATTCAAGCAGCATGGGTTCGCGTGCCCTGGCCATTCAGCCCAGAGCCGCCTGCGTACCGGTTTTTAACTTTGGAGCTTCCCATGTCTCAACTGTTCGAAGCGACCGCTCTGGTCGTTCCGTTTGAAAAACTGAGAATGTCTGATGTCGAGTCCGTAGGCGGCAAGAACGCCTCGCTCGGCGAAATGATCTCGCAACTGCCCCAGGGCGTACGCGTGCCTACCGGCTTTGCCACCACGGCTCATGCATTCCGCGAGTTCCTGGCATTTGAAGGTCTGGCCGGCAAGATCTCGGCCAAGCTGGCTGCCCTGGACGTGGACGATGTCCGCGCTCTGGCCGCTGTGGGCGCGGAAATCCGCGCCATGGTGGAAAACCAGCCTTTCCCTGCCGATCTGGAGCAGGCCATCCGTGAGGAATTTGTTCGCCTGCAAGGCGGCAATGCCGAGGCATCGTTTGCCGTGCGTTCTTCCGCCACGGCAGAAGACCTGCCCGATGCATCGTTTGCCGGCCAGCAGGAAACCTTCCTGAACGTGGTGGGCATCGAAGACGTGCTGCACAAGATGAAGGAAGTGTTCGCGTCGCTTTACAACGACCGCGCCATCTCCTACCGCGTGCACAAGGGCTTCGAGCACGATGTGGTGGCCCTGTCCGCCGGCGTGCAGCGCATGGTGCGCTCCGACAAGGGCGCTGCCGGCGTGATGTTCACCATCGACACCGAATCCGGTTTCGAGGAAGTGGTCTTCATCACCTCCAGCTACGGCCTGGGCGAGACCGTGGTGCAGGGCGCCGTGAACCCCGACGAGTTCTATGTGCACAAGCCCATGCTCAAGGCTGGCAACAAGGCGCTGATCCGCCGCAATCTGGGCTCCAAGCTGATCCAGATGATTTTTGCCACGCCCGAGGAAAAGGCTGCAGACGGCAAGCTGGTCAAGACCACCGATGTGGCTCACGAGTTGCGCAATCGCTATTCGCTGACCGACGAGGAAGTGCAGCAGCTGGCGCATTACGCTCTGGTGATCGAGCAGCATTACGGCCGCCCCATGGATATCGAATGGGGCAAGGACGGCACCGACGGCCAGCTCTACATCCTGCAGGCGCGTCCCGAAACCGTGAAGAGCCAGTCCAAGGGCCAGGCCGAGTTGCGCTACAAGCTCAAGGGCACGGGCACCGTGCTGGCCGAAGGCCGCGCCATCGGCCAGAAGATCGGCACCGGCCCCGTGCGTCTGGTGTCCGACATCTCGCAGATGGACCAGGTGCAGGCCGGCGACGTGCTGGTGACCGACATGACCGACCCCAACTGGGAGCCCGTCATGAAGAAGGCTTCGGCCATCGTCACCAACCGCGGTGGCCGTACCTGCCACGCCGCCATCATTGCGCGCGAGCTGGGCATCCCTGCCGTCGTGGGCTGCGGCAATGCGACCGATCTGCTCAAGGCCGAAACACTGGTCACCGTGTCCTGCGCGGAAGGCGATACCGGCAAGATCTATGACGGTCTGCTGGAAACCGAAGTGACCGAGGTCAAGCGTGGCGAGATGCCCAGCATCTCCACCAAGATCATGATGAACGTGGGCAATCCCCAGCTGGCTTTCGACTTTGCCCAGCTGCCCAATGAGGGCGTGGGTCTGGCCCGCCTGGAATTCATCATCAACAACAACATCGGCGTGCACCCCAAGGCCATCCTGGACTACCCCGCCGTTGACGCAGATCTGAAGAAGGCGGTCGAGTCCGTGGCCCGCGGCCATGCATCTCCCCGCGCCTTCTACGTGGACAAGGTGACTGAAGGCGTGGCAACGATTGCCGCTGCCTTCTGGCCCAAGCCCGTGATCGTGCGCATGTCCGACTTCAAGTCCAACGAATACCGCAAGCTGATCGGCGGCAGCCGTTACGAGCCCGAGGAAGAGAACCCCATGCTGGGCTTCCGCGGTGCAGCGCGCTACATCTCGGCCGAGTTCGGTGAAGCCTTCAAGATGGAATGCGAAGCCCTGCGCCGCGTGCGTGAGGACATGGGTCTGACCAACGTCAAGATCATGATCCCCTTCGTGCGCACCCTGGGCCAGGCCAAGCGCGTGACCGAGCTGCTGGCCGAAAACGGCCTCAAGCGCGGCGAAAACGGCCTGCAGCTGATCATGATGTGCGAAGTGCCTTCCAACGCCGTGCTGGCCGAGGAGTTCCTCGAATACTTCGACGGCTTCTCCGTGGGCTCCAACGACCTGACCCAGCTGACCCTGGGCCTGGATCGCGACTCGGGCCTGGAGCTGCTGGCTGCCGACTTCGACGAGCGCGACCCCGCCGTCAAGAAGCTGCTGGCTCGCGCCATCAAGGCCTGCCGCGACCAGAACAAGTATGTGGGCATCTGCGGCCAAGGCCCTTCGGACCACCCCGACTTCGCCAAGTGGCTGGCCGATGAAGGCATCTCGTCCATCTCTCTGAACCCTGACAGCGTGGTCTCCACCTGGCAGAAGCTGGCTGAATAAGCCTTGCGCATCGGCATGCAGACGCATCACGCGCCCGTGCATGACGATGCTGTGTCGGATGCTCCGCGACAGGCATTCGATGCTTTGGGCAATCCGGTGGAAGTCACCTTCCCGCCGGATCTGCACGATACCTACCACCTGAGACTCAAGGCCTTGCTGCTGACGGTCTGGGTGGTATTTTCATTTGGCATCTGCTACTTTGCGCGCGATATCCAGGCGCTGGTGCCCGACTGGCCCGTGGCCTACTGGATGGCGGCCCAAGGGGCGGTCCTGATGTTCCTGCTCATCATCGTGGTCTATTGTGTGGCCATGGATTATTTCGAACGCCAGCAGGCGCGTGACGAGGCGCGCAAAGCGGCTGAGGCTCACGACGCCTCCTCTGCCACTTCCGATCTTCATGCCTGAGCGGCCAGTTCTGAGCCGTGCCTATCACTGGCGGCTGCATCGCATCCTGTTTCTCTATGTGCTGGGAACGGCAGGCTTTCTGCTGACCATGCTCTGGGCCGAGGAGCGCGGGCTCTCTCGCCACTGGATCGGGCCCATCTTCCTGTTCTCCACGGTGATGGTGTACGCGGCCATCGGCGTGTATTCGCGCACCAGCGATGCCGAGGAGTATTTCGTCGCCGGCCGGCGCATTCCGCCTTTCTACAACGGCATGGCGGCTGCTGCAGACTGGATGAGCGCAGCCTCCTTCATCAGCCTCTCCGGTGCGCTTTATCTGCAAGGCTTTTCGGGAACCGGCACGCAGCCCGGCGGACTGGCCTATGTCCTGGGATGGACGGGCGGGTTCTGTCTGGTCGGTATGCTGATTGCCCCCTATCTGCGGGCCATGAATCTCTATACCGTGCCGGATTTCTTTCAGGCGCGCTATGGCGGACGTTGGCCGCGCATCATTGCTGCGCTGGCGGCCATCACCTGTTCCTTCACCTATGTGGTGGCGCAGATCTATGGCGTGGGCCTGATTGCCGCGCGGCTGACCGGCGTGCAGTTCGAGATCGGCATCATGCTGGGGCTGGGCGGCGTGCTGCTGTGCTCGTTCCTCGGCGGCATGCGGGCGATCACCTGGACCCAGGTGGCACAATATGTGGTGATCCTGCTGGCCTTCATGCTGCCTGTCTCCTGGCTGGCCTACAAACAGCTGGGCAACCCCTGGGCGCAGCTGGCCTATAGCCAGCAACTGGGCAAGATCGGCGCCATGGAGCAGCAGTTGCTTTCCTCAGAGGCCGAGCAGTCGGTGCTGGAGGCCTATCGCACCCGCGCTCAGGTGCTGCAGGCCAAGCTGCGCGATGTGCCCAATGTGCTGGCGGCCGAACGCCAGGCACTGAGCGAGCATATCCGCGAGCTGCGCACCAGCAGTGGCAATATCGGCGCCATCATGGCCGCCAGCCGGGAGCTGGCCGCCATGCCCAAGGACGAGGCGGCGGCGCGCGAGCTCTGGAGCCGTGAATTGCACGAGGCCTATGAGCGGGCCAAGCCGCTGGGCGGCATGCCGCTGCAAAGCCAGCCTTTCGCGGGGGATCCGGATGGCTCGCCGGCCGAGCAGCAGGCCTATGAGGAAAGTCGGCGCAATTTTCTGGCACTGATGTTCTGCCTGATGGTCGGCACGGCCGGGCTGCCGCACTTGCTCACGCGCTATTTCACGGTTCCCTCGGTGTCTGCCGCACGTACCTCCGTGGCCTGGTCGCTGTTCTTCATCGGGTTGCTGTATCTGGGGGCGCCAGCCTTGGCCGTACTGGTGAAGTACGAGGTCATGAGCAATCTCGTTGGCACGCATTTCGATGCCTTGCCGAACTGGATAGCGCAGTGGTCAAGGGTGGACGCCTCGCTGCTGTCGGTGGAGGATATCAACGGCGATGGCATTTTGCAGTTTGCCGAAATCCGCATGGGGGCCGACCTCATCATGCTGGCCACTCCAGAACTAGGCGGCATGCCTTATGTGCTCTCGGGGCTGGTGGCTGCGGGCGGACTGGCGGCGGCCCTGTCCACGGCCGACGGCCTGCTGCTGACCATCAGCAATGCCCTGGTGCGGGATCTCTATTTCCAGGAGCGCCAGCGCCTGGATACGCGCAAGCGCCGTATCTCGCCTGAACAGCGCGTGATTCTTTCCAAATTCGCATTGCTGCTGGTGGCCCTGTCGGCGGCGTTTGTCGCGGCGCGTCGCTCTTCGGACATTCTTCCCATGGTCTCTGCCTCCTTTTCTTTGGCGGGCTCGGCTTTGGTTCCGGCCATGGTGCTGGGCATCTTCTGGCGTGGCACCACGCGTCGTGGCGCGGTGGCCGGCATGCTGCTGGGCCTGGCCGTGACGCTTTACTACATGGCCTCGCACGTTCCGGGTCTGCAAGGGGTGCTGCCGTCGATCCTCCGTGGCGAGGCACTCTGGTGGGGTATTCAGCCCATCTCGGCCGGAGTGTTTGGTGTGCCGGTGGGCTTGGCCACCACATTGCTCGTCAGCTGGTGGGAGCAGCGGCGGGCGAGAGTTTGAAAAACTCTTGATTGGATGGCCTTCAGCGATCTTTTGAATCAGGTTCAAGGCAGTTTTCTGCTGAATATCCGCCGCGAACTGATCTGGAGCATGCGCGGACCAGGCTTGCAGGAAAACCCGCTTTTCAGCTGCAGCCATAGCTGCCACCCTGCAGGGCGGAAAGCAATTCAATGCACAGAGGGCGGGGTCGATGTATCTAGTCAAAACACCCGAGGGCCAGCTGGCCTTCAAGGAGCGCCATGCCGATCTGAGCCAGCGGCTGCGCTCGGCCTTTTTGCTGTTTGACGGTCGTCGCAGTCTCATGCAGGTGCTGGAGGCGACCTCGGCGCTGGGGGTGAACAAGGACGATATTCTGGCGCTGGTCGGCAAGGGCTGGCTGGCCACAAGAGAGTCGTCCGTCGCGGCCGATGCAGCAGTACAGGCCCATGCATCTTCGCTCTCAAAGAGCAGTTCGGCATCGTTGGCAGCTGCTGACGTCGACCCTGGCAGCGCCCAGAGGCGTTACCAGAGAGCCTATCCGATAGCAGTGTCCATCACGGGGGCTCTGGGGCTCAAGGGCTTCAGGCTGAATCTGGCGGTGGAGGCGGCCATGGGTTATGAGCAACTGGCAGCGCTGGCTCCGCGCATACGTGATGCTGCGGGTGACAAGGCCTATATGTCGTTGCACAGGGCGCTGTTTGAGGCGGAAGAGACATAAGCACCATCTGTGCCGAGCCTCTCGCAAAGAAAAAAGCGGCCTCAGAGAGAGCCGCTTTTTTGATGAGCCAGCCTGTTTTTTAGACAGCCAGCAGTTCCACGTCAAACTTCAGCGTGGCGTTGGGCGGGATCACGCCACCGGCGCCGCGCGCACCATAGCCCAGGGCAGCGGGGATCAGCAGCGTGCGCTGGCCGCCCACCTTCATGCCTTGCACGCCTTCGTCCCAGCCCTTGATGACCATGCCGGCGCCCAGGGGAAAGACGAAAGGATCGTTGCGGTCCTTGCTGGAGTCGAACTTGGCGCCTTGCACGCCATTGTTGTAGAGCCAGCCGGTGTAGTGCACGGTCACGTTCTGACCGGCCTTGGCTTCGGCGCCTTCGCCCACGACGGTGTCTTCGTATTGCAGGCCGGAGGCAGTAGTGTTGAATGCCATGATGATTTCCTTTCAGCGCAAAGCAGAAAAAGGCGATGGAAAAAAGGGCCCGCCAAGCACGCTTGGGGCCCTTGGATGATAGTGGTGCACCCGCTTGCTGCCAGTCCCCCGGCCGCAACAGCGGCAAGGTTTACTTCTTGGCGCGCGCGGCAACCCAGCGGTTGGCAAAGGCTTGTACATCGGACAGGCGCTTGAGCAGATCCTGCCCGGTCAGGGTGACGGTGTAGCCGTCGCTGCCATGCTCGAGCAGGCCGCACTCGCGCAGCTCCTTGATACGGGTGTTCAAGGTGTTGGGGGTGATGCCGCCCACACTGTCTTGCAGCAGTCGGAAGGTCTGGGGATGACCATCCCGCAAAGCCCACAGCACGCGCAGCGCATAGCGGCATTCGAGCTTCTCGAACAGCTGGTTGATGGCGGCGTTTTCCTTGGAGCTCATGGACGCTTCTCCTTGCGCAATGATGTTGTCGAGCTGGGCGCACTAGGCGCTTTCAGTGCCATGTCCAATGGACTATAGCGGTTAATTTATTTTGCTACAAGTTTAGTAGCTTCAAATCTTCGACTGCAACGCCTTGAAGTGATAAAGGCCACAAACAGCGCGCAAGTGTTGCGGGTCAGCCACGAATCAGGGAGAAGACTCGCTTGCTTCAGGGTTTGTAGCAATAGGGGCAGGGCTGAAGCAGCCCTGGGGACAGGGTGGCGAGCCATGCCGGAAGTGTTAGTACTGGCTTAGGTGTTTCCGGGTGTAAAAATTGACTCTGACCATTGATTTGTCAGAGCAAGCAGCTATGGAAATCATAGTTCCTGCTTGTGTGCCGGCATTTGCTTGAGTTGCACCAGCACCTGCAGCAGACGGTTGATCGGCGTGGCAATGCTCAGGGCCTGACCGCGTCGCACCACATAGCCGTTGAGATGGTCGATTTCCGTGGTCTTGCCCCGCGCCAGATCCTGGGCCGTGGAAGAGAGCTGCCGGGGCATGGTGCGCGCTATGGCTGCTACAGCCTCGTCCACGGAGGCCGGCAGCAGCACGCCGTCGGCCAGAGCTACGGCCTTGCATTCGGCGGCAATATCCTGCATGACGGCGGGTACGCCCTGCTGCGCGATCAGCCAGCCATAGGGCTGCTGGGTGAGGGCGGAGAGTGCGTTGTACACGCAGTTGATGATGAGTTTTTGCCAGAGTGCGGTCAGCACGCCGTCCGAGGTCTGGGTGGGGATGTTTGCTGCGCTGAACTGGAGTGCAATCTCGTCACCCTGCGGACAGGGCGCGATGAGCAGCTCGCCCAGGCCGAAGTGACGCACATGGCCTGGGCTGGCCATGGCGGTGGCGACATAAACCACGGCAGCAGCCACCGGCTGCTGACCCAGTACCAGGCGCAGGCGCCGGTCGTTGTCCACACCGTTTTGCAAGCTCAGTACCTGGGTGTGCGCTGCCAGGTGGGGTTTGATCTGTGTAGCCGCTGCTTCGGTGTCGGTGGATTTCACGCAGAACAGCACCACATCGGCGCCTGCCACGGCACTGGCTTCGGTGCTGGTGGTGATGGGGATGTTCAGATCTTCTGTCGCCGTCTGCAGTCGCAGCCCGTGCTGGCTGATGGCCTGCATATGCGATGCTCTACCGATCAGCGTGACCGGGTGGCCGGCGCGTGCCAGCAGAGCACCAAAGTAGCAGCCCACCGAGCCCGCACCCATGACGGCAATGGACAGACGAGGGGAGGCGGCGGTGTGGTTGACCATGTTCATGCGGCTATCTCGCAAAGAGGCTCAGCTCTTGAGCTTGAGCAGATAGGTCATCAGCTGGGCAGTGGAGGTTTCGACCTCCAGAAATTCATGCAGTGCCTTGCCGGTTTGCCAGGAAGAGTTCCAATTATTGCTGACCAGGGCTTGCTTCCAGCTGTCCTGGTTGCTTGCATGGTCGATAGCGGCCAGCAGTTGCTGGGCGCGTTCTGCCGGCAGATTCTTGCCTGTAAAGACGGCACGCCAGTTGGACATTTCAGCATCCAGACCCTGGTCGCGCATGGAGGCAATGCCGAACATGGCACGGCGTGACGAAACACCGAGGGCGCGCAGTTTGCCCGCCTGCAAGGCTTCTCTGAACTCGCTGTAACCAGAGATTCCCACCTGCACCTGCTTTTGCAGCAGGGCCTGGAGCACATCGTTACCGCCGGCAAAGGGTTTGTATTGCAGTTGCTCCGCATTGGCCTTGGCCAGGCGGGCCAGCATGCCTGCGTACATATGGTCCACACCGCCTGCAGAGCCTCCGGCAATGGTCAGTGCCGGCAGGTTCTCGCGCATGGCCTTGGCCAGTGCCTTGGGGTTGGCAAGCGGCGAGTCGGTGGGCACGGCCACTACCAGATAGTCGCTGGTCAGGCGCGCAAGGGGCTGTACCTGCTGCAGCGCGGCCGAATTCTTGTTCAGCGCCAGGGCGCCGACCATGACCATGCCGCCGATCAGCAGGCAGTTGGGGTCGCTGCCATAGCGTTTGGTGTACTCGGCCAAGCCTATGGTGCCGCCCTTGCCGCCGATGTTTTCATAAACGACCTTGTCCACCGTGCCGCTGCTGGTCAGCGCGGTGCCCAGGGCGCGGCCGGTCTGGTCCCAGCCGCCGCCGGGGTTGGCGGGGATCACGATACGCAGCTGCGTGCCAAGGCGCTGAGGCGGATTGGCGATGGCAGCAAAAGGTGTAGACAGCAAGGCAGCGGAATAGCTTAGCCAGTGGCGACGTGTCAGGGCATTGTTCGCGTGGGGGGTATTCATGTCTGTCTCCGTTGTTATGTGTCTTTTGGTGGGTTTGGCCGCAAGCGAAGGCTTGCTGACCTGGGCTGCATGCGAAAAAGCCCCGACCTGGGGCAGGTCGGGGCTTTGAGTAGCAGGGAACCGGCGCGCCGGTTCCTCGGACTGACTTTACAGCGAGTCGATGAAGCTGCGCAGCTTGTCGGAGCGCGAGGGGTGCTTGAGCTTGCGCAGCGCCTTGGCTTCGATCTGACGGATGCGCTCGCGCGTCACGTCAAACTGCTTGCCGACTTCTTCCAGCGTATGGTCAGTGGACATTTCAATACCGAAGCGCATGCGCAGCACCTTGGCTTCGCGAGGCGTCAGGCCGTCGAGAATGTCCTTGACCACATCGCGCAGACCGGCCTGCATGGCGGCGTCGATAGGCGCCGTGTTGTTGCCGTCCTCGATGAAATCGCCCAGGTGGGAATCGTCGTCGTCGCCGATGGGGGTTTCCATCGAGATCGGCTCCTTGGCGATCTTCATGATCTTGCGGATCTTGTCCTCGGGGATCTCCATCTTGGCTGCCAGGATGGACGCATCGGGCTCGAAACCAAACTCTTGCAAGTGCTGGCGCGAGATGCGGTTCATCTTGTTGATGGTCTCGATCATGTGCACGGGGATACGGATCGTGCGGGCCTGGTCGGCGATGGAGCGCGTGATGGCCTGACGAATCCACCAGGTTGCATAGGTCGAGAACTTGTAGCCGCGACGATATTCGAACTTGTCCACGGCCTTCATCAGGCCGATATTGCCTTCCTGGATCAGATCCAGGAATTGCAGACCGCGGTTGGTGTACTTCTTGGCGATGGAGATCACGAGACGCAGGTTGGCCTCGATCATTTCCTTCTTGGCATCGCGGCTGGCGCGCTCGCCGCTGTTCATGCGCTTGTTGATGTGCTTGAGCTCTTCCAGAGGCACGACCACGCGGGCCTGCAGGTCGATCAGGTTCTGCTGCAGCTCCTGCACGGGCGGAATATTGCGCTCCAGCACGGCGCTGTAGTTCTTGCCTGCCGCCACTTGCTTGATGACCCAGTCCAGGTTCAGCAGGTTGGGCGGGAAGTCCTTGATGAACTGCTCCTGGGGCATGCCGCACTTGTCAACGATGATCTTGCGCAGCTCGCGTTCCTTCTTGCGCACGTCGTCCACCTGGGCGCGCACCAGATCGCAGAGCTTTTCAATCGTCTTGGCTGTGAAGCGAATGGTCATCAGCTCTTCGGTGATGGCCTTCTGCACCTTCATGTATGCCTCGGTGCCGTAGCCTTCCTTGTCATACACCTTGTGCATCTTGTCGAAGAGCTCACGCATGGAGTCAAAGCGACCCAGGGCTTCGTTCTTCAGCTCTTCGAGCTTCTTGGTCAGAGCCTTGGAGCCGCCCTTGCCGTCATCGTCGTCTTCTTCGTCGTATTCGTCGAAGTCTTCTTCGGCCACATAGTCGTCGTTCTCGTTGGCATTGACGAAGCCGTCCACCACGGTGGAGATGACAACCTTGCCTTCGCGGATTTCCTCGGCCATGTTGAGGATTTCGGCGATGGTCGCAGGGGAGGCCGAGATGGCTTCCATCATGTCCATCAGACCGCCTTCGATGCGCTTGGCGATTTCGATTTCGCCTTCGCGTGTCAGCAGTTCGACGGTACCCATTTCACGCATGTACATGCGCACGGGGTCGGTGGTGCGACCGAATTCTGAGTCCACGGTGGACAGAGCCGCTTCGGCCTCTTCTTCCGCTTCTTCTTCGGTGGTGGCCGACTGGCCGGTGTTGTTCAGCAGCAGGGTTTCCGCATCGGGAGTCTGCTCGTACACGGCCACGCCCATGTCGTTCAACATGGAGATCACGACTTCCAGCGTTTCGGCATCGACCAGCTTGTCGGGCAGGTGGTCGTTGATTTCGGCGTGGGTCAGGTAGCCGCGGGTCTTGCCCAGCTTGATCAGCATCTTCAGACGCTGACGGCGGGTGTTCATTTCCTCTTCGGTCAGAACAGTCTCGTCCAGGCCGAATTCCTTCATCAAGGCGCGTTCCTTCGCCTTGCTGATCTTCATGCGCAGAGGCTTGGCCTTTTCGGCAGGAGCAGCAGACGCTTCGGTTGATGCCTCCTCTTCGACTTCGCCTTCCAGATCGCTGTCGATATCCGACAGGTCTGCATCATCCATGTCCTCGTCGGCCTCCTTGGCCTTGGGCTTGCGACCGCGCTTGGCGGGAGCCTTGTCGGCATCGGCACTGGCAGCAGGGGCCTTGACGGCGGCTGCCTTCTTGGCAGCAGGGGCCTTTTTGGCGACAGTCTTCTTGGCGGCAGGAGCGGCAGCTGTGTCGTCGTCTTCTTCGGCCTTCTTGCGGCCGCGCTTGGGAGTTGCCTGCGCCAGCAGCGCATCGGCCATGGCTTTGAGTTCGGCTTGTGACTTGGTAACCACGGTGGTGTCTTTCTTTGCTTCGGCTGCAGATGCAGCACTCTTCTTCACAGCAGGCTTGCTGGCACTGGCCTTTTTCGCGGGCTCTGCTGCGGAAGTGGAAGTTTTAGAGGTCTTGGGCTTTGCTGAAGCTTCTGGGGCCTGCTTGGACTTCACGGACTTTGAAACGGGCATGAACACCTCTCACGGTACGAACACACACAAACACACAAAGGAAAACGGAAAATGCAAACAAACGCCATGAAAGCTGGCGCAAGAACAGGTCTAGCCTGTCCGGTGGAGCACAAAGACTCCATGGCAAGATGTTGGGGCGATCATTTGGTATGCAATCCTTGCGAGAAATGGGCCATGCAGTTGCTGCCATCACGTGATTTCTTCACGGTGCCCGGGTCGGAGGTGTTGCTGTCGCTCTTGCCTATATCCACTAAATTATACCTTTTTTAAAGATGTCAAGAGGTGGAGCTAATAATTACAGATAAATTTTTTCGCCGCTGTTGAAACTCAATGTAACGTCTTGCGGCTGTGGGGTCTGTAGCAATTTCCTTGAGAGCCTTGGCTTCTTCGCGCTTGAGGTGATCCACCAGGATCAGATTGAGCGTGCCGCGTAACTCCTTGCGCAACTCGTCCACTTCGCCTTCAGGGTTGGCATGGGCGCCGCTCATCAGCTTGTGGGCCAGCGGCTCGCAGGGTGAGCCTTGCAATTGCTCGCGCAGCACTGCCCAGGAGCGCGGCCCGGATTCGGTGAACTGGGCCTCCAGCCAACGGAACAAGGGGGCATGGCTTTGGTTGCAGCGAGCCAGGGCATCGAAATCCTCATGGGTCATCTCTTCCATGAACTCCATGTGACACATCAGCAGGCGTGCGGCCTGGTCTTCGCGGCTGACCGGCGTGGGGCGCGGGCCCAGTTGTGGCGGGTTCCAGTCCTCGCCCTTCTTGCCCCAGGGCTTGCGCTGGCGGCCGAATTCCTTGCGGCCCGACCAGTTGCCACCATCGCTGCCTCCGCTCTGGCTTGGGTAGGAGGGGCTGGGTGCACCTGCGTCAGTCCAGTCGGGAGCGCTTTCCCAGTTGCCCGCAGGAGCATCCCATTCCGGTGCCTGAGGGCCGGGGGGCGCAGGCGCGCGGCGGGCAATGGGGGCGGTGCGTGCCGCCTCCTGCGCCCAGATATCGGAGAGGTCGCGCGAGTCCAGCTGGGCCAGGGCTGCGATTTCGGAGAGCAACTGGCGCTTGAGCGCGCCGTCGGGCAGCAGCGACCACAGCGGCCGGGCGTTGCTGGCCATGTGGGCACGGCCTTCTGTCTGTCCCAGATCGCAGCCTTCGCTGGCCGATTCGATGAGAAAGCGGCTCAGTGGCGTTGCATCGCCTACATAGCGCGAGAAGGCCTCGGGGCCGAATTCGCGGATGAAGCTGTCGGGGTCGTGCTCCGAAGGCAGGAACAGGAATTTGATGGAGCGCGTGTCGGTTGCCAGCGGCAGGGCTGCATCCAGAGCCTTGCGCGCGGCGCGCCGGCCCGCGCCGTCGCCGTCGAAGCTGAAGACCACGGCATCGGTGAATCGAAACAGCTTTTGCACATGCTCGGGCGTGCAGGCCGTTCCAAGCGTGGCCACGGCATTGGCAAAGCCGAGCTGGGCCAGCGCCACCACGTCCATATAGCCTTCGGTGACCAGGGCGTAGCCCATGTCGCGCAGGGCCTGGCGGGCCTCGTAAAGGCCGTAGAGTTCGCGGCCCTTGTGGAAGACCGGGGTTTCGGGCGAGTTCAGGTACTTGGGCTTTTCATCGCCGAACACTCGCCCGCCAAAGCCTATGCACTCGCCTTTGACATTGCGAATCGGGAACATGAGCCGGTCGCGAAAGCGGTCGTAGCGGCGGCTGTCGTCCTCGCCGACGATGACCAGCCCGCATTCTTCGAGCTGCGGGTTGTCGTACTCGGCAAATACGCTGGCCAGACCATGCCAGCCTGCAGGGGCATAGCCCAGGCCAAAGCGCTTGGAAACTTCGCCGGAGACGCCGCGCTTTTTCAGATACTCGATGGCTTTCGGAGCTGCCTTGAGCTGCTTGCGATAGGACTCGCCGGCTTTTTCCAGCAGATCACTCAGTGTTTCCGCCTTTTGCTTTTGCTGAGCCTGGCGCTGGCGCTCGGCGGGACTGATGTCGTCCTGCGGCACTTGCAGACCGCATTGGTTGGCAAGCTCCTGCACGGCTTCGACAAAGCCCATGCCGGCATGCTCCATCAGAAAGCCGATGGCATTGCCATTCTTGCCGCAGCCAAAGCAGTGAAAGAACTGCTTGCTGGGGCTGACGGTGAAAGAGGGCGACTTCTCGCTATGGAACGGGCATAAGCCCATGAAGTTGGCGCCGCCCTTTTTGAGCTGTACATAGCGGCCCACGATGTCGACGACGTCGACGCGGGATAGCAACTCTTGGATAAATGATTGGGGAATGGCCACCCGCGTATTCTGCCTTTTTCGGCAATGGCCGAGGGCGCGGCAGGAATGGAGCAGGCGGGCAAAAAAAAAGCCTGCACCCATGGGTGCAGGCTCAGGTCTCCTGATGCCTGGGTCATTGCCAGGCTCTCCTCTAAAACGTCTCCTCCGCCACTCAGTCTTGAGGCTTGCGACCGGCTCCGTGCGGGCAGAGATGCCGGTCTTGCACTGCCAGTGCAGGCAGTCATGTACTCAAAACATGTGCGCATTCTAAAAGCGATTCGAAGTCCTGGTGATTGGTCTGTCAGATAAATGATGTCTTATAGATGACTTGCATGAGTTGGCCCTGCCTGGGGAATGAGGGGATTTTTCAATGGAATCCCATGTGGTTGATTTCAAATGAATTTATCGATTTTCAGAAGCTGTTGAAAGTACTGTTTCGCTGAATGACCTTTTGCATTGCTCTGGTTTATCTGCGCATGTCACATGCCACATACCGGTTTGCTGGCGCGGTGCGGCCATTTCGGGCGCAACTGCTTGATCACGATCACAACAGGCTTGCATGGCGCTCGGTTGTAAGCCTGGCGTGACGGATGCTGGAGTACAAAACGCTCAGGAGACAAACATGACAAGTTCTTTCGATCTGAACCTCGCCCCAAATACCGCCAACCATGCCGCGCTGACGCCGCTGAGCTTTATTGCCCGCACGGCCGAGGTCTACCCCGAGCGCCTGGCCATTGTTCACGGCGACTTGCGCCAGAGCTGGGCGCAAACCTATGCGCGCTGCCGTCAGCTGGCCAGCAGCCTGCAGAAAATCGGCATCGGCAAGAACGACACCGTGGCCGTAATGCTGCCCAATACGCCACCCATGGTGGAGGCGCACTTTGGTGTGCCCATGGCCGGTGCCGTGCTCAACACGCTCAATACCCGGCTCGATGCCGAGACCCTGGCATTCATGCTGGATCACGGCGAGGCCAAGGCCTTGATCGTGGACCCCGAGTTCGTGGCCTTGATGGCTAGGGCGCTCAAGCTGCGCCAGAGCACCGCGCCCATCTATGTGATTCAGGTCGAAGACCCGGTTTACGGCGAGGCGGCCGAGCAAATCGGTGCCACCGACTATGAGAGCTTTGTGGCCCAGGGCGATGCCGGTTTCGACTGGCAATGGCCCGGCGACGAATGGGATGCGATCGCGCTGAACTACACCAGCGGAACCACGGGCAACCCCAAGGGCGTGGTCTACCACCATCGCGGCGCGCACAACAATGCCATCAGCAATGTGCTGGAGTGGGACATGCCCAAGCACGCCGTCTATCTGTGGACGCTGCCCATGTTCCACTGCAACGGCTGGTGCTTCCCCTGGACGGTGGCCGCACGCGCGGCGGTCAATGTCTGCCTGCGCCGGGTGGATGCGCAGGCGATTTTTGACGCCATTCGCAACCATGGCGTGAGCCATTACTGCGGCGCGCCCATTGTGCATAGCCTGCTGGTGAATGCGCCGGCTGCCATGAAGCAGGGCGTGCCCGCAGGCGTCAAGGCCATGGTGGCAGGGGCCGCGCCGCCTGCATCAATGATCGAGGGCATGGAGGCCATGGGCTTTGACATCACCCATGTCTATGGCCTGACCGAAACCTATGGCCCAGCCACGGTCTGCGCCAAGCATGAGAGCTGGAATGCGCTCGATATCGGCGAGCGCGCCCGCCTGAACTCGCGCCAGGGCGTGCGCTACCACCTGCAGCGCTCTGCTGCCGTGCTGGACCCCGAAACCATGCAGCCCGTGCCGCGCGACGGCCAGACCATGGGCGAGATCATGTTTCAGGGCAATATCGCCATGAAGGGCTATCTCAAGAACCCGCAGGCGACGCAGGAAGCTTTCCGCGGCGGCTGGTTCCACAGCGGCGACCTGGCCGTGCAGCATCCCGACGGCTATATCCAGATCAAGGATCGCAGCAAGGACATCATCATCTCGGGAGGCGAGAACATCTCGTCCATCGAAGTGGAGGATGTGCTCTACCGCCACCCCGCCGTGCTGGCTGCTGCCGTGGTGGCCAAGCCCGATCCCAAATGGGGCGAGACGCCCTGCGCCTTCATCGAGCTCAAAGCCGGAGCCGAGACTACGGCCGAAGACATCATTGCCCACTGCAAAAAGCATCTGGCCGGCTACAAGGTGCCGCGCGCGGTGGTGTTTGGCGAGCTGCCCAAGACCAGCACGGGCAAGATCCAGAAGTTCGAGCTGCGCAAGCAAGTAGGCTCGGCTTCAGCTATCTCGGTTTGAGATCTGGCCGTAAACAAAGAAGCCCGGTGCTCCAACTCTGTGGGCAGCGGGCTTTTTCGTGTCTGTCAGTTCAGTAAATTTGATAGCTGCTAGCGCCTTCTATTCATAGAACTTGGATAGTTTTCAATCTGAAATCTATAAATAACCTGCGCAATAAGCTCTGAATGAGATAGCGGCAACTGGTTGGTGCGTCACGCCAGCTCGGGCGGCATGCGCTGCCAGCCTTCGGGCGTCACACGCAGCACCTCGGCGCGACGCGTATCGGCATCGATATGCCAGTCGCTGAGCACGATGCGCCACTGCTGCCTGCCCAGTGCGTGATCGGCGGGCTGATGAGTGTGGCCGTGAATCAGCCAGGGCGCTTGCGCGGCCTGCATCCAGGTGGCACTCATCTGCGCGTCGGCATCCGCGTAGGGTGCGCCGCTTTGCTTGCGTTGCTCGCTTTCGCTGCGTGCCGATCTGCCGATCGCGCGGCGCACGGCCAGGGGCTGGGCCAGCAGTTGCTGTTGCCAGGCGCCGGAGCGCGAAACAGCGCGGAATTGCTGGTAATCCACATCGTCAAGGCACAGCGCATCGCCATGGCTGAGCAGGATGCTGGTGCCAGCCCACCGCAGCACCGTGGGGTCGGAAAGGCCGGTCATGCCGCTTCGGCGCAGAAATTCGTCACCGGCCAGAAAGTCGCGGTTGCCGACCATGAAGAACAGCGGGCGCTGCTGCGCCGCCTCGCGTAGCACGGCAGCGCATTCGGCCTCGAAGCTGCCGAGCTCATCGAGTGCATCGTCACCCACCCAGACTTCAAACAGATCGCCGAGGATAAAGATGGCGTCGGCCGTGCTGCGCGCCATATAGCTGCGCCAGGCTTCAGCCGTCTGCGGCTCCGAAGGCTGCAGGTGCAGATCGGAAATGAAATCAAGCGTGCGCCAGTGGGGCTCAGCCTGGAGCTGCGCGACTTGAGGAGCGGCAGTGCGTGGATCAGAAGATTCAGCCATGAATGAAAAGTGCGCAGCCTGAAAACAATAACGGCCTCACAAAGAGACGGCAAGCAAGGGCCGCCCCGCAGCGAGGCCGTCGTCCCCCTCCGCGAAGCAGAGAGGGGGAAGGCGCGTTAGCGCCTCAGGGGGAGATTACAGGGCCACGGCCTTGTCGATCACCACGGCGTCGAAAGGCACGTCGTCGTGGAAGCCCTTGCGAGTGGTGCGCACCTTCTTGATGGCGTCCACGACTTCTTCACCCTTGACCACCTTGCCGAACACGGCATAGCCCCAGCCCTGGCCGGTGGGAGCGGTGTGGTTCAGGAAGCCGTTGTCCACGGTGTTGATGAAGAACTGGGCGGTTGCGCTGTGAGGATCGCTGGTGCGAGCCATGGCAATCGTGTACTTGTCGTTCTTCAGGCCGTTCTTGGCTTCGTTCTCGATGGGAGCAGCGGTTTCCTTCTGCTTCATGTCGGCTGCGAAACCGCCGCCCTGGATCATGAAGTTCTTGATCACGCGGTGGAAGATGGTGCCGTTGTAGAAGCCCTGGTTCACGTAGTTCAGGAAGTTCTCGGTGGACTTGGGCGCGTTCACGGCGTCCAGTTCCAGCGTGATCACGCCCTGGGTTGCGGTGTCAGCCACGTTGATGGTCACGTGCAGTTCGACTTGGGGATTGCTCATGTCTGTGCTTTCTAGAGGATGGAGTAAAGAGGCGGGCGCGGCCCGGCAGGTGCAGCGCCGCCGGGGCGTTTACTTGATTTCGGTGGCGGAGAGGATTGTTACCGGCGTCGTGGGCACATTCTGGTGCATGCCACGGTTGCCCGTAGCCACGGCGCGGATTTTGTCCACCACATCCATGCCCTTGACGACCTTGCCGAAGACGGTATAGCCATGGCCGTCGGGCTTGGGGGCATTGAGCATGTCGTTGTTCACCACATTGATGAAGAACTGTGAGGTGGCGGAATTGGGGTTGCCGGTGCGCGCCATGGCAATCGTGCCGCGGTCGTTCTTGAGGCCGTTGCTGGCTTCCAGCGGAATCGGGGCGCGTGTGGGCTTCTCGTTCAGATTGGCGTCCATGCCGCCGCCCTGGATCATGAAGCCGTCGATGACGCGGTGGAACACCGTGCCGTCATAGTGCTTGTCACGCACATATTGCAGAAAATTGGCGGCGCTCTTGGGGGCCTTGGCATCGTTGAGCTCGACCACGATATCGCCCATGCTGGTCTTGAGCTGCACCTTGGATTGCGCCTGGGCCAGGCCGGGGGTGGCAAAAACAGTGGCTGTCAGCGCAATCGCGGACAGGGCCTTGAGGCTGTTTCGACGGAAATTCAGCATGGTCATATTCCTGGGTAAGTGGGCCTTGGGGCAGGGCCGCAGGGATGGCGGCTGCGAAAAACAGGCTTGAGGCAGCTGAGGGCGCCGGCCTGCTTCACAAGAGGGAGAAGGGCGGCGATGGCAAAAAACGGGTTCAGCGCTGTGCAGGCTGGGCCGGGGCAGGCGTTGCGAGAGAGGCTGCAGGCTGCAGCAAGTCCTTGAGCTGCTTGAGCTTGGGGTTCAGGGCTGCTGGGCGGCCGCCCTTGGCCAGGGACTGCGCATAGGACTGATAGGCCAGGCGGGCATAGATATCGCCCAGGTTCTCGTGCGCCACGGCATAGTTCGGATTGTTGCGCACGGCGGCTTCGAGCGCGGCGCGGGCGCGATCCAGGTCACCCTGGCGTGCATAGATCACGGCCAGGTTGTTATAGGGCTCGGGCAGCTCGGGATAGTCCTCGGTCAGCTGGCGAAACGCTGCAATCGCGTCCTCGGTCTTGCCGTCATTGCTCAGTGCGATGCCGCGCAGAAAACGCATCTGCGGGTCGCGTGAATTCTTGGCCAGATAGGTGTCTGCTTTTTGCAGCGCCTGCTGTGTCTTGCCGCTCTTGAGCAACTGGGCAACATCCGTGTAATCGTCGGCGTAGGCGCTACCTGCAGCGAGCAAGGCAGCCAGGGCTGCCGCACGCGCTGCGGTACTGAACAAGTTGCGTACAGGCATGTAGGTGCTTTCATGGCGCCGCAAAACTGCGCTGCGGCGGGAGCTTATACTGCGGGGAATTGTAGCTGAGGGGTGTGCGGCGCTTAGGCGTCTGGCCGGACCGGGATGTGTCTGGATGCTAGTGCGCATTTTTCAGCCTCAGGGAATGGCAGGCATGGTTTATGCATCGCAGGCATGACCAGTGCTGCTGCTCGCCACCCTCTCTCCCTATTTCAAGATTCATGAGTTTGCGTATCTACAACACGCTGTCGCGTGCACTGGAATCGTTTTCGCCGCTTGAGCCGGGCCATGTGCGTATGTACGTCTGTGGCATGACGGTCTATGACCTCTGCCACCTGGGCCATGCACGCTCCATGGTGGCTTTCGACGTGGTGCAGCGCTGGCTGCGCGCCAGCGGCTACAAGGTGACCTATGTGCGCAACATCACCGACATCGATGACAAGATCATCAAGCGCGCGGTGGAAAACGGCGAGACCATACGCAGCCTGACCGACCGCATGATCGATGCGCTGCACCAGGACGCGGATGCGCTGGGCATCGAGCGCCCCACGCTGGAGCCGCGCGCCACCGAGTATGTGCCGCAGATGCTGAGCATGATTGCCCGCTTGCAGGGCAAGGGCCTGGCCTATCAGGCCGGCAACGGCGATGTGAACTACGCCGTGCGCAAGTTTCCAGGCTACGGCAAGCTCTCGGGCAAGTCGCTGGACGAGCTCAACGCCGGCGAGCGTGTGGCCGTGGCCGACGGCAAGCACGATCCGCTGGACTTTGTGCTGTGGAAGTCGGCCAAGGTGGACGAGCCCGCCGACGTGAAGTGGGCCAGCCCCTTTGGCGAAGGTCGCCCCGGCTGGCATATCGAGTGCTCGGCCATGGGTTGCGAGCTGCTGGGAGAGAGCTTCGACATCCATGGCGGCGGTGCGGATCTGCAGTTCCCTCACCACGAGAACGAGATTGCCCAGAGCGAAGGTGCGACTGGCAAGCCGTTCGCACGGACCTGGATGCACAACGGCTTCATCAACGTGGATAACGAGAAGATGTCCAAGTCGCTGGGCAACTTCTTCACCATCCGTGACGTGCTCAAGGAGTACGACGCCGAGACCATCCGTTTCTTCGTCGTGCGCAGTCACTACCGCAGCCCGCTGAACTATTCCAATGTGCATCTCGATGATGCGCGCGGTGCGCTCAAGCGCCTCTATACCGCGCTGGACCTGGTGACGCCTGCCGAGGTGCAGATCGACTGGAGCAATCCCTATGCCGCTCGCTTCAAGGCGGCGATGGACGAAGACTTCGGTACGCCCGAGGCCGTGGCCGTGCTCTTCGAGCTGGCCGCCGAGGTCAACCGCAGCAAGTCGCCCGAAGTGGCTGGCTTGCTCAAGGCCCTGGGGGCCTGCCTGGGCCTGCTGCAGGCCGAGCCGCAAAAGTTTCTGCAGGCTGGTGCCGAAGGGGTGGATGCGGCAGCGATCGAGGCGCAGATTGCCGCACGCGCAGAGGCCAAGGCTGCCAAGAACTGGGCCGAGGCCGACCGCATCCGCAAGGAGTTGCTCGATCAGGGCATCGTCCTCAAGGACTCGGCTGCGGGCACGACCTGGGAAGCGGCCGCCAAGGGCTGAGGCTGCATGCAATATTCCATCAACTGTGTGAGCAGTGCGGAGAGTCGTGCATGAGTGCGGCCAAGCATCTGGACACCATGGAGTTTGAACAGCTGCCGCTGGTGGCTGATCTGCCCGTGCCCATGGGGCCGGCTGCGCCTTTGCCTGTAGCGCCTTTGGGGGCCGCAGCCATTGCTCAGCCTGCGGGTACATCTGCAAAGCAGGCAGTTGCGTCCAAAGCGGCCGCTCCAAAGATCCATCTGGATTTGCCTGATGGTGTGCCCGCCTATTGGGCTGAGGCCTGTCGTCAGCTCATGCGCCGCGATCGTGTGCTCAAGCGCCTGATTCCGCAACTCGGCAGCCAGGCACTGTTGCCTTGCGGGCAGGAGCAGGCCTTTGCCACGTTGGCCCGGTCCATCATCGGGCAGCAGATTTCGGCGAAGTCCGCCAAGACCTTGTGGAACAAGTTCGCCAGGCTGCCTGCTGCCATGCAGCCCGAGCAGGTGCTCAGGCTCAAGGTGGACGATATGCGTGCGGTGGGGTTGTCGGCCCGCAAGGTGGACTATCTGGTCGATCTGGCTCTGCACTTCACCGAGAACCGTCTGCACATGGATGAATGGGCTCAGATGAGCGATGAAGTCATCATTGCCGAGCTGATGTCCATACGCGGTCTCAGCCGCTGGACGGCCGAGAATTTTCTGATTTACTGTCTGGGGCGGCCCAATGTGCTGCCTCTGGACGATGCCGGTTTGATACAGGGCATCTCTCTCAATCATTTTTCGGGCGATCCTGTCAGTCGCAGCGATGCCCGTGAAGTTGCCGAGGCTTGGAAACCGTGGTGTACGGTTGCAACTTGGTATATTTGGCGCTCGCTCGAGGCGCAGCCTGTGGCTTGATGACATCTGTCCACTGGCCGATTGCAAGGATTGCAACAGGCTGGCACAAGGAGAAATACGTTGGCGAAAAAGAACTTTCTGGATTTTGAGCAGCCCATTGCCGAACTCGAATCCAAAATCGAAGAACTGCGCTATGTGCAGACTGAAAGCGCAGTAGATATCTCGGAAGAGATCGATCAGCTCAGCAAGAAAAGCCTGCAGCTGACCAAGGACATCTACAGCGACCTGACCCCCTGGCAGATCACCAAGATCGCACGCCATACCGAGCGCCCCTATACGCTCGACTATGTGCGCGAGTGCTTTACCGACTTTGTCGAAATGCACGGCGACCGCCACTTTGCGGATGACCAGTCCATCATCGGCGGCCTGGCGCGCTTCAATGGTCAGCCCTGCATGGTGATCGGTCATCAAAAGGGGCGCGATACCAAGGAGCGTACGCTGCGCAACTTCGGCATGACGCGTCCCGAGGGGTATCGCAAGGCCTTGCGTCTGATGAAGACGGCCGAGAAGTTCAAGCTGCCTGTGTTCACTTTCGTGGACACGCCCGGCGCCTTCCCCGGCATCGATGCCGAGGAGCGTGGCCAGTCCGAAGCCATCGGTCGCAACATCTACGAAATGGCCCAGCTGCAGACCCCCATCATCACCACCATCATCGGTGAAGGTGGCTCGGGCGGTGCGCTGGCCATTGCCGTGGCAGACCAGGTGCTGATGCTGCAGTACTCCGTGTACTCGGTGATCAGTCCCGAAGGCTGCGCTTCCATTCTGTGGAAGACCGGCGAAAAGGCCCAGGAAGCAGCAGACGCCATGGGCATCACTGCTCACCGCCTCAAGGCGCTGGGTCTGGTGGACAAGATCGTCAACGAGCCTGTGGGTGGTGCTCACCGCGATCACAAGCAAATGGGTGCCTTCCTCAAGCGTGCGCTGGGCGATGCCTATCGCCAGCTGACCGATCTCAAGCCCAAGGAGCTGCAGGATCGTCGCTACGACCGCATTCAGAGCTATGGTAAGTTTGCCGACACCAAGGCCGACAACCGCTGATCCAGCGGGCTTGATGCCGCTTGCGCACAATGGCTCCTTCGGGAGCCATTTGTTTTTTGTCGAGAGTTTATGAGCGAAATACGCCTTAATTCCTTGCTGGGTAGGCGTTGGCTGCTATTGAATTTGAAAGAAGGGGTCTGTTGTTCATGCAAGCCCAGTCAGATGCTGACTTGTTGGCGGCTTCGGCCGGCCGGGTGGATGCCGCAGTGGCTGCATTCAATCCAGCGCTGCCGCTGGTTGTGGCCTTCAGCGGCGGAGCCGATTCGTCAGCTCTGCTGCTGGCCTGCCATGCGCGCTGGCCAGGGCAGGTGCGGGCGATTCATGTGCACCATGGTTTGCAGGCTGCAGCTGATGAATTTCAGCGGCACTGCGAGCAGCTGTGCGCCCGGCACGGCATTGCCCTCAAGGTCTGCGCCATCAATGCGCGCAATGTGCAGGGACAAAGCCCCGAAGATGCGGCGCGGCAGGGGCGTTATGCGGCCTTGATTCAGGAGGCCCGGCAGCCTTGGCTCGATGCGCAGGGTGCTGCACTGGATGCGGTGCGCTCCATGGCGCTGGCCCAGCATGCCGACGATCAGGTCGAGACCTTGCTGCTGGCGCTCTCGCGCGGTGCCGGTGTGGCCGGTCTGGCGGCCATGCCTGGGCATTGGCAAAGAGCAGGGCTGGAATGGTTCAGGCCCTTGCTGGAGGTGCCGGGGCAGGCGCTGCGCGACTGGTTGCGGCTCAGGAATTTGAGCTGGGTCGAGGATCCGACGAATGCAGATCCGGGCTACACGCGCAATCGCATCCGGGCTCAGTTGCTGCCGGTGCTGGAGCAGGTCTTTCCGCAGTTTCGCAGCACGTTTGCACGCAGCAGCGCCCATTGCGCCCAAGCGTCGCAGTTGCTGGACCAGCAGGCGGCGGCAGATCTGCAGTTGGTGGGGGTGCCGCCCGCCATCAAGGCGCTGCAGAGTTTGAGTGAGCTGCGTATGGGTAATGTCCTGCGTTATTGGTTGCGCACCGAGCATGGCACCACGCCGACGGCGGCACAGCTTGCGCAGCTCATGGCACAGCTCGGCGTTTGCACTACGCGAGGGCACCGCATCCACATCAAGGTGGGGCGAGGTTTTGTAGAGCGCCAGGGGGCAAGTCTCGGTTGGTACAATTCCTAGGTTTTGGTTTTTTTACCTGTACGAAAACCGCCGGCGCGCCAAAACCTTTGTGATCTGCGCCGTGGCTGCTGTTTCGTCACCCTTTAGTATCCAATGGCACTGATCGTTCATAAATACGGCGGCACCTCGATGGGCTCGACAGAGCGCATCCGCAACGTCGCCAAGCGTGTGGCCAAATGGGCTCGGGCAGGTCACCAGTTGGTGGTTGTGCCCAGCGCCATGAGTGGCGAAACCAACCGTTTGCTGGGTCTGGCCAGCGAACTGGCTCCCAGCCACGCCAAGAGTTCGTACTATCGTGAGCTTGATATGCTGGCCGCCACTGGCGAGCAGGCATCCTCGGCGCTGCTGGCCATTGCGCTGCAGGCCGAAGGCATGGAATCGGTCAGCTATGCGGGCTGGCAAGTGCCCGTGCGCACCGATAGCAGCTACACCAAGGCTCGCATCGAGTCCATCGACGACAAGCGCGTGCGCGCCGACCTCGAGGCGGGTCGTGTCGTGATCGTGACCGGCTTCCAGGGTATCGATCCCGAAGGCAATATCACCACGCTGGGGCGTGGCGGCTCCGATACTTCGGCCGTGGCCGTGGCTGCCGCCCTGAAGGCGGCCGAATGCCTGATCTATACCGATGTGGATGGCGTCTACACCACCGATCCCCGTGTGGTGCCTGCTGCCAAGCGCCTGGGTACGGTGAGCTTTGAGGAAATGCTGGAAATGGCCAGCCTGGGCTCCAAGGTGCTGCAAATCCGTTCCGTGGAGTTTGCAGGCAAGTACAAGGTGCCCATGCGCGTGCTGTCGAGCTTCACGCCCTGGGATATCGATCTGGAAGAAGAAGCCAAGTCCGGCACGCTGATTACTTTTGAGGAAGACGAAAAAATGGAAAAGGCTGTCGTATCCGGCATCGCTTTCAACCGTGGCGAGGCCAAGATCTCCGTGCTGGGCGTGCCTGATACCCCTGGCGTGGCTGCTGCCATCCTGGGTCCCGTGGCTGATGCCAACATCGAAGTCGATGTGATCATCCAGAACATCTCCAAGGACGGCAAGACCGACTTCAGCTTCACCGTGAGCCAGGGCGACTACCAGCGTGCCATGGAGCTGCTGCGTGAAAGCGTTGTTCCTGCGCTGGGTGCTTCCGAAGTGGTGGGCAATCCCAATATCGCTAAGGTCAGCATCGTTGGTATCGGCATGCGCAGCCATGTGGGCGTGGCCTCCACCATGTTCCGTGCTCTGAGCAAGGAAGGCGTGAACATCCAGATGATCTCGACTTCCGAGATCAAGACTTCGGTCGTGATCGACGAGAAGTACCTGGAGCTAGCCGTGCGTTCCCTGCACACCGCCTTCGGTTTGGACAAAAGCGAATAATTTTCGCAACTTTCCAAAAACGAACAAAAAAGCTGTTTACAATAGCGTCATTCCGGAAACGTGACCGAGTGGCCGAAGGTGCTCCCCTGCTAAGGGAGTATGGGGTGTAGAGCCTCATCGAGGGTTCGAATCCCTCCGTTTCCGCCAAATCAAAGAAAAAGCCGTAAGGCTTTTTCTTTTTGTCAAGGCCCTCTGGGTCTTGACAAAAAGTTTCAAACTTTGATTTGAGTCTGGTGAAAACAGGCTACAATGCAAGGCTTCGCTGATCA
>NZ_BBVD01000002.1 GCF_000964545.1 Comamonas thiooxydans | reverse complement strand
TTGCCGCAGGGTGTCAAAGCATTCCAGCTACAAAAATACCGGAAACCCATAAAAAGAGAGCGCTAGGCGCTCTCTTTTTATTTCTGCATATTCGGTGCGTAGAAGCGCAGGATGCCGTTTTCATCCAGCCGCCGCGTCAGTTGCCGGCTGAACCAGAGATAGTGCAGGTGAGCCAGAGCCTCGCCCATGGCGAAAGTCATCTGGTGAGTGTCCAGTTGGCGTTTGAAGAGAATGGGAAGGATGTCGGCAGCGCTCAGCCCCTGTAGCCTGGAGGCCTGCATGATGTCGTTCAGACGTTCCTGATGATGGTCCAGCAGTTGCTGGACACGGATATGCAAGCCTGTAAAGGGTTTGCCATGCGAGGGCAGAACATAGGTGTTCTGTGGGAGAGCGAAGTAGCGCTTCAGCGATGTGAGAAACAGCTGCAGCGGGTTGGCTTCGGGCTCGGAAGAATGCACGCTGACATTGGCGGAAATACGGGGAAGCACCATGTCGCCGCTGATCAGTGTCTCGAGCTCGGCGCAGTAAAGCGCCATGTGCTCCGGCGCGTGACCATAGCCGGCAATGCATTGCCATGTGCGGCCGTTGATGTCGATCTCGTCGCCATCCATGATGCGGTGATAGATGTCGGGTATGGGGGCCACCAGGGAAGAGTAGTAGCTGCCACGGCCGCGGACATGGAGCAGAAATTCCTCATCTCTTTGTCCGTGCAGGCTGTAGAAGTCCGCACCGGATTCGCCGCCGAAGCCGTCCCTGTCTTTCATGGCGACGCGGGCGACGTTGTAATCGGTGGCGCTGATCCACAAGGGCGCGTTCCATTGCTGGCAGAGCCAGCCGGCCAGGCCGATATGGTCGGGGTGCATATGGGTGACGATGACGCGCAAAACGGGCAGGCCTTCCAGTTCGGCGGCGAAGATCTGCTCCCATTGCTCGCGCGCCTCGGTGCGATTGACGCAGCAGTCGATGACCGTCCAGCCCTCGCGTACCTGGCCATGCAGATCGGTCTGGCGATCACGCAGCAGCCAGAGGTTGATGTGATCGAGGGCAAACGGCAAGGTCATGCGGATCCACTTGACGCCGGGTGCCACTTCCAGAGTCTGGGCCGGACCGGGCAAGGTATCGCCGAGTGGGTAGTGAAGAGCGGATTCTTGGCTTGAGGTCATGGGGCGGTATTTCGTTTAGCATTGACGTTAACGTAAACGTCAGTTTTGTCAAAGCATTTTAGAGATCAAGCCACCTCTGGCAGTCGCCTGTGCGATGCAAGACTTACAACCCCACAGAATCATGTCGACCATTTACACCATCAGTGACCTTGCCAAAGAGTTCGATCTCACGACCCGGGCCATCCGTTTTTATGAGGACATGGGCTTGCTGCAGCCGGAGCGCTCCGGCGCAGGTGGTCGCAATCGCGTGTACTCGTCCCGAGATCGCGCACGTCTGCGCCTGACGCTGCGGGCCAAGCGCCTGGGACTGTCGCTGTCCGAGGCCAAGGAAATCATCGACATGTATGACAGCCCGCGTGATACGGGCGTGCAGCTGCGCAAGTTTCTCGACGTGCTGGCCATCCATCGCAAGCAGCTCGAAGCACAGATGGCCGATCTGCAGGTGACTCTGGATGAGGTGCGAGAGCAGGAAAAAGAGGCTCGCACACTATTGAAAAGGAGCGAGAGCAAAAATGGCGCATAATTGACGTTTACGTAAACGTCAATTGCAGAGCTTTGCTGGAGAGTTGCCATGTCTGTTGCAGGTGTCACCGAGTCTCTGGATTTTGTTCATCGGGTGAAGCAGAGCTTTGCGAAGCAAGGCGCCATGGCCACGATTGGCGCGGAGCTGACCCTGGTGGAGCCAGGCGTTGTGGATATCTGCCTGGACTGGGCTCCCGGCCTGACGCAGCAGCATGGTTTTTTGCACGCCGGCATGGTATCCACCGCACTGGACTCGGCCTGCGGCTACGCGGGCCTGACGCTGATGCCGGCCGATGCGGCCGTGCTCACCATCGAATTCAAGATCAACCTGCTCGCTCCTGCCAAAGGCCAGCGCTTTCGCATGGAAGGTCGGGTCATCAAGCCCGGACGCACCATCACCGTATCCGAAGGCAAGGCATTTGCCATTGACCAGGGAAAAGAGAAACTGATTGCCACAATGGGCTGCACTCTGATGTGTGTGCAGAACCGTGAAGGCATACAACACTGACAAGACGATTCGTCAGACCCATATCTACAGGAGACAACCATGAGCCTTGCCAATCTGCCCGGACTGAACTTCCAGCTCGGTGAAGACATCGATGCGCTGCGTGATGCGGTGCGTGAATTCGCACAGAGCGAGATTGCTCCGCGTGCGGCCGAGATTGATCGCAGCGACCAGTTCCCCATGGATCTGTGGCGCAAGTTCGGCGAGCTGGGCGTGCTCGGCATTACCGTGCCCGAGCAGTACGGCGGCGCCGATATGGGCTATCTGGCGCATATGGTGGCCATGGAGGAAATATCGCGCGCCAGTGCCTCGGTGGGCCTGTCCTATGGCGCGCACAGCAATCTGTGCGTGAATCAGATCAATCGCAACGGCAGCGAGGCGCAGAAGGCCAAATACCTGCCCAAGCTCATCAGCGGCGAGCATGTGGGAGCTCTGGCCATGAGCGAGCCCGGCGCCGGCTCCGACGTGATCAGCATGAAGCTCAAGGCCGAGGACAAGGGCGGCTACTACCTGCTCAACGGCAGCAAGATGTGGATCACCAACGGGCCCGACGCCGACACCCTGGTGGTCTATGCCAAGACCGAGCCGGAGATGGGCGCGCGCGGCGTGACGGCCTTTCTGATCGAAAAGGGCATGAAGGGCTTCTCGATCGCGCAAAAGCTAGACAAGCTGGGCATGCGCGGCAGCCACACGGGCGAGCTGGTGTTCCAGGATGTGGAAGTGCCGGCTGAAAACATTCTTGGCGGCCTGAACATGGGCGCCAAGGTATTGATGAGCGGCCTGGACTATGAGCGCGCCGTCCTGACCGGCGGCCCGCTGGGCATCATGCAGTCCGTCATGGACAATGTCGTCCCCTATATCCACGACCGCAAGCAGTTCGGCCAGAGCATCGGCGAGTTCCAGCTGATCCAGGGCAAGGTGGCGGACATGTACACCGTGCTGCAAGCAGGCCGCTCTTTTGCCTATACGGTCGCTAAAAACCTGGATCTTCTGGGAACCGATCATGTGCGCCAGGTTCGCAAGGACTGCGCCAGCGTGATCTTGTGGTGCGCCGAGAAGGCCACCTGGATGGCCGGCGAGGGCGTGCAAATCTATGGCGGTAATGGGTATATCAACGAGTATCCGCTCGGTCGTCTGTGGCGAGATGCGAAACTCTACGAGATTGGCGCTGGCACCAGCGAAATTCGCCGCATGCTCATAGGCCGCGAGCTGTTTGCTGAAACCTGCTGAAAAAGCAGGAGCTGCGCCGTTCTTTCAACCACAAAAAGAAGGATAGCTTCATGACAACGACCTCCATCGAAGAACTGTTTGTCCACAACCGCCAATGGGCAGACCAGATGGAGCGTGATCGTCCGGGTTTCTTTACCGGACTGATGGCGCAGCAAAAGCCCAAATACATGTGGATCGGCTGCTCGGACAGCCGCGTGCCAGCCAACCAGATCACGGGTCTGGAGCCTGGCGAGGTGTTCGTGCACCGCAACGTGGCCAACGTGGTGGTGCCCAGCGATCTGAACTGCCTGTCCACCATCCAGTACTCGGTCGATCATCTGAAGATCGAGCACCTGATGGTGGTGGGCCACTATGGCTGCGGCGGCGTGTATGCGGCGCTGAACAATCTGCGTCTGGGTCTGGTGGACAACTGGACCCGCCACGTGCGCGACGTGCGCGACAAGCACATCAAGCTGCTGGAAGGCATCTCCACCCAGTTCCGCCACGATGTGCTGTGCGAACTCAACGCCATCGAGCAGGTGGTCAACGTGGCTCAGTCCACCGTGATGCAGGATGCCTGGGCCCGTGGTCAGAAGGTGACTCTGCACGGCTGGTGCTACAGCCTCAACAACGGCCACATCACCAACCTCGAAATGACCGTGCCTGGTGTGGGCGGCCTGGAGGATGTCTACAACAAGGCTGTCGAGAAGGTCGCTGCGCGTAAGCGCGACTGATCGCTGCCGCTGCGCAGTTGCAGTGCCCTCAAGCGGACTCAAGGCCTGTGTCGCTTGTTCCGTTTGAGAGTGCTGCTCACTTATCTGGAGCGACTGGCCCGCCATGTTTCCGCAACGACTGGACGCCCCCGAGGCCTATGCCATTGCGCAGGCCCTGATGCATGGCTACAACCAGCATTACCGCATGTTCAGTGCGGAAGCTGCCCGAGCCAAGCAGCGCTTCGAGACCATGGACTGGCCGGGCCAGCAGCAGGCTCAGCGTGAGCGCATAGAGTTCTACGATCGGCAGGTGCGTGCCTGCATCCAGAGGCTGGAAGAGGAGTTTGCCGCCAGCCTGCAGAGCATGGCTGTCTGGCAGCAGGTCAAGCTTCATTACATCGGCCTGATGGTCGATCATCTGCAGCCGGAGCTGGCCGAGACCTTCTTCAACTCGGTCACCACCAAGATTCTGCACCGCACCCATTTCCAGAACGACTTCATCTTCGTGCGTGCTGCCGTCAGCACCGAATACCTGGAAAATACCGCGCCGGGTGCCGTACCCATCTACCGCGCCTACTACCCCGGCAACCTCGCCCAGATCGAAGGCACGCTGCAGAGCCTGTTCGAGCAGCTGCAGCTGCAATGCCGCTTCGAAGACCTGCAGCGCGACGTGCATCTGCTGGCCGAGCGCATACGCGAGAGGCTGGCGGGCCTGACGCTCAGGGCCAACTTCCAGCTTCAGGTGCTGTCCAGCCTGTTCTATCGCAACAAGGGAGCGTATCTGGTCGGCAAAATCATCACCGGCTATACCGAGCTGCCGCTGGCGATTCCCATCCTGCATGGAGAAAAGGAGCAGCTCATACTGCATGCGGCCCTGTTCGGAGAGGACGACCTGCATGCGCTGTTCAGCTTTGCGCGCGCCTATTTCATGGTGGACATGGAAGTGCCCAGCGCCTATGTGAGCTTTCTGCGCAGCCTCATGCCGCGCAAGCCCAAGGCGGAAATCTATAACGCCCTGGGTCTGGCCAAGCAGGGCAAGACCCTGTTCTACCGCGACTTTCTGCATCATCTGCGCCACTCCAGCGATCAGCTGCGCATTGCGCCCGGCATCAAAGGCCTGGTCATGCTGGTGTTCGACCTGCCGAGCTTCCCCTATGTGTTCAAGCTCATCAAGGATCGTATCGCCAGCAGCAAGGATGTCTCGCGTCCCCAGGTCAAGGCCAAGTACCAGCTGGTCAAGAAGCATGATCGTGGCGGCCGCATGGCCGACACCATGGAGTACAGCCTGGTGGCTTTTCCCAAGGAACGCTTCAGCGATGAACTGCTGGCCGAGCTGCATGCCCAGGCTCCCGAGCAGATCGAGATCAGCGACCGCGACGGCGACGGGCAGATGGAAGTCATCATCAGCCATCTCTATATCGAGCGTCGCCTGGTGCCGCTGAATCTGTTCCTGATGGAGTGCCTGGCCGAGGCAGACACCAAGCCGGAGCGCCGCGCTGCCATGGAGCGCGCGATTCTCGAGTACGGCAATGCCATCAAGGATCTGGTCGCCACCAATATCTTTCCCGGCGACATGCTGTGGAAGAACTTCGGCGTCACGCGCGGCGGCAAGGTGGTGTTCTACGACTATGACGAGATCGAATACCTGACCGATTGCAATTTCCGCGAGGTGCCGCAGCCGCGAACCGAGGAAGAGGAGATGTCGGGCGACATCTGGTACTCGGTCGGCCCCAGGGATGTCTTTCCCGAGACTTTCGGGCCTTTTCTGCTGGGCCATCCGGCCGTGCGCGACATCTTCATGCGCCATCACGCCGATCTGCTGGAGGCCGAGTTCTGGCGCGGTCACCAGAGCCGTATCCGTGACGGTCATTTCCTGGACGTGTTCCCCTACGAGCGCAGCCGCTTTCTGCATGCCGGCGACGCAGGACTGGACACGCAGCGTTTCGAGATTCCCGCCAATAGCCTCGCTTGAAGAGGCAGATCATATCCATCCATTTTTCAAGGAGACAAACCATGTATCAGGATCCCGTAGTCATCGTCAGCGCTGCCCGCACTCCCATGGGCGCGTTCCAGGGCGATTTTTCCGATCTGGCCGCCCATGATCTGGGGGGCGCAGCCATCAAGGCGGCAGTCGAGCGTGCCGGCATCCGGCCCGAACTTGTGGAGGAAGTGCTGTTCGGCAACTGCCTGATGGCGGGCCAGGGCCAGGCTCCGGCTCGCCAGGCCGGCTTCAAGGGCGGCCTGCCGCAAAGCACAGGCGCCGTGACCCTGTCCAAGATGTGCGGCGCCGGCATGGAAGCCACCATCCTGGCGCACGACCAGCTCATCGCCGGCAGCCGCGAGGTGATGATTGCCGGCGGCATGGAGAGCATGACCAATGCCCCTTATCTGCTCAAGAAGGGGCGTGGCGGCTATCGCATGGGGCACGACAAGATCTTCGATCACATGATGCTCGACGGTCTGGAGGACGCCTATGAGGCCGGCCGCTCCATGGGCACTTTCGGTGAGGACTGCGCTGCCAAATACCAGTTCACGCGTGAAGCGCAGGACGCGTTTGCCATTGCCAGCGTGCAGCGTGCCCAGGCCGCAGCGCAAAGCGGTGCTTTTGACGCCGAAATCACGCCCGTCACCGTCAAGACCCGCAAGGGCGACGTGACCGTCAGTGTTGACGAAGGCCCGGCCAAGGCCAAGCTGGACAAGATCTCCAGCCTCAAGCCTGCGTTCAAGAAGGACGGCACCATCACTGCCGCTTCCAGCTCCAGCATCAACGACGGCGCTGCCGCCATGGTGCTGATGCGCGAGTCCACGGCCAAGCAGCTGGGCTGCAAGCCGCTGGCGCGCATCGTCTCGCACGCGACCTTTGCACAGGCCCCCGAGTGGTTCACCACCGCACCCGTGGGCGCCACCGAAAAGGCGCTGAAGAAGGCCGGCTGGGCCGTGGAGGATGTGGACCTGTGGGAAATCAACGAAGCCTTTGCCGTGGTGCCCATGGCGCTGATGGCCGATCTCAAGGTCTCGCATGACAAGGTCAACGTGAATGGCGGTGCCTGTGCTCTCGGACACCCGATTGGCGCCAGCGGTGCGCGCATTCTGGTCACCCTGCTGCACGCGCTCAAGACACGCGGCAAGAAGAAGGGCCTGGCCACGCTGTGCATCGGCGGCGGCGAGGCCACGGCCATGGCAATTGAGCTGATCTGACGCCATTTGCTCAGAACCGTCACCGGTTTGCTCTACAGTGAACGCATGTTCAACGGATTGCACGCATTCGCGCTGAATGTGTGCAGCTCACATTGCGGAAATCATTCATGAGCGCAGACATTCACCACGACGAGAGCGAGACCATCAAGCCGCTGGAGCCGCAGCAGATTGATGCTTTCTGGGGCGATTTTTCCAACCAGCTGAGCCAGCTGGAGGAGCTCGATCGCCATGAGTTTGTGGAAAGCTCCAATGAGTTGCTGCGCCAATATGCACCGGGCCTGAGTCTGGAGCTGGAAGGCAAGCTCGGGGAGGCCGGCTCCCGGCTGGTGATCTCGGCCCATGGCAACACGGCGCAGTTCGAGAATGCCCAGGCACTGGTGCGCCAGGCGCCGCGTTTCGAGCATTACAGCGTGCAGGCGTTTCGCAGCCGCGCGCTGGGCAGCAATTTCGGCATGCGCATGGACGGCTTCGAGCTGGCCTGCTCCGATATCCGGGTGGGCTATTACGATGCGGGAGGCATCATAGGCCTCAAGCTCTCGTTCGAGAAGCCCATTGCCAGGGACATGGCCGAGCATGCGCAGCACATGGCGTTCATCATGCTGGACCATGTGCTGGGCGAGTGGGATTTTTCCGTACGCGTGGGTCCGGTCGAGTTTGCCTCCGAGGCTGCGGCCGATGTCTACGGCTCCGCTCTGCTGTCGGAGTTCCCGCCCCTGTTCGATGGCTTCATTCGCCAGCAACTGGGCCGCAGCTATGAATTCCCCCAGGAAGACAGCGACCGCTGGCTCTCGCTCGAAGTGCGTGCACAGGATGCCGACGAGGATGCGCCGCCCGACATCCTGACCTTCCACGACGGTGCCAATGCCGTGGCCACGCGCGCCGATCTGTCGCATTTCATGGAATGGCGCTTCAATTTCTCCAGCCAGCAGGAGCTGGACGGGGTGCGTGACGCCCAGGATGCGCTGGATGAACAACTCAGCCGTGAACAGCGCGGCATTCTTGCCTTCTCGCGCGTGGAAAACATGAGTGCCCGCGTGGCCACCTACTATGTGGAAGATCCGGCCCATGCGGTGCAACTGGCCGGACAGCTGGGCAGACAGCATGTGCCCGAACTGGAGGGCGAGCTCAGCGTGAGCTTCGACCCTTCCTGGAACGAGTTCCTGTCACTGTACGCAGCCATCCACCGCAACGACCGTCCCGAGGAGGTCCTGGCTTCATGATCACTTCGCGCGAACAACTGCTGCAGTTGTACGAGCCTCCTGCCGAGCGGGCACTGCTCAAGCAGCAGTGGGAGCTGGATCGGCACTGCCTGCGCTTTATCGCGCTGTCGCCGTTTCTGGTCATGGCCACCGGCGGTGCGGGCGGCACCTTGCTCGATGCTTCGCCACGAGGCGGCAAGCCTGGCTTCGTCAAGGCACCGGACGCCAATACCTTGCTCATTCCCGATGCGGGCGGCAACAACCGGCTGGACAGCCTGAGCAATCTGCTCGACGACCCGCGCCTGGGTTTGCTGTTCTTTGTGCCGGGCTTCGATGAAACCCTGCGCGTCAACGGCACAGCCCAGCTGCGTGATGAGGCGCATTACACGGCCTTGTTTGCCAGCGATCATTTCCGCCCCAAGCTGGTGATCGAAATCCGTGTGCAGGAGGCCTATCTGCACTGTGCCAAGGCGCTGATGCGCTCCCGCCTGTGGAGCGAGGAGGCCAGGGTGGCGCGCAACGTCATGCCCACGCTCAATCAGATCATCCATGCCCAAATGGGACTGACCGCCCAGCCCGAGTCGCAGGAAAGCATGGTGGCCCGCTATGGCGCCATGATTGCTGCCGAGCAGACCAAGAAAAGTTGATAGCTGACAGCGCTTGTCATGAAAGGATTTTCGATGGAAAACGTTTTGAAACAAACCATTCATAGGCGCAAACAGCTATGGCTTTGATACTGATTCTTGGCGCATCACGCGGCCTGGGCCGAGCCCTGGCCGAGGCCTATCTGGCACAAGGCCACCAGGTGATTGCCACCGTGCGCAAGGCTGAAGACATGGTCGACCTGCAGGCACGCGGCGCCCGGGTGCTGCAGGTCGATCTGGCAGATCCTGCCAGCGTCAGCGGCCTGGCCTGGCAGCTCGACGGGGCCAGCATCGATATCGCGCTTTACGTGGCCGGTGTCTGGGACGGTCATGACGCAGGCGTGCCGCCTACCCAGCAGCAGTTCGATCTGGTGATGCACAGCAATGTGCTGGGCTTTATGCAGGCCCTGCCGCAGATTGCTCCCATGGTGCAGGAGGCTGGCGGCGTGATCGGCGCCTTCTCCAGCGGCATGTCCCTGCTGGCCGATGCGGACGAGAGCGCCTGGCTGTACCGCGTCAGCAAGGCTGCGCTCAATATGGCCGTGGTCTCGGCCTGCCGCCAATGGCCGGGCCTGACGCTGCTGGCGCTGGATCCGGGCTGGGTGCAGACCGAGATGGGCGGCGCTGCGGCCCCGCTGTCGGTGGCTCAAAGCGTGCAGGGGCTGATGCAGGCCCTGGCGCAGGTCAAGCCCGAAGACCGCGGTCAGCTGCTGCGCCACGACGGCAGATACATCAAGCTTCTAGACGCCTAGCCCAGGCTGAACAACGGGCATATAGCTATAAATATCGGAGACAACATGCTGCTGAATCAGGACCAGGAAATGATCCGCGACGCTTTGCGCGATTTTGTGCGCGAGCAGATCACACCCCATGCCGCGCGCTGGGACAAGGAGCACGAGTTCCCCAAGGACGTGCACCAGGGGCTGGCCGCGCTCGGTGCCTATGGCATCTGCGTGCCCGAGGAACTCGGCGGTGCGGGCCTGGACTATGTGAGCCTGGCGCTGGTGCTTGAGGAAATCGCCGCTGGCGATGGTGGCACCAGCACCGTCATCAGCGTGACCAATTGCCCGGTCAATGCCATTCTCATGAAGTACGGCAATGCCGGCCAGCAGGAGCAATGGCTGCGTCCGCTGGCGCAGGGCCAGATGCTGGGAGCCTTCTGCCTGACCGAGCCCCATGTGGGCAGCGATGCCTCGGCGCTGCGTACCACGGCCGTACGCGATGGCGGCGACTACGTCATCAACGGCGTCAAGCAGTTCATCACCAGCGGCAAGAATGGCGATGTAGCCATCGTCATCGCCGTCACCGACAAGACGGCGGGCAAGAAGGGTATGAGTGCCTTCATCGTGCCCACCGGCAATCCCGGCTACCAGGTGGCACGCCTCGAAGACAAGCTGGGCCAGCACAGCAGCGATACGGCGCAGATCAATTTCGAGAACTGCCGCATTCCCGCCGCGAACCTGATCGGGGCCGAGGGCGAGGGCTACAGGATTGCACTTTCCGCGCTGGAAGGCGGGCGTATCGGAATTGCCGCGCAAAGCGTGGGCATGGCGCGTGCGGCCTTTGAATGCGCGCTGCAGTACAGCAAGGAACGCGAGAGCTTTGGTCAGCCCATCTTCAACCATCAGGCCGTGGGCTTCAGGCTTGCCGAATGCGCGACGCAGATCGAAGCGGCCCGGCAACTGATCTGGCATGCTGCCAGCCTGCGTGATGCGGGTCTTCCCTGCCTCAAGGAAGCAGCCATGGCCAAGCTCTTTGCCAGCGAGATGGCCGAGCGCGTATGCAGCGCCGCCATCCAGACCCTGGGCGGCTATGGCGTGGTGAGCGACTTTCCCGTGGAGCGCATCTATCGCGATGTGCGCGTATGCCAGATCTACGAAGGCACCAGCGATGTGCAGAAGATCCTGATCCAGCGGGCGCTGGCCTGATCTGAGTCAGGTGGCAAAAGCCCGCCGCTGTCAACTGTTGTGCACGAGGCTGTGGCACATCAGGGGACGGGCCGGTTGCCGATGTCACAAGGCCTGCTTAGGATGTGCTCAGTGTGGGGAGTTCCCCCAGGGGTTTCAACCATTTGCAGCAGGAGTCCGGCATGCCTTTTGCCCAGGTCAATGGTCAGAATATCTACTACGAGGACACGGGAGGGCGTGGCCCGGCCATTGTGTTCTCGCACGGCCTGCTCATGGATCACACCATGTTCGAGCCGCAGATTCAGGCTTTGCAGGGGCAGTATCGCTGCATCAGCTGGGATGAGCGCGGTCACGGGCAGACCGCAGATCCCGAGCATTGCGAAGCGTTCAGCTACTATGACTCGGCCGATGATCTGGCGGCCTTGCTCAAATATCTGGGTGTGGAAAAAGCGGTGCTGGTGGGCATGTCGCAAGGCGGCTATCTGTCTCTGCGCTGCGCGCTGATTCATCCGGATGTCGTGGGCGCGCTGGTGCTGATAGACACCCAGGCCATGCTGGAAGACCCCGAGCAGATGCCGCACCACGAGGCCTTGCTCAAGGCCTGGATGGAGCATGGGCTGTCGGATGACATGGCCACCATCGTGGAGCACACGATTCTGGGCCAGGGCTGGCCCGGAGCTGCGCAGTGGCGCGCCAAATGGAAGCAGGCCTCTCCGATCAACCTGGGGCAGAGCTTTGCGACGCTGGCGCTGCGCGACGACATCAGCCCGCGCCTGGCCGAAATCAAGGTGCCCGCGCTGGTGATTCATG
Source organism: Comamonas thiooxydans (assembly GCF_000964545.1). Classification (GTDB taxonomy): domain Bacteria; phylum Pseudomonadota; class Gammaproteobacteria; order Burkholderiales; family Burkholderiaceae_C; genus Comamonas; species Comamonas thiooxydans. Next base: position 484,241 of record NZ_BBVD01000002.1, on the reverse strand, counting down.
GCGACAAGGATGCTGCCATCGGTGTGGAGCGTGCGCGGGCCATGTTCAAGGGCTTGCCCCAGGCCCAGTGGGTGGATGTGGCAGGTGCGGGCCATGCAGCCAATCTCACGCACCCGGAACCCGTGAATGCGGCCATCAGGCAGTTTCTGGACGGCCTGCACTGAGAACTTAAACACGTTCTGAGGCTCTCAGGCCTCCCCCAGCTCAGCCATGCTGCGCTTGCGCAGCACCACGGTGATCTGGCCGTTGGTCTCGATCGTGGCGCGCTCCACCTCATGCGCGTTGAGACAGCCATTGGAGCGCAGGGCCGCCGCCAGGTCTTCGGCAGTGATCTGCTCCTGCGTCATCAGACTGGGTTGCACAATGCCCTGGTGAATCAGGACCTTGGGTTTGCCATTCACCAGTCTGCGAAGCCTTGCAAAGCGGTAACTCAGGCGGGAGAGCAGCGCATGGCAGGCCAGCAGCGTGCCGGCACTGATCAGTCCGCCGATCAGCGAGTTGTCGCCCGCATTCATGGAGTTCTGTACTGCGTTGGAAAGAATCAGCAGCAGCACCAGGTCGAAAGGTGCGTACTGGCCGGTCTGGCGCCTGCCGGTCAGACGCAGAAACACCAGCAGAAACAGGTAGACGCCAACACCGCGAATCACGAACTCCCACCAGGGAGCAGCCATGGAGAACATAGGCAAACCTTTGAACAGCGAGCTTTGGACTGCCGCTACTGTGCTCTGAGGCAACCGACTGCGCAAGCCGGCTTGCTCGTTGGTCGACTTGGCCGACAATGCAGCATTGCCAATCAAGACTGCCAAAGCTGTGAAAGAAGCCGAGAACAAGCGGGACTGTCCCTGTGGACGCAAGAGTGCCAAGGGGGGGCTGCTGGCCTATGCCGATTGCTGCGGCCGCTATATCGATCACTGGGATGCCCGGCCCGCTCCCGATGCCGAGGCGCTGATGCGCTCGCGCTACACGGCCTTCGTGTCTGAGAATCAGGAATATTTGCAAGCCACCTGGCATGCCAGCCAGCGCCCGTCGCAGCTCGATTTCGATGCCGCCACCAAATGGCTGGGGCTGGATGTGAAGCAGTTTCAGTTGACCGGCGATGCTTGTGCAGAGGTCGAATTCGTCGCCCGCTATCGTCTGGCGGGTCGTGCCGTGCGCCTGCATGAGCGCAGCCGCTTTGTGCTCGAGGGTGGGCGCTGGTTCTACGTCGATGGCGACCAATTCTGAAGTCGATTCGGCGCAGCTGACCCGGCTGCAGGCCTGGTTGCGCCTGTTGCAGTCCCTGGCTTCGCGTGGCTCCTCCGAAATCGCCGCATTGCTGATTCCTGCCCTGCTGCTGTGGGTCAGTACCCGAAACAGCCCAGCCGTCAGCGCGGGGCTGGCCTGGTGGTGGGGGCTGATGGTCGTCATGGCGCTGGGCTTTCTGCTGTTTCGCCGCAGCCTGCATCGTCAGTGGCGGTCGGCGCGCGATTGGGAGCCATTGCGACTGCAGGCGGCATTGACGACATGGCAGCGACAGCTGGCGCTGGCCGCACTGATCAACGGCCTGCTTTGGGTCAGCGTGCTGGCCTTTACCTGGGGCGAAAGCCATAGTGAGCTGCGTCTGCTGATCTATCTGGTGCTGCTGGGCGTGATGGCGTCGGCCGCCACTTTTCTGGCGCCCGTACTGCAGGTGTTCGCCGCCTTCATGGCGGGTATCTACTTGCCCATGTTGCTGTGCACGCTGCATTACTTTCCGAAAAAAGGCCCTTATCTGTTGCCGCTGCTGCTGCTGTACGGCGCCATACTTGCGCGCCACGCCTGGGGCGCGCGGCGTTTCGTGCAGCAGCAGATGGCGCACGAGCTGGAGCGTCAGGCACTGGCGGAGCGCTATCGCGAGGCCAAGGAGCAGGCCGAGAATGCGCTGGCCGAGAAAAACTGGTTCATTTCCGCCGCCAGCCATGATCTGCGGCAACCCTTGCATGCCATGGGCCTGATGCTGCAAGCCGCCCACCAGCGCAATCAGGATGACGAGCTGGCACAACTGCTGCAGGAAATGCAGGCCTGCACGCGCGATCTGGGCTCCATGTTCAACGACCTGATGGATCTGTCGCGACTTGAGGGCGACAGCTTCGCACCGCAATGGCAGGCGGTATCCATGAGTGCGGTGCTGGACGAGGCTCGGCGCCTGTTCTCGCGCGAGGCAGCGCAGCGCGGTCTGCGTCTGCGCGTGAGGCAGCCGGCTCATATGCCGGCGCTGTGCACGGATGCGGTGCTGTTGCGGCAGATGGTTTTCAATCTGCTGCAAAACGCGCTGCGCTACACGGACCAAGGCGGGGTGCTGCTGGCGCTGCGGCACAGGCAAGGGCGCTGGCTTTTGCAGGTGTGGGACAGCGGCTGCGGCATGAGCGAGCAGGAATGCGCACAGGTCTTCATGCGTCACTATCGCAGCCCTGCGCGCCAGCAGCGCGATGCCAGGGATGGCGTGCCGGCGCCATTGCGCGGGCGTGGCCTGGGCTTGTCCGTGGTGGCGCTGGCGGCGCAGCGGCTGGGCGTGGAATGCGGGGTTCAGTCGCTGCCGGGCAAGGGTTCATGTTTCTGGCTGCGCTGGCCGCAGGATGCCGAGCAGTGGCAGACCTCGTCTGTGCTGCCGGCACCGCCGATATCGGCTGGGCCGCAGTGGTTTGCCCCCTTGCAGGGGCACTGTCTGGTCGTGGAAAACGATGCGCAGCTGGCCCCGGTGCTGGTGCAGATTTTGCAGAGCTGGGGTGTGCAGGTGCAAAGAGCGCGCAGCTTGCCTGAGGCGCAGCAACTGCTGGCCGATGGATTGCGGCCAGACTTTGTGTTGTGCGACCAGCGATTGAAGGATGGTGCAAGCGGGCTTGAGTGTTTGATGCAACTGCTGGACCAGCATCCGCAAGCCAGCGGTGCTTTGATGAGCGGCGATGAGGAGATGCTGGAGCAGGTCCAGGATCAGGGCTATCTGGCTCTGGCGACGCCCTTGCAGCCCGACCAGCTGCATGCGGTGCTGGCGCGCTGTATGGCGATCCGTCAGCCTTAGTCCAAGTCGACCTCGATGCCTCGCATGCGCGTGATCAGTGCCACGCGGTTGCTGGCGCCCAGGCGCTGAAGCAGGGCGGTGACATGTTCCTTGACCGTGTATTCGGACAGGTTCAGCGCCTGTGCAATGGCGCGATTGGGCTTGCCCTGCAGCAACAGGCTCAGCACCTGCGCCTGGCGGGCAGTGATGCCGAGCTCTCTGGCGCTCATATGCAGGATGCTGCCCGCGGTTGGCGCCGGAGGGGCGGTGGGGATGGGAGGCAGGGCCTCAAACCAGGTGCGGCCGCTCAGCAGGGCTTGCACTGCTGCCTGAAATTCGTGAGACGGGCTGCTTTTGTGCACAAAGCCATGCACACCTGCGGCTGCGGCCTTGCTGGCGATGGCCGGGTGCTTGTCGCCGCTGGTCACCAGAATGCGTGTGCCAGGAGCCAAGGCCAGGATGCTGTGCACAAATTCCAGTGATGCGCCGTCCTCCAGCCAGAAGTCCATCACGGTGATAACGGGTTCGCCCAGCGCAGCAATCATTGCCAGAGCCTCATTGCCGTGTGCCGCACAGCGCACCCGCTGCACGCCGGCGCTGGTCATCAGCACATGGGCTGCACCCTCCGCGACCAGCGGGTGATCATCCACCACCAGCGCATAGGGCTGTGCGCTCAGTTGAGTGGTGCTCAGGATTTGCAGTAGATCGGGCATGAGCGTTCCTTTGGGGCTTGGTAACAAAGACCCCTCCTCGGTAGGGAGTGATCTGCTCGCAAGCCTTCTGACAATGTCTGTAAGACGACGCTGCTTGTTATCTCAGTGTCGGGATATGGACATTTTCAACCAACATCAAGACCGAGGAGCAAGCCCGTGCCATCTCTTATGCAAATCACCCGTAGAACTGCAGCCTTGCTGCTGATTTCCACTCTGGCTGCCTGTGGCGGCGGTGGTGGTGGAGACGGAGGCAGCGGCGCAGGCTCAGGAGGCGGCTCCGAAGGTGGCGGCGGCAATACGGGAGGCGGGGACAACGGCGGCGGCAACAATGGTGGCGGTACTGGTGGCGGCACCGGCAATCAGGCCGTCACGGGAACCTACAAGATGGGCGGCCAGACGGCCACCAGCCATGCGCAGATGCTTGAAGCCGCCAACAGCATGGGGGCCGACGGCTATGCGCTGTTCAGCTCCCTGGCGGGCTCGGTCGGTTCGACCGGTTCGGAGATCGGCGACTTCTATCTCACGGATACCGCGCATGCCGGGCGCAAGTTCAGCTATGTCAATCCTGCGGCGCAGCCATCGCGCACCGCCTTTCTGGCACAGCTGAACCAACAGGGCAGCAGCGGCTATATGTACAAGTCCGATGCGGTGTTCAGCGATGTCAGCGACATCCGCAGCGTCTATGTCAAGGACAACAGCCGCAGCGACCAGTTCAGCTACAGAACGGTGACGCCCGTGGCCACGACCGCTGAAGCCTTTGCCACGGAGCTCAACGGACAGGGGGCCGAAGGCTATCGCTATCTGGGTCCCCAGATCGTCAACAACGAGCTGTTCAGCCTGTATGCCAAGCGCAATGACAGCGTCACCTATACCTATCAGGTCGACAAGCTCGGCAGCGCATCCTCGGCCGCCGATGCTGCAGAAATGAGAACGCGCCTGGCCCAGAAGGGTGCGGACGGCTGGTTCATTCGCGGCACGCAGGGGCTGGGCAGCGACCCGATGAATATGAACTATGTGGATGTCTTCGAGAAAAGCTCGGCACAGAATGGCGCCATCGAGTATCTGGTCGAGGCCTCGGCAAGCAGTGACTCGCTCACAACCCAGCTGAGCAATATGAATGCCAATGCAGCCAACGGCTTCTTCTATTTCAGCGGCATCATGACTGCCGACAACAAGACGAGCACCATCTACGCCAAGAACAGCGCGTGGATGATCAATCCGCTGGCCGGAGTGACCTTCCCCTGAACTCGAAAAGGGCGTGAGCGCATAATCACGCCCTCTGTTTCTTGATACTAGGCGCCGTTAGGCGCCTTTTTTGCATCCCATGATGCGCTGGTAATGCTTCCATGACTGCTTTTGACGCTGTGCTTTTCGACTGTGATGGTGTGTTGGTGGACAGCGAATCCATCACCAATCGCGTGCTGTGCACCATGCTCAACGAATCCGGCTGGGCGATCAGCCAGGAACAGTGCACGCGTGACTTCATCGGCAAAACGGTACGCAGCCAGGCGACCGTGATCGAGGCCCATACCGGCAAGCCGCTGACCGATGCCTGGATGGCAGAGTTCTACGAGCGCCGCAATGCTGCGCTGAGTGCCGAGCTGGTGGCCATCGACGGCGCACTGGAAGCGGTCAGGCGGATTCATGCACTGTGCGATGGACGCATTGCCTGCGCCTCCGGTGCGGACCGTGCCAAGGTGGAGATGCAGCTCACCAAGGTGGGCATGGAGCCTTATTTCGAAGGCCATGTCTACAGCGGTCATGAAATGCCACGCAGCAAGCCCTTCCCCGATGTGTATCTGGCTGCGGCCGAGGCACTGAAGGCCGATCCTGCCAAGTGCCTGGTGATCGAGGACACCATGACCGGCGTGCAGGCCGGCGTGGCAGCAGGTGCCACCGTCTGGGGCTATTTCCCGGCCGATCAGGGCCATGCCTCGGCAGAGCAGTTGCTCGAGGCCGGCGCCGCCTGCGTGTTCGGCGACATGGGGGATCTGCCCGCCATGTTCGAGGCCGTGCGCAAGAGCGCCGCCAGCGCTTCGGTCGGCGAAGACGACGAGCACGACCTGCGCTGAAGCGCTCTCAGTCCCAGATCGACAGCGCCTCGCGCAGCCGTTTCACTGGCTGATCGTCGATCACGCTGTTGTGCAGCAGGATCACGCGCTGCACGGGCCAGCTTTGGACCTGCTTCACCCAGTTGCGCACGGCGGCCCTGTCCCTGACCAGCAGGCGCACGGTGCGCGGCACGGTCAGGCGCTCATGCCCGCCCGTCAGACCCAGATACATGCGTACCGGCAGGCTTAGCGGTCCCTGCCAGCATTGCAGCACGTCGGTGGCGATGAGGCTGCCGCTGGCCGGGTGGAGCCACAGCGTCTCGTCGAGCATGGGAATGCCGTCCAGCCGCAGGCACTGCAGCTCGCCTGCCCAGGGTGCTTCGGAGTCCGGAGGCAAGGGCTCCAGCAGCGGCAGATCAGGTCGCTTGCGCAGCACGCCCTGTGTGCCATAGATCCTGGCCTGTGGATAAAGCCTGGCCAGTTTGCCCACGAACAAATGGTGCATGGCGCTGGGTGCGACTATGTGTTGCAGCGGTCCCAGGGCGTCGAGCGCAGCTTTCTGCCCGCCCGTCAGCGGCACTGCAGAGTGCGAGAACAGGCTGCCGTCGGCCAGCCGGATCACCGTCATGCGTGTGCTGACCTTCAGCCCTGCATTGCTGAAGTGATAGCTGAGTGCCCATACCCCATCAGCGATTGCCTGCCAGTTTTCTGAGGATTCCTGCATGGAGAGCTCCTTGCGTCAGGCGGCGCGCTGGCCGGCGGTTTTGCGGAATTCCGAAGGGGAGAGCCCTGTCCAGAGGCGAAAGGCGCGGATAAAGCTTTTGTCGTTGAGAAAGCCGCAGGCCTGGGCCACGCGCTTGATGGGGCGGCTGGTGCGCAGCAGCAGCGCAATCGCGCGTTCACGCCGGATATCGTCCTTGAGGGCCTGCAGCGAAATACCTTCTTCCTTGAGCTGGCGGTGCAGGCTGCGCTGCGACAGATGCAGTTGACGGGACAGCGTTTCAGCCGTCTGCTGCTCCTCCCCGCTGGCGGCCAGCAGATGGCGCACGCGCTGCACCAGAGTCTTCTCGCGCTGGTAGGGGCGCACCTGGATCGGCAAGGCGCGCTGCAGCATCCGGTTGAGGGCGGCCTCGTCGCGCGCCAGCGGTGCCTGCAGCCAGCGTGCTTCAAACTGCAGACTGGCGACGGGGGCATCAAAAGCGATGCTGCCCGGTGCGAAAAGCACCTTGTAGACATCGGCATGCGCGGGCTCGGCAAACGGAAAGCTGGCATGCAGCAGGCTGATCGGTTCGTTGATCAACCAGCTGGCAAAGCCGTGGATATTGCGCAGCACCGATACCATGCAGAACTCGCGCATGGCGCCCAGTGGACGGCTTTCATGCAGGGTAAGGGTGGCAATGCCGGCCTGCTCGCTGAGCTGCAGCTGTATGTCCTGCGCAATCAGGCAGTGATGTCGGCACCAGCGCGCCAGCGCCAGGCCCAATTGCGGTGCGCTGATGCTGGCGCGGGCCAGCATGCCGTAGCTGCCCCAGGGCAGGCGACGCTCGAACCAGCCCAAGGCTTCATCGTCCAGCTCGCGCATGGCTGCATCGGATAGTGCCTCCATCTGCAGGGCCGTGATGCGCTCGTTGGCATCGTTAATCAGATCTGGCGGGATTTGTGCCTTTTCCAGAGCTCCTAGCGCTGACATCTGCCTTGCTTCATAAGCGCTGACAATGGCTTTGACAAACGCCATGGGGGTAATTGCCGGGTGCGATTTGAGCACGGAGCTGGCATGGTGCGGTAGTGGAGTCTTGACCAGAGAGGGGGTGAGCATTTGGCAATTATTGCAACCTTTGTGACCTCTTCTGGACAGGGCTTGCCCTTATTCTGAGGCGCAGAAAACGGTGCTGAATGGACGCTGCGCAGCCAGTTCGCAGGTGGCTGCCGGCACGCAAGGAGACACAAGACCATGCCATCGCAAGTGAACGCGCTGACCGCCAGCTATGCCAAGGGGCGCACGGATGTGCCGCTGATCGAGCAGACGATTGGCGATTTTTTTGCTGCAATGGCACAGCGCCAGGGCTCGCGTGACGCGCTGGTCAGCCGTCATCAGGGTCTGCGCTACAGCTATGCCCAGCTGCATGTGGCAGCGCGTCAGCTGGCCAGCGCGCTGCTGTCGCAAGGGCTGGTCAAAGGTGACCGGGTGGGTATCTGGAGCCATAACAACGCCGAGTGGGTGCTGATGCAGCTGGCCACGGCTCAGGTGGGCCTGGTGCTGGTCAATATCAACCCTGCCTATCGCACCGCCGAAGTCGAATATGCACTCAACAAGGTGGGTTGCAAGGCGCTGGTGTCCATGCCGCGCTTCAAGACCAGCGACTATCTGGGCATGCTACGCGAGCTGGCGCCCGAGCTGACGAGCTGCGCGCCAGGTCAGCTGCAATCCAAACGCCTGCCGGCTTTGCGCACCGTGGTGTGGATTGATGCGGCCGGCTCAGGTGCGGCCGGCCCAGGTGCGACCGGCTCAGGTGCGGCGGATCTGGACGCCGAGCAGCCCGGCATGCTGCGTTTTTCGCAGCTGATGGCGCAAGGAACCAGTGCAGATGAGCGCATTGATGCGATTGCGGCCACGCTCAGCAACCGCGACCCCATCAATATCCAGTTCACGAGCGGCACCACGGGCTTCCCCAAGGGGGCGACGCTGACACACCGCAACATCCTCAACAACGGCTTTTTCATTGGCGAATGCATGCGCCTCACGCCCGAGGACCGACTGTGCATTCCCGTGCCGCTGTATCACTGTTTCGGCATGGTGCTGGGCAATCTGGCCTGCTTCACCCATGGCTCGACCATTGTCTATCCCAATGATGGCTTTGACCCCATCACCGTGCTGGAGGCAGTGCAGGCCGAGAAATGCACGGGTCTGCACGGCGTGCCCACCATGTTCATCGCCGAGCTCGACCATCCGCGCTTTGCCGAGTTCGATCTGTCCACGCTGCGCACCGGCATCATGGCCGGCTCGCCCTGTCCCATCGAGGTGATGAAGCGCGTGGTGCGCGACATGCACCTGAGCGAAATCACCATCGCCTACGGCATGACGGAAACCAGTCCCGTGAGCTGCCAGAGCGATGCCGATACGCCCCTGGAAAAGCGTGTTGCCACCGTGGGCAAGGTGCAGCCGCATCTGGAGGTGAAGATCGTGGACCCGTCCACGGGCGAGATCATGCCGCCGGGCCAGTCGGGCGAGCTGTGCACGCGCGGTTATTCCGTCATGCACGGCTACTGGGAAGACGAGGCCAGAACCCGCGAGGCCATCGATGCCGAGCAGTGGATGCACACCGGCGATCTGGCGACCATGGACGGCGAAGGCTATGTGAATATCGTGGGTCGCATCAAGGACATGGTGATCCGTGGCGGCGAGAACATCTACCCGCGTGAAATCGAGGAATTCCTCTATCGCCACCCCAAGGTGCAGGACGTGCAGGTGGTGGGCGTGCCCGATGTGCGCTATGGCGAGGAGCTGTGTGCCTGGATCATTGTCAAGCCCGGCCAGGAGCTCGGCGAGGAAGAGGTGCGCGACTTTTGCAAGGGGCAGATTGCCCACTACAAGGTGCCGCGCTATATCCGCTTTGTCCAGGCCTTCCCGATGACGGTGACGGGAAAGATCCAGAAGTTCAAGATTCGCGACGAGATGATCGAGTTGCTGGATCTGCGCGTGATCAAGACCGCCTGAATATGCGCTACCCCCTGAGCTGCTTCGCACCTTCCCTGCGCCGGGTGCCCCCCAAGGGGGACGACACCCTTGCCGCGAGGCGGCTCTTGCTGGGCGTCTCTGAATTAGTGGTTGGCGTGCGTGCTGGTCATGGGAAGACCGGCGGCACGGCGGGCGACAACGAGGCGCTTGCGCATGGCGATTTCCTGCATGTCCAGCTCGCTGACCAGGCTGCGCAGCGATTCGTCGTTGATGCGATGAGCCTGTCTTTCGGCGTAGTAGAAGTCCCGCTCGGCATGAATGCACTCGATGCGGGTTTCGATCTCCATCACATAGCGCAGCTTGCGCTGGCGCACGACTTCGGGTGCTTCGCGCAACAGCTCTATGCTTTGCGCGGCGCCGCTGCCGTCGTCGAGCAACTGGATGCGGTTACGGTATTCCTGGGTCAGGTGGCCGTTGACCTCCTGGCGCATCGCCACCCATTCGGGGTCGCGGCGCTGCATTTCCTCCTCGCTCAGCGTGAGCTTGGCCATGGCCGCCATGCAGGCCTGTTCACGGGCCAGGCGCTCCTCGCGCACGGTGGGCGACTCTTCGTGCGGGGGCAGATGTCGCAGCACGATGGGCAGGCCCACGGCACCGATCACCAGCGTGAACAAAATGGTGCCGGTGGCGAGAAAGACCAGCATGTCGCGGCCCGGGAAGGGCTGGCCGTTGTTCAGCAGCATGGGCACGGACAGCGCACCGGCCAGCGTGACCGCGCCGCGAATGCCGGCCAGCGTGGTGGCCAGATTCAGCAGTGGCGAGGGACGCTCGGACATCTTGCCCTGCCGGTGGGCGCGCAGCAGCGAGCCATGCACACCCAGCACCAGCCAGATCCAGCGCATCAGCAGCAGCGCAAACGAAATCGCGGCCACATAGCCGACCAGAATCCACCAGTCATGGCCGGCCTGATGCAGGGGCACGCCGATGATGGAGGGCAGCTGCAGGCCCAGCAGCAGGAAGATGGCGCCGTTGAAGGCGGCCTCCACCATGCTCCAGGTGCCTTCGGTCTGCAGGCGTTCGCTGATATAGCTGCTGCGCTCCAGGTCGGCGAAATTGGTGGCAATGCCTGCGGCCACGGCAGCCAGAATGCCGGAGACACCGATCTTCTCACCCACGATATAGGCGGCAAAAGGCAGCAGCACCAGCAGCAGCACCATCTGCGTGGCAGCGACATCGCCCAGGCGGCGCGTGATGGTGCCGCGCGCATGGCTGAAGCCCCAGCCTATCAGCGCACCCACACCCAGGCCGCCGACGGCCATCCAGGTGAATTCCTTGGCGACTTCGCCCCAGGAGAACATGCCGGTCAGCGTGGCTGCAATCGCAAACTTCAGCGCCACAAGGCCAGATGCGTCATTGAGCAGCGACTCGCCCTCCAGCACATGCATGGTCTTCTCGGGCATGCCCAGATTGCGCGTGATGGCCGAAACGGCCACGGCATCGGTGGGCGAGATCACGGCGGCCAGGGCAAAGGCCACGGTCAGTGGAATCTCGGGAATCATCCAGTGGATGAGATAGCCCAGGCCCAGCACGGTGAACAGAACCAGGCCCAGGGCCAGCAGCAAAATGGGTTTGGCCAGTGCGAAGAATTCACGCTTGGGGATGCGCCAGCCGTCGGCGAACAGCAGCGGCGGAATGAAGAGCAGCAGGAACAGCTCGGGGTCGAACGCGATGTGCAGGCCGGCTTGCGGCCAGGCAATCAGCGCACCCAGTGCGATTTGAATCAGAGGCAGGGGGATGGCCCGGATATAGCGGGCCACAATGCCTGTCAGCGCTCCCAGCAGCAAGACAAGCAGAACAGTTTCAACAGCGTGCATAAGGCATTTTCTTCAACTGCAGTGGCAGCGCTGTGTCTGAGCAAGAAAAAAACCAAGTTCCCGTATCGGGCAAAGTAATCAAGACAAGAGGCAAGCGATGAGCATTCTGGGCACACAACTGAATCCGCGTTCGGCAGATTTCCTGGCCAACGCTGCCGCCATGCAGGCGCTGGTCAATGAGCTGCACGCACGCTGCGATCAGAACGCGCTGGGCGGCAATGAAGCCGCGCGCGCCAAGCATGTGGCGCGCGGCAAGCTGCTGCCGCGCGAGCGCGTGCAGCGGCTGCTGGACCCCGGCACGCCGTTTCTGGAGCTGTCGCCGCTGGCCGCGCTCAATATGTACAACAACGATGCACCGGGCGCCGGCGTGATTGTCGGCGTGGGCCGCGTCAGCGGCGTGGACTGCATGATCGTCTGCAACGACGCCACCGTGAAGGGCGGAACCTACTACCCGATGACGGTGAAAAAGCATCTGCGCGCGCAGGAAGTGGCCGCGCAGAACCGTCTGCCCTGCATCTATCTGGTGGACTCGGGCGGTGCCAATCTGCCCAATCAGGACGAGGTCTTCCCCGACCGCGAGCACTTCGGCCGCATCTTCTACAACCAGGCCAATATGAGCGCTCAGGGCATCGCCCAGATCGCCGTGGTCATGGGCTCGTGCACGGCAGGCGGCGCCTATGTGCCGGCCATGAGCGACGAGTCCATCATCGTCAAGAACCAGGGCACCATCTTTCTGGGCGGCCCTCCTCTGGTCAAGGCAGCCACCGGCGAGGTGGTCAGTGCCGAGGATCTGGGCGGCGGCGATGTTCACACGCGCCTGTCGGGTGTGGCCGACCATCTGGCCGAGAACGATCTGCATGCACTGGCGCTGGCACGCCAGGCGGTGGCGAACCTGAACAAGGACAAGCCCCAGTCGCAGACCGACCATGCGCCAGCGGCGCCGCTGTTCGAGAGCGAAGAGCTGTATGGCGTGATTCCCGTCGACACGCGCAAGCCCTTCGATGTGCGCGAGATCATCGCCCGCATCGTGGACGGCAGCCAGTTCGACGAGTTCAAGGCCCGCTTCGGCAATACCCTGGTCTGCGGCTTTGCGCGCATCGAGGGCATGCAGGTCGGCATCATCGCCAACAACGGCATTCTGTTTTCCGAGTCGGCCGTCAAGGGTGCACACTTCATCGAGCTGTGCTGCCAGCGCAAGGTACCACTGGTGTTCCTGCAGAACATCACGGGCTTTATGGTCGGCCGCAAATACGAAAACGAAGGCATTGCCCGTCATGGCGCCAAGCTGGTCACAGCCGTGGCTACGGCGGCGGTGCCCAAGTTCACCATCATCATCGGCGGCAGCTTTGGCGCGGGCAACTACGGCATGTGCGGCCGCGCCTATTCGCCCCGCTTCCTCTGGATGTGGCCCAACGCGCGCATCAGCGTCATGGGCGGCGAGCAGGCGGCCAGCGTGCTCGCCACCGTCAAGCGCGACGGCATTGAAGCCAAGGGCGGCAACTGGAGTGCCGAAGAAGAGGAACGCTTCAAGGCGCCCATCCGCCAGCAGTATGAAGACCAGGGCCATCCCTATTACGCAACGGCGCGTCTCTGGGACGACGGCGTGATCGATCCCGCCGACACGCGCCGCGTGCTGGCGCTGGGCCTGGCTGCCGCGCGCAATGCGCCGATTGAGGACACACGCTTCGGCGTATTCCGCATGTAAGCGGGCATAGGTTGCCAGTCATGTCGCGTCGCCATTTCCTCACCTGCTTGCCGCCAGTCCTGCTGTCGGCTGCGTTGGCCATGCCCATGGTTGGCGCTGCCGAGCCAGCGGTGCAGCGCATGGATGCGCGCATTCAGGTCTGGGTGCCAGCAAGCGGCGATTCGCCCGCGCACAGCGCCGAGTTGGCAGGTCATGTCTATCGTCCTCATGGGCAGGGTCCTTGGGGATTGATCGTGCTCAGCCATGGCACACCCAGCGGCAAAGAGGCGCGCGAAACCATGCGCGATCGCTACGGCCCGCAGGCGCGCGCTCTGGCCGAGCTGGGCTATGTGGTGGTGACGGGCTTGCGACGCGGCTATGGCGCATCGGACGGTCCTCTGGCCGACCGCTACGGCAGTTGCGATGACCCCGACTACGCCCATGCGGCCCAGGAGGCAGCGCGCGATGTGGCGGCCATCATGACTTACGGGCAAAAGCTGCCCTATGTCGATGGCTCGCATGTGCTGCTGCTGGGCAAGTCCGCCGGCGGCTTTGCGTCGCTGGCGCTGGCGGCGCAGCAGCCCGCGGGCTTGCGCGGCGTCGTCAACTTTGCCGGTGGCCGCGGTTCGCAGCCGCAGATGCGTGAAAAAGCCGCGGTTTGCGGCGAGGCGCAACTGCTCAAGACCGTGGCCGGCTTTGCCGCCACCAGCCGTGTGCCCCAGCTGTGGATTTATGCCGAGAACGATAGCTACTTTCGCCCGCCGCTGGTGCGCAAGATGGCTGAAAGCTATCTGGCCGCAGGCCAGGACCTGAAACTGGTGTTTGCTCCATCCAGTGGCGCTGAGGGACACCAGTTCTTTGACCGTGCAGCCAACATCGGGCAATGGTTGCCGCAGGTCCGTGAATTCCTGATGCAGCAGCTGCCGGGTACGGCGGCTGCGCAACTGCAAAGCTCTAACTCACTGGGAGACAAGCCATGACTGCTTTGACTTTGACCGTGGACGGCGGCATCGCCCGCGTCACGCTGGCTCAGCCCGCCATTCGCAACGCCTTCAGCGATGCGGCGATTGCCGAGATCACCGCCGCCTTCATTCAGGTCGGCGAGCGTGCCGATGTGCGCGCCGTGGTGCTGGCCGCCGAAGGACCCGCATTCTGCGCGGGCGCGGACCTGAACTGGATGCGCCGCATGGCCGATTACTCGCGCGACGAAAACCGCGTCGATGCGGGCTTGCTGGCCGAGATGCTGCGCGTCATCTACGAATGCCCCAAACCCACGATTGCGCGTGTGCAGGGCGATGTCTATGCGGGCGGCATGGGACTGGTGGCCTGCTGCGATATGGCAGTGGCGGCCGACACGGCGGGCTTTTGCCTCAGCGAGGTCAAGATCGGCCTGATTCCCGCCACCATCAGCCCCTATGTGATCCGCGCCATGGGTGCCAGGGCTGCGCACCGCTACTTTCTCACGGGCGAGCGCTTTTCGGCGCAGGAGGCGCATCGCATCGGCTATGTGCATGAGGTGGTCGATGCCGACGGGCTGGATGCCGTGGTCGACGGCTGGCTCAAGCATTTGCTGAGCGCCGGCCCCGCAGCTGTTCGGGCCTGCAAGCGCCTGGTGCTGGACATGGCCGAGCGCGAGATCAGCGAGCAGTTGATTGCGGCGACAGTGGAATCGATTGCCACCATCCGCGCCAGCAGCGAAGGCAAGGAAGGCGTGCAGGCTTTTCTCAACAAGCGCAAACCCAACTGGCTGCCTGGATGAGATGACAAACCTTGTGTCCGGGGCGCTTTAGAGTCAGGGCGAGACATAGGGAATGAACACCATGGATATCTGGCAAACCATCATCGACTGGCTGCACCGCATCGGCCTGCATATCGACCCCGAAACGGCCAGGGCCGTGGGCGATGCTGCGGGCCAGGTCACAGATGTGGCCGCCAGGGCCGGGCAAGCCGTGGGGCAGATGGACATGGCCTCGATGCTTGCGCTGGCCGCAGCCCTGGGCTGGGCCAGCGGCTTTCGCCTCTATGCCGTGGTGTTTGTCGTGGGCCTGCTGGGGGCAAGTGGTTTGATGCCGCTGCCCGGCGGTCTGCATGTGCTGCAGCATCCCATGGTGCTGGTCATCAGCGGCGGTCTGCTGTTCGTGGAGTTCTTTGCCGACAAGATTCCCGTGGTCGATTCGGTCTGGGACCTGTTCCAGAGCGTGCTGCGCATTCCCGCCGGGGCGGCGCTGGCGGCCTCGGTCTTTGCTGCCGACAGCACCACCATGGCCATGGCTGCCGCCTTGATGGGCGGAACGCTGGCCGCGACCAGCCAGGCGGCCAAGACCACGACGCGTGCCCTCATCAACACCTCGCCCGAACCGTTCTCCAACCTGGGAGCCAGTCTGGCTGAAGACACGGTGTCGCTGGGCGCCATCTGGCTGGCGCTGACCAATCCGCTGGTGTTTGCCGCCGTGCTGCTGGTCGTGGTGATTGCGATGTGGCTGGTGATCTGGGCGCTTTGGCGCTTTCTCAAGGCGATTTTTCGACGCCTGCGCGGCAGTGGTGAGGCGCAGGATCCATTGCAAAAAACATAGCTGCTTGCGTCTGATGGATATGCGCTGAGTGGTGATTTGACCGATAACCGGAGACGATATGTTCAAGAAAATTCTGATTGCGAATAGAGGTGAAATCGCCTGCCGCGTAGCCGCCACCGCCCGTCGCATGGGTGTGAAGACCGTGGCCGTGTATTCGGATGCCGACGCCCGGGCCAAGCATGTCGCGGCCTGCGACGAGGCCGTGCACATCGGCGGCAGTGCACCCAAGGACAGCTATCTGCGCTGGGAGCGCATTCTGGAGGCCGCCCAGGCCACGGGTGCCGAAGCCATTCACCCCGGCTATGGCTTTCTCTCCGAGAACGAAGACTTTGCCAATGCCTGCGCGGCGGCTGGTCTGGTCTTCATCGGCCCGCCCGCCAGCGCGATTCGCGCCATGGGCCTCAAGGCCGAGTCCAAGCAGCTGATGGAAAAGGCCGGCGTGCCGCTGGTGCCCGGCTATCACGGTCACGACCAGAACCCCGAGCTGCTGCAGCAAGAGGCCGACCGCATCGGCTATCCCGTGCTCATCAAGGCCAGCGCGGGCGGTGGCGGCAAGGGCATGCGTCTGGTGGAAAAGAGCGAGGACTTTGCGGCTTCGCTGGAGTCCTGCAAGCGCGAGGCCATCAACAGCTTCGGCAACGATGCCGTGCTGATCGAGAAGTACGTGCTGCGTCCGCGCCATATCGAGATTCAGGTGTTTGGTGACACGCAAGGCAACTGCGTCTATCTGTTCGAGCGAGACTGCTCGGTGCAGCGTCGTCACCAGAAGGTGCTTGAGGAAGCGCCGGCGCCCGGCATGACTGCCGCGCTGCGCCAGAAGATGGGCGAGGCCGCCGTGGCCGCAGCCAAGGCCGTGAACTATGTGGGCGCGGGCACGGTGGAGTTCATCGTTGAGCAGCCCGGTGGCTACGACCAGCCCGAAGCCATGAAGTTCTACTTCATGGAAATGAACACCCGGCTGCAGGTGGAGCACCCCGTGACCGAAGCCATCACGGGCGAGGATCTGGTGCGGTGGCAACTGCTGGTGGCTTCAGGACAGCCTTTGCCCAAGGCGCAGTCGGAGCTTCGTATCCTGGGGCATGCCATCGAGGCACGCATCTGCGCCGAGAACCCCGAAAACAACTTCCTGCCCGCCACCGGTCATCTGGCCGTCTATCGCAAGCCCGTGTGCAGCAGCTTCGAGGTCAGCGATGTGCGCGTTGACGACGGCGTGCGCGAGGGCGATGCGATCAGCCCCTTCTACGACTCCATGATCGCCAAGCTCATCGTCCATGGCGAGGACCGTGCCCAGGCGCTGGCGCGTCTGGACGCGGCGCTGGCCCAGACCCATATCGTGGGCCTGACGACCAATGTGCAGTTTCTGCGCCAGGTGGTGAAGAGCCAGGCTTTCTCCAATGCCCTGCTCGATACCGCTCTGATCGAGCGCGAGCGCGAGGCCTTGTTCGGCAAGGATTTCGTGGGCCGAGACCTGGCCGTCGCCGCTGCCATGGCCTGGCAGCTGCAGGGCGAGCAGGCCGCGCAAGGCGCAGACCCCTTCAGCCGCCGCGACGGCTGGCGCATGTCGGGCCGCTATGTGCGCTCCTTCGGCTTTGCCTACCGCGGCGAGGACTTCACGGCCGGCCTGGCCTACGGCCGCGGCACGCAGGCGGCGCAGACCTATCAGCTCGGCATTGGCGAGGGCGAGAGCCGCAGCGATGCCGCGCTGCAGTGGCGCGCACTGGCCGACGGGCGGCTGGAGCTGGGCCTGGACGGCAAGCGCACGGTAGTCGTGGTCCATGCCCAGGGCGACCAGCTGTCCATCTTCACCGAGGCGGGCAGTACCCAGATCACCATGGTCGACCAGCTGGCCCATGCGGGCGATACCGGCCATGAAGGCGGCCGCCTGACGGCGCCCATGCCGGGCAAGGTGGTGTCTTTCACGGTCAAGGCCGGCGACAAGGTCAGCAAGGGCCAGCCGCTGGCCGTGATGGAGGCCATGAAGATGGAGCACACGATTGCCGCTCCCGGCGATGGCGTGGTGCTGGAGCTGCTGTATGTGCCCGGCGACCAGGTCAGCGAAGGCGCGGAGCTGCTGCGCATCGAGGTGGCCGCCTGATCCGGCCAGGGTTGAACTGTTTAACAAAAAGAGCGGCTTGCGCTGGACTGTCCATGAATTCAGTCACTTTCAATAATGAAATCAAGACAGGTAAAGCGCAAGAAGCTTCTTTTTTGATAGCGGTCCGTTTGCCATCTGCGTCTGCAGCGGGCATGGCAAAGCGTTAGGCTTGGCATCCATGAAAGTCTTATTTTGCTGTGACGATACGCGGCCGGAACCCTGGCTCAAAGGTTTGCATGACGCGCTGCCGGGTGCGGAGGTTGCCATCTGGGAGCCGGGCGCGCCCCAGGCCGACTATGCACTGGTCTGGGCGCCGCCCCAGCAGTTCCTCGACGAACAGGCGGCCGGCCTGAAGGCCATGTTCAACATCGGCGCGGGCGTGGATGCCTTGCTGCCGCTGCGCATTCCCGCCGCGCTGCCCGTCTACCGCCTCGAAGATGCCGGCATGGCCGTGCAGATGGCCGAGTATGTGGCACAGGCCGTGATCCGCTTCTTCCGCGGCCTCGATCAGTACGAGTCCGATATGGCGCAAGGCCGGTGGCAGCACCAGCGCAACCCCAGGCGGGTGGACTATCCCGTGGGCGTGATGGGCCTGGGCAAGATGGGCGAGCGCGTGGCCAGGGCGCTGACGGTGTTCGATTTCAAGGTCAATGGCTGGAGCCGCTCGCCGCGCGAGCTGCAGGGCGTCGAATGCTTCAGCGGCATGGACAGCCTGGACCGGTTTCTGTCCGAGACGCGCATTCTGGTCAATCTGCTGCCTCTGCACGACGAGACCCGCGACATCATCAACGCCCGCACGCTGGCGCTGTTGCAGCCCGGCGCCTATGTGATCAACGTGGGGCGCGGCGGCCATGTGGTCGATGCCGACCTGATTGCGCAGATCGAGTCCGGCCATGTCAGCGGCGCCATGCTGGATGTATTCCGCGAGGAGCCGCTGCCCGAGAATCACCCGTTCTGGAAGCAGTCCAGAATCATCCTCACCCCCCATACCTCGGCCCGCACGCTAGCGGCGGACAGCATTGCCCAGATCGTGGGCAAGGTCGCCGCCATGAGCCGGGGCGAGCCCGTCACAGGTCGGGTCGACCTGAGTAAGGGCTATTGATAGCAAGGAGACAAGAATGAAATACCCCGCACGCGTCAAGATCATCGATGTGGGCCCGCGCGACGGCCTGCAGAACGAAAAGCAGCCTGTGCCTGCCGGCGTCAAGATCGAGCTGGTGCAGCGCCTGCAGGATGCAGGCCTCAAGGAGATCGAGGTCACCAGCTATGTGTCGCCCAAATGGGTGCCGCAGATGGCCGACAACGCCGAGGTGATGGCGGGCATAGCGCGCAGAGCCGGGGTGCTGTATTCGGTGCTCACGCCGAATCTCAAGGGCTTCGAAGCCGCGCTGTCCGGCAAGCCTGACGAGATCGTGGTGTTCGGCGCGGCCAGTGAGGCTTTCAGCCAGCGCAACATCAACTGCTCGATTGCCGAGAGCATCGAGCGCTTTGCTCCCGTGGTGCAGGCGGCGCTTGAGGCCGGCATTGCCGTGCGCGGCGCCATGAGCTGCACCGTGGGCTGCCCCTACGAGGGCGAGATCGCGCCCGAGAAGGTGGGCTACCTGGCCGGGCTGATGAAGAGCATCGGCGTGCAGCGCGTGGACGTGGCCGACACCATCGGCGTGGGCACGCCCGTCAAGGTGCAAAAGGCGCTGGAGGCCACGCTGGCGCACTTCGATCTCGACCAGGTGTCCGGCCATTTCCACGATACCTACGGCCAGGCCCTGAGCAACACGCTGGCGGCGCTGGATCTGGGGGTCTGGAACTTCCAGTCCTCGGTCGCAGGCCTTGGCGGCTGCCCCTATGCCAAGGGCGCAACGGGCAATGTGGCCACCGAAGACGTGGTCTATCTGCTGCAGGGCATGGGCATAGAGACCGGCATCGACCTCGACAAGCTGATCGATGCGGGCCAGTTCATCAGCGAGCATCTGGGCCGCCCCACGCAGTCGCGCGTGGCCAAGGCCTTGCTGACCAAGCGCGCGGGCTGAGTCTCGGCTCGGCCCGGGCAGGCATGGGCGTTGTTACCATCGCCGCCATGCAAGCAAGATCACGTTTTTCGCTGGCCCTGTGTCTGGCGGCAGCTGCCCTGCTGGGCGGTTGCGCCGGCATGGATGCCCAGGAGTGCAGGGACACGGACTGGGCCTATCTGGGCCAGCTCGATGCCATGGACGGCAGGCTGGACCTGTCAACCCGCGCCAGACGGCATTTCAAGGCCTGCAAGGACCAGGGCGTGCAGATGGATGCACGGGCCTATCAGCAGGGCTGGCTGCGCGGCCTGCAGGATTTCTGCACCCCGGAAAGCGGCAAGGCCTATGCGGAAGCCGGCAGAAAGTTTCAGCCGGGCTATTGCCCGGCACCGCTGGAGGCGGCGTTTCTGCAAGGCTATGCGCCGGCGCGCGACCGCTATCAGGACAGGCAGTCGGTGCTTGAGCTGGAGCGCCGCATCGAGGCCAAGAAAAAAGAGCTGCGCGAGGCGCGTGACGCCAAGAACAGTGCCGGACATATCGCCTATGTCCAGAAAGACCTGCGTGATTTGCAGCTGGAGCTGGTGCAGCTCAGGCTCAAGCTGGCACAGTAGGGGCCGTGACGTTGCCGGATGGCGGCGCGATTTTCAGGAAAACATCATGTGTGGGTCAGAACTTCATGCGCTGCCGGAAGGCGTGCAGCGCGTCAGCCGCTTTTTGCAGGATGCCGGTCATCCGCATGCGCCGCAGATGCTGGACGGCGCGGCGCGTACCGCCCAGGAGGCCGCCGATCAGCTCAGCATTCTGGTCGGGCAGGTGGCCAAGAGCATCATCTTCAAGCGCAGGAGCGATGGCGCGGCCGTGCTGGTCGTGGCCTCGGGCGACAGGCGTGTCGATGAAAAGAAAGTGACGCAGCTGGTGGGCAAGGTCGGTCGCGCCGATGCGGATTTCGTCAAGTCCAGCACCGGCTTTTCGATTGGCGGCGTCAGCCCCGTGGCTCATGCAACCAAGGTCGTCACCTTGATGGATGCCGAATTGCAGCGTTTCGAGACGGTGTGGGCCGCAGCAGGCCATCCTCACGGCGTGTTTCCCGCATCGCCCGCGCAGCTGCAGGCGCTGACCGCAGCCCCCTGGTCGGACGTGGTGGAGCAGGCATGAGCACGGAACTTCTTCAGGAGCAGCAGGCACAGCAGGCACAGCAGGCACAGCAGGCACAGCAGGCACAGCAGGCACAGCAGGCACAGCAGGCACAGCAGGCACAGCAGGCACAGCAGGCACAGCAACTGGCACAACTTGCCGCCAAGGCCGAGGTGGCCCTGGTCTGGGCAGAGGCCGACCAGCCCGTGGCTTCTCCCTGCATCAACGTCTGTCGCATGACGGTGGACCGCAGCCATTGCCAGGGCTGCTTCAGAACCATTGACGAGATTCGCGCCTGGTCCAAGGGCGATGCCGAGCTGCGTCTGCAGATCTGGGGCCAACTGCTGCAGCGCGCCGGCCTCGAGGACCCGCGCAAAGCCGAGATCTGATCACCCTTTGAGGAGAGCCGACATGAAGCACATCACCTGTTATCTGGACTTTGTGTCGCCCTATGCATGGCTGGCGCTGGAGCAAATGCCCAAGGCGCTGCAAGGGCTCAGCTATCACGTTGATTACCGCCCGGTGTTGCTGGGTGCCTTGCTGCAAGGCAATGCCAACCCCGGACCGGCCGGCATCCCTGCCAAGCGCACCTGGACCTACCGCCATGTCACATGGCTTGGCCGGTCGCTGGGCATACCTCTGCAGATGCCGGCCCGGCATCCGTTCAAGCCGCTGCCGCTGCTGCGGCTGGCGCTGGCCCATGGGCGTGACGGCAGCATCAACCGCTTTGTGGCGCAGGCCGTGATGCAGCATGTCTGGCAGGGCGGACATGAGGCCAATGATGCGCAGCGCCTGCAGCATCTGCGCGAGCAGTTGAAGGAGCAACTGCGCCAGGAAGAGGACAGTGCCGAGGTCAAGCAATGGCTGCGCAGCAATACGGAGCAGGCGCAGCAGGCCGGCGTATTCGGCGTGCCGGCCTGGGTGGTGGACGGCCATGTATTCTGGGGCCTGGACGGCCTGCCCATGCTGCAGGCCTATCTGCGTGGCGATGAGTGGTTTGCGCAGCAGTGGGAGGCCGCGGCCGGCGTGCCCTGGGGGCTGGAGTAGGGCGGCAGGTGTGGGGCCGGAGCCGGGATTGACACGCAGGACGGTGCTTTCTCTTTGGCATCGGCCATGGCGCCTAGGCGACGCCGGGCGTGGCGGGCCTTGCATAAGCTGGTGCGGTTTTCAAGACCATCAAGGAGACCGCACCATGGATACCCAGCAGATGTTTTCGCTCAAGGGCCGCACGGCTCTTGTCACCGGTGGTTCGCGCGGTATCGGCCGCATGATCGCCGAAGGTTTTGTGCGCCAGGGCGCGCGCGTGTACATCTCGGCGCGCAAGGCCGAGGCCTGCGACCAGACGGCGCGCGAGCTGTCGGAGCTGGGCCACTGCGTTTCACTGCCCGCCGACGTGTCCACCATGGACGGCGTGAAGTCGCTGGTCGATGCTTATGCGGCGCACGAAGATCAGCTGGGCATCCTCGTCAACAACGCGGGCGCGGCCTGGGGGGCGCCCTATGACGAATTTCCCGAAAGCGGCTGGGACAAGGTCGTGGACCTGAACATGAAGTCGCCCTTCTTCCTGACCCAGGCGCTCACGCCCATGCTGCGCAAGTCGGCCGCGGGCGCGCAGCTGGCCAAGGTCATCAACATCGCCTCCATCGACGGCGTCTCGGTCAACTCCTGGGAGACCTACTCCTACGCGGCCAGCAAGGCCGGCCTGATCCACCTGACCAAGCGCATGGCCCTGCGCCTGGCGCCCGAGCGCATCGTGGTCAGCGCCATCGCGCCCGGCCCGTTCGCCTCGGAGATGAACAAGAACGCGCGCGACCATGCGGACGAGGCCGCGGGGCGCGTGCCCCTGGGCCGCATCGGCGAGCCCGAGGATATGGCCGGCGCCGCCATCTTCCTGGCCTCGCGCGCCGGCGACTATGTGGTGGGCTCCACCCTGGTCGTGGATGGCGGCTGCGCCTGGGCGCGCTGAGCTCGCCCGAGCGCAGCCATTGCATAAAAAGATAGCTTCTACCGCTTGATGGATAAGTGGATCAGATAAATAAGTATCTGAGTTTTAATTACAGCAAGCGATAAAAGCTATTGTTTTTGAATCATCACTCCGACAAAAATAGATCCTTTCGAGGCCGCTCCCCTGCGCTCAGGGATGCCACTGCGTGGCGCGCACAGGGCTGGCGGCCGGTGTGGCGGAATTGCCGGCCAGCGCATAGGACAGCTTGTTGGCTGCGGCGATCACGGTCCGGGCCAGGGCTTCGAGCCTGGCCTCGGGCAGGCGTGATGCGGGGCCCGAGATGCAGACCGATCCCATGAGCCGCCAGTGCATGCCGAACACCGGCGCCGAAACCGTTGCCACACCTTGCTCGCGCTCGCCGATGGAGCAGTGGTAGCCCTTTTGGCGGATCTGCTCGTAGATCTCGCCGGGCTCGCCCGAGAACGCCAGGATGACGCGGCCCGGCGAGCCTTTGTCCAGTGGCAACCCCTCGCCCATGCGCGCATGGTGGCGCAGGGCCTGCGGCCCTTCCACGCGTACCAGGCAGGTACGCACATGGCCCTCGCGCACGTAGAAGGCGGCGCTCTCGCCGCTGAGTTGGGTGAGCTCGCGCAGCGCGGGCTCCAGTACGTTCTGCACATCGAAGCCCGCCTGGTAGCGCGCGCCCAGCCAGCCCGAGGAAGGGCCCAGCCGCCATTCCCCGTCCTCGCGCTGCACCATGTAGCCCGACTGGGCCAGCGTGCGCGCCAGCCGCAGCACCGTGGTCTTGTGCAGGCCGCAGCGCCGGCTGAGTTCGGCCAGTGAAAGATGGGATTCGCCCAGCGCAAAGGCCTCGAGCAGCTGCAGTGCGCGGGTGACGGCGATGACGCCGTCGCCGGACTTCTGTGCGGATTGGGTGGGGTTGCTCATGGTGCAATGTGTTTCATTCTGCGAAACAGCATTGTATGGGTTGAAACGTTTGCCTACAGTCGCCTCCAGCGGTCGGGGATTCCGGCCGCACGCATCAGAACACGCTTCAAAGCGACCAACAGGAGACAACAGATGAACTTTCGCCCGCTTTCGCGCGCCCTGCATGCCGCCGTGCTCGGCTTCGTGGCTGTAGTCACTCCCTTCGACAGCGCGCTGGCGCAGCCCGCCTATCCGGCCAAGCCGATCCGCCTGATCGTGCCGTTCCCGCCTGGCGGCGGCACGGACATGATTGCGCGCACCGTGGCCCAGAAGATGGCCGAGCAGAACAAGTGGAGCGTGGTGGTGGACAACCGCCCCGGCGCGGGCGGCAACCTGGGCGTGGACGCCGCGGCCAAGGCCGCGCCCGATGGCTACACCCTGGTCATGGGCCAGACCAGCAATCTCGCCATCAACCCCTGGCTCTACGCCAAGCTGCCCTACGACCCGATCAAGAGCCTGGCGCCCGTGGCCCTGGTGTCCTCGGCGCCCATCGTCATGGCCGCTCCCGCCAACACGCCCTACAAGACCTTTGCCGATCTGGTGACGGCGGCCAAGGCCAGGCCCGACGGCATCACCCTGGGCTATTCGGGGAACGGCACAGTGGCCCATCTGGCGGGCGAGCAGGCTCAGAAGATCTCGGGCATGAGCCTGCGCCATGTGCCCTACAAGGGAGCAGGCCAGGCCATGACGGACCTGGTGGGCGGACAGATCGACCTGTACATGTCCGCCATTCCCACGCTGCTTGGCCAGGTGCGCAACGGCAAGCTGCGGCCCATTGTCGTGACCTCGCTGGCGCGCTCCAGCCAGTTGCCCGACACGCCCACGCTGGCCGAGCTCGGCTACAAGGACTTCGAGGCCAGCTCCTGGTACGGCGTGCTGGCGCCCGCGGGCACGCCCGAGGCCATCGTGCAGCAGCTCAACAAGGCCATCAACCGGGCCCTGAAGCAGGCCGATGTGGCCGAGAAGCTGCGCTCCGAGGGCGGCGACGTGCTGGGCGGCACGCCCCAGGCCTTCGCCCAGCTGCTGCGCACCGAGGTGCCGCGCTGGGGCCGCATCGTCAAGGACTCGGGCGCCAGCCTGGACTGAGGTCGATCAGGCCACCGTGCCATCGCGCCGATAAAGCGCCCACCGAGCACACCTGCCGCGCCATGCCTGGTGCATATATCTGGCATGTGCCCTTGCGGGCAGGACGCGGTGCGCCCTGCCACTCCTGCTCCTTCTTCACTTTCACCTCTGCAACCGGACCGAACCGCGGACCTAACCATCATGAGCCAACTTCCAGAAATCATCCGTGACTTCGAGCGCGTCAGCGCCGAGGTTGTCCAGAAGGCCTCGGGCTTTCAGGCCGCCATCCTGGCCGACGTGGCAGGCCGCCGCGGCACCATGAACGCACGCGTGGCACCCGTGCACCAGGACATGAAGCTCGCCGGCCCGGCCTTCACTGTCGAGGTGCGCCCCGGAGACAACCTGATGATCCACGCCGCCATCGCCCTGGCCAAGCCCGGCGATATCCTGGTCATCGACGGCAAGGGAGACCAGACTGCGGCCCTGATGGGTACGCTGATGCTCAGCGCCTGTAAGAAGACAGGCCTTGGCGGCGTGATCGTGGATGGCGCGATCCGCGACAAGCTGGAGCTGCTGGAGCTGGGCTTTGCGGTGTTCAGCGCCGGCTTCAATCCTGCAGGTCCGACCAAGTTCGTGCCCGGTCGCATCAATCACCCCATCTCCTGCGGCGGTGCGATGGTGAACCCGGGCGACCTGGTGGTGGGCGACGCCGACGGCGTGGTCGTGATCGAGCGCGCCAAGGCGCCCGCCATGCTGGCGCTGGCCGACAGGAAAGTGGCCGACGAGGCCGCGCGCATCGAGGCCATCGTCCGCGGCGACACGGCCTCGAGGTGGCTGCCCGCCGCGCTGCGCGCGGCCGGCGTGCTCAAGGAAGGAGAGACGCTGTGAGCACCATCATCGTCACGGGCGCCGACCTGGCGCAGCAGGCACTGGATCTGCTGCAAGGCCACGACATAGTCTACGCGGGCAAGACGCCCACCGAGCAAGACCTGGTGGCCCTGTGCCGCCGGCATGATCCCGTCGCCATCATCGTGCGCTACGGCAAGGTGGGGGCCGCAGTCATGGATGCCGGACCTTCGCTCAAGGTGATTTCCAAGCACGGCAGCGGCACGGACACCATAGACAAGGCCGAGGCCGCGCAGCGCGGCATCGAGGTCGTGGCGGCGGCCGGCGCCAACGCGGCGGCCGTGGCCGAACAGGCCCTGGCCCTGCTGCTGGCCTGCGCCAAGTCGGTGGTGCAGCTGGACTCGCGCATGCACTCCGGCCATTGGGACAAGGCCACGCACAAAAGCCTGGAACTGGCCGGGCGCACCGTGGGCCTGGTCGGCCTGGGCGCCATAGGCCTGCGCTTTGCGAAGATGGCCGATGCACTGGGCATGCGCGTGATCGGCTTCGATCCCTTTGCGGGCCAGCTGCCCGGCTACGTGCAGGCTGTGGAGCTGGATACGCTGTGGCGCGAAAGCGATGCGATCTCGCTGCACTGCCCGCTGACCGACGACAACCGCAACCTGCTCAACGCCGCAACTCTGGCGTGCTGCAGGCGCGGCGTGATTGTGGTCAACACCGCGCGCGGCGGTCTCATCGACGAGGCCGCGCTGCTGGCCGCCGTGCAGCAAGGCCAGGTCAGCGCCGCAGGCCTGGACAGCTTTGCCGTTGAGCCCATGGCGGCTGGCCACCCCTTTCTGCACCAGCCGGGTTTCATCCTCAGCCCGCACATCGGCGGCGTGACCTCGGATGCCTATGTGAACATGGGAGTGGGAGCGGCGCGCAACGTGCTGGCGGTGCTGGAGCGCGCCAGCGTCTCCTGAGCCGGCGCCTGCCTTGCAAGGCCGATGAGACGGGTTGCGGGCTTTGCTGCGGGCGGGCGAGGCATCGATGCGGTGCGCTCTTTCCCGCCCTTGCGCGCGGTGGCGTCCAGTTCTGCGGTGCTGGTCGTGGGGCGGGCCGCCGGTGAAAACCTTCGCCGACTGCATGGCGCAGACGCGCAGGCAGCCCGGCCTCCTTGCGGTCGATATCTTTGGCGCGTGGAGGGGCGACGGCCGGCTCTCAGGCTGCGGCCTGCTTGGCGGCGCCGCGATAGCGCTCCAGCCAGTGGGCATAGGGTGCGGGCAAGGTCCAGTCGGGGCGGTCCACGCCCAGGCTTTGCGCCAGCTGGTAGGTGTAGTGCGGATTGGCCAGATGGGCGCGGCCTATCATCACCAGATCGACCTGGCCGTCGGCCACGATGCGCTCGGCAATCTGTGGATCATCCATGCCCCAACCTGAGGCCACGGGCAGGCCGGCGCTGCGGCTCACGCGCTGGGCGATGGGAGCGAGGAAGGCGGGCGTTCCCCAGGGAATCTTCACATCGGGAATCACGAAGTTGACGCTGACATTGAGCAGGTCCAGGCCGCGCTCGCGCATCTGGCGCGTCACGGCAATCGATTCCTCCAGGGTTTCTTCGTCGCGGCCGTCGTACTCGATGACGCCGAAACGCGCGGTCAGCGGCAGATGCTCGGGCCAGACCTCGCGCACCTTGGCCACGGTCTCCAGCAGAAAGCGGGCGCGGTTGCTGAAGCTGCCGCCATAGGCGTCGTCGCGCTGGTTGCTGTGGGGCGAGAAAAAGCTCTGGGCCAGATAGCCGTGGGCAAAGTGCAGCTCCAGCCATTCGAAGCCGGCCGCAAGCGCGCGGCGGGCCGCCGCTACAAAGTCGTCCTGCACGCGGGCGATGTCCGCAAGCGTCATGGCGCGAGGAACACGCGGTAGACCGCCGCCAAAGGCGATTGCCGATGGCGCAATCGGCTGCCAGCCGCGGGCATCGCCTTCGGCAATATGGTCGTCGCCTTCCCAGGGATTGTTGGCGCTGGCCTTGCGTCCGGCATGGCCGATCTGGATGCCGGGCACGGCGCCTGCGGCTTTGATGCCGGCGGCAATGCGCGACATGCCGTCGATCTGGCCGTCATTCCACAGGCCGGTGCAGTCGGGCGAGATGCGGCCTTCGGGCGACACGCCCGTGGCTTCGACGATCACCAGCCCCGCGCCGCCGCGCGCCATGGAGGCGTAGTGGACCTGGTGCCAGTCATTGGTGAGACCGTCCACGGCGCTGTACTGGCACATCGGCGGAATGGCGATGCGGTTGCGCAGGGTCAGGCTTTTGAGTGTGAAAGGGGTAAAGAGTGCAGACATGCGAAGTATCGGTGGTGCGAATGGAATGAGCCAGCAGTCCTGCGGCAATGCAGGATGCAAAAGGTTTGATAGCGCCTGGCGCTTTTCATGGCCTGTTTTCAGCATGAAATCAAACTGAAAATCAATGAATGAAGGTGCTGACAGATATCAAAAAATCAAGGGCATCAGGGCACGGAAAGCGGCGGATACAGGCCCCGGGCAATGAGCTCGCTGGAGACGAAGTTTTTGGTGGTGCCCGGCATGTAGTCGGCGGGCCAGTGAATGCGGTGCATGCAGGGCTTCTGTCGAAGGGAATGGGGAAATGATGGGGGTTGTGGTGAAATAAATCCAATCGATATTTCTGATTTATGAAATCATGCCGACTGATATCAAGAGTCTGGACCTGAATCTGCTCAAGGCCCTGGATGCGCTGCTGGACGAGCGCAGCGTGACGCGCGCTGCCGAGCGTCTGGCGCTGACCCAGCCGGCGGTCAGCGGCATGCTGACGCGGCTGCGCGAGAGCTTCGACGATCCCTTGTTCGTGCGCACGCAGCGCGGCATCGCCCCCACGCTGCGCGCGCTGGCACTGGCAGGGCCGCTCAAGGAGTTGCTGTGCAATGCCGAAGCGCTGTTGCGCCCCCAGGCCTTTGATCCGGCCACGGCGCATATGACGCTGCGCATTGCCGCCACGGATTACGCGCTGCAGGCGGTGGTGCTGCCGTTTCTGGCCGTGTTGCGCCAGCGCGCGCCCGGTCTGTGCGTGGCCGTGGTGCCGGCCCAGCATCTGCCGCTGCACGAGCGGCTGGAGCGCGGCGATATCGACCTGGCGCTGATCACGCCGGAGCGCACGGCCCCCGATCTGCATGCGCGCCGGCTGTTCGACGAACGCTATGTCTGCGTGATGCGCCAGGGCCATCCCGATGCGCGCCGGCGTGGCCTGTCACTGGAGCGCTTCTGCGCTCTGGATCATGCGCTGGTGTCCTATGACGGAGGCAGTTTTCATGGTGTGACGGACGAGGCGCTGGAGCGTCTGGGCCGCAAGCGGCGTGTGGCGCTGTCCGTGACCAGCTTTCTGGTGCTGCCCGAAATCCTGCGCAGCTGCGATCTGATTGCCGTCGTGCCCAGGCGGCTGGTCAAGCCCGACTCGGGGCTGGTGGTGCTGGAGCCGCCGCTGGAAATTCCGGGCTTTACCAAGACGGCCGCCTGGCATGCGCGCACCCATCGCTCTGCGGGGCACCAATGGGCACGGGAGCTGCTGTTCGAGCTGGCGCAGTCCGGCGGGCTGGACGTGGAATGAGCGCGGCCCGCAGAAACCGTGGCGGTCTCTGCGGGCCGAGGTGAGGGCAGATTCCTGCCGGGGCCTGGCATGGTGCCAAGCCATTCACATCATCAGTGGCCCGATGCGCCTGCGGCACCCAGACCGGTTTCCGAGCGCACTTGCTGCGCAGGGAACACGGCGCGCTCCTTGGCCGCCTGAGCGCTCTTGTCGAGCACGGAGAACAGCCACACGCCGAAGAAGCCGATTGCCATGGAGAACAGTGCGGGCGAGGCGTAGGGGAACCAGGCCGAGCCGGCGGGATGGCCCAGAGTCGCTTCCCACACCGATGGCGAGACGATGGTCAGACCCACGGAGGAGACCAGGCCCATGAAGCCGCCGATGACGGCGCCCTTGGTGGTGCAGTTCTTCCACAGCACCGACAGCAGCAGCGGCGGGAAGTTGGCGGAAGCAGCCACGGCAAAGGCCAGCGAGACCATGAAGGCGATGTTCTGCTTCTCGAACACAATGCCCAGCAGCACGGCCACAAAGCCCAGGCACAGCGTGGTGATGCGCGAGACCTTGAGTTCGGAGGCGCTGTCGGCCTTGCCCTTCTTGATGACGGTGGCGTAGAGGTCGTGCGAGACGGCCGAGGCGCCGGACAGGGTCAGACCTGCGACCACGGCGAGAATCGTGGCAAAGGCCACGGCCGAGATGAAGCCGTAGAACACATCGCCGCCCACGGTCTTGGCCACCAGCACGGCCGCCATATTGGCCGTGCCTGCGCCGCCGTGGATCACGCCCTTGGCCGTGTCCGCCATTTCGGGGTTGGTGAGCACCAGGGTGATGGCGCCGAAGCCGATGATGAAGATCAGCACATAGAAGTAGCCGATCCAGGTCGTGGCCCAGAACACGCTCTTGCGTGCTTCCTTGGCGTCAGGCACGGTGAAGAAGCGCATCAGGATGTGGGGCAGGCCCAGGGTGCCGAACATCAGCGCCATGCCGAAGCTGATGGCGGAGATCGGGTCCTTGATGAAGCCGCCCGGTCCCATGATGGCCAGGCCGAGCTTTTCCGCCACGGATGGCTCTGCGCCGCCATTGGCGGCGATCTGGGTGCGCACCTTCACACCTTCGGCAAACAGTGCCTCGGGGCTGAAGCCGTACTTGGCCAGCACCATGAAGCCCATGAAGGTCACGCCGGCCAGCAGCAGACAGGCCTTGATGATCTGCACCCAGGTGGTGGCCGTCATGCCGCCGAACAGCACATAGATCATCATCAGCGCGCCCACCAGTACCACCGCGATCCAGTAGTCCAGACCGAACAGCAGCTTGATGAGCTGACCGGCGCCGACCATCTGGGCAATCAGATAGAAGGCCACCACGACCAGCGTGCCGCAGGAGGCAAAAATGCGGAACGGCGTCTGCGCAAAGCGGTAGCCGGCCACATCGGCAAAGGTGAAGCGGCCCAGATTGCGCAGGCGCTCGGCCAGCAGGAAGGTGAGCAGAGGCCAGCCGACCAGAAAGCCGATGGAGTAGATCAGGCCGTCATAGCCGCTGGCCATGACGGAGGCCGAGATGCCGAGAAAGGAGGCGGCGGACATATAGTCGCCCGCAATCGCCAGACCGTTCTGAAAGCCGGTGATGCCGCCACCTGCGGTATAGAAATCGGAAGCCGACTTGGTGCGGCCCGCCGCCCATTTGGTGATCCACAGGGTTGCCACCACAAAGGCGGTGAACATGATGATGGCCGTCCAGTTGGTGGCCTGCTTGGCGGCGTTGCCGACGTCGCCGCCGGCGGCCAGCACGGGAGCTGTCGCGACCAGCGCCGCAGCGCCCGCCAGCCATTGGGAAGAGATGCGCTGCTTCATTGCTTGATGCCTTTGAGAATGTCGCGGGTGAGCTGATCAAACTCGTTGTTGGCGCGGCGCACATAGAGGCCGGTAATGATCACGGAAAAAATGATGACGCCCATGCCGATGGGAATGCCCAGCGTGGTCACTCCAGCGCCTATGGGCCGGGCCAGGAATTCCTTGTCGAATGCGATCAGCGCGACATAGCCGTAGTACACGATCAGCATCAGGACGGTCAGCGCCAGGCCGAGGCGATTGCGCTTGCGGCGCAGCTGCTGGTAGGCGGGGTTGCTTTGGATTGTCTCTATCACCGGGTCTCGCACAGCGTTGTCTCCTTTGAAGTTTTCCAGCCTGCCATCAGGTGCTCGGTGGCTTGCTTGCGATGCATTCTGAGAAGCCCGTCTGACCGTCTCCTTACTTACGATATCGGTGTTTGCCCCTGGTTTTTCACATCAAAAAAAAACCAATCCGGGTAAGTGCGGAGAGGGTCGGGTAATGCCCAGTCTTGAATTTTTGAGAAGCATTTTTTTGTAAGTTAGCGGTCAGTTGTCGCTTTGATATTGGGCAAACAGGTGAGTTGGCAGCGCCTGAAATTCCAAAACCTAGGAGACAAACATGGCCATCAATGCGACAGCACATATGGGAGGTAAATCGGCCCCAAGGCCGATGAGCCCGGAAGAGCGCAAAGTCATCTTTGCGTCTTCCCTCGGAACCGTTTTCGAGTGGTACGACTTCTATCTGTACGGATCTCTGGCAGCCATCATCGCCAAGCAGTTCTTCAGCGGTCTGGATGCGGGATCGGCCTTCATCTTCGCGTTGCTGGCCTTTGCGGCAGGCTTCATCGTGCGCCCCTTCGGCGCGCTGGTGTTCGGTCGTCTGGGCGACATGATCGGGCGCAAGTACACCTTCCTGGTGACGATCCTGATCATGGGCCTGTCCACCTTCATCGTCGGCATCTTGCCCAACTACGCCAGCATTGGCGTGGCCGCCCCCGTCATCCTGATCGCGCTGCGCATGCTGCAAGGTCTGGCCCTGGGCGGTGAGTACGGCGGCGCTGCCACCTATGTGGCAGAGCATGCGCCGCATGGCAAGCGCGGTGCTTACACCTCGTGGATCCAGACCACGGCAACGCTGGGCCTGTTCCTGTCGCTGCTGGTGATTCTGGGTGTGCGTACCTCGATGGGCGAAGAGAAGTTTGCCGACTGGGGCTGGCGCATTCCCTTCCTGGTTTCCATTTTGCTGCTGGCCATCTCGGTCTGGATTCGCATGACGCTGTCCGAGTCTCCAGCCTTTCAGAAGATGAAGGCCGAGGGCAAGGTGTCCAAGGCGCCTCTGACTGAGTCGTTCGGTCAGTGGAAGAACCTCAAGATCGTGATTCTGGCGCTGGTCGGCCTGACCGCCGGCCAAGCGGTGGTCTGGTATACCGGCCAGTTCTATGCGCTGTTCTTTTTGACGCAGCAGCTCAAGGTCGATGCCGTGACGGCCAATCTGATGATTGCCGCCGCACTGCTGATCGGCACGCCTTTCTTTGTGATCTTCGGCACGCTGTCCGACAAGATCGGCCGCAAGCCCATCATCATGCTGGGCTGCATTCTGGCCGTGTTGACCTATTTCCCCGTCTTCAAGGCGCTGACCGAAGCTGCCAACCCCGATCTGGCTGCGGCTCAAGCCAAGAACAAGGTGGTCATCGTGGCCGATCCTGCGGAGTGCTCCTTCCAGTTCAACCCCACAGGTACGAGCAAGTTCACCAGCTCCTGCGACGTGGCCAAGCAGGTGCTGGCCGCGGGTTCCGTGAGCTATGAAAACGAAGATGCGCCAGCAGGCACGCAGGCCGTGATCCGTATCGGCGCGACCGAGATTCCTTCGTTCTCGCTCAAGGGCCTGAGCCCTGAAGACGCCAAGGCCAAGGACGGTGCGTTCAAGAAGACTGTGGCGGCAGAACTGGCCAAGGATGGCTATCCCACCAAGGCTGACCCCGCCAAGATGAACAAGGTC
Source organism: Comamonas thiooxydans (assembly GCF_000964545.1). Classification (GTDB taxonomy): domain Bacteria; phylum Pseudomonadota; class Gammaproteobacteria; order Burkholderiales; family Burkholderiaceae_C; genus Comamonas; species Comamonas thiooxydans. The sequence goes on along the minus strand of NZ_BBVD01000002.1, from coordinate 451,178 downwards.
ATGATGGTCGTGATCCTGACCTATCTGGTGCTGCTGGTGACCATGGTCTACGGCCCCATCGCGGCCATGCTGGTGGAGCTGTTCCCGACACGCATCCGCTACACCTCGATGAGCTTGCCCTATCACATCGGCAACGGCTGGTTTGGCGGTCTGCTGCCCACCATGTCCTTCGCCATCGTGGCGCAGACCGGCAATATGTACAACGGTCTCTGGTACCCCATCATCATCGCTGGTGTGACGGCCGTGATCGGCACGCTGTTCGTGCCCGAAACCAAGGATCGCGACATCTACGCCGAAGACTGATGCCAGGCGCTGATGCTGCAATTTATGCAGCATCGCATCAAAGATCTGCAAGGCTTGTGCTTTGCAGGTCTTTTTTGTTTGCTTCAGCACTAGTGGGTTACAGCAGTGTGGCAACAAAGCATCATTGCGTTACTTTTTTGCGATGGAAATCATGCTTTTGAGAGGGGCCAACCTAGAATCACACCTAGCCGCGAGAGGGCCAACAACCTACAAGCCAATGCGGTGCAAAAAACACTATCCCAGGACATAGGAGCACTGAATGACCAAGATGACTCGCATCGCACTGGCCGCACTGGCTGTGATGGGCGCAACCACCGCAATGGCACAGAGCAGCGTGACGCTGTACGGCCGTATCAACACCACAGTCGAACGCCAGAAGGTGGGCGATGAGTCGGTGTCCGGCCTGTACAACAATGCTTCCCGCTGGGGCATTCGCGGTACCGAAGATCTGGGTGGCGGCCTGAAGGCTGGCTTCACCCTGGAGTCCGGCTTCAACTCCGACACCGGTACCGGTTCCGCCTGGACCCACCCCACCACCGGCATGTCCTTTGCGCGTCAGAGCGAAGTGAACCTGTCCGGCGGCTTCGGCATGATCCGTCTGGGCAACTTCGTTCCCGAGTCCTACTACGCAACTGCTGACTACATCAGCATGCACAACCACGACACCGGTTCTTCTTCCGATGCGCTGTACTACGATCCCGTCTGGTTCGGCGGTCTGAGCACCAAGAACAAGATCGGCTATCGCACCCCCAACATGGGCGGCCTGACGGTGGATGCCTCCGTGTCTATGCACGAGAAGGATCCCACGGTCGGTCCTCGCAAGAACGGCTACGATCTGGCTGCCAACTACGCCACCGGTCCTCTGCACCTGGGTGCCGGTTTCAGCAAGGTGGGCGATAACTGGCAAGCCGCACTGCGCGGTCTGTACACATTTGGTCAGTTCACGGTTGGCGCCTACTACCAGCGCAATGACCAAGACCTGATCGGCACACGCAACAACTTCCGCCTGTCCGGTATGTACACCATGGGCGCTTCAGAGTTCCACGTGAACGTTGGTCACGCCAACAAGTGGAGCAAGGTTGCCGACTCCGCAGCTACCCAGTGGACTCTGGGCTACAACTACAACCTGAGCAAGCGCTCCAAGGTTTACGGTTACTACACCCGTGTGAACAACGACAGCGGTGCTGCATATAACGCACCAGCTGGCAAGGACTTCAGCTCCATCGCCGTGGGTATCCGCCACAACTTCTAATTTGTGCACCGCGCAAGCGGTGTCTCCAGCAGCTGCAGCTGATAATGCAGACCATTACTCCAAGTTCATACCCCATGTCGCAAGGCATGGGGTTTTTTCTTATGTGCAGCCTGTCTGGCAGTAAGCCACGCGCAAACTCGCTCAGGCTCAATGGTCGTGCTGACTGGCGTGGCACGAGCGGCTGCACCAGCTGCTTATTCATAACACTCTGGAGACTGATATGTGGAAGCTGGCGATTGGTTTTGTGGTGTTTGCTGCCGTGGCGCTGTTTGTCATCATGAAGGCGGGCGACAAGGTGGATATGAGTGGAGAAAAGCATGGTGCGGATGCGATTCATGCGCCGGCAGAGTCCAAATGAAGGCAGCAGCAATCGATCAAAGCCCCGCCAGCCGGGGCTTTTTTGCGGCGGTCCTGGCTGCACGCTGAAACGGTAATGCACATGCGCACCCAAGGCTCATGCCAGGACTGCCTAGAATGTTTGGCCTCCATAGAAAAGACCGCAGAACATGACGCAGGGCCTGATCCGTATCCGTGGTGCTCGCCAGCACAATCTTCGCAATCTGGACATCGATATCCGTACCGGTGAGCTGACCGTTGTCACAGGCCCCAGCGGCTCGGGCAAGTCCAGTCTGGTGTTCGACACGCTGTACGCCGAAGGTCAGCGCCGCTATGTCGAGACCTTCTCCGCCTATGCGCGCCAGTTCCTCGATCGCATGGACAAGCCGGCCGTGGACAAGGTCGAGGGTGTGCCGCCAGCGATTGCCATCGACCAGACCAATCCGGTGCGCAACTCGCGTTCCACCGTGGGCACGATGACGGAGATCAACGATCACCTCAAGCTGCTGTTTGCGCGCGCGGCCCAGTTGTTCGACAGCAGGACGGCCCTGCCGGTGCGCCACGATACGGCGGACAGCATTTATGCCGAATTGGCCCAGCGCTGCGAGGCCGCGGGCGATCCGCGCATTGCCATTACCTTCCCGGTGGAGCTGCCGGCCAATACCTCGGCCGAAGAGGTGGAGCAATGGCTGTCTGCCAGCGGTTTCACCAAGGTGCAGGCCGAGCGCGAAGTGGAGCGCGCTCACCCAGCAGCTGATGAGGTCGCCAAGGGCAAGAAAAAGGCCAAGCCAGCCCCCGAGAAGATCAAGGTGCTGGATGTGATTGCTGACCGCTTTCGCCTCGGCAAGGCCGAGCGGTCCCGCGCCATGGAGGCGATCGAGGTGGGCCTCAAGCGCGGCAGCGGCAGGCTCACGGTCTATGTGTTGCCCGAGAGCGGTGTTGAGGCGACCGAGCCCGAGCTGTGGAAGTTCTCGCTGGGTCTGCATTGCCCCGAGAGCAATCTGACTTACCAGGAGCCGATTCCCTCGCTGTTCTCGTTCAACTCCGCGGTGGGCGCCTGCGATGCCTGCCGTGGTTTCGGTCGCGTCATCGGGGTCGACTGGGGACTGGTGATTCCCAATGAAAAGCTCACCTTGCGCACCGGTGTCATCAAGCCGATCCAGACGCCGGCCTGGAAGGAGATTCAGGACGACCTGATGCGCCATTCCGAGGCCGAGGGCATTCCACGCGATACGGCCTGGTCCAAGCTGACCCGGGAGCAGAAGGACTGGGTGATCGAGGGCTCGCCCAACTGGAACGGCAAGTGGAGCCAGACCTGGTATGGCATTCGCCGCTTCTTCGAGTATCTCGAAAGCAAGGCCTACAAGATGCATATCCGGGTGCTGCTGTCCAAGTACCGCAGCTATACCGAATGCCCGACATGCGGAGGTGCGCGTCTCAAGACCGAAAGCCTGCTCTGGCGCATAGGAGGCAAGCAGGCTGCGGATGCCGTGCTGCCGCCCGGCGATGAGAGCGGCAGATACCAGCGCTTCATGCCTCAGGCAGTGGGCTGGAGCCGAGAGCAGCTCGACAGCCTGCCTGGCCTGTGTCTGCACGATCTGATGCGCTTGCCGATCACGCGCCTGCGTGACTTCTTTGCGCAGCTGGCGCCAGACAGCAACGCCGTTAAAAATGATGGTGAAGCCCAGGCATTGAAGATGCTGCATGCAGAAGTCATGACGCGGCTGCAGTACCTGTGCGATGTGGGCATAGGCTACCTCACGCTGGACCGCCAGAGCCGCACGTTGAGCGGTGGCGAGGTGCAGCGCATCAATCTGACCACCGCTTTGGGCACTTCGCTGGTCAATACCTTGTTCGTGCTCGACGAGCCATCGATAGGACTGCACCCGCGCGATATGGAACGCATCACCGAGGCCATGCAGCGCCTGCGCGATGCGGGCAATACGCTGGTTGTGGTGGAGCATGACCCGGCCGTGATGTTTGCCGCCGACCGCATGATAGACATGGGGCCGGGCCCTGGCGCACGCGGCGGCCAGATCGTGTTCGACGGCACACCCGAGGATCTGCGCAAGGCCGATACCCTCACTGGCGCCTATCTGGGTGGGCGCAAGCAGGTGGGCTTCGGTCTCAAGCGCATGGTGACCGAGAGCACGCCGCGCCTGATTCTCGAAGGCGCGCGCGAGCACAACCTGCGCGATATCAGCGTGGACTTTCCGCTGCAGCGCCTGGTCACCATCACCGGCGTGTCGGGCTCGGGCAAATCCACGCTGATCCAGGATGTGCTGGTGCCTGCGCTGATGCGCCATTTCGGCAAGCCCACCGATGCGGCGGGCGCGTTCGAGCGCCTGCTGGGCGCGGACCATCTGGCCGATGTGATGTTCGTGGACCAGTCGCCCATCGGCAAGACGGCGCGCTCCAACCCGGTCAGCTATGTGGGCGCCTGGGATGCGATCCGCGAGCTGTTCGCCGTGGCGCCGCTGTCGCGCCAGCGCGGCTACACGGCTGCCAAGTTCAGCTTCAACAGCGGCGACGGCCGCTGCCCGACCTGCGGCGGCTCGGGCTTTGAGCATGTGGAGATGCAGTTCCTCTCGGATGTCTATCTGCGTTGTCCCGATTGCAACGGCACGCGTTATCGCCCCGAGATCCTCGAAGTGAAAATCGAGCGCAACGGCCAGCCGCTGAATGTGGCCGATGTGCTGGAGCTCACGGTGGCCGAAGCTGCGCTGCTGTTTGCGCAGGACCGCGATGTGATCCGCGCTCTGCAGCCCATCGTCGATGTGGGTCTGGAATATGTGAAGCTGGGTCAGCCCGTGCCCACGCTGTCGGGCGGCGAGGCCCAGCGCTTGAAACTGGCAGGCTTCCTCGCGGAAGCGGCTCGCGCGCAAAGCAAGTCCAAGCAGTCGCTGGCCAAGAAAGGCACGCTGTTCCTGTTCGACGAGCCCACGACCGGCCTGCATTTCGAGGACATCGCCAAGCTCATGCGCGCGCTGCGCAAGCTGCTCGAAGCCGGCCACTCGCTGATCGTCATCGAGCACAATCTGGACGTGATTCGCGCCAGCGACTGGCTCATCGACCTGGGCCCCGAAGGTGGTGATGGCGGCGGTCTGATCGTGGCCCAGGGCACGCCTGAAGATGTGCGCCATGTGCAAGAGTCGCACACGGCCCAGGCCTTGCGCGAATACGACCTGGCCATGGGCGTGGGCGGCGAGGCGGTGCGTGAAGTAGCCCCCATGCTCTATAAACCAGAGCGCAAAGCCAAGGCTGCACAAGCACTGCAGGCCAAGAATGCGATTGAAATCGTCAACGCCAAGGAGCACAACCTTAAGTCGCTGACGGTCGATGTGCCGCGCGGCAAGTTCAATGTGGTGACCGGGGTGTCGGGTTCCGGAAAATCCACGCTGGCTTTCGACATTCTGTTCAACGAAGGCCAGCGCCGCTATCTCGAATCGCTCAATGCCTATGCGCGCTCCATCGTGCAGCCTGCTGGCCGTCCCGAGGTCGATGCGGTCTATGGCATACCGCCTACGGTGGCCATCGAGCAGCGCCTGTCGCGCGGCGGTCGCAAGTCCACGGTGGGCACGACCACCGAGGTCTGGCACTTTCTGCGTCTGCTCTATGTGAAGCTGGGCGTGCAGCACTGCATACACGACGATGCCATCGTCCAGCCGCAGACCGAGGAAAGCATTGCCGCGCAGCTGATGACGAACTTCCGCGGTCAGACCATCGGTCTCTTGAGTCCGCTGGTCGTCAACCGCAAGGGCGTCTATACCGAGCTGGCCGACTGGGCCAGACCCAAGGGCTACACGCATCTGCGCGTGGACGGCGAGTTTCTGCCGACCACGGGCTTTCCGCGCATTGACCGTTTCAAGGAGCACACCATCGAGCTGCCCGTGGCCAGCGTGACGGTGACCGCGGCCAACGAGAAGGAGCTGCGCGGCCATTTGCGCCAGGCGCTGGAGATCGGCAAGGGCGTGCTGCATGTGCTCTCGGGCATCGAGAATCTGGCCGACGCCATGCAGGGCGGCCGGAGCACGGCCGGCATCGGTGCGCTGCAGGTGTTCTCCACCCAGCGCGCCTGCCCGGTCTGCGCCACCAGCTATGCCGAGCTGGACCCGCGTCTGTTCTCCTACAACAGCAAGCATGGCTGGTGTCCCGATTGCGTGGGCACGGGCGTGAAGCTGACCAAGGACCAGCGCAAGGTCTATGACGACACCTTGCTGGCCGACGACAACCGGGGCCGTGAGGTGAAGTTCGAGGGCCAGGAAGTGGAAGACCTGGCTGAAGTCGTTTGTCCCAAATGCCATGGCACACGTCTGAACCCTGTGGCGCGAGCCGTGAAGTTTCACGACGAGGCGATTACCGATATCGCCCAGCTGTCGGTCAGCGATGTGCGCCACTGGATACAGAGCCTGGAGCTCACGGGCCGCGAAGCCGATATTGCGCGCGATCTGATCCCCGAGATTCAAAGCCGTCTCGAATTCCTGGAAGAAGTCGGTCTCAACTATCTGACGCTGGACCGTGGCGCGCCCACGCTGAGCGGGGGTGAGGCCCAGCGCATCCGACTGGCCGCACAGCTGGGCAGCAATCTGCAAGGCGTCTGCTATGTGCTGGACGAACCCACTATTGGCCTGCATGCGCGCGACAACCAGATTCTGCTCAATGCCTTGCACAAGCTAGGCGACAAGGGCAACACACTGGTGGTGGTGGAGCACGACGAAGACACGATTCGCCGCGCCGACCATGTGATCGACATCGGCCCCAGCGCCGGCATTCGTGGCGGCCGTCTGGTGGCTGAGGGTACGGTGGATGACATCATGGCGGCCAAGGACTCGGTCACCGGGCGCTATCTGCTGCACGCCATGCGCCATCCCTTCAAGCCTCGTCTATGGGTGGGGGAGGGCGAGCCTCCGGAGCAGCCGGCTGCTATCAATGCAGAAGCTGCTGACGCTGGTGATATGGCGGCTCTAGATAAGAAACCATCCAAGACCAAGAAAAAGAAAGCGGTAGCTGCTACTGAAAATGTGGTGCAGCAAGACAGCGACGCCTTGCACTGGCTCACGGTGCTGGGCGCGAATCTGCACAATCTGCAGAGCGTGGACGCCCGCGTTCCGCTCAAGCGCCTGGTGGCCGTGACCGGAGTGTCCGGCTCGGGCAAGTCCACGCTGGCGCGCGATGTGCTGCTGAGCAATGTGGCGGCCTGGGTGCAGCAGCGCTCGACCAAGGCCGGCCGCGATGCCATGGATGCAGGCAAGTCGCCAGCGCTCGTGGGCTGCAAGGGACTCAAGGGTTTCGAGACCATCGATCGCGTGCTCGAAGTCGATCAGACCCCGATCGGCAAGACGCCGCGCTCCTGCCCGGCGACCTATATCGGCTTCTGGGACACGATTCGCAAGCTGTTTGCCGAGACACTGGAGGCCAAGGCCCGCGGCTATGCGGCTGGCCGCTTCTCGTTCAACACCGGCGAAGGCCGTTGCCCGGCCTGCGAAGGCCAGGGCGTGCGCACCATCGAGATGAGCTTTCTGCCCGATGTGAAAGTGCCTTGCGAAGTCTGCCACGGTGCACGCTTCAACCCCGAGACGCTGGCCGTGAGCTGGCGCGGCAAGAGCATTGGCGATGTGCTGAAGATGGAGGTCGACGAGGCCGTGGAGTTCTTCGCCTCCATGCCCTCGATTGCCCATCCGCTGCAGCTGCTGAAAGACGTGGGCCTGGGCTATCTGACCCTGGGCCAGCCATCGCCCACGCTGTCGGGTGGCGAGGCCCAGCGCATCAAGCTGGTGACCGAGCTGACCAAGGTGCGCGACGATATCGGCCGGCGCGGACAGAAGGCTCCGCACACGCTGTATGTGCTGGACGAGCCCACCGTGGGCCTGCACATGGCCGATGTGGACAAGCTCATCCATGTGCTGCACCGCCTTGTCGATGGCGGCCACAGCGTGGTGGTCATCGAGCATGACCTTGACGTGATTGCCGAGGCGGACTGGATCATCGATCTGGGCCCCGAAGGCGGCAAAGAGGGCGGACGCATCGTGGCCACGGGAACCCCCGAGGAGCTGGTGAAGATCGGCACCCACACCGGCAAGGCACTGGCGCCGGTGCTGGCGCGGTAAGAGGCGGCGCGCACCATGTCCTTCTCGCGCAGCAACTTTCCTGCACCGGCGGAGCTGGCGGCCTCGCGTATCGCGTGGATGGCGCAGATCGCGCGCCCACCGCTGCCGCCTGCGGTGCAGATCTGGATGACCTGGGCGCTTGGTTGGAGAGATGAGCTGCCGTGGTTGCAGCTTCCTGCATGGCGTGAAGGTGCGGGCAACTGGCTCGCGATGCAGCGCGCCACCGATACGGCAGGGCTGTGGTCTCAGACTGGTGAGTACCGCTTCGGTCTGGACCTCAAGGCCAGCACGCCCGGTGATCTGCGCTGGATCGATGGTGCGGTGGCGGATGGCTGGAGCCCGCACTGGCTGGTGCTGACCCATGGCCTGGATGGCGACCCGCTGATCGGTGACATGAGCCGGCCCGAAGTGCCTGTGCTGTGGAAGTGGCATGACGAGCCGCACCGCGCGGCCAGGCCATTGTTCGCCTCGCTCGAGGAGTTGATGGCGCATGTGCAGGCCAAGGCAGCCAAAGCGCCACTTGTGCCGCGTGAAACGCGCTCTTCCACCATCTTCTACACCGTGCGCCTGCTGGAGCTGGGGCCCGATCCGGCCAGGGTCATGCTGGCGCTCAGGAAAATCTTCACGACGCTGTCTGCGCAGGAGCTGCTGAAACTCAAGACCCGGCTGCCGCTGACGCTGCTCGACGATAGCGTCAGCGCCTTGCAAAAGGACCGCCTGGTGCAGCATTTCGGGGGGCTGGGGGCGCGCGTGGAAGTGAGCGAACGTCGCTTGTAGCGCGCACGCAAGGGCGGCCGATATGGCGCATGCAGCGCGTCCTTCCAAACACACCTCACCCGCGCCATTTCTGCCAAGGCAGGCTTATGGTGTTCATGGGCAGCGGCACCGATTTTTGATCGAAAAAAAGGCCCGCGTGATGCACGCAGGCCTTGTGGTCCAGCACAGTCCGCTTTACTGGAAGCCCAGCGTGTGCGGCAGCCAGGTGGACAGAGCCGGGATAAAGGTCAGCAGGCACAGCACGACGAAGTGGGCTAGCAGGAACAGCGGCATCTCGCGCGTCAGATCGGTGATGGACACGCGCGTGGACACGGCGGTCACGAACAGCAGGCCGCCGACCGGCGGCGTGATCATGCCCAGCGTGAGGTTGACGATCACCACCATGGCGAAGTGCGTGGGATCGATGCCCAGGCTGAAGGCGATGGGCGCGAGAATGGGCACCAGAATCATCACGCCGGGCAGTGGCTCCATGAAGATGCCGAAGACCAGCAGCAGAATGTTCACGGCAATCAGGAACATGACGGGCGAGAGTTCCCAGCTCACGATCAGCTCGGACAGGTACTGCGGAATGCCTTCCACCGTGAGCACCCAGGCAAATGCTGCCGAGGTCGCCATCACCAGCAGCACCGAGGCCGTGAGCATGGCCGAGCGCGCCAGAATGCCGGGCAGGGCCGACCACCTGAGCGTGCGGTAAACCCATTTGCCGCAGACCAGGGCATAGAACACGGCCACGACGGAGGCTTCCGTGGGCGTGAAGATGCCGAAGCGGATACCGACCACGATGAGCACGATGAGCATCAGCGCGGGGATGGCCTTGAAGCTGGTGCTCCACATCTCGCGCGCCGAGGGGCGTGGTTCGGTGCTGCGGTAGTCGCGCTTCTTGCAGACCCACCAGTTGACGGCCGCCATGGCCAGCGCGATCAGAATGCCGGGAATGAAGCCGGCCATGAACAGGCCGCCCACGGACACGTTCTCATCCTGCAGCGCATAGATGATCATGCTGACCGATGGCGGAATGATGGGGCCGACGATGGCGGTGCTGGCCGTCAGCGCGGCCGCATAGGGACGGCTGTAGCCGGCCTTGTCCATCATCTTGACCATCATGGAGCCGGGTCCGGCCGCATCGGCAAGGGCCGAGCCCGAGATGCCCGAGAACATGGTCAGCGAAAGCACATTGGCATAGCCCAGGCCGCCGCGCAGATGGCCGACGAACTGGGCGGCAAAGCGCAGCAGCACGGCCGTGAGCGCACCGCCCGACATCAGCTCTGCGGCCAGGATGAAGAAGGGCACGGCCATCAGCGGAAAGCTGTCGATGCCTGTGAACATTTCCTTGAAGACGATCAGCTGCGGGTAACGTCCGCCGACAAAGACTGCCAGGGCGGCCGAGATGGCCAGCGCAAACGCCACCGGAAAGCCCAGCGTGAGCAGGACGATGATGGCAACAAATAAAGTGATACCCATGATGTTTCAATCGATCAGTGATTCGTGGCGCAACGCATAAAACTGGCCTGACCCAAGCCAGGGACAGCGAGCAAGGGCCTGTGCCGGCCGCGCCGCCCCACAGCGAGGCTGTCGTCCCCCTTCCAGGGGGAAGGCGCGCAGCGACTCAGGGGGTTCATATAGACGCTGCAGCATCCGCATCCATTTCATCGGACTCGGCGAAGCTGCCAGCGGTGATGTAGCCGCGTGCGATGAACAGCAGATGGATCAGCATCAGCACAAAGCCCACGGGCATAGCCGCATAGATATAGGAGATCGGGATGTCCGTGGCCGCCGTGGTCTGAAAGCGCGTGGCGTACACATACTGCGAGGAGGTAACGGTCATCACGGCAAAGAAGATCGCCAGAATGAGCACGACAAAGCCGCGCATGGCCTGTGCCTTGCGGGCGCTCACGCTGCGGTGCAGATTGTCGATGGCCACATGGCCGCCAAAGCGCAGCACCAGGCCTGCGCCCAGGAAAGTGACCCAGATCATCATGTGGCGGGCCACTTCTTCGGCCCAGACGATGGAGTCGCCCGTGGTGTAGCGCAGCACCACGTTGGCAAAAACGATGCAGGCCATGGCCAGCAGCAGCAAGATCAGCAGCCAGCGATTGCCGGCCACGAGAATGCGTTCGATACGATCAAGCATAGGAGTGGGGGTGAGCAGGCGCAGCGGCATGGAACGCCGCAGGAGCTGGCTGCATCACAAAGTTGAGAGCTGCTTCATCATCGGCAGGAATTGGCGCAAGTCCATTCGTGCTGACCGCAGCCGGGCAAGGACCTGCCTTGCCCAGGAGGGAGAAAAATGCATGGGCCGGCCTCAGCGGAGGCAGGCCCATGTTGGCAGTGCTTACTTGACGGCGGTGATGGAGTCCAGCGTCTTCTGGCCGAACTTCTTGGCGTATTCCTTGTACGCGGGCTCCAGCGCGGTGCGGAAGGCGGTCTGATCGACCTTCTCCACGACCTTCATGCCGTTGGCCTTGGCTTCTTCCACGCCCTTCTTCTCCACGTTGTCCACGAAGGCGCGAGAGGCCAGAGCACCCTTCTTGGCAGCTTCGGTGAAGGCGGTCTTCTGGGCGGCGTTCAGCGATCCCCAGAACGAGGGCGACACGATCAGGGCCATGGGGGCGTAGACGTGGGAGGTCAGGGTCAGGTGCTTTTGCACCTGCCACAGCTTGGCGGACACCAGCACGGAGATGGGGTTCTCCTGGCCGTCGATCGTGCCCTGCTGCAGTGCACCGATGACTTCGGGCCAGGACATGGGAGTGGGCGAGGCACCCAGGGTACGGAAGGCCGTGATGTGCACGGGGTTCTCGGTCACGCGGATCTTCAGGCCCTTGAGGTCGGGCACGCCATTGACGGCATGCTTGTTGTTGCTCAGATGGCGAAAGCCCTGCTCGCCCCAGGCCAGCGCGATCAGACCGCGCTTCTGGAACTTGGCGAGCAGCTCCTGACCGAAGGCACCGTCCATCACGGCACGTGCGTGCTGGGTGTCGCGGAACAGGAAGGGGATGTCCACCACGCCCACATCGGGCACGAAGTTGCTCAGCGCTCCCGTGGAGACGATGGCGGCTTCCACGGTGCCCAGCTGCAGGCCTTCGATCAGCTCGCGCTCGCCGCCCAGCGCGGAGGCAGGGAACTGCTTGAACTTGTAGGCACCGTTGGTGCCTTTTTCCACGCCCTCGGCCCAGGCGTTGGCGGCAGCGCCGTAGTGGGAGTTGACGGCCAGCGCATAGCCGATCTTGACTTCCTTGCCCTGGGCAAATGCAGTGCCTGCGCTCAGGGCGGCTGTTGCTGCCACGGCCGTGGCGACGAAGGTGCGGCGAATCATGCGCATGGTGTTGGTCTCTCAGAAATGTTTTGAAATGAATCAAAAATTGTAGTGAGTGCCAACCGTGGGTTTTTACGCATCCGGGGGTCGTCTTGTACGGGTGGGTGCATCGTGTTTGGCGATGGATGGGCGTCAAAAAAGGCCTCTGTGCCAGCAAGCACGGAGGCCTTTGAAAATGAGAGCTGCTTGCGCTTGTTTTCAAAAGATTTCAGATTGTTTTGATGCTGAAATCATTAAGCAAAGAGCGGTTGCAGCTACTATTTTTGCTGAGTCAGCAGCAGCTCTGCGAGCTGAACAAAGCCGTCGCCGCGCTCGGCCGTGGTCACATGGCGCGGCAGATGCCTGAGCTGGGGCACGAAGCGCGCGATATTGGCCACGCCCACGCTATGGGGCATGTGCTCGAACATCTGCTGGTCGTTGGTCGAGTCGCCGATATACACCCAGCGCGCCAGCGTGGCGTCCAGATCGATGTCGAACAGCTCGCGTGTGATCCAGCGCGCGCCTTCGAGCTTGTTGTGCTCGCCGAACCAGCCGTTGATGTGGATGGAACTGACGGTGGCATTCATGCCGGCCGCCTTCATGATGGCCACGCATTCATCGATCTGTGCCTGGGGCATGTTCGTGAATTCGCTGTGGTCCACGGCGATATCGCATTCGCGGCCGGCCGAGTCCGTGGCGCGTCTGGCGCCGGGCACGGTGGCCTCGATCTGCTCGAGCACCTGCTGCATGCGGGCAAAGTTGCGGGCGCGCTCGTCGGCAGATTGCTGGTAGAGCTTGTCCAGGCCGCCCTGGGCATTGCGGCGCAGGGCCACGGCTCCGTTCTCGGCCACGATGGCGTCCACGGGCCAGGCCGATGCAAAGGGCACGCTCCAGCCCACGGGGCGGCCGGTGATGGGCACGATCTTCAGGCCCGCATCCTTGAGGCGCGCAATGGCGGCCACCACATGCTCGGGCACCACGCCGTCGGTGGTCAGCGTGTCGTCGATATCGGTCAGCACGCCCAGCAGCTTGGCAGGTGTCCGCAGTTCAGACAAAGGGCGCAGAAATTCTTGGCTCACAGAAAACTCTCAATGCATTGCAAAGGACGCTTGAACCTGGCGCGGCCCATCGGCGTGACGCCGAGCAAGGGCCGCCCCGCAGCGAGGGCGTCGTCCCCCTCCGGCGCGTAGCGCCAGAGAGGGGGAAGCGGCAAAGCCGCTCAGGGGGTGATCACGCGCTCAATTCGCCGAGCCCAGTGCCAGGCCCGCATGCTCGCGCAGCGGGTGGAAGTGGATCTTGGGGAAGCGCTCCTGCGCCAGGCGCACGTCATAGGGGCTGGTGCACAGATAGGCCAGGGTGTCGGCCGCATCATGCGCCAGACGCATGGGGTAGGCGTTCTCGAACTCGCGCAGCTCGGCGGGCGAGTCGGCCGTGATCCAGCGCGCCCCGGTGTACTGGCAGCCTTCCAGGCGCACGTCGCAGTCGTACTCGGTCTTGAGGCGGTGCTGCACCACTTCGAACTGCAGCTGACCCACGGCGCCCAGCAGCATATTGCCGCCGACATCGGGCTTGAAGACCTGGATCGCGCCTTCCTCGCCCAGTTGCATCAGGCCTTGCTGCAGCTGCTTGGTGCGCAGCGGGTTCTTGAGCACCACGGTCATGAACATTTCGGGTGCGAAGAAGGGCAGGCCGGTGAACTGCAGGCTGGGGCCGTCGGTGATGGAGTCGCCCAGCTGCACGCCGCCGTGAATCGTGAAGCCGATGATGTCGCCCGCATAGGCCTCGTCAACGGCCTCGCGGCGCTGGCTCATGAAGGTCACCACGGACGTGGGGCGCAGCTCCTTGCCGGTGCGCTGCACCTTCATCTTCATGCCGGGCGTGTACTTGCCGCTGGCCACGCGCACGAAGGCGATGCGGTCGCGGTGGTTGGCATCCATGTTCGCCTGTACCTTGAACACCACGCCCGCGAAGGTCTTGTCTTCGGGGTTAATGGTGACTTCTTCGCGCTGGCGGTTCACTTCGGTGAAGGCGACGCGCGGGCCGGGCGGGGGCGACATGTCGACCACGGCGTTCAGCACTTCCATCACACCGAAGTTGTTCACGCCGGAGCCGAAGAACACGGGGGTCAGCTTGCCTTCCAGAAACGCCTGGTGATCCCATTCGGCCGATGCGCCCTGGGCCAGTTCCATGCTCTCGATGGCATCGTCGTAGGCCTGGCCGAAGCGGGCACGCAGCCTGTCGACTTCCGTCAGCGGGATGACTTCGAAGTCTTCGGGGCGCTTCTCGCTGCCGGCGGCAAACACCGTCATGCTCTGTGTCTGCAGATTGATGATGCCGCCGAAGCTCTTGCCCTGGCCCACGGGCCAGGTGATGGGGCAGCAGGGCATGCCCAGCTCGCGCTCGACTTCGTCCATGATGTCCAGCGGGTCGCGCACTTCACGGTCGAACTTGTTGACGAAGGAGATGATGGGGGTGTTGCGCTGGCGGCAGACCTCGATCAGGCGGCGGGTCTGCGATTCCACGCCGTTGGCCGCGTCGATCACCATCAGCGCCGAGTCCACGGCCGTCAGCACGCGGTAGGTATCTTCCGAGAAGTCCTTGTGGCCGGGAGTGTCGAGCAGGTTGATCACATGGTCGCGGTAGCTCATCTGCATCACCGACGAGGCCACCGAGATGCCGCGCTGCTTTTCGATTTCCATCCAGTCGGAGGTGGCGTGGCGCGAAGCCTTGCGGCCCTTGACGGCGCCGGCAATCTGGATCGCGCCCGAGAACAGCAGCAGCTTTTCGGTCAGCGTGGTCTTACCCGCGTCCGGGTGGGAGATGATGGCGAACGTACGACGGCGCCGGGTTTCTGGGGCGTATGACACAGTATTGAGAGCTGTAAATACAGCCGGAGAACGCCGGCTGTGACAACAAAAGGTGCGGCGGTCCGTTTGCCGCACCAGGCCCGCACCCATGCAGGGCAGACCTGTGAATAAGTCTTGAGGGCGCTTATTTTAACGGCAGGGCCAATTCATGGAGATGCTCCGGCAAATGCGGGGCGGGCGACGCCATTGCCCAAGGCCGCTGGCTCCGGCAACTGGCAGATGCGGAGCACAATAGCAGCCTAGTCTCCGGTCCTTATTTGCCCCTCATGAACAGCGCCCCGCAGGATGTGAACACCTCCTTGCCCATCCAGCCTCCAGCCTCTGCCGCCCCGGTATGGATCAAGCGCGGCACGCCCGAGTACCGGCGGGTCAGCGTGGCGCTGTTCCTGGCGGGGTTTGCCACCTTCTCCTTGCTGTACTGCGTGCAGCCGCTGCTGCCCGAGCTGGCCCACAGCTTTGCCGTCAGTCCGGCCCAGAGCGCGCTGGCGCTGTCGGTATCCACGGCCTGCCTGGCCGGCTCCATCGTGCTGGCGGGGGCCTTGTCCGAGGGGCTGGGGCGGCGCAAGCTGATGTTCATCTCCATGGCCCTGGCGGCGCTGTGCAATCTGCTGGCTTCGTTCATGCCGCAGTGGCATGCGCTGCTGGCCGCACGCGCGCTGGAAGGCTTGCTGCTGGGCGGCGTGCCTGCCGTGGCCATGGCCTATCTGTCCGAGGAGATCGACCCGCCCGGCCTGGGCTTTGCCATGGGCCTGTACGTGGGCGGCACGGCGCTGGGCGGCATGCTGGGCCGGGTCGGCATGAGTGCGATGACCGAGTTCTGGGGCTGGCGCCACGCCATGGCTGCACTGTCGGTGCTTGACCTGCTGGCCGCCCTTGGCTTTGTCTGGCTGCTACCCAACTCGCGCAACTTCATCAAGAAGACCGGGCTGGGTGCCCGGTATCACCTGCAGGCCTGGGGCCGGCATCTGCGCCACCCGGGCCTGCCGCTGCTGTTTTTGATCGCCTTCGGCCTGATGGGCGTGTTTGTCAGCATCTACAACTATGCCGGCTTTCTGCTCAGCGCATCGCCCTATGGTCTGAGCCAGTTGCAGATCAGCCATATCTTCTACGCCTATCTGCTGGGCACGGCGGCGTCGCCGATTGCCGGGGGGCTGGCCGACAGGCTGGGCCGCGGCCCGGTGCTGGTCGCTGGCACTTTGCTGATGGCCGCAGGCGTGGTGCTGACCCTGTTGCAGCCGCTGGCCGTCATCGTGGCCGGCATCGTCCTGCTGACGGCAGGGTTCTTCATCGCGCATTCGGTGGCCAGCGGCTGGGTGGGGCGGCTGGCCACGCAGTCCAAGGGGCACGCATCGTCGCTATACCTCTGGGGCTATTACATGGGCTCCAGCGTGCTGGGGGCCGGGGCGGGCTGGTTCTGGTCGCGCTGGGGCTGGACGGGCGTCGGCTCCGTGGCCTTGGCTGTGCTGGCGCTGGTCATCGTGCTGGCCTTGCGCGTTCAGTGGCTGGCCGGGGTTGCGGCCGCGAATCGAGCCGCTTCTTGATGCCGTCTTGATATCGGCAAGGCCAATCTCTACCCGTTCTTGACGGGCGAATTCCTACAGTTCCTCCATCGCAATCAAGCCGCGTGAACGGCTTGCGGGAGGAATGAAATGACCATCACCTGGATTGAAGCCCTGGCCGCCCTGACGGCGCTGGGGCTGTTTGCCTATTTGGGCTATGCGCTGCTGCGCCCCGAGAAATTCTGAAGGGGCCGCCATGCAAGTGCTGCAAGACCTGATTTTTGTGAGCCTGACTGTGGTCTGCTTTGTCGGACTGCTGGGCTTTGTGCGCGCCCTGGCGCGTCTCTGAAAGGGGTGGATCATGTGGTTACCCTGGATGGAATTTGCCGCCGTGCTGATTGCGGCAACCTTGCTGACGATTCCCATGGGCCAATGGCTGGCACGCTGCTTTACCAGCGAGCGTCATGGCTGGCTGGAGCGCCTGAGCTACCGGGTCATGGGCGTGAACCCGCAGGAGCGCATGGGCTGGCAGCGCTATGGCGCCGCTATGGTGCTGAGCAATGCGCTGATGATGCTGCTGGGTTATCTGCTGCTGCGTCTGCAGGGCGCACTGCCGCTGAACCCGCTGGAGATCGCGGCGCAGGCGCCCGACCTGGCCTTCAACACCGCTGCCTCCTTCATCACCAATACCAACTGGCAGGCCTACGCGGGTGAGAACAGTCTGAGCAATGCGACGCAGATGGTGGTCATCACCTTCCTGATGTTTGCCGGTGCCACCACGGGGGTCGCGGCCGGTGCCGGCTTTGTGCGCGGCCTGGCGCGATCCAGTAGCAGGGATGTCGGCAACTTCTGGGTCGACTTCGTGCGCGTGTTCTGGCGCGTGCTGCTGCCGCTGTCCTTCATCATGGCCCTGGTCTATGTCTGGCAGGGCATTCCGCAGACTCTGCACACCGACGCGGTGGCGACGACGCTCGAAGGTGGCCGTCAGCAGCTGCTGATGGGGCCGGTGGCCAGCCTGGAGAGCATCAAGCATCTGGGCACGAATGGCGGCGGCTTCTTCGGCATGAATGCAGCCCACCCCTTTGAGAACCCGACGCCGCTGACCAACCTGCTGCACATCCTCTCGATGCTGCTGATCCCGGCCGGCATGACCTACGCCTTCGGCTCCATGCTGCTGCGGCGCAAGCAGGGCTGGGTGCTGTTTGCTGCCTGCATGGTGATGTTCGTCGGCTTTCTGAGCCTGGTGTTTGTGGCCGAGCAAAACGGCAGCCAGTTGCTGGCGCGCGCCGGAGCCGATCAGCAATACAGCCTGAGCCAGAGCGGCGGCAATATGGAGGGCAAGGAGCTGCGCTTCGGCATTGCCGATACGGCCTTGTTCGTGGCTACCACCACCGCGGCCACCACGGGCTCGGTCAACGCCATGCATGATTCGCTGACGCCGCTGGGCGGCATCACGCCGCTGGCGCAGATGATGCTCAACTGCGTCTTCGGCGGCGACGGCGTGGGACTGATCAACCTGATTCAGTACGCCATCCTCACGGTGTTTCTGGCCGGCATGATGATTGGTCGTACCCCAGAATTCCTGGGCAAGAAAATCGAGGTGCGCGAGATCAAGCTGGTCATGCTGGCGGTGCTGGTGCCGCCGGCCTGCATTCTGGGCTTCACGGCGCTGGCCGCGCTCTGGCCGGATGCCGCAGCCAGTCTCAACAACCGCGGCCCGCATGGCTTCTCGGAGATTCTCTACGCCTATGCCTCGGCGACGGCCAACAACGGCTCGGCTTTTGCAGGGCTGAATGCCAACACGCCCTTCTTCAACACCACCACGGGCCTGGCCATGCTGGCGGGGCGCTTTCTGACGCTTGTGCCCATGCTGGCCGTGGCTGGCAGCCTGGCCGCCAAGGCCACCGTGCCTCCGGGTCCGGGCACTTTCCCCACGGCCACGCCGTTGTTCATGGGCCTGCTGGTGTTTGTGGTGCTGGTGGTGGGTGGGTTGACCTTTTTGCCGGCGCTGGCTCTGGGGCCCGTGATCGAGCACCTGCAAATGCTTGTGGCTCAGCTGTACGCCTGACGCCTTCTTCCAATTGATGCCAATGGTCTGCAGTCCATGCACGGCTGCAGACCAGGGAGCAAATCATGAAAACATCGACTCAAACTCTTTGCGCTTCAGTGCTACCAAGCCATGCACAAGCGCAGCCCGAGGCGCAATCCGCCTCCTGGCCACATCTGCTGGGCTCCAGCGTGCGCGCCGCCCTGCTGGTGATGGCGGTCTCCGGCATTGCCTATCCCTTGCTGACCACGGGTGTGGCGCAGGCACTGTTCCCGCATGCAGCCAATGGCAGCCTGATCGAACGCCAGGGCCGGATCGTGGGCTCGGCCCTGATCGGTCAGCAATTCACCGGGCCGCAGTACTTCCATGGCCGTCCCAGCGCCACAGTCGCTCCCGATCCGAGTCAGGAGGGGGCAAATATTGCGGCTCCCTACAACGCCGGCCTGTCCGGTGCCAGCAACCAGGGGGCCACGCACAAGGACTTGTCCGAAGCCGTGGCGCAGCGTGTCGCACAGTACCGCGCCGATAACGGTCTGGCCGCAGACCTGGCGGTGCCGGTGGATGCGGTCACTGCGTCGGCATCGGGCCTGGACCCGCATATCTCTATGGCCAATGCACTGCTGCAACTGCCGCGTGTGGCGAGGGCGCGAGGGCTCTCGCCAGACCAGGTGCAGCCATTGCTGGCGCAGAAAACAGAGCAGCGCACGCTGGGCTTGCTGGGCGAGCCGCGCGTGAATGTGCTGCAGCTCAATCTGGCGCTGGACGCCTTGCAGCCCGCCACCAGCGCAGTGAAGGAGTAAACCATGAGCACCAAGAAAATGACGGCAGGTCGCAGCCTGCTTGATGCCAAGCTGGCGAAATCGGCTCTGTGGGATGCGGTGCGCAAACTCTCGCCGCGTACGCAGTGGGCCAACCCAGTGATGTTTGTGGTGTATCTGGGTGCGATCCTGAGCACTCTGTTGTGGTGGCAGAGCCTGATGGAGCCGGGCAGCGAGAACAGCGGCTTTGTCCTGGCGATTGCGCTGTGGCTGTGGTTCACCGTGCTGTTTGCCAACTTTGCCGAAGCATTGGCCGAGGGTCGCAGCCGCGCCCAGGCCGCCAGCCTGCGCGGCATGAAGCGTGATACGGTGGCCAAGCTGCTGCAGCAACCGCATTTCGGCAGCTCATGGATTCCCATGCGCGCCAGCGAACTGCGCAAGGGCGTGGTCATCTTCGTGGAAGCCGGCGACACGATTGCGCTTGACGGCACGGTGATAGAAGGCGTTGCTTCGGTGGACGAAAGCGCGATCACCGGCGAATCAGCACCCGTGATCCGCGAGGCCGGAGGCGACTTCTCGTCGGTGACCGGCGGCACGCGCGTGCTGTCGGACTGGCTGGTGGTGGAAGTCACGGTCAACCCCGGCGAGTCGTTTCTGGATCGCATGATCTCCATGGTCGAGTCGGCCAAGCGCCAGAAGACTCCCAACGAGATGGCTTTGACGATCTTGCTCGTGGGGCTGACGCTGGTCTTTTTGCTGGTCATCGTCACGCTGTGGCCCTTCTCGGCCTTTGCGGTGTCACAGGCCGGAACGGGCTCGGTGGTCGGCATTGCCGTGCTGATTGCGCTGCTGGTCTGCCTGATTCCGACCACGATTGGCGGCCTGCTGTCGGCCATCGGTGTGGCCGGCATGAGCCGCATGATGCAGGCCAATGTCATTGCGACTTCGGGCCGGGCCGTTGAGGCTGCCGGCGATGTGGACGTGCTTCTGCTGGACAAGACCGGCACCATCACCCTGGGCAACCGCCAGGCCTGCGAGTTTCTGCCGGCCCCCGGAACGAGCGCCGCGCAGCTGGCCGAAGCCGCACAGCTCTCGTCTCTGGCAGATGAGACACCTGAAGGCCGCAGCGTGGTGGCTCTGGCCAGGGAGCGCCATGGCTTGCCTGATCGCAGCAGTGCGGATTTTCCGGGCGAGTTCGTACCCTTTACCGCTCAGACGCGTATGAGCGGGGTGGATCTGCAGAGCCCGCAAGGCTTGCGCAGCTTGCGCAAGGGCGCCGCCGATGCCGTGCGCCGGCATGTCGAGGCGCTGGGAGGCAGCTTCCCGGCTCAGGTACAACTGTCCGTGGACAACGTCTCGCGCAAGGGCAGCACGCCTTTGGTGGTGGCCGATGGCGCCAAGGTTCTGGGTGTGATCGAACTCAAGGACATCGTCAAGCCCGGCATGCGCGAGCGCTTTGCCGAGCTGCGCCGCATGGGCATAAAGACGGTGATGGTGACGGGCGACAACCCGCTGACGGCTGCCGCCATTGCAGCCGAAGCCGGGGTGGATGATTACCTGGCCGAAGCCAGACCCGAAGACAAGCTGCAGCTGATCCGCTCGCACCAGGCGGCGGGCCGCCTGGTGGCCATGACGGGGGACGGCACCAACGATGCTCCTGCCCTGGCCCAGGCCGATGTGGCCGTGGCCATGAACAGCGGCACCCAGGCTGCCAAAGAGGCCGGCAATATGGTGGACCTGGACTCCAACCCCACCAAGCTGATCGAGGTGGTGGAAACCGGCAAGCAGATGCTGATGACGCGCGGTGCGTTGACCACCTTCAGCATTGCCAATGATGTGGCCAAGTATTTCGCCATCATTCCTGCCGCCTTTGTGGGCACTTATCCGCAACTGGCCTCGCTCAACGTGATGCAGCTGCACAGCGCCGATTCCGCCATCCTGAGCGCCGTGATCTTCAATGCACTGATCATCATCGCCCTGGTGCCGCTGGCCTTGCGTGGTGTGCAGTATCGCGCCGTGGGTGCGGCCCTGCTGCTGCGCCGAAACCTGCTGATCTATGGCCTGGGCGGGCTGATCGTGCCGTTTGTTGGCATCAAGCTCATCGACATGCTGCTGGCCGTTCTGGGCCTCGTCTAAGTCATATCCAGGCCTTGCTTTCTCGTTTCTCGGGCTTGTCCGCGTTCCCTGCGGACGCGGCAAGTCTGATCTGTTTGCTTCACCATCATGCGTCTCTCACATCCCCAAAAACCATTTCACGCCTCGCGCTCCTGGGTCATCGGCTCTGCGTTGCTGATGATTGCCTTGAGCTGTGCGAAGCCCTCTGCTGCCGAGGAAACAAAAGCGCAATCTGTTTCTGAAAGCTCAGCTCCTGCGCAGGCCGACAGCAGGTCTTCCCTGACCGGCTCGCTGAGCCTGATCAGTGACTACCGCTTTCGCGGCATCTCGCAGACCTGGCAGGGTGCGGCCGTGCAGGGCGCAGTGGAGCTGGCCTTGCCCAAGGGCTTCTATCTGGGCACGTCGCTGTCCAATGTCTCAACCAACAGCTACGGCCGGGGCCAGGGGCTGGAGCACGATATCTATGGTGGCTGGCGCGGCGAGCTCGTGCCTGACTGGCTGCTGGATGCCGGGCTTTTGCAGTACCGCTATCCCGGCGCACGCCTGGGCGCAAGCGATGGCAGCAGCAAACGCTTTGACACCACCGAGCTCTATCTGGGAGCGACTCATGGTGGTCTGAGCATCAAATGGTCCGTGGCACTGACGCCTTATTTCGGCCTGGGCGAGAGTACCGCCGACTCGGCGTTCGCCACTGCGCTGCAGCCGGCAGGCAGCAGCCGCGGCAGCCAGTATCTGGATCTGAACTATCAGCATCCGCTGGGCGATCTCGCCACCTTGGGCCTGCATGGCGGCTATACCTGGGTGCGCAATTACAGCGATGTTTCCTATGCCGACTGGCGCATCTCGCTATCCAGGGCCTGGGGCCCATGGACTGCATCGCTTGCGTACGCGGGTACCTCGGCCGATGCCAGGTACTACAGCGCCGTCAACAGTCGTGGCCAATGGCGTGATCTGGCACGCAGCGGCTGGCTGCTGGGCCTGAGTGCCGGGTTCTGACCGGACTTGAGTGATACGCTGATCGCCTGATGCCTTCATCCACACCATCATCCGCAGCGCAGCGCCCCGACCCCGACGCGCTGGTCGCTCAACTGCAGGCAGATCGGCAGCGCGCCCATCTCGGCAAGCTGCGCATCTACTTTGGCTCCAATGCCGGAGTGGGCAAGACCTATTCCATGCTGGCGGCCGCGCAGCGCGAGCGGCAGGCCGGGCGCAAGGTTCTGGTGGGGCTGGTGGAGACGCATGGCCGTGCCGAGACCGAGCAGCAGTTGCACGACC
This sequence comes from Comamonas thiooxydans, assembly GCF_000964545.1. Taxonomy (GTDB): domain Bacteria; phylum Pseudomonadota; class Gammaproteobacteria; order Burkholderiales; family Burkholderiaceae_C; genus Comamonas; species Comamonas thiooxydans. The sequence continues at coordinate 428,550 of NZ_BBVD01000002.1, read as the reverse complement.
TGGAGCTGCTACCGCGGCGCACGCTGGCCTACCAGGGCAGGCAGCTGGACGAGTTCGATCTGGATGCAGCTCTGGCACGCCGCCCGGAGGTGCTGCTGCTCGACGAGCTGGCGCACAGCAATGTGAGCGGCTCACGCCATCCCAAGCGCTGGCAGGATGTGCAGGAGCTGCTGGAGGCGGGTATCGAGGTGTGGACCACGCTCAATGTTCAGCATCTGGAAAGCCTGAACGATGTGGTGGGCGGCATTGTGGGCATACAGGTCCATGAGACCGTGCCCGACCATATCTTTGACGATGCCGACGAGGTCATCGTGGTCGACATCCCGCCAGAGGAACTGCTCAAGCGCCTCAAGTCGGGCAAGGTCTATCCGCTGGAGCAGGCCGAGCGGGCCTCGCGAAATTTCTTTCGCCAGGGCAATTTGCTGGCGCTGCGCGAGCTGGCCTTGCGCCGCACGGCCGATCGTGTCGATGAGGACATGCGTGACTACCGCCGCGAGCGCTCCATCGGCGATGTCTGGCCCACGCGCGAGCGCCTGCTGGTGGGCGTGGGCGGCCGCGCCGGTGACGATGCCCTGGTGCGCCAGGTGGCACGCCTGGCGAGAAGGCTGGAGGCTGACTGGGTGGTGGTCTATGTGGATGCGCCGGAGCGCCAGCATCGGCCTCGGGCAGCGCAGGAGGCCGTGCTCAAGACCCTGGCGCTGGCGGCGCGTCTGGGCGCGGAAACGGCCACCATCCCCGGCGCCCATGTGGCCCAGGCTCTGGTGGACTTTGCGCGTGAGCGCAATGCCAGTCATCTGGTGCTGGCGCGTGTGCATGAACCTTTGAGCCGCTGGCTGCGCTGGCGTGCCCCCAGCCTGTCCGAACAGATCGCTGCGCTGGATCCCGGCCTGGACGTGCTGCTGCTGTCCGTCAAGCAAAGCAAGAACGAGAGCACCTTGCGATTGCCGGCGGCGCGTGAAAAGAACATTCCGTGGAAGGGCTATGCGGGCGTGACCCTGGCTTGCCTGGCCGCTACAGCGGTGGCGGAGCTGCTGCTGCGAGTGTTCGATCCTGCCAATGTCGTCATGCTTTTCCTGCTGGTGGTGGTGCTGTCCGCCGTACGCTGGGGACGCGGCCCCGGAGCATGGGCGGCCCTGCTGTCGGTGCTGCTGTTCGATTTCTACTTTGTGCCGCCGCGCAACTCCTTCAGCGTCAACGATACGCAATACCTGTTCACCTTCAGCCTGATGCTGGGTGTGGCCCTGGTCTGCGGCCAGCTGACGGCGCGGCTGCGCCACGAGGCGCGCGTGGCAGCAGAGCGCGAAAGGCGGGCCGGCGCGCTGGCCAGGCTGGCGCGTGACCTGTCGGGTGCGCTGACGCAGGAGCAGGTCACGCAGATCGCGCTGACCACGATTTCAGGCGTTTTCGATGCCCAGACCGGGCTGCTGGTGCCCGATGCCGATGAGCGCCTGCAGCTGGCGCCTGGCAGCGAAGCTCAGATCGACACCAGCGTGGGTCGCTGGAGCATGGAGCATGGCCAGATGGCCGGCCATGGAACCGATACCCTGGCAGCTGCGCCGGCACTTTATGTGCCACTGATGGCGCCCGTGCGCTCGCGCGGCGTGCTGGTACTGCAGTTGCGTGCGCCGCAGAAGTTGCGGGTGCCCGAGGAGCGCCGTCTGCTTGAAGCCTGTGCCAGTCAGATTGCCCTGGCATTGGAGCGTGTGCATTTTGTGGAGGTTGCGCAGCAGACCCAGATCGCCATGGAGGGCGAGCGCATGCGCAACACCTTACTCTCGGCCGTCTCGCATGATCTGCGCACGCCGCTGACGGGCATCCTGGGCGCGGCCCAGGCGGCCTTGCCACATGCGCCGCAGGGGCCGGCGCATCACATGCTGGTGCAGATTCGCAATCAGGCACAGGCGCTGCAGCAACTGGTGGACAACCTGCTGGCCATGGCGCGCCTGCAGCAAGGCGGCGTACAGCTCAAGCGCGAATGGCTGCCGGTGGACGAGCTGGTGGGCAGCGCGCTGGCGCAGATGCGCGAGCGACTGGCCGCTCATGCGCTGCAGACCTCGCTGCCGGCCGATCTGCCCTTGCTGCAGCTCGATGCCGTGCTGATGGAGCGTGTGCTGGTCAATCTGCTGGACAACGCCATCAAGTACACGCCCGAAGGCACGACGATTACCGTGGCAGCCAGCGTGGCCGATGGCGACTGCGTGCTGAGCGTGCAGGACGCAGGGCCGGGCCTGCCCGTGCATCTGTCGGCTGAGCAACTGTTCGAGCCCTTCACGCGTGGGCAGGCGGAGAGTGCCGTGTTCGGCATGGGGCTCGGCCTGGCTCTGGCTCAGCGGATTGTGCAAGCCCATGGCGGCAGATTGCGGGTTGCACAGGCAGAGCCCGGTCCGGGCACCGTCTTCAGCGTACACCTGCCCGTGCCCGAGCAGCCGGCCATGGACGAATGAGCCGACAATCTCGTGCATCACATGCAAATCCGAACATGACAAGCGCCGCACCCCGCATTTTGCTGATTGAAGACGACGCCAGCATCCGCCGCTTTGTGCGCCTGGCATTGGAGGACGAAGGCTGGCAGGTGTTCGAGTCAGAAACCGCCAGGCGCGGCCTGATCGAGGCCGCCAGCCGCCAGCCCGACGCCGTGGTGCTGGACCTGGGGCTGCCCGATGCCGATGGCAAGACCGTGATTGCCGAGCTGCGCGCCTGGAGCCAGTTACCGATTTTGATTCTGTCCGCGCGCGAGCGGGAAGAGGACAAGGTGGCGGCGCTGGACGCCGGGGCCGATGACTACCTGACCAAGCCCTTCGGCGTGCCCGAGCTGCTGGCCAGGCTGCGCGTGATGCTGCGCCGCCGCCAGCAGGCGTCGGCGTCAGACAAGCCCGGCAGCTGTGCGCGTTTCGGAGCGGTGGTGGTGGATCTGGCGGCGCACGATGTCAGGCGCGACGGAGTGGCCGTGCACCTGACGCCCATAGAGTTCCGCCTGCTGGCGGCGCTGATTGCCGGCCATGGCAAGGTGCTGACGCATCGCCAACTGTTGCTGCAGGTCTGGGGCGCTGAATATCTGGACCGTCCCCACTATCTGCGCGTGCACATGGCCAATCTGCGCCAGAAGATAGAGCTCGATCCGGCCCAGCCCCGGCATTTGGTAACCGAGTTGCAAGTCGGTTATCGCTTGGTGGGCCTGGAAGGCTGATTCCTTTATAATCGCCGTCCATCCGAGGAGCGTTGCAGCGTTCCCCCGGCCAGCCATGAGCTGGTCTGCGCGGGGCGTGAGGCTCGGATTTCATCCCGCAACGACGCTCGCCCACGCTTTCTGTGCGGTGAGCCGGTTTATTCCCCCCTCTGCTGCAGAACGTGGTTTTTCATTCAAGATTTGGAGAAAACCATGAACGCTGCCGTGCGCTTCAACCCCGCTGATTCGGCCATTACCGATATTTCCCTGGCTGCCTGGGGCCGCAAGGAAATCAGGATCGCCGAAACCGAAATGCCCGGTCTGATGGCTGTGCGTGAAGAGTTCGCCGCTGCCCAGCCCCTGAAGGGCGCGCGCATCACGGGCTCGCTGCACATGACCATCCAGACCGCCGTGCTGATCGAGACGCTGACGGCACTGGGCGCACAAGTGCGCTGGGCCTCGTGCAACATCTTCTCGACCCAGGACCACGCTGCTGCCGCCATCGCCGAAACCGGCGTGCCTGTCTACGCCATCAAGGGTGAGTCGCTGGAAGACTACTGGAACTACACCCACTCCATCTTTGAATTCGGCGCCGCCGGCACCGAAGGCGAAGGCCCCAACATGATCCTGGACGACGGCGGCGACGCCACCATGCTCATGCACCTGGGCAAGCGTGCCGAGAAGGACCTGTCCGTGCTGGCCAACCCCGGTTCGGAAGAAGAACGCATCGTCTTCGCCGCCATCAAGGCCAAGCTGGCCGTGGACCCCACCTGGTATAGCCGCAAGTCGGCCCAGATCATGGGCGTGACCGAAGAGACCACCACCGGCGTGCACCGTCTCAACGAAATGTCGGCCAAGGGCACGCTGCTGTTCCGCGCCATCAACGTCAACGACTCGGTGACCAAGTCCAAGTTCGACAACCTGTACGGCTGCCGCGAATCGCTGGTGGACGGCATCAAGCGCGCCACCGACGTGATGATCGCCGGCAAGGTGGCTTGCGTGGCCGGCTATGGCGACGTGGGCAAGGGCTCGGCCCAGGCGCTGCGCGCACTGTCGGCCCAGGTGTGGGTGACCGAGATCGACCCCATCAACGCCCTGCAGGCCGCGATGGAAGGCTACAAGGTCGTGACCATGGAATATGCCGCCGACAAGTGCGACATCTTCGTGACCACCACCGGCAACAAGGACATCATCCGCCACGAGCACATGGTCGCGATGAAGGATCAGGCCATCGTCTGCAACATCGGTCACTTCGACAACGAAATCGATGTCGCATCGATCGAGAAGTACGAGTGGGAAGAGATCAAGCCCCAGGTTGACCACATCACCTTCCCCGATGGCAAGAAGATCATTCTGCTGGCCAAGGGCCGTCTGGTGAACCTGGGCTGCGCCACCGGCCACCCCAGCTTTGTGATGTCCAACTCCTTCGCCAACCAGACCCTGGCGCAGATCGAGCTGTTCACCCGCCCCGACGCCTACGAAGTGGGCAAGGTTTATGTGCTGCCCAAGATCCTGGACGAAAAGGTCGCCCGCCTGCACCTGAAGAAGGTCGGCGCCATGCTGACCGAACTGAGCGACGAGCAGGCCGCTTATATCGGCGTGAGCAAGCAAGGCCCTTACAAGCCTGAAACGTATCGCTATTAACTCCCCCTTAGGCGCTTTGCGCCTTCCCCCTCTCTGGCTTCGCCGGAGGGGGACGACAGCCTCGCTGCGGGGCGGCGGGGCCGCCTAGGCTCTTGCTCGCTGTCCCTTGTTTGGTGTGCGCCAGTATTGGGGCTGTGTTGATTTATTTGATAGCTTCTTGCGCTTGTCGTATCTTAATTTCAGATGAATTTCTGTCTGAAATTAAGACAGGGTAAGCGCAGGCAGCTATTAAAAAACAGATTTTCTTGCCTGCAGCGTATGGCTGCGGTTGATTTCAAAGGAAGCGACGCTATGCGCGCAGATGTTTTTTTGGTTGAAGCAGGTCATGCTGCCACCCGTTCCCAGGCCCAGCGCCTGATCGCCTCGGGTGTGGAGTGGCGGCTGACGCCGCTGGCGCCCTGGAAGAAAGTGGCCAAGAACGGCGATGACATTCCTGCCGGTGCCGAGCTGCAGCTGCTGGACGCCGCCGAGGCCAAATACATCTCGCGCGGCGGGCTCAAGCTCGAGGGCGCGCTGGCCGCGACCGGCCTCAGCGTCAAGGGCTTGCGCTGCCTGGATGTGGGCCAGAGCACGGGCGGCTTCACCGATTGCCTGCTGCAGGCCGGTGCGACCCAGGTCATCGGCCTCGACGTGGGCCACGGCCAGCTGCACGAGCGCCTGAAAAATGACGAACGCGTGGTCTGCGTCGAGGGCTTCAACGCCCGCGCGCTGACGCCCGAGCTGCTGGAGAAGGCCTGCGACGAGGCGCTGTGCGAAGTCATCGAGGAAGAAGAGGACAACGACACCCAGCCCGTCGCTCCCTATGCCTGGATGCGCAACGGCGGTCAGGTCGATGAAGACTATGACGACAGCGACGATGCCAAGGAACAGGATGTCGAGAGCTTCAAGGCCGAGCGCGCCGCCAAGGCCAAGGCCCGGGCCGAAGGTCTGGCTCCGGTGGAGTTGCGTCGCAAGCCCGGCACCGAAAATATCGACATCAGCCCGGCCTTTGATTTCGTGACTGGCGATCTGTCCTTTATCTCGCTGACTCTGGTGCTGCCTGCCGTGGTGCAGCTGCTCAAGCCCCATGGCCAGCTGCTGATGCTGGTCAAGCCCCAGTTCGAGCTGCAGCCCGGCCAGATCGGCAAGGGCGGCATCGTGCGCGACACGGCCTTGTACGCCGAGGTCGAAAAGCGCATTCGCGACTGCCTCGGAGATCTGGGGCTGAGCGTCAAGCAGTGGTTGGACTCGCCCATAGAGGGCGGCGACGGCAATCACGAATTCTTCGTCTGGGCCCAGCAGGGCGCCGAAGTCAAGGCTCCGGCCCCCGCTGCTGCCGACGAGGCCGCTGCGGCCAGGCCGGCCGTCAAGGCGGCCGCCAAGCGCCCTTCGCGTGCCGACATCAAGGCCCAGCGCGCCAAGCAGGAGCTGTATGAAGACCCCGAGGTGGCCAGCTTCGGCCAGCCCGGCCCGGCCCGCAGCAAGCAGAAAAAGCGCAACGAACGTTGAGCGTTGAGTAAAAAGCGTGGCGGGTGCCGAGCCTTCGACGCCCGCACATGATCCAGGATTCAGAGACATAGACCGCCATGAGCTTTCCCGTCAGCTTCGAGTTTTTCCCCACCAAGACGCCCGAGGGCGCTGCCAAGCATGTGGGCGTGCGCCAGGCCCTGTATGCGCGCAAGCCCGAGTTCTGCTCCGTGACCTATGGCGCGGGCGGCTCCACCCAGGCCGGCACCTTCACCATGGTGCGCGACATTCAGAACGAGGGTGTGGGCGCGGCCTCGCACTTCTCCTGCATCGGCGCCACGCATGAAAAAGTGCGCGCCGAGCTGAACGAACTCAAGGCCATGGGCGTCAAGCGCATCGTCGCCTTGCGCGGCGACCTGCCCAGCGGCTACGGCCTGGGCGGCGAGTTCCAGTACGCCAGCGATCTGGTGGCTTTCGTGCGCCAGGAGTTCGGCGACTGGTTTCACATCGAAGTCGCTGCCTATCCCGAAACTCACCCCCAAGCAAAGTCCCCTCGCAGCGATCTGGACGCATTTGTTGCTAAAGTGCGCGCTGGTGCAGATTCCGCCATCACGCAATACTTCTACAATGCCGACGCATACATGCGCTTTGTCGATGAGGTGAGGGCCCTGGGACTCGACGTGCCGGTCGTGCCAGGAATCATGCCGATTACCAGCTCTACGCAGCTGATGCGCTTCTCGGATGCATGTGGTGCCGAGATTCCGCGCTGGATTCGTCTGCGTCTGCAGGCGTTCGGAGATGACACCGCTTCCATTCGTGCGTTCGGTCTGGATGTCGTGACTCATCTATGCGAGCAGTTGCGCAGCCAGGGTGCTCCCGGGCTGCACTTCTATACGATGAACCAGAGCGTCGCCACTCTGGAGATCTGCGACCGTCTGGGCCTGTAAGCCAAAAGCTTGCCGGCCGCGAGGCGGCCGGTCTTGGGCGGCTCTCACTTGAGCTTTCAAGGAGATTGCGCCCGTGCAACCGAAATTTTGGCGCTTGCGTTGTTGTCAGTGGATAGGTCTTGCCGTCGTCACCGCGACCATGGCCGGCTGTGCTCCGCTGCAGGAAAAGTCCGAGGAACAGCCCCCCGTCGTTCAGAGCCAGCCCCGAAAAAAGGGCGCGCAGCCCACGGTCTCCGGCCCCCTGCTGCCCGACGCCTATGCGCGCAGCAACTATCGCGACAAAGGCCTGGGCGTCAAGGCCAACAAGCCTGCGGATGCCGACAAGGCAGACCTGCCCGAAGACAGCAGCAAGTACGAGCTGAGCCCTCCGCGAGAAAGCGACCAGGAGGGCCTGGCCTCCTGGTATGGCGGGCAGTTCCACGGCCGCAAGACGGCCAGCGGCGAGCGCTTTGACAGCATGGATATGACGGCAGCGCACAAGACCCTGCCTTTCGGAACGCGCGTTTGCGTGCGCAGCTCCGTGACCGGCAAGAGCGTGGTGGTGCGTATCAATGACCGCGGCCCCTTCGCGCCAGGTCGCATCATCGACCTGAGCAAGGCCGCAGCCCAGGAGCTGGGCATGCTGGGCCTGGGCATCAAGCCCGTGGAGCTGTGGCAGCTGGACGCCGATGAGGACGAGTGCCCGGCCACGCTCAATGCTTCGGGCAAGAAGCGCCATCCCAGTGTGGTGCAGGGCGCTTCCGCCTCCAAGACGCGCGCAGCATCCGCGAATCAGCCCGCGCGCAAGGTCTCCCAGACCGCCAAGCGCAAGCGCTGAACCATTGTTGCTGTTGAAGGGGGGCAGCCGGTGAAGCTGGCGCGCCCGGACTGCAGAGGGCCGGCAAGGGCCGGCCTACAGCCGCGCAGTTAGCCGCCAGACTCCAGCGTAAAGCCTGCATTGCTGTCCTGACCCAGCAGCTTGACCAGCTGCGGCATGGCGGGCTTGAGCTGATCCTTGAGATTGAACGGCGGGTTGATCAGAAACATGCCGCTGGCGGGCAGGCCGCCGCGTTCTGAGGTCTTGTTGCTCTTGACCGTGAGCGTTGCATGCAGCCAGCTCTTGCCGGCCTTGGTTGCCATGGTCTTGAGCCGCTTGGGCAGATCGTGGGCCTCGGGGCGCGGGATGATGGGGTACCAGACGGCGTAAGTGCCTGTGGGAAAGCGCTTGAGACCGTCCGCCGCCATGTCCAGCACGCGGCCGTAGTCGGTCTTCAATTCGTAGCTCGGATCGCAGAGCAGCAAGGCGCGGCGCGATGGCGGAGGCAGGAATTTCTTCACGCCTTCGAAACCATCCTCATGCAGGATGGCGACCTGGCGCCTGACTTCCAGCTGGGCCATGTTGCCGGTCAGAGAGCGCATGTCCGTGGGGTGCAGCTCAAAGGCCTTGAGACGGTCATGGCCGCGCAGCAGCGCCTGGGTGATGAAGGGCGAGCCGGGATAGTTGCGGATGGCATTGCCCTGGTTGAAGCGACGCACCATCTGAAGATAGTCCTGCAGCACAGGGGCCAGCTCGGCCTCCTTGACGGCAGCCAGGCGCAGCACGCCTTCCTCGGCCTCGCCGCTCTTGCTGGCGTAGTCGCCGTCCAGGCGGTACAGGCCGGCGCCGCCGTGGGTGTCGAGCACCGTCAGCGCAGCCTCTTTTTGCGTGAGGTATTGCACGGTGGCAATCAGAACGGTGTGCTTGAGCACATCGGCGTGATTGCCTGCATGGAAGGCGTGGCGGTAACTGAACATAGAAATGGATGGTAACCAGCAGGGCAAGAGGGGAACAGCACTTTTTACCCTGTGGTCTTTAAAGGCTGTCGGCGCCTGGATGCAGAGGGAGAAACAGGCACTAGGGGCTGTTTCACAACAGGCTGCTGCACGAAAACACGCAGATTCTGGCGTTTTTGTATAATGGCGGGCTTCGCAGCGATTTTATGGTTCCCGCGGCGAAGGCTTGGGTCAAGTTTAAATTGGTCCGAGTAACCCCGCCTAAGAGGCTTCCTTTAAAAGACCTGTCTTTTTCAAGAAGAAGCACCGACCGCGGAAAAGGGACCGCCAAACCTTCTTGAAAGAGAAAACTCATGTCTACATTCAGCGCAAAGCCCGCTGAGGTGCAACACGAGTGGTTTGTGATTGACGCCACCGATAAGGTGCTCGGACGTGTCGCCAGCGAAGTGGCACTCCGTCTGCGCGGCAAGCACAAGGCCATTTACACACCTCACGTTGACACCGGTGACTACATCGTCATCATCAACGCCTCCAAGCTCAAGGTCACTGGTACCAAGAACCTGGACAAGGTGTACTACCGTCACTCCGGTTTCCCCGGCGGCATCACTGCCACCAACTTCCGCGACCTGCAAGCCAAGTTCCCTGGCCGTGCTCTCGAGAAGGCCGTCAAGGGCATGCTGCCCAAGGGTCCTCTGGGCTACGCCATGATCAAGAAGCTGAAGGTTTACGGCGGTGCTGAGCACCCCCATACCGCACAGCAGCCTAAGGCTCTGGAAATCTAAGGAGACCTAGATGATTGGTGATTGGAACAATGGCACAGGCCGTCGCAAGTCCAGCGTCGCTCGCGTGTTTCTGAAGAAGGGCTCCGGCAAGATTACTGTGAATGGCAAGGACATTCAGCAGTACTTTGGTCGCGAAACCTCCATCATGATCGCAAAGCAACCCCTGGTTCTGACTGAGAACCTGGAGACTTTCGACATTCAAGTGAACGTCCATGGCGGCGGCGAATCCGGTCAAGCCGGTGCAACCCGTCACGGCATCACCCGTGCCCTGATCGACTATGACGCAGCTCTGAAGCCTGCACTGAGCCAAGCCGGCTTCGTGACTCGCGACGCTCGTGAAGTCGAACGTAAGAAGGTCGGTCTGCACTCCGCACGCCGCGCCAAGCAGTTCTCGAAGCGTTAATCCGTTTCCCCTGCAGAAAGGGCTCTTCGGAGTCCTTTCACGAAAAAACCGCCTCGAATGCAAGTTCCTGGCGGTTTTTTCATGGGCGGTCGCAGCCTTGTCCAGCGCTTGCGCAAAGCCCCCACTTGCACTGGCGACAAAGAGATACGGCCGGTATTCCCGAGCCCCTTGCTGTACCATTTCAGGCAATCAAGAAACTACGGAGTAATGCCATGAGCGCCGTTGCTGAAACCACGACCACCGAAATGCCTTCCCCCATCGTCTTCACCGACAGCGCTGCTGCCAAGGTGGCCGACCTGATTGCCGAAGAAGGCAATCCCGATCTGAAGCTGCGCGTTTTTGTGCAAGGTGGTGGCTGCTCCGGTTTCCAGTACGGTTTCACCTTCGACGAGATCACCAACGACGACGACACCACCATGACCAAGAACGGTGTCTCGCTGCTGATCGACTCCATGAGCTATCAGTATCTGGTGGGCGCCGAGATCGACTACAAGGAAGACCTGCAAGGCGCTCAGTTCGTGATCAAGAACCCCAATGCCTCGACCACCTGCGGCTGCGGCTCCAGCTTCTCGGTCTGAGTGAAATGATTGTCCGCGCGCCGGCCGCTTTGGTCTGGCGCTCGCATATTGCTTAAGCCGCTGCTTGTCAGCGGCTTTTTTGTTGCCTTGCCGACTCGTTCCGGAGCTGCCCATGGGTGAGATGCCCACCGCGCACCATAGTGCCCCCCATAAAGAAAGACTGCTGTGGCTGGTGGCCATAGGCTTTTTCATGCAGTCGCTGGACGCGACCATTCTCAACACGGCGTTGCCGGCCATGGCGACCGAGCTGGGCGAGAGCCCGATGAAGATGCAGTCCGTCATCGTGGCCTATGCGCTGACCACGGCCATGCTGATCCCGGCCACGGGCTGGGTGGCCGACCGCTTTGGCACGCGGCGCGTTTACGGCTGGGCGATAGGCCTGTTTGTGCTGGGCTCGGTGTTGTGCGCACTCTCGCCCAGTCTGCCGTTTCTGATCGCGGCACGCGTGGTGCAGGGCGTGGGCGGCGCCATGATGCTGCCCGTGGGGCGGCTGGCCGTGCTGCGTACCTATCCGCGTGGCGAGTTCATTCGTGCCATGAGCTTCATCGCCATACCGGGCCAGGTCGGCCCGCTGCTGGGGCCTACCCTGGGCGGCTGGATGGTGGAGTACGCCAGCTGGCACTGGATCTTCTGGATCAATGTGCCCGTGGGACTGATAGGGCTGTGGGCCACCTGGCGCTGGTTTCCGCGCAGCGCGCCCGTGGCCGTGCACCGCTTTGACGGCAAGGGCTATGCCATGCTGGCCTTCGGCATGGTGGCGATTTCCATTGCGCTGGACGGCTTGTCCGGCATGGGGCTGGGCATGGCGCTGGTGGTGGTGCTCATGGTGTTCGGCCTGGCCAGTCTGGCCAGCTACTGGATGCATGCGCTGCGCGTGGACGAGCCGTTGTTTGCGCCGGGCCTGTTCAAGGTGCGCTCGCTGCGCGTTGGCCTGCTGGGCAATCTGTTCACGCGTTTCGGCAGCGGTGCCGCGCCGTTCCTGATCCCGCTGATGCTGCAGGTCGGCCTCAAGATGTCGCCCATGAACGCGGGCCTGATGATGCTGGCCACCGTCACCGGCAGCATGCTGGTCAAGCGCATTGCCGTGCGCACGGTGCAGCGCTTTGGCTACAAGCGCGTGCTGCAGGTCAATTCGGTGATGCTGGCAGTGATGCTGGCCTCCTTCGGGCTGGTGGTGCCTGGAACGCCGGTCTGGCTGCTGCTGGTGCAGCTGTTCATCTTCGGCGGCTTCAACTCCATGCAGTTCTCGGCCATGAATTCGGTCACGCTCAAGGACATGGAGGGCGAGTCTGCGAGCAGCGGCAACAGCCTGCTGTCCATGGTGCAGATGCTGGCCATGAGCATGGGCGTGGCACTGGCCGGAGCCTTGCTGACGGGCTTCAGCGATATGTGGCCGGCGCACAGCGACGAGCGCATGCAGGCCATTCGCGCCACCTTTGTGACGGTGGCATTGATGACGCTGGCGGCGACGCTGGTGTTCAGCCAGCTCGATGCCGACGAGCCTGTGCGCCCGGCTCCGGATGGTGGCGACGCTTGAAAATTTGATAGCTTGTAGCGCTTGTCAATAAAAGATTTCAGATTGTTTTCAATTTGAAGTCATTGATTAAAAGGCGCTATTAGCTATTGATAGGGGAGCGCGACTTGGCCCCCACCTCCTGGGACTTACCCGTAGGGAACCGGGTTTTGTACGGGTTCACCCTTGATTTTGGTCACGGATATATGACGCGCTACATAGCCCCTATGAGCGCGTCTGTATGAGAAGCTGCCCATGCAGGCGTAGCCTTCGATCTTGACGAATGCTGCGTTTGGAATGCATCTTGCATGCAGGCATTCAATCTCACCCTGTCCCACGATCATGAGCACCAGTCAGAACTCTCAACCGATACGCTTCTTCCACCGCGGCGAGGTGGTGGAAGTGCAAGGCCCGCACCCCACACGCTCCGTGCTCCAATGGCTGCGCGAGGATGCCCATTGCACCGGCACCAAGGAAGGCTGCAACGAAGGCGACTGCGGTGCCTGCACGGTAGTCATCGGCGAGCTGGCCGAAGCCGGCGATACCGAGGCCGTCAACGGCCTGCGCCTGCAGACCGTCAATGCCTGCATTCAGTTTCTGCCCAGCCTGCATGGCAAGGCCTTGTTCACGGTGGAAGACCTCAAGAGCCAGTGCGCGGGCAAGTCTGCCTGCGCCGGCAAGCCCGCAGGCCCGCAAAGCCTGCATCCGGTACAGCAGGCCATGGTGGAGTGCCATGGTTCGCAATGCGGCTTCTGCACGCCCGGCATCGTGATGACGCTGTGGTCGGCCTATGAGCATCACCAGCAGCAGGGCAGCGAGCCCACGCGTCAGCAACTGGCCGACGAACTCTCGGGCAATCTGTGCCGCTGCACGGGCTACCGCCCGATTCTCGATGCCGGTCAGCGCATGTTCGATCTGCCTGCCGTGCGTCTGGATACGGCGCCCGTGGTGGCTGCACTGCAAGGCCTGCAGGCTGGCAATGCAGGGCTGAACTATGCGGCGCCCCAGGGCCTGCGCACCGACTTCTTCCATGCTCCGCGCACGCTGGCGGATCTGGCTAGCCTGTGCGAGGCCAAGCCCAAGGCGCGCATCGTGGCAGGCTCCACCGATGTGGGACTCTGGGTCAACAAGCAGTTCCGCGATTTGGGCGACATGATTTACGTCGGCGATGTGGCCGAGATGAAGCGCATTGAAGTGCGGCCCGACGCCGAGGGCGGCGAGCTGTACATCGGCGCCGGGGCTTCGCTGGAATCGGCCTGGAGCGCGCTGGTGAAGCGCTGGCCCAGTCTGACCGATGTCTGGCTGCGCTTTGCTTCCACGCCCATCCGCCACGCGGGAACCATGGGCGGCAATGTGGCCAATGGTTCGCCTATCGGCGATTCGCCACCGGTGCTGATGGCGCTGGATGCCCAGATCGAGCTGCGCAAGGGCGAGCGTGTGCGCCGCATGCCGCTGACGGAGTTCTATCTGGACTATATGAAGAACCAGCTGGAGCCAGGCGAGTTCGTGCAGGCCCTGGCTGTGCCGCTGGCGGCCATGCAGCGCCAGGTGCGCGGCTACAAGATCAGCAAGCGCTTCGACTGCGATATCTCTGCCCTGTGCGCCGGCTTTGCCATTGAGCTCGATGGCGAGATCGTGCAATCCATCAGGCTGGCATTCGGCGGCATGGCCGCCACGGTCAAAAGAGCGGCGGCAGCCGAAGCGGCCCTGCTGGGCAAGCCCTGGAGCCTTGAAAACGTGAAGGCCGCGCAGGCCGCGCTGGCCCAGGATTTCAAGCCCATGAGCGATATGCGCGCCAGCGCCGATTACCGCCTCAAGGTGGCGCAGAACCTGATCCAGCGTCTGTGGCTGGAAACGCGCGCCGATCAGCCGCAGGGCACTGATGCGACCAGTGTCTGGAGCGTGATGCCCCACGTCGTTCCCGCCGCCGTGGAGCAAGGAGTCTGAAATGAACAACCCCCTTGAATTGACGAATGAACTGGTGGCGGAAGCCTTTGCCGATTACCGCAAGAATCAGGCTTATCGCATTGACGAAGTGACCGAGGCCAAGGCCCATGATCAGGGCGCACGCGTGGGCGTCAGCCGCAAGCACGAGTCCGCACACCTGCATGTGGCCGGCGAGGCCGCCTATATCGACGACCTGCCCGAGCTGGAAGGCACGCTGCATTGTGCGCTGGGCCTCTCTCCCGTGGCCCACGGCCGTTTGACGGCGCTGGCGCTGGAGGCCGTGCGGGCCATGCCCGAAGTGGTGGACGTGATCACGGCAGCCGACATCCCCGGTGTCAACGACTGCGGCTCCATCATTCATGACGACCCGATTCTGTGCGACGGCGAAATCCGCTACGTAGGCCAGCCCCTGTTCGCCGTGATTGCCCGCTCGCGCGATGCGGCAAGACGTGCAGCCGCCCTGGCCAAGGCAGCGGCCACCATCAGCGAGCTGCCGCCCGTGCTGACACCGCGCAAGGCCCATGAGCTGGGGCAGTATGTGATGCCGCCCATGCACCTGGAGCGCAGTACACGGGAAGGCGGCGCGCGCGCCGCCATGGATGCCGCGCCGCACCGCCTCAAGGGTTCCTTCGATGTGGGCGGGCAGGAGCAGTTCTATCTGGAAGGGCAGATCAGCTATGCCACGCCCAAGGAAGACGGGGCCGTGCATATTCATTGCTCCACTCAGCATCCCAGCGAGATGCAGCATCTGGTGGCACATGCTCTGGGCGTGGCTTCGCACAGCGTGCATGTGGAATGCCGACGCATGGGTGGCGGCTTCGGCGGCAAGGAATCGCAGTCGGCGCTGTTCGCCTGCGTGGCGGCCGTGGCGGCAACCAGGCTGCAGAAACCGGTCAAGCTGCGTCTGGACCGCGACGACGACTTCATGATTACCGGTCGCCGTCACTGCTTCTGGTATGAGTACGAAGTGGGCTATGACGATGAAGGCCGCGTGCTGGGAGCCGAGATCTCCATGGTCTCGCGCGCCGGTCACTCTGCCGATCTGTCGGCGCCCGTGATGACGCGTGCGCTGTGCCATTTCGACAATACCTACTGGCTGCCCGATGTGCTCATGCATGGCTATATGGGCAAGACCAATACCCAGAGCAATACGGCTTTCCGTGGCTTTGGCGGACCTCAGGGCGCGATTGCCATCGAGAACATTCTGGATACGGTGGCGCGCAGCCTGGGGCGCGATCCGCTCGATGTGCGGCGCGTCAACTTCTACGGCAAGGGCGAGCGAAACATCACGCCCTATGAACAGGTCGTGACCGATAACGTGATTCACGAGCTGGTGGCCGAGCTGGAGGAGTCCAGCGACTACCGTGCGCGCCGTGCGGCCGTGAATGCCTTCAACGCCGGCAGTGCCGTGCTCAAGCGCGGCCTGGCGCTGACACCGCTGAAGTTCGGCATCTCCTTCAATGTGGCCCACTTCAACCAGGCCGGCGCACTGGTCCATATCTATACCGATGGCTCGATTCTCGTGAACCATGGCGGCACCGAAATGGGCCAGGGCCTGAACACCAAGGTGGCGCAGGTGGTGGCGCATGAGCTGGGCGTGGCATTCGAGAATGTGCGCGTGACGGCCACCGATACCAGCAAGGTGGCCAACACCTCGGCCACGGCGGCTTCGACGGGAGCCGACCTCAACGGTAAGGCCGCACAGGATGCCGCACGCCAGCTGCGCGAGCGTCTGGCCGAATGCGCCGCACGCCTGCATGGCGGCGATGCCCATGACGTGCGCTTTGCCAACAATGCGGTGCAGGTCAACGGCCAGAATGTGCCGTTTGCCGAGCTGGTGCGCGCAGCCTATCTGCAGCGTGTGCAGCTGTGGTCGGATGGCTTCTATGCCACGCCCGGCCTGCACTGGGACGGCAAGCGCATGAAGGGTCACCCCTTCTTCTACTTTGCCTATGGCGCGGCCGTCAGCGAAGTGGTCATCGACACGCTGACGGGCGAATGGAAGCTGCTGCGCGCCGATGTGCTGCATGACGTGGGCCGCTCGCTGAACCCGGCCGTCGATGTGGGCCAGGTGGAGGGCGCCTTCATCCAGGGCATGGGCTGGCTGACCACCGAGGAGCTGGTGTGGCATCCGCAAACCGGAAAGCTCACGACCCATGCGCCCAGCACCTACAAGATTCCTACGGCCAATGACTGCCCGCCGGTCTTCAATGTGCGCCTGTTCGAGGGCGATAACTATGAAGACTCCATCCACCGCAGCAAGGCCGTGGGGGAGCCCCCGCTGCTGCTGCCGTTCTCGGTGTTCTTCGCGATTCGCGATGCGGTGTCGGCCGCCGGCGAGCACCGCATGAACCCTCCACTGCAGGCGCCTGCCACGTCAGAAGCCATCCTGCGCGCAGTGGAAGCCGTTCAAGGGCACACTGGCTAGTTTTTCCTCACAGGTGTTGTCGCCTTGCGGGGCGGCAGCCATTCTGAGTCATGGCTGTTTGCCGCGGGGCAAGGCCATGTGCTGCGCCGCTCATTTGGCGGCGCAGGACCGGGCGCGTTCCTCGCGTTGCGCCTCGCATGCAAAACAACACGGAGACTATGCAATGAACTGGACAGAGCGGATATTCAAACTCAGGGAGCACAACACCAATGTGCGCACGGAACTGGTCGCAGGGCTGACGACCTTTCTTTCAATGGCCTACATCATGTTCGTCAACCCCTCCATTCTGGGGGATGCGGGCATGCCCAAGGGCTCGGTCTTTGTCGCCACCTGCCTGATCGCAGCGCTGGGCTCGACCATCATGGCGCTGTATGCCAACTACCCGATTGCGCTGGCGCCGGGCATGGGGCTGAACGCCTATTTTGCCTACGTGGTGGTGCTCAAGATGGGCTATACGTGGGAGGCTGCCCTGGGGGCGGTGTTCGTCTCGGGATGTCTGTTCCTGATCTGCACCATGCTGGGCCTGCGTGAGCTCATCATCAAGGGCATACCGCAGTCCATACGCGTTTCCATCACCGTGGGTCTGGGTCTATTCCTGGCGCTGATCGCGCTCAAGACCGCCGGTGTGGTCGCTGCCGACCAGAACACCTATGTGACGCTGGGCGATCTGCACAAGCCCGAGGTCATCATGGCGCTGCTGGGCTTTTTGCTGATCGTGGTGCTGGACCGTCTCAAGGTGCCGGGCGCCTTGCTGATCGGCATCCTGGCCGTGACGGTGGCCTCGTTCTTCTTCGGCGGCAATACCTTCCACGGCATCTTCTCGGCACCTCCCTCCATCGAGCCCACCTTCATGAAGCTCGACATCAAGACGGCGCTGACCACGGGCTTCCTCAACGTGGTGCTGGTGTTCTTCCTGGTGGAACTGTTTGATGCCACCGGCACGCTGATGGGCGTGGCGCGTCGCGCCGGCCTGCTGGTGCCTGAGCGCATGGGGCGTTTCAACCGCTCGCTGCTGGCCGATTCGGGCGCGATCTTTGTGGGCTCCATCCTGGGTACCTCCAGCACCACCGCCTATGTGGAGAGCGCTGCCGGTGTGCAGGCCGGCGGCCGTACCGGTCTGACGGCTCTCACGGTTGCCATGCTGTTCCTGGCTTGCTTGTTCATCGCGCCGCTGGCCGGTGTGGTGCCCGGCTATGCCACTGCGCCTGCGCTGCTGTTCGTGGCCTGCCTGATGCTGCGTGACCTGACGGAAGTGCAGTGGGATGAAACCACCGAAGCCATACCGGCAGTCGTCACCGCGCTGATGATGCCTTTCACCTACTCCATCGCCAACGGTCTGGCCTTCGGCTTCATCACCTATGCCGTACTCAAGCTGTGCACGGGCAAGGTCAAGGAGGTGCACTGGATCATGTGGGTGATTGCGGCCCTGTTCCTGTTCAAGTTCATCTACGTCGGCGGTCACTGAGCGCCTATACACCGATCAAGCCTGGCAGTAATCTGTGCCGGGCCGGGCCGTGGCAGTCGGAGGAGAGGCCGGCTGACATGGCTCGCTGGAGCCCGCCAGGCATGAAATCACAGATGCAACAAGCAGTCCGGCTTCTGGTGGGGTCGGGCTGTTTTGCATTGTGAGTGGCAAGACATTTGCAAGCATGTCGTCAGAGCATGTGTTGTCAGCTAGACACCCAGGCCCCAGGTGGCCGGCCATTTCCCCAAGCTTCAACAACATTGATTTCATGAGCATATTGCTGAATCAAAGCTTGTTGCGCGCTTTGCGGGTGGCGGAATTCAACTCGTGCCGTCTTAAGTGCTTGGCAGCACAGTGAAATTCATGCGAGGCCGGTGAGCTGACTCCGGCGCTCGGATGAGTTGGTTGTTTCCAAATTTGAAATCAATATTTTTGAATCGATCGACTGCTCCCTAGCATCCGTCTCATTGCATACATGGGAGATGGAAGTGGACAAGCGTCGATTCCTGCTGGCAGGGCCTTCATTGCTGGCAGTGACTGCCATGGGCACCGCCGGTGTTGCACGTGCTGCGGCAGATGCCAGGACCAGGCTGGTTGTCGCTGATCAGAGCGAGCTGATTCGTCATCTGCTGGATGCCAGCGGTGAGCGCAAGAAGACCGGCTTTCAGCTGGAGCTGCCCAATTTTGCCGGCGGTCCGGCCATTTTCGAGGCCATCCGCGCCGGGGCACTGGACATGGCTTATGTGGGAGATACGCCTCCCATACAGGCGCGGGCCGCAGGCGTGAACCTGCCCATCATCGCGACCTTCACCCGAGCCAGGGCGGAATATCGTTTGCTCCAGCATGCCGGAGCCGGGGTGGAGCGCCTGAGCGATCTGCGCGGCAAGCGCGTGAGCTATGTGGAAGGCTCGGGGCGCCAGGTGTTCCTCATCGAGGCGCTGAACCGGGCGGGCCTGACGCTCAAGGATGTCACGCTGGTGCATCTGCGCGTGGCCGAGCTCAACGATGCCTTGCGCGCCCGTGCCGTCGATGTCGCCACCATTTCCGAGCCGCATGTCACGCGACTGTCCAGGCAGGTTGGAGCGCGCGTGGTGCCCGATCCACTGGAGCGGCAACTGCTGCCGTCCACCTCCTATATCTATGCCCGCCCGGATGTGCTGGCCGATCCGCAGAAGGCAGAAGCCATCCGCGAATTCCTGGCCTCCTTCGTGCGTGCGGGGCGCTGGAGCAATACCCATCGCAAGGAATGGGGGCAGCATTACCTGCGCAACTTCCAGCGCCTTGATGCCGAGAGCGCGGCGGCCATCCAGGCGGCGCAGGCTCCGCTGGAGTTCCAGACGGCGGCACAGGCCCAGCCCCATCATCAGAAACTCATCGACATCCTGCACAGCGCAGGCAGTCTGCCCCAGCGTCTGGATGCCAGGGATTCCTTTGTGGCGAGCTATGACGGCGTGATCGTCGCCAATCGCTGAGGAGTGGCCGTGATGACACCGACTCCTCTGGAAGCGCGCTTGGCCGGCTGGCAGTCTCAGACTGGATCGCCGCTCGCCGCGCCAGACCGCAAAGCCCCGGCGCTGGTGCCGGCCCGCCTGTCGCCGGGCATGCTGCTGGCCGGGCCCGTCCTGCTGCTGCTGTTGTGGGAGGCTGCATCGCGCCTGGGTTATCTCTCTCCGGAGACGCTGACCGCACCGTCGCAGGCTCTGCGTACCGGCTACGAAATGGTGCTCGATGGCAGCCTGCTGCCGCATCTGCTGGCTTCGGCCGGGCGCGCCTACACGGGACTGTTTCTGGGCATTGTGGTGGGAGTGTTGCTGGCGCTGGCCGCCGGACTGAGCCGCAGCGGCGAGGCCCTCATCGATGGCCTGGTGCAAATCAAGCGGGCCGTTCCCACGCTGGCGCTGATCCCGCTGGCCATCATCTGGCTGGGCATAGGCGAGGCGATGAAGGTCTTTCTCATCTTTACCGCAGTGCTGATTCCCATCTACATCAACACCCATGCAGCGCTGCGCAGCATCGACATCGGTCATGTGGAGCTGGCTCAGACGCTGGGACTGTCGCGTGCCGAATTCATTCGCAAGGTGGCGCTGCCGGGTGCCTTGCCGGGCTTTTTTGTCGGCCTGCGCATGGCGGTCTCGCTGTGCTGGACGGCGCTGGTGGTGCTGGAGCTGATCAACACGCAGACCGGTATCGGCTATCTGATGAACCGTGCGCGCGACTGGGGGCAGACCGATGTGATCGTGGTGGGAATCCTGATCTACGCGCTGCTGGGTCTGCTGTCCGACGCCGCAGTGCGGCGCCTGGAGGCACGTGTGCTGTCCTATCGGAGGTCGCTGGGATCATGAGCAATCCATCATTGACCGGTGCCGTGCAACTGCGCTGCTTCAGTCGCAGCTTCCATGGCAAGCAGGTGCTCGACGACCTCCATCTCGATATCACCCCCGGGCAGTTCGTGGCATTGCTGGGGGAGTCGGGCTCGGGCAAGACCACGCTGTTGCGGGCCCTGGCCGGCCTCGATGCCGAGGCCCGGAGTTCGGGGGCGGCGCTGGCCCATGGCAATGTCTCAGTGCTGTTCCAGGACTCGCGCCTGCTGCCCTGGCTGACGGTGCTGGACAACCTGACGCTGGGGCTGGATGCGCAGGTGGCCCGGCCCGCCGCAGTGCAATTACTGCGCGAGGTGGGCCTGGAAGACAAGGCCGCGGTCTGGCCCGCCACCCTGTCCGGTGGGCAAAAGCAAAGAGCGGCACTGGCTCGCTCCTTGCTGCGCGAGCCGCATGTGCTGCTGGCCGACGAGCCTTTTGGTGCCCTGGATGCGCTGACCCGCATGCGCATGCAGGGCCTTTTGCGGCGCATGGTGGAGCGCATACGCCCGACGGTGATTCTGGTGACCCACGATGTGGACGAATCCCTGCTGCTGGCAGACCGGATTCTGGTGCTCAGGGACGGAAAGATCGCCGAAGACCATGCGCTGGATCTGGCCCATCCGCGGCGACCCGATCACCTCGCTTTCATGCAGCTGCGCGCGACCTTGCTGCGCAGTCTGGGTGTGGAAGCCGAACTTGTCTGAAAGAAGCCTTGCCATGACACGACAACTACACCTGAACCTGTTTCTGATGACACGAGGCCACCACGAAGGTGCCTGGCGTCACCCCGGAGCCAATCGCAAGGCGCTGACCGATCTGGAGCTCTATGTGGATGCGGCCCGCATCGCCGAGGCCGCGAAGTTCGATGCCGTGTTTCTGGCCGACGGGCTGGTCGGGCCCGACAACGGGCAGATGGCTTCTTCAGGCCAGCTCGAGCCGCTGCTGCTGCTGGCTGCACTGGCGCAGCATACCGAGCGTATCGGGCTGATCGGCACGGCTTCCACCACCTACAGCCTGCCCTATACGCTGGCGCGGCAGTTCGCAACGCTGGACCATCTCTCCAAGGGGCGGGCAGGCTGGAATATCGTGACCTCCTGGCTGCCCCGGGCCGGAGAAAACTACGGGTTGCAAGAGAACGTGGAGCATGCCGAGCGCTACCGCATCGCCGACGAGTTCGTGGCCGCAGTGGATGCGCTATGGCGCAGCTTTCCGGGCGGGGCAGTGGTGGACGATGCCGAATCGGGCCAGTTCCTGGACATAGGCCAGGTGCGCCCCGTCAACTATGCGGGAACACATATCCGTACGCGCGGACCGCTGAATGTGCCGGGCAGCCCCCAGGGCCGTCCGGTGCTGGTGCAGGCCGGGCAGTCCGAAACGGGCCGGGCCTTTGCCGCGCAATGGGCCGAGGCCATTTTCACGGCGCATGGCAGCAAGGAGTCGGCACAAGGCTTTTATGCCGATATCAAGGGACAGGCGAAGGCTCTGGGGCGCAGGGCCGAGGGCATTGTGATTCTGCCGGGTATCAGCGCCGCGATTGGATCCACGGAGTACGAAGCCCGCCAGGTGTGGGAGGAGCTCGACAGCCTGACCAGCATCGACGTGGGGTTGGGGCGCCTGTCGGCCCGTTTTGGCGGCCATGACTTCAGCAGTCTGCCGCTGGACCGTCGGCTCACGCGCGATGATTTTCCCGATCCCGCGCTGGTGGAGGCTTCCAGGAGCCGCGCCATAGGCTATGTGGAGACCACGCTGCGCGATGGACTCACGCTGCGTCAGCTGCTCAAGCGGCTGGCTGGCGCGCGCGGGCATCTGGCAATTGCCGGCACGCCCGAGCAGGTGGCGGACACGATTGAAGACTGGTTCCGCACGGGTGCCGCCGATGGCTTCAATGTGATGCCACCGGTCATCACCCAGCAGCTGGAGCTGTTTGCCAGCGAGGTCGTGCCCATCTTGCGCAAGCGCGGGCTGTTTCGCAGCGACTACCAGAGCAGCACGCTGCGCGGCCATTTCGGCTTGCCTGATCTGCCTGTGGTGCAGCACAAGGCGCAGGCGGATGCCGCAGTAGCGGCCTGAGCCTGCAGCGGGCCGGCGGCCGCGCTTTCAAGCGGGGTGGATGGCGCCCAGAATGCGTGGGCCGCTGGCGCCTGTCACGCTGGCCAGATTGCCGGGAAGGCCCAGCAGGCATTGACGTGCCAGCCAGGCAAAGGCGGCTGCTTCCACTTCGAGCGGGGGCAGGCCGCGCTCTGCCGTGGAGGCCACCTTCACGCCCGGCAGCAGGGCGGCAAGACGCTGCATCAGATAGGTGTTCAGTGCGCCGCCGC
Source organism: Comamonas thiooxydans (assembly GCF_000964545.1). Taxonomy (GTDB): domain Bacteria; phylum Pseudomonadota; class Gammaproteobacteria; order Burkholderiales; family Burkholderiaceae_C; genus Comamonas; species Comamonas thiooxydans. Next base: position 405,801 of record NZ_BBVD01000002.1, on the reverse strand, counting down.
CGCAGACAAGCAGTTCGGTGCCGCCCCTGCCGAAACGCTGGACAGCATGGGCGCAGCTGGCGGCCGTGAATTCGGTCAGGGTCGCCTGTACATCGGCCGCGGCGGCCTGGGCCGCATGCTGCTGCAGATGCCGCTCCAGCCACTCGGCGTGAAACAGATCGCGCCCCGTGCTCTTGGGCGGCTGCTGGGCCAGATAGGGATCGCCCAGCATGGCGGCCAGCAGCTCGGGCAGGACCTTGCCGCTGGCGGCCCACCGGCCGCTCTCGTCATAGCTCCTGCCGGTATGGCGCAGGCACCAGCCGTCCATGAGCGCATTGCCGGTGCCGGTATCGAAGCCGAGCACCGAGCCGTCGGCACCCAGCACGCTGAGATTGGCAATGCCGCCGATATTGAGTACCAGCGCGGTTTCAGCGGGCCTGCCGAACACGCTTTGGTGAAAGGCCGGCACCAGCGGTGCCCCCTGGCCGCCTGCCGCCACATCACGGCTGCGCAGGTCGGCGACTACGGTGATGCCGGTCAGCTCGGCCAGCAGGGCGGGGCTGTTGAGCTGCAGCGTATAGCCCGTGCCATCGAACATCTGCGGACGGTGGCGCACGGTCTGGCCATGGGCGCCTATGGCCGCGATCTGCCCGGCCCGGACACCGGCTGCAGTCAGTAGTTGCTGCACCACCTGTGCATAGTGGCGCACCAGTGCATTGGCGGCCAGGGCGGCGCGATGCAGCTCGTCCTGACCGCCAGTGGTGTTGAGGGCCAGCAGCTCGGCGCGCAATGCCGCATCGAAGCCGCAGCTGGCATGTTGCAGCACTCGCATGCCCTGGCTGAAGTCCACGAGAACCCCGTCGACGCCGTCCAGCGATGTACCGGACATCAGGCCGATATAGAGGTTGCTTTGAGCGGCTTGTTCAATGGCATTGGGCATGGCAGATCAGAGGGTTGGCGTGCGGTTCACTATCTTAGCTGTAGCGTTTGCGGCTTTCCTGGCGGTCGCTGCAAACGATCCTGATGCGGAAATGAAAAAGGGCTGCAATTTGCAGCCCTCAGGTTGTGTCGCAGCGATGGATCAGCGCGTACTGGCCAAGGCGAACGACTGCGTGCCGGCGTTGAGTTCGATGCGCATCTGCGCTGCCTGCTGCTCAAAGGCCGGGCGTGCGGCCTTGGAGATGGGCTGGGCGGCATCGGTGATCTGGGCAATAGTCAGCGGGTCGCGCTGCTCGCCCTTCTCGCGGAATTCGAAGTGCAGATGAGGGCCGGTGGCCCAGCCCGTGGAGCCCACGGCGCCGATGATGTCGCCCTGGTCCACGCGCTGACCGTGCTTGACGTCGATGCGGCTCAGGTGGGCGTAGACGGTGGTGTGCTGGTTGGCGTGATCGACGAAGATCACATTGCCGTAACCGTTTTGCACGCCGGCAAAGGACACGACGCCGTCGCCCACGGTACGCACCTTGGTGCCCGTGGGGGCCGCGAAGTCGGTGCCCAGGTGAGCGCGCCAGGTTTTATGAATGGGGTGGACGCGCATGGAAAAACCGCTGCTGATGCGCGAGAACTCCACGGGGTAGTTCAGATAGGCCTGGCGCAGGCTCTTGCCGTCCAGCGTGTAGTAGGCGCCCTTCTTGCCTGCTTCCTGGAACCACATGGCCTGGTGCGACTTGCCATTGTTGTAGAACTCGGTGCTCAGCACGCGGCCGGCGCGCAGTGGCTCGCCATCGGCTTCCAGCGATTCATAGACCACGGCAAAGCGGTCGCCCTTGCGCAGGCCGCGGCGGAAGTCCAGCTCGCCCTGGAAGATGTCGGCCATCTGCATGGAGATGCTGTCGGGAATGTCGGAGGCATCCGTGGCGGCAAAGAAGGAGGAGCGAATCACGCCGCCGGCCAGACGCGGGCTGGCCGTGAGTTTGCCGGTCTCGATCTTGGATTGCAGCTTGCCATCCACGCGCTCCACAGTCAGGCGCTGAAAGCTGCCGTCTTCGCTGGGAGCCCAGCGCACGGTCAGCTGGCTCAGTTGCTGGTCGGGCGTGGTCTCTGCTGACACCAGGCGGCCGGCGCGGCCCAGCACGTTCTGGCGCACGGCTTCGTTGCTGCGCATGAAGGCTGCGGCCTGCGGGTCGGCAATGCCAAGGCGCTGCAGCAGCGACTCGGTGGTGTCGTTGCTGCGGGTGTATTCGGAGCGATAGAGGGAGAAGGACTGCAGATCCGTCAGATCGGCCAGATCCTGGCCGGCGGCCAGGGAGGTGACGGGTTCGGTCAGTGTACGTACGGGGAGGTCGGCGGGGTCGGGGCCCAGGCTGGCCACTGCGAAGGCGCCGCTGCCACCGGTCAGCAAAACAGTCGCCAGCGCCGCCGTGGCGCGCTTGGGGTGTTTTTGCAGAGCCGATGTCAGCCGCGCAAGCAGAGCACCGCCGGCATTTTTCAAGCCAGTCATCAAAACATCAAATCCTTGGGAAAGCGTGTCGGTGGAGTTGGTATTTGTTACGACTGACACGTCTCCAGTAGCTCTACCGTGCCATAAGTCCATCCAAAGAGGTCTTTATGAGGGAGCAGTCTAGAATTGACCGTAACACCAAACCTCCAAGTATATCGGCCGCGTCCTACTTCGCCTGCCGAAAAACCCTTATGAATCAATCTGCTGTTACAAGTTTTCCCGTGACCGACAGAGTGAACCAGGCGCTGGAAGTCACTCTGCGTGGAGTCGATGAGCTGCTGCCCAAGGACGAGTGGGTCCAGAAGCTGGCCAGGTCCGAAGCCACCGGCGTGCCCCTGCGCATCAAGCTGGGTCTGGACCCGACAGCCCCCGACATTCACCTGGGCCATACCGTGGTGCTCAACAAGATGCGCCAGCTGCAGGATCTGGGCCATCAGGTGATCTTCCTGATTGGTGACTTCACGACGCTGATCGGCGACCCTTCGGGCCGCAACTCTACGCGCCCGCCGCTGACGGCCGAGCAGATCAAGGTCAATGCAGAGACCTATTACACCCAGGCCGCCAAGGTGCTGGACCCGGCCAGGACCGAGGTGCGCTACAACAGCGAGTGGTGCGACCAGCTGGGCGCGCGCGGCATGATCCAGCTGTCGGCCAAGTACACGGTGGCGCGCATGATGGAGCGCAACGACTTCCATACGCGTTTCACCGACGGCAGCTCCATCAGCCTGCACGAGTTTCTCTACCCGCTGCTGCAGGGCTATGACTCGGTGGCGCTCAAGTCCGATCTGGAGCTGGGCGGCACCGATCAGAAGTTCAATCTGATGATGGGTAGGCATCTGCAGGCCGAGTATGGTCAGGATCAGCAGTGTGTGCTCACAATGCCGCTGCTGGTGGGCCTGGACGGCGTGCACAAGATGTCCAAGTCCAAGAACAACTACATCGGTATCACCGAGGACGCCAACACCATGTTCGCCAAGGTGCTGTCGATCTCGGACGAGCTGATGTGGGACTGGTACACCCTGCTGTCCTTCAAGAGCCTGGCCGAGATTGCAGCGCTCAAGGCCGAGATCGAGGCCGGAGGCAACCCCAAGCATGCCAAGGTGGCTCTGGCCAAGGAAATCACCGCGCGCTTCCACAGCGCCGAAGCCGCCGATGCGGCCGAGCAGGATTTCATCAACCGCTCCAAGGGCGGCATTCCCGATGACATCCCTGAAATCAGCCTGTCCGGCGCTCCGCTGGGCATTGGTGCGCTGGTCAAGCAGGCCAATCTGGCTGCATCGACCGGCGAAGCCAACCGCCTGATCGATGGCGGCGGCGTGCGCGTCGACGGCAACGTCATTAGCGACCGTGCACTGAAGCTGGACGCCGGCACCTTTGTGCTGCAGGTGGGCAAGCGCAAGTTTGCGCGCGTCACGCTGAGCTGAGCGCCTTGGGGCGCCTCGCCTCGTTCGCCTCTTTTGCGTTGAGTGCCACAGGGCAAGGACTTTGCCGCTGTGGCGCGGCCTAAAGAGGCGACAGTAGAGGTGACAGTAAAAATGAGAGCTGTTTACGCTTGATACATATACGTTTCAAATCAATTTGTATTTGAAACCGTTACAGGTCATGCGCAAGTAGCTCTCTTTTTTATTGAGTGGGCTCGCTCGCGCCTTGCATGGCGTCGCGCGTCTGGCGGGCTTGTTCCATCAGCCACTGACAGAAGGCCTGGACTTCGGGCCGCTCGCTGCTGCGTGGGCCTTGCAGCAGCCAGTACGACAGAGGCGAGGCCAGGCGACGCTCGGGCAATACCTCGATCAGGGTGCCGGCCGCCAGCGCATCGGCCACCAGCGGCAGGCGCGCGATGGCCAGACCCTGGCCCGCCAGTGCGGCCTGCACGATCTGGTGGGCGTAGTTGAAGTACAGCCAGCGCGGCGGCTGCAGCTGGTCGCAGCCGTTGGCGGCAAACCAGCGCTGCCAGCTCAGCCACTCCAGCTGGGGCATGCGGTGCACGTCGCCGGTTTCAATCAAGGTGTAGCGGGCCGCATCGGCGGGGCTGTGCACGGCGGGGCCGCTCCTGAGCAGGGCTGGGCTTGCGACCAGCACCAGTTCTTCGCCAAACAGGGCCTTTGCCGAGGCATCGGAGACGCCGGCGCTGTAGCGTATGGCCAGGTCCACATCGGTGGTCTCCAGATCCACCACGGCGTCGCCCGTGTCTATGCGAATGTCGATATCGGGATAGGCGCGCTGGAACGCCTCCAGGCGCGGAATCAGCCACATGGCGGCAAAGCTGGCCCAGGTGGTGATGGCCACGCTCTTGCGGCCCACGGTCTGGCGGATCTGGCGCACGGTGGCGTCGATCGACTCCAATGCAGGCTGCACGGCATGCAGCAGCTGGGCGCCGGCACCCGTCAATTCCACGGCGCGCGAATGGCGCAGAAACAGCGGGATGCCCACCTCGTCTTCCAGCGACTGGATCTGGCGGCTGACGGCAGACTGGGTCAGTGCCAGCTCGTCCGCCGCGGCTCGAAAGTTCAGGTGCCGGGCCACGGCCAGAAAGGCGCGCAGATGGCCGGCACCGATGGCGCGGGTGCGAAGCAGCGGAGTGGGGCTGGTGGTGGCATGAGGCATGGCAGGGCAAGCATAAGGTGTTTGCGGCGACTGTTGCCTGCGCTTGCAGTTGCCGACCGCGGCTATGGGTCGATAATCAGGCGGTTTTCATCCTATAAATCAATATGACTGCACCTCTGGACATCGTCGTCATGGCTGCCGGCAAAGGCACCCGCATGAAAAGCCGCCATCCCAAGGTGCTGCAAAAGCTGGCCGGTCGTGCCCTGTTGCAGCATGTGCTGGATACCGCTGCGCAACTCAAGGCGCGCTCGGCCGTGGTGGTGACGGGTCATGGCGCAGCGGAAGTGGAAGCGGCCATCGCCGCTGCCAATGGCGCAGATGGCGCGGATGGCGCCCATGGTGCAATGGACCTGAAGTTTGTGCGCCAGGAGCCCCAGCTGGGAACCGGCCATGCCGTGCAGCAGGCCGTGCCTGCGCTCAAGGAAGATGGCTTGGTCGTGGTGCTGTCGGGTGATGTGCCGCTGACCCGGGCCGACACGCTGCAAGGTCTGCTCGATGCCGCAGGCAGCGACAAGATGGCGCTGCTCACCGTGACCATGCCCGATCCCACGGGCTATGGCCGCATCGTGCGAAACGATGCAGGCACGGTGCAGCGCATCGTCGAGCAGAAAGATGCCAGCGAGGCCGAGCGCGCCATCACCGAGATCTACAGCGGTATCATGGCCGTGCCCGCCAGGCATCTGACGGCCTGGCTTGCCAAGCTCGACAACAACAATGCCCAGGGCGAGTACTACCTGACCGATATCGTCGCCATGGCCGTGGCCGACGGCGTGCCCGTGGTGGGCCACCGCATTGCCGATGTCCTGCAGGTGGCGGGCGTCAACAGCCCGCTGCAACTGGCAGAGCTGGAGCGCGCTCACCAGTTGCGCCAGGCGCGCGAGCTGATGGAGCAGGGCGTGCGCATGGCCGATCCTGCGCGCTTCGACCTGCGTGACGATGCGCGCGGCACCAAGGCCAGCCTGAGCTGCGGCCAGGATGTGGAAATCGACGTGAACTGCATCTTTGCCGGCAAGGTGACGATTGGCGCCGGCGCGAGGATCGGCGCCAACTGCCACCTCAGCAATGTGAGCATTGCCGAAGATGCCGTGATCCACCCCTTCACGCACATCGATGGCGAGAAGGCTGGCGTGGAAGTGGGCCAGGGCGCGCTGGTCGGCCCGTTTGCCCGCCTGCGCCCCGGCGCCAAGCTGGGCCGCGAAGTGCATATCGGCAACTTCGTGGAAGTGAAGAACTCCGTCCTGGCCGACGGTGCCAAGGCCAATCACCTGGCCTATCTGGGCGACGCCACGGTGGGCGAGCGCGTGAACTATGGTGCAGGCAGCATCACCGCCAACTATGACGGCGTGAACAAGCACCGTACCGTGATCGAGGCCGATGTGCATATCGGCAGCAACTGCGTGCTGGTGGCTCCGGTGACGATTGCCGCCGGCGGCACCGTGGGCGGTGGCTCCACCGTGACCAAGAATACGGAGGCTGGTGCCTTGACGGTAGGACGTGGCAGGCAGGTCAGCATCAGCAACTGGAAGCGCCCTGAAAAGCTGCCAAAAGCCTGATGGAACAAGCGCAGCAAGCTTTGGAGAGCATGGCGCCTCAGTCCCTGGGCGAAGCGCTGGCGCTGCTGGCCAGGCGCGAGGCCGAACTGTCCGCCTTGCGCACGGCCCAGCAGGAATGGATGCATGCCGTCTCGCATGATTTGCGGGCGCCGCTGCGCCATCTGCTGGCTTTCAATCCGCTGGTTGCCGAGCTGCTGCAGTCCGCCAGTCCCGGTGCCGAAGACCTGGAGGAAGCGCGAAGCTTCCTCCAGACCATGGAGCAGTCCGCCCAGCGCATGGCGGCCATGTTCGACGGCTTGCTGAAGCTGAATCGGGCCCAGAGCCATGTGCTGAAGCCGCAGCCCGTGGACTTGCTGGCCTTGCTGGGAAGTCTGAGCCAGCGTCTGCAGGCAGGCGCGCAAGGCCGACGCATAGAGTGGTGTCTGCCTGCCGCTGCCCCCATGCTGCAGGCGGATCCGCATCTGCTGGAGCAGGCTTTGGATGCAGCTCTCGCCAATGCCGTCAAGTTCACGCGGGCCGTGCCGCTGGCGCGCATCCAGGTCGATGTGCAGCGTGACGGGCAGGGGGGCTGCTTCATCACCGTGGCCGACAACGGCGCCGGCTTCGAGCAGGCGCGGTCAGGCAAGCTGTTTGGCGTCTTTCAGCGCATGCATCGCGAGGCCGAGTTCGAGGGCCTCGGCATCGGCCTGGCGCTGGTGCGCGATATCTGCCGCCGCCATGGCGGCGAGGCGGAAATCCAGGCTCAGCTCAATGCAGGATGCCAGTTGCAGATGCATTGGCCCACCTGCCTGCCCTGAGTGCTCAGACCACGTTGCGGTCCAGGCTTTCCTGCTCGGCACTCGCCGGGCTGATTCGCGTGGATTCCGGTCGCATGGGCATGGTCGATGGACTGTGCTGTCGCTCGGGTTGCTGCGTGGCATCCATCACCTGGTCGCGCCCGCCGCTCTTGGCGCTGTAAAGCGCAATGTCGGCCGCTTTTATCCATTCGGACACCGAGCCAAAACCTTCATCGGCTGCAGCAACGCCGATACTCGCACTGATGTGCAGCTGTGGATATTCGCGAATGCGTATCTGAGCAATTTTTTCGCAAATACGCATGGCGACCGAATATGCCTCCTTGGCCGTGGTGTGCTTGCAAAGCACGGTGAATTCATCGCCGCCGTAGCGCCCAGCAATATCGTTGCTGCGCAGGCTGTTTCTAATCGCCAGCCCGATCATTTTCAAAACATCGTCGCCCACAATATGGCCGTACAGATCATTCACGCTTTTGAAACGGTCAATGTCAATCACCAGCAGGCAGGTCTGCTCCTTGACGGTGCGGTGCTGATGCAGCGCGGCACGGGCTTTTTTCCACCAGTAATCGCGGCTGTATACCGTGGTCAGAGGATCAATGCGTCCCAGTAACTTGAGCTGCAGGTTCTGCCTGGCCAGAGTCTTGAGCATTCGGCTGTTGGACCAGCTTGCATAGGCGCTGTGCAGGATGATCAGCGGCAGCAGGCTGAGCTGTACCGCCAGTGGCGCGCCCCATTGCGGGGTGGGCGTTATGGCGATGCTCATGAAAAGCATGCCGCACAGCAGCGCGATCAGGGAGGGCAGCCAGCGGCGCTTCAAACCGGTATAGAAGCGGTCGGCCACGCCGATGGCCAGAATGCAGATGCTGGGCAGCAGGCTCCAGTGCATCAGAGAAATCCAGCAGCCGACGATCAGCGCATCTATCAGAGAATTGAAATACTCCGCATGGAACTGATCCTGTTGCCGGCTTGAATGCAAAAAAGCAATATGCGGCCATACCAGTGCACTGACCGTCGTGAATGCCCACCAGGCGAGATTGGTCGGGAGATATGACAGGCTCGCAGCCACCACCGCTCCGCCCAGTGCCATATAAGAGGCGCGCAGAGGGTAGGTCCGGCGGTGAATATCTCGATGCAAGGGCATCTGGTGGAGTTGGCTTAAGTCAAGGTTGCGAGAATAATCTAATTAATACAATTTGTATCAAATATTGAGGGGCTTGCGCGGCATCCGCACCACACATGGCGGTTCAAAAATAAAGGCGTGCAAGTCCCTAATGATTGGGGGCTGGCAAGGGCAGTTCGGTACTGAATTTGGCGCGCTTGATGCTGAAGAAGGCTTTGACATTGCGCACATTGGCATCCTGAGTGAACAGCTTCTGGCTCAATGCCAGGTAGGCAGGCATATCGATGGTGGCAATGACGAGGATGAAGTCGGGGCCGGGAGAGACGCGCCAGCATTGCTGCACGCCGGGTTCGGCCACGGCTTTGTGCTCGAATTGCAGTAGTGAGCTGCTGTCCTGCCGGTCCAGCGAGACTTCCACAATGGCCTGCAGGCCATGGCCTGTGAGGCGGGCGATGTGTTCGCTGCTCAGGATGGCGACTTGTTTCTCGATCAGACCCAGCTCCTGCAGGCGTTTGACACGACGCAGGCAGGTAGGGGCAGATAGCTCGAGATGCCGGGCCAGGGCCTGGTTGCTCAGGCTGGCATCCAGCTGCAATTGCTGCAGCAGTTGCAAGTCGGTGTCATCCAGATTGATGGAATTTTCATTCATTTATATGAATTTTATTGAATAAATAATCAATATTCCGATTCGATGAAATTTTCAGTCATTTAGTTGTTTTTATTGATTGAAAATTTTTTATTGCAACCGTTAGCATGCTCGCTCAAACAACCTAAGGTGTACCTCTATGTGTGGCATTGTTGCTGCGGTGTCTCATCGCAATATCGTTCCGGTTCTGGTCCAGGGTCTGCAGCGACTGGAGTATCGCGGCTATGACTCCTGTGGTGTGGCTGTACAGGCAGCGGATGCCAGCGGCTTGAGCCTGGGATTGCAGCGTGCGCGCTCTACAGCCCGCGTGGCCGAGCTGATGGAGCAGGTCAAGACCGAGCATGTGGAAGGTTTCACCGGCATTGCCCATACCCGCTGGGCCACCCACGGCGAGCCTGCCGTACGCAATGCCCATCCCCACTTCAGCCATGGTCCCGGCATCTCGCCCGTGGCCGATGCCGATGCGCCGGCCCGCGTGGCCCTGGTGCACAACGGCATCATCGAGAACTACGAAGCCCTGCGTGCCGAGCTGCAGGCCAAGGGCTATGTATTTGCCAGCCAGACCGACACCGAGGTTATTGCTCACCTGGTGGACAGCCTCTACAACGGCGATCTTTTCGAGGCCGTGCAAGCCGCGACGGCTCGCCTGCATGGCGCCTACGCGATTGGCGTGATGCACCGGGATGAACCTCGCCGTGTGGTGGGCGCTCGTGCCGGCTCGCCGCTGATTCTGGGTGTGGGCAAGGACGGCGCGGAACATTTCCTGGCCAGCGATGCAATGGCGCTGGCGGGTGTGACCGACCAGATCGTGTACCTGGAAGAGGGCGATCTGATCGATCTGCAGCCGGGACGCTACTGGGTCATCAGCAAGAGCGGTGAGCGCCTGACAGAGCAGCAGCGCCCGGTCAAAACCGTGATGGCGCACAGCGGCGCAGCCGAACTGGGCCCTTATCGCCATTACATGCAAAAGGAAATCTTCGAGCAGCCGCGCGCTTTGGGCGATACGCTGGAAGGCCTGAAGAACATTGCCCCCGAGTTGTTTGACGGGGTCACTTCGGAAGGCAAGACCGGCGCGGCGGCCTGGCGAGTATTCAAGGAGATCGACCGGGTCCTGATCCTGGCCTGCGGCACCAGCTATTACAGCGGCTGCACGGCTAAGTACTGGATAGAGGCGATTGCCGGCATCCCCTGCAATGTGGAGGTGGCCAGCGAGTACCGCTATCGCACCAGTGTGTCCGATCCCAAGACACTGATTGTGACCATCAGCCAGTCGGGCGAGACGGCCGATACATTGGCGGCCCTGCGCCATGCCCAGAGCCTGGGCATGAAGCACAGCCTGACCATCTGCAATGTGGCCACCAGTGCCATGGTGCGCGAGTGCGAGCTGGCCTATATCACGCGCGCCGGCGTGGAAATCGGCGTGGCATCGACCAAGGCCTTCACGACGCAGCTTGCAGGTCTGTTCCTGCTGACGCTGGCGCTGGCTCAGTCCAAGGGACGCCTGACGGAAGAGAAGGAGCAGCAGTATCTGACGGCCATGCGCCACCTTCCCGTGGCCCTGCAATCCGTGCTGGCGCTGGAGCCGCAAATCATCAGCTGGGCTGAAGACTTTGCGAAGAAGGAAAACGCACTGTTCCTGGGTCGCGGCATTCACTACCCCATCGCACTGGAAGGTGCACTCAAGCTCAAGGAAATCAGCTACATCCACGCAGAGGCCTATCCCGCCGGCGAGCTCAAGCATGGCCCGCTGGCACTGGTGGACAGCCAGATGCCTGTGGTCACCGTGGCGCCCAACGACGAACTGCTGGAAAAGCTCAAGAGCAATATGCAGGAAGTGCGTGCGCGCGGCGGCGTTCTTTATGTGCTGGCCGATGCCAAGACCAATATCGAAAGCAGCGAAGGCATGCATGTGATTCGCATGCCCGAGAACTATGGTGCCCTGAGCCCCATCCTGCACGTGGTGCCGCTGCAGCTGCTGGCCTATCACACGGCGGTGGCACGCGGCACCGATGTGGACAAGCCGCGCAACCTGGCCAAGTCGGTCACGGTGGAATAAGCCGGTTGCTTCGTGCCACGAAAAAGCGCTCCCATGGGAGCGCTTTTTCGTTTGGGCATGGCAGGTGGATGGCTGGCTTCAGCGCTGGCTAGACTCCTGCCGCTTTGAAGACCCGGCGCAGTACCTGCATGGGCAGAAACTTCACGCGGCGGCGTTTGAGTTCATGTCGGTAGAGGCGCTCCCTCTCAATGAAGTTGATTTTTTCTTTCATTGCGATGTGTCTGGATGGCTAACCCAACTAATCTAACAGTGTAGTGAGCATTTTTCGTAACACCCTGTCAGATGGATACGGCATCAACATCCCGGCGTTGAAGCCCGCATGTCTTGGCATGCATGTAGCCATCTTGGCTCGCCTATGAAAAACGCCCCTTGCGGGGCGTTCGAGCAGAGCGATTTTGCTTACATATTATTGGGCAGCACGGTCACGATCTGCGGGAAGAACCACAGTATGACCAGTGCCAGCACCATCAGCAGGAAGTACGGTGCGCAGACGCGGGCCAGATAGGTGATCTGCTTGCCCGTCATGCCCTGCAGCACGAACAGGTTGAAGCCCACCGGTGGCGTGATCTGAGCGGTCTCCACCGTGATCACGAGGAAGATGCCGAACCACAGGGGGTCTATGCCTGCGGCCTGGATGATGGGCAGAACCACGCCGGAGGTCAGCACAATGGTGGAGATGCCGTCCAGAAAGCAGCCGATGAGAATGTAGAACAGGCCCAGTACCGCAATCAGCATGGCGGGCGACAGGTTCAGGCTGCCCACGTATTCAGCCAGCTGGCGTGGCAGTCCGATATAGCCCATGGACAAGGTCATGAAGGCTGCACCGGCGAGGATCAGCGCAATCATGCAGTAAAGCCGGGTGGCTCCGAACAGCGATTCCTTGAAGTTCTTCCAGCTCAGTGCACCTTGCAGGGCCGACAGAATCAGCGCTCCCATCACGCCTATGCCGGCAGCTTCGGTCGCCGTGGCAATGCCGCTGTAGATGCTGGCAATCACGCCCGAGATCAGCAGCACGACGGGGATCAGGTGGCGCGACTCGTAGACTTTCTGCTTGAAGCTCATGGTGCTGTCGGCCTTGGGCACCTTGTCCGGGTTCATCAGGGCCCAGACCACGATCCAGCCGCTGAACATCAGTGCCAGCATGATGCCTGGCAGCACGCCTGCCATGAAGAGCTTGGAAATCGACAGCTCGGCAGATACGCCGTAGACGATCAAGATGATGGAGGGCGGGATCAGGAGGCCCAGTGTGGCGGGGCCGCCCAGCGAGCCGATCACCATGTTCTCGGGATAGCCGCGTTTGCGCAGCTCGGGCACATTCATCTTGCCCACGGTGGCGCAGGTGGCGGCCGAGGAGCCGGACACTGCCGCAAAAATCGTGCAGCCTATGACATTGGTGTGCAGCAGGCGGCCCGGCAGCGCATTGACCCAGGGCGCCAGACCACGAAACATGCTCTCGGACAGATTGGTGCGGTAGAGAATCTCGCCCATCCAGACAAACAGGGGCAAGGCCGTCAAGGTCCAGCTGCTGGCAGAGCCCCAGATGGTCATGGCCATGGCATCGCCTGCTGCGCGCGCGGTGAAGAATTCCATGCCGAACCAGGCAACGCCTGCCAGCGTCAGACCGACCCAGACGCCGCCGCCAAGCAGGACCAGCAGCACCACGATCAGTGCAATGCTTGCGGTGATTTCATTCATGAGGGGTTCCCTCCTTCTCTACCGCCTTGCGTTTGCCCAGCAGCTCCAGCACCAGCTCGTCGCAGAACGCGATGAAGAAAACAATCGTGCCCAGAGCCATGAAGATCTGAGGAATCCACAGCGGTGTGGCGTCTATGCCCACGGAGATGTCTTCGATCTCCCAGGACTGCCAGACCAGGCGCGTGGAATAGAAAGCCAGAAAGGCCGAAAGAATGGTGGCGATGCCCAGGGCGGTCAGTTCCAGCGCCTTGTAGGCCCTGCCCTTGAGCGCACCCAGCAGCAGGGTGACGCGGATATGTTCACCTTTCTTCAAGGTGCTGGCCAGGGCCATGAAGCCGGCACCCGCCATGGCGTAGCCTGCGTAGGCATCGGTGCCCGGGGCGCTGAAGCCAAAGAGTCTGCTGGTGATGGTCAGCAGCACCATCGCCAGCACGCCGATCATGGCGATGCCGGCAAGCCAGGCACTGCCGTCATAGAGGCCGTTGAGTAACTTGCGCATGCTTGTCTTCCTGAGAGGATGAGGTCATCGGCCGCCCACCCCGGATGACGGGGTCGGGCGCGCCGATGCAATCTGCGCCTTACTTGCCAGCCTTGTAGCCGTCGAGAATGGCCTGGCCGTCGGCGCCGGCCTTGTCCGTCCATTCCTTGATCACGGTCGCGCCGATCTTGCCCAGGTCTGCCTTGAGCTGAGCGGAGGGCTGCTCGACCTGCATGCCGCCTTGCTTGAGGGCGGCAATCGAGCGTGCATCCACTTCCCTGGACTCTTTCCAGCCGCGCTGCTCGGCAGCGGCGGCGGCCTTGAGCACGGCCTCCTGCGTGCTCTTGTCCAGTGCGCCAAAGGCCTTCTTGCTCACGGTCACGGCATTCTTGGGAATCCAGGCCTGCACGTTGTAGTAGTACTTCAGGCTTTCAAACAGCTTGTTGTCGGCACCGGTTGCGCTGGAGGTGATCAGGCCATCCACCACGCCGGTCGCCAGAGCCTGGGACAGCTCGGCCTCCTGCACGGTCACGGGCTGGGCGCCAATCAGTTCGCCAATGCGGGCGGTAGTGGGGGAGTACACGCGCCACTTCATGCCCTTGAGGTCGGCCGCGGAATTGACGGGCTTTTTGGTGTAGATCCCCTGGGGAGGCCAGGCCACGGAATACAGCAGCACCTGTCCCTGCTTGTCCAGCAGCTTCTGCAGCGCGGGTTTCTGAGCCTGATAGAGCCTGTAGGCCTCGTCATAGTTGCTCACGAGGAACGGAAGTCCGTCGGCGCCGAAGATCTGCGACTCATTCTGAAAGCTCACCAGAAAGAATTCGCCCATCTGTGCATTGCCGGTCTGCACGGCACGCTTGATTTCGGGCATTTTGAACAGCGACGCACCAAAGTGCGGCGTGATCTTGAGCTTGCCGCCCGTGGCGGCATCCACATCCTTCACGAACAGTTCGTTGTTCTTGGAGTGAAAGTTTCCAGGCCCGTATGCGGTGGCGAAATCCCACTTGGTTTGTGCCATGGCATGACCGGCAATGCCGATGCCGGCGAGCAAGGTTGCTGTGGCGCAGAAAATGCGACGCTTCATGAAAACTCCTCGGATAAGAGATGCGGACGAATGAACTCAGGCAAGAGTTGTGCCAAAGTAGCATTTGTCTCAACAAACATCCATGAGGGATTTCAACGAGTTTCAAAGAAACGTAGGGTGTTTTATTGCTTTGTTTCTATTGAAAATGGCATTTTGTTGAACAAGATCCCTCAAGGGGCCTTGATCCCTGCCTCTGCCAGACGCCGGGCATAGGCGGCCAGAATGATGCGCTCGGAATGCACCAGGTAGGCACTGAGCTCCTGTGCCGCCTCCGCAGGCCTGCCGGCTTCGAAGATCTGCAGAATCTTCAGGTTCATGCCCACATAGGGTGCATGCAGAAAATGCGGGTCGCGCAGCAGGCCGAAGGCCAGACGCAGCTCCGCCAGCAGATGCGAGAACATCTCGTTGAGGCGTTCGCTGTCGGCCAGGGCCACGATGGCTTTGTGAAACGCCATATTGGCTGTGCCCACCTCGGACCAGTCCTCCGCCTCGCTGTGTCGCTGGCCGCTTTCCACGGCCTCGCGCATCCGCGTCAGTGCAGGGTGCATGGGGTAAGCCTGTGCAAGGGCCTGGCACTCGATCATGCGCCGCACGCGATAGATGTCGATGATGGACGCCATGCTGGGCACGGCCACCGATACGCCCTTGTTGGGCTCGTGTACCAGCAGACCTTCCTTGGTCAGCATGCGGAACACCTCGCGCAAGGTGTTGCGCGAAATATCCAGCGCTTCGCTGAGTGCCGCTTCGGACAGTCGCTGGCCCGGGCTCAGCACGCCCTTGACCAGCTGGCTGCGTATTTCCTCGGCGATGCGTTCGGTCAGGTTCTGGACCTCTGCTGCGACTTTCATGGCGTTCCCTTTTGGCTGTCGCCAGAGTGTAGCCATCGTTCTGTTGACTCAGAGAAGTCCAAAAGAGTGGTGCGACCTAGGGTTTGCTCTATTACAAAGTCTATTTGTTCTGCAAACAATTTCATTTGTGGAATCAATCTAAATAGATTGTTCAACAATTTGAGGAATGAAGCAGATCTGAAACAGAGCTGATCAGCCTTCTTCAAAAGAGCTGGGCGGGGTTGCCGATAGCGTTCCCGTCTTTGGTAGAGCCCGCCGCGCAGCGGATCAGGGCGTGATTTCCGGAGGCTTCCATGCCTGTAGACGTAAACCTGTGGCCGCTGATCGGCGTGCTCATCATCATTGCTGGCTTCGCGCTGCGCTTTAATCCCATGCTGGTGGTCATCGTGACCGCCATCGGCACAGCCTTTGCGGCGGGCTTTCCGCTGGACAAGGTTCTGGCCGCCATCGGGACCGGCTTCATCAAGACCCGCAACCTGCCGCTCATCATCTTGCTGCCGCTGGCCGTGATCGGCCTGCTGGAGCGCCATGGCCTGCGTCAGCACGCACAGAACTGGATCAGCTCCATCAAGTCGGCCACAGCCGGCCGCCTGCTGATCGTCTACCTGGCCGCGCGTCAGCTCACGGCAGCCATCGGCCTGACCAGCCTCGGCGGGCATCCCCAGATGGTGCGTCCGCTGCTGGCTCCCATGGCCGAAGGCGCGACGGAAAACCGCTACGGCAAGCTGTCGGGCAAGGTGCGCGAGAAGCTGCGCGCCATGTCGGCTGCCACGGACAACGTGGGCCTGTTCTTTGGTGAAGACATCTTTGTGGCCTTCGGTGCGATCGTGCTGATGACCACCTTCCTGAAGGAGGCGGGTATCGAGGTCGAGCCGATTCATGTCGCGCTGTGGGGCATTCCCACGGCCATCTCGGCCTTTGCCATCCATGCCTTCCGCCTGCATCGCCTGGACAAGCAACTGGCGCGTGAAATTGCTGCGGAAAAGAAAGTTGCCCAGGGAGAGTCGGCATGACCATCACCATTCAATACCTGTACTACCTCGTCGGCCTGGTGCTGGCGGTGACGGCCGTGATGACGCTGCGCGACGGCAGCAACCCGCGCCGTTTCTCGGCGGGCCTGTTCTGGGCGCTGTATGCGCTGGTGTTCCTCGTCGGTGATCTGCTGCCGCCCGTATGGGTGGGAGCGGTCGCGGTCGTCATGGCCCTGATTGCGGGCTTCGGCGGCGTGATGGGCGGCAAGCATCAGCCACGCACCGATGCGCAATACCTGGAAAGTGCCAAGCGCCTGGGCAACAGGCTGTTCGTGCCGGCGCTGGCCATTCCGCTGATCACCATGGTGGGCACGCTGTCGGCCAAGCATCTGGTCTTTGGCGGCACTCCCTTCATCGACCCCAAGAACAGCACGCTGGTCAGTCTGGGCATAGGCTGCGTGATTGCGCTGGTGCTGGCCTGCAAGATGACACGCGAGACTCCCGTGCAGGGCCTGCGCGAGTCGCACCGCCTGATCGACGCACTGGGCTGGGCCCTGGTGCTGCCCCAGATGCTGGGCATGCTGGGTCTGGTGTTCTCGGATGCCGGCGTGGGCAAGGCAGTGGCCTATGTGACCACCACCTACATCAACATGGATGTGCGCTTTGTGGCCGTGGCAGTGTACGTGATCGGCATGGCGCTGTTCACGGTCATCATGGGCAATGGCTTTGCAGCCTTTCCGGTGATGACGGGCGGTGTGGGCGTGCCCGTGCTGGTTGGCGTCTACCATGGTGACCCGGCCGTGATGGCGGCAGTCGGCATGCTGTCGGGCTACTGCGGCACCTTGCTCACGCCCATGGCGGCCAACTTCAACCTGGTGCCCGCAGCACTGCTGGAAATTGACAAAAATGCCGTCATCCGTGCGCAGGTTCCCACGGCCATCACCTTGCTGATCGTGAATGTGTTCCTGCTTAACTTCCTGATGTTCCGTTAAGAGAGAGTTGCCATGACTGAGGCTGCCCACCGAATCCTGCTGACCGGCTTCGAGCCCTTCGACAAAGACAGCGTCAACCCCTCGTGGGAAGTGGCGCGCGCGCTGGACGGCGAGCTGATTGCGGACGGTGTGGTGCATGCCGTGCAACTGCCCTGCGTGTTCGGCGCGGCCATGGTGGTGCTCGACGAGGCGCTGGCCCGGCTGCAGCCCTCGCTCATCATCAGCCTGGGGCTGGCTGGCGGGCGCAGCGAAATCACGCCGGAGCGCGTGGCCATCAATATCGACGATGCCCGCATTCCCGACAACGCGGGCCATCAGCCCGTCGATCAGTCCGTGGTGCGCGATGCGCCCGCGGCCTACTTCTCGACCCTGCCCATCAAGGCCATGGTGCGCCATCTGCGCGATGCGGGCATTCCGGCTTCGGTATCGAACACGGCGGGTACTTTTGTCTGCAACCATGTGTTCTATGCCCTGATGCACAGGCTGTCTCGCCGTGCGGGCCCCGGCGTGCGCGGCGGCTTTATTCACATACCCGCGCTGCCGCAGCAGGCGGCACGCCAGCCCGGCATGGCCAGCATGGCGCTGGAAACGCAGATTCAGGGCATACGCACAGCCATTCATACGTCCATGACGGTGCAGCAGGATTTGCAGGAACACGCAGGTCAGCTGCATTGAGGCTGACCGGGAGACGAATGATGAAAATGGATTTGAACAGCGATCTGGGCGAGAGCTTTGGCGCCTGGCGCATGGGCGACGATGCAGCCATGCTGGACATCGTCAGCAGCGCCAATGTGGCTTGCGGCTTTCATGCCGGCGACCCGGCCGGGATGCTGGCCACGCTCAGGGCTGCCAAGGCGCGCGGCGTGGTCGTCGGCGCACATGTGGCCTACCGCGACCTGTCGGGTTTCGGGCGTCGCAACATGGATGTGGCCAGCGGCGATCTGGTGGCCGACGTGATCTACCAGATCGGCGCCCTGCAAGGTCTGGCGCAGGCGGCCGGCACCAGCGTCCAGTATGTCAAGCCGCACGGCGCGCTCTACAACACCATTGCCCAGGACAAGCGCCAGGCCATGGATGTGATCAATGCCATCAAGGCCATCAATCCCAAGCTGGTGCTGATGGCTTTGGCAGGTGCGCCCCTGATAGCCTGGGCCCGCGATGCGGGCCTCTGCGTGGTGGCCGAAGCCTTTGCCGATCGCGGCTATACGCCCGACGGCGCCCTGGTCTCGCGCCGCGAACCCGGTGCCGTGCTGCACGACGAAAACCTGATCGCCCAGCGCATGCTGACCCTGGTGCGCGAGGGCGTGATTGAGGCCGTGGACGGCAGCCTGGTGCGCGTGGAGGCAGACTCCATCTGTGTGCACGGCGACAGTCCCGGTGCCGTGGCCATTGCGCGCAACATCCGCCAGCGTTTCGAGCAGGAGGGTGTGCAGATCGCTTCCTTTGTGGAAACAGCACCATGAGTTCCATGCGCTTTTTGCCCGTCAACCGCCAGGCCATTCTGGTGGAGCTGGCCGACCTGCAGCAGACGCTGGTGCTGCTGGGTGCCTTGCAGGCCCAGCCCATAGAAGGCGTGCAGGAGCTGGTGCCTGCCGCGCGTACCATTCTTGTGCAGTTTGCGCCCCATATCATCGGCGCGGCGCAACTGGTGAGGCGCATTGCCGACTGCGATCTCAGCGGCAGCGTGCAGCGCTCGGATGTGCTGGTGCAGATTCCCGTGCGCTATGACGGCGAAGATCTGGCCGAAGTCGCGCAGATACTGGGCATCACGGCCGAGGAAGTGGTGCGCCGCCACACCGGCAGCGAATGGTCGGTGGCCTTTACCGGCTTCGCGCCGGGCTTTGCCTATCTGAGCGGCGGTGACCCCGTCTTCAACGTGCCACGCCGTGCCACGCCGCGAACCAAGGTTCCGGCCGGTGCGGTGGCGCTGGCCGGCAGCTTCAGCGCAGTCTATCCACAGGCCAGCCCGGGCGGTTGGCAGATCATTGGCGTCACCGATGCCGCGATGTGGGATCTGGCGCGCGATCTGCCGGCTTTGCTGCAGCCCGGCTACCGCGTGCAGTTTGTCGATGCTGCTACTCAAAAAGTAGCTGCTGGCGATTTCTCTGGTTCGATTTCAGATGGAAAAGTATCTGAGATCAAGAGCGAGCAGGCGCAAGCAGCTACGAGTTTCAATGGCTGCGCCTTGCGTGTGCGCGCCACGGGTCTGCTCACGCTGTTCCAGGACATGGGTCGCCACGGCCAGGCCGGGCAGGGCGTTTCTGCCTCCGGTGCCATGGATCAGGCCGCGTTCAAGATGGCCAACCGGCTGGTCGGCAATGCCAGCCAGCTGCCGGTGCTGGAGACAGTAGGTGGCGGCCTGTCGCTGCAAAGCGTGGGCGAGAACGTCGTTGCAGTGACGGGCGCGGATGCGCCCATCAGCATCACCACGGCCGACGGACGCCGCTGGTCTGCGCCACGCCATGCCGCGATTGCACTGGCCGATGGCGACACGCTGAGCCTTGCCCAACCCGTCGCCGGTGCCCGCTGCTATGTGGCGGTGCGCGGCGGCTATGAGGTGGCGCCCGTGCTGGGCAGCGCTTCGACGGACACCCTGGCCCATGTCGGCCCGCCTGCTCTGCACAGTGGCCAGTTGCTGGCGGTGCAGCCGGCACGCCATGCCGTGGTGGCCGAGCTGGCCCTGCCGGAGCAGGAGTTGCCGGCCCCAGACGGCGAGGTGGTGCTGGATGTGGAGCTGGGTCCGCGCACCGACTGGTTCACGCCCGAGGCCGTGGCCTTGCTGGCCGCCCAGCGCTGGCAGGTCACGCCCCAGTCCAATCGCGTGGGCTTGCGCCTTGCCGGCGAACAGGCGCTGACGCGCGCCGTGACCAGCGAGCTGCCCAGCGAAGGCACGCCGCTGGGGGCCATCCAGGTTCCCGCCAGCGGCCAGCCCGTGCTGTTTCTGGCCGACCACCCCTTGACCGGCGGCTATCCCGTCATCGGTTGCGTGGCACCCCATCATCTGGATCTTGCGGGGCAGATTCCCGTAGGTGCCTGGATTCGTTTTAACCCCATCCGCGCCTTTGCAGAGCTGGTGCCTGCAAGCGCGCAATGAGGAGTGAGTTGATGAAAAAAGTTCTGATTGCCAACCGTGGCGAGATCGCCGTGCGCATCGCGCGAGCCTGCGCGGATTACGGAGTGAAGTCCGTCGCCGTCTATGCCGATGCCGATATCGATGCCCTGCATGTGCGCCGCGCCGATGAAGCCTACGGCCTCGACGGCGACAAGCCCGCCGACACCTATCTGAACATCGCCAAGCTGATTGCGATCGCCAGGCGCTCGGGCGCCGACGCCGTCCATCCCGGCTATGGCTTTCTGTCCGAGAGCGAAGCCTTTGCCCAGGCCGTGCTGGATGCGGGTCTGATCTGGATCGGCCCGCGCCCCGACACCATTGCCAAGCTGGGCGACAAGGTCGAGGCGCGCAAGATTGCGCTGCAGGTCGGAGCGCCGCTGGTGGCTGGCACGCCGGATCCCGTCAAGGATGCCGACGAAGTGCTGGCCTTTGCCCAGCAGCATGGCCTGCCCATCATCATCAAGGCTGCTTTTGGTGGCGGTGGCCGTGGCATGAAGATCGCCTGGCGCATGGACGAAGTGGCCGAGCTGTATGCCTCTGCCGTGCGCGAGGCCGTGACGGCTTTCGGCCGTGGCGAATGCTTTGTGGAGCAGTTCCTCGACAAGCCGCGCCATATCGAGGCGCAGGTGATTGCCGACACGCATGGCAATGTGGTGGTGCTGGGCACGCGCGACTGTTCGCTGCAGCGCCGCAACCAGAAGCTGGTGGAAGAAGCGCCCGCACCCTTCATCACCGAGGCGCAACGTGAACGCATTCACAGCGCAGCCAGAGCCATCTGTGCGCAGGCAGGCTATATCAGCGCCGGAACCGTGGAATTCCTGCTCAGCGGCAATGGCGCCATCTCCTTCCTTGAGGTCAATACCCGCTTGCAGGTCGAGCACACCGTGACCGAGGAAACCACGGGCATCGATCTGGTGCAAGAACAGCTGCGTGTGGCCGACGGCTTGCCGCTGTCTTTCACGCAGACTCCGGCACCACGGGCCCATTCCATCGAGTTCCGCATCAATGCCGAAGATGTGGGGCGCGGCTTTCTGCCCACACCGGGTCTGATCACGCGCTTTGCCCCTCCTTCGGGGCCGGGCGTGCGACTCGAGTCGGGCGTCGAAACCGGCTCGGTGATCCCCGGCACGTTCGACTCCATGATGGCCAAGCTCATCGTCACCGGGGCCACGCGTGAGCAGGCCCTGGCCCGTGCTCGACGTGCGCTGGCCGAGTTCCGCATCGAGGGCGTGGCTTCGGTGCTGCCTTTCCACAAGGCCGTGCTGAATCAGGCCGACTTTGTGGGGACTGCGGGCTTCAATGTCCACACCCGCTGGATCGAGACCGAGTTTGCCGAGCCGCTGGCAGCGGCTGCTCGCGCCGAACCTGTGGCTGATACCAGCCTGCTGCGCACGGCCATCGAGATCGACGGCCGCCGCGTGCAGCTGGGCCTGCCCGCCATGCTGCTGCAAGGTCTGTCCGCGCCGACGACTGGCGTGTCTCAGGCAGCCGCGCAGCAAAGCGTGGACCCTGAGGCGGTCATCTCGCCGATTGCCGGCAATCTGCATGCCTGGAAGGTCGCCGATGGCGACGAGGTCAAGGAAGGCGATGTGATCGCCGTGATGGAAGCCATGAAAATGGAAATGCAGGTCTCGGCCCACAAGAGCGGTCGTGTCACATTGGCCGCGCAGGCAGGCTCTGCACAGACCTTGGGCGCCGTGATCGCGCATATCCGATAGGCATAGCCAGCCCCGCTCGAAGCGCGACCTCTGTGTCGCGCTTTGTTTTTCTAGCCTCGCTTCACGCAGCTCATGGCCATGGCCACCAGTGCGTCGAGAAACTCGGGTGAGCGGGCCTGCTGCGGCACATCGTGCACGGCACTGTGAATGATCTCGCGCAGGCCCTGGCCCAGCAGATAGGCAGCCAGTGGCAGGTTGTCGGTCTGTACCTGCGAGCCATGCATCTGCAGCAGTGGCAGCCAGGTGGTGTTGATGAATTCCTCCCGGCTGGCCTGCGGTGCATGCCACAGGCCCAGATGCAAGGCCGTGCGATAGCGTGTGTGGAAAGCATGGCTGAGCTGATGCAGGCGCTGCTCGACCCGAATCATGTTCGCAAAGATCTGGCGCAATATGGCTTCGAGCGACAGGCCCTGCAACTGCTCGCGCATCTGGAAAAGCTGCTCGGATTCCTGATCGAGCAGGCGTTCATACACTGCCGCAATCATGGATTCCTTGTTGGGAAAATATTGGTAGATGGAGCCCACGGCAGCACCCGATACTTCTGCAATGCGATTGACCGTGAGAGCGTCCTCGCCCTCTTTTTCGAGAAGACGCAGACAGGCTTCGGTAATGGCATCGACCAGCGCTCTGGAGCGTGCCTGCACAGGCTGTTTGCGCGGTTGCGGCAACTGGTCCTTGGGGCGTGGGGTGGCGGGCGCTTCCATGAAATGCAAGTCCTGTCTTAGGTTTATCTGTTGGCGCTGATTTTTTCTTTTTCCATCAATGACTTGCGATGTCTTTGAGGGGGCTGGAATGCGAGTGGAAAAACGCACTCCTCTGCCTAGACTTTGTACCAGGCAGCTCACCATCCTAGCGCTAAGGAGCGGCCCGACAGAGCCTGAGGCAGACGCTGTGGAGGAGACAGAAGCACTGCACTCGGGCAAGACATTGCATAGAGGAGAAAGCCCATGTCATTCCCCATCTCGGTTCGGATTCTCGGCCCGCGCATCGGTGCCGAAGTGCTGAAGCTGGACCTGGCAGACCCGTTGTCTGCGCAAACCTTGCAGGAGTTGGAAGCCGCCCTGCTCAGACATGAAGCACTGGTGCTGCATGTGCCCGATATGACGCCCGACCAGCATCTGGCGATTGCCCGGCATTTTGGCGAGGCCGAAGTCCATACCTTCTATCCCAATCTGGGCCAGGGCCATGAGCAGATCACAGTCATAGACTCCAAGCTCGGCGACCGTGCCGATATGTGGCACCACGACGAGAGCTTTCTGCCCAGTCCGCCCATCGTCACCATGACCCATGCGCGCATCCTGCCGCCCACGGGTGGAGATACCTGCTGGATCAGCATGACCAGTGCCTACGATGCGCTGTCGCCGCAGATGAAGCAGTACCTCGATGGTCTGAGTGCCTGGCATGACATGAACAGCCCCATGACGGCGGCGCTGCAGCATGGAATCTGCACGCATGAGCGCTATGTGGAAGTGGTCGCGCAAAACCGTCGCCAGTTGCACCCCATGGTGAGAGTGCATCCGCTCACGGGGCGCAAGGCGCTCTACGTCAGCCCCACCTATGTCACGCATATAGATGGTCTGCCACAGGCTGAAAGCCGTGCCATCCTGGCCTATCTGCATGCGCACTGCATGCAGGTGGAGTTCCTGTTCAAGCACCGCTGGGCGCTGGGCGATATGGTGATCTGGGACAACCGCAGCGTGGTGCACAACGCCATCATGGACTATGCGCCGCACCAGCGTCGCATGCACCGTGCATCGGTGTTTGCACGCCAGGGCGCTGCCGCCCAGAAGCACAACGAACAGGAGGCAGCATGCGCCACGACGGACTGAACCGGGAACTGCTGTCCAGATACGCGCCGCGCCCGGGCCGCAAGCCGCTGCTGCCCTCGCTCGGTGATCGCCAGCAGCTTGCGCTGCTGTGCCGCGTGCTCTCGCGCGAAGGCTATAACGACCATATCGCGGGCCACATCACGCTGCGCCTGGATGACGGCAGCTATCTGGCCAATCCCTGGGAGCTGACCTGGAGCGAGCTGACGGCATCGGACATCCTGCGGCTGGATGCACAAGGCCAGGTGATCGAGGGCGACTGGAACATCACTCCGGCCATCCGGCTGCACATGGACGTGCATGAAAAGCGCCACGATGTGCGCGTGGTCATCCACAACCATCCCGAATGGAGCTTGGTCTGGTCGGCCACGGGCAAGGTGCCGCCGGTGTATGACCAGACCTCGGCCCTGGTCGATACCGACCCCGTGGTCTATGACGAATACCGGGGCACGGTGGAGCAGCGTGAGCTGGGCAATGCCGTGGCCAGCGCACTGGGCCAGAGTAAATGGGCGCTGCTGGCCAATCATGGTGCGCTGGTGGTGGGCGAGAGCATTCGACAGGCGCATCTGCGTGCCATCACGCTGGAGTGGCGCTGCCGCCTGGCCTGGCGGGTGCAGGCGCTCGGTGGCGGCACCCCCTTGAGCGATGCCGTGATCCAGGCGACCGGAGCGCGCACCGACCTCAACGGCTTTCCCTTCCTCTGGGAAGCCATGTGCCGCGAGGAAATCCGCCGAGACCCCCGCGTGCTGGACTAAGCCCGCTCTGGCTTCCCGCTCGCTGAGAGTGGGAAGCCAGGACTGCATCGATCTGCCGAAAGCTCTCTTATGTCCATTCATGAATCACCGCTCCCGCAGCGTCCCCGGCTGCTGCTGCACACGGCGCTGACGCCAGCCATGCGCGAGAGACTGCAGCTGCAGTTCGAGCTGCTTGACGCGGCTGCGCTTGATAGCTCCCGCAGCAGCTCGCTGTCTGGCCAGGTGCGCGCAATGCTGTGCAATGCGCAGTCCGTCATCGGCAGCGAGCAGTTGCTGCAGTGGCCTGCACTGGAGCTGATCGTGGTCATTGGCGTGGGCATGGACGGCATCGATCTCGACGCCGCAGAGCAGATGGGCATCCAGGTGCGCAACACGCCAGCTATCTCTGCCGAAGATATCGCCGATCACACGCTGGCTTTGCTGCTGGCTGCCACGCGCGAGATTGTGCAGGCCAATGAGTTTGTGCGGCACGGTCGCTGGTTGCGGGGACGGTATCCACCCACCTTGCGTTTTTCGGGGCAGCGCATGGGCATCGTTGGCCTGGGGCGCATCGGCCGTGCTGTGGCCAGGCGGTCGCAGGCCTTTGATATGTCGATTGCCTATACGGGGCGTGCTCCCAAGAACGATGTGCCGTACCGCTGGTGCGGCAGTGTGCTGGAGCTGGCCGCAGATGTGGATTTTCTCGTGCTCTGCGCCAGCGGCGGGCCTGCAACCCGGGGGCTGATCGATGCCGAAGTGCTGCAGGCCCTGGGCCCGCAAGGCGTGCTGGTGAATGTGGGGCGTGGCTCCATCGTGGATGAAAAGGCGCTTCGGCAGGCTCTGCAGGAACGCACGATTGCGGCTGCGGCGCTCGATGTGTTCGTGCATGAGCCGCAAGTTCCCGAAGCCTTGATGAATCTGCCCAATACGGTGCTGACGCCGCACATGGCAAGTTCCACACGGCATGGCCTGAAGGCCATGCTTGCGCAGGCCGAGTCGTACCTGCTCAAGCACTTCGGACTGCCCGAAATCACAGATTGAACCGCCGCATGTTTGCACCCTTGCTGCAGAGGTTTTTGCCGGGGGGTTGACCTTTACATGATGTCAATCTCTACAGTGGCCTTCAACGTGAATGGAGAACGCGATGAATGCACTGACCAAAAGCGGAGCCTTTGAGCTGTCTGTCGAGGGAATGACCTGCGCATCCTGCGTGGGCCGGGTGGAGCGGGCGCTCAGGAAAGTGCCCGGTGTGCAGGAGGCCGTGGTCAATCTGGCCACGGAAAAAGCCAGCCTCACCGTGGCTGATCCGGCGCAGGCTGCGGCCATCCTGCCGCAGGCCGTGGCGGCGATTGAAAAAGCAGGTTATACAGTACCCGCGCAAAGCGTGGACTTGCAGGTGGGCGGCATGACCTGCGCGTCCTGTGTGGGCCGCGTGGAGCGGGCGCTCAAGAAGGTGCCCGGAGTGCAGGATGCGGTGGTGAATCTTGCGACCGAGCGTGCCAGCGTGCAGCTGCAGGGCAGCGTGGATGTGAGCAGCTTGATTGCAGCGATAGAAAAGGCCGGCTATGAAGCCCAACCCGTGCTGCACAACGTTGCCGCAACCGGGGAGGACGCCGCAGCCCAGCGCCAGGCGCAGGAGCGCGAGTCGCTCAAGCGCTCGCTGATCTTTGCGACCGTGTTCGCACTGCCCGTGTTTCTGCTGGAAATGGGCGGTCACATGGTGCCCGCATTCCACCACTGGATTGCGGGCAGTATCGGCACGCAGAACAGCTGGTATATCCAGTTTGCGCTGACGGCCGTGGTGCTGTTCGGGCCGGGTCGGCGCTTCTTCGATAAAGGCGTGCCCGCCCTGCTGCGCGCTGCGCCCGACATGAATTCGCTGGTCGCCGTGGGCACCTCGGCGGCGTTTGCCTATTCGGTGGTCGCGACCTTTGTGCCGCAATGGCTGCCTGCAGGCACCGTGAATGTGTACTTCGAAGCCGCGGCCGTTATCGTGGCGCTGATCCTGCTGGGCCGCTTTCTGGAGGCGCGTGCCAAGGGCAATACCTCGGAGGCCATTCGCCGCCTGGTGCAGTTGCAGGCCAAGACGGCGCGCGTGCGCAAGGGCGGCCTGGTCCAGGAAGTCGATATCGCCCAGGTGCGTGCCGGCGATGTGATCGAAGTGCGCCCCGGCGAGCGTATTCCCGTCGATGGCGAGGTCATCGAAGGCCGCAGCTTTGTCGACGAATCCATGATCAGCGGCGAGCCCGTTCCGGTCGAGAAGGCGGAAGGCGCCGAAGTGGTGGGCGGCACGGTCAATCAGAATGGCGCGTTGGCTTTCAGAGCCACCAAGGTGGGCGCCGATACGCTGCTGGCGCAGATCATCCGCATGGTGGAGCAGGCCCAGGGCAGCAAGCTGCCGATTCAGGCGCTGGTGGACAAGATCACCATGTGGTTTGTGCCGGCCGTCATGGCCGCGGCCCTGCTGACTTTTGTGATCTGGCTGGTCTGGGGTCCCGATCCCGCGCTGAGCTTTGCCCTGGTCAATGCCGTGGCCGTGCTCATCATTGCCTGCCCCTGTGCCATGGGGCTGGCCACGCCGACTTCCATCATGGTGGGAACCGGGCGTGCCGCGCAAATGGGAGTGTTGCTGCGCAAGGGCGAGGCACTGCAGCAGCTCAAGGATGCCAGGGTGGTGGCGGTGGACAAGACCGGCACGCTGACCCGTGGCCGTCCCGAGCTGACCGACCTGGTGCTGGCCGATGGCTTTGAACGTGCCGCCGTTCTGGCGCGGGTGGCTGCCGTGGAAGATCGCAGCGAGCATCCGATTGCGCGCGCCATTGTCGATGCGGCCAAGGCCGAGGGGCTGGAGGTTCCGGCCATCAGCGACTTCGCATCGGTGACCGGTTTCGGCGTGCGTGCCGTGGTGCTGGGCGATCAGGTGGAGATCGGTGCCGACCGCTTCATGCGCGAGCTCGGTCTGAGCGTTGACGGTTTTGCAGCCGAGGCCCAGCGCCTGGGCAGCGAAGGCAAGACGCCGCTGTATGCGGCCATCGGCGGCAAGGTGGCAGCCATGATTGCCGTGGCCGATCCGATCAAGCCCAGCACCAAGCCCGCGATCGATGCCCTGCACGCACTGGGCCTGAAGGTGGCCATGATCACTGGCGACAACCGCCACACGGCCGAGGCGATTGCCAGGCAACTGGGCATTGACGAGGTGGTGGCCGAGGTCTTGCCAGGCGGCAAGGTCGAGAGCGTGAAGCGCCTCAAGGCCGAGCATGGCACGCTGGCCTATGTGGGCGACGGCATCAACGATGCACCGGCCCTGGCCGAGGCCGATGTGGGCATCGCCATAGGCACGGGCACCGATATCGCGATCGAGGCGGCCGATGTGGTGCTGATGTCGGGCGATCTTTCGGGCGTGCCGAATGCGATTGCGCTGTCCAAGGCCACCATGAAGAACATCGGCGAGAACCTGTTCTGGGCCTTTGCCTACAACGTGGCGCTGATACCGGTGGCGGCAGGTCTGCTCTATCCGTTCAACGGCATGTTGCTGTCGCCGGTGTTTGCGGCCGGAGCCATGGCGCTTTCGAGCGTATTCGTGCTCTCCAACGCGCTGCGGCTCAAGCGCTTCAAACCGGCTCTCTGAAAAGAGGGCATGAGGTGGGCGCCGGAAGATGTTCTGACGTTTGCCCCTGACCCGGGGCTATTGCTTGGGCAGTTGCGGCACATCCACAAAATCGTCGAGGCTCAGGCCTTTTTCCTGCAGCAGGGCTTCGAGCACGGGCTTGAGCCGGCCCAGGCTGGCTTCCACGGTTTCGCGCACGGTATCGACCACCACCTGGGTGCTGCGCTCGATCTCGATATTGACCAGATCGCCGACCTTTTTGTCGCCGAACACCGTCATGCGCAGGGTTTCGGGAATCAGCCAGACCTCGAACCAGCCCTCCTTGCGATTCACCTCGGCCACCGTCAGGCTGGCGCCGTTGACGGCGATATAGCCCTTGGCAAACACATAGGGGCGAAAAGCCTCGGGAATGCCGAAGCGGATCTTGTGGTTGGTCTCGGTCTGCATCAGCTCCAGCAGCGGCGCCGTGAAGTCCACATGGCCCGACAGGGGGTGGCCGCCAATCTCGGCGCCATCCCTGGCGGCGCGCTCCACGTTGAGCGTGTCGCCGGCCTTGTAGCTGCCCAGCGTGGTGATGTTCAGGCTTTGCAGCATCACATCAAAGCTGGCGCTGGTGGGCGAGAGGTTTTCGGTCACCGTCAGGCAGACGCCGTCGTGCGAGACGCTGGCGCCAATGGCCAGATCCTGGCAGAAGCCTTCGGGGAACTCCATGATGAAGGTGCGCAGGCCGTCCTGGTCGCGCAGCGCGGCAATCTTTGCCACGGCCTGAATGATGCCGGTAAACACGGGGCAGACTCTCTTATCAACAGGCGGGCGCCGGGCGCCGGCCTTGGGTCAAAAAAGCTATTTTGCCTGTTTGCCCGGTAACCCGGCCAGCGTCTAGGCGAAGGTCGGCCGGCCTTCCCAGAAGCCGCTGATCAGCGCCTCGGGCTTTTTGAGCGCACGCACCCAGGCGCAGTCGGGCCAGGCCTGCATCTGTACGTTCATGCCGGCAAACACGCCATAGCCCGGGCCGGCCGCGATCTCTCCATCGGCCTGCAGGGTCTCGCCGCTGCGGATGCTGCAGGCCGCGCGGATATCACCCTGTGCCTTGATGCCCCAGCCGGCCTGAATATGGTTGCCGCAAAGAATGCCGTCGTTGCCGGCAATGCCGTGGCCTACATCGAGCAGGCCCTGCACATCGATGGCGCCGCCTGCTTTCAGGCCCTTGCCGCAGTGCATATCGCCTTGCACCTGCACCTCCTGGCCGATATGGGCATTGCCTTTGAGCTTTACATGGCCGCCGCCGCGCAGCTCCCAGCCGCAGCGCAGGTCTTCGGCGCGCACCTCGCCTTGCACCTCCACGCTCCAGGCCGCCTTGATGCTGCCGCCGGCCTGTAGCAGTTCACCAGCAAAGATGGCGCCGCCGCATTGAATCTCTTCGCCTGCTTCCAGCTTGCCCGCGCGTATGCCGCCGCCCGCCTGCAGGCTGCGGCCTACCAGCAACTGGCCGGTGACGCGCACATCGCCGTGCACGATCAGCGTGCCGGCATAGACGAAGTTGTCGGCCTCCAGATGCTCGAGCTCCAGCACGCTGTTGGTGGAGCCGAAGTTCTCCAGCAGCCAGCGTGCATCTTCCACGCGGCCGGCGGCCACCTGGGTGTCCATGGCGGCCTGGTAGTCCCCGCCGGCCAGGTTGTTGCGCACAAACCAGCGGTAGCCCATGGCACATGGGTTTTTGCCGCGCAAGAAATTTTGAGTGAGTTCCATGTCCATGGCTGACCTCCGGATCGTCCTTTGAGCAAGATGCGGTGCGCGTGACAGTACGGACGCCTTAGACGTGGACGTACCTCTCCCATGCACCAGGGAAATGCTGTTTGGGAAGGCCGTGCGGAGGATGTGAGCTGTGTGCTTCAAGCCATCCGCACGGCGGCGGAAAGCATGGCCGTGACACCGCTCAGGCTCACGAATGCGGTGGGAATGCCATGGCGGCGTGTGTGCAGCGCACGCAGCACGCAGGCACGCGCGGGCAGCTCTGCGGCAAAGGCAGAGCGGCGCAGGCGGGCAGCGGTGGACAGGTGCAGGCAGGCCATGGCTAAGAAGATGTCTGAGCCCCGATTATGCCGCGCGGCCCGGGCCGGTGCAGATGACCCCTGCTTGTCCGTTGTTTCATGGCGCTGTGCATGGCCGGGCGCCGCGCAAGGGCCGCCCCGCAGCGTCGGTGCCGTCCCCTCCGGCGAAGCCAGAGAGGGGGAAGACGCGAAGCGGCACAGAGGGTGCTTTATCTCAGCGGCTTTGCGCGGCGGCCTGGCACAAGCGCTCTACGGCCTGCGCGATCTGCGGCACCTCGGGCGCGGCAAACGACATACGCAGCGTGTGCAGGTCGGGATCGGCAGGATAGAAGGCCTTGCCAGGCACATAGATCACGCCCCGGGCCACGGCGGCGTCGAAGAGCTTTTGCGGATCTATGCTGCGGTCCAGCTCGGCCCAGACGAACATGCCGCCCGCGGGGCGCGAGCAGCGTATGCCGCTGTCGGGCGCCGCGTCCAGGCCCTGGACCAGGGCCTGCATGCGGCGCTGGTATTCCTGGCGCGCGCGCTGCACGGTGGCCGGGTAGCGGCCGCTGGCCAGATAGCAGGCAGCGACCGACTGCGTCAGCGGCGAGGTGCACAGATCGGCCGTCTGCTTGGCCACTGTGCAGCGGCGCAGCAGCGGTGCGTCGGCCAGCATCCAGCCCACGCGCAGCGCGGGGGCCACGGTCTTGGACAGGCTGGACAGATAGATGACGGGGTTGGAGCCGGGCTCGGCCAGCCGCTCTCCCGCGGCGCGCACGGTGCCCGGCATGGCTTGGTGGATGCCGCTGGACTCGTCGAAGCGCAGCTCGCCATAGGGATCGTCCTCGACCACCCAGAAACCGTGTTGCCGGGCCAGTTGCACCAGAGCCTCGCGGCGCTCGGCCGCCAGCAGCGTGCCGCGCGGGTTGGAGAAATTCGGCACGGTGTAGAGCAGCTTGGGGCGCTGGTCTGCGGGCAGTGCGGCCAGCAAATCGGCCAGGGCCTCGGTCTGCAGGCCTTGTTCGTCCATGGGAATGGGCAGGATGCGCGCCTGGGCCAGACGCAGGGCCTGCAGCGTGGCGGGATAGGCCGGCACCTCGACCAGCACCGTGTCGCCGGGCTCGACGAGCACGCGCACCAGCAGGTCAAAGGCCTGCTGTGATCCGGTGGTCACGAGGATGTCGGCGGCCGTCGCATGCATGCCGCGCTCGCGCGCCTGCTGCGCCAGGGCCTCGCGCAACTCGCCCAGGCCTTCGGTGGCGCCATACTGCAGCGCGCCCGGGCCCTGGGCCATGGCCTGCTGGGCGGCCTGTGCCAGGCCCTCGGCATCGAAGAGGCTGGGCGATGGATAGCCGCCGGCCAGCGAGATCATGCCGGGGCGCGAGAGATAGGGAAACAGCTCGCGTATCGGCGATCCCGCAGGCTCGGCAAACACCGCGGCAAAGGGAGCCAGTGCGCTGTCCCGACTCATGCTGCCGCTCCCGACAGCATTGCGAGAACCTGGGCCCTGGATTGCTGCTCGGAGGCCTCGTACAGAGCGATTTCATCATGCACGCGCGCGCCCAGCGCGCTTTCGAAGACCTGCTGCGCGGCATGGGCCTGGTATTGCTTTTGCTCCTCGCCGCCGAGGTTGGACTGGAAGATGCCGGCCGCGCTCACGGGTAGAAAATCTTCATAGGTAATCGGCTCGGCCTGCACCAGACCCCGGTCGATCAGTGCTTCCAGGTCCGCACCGGCAGGGCTTTGGGCAAGCGAGGCCTGAGCCTGCCCGGTCAGGCGGTAGCGGTAGAAGGCCAGGCCCTGGCGGCGCAATTGTTCGTGCGTATCGGGAAACTGCGTGAAGACCTGCTGCAGGCGGTGTGCATAGTCGGGCGCGGCGCTGCCCGCGCTGTCTATGCCGCGCACCAGGCCCAGCAGCTCGTCGTACAGGGCGCGGCCCTTGCGTGTCAGCGCGACACCGCGCTGCTCGATCTCGCCAAAGCGCGCGGTATGGGCGCCGGAACTGTCCGCGTTGGCGTCGGCATCGGTAAAGCGCACGGCCTCCTTGAGTGCCTTGAAGCTGGTCTGGCGCAGCAGGATGGGGCAGGCGCGCTGTGGCGGGCCTTCGACCACGTCCTTGGCATCCATGCCGCGCGTGGGCATATCGGCCTGGGCCATGTCTATGTCCAGCGTGCGTGGTGTCAGATGGTTGATGTGCGGGCCCTTGAAGCACACCACATCGGCCACCAGGCGGTGGGCTTGCTGTAGGGCCTTGTAGGTGGCGGCATCCACGGTGGCGTCGCTGTGCCAGCGGAAGGTCTCCAGGGCCTGCTGCACAAAGGCATCGGCGTCGCTGCTGTCCAGGCCTCCGTCACGCTCGGCCTGGGCAATGAGCTCCAGTGCGCGTGGCGTGAAGATGCTGCGGCGCTCGAGGATTTCGGCGGCCTGCGCGCGCAGCGCTGCATCGGCAATCAGCTCCAGGCGCAGCAGCGAGGTGAAGACGCGAAACGGGTTGGCCAGCAGCGCCTCGTCATGCACGGGGCGAAAGGCCGTGGAGTGCACGGGAACGCCGGCCACCGAGAGGTCGTAATAGCCCACGGGCTCCATGCCCATCACGGCGAACAGGCGGCGCAGCGTGGCCAGTTCCTCGGCCGTTCCCACGCGGATGGCGCCATGGCGCTCCACATCCAGGCGCTCGAGCTCGCCGCTGCTGTTCATGCGCTGGCGCAGTTCGGGGTCGGCCTGCAGCGCCACGGCGTTGATATCGGCCACAAGGTCGATCAGGGTGCCGTACTGCGGCACTTCCTTGCGGTACATCTCGGACATGGCACGCGAGAAGCGCGTGCGGATCTCGTCGACGCTGACAAAGCGGGCTGCGGTGGAAGAGGCGTGGGGCGTGGCGCTCATGACAAAACAGAAGGGCAGGGGTTCGTGGGATGGCCGCGCCGCTGGCGGGGCCGCAGGAATATGCAGCATGTTCTGCGTCGTCATGACTTTGGTCAAACGATAATCCGGCCTGCAGGTCATACCCGGACGGAATGAACCTGCATCCGAATCCCTCCCACATCCTTGCCGCCATGCAGTTATCCCGTCGCTTTCTGCCCCCCATGTCCCTGCTCTGCGCCTTCGAGGCCTCGGCGCGGCACCAGAGCTTTACCGCGGCGGCCGCCGAGCTGCATCTGACGCAAAGCGCCGTCAGCCGCCAGATCCGCGCGCTGGAGGAGCGCCTGGGCACCGAGCTGTTCGTGCGCGAGCGCCAGACCGTGCGCCTGAGCGCTGCGGGCCAGGCCTATGCGCAGGAGATACGCGCTGCCCTGGCGCGCATCTCCAATGCCACGCTGGGCTTTCGCACCAATCCGCAGGGCGGCAGCCTGAACCTGGCCATCCTGCCGACCTTCGGCACGCGCTGGCTGGCGCCACGGCTGCCGCAGTTCTTCAGCGCCCATCCGGGCATCACCATCAATCTGACAACGCGGCTGTCGCAGTTCGATTTCCAGCTCGAGGCCGTCGATGCGGCCATTCATTTCGGCTTGCCGAACTGGCCGGGCGCGGAGCTGGAGTTCCTCATGAGTGAGACCGTGGTGCCGGCCTGCAGCCCCGATGTGGCGGCCCGCCATGGTTTTGCCCGGCCCCAGGACCTGCTGCGCGCGCCGCTGCTGCATCTGGCTTCGCGCCCCGACGCCTGGCAGCGCTGGTTCGGCAGCCAGGGCTGCCAGGGCGGCGATATGCAGGGCATGCTGTTCGATCAGTTCGCCACGGCGGCCCAGGCCGCGATCGCCGGCGTGGGTGTGGCGCTGCTGCCCAAGTTTCTGATCCTGCGCGAGCTGCAGGCCGGCGATCTGGTTCAGGCTCTGCCGCAACTGCCCGAGGTGGAAAGTGCCGAGCGCTACTACCTGGCCTGGCCGACCAGCCGCTCGGCCTATCCGCCGTTGCAGGCCTTCCAGGGCTGGCTCAAGCAGGTCGCGCAGGAGTTTGCTTCTTCTGCGCCGCTGTAATGAAAAAAGGAGCTGCCAGCGCAGCTCCTTCAATGAGTTCAGCAATGAATATGCCTGAAATGATTGCTCAAAAAGCGCAACCAGCTATCAATAAAGCATGACTCCAGGCGCAGGCTTGCGGTCGTTTCAGCTGTTGTAGGCTTCCAGCGGCTTGTCATTGGGCGCTTGCAGCAGCTGCTTGAGCGTCTCGCTCATGGGCAGGTTCAGCGGCATTTCCTTGGGCGGAATGGGCTGCATAAACCACTTGTCGTAGATCTTCGCCACCTCGCCGGACTTCATCATGCGCACCAGGGCATCGTCCACGGCCTTCTTGAAGCCGGGATCGTCCTTGCGCATCAGCAGCGCGATGGGCTCCGACCCCAGCGCCTCGCCCACGATCTTGTAGCCCCTGGGGTCCTTGGAGTTGGCGATCACGCCGGCCAGCAGATTGTCGTCAAGCACAAAAGCATCCGCGCGGCCGGACTCCAGCATCAGAAAACTCTCGAAATGGTCCTTGCCCAGCTGGGTCGGCAGCTTCACATTGTTGTCATGGCTGTATTTGCGCAGTAGCTGCACGGCGGTGGTCCCCGCCGAAGCTGCCACGGTCTTGCCGTCCTGCTGCTTGAACGAGGTCACGGGCGAGTCTGCGCGCACGGCCATGCGCACCTGGCTGACATAGGTGGTGACGGCAAACGAGACCTGCTTCTGGCGGCTGAGGTTGTTGGTCGTGGGGCCGCAGCCCAGATCCACCGTGCCGTTTTGCACCAGAGGCATGGTGTTCTGCGCGGTGATGGCCATGTATTCGATCTTGGCGCTGGGCGCGATCTGGGCCAGCACCTTTTCGCACAACTCCACGTGGTAGCCGGTGAAGCGGTGGTTGGCGCCTATGGCATAGGCCATGGGGGCCGAGCTTTCGCGCACGCCTATGACCACCTTGCCGGTCTTTTGCAGCTTTTCCAGCGTGCTGCCGGAGGCGGTCTGGGCCTGGACGCCGGAGGCGGCCATGGCGGCTACAAGGGCGGTACATGCCAGCGTTATGTTCGCGGTCATCAGGCGCATGGGGGAAGTCTCCTCGGGAAGTGGGCGTATCGAAAACGCAATGCAATTGTTGTGCGCTCGTCCATGGTGCCGCGCATTGCCTGCAGCCCATGAATCGGCAAGACCCGTTGCCGGGGCGGCCTGTTTGTCAAGATCCTGCATCAACTATCCGGCAAATGGCAGAGGTTTCATAACGATGAAACGGAAGAAGGTCATGCTTGCGGCGTATGACCCGGCAGCGCGTGTCCAGGTGCGGCAGCCGGCGCGGCAAAGCCATAGCGGGACGGCTGACCGGGCTTTTTGGGTAATATCTGCGCCTGTTGCACAGGCCCGCGCGCATCGTTTGCGGCGCGTCCAGCCTTGTGCCGCCAGGGCCGGCCGTGTCGCTGCCGCCTGGTCCGGCTCCGTTTTCGGTTCGCGCAGCGCCGCCCGCAAGGGCGCCACAGAATGACTCTGCATGCGTGAACCTGTTTTGAGACAGACTCCATGACTGCCAATACCCCCCCCTCATTCCTGAGCCGCATCGCCATCGCGATCGGCAGTTTTTTTGCCATTCTCGGTAACGGTCGCCTGGCCGCCGACGTGAGTCGTGTGCGCGCCGGTGAGGCTTTTGCCGCTGACGTCGCCCCCAGGGAAGTACGCGTGGAAGTGCCGGTCGAGAAGATCGTCGAAGTTCGCGTCGAAGTGCCGGTCGAAAAAATCGTGGAAAAGACCGTTGAGAAGCGCGTCGAGGTTCCGGTCGAGAAGCTGATCGAAAAAACCGTCGAAGTGGAAAAGCTCGTCGCCACCGACAGCGCCGCCCTGCAACTGCTGGGCCTGATGCAGCGCGAGGCACGTTTTGTGGACTTCATCCAGGAAGACGTCACGCCCTATACCGATGCCGAGATCGGCGCGGCCGCGCGCGTGGTGCATGAGGGCTGCCGCAAGGTGCTGCGCGAGCATTTCACGCTCTCCCCCGTGTGCAGCGAAGCCGAAGGCTCGCGCATCACTTTGCAGGCCGGTTTTGACGCTGCTGCCGTGCGACTGACGGGCAATGTGGTCGGCCAGCCGCCGTTTACCGGCACGCTGTCCCATCGCGGCTGGCTGGTGACTCAGGTCAAGCTCCCCCAGCTCACCGACATTCAGGCCGCCAAGGTCATCGCCCAAGCCGAAGTGGAGCTGTGATCCATGAATATGTTTGCCTCCATCGCCGCATCGGGTGCGGCCAGTCAAGCTGCGAGCACTCCTGATTCCGTGGCTGCCGCCGCTCAGCCACAAAGCCCTGCAGGTCAGGCCGACGCCCCGTCTGCCGGCGCTAGCTACAGCATCGGCATCGATCTGGGCACCACCCACTGCGCGCTGTCCTATGTGAACAAGAACGCCAGCGATGGCGAGAAGGTGGTGCAGGGCGTGCTGGACATTCCCCAGCTCACGGCTCCCGGCAGTGTCGAGGCCAGGCCACTGCTGCCGTCCTTTCTCTATCTGCCGCACGAAAGCGAGCTGACCGAAGCCGAGCGCAGCTTGCCCGGTGCACCCGGCGACTTCATCACCGGCGAATTCGCCCGCAGCCGCGGCGCAGCCACGCCCATCCGTCTGGTCAGCAGCGCCAAGAGCTGGCTCTGCCACCCCGGCGTCGATCGCCGCGCAGGCATTCTCCCCGCCGATGCACCCGAGGAAGTCAGCCGCATTTCGCCGCTGACCGCTTCAACCCGCTATCTCGAGCATCTGCGCCGCGCCTGGGAGCAGGCTCACCCCGAGGCCCCGTTTGCCCAGCAGGACATCACCGTCACCATCCCCGCATCGTTCGACCCCGCCGCGCGCGAGTTGACGGCCGAGGCCTGCAGGGCCGCGGGCTTTGCCAGGCTGACACTGCTCGAAGAACCTCAGGCCGCGCTTTACAGCTGGATCCAGGCCAGTGGCGGCCAGTGGCGCAAGCAGGTCAAGCATGGCGACATCATCCTCGTCGTGGACGTGGGCGGTGGCACCACCGACCTCTCGCTGATCGCCGTGCTGGAGCGCGATGGCAATCTGGAGCTGCAGCGCATTGCCGTGGGCGAACACATTTTGCTGGGCGGCGACAACATGGACCTGGCCCTGGCCTATGGCGTTGCACGCAAGCTGGCGGCCGAAGGCAAGCAGCTCGATGCCTGGCAAACCCGGGCGCTGGCCCATGGCTGCCGCGCAGCCAAGGAGCAATTGCTGGCCGACGCCAATTTGCAGGCCGTGCCCGTGGTTGTGCCCAGCCGGGGCAGCAAGCTCATCGGCGGCAGCATCCGTACCGAAGTCACGCGTGATGAAGTGCTGGCCATGCTGGTCGAAGGCTTTTTCCCCAAGGTGGCCGTCAGCGACAAGCCCAAGACCCGCGCGCGCGGCGCGCTCACGCAACTGGGCCTGCCCTATGCGCAAGATGCCGCCGTCACACGCCACCTGGCGGCCTTTCTGAGCCGCCAGGTTCATGCGCTGGCCGAGATCGAGGGCCTGAGGGGCGATCAGATCGACGGCTCCACCTTTTTGCATCCCACGGCCATCCTGTTCAACGGCGGCGTACTCAAGGCGCCCCAGATCGAGCAGCGCATCCTGGAAGTCATCAACGGCTGGCTGGACGACGAGGCCTGCGAGCCTGCGC
Source organism: Comamonas thiooxydans (assembly GCF_000964545.1). Taxonomy (GTDB): domain Bacteria; phylum Pseudomonadota; class Gammaproteobacteria; order Burkholderiales; family Burkholderiaceae_C; genus Comamonas; species Comamonas thiooxydans. The sequence continues at coordinate 367,915 of NZ_BBVD01000002.1, read as the reverse complement.
GTCTGCTGGACGGCGCCAATCTCGATCTGGCCGTGGCCCGCGGTGCGGCCTATTACGGCCATATCGCCACCAGCGGCCGCGGCGTCCGCATTCGCGGCGGCACGGCTCAGTCCTATTACGTGGGTGTGGAGAGCAATATGCCCGCCATCCCCGGCATGGAACCGCCCCAGTCCGCCCTGTGCCTGGCACCGTTCGGCATGGAGGAGGGCACGGAAGTCGCTCTGCCTGACGAGGAGTTCGGCCTGGTCGTGGGCGAGCCCGTGCGTCTGCGCTTCTTTGGCTCGTCCGTGCGCCGCACCGACCAGGTCGGCACCATGCTGGACTTCTGGTCGCCCGAAGAGCTGGTGGAGCTGCAGGAGATCGAGCTGAATCTGCCCGCCGCCGGCCGCGCTGCCGGCGAGGTGGTGCCCGTGACCCTGGCGGCGCGTGTGACCGATATCGGCACGCTGGAGCTCAATGCCGTGCCCGTGGGTGGAAGCGAGCGCTGGAAGGTGGAGTTCGATGTGCGCGCGGAAACCTCTGCGGAGGCTGCCGAATAAGGCCGCTGAGTTGCTTGACAGTGAAAGCCCGCTGGCCGATTGGTTGGCGGGCTTTTTTGTTCTCTCTTTTGTTCTCTTGTTTGCGGCTGCACTTCCGGCCGAGACCCGCCCTCTGTCCGTGACAAAGGCATGCCACAAGAAAGGTTCAGGCCCAATCACGCCAGGCGCAAGATCATGAAGCTCTTCTTTTGAGAAGCAGGACGCGCACCATGCCCATCAGCAACATGGCTCGCGCCCCACTCAAGCAGAGGTCTAGAACGCGTGGCGCAGACCCACGCTCAGGCTGCTGGCATCCTGCCCATAGCCCACGCCACCCTTGAAGTTGTAGCCATAGGCCACGCCGGATCCGTTGTCGATGCGTGTGTAGGCAGCGTAGAGCTTGGTGCGTTTGCTCAGATGGTGGTTGTAGCCAAGAATCCACTGGCGCGCGCTGCTGCCGGGCACATGGCTCCACCGGCTCGCCCAGCCGTAGCCCAGGGCAAGCTCCGAAGCGCCAACCCGGTAGGCCGCAGTCACGCGCGCAGCGTCACGCGTGCCGCAGCCGGCACCGCCATTGCTGCACAGCGAGCCCGAGCCGTTGTCCGAGCGCTGGTAGTAGGCACCGATCTGCAGCGCATTCCAGATGTAGTGGCCGCGCAGGGCAAACTGCCTGTCGTTGCCCAGCTGGGTAAAGCCCGCGCCCAGGGCCAAGGGGCCGCGTTCCCAGTTGGCATAGAGGTCGTAGCCGTTCTTCTGCACGGCACCTGTCGTCTTTTCGTGTAGCGATGCCTGAGCCTCCAATGTCAGCCCGGCCATCACAGGGCTGCGATAGGCGATCTTGTTGGTGTTGCGCATCACGTAGTCGTAGAGCGCATCGGCGATGGAGCCGGTATCGTGGTTGGGCTCATCCAGTGCACCATAGTCGGCAATGCCGAAATAGGTGGCAGCACCAAAACGGCCCAGACGCAGCTTGCCCAGACTGCCCGAGAGGTTGACTTCGCTCTGGCGCTGAAAGGCCAGGGCGCCGGTGCTGCCGGTACCGGCGCCGGTATCGGATTCGAAGCCGGATTCGAGCTGGAAGCCGGCCTTGAGGCCGCCGCCCAGGTCTTCGCTGCCTACAAAGCCAAAGCGCGAGTTGTTGTTGAAGAGCCCGGTCAGGCTGCTGCCTCCGACCTTCTGATGCTCGACCGAGGTATTGAGGCGGCCATAGATCTGCACGCTGCTTTGTGCGAGCGCGACGGAAGCTCCGGCGGTGGCCAGAGCGGCGAGGAGGACACGAGACACAGTTGTTGTTTTGACTGGCATGTAGCGACTAGCCTTCGATCTTTGCTATGAAACTTGCGCGAATCTGCGCGCTTGTTACAAGGCAAGTCCCGTGCCAGCCACCGTGCACTGCTTTGGACAGTTGTCGTCGCAGCAGCCGCTCATCCCGGCAGGCGGTTCGGGCATCCGGCTCTTGTTACGATCGGCGACAGAGTTTTACGTGTTTCCGCCTCAGCCCATGCATTCATCTCGCCCCACCTACGCCGTCGGCATCGACCTGGGCACCAGTCACACGGTCGTGGCAAGCGTTGCGCTGGACGCTGCGACAAGCGATATCGCGCTGCTCGATATTGCCCAGCGCAGCACGGCAGGCGAGGTCGTGGCCCAGCCGCTGCTGCCTTCGGTGCGTTACCAGGCCGCCCAGGGCGAGCTGGGCGAGGCCTGGCGCCAGCCCTGGCCGCCGCAGGGCGCGGATGAAGCGGTGCCTGCCGTCATCGGCCGCTGGGCGCGAGATCTGGGCGCTGCCGTGCCGGGGCGGCTGGTGGCCAGTGCCAAAAGCTGGCTCTCGCATACCGGCGTGGATCGCACAGCCGCCATCCTGCCATGGGGGGCTGGCGAGGACGTGGCCAAGGTATCGCCGCTGGCGGCCTCAAGCTCCTATCTGGCCCATGTGAAAGCGGCATGGGACCAGGCCCGTCCCGAAGCGCCACTGCACCAGCAAAGCGTGGTGCTGACGGTACCAGCCTCGTTCGACGAAGGTGCACGTGCATTGACGCTGGAGGCTGCGCAGATGGCGGGTCTGCCGCGCGTGCAACTGCTGGAGGAGCCCAAGGCCGCGTTTCACGACTGGCTGGTGCTGCAGGGCGATGAGCTGGCTGCGCAACTGGCGGACAGCCGACTGGTGCTGGTGGTGGATGTGGGCGGAGGGACTACCGATCTGACGCTGATTCGCGTGGATGCATCGGCCGATGGCAGCCTGCCCACGCTGACGCGCACGGCCGTCGGCGAGCACCTGATGCTGGGCGGCGACAACATGGACCTGGCGCTGGCCCATCAGCTTGAGCCGGCTTTTGCGCACAAGGCGCCAGACCAGGGGCAGAGGCTGTCCGCACAGCGCTTTGCCCAGCTGGTGCAGCGCTGCCGCATGGCCAAGGAGCAGTTGCTGGTGCAGAACGCGCCCGAGCAGATCGGCATCACCTTGCTCGGGGGCGGCAGCAAGCTGATGGCGGCGACTCAAAGCGTCACGCTGACTCGTGAGCAGGTGCTGCAGTCGGTGGTCGAGGGCTTTTTGCCGGTCGCGCAGATCAGCGATATGCCCGCCAGGCGGCAAGGCGCGCTGCGCGGCTTTGGCCTGCCCTATCCGGCCGATGCGGCCATCAGTCGTCATCTGGCACATTTTCTCGCCCAGCATGCGAGTGGGGGCCTGCCCGATACCGTGCTGCTCAACGGCGGCGTGTTCCATGCCCATGCCATGGTTCAGCGTCTGACGCAATTGCTTGGCCGCTGGCGCGGCAGCCCGGTGCGCGTGCTGCACAACCCGCACCCGGACTGGGCCGTGGCGCGCGGTGCGGCAGCCTACGGGCTGGCACGCCATCAGGCCGAGCTGGCGGTGGCACAGATTGCTACGCCCAACCTGCCCGAAGCACAGGCCGGGCAGGCGTCGGCAGCGATCAAGACCATGGTGCCGCGCATTGGTGGCGGTTCGGCACGCAGCTACTGGCTGCTGCTGCCGGGCAAGAAGGGCGAGGCTCCGCAAGGCCTGTGCCTGCTGCCGCGTGGCACGGAGGAGGGCGTGCGCATGGTGCTCTCTGGCCGGCGCTTTGCGCTCAAGCTGGGCCAGGCCGTGCGCTTCAATGTATTGGCCAACAGCCTGAGCCATGCGCCAGCTCAGGCCGGCCAGATTGCACCTTTGATCGGCGAGGGCTGGGTGGAGCTGCCGCCTCTGGCCACGGTGCTGCCCGCGCCCGAAGGCCGGGCCGCAGCCCAGGTCGAGGTGCAGCTGCAAGCCTGCATGAGCGAGGTCGGCACGCTGGAAGTGCGCTGCGTGGCAGTGCAGGATGCGGGCCAGTCCTGGCTGCTGCCCTTTGCTGTACGCGGTGCTTCGGCTTCGGAACCCATAGCTGACAGCGCCGGTGAACAAAGCGCTGAAGGCCCAAAACAGTCTAATTCTTTGGCAGCCAGGCTGCCCGAAGCCGTGGCCCTGGTGGAGCGCATCTTCGGCACGCAGGCGCAGGAAGTGACGGCCCGGGAAGTGCGCCAGCTGCGCCAGTCGCTCGAAAGAATCCTCGGCCCGCGCGATGACTGGGAACTGGGCCTGCTGCGAGCCCTGTTCGATGCGCTGCTGGCCCGCTCCAGGCGCCGCCGCCGCACGGCCGACCATGAGCGCGTCTGGCTCAATCTCGCAGGCTGGTGTCTGCGCCCCGGCGTAGGGGCGCAGCTCGATGGCTGGCGCATAGACCAGGTCTGGGCCTTGTATGGCCAGGGTCTGGGTCATGCCAAAGAGGCAGCCAACTGGACGGAGTGGTGGGTGTTCTGGCGTCGCGTGGCTGCGGGTCTGAACGAGGCCCGGCAGATGGAGCTGCTCGAAGACGTGGCCGGCCATATGCACAAGGCCGTGCAGCAGAACGCGCGCGGCAAATCCAGTCATGGCAGCTATGACGACATGCTGCGCCTGTTCGCGGCCATGGAGGCCGTGCCCTGGCAGTACCGCCAGGAAATGGGGCAGTGGATGCTGCAGCGCCTCAGGCGCGAGGATGAAACCGTGCAGACCTGGTGGGCCATAGGTCGTCTGGCGGCACGCCAATCGCTGGCCGCCAACGCCCATCTGGTGATGCCGCCCGACGCGGCGCAGGAGTTCCTGAACGCCACGCTGGCCCAGGACTGGCGCAAGAACGAAACCGCTATGTTTGCCGCCGTGCAGATGGCCCGCATGACGGGCGACCGCGCGCGCGATCTGCCCGATGCCGTCAGGGCGCAGGTGCTGGAGAAGATGCGCAGCAGCGGTGCGCCAGAGCGCTGGATGGCCATGGTCGAGCAGGTGGTGCAGATGGAGGCAGAGGATCACAGGCGCAGTCTGGGCGACAGTCTGCCGCCGGGGCTGGTGCTGCTGTGAAGAGGCTGTGCGGCTGCGGCCAGGCTTTTGGTCACGGCATTTGCAGGAGGCAGCCCCTGCCAAAGACGATGGCCGAACAGTGAGTGTTGTTCAGGCCGCTCTGCGAGCGATGCAAGAATGACCTGTTGCATGGTGCGACAGGCCGGCATGGAGGGCTGGCAGCATCCATGTTCACCACCACAGGAAGTTATTGCCATGAAGTTTGAAGAAGCTGCGCGCACCGAGATGGCGCGAAACGCTGTTTTTATCTCTGCAAACCAACGCCGCTCGCTGCTGTTGGCAGCGGTGGCTGCCGTGGTGATGGCGGCTCCTCTGACGCAAGCACTGGCGCAGGGCGGCAACTGGCCTGCCAAGCCGATTACCTTTGTCGTGCCCCAGGCACCGGGCGGTGCCAACGATGTGATTGCGCGTGCCGTGGCGCAGGGGCTGGAGAATTCGCTGGGCCAGCCCGTCATCGTGGAAAACCGCGCCGGCGCCAACGGCAATCTGGGCACGGGCCAGGTGGCGCGCAGCGCGGCCGACGGCTACACCTTTCTCGTGACGGCGCAAAGCGCCTACACCATCAATCCGGCGCTGTATTCCAGGGTGCCGTTCGATCCCATCAAGGACTTCACTGCCGTGATGCAGCTGGCCGTCGCGCCTTATCTGCTGGTGGTGAATCCGAACTTCCCCGCCAGGAATCTGGACGAACTGGTGGCCTATGCCAAGGCGCATCCGGGCAAGGTTGAATATGCTTCTGCCGGCAACGGCACGCTCAACCATCTGCTGGGCGAGATGCTGAAAAAGCAGAAGAACCTGAGCCTGCTGCATGTGCCTTACAAGGGGGCATCGGCCGCCGCCACCGATGTGGTGGCCGGCCAGCTACCGGTGACCTTTGGCAGCTTTCCCGGCGTGATGCCTTTTGTCAGCAGCGGCAAGCTGCGCGTGCTGGGTGTGGCGTCCGACAGGCCCACATCACTGGCGCCCGAGATCCCCGTGCTGGGCAAGGGCCTGGCCGTGACCAGCTGGTACGGCTTGTTTGCACCGGCCGGTACGCCGCAGCCGGTGGTGGACAAGCTTTATCAGGCCGTCAAGACCGTGCTGGCCAGGCCCGAGATGGCCGAACGCCTCAAGACTCTGGGCGCAGAGCGCGTGGAGTCCACGCCGCAAAGCTTCAAGGCCATGCTGCCGGCCGAGCTGGCGTACTGGAAGCAGGTGGTCAAGGACTCCGGCGCGCATATCGACTGAAGGGGACGACAGCTTGTTGATACATCCGGCCGCTGCCGGGCCCTTGCGTCGCTCACGGGCGGGCTTGACCCTGCTCATTGCGGCGGTCATTGCCATCGGGCTGGCCTCACGCCGGGGCTATGTGCCCTTTCCCGCCGTGCTGGGCAATTATCCGGGCGATGCGCTCTGGGCCTGGGTGGTGGTGCTGTGCGTGGCCTGGCTGCGGCCGGCCATCACGTGCGGCAAGCTCATGGCCTGTTCCCTGGTCATCGCCTTTGCCATCGAGTTCCTGCAGCTCTATCAGGCCCCCTGGATGCAGGCCCTGCGCGCCAACAAGCTGGCCTATCTGGTTCTGGGCAATGGCTTCGATCCCCTGGATCTGCTGGCCTACGTCGTGGGCATCGGTGTGGGCGCCATGATGGACCGGCTCTGGCAGAGGCGGCAGCGTCGCCTTGCCTGAGATGGCATGAATCGTGCTCGTCGTTCATGGCATCAACATGACGACAAGCACTACCCCATGAAAACGCCTCTGCACTATCTGGTGGCTGCAAGGCAAAGCGAGATTGCCGAGCTGGAGCAGATCAGCCGCGCCAGCAGCCTGGTGGCGAGCGTGTCCGAGCTCGTTCATGCGCTGCAGAAAGAGCGCGGTCTCTCGAATATCTTTCTGGTCAGCGGTGGAGCACAGGCGCAGCAGAGCCTGCTCGATCATGGCCGGCATGTGGACCGGGTCATGGAGCGAGTCTGCCTGGCGCTTGAAGAGCTGGGCGCGCGGGCGCCGGGTGCGCATGGCGCTCGCCTGTTCAACGCGATCGCCAATGCGCTGCAAGGCTTTGAAGCCCTGCCGCTGCTGCGCCGCCGGCGCGATGCGCTGCAGCTGAGTGCCGAGGATTGCACGCAGGCGCTGATCCGCATGATTGCGGCCTGCCTGACCGTGGTGTTCGAGGCGGCGGACAGCGCTTGCGATCCCGATATTGCGAAATTGCTGGTGGCGCTGTTTCATTTCATGCAGGGCAAGGAGCTGGCGGGCCAGGAGCGTGCCACGGGGGTTGCGGCGTTTACCGCAGGGGTCGGCAAGTCGGAGCGTCAGCGCCATTGGCTGCATCTGATCGAGTCTCAGGAGCGCTGCTTTCAGGTGTTTGCAGACTTCGCCAGTCCCTCGGGGATGGAGCGCTGGCAGCAGCAATGCGGGGCCTGCCCCGATATGACGGTGATCGAGAGGCTGCGTCGAATGGGCTGCACGGCGGGGGACGGCGTGCTGCTGGACCGTAGCCTGAGCTCACCGTGGTTCGAGGCCTGTTCCAGCCGGCTCGATGCCATGCACCAGATTGAGGCATTTCTGGTCCATGAGCTGCAGGAGCAATGCCTGTGCAAGCTTGAGCAGGCCCGTACAGCGCTCTGCCAGCAACTGGCGCTGCTGGAGATGCAGCCGCAGCCTGGGACTCGTGCCGAAGCGGCTGCGGCCTTTCTGGGGGCCACGCAGTCAGCCGCCTCCTTGCCTGCGGAGGGTGCGTACGGGTTGCAGCTCGAGAAAAGCATTGTCTTGCTGGTGCAGGAGCAGTCCATGCGCTTGCAGGACATGCAGACCGAGATCGACAAGGCGCGCGCCACGCTCAAGGAGCGCAAGACTATAGAGCGGGCCAAGGGCGTGCTCATGAACTACCGCCAGCTCAGTGAGGGCGATGCCTACAAGCTGATCCGCCAGACGGCCATGAACCAGAACCGGCGCATGCTGGATGTGGCCGAGGCCATTCTGGCCACGGTGGACTTGCTGCCGGGCAGCACCAATTCATAGCCTTGGCCGCGCGGTGTTTGTTGCGCTGCACCAAATATGAGCCAAAACCGGAGGCGCAAAGCCTGCTCCGTCTCTGATCAAGGTCTGGCATGGTTTGTGCATGACTGTTGATGTCAAGCAGACCAAAGGCGGTCGCGCTTAAAGCGTTATTACGAGTGACCTGGGACAACGGCGTCCTTTTCTCCTCACACCCGAGGAGGGAAGGGCGCCTTTTTGTTTTCCGGATCGCCTTCACCACGATTCTTGATGGAGTTTTCTCATGAGCCAGTGCCTCCCTTCGTCTACTGCTCCCACGCCGGAGCCCGTATCTGCCGGTGGCCGGCGTGAGTTTCTGCGCGTGGCTGGCGCCGCCGCCCTCTATGGCTCGCTGGGTCACCATGGCGCCTGGGCCGCAGGCTCCGATGCGCCGGAGAAGAAAGAAGTCAAGATAGGCTTCATCCCGCTGACCGATTGCGCCAGCGTGGTCATGGCCTCGGTGCTGGGCTTCGATCAGAAATACGGCGTGAAGATCGTCCCCAGCAAGGAGGCGAGCTGGGCCGGCGTGCGCGACAAGCTGGTCAACGGCGAGCTGGACTTCGCCCATGTGCTCTACGGCCTGGTCTACGGCCTGCATCTGGGTGTGGGGGGGCCAAAGAAGGACATGGCCGTGCTCATGAGCCTGAACAACAACGGCCAGGCGATCACGCTGTCCAAGGCCCTTGCCGACAAGGGCGCGGTCGACGGAGCCAGTCTGGCCAAGGTCATGGCCAGGGAAAAGCGCGAATACACGTTTGCCGGTACCTTCCCCACCGGTACCCACGCCATGTGGATGCATTACTGGCTGGCGGCTGCGGGCATCAATCCGTTATCCGAGGCCAAGCTGATCACCGTGCCGCCGCCCCAGATGGTGGCCAATATGCGCGTGGGCAATATGGATGGCTTCTGCGTGGGGGAACCCTGGAACCATCGCGCCATCATGGACGGCATCGGTATCACGGCCAACACCACGCAGGACATCTGGAAGGATCACCCCGAGAAGGTGCTGGGCACCACGGGCGAGTTCGCGCAGAAGAATCCCAACACCTGCCGCGCCGTGATGATGGCGATTCTTGAGGCCGGCCGCTGGATTGACGCCAGCCTGCAGAACAAGACGAAGATGGCCGAGACCGTGGCCCAGAAGTCGTACATCAACACCAGTGTGGACGCCATCAACCAGCGCATTCTGGGCCGCTACCAGAACGGCCTGGGCAAGACCTGGGACGACCCCAACCACATGAAGTTCTTCAACGACGGGGCCGTGAACTTCCCGTATCTGTCGGACGGCATGTGGTTTCTCACCCAGCACAAGCGCTGGGGTCTGCTCAAGGCCCATCCAGACTATCTGGCCGTGGCCAAGCAGATCAACCGCATCGACCTCTACCAGCAGGCGGCAAGCCAGCTCAAGGTCAGCGTGCCCAAGGATGTGCTACGCACCAGCAAGCTGATCGACGGCGTGGTCTGGGACGGCAAGAACCCTGCCCAGTACGCCGACAGCTTCAAGATCAAGGCCTGAGGCCGCCATCCGACAGGAGAACCATCATGGTCAGTGCCGTACTTCACGCGCCGCTCGAACTCGATCCCCCGCACGATCCGCAACTGGCAGCCCAGGCGGCCAATGATGCGCTGCTCGAAACCTCAAAAAAGATAGCTGCTGGCGCAGAACTTGTAAAGGCTGAAGTGCAAAAAGATATCAAACCCCAAGCGATGGTCACGGCTCCGGTTGCGGTGGCACCCAGCCGCTTGCGCCAATGGGCTGAACAGTTATTTGCTCAGGTCCTGCCGCCGCTGCTGGGGCTGGCGCTGCTGGTCGGGTTGTGGTCGCTGGTATCGAGCAGCACCGGCAAGAGCATTCCGACCCCGGCCGAGACCTGGGAGCAGACCCTGCAGGTGTTCAGCGATCCCTTCTACCGCAACGGGCCCAACGACCAGGGCGTGGGCTGGAATGTGCTGTCCTCGCTGCAGCGTGTGGCCCTGGGCTTCGGTCTGGCGGCACTGGTCGGCATTCCTTTGGGCTTCGTGATCGGGCGCTTCGGCTTTCTGTCGCGCATGTTCAATCCCTTGATCAGTCTGCTGCGCCCGGTCTCGCCGCTGGCCTGGCTGCCGATCGGCCTGCTGGTGTTCAAGGGAGCCAATCCGGCAGCCATCTGGACCATCTTCATCTGCTCGATCTGGCCCATGGTCATCAATACCGCCGTGGGCGTGCAGCGTGTGCCCCAGGACTATATGAATGTGGCGCGCGTGCTCAATCTGTCGGAGTGGAAGATCGCCACCACCATTCTGTTTCCAGCCGTGCTTCCCTATATGTTGACGGGTGTTCGTCTGGCAGTGGGCACGGCCTGGCTGGTGATCGTGGCCGCCGAGATGCTGACGGGCGGCGTGGGCATAGGTTTCTGGGTCTGGGACGAGTGGAACAACCTCAACGTCAAGAACATCATCATCGCCATCTTCGTGATCGGCATCGTGGGCCTGGTGCTGGAGTGGGCCCTGGTCAAGCTGGCTTCGGCCTTTACGTTTGAAGAGGTCAAGACTTAACCCACCCCTGAGCCGCGCCTTCGGGCGCGTCACCCCCTCAAGGGGGGCACCACCGGTGGCCCGGCAAAGCCGGCGCCACGGCGGCCTCGGAAAAAAGCAAGGAGTACCTCATGCATACATCTCTCAGCACCAAGTACATCGAGATCCACGGGGTGGAGCAGACCTTCAAGACCGCCAAGGGCCTGTTTCCCGCGCTGCGTGACATCAATCTGAACATTGCCAAGGGCGAGTTCGTCAGTCTCATCGGGCATTCGGGCTGCGGCAAGTCGACGCTGCTCAATCTGATTGCCGGTCTGACCATTCCCACGGGCGGTGCACTCCTGTGCGCCAACAAGGAAATCAAGGGCCCCGGGCCCGAGCGTGCGGTGGTCTTCCAGAACCATTCGCTGCTGCCCTGGCTGAGCTGCTGGGGCAATGTGCACCTGGCCGTGGAGCGTGTCTTCGGCAAGCGCGAAAGCAAGGCACAGCTGGCGCAGCGCACCGATGCGGCGCTGGCCATGGTGGGCCTCAGCCATGCGGCGCAAAAGCGCCCCGGCGAAATCTCGGGCGGCATGAAGCAGCGCGTGGGCATTGCGCGTGCCCTGTCCATGGAGCCCCAGGTGCTGCTCATGGACGAGCCCTTCGGTGCCCTCGATGCCCTGACGCGTGCCAAGCTGCAGGACGAGTTGCTGGAGATCGTGGCTCGGACCCAGAGCACGGTGGTGATGGTCACGCACGATGTGGACGAGGCCGTACTGCTGTCCGACAAGATCGTGATGATGACCAACGGTCCCGCTGCCACGATTGGCGAGGTGCTGCATGTGGCACTGCCACGCCCGCGCAGCCGGGTGGAGCTGGCCGAGGATGCCCAGTATCAAAGCTACCGCAAGGCGGTGATCGACTTCCTCTACACGCGCCAGGGCCACGTGGAGAAGGCGGCCTGAGTCCTGGCCTCGATGTCTGCTGCATGGCGCCTTGGGGCGCCATGTTTGTTTGGTGCACAGCAAAGCGGCAAACAGGCACAAAGATGGTGCATCTCTTTCTTGCCTGCCGCATTCCGCGAGACGACAGAGCTGGCACGGCAATTGCATGTCCTTAATCGTGGCCAAGGTCGGCCACAGGGTGATGGTGCAAGGCTGGACCAGAACCCAAAAGACAAAGACGTCTACATGCTCATGCAAGTCATGAAGCATGCAGACGTCTTTTTTGTTGCCGGGCCGTTTCAGGACACAAGCGCCTTTTTGGAGGTGCTGCTGCCAAATGCAGCGGTTCTGCGCGGAAGGCCTTTTTCGCAAGCCCACGGGGACTCAGATGAAAAAATCCAAACTGGTCATGATTGGTAACGGAATGGCGGGCGTGCGCGCGCTGGAAGAGCTGCTGGCCATTGCCCCCGATCTGTACGACATCACGGTCTTCGGCGCCGAGCCGCATCCCAACTACAACCGCATTCTGCTGTCGCCCGTGCTCGCCGGCGAGCAGACGCTCGGCGATATCGTGCTCAACGACTGGTCCTGGTACCAGGACCACCATATCCTGCTGCACGCCGGCTATACCGTGACGGCCGTGGACCGAGCCCGGCGCATGGTACATGCGGTCAATGCCCTGGGTGAGACTGCCAGCGCCGAGTACGACCGCCTGATCATGGCGACAGGCTCCAAGCCCTTCATCCTGCCCATTCCCGGCAAGGACCTGGAGGGCGTGCTGGCCTACCGCGACATCGCCGATACCGAGGCCATGATCGAGGCGGCCAAGACGCTCAAGCATGCGGTGGTGATCGGCGGTGGCCTGCTAGGACTGGAAGCGGCCAACGGCCTCATGAAGCGCGGCATGCAGGTCACCGTGGTGCATGTCGGCGACTGGCTGATGGAGCGCCAGCTCGACGATCAGGCGGGCCGCATGCTGCAGAAATCGCTGGCCGAGCGCGGCATGCAGTTCTGCATGCAGGCGCAGACCCAGGAGCTGCTGGGTGATGCAGACGGCCGCGTGCGTGCCGTGCGTTTCAAGGACGGCAGCGAGATCCCGGCCGAACTGGTGGTGATGGCCGTGGGCATTCGCCCCAGCACCGAACTGGCCGAGTCCATGCATCTGCATGTGAACCGCGGCATCGTGGTCAGCGATACGCTGCAGACCGTGACCGATCCTCGCATCTATGCCGTGGGCGAATGCGCGGCACACCGAGGCATTGCCTACGGGCTGGTGGCGCCCTTGTTCGAGCAGGGCAAGGTGCTGGCCAACCATCTGGCGGAGTTCGGCATCGGCCGCTACCTGGGTTCGCTGACCTCGACCAAGCTCAAGGTCACGGGCATCGATCTGTTCTCTGCAGGCGATTTCCAGGGCGGCGGCGATACCGAGGAAATTCTCATGAGCGACCCCTATGCGGGGGTCTACAAAAAGCTGGTCATCAAGGACGACAAGCTGGTCGGTGCCTGCCTGTACGGCGACACGGTGGACGGCAGCTGGTACTTCAAGCTGCTGCGCGAGGGCCGCAGCGTGGCCGATATCCGCGACAAGCTGATGTTTGGCGAATCCAATCTCGGCGACACCGGCCACCAGGGGCAGAGCAAAGCTGCGGCCATGGCCGACGGCGACGAGGTCTGCGGCTGCAACGGCGTGACCAAGGGCGCGATCTGCAAGGCCATCAAGGACAAGGGCCTGTTCACGCTCGATGATGTGCGAAAGCACACCAAGGCCAGTGCCAGTTGCGGCTCCTGCACGGGACTGGTAGAGCAGATCATCATGTTCACGGCCGGCGGCGACTACTCGGCGGCCCCCAAGACCAAGGCCATGTGCGGCTGCACCGACCACGGGCACCAGGCCGTGCGCGACGCGATCGCTGAGCACAAGCTGCTGAGCACCGATGCGGTGTTCCGCTTCATGGAGTGGCGCACGCCCAATGGCTGTGCCTCCTGCCGCCCGGCCGTCAACTACTATCTTATAAGCACCTGGCCCAAGGAAGCCAGGGACGACCCGCAAAGCCGCTTCATCAACGAACGCAGCCACGCCAACATCCAGAAAGATGGAACCTACAGCGTGATTCCGCGCATGTGGGGCGGCGAGACCACGGCCTCCGAGCTGCGCCGCATTGCCGATGTGGTGGACAAATACCAGATCCCTACCGTGAAGGTCACGGGCGGTCAGCGCATCGATCTGCTGGGCGTGAAGAAGGAGGATCTGCAGGCCGTCTGGAACGATATAGGCATGCCCTGCGGCCATGCCTATGCCAAGGCACTGCGCACGGTCAAGACCTGCGTGGGCAGCGAATGGTGCCGCATGGGCACGCAGGACAGCACCCAGATGGGCAAGGATCTGGAGCGCGCCATGTGGCGCATGTACGCCCCGCACAAGGTGAAGTTCGCCGTCAGCGGCTGCCCGCGCAACTGCGCGGAGTCCGGCATCAAGGATGTGGGAATCATCGGTGTGGACTCGGGCTGGGAGATGTATGTGGGCGGCAACGGCGGCATCAAGACCGAGGTGGCGCATTTCTTCACCAAGCTCAAGACCGCCGAAGAGGTGATGGAGTACACGGGCGCCTTCATGCAGCTGTACCGGCTGGAAGGCTGGTATCTGGAGCGCACGGTGCACTACATCAATCGCGTGGGTCTGGACTATGTCAAGCGCCGCATCCTTGACGATGCCGAGGGCCGCAGAGCGCTGTGGGAGCAGCTGCAGTTTGCACTGGACGGCGAGCCCGATCCCTGGTTCGAAACCGACAAGGCGTCCGTGGATACGCGCCAGTTTCAGGCTCTGCCTGCTGATGTGTCAGTTGTTGCCTGAAACCGAGAACCTCTTTCAATTTTTCAGCAATTTACGAACCTGGCGCGGCATAGCCAAGGGACGGCGAGCAAGGGCCGCCCCGTAGTGAGGCCGTCGTCCCCCTCCCGCGAAGCGAGAGAGGGGGAAGCCGCAAAGCGGCTCAGGGGGAGCTTAGGAGATGTAAATGAGCGAATGGATTTCTATCTGCACGATGGACGACATCCCCGTGCTGGGGGCCCGCCGCGTGGCGCGGGCCAAAGGTCTGGATGTGGCCGTGTTCCGCAATGCCGACGACGAGGTGTTCGCGCTGCTGGACCGCTGCCCGCACAAGGGCGGACCGCTGTCGCAAGGCATTGTGTTCGGGCGCAGCGTGGCCTGCCCGCTGCACAACTGGACGATTGCGCTCAGCACCGGCGAGGCGGCGGCGCCCGATGAGGGCTGCACGCCTTATTTCAGCGTGCGTGTGCAGGACGGCGAGGTGCAGCTGTGCGCCGACGAACTGGCCAGCCGTGCCCTGGAGCAGACCCGCCCGCATGCCGGTCCTGCGCATTGCGCAGCCAGGTCCGGCTGTGCTGCGGCCTAGCGTCTGATAGTTATGAATCGAGTAGCAGCATGCGCTTGATAGCCGGGCGCTGCGGCGCAATTTCACTGAAAGTCTGCCATGCGTGAGACCCGATCCACCTGTCCCTATTGCGGCGTCGGCTGCGGACTCGCCTTCGGCGGTCCGCGTAGGAGTGAACATGAACGCCGCAGCCTCTCTCTGGTGACGCCATGAAAGAAACCAAGTCCACCTGTCCCTATTGCGGTGTCGGCTGCGGCGTGGTCATCGAGTCCGATGGCCTGCAGATTACCGGCGTGCGCGGCGATCCCGAGCATCCTGCCAACTTGGGCCGTCTGTGCACCAAGGGCAGCACCCTGCATCTGACGGCCGCGCCCGCCTATGCCCAGCAGGCCCGTCTGCTGCAGCCCATGCGCAGGCTGGAGCGGACATCCGCGCCGCAGGTCGCGAGCTGGGATCAGTCCCTGGACGAGCTGGCGGCGCGCATTGCCGGCATTCGCGCCGCCCATGGGCCCGATGCACTGGGCTTCTATCTCAGTGGCCAGTTGCTGACCGAGGACTACTACGTCTTCAACAAGCTGGTCAAAGGCTTGTTGGGCACCAACAATCTCGACACCAATTCGCGCCTGTGCATGAGCAGCGCCGTGGCTGGCTACAAGGCCACGCTGGGCTCCGATGCACCACCGGCCTGCTATGAGGACATAGATCTGGCCGGCTGCCTGTTCATCACGGGCAGCAATATGGCTTGGGCGCATCCCATCCTGTTCCGGCGTGTGGAGGAGGCCAGGGCCCGCAATCCGCAGCTCAGGATCATCGTGGCCGATCCGCGCCGCACCGAGACCGCCGAGCTGGCCGATCTTTATCTGCCGCTGCAGCCGGGCAGCGATGTGATGCTGTTTCATGGCCTGCTGCACATCATGCTGTGGGAGGGCTGGACGGACAGCGCCTTCATCGCGCAGCACACCAGCGGCTTTGCACAGCTCAAGGAGCTGGTGCGCGAAGCCACGCCAGAGAAGGTCGCCGCCGTCTGCGGCCTGCCCGTGGCGGACCTGTACCGGGCGGCGCGCTGGATGGCACTGGGTGGTGCCGAGGAGCCGACGGACGCGCGTCGTCCATCGCTCAGCCTGTACTGCCAGGGCCTGAACCAGAGCCGCAGCGGCACGGCCAATAATGCTGCGCTGATCAATCTGCATCTGGCGACAGGCCAGATCGGCAGGCCTGGCGCCGGGCCTCTGTCGTTGACGGGCCAGCCCAATGCCATGGGCGGGCGCGAGGTGGGCGGACTGTCCAATCTGCTGAGCGCGCATCGCGATCTTTCCAACGCAGGGCACAGGGCCGAAGTGGCGCAGCTATGGGGTGTGGAGTCGATTCCCGCGCAGCCCGGCAAGTCCGCGCTGGAGATGTTCGAGGCTGCCGCCGACGGGCAGATCAAGGCCTTGTGGATTGCCTGCACCAATCCCGCGCAGAGCATGCCCGAACAGGCCATGGTGCGCAGGGCGCTGGAGCGCGCTGAGCTGGTGGTGGTGCAGGAGGCTTTTGCAGCGACCGAGACCACGGCCTATGCCGACTGGCTGCTGCCTGCCTCCACCTGGGGCGAGAAGCTGGGCACGGTCACGAACAGCGAGCGGCGCATCTCGCGGGTGCGCGCTGCTGTGGTCGCGCCGGGGGCGGCACGCCATGACTGGCAGATAGGCGTGGAGCTGGCGCGGCGCCTGGAGCAGCATCTGCGGCCCTCGCTGCCAACCCTGTTTCCCTATGACACTGCGAATGCCGACGCGGGTGCCGAAGCCATCTGGAACGAGCATCGCGAGTCCACACGCGGGCGCGATCTGGATATCACGGGTCTGAGCTGGCCGTTGCTGGAGGTCAAGGGACCCCAGCAATGGCCCATGCCCCAAGGCGCCAGCCAGGGCCGTCAGCGTCTGTATGGCGACGCAGTCTTTGCAACCGATGACGGGCGCGCACGTTTTGATGCCCAGCCCTGGCAGGCGCCGGTCGTGCCGCGCGATGCGCGACATCCGTTCAGCCTCAACACCGGCCGCCTGCGCGATCAATGGCATGGCATGACGCGCACCGGCCAGCTGGGGCGCCTGTTTGCCCATGTCAGCGAACCGCAGTTGCAGGTCGGCCCTCAGGACATGCAGCGGCTGCAACTGAAGGACGGCGACCTGGTCCACCTGTCCAACCGCTATGGCGCCATCGTGCTGCCCGTGCAGGCAGATCCGGGGCTGCAGCCGGCACAGCTCTATCTGCCCATGCACTGGGGCAGCATGTACCTGAGCGGCATGGGCTCCAAGGGGCAGCGGCTTGCGGGCGTCAACGCCCTGACCACGCCCGAGCGCTGCCCGCGCTCCAAGCAGCCCGAGCTCAAGCATGTGGCCGTCAAGCTGCTCAAGACCGAGCTGCCCTGGACTTGTCTGGGCATGGCATGGCTGGATGAACAGCAGGTGCAGTCGGTTCGCCAGGCTTTGACCGAATTGATGGCCGAGTTCGACTTCGCCAGCTGCGTGCTGTTCGGGCGCGCCGTGCCGCTGGAAAAAGCGGATCAGGGCCGCACCGGCGTGCAGTTCCGCGCGGCGGCCTATGCGCAGCCCAGCGCCGAGGTGCTGGCGCGGCTGCATGGTCTGCTGCAGCTCGATGGCCCGCAGGCCATGCGCTATGCCGACGCGCGTCGCCAATGCAGCCGGGCCATGGCGATAGGCCGGCAGACCGAGGAGCCCAGGCTCGATGCCTTTTTGCTCTGTGGTGACGCCAGCGCCGGCCGCTGGCTGGGGCCGGTACTGCGCGACGAACAATCGGTGCAAAGCTATGGGCGCCTGCTGCTGTCCTCGGGTGCCAGGCCGCCAGCCGCCATGCCGGCCCGGTCGCCGCAGATCTGTGCCTGCATGAATGTGGATGAGGCCAGCATCAGCTCGGCGCTGGCCATCTGCGAGGGCTCCGCCGACGAGCGGCTCGCGCAGCTCAAGTCTTCTCTGGGTTGCGGCACGCGCTGCGGCTCCTGTATTCCCAAAATCAAACAACTGGTACATGCGACGTCTGCACCGCAGTCGGCAGCCCTGCCGGTTGCCTCCTAGATTTTGATGTCCGGCAATGCATATGAAAGGCCAGCCATGACAAACAGCCATGCCACTTCCCTGCCGCCCGTGGGCCGCTGCTATCTGGTCGGTGCCGGCCCCGGTGATCCGGAGCTGCTCACGCTCAAGGCGCTGAGACTGATCCAGTCCGCCACGCTGCTGCTGGCGGACGACCTGGTGTCTGCCGACATCGTGAAGCTTGCCAGCGCAAGCGCCCGCGTCGTCCATGTGGGCAAGCGCGGCGGGCGCGAAAGCACCTCGCAGGAGTTCATCGAAAAGCTCATGATCATGGCGGCCCGCCAGGGCGAGCTGGTGGTGCGCCTCAAGGGTGGCGATCCCTTCATCTTTGGCCGTGGCGGTGAGGAGGTCGAGCATCTGCGCCGGGCCGGAATCGCCGTGGAAGTGGTCAACGGGATCACCGCAGGGCTGGCCGCTGCCACCAGCCTCGGCGTTGCGCTGACCCATCGTGACCATGCCCATGGTGTGGTGTTCATCACCGGTCATGCCAAGCCAGGCAGTGCCGGTCACGACTGGCAGTTGCTGGCCGGCACTGCCCGGATGCTGGGGCTGACGCTGGTGATTTACATGGGCGTTGCCACTGCCGCCCTCATCCAGCAGCAGTTGCTGGCCGGCGGACTGCCGGCATCTACTCCGGTGGCCCTGGTCCAGAACGCCAGCCTGCCCGCACAGCAACAGATACTGACCGATCTGGGGCAGATGACGCAGGCGCTGGCTGCCAGCGGACTGGGCAGCCCCTGCGTGTTCGTGGTGGGCGAGGTGGTCGGCCTGGCCGCATCGTCGGCAGCCGGCCTTGACGGTCTGCTGGAGCAGGTGCAGCTGCGCCGCGCCGTGGGGGCATAAAGGCCGATTGCTGACAGCTGTCTCCCTTTTGTCTGAGTGCCGAGCCTGCATGACTAGAATTTGTCCGGTAACCCCTGAACATTTGTCACACCCGGCCTCGTCAGTCTGCAGGGGGATAGCGGCGGCCGACACCTATGAGTCATGCGATGAGCACTGCATATCCTGATACCCAGCTTTTGATCGACGGTCAGTGGCAGGACGCTGCCAGCAGCAAGAAAATTGATGTGCGTAACCCGGCAAGCGGCGAAGTGATTGGCCGCGTGGCCCATGCGGATATCGCCGATCTGGACCGCGCCCTGGCGGCGGCAGACAAGGGCTTTCAGGTCTGGCGCAAGGTATCTGCCCATGAGCGCGGCGCCATCATGCGCCGTGCCGCAGCTCTGCTCAAGGAGCGTGCCGACGAGATTGCCGCGCTGCTGACGCAGGAGCAGGGCAAGCCGCTGGCCGAGGCCAAGGTGGAAATCATTGCCGGCGCCGGCATCATCGAATGGTTTGCCGACGAGGCTCTGCGTGTCTATGGCCGCATCGTGCCTTCGCGTCGCCCCGAGCAGCAGCAACTGGTGATCAAGGACCCCGTGGGGCCCGTGGCTGCCTTCACGCCCTGGAACTTCCCCGTCAACCAGATCGTGCGCAAGATCGGCGCGGCCCTGGCTTCGGGCTGCTCCTTCCTGGTCAAGGCGCCCGAGGAAACCCCGGCCTCGCCCGCAGCCCTGCTCAAGTGCTTCGTCGATGCCGGCATTCCTGCCGGTGTTGTGGGCCTGGTCTATGGCAACCCCGCACAGATTTCCGAATATCTGATTGCCCACCCCGTAATCCGCAAGGTGACCTTCACGGGCTCCACGGCCGTGGGCAAGCAGCTGGCGGCGCTGGCCGGCCTGCACATGAAGCGCTCGACCATGGAGCTCGGCGGCCATGCCCCCGTGATCGTGGCCGAGGATGCCGATGTGCAACTGGCCGTCAAGGCCGCGGGTGCGGCCAAGTTCCGCAACGCGGGCCAGGTCTGCATCTCGCCCACGCGCTTTCTGGTGCACAACAGCGTGCGCGAGGAGTTCACGCGTGCCATGGTGGCCCATGCCGAGGCATTGAAGGTCGGCAACGGCCTGGAGCAGGGCGTGCAGATGGGTCCGCTGGCCAATCCGCGCCGCGTGACGGCGCTGACCCAGCTGATCCAGAACGCCGAGCAAAGCGGTGCCAAGCTGATGACGGGCGGCGCATCCTTTGGCTCTGCAGGCAACTTCTTTGCGCCCACGGTGCTGGCCGACGTGCCTTTGACGGCCGATATCTTCAACCAGGAGCCCTTCGGCCCCGTGGCGGCGATTCGCGGCTTCGACAGGATCGAAGATGCCATTCAGGAGGCCAATCGCCTGTCCTATGGCCTGGCCGCCTATGCCTTCACGCGCTCGCTCAAGACGACGCACCAACTGTCGCAGGATGTGGAAGCCGGCATGCTGTGGATCAACCAGCCGGCACTGCCGTCTGCCGAGCTGCCCTTTGGCGGCATCAAGGATTCGGGCTACGGCTCCGAAGGCGGCCCGGAGGCACTGGAGGCCTACCTGGTGGCCAAGGCCGTGGCGATCAGCTGCGTTTGAATCTGCAAGGCATCTGATGCAAGGCCACCCTCGGGTGGCCTTTTTTCATGGGAGGGGTATGCCGTGGGGCTTATGGAGACTGTTTGCTGATCGTTATTCCATAAATGAATAGCGGTAGCTAGAATCGACGGTTTTTTACATTCGACAACAAATTCCAGCCCGCGCCATGCCATTGCACTCCACGGTTTCCCAGATCCATCCTCCAAGTTTTGTTCTTCGCCGCAGCTGGTTGTGGGGCGCGCTGGCCATCGTGCCCATGGGCACGGCCTGGGCCCAGGTGGCAGCTGCGGGCGCAGCCGACGCCGCCAGCCAGACTTTCACGCTGGGGACGGTGGAAGTCAGCGCGCGGCGCGAGGCCGAGGAGCTCGGGGCCGGCGATATGCAGCGCGTGGGCAGTGCCGAGATGGAGCGCAGCAACGCCAGCACCGTGGCCGATGCCGTGCGCAATCTCCCCGGCGTGAGCCTGTCGCGCAACAACCGCAACGAGGAAATGATCAGCCTGCGCGGCTTCGACTCGCGCCAGGTGCCGATTTTTGTGGATGGCGTGCCGCTGTATGTGCCCTATGACGGCTATGTGGATCTGGGCCGCTTCACCACCTTCGACCTGGCCGAGATCAATGTGGCCAAGGCCGGTGCCTCGCTGCTGTACGGTCCCAATACGCTGGGCGGTGCCGTGAATCTGGTCACGCGCAAACCGGTCAAGCCCTTCGAGGGCGATGTACGCCTGGGTGTGGGCAGCGGCGGCGAGCGAAGGGCGAGCTTCAACCTGGGCGGTAATCAGGGCAGCTGGTACTACCAGCTGGGTGCCTCCTACCTGGATGCCGACAGCTTTCCTCTGCCTCGGGGCTTCAGGGATTACAAAAAGCAGCCCACCGATACCGGCAGCAAGCGCGAGAACGCGGACCGCACCGACAAGCGCCTGTCCTTCAAGCTGGGACTCACGCCCAATGCCACGGACGAATACGCCATCGGCTATGTGCGCCAGGAAGGCGAGAAGGGCAATCCCGTCTACGCCGGCCAGTCCACGCAGAAGAACGCCGTGCGCTACTGGCGCTGGCCCTATTGGGACAAGGACAGCCTGTATTTCCTGAGCACCACCCGTCTGAACGGCAGCAATGTGCTCAAGACGCGTCTCTACCACGACACCTACAAAAACGGTCTCGACATGTACAAGGACGCCAGCTACACGGCCCACGATCCGACCAGCAGCTACAAGGATGTGAGCAAGGGGGCCAGCGTGGAGTGGGTCAACTACGCCTTCTCCGGTCATGAGCTGCATGCGGCCTTCCACTACAAGCAGGACGAGCACACCGACGCGGCCTCGGGCAAGGACCCGCAGAAGCACTACCGCGATGTGACCACCTCGCTGGTGCTCGAGGATCACATCGCCCTGGCCGAGCGCTGGCGCCTGACGCTGGGCCTGAGCCATGACCAGCGCGACGCCAAGCAGGTCTACCAGTGGCCCATGGGCTCGACCAGCGCCACCAACGGCCTGGCACGCCTGAGCTATGCGCTCACGGCCCAGGGCGACGAGGTCTATCTGATTGCCTCGCACAAGAGCCGCTTTGCGACCATCAAGGACCGCTATTCGGCACGCATGGGCACGGCCCTGGCCAACCCAGACCTCAAGCCCGAGGTGGCCAACCATCTGGAGCTGGGCCTGAGCGGCAAGCCCTGGCAGGGTGGCAAGGGCCAGGCGGCTCTGTTCTACAGCCGGGTGCGCGACCAGATCCAGACCATGGTCGTTGACTCCACGGCCTGCGGCGGCAAGACCTGCAACCAGGCGCAGAACGTGGGACGCACGCGCAATATCGGTTTTGAGGTGTCGCTGGCGCAGCAACTGTCGGCCCAATGGGCTCTGCATGCGGGCTACACCTATCTGAGCCGCACCAATCTCAGCGACCGCAGCATTACGCTGACGGACACGCCGCGCCAGCGCCTGACAGCGGCCCTGCAATGGAACCCGCAGGCCCAGTGGCAGCTGCGTGCCGAGCTGGAGGCAGAACAGGGCCGCAAGGTGCCGCTGTCGGCCAGCGGCCAGGCCCAGGTCTATCAGATGGCCGGCTACGGCGTGGCCAATTTGCGCGCGCGCTATCTGCCGCGTCCGGACACCACGCTGGACTTCGGCGTGGCCAATCTGGGCGACAAGTGGTATCAGCTGGCCGACGGCTTGCCCATGCCGGGGCGCAGCTGGTATGTGAACCTGGGCTACAGGTTCTGATGGTCATGCAAAACCTGCTTCGGACATCGCTGGCACGGCGTGACTGGCTGCGCAGTCTGGCTGCCCTGGGCATGGCCGGTGGCCCGGCCCTGGCGATGGGGGCACAACCCGCTTCGGGCACCGGCGTACAGGTGGCGGCCGTGGGCGGACTCGTGCTGTGCGGCGTGTGGCCGCGTGTGGCCGAGCAGGCCAGCCAGGCCCTGGCCATGCCGGTCACCACCGTGGCGGCCGCGCCCAAGGAGGGCGTGGTGCCCGCCTTCGCGCACGGCGAGGCGCAGATGCTGCTGATCCACGCCAGCGACGAAGCCATGGCACTGGAGGCCAGCGGCATGGCTGGCGCCGCGCGCGTCTGGGGCTGGAACGAGCATGTGATTGCCGGCCCCGCTCATGACCCCGCCGGCGTGCGTTCGGCCGCTGACGGCACGCAGGCGCTGCGGCGCATTGACGAAACCGGCTCGCCCTTCATCGCGCTGCGCGATCCCGGCAGCTATACGGTGGTGCAGCGTCTGTGGCGGCGCGGCGGCATACGACCCGATGCGCGCTGGCTGCGCGCCGACACCGGCCCGCGCCCGCAGGCCGTGCTGGCGCTGGCGGCGCGCGAGCAGGCCTATGTCGTGGTCGGCCATATTCCCCTGGCCTTCGGCAAGATGGGCGCCCCTGGCATAGAACTTCTGCTGCATGGCGATCCGCTGATGCGCAGGCCCTATGTGCTGCTCACGCCCGGCCCGCGCCATCCGGCCACGCAGGAGCAGCGCCGGGCGGCGGGCCTGCTGGCCGAGTACCTGCTGTCTGCGGCCGGCCAGCATGCGCTGGAAGCGGCCAGCGGCGCGGGCGGCCCTTGGGTGTTTGGGCGCGACAGCGTGCCCGCCGGCATGAGCGCCGGTGCCGATGGACAGACTTGAGCGAAGGAGCTGCATGAGCACCGCTATGACGCCGCCGCTGGCGGCATTGATTTACCCCGATGAGCGGCACGATATCGAGGACTTGCTCGAAGGCGTGGCGCGGCGGCTGCAACAGTCGGGCCGGCAGGTGGGCGGGCTGGTGCATCGCCAGAGTCGCTATGCCAATGGCAACAAGTGCATGCGCCTCGTGGATTTGCGCAGCGGCCAGCAGTTCGAGATGACCGAGGACCTGGGCGCGGCCTCGCAGGCCTGCAGCCTCAATCCGCAGGCCCTGGCCCGGGCCAGCGTGGTGCTGCGTCAGGCACTGGCCGATGGTGTGGAGCTGGCCGTCGTCAACTGCTTCGGCCAGCTCGAAGCCGCCGGCGGCGGGTTTGTCCAGGAGATCGCTGCCTTTGTCGAGGCCGGCATTCCTGTGATCACGGCCGTGGCGGCCCGCCACGAGGCCGGCTGGCAGAGCTTTACCGGCGGCGCCTTCGTGCGCCTGCCGGTCGACGAGCAGGCACTGCTGCACTGGTGCCGGCAGCAGCTGGCACGCGAAGACAGGGAAGACCTTGCATGCTGACGCGGCGCCAGTGGCTGCAGGCCGGAGCTGCGACGCTGGCCTCGGGCCTGTATCAGGGCGGGGCCTGGGCGCAGGATGGCGGCTCGGTCATCGCAGCCCGCTTTGGCTCGCTGCCGGCACGACCGGGCCGCGTGTTCGCTTCGGGTCCGCCGGCCGGCGTGCTGCTGGCCGCGCTGGCGCCGCAGCAACTGCTGGGCTGGCCCATGCAGCTCGGCGATGCGGCGCGCGCCCATCTGGGAGCGCCACTGCAGGCATTGCCCTATCTGGGGCGCCTGTCGGGGCGCGGCAGCACGCTGCCGCTTGAAAAGCTGCTGGCGCTGCAACCCGATCTGGTGCTGGACTCCGGGACCTCCGACGCCACCCATGTCTCTGCCATCGAACGTCTGGCGCGCCAGACGGGCCTGGCATGCGTGCTGGTGCAGGGCAGCCTGAGCGACCATGCGCGCCAGCTGCGCGAGGTCGGTAGCTTGCTGGGTGCAGCCGAGCGTGGCGAGACCCTGGCCCGACATGCCGATGAAGCGGCCAGGCTGGTGCGCGCCGTGACTGCTGAGCTGGGTGAGCAGGCCCGGCCGCGTGTCTATCTGGGGCGCGGCGCCAACGGCCTGGAAACCGGGCTGGCCGGCTCCATCAATGTCGAGGTGATCGAGTATGCGGGCGGCCGCAATGTGGCGGCCCAGGCCGGCAGGGGCGGACTCACGCGCGTCTCCATGGAGCAGATCCTGGCCTGGGACCCCGAAGTCATACTGACCCAGGAGGCGGGTTTTGCCGAGCGTGTGCGCCAGGACCCCTTGTGGCGCGGCATCAGCGCCGTGCGCAGCGGCAGAGTGCACTGTGCGCCCGTGCTGCCTTTCGGTTGGCTGGACGGCCCGCCCAGCGTGAACCGGCTGATCGGCGTGCGCTGGCTGCTTGAGAAGTTGCATCCTGGCCGGCCCGCGCGGCATGGCGCCAAGCCCCTGGAGCAGGCGGTACGCGAGTTCTATGCACTGTTCTATGGCATCCAGCTGTCGCCGTCGCAGTTGCAAGCGCTGCTGCAGGCGGCGCGCTGAATGCATGGGGCTGGCATGAACTCATTCGATATCAGCGAAGGCGCTCAAAGCTCGAAAGAAGCGGGAAGCCCGGAAAGCGCGGCATCAAGCAATGCCTCCGGGCATAGTCGCCAGCGCAGTCATCTGCGTGTGGGCATGGGCTGGTGGCTGGCCCTGGCCCTGCTGGCTCTGGTGTTGTTCTGGGCGCTGGGTTCGGGCCAGTTTGCGCTGGCGCCGGCACAGCTGGCCGAAGCGCTATGGGCACGGGCCACGGGAGCGGCTTCGCCGCTGCCGCCAGCGGCCGAAACCGTGCTCTGGAACATCAGGCTGCCGCGCATCGCAGCCGGCGTGGCGGTCGGCGCGATGCTGGCTGCAGCCGGTGCGGCCTACCAGGGCATGTTTCGCAACCCGCTGGTCTCGCCTGACATTCTTGGCGTTTCGGCCGGTGCCGGCCTGGGTGCCGTCATCGCCATCTATCTGGGCCTGTCGATGTTTGCCGTGCAATGGCTGGCCTTTGGTGGCGGTCTGATCGCCGTGGCCGTCGTGGTGGCTATCAGCGCCTGCGTGCGCAGGCACGATCCGGTGCTGGTGTTGGTACTGGCCGGTATTGCACTGGGCTCCCTGCTGGGGGCCGGCATTGCCCTGATCAAGACCCTGGCCGACCCGAACACCCAGCTGCCGTCCATCACCTTCTGGCTCATGGGCGGCCTGTCGGCCGTGACGCTGCAGGAAGTGGCCGCCACGGCGCCCGTGATGCTGGCGGCCCTGCTGCCTTTGCTGCTGCTGCGCTGGCGCATCAATCTGCTGGCCCTGCCCGATGAGGAGGCGCGGGCTCTGGGCGTGCCGGTCGGGCGGCTGCGCCTGGTGCTGGTGGTCTGCGCCACGCTGGGCACGGCGGCTGCTGTGTCGCTGGCCGGCATCATCGGCTGGGTCGGACTGGTGGTGCCGCATGTGGCACGCCTGCTGGTCGGCCCCGATTTCGTGCGCCTGCTGCCGGCCTCGGCCCTGCTGGGTGCGGGCTTTGTGGTGGCGGCCGATACGCTGGCCCGCAGCATGGCGCGAATCGAGCTGCCGCTGGGCATTCTGACGGCCCTGGTCGGCGCACCGTTTTTTCTCTATCTGCTGGCCCGCACGGGCCGCCGCGAAGGAGATACCTGATGACGGTGCTGGACTTGCAGGGTCTGAGCACCGGCCATGGCCGCAGCGTGGTCAGCGAAGCGGTGGATCTGTCGATTGACGCGGGCGAGGTGCTGTGTCTGCTCGGCCCCAACGGCTGCGGCAAGACCACGCTGTTTCGCACGGTTCTGGGCCTGTTGCCGCCGCTGGCGGGCCGGGTGCTGGTGGAGGGCCAGCCGGTACAGCACTGGCCGCGCGCGGAGTTCGCGCGCCGCGTCGGCTATGTGCCCCAGGCCCAGGCCGGAGTGTTTGCCTTCGAGGCTCTGGACATGGTGCTCATGGGACGCGCCGCGCGCCTGCCCCTGCTGGCCAGGCCGTCCGGAGCGGACCGGGCCATGGCACTGGCCTGCATGGAGCGGCTGCAGATCTCCCATCTGGCCGCACGCCGCTACACCGAGCTCAGTGGCGGCGAGCGGCAACTGGTGCTGATTGCACGCGCGCTGGCGCAGGAGCCGGCGCTGCTGGTCATGGACGAGCCCACGGCCAGCCTGGACTTCGGCAACCAGATCCGCGTGCTGGAACAGATCGAGGCGCTGAGCGCACAGGGCATGGCCATGCTGTTGTCCACCCACCAGCCAGAGCACGGCTTGCGCGTGGCCAGCCGGATCGCTCTGCTGGGCCATGGTCGGCTGCTGGGCGTGGGCGAGCCGCGCGCCGTGGCCACGCCCGCAGCGCTGGCTGAGCTCTATGACGTCAGCGAGGCGGCGATTGCCGCCCATCTATCGGGCGGCCGCTGAAGTGGTCAGCGCAACGCGGCGCTGGAGGCAAAGAAGGCCGGATGCTCGCGGATGTCCTGGGCAGCCAGCCGCAGTTGCAGTGCCTGCTCGGGCTGGCGCTGCTGTATGCGCCGGGCCAGGCCTTGCAGCAGCGGCACGGCCCTGGCAGGAGCGCTGGGCAGTTGTTGCAGTCTCTGCAGCGCGCTGCGCACACCGCGCAAGGTGCTTTCGGACAGGAGTACATCCGCCTGCAGCTGGTGCAGGATCAGCACGGCCTTGCCCACCCGCAGCGCGGCCAGACCGCAGTCGGCCGCGTCCTGCACGGCGGGGGCGCTGACTTTTTCGGAGGCGCGCACCAGGCGCAGCAGGCGGTGATAGAGGCGGGCGCGCCACACGCGCACGTCTCGGGCGTGCACCGGGGCGCAGGCCATGTCCTGCAACTCATGAACCATCATGGCGCGCAGGCCGTTGAGCCTGCCTTGCGCGGTGACGGGCAGGATGAAGCGATAGGCCGCCCAGCCGGCCAGCGGGCCGGTGACGATGGCAAAGGCCATGGACAGCGAGTGGCCCACATCGAGCTGGTAGGGGAAATGCGGCGACAGCGCCAGCAGGATCACCATATTGCAGTCAAAGCCGTACAGCGTGGTGCGGCGGTGGCTGAGCAGCAGGGCGCCAAGGAAGATGAAGGGCAGCATCATCAGCACCATCTGCAGCTGGCTGTTGGCGAACGGCCAGGCAAACCACTGGCAGACCAGCGCCACGCCCGCGCCCATGGCCTGGCCCAGAATCACAAAGCGCATGGTGAAGGCCGGGTTCTCGAACGAGGAGAACACGGTGATCATCACCGACAGGCCCAGCAACATATAGGCGCCGCCATGCCAGCCCGTGACCACCCAGATCAGGCCGACCAGAAAAATGGAGCTGAAGGCCCGCAGCATGGCCCGGCGCGCGCCCACCCAGTCGCTGTGCAGGACCACGGGCAACTGGCGTGCGCGATGGTGGGCTGGCAGAGTCAGGTCGCTGGCAGCCACAAAGTGAGCCTGCAGGGCCAGGCCGATATTGCCCAGAATCTCCTCGGCATGACCCCAGCCTGCGGCGGCGCTGCGGGCCGTGGCGATGGCGTCGATGGCGGCCAGCGGTGCGGGCTGGGTTTCGAGCAGCATGGCGGCCTGCTCCAGCGCGGCCGTCATGGCCTGGGCCTGCGCGGGCGTGAATGCCGGGGTGATGGTCTTGCCCGTGCTGTCGCGCAGCCAGAGCAGGGCCGAAATCTGGGTGTTGATCAGGCGGCGCAGCGCCCGCACGGCGCGGCGCGAACGCTGCGAGCCCGCGGCATGCGGATCCAGCCCCTCCTCGATGGCAGCCATCACGGCCAGTCGCTCGGCCAGGTCCCTGGGGCTGAGGGCGCTATGCCCGCTGGCCGTGGCCTGTGCGGCGTCCGCGATGTCGCGCAGCAGGCGGGCGCAGAGTCGCCGTACCCTGCCGTCGCCGGGGATTTCAGCGCCCACGGGCGTGAACAGCCAGCCCACGACGAGGGCGGCAGCCACGCCGGTCAGCGCGGTGAACAGGCGATCCCAGCCCAGCGCGTAGACATGGGCGGGGTTGCCGTTGTCCAGCAGGGCCACCATGGAGGCCGAATAGCCGGCCAGCATGGTGCCGTAGGAGGCAAAGCTGCGCTGCAGATTGCCCAGGCCCGCGCAAATGCCAATCCACACCGCCAGCCCCGTGACCAGCCAGAGCAGATCGCCATTGGCCACCAGCACCAGCACCACGCCGGCGGCCGTGCCGACCAGCGTGCCCGTGGTACGGAAAAAGCTTTTCTCCAGCAACTGGCCGCGCAGCGGCTGGGAGGCGGCCCAGACCGTCATGCCCGCCCATTGCGGATGTTCCAGCCCCAGGGCCCAGGCAGCGAACACGGCAAGACAGGCTGCAAAAGCCGTGCGCAGATGCTGGCGCAGGCGGGCGCTGTCAAAGCCCCATAACGTGGCGCGCTCCAGCAGGCGGTCGTAGGCAGCCACGCTCATGCGCGCTCCTCGGTACCGGGATGGACTTGGGCTGAGCGCTGCTCGTGCATCTGCTCGATGCGGGCGCGAATCTTGTTGACGCCGTCCAGCATGGCTTCGACCTCGGAGTCCTTAAGGTCCTGCAGCAGGCTGAGCTCGGCCTCCAGCATGGTGGCGCGGACATGGTCCACGGCGCTATTGCCTTCGGCCGTGAGAAAGATGCGCTTGCTGCGGCGGTCGGCCACATCGGCTCGGCGCTCCACCCAGCCCTTGCCCTCGAGAATGTCCAGCAGGCGCACCAGGCTGGAGCCATCGAGGCCCACGCGCTCGGCCAGCTCCTTTTGCGTCACGCCGTCGCCCCAGGCGCGCAGATGCAGAAGCGGCGTCCAGGTGGCGTCGGTCAGGCCGCTGGCCGCCAGCTGTTCTTCGACAAAACGCCGCCATTGGCGGGTCAGGGTGACCATGAGAAAGCCCAGGCGGTCGCGGGAGGGAGCATCGGCAAAAGACATGGCTGAATTTTGATGCTTGCTCAATTAATTTGCAATTCAAACTAATTGAATCTGCATTTATAACAAGGGTATTCCTTGTATAAAAAAAGAGAGCGCCAAGCGCTCTCTTTCAAAGGGTTTCAGACCTGTAGATGTTCTAGTTCTAATCCAGTCAGGCGCAAGCCGCTATCAAAACAGTGTTGGAATCCAGAGGTTCAATGCCAGGCCGGCGACCAACAACCAGGCGAACAGAGCCAGGGCCAGAATCAGCGGCCGGGTGCCGGCAGCACGCACCGCGCGGATATGGGTGGTCAGGCCCAGAGCGGCCATGGCCAGGGCCAGCAGCGCGTTGTCGAGTTGAATGCCGACGCTGACCGCTTCCTTGGGAAGCACGCCCAGGGAGTTGACGCCGGCCATGGCCACGAAGCCCACGGCAAACCAGGGAATGGTGATCCGGTTGCCGGGCTGGCCGTCGTTCACGCCCAGGGCCCGTTCGCTGCGTGTCAGCCACATGGACAGCACCAGCAGGAAGGGAGCCAGCATCATCACGCGCACCATCTTGGCGATCACGGCCGTATCGGCGGCCTGGCTGCCTATGGCTTCGCCTGCGGCCACGACCTGGGCCACCTCATGCACGGTGGAGCCGACGAAAACGCCGTACTGCTGCATGCTGGTGTCTATCCAGCCGTACTCGGCATTCCAGTGGAACAGCGCCGGGTAGAGAAAAGTGCCGATGGTGCCGAACACCACCACGGTGGCCACGGCCACGGCCACGTCCTCTGCGCGGCCCTTGACCACGGGTTCGGTGGCCAGCACGGCGGCAGCGCCGCAGATGGAGGCGCCGGCCCCCACCAGCATGGTGGTGCGCTTGTCCATGCCCAGCAGCTTCTGGCCTATCCACTGCGCCAGCAAAAAGGTGCTGGACAGCACCAGCGCATCGATCACCACGCCGGCCATGCCGACCTGGCCTATGTCCTGGAAGGTCAGGCGCAGACCGTAGAGCACGATGCCGGTGCGCAGCAGGCGGGCCTTGGTGAAGGCGATGCCGCTGGCACACTGGCTGGCGATGGCCGGATAGATGGTGTTGCCGATCAGCAGACCGATGATGATGGCCAGCGTCAACGCGCTCAGGCCGTTGTTCCTGATGGCCGGAAACTGCGCGGCCCAGGTGGCCACGGCAGCGATGGCGCCCGCCAGCAGCAGGCCGGGAATCATCCCGCCGGTCTTGTGCATCCAGCCTTGCGAGGGTGCGGAGTTTTTCAGTGTTGTAGTGTTCATCGTGAGCTTTCGCTGCAGGCAGGACAACAGGTCTGATTGCCGGCATGGAGCTCACTTTAGATTTCCTGGTTATATTTGTATAACTAATAGTTTTTGTAAGATCAACCTATAAAACAGGTAGATTGGGCTTTCTGGCGCCTGCGATTCGACTCAATCATTGACTGGATGAGCCGGTACCGTAGGGGCCGGGCCGCCCATTTTTTGCTGGTAGGCCAGGGCTCCTGGCGAGCCTGCTGTCATCGATACGAATATACGAATCATCGTCATGCTGCACCTCACCTTGCGTCAGTTCGAGATCTTCTGCGCCGTGGCTCAAAGCGGGACCACGGTGGCTGCCGCAGAGGCCGTAGCGCTTTCGCAGTCGGCCACCAGTGCCGCGCTGCAGCAGCTGGAGCAAGGCCTGGGCGTGCAACTGTTCGAGCGCGTGGGCAAGCGCCTGGTGCTCAACGATGCGGGTCGTGCGCTATTGCCTCAGGCCCTTAGCGTGCTGGAGCAGGCAAGAGGCATAGAGCAGACGTTTTCCGCGCGTGCGGCCAATATGCCGGTGCGCCTGCGCGTGGCGGCCAGCACCACCATCGGCACCTATGCGCTGCCCGAAGTGCTGGCGCGGCTGGCACGCTCGCATCCGCTGGTGCGCGTGGACCTGCAGATCGCCAATACCCAGGAAGTGGGCGAAGCCGTGCTGGCCATGGAGGTCGACATGGGCCTGATCGAGGGCAGCAGCCACTGGCAGGGGCTGGAGGTCGAGCCCTGGCTGCGTGACGAACTGGTCATCGTGGCATCGCCGCAGGACCCGCTGGCCGAGCAGGCGCGCAGCAAGCCGCTGGGCGTGGCGGCGCTGCGCAAGGCGGCATGGCTGCTGCGCGAGGCGGGCTCAGGCACGCGCGAGATGGTCGAGCATGCGCTGCTGCCGCATCTGCACCAGTTGCCTGCGGCTGCCACGCTGGGCAGCTCCGAGGCCATTGCACGCTGTGTCGAGCAGGGGCTGGGCATCAGCTGTCTGTCGCGCGTGCTGGTGCAGTCACAGCTGCAGGCTCGTGCGCTGGAGATTCTGCCCACCACCTTGCCGCGCATGTGGCGCAACTTCTCTCTGGTGCAGCGCGCCGGAAAGCGCCGCTCGCCCGCGCTGCAGGCCTTTGTCGATGCCTGCAAGGCCGGCGAGCCGTCCGCAGCCCAAGCGCCAAACACGCTGTAGCGCTTGAATGACAGTCGCAGGCAGCTATGGTTTTCTTGACAATGATTTTGCTTGCGGCGGCGGTTTTTGCCCCTATATTGGATAGACAAGTCGGGCGCGGGTTGCACGGCGCCGGCTTTCACAAGCAGGGAGGAACACCATGAAAACCATCGATGAAATGCTGCACCTGGACCTGCTCACTCATGAACAGCATCTGCAGATCAGCCACTGGATCGACGATGCGCAGTCCCCCGAGGCCATTTTGCAGATGCCTGCCGGACTCTGGCAGGCCGTGGAGCGCGCCAGCCAGGCCATGGGCGTGAACGAGGATTTGCTGCGCCCGCCGGCGCTGGACGCAGGCGGCCTGATCTTCAGTCAGTAGCTCGCGCGGCCTGGGTCTTGAGTTAAAACTGCCTCAAACGCAGGCCGCACAAGCGCAGCCTGCTCTGATTTTCATTTCAGCGGGATAGCCGTGCCCTGGGGCAAGGCCACGGCGGTGACGCTGTTCTGCGGAGAGCCCTCGATCACCCGGTCCGAGTAGGTCATATAGATCAGGGCATTGCGCTTGGCATCCACCATGCGCACCACACGCAGGCGCTTGAACAGCAGCGAGGTGCGCTCGGTAAACACTTCTTCCTGCTGCCTGAGCGGCGCGGGGAACTGGATATTGCCTGTGGCCTGGCAGGCGATAGACGCTTCCGAGCGATCCTCGGCCAGGCCCAGGCCGCCCTTGATGCCGCCGGTCTTGGCACGCGATACATAGCAGGTCACACCCGGCACCTTGGGGTCGTCATAGGCATCGACCACGATCTTGTGATCCGGGCCAATCCACTTGAAGACGGTATCCACGGCGCCGATCTGCTCGGCATGGCTCATGCCGACAAAGGCCATGGTTCCTACGGTGGCGGCTGCAACGGCCAGAGCGGCGGAGAGCAATTTCATGGTGGTGCGCATACAGTGAGTTAAGGGTTAACCCTTGTTTTTTAACAGGGCATTGTGTCCCGAACAAGGGATTGGCAGCCAGCCTAAAGACAATACCGGCTGCTGCAGAGCTTTCTGTATTGCATCACGGTTTGCCCCGGCCTGCTGGCGGGCGCCGGCAGCTGAGACGCTGCCACAGGCATGACACAGCGCATGCCGAACTTGCTAACTCCCTCTTTGATCTGCGACGGCCCCTCGGGCGGTGGCTCCATGCAAGCGCCGCATCCACCGGATGTGGCTGTTATCTATGTCGGTGAACGTTTCCGCGCCCGGTCTGAGCGCTTCCTCCCTGTTGTTGATGGCACTGGCCTGCGGCCTGTGTGCGGGCGGCAATTATTTCAACCAGCCGCTGTTGCACTCGATTGCCGGTCATTTCTCGGTCAGCGAGTCGGCGGCTGCCACCAGCGTCACGCTGGCCCAGGTGGCCTATGCGGCAGGTCTTTTGCTGCTGGCGCCGCTGGGCGACAAGCTACAGCGCCGCGGCCTGGCCGTGAGCCTGATGCTGCTGGCGGCCCTGGGGCAGGCGCTGTGCGGCCTGGCGGGCCAGTTCGATCTGTTTCTGCTGGGCACGCTGATGGCCGGTCTGTTCTCGGTTGCGGCCCAAGTGCTGGTGCCCATGGCGGCGGCGCTGGCCCAGCCTGGGCAAAGCGGGCGGGCCGTCGGTTGGGTGATGAGCGGTCTGCTGCTGGGCATTCTGCTGGCGCGCAGCGTGGCCGGCATGGTCTCGGAGGCCTGGGGCTGGCAAGCCGTCTATCAGGGCGCTGCGCTGGTGATGGCCGTGGTGGCGCTGTGGCTGTGGAGGGCGCTGCCGGCATCGCGCAACCCCAGCCCTGTCAGTTATCCACAGGTGCTGAGAAGCATGTGGCATCTGCTGCGCAGTCAGCCGGGCCTGCGCCAGCGCACCCTGGTCAGCGCGCTGGCGTTCGCCTCGGTCAGCGTGCTGTTCTCGACCATGGCGCTGCAGTTGTCCAGCGGTCCCCTGGGTCTGGATGACGGCCAGATCGGCTTGATCGGTCTGGCTGGCGCGGCGGGTGCCCTGGTGGCCACGCAGGCGGGGCGGCTGGTGGACAAGGGCCTGGGCCGCGTGAGCTGTGCCATCGGGGCGCTGGCCCTGCTGCTGTCCTGGCCGCTGCTATGGGTGGGCGGAGCGCATCTGGGCTGGTTCGTGCTGGGCATGGTGGTGATCGATCTGGGCCTGCAATGCCTGAACATCACCAACCAGGCCACGGTGGCCCAGTTGCTGCCCGCAGCGCGCGGCCGCATGAATGCCGTCTATATGACGGGCTATTTCACGGGCGCGGCGGCGGGCTCGGCGCTGGGGACTCTCGCCTGGCGCATTGACGGCTGGCAGGGTGCCTGCGTGCTGGGCCTGTCCCTGGCGCTGTTGGCCAGCCTGGGCACTTTCAGGATGCGCAAGACCCATGGCCTGGTGGCCGGGCTGGCCTAGAGCCGCGGGCGTCTAAAGATCCCAGCGCAGGGAGGCGCTAAAGCTTCTTTGCGGATAGGGATGGAAGTTCCAGTACCTGGCATTGTTGGCGTTGTCTATGCCGAGGGCTGCTGATAGCTGTCTGTCGATCTGATAGCGGGCCCGCAGATCGACGCTGAAGTACTGGCTAGCACCCATATAGATGTCGGCATGGACATCGCTGTTGTCCAGATTCGAGTACTGGCGCCCGCTGTAGCGCGCCGCCACCGTGAAGGCCCAGCGTTCATCGGGCTTGTAGGTGGCCCAGGCCGTGGCGCGCCAGCGTGGCACGCGCGGCTGCCATTTGCCGACGCTGGCCGGATTGGCGGCATTGGCCGTGATGCGCGAATTGGCCCAGGCCAGGCTGCCGCCCAGGTCCAGCCCCCGAATCCACACCGACTGCGCCGAGTAAGCCAGCTCCAGCCCCGAGGTACGAACCTGATCCACGTTCTGCACCGCAGAGATGGTGGTGCCGGGAATCAGCTGGCTGTAGAGCGCATCGCGCGTGCGCTCGTGGAACCAGGTTGCGCGCAGCAGGCCGTTACCCAGGTCTTGCTCGGCTGTCAGCTCGCCCGTCCAGGATTTTTCGGGTTTCAGATTCGGGTCGTTGATGAAGGACAGCGCGCCGCCCGAAGTCGCGCCATACAGCTCGCCCACGGTGGGAAAGCGCACGGCACGGCCTAGCGAGGCCTTGAGCGTGGTGTTGCGGGCCAACTGGTAGGCCAGCGCGGCCTTGGGCGAGAAATGCGATTCGCTGCGCTGGGCGTAACTCAGCTGGCTGCTGGTCGTGGCGGTATGGCCCTGGCTGGCCGTCCAGTCCTCCCAGCGCAGACCCAGCACGGCCTTCCAGTCCCTGGCCAGCTGCCAGCTGTCCTGTGCCCAGGCATAGCGGGTCTCGGCCCTGCCGCCGACCTGGCTGACGACAGCCTGCTCGTTGGCCGGGCCGGACTGCCAGTCGCCCAGCACGTTGTATTTGCTGATGTTGAGCTTGTAGGCATCGCGGCCCAGGCCGAAGTCCACGATATGTGTGCCCTGCAGGCCCAGTATGTCGTTCTGTCGCCATGTGCCCTTGGCGGCCAGCGTGTTCCAGCCCGTGCCGTCCTGATCCTGCAGTGTGCCCTTGCCGCCCAGATTGGCAGCCGGCTGGGCAATGGTGGGCACGCGCTGCTGATCCTTGCCGTAGTCATAGAGGCTGGCGCTGAGCTCCCAGTCAAACTCGCCCTGGGCATGACTTTTGAGCGAGACGCCATGCATGGTGTGGGTCTGCCGGTCCTGGCTGAGTCCGAAGGCGGTGTCGGCCAGCTTGTAGGTCTTGCCGTCGATATTGATGTTGCCGCTGTAGACCGGCTGGCCGTCCGGCCCGCGCAGATAGGTCTCGGAGCTGCCCTTGGCGCTGTTCTGCCACCAGCCCAGCGTGTAGCTGGCGCGCAGCGTGGGCGTGATGTCATAGGCCAGCTTGATCTTGGCGTGATCCTGCCGGGTGCGGTACTGCGTGCCCGCACCCAGGATGTACCAGGGCTGGTTGGTGGTGCTCAGCCCGGCAATCGCCCCGGTCACGGGCGTGCCGGCACCGCCCGCCACGCCGGCGGACTGCAGCACGGTGGGGAAGGTCATGGGCTGGCCCTGGCTGTCGCTGCGGCTCAGATTGATCCAGTACGACCAGTCGCCGCTTCTGCTGCCGATGGAAGCGCTGGTGTTCCAGCTGCGGTAATGGCCGTTGCTGCCCAGCACGTCGGCGCTCTGGTGGGCATAGCCGGTGGCCACATGGGCTTCGAGCTTGTCGGGCATGCGCGTCACATAGTCCACCACGGCACCGGCGGAGTTGCCGGGGTAGGCGGCCGAGAACGGGCCGTACATGACATCGACGCGTTCGATCTCCTCGGGCGTCACCAGGCCCCAGCGCGGCGCATAGTTGCTGCCGTTGGCAATGCCATTGCCCAGATAGTTGGACAGCAAGATGCCGTCGGCATAGACGGCCGAGCGCGCGCTATTGCCCGTGCCCGAAGCGCGGGTAGAGAGGATGGCGTGGTTGTAGTCGCCGATATAGCGCTTGCGCACCAGCAGGCTGGGCAGATATTTGAGGGCATCCTCGCTGTCGGTGGCATTGATGCGGGTCTCTATCTCCTCGCGCGTGATGCCTTCGATGGTGGTCGGAATCTGCGTGGGCAGCGAGCTGGGCTGGCCGCCGTTGACGGTGACCACGCCCAGGGTCTTGGAGCGCTCAGGCAGGTCGGCGGAATCGGTCGAGGTCTGGGCCAGGCACGGCCATGCAATACCACTGACCACCAGCGGCAGAAAAATCTGTTTCATGAATGCTTACCTTGGGACGTGATCGTCCCTATGAATCTGATTGCGGCCAGCGCAGATAGGAACTGCGCTAGAGCCCGAAATGGTTCAGAGGTAAACGGGAGGCGGTCCGCGCGCAGGCAGAGGAGCGGCGGTGATGGCGGCGATGCGCGCCCGCTCCACGGGCTGCAGCGCATGCCACAGCGGCGACTCGGTAGGCGACGGCAGCTGCAGCGCGGGCGAAGGCGGTGCTGCATGGGGCAGGCACATGGGGCAATCGAGGTGGCCCGCACCCAGGGCACTGCCGCCGTATTCGCCCTTGACGATCAGCTTGACCGCGCCGGTGCTGGTGCAGATCAGCTCAAACCCCTGAGACTGGATCAGCGGCGCGGCTGCCGCCACCCCCATGGACAGTGCCATCCATGCCAGCACGCACCGGCCCAGCAGGCAGGTGGCAATGCGGCGAAGCTGTTGCAAGGTCATGGGTGTGCGGTGCTGATATGCGTCCGCATCATACGTCGTCCGCCGCCTCAGACCATGCGTGAAAACCGCCGCGCAAGCCATGCCGCAGGTGCAAAGTGCTGTGACTTCAAATACAAAACCCGGCGCAAGGCCGGGTCGGTATGGAGGTGCCGAGGGTTCATGCACGGCTCCTGGGCTGGAATATAGGCACTCGCTCAAGCGAGAGATGGCAAGCAAGAGCCTGGCCGGCCGCGCCGCCTCCCGGCGAGGCCGTCGTCCCCCTCAGGGGGAAGGCGCGTCAGCGCCTCAGGGGGTCACTGTCCATTCACATGCTTGCGCAGATGCTCCAGAGCCTCTTCCACCTGATCCACCAGCACCAGGCACAGGTCGCCGGGCTGCAGGCGGGCCAGGGCATGGTCGATGGCGAGGAACTCGCCATGGATCTCTGTGCTGTAGCTGGTGCGCGGCGCGCCTTCCAGGCCCTTTTTCAGCAGGGCCAGCACTTCACCATCCACGCGGCCACGTTGGCAGGCGTCCTGATAGAGCACCACATCATCGAACACCTTGCCCAGGATCTGGGTCTGTTCGGTGATGTCCTGGTCGCGGCGATCGCCGGCGCCCGAGATCACCACGCTGCGGCGCTTGGCGGGCATGGCTTCCACGGCCTGCGACAGCGCGCGGATGGCGTCGGGGTTGTGGCCGTAATCGGCAATGATGGTGGCGCCCTTGTAGTCCATCACATTGAAGCGGGCAGGGGCGTTGTCGCTGTCGTTGAGGAAGCCGGCCAGACCACGGCGAATGGTCTGCCAGGGCAGGCCTGCGGCCCATGCGGCGCCGATGGAGGCCATGACGTTTTCTACCTGGAAGGTGATGGTGCCGTTACGGGTCAGCGGAATGTCGCGCAGCGCGATGCTCTCGCGCCAGGAACCTTCTGCGGCCACGATGGCGTCGCCATCGACATAGACCACGCGGCTGCCCTGGGCACGGTGCGTGGCCATGACGGGGTGGTGGCGGTCGGCGGCAAAGAAGATGACCTTGCCGGGGCAGACATGGGCCATGGCCGCGACCAGTGGATCGGCGGCATTGAGCACGGCATAGCCCGTGGAAGCCACGTTCTGCACGATGACGCGCTTGAGAACGCTGACATCTTCCTTGGTGGTGATGAAGTTCAGGCCCAGGTGGTCGCCTTCGCCCACATTGGTGACCACGGCGACCTGGCAGCGGTCAAAGCCCAGGCCTTCACGCAAGATGCCGCCGCGTGCGCATTCCAGCACAGCCGCATCGGTCTCGGGGTGGGCCAGGGCGTTGCGCGCACTCTTGGGGCCCGAGCAGTCGCCGCTGTCGATCTGGCGACCGTTGACGTACACGCCATCGGTGTTGGTCATGGCAGTGCGCCAGCCATGCGAGGTGAACAGGTGAGCGATCACGCGCGTGGTCGTGGTCTTGCCGTTGGTGCCGGTGACGGCGACCAGGGGGATGCGGCCGTCGTCGCCGGGCGCGAACAGCTCGTCCACCATGGGCACGCCCACATTGCGGGGACGGCCGAAGGAGGGCGCCAGGTGCATGCGCAGGCCGGGAGCGGCGTTGACTTCCACGATGCCGCCACTTTGCTCTTCCAGAGGCTTGAGCATGGTTTCGCAGACCACGTCCACGCCGCAGATATGCAGACCGATGGTCTGCGCGGCCTCGATGGCTCGGGCGGCGATTTCGGGATGCACATCATCGGTCACATCGGTGGCGCTGCCGCCGGTGGACAGATTGGCGTTGTTGCGCAGCACCACGCGCTGGCCCTGGGCGGGCACGCTGTCAGGCGTCAGGCCTTCACTGGCGATGCGGGCGATGGCGATATCGTCCAGCCGCACCTTGGTCAGTGCCGTGCCGTGGCCGGAGCCGCGGCGCGGGTCCTGGTTGACGATGTTCACCAGCTCGCGGATGGTGTGCTGGCCGTCGCCCAGCACCTGGGGAGGCTCGCGGCGGGCGGCAGCGACCAACTGGCCGCCGACGACCAGCATGCGGAAGTCATGGCCGGGCAAAAAGCGCTCGACGAGGATTTCATCGCCAAATTCGCTGGCGGTCTTGTAAGCGGCCTCCAGGCCTTCGCGGGTGGTGATGTTCACCACCACGCCCTTGCCCTGGTTGCCGTCCTGAGGTTTGACCACCACGGGCAGACCCACTTCCTGGGCCACGGCCCAGGCGTCTTCCACGTCGGTGACGGGGCGACCCATGGGCACGGGCACGCCGGCTGCATGCAGCAGGCGCTTGGTCAGATCCTTGTCCTGCGCAATGGATTCGGCCACGGCGCTGGTGGAGTCGATCTCGGCGGCCTGGAAGCGGCGCGCACGCGAACCCCAGCCCAGCTGCACCAGCGAGCCGGTGGTCAGGCGACGGAAGGGAATGCCGCGCGCCACGGCGGCATCGACGATGGCGCCGGTCGAGGGGCCGATACGGTCGTCCTCGTCCAGCTCGCGCAGCTCGGCAATCGTGGCGTCGGCGTCGAAGGGCGTGTCGTTCAATGCCGCCTGAATCAGGGCTTCGGCACGCTCCATGGCCAGCTTGCCCACGGATTCTTCGGTGTACTCGACCACCACCTGGAAGGTGCCTTGCTCCACGGTCTCGTGGGTGCGGCTGAAGGTGACGGGGCAGCCCGCCTGGGCCTGCAGCGACAGGGCAGCAACTTCCAGCACATGGGCCAGCGACAGGCGCTGGTCTGCGCCATGTGGCTGCAGCGTACCGATGGTGGGGAAACGCGCGCGCAGCTTTTCTTCAAAGCCGGGCATGGCGGTGTACAGCAGCTCGCTGTCTTCGCAGTGCACGATGGCTTCGATGGCTGTGCTGCGGGTCCAGAGGTTGGGGCCGCGCAAGGCTCGGTTGCGAGTGATCTGCATAGTGTTTCTTTCAGCTGGATTTCAAGCTTTTTCTTGGTCTGACGCTTGTGAGGAAAGCGTCAGCAGCTATATCTGTTGAAGCGTTTTATGGGGCAATCAAGCCTGGTATTCAAAGGTCTTGATGCCGGCGCCGATCAGCTCGGGCGTGATGTCCAGCGCCCAGGCGGAGGCAATCGCAGCCAGCAGCGCGCTGGTGTCGGGGCGTTTGCCGCCTGCCAGCGACAGCGCTTCCAGCGTGCCCAGCACACGCTCCTGCGTGCCTGTGGCCAGCACCACGTTATTGCCCTTGAGGAAGACGGCGCGGCCACCTTCATGACGGGCTTCGGTGTTGGCGCGGTGGGCGGCGACAAATTCATTGTCGGCGCCGGTGGCGTACAGAATGACTTCGCCGTCGCAGAGCTCGGCCAGATCGGCCACTTCGGGCAGGTCGGCGTTGAGCACGCCCGCGCCTTCGTCCAGCACCACGTCGATCTGGGTGCGCATCACGCGGCGCATCTGGCCGGGCTCCAGCACATCGTGATCGGCCAGTTGCTCGTAGCCGTCCATGTCGGTGACCACGCCGACCAGGCAGCGGTCATAGGCCAGGCCTTCTTCCAGAATGGAACGGGCCGTGGTCTGGATGACGGCGGCTTCGGCCAGACGGTTGGTCAGCAGACGATGGGCTCCGGCCCAGTTGGCGGTATTGGTCTTTTGCGTATGGCGATTGGCGAGGAACATGCCTTCGCTGCTGGCCACGCCGGTCAGCTTGCCCGACAGCTGCAGCAGCCAGCCGACCAGGCGCGAAATGAAGGCGTTGTTGCGTGTGCCCACAATGCCGACCACGGGAATGCGACCGGCGCCGGCACCGTCTTCGCGGGGGAAGAGATGGTCGGCAATCGCCATGCCCACAGGACGCGGTGCGCCGCTGGTGGGCTTGAGGTGCATCAACAGGCCGGGGCCGGCGTTGACTTCCAGAATCGCTCCCTGGCCCTGCATGGGCTTGGAGACATCCTTGAGGATCATGTCCATGCCGGCAATGTCGAGGCCAACGATCTTGGCGGCCAGCACGGCGTAGTAAGCCACGTCGGGGTGTACATCGTCCAGGCAGTCGATGGCCATATTGCCGTTGCGCTGCAGCAGCACGCCCTGACCCTGGGGAATCACGCTGTCGGGCGTCACATGCTGGCGATTGAGTTCCAGCTTGACGGCGCCGGCTTCCAGATTGATCCAGTCCAGCGGGTATTCCTGCTCGGGGCCGCGGCGCGGGTCCTGGTTCAGCACTTCCACCAGCTCGCGCAGCGTGGCATTGCCATTGCCGTAGACGGAAACCGTCTCGCCCTTGGTCGCTGCCACCACCTTGCCGCCCACGACCAGCAGGCGGTGCTCCACGCCGTCGATGAATTTTTCGACGATCACGTCCGAGCCTTCGGGCTGGGCCAGTGCAAACGCGGCCTTGATGTCCGCTTCCTTGGACAGCTCCAGGGTCACGCCACGGGCATGGTTGCCGTCCGAGGGCTTGACGGTCACGGGAAAGCCGATGTCCTGCGCCACTTCCCAGGCTTCTTCGGGCGATGCCACGATCTGGCCTTCTGGCACGGGCACGCCGCAGGCGGCCAGCAGGCGCTTGGTGAAGTCCTTGTCCTGGGCAATGCCTTCGGCGATGGCGCTGGTCTGGTCGGACTCTGCGGTCCAGATGCGGCGCTGTGCCGCGCCATAACCCAGCTGCACCAGGTTGCCGTCGTTGAGGCGGATATGGGGGATGCGGCGCTCGCTGGCGGCATCGACGATGCAGCCTGTCGAGGGGCCCAGGTAGCGGTCGTTGATGGCCGTCTTGATGGCATGCACGGCGGGCTTGAGGTCGAACGGCTCGTCATTGATGGCCGCCATCAGCAGCTTGTGCCCATATTCCAGCGCCACGCGGGCCACGGCCTCTTCGGGGCAGCGGAACACCATGCGGTACACGCCGCGCCTGGAAATTTCGCGGGTCTGACCGAACTCGGCGGGCATGCCGGCCAGGTTCAGCAGCTCGATGATTACATGCTCCATCACATGACCCATCCAGGTGCCGCCTTCCAGGCGCTGGATGAAGCCACCGCGCTCGCCGACGCCACAGGTGTGCTCGATCAGGTCGGGCAGCCAGCTGGTCAGGCGCTCGTTGAGGCCGGGAATCTTGTTGGACGGATAGTCTTCCAGCTCTCCCAGATCCAGCCAGACCTCCAGTACCGGGCGGTAGGTCCAGACACTGGGGCCACGCAGGAAAGTTGTGCGCAAGAGTTGGATGTCGTTGAATTTCGCCATGTTGATCAGCGGATAGGAATGAGGAGAGCAGGTTTTCTTAAACTCCTGCCCCTGATAGGTTGGCATTGTGCGCCCAGAATCTGCATTGTGAAGCTTGTCAGCCTAAATGCAGGTTCGCGCGTTAACCAGGATATATCGGACGTCAGGCGCAGCCATATTCACCATGCCGATGCGGTTGCCCGCATGACTCTTGGAGCCGCCATCGGCGGAGAAAAATAACTCAACATGCAACATCACCATACTGTGGACGCCTCGGCAGTCTTTGCCGGCCCCCTGGGGGGCGAGCTGCGAGCAAGACTCGCTGAACATGAAAACGTATTAGCCGTCGTCCCGGTTGACCTGAGTGCGGATTTGCAGTTCGGCAGCGGCCTGCTGGCCCTGACCCAGGAGCGTCTGCTGGCCTGCGATCCCAAGACCCAGCAGTGGCGTGAATGGGCCCTGGCGGTAGATCAAAGCCTGCGCCTGCAGGATCATGGCGGTGTGGGCAACCTGGAACTGCATGACAGGAGCGCGCGTCTTGCACAGTGGCTGATCACGCTGAAGCATCAGACCTCCATGCTGCAGCTGATGCAGCAGTTCGACCGCCAGCGCGAGCGCATCGCCCGTCAGGAGGCCTATAGCGCGGTCAGCGATGAGGATGTCCCGCATTGCCCGGTCTGCCACTCGGTGCTGCCGCCCGATACCGAGGAATGCCCGGCCTGCGCACGCCAGCAGGCGCCCCAGACCTCCACCTGGGTGCTGCTGCGCCTGTGGCGTTTTGCCAAACCCTATCAGGGCCAGCTGCTGCTGGGCTTCTTGCTGACCCTGGCCACCACGGCGGCCCAGTTGGTGGCGCCTTATCTGACCATCCCGCTGATGGACAAGATCCTGATTCCGTTCCAGAACGGTGAAAAAATCGACCGGGATCTGGTTTTCTTCTATCTGGGCATGCTGCTGCTGTCGGCGCTGCTGGCCTGGGCATTGGGCTGGGCACGTACTTTCGTGCTGGCCAAGGTGTCCGAGCGCATAGGCTCCAATCTGCGCACCACCACCTACAACCACTTGCTGAACCTGTCGGTGGACTACTACGGCAGCAAGCGCACGGGGGATCTGATGGCGCGTATCGGTGCCGAAACCGATCGCATCAATCTGTTTCTGTCGCTCAACGCACTTGATTTTGCAACCGATGTGCTGATGATCGTGATGACATCGGCCATCCTGTTCTCCATCAACCCCTGGCTGGCGCTGGTCACGCTGGTGCCGCTGCCCTTCATCGCCTGGATGATCCATACCGTGCGCGACCGTCTGCGCACGGGCTTCGAGAAGATAGACCGCGTCTGGTCCGAGGTGACCAATGTGCTGGCCGACACCATTCCCGGTATCCGCGTGGTCAAGGCCTTCGCACAGGAAAAGCGTGAAGCCGACCGCTTTGCCGACGCCAATCTGATCAATCTGCAGGCCAACGACAAGGTCAACAAGACCTGGTCGCTGTTCACCCCCACGGTAACGCTGCTGACCGAGGTCGGCATTCTGGTGGTCTGGGGCTTCGGCATCTATCTGGTGGCCGGCGGCTCCATCACGGTCGGTGTGCTGACCGCCTTCATCGCCTATATCGGCCGTTTCTATACCCGCCTGGATTCGATGAGCCGCATTGTCTCGGTCACGCAGAAGGCGGCGGCCGGTGCCAAGCGCATCTTCGACATCCTCGACCATGTCAGCAATGTGCCCGAGCCCAGCAACCCCGTGAAGCTGCCCGGCAAGGCCAAGGGTGCCATCACCATGGAGGATGTGGGCTTTCGCTACGGCAGCCGTGCCGTCATCAAGCATCTGAACCTGGAGATCAAGCCCGGCGAGATGATCGGACTGGTCGGCCACAGCGGCTCGGGCAAGAGCACCCTGGTCAACCTGATCTGCCGTTTCTATGACGTCTCCGAGGGCTCCAT
The DNA here is from genome assembly GCF_000964545.1 of Comamonas thiooxydans. Taxonomy (GTDB): domain Bacteria; phylum Pseudomonadota; class Gammaproteobacteria; order Burkholderiales; family Burkholderiaceae_C; genus Comamonas; species Comamonas thiooxydans. The sequence goes on along the minus strand of NZ_BBVD01000002.1, from coordinate 323,839 downwards.
CCAGCTCGACGGCGTGGACGTGCGCCGCATGTCCGTGTCCGACTACCGCAGCAATATCGGCCTGGTGCTGCAGGAGCCCTTCCTGTTCTTCGGCACGATCGCCGAGAACATCGCCTACGGCAAGCCCGATGCCACGCGCGAGGAAATCGTGGCCGCGGCGCGTGCCGCCCATGCCCACGAGTTCATCCTGCGCCTGCCCCACGGCTATGACTCCCTGGTCGGCGAGCGCGGCCAGGGCCTGTCGGGTGGCGAGCGCCAGCGTATCTCCATCGCGCGTGCGCTGCTGATCGATCCGCGCATCCTGATCCTCGACGAAGCCACCTCGGCCGTGGATACCGAGACCGAAAAGGAGATCCAGAAGGCGCTGGACAATCTGGTCCAGGGGCGCACCACGATCGCCATTGCCCACCGCCTGTCCACCTTGCGCAAGGCCGACCGTCTGGTGGTCATGGATCGTGGCGAGATCGTCGAAGTCGGCCCGCACGACGAGCTGATGGATCTCAAGGGCCATTACTTCCGCCTGTACGACGCGCAGGCACGTCGTGCCGAAGAGGATGCGCAAGCGGCCGGCCTCAAGCTGCAGACCAAGGAAACACAATGATCGAAGCTCCCCAATCCAATCTGAGCGGCATGCAGCTGGAGCGCAACGCCCATGGCCGTCTGGTGCTGACCCTGGGCAACGGCCTGGTCTACGAAGCCGTCGTTCCCGTGCGTGCATTTCCGATTGCCGCGCCTGCCGAAGGGCTGTCGCTGATCGCCTCCGATGGCAAGGAAGCGCTGTGGGTGGCCCGCATGGCAGACCTGCAGCCCGAGCATCGTCAGCTGATCGAGCAGGACCTGGCAGTGCGGGAGTTTGTGCCGACCATAGAGCGCATTCTCAAGGTCTCGAGTTTCTCCACCCCCAGCACCTGGGAGCTGCAGACGGATCGCGGTCTGACGCAGATGGTGCTCAAGGCCGAGGAAGACATCCGCAAGCTGGCCGGGCGCACCCGACTGCAGATCACGGGCCAGGATGGCGTGCAATATCGGATTCCCGACAGCAGCAAGCTGGACAGGCATTCGCGCAAGCTGCTGGAGCGCTTTCTGTAAGCTGCGCAGCGCGACTATTTCAAGGGCTTCGCATAATCGCGAGGCCCTTTTTTGTATCAAATTGCGCAGTGGTGCTTGATATATATAGACTAATAGCTATCAAAATAGGATTGAAAATAATCCTACAGTTTTCTCAAGCGTGGCCGATAACAGGGCGAGATAGCTGATTTTCCGCCTGCACCTTTTTACTGCCGAGGGCCAAGCCATGCAAATTCCACCTCTAGACCGGACACAGACGCCCTGGCGTACCCAGGGTGCGGATTTGTATTCCACAGGCGCCTCTGGCGCCGCGCCGGTGCGCCCCGTGAATGCGGTGAATGCGACGGAGTCGGTGGACAAGATCGGCGAGGGCCGCACGGTGCGCGAGCCCGAGAAGCCCTCGGCTCCCGATACCGAGAACCGAGACTGGACGCTGGCCGAGGAGGTCAAGCAAAAGGAGGAGGTCGAGGAGCCACCCAAGGAGCCGATCTCCAAGCAGCTGATCGAGTTCATCCAGTCCATGTGGCGCGCCAGTGCCCAGGCGGTGGAGCAGGCGCAGGAAACCAGCAAGTCGGAAGATCTGCTGCAGAGCAAGCAGACGGCGCGCAATGAGCCGTTGACTTATTCCGAGCCCCGGATAAAGCGCAGCGGCAACGCCAAGTAAGCGATTGCTTTTATTTTGAGAGCTGATTGCGCTTGATATTCAAGCGCTTCAGCTATTTTTATATCTTATTTGCTTTCAGGATCAGCGCTGTCAGCTTCTGATTTGTGAGCATCGTCCTTGGCTGATGCAGCTGCCACGGCTTCCGCGGCCTTGGCCTTTTCACGCGCTGCACGGTATTTGACGGCAAAGGCGCGCACTTCCTCATAGGTGACGAAGCCGTCCTTGTTGGTGTCGGTTTCGTCAAAGGCGGCGGCCAGCTTGGGGATGATGGCCACTTCCTTGCGGCTGAGCTTGCCATCCTGGTTGAAGTCCAGCATCTTGAACTGCTGCTGGGCCTTGATCTCGCCCTTGGAGAGCTGGGTTCCCTGTCTTTCCGCCATCTTGTCGCCGGCAGTTTCCTCGGCGCGCACCGTGGGCAGCAGCAGCACGGCGCTGGTCAGCAGCACGCCCATGGCGGTCTTCATGACCGAGCTGCTTCGCGCGACGATGGGGTGGTTCTTGGCTTTTGACATAGCGGTACAGATGAGGGCCATGACGGCATTCTCAAGCACTGTCCCGCCGCACTTTCAAAGTTTTGCATTCGCTTGCCGGACTTTGCCAAGCTTTACGTAGGCAGCGCCGCCTTGTCATGGGCAATGCCGCTGCGTACATGGCCCGAAGGAACATGCCCGGCCGCATTGCGCACATGGCCGGTCTGGTCGTCGAAGAAGAAATCGGGCTCGAACTCGCGCAGAAACCCGCCCTTGGCCAGTCCGCCGAGGAACATGGCTTCATCGACATCGATCTTCCAGTCCATCAGCGTATTGAGCGCGCGCTCATGGGCCGGGGCGCTGCGCGCCGTGACCAGGGCCGTGCGCACGCGCATGCCGGCCACATCGGCCTGCTGCAGCCGGTGCAGGGCGGCCAGCAGCGGCTTGAACGGGCCTTCAGGCAGCGGCTGGGCGGCTTTCTCCAGCTCATGCTGCTGGAAAGCCTCCAGGCCCTGGGCCTGGAAGATGCGCTCGGCCTCGTCGGAAAACAGCACGGCATCGCCGTCGAAAGCGATGCGCACTTCGCGCGGATGGCTGCTGCTGGCGCGCATGGAGTCGGTGAACACATGGGCGGCCGGGTAGCCCAGCTGCAGTGCCTGGGTCACGTCATCGGCATTCGCCGAGAGAAACAGCTGGGCTCCCAGCGGGCGCAGATAACCGAAGGGGTCGCGCCCCTGGGTGAATACGCCGCGCTGTATGGAGTGCAGGCCGTGGGCCTGGGCCGAGCGGAAGACGCGCATGCCGCTGACGGGGTCGTTGCGCGAGAGCAGCACCACCTCCACATGCTGCTGTGCCTCGGTGTTGAAGGCCAGCAGCTTCTTGACCAGCGAGAAGGCAACGCCCGGTGCGGCAGGCACGTTCAGCCGCTCGCGCTGCAGGCGCAGATAGGTCGCCGGGTCGCTGTCCTCGAAGAGGCGGTTTTCCTCCTCGAAATCGAACAGGGCTCGCGAGGAGATGGCGACGACGAGCTTGTCGTTCAGGGTCATGGCCATGGCGGTACGGCTTTGGGCGGATGTGCAGACAAGCTCCGATGATACGCAGGCCGCCGCGCCCTCACCAGTTGGCTTCGCGCTCGGGCGTGGCACTGATATGGTGTATGGACAGATCGGCGCCGTCGAATTCCTGTTCCTGGCTCAGGCGCAGCCCCATGGTTTTCTTGAGCAGGCCGTAGACCAGCAGGCCGCCGAGCGCTGCCCAGGCCACGCCCATCAGCGTGCCTATGAGCTGGGCCAGCGGATGCACGCCGCCAAGCCCGCCCAGCGCTTGCGTGCCGAAGATGCCGGCTGCAATGCCGCCCCAGGCGCCGCACAGACCGTGCAGCGGCCACACGCCAAGCACATCGTCGATCTTCCATTTGTTCTGCGTCAGCGTGAACATGAAGACAAAGATGGCGCCGGCGGCAGCCCCCACGACCAGTGCCCCCAGAGGGTGCATCAGATCCGAGCCCGCGCAGACGGCGACCAGACCGGCCAGCGGGCCGTTGTGCACAAAGCCCGGGTCGTTTTTGCCCACCGCCAGGGCGGCCAGCGTGCCGCCGACCATGGCCATCAGCGAGTTCACGGCGACCAGACCGGAGATCTTGTCCAGACTCTGGGCACTCATCACATTGAAGCCGAACCAGCCCACGATCAGAATCCAGGCGCCCAGAGCCAGGAAGGGAATGCTGGAGGGGGGCGTGGCGGCGATCGCTCCGCCTTGGCGGTAGCGATTGCTGCGCGGACCCAGCAGCAGCACGGCGCCAAGAGCGATCCAGCCGCCCACGGCATGGACCACCACGCTGCCGGCAAAGTCGTGGAACTCGGCGCCGGTCAGCGCCTTGATCCAGGCCTGCACGCCGAAATGCTGGTTCCAGGCAATGCCCTCGAAGAAGGGGTAGATCAGGCCCACGATCATGGCCGTGGCGATCAGCTGGGGCCAGAACTTGGCGCGTTCGGCAATGCCGCCCGAGATGATGGCGGGAATGGCGGCGGCAAAGGTCAGCAGAAAGAAGAACTTGACCAGGCCATAGCCGTTGAGTGCCGTCAGCTGCTCGGCACCCACGAAAAAGTGCGTGCCGTAGGCCACGCCATAGCCGAGAGCGAAATAGACCACGGTGGAGACCGAGAAGTCGACCAGGATCTTGACCAGGGCATTGACCTGGTTCTTGCGGCGCACGGTGCCCAGTTCCAGGAAGGCGAAACCGGCGTGCATGGCCAGGACCATGACGGCGCCCATCAGAATGAACAGGGCATCCGCGCCCTGTTTTAGTGCTTGCATGAAAACGCTCCAGCTGAAATTTGCTATTTATTGGTGCGAAATTGCGGAAGAAACCCGCAATGCACTAAAAGAAAGCAAGAATTGCGCCAAGCTGGAGTGGGCGCTTCCGCACCGTTGCTGGCGCGGCCGGCCTATTTGACGAACTGGTTGAGCTGGATGATGGGCATGAGCACGGCCAGCACGATGAGCATGACCACCAGTCCCATGACGACGATGAGCAGGGGCTCGAGGATCGTGGCCAGGTGCATGGCACGGCGCTGGACCTCGGTGGACAGCTGGGTGGCGGCACGCTGCAGCATCAGCGGCAGCTGGCCCGTCTGCTCGCCCAGCCGGGCGAACATGGCGACCAGGCCCGGAAAGCGCTTCTTCTGAGCCAGGGCCGAGGCCAGCGGCGCGCCTTCGCGCACCAGCACCAGCGCATCCATGGCATCGGCGCGCAGCGCGCGGTTGTTGAGCGTCTCGGCCGCAGCCTGCAAGGCCTTGAGAATGGGCACGCCCGCTCCGGCCAGCATGGCCAGAGTGCCGGCAAAGCGCGCCGCGTTATAGCTGCGCGAGAGCCGGCCTATGAGCGGCAGACGCAGCCACTGGGCATCGAAGCGCTCGCGAAACGCCTCGTTCCTGAGCGCCAGCCGAAAGCCCACGGCAGCCAGCAGCAGCACGGCCAGCATGAACCAGCCGTAGTGGCGCACAAAGTCGCTGATGCCGAGCATGACCACGGTGAGAAACGGCAGCGCACGCTTGGTGCCGGCAAACACGCCGGCCACCTGCGGCACCACATAGCTGACCAGAAAGATCACGATGACGATGGCCACCAGCGTCACGATGGCCGGATACAGCGAGGCGCCGATGAGCTTGGACTGCAAGGCCTGGCGCGCCTCCAGGTCGTCGGCCAGGTTTTCCAGCACCGGACCCAGGCTGCCGCTGGATTCGCCGGCGCCGATCACGGCGCAAAAGATATCGGAAAACTCGCGTGGATGCTGTTCCAGCGCCCTGGCAAAGCTGGAGCCGGCATTGACCTCGGCCCTCAGCGCTGCGACCAGCTGATGCTGGCGTTCGTCCTCGGCTTCCTCGGACAGCGCGGCCAGTGCGCGTTCTATGGGCAGGCCGGAGCTGACCAGGCCCGAGAGCTGGCGGGTCCATACCGCGAGGCTGGTGGAGTTGAAGACCGGGCGCGTGAACCATCCGGAAGCGCCGGTGCGGCCCTGGCCCTTGCCTGCGGCGACGGGCTCGACCTGCAGCGGCACCAGGGCCTGGCTGCGCAGCTGGCTGCGCGCGGCACGGGCGTTGTCGGCTTCCAGGGTGCCCTTGCGGGTCTGGCCCTGGGCATCCAGGGCTTCAAAGGTAAAGGCGGGCATGCGCGAATCGATCTGACGGGTGAGGGGTTAGTGCAGATAGTAGCGACTAATGATGTCAGCACTTCGGCGTTTGAGAGAGCGAACCCGGCTTGACGCAGGTCAGGACTGCCGCGGCTGAGGTCGGCACAATGGTCTGCCGATTCAAGAATGCGAGGTTTCGATGCTCAAGGACAAGGTTGCATTGGTGACGGGGGCTGCATCCGGCATAGGCCGTTGTGTGGCGCTGACATGGGCCAGGGAAGGCGCGCGGGTGGTGCTGGCCGACCTTAACGAGGAGCAGGGTCAGGAGAGCGCGGCCCTGGTGCGAGAGCTGGGTGCCGAGGCACTGTATCTGCGCGCCGACGCCGGCAGCCCAGCAGATCATGAAGCGCTGGTGGCCCTGACCATGCGCCACTTCGGCAGGCTGGACGCGGCCTGCAACAACGCCGGCATCGGCGGAGCCAGCGCGCCAACCGCCGACTATCCACTCGATGCCTGGGAGCAGGTGCTGCGCGTCAATCTCTCGGGTGTCTTCTATGCCTGCAAATACCAGATTGCCGCCATGCTGCAAGGCGGTGGCGGCTCCATCATCAATATGGCGTCCATACTCGGCGCCGTGGGCTTTGCCAACTCTGCGGCCTATACGGCGGCCAAGCATGGCGTGCTGGGCCTGACCAAGGCGGCAGCGCTCGAATATTCGGCCCGGGGCGTGCGAATCAATGCCGTGGGGCCGGGCTTTGTCCAGACCCCCATGATCAGCGGTCTGGAGCAGGACCCGGCCACGCATGCGGCTCTGGTGGCGGCCCACCCCATGGGACGGCTGGGCCAGCCCGAGGAGATTGCCGAGCTGGTGGCCTGGCTGGCCAGTGACCGCGCGTCGTTTGTGACGGGCGCTTATTACCCGGTCGACGGCGGTTACTTGGCGCGCTGAGTGGTCTGCAGCGGTTTGCTATAGGCTTTGATGGCCCTGCGCTTGACTGGCAAGCGCTGCGGGCCAAAACCTTAAACGACTGGCGCCATGGCGGCGGCTTGCATATCGCCGTCGATCTCGTCGGCGCGCACCGAGGCTGCACGCTGCAGCAGCGGTGTGGCATAGGCCTCGAATTCGGGCCGCCTGGGCAAGCTGCCGTCCATCATGCTCCAGCCGATATAGCTGGCCAGATACAGATCGGCGGCCGTGAAGTGGTCGCCGCAGACATAGCGTTTGCCGGCCACCGCATGCAGCAATGTGTTCAGCACATCGTCAAAGCGGCCAAAGCCCGCGCTTATGGCTTGCTGATGAGTTTGCGATTGCAGCCAGCCTTCGTTGCGGGCGGTTGTGACGGCCTCCACCGGCCCGGCGACAAAGAACAGCCAGCGAAAGTAGCTGGCCCGTTCCGGGCTGCCCATCGCCGGGGCCAGTCGTTTCTCGGGAAAAAGCTCGGCCAGATAGGCGAGGATGGCTCCGGTCTCGGTGACCACGGCATCGCCATGCTGCAGCGCCGGGACCTTGCCCATGGGGTTGATGGACAGGTACTCGGGCGACTTCATCTCGGGTCCGAATTCCAGCTCAACGGTTTCATAGTCGGCACCGCATTCCTCCAGCATCCAGCGCACCATGCGGGCGCGTGATCTGGGGTTGCTGAAAAAGCGCAGCTTGGGTTGCTGAGGTGTGGACATTGCGGCTCTCCTTGGCGGGCTGTTGTGACATGGCAAAAACGCCATGCAGCCAATGTAGGAGCGAGGGCTGACAGTTTCTGTCAGCAGCGCCGTTCAATCCAGCGTGTAGCCGGTTTCGTCCAGCCAGCGCTGTATCAGCGCCTGGCGTCGCTGCGGATAGCGTTCGCCCAAATCCTCCAGCGCGTCCACGCGGTCGGCGCGAAAGTGACGAAAGGCCTGGCGCAACTCGCACCATGCCGAGACCACGCGGCTGCGCTCGAAGTAGGCCATGGCAAACGGCCAGACCCGGCGCTGGCTCGGCACGCCATGCTGGTCCCGGTAATGCAGCACGACCTTGTGTTCGGCGCGGATGGCGCGGCGCAGCGCGGCCTGCCAGGGCTCGGCCGGCGGATCTGTCTGCATATTGGGAACCAGCAGGCCGCTGGTATCGACGGCGATGCGCAGCTCCAGCGGCAGTGCTGTGCGTATGCGGTCCATGGCGGCGGTGGCGGCCTGTGCCAGTTGCGGATCGGCCTGCAGGCTGGCCCAGCGAGCGCCCAGCAGCAGGGCCTCCAGCTCGTCGGCGTTGAACATCAGCGGCGGCAGCAGAAAGCCGGGCCGCATCTCGAAGCCTATGCCGGGGTCGCCCAGGATGTCGGCGCCCTGGGTGCGCAAGGTGGCAATATCGCGATACAGCGTGCGCAGGCTGATGCCCAGCGCCTGGGCCAGCTCGGGCCCGGTCTGCGGCTGACGGGCGCGGCGCAGCGTATCCAGCAATTGCAGCAGACGGGCGGAACGGCTCATGGGCGAAATCTGAGAGGTGAACGACGCAGGAGTTTGGCATGCTCTCATGCCGGGACGCTGGTTTGTCGTTCTCTCTGCACTCCCTCCTTCCATGCAGCGTGAGAGGAGGGAGCTGCCAGGACCGCTCAGGCGGAGTTCATGGCGCCAGCCGTGATCTCCAGGCTGCGCAGGCGCAGCTCGGCGTCATAGACATCGCTGACGATCATGAATTCATCGGCCTGGGTCTCGTCGGCCAGCTTTTGCAGCCCCTGGCGCACGGTATCGGGGCCGCCGATGACGCCCACTGCCAGGAAATCGGCAATCGCCGCCTGGGCGCGCCCATCCAGCTGCTCCCAGAAGTCCGGTATCGGGGGCATGAGGCGGGTGCGGTTGCCGGTCAGAATGCCGAGCACGCGCTGATAGGTGCTGCTGGCCAGAAACCGCGCCTCTTCATCGCTGGGGGCTGCAATCACGGGCACGCCGACAATCGCGTAAGGCTTGGCCAGCGTGGCACTGGGCTTGAACATCTGGCGATACAGGGCCAGGGCCTGGTGCAGCATGCGCGGCGCAAAGTGCGAGGCAAAGGCGTAGGGCAGGCCCATGTGTGCAGCCAGCTGGGCCGAGAACAGACTGGAGCCCAGCAGCCAGATCGGGACATGCGTGCCCGCGCCCGGCATGGCGATGATGCGGGCGCCGTCCTGGTGATCACCCAGCAGGCGCTGTAGCTCCTGTACGTCGCGCGGGAAGTCCTCCTCGGTCTCCACGCGGTCGCGGCGCAGGGCGCGCATGGTCGCACCGTCGGTGCCCGGCGCGCGGCCCAGGCCCAGGTCGATGCGGCCCGGGTAGAGCTCGGCCAGCGTGCCGAAGGCCTCGGCCACCACCAGCGGTGCATGGTTGGGCAGCATGATGCCGCCCGAGCCCACACGAATCCTCTGCGTGGCGCCTGCGATGTGGCCGATCAGCACGGCCGTGGCCGAACTCGCAATGCCCGGCATATTGTGGTGCTCGGCCAGCCAGTAGCGGGTGAAGCCCAGCTTTTCAGCCTGCTGCGCGGTGCGCACGGCAATCTGCAGAGCATCGGCCACCGTTCCGCCTTCGCGCACGGCGACCAGGTCCAGCATGGACAGCTTGACGTTGTTCAGGGATTTCATGGCGATTGATCTATATGGTTTTGATAGCTTGCAGCGTTTTCTGGGTCAGCGTTTGCGGCCGATCTCACGTCCAAGCACAATGCCGACCAGCACACCCCAGGCCAGCAGCACGGCGGCCATGGCGTAATAGCTGCTGCCGGCCTGCATGGCGAATACCGAGCCCAGCAAGGCCACCAGCGCCGCCATGCGGATCACGCGGCGCAACTGGTCCACGGGAAGACGGCCCTTGAGGTTGAACAGCACGGCGAGGCTGATGACAGCCAGGGCGATCAGCAGCAGAAACAGATCGCCGCCATAGGGCTGGACGGAAGTGCGAAGGTTTTCAAGCATGGCAACGATTCTGGCAAAGCTCAATGACCGCTGCTGGCTGAGGCCATGCATGAAAAAGCCCACCGAGAGGTGGGCTGTGCTGCGCTAGGGCGGGGAGTCAGTTCAGGCCGAGGGCGGCAAGCAGCGCATCGGCTGCAGTGCCATTGAGCCGCTGCTGATTGCTGACCATCTGCTTGTCCCGATAGCCGACATAGGTGATGCCGCCGCGCTCGACGAACAGGCGGTAGTTCTGGAAGTTGCTGACATTGAGCTGGGTGGGCTCCTGTGCGAAGCGCAGCACCTTGGCATTTGCCTGGGTGGCGATGCTGTAATTGCTGACCAGAATCGTCTTGCAGGTGGACACGCCGTTGATGAACAGGGTCCGGTTGTTGGGCAAGGTGCTCATATCGCCCTCGCATTCATAAAAGCGCGCGCGCTGCTCGCCGCCGTTCTCGAAACCCACCATATAGCGCTTGTAGGCGGCGCTGCCATCGGGCTTGAGATAGTCGCGGCGGCTGACCAGCACGCGCGAGTTGTTGCCATGCACATCGGCGGCCGAGACATTGGGCGCAAAGTCGCCGGCATTCCACGCGATGAATTCCGCAAGCGTGGCGCTGCGCCAGGTGCTGGTGTCAGGGTTGTTCGGTGCGTCGGCACGGGCAATGGTGGCGCGGTTGGCGTTGTTGCTCAGGTAGTAGTCGCTGCCGCCCAGGTCGGTGACGGTGCGATAGCTGAGCGTGGAGCCGCTGGGGAAGGTCGTTTCGGCCGGAAGCTGATCGGGCCTCGGGCCCCAGTTGGCAAAGCTGCCGTCGGCAGAGTCCTGCCACGGGGCGGAGCGGATCTCGGTGACGATGTCACGCATCTTCAGGCCTGCGATATTTCGCACACTCTGCTTGGCTCTGCTGACCAGGCTCTTGCAGTACAGGGATTCGCTCTCTCCGCTCGCGAGGCTGGTGACCTGCTGCACGAAGTCCGTGGGGCAGGCAAACCATTCGCTGCCGGTCCAATAGATCTGAGGCCTTGTCCAGGGCTGCTCCTGGCCGCTGACCACGCGCTCGCGGAACTCCGTGAAATAGCGTTTGCCGTTCGCATCAGGAGTGTTCTGCTCGGCCGTGGCTTCGAAGGCCCGGATGTAGTAGTTGCTGGTGTCGGTAAAGCTGAGCCAGCGCAGCTGCGTGCTCGCCGTGGGGCCGCCGGCCTCGGGGCTGCTGGTTTGCGACTGCATGGCTGCGATCAGGCCCACATTGCCGGCCGTGACGCCCGAAGCGCTGGCCACCTGCTGGGCGGAGGTTTCCATGGCGGATTGCTTGTCCTTCATGGAGCTGCTGGTGTCGCTGAGGGCGGGATTGTCCAGCACGGCCGTGGCCAGGGTTTGCAGCTGCTGCAGCAGCACGCTGTTGACGGCGGCGTTGAGCTGTACCGAAGTCAGCGGCGCGCCGTCGACGCCTGTGGCGCCTGCCGTGTTGGTGAGCTGGGTCTGGGTGGTCACCACGATCAGGCGCGCCATGGTGGCGGCCAGCTTGCCGGCGTTGCTGCCGTCCTGGGTGAAATCCGCCAGCACCGAAGTGCCCAGGCCCAGCTGGCTCTGGATGGCTGCTGCCGCATCGGCGGTGCTGCTGCCCGTGGCCTGGCTGTGCGCCTGGACCAGGGTGCTCAGCGGGCTGACGATGCCAGGCTGATCGGCGGGTGCTCGCAATATGAAAGCCACGGGAACGGCGCCGGTGTCGGCATCGACAGAGTCCTTGGTGACCAGGGCCAGAATCGGGAATTTGCCCACATCGGCCTCTGGCACTTCCAGGCTGGCCTGACCGGCGGCATTGGTGACGGCACTGGGCTCCCCTGCGTCGCAGCTGCCGTTGTCGTTTCTGTCCATGCAGACCCTGACGTTTTGCAAGGCGCCGTCGATCACGGTGGTGGAGATCGATTTTGTGGCCGGAGCCGGGGCGGGCGACGGAGCAGGAGAAGCGCTGTCGCTGCCGCCGCCGCAGCCGGCAATGGAGGCAATCAGGACCAGGGTGCCCAGGGACACCGAGCGGCGGATGAATGGAGTTGTGGTGAGTGCTTGTGACATGGCAGCCTTTGGTTGATAGAGTGGCTGCCGTTGTTTGTAAGCACTTGTTGTCGCGAAAACATCACCAAATTGGGTGAAGGGTTTGCAGCTATTTCAAAGTGTGAGTAAATGAAATGAATCCCCAGCGAAGCTCCATGAGGTGCTTGCTGTGGCGAGCCTTGGAAGGAGGCTCTATGGCGGTAGCGCATCTGCCTTTGATGTTGCAGGAACGGTTGCCCGCATTGATTGCGGCCATCTACGAGTCGGCACTGGAGCCGGCGCGCTGGCAGGGCTTTCTGGCCTTGTTCGGCGCGGCCCTGCGTTCACCGGCCAGCGTCATCTGGGCCAACGACTTTGCGCAGCGGACGGTGGATCTGGACGGGGGTTTTGGCACTTTCGGCGCCAGTCAGGGCTTTGCCGCCGCCGAACTGGAAAGCTTTGCCACGCACTACTGTCAGTGCAATGTCTGGCTGCAGGACCAGAGTCTGCATAGACCGGGCACGGTGGTGAATTCCTCCACACTGTTTCCCGACCGGAACCTGCCGGGTACCGAGTGGTATGGCGACTGGCTGCGACCTCAGGACCTGTTCTATTCCTGCGCGGCCGTGGTCGACAATCAGCATGACCGATCGTTCAACATCACCGTTGTCAGGCCGCATGCCGTGGGTGCCTACAGCGCCGAAGAGCTGGGCCTTGTGCAGCAGCTCATGCCGCACCTGCAGAGCGCATTTGCAATTCACCGACGCCTGTACCGTACCCAGGCATTGCTGAATGCATCGCTGGCCGTACTGGAGGATCTGCCGGTAGGCGTGGTTCTTCTGGACGAACGTGCGGCCGTGATGCATGCCAGCAGCCGGGCCTTGCGCCTGATGGAGCAAAGCCAGCTGATGTATCGCGCGGCCGACGAGAGCCTGCAGGCCACCAATGCCGCAGACCAGCGCTGGCTGCAGAAAGCCATGCGGGACTGTGTTGCCACGGGGCTGGGCAAGGCGTTGCACCACGGGCGGGCCAGCCGCTTCACAGGGCTGGCCGGACAGCAGTTGCAGGTCATGGTGTCGCCCTTGCCCATACATAGCAGCCCTTATGGCGAGCGCAGTGCTGCCATGCTGCTGATCAGCGATCCGGCGCTGCGCATTCCTTCGCTGCAGGATTTGCTGCGCAATCTCTATCGGCTCACGCTGGCAGAGGCTCAACTGGCCCAGGCGCTGATCAATGGCTGGACCCTGCAGGAGTTCGCCGAGAGACAGGGCCTGTCCATCCATACCGCGCGTTCGCAATTCAAATCGGCGGCGCTCAAGGTCGGTGTGGGGCGGCAGGCCGATTTCGTGCGCGTGCTGCTCACGGGGCCTGCCATGCTGCGCTGGCGCGAGTGAGTCTCGGGTCCTCAGTCGCGCGTGACGCGCATCACCTCGGCTTGCGTGGTGATGCCTTCGCGAACCAGGCGTTCGCCATCCTCGCGCATGAGCTGCATGCCTGCAGCCATGGCAGTCTCGCGGATCTCGGCCTCGCTGGCACCGCGATGGATCTGGGCGCGAATCGCATCGTCCACGGCCAGCAGCTCGAAGATGCCGGTGCGGCCACGGTAGCCACTGGGCTCGCTCAGGTCGACCTTGCGTACCAGGCGCTGTGCCAGCACTCCCAGCAGCGATGAGGACAGCAAAAAGGGCTCGACCCCCATGTCGATCAGGCGGGTGACGGCGCTGGGTGCGTCGTTGGTGTGGAGCGTGGCCAGTACCAGGTGGCCGGTGAGCGAAGCCTGGATGGCGATCTGCGCGGTTTCGAAGTCGCGGATTTCGCCGATCATGATCACGTCAGGGTCCTGGCGCAGCAGGGCGCGCAAGGCCTTGGCAAAGGTAAGCTCGATTTTGGCGTTGACCTGGGTCTGGCCCACGCCGGCCAGCTCATATTCGATGGGGTCTTCCACCGTCATGATGTTGCTGTGGCTGGCATCCATGCGCTGCAGCGCGGCGTAGAGCGTGGTGGTCTTGCCCGAGCCCGTGGGGCCGGTGACCAGCACGATGCCGTGCGGCTGCGCCGTGAGATGGGTAAAGCGCCTGAGCGTCTCGCCGCCCATGCCCACGGCTTCCAGGCTGAGCTTGCTCTCGCTCTTGTCCAGCAGGCGCAGCACGGCACGCTCGCCGTGGGCGCTGGGCAGGGTGGAGACGCGCACGTCAATGGCTCGCGTGCCCAGGCGCAGGCTGATGCGCCCGTCCTGGGGCAGACGTTTCTCGGCAATGTCCAGATCGGCCATGATCTTCAGGCGGCTGATCAGAGCGGCGTGCAGGGCGCGATTGGGCTGAACCACCTCGCGCAGATCGCCGTCCACGCGAAAGCGCACGCTGGAATGGCGTTCGTAGGGCTCGATGTGGATGTCCGAAGCACCGTCGCGCGCAGCCTGCGTGAGCAGGGCGTTGAGCATGCGGATAATGGGGGCGTCGTCGGCGGTTTCCAGCAAGTCCTCCACGGCTGGCAGGTCCTGCATCATGCGCGTCAGATCGGCGTCGGACTCGACCTCGCTGACCACCATGGCGGCGCTGGAGTCGCTTTGCGCATAGGCCGCGCTGATGCGATGGGCCAGCGCGCCGCTGTCCAGCAACTGCCAGCGTTGCACCGCGTGCTTGCGCTGCACTTCGGAGATGGCCGACCAGTCGGGTTGCGGACCATGCCAGAGCACGGGCTCCTGGCCGTCATCCTCGATCAGCAGCTGGCTGCTGCGGGCAAAGCCATAGGGCAGGGGGTAGCGCATGCGTGGCCTTCGCTTACAGGGTGCCCGGGGGCAGGGTGGCGGGCGTCACAGGCGTCACGGTCACAGGCTGGCCGTTCACCGTGGGCTGACCCGGGCGCGTGAAGTCCACGATCTCGGGCTTGGCCCCGGGAACGATGGCCACATTGGGCACGCTCGCCGGTGCAGCACCGCTGGATGCGGGCAGCAAGGGCGCGGCATTGACATTGCGCATCAGCAGATTGGGGTCGGGCTGCACGGTTTGCTGCATGCCGCGAATGGACTCATAGCGGTCCTGCGAGAGCTGGCTGGTGGAGTTGGCGTCACGCAGCACGGTGGGGCGCAGAAACACCATCAGATTGGTTTTCTTGCGCTCGCGGCTGGTGTTGCGAAACAGATTGCCCAGCAAGGGAATGTCGCCCAGCAGCGGCACGCGCTCCTGGCTCTGGCTGTATTCGTCGGCAATCAGGCCGCCCAGCACCACGATGGCGCCGTCCTCGACCAGCACATTCGACTCGATGGAGCGCTTGGTGGTGGTGGCACCGGACTGTGCATTCGCCGTCCCCTGCTTGACCGCAGAGTTCTCCTGGTAGACGGCCATCTTGATGGTGCCGTTCTCGTTGATCTGCGGACGAATCTTGAGCAGCGTACCCACGTCCTTGCGCTCATAGGTGGTGAAGGGATTGACCGAGCCCGAGGTGCCGGCGGTGTTGGTATAGGAGCCTGTGGGGAAGGGCACGTTCTCGCCCACCATGATGCTGGCCTCCTCGTTGTCCAGCGTCATCAGATTGGGCGTGGAGAGAATGTTGGTGTCGCCGTCGCCCTGCATCAGGTTGACCAGAGCGCCCAGGCTGGTGTTGCCGTTGACGTTCTGGGTGAAGCCCAGGTTCATGCCCTTCATGCCGCCGATCGCCGAGGCCTGGCTGTCGGTGAGAGGCGTGCCGTTGACCAGATTGCCCACGGCCCCTGACAGGCCGAAGATGTTCGAGATACCGCTGATGGAAGTGCCGTTGCCGAGCACGCCCAGCACGCGGCCGTTGTTGCGGATCACCGAGCTCCATTGCACGCCGAGCTGGGCCGCTTTGTCGGCGGAGACTTCGACAATCAGGGCTTCGATCAGTACCTGGGCGCGGCGGCCGTCGAGCTTGTCGATGACGGTGCGCAACTGGCGGTACAGCGGGCCGGGGGCGGTGATGATCAGCGAGTTGGTCGTGGGGTCGGCCTGGATCATGCCGCCCGTGGAGGGTTGCTGAGCCGTGCCGAAGCGCGAGCTGGGGCCGCTGTTGCCGCCGCCCAGGCCTACGGTGGCGCTGCCGTCCGTGCCGCGCGAGATCACGGGCTGGGAGCTTGCTGCATTCGTGGTCGAGCCGGCGGCTGCCGTCATGCCCGGCTGGCCACCCAGGGCGGTGCTGGCGCTGGTCTGGGCGTTGATGGCGGCACGCAGCGTGGCGGCCAGGGACACCGCGTCGGCGTTCTTGAGATACACCACATGGATGTTGCCGTCGTCACCGTTGCCCGTCATGGCCGGCTGGTCCAGACGCGCGATCAGCGAGCGGATCTGCGACAGCTTGGCCGGGTTGGCCGCACGGATCAGCACCGAGTTGCTGCGCGGCTCGGCCAGTATGGAGGTGCGAAAGCTGGTGTCCGCCTGGCCTGCTGCCGCGCCGGCTCCGGCCTGGACCACGCCGCCTGCGGTGGCAGAGCCGCCTTCCATCAAACGGTTGACCAGGGCCACCATATCGGCGGCAACGGCATGGCGCAGCGCGATGACTTCCACATCGGTGGCGTTGGATACATCGGTGCTGGCGATGATGCGCGAGATGCGCTGCAGATTGTCCGCGTAGTCGGTGATGATCAGCGAGTTGTTGCCGGGGTTGACGTTGATGGTGTTGTTGGGGCTGATCAGCGGCCGCAGCACGGGCACCAGATTGTTGGCGTTCTCGTAGTTGAGCTTGAAGATCTGCGTGACGATCTGTCCGCCGCCAGCCTGACTGCCGCGTCCGCCCTGGCCGACGGAGACCTCGCTGGACTGCAGCTTGGCATCGGCTTCGGGAATCACCTTGAACAGACCTGCCGACTCCGTCACCGTGAAGCCCTGCATGCGCAGTGCCGCCAGGTATTGCTGATAGGCAGTGGCAGGCGAGACGGCCTTGTCGGTCAGCAGCGTGATCTGGCCCTTGACGCGCGGATCCACCACCACATTGCGATTGGTGATGGCTGCCATGGCGCGCGACACGGCCTCGATATCGGCATTGGTGAAGTTCAGCGTGACCGGCTCGCCAGGTCGCAAACTGGGAGTGGCATTCGCTTGTCCGCTCTGGGTTTGAGCATGAATAGGTGCTGAAATGCAGACGGCAAGCGAGGCAACAGCTATCGAATGCAGTGTGTTTTGCCAGGCGGTGCGTGAATGCTGAGTCATGTGTCAACCAAAGGTGATGATGGAGCGCGCACCCTGGCGGCGCCCCAAGATATTGAGCAAATTCGACAGAGCGGCTTCGCGCTCGGGGCTGGCAGAGGCTTCGCCACTGAAATGCAGGCGCGAGCCCACCCATTGGCCCTGGCCGCTGAGCTGCAGGTCGCCGCCCAGCGTGGTCAGATTCAGCTGGGCATTGTCTCCGCCCTGTATATCGAGGCGGTAGCTGCCCAGGGGCTTGAGCGACGACAGCCTGGACGATACGGCCAGCGCTTCCAGCCGCGTCAGGCCCTGGCTGGTAGCCCGGCCGGCGCGATATTGCAGCGTCAGCCCGACGGTGGACAGGCGCAACTGGCCCTGCAGGGCCACGGTGTTCCAGGGCGTGCCCAGGCCGGCCAGCAGCTCAGCGGGCAGTTGCAGCACGCTGTCCTTGAAGCGCACCGTCATGGCGTTCCAGCCCGGCTGCAGCTGCGCCAGCATCGGGGTACTGGTGCAGCAATCGCTTTGCAGGCTGATGCTGGCGCCGCTCAGGCCGGGTCGCAGTGTCCAGTTCAGGCGCGTGGGCAGGCTGCTCTGGTCCTGGCTGTCCTTGCCGCCCGTGAGCACCAGCCTGGCCGAGCCGCGCCAGAGCGTGCCGCGCGGCTCCTGCAGCTGTACCTGGTCGGCTGTGATCGATTGCACGCCTGCGGCCAGCCAGGCCGCCGGAGCCTGGACCAGTACCGTCAGCAGAGCACCCAGCAAGGCACCGCCCACTGCCCAGCGGCGCGGCGAACGCGGATCGCCCGGCTCACGTGGTCTGCGCGAGGCTTTGCTGGTGGTGCGTGAGGTGCTCAGGCTCATGGTCGCGGCTAATTCTGTGCACCTGCGTTGTCGGGCAAATCGAGCAGCAGATTGCCGCTCCAGCGTGTAACGGCAGCGCCGTCGACGCTTTCGCCGAGATTGCGGTTGAGCTTCATCTCGGCCACCGAGGCATGGCTGTTGTCACGCACCTGTGCCAGCCAGCGGGCCAGGGCGGGAGCGGCGGCATTGCTCAGGCTGACCTGGGCACGGTTGCCCAGCCACTGCAACTGTGCGCTGCTGCCGAGTTCGGTCTTGAGCGACTGCTCCAGCTGCGTGCGCGCATCAGCGCTATTGCCCTGCGGCTGCTGGCGCAGCAGCTCGGCCTGGGCCTGCATCTGCAGCATGTTCTGCAGCTCGCGCTCCGCTGCCGCATGGCGTGCGGGGGCCGTGCGCAGGCTGTGCAGGGCCGGTGCCAGTGCCACCCACCAGAGCAGGGCCAGCAGCACGACGCTGGCGGCGATCAGCAACAGATTCTGTTCGCGCTGGGCCAGGACGCTCCAGCGCTGGCGCAGCGGAGCCAATGCGGTTTTCAAGGCGTTTTTCTGTTTCATGGCCTAGCCTTTGCACTGAGCACCAGATCTGCTCCTTCGCGTTGCAGCATATAGCCATTGGCCTGCAGGCTTTGCTGTGCGTCGCCCACTGCTTCGGGACTCAGGTCCAGACCCGAGATACGCAACTGCTTGTCCTGGTATTGCAGGCTCTTGGCAGTCTGCACGCCCTGAATGCCGGCGCTAGCGGCCAGCAGGGCTTCAAGGTCGCTGGCGGACAGTGCGCCGGAGTTGCTGCGCAGCAGATCCAGTTCGCGTTGCATCTGTACCGGAGCATCGATGATGACGGGCACGTGAGGGAAGGTGGTCTGAAGTACCTGCTTGGCCTGCTGCTGGCGCAGTTCGATGGCACGGTTTTCCCTGAAGGCCCAGGCGTTGAGTCCGACCAGCTGGGCGACGACGGCAATGCCTGCAGCCCAGCGCGCAGCACGCCATTGCGGAGCCTTGGCAAAACCATGCCAGGCATCGAGCAGGCGGCGCTTGGCGCGGGTGCTGCCGCCCAGGTCCAGATCGAACTGGGCCAGGTCGCCTGCGTAGCCATGGCTTTGCAGCAGCCGCTGGGCGGCGGTGAAGATGCTGACCGGGCGCTGCAGTGTCTCCGCGCTGCGTGCCAGATGGGGTTCGGCCAGCACCGGCAGATCCTCGGGCAGGCGAGCCAGCAGTGGCTGCAACAGGCCGGCATCGGCATGCTGGGGCAGGACGACGAGGCAGGCTTGTGCATCCAGTCCGGTGGCACTCAGCTGGGGCTGGGTGCTGTCGCCCGACAGAAGCAGCTGGGCCTTGCTGCTTGGCCATTGTTCGGGCACCAGACGGCTGGCGGCATGACCATGCTGTTCCAGGGCCTGCAAATGGGATTGCAGCCAGCCCTTGTCGCAGGCAGCCACCCAGCAGGTCTGACCCGCCGCCGAGCCAGCGTCCAGTGCCAGGTGCATGACGGACGGCTCATCGAGCAGCTTTTCTTCCAGCAAACCCTCAAGCACGGCGCGCAGACGCTGCTGGCGCCGGCTTTGCACATTCAGTCCTGGAGGCAGGGTGACGGCATGCCAGGACAGCTGAGCGACCGGGATGACGGCGGTGATCTGGGCCGTGCGGCCCGTGGCCGGCAGCAGGGACGCCGCAGCCTGGCCGCTGCGCTGAATGCTTTGGCCATCGTCGCTGAGGACGTAGAGATATTCCGTGGCGGAGTTGGCGTGCTTCGCCGACAGCTGTATTAGCAATGTGCTCATGAGGGAAGATGCAGCATTCTATGGGGGCAGTGTGACATCAGGGTGTCAGGGTCTGGCAACTGCGGGCATACCCCAGTCGGCGTGCTCCTGCCACAGGGTAGTCACGTTCATGTCCTTGCGCTGAATCAGTGAACGCTGGCTCAAGACGTTGTCCCCGAGGCGCAGGCGACCGCGGGCTTCGAAATAGCTGGTGGTCACGGAGTGCATGGCACTGTTGAAGACGCCGGTCAGCCCTATGGCCGCAGCCGCTGCATTCAGGGACTTGAAAGGCGAGGCGTCGCGCAACTGCACCAGCTGGTTGGCGCGGGCCCAGTCCAGGTCCTCGGTGCTGGCCCAGATGACCTCGGCGCTGGCCGTATTGAGATTGACCATGGTGCGCTCGGGCAACAGCGAGACATAGGGCTCGATGCGCGCGATGATGCGCGGATCGACGCCCAGCCAGCCCAGTTGCCCGACGGTGCGCGGCATCAGCGCCGCAGTCTGGCTCTTGCCGCGCATGGCTTGCTGCAAGGCCGTGGCGATCTGCATGACGGAGCTGCCGGGCAGACCCAGGCGCTCGAACAGGCGCAGAAAAGGCTTGAGGTTCTCCTCTTTCACGCTCGAGTCGGCCCCGCTGAGCAGATTGCGCAGATTCAGGCGCGACTGCAGATCCACGATCTCGCCCGAGAGAAAAGCGTCCTGCATGTCGGCAAGACCGTCATCGACCTGGCTGACATTGTTCTTGGCTGCCAGAAATGTGGACAGGCGAGCCTCCTTCAGCGGCACCGCCCAGGGCTCGCCCAGATGATCGACCGGGTTGCTGCGGTTGGCGCGCGAGTCCTCCTGCAGCACCACGCGCGACCAGTCCAGCGCGCCCAGCAGCAACCAGTTGGCCTGCACGCGATTGCGTTCGGCGGTCTCGATTTCCACATCGCGCCATTGCTGCCAGAGCGCGGCCGAGGCCAGGGTGGCAACCAGCACCACCGTCAGCATGGCTGCCAGCAGTGCTGCACCGCGCTGGCGCGCGCGTCGGAAACTGGCGCACCCCAAGCCGGAAACTCCGAGCATGGGCCGCCCCGTAGCGATGGCGTTGTCCCTCTGGAGGGAAGGCGCGAAGCGACTCAGGGGGGATTTCATGATCTGGAGTTCGAGCGCAGCGGGTTGACCCAGTCCACCGTCATCACTCCATTGAGCGCGCGGCCTGGGGGCAGTGTCAGTTCTATGCGTATGCCGTCGGGCACGACGGGCAGCACGGGGTTGCCGTCGCTGCCGACGCTGCTGCCGTCATCGCTGCCCTGATCGCTGGACTGCGGATTGGTCCAGGCGTTGCTGCGGTAGTAGTAGACGCGCCACAGATCAAGCGGGATCAGCACGGTCTCGCGGCGCATCTGGTCGCTGGAAGGATTGCGGCCCCATTGGGCCGCCTGGTTCCAGGCATCGTTCCATTCGCTGACCGTGCGCGCGGGCAGCGATTGCCAGCGCACCCATTGGAAGCGGCCATCGACATTGCGACGGCTCCAGGCCACGATGAGCGCCCCGTTGTCGACGGCTGCACTGGTCTTGCGCGTCAGGCGCAGCACCTGGCCATCCCAGTCCAGCACCTGGCGACCCTGCAGCGGCATCAGCGCGTTGAGGTCGGCATTCCACTGGGCCAGCACGGTCTGCATGACGGCGTGTTGCTCACCTTGCTCGCGTGTCACTTCCTGCGCCCTCAGCATGCCGTCGATGCCGCGCCAGCTCATGATGGCCAGCAGGGCCATGGCGGCCAGGGCGACCAGCAGCTCGATCAGCGTGAAACCTTGGTTTCTGTTGCGCATGCTGCTCATGATTCAGTAGCGACCGACGATGATGGAGACGCGCAGCACCGCAGCCGCCTCGGAAAACACCTGGGCATCCACGCGTCTGAAGCTAGGGTTGGGCGTAGGGCGCACGCTGAGCTGTACCTGCATCTGTCTGCCGGCCTGCTGGCACTGGATGGTGGTGTCGCCGACGGCAGGCATCTGATTGAACAGGCGCAGTCGCACCAGTTCGTTCTGCGCGCAGAGCTGGGCCAGGATGACGTCGGACTGGCGTTGGGCATTGCGCGTCAGGGCGCTGCTGGCCTGAAGTCCAGCCAGCAGGGTGACGCCGACGATACCGACCGCGACCAGAACCTCGATCAGCGTGAAGCCGCGCTGCAGCAGGGCGGGCTTCATGGCGTCACCTGCAGATTTTGAATGCTGAACGGGCGCAGCCCGTCGGTGGCCAGCCGCAGTGGCGCCGAGTTGCTGCCGGGCAGCGACAAGGTAATGCTCTGTCTTGGAATCAGCGGCTCCGGCCCCAGCACCACGGGTGTATTGGGCTGCACCAGCACAGGAGTCTGCAGCCATTGAGTGGGCATCTTGACGTTGGGTGACAGGCCTTCAAACCGGAAGCCCTGCGGCATCGGGCGCCAGATAACCAGGGCGCCATTGGTACGGGCCTGGGCGCGGGCCGATTCGAGCAAGGTGGCCAGGCGCTGGGCCTCGCGTTCGAGCTGCTGCTCTCCGCTGTCGCGTATGGCCAGGCTCACACCCGCCGTCGCCAGCGCCATGATGGAAATCACCACCAGCAACTCCAAGAGTGTGAATCCCCCCTGAAGCGCTGCGCGCCTTCCCCCCCGGGGGACGACAGCCTGTGCTGCGGGGCGGCCCTTGCTGGCTGTCCCTGTGGCTGAGCGCGCCGGCTTTACAGGCATTTGATGCATGCGGGGTTGCCGCCGGGCCGCCCCAAGGCAAACCCCGGCACCAGCCGGTCAGGGCCCCCTCGGGGGGCAGCGACCACACGCTGTGAGGGAGCGTGGGGGCTCATTGCTATTGCCAGGAGCCAATATCCGCATCCTTGCCTTCGCCGCCAGCCTTGCCGTCGGCGCCCAGGGACATGATGTCGATGGGGCCCTTCACGCCGGGGTTCAGGTATTGATAAGGATTGCCCCAGGGGTCATTGGGCAGCTTTTCCAGGTAGGGCTTCCAGTTCTGCGGAGCGGGGCCAGTGGTGGGTTTGGCTACCAGCGCCTGCAGGCCCTGTTCGGCCGTTGGATAGCGCTGGTTGTCGAGGCGGTAGAGCTTGAGCGCCTGGTTGATATTGGCGATATCGGTCTTGGCTGCGGTTACGCGGGCATCGTCGGCACGGTCCAGCACATTGGGCACGATAAGAGCTGCCAGGACGCCAATGATGACCAGCACCACCATCAATTCGATCAGGGTAAAGCCGCGCGATGCGGCGTGGCGAATAGCAGACATCGGATGACGGCAGTTGGTGCTCATTGGAAACTGTAGGAAAAATGCAGTATTGCACCATCATAATCGTCGAATGCGACTGCAATCTTTCAATACCGGTCAGGGCCTTTCCATGCCGGTCAAACTCACGACCCTGCTGCTGTGGGCGATTGCCGCTGCGGTGGTGGTGTTCTGGACACTCCGGTTCGTCGGCAGTGGCAGTGAGCAGTTACATGTCGTCCCGCCTGCGCAGCCGGTACAGGCCAATGTCCAGGCCATGGCAAAGGCTTTGGGGGCGGTCGCCGCGCCTGTTGCCGCCGTGGCCGCGCCAGTGGCCAGCCGCTATGCGCTGCTGGGGGTGCTGGCAGGGCACGAAACAGGTGGCGGTGCCGCCGTGATCGCCGTGGAAGGCAAGGGCAGCAAGGCCGTGCGGGTAGGTGAAGCCGTGGAGGATGGCGTGATTCTGCAATCACTGGCGGCGCGCGAAGCGCGACTGGGCCCTGCCAACGGGCCGGCCAGCATGGTGCTGCAATTACCCAGGCCGCCCATGGCCAGCTTCAATTGAGTTCGAGCTGCAGCCACTGTCCATAGGCGGGCGCCGGCAAGGTCCATTCATGGCTTTGCGGCAGCCGGCGGCCATGTTGCAGCAGCCACTGCGCACAGCGTGCCACACCGGCATGGCAGATCCACACCATATGTTCGCTGTCGCTGCTGAGCGCGTCTTGCAGCGCCTCGTGGACGCGCTGCAGCATCTGTGCCAGTGATTCGCCCTCGCCGGGTGCGTGCCGCGCCAGATCGTGCGCCCAGGCACCGATGGCAGCTTCGCCGATGTCATTCCAGCGCAGGCCTTCCCAATGGCCGAAGTCCATCTCCAGCAGTCTGCCGTCGGGGGTGGAGACAAAATCCGGCTCCAGTACCTGCAGATCCAATGCCAACTGCCTGCATCTTTGTAGCGGCGAGTGCCGGATCTGCAGCTTGCCATGCAGGTGCTGCAGAGATTGCTGCAGGGTCTGAGCAGCTTGCCGGGTGGCTTGTGCATCGGCGGCGATATCGAGGCGGCCGTAACAGCGCTCGGTATCGATCAAGGGACGTGCGTGGCGCACCAGCCATAGTGTCTTCATGGCCGTTCTATAGCAGCTGGCGCAGATAGATGCAGCTGGCCAGCAGCAGCGCCAGCTCATTGAGCTGCTGGCAGGCGCCCAGACAGTCGCCCGTCATGCCGCCCAGGCGCTTGCGCAGCCAGCGCTGCAGCAGCCAGGTGGTGAGCAGCATGGCCGCCAGCAGGCTGGGCACAAAGCTCCAGACGCCGAGCCAGCCCAACAGACCCAGTGCCGGCAGACACCAGAGGCCGCCGGTCAGCATGCCTTGCCAGCCCAGTTGCCTGCCCGCGATATGCAGGGTCTTGCTGCTCGCGGCCAGGCCGACGTGGGGCAGGCTGCGCATCAGCACCAGCGGCGCAAAGCGCGACAGCACATGAATGCAGCACACGAGGATGAGTACCGGCGCCGGTCCCCAGAACGGCTGCATGACGGACAGCAGCAGGGCGATCAGCACGACCTTGGTGAGCAGTGCCATGAGCAGAGCCATCACGCCATAGGCGCCTATGCGCGAGTCCTTCATGATCTCCAGTGCGCGCTCGGGCGGGACCAGGCCGCCCAGCCCGTCGGCGACGTCGGCCAGACCGTCCTCATGAAAACCGCCGGTCAGCCACAAGGTGCCGGCGGTGCTGATGAGCGCCGCCGCCAGCGGCGACCAGGGGCTTGCCGGCAGCAGCCAGAGCAGGGCTGCCAGCAGCAGCGCGGCCCACAGGCCCACCAGCCAGCCCACGCCGGGCAGATGCGCGGCGCTGGCACGCTGCATCTCGGGGCTCCAGCCCACCCAGGCCGCCAGACGTCCGGCCACGGGGATGCGGCTGAAGAACTGGACGGCCAGCAGATAGTGGCGCAGGGCTTGCATGGCGTTATGAATAAAAAAGGAGCTGGTTTCGCTTGATATTCCTATGTTTCAGAGTCTTTTCTATCTGAAAGCATTGCAGGGAAGGTGGTTGCAGCTCCTTTTTTATTTTTTACTTCAGGAACAACTGGTACGCAGGATTGCTGGTTTCCTCTACCCAGGGATAGCCGAGGTTTTTGAGGAAGCTGTCGAACTTCTTGTGGTCCTTGGCAGGCACCTGCATGCCCACCAGGATGCGGCCGTAGTCGGCGCCCTGGTTGCGGTAGTGGAACAGGGAGATATTCCAGGTCGGCGCCATCAGGCTCAGGAACTTGAACAGCGCGCCGGGGCGCTCGGGGAAGACAAAGCGCAGCAGGCGCTCGTCCTGTGCCAGCGGCGAGTGGCCGCCCACCATATGGCGCAGATGTTCCTTGGCCATCTCGTCAAAGGTCAGATCCAGCGCCTCAAAGCCGTTCTTCTGGAAGTTCTTGCAGATCTTCTCGGACTCGCCCTTTGTCGGCGTGGTCAGACCCACGAACACATGGGCCTTGCTGTCGTGGCTGATGCGGTAGTTGAACTCGGTCACGTTGCGCGGGCCGCCGGGCAGCTTGCCCACCACCTCGCAAAAGTGCTTGAAGCTGCCGCGCTCTTCGGGGATGGTGACGGCGAACAGGGCTTCGCGCTCCTCGCCGACTTCGGCGCGCTCGGCCACAAAGCGCAGGCGGTCGAAGTTCATATTGGCGCCGCTCAGTATGGCGGCGTAGGTTTCGCCCTTGGTCTTGTGCTTGGCCACATACTGCTTGATGGCCGCCACGCCCAGGGCGCCCGAGGGCTCGACGATGGAGCGGGTGTCGGTGAAGATGTCCTTGATGGCGGCGCAGACGGCATCGGTGTCCACGGTCACATAGTCATCCACCAGGCCCTGGGTGACACGGAAGGTTTCCGCTCCCACCAGCTTCACGGCGGTGCCGTCGGCGAACAGGCCCACATCGGCCAGTTCCACGCGCTCGCCCGCCTGCACGGACTGCATCATGGCGTTCGAGTCCTTGGTGTGCACGCCGATCACCTTCACCTCGGGGCGCACGGCCTTGATGTAGTTGGCAATGCCGGCAATCAGGCCGCCGCCGCCGATGGGCACGAAGATGGCATCCAGACGCTGGCTGCCCAGCTTTTGCAGCTGGCGCAGCAGCTCCATGGCGATGGTGCCCTGGCCGGCAATCACATCGGGGTCGTCAAAGGGGTGGACAAAGGTCAGGCCCTCGGACTTCTGCAGCTTGACGGCGTGTTTGTAGGCGTCCGAGTAACTTTCCCCGGCCAGCACTGCCTCGCCGCCCAGGGCGATCACGGCATCGATCTTCACCTGGGGCGTGGTGGTGGGCATCACGATCACGGCGCGGCAGCCCAGCTTCTTGGCGCTCATGGCCGTGCCCTGGGCATGGTTGCCCGCGCTGGCGCAGATCACGCCCTTTTGCAGCTGCTCGGCCGTCAGATTGGCCATCTTGTTATAGGCGCCGCGCAACTTGAAGCTGAACACGGGCTGCTGGTCCTCGCGCTTCAGAAGCACTTTGTTGTGCAGGCGGCGGCTGAGGTTCTTGGCAATGTCCAGATCCGACTCCACGGCCACGTCATAGACGCGTGCATTGAGGATGCGAGTCAGATAATCGGCAGGGGTCAGGGCTTGAGTCATGGTGCAAATCGAAAGCAGAGCACCAGAGCCAGGGTAATCAGCCTGCCGGGTGCATGGAAGCCGACCATGATAGGCGCTTGCTTGCTGCGCTGCAGTACTCGCTCAAGAGGTGCATGCTGCTGCTCTGAGAAGCAGGATGAGCAGGCACGAAAAAAAGCCCCTAGCTCAGGAGCTAGGGGCTGAATCCACCATTAGAGGAGGTGGAGGAGACAAATGGTGCGATACAGATTGGTGTTAACCAGTAATCTGCAGTCTGCCTGCGGGTTTGACCTCACAGGTAACGCTTGGGTTGTATTGTATGAGGCTTGTGTTTTCTGTGCATCAAAAGATTCGGGTTTTTATGTATTTGATGCAAAATTGCAACAGTTTTGAGAGGAAAAACAATGGAATGCACGGTTAGTTGGACAGGCGCGGCCACCGGAACGCGCTCGGGCATGGGCTTTGTGGCAGAGACCGGCAGCGGCCATGTGGTCAATATGGACGGCGCACCGGACGAGAAGAACCCGGCCAATGGCGGTCGCAATCAGGCTCCTCGCCCCATGGAGATGCTGCTGGCCGGCGCCGGTGGCTGCACGGCCTACGACGTGGTGCTCATCCTCAAGCGTGGCCGTCACGATGTGAAGGGCTGCAGCGTGCAGCTGACTTCCGAGCGCGCCGAGACCGACCCCAAGGTGTTCACCAAGATCCACATGCAGTTCACGGTCAGCGGCAAGAACCTGCCTGCCGGAGCCGTCGAACGCGCCATCGCCATGAGCCACGACAAATACTGCTCGGCCACCATCATGCTGGGCAAGACGGCCGAAATCACGACGGGTTTCGACATCGTCGAAGCCTGAACTGGACGTTCGATCGAAAAAACGGGCCTCAACGGCCCGTTTTTGTTGAACAGGCGCTAATCAGATGCGATGCGCTGTAATCGTCATGACTTTGGCCGCCACACGCATCAGCACCTGGGCAATCGGAGGCAGTTGCATTGCACCTTCGTCGATCGCTGCTGCGGCATGACGCTCTTCGTCATCCTTCATGCGCTCGACCACGGCACGCGAAGCCTCGTCCTCCTCGGGCAGGCGACCCAGATGGCTTGCCAGGTGGGCGGAGACCTGGTTTTCTGTCTCGACCACAAAGCCCAGACTGGCGGCATCGCTGAATTTGGCGGCAATCGTGCCAATGGCAAAAGCGCCAGCAAACCACAGCGGGTTCAGCAACGAGGGTCTGTCACCCAGGGCATGCAGGCGTTCGCGGGTCCAGGCCAGATGGTCCATTTCCTCGCGAGCGGCATGCAGCAGATGCTCGCGCAACTCCATGTCCTTGGTCACCATGGCCTGGGCGTTGTACAGGGCCTGCGCACAGACCTCGCCCACATGATTGACGCGCATCAAGGCTGCGGAGAGCTTGCGTTGTTCATCGCTCAGATCGGCTTCGGCGATCCCTGCGGCAGGCGAGCGCTCTGCGGCCACCGGGTCGGCAAACAGAGTGCGAAGAGCTGCATCGGCAGCGGTCAGAAACTTGTCCATGGCTAAAAAGAACTCAGTGCGGCGCCTGTCTGGCGTCAATGCACATAAGGTACACCAGAGTGGCTCATCCGCAACTTGCGCTGGGGCAATCCTAGGCAGGAACCCCTAAGGGTGTGCCCGCTAGTGCGGCTTGGCGTTTGTTGCGGTAGTGCAACGAAAACGCGCCGAATCGAGCAGTTTTGGGTGAATTCCTTTGCGCTGGGCTCGGTGGTCTGGTGCAATAGACCCAACTTCCCCACCAGGAGGTTGGCGCGGGAAACCGGTGGAGCTCGAGGCTCAAGTCTCTCTCCCATAGAACCGGCGCCCTTCTAAACCTTGGAGTAACTCGTAATGAAAAAATCTCTGATCGCCCTGGCAGTGCTGGCCGCTTCCGGCGCCGCAATGGCTCAATCTTCCGTGACCCTGTTTGGTATCGTTGACACTGGCGTTTCCTATGTGGACAACGCTGACGGCAAGGATGCAAAGTACGGTGTTGGTACAAGCGGTAACGCTACCAGCCGTCTGGGCCTGCGCGGCACTGAAGACCTGGGTGGCGGTCTGAAGGCTGGCTTCTGGCTGGAAGGCGAAATCTTCGGCGACACTGGCAATGCTTCGGGCTTCGACTTCAAGCGCGAATCCACCGTGCGTCTGTCGGGCAACTTCGGTGAAGTTCGCCTGGGTCGTGAAACCACCCCCACTTTCCGTGCTGGTCTGAAGTATGACCTGTTCGGCGCTACCGGTATCGGCCAAAACATGGGCTACAGCCGTTGGTCTACCGTTGGTGGTTTCGCCGCTTCTGGCGACACAAACACCATCCGTGCTAACAACATGGTGTCCTACTCTCTGCCTAACTTCAGCGGCTTCACAGCTAATGTGAGCTACGCTTTCGACGAGAAGGCTGTTGCTGGTACTAAGTCTGGCCGCTACGCTGGTGGTAACGTTGGCTACGACAACGGTCCCCTGAGCGTGACTGCTGCATACGGCAACCTGAAGGGTTCTGCTGGCGACCGTGATGAAATGTCCATCGGCGCTTCTTACAACTTCGGCGTGGCCAAGGTGACAGGTCTGGCACAGCAGATCAAGTACAAGCCCGATGCTGGTTCCAGCGCCAAGTTCCGTAACTACCTGCTGGGCGTGTCCGCTCCCGTGGGTGGCGTGGGCGAAGTGAAGGCTCAGTACGCTTACTACGACCAACAAGGTCCTGCCAAGGCTCACCAACTGTCGCTGGGCTATGTGCACAACCTGTCCAAGCGCACTGCTCTGTACGGTACTGTTGCTTACCTGAAGAACCAAGACGGTTCCTCCATGGCTCTGGCTGCCAAGGGTGTGAGCGACACCGTTGGCATGAAGGCTAATGGCACTGGCATGAACCAAGCTGGTGTGCAAGTTGGTATCCGCCACGCTTTCTAATCAATTGCTGGCGTAAGCCAGTAACTGCTTAAAAGCCAAAAGGCCTGTCGAAAGACAGGCCTTTTTTATTTCTGGGGTTAAACCTGAAAGGGTGTTTGCTGAGAGGTTTGCCCCCAGAGGGAAAGGCCTGTGTTGCGCTTGTGCCAATGCTCGCGCGGTTGAGGAAAGCATTTCTAGAATGAATTTTCCACCAACTGTTTGCGAATTGAATTAAGAGAGAGGCAACACAATGACATCTTCATTTGTGAAAAAAACATTGGCTTTGGCTGTGCTGGGTTCGCTGGGGACGATTGCTTATGCACAAAGCAGCGTGCAACTGTATGGCATTGTGGATGCAGCGATTCGTCACACGACTAATGAGGGTCCGAATAAAAGTGGTCTGACCAAAATGATCGGTGGCGGCATGTCGGAGAGCCGCTGGGGTATCAATATCAAGGAAGATCTGGGTGGAGGCTTGTCGGCTATTGCCAATCTGGAAAATCGTTTCTGGACGGATTCGGGCACGCCCAGCACCGCTCAACCTTACTTTGCGCAGTCCTGGGTGGGCTTGCGCAGCACCAGTTTTGGTCAGGTGACCATGGGGCGCCAATACAACGTGCTGTTTGATCTGGTGACCTCTACCTATGCATCGTTCCCATATTCGCCTTATATGGATGCCTACAAGCCTGAAATCGGCATGTCTCTCGGCGCGCGTGCAAACAATATGCTGAAGTACGTTGCCGAGTTCGGGCCGGTTCGTGCGGGGCTGCAGTATTCTTTTGACGAAGGAAATACCTTTGCCAAGAAGGGTGGCAGTATTGATATGACGCCAGGTGGTCTGGCATTGAAAACCGCAGGCGGCTATCTGCGCTATTCTGCCAATGGCATTTCTGTGGGTGGTGCTTTCCAGCGCTCCACCTTGCCGGCCGGCACCGATGTGGATGCCTGGACACTGGGCGGCTCCTATCGCACCGGGCCTCTGTATCTGATGGCTGGTTACGGCCAGAACAAGGTCAAGGATAGTCTCGGTGCTGCGGGGGCTGGTGCCATTTTTGACGCCGGCCTGCTCAATGCATATTGGACAGGCTCTTCCAATGGTGGCTTTATCGCGGGTAATGCGCCCGGAAATTTTGCCAACAAGCGTGAGATGTTCAAGGTTGGCTTTGGCTATCAGGTCACGCCGCAGCTCAATGCAGGTCTGCATTACTACCATGCCAAGCAATCGGGATCGGCGACTGGCGCCTTCAATGGCAAGGCAGACTTTATCGTTGCCGTGGCTGACTATGCCTTCTCCAAGCGCACGGACGCCTATTTCGCGGTGGATCACACCAAGACCAAGGGCGGTGCGGGCGTGATGCTCGATTCCAATGGTGCGAAAAAGCGTACCGGTATCACCATCGGTCTGCGTCATCGTTTCTAAGGCGAATCTCTGGATACAAAAGCCAGCCCGATATCGGCTGGCTTTTTTATGCTCGGAGCAGCTCGTGAAGCTCGGCGCAAAAGAAAAAGGCCGCAAATGCGGCCTTTTTGTTGTGGGCAAACCAGGTGGAGCAAACCACCAGGTCAGCAGCAGAGCAATTACATGCCCATGCCGCCCATGCCGCCCATGCCGCCCATATCGGGCATGGCAGGAGCTGCGTCAGCCTTGGGGGCTTCGGCGATCATGCACTCGGTGGTCAGCAGCAGGGAAGCCACGGAAGCGGCGTTCTGCAGAGCAGTGCGAGTCACCTTGGTGGGATCCAGGATACCCATTTCCAGCATGTCGCCGTAGGTGTCGTTGGCAGCGTTGAAGCCGTAGTTGCCGGAACCGTTCAGCACGGCGTTCACGACCACCGAGGGCTCGCCACCGGCGTTGGCCACGATTTCGCGCAGAGGTGCTTCAATGGCCTTCAGAACCAGCTTGATGCCGGCGTCTTGTTCGGCATTGCCGGTAGCCAGGGCGCCAACGGCTTGCTTGGCGCGCAGCAGGGCCACGCCACCGCCGGCCACGATGCCTTCTTCCACAGCAGCGCGGGTAGCGTGCAGGGCGTCTTCCACGCGGGCCTTCTTTTCCTTCATTTCGACTTCGGTGGCAGCGCCAACCTTGATCACGGCAACACCGCCGGCCAGCTTGGCCACGCGCTCTTGCAGCTTTTCACGGTCGTAGTCGGAAGTGGCTTCTTCGATCTGGATGCGGATTTGCTTCACGCGGGCTTCGATTTCGTCAGCAGCGCCAGCACCGTCGATGATGGTGGTGTTTTCCTTGCCGATTTCGACGCGAGCAGCCTGGCCCAGATCTTCCAGAGTCACCTTATCCAGCGACAGGCCCACTTCTTCAGCGATGACCTTGCCGCCAGTCAGGATGGCGATGTCTTCCAGCATGGCCTTGCGACGGTCACCGAAGCCGGGAGCCTTCACAGCCACAACCTTCAGGATGCCGCGGATGGTGTTCACCACCAGAGTCGCCAGGGCTTCGCCTTCGACGTCTTCGGCAATGATCAGCAGGGGACGGCCGGCCTTGGCCACAGCTTCCAGCGTGGGCAGCAGGTCGCGGATGTTGCTGATCTTCTTGTCGAACAGCAGCACGAAGGGGTTGTCCAGAATCGCGGCTTGCTTTTCGGGGTTGTTGATGAAGTAGGGCGACAGGTAGCCGCGGTCGAATTGCATGCCTTCGACGACATCCAGTTCGTTGGCCAGGCTCTTGCCTTCTTCAACGGTGATCACGCCTTCCTTGCCGACCTTGTCCATGGCTTGAGCGATGATTTCGCCCACGTCGGAGTCGGAGTTGGCGGAGATCGTGCCCACTTGAGCGATTTCCTTGGAAGTGGTGGTGGCCTTGGATTGCTTCTTCAGCTCTTCCACCAGGGCGGCGACAGCCTTGTCGATGCCGCGCTTCAGGTCCATGGGGTTCAGGCCGGCGGCCACGTACTTGGAGCCTTCGCGCACGATGGCTTGGGCCAGCACGGTAGCGGTGGTCGTGCCGTCACCAGCGATGTCGTTGGTCTTGGAGGCCACTTCCTTCACGAGCTGGGCGCCCATGTTCTGCAGCTTGTCCTTGAGTTCGATTTCCTTGGCCACGGACACGCCGTCCTTGGTCACGGTGGGGGCGCCGAAGGAGCGCTCCAGCACCACGTTGCGGCCCTTGGGGCCCAGGGTAACCTTGACTGCGTTAGCCAGGATGTTCACGCCTTCAACCATGCGTGCACGTGCTTCACCGCCGAAAACTACGTCTTTTGCTGCCATTTTTGGCTCCTAAAGAATGGGGTTCAATTGGGCTGCCAGCGCTTGTCAATCAGTCGCCGAAAGCCATGAATAGGGGGAGGTGTTCGGGAAGGATTACTTCTCGACGACTGCGAACAGGTCGTCTTCCTTCATGACCAGCAGCTCGTCGCCGTGGATCTTCACGGTCTGGCCAGAGTACTTGCCGAACAGAACGCGGTCGCCGACCTTCACGTTCAGAGCGATCAGCTCGCCCTTGTCATTGCGCTTGCCGGGACCCACAGCCAGCACTTCGCCCTGGTCAGGCTTCTCGGTGGCAGCATCAGGGAGCACGATGCCCGAGGCTGTCTTGGTTTCGTTTTCGAGGCGCTTGACGATCACGCGATCGTGCAGGGGACGCAGGTTCATACCAACTCCTAAATACATCAACAAAGTTGAAACAAGACTTGCCAGCCATCCTGGCCGACATTCGGAATATCTAGGGTCAAGCTGTTAGCACTCAACCCCATTGAGTGCTAATAATAAGGCAATTTCTCGCGCTTTCAAGACCTCTCCCCAGCCGTTCGCAGGACAAATCTGCGAGGAAACAGGGTTTGTTCTTAGTCATGTGTAACGTGTTTTTACAAATAGGCCTGGCTTTTGCTCTGGCAGAACATGCCTCTAGAAACCATGACTGCCCCGGCGCAGCGCGCCCAGGATCTGCTGCAGACAGACGTCTTCATTCCTCATATGCGCCAGGTCGGGCGCTGCGAGAGTTCGCTCAGGGAGCTGAATCTGATGTGGCGGCTCATAGAGTCCTCAGCCAAGATGAATTGCCCTCAGGAAGCGCAGGCCTTGTTGCCCATGATGGCCGCCACGCGTGGCGGCTTCGAGCGGCTGGAGCAGGAGCTGGTGCAGTCCATGGTGATGCAGGCGGTGACGGGGGTGACAGCGGGGCTGGCCAGTCAGGCACAGCATCTGATCGATACCCTGGTGCGCAATCTCTACGAGCGCACGGCCGACGTGGGGTTTCTGGCGACCGACGCCATGCTGTGCCAGTTCATGGCCGCAGCGGATGGCGACGAGGCGGCCATCACCCAGCGTCTGCGTGCCTACCGAAGCAAGTACACGGTCTACGCGGACATTCTGCTGCTGGATGCCGAAGGCCGGGTGCGAGCGAGTGCGCGTGAGAGGAGTCAGGCCGCAGATCAGCCATGCCGGGATACATTGATTGCCCGCGCTCTGCAAAGCCCGGGCTTTGTGCAGAGTTTCGGTGCCACCGACCTGCTGCCAGGGCACGGCAGCGCGTTGATCTATGCGCATCGCATGCTGCACGCCGGCAACCGCCAGCCTATTGGCGTGCTGTGCCTGTGTTTTGACTTTGATGGCGAGATGCAAGGCATCTGGAGCGGCCGAGACCGGACAGACGGTAGCGGCGCGCCCGAAGCTCAGACCAGCATCGCCCTGTTGCTCGATGATCGGGGACTGGTGCTGGCCAGCAGCGATCCGCACTGGATTGGTGTGGGTGCGAACGTGCGGCCTCACCGTGATGGTGCGGATTCGCTGTATGTACATGGAGGACGCACCTATCTGGTGCAATCGGCGGCCTCGGCAGGCTATCAAGGCTATATGGGCCCCCAGGGCTGGCGGGCGCAGATCATGACGCCGCTGGAGCTGGCCTTCGGTCTTCAATCGCAAGCAGGTCTGGATGGGCTGGATGCCGCGGTGGCCCAGGGCCTGCTGGCACATGCACATCGCTTCTGCCCACCCCTGCATGCCATACGCAGCGCAGCGGACACCATACGTCGTGTGGTCTGGAACGGCCGCGTCATGACAGCAGGCAAGCAGATGGACAACACGCGGCTGCAGGCCGTGCTGGAGCAGATTGGCGAGACGGGGGCGCGGACCAACGAGGTCTTCTCCCAGTCCATCGATGCGCTCTACGGCACGGTGCTCAACACCGCACTGAGAGACAACAGCCTGTTGACCAGTCTGCTGGTGGATCTGCTCGATCGCAATCTCTATGAGCGTGCCAACGACTGCCGCTGGTGGGCCTTGACGCCGCAGCTGTCCGAATTGCTCGAGGACCTGGCCTTGGGCGAGACGGCCCCGGATCAGGTGAGCGAGGCCTGTGCGCTGCTCACCGCCATTCACGACCTGTATACGGTCTACCAGCAAATCATGGTCTATGACGTTCGCGGCAGGGTCGTGGCCGTCAGTCAGCGAGGCCGCCCCGATGCCGAGATCCGTGGGCTGCTGGGCACCTATATAGAGACGGACAGCCTGCACCAGGTTCTGGCGCTGGGCGGGACCCAGGCCTATCACGTCTCGCCATGGCGCCCTTGTGTTCAGCACGAGGAGGACGGCCCGACCTATGTCTATCACGCGGCCATACGCAATGCCGATGGCGTGGTGCTGGGCGGAATCGGCCTGGTGTTCCATGCACAGCGTGAATTCAAGGCCATGCTTGAGGGCGTGACCGGTGTTCAGGCGGCAGGCGGCAGGCGGGTGGCCTATCTGAACCGCTCGGGCCTGGTCATGTCTTCCTCGGATGTGCAGCTGCAGCCGGGCATGCAGCTGGATCTGCCGCCGCAGATGCTGGCCCTGGCATCTGGACAGAGCATGGCCCGCGCCATGGTGTATCAGGGCCAGTATTGCGTGGTGGCGATCACGGCGGGCAGCGGTTACCGGGAGTTCAAGCGCAGCGACGGCTATAGCGAAGAGGTGCTGGCCTTGTCCGTGCAGGCGTTTGGTGCCGTGCAGGACGATGCGCTGGCGGCCGTCTCTCGCCGCAACACCAGGGTGCAAAGCCTGGCGGCGGCCAGCCAGGGCAGTGCCGCGGGCATGGAGATGGCGACCTTTTTTGTGGGGTGCAGCGTGCTCGCCGTGGATGCTGCCTGCGTGCTCGAGGCTCAGAGTGCCTCGGCCATCGCCCCCGTTTCAGCCGGTCGCTTGCCGCATTGCGTGGGCACGCTGGCGCGGCGCAGCCAAGGGGTTGTGGCTGGCTATGTCTGGGTATTCGATCTGGGGGAGCTGCTTTTTGGCAAGCCCGTGACCAGGACGGCGCAAAGCCAGGTGATCGTGCTGGAGCACAGGGGGCTCAAGCTGGGTGTGCTGGTCAGCGATCTCGAAGGGGTGGCGCGATTCGAGAGCGGGCAGCTGCGACTGGCCCCTGCAATGGCGGGTGCGGCGGATCAGCTGGTTGACCGCTTGATCCGGGCCAATGACGGCGATTTGCTCATCCAGTGCCTGAACGTGGCGGCCCTGGTGCGCATGCTCAAGGCACCGCAGCCGGCGGAGCAGGCTGCTGGCGGCTGA
The DNA here is from genome assembly GCF_000964545.1 of Comamonas thiooxydans. Lineage (GTDB taxonomy): Bacteria > Pseudomonadota > Gammaproteobacteria > Burkholderiales > Burkholderiaceae_C > Comamonas > Comamonas thiooxydans. Next base: position 288,096 of record NZ_BBVD01000002.1, on the reverse strand, counting down.
ACGGCCGGGCTGCTTATTGAACCGGGAACGGGTTTTTTTCGTCGCGCGGCGCGCTGAAGTCCACGCTGGGCGTGGTCTTGATCTCGTACTGGCCGCGATCCTTGCCTTCGATCCACTTTGGGGGCTTGCCGCGGCCGGTCCAGGTCGCACCACTTTCGGGGTCGTAGTACCTGGCCTCGACCTTTTTCTTTTCTTCAGGCTTCCAGGGGAAAACCTGCTGAGAGGTAAAGCCGAAGGTGGCGATCAGTTGCTTGACGGTGGCCAGGGCTTCCTTGGCTTCGGTGCTGCGCGCTTCTTCGATGCGCTTGTCCAGCGCATTTTTCTGAGCGATGAGTTCTTGATAGCTTGGCATTCTGGATTCCAGAGATAGTGTGAAAGGTCAGCACTGATTGCCGCCTTTGTTATTGTTTTGCAAAACCATTCATTTTGGCGCAAGCGCGAACGCGCCGCATTGTTGATGTTGCGTACACTCAATCTGCAAAGGGGCGCGCATCACTTCGAAGGGCTGCACACATCACTCTGGATGATCCGGCCTGGGGCTCAAGCCTGTTTGTCACCCGTGGCCATGGCCTGCAGGGCCGAGCCCGTCATGCGATAGCGGATCCACTCGGTCTGTGGCAGGGCGCCCAGGCTGTCATAGAACTTGATGGAGGGCGTGTTCCAGTCCAGGCAACTCCATTCAAAGCGGCCGCAGTCCTTTTCCATGGCGATCCGGGCCAGATGCTGGAGCAGGGCCTTGCCGGCGCCGTGGCCGCGGGCGTCAGGCGTGATGTACAGATCTTCCAGATACAGGCCATGCTGGCCCTGCCAGGTGGAATAGTTGAAGAAATACACGGCAAAGCCCACGGCCTGGCCGTCAATCTCGCAGATCAGGCCGAAGACAGCCGGGTTGGCGCAGAACAGCGTGCGACGCACATGGTCGGGCGTGGCCTTGACTTCGTGCTCGGCCTTTTCATAGATGGCGAGTTCGCGTACGAAGTGCAGGATCAGGTCGATGTCTTGCTCGGTGGCGGGGCGGATATGGAGCTGGCTCATTAAATATTAGGAAAAAGTGGCTCAAGAGCTTGATGGTAAAGCGCTCGCAGCTATGGTTTTGTTGTATCAGGCGACCTGGCGCTCGGGCTCGCTCTGAGCCAGAGTCACGGGCAGGAACTGGCACAAGATCTGGAAATGGTCCTCGAAGAACTCGGCCTCCATGCGGGGCAGATCGGCAATCGGCACCCAGCGGGCCAGGGCGGCGTCGTCCGCACCCTGTACCGGAGGCAGGCTGGGCTGCACGCCCAGATCCAGATAGTGCACATGGGTAATGGTACGCCCGCGCAGGCTGCGGTCCGGGTGATCGAAGACCTGCACGGCCTGCAGGGCCGCCAGCAAATCGGCCTCGCTGATGGAGGAGCAGGTTTCTTCACGCAGCTCGCGCATGCAGGATTGCCAGAGGCTGTCGCGCTGCTCGAGAAAGCCGCCGGGCAGCGCCCAGAGGCCCTGGCCCGGCGCATGGCCGCGCTGGATCAGCAACACCTGGTCCTGGCCCTTGGCACGGCAGCGCAGCAGCGCATCCACGGTGACGAACACCGGTGCATAAGGCGCCTTGGCCCAGGCCCGCTTGTAGTCCTGCAGCATATGCCATTCCTTTTGCAGGCGCAGATACAGCGGTGTCTGGGCCCAGCGGCGCAGAAAGTCCAGCGTGCTCTCGGGCATCTGGGAGGAAAGCCTGGCCAGGGCGGCATCCATGGTTTCGGGCGAGGCGCCGCCTTCACCGAAGAAGATTTCGCGAAGCGGAGTGGCGTCGAACTGGCCCAGGCGCGGCAGGCTGATCAGCTCCCAGCCCGGAAAGCGGGCCAGATAGCTGCTGCTGGAGTCCTTGAAATGCCCGACCAGGGCCACGCTCGCGCCCTCGGGCACATGGGCTTGCACGGCTTCGCGTACGGCATGCACCCACAGCGGCTCGTTGTAATAGTCGCGCACGGGCACGCAGCGCACGCGCTCGGCATCCTCTTTCGATAACGCATTGCGCAACATCTGCGCGCGCTCCTGCCAGCTGAACGGGTTTTTGGGATTGGGGGCCTGCCAGGCGCTGCCCAGTACCACCACGACCTGGCGAGCTCGCTCCAGTGAGGCATGCAGCAAGGCCATATGGCCGTTGTGCAGTGGCTGAAAGCGGCCGATCAGCACGGCAGTATGCAGGGGCACGGAGGTGGGCAGGGTCTCGGGTGCGGCGGCGATGACACGCTTGCTGGAGGTGTTGGGACTGGCTTGAGGCATGAGAGCGAAACCCGTACAGAAATCGGCGCCCACAAGGGCAAATATGGATAAAAACGCGCTAAACGTTTACTGGGTAAGCGAAATTAGCTCACTTTTTAATGTTTAACCAGGCCCGGTACGGCCAAAGTCGGCATTCGAGACAGGCTGCCAGGTGCTCGGCCGCACCTAAGGTGCTGCAAGGCTTTGCCAGCTAGTCTCAAGCAGGTGCCGGGCATTGCTACTCGTAGTGTGCCGCAATCGGCATCTGCCGGCCCGTGCCAAAGGCCCGTGGGCGTACTCTGAGCATGGGCGGAGCCTGGCGGCGCTTGTATTCGCTGCGGAACACCAGCTTTTGCACGCGGGCAATGGTCTCGGGGCCGCCGGCTTCTGTGCGCAGCCTGTCCACAAAGGCCGCGGCCTGCGCATATTCCTTGCTGGACAGGTGCTGGCCCTCGATATGCCATTTGAGAATCTCGTCGAGCACGGCATAGGGCGGCAGGCTGTCCTCGTCCTTCTGGCCGGGAGCCAGCTCGGCCGAGGGCGGCTTGTCGATGATGGTCTGCGGGATCAGCTCGCGGCCCGCATGCGTATTGATATGGCGCGACAGCTCGAAGACCTCGGTCTTGTACAGATCTCCGAGCAGGCCCAGACCGCCGTTGGTGTCGCCATACAGGGTGCAGTAGCCCACCGAGACTTCGGACTTGTTGCCCGTGGTCAGCAGCAGATGGCCGAAGGCATTGGAAAACTCCATCAGCGTGGTGCCGCGTGCGCGGGCCTGCAGATTCTCCAGCGCCAGGCCCTTGAGCGGCTCGCCAAAGCTGGCCTCGAACTGGCGTGCATAGGTGGTGACCAGCTCCTTGATGGGATGCTCGTAGAGTCTGATGCCCAGATTGCGGCACAGCAGCACGGAGTCGTCGACCGAGCCCGCAGAGGAGTAGCTCGACGGCATGGTGATGCCGACCACGTTGTCCGCTCCCAGGGCATCGACGGCCAGAGCCAGCGTCAAGGCCGAATCGATGCCGCCCGAGCTGCCCACCACCACCTGCTTGAAGCCGCAGCGGCGAGCATAGTCGCGCAGGCCCAGCACGATCTGCTGACGGTAGAACTCCATGGTGGCCAGGCCTTGCGTCGGCACGGCAGGCAAGGCAGTGCCGTCGCAGGCCTGAAACCGGCCCTGCGCATTCAGCTCCAGCGTGCAGACATCTTCCTCGAAGCGCCTGGCTTCAAAAACCAGTCCAGCCTCGGGCTCGACGGCAAACGATGCGCCGTCGAACACGATCTGGTCCTGGCCGCCGATCTGGTTGATGTAGAGGATGGCCAGCTTGTGGCGTGCCGCCGCCTGGGTGAAGATCTCGTGACGCTGCTCGCGCTTGCCCAGGTGGCTGGGGCTGGCGTTGATGCTGATGACCAGGTCGGGGGCCGCATCGCCCATGCGCACGAACGGGTTGGTGGCGTAGTCGGCGCCCTGGTCGTTCCAGCCGTCCTCGCAGACCAGAAAGCCCACCTGGCAGTTGCCCACGCGCAGCACCTTGGCCGTGTCGGCCCCGGGCTCGAAGTGGCGGCGCTCGTCAAAGATGTTGTAGGTGGGCAGCAGTTGCTTGTCGTACTGCAGGCGGATCTGTCCGTTCTTGAGCACCAGCAGGCTGTTGTGCAGCGGTTTGCCGGGGCCATCGTGGCGAGTCGGCGCGCCCACGACCCAGTGCAGATCGGGGAACTGGCACGTGGCCTGCAGCAACTCCTGCAGACCTGCATCCAGTCTTTGCAGAAAGCTGGGCTCGTCCAGCAGGTCGCCGGGGTAGTAGCCGCACAGCGACAGCTCGGAAAACACCACCAGGTCGGCCTGTTCGGCCGCGGCCCTGGTTGCGGCTTCTCTCATGCGGCGGATATTGCCGCTGATGTCGCCCACCATGTAGTTGAGCTGGGCGAGGGTGACTTTCAGCATGGTTTTCTCCAGGGAATCAGGCGGCTTTGGCAGCAGGTTCAGGGATGTTGAAGACCTGGCGCAGATAGGCCAGATAGGTCTCGTCGTTGCACAGCGTCTTGCCGGGCGAGTCCGAAATCTTGGCTACGGGCTGGCCATTGGCATGGGTCAGCTTCATCACGATATTGATCGTGGTCAGTCCCATGTCATTGGTCAATCGCGTGCCTATGCCGAAGCCGCACTGGATGCGATCTGCAAAGCGGTGGTAGAGCGCCAGGGCCGTGTCCAGGTCCAGTCCGTCCGAGAACACCAGGCGCTTGCTCTGCGGCGCAATGCGCAGCTTTTCATAGTGGGCAATGGCCTTCTCGCCCCACTCGAAGGGATCGCCGGAGTCGTGGCGCAGGCCGTCGAAGAGCTTGGCAAAGTACATGTCGAAGTCGGCCAGAAAGGCGTCCATGCCCACGGTATCGGTCAGGGCGATACCCAGGTCGCCGCGGTATTCCTGCACCCAGTCCTCGAGGGCGGCCACCTGGAAGTCGCGCAGGCGCACGCCCAGGGCCTGATAGGTCTGCAGATACTCATGGGCCATGGTGCCAATGGGCACCAGGTTCAGGTCGCGAGCCAGCAGCACGTTGGACGTGCCCTTGAACCACTGCGCGGTCTCCTGGGCAAAAGCCTGTACCACCTCGCGTTGCCAGGCTCCCGAAAAGCGGCGGCGCACGCCGAAGTCGAACAGCTCGAAGGGGTTGTGCAGCCTGGCCTCGACAGCCAGATGCTTGAGCTGGGCCAGCTTGACCTGCAGGCGCTTGCGGCCTTCGACAAGGGCGGCATCGGCATCGAAGCGGCGGAAGTACAGCTCGTTGACGATGGCCAGCACATAGATCTCGAAGCCCATCACATGGACTTGTGGGCCCTTGGCAACGATATGGAGCCGGTCGCCTTCGGCCCAGGCGCGGATGAAGGCACGCTGGAACTGGAAGATGCGCAGAAAGTCGATGAAGTCGCTCTTCATGAAGCGCAGGCCGGCCAGGTAGTCCAGCTCGCCCTTGTCGAAACGCAGGCTGCACAGGGCGTCCAGCTCGCGCTCCACCTCGGGCAGCAGCTCGGCCAGCGGGAAGGCCGTGGGCGTGCGGCAGACAAATTCGTACTCGGCCTCGGTCTGGGGGTGGCGGTGCAGCATGGCCTGCCACATCGTGAATTTGTAGAGGTCGGTGTCCAGCAGGCTGGTGATGATGGGCTTCATGCCGTTCTTCTTTTCAAAAATATGAGCTGCTAGCGCTTTATCCATGGGCGCTAGAGGCTGATTTGTCTCATAAGCCAAAGCTGGCGCTGGTTTTGCAGCGTACACCGGTTGCACGCATGCGTTGCAGGAAGTCGAGGTGTGCGCCCTCGAATCCGGCGACCGGGCTCATGCAGTCCGTCAGCAGCACGATGCGCGAGTAGTCGTTGCTTTCCCAGTGCTCCACGATGTGCTCGGTGGTGGCGCGCACGCAGTGGCTGCTGGCTTCGCCCGCGATCACCAGGGTGCTGCTCTGGCGCAACTGGGCCAGCAGGGCAGTGTTGAGTCCGGTTTCGCCATCCTGCGGATCGGGAACCTCGGCGCGAATGGCGCTGTAATGCTCGGTCCAGGGGTTCATGCCCTTGAAGACATGGCGGGTGGCTCGGTGCTGCAACTGCTGCCACTGGCGGCAGGCCGCGAGCACGCTGGCATGCATGCCATGGCCCCAGCTGCCGATCTCGCAGTGCAGCGGCCAGACCATCAGGGTGTAGCTGCCCTGGGCGTCCAACTGATCCAGGTATTGCAGAGTGCGTTCGCGTTCGGCAGCGTTGCGCGGTGCATAGTCGCCGGCACGGACCTGCGCTGCCGTGATCGAGGTGAATGGCAGGACGGCATGGCCATCGCGCTGCTGCCAGAAGGCGGGGTGGGCAATGTCATAAGCCTGATGCGAGTCCAGAGTGATGGTGATCTGGCCCAGCTTGTCTCCCTGGGCTGTCATCCAGCTACTCAGGCGCTGCATATCGGCATGAGCGCCCGTCACCGGAAGGCTGGGTGCTATCAGCTGATGAGTGTCTGGTGAGCGGGGGCACCAGTCGGCAGGCAGATCGCAGAAGTCGTTTTGCGGGTCAATGATGAGCAGCTGGGTTTGTGGATGACTCATGGTGTTCAGCTTTCCTGCGAGATGCAATGTCTGCAGTCTAAAACACTTAAAATATTTTTGCAACTAAGTATTTTTGAGCTCGTATGAAATAATCAGCCAAGAAAAAACGAAGTTGGTAAAAAAATGAATCAAAGCGATGAGCGCAGGGAAGCGGTGCAGGTCAGTGTGGATGTGGTGCTGCTGACTCTGGTGGAGCAGCAGCTGCATGCCGTGCTGCTGCGTCGTCAGGCTGCGCCTTTTGCCGGGGTGTGGGCCTTGCCCGGCGGCTTTATTCATACCGATGAGGATGCGGACGCCAAGGCCAGTGCGGCGCGCGTGCTCAGAACCAAGGTGGGCATAGAAGGTGCGTATCTGGAGCAGCTGGCCACTTTCAGCGGCCCGGCGCGTGATCCGCGCGGCTGGTCGGTGGCAATCGCCTATTGCGCTCTGCTGCCCGTGCAGAACCTGCCCCCCGATCGCTCCGATATCAGCGTGGTGCCGCTCTCGGCTCTGCCGCAACTGCCGTTCGATCACCGTGCCATCCTGGACGCCGCCCTGGAGCGCGTGCGCAGCAAAAGCCTGTATTCCTCCTTGCCCGTGCATCTGTGCGGCGAAACCTTCACGCTGCCGCAGCTGCAGCAGGTCTATGAAAACATTCTGGGCGAGCCGCTGAACAAGGTCAGCTTCAGGCGCAAGATGGACGAGATGGACTGGCTGGAAGCTGTGCCTGGGGCTATGCTGGGTGGTGGGGCGCACCGGCCTGCCCAGCTTTACCGGGCCAAGCCCGGCTTCAGCCAGACGCTGGCGCTGACTGCCCGAGGGCTTTGAGGTCGGTCTGCATGAAAAATGCCTGCACAAGGCAGGCATTTGGGCGGGTGTGCAGCGGAGGGCGGTTAGCTGACTGCGCCAATGCCCAGTAGGGCCAGAACCACGAAGATCACGGCAACGGCAATGAAAATAAAGAACAGGATCTTGGCTATGCCGGCTGCGCCCGCGGCTACGCCGGTAAAGCCGAAAACACCGGCCACCAGGGAGATGATGGCAAAAATAATGGCCCACTTGAGCATCGGAACTCCTTTGTCTGAAGCGATGTTTCAAGCCTAAGTCGCCGGGCGCAGGCTTGCGGTGCTCATTCGGGGGAAATCCTTGTCGGTTTGATCCGACAACAAAAAAGCCACCGCAATGGTTCGCGATGGCTTCTTGATGAGGCTTGAAGGCTCAAGCCCTTGGATTCTCAGGCCCAGTGGGTGTCCGAATTACTTCAGACCTGCCGCGGCGCGCAGCAGGGCTGCCTTGTCGGTGCGTTCCCAGGTGAACTCGGGCTCTTCGCGGCCGAAGTGACCGTAAGCTGCAGTCTTGCTGTAAATGGGGCGCAGCAGATCCAGCATCTGGATGATGCCCTTGGGGCGCAGGTCGAAATGCGCAGCCACCAGCTTGGCGATTTCCGCATCGGGAATCACGCCCGTGCCTTCGGTGTACACGGTGATGTTCATGGGGCGGGCCACGCCGATGGCGTAAGCGACCTGGACCTGGCACTGGCGCGCCAGACCGGCGGCCACCACGTTCTTGGCCACATAGCGGGCGGCGTAGGCGGCCGAGCGGTCCACCTTGGTTGGATCCTTGCCGGAGAAGGCACCGCCGCCATGGGGGCAGGCACCGCCGTAGGTGTCCACGATGATCTTGCGGCCGGTCAGGCCGCAGTCGCCCTGAGGGCCACCCACGACGAAGCGGCCCGTGGGGTTGATCAGGTACTTGGTCTCTTGCAGCCAGGCCGAAGGCAGCACGGGCTTGATGATTTCCTCAATGATGGCTTCGGTGAAAGATGCCTTCATCTTGGTTGCCGTTTCCGACTGATCGGGGCTGTGCTGGGTGGACAGCACCACGGTGTCGATGCTGTGGGGCTTGCCGTCCACATAGCGCAGGGTCACCTGGCTCTTGGCGTCGGGGCGCAGGAAAGGCAGACGGCCATCCTTGCGCAGCTGGGCCTGGCGTTCCATCAGGCGGTGCGCGTAATAGATGGGCGCTGGCATCAGCTCGGGTGTTTCGTCGCAGGCGTAGCCGAACATCAGGCCCTGGTCGCCAGCGCCGGTATTCAGCTCGTCATCGCTGGCCTTGTCCACGCCCTGGGCGATGTCCTGGCTTTGCTTGTCGTAGGCGACGAGTACCGAGCAACCCTTGTAGTCGATGCCGTATTCGGTGTTGTCGTAGCCGATGCGCTTGATGGTGTCGCGTGCGACCTGGATGTAGTCCACATTCGCACCGGTGGTGATTTCACCGGCCAATACCACCAGACCGGTGTTGGTCAGTGTCTCGGCAGCCACGCGGCTGTGCGGGTCTTGGGTGAAAATAGCGTCCAGAATCGCGTCAGAGATCTGGTCGGCAACCTTGTCGGGGTGGCCTTCAGAAACCGATTCCGAGGTAAACAGAAAATCGCTGTTCGCCATTGATATAACTCCTTGTAGCTTGGGCAATTGCGTTGCCCGAGCTTCGAAGTCTGGCGAACGCTTTAGCAGTTTTGTTTTTACGTCGCCCTGCAAGTTGCTCTTTAACTCAGCGACCCCGCTATTCTAATGCCTTCCCTGTTTCGACTGTTTGCTGCACTGCCTTTATGGCTATTGCATGGCCTTGGCGCTGCCATGGGGTGGGTGACCTGGGCGCTATCTCCCACCTATCGGCGCCGATTTGCGGCCAACGCCGCCCAGGCTGGCTATGCATTTGCCCAGGTCAGGGCTGCGGTGGGACATGCGGGTCGCATGGTGTTCGAGATGCCGCGTATCTGGCTGGGCCAGTTGCCGGATTGCGATATCGTCAATGGAGCCGTGGCCGAGAAGGCCTATGCGCGTGGCAAGGGCATTGTGTTTCTTACGCCACATCTGGGTTGCTTCGAGATGTCCGTGCAGGCCGCGGCGCGGCGCTGGTCGGATCGGCATGGCGCAATCACCGTGCTTTACCGCCCCGCACGCCAGGGCTGGCTGGCCGAAATTCTGGAAACCGCGCGCAATCGTCCTGGCGTTCAGGCCGTTCCCACCACCCTAGCGGGTGTGCGTCAGATGATCAAGGCGCTGCGCCAGGGGGCGGCTGTGGGGCTGCTGCCTGATCAGGTGCCGCCCAACGGTCTGGGCATCTGGTCGCCTTTTTTCGGCCGTGATGCGTATACGATGACATTGGCGGCACGTCTGGTGCTGCAAACCGGGGCCACGGTCATCGTGGCGCGGTGCGAGCGCAAGTCCTGGGGGCGGGGCTACACGCTGTATCTAGAGGAATTGCCTGTGCCCGAATCTCAATCGCTGGAAGCCACCGTGGCGCTGATCAATCACGCCATGGAAACCACCATTCGCCAGTCTCCGCAGCAATACCTGTGGGGCTATGGCCGCTACAAGCAGCCGCGTGAAGACAAGCAACTCTCGGGGGAGAAGGCATGAGCGCCAGCAAGATCGCCATCGGCTTCATGCATGTGCTGGCCAAGCTGCCTCTACCCCTGCTACGTGGCCTGGGCAAGTTTGTGGGGCGTGTGCTGTTTGTGGTGGCGGGCCAGCGCCGGCGCATCGCGCTGCGCAATTTCGAGCTGTGCTTTCCCGATGTGCCTGAGGCGCAGCGCAAAGCCTGGGCGAAAGAGTCTTTTGAGGTCTTTTGCCAGACTTTTCTCGACAGAAGCTGGTTGTGGTTCGGCTCCGAGGAGCTGGTGCGCAGCCGTGTCAAGCTGGTCGGGGCCACGCATGAACTGGAGGGCGATACGCCCACCATCGTCTTCGCACCGCATTTCTACAGCATGGATGCCGGTGGCCTGGCCCTGCCGCTCAATACCGAGCGCGAGTTCACTTCCATTTTCGCCACCAATCCCGATCCGGACCTGGATGCCTGGTTCATGAATGGCCGTCAGCGCTTCGGCAATGTGAAGATGCTTAATCGTGCCGATGGCGTCAAGCCCATCATCCAGTGCCTGCGCAAGGGCGGGCTGCTGTATCTGCTGCCCGATATGGACTATGGCAAGAACGATTCGGTGTTCGTGCCCTTTTTTGCGGTGGAAAACACGGCCACGATTCCCTCGCTTTCGCGCTTTGCGCGTCTGGGCAAGGCCAAGGTGGTGGCGCTCTACAACCGCATGACGCCTGAAGGCTATGTGGCCGAGCTGACGCCGGCCTGGGAGAACTTCCCGACCGACGACCATGTGGCCGACACCGCCCGCATGAACCGCGAGCTGCAGGCCGCCATCATGACCATGGTTCCGCAGTATTACTGGGTGCACAAGCGCTTCAAGACGCGCCCCGATGGCGAGCCATCGCTGTACTCCGGGAAATAGACGTTAAATCGTTTCCATGCCTGATGGCATGGGCGCCAGAGGCTTCCTTTTCAGGAGCGAGCTGGCGCTGAAAGAAACTCCGCCAGAGCGCGCTGCACGGCCTCCGGCCTCTCGTGGACCACCCAGTGGCTGCAGCCCCGGAGATGCTCTATCTCCAGCTGAGGCACCCATCGCTCCAGCCCATGCAGCAGGGCGGGCTGCAGTGCCAGGTCGCTATCGCCCCAGAGAATGCGCACCGGCACAGGGATGTGCAGCATTTCATCGGGCAGGCTGAGCTCGCGAATGTCCTGCAGCTCATCGGCGCTGCCGCCGGGTCGGGGCGGCACCAGCGGGCTGGCCGCGTAGAACATGCAGGCGCCGTGCACGCCCAGATCCCAATGCTCGCGGTATTGCTGCTGACGCTCGGGCGTCAGCCATGCGGGCATGCTGCCGTCGGGGTTCTGAAAGAATCCCAGCATGCGCTGCCAGCCGTTTTCGGCCAGCAGCTCGGGGGCGTCGGGCCGGCGCAGAAAATGCATGTACTGGCTGGCGGACTGCTGCACAGGGTTGGACTGAAGTTCGCGCAAGAAGCTGCCGGGATGCGGGGAGTTGAGTATGAGCAGCCGTTCAAGCTGCTGGGGATAGCGGTTGGCCAGGCCCCAGGCCACGGCACCGCCCCAATCATGGGCAATCACGCAGGCAGCGCGCTTGTCACGACTCTCCAGCGCAATCAGGGCGGCCAGATCCTCCACCAGGTATTTGGCACGGTAGTCGCTGATGGCCGTGGGCTGGCTGGAGCGGCCATAGCCGCGCAGATTGGGCGCCACGCAGCGGTAGCGGCTGCCGAATTGCTCAAGCAGCCCATCCCAAATGAAAGCGCCTTCGGGGAAACCGTGCAGAAACAGCAACAGGGGCTGACCCGGCTCGCCGCTGGTGCGGCATTCCAGTTCAACCCCTGTGGACAGGGTATGCATGCAAGTCATGACCATGAAGCTCTCCTTTTTGTAGCTCCTGGCGCTTGCAAGATAAGCGCCTATGGCTGATTTTGCTCAGGTGCCTCGTCTGCGGGCGTCGCTTGGGTGACGGGCGCAGCCTGGGGCATTCCCGCCTGGGGCGTCCCCGCCTGGGGCAACCCCTCGGGGTGGCACCAGTGCCACAGCAACTGGGCCACATCGTCCACGCCCTGCTTTTTGAGGGCAGAGAACAGACGCACCTCGCCACCGCCCGCATTGAGCTTGGTGATGGACAGGATCTTGGCCTGCTCGGCGCGGGTCAGCTTGTCGGCCTTGGTCAGCACGATGAGGAACTTCAGGCCTTGCTCCACGCGTGGGCGGATGGCATCCAGCAGGGCTTCGTCGAGTTCGGTCAGGCCCAGGCGCGGGTCGCACAGCAGCACCACGGCGGAGAGGCTTTCGCGGCTCATCAGATAGTTGAGCATGACGCGCTGCCAGCGCTCCTTGTCGGTGCGGGAGACGGCAGCGTAGCCATAGCCGGGCAGGTCGGCAAGCACGGCGTCGGTCACGCCCTGCTTGCCCAGCGCAAACAGGTTGATGTGCTGGGTACGACCGGGCTTCTTGGAAGCGAAAGCCAGCTGCTTTTGCTGGGTCAGCGTATTGATGGCGGTGGACTTGCCGGCGTTGGAGCGGCCAACGAAGGCAATCTCGGGAACGTCGACCTTGGGCAGCTGGTTGAGCTGGGCCGCGGTCGTGAAAAAGCGCGCGGTGTGCATCCAGCCCATCGCAAGCTTGCTGTCGATCAAAGAAAGTGTTTTTCCGGCAGTGGTATCCGGGGAAGCATGGGTCATGACGGTAACTATTTCAGGGAGGCCCATTGTAGAATTTGACGGATTCGCGCTCTCAACAATAGACCCAGCCCCTTGATATGAAGTTGCTTGCCTCTTTGCTGACTGCTGCCATTTTCGCAGCACCTGCCTTCCCCGCATTTTCGGCGGGAGAAACACCTGTGAAGGCGGATGCTGCCAAAGGGCAAGCCAGTTATGGGGCGGTTTGCGCCGCCTGTCACGCCGCAGACGGCAATTCCACCATTCCCCTGCAGCCCAAGCTGGCCGGCCAGCACCCCGAGTATCTGGTCAAGCAGCTGCGCGAGTTCAAGGATGGCAAGCGCAACGACCCGGTGATGAAGGGCTTCGCTGCCACGCTCAGCGATGGTGATATGCAGAACATTGCGGCCTGGCTGCATACCCAGGCACCCAAGAACGGCTTCTCCAAGGACAAGGACTCCATCGCCCTGGGTGAACGCATTTACCGCGGTGGCATTCAGGAGCGCCAGATTGCCGCCTGTGCGAGCTGCCACAGCCCCAACGGCTCCGGCATTCCGGCCCAGTACCCGCGTCTGTCGGGTCAGCATGCGGAATACACCGTGAAGTCGTTGACGGACTTCCGCGACGGCAAGCGCAGCAATAGCATTCCCATGGCCCAGGTTGCTGCCAAGCTTAATGATCGCGAAATCAAGGCCGTGGCAGACTATATAGCTGGCTTGCGTTAAAAATCCTTTTCATCAGATGCGCGGGTGACTCCGGGAACTTTCAGGCATCTGGCACCCCCCAAGTCAGGCGGGCCCATCGGCTAGTTCAGCAGATGGCCCGCCTTTTTGCGTTCGGCTCTATCTCATCCTCATGTCAGACCTTCCACTTCGCGATCGTGACTCCTCTCGCTCACAGGCAGTGCGCGCGACTCTGGAGTTGCTGGCCTCCATGCGCTTTGCGATTTCACTGCTCACAGTGATCTGCATCGCATCGGTCATCGGCACGGTGCTCAAGCAACATGAACCGCTGGTCAACTATGTCAACCAGTTCGGTCCCTTCTGGGCGCAGCTGTTTCTGGCGCTGAAGCTCAATGCGGTCTACAGCGCCTGGTGGTTTCTGCTGATTCTGGCCTTCCTGGTCATCAGCACCTCGCTGTGCGTGAGCCGCCATGCTCCCAAATATCTGGCCGACATCCGCAACTACAAGGAGAACCTCCGCGAGCAAAGCCTCAAGGCCTTCCATCATCGCGCCGAGGCGGATGTGGCTGGCAGCACCGAAGAGGCGGCCAAGCGCATCGGCCAGCAACTGGTGTCTGGCGGCTGGAAGGTCAAGATGCAGCAGCGCGACACGGCGGCCGGGCCCGGTACCGGCTGGATGCTGGCAGCCAAGGCAGGTGCGGCCAACAAGCTGGGCTATATCGCCGCTCATTGCGCCATCGTGCTGATCTGCATTGGCGGGCTGTTTGACGGCGATCTCATCGTGCGGGCCCAGATGCTGCTGGGCGGCAAAACGCCTTATACCGGCGGCGGCATGATCTCGGACGTGGCGCCCGAGCATCGTCTGTCGATCAAGAACCCGACCTTCCGCGGCAACCTCATGGTGTCCGAAGGCACGCAGTCCGGTACTGCGATCCTGAATCAATCGGATGGCATCTTGCTGCAAGATCTGCCATTTTCGGTGGAACTCAAGAAATTCATCGTGGAGTACTACTCCACCGGCATGCCCAAGCTGTTTGCCAGCGATATAGTGATTCATGACCGCGCCACTGGCGAGAAGCTGGAAAAGCGCGTGGAAGTGAACCATCCGGCCAGCTACAAGGGCATAGAGATCTACCAGAGCAGCTTCGATGACGGCGGCTCCAGCGTCAAGCTGCATGCCGTGCCCATGGACGGCGTCTCCCAGCCTTTCGACGTGGAGGGCGTGATCGGCAACTCCACCGAGTTCGTGCGCAAGCTGGCCGATGGCCAGCAGGACAAGGTGACGCTGGAGTACACGGCGCTGCGCACCATCAATGTGGAGAACTTCGGCGGCCAGGACAAGGGCGGTGCCGGCACCGATGTGCGCAAGGTCGATCTGAGGCAGGCCATCGACGAGCGTCTGGGCGCTGCCCACAAGACCACGGACAAAAAGGATTTGCGCAATATCGGCCCCAGCGTGGGCTACAAGCTGCGCGATGCCTCGGGTCAGGCGCGCGAGTTCCAGAACTATATGCTGCCCGTTGACACGGGCGAGGGCCAGCCCGTCTTCCTGCTTGGCGTGCGTGAGAATCAGGCCGACCAGATGCGCTATCTGCGCGTGCCTGCCGATCCTGAGGGCACGATGAACACCTTCATGCAGCTGCGTCAGGCCATGCAGAACAAGGCCCAGGCCGAGAAGGCGGCGCGCGCCTATGTGCAGCGGGCGGTCGATGTCTCCAAACCCGAGCTGGCCGAGCCGCTGACGCAGTCCGCGCTCAAGGCGCTGGAGCTGTTTGCCGGCCAGGACGCCAAGTTCAAGGGCCCTGACGGCCGCCAGCTGGGTGGTTTGCAGGCGATATCGGACTTCATGGACAGCAATGTGCCCGAGGCCGAGCGCGAGCGCGCCGGCGAGGTGCTGGTGCGGATTCTCAACGGCGTGCTGTTCGAGCTGGCTCAGCAGGTGCGCCAGCAGGCGGGGCTCAAGCCTTTCGAGAACGACGAGAAGACCCAGGCCTTCATGACGCAATCGGTGTTCTCGCTCAGCGACGCGCAGTTCTATCCGGCACCCGTTGTCTTCATGCTGCAGGACTTCAAGCAGGTCCAGGCCAGCGTGTTTCAGGTGGCGCGTGCCCCTGGTAAAAACATTGTTTACCTGGGTTGCCTCTTCCTGATCATCGGCGTTTTTGCCATGCTGTACGTGCGTGACCGCCGCATCTGGATCTGGCTGACCCCTGCGAATGATGGCAGCCATGCGAACATGGCCTTGTCCACCAACCGCAAGACCATGGATGGCGACCGCGAGTTCGTCATGCTGGCCGACAAGCTGATCGGGGCCAAGCCCTTACAAAAGAAGACTCCCGGAGGTTCTGTATGAACACCGCAACCACGACATTGACTCTGAACGAAGGCTATTTCGCCCGCCGCAACTGGTTTGACTGGTTGTTCGCGGTCGTGGTGGCCGTGGGCCTGGGCTATGCGCTGCAGCGCTACGCCGCCTATATGGATGTGTATGAGAAGGGCATTTTGCTGGCGACCATCCCGGCCATGATCTGGATGGGCTGGTTCTGGCGCCCGCTGGCGGTGCTGATGCTGACCGTGGCCGGCTTCTCGCTGATGGCCATCGGTCTGTACCAGGGAGGAGATGGCGGCGAACTGGCACGGTCGGAGACCGTCTTCGGCCTGAAGTACTTCCTCTCCAGCCAGTCCGCCATCCTGTGGATGAGCATGGTGTTCTTCATCAGCACGGCGTTCTACTGGATAGGCGTGTTTGCCAAGGGCGAGCGCTCGGTCATGTCGCTGCTGGGCTCGCGCCTGGCCTGGCTGGCCGTCGCCATGGCGCTGATCGGCACCATGGTGCGCTGGTACGAGAGCTATCTGCTGGGCCCGGACATCGGCCATATCCCCGTCAGCAATCTCTACGAAGTGTTCGTCATGTTTTGCTGGATGACGGCCATCTTCTATCTGTACTACGAGCAGCATTACGACACGCGTGCCCTGGGCGGCTTTGTGATGCTGGTGGTCAGCGCGGCCGTGGGCTTTCTGCTCTGGTACACGCTGGTGCGCCAGGCCCATGAGATTCAGCCACTGGTGCCGGCTCTCAAGAGCTGGTGGATGAAGCTGCATGTGCCCGCCAACTTCATCGGCTACGGCACGTTTGCGCTGTCTGCCATGGTGGCGTTTGCCTATCTGATCAAGCAGCAGGCCACCGAGACCAAGTGGTACAAGCTTGCGCCGCTGTGGCTGCTGGGCGTGGTGCTGTGCTTCGAGCCCATCGTCTTTCGCAAGGGTGCGACCGAGAACGGCGGCAGCTACTGGATGGTGTACTTCGGCATCTCGGCCCTGATCGTGGCCGGCATCCTGCTCTCGCGCAAGCGCATTGCGGCCCGTCTGCCCTCGTTCGAGATTCTGGACGACGTGATGTACAAGGCCATCGCCGTGGGCTTTGCCTTCTTCACCATCGCCACCGTGCTCGGCGCTCTGTGGGCGGCCGAGGCCTGGGGCGGCTACTGGAGCTGGGACCCCAAGGAAACCTGGGCGCTGATCGTCTGGCTCAACTATGCAGCCTGGCTGCATATGCGCCTGATGAAGGGCCTGCGCGGCACGGTGTCTGCCTGGTGGGCACTGGCGGGTCTGGCCGTCACCACCTTTGCCTTCCTGGGCGTGAACATGTTTCTGTCGGGCCTGCACAGCTACGGCGAGCTGTAGGCCGCGTAACAAGCACTCCAGAAAACAGGAGCTGCTTGCGCTGATTGAATAAGGATTTCAGGTTGAAAGCAATCTGAAACCATTGATCATCAAGCGCAAGAAGCTCCTTTTTTATTAAGCACTTCGGGGGAACTTTGCTGACGCTGAGGGCTTCCAAATCGCACTACTCTTGATTGTCGTTTGGGAGCATTCCTATGCTGATTCGTCACAGCAACCAAGGCTTCGAGCATCCACTAGGCAGCGAGATCACGCCTCGGATCCAATACCTGCAGCGCCGGGACTTTCTGCAGACCCTGGCCATGGGGGCGGCGGGCGCCACCTTGGCCGGCTGGGCCGGCCGCAATGCATGGGCGGCGACCGAGCGAAGCAGCCTGCCGCCTCTCAAGGGCCAGCCCAGCAAGCTTGCCGGGGCCATGACGGTAGAGGCCGCCACGGCCTACAAGGACGCCACGGGCTACAACAATTTCTACGAGTTCGGGCTCGACAAGGACGAGCCCGCACGCAATGCACACACGCTCAAGACCCGGCCCTGGACGGTGCGCATCGAAGGCCTGGTGCAGAAGCCGCAGACCCTGGACATCGACAGCCTGCTCAAGCTCGCGCCCATGGAAGAGCGCATCTACCGCCTGCGCTGCGTGGAGGGCTGGTCCATGGTCATCCCCTGGGTGGGCTACTCGTTGTCCGAACTGCTCAAGAAAGTGCAGCCGCTCTCCGGCGCCAGGTATGTGGAGTTCGTCACCCTGGCCGACAAGGCCCAGATGCCAGGACTCAGAAGCGGCGTGCTGGACTGGCCCTATACCGAAGGCTTGCGGCTGGATGAGGCCATGCACCCGCTGACGCTGCTGGCCTTCGGCATGTATGGCGAGGTCCTGCCCAACCAGAATGGTGCGCCGCTGCGCCTGGTCGTGCCCTGGAAGTATGGTTTCAAGAGCGCCAAGTCGCTGGTGGCGATCCGCCTGACCGACAAGGAGCCAGGCACCGCCTGGAACAAGGCGGCACGCAACGAGTACGGCTTTTATTCGAATGTGAATCCCGAGGTCGATCATCCGCGCTGGAGCCAGGCCACCGAGCGGCGCATCGGTGAGGGCGGGCTGTTCGCCAAGCGCCGCAAGACTCTGCTGTTCAACGGCTATGGCGATCAGGTGGCGTCGCTGTATGCGGGCATGGACCTGAAGAAGTTCTACTGATGCAGGCCTGGTTGCTCAAGCCCTGGGCCAAGCCACTGGTCTTCATGCTGTGCCTGCTGCCTTGCGCATGGCTGTTATATGCGGCGTTCACTGACGGGCTGGGGGCCAATCCGGCCGAAGCCCTGCTGCGCAGCACGGGCGACTGGACCCTGCGCTTTCTCTGCATAGTGCTGGCGGTGACGCCGCTGCGCCAGATCAGCGGCTGGAATCTGCTGGTGCGTTACCGGCGCATGCTGGGCCTGTATGTGTTCTTCTACGCCTGTCTGCACCTGCTTTGCTATGCCTGGTTCGACATGGGGCTGGACTGGGGCGATATCGTGGCCGATATTCCCAAGCGCCCGTTCATCTTGGTGGGTTTCAGCACCTGGCTGCTGCTGCTGGTGCTGGCCGTCACCTCGCCAAAGTTCATGCTCAGGGCTCTGGGCGGCAAGCGCTGGCAGTGGCTGCACCGAGCAGTCTATGTGGCGGTGCCGCTGGCCTTGCTGCATTTTTTCTGGATGCGCGCCGGCAAGAACAATTTTGGCGAGGTGGCCGTCTATGCAGCCATTCTCGGTAGCTTGCTCGGCTGGCGAGTGCTGCGTGCACTCAGAAGCAATCAACCTGCCACGGCGCGCAGCGGCGGACGTACCTGACGCGAGATCGGGTCGATCTCTGCCGAAGGCAACTGGTAAGCGCGCTGGTCGAACAGGTCGATGCCGCATTGCAGGCTTTCGAGCCAGTTGAACAGGTCGCCAATCGCCTGTTTGCCCATGATGGGAGCGCCATGCTGGGGAACAATCATGTCTATGGGCAACTGCCGTGCCATCTGCACCCATAGTCTCAAAATCTTGTTGGAGACCATGTAGCGGCGGTGAAAGCCTTCCATGCGTGCAATATGCGGGGCGAGGTCGGTGACGGGCTTCTGCGCTTCTGCGCCGGTGGTCAGAGAGACGCCCAGGTCGCCCGTGAACAGAATCTTGCTGATCGGGTCGTAGAAGTGGAAGTTGCCCTCGGCATGGAGAAAATGCGCGGGCAGCAACACCAGCTCGCTGTGGCCCAGAGGCAGGCGTCCGCCCGAGTCAGGTACGCCAATGACGCGGTTTTCCGTTTTGCCCACCTTGGTGAAGTGCGGTGCAAAGCGCTCCCAGATGCGCGAGATGACCAGTTGTGCGCGCGTGCTGCTCATCCAGCGATCCAGCGAGGCGATGATGTCCGGGTCGGCATGCGAGGCAATCAGATAGGCGAGCTTTTGCGGCGGGAAATGCCGCGACATGCCCATGAACAGCTCGTTGAAAGCCAGGTTGCCACCGGGATCAATGATGGCCCCCGTGCCGTTGTCCACGATCAGGAACTGGTTGGCCTGAATCGCCTGACCGTCCTCCTCGATGAGGTCGGTGAACATCAGACAGACGTGGTTTTTGTCGCGATAGAGCTCAATGGACATGGCAGTTTGTCAAAGGACAAGATGCCATCACTCTAGAGAGTAAGTCCGGGCGCCATGTTGATGTGCATCAAGCCTCAGGGCTTGGCATCGGTCTGGGGAATCTCGTTGGCCTCTATCGGCGTGGCTTTCGTTGCAGGTGTTGCTGCGCTGGAAGGCTTGGTGGAAATGCCCAGCGTTTCGGGCAGCGTGGCGCGACCCTGCGCCGCAGGATCTGTAGGCAGATAGAGCGGGCCTTTTTGCCCGCAGGCGGAAAGTGCTGCCAGGGACGCCGCACAAGCCGCAAGGGCAATGCTCCTGACTAAAATTTGGTTGGCTTTCAACATGGGCAAATTGTAATGACTGACCTTGAATATCTGGATCGCGCCGACCAACTTCTGCTGGCTGTGGAGCAATGCTGTGATCGCATCAATGACGAAACCGATGCCGACCTTGATGCCCAGCGTGTGGGCGGCATGGTGACTTTGGTGTTTGCCAATCGCAGCCAGATTGTCATCAACCAGCAAAAACCCCTGCATGAAATCTGGCTGGCGGCCAAGGCAGGCGGCTTTCACTATCGCTTTGACGAAGACAAGAAAGTCTGGCTGGACACCAAGGGTGCTGGCGAGTTCTTTGCCAATCTGACGCAATATGCAAGCGAGCAGTCGGGCATGGCTCTGGAGTTCAAGGCCCTGGCCTGAACATTCAGGGTGCTGGAATAAAAAAGCCTGCCTCGATGAGAGGCAGGCTTTTTGTTGTTGGAGGGCTTAGTTTCTGAACAGGTCCAGAATGCGGCTGCGCTCTTCTGCGGCAGGCGGTTGGGTGGCACCCGGGCCTGCGTTGCCAGGATCGGAGGCGCCTTCCATGCCGAGGCTGGAGACGCCGCCGTTGCGGGCGTTTTCTTCGTAATACCAGTCGCCGCCCATATTGACCACGCCGGGCGGGGTTTGCACTTCGGCCACCGGCACTCCCTTGAGTGCGTGCTGCATGAAATTGATCCAGATGGGCAGGCTCAGGCCGCCACCTGTTTCGCGCGAACCCAGGTTGCGCGGGGTGTCGTAGCCAATCCAGGAGACAGCGGCAATGCTGGGCTGGTAGCCGGCAAACCAGGCGTCCACCGAGTCATTGGTGGTGCCGGTCTTGCCATACAGGTCGGGGCGCTTGAGTGTGGCCTGGGCACGTGCAGCCGTGCCCACGCGTGCCACATCATTGAGCAGGGTGCCGGTGAGGAAGGCATTGCGCTCGGGGATGGCCTGGGGCAGCTCCTTCACCGCTGGTGGGGTGAACTCGGAGAGGATGCGACCCTTGTGGTCTGTCACTCGGGCAATCAGCCAGGGGTTGATGCGATGGCCGCCGTTGGCAAACACCGAATAGGCTCCCGCCATCTGCAGCGGAGTGACGGAACCGGCGCCCAAAGCCATGGTCAGGTAGGCGGGCTGCTTGGCGGCTTCAAAGCCGAAGCGCGTCGCCCATTCCTGCCCGGTCTTGGGGCCGATGGCCTGCAGCAACCGGATGGAGATCATGTTCTTGGACTTGTTCAAGCCCGTGCGCATGGTCATGGGACCGTCGTAGCGGCCGTCGTAGTTCTTGGGCTCCCAGGGCTGACCACCGGTGGTTGCCGCACTGAAGAAGATCGGTGCGTCATTGATCATGGTGGAGGGCGAGAAGCCGTGCTCGAGCGCCGCCGAGTAGATGAATGGCTTGAAGCTGGAGCCGGGCTGGCGCCAGGCCTGGGTCACGTGGTTGAACTTGTTCTTTTCGAAGTCGAAGCCACCGATCAGCGCGCGGATGGCGCCGGTTTGCGTGGACATGGCCACAAAAGCGCCTTCGACTTCGGGCAGCTGGGTGATTTCCCAGGCACCCTTGGCGTTCTTGATGGCGCGGATCACGGCACCGGGGCGGATCTTGATATTGGGCGGTGCCTTGGGGCTGAGACCAGATTCGGCGGGCTTGAGGTTGTCGCCCGTGATCTCGAAATGGGTACCGTCCGCACGGGCCGCGACAATTTTGCGCGGCGAGGCTTCCAGCACCACGGCTGCAACCACATCGCCGTTGTCGGGATGGTTGGCCAGGGCATCGTCGATGGCGTCTTCCAGCTCCTGAGCGTTGACTGGCAGAGTGATGAACTTCTCGGGGCCGCGGTACTTCTGGCGGCGTTCGTAGTTCATGATGCCTTCGCGCAAAGCCTTGTAGGCAGCCTCCTGTTCACCGGCATTGAGAGTGGTGTAGACGTTCAGGCCGCGGGTATAGGCGTCGCTGCCGTATTGGGCAAAGATCAGTTGACGGGCCATTTCAGCCACGTACTCTGCATGTACACGGGTCGAATTGGCGGCAGTACGCAGCTTGAGCGGCTCTTCGCGGGCCTGCCTGGCCTGCTCTGCGGTGATGAAACCGTTTTCCTCCATGCGCTCGATGATGTAGAGCTGGCGGATGCGGGCGCGCTTGGGGTTGCTGATCGGGTTGTAGGCCGATGGAGCCTTGGGCAGGCCGGCCAGCATGGCGGCTTCGGCCACCGTGATGTCCTTGAGCGGATGGCCGAAATAGGCTTCACAGGCTGCTGCAAAGCCATAGGCACGGTTGCCAAGGAAAATCTGGTTCATGTAGATCTCGAGGATCTGCTCCTTGGTGAGCAAGTGCTCAAGCTTGAAGGTCAGCAGGATTTCGTAGATCTTGCGGGTATAGGTCTTCTCGGAAGAGAGGTAGACATTGCGTGCAACCTGCATGGTGATTGTGGAGGCGCCCTGGCTCTTGACCTTGCCCAGGTTGGCCAGCGCAGCACGCAGCATGCCCTTGTAGTCCACGCCGCCATGCTCGAAGAAGCGGGTGTCTTCGATGGCCAGCACGGCATCCGTCATGACCTTGGGGATCTCGTTGATGGGCGTCAGGGTGCGACGTTCCTCCCCAAACTCTCCCAGCAGAGCGCCTTCGCTGGAGTAGACCCGCAGCGGTAGCTTGGGGCGGTAGTCTGCAAGTTCGGAGACGTCTGGAAGATTAGGGTAAGCCATGGCCAGCGCCACGGCCACGGCCAGCAAAACGGCCAGGGCAGCGGCGACGGCAATTCCGATCAGCCAGAAAATGGAGCGCGGCAGCCAGTGCATGCGTTTTTTGGGAGTTTGAGATCCAGGCGCAGGTGCCTGGTGAGCAGAATGTTCTGATGGCGGCATTTCGCAGTATTGGCAAGGGGTAGGACATTATAGAAATGCCGCCCGGAAAAGCATCGTGGCGGCCGGGGTGGGGCCGCGCTTTGATTGAATCCTAAATCACAGGGTAAGCACCAGTATGCGCAAGGGCTGAGGTTCTTGCGGTTTGACGTTACACAAGTTTGTCTTTTTTTGACCACGAAATACGGTGAAAAGCGCTGCAGCAAAGCATGTGCTGCTATAGCTTGCTGCTAGGATTCCGGGGTATTGCTGGCTTTTGTTTCCATTCTTACAAACTTGGGGGGGCATGTTGATTGCTCTGAGTTCTTTATTCAGCCGTCAGCCTGCACCTTTGCTTGGCATTGATGTCAGCTCCTCCAGCGTGAAGCTGGTCGAGCTGGCCAAAAGCAAATCCGGCGAGTGGCAACTGGAGCGTTGTGCGATTGAGCCTCTTGAAAAAGGCTGGATCACCGACGGCAATATTGAGAAATTTGATGAGGTGGCGGAGGCCGTGCGCCGGCTGGTCAAGAAAAGCGGAACGCGTACAAAGCAAGTGGCCATGGCGTTGCCAGCTGCTGCTGTGATTACCAAGAAGATCACCTTGCCAGCCGGCTTGACCGAGCTGGAAATGGAAGTTCAGGTCGAGTCCGAAGCCAATCAATACATTCCGTTCTCGCTCGATGAGGTGAGCCTGGATTTCTGTGTCATAGGCCCGTCGCTGGTGTCGCCTGGCGATGTGGATGTGCTGATTGCTGCATCGCGCAAGGAAAAAGTGCAGGACCGCCAGGGCCTGGCCGAGGCTGCCGGTCTCAAGCCCATGGTGATCGATATCGAGCCCTACGCCGCCCGAATGGCGGCAACGCGTCTGGTGTCGCGTTTGCCCAATGCCGGGCGTGATGCTGTCGTGGCGCTATTCGAGGTGGGCGCGATGACTACCAGCATGCAGGTGCTTCGCAATGACGAGGTGCTGTATGAGCGTGATCAGGCCTTTGGCGGTGCACAGCTTACCCAGTTGATTGCACGCCAGTACGGTTTTTCTCCGGAAGAGGCGGAGGCCAAGAAGCGCAGCGGCGAATTGCCGGACGACTACGCGGCTGGTGTGCTCAAGCCCTTCGTGCAAAGCCTGACCCAGGAAGTGGCGCGAGCGTTGCAGTTCTTCTTCACGAGTACTCCCTACAACCGCGTCGATCATGTGTTGCTGGCAGGTGGATCGTCGTCCTTGCCGGGGCTGGTGGATGCCGTCAGCCAGCAGACTGGATGTGCCTGCAGTCTTGCCAATCCCTTCGAAGGCATGGAAATTGGCAGCGGCGTGCGTCTGAAGAAGATGGCGCGTGAAGCGCCGTCCTATCTGACCTCTTGCGGTTTGGCCATGCGGAGGTTTCAAGAGTGATACTGATTAACCTTTTGCCGCACCGCGAGGCGGCCAAGAAGCGCCGTAAAGAAGCGTTTCAGGTCAATATGGTGCTGGGCGCACTGGGTGGACTGCTGATCGCAGCACTGATTTACTGGTATTTCCAGATGATGATCGAGGGCCAGCAGAACAAGAACAATCTGCTGCGCTCCGAAATCAAGGTCCTGGAAACACAGATCAAGGAAATCGAGGGGCTCGAGGCCGAAATCACCGCTCTGCGTGCACGGCAGAAGGCGGTGGAGGATCTGCAGTCCGACCGCAACCTGCCGGTGTACATGCTCAATGAGCTGGTCAAGCAACTGCCGGACGGTGTCTACATCAGCAGCATCAAGCAAGAAGGCCTGTCGGTGACCATGCAGGGAACTGCACAGTCGAATGAACGTATTTCCGAGATGCTGCGTAATCTTACGGATGGCTCGCCCTGGTTCTCCAAGCCGGAGCTGATGGAAATTGTGGCCAAGACTGTTGATGTGACTGCCAAGGATAAGCGCCGTGCAGCTGCATTCACATTGCGCTTCAATCTGACCAGGGCCAGCGATGCGGAGAAAAATCTGCTTGCTGCAAGCTCTTCTGTGAAAGCGCAGTGATGGCAAAAAAGAAGAAATCTCTGGACATCGATTTCGCTGCGCTGCAAGAGAGAATTCAGCGCCAATTCCGGAATCTGGATCCCAATGACCCTTCGGTCTGGCCAGCCTTGCCCAAGGCACTGCTGTATGTTGCCGTGGCAGTCGCTGTCGCAGCCTTGCTGTGGTTCGTCGTTCTGAAGGATTACGAAGCAGAGCTCGACGCCGAGCGTGCGACCGAGGTGACTCTGCGCGAAGACTATTCCAGGAAAATGGTCAAGGCAGTGAGCCTGGAGGGCTTGAAGAAGCAGCGCGAGCAGGTGCAGCAGTATGTGACGCAGCTGGAAAAGCAACTGCCCAGCAAGGCGGAGATGGCTGCTCTGCTTTCCGATATCAACCAGGCCGGCTTGGGACGTAGCCTGCAGTTTGAAGTATTCCGCCCTGGCGCCATGGTGACCAAGGAGTACTACGCCGAGCTGCCAATCACCCTGAAGGTGACGGGGCGCTATCACGACATCGGTGCTTTTGCCTCGGATATCGCTTTCCTGTCCCGTATCGTGACCTTGAACAATCTGTCCATCGCCCCGGGCGGCAAGGACACGGATGTGCTGTCCATGGATGCCACGGCACGGACGTTCCGATATCTGGATGCGGACGAAGTCAAGGCGCAGCGTGACGCGGCCAAGGGGAAGAAATGAGCAGAGCATTCTTGAGCCCTGTCTGGCTGGTCCTGATGAGCAGTGCTTTGCTGGCGGGTTGCACCTCCTCCGAGGAGGAGCAACTGCGTGAGTGGATGGCCCAGGAGCGTGCCAATGCCAAGCCTCGCGTGACTCCTCTGGAGGAGCCCAAGCCTTTCAAGCCCCAGGCCTATACAGGGGCTGATGGCATGGATCCCTTCAATCCGCTCAAGCTGATCCAGGTGCTGCGCAAGGAGTCTGCGCAATCCAACATCAGCACGGCGTTGCTCACGCCAGAGCTGAGTCGCCGCAAGGAGCCGCTGGAGGCCGAGCCGCTGGACACCATGACCATGGTGGGCAGTCTCGACAAAAAGAACGTGCCCACGGCCTTGGTCAAAGTCGGCGGCCTGCTCTATCAGGTACGTGTCGGCAACTATCTGGGGCAGAACTACGGAAAGATCACCAAGATTACGGAAAACTCCATCCAGCTAAGAGAAATTGTCCAGGATGGCGGTGGTGACTGGATTGAAAGAACAAGCACTTTGGAGTTGCAGGAGGTCGGCAAATGATGGGTATTAATCGCAGCACTATGGCGAAGGCCCGTTGGGGTCTGACCCTGAGCGGCCTTTTGCTTTCTTCGGCAGCTTGGGCGCAAGCCCGCATTGAGGCTGTTACAGGCGCTTTGCAGTCTGGCTCCGAGGTCGTCCGTGTCGAGCTGTCCGAACCGCTGGCTGCAGACCCGACCGGATTCGTGGTTCAGTCTCCGGCGCGTATCGCTCTGGATTTTCCGGGTGTGAGCAATGGCTCGGGCAAGTCGTTGCTTGAATTCAATCAGGGCAATCTGCGTTCGGCAAATCTGGTGGAAGCATCGGGTCGCTCACGCCTGGTATTGAATCTGAAGACGGCTACGACCTATCGCTTGCAGCGCCAGGGCAAATCTTTGCTGATCTTGCTTGATCCCGCAGGTGCCGCGACAACCGCTGCAGCTGCGGCTCCTGTCATGGCTCCGGTGTTCGAGAACAAGACGGCAGCCTCTGATGCAGCTCCGATTCGCGGTATCGACTTTCGCCGTGGTAGCGATGGCTCCGGCCGGGTTGTAGTCAGCCTTGGCAGCAGCCAGGTGGGGGTGGATCTGCGGCAGGAGGGCAAGGGCCTGACGGTGGACTTCCTGCGTACAGCTCTGCCTGAAAATTTGCGCAAGAAGCTCGATGTGGGGGATTTCGGTACGCCTGTGCAAACGATATCGACCACTCAGCAAGGCGATCGTGTTCGGATGCGCATTGACCCTGTGGGTGACTGGGAGCACAGCGCATACCAGAGCGACAATCAGTTCGTGGTGGAAGTGCGCCAGAAAAAGGTCGACACCAGCAAGTTGACGCAAGGCCCGGGCTACAGCGGCGAAAAGCTGTCGCTCAATTTCCAGAATATTGAAGTGCGCTCTTTGCTGCAGGTCATCGCGGACTTCACCAACTTCAATATCGTCACCTCGGATACGGTGACAGGTGCCTTGACTCTGCGTCTGAAGGATGTGCCTTGGGACCAGGCTCTTCAGATCATCATGGATGCCAAGGGGCTGGGCATGCGCAAGTCCGGCTCCGTGCTCTGGATCGCTCCCAAGGACGAGATTGACGCGCGTACCAAGCGTGACTACGAAGCGGCCATGGAAATCCAGAAGCTGGAGCCTTTGCGCACGCAAGGCTTCCAGCTCAACTATGCGAAGGCGGCGGATATCCTGCAGCAGATCACGACTTCGACAGGCGGCGGTGGTGCCGGCGGTACAGGGTCCAGCACGCGCTTTCTGTCGTCGCGCGGCTCCGCTATTTCCGAGCCTCGCACCAATCAGCTGTTTGTGACGGATACGCCGACCAAGCTGGAAGAAATGAAGGCTTTGCTGGCAACGCTGGATGTGCCGGTGCGCCAGGTCATGATCGAGGCCCGCATTGTGGAGGCACGCGATACCTTTGGCCGTTCGCTGGGTGTGAAGTTTGGCGGAGGGGCTGTTGGCAGCAATGCATCCATGACTTCGTCTCAGTTCCTGCCAGACAGCAGTTCGGGATCAAGCACCAAGTTCCCCAGTGGCAATTTTGTCAATTTGCCAGCCAGTATTTCAGGAATCAACACGGTGGGGCAGGTCGCATTCTCTGTCTTCAATAGCTCGATGACGCGTTTCCTGTCCCTGGAGCTTTCCGCTTTGGAAGCAGAGGGTGATGGCAAGATCATCTCCAACCCCCGTCTGGTGACAGCAGACCAGAACAAGGCATTGATCGAGCAAGGCACGGAATACCCGTACTCCGTGACTGCGCCGAATGGCGCCACGACCATCTCGTTCAAGAAGGCCGTGCTGAAGCTGGAAGTGACTCCGCAAATTACCCCTGAAGGCGACATCATTCTGGATCTGGATGTGAACAAGGACAGCCGTGGTGAGACCACGACTCAGGGCGTTGCCATTGATACCAAGCATGTCAAGACCCAGGTGCTGGTCGAGAATGG
Organism: Comamonas thiooxydans; assembly: GCF_000964545.1. GTDB lineage: Bacteria > Pseudomonadota > Gammaproteobacteria > Burkholderiales > Burkholderiaceae_C > Comamonas > Comamonas thiooxydans. The sequence goes on along the minus strand of NZ_BBVD01000002.1, from coordinate 260,503 downwards.
CGGCACGGTCGTGATTGGCGGTATCTTTGAATTGGAGGAAACCAACCAGCTCAACAAGGTACCGCTGTTCGGAGATCTGCCTGTGTTGGGGCATTTGTTCCGTAGCAACACCAAGGCTTCGAGCAAGCGTGAAATGCTGGTTTTCATCACTCCCAAGATGCTGAGCCAGGCGCGCAGCACCAGCAAATAACTGTTATCAGTTTTTACATAGGGCCCGCACGAGTTGATGCGGGCCTTTTCATTTGTAATATCTGCGGGCTGCGAGAATCATGGGCTGGCCAGATTGGCGGATGACGGTAACGCGATGACTGTTCTAAAGAAATTTCATATTGCCCTTGTGGGTTTGCCAGGCTCCGGCAAGTCCACCATCGGACGCTATTTGGCCAAGCGTTGGTCTATGCCTTTTGTGGATGTGGACGTGGCCATCGAAGAGCATATCGGCTGCACGATTCGCGATTTTTTTGCCAAGGAAGGCGAGTCCAGATTCAGGGATGTAGAGCAGGAGGTGCTGGCAGCGCTGCTGGCGCGACCTGAGAAAACAGTGGTTGCCACAGGTGGCGGTGCCGTGCTGAAGGCTGAAAACCGGCAAGAGCTGGCCGAGCATGCACAGGTGGTCTATCTGAGTGCATCACCGCATGAAATTGCCAAGCGCCTGCAGCGGGATACTCAGCGTCCCTTGCTGCAAGTGGACAATCCTTTGCAGCGCTTGCTGGATTTGCATGCCATCAGAGATCCGCTCTACAAGGAGGTTGCGGATTTTGTGGTGGCGGGCAGCGGCCTGTCCGCCACGCAGGTGGCCCAGCGAGTGGCCATGCAGATTGAACTCGGTCAGCATTCCTGATTGCGCTGAAAAGCTTGTTGGTCAATACACTGCGTGTGGTTCCTGCTATGTATTTTGAGAGAGGTTGAACGTGGAAACGGTGCATATTGATTTGGGAGAGCGCAGCTATCCCATCGTGATTGCAGAGGGCTTGCTGGCCCAGAGCTCCACTTGGCAGGCATTGCCCAAGGCGGCGGCGGCTCTGGTCGTGACGAATGATGTCGTGGCCCCGCTTTATCTGTCTGCGCTCAAGCAGGCCTTGAGCGGCCAATACGCCCAGGTTCATGAGGTGGTGTTGCCCGATGGCGAAGCGCATAAAGACTGGCAGACTCTGAACCTGATTTTTGATGCCCTGCTGCAGCATGGTTGTGACCGCAAGACGGTGCTGTTTGCACTGGGTGGCGGTGTTGTGGGGGATATGACGGGCTTTGCTGCCGCCAGCTATATGCGTGGCGTGCCTTTTGTGCAGGTGCCGACCACGCTGCTGTCCCAGGTCGATTCTTCGGTGGGCGGCAAGACTGCCATCAACCACCCGCTGGGCAAGAACATGATTGGGGCCTTCTACCAGCCGCAGCTGGTGCTCTGCGATCTTGCTACGCTGGATACCCTGCCCGAGCGCGAGTTGAGCGCAGGTCTGGGGGAAATCATCAAATACGGCCCTATCGCCGATATGCAGTTCTTCGACTGGCTTGAGCAGAACATGGATGGCCTGCTGCGCCGCGATCGCGACATGCTCGCCCATGCCGTCAAGCGAAGTGTGGAGATCAAGGCCTGGGTCGTGGGGCAGGACGAGAAGGAAGCGGGTCTGCGCGCGATTCTCAATTTTGGTCATACCTTCGGTCATGCGATCGAGGCCGGCATGGGCTACGGCAACTGGCTGCACGGTGAAGGTGTGGCGGCAGGCATGGTGATGGCGGCGGAGCTGTCCCAACGTCTTGGCCTGGTGGAGGCGAGTTTTGTCTCGCGTCTGCGCAAGCTGATTGAGCGAGCGGGCTTGCCGGTGCGCGCAGCGGTCATCGATGCCCAGGACAATGCTGGTCGCTATCTGGAACTGATGCGGGTCGACAAGAAATCCGAAGCCGGTGAAATCCGCTTTGTGCTGATCGATGGTCCCGGCAAGGCGGTGATGAGGTCGGCACCCGACGCGCTGGTGCGTGAAGTGATCGATAGTTGCTGCGCTTGATGGATGGCGCTATGTGAGCAGACCCTGGGGGAAGCGAGCCCATAGCTGTTAGAGTCATTGCATCGAGTTGTTGAGGCGATTTGCATGACCGCTCTGGCTTCCTACGCCTGCCATCCCCAGCAAAGCCGCGGGCGTCGCTTTGCTGAGCCCCCGGCTCCCACGCGCAGCGACTTTCAGCGCGATCGGGATCGCATTGTTCACTCCTCGGCCTTCAGGCGACTGGTTTACAAGACCCAGGTCTTTGTGAATCATGAGGGCGATCTGTTCCGAACCCGGCTCACGCATTCTCTGGAAGTGGCGCAGCTGGGGCGCTCCATCGCGCGTTCTTTGCGGCTGGATGAAGACCTGGTTGAAGCCATCTGTCTGGCGCATGATCTGGGGCACACACCTTTTGGACATGCGGGGCAAGACGCGCTTAATGAGTGCATGAAGCCTCATGGCGGTTTTGAGCACAATCTGCAAAGTCTGCGTGTAGTGGACAGGTTGGAGGAACGTTATCCTGCCTTTGACGGTCTGAACCTGACTTTTGAAACGCGCGAGGGAATTCTCAAGCATTGCTCGCTCAGCAATGCGCAATTGCTGAATGCACGTGAGCCCGGCGGCGTGGCTCAGCGTTTTCTGGATGGCACTCAGCCTTCTCTGGAGGCACAGCTATGCAATCTGGCGGATGCGATTGCCTATAACGCCCACGATGTGGACGACGGCGTTCGATCGGGTCTGATCACCATGGCCCAGCTGCGTGAAGCCGTGCCTTTGTTTGCCCGCTATTACGCCTCGACATTGGCGGATTGGCCCGATCTGGCTCTGCCGGATGCTCAGCGCAAGCTGCTCTATGAGAGCATTCGCCGCATGCTCAGTGACCAGGTCTATGACGTCATCCATCACTCACAGGCCGGTATTGAGCAGGCGGCTGTGCGCTCGGTGCAGGAGGTTCGTCAGCATGATCGGACGCTGATCGGTTTCAGCGAAGAGATGAAAGCGCAGTCCCTGGTGCTAAAGCAGTTCTTGTTCAGGCAGCTCTATCGGCACCCTCAAGTCATGCAGACCATGAACAGTGCCCAGCAAGTTGTGAAAGAGCTGTTTGCCGCTTATATGGTGGAGCCTGAACGCATGAAGCCGCGCTTTGTTCAGCGTGCCCATATCGTCACTACCCTGCATGAACGTGCGCGAGTGGTGGCAGACTTTATTGCGGGTATGACGGATCGTTATGCGGCGCGCGAGCATGAGCGCATCACCGGGCTTAGGCTGCTGGGCGAGGCCTGAAGGAAGCTCGCCAACGGTCTTGCTGCCAGTGGCGAGCATGGCACAGGCCGGATCGCTAAAATAGCGGTTCTGTGTATCTAGAGCCGGAATATTTCCCGCCCAGTGCGCATTCTTTGGGGGCGATGGCCCCCGTTTGCATTTTGGAGGGCCCTGTCATGACCGAAACTTCAACCATCGCCGATCAGGCTTTCCCGCCGGAGCTTGTGATTGCGGATACCGTGCGCTGGCTGGAAAAGGCCGTGATAGGTCTCAACCTATGCCCTTTCGCCAAAGGCGTGCATGTCAAGGCTCAGATCCACTATGCCGTCAGCGATGCGACCGATGCAGAGGCGGTTGCCGAGGCCCTGCATCGCGAGCTTGAAGCCCTGGCCGAAGCCAACGCAGAAAAACGCGACACCACACTGCTGATACTGCCCCATGCCCTGCAGGATTTTCTGGACTTCAATGACTTTCTTGAAGTGGCGGATGCCATGATCGAGGAGCTGGATCTGGGTGGTATTTTGCAGGTCGCCTCGTTTCATCCTCAATTTCAGTTTGAGGGCACGGATGTGGACGACGTTACCAACTGCACCAATCGTGCTCCCTATCCCATATTGCACTTGCTGCGCGAAGACAGCATCGACAAGGCTGTGGAGGTGTTTCCGGAAGCCGAAACGATATACGAGCGCAATATGGAAACGCTGGAAAAGATCGGCATCGAAGGCTGGCTGGACCTGGATGTCGGGGCCCGCTGCCCCGTGACCGGCCATGGTCAGACGAAGGCAGAGAAGTGATGGGCAAGACCGATCAAAAGCAGAGCCTGCAAAAGCCCGCCAAAGCAGGGGCACTTGATATCGCCGAGCAACTGGGGCTCAAGCCCGGCCAGAGCCTTGAGCTGCTTAAGGCTCTGCATATTCTGACGCGCGAGGGAAAGCTCAATCAGGATTCGCGCCGCAAGCTCAAGCAGGTCTATCACCTCTATCAGTTCATCGAGCCTTTGCTTGCCGAGCTGTCCAAGGATGGGCATGCCGTGACATTGGCTGATCATGGTGCGGGCAAGTCCTATCTGGGGTTCATTCTTTACGACCTGTATTTCAAGGCCTTGGCTCAGGGCCGGATTTTCGGTATCGAGACGCGGGCGCCGCTGGTCGAGGCATCTCAGAAGCTTGCGGCTGAACTTGGCTTCGAGCGCATGGAGTTTCTCAATATGTCGGTGGCCGAGTCCACGCGAGCAGACTTCATGCCTTCGCAGTTTGACGTGGTCACGGCCTTGCACGCCTGCGATACGGCGACCGATGATGCGATAGCCTTCGGGCTGGAAAAGCAGGCCAAGGCCATGGTGCTGGTGCCTTGCTGCCAGGCCGAAGTGGCTGCATGCCTGCGCCAGACCAAGGCTATGAGCCTGGCGCGCACTCCGCTGGCCGAGTTGTGGCGTCACCCGATCCACACTCGCGAGATGGGCAGTCAGATTACCAATGTGCTGCGCTGTCTGTATCTGGAGGCTTGCGGCTACCAGGTCACGGTCACCGAGCTGGTGGGCTGGGAGCACAGCATGAAAAACGAATTGATTGTGGCCCGTTATACGGGACAGAAAAAGCGCAGTGCGGCGCAACGCTTGCGTCAGCTCCTCGCCGAGTTTGGACTGGAAGGTCTGGCTGGCGTGCGCTATCCCCATTTGCAGCAAACCAGCACGGTCTGAGCAGGCTTGAAGCATGAGCTCTGTCGGGCCCGCTGCTTGTGATGCTCAGTGACTTTCCATCAGGCGTTTCATCAGCTCCTGCGTTGACGCGTCCACTCCTTCCCAGTCATTGTGGTTCTGGCGGGCATGCAGCTGCTTTGCCAGCTTCTTGCCCAGTTCCACACCCCACTGGTCGAAGCTGTTGATGTCCCAGATGGCGCCAGAGACAAAAATGCGATGTTCATACAGCGCAATCAAGGCGCCCAGAGAGGCGGGGTCCAGGCTTTCAAGCATCAGGAAACTGCTGGGGCGATTGCCGGGGCAGTCTTTTTCCAGACCCTCTCCGCAGCGCCCCACCATCAGCGCCTGGGCCTGGGCAATCGCGTTGACCACCAGGCTTTGATGGTGCTCGCCCAGATATTTGCCCCCGTCGCGCAGGGCAATGAATTCGACTGGTATGACATCCGGCCCCTGATGCAGCATCTGGAAAAAAGCATGCTGCCCATTGGTGCCGGGCTCGCCCCAGATCACCGGTGCCGTGGGAGCTGTGAGCCGAACGCCATTCTTGTTGATGCTTTTGCCATTGCTCTCCATCTCCAGTTGCTGCAGATAGGCCGTCAGGCGGCGCAGTCCATGGCTGTATGGCGCGATGCAGCGGCTGGAAAACTGGCAGAAATTGCGATACCAGATGTCCAGCAGTCCCAGGCGCACCGGGAGATTGCTCTCCATGGGAGCCGTGAAAAAGTGGGCGTCCATCGCGTGCGCGCCGCCCAGTAGCGCCCTGAATTGCGCCGAGCCTATGGCGATGGCGATAGGCAAGCCGATGGCGGACCACAGCGAAAAGCGTCCGCCTACCCAATCCCAGAAACCCAGCGTGCGCTGTATGCCGAACTCTGCAGCCGCCTGTGTATTGGTGGTGAGGGCCACGAAGTGTCGGTCGATCGAGCATGGGGCCTGCGGATCTTCGCTGCCGCCATGATCGAGAAACCACTGCCTAGCCGAGCGAGCATTCAGCATGGTCTCGGCCGTGGTGAAGGATTTCGAGGCAATCAGAAACAGCGTGCTTTCCGGTTTGACCCGGCGCAGCACATGTCCCAGTTCATGGCCGTCCACGTTGGATACAAAGTGAAAGTTCTTGTCCTGGTCTATCCAGTCCTCAAGGGCATTGACCACGACTTCCGGACCAAGGTGGGAGCCGCCGATGCCGATATTGACGATATCGGTGATCTGCTGGCTGCCCCTGATCTGATCGGCCAGGGCGAGCATGTTATCCAGCGTATCGTGAACTTCACGCAGCGCCGAATGCATCTCCTGGGGCCAGGACCGAAGCACGGGGGACTGGGCGAGCTGCCCGCCGTTTGCAGGAGTGCGCAGCAGCCAGTGCATCGCGCTGCGTTGCTCGCTGGTATTGATGGCTGCGCCGGCCAGCATGGCGTCGCGCTTGCTCGAGAGCTGGCTCTCGACGGCAAGCTGCCTCAGCAAGGCCTCGGTCTCGCCAGTCCATAGGTTCTTCGACAGATCAGCGAAGACATGTGGCGCCTGCATGCTCAGGGCGTCAAGACGTTGCGGGTCTTGTGCAAAAGCCTGGCGCAAATCCAGATGCTGGATCTGCGCCCGGTAATGGGTTTGCAAAGCCTGCCAGGCAGGCAGCTCGTGACAAAGAGTCGTCAAAGGAAATTTCCGTCAATCTGCAGCCGCTTGCTGCATCAATGCTTCCAGCTTCAGGGTGTCCGCGGTAAAGGCGCGAATGCCTTCGGCCAGCTTTTCGGTGGCCATGGCATCTTCGTTCAGCGCAAAGCGAAACGAGGCCTGGTCATACAGAACGCGTTCCTGCGGCTGGGCTCTGGCCTTGTCCGGGTCCAGGGCGCGGGTCAAAGGCATGGCGTCGTCCTGCTGTGCGCGGAGCTGGGCCAGCAGCTCAGGTGCAATGGTAAGCAGATCGCAGCCCGCCAGAGCCAGAATCTGGCCGGTATTACGAAAGCTTGCACCCATGACCTCGGTGGAAACATCGAAGTGCTTGTAATAGTCGTAGATTTTCTGTACGGAGCGCACGCCCGGATCATTGGCGCCGGCCATGGCGGCTTCATCCCATTGCGCGCCGGCCTGCTTTTTGTACCAGTCGTAGATGCGGCCCACAAAGGGCGAGATCAGTTGGACCTTGGCCTGGCCGCAGGCAACGGCCTGGCAGAAGGAGAACAGCAGCGTCAGATTGGTGTGAATGCCGCGCTGCTCGAGAATGCGGGCCGCTTCAATCCCTTCCCAGGTGGCGGCGATCTTGATGAGCACGCGCTCGGTGTGGATGCCTGCGGCCTGATACAGCTCGATCAGTCGCTCGGCGCGCGTGACCGTGGCCACGGTGTCGAAAGACAGGCGGGCATCGACCTCGGTAGAGACACGACCGGGTATGGTGTTCAGAATCTCGCAGCCGAAGCGCACCAGCGTTCGGTCCATGATTTCGTCCAGCTCCCGGTCTTTGAATTGCGCCACGGTGGCGCGCATCAGCGGCGCATATTCGGTCTTTTGAACCGCTTTGAGAATCAGGGATGGATTGGTGGTGGCATCTTGCGGTTGAAACTGCGCCAATTGATGAAAATCACCGGTGTCCGCGACCACGGTCGTGAATTGCTTGAGCGCCTCCAACTGATTCATGTCCATCCTTTGCTGTGTTTCAAACTAACCAGCAAGTGTAGAGCGTGAATCCCTGATTGAGAATGAGCTTGCAGATACTCCGTTTGATGATGCATCAAGGCAAACCCTGCTGAATATGCGCGCTCGCCTATTTATTTGCGGAAATATTCAAGTTTTGCTGCCATTTTGCGAGGCGTGAGGCGCTTCGGTCTTATGCTCGCCTTTTGCTGCACTCATTCATTGCCTCCACCTCATTTGCGCCAATATGCTTGATCGGATTACTGCCTCCCTTCCGTCCCTGGCGCCTGCAGAGCAGCGTGTTGCACGCTTGGTACTGGCCGATCCGCGGGCCTTCGCGCATCTGCCGGTGCGAGAGCTGGCAGTGCGGGCACATGTCAGCAAACCCACGGTGGTGCGCTTTTGCCGCAGCATGGGTTATGACGGCCTGGCGGACTTCAAGCTCAAGCTCGCGGGCAGCGTCAGCGAAGGCGTGCCCTTCATCCATCGCAGTGTGGACAGCGATGACAAGACCAGCGATGTCATGGTCAAGGTGGTGGACAACGCGGTTGCCGCTTTTCTGCAGTACCGCAATGCGGCCAGCACGGCGGCCATAGAGCAGGCTGCGCAGGCGATTGCAGCGACCTGGCAGACCGGCAAGCGCATCGAGTTTTACGGCGCCGGGAACTCGGGCATCGTGGCGCTGGATGCCCAGCACAAGTTTTTCCGCCTCGGTGTGACCAGTCTGGCCACCAGCGATGGCCATATGCAGGTCATGAGCGCCACCTTGCTGGGGCCGGGGGACTGCGTGGTCATCATCTCGAACTCCGGCCGCACGCGAGATCTGATGGATGCCGCAGATATCGCCCGCAAGAACGGAGCCACCACCATCGCCATCACGGCCAGCGGCTCGCCTCTTGCCTCCGCTTGCCAGGTGCATCTGGCTGCCGATCATCCCGAAGGCTACGACCGCTACAGTCCCATGGTCTCGCGGCTGCTGCACCTGCTCATCATCGACGTGCTGGCGACCTGTGTGGCTTTGCGCATCGGGCCGGCACTGCAGCCGGCGCTGGAGCAGATGAAGAACAATCTGCGCGCCAAGCGCTATACCTGAGGGCCAGCAAAGGCGCGGCCTGTGCGCGTCGAGATAGCAAGCAAGAGTGCTCTCTTATTGAGAGCTTCTGTCGCCTTTCCATAAATGGTTTCAAGCATGAAACACATTGAAATCATTCTGGGGAAGGCGCTTTAAGCTATCAAAATTAAGAAAGCATCCAGATCCCGCAAGCTTGCAGGGTGCGCGCCGGACGAGGGCGATGCATCTGCGGCTTGGGGACTTGGCTTGCCCGGGCAGCAGCTCGTATAGAGCCGCTTACACGGAGGCGACGCCCACGGTCATGCCGCCGCAGACATAGAGCACCTGTCCGGTCACAAAGCCGCTGCGCTCGTCGAGCATGTAAGACACGGCATGGGCCACATCCTCGGGAGTGCCCACCCGCTTGACGGGTACGGAAGCAATGATCTTCTGCGTGCGCGGGGCGTCGGGCGGATTGGCCTTGTCGAACAGCTCGGTGCGTATCGGGCCGGGGCCTATGGCGTTGGCCGTGATGCCCCATTGGCCCAGCTCCAGCGCCCAGACGCGGGTCATGCCGATCAGACCGGCCTTGGTGGCCGCGTAGGCTGTGCGCAAGTCCTTGCCCAGCGCGGCGCGCGAGGACATGTTGACGATGCGCCCGAATCCCGCTTGCTTCATGCCGGGCAGCAGGGCCTGCATGCACTGGAAGGCGCAGCGCAAGTTCAGCGAGACGGCCAGGTCGAACTCGGCCAGGGTCTGCGAGGCGGCGTCGTTGGGTACGACCACGCCCACGTTGTTGATCAGGCGCGTGATGGGGCCGGTTTCCAGAGCCTGGCGCAGGGCGCGGGCCGTGTCCTCGGCGTTGCTGAGGTCGGCCTGTATGCCGCCGGGAACGTGATCGACCACGCGGTCGATGATGATGGGCTCGTAGCCGTCGGCGCGGCAGCGCTCGGCAGCGGCGGCGCCGATGCCGGCTCCGCCACCGGTGATCAACACGCGAGGGCGGTCAGTAAGGGAGGCGCTCTGGGAAGACATGGCAATAACTTTCAGACGGAAAACGGGGCGGTTGCGACAGGCGCGGGCCCGGGAGGGCAACAGCAACCGCCGGCATGCGCCGGCAGTGCTGGGGCCGGGACAGGCCGGCGCCTGGGGGGATCAGACGCTGGCGCCGGAGTCCTTGACGACCTTGCCCCACTTCTTGGCTTCGGCGTCGATGAACTTGGCAAAGCCTTCCTGGGTGTCGATCACGACTTCGCCGCCCTGGTCGTTGATCTTCTTGATCACGGCGGGATCCTTGAGCACCTTGGCAATGGCGGCATGCAGCTTTTGCTGGATGTCGGCAGGTGTCTTGACAGGCGCGAAGAGGCCGAACCAGGAGGTGGCTTCATAGCCGGGCACGCCGGCTTCGGCGACCGTGGGCACATCGGGCAGCTCGGGCGAGCGCTTGGCCGTGGTCACGGCGATGGGGCGCAGCTTGCCCGAGCGCACATGCTGGATGGCCGAGGGCATGTTGTCGAACATGATGGCGATCTGGTTGCCCAGCAGATCGGTGATGGCCGGCGCGCTGCCCTTGTAGGGCACATGCACCATGTCCAGGTGGGTCATGGACTTGAACAGCTCGCCCGACAGATGGATGGAGCTGCCCGAGCCCGAGGAGCCGAAATTCAGCTTGCCGGGATTGGCCTTGGCGTAGGCCATCATTTCCTTGACCGTCTTGAAGGGCTGGCTGGGGTGGGCCACCAGCAGATTGGGCACATTGGCGACGCGGGTCAGCGGAGCAAAGTCCTTGACCGGGTCGAAGGGCATCTTCTTGTACAGGGCTTCGTTGATGGCGTGCGTGCCCACCGTCCCCATGAACAGGGTGTAGCCGTCGCCAGCTGCACGGGCTGCGGCCTGGCCGCCGATATTGCCGCCCGCGCCGGGGCGGTTGTCAATGATGATGCTCTGGCCCAGTTCGGTGCTCAGGGCCTGGCCCACCACGCGCGCCAGGATGTCGGTCGTGCCGCCGGCCGAGAAGGGCACGATCATGGTGATGGGCTTGCTGGGATAGGGCGTCTGGGCCATGGAGGGAGCAGCGCCCAGAGCAAACAGGGCGCTTGCTGCCAGGGTTTGCAGGCTGCGGCGGCGAGACAGGGAAAGGGAATTGGACATCTAGGTCTCCGGAAAAAGGCAAGACACCGCCGGCCAGTGGCCGGGGCGCGGGCTGCCGCGGTGGCGTAGCTCCGAAAAGAGCTGCACTCCAGCGGTCGTTGTTTTGGTGTAAGAGGCAGGGGGCGGCAGCAGGCCGGACTTGGCCGGTCGCTGCCGCAGTCGGGATCAGACGCGTTCGAGCACCACGGCGATGCCCTGGCCCACGCCGATGCACATGGTGCACAGCGCATAGCGGCCGCCCAAGGCATGCAGCTGGTTCACGGCCGTGGTGGCCAGGCGGGCGCCCGATGCGCCCAGGGGGTGACCCAGGGCGATGGCGCCGCCCCACTGGTTGACACGGCGGTCGTCGTCGGCAATGCCAAGGTCGCGCAGCACGGCCAGGCCTTGTGCGGCAAAGGCTTCGTTGAGCTCGATGACATCCATCTGCTCAAGAGTCAGTCCTGTCTGGGCCAGCACCTTGCGCACGGCGGGAGCGGGGCCGAAGCCCATGATGCGCGGCGCGACGCCGGCCACGGCCATGCCGACCACACGGGCGCGTGGCACCAGACCATACTGGCTGGCCGCTTCCTCGTTGGCCAGCAGCAGTGCGCAGGCGCCGTCGTTGACGCCGCTGGCGTTGCCGGCTGTGACCGTGCCGTCAGGCCGTACCACGCCCTTGAGCTTGGCCAGTGCCTCGATGGTGGTGGCGCGGGGGTGCTCGTCCTGGCTCACGACAATGGGGTCGCCCTTCTTCTGGGCGATGGACACGGGCACGATCTCGCGTGCCAGATGGCCGGCCGCAATGGCTGCTGCTGCCTTTTCCTGACTGGCCAGGGCCATGCGGTCCTGGGCTTCGCGTTCGATTCCGAAATCGTCGGCCACGTTTTCGGCGGTCTCGGGCATGGAGTCCACGCCGAACTGGGCTTTCATCAGCTTGTTGACGAAGCGCCAGCCGATGGTGGTGTCGTAGACGGCATTGTTGCGGCTGAAGGCGGACTCGGCCTTGGGCATCACGAAGGGGGCGCGGCTCATGCTTTCCACGCCGCCGGCAATCATCAGGCGGGCTTCGCTGGACTTGATGGCACGCGCGGCCGTGCCGACAGCGTCCAGACCCGAGCCGCACAGGCGGTTGATGGTGGCTCCGGGCACATCGATGGGCAGGCCGGCCAGCAGCGCCGACATGCGCGCCACGTTGCGGTTGTCCTCGCCGGCCTGGTTGGCACAGCCATAGAGCACATCGGCCACGGCGGTCCAGTCCACATTGGGGTTGCGCTGCATCAGCGCCTTGATGGGCAGGGCGCCCAGATCATCGGTGCGCACGCTGGACAGCGCGCCGCCGTAGCGACCGAAGGGGGTGCGGATGGCGTCGCAGATAAAGGCTTGGTTCTGGTTGCTCATGACATGTCTCCGTTATAAAAATCGAGCTTGGGGTCTAGGCCGGATTGGCCTGAGGGCCGTTCAGGCCGCGATGGGCAGGCCCACGATGCGTTCGAGTTCGGCGTGCTCCAGGCCTTCGACCTTGTCGATCAGGCGCAGCCCCTCGGGTGTGCATGCCAGGGTGCACAGATCGGTGTAGATGCGCTTGACGCAGCCCAGGCCGGTCAGCGGGTAGCTGCACTGGGCCACGACCTTGCTCTCGCCTTTTTTGGTGAGCAGATCCATCATCACCCAGGTCTGCTTGGCGCCAATCGCCAGGTCCATGGCTCCGCCCACGGCGGGGATGGCGCCGGGCTCGCCGGTGCTCCAGTTAGCCAGGTCGCCCGTGGCCGAAACCTGGAAGGCTCCGAGCACGCAGATGTCCAGGTGGCCTCCGCGCATCATGGCGAAGCTGTCGGCGTGGTGGAAATAGCTGCCGCCGGGCAGCAGGGTCACGGGCTGCTTGCCGGCATTGGTCAGGTCGTAGTCTTCGGAGCCGGCCGCCGGTGCCGGGCCCATGCCCAGAATGCCGTTCTCGCTTTGCAGCACGATCTCGCGTCCTGCGGGAATGTGGTTGGCCACCAGGGTGGGCTGGCCTATGCCCAGATTCACATAGGCACCGTCATGAATGTCCTGGGCCACGCGCAGGGCCAGTTCGTCCTTGCTTCGTTTTTGATAGCTCACGCTTGTATCTCCTTGCTGGACCTTGGCTGGCTCAGGCCGCCTTCTTGAAGCCGCCGGCCTGGGTGGCCACGCGCTCGATCTTCACCACCTGGCTCACATAGATGCCCGGGGTGACCACGGATTCGGGGTCAAGCTGGCCGAGTTCCACGATCTCATGCACGGTGGCCACGGTGAACCTGGCGGCCGAAGCCATCACGGGGCCGAAGTTGCGCGCCGACATGCGGTAGGTCAGATTGCCCCAACGGTCGCCTTTTTCGGCCTTGATCAGGGCCACATCGCCATGGATGGGGTGCTCCAGCACATAGTGCTTGCCGTTGATCTCGCGCGTTTCCTTGCCTTTGGCGAGTTCGGTGCCGTAGGCCGTGGGGCAGAAGAAAGCGCCTATGCCTGCGGCGGCAGCGCGCATGCGCTCGGCCAGATTGCCCTGGGCCACCAGCTCGAGCTCGATCTTGCCGCTGCGGTACAGCTCGTCGAAGACCCAGCTGTCCACCTGGCGCGGGAAGCTGCAGATGATCTTGCGCACCTGGCCGGTCTTGAGCAGGGCGGCCAGGCCGGTGTCGCCATTGCCGGCGTTGTTGTTGACCACGGTGAGCTCGCGTGCACCCTGGGCGATCAGGCCGTCGATCAGCTCGCCGGGGATGCCCGAGGTGCCGAAGCCGCCGATGAGCACGGTGGAGCCGTCTTGAATGCCGGACAGGGCCTGAGCGACCGAGTCGGCGATCTTGTTGATCATGGGTGTCTCCAATTTTCTACACAAAGATCTGCGCCATTGACGCTAAAATGTTCGTATATAGAACATTTGTTCGCTAAAAGAATTGTAGAAAAGGATGATGAAAATGGAGACTGTAAAAACCACATCAGGGAAAACCCCGGTCGAGGGCGAAGCGGTCTCGCTCAAGCCCGGTGACAGCTATGTGCAGTCCTTTGCCAGGGGGCTGGAAGTCATACGTTCGTTCAGCGCCAGGGCGCCTGAGCAGACGCTCAGCGAGGTGGCTGCCGCCACGGGTCTGACGCGTGCCGGTGCAAGGCGCATCCTGCTGACGCTGCAGACGCTGGGCTATGTGCGCAGCGACGGCAAGTACTACGCACTCACGCCGCGCATCCTGGATCTGGGCTTTGCCTATCTGAGCTCCACGCCGCTGTGGAATCTGGCCGAGCCGGCCATGGAGGCGCTGGTGGACGAGGTCAAGGAGTCATGCTCGGCCGCGGTGCTCGAAGGCCTGGACGTGGTCTATGTTCTGCGCGTGCACACGCACAAGATCATGAGTACCAATCTGGGCGTGGGCTCGCGACTGCCTGCCTTCTGGACATCCATGGGCCGGGTGCTGCTGGCGGCGCTGCCCCCCGATGAGCTGCGGGCGCTGATGGCCCGGCGCGAGCAGCGCGCCTTCACGCGACACACGCTGACCGGCGACGACGAGCTGTATGCCGAGATCGCCCGCGTGCGCGAGCAGGGCTGGGCCTTGCTCAATCAGGAGCTGGAGGAGGGCCTGATCTCGATTGCCGCCCCCATACGCAACGCGCGCGGCCAGACGGTGGCGGCGCTCAACATCAGCGGACAGGCCAACCGCACCAGCGAGCAGATGATGCGCGAGCGGTTGCTGCCGCAGTTGCTGGCCGCTACTCGCCACATCAGCCAGTTGCTGAGTGCTTCGGGCCGCATGCATCTGTGATGTCTGGCGCCTGAGGACGCGTCGGCCCTGGCGCGACGCTTCATAATGACCGAAACGCCTTCCTTGTCGCCCCTGTCCAAGTCCGCTCCATGGCCCGTCTTCCCCGTCTCACGCTGGCAAACATGCCGCACCACATCATCCAGCGTGGCAACAACAGCGGCGAGATCTTTGTGGACGCGCAGGATCGCCTGGTCATGCTGGATCTGATGCGCGAGATGGCGCGGCGCTTCGAGGTCGATGTGCATGCCTATGTGCTCATGCCCAATCACTTCCATCTGCTGCTGACGCCCAGGACGGAGCAGGGCGTGCCCCAATTCATGCAGGCCGTGGGGCGCAGCTATGTGCGTTACTTCAACAACCGCCACGGGCGTACCGGTACCTTGTGGGAGGGGCGCTATCGCTGCACCGTGCTGCAGGCCGAGCAATGGCTGATGGCCACCATGGTCTCCATGGATCTCAACCCCGTGCGCGACGGGCTGGTGCAGCGCGCGGTGGACTGGCCCTGGTCCAGCTATGCGCACAACGCAGGTCTGCAAAGCGATGCGCTCATCAGCCCGCACGCACTTTTCTGGGCCCTGGGCAACACGCCGTTTGCCAGAGATGCAGCATATGTCAGGGCCGTGGAGGCCGGTCTGGATGCCGATACCCAGGCGCAGATCAGCCATGCCGCGCTGCGTGGCTGGGCTCTGGGTGAGCCCGATTTCATTGAAAATTTGCAACAAAAAACCGAGCGGCGCGTGAAGCGGCAGAAGGCCGGCAGGCCTGCAGTACGCACAGCTTCGGTGCACGAAGACTAGGCGGCTTTTCCAACTTCTTGTTTTTATTGGATTGCTTTGTTTTATTTTTATATGTCCCTAATTAAATTCAAATAAGAAAAGTTGGTAATTAATTGGAATCTGACCCTAATTAAAACTTATTGCATAACTTCATGTCCTGTCGTAATCTTGCGTTCCCCGCGATTGATATAAGAGGATTCCCCATGACGACTGCTGCCGAGATCAAGTATCTCCAGGACCACGGTCTGTACTCCAAGAGCAACGAACACGATGCCTGCGGTCTGGGCTTTGTGGCCCATATCAAGGGCCAGAAGCGCCATGACATCGTGCTGGGGGCACTGAAGATCCTCGAAAACATCGACCATCGCGGTGCCGTGGGCGCAGACCCTCTGATGGGTGACGGCGCCGGTATCCTGATCCAGATCCCCGATCAGCTCTACCGCGAAGAAATGGCCAAGCAGGGCGTGGCACTGCCTCCTGCCGGCGAATATGGCGTGGGCATGATCTTCCTGCCCAAGGAACATGCTTCGCGCCTGGCCTGCCAGCAGGAGATGGAGCGCGCCATCAAGGCCGAAGGCCAGGTGCTGCTGGGCTGGCGCGATGTGCCGGTGAACCGCGACATGCCCATGTCGCCCACCGTGCAGGAAAAGGAACCCATCCTGCGCCAGGTCTTCATCGGCCGTGGTGCCGACGTCATCGTGCAGGATGCGCTGGAGCGCAAGCTGTACGTGATCCGCAAGACGGCCTCGGCCGCCATCCAGAACCTGGGCCTCAAGCACAGCAAGGAATACTACGTTCCCAGCATGAGCAGCCGCACCGTGGTCTACAAGGGCCTGCTGCTGGCCGATCAGGTGGGCGTGTACTACCGTGATCTGGCCGACGAGCGCTGCGTCTCGGCCATCGGCCTGGTGCACCAGCGTTTCTCCACCAACACCTTCCCCGAGTGGCCTCTGGCTCACCCCTACCGCTATGTGGCCCACAACGGTGAAATCAACACCGTGCGCGGCAACTACAACTGGATGCTGGCGCGCGAAGGCGTGATGGCCTCTCCCGTGCTGGGCGAAGACCTGCAAAAGCTCTATCCCATCAGCTTTGCCGGCCAGTCCGACACCGCCACCTTCGACAACTGCCTGGAACTGCTGACCATGGCCGGCTACCCCATCAGCCAGGCCGTGATGATGATGATTCCCGAGCCCTGGGAGCAGCACGAAGCCATGGACGAGCGCCGCCGCGCCTTCTATGAATACCACGCTGCGATGATCGAGCCCTGGGACGGCCCCGCCTCCATCGTGTTCACCGATGGCCGCCAGATCGGCGCCACACTGGACCGCAACGGCCTGCGCCCCTCGCGCTACTGCATCACCGACGACGATATGGTGATCCTGGCTTCCGAAGCCGGCGTGCTGCCCGTGCCCGATAGCAAGATCGTGCGCAAGTGGCGCCTGCAGCCCGGCAAGATGCTGCTGATCGACCTGGAGCAGGGTCGCATGATCGAAGACGAAGAGCTCAAGGCCAACGTCGTCAACACCAAGCCCTACAAGCAGTGGATCGAGAACCTGCGCATCAAGCTCGACGAGGTGGAAATCCCCGCCGACTTCAAGGCTCCCGCTGCCAAGACCGAGCTGTCCCTGCTGGACCGCCAGCAAGCCTTCGGCTTCACGCAGGAAGACATCAAGTTCCTGCTGACCCCCATGGCCGAAAAGGGCGAGGAAGGCATTGGCTCCATGGGCAACGACAGCCCGCTGGCCGTGCTGTCCGACAAGAACAAGCCGCTGTACAACTACTTCCGTCAGATGTTCGCCCAGGTGACGAACCCCCCCATCGACCCGATCCGCGAAGCGATCGTGATGTCGCTGGTGTCGTTCGTGGGCCCCAAGCCCAACCTGCTGGACATCAACCAGGTCAACCCGCCCATGCGCCTGGAGCTGCAGCAGCCCGTGCTCGACTTCGAAGGCATGGCAAGGCTGCGTGATATCGAAAAGCGCACCAACGGCAAGTTCAAGAGCTCGACGATCGACATCACCTACCCGCTGTCCTGGGGCAAGCAGGGCGTGGAAGCCAAGCTGGCCTCGCTGTGCGCTCACGCCGTGGACGAGATCAAGGGCGGTGCCAACATCCTGATCATCAGCGACCGCAACATGAGCGCCACGCAAGTGGCCATCCCCGCGCTGCTGGCGCTGTCCGCCATCCACCAGCATCTGGTGCGTGAAGGTCTGCGCACCACCGCCGGTCTGGTGGTGGAAACCGGCACGGCCCGCGAAGTGCATCACTTCGCCGTGCTGGCCGGCTACGGCGCCGAAGCCGTACACCCCTATCTGGCGATGGAGACCCTGGTCGACATCTTCAGCCGCGAAGCTGCCCCCATCACTGCCGACAAGGCCATCTATCACTATGTGAAGGCCATCGGAAAGGGCCTGTCCAAGATCATGTCCAAGATGGGCGTGTCCACCTATATGTCCTACTGCGGTGCCCAGCTGTTCGAAGCCGTGGGCCTGAACACCGAGACCGTGGACAAGTACTTCACGGGCACGGCCAGCCGTGTGGAAGGTATCGGCGTCTTCGAGATTGCCGAGGAAACCATCCGCAACCATGAAGCTGCCTTCAGCGACGACCCCGTGCTCGAAACCATGCTGGATGCCGGCGGCGAGTACGCCTGGCGCGCCCGTGGCGAAGAGCATATGTGGACGCCTGACGTGATTGCCAAGCTGCAGCACTCCACACGTGCCAACAACTTCAGTACCTACAAGGAATACGCCCAGCTGGTCAACGACCAGACCAAGCGCCACATGACGCTGCGCGGCCTGTTCGAATTCAAGTTCGATCCCGCCAAGGCGATTCCCGTGGACCAGGTCGAGTCGGCCAAGGAAATCGTCAAGCGCTTTGCCACGGGTGCGATGTCGCTGGGCTCCATCTCCACCGAAGCCCATGCCACGCTGGCCGTGGCCATGAACCGCATCGGCGGCAAGAGCAACACCGGCGAAGGCGGCGAAGATCCCAAGCGCTATCGCAACGAGTTGAAGGGCATCCCCATCAGCAAGGGCGAAACCCTGGCCTCCATCATCGGCAAGGACAAGGTCGAGTCCGATATCGAACTGCAGGCCGGCGACTCGCTGCGCTCCAAGATCAAGCAGGTCGCGTCCGGTCGTTTCGGCGTGACTGCCGAATATCTGGCCTCTTCGGACCAGATCCAGATCAAGATGGCTCAGGGCGCCAAGCCTGGTGAAGGCGGTCAGCTGCCCGGCGGCAAGGTCTCCGACTACATCGGTGCACTGCGTCACTCGGTGCCCGGTGTGGGCCTGATCTCGCCTCCTCCCCACCACGACATCTACTCGATCGAAGACCTGGCACAGCTGATCCACGATCTGAAGAACGTGGCTCCGCACGCCAGCATCAGCACCAAGCTGGTGTCCGAAGTCGGTGTGGGCACGATTGCCGCAGGCGTGACCAAGTGCAAGAGCGATCACCTGGTGATCGCAGGGCACGACGGCGGCACCGGTGCCTCGCCCTGGTCCTCCATCAAGCATGCGGGCGGCCCCTGGGAAATCGGCCTGGCCGAGACCCAGCAGACCCTGGTGCTGAACCGTCTGCGCGGCCGTGTGCGTGTGCAGGCCGACGGCCAGATGAAGACCGGCCGCGACGTGGTCATCGGCGCCCTGTTGGGTGCCGACGAGTTCGGCTTTGCCACGGCTCCGCTGGTGGTGGAAGGCTGCATCATGATGCGCAAGTGCCACCTCAACACCTGCCCCGTGGGCGTGGCCACGCAAGATCCCGTGCTGCGTGCCAAGTTCACCGGCAAGCCCGAGCATGTGGTGAACTATTTCTTCTTCATCGCCGAAGAAGTGCGCCAGATCATGGCCCAGCTGGGTATCGCCAGGTTCGATGACCTGATCGGCCGCTCCGATCTGCTCGACACCCGCAAGGGCATCGAGCACTGGAAGGCTCAGGGTCTGGACTTCAGCCGTCTGTTCGCCCAGCCCGAAGTGCCTGCCGACGTGGCCCGCTATCACGTGGAAAGCCAGGATCACCTGCTGGACAAGGCGCTGGACGTCAAGCTCATCGAGCGCTGCAAGCCCGCCATCGAAAACGGCGAGAAGGTGCGCATCATGGAAGTGGCGCGCAACGTCAACCGCTCCGTCGGTGCCATGCTCTCGGGCGCGGTGACCAAGCATCACGCCGAAGGCCTGCCAGACGACACCATCCGCATCCACTTCGAAGGTACGGGCGGCCAGTCCTTCGGTGCCTTCCTGTGCAACGGCATCACGCTGAACCTCAGCGGCGAAGCCAACGACTACACCGGCAAGGGCCTGTCGGGCGGCCGTGTGGTGGTGCATCCCAGCCATGAGTTCCGTGGCTCGACCACAACCAACACCATCGTGGGCAACACCGTGATGTTCGGCGCCACCAGCGGTGAAGCCTTCTTCAGCGGCGTGGCCGGTGAGCGCTTTGCCGTGCGTCTGTCCGGCGCCACGGCCGTGGTCGAAGGCGTGGGTGATCACGGCTGCGAATACATGACCGGCGGTACCGTGGTCGTGCTGGGCAAGACCGGCCGCAACTTCGCGGCCGGCATGAGCGGCGGCGTGGCCTATGTCTACGACGAGGACGGCAAGTTTGCCGAGCGCTGCAACACCGCTTCGGTGAAGCTGGAGAAGGTGCTGCCGCACGACGAGTTTGTCTCGCGTGTCGATCCCGGCATCTGGCACCGCGGCCAAAGCGACGATCAGCAGCTGCGCAACATGGTGGAGGCTCACAGCCGCTGGACGGGTTCCAAGCGTGCCCGTGATCTGCTGGACAACTGGGCCGCAGCGCGTGCCAAGTTTGTCAAGGTGTTCCCGACCGAGTACCAGCGTGCACTCGGCGAGATCTTTGAACGCAAACAGAAGGAAAAGCAAGCTGCGAAAGCGCCAGCAGCTCCTCAGAAAGAAGCAGTAGCCGCCAAGTAAACACGGCTCCAAGCGGTGGCGGCCAGGCGGCCACCGCACTGCAAGCGAACACAGATTTCAAGGATTAAAGATCATGGGAAAGACCACCGGCTTCATGGAATACGAGCGCATCGAAGAGGGCTATGCCCCCGTTGCGGAACGTCTCAAGCACTACAAGGAATTCGTCATCGGCCTGACCACCGATCAGGCCAAGGTGCAGGCTGCACGCTGCATGGACTGCGGCACGCCGTTCTGCAACAACGGCTGCCCGGTCAACAACATCATTCCGGACTTCAACGACCTCGTGTACCAGGGTGACTGGAAGAACGCCATCACCACGCTGCACAGCACCAACAACTTCCCCGAGTTCACGGGCCGCATCTGCCCCGCACCCTGCGAAGCTGCCTGCGTGGCCAATATCAATGGCGACGCCATCGGCATCAAGTCCATCGAGCACTCCATCATCGACCGTGCCTGGAGCGAAGGCTGGGTCAAGCCCCTGCTGCCCAAGCACAAGACCGGCAAGAAGGTGGCCGTGGTCGGTGCCGGCCCTGCCGGCATGGCGGCAGCCCAGCAACTGGTGCGCGCCGGCCACGACGTGACCCTGTTCGAGAAGAACGACCGCGTGGGCGGCCTGCTGCGCTACGGCATTCCCGACTTCAAGCTGGACAAGGGCCTGATCGACCGCCGTGTCGAGCAGATGGTGGCCGAAGGCCTGAAGATTCGCACCGGCGTGCTGATTGCCGGCAAGGACGGTCTGGGCAAGGATTCCAAGGTCACCAACTGGGCCAAGGAAACCATCAGCCCCGAGCAGCTCAATGCCGAGTTCGACGCCGTGCTGCTGACCGGCGGCTCCGAGCAGTCGCGTGATCTGCCCGTGCCTGGCCGCGATCTGGAAGGCGTGCACTTCGCGATGGAGTTCCTGCCCCAGCAGAACAAGGTCAACGCGGGCGACAAGCTCAAGGGTCAGATCCGTGCCGACGGCAAGCATGTCATCGTCATCGGCGGTGGCGACACCGGCTCCGACTGTGTGGGCACCTCCAACCGCCATGGCGCCAAGAGCGTGACCCAGTTCGAGGTCATGCCCATGCCGCCCGAGCAGGAGAACAAGCCCCTGGTCTGGCCTTACTGGCCGATCAAGCTGCGTACCTCGTCCAGCCACGACGAAGGCGTGGTCCGCGAGTTCGCCATCTCCACCAAGGAGTTCGGCGGCGAAAAGGGCAAGGTCAAGAGCCTGACCACCGTCCAGGTCGAGTTCAAGGACGGCAAGCTGAGCGAAGTGCCCGGCACGGAAAAGGTCTGGCCTGCGGATCTGGTGCTGCTGGCCATGGGCTTTGTGAACCCTGTCGCCACCGTGCTCGAAGCCTTTGGCGTCGACAAGGATGCACGCGGCAACGCCAAGGCCAGCACCGATTTCATTGGCGGCTATGCCACCAGCGTGCCCAAGGTGTTCGCTGCCGGCGACATCCGCCGTGGCCAGTCGCTGGTCGTGTGGGCGATTCGTGAAGGCCGCCAGGCCGCACGTGCCGTGGACGAGTTCCTGATGGGCGCCAGCGAACTGCCTCGCTGACCCAAGGCCTTGCGAGCCAAGGCATATTCAAGATTTTCACAGGCGCCCACCGGGGCGCCTTTTTTTATGGCCTCAATCGACTAGTAGCTGAATTGATAGCTGCATGCGATTTATGAATAACGATTTCGGGTATGTTTGTGGCTGATAACTAGGAAGAGCGTGTGCAAGCTGCTATCAGAACGCTTTATCTGAGCCATAGCAGCTGGGGGATGGCATCGGCGCCGCACCAGAGCACGGCGTTCTGCTCCCATTGCTCGCCCCAGGCGCGGGCCGTGGGGGCGTCCATGCCCCACACCAGCACGCTGGCTTCGCCGGGCCACAGGCCTTGCGGATCCAGACCCTGGCCTTCGGAAAATATCCAGGCGCCGACGCGCAGCGTCTGGCGCAGCTGCTGCATGCGCCTGGCGTTGTCCGCATCGGACAGCAACTGCCCCCGAGGATTGCAGGCCGTGAGAAAGCTTGCGCAGTCCACCTGGTGTGCGCTGTAGTGCGTGAGCAGCAGGGGCTGGAGTCTGTCGACTTGCAGCCGCCAGTCCAGCCCGCTTTGATCATGCACGCGATATTCGGCGCGATGGTAAGCCTGCTGCAATGAAGAGGGAAGCTGCGTGTCCTGCATGCCCGTCAGATTCAGGGTGTGGCGGCCGAGCTTTGTCGGCGCCAGGTGTCCGCGCACATGCGTTCCATATCAAGCTCCGCCTTCCAGTCCGGCAATTGCCCGGCCGACGAAAGATCGATCTCGTATTGCGCCGCATCGCTGTGGTTGTTCATGGTCAGTCGTCCGGAGATTCGGCCCAGATGGTGCTGTGCCACAGTGTCCCCCACATTGGCTTCATCCGCTGGACAGCAGCCGGGACGCCGATTCGCGCACGGCCCTGGTGCGCGGTGCAGTGATCCGGGGAGCCTTGCTTGCATCCCTTTCTGACCAGTCAAGCCGAGCGAATTTCCTCCGCGCTTCGTTTGGGTCATTGGGGGTCATTGGGTTTGAGTATTTTCGGGGTTTTTAGTAGGTATTTGGCAGCGTACCTGCACAGAATATTCGTGAGTCAGTCTATATATTTAAAAGTTAATAACAATTCAAAAATGCATATTAATTTATGATAACTATCAATTAACGTGTAAACCAACAACATGAGGGCCTGGTCGTGAATGCTTTTCTGCGAAGTTGCGTGTTCTGCTGCGCCTTGTTGTACGGTTGGAGCAGCCAGGCTGCGGAGCCGTCGGTTGCCATCTACTATGGAGCCAAGGCTTCGCTGAGCGAACTCGGTCTTTACGACATTGCCGTTGTAGAGCCCGACCATGGCTACGACCCGCAGCGTTTGCGCGACCAGGCGCCCGGCAGCGAACTCTATGCCTATGCCTCGGTAGCCGAAGTACTGCCGGAGCGGGCCTACTTCAAGAAGCTGCCGGCCGCATGGCAGATGGCGCGCAATGGAGCCTGGCGTTCCATCGTGATCGACCAGACCCCGGCGCAGTGGCCGGAGTTCTTTGCTCAGCAAGTGATTGCACCGCTCTGGGAAAAGGGCTACAGAGGTTTTTTCCTGGATACCCTGGACTCCTACCGCCTGGCCGCACACTTCGATGAAGCGGCGCAGCAGGATGGCCTGGTCCGCGTCATCGACACCTTGCACAGCCGCTTTCCCGGCATCAAGCTGATACTGAACCGCGGCTTCGAGATCGTGCCGCGAGTGCGCGACAAGATTCAGATGGTGGCGGCCGAGTCGTTGTATCGCGGCTGGGATGCCAATCTCAAGCGCTATGTGGAAGTTTCTGCCAAGGACCGCGACTGGCTTCTGCAGCAGCTGCAAACCATACGAGAGCGCGACAAGCTGCCGGTGCTGGCCATTGACTATGTGGCGCCGCATGACCGCGACACTACACGGGCCACCGCACAGCGCATTGCGCAGCTGGGCATCATTGCCTGGGTGAGCGATGCCGGTCTGCAGACCCTGGGCATGGGGCGGGTCGAGGCCGTGGCGCGTCGGATACTGGTGCTCTACAACGGAGCCGACGATCCCGCGCTCGATTACGCATCGGCCCATCGCTTCCTCGAGATGCCCATCAACTACATGGGCTATGTGGTCGACTATGCCGATGTGCGCTCGGCACTGCCCACTGACGTGGGACGGGATCGCTACGCAGGTGTGGTGAGCTGGTTCGGCGGGGCCATTCCCGACACGCGCTTCAAGGATGTGCGCAGCTGGATGGTGCGCCAGGTCCAGCAGGGTATGCCGCTGCTGATGATGGAGGCGCCCGGCGTGCCCCTGGATCGTACGCTTGCGAGCACGCTGGGCGTGCGCGCCATGGAGACCGTTCCGGCCTTTCCGCTGAAAAAGGCCGAGCAGGCGGCTGCCATGGGGTTCGAGACCGAGCCCGGGCTGCCGGCCCACGACTACACGGGCTGGCTGCTGACGCCGCAGCTGCTGCAGCAAAGCCGGCAACTGCTGTCCTTTGACGATGCCAAGGGCCGACGCTTCGTCTCTGCCGCCATCACGCCCTGGGGCGGTTTTGTGATGACGCCTTATGTGCTGACGGACGTGCCGGGCACCGAGCAGTCGCGCTGGGTGGTCGATCCTTTCGCGCTGCTCAAGCAGGCATTGCGGCTTGAAGACATTCCCGTCCCCGATGTGACCACCGAGAACGGCCGCCGTCTGCTGCTGGCCCATGTGGATGGAGACGGATTCCCATCCAAGGCCGAAGCGCCCGGTGCACCCTTTGCCGGAGAGATGCTGCGCCGCGAGATCCTCGAGCGCTACCGTATTCCCCACACGGTGTCCGTGATCGAGGCCGAGGTTTCGCCCAAGGGCCTGTATCCGCAATGGGCAGATCAGCTCGAGGGCATTGCCAAACGCATCTTTGCCATGCCGCATGTGGAGATCGCCAGCCACTCCTATTCCCACCCCTATCTCTGGGATCGCTCCGTAAGCCATGGACTGTTTGCCGAAAGCAAGGAGGCCAGCCTGAACCTCAGCATTCCCGGCTATGAAATGGATCTGCGCCGGGAGATTGTGGGTTCGGTCGACTACATCAGCCAGCGCTTGGCTCCCTCAGGCAAGCCGGTCAAGGTGTTCCTGTGGACCGGCGATACGGCACCCGGCGCCGATGCGCTGGCCATCTCCGATGCCGCAGGCCTGCTGAACATGAATGGCGGGGATACCTCGATCATGCGCAGCAATCCGTCCATCACCGAGGTCAAGAGCTGGGGCATACACAAGGGCGGGCATCTGCAGATCTATGCCCCGGTCACCAACGAGAACATCTACACCAATCTGTGGCATGGCCCGTTCTACGGCTTCGAACGCGTTATCGAGACCTTTGAGATGACCGATGCGCCGCGACGCTTCAAGGCGGTGGACATCTATTACCACTCCTATTCGGCCAGCAAGCAGGCCAGCCTCAAGGCCTTGCACAAGGCCTATCAATGGGCGCTGAGCCGCAAGCTGCACCCGGTCTACGGCTCGGAATACATACGCAAGGTAGAGGATTTCTACCAGTTTGCGATCGGCCGGGATGGCGAAGGCTGGCGCCTGCGCGGCCCCGGGCGATTGCGTACGCTGCGCCTGCCGCCGGGCCTGGGCACTCCTGTGATGGCCGAAAGCACGG
This sequence comes from Comamonas thiooxydans, assembly GCF_000964545.1. Classification (GTDB taxonomy): domain Bacteria; phylum Pseudomonadota; class Gammaproteobacteria; order Burkholderiales; family Burkholderiaceae_C; genus Comamonas; species Comamonas thiooxydans. Next base: position 235,115 of record NZ_BBVD01000002.1, on the reverse strand, counting down.
GCGTTGCCGGCTATGCGCCGGGAGTGGACGGCAGCTATCTGCACCTGACCGACGGCGTAGCTCGGATGGTGGTGCGTACAGGGGCCGCACCGACCGCCTCCACCCCCTATCTGGTGGATGCCAATGCTCGCCTCAAGGACTGGCAGACCCAGGCCGACGGCAGTCTGCGCTTCACGCTGGAAGGTCATGTGCCGCTGGAGCTGCGCATGTATCTGCCGCCTGGCTGCTCGCTGAGCGCTGCCGCTGCCAGTTCCTCCATCAGCGCGGTTCCCGCTGCGGACCGCTCCTCCATCCGCTCCTTCAGAAGTGCCAGCCACAGTGCCCAACTCCAAGCGCAATGCCGTGCGCTCTGAGCGCCCGACCACGGTTCCTCACTGGCTGATCGCACTGCTGGCAGTGCTGATCGGAGGAGCCTTGTGGATGTTGTTCCCCAAGCAGGCGCTGGAGCGTCGGCTTGCCGATTCGGCGGACGATTCCGAGCTTTCGCTCAACTACCTGAGCAATCTGCTCAAGAGCGATCCGGGAAATGAACGTCTGCAGAGCCTGCTCAAGGTCAAGCACCAGCGGTTCGAGGCCATGCGACAGGCCCAGGAGGAGGCGCGCAGGCAGGCTCTGCCCAGCGCCGCGGCTCAGGCCTGGGATCGTTGGCAGACGCTGTACCAGCGCTATCTGGAAACCAAGCAGCGGGGCCATGGATCAGATGGTCAGGTCAGGCAGCTGGCACCCGCGGTGATGCAGGCGCTCAAGGCCGTGCCGCGCGACGATCTGAGCCAGGAGCAAAGCCTTTATCTGGCATCCTCGGCGCTGGTGCTGAACGATGAGTCACAGGCCCTGGAAATCTATGAGGAGCTGGCCCGTAAACAGGTGTCTCCTGAGCGCAAGGCGCGCGTGTACGAGGCCGCTGCACGTCAGACGCTGGGGTTGTCCATGTACGAGCAGTCCTCCTTGCTGTGGCGCGAGGCCAGCGCGGCGGCGCCGGAGGTGCAGCAGTCGCGCGCGTATATGTGGCAGGCCTTGCAGGTGCTGCAGGCCGGCAACCGTGCCCAGCAAGCACTGGTGCTGGCGCGCGAGCAGGAGGAGCTGCTGGGCAGCGATCCCGAGACGCTGCGCCGGCTGATAGGTCTGGCGCGTGCGGCCGGCGCTTCGGCCGAGGCAGAGCGCTATGCCAAGCAACTGCTCAAGTTGTCGCTGCAGCAGCAATGGCTGAACATGCGGGCCGTGGCTGATAGGGGCGGCGGGGCCGACGATGGTGCCTGGGCGCTGCATCCCGTGCTCTGGAAGGCTCCGGGCTGGACGCTGCGGCACACTGCCGCACCGGCTAGGAAAGAGGCTCCGGGACTTCCGTTCGACGACAAAACCTATGAGCTGGGCTACCAGGTATTCCTCGAGAACCGCAATCTCGAGGATGCCTGGCGTGTGGCCGCAGCTGCCGTGCACCAGGCTCCGGGGAATATGGTTTGGCGCGAGCGTCTGGCTCAGGTGGCGGAGTGGAGCGGGCGCCAGCAGGTGGCCCTGGACAACTGGCTGGCCATTGCCCAGGCCACGCAGCGTGAGGTTGCCTGGCAGTCTGTGATGCGACTGGCGCCGGGCTTGTTCGACGATCGCGCGCTGGTGGAAGGTATCAAGCACGAACTGGGCCGACGTCCTGGCGATGCAGCACTGCAGCAGGCGCTGGTACAGGCCTATGAGCGCCAGGCCGAGCCGCAGCCGGCGATCGACTATTTGCAAGCCCATGGGAACACGCCGCAGGCACAGATTCTGCTGGCCCAGTTGGCCGAGCGTGCCGGCCAACCCGTGGTGGCGCTCAATGCCTGGAAACGCCTGCTCCGCGATCCGGCGCAGCGCGTTCCGGCCCATGTCATGCCGGCCGCGGTGCTGGCATTTCTGCAAGGTGAGCGCGCGCTTGGCCTGAGTTGGCTGGATGATGCCCAGGCACGGGTGCCGGCCGATATGGGAGCTGAAGCCGAGGCCGAATACTGGCGACTGCTGGGCGAGGTGGCGCAGAAACAGCAGCAGGAGGCCTTGGCACTGGGCGCTTTCAGGCGTTTGCTGGAAATGCAGGATGCCAAGGCGCGCGATTTCGACGAGGTCATCAATCTGCTGATTCGCAGCGATCGCGGTGAGGCGGCTCGGGTGTCGCTGCGCGCATGGCATCAGTTCCACGATCCGCGCCATTTGTCCCAGGCGCTCTATATGCTGGAAGATCTGAACGAGTGGAGCCATGCGGGTCAGCAGATCGATCGCGCCTTGGCCGACACCAAGACGGCCGGTTTGCTGCTTCAGCAGCCGGCTTTTCTGCACGCCGCAGCGCTTTACTACCAGCATGTTGGACAGGCAAGAAAAGCCCTGGAACTGCTGCAAAAGGGCCTGGCCCTGGATGGGGGCTCGACCCTGATGCGTCAGTCACTGCTGTGGCTGCTGATAGATACGCAGAATGCCGCGCTGCTCGCGCCGATGCTGGCGCAGGCCGAGCCGGCCTGGGCCCAGGATCCGGAGATGCACGATGCGCTGGCGGCTGCCTATATGGCTCTGTCCCGCCCGGCTGTGGCCCTGCAGCGCTATCTGCGCCCCCATCTGCAGGAGAACGGCGACGACTTCCTCTGGATGATGAACTACGCCGATGCGCTCGAGCAAAACCAGCAGGTGGATCTGGCCTGGCGGCTGCGGCGCGAGCTGTGGGTCAGGCAGGCACTCCAGACGCGGGATGTCGGGTTGGCCGATACTTCAGCAGGCCGAGCCTCGGGTGGCAAGCTGCGTCGCTGGCTGAGCCCCGAAGACCTGGACAAGGTGCAGAGTCAGGCCCGCAACCGGTTGATGCTCTCACAAGTGCACGGCGATGACGAGCTGGTCCTGCTGCGTGAGCTCATGCGCATGGACCGCGATACGGGCCGGGAGCTTTCCCCGGCGGCCGTGGAGCTGGCCATTGCCTGGCTGCAGGACAAGGGAGAATATTCGACCGAGCGGGGCTATCTGTGGCAGCAGTACGCCTTCAGCCGCAGCAAGCGGGCGAACCGGCCACTTTGGGCCGAGATCACCGTGGCACTGGCCGAAAAGGATCATGCCCAGGTCGGCCAGTTGCTGGAGCAATACGATGCCAGCCTGTCGCGCTACGACCGCATCAATGCGGCGACCCTGACGGGCGACGGCAGGCTGGCGCAGTCTGCCGCCTTCGAGACCCAGCACGACCAGCCCGACGACGACAGCCTGCATCTGGCTCTTACCGAGCAACTGCTGGCCTTCAGCGACCATGCAGGCCTGCAGTTGCATAGCCGGCGGCTGGATGGCATAGACGAGCGGGCACGGCGCCTGAGTTGGCATCTGGCGTTAAGTCCGCGCTGGGCGCTGGACATCGATGCCGATCACACGCGCCGCAGCGTGAACGGCCGCGGCTTTGTACAGGCGCCTTCGTCCGAACATGGCCTGGGCCTGCGTCTGACGCGCAAAACTCAGGGTTCCAGCAGCGAGTTCATGCTGGGCCAGCGCCAGGGAATGAACAGCTATGTGCCCATGCAGTTTTCGCACACCCAGATCCTGGACAGCCGCCTGAGCCTTCAGGCTGCGCTGGGCCGCGACCTGCCGACGCAGGAAACGCTGCCCATGCGCATGGGGGGCATGAAGGATCGCGTGGCCGTGGGTGCAATTTACAGGCTGTCGCGGCTGGATCAGCTCAGCTTGGAGTATGCCCATGAGCGTTTCCATGTGCAGACCGGTGCGCGCGTGGGCCTGGGCAACCAGACCACGCTGCAATACACCCATAGCTATCGCGGCGAGGCACCCTTGGTCCAGTTCGACGCCTTCACCTCCTGGCATCGCTACAGCCGCAACAGCCCCGGGGGACTGAGCGGCCGGGATGCGGCGGTGCTGCGCTATCTGCCGTCGGGAAGCGAGGCTGGCATGGACTATCTGCTGCCCGGCAATTTCCGTTTTTCGGGGCTGCGGATCTCGGCCAATATGCCTTATGCACAGGAGTACTCGCGCGCACTGCGGCCGTTTGCCAGCCTGGCCCTGACCCGTCACAGCATCAACGGCACGGGCTACGACCTGAGCTTCGGTCTGGCCACCAGCGTGCTGGGGGCGGATCACCTGATGCTGGGATTGAATGTTTCCAAGTCGGGTGTGAACACCACGGGCACCACCCGCGAGCTTCAGCTCGCCTACCGCCTCCATTACTGAAGATTTCAAGGAGCTCTCCCATGACTCACCGTACTGTTCTCTCCTCCCGCATCCGCATGCTCACGGGCGCAGCCCTGCTGGGGCTGCTCAGTGCTTGTTCCACGCTGGACCAGGGCAAGTCCCCGGCCCTGGAGAGGAACGCCAACTGGGCGGTGCTGCCGTTCGAGAACCATACGGAAACGCCCATGGCAGGCAGCCGGGCCGAAAGCATTGCCACGGCCTTGTTGAGCAGCCGCGGCATAGGTGCCGTCAAGCGCTATACAGGCGAGGCGCAGCAGGAGACGCTGTTCGATGGCCGCGATGCCAAGCGGCGCGAAGATGCGCTGGCCTGGGCACGCAGTGAGGGTGTGCGCTATGCCTTGCTGGGGGCGGTTGACGAGTGGCGCTACAAGGTCGGCGTGGACGGTGAGCCAGCCGTCGGCGTGGCCCTGGAGATCGTCGATGTGGACAGCGGTGCCACGGTCTGGAGCGGTGCTGGCGGTCAAAGCGGATGGAGCCGCGAGGCTTTGTCGGCTGTCGGGCAGAAGCTGATCCGCAAACTGCTGGGAACGGGCCTGGCCGGCGCCCGGTAAGCATTGAGCAGGATTTCCAGTCATGCAAGATCACGCCACGACACCTGCCGCCACGCCGGATTCCGCGCGCCGCATGGGCATTGCTGCGGAATTCAGAAGCTCGCCACTGGGGTTGCTGGTGCAAACCAGCGAGCGCCCCGGAGTGGTGGCGGCCGAGACCTTGCTGCTGCCACTGCTGGCATTGCTGATAGGTTATGTTTTTAGCCGCAACGACCCGCTCTGGGTGCGTGCCGAGTTTCCCTGGTCCTGGCTTGCGCCCATGATCGTGGCCTTGCGCTATGGACCCATCGGGGGATTGTCGGCGGCCGGTGTGCTGTTGCTGGGCTGGCTGGGTTTCAACCGCGAGGACTTGAGCCGCTTTCCCGAGCAGTACTTTCTGGGTGGCTTGATGGTGGTGATGATCGTGGGCGAGGTTTCTAGTCTCTGGCGTGCCCGCATACGGCGCGAGCGTACCGCGCAGCACTATATGGATCAGCGCACCGAGCAGCTCATACGTCAGCACTATCTGCTGCGTCTGTCACATGACCAGCTGGAGCAGGAGCTGATCGGCCGCCCGGTGTCGATGCGCGATGCACTCAGCGGGCTTAGTGCGCTCAGCGGCGCTCCTGGCGATGCGCAAAGCCTGCTCAATCAGCTGGCACAGTTCTGCCAGATCAGTGCGGCCTGCCTGGTGGCTGTGCGCGACGACAGGATCGAGCCCCAGCCGATTGCCCAGCTGGGCGGTGCCCATGAGGTCCGGCCCGAGGATCCGCTGCTGCGCCAGGCGCTGGAAGCCCGCATGCTGACCCATGTCTCCCAGGGCCTGAGGGATGCGCAACAGACCCGCTATCTGGTCGTTGCTCCGATGCTGGATCTGGGGGGGGAGATCTATGGTCTGCTGCTGGTGGAAGAAATGCCCTTTTTTGCTCTGCAGGAGGAGACGCTGCAGACCATCAATCTGCTGCTCGGCTATTACACGGACAGCGTGGCTGCCAATCGTCTGGCACAGCCGCTGCTGCAGGCCTATCCCCTGTGCCCGCGGCCGTTCGCGTCCGAGCTGCAGCGCATGGAGCATGTGAACCGCAGCGCCGGCCTGTGCAGCGTGGTCGTGGCGCTAGAGCTTTCACCGCAGGCGGTGCAAAGCCAGATGGCTCAGCAGCTGATGCGCCTGGAGCGCATGCTGGATCGCTCCTGGCTGATCGAAGGTCGGAACAGGCAGTGGCTGGCCATCCTCATGCCGCTTGGCACCGGTGCCACGGCCGAGGGCTATCTGAATCGTATCGAAGGCTGGCTGGGTCAGCGCGGCATGGACTCCCTGGGAGCGGCCGGCATTTTTCCCCGCACTGTCTTGCTGGATCGCTGCTCGGCCCTGAGCGTGCTGGAGCAGATTGACAGGATGGCCCATGATTAATGTCAAGCTGGCACTGTCCGCTGTGCTGGCGGAGATTGCCTCCTGGAGCAGCCTGTGGCTGCTGCACAACCACTCCGATGCGGCATTGCTCAGCTATCTGGCAGCGCATGCGCTGGCCAGCGTGCTGCTGGCGCTGTGCCTGTCTCCGTTCCTGATGCTGGCGGCAGGTGCCAGGCGCCAGCGTCTGCCGCTGGTCGCGCTGATGGCCTTGCTCTCCTATGCCGTGCCGGTGGTGGGCTTTGTCGGTTCGGTGATTGCGACTGTGGCGTTACTCCGACGGCGCGGCTTGACGGCGCGCAGGGAATTTTCATCGCTGCCGCTGCCTGAGTTCGACCCGCACCAGCAGGCGAGCGGCAGCCGGAGGCAGGCGGGCTTGCAGTCTTTTCTGACCAATCAGGCGGTTCCCGTGCCCTTGCGCATGCGTTCCCTGGCTGCCCTGGGTCATGTCTCGGGGCGTATTGCCTCGCCCATGCTGCGCATGGCGCTAAGCGACTCCAGCGATGATCTGCGTTTGCTGGCCTACAGCATGCTGGATGTCCAGGAGCGCCAGTTGAGCCAGTCCATACACCAGGAGCTGCAGGCCCTGGAGCGCGCGCGTACGGTCGAAGGAGAGACAATCGGCCCCCGCGGTCTGAGAGCAGCCTGGGCGCTTTCTGATCTGTACTGGGAGCTGATTTACCAGGGCTCGGCGCAGGGTGATGTACGTGACCATGCCATCAAGCAGTCGTTGCATTACTGCAACCGGGTGCTGTCTCAGCACCCGGATACCGCCCTGCTGCAGCTGCGCAAGGGGCGCTTGCTGCATCTGGTGGCCGACGACGAAGGTGCCCAATCCTGCTATCAGAGGGCACTGGAGCTGGGTTTGCCGGCGCCCCGCGTCATTCCCTATCAGGCCGAGCTGCTGTTCAAGCAGCGTCAGTTCGCCAAGGTGCAGGAGCTGATGCGCAGACTTGAGGATCAGCAGGTCATGCCCCGTCTGCGCCCCTGCATCCAGTACTGGAGTGCCTCATGAGTTCTCTTCCCAAGGCTGCGCGGGCCGATATCGCCCTGCTGCTCGAGGGCACTTTCCCCTATGTCAGCGGCGGCGTGTCGAGCTGGGTTCACCAGATCCTTCAAGCCTACCCGCAGCATAGCTTTGCCATCGTCTTTATCGGCAGCCGGCGCGAGGACTATGGCGATTTTCGCTATGAGCTGCCGCCCAATGTGGTGCATTTCGAGGAGCATTTCCTCTATGGTCATGCGTCGGGAAAACTGCGGCCCACACCGCGCCGGGGTGACCCCGAGGTCATGTCCAAGCTGCAGCAATTGCTGCAGGCACTCGAGCGACGGGATGAGAGCCCTGCAGGCAGGGCGGAGGTGCTGGCCGCCATGCGCGCCGTTGCCATGGAGCTGCTGCCGGGCGGCAGCTTGCCGCAGGAAGATTTTCTGCACAGTGAATATATGTGGGAGCTGATACAGGACAGCTACCGGCGCCATTGCACCGATCCGTCCTTTGTCGACTTCTTCTGGACGGTACGCATCATGCTGCAGCCGCTGTGGCTGCTGGCGCGCATCGCCCGGGAGCTGATTCCGGTACGTGTGCTGCATACGGTCTCCACAGGTTATGCGGGCTTCCTGGGCGGCATGCTGCACCATCTGCGCGGGCTGCCGCTGGTTCTGTCCGAACATGGCATCTATACCAAGGAGCGGCAGATCGACCTGCTCCAGAGCCAGTGGATACGCGATAACCGCAATGTCTTCCAGCGCGACCCCATGGAAGTCTCCTTCTTCCGTCAGATGTGGATCCAGTTCTTCGAGTGGATGGGGCGTTTTTGCTATGAGGCAGCCGATCCCATCATCGCGTTGTTCGAGGCCAACCGTCTGCGTCAGGTGGCCGACGGCGCCGTTCCAGCGCGCACCAGCAACATTCCCAATGGCATTAGCGTGAAACGCTTTGCGCCGCTGCGTGTCCTGCGGCCTGCCGTGACACCACCCGTGCTGTGCCTCATAGGCCGCGTGGTGCCGATCAAGGACATCAAGACCTTCATCCGCGCCATGCGCCGCGTGGTCAATCACCTGCCCGAGGCTCAGGCTCTGATCGCCGGCCCCATGTCCGAGGACCCGGCCTATGTAGAGGAATGCCGCAATCTTGTGGACAGTCTGGGCCTGCAGGCGCAGGTGCACTTTCTGGGCATGCAGAAGATCGACGAGTTGTTGCCGCGTGTCGGGCTGGTGGTGCTCTCGTCCATCAGCGAGGCCTTGCCTCTGGTGCTGCTGGAGGCGCAGGCGGCAGGCGTTCCCGTGGTCAGCACCGATGTGGGCTCCTGCCGTCAGCTCATAGAAGGGCTGGAGCCCGAGGACCGTGCATTGGGCGCTTGTGGTCGCGTGGTCGGTATCGCCAACCCTGCGGATCTGGCCGATGCGGCGCTGGAGTTGCTGAAATCGCCCGAGGCCTGGCAGGAAGCCAGTGCTGCCGGGATTGCACGCGTTGAGCGCTACTACTCCGATCAGTTGCTGTTCGACCGCTACCGGCAGGTCTATGACCGGGCCATGCAACATTCCAAGGAATATCACTGATGGCCGGCATTGGCTTTGAACTGCGCCACCTGCTGCGCAAAAACACGCTGACCAGCCTGCTCCAAGCCTATGCCTATGCGGGCGTGATCGGCTCGGGTCCCTGGGTGTTCTCCATCATCGGCATTTTGCTGGTAGGGGTGTTCAGCCTCAGCGTCGTGGCGCCGCCGCTGCTGGTGACCCAGTTTCAGACCTCGGTGACCTATCTGGTGGCCTGCAGCTTGATACTGACCGGTGCGGCGCAGCTGATGTTCACGCGCTTTATTTCGGATCGGCTGTTTCTCAAGCAGGATGAAACCGTATTGCCCAATCTGCACGGCTTGCTGTTGCTGATCGTGGCAGCCGCCAGCGGCCTGGGGACGCTGGCCCTTTTCGTGGTGCTGCCAGGCCAGAGCCTGCTGTACCGGATGCTGATGCTGGCCGGCTTCACGCTGATGTGCGTGGTCTGGATGCTGACCGTTCTGCTGTCCGGCCTCAAGCATTACAAGGCCATCTCCGCGCTGTTCGGGGTCAGCTATGCGCTTATTGTCTTGCTGTCGCTGCCTCTGCGTCGCTGGGGACTGGAAGGGCTGCTGAGCAGCTTCGTGTTCGGCAATATCGTGCTGGTGGCTGGCATGTGGGCCATCGTGCTGCGCGCTTTCCCGATCAAAAGGCGCTGGATCGGCTTCGATTTCATGCAGCGCTCGCTGATCTTTCCGGTACTGATTGCGGTCGGCTTGCTCTACAACCTGGGTATCTGGGCCGACAAGTTCATGTTCTGGTATTTCCCGCCAACCTCGCAGCAGATCATCGGCGGGCTCAGGGCCTCGCTGATCTACGACCTGCCAGTTTTCCTGTCCTATCTGTCCATCATTCCTGGCATGGCAGTGTTCCTGGTGCGCATAGAAACCGATTTCGTCGAGTACTACGACAAGTTCTTCGATGCGGTGCGCGGCGGCGGCTCCCTGAACTACATACAGTCCATGCGCAACGAGATGGTGTATGCGATACAGACGGGCCTGGGCGAGATCGCCAAAGTGCAGACGCTGGCGGTTCTCGTGACCTTTGTCGCCGGTCCGGCCGTGCTGCATTTGCTGGGCATATCGCAGTTATACCTGCCGCTGCTGCATGTGCAGGTGGTCGGTGCCGGTCTTCAGGTGGGTGTGATGGCTGTGCTCAATGTGTTTTTCTATCTCGACGAGCGGCGCATCGTGCTTTTGCTCTGTGCACTGATGGTGGTGCTGAACATCGTCTTTACTGGCATCTCGCTGGCGCTGGGGGCGGCTTTCTACGGCTATGGTTTCTGCCTGGCAATGCTGGCAACCCTGTGTACAGGTCTGTTTCTGTTGACGCGCGAATTGGACCGGCTGGAATACAAGACTTTTATGCTGCAGTAACCGGGCCGGCTGCAGGTCTCGGCAGCTGCAGCCCCGAGTTCGCCCGGGTGCAATGGCTGAAAGGCACGATCCATGTTCCGAACAAGTTCATGGTTTTGCGACCGGCGAGTGACGTTCTGTCCCGTCTGCGCGACAATAGCGGATTCGGCGCTGGCGGCAGCCCGGCTTCGGGACGGCTGCGGTGGCCCCGGACGGGAGACAAAGCCCCTGCCTCCGCTTTTTCCACTTCAAATTTTGACGCCATGAAAAAACGTACCCTGCTGGCCTCGGTGGCCCTGACTGCAATTTTGGCTGCCTGCGGCAAGAACGAGTCCGCAAGCAACACCGCTGCAGCTCCTGCGCCCACTCCTGCGGCAGTTGCCGCCAAGCTGGTGGTGGGCCTGGACGACAACTTCCCGCCCATGGGTTTCCGTGACGAAAAGAACGAACTGGTCGGTTTCGACATCGACATGGCTCGTGAAGTCGCCAAGCGCGCCAATATCGAAGTGGAGTTCAAGCCCATCGACTGGAACGCCAAGGAAGCCGAGCTGCTGGGCAAGCGTGTGGACGCTCTGTGGAACGGCCTGACCATTCTGGAAGAGCGCAAGGAAAAGATCCTGTTCTCCGACCCCTACATGGTGAACAAGCAGATCATCATCGTGAAGGCCGGCTCTCCCATCAAGGGCAAGGCTGACATGGTCGGCAAGATCGTGGGTGCCCAGGAAGGCTCCAGCGCCGTGACTGCCCTGACCAAGGACAAGGAACTGTCGGACAAGTTCAAGGAAACAAAGCTCTTCGGCGACAACATCGCTGCCATGATGGACCTGGAAGCAGGCCGTCTGGATGTGGTGGTGGTGGATGAGGTGGTGGGTCGCTACTACGTCAACAAGAAGCCCGACAACTACGTGGTGCTGGCCGAGGACTTCGGTACCGAAGACTACGGTGTGGGCTTCCGCAAGGACGACGAAGCCACTCGCAACAAGGTCAACGATGTGCTGACCGAAATGAAGAAGGACGGCAAGGCTGCTGAAATCGCCCAGAAGTGGTTCGGCGCCGACGTCATCAAGCACTAATCCCTTTTTGACGGACTGCACCGGCAATGCCTGGCATTGCCGGTTTTTTTTGCGACGACAATGCGTGCAAACACTTCCTCCTGCGCACGCCCGTGCCTGTGGCGGGCTTTCGATAGCTGCAGCGCCACACTGAAGGCCATTTGATGGACTATGTAATCTCGCTCCTGGGGCCCATGTCGGCTGGTGCCCTTGTCACACTCAAGCTGTTCTTCATCACGCTGGCGCTGTCCATTCCCATGGGCCTGGCGCTGGCGCTGATGCGCATCTCCAGCATCAAGCCGCTGAGCAGCGCCGTGGGCGCCTATATCTGGCTGATGCGCGGCACGCCGCTGATGCTGCAGCTGCTGTTCGTGTACTTTGCGCTGCCCTTTGTGCCCTACATCGGTGTGCGCCTGCCCGACTTTCCCGCCGCCGTGGTGGCGTTTGCGCTGAACTATGCGGCCTACTTCGCGGAGATCTTCCGCGCCGGCATCAAGTCCGTGGATCGCGGCCAGTACGAGGGAGCCAAGGTGCTGGGCATGACTTATGCCCAGACCATGCGCCGCATCGTGCTGCCCCAGATGTGGGCCCGCATCCTGCCGCCCGTCAGCAACGAGACCATCACCCTGGTCAAGGACACCTCGCTGATCTATGTGCTGGCACTCAACGATCTGCTGCGCGTGGCGCGCGGCGTGGTGCAGCGCGACTTCAGCTTCACGCCCTTCATCGTGGCTGCGGCCTTCTATCTCATCATGACCCTGGTGCTGACCTGGGGCTTCCAATATCTTGAGAAAAAATATGCCAAGTACGACGCCTGACGTGATGATTTCCGCCCAGGGCATCCACAAGGCCTTTGGCAGCAACGAAGTGCTGCGCGGTGTCTCTCTGGAGCTGCTGCGCGGCGAGGTGGTGGCCGTGATCGGCCCGTCCGGCTCGGGCAAGAGCACCTTTTTGCGCTGCCTCAACCACCTGGAGACGATTGACCGCGGCACCATCAGCATCGAAGGCGAGGTGTTGGCACGCTCCGAGGGTGAGGCCAGGGCTCAGTACGTGAGCGATGCCGAAATCCGCAAGATCGGCCGCAAGATGGGCATGGTGTTTCAGTCCTTCAATCTGTTTCCCCACCTCACGGTGCTGGAAAACATCATCGAGGCGCCCGTCATCGTCAAGGGCATGAAGCGCGAAGACATCATTCCCAAGGCCGAGGCCCTGCTTGCCAAGGTGGGGTTGGCCGCCAAGCGCGATGCCTATCCCAATCATCTCTCAGGCGGTCAGAAGCAGCGCGTGGCGATTGCCCGTGCGCTGGCCATGGAACCCGACATTCTGCTGTTCGACGAGCCCACCTCGGCGCTGGACCCCGAGCTGACCGGCGAGGTGCTGCGCACCATGCGCGAGCTGGCCGAGGAGCACATGACCATGCTGGTCGTGACCCACGAGATGGGTTTTGCGCGAGAGGTGGCCAACCGCGTCATCTTCATGGACGGCGGCTACATCGTCGAGCAAGGCCCGTCCGAAGCATTCTTTGTGGCGCCTCAGCACGAGCGCACCAAGGCGTTTCTGCAGAATATGTTGTAAATAAGTCGCAGCTGTCGATGCGATTTCATATCGCAAAAAAGGCAGTTTGCGCATGCACAACAAGCGCTGAATGCTCCTGAAACAGGAGTGATGACTCTGCGATCCAAGCCATGCCTTGAAGAAACATTCACGAATGTATGTTTACTTGGGGCTAACCCGAGCTTTTTGCCGAGCTTGTCGGCACAATACCAGTTTGCTTTCTCTTGAGCGGCTATTCACGCATGTCACCCAACGCACCCTTTGTGGAACTGCGCAATGTCACCTTTGGCTATGGTGACCGCGTCATCCTGCGCGATCTGTCCCTGCAAGTGCCGCGCGGCAAGGTCACCGCGCTGATGGGCGCATCGGGCGGCGGCAAGACCACTGTGTTGCGTCTGATCGGCGGGCAGAACCATGCCCAGCAGGGGCAGGTGCTGTTTGACGGCCAGGATGTGACCATCATGAATGCGCAGCAGCTCTACGCCGCGCGTCGCCGCATGGGCATGCTGTTTCAGTTCGGTGCACTGTTCACCGACATGAGCGTGTTCGACAACGTGGCCTTTCCGCTGCGCGAGCACACCGATCTGCCCGAAGAGCTGATTCGCGACATCGTGCTCATGAAGCTGCATGCCGTGGGCCTGCGCGGTGCGCGCGATCTGATGCCTTCCCAGGTCTCGGGCGGCATGGCCCGCCGCGTGGCACTGGCCCGCGCGATTGCGCTGGACCCCGAACTCATCATGTATGACGAGCCTTTCGCGGGCCTGGACCCCATTTCGCTGGGTACCTCGGCACAGCTGATCCGCCAGCTCAACGATGCCATGGGCCTGACTTCGATTCTGGTATCCCACGATCTGGAAGAAACTTTCCGCGTGGCCGACCATGTGGTGATTCTGGGAGCCGGAAGCGTTGCTGCCCAGGGCACACCCGAAGAGGTGCGCGCCAGCACCGACCCGCTGGTGCAGCAATTCATCCATGCCAGACCCACGGGGCCTGTGCCGTTTCACTATCCGGGCGTCAGCGCCGACGAGGACTTTGGCAGCAGGAGGCGTGCATGAACTTTCTCGCACGCATTGGCCTGGCAGTGCGCTGCCAGCTGGTCAACATGGGGATTGGCGCACGCCTGCTGTGGCGCCTGCTGGGTTTGATGGGGCCGGCGCTCAGGCGCCCGCGCCTGATCGGCGACCAGATTCACTTTCTGGGCAATTATTCGCTGGCCATCATCGGCGTCTCCGGTCTGTTCGTGGGCTTTGTGCTGGGTCTGCAGGGCTATTACATCCTGCAGCGCTATGGCTCGGCCGAGGCGCTGGGCATGATGGTGGCCCTGAGCCTGCTGCGCGAGCTGGGGCCTGTGGTCACGGCCCTGCTGTTCGCGGGTCGTGCCGGCACGGCCTTGACGGCCGAAATCGGCCTGATGAAAGCCGGTGAACAGCTGTCAGCCATGGAAATGATGGCGGTGGACCCCGTCAAACGCATTCTGGCGCCGCGCTTCTGGGCCGGGCTGATCACCATGCCTTTGCTGGCTGCGGTCTTCAGCGCCGTGGGTGTGCTGGGTGGCTGGCTGGTGGGCGTGGTGATGATCGGCGTCGACAGCGGTGCTTTCTGGGGCCAGATGCAGCAGGGCGTGGACTGGTGGAGCGATCTGGGCAATGGCGTGCTCAAGAGCTTTGTCTTCGGCCTGGCCGTGACCTTTGTGGCCCTGCTCGAAGGCTATGCGGCCAAGCCCACGCCTGAAGGAGTTTCCCGTGCCACCACCCGTACCGTGGTCGTGGCCTCGCTAGCGGTTCTGGGCCTGGACTTCCTGCTCACCGCAACCATGTTCAGCATTTGAGGCTGCTCAGCAGATAGAGGTAAAAAATCATGCAGCAAAAGAAAAGTGATGTCTGGGTCGGCCTGTTTGTGCTGATCGGTGCTCTGGCCCTGGTGTTCCTGGCCTTGCAGTCGGCCAATCTGCTGAGTCTGAATTTCCAGAAGACCTATGCGATCACGGCGCGTTTTGACAATATCGGCGGACTCAAGCCCAAGGCGGCGGTCAAGAGCGCCGGCGTGGTCGTGGGCCGTATCGAATCCATTACCTTCAACGACCAGACCTTCCAGGCCGACGTGGCCATGAGCATGGAAACCCGTTACGCCTTTCCCAAGGACAGCTCGCTGAAAATTCTGACAAGCGGCCTGCTGGGTGATCAGTACATTGGTATTGAAGCGGGCGCCAGCGAAGAGAACCTCAAGGCAGGCGACCGTGTGACTGCCACCCAGTCTGCCGTGGTGCTGGAGAATCTGATCGGTCAGTTTCTCTACAGCAAGGCGGAGCAGGGTGGTGATTCCGGCGCTGCCGCAGGCAACGGGGGAGCGAAAGAATGATGACTACAACAAGCCCACAGACGAAATTGACGTCAGACGAGAATCAGGCGCTCAGGCGCGTTGCGCTGGCAGCCAGCGTTTCCGTAGCCGCACTGCTGTCCGGCTGCGCCACCACCACGGGCCCTGCCAACCCTGCCGATCCGCTGGAGTCCATGAACCGCAGCATCTATTCCTTCAATGAAGGCGTGGACGAGGCGGTCTTCAAGCCCGTGGCCACGGCCTATCAGACCGTGACGCCGCGTGTGGCGCGCCAGGGCGTGACCAACTTCTTCGACAATCTCGGCGATGCTTGGTCCTTCGTCAACAATGTGCTGCAGGGTCAGGGTCAGGGGGCTTACAACTCCATGGTGCGCTTCAGCGTGAACACGGTGCTGGGCATAGGCGGTCTGTTCGACATCGCCAGCGAGGCTGGCATCGAGCGCCATAAGCAGGACTTCGGCCAGACTCTGGGTCGCTGGGGCATGCCCACGGGGCCGTATCTGGTGCTGCCTTTCTGGGGGCCGTCCACGGTGCGAGATTCGGCCGGCCTGGTGGTTGACGCCTTCGGCTATCCTGCCAACTCCATGGATGACGTGCGCTGGCGCAACAGCCTGTTCGGTCTGCGCATGGTCAACAACCGTGCCAATCTGCTCAAGGCCGGCGATGTGCTGGACTCCGTTGCGCTCGACAAATACAGCCTGGTGCGCGATGTCTATCTGCGCTCACGCATTGGCGGCGCGGCGTCCGGCGGCGATGGTCGCCTCGAAAACTATGATGACGACAACGCCGGCAAGCTGCCCCCGGAAGGCCAGTGAGCCGGTAGAGCTTGGTTACAAACATGATGCACAGGCTGCGCGAGTGCGGTGACACTTGCGGGCCTAGGAGAAAAAACGCAATGAAGATTACTCGTCGCATGTGGGGCATGGCAGCAGGTGCCGTGCTCGCTCTGAATCTGGGGCTACCCGCAGCCCAGGCTGCTGAGGAAGCTCCCGATGCACTGGTCAAGCGCGTCTCTGCCGATGTGCTGGAGACCATCAAGAAGGATGCCTCGCTGCGCAACGGCGATTCCAGCAAGATCAATGCACTGGTCAACGAGAAGGTCATGCCCTATGTGGACTTTCGCCGCATGACATCGGCCGCTGTCGGTCCGGCCTGGCGTCAGGCCACGCCCGAGCAGCGCCAGAAACTGCAGGATGAGTTCAAGGCCCTGCTGATTCGCACCTATGCGGGGGCCCTGTCCCAGGTCGGCGATCAGACCATTACCGTCAAGCCTGTGCGCATGGCAGCCGGCGACACCGACGTGCTGGTGCGTACCCAGGTCAACGGCCGTGGCGACCCCGTGCAACTGGATTTCCGTCTGGAAAAACAGGCCACGGGCTGGAAGCTCTACAACTTCAACGTGCTCGGTGTGTGGCTGGTGGAAACCTATCGCAACCAGTTTGCGCAGGAAATCAATGCCAACGGCATTGACGGCCTGATCAAGACCCTGGCCTCGCGCAGCTCCATGCCGGCCACGGCGAACAAGTAAGCAAAGCGCTTCAGACGTCATGGCCCGCTCAGCTAGCAACCCTCTGCAACTGCCCAAGGAACTGACCTATCGTCAGGGGCGCGACTGTCTGCTGCGCCTGCGCCCGCTGGTCACGGGCCATGCGGATGCACAGGTGGTGCTGGATGCCAGTGCCGTCAAGGTGTTTGACTCGGCGGCTCTGGCCGTGCTGCTGGCCTGCCGGCGTGCTGCCCAGGAGGCGGGCAAGCAGCTCGTCGTCGAGGGTCTGCCCAAGGGCCTGCAGTCCATGGCCGCGCTGTATGGCGTGGACGGCTTGCTGATGCCCGCTCCCGTGCCCGATGCGGCCGCCACCGCTCAGCAGGGCTAGGCTGACGAATCACTGTGTCCGGCTAAGCCCCGCCAAGGCAGAGGCTGTGGGCAAGACCTAGAATCATGGGCTCCATGTCCGCAGTCTCATTCCAATCCGTCTCCAAGACCTACCGTACCCCCAAAGGGGATTTTCAGGCCCTCAAATCGGTGAGCCTGGATATCGAGGAAGGTGAATTCTTCGGTCTGCTCGGCCCCAACGGCGCCGGCAAGACCACGATGATCAGCATCCTCGCCGGACTGGCTCAAGCCACGGGCGGGCGCGTGCTGGTGCAGGGCAGCGATGTGCAGGCGAACTACGCCGATGCACGCCGCAAGCTGGGCATCGTGCCGCAGGAGCTGGTGTTCGACCCCTTCTTCAATGTGCGCGAGGCCTTGAAGTTCCAGTCCGGATATTTCGGCGTCAAGAACAACGACGACTGGATCGACGAGTTGCTCGACAGCCTGGGCCTGACGGACAAGGCCCACAACAATATGCGCCAGCTCTCGGGCGGCATGAAGCGCCGCGTGTTGGTGGCTCAGGCCCTGGTGCACAAGCCGCCCATCATCGTGCTGGACGAGCCCACGGCCGGTGTGGACGTGGAGCTGCGCCAGACGCTGTGGCATTTCATTGCCAAACTCAACAAGCAGGGCCACACGGTTCTGCTGACCACTCACTATCTCGAAGAAGCCGAGGCGTTGTGCAGCCGCGTGGCCATGCTCAAGCGCGGCGAGATCATCAAGCTCTCGCCCATGAGCGAGCTGCTCAAGTCGGCTTCCAGCAATGTGTTGCAGTTCAAGACCGATAGCGCCCTGCCCAAGGCCGTGGCCGACAGAGCGCGTGTTACCGGTCGAATCGTGCAGATTCCCGCCGCCCATGCAGTCGATGTGGAGCAACTGCTGGCCGCCTTGCGCGAGGCGGGTGTGACCCCCGAGGATGTGGAAATCCGCCGCGCGGATCTGGAAGATGTGTTCATCCACATCATGAATGAAGGCTCCAGGACACAGGCTCCTGCAGGAGGTGTCCAATGAACGGCTGGCAGACCCTGCTCAAAAAGGAAGTGCTGCGCTTCTGGAAGGTGAGCTTTCAGACCGTGGCCGCACCGGTGCTCACGGCCGTGCTGTATCTGCTGGTTTTCGGCCATGTGCTCGAAGGCCGGGTCATGGTCTACGACCGCATCCCCTACACCGCGTTTCTGATTCCCGGCCTGGTGATGATGAGCATGCTGCAGAACGCGTTTGCCAACAGCTCGTCCAGCCTGGTGCAGAGCAAGATCATGGGCTCGCTGGTGTTCGTGCTGCTCACGCCGCTGTCGCACTGGGCCTGGTTCAGCGCCTATGTGGGAGCGGCCATTCTGCGCGGCCTGCTGGTCGGTTTGGGCGTGTTTGTGGTCACCTTGTTCTTTGCCGTGCCCGATTTTGCCGCGCCGCTGTGGATTCTGGTGTTCGGCTTTCTGGGCTGTGCCCTGATGGGCACGCTGGGCCTGATCGCCGGTCTCTGGGCCGAGAAGTTCGACCAGATGGCAGCTTTCCAGAACTTTTTGATCATGCCTCTGACCTTTCTGTCCGGCGTGTTCTATTCCGTGCACTCGCTGCCCGGCTTCTGGCAGGCGGTCAGCCATGTCAACCCGTTCTTCTACATGATCGACGGCTTCCGCTATGGCTTCTTCGGCCAGAGCGATGTCTCGCCCTGGCTCAGCTTCGCCATCGTGGGCGCTGCCTGGCTGGCTGTGAGCGCGCTGGCCGTGCACCTGCTGCGTATCGGCTACAAGATTCGTAACTGATTTTTAGAATTGACGCGGGGCTGCTTGCGAGACAATGACCGGTTTCGCCAGCTTTGCGCTTAAAGGTTCCCCATGACTGCAGACCAACTCAAAGACCTGATCGCCGCCGGCCTGCCCTGCGAGCATATTGCGCTGGAAGGTGACGGCCGACATTGGTTTGCCACCATTGTTTCTGCACAGTTTGAAGGCCAGCGTCTGCTGGGCCGCCAGCGCCTGGTCTATGCCACGCTGGGCAACCGCATGGCCACCGATGAAGTCCATGCCCTGTCCATGAAGACCTACACCCCGGCAGAATGGGCTGCTGCCCAGGCTTGATGCGAGTCGAGACGCAAGATTGATAGCTGTCAGTGCTTGCTACATAAGCGCTGAGTGCATTTTTTACATATAAACATTCAAGGCTTGAAGCCATGGACAAACTCAAGATCCACGGTGGTCGTCCCCTCAAGGGCGAAGTAATCATTTCCGGTGCCAAAAACGCCGCTCTGCCTGAAATGTGTGCCGCACTGCTCACGGCCGAGCCCGTGCATCTGCACAATGTGCCGCGTCTGCACGATGTGGCCACCATGCGCAAGCTGCTGGCCAACATGGGTGTGCAGACCGAAACCCATGGCGAACGTGGCGGCATGAGCTTTGTGGCACCCGACAGCCTGGTGCCCGAAGCGCCTTACGAGCTGGTCAAGACCATGCGCGCCTCGGTGCTGGCCCTGGGTCCGCTGCTGGCCCGCTTCGGCCACGCCAAGGTGTCGCTGCCCGGCGGCTGCGCGATCGGCTCGCGCCCCGTGGATCAGCACATCAAGGGCCTGCAGGCCATGGGTGCCATCATCACCGTGGAAAACGGCTATATGCATGCCAGCCTGCCCGAAGGCTGGAAGCGTCTGAAGGGCGCACGCATCACCACCGACATGGTGACCGTGACCGGCACCGAGAACTTCCTGATGGCCGCTGCGCTGGCCGAAGGCGAGACGGTGCTGGAAAACGCCGCCATGGAACCCGAAATCACCGACCTGGCCGAGATGCTGATCAAGATGGGGGCCAGGATCACCGGTCACGGCACCAGCCACATCGTGATTCAGGGCGTGGACAAGCTGCATGGCTGCGAGCATCAGGTGGTGGCCGACCGTATCGAGGCCGGCACCTTCCTCTGCGCCGTGGCGGCTACCAGCGGTGAAGCCTTGCTGCACCACGCGCGTGCCGACCATCTGGGCGCGGTGATCGACAAGCTCAAGGATGCGGGCGTGAGCGTGGAGTGCGTGGATGGCGGCCTGAAGGTGGCGTCCTCCGGCAAGCTCAAGGCCCAGGGCTTTCGCACCACCGAATATCCGGGCTTTCCCACCGATATGCAGGCCCAGTTCATGGCGCTGAACCTGGTGGCCGAAGGCACTAGCATGGTGACCGAGACCATCTTCGAGAACCGCTTCATGCATGTCAACGAGATGGTGCGCCTGGGCGCGCGCATCACCACCGACGGCCGCGTGGCGACCATCGAAGGCGGCAAGCGCCTGTCCGGTGCCACCGTGATGGCGACCGATCTGCGCGCTTCGGCCAGCCTGGTGATTGCCGGTCTGGTGGCCGAGGGCGAGACCATCGTCGATCGCATCTACCACCTGGATCGTGGCTACGACCGCATGGAAGACAAGCTGCGCGCCCTGGGCGCCGATATCGAGAGAATTTCCGCATGAGCACCGCAACGCCTGTGACCATAGCCCTGTCCAAGGGCCGCATTTTTGAAGAAACCGTGCCCCTGCTGGCCGCCGCCGGCATAGTGGTGACCGAGGATGTGGAAAAGTCGCGCAAGCTGATTTTCGACACCAACCGTCCCGATGTGCGTGTGGTGCTGGTGCGTGCATCGGACGTGCCCGTCTATGTGCAATATGGCGGCGCAGACCTGGGCGTATCGGGCCTGGACTCGCTGATCGAGCATGGCGGCCAGGGCCTGTACCAGCCGCTGGACCTGCAGATTGCCAAGTGTCGTGTCAGCGTGGCCGTGCGCAACGGCTTTGACTATCAGCTGGCCGTCAAGCAGGGCGCGCGTCTGCGCATCGCCACCAAGTACCCCGAGATTGCCCGCAACTTCTTTGCCAAGAAGGGCGTGCACGTGGACATGGTCAAGCTCTACGGCTCCATGGAGCTGGCGCCGCTGACCGGCATGGCCGATGCCATCGTCGATCTGGTGTCCACCGGCAACACGCTCAAGGCCAACGATCTGGTCGAGGTCGAGCCCATCATGGACATCAGCTCGCGTCTGGTCGTCAACCAGGCTTCGCTCAAGCTCAAGCAGGCTCCGCTGCGCCACATCATCGATGCGTTTGCGCAGGCCGTTGCCGCCAAGAACAACTGATTTTCCCTACTGGTAAATACTATGGAATTCGTAGCTGTCCCCGCCCGTCTGTCAACCGCTGATGCCCAGTTCGAGCATGATTTTGCGCAGCGTCTGCACTGGTCGGCGGACACGGATGCAGCCATCGAGCAGCGGGTGGCCGACATCCTGGCCGATGTACAGCAGCGCGGCGACGCCGCCGTGCTTGAATACACGGCACGCTTTGACGGGCTGCAGGCCGATTCCATGGCTGCGCTGGAGCTGACCAAGCAGGAGCTGAAAGCCGCCTTCGAGAGCTTGCCGGCAGCCGAGCGCGAAGCGCTGGAGTCGGCGGCGCGCCGCGTGCGCAGCTATCACGAGGCGCAGAAAAAGGCCAATGGCGAGAGCTGGAGCTACCGCGACGAAGACGGCACGCTGCTGGGCCAAAAGGTCACGCCGCTGGACCGCGTGGGCATCTACGTGCCGGGCGGCAAGGCCGCCTATCCGTCCAGCGTGCTGATGAACGCCATTCCCGCCCATGTAGCCGGTGTGCAGGACATCATCATGGTCGTGCCCACGCCCCAGGGTCAGAAGAACCCGCTGGTGCTGGCTGCTGCCTATGTGGCTGGCGTGCACCGCGCCTTCACCATCGGTGGCGCCCAGGCCGTGGCAGCCCTGGCCTACGGCACGGCCACCGTGCCCAAGGTGGACAAGATCACCGGCCCAGGCAATGCCTATGTGGCCAGCGCCAAGAAGCGCGTGTTCGGCATCGTGGGCATCGACATGATTGCCGGTCCTTCTGAAATCCTGGTGCTGGCCGACGGCACGACACCACCCGACTGGGTGGCCATGGATCTGTTCAGCCAGGCCGAGCATGACGAGCTGGCACAGTCCATCCTGCTGTGTCCCGATGCGGCCTATATCGATGCCGTCCAGGCCGCGATCGACCGCCTGCTGCCCGAGATGCCGCGCAAGGCCATCATCGCCAAGAGCCTGAGCGATCGCGGTGCACTGATTCTGACCAAGGACATGGAAGAGGCTTGCGCGATCAGCAATCGCATCGCGCCCGAGCACCTGGAAGTCTCCAGCCGCGACCCGCACCGCTGGGAGCCTCTGCTCAGGCACGCCGGCGCCATCTTCCTGGGCGCCTACACCTCCGAGAGCCTGGGCGACTACTGCGCCGGCCCGAATCACGTGTTGCCCACCAGCGGCACGGCGCGCTTTTCCTCGCCGCTGGGGGTGTACGACTTCCAGAAGCGCAGCTCCATCATCGAAGTCAGCGAGTCCGGTGCCCAGATCCTGGGCAAGACCGCCGCCGTGCTGGCCTATGGCGAAGGCCTGCAGGGTCATGCCAGGGCTGCCGAAATGCGCCTGAAGTAAATCCGCCGGTGCTTGCCCATCAGCCGTGGCCCGTCCACGGCTTTTTTCATTTTCGGGCAGGTCCACATGCCCCCGTTTCGGGGCAAATCATCTCCAGATGTTTCATGGTGCGGGAATGCGCGGATTTGCTGTGACACTCGGCGGGCTGCGTGGCAGCGCAGCATTCAATAGCCAATCACAACAAGGGAGCGTGAAGATGAATCAGGTCATGAGTTCCTGGCAGCAACGCGGCTGGCGGCTGCTGGGCGGACTGCTGCTGATCGCGGGGCTGGCCGCGTGCGGTGCACCGCCTTCGGCGCAGGATGCCTTGCAGGTCGCTGAGAGCGCATCAGCAGCGCCGCGCACGCCCAGGGTCGAGTCCACACTGGGCACGCAATGGGGGGAAGGGCGAGAGTCGGTCACCCGGACCGTAGAAGCCGCGCGCCTGGATCCCGAACGCCCGCGCACCGTGGCACAGCTGCGCTACTCCGATGAGGCCAGCATCCGCCGCGCCCTGGGGCGCAGCATTGATCAGCAGCTCAGCGTGCAGCTAGCCGACGGCGATGTGGAGTGGGTGGTGCAGGACGGGCAGGGCCGGCCGCTGCTCATCTACACCATGCGCGGAGCTCGGGACTATCAGCTGGCCGGCCGTCATGGCGAGCGCTACGAGCTGGTCTACAGCAACCGCAGCCAGCGCCACTATGAGGTCGTGGTCACGGTGGACGGCCTGGATGTGCTCACCGGCCAGGCCGGCAGCGTGCGCAATGCCGGCTATCTGCTGCGCCCCGGCGAGACCCTGCGCATCGAGGGTTTTCGCAAGAGCCAGCGTGAAGTGGCGGCCTTTCGTTTTTCCGGCAAGGAGCGCGCCTATGCCGGCAATACCCCGGCGGGCGATGCGCGCAACGTGGGCGTGATCGGAGCGGCCCTGTTTGAAGTCCGCCTGCAGGGGCGCGATGCCGCTCGGCCTGCGCCAGAGCCCCGTGGTGCGGCCGAGCCTGCGGCTTTTCCCGCCGACGGCAGATATGCCCCGCCGCCGCAGTACCGGCGCTGAGGGCTGTGGCGCTGCCGCCTGCAGCCGCAGCGCATGTCAGATTCGCCTGCTGAACTGGCCTAATCCGTCGTCGTCATAGAACTCCAGCCAGAGGCTTTGGGCCGGCGCTGTGTCACTTGCCTCGAAGACCGCCAGCGAAATGCTGTGCGGAGCTGCGCTTTCGTTGCCAGGAACGAAGCAGAACTGGCTGCCGCTCCAGTGCCGCAGCACATAGGTCTGGGCTTGCGGGCCTATGCTCAGCTGCAGCCGGTTGTCGACGAGGCTGACCTGCACCGGGCCATGGTAGGCGTTGTCATAGCTTCCCGCATAGCGCTGCAGCGCGCCCGGAGGCTGGGGCGCAGACGGGGGCTGCTGGCCCCGCAGGGAGCCCGTGGGCGCCATCAGCGGAGCGATCTTTTCGCTGTACAGCGACCACCAGTCCTGCGTGAGGCGGCCGGTTTCCATCAGGTCCACGAACTGGCGGCACAGGGTTTCGGGAACGCCTATGGGAATGCCGTTGGTGAGCACGATGACGGCGGCGTCCAGCGAGGGGATGAGCATGAAGCAGGTGGCCGCACCCAGCATGAAGGCGCCCGAATGGCTGAGGAACTTCAGCCCGCCATCGGTCGCTGCGACATTGAAGCCGAAGCCGTAGTGCCCTCCCGGCGCCTGGGCCTGCCAGGCGGCTTGCAGGGCTGCAGGGGCGACCAGCTGCTGTCCCTGCCAGCGTCCCTGCGCCAGCAGCAGAGACAGCCAGCGCGCCATGTCGTTGACGCTGGAGCTGGCGCCGCCGGCCGGGGACTGGGGGTCGGCATTGCGCGGCGTGCCGCGCTGCCAGCTGCCGTCATCGGCGCGTACATGGGGGCTGGCACGGTTGGCCTGCTGCATGAATTCGGCATAGACCGATGTGGTTCGCGTCATGCCCAGAGGCGCATACAGGCTCTGGCGCGACAGGCTCGCCCAGTCGGTATTGGCAGCGCCTGCGACGCCCACGGCGGCGGCGGTCAACCCGGCATTGGTGTAGGCGTATTCGCTGCGCAGCGGCTTGACGGGCAGCAGGCGCAGCCGCTCCAGCACCACCTGCTGGCCGTTGCCAAGCTCCTCGAGCTTGTCGCCCGCATGGTCGGGCAGGCCGCTGCGATGGGCAAACAGATCGCCCACGGTCAGCACCGCGCTGCTGCCCGGATTGCGCAGTGCAAACCAGGGCAGCAAGTCCTGCATGCGGCTATCCCAGGAGACCCGTCCCTGGCCGACCTGGCGCGCCACCACGGTGGCGGCCAGGGATTTGGAGACCGAGGCCAGCTGGAACACGGTGTCGGCATTCACGGCCGCACTGCCGCCGGTCTCGCAAAGCCCCAGGCCTTGGGCGGCAAGCGTTTGCGCGCCCTGGACCACGGCCCAGGCCATACCCGGAACACCGCTGACACGGCGCAGCGTCGCGGCCAGCTCGGGCAGTCGCCGGGCTGCCTCCGCGGCGCTCAGACCTTTTGCCGGCCCATCGTCTCCGCCGCAGCCCGCCAAAGCCAGCCCGGAGCCGGCCGCGATGCCCAGGCCGGCTCCGGCGCGGACGGTGCGATCGAGCATCTGGCGTCTGGTCCATGCAGTCTTGGATGGCTGGCTCATGATTTCTCCTCCCGGTTGGTGGGTCTGCGCTTGCAGAGGGGCAAGTTTCTGGCGAACTGCTTTTTGCTCCGCAGTATGGATTCCTGCAGGCCATTCTGGCAATTTGAAATTTCACACGAATTTCGTGTTGCACGAAATTCGTGTACCATGCGAGGCATGAAGAACGTCACCATCACCGTCGAAGACAGCGTGCTTGACTGGGCGCGCATTGAAGCGGCCAGGCGCGGCAGCAGCGTCTCGCGCATGCTGGGTGACTTCATGGCCGAGCTGATGCAGCGCGAGGATGCCTACGAGCGTGCCTATCTGGCCTGGCGCACGGATGAGCGCACCTGGCAAGCTGCCGGCCAGTCGGCAAAATCCCTGGCGCGCAGTGCCAGCAGCAAGCGTGCTGCAGCGCACAGCAATGCTGAAACCGAGGTGGCCAGGTGAACCCCGTATTTGTCGATACCTCGGTGCTGATCGCCGCGGAAGATGCGGCTGGCGGTGCGCTGTATGTGGCCACGCTGGAATGGCTGGATCTGCTGTGGCGCAGCCGTAGCGGCCGCACCAGCAACCAGGCGCTGGTGGAGTTCTATGATCAGGCCACCACCGCAGCCTTGCCCCTGCCTCAGGGCGATGCCCGCGCCGCCATCCGCCGCTACCAGACCTGGACGCCCTGGAAGACCGACGCCGCCACGCTGGAGACGGCCTGGGCCGTGCAGGCCCGCCATGCGCTGGACTTTGGCGACTGCCTGGCCGTGGCCTGCGCCCAGCACAGCGGCTGCAACCAGATGCTGAGCCTGCATCTGCCCCATGGGGCAGAGTTTGGCGGCGTAACCGTGGTGCACCCGCTGGAGCAAGCCGCCACGCAGAATCTTGAGGCTTGAGCGCCAGAATCGCAGCGATCGGTATCGACTGCATTGGCCAACGCAAGCCTTGTGTGAAGGAGTGAACCCATGACTGCTCAAGACATCCAGACCAAAGCCCTGCAACGCATTCGCGCCGATGTACGCGCCATGCAGGGCTACCATGTGCAGCCCGCGCAAGGCCTGCTCAAGATGGACACGATGGAGAACCCCTACCGTCTGCCGCCCGAGCTGCAGAAAAAGTTGGGCGAGCATCTGGGCGGTCTGGAAATCAACCGCTACCCCGGCGAGCGCCAGGAAGTGCTCAAGCAGATGCTGGCCGACTACGCCGGTGCTCCGGCCGGCACATCGGTGCTGCTGGGCAATGGCTCGGACGAGATCATCACCCTGCTGGCGCTGGCCACGGCCCAGCCTTGCAACAATGCCCGCGCCAAGATGCTGGCGCCCATGCCGGGCTTTGTGATGTATCCGCTGTCTGCCAAGTTGCAGGGCCTGGATTTCGTGGGCGTGAATCTGACGAGCGACTTCGACCTGGACGTGCCGGCCATGCAGGCCGCCATTGCCGAGCACCAGCCTGCCATCACCTATATCGCCTATCCCAACAATCCCACCGCCACGCTGTGGGCCGAGGACAAGGTTCAGGCCGTGATCGACGCCGTGGCCGAGGTTGGCGGTCTGGTCGTGATGGACGAGGCCTACCAGCCCTTCGCCAGCCGCAGCTGGATCACCCGCATGAAGGCCGACCCCGCGCGCAACGCCCATGTGCTGTTGATGCGCACTCTGTCCAAGTTCGGTCTGGCCGGTGCGCGCCTGGGCTATCTGATCGGCCCTTCGGCCATCGTCAACGAGATCGACAAGGTGCGCCCGCCCTACAACATCAGCGTGCTCAACTGCGAGACGGCGATTTTTGCGTTGCAGCACGAGTCCCTGTATGCCGAGCAGGCCGCTGCCATCCGCGCCGAACGCCAGCCGCTGATCGATGCCCTGGCCCTGCTGGACGGCGTGCAAAAAGTCTGGCCCTCCGAAGCCAATATGGTGCTGCTGCGCGTGCGCGATGCCGGCAAGGCCCAGATCGAGATGAAGCAGCGCGGCGTGCTGGTCAAGAACGTATCGGCCATGCACCCCTTGCTGCACAACTGCCTGCGCCTGACCGTGGGTACCCGCGAAGAAAACGCCCAGATGCTGGCGGCACTGAAAGAAAGCCTATGAGCAATATCGTCCCCTCCATCGCCCAGAACCTGCCGCGCATTGCCGAAGTGCAGCGCAACACGGCCGAGACCCGCGTCGCCGTGCGCGTCAACCTCGACGGCACGGGCAAGGCCAGCCTGAACTCCGGTATCGGCTTTCTCGACCACATGCTGGACCAGATCGCGCGCCACGGTCTGATCGACATGGACATCGAATGCGCGGGCGATCTGCACATCGATGGCCACCACACGGTCGAAGACATCGGCATCACCCTGGGCCAGGCCTTCGCCAAGGCCATCGGCGACAAGAAAGGCATTCGCCGCTACGGTCATGCCTATGTGCCGCTGGACGAAGCCCTGAGCCGCGTCGTCATCGACTTCTCGGGCCGTCCCGGTCTGCACATGGATGTGAAGTTCACGGCCGGCAGCATCGGCCAGCTCGACACGCAACTGGTCTTCGAATTCTTCCAGGGCTTTGTCAACCACGCCGGCGTGACCCTGCACATTGACAACCTCAAAGGCTTCAACGCCCACCACCAGTGCGAAACCATCTTCAAGGCCTTTGCGCGTGCCATGCGCTTTGCACTGGAGCATGATGAGCGCATGGCCGGCGTGATTCCCTCGACCAAGGGTGCTCTGTAATCAGGAGCGTCTTGCGCCTGTTTAAACTGCACTTCAAAGCTGTTTGTCTTTAAAAACCAATCTCCATAAGCGGTAGCTGCTATGAGTTTGAAGAACAACACCGTGGCCGTGGTCGATTACGGCATGGGCAATCTGCGTTCGGTCTCGCAGGCGGTGCGTACGGCCGCAGCCGATACCGGCTGGGACGTGGTCGTCACGGCCGATCCCGATGTGGTCCATGCTGCCAACCGCGTGGTCCTGCCCGGTCAGGGGGCCATGCCCGACTGCATGCGCGAGCTGCGCGAATCGGGCCTGCAGCAGGCCGTGCTCGATGCTGCCGTCAACAAGCCGCTGTTCGGCGTCTGCGTGGGCATGCAGATGCTGCTCGACCACAGCGACGAAGGCGATGTGCCGGGCCTGGGACTGATTCCCGGCAATGTGCGCAAGTTCGATCTCGAAGGAAGGACGCAGGCCGACGGCAGCCGTTTCAAGGTGCCGCAGATGGGCTGGAACCAGGTGCAGCAGACGCAGCAGGGCGGCAAGCACCATGCGCTATGGGCCGGCATTCCAGACGGCAGCTTCTACTACTTTGTGCACAGCTTTTATGCGCAGGTGCAACAAAGCGCGCATTGCGCGGCCGAGACCGACTATGGCGGCCTCTTTGCATGTGCCGTCGCACGCGATAATATTTTCGCAACCCAGTTCCACCCCGAGAAAAGCTCGGATCAGGGACTGGCGCTGTTCCGCAACTTCCTGGGCTGGAAGCCCTAAGGGTCAACATTGAACCAGTCTTTGCGCGCATCGCATCCCTGGCTTGGGCGGTCTGCAGCGTTGCAAATCCTCGCCGGGCGATCAGCCCGGCTGTGGTTTGCGCCTCGCAGCCCATCCCAATCCAGTGCGCGCTGCATCGCAGGGCTTGTTCACTGTCAACCCGATTTTTCAACCGGCCATTTCTGACGGCCAAACTTGCTAGCAGATCACCATCATGTTGCTCATCCCCGCTATCGACCTCAAGGACGGCCACTGCGTTCGCCTGATTCAGGGTGATATGGACCAGTCCACCACTTTCGGTGAAGACCCCGCAGCCATGGCCGCCAAATGGCTGGATGCGGGCGCCCGTCGCCTGCATCTGGTGGACCTGAACGGCGCCTTTGCGGGCCAGCCCAAGAACCTGTCGGCCATCAAGAGCATCCTCAAGGAAGTCGATGGCGAGATTCCCGTGCAGCTGGGCGGCGGCATCCGTGATCTGGATACCATCGAGCGCTACATCGATCTGGGCATCGAGTACCTGATCATCGGCACCGCTGCCGTGAAGAACCCCGGTTTCCTGCAGGACGCCTGCAGCGCCTTTCCCGGCCACATCATCGTGGGCCTGGACGCTAAGGACGGCAAGGTGGCGATCGACGGCTGGAGCAAGCTCACCGGCCAGGATGTGATCGAGACCGCCAAGCGCTTCGAGGACTGGGGTGTGGAATCCATCATCTACACCGACATCGGTCGTGACGGCATGCTCAGCGGCATCAACATCGACGCCACCGTCAAGCTGGCCCAGTCGCTGAAGATTCCGGTCATCGCCTCGGGCGGTCTGGCCGGCATGGCCGACATCGAAGCGCTGTGCAAGGTGCAGGACGAGGGCGTGGAGGGCGTGATCTGCGGCCGGGCCATCTATACCGGCGATCTGGACTTCGCCGCAGGCCAGGAGCGTGCGGACGAGCTCACGGGTGAGTGATTTGACGTTTCAGGCCCAGGCCGTTGACTGGAAAGGGCTTCCTGCCATTGCTTTGAAGCTGGGTCAAGGGGATTCGGCGCTGATCTGCCTGCAGGGTGCCCAGGTGCTGTCCTGGGTCGGCCTGGGGCAGGAGCGCCTGTTCCTCAGTCCCCGCGCATCCCATGACGGCAAGAGCGCCATTCGTGGCGGCATTCCGGTCTGCTTTCCCCAGTTCAACCAGCGTGGTCCCTTGGTCAAGCATGGCTTTGCGCGCCTCAGTCACTGGCAGGCCGATGCTGCGCGGCCATTGGGCGAGGATGGTGTGCAAATCTCCTTGCGCCTGACGGACAGCGAAGCATCGCGCGCCGTCTGGCTGCACGCCTTTGAGGCAGTGCTCACGATTGAGCTCAGGCCCGGCGCGTTGCGTGTGGAACTGGCCGTGCATAACCGCGGCCGGCAGGAGCTGTCTTTTACAGCGGCCTTGCACGGTTATCTTCGCGTTGCGCAGGTCGAGCAGACCAGCTTGCATGGTCTCGAAGGTTTGAGCTATTGGGACGCTGCTGCGGCTCAGCCGGACACCCGTGTCACGCAGGAGGGCTGCGTCAGCTTCGGTGCGGAGACCGATCGCGTCTATCCACGTGCGGCTGCAGCCCTGCAGCTGCAAAGCTCGGGCCGGCCCTGGCTGCAGCTTGCCCAGGATGCGTCCTGGAGCGAAACCGTGGTCTGGAATCCCGGCCCTGCTCTGTGCGCCACGCTCAAGGACATGGAGGCCGACAGCTGGCAGCAAATGCTGTGTGTGGAGGCTGCGGCCATTGATGCTCCTGTGGTTCTTGGACCCGACCAGCGCTGGAAGGCGGCGCAAACCTTCGAATGCTTTTGAGGCTTTGAACGAGGCTGGGGGATGCCACCCCGAGCCTGGGTCTGTCCTCGTGCGAAGACCTGTTGGCCGTCAGCCTGCTCAGCCCTGTTGCCGGCTCCATGGGCCGCAGCTGCAGAGGCAAGGCGGATGGCGACTTATCGGGATTTGGTGCTCAGGGCATTCGCCAATGCATCGACCAGAGGCGGGTTCAGATAATGCGGGCCGTCGAATGCAAAGACCGTCCAGCCTTGGTAGGCCGCCAACTGCGGCAGGAATTCTTCTGCCATGGCGCTGCGAAAGCCGCCGCCCTGCGCAGGCCGGAAGGCCTCGGCAATCACGCGAACACGCGCCTGGCCCAGATGGGCGGTCAGCATTTGCAGGTATTCGCGTGCCACGCTGGGAGTGCGCGCGTGGACGCCGACTCCATCCTGGAAAAACACGCCCACATCTTCGGGTATCCAGCGCATGATCCAGTCAACCAGCGCCTGGGGGCCCATATTGGCATTGTCATAGGCGCTGATCCACAGCGGACGAGGCAGCTTGTTGAGAACCTCGGTGAGAAGGCTGGGCGCAGCCCAGGTTGGATCGACTTCGACCGGGAAGTACCAGCCGGCAACCCGCAGTGGCAGCGCCGTGATAGCGGCTTTCAAGGCATAGGACTGCATTGCCAGATCCGCGAGACTGGCGCGGGCCTTGGCCTCGTCATGCATGCCGGCCAAGCCGAGAATCAGCTCCTGCGCCCAGGGCTCGGCCGCGATGCGCTCCCAGTCCGGGAGGTTGCGGCTCATGGAGGGCAGATAAGTGCCCGGCACCAGGCTCAGATTGTCCACGGCCGTCCATTGCACCAGCAGGCGGCGGATGCCCAGACGCTGCCATGCTCCATGGGGCCGCAGAGTGTCGGCACTGGGCTGCCAGACCATGCCTGGCAGACGCAGGCCGGGCTTGGCCTGTGCATCAGGCAGGCTGCAACTCAGCGCCCAGGCCAGGCCCAGCGCCTCGCGTCTGGTGCATTGTTCCATCGTCATATCTATGGATCGAGCCGCTTTCTCCTTTCGGAGAAAGCGCTTTTCTTTCATGGCAGCTGACTCGGAACCGTCCAGGTGAAGCCCAGATTGGAGATGCCGCTGACAAGGCTCTTGAAGTCCGCCAGACCAGGGGTTCCAACCTGCGGCTCCAGCCAGAACGGGTGGAAGAAGAACGAGGCATAGCCGTCACGCACCGTCTTCACATACTGGGCATTGGTGAGAATGTCCTGCCATGTGTAGTTGTAAAAGGAGGTCGGATCGATCTGGGAGATGTCGTATTCGATGTTTCCCAGGCTTTCCGGCAGCACTTTCTGGCCGTAGTAGTCGGTCTGTATGGGGTAGGGGAAGATCTGGCCCACGGCAAAATCCTTCTCCACCGATGCAGTGAAATTGGGCTTGTCTGCGGTGTAGTACACCACGCGCTGATAAGTCTTGGCAAAGACCTGTGTAGTGGCCTTGGATGCCAGCGCCGAGCCCTGGTAGTGCGGGGTTTCCCAGGCTGTAGCGCGATATCCATTGAGAGACAACTCCAGCAGACCTGCTCGATAGCGTCCCAACGCCCAGGTGGTCGAGTCTTCGGGTACGGGCTTGTTGTTGACAATGTCCCAGAACTCGTAGTCATCGCCACTCACGGCCGTATAGCGGTTGCGCATATTGCTGTACTGGTGCGTGTAGCCATGCATCACGATTTCGCCGCCGCGCACCAGTGCATAGTTGAGAGCTCTCTTCAGGTTGGTCGCCAGTGACATTGGCACCTGCATAGGCACTCCCGAGTTATAGACGCCAAGAGGGTCGCGGTAGTACGGAATGGTCGCAATCGAAAACGGTATCCGTTGCTGGTAGAGGTAATCCGTCAGCGATTTCATCGCCGCCACACTGACCAATGCGCTCACGTCTTCAAGACGGACCATGGCCTTGTGGCTTTCGGCATGGTTCACCCCCAGCATGTCATGCAGCATGTCTGCCAGCACGAGATAGCGATCGCGTGGTCCGATATAGCTGAACGGCAGATCCGCCACATACCAGAAGTTGCCCGACCTCACCACATAGGGCGCCTGCTCGCCGGTCTTGGGATTGGACATGGAAACCAGGTTCTGGGCCTTGGTGGTATCGGTGATGGCCGTCAGCCCCACATCGGGATCCGCATTCACGGCTCCGGTGCTGCTGTCGTATGCGTAGTATTTGACAAAGGGCAGGTTTTTGTAGGTGATGGTGTCGAAGAACCCCGGTGTGGTGTTGCTTGAGGTTGGTGCGGCATTGAGTCCGCGAAGCGCCGTCAGGTTGAAGCCATAGCGGGACTGGAAGCCGTAGGCCGCATCCCAGGCAAACTGCCAGATGTTGTACTTGAACCAGACTATGGTCTTGCTCGAGCTGGCGGCATCGGCCATGAAGGCGGCGGGCACCGGGTTGTCGTAATACGAGCCCAGATAGAACGTGGCGTCGTAGCCGCTGAGTTTGCCTGCCGTGTAGTTCTGCACCGGGAGCATATCGACCTTGCTGTCGAAATGTCCGAGCAGATTGCGCAGCATGATGGCATAGCCCATGCCGAGCTTGGTGTAGGCCGTATTGGGCGGCGCGTCATAAAGGATCAGTGTGCGCGGACCTGTTTGCGCAAAGGCGCCAGGGCTCGCAAAGAGCATGGCTAGCAGCCATGCCCCAAGAATGCGTCCTAGGGTTTTCATGAGACTCTCCTGAGATCAGTACACGGTGAGGTCTATTGCTGCTGGCCACGGAATGGGCCACCCGGATTGGGCTTGTCCTTCGGGGGATTGCCGGGGGATGGGTTGCCGGGTTTGCTCGGCAGTTCATCCAGCGTGTCATCCCGTGTGAAATCCTTCTTGAAATGCCCTTTGTGGTGATGCGCACGTTCGTTGCGCTTGCGCTCTTCAGGGGCTGCGCCGATATCCATGCGGATCTGGGAGGCACCAGGCGGCAAGGGCGGCGGCATGACGTTCGAGGCCAGGGACCAGTTGGCCCAGGTCAGCAGCGCCAGCGCGAGCAGCGCGCGCGTGGCCTGCCTTTGATCATGGGAGTGCATGAGAGCCTCCTTTCTGGAGGGCAGAAAGAAAAAATGTCGAAGAACTCCATCTCCACAAACTCTAGAAATGGCGATGGGTTCGGGTCTTAGAGGCGTGCCATCTCAAAATACCAAGGCGGCACGTAGAAACACGCCTTTCCCTCGTTCGTCCCCGGCAAGCCGGGCGCGATACTGCAGGGAGAGGTCGAGGTAGGAGCGAGGTGCATGGTCAC
The DNA here is from genome assembly GCF_000964545.1 of Comamonas thiooxydans. Lineage (GTDB taxonomy): Bacteria > Pseudomonadota > Gammaproteobacteria > Burkholderiales > Burkholderiaceae_C > Comamonas > Comamonas thiooxydans. The sequence goes on along the minus strand of NZ_BBVD01000002.1, from coordinate 201,690 downwards.
GGTCCTCGCGGAACCAGAAACGCATGCTCACACCAACGCCAGCGCCAACCGAGCTTTGCTTGCCCGAGGCTGTGCGTTCAGAGTTGTAATCAGCACCCAGGACTGCATGCGGAAACAGCACCAGTCTTGAGTCGCTCCCCCCCATTCGGAAACTGCGCCCTGCTTGGGCTTCGAACGTCGCGTAGTTCTGCTTGCGATGAATGAAGCGACCTACTTCGGCGTACATATTGAACGTGTTCCAGCTGGGCACATCCACGCGCAGGTCGGTGCCCATGCCGCCCGAATATCCCATGCGCAGCAACCAGTCGTTGCTGGACAGCGAGCCGATGCGCACGCGCCGTTCGGCCGCGAGTATGAGGTTGTGATCGCTCAGCGGCTTGGCACGGACACCGACGGCACCCTGGGTGGTTTCTCCGCCCGTGGGCACATCGTGGCGGCTGTAGACCGTTTGTGCAGCGCCGCCGTACAGCTCCCAGAAGCGGCCGTCGCCGAACTTCTGCGGGCGCCAGTACACCTCGCTGACGAGCTGGGCCACGTCGCCATAGAGTCCGGGCTGGGCGCCTGCCGCGCCCAGGGCAATGCCCCGATAGCCCAGCAAGGTGTTGATGCCCCAGGAGCGGTCCCGGTCGGCAACTTCACGCCGCGTCTCATATTGCTGCTGCGGCGTCATGGCGAGCCTGCCTTCATGTGCTGCGGCAATGGCCTGCTTGAAGTAGTCGATGGACTGCTCGTTCTCGGCCAGCCTGCTGGCTGCGTAGGCGCCATCGCGCAGCGCCGTGTCCGGCAGGCGGCTCTGGTCACGTGCGCGGTTGAAGATGGACAAGGCACTGCGATCGTCCCCCACGCGGACGGCCAGATAGGCCAGATTGGGGTCGGCGCTTTGCTGCAGCTCAGGCTCCGAGACGGCCTGTGCAAAGCGTGCAGCAGCCTCGTCTCGCAGCCCCAGCTGAAGCAGCAGGTCCACCTCGCTGGACAGGGACAGGCCGCCCATTTGCAATGCCGTCCGTGCGTCGGCGTTGGCGGCCTCGGTCATGCCCTGCTCGTGGCGCAGGCGACTGCGCAAGGCCAGCACTTCGACTGCATCGGGCTGTAGCTGCAGTGTTTGATCGACCTCTTCAAGCGCCTGCGCCTTCTGGCCTGCAGCCAGCAATGCCTGCAGGCGAAGCTGACGGTAGGGTAGATGTCCGGGGTTGAGCTGCACGGCAGCCCCTGCCTTTTCTGCCGCCAAAGCATATTGCCCATCGCTGTAGGCTTGATAGGCTTCATGTGCGACTTTGTATGCCGGGTCTGGCGCCTCCTGCCCAGGCCAGATTTCGCAGCCGGGCACATCGCCGGCGCTGAAGCAGTTGACCAGGGGCAGTGGCAGCTCGTAGCTGCGTGACGTGGTTGGGGAGCGCAGGGCCTTGAGCTGCTCTCGGCGGCTGCTGACGTCGGCATTGCTGTCCGTCTCCAGCGCCTGCACAAGTCGCTGCGCCCGATCGGTCTGACCGGCGGCCAGTGCCGCATCAACGGCAATGACGCCGTAATTCTGCCGTTCCGAGCGCGCCAGATGGGGGGCCGCCAGTGCAGCGTCGAAAGCCTGTACAGAAGCATTGCCGCGACCCTGTGCATGCAGGGCCACACCCAGCAGCACCTGCAGTGCTGGATCGTTCTGCAGTGCCAGCCCTTGCTCTGCCACGCGCTGCGCCTGGGCTGCCTGCCCATCCTGAAGCAGCAAGCCCAGCCACTGAAGGCGGGGAGCCAGCGCATCCGGCGCTATTCGGACGCTGGTCTCGGCATACCTGAGGGCCTTGACCATGTCGCCTTGCTCGCGTGCCTGCAAGGCCTGCTCGAAGGGACGCAGTGCGCGGCGCTGACGTATGGATGTGCGCAGCATCTGCCAATCGGAGTCCGACTGCAGTTGCTTGACCTTGTCCAGCCTTGTTGCCCGGGCTTCGGCCTCGTCGAAGCGCCCGTTCTCTACGAGCAGGTAGACCAGCAGGCGCTGATAGTCCAGACGCCCTGGGGCCGCAGCTACGGCCTGCCTTGCCAGAGGCAAGGCCGTGGCGAAGTCACGCCGCTCGGTGGCGGCATAGGCCTGGCTGGCCTTGGCGTAACCAGCAGGCATGGCCTGTGCTGCCGGGCTCTTGCGCGGGCGTGGCGTGGTGTCCGCTGTCGAGGAGGCAGCCTTTGCCGGCTCCGGTGCTGGCGCTGCTGAAGGCGTGGCTGTGCCTGGCGTCTTCGGTGGAGCCTTGGCCGCAGGAGCGGGCAGGGCTTGAGACTCGGGCTGTCTGGCCGGAACGGCTCCCTGATGCATATCGCGCAGAGCCTGGGCCAGACGCGCATCGCCAGGGTGGCGCTGAAGCTGGGCCTTCAGTACAGCTTCGGCCTGTGCTGGTTGGCCAAAGCGGCGATGGGCTGCGGCCAACTGCAAGGCGATCTCGGTGTTGTCCGGTGCCAGACGCTGAGCCTGCTGCAGCTCGGAGATGGCGCGCTGGCCATCGCCGCGCGCCATGGCCTCATACGCCTTGTCGATCCGGGGATAGATCTGAAAGCGCTGTCTGGGAGTGATATCCGGACCTAGATCCACCGTCTGCGCCAGACCATCGTATGGAGTGGCGCATGCCAGGGAAAGAACCAGAATAGGACGAGAAAGCTTCATATATTGGCACCTAAGCAACGGACACGATCGGGGCGGCATCAAGGCGGCGCAAAAGTTGCGCCATGGTGACCTGCAGCTGTTGCTGCAGTCGCAGTGCTTCATCCAGCGTAGCCTGCGTCAACGCCCCCTGGTTCACCAGGAACAGGCCCAGGCTGTCATCGCTTTGCTCATGTCTGAGCAGCAAGGCATTCAGCACGGCTGTGTCGATGCGGCCCAGGGCTTGAAGCACTTCGCCCAGCATCAGCTGCCGCGATACATAGAATTTCCACAGCTCTTTCGCCTGTTCGGCGGATACGCGTTTGCGCTCCACGGCCCAGGCCAGCAGTTCGCGAGCCGGCTCCCCATGTTGTCTTGCATACAGACGCCGCAGCTCGACCGTGACCTCTCCCTTGGGGGCAATGAGGTAGCGCACGGGCCTCTCCAGCTTGCGCTCCAGGGCTGCGTGCGAGACCGGGTCTATGACCGACTCGCTGGCCAGGATCAGTGTTTCTCCCTCCTCGCGCAGCGGCACCACGCTGTAATGCAGTGCCAGATGTGCAGGCAGCAGCGCCGCGATCTCGTCGGGGATCAGACGCTCTCCCAGAAATTCCCATGAAACACCAGCCTGCTGGGCAACTGCAGCTGCCAGCTGTGCGGTGCTGATCAGGTCCTTGTGCACCAGCGCACTGCCCAGGCGCAAGCCGGGAGTGGGGCGCAGCAGCGCTTCCTGCAGCTGGCTCTCTGTCAGGGCACCTTGTGCGATCAGTATCTGTCCCAGGGGCTGGCGCAGTCGGGGTCCCTCTCCCAGCATGGGAAAGTCATGGTCGGTCTTGGCCCAGGCCATGCGCCGGATATCCTTGGCCTGCAGCGCCTGGGCGATGGCCCGCCAGTTGGCCAGAAAGTTCACTAAATTGCCCCATAGCAGGCGCGGAAGCGACATCAATCCCTGGACGATGCCGTAGTAGCTGGTGACGAAGAACATGCGCTGGGCAATGCGGTTGAGCATCAGCACGAAGTTCGCAGCCAGCAGTGCATACAGCCACCAGTCGCCCTGGAAGATGGAGAGAAACCGGTAGCTGTCCGGTACCAGGTGCTGGTAGAGCCAGATGGCAATCAGCTGCATCGCCAGCAGCATGGCCAGAAAGCTGGCGAAATTGGTGAGAGCACCCTTGCGGTCGCGCCAGAGAAAATAGTTCAGCACGCCGCTATTGGTCCAGCGCAGGGTCTTGAAGCCCTGGATCACGATGCCCGTGATCCAGCGGGACTTCTGTCGCACCGCCGCATTCAGCGTATCGGGGAAGAACTCTCGCACGCAGATGACGCTGGCTTCACGCGCGCTGCGCCCGTGTCGGCGTGGCTGGTCGGGATCGGCAGGCTGGTCCGCGTCATGCACGGGAAAGCGCACGAAGATCTCGCGCATGCCCAGCTGCTTGAGCCGGAAACCGATGTCGTAGTCCTCGGTCAGGCTCTGGGTGTCGAAGGCCACGCCGTCGCCCATCTCCAGCAGCGCCGTGATGGCGCGGCGGCTGAAGCAGGTGCCGACTCCGGCGCTGGGCACCTGGCCCACCAGGGCCTCGCGCACCACGATGTCCTTGGCATGCAGCTCGGCAAACTCGTCCAGATAATGCCCGCCGGTGAACTCGCGCAGCGGCCGCTCCAGGGGGTAGACCGGCAGCTGGATCAGATCCTTGCGATCCACGAGAAAGTTGAACAGTCTCAGCTCCAACCTGGACAGCACGTCTTCCGAGTCATGCAGGATGAAGCCTGCAAACTCGATGCCCGAGCGCTGCTCGAACTGGAAGATGGCATCGAGCACGTTGTTGAGGCAGTCGGCCTTGCTGGTCGGCCCGGGGCGTGCGCAGACCACGCTGTGCACATTCGGGAAATGGGCTCTTACCTGCTCCACATCGGCGTGGGTCTGGGGGTCGTTGGGGTAGGTGCCGATGAAGATGTGGTAGTTCTCATAGTCCAGCGTGGTTGCCGCCAGCTGCGCCATCTTGCCGATCACGCCATGCTCCTGCCAGGCGGGCACCATGATGGCCAGCGGCTTCTCGTCCACGCCGAGCAAGGCCTTGTGATTCATCTGCTCATGGCGCGAGTACACGGTCAGTGCACGCCAGGTGCGCCGCCCCCAGTAAAAGAGGTCGATGAACAGATCGTCCAGTCCGCTGATGAAGATCACCACCGCAATGACGATGGCGATGCTCTTGAGGACATAGAGATATCCGGTGAACAGGTCAAGCCAGGACATGGCGCGTCCTTTCTGCGGCTTTCTGTGCCAGGCCTGCGTGATCAGGCCTCAGCATCTGGTGCAGTCTTTTCTCGGTGCGTTGTGCTGCAGTCCCGTCACCAAACGGGTTGCTGCTGGCCTGCATGCTCCGGTAGGCAGCATCGTCATGCATCAGGTGGCGCACGGACTGAACGATCCTGCTTCTGTCGGCTCCAACCAAAGCGGCGCAGCCGGCTTCCAGCACCTCGGGACGCTCGGTCTCGTCGCGCAAGACCAGCACAGGTACCTTGAAGGTCGGTGCCTCCTCCTGCAGTCCGCCGGAATCGGTCAGCACCAGCCAGGCATCGGCCAGGGCCTGCTGCATGGCCAGGTAATCCAGCGGCTCTGTCAGCTTGACATTGGGAAGTCCGCCCAGCAGACGGTATACCGGCTCCTTGACCACCGGATTGAGGTGGACCGGGAACAGCACCGGCATCTGGGGAAACTCGCGCGCGATATCGGCAATGGCTTCGCACACATGGTCTACATCGGGGCCCCAGTTCTCTCGCCTGTGCATGGTCACCAGAATATGGCCTCGGCCCTGCATGCGGCGGTGGATGTGGTGATGCTGGCTGGCCCAGAGCTGGGCATCGACGACGGTGTTGCCGGTGAGCTCGATCTTTTCCTTGGCCACGTTTTCGCGCTCCAGCGCCTGCTGGGCCCTCGGGGTGGGGGCCAGATGCAGGCTGGCGATGCGCCCTATCATTTGCCGCAGGCCTTCCTCCGGAAAAGGTCGGTGCAGGTTGTAGGTGCGCAGGCCGGCTTCGACATGGACGACGGGCACCTTGAGATAGAAGCCGGCCAATGCACCCTGAAACGCGCTTTCTGTGTCGCCCTGCACGATCACTGCCTCACAGCTCGTATCCGTCAGCACGGACTCCAGCTGAACCCTGCAGCCTGTGGCGAATTCCAGCAGAGAGCTTCCTTGCCTTTGCAGCACATGATCGGGCTGGATATGAAAGCAGTCCAGCATTTGCGCGGCCATGTCGCCATGCTGGCCGGTGTGCAGCCAGATGGGGCGGGCCCAGTGCGTCTGTTTCAGTGCGTGATAGACAGGGGCCAGCTTGATGATTTCGGGCCTGGTCCCGGACACGATGAGCAACTGCACGATGTCTGGCTTGGCGTGAAGAGCCTCGGAGTCCTGATTCATTGCGTTCTCCCTTTGAGTCAATTGGTATCAGACGTTCTTCATTCGTACCTGCTCAAAATCATCTTTCACGCTCTGCTTGGGGTATGTCAGCCAGCTCCTCGTGCTGGCCACAATTGGTGCCGGCTCTATTTGCTGCATGAGCGGCGCAGCTGCATCGGCGGGCTAACCGTCTCTGGCAGCCGTGACCAGCCTCTCGGCACAGCGGCTGGCCTGATCGCCATCCTGCGCTTCCACCATCACATGCAGCAGCGGCTCCGTGCCGCTGTGACGCACCAGCACACGCCCGGTAGAGCCCAGTTCGGCCTCGACCTGCGCCTGCACTCGTGCCAGCAAGGTATTGCTGCGCCAATCCCGGTCTGGCGACCAGTGCACATTGAGCAATGCCTGAGGGTAGAGCTGCACCGGCAGCAGCCATTGCGACAGCGTGCGGCCGGTGCGCACGCAGGCCTGCAATATCTGCAGCGCGTTCACCAGACCGTCGCCCGTGCTGTGCCGGTCCAGTATCAGCAGATGGCCTGACCCCTCGCCGCCGAAGGTCCAGCCCCTGCGGCTGAGCTCCTCAAGCACGTAGCGGTCGCCGACCTTGGTGCGCATGAAGTCCACATCCAGCACCCCGAATGCCCGCTCCACCGCCATATTCGTCATCAGCGTGCCGACGGCGCCCGCAATGCTCTCGTCATGCTCCAGGCGGTCGGCGACGATCAGGTACAGCAACTCGTCCCCGTTATAGAGCCGCCCGGCGGCATCGACGACCAGCAGGCGATCCGCATCGCCATCCAGGGCGATGCCGAAATCCGCACCGCAACCGGAAACGGTCGTGGCCAGGAGCTCAGGGTGTGCGGCTCCGGCCCCCTGGTTGATGTTCATGCCATCGGGAGCGCAGCCTATGGCCACCACTTCGGCACCGAGTTCATGCAAGACCATGGGCGCTATCTGATAGGCCGCACCATGGCCGGCATCGACCACGATCTTCAGTCCTCGCAAGGTGAACGCATGGTCGCAAGTGCTCTTGCAAAACTCTATATAGCGACCGGCGGCGTCATCCAGGAGCTGGGTTTTTCCGAGTGCGATTGCCGGGACCCAATGCGGCTCATCCAGCAGCATTTGCTCGACTGCTACCTCCCAGACATAGGGCAGTTTGGTGCCTTTGGCGCTGAAGAATTTGATGCCGTTGTCCTCGAAGGTGTTGTGGCTGGCGCTGATGACCACTCCCAGACTGGCACGCAAGGCCCGCGTGAGATAGGCCACTCCCGGTGTTGGCAGCGTCCCAAGCAGCACCACGTCCACGCCAGACGAATTGAAGCCCGACACCAAGGCGCTTTCGAGCATGTGACCCGAGATACGCGTGTCCTTGCCAATCAGCACCGTCGGGCGCTCTTCGTTGCGATGAAGCATTCGTCCGACGACATGGGCGAGATGCAGAGCGAAGTCCGGCGTGATGGGGAAATACCCAGCCCGCCCACGGATTCCGTCGGTACCGAAATATTGGCGTCTCATATCCATGATGATCACCTGTGCCTGAATACATTCATCGAATGGGATGGGTTTCCGGGTTCGGTCAACTATTTATGGGTTCAACACTGTCGAAATATTAAAAACTATTGATTTATTTTTTTCATAGTTTCACTAGCAAAAACAATCCGAACAAGAAGGCAGCGTAAAAAGAAACATCTTTTTACGTCATGAATATTTGGATGCCGAATTGGGGTTTTATACACAATATTTAAGGTATTTCGCTGCCTGGTCGAGATTGCTTTGCATTGCTGTCAACCCTAGCGTCAGGTGGCTTGCCGAAGCCCAATCCGCAATAGCTTTGCTTGTCACGCAGTCATATGCCGCTCTCGGCAGTGCAGCTTCTCGCAGGTGTGGAGGCTTCTCATTGAGAATATCAGTGCCTTTATTTCCGGATCGCCTGTGGCATGCCTGGTCAGGAGTGGGCGATGGTTCTATGTGCGCCAGTTAATCGCAGCCGGAATATCGATGCAGGAAAGAGATTGCGGCTGAAAACAATAAATCGTGAGGCCGGCTCTGTGTTTACTGTTATTCAATTGGGAGCACGGGGATTTTGTGCCACTTTATGGATTGGGGCTGCTGCTGAGTTGAATCGTTTCAAATCGAGCGGGTTTGACTCGCGATGCGATGGCTGTGGCCGGGCTGCGTGCCGCCGAAGCCAGCTGGCAATGCCATGGCAGCGGCAGGGGGGCGCCGTCGGCAGATGCCCTAGGCAGCGGCGAGGCCGTGGTATCTTTGGTCTCCTTGTTCGTAGATATTCCGAGACTGGTCCATGCTTGCCAAACGCATCATTCCCTGCCTTGACGTGACCGGCGGCCGCGTGGTCAAGGGCGTCAATTTTCTGGAGCTGCGCGATGCGGGCGACCCGGTGGAAATTGCCGCACGCTACAACGCCCAGGGTGCAGACGAGCTGACCTTTCTGGACATCACGGCCACCAGCGATGGCCGTGACCTGATTCTGCCCATCATCGAGGCCGTGGCTTCGCAGGTCTTCATTCCGCTGACCGTGGGCGGTGGCGTGCGCAGCGTGGAAGATGTGCGTCGCCTGCTCAATGCCGGAGCCGACAAGACCAGCTTCAACTCCGCCGCCATTGCCAACCCGGACACCATCAATGCCTGCAGCGACAAGTATGGCGCGCAATGCATCGTGGTGGCCATCGACGCCAAGCGCCGCACGCCCGAGGACGAGCAGCGCATCGGTCCCGGCGGCACGCCCATGGGGCCGGGCTGGGATGTGTACAGCCACGGCGGCCGCAAGAATGTGGGGCTGGATGTGGTGCGCTGGGCCGAAGAGATGGCCAGGCGCGGTGCCGGCGAGATCCTGCTGACCAGCATGGACAAGGACGGCACCAAGAGCGGCTTCGATCTGAAGCTCACGCGTGCCGTGGCTGATGCCGTGGCCGTGCCCGTGATCGCCTCGGGCGGTGTCGGCAATCTCGAAGATCTGGCCGATGGCGTGACCATCGGCGGCGCCGATGCCGTGCTGGCCGCCAGCATCTTCCACTATGGCGAGTACACCGTGCAGCAGGCCAAGGAATGCATGCGCGCGCGCGGCATTCCCGTGCGTCTCTAAAGTAGTTGTTTTGAGAGCAGCTTGCGCAGGCTACAAGCGGCTTTCCATATGTTTTATGGTTGATGTTAGCTGCTGGCCTGCGCTGGCAGCTATACAAAGCAAAGGTCTGCAATGAGCTGGCTCGATCAAGTCAAATGGGATGCGCAGGGTCTGGTGCCCGTGATTGCGCAGGAGCAAAGCAGCGGCGACGTGGTCATGTTTGCCTGGATGAACCGCGAGGCACTGGAAAAGACCGCCGAGCTGGGGCGTGCCGTCTACTTCAGCCGCTCGCGCAACAAGCTGTGGTTCAAGGGCGAGGAGTCCGGCCATGTGCAGACCGTGCATGAGATGCGCATCGACTGCGATAACGACGTGGTTTTGCTCAAGATCACGCAAGAGGGGCATGATCCCGGTATTGCCTGCCATACCGGCCGCCACTCCTGCTTCTACAGCGTTTTCAAGGACGGACAGTGGCTTGCTGTCGATCCGGTCTTGAAAGATCCTGCTTCCATCTACAAATAAAGTCATGTCTGAACAAAACACCGCGTCGATCGAGGGCGCACTGGCCCGTCTGGCCGCCGTGATCGAAAGCCGCAAGGTCGCCAATGGTGGCGACCCTGAAAAAAGCTATGTCGCGCGCCTGCTGCACAAGGGGCCTGACGCCTTTCTGAAGAAGATCGGCGAAGAGGCCACCGAGGTCGTCATGGCCGCCAAGGATGTCGATCATGGTGCGGACAAGGGCAAGATCCTCTATGAAGTGGCGGATCTGTGGTTTCATTCCATGATTGCGCTGTCGCACTACGGGCTGACACCCGCAGAGGTGGTGGCCGAGCTGGAGCGCCGCGAGGGCACCAGCGGTCTGGAGGAAAAAGCCCTGCGCAAGGCCCAGGAACGCGCTGCTCAGGAAGGGGCGGCCAAGCAATAAGGAGGAAGCGCATGAATGACGATCGCGACATCATCGATGTAGGCAGCAGCAGCTCTACCGAGATCGAGGGCCTGAAGGCCTGGGGCTGGGTCAGCTATCTGCTGCACCTGGTCGTGGCCGTGGCCGCCGTGCTCCCGGGCGCGCAGGTCAGTGTGCTGCTGTTGCTGATTGCAGTTGTCATCGATCTGGTCAAGCGTGATGATGCGCGTGGCACCTGGCAGGAGAGTCATTTTTCCTGGCGGCTGCGCAGCGTGCTCTGGGCCATCGTGCTCTATGCGGTGACTTTCCCGTTCTTCCTGCTGGGCCTCTTGATCTTCAACCCTGCCTGGGTGCTGATCTCCATCTGGTTCCTCTACCGCATCGTCAGCGGCATGATCGCCATGAACAAGAATCGCGCGATCCAGCCCTGAACCGCACTTGCCAGACACCCAAGCCCCCGCTTTACGGCCGGGGCTTTTTTGTTTTTGCAAGCGGTTGTGCTGCGCTGCAACAGATTCGGGGTGGCAGGCTGACACGGGGCCTGGGCCTGTGCAATGCTCGCGGTGCTGGATAAGCTCCAGGACTTAAGCGGATTCGAATCGGGCATGGTGTTTTGTCCATGGATATGCCCGCTGTGCCTTCTTGCTTGCGTAAGTCCCAAGCCCCTTGCTTGGTTCCTCAACCCTCACAGGATCGTGCCATGGCTGCAGAGACTTCCCATACCCTCAACCTGGCCCTGCAAGGCGGGGGATCGCATGGTGCGCTGACCTGGGGCGTGCTGGATGCATTGCTGGACGATGACGGACTGATCTTCGAAGGCATCAGCGGCACCAGTGCCGGTGCCATGAACGCCGTGGCGCTGGCCCATGGTTTCGCGCAGGCGGCCGCGCAGGAAAAGAAAGTGGACGATGCCCGTTACCTGGGACGGCAACTGGCGCGCCAGTCTCTGCGCGAGCTGTGGGAGGGCGTGGGCACCATGGGCAGCGTGGGCAAGATGTTCTGGGCCGCACCGTTGCCGGGCAGCAAGCAGTTCATGGGCGTGCTCAACCAGTTTCTGTCGCCCTATCAGACCAATCCGCTCAATATCAACCCGCTGCGACAACTGCTCACCCGGGTGGTGGACTTCGAGATGCTGGCGCATCCCGAGCACCCCAGCGTGGTGCCCAAGCTCTTCATCTGCGCCACCAATGTGCGCACGGGCGGCGGCAAGATCTTCAAGGGCGAGCAGGTGACGGCAGACGCCATCATGGCCTCGGCCTGCCTGCCGCAACTGTTCAAGGCAGTGGAGATTGACGGGGAGTGCTACTGGGACGGCGGGTTCTCGGGCAATCCGGCCCTGTATCCGCTGATCTACGAGACCCGGAGCAGGGACATCCTGCTGGTGCAGATCAATCCCAAGGAGTCCGATGTCTCGCCCGACACGGCCCGCGAGATCATGGATCGCATGAACGAAATCACCTTCAACGCCAGCTTGCTGGCCGAGTTGAGGGCCATCGAGTTTGTGGTCAAGCTGCTGGAGCAAAAGCGCCTGGACCCCGAGCGCTACAAGCATGTGCTGATGCACCGCATCGATGGCGGCTCGGTGCTCAAGCCCTTTGGCGCCTCAAGCAAGGTGCGCGCAGACATGGGCATGGTGCGCAAGCTGTTCGAGCTGGGACGCGAGCGCGGCCAGCAATGGCTGCAGCTCAACCGCGAGCACCTTGGCGTCAAGCAGACGCTGCGATTCAACGAGAATAGGGGATAGCCCCGCAGGGGGCGACGCCATTGCCTGCTTCCTGGCCTCCTAGGCCATGGATAGCGCAGGGCGTCCAGAATACTGAACCGTAGAGATACCTGAGACCATGCACGACCACCACGACCCCCATTGCATTTTCTGCCGCATCGCCAAGGGCGAGATTCCTTCGCGAAAGGTCTATGAAGACGAGGAGCTGTTCGCCTTCCATGACATTCACCCGGGGGCGCCCGTGCACTTTCTGGTGATTCCCAAGAAGCACATCCCCTCCATGGCCCAGGTCGGCGCCGAGGATGCGCCCCTGCTGGGTCGCATGATGGCGCTGGCTCCCAAGCTGGCGATGGAGCAGGGCTGCAACCCTTATCCCGATGGCGGATTCCGTATCGTGGTCAACACCGGCAGCGAAGGCGGGCAGGAAGTGCACCATCTGCACCTGCACGTCATGGGCGGCCCGCGCCCCTGGCTCAAGGGCTGATCAGGCGGCGCACCGGGCCTGCACGCGGCGATAGAGCTGTGCGCTGCAGGCTTTTTGGGTGATTGATTCGTATCTGTCACAAGCCCCGTCTAAAATGGTTTGCAATTTCTAGGAGATTCTCATGGGCTCGTTTTCTATCTGGCACTGGGCGATCGTGCTGCTCATCGTGGTTCTGGTGTTCGGCACCAAGAAGCTCAAGAACATCGGCTCCGACCTGGGCGGCGCCGTCAAGGGCTTCAAGGACGGCATGAAGGACGGCGCGACTGACGCCGATGCCAATGCTGCGACCGGCCAAGTGGCCAACCAGCAGGCTGCCGAAAAGGCCACCATCGACGTGGAAGCCAAGCAAAAGAGCTGATCGCGGCAGGACTGACATTTAGATGTTTGATATTGGCCTGTCCAAAATGGCGCTGATCGGTGCCGTGGCCCTGGTGGTCATCGGTCCCGAGAAACTGCCGCGCGTGGCCCGCATGGTGGGCACCTTGCTTGGCAGGGCACAGCGCTATGTGTCCGACGTCAAGGCCGAGGTCAACCGCTCCATGGAGCTCGATGAGCTGCGCAAGATGAAGGACACGGTCGAGACCGCCGCGCGGGACGTGGAGTCCAGCATGCGCAATCAGGCCTCCGATCTTGAAAAGGACTGGAGCGATGCGACCAAGGACCTGCGCGACGACTCGAACATGACTTCGGCTTCGTCCTTCGGCTCCTATGACGCAGAAGGCGGCTACACCGGTCTGGATACGCACAGCAGCGTGGTGCCAAGCTATCGCCATCCGCGCAAGAACTGGCGCGTCAAGCGCGGTGCCGTGCCCCAGTGGTACAAGGCCCGCGCCGGGGTACGCAGCAAGGTCCAGTCGGGTGCGGCACGCGTGGCGCGCTTTCGCCCCAAGAAGTTCCATTGAACATGCAGCTCAGCAGCCTGCCGGCCGCAAGGTCGGCCATGGCCGGCCCCAGGGGCCAGGCCCTGCTGCCCGCATGTCGCTCTTTGCCCGTGATCCGCGGGCGTTGTTGTTTCTCAAGCGTGTGGAGCCGATCGGGCTCCGACGCGGTTTTGCACCATGTCCGAACCCTCTAAAGAAGACGAACTCGCCGGCACGGAGCAGCCGTTTGTCCAGCACCTGATGGAGCTGCGTGATCGCCTGCTCTACAGCCTGTATGGCGTTTTGATCGGCGTCGGGCTGTTGATGTTCTGGCCGGGCCCCGATGGCCTGATCGACTTCATCGCCCTGCCCATCAAGGAGCATATGCCGCCCGGCGCCAAGCTGATTGCGGTGGGCGTTTTCTCGCCCTTCTTCGTGCCGCTCAAGGTGTTGATGATGGTGGCCGTGCTGCTGGCGCTGCCCTGGATCATGTACCAGATCTGGGCCTTTGTGGCACCGGGCCTGTACAGCCACGAGAAGAAGTTCGCCCTGCCGCTGATCCTGTTCGGCAGCCTGCTGGCCTATGCCGGCATTGCCTTCGTACAGTTCTTTGTGCTGGGCAATATGTTCAAGTTCATCCAGCACTTCACGCCTGCCAGCGTGGCGGCCACGCCCGACATCGCCTCGTATGTGGAAGCGATTCTGTCGCTCTACATCGCTTTTGCGGCGGCTTTCCAGGTGCCCATCGTGGTGATGCTGTTGGTGCGCTTCGGTCTGGTGGAGATCGAAAAGCTCAAGGCCTTCCGCGGCTATTTCGTGGTGCTGGCCTTTGTGATTGCTGCCGTCATCACGCCGCCCGATGTGATCTCTCAGCTGGCCCTGGCCTTGCCCATGTGCCTGCTCTACGAGATTGGCATTCTGGGCGCCGGCTGGTTCAGCAGGGTATCGCGTGCGCCCGATGCCGAGGAAGGCACGGGCTCGGAAGTGGAGAAATCCTCGGACGGCCACTGATCTTCGCCCCGACCTCCTGCAAAGCCCTTGAAGCAATTCAAGGGCTTTTGTTTTGATGACTGTCTGCAATTTTTTCCATCAGTGCTTGAGTCATATCTCTTGATGAATCGTGTTGAAGAAGTTGTGGCTGGCCTGGCCGGAGCATGAAAAAAGCCAGCGGCTGGCGCTGGCTTTTCGGTTTGTTGGCGCTGCAATCAGCGGCGTGGGTGACCCTGTTGCTGCAAGGTGCTGGCTGCTGGTCGGGCTCCCGGAGTGATGTCCAGCACCACTTCGCTGTCGCCGCGGCGCACATCGAACTTGGCGGCTTCGCCGGGCTTGAGCGAGGCCACGGCTGTGAGCAGTTCGGAGACATTGCGGGTCGCGGTCTCGCCCACCTTGACGATTACGTCGCCGGGACGCATGCCGGCCTGGGCGGCGGGGCCGGCCTGCAGCACGCCGGTGATGATGACGCCGGCATCGGCCTTGACGCCAAAGGTCTCGGCCAGCTCGGGCGAGAGTTCGTTGGGCTCCACGCCGATCCAGCCGCGCGTGACCTTGCCGTCCTTGACGATGCCGTCCAGCACCATCTTGGCAGTGGAGACGGGAATCGCGAACCCGATGCCCATGCTGCCGCCAGAGCGCGAGTAGATGGCCGTGTTGATGCCCAGCAGATTGCCGTTGGCATCCACCAGCGCACCGCCGGAGTTGCCGGGGTTGATGGCTGCGTCGGTCTGGATGAAGTTCTCGAAGGTGTTGATGCCCAGCTGGCTGCGGCCCAGAGCGCTGATGATGCCGCTGGTCACTGTCTGGCCCACACCGAAGGGGTTGCCGATGGCCAGCACGCGGTCGCCCACAGCGACCTGATCGGAGTTGCCCAGCACGATGACGGGCAGCTTGTCGAGCTCGATCTTGAGAATGGCCAGATCAGTCTCGGGGTCTGTTCCAATGATCTTGGCCTTGGCCTGACGGCTATCGGTCAGCGTGACCTCGATATCGTCGGCGCCTTCCACCACATGGTTGTTGGTGAGGATGTAGCCATCTTGACTGATGATGACGCCACTACCCAAACCAGATTGCTCCTGTGGACCCTGATCGCCAAAGAAGAATTGGAACCAGGGATCGTTGGCGCGCGGGTGGCGAACCGCCTTGCTGGTGTTGATGCTGACCACGGCGGGCGAGGCCTTGCGCGCGGCAGGCGCAAAGCTGCCGGGAGCGACTTCACCCGCTGGAGTGGATGGAGCCTGCAGCAGCGAAACACCGGCACTGCTACGGATATTTCCGCGCTGAAGCCAAGTGGGCTGTAGGGTAGCCACTACAAAATAGATAGCCACCAGCACGGTGACGACCTGCGAAAACAGCAACCAGGTGCGTTTCATGTAATGCGTATAGGTAGTGAAGGGAACAAGCCCACATTGTGAAGCATGGCTGCGCCAGGCGTCGAAGCGAACATTTGCTTGCAAGCAAATGCATAACGCAAAGCTTTGCAGAATGCAGGGCCCATGGCTATAGGACTGCAAGCACCTAAAGTTTTATGTGTCCAGGATATATGAGTGGAAACCCTAGAATGTTTTTTCGACTGCGCTTACGCCGCCGTTACTGAAGTGACTGCCCACAAGGTGCTCATATTCGGTCTGGTGTGGCTTTGCATCTGAAGCCCGCCGCAATCGGTCTGCCACTGCACGTTGACCCGTGATCAGCGGCCTTATCCGCGCTGTCCTGTTGTTCGATCTAGGAAACACCATGACTACGCTTGACCACGCTGCATCGGCTGACGCGCCGGCTGCAGCGACGAATCGTCTCCTGAACCGGGAGGACTACAAGACCCTGGGCTTATCGGCCCTGGGCGGAACGCTGGAGTTTTACGACTTCGTGGTGTTCGTCTTTTTTGCCAATGTGATTGGCAGCCTGTTCTTTCCAGCCTCGCTGCCGGAGTGGATGCGCCAGCTGCAGACGCTGGGCATTTTCGCGGCTGGCTATCTGGCGCGCCCCATCGGCGGCATTTTGATTGCCCACTTCGGCGACATCCTGGGCCGCAAGAAGATGTTCACGCTGTCGGTGTTCCTGATGGCCGTGCCCACGCTGGTCATCGGCCTGCTGCCGACCTATGAAACCATAGGCTTGGCCGCTCCCATCCTGCTGCTGCTGATGCGCGTGATGCAAGGGGCTGCCATCGGCGGTGAAATGCCCGGTGCCTGGGTGTTCGTGGCCGAGCATGCTCCCCAGAAGCGTTACGGCTTTGCGATCGGCGCACTGACCTCCGGCATTACCGGCGGCATTTTCCTGGGCTCCATCATCGGGGTCTGGCTCAACAGCACCTACAGCCAGGGCGAGATCCACGACTGGGCCTGGCGCATCCCCTTCATCCTGGGCGGTGTCTTCGGTCTGGTGTCGGTGTATCTGCGCAAGTTCCTGCACGAGACCCCCATCTTCCAGGAACTGCAGGCCCGCAAGGCCGCTGACCGCGAACTGCCGATCAAGACCATCTTGCGCGACCACCGGGAAGCCTGCGTCGTCGTGGCGCTGATGACCTGGGTGCTGTCCACGGCGATCGTGGTGGTGATTCTGTTCACGCCGGCCTATCTGCAAAAGGTGTTCCACATCGAGCCTGCCATGGCCCTGAAGGCCAATGCCGTGGCGACCGTGACGCTGACCATAGGCTGCGTGTTCTGGGGCTGGCTGTCCGACAAGATCGGCACCAAGCTGACCATGCTCATCGGCTGGGGCGGCATGACGGCCACGGCCTATCTGTTCTACCTGAACCTGCCTGGCAACGAGGCATCGCTGATCTGCAACTATGCGACCGTGGGCTTCTTCGTGGGCTCCATCTCGCTGCTGCCCGTGGTGGGTGTGCGGGCCTTCCCGCCCGAGGTGCGCTTCACCGGTCTGTCCTTCTCCTACAACATGGCCTATGCCGTGTTCGGCGGTCTGACTCCCATGCTGGTGTCCGTGTGGCAGCAGGTGGATGTGATGGCTCCCGCCCACTATGTGGCGGCCATGGGCGTGCTGGGCATGGCCATGGGCTTCTGGCCTCTGGCCTGCAAGGGTTGGCAGCCGCGCAAAGCGTGAGCCTGCACAGGCGGATGAGAAAAGGCAGTCAGCAGTGGCTGCCTTTTTTTTCACTGCTCGCGCGTTTGCGGCGGCGCGGCTGCATGAGCTGCGCGGACACGGTGCTCAGCACCATGTCGGCAAAGGCGCTGCCGCCCGCCGATATATGGTTGCGCATGGCCTCGGCAGCAACTTCGCTGTTGCCCGCCAGAATGGCGGCCACCACGGCTTCATGCTCGGCCTGGGAGTGCAGTAGCCGCTCCGGCTTTTCGAACATCTTGCTGCGGTACGGTGCGACCCTGAGCCTGGCCTCGCGGGTCTGCTCGACGATAAAGGTGTTTCCGCTGGATTGATATATCAGATCGTGCAATCTGGCATTCGCTTGCTCATAGGCTATCGAATCGGCTTTCTGGGCATGGGCAGCGGTCTGCGCGAGAGCGGCCTGCAACTGCGCTCTCTGCTCAGCGTTGATGCGCCGGGCCGCCAGGCGCGCCAGCACGCCTTCCAGCTCGGCAAGCCCTTCCATCATCGCAATCAGCTCGCGGGGATCGAGGTGGCGCACGTAGATGCCCACGCGCGGAAGAATGCTCACCATCCCCTTGGCGGACAGCAGCAGCAAGGCCTCGCGGACCGGCGTGCGCGAGGCCTGGAAGCGCTCGCACAGCGCCTGTTCGTCGATGGCGGCACCTGGCCGCAATGCGCCGTTGCGCAGATCCTGCTCCAGAGCCAGGCGGATGCGGTCCTGCATGCTGGGCGCGTCTAGGGTTTCTTCCCTTGGTGAAGGTTTGGGGTTCATTGTTCAATATTAGATATATCTATTTATATGTCTGATACGCATGAGTCCAAGACTGCACTACCAAGACCATATCGCAACCATTACTCTCCAGCGCCCCACGGTGGCAAACCGCCTGGCGCCCGATGACTTGCCGGTGCTCATGGAATCCATCGAGAGCGTCAATCGCAGATCGGAGGTGCGGGTGCTGGTGCTGCGTAGCGAAGGCAAGTATTTCTGCAGTGGCTACGATATATCACAAATCGAAAACAGCCAGAGCGAAGGCAGCAGCTTCGGCGAAATGGTGGACGTGGTGGAGCAGTGCCGTGCGGTGACCATCGCCGCCATCCAGGGCGGCGTCTATGGCGGCGGGACCGATCTGGCGCTGGCTTGCGACTTTCGCGTGGGTTCGATGGCGGCAGACATGTTCATGCCTGCGGCGCGGCTGGGCCTGCATTTCTACGCCTCAGGAATGGAGCGCTATGTCAGTCGCCTGGGACTCGATACCGCCAAGCGCCTGTTCCTGACCGGCGAGCGCCTGGATGCCGAGCAGATGAAGGCCTGCGGCTTTCTGACGCATCTGGCGGCGGCGCCGCAGCTCGACGAGACCGTGGCGGCTCTGGCCGAGACGATCGGCGCAATGGCGCCCCTGGCTTTGTCCGGCATGAAGAAACACCTGAATCTGATTGCCTGCGGCCGCCAAGACCGCGAGGCGATTGCGCGCGACGTGCAGCGCTCGGTCGAATCCGCGGATCTGCGCGAAGGCGGCCTGGCCTGGCGCGAGAAGCGCGTACCGGTTTTCAAAGGCTGCTAGCGCCGCTGTTGCGCCGAAAAACAACCCTAACTTCCATCAAGGAGACAAGCATGTTCAAGAAAGCATTGATATCGGTCTGCCTGCTGAGCGCCAGCGCCCTGGCACTGGCGGACGCCTACCCGTCGCGCCCCATCACCCTGATGGTGGGCTTTCCGCCCGGCGGCGGCGCCGACGCTGTGGCGCGCATCGTCAGCGAGAAGCTGGGGCGGGTGCTGAACCAGGCAGTGCTGGTGGACAACCGCCCCGGCGCCGGCACGACGATTGCGTCGGATCTGGTGGCGCGGGCGCCTGCGGACGGCTATACCTTGCTGCTGGGCTCCGCCAATCTCTACGGCACCGACCAGATTCTCTATAAGAGTGCGCGCTACGACGGCGCCAGGAGTTTCACGCCCATCATGCGCTGGAGCGATTCGCCGATGCTGCTGGCGGTGAAAAAGGACTTTCCCGAGAAAACCGTGGCCGGCCTGATAGAGCGGGCGCGCAAGAACCCCGGCAAGCTGAGCTATTCCTCATCCGGCACGGGCGTGGTCACGCATCTGGCGGGGGCCTCGTTTGCGCATGCGGCTGGCATCGACATGCTGCATGTGCCGTTCAAGGGCGGGGCGCCGTCGATTCAGGCCGTGGGTGCGGGCGATGTGGACATGACTTTCGGAACGCCCCCCTCGGTGATGCCGATGGCCGCCGGCGGCAAGCTGCGCATCATGGCTGTGACGACGGCCCAGCGCTCGCAGCTGTTCCCCGACCTGCCGGCCATGCAGGAGTCCGGCATCGATGGGGCGGACTTCACGCTCTGGTTCGGTCTCTACGGGCCGGCCAAGCTGCCCAGGGAGATCACGCAAAAGCTGTTCGAGGCCAGCCGCCAGGCCTTGAGCGACCCGGAAGTCAAGGCCAAGCTTGAAAAGCAGGGCGTTGTGGCTTATCCCTCGGCATCGTCCCAGGAGTTCGAGGCCTGGGCCCAGGCCGACGGCAAGAAGCAAAAAGCCGTTGCCGAGCGCGCCATGGCAGGGCAATGAAGCGGTTTCCAGCAAAGAGAGTTTTCCATATGTCTGACATGAATATGTTCACCGCCCTGCGCGCGGCTTTCCCGGCCGATCTGGACGAGGTCGCCATCGAGGCGGTATCGCCTCAGGCCCCGGCCGATGCACCGCTTTTCTATACCTGGCGCGAGCTGGATCGCATGAGCGCACGCATGGCGAATCTGTTGGCCTCGCTCGATCTGCCCGCCGCCAGCCGTATCGCGGTGCAGGTGGAAAAGTCGGTCGAGGCACTGATGCTGTATCTGGCCACCTTGCGTGCCGGTCATGTGTTCCTGCCGCTCAATACTGCCTACCAGAGTGCCGAGATCGGATATTTCATCGGCAATGCCGAGCCCGCCGTCGTAGTCTGCACGCCCGCCAATATGGACTGGGTGGCAAAGGTGGCGGCGGACTGCGGCACGCAGCATGTTTTCACGCTGGGCGAAGCGCAGGACGGCAGCCTGCTGGAGCAGGCGCTGCGCTTCGACGAGGTGCATGCACCCGTGCCGCGCCAGGCCGATGATCTGGCCGCCATCCTCTACACCAGTGGCACCACGGGGCGCAGCAAAGGGGCGATGCTCTCGCATGGCAATCTGCTCTCGAACGCGCTCATGCTCAAGCAGTACTGGGGCTGGCGCACGCGCGAGCAGGGCGGTGACGTGCTGATCCACGCCCTGCCTATCTTCCATGCGCACGGGCTGTTCGTCGCCATCCATGGTGCGCTGATCAATGGCAGCAAGATCATCTGGATGTCGAAATTCGACGCCAAAGCCGCGATCGCCGCCATGCCGCGCGCCACCGTGTTCATGGGCGTGCCTACGCTGTATGTGCGCATGCTGGCTGAGCCGACGTTGACCAGGGAGGCGGCCGGCCGGATGCGGCTGTTCATCTCGGGCTCGGCGCCGCTGCTCATCGAGACCTTTGGCGAGTGGCGCCAGCGCACAGGCCACACCATTCTCGAGCGCTATGGCATGAGTGAAACCATCATGCTCACCTCCAATCCCTACGGCCCCGATGCACGCCACGGCGGGCAGGACGAGCGCCGTGGCGGCACCGTGGGCTTTGCGCTGCCCGGTGTGAGTGTGCGCGTGGCGGGCGACAGCGGCCAGCCGTTGTCCACGGGCGAGGTCGGTGCCATCGAGGTCCGGGGACCCAATATCTTCAAAGGCTATTGGCGCATGCCGGAGAAAACGGCGCAGGAGTTCACGGCCGATGGCTGGTTCAGGACCGGCGACGTCGGCAGGCTCGACGAGCGTGGCTATGTCAGCATCGTGGGTCGCAGCAAGGATTTGATCATCAGCGGCGGTTACAACGTCTACCCGGCGGAGATCGAAGGCTTTATCAACGATATGCCCGGCGTGGCCGAGAGCGCCCTGGTCGGTGTGCCGCACCCGGATTTCGGCGAGGTGGGGGTGGCGGTGGTCGTTGCCAGGAGCGGCCATCCACTCGACGGCGCCGCCATTGTCGCCGCGCTCAAGTCCCGGCTTGCCAACTTCAAGATTCCCAAGCGCTGCGTTGTCGTCTCGGAGCTGCCGCGCAACACCATGGGCAAGGTGCAGAAAAACCTGCTGCGTGATCGCTACCGGGACTTGTTTCTCTGAAAACCATAGCTGCTACCTCATGGTAACAAAGGTATTTAGGTGTATTTCGTACTGAAATGCTTTGATTGCATGCGTTAGCAGCTCCTTATCTTGAAGTGCGGCGGGTGCGACAATCATGCCCATGATGACCACCCGCCAAGACATGCTGCAGGCGTTCGACGCCTTGCTGCAGCCCGAACGCTTCAAGGACTACGGACCCAACGGCCTGCAGGTCGAAGGCAAGAGCGAGATTCGTCGCATCGTCAGCGGTGTGACGGCCAGTCGCGCCCTGATCGAGGCGGCGATCGAGGCCGGGGCCGATGCCATCTTCGTGCACCACGGTCTGTTCTGGCGCGGCATGGATGGTCGCATCACGGGCTGGCTCAAGGAGCGCATCCGTCTGCTGCTGGCGCATGACATCAATCTGTTTGCCTATCACCTGCCGCTGGATGCCCATGCCGAACTGGGCAATAACGCGCAACTCGGGGCGCGGCTCGGAGTGCAGGGACAGGCCGCATTCGGCGACCAGAACCTGGGCTGGCTGGCCGATGTGGACTTTGCCGATGCCGCCGCTCTGGCAGGGCATGTGCAAAGCGTGCTGGGGCGAAAGGTGACGCTGGCCGGTGTGCAGGAGCACAAGCCGATTCGCAGGCTGGCCTGGTGCACCGGAGGGGCGCAGGGCTTTTTCGAGTCCGCGATTGCCGCCGGCGCCGATGCCTATATCACCGGCGAGATCTCCGAGCCCCAGATGCATCTGGCGCAAGAGATGGGCGTGAGCTTTATTGCTGCCGGCCATCATGCGACCGAGCGCTATGGTGCTCCGGCCGTGGCTGCCCATGTAGCCCAGGAGTGCGGGCTGGAGCACCGCTTCATCGATATCGACAACCCGGCCTGATCCGCTCCTGGACCTTCGTCTTTCACTTTTGATGGCTGCAAGCACTTTGGAACAGGAGGCTTGCGGCAACTCTGATGCCTATGTCCGTCATTGCTTCAACCCAAACCATCGCCATCACCCAGGGCGACTGCGCAGGCATAGGGCCTGAAATCATCGCCAAGGCTTTTCGGGCTGCGCCGCAGGCCATGCGCGGCTGCTTTGTAGTGGGCGAGTTGCAGACTCTGCGCCGGGCCACGGCGCTGGCCGCCAGGGCCGTCGACGGCGATCAGGCCATTGCCCAGCCCGTGGTGGTGATCGATGAGCCGGGTGAAGCCTGGTCTGTTCCGGAAGGTGCCGTCGCGCTGCTGAACTTGCCGGGGTTGGCGGGGCCTCAGCCCTATGGCCAGATTTGCGCGGCTGCCGGGCAGGCCGCGGCGCAATGCGTGGTCTGGGCTGCGCAAGCGGCTTTGCGTGGCGAGATTGCCGCCATGGTTACGGCGCCCTTGCATAAAGAGGCACTGCATCTGGCCGGCGTGACCTTCCCCGGGCATACGGAGCTGCTGCAGGCCGAGGCGGCCGCCCATGCGGGCGTTTCGCTGGAGCAGATGCCGGTGCGCATGATGCTGGCCAATGACGAGCTGCGTACCGTGCTGGTCAGCATCCATGTGTCGCTGCGCGAGGCCATCGAGGCCGTGACCGGGCCGCAGATTCTGCAGACCTTGCGCATCACGCATCAGGCGCTGGGCAAGAGCCTGGGACGTACGCCTCGCATTGCCGTGGCAGGGCTCAATCCGCATGCGGGCGAGGGCGGCATCTTCGGACGTGAAGAAATCGAAATCATTGCCCCGGCAATCGCGGCAGCACAGGCAGAAGGCATGGATGTGCAGGGACCGTTTGCGCCGGACACAGTCTTCATGCGGGCGCGAAATACGCCAGCCCACCCGGGTGAATTCGATGTGGTGTTGGCGATGTACCACGACCAAGGGTTGATCCCAGTCAAATATTTGGGTGTGGAAAAAGGCGTCAACGTGACCCTGGGTTTGCCGCTGGTACGCACCAGTCCCGACCATGGCACGGCCTTTGATATCGCCGGTCAGGGAGTGGCCGATGAGGCCAGCCTGCTTGAAGCCGTGCATATGGCCCGCAGCCTGGCGAGTTGATGGGACTTCAACTGCTGGTTCACCAGTCGTCAATGCTTCAGGCATCCAAGCACTTGCCGGATGGATTCATGCAGTGTGCTGGGTCGCGCTGAATGCTCGATGCCATGAAAAAAGCCTGCTGGAGGTCAGCAGGCTTTTCATCACTGGGCTGAACGCTCTCAGGCCTTGCGATTGAGGCTGTCGCGGATCTCGCGCAGCAGCTGAATGTCTTCGGGCGTAGCGGGTGCTTGCTCCGGTGCAGGCGGAGCCTCGCGCTTGAGGCGGTTTATCTGTTTGACCATCATGAAAATGATGAAGGCCAGAATCACGAAGTTCACCGCAACCGTGATGAAGCTGCCATAGGCAAATACGGGAATGCCGGCTTTTTTCAGCGCATCCAGAGTGCGTGGAACTCCTTCGGGCATGGTGCCCAGAACGACGAACAGGTTGGAAAAGTCCAGCTTGCCAAAGAGCAGGCCCACCAGAGGCATGATGAGGTCGTTGACCACGGAGTCAACGATTTTCCCGAACGCGCCGCCGATGATCACGCCCACGGCAAGATCCATGACGTTTCCCTTGATTGCGAACTCGCGGAATTCTTGCATCATGCCCATAAGCAGTTCCAGTCACTAAGAGTTTGAGATAGCGCAGTATTGCGTGACTTTGGCGGTTGTCAACGTCGGACTGGGGCTGGAATAACCATAACCCCACCGCTAGAATTTGCAGTTGACCCCAAATCAAGCGATGTACTTCGAGGAAATCCATGAGTGACTCTCCAGTCGACTCCAGCAAGCGCACGTGGATCATCACGTCAGCATGTGCTGGTGCCGTGGGCGGTGTGGCAACGGCCGTCCCTTTTGTGAGCTCCTTCCAGCCTTCTGAAAAAGCCAAAGCAGCAGGTGCTGCGGTAGAGGTGGATATCTCCAATCTCAAGGATGGTGAGAAGCTCACCGTCGAGTGGCGTGGCAAGCCGGTGTGGATCATCAAGCGCACACCCGAGCAGCTCAAGGACCTGCCAGGCCTCGATGGCGAACTGGCAGACCCGACCTCGGCGCGTCATCCCGAAGAGTTCACGCCGCCCTATGCGCAAAATGAAGCGCGCTCCATCAAGCCTGAAATCCTGGTGGTCGTGGGCATCTGCACCCACCTGGGTTGCTCTCCCACCGACAAGTTCGTCGCTGGGCCCCAGCCTTCGCTGCCTGCAGACTGGAAGGGCGGTTTCCTCTGCCCCTGCCATGGCTCCACCTTTGACATGGCCGGCCGGGTGTTCAAGAACAAGCCAGCGCCGGACAACCTGCAAGTGCCGCCACATATGTATCTGTCCGACACCAAGCTGCTGATTGGTGAAGACACCAAGGCAGCCTGAGGGAGACAAGAACAATGGCTCACGAATTCAAGCAAATCGACCCGAACTCCACAACCGGAGCGAAGGCCATGAACTGGCTGGAGAACCGGTTTCCGACGGCATTCGATGCGTACCGCGTCCATATGTCGGAGTACTACGCTCCCAAGAACTTCAACTTCTGGTACATCTTCGGCTCGCTGGCGCTGCTGGTGCTGGTGATCCAGATCGTCACCGGCATCTTCCTGGTGATGCACTACAAGCCCGATGCCGAAAAGGCGTTTGCTTCCGTGGAATACATCATGCGTGATGTGCCCTGGGGCTGGCTGATCCGCTACATGCACTCCACAGGCGCCTCGGCGTTCTTTGTGGTGGTCTATCTGCATATGTTTCGCGGTCTTCTGTACGGTTCTTACCGCAAACCGCGCGAACTGGTCTGGATCTTCGGTTGCGCCATCTTCCTGGTGCTGATGGCTGAAGCCTTTATGGGCTATCTGCTGCCCTGGGGTCAGATGTCGTACTGGGGCGCCCAGGTGATCGTGAACCTGTTCTCCGCCATCCCCTTTGTCGGTCCCGATCTGGCTCTGCTGATCCGTGGCGACTATGTGGTGGGCGATGCGACTCTGAACCGCTTCTTCAGCTTCCACGTGATCGCCGTGCCTCTGGTGCTGCTGGGTCTGGTCGTTGCGCATTTGCTGGCGCTGCACGACGTGGGCTCCAACAATCCCGACGGTATCGAGATCAAGGGCCCGAACGCGCCCAAGGATGAAAAGGGCCGCCCTCTGGATGGGGTGCCCTTCCACCCTTACTACACGGTGCATGACATCTTTGGCGTGACGGTGTTCCTGTTCCTGTTCTCGGCCGTGGTGTTCTTTGCGCCCGAGTTCGGCGGCTACTTCCTGGAGTACAACAACTTCATCCCGGCCGACCCGCTCAAGACGCCCAATCACATTGCCCCTGTCTGGTACTTCACGCCCTTCTATTCGATGCTGCGTGCCATCACCAGCGAGATGATGTATGTGCTGATCGCCTGCGTGGTGCTGGGTGCCGGCTACGGCATTCTCAAGTCGCGCCTGCCTGGTTTTGCCAAGGGCGCCGTCGCCATCGTGGCCCTGGGTGCCATCGCCATGATGCTGTCCATCGACGCCAAGTTCTGGGGCGTGGTCGTCATGGGTGGTGCGGTCATCATCCTGTTTGCCCTGCCCTGGCTCGATTGCAGCCCGGTCAAGTCGATCCGCTATCGTCCCAGCTGGCACAAATATGTGTATGCAGTGTTTGTGGTGAACTTCGTCGTCCTGGCCTATCTGGGGGTGCAGCCTCCGTCGCCGGTGGGCGAGAAGGTGTCGCAGGTCGGCACGCTGTTCTACTTCGGCTTCTTCCTGCTCATGCCCTGGTGGAGCCGCTTGGGTGAAACCAAGCCCGTGCCCGAGCGTGTCACCTTCAAGCCTCACTGAAGCAGGAGAGAACAAGAATGAAGAAACTGATTCTGACCCTGGTTGCAGCCCTGGGTATTGCCGGCGCTGCGCAAGCTTCTGAAGGCGGCATCCACTGGGATAAGGCGCCAGTCAACACCAGCGACACGGCATCCCTGCAAAATGGTGCCAAGATCTTTGTCAACTACTGCCTGAGCTGCCACTCCGCTGCCTTCATGCGTTTCAATCGCTTGAAGGACATCGGTCTGACCGATCAGGACATCAAGGACAATCTGTTGTTCACCACCGACAAGGTAGGTGAGACCATGAAGGCAGCCATCAATCCCAAGGAAGCCAAGGAGTGGTTCGGTGCCAACCCGCCCGACCTGACCGTGATCGCGCGCTCGCGTGCCGGCTCGGGCGGCTCGGGAGCTGATTACCTGTATACCTTCTTGCGTACTTTCTACAGGGATGACACCAAGGCCACGGGCTGGAATAATCTTGCCTTTCCCAGCGTAGGCATGCCGCATGCGCTGTGGGAGCTGCAGGGTGAGCGTCGCGCCATCTTCGAAGAGCATGACGACCATGGAACTAAGACCCAGGTCTTCAAGGGTTGGGAGCAGGTGTCTCCTGGCAAGATGAGCGCAGTGCAGTACGATCAGGCAGTTGGCGATCTGGTGAATTACCTGCAATGGATGGGGGAGCCGGCTCAGAACACCCGAACCCGTATCGGGGTGGGCGTGTTGATTTTCCTGGCCTTCTTCATCTTTATCGCTTGGCGCCTGAATGCCGCGTTCTGGAAAGACGTGAAATAGGCTTTGCCGCCGTGCAGAAGTTGTCTGCAGCCAAACCGTGTTAGTGCAGAGTGGGGTGCCGTGGGCAACCCACTCTTTTTGATTTTTAGGAGTCTCCACCATGATGGTGCTTTATTCGGGAACGACTTGCCCCTTCTCACACCGCTGCCGCTTTGTGCTGTTTGAAAAAGGCATGGATTTCGAGATCCGCGATGTGGACTTGTTCAGCAAGCCCGAAGAAATCGCCGTGATGAACCCCTATGGTCAAGTGCCAATCCTGGTCGAGCGCGACCTGATTCTGTACGAGTCCAACATCATCAACGAGTACATCGATGAGCGCTTTCCCCATCCCCAGCTGATGCCTGGCGACCCTGTGGACCGTGCCCGTGTGCGCCTGTTCCTGCTGAACTTCGAAAAGGAACTGTTCGTGCACGTGAGCGCTCTGGAAGAGCGCAACGTCAAGGGCAATGAAAAGGCTCTGGAGAAGGCTCGTGCCCATATCCGTGACCGCCTGACCCAGATGGCGCCCATCTTCCTGAAGAACAAGTACATCATGGGCGAGAACTTCTCCATGCTGGATGTGGCGATTGCTCCCCTGCTGTGGCGTCTGGACTACTACGGCATCGAGCTGTCCAAGAATGCTGCCCCTCTGCTCAAGTATGCCGAGCGCATTTTCTCGCGCCCCGCTTACATTGAAGCACTGACTCCCTCTGAAAAGGTCATGCGCAAGTAATTGCACATGAGCGCAGAGCGGGCATGTTGAAGGGCTTTCCTTCATCTGCCCGCTTTTTTGTCTTTGCAATCTTCTGGATTTGATTCGTCAGGAAATGAGATGACAGCCCCTGAAACGACTTCAACCCGTCCGTATCTGCTGCGGGCATTGTTTGAATGGTGTACCGACAATGGTTTGACGCCGCATATTGCCGTGCGCGTGGACCGCAGCACCCAGGTGCCCATGGAGTTTGTGCGTGATGGTCAAATCGTGCTCAACATCAGCTATGACGCGACCAGCGGCCTGCTGATCGGCAATGAGTATGTTGAATTCAAGGCACGCTTTGGCGGCCAGCCACGGGAAATCATGGTGCCTGTGGCGAACGTCATGGCCATCTATGCCCGCGAGACCGGACAGGGCATGGCCTTCCCGCCCGAGGAGGACGAAGTCCCCGAGGACGACGATGCGCCATCGATGGAGGATGCCGAGCCCGACATGGAGTCGGATGAGGAGTCCTCGGCCGAGCGTGTGGTGCAACTGGTTCCCGTCAAGGCGGAAGCAGAAGCTTCCGGCGAAGATGATGCTCCTCGTACGCCGCCACCCGCAGGTGGTCGTCCGGCGCTCAAGCGTGTGAAGTAGTCCGGCCAGTGTTTTTGCCGGCAGATCGGGAAATTTCAGGATTCTTCTTTTGGGGCTGAATTTCTACGTTAGAATTCAGTCTTCGCCGGTTTAGCTCAGTTGGTAGAGCACCCGCCTTGTAAGCGGTAGGTCGTCAGTTCGAATCCGACAACCGGCACCAAACAAATAGGTCTCTTCGGAGGCCTTTTTTGTTTTTCTGCCTCTAAAAAGGTCTTGTCAGGCCTGAACCTTGATGCGGATGCTGTTGACGGCCCAGCCTTTGGTGCGCAGATGAGCCGCCATGGCCGGCAGCAATTGGCGCACTTTGGCCGCAGCAGCGTTGTTTTTCACGATCAGGCACCAGCCGTCTTCATCAATGGGGCCGGCCTGCAAGCTGGCGCGCAGCATGGGCGGAACCAGGGGTAAAACGGCTTTGAGCCGGTTGCTGGAGTCCTGAGTCAGTGCTGCCAGGCGCGCCAATGTGGGAGAAGACTCCATGGCATTGATGGCAGTTACGGCGTGATGGCGGCGAACAATGGTCATGCGAGCGGCAAACAGTTGGGCAAGGGCAAGCCCGAGCTTAGCTCAGCCGAGAATGAATGCCGCAGTGCCGGCTATTTGCGCGTGCAGTGCAATCCCATACGTGCTCTGGAGTAGCGAAAAGCCAAGGCAGGCTTGCGCGGTTAGAATCATTTTTTGGTCCTGTCCCTGTTTGGGGTGCGTCAGGAGGTTTTTTCACCCATTTCGGGTGTGGCTCTTGACTGCCGCAGGGACGGCCCCATCTGAAGACCAACAATCAAGGGATTCTGGACACATTGCTTTGCGCAACAGGCAAAAAAGCAATGTGCCTTCGCACGCATGGCCACCAATTTCCTCACCAAACTGTTCGGCAGCCGCAATGACCGGTTGCTCAAGCAATACCGTAAAACAGTCGCTCGCATCAATGCGATGGAGCCTGAGTACGAAAAGCTCAGCGATGAGGCATTGCGCGCCAAGACGCAGGAGTTCAAGGACCGCGTTGCCAAGGGCGAGGCGCTGGACGAGTTGTTGCCCGAAGCCTTTGCCGTAGTGCGTGAAGGCTCCAAGCGCGTCATGAAGATGCGTCACTTCGACGTGCAGATGCTGGGCGCCATGGCGCTGCATTACGGCAAGATTGCCGAAATGCGCACCGGAGAAGGCAAGACGCTGACCGCGACGCTGCCCGTGTACCTCAATGCCCTGTCGGGCGAGGGCGTGCATGTCGTGACCGTCAACGATTACCTGGCCAATCGCGATGCCACGACCATGGCTCGCCTCTACAACTTCCTCGGCCTGTCGGTGGGCATCAACCTGCCCAATCTGTCGCGTGAACAGAAGCAGCAGGCCTACAACTCCGACATCACCTACGGCACGAACAACGAATACGGCTTCGACTACCTGCGTGACAACATGGTGTACGAGCCCGGCGACCGCGTGCAGCGCGTGCTGAACTACGCCATCGTCGACGAGGTGGACTCCATCCTGATCGACGAGGCGCGTACTCCGTTGATCATTTCCGGCCCGGCCGAAGATCACACGGCCATGTACGTGGCCATGAATCAGATCGTGCCGAATCTGGTGCGCCAGGAGGGCGAAGCCGATCCCCGCACGGGTGAGGGCGTGACCAAGCCCGGCGATTTCACGGTCGATGAAAAATCCCATCAGGTCTACCTGACCGATCAGGGCTATGAAGCGGCCGAGCGCCTGCTGGCTCATGCCGGCCTGATCGCCGAAGGCTCGTCCCTGTACGACCCCTCCAACATCTCTCTGGTGCATCATCTGTACGCCGCGCTGCGTGCCAACCAGCTGTATTTCCGCGACCAGCACTATGTGGTGCAGAACGACGAAATCGTGATCGTGGACGAGTTCACCGGCCGTCTGATGGCCGGCCGCCGCTGGAGCGATGGCCTGCACCAGGCCGTGGAAGCCAAGGAAGGTGTGGCCATCCAGGCCGAGAACCAGACCATGGCCTCGATCACCTTCCAGAACTACTTCCGTCTCTACAAGAAGCTGTCGGGCATGACCGGTACGGCCGACACCGAAGCCTACGAATTCCAGGAAATCTATGGCCTGGAAACCGTGGTGGTGCCGCCCAACAAGCCCAGCAAGCGCCAGGACCAGCTCGATCGCGTCTACAAGACCACCAAGGAAAAGTACGACGCGGCGATCAAGGACATCCGCGAGTGCTACGAGCGCGGCCAGCCCGTGCTGGTCGGCACGACCTCGATCGAGAACTCCGAAATCATCGACCAGCTGCTGACCCGCGAGAAGCTGCCCCATCAGGTGCTCAACGCCAAGCAGCATGAGCGCGAGGCCGACATCATTGCCCAGGCGGGCAGCGAAGGCATGATCACCATCGCCACCAATATGGCCGGCCGTGGTACCGACATCGTGCTGGGCGGCAATATCGACAAGCAGCTCAAGGCCATCGAGAGCAACGAGGCACTCAGCGAGACCGAGCGCAACCAGCAGATCGAGCAGCTGCGTGCCGACTGGCAAGTGGCCCACGACAAGATCGTGGCACTGGGCGGTCTGCGCATCATCGCCACCGAGCGTCATGAATCGCGCCGTATCGACAACCAGCTGCGCGGCCGCTCGGGCCGCCAGGGCGACCCCGGCTCTTCGCGTTTCTATCTGAGCCTGGACGACCAGTTGATGCGCATCTTCGCGGGCGACCGAGTCAAGGCCATCATGGACCGCCTGAAGATGCCCGAAGGCGAAGCCATCGAGGCCGGCATCGTGACCCGCTCCATCGAGTCGGCGCAGCGCAAGGTCGAAGCACGCAACTTCGACATGCGCAAGCAACTGCTCGAATATGACGACGTTGCCAACGACCAGCGCAAGGTGATCTACCAGCAGCGCAACGACATTCTGGATTCCACAGACCTGAATGGCATGCTGGCCGCCATGCGCGAGGACGTGATCACCGACCTGGTGCGTCAGTACGTGCCGGCCGAGTCCATGGAAGAGCAGTGGGATGTGCCCGGCCTGGAGAAGGCGCTGGCCAGCGAATGGCAGATCGATCTTTCCTTGCAGCAGGACGTGGCGGGTTCCGAATCCATCACTGACGAAGACATTCTGGAGAAGGTCGTCAAGGCAGCCCACGATCTGTTCGACGCCAAGGTGGCCTTGATCGGCCAGGAGAACTTCACGCAATTCCAGCGCGCCGTGCTGCTGCAGAGCTTCGACACCAACTGGCGCGACCACCTGGCTGCGCTGGACTATCTGCGCCAGGGCATTCACCTGCGCGGCTATGCCCAGAAGCAGCCCAAGCAGGAATACAAGCGCGAGGCTTTCGAGCTGTTCCGCCAACTGATCGATCAGGTCAAGACCGAAGTCACCCGCGTGCTGATGACGGTCCAGGTCCGCTCGCGCGAAGAGATGGACGAAGCCGCCGTCGCCATGAACGAGCGCGGCGCGCAGAGCCTGGAGCACATGAGCTATGCCTCGCCCTCGGAAACCGAAGGCATGAGCATCGAGGACGACGTGATGCTGGCCGAGCCTCTGGCCATGCCCGAGGGCGTGCACGTGGGCCGCAACGACCCTTGCCCCTGCGGTAGCGGCAAGAAGTTCAAGCTTTGCCACGGCAAGCTGTCCTGACCCCCTGAGGCGCTTGGCGCCTTCCCCCTGAAGGGGACTCATTGCGGTGGCGCCCCTTGCTGGCCGTCTCTGGCTTGGAGCATGCGTTATCGAACAACACGGGCTGCGGCTCGTGTTTGCATTGGGGCGCAGCTTTTTGCGCAACAAAATCCGGCAAGTCCGTTCGGGCCTCTGTTTGTTCCGATAATGGGGAACGTTTTAACTTTCGACCCCTAGGCTGCTGCACGGGGCGCGCTCTTGGCCGGAGACATCGAGCAAGAGCCGCCTCGCGGCGAAGATGTCGTCCCCCTCAGGGGGAAGCCGCGCAGCGGCTCAGGGGGAGGCTTTTCTCAGGAACATACAGAAATGTCCGTGAATCTTTCCGCTCCCGTCGCCGCTGATCTGCTGGCGATCAATGGCGTTCGCATTGGTGTTACCGAAGCCGGCGTGC
Source organism: Comamonas thiooxydans (assembly GCF_000964545.1). Taxonomy (GTDB): domain Bacteria; phylum Pseudomonadota; class Gammaproteobacteria; order Burkholderiales; family Burkholderiaceae_C; genus Comamonas; species Comamonas thiooxydans. Next base: position 169,460 of record NZ_BBVD01000002.1, on the reverse strand, counting down.
GCAAGGCCAATCGCAAGGACCTGACGGTGTTCCTGCTCGACGAAGGCGCCTCGGTGGCCGGCGTGTTCACCCAGAACCGTTTCTGCGCCGCTCCCGTGCAGATCTGCCGCGAGCATCTGGCGGCCGACACCGGCATCCGCGCCATGGTCGTCAACACCGGCAATGCCAATGCCGGCACCGGCGCCGCCGGTCTGGCCAATGCCCGTGCCACCTGCGCTGCGCTGGCCAAGGAGCTGGATCTGAACGCGGGCCAGATCCTGCCTTTTTCCACCGGCGTGATCATGGAAGAGCTGCCCGTGGACCGCATCGTGGCTGGCATGCCCAAGGCCATTGCTGCCGCCAAGGCTGATAACTGGGCCACCGCTGCCGAAGGCATCATGACCACCGACACCTTGCCCAAGGCTTTCAGCCGCAGCGTCAGCATTGGCGGCAAGACGGTTTCCATCACCGGCATCAGCAAGGGCGCGGGCATGATCCGCCCCAATATGGCGACCATGCTGGGCTTTCTGGCTACCGATGCGGCGATTGCCCCCGAGCTGCTGCAGCCCCTGGTCAAGGAACTGGCCGACGGCTCCTTCAACCGCGTGACCATTGATGGCGACACTTCCACCAATGACTCGTTCGTGCTGATCGCCACCCACAAGGCTGGCAATGCCCAGGTCACGGCGCTCTCCAGTGCCGAAGGCGAGCAGCTCAAGGCAGCATTGCTGGAAGTGGCGCAAAAACTCGCGCAGGCCATTGTTCGCGATGGCGAGGGTGCCACCAAGTTCATCAGCGTCAAGGTCGAGGGTGGCAAGAATGAGGAGGAGTGCCGCCTGGTCGCTTACTCCATTGCCCACTCTCCCCTGGTCAAGACGGCCTTTTTTGCTTCCGACCCCAACCTGGGCCGCATCCTGGCCGCTGTAGGCTATGCCGGCATTGCCGATCTGGATCAGACCAAGATCGATCTGTACCTGGACGATGTGCATGTGGTGGTCGATGGCGGTCGCAATCCTTCCTACAAGGAAGAAGACGGTCAGCGCGTGATGAAGCAGCAGGAGATCCTGGTGCGCGTGCTGCTGGGTCGTGGCGATGCCGCGCAGACGGTGTGGACCTGCGATCTGAGTCACGAATATGTGACGATCAATGCGGATTACCGGTCGTAAATGATCACCCCCTGAGCGGCGGCGCCTGGGCGGCACCGCGGCTTCCCCCTCTCTCTACGCGCTGCGCGCTATGGGAGGGGGACGACAGCCTCGCTGCGCGGCGGCGCTTGCTCGCTGTCTCTGGTTTGGGGTGCGCCAGTTTTAAAGTGATGGGGCTATAAATTAAGCAGCTGCTATCGCTTGTATTTAGTTGATTCCAGTTATTTTTCTCATTGAAATCAAGCAGCATCAAGCGCTAACAGCTATAAAAACAGATGGAGATTCGATCGTGCAAGATGTGATGAACCCTTTGGAGCGCTTGGTCGAGCGTGCCGAGCAATTGATGCAGCGCATTGAGTCCGTGCTGCCCCAGCCCCTGCAGGCACCCGCCGACTGGAATGCGGCGATTGCCTGGCGCTATCGCAAGCGCGCCAACGGCTGCGGCGTGCTGGAGCCGGTGCGCCATGTGGGCGCCATGCAGCTGTCCGATCTGCAGAACATCGACGTGCAAAAGGAAAAGATTGCGCGCAATACCGAGCAGTTCGTCAGTGGTCGCACGGCGAACAACGTGTTGCTGACGGGGGCGCGCGGCACGGGCAAGTCCTCGCTGATCCGCGCCTGTCTGCACAGCTTTGCGCCCCAGGGCCTGCGTCTGATCGAGGTGGACAAGGCCGATCTGACCGATCTGCCCGACATCGTCGACGTGGTCGCCGGCCGCAGCGAGAAATTCATCATCTATTGCGACGATCTGAGCTTTGAAGAGGGCGAGCCAGGCTACAAGGCCATGAAATCCATGCTGGATGGCTCGGTTTCCGCAGCCACGCCGAATGTGCTGGTCTATGCCACCAGCAATCGCCGCCATCTGCTGCCTGAGTACATGACGGACAACCTGGCACAGCAAAAAAGCGAGAACGGCGAGATCCATCCCGGCGAGGTGGTGGAGGAAAAAATATCGCTGTCCGAGCGCTTCGGCCTCTGGGTGAGCTTCTACCCCTTCAGCCAGGACGAGTATCTGCGCGTGGTGGCGCAGTGGCTGTCTGCGCTGGGCATGGACCAGGCCACCATCGAGGCGGCCAGGCCCGAAGCCCTGGTCTGGGCGCTGGAGCGCGGCTCGCGCAGCGGTCGTGTGGCCCACCAGTTCGCGCGCGACTACGCGGGCCGCAACGAGCGCCCCGTGACGGTCAAGAAGCGCATTGAAGATGTGGACGGTCTGGCTGAAGAAGCAGACCTGGAATGAAGAAAGAGTTTTGTGGAAGTGACTGCTGAAACACAGGCGCAGCGCAAGCACACGGAAGTGGCCGTGGGCGTGCTGTTGCGCGAATCCGATGGGGCGCTGCTGATTTCAAGCCGCCCTGCAGGCAAGCCGTATGCAGGCTACTGGGAGTTTCCTGGCGGCAAGCTGGAGGCAGGCGAGAGCGTGGAGCAGGCTTTGCGCCGCGAGCTGATCGAAGAGCTGGGCGTGACCATTGGCCAGGCCCATGCCTGGAAGGTGACCGAGCATGACTACCCGCATGCGCTGGTGCGTCTGCATTGGTGCAAGGTGACGGAATGGACGGGCGAGTTCGAGATGCGTGAGGGCCAGCAAATGGCCTGGCAGCAGTTGCCGCTCGATGTGCACCCCGTCCTGCCCGGTGCCTATCCCGTGCTGCAATGGCTGAGCGAGGAGCGCGGCCTGGTCTTTGATCAAAGCCATTACGAGGCGCAGCAGCCTCTGGTCTGAAGCGGTATGCTCTGAAATAAAGAGCGCCTTGCTCTGGTTGAATCTCGATTTTCTTGGTCAATCAAGCTGAAATCAAGACATTCCATGCGCAAGGCGCTCTTGTTTTTTGCTGCCTTGCTTAGTTTTCCGTGCGTGGATCACCAAACGGCGCATCTTCGGGAGGTGTCTGAGCCGGGACGCGGAACTCTTCATTGCCCCAGGCGCCCAGGTCGATATTGCGGCAACGCTCGCTGCAGAAGGGGCGGAATTTGTTGCTGGGCAAAAAAACGCTGGGGCCGCCGCAGGTCGGGCATTTCACCATGGTGGGGGATTGCTTGTCAGTGCTCATGGCGTAGATGTATCACAGCTGGAAAACACGGGTGGCCGACCCTGAAAGCCATTGAGCCGCAATGTGCGGCTCAATCGGGACGAGAAGACTGCCGGGGACTTATGCGCAGAGCGTGAGCTCGAAAGTGGCGTCGTCATTGCTGGGCTGGGGCTTGCTGCCATGGGCCAGCTTGAGCAGGCGCACCGACACCAGCAGGCGGTTGCCGCTGATTTCCGGCACCAGATTCAGATGCGGCTCTATGCGCAGGCGCAGCAGCTGGAAGCTGCGGCCGGCCGGCATGGCCTGCTGGAACACGCCTTGCTCGGCCACCACGCGCTGGGGAATGCCGGTTTCGCGCAGCAGCTGCAGGATCAGCTCAAGCGCCTGACCCAGCGGGGTCAGCTCGCCGGCCCAGTCTTCGAGGTCGCGCTGGCGGTAGCGCGGATCGAGGTTCTGCCAGGCGTGATAGGCCGGCAGGTCAAAGCTGCAGGTGCCGCCGGGTATGCCCACACGGCTGCGTATGGACATCAGCCATTCGTTTTCGGTCAGCGCCTGGCCGGTCTTGCCGGTCTGTGCATTGATGGTGGCAAAGCAGCTCTCCACCTGGCGCGCCACCTGGTGCAGCATGTGCTGGGAAATATCGGGGTTGTCGCGCAACACGTCCAGCAGATGCTTCTGGCGCTCCAGGTCCTTGATGACGTCGGCCCGCAGATCGCTGCGCGAAGCCACATCCATGATCTCGAAGATGGTGATCAGGGCGAAATGATGATCGACCGAATGCGCGCGGGTCAGCAGCTCGCGCAGACGGCGATACAGCTGCTCAAGACGCAGATAAGTTCTCAGACGCTCGTTAAATGGATATTCGTACAGGATCACGTTTGCTGGGCTCCTCGGGGTGCACAGGAATCAGCGGTCAACGTGCACATGCGGCGATCACACGCACAGGCCAAGCCATGGTCTGCATCATAGCCCGAACCATGCAGCGATTTGATCGGTATATGCGTGGAGAGTTTCGATTGTGACCCCGTCATCGTTATAGATGACCCAGTCGGCCGTGGCCAGACGCTGGGCACGCGTGGCCTGGGCGTCGATGATGGCCTGCACGGCCTCGCGTGTGAGAGCGCTGCGTGCCATGACGCGCTCTGTCTGAGTGCTTTCGCGGCAGTCCACGACCAGCACGCCATCCAGGCGTGTTCGCCAGTGGCCGGACTCGACCAGCAGCGGAATGTCGTGCACGATGAGTTTGCTGCCCGCAGCCACGGCTGCTTCATGCTGCTGCCGGGTCTGCTCGGCGATCAGGGGGTGGAGAATGGCTTCCAGGCGCTGGCGCGCGGACGGATCGGCGAAGACCAGCTCGCGCATGCGGGCGCGGTTGAGGGCGCCCTGTGCGTCGATCAGATCGGCACCAAAAGCCTGAGCGATGAGGGGCAGGGCCATGCCGCCGCTTGCCGTCAAGCTGCGCGAGATATGGTCGGCATCGATCAGCGTCGCGCCGCATGCCTGCAGCCTGGCAGCAACCGTGCTTTTGCCGCTGCCGATGCCGCCCGTCAGCCCCAGTCTGAATGGTGAGCGCTCAGGTGCGACTTTCATGGCTTACAGGCCTGCAAAGCTGAGCACCGCCTGCGGGCCCCAGATCAGGCTGACGAAACCGCCGCCGGCAAGAAAAGGGCCGAAGGGCACATAGCCGCCTTCTCGCAGCTTGCTGTTGATCTTGAGTGCAATGCCGATGACGGCGCCCACGACCGATGCCATGAGAATGATGGGCACCAGTGCCTGCCAGCCAAACCAGGCACCGAGTGCGGCAAACAGCTTGAAGTCGCCGTAGCCCATGCCTTCCTTGCCCGTTGCCAGCTTGAAGGCCCAGAAGATCAGCCATAGCGACATATAGCCTGCGACGGAGCCCCACAGCGATTGTTGCAGAGGCACGCTGGTCCACTGCAGTGCGGAGGCGATCAGGCCGGCCCAGAGCAGGGGCAGAGTGATGGAGTCCGGCAGGAATGTGGTGTCCCAGTCTATCAGTGCAAGCGCCAGTAGCGCCGCGCTGAAGCCGCACCAGGCAAAGCCGGTGGCGGTCAGGCCGTCGCGGCCCAGGCAGAAGGCAAACAGCGCGGCGCAGACCAACTCAACCACAGGGTAGCGCAGGCTGATGGGCTTTTTGCACTCGGCGCAGCGTCCGCGCAGAAACAGGTAGCTCAGCACGGGAATGTTCTCGTACCAGGCGACCTGATGGCCGCAATGCGGGCAGCGCGAACGAGGCTGGCTCAGCGTGATGGCAGGCTTGGCCGGCGGCAGCTCGATTTTGGCGCCCTTGTCCTTTTGTTCCTCGGCCCATTGCGCACCTTCGGCATGCCATTCCTGCTCCATCATCAGAGGCAGGCGGTGGATCACCACATTCAGAAAGCTGCCGATCAGCAAGCCCAGCACGCCGCCGACAGCGGCATTCAACACCAGTTCGGAAATCATCAGACCACTTGACCCAGCTTGAAGATAGGCAGATACATGGACACCACGATGCCGCCGATCAAGGTGCCCAGGAAGACGATGATGATGGGCTCCATCAGGCTGGAGAGGCCCGCCACCATTTCGTCGACTTCGCTTTCATAGAAATCGGCTGCCTTGCCCAGCATATGGTCGATGGCGCCAGATTCCTCGCCGATGGCACACATCTGCAGCACCATGGAAGGGAAGATGTTGGCATTGGCCATGGCAACCGTGAGGCTGGTGCCCGTGGAGACTTCCGACTGAATCCTGTCGGTGGCATTTCTGTAGAGGTAGTTGCCCGAGGCGCCTCCCACGGAGTCCAGCGCCTCGACCAGCGGCACGCCGGCGGCAAACATGGTGGACAGCGTACGCGTCCAGCGGGCCACGCAGGACTTCTCGATCAGCACGCCGAAGATGGGCAGCTTGAGTATGGTGCGGTCCATGAACTGCTGCACGCGCTCGTTGCGCTTCCAGGCCTGCATGAAGAAATAGATGCCGCCGCCCAGCACGCCGAAGATCAGCCACCAGTACTGAACAAAGTAATCGCTGATGCCCATCACCAGCAGCGTGGGCGCGGGCAGGTCGGCGCCAAAGGAGGTGAAGACCTCCTTGAAGGCAGGGATCACGAAGATCATGATCACGGTCACCACGACGAAGGCCACGATCATGACCGACGTGGGGTACATCAGCGCCGACTTGATCTTGGACTTGATGGCTTCCGTCTTTTCCATATAGGTGGCAAGACGGTCCAGCAACGATTCCAGAATACCTGCGGCCTCGCCGGCCTCCACCAGATTGCAGTAGAGGCTGTTGAAATAGAGCGGAAACTTGCGAAAGGCCGCACTCAGCGAGGTACCGGTTTCCACGTCTGAGCGGATGTCGTTGAGCAGCTTGGTGACGTTGGGGTTGGTGTTGCCCCGACCCACAATGTCGAAAGACTGCAGCAGCGGCACGCCGGCCTTCATCATGGTGGCCAGCTGGCGAGTGAACAGCGCAATGTCCTTGGGCTTGATCTTCTTGCCGCCGCGGGTCCTGCGCTTCTTGATCTTGGACGGAGTCACGCCCTGGCGGCGCAGCATGGCCTGGATCTGGTTTTCTCCGCCGGCACGAGTTTCGCCGCGAACGATCTTGCCGTTGCGGTCCTTGCCTTCCCACTCGAAGAGAAATTCCTTGATTCCCTTGGACGCTGCGCTTGCCATGGCGTTCCCTCACTGATACTGGTTTTATTCGTTGGTGACCGCCAGCACTTCTTCGAGTGAGGTCAGACCCAGCTTGACTTTATGCAGGCCCGAGCCGCGCAGAGAGCGTACTCCTTCGGCCTTGGCCTGTGCGGCAATCTCCAGGGCGCTGCCGTCACGCAGGATGATGCGCTGAATCTCTTCGCTGATGGGCATCACCTGATAAATACCGACACGTCCCTTGTAGCCGTTGTTGCAGGCAGGGCAGCCGACAGGCTTGTAGCTGACCCAGCTGCCGTCGAGTTCGGCTTCGTCGTAGCCGGCATCGATCAGGGCGTCGTGCGGTATGTCGGCGGGTTCCTTGCACTGCGCGCACAGGCGTCGCGCCAGACGCTGGGCGGTGATCAGGATCACGCTGGAGGCAATATTGAAAGGGGCGATGCCCATATTGCGCATGCGCGTCAGCGTGGTCGGAGCGTCATTGGTGTGCAGCGTGGACAGCACCAGGTGCCCGGTCTGGGCGGCCTTGATCGAGATGTCGGCGGTTTCCAGGTCGCGGATTTCACCGACCATGATGATGTCCGGGTCCTGACGCAGAAAGGACTTGAGCGCAGCGGCAAAGGTCAGGCCGGCCTTCTCGTTCACATTCACCTGGTTGACGCCGGGCATGTTGATTTCGGAAGGGTCTTCGGCGGTGGCAATGTTCACGCCCGGCTGGTTGAGCAGGTTCAGGCAGGTGTAGAGCGACACGGTCTTGCCCGAACCCGTGGGGCCGGTGACCAGAATCATGCCGTAGGGGCGGTTGATGGCCTTGAGCAGGCGCTCTTTTTCCTCGGGTTCGTAGCCGAGGGCATCGATGCCCATCTTGGCCGAGCTCGGGTCCAGAATACGGATCACGATCTTTTCGCCAAACAGCGTGGGCAAGGTGCTGACACGAAAGTCGATGACGCGATCAGGGCCGACCTTGAGCTTCATGCGGCCGTCTTGCGGAACGCGTTTCTCCGAGATGTCCAGGCGCGAGATCACCTTGATGCGCGAAGCCAGCTTGTCCTTGATCGCAATCGGTGGAGAGGCAATCTCGCGCAGCTCGCCGTCGATACGAAAGCGCACGCGGTAATTGTGCTCGTAGGGCTCGAAGTGCAAGTCGGACGCGCGCATATTGAAGGCGTCCAGCAGCATCTTGTGCAGAAACTTGACGACCGGCGCATCTTCGACCTCGGCGCCGACGGCATTGTCTTTTTCCTCGGGGGCATCCTCGATCTTGACGTCGTCAAAGTCAAAGTCCCCAGAACTGGAATAGGTGTCCAGAGATTCGCTGACGCTCTTGCCGGTCTGCTCGACGAGCTTTTGCAGCTTGTCGGCCTCGACAACCACCCAGTCCACCAGCAACTGAGTCGTGAATTTGATCTGTTCGGCAGCTTCCTGCTGAGTAGGGTCTGCCGTGGCGATGGTGAGCCGATTGCCGCGCTTGCTGAGTGCCAGCACGCGATAGGCGTTGCTGATTTTCGGGTCCAGCAGCTCGCGCGGAAGTTGCTGGACGTCGATGGCGTTGAGGTCCAGCAGCGGAGTGCTGAACATCATGGAAATGGTTTCGGCAATTTCCAGCGCGCTGATTTCACCAGACTGGCTGAGCTCGGTGATGAACGGGGTCTTGCCTGTGGCGGCTTTCTTGGCTGCGTTCTCGGCGGCTTGCTGCGAAACCTTTCCTGCGGAAATCAGGGCCCTGCCCAAACCTGGGATGGCAATGGGCGCAGGAGTGTTCTTTTGCAGAGTGTCGGCAGCAGCCATGTATCCAAGTCTGGGAGGGGAGTAGAGGATCTATCCTACCATTCTTGTTGTGGCAAACGGCAGGTCGCCAGGCGCGCATGCATGCGTCAATCCAGCGTCATTGAACATGGCGCAAGAAACTGCGACAAAAATGAGATTGGTCGGGGTGAGAGGATTCGAACCTCCGGCCTCTACGTCCCGAACGTAGCGCTCTACCAGGCTAAGCTACACCCCGCAGGCTTTGTTTGTCGAGCACCGTGGTGCACCTGGCGATTCAGGTGCGGCGCTCCAAAAGCTGAGAGGCCAATTGTAGCAAACTTGCGGTGTATGCATTGCTTGGCAGCGAGGCCAGTGCATCAATGGCGCGCTGGGCTTCCGCGTGCGCGGCGGCTCGGGCGACGTCAAGGGCACCGGTGCTGCGCACGATTTCCACCACGGCATCCAGTTGATCCGTAGAGCCTTGTTCGATGGCGTTGCGCACGATGGCGGCCTGCTCGGCGCTGCCGCGCTGCATGGCGGCGATCAGGGGCAGGGTGCATTTGCCTTCGCGCAGGTCATCGCCAAGGTTCTTGCCCATTTCCTGAGTGTTGCCGGTGTAGTCCAGCACATCGTCAATGATCTGGAACGCCGTTCCAAGTGCCTGGCCATAGGCGGCGCAGGCCTGCTCCACTGCAGGCGTGGCACCCGCCAGCACGGCTGCCAGCTGGGCGCTGGCCTCGAAGAGCTGGGCGGTCTTGGAGCGGATGACGTGCAGATAGCCGGCTTCATTCAGCGAAGCATCATGGGTATTGATGAGCTGCTGGACTTCGCCTTCTGCGATCACGTTGGTGGCGTCGGACAGGATTTGCAGCACGCGCATGCTGCCCACTTCCACCATCATCTGGAAGGAGCGGGTATGCAGAAAGTCTCCGACCAGAACACTGGCAGGGTTGCCAAAGGTCTCGTTGGCCGTGGCCCTGCCACGACGCAGCGTGGATTCGTCCACCACATCGTCGTGCAGCAAGGTCGCGGTGTGAATCAGCTCCACCACGGCGGCCAGAATGTATTTGTTCTTGCCCTGATGCCCCAGGGCACCGGCGATCAGCAGCAGCAGCGCCGGGCGCAGGCGCTTGCCGCCCGCTGCAATGATGTATTGGGAGATCTGTGCGATCAGGGGGACGCTGGTTGTCAGTCGCTGAGCAATGACGATATCCACTTCGCGCATGTCATCTGCGATCAAGGCAAGCGGATTGGATGTGGAAATTTCTGTAGTCAAGGTGATGAACCGCCAAGTGGACTCACGATTATAGGAAGATGCAACAGGGTTTTGCGTGGTGTCCTCAGAGCCCGTTCAAGTGAACAGAGGCTTTGCGGGCAGTCTGTGGCATTGCGGTCGCTTGCAAGGAGCAAGCCTTGCCACGCACCTGCGTGGCATCCCATTCCGCGCGGCCTCCGGAGATCCTGAATCGGTTCCTAGGGGTATGACAGCAGAAAAAATGCATGCGTGCTAGAATTGCCGGCTCCGTGGAAATCATTTCATGGAACTCTCAGACTTTAGAGGTTTTCAATGTACGCAGTCATAAAAACCGGCGGCAAGCAGTATCGCGTTGCAGCTGGCGAAAAGATCAAGGTAGAACAGATTGCTGCGGACGTAGGCCAGGAAATCGTGATCGACCAAGTTTTGGCCGTCGGCAACGGCGCTGAAATCAAGGTTGGTGCCCCCCTGGTGTCCGGTGCATCTGTAAAGGCAACTGTGGTTGCTCACGGCAAGCACGACAAGGTGCACATCTTCAAGATGCGCCGTCGTAAGCACTATCAAAAGCGCCAAGGCCATCGTCAGCAGTTCACCGAACTGCAAATCGTGGCAATCGCTGCTTAATTTTAGGAGCTAAGTCATGGCACAGAAAAAAGGCGGCGGCTCTACGCGTAACGGACGTGATTCCAAGCCAAAAATGCTGGGCGTGAAGGCCTTTGGTGGCGAGCTGGTGACAGCTGGTTCCATCATCGTGCGTCAGCGCGGCACCAAGTTCCACCCCGGTGAGAACGTTGGCGTGGGCAAGGATCACACCCTGTTTGCACTGGTTGACGGCCACGTGTCGTTCGGTGTGAAGGGCGCTCTGTCCAAGCAAACAGTCAACATCACGGCTGCATAAGTCGTCTTTGACTCAAACAAAGCCCCGACTTGTCGGGGCTTTGTTGTTTGAAAAGGCTCCAGGCAGCAGATTTCTGGCAGATGGGGCATGGTAATAGACCACTCAGGTGTGGCCCGGAGCTTCTGGTGCACACTGATTTTGTAGACTGGATGCCTCATGAAGTTCGTTGACGAAGCTTTTATCGACATTGCGGCCGGTGACGGCGGCAATGGTTGCGTGTCTTTCCGGCACGAGAAATACAAAGAATTTGGCGGCCCCGACGGTGGCGACGGCGGCCGTGGCGGTCATGTGTATGCCGTGGCCGATGTGAACCTGAACACGCTGGTGGATTACCGCTATTCGCGTCGCCACGAGGCCAAGCGCGGCCAGCACGGCATGGGTTCCGACATGTTCGGCGCCGCCGGCGACGACATCACGCTGAACATGCCCGTGGGCACCATCATCAGCGATGCGGATACCGGCGAAGTGCTGTTCGAGCTGCTGGAGCCCGGCCAGGTCATCACCATCGCCAAGGGCGGTGACGGCGGTTTCGGCAATCTGCGTTTTAAGAGCGCCATCAATCGTGCGCCGCGCCAGAAGACTCCCGGCTATCCTGGCGAGCGCCGCAACCTCAAGCTGGAGCTCAAGGTGCTGGCCGATGTGGGCCTGCTGGGCATGCCCAATGCGGGCAAGTCCACCTTCATCACGGCCGTCTCCAACGCCCGTCCCAAGATCGCCGACTATCCCTTCACCACCTTGCATCCCAATCTGGGCGTGGTGCGCGTGGCCGCCGAGCAGAGCTTTGTGGTGGCCGACATCCCCGGTCTGATCGAAGGAGCTTCCGAAGGTGCGGGCCTGGGTCACCAGTTCCTGCGCCATCTGCAGCGCACGCGTCTGTTGCTGCATATCGTGGACATTGCACCGTTCGACGAGGGCGTGGACCCGGTCGAGCAGGCCAAGGCCATCGTGGCCGAGCTCAAGAAGTACGACGCCGAGCTCTACGACAAGCCGCGCTGGCTGGTGCTTAACAAGCTGGACATGGTTCCCGAGGAAGAGCGTGCTGCCAAGGTCAAGGACTTCGTCAAGCGCTTCAAGTGGAAGGGCCCGGTCTTCGAGATCTCGGCGCTGACCCGTGAAGGCTGCGAGCCGCTGATCCGCAAGATCTTCGAGCATGTGCACAACCAGCAACTCGCGGAGCAGGCACCCAAGGAGATTGATCCTCGCTTTGCGGGAGGTGAGGATTCTGGTCTGGATATGACCGATCCGCGTTTCGCCTCTTACGATCCGGAATAAGCTAGAGGGTATAACCCAGCAGCGCACTTGGTGCGCTGTTTTGCTTTGAATTTAATAGCTTATTGCGCTTTACCCATAAGCGCCAGAGGCTTAAAACACTGTAAATTCTCATGTCTTCCAATGTGCTGCGTGATGCCCGTCGCATCGTCGTCAAAGTCGGCTCCAGCCTGGTTACGAATGAAGGTCGTGGTCTGGATGAGGCCGCCATTGAAGAGTGGAGCCGCCAGTTGGCGGCATTGGTGAATGGTGAAGACGGCGTCAAGCGCGAAGTCATCATGGTCTCCAGTGGCGCCATTGCCGAAGGCATGAAGCGCCTGGGCTGGGCCACGCGTCCGACCGAGGTGCATGAGCTGCAGGCCGCAGCCGCCGTCGGCCAGATGGGGCTGGCCCAGATGTATGAGACCAAGCTGCGCGGCGAAGGCGTGCCCAGCGCCCAGGTGCTGCTGACCCATGCGGATCTGGCCGATCGCGAGCGCTATCTGAACGCCCGGACCACGCTGCTGACGCTGCTGCAACTGGGCGTGGTGCCCGTCATCAACGAGAACGACACGGTGGTGATCGACGAGATCCGTTTCGGCGACAACGACACTCTGGGCGCGCTGGTGGCCAATCTGGTCGAGGCCGATGCACTGGTCATCCTGACCGATCAGCGCGGTCTCTACAGCGCCGATCCGCGCAAGAACCCCGATGCCAGGTTCATCGACGTGGCCGAAGCCGGCAACCCCGAGCTCGAAGCCATGGCCGGTGGTGCGGGCCTGTCCATCGGTACGGGCGGCATGATCACCAAGATCCTGGCGGCCAAGCGTGCGGCGGGCTCCGGTGCTTCCACCGTGATCGCCTGGGGACGTGAGAAAGACGTGTTGCTGCGTCTGACGCGTGGCGAGTCCATAGGCACGCTGCTGGTTGCCAACACGCACAAGATGCAGGCGCGCAAGCAGTGGATTGCCGACCATCTGCAGCTGCGCGGTTCGGTGACCGTGGATGCGGGTGCCGTCTCCAAGCTGCGCGATGAAGGCAAGAGCCTGCTGCCCATAGGAATGATCACCGTGGAGGGCGATTTCTCGCGCGGCGAAGTGATTGCCGTGCGTGATGAGAGCGGTGTCGAGATCGCCCGTGGTCTGGCCAGCTATGCCAGCGCCGAGGCGCGGCTGCTGTGCCGCAAGAGTTCCTCGGAGATTGAATCGCTGTTGGGCTACTCGGCAGGTCCCGAAATAATGCACCGCGACAATATGGTGGTTGCCGGACACTGAGCCTCGGCTGTCAACAAAAAAAGCCGTAATGCTGCAAGGCATTACGGCTTTGTTCATTGCAGAGGCTTGTGATCGGGCGGATTGTCTATGCCGGTCTGCGGGTCCGGGTCAAAACTGGCACCAGGCGGCAGCTCTATGCCGGGGTTGATGCGAAAGCTCCCTGTACGGGCAGGGTACATGACCTGATGGTGCTGCCCAGGATGGGGAGTGCCGCCAGTGGTCTGGCCTGCCTCCTGATCGCGTGGCCGCATGCCGCTGCGCAGATAGCGGTTGCGCTGCTGCTCGCCGCGCGGCAGAAAGCGCGCCAGCTCGGTCAGCGCCATTTCATAGACGCCGCGTTTGAATTCGACCACTACATCCAGAGGAACCCAGTAGTCATTCCAGCGCCAGGCATCGAACTCAGGGTGGTCGGTGGCACGCAGGTTCAAATCCCAGTCATGCCCGACCAGTTGAAGCAAAAACCATATCTGCTTCTGGCCTTTGTAATGCCCGCGCGCGTCGCGGCGGATGTACCTGTCTGGCACCTCGTAGCGCAACCAGTCCCTGGTGCGGGCAACCACGCGAACGTGATTGGGCTTCAGCCCCACTTCCTCATGCAGCTCGCGGAACATGGCTTGCTCGGGTGTCTCACCCCGATCAATGCCACCTTGCGGAAACTGCCAGCTGTGGGTGCGAATGCGTTTTCCCCAGAACACCTGGTTTCTTTGGTTGAGCAGGATGATGCCGACGTTCGGGCGAAATCCGTCCCGGTCAAGCATAATCAAACCCCAAATTTTTGAATTGTGTTCATTATGCATGGCCCCTTGTGATCGACAAGCGGGCCATGCCTATTTCCACTGAATTGCCAGTTCCATGAAAGCCTCCCAATTTCTCATCTCCACCCTGAAAGAAGCTCCGGCCGACGCCGAAGTGGTCAGCCACAAGCTCATGATGCGGGCTGGCATGATCAAAAAGCTGGGTGCTGGCATTTACAACTACATGCCCATGGGCCTGCGCGTGATCCGCAAGGTCGAAGCCATCGTGCGCGAGGAAATGAACCGCGCCGGCGCCATCGAAACCACCATGCCCGTGGTGCAGCCTGCCGAGCTGTGGCAGGAAACCGGCCGTTTCGAGAAGATGGGCCCCGAGCTGCTGCGCATTCAGGATCGCCATGGCCGTGATTTCGTGATCCAGCCCACGTCCGAAGAGGTGGTCACCGATATCGCGCGCCAGGAGTTCAAGAGCTACAAGCAGCTGCCCAAGAACCTCTACCAGATCCAGACCAAGTTCCGCGACGAGCGCCGTCCCCGCTTCGGCCTGATGCGCGGTCGCGAGTTCATCATGAAGGACGCCTATTCCTTCGACAAGGATCGCGATGCGGCCCAGATCAGCTATCAGACCATGCGCGAAGCCTATAAGCGCATCTTCGACCGCTTCGGCCTGCAGTACCGCGCCGTGCGTGCCGATTCGGGCGCCATCGGCGGCGATCTGAGCGAGGAGTTCCAGGTCATCGCTTCCACGGGGGAGGACGCCATCGTGTACTGCCCGAACAGCGACTACGCGGCCAATATCGAGAAGGCCGAGAGCCTGGCGCCCACCCAGGCCCGTCCTGCTGCCGCCCAGGCCATGCAAAAGGTCGCCACGCCCGGCAACAGCACCTGCGAAGCCGTGGCCGAGCAGCTGGGTCTGCCCCTGGCGCAGACCGTGAAGTCGCTGGTGCTGGCCACGGACGAGCTCGACGACAAGGGTTTGATCGTCAAGTCGCAAGTGTGGCTGCTGCTGCTGCGCGGCGATCACGAGATGAACGAGATCAAGGTCGGCAAGGTCGAAGGCCTGGCGGGCTTCCGTTTCGCGACCGTGGGCGAGATCGAAGAGCATTTCGGTGCCAAGCCCGGCTATCTGGGCCCCATCGGCCTCAAGAAGCCCGTGAACATCGTGGTGGACCGCGATGTGGCCGTGATGGCCGACTGGGTCTGCGGTGCCAACGAGGAAGACTTCCACATCACCGGCGTGAACTTCGGCCGAGACCTGCCCGAGCCCGCCGTGGTGGCGGATCTGCGCAATGTGGTGGCGGGCGACCCATCGCCCGACGGCGCGGGCGAGCTGGCGATCGAGCGCGGCATCGAGATCGGCCATGTGTTCTATCTGGGCACCAAGTACTCCAAGGCCATGGAAGCCACTTTCCTGGGCGACAACGGCAAGCCACAGCACTTCGAGATGGGCTGCTACGGCATTGGCGTGACCCGCCTGCCCGCCGCTGCCGTGGAGCAGAACCACGACGAGCGCGGCATGATCTGGCCCGATGCGATTGCACCGTTCACCGTGGTGATCTGCCCCATCGGCATGGGTCGCAGCGAGGCCGTGAAGACCGAGGCCGAGAAGCTCTATGGCGAGCTGCTGGCACTGGGCGTGGACGTGATCCTCGACGACCGCGACGAGCGCCCCGGTGCCATGCTGGCCGACTGGGAGCTGATCGGCGTGCCCCATCGTGTGGTGCTGGGCGACCGTGGCCTGAAGGAAGGCGTGGTCGAGTACCAGCAGCGCCGTGACACAGAAGCCACAAAGCTGGCGACGAATGAGGTGCTGGCTCACCTCAAGAGCCGCCTGGGCCTGTAAGCTGCTGTTTCCATGCCCGAGACCCTGCTGAGCCGACGCCACTGCCTGAGGACTGCCGCTGCGCTGGCCGCCCCGGCGGCCGGCTGGCTGTGGCCGCAGGCGGCCTGGGCCGGCGGGCAGCTCGAAGAGCCGCTGGCCGACTCCGTGCGTACGGCGCTCAGCGCGGCCGTGGCGGGCTCGGGCGCGCCGCCCGAGCTGGAGTTCGCCTCCACAGCGGCGCGCATGAGCTATCTGCGCTGGCTGGTCGCCAGCAGCGACAAGCTGGCCAAGCGCAAGCCCGATCCGCAGGCACGGCGCGAGTTCCTGCAGACCGTCTGGTACGAGTCCAAGCGCGCCGGTCTCGATGTGTCCATGGTCATGGGCCTGATACAGGTGGAGAGCGGCTATCGCAAATACGCCATCTCCAGCGTGGGCGCGCGTGGCTATATGCAGATCATGCCGTTCTGGATGCGGCTGATCGGTGACGGCGATATCGGCAAGCTGTTCCACATGCAGACCAATCTGCGCTTCGGCTGCGTGATCCTGCGCCACTATATGGATCGCGAAAAAGGTGATGCCTATATGGCGCTGGGCCGCTACAACGGCAGCCGGGGCCAGCCCCAGTATCCGAATGCCGTGTTCGGCGCCCAGCGGCGCTGGCTGCTGGAAGAGCCGCAGCCGGTCTGATGCCATGACGATATACAGAAAAAAAGAGAGCGCCTAGCGCTCTCTTTTCATTGGTTTCAGCAAGAAAAGAACCTGAAGTCCTTTTGGGGTAAGCGCAAGATGCTCCTGATTCAGGAGTGGCTGCTTTTGCCAGCCTGGGACTGGGCAGCGCTGCCCTGTACCTTGGCCGCAGCGGCCGCCGAAGGTGCGGCAGATTCGGCCGCGGGCTCGGGCAGATGGGTCACCATGACCTGGTCGATGCGGTAGCTGTCCACGTCCAGCACCTCGAACTTGAAGCCGCCCCAGGTGACGGTATCGGTGCGGCGCGGCACGCGGCGCAGCATGACCATGAGAAAGCCGGCCAGCGTTTCGTACTCGTCGTCATGCGGCATATCGTCCAGATGCAGCACGCGCATCACGTCCTCGATGGGCGTGATGCCGTCGATCAGCCAGGAATGCTCGTCGCGGCGAATGATCTGCTCCTCGTCGGCCGGGCCGACCAGATCGCCCATCACCGTGCTCATCACGTCGTTGAGCGTCACCACACCCACGACCAGGCTGTACTCGTTGACGATGACGGCAAAGTCTTCGTGCACCATGCGGAACTGCTCCAGCACCTCGGCCAGCGTCAGGCGATCGGGCACGATGAGCACCTTGCGGATCAGGCTGTCGTCGCTGAGCGACAGCGGCTGGTTGTTGAGTGCGCGCTGGAACAGATCCTTGGCGTCCACATAGCCGATCACATGGTCGATATCGCCGTCGCAGACCGGGTAGGTGGAGAAGGGCTCCTCGGCAATGCGGGCGCGGATGATGGCGTCGCTGTCGTCGCGGTAGAAGAAGGCCACGCTGTCGCGCTGGGTCATGGCAGAGGCCACGGTGCGCGAGTCCAGCTCGAACACATTGGCAATCACCTGTTGCTCGCGGGCGGCCAGCACGCCGGCCTTGGTGCCTGCTTCGGTCATGGCCAGGATGTCGTCGCTGGTGATGCGCTCGTCGCGCGTCGCAGGCAGGCCCAACAGGCGAAACAAGGTGTCGGTCGCCAAGTTATAGAACCAGATGATGGGCTTGAAGATCACCACAAACCAGCGCATGGGCGCGAGCACGCGCACCACATAGCGCTCGGGCTCGTTCATGCTGATGCGGCGTGGCAACAGATCGGCCAGCAGGATGAAGGCCGAGGTGACTATGAAAAACGAGAGCAGGAACCCCAGAGTTGTAGAGAGGCTGGGCGAGAACCAGATCGAGAAGAACTCGGTCAGCGCAGGGCTGAACGCACCCTCGCCGACGATGCCGCCGAGTATGGCGACGGCATTCTGTCCCACTTGCACCACGGTGAAATATTCGCCCGGCTGCTCCTGTACGCGCAGCGCATGCTCGGCTCCCTCGTTGCCGTCGTCGGCCATCTGGCGCAGGCGCAGGCGGCGCGAGGCGGCCAGAGAAATCTCCGCCACAGAGAAAAAGGCGCTGAGCAGAATCAGCAGAACAATCACCGCAAGGCTTTGGGACACACTCATAGGCAGGGCTGCTGCGGCACGTTGACGTGCCTGCGGCCGGTTATCAAGGAGTCTCTATTCGACCACATAAAGCCTGCGGCAGGCAGCCGTACTGGCTTCAGGGCTGAAGCGCGGCTGCCGAACGGGCCATGCGTGCCAGCGCATCGGCCTCGGTATTGCGGTGTCTGGGCACCCATTGCAGCACCAGCTCGTCAAAGTCCTGCATCTGTGCGCGGGCGGCCTCGAACAGCTGGCTGAGCCGGGCGATGGGCCGCGCCGGCTTGGCCGTGGGCGGGCCAAGCTGCTCCAGCAGGACCTGTGAGTCGGTACGCACGGTCAGGCTGCGCGCGCCGAGATCGCGTGCCAGCTTCAGGGCGGCCATCAGCGCGCGCAGTTCGGCTTCGTTGTTGCAGCCGCTGCGGTGCAGATCCTGCGACAGCGTATGGCGGCTGCCATCGGGCAGCTGCAGCAACACGCCCAGGCTCATGGGGCCGGGGTTGGGCAGGGCACTGCCATCGATATGGATGCAGCAGTGGTGAGGGGGAACAGGTTTGGGGGGCGGCATGAAAAAAGCCACCGGGGTGCCGGTGGCTTGCAGACGGGGTTGGGCTTACTTGGCGGCCAGCACTTGCTGCAGCTCGCCCGATTCGTACATCTCCATCATGATGTCCGAGCCACCGATGAATTCGCCCTTGATGTAGAGCTGGGGGATCGTGGGCCACTGGCTGTAGTCCTTGATGCCCTGGCGGATTTCCTGGTCTTCCAGCACGTTCACGGTGGCGATGGACTTGGCGTCCACGCCGCAGGCCTTGAGGATCTGGATGGCACGGCCGGAGAAGCCGCACTGGGGGAAGCTGGCGTTGCCCTTCATGAACAGCAGGATATCGTTGTTCTTGACCAGGTCGTCGATGCGTTGTTGAGTGTTGCTCATAGTGGGCTCCGGATTTTGGAAATGGCGGTACCAGCCGCGATGTCTGCAATTATTTCACCGACCGCAAGGAATGCGATGCTGTGAGGAAATCTTGCTGACAGGATATTTTGGGGTGGAGGTCTGGAAATCAAGCCTTGCCGCTCCGGCAGCCGCCCGTGCAGCGCGCAATGCCGGCCAGGTCATGGCGGTGCTGGACCTGTTCGAAGCCGGCCGCTTGCATGAGCCGCGCCACGTCTTCGGCCTGATCCCAGCCATGCTCGAAGAGCAGCCAGCCGCCGTCTTTCAGGCGGGCCGGAGCTTGGTCGATGATGCTGCGTATGTCCTCCAGCCCATCCGCGCCGCTAGCCAGGGCCGACAGCGGCTCGTGGGTCAGCGCCGCCAGGTGCGGGTCGTCGGCGCGAATATAGGGCGGATTGCTGACGATCAGATCGACGGGTTCCAGCCCGTCCAGAGGCTCCAGCCAGTTGCCATGGGCAAACTGCACGGGCAGTTGGAGCCGGGCGGCGTTGCTGCGGGCCACGGCCAGGGCATCGGCGCTGGCGTCCACGGCGATGACCCGGGCTGAGGGGCGCTGGCTTTGCAGGGCCAGGGCGATGGCGCCGCTGCCGGTGCCCAGGTCTATAACGCGAACCGGCTGCCTTTCGGGCATGAGCTCCAGCGCCCAGTCCACCAGGGTTTCGGTGTCGGGGCGCGGGTCCAGCACCCTGCTGTCCACGGCCAGATCCAGGCCGTAGAACTCCTTGTTGCCGGTCAGGTAGGCGACAGGCGTGCCTTGCTGGCGCAGGGCGCACAGCTGGTCCCAGCGTTGCTGCTGCTCCTGACTGAGGGCATCGCAGTCATGGGTGATGAGCCAGGCGCGGGCATGCGCTGGCTGCTGCATCAAGTGCAGCAGCAGCATCTGTGCATCGACACGCGCCAGGCCTTGGCGGGCGGCTTGCTGCAGGGCTTGAGCGACGGAGAAAGTGGGGGGCGAGGGTTCGGTCATGGCTTGGCCGGCGGCCATCTTCTTCGGAAATTCAGTAGCGGTATATCTCGGGGTCGCCCGCCTTGTAGAGCGTGCCGTACAGCTGGGTCGACGACTGGCCGGGCTCCAGCATGGGGCGCGAACGTATTCCCAGCAACAGATGCTCCAGCGCCTGCTGAAGATTCTCGCCCTCGAAGCTCATACCTACAAAAGACCAGGAAAAGCAGCGTCCATCGCCGGCCATCAGCAGCTGGCCGTGGGAGTGGTGAACTTCGGCAACTGCTATCAGCCGGGTGTGCAGGCGCTGTTCCCAGGAGAGCAGGGCGTCGTCCGTATCTTCGCCGGTGAAATGCGCTTCGAGCCAATCAAACTCTATATCGCTGCTGGCGCATTCCAGCCCCTTGCCCACCTGGCCTATGTGCAAGCCCGCCAGGTTCTGCAGCGCAGCCACGGCGGGGTGGCAGGCCGGACCGGGCTGTTGGTCCAGAGCGCTCCGGACAAGCGCCGGTATGGCGACCTCTCGCTGCGGGGTCCAGCCCTGGGCTTGCAGCAGCTCAATGACGACAGGTGACTCGAAATTCAGCATGGCGGATTCTTAACGTCCGGGCGCCGAGATGAAGGGGCGCGATTGCAGGATGATGAGCTGATCGCCCTGCACGGCCCACTCGATGTCCTGGTCCTTGCCGCCAAAGCGTTGCTTGATGCCGGCTCCGGCACGGGCCAGTCGCTGCACCAGCGTATCGCTGAGCACGGCGCGGCCGGCAGTCACGGCCACTTCGCGCACGCCGCCCCTGGCATCCAGCTGCAGCGCCACATCGTCCTGGGAACGGTTGAGCACCTGCACGGCCTTGCTGCGGCTGGAGTAGAGGATTTGCTCCGCGACCCGCTTGCCCTCGACCACGCGGATGCCTATGCCGCGCTTGGCGGCGATATAGCTCATGTGGCGGTGCGAGGCATCGAAGGGGTCGCGGGTGATCATCACGCCAGAGGCGGAGGAGTCCACGGCTTTTTGCACAAACACCGACATCATCAGCTGCGCATCGTCGATGCCCGCTGCCTGTCTGGCTTCCCAGGCCTCGAAGTTGTAGATCGAGGCCCAGACCTTGCGCACCGCGGCGACCAGGTCCGTGTCGCTGCGCACATTGGGCACGGTGGTGTAGAGGCCTGCTCCGCTGAAGCTGGGCAGGTCCTCGGAGCTGGAAGAGCTGCGCACGAACACTCCCTGGCTGCCTAGCTGGCCGGACCAGCGCTGGGTCCAGGCATCGGCCACGGCCGGGCTGACGGGCCATTGCTCGATTTCGGCCTGCAGTGCGGACAGGGCCTGCCTTCGGATGCCTGCATCCGTCGCGAAGCCGGGCTGTTGGCGCATGCGGGCAATGCGCTCGGCCAGGCCGTTGGAGCGCATGAAGTCGGCATAGGCGGCAAACGGAATGCAAAAGCCATCGGGCACGCTGACGTCCGCGAGGCGGGCGGACTGGATCTCGCCCAGATTGGCGGCCTTGGCACCGCAGCGGCGGCGATCCGCACTGCGCAGGGCCGCCAGGGGCACCAGTTCGCTGCGACTCAGATCGGGCTGAAGCAAGACCTTGCGGCCCTTGGGCGGCGGTTGCTGGGCCTGCTTTTCGGCGCTCTGTTGTTCGGCAGCCGTGGCGGCGCGCAGCGCAAAGCCGGCGGGCTGTACGTCGATATGCACCCAGCGGCCGTTGAAGTCCGCGTATTGCTCGGCCGCTTTTTGCACATAGGCATTAGGTATGCCCCAGCCACGCGCCAGCAGATTGACATGGGATAGCACCGTGGAAGGGCGCTCCGTCACCACGCCGGCCACGGGCGGCAGGCTGATGGGTACTTCGCGCAACAGCACGATGTCCCTGGGCTGGAGATCATTCACGGCTTCGGCCTGGTTCAGGATGCGCAGCCGGCCCACGGCCTGGCCCTGGTTCAGCGGCAGATAGGTCTGGGCTCCCAGCAACTGGGCCTGGGTGACCGCTGCAACACCGGCCTGCTGGGCCACGGCTTCCTGCTGCGTGGAGTTGGCCTTGAAGCGCACAGGGGCGAAGAAGCCGGTTTTCAGCGCGGCCGCCGTGGTCTGCAGCAGCTCGGGCGTGAGCTGGTCGCCCTCCCAGAACTCGTAGCTGTAGTCCTTGAGCACGGGCTGCCAGCTCAGCGTGCCGAGAATGAAGCGACGGCCCGGCTCGCGGTAATTGCGGTTGAGCTCTGGCTTGCCGCCCCGCAGCAGGCTTTTGGCGCGCAGAAAATCTTCGTGAAACGCGTAACGCGGCGTGTTGATGAAATGCAGCGGCGTGCTCTTGCTTTGGCGGTCGATCACAAACAGCACATGGGGCATGGCGCTGACCGGATCGAAGATGCGGGCCACGCGATCGAAATCGGCGCGGCTGGTCAGGGCCGGCAGGCTGGCAGGAGCGTTGCGGTTGCCGCTGGCGTCGACTGGGCGCCCCGCACCCGAGTCATAGGCCGATGGCTTGCGCAAGGCCTGAGCCTGGGCGGCGGTCGATGCGAACAACAGGCCGGATAGCAGAGCAGAAACCAGAGCCGGCAAAAAGCGCTGTGTCATCTTGAAATTGTCCCCATTTCTGGCGAAGCGTTCGAACGGACCCGGCTTGAGTCGGCTGCAGCCTGCCGGTGCCTGCAGACTCAGGAAGCGGCCAGCTCTGCTAGCAACTCGGCCTCGCGTGCATGTTGCAGGGCCTGGATCACGTCGCCCAGATCGCCTTCCATCACGGCCAGCAGCTTGTACAGCGTGAGGTTGATGCGGTGGTCGGTGAGGCGGCCCTGGGGAAAGTTGTAGGTGCGGATGCGGTCGCTGCGGTCGCCCGAGCCGATCAGGCCCTTGCGCATGGCGGCTTCCTTGGCGGCCCGCTCGCTGCGTTCCTTTTCCTGGATGCGGGCCTGCAGCACCTGCAGGGCCTTGGCCTTGTTGCTGTGCTGGCTGCGGCCGTCCTGGCATTCGGCCACGATGCCCGTGGGCAGGTGGACCACGCGCACGGCGGAGTCGGTCTTGTTGATGTGCTGGCCGCCGGCACCGCTGGCGCGAAAGGTGTCGATGCGCAGATCGGCGGGATTGAGCGTGATGGCCTCGGCCTCGTCGGGCTCGGGCATCACGGCCACGGTGCAGGCGCTAGTGTGGATGCGGCCCTGGGTTTCGGTGGCGGGCACACGCTGCACGCGGTGGCCACCCGACTCAAAGCGCAGCGCGCCGTACACATTGTCGCCCTCGATGCGCAGCACCACTTCCTTGTAGCCGCCGATTTCGTTTTCGCTGGCGCTCATCACTTCCACCTTCCAGCCCACGTTGGCGGCGTAGCGGGTGTACATGCGGGTCAGGTCGCCGGCAAACAGGGCCGATTCGTCGCCACCCGTGCCGGCGCGGATTTCGACAAAGGCGGGGCGGGCATCATCGGGGTCCTTGGGCAGCAGCAGGCGCTGCAGTTCGTCCTCGAGCTTGATCAGCTCGGCCTCGCCGCTGCCGATCTCTTCCTGAGCCATTTCGGCCATGTCGGGGTCGTCCAGCATTTCACGCGCGGCGGCTATGTCGGCTTCGGTCTGCAGGTAGCGGGTGTAGCGACTGGCAATGGCCGTCACATCGGCATGTTCGCGCGAGATGGTGCGGTACTGCTTCATGTCGCCCATGATGTCTTCGCGCGAGAGCAGAAAGTCCAGCTCCTGCAGGCGTTGGGCATAGCGTTCGAGCTGGTTGCGCAAAAAGTCTTGCATAGGGGGTACCGAGGGCTTGGGAAAGGTGAGGGGGCTCACCTTTGTGGAGTCAGGGAAGAGGGAGGACAGGCCACGGTCGGGCCTTGCGCTGCGCGAGGACGGCAGCGACCAAGCGGGCGAGCGTCGCTAAAGCTTGCTGGGGTTGCGGCTGGCGCGCAGGAACAGGCGGGAGACGGTGTCCGCCGTCTGGGCGCGCTCTTCGGCATCGCCCTTGTGCAGCTCGGCCATGGTGCCGTGGAGCATTTTCTGTGTGAGGCCGCGCGAGAGCGCTTCCAGCACGGTATCGATGTCTTCGCCCTTGGCCAGCAGCTTTTTGGCGCGGGCAATTTCCAGCGCACGCCATTCGTCGGCCT
This sequence comes from Comamonas thiooxydans, assembly GCF_000964545.1. Classification (GTDB taxonomy): domain Bacteria; phylum Pseudomonadota; class Gammaproteobacteria; order Burkholderiales; family Burkholderiaceae_C; genus Comamonas; species Comamonas thiooxydans. The sequence continues at coordinate 145,516 of NZ_BBVD01000002.1, read as the reverse complement.
GGGCATTGACCTGCTGGATCAGCGAGACCGCGCCACCCACGGGGTTGCGCTGGTCCATCCACTGCATAAAGCTCTGTACGCCGGTGTCGATGATGACTTCGGCCTGTTGCACGGCGGCCTGGCGCTGGGCCTGACCGGTGCGCACGACGGTTGCCAGATCGTCCACGGTATAGAGATAGACGTCGTTGAGGTCTTTGACCTCGGATTCGATATCGCGGGGCACGGCCAGATCGACCATGAAGATGGGGCGGCGCTTGCGCTTCTTGAGGGCCGACTCCACGGCACCCAGGCCGATGATGGGCAGGGTGGATGCCGTGCAGCTGATGATGGCGTCGTACTCGTGCAGATGCTCGGGCAGGTCGGCCAGACGCATGGTGCCGGCGCCGAACTGGGCGGCGAGCTTCTCGCCGCGCTCCATGGTGCGGTTGGCGATGGTGATCTGCCTGGGGTTGCGGGCGGCGAAGTGGGTGGAGACCAGCTCGATCATCTCGCCCGCGCCCACGAAGAGCACGCGGATCTTGCTGAGGTCTTCGAACAGCTGGCCGGCCAGGCGCACGGCAGCGGCAGCCATGGAGATGCTGTGTGCGCCAATCTCGGTGGAGCTGCGCACTTCCTTGGCCACGGCAAAGCTGCGCTGGAACAACTGGTTGAGCGTGGTGCCCAGGGCACCCGCAGTCTCGGCCGCGCGCACGGCGTTCTTCATCTGGCCGAGGATCTGCGCCTCGCCCAGCACCATGGAGTCCAGCCCCGAGGCCACGCGGAAGGCGTGGCGGGCGACCGAGCCATCCTGCAGCAGATACGAGTGCTGGCGCAGCAATTCAGGCGCCACGCCGCCGCTGTTGGCCAGCCAGTGCATGGTGTGATCCATGGCGGGGGCGTCGGCAGCGCAGTAGATCTCGGTGCGGTTGCAGGTGGAGAGGATGGCGGTTTCCACGGCGCTGTGAGCCCTGCCAGCGTGGGACAGAGATGCGCGCAGGCCTTGCAGCGTCGGCGCGATCTGATCGAGCGCGAACGCAAAACGGCCCCGCATATCGAGCGGAGCCGTGTGGTGATTGATACCTAAAGCCCAGACTGCCATAACAGGGGATTATAAAATTTAGTACCGAATTGGGCACCCCCCGGGCTCAAAGCCTTGGAATCGATTGTTGCCATGGATTTTGTTGCGAGCGTTAATCATTTACTCAACTTCCTCGCCCCTGCGTTTTTTCTCGCTCTGGGCCTGGCAATCTGTGCTCGCGTTTTAAAGCAAAACAAGGCTGGAGCCCAATCCTTGATTGCGCAGGTAGCTATTAATTTCATATTGGGTGGGGCGGTTTTGCTGCTCAGTCTCTGGCTGTTTTCACGCGACGGCAAGATGCTCGCTTATGCCGCACTGGTCTGCACAAGTGCCTGCTGCCAGTGGGTGCTTTCCAGAGCCTGGCGCTGATTGGCGTACCGGCCGGAAAGCTGTTTTGCGTGAAATCTTGATCTGACTCAAGAGTGCCTGTTGTATTCGCGCCAGTGTCTGGCCAGGCCTCAGTCGCTGACGGCCCTGGGCCCGGCCTGCTCCAGTATCCAGCGGCGAAACTGCTTCAAGGTCTCCGTGGGGGGGCGGTTGCCTTGCTGGCACAGAAAGTAGCCGCGTTCGATATGCACCGGCGCATCCAGCGCCAGAGCCACGCGGCCCGAGGCCAGATCCTCCTCCACCAGGCAGCGCTGTACCATGGCCACACCCATGCCCGCGGCCACGGCCTGCACCAGCAAGGCCACGGTCTCAAAGTCCGCGACCGGGGCGGGGCAGGGCTGGCTCAGGCCCCGGGCCTGCATCCAGCTGGCCCAGTTGCCCGGGTAGTTGGTGTGGAATAGCAGCGGGCGGCTCAGCAAATCCTGCTCGCTGCGGATGGGGTTCGGTCCTTGCAGCTCGCGCGGGTGGCAGATGGGTATCAGGTCTCGGCCGATCACATACTCGGCCTCCACGCCCGCCGGCCATTGCTGGCTGCCGACGCGAATCCAGGCATCGATCTCAGGCGCATTGAGCGGATCGTCGCGCCGGTAGGGCGCGAAGGAAAGCATGATTTGCGGATGACGGCGGTTGAAGTCGGGCAGGCGCGGAATCAGCCAGTGGCTGAACAGCGTGGGAACGACCGACAGGCGCAGCTGCGGCCCGTGGCGGCGCCTGCGGGCGGCGGCCGATGCGGCCTCTATCGCCATCACGGCAGGCTCTATCGCCTGCAGATAGTCCTGTCCTGCCGCGGTAAGCGCGTTGCGTCTGCCCAGGCGCTCGAACAGGGCAAAGCCCAGATGTTCCTCAAGCCTGGCAATGGCCCGGCTGATGCCGCCCTGCGTCACATACAGCTCCTGCGCGGCGAGCGAGTAACTGCCCAGGCGGGCGGCCGCGGCAAAGGCGTGAAGTTCGGAGAGGGAGGGAGAGTGCATGCGCATGACGGTTTGGATTATGACGGTTGGTAATACTTGCGTGCCGTCTTGTCGCTTTTCGCCATGCGGCCTGGGGCACAGAATGAAACAAAGGTCGGAGCGTCCGGTGAAACGCTCTGAACCGGCCCATAACCAGTCTTTCAAGAGATCCAAGGAGAAGCCGCATGGCCATTCGTCGTACCGTTCTGTCGTCCATTGCCGCCTGCGCAGCTGCAGCCGCGCTGTCCCCCGCGTTCGCTGCCAATGCCGCAGCTGACTACCCCAATCGCCCCATCCGCCTGGTTGTGCCCTTTGGCGCCGGCGGGTCCACCGACATGGTGGCGCGTCTGCTGGCCGAGAAAATGAGCACGGTGCTCGGCAAGTCCGTGGTGGTGGACAACAAGGGCGGCGCGGGCGGCTCCATCGGGGCGACTGAAATCGCCAAGGCGGCACCCGACGGCTACACCATCGGCATGGCCACGGTGTCCACCCATGGCTCCAATCCGGCCATCTTCCGCAAGCTGCCTTATGACGCGATCAAGGACTTCGCCCCCATCACCAATGTGATGAGCGTGCCCAGCGTGTTCGTGGTGAACGCCAGCGTGCCTGCCAAGACCATGAAGGAATTCATTGCACTGGCCAAGGCCAACCCCGACAAGTACACCTTTGCATCGCCGGGCACGGGTTCCCTGGGTCATGCCAATATCGAGAACTTCATGAACCTCGCGGGCATCCAGTTGCTGCACATTCCCTACAAGGGTGCGGGCCAGGCCATTACCGATGCGCTGGGCGGGCAGGTCAATGCCATGACGGACAACCTGCCTTCGACCCTGCCGCATATCAAGGCCGGCCAGCTGCGTCCTCTGGCCGTGCTGGCGCTCAAGCGCAGCGATGTGCTGCCCGATGTGCCCACCTATACCGAGCTGGGCTATCCCCAGATGGGTGACGGCGGCTGGTTCGGCCTGGTGGCGCCTGCGGGCACACCCAAAGCGATCATCGACAAGCTCAACGCTGCGGCGCACAAGGTCATGGCTTCGCCCGACTATCTGGAAAAGCAGAAGTCCATCTCCGGCGAGTCCATGGGCAACACGCCCGAGCAGTTTGCCAAGCAGATCAAGACCGCGATCGAGCGTTACACGGCCGTGGCCAAGCGCGCCAACATCAAGCTGGACTGATGAAGGTTTGAATGTCTGTGCCTGATTTTCTCCAAGCCAGACCGGCCGAGCCGGTGCTGGTGCACCCGGCCCGGGGCGAGGTTCTGCCCATAGTCTGCGACTCGCCGCACAGCGGCACGGCCTACCCCGAGGACTTCGGCACCGTCGTGCCCATGAGTCTGCTGCGTCGCGGCGAGGACACGCATGTGGCCGCGCTCTGGGACCGCTGGCCCGAGTTCGGAGCCACATTGCTGGAAGCGACTTTCCCGCGCACCTATGTCGATCCCAATCGCAACGAGTCCGACCTGGACCCTGCGCAGATCGAGGGCGAGTGGCCGGTGCCGCTGTCGCCCAGCATCAAGACACAGCAGGGGCTGGGCCTGATCTGGCAGCGCATCAGCAAGGCCGGCGTGGCCACTTCTTTGTATGAGCGCAAGCGCACCGTGGCCGAAGTGCAGCACCGTATCGAGCGCTACTGGCGCCCCTATCACGTGGCGCTGGCGCAGGCCATCGACGACAGCGTGTCACGGTTCGGGGCCGTGTGGCATCTGAATCTGCACTCCATGCCCAACGATGTGTACCAGCGACTGGGACGCAGCGATGCGCCGCCGCTGGCCGACTTCGTGCTGGGCGACCGTGACGGCACGACCTGCTCGCCCGAGTTCATCCATCTGGTGGGCGATACGCTCAAGGGCTTTGGCTACAGCGTGGCCTACAACGAGCCCTACAAGGGTGTGGAGCTGATCGGGCGCATAGGCCAGCCGCAGCTCAATCGCCACTCGATGCAGATCGAGATCCGTCGCCCCGTCTATATGGATGAGGACACGCGCGAACCGAATGCCGGCTTCGAGCCGCTGCGCAGGCATTTTGCCGAGCTCATGCAGGTGCTGGCGGACTATGTGCGCCAGCAGATGACCAGAGGCTGAAACCAGTCCATCGCTCCAGGCCCGGCTTTGCCGGGCTTTTTCATGTCACGGTCAAATGTCAAAAAACTGTGGCTAGGATGCCGCGATTGAGGGATTCCTTATCGAAGCTGCTATCAGAATCAGTTACGCTCGCAGGTTGGTGTCATCGTATGTCTGATGTAACAACAAGCGTCTAGGAATCGTACCGGAATGAAGTTCACTCCCATCGCAGCGCTGGTCATGTCGAGTCTGGCGGCCTTTGCCCAGAGCGCATCCGCGCAAACCGGTGCGGAAGGTCGCATGAATTTTTTGCGCGATTCCAGAGCCGCCACATCGGGCCCCCAGTTTGAATTCAGCCGTCTGCAGTACGGCCCGCTGCCGATTGCAGGCTCGCGCGTGGCCTCCACGGCCGGTCCGCTGCAGGCTGCCGAGCGCGGCGATGCCAAGGCGCAGAACCAGCTGGGCGAAATGTATGTGCATGGACAGGGCGTGCCCCAGAATGCCGCCACAGCCGCGCAATGGTTCCGCAAGGCCGCAGCCCAGGGGCATGCGGGTGCCCAGAACAGCCTGGGGGCGCTGTATGCCAACGGCCAGGGCCTGCCGCAGAACTATCGCGAGGCTGCCCAGTGGTATGGCCGCGCGGCGCAGCAGAACAATGCCGTGGCCCAGTACAACCTGTCCCACCTCTATCAGGAAGGTCTGGGCGTGCCCCAGAGCTTCAGCACCGCTGCCCAGTGGCTGGAAAAATCCGCTGCGCAAGGCCATGTGACGGCCCAGTTCGAGCTGGGCCAGCGCTACCTCAAGGGCAATGGCGTGGCCGTGAACTACATGACGGCTGCCGACTGGTTCAAGAAAGCGGCCGATCAAGGCCATGCGGAAGCGCAGAACCAGCTGGGCTCCATGCTGTCCGACGGCGTGGGCGTGAAGCTGGACCCCGTGCAGGCCGCTCAGTGGCTGCAGCGCGCTGCCGAGCAGGGCGATGCCAGGGCCCAGAACAGCCTGGGCCGCATGTATATGGATGGCGTGGGTGTCTCGCGCGACTACAAGCTGGCGGCTTCCTGGTTCCAGAAGAGTGCCGAGCAGTGGAATGCCGACGGCCAGAACCATCTGGGCCGTCTGTATCTTTACGGTCTGGGTGTGGAGCAAAGTCCTGCCTATGCGGCGCAATGGTTCCAGCGCGCGGCCGACCAGAATCATGCCGATGCACAGTACAACCTGGGCACCATCTATGCCGAAGGTCTGGGCACGCCCCAGAACTACGGCACGGCCCTGCAGTGGTATCAGAAGGCGGCCGAGCAAGGCCATGCCGCCGCCATCAACAACGTGGGCACCTTGTACGCCGAAGGCCGTGGTGTGCCGCAGAACTATGCGACGGCCATGCAGTGGTTCCGCCGCGCAGCCGACAAGGGCGATGCCTCGGCCCAGTTCAACCTGGCGCGTCTGTATGCCGATGGTCAGGGCAGTGCAGCCAGCCCCGCTCAGGCGATGAAGTGGTATGCCGCGGCAGCCGAGCAAGGCCATTCCGGTGCGCAGAACCGCCTGGGCGTGATGTACGCCGAAGGCCAGGGCGCTGCGCGCGACTACGGCAAGGCCGTGCAGTGGTATCAGCGTGCGGCCGAGCAGGGCGATGCCGCTGCCCAGTACAACCTGGGCATGGTCTATGCACAGGGCCAGGGTGTGGCGCGTGACAATGCCAGGGCCTACTTCTGGTACAACCTGGCGGCCATGGAGCTGGGCGGCGATGCCGCCAAGCGCCGCGACGAAGCGGCCAACAAGCTCAGCATTGCCCAGGTGGCCGAGCAGCAGAACAAGGCGCTGGCCTGGCAGCCCAAGCGCTGATTGCCGCTTGGCACTCAGGCACCCAAGCGCTTCCATCGAGAAGCGCTTTTTTATGCCGGCCGGCTCCCGCCATGGCTCAAATCATGGCTCGAATGCTGCTATCCAGCGCAGGCTGGCTACCAGATCAGGCTGCCCGGACAGCGCTTTGTGCGGCCGATGATTTCTAAAACCAAGGAGACAACAATGAAGAAGACTTCAATGAACATACTGGCCGGCCTGATGGCTGGCGCAGGCCTGCTTTTGTCCGCGGGCGCACAGGCTCAGGACGCCTTCCCCACCAAGCCGATTCGCATCGTGCTGGGCTTTCCCGCCGGCGGCCCGCTGGACCAGCATGCCCGTTTGCTGACCGACAAGCTGCAAGGCGTGCTCGGTCAGCCGCTGGTGGTGGATTACAAGCCCGGAGCGGGCGGCTCGGTGGGGGCGCAGGACGTGATGCGCTCGCCCGCCGACGGCTACACGCTGATGCTGGCCAATACCGGCGTGATGGTCATCAACCCTGCGCTCTACAGCAAGCTGCCCTACAACACGCTCAAGGATTTCACGCCGATTGCCCGCACCGCCATGCAGCCGCTGGCGCTGCTGGTCAACAACAAGGTGCCGGCCAAGACGCTGACCGAGTTCACGACCTATGCCAAGGCCAACCCCGGCAAGATCAACTTCGGCTCGGCCGGCAACGGCGGTATCAGCCATCTGGTGCCCGAGATGTTCAAGAGCGCCGCAGGCGTGGATCTGGTGCACATTCCCTACAAGGGCAGCGCGCCTGCGTTCACCGATCTGATCGGTGGCCAGGTGCAGTTCATGGCCGAGAGCATTCCTCAGGCGGCCGCCTATCACAAGCAGGGCAAGGTGCGCGCCCTGGCCGTGACCAGCAAGGAGCGCAACCCCGCGCTGCCCGAGGTGCCGACCGCCATAGAGTCCGGCCTCAAGGGCTTCGAGGTGGTGGGCTTCTATGGCTTCCTCGCGCCTGCCGGCCTGCCCAAGGAGGTGACGGCCAAGCTCAGCAATGCCTTCCAGCAGGTGATGAACCTGCCCGACGTGAAGAGCCGCATGGTGGAGCAGGGCGCCGATCCGGCCTTCCTCGGCTCCGAGGCCTTCGGCAAGTTCCTGGCCAGCGAGACTCCGCGCTGGGCGGCAGCCGTCAAGGCCTCGGGCACGAAACTGGATTGACACCCCCTGAGGCCCTTGCGCGGCTGCCCTGATTTGTCAGTGCCAGTATTGGAGGTGGTGAACGCAAAAAAGCCCGGTCACTTTGCGTGGCCGGGCTTTTGTTTTGCTATGGGTATCGAAGCTGCTTGCGCTTGATTAGAGAGAAATTCAGTATTGATTGATACTGAAATTCAAGGTGGGTCTGCATAAGCAGCTACTGATTTACAGCTGAGCGCCTGTCTGCGCGGGGCTGAACATGTCCACACGATCGGTAATGATGCCGTCCGTGCCCAGGTCTATCAGGCGCTGTGCGGCCCATTGGTCGTTGACGGTGTAGCTGCTGCAGTAGAGGCCGGCGCCATGCACCTTGGCCACCAGCTCGGGTGTCCACAGCGCATGGTTGAGCACCATGGCGCTGCAGTCCAGCTCCAGGGCCAGCTTCAGGTCGGAGTCGCCGCTGGCGTCGGCCAGCTTGTCCACCAGCAGGCCGCGCGGAATATGGGCTGCGGTCTCGCGGGCGCCCTTGAGCGACTCGGACTTGAACGAGGTGAACAGCGGCTGTACCTCGGTTTGCGGCCAGATGCGCTGCATCAGCTCGCCGCAGGCACGGCCGGTTTCCAGTTCCTGGCCCGGGGTCGGCTTGATTTCCACATTCAGGTGCAGATGGTTGGCCAGGCACCAGCGTGCCAGGGCTTCCAGCGTGGGCAGGGCCTCGCCCGCATAGGCGCGCGAGTGCCAGCTGCCGGCGTCGAGCTGGGCGATCTCGCCCATGCTCAGTTCGCCGCCAATGCCTTGGCCGTTGGTGGTGCGCTCCAGCGTGGCGTCATGCATCAGAAACAGCACGCCGTCCTGGCTGAGCTTGGCATCGCATTCAAAAAAGCGGTAGCCATGCTGCGCGCCCAGACGGAAGGCGCTCATGGTGTTCTCAGGTGCCAGCTTGCCGGCGCCGCGGTGGGCCACCCAGCGGGGATAGGGCCAGGGTTTTAAAGCAGTAGTCATAGTGGATTTGCGCCCATGTAGACGTGAAAAAAGCGCCGTCAGCGTGGGCTTGGGCGCTTGGAGAAGTTTATGGCAGAAGGAATTCTGCAGTCATGAGCGTATGCATGCGATGAGATTGAGTCGGTCATTGGCGTCCGTGGACTCGTTCTTGAGGGCTGCGCATTCACGGTGCCAGGGCACCGGGACAGGGCCGCCTCGCAGCGAAGTTGCCGTCCCCCTCGGGCGCCCCAGGCGCCCAGCAGGGGAAGCGGCGAAGCCGCTCAGGGGGTGTTTCGATTTATACGCGTTTGCCGGTTTCGGCGTTGAACCAGTGCAGGCGGTCTTCGCGCGCCGAGATGCGGGCCGTTTCACCGGGCTTGGGATAGGGCTTGCCTTCTTCCACGCGCACGGTGACGTCTTCGTCGCCCACCTTGCCATAGAGCAGGCGTTCGGCGCCCAGCAGTTCCACGGTCTGGACCTTGAACTCCACGCCGCCGGCTTCCACCAGGTCGATATGCTCGGGACGGATGCCCAGGATCATGCCGGGCTTGCCGTTGGGCGAGTGCTTTAGCAGGTTCATGGGAGGAGAGCCGATGAAACCCGCCACAAAGGTGGAGGCGGGCGTGTGATAGACCTCTTCGGGCGTGCCGAACTGCTCCACATTGCCGCCGTTCATCACCACCATGCGCTGGGCCAGGGTCATGGCCTCGACCTGGTCGTGGGTCACGAACAGGCTGGTGATGCCCAGCTCGGCGTGCAGCTTCTGGATTTCCAGGCGGGTCTGGCCGCGCAGCTTGGCGTCCAGATTGGACAGGGGCTCGTCGAACAGAAAGACCTGGGGCTGGCGCACGATGGCGCGGCCCATGGCCACGCGCTGGCGCTGGCCGCCGGAGAGCTGGCGCGGCTTGCGGTCCAGCAGATGGCTCAGCTCCAGAATCTTGGCAGCCTTGTCCACGCGGCGCTTGATCTCGTCCTCGGGCACCTTGGCGAGCTTCAGACCGTAGGCCATGTTCTCGTAGTTGCTCATGTGGGGGTAGAGCGCGTAGTTCTGGAACACCATGGCGATATTGCGCTTGGCGGGCTCCAGGTCGTTGACCTTGTTGCTGCCGATCAGCAGGTCGCCGTCGGTGATTTCTTCCAGGCCCGCGATCATGCGCAGCAGTGTGGACTTGCCGCAGCCCGAGGGGCCGACCAGCACGATGAATTCGCCGTCGTTGATTTCGACGTTGATGCCGTGGATGACGGGTACGGCGGACTTGCCGGTGCCGTAGCGCTTGACGATGTTCTTCAGGGAGATGGATGCCATGAGAGGTATTCCAGGTATTCGTTCAATGGGTCAAAAGAAGGTGGCGGAGGCAGTGGGGGCGAGCTTTATTTCTCGGTATCCACCAGGCCTTTGACAAACCACTTTTGCATCAGCATCACCACGGCTGTCGGGGGCAGCATGGCCAGAATGGCGGTCGCCATCACAATGTTCCAGTCCACAGCGGCTTCACCACCTGCCAGCATGCGCTTGATGCCGATCACCACGGGGTACATGTCTTCCGAGGTGGTCATCAGCAGCGGCCACAGGTACTGGTTCCAGCCGTAGATGAACTGGATCACGAACAGCGCGGCAATCGAGGTCTTGGACAAGGGCACCAGGATGTCCTTGAAAAAGCGCATGGCGCCGGCGCCGTCGATACGGGCAGCTTCCACCAGTTCGTCCGGCACGGTCAGGAAGAACTGACGAAACAGGAAGGTGGCGGTTGCCGAAGCAATCAGGGGCAGGGTCAGGCCGGCGTAGCTGTTGAGCATGCCCAGCTCGGCCACGACCTTGTAGGTGGGCAGGATACGCACTTCCACGGGCAGCATCAGCGTCAGGAAAATCGCCCAGAAGCAGACCATCTTGAACGGGAAGCGGAAGTAGACGATGGCAAAGGCCGACAGCAGCGAGATGGCGATCTTGCCCACGGTGATGACCATGGCCACGACAAAGCTCACCCACATCATCTGCACGACATTGGTGTTGGAGCCGAGCTTGCCCGAACCGAGCAGGGCGTCGCGGTAGTTTTCCCACATATGCGAGCCGGGCAGCAGCGGCATGGGGGACTGCACGATGGCGTCCGCCGTATGGGTGGATGCGACCAGCGCCAGATACAGCGGAAAGGCCACGATGGCCACGCCCAGCAGCAGCACGGCGTGGGAGATGAAGGCAAGCCAGGGATTACGATCGACCATGATCAGTACTGCACTTTCTTTTCAACATAGCGGAACTGGATCACAGTCAGCACGACAACAATCAGCATCAGGATCACGGACTGGGCTGCGGAGCCGCCCAGGTCCAGCGCCTTGAAGCCGTCCTGGTAGACCTTGTAGACCAGAATCGATGTGGACTGGCCGGGGCCGCCCTGCGTGGCTGCATCAATGATGCCGAAGGTGTCGAAGAAGGCGTAGACGACGTTGATCACCAGCAGGAAGAAGGTGGTGGGCGAGAGCAGCGGCAGCTGGATGTTCCAGAAGCGTCGCCATGGGCCGGCACCGTCGATGGACGCGGCTTCGATCAGTGCCTTGGGAATGGACTGCAGTCCGGCGAGGAAGAACAGGAAGTTGTAGGAAATCTGTTTCCACACCGAGGTGATGACGATCAGGGCCATGGCCTGGTTTTCGTTCATCAGATGGTTCCATTCATAGCCCAGCTTGCCCATGTAATGGGTCACCACACCGATGGAGGGCGAGAACATGAAGACCCACAGCACGCCTGCGATCACGGGAGCCACTGCGTAGGGGATGATCAGCAAGGTCTTGTAGACCATGGCAAAGCGGATGATGCGATCCGCAAAGATGGCCAGAGCCAGCGAAACGGCAATGCCGACGCCGGCCACCAGCACCGAGAACAGTGCTGTGCGCTTGAAGGAATTCAGATAGGTGGGGTCGGCGAACAACTGGCGGAAGTTGTCCAGGCCAACCCATTCGGTACTCATGCCGAACGCGTCTTCCATCTGGAATGACTGGAGCACAGCCTGACCGGCGGGCCAGAAGAAGAAGATGCCGATGATCAGTAGCTGGGGGGTGATCAGCACCCAGGGAAGCCACTTGGATCGGAAAAGAACGCGTTTTTCCATGAGGAGTTACAAATAAAAAAACCGCCGGAGCCTGGGTGCAGTCAACGGGGTATTTGGGGGGGCAGAGCCTTGTTTGAAGGCCCCGCAGGCCTTGGCGGCACCCTTGCGGGTGCCTGGAGGGTTTACTGTTTGTAGGAGCGCTCGAAGCGAGCCAGCAGTTCGTTGCCACGGCTCACGATGGAGTCCAGCGCCTGCTTGCCGGTCTTCTTGCCAGCCCACACCTGTTCGAGTTCTTCGTCCTCGATGGTACGGATCTGCACGTAGTTGCCCAGACGGATGCCGCGCGAGTTGTCGGTCACCTTGCGGATCATCTGCGTCACGGCGGTGTCGGTGCCGGGGTGCTTGGCGTAGAAACCGGACTTTTCGGTCAGGTCATAGGCCGCCATGGTCACGGGCAGGTAGCCGGTGCGCTGGTGCGAAGCGGCCTGTACCTTGGTCTGCGACAGGAACTCGAAGAACTTGGCCACGCCCTTGTACTCTTCGGCCTTCTTGCCAGCCATGACCCACAGCGAAGCGCCGCCGATCACGGTGTTCTGGGGAGCGCCCTTGACATCGGGATAGTAGGGCAGGGGAGCCAGGGCGTAGTTGAACTTGGCGTTCTTGGCCACATCGCCGTAGAAGCCGGACGAAGTCTGGATCATGGCGCATTCACCGGCGGTGAACGAAGCCTGGGAAGTGGAGGCGCGACCCTTGTAGACAAACTCGCCAGCCTTGGCAGCTGCGGCCAGGTTGTCGATGTGCTTGACGTGCAGAGGCGAGTTGATCTTCATGCGCGCCTTGTAGCCGTTGGCGCTCAGACCGTTGTGCTCGGTGGCGAATTCCACGTTGTGCCAGGTGGAGAAGGACTCCAGCTGGGTCCAGCCTTGCCATGCCAGGGTCATGGGGCAGCTGTGGCCGCTTTCCTTGAGCTTCTTGGCGGCAGCAAAGACTTCGGGCCAGGTCTTGGGGGCGACGTCGGGGTTCAGGCCGGCCTTCTTGAAGGCGTCCTTGTTGTAGTAGAAGATGGTCGTCGAGCTGTTGAAGGGGAAGCTCAGCATCTGGCCGTTGGGGGCCGTGTAGTAACCGGCCACGGCGGGGATGTAGGTCTTGGGGTCGAAAGCGACGCCGGCGTCCTGCATCACCTTGCCCACGGGCACCGTCGCACCCTTGGAAGCCATCATGGTGGCGGTACCCACTTCAAACACCTGCAGGATGTGAGGGGCGTTGCCCGAGCGGAAGGCTGCAATCGCGGCCGTCATGGATTCGTCGTACACGCCCTTGAACGTGGGCACGACCTTGTAATCCTTCTGGCTTTCGTTGAACTGCTTGGCCAGGTCATTGACCCACTCGTTATTCACGGCAGTCATCGAGTGCCACCATTGGATTTCGGTGACGGCTTGTGCCGAGAAAGTAGTAGCGGCGACGGCGGCGGCCATGGCCAGTTGCTTGAATTGCATGAAGGCTCCTCTAACGATCGTTGACGAAATATGCGGTGATGCACACTAAGTCATCCGTATGACATATGGATGTCATTGTTTGCATGGGCAACGCGCCGCACCATGGGCAGAACCCGCAGTCACAAGCCTTTGTATGACGATCCGGTGACATCTGATGGTGCGCGAAGCTGCGCCATTCTAGGTCAACGGCATTTCGTTTGTTGTTGGTAGTCTTTCGTATTGAGTTGTTTTTGATTCGGAAATGTATGATTTTTGTCTAAATAGCCTATGAAAGATTCATCTACCCTTTGGCTGCGTGCAGCGGCGAACGGGTTCGCAGCGCCTTTGTGCATCGTCATGCAGCGGATCGCCTGCGAAATGCCGATGGGGCTTGCTGCTTTGGCGATAGCAGGGCTGGCCACTCAGAACCCATAGCAAAGCATGGCTGAGCCTCCGTCGCTTAAAATCGTCATCCCACTGGCTTAGGGGCGCCACACAGAGGGCGCCCGACACGGTCTACCCCCATGAATGTACCGATTGCGTTGGCTGCCGCCCTCCAGGCCCAGGCTGCCGAACCCGCACGACTGCGCGAGATTCCCTATAACTACACATCGTTCTCTGACCGTGAGATTGTGATTCGTCTGCTGGGCTCATCCATGTGGGATGTGCTCAATCAGCTGCGTCAGGAACGCCGTACCGGCCGATCCGCCCGCATGCTCTACGAAGTGCTGGGGGATATCTGGGTTGTGCAGCGCAATCCCTATCTTCAGGACGACCTGATCCACAACCCCGACCGCCGCAAGTCGCTGGTCGAGGCGCTGGAGCATCGCCTGGCCGAGATCGACAAGCGCCGCGAGCCCAACGAGGATGCGCTGCGCGATCAGCTGGTGGGTCAGCTGGTGGAAGCGGCCCACCGCGCCGTGCATGAATTCAACGCCACTTTTGTCGAGGCCGAGCAGCTGCGCCGCCGCGCGCAGAAGACGCTGCGTCGCTATACCGCCAAGGACAACATCAAGTTCGACGGTCTGTCGCGCGTGGCCCATGTGACCGATGCGACCGACTGGCGCGTCGAATACCCGTTTGTCGTGCTGACGCCCGATACCGAAGCCGAGATGGCCGGTCTGGTCAAGGGCTGCATCGAACTCGGTCTGACCATCATTCCGCGCGGAGGCGGTACCGGATACACGGGTGGTGCCATACCTTTGACCTGGCGCTCGGTGGTCATCAACACCGAGAAGCTGGAAGCGCTGACCGAAGTCGAGATGCGCATGATTCCCGGCGTGGATCACGAAGTGCCCACCATCTACTCCGAAGCCGGTGTGGTGACCCAGCGTGTGGCCGATGCGGCCGAGCGCGGCGGCTTTGTGTTCGCCGTGGACCCGACCTCCATCGAGGCCTCCTGCATAGGCGGCAATATCGCCATGAATGCGGGCGGCAAAAAGGCCGTGCTCTGGGGTACTGCCCTGGACAATCTGGTGTCCTGGCGCATGGTCACGCCCGATGCGCAATGGCTGGAGGTCACACGCCTGGATCACAACCTCGGCAAGATCCATGATGCCGAGATGGCCTGTTTCGAGCTGAAGTACTTCGAGGCGGACGGCAAGACCCATGTGCGCACCGAGCGCCTGGACATCCCCGGTCACACCTTCCGCAAGGAAGGCCTGGGCAAGGACGTGACCGACAAATTCCTCTCGGGTCTGCCCGGCATCCAGAAGGAAGGCACGGACGGCCTGATCACCAGCGCGCGCTGGGTGGTGCACCGCATGCCGGCGCATACGCGTACCGTTTGCATGGAATTCTTCGGCAATGCCAAGGATGCCGTGCCCTCCATCGTCGAGATCAAGGACTATATGTTCGCCGAGCAAAAGCGCTCGGGCGTGCTGCTGGCCGGCCTTGAACATCTGGACGACCGCTACCTCAAGGCCGTGGGCTACGCGACCAAGAGCAAGAAGGGCAACGGCCGTCTGCCCAAGATGGTGCTGCTGGGCGATATCGCCGGTGACGATGCCGACGAAGTGGCCCGCGTGGCTGCCGAGGTGGTGCGCATCGCCAATTCACGCAACGGCGAGGGCTTTACCGCCGTCAGCGCCGAGGCGCGCAAGAAGTTCTGGCTGGACCGCAAGCGCACGGCAGCGATCTCGCGCCATACCAACGCCTTCAAGATCAACGAAGACGTGGTGATTCCGCTGCCGCGCATGGCCGAGTACACCGATGGCATCGAGCGCATCAATATCGAGCTGTCGCTGCGCAACAAGCTCAAGCTCTGCGACGAGCTGAGCGGCTTCTTCAAGCACTCCGATCTGCCCCTGGGCAAGAGCGACGATGCCGGCGACATCCCCAGTGCCGAACTGCTGGAAGACCGCGTGCAGCAGGCCCTGGCGCTGGTGGCCGAGGTGCGCGAGCTCTGGCAGGGCTGGCTGGACGGCGTGGCCACGCTGTTCCCCGAGCTGCAGGATCACCGCCTGCGTGCGAGCTGGAAGACCCAGCTCAAGGAGCCGCTGTCCAAGATTTTTGCGGGCGCTGCCTTCCAGCCGCTGCGCGAGTCGGTCAACGAGATTCACCAGACCGTGCTCAAGGGCCGTGTCTGGGTGGCCCTGCACATGCACGCCGGCGACGGCAATGTGCACACCAACATCCCCGTCAACTCCGATGACTATGAAATGCTGCAGACCGCGCACGAAGCCGTGGCCCGCATCATGGAGCTGGCGCGCAGTCTGGACGGCGTGATCTCGGGCGAGCACGGCATCGGCATCACCAAGCTGGAATTCCTCTCGGATGCCGAGCTGGCACCGTTTGCCGATTACAAGAAGCGTGTGGACCCCGAAGGCCGCTTCAACAAGGGCAAGCTGATCCGCAACGAAGAGTGGGATGCCCTGGCGCACCAGAGTCATGACGGTCGCTCGCCGCGCGAGTCGCTGATGTTTGCCGATCTGACCAATGCCTACACGCCCAGCTTCGGCCTGATGGGTTATGAATCCATCATCATGCAGCAGTCGGACATCGGCGCCATCGCCAACTCCGTCAAGGACTGCCTGCGCTGCGGCAAGTGCAAGCCCGTGTGCGCCACCCATGTGCCGCGCGCCAATCTGCTGTACTCGCCGCGCAACAAGATTCTGGCCACCTCGCTGCTGGTGGAGGCCTTCCTCTACGAAGAGCAGACACGCCGTGGCGTCTCCATCAAGCACTGGCAGGAATTCGAAGACGTGGCCGACCACTGCACGGTCTGCCACAAGTGCTTCAACCCCTGCCCGGTCAAGATCGACTTTGGCGACGTGACCATGAATATGCGCAATCTGCTGCGCAAGATGGACAAGAAGAGCTTCCGTCCCGGCAACAAGCTGGCCATGGCCATGCTCAATGCCACCAACCCCGACACCATCAAGTTCATGCGCACGGCCATGGTGGGCGTGGGCTTCAAGGCCCAGCGCCTGGCGGCCGACGTGCTGGGGGCTGTCGCCAAGAAGCAGACCGCACATCCGCCCGCATCCGTGGGCACGGCTCCCATCAAGGAGCAGGTGATTCACTTCATCAACAAGAAGCTGCCCGGTGGTCTGCCGACCAAGACGGCGCGCGCCTTGTTGGACATCGAGGACAAGGATTACGTGCCCATCATCCGCGACCCGCAGGCCACCAAGTCGGACACCGAGGCGGTGTTCTACTTCCCCGGCTGCGGCTCGGAGCGCCTGTTCAGTCAGGTGGGTCTGGCCACGCAGGCCATGCTCTGGCATGCCGGCGTGCAGACCGTGCTGCCGCCCGGCTATCTGTGCTGCGGTTATCCTCAGCGCGGCTCGGGCCAGTTCGACAAGGCCGAGAAGATGATCACGGACAACCGTGTGCTCTTCCACCGTGTGGCGACCACGCTCAACTATCTGGACATCAAGACCGTGGTGGTGAGCTGCGGCACCTGCTATGACCAGTTGCAGGGCTACCAGTTCGACAAGATCTTCCCCGGCTGCCGCATCATCGACATCCACGAATATCTGCTTGAAAAAGGCATCACGCTGCAGAACAAGGGCGCTTACCTGTACCACGACCCCTGCCATACGCCCATGAAGCAGCAGGACCCGATGAAGACCGTCAAGGCCTTGATGGGGGACAACGTGCTCAAGAGCGAGCGCTGCTGCGGCGAATCCGGCACGCTGGGGGTGACGCGTCCCGATATCTCCACGCAGATCCGTTTCCGCAAGACCGAGGAGATCCGCAAGGGCGAGGCCGCATTGCGCGACAACGGCCAGTTGGGTGCCCAGGACAACGTCAAGATCCTGACCAGCTGCCCCAGCTGCCTGCAAGGCCTGAGCCGCTATGGCAACGATCTGAACAACGGTCTGCTCGAAGCCGACTACATCGTGGTCGAGATGGCGCGCGACATTCTGGGCGAGAACTGGATGGCCGAGTATGTCAATCGCGCCAACCAGGGCGGTATCGAGCGTGTGCTGGTGTGATGCCCCCTGAGTCGCTCCGCGCCTTCCCCAAGGGAGGCCGGGGCGGACCTGCCTCGGTGTCTCTGGCCTGCGCTGGGGTCGCATCGCAGTGATGTGGGTAAGAAGCATTGCAATGGAGATTTCAGATGCTGGTTGAAAACTGTCCTCTGTGCATTGCCGATGGCGGTGCGCTGGTCTGGCGCGGCGACAAGCTGCGTGTGATTCGAGCCGTGGAGGCAGGCTTTCCGGCCTTCTATCGCGTGGTCTGGAATGAGCATGCGGCCGAGTTCTCGGATCTGAGCGCGGCGGATCGCATTGTCTGCATGGATGCCGTGGCCCTGGTCGAACGTGTGCTGCGCGAGCAACTGGCTCCGACCAAGATCAACCTGGCGGCGCTCGGTAATATGGTGGCGCATCTGCACTGGCATGTGATTGCGCGCTATGACTGGGACAGCCACTTTCCCGCTTCCGTCTGGGCTGCGGCCCAGCGCGAGCGCGATGAAGAGCGCGAAGCTGCGATTGCCCGCCAGCTGCCGCAGGTGGATGAAGTGCTGCAAAAGGCGTTGGCCCTCTGGGCCGCGTGATGTTTTTCGTCTCCGACGGGAGATTCAAAGGGCAGCTTGAGGCTGCCCTTTTATGCATTGATTAGGAGAGAAACATGGCAGGACTGCAAGCCAATACTCCCACCCCCCAGTCATTGACCGTGCATGGCGCATCGCGCGTGCTGGAGGTCTCTTATTCGGACGGCAAGACTTTCCGCATCCCGTTCGAGTTGCTGCGCGTGTACTCGCCCTCGGCCGAGGTGCAAGGCCATGGCCCGGGCCAGGAAGTGCTGCAGACCGGCAAGCGCGATGTGGGCATCAACACCATAGAGCCGGTCGGCAACTACGCCATCAAGCCCTTCTTCAGCGATGGGCATGAAAGCGGTCTGTACACCTGGGAATACCTCTACCAGCTGGGCAGCCAGCAGGATGCTCTGTGGCAGCAATATCTGCAGCGCCTTGAAGAGGCCGGGATGGAGCGCGACACGCCCATGCCCGAGAAGGGCGCCGGCGGTCATGGCTGCAGCGTGCATTGAGCTTTGACTCCCAGGGGCTTGCATGTCGGCTCAAAAGCCGGCAGCAACGTCCCGTACACGCCACATAGCCCATGCATACGGTACAGGGTTATTGAGGCTGGTGCTATATTTCCAATAGCTGGCAGCGCATGTGAAATAAGCGCTCAAGGCGAATTCCTTCCAAAAACCATAGTGCTTCAAAGCCTGTAGCCATACGGGGTTGTCGCTGTACGCGCAAGCACTGCCTGCTTAGCATTCTTTGTTATGAGCTCCACACACTTCGGATTCCAGACTGTTGATGAAAGCGAGAAGGCATCGCGCGTACGCGGTGTGTTCGACTCCGTGGCTTCCAAGTACGACGTCATGAACGACGTGATGTCGGGCGGTCTGCACCGCGCCTGGAAGGCTTACACGCTGATGGTGGCCAACCTCAAGGAAGGCGACAAGGCGCTGGATATCGCGGGCGGCACAGGAGATTTGTCCCTGGCTTTTTCCAAGAAGGTGGGCGCCAGCGGTCAGGTGGTGCACACCGACATCAATGAAGCCATGTTGCGCGTGGGGCGTGACCGTTTGACCGACAAGGGCGTGATCCTGCCCACGCTGGTCTGCGATGCTGAAAAGCTGCCCTTCCCCGACAACTATTTCGATCTGGTCAGCGTGGCCTTCGGTCTGCGCAATATGACGCACAAGGATGCAGCGCTCAAGGAAATGAACCGCGTGCTGCGTCCCGGCGGCAAGCTGCTGGTGCTGGAGTTTTCCAAGGTGGCCAAACCGCTGGAGAAAGTCTATGACTGGTACTCGTTCAAGATTTTGCCGACCATGGGCAAGATGATTGCCGGCGACGCCGAAAGCTATCGCTATCTGGCTGAGTCCATCCGCATGCACCCAGGCCAGAAGGAGCTCAAGGCCCTGATGCAGCAATGCGGCTTTGGCCATGTGGACTATCACAACATGACAGGAGGCGTCTGTGCCTTGCATGTGGGAATCAAATGTTAAGTGCGCCCTGTGCGCAGATTTGTAGCGACTTTCTATAAGAAGGGAGATGAGATGAAGAAACTTTGGTCAATCGCCTTGGTGGCAATGCTGGTGGTGGCACATGGTCAGGCCGATGCAAAACGCATGGGCGGTGGCTCATCGTTCGGCAAGCAGTCGGGCAACGTCACTCAACGCGAAGCGTCTCGTGCTCCCGCTCAGAATACCCAGCAGGCTCCGCAGCAGAGCGCGGCGCAGCAAAACCGTGCTGCTCCGCCTGCAGCGGCTCCGGCCGCTGCACCCAAGAAGCCATGGGGCGCCATGCTGGGCGGCCTGGCCGCAGGCCTGGGCCTGGCCTGGCTGGCCAACTCCCTGGGCATGGGCGAAGCCTTTGCCAATATGCTGATGTTCGGTCTGCTGGCCATGGTGATCATGGTGGTGGTCGGCATGATCATGCGCCGTCGCAAGGCAGCGCCTGCCGTGCAGAGCACCAGCAGTCCATTCGCCTTTCAGGGCGCAGGCAATCTGGGCGGTGATGTGAATGCACCTCAGGCACGCCAGTACAACCCCGAAAAAGTGGGCAATGACGCGTCGGCTCGTCCTTGGGAGCAGAACCATATTCCCGAAGCCGCAGCTGCAGCTGGCGGCTCCATGATCGGCTCTGCCCTGTCGGGTTCGCAGAACTGGGGCGTGCCTGCAGACTTCGATGCCGAAGGTTTTCTCACGGCAGCCAAGCGCAACTTCGTGACGCTGCAGTCGGCCTGGGACAGGTCCGACATCACCACTCTGCGCTCCATGATGACCGACGAGATGCTCGCGGAAATCCGCAGCCAGCTGTCCGAGCGCGAGAGCCAGCGTGCCGGTGAACCCAACCACACCGACGTGCTGATGATCGATGCGCAACTGCTGGGCATCGAAGATCTGGGCAATGGCTATATGGCCAGCGTCGAGTTCTCCGGCATGATCCGCGAAGAGGCATCGGCAGGCCCCAGTCCCTTCCGTGAAGTCTGGAACATGACCAAGCCCAAGAGTGGCACCAGCGGCTGGCTGGTGGCAGGCGTGCAGGCGCTGCAATAAGCGCCGCCCCGCAGCGATGGTGCCGTCCCCCTTGGGGGGAAGGCGCAAAGCGCCACAGGGGGGAATCAATTTCATGAATAATCGGGGACTATGGCAACACAGTCCCCTTTTTCTTTTCTGGGCGGTCTCGTCGAACGCGTGATGGCCGGTCCCCAAGCTCCCGAATGGCTGGTGAGTGAAATGCACCAGCGTCTGGTGCTTTTCCTCAATCACGTGCTGATGCAGGAAAAAGAGGCCATGGACCGCCTCGTGCGCCAGAAGGGGCGTATTGCTCGCGTGCAATGGCGCCAGTATTCGGTCGCCTTGCTGGTCACTCCTGCTGGCCTGTTCGACGTGGCTCCTGCGGAGGCTGCACCCGATCTGATGCTGGAAGTCACCGAGACCTCTCCTCTGTCGCTGGTCCAGACGGCCTTGCGTGGCGACAAGCCCAGCATTCGCATCGAAGGCGATGTGCAGTTTGCCGCCGAGATTAATTGGCTGGTGGATAACGTCAAGTGGGATGTGGAGGAAGATCTGGCTCGCCTGATTGGCGATGTGCCGGCCCATACCATTGGCAAGGTGGCACGCACGGCCGCACAGGGGCTGCGTCAGTTCGTCGGCGCACGCATGGGCAGCAAGTCTGCCTCTGCTGCCGATGTCGCCAATCCTGCCGGCACGGCACCCGTGGCAGCCATGCCCGGGGCCGATTACACACAGCCATGAGCCGCTTTCTGCGGGGCTGGGCCATCCTCTGGGTGGTGTTTCGTTATGGACTCGATGAGCTGGTGCTCTCCGGGATTCCGCATCCGCGCCTGCGCAGCCTGCGCGGCGTGCTGACCTTTGGCCGCAAGCTGGACAAGCCACGTGGCGTGCGCCTGCGCGAAGCGCTGGAAGAGCTGGGACCCATCTTCGTGAAGTTCGGTCAGGTGTTGTCTACACGCAGCGACCTGATGCCGCCCGATGTGGCCGAGGAACTGGCCAAGCTGCAGGATCGCGTGCCGCCGTTCGATTCCCAGATCGCGGTGGACACCATCGAGCGTTCCTTTCGCAAGCCGCTGGAGCAGATCTTCATCAGCTTCGAGCGTGAGCCCGTGGCCAGCGCGTCCATCGCCCAGGTGCACTTTGCCAGGGTTCGCGACAAGTCCGGCGTCGAGCACGACGTTGCCGTCAAGGTGCTGCGTCCGGGCATGAAGTCCGTGATCGACAAGGATCTGGCGCTGATGCACATGATGGCGAGCTGGCTGGAAAAGCTCTCCCATGATGGCAAGCGCCTCAAGCCCAAGGAAGTGGTTGCCGAGTTCGACAACTATCTGCATGACGAACTGGACCTGATCCGCGAAGCCTCCAATGCCGCGCAACTGCGCCGCAATATGGAAGGGCTGGATCTGGTGCTGATCCCCGAGATCCACTGGGATTACTGCCACACCGACGTGATGGTGATGGAGCGCATGAAGGGCGTGCCCATCAGCCAGGTCGAGCGCCTGCGCGAAGCCGGCGTGGACATTCCCAAGCTGGCGCGCGATGGCGTGACCATCTTCTTTACCCAGGTGTTCCGCGACGGCTTCTTTCATGCCGACATGCACCCGGGCAACATCATGGTCAGCCTGGAGCCCGATACCTTCGGGCGCTATATCTCGCTGGACTTCGGCATCGTCGGTACGCTGACCGAGTTCGACAAGGAATATCTGGCGCAAAACTTCCTGGCCTTTTTCCGCCGCGACTACAAGCGTGTTGCCGCCTTGCATGTGGAAAGCGGCTGGGTGCCGGCCACGACGCGCGTCGAGGAGCTGGAGGCGGCCATCCGCGCCGTCTGCGAGCCTTATTTCGACCGGCCTCTGGCTGAAATCTCGCTGGGCATGGTGCTGATGCGCCTGTTCCAGACCTCGCGCCGTTTCCAGGTCGAGATCCAGCCCCAGCTGGTGCTGCTGCAAAAGACGCTGCTCAATATCGAAGGCCTGGGCCGTCAGCTCGACCCCAACCTCGACCTCTGGAGCACGGCCAAGCCATTCCTCGAGAAATGGATGCTGGACCAGATGGGGCCGCAGCGCCTATGGCATGAGCTGCAGGCGCAGGCGCCGCGTTACGCCAAGATCCTGCCCGACATTCCGCGTGTGCTGCACCAGTATCTGTCCAGGCATGGCGCTGGCAATGACAGCGAGACCTTGCTCAAGGAGCTGCTGCAGCAGCAGAAAACGACAAACCGTTTGCTGCAGGCCATCCTTTGCGGCGGCATCGGTTTCGTCATCGGTCTGGTGGTGCTGCAGGTTCTGCTGCGCATCCGCTTCTGAGCTTTCCCTTTCTTTAGAGTTCGAGGAGTGCCAGCGTGCTGCTCTCATTGGTGATCGTCTACCTGTTAGTGACCATCGGCATCGGCCTGTGGGCCGCCAGACGCGTGAAGAACACGGCGGACTTCGCCATTGCCGGCCGTCATCTGCCGCTCTACATGATCATCACCACCACATTCGCGACCTGGTTCGGGTCCGAGCTGGTGCTGGGCGTGCCAGCCAAGTTCATCGAAGGCGGTCTGCATGCGCTGGTGGAAGATCCGTTTGGCGCGGGCATGTGCCTGATCCTGGTGGGCGTCTTTTTTGCGGCCAAGCTCTACCGCATGAATCTGCTGACCATCAGCGACTACTACCGCTCGCGCTATGGCCGAGCTATCGAGGTGGTCTGCTCGCTGATCATCATGCTCAGCTATCTGGGCTGGGTCTCGGCCCAGGTCACGGCGCTGGGCCTGGTGTTCAACCTGCTCTCGGGCGGTGTCGTCAGCATTCCCATGGGCATGACGATAGGCGTGCTCTCGGTGCTGGTCTACACCCTGTTCGGTGGCATGTGGTCGGTGGCCGTGACGGATTTCGTGCAGATGATCATCCTGGTCGCCGGCCTGCTGATACTGGCCTTCTTTGCCGGTGACATGGCGGGCGGCGCGGGCAAGGTGGTCGATCTGGCCACCAGCCGCGATCTCTTCAAGTTTCTGCCCGAGCCCTCGCTGCATGAAATCGTTTTCTTCATCGGCGCTGCCGTGACCATGATGCTGGGCTCGATTCCGCAGCAGGACATCTTCCAGCGCGTGATGTCGGCAGACACCGAGAAGTCGGCCGTGCGCGGCACCATTATCGGCGGTGCCTGCTATGTGATCTTTGCCTTCGTACCTATGTTCCTGGTGGCCAGTGCGCTCATCATCATGCCCGCCGAAGCCACGGCCCTGCTGGCCGATGATCCGCAGAAGGTGCTGCCCACCCTGGTGATGGACAAGATGCCGTTTGCCATGCAGGTGCTGTTCTTCGGCGCGCTGCTCTCGGCCATCAAGTCCTGTGCGTCGGCCACCTTGCTGGCTCCCAGCGTGACCTTTACCGAGAACATCTGGCGCCAGTTCCGCCCCTACACCACGGACAAGGAAAACCTCAGGACCATGCGCATCAGCGTGCTGGTGTTTGCGGCCTGTGTGCTGGCCTATTCGATAGCCATGGAGGGCACGCCCATCTATGAGCTGGTCGCCAGCGCCTATCAGGTGCCGCTGGTGGGGGCCTTCGTGCCGCTGGTGTTCGGCCTGTACTGGAAGCGAGCCACCACCCAGGGCGCCATCAGTGCCGTGGCGCTGGGCATAGGTGTGTGGCTGGTCTTCATGGTCACGCCCGCGCTCAACCAGGCTTTTCCACAGCAGCTGGCTGGTCTTTTGGCTGCGGTTGCCGGCATGCTGGCGGGCTCGCTGCTGCCCCAGTGGATCAGCAACCATCACCGTGAAATCGAGTCCTTGGTCGAGATCAAGGCTTGAGAGAGCAAACCGGCTGCACCGGGGCTTGCTTGCGCAGCGCAGCAAAACCAGGGGCGGCGCCTATAATTGAGGGTTTTTGCACTTTCTCCGTTTTTAGCGCTATGCCTATCTATGCATACAAGTGTGGCTCCTGCGGTCACGCCAAGGATGTGCTGCAGAAAATCTCGGACGCGCCGCTGACCGTGTGCCCAGCTTGCGGGGCCGAGGCCTTTTCCAAGCAGCTCACCGCTCCGGGCTTTCAGCTCAAGGGTTCTGGCTGGTATGCCACGGACTTCAAGAACAGCGGCAGCAAGCCGGCTGCAAGCACCTCTTCATCCAGTGACAGTGCCGCTGCACCTGCAGCAGCTGCCCCTGCCCCTGCGCCCGCCAATTCCTGAGGCTTACCCACACTATGTCTGCATTGCGCAAGTGGCTGATTGCCGGTTTGCTGGTCATCGTTCCCCTGGTGATCACGCTGGGCGTGCTCAACTGGATCATCGGAACGCTTGATCAGACGCTGGCCATTCTTCCCGAGGCCTGGCAGCCCGACAGATTGCTGGGCATGCATATTCCGGGCTTTGGCGTTATTCTGACCTTGCTGATTCTGCTGCTCGTGGGCGGCATTGCCAGCAATTTCATCGGCCGCAAGCTGGTGGGCTGGGGTGATGCGCTGGTGCGTCGCATTCCCGTGGTGCGCTCCATCTATTCCAGCGTCAAGCAGGTCTCGGACACCGTGTTCTCCGACAGCGGCAACGCTTTTCGCACGGCAGTGCTGGTGCAGTGGCCGCGCGAGGGCGTATGGACCGTGGCTTTCGTCACAGGCCAGCCCAGCGGTGAAGTGGCGGCTTTGCTGCGCGATGAATATGTGAGCGTCTTCGTGCCCACCACGCCCAACCCCACAGGGGGTTACTTCGTGCTGGTGCGCAAGAGCGAGTGCATCGAGCTGGAAATGAGCGTGGATGCGGCGCTCAAATACATTGTTTCGATGGGCGTGGTGGCTCCGCCAGACCTCGCCCTGATCGAAGAATCCAAACAAACAACCTTGTCGCACCCCTAAGGTGCAGGAAGAATTTTCATGGCAATGCGTTCTCAATACTGCGGTCTGGTGACCGAAGCCCAAATGGGCGAAACCGTGACCCTGTGCGGCTGGGTGAATCGCCGCCGTGACCATGGTGGCGTGATCTTCATCGACCTGCGCGACCGTGAAGGCTATGTGCAGGTGGTCTGCGACCCCGACCGCGCCGAGATGTTCAAGGTGGCCGAAGACGTGCGCAACGAGTTCTGCGTGCAGGTCAAGGGTGTGGTGCGTGCGCGTCCCGCCGGCACTACCAACGACAAGCTCAAGAGCGGTCAGATCGAAGTGCTGTGCCATGAGCTGAACGTGCTCAACGCTTCCGTCACGCCTCCTTTCCAGCTGGACGATGACAATCTGTCGGAAACCGTGCGCCTCACGAATCGCGTGATGGATCTGCGTCGTCCCGTGATGCAGCGCAATATGATGCTGCGTTACAAGACCGCCATCCAGGTGCGCAACTTCCTCGACAAGGAAGGCTTCATCGACATCGAGACCCCCATGCTGGGCAAGTCCACGCCTGAGGGCGCCCGCGACTACCTCGTGCCCTCGCGTGTGCATGACGGCGAATTCTTCGCGCTGCCCCAGTCGCCCCAGCTGTACAAGCAGATGCTGATGGTCTCGGGCTTCGACCGCTACTACCAGATCACCAAGTGCTTCCGCGACGAAGACCTGCGCGCTGATCGTCAGCCCGAATTCACGCAGATCGACTGCGAAACCTCCTTCCTGAACGAAGAGGAAATCCGCGCCATCTTCCAGCGCATGATCAAGGAAGTGTTCCAGACCCAGTTGAACGTGGATCTGGGCGAGTTCCCCATCATGACCTACCAGGATGCGGCCTTCCGCTTCGGTTCGGACAAGCCCGACCTGCGCGTCAAGCTGGAGTTCACCGAGCTGACCGACATCATGGGCGATGTGGACTTCAAGGTCTTCTCCACCCCCGCCACCACCAAGGGCGGCCGTGTCGTGGCCCTGCGCGTGCCCGGCGGCGCTGCCATCTCGCGTGGCGAGATCGACGGCTACACCGAGTTCGTCAAGATCTACGGTGCCAAGGGCCTGGCCTGGATCAAGGTCAACGAAGTGGCCAAGGGCCGTGAAGGCCTGCAGTCGCCCATCGTCAAGAACCTGCACGATGCAGCGCTGGCCGAAATCGTCAAGCGCACCGGTGCACAGGATGGCGACCTGCTGTTCTTCGGCGCCGACAAGGAAAAGATCGTCAACGACTCCATCGGCGCCCTGCGCCTGAAGGTCGGCCACAGCGAATTCGGCAAGAAGAGCGGCCTGTTCGAAGACAAGTGGGCGCCTCTGTGGGTGGTGGACTTCCCCATGTTCGAACATGACGAGGACAGCGGCCGCTGGGTGGCCGTGCACCACCCCTTCACCTCGCCCAAGGATGGTCACGAAGACCTGATGGACACCGATCCAGGCAAGTGCATTGCCAAGGCCTACGACATGGTTCTGAACGGCTGGGAGCTGGGCGGCGGCTCGGTGCGTATCCACCGTGCCGACGTGCAGGCCAAGGTGTTCGAAGCCCTGAACATCACGCCCGAGCAGCAACGTGCCAAGTTCGGCTATCTGCTGGACGCGCTGCAGTACGGTGCGCCTCCCCACGGCGGTCTGGCCTTCGGCCTGGATCGTCTGATCACGCTGATGACCGGCTCCGACTCCATCCGCGACGTGATTGCCTTCCCCAAGACACAGCGCGCCCAGGATCTGCTGACCCAGGCTCCCTCGCCTGTGGACGAGAAGCAGCTGCGCGAGCTGCACATCAAGCTGCGCAACCCCATGGTGGTCACCACCGAGGCTTGATTCCCAAGCTCCCCGTGAACAGCGCCGGTCGCTGTTCACCGCCGGGCGCCAGTTCGCGAAAGCGGCTGGCGCTTTTTTGTTGCTTTGAAATCGGGAGCTGCTTGCGCCTGTCAATCTTGAAATTCAGATGGTTATCAGTCTGAATTCAATGAATGGAGAGCGGTTGAAGCTATGAATATTGATGGCTATCAAGCAGCAGGGCGACTCAGCCTGCTGTCATGCTGGCCGCGCTAATATGCTGCGATGGAAGCCAGGCCCTACAAGATTCCGCAGTCCGTGCTGGTCGTGATCTACCGTGAAGACGGGCAGGTGTTGCTGCTGCGTCGAAGCATTGCCGCGCCCGAGGGAGAGCCTTTCTGGCAATCCGTCACGGGCAGCAAGGACAGCCTGGACGAGGACTGGCATGAAACCGCCGTGCGCGAGGTGCTCGAGGAAACCGGCATCGATGCGCTGGCGCCGGAGTGTTGCCTGACCGATTGGGAACTCGAGAACGTCTACGCCATCTATCCGCAATGGCTGCATCGTTACGCGCCGGGCGTCAGCCATAACCAGGAGCGTGTCTTCGGCCTTCGTGTGCCACTTCACATGAGCGTGCACTTGAATCCCCGGGAGCACACCGCACATGATTGGCATGATTGGCGTGAGGCAGCCCAGCGCTGCTTTTCTTCTTCCAACGCAGAAGCTATTTTGCTGTTGCCGCGCTTCGAGCCGGCGCTGGTCGAGCGCCGCTGCAGGCAACAGCCTTGAAACCCACAGTGCCTATGTCTGAAGTTCAGTTGTTTACGCCGCCAGAGCCGCAGATCCTGCGCGTGGCCACCTACAACATTCACAAGGGTGTGCAGGGCCTGGGCCCTGCCAGGAGGCTGGAGATTCACAATCTGGGACTCGCGGTGGAGCAGCTCGATGCGGACATCGTCTGCCTTCAGGAGGTTCGCAAGATGAACCGCAAGGAGGAGCAGTATTTCGACCGCTGGCCCAATGTGCCTCAGGCCGAGTATCTGGCTCCCGAAGGCTACGAGTCCGTCTATCTGACCAATGCCTATACCCGGGACGGCGAGCACGGCAATGCGCTGCTCAGTCGCTGGCCGGTGATCGGCTACCAGCACGAGGACATCTCTGACCATCGCTTCGAGCAGCGCGGCCTGCTGCATGTGGAGCTGGACATCCACGGCAAGCGCGTGCACTCCATCGTCGTGCACCTGGGTCTGATTCCGGGCAGCCGCATTCGCCAGATTGCACTGCTGCAGCGTTTCATCGAGCGCGAGGTGCCGCCCAATGCGCCGCTGGTGGTGGCGGGCGACTTCAATGACTGGGGCAACCAGATCAAGCGCATGCTGGCGGGTTTCGGCCTGTTCGAGTACGAGGAAACGCAGGGCATTCTGACCTATCCTTCGCGGCTGCCGATTGCGCAGCTCGACCATATCTATGTGCGCGGCCTGACCCCGCTGGGGCTGCAGGTGCCCAAGGGGCGCATCTGGTGGCGCATGTCGGATCATCTGCCGCTGATCGCAGAGTTCAAGCTGTAGCGGCCCTGAGCCCGGCCCCGCGCCCGCTGCTCGGGCGGGCGCGACAGCCTCGCCGCGTGGCGGCGCTTGCTCGTTGTCTCCGGTCGGGTGCATGCTTATTTTGAGATTGCTCCTGAAACCATAGCTTCCAATGCCTTGTAAACATGCATCTGGACGGCAAATCCTTTGTAGCTTCGGGAAGTTGATTCACTGGTACCATTCTTGGATGTTCAGAGATCTCGCCGACATGAAAAAAGACAACTCAGCCGAAGGAACACCCGTTTCGGTCAAGATCCGCGAGCGGCTGCAGGCAGCTAAAAAACGTTTCCACGCCAACGACAATATTGCCGAATTCATCGAGCCCGGCGAGCTGGAGAAGCTGCTGGACGAGGTGCAGGAGAAGATGCAGGGCGTGCTCGACTCCATGGTCATCGACACCGTGCACGACCACAACACGCGCGCCACGGCCCGCCGTGTGGCCAAGATGTATGTGAATGAGGTGTTCCGCGGCCGTTATGTGCATCAGCCGGCCATCACCGAATTCCCCAACGCCGAACACTTGAACGAGCTGATGATCGTCGGTCCGATCACCGTGCGCAGCGCCTGCAGCCACCACCTGTGTCCCGTGATCGGCAAGATCTGGATCGGCGTGCTGCCCAACAAGAACACCAATGTGATCGGTCTGTCCAAGTACGCGCGTCTGGTGGACTGGATCATGGGTCGCCCGCAGATTCAGGAAGAGGCCATCATCCAGCTGGCCGACCTGATCATGGACAAGACCCGACCCGACGGGCTGGCCGTGGTCATGGAAGCCTCGCATTTCTGCATGTCCTGGCGCGGCGTGCGCGAGATGGATTCCAAGATGCTGAATTCCGTCATGCGCGGCGCTTTCCTCACCAACTCCGAACTGCGCCGCGAATTCCTGTCGCTCATAGCAGCCCGCAAGTAAATGATCCCCCTGTGGCGCTTCGCGCCTTCCCCCGAGGGGGGACGACGCCTTCACTGCGGGGCGGCCCTTGCTTGGCGTCTCTCACATGTGCTGCGCCAGTTTCATCACGCACTGGCCATGTTCGGCCAGATGAAGCACTGAATTTTTCCTTTCAAAAGGCTGCGCATCGCGCGGCCTTTTGCATTTCCGGCTCTCATGTCCCTGCAAGCGTTCACTCTTATCATTCTGGCCGGCCTGATTCATTCGGGCTGGAATATCGTGGCCAAGAAGGCGGGCGGAGATGCCCGTTTTTCGCTCTACACCGCCATTTGCAATGCCGTCATCTGGCTGCCGCTGGGCTGGTGGCTGGGCAAGGATGTGGTGCCGGGCTGGGGCTGGATGGAGTGGGCCTTCGTCACCGCCAGCGCCGTGCTGCATGTGGCTTATTTCGTGGTGCTGCTGCGTGGCTACCGCGTGGCCGATCTCACCGTGGTCTATCCGCTGGCGCGCGGCAGCGGGCCACTGATCTCATCGCTGGTGGCGGTGATGTTTTTGGGGGAACAGATTTCAACGCTGGGGGCTGCCGGCATTGCGGGCGTGGTGCTGGGCGTGTTCCTGATCGCGGGCGGTCCGCGCATGATCGTGGCCATTCGCGACGGACAGGACCTGGAGGCGCGTCAGCGTGTGCTGGCGGGCCTCTACTACGGCCTGCTGACGGGCTTGTTCATTGCCAGCTACACCGTGGTGGACAGCTATGCCGTCAAGATGCTGCTGATGTCGCCGATTCTGGTGGACTATATGGGCAACCTGATCCGGCTGGTGATTCTGGCGCCGCTGGCCGCCCGGGACTGGCCCGAGACCAAGCGCCTGTGGCGTCTGCAGTGGCGCTATGCGGCCGTGGTGGCTTTCTTCAGCCCCATTGCCTATGTACTGGTGCTCTATGCCGTGCAAAGCGCGCCCATCTCCCATGTCGCACCGGCGCGCGAGGTGTCCATGTTGTTCGCAGCCCTGATCGGCGGCAGGTTGCTGGGCGAGGGCGACCGGGCCCTGCGCATTGCCGGGGCCGTGATGATTGCCCTGGGCGTGACGGCACTGGGGCTGGGTTGAAGTGAGTCGTTTGTCGAAAAGGCCTGTAGCCCTTGTCGATGAATCGCAAATAGCTATTGTTTTTGAAGAGAGCTGAAAATGCCGACCTGGGAAGTCCTGATCACATTCTTTAGCGTGGCCCTGCTGCTGGGCCTGAGCCCCGGCCCCGACAACCTGTTTGTGCTGGTGCAATCGGCACAGCGCGGCTGGCGCGTGGGGCTGTGCGTGGTGCTGGGCCTGTGTCTGGGCATTGTCGGACATACGGCCGCCGTGGCACTGGGGCTGGCGGCCGTGGTGGCCACATCGCCCATGCTGTTCACGGCGCTCAAGCTCTGCGGCGCCGCCTATCTGGCCTATCTGGCCTGGGGCGCATGGCATGCGCCGGTCAGCGTCGAAGAAAGTGCCAAGGCGCAGGAGCAGCGTGATGTGCTGACTCTGCGCTCCGCCATGGGCTGGGTGGGCAGAGGCGTGGTCATGAACCTGACAAACCCCAAGGTGCTGATCTTCTTTCTGGCCTTTTTGCCTCAGTTTGCCGACCCCGCTCGCGGCAGCGTGCCAGTGCAGGTCATGGTGCTGGGCAGCGTCTTCATGGCAGCAGCTTGGCTGGTCTTTGGCTCTATCGCCTGTTTCTCGGGGCTCTTTGGCCAGATCCTGCAGCGCTCCGTGCGCGCCCAGCGCTGGCTGAACCGCATTGCTGCGACCGTTTTCGGTGCGCTCGCACTTCGTCTTGTGATGGTGCAACGCTAGAGGCAAACACTCTTAAAACTGGCGCGACTCAAAAGGCCAGGACAGCGAGGAAGGGCCTGTGCCGGCTGCAACGCCCCGCAGCGAGGCTGTCGCCCCCCTCCGCCCCCCTCCCATAGTGTGCGAAGCACGTAGAGAGAGGGGCGGCCGGCCAGGGGGAAGGCGCATGGCGCCTCAAGGGGGCTTGTCGTTCTTATCCCCAGGATAGAGCAGACAAGTCATTCACAAACACCGGCATGTCCTTCCACAGCCCGCGCAGCTTCTTGTTTGCCACGGTCACCCACTGCGGGGTGTAGAGAAAGCCGTGCACCGAATCATGCGCCAGCAGGCGCTGGGCATCGCCAAGCAGGCGTGCGCGGTCGGCGGGGCGCGGTGTGTGCTTGATCTTGTCGAAAAGTTCGTTGAATTCCTGGGACTGGTAGCCCCAGTAGTAATCGGGCTTGGCAAAGTTGC
This sequence comes from Comamonas thiooxydans, assembly GCF_000964545.1. Taxonomy (GTDB): domain Bacteria; phylum Pseudomonadota; class Gammaproteobacteria; order Burkholderiales; family Burkholderiaceae_C; genus Comamonas; species Comamonas thiooxydans. The sequence continues at coordinate 113,724 of NZ_BBVD01000002.1, read as the reverse complement.
CCAGATCAAACGGCTCCACATGCGAAATGATGGTCAGGTCGTAGTTCTTGTTGGTGTAGGTGCCCGACAGCCACTGTGCCCATTCCACATTCTGCAGCTTGAGCTGGATGCCGATCTTGGCCAGCTGGGCTGCAATCAACTCACCGCCTTGGCGCGCATAGGGCGCGGGCGGCAGCGTCATGGTCAGCGTCAGCGGGGTCTTGACGCCAGCTTCAGCCATCAAAGCCTTGGCTTTTTCCAGGTCAAAGGGGTTGACACCTGTGGTGTCCACATAGCCAAAGGCCGTGGGCACATAGTAGCTGCCGATGGGCACGCCATAGCCATCGGCGGCACCGGCAATCACGGCCTTGCGATCGATGGCGGCGGCAATGGCACGGCGCACGCGGATATCGCTGAGCGGCTTTCGCGCATTGTTGATGGCCAGAATGGTCTTGGCGCGCGAGTTGCTCACCACCACCTGAAAGCGGGCATTGGCTTTGAACTGGGGCACGCTGCGTGGCGAGACGCGCGGGAAGGCATCGACATCGCCGGCCAGCAGGGCTGCAACCTGTGCTGCAGGGTCGGGGATGAAGCGGAACACGGCGCGCTTGATGCGAATGCTCTGTGCCGAGCGATAGCCGGGCCAGGCGGTCAGCGTGACCGATGCGCCCTTGGCCCAGGCCGCCAGCTTGTAGGGGCCGGTGCCCACGGGCTTGCTGGCGTTGGTGGTGACGCTCTTGGGTTCGACAACGATGGAGGTTGCCTGACCCATCATGAACAGAAAGTCGGGATCGATTTCCTGGTTGGTCAGCACCACCGTATGCTCGTCGGTGACCTTGGTGCTCAGATTGGCAAAGGTGCGCTTGTCCTTGTTGGTGCTTTTGTCGGCGGCCGCGCGGTCGAACGAGAACTTGACGGCAGCAGCGTTGAAGGGCTCTCCGTTCTGGAACTTCACATCCTTGCGCAGGCGAAAGGTATAGGTCTTGAGATCGGACGAGACTTCCCAGCTTTCGGCCAGCAGAGGCGAGACGCTGCCGTCGGAGTTGATCTTGGTCAGCGTCTCAAACACGTTGTAGAGCACGACTTCTGCAATCGAGGAAGCAGCCCCGGCCGTGGGGTCCAGTCCTGGCGGCTCCAGCGTCATGGCCAGCGTGACACTGTCTTTCTTGGCCTGGGCCATGGCAGGCCAGGCAGCGAACAAGGGCAAGCTGGCAGCCGAGCTGGCCAGCAAGGAGCGGCGATTGAGCATCAACAAAGTCTCCGATGGGGGGGCTGGCCGCATGGGGCCATCAAAAGCGCTGCAAGTCATCGCGGGGAGCGGACTTGTTTCATATGCGTTTTTACACCAGTCGGAGCAGTCTTTGCAGTGGTCGCAGGCATATCGCTGCTGCGAGTGTGAACAACTGTTTGCCGGCCCGGTTCAGATGACTCGCGGTGCGGCCTTGACCAAGGCCTGGGTATAGGGGTGCTCGGGGGCGGAGAACAGCTTGCGCGGTGTGCCGCGCTCCACCACTTCACCCTGATGGAGCACGATGACCTGATCGCAGACATGCTGGACCACGGCCAGGTCATGGCTGATGAACAGATAGGACAGGTCCAGCTCGCGCTGCAGGTCCTGCATGAGATTGAGCACCTGGGCCTGCACCGAGACATCGAGCGCACTGACCGGCTCGTCGGCCACGATCAGGCGGGGGCGGGTTATCAGAGCGCGGGCAATGGCAATGCGCTGGCGTTGGCCGCCGGAGAACTCGTGCGGATATTTGTCGACGTCCTGCGCGCGCAGACCGACCTGGTCGAGCACGCTCAGCACCTGCTGGCGCCTGGCAGGGCGACTGAGCTTCTCATGAGTCGTTCCCAAAGGCTCGCTGACGATGGCTTCCACTGTCATGCGCGGGTCCAGCGACCCATAGGGGTCCTGAAACACCATCTGGAAGTCGCGTCGCGCGGCGCGCAGTTCCTGTTCGGACAGCAGGTGCAGATTGCGGCCCAGCAGTTCCACCCTGCCTTCGCTGGGGCGGTCCAGAGCCATGACCAGACGCGCCAGCGTGGACTTGCCGGAGCCCGATTCGCCGACCACGCCCAGGCTTTGTCCGCCCTGCAGCTCGAAGCTCACGCCGCGCAGCGCCTGCAGCGGCTCGGGCTTGCGCCACAGCGATGTGCGGGGGCGCGAATATGCGCGTTTCAGGCCGCTAACCCTCAGCAAGATTGCGCTGCTGGTTCCAGCTTCAGAGGTTTTGGCTGGCTCGTTCATGTCCTTGCTCCTGCCGTCAGTACCTGTTCATACAGGCAGCGTGCCACATGGGGCTGGCGCCAGGAAGCGAGAGAGGCCGGTGCCGCCATGCTGGGCTGGTGCAGCGTGCGAGGCTGGGGGCGCTCCACATAGCACTCGTCCTGAGTATGGGCGCAGCGGCCCGCAAACGGGCAGCCTGCGGGCAGGTCCACGAGCTCTGGCACGGCTCCGGCAATGGTGGGCAGACGGACTGTACCTTCTGCGGCGTAGAGTTGCGGGCGTGCAGCAAACAGGCCGCGCGTATAGGGGTGGGCGCGCCTGGCGAACACCGCTTCCGTCATGCCGGATTCGACCACGGTGCCGCCATACATGACCAGCAGCTGCTCCGCATTCTGGGCAATCACGCCCAGGTCATGGCTGATGAGTACCAGCGCCATGGAATGCTCGGCCACCAGCTCCTGCAGCAGATCCAGAATGCGCTGCTGAACCGTCACATCCAGGGCTGTGGTGGGCTCGTCGGCCACCAGCAGATCGGGACCGCAGGCCAGAGCCATGGCAATCATGATGCGCTGGCGCTGGCCGCCGGAGAACTGGTGCGGATATTCATCGAGCCGCTGCGCAGCCTGTGCAATGCCCACCCTGTCCAGCAGCTCGGTGGCGCGGGCGCGGGCCTGGGCGCGGCTCATTCCCAGATGAAGCCGCAGGGGTTCTGCCACCTGGCGGCCGATGCTGTGCACGGGGTTGAGGGCACTCATGGGTTCCTGAAACACCATGGCCATGCGGTTGCCGCGCAGGGCGCAGAGCTGGCGCTCGCTCAGGCACAGCAGTTCCTGGCCGTCCAACTGGATGCTGCCGTCCACCTGTGCGTGTTCGGGTAGCAGGCCCATCAGCGCCAATGCCGTCAGCGATTTGCCGCAGCCCGATTCGCCGATCAGGCCCAGCGTGGCACCGCGCTCCAGCGTAAAGCTCACATCGCGCACGGCCTGGGCCCGGCCGCGATGGGTCTGCAGATTGATGGTGAGGTTGGAGACTTCAAGCAAAGCCATGGTGATTCAACGCTCGCGTGTCAGTCGGGGGTCCAGCAGGTCGCGCAGACCGTCGCCCAGCAGGTTCAGACCCAGCACCGACAAGGCGATTGCCAGGCCGGGCCAGATGGCCAGCAGCGGCGCCTGGAACATCAAGGTCTGGGCTTCGCTGAGCATGCGTCCCCAGGATGGCTGGGGCGGCTGCGTGCCCAGCCCCAGATAGGATAGGGCGGCCTCGGCCAGAATGGCCAGTGCAAACTGAATGGTAGCCTGCACGACGAGTACGGCCGCAATATTGGGCAGCACATGGCGCAAGGTGATGGCCGTGCGGCTTTGCCCGCAGGCGCGTGCCGCCATCACATAGTCGCGCGACCAGACGGCATTGGCCGATGCGCGGGTGATACGCGCAAAGGTGGGGATGTTGAAGATGCCGATGGCAATGATGGCATTGACCATGCCGGCTCCAAACACGGCTGTGAGCATGATGGCCGAGAGCAGGGCTGGAAAGGCAAAGGTGAAGTCCGCCAGCCGCATGATGATTTCCTCCACCCAGCCACGGCGTGCAGCGGCGACCAGGCCCAGCACCACGCCCAGCGTCAGACCTATGCCCACGGCGATCAGGCCCACGGCAATCGATGCACGTGCGCCGACCAGAATCTGCGAGGCAATATCGCGCCCGAAGGCATCGGTGCCCAGCCAGTGCCGGCTGCTGCTGGCCTGCAGGGCTGCGTCCATATCCACTTCATAGGCTGAGCCGGGGGTCCAGGCAAAAGACAGCAGCGCGGCGGCAATCAGCAAGGTTGTGAGCAGCGCGCCGAGCACAAAGCTGCGGTGCTGCAGGGCGCGTCGGCCAAAGCCTTGAGGCTGTGCACGCGTGAAGGCGCGTGTCGGGTAGTTGGGCACGCTGGCGCGGGTATCGGTCTGCCTGCTCATATATCGCCGGCCTTGATGCGGGGGTCGATGGCGGCATAAAGCACGTCGACGACAAAATTCACCACCACCACCATGGCGGCCAGCAGCAGCACGCAGTTGCGCACCACGATCACATCGCGGTTGGAAATGGATTGAAAGATCAGCCGGCCCAGACCGGGCAGATAGAACACGTTCTCCACCACGATGGTGCCTGCCAGCAGATTGGCGAACTGCAGGCCCATGACGGTGACGACGGGAATCATGGCGTTGCGCAGCACATGACGCCAGAGCGCCGCGCCGCGTGACAGCCCCTTGGCGCGGGCCGTGCGCACAAAGTCCTCGCGCAGCACCTCCAGCACCGCAGAGCGGGTGATGCGTGCCAGGATGGCTGCCTGCACCACGGCCAGCGCAATGGCCGGCAGCAGTAGTGCCTGCAGCGCGGGCCAGAAGCCGCCGCCGGCCTCCTCGCTCCAGCCCGGAAAGCCGCCGGCCGAGAACCATTGCAGCTTCACCGAGAACAGCAGGATCAAAAGAATCGCAAACCAGAAGTTGGGGATGGCAATGCCGATCTGGGCCAGGCCCATGAGGCCCACATCGCCCCAGCGTTTGTGGTTGGCGGCCGCAAACACTCCCGCAGCAATGGCCAGCACGGCGGTGATGCACATGGCCATGATGGCCAGCGGCACGGTGACCGCAAGGCGTTCCCAGACCAGCTCGGTCACGGGCGAGCCATAGACATAGCTCTCGCCCATGTCGCCGTGCAGCAAGCCGGCCATCCACTGCCAGTAGCGTGTCAGCGCGGGCTGGTCCAGGCCCAGCTGCTGAACCATGGCTGCCACGGCCTCGGGCTCGGCATCGGGGCCCATGAGCATCTGGGCTGCATCGCCGGGCAGGACTTCCAGCACGGCAAAAACCACGATGGAGGCACCGATCAATGTGGCGACCAGCGTAAGCAGGCGTTTGAGCAAGAAGATGCTCATGGCGTGGGGCGTTGTTTCATCGTGAAGTGGGCTCAGACGCGGTGTTTGCGTGCTGCGCAGCATAGCGGCAATTGTGCCGTGTCCGAGAGGGGGCGGCTTTGTCCCGGGCGCTGCCATGTCTTGGGGAGCTTGGGATAATGTGGGCCGATACCGAGAACTGCACAGGAGCTGGCACATGGCATTGATGATTACCGATGAATGCATCAACTGCGATGTGTGCGAGCCCGAGTGCCCCAACGATGCCATCTATATGGGTGAGGAGTTCTACGAAATCGATCCGCACAAGTGCACCGAGTGCGTGGGCCACTTTGACGAGCCCCAGTGCGTGCAGATCTGTCCTGTGGCCTGCATACCGGTGAACCCCGAATACATCGAAAGCCATGAAGTGCTGTTCAAAAAATATGAGCAGCTTACGCAAGCTAAGAAAGAAAGTTAAGGCTTTTAGGGTCTGAATTCTTTGTATATCAAGCACAAATAGCTCCTGATTCAGGAGCTATTTCTCATTCTGCCCCAGGTTCAGGCTTCGCCACCTGCAGGCTGGGCGGCATCGGGCGCCGGCTTGCGGGCAGGCTTGGGGCGGGGTGCCTTGGTGGTGTGGATGGCGAGAGTGGCCTTGTCCATCTGGCCTGCCACCATCTCGGGCCAGGCCTTGAGCGAATGCGCGATGGCGTCTTCGATCAGCTTGAGCTGGTCGGGGGCCGGTTTTTTGAGCACCCAGCTGGCGACCTCGCCCTTGTGGCCGGGGTGGCCTATGCCCACGCGCAGACGCCAGTAATTGGGCGAGCCCAGCTGGGCATGGATATCGCGCAAGCCGTTGTGGCCGCCATGGCTGCCGCCGAGCTTGAGCTTGACCACGCCGGGTTCGAAGTCCAGCTCGTCATGCACGACCAGGACTTCCTCGGGCTGGATCTTGAAGAAGCGCGCCAGCGTGCCTACCGACTTGCCCGAAAGATTCATGAAGGTCTGCGGCTCCAGCAGCCAGACGGTCTGGCCGTGGATGCTGGTGCGGGCCATCAGTCCCCAGTAGCTGCGTTCTGGAACCAGACTGACCTTGAGTTCGCGCGCCAGCGCATCAATCCACCAGAAGCCGGCATTGTGCCGGGTGTCTTCATATTCAGGGCCGGGATTGCCGAGGCCGACAAACAGTTTGATCATTGCTGGATTATCTTCTTGCTAGCAAAGCTGGGCTGGCACGCTGGTTCTGCGTGGCCCAAAGAAAAAGCCCACCGAGGTGGGCCTTTTCTTGGAGTACAGCGGCAGGCGCTGTACCGAAGAAACAAGAATTACTTCTTGCCCTTCTTGGCGGGAGCAGCTGCGGGAGCAGGTGCGGCGCCTTCGGCAGGAGCCACTTCGGGCAGCTTGATGGAGATCAGCGAAGGGTTCTTGTTGGCGCCACGCACCACAGCCTTCACGCCGTTGGGCAGCTTCAGAGCTTGCAGGCCCAGTACGGACTTGGAAGTCAGGGCGCTCAGGTCCACCTTGATGAACTCGGGCAGGTTTGCGGGTTCGCAGATCACTTGCAGTTCGTGCATCAGAGGAGTCACGGTGCAGTTCTCGACCTTCACGGCGGGGGATTCAGCAGCGCCTTCGAAGTGCAGGGGCACGTTCATGTGCAGCTTGGTGTTGCCGTCCACGCGCTGGAAGTCGATGTGTTGCACCAGCTTCTTGTAGGGGTGGAACTGCACGTCGCGCAGCACGACCTTGGTCACTTGACCGTTGATTTCCATGTCCAGGATGCTGGAGTGGAAAGCTTCCTTGTGCACAGCGTGCCACAGGGCGTTGTGATCGATTTCGATCAGTTGGGCTTCACCAGCACCGTAGACGATACCGGGGGTCTTGCCCGACAGACGCAGACGGCGGCTCGCACCCGTACCTTGCTTGGCGCGCTCAGTAGCGACGAATTGCATAACTAACTCCTAGATGGACGGACCGCGACCAGTCTCGCCCGATTGATAAAAGAATCTGCACCTTGCAGCAAGGCCGTGGATTCTTGCGGTGGCCTCGAAACGGTCAAACCTCCCGAAGGAGGTTTGCTTGGGCTCGAAGCCGAAAAACCAGATATTTTAAGCGGTAAACAGACTGCTCACCGAATCACCTGTGGAAATGCGGTGAATTGTCTCGGCAAACAGGCCGGCCACGGACAGCTGGCGAATCTTGCCGCACTGCTGGGCTGCGGGGCTCAGAGGAATGGTATTGGTCACAACCACTTCGTCCAGAGCGCTGCCGTTGCCGATGCGTTCCAGGGCCGGGCCCGAGAAGATGGGGTGCGAGCAGTAGGCATACACGTTCTTGGCGCCGCGCTGCTTGAGCACTTCGGCAGCCTTCACCAGCGTTCCGGCGGTGTCGATCATGTCGTCCATGATCACGCAGTTGCGGCCGTCGATATCGCCGATCACGTGCATGACTTCGGACACGTTCGCTTTGGGGCGACGCTTGTCGATGATGGCCAGATCGCAACCCAGTTCCTTGGCCAGGGCGCGAGCACGCACCACACCGCCAACGTCGGGGGAGACCACGATCAGGTCTTCGTAGTTCTTCTGACGCAGGTCACCCAGCAGCACAGGGGTGGCGTAGATGTTGTCCACGGGAATGTCGAAGAAGCCCTGGATCTGGTCGGCGTGCAGATCCATGGTCAGGACGCGCTCGACGCCAACTGCCTGCAGCATGTTGGCCACCACCTTGGCGGTGATGGGCACGCGGCTGGAGCGGGGGCGGCGATCCTGGCGGGCATAGCCGAAGTAGGGGATCACGGCGCAGATGCGCTCGGCCGATGCGCGCTTGAGGGCATCGACCATGACCAGCAACTCCATCAGGTTGTCGTTGGTCGGAGCGCAGGTGGACTGAACCACGAAAACGTCGCGGGCGCGAACGTTCTGCTTGATCTCGACCGCGACTTCTCCATCTGAGAAACGGCCAACGTCAGCAGCACCAAGAGAGGTGCCGAGGTGCTTAACAATCTCTTCGGCCATGCCAGCATTGGCATTGCCTGTGAAGACCATGAAATCAGAGTGATGTGAATGCATTGTGCGTCCCAGTGCTGTGGGTTGCTATGACGCAAGAAGATGTTTGGCAGGGGAAGAAGGATTCGAACCTTCGCATGCCGGAATCAAAATCCGGTGCCTTAACCAACTTGGCGACTCCCCTACACAGGCCTTTTGTCGAAGACAAACAGCCTTATAACTTGTTCTCTGGAATCCAGCTATTAAGTGGGTGTTTTTCCAGATTTCTGCAAACCTTGATCTGCCATGTGCCAGGAGCACAGCTCAGATCAATGCTTTGCGTTATCGGTGCAAATACCGCACTTCCAGAGCCCGTCATTCTAGCATGCAATTTGAGTGATTCGAGCCAGCTTCTGACTTTCATCACCTCGGGCTGCAAGCCTTCAGCGACCGGCTGCAGGTCGTTTCGGCCAAAGCCGAAGTGATTTGCAGCGAAGTCCGCAACTATAGCAGGCTTTGTGTCGCGTTTCAGGAGATCACTGGAAAAAATCTTGCCAGTTTCCAGGCCCTGTTCGGGTTTGACCACCAGGAACTGCTGCTCCGGCAAGGCATTGCGGCCTGTCAGCGGGGTGATGATTTCGCCGATGCCGCTGACCCAGGCCGAGTGACCGCAGAGGAAAAAGGGAACATCGGCGCCGAGCTTCAAGCCTATGCTTTGCAGTTCCTGGCGCGAGAGCTTCAGATTCCAGAGGCGGTTCAGCGCCATCAGCGTGCTGGCCGCATCGGATGAGCCGCCCCCCATGCCGGCCTGGGCGGGCAGGTGCTTTTCAAGCCCTATGCGCACGCCTTGCGTGCAGCCTGTGGCTTGCTGCAGGGCGCGGGCCGCGCGTGTGATCAGATCATCGGCAGGCAGGTCAACGCCATTGAGGTCTTCACGGCTGATCTGGCTGCTGACCGTGCGCTCGAGATGCAGCACATCATGCCAGTCGATGAGCATGAAGACGGATTCCAGCAGGTGATAGCCGTCAGGCCTGCGGCCGGTAATGTGCAAAAAAAGGTTGAGCTTGGCCGGGGCCGGCACGTCATAAAGCGAGTGCATGGCGTGTATGTGTCAGTAAGAGAAAAACGGTGCAACGATAGCACCGGGTTGCCGGCCAGTCAGCGAGCGTCCTGATCGAGAACGATGCGCAAGGAAGCCTCGGGTGGGGGGCTGATGCGGTCGGCACGCAGGCGGCCATCGCTGATGCGCGAAAGATCTGTCTGCCAGCCGGTCACAGCCGTGTTCTTGCCTTGCAGCCAGTCGAACAGTGCGGCGACGGGAATCTCGCTGCCGGTCATGCGGGTGATGAGTTCAGGCAGGGAGTCTGACTGGGTGATCTGATCGCCCTGCTGCAAGGTGGCTCCGGCACGCGTCCATTGCAGGCGGGCCATGATGGATCCCAGTGGGTTGAAGACCAGCAAGGTGCCGCTCTCGGGCTGACCCTGCAGCTCAAAACCGGCGCTGAAGGATTGCTGCTGGGCATCCTGGACCTGTAGCGCCATGCGGCCGGACCAGTGGTGGCTGGCCGCTACATCGAGCTGCAGCTGCCGTGCCGGTTGGGCGCAGCCGCCGAGCATGGCCGCTCCCAGGGCCAGCCCGAGGGCTGGAAGAATTTTCAAGAAAGTCGGCCTGCGCTTCATGGCGTCACTTTGTGGCGTTTGAGGGTTTCCAGCAGAGTGTCATTGCTGCTGTCTGCCTTCATACCCTGGCGCCAGATGAGTTGGGCGCGGTCTTGCTTGCCTTGGGCCCAGAGAACTTCCCCCAGGTGGGCGGCAATTTCCGCATCCTGACGCGTGGCATAGGCCTGCTCCAGCAGTTTTTCGGCTTCGTCCAGATTGCCGCGGCGGAAATGCACCCAGGCCAGACTGTCGGTGATGAATGGATCGCCGGGCTGCATGTCCAGAGCGGTCTGGATCAAGGTCTGCGCTTCTTCCAGCTTGATGCCGCGATCAGCGTAGGAGTACCCCAGTGCGTTGTACGCATGCTTGAAATCGGGTTTGCGCTTGATGATGTCGCGCAGCAGGCGCTCCATCTCGCTGAAGTTTCCGGCTCTTTCCGCGAGCAAGGCGGTGTCGTAGGCCAGCTCCACATCATCGGGTGCCTGGTTCAGCAGATGAGCTTGCAGCCCATAGGCTTCCTTGTTCAGGCCTGCATCGCGCAGCAGCTGCACCTCGGCAATCTGCTTGAGGCGCTTCTGGTTGGGGCCGTTTGCAGGAATGGCCTGGATCAGGGCGCGAGCTTCCTTCATCTTGCCCTGGCGAGCCAGCAGATCGGCGCGCCGGGCCTGCACGCTGAGCAGGTTGGCGGCATCGGGAATGCGCTGCAGATAGATGTCGGCTTCGTCGTAGCGCTGGCGCTTCTCGGCCAGCTCGGCCCTGAGCAGATAGAGCTGGGATTCGCCAGCAGCGCGACCCACACCCTCAGGCAGCTTGGGCAGCAGAGCGCTGAACTGTGTCAGGGAAACGTCGGCAGCATCCAGCTCACCATCCTGCAATTGCAAATTGGCGAGCATGACCCAGGCCTCCGGAAATTCGGGCGCCTCGCGCGTTATAAGCTGCAACTGGGTCTTGGCATCGGCGTTGCGTTTTTGTCCCAGCAGCACGCGGGCATAGGTCAGGCGCAGTTGTGGCGAATGATTCTTTTCAAGATAGCGCTTGACCAGCGGCTCCACTTCGGCGGAACCCGATTCCAGCAGTTCCATGGCCAGCAAGGCGACGGCACCCGATTCAGGACCCAGCTTGGCGCCGTTCTGCAGCGCCTGCAGGGCGGCAGGCTTCTGACCGGCGATCAGGCGCATATGGCCTATGGCGGCCCAGGCCATGGGGCCGTTCTTCGGGTCCTTTAAATCGATTTCCAGCGCTTGCTCGACCACATCGGCGGCCAGAGGCTTGTCCGAGGCATTGTTGTAGAGCTGGGTGATGGCCAGAAAAGTGGCGCTGCGATTGGCTTGAGGGGTCAGCTCGACCTCTCGACGCAGATAGCTGGCCGAGTCTGCAATGCGGTTCATCACCACCAGAATGCGCAGCACTGCGCGGTTGGCATCGCGTGATTCGGGGTAGGCCTCCAGCCAGGCGCGGGCATTGCGCAGTGCGCGGTCGCCCGAGCGGGACTGAATGGCAAGTTCGGTGGCGCGGCGATAGAGCTTTTCGTTGTTGCTGCTGCGCGCGGCCTCCATCATCAGGGCTTGGGCGTCCGTCAGGGCGCCTTCCTGAGCGGCCATCTCTCCCACCAGGATTTCGTAGAACAGCTCGGCAGAGAGGGCCGCTTGCTCATTCTCACGCTCCGCGGCCTGCTCTAGATCGGTGCTTTGCTCGATCTTGTCCTGCTGGGATGGCGGGTCAGCGGTCTGGGCGGATGCGATTGCCGATCCCATGGCCAGAACGGCGGCCACGGCGAGTCCCTGAAAACGTAGAGGATGAACCATCGGCTCATAATAATCCAAGCTTGTTGAACACTTGGCGAAGATGAGATTGCATGCCTGAGTTGCCCGAAGTCGAGGTTACGCGCCGCTCTTTTGCTGACCGCATTGCGGGTGCGCAGATTGAGAAAGCCACCTTGGGAAAGCCCCTGCGCTGGCCTCTGGGGCTGTTGCCGCAGGCATTGGTCGGCAGAGTCGTGCTGGGCGTGCGCAGACGCGGCAAGTATCTGCTGCTGGACCTGAGCGAGGGTCTGCTGCTCATGCACCTGGGCATGTCTGGCAGTCTGCGCTTTGTGGGCCGCGACGAGGAGTCGCTGGGAACTGGCGGAGTGCATGATCACTTCGACCTGCAGACATCGCGCGGCTTGCTGCGTCTGCATGATCCGCGCCGCTTCGGAGCCGTGATCTATGTTCCGGATGAAGGCGATGCCCTGGCGCGCAAGCTGCTTGACCATCTGGGTATGGAGCCGCTGAGCGACGGATTCACGCTGGACGCCTTTCAAGCCGGGCTGGCTGCCAGTCGCTCGCCCATCAAGCAACTGCTGCTCAGCGGCAGCGTGGTCGTCGGTGTCGGCAATATCTATGCTTCCGAGGTGTTGTTTCTCTCGCGGATTCACCCGACAACACCGGCGCGCGATGTGGGCAGGCGCAAGGTCAAGGTTTTGTATGAGGCCATTCGCACCGTGCTGGCCTTGGCGGTGGAGAAAGGCGGCACGACCTTGCGCGATTTTTCCGCGGCCAACGGCATGGAAGGGCACTTTCAGTTGGAGGCCCAGGTCTATGGCCGCGATGGCCTGCCTTGCTCGCATTGCGGCGCCGCCATCCAGCTCATGCGCCAGGGGCAGCGCAGCACCTATTACTGCGCCCGCTGCCAGAAGGCCGCAAAAACTCTCTGAATTTGATAGCTAATACCGCAGTTTGAGTATGCGTTCAGGCATGTTTTGACGTCACAATTTCATTTTGATGCTTGATATGCCTCAGAGGCGTCGCCAGTGCCCAGGCATTGGCGCTGTTCTGCGCCGTTGTGCGCAGATACTTGGCGGCTGGAGATATCAGGCCAGCCTCTGGAAGAGCCGTAGATGCTGTCAAGGGGCAATGCTATATATTGATCAGGCGGTCAGCCTGGGCTGACCCGGCGACTCAGACAAACAAGAGGGGTAGATGTGTCAGCTTCATTCAACGAGCAGTTTGGTCAGTATGGCGCATGGCGACGGGGCTTTGCCACCCAACTGCAGGAGCTGCGTGAATGGTTGATTGCCCAGGATCTGCTGGACGCCTCGGTGCAGGAGCGCTTGCAGAGACTGGAAGAGCAGATGCGCACCGACAAGGTCATGGTTGCCTTCGTGGCCGAGTTCTCGCGCGGCAAATCCGAGCTGATCAACGCTGTCTTCTTTGCCCATTACGGCCGCCGGCTGATGCCGGCCAGTGCAGGCCGCACCACCATGTGTCCGGCGGAGCTGGGCTGGGAGCCGGAGCTGCCGCCTTGTCTGCGTCTGCTGCCCATTGATACCAGAGAGTCGCCGGAGAGCCTCGGCCAGTGGCGCATGCGTCCCGACGCCTGGGTGCAGCAGCCGCTGGATATCGCCGATGCGCAGCAGATATCCGACACGCTGGCCAAGGTGGCGGAGGTGCGCAAGGTCTCCATCGATCAGGCCAGGGCCTGGGGCTTTTGGCATGACGACGAGGCTGCCGACAACCCCATGGTCGATGCCGACGGCTGGGTCGAAGTGCCGATGTGGCGCCATGCCTTGATCAATATGCCCCATCCTCTGCTCAAGCAGGGACTGGTGATTCTCGACACGCCTGGTCTGAATGCCGTGGGGGCCGAGCCGGAGCTGACCGTCAATCTGATACCCCAGGCACATGCCGTGGTCTTTGTGCTGGGCGCCGATACCGGCGTGACCAAGTCCGACCTTGCCATCTGGCGCGACCATGTGCTGCCGGCAGGAGCCGGCAAGGCGGGGGGCGATGACGCTCTGGCTGCATCGCGTCTGGTGGTGCTCAACAAGGTGGATACGCTGTGGGACAGTCTGAGTTCCGGCGCGCAGGTGCAGGCCCAGTTGCGCCGTCAGCAGCAGGACTCGGCCCAGTTGCTGGGGGTGGCGCTGGAGCGCGTGCTGCCCATCTCCGCCCAGAAGGGGCTGGTCGCCAAGGTGGGGCGTAACGACAGCCTGCTTCAGGCCAGCGGCCTGCCCGCTTTTGAAGATCTTCTGGCCAATGGCATCATGGGGCAGCGCCAGAAAGTGCTGCAGGCCGCTGTGCGCACCAATGTGCAACAACTGCAGTCGCAGGTGGAGCGCGTCATCAATATGCGCCGCGGCGATCTCGACGACCAGCTGGCCGAGCTCTGCGGCCTGCGCGGCAAGAATGCGACGGTGATTGCCAGCATGCGTGCCCGTATCGAGGCCGAGCACAAGGAATTCGACCAGAGTGCCAGCCGCATCCAGGCCATGCGCAATATCCATATGCGCATGCTCAAGGAGCTTTTCCTGCTTCTGAGCTCGAGCACTTTGAAGGCCGAACTGGCCGAGCTGAAAGAAGCGCTGGATCAGCGTGGGCTCAAACTTGGCCTGCGCAAGGTCTATGAGCAGACTTTCGAGCGCCTGCATGCCGTGGCTGCAAAGGCGCAGGACCAGGCCGATGAGATCCAGGCAATGATGAGTTCCTCGTTCAAGGAGCTCAATGCGGAGTTTGGCTTCTCCCTGCAGACACCGCCGCAGCTGGTGCTGTCCGAGCTCAAGGACGACTTGCGCAGCATCGAAGGCAGTTACACCCAGTATCTGGGGCTAAGCAGTGTCATCAGGCTCGGCAGTGCCGACTTTTCGCAGCGCCTGATCAAAGCTCTGGCGCTGCGTCTGCGCACGGTGTTTGAAGCGGCATCGAACGACGTGGATATGTGGAGCAAATCACTGACTGCACCAGTCGATGCACAATTGCGCGAACGTAAACGCAGTTACACGCGCCGCCTGGAGGCTGTGGACCGGATCAGCGGTGCAGCCACTGAACTGGAGGAGCGCATTGCAGACATGGAAAATGCGCAAGCCCGCCTGGGCATGCTGCAGACGCAGCTGATCAGCGCATCGGCGCAATTGCTGGATCCGATTGCGGCCGAGCGGCCGCAGGCCGCGTCCATGCCGTTGGACATCAACCTGGTAGCTTGAAATCTTGACTCTCCCTTCGATTGCCGCAGCCGTAGTGCAGTGGCAGGCCAGCCATGGCCGCAATCATCTGCCCTGGCAGCAAACTCGTGACCCTTACCGCGTCTGGCTGTCTGAAATCATGCTGCAGCAGACCCAGGTCAGCACCGTGCTGGGCTACTACCAGCGCTTCCTGGACGCTTTCCCGGATGTGGCCAGCCTGGCGGCTGCACCGCAGGATGCCGTGCTGGCGCTGTGGAGCGGCCTGGGCTACTACAGCCGCGCGCGCAATCTGCATAAATGCGCGCAGACCGTGATGGAGCAATGGGGCGGGGCTTTTCCGCAAACGGCCGAAGAATTGGCGACCTTGCCAGGTATTGGCCGTTCCACGGCCGGCGCCATTTCATCGTTCTGCTTTTCCGAGCGGGTGCCGATTCTGGATGCCAATGTGCGACGTGTTCTCACAAGGGTGCTGGCGTTCGATGCGGATCTGGCTCAGTCCAGAAATGAAAAGCAGCTGTGGGAACACGCCCAGCAACTGTGCCCCACCGAGAATCTGCACGAAGCCATGCCGCGCTACACCCAGGGCATGATGGATCTGGGCGCCAGCGTCTGCACATCGCGCAAGCCCACCTGCCTGGTGTGCCCTCTGCACTCCGAATGCCGGGCGGCCCGTGCCGGCAACCCGGAGAACTATCCCGTGCGCACGCGCAAGATCAAGCGCAGCGCCGAGTCCTGGTGGCTGCTGCTGGCGGTGGATGCACAGCGTCGCGTATGGCTGCAAAAGCGCCCGCAAGCCGGTATCTGGGCCGGGCTTTACAGCCCGCCGGTCTTTGAAGACTATGCGGCACTGCAAAGCCATGCGCAGGCCGCATGGCCTCAGGACGGGACCCGGAGCTGGCAGGACCTTCCCGGCTTTCTGCATGTGCTGACCCACAAGGATCTGCACCTGCATCCGGTTCTGGTGCCCGTCGATCAGGCGCACGCCGCCCTGGTCTCAGAGGCCGATGAATCCTGCTGGGCGGATGCCGCGGCCTGGGCGGAGCTGGGTCTGCCGGCCCCGATCCGCAAGCTGCTCGATGCCGAGCTGGCCTGAACGCCTGCCGCATGAATGAAAAAAGGTGACGGCAGGCGTCACCTTTTTTCATGGCTGCAGATTTCAGAAGCGTAATCTGGGCATCAGCATGGAGCAGCGCAGCCCCATCAAGGCCAGCCACAGGGCCCTGGCCTGCGGGTTGCCGCGCTGTGTCTGCAATTGCCGGCCGGCGGCCACCACCTGCTGGCGCAGGACTTGCTGCGCCGTGCGGTCGCCTTGGCTTTGTGCGCTCAGCCAGAGTTGCTGGTACTGCTGCACGCTGAGCTGGCAAGGCTCGCCAAGCAGATGGCGCGATGAAGTGTTCAGCAAGGCCTGAGCCTGCGGGGTGTGTCGTGACTGGTTCATGCGGCCTCCTCTTGTTTCGAAGACTTGTTTGGCGCTTCGCTCTCGCTGCGTCCAAAGGCGTACCAGTCCACATGACGCGTGCAGATCATGACCAGGGCCAGCACGCCGAACAGGGCGATGGAGCCGACGACCAGAGCGGTCTGCTCCAGCTGCAGCAGCACATACAGCAGGCCGTACAGGGCCGAGATGGCAATCGCGAACGGCAGGCCGCGTCTGATGCTGCCCAGAATGTGGCTGGCATAAAAGGCCAGCAGAGCCACGCAGGAGCTGGCCGCAATCGCATAGGCCGTGGCAAAGCCCAGGTGTTCGGACAGGCTGATCAGCAACAGGAAGAAGCTGCACAGGGCCGAGCCGACCAGCAGGTACTGCACGGGGTGAACGCGCAGCTTTTTCATGACTTCGAACAGGCCGACCGCGACAAAGGTCAGGATCACAAAAAGAATGCCGTACTTGGTGGCACGCTCGCTCAGCGAGTAGACATTGACGGGGTTGACGAACTCCGTGTCCATGGTTTCGAGGCAGGGGCCGCTGTCGTCATGGCCGCGGGCTGCAGAGGCGGCATAGGTTTCCGAGCTGCCCCAGTAGCCAGGGCTGCAAAGACGTTGCTGGCGGGTAAAGGCCGTGCTGGCAGAGGTGGCCAGCGAGGACAGCTCCCAGCTGGCGGTGAAGCCGCTGTCCGTCACTTCGCGTCGGCTGGGTAGAAAGCTGCCGCCAAACGAGGGATGAGGCCAGTCGGCCGTCAGCGTGACCTTGCTTTCCGTGGCGATGGGGCTGAAGGCGAGCTGCTCCGTGCCCAGCAACTGCAGCTTGAGTTCCAGATTCAGGGCTTCGCCTTTTTTCAGCAGGCTGGAGTCAATTTCCGCCTGGATGCCCTTGCCGTAGCGCTCCAGCGGAGTGCCGGATTCCACTGCCAGATCCTGGCCGTTGGCCTGCAGCGTCGCACTGCGGATGCCGCGGGGGTCGCTGAGCGCGAATGCCGCAAAGACTTTCTTGCAGCGCACCACGGCGTTGGGCTCGCTGGGTTTGGGCAGCTCCGCATACTGCGCGGCATTGGCAAAACCGGCCGAGATCTGGTCGTGCAGCACATAGGTGTTGATGTGGTGCAGGCCGCGTGAGCGCTCTTCCATTTTGGCGTTGGCATCGTGGTTGAGCGTGTCGGGCAGCAGCATGCGCTGGAATTCGCGGGTGCTGTACTCGATTTTCTTGCCATTGGTCGTGCTGGTGGTTTCGGTGCAGTTCTGCACCAGGGCCGGGCCGATCAGCGTCTGCGTGCCGGCCAGGCTGGAGACCACGCTTTGCACGGCGTAGTCGCGATTGCGTATGCGATCTTTCACCACATCCTGAATCATGGACAGGCCGGCCATGAGCAAGGCCAGAACGATCAGCAGTGAGACTGTCTTGAACAGCAGTCGGTTTTTCATGCGTGCTCCTGAATGAAGGGTTTCAGGACGCAGTGTCGGCAGCGACTGTGTGGGCGCAATGAAGTCTGTGAAGCGGGTGTGAAGTCCTGCTCGAAAGCCTTGGCTGCTCAGCTTTGGGGAGCGAAATCCAGTGTCACGGCGAGGCCGGGGTGGCGATTTCGGACCTGCATGCTGCCGCCATGAAGATGCATGATGCGGGTGACGATGGACAGGCCCAGCCCGGTGCCGCTGCGCTCTCCGTTAGGTCTGGGGGTCGTGAAGAAGCGCTCGCCCAGGCGGGCCAGCAAGGGCTCGGCCACGCCCGGACCCTGATCGCTGACGGTGATGCGGTGAGGGGCCAGCTCAAGCTCGATCACGCTGTTCTCTGCAGAGAAATCCAGGGCGTTCTGCAGCAGATTGCTGATGGCCAGGGTGACCAGGCCGGCCTCCCAGGGGCCGTTGCTGTCCACACCGCTCAGGTGCAGGGCCATGCCGCGTTGCTCGGCATGGCTTTGCAGCGCAGCCATGGCTTGCCGGGCACATTCCATCAGGCTGCAGCCATGGCTGGTGTCCAGTTGCTGGCGCTGCTCGAGGCGGCTGAGCTGGAGCAGCTGGTCGATCAGATTCTGCAGACGCAGGCTCTGGTCCACCACCTGTCCGGCAAACATGGCCCGGTCCTGGGGCGGCAGCTCTTCCTGCAGCAACTCGCCCGCGCCGCGTATGGCGGCAACCGGGCTTTTGAGTTCGTGGGTCAGGGCGCGCACATAGCCCTCGATATAGTCGCGCCCCTCCAGGCGCTTGCGCATATTGTCCATGGCCTGTGCCAGCTCGCCCAGCTCGCCGGGCATGTCGGGTATGGAAGCAGGGGCAGAGGTCTGAGCGGGGTGGGCAGACTCGTTGAGCGTGGGGGCCTGCACCTGCTGTGCGTAGTTGCGCAGCCGGCGTACGTGAAGCACAAACCACCAGGTGACCGCACAGCCCACGGCGGCGGACAGCAGCACAAACAGCAGGCCGCCGCGCAGAATCTTCTGCTCCGCGCTGTCGACGATTTTCTGTACCGAGCTGGAAGGCTTGGAGGTGGTCAGCACCCCGGCAATCTGGCCGTCCACCATGATGGGCGCGGAGACATACATGACGCTGCTGGATTCGTCCTCCTTGACGGCTCGCGTGGTGCGTGCGCCATATTCACCGCGCAGCGTCAGATAGACATCGCGCCAGCGCGAGTAGTCGGCGCCCTGGTCCCTGCCCTGGGAGTCGAACAGCACTATGCCCCGTGCGTCGGTGACGGTGATGCGCAGATCCAGCGTGGTCTTGCGCGTGTCCCAGATCCAGGCCTGTATTGGCTTTTGTGTGTAGCCGTGCAGCTGGGTGGCAAACGTGCTGTCCGCACCGGCTTGCAGCAGGCCTTTTTCCATGTCGGCACTGGCCAGCGTGGCAAGCGCATAGGCGGTCTCCACCAGCGTGTCCTCGGTCACCTTGCGCACGCTGGGCTTGATCTCCACCATGAAGACGCGCAGTACGAAAAAGGCGGCCAGACCGTTGATCAGGAAGAAGGCGAAGAAGAGACGCAGGCCCAGACGCATACCGGCTATCCGGGCTGGTTCAGGCTATAGCCCAGACCGCGGTGGGTGACAATGAGCTCCTGATCGGGCAAACGCTCGCGCAGTTTGGCGCGCAGGGTCTTGATGTGGGTATCCACCGTGCGGTCGGTGCTCTCGCTGTCCAGCCCCCAGATTTGCTCCAGCAAGGCGTCGCGGCTCAGGATGCGGCCTGCCGCGTTGACCAGGCTCTGCAGCAGCTGATATTCGCGCCTGGTCAGATCCAGTGCCTTGCTGTGGATCAGGACACGCTGCCCTTGCTCATCTATTTGAAGTGCTCTTGCAAGCTGGGCGGGCGCTACAGGCTGGAATTGCCTGGAGCGGCGCAGCAGGGCGCGGGTGCGCGCCAGCAGCTCGCGCGGGCTGAAGGGCTTGGTCAGGTAGTCGTCCGCGCCCAGCTCCAGGCCCAGAACCTTGTCCATCTCCTCGCCTCTGGCACTGAGCACCAGCACCGGAACAATGGAGCCGGCAGAGCGCAGCTCGCGGCACCAGTCCAGGCCGTTGCCGTCGGGCAGGCCTACGTCCATGAGCAGCACATCAAACGCTGTCCTGCTCCATTGCTGACGCGCATCGGCGATCAGCAGACTGTGGGTGACGGCAATGCCCTCGCGCTCCAGAGCGTAGCAAATCGTTCTTGCAATGGCTGGGTCGTCTTCGAGCAGCAGCACCTGCATGGCTGACGTCTGAGGGCTGAGCATGCGGGTCAGCTGATCGGGTGGATGGCGTCCGGGGCCAGAAACTGCTGAGAGACCTGGATGAACTTGTCGCGAAAATCCAGTGAGCGGTGGCGGCGTACGGTGGGCCACTGCTTCTCGAAGTGCCTGGCGAGAGCTTCGACGAGAAAGACCGAGCGGTGCTGCCCGCCCGTGCAGCCTATGCCCACGGTGACATAGCTGCGGTGGTCTCTGGCCAGCAGCGGCAGCCAGCGTTCGAGGAACTGCTGTATATCCAGCTGCATCTGCTGCACCTCGGGCAAGGCGCCCAGATAGTCGGCAACCGGCTTGTCCAGGCCCGTCAAGGCACGCAGTTCCTTGTCGTAGAAGGGATTGGGCAGCATGCGCACATCAAACACATAGTCAGAGTCTGTAGGCATGCTGTGCTTGAACCCAAAGGACTGGAACATCAGCGTCATCTGCCCTGTGGGTGCTTCGATGATTTGCTTGATATAGCTTTGCAGCTGCGCCGACTTGAGGTCGCCGGTGTCGATGACGATGGAGCGGTCGCGTAGCAGGCCCAGCAGCTCGCGCTCCTTTTCGATATCGAGCTCCAGTGCCTGGCGCTCGTTCGTCAGGGAGCCGGGGGACAGAGGATGGCGCCGGCGGGTTTCCGAAAAGCGCCTGATCAGGGTGCTGCTGTCGGCATCGAGAAA
The DNA here is from genome assembly GCF_000964545.1 of Comamonas thiooxydans. GTDB lineage: Bacteria > Pseudomonadota > Gammaproteobacteria > Burkholderiales > Burkholderiaceae_C > Comamonas > Comamonas thiooxydans. The sequence goes on along the minus strand of NZ_BBVD01000002.1, from coordinate 93,256 downwards.
AATCATGCGCGGCATCAGCCCCTGCTTTTTGAGGCGATGCAGCTGATCAGGCAGCTGAGGCAGGCCCTTGGCGCTGCGTGCATCCATGGCAATGGCCACTTTCTCGTCCTGATGATTGAGCTTGAGCTCCACAAAGGACTGCAGCAGTTCCGGGGGCAGGTTGTCGACGCAGTAGTAGCCAGCATCCTCCAGCGCATGCAGCGCAACGGATTTGCCCGATCCGGACATGCCGCTGATCAGAACAATCTCCATGGACATGATTTCAAACTCCTCTGACTTTGCTGCTTTTGCGTGCTGTAGTGCTGGCCTTGGCACTTCGGGCCTGGGTGCCCGATGAACGCTGGGCGCTGTTTGCGGCCTGCTTTGCAGGCAATCTTGCCATGGCCAGCATTTCTCTGGCATGAGCCATGGTTGCTTCGGACAGGTGCTCGCCGCCCAGCATGCGGGCCATTTCCATCTCGCGCTCCTCGCCAGTCAGCGGATCCACGCTGCTGATGGTGGTGTTGGACTTGGGGCGCTTGGTCACCCGGTAGTGCTGGTCTGCATAGGCAGCGACCTGGGGCAGGTGAGTGACGGCCAGCACCTGGCGTGAATCGCCGAGCGAGTGCATGAGGCGGCCCACGGTTTCGGCCACGGCTCCACCCACGCCGGAGTCCACCTCGTCAAAGATCAGGGTCCCGGCCTGGCCCAGTTCGCTGGTGGTCACGGCAATGGCCAGCGAGATGCGCGACAACTCGCCGCCCGATGCCACCTTGGCAACGGGTTTGGGCGTGGCGCCGGTATGGCCTGCAACCAGAAAAGTGATGCTGTCCGTGCCCGCAGGACTGGCGGCATCGGCATGTTCCAGCTGCACTTCGAAACGGCCGCCCTTCATGCCCAGACTTTGCATGGACTGGGTGATGGCGCGTGACAGGCGTGGTGCTGCCAGGGTGCGCTGCTGCGAGATTTTGCGCGCCTCGGCCTGATACCTGAGGTGGGCGGCTTGCTCTTTGGCGCGCAGCCCCTCCACATCGACGGCAGCATCCAGTTGGTGCAGCTCCTGTTTCCAGCCTTCGAGCAGGGCGGGCAAGTCCTCGGGTGTGCGCTTGTAGCGGCGCGCCAGTTGCATCCACAGCGACAGGCGTTCATCGAGATCGGCCAGCAACTCGGGATCCAGATCGGCGCGGCGCAGATAGGCCTGCAGCGAGTGACGGGCATCGTGCAACTGGGCCACACAGGAGCCCAGTACGTCGGCAATGCTCTGAAACTCAGGCTCAAGATGCTCCTGGTCCTGCAGCAGGTGGTGGGCCCTGCCCAATGGGGTGGCCGCTCCCGCATCGTCATCCTCCAGCAGTTGCAGACAGGACTGGGCCGAGTCCATCAAGGTCTGCGCGTGTGACAGACGTGTGTGCTGGGCATTGAGCTCATCCCACTCTTCGGCGCGCGGCGACAGCTTGTCCAGCTCCGAAATCTGCCATTGCAGGCGTTCCCGTTCGCGTTGCAGATTGTCCTGGGCCGAGAGCGCCTGCTCCAGTGCCTGATGGTTCTGGCGCCAGTCCAGCCAAAGCGATTTGAGCTGGGCCGTTTCAATGCCGCCGTAGGTATCCAGCATGGCGCGTGCTGCATCCGGGCGGGTCAGGCTTTGCCAGGCATGCTGGCCGTGAATGTCGATCAGCTGATCGCCCAGATGGCGCAGCTGCGTGGCCGTGGCGGGAGAGCCGTTGATCCAGGCGCGGCTGCGGCCCAGACTGTCGATGACGCGGCGCAGCAGCAAATCCTGCTCCTGCGCAAAACCCGACTCTTCCAGCCATTCATGAAGATGGGGCGGGCAATCGAACTCTGCGCAAATATCGGCCTGAGGGCAGCCTTCGCGCACCACCTGTGCATCGGCTCGTGCGCCCAGCACCAGTTGCAGAGCGTCGAGCATGATGGATTTGCCGGCCCCGGTTTCGCCGGTAAGCACCGTGAAGCCGGTCTGCCAGTCCAGATCGAGTGACTGGACAATCACAAAGTCCCGCAGGACGATGCGCTTCAAGGCCATGGTCAGACGCCTCCCTCGTTCCAGCCCAGTTTTTTGCGCAGGGTGTCGAAGTAATTCCAGCCCTTGGGGTGCAGAAAGTGCACGCTGTGATCGGCGCGCGTCACCAGGATGCGGTCACCATGCTGCAGCGATTTCAGTGACTGCATGTCAAAGTTCGCGCTGGCGTCGCCTCGGCCGCCCACCACCTCGATAGTCACCTCCTGAGCGTCGGAGAGCACGATGGGGCGGTTGGAGAGGTTGTGCGGCGCGATGGGCACCATCACCCAGGCCGGAATCGAAGGGTGCAGCATGGGGCCGCCGGCCGAGAGCGCATAGGCGGTGGAGCCCGTGGGGGTGGCCACGATCAAGCCGTCCGCGCGCTGGTTGGAGACAAAGCTGCCGCCGACCTCGATGCGCAGCTCCACCATGCCCGAGGTCGAGCCACGGTTGACCACTACATCATTCATGGCCTGGGCTTCAAACACGCACTGGCCGTCGCGCATGACGCGAGCATTCATCAGGGTGCGTTCGTCTTCCTCGTACTCGCCCTGCAATATGGGCGTGATGGAGGCTTCGAATTCATCCAGGGCGATATCGGTGACAAACCCCAGGCGGCCCTGGTTGATGCCGACCAGCGGCGTGCCATAGCGCGCCAGATGGCGGCACACGCCCAGCATGGTGCCGTCGCCGCCCACCACCAGGCCGAGGTCGCAATGCCTGCCCAGACCGTCCACGTCCATGCTCGGGTAATCGGGCAGGCCCGCGTAGAGGGCGGACTGGGTATCCAGAATCACCTCACAACCCAGGCTGCGCACGTAACCGGCAATCCGTTGCAGCGCTTCGCTGGCTGCATCGGACGGAACGCCTGCTGCGGGTGTGTGGTACTTGCCGATCAGGGCAATATGGTGGAACGTGGATGTCATCTGGGAAATTACATCATTAAAATGAAATCATGCTCGACGAACGTGCCAAGTTATTGCTCAAAGCGCTGATCGAGCGTTACATCGCTGACGGTCAACCAGTCGGCTCGCGCACTCTTTCACGTGCATCCGGGCTTGAATTGTCGCCTGCCACCATACGCAATGTGATGGCCGACCTGGAAGAGATGGGTCTGATCATCAGTCCTCACACATCGGCAGGCCGCGTGCCGACAGCCAGGGGATATCGCCTGTTTGTCGACACCATGCTGACTGTGGACCGCTGCGATCTTGTAACGCCCGGCCTGATGCCTGAACAGCCGCAGAAGGTGATTGCCAATGCGGCCAATCTGCTGTCCAACCTCTCCCAGTTCGTGGGTGTGGTCATGGTGCCGCGTCGAAGCTCCGTCTTCAAGCATATCGAGTTCGTGCGCCTGTCGGAGCGGCGCTTTCTGGTCATCATCGTCTCACCCGAAGGCGATGTGCAAAACCGCGTGATCTTCACGGATGTGGATTACGAGTCCTCGCAACTGATAGAAGCCTCGAATTTCCTCAATCACCATTACGCCGGTTTGACAATGGAGGAGGTGCGCACGCGGCTGCAGACCGAGGTGGAGCAATTGCGGGGCCAGGTTGCCAGCCTCATGCAGGCAGCGGTGAATGTAGGCACTGAGGTCATGAGCAACCATGATCGCGAGGATGTGGTGATCGCCGGCGAGCGCAATCTGCTGTCCGTGAGCGATTTTTCCAGCGATATGGGCAATCTGCGCCGCGCTTTCGACCTGTTCGAGCAGAAAACGCAAATCCTTAGGTTGCTGGACTTCTCCAATCAGGCTGATGGCGTACGCATTTATATCGGCGGCGAGAGCCAGACCGTGCCGTTTGAAGATTTGTCTGTAGTGAGTGCTCCCTATGAGCTCGATGGCAAGGTGGTCGGCACCTTGGGGGTGATCGGCCCCACGCGCATGCACTACGACAAGATGATCCAGATTGTCGATATCACATCCAAACTGGTGAGCAATGCTCTGAGTCACAAGCGTTAGGCCCTACAATGGCGAAGTTTTTCTGGTGGCAGCCACGGCTGTTGTCAGTGTTGGGGCGTTAGCTCAGTTGGTTAGAGCAGAGGACTCATAATCCTTTGGTCGTCGGTTCAAGTCCGCCACGCCCTACCAAGCTGCATGAAAGCCTGCCGTCTTCATTGATGGCAGGCTTTTTCTTTGCATGAACGTGAAAAAGTTGTCGATTTGGTCCGAGAGCCGTTTTTGCACTGCTAGAATACAACCCTGTTGCGGCTGTAGCTCAGCTGGATAGAGTACTTGGCTACGAACCAAGGGGTCGTGGGTTCGATTCCTGCCAGCCGCACCACAAAACGTCAAGCCTCAGAACTGAAAAGTTCTGAGGCTTTTTCGTTTCTGGGCTCAGGCTTTGGGTATCAGCAAGGTGAAGCTGCTGCCTTGGCCCAGCTGGCTGCTTATCTGCAGGCTGCCGCCATGACGCTGTGCCACGGTGCGCGTGAAGGCCAGGCCCAGGCCCACGCCATCCATGCGCTGGTGTTGCTGCAGGCGCTCGAAGGGCTGGCTGAGTCTGGCCAGCGATGCCTCGTCCATGCCTGAGCCGTGATCGCGCACGGCGATGCCCCATTGGCTGTCTTGCTCGACAACGGCGATTTCCACTTGGGCACCGCCATCCCCAGTCTGTGGCTTGCCGTATTTGATGGCATTGCTCAACAGGTTGATGACGGCGCGGTGCAGCAGGCCGGGGTCGCCATGCACGCAGGCTTCGGCATCCGGCAGCTCGAACACCAGTTGCATGTTCTGCTGCTGGGCAAGGGTCCAGCAATCCGAGACGGCCTGGTCCGCCAGCAGGCCCAGGTCCAGGACTTCGCTGCGGTATTGCTGCTGCTGGGCTCTGGCCAGATGCACAAAATCGTCTGCCAGCTGAAGAGACGACTGGGCATAGCCCTCAATGCGGTCAAACAGTGCATCTTGCGAATCGATGCGCTTGCCTGTGCGCTGCATCTCCAGCAAGGTGATGATGGAGCCTATCGGTGCACGGATATCGTGGGAGATGAACTGCATGGCCTGGTCGCGCTGGGCCTGTGCGCTGCGCAGGTCGCTGATATCGACCAGGGTGATGAGCCAGCCCGAGGTGGGCGGTGCCTCGAAGCTCTGGCTCAGCAGCATCAGATGGCGGCCCTGGGTGTCGCGCCCTTCGCTCTGGCGTGACAGAGTGGCTTGCTGCAATGCGCTGTGCGTGAGCAGTGGCGTGCTGCTGGCAGCGCGGCCGCCGTCGCTGCTGGCGCTGTTCAGGCCGTGGAGCAGGGCGACCAGATCGTCACCTTGCTGGAGTTTGTGCTCCAGGCTTTCGATATAGCGGTGCGCGGCCGTGTTGGCAAGCAGCAGCAGCCCCTCGCGGTCGCAGACAAAAGTGGCCGAGGGCAGCTGGCGCAGGCTTTCGCTGACGAAGTGATGCAATGCGCGCAGCTGGCGCGAGGCTTGCTCCACAGCGTCGATCCGCTGATCGAGTGCGTCGCTCTTGAGCGAGGGGGCGGGCAGGCCCTGGCCTTGCAGATCGCGCAGCTCCAGCGCCAGAAAGCGTGTGGCGGCGCGCAGGCGCAGCCAGCTCCAGAGCGGGTAGGCAAGCGACAGGCCCAGCAGTGCCGCCGCGGGGGCGGTCTGCACATGACCCCAACGCGGCGCCAAACCGGCTATCGACAGACTGAGCAAGGCCAGCAGGATGCTGGAAATCAGCCCGCCAGAAGGGCCGAGCCAGGCCAGAGCCAGCAGGCCCAGCAGTACGGGCAGCACATTGAGGCTGCGGTTGAGCGTGGCAGTGGCTGGCTCCAGATGTGTGTCCTCAAGGATGCCATTGAGCACATGGCCCAGCATCTCCACATTCGAGATCAGGCGCGCATCAAAGCCGATGGGGGCCGTGAATTTTTCGCCAAGACCTGCGGCAGTGGCTCCAATCAGCACGTATTTGCCGCGAAAAGCGACCGCTGGGATATTGCCGCGCAGGATGTCGATATAGGAGTAGGTGGTGAACGGCGAGCCCGGGCTGTTCTGGCGGTCCCGCGAAGCCCGGGCAAAAGCGATGAACTGGGGCTGCAGCTTTTGCCAGGAGTTGGCTGCAACCGAGTCTGCTGGAGGTGGGGCAGATGGTTGGCAGGGTCGGGTGGTCTGGCCCACGCAGTGCAGGCTCAGCGCCATATGCCACCAGAGCTGGCCGGCCTTGCCTTCCTGCGCATAAAAGCGTCGCACCACGCCGTCGGCATCCACAGGCATCTGGGTGTGCCCCAGAGCAGCAGCCTCGCTGGCAAGGCTCTGTAAAGGGGCTGTGGCAGCGCTTTGCGCGGCGCGCGTGACGGGCAGCACTACGTTGCCGCTTTTTTGCAGTGCTCGTTGCAGCAGCAGATCGTCGCCGGGGTAGTCCCAGTCTTCCTCGCTGAAGACCACATCCATGCCGATGGCGCGGGGCTGTCCTTGAGTGATGCGCTCCAGCACGGCGGCGTGCAGTGCACGCCGCCAGGGCCAGCGGCCTATGCTGTCGATGCTGTCATCGTCGATGGCCACGATGACAACATCGGGCGAGGCTGGACGCTGGTGAAGCCAGGCCGAGGTGTCCTGAATAATGCCGTTGAAACGTGCCAGCTGCCCCGGGCCGCTGAGCCACCAGGTCATACTGAGCAGGAAAGCGCTGAGCAGCAGCCAGCTCAGGCGCAGGTCCTGCAAGCGGTTTTTACGCAGGTTGGGCGCTTCAACCATGTGGGTGATTCGGTGAGAAGCTCATAAAACAATAGCTTCCAGCGCTTGTCATATAAGCGATCAAGATATGAATCCTATGAAGCTTCATGGAATTCAAGCGCTGGCAGCTATGGTTTTTACTGGCGCATCAGGCGTGAACCGTCGCCGGAAGTCAGCGCCTGCCCCTCGGACGAGGTCACCCAGTTGCCGGTCTGGAATTGGCGCGCGACAGAGAGATTGCTGCGCAGGCCGTTGGCATCCTCGACCTGCATCTGCAGATAGTAGGTGCCAGGAGGCAGATCCTGCGTGCTCCACTGAGGCTGGGTTATCCAGGTGTCGATCAGGGGCGCAGTGAAGCCGGCGTCGCTGGCCACCACGATACGGTAGCGTTGACCCTCTTCACCTGCCCAGTGAATATGGCTGCTGCCTTCGCCGGGCGCGCCGCCGATCTGCAGCTCGGGCGATTTGGGTGCCAGGGCCAGTTTCATCTTTTGCGGGGCGGCGAAAGGACCCGCATCCGGCTGGCCGTTGCCGAGCTTACGGATGCTGCCTACGCGCCACTTATATTCGCCGACAGGCAGCTTGGCCAGCGTACTGGCAGGCAGGGCGCAGTCCTTGAGGTCGTTGGCGTCGATCAGCGGCTGGGCAAAGCTACCGTCGGCGGTGGCTACCTGGATACGGTAGGCCGAGGCTTCCGCTACCTGGGTGCATTGCAGGCCGTGCTGGCCCTGTCCGATGGTGGCTTCAGGTGCTGGAGACTCATAGAGCGGCGGCACCGGATGAGCTTTGACACGCAACACTTGCAGGCTGCGTTTGCCAGGAATGCCGTTGGCGTCAATGGCGCGAATGGCCGCAATGTAGCTGCCGTCTTCGACACCCGTCAGGCGTGCTGGTGACCTTGTGAACATGCCGCCGCGCACGATCTGGGTCAGCTCCTTGTCCTGAGCGAGCAGCACTTGGTAGCGCACGGCACCAGCCATGGCTGGCAGGGGCAGGCTGACCCAGTTGGCGTCTTCGACAAGAGCGGGCCAGGCCGCAATATCGGGAGCACCCAGCATGGTTGTGGGCTTGCCGATCTGGCCGTTTGCGGAGACGGACAGACCTTGACCTGGCCTGAGCAAGGCTGAGGGCTGGCCCGTCTGCACGGCGACCGAGCCTTCGTCGACGGCAGCAGCCGTGCGGCCCTCGTCATCACTCATCACCAGAAACTGGGTGCCGCGCACGCTGGTCGAGGCCGCCGGGGTGCGCACCTCGAAGCGGCGCTCGCCATTGGCTTGCCTGGACACTTTTGCTTCAATTGCGCCCTCGCGCAGATCGATGATGGACTGCAGACTGCCGGCTCGGCCTTTGCGGCGCATCTGGCGCAGCTCGACATCGGATTCGGACTGCACGCGCACCAGTGAGCCATCTGCCAGGCGCACGGAGACAAAGGCGTTGGCCGGAACCTGGAGCGAATCGCCTTCCTGCAGCAGCTGGCCTTTTTGCACGGGCTGAGGCGGCGCGTTGACGGAGTCTGCGAGATGGCTCGCAGAGCGTGTGCTTTGCACATCGCCTTGCACAAACACCACCGAAGCCATCGCTGCGCGCAACAGGCGTGTGGGAATTTCCAGCACCGAACCGGGGCGCAGGCGCAGGGGGTTTTCCACCTTGTTGTGACTTTGCAGCGCTGTCCAGCGCTTGTGGTCGCCCAGATAGCGTGCTGCCAGCATCTCCAGCGTATCTCCAGTCACCACGCGGTGGGCAATGACATCGTTGCCGCGGGGAGTGATCTGGGCATGGGCCAGACCTGTTGCCGTCATCCCTCCAAACGCCACCCACAACATGCCTGCACTCAGAATGGGCATCGGGGAGTGGACGGAAAAGAGGTTTTGACGTAAATCAGGCATTTTTAAAGCTAGGTTATGGGGGGCTGCCGAACTCAGGCAGCTGGGGCTGCGGGCTGCGCAGCTTCGGGGACATCCAGGCGGTAACCATAGCCATAAACGGCTGAAATGGCATAGGGCTGACCGGCGCGCAGGTTCAGCAGATTGCGCAGGCGCGAGACATGGGTGTCCAGCGAGCGCGACTGCACCTCGGCGTTGTGGCCCCAGACGACTTCGCGCAGATGATCGCGCGAGAGCAAACGGCCCTGGTTCTGGAACAGCGTCAGTGCCAGAGTGTATTCACGGTGCGTAACCTCCACGGGCTGGCCGTCCATCTCTATCCCATTGGTGGTGGTGAGAAAGCGGTAGGGGCCGAAGTCCAGCACGCTTTGTGCGGTCAGCGGATAGGCGCGGCGCAGCAGGGCGGAGATGCGAGCACGCAGCTCGCCCGCACGTATGGGCTTGATCATGAAGTCATCGGCGCCGCTGGCCAGGCCTTCGACAATGTCGGCCTCTTCGCTGCGGTGGGTCACGAAGATGACCGGCACTTCCTTGCTGATCTGCTCGCGCACCCAGCGCACGATATCCGGACCGCTGCTATCGGGCAGCTCCCAGTCAATCAGCAGCAAATCGAAGCTTTCGCGGCGCAGGGCTTGCTGCAGGGCGGCCCCCTTGAGGTAAGAGTGACAGCTATGTCCGGCTTCCGTCGCGACTTGTTGCAACAGTTCCAGTTGTAGCGGATCGTCATCCAGAGCAGCAATACGCATCGGTAGTTCCTTTAGTGCGAAGGATTACATCCACGCTGTCCTTTGAATTCGGAGGCAGCGTCCATCGGGCAGCGAGGAGCTATTGCTCGGCCGCCTCACGCAGTTGTTCCAGAGCCTGGATCACCAGGTCATCGCTGACACCATCCAGTGTCTGCAGGCACGGCTTGATGGCGGCCAGAGCCGTCGCGCCTTCGCGCTGCAACCGGGCGATGTTCTGGCCCGCTTCCTTGGGGGCGGTAAAGCCCAGGCTTTGCAGCAGCAGCTGACCGTCAGCGGCCACCAGCTTGAAGTAGAACTGGCCATCGGATTCGCGATACTGCTTGAACTGGGGCAGTGCAGTCTTGGCAGCCTTGGTCTTGGCCTTGCTGGCTTGCGCCAGGTTGCGGATGCCGACGGCGCCGCGCAGTTGCTGCAGCAAAGGAGTCGCCAGCTTGCGTGCCTTGATGGCACCGGCCTGAAGAATCTCTTCCAGCTCTGCTGGGTGGGCAATCAGGTATTCATAACGCTCGCGCATGGGGGCGATTTCACGGTCGATGCGCTCGAACAGGATCTGCTTGGCATCGCCCCAGGCAATGCCTTCGGCATATTGCTGGCGCAGGGCGGCACTTTCCTCTTCGCTGGCAAAGCCTTGATAGATCTGGAACAGGGCGGAGCCTTCGACTTCCTTGGCCTCGCCGGGGGCGCGCGAGTCGGTGGTGATGCTGTTGATGAGCTTCCTGAGTTGTTCACGTGGCGCAAACAGCGGAATCGTGTTGTTGTAGCTCTTGCTCATCTTGCGGCCGTCAAGGCCGGGCAGGGTGGCGACGGACTCCTCCACCACGGCCTCAGGCAGCGTGAAGTACTCGCCGCCGTAGATGTGGTTGAAGCTCGACGCCATGTCGCGCGCCATCTCCAGGTGTTGCACCTGATCGCGGCCCACAGGAACCTTGTTGGCGTTGAAGATCAGAATGTCGGCGCCCATGAGCACGGGATACATGAAGAGACCGGCGGTCACGCCGTCGTCTGGTTCGCTGCCGGATGCATTGTTCTTGTCCACCGCTGCCTTGTAGGCGTGGGCGCGGTTGAGCAGGCCCTTGCCGGTCACGCAGGTCAGGAACCAGGTCAGCTCCGGAATCTCGGGGATGTCCGACTGGCGGTAGAAGGTCACATGCTCGGGGTCGAGACCAGCGGCCAGCCAACTGGCGGCGATTTCGATGGTCGAGCGTTGCACGCGCTCGGGGTCCTGGCACTTGATGAGCGCGTGGTAGTCGGCCAGAAAGTAGAAGTTCTCCACATTCTTGTCGCGACTGGCTTCGATGGCGGGGCGCATCATGCCTGCGTAGTTGCCAAGGTGTGGGGTACCGCTGGGGGTGATGCCGGTCAGAAAACGGGTGGTGCTCATAGGGATCAACAACAGATATCAGTAGCAGACCAGGTGCTGGGTTCAGCGCAGCAAGGCCATGAAGGGGTAGAGGATCAGATCGATGGCCGAGTAGCCCAGGCTCATCAACGGGCGCAGCCAGTAGCTGCCGACCACGCCGGCAATCACCAGTGCCATGACGATGAAAAAGCCATAGGGCTCGACACGCGCCACCAGTTGCGCCTGTTTCCAGGGCAGCAGACCGACCAGAATGCGGCCGCCGTCCAGAGGCGGCAGCGGAAAGAGATTGAAAGCCCACATCACCAGGTTGACCAGAATGCCGGCGCGGCACATCTCTAGGAAAAAGCGCTCGTGCAGACCTGTGCCTACCAAGACGATCAGCAGCAGGCCCCAGAACACGGCCTGCACGAAATTGGAGGCAGGGCCGGCCAGCGCTACCCAGATCATGTCGCGCTTGGGGTGGCGCAGATGGTCAAAGCGCACGGGCACGGGCTTGGCATAGCCGAAAAGAAATGCGCCCGAGGTAGCGAAATACAGCAGCAGCGGCATCAAGATGGTGCCGATGGGGTCGATATGCTTGATGGGGTTGAGCGTGATGCGACCCATCATGGCTGCGGTGTTGTCGCCAAAGTGACGCGCAGCATAGCCGTGCGCCGCCTCATGAATGGTGATGGCGAACAGCACGGGCAGTGCGTAAATCAGTACGGTTTGTATGAGTTCGGTGAGTTCCACGCACTGATTGTCTCAGACGCCGCGCCAAGCTGCTGTCTTGTACCGGGACAAGCCGTTTGCTGTTGCAGAAATACGGGTTGCACATAGTTGTGTGGTAAACCAGATGTTGCAAAATGCAACTCGCGCAAATCCGTGGTTGCTGCCTGCACAGCGGAACAGGTTTTGTGCGGGTTGACGAAATCAATACATAACACGGCGTTCGGCAGGACAGGGCAAGGGGATCAATATGACGGTAAGCAAGCGACTGGTGATTGCATTTGTCAGCATCAGTGTTTTTGTCCTGGCTTTGATGGGAATTGCCTGGTCAGCGATGTCTGATGTGCTGGAGGTGTTGAAGGCGGGATCGCTCACGGCGCAGCAGTCGCAGAACTTGATGGCGGAAGTCGAGCGTTCGCGCTGGTGGCTGCTGGCACTGGGCGCCTGGGTCTGCATTTCCTGTACTTGGTCCTGGATCAGCCTGCGCCGCCGCATCGTGGCGCCATTGCAGGAAGCCATCCTGATTGCCGAGACCGTGGCAGCAGGTGATTTGAGCAAGGAGTTCTCTTCGAATGCCGAAGGCGAGTTCGGTCGTCTTCTGACTGCGCTGAGCACCATGGAAGACACGCTGACCGAGTTGGTGGGTCGCATCAAGCAGTCCACCGATTCGCTGGCCGTTTCGGCCTATGAAATCGATGCGGGCAACATCAACCTCTCCAGCCGCACCGAGCAGCAGGTCAGCGCGCTGACCGAAACCGCAGCCAGCATGGAGCAGCTCACCGTCACCGTGCGCCAGAACGCAGAGCGCGCTCATTCGGCCAGCTCTCTGGCAGTCACTGCATCGGCCACGGCCGGACGTGGCGGTGATGTGGTGGACCAGGTCGTTCACACCATGGATGCCATCAGCGGCAGCTCGCGCAAGATTGTGGACATCATTCAGGTCATTGAAGGCATCGCCTTCCAGACCAATATCCTGGCCCTCAATGCGGCCGTGGAAGCGGCCCGTGCCGGAGAGCAGGGGCGTGGCTTTGCCGTGGTGGCCAGCGAGGTGCGCTCGCTGGCGCAGCGCAGTGCCGAAGCGGCCAAACAGATCAAGGAGCTGATCACGGCCAGCGTGACTCAGGTGGAAAGCGGCTCTGGCCTGGTGGGCCAGGCCGGCAGCACCATGAAGGAAATCATGCAGTCCGTGGGTCAGGTCACAGGTCTGCTGAGCGAAATCTCCGGTGCGCTGCAGCAGCAAAGCGAGGGCATCGCCCATGTGAATACGGCCGTGGCTCACATGGACAGCACCAATCAGGAAAATGCCGCCCTGGTCATGCAGGCCACGCAAGCCGCTGCTGCGCTCAATGCGCGTACGCAGGATCTGCAGCAGGCGGTGGGGGCCTTCAAACTCGATGACGATGAGTCACCTGGTCTGACTCCTTCTGCCATGCCGGCTCCGCGCCGAGCCGGGGCCGCGCAGGCGCGTCCAGCTCGTGCCCGCGAGCTGGCCTATGAAGAGCTTTGATTCAGCGAATTTCGTGCAGATAGCCGTAAATGGCCACGACGGTAAAGCCGAAATGGAGGCAGATAGCCGTTCCCAGCAGGACTCTGCGGCGCAGTATGGAGTCATCGGCCTGTGCCGACAGCCCTGGCGAGACATGGAATGACTTGCCTCCGGCATAAGCCCGAATCGTCCATGCCGTCCAGAGAGTCGCGAGGGCATAGACCGTCCATAGCTGGGATGTCTGCCGAAACACCAGCGCCACGACCAAGGAGTAAGCGCACAAAGAGACGATGAGCCAGGGCCAGTGGCGCTGAACAAAGTCTTGCGGCAGCTGCTTTTCCTGCATGAGGCCGTGCCTATTCGGGCTGAAGGCCTATGTCTTTCAGGCCGCCCATGCCCTGGCGCACCACGACGGGGGGATTGTTCAAGGCCATGGGCGTGAGGTCCAGCACCGTGGTGGGTTGCTGCGGGCAGGCACCGGAGTCGACCACGGCGTCCAGCTCATGGGGGAAGCGCTCCAGAATCGACTCGGCATCATTGAGCGGCTCGGTCTCGCCGGGCGCAATCAAGGTGGTGGCCAGCAAGGGCTCGCCCAGTTCTTCCAGCAGCAGTTGCAGACCTTTGCGATCCGGCACGCGCAGGCCGATGGTCTTGCGCGAAGGGTGGCTCAGGCGCTTGGGCACTTCCTTGCTGGCTTCAAGAATAAAGGTGTAGGGGCCTGGCGTGGCCAGCTTGAGCAAGCGGTACTGGCGGTTGTCCACGCGGGCATAGTTGGCCAGCTCGGACAGGTCGCGGCACAGCAGCGTGAGGTGGTGCTTGTCGTTGATCTGCCGGATGCGGCGCATGCGGTCCACGGCGTTCTTGTCGTCCAGGTGGCAGACCAGGGCATAGCTGGAATCGGTGGGTACGGCAAGAATGGCACCCTTGCGCAGCATGTCCGCCGCCTGCTTGATGATGCGGGGTTGCGGGTTCTCTGGATAGACTTCAAAAACGGTGGTCATGCAATCTCTCTCTGTGATTTATGCACGCTGTATGCGGTCCTGCAGCAGCTCCCAGACGGGAGTGAGCTGACTGGGCAGATAGGGCAGCTGCCCCAGGTCTATCTGCGATTCATCGGGGCTGTGAAAGTCGCTGCCGCGCGATGCGGCCAGGCCGAATTCCAGGGCCAGATCGGCATAGATCGCATATTCGTGCGGACGGTGGCTGCCGGTCACGACCTCCACGCCCTGGCCGCCGAGTTCCTTGAACTTGGAAAACAGCGCATATTCCTCGTTATGGCTCAAGTCGTAACGTGCCGGGTGGGCAATCACGGCCACGCCGCCGGCATCCACGATCCAGCGCACGGCGTCCTCCAGATTCGCCCAGACATGGGCGACATAACCGGGCTTGCCTTCTGTCAGATAGCGTTTGAAGACCTCATAGGTGTCGCTGCAGACTCCGCTCTCCACGAGAAAGCGCGCAAAGTGGGTGCGCGAGATCAGCTCGGGGTTGCCTGCATGGCGCAGTGCTCCTTCATAGGCGCCGGGAATGCCGGCCAGTTCCAGTTGCCTGGCCATTTCGCGGGCGCGTGGGCCGCGGCCGTTGCGAGTGTCGTACAGGCCTTGGGTCAGAGCTGCGTTATCGGCGTCAAAGCCCAGGCCCACGATATGTACGCCGCTGCCCGAGAAGCTGACGGAAATTTCAGTGCCTGTCAGATAGTCCAGCCCTGCTGACCTGGCTGCGGCTGCTGCCCGGTGCTGGCCGCCGACCTCGTCGTGATCGGTCAGCGCCCAGAGCTCAACCCCTCGCTCGGCAGCACGCAGAGCCAGTTGCTCGGGCGTCAGAGTGCCGTCGGAGACGACGGAGTGGCAGTGCAGATCGGCGTTCAGATAGGTTTTGGGCACGGCTTGATTGTAGGCGGCTGTACGCAATCATGATTTGTGTCATAACACGAGCGCTATTGCGGTCGTAGCTTGTAACAAAGCTCAAATCTCCCGCCAGTATGCCGATTAAGGATTGGCTACAGCGCTTGTGAGTTTCTGAATTCGTTAAGGCTGCCACGGTGTTGCTTGATCTATTGAGATGGATAAAAAATGAAATTGAATCAGTTCTCTGTGTCACAAAAGCTGTGGGCTTTGGTGATTGGCTTGCTGGCGGGCTTGCTGCTGGTGTCTGCAGGCAGCCTGATCTATCTGGACCGCGTGTACGTGAGCATCTCCAAGGAGGCCACGCGTACCCGAATGGCAGCCAACATTGCCAGTGAGTGGCGTCATCTGACCGAGCAAAGTGTGGATCGCTCCATCGTCGCGGCCATTTCCTCCGAGGAAAACCTGGTGGAGCAGCAGCGCAAGCTGATGAGTGACGGGATTGCGCATATCACCGAGCTGCAGAAAAAGCTCAACGAACTGGTCACTGACGATGAATCGCGCAAGGTGCTGGACGAGGTCGCCGAGCGCAGGCGCGTGACGCTGGAGAGCAATGCAGCCGTGCAGGCCGCGCGCAAGGACAATGATTTTGCGGCGGCCTTCGATCTGGTTGAAAAACAGCTGCGTCCCAACGCCAAGGTCTACGTGGATGCGCAGCGCAAGTTTGTGCAGTTGCAGGAGCAACGCAGCCAACGTGCGGTTGCCGATGGCGAAGCAAGCCAATCTCAGGCCTATGTGGCTATCGGTCTGGTCTGCGGCCTGATCGTTCTGCTGGGGCTGGCGATGGCGGCTCTGATCCTGCGCTCGATCATCGCTCCGTTGAATGAGGCGGTAACTCTGGCCGACTCCATCTCTGCCGGCGATTTGACGGCAACGGTGCGCAATGACCGTCATGACGAACTGGGCCGTCTGCTCAAGTCCCTGAACGCCATGGCCGAGCGCCTGCGCTCCGTCGTCGGCCAGGTGCGCTCGGGCGTGGAATCCGTCTCTTCGGCCTCGGGCCAGATTGCCACGGGCAACCAGGATCTGTCGGCCCGCACCGAGCAGACGGCGGCCAACCTCGAGGAAACCGCAGCCAGCATGGAAGAGCTGACGGCCACCGTCACCCAGTCTGCCGATACTGCACGTCAGGCCAATCAGTTGGCATCGACAGCCGCCCAGGCGGCCGAGCAAGGCGGTCGCGTGGTGCAGCAGGTGGTGCAGAGCATGGGCCAGATCACCGACAGCAGCCGCAAGATTGCCGACATCATCGGCGTGATCGACTCCATTGCCTTTCAGACCAATATCCTGGCCCTGAATGCAGCCGTCGAGGCGGCACGCGCCGGTGAGCAGGGCCGTGGTTTTGCCGTGGTGGCGGGCGAGGTGCGCAGTCTGGCGCAGCGCAGTGCCGAGGCGGCCAAGGAGATCAAGCAGCTCATCACCACCAGCGTGGACAATGTGCAGTCGGGCTCGCAGCAGGTGGAGCTGGCGGGCCAGAGCATGAGCGAGATCGTGGCCAGCGTGCGCCGTGTCAGCGATCTGATCGGCGAGATCACGGCCTCGTCCACCGAGCAGCGCGACGGCATCAATCAGGTCAATCAGGCGGTGAGCAATCTGGACCAGATGACGCAGCAGAACGCGGCGCTGGTGGAGGAGTCCAGTTCGGCAGCGCTGTCCATGCAGGAGCAGGCGCGCCGCCTGGCGGAAGTGGTCTCAGTCTTCAAGCTCGGCCATGAATCCGGCTATGTCAAGGTTGCCGCACCTCAGCGCTCGGCCAGCCGCGCCATGCCGGCCATGGCGCCAGTGAAGCAGACTGCTGCTGCAGCCAGACCCGCGATCAAGAAAGCGCCTGCTGGCCCGGCTCCCACGGCACTGAGTGCCAGCAAGGCCAAGCCTGCTGCGGACTCCGACGATGGGGACTGGGAAACTTTCTAAACCGCAGGCTGACACCCGCTTGCAGGCCCGCCGCTTCTGACAGGAGGCGGCGGGCTTTTTCATTCTGACTTGCCAACTCCAGCCGTGTCGAAAAGCGGGAAAGTACTGAGAACATCAGTTGTGCGCAATGCGCAAAGCAGTTGTAACAATTATTAATATATTGATGCAACCTCGGGAGAGCATCCCGAAGAGGTGGAGGGAGGACGTCAGGGGCCAGGAATTGACCGCCAGAGTCATGCACAAGCCAGCCCGTAGTTCACGATGCGGACGTGCCTGTGTGTGTGGGTTCTTTTGTCTGGATTGGTTGGTTCATGAAGTTGTTTCAATTCACCGTGGCTCGGAAGCTGTGGGCATTGGTGATCGGTCTTTTGGCGGGGATGTTGTTGCTGGTGGCAGGCAGCCTGGCTTATTCCAAACGTGTCAACGAGGGCGTTCTTACGGCGGTGGTGGAGGCGCAGACTGCTGCTGCGCAGGCCAAGGAGTGGCGCATCCTGACCCAGATGAGCATGGATCGCTTCACGGCGGCTGCCATGTCCACGGAAGAGAATCTGGTCGAGCACCAGTACAAGGCCATGGCCGGCCTGATCGCCAGCATCAACGAGTTGCGTGACAAGGTGCTGGCACAGGTTCATACCCAAGAGGCCAGGAGCCTGATGGCCGATGTGAACACGCATAGAGATGCCTTGTTTGCGGTGAACAAGGAGGTGGATCAGGCTCGTCAATCCAAGGATTTCGAGCGTTCGCAAAAGCTGATCGAAGAGCGGCTCAACCCCATGGCGCAAAAGTACTACGCGGCCCTGGATACCTATGTGCAACTGCAGGACCGCTACCGGGTCCAGGCGCTGGAGCAGGGTGAGTCCAGCCGCTCCAAAGCCTATGTGGTGATAGCCGTCGCTTGTGGCGTCATCATGTTTTTGGGATTGGTGACTGGCCTGCTCATCATGCGCTCCATCACCCGGCCTCTTGTCAAGGCCGTGGAGCTGGCAGATGCGATCGCCGAGGGCGATCTGAGTTTCAGAAGCGGGCATGGCAGCGAAGACGAACTGGGGCATCTGCACCAGTCCCTGAACGCCATGGCCGAGCGCCTGCGCTCCGTCGTCGGCCAGGTGCGCTCGGGCGTGGAATCCGTCTCTTCGGCCTCGGGCCAGATTGCCACGGGCAACCAGGACCTGTCGGCCCGCACCGAGCAGACTGCGGCCAATCTCGAGGAAACCGCAGCCAGCATGGAAGAGCTGACGGCCACCGTTACTCAGTCTGCCGACACTGCGCGTCAGGCCAATCAGCTGGCATCGACAGCCGCCCAGGCGGCCGAGCAAGGCGGTCGCGTGGTGCAGCAAGTGGTGCAGAGCATGGGCCAGATCACCGATAGCAGCCGCAAGATTGCCGACATCATCGGCGTGATCGACTCCATTGCCTTTCAGACCAATATCCTGGCCCTGAATGCAGCCGTCGAGGCGGCACGCGCCGGTGAGCAGGGCCGTGGTTTTGCCGTGGTGGCGGGCGAGGTGCGCAGTCTGGCGCAGCGCAGTGCCGAGGCGGCCAAGGAGATCAAGCAGCTCATCACCACCAGCGTGGACAATGTGCAGTCGGGCTCGCAGCAGGTGGAACTGGCGGGCCAGAGCATGAGCGAGATCGTGGCCAGCGTGCGCCGCGTCAGCGATCTGATCGGCGAGATCACGGCCTCGTCCACCGAACAGCGCGACGGCATCAATCAGGTCAATCAGGCGGTGAGCAATCTGGACCAGATGACGCAGCAGAACGCAGCGCTGGTGGAGGAGTCCAGTTCGGCAGCGCTGTCCATGCAGGAGCAGGCGCGTCGCCTGGCCGAAGTGGTCTCTGTCTTCAAGCTGGAACGCAATGCAGAGGCTTTCACGACCGTGTCCGCAGTGCTCCCAAAGCCGCTAGCGACGATCAAGGCGCTCAACCCGGCCGCTCATCCTGCCGTTGCAGCTCCCAGGCCGGTAGCGTCCAGGTCCAAGGAGCAGTCCCTTGCAAGCACTGCGGAGGACGATAGCTGGGAGCAGTTCTAAGTGTCGGGCACAGCGTGAAATGGGCAGCCGCCACGTTCGCTGTGGCGGCGGTCCAGGCTGGGGCGAGGATCAGAAGCCCATGTTGCCGGCACCACCCTCGAAGTCCTGCGCGGCTTCCACGAGAAACTGCACCTTGCGTTCGCCGCGCCATTCGTTGATGTCCAGGCGATAGGCCAGGGTGGTGCGCGCGGGCAGTGGGTCGGTGTGGTTGAACCAGATGCCGTCGATCTTGGAGCCATGGTGCAGCAGCTCCAGCTTCAGGTGCTTTTCGCCGACCAGGCGCTGCGAGGTGATTTCCAGCTCTTCGCTGAAAGTCGGCGCGGCAAAGCCCTGGCCCCAGACGGCCAGCTGCATTTGTTCGATCAGGCCGGTGTCCAGCCATTGGGGCGACAGCGGGCCATCGGTCTCCAGCCTGCGCGTCAGCGTTGCGGCATCCAGCCATTCCCTGGCGACCTGGGCAAAAGCCTTTTCGAACTCGTCAAAGTGCGCTTCCGCGATGGTGCAGCCTGCTGCCATGGCGTGGCCGCCAAAACGCAGTATCAGACCGGGGTGGCGCTTGCTGACCAGATCCAGCGCATCGCGCAGGTGAAAGCCTGGAATGGAGCGGCCCGAGCCCTTGAGCTCATGCTCCTTGCCCGGGGCGCCGCTGGCTGCAAACACAAACGTGGGCCGGTGCAGCTTGTCCTTGATGCGCGAGGCCACCACACCGACCACGCCCTCGTGAAAGTCGGGGTCGAACACGCTGATGGCAGGCGGCGGCGTCATGCCGTCCTCGCAAAGGCCTTCGGCCATGAGCAGGGCATGCTCGCGCATGCTGACTTCGATCTCGCGGCGCTCGCGGTTGATGCTGTCCAGCATGCGTGCCAGATTGTCGGCGCGGCTGACATCTTCCGTGGTCAGGCACTCGATGCCTATGGTCATGTCTGCCAGACGACCGGCGGCATTGATGCGCGGGCCCAGGGCAAAGCCGAAGTCGATGGTGGTGGCCATGTCGAAGCGGCGGCCCGATGCCTCGAACAGCGCGCGTATGCCGGGCTGCATGACGCCTTTGCGAATCTGCTTGAGACCCAGTGCCACCAGGCGGCGGTTGTTGGCATCGAGCTTGACCACGTCGGCCACTGTGCCCAGTGCTACCAGAGGCAGCAATTGCTCGAGACGGGGCTGGTTGTGGCGGTCAAAGCGGCCGCGATTGCGCAGCTCGGTGCGCAGGGCCAGCAGCACATAGAACATGACTCCCACGCCGGCCATGGATTTGCTCGCGAACTCGCAGCCGGGCTGGTTGGGGTTGACGATGGCATCGGCCAGCGGCAGGTGGTCGCCGGGCAGATGGTGGTCGGTCACCACGACCGACATGCCCAGCTCCTTGGCCACGGCCACGCCTTCGACGCTGGCAATGCCGTTGTCCACGGTGATCAGCATGTCGGCACCGGTCTCCTTGACTCGGCGCGAGATGGGGGCCGTCAGGCCATAGCCGTCGACCACGCGGTCGGGCACCAGATAGTCGGCATGGGCCGCGCCCAGCATGCGCAGGCCGCGCAGGCCCACGGCGCAGGCCGTGGCGCCATCGCAGTCATAGTCGGCGACGATGCACAGGCGCTTTTGCGCGGTGATGGCATCGGCCAGGAGCTGTACGGCAGTATCGATGCCGCGCAGGCCCGAGGGCGGCAGCAGGCGGGCCGGGGCATCGTCCAATTCGTCGGCTGAGCAGACGCCTCGCGCTGCATAGAGCTGGGCCAGCAAGGGATGAATCTTGGCCTGCAGCAGTGCAGAGACACTGCTGTCGGGAATGGACCTGGGGATTATTTTCATAGCATCTCTCGCAGGTCAGGTAAGCGTTTCGTGCCAAAAACACTCTTGATCTTGTCCATCAGGCCACGTGGCTGGCTTTGCCATTGCACGGCATTGCGCTCGCCGCAGAGCGTGAGCTTGACGGGCTCGCCCCGGGCGGCCCGCTGCTGCAGCTCGGCGATCAGGCCGTTGTCCAGCGCCTGCCAGGCTTTTTGCCAGCCTTGCACATCGCCCTGCAGCGCGGTGTGGCGCAGATCATCGACACAGACTGCGGCAGGGTTCGCTGCGGGCAGGCTGCTCAGGCTTCCCGTGCCATGTACCCAGAAGGAGTTGATGGGCGGTAGACCGCGTGCGGCACGCTGGTCGTTGAAGACATGGGTGTAGAGCAGCATCTGCAGCTCGGTCTGCAGACGCTGGATGATGGCACCCTGGATAGGCTCGGGCATCCAGGGGCGCACGTCGCGGCCCAGTGCCCGGTCCATCGAGGCGGTAGCCAGGTCCTTGAAGGCCGCTCCACGTGCCAGCCAGAGGTCGGCACGCAGGTATTCCAGCGTGATGCCGTCGTCGCTGAACCAGGGTGCGATCAGCGCCAGCAACTGGCGGGATTCGTCTTCGTCCAGTGGCGCGCTGGCCGGGTCGGTCTGGTGGACCTGGTCCGGCGTGATATGCCAGTGGCAGGGCGTGATGAAGGCACAGGCCTGGCTGCTGTCTCCGGCCGCCAGCGCAGCCCAGGGAATCAGCCCGGGTGTATCGGGCAGCTGCATGCTGCGGGCCAGGGCGCGTTCATGCGGGGGGGAGAAATCCATCTCGTCGCCCTGCACCAGCGTGGTCGGGGCCAGCGTTGCCAGCAAGGCCTGCAGGTGAGGGAGTTGCAAACCGTCCCATGCCTGGGGAATGTCGGCAGGGCCGCTGGCATAGGCAACAATGATTTCAGAGGCGCCTGTGCCCAGGGCTTGGGCGGCAGGCAGCAAAGGCGCGGTCAAAGACATGGGCGCTATTGTCGGGCATGGCCGCCGCCCGGGCATGGTGCGGGGTGCTTTGTCACCTCGCCGGCATATTTTTCAGGGTGTAGACCAGGCTGTAACTCGCATCATCGGCAATGGCGGGCATGCTGGTATTCCAGTCGTCCCAGCGCTGTCGCATGGCCTGCAGGCGCTCGGGGTGCTGGCCGGCCAGATTGGCACGCTCGCGTTCGTCCTGCGCCAGATTGAACAGGTATTCGTTGTCTTCCACGCGCAGGTATTTCCATTCGCCTTCGCGCAGCGCACGCTGGTTGCGGTAGAGCATGCGCCAGTACAGAGGCCGGGCAAACTCCGCACCGTCGGTGCGCAGCACGGGCAGGATGGAGACGCCGTCCAGCGGGTAGTCCGGATCGGCGCTCACACCAGCTGCATCCAGCACCGTGGCCGACCAATCCATGCTCATGCATTGTTGGGCGCTGCTGCGACGGGCCGCGATCACGGCAGGCCAGTGGGCGATCCAGGGCACGCGGATGCCGCCTTCGGTCAGGTCCATCTTGCCGCCCACGAGAGGCCAGCTGTCCGAGAAGCGCTCGCCGCCGTTATCGCTGGTGAAGACGATCAGCGTGTTGTCCAGTTGGCCGTTCTTGCGCAGTGCTTCGACGATCCAGCCTATGCCCTCATCCATGTGATGGATCATGCGGCGGTACTGGTGAATATTGCCGCCCGCCAGATGCGTGATGCCCGCCCCCAGCTGCTCGGCAGTCTCACGGTCATCACGGGTTTCCCAGGGCCAGTGCGGGGCCGTGTAGTGAAGGCTCAGGAAGAAGGGGGCGCTGCCCTCGCTCATGCGGTTGACGAAGTCCACGCTGCGCTGGGACAGCAGGTCGGTCAGATAGCCTTCGTCGTGATGCTCCTCTTCGCCCACCCACAGATCGTGCTGGCCCGAGCTGCTCAGATGGGTGAAGTAATCCACGCCGCCCGACATGGGACCGAAGTATTCCTCGTAGCCCGAGCGCAGCGGGCCGAAGTGGGGAGGGTAGCCCAGATGCCATTTGCCTATCAGTGCCGTGCGATAGCCCGCGCCCTTGAGCAGCGAGGCAACGGTGGGGATTTCGGGCGGCAGGCCTAGCTTGGCGCCCAGCGGCGTGCCGCGCGTCTTGCTGTTGATGGGCTCCTCGGCCGCGCCGCGCAAGCGGTATTGATAGCGGGCCGTGGCCAGGGCAAAACGCGTGGGCGAGCACACGGGTGAATTGGCATAGCCCTGGGTGAGCCTGAGGCCGTTGGCCGCCAGGCGGTCGAGCACCGGGGATACCGGGCCGAAGTCGGCATCGCGGCCGCCGTAGCAGCCAAGATCGGCATAACCGAGATCGTCGGCGACGATAAAGATGATATTGGGGCGAGTCATTAAATACGGGTCGTTGTTGTTATGGGTCGGTAGGTCGGCAAGAGGCCTTATTCCATCTTCATGCCAGTGGCCTGGATGACGGTCTTGTAGCGATCGCTGAGGTTTTGCAGCCGCTTGGCCGCTGCCTCGCCAGTCAGGCCTTCAACGACCAGGTCGTTGCTGCGCATGCGCTCCTGCAAGGGCTTGTCTTGTAGCGCCTTGCTGACTGCCAGCTCGATCTTTTTTACCAAGGGATCTGGCAAGGCTGCAGGCACCCATAGGGCGAACAGGATTTCCTGCTCCAGATTCTTGTGGCCCAGCTCTGCCATGGTGGGCACATTGGGCAGCAAAGGATTGCGCTTTGGGGTGGTCACGGCCAGGGCATTGACCTTACCGGCCTGAATGTGGCCTATGAGCGCAGAGGCGCTGAGTACCCCGCCATCCACCTCGCCGGCCAGGATGGCTGTACTGGCTGGGGCGTTGCCTTTGTAAGGCACATGGGTGATCTTGGCGCCTGTGGCATGGGTAAGTATGGTCGCCGCCAGATGACCGGGGGCGCCGTAACCGGCCGAACTCAGGGTCAAACCGTCCTTTTTGCCGCGATCTATGAACTGCTCCAGGGTTTTGAGCCCTGTCTTTGGGCTGACCGCAACCGCCATGCCCTGCGATGCCAGTACCAGCACCGGGCGCAGATCGCTGTTCTTGAACGGCATGCTCTTATAGATGAAGGGGTTGACCGTGAAGGTGGTGTCTATGCCGATCAGCATGGTGTAGCCGTCAGCAGCAGATTTGGCGACGTTGTCCGTGCCGATGTTGCCGCCCGCACCGGGGCGGTTGTCTATGACAAAGGGTTGTTTGGTTTCGCGTTGCAGCACCTCGCCCACACTGCGCGCCAGAATGTCGGCTGCGCCAGCCGGTGGGAAGGCCACCACGATGCGTACTGGCTTGCCGGGCCAGGCGGCGACGGCTGCGCCATCGGCAGGCTGGGCCTGGGAGGCGAAGGCGGAGCAGCCCAGCAGCAGAGCCAGGCTGGTTTGAAGAAGGCGGCGGGGTGCAGTCAGGCGAGCCATGGAATCACTCTCTTGTCTGAGGGAAGAGCCGGCATTTGCGAAAATCCCCAGCACTTCCCTTTGTCTCTGTATTGGGAATGCACACTGTAGAAGTGACATCCACAATTGATCTAATCAACTCATCCCCGTGAATACCCGACAACCCACCTCCATTCAGCAGATGCTGCTGTTTCGCATCAGCCGCTTTTTTGGCGTGGCGGGCGGCATGGCCATGCGCATGTGCGAGGCCCGCTTCGGCCTGACGCGCCGTGAATGGGGCGTGATGGCGACGCTGGCGACGGAGGAGGGTTTGCTGTCCTCCGAGCTGGCGCAGAAGGTGCAGCTGGACAGGGCGCGCACTTCGCGGGCGCTCAGTGGCCTGGAGGAAAAAGGCTGGGTGCTGCGCAAGCCTCTGGATGGAGACCGTCGACGCGTGGCCATTTACCTGACCGAGGAGGGGCGGCGCATGTACGGCCTGATCCTGCCCGAGATGGTCAAGATTCATGCCGACATCGTGTCCGTCCTCAGCGATGCAGAGCTGGCCTTGTTTGACGGCCTGCTGGCCAAGCTTCAGGCCCATGCGGTGACGCTGGAGCAGCAGGAGCAATACGCGGACCTGCCGCGCATTGGGCGCAGCAGGCCGCACCGATAGAGGGGCGGCGGGCAGTCAGATCGCATAAGGCTGGCGCCGCCGGCAGGGCATTGCCGGCAATGCCACAATGCTGACAACATGCAATTTCCCTACGAACTGGCCGTGGGCTGGCGCTATACCCGTGCAGGACGCGCCACACGCCGCAATGGCTTCATCTCCTTTATCTCGGGTGTCTCCATGCTTGGCATTGCGCTGGGCGTGGCGGCGCTGATCATTGTGCTGAGCGTGATGAACGGCTTCCAGAAGGAAGTGCGGGATCGCATGCTCAGCGTCGTCTCCCATGTAGAAATCTACGCCCCGCAGGGCGCGCCTCTGCCTGATGTGGAGCGCACCATGCGCGAGGCCAGGGCCAACCCCGATGTGGTGGGGGCCGCGCCTTTTGTGGCAGCTCAGGCCTTGCTGGCGCGCGGCGAGGATATGAAAGGCGCCTTGGTGCGCGGTATCGATCCAGCGCGTGAGGGCGAGGTGACCGATCTGGCGGCCACCAGCGGCGAGGTGCTCAAGCGTCTGGTGCCTGGCGAGTTCAAGGTGGTTCTTGGCATCGAGCTGGCGCGCAATCTCGGTGTGAGCGAAGGCGATGTGATCACGCTGATCGCTCCCAGCGGACAGGTCACTCCGGCTGGCGTGCTGCCGCGCATGAAGCAGATGACGGTGGCCGGCACCTTCGATTCCGGTCACTATGAATATGACTCGGCGCTGGTGATGATGCATTACGAGGATGCGCAGCGCATCTTCCGCCTGGAAGGGCCGACCGGCATTCGCCTCAAGCTCAAGGATTTGCACGAGGCCCCGCGCGTGGCGCATGAACTCGCTGACACCTTGACGGACCGCTTGTTCATCCGTGACTGGACGCAGCAGAACAAGACCTGGTTTGCCGCCGTGCAGCTCGAAAAACGCATGATGTTCATCATCCTGACCCTGATCGTGGCCGTGGCGGCTTTCAATCTGGTGTCCACCCTGGTGATGAGCGTGCAGGACAAGCGTGCCGATATTGCCATCCTGCGTACCCTGGGGGCCTCGCCCTCGTCCATCATGGGCATCTTCATGGTGCAGGGTGCCATGGTCGGCGTCATCGGTACCTTGGCCGGTCTGGCGCTGGGGCTGGCGATTGCCTTCAATATCGACGTCATCGTGCCGGCCATAGAGCAGGCGCTGCATGCCAATTTCCTGCCCAAGGACATCTACCTGATCAGCAAGATGCCCAGCGAGCCGCAGTCCACGGACATCGTGCCGATCGCCGTGATTTCCCTGATTCTTTCTTTTGTGGCCACGAT
The DNA here is from genome assembly GCF_000964545.1 of Comamonas thiooxydans. GTDB lineage: Bacteria > Pseudomonadota > Gammaproteobacteria > Burkholderiales > Burkholderiaceae_C > Comamonas > Comamonas thiooxydans. The sequence goes on along the minus strand of NZ_BBVD01000002.1, from coordinate 67,457 downwards.
TTACCCCAGCTGGCGTGCCAGCCGCGTGAACCCTGCGGAGGCACTGCGTTATGAATGATGTTGTGATGGGCCAGAGCGTGCTGGAGGCACGCGGCCTGACCAAGCGCTTTGCCGAAGGCAAGCTGGATGTGACCGTGCTGCAGGGCGTGGATCTGCAGGTTCAGGCGGGCGAGACACTGGCGATTGTCGGCGCCTCGGGTTCGGGCAAGTCCACCTTGCTGCACTTGCTGGGCGGGCTGGATGCTCCCTCCACCGGCAGCGTCAGCCTCATGGGCCAGCCCTTGCACCAGCTCAGTGCGCAAAAGCAGGGCGCGCTGCGCAACCAGCATCTGGGCTTTATCTACCAGTTCCATCATCTGCTGGCCGAGTTCTCGGCCCAGGAGAATGTGGCCATGCCGCTGCGCATTCGCCGCGATGCCAAGGAGGACTGCATGGATCGCGCGGCTGAGATGCTGCGCGCCGTGGGCCTGGGCCAGCGCATGGCGCATCGCCCGGCCGAGCTGTCGGGAGGCGAGCGTCAGCGCGTGGCCATTGCACGTGCCCTGGTTACGCGTCCGGCCTGCGTGCTGGCCGACGAGCCCACGGGCAATCTGGATCGCGGCACGGCCGATACGGTGTTTGCGCTGATGCTGGAGCTGGCGCGCAGCCATGGCACGGCGTTTGTGATGGTCACTCATGACGAAGGACTGGCAGCGCGTTGCGATCGCATGGTCAGGCTGGGGCAGGGACAGCTGGCCTGACCTCCTGCCTGCCGACGGGCAAAGGCCCGGTCGCTGCCTTTGCAGCGCCGGGCCTTTTTCATGAAGTGCCTGGGGCGCTTTTCCTGTTTCAATAAGCGCCGACCGCCGCGTTCCGGATGGCGATCGTGGCCTGCTCGCGGGCCGAAGCCTGCAGCGGCACGGCAGGGCGTGGCTTGACCGAGCCTGGATTGGCCGAAACATCCTGCGCCGTCAGATCGTCGGTGACCTCGCGCAGCCTGGCGGACTGGGCCAGCGAGGTCTGCACCACCTCGCCCATGATCTGCGTAACCTGGCGCGAGGAGTTCACGATCTCGGCCATGGTGGTGCCGGCCTCGCGCACCTGGTTCACCCCCTGGGTGACCTGGGTGACCGAGGTCTGGATCAGCTGCTTGATCTCCTTGGCGGCTTCGGCGCTGTGCTGGGCCAGCTGGCGCACCTCATTGGCCACCACGGCAAAGCCACGCCCCTGGTCACCGGCGCGGGCCGCTTCCACGGCGGCGTTGAGCGCCAGCAGATTGGTCTGGAAGGCGATGGAGTCCATCATGCCGATGATGTCGCTGATCTTGCGCGAGCTGGCGCTGATGGATTCCATGGTGGTCACCACATCCTGCACGGTGCGGCCGCCGGCCTCGGCCACGCTGCAGGCGTCCTGGGCCAGCTCGTTGGCCTGGCGCGCATGGTTGGCGCTTTCGGTCAGACCTTCCACCGTGGCACGCAGGGTTTGGGCTGCGGTCACGCGGCGCGTGATGTTGGTAGCGAACTTGACAACCTTGAAGGGGCGGCCTTCGGCGTCGAGTATGGGGTTGTAGCTGGCTTCGATCCAGACCTGGCGACCGGCCTTGCCTATGCGCAGGTACTGGCCGGCATCATGATGGCCCAGGGCCAGCTTGTGCCAGAAATGCTGATAGGCCGGGGACTGGCGCTCGTGCGGCTGGACGAACATGCTGTGGTGCCTGCCCACGACTTCGGCGAGGGAGTAGCCCATGGTCTGCAGGAACAGATCGTTGGCCGTGAGGATGTTGCCGTTCAGATCGAACTCGATGATGGCCTGTACCTTGGCAATGGCCTGGAGCTGGCCGCGGGCATCGTCTTCGTGCTGCTGCTGCTCGGTGATGTCGGTGGCGTACTTGATGACTTTGCGCGGCTGGCCCTGGCTGTCGAAGATCGGGTTGTAGCTGGCCTGCAGCCACACGTCCTCGCCCTGGCTGTTGATGCGGCGGTAGCGTCCGCTGTCGTGCAGACCCGCTGCCAGGCGCTGCCAGAACTGGGCGTACTCGACAGAGCCGCGGGTTTCCTCATCGACGAACATGCGGTGATGCTGGCCGATGATCTGTTCGGGGCTATAGCCCATGGTGCGCAGAAAGTTGTCATTGGCCGTCAGCACATGACCTTGCAGATCGAATTCGATCACGGCCTGCACCTGATCCAGCGCGGCCAGCTTGCCCTGCATGTCGGCGCGCTGATGACTTTGGCTCAGGCGTTGCCAGAGCGTGCTTTGCAGAAGTCCCGTCATAACATGCTCCTTTGGCCGGTCGCGCAGGGTAGGGGGTGAAGTTGCTTAATGTTTTATTTGTTTCAATATGTGAATCGTAGGACAAGACAGGAAACTGTCTGTAGTCACTTGACGTGTCATCGGCCGAGGCCGGGCTGCGCAAGCAGCCCAGCCGATGCATGATGTGTGGATGCCAACCTGGATAGATACTCATTGCCATCTGGATGCGCCCGAGTTCGCACCTGACAGAGATGCCGTGCGCGCCGCTGCGCAGGCCGCAGGCGTCACGCATCTGGTCATTCCTGCCGTGCAGCGCAGCCACTGGCAGGACGTGATTGCGCTTGCCCATCGCCATGGCGACAGCTATGCGCTGGGCATTCATCCGCTCTACACGCCCGGCGCGCAGGAGTCCGATATCGCGGCGCTGCGCGAGTTGCTGAATCAGCAGCGCGGCGACCCGCAACTGGTGGCGGTGGGTGAAATCGGTCTCGACTTTTTTGTCCCCGGACTGGACGAGCAGTGCCAGATCTGGTTCTACGAGCAGCAGATCCGGCTGGCACGCGAGTTCGAGTTGCCCGTGATCCTGCATGTGCGCAAGAGCAGCGATCGTCTGCTCAAGACCTTGCGTCAGCACAGGGTTGTGGGTGGCATTGCCCATGCGTTCAACGGCAGCGCCCAGCAGGCGCAGGCCTTCATTGATATGGGCTTCAAGCTGGGCTTTGGCGGTGCCATCACCTATGAGCGCGCGCTCAAGCTTCGTGAGCTGGCGGCCAGCCTGCCGCTGGAGGCGCTGGTTCTGGAAACCGATGCTCCCGATATTCCGCCGCACTGGCTCTACACCACGGCCGAACAGCGTGCGGCCGGTCAGCCCCAGGGGCGCAACAGCTCCGCCGAGCTGCCGCGCATTGCGGCGGAGATCGCGCGGCTGCGCGGCATGGGCATTGAGCAGCTGGCGCAGGCCTGCACGGCCAATGCACGTAAGGCGCTCAAAGGGCTGCCGGCACTGCCGTAGATGGGGCAGTAGCTATCCTTTGCAGGCAAAGAGGCTCATGCTCATCTTTTTGAATGTCAGCCCAAGATCCAGGATGATGATGGCTGGGCGACAATAGGGCATGACCGAGGATTCTTCTGCCACCGTGACAGAGACAGGCCCGCGCTGGCAGGGGCTGGCCGCGGTGGCCGATGGCCGCACGCGGGCCCTGGTGCTGGGCAGCTTTCCGGGCCTGAAGTCGCTGCAGCTGGCGCAGTACTACGCCCATCCGCAAAACCAGTTCTGGCCGCTGCTGCAGGCCTTGTGGCCCCAGCATCTGCAGCCGCCACGTAGTGATTACGCGGGCCGCTGCGAATGGCTGCTGGCACGCGGGCTGGGTCTGTGGGACGTGTATGCGAGCTGCGAGCGCGAAGGCAGTCTGGATAGCTCCATTCGCGCTGCCCAGGTCAACGACTTTGCCGGACTGCGTCAGCGCTGCCCTGATCTGCAACTGGCGTTGCACAACGGCGGCGAGAGCTACAAGCATGCCCGTCAGACAGAGGCGCTGGGGCTGATCGCCCTCAAGCTGCCATCCACCAGCCCGGCCAATGCCGGCTGGTCGTTCGATAGAAAACTGCAGGCCTGGCGCCATGCGCTGGCGGCCCATGGCCTGCTTTGAAGATTGGTGTGAAACGTGATCCGTAAAACCCGTGGCGGTGCCAAATCCGCGCAAGACAAGAATGTGGCCAGCGTGCAGGAGCTGCCAGAAGTCAGCGTCTCCGACGACGGCGATATCCGCTATCTGCATCTGGGCACGCCCTGGGTCCAGGGCTCCATGCGTATTCGCGATCCTTTTGATATCGACCTGGAGTATGCGCAGCGCATGATGGGTTGGCTGCTGTTTGCCGAGCCTGCTGAAGTGCCCCGGATGCACGCCATGCAACTGGGTCTGGGAGCGGCCGCCATCACCAAGTTCTGCCACAAGAAGCTGCGCATGAAGACCACGGCGGTCGAGCTGAACCCTCAGGTCCTGGCCGTGTGCCGCAGCTGGTTCAAGCTGCCGCCTGACAGCAGCACGCTGCAGGTGGTGCTGGCCGATGCAGCCCAGGAAATCAAAAAGCCCGAATGGCAGGGCACGGTCGATGCACTGGCAGTCGATCTGTACGACCATGAGGCTGCGGCTCCCGTGCTCGACAGCGCCGAGTTCTATGCCGATTGCCGCAATCTGCTGACCGAGGACGGCATCATGACCGTCAACCTCTTTGGCCGCTCCTCCAGCTTTGACAAAAGCCTGGATCAGATGGCCCAGGCTTTTGGCGAGGACGCGCTCTGGGCCTTCCGCCCCACACGCGAAGGCAATACCGTGGTGCTGGCACAGCGCACACCGCGTGTGCTGCAGGGCGCCGAGCTGGATCTGGCCTGCGATCAGGTGCAGGCCCGTTGGGACCTGAACACCACCCGCTGGGCCAAGGTGTTTGTGCCTGCACGCGATGCAGAGGCAGGCAGCAAGACGGCCAAAGCCAAAGTCAGCCGCATCGGCCGGGGCGCTACCGTGTAATTGCAAAGCCTGAGTAAAGTGCTTGTGTCGGCCTTGATGGTGGCGGTTTTCTGCCGATGATGTGGACATGACGATCAGTGCCATCTCCTCCAGTTCTGCCGGTTCAGCCACTTCGGGGGGCGGCATTGCATCGCGTATCCAGCAGCTGCAAAGGCAGATCAAGGATGCCACCAACGAACTCAAGGAAGTTGCCAACAGCGACGCTGATGCCAAAACCAAGGAGCAGCAGGCGCAACTGCTGCAGACCAAGATCCAGATGTTGCAGGCCCAGATAGAGGCATTGCAGAACCAGCAGGCACAGCAAGCCCAGCAGGCTGCCCAGCGCGGGACCGAGGCAGTCCAGCAAAAGCAGGATGAGCAGATGCAGAGCAGAAGTCGCGGCAATCCGGGCCAGGGCAGCTTGGGCGGACTGCTGGACGAATATGCCTGAGCTGCATCAGAGATGAATGCCATCGTTCGCCTGCTTTGTATCGTCCTAGTCAGAAGCGCGGGCCGATGGCGGTACAGTCAAGGCAGTTTTGTTGCCACTGCCGCCCATGTCATTGACTGAATCCCTTCTGCCACAGTCCATCAAGCCTGCTCAATACCAGGGACCGCTGGACTGGCGCAAGCTGGTGCAATGGTTGCAGGAAGACGCTGTGATCACGGCGCAGGAGGCCGAGCGCACGATTGCGCGCTGCTCGGCCGCAGAGAGCGCGCAACTGCCGCTGGTGCGGCTTGCCAATGTAGGTGTTGTCGGCGCCCAGACGCGTCAGCCGCTGGATCTGGAGACCCTGACCCAGTATCTGGCACAGCGCAGCGGTCTGGCCTATCTGCGCATCGATCCGCTGCGTGTGGATGTGGGCCGCGTGGGTGAGGTCATGAGCGCCAGCTATGCCGAGCGCCACAAGGTACTGCCCGTGCAGGTGACCGCCAAGGAGGTGGTGATTGCCACGGCCGAGCCCTTCATCAGCGACTGGGTGAGCGAGGTGGAGCGGCAGGCACGCCGCAGCGTGCGCTGCGTGGTGGCCAATCCGCAGGATATCAAGCGTTATACGGCAGAGTTCTTCGCCCTGGCCAAGTCCGTGCGTGCGGCAGAGAAAGCCGGTGGAGCGACCGGCGGCGCCAGTTTTGAACAGCTGGTGGAGCTGGGCAAAAGCAACAAGCAGCTCGATGCCAACGACCAGGGCGTGGTGCGCGTGGTGGACTGGCTGTGGCAGTATGCCTTCGACCAGCGGGCCAGCGACATTCATCTGGAGCCCAGGCGCGAGCAGGGCGTGATCCGCTTTCGCATCGACGGCGTGCTGCATCCGGTCTACCAGATGCCCATGGGCGTGCTGAATGCCATGGTGGCGCGCGTCAAGTTGCTGGGGCGCATGGATGTGGTGGAAAAGCGCCGGCCGCTGGATGGCCGTATCAAGACGCGCAACCCGCGCGGCGAGGAAGTGGAAATGCGCTTGTCCACCTTGCCCACGGCTTTTGGCGAGAAGATGGTGATGCGCATCTTCGACCCGGAGAACACGGTCAAGAACCTGGATGCGCTGGGCTTCAGTGCCCATGACGCGCAGCGCTGGGAAGACCTGGTCAAGCGCCCGCACGGCATCATCCTGGTCACCGGCCCCACGGGATCGGGCAAGACCACCACGCTGTACTCCACGCTCAAGCGTGTGGCGACCGAGGAGGTCAATGTCAGCACGGTGGAAGACCCCATCGAAATGATCGAGCCCAGCTTCAATCAGACCCAGGTTCAACCCCAGCTCGACTTCGGCTTCACCGAAGGCCTGCGTGCGCTGATGCGTCAGGACCCGGACATCATCATGGTGGGCGAGATTCGCGATCTGGCCACTGCCGAGATGGCGGTGCAGGCTGCACTGACCGGCCACCTGGTCTTCTCCACGCTGCATACCAATGATGCCCCCAGCGCCGTCAGCCGCCTGATGGAGCTGGGCGTGCCCTCCTATCTGATCAACGCCACCTTGCTGGGCGTGCTGGCCCAGCGACTGGTGCGTACGCTGTGCTCCAGCTGCAAGGTGCGCGATGAAGACGCAAAGCCCGAGGATCTGGCCGAATCGGTCAAGCCCTGGAAACTGACCGGCAGTTACCAGCCCTACAAGCCCGTGGGTTGTGAGGACTGCCGCATGACAGGCTACCGCGGCCGCATGGGTCTGTACGAGTTGCTGATGGTGACCGAGGCCCTCAAGAAGCAGATTCACGATGCCCCGTCCATGGACGTTCTGCGCCGTCAGGCCGTGCAGGACGGCATGCGCCCTCTGCGCCTGGCCGGGGCTTTGCGCGTTGCCGAGGGCGTGACCACCTTGCCCGAGGTGTTGGCCTGCACGCCGCTGATGAGCGAAATCTGAAAGTCCGGGTGCTAGTGCTTGCTTCTTGGCTGGTGTAGCAAGTGCAGGCCGGCATTGGCCTGGGTTGAATGCGGTAAATGTGTACAAAGCGTCGGCATTAGGGTATGCCCTCTGTAGGTGGAATCCACATCAATTTGGCATTTCTATGAAACGAGAATCGCCAAGTCGTGATTTCCGTAAGGAGACGTTTTGTGAAAATCAAGAGCCAAAAAGACTTTTTCTCCGGTCTGATGTTCTTGGCCGTCGGTCTCGCATTTGCGATCGGCGCGTCCAACTACACCATTGGCACCGGCGCCCGTATGGGTCCAGGTTACTTCCCTCTGATCCTGGGTGTGCTCATGGCCATCCTGGGTGCAGCCATCTGCGTCGGCGGCCTGACCAAGGGCCCCGAAGGTGGTGACAAGATCGGTAAGTGGGCCTGGAGGCAGGTGTTCTTCATCCTGGCAGCCAACTTTGCCTTCGGCATTCTGTTGGTGGGCGTGCCTGCTGTGGGTATCCCTCAGTTCGGTCTGATCATCGCTATCTATGCGCTGGTCTTCATCGCCAGCCTGGGCGGTCATAGTTTCAACTTCAAGGAAACAGCAATCCTGGCCACCGTGCTGGCAGTGGGTAGCTATTTCGCTTTCGTGTGGGCGCTGAATCTGCAGTTCCCAGTGTGGCCTAGCTTCATTGCAGGCTAATCAGGAGCATCGTCCATGGATCTGATTCAGAACTTGTCGACGGGTTTTGGCGTGGCTTTCACGTTCCAGAACCTGATCTACTGCTTTGTGGGCTGTTTGCTCGGTACGCTGATCGGCGTGCTGCCCGGCATTGGCCCCGTGGCGACCATCGCCATGCTGCTGCCCGCCACTTACGCTCTGCCTCCCGTGGCGGCGCTGATCATGCTGGCCGGTATCTACTACGGCGCCCAGTACGGTGGCTCCACCACTGCCATTTTGGTGAACCTGCCAGGTGAATCCTCGTCGGTGGTGACCGTGATCGACGGCTACCAGATGGCGCGAAAAGGTCGAGCAGGCCCTGCGCTGGCAGCGGCCGGTATCGGCTCCTTCTTCGCAGGCTGCGTGGGCACCGTCATCCTGGCTGCCTTCGCTCCACCCCTGACCGAAGTGGCTTTCAAGTTCGGCCCCGCCGAATACTTCTCGCTGATGACCCTGGGTCTGATCGGTGCCGTGGTGCTGGCCTCCGGTTCGCTGCTCAAGGCGATCGCCATGATCGTGCTGGGTCTGCTGCTGGGCATGGTCGGTACCGACGTGAACTCCGGTGTGGCTCGTTACAGCTTCGACATTCCTGAACTGACCGACGGCATCGACTTCGTCGTGATCGCCATGGGTGTGTTCGGCTACGGCGAAATCATTGCCAACCTGTCCAAGCCCGACGACGAGCGCGAAGTGTTCGCTGCCAAGGTGACGGGTCTGCTGCCCACAAGCGAAGACTTCAAGCGCATGCTGCCAGCCATGCTGCGCGGTACGGCTCTGGGTTCGGCCCTGGGTATCTTGCCCGGTGGCGGTGCCATGCTGTCGGCCTTCGCTGCCTACACCATCGAAAAGAAGACCAAGCTGAAGCCCGGCGAAGTTCCTTTCGGTCAAGGCAATATCCGTGGTGTGTGCGCTCCTGAATCCGCCAACAACGCCGGCTCTCAGACATCGTTCATTCCTCTGCTGACCCTGGGTATTCCTCCCAACGCCGTGATGGCGCTGATGGTGGGTGCCATGACTATCCACAACATCCAGCCCGGTCCTCAGGTGATGACCAGCAACCCCGAACTGTTCTGGGGTCTGATCGCCTCCATGTGGATTGGCAACCTGATGCTGATCATCTTGAACCTGCCGCTGATCGGCGTCTGGATCAAGCTGCTGACCGTGCCTTATCGCTGGCTGTTCCCGTCCATCGTGCTGTTCTGCGCGATCGGCGTGTACGGTACCAACAACAACGTCTGGGACGTGTGGATGGTCGGTATCTTCGGCTTCATCGGCTATGTGTTCCACAAGCTGGGTACCGAACCTGCTCCTCTGCTGCTGGGCTTCATCCTGGGCCCGATGATGGAAGAAAACCTGCGTCGAGCCCTGCTGCTGTCGCGTGGTGACTGGTCCGTGTTCGTGACGCGTCCCATCTCCGCCTGCCTGCTGGCTGCCGCCGTGGTGCTGCTGGTGATCGTGCTGATGCCTGCAGTGAAGAACAAGCGTGAAGAAGCTTTCGTGGAAGACTGATCGTCAACCTGATCGCTGATCATCGTTAAAGCGGCCCTTCTGGGGCCGCTTTTTTTATATGAGGACCTTTGTTTCGGGGACTATGGATTAGGGCGGCAAAATAGCTGCAGTTATTCGAAAGATTGCATGGCCTTGTCTTTATTGCCCGCGCAGCACCCTCAGCGGGTCTTGCTGCACAACGAAATTCATGCCCGTCCTGCGGAAATCATGCAGGCCCCTCTGGCCATCACGCATATCGTGATGCTCACCGATGCGGCACAGCGTGAAGCCAGCCGCGAGCATGTGGCGGCCCTGCTGCGCAACCACCATCGTCCTCTGCCCGATGCGGCAACCACCCATGTGCTGATCGACCTGGGCGCGTTTCGCCTGCGTTGGGAACAGCACACCGAGTTCGTGGCCTGGACCTTCACCACGCCCATGGCCCAAGCCGGCGTGGCCGATGTGCGCGAGCCCGAGACAGCCATCGACGCCGTTCCGCGCGACTGGCTGGCAACCCTGCCAGGGCAGTGCCTGAGCAGCCTGCACTTGTGGGCGCTGAACGAGCAGGATGTGGACCCGCAGTATCTGATGCGTCACATGTTGCAGGCCGATACTCTGGTCGGCTCGCGCGTCTCCGGCGGTGCGGGGGCCATCTATACCGACTTTGCGATTCACCCCGATGGTTTCTCGCGAATGTTGCTGCTTGCGGGCGCCGATCTGTCTCCGCGCCGCCTGGGCCGTCTGGTGCAGCGTGTGCTGGAGATTGAAACCTATCGCATGGCGGCGTTGCTGGGTTTGCCAGCCGCACGCAAGGCAGCAGCCGTGCTGGCCACGGCCGAGCGTGAACTGGCCGAGCTGGCCAATGCCATCCGCGCTGCCGACCGCGACACCGAACCGGCGCTGCTGGACCGACTGACCCGCTTGGCCGGGCAGGTGGAGAGCGAATATGCGGCCACGCATTCGCGCTTCTCGGCCAGTTCCGCCTATTTCGAGCTGGTGGACAGGCGTATTCAGGAAATTCAGGAGACGCGGGTGGATGGCATTCAGACCATCCGTGAATTCATGGACCGGCGACTTACACCTGCGCGTGCCACCTGCGAATGGGCGACACGCCGCCAGAATGCGCTGTCCGAGCGAGTCTCCCGTGTCAGCAGTCTGTTGCGCACGCGCGTCGAGATCGAGCAGCAGCAAAGCAGCCAGCAACTGCTGGGCACGATGAACGACCGCCAGGGCACCCAACTCAAGTTGCAGTCCACGGTGGAAGGCCTGTCGGTCGCGGCCATCACCTACTACATCACCGGCCTGATCAGCTATCTGGCCAAGGGCGGGCAGAAGCTGGGCTGGCCCTGGTCGCCCGAGTCGACGGCGGCCGTGGCCATTCCGGTTGTGGCACTGGGCGTCTGGTGGTCGCTGCGCAGGCTGCACCACAAGCTGTTTCATGGTCGCAGTCATTGAGCATGAAATTGGATGCCAGCGCTTTCTGATAAAGCTCTAGCAGTTATTGATTTTGATAGCGTCGGGCAGTTTGTCCGGCTTGGAAACTGTGTGAAAGGACACTGACATGGACTTTGGTATCGCCGGGCGCTGGGCTCTGGTCTGCGGCGCCAGCAAGGGGCTGGGTTTTGGCTGCGCCAAGGCTCTGGCCGAAGAGGGAGTGAATCTGGTCATCAACGCCAGAAACGCCGAGGCATTGCAGCTGGCCGTGCAGAAGCTGCAAGCCATTGCTCCTCAGATCAAGGTCATCGGTGTCGCTGCAGACATCACCACGCCAGAAGGCCGCGCGGCAGTGTTCGAAGCCGCCGGCGGCCCGGGCAAGGACTACGACATCGTCGTGACCAACGCCGGTGGCCCGCCTCCTGGCGATTTCCGTACCTGGGATCGTGAGGCCTGGATCAAGGCGGTGGACGCCAATATGCTGACCCCCATCGAGCTGATCAAGGCTACGGTGGACGGCATGGCCGAGCGCGGCTTCGGTCGCATCGTCAACATCACCTCGAGCGCGGTGAAGGCGCCCATCGACATCCTGGGCCTGTCCAACGGCGCGCGCAGCGGTCTGACGGGCTTTGTGGCTGGTCTGGCGCGTTCGGGCATTGCCGCCAAGGGCGTGACCATCAACAGCATACTGCCCGGCAAGTTCGACACCGACCGTCTGGTGGCAACCCATCAGGCGGCGGCCAACAAGACCGGTCAGGACCTGGATGCCGTGCGCCAGGCCCAGGCTGCCCAGATCCCCGCCAAGCGCTTTGGCACGGCCGAAGAGTTCGGCGCCATCTGTGCCTTCCTGTGCAGCCGCCAGGCCGGCTATATGACGGGCCAGAACATCCTGCCCGACGGCGGCCTGTATCCCGGCACTTACTGATCCGTGATCGAGTGCTGAAACGACAAAAGCCCCGCAATGCGGGGCTTTTGTCTGGGTGGGCAGCCGTTTATTTGCGGGATGACACGACGATGCCGGTCACGATCAGCGCAAACGCAAGCGCGTGGTAGAGGTGCGGGGTTTCGCCGAGCACGGGAATCGACAGCAGGGCCGTGAACAGCGGAATCAGATTGCCGAAAAAGCCCGCAATGGCGGGCGTGGAGCGCTGCACGCCCATGCCCCAGAAGCGGTAGGCCAGAATGGCCGGGCCCACGGCGATGAACAGCAGGCTGCCCAGCAGCGGCCAGCCCGGCACTAGGCGGAACTCGCCCAGCAAGGCTTCGCCGCCCGTGAAAAGGCCGGACCAGAGCAGGCCGAAAACGATCTGTGCGAGCAGAAAGCTGGCCCAGTGCGACTTCACTTCCTGGGGGCCGGTGCTGCGCGACAGCAGCCAGGTGTAGAAGGCCCAGGCAATCGTCGCCAGCACCATGAACAGGTCGCCGGGCACAAAGCGCAGAGCAAGCAGCGTCTGCCAATCGCCGCGCGACATTACCACCGCCACGCCCAGCACGGACAGCAGGGCTCCGCCCATCTGCCGGCGGCTGACACGAATACCCCAGCACAGCCGGCCTATGGCCAGCATCCACACCGGCATGCTGGAGCTCACCAGCGTCACATTCAGCGGGGTCGAGGTCTTGAGTGCCAAGTACAGCAATGCGTTGTAGCAGCCTATGCCCAGCAGCCCCAGCAGCATGTACTGCCGCCACAGCGGCCAGATCGGACTGTCTTTGCGCAGCACCCGCCATGCCAGCGGGAGCAGCAGCACAAAGGCGATGCACCAGCGCAGGAAGTTGAGTGCAAAGGGCGAGATCAGATCGTGAGCGAGGCGGCCCACGATGGCATTGCCGGCCCACAGTGCCGGAGCCAGACTGAGCATGGCGACCGTGGTGGGTTTCAGGGGGGAATTCATGGGTTGTCACTGTAACGCGCGGCAACTGGCCTCCGGATCTTCAGCGCGGTGTGGCAGCGGCTGTTGCCGGCAAACTGGCGACCATCAATAGTGATGCAAGCCTTCCCGTTTTGCGAAGCTGAGCACAATGCAGGCCAGGGAGATTTTTCATGAAGCAGCAAACCACGTCGCTCCAGCAGCAATGGCTGCAGTCACAGCAGGCCATGGCCAGCAGGCAGCCTCTGCGCCCGCGCCAGCCGCTGTGCATCGATGATCAACAGGTCGGCAGTATCGAGGAAGACTTTGCGCGCAAGCTGGGGCCCGACCTGCTGGCAGCGCACGGAATAGCGCTGAGGCTGCTGGCCGGGCAATGGCGCCTGGAAGGCCGGGGCGGGGCGACGGACAATCTGAACCGGCTGGCACAGGCCATGCGCAGCGCCGGTCTTGCCGGTGCCTGGCGCAACGAACAACTGGCGGTCTGCAATGCCGATGGTCGGCAACTGGCCACCGTCGAGCGCGGTGCTGTGCGGCCGCTGGGCATTGCCACCAGAGCCGTGCATCTGGTGGGCGTTTGCGCGGATGGCTCGATCTGGGTGCAGCAGCGCTCGGAGGACAAGGCCAACAACCCCGGCATGTGGGATACCTTGATGGGCGGCATGGTCTCGGCGGCAGATGGTCTGGCCGAGGCGCTGGCGCGTGAAACCTGGGAGGAGGCCGGTCTGCATGTGGCAGAACTCGGCGAGCTTCGGCACGGCGGAAATGTGATGTTCGCCAGACCCAGCGACGAAGCAGAGGGACAGGGTTATATGGTCGAGCGCATAGACTGGTTTTCGGCCCTGGTGCCCGATGCGCTGCAGCCTGTGAATCAGGATGGCGAGGTACAGCGTTTCGAGCGGCTGGAGCGGACCGAGGTCCAGGGCTGGATGCTGCAGGGGCGTTTCACCCCCGAGGCCTCCCTGGTGCTTGCCGCCTACATGGGTTGGTAGGGCGGCAGAGCAGCTAGCGCTGGTTCTCCAGTGCGGTGGACTTGAGCCGGCTGGGTGCCAGGGCTCCGGCCTGCTCGAGAATCGGGTAGGCCACCGAGCACAGCAGCGAGTTGATGCGTTTGAGGTCGCTGATCATGTCGATATGCAGGGAGCTGGTCTCTATGCTCGATACCGTGTGCTGGGACAGGCGCTCCAGGTGGGTGGCCGAGTAGGCCAGCTCCAGATCGCGAAAGCGCGCTTTTTCCTCAAGCAGCTTTTGCGCCTCGCGCACATTGCCGTTGAGGAAGACGCTCATGGCCAGGCGCAGATTGTCCAGCAGATGCTGGGTCAGCTCGTGAATTTCCTGTTTTCCGGCAGCCGAGAACTGGCGGCCCTTCTTGATCTTCTTGTCTTCCAGATCCAGCAGCACGCGCTCGATGATGTCGCCGATCTGCTCCATATTGATGGTGAAGCTGATGATTTCCGTCCAGCGCTGACCTTCGCGTTCGTCGAGTTCGGCGCGCGAGATCTTGGTCATGTAGTACTTGATGGCCGAGTACAGATCGTCCACCGTGCCTTCCAGGTGACGCACTTCCTCGGAGAGCTTGGCATCGTCGGTTTCAGCCACTTTTTGCAGGCCGATCAGCATGGACTCAATCACGTCGGCCTGATGCAGTGACTCGCGCACGGCACAGGTTATGGCCAGCGAAGGGGTGGACAGGGCCGAGGGGTCCAGGTGGCGTGGGCGCAGCAGCTTGGCCGCACTTTCTTCCTCGGGCTTGGGCAGCAAGGCGGTCACCCAGTGGGCCACGAGCTGGGTCAGGCCGATGAAGCACAGGCTGTTGAAGACATTGAACGCCAGATGGAACATCACCACGTTCTGGCCGGCGCTGGGCAGATAAGGCTGGGCGTACTGCGACCACAGCCCGATAAAGGGCGCAACGATGGCCACGCCCATGATCTTGAACAGCAGATTGCCTATGGTGACCTGGCGCTCCTCCACCGCCGATTTGGCGGTGGTGAGCGCCGCGACCAGACCGCTGCCCAGATTGGCGCCCAGGGTCAGGCCCAGAGCCACATCCAGCGGAATGGCGCCGGAGCTGGCCATGGCCGCAATCAGCAGCACCACGGCCAGGCTGGAGTAGGCCAGCACGGCCAGTACCGCGCCCAGCAGCAATTCCATGAACAGATCGCTGCTGACCGAGGCCAGCAGGGTGCGCACGGCAGGGGCCTGCAGCAGGGGCTCGGTGGCTTCCACCACTAGGCGCAGGGCCAGCAGCATCAGGCCCAGGCCGATGAGCACGCGGCCGATACGACCGGGCTTGGAGTCCTTGCGCGAGATATAGAGCACCACGCCGACAAAGATGAACAGCGGCGACAGCCAGGAAAGGTCGGTGGAGAACAGCACGGCCATCAGAGCCGTTCCGACATCGGCACCGCGCATCACGGCCAGGGCCGAGGGCAGGGTGATCAGACCCTGGCCTACAAAGGACGAGGTCATCAGCGAGGTGGCCGTACTTGATTGCACCAGGGCCGTGACGCCCATGCCAGATAGCGCTGCCGAAAAACGGTTGCTCATGCTGCGGGCGAGAATATTGCGCAGGTTTGCGCCGAAGACCTGCAGAACGCCGGTGCGAACCATCTGAGAGCCCCAGATCAACAGGGCAATGGCTGCTAAAAGATTCAATAAATGCTTCATGTTCTGCCCGCGAAGGAGCGACCTAATATACCCCTGAGTGAGGTCGGTCTGCCCGGATGCCTCGCTCTTCACGCACAAATAAGTGCGGAATAAGGAACACAATAGAACAAAAACGAATTATTCGAAACATCGTTTCTACGGATGAGATTTCAGAGGTGACCGAGTTTCCCGTATATCTGCATTGCGTTCGACGCTATTAAAAAGGTGGGTTCATGATTCCTGCCGTGCCCGGTGCTGCTGCAGTGAGCTTTCTTTTGATGTTGCTGGCAGCCGGCGGCTGTGGGCTGTGGCATTTGCGGCGCGGCAAGCCCAGGCCGCCGCTGCGCATCTGGCAATGGGTGGTGGCGGTATTGCTGTCCATCTCCACGCTGCTCGGGCCGGCGCAGATTGCATGGATCGATCAGCGGCAGGCGCAGCAGATGGCCGAGCAAGAACTGCTGACGCACATCACGCTGGGTCAGTCCGTGGTCCGGGGCTGCATCACCTTGTCTGCGGGCAGCCATATTCAGCACGATATGCCTGAAGGTGCTGCCGAGCCCGCCTATGAGCCGGCCGAATCCGGCCGGAGCGGGGCGGAATGAGCAAGGCCCGCTGTCTGCTGGAGAGACAGCGGGCCTTGGGCCTTGCCGATGGAAAGCGGCTGGCGCTTACACGCTCTGGTTCTTGGCGCGTTTTGCGCGCAAGAACTCATCCAGGATCAGCAGTATGGCGCCTAGCGTGATGCCCATATCGGCCACGTTGAAGGCCGGGAAATGGCTGCTGCCCCAGTAGAAGTCCAGAAAGTCCACCACATAGCCGTGCTGCAGGCGGTCCACCACATTGCCAATGGCTCCGCCCAGGATGCTGGACAGCGACAGGCAGAACATCTTCTCGCCGGGGTGTTTGCGCAGCTGCCAGACGATGAGCACGGTGGCAATCGCGCCGATGGCCACGAACAGCCAGCGTTGCCAGCCGCTGCCGCCCGCGAGGAAGGAGAAGGCTGCGCCCGTGTTGTGTGCGCGCACGATGTTGAAGAAGCTGGTGATGGGAGTCCAGTCCCCATACTGGTAGTGGCTCAGAATCATCTGCTTGGTGATCTGATCCACGCCGATGATGACAAGCGCCCACAGCAGCCAGGGCCAGATACGGCCAAGGCCTGCGGAGGAGGTCTGGGTGTTGCTCATGGCAGCTCTTTGCTAAGGTTTTTTGATAGCGGTTAGCGCTTGATTCGAAAGGATTTCAGCAAAAATAAATGCTGAAAATGGCTGCCAGCATACGCTGGCAGCTCACTTTTTGAAGACTCAAGCCTTGGTGCGGACTTCGCCCGTGCCGTGCAGATTGCTGTCGCAGCGGCCGCAGATCGAGGGGTGCTCGGGGTTCACACCCACGTCTTCGCGGTAGTGCCAGCAGCGCTCGCACTTGGCGTGCTCACTGGCCTTCACGGTGGTGGTCAGCGCATCGCCGGCCACGGCAGTCGCTGCCGAGGTGATGAAGACGAACTTCAGATCGTCCTTGAGGCTTTGCAGCAGGGCCAGGTCCTCGGGCTCGGCCGTGAGCGTGACTTCGGCCTGCAGGGAGGAACCCACGGCGCCGGTGGTGCGCACCACTTCGATGTCCTTGTTGACCTGGTTGCGGATCTCGCACAGGCGCGTCCACTTGGCCAGCAGGCCTTCGTCGCCGGCGGGCAGCTCGGTGAACTTCTCCAGGAAGATGGATTCGCTGTGGCCCACGATCTTCCAGGCTTCCTCGGCCGTGAACGACAGGAAGGGCGACATCCAGCGCAACAGCGCCTGGGTGATCTGGTAGAGCGCGGTCTGGGCCGAGCGGCGTGCCAGGCTCTTGGGGGCGCTGGTGTAGAGGCGATCCTTGAGCACGTCCAGGTAGAAGCCGCCCAGGTCTTCGGAGCAGAACAGTTGCAGCTTGGCGACCACGGGGTGGAACTCGTAGACCTTGTAGTGGGCCAGGATCTCCTGCTGCAGCTGGGCCGAGCGCGCCAGCGCGAACTGGTCGATCTCCAGCATCTCGCCATAGGCCACGGCATCCTTGCTCGCGTCGAAGTCGCTGGTGTTGGCCAGCAAAAAGCGCAGCGTGTTGCGGATGCGGCGATAGGCGTCCACCACGCGGGCCAGGATCTTGTCGTCGATGCCCAGGTCGCCCGAGTAGTCGGTCGAGGCCACCCACAGGCGGATGATTTCCGCGCCCATCTTGCTCGACACGTCCTGCGGGGCCACGGTGTTGCCCAGCGACTTGGACATCTTCTTGCCCTGGCCGTCGACGGTGAAGCCGTGGGTCAGCAGGCCGCGATAGGGCGCGCGGCCGAAGATGGCCGACGCCAGCAGCAGCGAGCTGTGGAACCAGCCGCGGTGCTGGTCGTGGCCTTCCAGGTACAGATCGGCCTCGGGGCCGTGGTCGTGGTGGTGCTCGGGGTGGGTGCCGCGCAGCACATGCCAGAAGGTGGAGCCCGAGTCGAACCACACCTCCAGAATGTCGGTGCTTTTGGTATAGCTCTTGGCCTCTTCGGCGCCCAGGATATCTTCGGTGCTGACGCGGCTCCAGGCCTCGATGCCGCCCTGCTCGATCATGGCGGCCGCCTGGTCGATGATCTCCATGGTGCGGGGGTGCAGGGCGCCCGTGTCCACATGCAGGAAGAAGGGGATGGGCACGCCCCAGCTGCGCTGACGTGAGATGCACCAGTCGGGACGGCCGGCGATCATGGCGCGCAGGCGGTCCTGACCGTTTTGCGGGTAGAAGTTGGTCTGCTCGATGGCGTCCAGCGCGATCTGGCGCAGGGTCTTCTCGGGCTTTTGCGCGGGATCGGTGAACACGCCTTCGCCTTCGTCCATGCGGATGAACCACTGGGCGGCAGCGCGGTAGATGACGGGCGTCTTGTGGCGCCAGCAGTGCGGATAGCTGTGGCTGATGGTGGTGGTGTCCATCAGGCGGCCCGCGACCTTCAGGGCGTCGAGGATGACGGGCACGGCCTTCCAGATATGCTGGCCGCCGAACATGGGCAGGTCGGCCGCGTACACGCCGTTGCCCTGCACGGGGTTCAGGATCTGCTTGTAGTCCATGCCGTTGGACATGCAGCTGTTGAAGTCGTCCACGCCATAGGCAGGGGCCGAGTGCACGATGCCGGTACCGTCGTCGGCGGTGGCGTATTCGGCCAGGTAGACGGGCGAGATGCGGTCAAAGCCCTTGTCCACATGGGCCAGAGGGTGCTTGAAGGGCATGTGGTCGAGCTTCTCGCCCTTGGCGGTGGCGAGTACGCGGCCTTCGAGCTTCCAGCGGGCCAGGCATTTCTCGACCAGGGCGGAGGCCACGATCAGCAGGCCGCGCTCGGTCTCCACCAGGCTGTATTCCAGGTCAGGGTTGACGTTCAGCGCCTGGTTGGCAGGGATGGTCCAGGCTGTCGTCGTCCAGATGACGATGAAGGCTTCCTTGTCGAGCTTGTCCAGGCCGAATGCTGCGGCCAGTTTGGCAGGCTCGGCAGCGGGGAACATCACGTCCAGGGTCTGGCTTTGCTTGTCGGCGTATTCGATCTCGAACTCGGCCAGCGAGGAGGCGCAGTCAAAGCACCAGTACACGGGCTTGAGGCCGCGGTAGACAAAGCCACGCTCCATCACCTTCTTCAAGGCGCGCAGCTCGGCGGCCTCGTTGGCGTAGTTCATGGTCTTGTAGGGGTGATCCCAGTCGCCGAGCACGCCCAGGCGCTTGAAGTCCACCATCTGCTGCTCGATCTGCTCGGTGGCAAAGGCGCGGCTCTTGGCCTGCATCTCGTCGCGCGGCAGATTGCGGCCATGCAGCTTCTCGATGGCATTCTCGATGGGCAGACCGTGGCAGTCCCAGCCCGGTGCGTAGAGCGCGTCGAAGCCTTCGAGCTGGCGGCTCTTGACGATCATGTCCTTGAGGATCTTGTTCACCGCATGGCCGATGTGCAGCTTGCCGTTGGCGTAAGGAGGGCCGTCGTGCAGGATGAACTTGGGTGCGCCGCTGCGGGCGTCGCGCAGCTTCTTGTAGATGCCCTTGTCGTCCCATTCCTTGGCCCAGGCGGGCTCGCGCTTGGGCAGGTCGCCGCGCATGGGGAAAGGGGTGTCGGGCATGTTCAGCGTGGCGCGGTAAGCGGACGCTTCGGGCTTGTTGGACTTCGAATCAGACATGGGAAACCTTGAAGGCAATGCAATGCCCGGGCAGTTCTGCCTGGGCGTGAATGGTGAGGTGAGCGCCAGTGCGCTGCTGCGCCTGGGACGTGCGAGCAGCGAGCTTCAAATTCGGTCGCGCGTGGTCTGGCGACGGGTCTCTGTGTGCGACGAGGTGTGAGACGGTATGTGGGCCGAGGCGAAAAACGCGCGCGCGTCATCGCAGTCCTTGGCGATGCCGACCGTCAGGGCATCGAGACTGTCATACTTCAGCTCGTCGTGCAGTTTGTGCAGAAGTTCCACGCGGATGATTTTACCGTAGGCACCTTCTCCACCCAGTTGGGCGGGCCAATCGAAACAGTGGGTCTCCAGCAGCACCCGCCCGCCGTTGATGTCGTTGGGGTCCAGCGAGGGGCGCACGCCGAGGTTGGCCACGCCCTGCAGCGGCTTGTCCGTCAGACCATGCACCAGCACGGCAAAAATGCCGCTGGCGGCAGGTTTCCAGTGGTCGAAACGCAGATTCAGCGTGCGAAAGCCGTCCTCGGCTCCGCTCATTGATTCGGCCAGCTTGCGACCCAGCTTGCGACCATGCACCACATGGCCCGAGATGCGGTAGGGGTGGCCCAGCAGCTTGGCGGCCTGCTGCATGTCGCCGGCGGCCAGTGCCTCGCGCACGGCCGTGCTGGAGACGCGCAGCCCATGGACTTCATAGCTGTTCATGCGCGCAACATCAAAGCCCAGGGCCTGGCCGGCGTTGTCCAGCATGGCGTAATCGCCAGCGCGCTTGGAGCCAAAGCGGAAGTCGTCGCCCACCAGCACGTATTTGGCGCCCAGGCCCGAGATCAGCACGTCCTGAATGAAGTCCTCGGGACTCTGGCTGGCCAGGGCCTGGTTGAAGGGCAGGATCACGACCTGATCGACGCCGCAGACCTCGAGCTGGCTGAGCTTGTCACGCAGCGTGCCCACGCGGGCCGGCGCCAGCTCAGGCTTGCCCAGCTTCTTGGCAAAGTAGTCGCGCGGGTGCGGCTCGAAGGTCATGGCGCAGCTGGGAATGCCGCGCTGTGCGGCCTCGGCCTTGAGCAGGCCCAGCATGGCTTGATGTCCCCGGTGTACACCATCAAAATTGCCAATGGTCACAGCGCAGGCCGGAGCCAGGCCGGGATGATTGATACCGCGAAAAATCTTCATGGGCTGCTTTGTTATTTGTAGCAACTGGCGCCGATGCATGCGACACAAGCCGTCAATTTGACATAGTTTCAGAGTATATTGCTTCAAATCAGGCAGCTGTGCAGGCTGCACGATTGTGCGCAAAAGCGCCAAGACGCTTGTCCGTTTTCCGTGGTCGATGTTTGACTGTATGGAGGCTGGTTGTGAAAGTCTTGAAGCTGACAGCCCAGGGGCTGCCGCAGTCCTGGGTAACGCTGGAGCAGGCGGCGCTGCATTACGCAGCAGAAGATGTGCGCTGGGAAGCCGGTGTCGAAATCGCCTGCTTTCGCGGTGGCCACAATGCGGTGACCGGCAAGCAGTCAGTCATTCACATCAACTCCATCATCGGCACCAAGGGCATGCCGAACATCAACCCGCATGAGCTGCTGCCGGGTCTGACCAATGGCAAGCTCTTTGCTCGTGACCGCTGCGTCTGCGCCTATTGCGGGCGGCGCTTCCATGAGAGCGATCTCACGCGCGAGCACATTGTTCCCGTGAGCACCGGCGGGCAGCACAGCTGGATGAATCTGGTCACGGCCTGCCGCGCCTGCAACCACCGCAAGGGGGCCAGAACGCCGGAGCAGGCACGCATGCCCTTGCTCTACACCCCCTACACGCCCACGTTGTGGGAGGACTTCATCCTGAGAAACCGCCGCATTCTGGCCGACCAGATGGAGTTTCTCGTGGCCCATGTGCCGCGTGGATCGCGCTGGCGCAGCTAGGGCGTAAAAAAGCCCCGGGCTGGCGCCGCGGGGCAGGAGCAAGAGGACAGAAACGCGTTCAGACGGTGGTGGAGACGGCTTTTTGCCAGGCTTCGTAGAGGTCTTCGCCCTCGTCGCGCACGCGCTGGCCGATCAGGGCCATCTCGCGCTGCTCCTCGGGCTTGGCCAGTTCCACATAGCCGCGCGAGGCCGACAGATCGTAGGGCTCGCCGTCTTCGTTGGAGTAGGCGAAGTACACCTGTTTCACGCCGGCCAGCAACATGGCCGTGTAGCACATGGAGCAAGGGTAGCCGCTGGCATACATGACGGCCCCCGACAGATCGGTGCTGCCCTGGGCCTTGGCGCCTATGCGCAGGGCCTGCATCTCGGCGTGGGCCGAGGGGTCGCAGAGCTCATCGACCTGGTTGACGGCGCGCGCCAGGACCTTGCCCTCACGCACCAGCACGGCGCCGAAGGGCCAGGTGGGCTGCTGGCGGCCTTTGACATTGCCCATGGCCAGGCGTATGGACTCAAGCAGGTATTTGCCGCTGTCGTTTTCGTTGTTCATCGAGTCGTTCTCCTTGGTAAAAAATCAGCTGCCGCGGTAGGTGTTGAAGAACCACGGCGAACACAGCATGGGCACGTGGTAGTGCTGGGCCGCGTCGAAGATGGAAAAGCGCACCAGCACTTCTTCCGACAGCGCCGTGGGCTCCTTGAAATGCTCGCCTGTGTAAAAGCGCAGCTCGAAGTCCCCGGTGCGGGCCGCGGCGGCGGGCAGCATGGGGGCGTCGGTGCGGCCGTCGGCATTGGTACGGGTGCTGTTCAGACGCTGCGCCGGGGTCTGCGCCACGTCGTAGAGTTCCACCCGCATGCCGGCTATGGGGCGACCGGTGGTGAGGTTGAGTACATGGGTGCTGATGCCTGCCATGGTGGTCTTTCGATGGGTTGCGATAGAGCGCGGATATGCCGGCTCAGCTGCCGCGCGAATAGGTGTAGCTCCAGGGGCCGAACTGGATGGGCAGATGGATGCGCTCTGCCGTGTTCACGATCTGGAAGCGCACCGGCACCTTGGACAGAAAGGCCGGGCGCGGCAGCTTGGCGCCCTTGGCAGCAAAGTACTCGTCCACGTGCAGCAGCATTTCGTAGCGCCCGCTGCGGTAGCTGTCTTCGATCAGCAGCGGCTCGTCGGCCCGGCCGTTGGCGTTCACGACAAAGCTGCGTATCGGCACATAGGTTTCGCCGTCGAAGCGCGAAAAGTCGATGCGCAAGCCCGTGGCTGCAGAGCCATGGAAGGTGTCCACGGCATGCATGGTCAGGCGCGGACTGACACCATGCAGCACGATGGGGCCGGTGGTCTGGGCCGGCGCTGCCGGGTGTGTGTCGGCGGCCAGCGCGCCGTGTGCGCCCGTCAGGGCCGAGGCGCCGAGCACGAGGCCCGAGAGTGCGAACTGTCGGCGCGACGGGGTCAGTGTGGGTGTGGGATGCATGCGGGATGACTCCTTCAGGCGTTCTTGCGGCGCTGGATGCGGGCGACGAAGGCGATGGCGAGAACGGCTGCCAGCGCTTCCACGATGGCCACCAGGTACAGGCCCGGAGCGACCTTGCCGGTGGAGGCCTTGATCACGCCCATCAGATAGGGGGCACCGAAGCCGGCCAGATTGGCCACCGAGTTGATCAGCGCCACGCCCACTGCGGCAGCGCCGCCGCTGAGCAGCATATTGGGCATCTGCCAGAACACGGGGATCGCGCTCATGGTGCCCACCAGTGCCAGGACCATGGCCGTCAGCGCCACTATCACGGGAATGCTGTCCATGCCCATGGTGAAGGCCAGGGCCAGCATGCCCACGGCGCCCAGCAGGGCCGAGCCCGCGAAGTGCCAGCGTACCTCGCCACGGTGGTCGGAATGGCGACCGTTGATGATCATGCCGGCCGCGCCGAGCAGATAGGCGGCACCGGCGATCCAGCCCACCTGCATGGGCGAGGTGAAGCCCGCTTCGCGAATCACGGTGGGAATCCAGAAGGTCAGCGTGGAGTTGGCGCACAGCAGGCAGAAGAATACGGCGATCAGCAGCCACACCATGGGGTTGCCGAACAGGGTACGCCAGTCGCTGTGGCGCTCGCCCTGAGCCTTCTGGTCGATTTCGAGCTGCTGGCGCACGACGGCGCGGTCCGTGTCGGTGAGCCATTTGGCTTCCTCGGGGCGGTCGGTCATGTAGAAGTAGGCAAAGATGCCGGCCAGCACCGAGGGGATGCCTTCGATGATGAACAGCCACTGCCAGCCGTGCATGCCGTGCGCGCCTGCGGCCCAGGTCATGATGCCGCCAGCCAGCGGGCCGCCGATGACGCCGGCGATGGCCGAGGCCGACATGAAGGTGCCGAAGGCCTTGGCGCGGCGCTTGGACGGATACCAGTAGGTCAGGTAGAGGATGATGCCGGGGTAGAAGCCTGCCTCGAACACGCCCATCAGAAAGCGCAGGATGTAGAACTGGGTCGGTGTCGTCACCCAGGCCTGCAAGATGCAGATCAGGCCCCAGCCTATGGTGATGCGCATCACCGTCTTCTTGGCGCCAATCTTCTGCAACAGCATGTTGGAGGGCACTTCGAACAGGAAGTAGCCGATGAAGAAGATACCGGCGCCCAGGCCGTAGACGGCTTCGCTGAATTTCAGGTCGTCGAGCATCTGCAGCTTGGCGAAGCCGATGTTGACGCGGTCCAGCCAGGCCAGCACCCACAGCACGCCCAGAAAGGGCAGCAGGCGCCAGGAAATCTTGGAGTAGGTGGCGTCGACCTGATCGACGGAAGCAGCAGTGCCGCTGATCGGCACATGGTGAGCACTCATGGCAAGTCCTTGTCTCGGAAATTTGTTGTTGGGTTTGCGGACACTTGCATGGTCGCGACTTGTGGCGATATGCGAAACTAAGCGCCTGCTATGAGCCGCATAGCAAAATGCATATCTCTAGGGAAAACACGTGTCTCGCAGCGAAGAACCGTTCGATACCTATTTGCTGCGCGTGCTGTGCACCTTGATCAGCGAAAAAAGCGTGTCGCGCGCGGCAATACGCCTCAATCAGTCACAACCGGCCATCAGCGCGGCGCTGCGGCGATTGCGGGCCATCTTCAACGACCCTTTGCTGGTGCGGGACAAGAACCGCATGGTCCCGACGGCACGCGCGCTTCAGGCCGTGGAGCAGGCACGTGCGGCGCTGGGCCTGATCGACGGGCTGCTGAGCGTCGGCAAGGAATTTGTGGCCGAGACCACGCAACTGCGCTTCACCATCGCCATGCCCGACTATCTGGCACCGCCCTTCATGGCGCGTGTGGTCCAGCTCATGCGTGCGCAAGCACCGGGCGCGAGGCTGGTCCTGCTGCCGCTGGGCCAGAACTTCGACTACGAGCAGGCCCTGCAAAGCGGCGAGGTGGATATCGTCATCGGCAACTGGCCGAGCCCGCCCGAGCATTTGCACATGTCCACGCTGCTCGAGGACGAGGTGGTCTGCCTGCTCGACGAGAAGCATCCTCTGGCGCAGCCGGGTCGGCTTACGGCCGAGCACTATCTGCAGGCCGCGCATGTGGTGTTCACGCCTTACTCGCCCGATCAGCGCGGCGTGGTGGAGAGCAGTCTGGGCACTATGCGCGTGAGCCGTGACGGCCGCGTGCAATGCTCGCATTTCTCGCTGGCTCCGGACTTGCTGGCGGGCACCGATCTGCTGCTGACCACCAGCCGCCATTTCGCGGCCTATCACGCAAGGCGGCTGCCGCTGGCCATGGTGCCTCTGCCCATGGGCAACCGCGTCATGCGCTTCTACCAGCTCTGGCATTCGTCCCGGCATCGGGATGCCTCCCATATCTGGCTGCGCGCTCTGCTCAATCAGGCCTCGCAGGTGCTGACGGCATCGACGTAGCCGGCTGCTATACGGGCTATAACAAGCCAGCACTGTGAGGCGGGAAACGCGCTTCCTACACTGGCCCCATGACTAGCACCACTATCTCCTCCATCCCCACGCTCGACGAGCTCAACGTCATGACGCACGCAGACTTTGCGGCCGCGCTCGGCGAGGTTTTTGAATACGCCCCCTGGGTGGCCGAGGCAGCCGCGCAGCAGCGCCCCTTTGCCAGCCTGGACGCACTGCACCAGGCCATGCTGGCCGCCGTGCATGGCAGCCCACGTGAGCAGACCCTGCACTTTCTCTGTGGTCACCCCGAGCTGTCGGCCAGCGCCGTGCGCTCCGGCACGCTGACCGTTGACTCCCAGCAGGAGCAGCAAAGCGCGGGCCTGGGGGATCTGGCGCAGGAGCAGGGCGAGCGCCTGGCCGAGCTGAACCAGGCCTATCGCACGCGCCATGGCTTTCCCTTCATCGCCTGCGTGCGCCACTACACGCGCGCCGGCCTGTTTGCCGAACTGGCCTCGCGCACTGAGCGCGGCACCGAGCAGGAGTTTGCCGAAGCCCTGCGCCAGATCGGCTTCATCAGCCGCCTGCGCCTAGCGCAGCGCGTGAGTGCTGGCAGCCTGCAGGCCGCCTGAGCCCCTATCGCCGCCCAAGCCCCGCAATGCGGGGCTTTTCTTATGCTGGCTGGAGGGGGAGCCCTATGTCGGGGGCGCTGCCCATGTGCAGCAGATGCCGCATGGAGCGTGCTGGCGCGGCCCTGGCTGCCTACTGCCGCAGTGGGAGTTCTCGGCGCTGGCTGAAATCCCCGGATGCTTGTGATTGAATTCGGGTTTAGACCTTATTTCTCGTTTTCATGATCGTCAGAGATCGCCCGTCGGGCTTCAAGCTGCTGTGGATTGTCCGGGGCTCGGTGCTGCAACGCATCAAAGGCGTGCTTGCCGTCAATATCGTGCTGGCCATCATTGTCACCGTGGCGCATGGCACGCTGTTCCACACCAAGATCCCCATCACGCCGATTCCGTTCACCCTGATCGGCCTGCCGCTGGCGATTTTTCTGGGCTTTCGCAACAACACCGCGTATGCGCGCTACTGGGAAGGACGCAAGCTCTGGGGCGAGATCGTGATCTATGCACGCACGCTGGCCCGCCAGTGCCTGAGTCTGATCGAGCTCGATCACCCCATAGACCCGCGCCAGCGGGCCAGCGATGTGCGGGTGCGCATGGTGCACCGGGCCGTGGCTTTTTCTCATGTGCTGCGGGCCCAGCTGCGCAGCCTCAAGGACGATGTGGCGGCCCAGCAGTGGCTGACTCATGCCGAGTGGCAGCGCCTGCAACTGCTGCCGCTGAATCAGCGCACCGATGCGCTGATGCTGGCCATGGGCAAGGATCTGGGCCAGTGTGTGCGCGACCAGCGCATAGACCCCTGCCTGGCCGTGGAGCTGGACCGCACCCTCAATGGCTTCACGACGGCCGCTGCCTCCTGCGAGCGCATCCGCAATACGCCGATTCCGTTTTCCTACACCTTGCTGCTGCACCGCACGGCCCATCTGTACTGCTTTTTGCTGCCGTTCGGCCTGGTGGACATCACGGGCTTCATGACGCCGTTTGTCGTAGCCATCGTGGCCTATACCTTCTACGGTCTCGATGTGCTGGGTGACGAGCTGGAAGAGCCATTCGGCATGGAAAGCAACGACCTGGCACTGGACAGCATCTGCCGCAGCATCGAGATCAGCCTCAGCCAGTCGCTGGGCGACCCCCAGGTTCCGGCGCCGCTCAAGCCGGTGGACTATCTGCTGACCTGAGGTCCTCCAGAATGCAAAAGCCCTGAACTCGTCATTCAGGGCTTTGTTCATGATGGCGGCTGGAGCCAGTGCTGGCTAGACCGTGGCACGATCTTCGTCCACGGCCTTTTGCCAGGCCTGGTACAGGTCCTCGCCGGCATCGCGCACGCGGTGGCTGATGACGGGCAGTTCGCGCCGGCCTTCGGGGCGAGCCAGCTCCTCATAGCCGCGTGCAGCCGACAGGTCGTAGGGCTCGCCGTCTTCGTTGGAGTAGGCGAAGTACACCTGCTTCACGCCGGCCAGCAGCATGGCGGTGTGGCACATGGAGCAGGGATAGCCGCTGGCATACATGACCGAGCCGGACAGATCCGTGCTGCCCAGGGCCTTGGCGGCAATGCGCAGGGCCTGCATCTCGGCGTGGGCCGTGGGGTCGCACAGATCATCGACCTGGTTGACGGCGCGCGCCAGGACCTTGCCGTCACGCACCAGCACGGCACCGAAAGGCCAGGTCGCGGATTCGCGGCCCTTGACATTGCCCATGGCCAGGCGGATGGACTCCAGCAGATACTTTTCGCTGTCTTGCTTGCTCATGCATGTCTCCTTGATCTTGTGAATGGCGCAAAGATCATAGGAAGAGCAGCAGGGTCCATAGTGCATGCAGGAAGCAAAACAGCACGCCGAAGCGTGCTGTTGACTTTTAGTTTTGGGTTGAATGCAGTTGCCGTGATCTTGATGAATGTTGATGCAGGCTTTCAGGCAAAGACGCCGGCGCTGTCCTGCATATGGGCCGATACCGTGCCCAGGTGGTGCAAGGTGTCGCCACCCGTCATCTCCATCTGGGTCAGGCGCTTGAAATAGTGGCTGCCCACATATTCGTCCGTCACGCCGATGCCTCCATGCAGTTGCACGGCCTGCTGGCCCACATAACGCATGGACTGGCCCAGTTGCACCTTGGCGCGCGCGATGGCGACATGGCGCTCCTCGGCAGGCGCCACCAGCTTGAGCGTGCCGTAGTAGCTCATGGAGCGGGCCAGCTCCAGCTGCATCTTCATATCGGCCACGCGGTGGCGCAGGGCCTGGAAGCTGGAGATCACCACGCCGAACTGCTTGCGCTGGTTCATGTACTCGGTGGTGAGCTTGAGCGTCTGCTCCATCACGCCCACGCCTTCGGCGCAAAGAGCGGCATTGGCCACATCCTGTGCCAGGGTGAGGGCAGCCACGCCATTGGTGGTGATCAGGGTGGCCGATGCGGCATGGCAGACCAGATCGGCCGCGCGTCCCTCATCCTGCGTGGCATAGGGCTTGGTGGCGACGCCTTCGCGGCCGTTCTCGACGAGGAAGAGCGCAATCTTGCCGTCGAGCTGGGCCGGCACGATGAAGGCGTCGGCCTGGTCGCCCGCTGGAACAATGTTTTTCCTAGCATCTACCGTATATCCATCGCCGGATTTAGAGGCTTTTGCCGCGCAAACATCAATCTGGTAGCGCGCCTTGCGCTCCTGCGATGCGAGCACCACCAGCTTTTCACCGCTGGCGATGCGGGGTAGCCAGGCTTGCTTGACGGCTTCGTCGCCGAACTGGCCGAGCAAGGCGGAGGCCACGAAAGCCTGGGTCAGAGGCTCCATCACCAGACCGCGGCCCAGCTCCTCCATGACCACCATCACATCGACCGCGCCCTGGCCCAGGCCGCCATATTGCTCGGGCACGGTGAGGGCCGTCAGGCCCAGCTCGGCCAGCTCGTTCCAGACCTCGCGCGAGAAGCCGCCTTGTTTGGCAATGCTCTGGCGGCGCTCAAAGGTATAGCCCTTGTCCACCCAGCGGGCGACGGCATCGCGCAGTTGTTGCTGGTCGTCGGAAAAATCGAAATCCATATTTGTCTCCTGCTGCTGAAGCGAGTGCGCCTTGCGCACCATCACATTCAGCGAAGCTCTAGCAAGAACCCCCTCCCGGAGGGGGCACGGGGTAGCAGTGCGAGTTCACGCAAGCGAAATCTCCGCGCTGCCGCCAGTTCCGAATCAGCCCAGCACCGTCTGCGCGACGATGTTTCGCTGCACCTCGTTGGAGCCGCCATAGATGGTGGTCTTGCGCATATTGAAGTAGGTCGCGGCCAGCGGCGCATTGCCCAGCACATTGCCGGGAAAGTCGCCCTGGTAGCCGGCTTCCATGGCTTCCTGGATATAGGGCAGGGCATAAGGGCCGGCGGCCAGCATCATCAGCTCGGAGTAGCGCTGCTGAATCTCGCTGCCCTTGATCTTGAGCAGGCCGGCGATGTCCAGCGGGTTCTTGCCCGACTTCATCGCCGAGAGCACGCGCAGCACCAGCATTTCCAGCGCGATCACATCGATCTCCAGCAGGGCGATCTGATCACGGAAGCGCTGGTCTTCCCAGACGCCTTCGGTCTTGGCGATGCGCTTGAGGCGCTCCAGCTCGCGCTTGGCACGGTTCACATCGGCGATGTTCGTGCGCTCGTGGCTGAGCAGGTGCTTGGCATAGGTCCAGCCCTTGTTTTCCTCGCCGATCAGCTGGTCGGCAGGCACTTGCACATTGTCGAAAAAGACCTCGTTGACTTCGTGCGAGCCGTCCAGCAGCTTGATGGGGCGCACGGTCACGCCCGGCGACTTCATGTCGACCAGCAGGAAGCTGATGCCGGTCTGGGGCTTGCCCTCGTTGCTGGTGCGCACCAGGCAGAAGATCCATTCGCCGTACTGGCCCAGCGTGGTCCAGGTCTTCTGACCGTTGACGATGTATTTGTCGCCCACGCGTTCGGCGCGGGTCTTGACGCTGGCCAGGTCCGAGCCCGAACCCGGTTCGGAATAGCCCTGGCTCCACCAGACTTCGCCGCTGGCGATGCCGGGCAGAAAGCGCTGATGCTGCTCCGGCGTGCCATAGGCCATGATCACCGGCGCCACCATCACGGGGCCGAAGGGCACGATGCGCGGCGTGCCGGCGAGTGCGCATTCTTCCTCGAACAAATGCTTTTGTACGGCGCTCCAGCCGGGGCCGCCGAATTCCTTGGGCCAGCCGTAGCCGAGCCAGCCTTTTTTGCCCAGAATCTTGGCCCAGCGCTGCATGTCCTCGCGCGTCAGGTGCAGATCGTTGCGCACCTTGTGCGCAATATCCTCGGGCAGATTTGCCCGCACCCAACTGCGGATCTCTTCGCGAAAAGCCTGTTCTTCAGGGGTGAATGCCAAGTCCATGCGTTGTCTCCTGCAAATGCTGGAGATTTGTAGCACGCACGTTCTTTTTCTGGCTGTCCGGGTTGCGACAAATGGCGGGAAACCCCAGGGATGAGTCCCCGAGCGGCTGCGCAGCTTCCCCCAAGGGGGACGACAGCCTCGCTGCGGGACGGCTCTTGCTGGTCGCTTCTGCCCGGGAGTGCCCCCATTTTTGGTGACTGTGAACTTTGGATATTGATTGAAAAAGGCCACCAGCGCTTATTGGATGAACGCTGGCAGCTATCAGTTTCTGTCGGGATTCATTCAGCCGGGGTTGCAGGCGGTTCCACGCCCAGCGATTCGCACAGCATCTGCACGGTGGCGCGCAGCTGGGCGACTTCGGTTTCGAGCGCATCCACACGCTGCTGCAGGGCCGATGCATTGCCGCCTGTGCTGGCGCTGCTGGTGCTTGCCAGGGCGTTGACATCCACCGGACCGCAAAGCAGATGGGCCCAGCGCTGCTCGCGGGCACCAGGGGCGCGCGGCAGCTGCACGACCAGCGGACCGCCTTTTTCCTCGCTGCGTTCGCGTAGTTCGTCGAGAAAGGCTTCGACCGAGGAGATGTCGGCAAAGCGGTGCCAGCGCTCGGAGTTGATGCGCAGCTCGCCAGCGGTCTGGGGGCCGCGCAGCATCAGCAGGGCCAGCAGCACTGCAGATTGGTCAGGCACGCCAATGCCGCGCGGGAAGTTGTGCTCCCAGCGCGTGGAGCGCACGCTGCTGATCTGCACCGACAGGGTCTTGAGGCGCAGGCTGTCCAGTGCCTCCTGGGCCTCGCCCTCGCTGACCTCCATCACCGGGTCGCGGCTGGACTTCTGGTTGCAGCCCGTGACCAGGCTGTTGAGCGTGAGCGGATAGCTGTCGGGCACGGTGCGGGCCTTTTCCATCAGCGTGGCCAGAACGCGGGCTTCGATGGCGCTCAAAGGGGTGTTGCGTGGGTCAAACGGCATGGGGTCTCCTCGAAAGTCTTAGGGCAGCGCACAGGAACTGGTGCAAACCCGATAGGGTTTGTCCGTCAATGCGACAATCGCCGCCCATGAAAAACATCGTGATCCTCATCTCGGGCGGCGGCTCGAACATGGCTGCCATTGTGCGTGCATCCCAGCAGCAGAACTGGGCAAAGCAGTACAACGCCCGCGTGAGCGCCGTGGTGAGCAACAAGGCCGAGGCCAAGGGCCTGGTGTTCGCGCGGGACAACGGCATCGCCACCGAGGTTCTGGATCACAAGCAGTTCGACAGCCGCGAGGCCTTTGATGCCGAGCTGACGCGGGTCATCGATCGCCATGCGCCTGATCTGGTGGTGCTGGCCGGTTTCATGCGCATTCTCACGCCAGGCTTTGTTGCGCACTATGAGGGCCGGCTGATCAACATCCATCCTTCGCTGTTGCCGGCCTTCACCGGTCTGCACACCCATCAGAGAGCGATCGATGCGGGCTGCAAGTTTGCGGGCTGCACCGTGCACCGCGTGACGGCCGAGCTCGACGTGGGCCCCATCCTGGAGCAGGCCGTGGTGCCCGTGCTGGAGGGTGACACGGCCGAGCTGCTGGCTGCACGCGTGCTGGTGCAGGAGCACATCATCTATCCGCAAGCCGTGCTCAATCTGATCAAGGCTTGATCAGATTTGATAGCTTCTATTTCTTTATAGGTAAGCGATAGAGCCTGTCTTTATGCTGATTTCTGCTCCTCGGCGGGCAGGCGGCGAAAGCGTGGCCGCTCCACACCGTCGATTACCACCGTCTCGTTGAACATGGCGGCCGGGCGCACCCACAGGCCACGCTCGCCATAGAGCGCGCGATATAGCGTCATGGGCTCCAGCGTCTCGCTGTGGCGCACCGTGCCTATGACTTCATAGCGCATGCCTTTGTAGTGTTCGTAGAGACCGGGCTCGGTGGTGATGAGTGCAGGCAGATCGTGGTCGGACATGATGCTTTAAAAAGATGAGCTGTCAACGCTTGAAGGAAAAGGGCTGAAGCCTGTTTTTACTATGAATCGTTTGGAGCAGGCCGGCGTCATAGATTTCTGGTGCCAGCCAGGGCCAGGGCGAGAGTGGGACAATTGCGCCCATGCATCCCAAAGCCCTTCTCGACGCTTGCTCTGAACTCGTCAAGCGCGCCCTGACATTTGAACACCCGGCCGATGCCGTGGTGTCCCGCTTTTTCCGCGAAAACCGCTATCTGGGCCCGCGCGAGCGCGCCACCCTGGCCGAAACCGTCTACACCGTGCTGCGCAAGAAGCTGCTGTTCGAAGCGCTGGCGCATTCGGGCAGCGGCGCACGCGAGCGCCGGCTGGCCATCCTGGGCT
Source organism: Comamonas thiooxydans (assembly GCF_000964545.1). Lineage (GTDB taxonomy): Bacteria > Pseudomonadota > Gammaproteobacteria > Burkholderiales > Burkholderiaceae_C > Comamonas > Comamonas thiooxydans. Next base: position 35,004 of record NZ_BBVD01000002.1, on the reverse strand, counting down.
TTGCCGCCGTGCTGCGCGAGCAGGCCAAGAAGGAAGGCAAGGTCAAGAACAAGGACGGCCAGGACAGCGAGACCTTTATCAAGGCCGCGCTGACGCCACAGGAACTCAAGTGGCTGGCTGCCTGCGACGGCGTCAAGCCCGAAGAGCTGATGGAGGCGCACCGTCACAATCTGCCCGAATGGCTGGTCGAGCCGCTCAAGGCCCAGCTGGGCGATGGATTCTGGGCACTGGCCGCCAGCATGGAGCAGGCAGCTCCATTGGACCTGCGTGTCAACACGCTCAACGACAAGCGCTCCGATCTGCGCAAGGAACTGGAAAAAGCCGGCATCAAGGCCGAGCCCACGCCGTTCTCGCCCATCGGTCTGCGTGTGGACGGCAAGCCTGCGCTGGCCAAGATTGATGCCTTCAACCGCGGCGCCATCGAAGTGCAGGACGAAGGCTCGCAACTGCTGGCACTGATGCTGGATGCCAAGCGTGGCGAAATGGTGGTGGACTTTTGCGCCGGCGCCGGCGGCAAGACCCTGGCCATTGGCGCGGCCATGCGCAACACCGGCCGTCTGTATGCCTTCGACGTCTCGGGTCATCGCCTGGATGCGCTCAAGCCTCGTCTGGCGCGTTCGGGTCTTTCCAATGTCCACCCTGCCGCGATTGCCCACGAGCGCGACGAGCGCGTCAAGCGCCTGGCCGGCAAGATCGACCGCGTGCTGGTCGATGCTCCCTGCTCGGGCCTGGGTACGCTGCGCCGCAATCCCGACCTCAAGTGGCGCCAGAGCGTCAAGGCCGTGCAGGAGCTGACGCAGAAACAGGCTGCCATCCTGGAAAGCAGCGCGCGCCTGGTCAAGGCCGGTGGCCGTCTGATCTATGCCACCTGCTCCATCCTGCCAGAGGAAAACGAAGCCATTGCCGAAGCCTTCAGCGCCGCTCACCCCGAGTTCGTTCCGATGGACGCGGGCGAGGTGCTTGAGCAGCTCAAGATTGCCGACGGCGACAAGCTTTGCAGCGGTGGTGATGAGGGTCGACGCTATCTGCGTCTGTGGCCACATCAGCACGAGACAGACGGGTTTTTCGCCGCTGTTTGGGTGAAAAAGGCGTAACTTCGGTGCAAATCCGGTATCTGCTGTCGGGGAATCGACAACAGACCGGTCGGCGGCTCACCTAAAATGGCACGACCGTGCTTATCGAGTGGGCGCGGTTTTTTGCCAAAGGCTTTGTTATTTATGTCGCTGGATATAGCCTCGATCTGGAATGCCGTCGTGGATTGGATGGCCAATGGCCTGTGGGATCTGACGTGGTGGCAATTGCTGCTCTACACCCTGATCACCACCCACTTCACGATTGCGGGTGTCACCATCTATCTGCACCGCAGCCAGGCGCATCGGGCACTGGATCTGGGGCCTGTTCCCTCGCATTTCTTCCGCTTCTGGCTCTGGCTGGGCACGGGCATGGTGACCAAGGAATGGGTAGCCATCCACCGCAAGCACCACGCCAAGTGCGAGACCGCAGATGACCCGCACAGCCCGCAGACGCGCGGCCTGGGCAAGGTGATGCGTGAAGGTGCCGAGCTGTACCGTGCCGAGGCCAGGAACGAGGAAACGCTCAGGAAATACGGTCACGGCACGCCCGATGACTGGATGGAGCGCAATATCTACCGCCATTCGGTGATGGGCCCCTCGCTGATGCTCATCCTCAATGTGGCGCTGTTCGGCGTGATCGGCCTGTCGATCTGGGCCGTGCAGATGGTCTGGATTCCATTCTGGGCTGCGGGCGTGGTCAACGGCGTGGGGCATTTTTGGGGCTATCGCAACTACGAGGCGACGGATGCCTCCACCAATCTGGTGCCCTGGGGCCTCATCATCGGCGGCGAAGAGCTGCACAACAACCACCATACCTTTCCCACTTCGGCCAAGTTCTCCGTCAAGCCCTACGAGTTCGATATCGGCTGGGTCTATATCAGCCTCATGCAGAAGCTGGGCTGGGCCAAAGTCAAGAAAACCCCGCCGCGCCTGCGCATGGGCGTCGTCAAGCCCGTGGCCGACGAGCTGACGCTGGAAGCCATCATTGCCAATCGCTACGAGGTCATGGCCCGTTATGCGCGCGGCGTGCGCACGGCGGTTCAGCACGAGCTGGACCTGCTCAAGCAGAAGCAGGCACAGAAGTCGGATGTTTCCCTGCTCAAGGGCGTGCAACGCTGGCTGCACCGCGATGCCGACAAGGTGCCCGAGCGTGCCCAGAGCCAACTGGCGCAGGCGCGCGCTGCGCACCCGGTGATTGACCAGATGCTGGTCATGCGCGAAGAGCTGCGTCAGCTGTGGCTCAACACCAGCCTGAGTCGCGAGCAACTGACCGGTCAGCTGCAGGCCTGGTGTCAGCGCGCCGAGGCCAGCGGCATTGCGGCACTCAAGGATTTCTCCGTCAAGCTGCGCGCTGCCCACGTCTGAGGCCGAGCTTGCCAAGCTGCTGCCAGATTCTGGCAAGCGCGAAGCTCAGGCCTTTTCCCTCTTCAAGCCGCTTCGCTGTCCGGCTTTGCTGTATCCGTGCCACCGGATATTGAATCCAGGCCGCACCTGCCGGCGTGCTCAGCTGCACCCAGGTGCGACTGGGGCAACGCCAGCTTTGCCCGGTTTGCAGCACCATGACCTGACCGAAGTGATTGTCGGTAAAGCTCAGCGGCCCGATGGCCAGACGCAGCGGCCCTTGCTGGCAGAACAGTTCGCTGCCTGGTTCAAACAGCAGCGATGCAGCTTGGCCGCTGTTGAGGCTATGTATTTTCGAGGGGAAGTTCGGCTGTGACATGGTGGCTGGAGGTCTGTGATTCAGACCCTCAAGCGTAGGGAAGCACGGCTTGGCAGAACAGGCACAGCAAGCGTTCCGTGCAGGCGTAGCAGCGTGGATTTCGGTGCATCTGTTCCGGTATGTTTGCTGACAATCTGTATCTGTTGCAGAACAGGGCTTGCTGGCATGATGCCTGCCCGGTCCTGCGTTTTTGTCATCATGCTGACTTCCACCACCTCCGAATCACAGCCTGCCGATCATGCGACAGGCGATGTGCTGCTGCCGCTGTATCAACGGCTGGCCGCGCACTACAGCAAGGCCATGGAGCTGGGGAGCCTGAAGCCCGGGGAGCGCATGCCGTCGGTGCGCGAGCTGATGGCGCGGCATGACATCAGTCTCTCGACGGCCTTGCAGGTGCTGCGTTTTCTGGAAGCGCAGGGTTGTCTGGAGGCCAGGCCCCGCGTGGGCTACTTTGTGTGCGCGACGATGACGGGCGATATTCCTCTGACCAGCGAACCGGACCTGAGCCAGCCGCTGTCTCCCGGCGCGCATGCGCATTTCGTGGGCATCAACGAGCATATTTCTCTGCTGCTCGAGCGCGGCCGTCAGGCCGAGGTCTATATGGACATCGGTGGCTGCACGCCGCCTGCCTCCTTGTTCGATCATCACTATCTGAACAAGACCGTCACCAGGCTGCTGCGCGAGCATCCGACGCTGCTCTCGCAGGGGCGCTCTCTGCTGGCCAATCAGGGCAATCATCCGCTGTTTCAGCAGGCCATGGCCAGACGGGCGCTGGCCTCCGGTATCCGTGTTGCGCCTGTCGATGTGCTGGCAACCACCGGCAATTCCGAAGCGGTGAGTCTGGCGCTGGCTGCCGTGGCATCACCCGGGGATATGGTGGCCGTCGAATCGCCAACCTATTACGGCCTGCTGCAAGTGGTGGAGTCCTTGCAGCTGAAAACGCTGGAAATTCCCTGCAGCCCGCGCACCGGCATGTCCATCGAGGCGCTGGAGCTGGCTTTTCAGACCCAGCCGCGCCTGAAGGCCGTGGTGGTGGTGCCGGATCTGCAGATGCCGCTGGGCGCGCGCATGCCGGACGAGAAAAAGGCCAGACTCGTGGCCCTGTGTGCGGCCCATGGGGCGGCGCTGATCGAGGACGACTCCTATGGTCTGTTTGTCGAAGGGCTGCCGGTGAAGCCGCTCAAGGCCTGGGACAGTGTCTTCGGGCATGTGATCTATTGCCAGGCCTTCAACAAAAGTCTGGCGCCGGGCCTGCGCCAGGGCTGGATGAATGGCGGCCAATGGCATGGCCGCATCCAGATGCTGAAATTTGCACAAAGCCGCAATACCCAGACGCTGGGGCAGCTGGTCGTGTCCGAGGTGCTGGGGTCACCCACCCATCAGCGCAGCCTGGAAAAGCTCAGGCAGCAGCTCAAGCGACAGCGCGAGGCCATGGCCAGACTGGTTGCACGTCATTTCCCGCTGGGCACGCGCATGAGCCTGCCAGGCGGCGGCCTGTGCCTGTGGCTGGAGTTCCCCGCGCAGATGTCAACCTCGGACCTGTTCACGGCAGCCCTGGCGCGCGGCATACGTATTGCGCCGGGCAGCATGTTTTCCAACTCCGGCAGGTATGAGCACTGCATGCGCCTAGCCTGCACCCATCCGGTCGACGAACTCATGGAGAGGGCGATGCAGGATCTGGGCGCGATGGCCTGCCGGCAACTGGGGCAGAGTCCGCGCAGCTAGCTCTGGCCGGGGTTCTTTACTTCGTCGGCTGACCGGCCATGCACTTGCTCAGGAATTCACGGGCCTTGCCGCCTTCCTTGTAGAAGGTGCTGATGACCTCCTTGCCTTCCACAGAGACCTTGAAGCGGGCTTCTTCCTCTTCCCCAAGCTCCTTGACCAGTGCTTCGGGGCCGCCCAGCGCATAGACGATGGCTCCCCATTTGCCATTGGACATGGTGTAGTTGATGGCGCCGACCTCCTGGGGCCGGTCCTGGTTCTGGGTCAGCGTGGTTCTGATCTTGCGCGGGCTGGCGGGCTGGGGAATGTCCATGCCCAGAAAGGTCAGCAGGGCACCGTTGTGCTTGGCCGTGGGGCCGGAAAGCTGAACGGCACCGGACATGCTGCCAAAGATCGCCGCACATTCAAGACCGGAGCGCGGGTTTTTCTCGTCATGCGAGAACATCCAGTAGCCCTTGCGCAGTTTCTGATACTGCGGGTCTTGTGCAATTCTCTGTCCTTCCTTGATCAGCTCCTGCCCCTCGCGCAGCAGCTCCAGCTGGCTGCGCGCCAGACCGCCCAGGGCATCGGCGGGCGACGGTTCGGCGCGTTGGGTGGCGGCGGGCGCCGAGCTGAACTGCTCGCAGACGGGCACCGAGGCCAGACCCGGTGAGCCGCCTGTCATGCCGACCTGGCGCTGGCCGGGGCCGGGACCCGTGGGGCAGATGAAGGTCTGGCCGAAGACGGCTGGCGACACGGCAAGCGAAAAAAGCAATGTGCTCAGCGTCCTGTGATTCATGTGATCCATCCCTGTTCGTTGCAAACTGCCAAGTATAGGGAGGGTCACTGCGTCAGCTCTCGCGCCGCGACAGGAGTCGCAAAGGCATGAAAAAACCGCCTGCACTTGCGTGAGGCGGTTTTTCAAGAAACAGGCCGAATTACTTCAGCTTGGTTTCCTTGTACTCGACGTGCTTGCGAGCCTTGGGGTCGAACTTGATGATCGACATCTTTTCAGGCATCGTCTTCTTGTTCTTGGTCGTTGTGTAGAAGTGACCGGTACCAGCAGTGGAAGCCAGCTTGATCTTTTCGCGTCCGCCTTTAGCAGCCATGGTGTTTCTCCTTCAGGAAATTAAGCTTGGCCACGAGCGCGCATGTCTGCGAGCACGGAGTCGATACCGTTCTTGTCGATCAGGCGCAGAGCAGCGCTGGAAACGCGCAGGCGCACCCAACGGTTTTCGCTCTCCACCCAGAAGCGGCGGTATTGCAGGTTGGGGAGGAAACGACGCTTGGTCTTGTTGTTGGCGTGGGAAACATTGTTGCCCACCATGGGCTTCTTGCCCGTAACTTCACATACGCGTGCCATTGGGACACTCCGATAGTTGAATCGGCCGCCGGCTCTGGAATCCTGCAGGAGCAGGAGGTGCCGACAACCTCACCTCGCCAGTTTGTAATGGGTGGCGGTAGCCCGATTGCGGAAGTCCCGAAGCACGGTAAAGCGCGAACCTGGAATTCAGCAAAGTCTGCGATTATAGCGTTTTCGCAAAAAAGCCCCTGGTGCCGGCCAAAACTGGCCAAACCCAAGGGCTTTTGCGCCGAACATGCGCTAACAACCGCTCAAACGCCGAAGCGTCTTGGCGTCATCAGGATTCCTGTTCCAGGAAGCGCTGGGCGTCCAGGGCCGCCATGCAGCCGGTGCCGGCACTGGTGATGGCCTGGCGGTAGACATGATCCTGGCAGTCGCCAGCGGCGAATACGCCGGGCACGCTGGTCTGGGTTGCAAAGCCCTTGAGACCGCCCTGGGTGATGATGTAGCCGTTTTCCAGCTCCAGCTGACCCTGGAAGATGTCGGTGTTGGGGTGGTGGCCGATGGCGATGAAAGCGCCTTGCAGCTTGACCTCTTCGGTGTGGCCGTCCTGCGTGCTCTTGATGCGGATGCCGGTCACGCCACTCTGGTCACCCAGCACTTCATCCAGTGTGAAATGGGTCTTGAGCTCGATCTTGCCTTCCTCGACCTTTTCCATCAGCTTGTCCACGAGGATGGGCTCGGCCTTGAACTTGTCGCGGCGGTGCACGAGGGTGACCTTGCTGGCAATGTTGGACAGGTAGAGGGCTTCTTCTACGGCCGTGTTGCCGCCGCCGATCACGCAGACGGGCTGCTCGCGATAGAAAAAACCGTCGCAGGTGGCGCAAGCGGACACGCCGCGACCCATGAAGGCTTCTTCGGAGGGCAGGCCCAGGTACTTGGCCGATGCGCCGGTGGCGATGATCAGCGAGTCGCAGGTATAGACGCCGCTGTCGCCGGTCAGGGTGAAGGGGCGCTTGGAGAGGTCAACCTGGTTGATGTGGTCGAAAACGATTTCGGTCTTGAAGCGCTCGGCATGTTCCTGAAAACGCTGCATCAACTCGGGGCCCTGCACGCCCATGACGTCGGCAGGCCAGTTGTCCACTTCGGTGGTGGTCATCAACTGGCCGCCCTGGGCCATGCCGGTAATCAGCAGGGGCTTGAGGTTGGCACGGGCCGCGTATACGGCTGCGGTATAGCCGGCAGGGCCGGAGCCGAGGATGAGAACTTGTGCGTGTTTGGTAGAGGACATGGAGCGGAACTCTGAAAAAAGCAGGCCGACAGCCGGCGCGCGGTCATGAAAACATTGGGAAGATGTGGGAGTATCGCTCCGGATCAAGGTCTGCGCGTGCAGCTGTTTTTAATCACCGGAATTGTTAAAAATGATAGTGATGAAGCGAATCCGGCTGCCGTATGGCAGTTTTGTTGCATGTGCTTGCATTACGCTGAGCGATCGTCTTGGCCGAATGCACCGCTTGGATAAGGGCCTAAGGTAAGCTTGCGCCTGCGTATGACATACACATTGAACGCTTCGAACGCGTCTTCTTCCAGCAAATCAAAATCCCGCGCTGCGACTCCGCGCTATGGAGTGATTCGCTTCAGCCAGGAGGTTTTGCTGTTGATCGGCCTGCTGGCGCTGGTGTTCTGGCTCATGGCCATGTTCACCTACTCGCCGCAAGACGCAGCCTGGTCCACTTCGGGCGCCGGGCAAAAGCCGTTTGTGCACAACTGGATGGGCCGTGTGGGTGCCTGGCTGGCCGATGCCTGCTACTTCGGCTTCGGCATGTCCATCTGGTGGCTGGTGCTGGCCGCCGTGCAGACCTGGGTGACATCGCTGGTGCGCTGGATGCGTGGCGGGGTGAACAAGGACGGCAGCCCTCTGGCGCTGATGCCGCTGTGGCGCCGCCGCTTTCTGTTCTGGGGCGGTCTGGCCATTCTGATGATTGCCAGCTGCGCGCTGGAATGGACGCGTCTGTACCGTTTCGAGAACCTGCTGCCGGGCCCCGCTGGCGGCGTGTTTGGTTACATGATGGGCTTTAACGCCCTCAAATGGCTGGGCTTTGCCGGCTCGGGCCTGATCGGCATCTGCCTGTTCGTGCTGGGCGCAGCCATGGTGTTCGGCTTTTCCTGGGGCAAGCTGGCCGAAGGCCTGGGCGCGCGCCTGGACGGCATGGTGCAGTTTGGCCGCGAGCGTCGTGAAATTGCCAAGGATGTCTCTGTCGGCAAGAGAGCAGCCCGAGAACGCGAGGAAGTGGTGTTTGACCGCACAGAAGGTGCGATTGCTGCACCGGTGCATCAGCCTGTGCAGATCATCGAGCCCGTGCTGCAGGAGGCCAGCCAACCCAGCGCCCGGGTGGTGAAGGAACGCCAGAAGCCGCTGTTCACCGATCATCCGGACAGCAAGCTGCCGCAGGTGGACCTGCTGGACCAGGCCCAGCAGCGCCAGGAACTGGTGTCTGCCGAGACATTGGAGATGACCAGCCGGCTGATTGAAAAGCGCCTCAAGGACTTTGGCGTGGAAGTGCGGGTGGTTGCGGCCATGCCCGGTCCTGTGATCACTCGCTACGAGATTGAACCTGCCACGGGCGTCAAGGGCTCGCAGATCGTCAATCTGGCCAAGGACCTGGCGCGTTCGCTGTCCCTGGTCTCGATTCGCGTGATAGAGACCATTCCCGGCAAGAACTTCATGGCGCTCGAGCTGCCCAATGCCAAGCGCCAGTCGATCCGTTTGTCCGAAGTGCTGGGCTCGCAGGTCTACCACGACGCCAAGAGCCTGCTGACCATGGGGCTGGGCAAGGACATCGTGGGCAACCCCGTGGTCGCCGATCTGGCCAAGATGCCCCACGTGCTGGTGGCCGGCACGACCGGCTCGGGCAAGTCCGTGGGTATCAACGCCATGATTCTGTCTCTGCTCTACAAGGCAGAGGCGCGCGATGTGCGTCTGCTCATGATCGATCCCAAGATGCTGGAAATGTCGGTCTATGAAGGCATTCCCCATCTGCTGTGCCCTGTGGTCACCGACATGAAGCAGGCGGCCAACGGTCTGAACTGGTGCGTGGCCGAGATGGAGCGCCGCTACAAGCTCATGAGCAAGCTCGGTGTGCGCAATCTGGCCGGCTACAACAGCAAGATCGACGAGGCCAAGGCGCGCGAGGAGTCGATTCCCAACCCCTTCAGCCTGACGCCCGAGGAGCCCGAGCCGCTGCAGCGCCTGCCGCACGTCGTCATCGTGATCGACGAGCTGGCCGATCTGATGATGGTGGTGGGCAAGAAGATCGAAGAGCTCATCGCCCGCCTTGCGCAAAAGGCGCGTGCGGCCGGCATTCATCTGATCCTCGCGACCCAGCGCCCCAGCGTGGACGTGATCACCGGCCTGATCAAGGCCAATATTCCGACGCGTATTGCCTTTCAGGTCTCCAGCAAGATCGACAGCCGCACCGTGCTGGATCAGATGGGGGCCGAGACCCTGCTGGGCATGGGCGACATGCTGTACATGGCCAGCGGTACCGGCCTGCCGATCCGTGTGCATGGCGCTTTTGTCTCCGACGACGAGGTGCATCGTGTGGTCAGCTATCTCAAGGAGCAGGGGGAGCCCGACTACATCGAAGGCATCCTGGAAGGCGGCTCTGTCGATGGCGAGGGTGGTGATGACGATGGCGAAGGCGGCGGCGAAAAGGACGAGCTCTACGATCAGGCGGTAGAAATCGTGCTGAAAGACCGCAAGGCCAGCATTTCCTACGTTCAGCGCAAACTGCGTATCGGCTACAACCGCTCGGCCAATCTGCTCGAGCAAATGGAAAAGGCCGGTCTGGTCAGCTCGCTCACATCCAGTGGGCAGCGCGATGTTCTAGTTCCGGCCCGCAGCGAGTGAGCCACGCACAAGAGAGAGAGTCATGAAACGTCTTTTGACTGCAATTTTGATAGCTGGTAGTGCAAGTGCTGCAATGGCTGATGGTCTGAAAAGCCTTGAGTCCTTCATGAAGAATGCCCAGGCGGGCAAGGCCGACTTCACCCAGTCCGTGACCTCGCCACCCAAGTCCGGGCAGGAGGCGCGTACCAAGGTGTCCAGCGGCAGCTTCGAATTCCAGCGCCCCGGCAAGTTCCGTTTCAACTACACCAAGCCTTTTGAGCAGCTCATCGTGGCCGACGGCAAGACGCTGTGGCTGTACGACGCCGACCTGAATCAGGTGACGGAGCGTGCCCAGGCCCAGGTGCTGGGCAGCACACCGGCGGCCATCCTGACATCGGCCACCGACCTCAAGGCCTTGAAGGCCGATTTCGAGCTGGGCAACCAGCCTGACGCCGATGGCCTGGAATGGGTGCTGGCCAGCCCCAGGCAGAAAGGCGGTCAGCTCAAGAGCGTGCGCATAGGCTTCACACCCGAAGGCAAGCTGGCTGCGCTGGATATCGAGGACAGCTTTGGCCAGCGCTCGCTGATGCAGTTCAAGGGCCTGCAAACCCAGGCTTCGCTGCCGGCATCGACCTTCCACTTCACGGTGCCCAAGGGGGCCGATGTGCTCAAGCAGTAAAGATCGCGGCGCGCATCAGCAAAAAGGCCTGCGGATTGTGTCCGCAGGCCTTTTTTATGCAGGAATCGGGTTTGAGCCCTTGTGAGTGGAACGCAGCCAGCTGCGCTTTGGTGGGGACTGTTGTGCTCAGGCGCGCGTGGCGTTTGCGGCACTTTGCTTGTTGCCGATGGCGAAGTCCAGCAGGCCTGCAATCACCAGCACGCCGACCACAGGGGCGACCCAGCCCATGCCCAGGGCGGCGCCGGGCAGCTTTTCCAGCCAGGCGGGCACCAGTGCATCAAGCTTGGCAGCCTTGGCGGCGTCAAACAGGCCGAAGACCAGAGCGGTGCCCATTGCGGGGATGTAGACGCGCGGTGGCTGATTCCAGCGATGCAACAGGCTCAGGGCGATCAGGGCGATAGCCACGGGATACAGCCCCACAAGCACGGGCACGGCCACGGCGATCAGCTGGGCCAGGCCCTGGTTGGCTACGGCTGCACTGAAGACCGACAGGCCGATGACCATGGTGCGGTAGGAGATGCCGGTCAGCTCACTGAAGAAGCTGCTGCAGGCTGTGATCAGGCCCACGCCGGTGGTCAGGCAGGCCAGCATGATGACGATGGCGAGCAGCCACAGGCCTGCGGGGCCAAAGGTTTGCTGTACAAAGGCTGTGAGAATCTGCACACCGGTGGTGGCGTTGGCAGCCAGTTGGCTGTTGGTGGCGCCCAGATACATCAGCGAGACATAGACCAGGCCCAGGCAGGTCGCGGCAATGATGCCGGCGTAGATGCAGTATCGGGTGTGCAGCTTGCCGTCGCTCACGCCGGCAGCCTTGATCGCGTTGACGATGACGATGCCGAAGATCAGCGAGGCCAGGGCGTCCATGGTCTGATAGCCCTGCAGAAAGCCTTCAGAAAAGGCGGCAGCCTGCGTGGCATAGGCCTCGGTGCTGAGACTGTATCCATCCACAGGGGCCAGCACGGCGGAGCCGCCGAGAACGGTCAGTGCCAGAATCAGCACGGGCGTGATGATCTTGCCCACGTTGTCCATGAGCTTGCCGGGGAACAGCGACAGCAGCGCCACCGCCACAAAGTAAGCGATGGTGAAGGCCAGCAGCATGGCAGGTGTGTTGCCGACAAAGGGAGCCAGACCCATCTCGAAGGATACGGTGGCCGTGCGCGGCGTCGCAAACAGAGGGCCGATGGTCAGATAGATGGCCACGGCCAGCACCAGGCCGGCAATGCGGCCTATGGGGCTGGTCAAGGTGTCCAGACCTCCACCCACGCGTGCGAGAGCGACTACGCCGAGAAGGGGCAGACCGACACCCGTCAGCAGAAAGCCGGTCGAGGCGCCGAGCAGGTTTTCACCGGCTGCCAGGCCCACCATGGGTGGAAAGATGATGTTGCCGGCCCCGAGGAACAGGGCAAAGGTCATGAAACCGAGGGCAAAAATGTCCCAGGTCTTGAGTTTTTTCATACGCGTAGACTCAGACGTGCAGCGCTGGCACGCCCTGTAGCAGTGTGGAGCCAAGGAAAGTTGCGGATGCTTTCGATTGATTTCTGGCTGATGGCGGTAGCCCTATCAGACACAGGCATTGCGCGGCGCAGATGAGGCGGCCCGCAATGAATCTAAGCGCGCTGCCAGGCCTGGCTGGCCTGGTTTTTGGCAGGCCGGATGGGGGCAGTACCTCCATGGGGCGAGGGGTGGCCTCGTTAATGGAGAGATTGAATCCGTTGAAACGCTATTTTCTCTTATGAAAAATTCTGATAAGGATGCAAGGGTTAAGGTGGATAAGTATTGACTGCCTTCGGTGTGCAAACAGCCCCAACCCATTTGGATGCGCAACTGGCTGGAGAGTTGGATACTTGAGGGGTCATGGTTACGCACAACAACTCCTCATCTTCAGCCATTCCTCATCAGCCCCTGGCCGAGCGCCTGCGGCCGCACACTCTGGCCGAAGTCATCGGCCAGCAACATGTGTTGGGAGAGGGCATGCCGTTGCGCCTGGCCTTCGAGTCGGGTCGCCCGCATAGCTGCATACTCTGGGGCCCGCCGGGGGTGGGCAAGACCACGATTGCGCGCCTGATGGCCGATGCCTTTGATGCGCAGTTCATCTCCATCAGCGCCGTGCTGGGCGGCGTCAAGGACATCCGCGAGGCCGTGGAGCAGGCGCAGGCCGCCCAGAGCGGACTGCTGCAGCAGCGCACCATCGTGTTTGTGGATGAGGTGCACCGCTTCAACAAAAGCCAGCAGGACGCTTTCTTGCCCCATGTGGAAAGCGGGCTATTCACCTTCATCGGAGCGACCACGGAAAACCCCTCGTTCGAGGTCAACTCGGCCCTGCTTTCGCGGGCGGCGGTCTATGTGCTGCAAAGCCTGACTCCGGACGACTTGAAGCAGATTGTGGCCAAGGCCCAGGCCATCCAGGCGATTCCTGCGATCGAGGACGAAGCGCTGGAGCGCCTGATTGCTTATGCCGACGGCGATGCACGGCGCTTGCTGAACACGCTGGAGACCCTGTCCATCACGGCCGAGCAGGCCGGGGTGCAGAGCATCACCGATGCCTGGCTGCTCAAGGTGCTGGGCGAGCGCATGCGCCGCTATGACAAGGGCGGCGAGCAGTTCTACGACACCATCAGCGCCCTGCACAAATCCGTGCGCGGCTCGGACCCCGATGCGGCGCTTTACTGGTTTTGCCGCATGCTGGATGGCGGTGCCGACCCGCGCTATCTGGCGCGCCGCATCGTGCGCATGGCATGGGAAGACATAGGACTTGCCGACCCGCGTGCCATGCAGATGTGCAACGATGCTGCTGCGACTTATGAGCGTCTGGGCAGCCCCGAGGGCGAATTGGCCCTGGCTCAGGCAGTGATCTACCTGGCCGTCGCGCCCAAGAGCAATGCCGGTTACATGGCCTACAACAAGGCCAAGGCCTTTGTGAAGGGAGACACTACAAGGCCTGTGCCGCTGCATCTGCGCAATGCACCTACCAAGCTGATGAAGCAGCTGGACTATGGGAGGGACTACCGCTATGCCCACAGCGAGGAGGGCGGCTTTGCGGCGGGCGAGCGCTATCTGCCTGAAGGAATGGAAGATCCGGGCTTCTACCAACCCGTGGCGCGCGGGCTGGAAATCAAGATCGGCCAGAAACTGGCGGAGCTCAAGGCGCTCAACGACGCCGCTCGTGCGGAAGATGACGAGCCGGCAGGCTTGTAAAGAGCGAGTTGCCCAGGTGTTGCAAGACTGGCACTAGTTGAATGCTGCATTTTTTGCGGTGTTTCCAGGGTTTTTCGCTAGATTGAGTGGCAGCACATGACTAAGTGCCTGTATTTATTGGACTTGCATTGCCGATGAAATTGTTGCGTTGCAGCATTTTGAGCCTGCGCACGGGAAACCCCGGCCCTGAGTCCTGAAAACAGCTCCCTAGAATCGATTCACTCTTTTGCGACAAGCGGCCCACAAAGCGGCGGACTGCAGAAGGGGAACCATGGCATCGCTGGCTCCGTCGTTCGGGATGAGAGGCTCGCAGTGTCTCCGTCTTGGATCGAGGGAAGGGGAGCGCGCTTATGGATATCTTGCTGCAGCAGATCATCAATGGTCTGGTGTTAGGCAGCATGTACGCCTTGATAGCCCTGGGCTACACCATGGTGTACGGCATCATTCAGCTGATCAACTTCGCGCATGGCGAGGTGCTGATGGTGGGGGCTTTGACCAGTTGGAGCTGCATCGGCCTGATGCAAGAGGCCATGCCCTATCTGCCGGGCTGGCTCATGCTTTTGATAGCCGCCATCATCGCCTGCGTGGTGGCCGCATCGCTGAACTTCGTGATCGAGAAGGTGGCCTACCGGCCGCTGCGCAACAGCCCGCGTCTGGCGCCGCTGATCACGGCCATCGGTGTCTCCATCCTGCTGCAGACCCTGGCCATGATCATATGGAAGCCCAATTACAAGGCTTATCCCACACTGCTGTCGTCCACGCCCTATGAAATCGGCACGGCGGTGATCACGCCCACGCAGATTCTGGTGCTGGTGGTCACGGCGATTGCACTTGCCACGCTGATGTATCTGGTCAACTACACCAGGCTGGGGCGCGCCATGCGGGCCACGGCAGAGAATCCGCGTGTGGCGGCGCTGATGGGCGTCAAGCCCGACATGGTGATTTCCGCCACCTTCATCATCGGTGCCGTGCTGGCCGCGATTGCCGGCATCATGTACGCCTCCAACTATGGCACGGCCCATCACACCATGGGCTTTCTGCCGGGTCTCAAGGCCTTCACGGCCGCCGTTTTCGGCGGCATCGGCAATCTGGCCGGGGCCGTGGTGGGAGGCCTGCTGCTGGGGCTGATCGAGTCCATCGGGTCCGGCTATATCGGTGACCTGACGGGGGGCGTGCTGGGCAGCCAGTACACCGACATCTTTGCCTTCATCGTGCTCATCATCATCCTGACGCTGCGCCCTTCGGGCCTGCTGGGTGAGCGTGTGGCGGACCGTGCCTGAGGAGTGCCCATGAAGAACAACAAGACGCTCCACTGGATTCTGGGCGGCATAGGCCTGCTGGTGCTGCCGCTGATCCTGCAGTATTTCGGCAACGCCTGGGTGCGCATCGCCGATCTGGCTCTGCTCTACGTGATGCTGGCGCTGGGCCTGAACATCGTGGTCGGCTACGCAGGCCTGCTGGATCTGGGCTACGTGGCCTTCTATGCCGTGGGCGCCTATATGTTTGCGCTCATGGCATCGCCGCATCTGGCCGAGACCTTCGAAGGCTTTGTCGCCATGTTTCCCAACGGACTGCACACCTCGATCTGGTTGGTGATTCCGCTAGGAATGCTGCTGGCCGCCTGTACGGGTGTGCTGTTGGGCCTGCCGGTGCTGCGGCTGCGCGGTGATTACCTGGCCATCGTGACACTGGGCTTCGGCGAGATCATCCGCATCTTCCTGAACAACCTGGACCAGCCAGTCAACATCACCAACGGCCCCAAGGGCATTGGCCAGATCGACTCGGTCAAGATCTTCGGCTTCGACCTGGCCAAGCGTCATGAGATCTTCGGCTACGACATCGCTTCCGTCACGCTGTACTACTACCTGTTTCTGGTGCTGGTGCTGGCCACCATCGTGATCTGCTACCGCTTGCAGGATTCGCGCATAGGCCGCGCCTGGATGGCGATTCGCGAGGATGAAATCGCCGCCAAGGCCATGGGTATCAATGTGCGCAATATGAAGCTGCTGGCCTTCGGCATGGGCGCTTCGTTCGGCGGTGTGGCAGGTTCCATGTTCGGTGCCTTCCAGGGCTTTGTATCGCCCGAGTCCTTCAGCCTCATGGAGTCCGTGATGATTGTGGCCATGGTCGTGCTCGGCGGCCTGGGCCATATTCCCGGCGTGATTCTGGGGGCCGTGCTGCTCTCGGCCCTGCCCGAGGTACTGCGCTATGTGGCTGGGCCGCTGCAGCAGATGACCGATGGACGCCTCGACGCGTCCATCCTGCGCCAGTTGCTGATTGCCCTGGCCATGATCGTCATCATGCTGATGCGTCCGCGCGGCCTCTGGCCCACGCCCGAGCATGCCAAAAGCCTGGACCGTCAGTCCTGATGACTGCACAGACAAGGAATGTGAACTGATATGGCAGAGAGCACGACTTCAGCGGTCCTTCATGTCTCGGACATCTCCAAGCGCTTTGGCGGTTTGCAGGCACTGTCCGGTGTGAGCATGAAGATTGATAGAGGCCAGGTCTATGGCCTGATCGGCCCCAATGGCGCAGGCAAGACCACATTTTTCAACGTGATCACCGGCCTCTATACGCCCGACACCGGCAAATTCGAGCTGGCCGGAAAGCCCTATGAGCCGACGGCGGTGCACAAGGTGGCCAGGGCGGGCATTGCACGGACCTTCCAGAACATCCGGCTGTTTGCCGAGATGACGGCACTGGAGAACGTCATGGTCGGGCGTCATGTGCGCACGCATTCCGGTCTGCTCGGGGCGGTGTTTCGCACCAAGGGCTTCAAGGCCGAGGAGGCCGCGATTCGCGCCCGCTCCCGTGAGTTGCTCGACTATGTCGGTATCGGCAAATATGCGGACTTCAAGGCGCGCACCTTGTCCTATGGCGACCAGCGCCGGCTGGAGATTGCCCGTGCACTGGCGACGGACCCGCAGCTGATTGCGCTGGATGAGCCGGCCGCCGGCATGAACGCGACCGAGAAGCTGCAGTTGCGTGAGCTGATCGACCGCATTCGCAACGACCACCGCACCATCCTGCTCATCGAGCATGATGTGAAGCTGGTCATGGGCCTGTGCGACCGCGTGACGGTGCTGGACTATGGCAAGCCGATTGCCGAAGGCACGCCTGCCGAAGTGCAGAAGAATGAAAAAGTGATTGAAGCCTATCTGGGCACGGGAGGCCATTGAAGATGCAGGATCAAGTGCTGGAACAGGCGCAGGCCTCCAAATCCACGGCCCCGGTATTGCTGCAGGTGAAGGGCCTGAAGGTGGGCTATGGCGGCATTCAGGCTGTCAAGGGCGTGGACTTTCAGGTGCATCAGGGTGAACTGGTGTCGCTGATCGGCTCCAACGGTGCGGGCAAAACCACGACCATGAAGGCTGTCACGCGGGGTCTGCCGATTGCCGATGGCGAAATTCTCTATCTGGGCCAAAGCATCAAGGGCAAGGGCGCCTGGGATCTGGTGGCCGAAGGCCTGGTCATGGTGCCCGAGGGGCGCGGCGTGTTCGCACGCATGACGATTACCGAAAACCTGCTCATGGGTGCCTACACGCGCAAGGACAAGGCTGGCATACAGACGGATATCGAGCGCATGTTCGGCATCTTTCCGCGCCTGAAGGAGCGCAAGGATCAGCTGGCAGGCACCATGTCCGGGGGCGAGCAGCAGATGCTGGCCATGGCCCGCGCGCTCATGAGTCAGCCCAAGGTGCTGCTGCTGGACGAGCCGTCCATGGGTTTGTCGCCCATCATGGTGGACAAGATCTTCGAGGTGGTCAGCGATGTCTATGCGCTGGGCGTGACCATGGTGCTGGTGGAGCAAAACGCCAGTCGCGCGCTGGCGCTGGCCGATCGAGGCTATGTCATGGAGTCCGGCATCATCACCATGACGGGGCCGGGCCAGACCTTGCTGAGCGATCCGCGCGTGCGTGCGGCTTACCTGGGAGAGTAAGCCCCGACGAGACTGCCGGCGCTTTCGATCGCAGTGCGCTATCTCGCCGTGACGCTCTGCTGCAGTCAAGGGTGAACCCTAATTCCCTTTAAATTCAAGAAAATGACAAAAAAATGACGTTTTTCATGGCTCTTTGATTGTTTTATTTATTTCTTTTTAGTTCCTTTTAATTCTTTTTTGTCATTGACTAGAATTTGCTTATTACAAAAAGAAGTATTTGGAACGTTTTCGCGTGGCTCAGTGACATGCTCAAGGAGTCGGCGCGTTGGGTGGGCGGATTGCTGCTCTCCGGTGTTGTCTGGAGGAATCACTGGCTTTGTGACAGCGCCTAGCATGGCGAAGAGCTTGTATTTTATTTTTCGTGGTGCCAGAAGGGGTGTCTTGAAGACGCGCTGAAACGCACAATGACTCAAGAGTAAACTCCGCCCCGTTTAAGCCGGGAACCATGCACTTTTTTTTGCAGTGAGTCGCCTGGTTTCTTTTCCCCGGTAAGGAGCATTCATGCTGTTTGGCAAGCTATTGCCGCGCGAAGGCAATTTTTTCGAGATGTTCAATCAACATGCGGACCGCATCGTTGAAGCAGCTCATGCCTTCTCGCAACTCGTTGCAAATTACAACGATCCCCATCTGCGCGAAAAATACAACGCCGATGTGGACAACGCCGAGCGCGCAGCCGACCGTGTGACCCATGATGTCACCAAGCTGCTGCACAAGACCTTCATCACGCCCCTGGATCGCGAGCATATCCACTCGCTGATCAACACCATGGACGACGTGGCCGACCTGATTCAGGACTCGGCTGAGACCATGGCCCTGTATGACGTGCGTCACATGACAGACGAAATCACACGTCTGACCGATCTGTGCGTGCGTTGCTGTGAGCGTCTGCGTGATGCCGTCAAGCTGCTGGACCGTCTCTCGGATCCCACGATTGTGGATGCCGCGAGCAAGACCTGCGACGAGATCGACCGCCTGGAAGGCGATGCCGACCGCGTGATGCGCGCGGCCATGAGCAAGCTGTTCCGTGAAGAGCCCGATGTGCGTGAGGTGATCAAGCTCAAGGCCATCTATGAGCTGCTGGAAACCATCACGGACCGCTGCGAAGACGTGGCGAACCTGATCGAGGGCATCGTCCTCGAGAATTCCTGATTCTCGCTGGAGCCCGATCATGGAGCCGGTACAGGCAGCCCTCTGGGTTGTGATTTTGCTGGTGGTGCTCGCCTTGCTGTTCGATTTCATGAACGGCTTTCACGACGCTGCCAATTCGATTGCCACCGTGGTTTCCACGGGGGTTCTCAAGCCTACTCAGGCCGTGGCATTTGCCGCGTTCTTCAACGTTGTCGCGGTTTTTGTCTTCCACCTCAGTGTGGCGGCAACCGTGGGCAAGGGTATTGTTCAGCCGGGCATTGTTGACACCCATGTCGTGTTCGGCGCTCTGGTGGGTGCCATCACCTGGAACGTCATCACCTGGATCTACGGCATTCCCAGCAGCTCCTCGCATGCCCTGATTGGCGGTATCGTGGGTGCGGTGATTGCCAAGGCCGGTGCAGGTGCGCTGATCGCCAGCGGCATCTGGAAGACTGTGGCCTTCATCTTCGTCTCTCCCGTGCTGGGCTTTCTGCTGGGCTCGCTGATGATGGTTCTGGTGGCCTGGATTTTCCGTCGTGCCAGTCCCAATCGCGTGGACAAGTGGTTCCGCCGTCTGCAATTGGTTTCTGCCGGTGCCTACAGCCTGGGTCACGGCGGCAACGATGCGCAAAAGACCATCGGTATCATCTGGTTGCTGCTGATTGCCACGGGCTATGCCAATGCCGGTGATGCCGAGCCTCCCATGTGGACCATCGTCAGCTGCTACCTGGCCATCGGCCTGGGTACCATGTTTGGCGGCTGGCGCATCGTCAAGACCATGGGCCAGAAGATCACCAAGCTCAAACCTGTCGGTGGCTTCTGTGCCGAATCCGGTGGTGCTCTGACTCTGTTCTTTGCCACCTTCTTGGGCGTTCCTGTCTCGACCACGCACACCATTACCGGTGCCATCGTGGGCGTGGGTTCCACGCAGCGCGCGAGTGCCGTGCGCTGGGGCGTTGCAGGCAATATCGTCTGGGCATGGATTCTGACGATTCCGGCCAGCGCCTTTGTGGCATCCATTGCCTACTGGGTTAGCCTGCAACTGTATTGAGTTTGTGCACTCCTTGATTGATAGCTGTAACTGCTTGTCGATCAAAGGGCTTAATGGAAAAAAGGCTTCGCGTTGCGAAGCCTTTTTTCATGGCTGAAACATGGAGGTCAAGCTGCAGCCTCCTGCAGACCGAGCATTGCCTGCCGCTGCATCAGGGATTTGAGCTGGCTGACCGGAGTTGGGGGGCTGAGCAGATAGCCCATGAAATGCTCGCAGCCATGCTGCGCCAGCAGGGCTCGCTGCTCCAGGGTCTCCACCCCTGCGCCGACGATCGTCATCTGATGGCGGGCAGCCAGCGCGATGGCTGCCTGTACGGCGGCCTCGGCGGCATTGTTGGGGCCCAGGCGCTGCACCAGGGAATGCGAGAGCTTGAGCTGGTTCAGGGGGAGCTGCTGCAGCGCTTCCTGCATATTGGAGCTGCCACCAAAATCGTCGAGTGACAGCCGCACACCCATGGCGCCGATGCGCTTGAGGCTGCTCGCGCTATCCGCATCCAGAGGACTCAGGGTCTGGGCGGAAAGTTCCAACAGCAGCAATGCAGGATCGGCCCCTGTCTGGCTGAGAATGCTCTGCACTTGCTCGGCCAGGTCCGCTTGCCGAAGCTGTTTGGCGCTGATGTTGACGCAGATGGGCAGCCTGTCCAGTTGTGGCTCGGCTTTCCATCTGGCCAATTGTTCACAGGCGGCTTGAATGCTCCAGCGGCCAAGCGCAACGATGATGTCGGTCTCCTCTGCCACGGACAGGAAGATGCTCGGGGGTACCAGACCTCGCCTGGGATGACGCCAGCGCAGCAGGGCCTCCAAGCCGTTGACTTCGCCGCTGGCGGAATACTGGGCCTGGTAATGCAGCTCGAACTGGCCGAGGCGCAGGGCTTCCCGCAGATCCTGCTCCAGGCGGCTGCGGTCGTTGGCCGGAACCTGCTGCTCGGGGCTGAAGAAGTGCAGGCCGCGAGCCTCTTCATCGCGCAGACGGTACATGGCGACCTCTGCCTGCTGCAGCAACTCGGTGGCGGAGC
Source organism: Comamonas thiooxydans (assembly GCF_000964545.1). Classification (GTDB taxonomy): domain Bacteria; phylum Pseudomonadota; class Gammaproteobacteria; order Burkholderiales; family Burkholderiaceae_C; genus Comamonas; species Comamonas thiooxydans. The sequence continues at coordinate 14,307 of NZ_BBVD01000002.1, read as the reverse complement.
GGGAGTGCGGGCCGAACAGGGTGGCGCCTATATTGGCCTCCAGCATCACGCTTTTGTGGCCGAGCTGGTAGCTGCCGTTCAGGCTTTCCTGCAGACGCTCTCCAAGACGTTCCACCAGCACCGTGGTCATTTCGATATCCGGGGACAGATCCGAGACTATGATGACGAAGTGCGCGGCATCCAGTCTGGCTACGGTATCGCAGGAGCGTACGCAGCCGAGCAGGCGCTGTGCGATGTGCGGAGCCAGGCAGGACTGGCTGTCTCCCGTGCTGGCGGTCGGGCCCGCCACCGGCTCCATGTCTATGGTCAGCAATGCACCGCGCCAGCCCGTGCGCTCGGACTGGATCATGGCCTGGGAGAGCCTGTCCAGCAGCAGGCGCCGGTTGGGCAGATTGGTCAGCACATCGAAGAAGGAAAGGCTTTCTGCCTCGTTGCCATGAGGCAGCAGTTCCTTGCAGGCGAGCACCGTGTAATTGGCCGATAGAGCGTGAGCCGACAGATTGAGCTTGCGTCCATTGGGCAGCTGAAACTGGGCATTGGCTTGCTGGCGCGCAATCAGGGCTTGATGACTTTCGGCGATATGGTTCAGGGCTGGTGCAGCGTTGTCCGGGGCTGCTGTTGCGGCGGCTTGCAGAGCGGCTTGCAGGGGTATGCCTACTTTGAGGGCGGAAGCCAGCCAGGGGAATATCTGCAGATAACCATCATTCCAGCGTTGTGCCCGGTTCTGAGCATCCAGCAACACATAGCCGCTGCTGGTTTGTTCAAGAATGCGGAAAAGCTGTTCTCCGTACACACCCACCAGGCTGGTGGCAGCTGGAAAGGCATTTTGCCCATGCACTTCGGATCTGGCAGACTTTTCGTTGGTTGCAGACATAAGACCTCTTCGGACTGGTGCAGCAAAGCCGTCGTAGTGCGAAAACTGCTTGGATGCAGTCTTTGCAAGAAGTTCGTCAGTTGGGCATTGTGAGTTCTGTGGAATCGGCAGGCGCTGCTTTGCGCCCAGTAGGTGAAAAATTAGACTTTTGCTTACAAAAGCGGCGAGGCCGAAGCCGCTTCGGAGTGGGTGAGAGCCCCTGGTTCGGAGAGCTGCAGCTACTGTGAAATCTTGCGCGCCTCTTCGACCTGATATTCAAAGTAGTGCTGGAAGCTGTAGGCGATGCTGGCCATCAGCACGGTGGCACCCAGCATCAGGGACAGGCTTACGGCAAAAATCGTGGTCCATTGGGTGCGCCCTGCAGGCGCGTCGGCATCCATCCATGGATTAAAGAGCCGGTTCCAGTTTCCTTGCTCCATCAGGCCGTAAAGGATGGCGCGCAGGGCGCAGCCTGCTATCGTGAAGCCGAGCAGGGGGATCAGCAGCCAGCTCAGCCTGTCGTCCTGCCCCAACTGCTGCACGCGCTCGATGCCGTAGATGCCAAGTGCAGTGGGAATGGGCAACAGCCAGCCCAGCCAGTCCCCAAGGCCGTGCAGGTAGAAGCGATGCAGCCCCAGCGGTCCGCCGATCAAGGCCAGCCAGGAGGCAATCGTCTTGTTTTTGGGGCGAGGGGCCGGGGTGGTGGCGGGAACAAGTTGGTTCATGGTCTGATGCGCGGGCAGAAAACGAAAGAACCCGTCCATTATTCCCTTCGCGTCAATTACGGGGCTCAGGGCAATTGCGCTTCATTTTCAGGAAGTCCTCTGTGCCGACTATGCTCATTTGCCGCTGCTATAGGCAGATTTGACAGAACTCGATATAATTTCCGGTTTTACGGCGTGTCGCTGGCCGGGTGGTCATGTCGCGTGTCTCAAACGCTGTAAGAAAACCTGCGCAGCTGGTCAAATTTTTGATGGCACTGGCTGTAACCACCCGAAGGAAACATCATGGTTGTTATTCGTCTCTCCCGCGGCGGCTCTAAGGCTCGTCCTTTCTACAACATCGTTGCAGCTGACAAGCGCGTGCGTCGCGACGGTGCTTTCATCGAACGTCTGGGTTTCTACAACCCTAGCGCTCGTGGCGCCGAAGAAGGCCTGCGTCTGGCTCTGGACCGCGTGAACTACTGGAAGAGCGTTGGTGCTCAAACTTCCGATACGGCTGAACGCCTGATCAAGGAAGCTGCAAAGAAGGTTGCTGCCTAATTTAGGCGGTCGCTCTCTAGGCACCTTTACCAAAGCGGGTTCCGTTGGCTTGCCTGACGGGACCCGTTTTTTATTGAAATTCTGCATTTTCTGCTGATCCCATGAGCCACATGCCTGTTCTTCAAGCCACGAGCTTGCCTGCTGATGCCATTGAAGTCGGTCGCATTGCCGATGCCTGGGGAATCAAGGGCTGGTTCAAGGTGCATGCCTTCAGCAGCGCCCCAGAGGCCCTGTTTGCCGCCAAGGACTGGTTTTTGCAGCCTGCCGAGAAAGGTGCCAAGCATTTCACGGGTACCGTGGTGCTGCCCGTCAAGCAGGCCCGCTTCCATGCCGACACCATCGTGGCAACCTCGCTTGAAGTCGCCGACCGCAACGCCGCCGAGGCTCTGCGCGGTGCCCGCGTCTTTGTGGCGCGCGAGCATTTCCCCAAGACCGAGGATGGTGAGTTCTACTGGGTGGATCTGATGGGGCTGAACGTGGTCAACCGCGAAGGTGTGACCCTGGGGGTGGTCAAGGACTTGATGGCCACCGGCCCGCAGACTGTTCTGGTGCTGGGCTATGAACAGGACGGCAAGGAGCAGGAGCGTCTGATACCCTTTGTCGATGCCTATGTGGATTCGGTGGATCTGGCCGGCAAGAAGATCGTGGCCGACTGGCAGCCCGATTATTGAACTGGAATGCTTTTTTTTGTAGCTTAAATCGCTTTTATATCAATGCGTTTCGACATTATTACGCTGTTTCCTGAGCTGTTCGCTCCATTTCTCGAGAGCGGGGTGACGCGCCGTGCCTACAGCTCGGGCCAGGTGGCAGTGCATCTGTGGAATCCGCGTGACTGGGCCGAAGGCAATTACCGCCGTGTGGATGATCGTCCATTTGGCGGAGGCCCCGGCATGGTGATGATGGCCGAGCCGCTGCAGCGCTGCCTCGAAGCGATTCGCTCGGCACGCGCCGAAGTCGATGCACAGGAACAGGCGGAGCCTGCTCCTGTGGTGTTGTTCTCACCCATAGGTACGACCCTCAAGCATGCCGTGGTGGCCGATTGGGCCGAAAGCCGGGGGGCGGTGCTGCTCTGTGGTCGCTATGAGGGTATTGACCAGCGTTTTATTGATAGAAATGTCACTCATCAACTGAGTCTGGGTGACTTTGTACTTTCGGGCGGTGAGCTGGCAGCCATGGTGCTGCTGGACTCTTTGGCGCGTCTGCAGCCCGGTGTGCTTAACGATGAAGGCAGCTTTCAGCAGGACAGCTTCAATCCTGCGCTTGACGGTTTGCTGGACTGCCCCCACTACACTCGCCCAGAAGTCTGGAATGACCAGGAGGTGCCAGCCGCGCTGCTCTCCGGCCATCACTCCAATATCGAGCGCTGGCGTCGCGATCAGCGCTTGCGCATTACGGCCGAGCACAGGCCCGAATTGATAGAGCAGGCCCGCGAACAGGGGCTGCTCAATGCCAAGGATGAGGGTTTTTTGGCAAAAACAGCGTCCAAGCTATAATTGCAGGTTCTTTGATCCTCTATCCGGCCGCTGCAAGGAAATAGCGGGACAGCTTTCGGGCTGTTCTTGTAATGCAGCAATAGCGCCAATCCCGGCGCTTGCCAATTCTGGCGCGGACAAGATCAAGGTGGACTACATCATGAATCTGATCCAGACCCTCGAGCAAGAAGAAATCGCTCGCCTGAACAAGACCATCCCCGAATTCGCCCCCGGTGACACCGTCATCGTGAGCGTGAACGTGGTGGAAGGTAACCGTAAGCGCGTGCAGGCTTACGAAGGCGTGGTGATTGCCAAGCGTAATCGCGGCCTGAACAGCGGCTTCACAGTGCGCAAGATCTCCAGCGGTGAAGGCGTGGAACGTACGTTCCAGACCTACTCTCCTCTGATCGCCAAGATCGAAGTCAAGCGTCGCGGTGATGTGCGCCGTGCCAAGCTGTACTACCTGCGTGAGCGTAGCGGCAAGTCTGCTCGTATCAAGGAAAAGCTGCCCCAGCGTGTTAACAAGACTGCTGCTGCAGCCGAGTAATACACGCATCGGAAGTGATTCCGTAAAAGCCGCTACAGTTCGCTGTGGCGGCTTTTTTTATGTCTGCCTTGGTTCGTGATTCTTGCTTTGGGGTTTGGCCGAACACATACATGCCTGCATCTGATAATTCTTCGCTCCCCGTGGTGGGCATTGTTGATCCGCGCAAGGCTCGCCTTCTGGGCATTGATAGCCAGCTGCCGGCTGTGCCGCTGGCTGCACAGACGCCGCAGGCTCTGCGCACGCGCTTTGCCCAGCCACCGCAGTGGCTGCCCGAGGCCATGCAGGAAAAGCGCATCACGGCTAGGCAGCCTTCCGATGCGGCCGTGCTCGTGCCCATCGTCATGCGCGAGCAGCCCACCGTGTTGCTGACCGTGCGCTCGGCCAGGCTGTCCACGCACTCGGGTCAGGTGGCTTTTCCGGGCGGTAAGCGTGACCCGCAGGATGTTTCGGCCGAGGCCACGGCATTGCGCGAGGCGCATGAGGAAGTGGGACTGGCTCCGAAGAATGTCGAGGTGCTGGGTCGCTTGCCCATTTACGTGACAGGTACGGCGTTTCACATCACCCCTGTGGTGGCGCTGGTCCATCCGCAGGCCAGTTACTTCCCCAACCCGGGAGAGGTGGCCGACCTGTTTGAGGTTCCCCTGTCCTATCTGCTCAACCCCGCACATCATGAGCGTCACGCCATGCTGTGGCAGGGGGTGGATCGCGAATGGTTTGCCATGCCTTATCAGGATGGTGAGCAGCAACGCTATATCTGGGGCGCGACAGCGGGCATGTTGCGCAATCTTTACCGTTTTTTGGCGGCTTGAGACAGCAGTTGTAACAAGTCGACAAACAGCGCAGCTATGATGAAGCAATGAGCTTTTTTGCCATCCTGATCGCACTGCTGCTGGAACAGGCGCGCCCGCTGGCCCGATCCAATCTGGTACAGGCCGGTTATCGCGCCTGGACCGTGACCGTGCGCAGCAACTTTGATGCGGGCAAGCCTCTCCATGGCTGGCTTGCCTGGGCAATGGCCGTGCTGCTGCCCAGCGTTATCGTGTTGGGCATATTCTGGGCGCTGATGGAGTTCATAGGCTGGCCTGCAGCCATGCTGTGGAATGTCGCGGTGCTCTATGTCACGCTGGGTTTTCGCCAGTTCAGCCACCACTTTACGCGGATTCGCGATGCGCTCGATGCCGGTGATGAATTTGCCGCCCGTCAGGCCCTGGCCGACTGGCAGCAGGTCGATGCCAGCGAGGTGCCACGCAGCGAAATAGTGCGCCATGTCATCGAGTACTCGGTGCTGGCAGCGCACCGTCATGTGTTTGGCGTGCTGTTCTGGTTTTCAATTCTCTCGGCTCTGGGGCTGGGACCGCTGGGTGCCATTCTCTACCGCATGGCTGAATATCTGTCGCGTGCCTGGTCGCGCAAGGGGGCGGAAGGTCTTCGGGCACCGACCAGCGAGCGTTTGCAGTCCGCCGCAGCCAAGGCCTGGTATGTGATCGATTGGCTGCCGGCGCGGCTGACGGCGCTGTCCTTTGCCATGGTGGGCAGCTTTGAGGAGGCCATAGACAACTGGCGCGTCTATGCCCAGCGTTTTCCCAATGACAATGATGGCGTGATTCTGGCTGCCACTGCGGGTGCCATCAATGTACGCCTGGGGGGTGAGGCCTTGCGCCGCCGCGATGCGGCTGACGGCGAAGAGGGCGACGATGCGCAGTGGACGGGCAGCGATGTCACTCCGGGGCGAGAGCCGGAAATGGCTCATTTGCGCAGTGTGGTGGGGCTGGTCTGGCGTTCGGTCGTGGTCTGGCTGCTGCTGCTGGCCTTGCTGACCTTTGCCCGTCTGCTCGGTTGAGCACCCGGACATCGCCTTCTGTGTGGCAGCAGCTTGGTGCATGAGCGCTCAAGCCGCAGCGGGTCATCGAAGTCCTGTGTTGCGCAGTGCCACATACCAAGGTGGCTCAGGTGCGACGGGCATGCCGGGCACTGTTCAAGGTGCCATCAGCGAGCCGGGCGCTCGTGGTGCTTGGCGCGATAGAAGCTGAGTATGCGTCGCACATATTCACGCGTCTCCGCATAAGGAGGCACACCGCCATACTGTTGCACGGTTCTCTCGCCCGCGTTGTAGGCTGCCGATACCAGTGCCACATCGCCCTCGAAGCGCTCCAGCAGCCAGCGCAGGTAGGCCAGGCCGCCACGCACGTTCTGCTCGGGATTCCAGGCATCGCGCACGCCAAAACGCTCGGCCGTCTCGGGAATGAGCTGCATGAGGCCCTGAGCATTGCGCGGCGACAGCGCCTGCGCCTCGAAATTCGACTCCGAACGCACAATGGCCAGTGCCAGCCGCGGATCAATCGAGAAGCGTGGCGCGAGGCGCTGCACCAGTTCGGCCATGCGTCGCTTCTCCCTGGGCAGACTGCTCACATAGCTGGCTACCACCTCGTGGGGGACGGCCTCCTGGCTGGCCTCCAGAAACTCCTGTGCGGGCGCATCGCCCTGGGTCAGGCAGTCGGGCAGCCGGTCGCCGGGGAGCTTGCCGGCCAGCAGCAAGCGGGCTTTCTCGTGGCCACGCTGGGCGGCCAGAGCCAGCAGCGTCGTGCCCGTGGCAGGGTCGGGAGTCAAGCCTCGCCCCAGCAACAGCAGCCGGCCCAGCCGGTATTGGGCTTCGAGGCTGCCATAGCGTGCTGCCGCACAATAGCGCTGCGCTGCGCGCCATGGCTGCCGGCTCAGCTCGGCCTTGTAACCTTCTTCGATCCAGCGAGACAGCGTGGGTGGCTCGTCCTCCCAGCTGGGGGCGGAGTCCGTGCCCTGGGCCCAGGTCAGGCCCATGCCCGCAGACAGCGCGATGGCGAGGGCGGCTTGCAGGCAGGGCTGAAAAATTCTGGGCTTCATGACGTGAACACCGGGTTGTGGCCGGCAGCCAAGCCAGGCGGCGGGCGCTCATCGGGCTTGGAATGGCTGCGTGGCAAACGCTGAAATTGCTCTCATATGGCGCGGCCCTCCGGCTTGGCTGGCCTCGCGCTCAGTAGCGGGGCTCCTGACTCAGTTCATCGAACAGCTCGCCATAGATCCGGTAGCGGTTGGCACTGATGGAGTGGGGGCTGTCCTGCGCTTCAACCTGGGCCATGACGGCGCAGCCAGGCTCATGCAGATGGGTGCAGTTGTAGAACTTGCACTGGTCCGCCAGCGCGCCGATGTCGGGCATGCAGGCGGCCAGTTGCGTGGCGGCAATGTGATAGAGGCCGAATTCCTGAAATCCTGGCGAGTCGATGATGGCGGTGGTGCGTGCCTCATCCACCCAGTACAAGGTGGTGCTGGTGGTGGTGTGCTTGCCGGTGTTCAGCGCCTGCGAGATTTCGTTGGTCGCCACCCTGGCGTCGGGCAGCAGCAAGTTGATCAAGGTGCTCTTGCCTACGCCCGAAGGACCGAGAACCAGTGTGGTCTTGCCTTGCAGCAGACCGATGATGGCGTCGCGATCCTCATCGTCTGCATCTTCCAGCGACAGCGGAAGCACCATGTAATGCGGTGCAGCGTTCGCGGCATCGCGCATGGTCCGGTAAGGCTCCAGCCGCTGCCAGGCGCGCAGGAAGGGCTCTTCCAGGTCCATCTTGTTGAGCGCAATGATGGGCTTGATGTGTGCGGCCTCGGCGGCGATCAGCGCGCGGGCGAGCTGCACTTCGCTGAATACCGGCTCGGCGGCTATCAGAATCAGGAGCTGGTCCAGGTTGGCGGCAAAGGTCTTGGTGCGAATGTCATCCTGGCGATAGAAGACGTTGCGGCGTTCCACGATTTTCTCGATCGTGCCCTCATCGCCCTGGCCGGGTGGGGGAGCCATCCATTGCACATGGTCGCCCACCACGGCCTGGCTTTTCTTGCCGCGCGGGTGGCAGATGCGGCGCTCGCCGTCCGGGGTCTCGACCACGCAGTGGCGGCCATAGCTGGCGACCACCAGGCCTGTCTGGGTGCTGCCTGTTGCTTGGGCGCCTGGGCGCCGTCCTTGTTTGGCCATAAGGATCAGGCCGGATTCAGCAGTGCTTCGATGCGGCGTGCGCAGTCGATGTCGGTCGCGGAGATGCCGCCCACATCATGGGTGTTGAGGCTGACCTTGCAGCGGTTGTAGCCCACCTCCAGATCGGGATGGTGGTCCTGCTGATGGGCAATCAGGGCCAGTGCGTTCACAAAGGCCATGGTTTCGTAGAAATTCACGAAACGGAAGGTCTTGCTGATGGCCGCGTTGCCGGCCAGTAGCTCCCAGCCCTCAAGGGTTGCCAGCTGCTCTTGCACTTGCTCGGTGCTCAGGGCGCTGCGCTTGAGTTGGGACCAGTCTTTCTGTTGCAGTGTGGGTGTGCTCATGTCTGAAATCGTTGTGGTGTTACAAGCTGCCTGCAGGAGCCGGCATGCGCGCCAGGCGATCCACGGCAGGAGGGTGTGAATAGTAAAAGCTCACATACCATGGGTCTGGCGTGAGTGTGGAGGCATTGTCCTCGTAAAGCTTGAGCAGTGCCGAAGCCAGTTGTGCACCATCGGCCTGCTGCATGGCATAGGCATCGGCCTCGAACTCGTCGCGGCGCGACATGGCGGACATCAGCGGCGTGACGAAGAAGCTGAACACCGGCACCGCCAGCATGAACAGCAGCAGGGCCAGCGCATTGTTTTCGGCAGCCACGCCGATGTTCGGACCCAGCAGCACAGAGACTCCGAGTCCCGTGTAGAACCAGAGTTGCTGGCTGAGCCAGCCCAGCAGCGCAAAGCCCAGCAGCGAGACGCCGAACATCAGGACCATGCGCTTGCTGATGTGCTTGTGCTTGAAGTGACCCAGCTCGTGAGCCAGTACGGCTTCGACTTCGCCGGGGCTGAGCTGCCTGAGCAGGGTGTCAAAGAACACCACGCGCTTGGAATTGCCGAAACCCGTGAAATAGGCGTTGGCATGCGCCGAGCGGCGGCTTCCGTCCATCACGAACAGTCCCTTGGCCGCAAAGCCGCAGCGCTCCATCAGCCGGGTCACGCGGCTCTTGAGGCTTTCATCGGCCAGCGGCTCGAACTTGTTGAACAGCGGTGCAATAAAGCTGGGGAAAATCCACATCAGCAGCAGATTGAAAGCCGTCCAGGCGCCCCAGGCCCAGAGCCACCACAGCGGGCCGGCCCCGCCCATGAGCCAGAGAATCAGGGCCGCCAGCGGCAGGCCGATGATGGCGCCCACCAGCGTCGACTTGAGCAGATCGGCCAGCCACAGGCCTGGCGTCATCTGGTTGAAGCCAAAGCGCTGCTCCAGTTTGAAGGTCTGATAGAGCGACAGGGGAAGCTCGATCAGCGCCGAGATCACGGCAAAGCTGGCCAGCAGCGCCAGCTGCTGCCACAGGCCGGGGCTGATGAATTCCAGCAGCCAGCGGTTGAGCCAGTCCAGCCCGCCCAGCAGCGTCCAGCACAGCAGCACGGCGGCCGACAGCGTGATGTCGATCAGCGACACCCTGGCCTTGGCCAGCGTGTAGTCGGCCGCCTTCTGATGGGCGGACAGGCTGATGCGATGGGCAAATGCCGGTGGCACGGCGCCGCGGTGGGTGGCCACATGGCGCACCTGGCGCGAAACAAGCCACACGCGCAGCAGCCATTGCAGGGCCACGGCCGTCGCAAACAGCAGCGAAAGTGCCAATGTGAAATCTAGTCTGGAAGCCATGTATTGGCAGTGTAGGCGACAATTTGCGCCATGTCTGAAGCTTCCTGTACGAATTCCGTCAGCGCCGCCCCCGTGGCCGCTACTCCACCGGTTCTGCCCAAATCCGATCTCAATATGGTGTGGCTGGACTGCGAAATGACGGGGCTGAACCCCGACCACGACCGCATCATCGAGATTGCCGTGGTGGTCAGCAGTTCCGATCTGCAGATTCGCGTCGAAGGCCCGGTATTCGCCATTCATCAGTCCGACGAGCTGCTGGGCGGCATGGATGCCTGGAACAAGGGCACGCATGGCAAAAGCGGCCTGATCGACAAGGTCAAGGCTTCGACCATCAGCGAAGCCGAGGCGGAGGCCGCGCTGATTGCCTTTCTGGGCAAATACGTGCCCAAGGGCAAGACGCCGCTGTGCGGCAACAGCATTGGTCAGGACAGGCGCTTCATGGAGCGCTACATGCCCAAGCTCAATAATTTCTTTCACTATCGCAATATCGATGTGAGCACGCTCAAGGAGCTGGCCAAGCGCTGGAAGCCCGAGGCCTATACCTCCTTCAAGAAGGCGCAGCGCCACACGGCCCTGGCCGATGTGCACGAGTCTATCGACGAGCTGCAGCATTACCGCCAGCAACTGCTCAGCGTCTGATGGTGCGGTGGTGGGTCGGTATAGCCCTGCCACTTGCGGGAAAACCCGGTACATGCGACAATGCACTGCTTACCCGATCAATGGGTAATTTTTGCGCATCTCCATCACACACCGGGTTCTTACTTGCGTGCAACGGCCTGCCCAGCGCCGACACGACAAGCCATAACACCCATCTGCCCCGTTTTGCGAACGGGCCAGTCAAAGTCTGACGGTGGATGTTGATAACCAACCGTCAAAGAAGCGAGCAGCACGCTGACTGCGTCGCTTTTTGCGTGAGCTATTCATGACAGAAAACTCCCTGGAGCAGGGCCAAGTGGCCGCTGCTGATATTGCTTTGTCTTCTCCCGAACTCGATTCCCGTCTGGACGCCATGCTGGCCGATATGGACGCGGAAGACGCCGCTGTCGAAGAAACCCAAGCCGCCGACGAACCCAATGGCTTCGTAGAACTGGGTCTGGCCCCCGAACTGATCCAGGCCGTGACCGACCTGGGCTATACCCAGCCTACCGCTGTGCAGCTGCAAGCGATTCCCCTGGCCATGGGCGAAGGTGCCGATGCCGACGGCTTCATCGACCTGATGGTGTCCAGCCAGACCGGCTCGGGCAAGACCGCCGCCTTCCTGCTGCCCGTGCTGCACACCCTGATCAAGCAGCGTGCCGTGGCCGATGCGGCCGCCAAGGCTGAATTCGAGCGCCTGTGCGCCGAAGCTGCGGCCAAGGGCGAGCCCGCCCCCAAGCGCAACAAGCGCAAGGACCCCACCAACGCCCGCAACTTCAAGGCCGCCGTGCCCGGCGCCCTGGTGCTGTGCCCCACGCGTGAGCTGGCCCAGCAGGTGGCGCATGACGCCATCGAACTGGTCAAGCACTGCCGCGGCATCCGCATCGCCAACGTGGTGGGCGGCATTCCTTACCAGCTGCAAATCGCCAAGCTGCAGAACGCCGATCTGGTGGTGGCCACTCCCGGCCGTCTGCTGGACCTGCAGCGCTCCATGCAGATCAAGCTGGACAAGGTGCAGTTCCTGGTGGTCGACGAAGCCGACCGCATGCTGGACCTGGGCTTCTCCGACGATCTGGCCGAAGTCAACCAGCTGACGGCCGAGCGCAAGCAGACCATGATGTTCAGCGCCACGTTTGCTCCCCGCATTCAGCAACTGGCCATGCGCGTGATGCATGACGGCGGCGCCAACGTGAAGAAGATCACGATTGCCACGCCCCAGGAGAAGCACGCCAACATCAAGCAGGCACTGTTCTGGGCCGACAACATGCAGCACAAGCGTAAGCTGCTGGATCACTGGCTGCGTGACAGCAGCATCAACCAGGCCATCGTGTTTGCGTCCACCCAGGTGGAATGTGACGGTCTGGCCAACGATCTGCAGCAGGACGGTTTCTCTGCCGTGGCCCTGCACGGTGCTCTGAGCCAGGGCCTGCGCAACCGCCGCCTGATGGCGCTGCGCAACGGCCAGGTGCAGATCCTGGTGGCCACCGATGTGGCTGCTCGCGGTATCGACGTGCCCACCATCACCCACGTCTTCAACTACGGCCTGCCGATGAAGGCCGAGGACTATACCCACCGTATCGGTCGTACCGGTCGTGCGGGCCGCGAAGGCGTGGCCGTGACGTTTGCGGAATTCCGCGACCGTCGCCGCGTGTTCGACATCGAAGGCTATACCCGCCAGCAGTTCAAGGCTGAGACCATTCCCGGCATGGAACCCCAGCAGCGTTTCCCCGCCTCTGGCGAGCGTGACGGTCGCCGTGGCGGCGGCGCCGGTGGTCGCGGTGGCTTCGGTGGTCGTCGCGATGGCGAAGGCTACGGTCGCAAGTCCGGCTTCGGCAGCTTCGGCGGTGGCCGTGGCAATGATCGCGGCGGCTTTGGTGGCGACCGTGGCGGTGACCGCTTCGGTGGTGATCGCGCCGGTTTTGGTGCACCTCGCGGTGATCGCTTTGCCGATCGCGGCGGCGATCGTGGTGGTGATCGCGGCTTCGGCGGTGGCCGTCCCAGCTTCGGTGGCGAGCGTCAAGAGCGCAGCTTCGGCGGCGGCGAATCGCGTGGCGGCTTTGGTGGTGCCCAGCGCCGTGAAGGCGGCGATTTCGGTCGCAAGAGCTTTGGCGGTGGCCGTGAAGGCGCTCATGCCGGTGCTCCCCGCGAAGGCGGCTTCCGTAGTGGTGAATCGCGCGGCTTCGGCGGCGGTGATCGTCGTCCTGCCTTTGGTCAGGGTGCCGGCAAGCCTTATCAGCCCCATGGCGAACGTGGTGGCGAGCGCAGCTTCGAGCGCAAGCCCCGCGCACCGCGTCGCGACGAGCGTTGATCGCTGATTCGGGCTACGGCCCGAAGCATGAAAAAAGCCGGCTCTAGCAGCCGGTTTTTTGTTGCCCGTGCAGGGCTGGATCTTTCTTGAAAAGTGAGCTGCTAGCGCATGTCATTCAAAGATTTCAGATACTTTTCAATCTGAAGTCTATGAATGACGTGCGGTAGCAGCTCCTTTTTTAATGCTCGGAGGCATGGCGGCCGATGTCCGGCCAGCGGTGGTGCAGATAGATCCAGGCGACCAGACCGATCAGCATCATCAGAATCGAGCCCGTGGCCAGCAGTGCGGCCGAATGCATGACCAGCGGTGCAATCACGCCGGCCACAAAGCCGTTGGCCACCGAGCCCACCACGGCCTGCAGCGAAGAGGCCAGGCCGCGCCGCGCAGGATGGATGTCCAGCACCAGCAGCGTCACCACGGGCACCATCAGCGCCCAGCCATAGGCGAACAGGCTGATGGGAATCAAGGCCCAGCTCACATGGGCGGGCCAGATCAGATTGGCCACCAGATTGATGATGGAGGTCACGCACATCACCAGAAAGCCGTGGCGGATCTGGCGCTTGGGCGGGATGCGTCCGGCCAGGCGACCGCTGGTCCAGCTGCCGGCCATGATGCCGCCGATGGTGGCGATGAAGAACCAGAAGAACTGCGTGGGCTCGAGCTGCAAGATATCGCCCAGAAAAGCCGGTGCCGACAGCAGATAGAGAAACATGCCGTTGAACGGAATGCCGCTGGCCAGGGCCAGCAGCAGAAAGCGCGGATCGGTAAGCAAGATGCCATAGCCCTGCATCAGCGGTCTGAACTGGAAGGGCTGGCGTTTTTGTGGCGGCAGCGATTCGGGCAGAAACTTGACGTTGATGAGCCAGAGCAGCACGCCCACGATGCTCAGGAACCAGAACACGGCCTGCCAGCTCAGGTGCACGAACAGCCAGCCGCCAATCACGGGAGCCAGCGCCGGCGCCACGCCGAAGAAGATGGTGATCTGCGCCATCACGCCCTGGGCCTGGGTTGGCGGAAAGATGTCGCGCACGATGGCGCGCGAGACCACGATGCCGGCGCCGGTGGACAGGCCCTGCAGCGTACGGAAGATCACCAGCTGGGTGATGTTCTGCGACAGCGCGCAGCCGGCCGAGGCGATGGTGAACATCACCAGTCCCCAGAGGATGACGGGGCGGCGTCCGAAGCTGTCGGCCAGGGCGCCATGAAACAGGTTCATGAAGGCAAAGCCCAGCAGGTAGGCAGACAGGGTCTGCTGCATTTCTACGGGGGTTGCGCCCAATGCCTTGGCAATGCCCGAGAAGGCGGGAATATAGGTGTCAACCGAGAACGGGCCGAGCATGCCGAGAATGGCAAGCAGCATGGCCAGAGTCCAACGCGGTCCGCGCCAGAACGTGGAGAGGTCGTTTTGCATAGTGAGTCTTGGGTGGGCAAATACTGCCCGGGGATGCCTGCATGATGCCTGATATGGCGCGGCTCCGGTGTCGGCGCCCATGCTTTTGCAGATTCGGCGGCGCTTGGGCGCGGCCAAGAAAAAAGCCAAAGTTCCTGAGAACTTTGGCTTTTGAATTAT
>NZ_BBVD01000003.1 GCF_000964545.1 Comamonas thiooxydans | reverse complement strand
TTTGCAGGAGCAGCGGCCTTGGCAGCGGTTGCAGCCTTCTTGGGTGCAGCCTTCGCAGGAGCAGCGGCCTTGGCAGCGGTTGCAGTCTTCTTGGGTGCAGCCTTTGCAGGAGCAGCAGCCTTGGCAGCGGTTGCAGTCTTCTTGGGTGCAGCCTTAGCAGGAGCAGCAGCCTTGGCAGCGGTTGCGGCCTTCTTGGGCGCAGCCTTTGCAGGAGCAGCAGCCTTGGCAGCGGTTGCAGCCTTCTTGGGTGCAGCCTTTGCAGGAGCAGCAGCCTTGGCAGCGGTTGCAGCCTTCTTGGGTGCAGCCTTTGCAGGAGCAGCAGCCTTGGGGGCTGCGGTCTTGGTTGCAGCTGCCTTCTTCACAGCTTCAGCCTTGGGCGCGGCCGCCTTCTTGGCAGGTGTCTTTTTCTCGGTTGTGGCCTTGGCGGCCGTCTTCTTCGCAGTTGCCATCATTTTCTCCTTCGTTGATTTGCATAAGACGTCCGGTTCCTTGCGGTGCCGGACGATTCAAAGCGATGTGGAGTTACGCATCGCTAGGAACACAAATTTGCTTCACGCCAAAAATCTCAGTTTTTTGTAGCAATGAAGTGAAGCAAGTCATGACTCGCATTGTGCCTGCTTAGAAGCAATTAATCCCAAGAAAGTGCGCCTCCGGTCTGATACTCGATCACTCGTGTCTCAAAGAAGTTACGTTCTTTCTTCAAATCGATCATTTCGCTCATCCAGGGGAAGGGATTTTCTTCACCGGGGAACAGTTCCTCCAGACCGATCTGCGTGGCGCGACGGTTGGCGATGTAGCGCAGATAGCCCTTGAACATGGATGCATTCATGCCCAGCACGCCGCGTGGCATGGTGTCCTCGGCATAGCGATATTCGAGTTCCACAGCCTTCTGGAACAGCTCCGTGATTTCCTGCTTGAACTCGGCCGTCCACAGATGGGGGTTCTCGAGTTTGAGCTGGTTGATCAGATCGATGCCGAAGTTGCAGTGCATGGACTCGTCGCGCAGGATGTACTGGTACTGCTCGGCAGCGCCCGTCATCTTGTTCTGGCGGCCCAGGGCCAGGATCTGCGTGAAGCCCACGTAGAAGAACAGACCTTCCATCAGGCAGGCAAAAACGATCAGCGACTTCAGCAGCGTCTGGTCGGTTTCGGGCGTGCCGGTGTTGAAGTTGGGGTCCATGATCGCTTCGATGAAGGGGATCAGGAACTCGTCCTTGTCGCGGATGGATTGGACTTCGTTGTAGGCGTTGAAGATTTCCGATTCATCCAGGCCCAGCGATTCCACGATGTACTGGTAGGCGTGAGTGTGGATGGCTTCCTCGAAGGCCTGGCGCAGCAGGAACTGGCGGCACTCGGGCGCCGTGATGTGGCGGTAGGTGCCCAGCACGATGTTGTTGGCGGCCAGCGAGTCGGCCGTCACAAAGAAGCCCAGATTGCGCTTGACGATGCGGCGCTCGTCTTCGGTCAGGCCGTTGGGGTCCTTCCACAGCGCGATGTCGCGCGTCATGTTCACTTCCTGCGGCATCCAGTGGTTGGCGCAGGTGGCCAGATACTTTTCCCAGGCCCACTTGTACTTGAAGGGGACCAGCTGGTTCACGTCGGTCTTGGCGTTGATGATGCGCTTGTCGGCGGCATTCACGCGCTTGTGGGTGCTGGTGGACGCGCCGGCTTCTGCGCTGGTGGCGGAAGAGGCAAAGGTGTCGTCGTCAAAGCTCAGCATATTTATTCCTTGAGGGGGAAAAGGCTGGGTGCAATGCAATCGACATCCAGCTTTTCAGTCATTTATTGATGGAGTGGCACCACTCAAATACTGGCGCACTCTAAAGCGAGAGACACCGAGGAAGCGCCGCCGCGCACCGAGGGTGTCGTCCCCCTCCGGCGCTCAGCGCCAGAGAGGGGGAAGGCGCGGGGCCGCCTAGGCCAAGCGCTTCAGGGGGAGTCAGCCAGTTATTGGCAAGCCTCGCAGCCTGGATCGTCGATCGCGCAGAACTTGATGTCCGTGGCGGGTGCCTGGGCGCGGGCGGCGGCGGCAGCGGCTTCCAGTGCGCTCACCGCAGGCTTGGCCGCAGGAGCCGCCGAAGCGGCAGGAGCGCCGGAGGACACAGCGTTCAGCACACGGCTTTGCACGGTGGACTTCTCGATATTGGTCGCGCTGGTGGTGCGCAGATAGTAGGTGGTCTTCAGACCGCGCAGCCAGGCCAGCATGTAGGTGTCGTGCAGCTTCTTGCCCGATGCACCGGCCATGTAGATGTTCAGGCTCTGGGCCTGGTCGATCCACTTCTGGCGGCGCGAGGCGGCTTCCACCAGCCATTCGGGCGAGACTTCGAACGCGGTGGCGTAGAGGTTCTTGATCTCTTGCGGCACGCGGTCGATGGCGCGCAGCGAGCCGTCGAAATGCTTGAGGTCCATGACCATCACGTCGTCCCACAGGCCCAGGCGCTTGAGGTCGCGCACCAGGTACTGGTTGATGACGGTGAATTCGCCAGACAGATTGGACTTCACGGACAGGTTGCCGAACGAAGGCTCGATCGAGGCATCCACGCCCACGATGTTGGAGATGGTGGCGGTGGGCGCAATGGCCACGCAGTTGGAGTTGCGCATGCCGTCCTTGGCGATCTTGGCGCGCAGGGCGTCCCAGTCCAGCTTGGCGGAGCGATCCACCTCCACATAGCCGCCGCGGGCCTTTTCCAGCAGCTTCAGTGTGTCGGGAGGCAGGATGCCCTGATCCCACAGCGAGCCCTTGAAGGTGGAGTAGGTGCCGCGTTCCTTGGACAGCTCGGTCGATGCCCAGTAAGCGTAGTAGCAGATGGCTTCCATGGCTTCGTCGGCGAACTCGACGGCGCCCTGGCTGGCGTAGGCGGTGCGCATTTCATACAGCGCGTCCTGGAAACCCATCAGGCCCATGCCCACGGGGCGGTGGCGCAGATTGGAGTCCTTGGCCTTTTGCACGGCGTAGTAGTTGATGTCGATCACGTTGTCCAGCATGCGCATGGCCGTGTTCACGGTCTTGCGCAGCTTGTCGTGGTCGATCTTGCCGTCCTTGATGTGCTGGACCAGGTTCACGGAACCCAGGTTGCAGACCGCAGTTTCGGTGTCGCTGGTGTTGAGCGTGATCTCGGTGCACAGATTGGACGAGTGCACCACACCCACGTGCTGCTGGGGCGAGCGGATGTTGCAGGGGTCCTTGAAGGTGATCCAGGGATGGCCGGTCTCGAACAGCATCGAGAGCATCTTGCGCCACAGGTCCACGGCAGGCACGCGCTTGAACAGCTTGAGCTCGCCGCTGTCGGTCTTGGCTTCATAGGCGGTGTAGGCCTTCTCGAAGGCTTCGCCGTACAGATCGTGCAGATCGGGAGCGTCGGCGGGCGAGAACAGGGTCCACTGGCCTTTTTCCATCACGCGCTTCATGAACAGGTCGGGAATCCAGTTCGCCGTGTTCATGTCGTGGGTGCGGCGGCGGTCGTCGCCGGTGTTCTTGCGCAGCTCCAGGAATTCTTCGATGTCCAGGTGCCAGGATTCCAGATAGGTGCAGACCGCGCCCTTGCGCTTGCCGCCCTGGTTCACGGCGACGGCCGTGTCGTTGACCACCTTGAGGAAGGGAACCACGCCTTGCGATTCGCCGTTGGTGCCCTTGATGCGCGAGCCTAGGGCACGCACACGGGTCCAGTCATTGCCCAGGCCGCCGGCAAACTTGGACAGCAGAGCGTTTTCCTTGATGGATTCGTAGATGCCGTCCAGGTCGTCGGGCACGGTGGTCAGGTAGCAGGACGACAGTTGCGAGCGCAGCGTGCCGCTGTTGAACAGCGTCGGGGTGGACGACATGAAGTCGAAGGACGACAGCAGCTCGTAGAACTCGATGGCACGTGCATTGCGGTCAGGCTCGTTCAGCGCCAGGCCCATGGCCACGCGCATGAAGAAGGACTGGGGCAGCTCGATGCGGGTCTTGCGCACGTGCAGGAAGTAGCGGTCGTACAGGGTTTGCAGGCCCAGGTAGTCGAACTGTTCGTCGCGCTCGGCCTTCAGGGCCTTGGCCAGACGGGGCAGGTCGTAGCTCAGCAGCTCGGGGTTGAGCAGCTCGTTGTCCACGCCCTTTTGCACAAAGCCGGGGAAGTAGTCGGCATAGGCGGCCTGCATTTCTGCGGGCTGCACGTCGCGGCCCATGACTTCGCGCACGATGGTGTGCAGCAGCAGGCGGGCGGTGACGTAGGTGTAGTCGGGGTCTTTTTCAATCAGCGTACGGGCGGCCAGGATGGACGCCTTGTAGACCTCGGCCAGAGGCACGCCGTCGTACAGATTGCGCAGGGTCTCGGCCACGATGGGCGCGGACTGGATGTCGGCATTCAGATTGCGGCAGGAAGCGACGATCAGAGCCTCCAGGCGCTCCTGGTCCAGGGGCACGCGCTGGCCGTTGTCGGTCACATGCAGCACGGGCTTGGCGGCGGCAGCGGCGGCCACTTCGGCGGCCTTCTTCTGCTCGGCACGTTCCTGGTTGCGGCGCTCGCGGTACAGCACATAGGCGCGGGCCACGTCCTGGTGGCCGGCGCGCATCAGGCCCAGCTCGACCTGGTCCTGCACATCTTCAATATGGAAGGTGCCGCCATCGGGACGCGAGCGCACCAGTGCGCGCACCACGCCTTCGGTCAGTTCGTTGACGGTGTCGCGCACGCTGGCAGACGCCGCGCCCTGCGCGCCGCGCACAGCCAGGAAAGCCTTGGTCAGGGCCACGGCAATCTTCTGGGGCGCGAAAGCCACCACATCGCCGCTGCGGCGGATGATCTGATAGCTGTCATTGGGGGAGGAAGAATTGGCTGCGCCGGCAGGCGCGGCAGAAGGCAGTGAGTTCAACGCTTCTTGCATAAGTTCCTCTGAGTCAGTATGTGGATAGGCAGACAAAGGCCTGCACTGTGGGCAGGCCATCAAAAACACGATTCGGTGCCTCGGTTTACACATGGTTTGCACAGGGTGTGCACAACTTGTAAACACTAGATATGGGGTCTGAGGCTCTTCAAAACACTACCGGTAGTGTATCGCGCTTAAATCCGAGCGACCTGATGAAACTACTGAATCTGGCATTTCGAGCGCCGCTTGACAGCCGCAAAAATGACTTCATCCCGCATGAATAAAGGCCTGTGGCGCGGTTGCGCGCGGCGGCAGATCGGGCCGGAAATATGTAAAAAATTTGCGTGTTTGATGCAGGCGACAGTTGTTGCGCGCGCGCCATTGACATGCCGTTTCGAAGCCCCGCAACGATGGATGCTTGGGATTCTCAAAATGAGGAGCGCATAGCGCCTGCAAATAAAAGATTTCAGCTGTGAATATGTATGAAATCGAGTGCTGAAAGGCGGTAGGTGCTATGAAGATTTCAGGCTGCGCCTGAGGCTGCAGGATTGGGGGGGAATTCCCAGCTGCGCGTGCCGTCTGTGCTGGCCAGCTGCTGCTGCAGCCGCGGCCAGTCGAAACCGGGTCCGGGGTCCTGCTTGCGCCCAGGCGCGATGTGCTCGTGTCCGGCGATGTAGCGCACCGGATAGTGCGCCGCGATGGTCATGCAAAGCTGCTGCAGGGCCTGGTACTGCGGAGCTTCAAAGCTCAGGCCTTCCAGGCCTTCGAGTTCGATGCCGATGGAGTCGTCGTTGCAGCGCTCGCGCCCGCGCCACTGACTGACACCGGCATGCCAGGCGCGGTCGTCGCAGCTGACGAACTGCCAGATCTCGCCCTGGCGCGTGATAAAGAAATGTGACGAGACTTCGAGGCCGCGAATGCCCTGGTAATAGGGGTGGGCGTCCCAGTCCAGCTGATTGGTGAACAGTTGCTGCACCGCGCCTGTGCCGTACTGGCCCGGAGGCAGGCTGATGGAGTGGATGACGACGAGATCGATCTGCGCATCCTCGGGGCGAGGGCCGAAATTGGGAGATCTCAGCTGACGCGCCGCACCATACCAGCCGGCCTGCCAGGGCTGGGTCAGGGAGGAGGAAAGGGGCGTGGAATCAGACATTGTCGCTCTGGTGTTTGCTGCCTTCGGCCGGCAGGTCTATGCCCAGACGGTCGATGCGGTAGCGAATCTGGCGCAGGCTGATGCCCAGTCTGGCCGCCGTGGCTGTGCGGTTGAAGCCGTTGTCCTGCAGGGCTCTGACCAGGATGCTGCGCTCCTGCTCATCAAGCCAGCCTTGCAGATCCTCCGGCAGCATGGCCGGACTGCCTGCGTGCTGAGTTTGCGGCGGCGGTGCGCTCGATGCCCAAGCGCCCGAGGAGGCCGCTACCGCCACGCCAGCGCACTCGGCCGGCACGCCGGATTCGGGCAGACGCAGCGGGCCTTCCTCGCCCAGTGCAATGGCGCGGTGCAGCACGTTCTCCAGCTCGCGCACATTGCCAGGCAGCGGGAGCCGGGCTATCTGGCTCAGGCTGATGTCGTCCAGCTCCGGCGTAGCCAGTCCGGACTCGCGGGCCAGCTTTTGCAGCAAAGCCTGGCATAGCTGGCCCAGGTCTTCACGGCGCTCGCGCAGCGCGGGCAGCTCGATTTCGATGACGTTGAGGCGGTAGAACAGGTCCTGGCGGAAATTGCCTGCCTGCACTTCCGCTCCCAGATCGCGGTGGGTGGCGCTGACGATGCGCACATCGACGGCTTCTTCCTGGGTGCTGCCCAGCGGACGAATCTTGCGCTCCTGAATGGCGCGCAGCAGCTTGGCCTGCATGGCCAGGGGCAGGTCGCCGATTTCATCGAGAAACAAGGTGCCGCCCTGTGCGGCCTGGAAGTAGCCGGGCCTGTCCTGCGTGGCACCGGTGTAGGAGCCCTTGCGGGCACCGAAGAACTCGGCTTCGAGCAGGCTTTCCGGGATGGCACCGCAGTTGACCGCGACCATGGGGCCGCCGGCCCGCTGGCTGCAGCCGTGCAGGGCGCGTGCCACCAGTTCCTTGCCCGTGCCGGATTCACCGTGGATCAGCACGGGAGCCATGCCTTTGGCGACCTTGGCAATGCGCTGCTTGACCAGCTGCATGGCCTGAGACCTGCCAACCAGAGCCTCCAGGGCGCCAGCTGGCGTTCCCGCACCAGTGCCGCTGGCGGCCGAGCTGTCGCTGGTCTGCGGGTTGCCGGGCTTGGGCACCGCGCCAATGCCTTGCACGGCCGAGGCCACGACCTGACGGAACTGGCGCAGGTCCACGGGCTTGGTCAGATAGTCGAACGCACCCGCGCGCAGGGCCTCGACGGCGTTTTCGGCAGAGCCGTAGGCCGTCATGACGATGCAGCGCTCGCTGCGCGACTGATCGCGCAGCAGCAGCAGCAGCTCCATGCCGATCCCGTCGGGCAGGCGCATATCGGTAATCAAGACATCGAAATTGCGGCCTTGCAACTGAGTCATGCCTTCCTGGACCGAGCCCGCGGTTTCCACGCGGTAGCCTTCCCGCAGCAAGGTCAGCTCGTAGAGCGTGCGCAGATCCGGTTCATCATCGACCACGAGAATGCTGGCCGCTGCGGATGAGTGAGGCGATGATGTCACTGGGCTTACACCATGATCGAGTCAAACAGGGAGTGGCTCGCGAGGGATGAAGGGCCGCTGCGCAGAGTCACGATAAAGGCATTGCCGTTCACCTCGCCTTGCGGTGTGCTGCGAGCCAGGCGTTGATAGCTGATGGAGGCATCGTAGCGCTGGCACAGTTCGCGGCATATATAGAGTCCGAGGCCGCTGGAGCGGCTTTGGGAGGAGAAGAACGGCTCGAACAGATGGCGCTCGACGCTGGACTCCAGCGGTGCCCCATCACTCCAGACCATGAACCAGCAGGTGTCGTCCTGCGGTGCGAGACCCTGGATCTGACCGTTCAAGGGCCCGTGGCCGCTGATCAACTGCAGGCCCGCCTCATTGCCGGCATGGCTGCGGTGGCGCTGGGCATTGTCCAGCAAGTTGATCAGCACGCGGCGCAGATGCTCTTCATCGAACAGGATGTGGCGGGCCGTTGCATTGAGCCGCAGCAGAAGCTGGCGCGGCGGAGCGGCCTGTATGCGCCATTCATGGCTGATCTGGGCCAGCAGGGTGTCCAGCGGCAGCGACTGGCCCTGATGGGTTTCTGCGCCCTGCTGCACGCGTGCCAGGTTGAGGATTTCTTCGGCGATGCGGGCCAGTCGGTCGGCGTTCTGCCCCACGATCCGGCATAGCTGTTGGGGGCCGGGCTGGCTCGCCAGGTCTTCGGCCAGCAGCGCATTGGCCTGGGTGATGGCGGCCAGCGGGTTGCGTATTTCATGGGCCACGGCAGCCGACATACGGCCCATGGAGGCCAGCTTTTCGGTGCGCAGCTGCGCTTCCATTTCGCGCAGGTCGTGAAGAAACATGACGCAAAGCGAATGGCTGGCTTGCGCCTGCGGACCCTCGTCCAGATAGGGCGCCGAAACTTCGGTGATGCGTGTGCGCACATGCATGCCCGTGGCGCCGTGTCGTTCATGGGCCTGCAGGTGAATCGTGGCGGACAGCGGGCGGGCATGGGCAAAGCTGGCTTGTGTTGAATGCGCCAGCGGCTCCCACCAGCTGTGGGCCTGCAGGGAAAAAGGCTGGGGGTGATCTATGGGCAGGCCCAGCAGCTGCAAGGCAGCTGGGTTGGCCTGCAGAACCAGCAAGCTCGAGTCGACCACCAGCACGCCGTCGGAGAAGTGGTTGATCACCAGACTGTTGACCTGCTCCTGGGTCTGGGTGCGCAAGCGGTTGAACAGTGCCTGGGAACGCTCGCGCCGGACACGCTTGGCCAGCTCGTGCGTGAGATAGGCCACGCAGAAATAGCCGGCGCAGGAAAAAGCCGTCTGGTAGTAAGACTGGGCGCCGTCGTTGAGCCCGCCATGGTATTGCCAGAAGGTATAGGCCAGCGTCAGCAGCGTGATGCTGGCCGTGGTGCCAAAGGCCAGCATCAGTCCACCCAGCGCCGAGGAGATCAGGACGGGAATGGCCAGCAGCGCGGTGTAGTTGAGCGAGCCGACCTGAAAGATCTGCAGCAGAAAGATCACCGCAATGTCGACGCCGATCACGGGCAGCCATTGCAGGGCTGCGCGAGGCGCCGGCAAATGACGTCCGGCAGCCAGGCGCAGCACGACGGTCAGCGTCAGATAGGTGAAGCAGATCAGCCAGGCCAGGGGAGAGCTGATGTTCTGCAGCTGCAGATTCAGCGTCTGCAGCAGCACCAGGGCCAGCGCCAGAAGCACGCGGCCGCTGAGGAAGGCCTGCCACAGGCGCACGAACGGGGCGTTGAGACTGGCGTCCGCGCGCCGGCTGATGGCTTCATCGAGCGGGATGGCGGTGTGCTGCCAGGGCGAGGCGGAGTTCACCATGCGGTCAGTGGCGGGCAGTGTCTTGCTGGGCCAGGCGGCGGTGTTCCGCGCTGCAGAAGATCTTGCCCGAGGCGTCGCTCACGGCATCTGCTTGCGGCAGGTGAAGGCCGCAGTGAGCACAAGCTACCATGGTCTGTGCCTGCTTGGGGGTGCTGGCAGGCCTGGTCTGATCGGCCACTTCAGCGCGGCGTTTGTTGCGCCAGATTCCGACAGCCACCACCACGACCAGCAGGACCAGCAAATACTTCATGCTGCGCGCTCCAGCAGGACTTCAATCACAAACCGCGAGCCGGCATAGGCCAGCAGCAAAAAGATGGCGCCGATATAAAGAACACGTACGGCGCTCTGGCCGCGCCAGCCGAATCGCTTGCGGCCGAACAGCAGCACGGCAAATGCCAGCCAGGACAGCAGGGAGAAAATGGATTTGTGATTCCACACCCATGCTTTGCCGTAGAGCTGCTCGCCAAACAGCCAGCCTGCGGCCAGTGTGGCGGTCAGCAGCACAAAGCCCGCTCCGACAAAACGGAAGGTCAGCCGCTCCAGCGTCAGCAGCGGCAGTCCGCTGTCATGGTCGCCGCCCTGGCGCATCTGCCGCTCGGCATGGCTCATCAGCGCGCCATGAACGACGGCTGCGGCAAACAGGCCGTAGGAAGCAATACCCAGAGCCAGATGCAGCGGCAGCCAGGGCGAGGCGTTGACGTGCAGCGGAGTGCCGGGGAACACCACGGCCAGAAGCACGGCCACGCTGCCCAGCATGGACAGCGGCCAGCGCGAGCGCAGCTGCGGGTAGAGCTGCTGCTCCACCACATAGACGGTCAGCACCAGCCAGGCAGTGATAGAGAGTGCAGGAGCAAAGCCGAAGTGCGGCAGCTCGCCAAGCAGACCCCAGCCCAGCAGCAGGGCATGCAGTGCCCAGGCCAGGCGCAGGCAGCGACGGGCACCGGCTTCTTGCAGGTGCTGGGTGGCAAGTGCAGGAATGGCGTAGGCAATGGCTGCGGCCATGGCCAGGATCCAGCCAATGGGGCCAGCTGCGGTGAGCGGTTGGGAGAGCATGCTTTCTATGATAGTGCCGCTGGCCCGCACTCATCTTTTGCAGGCCGCTGCCGTCCGGCAATTTTGTGCATAAAGCACTGCCTGAACCCGGTCATGAGCGTGGGTTTGAGCGCTTGCGAGCAGATCGTCGACTTTCGAGCCCGTTCTTCAAGGATTTTCTCCTGCCGGGCGATGTCTCCAGTCTTCCCGCCCAGCCGGCCAGTCCTGCGCCACGCGCAAGGACTTGCAGGAGAGCTCGATTCAGGTCCATTAAGGTCCATTCAGGACCGGTCTGGTCTCTTTCGAGGGAGTTGTGAGGCAGGGCGCAGCGACCTTGCACGCCTGAGGCAGATCACGGACAAGCCTGCGGGGCATCGTCAATCAAGGGCAGCGGGTAAAATGCCTGTTCATGCAGCTTCGCCTCGCCTGAGCTGGGTCCGCAAGCTGCCCGGAACCGTGCTGCGCGCTCGCGCACGACTCCCGTCCATCCATAACTTTCGAATGCTTTTTGCTTATGGCCTCCGCACTCACCGATAAACTCTCGCGCCTTGTCAAAGAGATGCGCGGCCAGGCCCGCATCACCGAGTCCAATGTGCAGGACATGCTGCGCGAAGTGCGCATGGCCTTGCTGGAGGCCGACGTGGCCCTGCCCGTGGTGCGCGACTTCATTGCCCGCGTCAAGGGAAAGGCGCTGGGCCAGGAAGTCATCAGCTCGCTGCAGCCCGGCCAGGTGCTGGTGTCCATCGTCAACAAGGAGTTGGCGGCGACCATGGGCGAAGGCGTGGCCGACATCAACCTCAATGCCCAGCCTCCCGCCGTCATTCTGATGGCTGGTCTGCAAGGCGCCGGCAAGACCACCACCACGGCCAAGCTGGCCAAGCATCTGATCGAAAAGCGCAAGAAAAAGGTGCTCACGGTCTCGGGTGACGTCTATCGCCCCGCGGCCATCGAGCAGCTCAAGACCGTGACGGCCCAGGCTGGCGCCGAGTGGTTCCCTTCCACGCCCGACCAGAAGCCCCACGATATCGCCGTGGCCGCGATCGACTACGCCAAAAAGCATTTCTTCGATGTGCTGCTGGTGGATACGGCCGGCCGTCTGGCCATCGACGAGCTGCTGATGGCCGAAATCAAGGATTTGCACGCCACGCTCAAGCCCGTCGAAACCCTGTTCGTGGTCGATGCCATGCAGGGCCAGGATGCGGTCAACACGGCCAAGGCCTTCAAGGAAGCGCTGCCGCTGACCGGTATCGTTCTGACCAAGCTCGACGGCGATTCTCGCGGCGGTGCTGCGCTGTCGGTGCGCCAGATCACGGGCGCGCCCATCAAGTTCGCCGGTGTCTCGGAAAAGATCGACGGCCTGGAAGTCTTCGATGCCGACCGCCACGCACAGCGCGTGCTGGGCATGGGCGACATCGTGGCCCTGGTCGAGCAGGTCACCAAGGGCGTGGACATGGAAGCCGCGCAGAAGATGGCCGAGAAGCTCAAGAGCGGCGACGGCTTCGACCTCAACGACTTTCTGGCCCAACTGCAGCAGATGAAGCAGATGGGCGGTCTCTCGACCCTGATGGACAAGCTGCCCGCCGAGCTGGCCGGCAAGGCCGGTCAGGTCGATATGGACAAGGCCGAGCGCGAGATCAAGCGCAAGGAAGGCATCATCTGCTCCATGACCTTCAAGGAACGCAAGAACCCCGCCCTGATCAAGGCCACGCGCAAAAAGCGTATTGCCGACGGCGCAGGCGTGCAGGTGCAGGAAGTCAACCGCCTGCTCAAGGAGTTCGAGCAGATGCAGACCATGATGAAGAAGTTCAAGGGCGGCGGTCTGATGAAGATGATGAAGAAGATGGGCGGCATGAAGGCCATGAAGGGCATGATGGGCGGCGGCGGCATGCCCAAGCTGCCGTTCTGATAGCTCCCCCTGAGCCGCTGCGCGGCTTCCCCTGGCCGGGCGCCCCAAGGAGGACGACAACCTCGCTGCGCGGCGGCGCGGCCGGCATAGGCGCTTGCTCGCTGTCCCTGAGTTGGGGGGGGGCTTGGTTTGAGATCAGCGATCTATAAAAAGTGAGCTGCTTGCGCTTGTTGTTTATGGGTTTGGATGAGAAATGCATCTGAATCAAAGGAATGACAAGCGAGAGCAGCTCACTTTTTTGTAAAGAAGCGCAGTAATTGTGGGTAGAAGGTGGCTGTATGGGCGGCTTTCTGAGAACATGCCTTTCCATGAAGCTACAAGACAGGACTTTCATGGAGGCGGGCCAGCGGCAACCTCTGCCTCAATGTCTGGAGCGCCGCGGCGCGCTGATGCTGGCGGGTTCGCTGCTTGCGGTGCTGGCAGGGTGTTCCACCACCAAAGACAAGCCCCGGCCTGCTGCGCAAGGCGGATCTTCCGTGCGCCCGGCCAATGCCCTGAGTCTGGATGCAGAGCTGCGCGAGTCGCTGCTGGCGCGCACCATGCTGGTGGTCAACACGCCTTACACCTATGGCGGCAACTCGCCTGAAGGCGGTTTTGACTGCAGCGGCCTGATTCAGTGGGCCGTGGGGGGCATCACGGAAATGCGCCTGCCCCGCACCACATCGCAATGGGCGCAGGCCAGCAACCCGGTGGACGGACGCGATCTGATGCGCGGCGACTTCGTGTTCTTCAACACTCTGGGCGGGCGCTATTCCCATATGGGAATTTTTGTGGGCAACGGACAGTTTGTGCACGCGCCGTCCAGCGGCGGAACGGTGCAGCGGGTACGCATGGACAATGTGTACTTCGCCAAGCGATTCACGGAAGCCCGAAGTATCTTTGCCTGAATGCCCGCGCCGCGGATGTAAAAAGGGACTGCCTGGCAGTCCCTCGGTTTTTGCGGGTGTCCCGCACTTATGCCGCAGGCTCGGAGGCGGGCTTTGCCTCATCGCCGGTCAGCGGCAGATTCCAGCTCATCGCATGCCAGGGGTGCTGCTCCTGCGTCACCCATTGCGCCACTTCTTCGGACGTGAAGGCCTTGCCCAGTATATCGCTGCGGCCTTGTGCCAGCCATTGTGCGCGGCCCTGTGCATAGGCCTGACCGAAAGCAAGCCAGCTGTCGAAGCATTGCTGGGCGCGCTGTGCGTTGAGCTGAAGGATATCCCAATGCAGGGCTTCGTCCGTCCATTCCAGCAGCCTGGCGCTGCGCACAAAAAAGGTCACGCGCGCGCAGGCAAACGCCATTGCGGCGCGCACGTCGTCGCTGCGCTGCAGGCGCTGCAGATCCAGCATGAACCAGCGCTGGCGCAGTGCGTCGGGCAGTTGCTGGCGCACCTGTTCGTCGCTGAGGTCGGTGCGCAGGCCAAGATGGTGCAGGATCATGGGGCGCAGCTGCCTGGCCAGCGCATCGTCAGCGCCATGCAGATCGCTGGCAAAGCCGCCTTGCATGGCGTGGTAGGCCATGGGGTGGGCCAGGGCCAGGGCCCAGTTGCGCTCCTGGCTGCCCGCCTGGTAGCTGATGATGTCGCCGCGTTGCCTGGCCTCCTTGAGGCGCTTGAAGCCGCCGCGCAGCACCCAGTAGACCAGGGCCACGATGAGTAGAAAGATCGTCCATCCGCTCATGTGCGAACTCCTGGGCGACCGGGACGCTTTCTGGCCATCAGCAAGCTCTGTTTCAGTGCGGCGGATTTGGGCATGCGTTCAATGACTTCGCTGTCCAGCGAGTCCTTGCGTGCCGCCACCATCCACTGCATCAGCGGTGACTGCAGATTGAGCCGGGGCAGCAGGGCGGGGTGCTGCTGCATCAGCCACAGTTGCTCGTCGTCGGTCTGCAGCTCCTGCACCGAGCACCAGGGCGCCAGCCCCGGATGGGACTTCAGCAGCTCGGGCGGGCGGCGCACAATGCCCATGGACAGCGCGTCCTCGGGCACCTCGTCATTGAGCGGCAGATGATTGAGCAGAGTCACCACATCGGGCATATAGCGCGCAATCGGCGGTCGGTTCTGCTTGCCCTTGATCTGCTCGATCTGAAGCTTGCCGTCCTTTTGCACATAGGCATTGACGGTGATGCGGGGCTGGGCCGTGCCCGTGCGGTAGCTGAACAGCCGCATGCGCCCCGACTCGAGACCCTCGGCGTAATGTTCTCCATAGCCGCCGCTGAAGGACTTGCGGTTGGCAAACTGGCCCACGCAGTGGCCCATCATCTGGCTTTCATAGGCCATTTCCTGGCGCATCTGCGCACTTGTGCCGTCAAACTCCACAAAGGTACCGTGCTGGCCGCGCAGCAGCCCGTGCACGGCGCTCTGGCTGTGCTCGACCCGGCCGCTGTTCTGCTTTTTCTCGAAAGCCAGATGCTCCAGCGTCCAGCGCGCCAGCGCCTGCGGGCAGTTCACGCGCTGCAGCTTGCCTTCGAGAGAGGTGCCCTTGCGGGTGGAGAGAAATTCCACCAGCCGTGTCTCCAGCGCCAGCAGGGCGGCGCTGTCGGGCTGCACCCACCAGAGCTCGGGCAGCTCGAAGCCGGCCTGCCTGCGCTCCAGCCGCTCCAGCGCCCAGGCCGGCGGCTGCTGACGGCCGGCCAGCTCCTGCAACTGCCGGACGTCGGCAATGCGCAGCACGTCAGGCTCGTCGGCCTGCAGATTGCCCACCACATGGCGGTAGAAGTGGTTGCCCAGCCAGGCAGCGACATCGGCTGCGTCGCCGCGCTCTGCGCTGCGCTCCTTGATGCGCTGCTTGATGGCCGGGGCGTTGACGACATCGCGCGCCTTGTAGGCACTGGCGGCAGCGGCTTTTTCGACGACCTGATTCACCAGAATTTCCACCATGGTTTGCGACCCGATGCCTCAGCGCCGGCCTGGGCGTCGCGTTCGGCCAGCTTGCGCTCGGCGCGCTCTATGCCGGACTGCGACATGCGCCGCTCGTCCTCGTCGTCATCCTTGTCCAGATAGCTGTTGGCCTGCTTGTGCAGTGCCACGGATTCTTCCAGCAGCTCGGGGTAGGCTTCCAGCGCACAGGCCAGGCGGCGCAGCGGATAGCAGTCCTGCAGCGCGATGACTTCTTGCTGATGTGCGCGCAGGCGCGGCAGCACCAGCTCGGGGCGTGTGCTGGAGAAAAAGTCCAGCATGGACATCAGGGACGCCAGGTAGTTGCGGCGCACGTCGCGCTGCTCGTCCTCATCCAGGTCGTGGAACCATTGGTCCAGACGCTCCATCCAGATGCTGATCTCGTCATCGCGGTTGAGCTTGTAGAGCGACAGGGCGACGGTGGAGAAGTAACGTGTGGGTTCGTGGCGGCTGTAGCCATGCTCCTGGGCGAAATGCCACAGGCGCTCGGCCTCGACCACGGTCTGCGCGTCGTCATCCTTGCCCACGGCACACCACAGCAGGCCGTTGTGATGCTCGGCAAACGGGCTGCTGCCCAGTCCCTTGTGGTGCAGCTCGGCGGCCTCGTCGTAGCGGTCCATGAAGCGGTACTTGATGGCCAGGTTGTTGCAGAGCATGGAGTACACATGCAGGTCGCCATCCTTGAAGCGGCCCTGGCCAGTCGCCCAGAAATGCTCGAAGCGGGCGAGACCCTCCTCGTAGTAGCGCACGACCAGAGGCTCGCGCACCTCCTGCGCAGGCACTTTCTTCTTGCCGCCCATCAGCGGTGCCAGATCGTCTGCATCGTCAAGGACCACGCCGGCGGCGTAGCACCAGTGCGCGCCATGGCCCTGGGGAAAAGGCCGAGCCAGCGCTTCTTCCTGCGGCAGCGCGGCAAAGCGGGCAGCCCAGAGCGCGGGCAGCTTGTCGCTGTCGGCCATCTCGGGGTGCTGGCCCACGCCAATTTCCAGCAGCGGCAGAGCCTGCTCCATCTGGCGCTTGCGTGCCAGACGCAGGCCGTCGAGCAGAGCCAGCACCGGATGCGCCGGCTGGGCTGCGCGCACCATGTTCAGATAGAAATCAGCCGGATGCAGCGGCCTCTCTTCTTGCGCGAGCAGCTGGCGCATGTCCTCGTCGGTCTGGCCAATGGCCAGAACCAGGGCCCAGGTGATGGCGTTTTCCGAGTCGTTGCTGAACTGCTTCTTGGCGAGCTCGAAGGCGGCCACGGCCGAGACGGGACGAGCGTGGAGCACGCTCTCCAGCGCCAGATCGGCAGCTTGTTTCAGGCGCCCGGTCTGCTCCAGCCAGCCCAGCCAGGAGGCGGTGAAGGGATCGCCCGAGTCATCCGTCAGTCCGAAGTGTCCCTGAGGGGCCAGCTGCAGAGCTGCCTCCAGCTGACCGGCCTGAGCGCAGGCCTGGGCTTGCAGTCGCACGATCTTGACCTGGCGATGCGCCTTGACGGCTTGCGAGGGCGGGGGATTCTCCAGAGCGGCCAGTTGCTGCTCGCAGGCCATGAGCAGGGCGGGCAGGCTTTGCGGGGCCAGCGGCAGCACATGGTCGGCCAGCGTCATCCAGCGGTCAAAGTCCACCTGCTGATCGGGCGCGGCATCACGCAATATATTGATGGCGTTTTGCACGAGGCTGGCTGACTCGCTGGCGTGGCCGCTTTTCTGAGCCATTTCCGCCTTGCGAACGCAGAGGATGGCATCGAGGTAGGCCGCATCTTCGGCCAGATCGGGGTTGCGACGCTCCTGGGCGCGTTGCAGCTCAAGGCCCGTGGCCGCAGCTTCCCAGGCCTGGAGCTGCGAGGCCATCCAGTGCCAGCCATGCCAGTAGTTGTCGCTGTCCACATCCTCGGGCAGCCGGGCAATGGCCTGTGCTGCGGCACTCAGCAGTGCTTGTGCGGAGGGCTGGTCAAAACCCATGCGGCTCTGGATGTCGCTGAGGCTCAGGCGCAGCGCGGCCTCTGCGGGGCTCAGTTCGTCGGCAGCGGCCAGGGCGGTGTCGCGATGCTGCTGCAGCAGCTTGTTGGCCGCCTCGGGCTGATCGAGGTAGAGCCAGAAGTCGTGAACGCGCTCGAGCTCCTGCACGGTGGCTGGGGCAAAGTTCTGCTGCCCCATCAACTCCACCGCAGCAGCGATGCGGTCCTGACGGCTGATGCTGCCGGGCTTGTCGTCGTTGTAGTCGTTCAGTAGCTCATGGGCTTGGTCCAGCAGGGCGTAGATGGCATCGCCCTGCAGTGCGGCAGTTTGGTTCATGGTGTCCAGAGTTCAATCCGAGGCAGCTTGGCCCCAATAGGTCATCATCCTAGCTGCGGATTGAAGAGGTGTGTGCCATCCGGCAAGGCATCACCATTTGTTACAGAATTTATAACCAGTCATGAAAAAAGCCTGCCTTGGAATTGCAGGCAGGCTTTTTGTGGATGAGGCTGGGGACTGTCGGGCTGTCAATCCTTGACCAGGACTTCGCCGCGCAAGGTGTAGGCCTTGGCTTCGGTAATCTTCACATCTACCATCTGTCCGATCAAACGCTCGTTGCCGGGGAAGTTGACCACGCGGTTGCAATAGGTGCGGCCCATCAGCTCGCTGCCGTCGCGCTTGCTCACGCCTTCGACCAGCAGGCGTTGCACCGTGCCGACACGCTCTTCGCTGATCTCCTTGATGTTGGTGTTGATCACGGCCTGCAACTCCTGCAGGCGGCGCAGCTTGACTTCGTGCGGCGTGTCGTCGTGCAGATTGGCTGCAGGCGTGCCGGGGCGGGGGCTGAAGATGAAGCTGAACGAGTTGTCGAAGCGCACATCGTGGATGAGCTTCATCATCTTCTGGAAGTCTTCCTCGGTCTCGCCGGGGAAGCCCACGATGAAGTCGCTGCTCATGGCCAGATCGGGACGGATGGCGCGCAGCTTGCGGATGGTGCTCTTGTACTCCATGGCCGTGTAACCGCGCTTCATGGCCATGAGGATCTTGTCGCTGCCATGCTGCACGGGCAGATGCAGATGGCTGACCAGTTGCGGAATCTTGGCGTAGGCCTCGATCAGGCGCGGCGTGAACTCGTTGGGATGGCTGGTGGTGTAGCGGATGCGCTCGATGCCGGGAATCTCGGCCACATATTCCAGCAGCAGCGCGAAGTCGGCCATCTCGCTGCTGTCGCCCATCTTGCCCAGGTAGGCGTTGACGTTCTGGCCCAGCAGCGTGATTTCCTTCACGCCTTGCTCGGCCAGGCCCGCGACTTCCACCAGCACGTCCTCGAAGGGGCGGCTGACTTCTTCGCCGCGCGTATAGGGCACGACGCAGTAGCTGCAATATTTGGAGCAGCCTTCCATGATGGAGACAAAGGCCGAAGCGCCTTCCACGCGCGCCGGCGGCAGGTGGTCGAACTTCTCGATTTCGGGGAAGGAGATATCGACCTGGGGCTTGGCCTTGGCCGCGCGCTGATTGAGCAGCTCGGGCAGGCGGTGCAGGGTCTGGGGGCC
Organism: Comamonas thiooxydans; assembly: GCF_000964545.1. GTDB lineage: Bacteria > Pseudomonadota > Gammaproteobacteria > Burkholderiales > Burkholderiaceae_C > Comamonas > Comamonas thiooxydans. Next base: position 303,218 of record NZ_BBVD01000003.1, on the reverse strand, counting down.
GAAGACCACATCGACAAACGGAGCGCGCTTGATGATCTCTGCACCCTCCTGGCTGGCCACGCAGCCGCCCACGCCGATCAGCACGCCTTTTTCCTTGAGATGGCGGATGCGGCCCAGATCGCTGAATACTTTTTCCTGGGCCTTCTCGCGCACCGAGCAGGTGTTGAACAGGATCAGATCGGCCTCGTCCACGTTCTGCGTGGGCTCGTAACCCTGGGCCGCGCCCAGCACATCGGCCATCTTGTCCGAGTCGTACTCGTTCATCTGGCAGCCAAAGGTTTTGATAAAGACTTTCTTGCTCATGGGGCGCTCTTGTCAGGTGGGCCTGCAGTGTCTGCAAGCACAAAGTGATAGCGGCTGGCGCCTGCCATCACTCGATTTAGATATGGAAACAGTTCGAAAAGCTTGCTGAAAAAGCGCAAGCAGCTCGTCAATCAATAGCGGCCGGCGCGGGCCGGACTCAGCTGCCGAACACGCGCTGCAGCAGGGTGCGCGGCTGGATCGGCTTGTATTTCTCGATTTCGGCCGGGGTCAGAATCCAGGCCATGTGCAGACCCTGCGTCTGTGGCTCGATCACATAGCCCACCAGCAGTTTCTGGCCTGCATAGTTGCTGGCAAAAACCAGGCTGCGTTCGCGGCTGAACAGGCGAAAGCCCGGCGTGGTGCGGATGGTCGTGCCGTTAATGGCCACTTCGGGGAAATTGGTGACCGTCAGTTCGCCGAACTGCGCCGTGGGCGGAAAGTTGCGCGTGTCGTCCGAGGGCAGGCCCTGTGCCAGGGCCGGCAGGCTGGCGCTGGCGGCAGCAGCCAGCAGGGCGCAGCCCCAAAGGCGGCGGCTGAAGCGGGTGGTGGTGCAGCGGTTCATGGTGTATATCCAGGGGCTGATCGTGGGGCGGTCAGAGCTGGAGTCATGGCCGCAATGCCGTGATTCTAGAGGCTGGCGCTTGGCAGCAGGGCTTGCTCAGGCTTTGCCGCCCGCGGCATAGAGCACGGCCTTGGGCGGGCGGCACAGCCCCCAGAAGCGCAGGCCCGTCAGCTCCGCCATGCGCACGCCCATGACGGTGGGCGCGGAAATCGTGGCCAGCGCCGCGATGCCGACCTTGGCGCATTTGCGCACCAGTTCATGGCTGCCGCGGCTGGACAGCAGCACAAAGCCGGGTTCGCCGAGGCGGCCCGTGCGCGCCAGCCGGCCGACCAGCTTGTCCAGCGCATTGTGGCGGCCCACGTCTTCGAGCACATCCGTGATGTCGCCCGCCAGAGTGGCCCAGCCTGCGGCATGGATGGCGCCGGCCTCGGCATTGAGAATCTGGTGTGGCGGCAGGGCGTCAATCGCCTTGAGCACGGTGGCTGCGTCGACCCGCTCCAGCCAGCCCTGGGGCGGCAGGGCATCAAACGACAGGTCCAGCGCCGCAAAGCTCTCGACTCCGCAGACGCCGCAACCCGTGCGGCCCGTCATGCTGCGGCGCCTGTCCTTGAGCCGCGCAAAGCAGCGCGAGGCGATGTCGAGCTGCACTTCCATGCCGTCCATGCCTTCGGGCAGGCCGGCCGCCGCGGCAGACACGGGGCGGGCTTCGATGCCGTAGCAGTCAGTGGCGCTGTCGATGATGCCCTCGGTCAGCGCAAAGCCCAGCGCAAAGTCCTCCACATCGGTGGGCGAGCCCATCATCACCGCATGCGAGATGCCGTTGAAGACCAGCGCGATCGGCACCTCGGCCGCGAGCACGCGCTCCTGCCGCTCCTGCTTCCCGGCGTTGAAGAAGCTCACGGCATGGGTGTGCAGCGGTGCTATCGGCTGGGCAGGGATGGGGCAGGCGGACTCGGTCATGGGCTGATGATAGTCAGCAGGCGCATCCCTTGCCGGCAAGGGGCGGATGCGCTGCGCTCAGTCCAGCAGTGCCATCCCCTTGATCTGTGCATACAGCGGCATGCCGGCCTGCAGTTGCAAGGCCTTGGCCGAGTGCCGGGTGATTCTGGCCAGCAGTCGGGTGCCGCCCGCCTGCAGCGAAACCATGACCTGCCCCGGCCCGTCCTCGCGCAGGCCCAGCACCTGCACCGGAAGGATGTTGAGAATGCTGCTGCCCTCGGGCCTGAGCAGACTCAGGCTGACATCGCGTGCCTGCACGCGCAGCGGCACCGTGCTGCCCGGCTCGCGCGGTCTGGCCATGACGAGCTGCAGTTGTCCGCCGTCGAAGATCAGCGTGCTCAGATGGTCGGCAGCGTCATGGGCCTGCACCGTGGCATGGACCACGCTGGAGGCCACGTCGCCATGGGCCAGCGGCAGATCGAGGCTGGAGAGCAGTTCGGTGACGGAGCCCTGCGCCAGCACCTTGCCCGCGCCGAGCAGCACCATATGCTGGGCCAGGCGCGCAACCTCGTCCATGGAGTGGCTCACATAGATCACGGGAATCCGCAGATGCCGCTGCAACTGCTCCAGATAGGGCAGAACCTCGGCCTTGCGCTGGGCGTCGAGCGCGGCCAGGGGCTCGTCCATGAGCAGCACTTCGGGGCTGGTGGCCAGCGCTCTTGCAATCGCCACGCGCTGGCGTTCGCCGCCCGAAAGCGTGGCGGGCATGCGATCCATCAGATGGCTGATGCCCAGCAGTTCCACGGCCCGCTCCTTGGAGACCTTGCGGCGTTCCTGCGGCGTGCGCTTGAGACCGTAGTCGATATTGCGCTGCACCGACAGATGAGGAAACAGGCTGGCCTCCTGAAACACATAACCGAGTGCGCGCTGGTGCGTGGGCAGCCATTGTCGGCTGGTATCGTCCTGCCATACGGTCTGGTTGACGGTGACGCGACCTTGCGCCCGTTCAAGCCCGGCAAGACTGCGCAGACAGCTGGTCTTGCCGCAGCCCGAAGGCCCGAACAGGGCCGTGACCCCCTGGCCGGGTAGCTGCAGATCCACATCGAGTTCAAAGTCCGGCCGGCTCAGCCTGAGCTGTGCGGCGATGAAATTGGTGGCTGTCATGCGCGGCGCTCCGCTTTGGGTTGCAGCCAGTTCAAAGCCAGCAGCACGATGAAGGAGAACACCACCATGCCGGCCGCCAGCATATGGGCGTGGCCGTACTCCATGGCTTCCACATGGTCGTAAATCTGTACCGAGACCACGCGCGTGACGCCGGGGATGTTGCCGCCAAGCATCAGCACCACGCCGAATTCGCCCACGGTGTGGGCAAAGGTCAGCACGGCGGCGGTGATGAATCCGGGACGCGCCAGCGGCAGGGCCACGGTCAGGAAGCGGTCCAGCGGACTGGCGCCCAGGCTGGCGGCAGCCTCCATGGGGCGCGGGCCCAATGCCTCGAAGGCACGCTGCAGCGGCTGCACGGTGAATGGCATGGAGTAGATCAGCGAGCCGACCACGAGGCCGGCAAAGGTGAACGGCAGATTGCCCAGGCCCATGGCCTGCGTGAGCTTGCCTATGGGGCCGTTGGGCCCCATGGTGACCAGCAGATAAAAGCCGATGACGGTGGGCGGCAGTACCAGCGGCAGCGCCACCACGGCACCGATCGGGCCGCGCCAGCGCGAACGGGTATGGGCCAGCCACCAGGCCAGCGGTGTGCACAACAGCATGAGCAGCACGGTAGTCACGCCCGCGAGCTTGAGCGTGAGCCAGATGGCTGCGTAGTCTTCGGCATTCAGTTGCATGGAATCAAAAACAGGACTTGCGCAAACAAGCATGCACAACGGACATTTCTATCGGCAAAGCACCATGTCCGATCCGAATTTGCGCAAGTCGAAAAAAAGACCCTTGGAGCGCCCAGCTTAGCCGAGCAGCGCCAAGGGTAGAGCGGATTGGTTTGAGCTCCAGGATTTGCCGGTCAAGCGTCAGAAGCTGTAGCCATAGGAGCGGATGATGTCATGTGCCTTGGGGCTGCGCAGGTACTTCATCAGAGCCGCAGCGGCTTCGTTGTCCTTGGCGCTGTTGAGCACAATGGCATCCTGGCGGATGGGTTCATGCATATTGCCGGGCACCTGCCAGGCCGAACCCTCGCGGATCTTGCCGTTCTCCATGACCTGGGACAGCGCCACAAAACCCAGCTGCGCATTGCCGGTGGCAGCGAACTGGTAGGTCTGGGCGATGTTCTCGCCCATCACCACCTTGGGCTGCACCTGTGCGCTCAGGCCGAGCTTGTTCAGCACTTCCATGGCAGCTGTTCCGTAAGGGGCCAGCTTGGGATTGGCAATTGCGATGTGCTTGTAGTCGCCGCTCTTGAGTACATCGCCCTTGTCGTCCACATAGCCGGCCTTGGGGCTCCACAGCACCAGCGTACCGATGGCGTAGGTAAAGCGCGAATCGGTCACGCCCTTGCCTTCCTTGGCCAGCTTCTCGGGTGTGGTGTCGTCGGCGGCCAGCAGAATGCCGAAGGGCGCGCCGTTGTTGATCTGGGCGTAGAACTTGCCGGTGGCGCCAAACGACAGCTCGGCCTTGTGGCCTGTATCCTTCTCGAACTCGGCCGCAATCTTCTTCATGGGCGCGGTGAAGTTGGCTGCCACGGCGACCGCCACTTCAGCGGCCTGCGCCTGCGCAGACCACAGGCCCAGCACGACTGTGCCGATCACGGCCGCAGAGCGAGCCAGTTGAAAGGAAAAACCGGTGGAGCGGGCAGTGATCTGAGTCATTGAAATTTCGCTATTCATTAATGGAATAGCGAGTGTAGCGTGAATGAACAACTGAGGTCGAGCGGGGAAATTGGCTGTCAGGGCATGATGGCGGTCTATGTCAGACACAGAAAATTTCGAACAAGAACAATTGGATATGGCCGGCGACGAGGTAGTGCCGGGTGGCGCACTGTCGTCCGACTCGGTTTCCCAGGCGCTGGGCTATGACATGGCCGACCGTCGCATTGCCATCCTGCGCGGGATTGCGCAAAGCGGCTCCATCTCCCAAGCCGCGCGCGATGTGGGCGTGAGCTACAAGGCTGCCTGGCAGGCCATCGATACCCTGACCAATCTGGCCGGCGTGCCGCTGGTCGAGCGCAGCGTGGGCGGCGCCGGGGGCGGCGGTGCACAGATCACGCCGGCGGGCGAGGAATTGCTGCATGCGGCCGAGGCCATGATGCGCTTGCGCAGCGAGTTGCTGCAGCGCATGCAGGCCGGCACGCCCGGTGGCGGGCAACCCAATCTGGGCCTGATGACCAGCATGCGCAATCAGTGGCCTTGCAGCGTGCTCAAGGTCGAGTCCATAGGAGGGCAGATCCGTGTCTGGCTGCGTGCCGCAAGCGATGCAGGCTCGGACTGGACGATTGCCGCGCGTATCACGCCCGAAAGCTATGAGCTGCTGGGTCTGGCACCCGGCGTGCAGGTGCTGGCATTGTGCAAGGCCACGGCCGTCAAGGTCTGGCTGGGGCAGGAGCGGCCTGCTGGGTCCACGCAGCCCATCAATATCTGGCCTGCCGTGGTGCAGCGCGCGACCTATGGAGCGGCCACGGTGACGGAAGAGAGCCTGGCTTCCGACGAAGCCATCTGTCGTTTGAGCTGGGGTGCTCAGATCGTGGGCTTTGCGCCGGCCATGAGCGGGCTGGTGGCCAATGACAATGTCTGGCTGGAGGTGGCCGAGTCTGCGGTAGTAGTGGCGGTGGCCTCCCACTGAAGCACGACTTGCGCAAATTCGGATCTGACTCGGTGCTTTGTCGGCAGGCATGCCTGTTGAGCATTCTTGTGTGCGCAAACCAAAAAAAGACCGCCGGTCCTTTCAGACGGGCGGTCAAAAGGGAGTTTTCGGGTAACCGGACTCCCACGTTGAACTGAAATTTCTTAGTCCACTTTCAAGCCGATTTCCTTGATCAGCGGTGCAAAGCGGGCGCGCTCCTTGGCATGGTGGTCCACGAAGTCCTGGCGGCTCATGCGCGGCTCGGGCGTGGCGCCCAGACCCTGGATCACATCGACCACGCTCTTTTGCTCCAGTGCCTTGATCACGCTGGCGCGCACGGCATCCACCACGGGTGCGGGCGTGCCGGCCGGCGCGTAGATGCCGAACAGTGTGTCGGCGTCGAAGCCCGGCAGGCCGCTTTCGGCCAGCGTGGGTACCTTGGGGTACAGAGGCGAGCGGTGCGGGCTGCCTATGGCCAGCAGCTTGAGCTTGCCGGCCTCGACCTGCTTGAGTCCCGGGCCCGGATCGAACCAGTATTGCAGCTGACCGCTGAGCACATCGGTCAAGGCAGGGCCGGCACCCTTGTAGGGAATATGGCTGGCATCGACCTTGGCCGCGCGTTTGAACATTTCACCGGCCAGATGAGGCGAGCTGCCCGGGCCTGGCGAGCCGTAGGACAGCTTGCCCGGATTGGCCTGCAGGTGCTTGATGAAGTCCTGCACATTGCTCACAGGAAGGCTGGGGTTGGTTTCCAGAAACACATGCACGCGTGCCACGGCCGCCACGGGGACCAGGTCCTTTTCAGGGTTGAACGGCAGCTTGCTGTAGATCAGCGGATTGATGCTGATGCCGCCGCCGCTGCTCAGCAGCAGCGTATAGCCGTCCTTGGCAGAGCGCACGGTTTCGCTGATACCGATATTGCCGTTGGCTCCGGGCTTGTTGTCCACCACCACGGACTGGCCCAGCGCCTGGCTCATGGTGGGCGAGATCGCGCGTCCCATCACATCGGCGGCGCCGCCAGGGGCGAAGTTCACGATCAGGCGGATGGGGCGATCCGGCCATGTCTGCGCCTGGGCGGCCGGTGCCAGACAAAGCGCCATGCCCAGGCTGGCCCAGCCCTTGGTGATCAGGGCGCGCAGCTTCCTGTGCGCAAAGGGGCGTTGAGTGATGGGAGTCTCCATATGCGTTTTCCTGCTTGTCATTGATATCGATTAGTCCAGCTTGATGCCTGCGGTCTTGATGACCTCTCCCCAGCGCTTCTTCTCGGAGAGCCAGAACTCGCGCATCTGCTCGGGAGTGCTGGGCAGGGGCTCCAGGGCCAGAGCTTCGAAGCGGGCCTGCACGGCCGGCGTCTTCAGGGTCTCCTGCAGCGTCCTGGACCACATCTGGATGGTGGCGTCATCCGTACCCCTGGGGGCGACCAGGCCCTGCCAGGCGAAGGCCTCGAAGCCGGCCACGCCCTGCTCGATGAGCGTGGGCGTGCGGGGCAGGCTCTTGAGCCGCTGCGCGCTGGCCACGCCGATGGCGCGGACCTTGCCCGTGTTGATGTGGGGCAGGCCTGCGGCGCTGTCCACCAGCATGAAGGGAATCTGGCCTCCGATCACATCCAGCATGGCCGGGCCGGCGCCGCGATAGGGCGCGTGGGTCATCTTCACGCCCATCTTCTGGGCCAGCAGTTCGGTGGCCAGGTGATGCGGGGTGCCCAGCCCGGGAGATCCATAGCTGAGCTTGTCGGGGTTGGCCTTGGCCCAGGCCGAGAACTCCTGGAAGCTGCGCACCGGCAATTCGTTGTTGACGACCAGCAGCAGCGGAAAGCGCGCCAGCAGGCTGATGGGGACGAAGTCCTGTTCGGCGTTGTAGGCCAGCTTGGGGAACAGATGCGGGTTGGCGGCCAGGGTGGCGAAGTCGGCGGTGAAGACCAGGTTGCCATAGTCGCGCGAGCGCGCCGCATATTCTGCGGCGATGTTGGTGCCGGCGCCCGGCTTGTTGATCACCACGATGTTGCGATGGATGGGCTTGGCCCAGGCCTCGGCTACGCCGCGAGCCACGGCATCCGAGCCGCCGCCTGCGGCAAAGCCGACCACCCATTCCACGGGCCTGGCGGACGCCTGCTGGGCGTGGGCCGCACCCAGCACGAGCTGCACACCGCAAGCAGCGCCGGCTTTGAGAAAGGTTCTGCGCATGTTGTCTCCTTGTTATTGAATCTGTGGGCTCGGTCCCTGCTGTCTTTCTCTTTGTTGGCTGTCTTTTCCGAGCCTTCGATGCGTCTTCGCCGAGTCCGGGGTCTATGGCGTGCGCTGCTGTGTCATGCTGATGAGCTGGTGCAGGGTGCGTGTCATGGGCGTGGCAATGCCATGCCGCTCGCCCGCGCGCACCACCGCGCCGTGGATGGAGTCGGTCTCGGTGGGGCGCCCCGCCAGCAGGTCCTGTAGCAGCGATGGCTGGTGTCCCACATGATGGTTCAGGGCGTCCTCCACCGTGGCCCGGATGCGCAGAGCGTCCACGGCGATGCCATTGGCCGCAGCTACGGCAACGACCTCGTCCAGGACTTCGCGGATCAGGCTGCGGCCCAGAGGGCTGGCCAGTCCGTCAACGGTCTGGCGAGTGATGCCGCACAGGCCGTTGAAGGCTGCATTGAAGGCCAGCTTCTCCCAGATGGCGGTCTCGACCTCGGGATCGATCTCGCAATGCAGTCCGGCGCGGTTGAGGTCGTCGCAGAAGTCCTGGAACCTGGCGTCCACCTGCCCGGTGCGCGGCATGAAGCGGATCTTACCGCTGCCCAGCGAACTCACTTTTCCGGGAGCCAGCAACCGGGCCGGCCATGTCGTCACACCCACGGCGATCTGCTGGGAATCGGCAAATCCGTGCAGGGTCTCGATATGTCCTATGCCGTTTTGCAGGCTGAGCAGCAGGGTCCCGGGCCCTATCAGGTGGGCAATGCTTTGCAGCGCGGCCTGGGTATGGGCGGCCTTGGTGAAGATCAGCCAGCGCGCGGGCGGTTGCGTCAGCTCATGGGCCTGCAGGGCCTGAACGCCGGCGTGCAGCGGACCCTGGTCGGTCTCGCAGTGCACGCCGTGCTCGCGTATGGCCTGGAGCAGCTGCGCGTTGACATCCACCAGCGTGACGGGGATGCCGGCCCGGGCCAGCCGGGTGCCGAACAGGGTGCCCATGGCCCCCGCTCCCAGGATGCCGACGGTGGCCGCTTGCGACTCTTGTGTGTTGTGCATGTTTTGTCTCCGAGGGCTCGGGGCCGGGTCAGGCGACCTCGACCTCGACCAGAGTGGCACGCGGGCTGCGCAGGGCGTCCCGCAGAACCTGGGGCAGCTGGGCGGCTTCGGTGACGCGCACGCCGTCGCAGCCCTGGCCCTTGGCCAGGGCCACGAAGTCGATGTCGGGCAGGTCCGTTCCCTCGACCTTCTCGCCCTCGCGGTAGCCGAACACCCTGGAGAAATCCTGCAGGGCAGCGTAGCGGCGGTTCTTGACAATGATGTAGGTGAGAGGCAGCTTCAGATGGGCTGCGCTCCACAGTGCCTGGATGGCGTACATGGCCGAGCCGTCGCCGATGACGCCTATGACCTTCTTGTCGGGCTTGGCCAGCGCGATGCCTACGGAAGCAGGCAGGCTGTGGCCCAGCCCGCCGCTGCACATGGTGAAGAAGGTCTCGGCAGCGTAGATGGGCAGGTGGGCCTGGATGATGGAGCGCGAGCCAGGCGCCTCCTCGACGATGATGCTGTCGCGCGATCGCACCTGGGCCAGTGTGTGCATGAGGAAGGCATCGCTCATCAGCTCGCCTGGCTCGGGTGCCGCCGGCGCCGGTATGGCGGGCCGGGGCTGGAGCGCGGGGCGCGGGTGCGTCAGGGGGCGGGCCAGCAGCTCCTGCACGCCCATGCGGATATTGCCCACGGCCGCGTCGCCAACGGGTGCCCAGGCGGCGATGGCGGGGTCCTCGATGAGCTGGAACAGCTGCGTGCCTTCGGCGATGAAGGGGCCGTGGCCTTCGACGTGGTAGGTGAAGGCAGGTGCGCCGATGACGAAGACCACGTCATGGCCCGAAAGCCTGTCCACGATGCGCTCGCGCATGGCGGGCAGGAAACCGCCGAACAGCGCATGGTCCTCGGGGAAGCTGCAGCGCCCGCTCATGGGCGCCACATAGACGCGCGCCTGGTGGCGCTCGGCCAGGGCCTGGACGGCCTCGAAGGCCTGGCTGCGGTCCACGGCCGCTCCGACCACGAAGGCCGGTGCGCGCGCATCCTCCAGCGCCTGGCCTATGCTGTCCAGCAGACGTGGGTCGGGCCGGGTCTCGAAGCCGACTTTGCGCAGCGTGATGGGTTCGCAGGGCACATCCCAGTCATCGGCGGGAATGGAGACGAAGACCGGGCCTCGCGGCTCCTGCATGGCGATGTAGTAGGCGCGCGCCAGGGCCTGGGGCACGTCCTCGGCGCGCGCGGGCTCGCAGCTCCACTTCACATAGGGCTTGGGCAGCTCGGCGGCCTGGTTGGAATGCAGGAAGGGGTCGAACTGCAGCAGCGAGCGCGTCTGCTGGCCGGCCGTGATGACCATGGGCGTGCGGTTCTTGAAGGCCGTGAAGATATTGGCCATGGCGTGGCCCACGCCGGCGGCCGAATGCAGGTTCACGAAGCTGGCATTGCGCGTGGCCTGGGCATAGCCGTCTGCCATGCCCACGACCACGGTTTCCTGCAGGCCGAGGATGTATGAGAAGTCTTCGGGATAGTCGCGAAACAAGGGCAGTTCGGTAGAGCCCGGGTTGCCGAAGATGCGCGTCATGCCCAGCTCGCGCAGCATGTTGATGACGGCGTGGCGTACGGTGAAGACCTCGGCGGCCTGGGCATTGGGGGCGGTGTTGGCGGGCAAAAAATTCTCCTTGGATCGGGCAGGCACTGGGCCTTGGCACTGTTGGCATCAATCCTGCCTTTGGAGATAATTTCCAGCAATTGAATAAATCATCTAAGAGATATTCGTTTAATGGATATATCAGGTCTGGATCTCAATCTCTTGCGTGTTTTCGATGCGGTGTTCCGCCACGGCAGCGTCAGCCGCGCTTCGCAGGAGCTGGGTCTTTCCCAGCCCGCAGCCAGTCAGGCGGTGACGCGGCTGCGCCATTTGCTGGGCGATCCGCTGTTCGAACGCATGCATGGGGGCGTACGCCCCACGCCGCGTGCCGAGCGACTGGCTCAGGCGGTAAGAACTGCGCTGGCAACGCTGGAGGTGGCCTTGGCAGAGGCACACAGTTTTGATCCCTTGCAGGCGAATCAGTGCTTTCGCATTCACCTCAGCGACATCGGCGAGGCGCGCTTCCTGCCACCGCTGATGCAGGCCTTGCGTGAGAAGGCCCCGAATGTGCAGCTCGAAACCCTGCCCATGCCCATGGGCGAGATTGCCGATGCCCTGGATCGCGGCTCGCTGGATATCGCCATCGGCTTTCTGCCTGGTGTGACGGGCACCCAGCAGAAGGTGCTGCTGTCCGATCACTACGCCCTGTTGCTGCGTCAGGGGCATCCGGTGCTCAAGGATTTGAAGGCCGAGAGGCTGAGCGCTGAACATTTGCGCGGGCTCGACTATGTGGCCGTGCGCTCGCATTCCGAGACGCTGCGCATTCTGCGCAAGCTTGAGTTGCAGGATCAGGTGAGGCTGTCGGCGGCCCACTTCATGGCCGTGCCTTCCATCGTGCATCAGACGGATCTGGCCGTCATCATGCCCGCCGAGATTGCCGAGACCTTTGAAGCACAGGGCGGATATGTGGTGCTGCAGGCCGATCTGCCAGAGAGTGCTTTCGATGTCTCTTTGCACTGGAGCTGGCGCTTTGCGCAGGAGCCCGCGAACCAGTGGCTGCGGGACCTGGTCAGCGAAGTGTTCGGGCAGCGCAGATAAGGTGCTCGGCCCCCGCACATGCCCGCTTCGTGCGGCCGCTGCCTCTGCGCCGGGCGCCCACGTGGGGGCTTGTTGTCTTGGGACAGCCCGGCGGCAATGAAAAAGCGCCAGGCTTTAAGGCTCTGGCGCTTGATGGGTCTGCGATGGCAGCTATCTTTAATGAAGCTCCTTGCCCTTGAGCTCGGGAATCAGAAAGACCGTGGCCAGCATGTCCAGCACATAGATGGCAGCCAGCAGCGCAATGGCCACCTGGAAAGAGTAGGCCATGGCCAGCGCACCGATGACGACCGGGCCCAGGCCGCCGACGGCGCGGCCGATGTTGAACAGCACGTTTTGAGCTGTGGCGCGGGCCTCGGTAGGGTAGGCTTCGCTGATGACGGCGCCATAGCCGCCCATCATGCCGTTGACGCACAGGCCCATGATGGCTCCCACCCACAGCATGGCCGTGGCATCGGTGAGCTGGGAATAGGCCAGCACCGAGATCACGGAGCCGACCTGGAAGATCAGGAAAGTGGGCTTGCGGCCGATGCGGTCGGCCAGCTGGCCGAAGACCCAGATACCCAGCGACATGCCGACGATGGTGACGGCCGTCCACATGGACGACTTGGTCAGGCTGAAGCCCATCTGCTTGGACAGAAAGCTGGGCATCCAGATCATGATGCCGTAGTAGCCGAAGTTCTGCACCGAGGTCAGCACGATCACGCCCAGGCTGATCTTGCGCGTGGCCTTGTCCTTCATCAGCAGCTTCAGGCATTGCATGGCCGAGGGCTGCTCTTTCTTGCTGCGCGCCACGAACACTTCGGGCTCATGCAGCTTGTTGCGGATGACCCAGGCCACGACAGCGGGAATCACGCCGACCAGAAACATGCCGCGCCAGCCGATGGAGGGCAGCAGCAGCGGGGTCAGCATGGCTGCGCCCAGCACGCCGAGTTGCCAACCCAGAGCCACATAGGACGAGACGCGTGCGCGATGGCGGGCGGGCCAGGCCTCGGCGGCCAGGGCCATGCCGATGCCGAACTCGCCGCCCAGGCCGATACCGGCGATGGTGCGGTAGATCAGCAAGTCCCAGTAGCCTTGTGCAAATGCGCACAGGCCGGTAAAGACGGCAAACAGCACGATCGTCCAGGTCAGCACGCGGATGCGGCCGTATTTGTCGCTGAGCATGCCGAAGACGATGCCCCCGAAGACGGCGCCGATCAAGGTCCAGGTCACGAGAGAGCCGGCCTGGCCGGGCGTGAGGTTCAGGTCCTTGGAGATGGCCGAGAGCATGAAGCCCAGAATCAGCAGGTCAAAGCCGTCCATGGCGTAGCCGACGGCCGAGCCCATGAGTGCTTTCCAGCTGTATCCGTTGACTTCTGTTGGAGCAGCGGGCGCGGCTGTGCCTGCCACGGCGCCTGTGGTTTGTATGGTCACGGGAGAGTCCTTGAGCGAAGACGGACTGTGGGTGCCTGCAGGCCGGCTTTTGCAGAAAAAAGCAGGCCCTTGCTGGGCGCAAGACCAGCGCGCGGGCACGCAGCGTGCGTGCAGCATCCTTGAGGTGCAACGGGCACGAAAAAGTCCTTGAAGGGGAGGTTTGAGCGGCTGGAGCATGGCGGCGCGAACTGCGTTGATTTCTGCGGGGCAGAAAGAGCAGTGCGGCGCAATGTCGCCTCTGTAAAAAGCGAAAAGCCCCAGCTGCGTGAGCAACTGGGGCCTGGATTTGGTGGTCGTAGCGGGACTCGAACCTGCGACATCAGCATTATGAATGCTGCGCTCTAACCAACTGAGCTATACGACCGACAGCCCGCAATTGTATAGGAAGAAATGGCCTTGGCAGCCAAGTTGGGATTTTTTGTGTGCGGCCTGCAGCGGTCTCAGGGATAAAGAAAAAACCGCAGTGCTTTTGCAAGCACTGCGGTTTCCTGTTTGGTGGTCGTAGTGGGACTTGAACCTACGACATCAGCATTATGAATGCTGCGCTCTAACCAACTGAGCTATACGACCGAAGACAGCGATTATATGCAAAAAATGGCTGCTTCAAGTGGTTTTCTGAAATTTCTTGCGAAAAATCTGGTGCTTACTGATGGGTGAAGTGGGCGGGGCGCTTGTTCACAAACGCGTCCATGCCTTCCTTCTGGTCCTGGGTGGCAAACAGGGCATGGAACAGGCGGCGCTCGAACATCACACCATCGGACAGGCCGCTCTCGAATGCACGGTTCACGGATTCCTTGGCAGCCATCACGGCCAGCTGGGAGAAGCCGCTGATGATGATGGCCGCACCCAGAGCTTCTTCCATGAGCTTGTCAAAAGGCACGACGCGGCTGACCAGACCGGCGCGCTCGGCCTCGCTGGCATCCATCATGCGGGCGGTCAAAGCCATGTCCATGGCCTTGGATTTGCCCACGGCGCGGGGCAGGCGCTGCGTGCCGCCGGCACCGGGAATCACGCCCAGCTTGATCTCGGGCTGGCCGAACTTGGCGTTATCGGCAGCGATGATGAAGTCGCACATCATCGCCAGCTCGCAGCCGCCGCCCAGGGCAAAGCCGCCGACGGCGGCAATCACGGGCTTGCGGATGCTGCGAATGGTTTCCCAGTTGCGCGTGATGTAGTCGCCGCCATAGGCGTCGGCAAAGCTGTACTTGGCCATGGCACCGATGTCGGCACCGGCGGCAAAGGCGCGTTCGCTGCCGGTGATGATCATGCAGCCAATGCTTTTGTCGGCATCGAACTTCCTGAGCGCATCGCCCAGTTCGTCCATGAGCTGGTCGTTCAGGGCATTGAGCTGCTTGGGACGGTTCAGCGTGATGACGCCGACTTTGTCCGCTTCCACGCGGACTTCGATGGTTTCGTAGGCCAAGTTTGTCTCCTGCTAAAGAATGAATGGCTGCTGCCAAGAATAACCGCTGAGTCTGGCTGCCAGCTGTCGCGCTGCAGCGCCACTTTGGGGCCGGGCTCAGGCCGCAATGCCCGTCAGCCAGCGCTCTGCGGCGGCCTTGTCGCTGATTTCCAGCCCCAGATTGCTGATGGGGCTGGCGCTATCTGCATCCTCGCTGGCGGCTTTGGCGAGCAGGCTGCCCGTGTTCAGCGTCAGCTGCAGAATCTGCTGGTCGCGTGCTACCCAGGCCGTGAGCTGATTGGAGCCGGCCGCGTACAGCTGCACATCGTCCAGTTTGCTGATGCGCCAGCGCTGACCATCGGCCTCGACGGCCAGCCACTCGTCTCCAGCCATCATGCCGGCCTGCTCGGCAGCGCCGCCGCGCAGCACGGTCTTGATCTGCACGCTGTGGTTTTCCTGGACACGCAGACCCAGTTTCTGCGCCAACTGTGCGGGCTCGGCCTTGCTCTTGATGCCATGCAGGACCAGCAGCTCGCGCAGCGGCAGGTCCTCGGTGGAATGTACCCAGGCTTGCAGCTGTCCGGCAATCTCAGGGTTGCCCACTTCGCTGACCACTGCCAGCACATCGGCTTCGCTGATGGGGCCGCCTTCACTGCTGCGCCACAGGCCGCGCATCACATCGTCCAGGCTGCTGGTGCCGTTGGCGCGCAGCGCCAGATCGAGGCACAGAGCGACCAGCGAGCCCTTGGTGTAGTAGCTGACCGTGTGATTGGCGGTGTTCTCGTCCTGGCGGTAGTACTTGACCCAGGCGTCGAAGCTGGCCTCGGCCACGGACTGCACCAGGCGGCCCGGCGTTTGCAGCACCTGGTTGATGGTGCGCGTGACGAGCTTGAGGTACTGGCTGTTGTCCAGCAGTCCGGCGCGGCGCAGGAACAGATCGTCGTAGTAGCTGGTGAAGCCTTCAAAGAACCACAGCAGCTCGGTGTAGTTCTCCTGCTCGTAGTCGTAGCGGGCCAGTTCGGTCGGGCGCAGGCGCTTGACGTTCCAGGTGTGGAAGTACTCGTGGCTGATCAGGCCCAGCAAGGTGTTATAGCCCTCGCCGGCCTTGGCCTCACCCTTGCGCGGCAGATCGCGGCGGCCGCAGATCAATGCCGTGCTGTTGCGGTGCTCGAGGCCGCCATAGTTGTCATCCACCACATTGAGCATGAAGACATAGCGATCCATGGGCAGCTGGCTGCCGTCGGCATGCCAGAAGGCGATCTCGGCCTCGCAGATCTTTTGCGTATCGGCCAGCAGGCGCTCGCCATCAAAGCTGGGCGCGGCACCGGCCACCACGAACTCGTGGGGCACGCCTCCGGCTACAAAGCTGCCGCGCCAGAACCGGCCCATCTCCACGGGGCAGTCCACCAGCTCGTCGTAGTGGGCTGCCGTGTAGAGGCCGAAGCCGTTGGCATCGATTTGTGCGGGCGTCAGGCCGGTGGCCACCTGCCAGTCCTGCGTGGCGGGGCTGCCGAGCAGCTCCAGCGCATGGGGGCGGTTTTCCTGACCATGCACGCGCAGGCACAGGCTGGTGCCGTTGAAGAAACCGCGCCGGCGATCCAGCCAGGCCGTGCGCACCGAGGTGTCATAGGCGCAAACCTGATAGCTGATAACGCAATCTGCATCGGCGTTACAGGAGATTTTCCATTGATTCTTGCTGAGCTGTTGCACGGCCACGGGCTGACCGTTCTGCGTGGCCTTCACGCCCTGCAGGTTCTTGGAAAACTCGCGCACCAGATAGCTGCCCGGAATCCACACCGGCAGCGACAGCAACTGCTGTGCCGCAGGCTGGGCGATATGCAGCTCCACATCGAAAAGATGGGCGTCCACCGCGCTGGCCTGCACGGCAAAGCGGATGTCGGGGCGAATGCCGGAGGCATTGGGGGCAGTGGTCATGGCAGCTCCAGAAATGCGGGCCGGAGCATGCGAACCTATCGCAGCGTGCCTGAAATTTCATCAGATGCACGCTGCTCCGGCAATGAGACAGGGATTACTTGGCGGCGGCCAGGTGCTTTTCGACCTCGGCAGCCGAGATGGCGCCGGGCACGCGCACATTGTTGGAAAAAATCACGGTGGGCGTGCCGGTGATCTTGTACTTGCGGCCAAAAGCCAGATTGCGCTGGATGGCGGCGGGGTCGCACTGGGCGGCTGGTGCGTTCTTGCTGTTCAGCATCTGCTCATGCCAGGCCTTGGCCTGATCCTTGGCGCACCAGATATTGCGCGACTTCTCGGCCGAGTCCGGGCTCAGGATGGGGTAGAGGAAGAGGTAGATGGTGACGTTGTCCACGCTCTGCAGGTCTTTTTCGAAGCGCTTGCAGTAGCCGCAGTTCGGGTCTTCAAACACGGCCATCTTGCGCTCGCCCTTGCCATGCACGATGGTGATGGCGTCCTTGATGGGCAACTGCTTGAAGTCCACGGCCGTGAGCTGGGTCATGCGGTCTTCGGTCAGATTGCGGCGCGCCTTGGTGTCGATCAGCTCGCCCTGAATCAGATAGTTGCCCTTGGCATCGGTGTAGAAGATGTCCGTGCCCACGCGTACTTCGTACAGGCCGCTCATGGGGGTGGAGCGCACCTCGTCGATTTTCTCGAGCTGGGGAATGCGCTCGGTCAGCGTCTTCTTGAGGTTGGCATCCTGGGCATGCACGCTCAGGCCGAAGGTCAGGCTGGCGGTGGCCAGCAGGCAGGCAACAAGTTTCATGGAAGATGTCGTGGGCTGCAGCGCGCTGCAGCGTGGAAAGAATGAGATCGGCTGCCATCCACTATGCATGGATGGCAGGGCTGTTGCTTGGAGTACGGACTGAGCCAAGGGTTCCCTGAGCCCGCGTCTCAGAGCAGACCCATGGCCTGCTTGGCCATCCAGGACTTGAGCAGGCCGCTGCGCTCAAAGCCCTTCATGCCCCAGTTGCGCAGCATCTGCACAGGCACTTCGGGACGGGCAAACAGCTGCTGCAGCCCGTCCATGGCCAGGCCCATGGGGGCCAGAGATGCCTTGCGCTCACGCTCGTACTGGCGCAGCAGCTTCAGATCGGCGGGGCTGCGCCAGTAGTCGCGCTCCTGAAGGATGCGTGCCAGAGTCTGCACATCGCCCAGGCCCAGGTTCAGACCCTGGCCGGCCAGCGGGTGGACGTTGTGGGCGGCGTCACCTGCCAGCACCCAGCTTTGTTGGCTGTTCCTGTCCAGCGGTCCGCACCAACGATCGGCTACAGCCTGCTGCAGAGGCCAGGTGGCGCGCTCGGCCACCAGCTCCAACTGGCCCAGCGCATCCTGGCTGATGGACTGCAGGCGGGTGGTAAAGCTCTCTTCGTCGCTTTCCAGCCAGTCAGGCACCAGCGATTGCTCCAGCGACCAGACAACGGCCACTTCGTGACCGTCGGGCCCGCCCATGGGCAGAAAGGCCAGGATTCCTTCCGGCGTGAACCACTGACGTGCAATGCCGCCATGCGGCAGCTCACAGCTCAACCGGGTGGCAATGGCGTGCTGGGAATAGGGCGTGACGGAGAAATCCACGCCGAATTCGGTACGCGTGCTGCTGGAGCGGCCTTCGCAGACGGCGGTGAGTGCGGCCTCCACCGGTTCCTTGACGATTTCCACCTGGGGTTGATAGCGCACGGCCTCGGCCAGGCGCTGCTCCAGCGCGGGGACATCGACAATCCAGGCCAGTGCTGGCACTTCCTGAGAAGCTGCGTCGAACTGAACCTGGCCGTCCAGATCGCCAAACACCTGCATGCCGACCACGGGCGTGGCATCTTCGTCGTCAGGCCAGCAGCGCAACGACTGCAGCACGGCCCTGGAACTGGCATTGAGCGCATAGGCGCGCACATCCTTTTGCGGGGATCGAGGCTGTGGCGGCGCCACCAGCGCCACACGCAGACGCTCACGCGCCAGCAAAAGAGCCAAGGTCCGGCCCACAATGCCGGCTCCACGAATACATACATCAAAGGTTTGCGCCATGTCCGGCATTGTAGGAGGCGCGGGCAGGGCCTGCGCCCATAGAGGAAACCTCATGCCACGCGGTCGCCGACCGCAGCCAACTATGTTGTTGATAGCGGGCTGTGCAGGTCAAGCAGGGACTAGAGGGCAAAATGAGAGATGAATCCGTAATCGAAGGAGATGTGATGACCGACACCGCCTATGACGTGCAGGGCCGGATTGCCGAACTGTGGATCTACCCCGTCAAATCCTGCGCCGGTATTGCCGTGCCGAAGGCCGCGCTCTCGCGCCATGGCCTGCAATGGGACAGGCACTGGATGGTGGTCGATGCCAATGGCGATTTCTTGACCCAGCGCAGTCATCCGCGCATGGCGCTGATCAGGCCCGAGATTACGGACGAATACTTGCTGCTGCATTTTCCGGGTATGGACAGCTTGCAGATTCCTTTGCTGGTACAGGGCAGCAAATGCCGTGCGCGGGTCTGGAAGGATACGGTCGATGCCTGGGACCTCGGCGAATGGGCCGCGCCTGCACGCAGCTGGCTGAGCCGGGCTCTGGCGCAGGACTGCCATCTGGTGCGCTTTGATAATTCGCAACCGCGCCGGGCCAGCGAACGCTGGGTGGGCGATGGCGACGCTCCGGTGCATTTTGCCGACGGCTACCCTTTGCTGCTGCTCAGCCAGTCGGCCGTGGACGAGCTCAATCAGCGACTGACGCAGGCCGGCGAGGCTGCTGTCGATGCGCGGCGCTTTCGTCCGAATATCGTGATTGCCGATATCGAAGCCCATGATGAAGATCGTGTGGAACAGCTGGATCTGCCCCAGTTGCCCGGTCTGAGCCTGCTGCCCTGCAAGCCCTGTACGCGCTGCCCGATTCCCGATATAGATCCCGACACCGCCGTACCCGGCACGGCAGTGGGATATTCAATTTCCAGTTATCGCCAAGATCCGCGTGTTGATGGCGCTATTACTTTTGGTATGAATGCCATGGTGCTGGGTCTGCCGGACGTTGCGGATGCTGCAGCAGAGCTGGCTGTGGGTCAGCAACTGGCGGGCAATCCGCGCTTTGATTGAGGGTGTAGGCCTTTGACCCTCAAAGACTTGGGGCATCCCTGTAATAGTGATGCAGCAGAACCAGTGTCCAATAAGGCCATTGGCAGCAGCAATGAGGGGAGGGCGGCATGGCTGAATTCAAATCTGGCGATTTCGTGGTTCTCACCGGCAGCAGTGCTTTTGCCGGAAAGATCGCTCGCCTGTCTTTTCGTGCCCCCGACAGAGATTTCTGTCTGCCGGACGGTCATGGCCATATTGGCTGTGAGGCCGGAGACTGGGTGCTGGAGTTTGCCCAGAAGGTGCCCGCCTTGATGCGCAGCTGTCGGACTCCCTGCATGACCAAATATCTGTGCAGTCCGCAATCCCAGTTCCGACGGCTGGAGGAGACGGCCGGGCTGGAGCAACTGTTTGGCCCCATGCGACAGAGTTCGCCGGCGTTGACCGCTGATTGATCCGACATTTCCCGGGCTTTTTCTCCCAGGCCTGTCTTTGCGCAGGCTTTTTTGCCTTCTGGCCGGAACGGCGGCGCAATCTACCGCAGATGAGCAGAGATTGCCGGGTCATTACAATCGGGGGCTTTCCGTGGCCAAACCGGGACGAAACTCTGGGTGAACAGAGTGCCTATGGGTCACGCTTCAAAAGAACCGGATTCGCGACGATGCGGATCGGGCACTTCCGCCACATGGGTGTGGTGCTCGATAGTGCATTGATACATAAGGAATTTCCATGAGCCTCAAATGCGGCATCGTGGGCCTGCCCAACGTGGGCAAGTCCACTCTTTTCAACGCCCTGACCAAGGCCGGCATCGCCGCCGAGAACTATCCCTTCTGCACGATCGAGCCCAACACCGGCGTGGTGGAAGTGCCCGATCCGCGTCTGGATCAGCTCTCCGAGGTCGTCAAGCCCGAGCGCATCGTTCCCGCTATCGTGGAATTCGTGGACATCGCCGGCCTGGTGGCTGGTGCTTCCAAGGGCGAAGGACTGGGCAACCAGTTCCTGGCCCATATCCGTGAAACCGATGCCATCGTCAACGTGGTGCGCTGCTTTGAAGATCCCAACGTGATTCATGTGGCGGGCAAGGTGGACCCGATTTCCGACATCGAAGTCATCCAGACCGAGCTGTGCCTGGCCGACCTGGCCACGGTGGAAAAGGCGTTGAATCGCTACAGCAAGGCCGCCAAGTCCGGTAACGACAAGGAAGCCGCCAAGCTGGTGGCACTGCTGACTCCCATTCAGGCAGCCCTGAATGAAGGCAAGCCCGCCCGTGTGGTGTCGGTGTCCAAGGAAGATGCGCCCCTGCTCAAGCCTTTCTGCCTGATCACTGCCAAGCCCGCCATGTTTGTGGGCAACGTGTCCGAAGACGGCTTTGAAAACAATCCTTTTCTGGATCGTCTCAAGGAATATGCAGAAGCTCAGGGCGCACCCGTGGTCGCCATCTGCGCCAAGATCGAGGCCGAGATGGCCGAGATGGAAGACGAAGACCGCGATATGTTCCTGCAGGAGCTGGGTCTGGAAGAGCCTGGCCTGAACCGCCTGATCCGTGCTGGCTTCAAGCTGCTGGGCCTGCAGACCTATTTCACTGCCGGTGAAAAGGAAGTGCGTGCCTGGACTGTGCGTGTCGGCGCTACGGCTCCCCAGGCCGCGGGCGTGATTCACGGTGACTTCGAGCGCGGTTTCATTCGTGCCCAGACCATTGCCTTTGAAGACTTCGTCGCTTTCAAGGGCGAACAAGGTGCCAAGGACGCCGGCAAGATGCGCGCCGAAGGCAAGGAGTACATCGTCAGGGACGGCGATGTGATGAACTTCCTGTTCTCTCCCAAATAAGCACGATTGGCATGCACCCGGCCACATATGGATGCCCATGTGTGCCCAGGTGCTTCCGTCATTGAAGGGCGCATCTGGCAGATGCTTGCGGCGGCATTGTTGAATCAATCAGTGTCGCCGCAGCAGTCCAGCCCCGCTATCGAGCACCAACTGGGCGCAGTACAAGGCAGCGCTCAGCTGCCGGCTTTGTGCCGGAGGTGGCGATAGCCGGTATCGGCAAGTGGCGCATCAATCCAGTGAGGGCGGGCTGCTTCTGCTTGCTGAGCCCACCGGACTCAAATTCCCGGGGTGGCGGTACTGCCGCAATTGCAGGCGCAACCCACGGCGATGAGTTGCGGTTGATCGTCACGGCTCTTGGAGTTCATGACGCACAGCCCCCTGCATGTCGCCCCGCCACACCCATCACTCCCCCTAGAGAGAATGCCCGGATGCGCAAGGGCGATGTCTTTGTGCATCGCAATGAGGAGACTGCCGCAGGGATCACCGGCGCAGCTAGGTGGAGACCAGGCTGCATTGCATCAAGCAACTGGTGAGAGGGGGATGTCGCCTGGGCTTGAACCTGACAGCTCAATGAGCTGAACATCAGACTTCAGGGCTTCACTTCGACGACTTGTTCGAAACCCCCAAAGATCATGCGCTTGCCGTCGAAGGGCATGGGCGGATTGCTGGGGGCGGATGGGTCCATGCGCGGGTCTTCCATCATCTTCTTCATGGCTGCGTCGCGCGTGGCCTTGTCCGGCCATTCGACCCATGAAAAAGCCACTGTCTCCTCGGCCGTGGCCTGAACCGAGCGGCGGAAGTCGGTGACCTTGCCATCGGGGACGTCATCTCCCCAAGCCTCGATCACCCTGATTGCGCCGAGCTCGATGAATATCGGGTCGAGCTTGCGCGCGTGCTCGATGAACTTCTGCTTGTTGGCGGTGGGGACAGCGATCACGAAACCATCGATATATGACATCTCTTCACTCCTGCTGAATTGACCGTTAGATGCGGAGCTGGCGCCGCATTCACAATGCCCGCAGGGCCGGTGGCTGCAGTGCTCTCAGCCTGGGCCCCTTGAGCTCGCAGATCACGCTCCAGCAATCCAGGCTGAGCATGGCCTTTCAACATTGTCTGTAGTTACCTGGAACCTGAGCAGCCAATGCGCATGCATCCTGCTCTTCAACTCGATGTCAGTCGAGTGGTTCGCTGGGAATGTAGTGGCAGTTTTCGCGTTGATCGTAATGCAGCTCACCAGCGCAGAAGCTGAAGTTTGTGACAGACAGCTTCTGGCCGTCGGCAAGAGCCGTTGCAGCCTTTGCTGCAGCCAGGGCAAGCAGACATTGTCGAGCGGCATTGCAACCTTTCGTCATTCTTTCTTAGATTCATCGAGCATCAGCACCGGTGCCGCCTCCATGACGGATTCAGATCAGGGACTGGCTATGGCTTTGCGTTGTGTCCCGAAAGTCTGCTGCTCGTTGTGTTGGAGTTTTGGTGAATACAACAACTTTGTTGCGACCTGTCGTCTTGGCCTTGTATAGCGCCTCATCGGCCGAACGGATCACCGAGGCTACATCTGCATCGTGTTCTGGCTCCCATGCCGCACAACCGATGCTGACTGTGATGTAGCCGAATTCGCTTCCTGAGTGCTCGATAGAGAGTTGCGAAACGGCGGCGCGGATGTTTTCCGCAATGCATGACGCGCCCTCTAGAGATGTATCCGGCAAAACAATGATGAACTCCTCGCCTCCATAACGAGCTGCGATATCTCCTGGCCTGCGAATACTGTCACCAATGCATTTGGCTATGGTTGCGATGACGTCATCCCCAGCTTGGTGTCCGTATGTGTCGTTGTAGACCTTGAACCTGTCAATGTCGACGAATAGCAATGAAAAAATACTATGGTTTCGTCTTGCCCGGTGCCATTCCTGATCCAGCATTTCGTCGAGTCTGCGGCGGTTGTTCAAGCCCGTCAGCCCATCAGTACGAGCTAGCAAGGCCAACTCCGACTCGGCGCGTATTCGTCGCTTGAGCTGTGTCACGAAAGCAAAGGACAAGCCGATAAAGGCTGCTGTGAGCACCCCCATCAGACAGGCAATGATCAGTGCACGTTGTCGCCAAGCCGTGAAAATATCGGAGTGCGCTTTCGCGACCATGATAATGAACGGCAAGCTCGGAAGATTCTTGAAATAGTACAGGCGATGAGTGCCATCAAGGTAGGAAATATCTGAAAAGCTGCCCTCAGGCTCAGCAGTGAACCGCTTGAATGTGCTTGCGTTTCGTATATTGCGCCCTATGACCTTGGCATCAAAGGGTTGGCGCATCATCATCGCGCCATCTTTTCTTATCAATGCAAGCGATCCATTCTCACCCAGCGACAGCCCAGAAAATAGTTTTCTGAAATATTCAAGCTGGACATCGATCAGCACTATGCCTGCGAAAGAGCCGTCTGCATGAGAAAGCCGACGGCTCAGGGGAATGCTCAAGGCGCCGCCATGCAGCGGTGATGCGTATGGGTCTCCCACATAGAGCCCCTTGCCGGAATTTTCTCGATGCACGGTGAAGAAATCATGGCCGGAGAAGTTGACATTGCCTGGCTTGACTTTTCGTGCATCGATGGCAATGTTCCCCTCGGTATCCAAGACCAGAATTGATCCCAAATAGGATGCAGTCGCAGCTTTGTCGAACAAGGCAACTTCGCGCAGGTGCGGCGATGCAGCCATCACTTCGGGATCGTTCAATCCATCAATCACGGCCTGCAATGACAGCGCATAGAGTTCGAGATTTCGAACCACATCATTTTCGGCGAGAAGAGCCACATTACGCGATGTTTCCACCGCGTGCTTCATTGTGTCCAGCCGACTTTGATAAAGAGCTGCCGCACAGATCGCCGCCATCGAGAGCGCAATTGCTCCAGCCACGAAGAGCATTGCATAGGAAATGCTGGAGAAGTGACTGCGATCAATAGCAAACCAATGAGTTGATTTCATATTGTCTAAGCACCTGCACTGGTGATACCGAACTTGTAAAGATTGTGCTTGAATAAGTCAGCACAGCGCTTTCTTCACATTTCACAACAGTCTGCTTTGATGGCTCTTGGGGATTTCGGCCATAGACGGTTTTTGATCGCAGGCGCGAACTTCACTACACCTCGATTCGCCGACAGTGCTGAGCGCTTGCTTTACGAGGAAATCTAGCCTCTTGTCGAAAATAGCTTTTGCACCAGAGGATGTAGCACCTTCCTGCTTGCACCAATCGCGAAGAAGTGTTCCTCCACACCCTCGCAATCGCCCAAACGCTTCACCTCATATCGGGTCGTCAAGTCTTCGTGAACCAAGCTGGCCATTGGAAAGACACCCATGCCAGCTGCTCCAAACGTCTTCAGCAATGCACTGTCCTCGAACTCGCCTATGACATGCGGTTTGATGGACTCTCGTTCAAACCACTGATCAAGCCTTGCGCGCACTGCTGCATGGGCCGTTGGCAGAAGCACGGGGACTTTGGCCAGAGACTGCGGAAAGTCTTGCCGAGCTGCTGCAAACAAGGATGCAGGTGCATACCAGGCCAATGGGGATGAGCCCAGAGAGTGGCTATAGACCTTGAGGTTGGGATTTGGAGGAGCGGCACGGTCGGCCAGAACGACATCAAGTCGATGCAAAGCCAGGTCACCCAGCAAATCCTCGAATTCGTCAACCAAGCACAAAAGTCGAAGATGGGGTTCCTGCATCACAGGTTGCATCAGGCTTCGCACCGCCAGTTCGGGCAACTCGTCGGCGATGCCGACGATCAAACGCATGGTCGGCATGCCCACTGCGTCACGCACTACCGCAGGCAGCTGCTCCCCTAGCTGGAAGATTTGCTCTGCCTGCCGCATGGCGGCAAGTCCTGCGTCTGTCAGGACAACGCCTCGCCCTGCAGGTTTGAGCAGTGCATAGCCCAGTGACCGCTCCAGCTCACGAACTTGGGTGCTAACAGTTTGTACAGCCATGCCCAGGCGCTCGGCAGCACGGGCCATGCCTCCTTCTTTGGCGACAACCCAAAAATAGTAAAGGTGCCTGTAACTGAAGCCAGGGCTCATTGTTCGGCTTTTCGGAGCTATTGCTTCCAAATTATCTGCTTTTATTAAATTGCTGCATCGCTATTGTTGGTGTTGTCCAGGGCCAGGAGAAGTGCTCGGCGGAGAACCTTCGAATCAGAAGGCGCAAGCAGTCTTTGAACGAGGATCCACTCAGGTGAGTCACTGCACCAAGCAGCTCACCTCAAAGGAGAAGCACCATGCTGAGAGTTCTTGTCCCGTCAGACGGATCAGCCAATTCGTTGTTTGCAATACGTCACGTGATCGACGAGTTCAGGAAGAGCGAAGATCTGGAGATTCATCTCCTGAACGTGCAGCCGCCATTCTCGAAACTCATCACCGATTACTCAAGCAGGAGTGACCGGATGGAGTTTCATCATGAGCAGACGGAGTCGGCGCTCTTGACTGCTCGGCAAATGCTGGATGCCGCCGGGATTCCATATGCTGTCCACTCGGAAGTCGGCAACAAGGTTGACTGCATTGTGGATGTCGCGCGCAGGCTTCATTGCGACCTGATTGTCATGAGCACGGCGCGAAAGAGTTCCTTGGTGCGTCTTATCGAGAATTCAGTGACGAATCAGGTGCTGGAGCGAACCAGCGTGCCTGTAGAGGTGATCCCGGGCGAGCCTGCCTCGAAGCTGGAGCGCATTGGTATTCCAGCGGGAGTCGGTGCCGGAGCGGGCATTGTGGCTCTATGGATGGCTTCCAGTTAAGAGCTCGACAGCGACGTTGAGAGCCGCTCGCACTGCCCTCGCTACGCCGTTGTTTCGCCTTGTCTCTGCAGTTGGCCGGGGCATGTCAGCGGCCCATGGTGCAAGCAGTATCTCAAGGCAAAGAAGCAAACGCTTGGGGCCATTTCATGCACAACATCGAAACTTTGGCAACCGGCCCGATGTGGATCGGCTTCATTGTCTTTGTGCTCATCATGCTGGGCCTGGATCTATTTGTCCTCGGAGGAAACAAGGCTCACCGCGTGTCGGCCAAGGAAGCTGCAAGCTGGACTGCCACCTGGGTGGCTCTTGCCACCACATTCGGCGCGTTGTTATGGTGGTATTTGGACGCTACCGCAGGTCGTGAAATTGCCAATCGCAAGGCACTTGAATTCTTTACCGGCTACCTCATCGAGCAGGCATTGTCGGTAGACAACATGTTCGTCTTCGTGATGATCTTTACCTACTTCGCTGTCCCGCCAGAGTTGCAGCGACGCGTGCTGCTGTATGGGGTTCTTGGAGCGATCGTGATGCGGGCAGCAATGATTCTTGGCGGAATCTGGCTCGTTTCCGAGTTTGAGTGGGTGCTCTACGTTTTTGGGCTGCTGCTCGTGGTCACGGGCGGCAAGATGTTGATCATGGCTGAGCAAAAGCCCGATCTGGAAAAGAATCCACTGCTACGCTGGTTGCGCTGCCACATGCGTATAGCGCCAGGCTTTCACGGCCAGTCGTTTTTCGTACGCATCGATGGATTGCTTCATGCAACACCGATGTTCTTGGTGCTTCTGATGATTGAGGCGAGTGACCTGGTCTTTGCCGTGGATAGTATTCCGGCCATCTTCGCTGTCACCACCGACCCATTTATCGTTTTTACATCCAATATCTTCGCGATACTGGGTTTGAGGGCGCTGTACTTCCTGCTGGCCGACATGGCCGAACGCTTCCATCTGCTCAAGTACGGCCTTGCTCTGGTACTGATCTATATCGGGGGCAAGATGCTGATGATGCCCTGGTTTCATATGCCCGTGCATTGGTCGCTACTCATTGTTGGCTCGATTGTCCTGATTTCCGTGCTGCTTAGCTTGAAGCTCTCAGGCCGAAAATCTTCAAGGAGTGTTCTATGAGCGATGCAGCGATGCCTGCACTCATGCCTGCGCCTGATCTCGAGCGGCGCGATAGCCTTGGCAGGCTGATTTCATTGACGTGGAAAGGCAAGTGCAGTTGTGCAAATACCGGTGGCGAACGTTGGCTGGTGGCAGTGGACGGCTCTGCATGCTCTTCGCGTGCTGTTGCCGTTGGTGCCCGTTTGGTGGCAATGGGGCAAGGCAGCATGCTTGACCTCGTGAATGTGCAGCCCTGGTTGAGCAAAGAGGCTGCGGAGACCGAGTTGGGTCGATACGGCTGGGCAGCCACGGCCCGGGCGCGTCGAGCGCTCGCAGAATCAGCTACCCTTGTCCCCTGGCATCTTCATGTCGTCATGGGTGATGATGCAATCGCTATCGTGGGTTTGGCTGAATCTCTTGGCTGCTTCGGTATTTGCATCGGCTCCCACGGGCTAACGGCAACAGAAGCCGTACTGCTCGGGTCTGTGACTTGCAAAGTCTTGCGTTTGGCACGGATGCCGGTTTTGATCGTGCGTTGAGTCCATATCTACATGGAGTCGGCCGAGGCAACAGACTGTCTGCATTCGCGACGAGCTGACGCATTCAGCCAACCGGCGATGCTTGACTGGTGAAAGTGGATACCAAGCAGGCATCGGCAATCGAATTCTTGCGGATTGGTTGCGGCAGTGAATGCTTGGCCTGTGCAGTCTTCCCGTGGCCGGATCTGACGGGTTGGGGGCAACGGCTGGTTTGGGGGGCACGTTGGCTGCATGAGGAGCAGCCTGCGTCAAGGCGTCAAAGTCACTTGCTCAAGTTCAGCCCGAGCGGTCCGCAAATGCTCATGACCGATCGCTCTTGGTCGTGAGAGGCTATCCCCGATTGAATTGGTTGAAGAGTCCGGCCAGGGTAGTCTTTATGTCCGCAAAATAGACAGAAGCACTGTCAATGCCCATGCATGACCGCCTTCGCCTTCTTTTTCTGGCAAATGCCACCATCCTGATCACGCATCAAATTGACGCAGCCTACTGGCATGAATGGGAGCTGTTCCTCATTCCTGGCGGCAATCAAATCAACCTGCTCCTCAATATTCCAATCATTGGATTGGTCATGTACTCGCACAGCCGGGTTGTCGCCAACCTGAAAACCGGCTTGCCTTACTACAAGCTCTTGGCCTGTCTCGGCCTTTTAACCGTAGGCATTCACGCGTTTTTCTTCTTCCAAGGCAGCGAGTCGTTCATTCAGCCCATGTCGATTGCGTTGATGCTGGCAACATTCATTCTGTCGATATGGCAACTGGTGGCTCTGCGTCGTCTAGAAAATTTGCCTTAGTTGGTGACCGCCTGGTCCCGGTCTGTGCCGGCAGTCAGCCTGTGTCGACGGTGGCTCCATGGTGGGCCAATGACAGTCAATCAGATGGATTCATGCCTGCAAGTGCTTATGGGCTGAGCACAGCGAGGTTCAGTGCTAGCAGTTGCCTTTCTTGGCTTGCCCAGGTGGGCACCCATGAGGGTGGGGTTTTCTGTATCCGTCGTCGTAGTAGCCGTTCGGATACACGACACAGCCGCTGAGCAGCAAAGCTGTGGCGACCAGCGCTAGCACTTTTTTCATAGAAATCCTTTCGATCTGACGCATGTCACCGTGAGCTGCAGCGAGGCCCTGAGAATGATCGGGAGGATCTCGGTGACGTCACTATTTCTTTTGCCCAGGGCCTGGAACTGGCGGTCGCGATTAATGCCGGCAACAGCGTCGTTCGGCCTCAAAGGGCTAGTCGTTCTGTCCCAGGACGATCAGGACTGCACCGCTGAGGAGCAGCAGGACTGCCAAAGCTATCCAAAGCTCAAGGTTCGCGATGCTGCCCTGGGCATCCAGAGCAAATCCTGCCGCACAAGAAAGTGCCGCACTGATCACTAGCAGTGTTCCCAATTTGCTGCGCAGCATGGCTTTTGTCTGTACTTCTCTATCAATGATTGCTCGATGGCAGCAATACAGGCTTGGTATCCGAGCCTTCATGGACCCCATACCTGGATCACCTCAGCCATGTCCTATTTTCGGCGATGGCTGTGGCATATGGAGGCAGGTTTCAATGGCATTGTTACCGAAGGTAGAGCATGATTGGATCTGCTCAGAGATTGGCTCGAATGCGGGGTCTACGAGTCGTAACACTGTATCCAAGGGTACTCCTAGCATTGCGCTGTCTTTATTTTCAAAAAGGTAAGGTATGAGCAACTTGCATGGATTCCGATCTGCCAAGGCCTTGTGCTGGACGGGTTTGGGTTTGATTGCTGCCGGCCTGGCAGCATGTGGCGGCGGTGGTGGTGGCGATAGCACCCCACAGCAAGGCACGCTCAAGCTGGCCATGACCGACGCTCCGGCGTGTGGCTATGACCATGTCTATGTCACTGTCACCAAAATCCGCGTGCATCAGAGCGCCACGGCAGGTACCACCGATTCTGGCTGGAGCGAGTTGACGATTCCTGCCCAGCGCATTGACCTGCTCGGTTTGACCAATGGTGTACTGCAAGAGTTGGGCTCGCTTCCGCTACCAGCCGGCAACTACCAGCAGGTCCGCTTGGTGCTGGCTGACAATCCTTCCAACCCAACATCTGCCAATCCGCTGGCCAATGCACTGGTGCTGTCGGGTTCGACCAACGAGATCGCGCTGACCACTCCCAGCGGCCAACAAAGCGGCTTCAAGCTGAAGGCCAACTTCAATGTCACCGGCGGCCAGGTCGCCGATATGGTTCTGGACTTCGATGCCTGCAAGTCCATTGTCAAGGCAGGTAACTCCGGCAACTACAACCTCAAACCCGTGGTGGCCGTCATCAAGCGGTTGACTACAGCAATTGTGGGCTATGTGGATCCCGCTCTGGCCTCCAGCGTCGTGGTGTCCACACGTGACCCGGACAACAACCTGCGCGCCACCGTGCCCAACGCCACCACAGGCAAGTTCGTACTGGCCTACCTGCCGGAGAACACCAACTACACCGTCGTCGTTGCAGGCCAGAACCTGACCACCGCCGCAGTGACTGGCGTTCCTGTCTCTATCGCTGCAGGCACTACCACGCTCAACGCATCGACGGCCCCCATTCCGCTGCCTGCATCTGCTTCGGCGACTGTTGCGGGCAAGGTGACAAACACATCCAATACGCCTTTGACAGATGCTGATGTGAATGCCCAGCAAGTGCTGAGTGCAGGTCAGAGGCTTGATGTCGCATGGACTTTGGTTGATCCCGCCAATGCAAACTACAACCTGAATCTGCCATTGCTGGCGCCCAACAAGGCGCCTTACGTCGCAAGCGGACCTTTGGTTTTCACTGCAGACACCGCTGCCGCTGGCAAGTACAACATCTTGGGTAGCACTGCCGGCTACACCACTCAGACCACTGCGCCAGCAGTGACGCTGACAACCGCCAACAGTGTGACCACCAAGGATCTGGTTCTGGCGCCTTGAGGAAAAACTGGGCAATGGGTCGGAATGCTGCTCGTGGCATTCCGTATCCATGCCCAGATCGTGCTGTCGCCTGCTTCCTAAAATGAAAGCCTGGCTTTCAGGCCGCTTTCATTGCATCCATCGGAGATCACCGGGGTTGCAATCGCAGTGTGAAGCGCCGGGAGTTCCAGCAAATGACGAGCACGCTGGATGCACCAGCACTTCAGGAGGGTGAACCGATCGCTCTGGCGAGATCCCTGGCTCAATCGGTCTCCTCGTTACCCGAGCCGCTCATGAGGGTGCATCATCGCCACCGCAGCATGAAACACCGGGATGTGGCGCCCGACATTTGCATCGAGCAGTATCTGGGCCTGCATTGCCTGCCAGGGCGGGGGGCGGTTCAATCAGCTCAGGCGTATAACCCGCATCCTGGATGGCCTCTGCAAACTCGGCGTCAGATGCGGTTCCCGAGATAAGCACGGTTCGCTCCTTGAGCTCAAACTCGATGCAGGCCTTGTCATCCATGGCCACAATTGATCGTTTGATGCGCCCCGCGCAGCCACCGCATGTCATGTCGGTCACACGAAAAGCAGTCATTGCATGCTCCTTTCAAGGTTGTGAGTCAAGTCTCAACCCTGACATCATGAGAATGTCAAATGCCTTGTATCTACGATGCTGACCGGGGGCGATGGCATCTGCCAACCTGTTCCTGATGCGCTTGCCCTGTGCGAGGGGGCACGCCAGCGGCTCCGCCGAGAGCACGCTGGGTGTGCAACCTGGATTTACTTGTGCGCCTTCTGCGGATCATCTGCCGGGTCGACGTAGTTCAGGTCGAATGGGCCTTCCCCGTGGATCTGGATCACTGTTGGAACCTTGAACATGGCGAAGTGATTGGCCTTGGCCGGAATCGAACCGAAGCTGCCGGCTTTTTGGACTTTGAGTGCCTTCGAGTCCCACTTGTCGCCCATCCCGATCATGACCGTGCCCGAAATGACGGTCACGTTCTCGGCTTGACTGTGCCAATGCGGCAAGACGCGATAGCCGGCGGGCACGGACAGACGCACCACATAGGGGCCGGGTTGATTGGGATCACCTAGGAGTACCGCGAACTTGGCTCCTTTGGCGAGAACCGGAGGCGGTGCTCCCCACTCGACACCTTCGGTGCCGTGGATGGCCCAGGATGCCATAGGAATCACTGCCAGCGCGACGAGGCTGGCCGAACGAGCGAACGAGAAATGAGACATCAGAGTCTCCTTGCGCGCGACCCTTACACACCGCCGCTGACATCGCACGCGTCATCAGGGACGAGCCTCCTGAATTGGGCTGTGATGATCCACCATGCGCACTTCACAGATGTTGACAGGAGGTATCAAAGCCTATTGCAGGCAGATTGGGTTTACAAGCCATGCCAATGCTAAAGCTAATGTCTGTGTGCGCAGCTCATGGTAGCTGCCGGTTCTCGACAACCTGGAGCCAAAAGGCGCCAGGGAGGCACGTTTGCCAAGCTCGAGGTTGCAGAGCCTGCAATTTGCTCCAGTATGCGGCGTCACAGGCTCCGATATGGAGTGAAGCGCTGGAATCAGCAGATCGCAGAGTCGATTGGCAACAAGGGCTGGTTTTGCGGCTGTCGCATATCGACACAATGCAGTCCTGTGCCAGGAGACGGCTTTGCCGCGATTGGAGCTGCTCATGGTCACGTCGCGGCCTGTCGGCCATCATTTCACAGCGCTCAGCTGAGCCACGGCTCCGGGGGCTGCGCAGTCACGAGCGAGCAAATGATTCACGGCAAAGTCCGCGGTCAGGGCTCACGCAAAAGAGCTGAAGGCCTATTGCCGCGCATTCAGCCTCGATGTTCAGCGGTTCTGGCACTCCGACCATATGAACCGAGCCTGTTGACTACGCTGATGCTTCGGACTTGAGGCTTCAGCCATCGTCATAATCCGTGCTGTGCCGAAATAGTTCCGCCCAGGGCGACGTGGTTACGCTGAGCCTTCAGTAACTTCACATCTTGCGTTTTCAAACCACATGTCCAATACACCTTCACGCTCCAATCTCGCTTCACCACAAGTGAAGCTGCGCATGCGTGTTATGGCCGGTGACATCATTGCCATCGGCCCTGGGAAAATCGAACTCCTGGAGACCATTAACGAAACCAAATCCATTGCTGCGGCAGCCAAATCCCTGGGCATGTCCTACCGCCGGGCCTGGTTGCTGGTCGATGGCATCAATCATGCGCTGAATAAGCCGGCGGTGATCACATCGACGGGCGGCTCTCATGGAGGTGGTACGGAGCTCACTGAAACGGGGCATCTGGTGATTGCTCTGTATAGGCGTATCGAGCAACATGCTCTTCGGGCATGTCAAGCCGATCTGGACAAGCTGGTCGCCTTGGTCCATAGCAGCTAGGTAGGCTGACGGCACAGGCACTTGCACGCAGTGGCGTAGTGCAAAGAATCTCTCATGGCATTGAGCTTCGTGCTGCGGCTCAAGTACGAGTTTCATCGCTTAACGCTCATCGCCTCCCCGTCACCACGAGGGCAGGGCGCTGAAGGCATCGCATCAATTCCGTCAGAAACGCTGGCCTGCTTCTCGCAAACCATGAGCAAGCAGTGCTGCCCAATTCTCACCCACCATATTCAGTGGGTGGCTCATCTCTTCGTAATATATACTTAAATATAACGAAGGCTGGCATGGCAGACTTCGTCTAGTTGGCGCGCAGCGGCTCCTCCTGCTTCCATCTGCCACTGTCTCCCGAACTCTTGTGCTTATGTGAATTGAGACCTATATGGGAAGCGAAAAGCTCAACGTTGAAGAGCGGCTGCAAGTGCTGGAAATACTGTTGGAGGAGTCAATCTGGGGGCTCCATCTCGAGCGGCCAGAGCACCGCAAGGCCATCGCGTCTGCTCTGTATACCCGCCTTGAAGTGGCCAACCTGCACCAGGCGTACTCACCGGGCGTGACTGCTGCTTTGTATGAACAGGCGGATGCGCTGTCCGAATTGGACAACACGCCTGATCCGCTCAAACCCATGCTGCGTCCCTTGGTTCGATATTCAGGGGCTGCAGACTGAACGTCCCATCTTCCCCTCAAAGATTTGCGCAAGCAGGCGCGGCTTTGCAAGGACAGACATCGATTCAAGAAGGTGTGCGCTCTATGTGCAAAGACATGACGAACACGGCTCGCCCAGATCACCGCTCATAAGCTGGTTCGAATAATCAATGCCTTGTTCGTACTTCGCGACGATCATGTTTAGTAGAGGGCTTTAGTGAAGCAAGATCACATTTCCTACCTGTTGGCCCTCCATCGGGAGCAGGACTGGGCGGCAGCAGCAATTGCATGTCAAATCTCTCAAGCGCAGCTGAAGAAAGCTGTGGCAGAAGCCGAACGCGAGTACGGCTGTTCCCTGGTGAAAACCGGGACAGTCTTTCGGGGGTTCACGACTGAAGGCGAGAAGGTCGTTGTCTGGGCCCAAGGCTTGTCGGAGGCCATTTCCACCCTCAAGCATGTATTTGCGGTTTCGAACAGCAGAAAGGCGATTGCCCCTCTTCTGGATCGACGCTCCGTCTCACCGAAGCGACTTGAGGCTCCGGGAGCGGACAGCCAGGAGATCGACCTGATGATCGAGGCGGCGTTGAGCGCACCAGATCATGGTGGTCTACATCCTTGGCGTGTGCTGGTGTTTCCCGCGGATTCTCGAGCGCG
This sequence comes from Comamonas thiooxydans, assembly GCF_000964545.1. Taxonomy (GTDB): domain Bacteria; phylum Pseudomonadota; class Gammaproteobacteria; order Burkholderiales; family Burkholderiaceae_C; genus Comamonas; species Comamonas thiooxydans. Next base: position 269,080 of record NZ_BBVD01000003.1, on the reverse strand, counting down.
GCTGGCAGATTTATTCGAACAGGAGAAATTGCGCCGCGACCCTCTAGCCTCCACTGAGGACCTCAGGCGTGCGCGTGAGCACGCCACACGCAGCCCGACTTTGCTCGCTTTCATCATGTCGCCCAAGCTGCGCATGCGGGTGCCGGAGCGTGAACAATGGCTGGCAGCCGGCTCAGCACTGGGCAACCTGCTGAATGCCGCGCATCAACTCGGCTTGCCATCATGCTCAGCGGAGAGCGCTGCTTCGACGTTTTACTTTGTGCTGAACTGGGGATAGAGTCCACCGAGTATCTGGCCGGATTCATCAGCCTTGGCAGCATCACGGCAGCGCCGCCGCAGCGAAAGCCCGCCATGCTCGATACTGTGAGAGCCTTCTGGCATTCCGGTGAGCCGAGTGTTGAGACTCCTGCGAAAAGCCAAGTCTGCCTTGATTCGGCGGCCAGCAATGCAATCTCCGAATCACAGGTTCCCCGCTAAGTTATGCGACATCTTCGCCAGACGCAGGCGGCATGCTTTCTGCAGGCAAGCTGCGAGCGCTGCTCTTGTCTGGCCAAGTTTGAGCAAGGAGATGACCGGCATGCTTGAGCGGGTCACGGGCAGCGAGGCCCGAAGGCTGGCGTCAGGTCTTCACTTCGACGGACGGCTCGAAGCCCCCAAAGATCATGCGTTTGCCAGGTAGGAGTGCTGCTGACGTTTCGATTCGATGGTGCCGCTGCATATCTGTCCAGAGGCTGAGGTTTGCGGCCGCAAACTTCTGGCTCAAAGCCGCGGCTGTGCTCGACCGACGTCGCATGAAAAATCAAAGAGTCAGGTTTTGGGGAGCAGTCAAACCATTCCAACTTCTGTGATCGTCGATTCCCGTACGCTGCTGCTCATCCGGGCACGATGCAGCAGCTCGATTGCGACGAGCAAGGGCTGCTTTGCAACACTCACTCTCAGACACGAAATGCCTTGCTGGCAGTCGCTTGACGGTGGCCTAGAGCGACTGGCCAGGATTGCGGGAGGCTTCGGCCATTCTCTGGCGTGTGCCTTCGTCGAGGATTTTGCGCATCAATGAAAACAGAGGTTCGGCGCTGGTGTGCTTCTGACCGTAGGTCAGATTGAACCCGTAGTCGAAGTCGGCCGGGTTGGCTCCCTGGTTGTGCTGAAGAATGGTCTCCAGCTTGTCCAGTGCCTTCACGGCTTTGGCTTCGGGCGATGCGGCATCCTCATACTCCTGCCAAAGCGCAAGGATCTCGGCTTGGTGCGACTTATCGAGCGAGCGTGTGAGATGCAGCAGATCGGCCTTTTCCTGCTCGCTTTTGTCAGGATGCTGGTCTTTCTCGATGGCAGGAATGTCTCCGTGAATCGCTTCGCCCAAATCATGCACAAGGCACATTTTCAGCAGCTTGAGCATGTCCATGCCGGCCAGTTCGTCCTCGAATGTCATCGCCATCAGGCACAGATGCCAAGTATGTTCGGCGGTGCTCTCCGTCCTGCCTGTCGATGTGTGCGCGCTTCGGAGCACGCTCTTGAGCTTTTCCGCTTCTTGCAGAAAGGCCAGACGGCCCTTGATCTTGTCGATATCCATGCCCGATTCTATAAAGACCCATATGTTCTCGGTCGTCGCATGCTGAAAAGCCAGGGAGGCAAGGAGACGAGCATTCGCCCTATGCACTCTGCCGGATGTACGCAGCGCAGAGCACACAGGCTGGTTCGGCCGCGAACTGCAAGGTCTGCCGGCCGCAGTCTCGGATGCCCGGATGTCTTGATCCGTCCGAGGTGATCCTGGAATTCATTGACCGCTCAAGCGCTTGCCAAATGACACAGCATAGGCCTGGGAGCGAAAGCGGAGCACGGGATCATTGGTCGGCGCAATGCCGTCGGCCATGACCATCGGGTCAAAGTTGATCGACTCGCACATGGATGCTTTTTGGGACGAAGCACTGGTGATCGTCAATGTACCGGCCTTGAACTCGGGCCGCTGTGCGGGCCAGGGCTGCGTAGGGTCGTCCTGTGGATCGCCAGGCTGCCCTATAGTCACCAGCATGTCCCAGCGAGCCGGCTTTTGCGCCGTGCTGTCGATCAAGGCTTTCTCCAGGAAGTCGGCATCTGCCGTCTTCAATGCTTCGTTGCTCAGAGACTTCTCACCCTCCTGCGGCACGAAGCGCCAGCGCACCGGCGTCACCTTGTCTTGTGCGTTGATGAACTTGAAGGTGTGAATTCCAAAGAATGCGCTGTGGGTGTAGCTATCCGGCGGGTTGTGGCTGGCCAAATATTGCGCCTGGGCATGATTGTCGGGATGGGAAGCCTTGAATGCGCTGAGCGTTTCCGGATCTGGCTTGCCGGTGGCGGGATCCGGGCGCTGGGCCAAAGTCAGATCCAGGAAAGTCCTGGGGCTGGATGCACCGAACATGGGGGTGTTCAACATGGACATCTGCTGCAACTGCCCCTGCGGTAGCTTGAATTGCAGCGCCATGCCACGTGCGCTCCTGGCGGCATCAGGGGCCTTGGGATTGCCGCCTGCCAGAGAGAAGCGGGCGATTACCGGAACGACTTTGCCTGTGAACAAGATGGAGCGCGAGTAGCCGGCCGCCTCAGAGGTGCCGACGAATTCGCCGATCGCGCAGCTTCCTTTGATGTGATTGCGGCGCTGTCCCTGGTGCACGCCAAAGGTGCCCTCCAGAGCCTGGACCACCTCGGGTGCCGTCACTTCAGGTTCTGCAGCCTGGAGGAACACCGGGGGCAGCGCCATGATGCAAGCCGCTGCGAGCTTTATTTTTCTGCGGTTCATTGTTTCTTCCTTTCAATGCTCGGACCTTGGACTCTTAGGGTCGGGCTGTGTGCCAGGCGTTGTTGAGAAAGCCATCTCCCGTCTTGTCTCCTGGCTTGGCATCTTTGGACCAGTAGTAGAGCGGACGGCCTTTGTAGGCCCATTGTTTGTCGCCGCTGTCGCGGATCACGACGCTCCAGTCGCCACTAGCAGCGCTGCCTGAGGCCACCATCAACGGAGGCCAGTTCGTGGCGCAGACGCCGTTGCACACGCTTTTTCCGGAACCTGCGGCATCCTTGTCGAAGACATAGAGCGTCATCTGATTGGGGCCAGCGAGCACACCATTGATGGCGGAGGCTGGCATCTGTGCCTGGGTCCCGGATGTCATGGCACAGGCCGCCAGCAGCACCGAGTTCAGGGCGGCAAGGAAAACGAGGCGGGTCATGGAATCTCCTTTTGGTTGACTTGCTGTAAACAGTTCAACGAAGCGGTTTATTCCAAGCAGAGCTGTAACTACGTGGTTTTCAATCTCTATTGATGTCAACGATGCCGGCCATGCGTAGCTCAGGCCGCGTCACCCAATAGACATGTCTCTGGGGCCGATCTCTGCGGCTCGCGGTTGTCGATGAAAATCAGTGCGCAGCCAGGCCAAGCGGCTTATGGAAGAGCTGCATCGCCCCAAAAGCGATACATGTCTGCACCACGGTTGTCGGGTAGTCATTGATTGCGAAGCAGATGGCAATCTGAACAATCCGCCTTTACCCGCTCAAGCCTGAAGCGCTCGCCTAACCAGGCGTTTCTGATGCCGTCGTCTAAGCGAGCCCAGTTGCTGGAAGCAGAGTGGCCGGCCAGTCAGCCTTCGCAGGCTTGGAAGCTGCAGCTTTGTTCAGTTGTGAATCCTCGACAGTCTTGTCGTTCAAGAAGAGGGACTGTGAACCCTCGAGAAACAGGCTGAAAGCCTATGGTCTTGGCTGTGCTGCAACTGCCCTGAAGCATGGAGAATCCTCCAGGGACCACATGGGCAAGGACAAGATGAGCAAGGACGCCATGGATAAGGAAGGAATGTCGAAAGGCGCCATGGGCAAATAGCAAGCAAGGCAGCGGCAATAGCCATCTCGACGTCTTGTCGCTCCCGACGCCCCACCATGCTCGATTTTTGTAGATTGAGCTGCAGGTGCTGCGTCCGCTGCTGACACAGCATCAAGCTCATTTTGTTCCTGCAATCACAACGCGCGGGCCACCCGGTCCGGGCCACCCTGGCCGGGCCGCCCTGGCAGGGCTGGGCTGTCACGACGCGGCCGGAAGACGAGCCGTGCTGTCCTGAAAGATAGCCAGCTCGTTCATGCGCTGGAGGGCTGGAGTCCGAAGTTCGAGGGCCGGCATCTGTACTAGCCGTAGCAGGTGCCAATCATCACCAGCATTCTTACTGGTGATTCAGGCGATCAGGGCTGTAGCCGCACATCCATCCAGGCGGCCACGTCAGCATGACCTGACCATGGTCATACAGCGATGTCGCAACTTGCGTTGCGCCTCCGGGAGACCTGAATGATGGCTGCGCGTTTGCCAAGCAATTAAAAGCGCTCACTCGGGAGAGCCCGCTGATACACCGTTTTTGCAGCAGAAAGCAGCGACAGGACTTGCCACTTATGGCAGCTGTTGAACCTCAATGGTTCTGGATAAATCGGGCACAGTTCGCTGCAGTGTCAATGGAGACGCGAATCAGAGATCTCGGCGAATGAGTGCGCCCTTGAAAAGAACCGGGCCAGTCGGCCCCGTTGAGCTGGGGACGCCGCCTTTCGGCTCCAGGCTGATGGCCAGGGCCGGGATTGCGTTCACATCGCTCTCCTGAGCAGTGAGCTGCTCAAGCTTTCCCTCACCCATGACGCCCAAAGAACGCGGAGCGCCTTGCTGGGGCAAGGCCCACAGTTGCAAAGACTGGTTGTCCGCTTCTTTAAAGCCGCTCACACGCTGCAACACCAATTGCCTATGTCGAGGATCGAACGTCACCAGCATGGATGCATCGGCCTTGCCGTCGGCCAGCACCGCCACATACTGAATCTGGGGCGCAGCCTGCAATGCGGCCTGTGTCATCTGGAGCTGAGCTTGCAGCGCAGACAGTTGTTGCTGTGAGGCGTCTTCGAGCCCCCGCTGAAACCAAAGTCCCACCGAGACAGCCGCCACAGTGGCCAATCCGCCTGCCAGGGCCAGCCCACGCCACCAAGCGAGTGATGGCACTGGCGGCTTCGATACAGCAGCTTCATGTTGGCGAGCCAGTCTGATGCTGGCATTTTCGGCTTGCAGCAAATTGACTATGCGTGTCCAGACCACTGCATCGGGCTGTATTGGAGTCTGAACCTCGGAGAAGGCCGACCAGCGACCTTGCCACAGCAATGCTGCCGCCCGTACCTGCGGATATTCACGTGCCAGTTGCTCAAAGCGTCGGCGTGCCCCCCCGTGCAAGGTTCCCAATGAATAGGAGGCAGCCAGGCGGTCGAGCAATTCGGGGTTTCGAGTCAGATTCATGATGTGGACTCCTGACGCTCAGACATGGCGGGCCATGCATTTGCGCAGTTGCTCCAGGCTGCGGCGCATCCATGTCTTGACGGTGCCCAGCGGCAGCTTCAGGCTGCTGGCCAGCTCGCTATGACTTAAATCCCTCAGATAGGCCAAGCTCACCACTTGGCGCTGGGGCTGCGCCAGTTGCTGCAGGCACTGATGCAATGCCGCGGCCTGTTCGCTAGCCTCGATCAGCTGCATGGGCGCTTGCGCATCCTGGTCCTGCAACAGATCTTCCACGCTCTCGATCGAGACATTGAGATGCAGGCGCTCGGCCCTGCGCCGGCGCAAAAAGTCCAAAGCCCGGCTGCGCACCAGCATGCCCATCCAGGCCAGAGGCGGGCTGAGCGAGTCTCGGTAGGTCTCCGCACTGCGCCAGATGCCCAGAAAGCTCTCTTGCAATACATCCTCGGCCCACTCTTTGTTGGCGACGATGCGCAGAGCCAGCCCATACAGCCGCGAGGCGGTCAGGTCGTACAGCAGCTTGAGAGCACGCTCATCCCGGGTTGCGACGCGGTCGAGTAAGTCCATCAATTCGTTGTCCGATGTTTTGGCGCTCATGCAGCCATTGTGAACAGAAGCGCCTCTTTAATGCGGCGCTGTTGGATAACTGCCAAGGCGTATTGCCGACCTTGCCTGTTTACCTATACGCAGCATCTCGGCTGCCGGATGTGGGCAACGCATGAATTGGCTCAAAAATATTTTCAAAAACTTGAATCCACCGATCCACAGCCTGCGTATTCCAAGGGTCGGACATCGAAATTGCTCGACACAGCCCCACAGCCAACTAGGAGTCATCATGAAGATCAATCTGTTTGAAGGCCATCCCTCACTCATGGCATCGCGACGCGGATTTCTGGGTACTACCGGCACTTTGTCAGCGGTGGCCGTCGCCATGCTGGCAGGCAGCGAAGCTCTGGCTCAAGGCATGGGCAATGACCCAGCCAAGGATGTATCCATCCTCAATGTGGCCCTGGGGCTGGAACATGAGGCTATCAATGCATACCAGCTGGGAGCCGGTAGCGGTCTGCTGCAAAAGCCCGTGCTGGATGTCGCCCTGCTGTTCCAAAGCCATCACAAGGCCCACCGTGATGCCTTGATTGCAACCATTCAGAAAATGGGTGGCAAACCGGTAGCCGAGGCCCCGATGCAGACTTATGCCGAATCGCTGAAGGCTGCAACCCTGAAAAGCCAGGCTGATGTACTGGCTCTCGCCGCAAGACTGGAGCTTGGGGCGACCAACGCCTACCTGGGCGTCATTCCCGCCTTTGAGAGCCGCGATCTGGCCAAGGTCGCGGGACGCCTGGCGGCTGATGAAACCATGCATTACACAGCACTGAGCTCGGCTCTGGGTCGTCCGCTGCCTGGCAACGCCTTGACGTTTGGCGGCTGACAAGCCGCAGCCCCGAGTACCGGGCAAGTCTGCCCAGTGCATTTCTCACCTTGTTTGAGGGAATTATCATGACGCACCGACACACACTTTCGCTGACTGCTCTGTGCCTATCCGCGCTTGGCCTGAGCGCTTGCTCATCCATGGGCTCGCACTCCATGTATTCACAAGCCGAACTTCCGGCTTCCGTGCAAGTGCCCGCGGGACACAAAGTGGTCATGGAGACCGTGGGTATCGGCCAGATCACCTATGAGTGCCGAGCCAAAAAGGACATGGCAACCGAGCACGAATGGGTGTTTGTAGGCCCCGATGCCAAGCTGCAAACGCGAAGCGGTATGGTCATCGGCAAATACTGGGGGCCGCCAGCGACTTGGGAGAATAACGACGGCTCCAAGGTCACTGCCACGCAGCTTGCCGTGGCTCCTGCCGGAGCGGGCAATATCCCTTTGCAACTGGTCAAGGCCAATCCTGCCACCGGCATGGGAGCCATGCAGGGGGTGACCTATATCCAGCGTGTGGCAACCAAGGGGGGCGTCGCGCCGAGCATGGCCTGCGGAGCAGCGAATCTGGGCAGCAAGCAGGTCGTGCCGTATCAGGCCGACTATATTTTCTGGAAAGCAGCCTGACAGAGAGTCCAGTGGCGCGCCTTCCCTGTCAGAGGCCGGGACGTTGCGCCTTTTTTCAGCCTGGTGCACGAGGTGCTTTTGCTTGGATGGGCATCCCCACGCAGGCCAGGTGGCACGAGCGTGCCCATGGATCTCGTGGCTCAATCGCCCTGGGTAACCAGAGCCTCGATTCCGGCACTATGCATGGACTCGCCGGCGGCAATGGCCTGCTAGGCTTGATTTCGGCAATCACGATGCGTGCCCCGGCCCATGCCGGAGCCACTGCGGGACACCAGAACGGTCTTGTCCTTGAAGTCGGCCACCGTGCTTTCTTTCCATTGATGCTTGCTTTTAGGAATCATGGAAATGGCTGCGGCACGCCGCTGAGGCGGCTGCCTTTTCCGGTTTCGCCGCTCGGCGGCTTCGGCAATGCAATACCGGCTGGTAAGGGACAGCCCCGTGTACCCATTGCGGTCGGCCCGAGGCTGACAGTTGCCATCTGATTGCAGTTTGAGCTACTGATGTCCCTGACCATGGGTGATGCGCGGGGGGGCGGGCGCGGGCAGCTCAGCCCGCGGGAAAAGCCCGGAAATTTCCGGTTTATGACCTGGTGGCTGCACCGCTGAGGGCAGCTCGGCGTGGACAAGCTGAGATGCTGTGTTTTTGGTATACGCAAGTGACGCAAAGTAACGAATAATGAGCCTTCACGACTGCAAGCGCGCTCGAGGTTCAAACATGATTCGTGCCAATGCCATCGCAAAGCGAACGATCACCGGCCAGTTGCTGGAGATCGCCATGGCTCAGTCCTTTTGCGCAGTGATGATTACCGATGCCAGATTGGATGGAGAGGGGGCTGTCATCGAGTACTGCAATGCGGCCATGTGCGAGATGACCGGATACACCGAAGCAGAGCTTCTGGGCCGCTCGCCGCGCATGTTGCAGGGGCCGTTGACGGATCAACTGGTGTTGCTGCGTTTGCATGAGTCTCTGGAGCAAGGCCTGCCATTTCAGGGCAGTGTGGTGAACTACCGCAAGGACGGCAGCACCTACCACGTGGAGTGGAATATTTCCCCCGTGCGTGATGAGAAGGGCGTCATTCGGCATTTTGTGGCGGTGCAGCGCGATATTTCGGAGCGTGTGCGGGCCGAGCAGGAGCGCGCGCTGCTCGCCAGGGCATTGAATGCGGCCAATGACGGCATCTTGATCACGGATCGCGACTCCACCATCGTCTTTGTCAACCAGGCTTTTGAAGCTCTCACGGGCTATAGCGCGGCGGAACTGCTGGGCCAACCCACCGAGATGCTGCGCTCGGGCCTGCATGAGCCGGAGTTCTATGCCCAGTTGCAGGAAGCATTGAGTCTTGGCCACAATTTTCGCGCCACCTTCATCAACCGTCACAAAAGCGGCGGCGTGTACTACGCCGAGCAAAGCATTGCAGCTCTGCGCGACGAGTCAGGGCAGATCAGCCACTATGTAGGGGCATCCAAGGACATCAGCCGCATGGTGCAGCGAGAGATGGAGCTGCGCGAGCGCGCAAACCGCGACAAGCTGACGGGCTTGCTCAACCGCCATGCAGGCGAGACCGAGCTCAAGCGCAACCAGCTTCAGGCTCAGAATCAGCTGCGGCCTTATGGCGTGATATTGGGCGATATTGATCTTTTCAAGCAGGTCAACGACCGCTTTGGCCATGTCGCCGGAGATCGCGTGCTCAAGATGGTGGCACATGTGCTTTCCGGCAAGGTTCGTCGCTATGACCATGCCGTGCGCTGGGGCGGGGAGGAGTTCCTGATCGTCCTCTCGGATGCCAGCCTCGGTGTGGCCGCAGGATTGGCAGAGCGCATTCGCTGTGCCGTGGCGGAATGCGCCGATCCCGAGGTGGGGCGTTTCACCATTTCTTTAGGGGTCGGGCTCTGGGAGCCAGGGGAAACCGAGGACGATCTGCTCAAGCGCGCAGATGCGGCGCTCTACAGGGCCAAGCATAGGGGGCGCAATCAGGTGGCCATCGCCACGGGGTCGATGAACATGCCTTTGGTGCAAGCGCCCGAGTTGCTCTCGCAGGGCGATTCCTTGACCTTTTCGGGGAAGAGCCCGGATAAGCCGTGGACAGGGGCTGCCTCACCGTAGAATTTGCTCTTCCTCCCTGTCCTCGTCTTCATAGCTTTTGAGTGGTTTGAACAATTCCGAACTGCATTCCGTGCAGGCCGATCTGGTGGCAGTGCTGGTTGCCGTCACGGGTGGCCAGCCCCGTATCCTGACCACCGGGTCCGGGCAAGCCTTGCCTGCCGGGCCTTTTACCAGCAATCACCGCTCGCTGCAGGCCAGCTTGCGTGCCTGGGTGGAGAAGCAGACCCACCATCCTCTGGGCTTTGTGGAGCAGCTCTACACCTTCGCAGACCGGGAGCGCTCGCAGCAGCTGGGCATGCATGTCATCTCCATCAGCTATCTGGCGCTGACTCAGGAACTGGATGAGGCCGGTGCCGCACAGCCGGGCTGGCAGGACTGGTACCGCTACTTTCCCTGGGAGGACTGGCGCGACGGGATGCCCGGCGTGATTGCCGAGCGCATTGCGCCAGCGCTGCATGTCTGGAGCGAAGCTGCTTCAGATAGTGTAGCTAGAAGCGCACGCTGGCAAAGAGCTTCAATGACTTTTGGCCTGGATGAGCACGAATGGAACGAGGAGCTGGTTCTGCAGCGCTACGAGCTTCTGTTTGAGGCAGGTGTGGTGCCCGAAGCCTGGGGCGAGGGTGATGAGGCACGCGCGGCCGAATTGCTGCCCGGTGCCGCCATGAGTAATGATCACCGCCGCATTCTGGCTACCGGCATGGCCCGTTTGCGCGCCAAGATCAAATATCGGCCCGTGGTGTTTGAACTGATGCCCGAGGAATTCTCGTTGCTGCAGTTGCAACAGACGGTGGAGGCGTTGGCGGGGCGCGGCTTGCACAAGCAGAACTTCCGGCGCCTGATCGAGCAGCAGGCGCTGGTTGAGGAAACAGGCCAGATGACGGCCGTAGGTGCGGGCCGCCCGGCCAAGCTGTTCCGCTTCCGACGCAATGTAATGCTGGAGCGCGCCATTGCTGGCAACAAGCTGCCGCTGGCAAGAAGTCATTAGCCCCTGAACCACTCTTTGGATGGAGTACTGTTTTAACTGCAGGAGCGGCTTGACTTAAATAATGCTCAGATTTAGCATAAGTCCGTTTGCGTAAGGCCTGAAAGCGATCTGGAAGTCTTTGCGTTTTTTATTGAACTAAAAATACTCAAAATGAGCATTAATAAAATTGCAGCCTTGCCCGTCCCATCCCTGCCCGATGTAATGCTGGAGCCGCTGGTACGCATGGCCTTGCTGGAAGATCTGGGACGCGCCGCAGACTTGACCACCGACACCATTGTTCCTGCCGATGCGATGGGCGAGTTGCGTCTGGTGGCCAGGCAGGATGGCATCTTGGCCGGCCTTGATCTGGCACGTCTGGCCTTTGTGCTGATGGATGCTCGCATGGAGTTTGACGTCCGCTGCGCAGACGGCACGCTGCTGCAGCCAGGCATGGAGATCGCTCGCATTCGTGGCAAAAGCCGAGCCATTCTCACGGCCGAGCGTACGGCGCTCAACTACCTTTGCCATCTCAGCGGCGTGGCCAGCGCCACGCATTCGATTGCCGAGGCCATCAAGCCCTTCGGCACCCGAGTGACCTGTACGCGCAAGACCATGCCGGGCCTGCGAGCCTTGCAGAAGTACGCCGTGCGTGTCGGTGGCGGCAGCAACCACCGTTTTGGCCTGGACGACGCCGTACTCATCAAGGACAACCATATTGCACTGGCCGGCGATGTCGCCACGGCTGTGGGGCGTGCTCGTGCCGGCGTGGGACATATGGTCAAGATCGAGCTGGAAGTGGATACGCTGGCCCAGCTGGATGTTGCGCTGCAACTGGGCGTGGATGTAGTGCTGCTGGACAATATGGGCTTGGATGATTTGCGCACTGCGGTCGGTATGTGCAAGGGCCGGGCCATCACCGAAGCCTCGGGGCGTATTACCCCCGAAACTGCAGCTGCCGTGGCCGCCACGGGCGTGGATCAGATTGCCGTGGGCTGGCTCACGCACAGTGCGCGCGTGCTCGATATAGGTCTGGACGCTTGATGGCCTACCTCCTGAGCGGCTTTGCCGCTTCCCTCCATGGGAGAGGGACAGCCTCGCTTCGCAGCGGCGCTTGCTTGCGGCCCCTTGTTTTAGGGGTGCATTGATGAAGGCCATGCTGAAGTGGCGCCGCAGCCGGGCAGTACTGGTTGCTGCAGCGCTGGCGGTGACGGCTGCGGGGGTTTGGCATGCCCGTGCGGGCACGGCGGTAGTCCGTTTTGAAAAGCCCATCACCATTGTTGTGACCTTTCCGCCAGGCGGTGGCACGGACCTGTTGGCGCGCCGTCTGGGCGCGGCCATGCAGCAGCGTTTGGGCCAGTCCGTGGTGGTGGAGAACCGGCCCGGCGCCAGCGGCAATATCGGCGCGAGCGCAGTGGCCGAGGCAGCACCCGACGGCGCCACGCTGCTCATGGCCAACAGCTCGTTTGCCATCAACCCCGGTGTGTATCAGCAGCTGGACTTTGATCCACGCCAGGACTTCAAGGCGGTTTTCAATGCCGGCACTATTGCTTCAGTGCTTGTGGTGCCGGAGCACAGCAGCATTCATAGCCTTGCGGATGCATTGGCGCAGGCATCGGAGGAGCGACCTCTGGCCTTTGCCAGTTGCGGCAATGGCACGCCCCAGCATATGGCGGGTGAGATGCTGGGGCAGGCAGCGCACGTGCGGTTGCAGCATATTCCGTTCAAGGGCTGCGGTCCTGCCATTACCGCAGTGGCTGCCGATCAGGTCTCGCTGGGTGTGGTGACGGCCAGCAGTGCCGTCGCTTTGATGGGCTCGGGGCGGGTGCGTGCCATTGCCGTCACTGCGCCGGAGCGTGTGGCTCAACTGCCCGATGTGCCCACGGTGGCGGAGCAAGGCGTCAAGGCTTTTGCCGTGGAGCAGTGGCATGGAGTGCTGGCGCCGGCAGCCACGCCGGAGCCGATTGTGAAAAAGTTGCACGCAGTGTTGGTGCAGATTCAGGCCGATCCCCAGATGCAGGAGTCTCTGCAGAAGCAGGGCTATACGCTGGTGCAGCAGTCCCCAGCTCAATTCGGGGCACAGATTCTTGCAGACATGGACCGCTATGCCGTGGTGACCCGGAGTCTTGGTCTGAAGGTGGATTGAGCCCGCATGTCTGTCTTAGGGGGCTGCCGGTGGAGCAGACCGCGGAAACGGTCATCGGAATGCGCGCGAATGCTGCGGGCTATTTTTGTTGCTCATCAATCAATAGCTTCATGTACTTGTCGTACAAGGACTAAGTCAGAAAAACACTTGGATTGTCGGGCTGCCCAAGCTGTGTCACAGTGCTGCGCTAATCTTCTGCCAAGCGGTTGATTGCCGCAGAGCCACGCCTCTGAATAAAGCACATAGCAGGGAGGGAACTCATGTTTTTACACAAGCTGCTGCCGGTAGCGGTTGCAACTCTGGCCACGGCGGCCTACGCGGCCCGCCCTATGAATACTGATGATGCGCGCATCGTCGATGCCAAAGCCTGCCAGCTTGAGAGCTGGGTCAAAAGCCCCAAAGGACATACCGAGTTCTGGGCGCAGCCGGCCTGCAATTTCACCGGCAACCTGGAATTGACCATGGGAGGGGCTTTGAGCCGTGAAAGCGGCAGCACGCGTGGCAGCGCACAGATGCTTCAGGGCAAGACACTGTTCAAGACGCTGGAGACCAATGGCTGGGGTTGGGGGCTGGCTGCAGGCATGTCGCGCGACCCGCGTCGCGATGCGGGTGGCGGTCACGATATGTATGCCTATGTGCCCGTCAGCTGGTCGCTGGCTGATGACAAAGTGGTGTTGCACACCAATTTGGGCTGGCTGCGCGAGCAGGGTACGCGCAGCAATCATCTGACCTGGGGCTTGGGCAGCGAGACCCAGTTGCGGGAGCGCACCTGGCTGATTGCCGAGACTTATGGACAGGGCTCGGGCAAGCCTTTGGTGCAGGTGGGCATGCGTTACTGGGTCGTGCCGGACAGGGTGCAGATTGATGCCACATACGGCAACCGCATTGGCGAAGGCAATCAGCGCTGGTTTTCGCTGGGATTGCGTCTGCTGACGCCCTCGTTTCTGCCTTGAGATGGATCTAAACAAAGCGCTGAATGATCTGGTGCAGGCCTGCCGTCATCAAGGTATAGCGCAGGAATTTTCCAACTGCCATATAGGCGACGCAGGGCCAGAAAGGCAGGCGCACCCAGCCGGCGACCGCGCATAGCGGGTCGCCGACGACGGGCAGCCAGCTCAGCAGGCAGGCCTTGGCGCCGTATTTGCGCAGCCAGTAACGGGCGATGCGGTTCCAGCGTGACTTGTGGTGCATGTTCTGGGGCGGCGGCTCTCCATGTCGGCGCAGCTTTTTGGCCTTGTTCCAGGCCTGGTTGGCGGCCAGTCCCATCCACCAGCTGATGGCCCCACCCAGCGTGTTGCCCGCCGTGGCGACCACAATGGCGGGCCAGAACAGATCGGGGTTGGCTGAGACCAGTGCGGCCACCACGGGCTCAGAGCCCAGCGGCAGCAGGGTGGCCGAGACCAGGGCCACGACAAACACGGTGCTAAGGCCCAGCTCCGGCAGGGCCAGCCATTGCAGCAACTGATGTATCCACGCTTCCATAGGGCGGCTAGTTTAGGCGGGTCGCTCAATTCCCTGAACTTTGCATCCTGTCATTTCTCGGTCATCGGCCATAGTTGCAGGCTGTTGATATATGGTTTCTTATCCAAATGCGTACACAGGTGTTATCCGGTAACGCCAGATCAATGGGAGTAGGAATGGCTTTCAGCCCTCAAAAAAAAATGATGCGATCGAGTCAGGCAGCAGCCCTGGCAGTCGCTTTGCTTTTGATAGCTGGTTGCGCACCGAACATAAAGACCATCGCGCCGTCTGATGCCAGACCAGCGGTCACCGTGACTGCCGATCTGGTGCCGCTGGCGACGCTGGCGCCCGGCATCAAGCAGGACATGCGCTATGTCTCCAAGCACAACTTCATGGGCCGCCCCGTGGCTGGCTATGAAGCCGGGGTTTGCTGGCTCAGCCGCGTGGCTGCCGAATCTCTGGCAGCTGTTCAAGAGGAACTGGCTGGACAGGGGCTGGCTCTGAAGGTCTATGACTGTTACCGACCCCAGGCGGCCGTCGACGACTTTGTGCGCTGGGGTCGCGATATGGCCGATCAGAAAAACAAGGACATGTATTACCCGCGCGTGCCCAAGAGCGAGCTCTTCAAGCGTGGCTACATCGCCGAGAAATCGGGTCACAGCCGTGCCAGCACCGTGGACATGACGCTGCTGGTAGTGGATGCCAAGCGCGCCAGAAAGCTGGTGCGTGGCCCGCTGGCCGACGGTATCGAAGTGGACATGGGAACGCCCTTCGATCTATTTGACGAGCAGTCGCATACCGACAATGCCCAGCAATCGCCGGATGTGCAGCACAACCGCCGCTGGCTGCGCAGCCTGATGCAGCGCAACGGATGGAAGAACCTGCCAGAGGAGTGGTGGCATTACACGCTGGTCAGCGAGCCCTATCCCGAGCAGTACTTTGACATGCCGGTGCGTAAAAACTGAGACGCCGGTGCTGCATTGCCCGATAGTGACTCGCCTCGCAGGGTGATGCATGGAGTTTGGTTTTGCTGAAAATTTGAGCAGGTATAATTGCCCCCTCTTTTCCAGCGCCCGGTCTGTGCCAGACATTGCCTGCCGCAGAAACCAAATTCTCTCCATGCCCGCCCTGCACATTGGTCATATTCCATTGGCAAATCGTCTGTTTGTCGCTCCCATGGCGGGTGTGACGGACCGGCCGTTTCGTCAGCTGTGCAAGGCACTGGGGGCCGGTTACGCGGTCAGCGAGATGGTGACCAGCCGCAAGGATTTGTGGAACAGTCTCAAGACCAGTCGCCGTGCCAACCATGAAGGCGAGCCTGGGCCGATCTCGGTCCAGATTGCCGGCACCGAAGCGCCCATGATGGCCGAGGCTGCCATCTACAACATCGAGCGCGGCGCGCAGATCATCGATATCAACATGGGCTGTCCGGCCAAGAAGGTCTGCAACAAATGGGCGGGTTCCGCCCTGATGCAGAACGAGCCGCTGGCCGTGGAAATTGCCCAGGCCGTGGTGGAGGCCGCACGTCCCTACAACGTGCCCGTCACCCTGAAGATGCGCACAGGCTGGTGCGATACGCACAAGAACGCAGTTCTGCTGGCGCGCCAGTTTGAAGATGTCGGCATCCAGATGCTGACCGTGCACGGCCGCACGCGCGAGCAGGGCTACAAGGGCTTTGCCGAGTACGACACGATTGCGGCCGTCAAGCAGGCCGTCAAAGTGCCCGTGGTGGCCAATGGCGATGTCAACAGTCCCGAAAAGGCCCGCGATGTGCTGGCCTATACGGGGGCGGACGCCATCATGGTCGGCCGTGCAGCCCAGGGCAGGCCGTGGATCTTTCGCGAGATCGCGCACTTTCTGGCCACCGGCGAGCATCTGGCTCCTCCTCTGGTGGCCGAGCTGCGTCGTCTGCTGCTCGAACATTTGCAAGATCACTACAGCCTGTATGGCGAGGGAGTCGGCGTGCGCAGCGCCCGCAAGCATATTGCGTGGTATCTGCGAGCTCTGCCGGGCGGGGAAGAGTTCAGAAAACACATCAACACTATTGAGGACTGTGCGGTGCAATGGCAGGCCGTGGCCGACTATCTGGATGCCTTGGGGCAGCAGATGGAGCGGATCCCGGCGGCCACGGCCGCTGCTGAAGCAAGCAGCGAGCTGGACGAACCGGCAGAAATGGCTGCATGAGCAATCAGAATTTAGAACAAGTCGTTCGCGATAGCCTGGAGGGCTATTTCCGCGATCTCGAGGGCGAAACACCGGCCAATGTCTACGACATGGTGATTCGTCTTGTCGAAAAACCGCTGCTGGAAGTGGTGATGGGCCAGGCCGACAACAACCAGTCGCGCGCCGCCGAATGGCTGGGCCTGAATCGCAACACCCTGCGCAAAAAGCTCGTCGATCACGAATTGCTCTGAACGACGAAGCTACCAAATCCATAGCTGCAAGCGCTTGATGTATCTGCACTTGCAGCTTGTTTTTATCCAAACTTTGAATTGACGCCCATGAAAGCTCTGATCTCCGTCTCTGACAAGACCGGTATCGTCGAATTTGCGCAAGCCCTGCACGCTCTTGGCGTGCAACTGCTGTCCACCGGTGGCACCGCCAAGCTGCTGGCCGACAAGGGCCTGCCCGTGACCGAAGTCGCCGAAGTCACCAAGTTCCCCGAGATGCTGGACGGCCGCGTCAAGACCCTGCACCCCATGGTGCACGGTGGTCTGCTGGCTCGCCGCGAACTGCCCGAGCACATGGCTGCTTTGAAGGAGCATGGCATCGAGACCATCGACCTGCTGGTGGTCAATCTCTACCCCTTCGAAGCTACCGTGGCCAAGGCCGGCTGCACCCTGGCCGACGCCATCGAGAACATCGATATCGGCGGCCCCGCCATGGTGCGTTCCGCTGCCAAGAACTGGAAGGATGTGGGCGTTCTGACCGCCGCCGACCAGTACGAAGCCGTGCTGGCCGAACTCAAGGCGAACGGCAAGCTGTCCGACAAGCTGCGTTTTGCGTTGTCCGTGGCGGCCTTCAACCGCATTGCCCAGTATGACGGAGCGATCAGCGACTACCTGTCTAGCGTCAAGTTCGAAGACGAAAAGCTCAGCGAAGAATATGTGCCCGAGCGCGCCTTGTTCGGCGGCCAGTCCAACGGCCATTTCATCAAGGTGCAGGATCTGCGCTACGGTGAAAACAGCCACCAGCAAGCCGCCTGGTACCGCGACCTGTACCCCGCTCCCGGCTCGCTGGCCACGGGCGTGCAGCTGCAGGGCAAGGAGCTGAGCTACAACAATATCGCCGACGCCGATGCGGCCTGGGAATGCGTCAAGAGCTTTGACACCCCTGCCTGCGTGATCGTCAAGCACGCCAACCCCTGCGGCGTGGCCGTGGGTGCCAACGCCTTCGAAGCCTATTCCAAGGCCTTCCAGACCGACCCCACCAGCGCGTTTGGCGGCATCATCGCCTTCAACCGCCCTGTGGACAAGGCTGCTGCCGAAGCCGTGTCCAAGCAGTTCGTCGAAGTGCTGATGGCTCCCGAGTTCAGCGCCGAAGCCCTGGAAATATTCAAGGCCAAGGTCAATGTGCGCCTGATGAAGATCGCTCTGCCCGCCGGCGGCGCAACCGACTGGGACAACGGCCGCAACGCCATCGAGTCCAAGCGCATCGGCTCGGGCCTGCTGCTGCAGACCTCGGACAACCATGAGCTCAAGCTGGCCGACCTCAAGGTCGTGACCGTCAAGCAGCCTACCCCCGAAGAGCTTCAGGACTTGCTGTTCGCCTGGAACGTGGCCAAGTTCGTCAAGTCCAATGCCATCGTCTTCTGCAAGAACGGCATGACCATGGGCGTGGGCGCAGGTCAGATGTCGCGCCTGGATTCGGCCCGCATTGCCTCCATCAAGGCCGAAGCCGCCAAGCTGTCGCTGCAGAACACCGTCGTGGCGTCGGATGCCTTCTTCCCCTTCCGCGACGGCCTGGACGTGGTGGTCGATGCAGGCGCTACCTGCGTGGCCCAGCCTGGCGGCTCCATGCGCGATCAGGAAGTGATCGATGCTGCCAACGAGCGTGGCGTGGCCATGGTGTTCACCGGCGTGCGCCATTTCAGGCACTAATTGCTCCCCCTGAGGCGCTATCGCGCCTTCCCCCTCTCTCGCTTTGCGCCGGAGGGGGACGACACCCTCGGTGCGCGACGGCGCTTCCTTGGTGTCTCTGGTTTTAGGGTGCGCCAGTTTTGTGCTTTGTGCTCTGTGGCCGGCATTTGCTGGCCATTCTTTTTTTGAATCTGGTGCTTGGTATGACAGATCCCATCGACGACGAAGAAAACTATCCGCCCAGGCCGCGCTGGATTGGCTGGCTGATCGGGCTGGTCATGCTGGCGTCGGCCCTGGGCGTGGCCAATATCGGCTGGCGCATCATGCGGGTCAGCACGGCCGAGAAGGCGGCGGATGCGCTGGTGGCTGCCAAGCCCGAGCTGGCGGCGGCCCGAAAGCTGGTGGAGGGCGCAGATTGCATGCGCTGCCATGGTCTGGACCGCAAATTTGTGGGCCCGGGCTTTACGGAGATCGCACAGAAGTACGGCTCGCAAGCCGATGCCCAGAGCTATCTGGCAGACAAGATTCGCAGCGGCAGCGTGGGTGTCTGGGGCAATGTGATCATGCCGCGCCACCCGCAAATCAGCGAGGCCGATTCTATGCAGATGGCCCGTTGGGTGCTGTCGGCTCAGGTGCCATCGGCTGCGGCTCAATAAGCACGGTTGCTGAGATCCTTCGTGAATTCCAAGGCTGCCAGCGCTTTGCGCTGCTAGCCTTTTTTGTTTTGCAGCCTACGCAGGGTGGCCGGCCTTGCTTTCATAATCCGCTCATGGCAAAACCCGCGCGTGCTCCCGCTCTTCGTCCCGCCGATCAGGCAGTCCACGGATCCGGGGCTGGTCCGGCTCGCCAGCGTGGCTTTGTCTTCTGGGCCATATGGGTGAATATCGCCACCTACGCGATCTATCCCACGGCCAACTGGCTGGCCAGCCTGCGCGACCAGCGCTATGACTTCATCACGCGCTGGGACGCCATGATTCCGCTGGTGCCGGAATTCATCTTTGTCTATTTCTCGTTTTTCCCGTTTCTGGCCCTGCCGTTCTGGCTGGTGGGGCAGCCCGGCACGGCGGCGCTGGGCAAGCGCCAGGTGTTGGGTACGCTGATCTGCGGTCTGATCTTCGTGCTGTTTCCGGCAAATTTGGCCTTCGAGCGCGCGATTCCCGAATTCGAGCCCTATCGCAGCATTTTTGCGACCATGTTCTTTGTGGACAAGCCGCACAACCTGCTGCCCTCTTTGCACATCGTCTACACGGCGCTGACCTGTCTGGCCATCTGCCAGGCGCAATGGCAGCGTGGTCGCTGGGGGCTGTGTCTGCTGATTGCGCTATGGAGCGCGGCAATCTGTGCCTCAACCATGCTGGTGCATCAGCACCATGTGCTGGATGTGGTCACTGCGCTGCTGCTGGTGCCAGTGCTCTGCCTGCTGATTCGCCCGGCCGATGTGCCGCCGCAGCCTCCGCGCATCTGAGCCGGGCAGGATTGCTCTGCCTCGGGCCTTTTTTGAATCCTGCGTCAGTGCTCGCTTGCATGCAGGACTGCAGCGCGATTTTTGTGCGCGGTGCAGGCTTCGTGAAGCGCGGGCCTGACTAGTCTGTTTTGAGATGGGTGTGCAGCCGGGCCTGCACAAAACATGCAGATGGACTGGTGATGCTGCAGGGAATCTGCGCATCATTGGTGAAATCCCTAGGATGCCTTTTTGACAAAAAGGACCGGGCCGAAGACGCCGCGCCAAAAGCGTGGCTAAGAGCCCGGGGATATGCATGCAGTGGCTGAAAACCAAAACCATTGAACAGGCGCTGGCCGATTCCGACGAGCCGGGCCGGCAGCTCCAGCGCACGCTGGGTGTTTTCGATCTGATGATTCTGGGCCTGGCCGTGGCCGTGGGCGCGGGGATCTTCTCGGTGGGGGCTCGCGCAGCCGGCAGCTTTGCCGGGCCGGCCGTGATTTTCTCCTTCATTCTGGCGGCGGCGACCTGCGCGCTGGCCATCATGTGCTATGCGGAGTTCGCCTCCACCGTGCCCGTCACGGGTAGCGCCTATACCTATACCTATCTGACGCTGGGTGAGGGCCTGGCCTGGATCATTGGCTGGAATCTGCTGCTGGAGATGATCTCGGCTGCTGCCGTGCTGGCCAAGTACTGGGGCATCTATCTGTCGGCCGTGTTCTCCACGGCAGGGCTGGAGATCGCGCAGAGTGTCGAGGTCGGCGGCTTCTCGCTGAACTGGGGGCCGTTCTTCATCGTGGCCGTGTTCACGGCCCTGCTGATTGCAGGCACCCAGGTCTCGGCCAAGGTCAACAACCTGTTCACCGTCATCAAGCTGGCGATCACCGTGTTTGTGATCGTCGTCGGCTTCACCTATATGAACACCGACAACTTCAGGCCTTTTGTACCCAGTGCACAGCCGCCCGTGGTGGCTCATGGCGTAAGCGGTGACCTGTGGGGGCAGCCCATGCTGGCCTGGTTGTTCGGTGCCGAGCCCAGCCAGTATGGCTGGCTGGGTGTGATCTCGGGCGCATCGCTGGTGTTCTTCGCCTTCCTGGGCTTTGATGTGGTGGCAACCTCGGCCGAAGAGGTCAAGGACCCGCAGCGCACGCTGCCACGCGGCATTCTCGGCGGGCTGGTGCTGGTGACGGTACTCTACATCCTGGTCACGCTGGCGCTGACCGGCATGGTGCCCTATACGGCGCTGGCCAGGGCCGAGAACCCGTCGCTGGCCACTGCATTCATTGCCGTGGGCGCCGGCTGGGCGGCGCAGGTCATCTCGGTCGGCGTGCTGATCGGCATGACCACCGTGGTCATGGTGCTGCTGATGGGCAGCTCGCGCGTCTTGCTGGCCTTGTGCCGCGACGGCCTGCTGCCGCGCAGCTGGGGTGTGACATCGGCCAGGCGCAAGACGCCGGTTCGCCTGCAACTGGCTGTGGGCGTGATCGTGGCGCTGCTGGCAGGCTTTACCAAGGTGGAGCTGCTGGAGGAGATGATCAACATCGGCACGCTGTCGGCCTTTGTGCTGGTCAGCATCGGCGTGCTGGTGCTGCGCAAAAAGCGTCCCGACGCCGGAGCCGGCTACCGCGTGCCTTTTGTGCCTGTGCTGCCAGTGCTCTCGGCTCTGCTGTGCTTTTATCTGATGCTGAATCTGACCACGCTGACCTGGTTGCGCTTTGTGGGCTGGATGGCGCTTGGTGCGGTGATCTATATGGCCTATGGCATGCGCCATTCGCGCCTGGCCCAGGCAGATAAAAAGTGAGCTGTTAGCGCTTGATATTCATTGATTTCAATATGTTTAATATCTGAAATCATTTGATGTCAAGCGCAAGAAGCTATCAAAATAAAAGCCCTGCAGGGAACGCTCTGCAGGGCTTTTGCATTGGTTAGAGTGCTGGGCATGAGTACCGAACCCATCGAGACCACGCCGACCCGCTCCCCCACCCAGTCCGCCGAAGACGGCCAGCAGCGCTGCCGCTGGTGTCTGGCCACGCCGGGCTATGTGCACTATCACGACCGCGAATGGGGATTTCCGGTGGGCAGCGATCAGCGCCTGTTCGAGAAACTCTGTCTGGAAGGCTTTCAGTCCGGCCTGAGCTGGCTGACCATTCTCAACAAGCGCGAGAACTTTCGCGCGGCCTTTGCGGGTTTCGATTTTCATCGCGTGGCGCAGTTCGGCGAGGCCGATGTGCAGCGCCTGTTGCAGGACGCGGGTATCGTGCGCCACCGCGGCAAGATCGAAGCCGTGATCAACAACGCCCAGCGGGCCATCGAAATGGTCCAGGCCGAAGGCTCTCTGGCCGCGTTCTTCTGGCGCTATCAGCCTGCTGTGCCATCGACAGGCACGACCATTCAGGCCCAGACGCCGGAGTCGCAAACCCTGTCCAAGGAGCTCAAGAAGCGCGGCTGGAAGTTTGTCGGGCCGACCACCATGTATGCGCTGATGCAGGCCATGGGCATGGTCAACGACCATGCACCGGGCTGCATCACCAGAGCTGAAGTGGAGCGCGCCAGAGCCGCTTTTCAGCGGCCCTGAGGGCGGGCTTGTTCCGCCTTGCCGGCCCGGGGATCAGGCCTTGACCAGCAGCCCCGGCGCGCTGGCCAGAACTTTCATGGAGGCTTCGGTGCTGGCGGTGAACTGGCGGTTGCTGATGGTGTTCACATATACCCAGTCGGCGCGGCAGGCATCTGCCGTGGCCGTCACCAGCATATAGCCGCGGCGCGAGGTGTCGCAGTATTTGAGCGGCTTGATGAGCTGCTGCAGCGCAGCGGCCAGCGTAGCGGGGTCTTCGCCCGGCAGGTATTCCTCAAAGCCCGGCGAGCTGACCGAGGAGGTCGCAAACTCCACGCCCACGGCCTTGCCGTTCATGTCCTGCAGCTCGCTGGCCCAGGCGTTGTGCGTGTCGCCGGCCAGCACCACCAGCTTCTTGCCGAGCTGACGCGCGGAGCCCAGAACGGTCTCGCGCGCGGCCTGGTATCCGTCCCAGGCGTCCAGGTTGTAGGGAATCGAGGGCTGGGCCAGGATGGCCTGCTCCTGAGGCGTGAGTGTGGCCGGCGCGGTCTGCGCCTTGGCAACCAGCGCTGCGTACTGCGAGACCGATACGCCTGCACCGGCTTGAATGGTCTCCATGAGTATGGGCGCGGGAATGTTCATGCGTCCCATCAGCACCTGCTGGCCCAGCACCTGCCAGATGGCACGGGAGGCCGCCATCTGCTGCTGCAACCACTGTGTCTGGGTCTGACCCAGCAGCTGACGCGACGGGTTGGCCATGGCCGTGGCGAAGCCCGCCGAGTCGATGCCGGCAGAGGTCATGAAATCCGCATAGTCCAGCTGCTTGTCGCGGCCTATCACGCGGGTGTCCAGCATGTGCAGCGAGACCAGATCGCCAAAGTCGAAGCTGCGGTAGATCAGCTCGGCGCTCGCGGTACGCGTGGGCATCCACTCGTGGTAGGCCTGCATGGCAGCCGCCTTGCGCATGGCGAAGTCGCCCTCGCCGGGCTGGTGATTCTCGGCTCCCGCACTCCAGGTGTCGTTGGCAAATTCGTGGTCGTCCCAGATGGCAATCATGGGCGCGGCGGCATGCAGGGCCTGCAGGTCGGCATCGCTCTTGTACTGGGCATGACGCTCACGGTAGTCGGCCAGCGAGAGAATTTCTCCGGCAGGATTGACCAGGCGGCCCATAGCCTCGGCCTGGGCCGAGGCATAACCGCCGCGCGCGTATTCATAGATGTAGTCGCCCAGGTGTACCGTGGCGTCCAGGTCGCTGCGCCTGGCGGCATCGGCGTATACATTGAAGTAGCCGGCCGGGTAGTTGGCGCAGGAGAAGACAGCCAGTCTGACCTGGGCCACCGAGCCGGTGGGCAAGGTGCGCGTGCGTGCTGCCGCCGAAGTCACGCCATAGGCGCGGAAGCGGAAGTGGTAGGCCGTGGCTGGCTTGAGGCCGGCTGCATCGATCTTGACCGTGAAGTCCCTGGCGGCGGTGGCGCTGCTCTCGCCACGCGCCACGATGGAGACGAACGCCGCGTCGCTGGCCAGCTCCCATTGCACGGGAATGTCTGCCTGGTGGCCGGCGGGCGGGGTGACGCGGGTCCAGAGCATCACGCGGTCGGACAGCGGATCGCCGCTGGCCAGGCCATGGACGAAGCGGACTTCGGGGTCGGCCGGCTTGGCCTCTGTCTGGCTGTCATCGCCGCCGCCGCAGGCCGCGAGCGGCAGAACGGACATAGCGCCGGCGCTCCAGGCCATCTGGCGCACAAAGCGGCGGCGGTTCAGGTCACTGGCTTCGGCGGCAGTGTCTTTGAGCAGGTTGTGCAGCGTCGGCTTGCTGGATTCGTCGGTCATGGTGCTTTCATTGCTGACAAAAACGCGAGCGTGGCAAGCGTCCATGACGTGGCTGTGAAACGCCGAGCCGCTGCGGCTGAAGCCGGTGCAGGCGCAGTCCGCCGCCACCAATGAAAAAGCCCTGCAGACATGGTCTGCGGGGCCTGTTGGGCGGGCAGGGATTTACAGTGTCTTGAACACTTCGCGGGCCGCTTCTATGGTGCGGTCGATATCTTCGTCGCTGTGCGCCGCGCTGACAAAGCCTGCCTCATACAGCGCCGGGGCAAAGTAATGACCGCGCTCCAGCATGCCGTGGTAGAACTTGTTGAAGACCTTGCCGTCGGTCTTCATGACCTGGGCGTAGTGCGTTGGCAGCTCGGGCAGGAAATAGAAGCCGAACAGTCCGCCTTGCCAGTCCACGCTGAAGGGAATGCCGGCGGCATTGGCTTCGGCCTTCAGGCCCTGCATCAGGTGGCCGGTCTTGAGGTGCAGCTCGGCGTGGAAGCCGGGGCGGCTGATCAGCTCCAGCGTCTTCAGGCCGCAGGCCGTGGCAATGGGGTTGCCCGACAGCGTGCCGGCCTGGTAGACGGGGCCCAGCGGCGAGAGCTTTTCCATGATCTCGCGGCGGGCACCGAAGGCAGCCATGGGCATGCCGCCGCCGATGACCTTGCCCATCACGGTGATGTCGGGCGCAAAGCCTTCGATTTCCTTGGCATACAGGCTTTGTGCGCTGCCCAGGGCGACGCGGAAGCCCGTCATGACTTCGTCATAGATCAGCAGCGCGCCATGCTCGCGGGTCAGCTCGGAGATGCGACGGGTGAAGTCCACCGAGGCGCGCACAAAGTTCATATTGCCGGCAATCGGCTCCATGATGACGCAGGCAATGTCGCTGCCCATCTTGGCAAAGGCCTCTTCGAGCTGAGCAACGTCGTTGTACTCCAGCACGATGGTGTCCTTGGCCACATCGGCAGGCACGCCTGCCGAGGAAGAGGCGCCGAAGGTGGCCAGACCCGAGCCGGCCTTGACCAGCAGGGCATCCGCATGGCCGTGGTAGCAGCCGTTGAACTTGATGATCTTGTTGCGGCCCGTGTAGCCGCGCGCCAGGCGCAGCGCGCTCATGCCGGCTTCGGTGCCGGAGCTGACCAGGCGCACCATGTCCATGCTGGGCATGAGGGCGCGGATCTTCTCGGCCAGCACGACTTCGCGCTCGGTGGGGGCGCCGAAGCTGAAGCCTTCGAGCACGGCGGCCTGCACGGCCTCGACCACTTCGGGGTGGCCGTGGCCCAGGATCATGGGGCCCCAGCTGCCGATGTAGTCGGTGAACTGCTGATCGTTCTGGTCCCAGAAATAAGCTCCTTGCGCACGTTTCACGAAGCGGGGCGTGCCGCCCACGGCGGCGAAAGCGCGCACGGGCGAGTTCACGCCGCCGGGGATCACGCCCTTGGCGCGCTCGAACAATGCAGTATTCAGATCAGTGTTTTGTGTCATGAGAGGGAATCACAAAGCCTTCAATCGGCTTGGAGTCGGGTTCGTCATCGGTGGCGTCTTCGGCCTGCTCGTCTTCGGACTCCTCGTCCTCGGTGGGCTGGGCCCAGAACAGGCGATCGGGCAGATAGTGGCCCATGCCGGGGCGAAAGCCGGCATCCAGGCTGTGGTCCAGGTATTCCAGCGCTTCCAGCGTCGCGGCGCCCAGATCGTTGCCGGTGGCCAGCAGGGCCGTAATCGCAGCGGACAGCGTATCACCGGCACCTGTGAACGTGGCGTCAAACATCTCGTACTTGCTGTTGCCCAATACGGACTGGGCCGTGGTCAGCACGTTGTCCACGAACTGGTCGGGCAGGGGGATGCCGGTCACCAGCACATAAGGCACTTCCAGCGCCTCGGCGGCCATGGCGATGTCGCGCGCCGTGGGCGCACGGCTGTTTTCCCATTCTGGCAGCAACCAGCGCCACAGCGTGTTGTGGTTTCCAACCAACACCGAGGTTTGAGGCAGGACAAGCTCCTTGAACGCATCCAGGTACTGATCCTGCTTGTCGTCCTCCCACCAGGACAGGTCCGGCATGTAGCTGATGATGGGAATGTCGGGGTAGTCCGATGAGATAGTGGCAATGGCGGCCAGGTTGGCAGGGCTGCCTACAAAGCCGACCTTGATGGCGGTGACGGCAATGTCCTCCAGCACCATGCGCGCCTGCTCGGTCACCGCGTCATCGTCGAGTGCAAAGTGCTCGTAGATGCGGGCCGTGTCTCTGGCGTAGGCGCCGCAGGCCACGGGCAGTGCGTGACCGCCGATGGAGGAGATGGTGGCGATGTCGGCCGAGAGCCCGCTGGCTCCGCTGGGGTCACTGCTGTTGAAAGACAGCACGCAGACGGGTGCTGATTCTGTCGCTTCTTCCTGGCGGGTGCGGCGAGGGGGAGTGGAGGAGATGGGGTTCAATGCCATGGCGCACCCCAGTTTGCACCCGGGAATGCAAGGGTGGGAGCCGGGGTTGTGACTAGATACAATCGTTGCATTCTATGTGAAGCCCCTTTAAGCTGTGACTGACCCTAAAACCTGGATGTGTTTGACCTGTGGCTGGCTTTATGACGAAGCCCAAGGCTGCCCCGAACATGGAATTGCTCCAAACACCCGCTGGGAAGATGTGCCCATGAACTGGACATGCCCGGAATGCGGTGCACGCAAAGAAGATTTTGAAATGGTGGAAATCTGAGTGCAAGAGTCGCTCACTCCATCAACGACCGAATTGGGAGGAATTTCACCGTGACAGCATCTGGTGCGCCTTTGCGCGTTCTGGTCGTGGATGACAGCAACACCATCCGCCGCAGCGCTGAAATTTTCCTCAAGCAAGGTGGTCACGAAGTTCTTCTTGCCGACGATGGCTTCGATGCCCTGTCCAAGGTCAATGACTACCAGCCCCAGCTCATCTTCTGCGACATTCTGATGCCCAAACTCGATGGCTATCAGACCTGCGCCATCATCAAGCGCAATGCTCGCTTTGCCAATACGCCCGTCGTGATGCTGTCATCCAAGGACGGTGTATTCGACAAGGCTCGCGGTCGCATGGTGGGCTGCCAGGACTATCTGACCAAACCGTTTACCAAAGATCAATTGCTGCAAGCCGTACAACAATTCGCGCTGCAAGCTGCAGATGTGGGAGCTGCATGATGACAATTCAAAAAGTTCTGGTCGTTGACGATTCCAAGACGGAGCTGATGGCTCTGAGCGATATTTTGCAAAAGCAGGGCATGCAGGTGCGTACCGCGGAAAATGGCGAGGAAGCCATGAAGCGCCTGGCCGAAGACAAACCCGACCTGATCCTGATGGATGTGGTCATGCCTGGACAGAACGGCTTTCAGCTGACCCGCGCCATTTCTCGCGATCCCCTGTATGCCGATGTGCCCATCATCATGTGCACCAGCAAGAATCAGGAAACCGACCGGGTCTGGGGCATGCGTCAGGGCGCACGTGGCTATATCACCAAGCCCGTGGATGCCGCCGAGCTCCAAGCCAAGATCGCAGCGCTATAACGAGCCGCGCTGCTTATGGCGAACCGTGAAGCCCTCCGAGATCTTCAATCCCGTCTGGCCGGGCGCCTGCAGGCAGCACGCAGCGAAGGCGTCAGCGTTGCTACCTGGCTGGCAGTGCAGGCTGGCGGGCGGGATTATTTGCTGCCGCTGAATCAGGCAGGAGAAATCTTTCCCTGGACCGGCGTTCAGCCCGTCCCATACACACAGGCCTGGTTTCTGGGCATCGCCAATCTGCGCGGTGCTTTGATGGGGGTGGTGGACCTGGCTCAATTGCTGGGGCATGGAAGTGTCCGCAATGAGCAGGAACTGATGGACTGCAGCCTGCTGGCCTTCAACCCTGCCTTGGAGGTCAACGCGGCCCTGCTGGCCGATCGTCTGCTGGGCCTGCGTGCCGCAGACGCGTTTTCCAAGGCCGAGCCTGCGCCTGAGCGTTCCCCGAGTTTCTTCGGAGCCGTCCATATCGATGCGAGCGGCCGCCGCTGGCAGGAGCTGAAATTGCAGTCCCTGTCTCAAACCGCCAAATTTTTGAGCATTCGTGCTTGAGGTTCCTGGATACAGCGCTATGTCCTTTGCACAGAAAATAAATCAGTTGTTCCGACGCAAGCCCATCGCGGCTACCGTCAGTGGTGATAGCGGCATGATGGGAGATACGGTCGTACAGGATATGTACGACGGATCGCTCAATAGCGTGCAGGGGGCCCCTTCCGTCTTCGGCGTCGAGGAGGCCAGCCGCGCGGACGAACTGGTGAGCCTGCCTATTCTTGGTACGGCCACGACTGCCAAGCATCAGCGCACCTTGTTTACCTTGCTGGGTGGCTCGGTGCTGGTGCTGGTGGTGCTGTCGGCATGGATGCTGCGCGAAGCAGGCAACTCCAACCAGCAACTGGCGGCGACCGGCCAGGCATTGATGCAGTCGCAACGTCTGGCCAAGTCGGTCTCCATTGCCATGACGGGAGCCGCTCCTGCGTTTGCCGACGTCAAGGACAGCGCCGGTGTTTTGGCGCGTAACGTGCGAGCGTTGGCTGCCGGCGATTCCGATCTGGGCGTGAACGCGCTGGGTGGTGGTTTGCAGGACGAGCTCAGCTCCATCAGCACCCTGATGGAGCGAGCGGAAAAGAGCGCCGGGCTGATTCTCGGACAGCAAAAGACTCTGACTCAAGTGGGCGACGCGCTGCGCACCATCAACCGTCAGTCCTCCGATCTGCTGGAAACCGCGGAAACCATTTCTTCGCTGAAGCTGCAGCAAGGCGCTGGCGCAGCCGAGATCTCTGCTGCCGGTCAGCTGGTGATGTTGACTCAGCGTATTGCCAAGTCTGCCAACGAATTCCAGACCCTGGAGGGCGTGAGTCCCGAGGCCGTTTTCCTGCTGGGCAAGGACTTGAATTCCTTCAAGGAAATCTCCGAAGGTCTGCTCAACGGCAGCGCTGAAATGCGGCTGTCGGCTGCACGTGATCCTCAGGTGCGTGAACAGCTGGAGACGCTGATCAAGCAATACGACGATACGCGTACCCAGGCCAGTGCCATTCTGGGCAATCTGCAAGGGCTGGTGTCGGCTCGGGAAGCGCAGACCAGCATCAACAATGACAGCGAACCGCTGCGTCAGCAGCTGGAGCAGTTGCAGACGGCGCTGCAGGGGCTGGGCGGGGCCAGCATGCTGCAGCTGGCGCTGCTGGCCATCGCCATTTTGACCGCGGTTCTGAGCGGTATCGGCATCTCGCGCGTGCAACTGCTGGACAGCCGGGCGCGCCAGCAGGAAGCCGAGCGTCACCAGGTTGATGCCCGTTTGCAGGAGCAGGAAGCCAAGCGCATCAACGACGCCAACCAGGCGGCTATTTTGCGTTTGATGAACGAGTTGCAATCGGTGGCCGAGGGCGATCTGACGCAGGAAGCCACCGTGACCGAGGACATCACGGGCGCGATTGCCGACTCGGTGAACTACACGGTGGAAGAGCTGCGCGCTCTGGTGGGATCGGTGCAGAACACCGTGACCCGCGTGGCCCAGACCACCGAGCAGGTGGACGTCACCTCGACCGAACTGCTGGCTGCATCGAACGAGCAGCTGCATGAAATTCGCGAAACCGGCAAGTCGATTCTGGACATGGCCGGCCGTATCAACAATGTCTCGGCTCAGGCGCAGGAATCGGCCCAGGTGGCCCGTCAATCGCTGCAGGCTGCGGACTCGGGTCTCAAGGCGGTGCAGAACGCCATTGGCGGTATGAACTCCATCCGCGACCAGATTCAGGATACCTCCAAGCGAATCAAGCGTCTCGGTGAGTCGTCCCAGGAGATCGGTGAAATTACCGAACTGATTTCGGACATTACCGAGCAGACCAACGTGCTCGCATTGAACGCCGCCATTCAGGCTGCGTCTGCAGGTGAAGCAGGTCGCGGCTTCTCGGTGGTGGCGGAAGAAGTGCAGCGCCTTGCCGAACGTTCCGCAGACGCCACGCGACAGATTGCCGCGCTGGTGAAGGCCATTCAGACCGACACCCAGGATGCGGTGGCCGCCATGGAGCGCTCTACCCAGGGCGTGGTGGAAGGGGCTCGTCTGTCCGACTCTGCTGGTACTGCACTGTCTGAAATCGACAGCGTGTCGCGCCGACTGGCCGAGCTGATCGAGCAGATTTCCAACTCCACATCACGTGAAGCCAATATGGCCAACGGCGTGGCGGAAAACATTCAGCACATTTTTGCAGTGACCGAGCAAACCGGTGAGGGAACCCGCACCACTGCGCAGCAGGTGCGAGAGCTCTCCCACATGGCTGAAGAGCTGCGTCAGTCTGTTTCCCGATTCAAGATTGCCTGATTTGACTGGCTCTTTCTCTCATAAAAATGCACAACCCTTGAGGGTTAAGGAACTAGAGCATGTCAGTGGTTGACGACTCGCCAATACGTACAGCCATGTCTGCAACTGCAGAGCAGGATCTGGGCCCGCTGGCCTGGGTGCTCGATGAAGTGCGCAAGTCGCTGGAGGCTGCGACCAAGGCTGTGAGCCGTTTCATGCGCGATGCGGATGCGGCCCGTTTGTCTGATCTAGAGGAGTTGGATACATCTGCACTGCGCATTGCACGCCAGCAGCTGCATCAGGCCTGCGGCGCTCTGGAGATGGTGGGGGTCACCGCCCCGGCTCAGGTGCTGCGCAGCATGGAAGCTGCGGTCAACCGCTTTGTACAGCGTCCCGAATACTGCACGCAGGAAGCCGCGACCACGCTGGAGCGCACGCACTTTGCGCTGATGGAATTCCTGGAGGCCGTTCTGGCCGGTCAGCAGGTCTCGGCCGTAGCCCTGTTCCCTCAGTACCGTGAGACCCAGGTGCTGGCCGGCAATGACAAGGCCCACCCGGCTGACCTATGGCCTGCCGAGCGCCGTGCACGCGAGCCCCGCTGGACCGGGACCATGCCGGAGCCGCTGGCCTATGGTCCACATGCACGTGCCATGCTGGACGGCGTGGTGCTGCGCATGGTCAAAAGCGACGACCGCGAGGCGGCAGCCCAGATGTGCGAGCTTTGCCGGCGCTTTGCGGCAGCTCAGTCCGAAGATGTGGCGGCGCGCAGTTTCTGGAAGATTGCTGCGGCCTTCTTCGACGGCATGGCACGTGGACTCATCACTGCCGATATCTACGTCAAGCGCATGGCTTCGCGCGTGCTCATGCAGTACGCCAGCATGGCCAAGGGCGACAGCCTGCCACCCGCACGCCTGCTGCAGGACCTGATGTTCTTTTGCGCGCAGGCCAAGCCACGCGAGCAGGCCGGTGAGAGTCTGAAGGCCGTACACGAGGCCTATGCCATGGAGCAGATGCCGGTGGTGGACTACCACGTGGCGCGCTATGGCCGCTTCGATCCCTCGGTGCTGGTGCAGGCGCGCAAGCGCATTGCGGCCGCCGCCGAGACCTGGTCAGCGGTCGCCGGCGGCGACCGCAGCAAGATCAGATCCATGGCCGAGCAGTTCGGGCTGGTGTCCGAGTCGCTGGTCAAGCTGCAGCCTGTCAGCCACGGGCTGGCGCGCGCGCTGATTCGTGTGGCGGAGACGGTGGAGCGCATCGGCGAGCCGCCACCAGCCGAGCTGGCCATGGAGGTGGCGACTGCGGTGCTGTATCTGCAGGCCAGCTTCATGACCGCCGGGCATGACGACGAAATACAGGCCGCCCAGTCCAGCGTGCTGGTCCAGCGTCTGGATGCGGCTTTGCATGGCGCGCAGTCCGAGCCGCTGGAAATCTGGATGGAGGAGCTCTACCGTCAGGCCAGCGACCAGCAGACCATGGGATCGGTGGTTGGAGAGCTGCGCATCACCCTTGGCGAGGCAGAGAAGCAGCTGGATCTGTTCTTTCGCAATCCCGCGGACACCTCGGTGCTGGCCTCGGTACCGGGCCAGATGGCGCAAATGCGTGGTGTGCTGTCGGTGCTGGGATTCGAGCAGGCTGCGACCGCCATGCAGCGCATGCGTGACACCGTCGAGCACCTGATGCTCGGTGAGGTGACGGTCGAGAATCAGCCTCGCATCTTCGAGAAGCTGGGCAGCAGTCTCGGCGCCATGGGATTTCTCATCGACATGCTCAGCTACCAGCGCAATATGGCGCGCAAGCTGTTCGTCTATGACGAGGAAAAGGACGAACTGCGCATCGTCATGGGTCATAGCCGCAGTCGCGGCCCCGAAGCCTTCCGTCCCACCGTGGATATTCCCATGGATGGCGTACCGTCTTCTGGACAGACTTCGGTCGCGTCGGCTGCCGTGATTGCTGCTTCGGCAGTGGAGCCCTCGGTCGCCGCACCGCCACCGCCTGTCGAAGTGAGACCAGTTCCCGTTGCTGTGGCGCAGCCAGAGCAGCTGCAAGTCAGGCACATCGAGGACGAGGACACCCCGCCGTGGGCAGTGACCGAGCCAGGTGCCTTGCCCGAGTTTGAGGCAGCACCCGCACCAGCCGTGGCAGAGTCGGCCGGCGTGGGTTCCGATGCCCTGGCAGATGCCATGGCTCAGGTGTTTGCGGGCATGCAATCGGGCAAGCAGGCAACTGACGAGGCGGATGTCGCTCGGGATCTGGCTGCGGTAGTCGCAGCTACTGCGGGCGTGCCTGCGGCTGCTACGGTGCCGGCAGCCGAACTGAACACTGTAGATCTGGACGGCGACGATGAGCTTCTGTCCATCTTTCTGGAAGAAGCCCGCGAAGTCGTGGATAACGGCTTGCAGGCCCTCAAGGCTTTGGCGGACGAGCCCGGCAATCTGAGCGAGCAGACCACGCTGCGCCGTGCGTTCCACACGCTCAAAGGCAGCTCGCGCATGGTGGGGCTGGATGAGTTTGGTGAAGCCGGCTGGGCCATGGAGCAGATGCTCAATGCATGGCTGGCAGAGCAGCGGCCCATGCCGCAGGCCATGCAGCAGCTGGCTCAGGATGCCCTGAAGGCCTTTGCCGTCTGGGCACAGGATATCGAGAACCAGCAGGCGCAGAACTGGTCGGCCACGGCCTTCCGTGCCGCTGCAGACGCCATGCGTCTGCAGGGCGAGCGTGCCGAGGTGGCCCTGGTTCCGCGTCGCGGCGAGCGCGCCCAGCGCATGGAGACGGCCGAGGCGGCCGCCGCCGCGGATGCACCCGTGCTGGAGTTGCCTGTAGCGCCCGAGCCGATCGCCGAGCCGCAGTGGCCACTGGAGCCACAGACCGTGGCCGCAGAGCCCGTATTTGCGATGCCGGAGCTGGAGTTCCCGCAAGAAGAGCTGTCTGCGCAGCCAGATCAGGAGCCGGTGGCTGAGCTGGAGGCGGCAGCAGCCGACTTTGCCTTGCCGGAACTGGATATTCCTGACGATCTGCTGCATCAGCTTCAGGCACCCGATGCGCTTGACGTGTCCGCGCTGCCAGCTCTGGAATCGGCGGCAGAGCCCGAGTGGATAGAAGAGGGCGCCGGGGAGGTTCAGCCTTCGCTGCAGGAAATCACTGCGGCAGAAGAGGTGCAGGAGCTGGATTTTGCCGCCTTCGAAGCGGCCATGCGTGAAAGCGAGCAGGCTGCCATAGACATGCAGACTGCCGTGGAGCCCCCCGCCATGGACGCAGCTACCGGGGTGCCGGCCGCTGTGGAGATGGCGCTCGAGCTGCCGTCTGCAGAGGCTGCGATCGAGCTGGAGGCCATTGAAGCCTTGCTGGATGGCATGCCCGATCCCGTCGTGGCCGAAGAACCCGCTCAGCTGCCGGAGCCCGAAGTCTCGGCGATTGAGCCGGTGCTCGAACAGACCGAACAGACCGAACAGACAGGTGAGCCGGACGACGGCTATCGCAATATAGACGGGCTGCGCATCAGCGCAGCGCTGTACAACGTCTATCTCAACGAAGCAGACGAGTGGTCAGAGCGACTGGGTGAGGTGTTGCAGCAGTGGTCGCAAGAGCCGGCTGCCGTCATTCCCGACGACGCGATCGCGCTGGCGCATTCCCTGGCAGGCAGCTCCGGCACCGTGGGCTTCAAGGCCTTGTCGGAGCTGGCGCGTTTGCTCGAGCATGCACTGCTGCATCTCCAGCCTCAGGGCTATGCAGGCGCGCTGCAGATGCAGCAATGCGTGACCGCATCCGATGAAGTGCGCCGCTTGCTGCATCAGTTTGCGGCAGGCTTCCTCAAGGACGCTTTACCCGCTGTCGAAGACGCGCTGCGTGAAATCCTGAATACTCCGATCGATGCCGGTGCAGCAGCTGAAACTGCCGATCTTGAGTTGTCCGATCTGGCAGAGCTGGATGAGGCCGAGTGGCCCGAGGTGCAGGCGCTGCAGCCGCCTGCAGATCCCAAGGACTTGCCGCTGGACTTTGCTGCAGAGCTTTCGCAGGATAGGGCCTTGCCCGAGCTTGCGGGTGATGGACTCAAGGATGTGGCCGAGGAAGACGCGGGAGCATCGGCAGCCGACCCGTTGCTGGATGCCGTGGGAAAAGCCGCAGATCAGGCACCGTATTCCATGGTGCCGGCCGCAGGCAGCGTGGAGCATGAGGCCGAACTGCAGCGCCGCATCGATGAAGCCATCGCGCTGGCGGTGCATGCCGGTGACGATGAAGACGATATCGATGTGCTCGATCAGGTCGATGCCGACCTGTTTCCCATTTTCGAGGAAGAGGCCATCGACCTGCTGCCCAAGCTCGGTGCTGCACTGCGCCGCTGGCATGGGCGCCCGACGCTGGATGAGGCTCGCAACGAAGCTCTGCGCGCTTTGCACACCATCAAGGGCAGTGCCCGCCTGGCGGGCGCCATGCGCATGGGTGAGATGGCCCACCGCCTGGAGTCGGCGGTGGAGCGTATTGACCAGGAGCGTCCCGCAGCCGAAGCGATCGAGCCGCTGCTGAGCAGCTTTGACGCTTTGCAAGCCAGCTTCGATGTGCTGCGCATGGCCGGTGAGCAGGAGCCCGAGCAGCCGCTGGCTCAACTGGACGATCTTCTTGCTCAGGCGCCTCTGCATCTGAGTGCAGCGGAGTCTGCTGTAGAGCAAGCAGCGGATGCTCAAGCCGGAGAAAAGACTGCCGCAGATTTTGAGCAGGCCATTGAGCTGCCGGCGCCGGTGGTGCCGCGTCCTGCGTCGCAGCAGACCGTGCGTGTGCGGGCGCAGTTGCTGGACCGCTTGATTTCCCAGACCGGTGAAGTGCTGATTGCCCGCTCGCGTGTCGATGCGCGGCTGTCGCAGGCGCGTTCGGCGCTCAATGATTTGACGGGCAACCTGGAGCGCCTGCGCATGCAGCTGCGCGACATCGAGGTGCAGGCCGAAAGTCAGATGCAGTCGCGTCTGGCCCTGTCCAAGGACACGGCAGCCGGTTTCGATCCGCTGGAGTTCGACCGCTTCACCCGCGTGCAGGAACTCACGCGCATGATGGCCGAATCGGTCAACGACGTGGCCACCGTGCAGCGCAATCTGCAGCGGGATCTGGCCGCTGCCGAAGACGATCTGGTGGCCCAGGGCCGGCAGGCACGTGATCTGCAGCGAGATCTGCTGCGCACGCGCATGGTGGAGTTCGACTCCTTTGCCGAGCGTCTGTACGCCGTGGTGCGCCAGACGTCCAAGGAAATGGGCAAGCAGGTGCGCCTGAACATCCTGGGCGGCACCATCGAAATGGACCGAGGCATGCTGGAGCGCATGATGCCGGCCTTCGAGCATCTGCTGCGCAACTGCGTGGCTCACGGCATCGAGTCGCCCGAGCGGCGCCAGGAGCTGGGCAAGCCGGCTGTCGGCACCATCGAGATTGTGCTGAGTCAGGAGCGCAACGACGTGGCACTGTCCGTGGAAGACGACGGGGCCGGTCTGGACCTGGAGCGGATTCGCGCCAAGGCCATCAGCCTCAAGCTGTGGACCGACGAGCGTCCCATGACGCTGGAAGATGCGGGGCGCCTGATCTTCGAGCCGGGCTTCAGCACGGCCGCCGAGGTGACAGGTGTTGCCGGCCGCGGCATCGGCATGGATGTGGTGCGTTCCGAAGTGAATGCTCTGGGCGGTCGTATCGAAACCCATACCGAGCCAGGCCGCGGCAGCGCCTTCCGTCTGGTTGTGCCGTTGACCACGGCCGTGACCCAGGTGGTGATGCTGCGCATGGGCGCCGTGTCCATGGGCGTGCCCGCCAACCTGGTGGAAATCGTGCGCCGCGTGTCCGTCGATGTGCTGGAGGAAAGCTACCGCAAGCAGGAGTTCCAGGACGGCAGCGAAGTCATGCCTTTCTATTGGGCCGGCGCGCTGTGGCAAACCTCGCTGCGTAGCGAGGAAAACCTCGGTCGCACGCGCCCCGTGGTGATTGTGCGCAGTGCCTCGCAGCGTGTGGCGCTGCATGTGGACGAAGTGCTGGGCAACCAGGAAGTGGTGATCAAGAACCTGGGCCCGCAGTTGTCGCGTCTGCCAGGCCTTACCGGCATGTCCGTGCTGCCCTCGGGGGCCGTGGTGCAGATCTACAACCCGGTGGCGCTGGCCAACGTCCATGGCGAGCAGGTGCGTGCCATGCTGGCCAGGGCCGAGCAGGCCGCAGTCGATGGCGAACTGCAGGCTCTCTCAGGCGGTGCCGATCTGCTGGGCGCCGAAGCTGCGCAGACCACGGTGCCACTGGTGCTGGTGGTGGATGACTCCATCACCGTGCGCCGCGTCACCCAGCGTCTGCTGCAGCGCGAAGGCTACCGTGTCACGCTGGCCGCTGACGGCCTGCAAGCCATGGAGCGTCTGCAGGACGAGCGCCCGACCCTGGTGCTGTCGGACATCGAAATGCCGCGCATGGACGGCTTCGACCTGTTGCGCAATATCCGCGCCGATCAGACGCTCGAAGGCATGCCGGTGGTC
This sequence comes from Comamonas thiooxydans, assembly GCF_000964545.1. Classification (GTDB taxonomy): domain Bacteria; phylum Pseudomonadota; class Gammaproteobacteria; order Burkholderiales; family Burkholderiaceae_C; genus Comamonas; species Comamonas thiooxydans. Next base: position 232,410 of record NZ_BBVD01000003.1, on the reverse strand, counting down.
ATGATCACTTCGCGCATTGCCCAGAAGCATCGCGAAATGGCCCGCGACCTGGGAGCCAATCACTATCTGGGCAAGCCCTATTCCGATGAGGAACTGCTGGGGCTGATCCAGCATTACGCTTTGCAGCGCAGCGGCCCCGCGCCTGAGCGCAGCCCGCTCAACGGGCTTGCGGTCGAGGAGCCGGGAGTGGCTGTCGAATAAGGTTTGCTCCTTATAACAAAGCGGCTTGCGCCGATCTGGATTGCATTTCAGACTGATATTGATCTGAAATGTATGAAGAACGTGCGCAAGCCGCTTCTTTTTTTGAGTGACAGCCTATTGGACGGTTGGCAGCCAGGCACTCGGGGATATGGACCTCCACAGGGCCTGGAGCCAGGAAAGCTCAAGCTTCTTTCTTGAGGATTCCGTAGCGCGCCAGGGTTTTCTCCCGCGCCGCCGCATGATCCACGACGGGCAAGGGATAGTCGCGCCCCAGTGTGATGCCTGCTTCGGCCAGTTCCAGCGGCTTGGCCAGCCAGGGGGCATGCCGCAGTTTGGCCGGCAAGGGCGTCAGCTCGGGGACGTAGCGCACGATGAACTTGCCGTCCGGATCGAACTTCTCGCTCTGGGTCACCGGGTTGAAGATACGGAACCAGGGCTGGGCATCGCAGCCCGTGGAGGCCGCCCATTGCCAGCCGCCGTTATTGGCCGCCAGATCGAAGTCATTGAGCTTTTCGGCGAAATAGGCTTCGCCCCGGCGCCAGTCCAGGCCCAGGTCCTTGACCAGAAAGCTGGCCGTGACCATGCGCAGCCGGTTGTGCATATAGCCGCTGGAATTGAGCTGGCGCATGGCGGCATCGACCAGCGGGTAGCCGGTGCGGCCCTCGCACCAGGCGGCGAAGAGGGTGTCGGCTTCGGCTCCCGTCTCCCATTCGATGGCGTCATACGCCGGCTTGAAGCTGCGTTCCACGACATAGGGCTGGTGGGCCAGGATCTGGAAGTAGAAGTCGCGCCAGATCAGCTCGCTGAGCCAGGTGGCCGCCCCTTCGCGCGCCGCGGCAGACCAGTCCTCATTGTGCGCCGCCTCATGGGCGAGGCGGGCCAGCTCGCGTATCGACACGGTGCCAAAGCGCAGATGTACGCTGAGATAGCTGGGCCCCTTGAGGGCCGGGAAGTCGCGCGCCGTCTTGTACTGCGGCAGGCGCGGCAGAAAATCGGCCAGCAGCTGGCGTGCGCCGCTGACGCCGGTGGGCAGGCGCAGGCCGGCCAGCGTGTCCGGGGCAAAGCCTAGCTCGGCGGCCGTGGGAATCGGGCAGCGCTCGGTGTCCGGCAGATCGGCCAGCTTGCTCGCTAGATTGCGCTCGCTGGGGTAGGCCGAGAGATAGAACGGCGTGATCTTTCGCAGCCAGGCGTTCTTGTAGGGCGTGAAGACCGAAAACGGCGACAGGCTCTGGGTCAGCACCTCGTCGCGCGCAAAGATGCGGTGGTCCTTGAAGCGCAGCAGCAACTGCCCCTGGCTCTTGAGGCTGCGCGCCACCTGGGCGTCGCGGGCGATGGCCGCAGGTTCGTCGTCGTCGTTGCAGAAGACGGCGCCCGCGCCCAGCTGCCGGGCCAGGGCAGGGATGAGGTCCTGGGGCAGGCCGCGCCGCGTGATCAGCCCTGTCTGCGGACGTCCCGCGGTCTCGCGCAGGGCCGCATCCAGCTCGGTCAGGCTCTGGCAGATGAATTCCACGCGGCGGTCGGCGCGGGGCAGGGCGGCAAGAATGCTGTCGTCGAAGACAAAGACGCAATACAGCTCTTCACATTGCTGCAATGCGTGATACAGGGCCGCGTTATCGGCCAGACGCAGGTCGCGCCGCAGCCAGATCAAGCCCACAGGGTAAGAAGGAGTCATGGATCGCCATTAAAATCGCTGCATGTCTGCAGAATCTGCGCCTATCAACTTGACGCACCACTTCCTGATTGCCATGCCCGGCCTGGAAGATGAGTCGTTTTCGCGCAGCGTTGTCTACCTGTGCGAGCATAGCGAGCGTGGCGCGCTCGGTCTGATTATCAACAAGCCCTCCAAGCTCAGCCTGCAAGGCCTGCTGCAAAAAGTGGATTTGGGTCTCAAGCGCGATGATTTGCGCGATCAGCAGGTCTTTACCGGTGGCCCGGTGCAGACCGATCGCGGCTTTGTGCTGCATGAGCCCATGGTCATCGAAGGCGCACCCGAGAACGAATCGGCCTATGCCTCGACCATGACCATTCCAGGCGGTCTGGAGATGACCACGTCCAAGGATGTGCTCGAAGCCCTGTCTGACGGTGCCGGCCCCAGGCGCGTGCTGGTCACGCTGGGCTATTCCTCCTGGGATGAAGGCCAGCTCGAATCCGAAATCGGCGAGAACGCCTGGCTGACCGTGGAAGCCGACCCCGAGGTGATCTTCAGCACCCCGGTGGACGAGCGCTATGACCGCGCTTTGGGCCTGCTGGGTCTGCAGCGCTGGATGTTGTCCCCAGAGTCGGGTCGCGCATGAACGATATTTCCTCTTCCAACAAGGCCGCCGATGCGGCCTTTTCCTCGACTTTTTCCTCGGCCGAAAATGCGGCTGCCAAGCCTGCAGCGGCACCCGCACCGCAAAAGCCCGAGGTGCCGGCCCATTTCCAGCAGTTCCTGGGCTTTGACTTCGGCATCAAGCGCACGGGATGCGCCTCGGGCAACCGCGTGCTGGGCGGAGCCAACCCGCTGCCCACCATCAAGGCCGAAGCGGCGGATGCACGCCTGGCCGCGGTGGAAAAGCTGATCCGCGAGTGGCAGCCCAATGCCCTGGTGATAGGCGTGCCCTACCACCCCGATGGTGCGGCGCACGAGAACACGGCCCGGGCCCTGAAATTCGGCCGCCAGCTCAGAAGTCGCTTCAAGCTGCCGGTGTACGAGGTGGACGAACGCTACAGCACGACCGAAGCCCTGGCGGGTGGCGCACGCGACGCCGACGCGGCTTCGGCCTGCATCATTCTTGAACAGTTTTTGAGGAGTCTCCCATGAGTGAAACCATTGCAGGAAACCAGCCGGGACAAGGCAGCCTGATCCTGGACGCCGAAGCCCTGTATAGCGAGCTGCTGCGCGGCGTGCAGCGCATCATGGGCCCCAATACCCGTCTGGCGGGCATCACCTCGGGCGGTGCCTGGCTGGTCGAGCGCCTGCACAAGGATCTGAACCTCAAGGGCAAGCCCAGCGTGCTGTCCTCCTCGCTGCACCGCGACGATTTTGCCCAGCGCGGCATGGCTTCCAGCGCCCAGACCCAGATCGCCTTCGATGTGAACGGCGCCGATGTGCTGGTGCTCGACGATGTGCTCTACACCGGCCGCACCGTGCGCGCCGTGCTCAACGAACTCTATGACTACGGCCGTCCCGCCAGCGTGCGACTGGCCGTCCTGGTGGACCGGGGAGGGCGCGAGCTGCCCATCCAGGCCGACTTTGCCGCAGCGCGCGTGGCGCTGCCGGCCGACCGTTCCCTGGCGCTGGCGCGCGACGAGGGCGGTGTTTTCCACTTCCGCATTCAAGAGGCCTGATCGTGCTGTACAAGCGCAACCCCCAACTCAACAAGAACGGCGAGCTGATCCACCTGCTCTCCACCGAAGGCCTGTCCAAGGACATCCTGACCCAGATTCTCGACACGGCCAGCAACTTCGTCAGCGTCAACGACCGTGAAGTCAAGAAGGTGCCTCTGCTGCGCGGCAAGAGCGTGTTCAATCTGTTCTTCGAGAACAGCACGCGCACCCGCACCACCTTCGAGATTGCGGCCAAGCGCCTGTCGGCCGACGTGTTCAACCTGGACATCGCGCGCAGCTCGGCCAGCAAGGGCGAGACCCTGCTGGACACCATCGACAACCTCTCGGCCATGGCGGCCGACATCTTTGTCGTGCGCCACAGCGAGTCGGGGGCTCCCTATCTGATCGCCAAACATGTGGCGCCCCATGTGCATGTGGTCAATGCCGGCGACGGTCGCCATGCCCACCCCACACAGGGCCTGCTGGACATGTACACCATCCGCCACTACAAGCAGGACTTCTCCAATCTGCGCGTGGCCATCGTGGGCGACGTGCTGCATTCGCGCGTGGCGCGCTCGGACATCCACGCCCTGACCACACTCGGCGCTGCCGAGGTGCGCGTGGTCGGCCCGCGTACCCTGGTGCCCTCGGACATGGCCAGCATGGGCGTACGCGTCTTCCACAATCTGGAGGAAGGCATCAAGGACTGCGACGTCATCATCATGCTGCGTCTGCAGAACGAGCGCATGAGTGGCGCGCTGCTGCCTTCGAGCCAGGAATACTTCAAGAGCTTCGGCCTGACCGAAAAGCGCCTGGAACTGGCCAAGCCCGATGCCATCGTCATGCACCCCGGCCCCATCAACCGCGGTGTGGAGATCGACTCCGCCGTGGTGGACGGCCCGCAGGCCGTGATCCTGTCTCAGGTGACCTTCGGTATCGCCGTGCGCATGGCTGTCATGTCGATCGTCGCGGGGAATGAGGCTTGAACACCCCCTGAGCGGCTGCGCCGCTTCCCCCTCTCTCGCGATGCGGGAGGGGGACGACACCCTCGCGTCGGGGCGGCCCTAGCTTGGTGTCCCATGCGAAAGTCGACGAAGCAAACTGCAGTTGCTGGTGGTGACGGTTTTTAGAGATATTTTTATAGCTTTTAGCGCTTGTGTGGCAAGGGCTGGAAGCCAATTTGGTGCCAAACCATGAAGATTCTGATTCGCAATGGCCGGGTGATGGACCCGGCACGAGGTTTCGACCAGCAGGCCAATATCGCCATCGATGGCAGCGTGATCGCCGCCATCGGCACGGTGCCCGATGGTTTTGTGGCCGAGCGTGAAATCGACGCCTCCGGCCAGTGGGTGCTGCCTGGTCTGGTGGACCTGGCCGTGCGCCTGCGCGAGCCCGGTCACGAGCATGAAGGCATGCTGCAGTCCGAGATGGCGGCTGCCGTGGCCGGTGGCGTGACCAGCCTGGTCTGCCCGCCCGATACCGAGCCCGTGCTCGACGAGCAGGGCCTGTTGGAAATGCTCAAGTTCCGTGCCGAGAAGCAGCACAAGTCGCGTCTGTTCCCCATGGGCGCGCTGACCGTGGGACTCAAGGGTGAAACGCTGACCGAGATGGCCGAGCTGACCGAGTCCGGCTGCGTGGCCTTCGGCCAGGCGGATGTGCCGCTGTCCAGCATCACCACGCTGAGCCGTGCACTGAGCTACGCCAACACCTTTGGCTATGCCGTGTGGCTGCGCCCGCAGGACAAGGATCTGGGCAGGGGCGTTGCCGCCAGCGGCGCGCTGGCCACCCGCATGGGTCTGGCCGGGGTGTCCGTGGCGGCAGAGACGATTGCGTTGCACACCATCTTCGAGCTGATCCGTGGCTCGCAGACCCGGGTTCACCTGTGCCGCATCTCCAGCGCCGCCGGCGTGGAGCTGGTGCGCCGAGCCAAGGCCGAAGGCCTGAATGTGACCGCCGACGTGTCCATCAACTCGCTGCTGCTGACCGAGAACGATATCGGCTACTTCGACAGCAGTGCCCGTGTGGTGCCCGTGCTGCGCCAGCAGCGCGATCGCGATGCGCTGTCTGCCGCGCTGGCTGACGGCACCATCGATGCGCTGGTTTCCGATCACTGCCCAGTGGACGAAGACGCCAAGGTGCTGCCTTTTGCCGAAGCCGAACCCGGTGCGACCGGCGTGGAGCTGCTGCTGTCCATTGCCGTGAAGTGGAGCCGCGACTACAAGGTGCCGCTGAACCGCGCACTGGCTGTCGTGACTTCGGCTCCCGTGGCCGTGCTGGGTAGCGCCCTGGGCGAGCAGCAGTCCCTGCTGGGGCAGCTCAAGGTGGGCGGCGTGGCAGATCTGTGCATCGTCGACCCCGAGGCGGAGTGGACGGTCGATCCCAAGGCGCTGCAAAGCCAGGGCAAGAGCACGCCATTCAACGGCTATGAGCTGCCTGCGCGCGTGGTAACGACTATCGTTGACGGCGCTGTCGCTTATCAACGATAGGCTCCCCCTGAGCGGCTTTGCCGCTTCCCCCTCTCTCGATGCGTTGCATCGGGAGGGGGACGACACCCTCGGTGCGCGGCGGCGCTTCCTAGGTGCCTCTGACTTTGCATTGCGCCAGTCTTAGGCGCTTGCCGGTTTCAAGTTGCAGCAACTGAGTCACAACGAGCCGCTACACTGTTTGAGAATCATGGCAAACGGCTTGCACAAAATCAAAACCGGCTCGCGTGCGGTATGGCGCGGACTGCGTCTGCTGGCCCATGTGGCCAAGGGCGCCTGGATCGTGGCGTTTCGCTTTCCGCAGCTGCACTACCTGCAGCAGCACGAGCATGTGCAGGCCTGGGCTGCAACGCTGCTGCTGCGGGCCGGGGTGCAACTGCAGGTCAAGGGGCAACCACCGGCCCAGGGGCCGGTACTCATGGTCAGCAACCATATCTCCTGGCTCGATATTCCGCTGCTCCACGCGGCGCGCCATTGCCGCTTCATCTCCAAATCCGACGTCAAGGGCTGGCCCATCATCGGCACGCTGGCGACGGCTGCAGGCACGCTCTACATCCAGCGCAGCTCGCGCCGCGATGCGGTGCGCATGGTGGGAGCCATGGAAGAGGCCTTCAAGCGCGGCGAAATCCTTGCCGTCTTTCCTGAAGGGACGACGGGCGATGGACGCAGCCTGCTCTCGTTTCACTCCAATCTGCTCGAAGCCGCCGTGCAATGCGATGCGCCGGTACAGCCCGTGGGGCTGCGCTTTGTCGATGGCAAGACAGGCAGCACCAGCTATGCTGCGACCTATGTCGGGGACGAGACCTTGCTGGGCTCCATCTGGCGCGTGCTTTGTTCGGAGCAGCTGATTGCCGTGGTGCACTATGGCGAGGCGCAGAGCGCACAAGGGCGCGACCGCCGCGCCTGGGCCAAGGACTTGCACACCGAGGTGGACAGGCTGCGCCAGAACTAGGTGCTGTGCCGGCGCTTTGCGCGCCCAGTCAAACCCTGTAGGCTGCGCGCATGCACGCCAGAGTTTTGCGCTATCTCGATGAAGTGGTTCGCCGCGGCTCCATCCGCAAGGCGGCCGAGCACCTGCATGTGGCTCCTACGGCCGTGAACCGGCAGATTCTCGATCTGGAGGCCGAACTGGGAGCGCCGCTGTTCGACCGCATCCACAACCGCCTGCGTCTTACGCCTCTGGGTGAGATGGTGCTGACCCATGTGCGAAGCACCTTGCGCGAACATGCAGCGCTGCGCGAGCGCATTGCCGACTTCAAGGGCATGCGGCGTGGCGAGATCACTGTGGCGGCGACGTCGGGTCTGGCGGGCTCCTTGCTGCCATCGCTGGTGCATGACTTTCGCAGCAGCCACCCGGGGATGGTCGTGCGTGTCATCGACTTGCCTACGCAGGCCATTGTGTCTGCCGTGGAAGCCGGGGAGGTGGATCTGGGTCTTGCCTACGATCTGGCGCCCAGACCCGGTTTGCGCATGCTGGCGGCCAGCGAATGGCAGATTGGAGCCGTCCTGCCTATCAAGCACCCGCTGGCCCATCATTCGTCGCTGCTGCTCAGCGAATGCGTGGGTCATCCGCTGATTCTGCCTGCACCGGCCCTGACCATACGCAGTCTGCTCAACGAAGCCTTCGCGCGCAGTGCCATCGAGGTGACGCCGGTGGCCGAGTCCACCTCCATGGCCTTGATACAGCGCCTGGTCATGCTGGGCGAGGGCATTGCCTTGCTCAACGCTCTGGATGTGCTGGAGGAGCTGGATCGCGGCTCGCTGAGCTTCGTGCCTCTGCGCGACGCACATCTGCAGCGCCAGACCCTGATGCTGTTCGTGCGCAAGGGGGCCGAGCTGAGCGCGGCTGCCGAGCTCATGGCGGCAAGCATCGAATCCGCGCTGGCGCGGCTCTACGCCAGAAAACACTGATTCACTGTCCACATTTTGTGGACATGCTTGGCTGAATTCAGCGCTATCGCGCGCTTGGGTGCCTCTCTAGACTTGCGCTTCTTGTTTAGAGAGGAAGAAACCCATGACCCTGATTGCCCTGAATGCCGACGTACTGGTCACCATGGATGCGCAACGCCGCGAGATCAAGGACGGTGCGCTGGTGGCGGACGGCCCGGCCCTGCTGTGGGTGGGCGCAACGGCCGAGTTGCCAGCGCAATACCGCCGCATGGCCGACGAGGGCCAGGCGCGCGTGCTGGACATGCGCGGCAAGGTCGTGACGCCGGGCCTGGTCAACACTCACCATCACATGTACCAGAGCCTGACGCGTGCCGTGCCGGCCGCTCAGGATGCCGAGCTGTTCTCGTGGCTGCAGAACCTCTACATGCTGTGGTCGCACCTGACGCCCGAGATGATCCATGTCTCGACCCAGACCGCCATGGCCGAGCTCATGCTGTCGGGCTGCACCACGACCAGCGACCATCTGTACCTGTTTCCCAATGGCTCGCGCCTGGACGATTCCATTGTGGCTGCGCAGCAGATGGGTATGCGCTTTCACGCCGCGCGCGGCTCCATGAGCCTGGGCCGCAGCAAGGGCGGCCTGCCGCCCGATGTGGTGGTGGAGGAGGAAGAGGCCATCTTGCGCGACAGCCTGCGCCTGATCCAGCAATACCACGACGGCTCGCGTCACTCCATGCTGCGCGTGGTTCTGGCCCCATGTTCGCCGTTCTCGGTGACGCGCGATCTGATGCGCGAATCGGCGGTGCTTGCGCGTGCGCACGGTGTCTCGCTGCACACCCATCTGGCCGAGAACGACAACGACGTGGCCTTCTCGCGCGAGAAGTTCGGCCTGACCCCGGCGCAATACGCCGAGGACCTGGGCTGGGTGGGGCGCGACGTCTGGCATGCGCATTGCGTCAAGCTCGATCCCGAAGGCATTGCGCTGTTTGCGCGCACCGGCACCGGTGTGGCGCACTGTCCATGCTCCAACATGCGCCTGGCATCGGGCATCGCACCCATCCGCAGCATGCGCGATGCCGGCGTGTCCGTGGCCCTGGGTGTGGACGGCAGTGCATCGAACGACGGTGCCCACATGCTGGGCGAGGCGCGCCAGGCCATGCTGCTGCAGCGCGTGGGCTACGGCCCGGCGGCCATGAGTGCCCGAGAGGCGCTGGAGATCGCCACGCTGGGCGGTGCGCGCGTGCTCAACCGCGACGACATCGGCGCACTGGCTCCCGGCATGTCTGCCGACTTCGTGGCCTTCGACATGGAAGACGTTGGCTATGCGGGTGCTGGCCACGACCCCGTGGCAGCGCTGGTGTTCTGCACGCCGGCCAATGTGTCCAGCAGCGTCATCAACGGGCGTGTGGTGGTCGAGGACGGGCGTCTGCTGACCGCCGACCTGCCCGTGGTGCTGGGCCAGCACCGCAATCTCGCGCGCAGCCTGTTCGAGCGAGCCGCAGCAGGACATTGAGACTTTTCGGTGACGGTCATCGCTGGTCCATTGCGATGGCTGGACATCGGTGTGAGAGAGATTCCAAGCCTTTGTGGCACTGGAAGAAAAGTGGGCTCGGGACTGGTGTCAGGTGACTTGGAGTGCCAGAAATTCTTTCTCGATGCTGGACAAGCTATACGGCGCCGCGCATGGGCTGTATCGGCAACGGCATATGAGAGCTCCCGGTTGCGTGCTTAGTCTTGTGGCCTTCGCGGGGAAGCCTATTCCCCGGCGATTGCATACCTAAAAAACAGGAGACAAGACCATGGAAAAGCTGCTTTACGGGGTGGAAGACCGTCCGCCCAGCCTCATCACCACCACGCTGCTTTCGCTGCAGCATCTGCTCGCCGCGCTGGGCGGCATCATCGCCGTGCCGCTGGTGTTCGGCGGCGCGCTCAAGCTGCCGGCCGACCAGATCGTGGCCCTGGTCAATGCGGCTTTGCTGGGCTCGGGCGTCGTCACCATCATCCAGTGCCGTGGCGTGGGACCTGTCGGCATACGCCTGCCCTGCGTGATGGGTACCAGTTTCGCCTTTGTTGGTGCGGGCATCAGCGTGGGACTGGAGCATGGTGTGCCCGGCATCCTGGGCTCTTCGCTCGTGGGCTCGCTGGTGATGATCGTCGGCAGCTTTTTCATGCCGGTGATCCGTCGCTTCTTTCCGCATACCGTGACCAGCGTGGTTGTGACCATGATCGGGCTGTCGCTCACGCCCGTCGCCGTGGACTGGGCCGCAGGCGGTGTGGGCAGCGGCAGCTACGGCGCCGTGGGCAATCTGGCGATTGCGGGCTTTGTGCTGGCGCTGGTGATCGGCTTTGTGCAATGGGGCAAGGGCGTGATCTCGGCATCGGCCGTGGTGCTGGGCATTGCCTGCGGCTATCTGCTGTGCCTGGCCCTGGGTCTGATCGACTTCACCCAGGTGCGCGAGGCGCCGATCTTCGCGATTCCGCAGCCGCTGCATTTCGGCATGAGCTTTCCGGTATCGGGCATCGTTGCCATGTCCATCGCCTTTCTCGTGACCATTGTCGAGACCACGGGCACTTTCATGGCCCTGGGGGCGGCAACGCGGACGCCGATCCGCGGCAAGCGCCTGGCCAGCGGCATGCTGTGCGACGGCGTGGGTTCGGCCTTTGCCGCCGTGATGTCGAGCCCGCCGGTTTCCACCTTCGCGCAGAACGTGGGCGTGGTCTCGCTCACGGGCGTGGCCAGCCGCCATGTGGTGATGCTGACCGGCGTGATGCTGCTGCTGGCCGGACTGTTTCCGGTGCTGGGAGCGCTGGTAGTGACGATTCCCCAGCCAGTGCTCGGCGGTGCGGGCCTGATGATGTTTGCCATGATCATCCTGGCGGGCATCCGCATGCTCAGCGGTGCAGAGCAGACGCGTCGCAGCGGCCTGATCATTGCAGTCTCGCTGGGCTGCGGCCTGGCCGTGACGGTGCGCCCCGATCTGCTCTCCAAGATGCCTGCCTTTGTGCGCGAGGTGTTCGGCTCGGGTATTACCGTGGGTGCGCTGGTGGCCGTGGGCCTGAATCTGCTGCTGCCGGGGCGCGAGTTCGATGCCCACGAGGAAGAACTGGAGTCCGCAACGGCAGCCCCGGTTGCAACCAGTTCCGCCGCAGCCTGAAGCGCAGGCCCTGGGCGCTTAAAGCGTCATCTTGCTGTCGATGATGACCTTGCGCCAGCGCGCGAGGTCCTTGACGATGAGGTCGGCAAAGACCTTGGGCGTGCTGGGCATGGGCTGGGCGCCTTCGCTTTGCAGACGCTCGAGGATGGCGGGGCTTCGCAGCGAGGCATTGATCTGCTGATTGATCCTGGCGACCACGTCGGCGGGCATATTGGCAGGGCCGACCACGCCATACCATTGGTCGGCCTCAAAGCCGGGCAAGCCTGCTTCGGCCACGGTAGGCACATTGGGTAGTGCAGGGATGCGCTGAGGTGATGAAACGGCGATGGCCTTGATCTGGCCTGCGCGGATCTGCGCAAGCACGGCGGGAATGCCGGTGAACAGGGCCTGAACCTGACCGGCCACTAGATCATTGACGGCCGGGGCCGTGCCCTTGTAGGGCACATGCTGCATCTTCAGCCCTGCTTGCAGGCTCAGATAGGCCATGGTCATATGCGCGGCGCTGCCGTTGCCGCCCGAACTGAAGTTCACCGCTCCGGGATTGGCCTTGGCGTAGCTGATGAACGATGCCAGATCATTGACCGGCAGCGATGGATGCACGACCAGCACGTTGGGCACACGCGCCACCCAGGCCAGAGGCGTAAAGCTCTTGATAGGGTCGTAAGGCAGCTTGGGGTAGAGCGTGGGTGTAACGGCCAGCGTGCCCACATGACCCATGAGCAGGGTGTAGCCATCGGCACTGGCCTTTGCCACGCGGTCCGCGCCGATGCTGCCGCCTGCGCCGGCAACGTTTTCCGGCACCACGCTCTGGCCCCAGGCGGTCGTCAGCTCATGACCTATGGCGCGACCCAGAATGTCGGCGGAGCCGCCGGGCGTGAACGGAATGACCATGCGTATGGCCTTGCTGGGGTACCTCGAGTCCTGTGCCAGAGCTGTGCCGGTCAGACCGCCCAAGGCGGTGGCCGCAGCCCATTGGCTCCATTGGCGGCGGTTCAGAGTGAAGGGATCGCATGCGGTGAAAGCGGGCATATTGTCTCCTCATGATGTTTTGCAGGCAGTCTATGAGATGGCGCTCTGCCTGGCTCTGGCGCAGCCGGCATAGCTGCTATGCAGTGACTGCCTGCCAAGCCTTGGACAGGCACAGGCTCGCTACACTGCAGTCATGACTACAAGTACAAACACCCCCGTGAATCGCCCTGACATCACCATTTTTCACAACAGCCGCTGCAGTAATTCGCGCGGCGCGCTGGCGCTGCTGCGCGAGCATGGCATCGAGCCCAATATCGTCGATTACATCGCCACGCCGCTGACGGCGCCAGAGTTGGCAGAGCTGGTGGCACACCTGGGCGTTTCGGTGCGTGACTTGCTACGTACCAAGGAGGCTCAGTTCAAGGAACTGGGTCTGGACAATGCAGCGGTCAGCGATGTCCAGCTGATTCAGGCCGTGGCTGCGCATCCGGTGCTGCTCAATCGACCCATTGTGGTCACTCCCAAGGGGGCCAAGCTTTGTCGCCCGCCGGAGCTGGTGCTGGAGCTCATCTGAGCGAGGTGGGTTGCAGATTGAAAATGGCCTGAACTCCTTGAGCTGCCGATGCAAGCAGCTTCTGGTTCAGGCGCATTGGTGAATACCGCAAGCGCCTAAGTCTCGCCTAAGTGTGGACGTTCAAACTTCCCTTCAACGACACCGATCCGGTGCTTTTTTGAAAGGATGACCATGAACACAATTCTCTCCACACCCCGCCGATTGGTCATGGCCCTGGTGGCCGCAGGTGCGATCGGCGCACTGGGCGCCACCGGCGCCGGCCTGGTGGGAACCCGCAGTGCTGCCCAGGCGCAGGTGACGCAATCTGCGGTGGTTGCACAACCTGCAGCCCTTAACCTGCCTGCGGTGAATGCTCCCAATTTCGCAGATATCACGGCGCGCAACGGAGCGGCCGTGGTCAATATCAGCGTGGTGGGTTCCTCTCGCACCATGAGCGACGATGAAGGCGACCAGACCAGCGAACGTCAGCAACAGGGTCAGGGCATCAGCCCCGATGACCCCTTCCTTGAGTTCTTCCGCCAGTTCGGCTTTCCTGGAATGCCGGGCGGGCAGGGCATGGGGCCACGTGCGCAGCAGCCTGATACACCCATGCGTGGCCAAGGCTCGGGCTTTATCGTCTCCAGCGACGGCGTGATTCTGACCAATGCCCATGTGGTGCATGGCGCCAAGGAAGTGACGGTCAAGCTCAACGACCGTCGCGAGTTCAGGGCCAAGGTGCTGGGAGCCGACCCCAAGACCGATGTGGCGGTACTCAAGATTGACGCTGCCGGGCTGCCCACGGTCAAGCTGGGCCAGACCAGCCAGCTGCGTGTGGGCGACTGGGTGCTGGCGATCGGCTCGCCCTTCGGCTTTGAGAACAGCGTGACGGCTGGCGTGGTGAGTGCCAAGGGGCGTTCTCTGCCCGATGATTCCTTTGTTCCCTTCCTGCAGACGGATGTGGCGATCAACCCCGGCAACTCCGGTGGCCCGCTGTTCAACGCACAGGGCGAGGTCGTGGGCATCAACAGCCAGATCTACACCCGCTCGGGCGGGTATCAAGGGGTGTCGTTTGCGATTCCCATTGAGCTGGCAACCCGTGTGCAACAGCAGATTCAGGCAACGGGCAAGGCCCAGCATGCCAAGCTGGGCGTGAGTGTGCAGGAGGTCAATCAGGCCTTTGCCGATTCCTTCAAGCTGGATAAGCCCGAAGGTGCATTGGTGGCTAGTGTCGAAAAGAATGGCCCTGCCGCCAAGGCCGGACTGGAACCGGGCGATGTGGTGCGCAAGGTGGATGGCAAACCCGTTGTTGGTTCGGGCGATCTGCCGGCCTTTATCGGCCAGGCCTTGCCGGGGCAGAAAGTGACGCTGGAAGTCTGGCGCAAGGGTGAATCCAAGACTCTGAGTGCGACCCTTGGCGATGCCAGTGACAAGGCTGCGAAGGTGGCCAAGTCCTCTCCGGACGCTGACAAGGGAAAGCTGGGGCTGGCTTTGCGCCCCCTGCAGCCTGAGGAAAAAAAGCAGATTGGCGTGGACTCCGGCCTGCTGGTGGCTCAGGCCAGCGGTCCGGCAGCAGCAGCAGGTATCAGCCAGGGAGACGTGCTGCTGTCCATCAATGGTGCACCTGCCGGAAATATCGATGAGGTGCGGGCCGCAGTCGCCAAAGCGGACAAGACCGTGGCCGTGCTGATCTGGCGCGATGGCAACAAAATCTTTGTGCCGGTGCGCCTGGGTTGAGTTGATCCCTTGCCGTATGAAGGACCGCATCCTTAGGGGTGCGGTTTTTCTTCTCTGCTTTTATTGATTGAAAACAAAAAATATCTGAATAAATGAATATTCGGTGGATTTCCACATGATGTTGTCATGTTTCCAGAGGTAACGAGTTTCTAGAGATGTAATGCCATAGACTGCCGGGCCAAAGCATTCATTCGTCTTTTTGACGCCGTGTGGTGGCGATTCGGCGTGACCGCAAATACATCGTGACGGCCCTCGGAGCAGGCGCTGCGAGGGGAGGATTTTTTGGATCAGCAACACAGTCTGCAGGTGCAAGGCCTGGGCGCTTCATATGGTCCACGCGTGGTTTTGGCCGAAGTGGATTTCACACTTCCGCAATCAGGCGTAACCGCACTGCTGGGCCCTGCGGGTACAGGAAAATCCACGCTGCTGCGCACGTTGGCCGGACTGAACGCGGTCAATCCGCGTTTTCGCAGCTGGGGGCAGGTGGTCTATGCCGCTCAACCATTGCGTATGCCTTTGAGCGCCGACGGCGTGCAGGCCTTGCCGCGCCTGGTACAGCAGCATGCCCGGCTTATGCGCGCCAGTACCCAGGATGCTCTGATCGAGAAAGCACGTCAGACCGAGCACCGTGCGCCACTGGAGTGGCGTCAGTGGGTGACTGAACAGCTGCAGCACTATGGCTTTGCCGAGCTGGCCCAGGCTCTGGACAAGTCCACCATGCTGTTGAGCGCGGTGCAGCAACGCGCCGTAGCCATTCTGCGCGAGGCCTGGGCCCGGCCTGCGGTGTTGATGGTGGATGAGCCCACGGCCGACCTGGAAGGCTATGAGGCATTTTTGCTGCTGGACTTGATCAAGCAGATCGGCCAGCAGTGCAGTGTGCTGCTCGTCACGCACCATCAGCAGCATGCCCAGGCTGCTGCCCAGCAGATGTTGTTGCTCGCAGGTGGTCATATTCAGGAAGCTGCAGCAATGGCGGTGTTCACTCTGCGGCCGCTCAGTGCCGCCGGTCAGCAATTCCTGCGTACCGGCAGCTGCGCTGTCCCCATGCCGGGTACCCCTTTGAATGAGCTGGCCGATGATGTGTTGCCGCCACCTCCCTTGCCTGTCGCAGCCTTGGCGGCCATTGCCGAATTTTCCGACCTGCCGGCATCTTCGGCAGCAGTGAGTGAGGTCGTTGCTCCCTTCAAATTGGAGCCCGTGCTGCCTGTGCCAACGTCGGTCTCTGCGTCTGCACCTGCACCTGCACTGTCGCAACCGGCAGCGGTCGCGGCATCTGGCCTGTACTCTGCAACCAGCTACCAGCCTCGCACCGTGAATGCGGCTGTGCTGATGGAAATGCAGCCACTGCTGGCTGCTGAAAATGCCATGCCAGCCAGCCGCGGCCCGAACGGATTTTCCTGGCTGGTGCCAGGGAGGCTGGCAGGTACGCCCTGGCCGGGCGTGGTCCATGACATGGACGCCGACCTCAAGGCCTTGAATCGTTGCGGCGTCACCATGCTGATCACGTTGACGGAAAAGGACTTCCCGCAGGATGCCTTGGCCCGCAATGGGCTCAAGAACTTTCACCTGCCGGTCTATGACCACGAGCCACCGACAGTGGCACAGATGCAGATGCTGCTGGCACGCATGTCGGTCGCCCTGCGCCGTGGAGAGGTGCTTGCCGTGCACTGCCTTGCAGGATTGGGCCGTACCGGAACCGTGCTTGCCGCCTGGCTGGTACGCGAGGGCCTGACTGCCGAAGAGGCGCTGCGCCGTGTGCGATTGATTGACGCTCAGTATGTGCAATCCGAGGCACAGGAAGCGCTTCTTTATGAATTCGAAAACGCATTGCTGCAAAAGATGGCGTGATGTTTTCAAGACCACCAAAGCATGGGCGCTGCGGACTGCAAACGGCCATGACGCAAAAGATTAGCAATAGGAAAGTGAGAGCGTAATGAGTTTGGATACCGTGTTGACACAGGCCGTGGCTTCGGTCCCCGAGTGCTTGGCCGCTGGTTATGTGGATGCTGCTTCGGGCATGTTGCTGTCGATCCGTACCGTGGATTCCCATCCGCGTGAGGTGATTGATCTGGTGGCGGCTGCTACGGCCGACCTGTTCAACGGCCCCAATGTCTCCATGATCGAGACCATGTTCAAGCGTTCGCGCGGCCTCAGCGATGATGGTCACCACTATTTTCAGGAAATCATCGTCAACAGTGACAACCTGATTCACGTCTTTCTGCGTAGCAAGGCAGTGCCCGACTATGTGGCAGTCTTTGTCTGCCGCCGTACCGCCAACCTGGGCATGGCATTGACCAAGGCACGTATGGCGATGCCGGGCATCGAAGCTGCGGTGTAACCGGCAGCCCTTCATGTGAGGTGGCGGCTTGCCCGCTTGGGGTGGAGCTGCCTCGCTTGCCGCCTTGCGGGCATGCAGGCTGCGTGCGATGCATCCTTTGTTTCTGGTGCTGGGCATTCCCGCTGTAGCGGCGCTATCCTTGCTCCATGCGTTTACTGCTCGTTGAAGATGACACCATGATCGGCCAGGCCGTGCTGGCGCTGCTGCGCGGTGAAGGCTATGTGGTGGACTGGGTTCAGGATGGCGCCCAGGCCGATACAGCCTTGCATGGCCACCAGTACGATCTGGTGCTGCTCGACTTGGGCTTGCCCAAGCTTGATGGCTTGCAGGTGCTGCGCCAGTTGCGTGCGCGCAAGGATGCCACGCCGGTGCTGGTGGCGACCGCCAGGGATGCCGTGCGTGACCGCATTGCGGGGCTGGACGCCGGGGCCGATGACTATGTCATCAAACCCTATGACATGGATGAGCTGCTGGCCCGCATTCGCGCGCTAACGCGGCGTGCGGCAGGGCATCTGGATGCGGTGTACGAGCATGAGGGAATCATGCTCAATCCCAATACTCGCGAGGCCAGCGTGAATGGCCAGCCGGTCACTCTGTCTGGTCGTGAATGGGCGGTGCTGCAGGCATTGCTGGCAAGGCCGGGGGCCACGCTGTCACGTCAGCAAATCGAAGACAAACTCTATGGCTGGGGCGACGAGGTCAGCAGCAATGCCGTGGAGGTCTATATCCACGGGTTGCGTAAAAAGCTCGGCGCTGCCGCAGTGCTCAATGTGCGCGGTCTTGGTTATATGGTGCCCAGGCCATGAGCGAAAACCAAGCATTGCAGCGGCTGAGGCTGCCCGGCTCGCTGGGCGGGCGTCTGTTGCTTTTCATCGGCATGGCGATTTTGCTGGTGGCCGTGCTGCAAGGGGTGTTTGCCTATCGCAATGCACTGGCGCAGACAGATACCCTGTTCGACTACCAGATGCAGCAGACGGCGTTTGCACTGCGGGCGGGTCTGCCGGTCGATGCCAAAGGCAGACCGCAGGGAACGCCTCCCGAAGATGAAAACAACGAGTTCATCGTCCAGGTCTGGACCAATGAGGGACTGAGAATTTTCGAGTCGGCTCTGGGTGATGCCTTGCCCCAGATGGCAGTGCTGGGCTTTGCCGATGTGCCTGCGCGTGGCACGACCTACCGTGTGTTTTCACTGCAGACACGCTCTCAGGTGATTCAGATTGCTCAGGACATGCGCGTGCGTCAGATCCTCGCGCGTGAAGCCGCCTGGCGCAGCTTGCTGCCTGTGGTGCTGCTGTTGCCGCTGCTGGCGCTGGCCGTGTGGTGGGTGATTCGCCATTCACTGACTCCCGTGCAGCGGGTGCGCAGGGAGCTGGCCATGCGTCAGCCTCAGGATCTGGCACCCGTTGCGGAGCATGATCTGCCGGATGAGATGCGCCCGCTGGTAGAGGAGCTCAACAGCCTGCTGCAGCGCGTACGGCAGGCTTTTGAGGCACAGCAGAATTTCGTGGCAGATGCTGCGCATGAGCTGCGCTCGCCGCTGGCCGCGTTGCAGCTGCAATTGCAACTGCTGCGCAAAGCGACGGACAGCTCCGAGCGCGAGTCAGCGCAGGCCCGTCTGGCGCAAGGAATCGAGCGCGCCGGGCGACTGGTGGAGCAGTTGCTTGCATTGGCCAGGCAGGAAGCCAGCCCGCAGACTGAAAATGCGCGGCTGGCTGACTTGCGCGTGCTGGTCGAGCAGGCTCTGGCTGATGCCGCGCCTGCTGCCCAGGCCAAGGGGCTGGACATGGGTCTTAGTGAAGACCCGCAGCAGCAGTCCGCATTCAGCGTGGCCGCAGACGCCGAGGCGCTGGCGGTGTTGCTGCGCAATCTGTTGGACAACGCCATCAAATACGTGCCCGCCGGGGGGCGAGTTGATGTGGGCTGGTTGCAGGACGAGCACGGACGTGCACTGGTGGTGGAGGATTCGGGTCCAGGCATTGCACCGGCCGAGCGCCAACGCGTCCTGCAGCGCTTTGTTCGCGGTCAGGGGGCTGGTGGCATGGCCGGCGGCAGTGGCCTGGGGCTGGCCATTGCGCAAAGCATTGCGCAAAGCAGCGGTGCCCAGCTGTGGCTTGACGAGTCGCCGCAACTGGGCGGTCTGCGTGTCAGGGTCCTGTGGCCTCAGTCCTAGTCTGACAATCGATTGCTTGAAAATACAGACGTTGGGATCTGGCTTTCATTGCATGATTGAACGATAGTCTCAGTCGAATGAAAGTGATGATGCCTAGGCTTTAGGCTTTGCTTGAGCTGCCGCACTGGTCGTGCGGCCGTACCCCCAAATTGCACCATGCCATCAATTATTCAACGCCTTTCCCAGACCGTCTCCGCATCTCAGAATCTGCCCAGCTTCACGCGACCTCTTCTGGAAATCATGGTGGAAGTGACTGATCTGGAGTCGGCCTATCTCACCACCGTGGATGAGGTGCGCGGTATTCAGAATGTTCTGTATTCCCTCAATACGGGAGAGATGAAGATCCCCGAAGGGCTGGAGGTGCCCTGGCACGACACCTTGTGCAAACGGTCGCTCGACGAAGGGCGTACCTTTACTGACAACGTTGGCGAGTGCTGGGGCGACTCGGATGCAGCGCGTCAACTGGGTATCCAGACTTATGTGAGCACGCCCGTGCGTTTTTCCAATGGTGCGCTGTTCGGCACTTTGTGTGCAGCCAGCGACCATTCAGTCGCGCTGGCAGCGGAGGCCGAGGATCTGCTGCGCCTGTTTGCCAAGATCATTGCAGGCTTTGCCGAGCGCGAGCAACTGGTGAGATCGCTGCAGCATGCCAACGAGGAGCTGGCCTCGTTGGCCATGCTCGATTCCCTGACTGGATTGCCCAATCGCCGCTGCGTGACCGAAGAACTCAACCGACTCATTGCTCATTGCCGCCGCACCCGTGAATGGGTGCTGGTGGGCTTTGTGGATCTTGACCGCTTCAAGCAGATCAATGACCAGTTCGGTCATGAGGCAGGGGATGCATTGCTGCGTGCCATGGCCGAACAACTGCGATCAGGACTGCGCAGCAGTGACATGCTGGCTCGTTTCGGTGGCGATGAATTCGTCATGGTCGGTGCCGGGCCTTTGCTGGATGAAGACGCTGAGGCCGTGATCAGGGAGATGCAGCTGCGATTGAGCAAAGCCTCTGTTGCCCGTTTGCAATTGGCCGACGGGCGTGAGATCGAGTACGCAGGAGCCAGCGTGGGAATGGTCTGCTTGATGCCCGATGACACCGATGTGGATGATGCTTTGCAGAAAGCCGATGCCGCAATGTACAAGGTGAAAGCCGCAAGGCAGAGACTGCCTGAGGTGATCTGACCTGAAAAGACTCCGCAGGGAGTCTTTTTCATTGCGGCGAGATAGTTGCTCGACTCTTGCAAAAGAGGGCTGAGTGCAGGCTTGAAGTCTCGGTAATAATCGTTGGCGGAGGTATCGTTTGTGAAAAATTCGCTCGCAGAAGGTCTGGACTTCGAGGATATGTTCAACCTGGCACCGGTATCGCTCTGGATGGAGGATTACAGCGGCCTGAAACAGATTTTCGATCAATGGCGGGCGCAGGGGGTGAGCGATCTGCTCAGCTTTCTCAAAGAGGATCCGGAACGGCTCAGGCTTTGCAGTCAGTCCTACAAGGTGCTGCGGGTCAATCAGTACACGCTGGACCTGTTCAAGGCCGAAGATGAGGAAACCCTGAAGAGCCGGCTTAGCGAGGTCTTTCGCGGCGACATGCTCGACAGCATCATGAATGAACTGGTCGCTCTCTGGGAGGGGGTGCTCAGTTTCGAGACCCGTTCGGTCAACTATGCCCTGGATGGACGGCGGCTCGATGTGCAGGTGAGGGCGCGTGTACTGCCGGGCTACGAGCAAAGCTGGAGCCGGGTGCTGGTCTCTCTGGAGGATGTGACGGCGGAGGTGCAGAGCACGGTGAAGCTGCAGCGCAGCGAGCAATACGCCAGAGACCTGTTCGAGTACTCCCCGGTGTCGCTGTGGGTTGAGGACTTCAGCGTGGTCAAGCGCCTGATGGACGATGTGCGAGCGCGCGGAATCACCGATTTCCGGACTTTTCTGAAAGTGCATCCGGAATTCGTGACCCGCTGCATGCAGGAAATCCAGGTGCTCGATGTCAATCGCCAGACGCTGCAAATGTTCGGTGCCGAGAGCAAGCAGCAACTGCTGCAGAATCTGTCCAAGGTTTTCAGGGGCGAAATGTACGATTCGTTTGCCGAGCAGCTGATAGACCTTTGGGAAGGGAAGCTGGTGCAGCAGCGGGAAGTGGTGAACTACGGGCTGGCTGGCGATGTGCTCCATATTCATATGGAGTTCGCCATCATGAGCAGCCACGCGGAGAAGTGGGGTTTGGTTCTGCTGTCACTCGTGGATATCACCGCTCGCAAGAAGGCTGAGGCTTATCTTGAATATCTGGGCAAGCATGATGTGTTGACCCAGTTGCGCAACCGCGCTTTCTATACCGAAGAGCTCAACAGGCTGTCGCGCAAAGGGCCCTGGCCCTTGTCCATGCTTGCCATAGATATGAATGGACTCAAGGTCGTCAACGACGAGCATGGGCATACTGCAGGCGATGCCATGCTCAGGCGTATGGGCGAAGTTCTCTCCAAGGCAGTGGATGCGCCGGCCTGCGCCGCCCGCATTGGTGGTGATGAGTTTGTCGTGCTATTGCCGGGAACTGATGAACGTGGTGCCGTGGCATTGCAGGAGCGCATCTTGTCCTTGCTGGAGTTGAACAATCAGTTCTATCCGGGTCACAGCATCCAGGTTTCCATGGGCCATGCCTGTGGCCTGGAAGGCACGCCGATAGAAAGCATTGTTCAAGGGGCGGACAAGGCCATGTATGCTGAAAAAGCACGCCTTTACCGGGACAAGGAGCGCGACAGGCGTGTGAGTTCAGCCTGAGCTCAGATATGCGTCAATCAAGCTCCACTTCGCGTTGCGGTCTGACTCGTTGGCAGGAGCTTGTAGCAGGTTGGGATCTCCCAGCCTGTCGAGACAAAGGTGATCTGCCAAGTGTTGGAAGTGCCACCAGACACAAGAGTTCTTCATGACTGCTTGAGTCTTGCCTTGAAATATCACGGGAGAAGTCTATGAAAGTCATCGGGCTTGCCATGTTCGCCGCAATCGCCGTCAGTGCCTGCAGTTCTGCGCCGTCTCAAGACGCAGACCGTGAAGTTGCATTCACCTGTGCAAACGGAGAATCCATTTCGGTGCGTTTCTCGCCTGCCAACAGCAAAGCAGTCTTGATGCGCGGCGGTCAAGGCATAGAGCTTCCACAGCAGCCAAGCGGCTCCGGATTTGTTTACAGCAACGGGCCCAATACCATCCGAGGAAAAGGACTGGATCTGACGGTCGAGGTCGGCCGCATGGTGCCGATTCAATGCAAGGCCCGGTAAGAGGCCCTCTGACTATCGCCGGAATTCCACCCCATCCATGCACATGTACTCGGTTGCGGGCGCAGACCCTTGAGACGCATTTGGCGTTCGCCGTCATCTGACGCTGGAATTTTCTTGAGTGGCTAGTCTTTGCTGCAGGGCTGGGCTGCTTATGTTGCCAGCTGTTTTTGCAGCTCCTCGACAAAGCATTGCGTGCGTTCCGAAGGTGCCGAATGACTGGGCAGTGCCAGCACCACCTCTACTGAGCACTCGGGCAGGAACGGTTTGATGCAGAGGCTTGACGCAAATGTTGCCGCCACGTAGGGGTTCACTACGCCCAAGCCTGTACCTTGCGCGGCAAGGCAGCAGATGGTGGAGGAGTAGGTGGTTTCGACAGTTGAGCTGGGGCGGACATCATGCTCGAGCATGGTTCGCTGCAGCTGCAGGTAGATGTTGTCGTCGGAATTCAAGGTCAGCAGCAGCTGGTTTTCCAGGTCCTGGACATGCAGGCTGCTGTGCGATGCCAGAGGATGGCCTGGATGCATGACGCAGACGGCCTGGGTCTGATGCAGAACGCTTGCGTTGAGTTCAGGGGAGCCAATGGCCATGGTACTGACGACCAGGTCAAACTGGCCGTGCAGCAGTCCTTCCCGAAGATGTGTAGTACCTAGTGTCTGCAGGCTGATGTGTGTACCCGGGTAGTGCAGCAGAAAATTGTGCAGGGCCGCGGGAACGATGGACAGTCCCAGTGCCGGGGTGCAGCCTATGCGCAGAGTGCCTGCACCGAACTGCCGCAGCCCCTGAAGGTCGCGCTCAATGCGCTCCAGACCTACGAAATGTTGCTGCACCGTCGAAAAGAGCTCCCGTGCCTCTGCAGTCGGGCGCAGCCGCCCTTTATGCATATCAAACAGCTTCAGGTCCGCGCCGGTCTGCATCTGAGCCAGCAGACGGCTGATGGACGGCTGCGTGGTGTGCAGCAGCTGCGCAGCGGCGGTCGTGGTGCCGGTTTGCATCACGGCACGAAATGCTTCAATTTCTTTAAAACTCAAAGGGCGTGGCATGGCGCAATCGGTTTGATGCTGAGGATGAAGGGTATACCAACCGCGTATAGATGAGTTTGAAAAATGAATTTTTCCGAGTAGGTTAGGCTTTCTACACTGACTTCCATACGAATAAGTGCATGCGTTTTCAGGAGTTGAGGGCGCATCAATCAATCCAAGGAGTCATTAGATGGTTTGCATTAGCGCTCGTCGCTCTCTGTGTCTGGGAGTGCTGGCTGCCGCAACGTTGGCGAGCGTCGGCTCGGCCTGGGCTGAAGGCAGCTCCGCATATCCCAATCCTGCTCGTCAAATTCGCATCATCGTGCCGTTCACTGCGGGTGGCAGCTCGGACGTGCAGGCCCGTATGCTTGCCGACAGGCTCGGCCGTATGTGGAATCAAGCCGTGGTGGTTGAGAACAAGCCAGGTGCAGGCGGCCATCTGGGTGGGAAATACGTGTCCGATCAGCCGGCGGACGGCTACACGCTGATGGTGGGATCCATCGGATTGCATGCTGCTTACGGGGTTTACAAGAAACTGCCTTACGACCCTGCCAAGGAGTTGCGCGTTGTCACCGTGCTGGCGGAGATGCCTCATGTCGTGGTTGCAACCCCCAACCTGCCGGTCAAGAATCTGCAGGAGCTGACCGAGCTGGCCAAGAAGGATCCAGGCAGCATCAATTTTGGCTCTGCTGGCGTGGGCTCGTCGGTTCACATGATGGGAGAGCTGTACAAGCTCCAGTCCGGCGCTCCCATTGTTCATGTTCCCTATCGTGGAAGCTCGGCAGCGCTCAATGATTTGCTCGGTGGCCAGATCCAGTTGATGTTCGAGAACCCTCCGACAGTGCTGGCTCATGTCAAGGGCGGCAAGCTCAAGGCGCTGGCGGTGACCGGCAATGAGCGCCTGGCGGCGCTGCCGGATGTGCAGACGACCGGTGAGGCAGGAATGAAGGACTATGTAGCCACATCATGGACCACGGTTGCCGTGTCCTCCAAGGTGCCTCAGGCCCTCGTGCACAAGCTCAGTGAAGACATCCGCAAGGTGGTCAATACACCCGAGTTCCGCAAGGGGCTGCAGGATCAAGGGATGAGTGCCGTGGCCAATACCCTGGCAGAAGCGCAAAGCTTTGTGGCCAAGGAAAAGCAGCGTTGGGACCAGGTGATCGCTGCCGGAAA
Source organism: Comamonas thiooxydans (assembly GCF_000964545.1). Taxonomy (GTDB): domain Bacteria; phylum Pseudomonadota; class Gammaproteobacteria; order Burkholderiales; family Burkholderiaceae_C; genus Comamonas; species Comamonas thiooxydans. Next base: position 208,153 of record NZ_BBVD01000003.1, on the reverse strand, counting down.
GATTACGGCGAATTAACCAGAGCCGGGCTTCTTCATGCCCTGCATCGCTTTCGAGTCGCAGCCAGTCGCTGCGACGCTACTGCTTGATATCCAATGACGACCTCTTCTCATTCTTCTTTTGCTCCCTGCCGACGCGTGGGTGACGGCAGCCTTCATCATTTCTTCGGCTACTACAACAAGTCCAACTGGGACAAAGGCAATCGCCTGCTGGCAGCCCAGCAAACGCCCTGGATGGACATTTACCTGACGCCAGAGGTCAAGGCCACGATTGGCTATTTCGACACTCAGGACGGTGACCGCTTTCACGCAGTGGGCGAGACCGGTGCCTGGAACTTCCAGATGGGCAGCCAGCTGCAGTGGTTAGATGGCGCACCGGGTCGCAAGCTGATCTATAACGATCGCACGGGCGATATGTCAGCCCGTTACCCGGGCTTTGGCGCCGTAGTGGTGGATGTGGATACGCAAGAGCGCCGAGTTCTGCCCATGCCCGTGTATGTGGTTGCACCCAGCAGTGCCTGGGCGCTGTCGGTCAACTACCGGCGCCTGTACATCACGCACGAGACCATTGGTTACAGCGAGCCGGGACAGCCTTTTGAATTGCCTCTGGCGCCCGCAGATGACGGCATCTGGTGCATGGAGCTGGCGACAGGTGATTCCCGGTTGCTGGTCAGCTATGAGCAACTCAAGGCATTCCATCATGTGTCGTCGATGGACAAGGCCATCCACTGGGTCAGTCATATCGAGATCAACCCGGCTTCTTCACGCATCCTGTTTTTGCATCGATGGACAGAACGTGTGAAGGATGAGACCTGCTTCCTGCATCGCCTGATCACCATGAACCCGGACGGTTCGGACATGCGCTTGCTGGAGTGCTCCGATCATCCGCTGCCGCAGCTGGCTGACGACTTCGACCCCAGTGCCGCAGGCACGTTTGACTATGAAAAGTCGGAGTACCAGATCTCTCATCCCTTGTGGCAGGACAACGAGCACATCATTGTCTGGGGGCCACATGCCGGCGAGATTCACTACCACCTCTATCACGATGTTGAAGGAGGAGAGGTGAAAGTGATTGGTCGCGATGTGCTGGTGGAAAACGGCCATATGACGTTCTCGCCGGTGAGTACCCGCTGGATGCTGAGTGACACCTATCCAGATGACAGGACACACGAGCGCTTTCTGTTCCTTTTCGACATGCAGACCGGCGAGCGTCGCAATCTGGGCAGTTTCTATGCCACTCCGGAGCTGAGCAAGGAAAACCGCTGTGACCTGCATCCACGTTGGAGTCGTGATGGCAAGCAGGTGTGCATTGACTCGGTGCATGAGAGCCAGCGCCAGATGTATGTGCTGGATGTCTCGTCGATCGTGGAGGCGGCCTGATATTGAAAGCAGCGCTATCGGTGATGATGGTTCTGGTGATCCGAGCTGCGGTGTGCTTCAAGAGGGAAAATTCCGGAGCTCGATGTCTTCGTCTGCGCGAGTGAGCTGCCGCGAAGGAGCTCTGGGCGTTGAGGGCTGAGATGCCTATCCTTGTGGCGCACAGCAAGTACGGCTCTGCTCCATGTGCTGGCGCTGCTCTCGGTAGCTGCAGACTTTGTCTTCGGCGTGCATGAGAGCTCAGGCGACTGGGCTAGAATTCCTGCATCGGGAAAGCAGCCTCCCGTCCCGCAAGGGTAGACGGTGTCTCGTCCAAGAGCTGGATATTCCCTATGGAGCTTTTATGGACACCGCTTTGCCCAGGCCCACCGATCCGGTTGCGCCAGCCTCTCTTTCGCTTTCAGAAGCGCTGCGTTTCTGGTTGAAGCTTGGATTCATCAGCTTTGGCGGCCCCGCAGGTCAAATAGCACTCATGCATGAGGAGCTGGTAGACCGCCGTCGATGGATTTCCGAGAAGCGATTTCTCCACGCCCTTAACTACTGCATGTTGCTGCCGGGGCCCGAGGCTCAACAGCTTGCAACGTATCTGGGATGGCTGCTGCACCGGACATGGGGTGGCATTTTGGCAGGGGTTCTTTTTGTCCTGCCATCGCTGTTCATCATCATTGCTCTGGCCTGGCTGTATATGGCCCACGGGGACATGCCGGTCATTGCGGGCATTTTCTATGGCATCAAGCCCGCTGTGACAGCGCTTGTGGCACAGGCAGCCTACCGAGTGGGCTCCAGGTCGCTCAAGAGCAGCTGGCATTGGGGCATTGCGGCTGCTGCGTTTGTCGCCATTTTCGCGCTCAATGTTCCGTTTCCGCTTATCGTCATTGCGGCTGCAGCCATCGGTTTCATCGGTGGCAAATTGCGACCTGAGGTCTTTGGTGGCTCCAGCCATGAAAAAAGCGATGCGCGTCAGCCAGTCGGGGCCGCATTGATCGATGACGACACTCCAACTCCGCCGCATGCACAGTTTTCCTGGCGAGGATTCTGGAGGGTGTCGCTGGTCTGCCTGACGCTGTGGGGCAGCGCAATGGGCGTGCTCGCCACGGCGTTTGGTCTGGAATCACCGCTGGTACAAATGGGATGGTTCTTTACCAAGGCTGCGCTGATGACTTTTGGGGGCGCATATGCGGTGCTTCCCTATGTTTACCAAGGCGCGGTGGAGAACTTTCATTGGTTGACTGCAACACAAATGATCGATGGCCTGGCGTTGGGGGAGACTACTCCGGGCCCTCTCATCATGGTGGTGTCCTTTGTGGCTTTTGTGGGCGGCTGGACAAAAGCGATCTTCGGTGTGGATTCGCTGCTGCTCGCTGGAGTCGTCGCTGCAGTGATCGTGACCTTCTTCACTTTTCTGCCGTCGTTCTTTTTCATTTTCCTGGGTGGTCCCTTTATCGAGTCCACCCACGGCAATCTGAAATTCACTGCGCCATTGATCGGAATCACCGCTGCGGTCGTGGGTGTCATTCTGAATCTGGCAGTCTTCTTTGCCTACCATGTAGTTTGGCCCCAAGGCTTCGCAGGACACATAGAGTGGCCGTCGATTGCCATTGGTCTGGCAGCAGGCATCGCGTTGCTCCGCTTCAAGATCAATGTCATCTACGTCATTGTGGCGGCAGGGCTGACAGGATTGCTTGCGCAGTTGTTGTGATCGCTCAAGCCCCTGGTCTGGGGGCGAGTCGTGGGGCATTTTGCGACTGCCATAGGCTGGGAGCTCTGGTTAAACTTGTCTTACCCCACCATCAACCAGGTTCCTGCCTCTATGCCACGAATCGCGCTGATGTTAATGCCGCATAGGTCCAGGTGATGCCTACTGTCAAATCCATCATCCCGCTTGAGCTTGCTCCAACCCTGTTCAAGAGCGCCAAAGCCTTCGAGGCCTGGCTGAAGAAGAATCATGCTACTTCCGAAGGCCTCTGGCTCAAGATCGCCAAGCGAGGCTCCAACGAGCCCAGTGTCACCTACCCCGAAGCGGTGGAGATTGCGCTGTGTTGGGGCTGGATCGATGGACAGAAGAAAAGTCTTGACGATCAACACTATCTCCAGCGCTTCACGCCGAGGCGTGCGCGAAGTGTCTGGTCGAGAATCAATGTCAACAAGGTACAGGCACTCATTGAAGCGGGCCGCATGCAGGCCCCGGGTCAGGCTCAGATAGAGGCGGCCAAGGCTGACGGGCGCTGGGCGCGGGCCTACGACGGTGCACGTACGTCCACGGTGCCCGAGGATCTGCAGGCTGCACTGAATGCCAAGCCGGCCGCCAAGGCCTTCTTTGCAAGCATCAATGCCTCTAATCGCTACGCGATACTGTGGCGTATCCAGACTGCCGCGAGAGCCGAGACGCGCGCCAGACGCGTCGCTCAGTTGGTGGAGATGCTTGCCCGTGGCGAAACCATCCATCTCTTCAAGCCGCGTGCCAAGGCTTGATTGCGAAGTACGCATGCGTATGGGCATTTTGCATTGAGCGGCCCGCGTTCCTGTTGCTGTCTGGTTGCCTGCGGCGAAAAGCATGACTCATATACCAGCGCCAGAGAAGGGCTGCTCGATATTCACGCCGACGAGGGCAAGGGTTGGGTGACGAGGGGGACGAAGCCATAGGGCAAGACTGGGGGCATCTGAAATGTGCCCTCAATTTCTAAAAATGTACCCCCAGATGTACCCCCAGATACCTCCGGATTGCCATGCACTTCAGTGGACTACGGTGGACTATAAAATTGACGCTATCGAGGGGGAAAAGAAAAAGGCCGGAAGGTGGTGAACCTTCGCGGCCTTGAATTTGGTCCCCCCGACAGGAATCGAACCTGTATCTGTCGCTTAGGAGGCGACCGTTCTATCCATTGAACTACGGGGAGGGACGCTGGATTCTACCTGCGTTACCAGCCTGCTGATTTCAACCGACGTATTTATGCCGGCTCTGTGCGGTTGACTTCGACAGAGACGTGGGTGAGTTCTTCGTGCACCGACAGCAGCTGGCGAATGTAGTCGGGGGTGACGGTGGCAGCGCCCTCGATTGCGATGATGCAGGCATAGTGATTCTTGCCCACGCGCCAGACATGAAGGTCGGTGATGTTGACGGGCTGCGGGCCTTGCGCGATGGCATCACGTACCTCTTGCACGACGGGGGCGTCCATTTCGGCATCGAGCAGCACGCGGCTGCTATCGCGCAGCAAACTGAAGGCCCACGTAGCGACCATCACAGAGCCGACCAGGCCCATGACCGAATCCAGCCAGGCCAGGCCCAGCAACATACCGCCCAGCAGGGCTGCGATGGCCATGACCGATGTGGCTGCGTCTGCAATTACGTGCAGATAGGCGGAGCGCAGGTTCAGGTCGCCATGCGCATGGTCGTGTCCATGGTGATGATCGTGGTGGGACTCATGGCCGTGGTGATGGTGATGACCATCCTTGAGCAGCCAGGCACAGGCCAGGTTGACCAGCAGGCCAAGAGTGGCCACGCCTATGGCTTGCTGATAGTGAATGGCGGCAGGCGAGAGCAGGCGTTGTACCGACTCAAAAGCCATCAGGGCGGCAACCAGCAGCAGGCAGATGGCGCTGGTGTATCCCGCCAGGATTTCTATCTTCCAGGTGCCGAAACTGAAGCGCCTGTCATTGGCCAGCTTGCGTGCCGCGGCATAGGCGCTGACGGACAGGCCCAGTGCCAGAGCGTGTGAACTCATATGCCAGCCATCGGCCAGCAGGGCCATGGAGTTGAAGTAATAGCCGGCGGTGATTTCCAGCACCATCATGGCCAGCGTCAGCAGCATCGCCAGCTTGGCATTTTTTTCGCCCAGCGGATTGCCCTGGTCAAAGCTGTGGGAGTGTTGTCGGGACAGGGGGGAGTCGGTGTATGAGGTCATGATTGGCTTGGTTTCATATACTCTACCCCAGTATATTTTCCATGCCGGCAGGAGGACTACAATTCCTGCATATGTCGCATACCGTTTCGAATCAAAAACCGTTGCTTGCGCGCATCCGCCGCATCAAGGGGCAGACGCAGGCTCTGGAGCGGGCTCTGGAAGAGGGGCAGGACTGTGCCGTGGTGCTGCAGCAGCTGGCGGCCGTGCGCGGGGCCGTCAACGGCTTGATGCTGGAGTTGCTCGAAGGCCATGTGCGCGAGCATCTGGGTGCCGAGGCCGCGAAGCCCGAGCAGCGTGAACAGGACTTGGAGCTGGTCGTGAAGGTGCTGCGTTCCTACGTCAAATAGGGCTGGGCCGCAGGCGTGGGCGGCCTGCATGGATGAAGCGGTGGATCAGGGCTGCACCAGCGCCGCGAGATCATTGACGAATGGCTGCACGTCAGGATGGCCGTGCAGCCATTGCCTGCCCAGAAATTCTTCGATCGACTGCTGCTGTAGCCCGAGGCCGGGCCGGCGGGCCGATGCGGCCTGCAGCAGGTCATGAGCGCGGTTCATAACTTGCTCGCTGTCTGCGGCCGCAGGCCCACCCAGTTCCTGCATCCATTCCTGCTGGATGCGGAGTATGAGCTTGCCCGCGGCTTGCTCAAGCGCAGTGCGGTTGCGTGGCATGGCAGGATTGATGGCTTCTGTCGCATGCGAGCAAGGGGATGAAGGCAGTTTTCATGCTTAGTCCTTGCGAACGGTATAGACGATGTCCATGGCGCTGGTCATGCCGGTCTGGGCGCGCAAGGTGACGCTGCGCGACAGGTCGTAGAAGATGTAGATGATGCCCATGGCTCCCGACAGGCTCTGCTCGTAGGTCAGATAGAGCTTGTCCGAGATACGCTTGCCCATGGTCAGCGCAGCGCCCGCTGCATCCGTGCCGTTCCCGCCGCCCTTGAAGCCGACTTCATCGAGCCCCAGGCTGCCAGCAATCTTGCCGCTGGAGCTGTTGCCACCAGCCAGCAAGGCCATGGCGGCCTGTTGAAGCAGGGCGCTGCTGGCCCCGCCGGAGGCGGGATCGCGGCCCATGACTACCCAGGAGAGCTTTTCCGCGTCGGGCAGGGCCGGGTCAGAGTACAGCAGCACGCGTGGCGCACTGGCCGTGCCCAGCACCTGCACACCGGCCTTGACGGCAATATTCGGGCGCAGCGCCAGTATGTCCAGCGAGGGGTTGTTGTAGGGGCCATTGAAGCGGATCAGCCCGGTTTCCACATTCAGCGACTGTCCCCAGGCGCGGTAGCGGCCTTGCTCGGTACGGATTTCTCCGGTCACGCTGGGCGGGCCGCCGATGTAGCTGGCTCCTCGCACTTCAAGCTGGCCCAGCAGTCGCGTGGTGATGCCAAAGCCTTGCAGCGCAAAGTCACGGCCCATGTCGAGCTTGACGAGAATGTCGGGCACCTTGCGCGGCGTGGCACGGGCCTGATCCTTGCGGGCCTGTTGCTCGGCGCGCTGGCGCTCTTCCTCTTCGGCCTTGCGCGATGCCGCCGAGCGCACCACCACATCCTTGTCCAGCGACGGTGCGGACTCCTCGGGCAGGATGATGGAGGCTCTGTCGACCGTCAGGTCGCCGCGCAGCGTGAACTGGCCTTGCTCCAGCCTGGCTTGCAGATCGCCGGAGACGCTGACCTGACGGTCGGCGCGCACAAGCACCTGCAGCTTGCTGGCCTTGGCCTGCAGATTCATGCTCAGGCCTGATTCGCTCCCTGTACCCGGCGGTGTGAACTGGGCATATCCCGTGCCGGTGAGCTGGCCGCCGTCTTCGGGTGCACGGGTCAGATTGCCGCTATATCCCAGAATGCGCGCTTGACTACCCTTTCCGCCCTTGAGGCGCAGTTCGGTGATGTCCAGCCTGGTGCCTTGCAGCTTGGCGCGCAGAATGCCGTCACGCAGGTCCACGCCATCGAGCAGAGACACGATATTGAGCCCATCGGCCTTGATATCGCCCTGCCACTTGGGGTCCTGCAAGGTACCGCTAATGCTGGCGTCCGCCGCCAGCGTGCCCTGAATGCGCCAGCCCGGTGGCGCAAAAAGGGCCCACAGTCCCATATCTGGCATATTGGCGTGCAACTGACCGGACAGAGGCGCCGTGGCGGGCAGCGTCCAGCCGTCTTGCTGATAGCTGAGCTGGGTGCGCAGGTCGGCGTTGAGCTGGCCTGCACGCTCGCTCTCCCAGAGTAGCTTGGCGTTGACCTGACTACCCTGTGCCTGTACGTTGAGGCGTACGTCCTTGATGCGCGAGCGCATGCCTGCGCCGCCGATCTGGCGCGTACGTGTCCCGCCGGCGCGTTTGGCGGTGGGGCCGGTAGTCTGGATGACGGTAGTGCTGGAGCCATCGTCCACTGCCAGCCGCAGATCGCCTGCGGCGCGCTCGACCGTGAGATCGGCCTTGAGATCCTTGCCCAATGTGTCCAGGTTCCAGCGCGCGTTGAAGCTCAGGTCGCCGGAAATGCCGGCTGCTTCCAGCGGTGGCTCGTCGTCGCCCAGGCTGAATGCATCGACCCAGGCCAGCGGAATTCCAAGGGCCTGTCCTGCGCTGCGCAGCCCCCATTGGCCGCTGCCGGTACGGGTGACGGAGCCCTCATCCCATGCCAGCTGGACAGGCGCCAGTGGCTCGCTGCTGGTACGTCTGATGCCCAACTTCGGGGGCGTGATCTGCAGCTTGCCGGCGCTGAACTGATAGACGGTGCTCAGCACCGTGCTGCCGCTGGTTCGCTGCCTGATCTGCACGGGCGCAGCGGCTTGCAACTGCACCACCCAGGGGCCGGGCTTGTGCTTGTCGGGTGTGAGCTGGGCCTGCAGCTTTTCCAGACTGGCCTGCCAGTCCAGCGGTGCCATGGCCTTGCCGCCTGTCAGGCCGGCCTGCAAAGCGGTGTCTATCTGTATGCTCTTGCCAGCTTGCTGGGCTTGTACGGTCAGACCGATCCTGGCATTTTCGGGGCTGCCGTCAATGTTCAGTGCAAGCGCAGGCAAGACGGCACCCTGATCGACTGCGGAGCCGGCAGGCAGATAACGAATCTTCTCGGCGCGCAGCTTGGCCTGAATCTGCAAGCCGCTTGCGGGAATGGCCGCACCATGGGGGGCGCTCAAGCGCTTGAGCAGATTTTCCCAACCGCCCTTTAGAGCCAGTTGCAAATCTGCGCTGCCATCGAGTTGAGCACCGCCCAGCGGATCCTTGACGCCCGGCAGCTTGCGCAACCATTGCGTGAGCGTGTCCATGGAGCTGAGCTGCAGCTGGCTCTGGACAGTGCCGCTGGCAGGACTCATCTGCCCGTCAAAGTTCAGCTGCGCACCGGGCGCCGTAGCCTTGAGTCGAGCCTTGGCCTGCTGGGTTTCGGTATTGAACTCCACGGACCGGGCATCGACACTGGCCTGCAGGGCTTCCATCTGCAGCTTTTCCAGCTGCAGCAGCGGGGCCTGCCACTGGCCTTTGGCAGCCAGTGTCTGAATGCGCAGCGCCTTGCTGTCGCGCTTGCCGCCCGCTGCGTGCAGATTGGCGGCAAACACTATCTTGCTGGCAGCGGCATCGCCGCTGCCAGGTTCGGCTTGCACAGCCTTGGCGCTAATCTCGCCTTCCAGAGGGGCTGCTTCCAGCGTGCTGTAGAGATCGGCCGGGTTGAGCTTTTCCACAACAGCCAGGCCTTCAAACAACTGGGTGCTCGGAGTGAACTGACCGCCGAGAGCGATATTGCCCTTGCCGATCTGGATACGAGAGTCGTCGACCTGCCATTGCTGGCCGTCGAAACGGACTTGGCCCATCAGCTCGGCCACGGGCAGGCGCTGCTTGTCCCAGGGGCCGGGCAGTGCGTTGCTGAAACTGGTGTTCAGGTTCCAGGGCTGAGCCTCCAGGTTCGTAGCTGGAGCTACCGTTTCGTCGGGGCCAGCCTGCAATTGGCCGGTCAACAGGGTGCGTGGCCCTTGAGGCCAGAAGGCCGAGACATCGAGATTGTGGAGTCTGGCCTTGGCTGCCAGCAGCGGCTGGCTGCGCCAGGGCATGATGCTGGCCTCCACATCCGCCTGCATGGGGGCGGTATCTGCTGCTGGCCCGGACGTCGAGACTGAGGGCTGCGGGTTGTCTTTGAGTTTGGGGTCGAGAGCTGTTTTTACTTGAGTGTCTGCGCCAGAGCCGGAGGTCTCTGCGCTGGCATTGGCCTTGATCTCCAGCCTAGCCGCTTCGGTGGCCAACGTGCCTTCGGCCGTCACCCTGGCCTGCACGGCTATGGTGTTGAGGGCGTCAGCGCTTTTGTCCAGCGGGTTGGGCACTTGCACATCGCCTGTTGCCTCGGCCTGCAAGGACATGGGGGCGGCGCCCTGCAATTTCAGCTGTGCCTGGTAGGCGCCCTGGGCAAAGCGCAGACTGCTGACTTTGAGTTCGTGATGTGTGCCCGTGTATTCATAGCGACCGCGAAGGTCCTGCACCACGGCTTCAGGCGGGCCTTGCCAGATGATCTGATCGACCTTGAAGGGCAGCTCTATCTTCACTGGAAGGGTCAGCGACTGCAGCGGTTCGCTGGCGGGTTTTTCGGGGTCCGGGGTGCTGGCAATGCGCAACTCGGCAATGTGAACCTCACCCAGCTTGAGTGTGCGCGACAGCAGCAAAGGCCTGAACTGCCAGCCGATCTGAGCTTCCCTGACCTCGACCTTCATGGTCGGGCTTTGCCATTGCAGCCAGCCAATGTGGCCACCGTTCTTGACACTGCCCGTGACCTCTTTGGCGACCAGGGACTGGTCTGCGGGCAGCCAGCTGGCCACGCGCTGCAGTGTCTGGTGGAGGGAGTCATCCTTGCCAATCCACCATAGCAGGCTGCAAAGCGCCAGCACCAGGGCGAGCAGGGTCGCTGCAATAGTCCAGCCCAGTGCGCGTAGCCAGCGGCGGCGCTTGGGGAGTAAGGTCTTGGCGATAGGGTGTGTGTCTTGTTCTGCCATGCTTAAAACGTGAAGCCCAGACGCAGGTGCAGGCGCAACTGTTGCTCCTGTGCGCCCCAGGCGAGATCTGCTTGAATTGGACCAACCGGGCTTTTCCAGCGAATGCCGGTGCCAAAACCGACGCGGGTGTAGAGGCGGTTGATGTCGTCGCCAACGGTGCCGGCATCGATGAAGACGGCGTGCTCGAAGTCCTGGGTGTTGCCCTTGATGGTGATGGGCCGCTGCCATTCCACGCTGCCCATGGCCAGATAGCGGCCGGCAATCACGCGGCCGTTGTCGGTGCGTGCGCCAATCGACTGATAGCCATAGCCGCGCACCGTGTTGTCACCGCCTGTCAGAAACATGATGGTGGTGGGCAGATCCACATCTTTCTTGGCCATGACGGCACCGATTCCTGCCTTGAGCTGCAGGCGGTTGTGGCGTCTGGTTTCCTCATCGCGCTCACCCAGCGGGATCAGGCTGAGCCAGCGGCCCGTGAGGCGCCCGAACGGCGAGCGTTGCGGCGTCAGCGTGGTGCCGGCGCCGGCTTCCAGGGCCAGACCGAAGCCCGAGGTAGGCAGCAGGTTGTTGTCGAAATAGCGGGCCGTCCAGCCATAGTTGGCCAGCAGCGAGGAGGCGCCGGGCGGAGCACCTGCTCCCTGGGTCTTGGCGTAGTCGTACTGCAGGTACAAATTGCGCTCTATGCGGTCTTCTGCCTTGGAGCGACCAAAGCGCATCTGCGCACTATTGGTGTTGAAGTCGCCTGCTGGCGCACGCTCTAGCTTGCCACTGGCAAACCAGCGCCAGAGGTCTTCACCGGGCAGGCCGACCAACTGAGTGGAGATCAGCGGGTTCTTACTGTCCAGCTGCAGCTTGCTGACGGCGCGCCAGTTCAGACCGGGAACCTTGTTGTAAGTGTGATCGATGGACAGACGAGGTCCGGTGTCCGTGCTCAGGCCTGCACCGAACACCCATTTCTGCAGCTTGGCCTCGCGCACCTTGGCAATCACGGGCGAGGTGATGGCAGCACCCTGATTCTTGCGCTGCTCGTCGCGCTCAGCTTCGGTAGCGGCCTGTTGCGGCGAATCGGCCAGCGAAAGAAATACCGAGTCGTAATAGCCGCTGCTGACCAGGCGCTGCTGCGCATCGAGCATGCTTTGCAAGTCATATTCCTGACCTTCCGGAAGGCGCGCAATACGGGCCGTGCGCACCGGGTCGTAGCGCTCGGCACCATCAATCTGCAGAGGACCGAATGTATAGGCCGGGCCGGGGTCGTAACTCACGCTGACCTGGGCCTTGTTGGTGTCGGCATCCACATCGGCCAGACTGGTATCTATGCGGGCCAGCGGATAACGGCGCTTTTGCAGTTCCTTGAGACCACCGCTCTTGGCGCTGCTCCAGGCCGATTGCGAGAATTGCTCGCCGCTCTGCAGCGGCCAGGTTTCCTCGATCTGCAGGCGCTGAGAAGTCCCCAGCTCGTCGCTGGCATTGACGCCGGTAAACCGCACCTCGGATTTTTCAATGATGGTGGGCGGGCCCGGATCGACCTTGACCACTACTTTGCGCGGTGCTTCTTCCTCGGGGGTATCGGTCAGCTCCACGGTCACCGTGGGGCTGAAATAGCCCAAGGTGCCTATCAGCTCGCGTACGTTGGCATCGGTCGCGCCCAGCAGGCGCGTCAGCTCGCGGCGCTGCAGATCGGGCTGGTGGCGAAAACGCTTGAGTTCAAGATGCTGCTCCAGCAGCGCACGGACTTGTTTTGGGGCATCGACTTCCAGCGTGAAGGCGGGGGGACCACTGGTGTCGATGCCCATGGCTTCGGCTTCTTTGTCTTTGGGGGAAAGCAGGCTGCAGCCGCTGAGGAGCAAGGCGGCTCCCAAAAGCAAAGCCGGCCTCAAGGCCGGCTTTTTCAAGGGCAAGGTCTGGGGCATGCCCCTATTTTGACAGCATGCGCATGGCGTCTTCCAAGCCTTTGAGCGACAAAGGGTACATGCGGTCTCCCATCAACTGCTGGATGATGCTGATGCTCTGGCGGTACTGCCATACGCCCTGTGGCTCCGGATTGATCCAGGCAAAGTGCGGGAAGGCGTTCGTCAGGCGCTGCAGCCACTCGGCACCGGGTTCCTCGTTCATGTACTCGACCGAGCCGCCGGGCTGCAGGATTTCATAGGGGCTCATGGTCGCGTCGCCAACAAAGATCAGCTTGTAATCCTTGTTGTACTTGCGAATGATGTCCCAGGTCGGGAATTTCTCGGCAAAGCGGCGGCGGTTGTTCTTCCACATGAAGTCGTAAACACAGTTGTGGAAGTAATAGAACTCCAGATGCTTGAGCTCGCTCTTCACGGCCGAGAACAGCTCCTCCACGCGCTGGATATGCTCGTCCATGGTACCGCCCACGTCCATGAGCAGCAGCACTTTCACATTGTTATGCCGCTCGGGAATCATCTTGATGTCGAGATAACCCGCATTGGCTGCCGTGGAGCGGATGGTGTCCGGCAGATCCAGTTCCAGTTCGCTGCCCTGGCGCGCAAACTTGCGCAGGCGGCGCAGCGCGACCTTGATGTTGCGCGTGCCTAGTTCCTGGGTGTCGTCATAGTCGCGGTAGGCTCGCTGCTCCCAGACCTTGACGGCGCTCTTGTTGCGGCCCGGCCCGCCAATGCGTATGCCCGCCGGGTTGTAGCCGCCGTGGCCGAAGGGGCTGGTGCCGCCCGTCCCGATCCATTTGTTGCCGCCCTCGTGGCGCTCCTTTTGCTCCTCCAGGCGCTTCTTGAGCGTCTCCATCAGCTCGTCCCAGCCCATGGCTTCGATCTTGGCCTTGTCCTCGGGGCTGAGCTCGCGCTCCAGAAGCTTTTGCAACCAGTCCTGCGGAATTTCCTTGGTCAAGTCGGCCAGCATCTCCACACCCTTGAAATAGGCGGAAAAAGCGCGGTCGTACTTGTCGTAGTGCTTCTCGTCCTTGACCAGAATGGTTCGGCCCAGGTGATAGAAGTCGTCCAGGCTCCAGCGATCCTCGCTCTTGGGGCCGATGATGCCCGCGTCCAGTGCCTCCAGAAGAGCCAGAAACTCCTTGACCGACACAGGCAGTTTGGCGGCACGCAGGGTGTAGAAGAAGTCGATCAGCATGAAAAATGTCTCCAGCGCTTATGCGGCGGGTGCATGCTGCTCCAGAAGATAGAGCAGTTGTGCACGGGCTTCAGGCCATTCGCCACTGCGCATGCTGTACATCACGGTATCGCGAATCGTGCCGTCGCGGCGCAGCGCATGGCCGCGAATCACGCCATCTTTCTTGGCACCCAGGCGCTCAATGGCGCGCTGGCTGGCGAAGTTGAAGTTGTCCGTGCGCCAGCCCACCACATGGCAGCCCAGCGTACCGAAGGCATGGGCCAGCAGCAGCAGCTTGGCCGAAGTGTTGACATGGGTGCGCTGCACGCTTTTGGCATACCAGGTGTAGCCAATCTCCACACGGCGAATGGCTGGCACGATGTCGTGATAACTGGTCGTGCCCAGCACTTTGCCGCTGGCATCGTCGAGCACGGCGAACGCAAAGCGGTGGCCCTGGTCGCGGCCCAGCAGCGCGGTTTCGATATAGCTGCGCACCTCGCCAGGCTCGGGCACGGAAGTCACTCGAATCCTCCACAGCTCTCCATCGGCAGCGGCCGCTGCCAGTCCAGGCTCATGGCTCAGATCCAGCGGCTCCAGTCGCACGCCGCGGTCGCGCAAGGTCACAGGTTCTACAAAAGTCATGGCTTGCTCACTCAAAGTGGATTGCGCTTGCTGCGCCAGAGTCGGGCCAGCTTGAGCCCCAGGCCTCCACCCAGCCCCACCATGGCAATGGCGGCAATGCTGCCCGCACCATAGCCCTGGGCAAACAGGTCAAGGCCCAGCACATGGGACAGGCCCCAGCCCAGCAGGGCTCCGCCCACAAAGCCGATGGCGTCGGAGCCGCCTTCCAGCAGCAGTTGTTGTGCAGTGCTCATGGGCTGTGTCTCCTCGGTTCTTAAGGAAGGTTAGCGGTTGCGCTGGTTCATGAAGACCAGCTTTTCAAACAGGCTCATATCCTGTTCGTTCTTGAGCAGCGCGCCAACAAGGGGTGGCACGCTGACCTTGCCTTCCTCGGATTGCAGAGCCGATGCAGGAATCTCCTCGGCGACCAGCAGCTTGAGCCAGTCGATCAGCTCGCTGGTCGAAGGCTTTTTCTTGAGGCCGGGCAGATTGCGCACATCGTAGAAGACCTTCATGGCGGCATTCAGCAACTCACCCTGCAGCTTGGGGAAATGCACGTTCACGATCTGGCGCATGGTGTCGGCATCGGGGAACTTGATGTAGTGGAAAAAGCAGCGGCGCAAGAAGGCGTCAGGCAGCTCTTTTTCGTTGTTCGAGGTGATGAACACCAGCGGGCGGTGCTTGGCGCGGATCATCTCGTGCGTCTCGTAGCAATAGAACTCCATGCGATCGATTTCGCGCAGCAAGTCGTTGGGGAACTCGATGTCGGCCTTGTCGATCTCGTCGATCAGCAGGGCCACGGGGCGTTCCGCCGTGAAAGCCTGCCAGAGCACGCCCTTGACGATGTAGTTGTGAATGTCCTTGACGCGTTCATCTCCCAACTGCGAATCGCGCAGGCGGCTCACGGCGTCGTACTCATACAGGCCTTGCTGTGCCTTGGTGGTGGACTTGATATGCCACTGCAACAGCGGCATGTCCAGCGCCTGGGCCACTTCCTCGGCCAGCATGGTCTTGCCCGTGCCGGGCTCGCCCTTGATGAGCAGAGGGCGCTGCAGGGTAGCGGCAGCGTTGACGGCCAGCATCAGATCTTGCGTGGCTACGTATTTGTCGGAACCTTGAAACTTCATGGGCGGTATCAGCGTAAGTATTGATAAGCGTGCGAAATTCTCACTGCCATAATCGTTTGCACTGCAGCAAGGCATTTGAGCACCCGTCTGAACTCTTGAAGGATTGTGCGCGCAAAATGATAAAAACTTGGACCACGGTATTGGCAGTAGTTGTCGCATCAGTGACCGGCGCGGCAAACGCCCAGGCTGTCAAGGGCGATGCAAAGGCTGGCGAGGGCAAGATCGCCATGTGCATAGGCTGTCATGGCATCACCGGTTATCAGGCCAGCTTCCCTGAGGTTTACAAGGTGCCGATGATCGGCGGGCAGAACGAGGCCTATATCGTCTCGGCTCTGAATGCCTATAAAAAAGGCGAACGAAAACACCCCACCATGCGTGGCATTGCCGACTCACTGAGCGAGCAGGACATGGCCGATGTGGCGGCCTTCTATGCAGGTCATGGCAAGGCCAAGGACGGCAAGGCCAAGGAGGCGAACCCTGCTGTCACGGCGCTGCTGCAAAAAGGCGCCTGCTTCTCCTGTCACGGTGAAGGCTTTTCAAAGCCGATTGACCCGTCCTATCCCAAGGTGGCAGGGCAGTATTCGGACTATGTTTTTCGCGCCTTGCAGTCATATAAAACCGATGGCAATCCGCTCATCGGACGCAGCAATGGCGTGATGGCCGGCATTGCCAAGCAGTTCAAGAACGACGAGCTGCAGCAACTCGCCAAGTACATCGGTAGCCTGGACAGCGAGATGCAGGTAGTGGCGCAGCCGCACTTCCGCCTGGGCCAGAAATAGACCTTGTTTCAGAAAAAGCAAAAGCCCGTGAAGACGGGCTTTTGCTTTTTCTCAACGGGATGCAGCTCAGGGGCCCGGTACCCGGGGCTTGGAGGATGCAGAGCTGGAGCCCTCCTGCAGCGATTGTGTCATCTCCCCGCCGGAGGCTGTGCAGCGCATCAGGGGGTACTTTTGAAACTGCCGTCGGTGGTGGCCAGACGCTGCACTCCGGCGACATAGGCTTCGCCATCAGGCGGGCGTCCCGAGCGCTGGCTTTCCCAGAGCATCTGGCCCAGGCATTCCATGGCGGCGTGATGGGCGTCATGCAGATCACGCTTCTTGGCCAGCAACTCAACCGCCTGGCGGATGCCTCGTGGCGAGTCCACGCTGCACTGCTCGCTGATGGACAGATGCATGGACAGGTGCAGAAACGGGTTGGTGCGCTCGGGCTCTGAGTCATAGTTGCGCGCCACGGCGGCATCCATGTCGGAGAGCTCATCGAAATACTCGGGGTGCTCGTCTATCCACAGGCTGGCCAGCGTCTCGATGGCCTCCATGGGCGCGCCGCTGATCATCTTGGCGCGCACACCGCAAAAAAATCGCCGTACGTCGGCTTGACTGGGGTTGAACATGATGGCGCGCAGCGTATCACGGCTGCCGGGCATCAGCCGGACTGTGGTCTTGCTCGCTGGCCAGGGCGGTATCTGGTGTTTCTGCGTTGTCAGCCAGGAGATCGGCACGTTCCTTGGCCATTTGCTCCACCAGTTGCTGGCGGCCCTGCTTGGCCACCGCAATCAGCTGGTTCTTGTCCTTGTAATGCGGGTACATGCGCTCGGCCAGAGCCAGATTGTGCTCCCTGAAGCGTGCCGTGATGCGTTTGGCCTCGGCCGGACTCTGACCTAACAGTTCCAGCACCGACTGGGCCGAGATCAGGCTGGACTCGAACACTTCACGCTGGGCATGCTCCACACCCAGGTCGCGCAGTTGGAACCAGTGATTGAGATCCCGGGTGCGGGCCACGATCTCCAGGTTGGGGAAATGCTTGCGTACCTGGCTGGCTATCTTGAGGGACTGCTCGGGAGTGTCGACGGCAATCACCAGTACATGAGCCTTGGCTGCGCCCGCAATGCGCAGCAGGTCCATGCGAGTGGCATCGCCGTAAAACACCCGGTGGCCATAGATCTGCGCGGCCTCCAGCATTTCCACGCTGTGGTCCAGGATGGTGGGGCGTATGCCCTGGGCCAGCAACACGCGAGCCACGATCTGGCCGTAGCGGCCGAAGCCGGCAATGATGATGGGCGAGTCCTGAGGCTCGGAGATTTCCTGGGCCTTCTCCATGCCGCATTCCTCGTCACTGATGGTGGAAAAGCGGCGCAGCAGCAGTTTGTCCAGAAGCACCAGCAGCAGCGGGCCCAGCAGCATCGACAGAGCCACGGCCGCGACCAGCATGGACGAGACGCTGTGGCGAAACACCTTGTACTGCGCGGCTGTCTGGAACACCACAAAGGCGAATTCGCCGCCTTGCGCCAGCATCAGCGTGAACACCGGGCGTTCGCGCCAGGGAATCTGCATGAATTTGGCCAAGCCGAAGATCATCACTGCCTTCAGTGCAATAAAGCCCGTCACCATGGCGGCCATGGCCCAGGGAGACTGGAGGATGACGCCAAAGTCGATGCTCATTCCCACGGCCATGAAGAACAGGCCCAGCAGCAGTCCTTTGAACGGCTCGATATTGGTTTCCAGCTCGCTGCGGTATTCGCTGTCGGCCAGCAGCACGCCGGCCAGGAAGGCGCCCAGCGCCATGGACAGGCCCACCTGTGTCATCAGCATGGCGATGCCTACGACCAACAACAAGGAAGTGGCGGTGAAGATCTCGGGAGTCTTGCTGCGCGCAATCCAGCGCAGCAGAGGTTGCAGCAGCAATCGGCCACCGATGATGACGGCGCCAATCGTGCCCACGGTCTTGAGAATGGCCAGCCAGACATGGCTGTCGCCGTGGCTGCCATGGGCAGCCTTGTAAGCACCCAGAATCGGAATCAACGCCAGGATGGGGATGGCCGCCACGTCCTGGAACAGCAGGATGGAGAAGGCTGCCTGTCCGCTGGGAGTACGCATCAGATTGCGCTCGGCCATGATCTGCAGGCAGACAGCGGTGGACGACAAGGCCAGGCCCATGCCCGCAATCAGGCTGACGCGCCACGACAGACCAAAGGCCCATGCGGCCAGAAACAGAATGCCGGTGCAGACCGCCATTTGCGCCATGCCCCAGCCGAAGATCGGTCGCCGCAGCTCCCAGAGGCGCTTGGGCTGCAGCTCAAGTCCGATCACGAACAGCATCAGCACCACGCCGAACTCGGCAAAGTGCAGGATGTCGTCCACATTGCGCACGAGGGCAAAACCCCAGGGACCCATGGCAATGCCTGCGCCCAGGTAGCCGATGATGGCTCCCAGGCCCAGGGCTCTGGCGATGGGGACGGCCAGAACCGCCGCCGTAAGATAGATGAAGCCGTAAGTCAGCCAGATGGGAGAGCCGTGTTCCATGGGAATGTTATGTGGTGTTAACCCTAGCGGGATTCCATTTTGGCACCCGCAGCCAAGCGTCAGATTTTTGACAGAAAGAAAAATGGCACGAATGTTTACCTGGTGCTTATAGCGTCAGGTCAACCATGCGTCTGCAAGTTGATAGCGCAACTTTTAAGATAGGCGCTTTGTGACTGGCGCTTTAGATCGGCGTTTGGAGTGAGTATGGATCTGCACACCTGGTTTGCTTTTTTTGTGGCCTCCTGGATCATCGCGGTTTCGCCAGGGTCGGGGGCTGTGCTGTCCATGAGTCATGGCCTGTCCTACGGCGTGCGCAAGACCAGCGCCACCATCATGGGTCTGCAGCTCGGGCTGCTGCTTATCTTGTTGATAGCAGGTGCCGGCGTGGGCTCGCTGCTCATGGCGTCCGAGTTGGCCTTCAATGCCGTCAAGATCGTGGGTGCCGGCTATCTCATCTATCTGGGCATCAGCCAGTGGCGCTCCGGCGGCTCGCCGCTGGCAGCGCAAGAGGCCGTGCCCGAGGCCAGTCTCAAAAAGCGCGTACTGATGGGCTTTCTGACCAATGCCACCAATCCCAAGGGCATCATATTCATGGTGGCCGTGCTGCCCCAGTTCATGACCACCAGCCGTCCTCTGGCTCCGCAACTGGCGATTTTGGCCGTGACCATGCTGGCGGTGGACACCACGGTGATGCACGGCTATGCCGCAGGCGCCAGCGCCTTGCGCGGCCTGATGCGCAGCGCACGCGCCATGCGCAACCAGAACCGCGTGTTCGGCGGCCTGCTGATGGCCGTAGGCACAGGCCTGTTTTTTGTTCAGCGCTCCAGCGAAGCCTGATCCGCTTTAAAAAGCGTAGCTGCAAGCGTATGAATAGATTGAGCCAGCGGCATATTTGATCGAATAATCTAGGGTAAGCCCCTTGTCCCGCGTCAGACATGGCACAGGGCAGGGGGCTTCTACATTGGGGGTATGAAAACCTTTCGCTCCTACTCCGAAGTGCTGGCCTCGATTGGGCAGGAAGTCGCCGTCAGCGACTGGATCACCATCACACAGGCCCAGATTCAAATGTTTGCCGATGCCACGGGCGATCAGCAGTGGATCCATACCGACCCCGAGCGTGCGGCTCAGGGGCCGTTCGGCGCGCCGATTGCCCATGGCTTTCTCACGCTGTCCCTGCTGCCTCAGTTCTTCGAAGGCACTTTCAAGATAGAAGGCGCCAAGATGGGAGTGAACTACGGGCTCAACCGTGTGCGCTTCATGGCCCCGGTGCCTGTCAACAGCCGCTTGCGGGCCCGCATGACATTGCAGGCGGCGGAGCGCATCGAGCCGGCCGGCGTCCAGATGACCTGGCTGGTGACGGTGGAGCGCGAGGGCAGCGACAAGCCTGTGTGCGTGGCTGAGTCGCTGGCGCGCAGCTTTGGTGCGGCGGCCTGATTCGCGGTGTAATTTTCAAGCCATGAAAAAAGCCCCTTGGCTTGCGCCTTGGGGCTTTGTTATTGAGCCGCACCTCGCAAAGCAGGGTGCTGCGCAGAGTCCGTCATTCGCCATAGTTGTCCAGCAAACCGGCCTTGCCTGCGGCAATGGTTTCCTGGCGCACTTGCTCACGGCTGAGGTTGCTGGATTGCTGTTGCTGGGACAGGGGCAGATAGGCATCGCCAACGAGTTGCAGCTGGCCCTTGGCCATGGCGTCCTGCACCTGGGCATTGACCTGGGCACGGGTCAGGGTGGATTGACTTGCAACTTCGGGAGGGTAGTGATCGCCGGTGAAGTCAAAGCTTGCAGCCTGTGCAGCGGCGGCGGACATGGCCAGGGCGGCAACGATGGCAAAGCGGTTGGCGTATTTCATGATTCGTCCTTTGGTACGTCGGGCCTGCAGTCCTGGCGGATATCGTCGGTCGGCTGCAAGTCCATGGGTCGTACTTTAGGACGATCTAATTGCGAGAAAAACCCCTTGTTGCGCAACTTATTGTTCCGAAAATAGAGACAATAAGCGGGAACTTAAAGAGCTGTCTTGGGCTCTGCAAGGGCAGCTCCCGCGAAGCCCTGCTGGCGCCAGGCTTCGAACACTGTCACGGCCACGGCATTGGATAGGTTCAGGCTGCGCTGAGATGCCAGCATGGGCAGGCGCAGTCGCTGCTCGTTGGGGAACTGGGCGCGCACCTCGGGTGGCAGGCCCTTGCTTTCAGAGCCAAAGACCAGCCAGTCGCCAGCTTTGAATTCCATGGCATGGGCCGGGCTGCTGCTATGCGTGGTCATGGCGAACATGCGCTCGCGCTGCGGCTGACAGGTTTCGAGGAAGGCGTCCCAATTGGCGTGGCGGGCCACATTGGCGTACTCGTGATAGTCCAGTCCGGCGCGGCGCATATGCCGGTCTTCCATGGAAAAGCCCAGCGGCTCGATCAGATGCAGGCTGCAACCCGTATTGGCGGCCAGACGGATGACATTGCCCGTGTTGGGAGGGATTTCGGGCGCCACAAGAACGATATGAAACATGGGGCGCTATTGTGCAGCCCGGCTTTTACCCACGCTGCCGCCTCCGCAGTTCCAGACTGGCGGATATGGGTCAAGGCGTGCGTGCCAGCACGACTGCGCTGACCGATGCCGCGCCGGCCGATAGCAGGCAGCCTGCCAGTGCATCCAGCGTGGCGCCGGTGGTCATCACGTCGTCGAGCAGCAAAATCTCCCGTCCTTTCACCAGAGCCTGTCGAGCCGGGGTGAGGCTGAAAATGCCGCGCAGCTGGCGCAGTCTTTGTTCCCGGCTGGAGGCATGTTGGGGCAACTCCAGATGTTGGCGCTGCACAGTCTCGCTCAGCAAGGGCAAAGGCCTGTCGTATTGCTCCGAGAGGGAGCGTGCCAGCAACAGGCTGTGCTCAAAGCCGCGCTCGCGCACGCGCTGTGCGGAGGCCGGCATGGGCAGCAAGGCATCGCAGGCCCGCAACTGCTCCCTGACTTCAGGGTGACTGGCCATCAGCCTGCCCAGGCTGCGCGCCAACCCCAGATCGGCCTGAAATTTGTAGCGTGTGATGAGGTTTTGCCAGGGGTAGGCATAGTCCAGCGCGGCGGTGCAGCGCTTGAGTCGGGGTGGTTGCTTGAGGCAGTTGCCGCAGAGGCTGACCAGAGCCGGCAGCGGCAGGGCACAGCTGTGGCAGCGGTGCTTGTGCTGGGCCCAGCGTGCATGGCAGTCGCGGCAGATACGCGGCCCCGGCCAGCGTCCACAGACTGCGCACTGGCTGGGCAAGGCATCCAGCCATCGCTGCTGCTGGCGGCGCAGGTGTGAAAGCCATGTCGCATGAAGGTCGGGCATGGAATCAATATACTCGCGCCGCATTGATCTTCTTTCCGGCAGTTGGTGAGCTGAACGCTTATTCGGCCATCTGCCCGCTTCTGTCTGCCCATGTCCCACGCCCTGCCTCCCACCATTGATTCCATCGCTGCAAACCATTGGCAAATGGCCGCTCCGGCCGAATCCCCCTGGTTGCACGAGGAGGTGGCCAGCCGCATGCAGCAGCGCCTGGACTGGATCGTGAAGCCGCCTGAGACCTGGTGTCACTGGGAGCCGGTGCGAGGTGGCATGCAGGCACACCAACTGCTGCGCGAGCGCTATCCGCAGGCCGAATGCACGATCTATGAACCCGTAGCCCGCCGCGAGGCCGTGGCCCAGGACAAGCTCGGCAGCCGCTGGTGGCAGCTCTCGCGCTGGAAGGGGGCTGCCGTGCAGATGGGAGCGCCCGCAGATGCCAGCATGGACATGCTCTGGGCCAATATGCTGCTGCATACGGCAGCCGATCCGCAGACTCTGATCGAGCGCTGGCACAAGGCACTCAAGGTCGATGGCTATGTCATGTTCTCCTGCCTCGGGCCGGATACCGTGCAGCAGCTGCATCGGCTCTACGCCGAACTGGGCTGGGGGCCGGCAGGTCATACGTTTACCGATATGCATGACTGGGGTGACATGCTGGTGCATTCCGGCTTTGCCGAGCCGGTGATGGACATGGAGCGCATCACCCTGACCTTTGCCACGCCGCAGCGTCTGTTGCAGGAACTGCGCGAACTGGGCCGAAATCTGCACCCAGGGCGTTTTGCCGGTCTGCGCGGCCGTGGCTGGAAGGCCGAGCTGCTGCAGAAAATGGCGGAGCGCTGGGCCGACAAGCAGCCCGATGGACAGCTCTCGCTGACCTTCGAGATCGTTTATGGCCATGCCTACAAACCGCAGCCCAAGCTGCGTCTGGAAGCCAACAGCGCCGTGTCGCTGGAAGACATGAAGGCCATGCTCAAGCAGCCCCGCAACACGGGTTTGCGATAGCACATCTGTCGTTTTCCGGTCATTGATTCGACACAAAGCTGCCTACAATTTCCCCAAGTTATTTCATGGATAGCAGCAATCCTTCGGGCTTCTCTCCTGCCTGAAGGAAACCAGACAGTGCGGCCCAAGCCGCCAGGGGAGATATCGGGTGTTTCGCTTTGCCAAGGGGACTGGCCAGCGGGTTCGACAGCGGCCGGTTTTCGCATTTCATCATCACCACAAGCCAGCCTTTTGCTGCGCTGACGCATCCCTGTGCCCGGCGGTTGTCGCGGTGCAGGGGCGTTCCATCTTCTTCCCTTCTGTCTTGGCTGCCAGGCCAGTTTCAGCCATGTCCGGCACTTGCCGTGAGATGCGCTTGCCAGTACGAGTTTCAAGTCCGGTCAGGCCTGCCTACGCAAGGTCGATTGGCATGGGTTTCCGGTACATGCATTAGTGAATGCGCGCAGACAGTGCTATCAAATTCTGGGGCATGCTGCGTTGAAGTTCGCGAGGTAGTGTGAGTGTCACAGCCTTCTGGCCGGCAGCGGCACGAAGCGGTGTGAGCGAGTGGACAACTGAGGCTTAGAGGTAAGTGAAAACGATGAAAAACATTTCCACCAAGCTGGTTCCCTGGAGTTTGGCCTTGGCGGCGTGGGGTAGTTCCATGGCCTATGCGGCGCAGGATCTGCCGGGAGGCCCTGCCGTCAACCAGCTCAATCTGCATCCGCCAGTGACACGCATTGCCGTGGAGCAGCACTGGTTGCACTGGATGATGCTCATCATCTGCACGGTGATCTTTATCGCGGTGTTCGGGGTGATGTTCTACTCCATCTGGAAGCACCGCAAATCCCAGGGGGCCAAGGCCGCGAACTTCCATGAATCGGTCAAGGTGGAAGTGGCCTGGACGGTGGCTCCCTTCATCATCGTGATTCTGATGGCGCTGCCCGCCACCAAGGTGCTGGTGGCGCAGAAGGACACGACCAATGCCGACCTCACCATCAAGGCCACCGGCTATCAGTGGAAATGGGGCTATGACTATCTGAGCGGCGAGGGCGAAGGCCTGGGCTTTGTTTCCACGCTGGATAACGCCCAGCGCCAGATGTCCAACAGCGGCGATGTGAGCAACGCGCCCAACGACTATCTGCTCAGGGTCGACAACCCGCTGGTCGTGCCCGTGGGCAAGAAGGTGCGCATCATCACCACGGCCAACGATGTGATCCACTCCTTCATGGTGCCGGCCTTTGGCATCAAGCAGGACGCGATTCCCGGCTTTGTGCGCGATACCTGGTTCAAGGCCGAGAAGACCGGCGACTACTACGGCCAGTGCGCCGAGCTGTGCGGCAAGGAACATGCCTACATGCCCATCCATGTGAAGGTGCTGTCTGCCGAAGCCTATACCGCCTGGGTGGCCGGAGAGAAGAAGAAGCTGGCCGCCAAGGCCGATGATCCGAACAAGGTCTGGGTGCTGGCCGATCTGGTGGCACGCGGCGAAAAAGTCTATGCCGCCAACTGCGCTGCCTGCCACCAGGCCAATGGCAAGGGAGCCGGTCCCATCAAGCCGCTGGACGGCAGTCCCGTGGTCCTGGGCCCCACGGCCGACATGATGCACGCCGTGCTCGAAGGCCGCGCCAACGGTGCCATGCCGGCCTGGAAACAGCTGAGCGACACCGAACTGGCCGCAGTGGTGACCTTTGCCAAGAACCACTGGAGCAACCAGACCGGTCAACTGGTGCAGCCCGCCCAGTTCGTGGCAGCGCGTGGCGGCAAATTCCCTGAAGGCGGAGGCCGTGCTGCACCCGCAGTTCCTGCGGCTGACTCTGCAGCCCCTGCGCAAGGTGCAGCCGCTGCTGCCAGCGACGCCGGCCCTTATCAAGTCTTTTTCGAGACCGGCAAGAGCGTTCTGGACGACAAGGCCCAGGCTGCGGTGAAGAAGGCGGCCGAGTACTGGAGTGCCCACAAGGACGGCAAGATTGCTCTGTCGGGCTTTGTGGACTCCACCGGCAACGCCGACAAGAACGCGGAGCTGGCCAAGGAGCGAGCCAAGGCCGTGGCCAAGCTGCTGGAGGACAGCGGCATTGCGGGAGACCGCATCGAGCTGCGCAAGCCCGAGACCATCACGGCTGCGGCAGGCGCGGACCAGCAGGCACGCCGTGTTGACATCACGGCCGCGAAGTAAGCCCCGGGTATAGAGACCGATTGGAGAAAAGAATATGAGCGCCGTAGTTCCTCCCGTCCACACCCATGAGGGCCATGGTCACGACCATGGGCACGACGACCATCACCACGCCATGCCCTCTGGCTGGCGCCGCTGGCTGTTTGCCACCAATCACAAGGACATCGGCACGATGTACCTGCTGTTCTCCTTCACCATGCTGATGGTGGGAGGCATTCTGGCCATGCTGATCCGTGCCGAGCTGTTCGAGCCCGGTTTGCAGATCGTCAACCCCGAGCTGTTCAACCAGCTCACCACCATGCACGGTCTGATCATGGTGTTCGGCGCCATCATGCCGGCCTTCGTGGGCTTCGCGAACTGGATGCTGCCGCTGCAGATCGGTGCGTCCGACATGGCGTTTGCGCGCATGAACAACTTCAGCTTCTGGCTGCTGATTCCTGCCGGCATCATGCTGGTGGGCTCGTTCTTCATGCCCGGCGGTGCGCCTGCGGCCGGCTGGACGCTGTATGCGCCGCTGACGCTGCAGATGGGCCCTTCCATGGACACCAGCATCTTTGCCATGCACATCATGGGTGCCAGCTCCATCATGGGCGCGATCAACATCATCGTCACCATCCTGAACATGCGCGCGCCCGGCATGACGCTGATGAAGATGCCGCTGTTTGCCTGGACCTGGCTGATCACCGCCTACCTGCTGATCGCCGTGATGCCGGTGCTGGCCGGCGCCATCACCATGACGCTGACCGATCGCCACTTCGGCACCAGCTTCTTCAATCCTGCGGGCGGCGGCGATCCGGTGATGTACCAGCACATCTTCTGGTTCTTCGGCCACCCCGAGGTCTACATCATGATCTTGCCGGCCTTCGGCATCGTCAGCCAGATCGTGCCTGCCTTCAGCCGCAAGAAGCTGTTTGGCTACACCTCCATGGTCTATGCCGTGGCGGCGATTGCCATCCTGTCCTTCATCGTCTGGGCCCACCATATGTTCACCACCGGCATGCCGGTCACGGGTCAGCTGTTCTTCATGTACGCGACCATGCTGATCTCCGTGCCCACGGCCGTGAAGGTGTTCAACTGGACGGCCACCATGTGGCGCGGCTCTATGAGCTTTGAAACCCCGATGCTGTTCGCCGTGGGCTTCATCTTCGTGTTCACCATGGGGGGCTTCACGGGACTGATCCTGTCCATGGCGCCCATCGACATCCAGCTGCAGGACACCTATTACGTGGTGGCCCACTTCCACTATGTGCTGGTGGCAGGTTCGCTGTTCTCCATGTTTGCCGGCTATTACTACTGGTCGCCCAAGTGGACGGGCGTGATGTATTCCGAAACGCGCGGCCGCATCCACTTCTGGGGCTCGCTGATCTTCTTCAACATCACCTTCTTCCCCATGCACTTCCTGGGTCTGGCCGGCATGCCGCGTCGCTATGCCGACTACCCCATGCAGTTCGCCGACTTCAACATGATTGCCTCCATCGGCGGCTTTGGCTTCGGTCTGATGCAGGTGTACTTCTTCCTGTTCGTCGTCTGGCCCGCCATGCGCGGTCATGGCGAGAAGGCACCGCAAAAACCCTGGGAAGCGGCCGAGGGCCTGGAATGGGAAGTGCCTTCTCCGGCTCCGTTCCACACCTTCGAGACGCCACCCAAGCTCGATGAAACCGCGACCAAGGTGATAGCCTGAGGAGGCGCGTATGACGACACAGGAGCAACGCAAGAACAACCTGAGGCTGGGGCTGATCCTGGCCTCCACGGCTGCCGTGTTCTTTATCGGCTTTGTGGTGAAGATGGCCTGGCTGCATTGAGGCAGCCCGATGGCAACCGAGTGGAGGAGCTTGAGGTGAGCATAGCCAAGGAAAACGCGAAGATGGTGGGCAAGCTGGCGATCGTTGCCCTGGGCATGTTTGCGTTTGGCTATGTGCTGATACCCATCTACAAGCATATCTGCGAGCTGACGGGCATCAACATCCTGTCGCTGTCCGAAAAGCAGGTGCCCGGCGCCGGCGTGGCGGGCCGCGACGTGAAGCTTCCGCCCAACAGCCAGATCGACACCAGCCGCACCATCACCGTGGAGTTCGATGCCAATGCTCGCGGTCCCTGGGACTTCAAGCCGGCCATGCGTTCGGTGCAGGTTCACCCCGGCGAGCTGGCCACGGTGATGTATGAGTTCCAGAACGTGCAGAACCGGCGCATGGCCGCCCAGGCCATCCCCAGCTATGCACCGCGCCAGGCCACGGCCTTCTTCAACAAGCTGGAGTGCTTCTGCTTTTCGCAGTACACGCTGGAGCCCGGCGAGAAGCGTGAATGGCCGGTGGCCTTCGTCATCGATCCGCGCATCTCCAAGGATGTGAAGACCATCACGCTGTCCTACACATTCTTCGAGGTCGGCGGCAAGACCCCGGCAGCGCCCGATGCCAGCACGGCTGCGGTCGTCACGCCCGGAGGCAGTTCATGACTCAGGACGTCAAGAAGACCGGATTCTGGCGCAGCATTGTTGCCGTCGCCTGGGCCATGCTGGGCGTACGCAAGGGTAAGGAGTACGAAAAGGATTTCGCCAGCATCACGCCGCTGCATGTGATTGCCGTGGGGCTGGTGGCGATTTTTGCCTTGGTATTAGCGTTGATATGGATCGTCAACCTGGTCGTTTAGCCTTGGCTGAAACAGGTGTGGCGAATGCAGTGCAAGTGATAGTGGAGCGTCGGTCAAAACAACGATCAACAGAGTCAGGAGCCGAGTGATGAGTGCAACCCCGCAGGGCGCAACCCCTTACTACTATGTGCCAGCCGAATCCAGCCATCCCGTGATGGCGGCCATCGGTCTGTTCTTTGTGATTCTGGGCGCAGGCACCTGGATCAATGGTCACGAATGGGGAATGTATTCCCTGTTCGTCGGTCTGGTCTGGTGGCTGGCCGTGCTGTTCGTCTGGTTCCGCGATGCAGCGCGCGAAAGCGAGGCCGGGCTCAACAGCCGCAAGATCGACCTGTCCTACCGCTGGAGCATGAGCTGGTTCATCTTCTCGGAGGTGATGTTTTTCGGCGCCTTCTTCACTGCGCTGTGGTGGGCTCGCGCGCACTCGGTGCCGGCACTGGGCAGCCTGGCCAACGAGCTGCTGTGGCCCAACTTTCAGGCCGTGTGGCCCAGTGTGGCCCCCGGTGCCACGGCGTCGCCCGCGAATATTGTCGAGCCCTTCAAGACCGTGGGCCCGTTCTGGCTGCCTACCATCAACACGGCGCTGCTGCTGAGCTCGGGCGTGACGCTGACCATCGCCCACCATGCGCTGCAGATCAACAACCGCGCGCGCTGCATCAGCTTCATGTGGATGACGGTGATTCTGGGCTTTGTCTTCCTCTGCGTGCAGGGCTACGAGTACCACCATCTCTACAACGACTACAACCTCAAGCTCAACTCCGGTGTTTTCGGTTCGACCTTCTACATGCTGACGGGCTTTCACGGCTTCCACGTGCTGGTGGGCATGCTGATGCTGTTCTTCATCACCATCCGCCTGATGAAGGGCGACTTTACCGACAAGCACCACTTCGGCTTCGAAGGCGCGGCCTGGTACTGGCACTTTGTGGACGTGGTCTGGGTCTTTCTCTACATCCTCGTGTACTGGATGTAAGACATTCAAAAATAGAAGCGTCTTGCGTATGACCCACATCGATTTCAGCATCAAATAATGCTGAATTCGATGAGTGGAAGGCGCAAGGTGCTTTTGTTTTGGGAGCGTTATCCAGCGCGACGCAAAGCGGTCTATTGCCCGGGCTGCCAGCCCGTGGGCTGTATCCATCCCATCTTGGCCGCCAGCAGAACGCAGAGAAACAGCGCAACCGACAAAGCCACGCGCAGGGCCAGGGCGCGAAACATCTTGCGGCTGCGCTCGGCGTCGTCGGCCGCCGAGCTTTCGCTGCCGTCGCCCCTGCGCATCATGAAGAACAGCGCACTGCCAAGGCTCGCCAAGATGGCGAGAAAGGCGAGAATGATCACGAATTTCATGAACGGATTATCTGGTGCGCATTTCCCGATTTCCAGACCTCTGGCGGTTTCTACTGATTTCTGCGGCGGCCTTGATCTGCGTGGCCGCCACAGCATCGCTGGGCTTTTGGCAACTGGGCCGGGCAGCGCAGAAGCAGGCCATCTTTGATGCCATCACGCGCCAGCAGGCGCTGGAGCCCTGGCATAACGCACAACTGGCAGCAGAAGTGCGGCTGGCATCCGAATCCATCGGCCAAGCGCAACAGGCGACGCTGCTGCATCGACCCGTGCAACTGCAGGGCCAGTGGCTGGCCGAGCAGACCATCTTTCTCGACAACCGACAGATGCAGGGCAGAGCCGGCTTCTATGTGCTCACGCCTTTCAGACTGAGTGCGCCTCACGGGCACAGGGTCGTCGTCGTGCAGCGTGGCTGGGCACCACGCAACTTCATGGACCGCGCGCTCCTGCCCGAGGTGCAGACGCCTTCAGGCCTGGTCAGCATAGAGGGCCGGCTGGAGGCACCGCCGTCCAGACTGATGGAGCTGGAAGCGGCCCATGGAGGGGCAGACCCTGATGAGCAAAAGTCGCGCATCCGACAGAATGCAGACATTGCCCTGTGGGCGCAGCAAGGTGGCTTGCCGCTGCTGGCTCTGAGCGTGGTGCAAAGCGGCAGCGCCAGCGAAGGTTTGCTGCGCGACTGGCCGCAGATCAATGCCGGTGTGCAAAAGCACTACGGCTATGCCTTTCAGTGGTTCGGACTCAGTGTCTTGGTGGTGTTGCTCTATGTCTGGTTTCAACTCGTCCGACGCTTTTACCCCGGCCGCCGCGCAGCGCAGCCCGAGGGATGAACCGCTGAGCTTTGCGGTCCACAGTCTGCCCGATCCCGCGCAGAGCCAGGCACGGCAGATGCAGGCGCGAAGCGGTCGCTGGAAGATGCTGGCCGTGCTGCTGGTCTGTGCGGCGCCGGTGCTGGCCTCCTACTTCACCTACTACGTGTTGCGTCCCTCGCAGCAGCGCAGCTATGGCGAGCTGATTGCCGAGCAGCCCGGCCTGCCCGAAGTGCAGGGGCAGACGCTGGACGGCCGCAGCGTGAATCTGAGCAGCCTCAAGGGCCAGTGGCTGCTGCTCAGCACCAGTGCCGGAGCCTGCGGGCAGCGCTGTCAGGACCATCTCTATCTGCAGCGTCAGCTGCGTGAAACCCTGGGCCGCGAAAAAGACCGGCTGGACTGGGTCTGGCTCATCAGCGACCAGCAGCCCGTGCCTGAAAAAATCCTGCCTGCTGCCGAGCAAGCCACAACGCTGCGTGTGCCCGCTACAGTCATCGACAACTGGCTCAAGCCCGAGGTCGGGCATGCACTGGACGAGCATCTGTATGTGGTCGATCCGCAGGGTCACTGGATGATGCGCTTTCCTGCAAACATGGACAAAGCCACGGCCGGCAAGGCCAAGCGCGATCTGGAGCGGCTGCTGCGCGCCTCTGCCTCATGGGACGAGGCCGGACGGGCTACGGCCGATGCAGCACGCAAATAGGTGTTGAAACCGGCTTTAGCCTGCTTTCGCAAGGCACTGCCAGCCATCTGAATCACAGTCAGCGAGGAGGGCCGCATGCAGGCAGAAATCTCGGAATTGAAAGGCGCTGCTTCGGCGGCAGGAACTGCTGCTTCGCGCTGGGCGCAGTACCACGCGCTGACCAAGCCCAAGGTGGTGCAGCTCATCGTCTTTTGCGCCTTCATCGGCATGGTGCTGGCCGTGCCGGGCGTTCCCGGCTGGCAGGACTGGGGCCGCATGCTGGTGGCCTGTGCCGGTATCTGGCTGGTGGCTGCGGCGGCAGCAGCCTTCAACTGCCTGGTCGAGCGCAGCATCGATGCGCGCATGAAGCGCACGGCCTGGCGGCCCACGGCACGCGGCGAGCTCTCGCATTCCCAGGCCTTGCTGTTTTCGGCCTTGCTGTGCGCCGCAGGGGCCGCCATCTTGCTGCTGGCCGTGAACGTGCTCACGCTATGGTTGACGCTGGCCACCTTCATCGGCTACGCCGTGATCTACACCCTGGTGCTCAAACCCCTGACGCCGCAGAACATTGTCATCGGCGGGGCATCGGGTGCCATGCCGCCCGTTCTGGGCTGGGCGGCGATGACGGGACAGGTAGGGCATGAAGCCCTGCTGCTTTTTCTCATCATCTTTCTCTGGACGCCGCCGCATTTCTGGGCGCTGGCGCTGTACCGAGTGGAGGATTACCGCCGCGCCGGTCTGCCCATGCTGCCGGTCACGCATGGCAATGCCTTCACGCGGCTGCAGGTGTTTCTCTATACCCTGGTGCTGTTCGCCGGCTGTCTGCTGCCTTTTGTGGTGGGCATGAGCGGCTATCTCTACCTTTTTGCCGCAGTGATTCTGGGGTTGGGCTTTTGCGGTTATGGTTGGGCACTGCTGCGCAACTACTCGGATGCGCTGGCACGCAAGACCTTCCGCTTTTCCCTGATCCATCTGAGCCTGCTGTTTGCCGCGCTGCTGGTGGATCATTACCTGGCCTGACCGATCATGGATAAACGAGGTGCGCTGCGCGTACTCGGCGCTTTAGGCGCCGCAACACTGGCCGGTGCGGCCACATTGACATTGACTGGCTGCAAGGACGATAGCAAGCCCAAGTTTCAGGGCGTGGATGTGACGGGTGCAGACTACGCCAAGGACATTCCGCTCACCGATGTCCACGGAAAAAAGCGCAGTCTCAAGGACTTCTCGGGCAAGGTGGTGGCCGTGTTCTTCGGCTACACCCAGTGCCCCGATGTCTGCCCCACCACGCTGCAGGAGTTGCTTGAAGTCAAGCAGGCGCTGGGAGCCGATGGCGACAAGCTGCAGGCCGTGTTTGTGTCGCTGGACCCCGAGCGTGATACGCCTGAGGTGCTCAAGGCCTATCTGGCCAACTTCGATGAGAGCTTTGTGGGGCTCAGCGGTACGGTAGAGGAGATTGCTGCCGTGGCCAAGGATTTCAAGATTTTCTTCAAGAAGGTGCCAGGCAAGGTTGACGGAACTTACACCCTCGATCATTCGGCCGGTACCTATCTTTTCGATCCCCAGGGCCGCTTGCGCGTGTACGAGCGCTACGGCGCGGGGCCGCAGTTGCTGACTCAGGACGTGAAGGCACTGCTGGGCTGAAGCGGTCGCCATCGGCGGCATTGGCCTCGGGTTTTGAAATTTATTGTTACATGTTGGCGTTTGATATAGCGCAAGGAGAGCATGCGATGTCGCGCGCATAGTGAGCGACTTCAAACACTTGGCAAGGCTCGATCCGACTCGTCTAGAGTTGGGCATGTAGGCCGTTGATGCAGCATGGGAAGTGGCTGCACGCAGGGACGCCAGAGTGGATATCTGGAGTCCGTGTATGGCCGAGTGCCCTTTTTCTTCAATGCTCAAACCGGTGTCTGAACCAGCGCTGGCGGATTGCCAGCGCCGGCTGCGGCTGGCCATGTCGGCCTGGCAGGAGGGGGTGAGTCTTTCCGTCATGCTGAGCCGGCGTGAGCAGCAGGCGCTGGATGCCGCTCCGGACGGCATTTTGCTGGTGGACCGCAACGGTAACATCGTGACGGCCAATGCCGCCATGCAGGCCATTTCAGGCTACGGGCGCGGCGAGCTCGAAGGGCAGGCGCTGGACATGCTGCTGCCGCCCGAGTTTCAGGCCGGGCATGGCCATTACCTGCGCAGCTACTTCGCCCAGCCATCGCGCCGGCCCATGGGGCTGGGCGGCGTGCTGTGGCTGCAGCGCAAGCAGGGCAATGCCGTGCCGGTGGACATTGCTCTTGGCTATTTTGGCGATGACGACAAAGGTCTGGCCATAGCCTTTGTGCGCGATGTGACGGAGCTGCATCAGATGCAGCAACGCCTGAAGTTCCAGGCTACCAAGGACACCTTGACCGGCCTCAACAATCGCTGGCAATTCGGCCAGGAGCTGCAGGAGCAACTCAAGCTGGCGCAGGCCGACGGCGAAGCACTGGCCCTGCTGCAACTTGATCTCGACAACTTCAAGGCCATCAATGACGGCTACGGCCATGCCGCAGGCGATCAACTGCTGCGGGAGGTCGCCAGGCGGCTGAAGTCCCAGCTGCGCAGCGAGGGTGCTCTGGCACGCCTGGGTGGCGACGAATTCATGGTGCTGCTGGTGGGTGAGAATGCGGCCCGGGCCCGTTTCTGGAGCGAGCAGATACTGGCGGCGCTCTCCATCCCCTTCAAGCATGACGGGCTGGCGCTGGATTTTGGTGCCAGCGTGGGCATTGCCCTTTATCCCGACGATGCGCAGACCGGCGACGACCTGATGCGCTTTGCCGATATGGCCATGTACAGCGCCAAGGGCCAGGGGCGCGGCCATGCGGTGTTTTTCGAACCCGCCATGGGCAAGGAAATGGCCGAACGCGTGCAACTGGCCGAGCGCTTGCGCATGGCGCTCAGCTATGGTGGCTTGCAACTGCATTACCAGCCTCAGGTCAAGGTCGAGAGTGCCGCAGTGGTGGCTGTGGAGGCCTTGCTGCGCTGGCATGATCCCTTGCTGGGCAATGTCAGTCCGGCGCGCTTTATCCCGGTGGCCGAGGCCTCGGGCCAGATCGTGGCTCTGGGCAACTATGTGCTCGACGCAGCCTGCAAGCAGATCGCTTTGTGGCTCAAGGCAGGTACGCCGTTGCGGGTAGCGGTCAATCTTTCTGCCTATCAACTGCGGCAGGTGAATCTGGTCGAGCAGGTCAGCAGCTGTTTGCAGCGCTATCAGGTACCGCCGCAATGGCTGGAGCTGGAGGTAACCGAATCCCAGGCCATGATCAATCCCGCTCAGGGGAGCGAAGTGCTGCAGGCTCTAGCGCGGCTGGGAGTAACGATTGCGCTGGATGATTTCGGCACCGGCCATTCGTCATTGGCCTATCTGCAATATCTGCCGCTGCAGCGCGTCAAGCTGGGGCGGGAGTTTCTGTTTCCCTCGCCTTGTCGGGACCGGCTGATGGGCGGCATTGTGCATATGGCCCATGCGCTGGATCTGGAGGTCGTGGCCGAAGGTGTCGAAGAACTCGATCAGCTGCAGCTGCTGCGCGACATCGGCTGCGAGTTTTTCCAGGGCTGGCTGCATTCGCGCGCCATGCCCGCCGAGCAGGTGCGGGACTGGCTGGCAGTGGTTTGACGGGATTAGCGTGGCTGCCGCTTCCAGTCAGGCTCGGGAAAATGCTCGTTGGATGCGGTGACGATCAGGTCCAGCACCGGCTTGCCATCTTCGTCGAAGCGCACTCCGGGGCCCCAACGCGCCTGTTGGCGCTGGCCCGAGAACCAGAACAGCTTGCGCTCCCAACTGCCGGGCTTGGGCGGCTTGCGGTTGGCCTGAATCAGGTGCTCCTGTATGCGTTGCAGGCCTGCCGTGAGACGCCACGGAGCCAGTTGCAGAAGAGCGGCTCGCAGCTCTTGCGCCCAGGCCTCTGGCGCGGGCGAGAAGCGCTGGAATGACTGACCTGCTGCTAGTCTTCGCACGCGTTCGTGCAGCTCGATGCCATACAGTGCGCAGGCCTCGCTGACCTTGCCTTGTGCCATCAGATTGCGTGCCTTGCGCTCCAGAGCCGAGTCCTTGGGGGCCTCTGCTGACGACCACAGCCAGCGGGCATCGCTCCATTGATGGCGGCAGTTGTAGAGAAACTCGGACGACAGAAGCAATTGCCAGCCGGGCATCTTCGACTGCATGACCGATCGAACCATCAGGCAGGGCTGGCGCTTGCGAGTGGCAGGGCCATAAGCCGCGAGTATGGCGGTGGTGCGCGCTGCAGGTCGTCCGCGATCATCGCGCGGCCAGGATTGAAGCAGGCGCACGGGGTCGATGGCCGCCATATCGGCCTGCAGCTGTTCGAGCGCCGGCCCGGCATCGGCAAGCGTGTCCAGCATGCCGAGGTTCAGATCCTGATCCATCGCGGGTACACAGGCTTCAGTCTCGTCGGTATATGGACTTCGGGCCATGGCCTGGATGGTGACCTGTGCCGGCGCTGCATCAGGCACTGCACGCCACTCATGCAGCAGCTGTGCAAAGCGCCCGGGGTTGCAGCTGACTTCATGGTGTATGACTTCACCGGCCGCATCGCGCAGCGTGATCCAGGCATGAAGCCGATGCTCCGCGTCCAACTGCATGGTCTCCTCATACCTGGTGGCCGAGAAAGCGCCGTTACCGCCGTGGTGCACAAAGAATTCGACATCCATGAAGCCGGCTGCCACGTTGCTGGTAATGCGTGTTCTGGCAGCGTCCTTGTGTTCGGCCTGGCAATCCGGCAGCTGCAGCCATTGCTGCGAAATCTGGGCAATCAAGTCTTGCATGAAGAAGATGAAAAAAGCGCCTGAGCTGCGTCAGTCGTCAAAAAGACCGATGTAGCTCAGTCCGTTGTAGAGTTTGTCCGGATCGGTGATCTGCTCGGTGGGGTCGGCATAGACAAACATGGCGTTGGCCGTGTGAATGCCTTGGGCCTCGCAGGCCTGCACGATGAGCGCGAGCGATGTGTCGGAGTCCAGAGTGCTGTGGCTCACCAAGGCAGAGACAGGACCAGGCTCGGGAAGCCAGATCATCAGCAGCAGGTCTTCGTCGAACAGAAATTTCCTGCCCAGATCCCGGCAGAAGCCGCAGCCCGTGACATCTTCGCTGCTGCTTTCGATATCTTCGACTTCCAGCTCCCAGTAGCTGTCTGCATGGTCGAAGTAGCGGCCAAACTCCGCCTCGCCCAGCGGCGTATTGCCGATCCAGAAATGCAATGCGGAAAAAGGCGCGGGCGGCGGTGTCGGACCCAGCTCCTCGACCCAGTCGAACAGGGTTCCGGACTTGAGGCGGTGGCGCTTTTCCAGCTCCGGAAACCCGCCGCCGGGTGTGCGGTTCAGCGCTTCGTCCACCAGAGCCTTGCGAAATGCCAGCGAATAGGTCTTGCCGGATTTGTTTTCAGATTTCATTGGACGGGTCCGTAGTGCATGACCACCAGCTTGTTCAGGGGCTCCGGGTAGTCCCAGAAGGCTTCTTCGAGCTCCTGCAACTGCTCATGCTCGGCATCCGTCAGCAGTGCTGGCAGATCGGAGTAGTCCACATTTTCTGGGCCCTCTTCGAAGCGCTTGAGCACCGCAAACATGTTCTGCAGACACTGGCGCGTGATGGGCGCGCCTATGGCCTGCAGAGCCTGCAGGGTGAGCTGATGGTTGGCCAGCCCCCAGTTGCCCAGGAACTGCAGAAAGCCGCCGTTGTTGATATCGGCTTCCATGCGCCATAGAGCCACCAGCTCATGCTGGACCGGAGATATCCGGGTGACGTCCCATTTGGCGGCGAGCAGCGCGCCCATAGCCTGGTTGTAGAGACTGTCCTGATCCAGGTCCCAGATGCTGACCATGCCTGCGGGAGATGGCTGCCACAGCGCCGGCCAGTTCAGGCCGTGATCCTCGTCGGTCAGAACCCAGTGCAGCCTTTGATCGGGCGCGGCGCTTTCCAGGCGGATATGCCGTTTGATGGGCTCGGCCAGTTCACGTCCGTCGGCCAGTGCAAGCCAGATGGTCTGCTCGTCGATGCGAACGCCTGTGATGCGGTTGCTTTGTGGGTTCATGGTTCAGCTTTGTGCGGCGGTCTGATCCATCACCGTCTCGGCGGCCCGGTGCATCTTGGCCAGCTCGCGCGCGGGGACAGGGTGCTCGCCGTTGGCCATGCGTGTCAGCAGCGAGTGCAGCATCTCGGTGGACAGGCCGTGCAGCACCAGACGGTAGGCGGCATACAGGGTGGACAGCGGCACCATGGGGTGCTTGTTGTTGAGCAGCACCAGATGCTCGGGCGAGGCCAGGATCTTGGCGCAGTAGATGGCAACGGTTTCGTCGAGCTGCAGCGAGTTGCTGGCGCGCCAGAAGTCGTTGTCGGTCAGCAGCAACTGGTAGATGGGCGTGTACAGCTCGATGGCGCTTTGCAGGTCGATGACGTTGAAGCGTCCGCGCGGCATGTCTTCGAGCCTGAGATCGGGCTCGCGGATCATGGAGAAATCGGGTTCGGCCACGGGTACCAGTTCCTGCCCGTTCTCGCGCAGTGCCTTGTTCAGGCGAATCACGAAGTTGAAGAGGTTGAGGTCGTGCTTGAGAAACAGCTCGTCCTTTACATCGTCGATTTCCATGGGCATCAATGGCGCGGTGCTGACCTTGGTCGGGGCATTGGCGGCGACGAAGG
This sequence comes from Comamonas thiooxydans, assembly GCF_000964545.1. Taxonomy (GTDB): domain Bacteria; phylum Pseudomonadota; class Gammaproteobacteria; order Burkholderiales; family Burkholderiaceae_C; genus Comamonas; species Comamonas thiooxydans. Next base: position 171,176 of record NZ_BBVD01000003.1, on the reverse strand, counting down.
CCAGTACCTGGGAGCCCAGATTAAAGTGGCGCATGATGAGCCAGTTGGCCTCTGGCGAGAGAAACTTCTTCATGCCGAAGGCCAGCAGGCGGTGCAGCAGCATGGAGTGCGACCAGCGCTTGGGCAGAAAGATCTTCAGCGCCTGAATGATGATCATGGACAGCCGCGCCAGCGGCCGCATGGCCGGCAGAAAGAACTGGCGCGAGCTGCTGCTGCAGTCGCGCAGCCAGGCGGCTTTGACGTCATCGGGCAGAGGTGTGCTCTGGTCGAGGTAGAGCGCCAGCCAGGGGCTGGGGTCGCGCTCGTCCCAGACATGGTCGTTGAACTCGTTCTTCATGAATCCTCCCGGTGCTTCTTGCTGTTTCTGGTTAGCGCTCGGTCAGCACATGTTGGAACTGCATCAGGTACATGGCGGCCGTGTTGCGTGCGGTCTGCAGTATGGCCTGCTGGGCCGTGCCTTCGCTGTCCAGCTCCAGCGCCATCTGCACGGCCAGCAGCCAGCGCTCCAGGTGGTTCTCGTCGTTGGCACCGTGGTATTCGAGAAAGCGGAAGGCATCGGGCGGCAGCGGCAGGCTCTGGCGCAGCAGGGGCAGCAGGCTGGGAACGATGCGCTGGCCCGTGCCTTCGATGATGTAGATGGCGCCCAGCAGGCCGATCGGGTTGGGCGTGGCAGCCAGGCTGTGCAGATAGGCATTGAGCGCTTCGCCGCCGGGGTTGCGGCGCAGGCGGTTGATGTCGGTCTCGGTGCCGCCGGCCTTCAGATAGTCGCTGTGCAGAATCTTGAAGTCGTTCTGCTCCTCACCAGCATGCAGGTCGATCAGCGAGGCCAGCGTGGCGTAGTCACCGGTCAGCGAGGCCGCGCCTTCGCGCATCCACAGACTGCCTTCGCGCACCTGGGGAATCCAGTGGCTCATCCAGCGCAGATAGTCGGTGATCTGCAACTGGCGTGTGCGCATGCGCTGGAGCAGGGGCGTGCGCCAGACATTGCTGCGGTAATCCTGCCAGATGCTGGCCAGCTCTGTCAGCAGCGGAGCCAGCTGCGATGGCGCAGCGGCCGGGTCATGGGGCGCGGCGATGGTCGAAACATCGGGAAGCGCGTCATCTGCTTGCGCCGTAGTGTGCACGGATTTCTGAGGGAAATTGGCCTCAATCGCTTTGTGTGTCTGCGTGTCAAGCTCTACTTCCCATAGCATATAGCCTGCGGTGAAGCGGCCCGACTCAGGGATGAAGCAGAGCACGGTGTCGCCGGCTTTCAGGCTCTGGCCCTGCTTTTGCAGAAACTCCGACAGCATGATGAAGATGGAGGCTGCACCCGTGTTGCCGCGCCAGGCCAGATTGCTCCACCAGCGCTCGCGTGGAATGCTGAGCTGGGCCTTGCCCAGCAGCTCGTCGACCACGGGAATGAAGCGCTCCGACGAGTAGTGGCAGAGAAAGTGGTCGATGCCGCGTTCGGGCACCCAGCCCTGGTGGGCCAGGGCTGCATATTCGTGAATGCAGACATCGAACAGATGCGGTAGCAGGCGAATGTCTTGGCGCAGTGCCAGGGCGCCAGCGGCTTCGGCGTCGCTCCAGGCAGGGAAATCCAGATGGCTTTTGCCGCGATCGGCAGTCATGCCCAGCTGCATGCACACGGGGTAGTCGCCAGCAAAGCTGCGCTGGTGCGTCCACTTGAGCTTGAGGCGCAGTCCGTTGACCTGGGGCAGGGCCTTGGGGCCGCCCAGCAGAACGGCGCCCGCGCCGTCGGACAGCATCCAGCGCAGAAAGTGGGCGTCGAAATCGGTGTCATAGCCCTGGGCTGCAAAGCGCGAACGCTTGAAAAGGCGCGAGGGCATTTCGCTGGCCACCGACAGGGCCAGCGCATGGGCGCCGCTTTCCACGGCCATGGCTGCGGCCTGCATGGCGCCCACACTGGCGGCGCAGACCCCATGCACAGAAAGCGTTTCCATGGGCGGGGCGGCCATTTCGCCCTGAATCATGCTGGCAAAGCCGGGCATCAGCGCGTCCCCCCCCGAGGAGCCGCTGGACAGAAAGCCGATATCGCCGAGCTTTTTGCCAGCCAGGGCCAGAGTCTCCTCGATGGCTCCGGCTGCCATCTGGGCGTTGCTGAATACCGTCTGGCCTTCACCATCGATGGCGTAATGACGGGTCTGGATGCCGTTTTCGGCCAGGATGCGGCGCTTGATGCGCTCGGAGATGCGGTTCAGCGGCGCGACAAACGCATCCATGCCAGCATTGTCCACCGGGGTACCAGGCAGAAACATGCCGGCAGATTGCAGATAGACGTTGGAATAGGCAACAGGCATAGATCCTCAACAGGTTTTTACTTCACAGCGTCGGGCGGCATCTGCGGCTGGGTTCTTGCCGCGGGCCAGACCAGACCCAATACAAACACGCGTCCCATATAAGGCAGCAGGCCACCTTCGTTCAATGCAGGTGTGACCCGTTGACGGTAAATGCGCTCATGCAGTCCGCTCAGTTCGGACCAGTGCGCATGCGGGCATTCATGGTGCGCGGTGTGCAGGCCAATATTAAAAAGCAGGGGGTTGACCAAGCCTTCAAAGTTGCGCGCGTAGTTCAGCTCGATACCTGGAGTATTGCGCTGTGCTCTGCTCAGCGGCCTTCCATCGGCGTGGGCATGTTGCAGGTAGTTGGTAGCCAGCAGCCAGTGCAGGCCGTGCAACTGGGGAACGATGATGAAGAGCAACGCCTTTTGCCAGTCCAGCCAGAGAAAGAAGCCCCAGCTTCCCAGCCACAGCGCGTATTGCCCCATGCAGTAGCGAAAGGCGCCAGGCCAGTGACGGTGCAGATTGTTCAGCCAGCGAAAGAACAGCGGATACAGCACAAAAGCCGCCTGCACCGGGTGAATCAGATAGCCCCACAGATGATTGGTATCGCCGCCCCATTCTGGCCGGTAGGTGCGTGCCAGATCGCACGGTCCATGGCGAAATCGATGGTGATTGGCCACATGGGCGGGCCAGAACACAAAGGTGGGGTGGCCTTGAAGCAGGGTCAGCCAGTAATCGGTGAAGCGGTTGGTCCAGCGCCCCCACCACATGCGCACATGGGTGTGGTTGTGGTGAATAACGCCTATTCCCAATGTCAGAAACAGCTCGATGCCGTAGAGAATGAAGCTGAAGCCATGCCTCCATTGCCACCACACGAGCAGCGGCAGCAGGAGCATGTAGAAGACGGATTGCCAGTCCCGCCAGTGGCGCAGGACTGGATATCGGCGCTGGCCTGGGTGCCTGCTCATTCAGTGACTGGAGCTTTTGGGGGTGTTGTCTGCGACCCGCGTGCGCATGAGCTGGTCCATGAAGGCCAGCGCAAAGCCATAGTTGCCTGCCGGGCGCGCGTGGTGCAGATGGTGACGGCGGCTGGCGGCCAGTGGATGGGTGTCGGGGACTGAGGGGAAAAAATCGTAGTTGGAGTGGCCGATCAGATTCAGGATCAGGCTCAACACCGGCACCGAGGCCAGCGACCAGAAATAGAAGTCATGCACCAGCATGGGCAGCAAGATGATGTTGCCCAGCATCAGTGCCTCGATGGGGTGGAAGCTGTAGGTGGACCAGGGGGTTGTCACCACGGAGCGGTGATGGTCGCCGTGATAGCGCACCAGGCGGCGCGTGTGCAGCAGGCGGTGGTTGATCCAGAAGTGCACATCGTTCCAGATCAGCAGCGCAAAGATCTCCACAGCGATGCGCCCGGCGCTGGCGGTGGGCGAGAGCTGGGCCCAGCCTAGTTGCAGAAAGCCCCATGGAACGATCATGCCTGTGCCGAAGATCAGTATGGAATGAAAGGACTGGCGCCATTCACGCTTTAGCTGATCGGGCTTGAGCGGGCGCGTATCGAGCGGCCTGCCTATGCCCGCGCGCGCGAGGGCCGCTGTCAGTGCTGCCATGAGCAGGCCGCCCAGCAGATAAATACCCCCGAAAAAAACCAGGCCCAATGCCATGACTTGCCAGGCATTGAGCTGCGTGAACCAGGTACCAGCGTCCATGAAGGCTCCAAAAGCGGTGGCGCTGCCCTAGATACAACAATGCGCCCGACGGCATAGCGTAAACCCATGCCTGTCGGGCGCATGATAAAGGACGCCGCAGTAGCTCTCGTTGATACCCGGAGTCGCTTCAGCGTGTGGGATGGAGGGAAACAGGCGCACTTCATCTGCGTGACAGCGAGCAAGCGCCGCCGCGCAGCGAGGCCGTCGTCCCCCTCGGGGGAAGCCGCAAAGCGGCTCAGGGGGCGTGTTTACTGCGCCGTGATTCCCTGCTCGCGAATGATGGTGCCCAGCGCCTTCACATCCTGCTGGATGCGGTTGCTCAGGCCCTCGGGCGAGCTGCCCACGGCTTGCCAGCCTTGCATGGACAGCTTCTGGCGCATCTCGGGCGTACGCACGATCTCGCTGACGGCGGCTGCCAGCTTGTCCACATGGGCCTTGGGCATGGATCTGGGAGCAGCCACGGCGTTCCAGATTTCCAGATCAAAGTTGTTGACGCCGAGCTCTTTGAGGCTGGGAAGGCCGGGAGCCAGCGGGCTGCGTGCCGCAGAGGTCACTCCAATGCCGTGCAGCTTGCCGGCCTGAATCTGTGCCATTGCCAGTGCCGGAGGGAGCATGGACAGCTTCAAATCGCCGCCCTGAATGCCGTTGAACACTTGGGGGTAGCCGGTATAGGGCACGTGCACGGCCTTGATGGCCGAGCGGCTCTTGAGCAGTTCCATGCCCAGATGGCCCACGGTACCGACACCGGGCGAGCCATAGCTCCATTTGTCGCCAGCCTTGGCGGCCGCTTCCATGAAGGCTTTGCCTTGTGGGGCCGACGCGGGGGCTACCAGCACCAGCGGAGCCACGCCGATCAGGCTCACGGGCTGCAGGTCCTTGATGGGGTCATAGCGCACGGCAGGGTTGAGCATCTTGGCAATGGTCATATTGCCGTTGATCATCACGCTGAAGGTGTAGCCATCAGCCTTGGCGACATATTCGCCGGCGATATTGCCGCCGGCCCCCACGCGGTTCTCCACGATGATGGTCTGACCCAGCTTCTTCTCCAATGGCTCGGCCAATGCGCGGGCCGTCAGATCGGGCGAGGAGCCTGCGGGAAAGCCCACGATCAGATGCAGGGGCTTGTCGGGCCAGTTGTCGGCTGCCATGGTGGCTGGAGCCATTGCTGTCGCCACCATGGCGACTCCTGCTGCAACCAGGCTGCGGCGGGACAGGTTCTTCAGGATGCGCGAAGTGCGAATAGGCATGGCAGGTCTCTTGTGAATTCTTGATGGTTGATGGCTGCCCATGAGTGCAGCATGTCTTTCGACAAATAAAAAACCCGGAAATTATCCGGGTTTGAGGTTCAGCATTTCAGCCTTTTTAAGCCTTGCTGCGCAAGTTGGCGTTTACGCAAACTCGGCCAGCGCTTTTTTCATCTTTTTCATGGCGGCTACCTCAATTTGGCGAATGCGCTCGGCGCTCACACCGTATTCGGCAGCCAGCTCATGCAGCGTCATGCCGCCAGAGCCGTCGTCATTGACCTTGAGCCAGCGCTCTTCAACGATGCGGCGGCTGCGGTCATCCAGTCCCTCAAGGGCCATTACCAGGCCATCGGTTGCCAGATGATCGCGCTGGCGCGATTCAAGCATGGCTGTAGGCTCGTGACTGGCATCAGCCAGGTAGGCGATAGGGCCGAAGGCCTGTTCTCCATCATCACTGGGAGAGGGATCCAGCAGCACATCGCCACCGGCTAGACGGGTTTCCATCTCGATGACTTCCTCACGCTTGACGTTGAGCTTTGCAGCAACCGCGTCAATTTCGTTCGAGGTCAGCGTCTCGCGCAGGGCCAGCTCTTCGTCCGCCATGGCGGCATCGGACTTCAGGTCATGCTTCATCGAGCGCAGATTGAAGAACAGCTTGCGTTGGGCCTTGGTCGTGGCGACCTTGACCATGCGCCAGTTCTTCAGAATGTATTCGTGGATTTCCGCCTTGATCCAGTGCATGGCGTAGCTGACCAGACGCACGCCCTGATCGGGGTCGAAGCGTTTGACAGCCTTCATCAGGCCCACATTGCCTTCCTGAATCAGGTCGCCGTGAGGCAGGCCATAGCCCAGGTACTGGCGCGAGATGGAGACGACCAGACGCAGGTGAGACATCACCAGACGCCCGGCGGCGTCCAGATCATTGTGTTCTTTGAGCTTGCGAGCGTAGTCCTGCTCTTCCTCAAGGGTGAGCATTGGCATACGATTGACCGCCGAGATATAGGCATCCAGGTTGCCCAGCGGAGGTACCAGCGCCCAGGGGTTCGCGGGCGCCAAGGCAGTAGCAATGGAGCCGGAGGCAGTTTTCATTGCAGGTTTCCTTTCTTCCATGATCTTCATATTAGCACTCCGTTAGAGAGAGTGCTAAAGACAAAGTTCCCACAGCTTTTGTTGGTTTTTGACGGTTCAGGCGGCTCGTGTCGATTCGTGGAGAATTTTTTACATTCCCTTCGACCTCTCTCTTTCCTGGCATCTGCTGTAGTGCACTAGCTTGAATGAGAGGCCAGGTTGTGCAGGCTCGCTCTGATTAACGCCTCCAATGCCTTGGCCGCCGAGCTTCGAGGTGCGTGGCGGCGCATCACCATGCCCAAAGGACGTTGAATTCCGGGGGACGACAAAGGAATCTGCACAAGGCGGCCAGCTTGCAACAGCGATACGGCTGTTTCAGGTAGTGCGCTGATGCCCAGGCCCGCACTGACCAGAGCTCCTATGGTTGCAATATGGTCAACTTCAAAGACGGGAGCGAAATAGAGCCCTTTTGAGTGCAGATCCGCATCAATGTACTGGCGGACGCTGGCAGAACTGGGCATGGAGACATGCGGATAGTCCAAGGTGTTCTCGATCGGGACGGGACCTGCCTGCTTGGATAGAGGATGGTCATCGGGACAGATGAGAAAGAACTGGTCCTCCATCAATTGCTCATAGGCGAGGTCTTCTTGCTTGGGATCTGCTGCAGTGAGTGCAAAGTCGACCTTGCCATCACGAACGAGATCAAACGCAGGGCCCGATAAGGTATCAAGCAAGGACAAGCGTACCCCGGGATGAATCCGCGTGAATTCGGCAAAGACCTTTGGCAGCAGCGAGGCGGCCAAAGAAGGAAGTGCTGCAACCGTCACCGATCCCGTTCTGAGCTGGACGGTGTCCGTCACGGCCCGTAGGGCTCGCTGCGTATCTCGCAAGATCTCCTGGGCATGGGCAATAAAAACATGCCCCGCATCGGTCAGCTCGACAGCGCGAGTGGTGCGCTCAAACAGTCTTGCTCCGATTTGGGCTTCCACACGCGCAATCAGGGCCGACAGCGCAGATTGGGAGAGGTGAACCAGGAGGGCGGCTTGACCAAAGCTCTTGGTCTGGCTCAGGGCTACTACCGCTCTCAGGTCTTTGGTTGATAGATTGGCTTCCACCACAGCAGTATAGGTAGCGGAGCTGCAGCGTCCTGGAGCTCCGCTATCTTCGCTTATTCAGCCTTGATGTCGCTGTCTTTGATCAATCGGGCCCACTTGGCGTACTCGGCGTTGATGATCTTGGCCGACTCGTCCGGCGTGCTGTAGGTAGCAATAGTCCCCTGGGCGAGCATGGAGTCCTTGACATCCTGCTTGGACAGAATCACTTTCAGCGCTGAATTGATCTTCTGAATGACTGCACCTGGAGTTCCTGCAGGTGCCGAAAGTGCAAACATGGAGCTGACCTGCATGTCTGGAAATCCAGCTTCCACGGCAGTAGCGATGTCTGGAATCGAGGCAACGCGTTCTTTGGTCGTTGTGGCCAGGGCCCGGAGCTTGCCTGCCTTGATCTGGCTTTGTGCGGCAGGAACGGTGTCAATCATGGCGTTGACCTGACCGCCGAGCAGATCGGAAAGAGCGGGTCCGCTGCCTTTGTAGGGCACATGAACGACTTCAACCTGTGTCTGACGCTTGAACATCTCGATCGAGAGATGCTGAGGCGAGCCATTGCCTGCGGATGCAAACGTGACGCTGCCGGGGCTGGCCTTGGCAAGCGCTACCAGTTCCTTGACGGACTTCGCCTGAACATTGGGGTTGACCACAAATACCAGCGGAACGGTACCTACGACGGAGATATGAGAGAAGCTCTTATGGATGTCAAAAGGAGTCGCAGCAGGCGTTAGCGCTGCATTGATGGTGTGGCTTGTGAATGCACCCATCAGCAAGGTGTAGCCATCAGCAGGTGATTTGGCGACTTGACCTGCACCAAGGCTACCGCCAGCTCCGGCGCGATTGTCGACGACGAACTGCTGCCCGAGTGCGTCTGAAAGCTGCTTGGCAAGAACGCGGCCGATGACATCTGTCGCTCCGCCCGGCGCATAGGGAACCACCAGCCTCACGGGTTTGGTGGGGTAGTCAGTTTGCGCACAGGCTGCTCCCGATGCACCAGATGCGACGAGGGCGGTTGCAAGCAGGGTAACGAGCTTGCGGTGGCGCATGCCCGGATTGACGGGTTCTGTGGGTTTCATGAAGTCTCCTTAGGGTTTTCAGGTATGCGCTTTCTTGTTTGAGCGCTCGATTTTTCTTTTAATCAATAATATTATTAATAATCAGTGCATCAACAATGGTTAACCCTCCCATGACGAACAAGCCAGACCAGCAAGCCACGATTCATCCGGAAGCCGCTTCGAGCGGCATTTCCAAAGGACTCACCAACTACGGTGATCGCGGTTTCTCTCTCTTTTTGCGCAAGGCCTTCATCAAGGGGGCGGGCTATACCGACAAGGCGCTGGACAGACCTGTGATTGGTATCTCGAACACAGGCAGCTCCTACAACCCTTGTCACGGAAACATGCCGCAATTGATTGAGGCGGTGAAGCGCGGCATCCTGATGGCAGGCGGCCTGCCCATGGACTTCCCGACCATCTCGCTGCACGAGAGCTTTTCCCAGCCGACCAGCATGTACCTGCGCAACCTCATGTCCATGGATACGGAGGAGATGCTGCGAGCGCAACCCATGGATGCGGTCGTGCTGATCGGGGGGTGTGACAAGACAGTGCCGGCTCAGCTGATGGGAGCTGCTTCGGTCGGACTGCCGGCAGTGCAACTGGTCACCGGCTCCATGCTCACGGGATCGCATCGAAGCGAAAGAGTGGGTGCGTGCACCGATTGCCGGCGCTACTGGGGAAAATTTCGTGCCGAAGAAATTGATGCTGAGGAAATTTCCGACGTCAACAATCAGCTTGTCGCCAGCGTGGGGACCTGCTCGGTGGCGGGCACTGCCAGCACGATGGCCTGCATTGCAGAGGCTCTGGGGATTGGCATTCCTGGCAGTGCAACTCCTCCAGCGGTTACTGCCGACCGCATTCGAATTGCGGAGCGATCCGGTGAGGTGGCTGTGCACATGGCGCGTGCGGGACTGAGCATTGACAAGATTCTCACGCCTGCTGCCTTCGAAAATGCCATGCGGGTGTTGCTGGCCATGGGCGGCTCGACCAATGCCATCGTGCATCTGGCCGCGATCGCGGGTCGCCTGGGCTACGAGCTCGATCTCAAGGCTTTGGACGTCATGAGCCGCAATACTCCCGTGTTGCTCGACCTCAAGCCGTCCGGCGACCATTACATGGAGGACTTTCATGCAGCCGGCGGCATGCATACCCTGCTTCGAGAGCTCAAGCCCCTGCTGCATCTGGATGCTCTGACCGTGACGGGGCGCACCCTGGGCGAGGAGCTGGAGGCAGCCGGCCCAGGCTTCAAGCAGCATGTGGTCAAGACTTTGGATGCCCCTTTGTATCCGCAGGGAGGCATTGCCGTGCTGCACGGCAATCTTGCCCCGGCAGGCGCCATCATCAAGCAGTCCGCAGCCAACCCCGAGCTGATGGAGCATGAGGGCCGTGCCGTTGTCTTCGAGAATGCGGAGGATCTGGCTGCGCGTATCGACTCGCCCGAGCTTGATGTGCGGGCCGAGGATGTGCTGGTGCTCAAGAATATCGGCCCCAAAGCAGCGGCGATGCCGGAAGCGGGTTACCTGCCCATTCCGAAGAAACTCGCTGCTCAAGGCGTTAAAGACATGGTACGCGTCTCCGATGGCCGTATGAGCGGCACCGCTTTCGGCACCATCGTCCTGCATGTGACGCCAGAGGCGGCGATTGGCGGTCCATTGGCCTGGGTGCAAACCGGGGACAGAATTCGCCTGTCGGTGCGCGAGCGCTGTATTGAATGGCTGGTCAGTGAGGGAGAGCTGGCTATGCGTCAGAATGCCAAGCCTGTTCAAGTTCCTGTGGCAGAGCGCGGTTACGCGCATCTGTTCAAGAAAACTGTTTTGCAGGCCGATCGTGGCGCAGACTTTGATTTCTTGACCGCGACGCAGCGCAAGGGTTCGATTCCAAGGAGTTAAGTTCATATGCCGACGGGCGCTTTTGCCAAGGAGCGCCGTCCATCCGAGGACGGTGCATCCGTGATTGCCGCGACATTGGAGGAAGACATTGTTCTGGGCCTCTTGGCTCCCAGAGTGCGTCTTGTCGAAGATGATCTGATGGAACGGTTCGCAGCCAAACGTCATGTGGTGCGAGACGCATTGGCTCAACTGGAAAGTGCTGGCCTGCTTGAGCGCAGGCGCAATATTGGCTCCATGGTGAAGGCTTTCAGCAGAGATGAAGTCATTCATCTCTACGAAATGAGAGAGCTGCTCGAGCTGGAGGCGATGCGCAGAATTGCGCTGCCTCTGGACCGTGATGCCCTGGAGCAGCTCAGGCGCATTCAGACCGGGCATGACGCAGCTATCCAGCAACAGGACCCGCGCGGCATTTTTCGAACCAACCAGGAGTTTCATCGGCTTTTGTTTGCTCAATGCGGCAATGTTTTTCTGTCGCAGTCCATCGAAGACTTCGCGCGCCAAACGCATGCGATTCGATTTGGAACGCTGATGTCCAGAGAGCGTCAGCTGCAATCCCAAAAGGAGCATCACGAGCTGCTGGCGGTGCTGGCGGAAGGGGAGGGGGCGAGGGAGCGTCTGATCCGCCTGACGGCAGACCATCTTGTGCCTCCAAGAGATCACTACTTGAAGGCACAAGAGGCGCTACTGCACTTGAAGTGCTGATCAGTTCAGGAACATGTCTCGAATATCGTGAGCCGTGGCCAGAGGGCGGCCCAGCGCTGCGGCCCCCTGGCAAACCTGGGCGACCAAGGCTGCATTGCTTGCTGCCGGCTCGCCGCTCTTCAGGAACAGGTTGTTCTCGAAGCCGACGCGCGCATGGCCTCCAAGACTTGCAGCAGCCATCGCGCATGCGTTTTCCTGCGGGCCGAAGGCGCACATCGCCCATGGATGGGCATCGTCATGGGCATTCAGGAATGGCAGCAGATCGATGGGCGAAGAGGTCTGGCCCGCCGAGTAGCGGCCCAGTACAAACAGCAGAAACCATTTGTTTTCCGGGATGACGCCACTTGCAAGCAGGCGCTGCCAGGCCTGCACGTCCGCCACGTCATACAGGATGATCTGGGTCATCACATTGCTCTGCTTGAGCCATGTGAAGAAGGACCGGATATCCGCTTCGGGAACTTCAGGTTTGAGTATTTCGCGCAAGCCGACAGAGATCGCTTCCGGAGCCGTTTCGCGTGCGACCCGCATCTGCTCGTATGGCTGGTAGACCTGAGCTGCTTCGGTGGTGACCTGAACCACCAGTTCCTGGCCCACTGCTTTGCGCACTGCAGCAGTGGCTTCAATGTAGGCGCTGGCATCGAGCAAATGCTTGCCGTCAGGCTTGCGTACATGCATATGAATCATGGACGCACCGGAGTCCAGGCATTCCTTGGCGGTCTGTGCCAGATCGGCCGCAGTCAGAGGAACCTCAGGGTGCTGCTCCCTGGTCTTGTAGGCTCCGTTGGGGGCAACGGTGATGATCAGAGGTGTATTCATCATGCGCTCCTCTTATTGCTCGGCAGCGTCGCCCACGGAAGGCAATTCGCTCTTGAGAAGCTCCAGACCTGCCAGCAGCGTCTTCAGGTAGCGCTGTTTCTCTTGCGCAATGCTCTCTGGAGTCCACTTGAAAAAACCTTCTCCGGACTTCATGCCGAATTTGCCCTCAGCCACTCTTTGCGAAAGGCATGGGCTTGGCTCTTTGTTGGCCGCCAGCGATGGATACATCGTTGCTCCAGCGGCGCAGTGGACTTCCAGACCTGCATGGTCGCGCTGAAGCACGGGGCCCGCTGCAAGAAAGCGAAAGCCGAAGCCAAAGCGCACGGCTGCATCCACGTCTTCGGCTGATGCAATGCCCGCTTCAATCAGTGCAAAAGCTTCGCGAGCCAGCGCGTGCTGAAGACGATTCGCCAAAAAGCCTGGCAAGTCCTTCTTGACCAGCACCGGCACCATGCCGCACTGGCGCATGAAAGCATGAAGGTTCTCTGCACATTCCATGCGGGATGCCTCGCCGCACACCACTTCGACAAGAGGCGTCAGGTGCGCAGGCATGAAGAAATGCAGCCCCAGCATGCGTTCCTGTGTTTGCAGGCCTTGTGCAATTGCGGTGATGGGGAAGCTCGAGCTGTTGCTGGCCAGCAATGCATTCTTGCGGGCTCGCTGCTCGAGCTGCTTGAAAAGCGCTTGCTTGATGTCCAAACGCTCCGGGATGCATTCGATCACCAGGTCCACCGAGCTCCAGTCCAGATCGTCCAAGGACGATACGACGGACAGTTGGGAAAGCTGTTGCGCGGCATCCAGTTGGGTCAAGCCGTGATGGACCAATTCAGGGACTTTGGCAGCCCGGTCAGCATCGGGCTCGACAACAGTCGTTCTGCACGCTCCGCGGCAAAGGACGACCGCGACATCGGCTCCCATCGTCCCGCCGCCAATAACAACAGCATGTGAACGCGAGGGACGGAAAAAGTGCCCAGGCGCACTGAAAATCTTTTGCTCCAACGGATGTCTCCAAGTTCGATGAGTCTTGGAGGGAGTCTGGATGGTTTCGATAAATTTGTTAAACAAATTTATTGGGATAAATATCCTGATTTTTAAATAAATTGCGATGTGCCTCTTCTATCCGTGAGGAGTCGCCGACACGATTGAGCAAATCGCAGGCGGTGCCAAAGTACCGCAGTCTTTGATCGACTTGGAGCGTGTCATGAATTTGCCACGGCAGTGCATTGGGCAGAGCTATGCCGCACGCAGGCACCAACGTGGACGCTACCTGGAGTGCTGCACTGACATTCACCAAGAATAGAAACAAGGTGCATGGTGAAGAGATGCACCAGAGCGGGAGAGGCAAGCAGTGGTACTTCGGCATGGATGCTGATTCTGGCCTGGAGCACACAGCAGGTGGCACGGCTGCCAATCCTGCGATGTTGTCGAGGCCTGCCGCTTGCAGCCCCGGCAGGAAATCGATGTCCATGGCAATGCAGGCAACCAAGTTGCAGATCAGCGAGCAGATTCTTGCCCATCGGCATGGAGCGCCATAAAAGTCACCGGGCTGGCCTGCGACCCGAAAAGATCACAAAGCTGCCCAGTGCCAGCAGCCACACGGCGATGGCGGCATAGAGCATTACGCCGCCAAAGCTGTGTACCAGCGCCTCGCGGGCAATGTCTGTCAGTGCCTGCGGCGAAGTGGCTGCGTCAGCGCCTGCCTGCAGGGCGTACAGGGCTTGCAGGTTGCCAGAGACAATGCCGTTGGCCATCTCGCGCAGCGCAGCAGCATCTACGGGTTCATGCAATGCGGTTTGCAGGTGCTGCTGCACGCCATGCACCAGCAGGAAACCCATCAGCGCGATATTGATCGACAGCGTAATCATGCGGGCACTCATGTCGATGCCGGACGCCATGCCGGCGCGTGCGCTGGAGACCGCTGCCGTGGTGGTATTGGTCACCGGGGTGTTGGTGATGCCCAGCCCTGCGCCGGCAATCAGGCAGCCCGGCAGCACGTAAAGCCAGTGGCTGTTGGCGAGCTGGCTGCCAGCGAGCATCAGCATGAATCCAAGACCGATGGCGAATAGCCCCAGTGGAATGGCGATACGCGGGCCATAGCGCATGGCGATGCGTTCTCCAACTACCGGGAACACCAGCGTGGGAAGGGTGTAGGCTAGCAGCGAGACGCCGGCGGCCGTGACATCCTGACCTAGCGCACTCTGAAAATAGATGGGCAGGTAGATGATGAATGCCCAGAAGCTGAAGTTCATGCCCATGGAGCCCATCAGCGCACCGGAGAAATTGCGCACCCGAAAGACGGAGAAGTCGAACATGGGATGCTGGGCACGCAGTTCCACCCACACAAAGGTCGCAAAACTCAGCAGACCCACAGCCATGGCGGCCAGCGCAGACATGCTGCCAAAACCGGTATCGGAGCCCTGCGTCACAAAGAAGGCCAGGCCGAATACTGCGAGGGACAGCGTGACGATGCCCGCAAGATCCAGCGCGCCGGCCTTGGGGTCATGCGATTCCTGCACGGCGATGGTGGCCAGAAAGAAAGTCAGCGTGGCAATCAGCACGTGTACCCAGAACACCCAGCGCCAGTCCGATAGGGCCACGATCATGCCGCCAATCAGCGGGCCAAAGCCCAAGCCTATGCCGAGCATGACTCCCCAGGTACTGAAGGCGCGGCTGCGCTCGGCGCCTTGCGGAAATTGATGCGAGAGGACGGCTACCAGGCAGATCAGCATGGCGCCGCCGCTGGCCCCCTGGAACACGCGGCTGGCAATCAGCATCGGTGTGTTCCATGCCAGGCCGCACAGCAGCGATGAAAACGCAAAGAGGGCTATGGAGATCAGAAAGACCCGCTTGCGGCCAAACCGGTCTGCCAGTGTCCCGGTGGCCATGAGCACCGAGACGCAGGCGATGGTGTAGGCATTCATGATCCACTGAATGTCTTTGAAGTCACTGTGCAGAACGGACTCCAGCGTGGGCAAGATGACAGGCACGCTGGAGATTTCAAGGCTGAACATCAGTGAGGCCAGACAGACCGATAGCAGCGCAATGCGATTGCGCCGGGTCGGTGCCGGCTCCAGGCTGCTGGTGTTCAAGAGATCAACATCATTCGAGGACATGGTTGCGCACTCCAGAAAAGGGAAACTGCGTTCTGGCGCAGAACGTTCAACGCGAGTCTATGGGAATAAAATTCTTAAATTTACGCGTTGATTTCCCATCATTGGGGAGCTGAAGGATCCAATCGACATGACTGTGCAAGACCCTCTGGAAGGAGTCTCCACCTTTGTGCAGGTGGTGGAAGCGGGCGGCTTCACTGCTGCTGCCAAGCGGCTTGGCGTGACGCGCTCTGCCGTGGGCAAGGCCGTTGCCAGGCTGGAGGCACGTCTGGGCTCGAGGCTACTGCAGCGCAATACGCGTACCCAGACCCTGACTGCGGAAGGACAGATCTACTACGAGCGCTGCACCCGTGCACTCAAGGAGCTGGATGCAGCCGAGGCGGATCTGGACAGTGGCCGCATGGAGCCCATCGGGCGCCTACGGGTCAGCGTGCCAGAAGGCTTTGGGCAGCTGTGCGTGGCGCCAATACTGCTGAATCTGACGCGTCTGTATCCGCAGCTGAGCATCGATCTGTCGTTTGGCGACCGTACAGTCGATCTGATCGAGGAGGGATTTGACCTGGCCATACGCATAGGCCCACTGCAAGACAGCGGCACCTTGTCTGCGCGCCTGCTGGGCACGCAGCACATCAGCATCGGAGCTTCCCCGGCCTATCTGGCACGCCACGGCACGCCCGGCAAACTGGAGGAGCTCGATGGTCATGCGGTCATCAGTTACTCGCACTCGGGTGTCGTCGCCCCGTGGAATGTTTCGCCAGTTGCTGGGCGAGGCGGCAGCTCGGACTACCGCCTGCAGGTGCACTCCCAGATCAGCATGGACGATATACAGGCCATTGCCGCTGCTGCTGTGGCGGGCTATGGCATTGCCTGGGTCCCTTGCTGGCTGCTGAGCAGCTATGCCAAGCGTGGAGAGCTGGTACATATCCTGCCCGACTATCGGGCACGCTCCTATGAGATCCATGCACTCTGGCCACAGGCACGGCAATTACGTTGCAAGTTGCGGGTGGCCATCGACGCGCTGGTGGCCGAGATTCCGGCTTTGCTGAATCCTGAGGATGCGGTCCATTCCCGGTAAGGTTTGTGCGTTTCCGCCACCGTGCAATGCCTGCGCTTGAGGCTCAAGGCTCAAGGCATTTGGAAAAGTGGAGGTGGACGGTTTTTAGCACTCCGGGCTAAATTTGGGCTGACCTGACTAGTGCGCAAAGATCGACTTCGAGCGAATGCCAGACGCTGTTCAGGCAACCGTACGTTGATGGTGCAGCAGATCCAGGAACATCTGTGCCGAGCGGCTGATGGGCCTGTCCTTGCGTACCAGGCTGCCGTAGGCCTCCAGACTGTGCTTGGTCCGATACGGCAGGATATGCAGCATGCCGTGGGCGGCATGAAGGTCCGCCACCGTGCGCGGAATCACTCCCACCATGTTCGAGCTGCGCACCAGATTGATGGTGGTGAGTATGGAGCCGGTTTCGATCAGACCGCGCGGCAGCGGCAGACTGTGCTCGCGGAACTCTTGCTCGATCAAGCTGCGCATGGGGCTGCCGGGCGGCTGCATGACCCAGCCATGTCCCTGCAAAGCCTGCAGACCGGGCCGCTGCAGCGACAGCAGCGGATGTCCCTCGCACACGATGAAGGCCAGTTGCTCGTCATCGATAGCGTGAAAGCTGCAATCGCTGCCGGCTTCATTGGTCATGCGCCCGACGACCACCTCCAGCACCCCTTCACGCAACTGGGCCAGCAAGCGATCGCTGGTGTCCACGGCCACTTCCAGCTCCAGCAGGGGAAGCTGCTTTTTCAGCTCCAGCAAGGCCTGGGTGAGCCGCCCGGGTGACGCGGCCATGATGCTGCCCACGGCCAGCCGTCCCGAGCTTCCCTGGCGCAGCTCGCCCAGTTCGCGATTCAGGGCCTCGATATTGCCGCGCAGCGAACGGAAATATTCCAGCACCCGCTCTCCGGCCGCATTGCGCTGCAGCCGGCGGCCCACGCGCTCGAACAGCGGCTGGCCCAGGGCGTCTTCGAGCTCCTGCAGCATCTTGGTGGCGGCAGGCTGGGTCAGGCCGAGCTCGGCCGCTGCCGCGCGCAAGGTTTGGCGCTCGTCGATGGCCAGTATCAAGGCCACCTGGCGCATGCGCAGCCGGTTCAGCAACTGTGGCGTGTTGTCGCGCTTGTCTATCGATCCCATGGCATGGCTTCTTATTGCTTCAGGTTATCGATTAATCAATAACTTTCAATTTACGCATATCAGCGCCTTCCCTAGCATCGGGCTGCGATGAAATAAAAAAGCCAAGGAGACAAATGTGCAAAGACGTCATCTACTTTCCATAGCCGCTCTGTGCGGCGCCGCCGTGCTGCCCTGGCAGGTCCAGGCACAAGACTCGGCTAACTGGCCCGTCAAGCCCGTGCGCATGCTGGTGGGTTCTGCGCCCGGAGGCGGCACCGATGCCATGGCCCGCGCCGTGGCCGACAGGCTGGGGCCGCTGCTCAAGCAGCCGGTGATCGTGGAGAACCGGCCCGGCGTCTCCAACACGCTGGCGGTGGACATGACGGCCAAGGCCACGGATGGGCACACCATGGTCATGGGCGTGGTCACGGCCCATGCCATCGCGCCGCATCTGCTCAAGCTCGGCTATGACAACAACCGGGACCTGGTTCCCGTGGCCTTTGTCGGCTCGGTGCCCAATGTGCTGGTGGTGGGCAACTCCGTTGCCGCCAACACGGTGGCGGAGCTGGTGGCCATGGCCAGGAAGAATCCCAATCAGATCAATTTCGCAAGCAGCGGCACGGGCAGCACCCAGCATATCGCTGCCGAGGTGTTCAAGGATGCCGCAGGCATTCAGATCACCCACGTGCCCTACAAGGGCAGCGCTGCCGCCCTGGTCGATCTGGTCAGCGGCCAGGTGCAGATGAGCTTCGACACCATGCCCTCGGTCATAGGCCAGATCAAGGCCGGCAAGCTGCGTGCCCTGGCGGTCACTTCGCCCCAGCGCAACCCTCAGCTGCCCCAGGTGCCGACCATGGCCGAAGCGGGTCTGCGCGACGTGGAAATCAGCGCCTGGTACGGCATCTACATGCCGGCCTCCACGCCCAAGGCGGTTCAGCAGAAAGTGCATGACGAGGTCAACAAGGTCATCGCCATGCCCGAGACCAAGACCCGTCTCGAAGCCGTGGGTGCCGAGCTGCGGCCCATGCCCCAGGCCGACTTCGGCAGTTTTCACCTCGCCGAGTACAAGCGCTTCGGCGACATCATTCGCAAGAACAACATCAAGCTGGACTGAGCATGAGCAAGGCTTCTCTTCCCGTTGTCGCCCTGACCCTGGGCGATCCTTCCGGCATCGGCGCCGAACTGATTGCGCGTTTGCTGGCCAGGCCGCAAGCCACCGAGCAGGCGAACCTGGTGCTGATCGGCGATCCCTGGCTCTGGGAGCAAGGCCAGCGCATCGCCGGACTGCAGGTTGCAACGGTTCCGCTGGCCGGCCTGTCCGCTGCGCGCGAGCGTGCCGATACGCGGCTGCCGGCCTTTGTGGCCGTGGACACCGTCGCCCAGGCCGATGTGGTGCCGGGGCAGGTGGGAGCGGCGGGCGGCCGCTCGGTGCTGCAGGTGCTAGACCAATGCATGGATGCGGCCCTGGGCGGCGATATCGACGCCATCTGCTTTGCGCCCTTGAACAAGCAGGCCATGAAGCTTGGCGGTCTGCGCCACGAGGACGAGCTGCACCACTTTGCCGAGTACCTGGGCGTGACCGGCTACTTCTGCGAGTTCAACACGCTGGGCGATCTCTGGACCTCGCGCATTTCCTCGCATGTACCCCTCAAGGATGTGGCCGGCTACCTGAGCGTGGAGCGCATAACCCAGGCGGCCGAGCTGATCTACAAGGCCTTGCGCGCCAGCGGCCTGGCTGCTCCCAAGGTGGCGATTGCCGGCTTCAACCCGCACAACGGCGACGGCGGCACCTGCGGCCGCGAGGAAATCGACATCATCGCGCCCGCAGTGCAGGCCCTGCAGGCGCGCGACTGGCCCAGCGATGCGCCGTTCCACGGCCCGTTTCCGGCCGACACCATCTTTCTCAAGGCACAGGCCGGCGAGTACCAGGCCATCGTGACCATGTACCACGACCAGGGCCAGATAGCGATCAAGCTGCTGGGCTTCTCACGTGGGGTGACGGTGCAGGGTGGTCTGCCGATTCCCATCACCACGCCGGCCCACGGCACGGCCTACGACATCGCAGGCCAGGGCAAGGCCAATGTGGAGGCCACCTTGCAGGCGCTGCAGATTGCCGCACGCATGGGGGCCGCCCACCGTGATCGCCAAGCTGCCCCAGCCGTCTGAGCCCGTTTCCCGGGCGGCCTGGGCCGCCTGTCCTACTCACTCTTTTCTTTCGAGGTCTGTATGAAGATCAAGTCCGTCCGCGCCCGTGTCTATGAATGGAAGGGCAAGACCGTTCCGCCCCAGGGCAACTTCTGCTCCAACGCCATGGATCTGGTGTACTCCAACACCGAGTCCATGAGCACCTTCCGCTTTCATTCGTGGACCGTGGTCGAGATCGAAACCGATGACGGCATCATCGGTCTGGGCAATGTGGCCCTGGCGCCCAAAATCGCCAAGGCCATCATCGACGAGTACCTGGCGCCCCTGGTCATCGGTCAGGACCCCTGGGACTACGAATACCTGTGGCAGCGCATGTACCGCGCCACCCATGCCTGGGGCCGCAAGGGCGTGACCATGGCCGCCATCTCGGCCGTGGATCTGGCCATCTGGGACATCCTGGGCAAGAGCGTGAACAAGCCCGTGTTCAAGCTGCTGGGCGGGCGCACCAAGGAAAAGATTCCCTGCTACTACAGCAAGCTCTACCGCACCGACCTGAAAGAGATGCAGGACGAAGCCCAGAAATTCCTGGACCAGGGTTTCAAGGCCTTCAAGATGCGCTTTGGCTACGGCCCGGCCCATTTGCAGGAGGGCGTGAAAGAGAACCTCAAGTCCGTCGAGGCCATCCGCGAAGTGATCGGCTACGACACCGACCTGATGCTGGAGTGCTATATGGGCTGGAACCTGGAGTACGCCAAGCGCATGCTGCCCAAGCTGGCCAGGTTCGAGCCGCGCTGGCTGGAAGAGCCCGTGATCGCCGACGACATCGACGGCTACGCCGAGCTCAACGCCATGAACATCGTTCCCATCTCGGGCGGCGAGCACGAGTTTTCGCTCTACGGCTTCAAGCAGCTGCTGGACAAGAAGGCCGTCTCCGTCGTGCAGTACGACACCAACCGCGTGGGCGGCATCACGGCGGCGCACAAGATCAATGCCTTGTGCGAGGCCTATTCCGTGCCTGTGATCCCGCACGCCGGCCAGATGCACAACTACCACCTGACCATGAGCACGCTGGCCTCGCCCATGGCCGAGTACTTCCCCATCTTCGATGTGGAAGTCGGCAACGAGCTGTTCTGGTACATCTTCGATGGCGAACCGGTTGCCGACAACGGCTTCCTGCAGCTGCGCGACGACGTGCCGGGCCTGGGCCTCACGCTCAAGACCGAGTACCTCGACCAGTTCCACATCATCGATTGAGGAGACGCAGCATGCCCGGACTCTCCAATCCCCGTTACCGGGGCATCTTCCCCGTCGTGCCCACCACCTTCCACGAGGATGGCACGCTGGACCTGACCAGCCAGAAGCGCTGCCTGGACTTCATGATCGACTCCGGCGTCGACGGCCTGTGCATCCTGGCCAATTTCTCTGAGCAGTTCCTGGTCTCGGACGAGGAGCGCGAAGTCCTCACGCGAACGGCCCTGGAGCATGTGGGCGGCCGTGTGCCCGTGATCGTGACCACCACGCACACCAGTACCAAGATCTGCGCCGAGCGCAGCCGCCGCGCACAGGACATGGGCGCCGCCATGGTCATGGTCATGCCGCCTTACCACGGCGCCACCTTCCGCTTTGGCGAAGCCCAGGTGCAGGTCTTCTACCAGGGCGTGTCCGACGCCATCGACATTCCCATCATGGTCCAGGATGCGCCGGCCGCGGGCACGCCGCTGTCGCCCGCCTTTCTGGCCCGCATGGCCAGGGAGATCGAGCAGGTCAGCTACTTCAAGATGGAAACCGCGGGTGCGGCGGGCAAGCTGCGCGAGCTGATCGCGCTGGGCGGCGAAGCCATCGAAGGCCCCTGGGACGGCGAGGAAGCCATCACGCTGCTGGCTGATCTGGAGGCCGGAGCGACCGGCGCCATGACCGGCGGCGGCTTTGCCGACGGCATTCGCCCCATCATCGAGGCGCACCGTGCAGGCGACAAGGACAAGGCCTTCGAGCAGTACCAGCGCTGGCTGCCGCTGATCAACCACGAAAACCGTCAGGCCGGTTTTCTGGCCGCCAAGGCGCTGATGAAGGAGGGCGGCGTGATCGCCTGCGATGCACCGCGCTCGCCCTGGCCGCCCATGCATCCCGAGGTGCGGCGCCAGCTCATCGACATCGCACGCCGGCTGGATCCGCTGGTGCTGCGCTGGGCCCGTTGAGGCGACTATGAATACAGGAGCTGGTTGCGCTTGTTTATTCAAGAATTCAGATGCTTTTCATGCTGAGATCTATGAATAGCAGGCGCAATAAGCTCCTCTATCAAGAGCATATCCATGACCCCACATTTCAACCTGATCAACGGCCAGTGGACGGCTGCTGACAGCTACTCCTCCAACACCAACCCCAGCGATCTGTCCGATGTGATCGGCGAGTACGCCCAGGGCGGCGCGTCCGATGTGCAGGCCGCCGTGTCTGCTGCCGCTGCAGCCTTCCCGGCCTGGTCCACCTCGGGCATCCAGGCGCGCTCCGACGCCCTGGACAAGATCGGCACGGAAATCCTGGCGCGCAAGGCGGAGCTGGGGGAGCTGCTGGCGCGCGAAGAAGGCAAGACCCTGCCCGAAGCCATTGGCGAAGTCGGCCGCGCCGGCCAGATCTTCAAGTTCTTTGCGGGTGAATGCCTGCGCCTCACTGGCGAGACTGTGCCGTCGGTGCGTCCAGGCATTGGCGTGGAAATCACGCGCGAGCCGATCGGCGTGGTCGGCCTGATCACGCCCTGGAACTTCCCCATTGCCATCCCCGCCTGGAAGATCGCCCCGGCCCTGGCCAACGGCTGCTGCGTGGTCTTGAAGCCCGCCGACCTGGTGCCCGGCAGTGCCTGGGCTCTGGCCGACATCATCCACCGCTCGGGCATCCCCGCCGGTGTGTTCAACCTGGTCATGGGCCGAGGCCGCGTGATCGGCGAAGCCCTGGTGAACCATGCCGACGTGGCGGCCATCAGCTTCACGGGTTCGACGGGCGTGGGCTGCGGCATTGCCGAAGCCTGCGTGAAAAGCGGCAAGAAGGTGCAGCTGGAAATGGGCGGCAAGAACCCCCAGATCGTGCTGGACGATGCCGACCTGAACCAGGCCGTGGAACTGTCGGCCCAAAGCGGCTTCTACTCCACCGGCCAGCGCTGCACGGCCTCCAGCC
Source organism: Comamonas thiooxydans (assembly GCF_000964545.1). GTDB lineage: Bacteria > Pseudomonadota > Gammaproteobacteria > Burkholderiales > Burkholderiaceae_C > Comamonas > Comamonas thiooxydans. The sequence goes on along the minus strand of NZ_BBVD01000003.1, from coordinate 148,721 downwards.
GCCTCATCGTGACCGACAAGATCTACCCCGCCTTCATCGAGGCCCTGCAGGCGCGCATGGCCCAAATCAAGGTCGGTGACGCACGCGCCGCCGGCACCGACATGGGCCCCGTGGTCAGCCAGGCCCAGCTGGAGCAGGATCTGAGTTACGTGGAAATTGCCAAGGCCGAAGGCGCGCGCCTGGCCGCAGGCGGTGCCCGCGTCGCCTGCCACACGGGCAGCGGCAAGCAGGGCTACTACATGGCGCCTACGCTGTTCGTGGACACCGAAGCCGGCATGCGCATCAACCGCGAAGAAGTCTTCGGCCCCGTGGCCAGCGTGATCCGCGTCAAGGACTACGACGAAGCCCTGGCCGTATCCAACGACACGCCGTTCGGCCTGTCGGCCGGCATCGCCACCACCAGCCTCAAGCACGCCACGCACTTCAAGCGCCACAGCCAGGCCGGCATGGTCATGGTCAACCTGCCCACGGCGGGCGTGGACTACCACGTGCCGTTCGGCGGTCGCAAGGGCTCAAGCTACGGCCCGCGCGAGCAGGGCCGCTATGCCCAGGAGTTCTACACCACGGTGAAGACGGCCTATACGCTGGCGTGATGCGCTGGCCTGAGCGAGATCGTTGATTGTTGCTTCTCTTTTGCCGGGCCTTGGGCCCGGTTTTTTCATGGCGCGGTGGCGATCAGCCCAGCAGCGCTGCCCTGATGGTCTTGACGCCGTCGGCGTTGTCCCAGACCCCTTCTTCCAGCGCGTCGTGAATGGTCTTGTCCAGCGCGGCGGCCAGCTGCTCGCGTGTCTGGGCAGCCTGGGGGCTGGCGTCCAGCACGATGCGCAAGGCAGTGGCCAGTGCCGTGATCTGGGCTGTGAGATTGACGACGGTGGTGTTGGAGCTCATGAGTCGGTCCTTGAAAATGCGATGAACAGGGCAGTTGGCATGGCGCGCAGTGCGGGGTGTCCAGCTGTCAACGGCCTTCAGTGTCGCGCGGGTCGATACTGCTGTTAACGTATCAACAATGAGCAGCGGCCGCGAAGATCTCGCCTGGTTTCAAGGGTGGATAGTCTTCAGATGCTTTACGGTAAAGCACCGGCAGCTACTGTTTTTGAGAGTTCTATAAGACAGGAGAGACAAGAGCATGAGTCTGAAGAGAGTCTGTATCTATGGTGCCGGAGCCATTGGCGGTTGGCTTGGCGTGGCGCTGGCCAAGGCCGGCTGCGAGCTGAGCGCCGTGGCGCGGGGCCAGACGCTGGCTGCGCTGCAGCACAACGGCCTGACGCTGGTGCATGGCGAGGAGCGCGAGACCGTGGCCGTCAATGCGCAGCAGGACCCGGCCGCTCTGGGCGTGCAGGATGTGGTGGTGATTGCCGTCAAGGCGCCGTCCATGCCCGATGTGGCGCGTGCCGTCGCACCGCTGATCGGCCCGCAGACCCTGGTGCTGACCGCCATGAACGGCGTGCCCTGGTGGTTTCTGGCCGGTGGCGTGGATGCCAGCCTGCGCGGCCTGCAGCTCAGGACAGTGGATCCGCAGGGCGAGATTGCGCGCGCCATTCCCACCGAGCAGGTGCTCGGATCGGTGGTGCATGCCAGCTGCTCCCTTGACGCACCCGGCGTGGTGCGCCGGCATTTCGGCAACAGCCTCATCGTCGGCGAGCCCACGGCACAGTCCGGCGATGCGCCCACGCCGCGCCTGCTGGCGCTGGCCGAGCTGCTGCGTGCGGGTGGTCTCGAGCTCAGGCTCAGCGACAACATCCAGCGCGACGCCTGGTACAAGCTCTGGGGCAATATGACCATGAACCCCGTCAGTGCGATCACTGGCGCGACCACGGACAGGATTCTGGGCGATGAGCTGGTGCGCAACTTCATCACGGCCGTGATGCTGGAAGCCCGCGAAATCGGCGCGCGCATCGGCCTGCCGATTGCCGACAGTCCGCAGGACCGCCATCAGGTCACGCTCAAGCTGGGCGGCTTCAAGACCTCCATGCTCCAGGATGTGGAAGCCGGCAAGCCGGTGGAGCTGGATGCCCTGGTGGGCGCCGTGCGCGAGATGGGCGTCATGTGCGGCATGAGCACGCCGTTCACCGATGCGCTGCTGGGACTGACGCGGCTGCGCGCGCAGCAGCTGGGTCTGTATCCGGTGTAAGGCGGTGGCGGGCAGGGCGGTCTTGGGCCTAGACTAGGCGACATGAGCACCACATCTACCCAGACCGCACCTCTCAAGTCCGCGTCCGCGCAGGACAGCCATTGGGCCACGCTGTGCGTGGTGACGACGACCGTTGGGCACTCGGCCGAGGCCGAGGACATGGCGCGGGCGCTGGTCTCGGCCAAGGCTGCGGCCTGCGTGCAGACCGAGCGCATCACCTCGTATTACGAGTGGGACGGCGTGCTGCAGACTGCCCCCGAATGGCGTTTGATCTGCAAGACCTTGCCCGAGGCCCTGCCGCGGCTGACCGCGCTGCTGCGCAGCCATCACAGCTACGAGGTGCCCCAGATCACCATGCGCACCGAGCGCTGCCTGAACGACTATGCCAAGTGGATCAAGCAGCAGGTGCAGCTCTGAAGGCTGAATAAAAAAGGAGCGCCTTGCGCGCTCCTTTATTGGGTTTCAGTACTGAATCTATCTGAAAACTCGATAGATAAAGCGCTGGAAGCTATGGTTATTGTGCTTCAGGACAGCAGGGCCTGGGCGAACTCGCGTGCGCTGAAGGTCTCCAGATCCTCGATCTTCTCGCCCACGCCGATGAAGTAGACGGGCACGGGGCGCTCCTGCGCAATCGCGGCCAGCACGCCGCCCTTGGCTGTGCCGTCGAGCTTGGTGACGATCAGGCCCGTGAGCTGCAGCGCATCGTCGAAGGCGCGCACCTGGGTCAGGGCGTTCTGGCCGGTATTGCCGTCAATCACCAGCAGCACCTCGTGAGGCGCCGTGCCGTCGGCCTTGCTCACCACGCGCTTGATCTTCTTGAGCTCTTCCATCAGATGCAGCTGCGTGGGCAGGCGTCCGGCCGTATCGACCAGCACCACATCCTTTTTGCGCGCTTTTCCGGCTGAAACGGCATCGAAGCTCACGGCGGCGGGGTCGCCACCGTCCTGGCTGATGATCTCCACGGTGTTGCGATTGGCCCAGACGCCCAGCTGCTCGCGCGCGGCGGCGCGGAAGGTGTCGGCGGCGGCCAGCAGCACGGACTGCTCGCCGTCGGCCAGATGCTTGGTCAGCTTGCCGATGGAAGTGGTCTTGCCCGCACCGTTGACGCCGGCCACCATGATGACGGTCGGTGTGTGCTCGCCGATGGTCAGCGGCTTTTCCAGGGGCCTCAGCAAATCGGTCAGCGCATCGGCCAGCAGCGCCTTGACGGCGGCAGGCTCGGTGGTCTTGGTGTCCTTGACGCGGCGCTTCAGGTCTTCCAGCAGATGCAGGGTGGCCTTGACGCCGGTGTCGGCCATCAGCAGCGCGTCTTCCAGCTCTTCATAGAGCCGGTCGTCGATCTGCGTGCCGGTAAAGACGGTGGCGATGCTGGAGCCGGTCTTGCGCAGACCGGCTTTCAGCCGTTCCATCCAGTTTTGACGGGAATTTGGGGCTTGCGGCTTTGCGGTAGGCTCGGGGGCTGCTACAAAATCCTGAGTGGCAGGCTGATCTTCGGCGGCCTTGGCCGTCGCGCCGCCACCAAAGGGCTTGCGCCACCAGGAGCTGCTGCCGTTTTCGGCAGGCGTATCCTGTGGAGCGGGCCCGGTTTGCGGGGCAGGAGCGGGCGCCGCGGCTGCCTCGGCAGCGGGCGTGGTGTTCACTGCATCGGGTGAACTGGGCTTTTTCTTGAAAAAACTGAACATTGGCGGGTTTTTAGAATCGCATCATTCTATGAAACATGTACGCGCACTCCCTGTACTGGGCTTAATGGCCTGTTTGAGCGCTGGGGCAGCCTTGGCTGCGCCGGGCGCATCGTCGCAACCTGTGCCTGCTGCCGCCACGGCGACCGCGCCACAGGTGCAACAGTTCACGCTGAAGAACGGCATGCAGCTGATCGTGCAGCCCGACCGGCGCGCGCCCACGGCCGTGCACATGGTCTGGGTACGCGTAGGCTCCATGGACGAGGTCGACGGCACCACGGGCGTGGCCCATGCGCTGGAGCACATGATGTTCAAGGGCTCCAAAAGCGTCAAGCCCGGAGACTTCTCGCGTCGCGTGGCGGCGCTGGGCGGCCAGGAAAACGCATTCACCTGGCGTGACTACACGGGCTATTACCAGCAGATTCCGTCCAGCCGTCTGGAAGACGTGATGAAGCTGGAGTCCGACCGTTTTGCCAACAATCAGTGGCCGGACTCCGAATTCAAGAAGGAAATCGAGGTCATCAAGGAAGAGCGCCGCATGCGCACCGACGACCAGCCGCGCGCCATGCTGATGGAGCAGCTGATGGCGGCCACCTTCATGGCCTCGCCCTATCGCCGCCCCGTGGTGGGCTGGATGAGCGATCTGAACTCCATGACGCCCGGCGATGTGCGCGATTTTCACAAGTGCTGGTATGTGCCTGCCAACGCCGCCGTGGTCGTGGTGGGGGACGTGAACGTCAACCAGGTGCGTGCCTGGGCCGAGAAGTATTACGGCAGCATTCCCGCGCGTGCCCTGCCGCAGCGCAAGCCGCAGACCGAACCCAGGCAGATCGGCGTGCGCCGCATCGAGGTCAAGCAGCCTGCCGAGCAGGCTTTTATCGCCATGGCCTATCGTACCCCCACGCTGAAGAGCGTGGACAAGCTGCAGGCCGAGGACAAGGATGCGCTGGCGCTGCTGGTGCTGTCCGCCGTGTTGGACGGTTATGACGGTGCTCGCCTGGAGCGCGCCCTGGTACAGGGCGAAGGCCAGGCCAACGGCCGTGTGGCCGATAGCGCCGGCAGCTCGGCCAACATCATGGGGCGCGGGCCCAGCCTGTTCATGCTGACCGGCGTTCCGGCCCAGGGCAAGACCGTGGCCGATGTGGAGGCTGCGCTGCGTGCCCAGATCAAGAAGGTGGCCGAGGAGGGCGTGCAGGCTGACGAACTGGAGCGCGTCAAGACGCAGTGGATGGCATCCAACGTCTATGAGCGTGATTCCGTCATGGGCCAGGCCCAGAACCTGGGCAATTACTGGATTCAGAACATGCCGCTGGATGCCGAGGACAAGCTGCTGGCCGAACTGCGCAAAGTCACCTCTGACGATGTGAAGGCCGTGGCCGCCAAATATTTTGGCGACGACCAGCTCACTGTCGGCACCCTGGTGCCTCAGCCTCTGCCGGCGGGTAGCAAGCCCCAGCGTCCCATGTCGGGCAAGGCGGATGCAGACAAATCCATGCACTGAGCGCAGCGGAGAAATATATGAAAACTATGAAAAAGATAGCTGCTGGCGCTTTTGTGGTAAGCGCTGGAATGGGTTTTCTAACCCAGTCTGCCTGGGCCTTGCTGCCGATAGAGCATTGGACCCAGCCCAGTGGCGCCCAGGTCTGGCTGGTGCAAAGTCCCGGCATTCCCATGGTGGATGTGCAGGTGGACTTCGACGCCGGCAGCCGCCGTGATCCCGAGGACAAGGTGGGCCTGGCGACAGCCGTGGCCATGATGTCCTCCAAGGGCATCAAGGCGGCAGGCGATGCGCCTGCGCTGGATGAAAATGGCCTGGGTCAGGCCTGGGCCGACCTGGGCGCCAGTTTTGGCGCCAGTGCGGGGCGTGACAGCTTCAGCTACGGCCTGCGCACTCTGACCGAGCCCAATCTGCAGCAAAAGGCCGTGGCCCTGGCGGCGCGCCAGATCGCCTCGCCAAGCTGGCCCGATGCCGTGTGGCAGCGTGATCGCGAGCGCTGGAGTGCCTCCATCAAGGAAGCCGACACCCGTCCCGGCACCGTGGCCTCCAAGGCATTCCGCAAGGCCGTGTTCGGCAGCTCGCCCTATGGCTATCAGACCACGGTCGACAGCCTGGGCCGGATCGATGTTTCGGCCATGCAGGATTTTCACCGCAAGCTGATTGCCGCCTGCCGCGCCAAGGTCAGCGTGGTGGGGGCGGTCAATCGCCAGCAGGCCGATGCCATGGTCAAGCAGTTGCTGGGGCCGCTGCAGGCCACCAATGGCAACGACTGCCCGCCGCTGCCTGCCGTGGCCAAGGTGCAGGATCTGCAGCAAGCCAAGGTCGAGAACATTCCGTTCGAGTCGGCCCAGGCCCAGGTGCTGATCGGCCAGCCCGGCATTGCGCGCAACAACCCCGATTTTCTCGCCGTGATGGTGGGCAACCATATCCTGGGCGGCGGCGGCTTCACTTCGCGACTGATGGAAGAGGTGCGTGAGAAGCGGGGTCTGACCTACGGTGTCTCCAGCGACTTCTCGCCGGGTCTGGATCGCGGCGCCTTCATCATCGGCCTGCAGACCCGGCCCGATCAGGCGGCCGAGGCGCTCAAGGTCTCGCAGGACGTATTGCGCAAATTCATTGCCGAAGGTCCTAGCGACAAGGAACTCAAGGCGGCCAAGGACAACCTGATCGGCGGCTTTGCCTTGCGCATAGACAGCAATCGCAAGCTGCTGGGCAATGTGGCCAATATTGCCTGGAATGGCCTGCCGCTCGATTATCTGGAGCACTGGACCGATCGCGTTCAGGCTCTGACCACCAAGGACGTGAAGGAGGCGATGCAGCGCATGGTTCAGCCCGAGCGCATGGTCACCATCACTCTCGGAGCCAAGCCATGAGCCGCAGCGCCATCAAGCTACACACCCCCGCAGGCCGCAAGGCGCTGGACAAGATGATTCACGAGTCCGAGCGCAAGGCGCAGGAGCTGGCGGCCAGCCGTCCGGCCCGCCCCGGAGCCAAGGCTGCCCAGCCCGCTGCAGCCAAGCCGGCCGCCACGGGGGCCGGTGAAATCCGCATCATCGGCGGGCAATGGCGCCGCACGCGCCTGGTCGTGGCGCAAAAGCCCGGTCTGCGGCCCACGCCCGATCGCGTGCGCGAAACCTTGTTCAACTGGTTGGGCCAGGACTTGAGCAACTGGAAATGCGTCGATGCCTTTTCGGGCACCGGAGCACTGGGTTTCGAAGCCGCATCGCGCGGCGCGACCAGCGTCATCATGAACGAACAGGATGCCGCCCTGGTGCAGCAGCTGCAGCGTCTTCAGCAAAAGCTCGATGCCAGGATGGTCAAGGTGCAGCGCGGCGATGCGCTGAGCTGCCTGAAGACCGTGGCGGGCCAGGATCTGATTTTGCTGGACCCGCCATTCGGCCAGACCGAGCTGTTCGAGCCCGCGCTCAAGGCGGCCATCGCGGCCTTGAACGACGGCGGCTTCATTTACCTGGAAGCTCCCGAAGCCTGGGCCGAAGAGCGCCTGCTGGAAATGGGACTGGAGTTGCACCGCTATCTGAAGGCTGGCGCCGTCCATGCGCATCTGCTGAAGAAGCAGTAGACCTTTGCTATTGAACCGGGAGCTGCAGGCGCTTTGATCAGATGCGTCAGCAGCTCTTTTTTGTATGGGGCAGCGCTGTGCAGGCCTGAATGCATAATCTCTTTACGCTGCACTGCAGCAGCCCTCACCCTCATCAAGACCCGCAGGAGAGAGATAAGCCATGAGCCAGGACCTGATTGCTGTTTACCCCGGAACCTTTGACCCGATCACCCTGGGGCATGAAGATGTGGTGCGCCGGGCTGCACAGCTGTTTGGCAAGGTCATCGTGGCCGTGGCGGCAGGCCATCACAAAAAGACGCTGTTTTCGCTGGAGGAGCGCATTGCCATGGTGCGCGAGTCCTGTGCCAATTATCCTCAGGTGGAGGTGGAGAGCTTTGACGGGCTGCTCGCGCATTTTGTGCTCGCGCGCGGCGCCAAGGCCATGGTGCGCGGCCTGCGCGCGGTGACGGACTTCGACTATGAGTTCCAGCTTGCCGGCATGAACCGCACGCTGATGCCCGAGGTGGAAACCGTGTTCCTCACGCCCAGCGATCGCTATCAGTTCATCAGCTCCACCTTTGTGCGCGAGATTGCCACGCTCAATGGCGATGTGGACAAGTTTGTCTCCAAGGGCGTGCATGAGCGCCTGATGGTCAAGGTCGGCCGCAAGGCCTGAGCTTTCAGCCTCCCTGGCTAGTCGCCCTGCTGCGATAGCTGCTGATGGTTTCGTGGACAAAGCGCAGCTTGTCCCAGGCCGGGCCGGAAATGGCAAACGGATAGGCATCGCCATGGCCGAGGCTGCGATTCAGGCTGTTGTGCAGCAGGGTCAGCGGCACCCACTGGGATTGCATCACCGAAAAATCGGGCGGCACCGGCCCCAGCGGGTTTTGAATGAGTTGCTGGCCCGTGCTGGGTATGTCCGGCACGGTAATGCAGGTGCCGTAGCTGGCTGCGGTCTCCAGCAAGTCCACCATGTGCAGATAGTGAGCCCAGGTTTCGGCCCAGTCCTCCCAGGGGTGTGAGGTGGCATAGGCGCTGATGAACTGACCGCGCCAGCTGTTGTCCAGAGGGTCCTTGCCGTAATGGCGCTGCAGAGCCAGGGCATAGTCCTGATTCTCATAGCCAAACAATGCCCTGAAGCGCTCCAGATGCTCGCTGTTGGCTATCAGCTGATCCCAGTAGAAATGTCCCGATTCGTGACGCAGATGTCCTATCAGCGTGCGATAGGGCTCGTGCAAGGCCTGGCGGCGTTTGGCACGTTCGTCGTCGTCTGCCTCGACCACGTTGAGCGTGATCATGCCGCTGGCATGGCCGGTCATGACGGGATTCTGGCCGGGCAGGTCTGCGAGCAGGGAAAAGCGCGGCTCGGCCACGCGGTGCCCATGAGGGTCCAGCAGGCCCAGCCTGGCCAGGGTGTAGAACAGCCTGCGCTTGGCGACCTCGATCTTGGCCCAGCGCAGCTCATTGGCGGGATCGCTGCCGTTCGGCAGCCATTCGGTCTGTCGGCAGGAAACGCAAAGCGGCTGCGGGTCTGAGGCCTCGATCGCAAAATTGCACAGGCTGATGTTGTGTCGGTGGGCGCAGGCGCGGTAGCGTGTGTCGGGGCCCCCGGCCGGGGGCAGAATGCCGACGCGCAATTGGTCGGGCAGGAATGCCTGGCTTGCTCCGCAATGCACGCATTGCAGGCTTTCAAAATAGATCAGGTGGCCGCAGGCCTCGCAATTGAAAACTTGCATGCGGACACTTTAATGGCGAAGTCAGCGACCCGGTTGTAGGAAAAAACAAAGCCAGCTCAAAAGCTGGCTTTGGGGCTGGAAGTGCAGCCCTCGGACAGGGCTTTGCATCATGCGGGCAGATCAGGGTCTGACCACGATGCTGTTGCGCACTTCGCGCACATGCTTGGTCGTGCGGGCAATTTCGCCGGCACGGGCCTTTTCTGCTTCGGATTTGGCAAAGCCCGACAGCTGCACGGTGCCGTTCATGGTTTCGACGCTGATCGCGGTTGCAGAGACATTCTTGTCTTCGGCCATCTTGGCCTTCACTGCAGTGGTGATGCCGGCGTCATCCACATAGGAGCCCACAGTCTGCTGGTCACGAGCCACCGAACAGGCTGTGGTTGCCAGCACGGTCGTTGCAGCGACCAGACTGAAAGCCAAAGCGCGAGTCAGATTCTTCATATGGTTCTCCCTTGGTTTTGAAAAGGCGCAAAGAACGCTTGCGAAAAACGGCTCAGAGTGAATTCCTGCTCACTTCCTGCGCGAGCGGCCCAGAAAGAAAGCCGTCGCCAGAGCCGCCCCGGTCGCCGCGGCGATCAGCACGGAGCGTCCGGGTTGTTCGGACACATACTTGGTGGTCGCATCCGCTGCGGTGTTGAACTGACGGCGTGCGCGGTGCGAGCTGTCGGCCCAAAAGTTGATACTGCGCTCGGCCAGATCCTGTGCCCGGTTGGCAAGGTTGTCGATCAGCGGGTTTTCGCTGTCGTCGATATTGCGTATATGACGCCCTGTGGAGTCGATGGCCTCGGAGGCTGTGCGCCGTGCGCGGCGTGCGGCGTCATGAACCTTGTCGGCGACGTCCTCTGCCACGTCCTGAGCTTCATTCACCATTTTCTGGGCGGCCTGCTTGCCGGAGTCCGTTGCATCTTCAGCGGCATCGGCTACCTTGTGGGCCATATTCTGGGCGGATTGGGCGGCATGCTTTGCCGATTCCTTGGCATCGGCAGCCAGCTCCTTGGCGGCGTCCTTGAGATCTTCAACCGTGTCCTTGGCGTCTTTTACGGCTTGGCTCATTGTTTGGAACTCCCTGAAATCTAGAAATTATCGTGACAGCGTGAAGTAACGCCAGTCTTCGTAACCCGGCCTTTCGGAGGCAGAAGCTGAGAGCGATCATGGCGAATACTGGTGGTTTGTGCAATGTGCCGGAACAAAGTTCTACACATTTGGCACCAATGCTATTTCTTCACGAGGCCCATCAGGAAGGTGATGACGGCCATGACCAGAAACACGAAAAACAGAATCTTGGCGATACCTACGGCGCTGGCCGCGATGCCGCCGAAGCCGAACACTGCAGCGATCAAGGCAATCACCAGAAAGACAATGGCGTAGTGCAACATGGTTTTCTCCTATCGAATGCAGGCCGACAGGCATTGCCGTGCGGCCATGTATTGAATGTAGAGAACTGAGCAGCCCAAGCTTGACGGTGAGCTTCTGTCACCAGGGTCGGGGTATTTAGGGACAGTCATGTAGGACTGCGTTGACATGTGCGTCCAGTTCAGGTGCTTGCCATTGTCAAAGGAATGACTGCCGAGATCGTGGTTCCCTTGCCGAGCTGGGATGCCACGGTAAGCCTGCCGCCGACAGCTTCAACGCGGTGTTTCATGCCTGCCAGTCCATGGGAGTTGGGGCGCATGCTGGCCGTCTCGAAGCCTTGGCCATCGTCCTGGATCTGCACGGCCACATAGGTGGGATAGTTATGCACCGTGACGATGACATGGCTGGCCCTGGCGTATTTCCCGATGTTGGTGAGCGACTCCTGTACGACGCGATAGACCGTCAGCTGCGTGGATTCAGGCAGGTCCACCTGCTCCAGGCTGCATTCCACCTCGATGTTGCTGCGTTCACCGAATTCCCGGGTCAGGATTTCCAGCGCGGTGGTCAGGCCCAGGTTGGAGAGAGAAGAGGGTCGGAGGTCTTCAATGATGCGGCGTTTGAGTGCAATCCCGCTGTTGAGCGTCTCGATCAGATGGGTGATGCGTTCGGAGACGTCGGGTGTCGAGGTGTCGATCTTGGACTTGAGGCGCGCAACGTCCAGTTTCGCGGCGGTCAGCAGCGAGCCCAGTTCATCGTGCAACTCGCGTGCCAAGTGCGCTCGCTCATCCTCGCGTACCTGCTGCAAATGGGTTGCCAGCTCGGTGAGGGCCGCTGTGCGGTCACGAACGACTTCCTCCAGACGATTGCGTTCATCGCGCTGAATCTCCTGCTCGCGCTGATGTGAGTGCTGCAGCGCATTGGCCTGTCGCAGGTACATGAAGAAGCCCAGAATCCCCAGAGCGGTCACTGTCGCAATTCCCAGGCGTGACAGACCCAGCGTTTGTTCGATATCCGCGAGATTGGACTTGACGCGCTGATCGATGCTGTCCATCAGGGTTTTGATGTGGCCCCGTATGGCATCCATGTTTTCCATGCCTACGTCGGTAAACATCACAAAGCGCCACGCTTCATCGTTGCCCTGGCGATAAAGGCGCAGGCTCAGCTCCATTTCGCTGGTCTTGCGCTCGACCTGGCGGGCCAGTGGAGTAAAGGTTGCCAGCTCCTTGGGGTCCATGATGAAGATGCCGCGCAGGTCATCCATGCTGCTGCTGATCGCGGCGGAGGCAGAGTTATAGGGCTCGAGATAGCGCTCCTCTCCTGTCAGCAGGTAGCCGCGCAGGCCGGTTTCCGCATCCAGCATTTGCTGCATCAGCAAATTGAGCTTGGCTCTGGTGGCTTGCGTCTTGGTGAGCGTGTCCAGAGCCTGCAACGAACGCTTATAGCCAGCTTCATTAATGCTTACCATTAAGACTGCCGCAATGACTGCGATCGTCAGGCTGACTGCAATTTTGCGGATATTGGTCCAACGCATCTACATCCTCTCACCTACAAGGCAATTACCTGATATTCTGCATAACCGTAGCGTCAACGACTGACATCATAGTGCGGGTCTTAAAATGTGATGCGCCCTGGAGATGAGCGCAGTTTCATGAAAAGAGGTGTTCATGATAAAAGTAGGCATAGTGGATGACCATGCGATTGTTCGCTCGGGATTACGCCAATTCCTGTCGGAACATGTAGATCTGAGGGTCGTGGGAGAAGCGGGCAATGGGCGGGAGGCCATTGACCTGGTTCGGGAGCATGAAATTGACGTGCTGTTGATGGACTTGTCCATGCCAGGGCAAAGCGGCATAGATGCCTTGGCCATGCTCAGAGCCAAAGCACCTGATATGGGCATCCTGATACTTAGTGGATACCCTGAGGAGCATTACGCAATCAACTTGATTCGTCAGGGGGCCAGCGGATATCTCAACAAGGAGTGCGATCCTCAGGATATTGCAGAGGCCATCCGTACCGTGGCTCTGGGAAGGCGTTACCTGACGCCGGCAGTGGCCGATCTCCTGGCCCAGCAACTCAACCGCAAGGATGATGTTCCGGCACACGAGCAATTGTCGGAGCGTGAGTTTCAGGTATTCCTGAAGCTTGCGCGCGGCGAGACGGCTGGAGACATTGCCAAATCGCTTTCGTTGAGCGTGAAAACAGTGAGCACTTACCGGACAAGGCTCATGGAAAAAATGGGCCTTTCCTCAAATAGCGATCTGACATACTATGCATTGAAAAATCGATTGATCGATTAATGCAGACTCAAATAAAAAAGGCTTGAAATATTCAAGCCTTTTTTATTTTGCGTTATTTTCAAGATTTACTGGTATTTAAATCAATACAGAAATCTATAAGCGCATCGATTTCGTTGGATTTGTCAAATACGGCATCTGCGCTGAGTTCAAGGCAGCGCTGTCGTATATCGGCGGTCGCGTAATTGCTCAACACGAGCAGCTTTTTCTGCGGTGGTCGATGTTGAAGGCTTGTGACGATGCCGAGACCGCTGCCCTCGCGCAAGAACAGGTCCACGATGACCAGATCCCAGGCGTCAGGGTTGTGGCTGAGCCAGCGTACAGCATCGGCTTCGGTCTCTGCCACCCCCACCGCTTCCACATCGGCAAGCTCCGCCATCGTCGCAATCAGGTTGTCGCGAATCGTGGGATTGTCTTCAACAAGAAAGGTACGCAGTTTCACGACGGTAGCAAGCTGATGAGGTGGACGCCAAGGATCAAGCGGCGAGAGTCATTTCAATTCTCAATGTGGAAAATCAATTACGGCCCATGAAAAAATCATTGTATTGTCATTTTTTGTAATTTGTGTTTGGCGTTCCGCAGATATCACAGGTTTTAACCCTAGCAATTTTCATCCTACTCCACTCCATGGAACGTGCATCAAGCATTTGAAGTTGTCCGACAGAAGATCGGCCAAAACCGACAATCAGCTTCAGTGCTTCTGCAGCTTGCTGGGTGCCGATCAGCCCAACCAGCGGAGCAAAGACGCCCATGGTTGAGCACTGAACCTCTTCGAATTCAGCCTCTGGCGGAAAGACGCATGCATAGCATGGGCTGTCGGGGTTGCGTGGATCAATGACCATCAACTGGCCATCGACACGGATGGCAGCTCCTTCGACCAGGGGTACGCCGTGGCGTACGCAAGCCGCATTGATGGTCTGGCGGGTCTTGTAGTTGTCGGTGCAGTCGAGCACGATGCTTGCCTCGGGCAGCAGTTCATCGAGCAGGGTCTCGGTTGCACGCTGCTGGATGCAGCGAACTTCGATCCCGGGATTGATGGCATGTACGGCAGTGCGGATCGATTCCACCTTGGGCATGCCTATGCGCTCGGTCGTGTGGGCAATCTGGCGCTGCAGATTGGTCATGTCCACGACGTCGTTGTCGACGATGGTGATGCGCCCCACACCTGCCGAGCCCAGATAGAGTGCGGCAGGCGAGCCCAAGCCGCCAGCTCCAATGATCACTGCATGCGCCGCCAGAATGCGCTCCTGGCCTTCGATGCCGATCTCGTCGAGCATGATGTGACGGGAATAGCGTAGCAATTGATCGTCATTCATCGGTTTGCTTCCATGGTTCCAAGAAAAAAGCCGGGCAAGCCCGGCTGATTTTGAGCGGGTTCCATAACCCGGTGCTTATTTTTTGCTCTTGTCGGAGTCGCCTTTTTCGGGCGCTTTCTTGTCAGCGGGCTTTTTGTCCGCGGCCGTCGCGTCTCCGGGCTTCTCTTCGATTTTGCGCTCCGTCAGGGTTTTGCTGACCTTGACAGGTTGGCCTTTGAGCTTGTTCAGTGCCTGTTGCAGCTGAAAGTCCTTTTCAGACCCGAATTCCGGCAGGCGGCGTTCGGCGGCTGGCTTCTTGGCTTCCTCTTCCAGGCGTTTGCGAGCTTCCTCGCGGGCCTTTTCAAGCGAATCGTTCTTGACCTCCGCACCCTGTCCGCTGGACAAATGCTTTTCAAGGTCTGCTTCACGCATGCTCAGTGCCGCAAACAAATCGCCGTCTGCAGTCTCGTCCACCATCACATCGGGCACGATGCCCTTGGCCTGAATGGATTTTCCGCTAGGCGTGTAGTAGCGCGCCGTCGTCAGCTTGAGAGCCGTATCGGGCCCCAGAGGGCGCACGGTTTGCACCGACCCCTTGCCAAAGGACTGACTGCCCATGACGGTGGCGCGTTTGTGATCTTGCAGAGCTCCGGCCACGATTTCGCTGGCCGAGGCCGAGCCTTCATTGACCAGCACCACCAGAGGCAGCTTTTTCAGTGCTGCAGGCAGGCGTTGCAAGGGGTCGCCAAAACCGCGCTGGGCGTAGAACTCGGGCGAAGCCTTGTAGACGGCCTTGCTTTCGGCCAACTGGCCGTTGGTCGAAACCACGGGCACATCGGGTGGCAGGAAGGCCGCAGAGATGGCTACGGCCGCATCCAGCAAACCGCCGGGGTCGTTGCGCAGGTCCAGCACCAGGCCCTTGAGATTGGGTTCCTGCTTGTAGATTTCCTCGACCTTGCGGACAAAGTCATCGACGGTGCGTTCCTGGAACTGGCTCAGGCGAATCCAGGCGTAGCCAGGTTCGATCACCTTGCCCTTGACCGATTGGGTCTTGATTTCTTCACGGGTGATGGTGACGGGGAAGCTGCGGCTTTCATCCTTTCGCAGGATGTTCAGGCGCACCTTGGTATTCGGCTCGCCACGCATGCGCTTGACAGCGTCATTGAGCGTCAGGCCCTTGACGGCCGTGTCGTCGATCTTGGTGATCAGGTCGCCGGTCTTGAGACCCGCACGGAAAGCGGGCGAGCCTTCGATGGGGGAGACGATCTTGATCAGCCCGTCTTCCATGGTGATCTCGATGCCGACGCCCACGAACTTGCCGGAAGTGCCTTCCTTGAATTCTTTGTAGGTTTTCTTGTCGAAGTACTGGGAGTGAGGGTCCAGGCTGGAGACCATGCCGGAGATGGCGTCGGTGATCAGCTTCTTGTCGCTGACCTGCTCCACGTAATCGGTCTTGATCAGGCCGAAGACGGCCGACAACTGCTGGATTTCTTCAAGTGGCAGAGGCGTCACACCCCCGCGAGCCAGCGTCTGCAGGGATACGGTGGTCAACGCACCGGCGACCACGCCCACAGAGATCCAGCCTGCAATTTTGATTTTTTGACCCATAGCACCCCTTAAACCATTCGCAATATACACCTTGGACGGCGGAAGGCCCATGAGGTTCCACAGGCCTTTTGCCGTGTCAGTCCTGTTCAGACTGCGCAAGCGGCCTGAACAGGAACGGTGAAGAGGTCTCTCTCAGGCCTTGCCCTGGGCTGCAACTGCCGCTGCAGCCTTGGCTGCGGCTTCGGCGTCGCCCAGGTAGTAGTGGCGGATGGGCTTGAGGTCGGCGTCCAGCTCATAGACCAGAGGAATGCCGTTGGGCACGTTCACGCCCACGATCTGGTCGTCGGCGATGTTGTCCAGATACTTGATCAGGGCGCGGATGGAGTTGCCGTGTGCGGCCACAACCACCCGTTTGCCGGCCTTGATGGCGGGTGCGATGGACTCGTCCCAGAACGGCACAACGCGGGCCACCGTGTCCTTGAGGCACTCGGTCAGCGGGATCTGCTCGGGCTGCAGCTTGGCGTAGCGCACATCGCTGCGTTCGCTGCGCGGGTCGGTGGCTTCCAGGGCGGGAGGCGGCACGTCGTAGCTGCGGCGCCAGACCAGCACTTGTTCGTCGCCGTACTGCTTGGCCATATCGGCCTTGTTCAGACCCTGCAGACCGCCGTAGTGGCGTTCGTTGAGGCGCCAGCTATGCACCACGGGTAGCCAGGTGCGGTCCATTTCATCCTGCACATGCCACAGGGTACGGATGGCGCGCTTGAGCACGCTGGTATAGGCCACATCGAAGTCATAGCCTTCTGCCTTGAGCAGTTGGCCGGCCTTCTTGGCCTGTTCGACGCCGGTGGCAGTCAGATCCACATCGGTCCAGCCGGTGAAGCGGTTTTCAAGGTTCCAGGTGGATTCACCGTGGCGGATCAGAACGAGCTTGTACATGGATTCTCTCAAAGTAGCAAAGCAGTAATGACACAAAGTCAAAACCGTGCATTTTAGGGGCTGGCCTTTGTCCGGGCTTGAGGCAAGGTAAGCCGGTCGTGTCCAGCGGTGGCCGCCAAGCTATTCCTGTTGGGCCCTTCGGGGATTGTGCAGAGCACTCACTTGCGGCCTAGGGCATATGAACAGAGGGTTTGGGATTACGGGAGGAGGGGCTGTGGCCCTCTGGCGCGATCCGCCGGCAAGCCTGCCTCTAAAATCGTTCGGTTTGCCATCCCAAGGAATGACGTGAAATTCATCATTGATAACTGGTATTTGATCCTGATTGCCGTGGCTTCGGGTGTGATGCTGCTGCTGCCCGCACTGCGCGGAGCGACAGGTGGTTCGCTGTCGGCAGCGGCTGCGGTGCACCTGATCAACCGTGAAAAAGCCGTGGTGCTGGACGTCTGCGAGCCCGAAGAGTTTGCCGCCGGCCATGTCAACGGAGCCAGGAACCTGCCGCTGAGCCAGTTGGAAGAAAAGCTGCCCACCACCGTCAAGAACAAGCAGCTGCCCGTGGTGCTGGTGTGTGCATCGGGCGCCCGTGCCGTGCGTGCCGAGGCCGTGGCCAAGAAGCTGGGTTACGAAAAGGCCCAGGCGCTGGCTGGCGGCATGAAGGCCTGGCGCGATGCCGGCCTGCCGGTTGAAAAAGCCTGATTCGGCCGCAACTGAGAACTCTGACGACTGCAGCACAGCATGCTGCATTGCAAAAACTACAAGGAAGTTGCTCATGCAAGCCGTGAAGATGTACACCACCGCCGTCTGCCCCTATTGCATTCGTGCCAAGCAGATTCTCAAGTCCAAGGGCGTGGATCAGATCGAGGAAGTGCGCATCGATTTCGATACCGCTGCCCGCGATCACATGATGCAGGTCACCGGCCGCCGCACCGTACCCCAGATCTTCATTGGCGATACCCATGTGGGCGGTTGCGACGATCTGATGGCGCTGGATGCCAAGGGCGGTCTGCTACCCCTGCTGCAAAGCTGATTACGCGCCGTGCCACTGCCGCCAAACGGCATGAATTTGCGCCTTGTGCTGCTTGCTACGATGCAGCCTCTGGCTGTCACTGCATAATGCAAAGCGCTATTTCATGGAAATGCCTGCTGTGAGGATAGCTGCGTGCTAGTCCTCTGCGCAGGCATTTTCATTTCCCTCTCAAGATTTTCTGAAAGACCTAACTCATCATGGCCGAACAAGACAACAGCCCCGTGTTCCAGATCCAGCGCGTGTATCTGAAGGACCTGTCCCTGGAGCAGCCCAACTCTCCTGCCATCCTGCTGGAGCAAGAGCAGCCCAGCGTGGACATCCAGCTGGGTGTGGAAGCCACTCCCGTGGCTGAAGGCGTCTACGAAGTGGCCGTGACCGCAACGGTTCAGACCAAGATTCAGGACAAGACCGTGTTCCTGGTCGAAGCCAAGCAGGCCGGCATCTTCGAAATCCGCAACGTGCCCGAAGATCAGATGGGCGGCGTGATCGGCATTGCCTGCCCCCAGATCATCTACCCCTATCTGCGCGGCAACGTGGCCGACGTGGTGACCCGCGCCGGCTTCCCTCCCGTGCACCTGGCCGAAATCAACTTCCAGGCCATGTACGAGCAGCAGCAAGCGGCTGCCGCAGCACAGGCCGAAGGCCAGCTGCCCCAGTAAGCTGATGGCAATTGCTGATTCCTGCGATGTGCAAGAATCGGCAGCCAGGCAAAAAAGAGGCCCTAGCGGCCTCTTTTTCTTGTGCGTTGTGCACAAACTGCTATCAAAATTCAGGTATGAAAATTCTTGTCATCGGCGCTGGCGCCTGGGGTACGGCCATGGCCATCAGCGCGGCCACCCATCCGGAGCAGGATCGCGTCAGCCTCTGGGCGCGTGACCCGGCGCAGGCGCAGCTCATGCAGGCCGAACGCGCGAATAGCCGCTATCTGCCCGGCATCCGCTTCCCGGATGCGCTTACGGTGGTCAGCGGAGATGTGATGGCCCATGTGGCGGATGCCGATCTGATCGTGCTGGGCACGCCCATGGCGGCGCTGCGCCAGTGGCTGGGCCAGCTCAAGGATTGCCGCCGGCCCGTGGTCTGGCTGTGCAAGGGCTTCGAGGCCGTGGCCGCCGACGCACCTGCCGGCAGCTATGGGCTGATGGCGCATGAAGTCTGCCAGCAGGTGGCGCCGCAGCTGCAAAGCGGTGCGCTCAGCGGCCCCAGCTTTGCGGCCGAGGTGGCACGCCAGCAGCCTACGGCTCTGGTGGCAGCCAGCGCCCATGAGGGCGTGAGCGAGCTGCTGGTGTCGGCCTTTCACGGCGAAGCCATGCGCGTCTATGCCAATCACGACATCGTGGGCGTGGAAGTGGGTGGTGCCGTCAAGAATGTGCTGGCCATTGCCACGGGTCTTTGCGACGGCCTGCAGCTGGGGCTGAACGCGCGTGCGGCCCTGGTCACGCGCGGCCTGGCCGAGATGACGCGTCTGGGCGTGGCCCTGGGCGCGCGCGCCGAAACCTTCATGGGCCTGTCCGGCCTCGGCGATCTGGTGCTGACCGCCACCGGCGATCTCTCGCGCAATCGCAAGGTGGGCCTGCTGCTGGCCGAAGGCAAGAGCCTGGAGCAGGCCGTGACATCGCTGGGCCATGTGGCCGAGGGTGTGTACAGCGCCCGCACCGTGCTCGCCCGGGCACGCCAGGTCGGTGTGGAAATGCCCATCACCGAAACCGTGGTTGCCCTGCTGGACGGCCAGCTTCCGGTCACCGAAGCCGTGCAGCACCTGATGGTGCGCGATCCGCGCGGCGAATAAGCCAATAAAACCATAGCTTCTATCGCCTGATATTCATGGATTTCAGATGATTTTGTGTCTGAAATGCAATGAATTCATGCGCTTGCAGCTATTGTTTTAGGGGCAATGCCTATTTGCCCTCTCTGACGCTGAGCCAGGCACTCGCCGCCCCGCACAGCGCAATGACGACCATGCCCAGTACGGCCCATTGGTCGGGGATATGGCCATAGACCAGCCAGCCTGCCAGCAGTGCGCAGGGAATCTGGCTGTAGAGAAACGGCGTGATGGTCGCAGGCTCGGCTTTTTCATAGGCCTTGAGCAGCATCAGGTGTCCGACGGCGCTGCCTGCGCCCATGGCAATCGCGGCCAGCCAGAGCGCGGCGCTGTCCGGCAGC
The DNA here is from genome assembly GCF_000964545.1 of Comamonas thiooxydans. Lineage (GTDB taxonomy): Bacteria > Pseudomonadota > Gammaproteobacteria > Burkholderiales > Burkholderiaceae_C > Comamonas > Comamonas thiooxydans. The sequence goes on along the minus strand of NZ_BBVD01000003.1, from coordinate 129,008 downwards.
TGCCAGACCCAGGGCAGGGCCATGCAGCTCAGGCTCAGGGCCACTAGGCTGGTGTAGATCTGCGTGGTCAGCGGGCGCTCCTTGCCCGCCATGCGACTGCTCAGGATCTGATAGGCGGTATTGGCCAGCAGCTGCAGCGCAGGCCAGACCAGGGCCCAGCCGCTGAACTGGCCGCCGCCCGGCCGCAGGATGACCGGCGTACCCGCAAAGCCCAGCGCCACCAGCACCCAGCGCAAGGGGCTGACCTGCTGGCCCAGCCAGAGCGCGGCCAGCAGGGTCAGTGCCAGCGGCGTCAGCGCCACGATGGCCGTGAACTCCGCCAGCGGCAGATAGCGCAGGCTGAGCATGGCCAGCGCATTGCTCAGGCAAAACAGAATGGCGCGCAGAAACTGAAAGCCCGGGCGCCGGGTGCGAAAGATGTCCAGTCCATGGCGAGCCACGCCAAAGCCCACGGTCAGCGCCGACTGCAGCGCATAGCGCAGCCACAACGCCATCAGCAGCGGCAGCAGGGCGCCCGCATATTTGGAGCCTGTATCGAGTATCGAAAAACAGGCGCAGGCCAGCACCGTGAAGCCGATGCCCGTCAGCGTATGGCGATGGACTGAAGGGGCGGAGTGCTGTGACATGGAAGAACGTACCGGGCACTGGGCGGTGCCTAGAGAAAAGATTTCAGGTGATTCTGGCCTGAAACCCTTTAAAGATAAGCGCTAGCTGCTATTTAACTTGAAGATGCAATTGCTAAAGGGCGCGGGCCAAACAAGAGCAGCCAAGCAAGGGCCGCCCCGCAGCGATGGCTGCGTCCCCCTCCCATAGCGCGCAGCGCGTAGAGAGAGGGGGAAGCCGCAAAGCGGCTCAGGGGGAGCTTACAAGCCCAATTCCAGGGCCAGCAGTTCCTCCACCGTCTGGCGACGGCGAATCAGCTGGGTCTGCGCGCCATCGACCAGCACTTCGGCGGCCAGCGGGCGGGTGTTGTAGTTGCTGGACATGGAGCTGCCATAGGCGCCCGTGTCGTGAATCACCAGCAGGTCGCCCACGCTGGCGCCGGCCAGCGAGCGCGGCAGCACCACGCCGCCGTCGCCCTGGGTGAAGACATCGCCCGATTCGCACAGTGGGCCGGCCACCACGCTGTCCTGCGCGGGCAGGTTCTGGCCGTCGCGGCGCAGCACTTCCATGCCGTGGTAGCTGCCGTACATGCTGGGGCGCATCAGCTCGTTGAAGCCGGTGTCCACCAGCACGAAGTGGTTGCTGCCCGCATTCTTGGTGGCGCGCACGGTGCCCAGCAGCACGCCGGACTCGGCCACCAGGAAGCGGCCGGGCTCCAGTTCCAGACCCAGGCTGTGGCCCACGATGCCTTCTGCCTGCTTGCGCGCCGCATCCCACAGACCGTGGTAGTGGTTGGTGTCGATGGTGGCATCGCCAGCACGATAGGGGATGGACAGGCCGCCGCCGGCCGAAATCGCATGCAGGTCCACGCCCGCCGCCTTGGTGCGCTCGACCAGCTTGACCATGGCGCCGCAGACTTCCTGCAGATGGCCGTAGTCCACGCCCGAGCCGATGTGCATGTGCAGGCCGGCCAGCACCAGGCCGCCGGCCTTGATGGCGTCCAGCGCGGCTTCGAGTTCGCTGTGCCAGATGCCGTGCTTGCTGTGCTCGCCGCCGGTGTTGGTCTTGTTGCTGTGGCCGTGGCCGAAGCCGGGGTTGATGCGCAGCCAGACATGGTGGCCCCTGGACACGGCGGCCAACTGGTGCAGCATGTCGATGGAGCCCGCGTTCACAGGCACCTGGTGCTCGACCACGGTGGCCAGCGTGGCTTCGTCCATCACGTCGGCCGTGAAGACGATGTCGGCAGGCTCGCCGAAGCCGGGCGTGAAGCCCGCCGCCAGTGCGCGCAGGACTTCGCCGCGCGAGACCGCATCCACCTTCACGCCCTGCTCGCGCATGAGCTTGAGGATGTGAATGTTGGAGCAGGCCTTCTGGGCAAAGCGCACGGTGTCGAAAGCCTTGAGCTGGGCAATGCGCTCGCGGATGGTGGCGGCGTCATACACCCACAGCGGCGTGCCGTACTGGTCGGCCAGGTTCCAGAGCTGTGCGGGAGAGAAGGGGTTTGCCATGGGTGGTCTCTTGAAAGGGAATAGTTCAGCGCATCATGCATGCGACTATCTATTCAGTCCAATAGCTTGATTTTTGAAGATCATTCAATATTGATATGCTTTTGGTATGACCGATTCAGAAGCTTCTCAGCGCATCACCCATCGCCATATCGAGGTGTTCCGTGCCGTCATGACGGCCGGCAGCGTCACGGGTGCGGCGCAACTGCTCTATACCTCGCAGCCCACGGTGAGCCGCGAGCTGGCTCGCATGGAGCAACTGCTGGGCTATGCGCTGTTCGAGCGCGTGCAGGGCCGGCTGCGTGCCAATGCACGTGCCTTGCTGCTCTGGGACGAGGTGCGGCGCAGCTGGCAGGGCCTGGAGCGCGTGATCGACCGCGCCGTGGAGCTGGGGCGCCCGCAAGGGGCGAGCATCAGCGTGCTGTGTCTGCCAGCCCTCAGCCACGCCTTGCTGCCGGGCGCGCTGGCGCGTATGCAGGCCAGTCACGGCGCAGTGGCCGTGAGCGTGAGCACCCAGGAGGCACCGCTGCTGCAGGAATGGATGGCGGCCCAGCGCTTCGATCTGGGCCTGTCCGAGCTGGCCGATGCGCCACCGGGCACACGCAGCCAGCCCTTGCCTGCCATGGACGAAGTGGCCGTGTTGCCTGCCAGCCACCCGCTGGCGCAGAAGGCGCTGCTCAGCGCGCGGGACTTTGAAGGCGAATCCTTCATCAGCCTGGCGCGCGACGACCCCTACAGGGCGCAGATCGATGCGGTGTTTGCCCGCGCCGGCGTGCAGCGCCGGCTGAGCCTGGAGACCGCCAGCGCCGTTGCCGTCTGCGCCATGGTCCAGCACGGCCTGGGTCTGGCCATCGTCAACCCGCTGACTGCGCGGGCTTGTGCCGGCCCGCAGCTGGTGGTGCGGCCGCTGGCGTTTTCGATAGCGTTTCAGGTGCATATGCTGCTGCCGCTGCACCGGCCTGCCGATGCGGGCCTGCCCTGGCTGACGGCGGCATTGGAGCAGGAGGCACTCAGCCTGCTTGGGCACAGGCGCTGAATTCGGCGATAGGGCTTTCACAGGTGAGCTTGCGCAAACTTCTATGTTGCAGTGCACAATAAAACGCCTGAATGCAAGGAGTTACACATGCCTGAATCCGCCATCCCCCACCGCACTGCCAGCGAACTGCTGGACATCAGCATGGCCGTGCCTCAGGTCATCAACCACCGGCTCACGCGCATGGCCCTCAGCGGTCCGGTGCTCTCTGCGCGCGACCAGAAGGAGTTCACGCGCATGGTGGTGGAAAAGCAGGTCGCCTTCAGTCAGGCCTGGCTGACCATGGGGGCCGAAATGTTCAAGGTGCAGCAGCAACTGTGTCTGGCCTGGATGCGCAACCCCTGGACCATGGGTCAGAAGCTGCCCGTGGCGGCCGACAAGGTGGCGGCCAGAAGCCTGGCGCCGATTCGCCGCAAGGCCGTGGCCAATGCCAAGCGCCTGTCGCAGACCAGCCTGAAATAAGCGGCCACCAGCCGCCAAACCTAGACCCTGATGCGTTCTATCAGTCGTTGACTGGCCTCGTCCAGCCCCGTCAGCTCCACGTGGCAGCCATGCTGGCGCAGGCGCTCCATCACCTTGTCCAGCGCGCCCACGGCGGTGATGTCCCAGAAATGCGCGCCACCGACATCGATGCGGGCCTGCTTTCCGGCTGCGGCACGCACGTCGAAGGCTTCGATCAGAGCATCGGCAGAGGCAAAAAACACCTGGCCGCTCACCGTCCAGGTATAGAGATCGCCAGCCTCGTTCAGGCCGCCCTGGACCTGCAGCATATTGGCCACCTTGAAGGTGAAGAACACGCCCGAGAGCAGCACGCCCGCCACCACGCCGGCGGCCAGATTGTGGGTGGCGATGGTGATGACCACCGTCACCAGCATCACCGAGCTGGACAGGCGCGGGTGGCGCACCAGATTGCCCAGCGACTTCCAGTCGAAGGTCGAGACCGACACCATGACCATGATGGCCACCAGAGCAATCACCGGTACCCGGGACACCCAGGGCTTGAGGGCGACCATGAGAATCAGCAGAAACACCCCGGCAAACAGGGTGGACAGGCGGCCGCGGCCGCCGTATTTCACATTGCCCACCGCCTGGCCTATCATGCCGCAGCCCGCAATGCCGCCGAACAGGCTGGCCGAGACATTGGCCAGGCCCAGGCCCGTGCACTCGCGGCTCTTGTTGCTGGGCGTGCCCGTCAGGTCGTCCACCACGGCTGCCGTGAGAACCGACTCCAGCAGGCCCACCATGGCAATGGCCAGGGCTGGCAGGGCGATGATGCGCAGCGTCTCCAGACTCGCAGGGATTTCGGGCAGGGCGAACAGCGGCAGGCTGTCCGGCAGATGACCCAGATCGGCCACAGTCTTGAGCGGCAGACCCATGAAGCTGGCGAGCAGCGTCAGCACCAGCACGCAGATCAGTGGTGAGGGAATGGCTCCCAGCGCCTTGAGCTGCAGCCTCTGTCCCAGCCAGGGCAGGCCGTAGATCAGGGCCAGGCCCAGGGCCAGCATGGCCCAGGTGGCGGTGTTGGCTCCATGCAGATGCGGCAGCTGGGCTGAAAAGATCAGAATGGCCAGCGCGTTGACAAAACCCGTGCGCACCGAGCTGGAGACAAAGCGCACCAGGCTGCCCATCTTGCACAGGCCGAAGGCGATCTGCATGGCACCCGCCAGCAAGCCTGCGGCCAGCAGATATTGCAGACCATGCGATGCGACCAGCGGAGCCGCCACCAGGGCCACCGAGCCGGCCGCTGCCGAGACCATGGCCGGACGTGCGCCGAAAACGGCAATCACGATGCTGATGATGAAGGAGGCATACAGCCCCACGGCCGGGTCTACACCCGCGACAAAGGAAAAGGCAATGACCTCGGGAATCAGCGCAAACGTGGCGACGGCGCCGGCCAGCAGCTCGCGCGGTACGCTGGGCGCCCATTCGGCGCGCCATCGGCTCATGGAAAAATGGGGATTCATATCGCAGCAGCAAGTGATGCGCTGCCTGTGCAGAGCAGGCAGCGCCGGTGGGCGATATTAAGCAGTGCCCAGGACTTTTGCTGCGCGAGGGTCAGGCCGGGCGCTTGAAGCACACCATCTTGGGCCTGAAGCGCTGCAACACCTCGCCGCGCTGGTTTTTGGTGTGGGAGAGCACGCGCACCAGGGCCCGGTTGGGTTTGGACTGGGAAGGAATGATCTCCACGATTTCCGACTCGACCTGCAGCACGTCACCAGGGCGTGTGGGCTGGGGCCAGGCCAGCTCTTCCATGCCGCCACCGATCACGCCGTCGGCCAGGGGAATGCTTTGCGTCACCAGCAGCATGCTGATGGAGGCCGTATGCCAGCCGCTGGCGGCCAGGCCCTGGAAGAAGGTGTGCTTGGCGGCTTCGGGGTCGAGGTGAAAGACCTGGGGGTCGAACTGCCTGGCATAGGCAATGATTTGCGCTTCATCCAGCGGGTAGCCCTCGCTGACGAACTTCTGGCCCACGTACAGATCATCGAGATACAGTTTTTCGCTCATTTGGCTCCTCGTTCCTTCTTGTGTGGAGTAGCCGGCAGTATGCGCGGCAGCGGCCCTGGCTGCTGTTGCCAAGGTGCCAGAGCGCTATGCTCGGGCCCATGAATTTCGAGTTTGAAGATTCCGAGGTCGCCGCAATCAGCCTGCAGGACGGCGCATTGCAGATCCGCTTTTCCGCCGCCCGTCTGTATGACGGCGACAGAGCAGGCGCTGGCGAGGGCCTGTGGCAGCCGTTGCTATTGATATGCAAGCACATTGCGCTTACTGAAGAAGCTTCAGAGGCTGATTTGACTCCAATCCTGGCTGCCGTGGGCCGTGTCCGGCAAGCGCAGCTGCATATTGCTGGTCAGCGTCTGCGCAGCCTGCCCCTGCCTTTTGTCAGCGATGCCGATTTTGTGCTGGAGCTGGAAATGGGCAGCGGCCTGTTCTGCCGCTTGCAGGGCCGGGGCCTGGAGTTGAGGGCACCGGCAGGCCAATGCTCCGTGGACTCCTACCAGTGCTGAGAGCGCTACTAGCCTCTGCATTGTTCTTGATGCCTGACACTGGCGCGGCCTGAATCAGAGACACGGGGCAAGGGCCTGATCCTGGGTTGGCCGCGCCACAGCGGGTGTGCCGCCCGTTGCCCACATGCCCCGCCACAAAGCGCCTAAGAGGGGCTAGAACTCCAGGTTGTCTATGAGCCGGGTGCTGCCCAGGCGTGCAGCGCCCAGGGCCACCAGATCGCCGCTGCGCGCATCAGCAGGCGCTTGCAGATCGCTGCGCTGGCGCACGCTCAGATAGTCGGGTTCCCAGCCCTTGGCACGCAGCGCGGCCATGGCCTGCGTTTCGAGGTCGGCCAGATTGCCGCCCTGGCGTGCGGCATCGGCCAGTGCCTTGAGCGCCTGCGACAGCGCCATGGCCTGCACACGCTGCTCATCGCTGAGGTAGCCGTTGCGCGAGCTCAGTGCCAGGCCGCTGTCGGCGCGCGCCGTGGCGCAGCCGATGATCTCTATGGGCAGGGCGAACTGCTGCACCATGCGGCGGATCACCATCAGCTGCTGATAGTCCTTTTGCCCGAAAACGGCCGTGCCGCCGCCCGTGGTGGCAAACACGGCCTGGAACAGCTTCATGACCACGGTGCAGACGCCGGTGAAGAAGCCGGGGCGGAACTGCCCTTCCAGAATGTCGGCCAGCTGCGCATCGGGCTGGATCTTGAAGGTCTGCGGTTCGGGGTAGAGGTCTTTCTCCCTGGGGGCGAAGACGATGTCGCAGCCCTCGGCTTCCAGCTTGGCGCAGTCGGCATCGAAGGTGCGCGGGTAGCTGTCGAAGTCTTCGTGAGGCAGAAACTGCAGACGGTTCACGAAGATGCTGGCCACGGTCACATCGCCATGCTGGCGGGCCTGGCGCACCAGGGAGAGATGGCCCTCGTGCAGATTACCCATGGTGGGCACAAAAGCAGGGTGGCCGCGACCGGCCAGGGCAGCGCGCAGGTCGGCGATGGTGTGAACGATTTGCATGACTCAAACAGTGGGGAAAACAAAAACAAAAGCCCGGACTTACCAGGCGTGCAGGGCATTGTCGGGGAAGCTGCCATTCTTGACGGCCTGCACATAGGCTTCCATGGCGCCCTTGACGCTGCCTGCATCGGCCATGAAGTTGTGCACGAACCTGGCCATCTTGCCCAGGTTCACGCCCAGCATGTCGTGCAGCACCAGAACCTGGCCGGCCGTGCCATTGCCCGCGCCAATGCCTATGGTGTGGCACAGTGGCAGCTCTTCGGTCAGTTGGGCGGACAGGGCTGCGGGCACCATCTCCAGCACCAGCATGGCGGCCCCGGCGTCCTGCAGCTCCAGCGCATGCTGGCGCAGCGTGGCCGCTGCCTGCTCGTCCTTGCCCTGGACGCGGTAGCCGCCCAGTGCATGCACGGTCTGCGGTGTCAGTCCCAGGTGGGCGCAGACGGGCACGCCGCGATCGACGAGAAAGCGCACGGTGGGAGCGGTCCAGCCACCGCCTTCGAGCTTGACCATATGGGCGCCGGCCTGCATCAGCTGGCAGGCGCTGCGCATGGCCTGCTCGGGACTTTCTGCATAGCTGCCGTAGGGCATGTCGGCAATCACCCAGGCTGTGGCCTGGGCGCGATGCAGGCCGCGCGTGACGCTGGCCGTGTGATAGGCCATATCCTGAAGCGTCACGCCCACGGTGCTGTGCAGGCCCTGGCAGACCATGCCCAGCGAGTCGCCGACCAGGATGCACTCCACCCCGGCCGCGTCGGCCACTGCGGCAAACGTGGCGTCATAGGCCGTCAGCATGGTGATTTTTTCACCGGCCGCGCGCATCTGGGCCAGGCGCGGCAGGCTGACGGGGCGGCGCTGGGGCTGGGGCGAAGAGGGGGGGATGGTGCCGTAAGGCGTGCCGGTAGCGGTCATGGGATGTCTCCTGGTCTTGTCTATGGCTGGGCCCCGCAGAAAAGCCTGCAGGCAAATTTGCCCGCGAGTCTATGCGATGCTGCGCTGCAGCGCCACGTTGAAAAAGGGTATGGCTGCTGTCGGCCACCTTACTATGCTGTGTGGCCATGCATTGCATGGCCCTGCGTTTTGCGGCCTTCCATTTCTTTTTGCACAAGGTTGTTCATGTCCATGGTCGAGCCTCAGCTGTCGTCGGTTTCTTCCCCTGTTTCAGCCGTGGCCTGGCAGGGGCTGCGCAGCGTGAGCTGGCTGGAGTCGCTGTCCGACGAGAGGCTGTCCGTGCTGGCGGGGCAATGCCTTTGGCACCGGCTGGAGTCGGGACAGGTGCTGCACGGGGCCTATACCGATGAGCGCATGTACATGCTGATCAACGGCCAGCTCAGTGTCGGCAGCTACAGCACCAGCGGGCGGGCCATGATTCTGGGTTATCTGGAGCCCGGTTTCTTTTTTGGTGCTTTCGCGTCCAAGCCTCTGGTCAAGCATGTGTCCGTGCAGGTGCAGGCCACGCATGAAAGCCTGGTGGCATCGCTTTCCAGTGCAGAGCTCGAAGCATTGATCATGAGCGATGTTCTGGTCATGCGGGCCGTGGTTCAGCGGCTCAGCGAGCTGGCCGGGGTGCTGGCACGGCGTGTGGTCAGTCTGGGAACCCTCACGGTGCGAGGCCGCCTGCATGCCCAGTTGCTGGAGCGGGCCGAGATGGCGGGAATCGAGAACGACGAGGCCCTGCTGTCGCCAGCTCCGCGCCAGAACGATCTGGCCTTGATGCTGGGCACCAGCCGCGAAGAGGTCGCACGCGAGATGTCGCGGCTCACGCGCCTGGGTCTGCTCAGACGTGAAGGGCGCAATCTGCGTCTTTGCCGCGTCGATGGCCTGCGGCTGTTGCTCGAAGAAGCGCATTGATTTTTCGCAATGTGAAATGAGTTTTTGCGTGAGAAAACGCACAGACGGCTCGTGGGGGCCGGGCGCATAGTTCAGTCGTGCAGCACGCGGCAGGTCTTCTTTCCGCCGCTGCGCCGTTGAAAGGATTGAAAATGCGCTCCCTCACCCGTTTGTTGACCGCAGCTGTGCTGACCGCCAGCGCCGCGGTTGCCATGGCTCAAGACCTCCCCCAAACTTCCGTAACCTCCAGCAAAAGTCGTGCCGAAGTGATGGCCGACCTTGAGATGTACCAGCGTGCAGGTCTGGGTTATATGCCCACGCCTGCGGCTTATGTCGAAACAGAGTTCAGCACCGAGTACCGCAAGGCTTATGCCGAATACCAGCGTCTGCTGGCCAGCCCCGCCTACACGGCTGCCGTGGCCAAGTACCAGTCGCAACTGGGCGGCAAGTAACAGAGTTCTCTCTTAGCCACCCGACAGAGGTGGCCTATTGGTGGATGCGCGCTGAGGGATTCCTTCAGCGCGTTTTTTTATGCCGGCAATGCCAGGCTGATGGATATAGCAAGTTTGATAGCATTCGGCGCATATTGATAGTGTGCTTGCAGGTGATCTGACTTGAAAACCGTTCTTGATTTCACCGCTCCCTGGCAGACGGGTGCTGCCCGTTTGCAGCATGGCTTTGGCGAGCCCGAGAAGGTCTTGCAAGCGTATCGGCCCGAGGACGTACCTGCCGTGCTGGAAGCCGTGCAGCAGGCTGCCGAGCAAGGCCTGTGGTGCGTGGGCTGGCTGGCCTATGAGGCGGCCAGCGGGTTTGATCGCGCCTATGCCGAGGCCGTGCATAGGAATTCCACTGGCCAGCCGCTGGTCTGGTTCGGCCTGCATCGTGGGCCGCTGGCTGCCTGCGGGCAGAACCCGCCCGTGCCTTCTGCGGCAATACATTGGCAGACGGCTCTGAGCCGCGAACAGTTCGATGCCCATGTGGCGCGCATTCATGCGGCCATCGCGGCGGGCGACTGCTATCAGATCAATTACACGGCCCCCTTGACTGCAGAGCTTTCGGGGGAGAAAGAGTCCGACACTTCCGCCCTGGCCCAAGAGCTGTTTGCAAGGCTGCAGCAGGCCCAGCCCGGAGGCTATGCGGCGCTGGTCGACAGCGGCGACATGCAGGTGCTGTCGCTGTCCCCGGAGTTGTTTTTCGACTGGGACGGCGAGCGGATTCTGACCCGCCCCATGAAGGGCACGGCGGCGCGCGGCAGGACCCCCGAAGCCGATGCGAAGGCCGCGCAAACCATGCGCGAGTCGGCCAAGGAGCGGGCCGAGAACGTGATGATCGTGGACTTGCTGCGCAACGATCTGTCACGCATAGCCGTGCCGCACAGCGTGAAAGTGCCGCAGCTGTTTCAGGTCCAGGCACTGCCGGCCGTCTGGCAGATGACCTCGGATGTGGTGGCACGCACGCGCCCGGATGTGCGGCTGGTGGATGTATTCAGGGCGCTGTTCCCTTGCGGCTCGATCACCGGGGCGCCCAAGCGCCAGGCCATGCGCCTGATTCGCGAGCTGGAGCCCGAGCCTCGTGGTGTCTACTGCGGTGCGCTGGGCGTGGTGCGACCCGGGGCCAAGCCGGGGAGTATTCATGCAACTTTCAATGTTCCCATTCGCACAGTGGTGCTCAGGAATGGGCGCCTGAGCTGCGGCATAGGCAGCGGCATCACGGCCAGCGCCAATGCGGCCGATGAATGGATGGAATGGCAGCACAAGCAGGCTTTTCTAAAGGTGCTTGAGCAAGGTGTTGGAGCATGAACACGAATCTTGAAATTCTCGAAACCCTGGCGCTCAAGGATGGCCGCTGGCAGAACTGGGCCTTGCACTGGGCCCGCTTGCAGATTACTGCACAGCATTTTCGCTATCCCTTGATGCAGATGCAGCTGGAGTCCGATATGGAGCGCATGGCCAGTCAGACGCATTCCATGGGCGACTGGCGCGTGCGGCTGGCGCTTTCGATCACCGGTGAAGTGCAGATCACGGCCGAGCCATTGCCGCCCTCGGTCCAGCCGGTGGCGCTGCAGCTGGCGCATCAACCCATTGCAAACGCGGTGGCGCATAGTGATGTGGTGCGTTTCAAAACCTCGGTACGTCAGCATTACGACGCTTTCAAGCCCCAGAGCGCCGGCATTTTCGATATCGTGCTTTTCAACGAGGACGGTCAGATCACCGAAGGCACGCGCGGCAATATTGCCGTGCAGCTGGATGGGCGCTGGGTCACCCCGCCGCTGCAATGCGGGCTGCTGCCGGGCGTGGGGCGGGCACTGGCCCTGTCCCAAGGCCGGCTGACGGAGCAGGTGGTGACGCTGGAGCAGGCGCGTCATGCTAGCGGCTGGGCCTTTATCAATAGCCTGCGTGGCTGGCTGGATGCTCGTTTGATCGCCTAGGCCTGGTTTGTTATTGTGCTGACGTAAGCAACCTGGAGGAGTCTCAGCCATGGATGACGACGACTTTGATGCCCTGTATCTGGACCTGATGAAGGAATTCCTGGCCACTGCCACGCCCCTTCAGTGGCTGGCCGTGGTCACCACCATGAACTACGACAACGGCAGCGCGCTGCCCGACTGGATCAGCAAGTATCCCAAGCTGGAGCCGGCCGTTGCCAAGGCCTTGTACTGGTATCAGCAGCCGGGCTACTTCCAGCACTATGCTTCGCAGGACAAGGTCCCCAGCATCAACCGCTCAGGCTGGGCCCGTGTGCAGGCACTGAGCCAGCGCTTTGAACAGGGCAATCTTGCTCCGGCCACCATTGGCTGGGATCCGGCCAACGATCTGGCCTCGCCCACGGGCAATGAAAAGCATCCTGGCTATGACTGGACCAGCGAAGCCGTCAAGGGCGATGAAGCCAAATGGCAGATTCCGGCCATCATGCTGCAGGCCGTGCCCGGCGAGCAACCCGATATCTATGCCTATGTCGACGAGCATGGCTGGGAAGACGGCATGCCGCCCCATGTCCAGGAGGAGCTCAATGCCGCCATGGATGGGGACGAAGTCGAGGATGAGGACTGAGGCCCAGAGCCTGCGCGCGATGGCCTGGCAATGGTTGTAGCTCAGGGCATATGTAAGCATGCTTGCAACCCAAGCCCAGCGCCTGGTGAGTAAAAATAGCTCTTTGGGTATCTTCTGGCGATACCTTGTGAAGAAACTCTTGGCTTGAGAGAATGGATTTTCTACTATCCGTTCACCACAACTTTCGAGACAAGCTCATGAACTCTCAAGCCGTCACCAGCCACAAGCCTTCAACAGCCTTTGTCGGCGCATCCTGGGCCGCCTTGCTGCTGGGTGTTGTAGCCTTCATGGCCGGGCTGTGGAATGCAGCCATGCAGCTCAACGAAAAAGGCTTTTACTTTGCCGTGCTGGTGCTGGGCCTGTACTCGGCCATCTCGCTGCAGAAAACCGTGCGCGACAAGCTTGAAGGCGTTGCCGTGACCGGCATTTACTACGGCATCAGCTGGGTGGCGCTGATCATCGCGGTGCTGCTTCTGGGCACAGGTCTCTTCAACGCCACGTTGCAGCTCAGCGAAAAAGGTTTCTATGCCATGGCTTTTGCGCTGGCCCTGTTCGGTGCGATTGCCGTGCAGAAAAACACCCGCGACAGCCTGAGCGCCGACGATGGAGCAGCAGAGCGCAAGCGCGGCAAGAGCGAGCGCAGCGGCCCCGCTCTGGTGGTGACCGATCCCGCCAAGCCTGCCGATGTGCCTGAGCAGGTGGTCAATAACCGCTGAGTCGAAAAGCCGTTTGACGGCTGAACATCAGGCGCTCCTTTGGGGCGCCTGATTGTGTTGGCGCAGCTGCATTTGCTGCGCCACAAACTGCTTGAAGACTTCATGCAGTGTTGCATTGGCTGACCCATCTGCGGTCCAGTTGTGTAGCTGTGCCAGGGCCTGGGCCGCTGCCTCGAAGCTGGAGAGCTGCCCTGGCAGATGGGCCTTGCGGATGGCGTAGCCGGAGTCCTCCACATTTTGGAGGGGCAGGCGGGGCAGGGCTTGCAGTGCAGGATTGAGATAGAGCATCTTGCGGCTTTTGCGCCAGGTGCCGTCGATGACCACCAGCCGAAGGCGCTCTGGCGGCTGCGGCCAGGGCAAGGGTAGGGGGCTGGCCGCAGCCAGCCCCAGGGCGGCATCCTGCTCTGCGGTATCGGGGTAGAGCAGCAGGCTGTGGCGTGGCGCACCATCGGTATCGGCCCAGCTGGCCCAGCTTCCATGGAGAGCCGCTTCCAGCTCGGTGGCATCGAATTCCTCGCCCACCATGACCCGGCTATGCGGCAGACACAGATGCAGCAAATGCCCCGTGCCCTTGGCTTCATGCACTTCCATGGGATGCATGAGGATCAGCACTTCGGCCTGATGCGCGACCGCCTGGGCCAGCGAGCAGATGCAGGTACGCAGTGCTCGGTGACAGTGGGGGCAGCGGGGGCGAGGGTCAGGTCTGCTCATGGTTCAAGAGCTGTTTGTGCCTTTGGAGAAGGCAAGGCGATTTTTATTCAGGCCGATGTCCCTGAAACAGCAACGCCCGCAAGCATGGGCTGCGGGCGCTGTTGAGAGAGTCGTGAAGGACTTACAGGCGACCCTTGAAGTAGGTGGCCTTGTCCATATCGGATACGTCCACGCTCAGCTGCACCATCACATCGGCAGGCTGGGGCACGAGGCGGCTCAGGACTTCGGCGATGCCGTCCGACATCTGCTTCTTGGCTTCGGTGCTGCGGCCTGCCATCAGCTGCAGGTGTACATGGACAAAGCCGCGCTTTTCGGGCTGGGTGCCGATATAGACATGGTCCATGTTCAGGCGGGCAATACGGGCCTTCACATCGGCTTCATCGAGAACGGTGGGATGGGAGCAGACCACTGCGTTGATGTCGCGCATCAGTTCGCGCTCGTTCAGGCCGGTCAGGTTGTCGGTGTATTCAATATGCAGATGAGGCATGGAGTTCTCTCGCTCGGTGTTGGAGGCAAAAGCCGTTTTTACAGCATCTGGGTGGGCACTTTGTGGCGCAGCTCGACCTGTTTGTTGCTGTCGTCCACAAAGACCAGCTGCGGCTGGTGCTCGGCCACATCGCTTTCATGAACCTGGGCGAAGGCGGCAATGATGAGCAGATCGCCCACGCTGGCGCGGCGAGCGGCCGAACCGTTGACGGAAATCATGCCCGAGCCGCGCTCGCCCTTGATGGCGTAGGTCACGAAGCGCTCTCCGTTGTCGATATTCCAGATATGGACCTGTTCGTTTTCAGCAATGTTGGCGGCATCCAGCAGATCCTCGTCGATGGCGCAGGAGCCTTCGTAGTGCAGCTCGCATTGCGTGGTCTTGACGCGGTGGATCTTGGATTTGAGCAGGGTGCGGAACATGGTTGTCTCTCTGGGGCGCTTTGCGCGTTGCTGGAATGGGGCAGGCCTGTGCTTGCGAAAAATCACGCAAGTCTAAATGCGATCGGTAAAACCCATGTAGTTCATTGAGGGCATTGACAGGGAAATGCGGCGCCTGCGCATTCTCGATGTCGATAGTTCTGCCAACCGCTGATGTAGGACGATGTGACGATTGTGGTTGAGATTGTTGTTTTGTTGAGAATTTAAGGGTTGTAACTAATGTTTCATTTTCACTTTGTTTAATGACTTCAGTCCCAGACGGGGCCCGTCCAAGGCAGGCCATTTCCGTACTGCATGGGCTTTCTCATTTCTACAAACAAGTGAACAGCATGAAACGAACTCTTCTCGCCCTTGCCGCCCTGACCGTTTCCGCCGGTGCCCTGGCTCAATCCAGCGTGACCGTCTTTGGCGTGGCCGACGTGTCGGTGGCCCACATCTCCACGACCGGCAAAAGCGTTTCCGGCCTGGCCAACGGCGGTAACTCCAGCAGCCGTCTGGGCTTTCGCGGCGTGGAAGATCTGGGCGGCGGCCTGAAGGCCGATTTCTGGCTGGAGGGCAGCCTGAGCGTGGACGACGGCACGGCTTCCGGTTTCAAGTTCGATCGCCGCTCCACCGTCAGCCTGCTGGGCAACTTCGGTGAAGTCCGCCTGGGTCGCGACAAGACCCCCGCCTACCAGAACCTGGAAACCTTCCATGCCTTTGGCGACACCGGCATGGGCGCCATCAACGGCCATAACCTGATCAGCGGCTCGGCTGCAGGCACCTCCGAAGGTTCCAACCCCAAGCGCAACTCCAATGCCATCAGCTATCTGCTGCCCAAGCTGGGTGGCGTCTACGGTCAGCTGACCCACAGCTTCGGCGAGCAGGCCGACGACCACAGCCTGGCCAGCTCCACCGGCTTGCGTCTGGGCTATGCCAACGGTCCCCTGAACGTTGCCGCAGCCTACGGCATCGCCCGCGGCGGCACGGCTGCCGCTGGCGTGGACTATAAGACCATGAATCTGGGCGCTTCCTACAACTTCGGCGTTGTCACTCCCATGCTGCTGATCGCGTCCGACCGCGGCAACGGCAAGCGTGTCGATCTGTACAGCCTGGGCGTGAAAATGCCTCTGGGCGCCGGCGAACTGCGTGCTGCCTACACCTGGTACAAGGACAAGAAGCAAAGCGATGCGGACTCCCAGCGTCTTGCTCTGGGCTATGGCTACAAGCTGTCCAAGCGCACCGAAATCTATGCAGCCGTGGCGCGCATGAGCAATGACGACAAGGCTTCCCGCAAGCTGGGTTCGTCGCTGAGCCCTACACCCGCTGTGGGCAAGAGCCTGACGGGCTACGAAATCGGCCTGCGCCACAATTTCTAAGAGCATGGGCAGCAAAGAGCTGCGGCGGCTGCCGCACTCTGCTGCCTGATGATCTTGCCGAGTTAGGCCTCCTGGTGGGGAAGCCGTCTGACTCTCAGCAAGCTGGCCCCGCAATAGCGGGGCCTTTTTTTGGGGTTTGTTTCGGGGCTTATGCGGCGGCTGTCTTCAGGACAGATCGAGCACGCAACCGTCGCCGATGCTGTCGCGCCAGACGCGGATGCGGCTGGGCGCAGGCTCAAGGTCGGCCAGGGCATTGGCGATGAAGAGACAGAGGTTTTCCAGCGTGGGCTTGCCCAGGCCCGGCACTTCATCGAGAAAGTGATGGTCTAGCTGATCGCGCAGCAACTCCAGGCGCGCGCGCAGGTGGCCGAGGTCGATGACCATGCCGTTGTCCGGATTGCGCGGGCCTCTCACGCTGACCTCCGCCCAGTAAGTATGGCCGTGAATGCGGCGGCTGCTCTCGGTCTCGATAGCCCGCTCCAGGGTATGGGCGGCATCGAAGAAAAAACGCTGGTGAACGGTGAACTGCATAAACGTTATTTCTGGCTTTGCGCATGCAACCGGCACGCACCAACGCCAGTGACAGCAAGCAAGGGCCTGGGCCGGCCGCGCCGCCCCGCAGCGAGGCTGTCGTCTCCCTCCCGCGTAGCGAGAGAGGGGGAAGGCGCGAAGCGACTCAGGGGGTGTTTCATCGAATGCCCGTGAGCTTGTGGGTTTGCAGGCTCAGGCGCCAGCCGGGGCGCTGCATGCATTGCGCGATACAGGCGGCAATATTGCTGCCCTGCTGGGCGTTGTCCATGGGCTGCAGAAAATAGTGCTGGAACTCGGTGCTGGCTTCAATGGCCGCCAGATCGAACGTGGGCTGAGGCCAGACCAGCTTGAGCTCCTGGCCGCTGCGCTGAATCCAGTCGGCGCCGGCCTTGGGGCTGATGCACAGCCAGTCTATGCCCTCGGGTGCGGCCACCGTGCCATTGCTTTCCACCGAAATACGAAAACCGCGCGCATGCAGGGCGGCGATCAGGGCTGGGTCGACCTGCAGCAAAGGCTCGCCGCCAGTCAGCACCACCATGCGGTGCCGGCTGTCGTCGGCAGGCCACTGGCTCAGGATGCGCTCGGCCAGTTCATCGGCCGTGGCGAACTTGCCGCCCAGGGTGCCGTCGGTGCCGACAAAATCGGTGTCGCAGAACTGGCAGATGGCATTGGGCCTGTCCTGCTCGCGGCCGGTCCACAGATTGCAGCCCGCAAAGCGGCAGAACACGGCCGGCGTGCCGGCCTGGCCGCCTTCGCCCTGCAAGGTGTAGAAAATTTCTTTGACGCTGTATGTCATGTCGTAGGTGTCGCGTCAAGGCGCGGTGGAACAGGAGGCTGGCGTGCTGCAGCCCAGGATGCGAATGTAAGCCCTTGCTGAACTTCTGGTGGGCCATAGGGTTGCAAGGCCGAGGCCCTGCAACTGTTCTCCGGCCTCACACCGGGGTATAGGCCAGGCGCACATAAATGGGCGCGTAGGCTTCGGCCTGGGTGATTTCGATTAGCGTTTCCTTGGCCAGCTCCAGCATGGCGATAAAGGTCACGACCAGCACGGTCGAGCCTTTTTCCGGATTGAAGATGCGCTCGAACTCCACGAAACGCTGGCCCTGCAGCTGCTTGAGGATCTGGCTCATGTATTCGCGCACCGAGAGCTCTTCGCGTGTGATCTTGTGGCTTTGCACCAGCTTGGCGCGCTTGAGGATGTCGCGCCAGGCGGCTTGCAGCTCGCCGATTTCCACATCTGGAAAGCGCGGTTGCAGGCTTTGCTCGATATAGACCGTGGCCTTGAGAAAGTCGCGCCCGTAGGTGGGCAGCTGTCCCAGTTGCTGGGCGGCCAGCTTCATCTGTTCGTATTCGAGCAGGCGGCGCACCAGCTCGGCGCGCGGATCCTCGGCTTCCTCGCCGTCCTCCTGCTTCTTGGGCGGCAGCAGCATGCGCGACTTGATCTCGATGAGCATGGCCGCCATCAGCAGATATTCGGCTGCCAGCTCCAGATTGCGGCTGCGCACCTCGTCCACATAGGTCATGTACTGGCGCGTCACGTCCAGCATGGGGATGTCGAGGATATTGAAGTTCTGCTTGCGGATCAGGTAGAGCAGCAAGTCCAGCGGGCCTTCAAAGGCTTCGAGAAAGACTTCCAGCGCATCGGGCGGGATATAGAGATCCTGGGGCAGCGCAAACAGGGGCTCGCCGTACAGGCGTGCCAGGGCCACCTGATCGACGACCGAAGGCGACGGATCAGAAGCGTCCGGGTTCTGGCCCGGCAACAGGGTCTGTTCTTCAGCCTCGCTCATGGTCTGCTATGGATTGCAGAGCTGAGCGCGCTTGATGAGTAAGCGCTTGAGGCTGATTTCATCGAAAAGATCAGGAGTGGTTGGTCTGGTACACGTAGGGCTGTTGTTCCACGCGACCGGCGCGCAGATCTTCCCAGACTTCATAGTTCACGTCCTTGTCCCACAGCAGGGCGCGACCGGCTTGCTGTTGCTTGTCCAGCTCGGGCTTTTGCTGCTTCAGGTCGTTGATGAAGTTGGTGGTGTCGGAACGGTAGTCGGGGCGACGGAAGAAAGACATATGTGTAAAACCTCTCAGAACAGCGGATTTTAGCCCGACGCGGGCGCCAGGCCCGCACCGGGCTATTTCAGATCCTTGAGACAGATCTGCGCGAACTCCTTGCAGTCGTCCGAGGCCAATGGCGAATCGACGATCTTGCGCAGCACAGCGGCAAATTCGGCGGATCCGACCGGGTTCGGATCATTGCGCTGGAAGTCCTCGTCCACGCGCATGGTGCGGTCCAGCCAGCCTATCACCTGCACGCTGGGTTGGCGCTCCAGCGACGCCAGCAAGGCCGGGGTGTAGGAGGCCATGGGGTGCTCCTCGATCAGGCTGCCGAACGGACCGGGGCCGCCGTAGTCCAGTTCGGGATAGGTTTCGATCAGCGCCAGGATATGGGGCAGGACCTGCTCCAGTGCGGCGTCCTGCAGTGTCTCCAGGTGTTCGTAGACGGGATCAATGATCAGCCATTTGTCCTGCTGATCCCGGGCCGCCTGTGCTGCGCTGCTGAATTGGGAAAACAGTTGTTCTAGGGTTGTGCTCACTGGGGATGACTCCGTTTTGACAAGCGTTTGCAAAAGTGGCGCGTGTGCGCGGGTGGCTTGATGTCAGAATTCGCATTCTGTCTGGCAAGCATTGTGATTCAAGCCCATGAATATTTTTTCCCGTTTGACGGCGGCCCTGGCGGCGGCTGCAATCAGCACCCTGGCGCTGCTGGGCTGTGACGAGCAGAAGATCAAGGAGCTGGAGGAAGGCCTGTCCACCGAGGCCGATGTGCGTGCGAAGTTTGGCGAGCCCGAGCGCATCTGGAACGAGGAAGATGGCTCGCGCACCTTCGAGTACAACCGTCAGCCTGCCGGCGCCAGGAACTACATGATCACCATAGGCGCGGACGGCAAGATGAGTGCGCTGCGTCAGGTGCTGGCTCCGCATGTGTTTGCCAAGGTCGTGCCCGGCATGGAGGAAAACGAGGTGCGCCGCATGCTGGGCAAGCCCGCCAAGATGATGACTTACAAGCTCAAGCAGGAAACCGACTGGGACTGGAACTACATCGATCCGCCCACGCGCGAGATGCAGTTCACGGTGACCTTTGGCTCCGATGGCCGGGTGCTGCGCACGCTCAACCGCGAACGCCTGCCCGACGAGTCGCGCGGCTGATCGCCTGCAAAGCCACCGGATCTCTTCAAAGCCCTGTTTGCGATGATGCAGACAGGGCTTTTTGCCTCTGGTCTGAAGAGGGCCTGAATGCTGTGGTGGCGGGGGGCGAGATGCTTCTGAATTGATAGCTATTAGCGCTTTACCTGTAAGCGACGGAAGCTAGAAAGAGTGAAATATACGGCGGAATTGCGCCTGAAATTCCCCTTCGGGATTTGTTGCGTTGCAGCAAATCATGTGCATACAGCATGAGTCCATCCGTAAAATTAAGGGGTTTCCCGGTGTTATCCGCACCGGCTCGCCCCGGTCTTTATCGAGATCATGGGCATCAATCTTGCTGTCTTACCCGACATGTCGACACCGCTATCTTCTTCGGCCAGCTCTGCTCTGGCCGGCCGCATGGATGCCCCCGCTGCTGCTGCGCCGGCCACTTCGGGCCTGCGCCATGGCCGCTTCGAGGACGCGCAGGCCCTGTTCACGGGCTCGCTGTTTGTCTCCATCACCATGATGCTGTTTGCGCAGGCGGGACTGCTCACGGGCAGCACGGCGGGCGTGGCCTTTTTGCTGCACTATGTGACGGGACTGCCTTTCGGTGCCATTTTCTTCGTCATCAATCTGCCGTTCTACTGGTTTGCCTGGAAGCGCATGGGCGCGGAATTCACGATCAAGACCTTTGTCTCGGTTGCCATGCTGGCGCTGATGGCCGATGTGGGCCCGCGCTTCATTCATATCGACTACCTGAATCCGCTTTATGCGGCCGTGGCTGGAGGCTTGCTCATGGGATCGGGTTGCCTGTTCCTGGCACGCCATCACTCCAGCCTGGGCGGGGCCACCATCGTCTCGCTCTATCTGCAGGACCGCTACGGCATTCGCGCCGGCAAGGTGCAGATGATGATCGACTGCACTGTTGTGCTGCTGGCGCTGGCCATCGTGCCGCTGGAGCGTGTGGCGTATTCGGTGCTCGCTGCGGTCATCATGAGCATGTTCCTGTGGATCAGCCATCGCCCCGGCCGCTATCAGGGCAACTGAGGTCTGTCATCCATGAAAAAAGCCCCGCGCCGGTGCAAACCGGGCGGGGCTTTTTCATCGCCGGGCCGCCCCAAGATGAAAACGCCGGGGCCGCGGCCACACGTAGTGGGCAAGCGTGGGGCGCCACTTCTCATGGCTCTCGCGATCAGGCGACGCTGATTGTCTTCTGTGCACTCAGTGTCTGGCCCTGCTCGTCCTTCCACTGCATCTGCAGCTCGCCGCTTTCCCGGGCGACAAAGGTGAACTCGATATAGGGGTTCTGGGCAATCGAGATGCCGGGCTCCCAACTGAACAGCAAGGCGTTGCCAAGCCGGGCTTCGAAACGGCTGACGATATTGCGCGGGCGCACCTTGCCCGTGGCCGGGTCGGTGCGCAGACCGCTTTCCATCACATGTTCCATCTGCGCGCGCACGCGCAGCACTTCGCCTTTCTTGGGGGTGGCATTGCTGACCCATACGCGGGGTGGTTTATTCATCAAAATTCCTTTCAGTTCAGGCATCTATCGTGAATGTGGATGCAACTACGCTCCATACCAGAAGCGGGCCTGGGCCAGCAACCGCCGCGCAAAGGCCGCCCTGCCGCGCGGGCGGTGTCCCCCTCGGCCACGCAAAGCGTGGCACAACAGAGGGGGAGGGAGCGCAGCGACTCAGGGGGTGTTTCCAGATTCACATGCCGCAGCCGCTGGCGGCCACGGTCGTCGCCTGTTTGGCGACCAGCACCTTGCCGCTCTTCATTCGCGCCAGCGCGTGAACAGTCTGCGATTGGGACAGGCGTATGCGCACCGCCGCCTCGGCCGTTCCGGCTGCTGCGGTGAACTGCATGCGGCAGGTCAGCGGCGAGGGGTTGAGCTCGGCCAGCACAATGATCTCCTCGCACCAGTCCTGCTCGGTGATGGGCAGCGTCACCTTGACCTTGACGGGCACGGCGCTGGGGTTGTCGGCCAGCACGGGCACCTCCAGCTGCAGACCATCGGCCTGAGTGGCCTTGCCGCCGGTGAATTGCTCCATGAGCTTTTTGAACTCGGCTGGGTTCGGCGCCAGTGGCCCGACCAGCGGATTCTTGGCCGCGCTGCTGGCTTGCGCCAGAGCCGATGCGGGCAGAGCCAGGCTGGCCCCGACTGCCGCCGAGCTCAGCACCATGCTTCTACGGGTGGTGTTCTTGAACATTGCTTCTCTTCAATCCAATTAACAAAACTTCAAAAATCGCACCGACTCCAAGCGAGAGACGCCAAGCAAGAGCCGCCTCGCGGCGGGGGCGCCTAGCAGAGGGCGTCGTCCCCCTCCCGAAGAGAGAGGGGGAAGCGGCAAAGCCGCTCAGGGGGAGATTTAAGTGCCCAAGAAATCACCGAACTTGCCGTTGATCCAGGCAAAGTCTTCCTTGACGAGATCGGAGGTGCGCACGTCCATGTCGATCTGGGTCTGGTTGACCTGGCCGCTGGCGTCCACCTCGTATTCGAACTTCACCGAAATTTCTTCCTGAGGGTCGCCGTTGACCATCATGTAGCAGAGGTTGTCGGGCAGCCGGGCCACGACCTCCTTGCCGGCCACGCGCTCGGCAATGTTCCGGGCGACGATCTTGCCGATGTAGTTGGCCACATGGCCGCTCTTGGGATAGTGGCCGAACTGGGGCGAGATCGCGCCCATCAGATCGCCCACAAAGTAGACGCGGTCGTCGCTCCTGGCATGGAACAGACGGTTATGCATATCGGCCCAGCCCGTGGGCTTGCCGGTGGCGGCATCCTTGCCTATCAGGTCCGCCTTCCAGACCATGTCGGCGGCCTGGTGGGGCGGCATGAGGATGGCGTCGTCGAACTTGAAGTCGCCCGCAGCGGTCTTGATCTGCTTGTTGAAGGGGTCCACTTCCTTGACGCCGGCATTGGGCACATGGGTGATGATGTCTGCGTACAGCTCCTCGAAAGCCTGCTTGTAGCCCACGCCTATGGGGGCGATCTTGGGCTTGGGGTCGAGGATCAGGATCTTGCCGGGAATCTTGTTCTTCTTGATATGCCAGGCGATCAGGCAGGCGCGCTCATAGGGCGAGGGCGGGCAGCGATGCGGTGGAGGCGGCAGCGTCATCACCAGCGTGCCTCCCTTGAAGTTCTTGACCTTGCTCTTGAGCGAGAGCATTTCCTGATTGGGGATGTAGGCGTTGGGAAAGTGGGTGCGCGTGTACTCGATGGCGCGTTGGTCGTTGCCAAACCAGGCCTCGTAATCGTTGCGAATGCCGCCCGAGAGAATCAGGAAGTCGTACTCGATCAGGCCATGGGCCGTGCGCACCAGCTTTTTGTCGCGCTCGAAGCCCGTGATTTCGGTCTGCAGCAGCGTGTAGCCGTATTTGTTGGCCGGGTGCAGCATGTCGCGGTTCACGAAGTCCGTGCCAACTATGTCCACCAGCCACTTGTTGCTCATGGGGCCGGACCAGAAGGTCGGATTGCGCTCCAGCAGCACGACGTCGGAAGCGGGAATCAGCTCGCGCAGATAGCGTGCCGCCGTCATGCCGCCCCAGCCGCCGCCGCAGATCACGATGCGAGGCCCCTTGCCCTTGCGCGGCAGGATGGGCGACTGGCTGCTGATGATGGCGGGTGCTGCCATTGCCGGGCCGGCAGCGGCGCCCAGGGCGAGTGCGGGCGGAGTCCAGAGGAAATGGCGACGTTGCATGAGCATTGCTCCTGTAATGGGAATGAGGGCCTGATCCAGGCCTCGGATTCGGTGGAGGGAAGCAAGCTTGGGCGCAGCGCGATGGGATTGCCTCTCAGCCGACACGCGGCACAAGCAGAGCTGGTGGCTGGAGATTCTAGGAGCAGGTCCTGATCCGGAGGTGAATACCCAAGCGAAGCCAGCGCTATTGCTGGCGCAGCAGGCGCAGGCTGAGAAGCGCTCCGAGCAGGATGCCGGCAACGGCCGCAAAGCTGGCCAGCGACAGCGTGGACAGCCCGCTCAGCCCCTGGCCGATGGAGCAGCCTGCGGCCAGCACGCCGCCAACTCCCATCAGCAGGCCGCCACCGGCGCTGGCAGCCAGGCGGCTGGTTGAGTCAAAGCCTTCCCAGCGCGCCGTGCGACTGCCAAGGGCTGCGAGAAATGCGCCGGCGAGCACGCCCGCCGTCAGCGCCAGGCCTATGCCGGGCTCGCGACCCACGGACAGTTGCAGATAGAGCAGGGCCTCGGCGATCGGGCCGATGAAGCTCAGCGAGGTGAGGCGGGCCGGCTCGAACTCATCGACCCCGATATGCGCAGTCAGCCACCAGCCGGCAGCCACCAGCAGGCCTATGAGCAACGCGCTGCTCCACTGCAAGCGGCTTTGACGCAGGCCGGGACGCAGCAGGGCGTAGGCCAGCAGCAGCAAGGCCAGCCCAAGCGTCAGCAGCCATGTATTCAGGGAAGACAGATAGGCGGGCAAGGTGGCCTGGGCCAGCGTGAGGGGGGCGAGGGCCTGCAGCCACAGGCGCAGAGGCGTCAGCACACCAGTCATGGCCAGTTGCGCGCCCAGCGCCAGAAACACCAGGGTGACCAGAGAGCGCAGATTGCCTCCCGCCAGCAGCACCAGAGAGCGTGCTCCGCAGGCGCGTGCCAGCACCATGCCGATGCCAAACAGCAAACCACCAATCAGCACGCCAGCCATGGAAAAGCTGGGCCGCGCAATGGCGGCCTGGCTCAGATCGAGCATTCCCAGAGCCTGCAGCCCCTGCGAGGCCAGCAAGGCTACGGCCAATGCGAGGGCAAAGGCCTGCAGTGCAGGTGCCTGGCCCGCAGCGACTTCGGTATCTCGCCCCATCTGCTGGCGCAGGCCGCGCAGCAGACAGAAACGCCCCAGACGCGCGGCGACGCCGAAGGCCATGCCCAGCAAAAAAACAGACCACAACAACATATCAGTCGTTCAATAAAGCAGAGGAGGGCGGGTGGCAAAGATTCACACCAGGCGCATGAAGTGTGAAGCTTCGCTAGGGCTGGCGAGCAAGGGCCGTCCCGCAGCAAAGCCAGCGTCCCCCTTCCCGCAAGCGAAGCGCAACGAGAGAAGGGGGAAGGCACGTCAGCGCCTCAGGGGATGCCTCTATTCAACCACCCCAGATATCCGCGCTGATCGCCTTGTACCAGGCTGCGCCGTAGTCGGCCTCGGCCTTGCGGAAGGCCGCATCGCCGTTCAAGGGGCTCACGCCGCCGGAGTCTGGCACCTCGATCAGCTTGCCCGCCGCCGTGCGGTAGACGCCGGCCACGGAGATGCCGTAGTCGGTGCCGATCAAGCTGTAGCAGGTGTTGGCAAAGGCCGCCGCAGGCAGGGGCTGGCCGCTCAGCTCGGCGGCAATCGCGGCAGCGGCCACCTTGCCTTGCGTATTGGCGGCAAAGCCGGACTTGGGCATGGGCGCGGCAATCGTGGCATCGCCCAGCACATAGACATGCTGAACCTGAGTGGACTCAAAGGACTCGGGCTTGACGGGCACCCAGCCACTGGCATTGGTCACGCCGGCGCGGTCGGCAATAAAGCCGGCCTTCTGGGGTGGGATGACGTTGAGCACATCGGCCTTGTGCCTGGTGCCGAACGCGGTTTCCACCTCCAGGTTCTTGGCATCCACGCGTGTGACCTTGCCGTCATCGGCCTGCTTGACCCATTCGATCATGTCGCCATAAAGCGCTTTCCAGCCCTGAATGAACAGGCCTTGCTTGGAGAAGGCATCCTTGTCGTCCAGCAGCAAAATCTTGGACCGGGGTTTGTGCTTCTTGAGGTAGTGCGCCACCATGGCCGCGCGCTCGTAGGGACCGGGCGGGCAGCGGAAAGGGTTGGCAGGGATGACCATCACGAACTTGCCGCCGTCGGGCATGGCTTCGAGCTGCTTCTTGAGCAGTTGGGTCTGTGCTCCGGCCTTCCAGGCATGGGGAGCGAGTTGGGCGGCCGCCTCGTCATAGCCTTCCAGTGCATTCCAGCGCATGTCGATGCCGGGCGAGAGTACCAGCTTGTCATAGCTCAGCGCCTGACCGTTGGACAGCAGCACGCGCCTGGAGTCGGTCAGGACCTGGTCGGCACGTGCATGGACCACGTTCACGCCGGCCTTGCGCAGACCGCCGTAGCCGTGGCCTATGCTGTCCCAGCTGCGCAGGCCGGCCAGGTACAGATTGGAGAAGGGGCAGGTATAGAAGCGCTCGGCCGGCTCCACCAGTGTGACCTGGATATGCGGTGCGAACTGGCGCAGATAGCGCGCGGCCGTGGCTCCGCCAAAGCCGCCTCCGATCACGACCACGTGGGCCGAAGCTGCCTTGGCCTGCACGATGGCGGGCACGGCGAAACTGGCTGCGCCGGCGGCGGCACCGCCGAGAATTTGACGACGATTGATCTGCATTACTGGCCCTTCTTGCTGAACCACTGGGCCAGCGCTTTGAGTTGCTCATCGTCGTAGCCCTTGGCCAGACGGGTCATGACGGTGGCGTCCTTGGCGGTGCCGGCCTTGAAGGCCTGCAGGCGCTGCAGCAGATGGGCCTCGGGCAGGCCGCGCAGCTGGGGAATGACGCCCGTGGAGCGGCCGTCCGGGCCGTGGCAGTTGGCGCAGCTGGCAGCCAGCACGGCCACATCCTGCACACGCAAGGAGGTGGCAGCAGAGCTGGCCAGGCTGGGCAGCGGCGCTGCCAGGGCAAGAGCCAGCCATAGCGCAGAGCGCGCTGAAGTGAGCAAGGGTTTCGATCGCATGGGGCCTCCCGTTGTCCCCACGCAAGGCCGCGTGGGGGATTTATGACCTCGATGCCTGAATGTGCGCGGCCTTTGTTATGTGTGGTGAATGTCGAGCATTCTTCTGGGCAGGGGCGGAGCAGGCAGAGCTGATGGAGTCGGATTCTAGGAAGCGGACCGGCTCTGACAAGCTCAATATCCCGGTGGTGTAACAGGAAGTTATTGGTTATTTAGTTATGCGCTGCGCTTGTGCTTGTGGGTGCGCGCCAGGGCATGAAAAAACCGCATTGCGCTATCTGATGTGTAGCGCGATGCGGTTTCCTGTGAACGGATGCGGGTGATTCGTCAGTTTTGCGGCGGCAGTCCGTCAGAGGGCGCGGCAGGCATGGTGTTGGCGGTCGCTGCCGGCATTTCTGCCGCTGCGGGAGCGCTTGCCGACGGATCGCGGTAGCGAATATTCACGCCGCTGGCATCGGGCTGATCCTCATCCATCAAGGCATCGGCGGCCTTGCCAACCCCCTTGCCCACGATCTTGGCTGTGCCGATGGCGGCATCGGCGGCCAGGCCCACGGCCCCGGCTGTCACGCTGATGGCAGTGCCGGTGACGGCGATCACGGTGCAGCCCGAAAGCGCCAGGCATAAAAAAACTCCAGCCAGCCAGAAGCCGCAGGAGCCTGATGAGGCACGCCCCCGGGAGGAGACACCGGGCAAGCGCCTAAGGCGGCCCTGCCGCCTCGCGGCGAAGGTGTCGTCCCCTCGGGGGGAAGGCGCCGAAGGCGACTCAGGGGGGATCATGAGATCAATGAATCCGCATGCCGGGCATGGCGCCGGGGAAGGGCTCCAGCACATAGATGCCGGGATGGGCCTTCTCGTCAGCGTGGCTGGCGGCCAGCACCATGCCTTCGGACAGTCCGAACTTCATCTTGCGCGGTGCCAGATTGGCCACCATCACCGTCAGCTTGCCCTGCAGCTGCTCAGGCTGGTACATGCTGCTGATGCCGCTGAACACGTTGCGGGTCCTGGGCTGGCCGTTTTCGTCCTTCTCGCCCACGTCCAGCGTCAGCTGCAGCAGCTTGGTCGAGCCTTCGACCGTCTTGCATTCCAGAATCCTGGCGATGCGCAGATCGACCTTGGCAAAGTCGTCGATGCTGATGGTCTCGGCCAGCGGCTCGCCGCCGGGGGCATTGGGGTCGATCACGGGCTCGGCCTTCTTGGCAGCCTTCTTCTCGGCCTTGGCGGGTTCGGTGGCGGGGGCGGCCTGGCCGGCGGGCGCTTCGAACAGGGCTTCGAGCTGCTTGGGATCGACGCGCTGCATCAGATGCTGGTAGATGCCGATCTGGTGGCCTGCGCCCAGGGGCTTGACCACGTCGGCAAAGCTCTCGGGCGGCACGATGAGGAATCGGGCCACTTCGGCGGCCACGCCGGGCAGGATGGGGCTCAGGTAGATGGTCAGGATGCGGAAGGCTTCGATGCAGGTCGTGCACACATCGTGCAGGCGCGCATCCATGCCTTCCTTCTTGGCCAGTTCCCAGGGTTTGTTGGCGTCCACATAGCTGTTGACCTTGTCGCACAGCAGCATGATCTCGCGCGCGGCGCGGGCGCTGTCGCGGGCCTCGTAGGCGGCGACGATGGCGGTTTGCTGCTCGCGAAGCGCGGCCAGCAGGGCCTGGCCGTCTTCGCTTACCTGACCCAGCCTGCCGTCAAAGCGCTTGCTGATGAAGCCTGCGGCGCGCGAAGCGATGTTCACGTACTTGCCGATCAGGTCGGAGTTGACGCGCAGCATGAAGTCTTCGGGATTGAAGTCGATGTCTTCGTTCTTGCCGTTGAGCTTGGCGCCCAGGTAGTAGCGCAGCCACTCGGGGTTCATCTTGAGCGACAGGTACTTGAGCGGGTCGAGGCCGGTGCCGCGGCTCTTGCTCATCTTCTCGCCGTTGTTCACGGTCATGAAGCCGTGCACGCAGATCCTGGTCGGCGTCTTGCGGCCGCTGAACTTGAGCATCGCAGGCCAGAACAGGGTGTGGAAGGTGATGATGTCCTTGCCGATGAAGTGGTACTGCTCCAGGTCGGGGTCGGCCATATAGGCGTCGTAGTCTTCGCCGCGTCGGTTGAGCAGTTCCTTGAGCGATGCCAGATAGCCCACGGGCGCATCGAGCCAGACATAGAAGTACTTGCCCGGCGCGTCGGGGATCTCGATGCCGAAGTAAGGCGCGTCGCGGCTGATGTCCCAGTCGTCCAGGCCTTCGCTGGTCGAGCCGTCGGGGTTGGTGCGCACGCCGAACCATTCCTTGATCTTGGCTGCCACTTCGGGCTGCACATGCTTGCCGTTCTGCGTCCACTCGGTCAGGAACTCTACGGCGCGCGGATCGGAGAGCTTGAAGAAGAAATGTTCGGACGACTTCATCACCGGCGTGGCACCCGACAGGGCCGAGAACGGGTTGATGAGGTCGGTGGGCGCGTAAACCGAGCTGCAGACTTCGCAGTTGTCGCCATACTGGTCCTTGGCGTGGCAGCGCGGGCATTCGCCCTTGATGAAGCGGTCGGGCAGGAACATGTTCTTCTCGGGATCGAAGAACTGCTCGATGGTGCGGGTTTCGATGAAGCCGGCCTTCTTCAGGTCCAGATAGATCTGCTTGGACAGCTCGTGGTTTTCGGCGCTGTCGGTGTTGCTCCAGTTGTCGAAGGCGATATGGAAGCCGTCGAGATACTGCTTGCGGCCGGCGGCGATGTCGGCCACGAACTGCTGGGGCGTCTTGCCGGCCTTTTCGGCGGCAATCATGATGGGCGCGCCGTGGGCGTCGTCGGCACCCACGAAGTTGACCGCATTGCCCTGCATTCGCTGCGCACGCACCCAGGTGTCGGCCTGGATGTATTCCATGATGTGGCCGATGTGGAAGTTGCCGTTGGCGTACGGCAGGGCGGTGGTGACGAATAGTTTGCGTGCGGTCATGAGGAAACAGCTTTCACAGAGAACCCGTCATTCTAGAAGGGCTTGGCATCAGGCTGCGGGCGCGGGTTTTGCGGCGGTGCCCGCCGAGTTCGTTCGGGAGCGGCATTCGCTTTGCTTTTTATAGCTAATTACATAGTGCACATATTGTTTTCAAGCTGAAATTAATAGTAATTCTATGAATATAAAGCGTAAGCAGCTTCAAAATTGGAAGCGATAGCCGAGGCTGCGCTCAGCCCACCGAAGGCCTTTTGTTGCGATACATGTCCTGGTCGGCCACCTTGAGCAGGCTTTGTGCATCCTGGGCATCCCTGGGATATAGGGCCTGTCCCACGGATGCCCCCACGGTCACGGCTTCGCCTTCGGGAATGCCTTGCAGCGTGCCCAGCGGCTGCTGCAGCGCATGCTCTATCTTCAGGCGCACGGCCTGTACCTGCTCCTCGTCGCTGACTCCGCGCAGGATGAGGATGAACTCGTCACCGCCCAGACGCGCCACGACGTCATCGGGGCGCAGCAGATTGCGCAGGCGCAGGCTGATCTCGGCCAGAGCCAGATCGCCGTTGTCATGGCCCCAGCGGTCATTGAGCGGCTTGAAGCGGTCCAGGTCCACAAACAGCAGGGCAAACGGGGCGGCCATGTTCTGGCCGGGCAGGGGGCGGGTGAGTGTGGTCAGAATATGCTGCAGTGCGCTGCGGTTGCTGGCCCCGGTCAGTGGATCGGTAAACAGGCTGTGGCGCATGCGGTGGAAATTGTGGGCCAGCTCGCCAATTTCATCGCGGCGCTGCACTTCGATCGGCGTGTCGATTTCGCCTAGGCCCACGCGGCGCACGGCGCGGGTCAGCGAGCGCATATCGTTGGCCACGGCGCCGAAGATGCGGGTGCCGATGACGACGGCCACGACCAGGGCCAGCAGGCCCAGGCTGCCTACCAGGGCCATATGGCGGTAGACGCCGGCCAGCATGTCCTTGTGCGGCACGGCCACCACGGCCATCCAGTCCTGACCGGCCCCATTGCTCAGGCGCCGGTAGGCAATGCGAATATGGTTGTGCCTGTCATCTTCGAGCAGGGCCGTGCCGGGGCCGTCGCTGGGCAGCGAGGACTGGAAGGCGCCCTGGATTTTGTCGTACACCGCCTGAATCAGCGGGTCCTGGCTGTTGGCGGCGCTCATGCGCTCCAGCTTGCCGTCTTCGCGCCGGTGGATGTTGGGCATGCCGGTGGCTGCGATCAGGGAGCCGTTGGCCTCGATGATGAAGGCGCGGCCATGTTCGCTCAGATGCAGCTGGTTGACGAATTCGTTGAGCGCGCGCAGCGAAATATCAGTGGCAACCACACCCTCTAGGCTGCCCTTGCTGGAGAGAATGCGGCGTGCGCGAGTGAGCACCAGGTCCTTGGCGCTGAAGTCGATATAGGCAGGCGTCCAGATCACATCGGCCGACTCCGCCGCAAGCTTGAACCAGGGGCGCTGGCGCGGCTCGAACAGATTGGTTTCGGTGGATTCGTAGATCGGCTCGGCATGCATGCCGGCGACCTTGAAGTAGCTGCGGTGCTCGCCGGGCTGAATCTTGAGGCGCAACTGGCCCAGTTCTGGCGCCACTCGCTTGAGAGCAATGCCCTGGCCCGCGATATTGGCGTAATACACATAGTCATTGGGCCGGGTATGCAGCGAGGTCGCTACCCACAGCCGGGAGATCAGGTCGGGAATATGTTCGCGGATGTCGGCAGCTACGGGCTGGCCGCTGGGAAACGCAGCCTCCAGCACGGCGCTGGACGGGTGCAGGTGACGATCCACGATCAGCGCGATACGCTCGGCTTTCTCTTCCATCACCTGTTCGGACAAGGCGGACACCGTGTTGCTGCCCGTCCAGTACCAGAGCATGCCCAGGGCCGATGTCAGCAGCGCAATCAGTGCAACAAAAGGCAGGATCAGCGAGAGCTTGAGCGATTTGGAAGCGCGGATGGGCTGTGGGGATGGAGTCACTAGGCGATTGCCGGAAAGATGATGAAGGTCATGCAAAGTGTCTCACGCATCATTTGCCTAGCTCCTTTCGCATCATTAACATTTGTTACATTCTTGAGGCCAACCCAGGAAGGCGCACAGCTCCTCACTTCGGGCCAGTGCGTCTTTGCGGCCCAGTGCTATCAGTTCACGGGTATAGCCTTGCTCAAACAGCAGGTAGCTGGCCAGCGCACCGTCACGCATGGGGTTGCCCGTGCCTGAGCGCACGCCCAGCGTGGCCAGCAAGGTGCGCACCGGCAGCGGCAGCTTGTCGATGTGGCGCGTGGCAATATCGTCGATGCGCTCGCTGGGGGTGATGGCCAGTACCTCGATAGGGCGCAGCCGGCTGTGAATGCGCTCGGCCGGAGAAATCAGGCTCAGCGTGTGATTGATGCGTTCGGCACGCTCTATGTCCACAGCCAGCGTGTCCAGAAAAATGCTGGACAGCGCGTGCCCGGCCACCTGGGCCAGTGTGGGATAGCTGGCATCGACCTGCGGCTGGCTGCTCACGGGCTCGTGGCGTCTGCCCGCGCCGACGACCAGCAGTTTGCAGGCACCCAGATGAATCGCTGGTGCCAGGGGCGCAGTCTGGCGCATGGAGCCGTCGCCGAAATGCTCGAGATGTCCGTCCATGGGCAGCGGCATGGCTGGAAATATGAAGGGCAGGGCCGACGAGGCCAGCAGGTGATCGGCGGTCAGCAGGGTCTGCACGGCCTTGCGCTGGTCGCGCACCCAGGGGCTCAAGGCCTCGCGAGTCTGAAAGAAAGTGATGTGCTGACCGCTGCTGTAGCTGGATGCGGTAATGGCCAGGGCGTGCAGATGACCGCTGTCGATGAGTTGTGGGATGCGCTCGAAAGGCATGAGGCCGCTGTTCATCAGGGTTTTGAGCGGAGCATTGTCCAGCAGCGAGCGCGGGCGCATGCGGCTCCAGCGGGCCAGCGCCCAGCCCAGCGACAACAGCGTCAGCCAGCGTGCGCCGCTGCGCAGCACGCTGAGAGAGTCGGCCTTGTAGATTTGCTCGGTATGCATATGGCCCCAGACATGCAACATGCGCCGCACTGCGCTGTCAAAGGCATCGGCATGGCAAGCCAGGGCTGCGACATTGATGGCGCCTGCCGATGTGCCTGCAAGCACTGGAAAGGGATTGGGGCCATGCTGCAGACCGCGAGCGCGGCGCAGCTCGGCGATGGCGGCCAGCACGCCGACCTGGTAGGCAGCCCGGGCGCCGCCGCCGCTGAGCAACAGGCCGGTCTGCCCGATGCTGGAGCTAGGGCCTATGGAGCTCTGCCGCTCTGCTTCGGCAAGACTGGGTGGGAGGGTGGGAGAGAACTGCACTGCCGCCATGGCTGCAGTGTGCCCGGATTGGGCCGCGGGCGGTAGGTGGGCCGGGCCATCGAACGGGCCGGCGGCGGCCCAGGTGACAGTCTGCGGCGGCCGTCAGCTCTTTTTCTGGTTCTTGGCAATCAGCGTGGCGATGGACTTGGCATCCAGCACGACCAATTGATTTTGCGCGGCCCAGCTGGCGGCATTTTCGCCCAGAGGCTGCAGAGCCACGTAAACGCAGAGATCGGCTTTCAGCTTGTGTTGTGCGGCCTGCAGCTCGCGCAGCGGCTCCACGCCATGGGCGGCGGCTTTCCAGCGGCGCGCGCCGACCACGCTGGTCTGGCCGTTGCGCGTCAGCAGCAGATCGGCACCGGCCTGGTTCAGGCGCTGAACCTCATAGCCTTCGGCTTGCCAGGCTGTCTGCAACTGTGCACTGAAGTCGGCCCAGGACTGCTCGGCGATCACCTGCTGAATCTGCTCCAGCCTGGCCGGGCTGGGGGCCCGCAGCTGCTTGTAGCAGGCAATGCAGCCGACGACGAAGAACGGGAAGGCTCCCAGAGCGGCAAAAGGCGAAATGTCCTTGGGGAACACCGCCAGCGACACCAGCACCACCGCAGCGCAGATCGCAAAGCTGATCCACCAGCGTGAGCGCATCAGGACTGCAAACAGGGAATTTTCGGCCATCTTCAATTTCACGGGCTGTCTCTCAAATCTTGGGCAAAGGGCTGCATTGTCTCCTGTGCACAGGGGTTGGACAGCTTCGCTAGACTATCCCTCATTGAAGAAACCTCTGGAAAACTAAATCCAATGGCTGTTACAGAACAAGCGCTTCTGAGCGCGCTGGCCACCGTGCTTGATCCGCACACTGGCAAGGACTTTGTGAGCACGCGCGCCCTGCGCAATCTGCAGATTGCCGGTGACGACGTCTCGTTCGATGTGGAGATGGGCTATCCGGCCCAGAGCCTGCAGCCTGCCCTGCGCAGCCAGTTCATCGCTGCGGCCAGGACTGTGGCTGGCGTGGGCAATGTCTCGGTCAACATCACCACCAAGGTGGCCTCGCATGCCGTGCAGCGTGGCGTGCAGTTGCTGCCCGGCGTGAAGAACATCATCGCCATCTCGTCCGGCAAGGGCGGCGTGGGCAAGAGCACGACCACGGCCAATCTGGCGCTGGCGCTGGCCGCCGAAGGTGCCCGCGTGGGCATTCTGGATGCCGACATCTACGGCCCCAGCCAGCCCATGATGATGGGTGTTTCGGGCAAGCCCGAAAGCCATGACGGCAAGACCATGGAGCCGCTGGAGAACCACGGCGTGCAGGTCATGTCCATCGGTCTGCTGGTCAACAACGACCAGGCCATGATCTGGCGCGGCCCCATGGCCACCCAGGCGCTGGAGCAGATGCTGCGCCAGACCAACTGGAAGGATCTGGACTATCTGCTGGTCGATATGCCGCCCGGAACCGGCGACATCCAGCTGACGCTGTCCCAGCGCGTGCCCATGACGGGTGCCGTGGTGGTGACCACGCCCCAGGACATTGCCCTGATCGATGCCAAGAAGGGCATTCAGATGTTCGAGAAGGTCGGTGTGCCGATTCTCGGCCTGGTCGAAAACATGGCTGCCCATGTCTGCACCAACTGCGGCCATGTCGAACATATCTTTGGCGCAGACGGCGGCAAGAAGATGGCGGGCGAGCAGAACATCGACTATCTGGGGGCGCTTCCCCTGTCGCTGCAGATCCGTCTGCAGGCCGACAGCGGCAAGCCCACGGTGGTGGCCGAGCCCGAGAGTGAAGCCGCACAGGTCTACAAAAAGGTGGCGCGCGATCTGGCCGTGAAGGTGGCTCTCAAGGCCAAGGACTTCTCCAGCAAGTTCCCCACGATCACGGTTAGCAGCGATACCTGATGAACCTTCTGACCTCCATGCGTTATCTGGTGGCGCTCAACGAGCACCGCCATTTCGCAAGGGCGGCGCAGGCCTGTCATATCACGCAGCCTGCACTGTCCAATGCGCTCAAGGCGCTGGAGGACGAGTTCGGTGCCGTCATCGTGAGGCGCGGCCGCGTGTTTGGCGGGCTGACTCCCGAGGGCGAGCAGGTGCTGGCCACGGCACTGTCCATGCTCAGGGCCGAGGAGGCGCTGAGACAGGATCTGAGCGCCGCAGCCGGCCAGCTCAAGGGTCTGCTGCGCATGGCTGCCGTGCCTACGGCCATCCCCATGCTGACGCGCTTTGCCGCGCTGTTGCGGGTCCAGCACCCGGGCATCACGCCCATGGTGCTCTCCATGAGCTCGCTTGAGATAGAAACCGGACTCGAAGATCTCTCGCTAGATCTGGCCCTGGGCTACAGCGAAAGGCTGGAGTCGGGCCGCCGCACGGCACGCAGCGCCCGCATCACCATGTGGCCGCAGTATCAGGAGCATTATTTCCTGCTCAGTCCTGCGGCTGAGGAGCAGAGCCAGAAACCTGTGAAATGGGCTCAGGCGGCCAGGCTGCCGCTATGTCTTTTGACGCCGGACATGCATAACCGGCTGATTGTGGATCAGAGCTTTGTGGCAGCCGGCTGCGAGGTCAGTGCGGCCATGGAGACCAATTCCGTGCTGAGCCTGATGCTGGCCGTGACCGAAGGCGGTCTGCACAGCGTGCTGCCCGGTGCGCTGGTGGCGACGCTGCCCGAGTCGGCCCGGATCTCGGTGCGTCCTCTAATTGCGCCCAAGGTGCAGACGGCCATTGCTTTCCTGACCCCTTCGCAGGAGCAGGCGACCCGCGCGCAGCAGGCCGCGCTGGCGCTCATGCAGTCCCAGGCCTGGCGCCAGCAATGTGCCAGCTTTGCCGGGGCCGTGCGCTGATTTGCAATTTGAATCGCGTCATCAATTCAAAGAATTTGACCTGAGATACGGCCGGGGCTGAAATACGGCATGAGACAAAGGGCGCTGGTGCGCCCTCATAACAAGGTCGCCCCATGCCCCATCACCCTATTGAGCAGCCGCAGGAGTCTGCGCAGCTGCTCAGCCCCGAACAGCAGGACGCCCTGACGCACTGTCTGGCCCGCTTTGGCCAGGAACCCGGTGGCCTGCTGCCACTGCTTCATTCCCTGCAGGACAGCCTGGGCTTCATCCCGCGCGCCGCCGTGCCCGCCATTGCCGAGGCCTTGAATCTTTCGCGTGCCGAGGTCCATGGTGTTGTCAGCTATTACCCGCATTTGCGCGAGCAGCCGCATGGCAGGACGCTGATCCAGATCTGCCGGGCCGAAGCCTGCAAGTCGCGTGGTGGCGATGCACTGTTCGCCCATGCGCAAGAGACACTGGGCTGCCAGGCCCATGGCACGAGCGCCGATGGCAGCGTGACGCTGGAGCCTGTCTACTGCCTGGGGCTGTGCGCCCAGTCGCCGGCCGTGATGGTCGATGAGAGCGAAGTCCATGCGCGAATGACTGCGGACCGGCTCGATGCCCTGCTGGAGGAAATACAGCAAAAACGACTTGAAGCCAAGGCAGATGAAGCGCAAGCAGCTATCGAAAATGAAGCTTTTGCTGCCGCACGCATCTATGTGCCGCGCGATGCCGCAGCCCTGGCCGTGGGCGCGGATGCGGTGGCCCAGGCGCTGCAGCGCGAGTGCGAGGCGCGAGGCCTGGCGGTGGAGCTGGTACGCAACGGCTCGCGTGGCTTGCTGTGGCTGGAGACCCTGGTCGAGATTGAGACTGCACAGGGCCGCGTGGCCTACGGCCCGGTTCAGGCGGCTGACGTGCCGGGTCTGCTGGACGCCGGCATGCTGCAGGGCCAGTCCCATGCGCTATGCCATGGGCTGACCGAACAGATGCCTTATCTGGCACGGCAGGAACGTCTGACTTTTGCACGCGTGGGCATCGTCGATCCGCTGAGCCTGCGGGATTACGAGGCCCATGGCGGCTGGCAAGGTCTCAGGGCCGCTGCGGCCATGGCGCCCGAAGCCATCGTCCAGCAGGTGCTGGACTCCGGCCTGCGCGGTCGCGGCGGGGCGGCATTTCCCGCAGGGATCAAATGGAAGACCGTTGCGGCTGCAGAAAGTGCGGGAACAGGGCCGCAGAAATACATTGCCTGCAATGCCGACGAAGGCGATTCGGGCACGTTCGCCGACCGTCTGTTGATGGAGGGCGACCCGTTCTGCCTGATCGAGGGTATGGCGATCGCTGGTCTGGCCGTGGGTGCGACTCAGGGCTATATTTATGTGCGCAGTGAATATCCGCACTCGATTGCGGTGCTGAACGAGGCGATTGCACGCGCCAGTGCGGCGGGCTGGCTGGGCGCCAATGTGGCCGGCAGCGGCAAGGCGTTTTCTCTGCAGGTGCGCAAGGGGGCTGGCAGCTATGTCTGCGGCGAAGAGACCGCCATGCTGGAGAGCATCGAAGGCAAGCGCGGCATTGTGCGCGCCAAGCCGCCGCTGCCCGCGATCGAAGGCCTGTTCGGCAAGCCCACGGTCATCAACAATGTGATCACGCTGGCGACCGTACCCATCATCCTGGCCAGGGGTGCGGCCTTCTATCAGGGCTATGGCATGGGGCGCTCGCGCGGCACGCTGCCCTTTCAGCTCGCGGGCAATATCGCACGTGGCGGACTGGTGGAAAAAGCTTTCGGCCTCACGCTGCGCGAGCTGGTGCAGGACTTTGGCGGCGGCACGGCCAGCGGTCGGCCCGTCAAGGCCATTCAGGTTGGCGGCCCGCTGGGCAGCTATGTGGCGCCCGAGGATTGGGATGATCCGCTGGACTACGAAGCCTATGCCGCCAAGGGCAATGTGGTCGGCCATGGCGGTCTGGTCGTGCATGACGACAGCGCCGATATGGCGCAGCTGGCGCGCTATGCCATGGAGTTCTGCTCCATCGAGTCCTGCGGCAAATGCACGCCCTGCCGCATCGGCTCCACGCGGGGGGTGGAGGTGATAGACCGCATCACGCGTCAAGGCGGTGCAGAGCATGCGGCCAATGTGGCGCTGCTCGAGAGCCTGTGCGACACCATGCAGCATGGCAGCTTGTGTGCCATGGGCGGCATGACCCCCTATCCGGTGCGCTCTGCGCTGCAGCACTACCCGCAGGACTTCGGTATCGAGCCCGTGCAGACCGTGAACCCCGCCTGAGGAGAGAGCCATGCTGGAACATCTGAAGAACACCGATTGCGGAACGCCTGCCAGCCTGTCCGAGGAACTGGTCACGTTGCATATAGACGGCCGCGAGGTCACCGTGCCCAAGGGCACATCGCTGATGCGCGCCGCTGTCGATGGCGGTATCAAGGTGCCCAAGCTCTGTGCCACGGATTCGCTGGAGCCCTTTGGTTCCTGCCGGCTGTGTCTGGTGCAGATCGAGGGGCGCAAGGGCTTTCCTGCGTCCTGCACCACGCCTGCCGAAGCGGGCATGAGGGTGCGCACCCAGAGTCCGCAGCTGCAGGAGCTGCGCAAGGGCGTGATGGAACTCTATATCTCCGACCACCCGCTCGATTGCCTGACCTGCTCGTCCAACGGCGACTGCGAGCTGCAGGACATGGCCGGAGTGGTCGGCCTGCGCGAGGTGCGCTATGGCATGGATGGAGCCAACCACTTCAAGGGCGAGGCCAAGGCTGAGGTCGATACCTCCAACCCGTATTTCAACTACGACCCCAGCAAGTGCATTGTCTGCAATCGCTGCGTGCGCGCCTGCGAGGAAACGCAGGGCACGTTTGCACTGACGATCAGCGGACGCGGTTTCGAGTCGCGCATCACGGCAGGTCAGGGCGACGGCTTCATGGCCAGCGACTGTGTGAGCTGCGGCGCCTGCGTGCAGGCCTGTCCCACGGCCACGCTGCAGGAAAAGACCGTGGTCGAGCTGGGGCAGAGCGAGCACAGCGAGATCACGACTTGCGCCTACTGCGGCGTGGGCTGCGGCTTCAAGGCCGAGATGAAGGGCGAGCAGGTGGTGCGCATGGTGCCCTGGAAGGACGGCAAGGCCAACGAAGGCCATGCCTGCGTCAAGGGGCGTTTTGCCTGGGGCTATGCCACGCACAAGGACCGTATCACTCAACCCATGATCCGCGCGAAGATCACCGATCCCTGGCGCGAAGTGAGCTGGGAGGAGGCCATTGCCCACGCGGCCAGCGAGTTCCGCCGCGTCCAGGCCAAGCATGGCAGGGACTCGATTGGCGGCATCACCTCGTCGCGCTGCACCAATGAGGAAACCTATCTGGTGCAGAAGCTGATCCGCGCGGCCTTCGGCAACAACAATGTCGATACCTGTGCGCGTGTCTGTCACTCGCCCACGGGCTATGGCCTGGGCCAGACCTATGGCACATCGGCAGGCACGCAGACCTTCAAGTCGGTCGAGCACTCCGATGTGATCATGGTGATAGGCGCCAATCCCACGGCGGCGCACCCGGTGTTCGGCTCACGCATGAAAAAGCGGCTGCGTGGCGACGCCCGGCATGGCGATGCCCGGCGTGCCGGCGCCGGCCTGATCGTGATCGACCCGCGCGAGATCGAGCTCGTCAACTCGCCCCATGTCAAGGCCGACTACCACCTGCAGCTGAAGCCCGGCACCAATGTGGCCATGATCACGGCGCTGGCCCATGTGATCGTCACCGAGGGTTGGCTGGCCGATGCCTATATTGACGAGCGCTGTGATGCCAAGTCCTTTGCGCAATGGAAGGAGTTCGTCGCCAGGCCGGAGAACTCGCCCGAGGCCACGGCCGACATCACCGGTGTGGCTCCCGAGCTGGTGCGTGGTGCGGCGCGGCTGTATGCATTGGGCAGTGCGGATCATCCGCAGGGAAGGCAGGTCAACTCCGCCATCTATTACGGCCTGGGCGTGACCGAGCATGCCCAGGGCTCGACCATGGTCATGGGCATTGCCAATCTGGCCATGGCTACGGGCAATGTGGGTCGTGAAGGTGTGGGCGTGAATCCCTTGCGCGGGCAGAACAATGTCCAGGGATCCTGCGACATGGGCAGCTTTCCGCATGAGCTGCCGGGCTATCGCCATATCTCGGACAGCATCACCAGGGCCGAGTTTGAAGGCGCCTGGGGCGTGAAGCTCAGTCCCGAGCCGGGTTTGCGCATTCCCAATATGTTCGAGGCCGCGCTGGAAGGCAGCTTCATGGGCCTGTACTGCGAGGGCGAGGACATCGTGCAGTCCGACCCGAACACCCAGCATGTGACGGCAGCGCTGTCGGCCATGGAGTGCGTGGTGGTGCAGGACATCTTCCTCAACGAAACCGCCAAGTACGCCCATGTGTTCCTGCCCGGATCGTCCTTCATGGAGAAGGACGGCACCTTCACCAATGCCGAGCGCCGCATCTCGCGCGTGACCCAGCTCATGCAGCCGCTGGCCGGCTATGCCGACTGGGAGGTGACGCAACTGCTGTCCAACGCGCTGGGCTATCCCATGAACTACGCCCATCCGCGCGAGATCATGGCCGAGATCGCGGCACTGACCCCGACTTTCGCGGGCGTGAGCTACGAGAAGATAGAGCGCCTGGGCAGCGTGCAGTGGCCCTGCAACGAGGGCACCGAAGAGGCGGGCACGGCCATCATGCACCAGGATAGATTCGTGCGTGGCAAGGGCCGCTTCATCATCACCCAGTACGTGGCCACCGATGAAAAGGTCACGCAGCGCTTTCCGCTGCTGCTGACCACGGGGCGCATTCTCTCGCAGTACAACGTGGGCGCGCAGACGCGGCGCACGGCCAACAACCAGTGGCACGGTGAGGACAGGCTCGAGATTCATCCGCATGACGCACAGGACCGTGGCATCCGCGATGGCGACTGGGTGGGCATTGAAAGCCGCGCCGGCCAGACGGTGCTGCGCGCCACGGTGACAGAGCGCATACAGCCCGGCGTGGTCTACACCACCTTCCATTTCCCCGAGTCGGGCGCGAATGTGATCACCACCGACAGTTCGGACTGGGCCACCAACTGCCCCGAGTACAAGGTGACGGCCGTGCAGGTATTGCCCGTGGCGCAGCCTTCAAGCTGGCAGCAGGGCTACAGGCGTTTCAACGACCAGCAGCTCGGTCATCTGGCCGCAGCCCAACTGGAGATGGGAAGTCAGTGATGGATGTGAACAACCTGATCCGCATGGCCAATCGCATAGCCGAGTTCTTCGAGGCCATGCCAGAGCATGACGAGGCGCTCGACGGTGTGGCCCAGCATATCCAGAAGTTCTGGGAGCCGCGCATGCGGCTTCGCATTCTGGCGGCTTTGAATGAGCCTTCGGAGGCTGCGCAGCTGCGGCCTCTGGTGCGCGATGCGTTGCACAAGCATGCCGCGCGGCTGAGGCCTGTGCAGGCATAGCACAGTGCGCCAGACGGTAGCGGCATGCATCCATCCGGAATGTGTTGCGGGTATATTGGGTCTTTAGATCCCTGATCTGAGCCGCTGCCCGCGATCGAATGGCCGCGGCTTTTTTTGTTGGCCATCTTCATGATTTCCGAATCCGTCAAGAGCTCTTTGATGAGCGCACACCTGCGTCTTCTGGGCATGGCCCTGATGTGGGGCGCTTCCTGGCCGGCAGGCCGCATTCTGGCGCTCAATATGCCGCCTCTGGCGGCATCGGCGCTGCGCTTTTTGCTGGCTGCGACCCTGTTGCTGCCCTGGCTGTATTTCTCGGGCGGGCTGGGTGCTCTCAGGCACTGGTCTGTCAAGACCTGGCTGGGCATGTTTGCCGCAGGCGCGACCGGGGTGTTCGGCTACGCCAGCTTTTTCCTCACGGGTCTGCAGTATCTGCCTGCGGGGAAGGCGGCGCTGCTCATCACGCTCAATCCGGTGGTCACGCTGGCGTTTGCGGTGTGGCTTTTCAAGGAGCGCATCAACGCCACCATTGCGCTGGGCATGTTGCTGGCGGCCTGCGGCGCCGTGGTGGTCATCTCGCATGGCGACCCTATGCAATTGCTCAACGGAACGGTAGGGGTGGGCGAGATGCTGATTCTGGGCTGCGTGGCCTGCTGGGTTTGCTACACGCTGATTGGCCGCGCCATGTTGGCAGGCGTGGATGCGCTGGCTGCGACCACCGTGACTTCCATTTTTGGCGCCTTGCTGCTTCTGGCCGCCAGCCTGGTGCTGGAAGGCCCGCAGGGGCTGGTTTCGGCATTTCAGGCCAGCGGCACTGCCTGGACTGCCATGGTCTTCATGGCCTATGGCTCCACGGCCCTGGCTTATGCCTGGTACTTCGCGGGCGTCAAATCGCTGGGCGCAGGTGCGGCCTCGGGCTATATCACGCTGGTGCCGGTGATCGGCGTGCTGCTTTCTGCCCTGCTGCTGGGCGAGAGCATTGAAGGCTCCATGGTGCTCGGCGGCGCCATGGCGGTGCTGGGTACAGCCGTGATGAACTGGGGGCGTCGGTCAACAGCCTGAGGTTGGAGCTCATGTTTGATAGCGTGAAGCGCTTGTAAAGAAAGCATTTCAAGCCGATTTGGTTAATATGGGCCTGGCTTGTTCAGGGTGCGAAAGCCGCTGCTGCCTGCGGCTCAAGCCTGGTTGATCGTGCCTGCGTTCACGATCATCTGGGAGATCACCTCCAACTGATGTTCGGCTGCTGCATCGTCGATCTCGAACAGACGCATGACGGCCAGGCCTCGCAGCGCAGCAAACACCACAGATGCAAAGTGGCTGGGCTGAGGATGGCGCTCGGCGATTTCCGGGAAAACCTTCACGAAGTGTTCGAAGGAGGCTGGGTCATGCTGGGAGCGGTGCGCGTTGATGCGCTCGAATAGCGGTGTGCTCTTGCAGCCGAAAAACATGCTCCAGGTCGCCACATAGCTGGGTTGGGCATAGACGCTTTGCCAGGCCCTGCGCACGAATTCGCGAGCGCGCGGCTCCAGCGGCAGTTGGGCGGCATCTTCGGGCCAGCCCGCGCCCGCAGCCGCCAGCGGCGCCATGATTTCATCGACCACCTGCTCCATCAGCGCCTGACGGCTGCCGAACTGGTGCTGCACCGCCCCCAGCGTGACTTTGGCGCCACGCGCAATTTCCTGCAGATTGGTCTGCTGAAACCCAACCTTCTGTAGCAGTCGTATGGCGGATTTGATGATCTTGCGCTGAGTGGTCTGACTGCGTTCTGCCTGGGTACGGCGGGGGGCGGTTTTGCTTCCTGTTTGATTCATGGGCTGCGTGTGTGATTCATAAGGCGTCGATGACGCACCACACCAGATGCTACACGCTCCGGCACTGACGGCTGGATGGGCCTGCTTGGGTAATTTCACCCTCGGGTAATCCATGATAAATAAAGATTAAACGTTTAATGTTTTATGTTTTAGACTCCGCCTCCATTGTTGTTCATCAGCGACCTTGGAGAGCGAGTCAGCTTCCGAGGGCTCTTATTGGAAACCGCCATGTCACGCTCTGTTTACTGCCTTCCCGCCGACGACCGCACCAATGGATGGAGCGCGCTGCTGGGAACTCGCCAGCCGAAGGCGCCGCTGCAGGGCGATGTGGCGGTGGACTGGGTCATCGTGGGCGCCGGCTATGCGGGGCTGGCGGCAGCACGCCAGCTGGCACAACAGCAACCTGATGCTTCCATCGCCGTGGTGGATGCGGGCGTGGTGGGGGAGAACGCCTCGGGCCGCAACTCGGGCTTCGCGATCGATTTGCCGCACAGCTCGGCGCCTTCCGATGCTGCGGTCGAGGCGGGCCGCCGCGTGATCCGCGTCAACCGCTTTGCCGTGGATGCACTGGAGCGGGCAGTGACTGAGCACAGCATCTCCTGTGGCTGGCAAAAGCGCGGCCGCTACCACGTGGCGGTGACGGAGGAGGTGGCGCAGAAGTCGCTCAAGCCCTATGCACGCAATCTGGATGCCTGGCAGGAGTCCCATGAATATCTGGATCGTGATGCGCTGCGCCAGCGCATAGGCACCGATTACTACGCGGCAGCGGTCTACACGCCGGGCACGCGCCTCATGAATCCCGCGGCGCTGGTGCGTGGTCTGGCCGACAGCTTGCCGTCCCAGGTACAGCTGTTCGAGAACTCGCCGGTCATCGAGGCGAAGCTCGAAGGCGCGGCTCCCTTTGTCCGCACGGCCCAGGGCAGCATCCGTGCGCGCAAGGCCATTCTGGCCGTCAATGCGTTCTCGCAGTCATTCGGCGTCTACCAGGAGCGCCAGGTACCGATTCTGCTGTTCGCCAGCCTCACCCACCCG
Organism: Comamonas thiooxydans; assembly: GCF_000964545.1. Lineage (GTDB taxonomy): Bacteria > Pseudomonadota > Gammaproteobacteria > Burkholderiales > Burkholderiaceae_C > Comamonas > Comamonas thiooxydans. The sequence goes on along the minus strand of NZ_BBVD01000003.1, from coordinate 85,489 downwards.
CTCAGCGATGCCCAGATCGCTCAGCTGGGAACGGATGTCGCCTGGGGTGTGACGCCCGCGCATGGCGTGGCGGGTTCCACGGTACGGCTGACGCACGACCGGCGGCTGATGATCCGCCAGGGGTTCGAGTATTCACCCAGCCTGCGCACCACTGACGGGCGCCGCGCCAAGGCCAGGGCCATGAACCAGGCGCTGTTGCGCCGCCGCTTTCCACAGCTCGGGGCCATCGAACTCGAGCATTTCTGGATGGGCTGGCTGGCGGTCTCGCACAACCATGCGCCCGCCTTTGGCCGGATTGGTGACAACGCCTGGGCAGCGTCCTGCTGCAACGGCTCGGGCATCGTGCGCCATACCGCTGCCGGCATGCTGATCGCCGACCTGGCGCTGGGCCGCAAGACCCCGCTGATCGACGACTTCCTCGTCGAGGGCACTGCCAACTACATCCCGCCGCGCCCGCTGCGCGACATCGGCGTGGGACTCACGCTGGCATGGGATATGTGGCGCGGCAGGGCCGAGCAGTAAGCGCTTTTCGGATCCGCATAGGTAGATATAGATAACAGGAGACAAACCATGCATACCCCTTCCTCCAACGGGCATCTGGAGCGCAAGCTCAAGAACCGCCATATCCAGCTGATTGCGCTGGGCGGCACCATAGGCACCGGGCTGTTTCTGGGCTCGGCCGGCATCATCGAGCTGGCCGGCCCTGGCGTGCTGCTGGGCTATACCATCGGCGGCCTGCTGATCTTCTTCATCATGCGTTTCTTGGGCGAAATGCTGGTCGAGGAGCCTTCTGCCGGTTCGTTCAGCTATTTCGCCAATCGCTACGTGGGGCGCTTTGCCGGTTTCCTGTCGGGCTGGAACTGCGTGGCCCTCTATGTGCTGGTGGGCATGCTGGAGCTGACCGCCGTGGGCAAGTTCATCCAGTTCTGGTGGCCCGATATCCCGGTCTGGGTGACGGCCGCCGTTTGTTTTGTGCTTATCAACGGCGTGAACTTCATCAACGTCAAGGCCTATGGCGAGTTTGAGTTCTGGTTCGCACTGATCAAGATCGTGGCCGTGGTGGCGATGATCGCTACGGGCATCTACCTGCTGTCCACCACGCACAACCCCACACAGACGATCAGCAACCTGTGGACGCAAGGCGGTTTCCTGCCGAACGGCGTCAAGGGTCTGTTCATGGCTTTTGCCTTCATCATGTTCGCCTTCGGCGGCGTGGAAATGCTGGGCTTTGCCGCTGCAGAAACCGAAGAGCCGCGCAAGGTCATCCCCAAGGCGATCAACCAGCTCATGGTGCGCGTGCTGCTGTTCTATGTGGGCTCGATGGCCGTGCTGCTGTCGCTGACGCCCTGGACTGATCTGGTGGCCCAGCTCAAGGCCGGTGGCGGCACCTACAGCAGCAGTCCCTTTGTGCTGGTGTTCTCGGGCATGGGCGAGCACCTGGCCGCGCATATGCTGAATTTCGTGATCCTCACCGCTACGCTGTCGGTCTACAACAGCATGGTCTACAGCTCCAGCCGTCTGCTGTATGGCATGGCCCAGGAAGGCAACGCACCGAAGTCGCTGGCTGAAGTCAACAAACGCGGTGTGCCCGTGAAGGCCATCGTCTATCCCGGCATCGTCACTGCCTTCTGCGTGGTGCTGAACTATGTGGCGCCTGCCGGCGTGATCGAGCTGCTGATCTCGTTGATCACGGCGGCGTTGGTGATCATCTGGACCATCATCATCATTTCGCACCTGAACTACCGCAAGCTGCATGATGCCAAGGGCACGCCGCGCAGCTTCAAGGCGCCGCTGTTCCCGCTGACCAACTACATCTGTCTGGCGGCCATGGCGCTGGTGGTGGTCGTGATGCTGCTCACTCCCGGAGTACGTGCCTCTGCCTATGCCATTCCGGTGTGGGTGCTGGCGGTCTATGCCATGTACCGCATGGTGTTTCGCCAGCCCGTCCGGCTGGTGCAGACTGCGGTTTGATTGAATGAGGGCTTGCGCAGACCTTGGCGCCAGCCTGTTGTAACCACCTGAACCTTGAGAGCACTTCGATGAACTCCACTGCAACCTTTTATCCCGCGCCCGGCGGCATGCCCTTCTCTTCCGCAGTCCGCGCAGGCGGCCTTCTGATGCTGTCGGGGCAGATCCCCTTCGGCGAGGACAAGCGTCCGCTCACCGGCCCCATCGAAGAGCAGACACATGCCGTGCTCAAGGCCATCGCGGCGCGGCTGGAGGCGGTGGGCAGCTCGCTGGACGATGTGGTGAAGGCCAATATCTGGCTCAGCGACCTGGCTCATTTCGATGCCTTCAACAAGGTCTATGCAAGCTATTTCAAGGAAGGCCGTTACCCGGTGCGCAGCCTGGTGCAGGCTCAGCTGGTTTTTGGCGTAGGCGTTGAGATCGAAGTCCAGGCGCTGGATAAAACCGCCTGATCGCGCCATCATCAACTTCATTTTTTTCAGGAAACCTCCTCATGACCGATTTGTTCGAAAACCCCATGGGCCTGTGCGGCTTTGAGTTCGTCGAGTTCGCCTCGCCTGCAGACGGCGTGCTGGAGCCGCTGTTCGAGAAGCTGGGCTTCACGCTGGTGGCCAAGCATCGCTCCAAGGACGTGGTGCTGTATCGCCAGGGTGGCATCAATTTCATCATCAACCGCGAGCCCAGGAGTCAGGCAGCCTATTTCACGGCCGAGCACGGCCCCAGTGCCTGCGGCCTGGCCTTCCGTGTCAAGGATGCGCACAAGGCCTACAAGCGCGCGCTGGAGCTGGGCGCCCAGCCCGTGGACATTCCCACCGGCCCCATGGAGCTGCGCCTGCCCGCCATCAAGGGCATCGGTGGTGCGCCGCTTTACCTGATCGATCGCTACGAAGACGGCAAGTCCATCTACGACATCGACTTCGAGTTTCTGCCCGGTGTGGACCGCAATCCCAAGGGCCACGGTTTCCAGGTCGTCGATCACCTCACGCACAACGTTTACCGCGGCCGCATGGCCTACTGGGCCGACTTCTACAACAAGCTGTTCAACTTCCAGGAAATCCGCTACTTCGACATCCAGGGCGAGTACACGGGCCTGACCTCCAAGGCCATGACTGCGCCTGACGGCCTGATCCGCATTCCTCTGAACGAGGAAGCCAAGCAGGGCGGTGGCCAGATCGAGGAATTCCTGATGAAGTTCAATGGCGAGGGTATACAGCACATCGCGCTGCTGTGCGAAGACCTGCCCACGGCCATCGACAGCCTGCAGATGGCTGGCATTCCGCTGCTGACTGCGCCCAACGACATCTATTACGAGAACCTCGCCAAGCGCCTTCCCGGCCACGGCCAGCCCGTGGGCGAGTTGCAGTCGCGTGGCATCTTGCTGGATGGCACCACCGAAGGCGGCCAGCCACGCCTGCTGTTGCAGATTTTCTCCGAGCCGCTGTTGGGACCCGTGTTCTTCGAGTTCATCGAGCGCAAGGGCAACTACCGCGAAGGCTTTGGCGAGGGCAATTTCAAGGCGCTGTTCGAGTCCATGGAACGCGACCAGATCAACCGCGGCGTGCTCGAAACCGCCAAGGAGTGAGCACCATGAAGATCGATCGCTTCCGTACGGTGGACGACAGCGGCTGGCGTATTGGCGTCGCCATCGGCAACTAGGGGCTGGACTGCGCACCGCCGGCTTCATCGACCATGCGGGCATGTATCGACTGATGCGGGCCACGCGGCAAGAGCGCCAGGCCCTGCGCCAGGCGCTTTCCGAAGGCTTGCATTTTCCGGGCGCTACGGTGCCGGGTGTCTGCGGCCGTCATGAACTGGCGGTGGGTGCGCCGTAGCCTGAGCGCTTCAGCGGCTTGCTCAAAGCGGGTCGTAGCGCGCGTGCCTGGGGTTGAACCAGCGCAGTTCCTGCTTGCCCAGGCTTTGCAGATGCTCCCGCGCCTGTTGGACAAGAGGCATTTTCAGATCCTTGGGCTGCAGCGGGCGTGACTTGCCGGCTTCTTCCAGTCGCAGCACGCTGGCTTGCTCCCAGGTATCGCTATAGCTGCGCACAACAAGACTCAGGCCGCCCAGCGTAAAGCGGTAGATGTCGTACTCGTAGTAGTACTCGTAAAAGCCTTCGGCGTCAGCTTCGCTGGCGTCGATATGGTGGCTGAACTCCACCCGCATGATGTCCGTGTTCATGCCTCAGGTGCAATCGGTGTGCAGCCGGTGCATGCCGCACTTCACGCAGCGAAACAGGTAGCCGCCCACCGGATCACCGGTCTTGCTGATGGCCTGCAGATAGCGCTCCGGCATGTTGGCTATATCGGCTTGCAACTCGGCCTGCAGGGGCTGGATTTCGGCGTAATCGGTATAGCCGAGAAAGGCACAGGGCTGGTTGCAATGCACCAGCCACTGCTCCTGCTGCCAGCTGTGATAGCTGGGCGTGCGTTCGCAGACTTCCAGCAGCAGCACGCGATCCATGACGATGCTGTCAGGTTCGTCGGGATCGGCGCTCACGCCTTCAATGCCCAGGTAGTCGTTGAATTCGCCCTCATAGTGCTTGGCCGCGCTGCCGTCGGCAATACACCAGGGGCAGAGATAGTCCGGCTCTTCGCGGCTGTAAAACGAGCTGTTGTACTTGAGCTCACGCGCTTGGCCACAGCAGGAGCAGGTACCGCTTTCAGCCACAAACAGATCCAGTGCATAGGCATTGGGGCTGAGTCGGAATTTCGGCAAATCCATGGAGAGCTCCATTCAGGTCTGGCGATTCTGGACGATGTTTTGCAGCAGATTTCGGCAGGCATCTTCCACCAGATCGAGCACATGCTCGAAGCCGCTGTCGCCGCCATAGTAGGGATCGGGCACTTCGCGCTCGTCAAAGCGCTGGCAGTAGTCGGTCAGCCGCTTCATGCGCTGCTGCTGGGCGGGTGTGGCAATGCGGCGCGCAGCGATTTCGTTGGCACTGTCCATCACCAGTACCAGGTCGAAAGCGTCGAAATCCTGCTTCGTCAGCTGCCGCGCACGCTGCCCGCTGAGGTCATAGCCCCGGCGGCGCGCATGTTGCTGGCTGCGGGCATCGGGAGCCTCCCCTACGTGATAGCCGTGCGTGCCGGCGGAGTCCACTTGCACCAGATGCTGAAGACCCGCATCCGCCACCATTTTTTCCAGCACGCCGTGGGCAGTGGGACTACGGCAGATGTTTCCGGTGCAGACCATGAGAACGCGAACGGGTTTGGCGGCAGTCATGACTGATCTTTCACTGTGGCTTGTACCTCGGCCATCCTGGTTTCCAGTGTGCGGATCTGGGTCTTGAGCTGGCGCATGCTGCTTTGCATGGTCACGCCCAGCAGGCGACGCATGCCTTCGAAGAACAGCACCATGAAAAGCACCACGGGCAGAACACCCCAGCGCAGCCAGGGCGAGGCCTGATTGAGCCATGCGACGGCGCAGACCACCACGGCCATGGCCACGGCAAGATAGTTCCATTTCCTCGAACTCTGCATCTTGCTTTCGTACTTCTGCGCGGTGGCTTCGAGCTGCTGTTCGGTGACTCTGAGTTTGGCAATGGACGCCTGAATCTCTTCAAGGCTGGAGGGCTTGTCTGACGGCATAGGGCAGATGGTCGTTAAGAGAGGAGGCGGGTGTTCTGCCTGCTTGAATTGATTTTGATAGCTGAAGGCACTTTATGGGAAAGCGCTGCAGCGATATTTGATTAGAAGTGGTGTGTGCTGCTCAATGCATCGAACTCTGCGCTCCACTGCTGGCGCAGGCTGCGCTTTTCGCTCTCGTCTATCCAGGCCGCATCGATGCCATTGAGCATGAAGTCCCTGAGGTCGGCAATCGAAAAACCAAAGTCGCTGACCATCTTGGTCCAGGCCCCTGTGGGGTCCACATGGTGCAGCGTGGGGTCGTCGGTGTTGGGATGCACGCGAAGGCCCAGGCCGGGCATCTGGCGTATCGGGTGGTCCAGCGCCCAGCGCTCGGGTGCCAGCGTGCGCAGGTAGTAGGAATTGGTCGGCACCACGGTGAACACAATGCCCAGATCGGCGCAGCGCCGGGCCAGTTCGGGGTTGTCGATGACGGTGTAGCCGTGGTCGACGCGGTCCACCTTTAGAGTCTCTATGGCCGTTTGCAGATTGTTCCAGGGCAGGCCGAACTCGCTGGCATGGGCCGTGGTCTTGAGGCCGTTCTGGCGCGCCAGCGCATAGGCCTCGACAAACAGCTCGGGCGGGCGCTCGTTTTCACGGTAGTCGATGCCGATGCCGGGCACATCGTCATGGCGGTTGTCCAGCATCCATTGCACCATCTGCACGGCGGCCTCGGCCGGGGCTTCGCGGTCGATGGACGGCACCAGGCGGCCACGTATGCCGCAATCCTTTTGCGCGGCTGCGGCGCCGGCCAGGATGGCTTGCTGGGCGGCGGCATAGCTCATGCCCGAGCATTGCACCGTGCCCGTGGGGTTCCAGAAGAATTCGGCATAGCGCACCTGGTGGGCGGCGGCATCCTGCAGATATTCATAGGTAATGCGCTCCAGATCGGCCGGCGTCTGCAGCAGCCACTCGTCGAGTGCGCGCAGCACGCGCAGCACGCCCACGGGCTTTTCGCCGCGTGTGTAGAAAGCCTCGATCTCTTCGGCAGTCAGCGGCGCCTTGGCGCGCTGCACCAGTTCGATGAAGGTGTTTTTTCTGACCGTGCCCAGCAGATGGCAGTGCAACTCCATCTTGGGGATGGCGTGGGCAAAGGCGGTCAGTTCAGGTGTGGGGGCAGTAGGCGCGGCATTCATGCCGCAGATGGTAGTGGCTTGCGATCAGCCTTGCCGTAGGCAGTTTTACATTAGGGTGCAAGGAACAGCCGCGGCACGGACGCCGCCAGCATGGCGATGCCCGAGCAGGTCAGCAGGCCCAGCACGATCTGGCGAAAGCGGGCATCGCTCACGCCTTTGTAGACGCGGGTGCCGAAGATCACGGGCACCAGCACGGCCGGCAGCACGATGGCGAACGAGGGCCACATGGCGGGCTTGACCAGGCCGGTGGCCAGATAGCTGGCCATGGTGACGGCCAGCACCGAGAGGTTGAAGTTCTGGATCACCGTGCGCTGCACATGGCGTTCAAAGCCGCGCAGCGTGCACCACAGCGTGGGCACGGTGCCGCTGAAGCCGCCCAGCCCGCCCATGGCGCCGCCGATGAGCCCCGCAATCGCATCGCTGCAGCGGGCCAGCAGGCCGCCGCCCAGCGTCAGCCGGGGCAGGTGGGCGCTGAGCAGCATGGTGGGACACCACAGCACCAGCAGACAGCCCAGGCCGAACTTGAACCAGTCCATATTGAGATGCGGCATCACGGCCACGCCCATGGGAATGCCGGCCAGACCGCCGGCGATAAACGGCAGCAGCGACTTCCAGTGAAATTCGCGCCGCACGGTGAAGGCCGCAATGATCTGCCCCGTCAGCGAGCCAAACACCGAGAGCACGGCGGCCAGTTGCGGCTCCAGCACCCAGGCCCAGAACGACATGGCCACCATGCCGAAGGCAAAGCCCGACAGCCCTTGCACAAAGCCTGCCACCGCAGCCCCCAGGGCCACCACCAAGATCACTTCCACGTTCTGGCCTCCGTCTGAAGGCACCGATTATCGTCCCGCTCAAGCAGGACATTGCCATGCAGTTCTGGCATGGCGGCAGGCCGCTGCGCTATCGTGCAGACCATGCAAGCATCATCTGTCTGGATTCTGGGGCTGCGCAATCTCTGGCGCGATCTGCGCGCTGGCGAACTGCGCCTGATCATCGTGGCCGTGCTGCTGGCCGTGGCGGCACTGAGCTCGGTGGGCTTTTTTGCCGACCGCCTGCAGGCAGGCCTGCAGCGTGACGCCCGCCAGTTGCTGGGCGGCGATGTGGTGGTGGTCAGCGACAACCCCGCTCCCGCGGTTTTTGTGCAGCAGGCCAGGCAGCAGGGGCTGCAGACCGTGGCCACGGCCAGCTTTCCGACCATGGCGCGGGCCGCTCAGGAGCAGGGTGGTGCCAGCCGTCTGGTGGCGCTCAAAAGCGTGGAGCCCGGCTATCCTTTGCGCGGCGTGCTGAATCTGAACCAGGGGACGGGCCAGCCGGATCTGGAAGTGCGGGCGATTCCCGAAAGCGGCCATGCCTGGGTCGATGCGCCGCTGCTGGAGGCGCTGGGCCTGAAGCTCGGCGACAGACTGCTGCTGGGCGATGCGAGCTTTCATATCTCGCACATCATCGCCATCGAGCCCGATCGTGGCGCGGGTTTCATGAGCTTTGCCCCGCGCGTGATGATCAACAGCGCCGACCTGCCCGCCACGCGCCTGGTACAGCCGGCCAGCCGCATCACCTATCGACTGGCCGTGGCTGCGCAGGCAGACGCCGGGCGCGGCGCAGAACGGGCTGCGCAAGACTATCTGGGCTGGGCGCAGGAGCTGGCCAAGAGCCTGCATGGCGTGCGTGTGGAATCGCTGGAAAGCGGCCGCCCCGAGATGCGCCAGACCCTGGACAGGGCCGAGAAGTTCCTGAGTCTGGTGGCGCTGCTATCGGCGCTGCTCTCGGCCGTGGCCGTGGCACTGGCGGCGCGTGCTTTTGCCAACAGCCATCTCGATGCGTCGGCCATGCTGCGCGTGCTCGGCCAGAGTCAGCGCCGTATTGCCCTGGCCTATGTCGTGGAATTCGTGAGCATTGCCCTGGCCGCCAGCGCGGCCGGCGTGCTGCTGGGCTGGGCCGTGCACCATGTGTTTGTCTGGCTGCTGGCCGGACTGGTCGAGTCCGCCCTGCCTGCGGCGAGCCTGTGGCCCGCATTGTTCGGCATGGGCATGGGGCTGACCCTGTTGCTGGCGTTTGGCCTGCCGCCCGTGCTGCAGCTGGCCCAGGTGCCACCGCTACGCGTGATGCGGCGCGATCTGGGGGCGCTCAAACCCGCCTCATGGCTGGTGCTGGGCGTGGGCGTGACGGGGTTTGCGGCCTTGCTGATGGTGGCCAGCCGCGACATCAAGCTGGGCCTGATTGCCGTGGGCGGCTTTGCCGTGGCCGTGTTGCTGTTCGCGGGCCTGGCCTGGCTGGCCGTCAAGCTGCTGCGCCAGGTGGTCAATGAGGCCACGGCGCCGCGATGGCTGGTAATGGCCACGCGCCAGGTCTCGGCCAAGCCCGTGTATGCCGTGGTGCAGGTCAGCTCGCTGGCCGTGGGGCTGCTGGCCCTGGTGCTGCTGGTACTGCTGCGCACCGATCTGATTGCCAGCTGGCGCAAGGCCACCCCTGCCAATGCGCCCGACCGCTTTGTGATCAATGTCCAGCCCGATCAGGCGCAGGACTTTCAGGCCGCGCTGAAAAAGGCTGGCGTGCACAGCTATGACTGGTATCCCATGATTCGCGGCCGGCTGATCGCCGTCAACGGCAAGGCCGTCAGCCCCGATGACTATGAGGAAGACCGTGCCAAGCGCCTGGTGGACCGGGAGTTCAATATCTCCACTGCCGAAACCATGCCGGATCACAACCAGATCGTGGGCGGCCGCTGGCAGGCGGGCGAGCAGGGCGCGATCAGCATGGAAGAAGGCATTGCCAAGACCCTGGGCCTGAAGCTGGGCGACACGCTACGCTTCGATATCGGCGGCGAGGAAAGCGAAGCCCGCATCACCAGCCTGCGCAAGGTGGACTGGAGTTCCATGCGCGCCAACTTCTTTGTGATCTACCCCGTGCAGCACCTGGAGAACGTGGCCGTGACCTATCTGGCGGCCTATCGTGCGCCCGACATCAAGGGCTTTGACAATGCACTGGTCAATGAATTTCCCAACATCACCAATGTCGACCTGAGCAGCACGCTGGCCCAGGTGCAGCAGGTGATGGACCAGGTCATACGCGCCGTGGAGTTTCTGTTCGGCTTCACGCTGGTGGCGGGGCTGGTGGTGCTGTTTGCTTCCGTCACCGGCACACGTGAGGAAAGAGCGCGCGAATACGCCATCATGCGCGCCGTGGGCGCCAGGTCGGGCCTGCTGCAGCAGGTGCAGAGCGCCGAGCTGGCCGGAGTGGGCCTGATGGCCGGCTTTCTGGCCAGTTGTGTGGCCCTTGCTGTGGGCTGGGCGCTGGCGCGCTGGGTGTTTGATTTCGAGTGGAATGTGCTCTGGTGGGTGCCCCTGGTGGGCGCGCTGGCGGGCGCATTGCTGGCCTGGCTGGCCGGCTGGTGGGCCTTGCGCGAGGTGGTCAGCCGCCCCGTGATGATCACGCTGCGCCAGGCGGCGGAATAAGAATGTTCTAAGGTTAGCCCTTGAACAACCGCTCGCTCGCAAAGTCCACAAAGGCCCTGACCTTGGGCGAGAGCTGGCGGCTGGAGGGCCAGAGTGCCGAGAACTGCCCGCTATGCGTGAGCTGCTCGGCCAGCACCTGCTGGAGCTCGCCACGCGCCAGTGCGTCGCGGGCCAGGAAGTCGGGCATATAGGCCAGGCCCAGGCCTGAGACGGCCGCGCCCAGCATGGCTTCCATATTGTTGCAGACCAGGGCGATGGGCATGGCCGGCAGCCCGGGCAGCATCCACTCCTCGAGCTTGCCGCTGTTCAGAAAGCGATAGCGCAGGCTGCTGTGTCCGGCAAGGTCGGGCGGCGTCAGCAGCACGCCGCGCTTGGACAGATAGGCCGGCGAGGCTGCCAGAATGAAGCGAAACGGCCCCAGTCGGCGCGCCACCAGCCGCGAGTCGGCCAGCTCGCCGCTGCGGATGACCACATCGAGGCCGGCTTCGACGACATCGACCAGATGGTCGTTGAAGTCCAGATCCAGCTCCACCTCGGGATAGCGGGCCTGAAATTCGGGCAGCACGGGCAGCAGAAAACGGTAGCCGATGGTGGGCAGGCTCACGCGCAGCCGGCCGCGCGGCGCTTCGGCGGCGGCCTGCATGGCGGCGCGTGCATCGTGCAGCTCGTCGAGGATGCGTCGGCAGCGCTCGTGGAACAGGCTGCCTTCCTGAGTGAGGCGAACCTGGCGCGTGGTGCGATGGAACAGGCGCAGGCCTAGCTGCTGCTCCAGGCGCGCCACGTTCTTGCCCACGGCCGAGGCCGAGATGCCGAGTGCGCGACCGGCCTCGGCAAAGCTCAGAAGATCGGCGGCACGTACAAAGGACTCAAGTCCGCTGAAGCTGTCCATGGTGATTGGCAACCTTTGGTTGGGATTGTGTGGAGTGCTAAAGCTATTTTCGTTTCATTGGAGAGCTTTTATCTTGCATGTCTGATTGATTCACGACGCCAGCCCTCCATGTCTTGCCCCACTTCCCCATCCCGCCCGCACGCGGACCTTTCTTTTTGCACCCGCCGCGCATCGCCTGCATGGGGGCTGCTGTCGGTCTGCCTGGCCGCGCTGGCCATGCCGCTGAGCTTTACCGGGCCGGCCGTGGCGCTGCCGGCGCTGCGTGAGGCTCTGGGCGGCGGCCCTCTGGCGCTGAACTGGGTCACCAATGCCTTCATGCTGAGCTTCGGCGCCACATTGATGGCGGCAGGAGCACTGGCCGATGTCTACGGGCGGCGGCGCGTGTTTCTTGCGGGGCTGGCCGTCGTGGTGGGCAGCGTGCTGCTGCAGGTCTGTCTGCAGGGCAAGGGGGCCATCATCGGCTTCGATCTGTTGCGGGCGCTGCAGGGACTGGGCGCGGCCGCTGCACTGGCGGCAGGCACCGCCGGCCTGGCCCAGGCCTACGATGGAGCCCGGCGTACCCGTGCCTTCAGTTTCGTGGGCACCTCCTTTGGTGTGGGACTGGCCTTCGGGCCCTTGCTGTCGGGCTGGTTGCTGCAAAGCTGGGGTTGGCGCAGCGTAGTGCTCAGCGCAGCCGCCGCGGCATCCGCTGCGCTGCTGCTGGGCCTGCGCCATATGCCGGAATCGCGCAATCCGCAGGCACAGCGGCTGGACCTGCCGGGCGCGCTGTCGTTCACGCTGGCGCTGGCGCTGTTGACCTGGGGCATGCTGCAAGTCCCGGAAACGGGCTGGTCGCATGGCCGCACATGGCTGCCCCTGGCGGCTGCCCTGCTGGCGGCAGCGGCCTTTGTACAGATCGAGCGCCGCAGTGCTCACCCCATGCTGGACCTGTCGCTGTTCCGCTATCCGCGCTTTGTCGGTGTGCAGCTGCTGGCCGCAGCACCGGCCTACGCCTTTGTGGTGCTGCTGGTGCTGTTGCCGCTGCGCTTCATCGGCGTGGAAGGCCTGGCGCCGCTCGCGGCCGGGCAGCGCATGTTCGTACTGTCGCTGCCCATGCTGTTCGTACCACTGCTGGCGGGCTGGCTTGCGCGCTGGCTGTCGGCAGCCCTGTTGTGCGGCGCGGGGCTGCTGGTCTGCGCCGTGGGCCTGCTGTGGCTGGGGCGCTGTCCACCCGGCTCGGAGCTGGCGCAGATGGCCGCGCCGCTGCTGCTGATCGGTCTGGGCATAGGCCTGCCCTGGGGGCTGATGGACGGGCTTGCCGTGACCGTGGTGCCGCGCGAGCGTGCAGGCATGGCCACGGGCATCTTCAGCACCGTGCGTGTGGCGGGCGAGGGCATTGCCCTGGCCGTGGTCGGGGCAGCGCTGGCCGTGCTGCTGACGCGGGAGCTGGCTGCTCTCTCGCCCTCCATGACGCAGGGCTCGGCCGTGGCCCAGATGCTGGTCACCGGCAATATGCAGGGAGTGCAGGCGCTGATGCAGGATGCGTCGGCCGCCGAGCTGCTCAAGGCCTATGGCCTGGCTTTTTCCACCTTGCTCGATGTGCTGGCAGGCGTGACGGTGCTGACGGCCGTTGGGGTTTTCGCATTCCTGCGCTCGGGTATGGACATGCCGCATGTCCGACAATCGGGACTGACTCGCAAAGCCGCTACACATGCAGATTGAAGAAAAGCCCCCGTTTGATACCCCCTACGAATGGATAGGCGGGGAAGAGAAAGTCCAGCAACTGGTGACCCGCTTCTATGACCTCATGGATCTGGAGCCCGGCTACAAGGAGCTGCGCGCCGCCCATGGCAGCACGCTGGCCGATGCGCGCCAGAAGCTGTTCTGGTTTCTCTGCGGCTGGCTGGGCGGCCCCGACTATTACCAGGATCGTTTCGGTCATCCGCGTCTGCGCATGCGCCATATGCCGTTTTCCATTGGGATCCAGGAGCGCGACCAGTGGGTGGCTTGCATGGATCAGGCCATGGGCGAGACCGAGGTGCCCGAGGCCTTGCGCACGCGCCTCAAGGCCAGCTTCATGAACACGGCGGACTGGATGCGCAATCGCGGCGCCTGAGTTCCTGAGCCCAGTTTCAAAGCGTCAAATTTCCTTCACGATGCTGTAAGAAGCCCTGCCGACACTGCCTGTTTTTCAACAAGCAGGGTCAACCATGCAGGATTTCGATTTGCCTGGCGCAAAGCTGCGCTCGGGCGGTTTCTTCTCGGCATTGCAACAACGCCGCCATGTGCTGACGGCCGTGGGCTGTGCCGCATTGCTGGCCGCCTGCGGCGGCAGCGACGACAGCAGCACGACGCCTGTGACCGCGCAGCCTGCCACGGCGACGCTGGCCGTTCTGGAGACCACGGACCTGCACTTCAATGTGCGCAGCTATGACTATTTCAAGCTGGCCGAGGACAAGACCTATGGCTTCGAGCGCACGGCCACGCTGATCCGTGCGGCTCGCAAGGAATTTGCCAACACGCTGCTGGTGGACAACGGCGACACCATTCAGGGCACGGCCCTGGCCGACTACGAGGCCGAGGTAAAGCCCATACCCTGCACGCAGCAGCTGTCCATGTACAAGGCCATGGGCGCGTTGAGCTTTGACGCGGGCACGCTGGGCAATCACGAATTCAACTACGGCCTGCCCTTTCTCAACCAGGTGCTGGGCGGCGGTCTGGATGTGGATGGCGTGGATGCCAGCCAGAAATGTGCGGGCAACGGCTATCCAGCCGTACTGGCCAATGTCTATAGCAGCAAGACCAGGAAGCCGCTGGTTCAGCCCTATGCCGTGCTGGAGCGCACCATGGTGGCCAAGGGCAGCGATGGTAAGGAAGTCAAGCTGCCCATCAAGATCGGCGTGATCGGCTTCACCACGCCGGGCATCATGAACTGGGACAAGCGCTATCTCGAAGGCAAGGTCTACACCGAAGGTGCGGTGGAGGCTGCCGGCAAATACGTGCCAGAGTTGCGCGCCAAGGGTGCCGATGTGGTGGTGGCGCTGCTGCATGGTGGTCTGGACGGCTCGGCCTATTCGGCCACCATGGAGAACCCCGGCCTGTATCTGTCCAAGGTGGCGGGCATCGACGCCATGGTCATGGGCCATCAGCACAGCGTGTTCCCCGACTTGTCGGCCAAGCCTGCCTACAGCCAGAACGGTGTGGACAACCAGGCTGGCACCATCAACGGCGTGCCTGCGGTCATGGCCAGCTCCTGGGGCAAGGCTCTGGGCGTGATCCAGCTGCCGCTGCAATGGGACGGCAAGAAGTGGAGCGTGGCCAAGACCGGCAGCAAGAGCGAGCTGCGCAACATCCAGAACAAGGATGCCGCGGGTGCCACGGTGTTTGTGGATGCCGACCCGGCCGTCGCGCCGCTGATCGAGGCACAGCATCAGGCGGCCATCAGCTACGTGAAGACGCCCATAGGCAGCACGGACTTCCGCATGAGCACGCTGTTTGCCGATGTGGGCGACCCCGGTGCCATCCAGATCGTCAACCAGGCCCAGCAGGCCTATGTGGCCAGCTACATCAAGGCCAATCTGCCGCAGTACGCCAGCCTGCCCGTGCTGTCGGTGAGCGCGCCGTTCAAGTCCGGCTTCCAGGGCGGCAAGGACTTCACCGATGTGGCTGCCGGCTCGCTCGCCATCTACAACGCGGCCGACCTGTATCTCTACCCCAACACCGTATATGCGGTGAAGGTCAATGGCGCGGACATCAAGAGCTGGCTGGAGGCTGCAGCCAAGCGCTTCAACCAGATCGACGTGAACAAGACCGCCGAGCAGCCCTTGATCAGCAGCTTCCCGGGCTACAACTTCGATATGTTCACCACCGCCGATGTGCAGTACGAGATCGATGTGACCCAGCCGCTGGGCAGCCGTATCAAGAACCTCAGCTATCTGGGCAAGCCCATGGATACGGCGCAGGAGTTCGTGATCGCCACCAACAACTACCGGGCCACCAGCGGTGCCAGCTTCATCCCCAAGCTCGACGGCTCGTCGGCCATCTGGGCATCGCCCGATGCGAACCGTGATGTGGTGATCGAGTATGTGCGCAAGAATCCGCAGATCACCAGAGCGGCCAATGGCGCAGCCAAGAGCTGGCGCTTTGCCAAGGTGACGACGGCCGGCCCGGTGGTGTTCAGCTCCGGCACCAATGCCTTGAGCGTGGCCCAGGCGGCAGGCCTGACGGGAGTGTCTGTGCTGGCGGCCGATGACGGCTCGGGCAAGGGCATGAGCAAATACCAGCTCGATCTGTCCAAGTAGGCAGCGTTGCCGCAACAACTGCCGCCGTGGCTCCAAAGGCCACGGCGGCTTTTTTCTGGGACTGGCTATGATGCGAGAAAATTTTCAGGGAGAGGGTATGACGGCATATATCGCGCTGGCAGTGGTTGTGGTGATCGTGATCTGGGCAATTGCCCTCTACAACCGCTTGCGCACGCACAAGAACCAGGTGGAGAACGCGTTTGCGCAGATCGACGTGCAACTCAAGCGCCGTCATGACCTGATTCCCAATCTTGTGGAGGTTGCACGCGGCTATATGCAGCACGAAGCCCAGACGCTGGAGGCTGTGATTCGAGCACGAGGCGAGGCCGTCAGCGCTGCCGACAAGGCCCGTCAGTCGCCGGGCAAGGCGCAGGCCATGGGGGCTCTGATGGCTGCGGAGCAGGTGCTGGGCGGTCAGGTGGGGCGTCTGATGGCGCTGGCCGAGGCCTATCCCACGCTCAAGGCCGATGCCCGCATGCAGCAGCTCAGCGAAGAGATTACCAGCACCGAGAACCGCATCGGTTTTGCGCGTCAGTCCTATAACGACGAGGTGCTGGAATTCAACAACCAGGCCGGACAGTTCCCGGATCTGATCGTGGCGCGGCTGGTGGGTTTTGTGCATATGGACATGCTGGCTTCGACCCAGAGCGAGCAGGAGCGCGCCGTTCCTCAGGTCAGGTTCTGAGCGCATGCGTTTCTGGGAGCGACAGCGCCAGGCCAGGCGCAGCACGCGCTGGTTGCTGCTGGTGTTCGGCCTGTGCGTGCTGGCCGTGGTGGCATCGGTGCACCTGGGCCTGATGCTGGCCTGGTGGCTGGGCACTCTGGCATTCGGCGGCTGGGACTATCCCACTGGCTTTGCGGCTGTGAATATCGGCGTGACCTTGCTGCTGGTGCTGGGCGGCTGCTGGATAGAGCTGGACCAGCTGCGCCATGGCGGGCGCAAGCTGGCTCAGCGTGTGGGTGCGCGCGAGGCCAGGCCCGGCAGCTCGCTGGCCGAGCAGCAGCTGTGCAATATCGTCGATGAAATGTGCATTGCGGCGCACTGGCCTGCGCCCCAGGTCGCGGTGCTGGCGCGTACCGAGGCCATCAATGCCTTTGCGGCGGGCTGGGATGCGCAGGACGCCGTCATCGCCGTGACCCAGGGGGCGCTGGACCAGCTCAGCCGTGAGGAAATGCAGGGCCTGGTGGCGCATGAGCTGTCCCATCTGCGCGAGGGCGACACGCGCCTGAACATGCAGCTGGCCGGCATGGTCTACGGGCTGGAGCTGATCCACAACTTCGGCCAGAGCCTGCGCGAGCGCGACAGCATTCTTATGCAATGGTTCGGCCTCTTTATCCAGGCTGCGGGCTTTGTCGGCTGGCTGGGCGGCCAGTTGCTCAAGGCCGCCGTATCGCGCCAGCGCGAGTATCTGGCCGATGCGCGTGCCGTGCAGTGGACGCGCAGCAAGGATGGGCTGGGCGGCGTGCTGCGCAAGGTGCTCACGCAGCGTGAACTGGCCGAGCAGCAGTACGGCAGCTGGCAGCAGGATACGCGCAGCCACCAGGGGCTGGACAAGCGCATCGTGCAGCATATGCTGCTGGCCGAAACACCCCATGCCAGCCGCCTCGAAGACTGGCTGGAATCCCACCCGACGGTGCCCGAGCGCATACGCCGCATCTACGGCCGCAATATGCGGCCGCTACCCTTGCCGCTCAACACCGTGCCGCAGGGAAGATAAGCTGTTTCAGGCCTGAAACCCAATGCACATAGGTGCAGGTGGCTATCAGATTGGATCCTAAAACAGTTAGAACAGCTTGCGCTTGCCCGGCTGCAGCAGCACCACCAGCGCGCCCGCGCCACCCTCGGCCGGGCGGGCCTGGACAAAGGCCAGAACCTCTTTTTTCTGAACCAGCCAGCGCTGCACCTTGCCCTTGAGCACGGGGGTGCGCCCCGGCGATCCCAGGCCCTTGCCGTGGACGATGCGCACGCAGCGCACGCCCGTGCGGTGCGACAGCCGGATGAACTGGCCCAGCGCCTCGCGGGCTTCGTCCGAGCGCAGGCCGTGCAGGTCCAGCTGGCGCTGAATGCTCCAGTGGCCGCCACGCAGCTTGCGGGTCACGTCGAGACCAATGCCGGGGCGGCGAAAGCTCAGCTGATCGTCCACGTCCAGCAGGGTGCTGACATCGAACTCGTCGCTCATGGCTTCGCGCAGCACATTCTGTTCGTCCAGCACCATCTGCAGCGGCAGCGGGGAGGGCGCTGGCTCGAGAAAGCTGACTTCGTTGCGCGAGCGCAGTGGCGTGACCTTGCCGACGCTGAGCGCAAACAGATTGCGTTCACGCTCGCGCGCTGCACGCGCCTCGGCCTGCGCAAGGGCCAGGGCTTCGGCCTGTTCGCGCATCTGCTTGAGATGGCGGGAGATGCCGGCCAGATCCTGCAGCGAGCGGTGTGCGTGGCTCATAGCAGACCCTCCTCGGCCATGGAGCAGGCGGCGCCCGGCCCGACGATGATGTGGTCGAGCACGCGTACATCGATCAAAGCCAGAGCGGCCTTGAGAGTGGCGGTCAGCGCGCTATCGGCACTGCTGGGCTGCACGTTGCCGCTGGGGTGGTTGTGCGCGAGGATCACCGCGCCGGCCTGATGGTGCAGGGCGCGCAGCACGACTTCACGAGGGTAGACGGAGGTTTGCGTCAAGGTACCGCGAAACATTTCTTCAAGAGCCAGCAAGCGGTTCTGGCTGTCCAAAAACAGCACGGCAAACACCTCGTGCGGCCTGGCCGCCAGATGCAGCTGCAGATAGTGCTTGACGGCCTCGGGGGAGGAAAAGACTTCCCGCTCGCGCAGCTGCTGTGCCGTGGCACGGCGGGCCAGCTCCAGCACGGCCATCAGCTCGGCTCGCTTTGCTGGGCCCAGGCCTTTGACGGCTGTCAAAGCCTTGTAGTCGGCGGCCAGCAGTCTGGCCAGACCGCCTGCTCCCTGGCCATCACCGGGCAGCTCCAGCAGCTCCTGCGCCATCTGCAGCACCGTCTTGCCGGCTATGCCGGTGCGCAAAATGACGGCCAGCAGCTCGGCATCCGAGAGCGCAGCCGCACCCCGCTGCGCGAGCTTTTCGCGCGGCTGGGCATCCAGGGGCAGGTCTTTGATGGGCATGGGCGTCAGTGCTCGCTTGCACAAGGCGGGGGAAGGGGCGGGTCGGCCATCTCAACGCAGCGGCGAAGAGGTTATAGGCTCGCTCTTACAATGCAGCCCAGTTTATCGGGACTTTCATGACCACAAGCGCAACCCCTTCGGATCTGCCCGTCGTGCAGGCAGGCTCTTTTCTCACGCTGCATTACCGCCTGGCGGGCCCTGCGGGCGATGTGATCAATACCTTCAACGAAAAGCCGGCGACGCTGTCGCTGGGTGCGGGCGAGCTGTCGCCGGCCATGGAAGACAAGCTGATCGGCCTGGCCGAGGGCACGCACACGACTTTCGAGCTGCCTGCAGGCGAGGCTTTTGGCGAGCGCAACCCCGACATGATGCAGTGGGTGGCCCGCAAGCTCATGAACGAGCTCGGCGACCCGCATGAGCAATACACCGCAGGCGATGTGGTGCAGTTCCCCACGCCCGACGGCAGCGGCAGCTACGCCGGCGCCGTGGTGCAGGTGCGCGAGGACGGCGCCGTGCTGTTCGACTTCAACCACCCGCTGGCCGGCCAGCCCGTGACGTTTGAAGTGAAGCTGATCGGGGTACTTTGAAATGACACACCCCCTGAGCTGCTGCGCAGCTTCCCCCTTCAAGGGGGACGACGGCCTTTGCTGCGGGGCGGCCCTTGCTGCGGTCGGCCCGCGCCGCCGTCCCGCGCTTCAAGCGCGCCAGTGTCATGCCGTGCGAGTGGTGCGTAGCGCCAGGGGGTATTGAAATGGTGGGAGCCAAGGAAGTCCTGCTGGCCGAGCCGCGCGGCTTTTGCGCCGGGGTGGATCGCGCCATCGAGATCGTGGAGCGGGCGCTGGCCAAGTTCGGCGCGCCCATCTACGTGCGCCACGAGATCGTGCACAACACCTTTGTGGTCAACGATCTCAAGGCCAAGGGCGCCATCTTCATCGAGGAGCTGGACGAAGTGCCGCCCGGCGCCACGCTGATCTTTTCGGCCCACGGCGTCTCCAAGGCCGTGCAGCAGGAGGCCGAGCGCCGTGGCTTTGCCATCTTCGATGCGACCTGCCCGCTGGTCACCAAGGTGCATGTGGAAGTCGCCAAGCTGGCCAAGGAAGGCTACGAATTCCTCATGATCGGCCACAAGGGCCATCCCGAGGTCGAAGGCACGATGGGCCAGCTCTCCGAAGGCATTCATCTGGTCGAGGACGAGGGCGATGTGGCCAAGGTGGCGCCGCGCCAGACCGAAAAGCTGGCCGTGGTGACGCAGACCACGCTGTCGGTCGATGATGCTGCGGGCATCAAGGCCGCCATCAAGGCACGCTTTCCTCTGGTGCGCGAGCCCAAGCAGCAGGACATCTGCTATGCCACGCAGAACCGCCAGGACGCCGTGAAGGTGCTGGCACCCCAGGTGGATCTGGTCATCGTCGTCGGCAGCCCGACCAGCTCCAACAGCAATCGCCTGCGTGAGCTGGCCGATCGCCTGGGCACGCCTGCCTATATGGTGGACAACGCGCTCGAGCTCAAGCAGGAGTGGTTTGCCGATGCGGCCCGCGTGGGGCTGACCGCCGGTGCCTCGGCGCCCGAAGTGCTGGTCGACGAGGTCATCGCACGCATCCGGCAACTGGGCGCAGTCGCCGTGCGCAAGATGGACGGTATCGAGGAAACCATCAAGTTCCCGCTGCCCAAGGGTCTGAAGATCGACGCGGCCACGGGCCTGGAGATCGAAGTGCGCAAGGCGCCCGAGACCGGACATTGAGTCATGGCAAGCTGAATGCTTGCAACTTCATAGCGCCTTGCGCATGGTATTCGGTAATTTCAGATAGTTTTATGCTGAAATTCAATGAATAGCCTGCGCAAGGCGCTTTGCTTTTGATAGCTGACTGCTGCCATCCCCCGTGTATCGGCCGGGTGCGGCCAGTCGCTCTAAAATCCCCATCTATGCTCGACATTCAACTTCTCCGCAAAGACCTGGATTCAGTCGTCGCCCGACTGCAAACCCGCAAGAACCCCCAAGCCTTCCTCAACGTGGAAGCCTTCAAGGCGCTGGAATCCGAACGCAAGTCCATCCAGACGCGCACGGAGGAGCTGCAGTCCAAGCGCAACCAGCTGTCCAAGCAGATCGGCATGTTGATGGGCAAGGGCGAAAAGGACGCCGCCGAAGCCGCCAAGGCCGAAGTGGCAGCCATGAAGACCGAGCTGGAACAATCGGCCACGCGCCTGGATCAGATCCAGACCGAGCTGCAGGCCATGCTGGCGGCCGTGCCCAATCTGCCTCATGAGTCCGTGCCCGTGGGCGCCGACGAAGAAGGCAATGTGGAAGTGCGCCGCTTCGGCACGCCGAGGAATTTCGACTTCGAGATCAAGGATCACGTCGATCTGGGTGCGCCCATCGGCCTGGACTTCGAAGCCGGCGTCAAGCTCTCCGGTGCCCGCTTCACCGTGATGCAGGGCCAGATCGCGCGCCTGCACCGTGCGCTTGCCCAGTTCATGCTGGATCTGCAGACCGAGCAGCATGGCTACACCGAATGCTATGTGCCTTACATCGTCAACAGCGATTCGCTCAAGGGTACGGGCCAGCTGCCCAAGTTCGAAGGCGATCTGTTTGCTGCCCAGAAGGGCGGCCAGGATGCCGAGCCCCTGCCCGATACCGCGGCTCTGTACCTGATTCCCACGGCCGAAGTGCCGCTGACGAATCTGGTGCGCGATGAAGTGCTGGCCGAAGACCGCCTGCCCATCAAGCTGACCGCACACAGCCCCTGCTTCCGTTCCGAAGCCGGCTCGGGCGGCCGCGACACGCGCGGTCTGATCCGCCAGCACCAGTTCGACAAGGTCGAGATGGTGCAGATCGTGCATCCCGAAAAAAGCTATGAAGCGCTGGAAGAGATGACTGGTCACGCCGAAGCCGTGCTGCAGAAGCTGGGTCTGCCGTACCGCGTGATGAGCCTGTGCACGGGCGACATGGGCTTTGGCTCCGCCAAGACCTATGACCTCGAAGTCTGGGTGCCGGCACAGGGCACCTATCGCGAAATCAGCTCGGTCTCCAACTGCGAAGCCTTCCAGGCGCGCCGCATGCAGGCCCGCTTCAAGAATGCGCAGGGCAAGAACGAACTGGTGCACACGCTCAATGGTTCCGGCCTGGCTGTGGGCCGTACGCTGGTCGCCGTGCTGGAGAACTATCAGAACGCCGACGGCTCGATCACCGTTCCCGAAGCACTGGTTTCGTACATGGGCGGCAAAACTTTGCTGAAGGCCTGATTTTTTAGGCTACAATAGATGCTTCGACACAGGAGAGGTGGCAGAGTGGTCGAATGTACCTGACTCGAAATCAGGCGTACGTGCAAACGTACCGTGGGTTCGAATCCCACCCTCTCCGCCAATGCGGCTGTAGCTCAGCTGGATAGAGTACTTGGCTACGAACCAAGGGGTCGTGGGTTCGATTCCTGCCAGCCGCACCAAACGTTAAGCCTCAGAGTAGAAATACTCTGAGGCTTTTTCGTTTCTGGCGTCTGCGGGAGATAGGCGTTTGACAGAAAGGCCCGGACACAGCAGTGTCCGGTCGGGCCTTGATCAGGTCTTGCTCTATGCCTGC
The DNA here is from genome assembly GCF_000964545.1 of Comamonas thiooxydans. Taxonomy (GTDB): domain Bacteria; phylum Pseudomonadota; class Gammaproteobacteria; order Burkholderiales; family Burkholderiaceae_C; genus Comamonas; species Comamonas thiooxydans. The sequence goes on along the minus strand of NZ_BBVD01000003.1, from coordinate 63,434 downwards.
ATCCCTGCGCTGGCCAGCACGGCCAGGGCGCAGGAAGCGATGCGGCTGGCCACGGAGTCGGAGCGGCTGGTCAGCACGATGGGCACGCGCATGCCCAGAACCAGGCCCGCGCATTCGGCGTCGGCCATGTAGACCAGCTGCTTGTAGATCATGTTGCCGGCTTCCAGATTGGGGGCCAGCAAGATATCGGGGCGACCGGCGACATCGGAGACTATGCCCTTGTTGTGTGCCGAATGCAGGGAGATGGCGTTGTCGTAGGCCAGTGGACCATCAAAGATCCCGCCCGTGATCTGGCCGCGGTCGGCCATCTTGCACAGGGCTGCCGCATCGATGGTGCCGGGAATGGCAGGGTTGACGGTCTCCACAGCCGACAGCAGGGCCACGCGTGGCTGGACTATGCCTATGGCCTGCGCCAGATCGACCGCGTTCTGGGCGATGTCGCGCTTTTCCATCAGGCTGGGGAAGATGTTGACCACGCAGTCGGTCATCAGCAGCGGGCGGTCATAGCCGGGGATGTCCATGATGAATACATGGCTGGCCCGGCGGCTGCCGCGCAGGCCGGCTTCGCGCGCCACGGCCGCGCCGAGCAGATCGTCGCTGTGCAGGCTGCCCTTCATCAGGGACCGGGCCTGGCCATCGCGGCACAGGGCTGCGGCCTGGGCCGCAGCGATGCGAGGGTCGTCCGCCGTGGAGTGGATCTCGGCGGCAGACAGATCGAGACCCGCAGAGCGAGCCGCGGCTTCGATGCGCTGACGCGGTCCTACCAGCAGTGGCCTGATCAGGCCGGCCTCCGCCGCTTGCAGGGCCGCCTGCACAGAGCCGGTATCGCAGGGGTAGGCCACGGCCACGGCGACCGGACCTTTGGCGCGGGCGAGCTCCTGCAGGTGCTGCAGATGAGGGCGAGGCGTGGCGGGCGCGTCGTCGGCGGCCACGGCAAGAGAGAGTGGGGGAGTCATGAATGCTCCTGCGGGAAGTACAGGGCCCGGCGCGAGCAACGCAGGGGGTCTGGGAGTCGGCTTTCGAGGGCCTTGCGCTTTACCCAAGGCGCATGAAGCTGGCGCGGCCCGACCAAGGGACACCGAGGAAGGGCCGCCCCGCACCGAGGGTGTCGTCCCCCTCCCCCGCGCAGCGGGTAGAGAGGGGGAAGGCGCGCAGCGCCTCAGGGGGTGTCAGACGGCGTCAGACAAAGTCCTTGTACTTGTCCAGCATGCGCACAGGCTTGGACAAGGCATCGCGGCGGAAGGGATCGCCGAGCTCGCGGGTGCACATGATCTCGATCACGCAGGTCTTGCCTTCCTTCATCTGCATGTCGATGGCTTTTTGCAGTGCCGGGCCCACGTCCTCGATGTGGTCCACCACGATGCCTTCGGCGCCCATGGCCTTGGCGATATCGGAAAAGCTTTCGCTCTCCAGCTCGCCCGCCACGAAGCGGCGGTTGTAGAAGTCCACCTGGTTCTTCTTTTCCGCACCCCACTGGCGGTTGTGGAACACCACGGCGGTCACGGGAATGTCGTGGCGCACGGCAGTCATGATTTCCATCATGCTCATGCCCCAGGCGCCGTCACCGGCGTAGGCGATGGCCGGGCGATCGGGGGCTGCGCACTTGGCGCCGATGATGGTGGGCAGGGCATAGCCGCAGTTGCCGAAGCTCATGGGGGCGAAGAAGCTGCGCGGTTCGTCGAAGCGCAGATAGCTGTTGGCCACCGAGTTGATATTGCCGATGTCGGTGGACACCATGACGCGCGCCGGCATGGCTTTTTCGAGTTCGCGCAGCACCTGGCGGGGATGCAGATAGCTGCCGCCGGTCGGCGTGCGTTCGCCCTTGGCCTCTTCGATCATGTCCAGGCTGTAGGGGTCGCGCTCGTGGGTCCAGCCGTCGAGCTCCTTCTCCCAGGCGGCTTTTTCCGTGGCGATGGTGTCGGCGCGCGCTGCCTTGGTGGCGTCACAGCCCAGTGTCACATCGGCCAGGCGCCTGCTCAGTTCGGCCGCTACGGCCTTGGCATCGCCGTTGATACCCACGGCGATCTTCTTGACCAGGCCCAGATTGGTGTGATCGGCCTCGATCTGGATGATCTTGGCGGTCTTGGGCCAGTAGTCCATGCCATGCTGGGGCAGGGTGCCGAAGGGACCCATGCGCGAGCCCAGCGCAATCACGACGTCGGCCTGGGCGATCAGCTTCATGGCGGCCTTGGAGCCCTGGTAGCCGAGAGGGCCGGCCCACAGCGGGTGCTTGGCAGGGAAGGCGTCGTTGCGCAGATAGCCTGTGGCCACGGGTGCGCCCAGGCGCTCGGCCAGTTGCCTGGCTTCCTCTACGGCATCGCCCATGACCACGCCGCCGCCGGCCAGGATCACCGGGAACTTGGCGGTCTTGAGCAGCTCCACGGCGGCCTGCAGGCTGGCTTCGCCGCCATGGCCGCGGTCCACACGCATGGGCTTGGGGATCTCGCACTCGATCTCGCCGTAGAAGTAGTCACGCGGAATATTGAGCTGGGTCGGGCCCATCTCGGACATGGCGCGGTCGAAGACGCGGCCCGTGAACTCGGCCATGCGCTTGGGGTTGCAGACATGGCCCTGGTATTTGGTGAACTCCTGGAACATGGGCAGCTGATTGGCTTCCTGGAAGCCGCCCAGGCCCATGCCCATGGTGCCGGTCTCGGGGGTCACGATCACCACCGGGCTGTGCGCCCAGTAGGCTGCTGCAATCCCGGTCACGCAGTTGCTGATGCCGGGGCCGTTCTGGCCGATCACCACGCCGTGGCGACCCGAGACGCGGGCATAGCCGTCGGCCATGTGGGCCGCACCTTGCTCATGCACCACCGGGATCAGGCGAATGCCTGCGGGGGCGAAGATGTCCATGGCATCCATGAAGGCGGAACCCATGATGCCGAACATCTCGCTGACGCCATTGGCGACGCAGGTTTCCACGAATGCTTCCGAAGGGGTCATCTTGTGAACGCCTTCAACCACTTTACGATTGTCCGTTGCAGCCATCTCTGTCTCCTTGAAAATTTGAAACCTATGGTTCCGAAAAAAGAAATAACGATGTCAGTCTATGGCATTTTTTTGTTTTTGTGCAAGTAAATTTCTTTTTATGGAATAAATTGACTCGAAAAATGGAAATTAATATGATCGACAACGATATGAAGCACAGCGAAGACATCCCCTCGGCTCGCCTGGACGGAGACACGCCCAATCTGCGTTTGTTCGCGCTGCTGGAAGCCGTGGCGCAGAAGAGCCAGCCCTTCACCTTGCAAACCATGGTGGAAGAGACAGGCTTGCCCAAGCCGACCATGCACCGCATGCTTGCGCAGCTGGAAAGCGCCGGAATCCTGCAAAGAGATGGCAACGGCCGCCACTACGGCACGGGCCAGCGGCTGATGCGGCTGGCGGAGAACGTGTTGCTCAACAACACCACGCATGGCGCGCGGCATGCGGTGCTGACCCAGCTGGTGCGCGAGCTCGGCGAGAGCTGCAACATCACGGCTTTTTCGGGCAGCGAGGTCCTGTATCTGGACCGCGTGGAGACGCCGGCTCCGCTGCGCTTTTATCTGCATCCGGGCTCGCGCGTGCCCGCGCACTGTTCGGCCACGGGCAAGCTGTTCCTGAGCCAGATGTCGCCCGCCCAGCGCCGCCGGCTGCTGGCCAATGTGCCGCTGGAGGCGTTCACCGGCAACACGCTGACGACCTTCGAGGCGCTGGAGCAGGAGCTCGATCAGGTGCGCGCCCAGGGCTATGCCTTCGACAACGAGGAGTTCCTGCCCGGGCTGCTGTGCCTTGGCGTGCTGGTGCCCGCACCCCATGGCAACTCCAATATGGGGCTTGCGGTGCAGGCGCCCATCATGCGTTTTTCCAAGGAGAAGGCCTTGTCCTTTCTTCCCAAGCTGCAGGCGGCCGTCGCGGCGATCGCCCGCATTAACGATGACGTTCCACCGGAAGCCGATGATGACTGACCTGAGCCTGCTGCAGCCCACCCGTACCGTCAGCGTGCGCGATGTATTTGGCATCGACACGGACATGACCGTGCCGGCTTTTGCCGAGCCGGGCGAACATGTTCCCGCGATTGACAAGGCCTACCGCCTGAATTCGCAGGTGACGCAGGCCATTCTGGCGGGCTTCTCGCACAACCGGCGCGTTGTCATTCAGGGCCTGCACGGCACGGGAAAATCCACGCATATAGAGCAGGTGGCCGCCAGGTTGAACTGGCCCTGCGTGCGCGTGAATCTGGACGGTCATATCAGCCGCCTGGATCTGGTGGGCAAGGACAGCATCGTGCTGCAGGAAGGCAAGCAGGTGACCCAGTTCCAGGAAGGCATTCTGCCCTGGGCGCTGCAGCGGCCCGTGGCCATGGTGTTTGATGAGTACGACGCCGGACGCCCCGATGTGATGTTTGTCATCCAGCGGGTTCTGGAGCGTGAAGGCAGCTTTACCCTGCTCGATCAAAAGCGGGTGATCCAGCCGCATCCCTGTTTTCGGCTGTTTGCCACCATGAACACTCTGGGACAGGGCAATCTCAACGGGCTCTATCACGGCACGCAGCAGCTCAACCATGCCCAGCTCGATCGCTGGAATCTGGTCACCAGCCTGAACTATCTGCCCCCGGCCGAGGAGGCGGCCATCGTGCTGGCGCGTGTGCCGGAGCTTGCCACGGCCGATGGGCGCCGCAAGGTGGACGCCATGGTGGCGCTGGCCGGGCTGACACGCAAGGGCTTTGCAGTGGGGGATCTGTCCTTGCTGATGTCTCCGCGCACGGTGATTACCTGGGCCGAGAACATCGCCATCTTCCATGACCTGAGGCAGGCCTTCGAGCTGTCATTCCTCAACAAATGCGAGCCTGCAGAGCGCGCCATCGTGAGCGAATATTTCCAGCGCTGCTTTGCCCAGGAGCTGACGCAGCCCGCAGAACCAGCACTGGCGTTTCTGGCATGAGCGCCGGGACCTCCGGCCCTGCCTCGCTGTCCCGCATGGAAGCCTGGGGTGGCGCCATGCTGCGCGCCGTAACCGGCGACGCCAGCCTGCAATGGAGCGGTCAGACGCTGTATCGCGGCACCACGCCCATACTCCAGGCGGCGGCCCATCATAGCCAGGTGCCGGTGCAGCAGACGGATCAGCGCGGCCTGCTCGACAGCATGGGACTGCGTCTGCATTGGAGCGACCAGGCACTATTCCAGGCTCATCTGCCCCAGGAACCGGTGGAGCGCATGGTGTTCGAGCTGCTGGAGCAGCTGCGCGTGGAGAGCCTGGTTCCCGAGACATGGCCCGGAGCGCGCGAGAACATGCGCCAGCGCTTTGTGAACTGGTGCCAGGCCTTCATGGATTCCGGCCTGACGGAGAGCAGTCTGGGAATTTTGCTGTTTACGGTGGCCATCACGGCCTGGAGCCGACTGACCGGGCATGAGATACCGGAACGCATGGCCGATCTGGTGGAGTCCACGCGGATGTCCATGGCTTCTCCGCTGGGCCGGCACTGGGATCGGCTGCGGCGCGCCAGAGACCGGCAGCAGCAGTTTGTCGAGCCTGCCCTGGCCGTCAGCCGCTGGGTCGGCATGGCGGTGCGTGCGGCGCAGGACGATGCGCCGCGCGGTGCCGGCGGCCCCAGGCGGCGCAGCAGTTTTGCCCTGCCTCTGCACTTTGAGTCCCAGAGTCAGGACGGCATGCCCGTGGCGCAAAGCGGCGACAGTCGGGCATGGACCGGCACAGCGCAAAGCTACCGGGTTTTCACGCGCGAGTTCGATAGGGAAGTGCAGGCCGCCGAGCTGATCCGTGCGCTGCAGCTGGCCCAGTTCCGGGAGCAGATGGACGAGGAGCTGGCGCGCTCGGGATTGCTGCAGGCCGGGCGGCTGGCACGCTATCTGCAGCAGCGCCTGGCCAGCACGCAGCGCAACGGCTGGAGCTTCGGGCTGGAGGAAGGCCATCTGGACGGCAGCCGCCTGTCCCAGCTGGTAACGGACCCGCAGCAGCGCGCGATCTTCAAGGACGAAATGCAGCGCCCCGTCAACGAGACCGCCGTCACCATTCTCATGGACTGCTCGGGCTCCATGAAAACCTATGCCAGGCCCCTGTCGCTATTGCTCGACGTGCTGGGGCGGGCGCTGGAGATGGCCGGCGCAAGCGTGGAGATACTGGGCTTTTCCACGCAGGCCTGGAATGGCGGCAGAGCACGCCGCCGCTGGCAGCGCGCCGGCCAGCCGCAGTTTCCGGGGCGTCTCAACGAGCGCCTGCACATTGTCTTCAAGGACGGTGCCAGGCCCTGGCGTCATGCCCGGCACGGCATTGCGGCACTGCGCAAGCCCGACATCTTTCGTGAAGGCATCGACGGCGAGGCGGTGGAATGGGCGTGCCAGAGGCTGCGTGCAAAGGCCGCGCAACGTCGCATCCTGCTGGTCATCTCCGATGGCTGTCCCATGGATACGGCCACCCATCAGGCCAATGACGAGCATTATCTGGATCAGCATCTGAGGCAGGTTCTTGCCGCCCAGGAACGCATGGGAGGCATGAAGGTCTGCGCCCTGGGCGTCGGGCTGGATCTGGGGGTCTTCTACCGTCAAAGGCTTGCCGTCGATCTGCAGCACGATCTCGACGAGGCCTTGCTGTTTTCGGTGGCCGAGATGCTGTGTAAACGATGACGGGAATGGCGCGTGCGACAGGTATCGCACAAGGCCGAGCAAGCTCAGGCGACCAGCCGAAACAACGGAAAACAGAAAAGCGGGAAGGCGCAATGCCTGCCCGCTGTCTGCTTGCCGGAGCCATCCCCGCCGGGGAATCGACCGGACTTACATGCGTCCCTTCCATGGAACCAGGCGCTTTTCGACCCAGCGCATGAACAGGTCGAACACATAGGCGATCACGCCGATGACAATGATGCCCATGATCACGATGTCGGTGCGCAGGAAGTTCGAGGCGTTGAGCACCATCTGACCCAGACCCACGTTCGCCGCCACCATTTCGGCGGCAACCAGAGTTGTCCAGCCAAAGCCGATGGCAATGCGCATGCCCACCAGAATGTCGGGCAGGGCCGCCGGCAAGATCACATGGCGGATCACCTGGAAGTAGCTCGCTCCCATCGAATAGGCGGCGTTGATCTGCTCCTGTGCTGCGCTGCGCATGCCCGAGCGGGCTGCCAGAGCCAGGGGCGCAAAACAGCTCAGGAAGATCAGCAGGATCTTCGGCGTTTCATCGATGCCGAACCAGATGATGATCAGCGGCAGATAGGCCAGTGGCGGCAGGGGGCGATAGAACTCGATGGGGGGGTCGAAGATGCCGCGTGCAAAGCGTGACATTCCCATCGCGATGCCCAGCGGAACGGCAATCATGAAGGCCAGCCAGAACGCCACGGTCACGCGCAGCAGACTTGCAGAGAAATGCTGCCACAGCGGTTTGTCGTTGGCCTGCCCGGTCAGGTATTCATAGAACTGCTGGAACACCGCTTGCGGGCTGGGCAGGAACAAGGGCTTGATCCAGCCGAGATTGGTGGCGGCGAACCACAGTGCCAGCAGCAAGGCCACGGTGACGATGCTGATGCCGAGGCTGGAGCCTTCGCCGGGGGTCTTGAAGCGACTGGTCTTCACCGGTCCCGACGCCTGCGGGGCAGTGGCCTTGGGCTGCACGCGCGCTGTCGTGGCGGGCAGATGGTTGATTTGGACTGCTTCAGACATTGGCAGGCTCCCGGTGGTGAATCAGACTCAGAACTTCTTCGCGCATCCTGATGAAGTCGGGGCGCGACTTGACGGCACGCGCATCGCCGGTGCGCAGAAACTCATGGCAGAACGGCATGTCGTCGTAGACATGGGAGATGCGGCCCGGGCTGGGGCTCATGACGATCAGCCGGCTGGCGAGAAACAGCGCCTCCTCCACCGAATGGGTGATGAAGAACACCATCTTGTGGGTGGCATGCCAGACACGCAGCAGGATTTCCTGAACCTGCTCGCGCGTGAAGGCGTCCAGCGCACCCATGGGTTCATCCATCAGCAGCAGTGCAGGATCGTTGGCCAGTGCACGGGCAATGCCGACACGCTGCTGCATGCCACCCGAGAGTTCATACACGGCACGCCTGGCGTAGTTCTGCAAGCCCACGAGGCCCAGTTTTTCTTCCGCGATCTGTGTGCGCTGCTTCAGATCCATGCCGCGCATGCGCAGTCCCAGCGCGACGTTGTCGATCACATTGAGCCAAGGCATCAGCGCATGCTTCTGAAACACCACCCCTTGATTGGCTCCTGGACCCTGAATGGGCTTGCCGTCCAGCAGGATCTGGCCGCTGGAAGGGGCCAGAAAGCCTGCCATGCAGTTGAGCAGTGTTGTCTTGCCGCAGCCCGATGCACCCAGAGCGACCACGAAGTCGCCTTCGTTCATGGTCAGGTTGACGGGGGCCAGGGCTTGCAAGTGTCCGCCCTTGACCTCATAATTGACGGTCAGGTCACGTATATCCAGAGTCGGCATGACATTGCCCTCCTATGTGAAACAAAGCTGGGAGCCACGACGGGGTTGGTCGTCGTGGGCGGGCAGTCAGCGGCCGAGAGCCTGCTTGACATAGCTGCTGGTCACGTACGCGGCGTAGTCGGGCCTGACCTCCTGGATTCGTCCCTGCGACTTCAGAAACGTTGCAGTATTGGTCATTGCCTTGGCCGCACCGCCTTCCAGCCACTGCACGCCGAGCTGCTCTTCAGCACTGGGGAAGCGGTAAAGCGCCATGGCTGCGGGCACGTCCTTGGGGTCGGCCTTGCTCCATTTGGCAATCGCCTTGATCTCGGGCGAATCGGGAGTCCACCTGGCCAGGTTGTCGCGCACCTGGGCGCTGGCCCGATTCAGGGCCTTGATGAACGCCACCATGAACTGGGGATTTTCCTGGGCGAACTTGCTGCTCACGGCAATGCCCTCGAAGGTGGGATAGCCCATCTGCGCAATGGAGCCGGAGGTGGCAATCACCTTGCCCTTTTGCTTGACCTTGGCCAGTACCGGATCCCAGACAAAGGTGGCATCGATATCGCCGCGCTCCCAGGCCGCGGCAATCTCTGGCGGGCGCATGTTCATGATGTTGACCTTGCGCGCGTCGACACCTTCCTTGCCCAGGGCAGCGACCAGTTGGTAGTGCGCGGTGGAGACGAACGGCACGCCTATGCGCTTGCCTTCCATGCTCTTGAAATTGCTGATGCCGCCGCCATCGCGTGCCACCAGGGCTTCGGCACCGGCGATATCCGCGGAGATCCAGAGCAGCTTGATGTCCTGCCCCTGGCTGGCGGCAGCGGTCAGCGGGCTGGATCCCACCTCTCCCATCTGCACGTCGCCCGAGGCCATCGCCCGTATCACGTCGCCGCCGCCCGAGAACATGCGCCAGTTGATCTTGTAGCCCGTCTCCTTTTCCACCTCGCCCGACTCCATGACCAAGCGCAGAGGCACCAGCATGTCCTGGTTGGCGAAGGTCACGGTTTTCTGCTGCGCCAGCGCGAAGCCGGTCATGGCCAGTGCTGCTGTTGCGGCACCCGCTTTCAGCATCCATCGTTTTTGCATTTTCATTGCCAATTTCTCCATGGTTAGAGCGATATCGGTTGAAGACTTAGACCAGAGAACCCTTGCTGTGCTCACTCTTGCTGACTTGCTTTCCCATTCCCGCTTCTGGCTGAACCGGTAGAAAGCCGCATCGCGAGGCTCAAAGAGCTTTCTGAGCGGATCGTAGTGAGCAACCTTGCGCAGCCAGTAGGGCCAGTTGCTGTGAATCGTTAGGTCCAGTCGCGCACGGCCTGAGATGGGGCGCGCAGCATGGGTCGGCATGCACCGCGACCGTGCATTGCAAAGCCTTGCATGGCGCGGCTTGCGCGGTATATCTCGGTCCTGGTGAAGGGCGTTTTTGCGGCATCTGCATGGGCTTAGGTGGTTTCACTGATCGCAGACAGATGAGGGAGGATTGTGCTGTCCGAGAGGCATGAATGCTTGCGCAATATGCGTGCCAGAGAGGCGGCTTTTCCTGTGGCCGGGGCGCCGGGGTGTGCGCCGCACCGCATCCGTAGATAGCATGAAAAAAGCACCTTCCTGGCGGAAGGTGCTCTTCGTTGCGTGAAGCCCGAACGGCGGCTGGCAGGGTCAGTTCTTCTCGTCGTTCATGTGATACCAGTGGTAGAGAAAGCGCTGCCCCATGCGGCGAAATGGTGCAAATGCCTCCGAGCGCACCATATTGAACACATTCGGATATTCGAGCGATGAGTTGTAGATTGGCAACTCGAAGGCCTTGATGTTCTGGCCTGCGATGCGCTGGGCCATGCGACGGCCTGCATGCGCAGAGAACGACACGCCGTTGCCGCCATAGCCGACCGCATAGAAGACGCTTTCCCTTGGATCTGGCTGGGTGATACGCGGCATCATGTCGTGGCTTACATCGACCCATCCCCACCAGGAGTAGTCCACCTGGATTCCCTTGAGGGCCGGGAACTTGTGGTGCAGGCCCTCGACCAGCTTGGCCATATGGACCGGATTGGGCGCATCGGCGCCGGTGACGGCGCTGCGGCTGCCGATCTGCACGCGGTTGTCGGGCAGCTTGCGGTAGTAAAAGCGCAGCGTACGGGTGTCGGTGATGACTTGCGTGGTCTTGAAATTGGTGGCGGCCAGCTCTTCTTCCGTCAAGGGTCTGGTGACCAGCGAGTTCGAGAGAATCGGCATGATCTTGGAGCGCAGACTGCGGTGAAGGCCGTTGCTGGTATAGCCACCGGTGGCAAAGCCGACGGCGCGTGCCTTGACCGTGCCGCCCGGTGTCTGGAGGTAATGCACGCCGTTGCGTGTCTCCATGCCCAGCACGGGGCTGGCGGGATGCACCTTCACTCCCAGCTCGCGGGCCTTGCGCAGATAGCCGAATGCCAGCTTGAGCGGATGCACGCCAATGCCGTCGGGCTCATGCATCGCGCCACGGCAGTCGGCGTCATCGACATAGTCACGGCGCACAGCATCGACGCTGAGTATGCGGGCGTCGTAGCCGAAGACTTCGCGCATGACGCGGGTCTCGTTGCGCAGAAAATCCATTTTTCTGTCGCGGTGGGCAATATACAAATGCCCTCCCGGTTGCGGCTCGCATTCTGGAAACTCCGCAACCAGTTTCTTGAACGTGTCGAATCCTTCGCGGATCTCCGCATCCAGCTTCAGGGCTGTGTCCTTGCCCCAGCGCTCTATCCACTGCGAGCGATAGAGGCGGCCGCTGGCATTCTGGCCCTGGCCGCCGTTGCGGCTGGTGCAGCCCCAGGCGCTCTGGTTGGCCTCGAGAACCACGGCGCGAATGCCGTGTTCGCGGGCCAGAAACAGCGCAGTGGACAGGCCCGTGAAGCCCGAGCCCACGATGACCACATCGGCTTCCATGTCGCCGCAGACCGGACCATCGTCCTCGGGTGGCCGGCCTGCCGTCCCTACCCAGTAGGTCGGAGCGTAGCCGGCGCCATGTCCGGGGTTTCTTGCCACCAGGGGGTCGTACTGCGGGTCGTATGGATTCAGATGGCTGGGGCGGATGTCCTCGGCTTTCATGGCGGTCGTCTCCTGGTGTGGCTGCGTTTGAAGCGGCGCTCTATTGCTATGGAATTGATGGACGCAAAGTCAATGCAGATGCACTGCTTGCGATGTCCAGAGCAGCATAGCCAGCCCCTTGTGCAGCTGGTTAGGGCCACGGCACAGGTTTTGATGGAGCCAGCGCGCAAGCCTGGCCATCCGAATCTCGGGATTGCCGCAGACGGGCTGCAGCGAGTCTCCTGCAAACCGGGCGACCCATCGAGTCGCGCTCGCCGGGCGGGGCTGCGCGCCGGCCTGCTTCAGATCGGCATGACACAGGCTGTGTCAGCCGTCACCTCGGGGGTATGCACTGGAGTCCACCGCCACCTGTGCAGACAGCGGGCGTGGTCGTGAACTTCCCCTGCGCCTGTGGCAGCGATGACCGCATTGAGCGTGTTGATGCTCTCCTATCGTTTTCACCTAAATGAAGCGGCGCAAGAGGCATTTGCCGGCGGGCTTCGGTCTGCATCCGCAAGAGCTGGGGCAGAGCGTCGCGCTCAGAGGAGAAGCGGACTTTCTCAAGGCATCTTTCGGTGCGCGCCGCCGTCATCTCGCGAGGGATCACTGCCTTGCGCGGCAAGGCCTTGGACTTAACGATTGCCGGCAACTGGCCCTACGAAATGGAGCCAGTGCTACCTACCATGAGCCATCGGAATTTCAGGCATTTTTCGATAGAAAGGGGGCGCTTTTGCAATGGTCGACCCCCATGACATGACAGCAATCTGGAGAGCATATGAGCAAGCAAGAATCCCAACCCGATGTCCAGTTTCTGGCGCGTTTCTCCGACGCGTGGAATCGCCATGACATTGACGCATTGATGGACTTCATGGCCGACGAGTGCGAGTTTCATGCCGTTGCCGGCCCTGATCTGATGGGACGCAGCTTCGTGGGTCGTGAAGCCGTGCGTGAGGGCTTTCAGCTGGCCTGGCAGGCATTCCCCGATGCGGCCTGGGTGGATGGAGAGCATTTTGTGCAAGGCACGCGCGGTGTTTCGGAGAGCACCTTCAAGGGCACCAAGGCCGACGGCCTGCGTGTAGAGGCACGCATGGTCGATGTGTTCACCTTCCGCGACGGCAAGATCGCCGTCAAGAACGCCTACCGCAAGGATCGCCCGCCTGTGGCGATTTCCTGACACGAGCCTGGTTTGCGTGCGCGCATTCTTGTCTCGCGGCAGGGGGCGCTGCACGCATGGCTTCGCGCAACAATTTTCAAGCAGATAACTGAACGACCACGGCAACGGCCTGCATGAGCAGCAAGGCACAGCCAGATACATAAAGCCGTGGCGACCGGCATTTCCAGGCCGGCAAGACAGGAGACAAAAATGATTGGAAATCCGCATTCGTCGCCGGACGGGCTGTCGCACAGTCTCAAGCAGCGGCACATGACCATGATTGCCCTGGGCGGTGTCATCGGTGCCGGGCTCTTCGTCGGCAGTGGCGTGGTCATCAAGTCGGCCGGGCCGGCGGCCGTCATCTCTTTTCTGATCACCGGCCTGCTGGTGGTGCTGGTCATGCGCATGCTGGGCGAGATGGCCTGCTCCATGACGGGAGGCTCGTTTTACGAGTACGCCCGGGAAGCCTGGCGCGACCGGCCCGCCGTGGGCCAACTGGCGGGATTTCTCACGGGCTGGATGTACTGGTATTTCTGGGTCATCGTCGTGGCGATCGAAGCGGTGGCGGGGGCGGAGCTGGTGCGTTACTGGCTGCCCGACGTGCCGGCCTGGAGCATCAGCCTGGTCCTGCTGATCATGATGACGCTGACCAATCTGGTCTCGGTCAAATCCTTTGGCGAGTGCGAGTTCTGGCTGGCATCCGTGAAGGTGGCCGCCATCGTGGTGTTTCTGTTCATTGCCGGTGTCTATGTGCTGGGCCTGACACCGGGAGGCAGCGGAATGCATGTCGCCAACCTGAGCCAGAACGGCGGCTTCATGCCCAACGGCATTGTTCCGGTGCTCACGGGCGCCGTGGCCGCGACCGGCTTCTATTTCGGCGCGGAGATCGTGACGATTGCGGCCGCCGAAACCGCCGAGCCCCAGAAGGCGGTGGCCAAGGCCACGAATTCGGTCATCCTGCGCGTGCTGGTGTTCTATGTGGGATCGGTGCTGCTGGTGGCCTGCCTGGTGCCATGGAACTCCATCGGCATGTCCACGCCCTATGTCAGCGCTCTCGATGCCATGGGCGTGCCGGCCGCTGCCCAGATCATGAATGCCGTGGTGCTGACCGCCGTGTTGTCGGCGCTCAACTCCGGACTTTATGCCTCTTCGCGCATGCTGTTTGCGCTGACGCGACGCGGCGATGCGCCCAAGGTGCTGGCCCAGGTCAGCCGCAACGGCGTGCCCGTGTACGCGATTCTGGTGGCCACCTTGTTCGGCTACGGTGCCATCGTCATGTCCTATCTGTCTCCCGACAAGGTGTTCGCCTTTCTCGTGAACTCCTACGGAACGGTTGCCATCTTCGTCTACATCCTGATTGCGATTTCCCAGTTGCGTCTGCGCTATCGATTGGAGAACGAGGCTCCGCATCTGCTCAAGGTGCGCATGTGGTGCTTTCCTTATCTGACCTGGCTGGCGATTGCGGGCATGCTGTCCATCGTGGTGGCCATGGGCTTCATTCCCGAACAGCGCACGCCGCTGGCCCTGGGTGTGGCCAGTCTGTGCATCTTGCTGATTGCCTATCGCGTGCGCCAGGCCTTGCGGCGCGGAATCAGTCCCGAGGGGCTGCTCGACGAGCTGGCTCCGCCCAAGCTGCGCAAGAATTGATGAGACCCACAAAAGCCCCGGACCCTGAGTCCGGGGCTTTTGTTTTGCGCCTCTACATGCAGTGCATGGCTTCTGCCAGGGCCTTGATGCCGTGGGCGATTTGTCCTGCGGGAATGGACTGATAGCCCAGGCGTATGAAGTTGCCCGTGTTGCGAGGGGAGGTGAAGAACACATCTCCGGGCTCGATCAGCACTCCATGCTCGGCGGCCTGGCGTGCCAGCGCTTGCGCGGGCACATGGTCGGGCAGTTGCACCCAGCATGAGCCGCCGCCGCGTACCGGCGTGATGCGGCATTGGGGCAGGTAGCGAGCCATGGCTGCCGTCAGCTCGGCATGACGCTCTTTCTGGGCCTGGCCGAGGCGGCGCAGCTGGGCCTCGTAGTGGCCCAGCGAGATGAACATGGCCAATGTGCGCTGGATGAAGGTGGAAGGATGGCGGATCATCAGGCGGCGCAGGGCGCGCAGCTCCTTGATCAGCTCGGGCGGAGCCACGATATAGCCCACGCGAAGGCCGGGTGCCAGGCTCTTGGAGAGGCTGCCGATATAGATCACGCGGTTGTTGCGGTCCAGGCTTTTGAGTGCCGGGATGGGTTGTTCGTCGAAGCTGCTTTCGCTTTCGTAGTCGTCCTCGATGATGATGAGATCGTGCTTTTGTGCGGCCTCGAGCAAGGCTTCGCGCCGCTCCAGCGGCATGGTGACACCCGTGGGGCACTGATGGCTGGGCGTGACGTAGAGGTACTCGAGCTTGCGCATGGCATTGACGATAGGCAGTCCATCGCCATCCACGCCAATGGGGATGACCTGCGAGGTGCGGCTGCTGAAGATATTGCGCGCATCGGGGTAGCAGGGGTTTTCGATGCCGATGGAGGTGCCCTCGCGCATCAGCAAATCGGCCACCATGTACAGCGCATGCTGGGCGCCGACCGTGATGATGATTTCGTCGGGTGACGCCCAGACGCCGCGGCGCGGCAGGATCTTGGTCTGCACCTGCTGGATGAGGCTGTCGTCGTCGCGGGTGATGTGATCGGGCGCCCACATGCGGATGTCCACCACGCCCAGGGACTTGAGGCAGCATTCGCGCCAGGCGGCCGTGGGAAACAGCTCCTTGTCGAACTGGCCGTAGAGAAACGGATAGGGGAACCGCTGCCAGTCGTCTTCCTTCACGATGCTGCGCTGCAGGCTGGGGCGCAGCCACAGGCGGCGCGACCAGTCCGTGTGCGCCTCGGCGTCCGTGCTCCTGCCGCTGCCCGGCGTGCGCTCGGCCGTGCGGCCCTGCAGCACATCGGGGTGGATGAAATGGCCTTTTCTCTCGCGGCTCAGCAAGAAGGCCTCTTCGGTCAGTTGCTGGTAGGCCATGACCACGGTGATGCGGCCCACGCCCAGCAGCTTGGCCAGTTCCCGGCTTGAGGGGATAGCGTCGCCGGGCGCGAGAATGCCGGTGAGGATGGCATCGACCAGCATTTCGCGAATCTGACCCTGAAGGCTCAGAGAGGGCCTGGCGCTGCGGCGAAACAGCTGCTCCCACATGGCCACGGATGGAGGAATCGAAGGCGAGGCCTGTTGTCTGTCTGTCGTCATTGATGGTTCTGAATGCACTGCCGCAGCGTGCGGCGGCCTGGAGCGACCGGCTGCCCTGACGCGCGGGGCCTGGCTCTTTGGGGTCCATGAACGCGGCATCGCAGAGGCCGCCAGCAGCTTGCTGGCGGACCGGTTTCAACGCTCAAGATTAGCGCATATGCATGTGCTTGGAATCAGGCTTTTCATGTGGTCGCAAGCCTGAAGCAGCGCGCGGGATCTGAAATTCCTGGAGACCTTTTCTGCAGGCTCCAAAATCTGTATATAATTTGAGGCTTAGCGGCTGTAGCTCAGCTGGATAGAGTACTTGGCTACGAACCAAGGGGTCGTGGGTTCGATTCCTGCCAGCCGCACCAAACACAAGCCTCAGAACTGAAAAGTTCTGAGGCTTTTTCGTTTCTGCCTTGGCTGTTGCGGCAGGATTGCCGGTGCTGGATGTCTTTGAAGAAAAATCCGGGTTTTCACCGAGCGGCTCCAGAATCTGTATATAATTCGAGGCTTAGCGGCTGTAGCTCAGCTGGATAGAGTACTTGGCTACGAACCAAGGGGTCGTGGGTTCGATTCCTGCCAGCCGCACCAAACGACAAGCCTCAGAACTGCAAGGTTCTGAGGCTTTTTCGTTTCCGGGCTTTGACAGAGGCTGGTCAAGGCAAGCACGGATCTGTGTGAAGATCGGCCTCATGAGCAAGGCTTTCACCAAAGAATCGGACGGCGACGACGATGATGACGTCGGCGCTCTGCCGCCATTGCCCGCCGGCGGCAAGAACTACATCACGCCCCAGGGCTACCAGCGCATCAAGGATGAGCTGCTGGATCTGATCGACAACGAGCGCCCCAAGATCGTGGAGATCGTGCACTGGGCGGCCAGCAACGGCGACCGTTCCGAGAACGGCGACTATCTCTACGGCAAAAAGCGTCTGCGCGAGATCGACCGCCGCATCCGCTTTCTCACCAAGAGACTGGAGATTGCTGAGGTGGTCGACCCTGCCGTGCATGCGGGCAGCGACCAGGTCTTTTTCGGCGCCACGGTCAGCTATGTCGATGACGAGGGCGTGGAGCGCACCATCACCATCATGGGCATTGACGAGGCGGACAGCGCGCAGAACCAGGTCAGCTGGATTGCCCCGGTTTCGCGTGCACTGCTCAAGGCGCGCGTGGGCGACGAGGTGGCCTTGCCCACGCCGGCCGGTGTGCGCATGCTGGAGATTCTGGACGTCAGCTATCCTCAGCCCACATCTCGATCCTGATTTCAGGGGCAACAAAAAAGCGCGGCTTCCGTGTGGAAGCTGCGCTTTTATTTTGTGAGCTTCACTCGCTTGATATTCAATGATTTCAGATGGTTTTAATATTGAAATCGTTGATCAACAAGCGCTAAAAGCTATTGTTTTTGAGATGGGTTGCCAGCCTGCAGGCGTTGCAGCAGCTCCAGCGTGGGGTAGCCGTCTGCCACTAGGCCCTCGCTTTGCTGGTATTGGCGCAGCCCGGCCCGGGTGGCCGGACCCATCACGCCGTCGGCCGCTCCGGTGGCAAAGCCGCGCTGGCTGAGTGCGGTCTGCAGCGCCCGTGTCTGCTCACGCGTGAGTGCGCTGAGATCGCGCGGCCATTCGGCGCTGACACCGCCATTGCCTGCCAGCTGCGATGCGAGCAGGCTCACGGCCAGTGCATAGTTGGTGGAGTTGTTGTAGCGCAGGATGGCGCGGAAGTTGCTGCCCACCATGAAGGCCGGACCACGGGCACCGGCCGGTGCAATGATGCTGGCTCCGGCTATCGCAGGCAAGGCCTGAGCGTTCATGCTTTGCACGCCTTCTGCAGCCCAGGCATTGCTGTTCTGGCGTGTGGAAAGCTCGGTGCGCGCGTAATCGAAATTGGCTGGCAGGCGCACTTCAACGCCCCAGGGCTCGCCGGGGTTCCAGCCCGAGCTTGCAAGATAGTTGGCCGTGGAGGCGGCCACATCGGCCATGGAGCCCCAGATGTCGCGACGGCCGTCTCCATCGGCATCGACTGCATATTGCAGGAAGACCGAGGGCAGAAACTGGGTGTTGCCCATGGCGCCGGCCCACGAGCTGATCATATGGGCGGCGTCGATGTCGCCGTTGTCGATGATGCGCAGCGCGGCAATGAGCTCCTTCTGCGCCCATTCGGCACGGCGGCCGTCGAAGGCGAGAGTGGCCAGCGCATCCACGGCCGAGAAGCTGCCGAAGTTGCTGCCGTAATTGCTTTCCATGCCCCAGATGGCGGCAATCACCGGCGCCGGCACGCCATAGCGCTGGCTGGCCGCCTGCAGGCTGGCGCCGTGTTCCTGCATCTTGAGCTTGCCGGTCCTGATGCGTTGTGCGGAGACCGCGCTATCCAGGTATTGCCAGGGTGTGCGCGTGAACTCGGGCTGGGAGCGGTCGAGCCTGACGATGCTGGGCTGGAGTCTGGCACCGGCCAATGCGCTGCGCAGTGTGCGCTCCGAAATGCCTGCCGCGCGTGCGCGTGGGGCGAATTCCTGCTTCCAGTGTGCGAAGTTGCTGGCCTGTATGGGACTTTCCATCGCTGCTTCGTCAGTGCCTTGCTCTGTTTTGGCAGGCTGTGCCGGTTCGGACACCGCCGCTGCAGGAGGCTCGGACCGGGTGGCGCAGCCTGCGAGCAGGGCTGCTGCGATGGCGGTGATCAGCAACGGCTGACGGACATTCAGAAGCGAAGGTGCGGTTTGGAGCATGAATGCCATTGTCGCTTGCTGCCGTGGCCTGGGGGCTGTTGCATGGCGGGATAGCCCCCGCAGAATGCAACAAAATCTTTCGCCCATGAAAAAGGCCGCCCGAGGCGGCCTTGTGGAGCATGGAAGAGGTCAGGCCATGACGCGGCTGGCGCGAATGACCGAGTGCAGGCGGCGCAGATTGCGCAGCGCATTCTCCAGCTGAACGCTGTTCTGCACGGAGATGACGAAGCGCAGATCCGTGGTGCCGATCGCCGCTTCGTCGGTCATCTCGACGCGCACGATATCGGCTTCGGCGTTCGATAGCTCTGCCGCCACACGGGCCAGCACGCCCTTGTTGTTTTGCACCGTAACCACGATTCCCGCCTCGAACAGGCGCGTGATGTCGTCGGACCAGTCCACGGTGATGAAACGGTCGGCATCCTTTTCACGCAGCTTGATGGCATTGTTGCAATGGGCGTGGTGCACGACCAGGCCCTGACCGCCCAGGTAGCCCAGAATCGGGTCGCCAGGCACGGGGCGGCAACAGTGCGAGTAATAGACCGAACTGCTCTCGTCGCCGTTGAGCGTGACCGCACCCTGGAAGGGGCGGTTGTGCGTATTGAAGCGCTCCTGCGTGATGAGCAGGGCATCCGGGCGCACCCCCTGCTTGGTCATGAAGGCGGTCATACGCGCCGCCACCAGCGAGGCAATGCGGCGGCCCATGCCGATATCGACCATGAGGTCTGCGGGCGTGCGGTTGCCCGTGATGCGCAAAATCTCGTCCCAGACGTTCTTGTTGGCATCGTCCTGCGACGGTACGCTGTCAATGCCTTCGGCACGCAGAGCCTGGGCCAGCAGCGTTTCTCCGAGCTGACCGGCTTCGGTCTGGGCCGCATTCTTGAGGTAGGAGCGGATCTTGGAGCGCGCGCGTCCGGTTTTCACAAAACTCAGCCAGGCCGGGTTGGGCGTGGAGGTTTCGGAGGTGATGATCTGCACCACATCGCCGCTCTTGAGTTCGGTGCGCAGCGGCACTTCCTCGTCATTGATCTTGGCTGCCGTGGTGCGATGCCCGATCTTGCTGTGGATGGCGTAGGCAAAGTCCACCACCGTGGCACCGCGCGGCATGGCCATGATCTCGCTCTTGGGCGTGAACACGTACACGGCATCGGGGAAGAGATCGACCTTGACGTGATCCCAGAACTCCGCCGCGTCACGGGTCTCGTTCTGGATGTCGAGCAGGGACTGCAGCCACTGGGTGGACAGATGCTCGGAGTCATGACCTTGTTGCGCCTTGTACAGCCAGTGGGCCGCGACGCCGGCCTCGGCCACGATGTTCATCTCTTCCGTTCGAATCTGGAATTCGATGCTGACGCTGGAGGGGCCGACCAGCGTGGTGTGCAGCGACTGGTAGCCATTGCTCTTGGCAATCGCGATGTAGTCCTTGAAGCGGCCCGGCATGGGCTTGTATTTCTGGTGCAGCACGCCCAGGGCGGTGTAGCAGTCCAGCGTCTTGGGGACGATGATGCGAAAGCCGTAGATGTCGGTGACCTTGGCAAAGCTCAGCTGGTTCTTCTGCATGCGCTGGTACAGCGAATACAGCGTGCTCTCGCGGCCCAGCAGGCGTACCGACAGGCTGTGCGTGGCAAAAGCGGTGCTGACTTCATCCTGCACACGATGGACCAGGTCCCGGCGGCGTGTACGCGAGCGACCGATGGCTTTTTCCAGCGTGGCATAGCGCCAGGGGTGCAGATGCTTGAACGACAGGTCCTGCAGTTCGCGATAGGTCTGGTTCAGACCCAGGCGGTGAGCGATGGGTGCGTAGATCTCCAGCGTTTCGGACGAGATACGGCCCCACTTGCTGCGCGGCATGTCGCTCATGGTGCGCATATTGTGGGTGCGGTCGGCCAGCTTGATCAGGATGACGCGCACATCGCGCGCCATGGCTAGCAGCATTTTGCGAAAGGACTCGGCCTGGTTTTCCTCGCGAGTGTTGAACTGCAGCTTGTCCAGTTTGGTCAGCCCGTCCACCAGTTCGGCCACATCCTCGCCAAAGCGTTCCTTCAGGTCCAGCTTGGTGATGCCGCAATCCTCCATGGAGTCATGCAGCAGGGCCGCCATCAGGGCAGGGGCATCGAGCTTCCAGTTGGCGCAGATTCCCGTGACCGCGATGGGGTGGGTGATATAGGGGTCTCCACTGCTGCGCCACTGATCGGTATGTGCTTGATCTGCGTAGATATACGCCTGGCGCACGCGCTCGGCGCTGTCGGCATCCAGATAGCCCAGATGCTCCATCAAACCCTCAAAAGCAGCAGCCGACACACGTGCAGCCTGTTCAGCGGGCATGCGCTGAGGCTTGGCCGGTGCCGTAGAGGAAGGAGCAATCGTCGAGTTCTGGGCCGCTGTCATATTCCTTAAATGTAGCCTGCAAGTATGGAGTGCAAGCTGATAGGCACAAAAAAGCACCGACGAGCGGTGCTTAATTGTCTATTTTGGTGCTGCGATGCAACAGCTCAACCCGGCACCTTCTTCAGCATTTCCAGGCCTACCTTGCCGTCTGCGATCTCACGCAGGGCAGTGACGCTGGCCTTGTTCTTGGTTTCAATCTTGGGGGTATGGCCTTGATTGAGCATGCGGGCGCGATAAGTCGCGGCCAAAACGAGCTGGAAGCGGTTGGGGATCTGCTCCAGGCTATCTTCAACAGTAATGCGTGCCATCAGGAACTCCGGGAACGGTCAGTTGGATTCAGGGATATTGAGCGACTCGAAGGTGTCGGCGCGAAGGCGCCGCTGGGCCGCATATTTGAGGCGTTGCGCGTGAATGATCGCCTTGAGATCAAAGAGCGCACTCTCAAACAGTTCGTTGATTATAACGAAGTCGAATTTTGCGACCTGCGCCATTTCCTCTTCGGCGTTCTTCAGGCGCAGCTCGATGACTTCGGGAGCGTCCTCGCCACGGTTTTCCAGGCGGGCCCGCAACTCGTCCCAGCTGGGCGGCAGAATGAAGATCAGCACGGCATTGGGAAATGCCCGTTTGACCTGCAATGCGCCCTGGTAGTCGATTTCGAGGAGCACATCGGTGCCGCTCTGGATGCGCTCTTCCAGAGACCTCTTGGCCGTGCCGTAGCGGCGGCTGTGCACATTGGCCCATTCCACAAAGCCGTTGTTGGCGACCATTGCGTCGAATTCGGCGTCCGAGACGAAGTAATACTCACGGCCATGTTTTTCCTGGCCGCGCGGCGCGCGCGTGGTGTGAGAGACGGAGGGGTAGACGCGTGCGTCGAATTCACGCAGGGCGCGTACCAGAGAGGATTTGCCGGCACCGCTGGGTGCCGACACGACAAATAGATTTCCGGGATGGTCCATGACTTTGGGCATGACTTTGGGCATGAATCGAGCGTACGGGGTAGGTACGCCCAGGGCTTGCTTACTCGATGTTCTGCACTTGTTCGCGCATTTGCTCGATCAGCACCTTCATGTCGACGCTGATGCGGGTCAGCTCCAGCGTGGCTGATTTGGAGCCGAGGGTGTTGGCTTCACGGTGCAATTCCTGGATCAGGAAGTCCAGACGCTTGCCGATGTCGCCACCCTTTTTGAGCAGACGCTCGATTTCGTCGAGGTGAGAGCCCAGGCGCGTGACTTCCTCGGCCACGTCGATGCGGATGGCAAAGGCCGTGGCTTCGGCCAGGGCGCGGTCCTGGGCGGCCTCGGGGGCAACCGAGCCTTCGCCCAGGGCCATGGCCTCCTTCCAGCGCTCCAGGAATTTCTGGCGCTGCTGCTCCACCAACTGCGGCACCAGCGGCGCGGCGGTCTTGGCCAGTTCGCGCAGTTGCTTGATGCGGTCGAGCAGCATGTCGGCCAGGCGCTCGCCCTCGCGGGCGCGAGCCGCGAGCAGCTCGGTGATGGCCTGTTCGGCCAGGGACGGAGCGATCTCGCTCCAGTCCGTGGCGGCGGTGGCGGTGCCGCTGCACAGGCGCAGCACATCGGCCACGGAAAGGTCGCGTGCCTTGGGCAGCCAGGCCTGAACCGAGTCCTGCAGGGTCACCAGGCGTTGCAGCTGGGTGGCTGAGGGAATGGGCAGGGATTGGTTGCTGGAGACGTCGATGGCGGCTCGTACTTCCACCTTGCCGCGCTTGAGGCGCGCGGTGAGCAAGGTGCGCAGGGCCGGTTCAAGGGCGC
The DNA here is from genome assembly GCF_000964545.1 of Comamonas thiooxydans. GTDB lineage: Bacteria > Pseudomonadota > Gammaproteobacteria > Burkholderiales > Burkholderiaceae_C > Comamonas > Comamonas thiooxydans. The sequence goes on along the minus strand of NZ_BBVD01000003.1, from coordinate 40,731 downwards.
GCAGTTCGTCGGGAAGGCGGAAGGACAAATCCAGAAAGCGGCTATTGACCGCGCGGATCTCAAGGCCCAGACGGCTGTTGGACTGGGACTCTTGACCACCCTCAACGGATGCGCTGTGCTGGGCACTGGCGTATCCGGTCATGCTGTAAACTGGCATTGGACTTTTGATGGATGCTTGCAATTTCCCGATTATCCGGGTTTCGTATCATCCTTGAGGTTTACCGGTAAAAAATGTCTACAAAAACCAAGCCAGCGCCCCTACCGTCGGGCAGCACAATAGGTGGATACCGGGTGGTGCGCAGGATTTCCTCGGGGGGGTTCGGGATTGTCTACCTGGCTCTGGACGCCGATGGCCAGCAGGTAGCGATCAAGGAGTACCTGCCGGCTTCGCTTGCCACTCGGGCGCCTGCCGAACTGCAGCCCATGGTGGCGCCAGAAAAACTGTCCCTCTATCGCCTCGGGCTCAAGAGCTTTTTCGAGGAAGGGCGCTCGCTGGCGCAGATTTCCCACGCCTCCGTGGTGAGCGTGCTGAATTTCTTTCGCGAAAACGAAACCGTCTACATGGTGATGAACTACCTGGAAGGGGCGACCCTGCAGGAGTTCATCGTCACGGCGCGCGAGCTCAAGGCCGACAAGGTGTTCAGGGAGTCGACCATCCGCTCTCTGTTTGACGAGGTGCTGCGCGGCCTGCGCATCGTGCATCAGCACAAGATGCTGCATCTGGACATCAAGCCCGCCAATATCTTCATCACCAATGACGACAAGGCCGTGCTGATCGATTTCGGCGCGGCGCGTGAAGTGCTGTCCAAGGAGGGCAACTTCATTCGTCCCATGTACACGCCGGGCTTTGCTGCCCCTGAGATGTACCGGCGCGATTCCCAGCTGGGTCCCTGGACCGATATTTACGCCATTGGCGCCTGCATCTATGCCTGCATGCAGGGCATACCGCCCAATGAAGCTCCGCAGCGTCAGGACAAGGACCGGCTGGCCCTTGCCTTGAACAAGCTGCGCGGCGTGTATTCGGACAATCTGATCGAGGTGGTGGAGTGGTGCATGGCCATGGATCCGCTCTCGCGCCCGCAGTCGGTGTTTGCCTTGCAAAAGGAGCTGAGCCGCGAAGGCGAGCGTCGCTATACCAAGCTCAGCATGCAGGAACGCATGCGCATGCAGTTTGACAACATGGTGCATGACGCCAGGAAGAATCTTCAGAAACTCGGCGGCTCCGAACGTGGAGCGGTGACCGACAGCAATCGCAAACCATGAAATTTTCCGTCTTCCAGCTCAGCCGCCGCGGAGGCCGTGCCCTCAACGAAGACCGCATGGGCTACTGCTACACGCGAGAGGCGGCGTTGTTCGTGCTGGCGGACGGCATGGGCGGGCATCCGGACGGCGAAGTGGCCGCACAGATAGCATTGCAGGTGGTTTCCACGCTTTTTCAGCAAAAGGCCAAGCCCATGCTGGAAGAGCCTGCCCTGTTTCTGGAAGAGGCGCTGCTGCAGGCCCATCGCCAGATCCTGCGTTATGCCAGCACCAAGGGCATGATGGACACGCCGCGCACCACGCTGGTGGCGGCCGTGCTGCAGGACGGCAAGGTGACCTGGATACACTGCGGCGACTCGCGTCTGTACTGGGTGCGCGACGGGCAGCTCGTGGAGCGAACGCGTGATCATTCGTACAGCGAGATGCGCAAGGTCTCCGGTGCGTTGGCGCCTGCCAACCGCAATGTGCTGTTCACCTGCCTGGGCTCGCCTTCCAAGCCCATCTTCGATGTGAGCGAGACAAGGCGGCTTGAGGAGGGCGATCAGCTGATGCTGTGCTCCGATGGCCTCTGGGGGGCGGTGCCGACGCCGGAAATTCTCCAGATCATGAACGGCAAGGCCGTGGCCCACTTTGTGCCCATGCTGGTCGATACGGCGCTCAAGCGAGCCGGGGACGGCAGTGACAATGTCACCGTGCTGGCACTGGTATGGGAAACACCGAATAATTTCGAGCCGTCTTCCATCTCCACGCAGGAGATCGAGGATCAGGGCTTCGAGTCCACGATACAGGTGGGGCCGATCGAAGACTGCGAGGATGAGCTCGACGACGAGGCCATCGAGCGATCGATTGCTGAGATCAACGAGGCCATACGCCGTTCGGCACAGCGCCAGAAAGCCAAGACCTGAACACGGTTGCACGCTGCAATAGGCGCTGGCTTGAAACTACTGAATCAATAGCTGATTGCGTAAGCGCCATAAGCGCTTCCATGGATTTTTATTATGAAAATTGTGCTGGCATCCAACAACCGCGGAAAGCTCGCCGAGTTGCAAGCCATGTTTGCCCCGCTGGGCGTGGAGCTGATTCGTCAGGGCGATCTGTTCGAGGGAGAAGCTCCCGAGCCCTATGGCACCTTTGTAGAGAATGCGCTGTCCAAGGCGCGCTTTGCGGCCGAGAAGACCGGCTTGCCCGCCATTGCCGATGATGCCGGCATGTGTGTGGATCATTTCGGCGGTCTGCCCGGCGTGGACACGGCCTACTATTGCACCCAGTTCGGCTACGAGAAAAGCGACGACAACAATGTGCGTGCGCTGCTCGAGCAGATGCAGGGTGTGACCAACCGCCGTGCCGCCATGGTCAGCACCCTGGTGGGCGTGCGCTCGCCAAAGGACCCCGAGCCGCTGATTGCCGTAGGACGCGTGCAGGCTCTGCTCACGACCGAGCGCCGTGGCAGCAATGGCTTCGGCTTTGACCCGGTACTGCTTATTCCCGAGCTGGGCCTGACCTTTGCCGAGATGGAGCCCGAGCTCAAGCATGCGCACAGCCATCGCGGTCGTTCTTCGCGCACCATGATCGAGATGGTGAAAGAGCGCTGGTTATAACCAGCGGTTCCCCTGAGGCGCTTTGCCTAGGCGGCCCCGCGCCTTCCCCCTCTCTCGCTTCGCGGGATGGGGACGACGGCCTCGCTGCGGGGCGGCGGGGCCGCCTAGGCCCTTGCTTGCTGTCCCATGGTTGGGGTGTGCTAGTTTTAGCGGCGTCGGTTTTGTTTGCGCTAGAAAAGCATATTTCCCATGATTCCCATTCAGCATCAAACAGAGACCGCCGAAGCGGCGGTGCAGCGCGATATTCAGCATTACATGCGGCCTGGCACGCTGCAGCTGGGCAGCTTGCCGCCGCTGTCGCTGTATGTGCACCTGCCCTGGTGTCTCAAGAAATGCCCGTATTGCGACTTCAACTCCCATGCCTGGGCCAAGGGAGATGCGCTGCCCGAGGACCGCTACATCGATGCTTTGATGGCCGATCTGGAGTCTGCGCTGCCGCTGATCTGGGGGCGCACGGTGCACAGCGTCTTCATGGGCGGCGGAACGCCCAGCCTGTTCTCGCCCGAATCCATGGACAAGCTGATTGCCGGTCTGCGCGCGCGTCTGCGCATGGAGCCCGATTGCGAGATCACCATGGAAGCCAACCCCGGCACCTTTGAGAAGGACCGCTTCAAAGCTTTCCGGGCGGCCGGCGTGAACCGCCTGTCAATCGGGGTGCAGAGCTTTGACGACCGCTATCTGCAGGCTGTGGGCCGTGTGCATGATGCGGCGCAGGCCCAGGCTGCGGTACGCGAGGCGGCTGACAATTTCGAGACCTTCAATATCGACCTGATGTATGCGCTGCCCGGCCAGAGCATGGTCGATCTGCAGCGCGATGTGGACACGGCACTGTCGTTTGCACCGCCGCATCTGTCGATCTATCACCTGACCATCGAGCCCAACACTTATTTCGCCAAATATCCGCCCGTGGTGCCGGAGGACGATACGGCCTATGAGATGCTGGACCTGATCACGGCCAGCACCAGGGCCGCGGGCATGCAGCGCTATGAGGTCTCGGCCTATGCCAAGGACGGCCATCAATGCTTTCACAACAGCAACTACTGGCAGTTTGGCGACTATCTTGGCATTGGCGCCGGTGCGCACAGCAAGCTGAGCTTTGCCCACCGCATCGTGCGCCAGGTGCGTTTCCGCGATCCGGCCCGCTATATGGACATGGCACTGGCCGGCACGCCGCTGGCACAGGACAACGAGGTCAAGCGTGCCGATCTGCCGTTTGAATACATGCTCAACGCGCTGCGCCTGCGCGGCGGCTTTGCCTTGCAGGAGTTCATGGAGCGCACGGGCCTGCCCATGTCGGCCATTGCCAAGGGGCTCGATCAGGCACAGGCCAAGGGCCTGATCAGCCGGGATCTGGGCCGCGTGGTGCCCACGGAACGCGGCTTTGACTTTCTGAGCGACCTGCAGGAAATGTTTCTGTAAGTCCTGGCGGGTGCTCAGCCGCAGCGCAGCGCCGTGATCTTGCCTGCGTCATTGGTGATGACGTTCAGGCGCTCCTGGTTGTATTCCATGGTGGCAGGCTGACCCTCGCGCAGCACGCGCAGCAAGTACGAGCCGGATTTCTGGCGGATGGTTTCCAGCGTCGATGCCACGGTGTTGTGGCCGATATAGATCTGTACCGGCTCCGCGTGGCATACCTGCAGCTGACGCGCAGGCGGGGCGGTCTTGCCGCCTGCGACCATGCCGTTGCTGGCGCAGCCTGCCATCAGCAAAGCCATGCTGGCAGCAGCCATGCCGAGCAAAGGGCGGGTGGAAATATGCAGAGTGGGTGTTCGATGCTTCATGCCCCACACCATAGCGCCCCCAGGTGCTCGCGCATGCCAGACCAAGCCTTGATGTGCAAGCGGGTGCAACAAAGCAATGCGAAAATTTGATAGCTTCATGCGCAATTCCATCAAGGGAATGGTGGCATTTTTACTGTGAATCTTCAGCGCCGGAGTCTATGGCTTGTGGGCTCCTTCTGCACTTTGAAAGATGCCGGCATCGATATTCGCGGCCTGCAGCTTGCGTGCAGCCTTTTCAGCGCGCTTTCGGCTCTCGAAGGGGCCGCTGCGTACTCGGGTGACTTCCCCCTTGTTGCTGGCCATCTTCTGCGTCAGCGCGGGCAGTCTGGACTTTTGCAACTGCGCCAGCACCTTGTCGGCATTGCCGGCCTCGGAATAGACGCCCAGATTCAGATAGAACTTGCCAGGAACCAGGTCCGAGCCGGCATGGGGTGTCGAGGGGGCAGCTTGTTCCTTTGTATCTGTCGCCGGCCTGGCTGTCGGCTTTTCGCTCAGCTCGGCCTTGACCGCCGCTTTGCTTGGCACTGAGGCAGCTGCGTCAGGCGCAGCTTGCTCTGCGAGTGTGTCTGTCTCGGTGGCGGTCGTAGGCGCTGGCTCTGCCGGGCGGTTGTCTGGCTCCTCGGGGGCGGGCTTTGCCAGGTCCGGGCTGGCAGCTGGACGATTGGCCACGGCGGTGGCTGCAGGCGCTGCGCTCTTGGTCGGTGCCGGGCCGTCGGCGGGCAGCAAGGCCAGGCCCGCGCCTGCGGCCGCTGCCACAGGCAGGGCCAGCACCAGCATGGCTGCGGTTCTGTTGCGGGGAGAGCCGACCTGCGCCTGCAAGGCGGCATGGGCGACGGCCATATTGGGCGCGTCAGTGATCGCCTGTAGCGTCTGGGCCCTGATCTTGCGCCAGTACCAGCCATTGCCCAGCAGGCCGGGCACGGCCACAGCCACCAGCCAAAGTGCAATGCCCAGGCCCAGAGCCATGGCCTCGGGCAGAGCCGGGCGCAGGCCAAACCACCAGATCAGCGCGGTTGCCGTGACGGTGGCGAGGTATTTGCCCGCCTCGCGCCATAGACCGTGCAGGCTGCACCAGGCCAGGGTCAGGAAGGCTGCCGCCATATTCCAGCTGGGCAGGCTGCGGTCCAGAGCATCGAAGCGCTTGAACTGGGCCAGGTAAAAGTCGCGTGAACGTGGGCTCAGGCGGCTGGCATAGAGCTGGGGCAGCAGGCCGCTGTCCTCCTCTTCGGGTGCAGTGCTCTGCTCGGCCTCGTGTTGCAGACTGTGCTGCATGGAATAGGCCGCGGCTGCAAAGGCTCCTGCAATGGAGGCAGGCAAGGGGCTGGCATCCGAGCGCGCAGGTTGGTTCAGCACGGGCTCCTGGCGCTGGTTTCGGCCAGCAGGGGCGAGCGCAGGGGTGGGGGTGTCCGAAGCGGAAGGCATGGCTGCAATTGTGTCATGGCGTTACGAGCAGGCCGAAGGCAGATTCCCAACAAAAAACCGGCGCCAGGCCGGTTCTTTACGGGATGGCCGAGGCAGACTCAGGCCTGGTGCGCGGGCAGAACGGTGGCACGGCATTCGCCAAAGCCAATGCGCGCGGCACCGGGCTTTTCGCACCAGCCGGCAAAGACCACGGCGTCTCCGTCGAGCAGGAAGGTGCGGGTTTCGCCGTTGCTCAGGCTCAGGGGCTTTCTGCCGCCTTCGGTGATTTCCAGCAGGGCGCCGGCTTCGGCCATGGTGGGGCCGGACAGCGTGCCTGTGCCCAGCAGGTCGCCGGGTTGCAGATCGCAGCCGTTGACGGTGTGGTGGGCAATCAGCTGGGCCATGGTCCAGTAGGCGTGGCGGTAGCTGGTCCGGGTGATCTGCTCGGCGGCCTTGCCTTCGGCGCGCATCTTCTCGGTCTGGATGGCAACCGTGAGCTGAACGTCGAGCGCACCGCGCTGCGAGTTGGCTTCGGAGCTGAGGTAGGGCAGAGGCTGTGGGTCCTCGGACGGGCGGACAAAGGCCGTGCGATAGGGCTCCAGTGCTTCCAGCGTCACAATCCAGGGCGAGATGCTGGTGGCGAAGTTCTTGGACAGGAAAGGGCCCAGTGGCTGGTATTCCCAGGCCTGAACGTCGCGTGCCGACCAGTCGTTGAGCAGGCACAGGCCGAAGATATGGTTTTCGGCGTCCTCGATGCTGATGGCATCGCCCCAGGCATTGGCCGAGCCGGCATAGATGCCCATCTCCAGCTCATAGTCGAGGCGGTTGCAGGGCTTGAGCACGGGGTCGGCATCGGGAGCCTTGAGCTGGCCGTTGGGGCGCTTGAAGTCCACGCCCGAGATGCGGATGCTGGAGGCACGACCGTGGTAGCCGATGGGCACCCACTTGTAGTTTTCCATCAGCGGGTTGGTGGGGCGGAACAGCTTGCCCACGTTGGTGGCGTGGTGCACGGAGGTGTAGAAGTCCGTGTAGTCGCCCACCTGTGCGGGTACGCTGTATTCCACATCGGCTTGGGGCACGAGGCAGGCCTTGAGGGCGGCTTCCTGGGCAGCGCCGGCACGCAGGGCGCGCGACAGGGCCAGACGCAGGGCCGACCAAGACGCCGGGCCCATGGCCATCAAGCTGTTGAGCTGAGCTTGCGCCGCTGCGTCGACCTGGGCCTGCACATCGCCGCCCAGTGCCTTGGCATCGCGAACGGCCGCCATGTCCAGCACCTGATCGCCAATCGCCACGCCGCCGCGAAAAGCCTCGCTGCTGCTCTTGCGACGAAAGACTGCAAACGGCAGGTTCTGGATGGGGAAGTCGCTGCTGCCCGTGTTGGCGCTGGCGACCCAGCTTTGCAGGCCGGCGTCGTGGGTTTCGTTCAATGCCATGTTCGTCTCCTTAAACGATTTGAATAAAAACAGGCTGCAGCGCTGATCTGCTGTGCGCTGTCAGCCATCGATCTATGACTGATCTATGGGATCTGGCTTGTGCTGGCTTGTGGATCCTTCATGCCGCGGTAAAGCCTCCATCCATGTTCCACTGTGCACCACGCACCTGGGCGGCGTTGTCGCTGGCCAGAAAGCCGACCAGTGCCGCGACCTGTTCCACCGTCACAAAAGCCTGCGAGGGCTGCTTGGCGCCCAGCAGCCTGGCGCGGGCTGTCGCCTCGTCCAGCTGCTCGCGCTGCGCCAGGGCATCGATCTGGGCCTGCACCAGCGGCGTGAGCACCCAGCCGGGGCAAATGGCGTTGCAGGTCACGGGCGTGGTGGCCAGCTCCAGTGCCACGGATTTGGTCAGGCCCAGCAGGCCGTGCTTGCTGGCCACATAGGCGGGCTTGTGGGCCACGCCGACCAGGCCGCTGACGGATGCCATATTGATGATGCGTCCCCAGCCGTGCTCCAGCATGGCCGGCGTGCAGGCCTGTATGGTGTGAAACGGTGCGCTCAGGTTGACGGCCAGCATGGTGTTCCATCGGTCTGGCGGAAAGCTGAGCACGGATTCCACATGCTGCATGCCCGCGTTGTTGACCAGAATGTCCACAGCGCCCAGCTCGGCGGTGATGCGCCGGGCCAGCGGGGCAATGGCCAGGCCGTCGCTCAGATCCAGTGGGTAATAGCGGGCGGCCACACCCAGTGCGTGCAGCTCGGCCAGCTGTTCATCGGTGCTGGCAGACGCCTGGGCGCTGCCATGCAGGGCAATGGCGGCGCCTTCGCCGGCCAGTTGCCTGGCAATGGCCCAGCCGATGCCGCTGGTGGAGCCGGTGATCCAGGCCACACGGCCGCTATGGGGCCTGGAGAGCTGCCGGACTTGGGGCAGGACGGTGGTCATTTGAGCAGGTCCATTTCGATATGCACGTATTCGCTGATGAAGCGTACCTTGGCCCAGTAGACGATCAAGCCCTGTGGATTGCAGGCCCAGCGCAGCGCCTGCATCAACGGCGTGCCCAGCGGCACGCCCAGATGCTCGGCAATCAGCTCGTCGGCCGGGGCTACGCTCAGGTACTGGCGGGCCGTGGCGATCTGCGCTGGATCATTTCCCAGCGCCTGAGCCAGCGTGGTGCGCTCCAGCTGTTCCTGCAGCCTGGGGTAGAGGTTTTGTTCCAGGTACAGCTCGGACAGGCAAAAGCGTGCATCGCCGTGCTTGTGTACGCGCAAAAAATAGGTATAGGCAGAGGCCAGTTCGCCAGGGGAAGGGAAGCCGGCCGGAATGGGCGGCACGCAGTCATTCGCTTGCTGCAGCGTGGTCTGCTGAATCTGCTCACCAAAGGCCACCAGCTCCTGCCAGGTCGTTGGCAGCAAAAAGGATGGGGGCTTGTAGGGCTGGCCAACGACCTTGGTGCCGCCGCGCTTGCGGGTCTGCAGCAGGCCTTCATCGACCAGCGCATGCACGGCCATGCGCACCGTGGTGCGCGAGACGCTGTGCAGGGCCTCGAGTTCCTCGACGGTGGGGATGCTTTGTCCGACCGTCCACTCGCCCGTCGCTATCTTGTTGCGAAACAGTCGGGCCAGCTGCAGGTGCAGCTTGTCGCGGGATTGGGAGGCGGTGGGCGCAGCAGTCATAAGCACGGTTTTGCGGGGCAGTGTAGCAAATAAAGTATCTAAAAAAGTACTTTATTGAAAAAGACCCGCAGACACTCAAGATGGCGCAATAAGGCAGCGGGCGGGAGTGCAAACCGGCCCAAAGAAGCGCAAGAGTTCACAAATGTCACCATTCAGACAGTGCAAATGACTTTTAAACTCCTCGCTTTTGATAGCAGATAGTGCAGGCAGCCATTGGTTGCAATGTGCTTTGACAAGGGCAACCCTTGCCTGGGAGTTGGTAGTTTCATGCAGAAGCAGTACGAGTGGCAGTTTTTCCGCGCCGGCGAGGTGGATCAGGTGGTGATTCGCACGGGCCAGGACATTGCCCATATTGGTGAGCTGGATCAGAAGCTGTGGGTGGCTCTGGCCTGTCCCACGCGAGGTATCGAGTTCGACAGCGCAACGCTGGATTTGATTGACGAAAGCAAGGACGGGCGTATTCGCCCCCCGGAGCTGGTGGCCGCCTGTGAATGGGCCGTGGCAAGAGTGCGTGATCCGCAGGTTCTGGCCGATGGCGGCGATGTGCTGCAACTGAACAGCATCAACGATGCGACGGAGGAAGGCGCGCTGTTGCTGGCAGAGGCCAGACGCGTGCTGGAACTCGCGGGCCTGCCCGATGCCCAGTCCATCACGCTGGCCCAGGTGCAGGAGCGCATGGCTTCGCTGCAGGCCCTGCGTTTCAATGGCGACGGCGTCGTCAGTGCAGCCACGGCCGAAGGCGACGAGGCCCTGGCCGGTCTGATTGCGCGCATTCAGGAGCTTTACGGCGCGGTGGACGGCAGCGATGGCGTTGCAGGCATCGATCGCAGCAAGGCCGAGGCCTTCTGGGAAGACGTGCAAGCCCTGCAGACCTGGTTTGCCCAGGCGGCAGAGCTGGGTTGCAATCTGCAGCCGCGTGCACTGGCGCTGGCGGCAGCGGAGGCCGTAAACGCGGTGCAGGCCAAAGTCGATGACTTTTTTGCCCGCACGCGACTGGTGGAGTTCGATGCCAATGCACGTGCACCGCTCAACCCAACGGAAGAAGGCTATGCCGCTTTGGGCGCGCAGGTGCTCAGCAATGCATCGGAGTCTCTGGCCGCGCTGCCGCTGGCCGCAGTGACCGGCGAGCGCAGCCTGCCGCTGGTGAATGGCGTCAATCCCGCCTGGGCTGCTGCCTTGCAGACCTTGCGCGAGCAGGCCGTGCAACCCGTGTTCGGCGAAGCGTTGACGGCGCTGACCGAGGTGCAGTGGGATCAGCTCAAGACCATGCTGGCCCATTGCCAGCAATGGTTGTCGGAGTGCCCGGCCACGCCGCTGGGCGCAGTGAGCGAGGCCGAAATTCAGCAACTGCTGTCCAGCGGGTTGAAAGACGCAGTGATGCAGTTGCTGGATCATGACGATGCCGAAAAAGAGCATGCCGTCCAGGCCATGGCTCTGGAAAAGCTGATCCGTCTGCAGCGCGATCTGCTGGAGCTGCTCAACAACTTTGTCTCCTTCTCCCGCTTCTATCGCCGCGAAGGTGCGGCCTTCCAGGCCGGTACCTTGTTCCTGGACGGCCGCAGCTGCGATCTGACCGTGGAGGTCGCCGATGCGGCAGCCCACTCCACGTTGGCCGCCATGGCCAAAACCTATCTGGCCTATTGCGAATGCAAGCGCGAGGGGCAGAAAAAGACGATCGTCGCGGCCTTCACGGCAGGCGATGTGGACTTCCTGTTCGTGGGACGCAACGGCGTGTTCTACGACCGTGCGGGCAATGACTGGGATGCCACCATCGTCAAGCTCATCGACAACCCGACCAGCATAGGTCAGGCCTTTTTTTCGCCCTACAAGAAGTTCCTGCGCATGATCGAGGAGCAGGTCGCCAAGCATGCCGCAGCCAAGAACGATGTGGTCAACACCAGCCTCAGCGACAACGCGACCAAGCTGGTGACGGCGCCCAAGGACCTGGCCCAGGCACCTGCTCCAGCGCGCAAGACCGATGTGGGGACGGTGGCCGCCATCGGCGTGGCGCTGGGCTCGCTGAGCGCCGTGATCGTTGGCATCTTCGGCAAGTTCATCGAACTGGGGCCGTGGATTCCGGTGGCCATACTGGGCCTTATCCTGGCCATTTCCGGTCCCAGCATGCTGATTGCCTGGCTCAAGCTGCGTCAGCGCAGCCTGGGACCGATTCTGGATGCCAGCGGCTGGGCCATCAATGGCCGCATGAACATCAATCTGGGCCTGGGCCGCAGCCTGTCGCAGACGGCCAAGGTACCTGTCAACGCCAAACGCAACATTGCCGACCCTTACGCGGACAGTCACGGCCTGCGCAACAGCCTGTGTGTGCTGGCACTGATGGCAGCCGCTGCGCTGCTGGCCTGGCGCATGCACTGGCTGGACGCCGTGCTGCCTGTCAGCTGGCAGCACGGCTCTGCAGTCGCTAGCGCAGCCACGGCCATGGAGCCAGCTGCACCTGCAGGTGGCGCAGCAGCAAGGTAAGGTAAGTACAGCTGCCTTGTGCATGTGCAAGAATGCAGATGGATAATCGCCAGCCATGTTTGAGGTCAGGGTTAACCCTGATTTCTAGCCCCTGAGCGGGCCACTTTTGTAGCCATCCATCAGCTTGTTGAAGACGCAAAAGCCAAGGGTTTTTGCGTCTTTTTTGCTGGTGCGACTGGAAAAACGTCCATGCGGTTTCGCGTGGCAGAAAGCAAGGCAATGAGCTGGCAAGATTTCAAGCACCAATATCTGGTGCGTTTCTGGTCGCCCGTGCCCGCAGTGATTGCGGCCGGCGTCCTTTCTGCATATTACTTCGGCATTACCGGCACCTTCTGGGCCGTGACCGGTGAATTCACCCGCTGGGGCGGGCATATCCTGCAGTTCCTCGGTGTCGATCTCTCCAATTGGGGCTATTTCAAGGTCATCGGGCTGCAAGGCACGCCGCTCACACGCGTGGACGGGCTGATGATCATCGGCATGTTTGTCGGCTGCTTCTCGGCTGCGCTCTGGGCCAACAACATCAAGCTGCGCCTGCCCAATCACCGCATTCGCGTGTTTCAGGCCATTGTGGGCGGAATCATCGCGGGCTTTGGCGCGCGTCTGGCCATGGGCTGCAATCTGGCGGCGTTCTTTACCGGCATTCCGCAGTTTTCGCTGCATGCCTGGTTCTTCGCCATTGCCACGGCCATCGGCTCGCTGGCCGGTGCCAAGGTCAGCCTGCTGCCAATGTTCCGGATTCCCGTCAAACTGCAGAAAGTGACGGCACCCAAGCCCCTGGAGCAAAGCGAGGCCCAGGCCAGGCGGCGCTTTCGCATCGGCGTGGCGCTGTTCCTGGCCTGTGTGGTCTGGGGCATCTGCAAGGCTGCCGAAGCGCCCAGGCTGGGCATGGCGATTCTGTTCGGTCTGGCCTTCGGCCTGATCATCGAGCGCGCCCAGGTCTGCTTCACCTCGGCCTTTCGCGATCTGTGGATCACGGGCCGCACGCAGATGGCCAAGGCCATCATCGCGGGCATGGCCGTGGGCACCATCGGCATCTACAGCTATGTGCAACTGGGCATGGACCCCAAGATCTTCTGGGCCGGCCCCAATGCCGTCATCGGAGGCCTGCTGTTCGGCTTCGGCATTGTGCTGGCGGGCGGTTGTGAAACCGGCTGGATGTACCGCGCCGTAGAAGGCCAGGTGCATTACTGGTGGGTGGGTCTGGGCAATGTGATCGGCTCGACCTTGCTGGCGCTGGTCTGGGACGACATCTCGCCCGTGCTGGCAACCAGTTACGACAAGGTCAATCTGCTCAAGGCGCTGGGCCCGCAGGGCGGCCTGTTGCTGACCTATGTGATGCTGGGTATCTCGCTGGCTCTGGTGCTGTGGTGGGAAAAGCATTTCTTTGCCAAAAAATCCCGTCTGGCCGCTGCCACAACAGCCGCCGCTGCCTCGCGCATTGCCTGAATCTCAAGGAATCCATCATGAGTGACTCCAAATACGTTCCCGATTTCCGCCTCGACATGCTGGGCGAGCCTTGCCCATACCCCGCCGTGGCCACGCTGGAAGCCATGCCCAGCCTGCAGCCGGGCCAGATTCTGGAAGTGGTCTCGGACTGCCCGCAGTCCATCAACAATATTCCGCTGGATGCCAGGAATCACGGCTATGAGGTGCTGGAGATTCAGCAGGACGGGCCGACGATTCGATACCTGATCAGGAAGTAACTCCCGCTGAGGCGCTGCGCGCCTTCCCCCTCTCTGCTTCGCGGAGGGGGACGACAGCCTCGCTGCGCGGCGGCGCTGGCTTGCTGTCCCCTTGTTGGGTTGTGCCAGTTTTAGGCGCTGTGCCTTGCATCATTGTTTGAGATTTCGCCATGACACAAAAAATTATCATCATCGTTCACGCCGCGCCCTATGGCAGCGAGCGCTGCCTGTCGGCGCTGCGCGTGGCGACGGCCTTGCGCGGCCATGATTCCAGGCCTGAGGTGAAAGTCTTTTTGATGTCCGACGCCACCGTGGTCGGCCTGCCCAATCAGCACGATGGCGCGGGCAGCGGTCTGCAAGCCATGGTCGAGCATCTGGTTGCCGAGGGCGTGAGCGTCAGGTTGTGTCGCACCTGCGCGCTGGCGCGAGGCCTGGCCGAGCTGACACTGATTGCCGGCGTGGAAATCGGTACTCTGCCTGAACTGGCCGACTGGACGCTGGCGGCCGACAAGGTCATCACCTTCTAAGAAAGAAGCTCGCACCAACGTTCAATATCGCCCGCATGGTTGCGGTATTGAAGGCTGGGGCAGCAGCTGTCCTGGGGTGCGGCTCTGCACTCACCGAAGCATCTTGGATGTCCATGTATTCAAAGTGTGGTTTCACCGGCATGGCCAATGAGCGCACCCGCCAGAAGGCCCCGCTGCTGTCGGATGTGATGCTCAAGCTGGAGGGCGGGCAGGCTTGAATCCGCAGAGTCTCTGTGGGTCTGGTTTGCTATTAAAAAGTTAGCTATTTGCGAACGTCATTCATTGGTTTCCATATGAAATTCTGTTGAGAACAATGAATGGCTTGCGCAGTCAGCTCATTTTTATGCATGAGGCAGACTCACGGCCGACAGCAGCGGCATGCCGGTGCGGCGCGTGAATTCCTCGTAGCTGATGGGCGGGCCCATGCGGGTGTCGGCACTATTGGCCTGCCAGTACACCCAGCTCTTGCCGGTGCTGGCGTCATAGACCAGCTTGAAGAGGTAGTCGGGCACCGCCACCTTGCTCTCACCGATGGTGGAGGCGTTTTTGTTGAAGACAGGGCCGGTGAAGACAAAGACATCGCCCCGGGCGCGCAGCGCATATTTGCGCGTGGCCTGTTCCACCTGGCTCCAGGCACCCGCGTTATGCACCTGGTTCTGCGGCACCATGTTCGCGAGGCTGAAGCTCTGGGCCATGGCCTCGGGCGTGCTCATGTCGGCAGCAGGGGCCATATGGCCGCGTGAGAACCCGGAGCGTTTGTAGTCGTCAAGCTCGGAGCGCTCGGCGCGCGGCAGGCGGGCGTCGGCATAGAACTTGTCGCTGCGCTGCAAGCCCTGGGCCTGCTGCAGCATCTGGCGATTCAGGCGCTCGGCCACAAACACCGGGGTCTTGGTGCTGCCGTTGTGCAGCACGGCAAAACCCGAAAAGCACAGCTCGCGCTCACGGGGTTGAAGCTGCAGGGCCGGAGCCTTGCCGCCGGGAAAGAACTGGGGGCAGCGGGCAAAGTGCGTGGGCAGGGCTGTGGCCGTGACATCGGCCTTGTCCACCTTGCCGCCTACGCTGGGCGTGTGGGCGCCGGAGCCGGAACCGGAACCGGAACCGGAACGCAGATCATCCAGATCCGGCCAGCCGTTCTTGCGAAAGGCCTGCAGGGTCTGGCTGAGCGCATCGAGTGCGGGAATATGCAGGGCTGCCAGCGCCTGGCCCAGCAGTTTCTCGGCGGAGACGCTGGGATTGAAGCTGCAGCTGGCAATCTGGAAGCTGGCCAGTGCCGCAGCGCCCGCAGACAGGGCAAAGCGCCTGATGCGGGAGAGGCTGTTGCCAGCAGTCCTGGAAGCTTTGCCGCGCTTGCGCGCAGGCGTTTTCTTTTTCTTGGCGGTCGTCATTCAGGCGGCAATGGTACGCCGCTTGAATGCTGCTTAAAGCGTGGTGCGGGCCGCAGGCCGCACTTTGTGTGTCCGGCAATGAAACCGTATGTGAACCATAGGCCCAGAGGCCGGCGATTCAGGGGCAGCCTGCGTGCTTCAGACCGTGATGTTGCCGGTACTGGCCTGGCGTCAGGCCCAGGTGTTTGCGAAACACATGGCCCATATGCGACTGGTGGTTGAAGCCGCATTCCAGCGCGATTTGCGGAAGGGGCTGATCAGAGCCTTGAATCATGGTGCGGGCCGCCTGCAGCCGGGTCTCCATGATCCAGGCATGTGGAGTCATGCCCGTGAGCCGTGTGAACTCACGTAGAAAGCGCAAGGGGCTGGTGCCCACCATGGCGGACAGATCGGCAATGCTCAGCGGCCGCTCGAACTCGGCGGCAATGCGGTCCAGCACGCGCGCATAGCCGGCGCCGGGGCGAGCGTCGGCCCCGCAGGCGCTGCCCTCCTGGCAGGCCATGAAGCGCAGCGCAGCCTGCTCGATGGCCAGAGCGTCCGGACAGGGGCTGAGCAGCAGCAGGCGCAGATGCTGCGCTATCTGCAAGGCTGCGCGCTGACCGTGTCGTGTGACGCGCTGCGATGGCCTGGGAGCGTCAGTCTCATGGACGCCATGGCGCAGCACCAGGTATTCGCCGCCGGTGGCCGACTCGGAAAATACCTCGACGCCCGGCGGCGTATAGCTCAGGGTGCCGGGCCAGGTGTCGAAGTCCACGCGTCTGTCGGAGGCAATGGCGTGAACGCCTTGCTGTCTTTGCAGCGCAATGCCCAGTGCATGCATGCGCACCGGGTCGCGGCTGCTGTAGGGCGCGCGGCCGAGCAAATGGATCTGTACCGCTGGCGTATCGGTTGCCGAAGGCTGAATCAGATGGGTCTTCATGGCTTGCTGAAATTTCATGATAGACGATGGCGGCCGGCTGGCCTCACACTGGCGCTCATGAATCAAGACCTGCAAACAAGCACCGGGCCGCAACGCGTCATAGGCCTGATCGGCGGCATGAGCTGGGAGTCCAGCGCCGAGTACTACCGCCTGATCAACCAGGGTGTCCGGGAGCGTCTGGGCGCGTTGCGCTCGGCCAGGCTGCTGATGTACAGCGTGGACTTCGGCCCTGTCGAGCAGGCCCAGCATGAAGGCCGCTGGGACGATGCGGCAGCGCTGCTGGCCGATGCCGCCCAGCGTCTGCAAGCCGGTGGCGCCGACTGTGTGCTACTTTGCACCAACACCATGCACAAGGTGGCGGATCAGGTGGCAGCAGCCGTGTCGATCCCGTTTTTGCACATAGCCGACCCGGTCGGTGCGGCTGCGCGTGCAGCCGGTGTGCAGGTGCTGGGGCTGCTGGGTACGCGCTTCACCATGGAGCAGCCGTTCATGCGCGAGAGGCTGGAGCAGCAGTTCGGCCTGAAGGTGCTGGTGCCAGGCGAAGCCGAGCGCACGCAGGTGCATCGCATCATCTATGAGGAGCTTTGCGCGGGGCAGATCAGCGATGTGTCGCGCAAGCTCTATCAGCGTGCCATCGAGTCATTGGCGGCCCGCGGGGCGCAGGCCGTGGTGCTGGGATGCACGGAAATCGGCATGCTCATCAAGCCCGCAGACAGCGTACTGCCGGTGCTGGACACCACGGCCTTGCACGCCGCAGCGGCCGTGGATTTTGCGCTACAGGCCTGAACCGCCGGATATCAGCGCGCCGAGCCCGGCTGGAGGATTTCCGGAATGGCGCAATGCGTGCTGGCCTCGTTCATGGCGATGTCATGCTCGTGCTTGGCTACTTCCACCGACATGGCTTGCGGCAGCGGCACGGCGTTTTTCACGGCCAGAATCTCGGCCATCACGCTGACCGCGATCTCTGCCGGAGTCTTGCTGCCGATATAGAGACCGATGGGGCCGCGCAGCCTGGCCAGCGAGGCTTCGGTCTCGCCAAAGTGTTCCATCATGCGCTCGCGCCTGGAGTGGTTGTTGCGGCGCGAGCCGATGGCGCCCACATAGAAGGCCGGGCTGTGCAGGGCTTCGAGCAGGGCCAGATCGTCGAGCTTGGGATCGTGGGTGAGGGCGACGATGCAGCTGCGCGCATCGGGCTTGAAGGCTGTGACGGCATCGTCCGGCATGTCGGTGACGGTGTTGACCTGGGCCACCGACCAACTGCCCATGTATTCCTCGCGCGGGTCGCAGACGGTGACCGTGAAGCCGTTGAACAAGGCCATGGTGGCCAGGTATTCGGCCAGGGCGCCTGCGCCTATCAGCAGCATGCGGTAGCCGGGGCCCAGGTGGTTGACGAGTTGCTGGCCGTCAAACTCCAGCGCGTCGGGGTGCTCGGCCGTCTGCAGGCTGACTTCGCCGCTGCTGCAGTCGACACTGCGTTTCACCAGTGAGCCGGCTTCCAGCTCGGCCACCAGTTGCTGCAGGCTGGCAGCATCGGGATTGAATTCCAGCAGCAGCTCCAGCGTGCCGCCGCAGGGCAGGCCGAAGCGGTGGGCTTCGTCGGCACTCACGCCATAGCGCACCAGCTGCGGCGGACCGTCGGGAATTCCCAGGTTCTGGTTCAGGGCCTTGGTATGGCGGGCGATCAAATCGTCTTCGATGCAGCCGCCGGATACCGAGCCAATGGCACGTCCGTCCTCGCGCAAGGCCATCATGGAGCCCACGGGGCGTGGGGACGAGCCCCAGGTGCGCACCACGGTGGCCAGCAAGGCATGCTGGCCGGCCGAGCGCCAGTCACGCAGTGCCTTGAGTACCAAGACGTCGATATTGTCCATTGCTTGCTTTCTCTGTTTCTCTCGCTCGCTGCAATTTTGAAGCATCAGGCGGGCACCGGGTAGCGGCGCTACCCGTAAATGATCATGCGCAAAAAGGCCTTCCGAGGCCTGAAGGACAGGGAAGGCCGGCTTGTGCAGAGCTGTGCAGCGCTTTGGCAGCGCCTGCTGTCAATGCGCCTGGGTCTGCTTGCGCAGCTGGCCTACCTTGGCAGGCAGGTCCTTCCACTCGTCCACGCCGTACTGGGCACGCATGGTGTTGAGCAGGGTGGCGATCTGTGCATCGCTGAGCGCATGGCGGAAGGCCGGCATGGTGCCGAGGTCGGCATGGGCCGGATGTTGCACGCCTTCGAGCACGGCCATGATGGCGTTGTCGGGCGATGCGGAGTGCAGGCTGGTGCTCAGGGCCAGCTGGGGACGCACGCCGAAGCTGCTGCCCGAAGGGTCTGCCTTGTGGCAGGCCATGCAGGCGCCCTGGTACAGGCGATAGCCTTCGGCATCGAGTGCCAGTTTGGGCTTGGCGGTCTTCTCTTCGATGAGTGCCTTGGCATCGCCGGGGGCGGCGTCGGCCTTGCGGTAGCTCATCAGATAGGTGGCAATGGCGTCGAGGTCGACATCGCTTTGCTGCGACAGGCCGTGGGCCACGGGAGCCATGGGGCCTGCTGCCACACTGTGACGGGCCGAGAAGCCGGTCTTCATATAGTCGACCAGATCCTGCTTGGTCCAGGGCAGGGGCGAGGCAGTCTTGTCCGTCAAAGCGGGAGCATCCCAGCCTTCGGCGCTGCCGCCGGTCAGGTGGAACTCACCGGTTTTCTCGGCGGCCAGGCCGTTGCGCGGTGTGTGGCAGGCGCTGCAGTGACCCAGGCCTTCGACCAGGTAGGCACCGCGATTCCACTCGGGAGCCTGCTTTTCATCGTCCTTGACGACGCCGGGCTTGAGGTAGAGCCAGTTCCAGGCCGCAATGCCGCGGCGCACGTTGTAGGGGAAGTTCAGCGCGGTCTTGGGCGCCTCGTTCTCCACGGCAGGCTCGCTCATCAGAAAGGCGTACAAGGCCTTCATGTCCTCATCCGTCACGCGGCTGAAGGCCGTGTAGGGGAAGGCAGGGTAGAGGTACTGGCCTTCGCGGTCCACGCCGTGGCGCATGGCGCGCTCGAAGGCTTCATAGCTCCAGCTGCCGATGCCGGTCTGCAGATCGGGCGTGATGTTGCTGGTGTAGATGGTGCCAAAGGGGCTGGGCATGGCCAGACCGCCCGCGTTGGTCTTGCCGTTGGGAGCAGTGTGGCAGACGGCGCAGTCGCCCATGGCGGCCAGCAGCTTGCCCTTGGCAATCTGCTGGGGCGTGAAGTCGGCAGCGGGAATGGCTGACTGGGGCGCAATCTCGCCCTGGTGGGTGAGCGCCAGGCCGGCGGCAGCCAGCACGACCACTACAGCCGCACCGCCCGCCAGAATCTTTTGGAACGTTCGCATATCTATGTTCTTTATCGGTGGAGTCACTTGGACGAGACGGCGCCGCTCTTGGCTGCCTTGAGCGCGGCCAGCACGCGGCTGGGCGTGAACGGCACTTCCAGCAGGCGCACACCGGTGGCGTCGAAGATGGCGTTGGCCACGGCGGCGGCGCTGGGCACGGAGGCCGATTCACCGGCGCCCATGGGGGCCTCGTTGGGGCGCTCGACCAGCAGCGAGTCGATCTCGGGCAGCTCGTCAAAGCGCAGGATGGGGTAGCCGCCCCATTCCACGGAGGTGACGCCGCTCTTGTCGAAGGTGACGAACTCCTTGAGCACGCGACTGGTGGACTGCACCACGTTGCCGTGCACCTGATGACGCACGCCTGCGGGGTTGACCATGGCGCCGGTGTCCTGGGCGACAAAGACCTTGTCGACCTTGACTTCGCCGGTTTCGCGGTCCACGGTCACGTCGACCACCCAGGTCGCCCAGGCCGCACCATAGCCGGGGAACTTGCTGTGGAAGTAGCGGGCATAGGCAAAGCCGCGACCCTTGACCAGGCGCTGATCTTCAGGTGCAGCATTGCGGCGCGCCGGGCCTTCCTGCCAGTTGCACTGCTTCTTGGCTTCGGCAATCAGCGCCACGGCACGCGGGTCCTTGAGATAGCGCAGGCGGTACTCGATAGGGTCGGCCTTGGCCAGGTAGGCGCATTCGTCGATCCAGGACTCATGGGCGAACACATTGGGCAGGGCCGAGACGCCGCGCATCCACGAGGCGCGCACGATGGGCACGGCGTCCTGGGAGATCACGCGCATCTTGGGGTATTCGTACTGCGGAATGGCAGTGCGGTCGCCCATTTGCTGAGCCTCGATCTTGGCGGACACCTTGCCCGTCAGAATCAATGCCAGCGCCGAGGCGTTGTTCGAGGGGTAGCAGGTGCGCAGCTCGTAGGCGGCCACATTGTTTTGCTCATCCAGGCCGCCGCGCACGCGAATCAGCTGGCCCGTGCCCTTGGGCTCCCAGCCGGCTTCCTGCTCGCGCATCAGCTGCACGCGCACGGGCTTGCCCACGGCGGCAGACATCAGCACCGCATCCGAGCAGACGTCGTCGGCGCAGTTGCGGCCGTAGCAGCCAGAGGCTTCGAGGCGGGTGACGTTGATGTTGTCGGCATTCACGTCCATGAGCTTGGCAATGTCCTTGCACACGTCGTGAGGGTTTTGCGAGCCGGTCCAGACCTGGATCTGGCCGTTACCCACTTCGGCAATCGCGCAGGACGGGCCGATGGAGCCATGAGCGTGATAGGGCCAGACATAGTCGCGGGTCAGCGCAGTCTTGACCTGCTCGATGGCCTGCAGCGCGCCTTCGTCTTCCTGCAGCACGCGGTCGGTCTTGGCGTGGTCCACCAGGGTCTGATGCAGGCCGCTCAGCGACATATCGGGCAGACCGCTCCATTCCTTCCAGGTGACCTTGAGCTGGCGCATGGCAGCGATGGCCTGCTCTTCACGCTCGGCCACCACGCCCACGAAGTCGCCCTTGACCACGACCTTGACGATGCCGGGCAGATGGGCGATGGATTTCTCGTCCACCGACACCAGGCTGGAGCCCAGCGGCGCCGTGGCATCGGCGCCGGTGTAGGGAGGACGGATCACGCGGCCGTGCAGCATGCCGGGCACGCGCAGGTCGTGGATATAGGTCAGCGCGCCCAGCACCTTGTTGGGGATGTCCACGCGCTGCACCGATTTGCCGATGTACTCGAATCCGGACTTGCGCAGCTCGATCTTGTCGTCGACCTCGATCTGCAGATCCTGGCCCTGAACCAGCTCGCCATAGCCGTAGCGCTTGCCGCCGGCGATGACAAAGCCTTTCTGGGTGGTGATGCGCTCGGCGGGAACACCGGATTTCTCGCTGGCCAGCTTGATCAGCAGCTGGCGCACCTGCGCTGCGGCATGGCGCATGGGCAGGGACGACACCTGGATGGTGTTGCTGGCAATGGTGGGGCCCAGATCCGGGGTGCGGGCGGTGTGGCCCAGCACCATGGTCACGGCGGCAAAGTCCACATACAGCTCGTCGGCCACCAGTTGGCCCAGAGCCGTGCGCACGCCCGTGCCCAGGTCCACGTGGCCGTTGTAGGCCGTGACGGAGCCGTCGGCGCCAATCGCGATGAAGCTGTCCACCAGCTTGGCCGAGGGAATGGGGAAAGCGCCCTTGGCCGCCGCTTCGGGGGCGGTCTGGGCCATCAGCAGATGGCCGCCTGCCACGGAGCCGACCATCAGCATGCCGCCGGCCTTGAGCAGCTGGCGACGAGTCAGTTGAGCGTGATTGTCTTTGGTGAAGAATTTCATGATCAGGCAGCCTTTGCGGTTGTGGATGCGCCGGCGGCGGGGAGGGCCGGGCTGTGGCCCTTGGCAATCAGCTCACGGGCGCGCGCGGCGGCCTGCATGATTTCCACATGGGTGCCGCAGCGGCACAGATGGCCGGACAGGGCGTGCCTGATTTCTTCGTCGCTGGCCTTGGGCTGCTGGTTGAACAGGGCAACCAGCGCCATGATCATTCCGTTGGTGCAATAGCCGCACTGCGCAGCCTGTGCATCGACAAAGGCTTGCTGCACCACATGCAGGGTGTAGGTGCGTGGGGTGGCAGGCGCCTTTGTCTCGGCGGCGCTGACATCGAGCACGGCGCGGTCCTGCAGGGCTTGCGCGCTGGCGGCCTTGCTGGCGTCAGGCGACAGGCCTTCCAGCGTGGTGACTTTCTTGCCGTCGACAGCCTTCAGCGGCACGGAGCAGGAGCGCGCCACCTTGCCGTCGATCAGCACGGCGCAGGCACCGCATTCGCCCAGGCCGCAGCCGAACTTGGGGCCGTTGAGCTGCATGTCGTTGCGCAGCACATACAAAAGAGGTGTGTCGGCAGCGGCGCTTTGCGCGTCCACTTCCTGGCCGTTCAGAGTGAATTTCATGACGTAGGTTTCAAGTGTCAGTCTTATATATGTGTAGTCAATTATATGACTAGACAAAAATAAAGTGCATTGGCTTGATCTAAAGCAGATTTGATTGCTCTGGTGTGCGCCAGCGAGGCAAGGCCGGGCCGGTGCCTAGGAGTTGCTTCTGAGCCCAGGATCTGCGGCAGCAGGGCGGGACTGGCGTGGTTCCGGAGGCGGCCTTGACCGGACTTGAGACCGGCAGGGCTGATGCAGCCTGATCCATTTCCGGCGTCTTCGTGAGAGCAGAGGTGCCATGGCTATATCGGGGGGATGACCCTGCGCCTCTGATATGGGGATTGAAGCGCTGGGGAAATGCGGCTTCAATGCACAGACGCCGAAAGCCGCCAGTGCATCGGTGTCCCGATAGAGAGGGGTCCGCGGTCTGCGGGTTTGCAGACATTCATCAGTTCCTGTTCAGGAGAGCCAAGATGGTCAGCAAAAACACGATTTGTCTCTGGTACGAGGGCGAGGCCCTGGAAGCCGCCAGGTTCTACGCCCAGATTTTTCCCGACAGCGCCGTGGGCGCGGTTCACCACGCACCGGGCGACTACCCCTCCGGCAAGCAGGGCGATGTTCTGACGGTCGAATTCACGGTCATGGGCATTCCCTGCCTGGGCCTGAACGGCGGCCCTGTCTTCAAACACAACGAGGCGTTTTCGTTTCAGGTCGCGACGGACGATCAGGAGGAAACGGATCGCCTGTGGAACGCCATCGTCGGCAACGGCGGCCAGGAAAGCCAGTGCGGCTGGTGCAAGGACCGCTGGGGGCTGTCATGGCAGATCACGCCGCGTGTGCTGACCACGGCCATTGCCGACCCGGATCGTGCGGCGGCCAGGCGGGCTTTTGAAGCCATGATGGAGATGAGGAAGATCGATATCGCCGCCATCGAGGCTGCCTGGCGCGGCTAGGCGGCCGGCAGCGATCGCAAGGCCGGGCTGCATTCATCGTCGCGGCGGGCCCGGTCGGGCCGGCCCGAGGGCGCATCGGGGCGCCCGCATGCGCTGGCGCACTTTGCCAAGACTCGAACGTCTTAGGGCAAACGCTTTGCGGACAGCTCTCCTACATTGAAATTGCTTTCAATTTCGACGATCCGGTACCTGCCGGCCGGTGTTGCCCATGTCTTCTGAATGCCTGGCGGCATTGCACAGGGCGGGCAAGCCGCGCCCGTGGCTGTGCGTCGAAGCCTGCATTCACTTGGAGACATGTCATGAACTTTCTCGACGGCCATCTGTTCCCCGAAAACCAGCAACCCCTGATCATCACGGCGGCGCCCTATGCACCGGGCTGGCTGCCTTCGGACTTCCCCGAAGACATTCCCGTCACCATGGAGGCGCAGATCCAGAAAGCCGTGGACTGCTATAACGCGGGCGCCACGGTGCTGCACCTGCATGTGCGCGAGCTGGACGGCAAGGGCAGCAAGCGCCTGTCCAAGTTCAACGAGCTGATTTCCGGCGTGCGCAAGGCCGTGCCCGAGATGATCATCCAGGTCGGCGGCTCCATCAGCTTTGCTCCCGAAGACGAAGGTCAGGCGGCCAAATGGCTCTCCGACGACACCCGCCACATGCTGGCCGATCTGGACCCTGTGCCCGATCAGGTGACCGTGACGGTGAACACCTCGCAGATGAACGTGACCGATCAGGCCGAAGACGCGGACTTTGCTGGTACCTCGCGCGCCAATCCCACGCTGTTCAATGCCTACAAGGAAATGACCGTGCCCGCCCAGCCGGGCTGGGTGGAGGAGCATGTGCGCCGCCTGACCAAGGCCGGCATCCAGAGCGCTTTCCAGTGCTACAACCTGAACAGCTTCGAGTCGGTGGAGCGCCTGATGCGCCGCGGCTTCTACATGGGCCCGCTGGTCATGAACTGGGTGGCGATCGCTGGCGGCATGGACACGCCCAGCCTGTACAGCCTGGCCAACTTTGTGCGCGCCGTGCCCGATGGCGCCGTGCTGACCGTGGAAAGCAATGTGCGCAACGTGCTGCCCGTGAATATGTGGGGTATTGCCGCCGGTCTGCATGTGCGCTGCGGCACCGAAGACTGCCTGTGGAACCAGACGCGTACCGAGAAGGCCAGCACCGTCTCGCAGATCGAGCAACTGGTGCGCATCTCGCGCGAATTCGGTCGTCCTGTCGCCACCGCCAAGGAGGCGCGCGAGATCAGCAAGATCGGCGTGTTCTACGACAGCGTGGAGGAAAGCCTGGCCGCCAACGGCTTTGCGCCCAACCGGCCCGGTGCCAACCAGGGTTTCCTCAGGAAGACCTCCTGATCTTCCGGGACAGGCTTGCAGGCAAGGCGATCACGGCCTCGCCTGCAGCGGTCTCTGCTGAACCGACATGCGCAAAAAAGGCCTCCGCGATGGAGGCCTTTTTCATGCCCGGATGATTTCGGGCAGACCTGGAAAAATGGCTCTGGCAAGGCTGGGGCCGGGCCTGAGACAGGCCTGGTGAAGGCGTCTGGGCCGGCGGCTGCGGATGGATGGTCTTGAGCATGCCTCTGGCCAGCTCGCAGCTGTCAAGGCGCGGGAGGAGCGGGAGGTCCGTGATGCGCACGCCGCGCGCCCCACACCGCACGCTGCAGTGCTCGCCACCGGCTCGCCGAGCAGAGATGCTGCAGGCGCGGTTGACGAGGATCACCATTGTCATATTCAGGCTCGTCAGGCTCGCGCGTGCCATGGCTCACAGCAATGGCAGGCTGTATCTCTGTATCTTGCAGTGCTGTCGCCCTCCCGGGCCTGCGCTCTGTCATCGGCCTCAGGGCACGATTGGCGCAAGGCGGGGCCTGGTCAGGCGCACATTCATGCAGGAGGTGATGATGAAAAAATAATAGCTGCCTGCGCTTGATTTAAAAGCGTTTCAGGCAGCTATAAATTTATATTTGATGGCAGTCAAGCGATGCCAGCTATTGTTTTTTGTGCAGTACCGATGTGATGCACCGTGTTCCGGCGCCGGCATGCGGCGCAGGTGGCTGGCAATAGCTGGTCAGAAAAAGGGGCAGAAAAGCGGCTCGGATAGCTCGCTCAAAAAGGCTTGTCGCCGATGATGGCAGCGCGCTCCATCTTGCGCGCGGCGGGCCAGTAATCCTGCACGGCGTAATGCTGGGTGCAGCGGTTGTCCCACATGGCGACGCTGCCGGGCTTCCAGCGAAAGCGCACCTGGTACTCGGGGATGGCCGCCTGACTGATCAGATAGTTCAGCAGCATGCTGGCACCGGGCGTCTTGTCCTGGCCATAGCGCACGTTCTCGGGCGTGTGGTAGTTGGCAAAGTGGGTGGTGAAGCTGCAGACGTAGAGAATTTTCTCGCCGGTTTCGGGGTGGGTGCGCACGACGGGATGTTCGACCGGAGGGTGCTGGCGACCCAGCTCCAGACGCTTTTCTTCGGGCATGACGGCGCCGAAGCCGTGCTCGATGCTGGACTTGGCCTTGAGGCCGTCAATCTTTTTCTTGATGTCCTCGGGCAGATTGCGGTAGGCCTCGGCCATATTGACCCAGATGGTGTCGCCACCGACGGCAGGGCCTTCGATGCAGCGCAGCACGCAGCCCATGGTCGGGTTCTCGCGCCACTGACCGTCGGTGTGATAGGTGTTCTCGTAGTTTTCGCGCTTTTCGCTGCGGTAGATCTGCACCAGACCGGGGTGGTCGGGGTCGCTGCCGGCCACGGGGTGATCCTCCAGATCGCCGAAGTGGCGGGCAAAACCCACATGCTCGGCACGCGTGATGTCCTGATCGCGGAAGAACAGCACTTTGTGCTGCAGCAGCAGGGCGCGAATTTCCTCGGCCAGGCCCTTGTCGCGGGACGCATCGCCGAGGTGGATGTCGGAAACCTCAGCGCCGATGCTGCAGGTCAGTTGTTCGACTTTCATGGTCTTCTCCTAAGTACCCGGCAAGGCCTTGATGCAGGACGCCGCCGTCTGATGGAAAAATTCTCGGCGCAGCAACGGCCGCCGGGCTTGACCGATCGCGTCAGCTTGTTGCCCTCTTGGGTGGGTGCAAGGAAAACCCTAGGGCCAGGCCTGGGGTGTCTTGAAGTGGACGCATCTGTGCGCCGAGGCGTCATATCTGTCGTGATCTACTGGTATCCATTGATTGACTGCTTGTTGTGATATTGATAAACATCAACACCCGAAACGCAGGTTGCCCATAAGGCCTGTGTCCATCCATGAAATCCGGGCCTGTTGCGCAGTACCCGGGTCAACCGTTTTCCTGGTCACGATGAAGCCCCGTATCCGAAGTGTGAGCCTGTGCAAATACGCCAAGGTGGCGAATGAGCTCGGCATCGACCCGCTGCGCATGTTCCGCCAGGTGGGGCTGGACCACAGCTGCCTGAATTCTCCCGATCTCATGGTTCCCGAAGCTGCGTTTGCGCAGTTGCTTGAGGTTTCGTCCGCCCAGGCAGGGCATGCCTCGCTGGGCCTGCTCATGGGCTCGCATTGGCGTCTGTCCGACTTCGGGTCGATCAGCCTGCTGCTGCAGCACCAGGCCAGCCTCTCCAGCATGCTCAAGACCTTCAAGGACTATGACCACATGATCAGCACCACCGTGGGCACGGAGGTGGTGACCCAGGGGCGCTATTCCATCATCCAGCTGAACCTGGATACCGAGCGCGAGAACCCGGGGCGCCACCCGGTCGAGCTGGGCATCACGGCGCTGATGAGTCTGTGCCGATATCAGCTGGGCAGGGGCTGGAGCCCGGCCAGCATCCACTTCTCGCACAGCTCGCCAGGCAGCACCATGAGCCATCGCCGCGTGCTGGGCAGCGAGATCGTGTTCGGCTCTGACTTCGATGGCATCGTGGTGAGCAACGAGGATCTGGAGGCCATCGATGCCGATCACGACAGCCTCATGGAGAGCCACGCCCGCAGCCTGATGGAGAGCCATGCGCCGCGGCCCACGACCAGATCGCTGGAGCAGCAGGTGCGCAGCACCTTGCAGTCGCTGCTGCCCCATGGGCGCCACAGCATTGCCCATGTGGCCGGCGCGCTTGGCTATACGGCCCGTTCGCTGCAGCGGCACCTCGAAACCCAGAACACCAGCTTTCAGGAAACGCTGGACGCCGTGCGCAGCCAGGCCGCGCTGCGTGCGCTGCAGAATCCGCAGCTGTCGGTGAGTGAAGCGGCCGCTCAGGCAGGCTTTGCCGAGAACAGCTCGTTCACGCGCTGGTTCAGCAAGCATTTTCAGCAAAGCCCCAGCAGCTGGCGACAGCAGAATCTGAGCCGCAGCCTGTCCTGAGGCCTCTGTCCGAATGAAAACGCCAGCCTGCTCGCTGGCGTTTTGCGTTGCGGCTCAGGGCTGGGGCATCGCGGCCAGCCGGGTTGCCTCGGGCTGGGCCTTGGCCAGCAGAAAATCGATGCAGGTGCGCACGGCCTTGGTCTGATGCCGGTTGGGCAGGTAGAGCAGATACATATGGGTGCCGAAAATGCTGAGCCGGTACTCGTCCAGCGTACTCAGCACCTCGCCCGTGGCCAGCTTGTCCTGCACCACATAGTCGGGCACCAGGCCCACCCCCAGGCCGGCCAGGATGCCGTCGCGCAGAAAAGGGAAATGCTCGGAGATCATGGTGGGCTCCAGCATCACTTCGTGGCGCTCGGTGCCCAGATAGGCGGCCAGGCGCAATTGCCGCCCCGTGACTCCGGCGGTGATCAGCGGGCTGGCGCGCAGGGCATGCAGGGTTTTGGGCAGGCCGTGAGTCTGCGCATATTCGCGTGAGGCGCAGGCCAGGTAGCGCACCGTGCCCAGGCTGCGCGCCACCAGGGACAGGGGCGGCTCCTGGATCACGCGCACGATGATGTCCACATCGTCGCGCAGATTGTCGGCCCGGTTTTCGAACAGCACGTCGAGCACGATGCCCGGGTACAGGCGCTTGAACTCGATCAGCCATTCGCTCATCACGATCTGGCCGTAGCCGCTGGGCACGCTGATGCCCACGCGGCCCTGCAGGCTCTGGCCCAGCGCCGTGATGGCCTCGCGTGCGGCCAGCATTTCGTTGTGGATGTTGCGCCCGTGCTCGTACAGGCGCATGCCGATCTCTGTGGGCTCCACGCGGCGCGTGGTGCGCTTGACCAGTTGCACGCCCGCTGCCTTTTCCAGCTGGGTCAGGTGATAGCTCACATTGGCGCGCGTCATCTTGAGCTTGCGCGCAGCCTGGCTGAGGTTGCCGCTATCAATGATTTCGACCAGCAGGGTCAGCGATTGCGAGTCCATGGCGTGTTTGTCCAATTTCCTTTGACAGTCTGTCAATGATTCATGGGATTGTTAGAAAACATTGTCGCCGTAAAAATAAAGCCCATTCCATAAAGAGATTCAGGAGACTCGCATGACCGCCCAAGCCAGCACCTCTGTCGTCGAACTCAGGCAAGACGGTGACGTCCTGCTCGTCAGCGTCAACAATCCGCCCGTCAATGCGCTGGGCGCTGCCGTGCGCCAGGGTCTGATGGCGGCCATGGAACAGGCCGATGCCAGTGCCGCGGTCAAGGCTGTGGTCATCGTGGGTCAGGGCAAGGCTTTCATCGCCGGTGCCGATATTCGCGAATTCGGCAAGCCTCCGGTCCAGCCTTTCCTGCCCGATGTCTGCAACCGTATTGAGGCCTGCAGCAAGCCCGTGGTGGCCGTGATTCATGGCGCGGCACTGGGTGGTGGCCTGGAGATCGCCATGTCGGCGCATTACCGCCTGGCGCTGCCTGGCGCAAAGCTGGGTCTGCCCGAAGTCTCCCTGGGCCTGGTGCCCGGCGCTGGCGGCACGCAGCGTGCGCCGCGCCTGATGGGCGTCAAGGCCGCAACCGAGCTGATGCTCAGCGGCCAGCAGATCGGCGCCAAAGCCGGACTGGCAGCCGGTCTGGTGGACAAGCTGGAAGAGGGCACGGACCCCGTAGCCGCGGGCCTGGCCTATGCGCGTGAACTGCTGGCGCAGGGCGCGTCGCTGCGTCCTGTCAGCGCCACGCCAGGACGCCTGGCCGACAAGGCTGCCGCCCAGGCGGAACTCGATGCGCTGCGTGCGGACACGACCAAGAAGTCGCGCGGCCTGTTCTCGCCGCTGAAGATCATCGATTGCGTGCAGGCCGCGCTGGATCTGCCTTTTGCCGAAGGCCTGAAGTTCGAGCGTGCCCAGTTTCTGGCCTGCATCGACAGCCCGCAGCGCGCCGGCCTGATCCATGCCTTCTTTGCCGAGCGCGAGACAGCCAAGATTCCCGAAGCCCGCGCCGCCCAGCCGCGCGCCTTCAGCAAGATCGCCATCATCGGCGGCGGCACCATGGGCGCGGGCATCACCGTCTCGGCGCTGGATGCCGGCCTCGTCGTGACCATGATCGAGCGCGATGCCGAATCCATCGCACGCGGCCAGGCCAACGTGGAGAAGGTCTACAACGGCCTGATCGCCAAGGGCCGCATGAGCGAGGAGGCCAAGGCCTCCATCATGGCGCGCTACACGCCCTCGACCCGCTATGACGACATTGCCGATGTGGATCTGGTGATCGAGGCGGTCTTCGAAGACCTGGAGGTCAAGAAGGCGGTGTTCAAGGAGCTGGACCGCGTCTGCAAGAGCGGCGCCGTGCTGGCCACCAACACCTCGTATCTGGACATCGATGCGATTGCCGCCGTCACCAGCCGCCCGCAGGATGTGATCGGTCTGCACTTCTTCAGCCCGGCCAACATCATGAAGCTGCTGGAGATCGTCGTGCCAGCCAAGGTGGCGCCCGATGTGGTGACCACGGCCTTCGAGCTGGCCAAGAAGATGAAGAAGGTGCCGGTGCGCGCCGGCGTCTGCGACGGCTTTATCGGCAACCGCATTCTGGCCACCTACAAGCAGGCCGCCGACTACCTGATGGAAGACGGTGCCAGTCCCTACGAGATCGACGAAGCCGTGCGCGGCTTTGGCTTTGCCATGGGGCCCTTCCAGGTCACCGACCTGGCCGGTGGCGATATCGGCTGGGCCACACGCAAGCGCCGTGCTGCCACGCGCGACCCCAAGGCCCGTTATGTGGAGATTGCCGACCGCATCTGTGAAAACGGCTGGTTCGGCCAGAAGACGGGACGCGGCTTCTACCTCTATCCGCAAGGCGCGCGCATCGGTCAGCCCGACCCCGAAGTGCTGGCGATTGTGGATGCCGAGCGCGCCAAGAAGGGCGTGACAGCGCGCTCGTTCACGGCCGAGGAAATCATGCGCCGCTACATGGCCGCCATGGTCAACGAAGGCGCCAAGGTGGTGGGCGAGGGCATTGCGCTGCGCCCGCTGGATGTGGACGTGACCTTTATCTCCGGCTACGGCTTTCCGCGCCACCGCGGCGGCCCCATGAAATGGGCCGATATGCAGGGCCTTCCCAAGGTGCTGGCCGATATCGAAGCCTTTGCCAAGGAAGACGCGCTGTTCTGGAAGCCTGCGCCGCTGCTGCAGAAGCTGGTGGCCGAGGGGCGCAACTTCGAAAGCCTGAACAAGTAACACCCCTGAGCCGCTGCGCGGCTTCCCCTCTCTCTTCGGGAGGGGACGACGCCATCGCCTGGGCGGCCCCGCCGCGAGGCGGCTCTTGCTCGGCGTCTCGCGCTTGGAGTGCGCCAGTTTTTATCGCCCGGTTAATTTAAAAAAGTAGCTGCTAGCGCTTGATTTGTATGGGTTTCAGTATGAAAAGAATCTGAAATCAATGAATGGCAAGCGATAAAAGCTATCAAAAATAGTTTTCAACATTCACAGAGACAAGCACCATGCGTGAAGCCGTTATCGTTTCCACCGCCCGCACACCGCTGACCAAGTCGCATCGTGGCGAGTTCAACATCACTCCTGCCGCCCAGCTGGCTGCTTTCTCCGTCAAGGCGGCGGTGGAGCGATCGGGTGTCGATCCCGAAATGATCGAGGACCTGATTCTGGGCTGCGGCAACCCCGACGGTTTCCAGGGCCGCAATCTGGGTCGCCAGACCGTGTTGCGCGCCGGGCTGCCGCTGTCGATCGCCGGCACCACCATCACGCGTTTTTGCGCCTCGGGTCTGCAATCCATCGCCATCGCGGCGGGGCGCGTCGTGGCCGAAGGCGTGGACGTGATGCTGGCCGGCGGTATCGAAACCATCTCCGGCATCCGCGCCGGCAACAATCTGCCCACCGACATGGACCCCTGGCTGGTGGAGCACAAGCCCGAACTCTACATGGCCATGATCGACACCGCCGATGTGGTGGCCAAGCGCTACGGCATCACGCGGGAAGACCAGGATGCGTTCTCGCTGCAAAGCCAGCAGCGCACGGCTGCGGCCCAGGCCGCCGATCTGTTCAAGGACGAGATCATTGCCTGCTCCACACGCATGATGGAGAAGAACAAGGAAACCGGCGAAGTCACCTACCGCGACGTGGTGGCCACGCAGGACAACTGCAACCGCGCCAGCACCACGCTGGAGGGGCTGGCCAAGCTGGAGCCTGTGAAGGGCCCGGGCAACTTCATCACGGCCGGCAATGCCTCGCAGCTGTCCGACGGCTCCAGCGCCTGCGTGGTGATGGAAGCCAGGCTGGCGGAGCGTCTGGGTCTCAAGCCCCTGGGCGCTTTCCGCGGCTTTGCCGTGGCCGGCTGCGAGCCTGACGAGATGGGCATAGGCCCCGTGTTTGCCGTGCCCAAGCTGCTCAAGCGCCACGGCCTCACGGTGGATGACATCGACCTGTGGGAGCTGAACGAAGCCTTTGCCTCGCAGGCCCTGTATTGCCAGCGTCAGCTGGGCATTCCCAACGAGCGCCTCAATGTCAACGGCGGCGCGATTGCCATCGGTCATCCCTTCGGCATGACGGGCGCACGCCTGACCGGCCACATTCTGCTCGAAGGTCAGCGCCGCAAGGCCCGCAACCCCAAGGTCAAGTACGGCGTGGTGACCATGTGCATCGCCGGCGGCATGGGCGCTGCTGGCCTGTTCGAGATCTTTTGATCCCCCTGAGCCGCTGCGCGTCTTCCCCCAAGGGGGGACGGCTGCATTGCTGCGGGGCGGCCCTTGCTTGCAGCCTCTGGCGCAAGAGCATGCCAGTTTGAAGATTAAAGGCGCCAGAAGCAGCGCCATGGACTACCAGGAAATAGCAATGGATTTGCAATTCACCCCCCAGGAAGAGGCGTTTCGCGCCGAGGTGCAGAGTTTTCTCAAGGAAAAGCTGCCCAAGCATATTTCTGCCAAGGTCAAGGCCGGCCAGCGCCTGAGCAAGGCTGATCAGGATGAATGGCATGCCATTCTCAACGAGC
This sequence comes from Comamonas thiooxydans, assembly GCF_000964545.1. Classification (GTDB taxonomy): domain Bacteria; phylum Pseudomonadota; class Gammaproteobacteria; order Burkholderiales; family Burkholderiaceae_C; genus Comamonas; species Comamonas thiooxydans. Next base: position 8,119 of record NZ_BBVD01000003.1, on the reverse strand, counting down.
GCGGCTGGTATGCGAATCACTGGCCCCAGGAGCATGGCGGCCCGGGCTGGGGGGCGGTCGAGAAGTTCATCTTCGACACCGAATGCGCCCTGGCCGGTGGCCCGCGCATCGTGCCCTTCGGCGTGAACATGCTGGGGCCGGTGCTGATCAAGTACGGCAACGAGCAGCAAAAGAAGTACTGGCTGCCGCGCATTCTGAGCGGGCAGGACTGGTGGTGTCAGGGCTATTCCGAGCCCGGCGCGGGCTCCGATCTGGCCTCGGTGAAGACCACGGCCGTGCGCGATGGGGACTTCTACATCGTCAACGGCCAGAAGACCTGGACCACCCAGGGCCAGCACGCCAATATGATCTTCTGCCTGGTGCGCACCAACCGCGAGGCCAAGGCCCAGGCCGGCATCAGCTTTTTGCTGGTGGACATGAACAGCCCCGGCGTGGAGCTGCGCCCCATCCGCACGCTGGACGGCGACAAGGAAGTCAACGAAGTCTTCTTCACCGATGTGAAGGTGCCTGTCGAGAATCTGGTGGGCGAGGAAAACCGGGGCTGGACCTATGCCAAGTATCTGCTGACCTACGAGCGCACCGGCATTGCTGGCGTGGGCTTTTGCATCTCGGCTCTGGCCAAGCTCAAGGTCATCGCCGCCAAGGTGCACAAGAACGGCCAGCCGCTGAACCAGGACCCGCTGTTCGCGGCCCGCATGGCGCGCGTCGAGATCGACCTGGAGAACATGAAGACCACCAATCTGCGCGTGATTGCCGCCGTGGCCGGTGGCGGCGTGCCCGGTGCCGAAAGCTCCATGCTGAAGATTCGCGGCACCGAGATCCGCCAGGAAATCCTGTCGCTGATCCGCCGCGCCATGGGCGTGTATGCCGTGCCCTATATCGACGAGGCCCAGTACGAAGGCCATGACCAGGCGCCCGTAGGCGGCATCGACGAAGCCGCCACGGCCTCGGCCAACTACTTCAACTACCGCAAGCTGTCGATCTTCGGTGGCTCCAACGAAATCCAGAAGAACATCATCTCCAAGATGATTCTGGGCTTGTGAAATCCCCCCTGAGTCGCTGCGCGCCTTCCCCCCGGGGGGACGACGCCCTTGCTGCGGGGCGGCCCTTGCTGGGCGTCCCTGGCGAACCGGGCGGTGGCATGCGACACCGATTCGTTCGATTGGGTAGAAAGAATTTGTCATGAACTTCACACACACCGAAGACCGCCGCATGCTGGCGGACAGCCTGAACCGCTTTGTGGCCGAGCAGTACGGTATCGAACAGCGCAACCATTTGGCCTATGGTGCAGAAGGTCACAGCCCGGCGCTGTATGCGCAATTTGCCGAGCTGGGCGCGATCGGCGCGCTGTTCCCCGAAGAGGAGGGCGGCTTTGGCGGATCGGGCTTTGACATCAGCGTGGTGTTCGAGTCGCTGGGCCGTGGCCTGGTGGCCGAGCCCTTGCTGGGGGCGCTGGTCGTGGGCCAGGCCCTGATTGCGGCCGGCACCGAAGCGCAGAAGCGCCAACTGGAGGACATCATCGCCGGCGGCGTGATCGCTGCCCTGGCGCACGACGAACCGGGCAGTCACTACGAGCTCAACAAGGTCACGGCCACGGCGGCCAGGACCGCCACGGGCTGGGTGCTCAACGGCGCCAAGAGCGTGGTGGCCTTTGGCGAAAAGGCCGGTCTGCTGCTGGTGTCGGCGCGCACTGCAGGCGGCATGTTCGATACTGCCGGCATCAGCCTGTTCCTGGTCGACGGCAACGCCGCCGGCATCGTCAAGCGTGGCTACAGCCGTATGGAAGGCGGCCGCGCCGCCGAGCTGACTTTCGAAAACGTGCAGCTGGGTGAGGATGCGCTGCTGGGTGCCGAGGGCCGGGGCCATGCCGTGCTAGAGCATGTGCAGGGCTTTGCCTTGCTGGCGCTGGCTGCCGAGGCCCTGGGCGCCATGGATGTGGCCAAGCAGAACACGCTGGAGTATCTGCAGACGCGCAAGCAGTTCGGCGTGGTCATCGGCAGCTTCCAGGCGCTGCAGCACCGCATGGCCGATCTGTTGCTGGAGGTGGAGCAGGTGCGCTCCACCGTCATCAATGCGGCCGATGCCATCGACAACGCCCAGGGCACGGAGCGCGAGAAGATGCTGTCAGCCGCCAAGTACACCGTGGGCTCCGTGGGGACCCTGGTGGCCGAGGAAAGCATACAGATGCATGGCGGCATCGGCATGACCTGGGAGCTGCCGCTGTCGCATTACGCCAAGCGATTGGTCATGATCGACCACCAGTTTGGCGACGAGGATCATCACCTGGCGCGTTTCATGGCCTTGGGCTGAAATGAGCTACCCCCTGAGTCGCTTCGCGCCTTCCCCCTCTCTCTACGCGCTGCGCGCTAGGGGAGGGGGACGACAGCCTCGCTGCGGGGCGGCGCGGCCGGCGTAGGCCCTTGCTGGCTGTCCTTGGCGGAGGGGGGCGGCTACAGGCGGTAAGTGCTGCCTAAAACTGGAGAACGAAGATGAGTGAAGTCCTGCTGACCCGCCGCGAAGGTGCCGTACTGGTGCTGAGCAACAACAATCCGGCTGCGCGCAATGCGTTGTCGCCCGCGTTCTACGCGGCCGTCACGACCGCGCTGGCGGATGCTGCGGCTGACGCCAGTGTGGGCGCGGTCGTGCTCACGGGCGAGGGCGGCCATTTCTGCGCCGGTGGCGATCTGCGCCAACTGGCCAGGCGCCGCGAACTGCCCGTGGGGCAGCGCCGAGAAAAGCTCGAAGGCCTGCACGATCTGATTCGTGCCGTGCGCGACTGCCCCAAACCCGTCATCGCTGCCGTCGAAGGCGCGGCAGCGGGCGCGGGCCTGTCGCTGGCCCTGGCCTGCGATATGCTGGTGGCCGCCCGCGACAGCCTGTTCTCAGTGGCCTATGTGAAAGTGGGTCTGACGCCCGACGGTGGCGCCACGGCCTTTCTGGCCGAGTTCGTCTCGCGGCAGGTCTTGACCGAGCTGTGCCTGACCGGCGAGCGCATCAGCGGCGAACGCATGTACGCTCTGGGCCCCGTCAACCGCCTGGCCGAGCCCGGCCAGGCTCTGGTCGATGCCGTCGCGCTGGCCGCCCAGATCGCTACCGGCCCGGACCAGGCCACGGCCTTGATCAAGGACCTGTGCCGGCAGGCGCCGCGCAATACGCTGGAGCAGCAACTGGAGCTGGAAGCGCAGCACATGGTGCGCTCGCAGGGGAGCGAGGAGTCCCGTGAAGGCATTGCAGCCTTTCTCGAAAAGCGCAGCGCCGATTTCACCAAACTGCGTGCTTGAGCGCTCGACGAAACCAAGATTTTCCAAGGAGAAAAGGCAGATGGCCGACAGCAATACCGAACAGAACCAGGACATCGACTTCCCGCTGGAGGGGGTGCGAGTACTTGATCTGTCCCGCGTCTTCGCCGGGCCGCTGTGCGGCATGGTTCTGGCCGACTTCGGCGCCGAGGTGGTCAAGGTCGAGCACCCGGGCCGCGGCGACGATACGCGTGACTGGGGCATTCGCATCGGCAAGACCGAGACCACTTACTACAACAGCATGAACCGCAACAAGCGGTCCATCACGCTGGATCTGCAAACGCCCGAGGGCGTGAAGATCCTCCATGAACTGCTGCCTCAGTTCGACGTGCTCATCCACAACTTCAAGACCGGCGGCGCCGAGAAGCTGGGTCTGGGCTACGAGCAGCTCAAGGCCATCAAGCCCGACCTGATCTATTGCGCAGTGGCTGGCTATGACAGCAGCGGCCCCGAGGCCAAGCGCCCCGGCTACGATCTGGTGATTCAGGGCGAGGCGGGCCTGATGGCGCTCAACGGCGAGGCAGGCATGCCGCCGCTCAAATTCGGCGTGGCCGTGGTGGATCTGGTAACCGGCATGTATGCAGCCCAGGCAGTGCTGGCCGCCTTGTTCCGCCGCGAGCGCACGGGCAAGGGCCGGCTCATAGAGATGGCGCTGTACGACAGCGGCATCACGGTCACAGGCTACTACGGCCTGGATGCCCTGCAACTGGGGCGCGACCCCGAGCGCTACGGCAATGCCCACCCCTCCATCGTGCCCTACGGCATGTACGAGGCCGCCGACGGTCCGCTGATCATTGCCGTGGGCAACAACAGTCAGTTCGACAAGTTCTGCCGTCAAGTCATCATGCGCCCTGACATCGTCGAGGACCAGCGCTTCTCCACCAACGTCAACCGGGCCAGGAACCGGCTGGAGCTGCTGCCCATGCTCAAGACGCTGATTGGCAGCTTCCCGCGCGACCAGTTGCTGGAGCGCCTGACGGCTGCAGGCATTCCCTGCGGCCGTGTGGCCGGCCTGCACGAGGCCCTGACCAGCGAGCGCACGCGCCGCAGCGGCCTGCTGCGCGACATGCCCCATCCCGTGGTCGGCACCACGCCCGTGTTCGCGCCGCCCTACCGCCTGGACGGACAGCGTCTGCCCATCCGCCATGCACCGCCCACGCTGGGTGAGGGCACGCGAGAAGTGCTGCAGCGCCTGCTGACGCTCGATGATGCGCAATTGCAGGACCTGCAAGCCAAGGGCGTTCTCACGCTGCCCCAGGAGCCTTCATGAAGCACCCCCTGAGCCGCTGTGCGGCTTCCCCTCTCTCGCTTCGCGGGAGGGGACGACACCCTCGCTGCGGGGGCGGCCCTTGCTCGGTGTCCCTGTTGGGCCGTGTCAGGCTCACAGGCCGCGGACATCTTCTAGAGCCATAAATAACTCAAAAGCAAGATTAAAGGCCGCGCAAGACGGCAGATAAAGACAGCGACTTCATAGGAGACAAACCATGAGCATCCAAGTCACACGCCGCGATCTTCTGCAAGGGCTGGCCGCCATCGGCGGCGGCAGCCTGCTGGCCACGGGTGCCGGCAGCGCCCTTGCGCAGGCAGGCAAGCCGGCCTGGCCCGCAAAGCCAATTCGCGTGGTCGTGCCCTTCAACGCGGGCGGCGCCACCGACATCATCGCGCGCACCATCGGCGAGGTCCTGGCCAAGCGCCTGGGCCAGCCCGTGGTCATCGACAACCGCGGCGGCGCGGCCGGCATCCTCGGCACCGAGGCCGTGGCCAAGGCCGCGCCCGATGGCCATACGCTGATGGTCTCGCTCAGCACCTCCATGCTGATCAACCAGTTCCTCTACACCAAGCTGCCCTACAACCCGCAAAAAGACATCGCGCTGATCAGCCAGATCGCCGCGGCGCCCGTAACGCTGGTCGTCCATCCTTCGGTGCCGGCCAACAATATGAAGGAGCTGCTGGCCTATGTGAAAGCACACAAGGGCAAGCTGTCCTATGGCTCCTGGGGCGTGGGCTCGTACGCCCATCTGGCCGGTGCCTATATGAGCAAGACCATGGATGCCGACATGAACCATGCGGCCTACAAGGGCGAGGCACCCATGATCCAGGAGCTGATCGGCGGCCAGCTGCAGCTGTGCTTTTCCAGCGCCCTCAACACCAAGCCTTTCATCGATTCGGGCCGCCTCAAGGCCATCGGCGTGACCGGCAAGGAACGCATGGAAATCCTGCCCAAGGTTCCAACCATCTTCGAGCAGGGCGTGACCGACGACGCCTATTCGATCTACGGCTGGGTGGCCATGGGCGCGCCTGCCGGCACGTCCAAGGAAGTCGTGGACCAGCTCTATGGCCACCTGCGCGAGATCATCAAGGACCCCAAGGTGCTGGAGCGCATCACGGGCGCCGGCTTCATCCCCATGATGAACAGCCCCCAGGCCTTCCGCGACAACTACCAGCGCGATATGCCGGTCTGGAAAGCGCTGGTCGAGCAGGCTGGCGCCAAGCTTGATTGAACCCCCTGAGTCGCTTCGCCTGGGCGGCCCCGCGCCTTCCCCCTTGAAGGGGGGCATACGGGCGGCCGGCGACACCCTCGCTGCGGGGCGGCGCGGCCGGCGTAGGCCCTTGCTCGCTGCCCCTGGCTTTGGGCTGCGCCGGGTTCATGGGCTGCGGGTGGCGCGCAGCGCCATGGATCACTGAGTGACTGATTTTTACGGCCTGCGGCAGTGGGCCACCACCGACGACTGCTGAGACAGCTTTGACAGGAGACTTCATGCACAAGCGCAATCCCGCACTTAAGGCCTGCACCAGCCGGCGCAGCGTTCTGGCACTGGCTGCCGCGCCGTTGCTGGCCGGCCTGGCCGGCGGCGCACTGGCCGAGACCGACTGGCCAGCCAAGATGCTGCGCCTGGTCGTGCCTTTTCCGGCCGGTGGCCCTACCGATACGGCATCGCGCATCGTGGGCCAGAAGCTGGGCGAGCGCCTCAAGCAGACCGTGGTGGTGGAAAACCGCCCCGGCGCCTCGGGCTCCATCGCGGCCGTGCAGGTCGCCAAGAGTCCGGCCGACGGCTACACGCTGATGATGCTGGCCACGCCCACGCTGCTGGCCCCCCATCTGTACAAGAAGGCCGGCTACGACACCGTCAAGGATTTCGCGCCCGTGGCCACGGTCTATGACCTGCCCATCGTCATCGTGGTCAATCCCACGCTTTTGCCCGATGTCACCGATCTCAAGAGCCTGATCGCCCACGCCAAGGCCCGGAAATCAGCGCTCAACTACACCAGCTCGGGCGCCGGCAGCTTCGGCCACCTGAGCATGGAGCTGCTCAAGCAGATGGCCGGCTTCGACATGCAGCATGTGCCCTACAAGGGCGGCGTGCCCGCCATCACCGACACCATCGGCGGCCAGGTGCCCATCATGTATGCAGACCTCGTGGCTGCGCTGCCTCATATTCAGGCCGGCAAGCTGCGAGCCATCGCCGTGGGCTCGCCCCAGCGCGTGAGCATGCTGCCCGACACCAGGACCATTGCCGAGCAGGGCATCAAGGGCTATGACGCCGTTTCCTGGGGTGGTCTGCTCGCGCCGAAGGACACGCCCAAGGCCGTGGTTGACCGCATCGCCTCCGAAGTCCAGCAGATACTGGCCGACAAGGACATCCAGAGCAAGCTGCTCCACGCGGGCGCCATCGCCACCTTCCAGAATCCCGCCCAGCTGGGCCAGCGCATCCAGCAGGACTACACGCGCTGGGGCCAGCTGATCCGCGACAAGGGCATTGCAGTGGAGTGACAACTACATGAAGACACGCATCACCGAACTCTTTGGCATGGAGCACCCCATCATCCAGGGTGGCATGCACCATGTGGGCCTGGCCGAGCTGGCCGCTGCCGTCTCCAATGCCGGAGGACTGGGCATCATCACGGGCCTGACACAGCGCACGCCCGAGTTGCTGGCGCGCGAGATCGCGCGCTGCCGCGAGATGACGGACAAGCCCTTTGGCGTCAACCTGACCTTTCTGCCTTCGGTCAACCCGCCTGACTATCCGGGCTATGTCAAGGCCATCATCGAAGGCGGCGTCAAGGTGGTCGAGACGGCCGGCAACAACCCGCAGAAATGGCTGCCCGCGCTCAAGGAAGCTGGCATCAAGGTCATCCACAAGTGCACCTCGGTGCGCCATGCGCTCAAGGCCGAGGCCATCGGCTGCGATGCCATCAGCGTGGACGGCTTCGAATGCGGCGGCCATCCGGGCGAGGACGACATCCCCAACTTCATCCTGCTGCCGCGCGCTGCCGAAGAACTGAAGATTCCCTTTGTCGCCTCGGGCGGCATGGCCGACGGTCGCTCCCTGGTGGCCGCGCTGGCGTTGGGCGCCGAAGGCATCAACATGGGCACGCGCTTCATCGCCACGAAAGAGGCACCCGTACACGACAAGGTCAAGCAGGCTATCGTTGCAGCCAGCGAGCTGGACACCCGCCTGGTCATGCGCCCGCTGCGCAACACCGAGCGCGTGCTGACCAACTCCGCCACCGAACGCCTGCTGCAAAAAGAGCGCGAGCTGGGCGCGGCCATCACCTTTGCCGACATTGCGCCCGAAGTGGCTGGCGTCTATCCGCGCATCATGCACGACGGCGACATGGACGCGGGCGTCTGGTCCTGCGGCATGGTGGCTGGCCTGATCCACGATGTGCCGACGGTTGCGCAACTGATCGACGGCATCATGGGCGAGGCCCATGCACTGATCAACGAGCGGCTAGCGGGCCTGGCCCGCTAAGCCTTTCACTCTTCAAAACCAGGAAAGAGCTTTCTCATGAAAATCCTTGTACCCGTCAAGCGTGTC
>NZ_BBVD01000004.1 GCF_000964545.1 Comamonas thiooxydans | reverse complement strand
CTGTCGTAGGCTGTCGCTGCATTACAGCTGCAAAAATACCGGAACCCCATAAAAAGAGAGCGCCTGGCGCTCTCTTTTTATTTTTCAGTAGTCAGCCTGAAGCACTTCAGTATGGTGCGGCCTGGCCATGCACAAACACGCGCAGCTCGCCGTTCTGGAAGGGGGTCCACTGCTCGTTCTGTGTCAGAGGGGCGGTGACGATGATGGCCACCTTGTCCTGGGGGGTGGTTTCGCGGGAGAAATCCACACTGAGATCTTCGTCGGACAGCTGCGCCTGGGTGAAGGGATGGCGGCGCTCGACATAGCAGAGGTGGGTCGTGGCATGGGCCCAGAGCGCCTCGCCGTTGGAGAGCAGGAAGTTGAACGTGCCGTGCGGTGCGATCTTGGCGGCCAGCTCGCGCAGGGTGTGGGTCAGCTCTTCGATGCTGGGCACGCCCGCATGGGACTTCCACAGCTCCTGCATGATCCAGCAGAAGGCCTGCTCGCTGTCCGTGTTGCCAATGGGCTGGAAGTGGGCGTGCAGCTTGGGGGCGAAGTTCTTGAGATCGCCGTTGTGCGCGAAGACCCAGTTGCGTCCCCAGAGCTCGCGCACAAAGGGATGGCAGTTCTGCAGGCTGACCACGCCCTGGGTGGCCTTGCGGATATGGGCGATGACGTTGGTGCTCTTGATCGGGTATTCGCGGATGAGCTTGGCGATCTGGGAGTCGACGGCGCGTTCGTGATCGACGAAGTGGCGCAGGCCCTTGTCTTCGAAGAAGGCGATGCCCCAGCCGTCGGTGTGGTCGCCGGTGTTGCCTGCGCGCTGCGTGAAGCCTGAGAAGCTAAAGCGCACATCGGTAGGCGTGTTGCAGTTCATTCCAAGCAGCTGGCACATGGCTTCGTCATATCTTTCAAGCAAAAAAGCTTTATAGCCCAAGAATCTATGGATGATCTCGTCAATGATGGTGCTGTATGGCAGAGATCGTCAACCGCTGCCCAGCCGGCATGAAAAAAGCAGCCTAAGCTGCTTTGCGCAAGAGGGCGGCGATGGCCTATTCGCGGTCCAGCCAGAGCTTGCCGCCGGTGGCCCAGTCGTGACGCTTGATGTCGGTGATGATGATGTCCACCGATTCGGGCGAGCCGCCCAGCACTTCAACGCTGACGCGGGTGATTTCTTCGACCAGCTTGCGCTTTTGTTCGACGGTTCGGCCTTCCATCATTTCGACATGGTAGGTGGGCATGTGCAGGTTTCCTTGCTGGCTTGGGGTTGGGAAAAGAGGCCCATCATAAGGCCGGGCTAGTCAAGATCCGTCCCGGGACGGCCTCGGCCGCGTGCGGGTCGGTCAGCTTTGCTCCGACCAGAGCTTGCCGCCGGTGGCCCAGTTGTGGCGCGGCACGTCGGTGATGATGATGTCCACGGACTCGGGGGCACTGCCCAGCACCTCGGTGGTCACGCGGGTGATTTCTTCGGCCAGCTTGCGCTTTTGTTCAACGCTGCGGCCTTCAAACAGTTCAATGCGATAGGTGGGCATCAAGGTCTCCTTGCTGATGTTGAATGCCCGAGCTGCAAGGCGGTGAGCGCAGGATCAGGCAGGGGTGGAATCGTCGGCAACCGGCCGCGCACAGGCGGGGCAGATGCAGGCCTTGCCGCGTGCGTCTGCGGGCAGTCGCTCCAGCGCGTCCCGGGAAACCGGGGTCTGCATGCACCAGCAGCTCTGAGGCGGCAGGCCGGCGCTGATGGCGCACTGGTTGGGCTGGCCGCACAGAGGGCAGCGGCTGGCGTCTATGAGGGGATCGGTGGGCATGGCAGCAGTGTAGAAGCCATACCGCACCACTAGGGCCGTGGCCAAGAAAAATGCACTCGATGTACTGACATGGAGTGCATTTTGATAGCGGATTGCGCAATTGAATCAATGGATTTAGGTAGAAAAACCTTTGAAATCCATTGGTATCAAGCGGGAGTTACTCCTTGTTCAGGAGCGGCTTTGCCCGGCAATCAGGCACCAGCCTTGACCTTCAGACGCCAGGCGTGCAGCAGAGGCTCGGTGTAGCCGGAAGGCTGTTCCTTGCCCTTGAACACCAGGTCCAGAGCAGCCTGGTAGGCCGCGCCATCGGGATTGGCCACCAGGCTCTTGTAGGCGGCGTCGCCGGCATTCTGCTCGTCCACGATCTTGGCCATGCGGGCATAGCTGTCGCGCACCATGGCTTCGGTGACGATGCCGTGCTGCAGCCAGTTGGCGATGTGCTGGCTGGAGATGCGCAGCGTGGCGCGGTCTTCCATCAGGCCCACGTTGTGGATGTCGGGCACCTTGGAGCAGCCCACGCCCTGGTCGATCCAGCGCACCACATAGCCCAGGATGCCTTGCACGTTGTTGTCCACTTCCTGCTGCTTTTCTGCATCGGACCAGTTGGGGTTGGTGGACACGGGCACTTGCAGGATGGCGTTCAGCAGTTCGTCGCATTCGGCGTCGGCGTTGGGGCTTTCCAGACCCTTTTGCACGTCGGCCACATTGATCTGGTGATAGTGCAGGGCGTGCAGGGTGGCGCCGGTGGGCGAGGGCACCCAGGCGGTGTTGGCACCGGCCTTGGGCTGGGCAATCTTCTGCTCCAGCATGGCCTTCATCAGGTCGGGCATGGCCCACATGCCCTTGCCGATCTGGGCGCGGCCGCGCAGGCCCATGTTCAGGCCGACCAGCACATTGTTCTTTTCATAGGCGGGCAGCCAGGCGCAGGTCTTCATGTCGGCCTTGCGGACCATGGGGCCGGCATACATGGCAGTGTGCATTTCATCGCCGGTGCGGTCCAGGAAGCCGGTGTTGATGAAGGCAACGCGTGCGGGTGCAGCAGCGATAGCGGCCTTCAGGTTGACAGAAGTGCGACGCTCTTCGTCCATGATGCCGAGCTTGACGGTGTTCTCGGGCAGGCCCAGAACCTTTTCAACGCGGCCGAACAGTTCGTTCGCGAAGGCGGCTTCGGCGGGGCCGTGCATCTTGGGCTTGACGATGTAGACGCTGCCTGTGCGGCTATTGCGGATGCCGTTGGCGCCGCCCTTCAGGTCGTGAATGGCGATGGCGGTAGTCACCAGCGCGTCCATGATGCCTTCGGGGATTTCCTTCTGCTCGGGGCCCCACAGCACGGCGGGGTTGGTCATCAGATGGCCCACGTTGCGCACGAACATCAGCGAGCGGCCGTGCAGCTTCACGGGCTTGCCGTCGGCGCCGGTGTATTCGCGGTCGGGGTTCAGACCACGGGTCACGATCTTGCCGCCCTTTTCAAAGGACTCGGTCAGCGTGCCCTTCAGAATGCCCAGCCAGTTGGCATAGCCGTTGACCTTGTCTTCGGCATCCACAGCGGCCACGGAGTCTTCCAGATCCAGAATGGTGGACAGAGCGGCCTCGACCACCACATCGGCCACGCCGGCGGCGTCAGTGCTGCCGATGGGGGTGGACTTGTTGATGATGATGTCGATGTGGATGCCGTTGTTCTTGAGCAGCACCGATTTGGGAGCCGCAGCATCGCCCTGGTAGCCGATGAACTTGGCTTCGTCCTTCAGGCTGGTCTTGCTGCCGTCCTTCAGGGACACGACCAGCTTGCCGCCTTCGACGGCGTAGCCGGTGGAGTCCTTGTGCGAGCCCGAGGCCAGGGGCACGGCCTGATCGAGGAAGTTGCGTGCGAATGCGATGACCTTGGCGCCGCGCACGGGGTTGTAGCCCTTGCCCTTCTCGGCGCCGCCTTCTTCGCTGATGGCGTCCGTGCCATACAGCGCGTCGTACAGCGAGCCCCAGCGGGCGTTGGCGGCGTTCAGCGCGTAGCGGGCGTTCAGAATGGGCACCACCAGCTGGGGGCCGGCCTGAATGGCCAGTTCGGCGTCGACGTTTTCGGTCGTGGCCTTGGCGTCCTTGGGAGACTCCACCAGATAGCCGATGCTGGTCAGAAACTGGCGGTAGGCCGCCATGTCGGCGATGGGGCCGGGGTTGGCCTTGTGCCAGGTATCGAGCTGCGTCTGCAGGCGATCGCGCTCGGCCAGCAGGGCTGCGTTCTTGGGCGCCAGATCGGCCACGATGGCGTCGAAGCCCTTCCAGTAGGTGTCCTGGTCCACGCCCGTGCCAGGCAGCACTTGCGTGTTCACAAAGTTGTACAGCTCGGTGGCGACTTGCAGGCCGTGGACTTGGGTGCGATCAGTCATTGGAAACCTCTGGTTGTGATGTCTCGGGATTCAGGAGTCGTTGCCCATCACGGGCAGCATGTGGGGAGACTGTATTTGAATTTTTTGAGTACATAAATAGCCTAAATAGTTCAGAACTCATGATGTTTTTATATGGAGTTCCTGGAATTTATGCGTTTTACGTACCAAAGGCGCCAGAGTTCGTCAGTTCTGACCGGTATGCGCGGCGGCTGCGGCGGTGACGGGCTCCGCAATGGATGGCAGAGCCTGAAGGAGGCGGCGCGAGGTTTCTCCCGAAGCAATAGCTTCAATCGCTTGCCAGGCCTGAGCTTGCGGCAGATTGGACGGTGTTTTCACGTGTCTAATCTTTGTTCCTGAAGTAAGTGCATGCAATCAAATGACAAGGCTTTGTCTGTCATAAGTCGATATCCGTGCTCAGAAATGATTTGTTAATCTTGAAACAAATTGAGCATCTTCCGATATCGATCAGCCAATCTTTACCAAGGAGCTCCTGATGGCGAATCTGAACGAAAGCCTGCAAGATCTGATGACCCTGGATGGCGCCATGTGCGCGGCAGTGGTGGATTACAACAGCGGCATGCTGTTGGGCAGCATAGGTTCCGGCGTGGACCTGGAGCTGGCTGCCGCCGGCAATACCGAAGTGGTGCGCGCCAAGATGAAGACCATGAAGTCCCTGGGTCTGAATGACAGCATCGAAGACATTCTGATCACCCTAGGTAAGCAGTATCACATCCTGCGCCCTGCCGAGAAGATCAACGGCATCTTCATCTACTACGTGCTGGACAACGGCCGTGCCAACCTGGCCCTGGCCAGGCGCAAGGTCTCGGATGTGGAGTCCAAGTTCGTCATGTGATTCAGCCGGTCTGAAGACGCGCAACGGGCCTGGAGGCCCGTTCTTGTTTTTCGCGCCGAATTGATCAGGCCGCGATCAAGGGGGCGCGGAACTGGTAGCCCACTTTCTGCTGGGACTGCAGCGGCACGGCCACGGGCGTCGCCTTTTCGATGCGGCGGCGCAGGCGGTAGATGGTGGCGTGCAGGTTGTTGTCGGACTCGGCTGCACTGGTATGGGTCAGCAGGCTGCGGATATGGTCGCGGCTGACGGTTTCGCCCTGGGCCTGCAAAAAGCACTCCATCAGCATCAGGTCGGTGGCGCCCAGCTCCACGCTCTGGCCATCGGGGGCGGTCAGCAGACTGCGGCGGCTGTCCAGCTTCCAGGCCGTGGCCGTCCGGGCCGTGGTCATGATGCGCCGGTGCACGGCGCGAACGGCCAGTTCCACCTGCTCGAAGGTCACGGGCTTGGTCAGATACATATCTGCACCGGCGTTGATGACTTCGGCAAACACTTCGGGCCCCAGGCGCCCCGAGACAATCAGCACGCCGGCCTGGCTGCGCTTGCGGATGATGCGCAGCAGCTCGGTGCCAGCCACCCCGGGCAGCATCAGGTCCAGCACATAGAAATCAAAGCGATAGGGTGCGTCGTCGGTCAGCAGGTCGCTGCTGTCGCTGTATGCCGTGACCTCCACGCCCTGGCCGCGCAGATGCTGGGCCAGAAATTCGCAGTACTCGGTGTCGTCGTCGACCAGGGCAAGAGTGGCAGGCAGCATGGGCGGCGGACCTCATTCGGCAAGACCTTGGGGAATGACCAGGCGCATGATCGTGCCATGCGGGCTGTGCGGCAGAGCTTGTACTGTACCTTGGTGCAACTGCAAGACCGAGCGCACGATGAACAGGCCCAGGCCGGCGCCCGGGCGGCCGTGGCTGTGGTTGCCGCGCGAGCCTTTTTCGAACAGACGCGGGAGCAGCTCCTCGGAAATGCCGGGGCCCTGGTCCACGACTTCCAGAATCAGTGCCAGCGGTTCGTCGGACTCGGAGATGCGCAGCTGCACCGGGGTATCTGCGGGCGCATAGGCCAGGGCGTTGTTGAGCAAATTGCGAAGCGTCAGCCGCATCAGCGCCGGATGCAGCTGTACGGTGCGTGCCGTGGTCAGCCATTGCACATCGATGCGCGGGCGCAGGTCGGCCGCAATATCGTGCAGCACCAGCTTGATCAAGGTCGGCAGATCGGTTTCGCTGGAGGCGCCGGCCTTGCCGCCCGCGGCCAAAATAGTGCCGGCGGTCAGGGTGTTGTCCAGTGTGCCTATCACCTGCTGCAGCACATGCTCGGCGCGCAGCAAGGCCCTGGCGGCGGGCGCGGCATCGGCCAGATGCAGATCTTCGATGGCCTTGAGCGTGGCCTGCATGGCAGCCGAGGCATTGTTCAGCGGCTGGCGGATCTCATGGGAGAGCAGCTGCAGCATCTCGTTGTGTTCGCTCAGCATGGCCGTGCGCCAGTCCAGCAGGGTACGCAACCTGCCGAGCTCGCCCGCGTCCTGGCGGCTGCTGCGCAGTTGCTCGTGCAAGGCCTGCAACTGCTCGCGCTGGCGTGCAATGACTTCGCCACACGCATATTCGCGTCCTATGTCGCTGAGCTGCATCAGCACCTCGTGCCGGCCCTGGGCATCGGCTGCGCCGGGCGTGAGCTGTATGCGGCGGTGGTGCTGCGAACCGGAGTCACCGGGCCGTATGTCGTCATATTCCTGGTGCAAGCCCCGGGCGGCGGCCGTAAAGCGCGGGCCGTGGACTTGCCAGATCTGGGCAGGCAGCAGACCCTGCAGCGGCTGGCCGATGGGGCTGGCGTCCTCGGGCACATCCAGCCATTGGCACCAGGCGGGAGTGGCCATGAGCAGCAGCCCTTCGGCATTCCAGAGTGCACAGCCCTGGCCGGAGCGGCCCAGCAGACCGACCAGATGGGCGGCAGAAACGGGTGAAAAGCTCATGACGGCGGGCGGCAGCGGATTTGTAAATGTGTTTTGCAAATCATAGGTTTAACGCCTGGCTCTGCCCAACAGCTCATGGCGCTGGCGAATAAGCGATATTCCTGCCTCAGGGAAAACGGTAAATTTTGATATAAACATATATAAACATCAAAGATTCACCGACAACTTGTGACTTCTAAGTAAGATATATCGCAATGAAGTCGCATGCGGGACAGGCATGCAGCGCTGATTGATGACTTTTATAGTGATAGCAGTCAGCGCTCTTGTTTAAAGAACTTTCGATAAAAACATTTGAGAAATCAAGACTGCTTGTGCGGTATGTGCTCTTGTATTAGTAGTGCACGCTACCGCAGCAGGAGACAACACGGACCAGACAGGAGCAGCGGTCATGGACAAACTCAAGGCATTTGAGTCTTTTGTATCGGTAGCGACCAGGGGCAGCTTGACGGCTGCAGCCAAGGCCGAAGGTGTGGCGCCCGCCATCATGGGGCGCCGTCTGGACGCTCTGGAAGAGCATCTGGGCGTCAAGCTCATGGTGCGCACCACGCGCCGCATCTCGCTGACCCACGAAGGCAGCGCTTTCCTGGAAGATTGCCAGCGCCTGCTCTCCGATGTGTGCAATGCCGAGGCCAGCGTGTCGGCCGGCGGTGTCAAGGCCACGGGCCATCTGCGCATCACGGCGCCTGCCGGTTTCGGGCGCCGCCATGTGGCGCCGCTGGTGCCACGTTTTCGCGACCTGCACCCCGATGTCACCATCTCGCTGAACCTCAGCGACCGCGTGGTCGATCTGGCGGGCGAGGGCTTCGATTGCGCGGTGCGCGTGGGAGATCTGCCGGACTCGGCCCTGGTCAGCGTGCGCATTGCCGACAACCGCCGCCTGTGCGTGGCCACGCCCGGCTATCTGGAGCGCCGTGGCACGCCCAAGCATCCCAGCGAACTGACCCAGCATGACTGTCTGACGCTGTCGTCCGACGCCTCGCAGACGCGGGGCTGGGCCTTCCGTATCCCGCATCCCGAAAGCGGCACCAGCGAGGTCGTGCACTTCAAGCCGGGCGGCCCGCTGGACTGCTCCGACGGTCAGGTGCTGCACGACTGGTGCCTGGGCGGCTGGGGCATTGCCTGGCGCAGCACCTGGGAGGTGGAGGCCGAGATCGCCGCCGGCCGCCTCGTGCCCGTGCTGGAAGAGTTTGCCGCGCCGCCCAACGGCATCTTCGTGGTCTTCCCCCAGCGCAAGCACATGCCGCTGCGCGTGCGCATGTGGATCGACTACCTCAAGCACCACTACAACCAGCCGGACTTCTTTCGTCTCGGCGTGGATATCTGAGCGGGCCTGAAACGGTAGACAATGGACCGGTCGCCGTGGCCTGATACAGGCCGCTGAACCCGTCCTTTTTTCTACTGTGAAGCCATGACCTTTGAAGCTGTTCTTGCCAGCGCCCATCTGCTGGCGATCCTGACCCTGGTGGTGTTTCTGACCAGCCAGGCCGCCCTGTGCCGTGTGGAATGGATGAATGCCGCCGTGGTGCAGCGCCTGGCCAGGCTGGACATGATCTACGGCATTGCCGCCATCGTCCTGCTGTTGACCGGCATCGCGCGCCTGGTCTGGGGCGTCAAGGGCATGGGGGCCTATACGGCCTCGCCGCTGTTCCACCTCAAGATGACGCTGTTCGTCATCGCCTTTTTGCTCTCGCTCAAGCCCACGCTGACCTTCCGCCGCTGGAAGAAGGCGCTGGATGCAAGCGGTCAGCTGCCGCCGCCCGAGGAAATCAAGCAGACCCGCAAATGGGTGATGTGGCAGGGCCATGTGGTGCCGGTGATCGCCGTAGTTGCCATCTTCTGGGCGCGCGGCATGTAATCTGCGCCAGACCCCGCAAAAGACAAAGGCCGCTGCAAAGCGGCCTTTTTCACGTCTGCGGCATTCAGAACGTGCCGCGCAGCGTCAGCATCACAGCCAGATCCTGGTGGTTGATGTCGCGCTCGCAGGTGTTGCGGTTGAAGGTGTAGCCGGCAAACAGGCTCCACCCGCGGCTGAGCTCGCCGCTGAACGTGGGCATGGCCTGCATTCGGGGTTCAAGCGAGAATGACTTCCATTTGCGCAATGACTGGGTGTGGCCGGCGAAACATGCGGATACCGCCCTGCAGCCTGTGAACCGGCCCAGGAACAAGGGTGTGGCGCCAGCGATTCGGCAGGACTTGAATCCGGCACGTAAAATCCCGCGATGCTCTCCGTCAAACAGGAATTGCTCGCAGCCCTGGCTGCTGAGCTCGAAACACTCTCGCCCGGCGCCGGCGCACGCGCTGCGTTTGAAAACCCCAAAGTGGCAGCCCATGGCGATTTCGCCTGCACGGCGGCCATGCAGCTGGCCAAGCCTCTGAAGGCCAACCCGCGCGCCCTGGGCGAGCAGCTCAAGACCGCGCTGGAGGCTACAGCCGCCTTCCAGCAGTGGGTGGATGCGATTGAAATCGCGGGTCCGGGCTTTCTCAACATCCGCCTCAAGCCTGCTGCCAAGCAGGAGGTGGTGCGCGAAGTGCTGGCGCAAGCCCAGAAGTTCGGCTACCAGGCCGATCGCGGTGAAAACATCCTCGTCGAGTTCGTCTCCGCCAACCCCACCGGTCCTCTGCATGTGGGCCATGGCCGCCAGGCTGCGATCGGCGACGCCATCAGCAACCTCTATTCCACCCAGGGCTGGAAGGTTCACCGCGAGTTCTATTACAACGACGCGGGCGTGCAGATCGACACCCTGACCAAGAGCACCCAGCTGCGCGCCAAGGGCTTCAAGCCCGGTGACGAATGCTGGCCCACCGACAGCGAAAACCCGCTGGCCAAGAATTTCTACAACGGCGACTACATTGCCGACATCGCCAAGGCTTTCCTGGCCAAGGAAACCATCAAGGCCGATGACCGCGAGTTCACCGCCAACGGCGATGTCGAGGATTACGACAACATCCGCCAGTTCGCCGTGGCGTATCTGCGCAACGAGCAGGACAAGGACCTGCAGGCCTTCAACCTCAAGTTCGACGAGTACTACCTCGAGTCCAGCCTCTATGAAAACGGTCATGTCGAAGCGACGGTCAACCGCCTGATCGCCAACGGCAAGACCTATGAGCAGGACGGCGCGCTGTGGCTCAGGTCCACCGACTACGGCGACGACAAAGACCGCGTGATGCGCAAGACTGACGGCGGCTACACCTACTTTGTGCCCGATGTGGCCTATCACATCCAGAAGTTCAAGCGTGGCTTCACCAAGGTGGTGAACATTCAGGGTACGGACCACCACGGCACCATTGCCCGCGTGCGTGCCGGCCTGCAGGCTGCCGATGTAGGCATCCCCGAGGGCTATCCCGACTACGTGCTGCACACCATGGTGCGCGTGGTGCGCAACGGCGAAGAGGTCAAGATCAGCAAGCGCGCCGGCTCCTACGTCACGCTGCGCGATCTGATCGAGTGGACCAGCAAGGATGCCGTGCGCTTCTTCCTGCTCTCGCGCAAGCCCGACACCGAGTACACCTTCGACGTGGATCTGGCCGTGGCCCAGAACAACGACAACCCCGTGTACTACGTGCAGTATGCCCATGCGCGCATCCAGTCCGTGCTGCGCGCCTGGCAGGAGGCCGGCGGTGCAGGTCTGGCGGCACTCAAGGATGTGGACCTATCCGCTCTGGAAGGCCCGCAGGCCCAGGCGCTGATGCTGCTGCTGGCCAAGTACCCCGAGATGCTGACTGCTGCTGCCGAAGGCAACGCACCGCACGACGTGACCTTCTACCTGCGCGATCTGGCCTCCAGCTATCACAGCTACTACGACGCAGAGCGCATCCTGGTGGACGACGAAAAGGTCAAGCTCGCACGTCTGGCCCTGGTCGCTGCCACGGCTCAGGTGTTGCACAATGGTCTGGCGGTGCTGGGTGTGAGTGCACCCGAGCGCATGTAATCCCAGTTTCCTGTCCATCGGTCGCCTTGCCAGCCTTGCCTGTCAGGGGTCGATGGATCTGAGAATGGAATAACTGAAGCAGAAAGCGTTAAGCGACTGATATGAAGAACCAGCAACGCGGTGGAACCATCCTGGGGCTTATCTTTGGCATGGTCATCGGTCTGGCTGCGGCCCTGGCCGTGGCCATCTATGTGACCAAGGTGCCGGTGCCCTTCCTCAACAAGGGTGGAAACAACACTCAGCGCGATGCGGCCGAGGCCGAGCGCAACAAGAACTGGGACCCCAACGCACCGCTGCAGAGCCGCCAGCCTGCACCGCCCCCGGTGACACCACCAGTTCCTCCAAGCGATGTGACAGTGTCGCCGCCCACACCTGCGGTACAACCTACTGCAACCGGCGGAGTCACCACGCCGCCGCCCTCTACGCCGGAGAAGCCTGCCAAGTCCGCATCGGGTGATCCGCTGGGTGATCTGGTCAAGGAGCGCTCCGCCGCCGCCGACAAGGCAGACAAGGCGCGTGCAGACAAGGAAAAGGCGGCCGCGCAGACGGCATCCTCTTCGGACTCTGCGTTCAACTACTTTGTGCAGGCCGGTGCTTTCCGCGGCCAGAGCGAAGCGGAAGCGCAGCGTGCCAAGCTGGCCATGCTGGGCTGGGAGTCGCGCATCAGCGAGCGTGAGCAGAACGGCATCACCGTTTTCCGCGTGCGCGTGGGGCCGTTCAGCAAGCGTGACGACGCCGAGCAGCTCAAGGGCAAGCTCGACGGTGCGGGCGTGGACTCGACTCTGGTGCGCGCGGCCAGATAACAAGACCCCTGAGGCGCTGCGCGCCGGGGGACTGCAGCTTAGCTGCGGGGCGGCCCTTGCTTGAGGCCTCTGGCTTGTGCCATTGGTAGTTTTGACAACGCTGAACTTTTTTGGGCCTGTTGGCTCTGATACTGCAGACCTGATACAGGAGTTTGTTTAGATGAAACGTCGCGAATTCTCTCTGGCTGCCTCGGCAGCTGCTGCCGGTGCCCTGACTCTGGGTGCCTCCTCCAGCTGGGCCCAGGGCGCTGCGCCCAAGGAAGGCAAGGACTACATCAAGCTCGGCAAGCCCGCCAGCGTGAGCGCGCCGGCCGGCAAGGTCGAGGTGGTCGAGTTCTTCTGGTACAGCTGCCCGCATTGCAATGCCTTCGAGCCCCAGTTCGAAGCCTGGGCAAAGAGCCAGCCTGCCGATGTGGTGGTGCGCCGCGTGCCCGTGGCTTTCAATGCCTCTTTCGTGCCACAGCAAAAGCTGTACTACGCCCTGGAGGGCATGAACCTGCTGCCCCAGCTGCATGCCAAGGTGTTCCGCACCATCCACGTGGATCGCAATCTGCTCAAGACCGATGACGCCATCTTTGACTGGGTCGGCAAGCAGGGCGTGGATCTGGCCAAGTTCAAGGAGGTCTACAACTCCTTCACCGTGGCCAATCAGGCGCGCAAGGCCGCTCAGCTGCAAAACGAATATGACGTGGAAGGCGTGCCCGCCATGGGTGTGGCCGGCCGCTACTACACGGACGGCACCAAGGCCGGCAATATGGAGAATGTGCTGCGCGTGGTCAATGCGCTGGTCGCCTCCAGCCGCAAGGCCTGAGATCAGGCAGCAGACGCCAGTGACGTTTGACGCCCAACAAGCCCGCCGCCGTGCGGGCTTTTTTGTGGGTGTTTTTTACGCAAGTTGCAAAAAGGGAATGACTACAATGGATGCAAGAAACGTGCCTTCCATGAAAAAAACACTCCTACCTCTTGCGCTGGCCTGCGCCCTGGCAGCAGCGACCGGCATTGTCCATGCCGAAAAAGCCGACAGCGCCAAGCCCATGAATATCGAGGCGGATGCGTTGCGTCATGACGAGCTGCAGCAGACCAGTGTCTTTACTGGCAATGTGGTGATGACCAAGGGCTCCATCGTGCTGCGCGGTGCTCAGCTCGATGTGCGGCAGGACGCCGAGGGCTATCAGTACGGTGTGATCAAGGCCGAGGCCGGCAAGCGAGCGTTCTTCCGCCAGAAGCGCGATACCGTGGCCGGTCAGCCCGAGGAGTTCATCGAGGGCGAAGGCGAAGTCATCGAGTACGACGGCAAGGCCGATATCGTCAAGTTCATCCGTCGTGGCGAGATGCGCCGCTACCGTGGCGGTCAGCTCAGCGATCAGGTCACGGGCTCCATCATCGTCTACAACAACATCACCGACGTCTATACCGTCGATGGCCAGAAGACCAGCGGCGGCCTGCCGAGCTCCTCCGTGGGACAGGGCGGCCGTGTGCGCGCCATCATGGCGCCCAAGGACGGAACGCCGGGGGCACAGCCCAAGCCTGCAACACCTGCCACGCAGCTGCGCCAGAGCATGACGCTGGGCGGCGAGAAAGCCGACGAGAAGAAATGAGCGAGCCGACTTTCTCCAGCAGCCGCAGCGGCGAGTCCGACAGCCGCCTGGAGGCCAAACATCTGGCCAGGTCCTACGGCAGCCGCAAGGTGGTCAAGGATGTGTCCCTGTCCGTGCAAAAAGGCGAGGTCGTCGGTCTGCTCGGCCCTAATGGAGCGGGCAAGACCACATCGTTCTACATGATCGTGGGCCTGGTGCGCAGCGACGGCGGCGAGATCTTCATCGACGGCCAGCCGGTGGGCGGCATGCCGATTCACCAGCGTTCGCGCCTGGGCCTGTCCTATCTGCCCCAGGAAGCCTCCATCTTTCGCAAGCTCAGCGTGGAAGACAATGTGCGCGCCGTGCTGGAGCTGCAAAAGGACGAGCAGGGCAAGGCGCTGACGCGCGACGAGATCGAAAAGCGCCTCACGGGCCTGCTGCAGGAGCTGCGCGTCGAGCATCTGCGCCAGTCGCCGGCGCTGGCGCTGTCAGGCGGTGAGCGCCGTCGCGTGGAAATTGCCCGCGCCCTGGCCACGCAACCGCGCTTCATTTTGCTTGACGAGCCTTTTGCCGGCATCGACCCGATCGCGGTGATCGAGATCCAGCGCATCATCGGCTTCCTCAAGGAGCGCGGCATCGGCGTGCTGATCACCGACCACAACGTGCGCGAGACGCTGGGCATCTGCGACCACGCCTTCATCATCAGCGACGGCCATGTGCTGGCCGAAGGCACGCCCGAGGAGATCGTGGAGAACGCCGATGTGCGCCGCGTCTATCTGGGCGAACATTTCAGGATGTGATGACCCCCACGCTCCCTCACTTTGTGCGGTCGCTGCCCCCAGAAGGGGCCCTGACCGGCTGCGCCGAGGTTTGCCTTGAGGTGGCCCGGCGGCAAACCCGTAGCACTGCGCGCGTTTGCAATGATTGTCTGGGGGCCGCGCCTCGATGAAGCCAGGTCTCTCGCTACGCGTTTCGCAGCATTTATCGCTTACGCCGCAGCTGCAGCAATCCATTCAGCTGCTGCAGCTTTCCACCCTGGAGCTGGCGCAGGAAGTCGAGCAGATGCTGGTCGACAACCCTTTTCTGGAACGTGCGGGCGATGAGGCCGAAACTGCGGGAGATGCTCCTGTAGATGTAGCTAATAGCGCCAGTGAATACAGTACTTCAGATGGTATTCATGCTGAAAGAGATGCATCGCAAGCGCAACAAGCTACTGAAACGGTAGCGGAGGCATCAAACCCCGAAACCCCTGAAACGCTGAACTGGGAGGCCGAGGGCCTGGACGGCCAGGACGGGGAATGGGGTGGCGAATCCAGCAGCGAGTGGGATACGCCCTCGGCCAGCAGCTCCACGCGCAACCGCGATGGCGATGACGAAACCGATGCCATCGATCTGGCGCGCGAGCACCAGAGCCTGACCGACTTTCTCCATCGTCAGGCGCTGAGCCTGCATCTGGGCGCGGCGGACATGGCGGCGCTGCGCTTTCTCATCGAGTCGCTCAGCGACGACGGCTATATCGAGGATTCCCTGCAGGAGCTGGCGCAGAGCCTGGCCGGCGACGACCTGGAAGAACGCGAGGAACTGGAGCAGCACTTTGTCATTGCTCTGAAGCTGCTTCAAAGCCTGGAGCCCGTGGGCGTGGGAGCGCGTGATCTGGCCGAGTGCCTGCAGCTGCAGCTGCGCGACCTGATCCGCACCGCCGAGGACGAGGGCACGACCGAGGCGCATATGAACCGGCTGCTGCTGGCGCAGGCCATCTGCGCGCAGCCCATGGACCTGCTGGCGCGGCGCGATCTGCGCAAGCTCACCAGCCTGTGCGGCGCGCGAGAGGAACAGCTGCGCGAGGCCATGGCCCTGATCGCCAGGCTGGAGCCGCGTCCGGGGCGCCGCTTTGTCGACGTGGAACGCCATATCGTGGTGCCCGATGTCATCGTGCGCCCGCTGCGGTCCGGCTCGGGCCGGGTGGACTTCTCCGTGCAGCTCAACCCCGAGGTCATGCCGCGTCTGCGCGTGCACGACATCTATGCCAGCGTGCTGCGCCGCCACAAGAACAGC
Organism: Comamonas thiooxydans; assembly: GCF_000964545.1. GTDB lineage: Bacteria > Pseudomonadota > Gammaproteobacteria > Burkholderiales > Burkholderiaceae_C > Comamonas > Comamonas thiooxydans. The sequence goes on along the minus strand of NZ_BBVD01000004.1, from coordinate 490,775 downwards.
GACGGCCATGCGGCGCTGCAGCAGCAGTTGCAGGAGGCGCGCTGGTTCATCAAGAACATCCAGCAGCGTTTCGACACCATCTTGCGGGTCTCCGAAGCCATTGTGGAGCGGCAGAAGAACTTCTTTGTGCATGGCGAACTGGCCATGCGCCCGCTGGTGCTGCGCGATATCGCCGACACCCTGGGTCTGCACGAGTCCACCATCAGCCGCGTGACCACGGCCAAGTACATGGCCACGCCCCAGGGCACCTTCGAGCTCAAGTATTTCTTCGGCTCGGGCCTGGGCACGGAAACCGGCGGCAGTGCTTCCAGCACGGCCGTGCGTGCGCTGATCAAGCAGTTTGTCGATGCCGAAGATGCCAAGAAGCCGCTGTCGGACGCCAAGCTGGCCGATATGCTCAAAGAGCAGGGCATCGAGTGCGCGCGCCGCACCGTCGCCAAATACCGCGAGCAGCTCAAGATACCGACGACCACGCTGCGCAAGGCGCTGTAGGGCACCGCAGAAACAAGAAAGCCGCTGATGCATCACACAGCGGCTTTCTTGTTCTGTATTTAGGGCGGGAGCCTTGATAAGGCATTCCTCAAGCAAGGGGCAGCGAGCAAGAGCCGCCCTTGCGGCGATGCTGCCGTCCCCCTTGGGGGCGCCCGGCCAGGGGAAGGCGCGTAGCGCCTCAGGGGGTTATCAAGAAACCAACCACCAGATAAACCAGACCAGCACGCCAATCATCAGGCCGAACTTGAGGATCTTGTAGAAGGTCGGATTCCAGTCGCGGAAGGCGCGGCGGTACTTGCCCGCATAGAACGAGATCTTGAACAGCTTGCTGATCATGCCGCGCGGATCGCCCTCGTTGTTGGGCGAGCTGGCGGCGGCCACCACGTTCTTGCCCAGCCAGTGATTGAGCCACTGGGCAAAGCCATTGGTCATGGGGCGCTCCACATCGCAGAACAGCACGATGCGGTTGCCTTCCGAGCGGTTCTCGGCCCAGTGCATAAAGGTCTCGTCGAAGATCACGCCTTCGCCTTCACGCCAGCTATAGGGCTGGCCGTCGACCTCGATCATGCAGCGGTCGTCGTTGGGGGCCAGCACGGCCAGGTGATAGCGCAGCGAGCCTGCATAGGGGTCGCGGTGCAGATTGAGCTTGGCGCCGGGCGGCAGCTCGGCAAACATGGCGGCCTTGACGCTGGGAATCGATTTCACCAGGGCCGTGGTCTTGGGGCACAGCTCCATGGCCGAAGGGTGGGCATCGCCGTACCACTTGAGGTAGAAGCGCTTCCAGCCGGTCTTGAAGAAGGAGTTGAAGCCTGCGTCGTCGTTGTTGGCGGCGGCCTTGATCTGCATGTTCTTTTGCAGATTGACGGCTTCCTCGCGGATCTCGCGCCAGTTGGCCTGCAGCGGCGCAAGCTCGGGGAAGGTGCTGGTGGGCAGATAGGGCGTGCGCGGCACCTTGCTGAACATCAGCATGAAGACGTTGAACGGCGCCGTGAACGTGGAGTGGTCAAACAATTGCTTGACCACCTTGTGGCGCACCTTGCCGCGCAGATGCATGTACAGCCCGCAGCCAAAGAAAAGCAGCACCAGTGCCAGAACGATTATTTTTGCCATAAGGGCCAATTTTACCGGGGGCACCCCGGCGGCCACCATGGGGGCAGGTCAAACAGAACCGGGGTAGGGGAATATCAAAAGCAATAGCTGCCGGCGCTTGACGGCCAAGCGCAGCAGCCCGCTTGTTAGATGTTCAAGGCAGAGCCAGCACGGCGCAGTTGCACAGATCCGCGCTCTCGAACGCAGTTGTGTCGCCCGCTTTGAGCCCCGGCACGGGGAATAGCCGCACCGTCAGCGGCTTGTTGAGGCGAAAAGCCATGGTGCCCGTATCGCGCATGACGGCGGCGATCTGCTCGGCGCTGCTGTCGCCCGGCACCGGCACGGTATCGAGGCCGATGCCGCAGACGCTGCTGTAGGTCAGCAGGGCGCGGATATCGAATTCGTCATTCAGACTGGCCTGGGCCAGGCCTTGGTCCTCGGTCACGGCCAGCATCAGGCCACTGAAGCCGATCTGTGTCACGCCGTTGACCGATTTGAAGACGCGGGTCAGCAGGGCCGACGCCTCCACCGTGCCGCTGGCGCCGAAACAGGGCACGCCCAGCAGTTGGTAGACATCGACCATGGAGGCGCAGGACTTGGACGGCGCGGCCGAGGTGTCCATGCCCGCGATATGCCAGCCCTCGGCCAGTTTCACGCCGTCGGCGCAGCGCTGGATGGCAGTGGCATGCTCGTTCAGGGTCTGGCTCAGGCGCTCGAATGCGAGCCTGAACCACGCCGCGTGATCGAGCTGCAGGCGCTGCTGCTGCAGCTCCTGCAGTTCAGCCACCATGAGGTCTGGCGTTTCCAGGCCCAGCACCAGGGCGCCGTGGTGCTGGCCGCGGTGGTAGCTGGCCGGGAAATAGGGAATGCCGGGCGCGCAGTTGAAGTTGACCGTGAAGTTGAAGTTGCCTTCGCCGCGCGGCGTGGTGCGCGCGATTTGCTGAATCGCCTGCACGCTATGGGCCAGCAAGCCGGTCTGCAGAAAGCCATGTTCATCCAGATCGATGTTTACGCAGGCGTTGCACAGGTCGCCATAGGCGGCAATCAGCTGCGGCAGCAGGGCCACTTCCTGCGCATTGCGCGCCTCGCCCACGGCAAAGCGGATGCGGCGTTTGCCGGTGTTGATGGCCTTGAGCGTTTCGGCAATGCGCTGCAGGCCGGCTTGGGCGCTGTCTGCGCTGGAGACATCCAGATATTCGCCAAACGGGTTGCTCACGATGCGGATGGACTGCACCTGATAGCCCCGGGCCTCGATGGCATCGGCCACGGCATCGCATTGCTGCTTGGCCTGGGTCAGGTCGGCCTGCCACTGTGCCTCATCGGCGCTCAGGTTGACAAAGGCGGTGACGGTGCGCACGCGCACCAGCGGGTTGAAGCTGATATTCATAGCAGTATCCGTAGGCGGGAGAATGGCTGGCGGCCATTTTGCCTCTGAACACGCCGATTACAGCAGGCGCGTGCCCAGCGGCACCTCCTTGTCGGGCACGCACAGGGCCACGGCTCCCGTGGCATCGTGAAAACCGGTCACAAGACATTCGCTCATCAAGGGCCCAATCTGCTTCTTCGGAAAGTTGATCACGGCCACCACCAGCCGTCCTATCAGCTCCTCGGGTTGGTAATGCTCGGTGATCTGCGCGCTGGACTTGCGCTGGCCCAGCTCGGGACCCAGGTCCACCAGCAGCTTGTAGGCGGGCTTGCGGGCCTCGGCAAATACCTCGGCCTGCAGCACGCGGCCCACGCGCAGCTCCACCTTCATAAAGTCGTTCCAGCTGATTTCTTCCATGTCGTCATTGCTCCTTGGCCTGGCATCATGCCTGGTGCCCGGCATGCATCTGTAGAGCAACGCTTGTCGTGCGCGGGCACCGGAAAAGGCCTAGCGCGTATGCTTATGCCCTGTAAAGCGCACAACAGGCTCCCGTGAGCGTCCGGCGTCTGCGCCGTTGCTGGCGCGCACTGATTTCTATGAACCAACTGCATTTGTTTCTGCCCTGCGCCGCCGGCGTCGAGGGCTTTCTGGCCGACGAGGTCCACGCCATCACCGGCGCCTGCGGGCAGGATCTGCTCGTGGGCCGGGGTGGCGTCATGCTGCGCGGCATGTGGCGCGATGCCATGCTGCTCAATCTGCACAGCCGTCTGGCCCAGCGCGTGCTGATCGAGCTGTCGCACACCATGTACCGCAGCGAGAACGATCTGTACCGCGCCGCCAGCGAGGTGGCCTGGGAGATCTGGTTCACGCCCAAGGAAACCTTCAAGATCGAAGTCACGGCCCAGCACAGCCCGCTGACCAGCCTGAACTTCGCGGCGCTCAAGGTCAAGGATGCGATCGCCGACCGTTTTCGCGCCAAGCGCAACGGCGTGCGCCCCAGCGTCGAGACCCATCACCCCGATGTGCGCGTGCACCTGCACCTGACGACCGACGGCGCCACCATCTATATCGACACCTCGGGCGAGGCGCTGTTCAAGCGCGGCTGGCGCGAAGACAAGGGCGATGCCCCGCTCAAGGAAACCCTGGCTGCGGCCATGATTGCTGCCTCGGGCTGGAACCCGCATGGCGACAATCCCCAGCCGCTGTACGACCCCTGCTGCGGCAGCGGTACCCTGGTGATCGAGGCCGCGCAGATCGCGCGCAAGATTCCAGCCGGCATTCTGCGTCGCTTTGCGTTCGAGAAGCTCGTGCCCTTTCAGCGTCATGTCTGGGAAGCCATGCTGGATGAGGCAGAGAGCCAGATCCTACCCGAATCGCCGGTGGGCATTTACGGCTCTGACATCGCCTTCCGCATGGTGGACTTTGCCCAGCGCAATGCCGAGCGCGCGGGTGTGTCCGATACCGTCAGCCTGCGCGGCGGCGATGCCTTGCAGCGCATGCCGCCCAGCGAGCAGCCCGGCATGATGCTGCTGAACCCGCCCTATGGCGAGCGTATCGCGGCTGCCGGCAGCGCAGGCCGCAATGCGGCCGAGCGCATGGGCCAGGTCGAGCGCGCAGGCCGTGAAACCGCGCAGACCGAGGACGGCGGCGAATTCTTCAACCAGCTGGCCAGCCACTGGAAGAAGAACTACAGCGGCTGGAGTGCCTGGATGCTGACGCCCGACCTCAAGCTGCCCAGCAAGATGCGCCTCAAGGAGTCGCGCCGCACGCCCATGTGGAACGGCCCTATCGAGTGCCGTCTGTTCCGCTTCGACATGGTCAAGGGCGCGGTCAAGCCACGCAAGCCCGCAGACGATGCTGCTCAGAGCGGCAAGCCGGAAGGCCGGCCTCAATGAAGATCGCTCCCCTGCGCTGGCCGGCCTGCAACGCCGGCTACGACGGCCCTTTGCCGCGTCCCATGATTCTGGACACCAATGTGGTGCTGGACATGCTGATTTTTGACGATCCGGATATTCCTGCCATCCGCGAGCTGGTTGCCCGTGGCGAGGTGCGCTGGATTGCCGACGAGGCCCAGCGCATCGAGCTGGGTCGCGTGCTGCACTACAGCCAGATTGCGCCGCGCGTCAGCTACTACGGCAAGACGCCCGAAGGCGTGATGGCCGCTTTTGATGCAGCCGTCGAATATGTGTCCGCCGCACCCAAGATTCGCTTCACCTGCACCGATCCCGACGACCAGCATTTCCTCGATCTGGCCAGCCAGCACAAGGCCTTGCTGGTTAGCAAGGACAGGGCCGTGCTCAAGCAGCGCAAGCGCGTGGCAACGCACTATGGCGCGACGGTGGGCAATGTGGTGGTGATGGAAGAGGAGCGGCTGGCCGCCTAGTGTGACGTAGCAAGGCGTGCACCCCGGTATCGACTGGCAGCGCTACTTGGAGCTGCTGTGTCAAACAGGCTCTTGCACCTGTTTTTGCCTGAGTATTGCCTCCGTTGCCTGCTCGTTGGCTCAGTCGAAAAACCGCATGTCCGCATAAGGCCGCAAGCGGCATTGCGCCAGGCGGCTTTCCAGCGAACCGACATGGGCTTCGAGCTGGTGGCCGTCCGGGTCCAGAAAGTAGAAGGAATCGCCTTCGCTGTGGTTGCTCTTCCACTCCCGGGCCCCGCATGACCTGGCATGCTCCGCAAAGTGCGCGAAGTCCTGCTGAGCAATGGTGAATGCGTAGTGGGTGTAGCCAGAGGTGCGGACCTGACTTCGCTGTTCGTCTGACGACAGGCACAGCCACAGATCGCCGAGCCCCAGATAGGCACCCGTATCCCACTGCGCGCGTAGACGAAACCCCAGCACGCGCACGTAGAAGTCCACGCTGCGCTGCAGGTGCGTGACGGCAAGCGTGAGGTGATTCAATCCGGTAAGCATGGTGGCGATGGGCATGAACAGCACAAGGCGTGGAGTGTGCCATTGCCATGCATCACTTCGTTCTGGGCAGCCACGGCACGCCGTTGATATGGCTGCCGCCATCGACAAACAGCGTATTGCCCGTGACATAGCGGCAGTCTTCGCTGGCCAGGAATAGGGCCGCGCCGCCAATGTCCTGCTCGGGATCGCCCATATGGCCCATGGGGTTCAGGCGCAGCATGTCGGCTGCGTTCTCGGGCTGGCTCGCCGCAAATCTTTGATAGGCTTCGGTGGCCGCGCCGGGACACAGGGCGTTGCAGCAGATGCCAAAGGCCGCCCATTCGCGCGCGGCAGAGCGGGTGAGCGTGCGCAGCGCTTCCTTGGCCATGTTGTAGTCCGCCGAATAGGGGTGGGCGTTGACGCCGTTGAGCGAGCACATATTGATGACCCGGCCCCAGCGTCGCTCCTTCATGCTGGGGAAGACTGCCTGCATGGCCCAGAGCGCCGATTGCGCACCTATGCGCCAGGCCCAGTCGGAATCGAGATCGCCGAGCGTTTCGACCCTGGCAAAGCCGGGCTGGCTGCCGGGGCGCCGACCCCAGGCATTGTTGACGAGGATGTCGATGTGGCCGAACTGCGCCAGGGCGGCATCGACCATGCTCTGCACGGCGACATGCTCGCTCACATCGGCCACGGCATGTCCCACCTGAACGCCAAATTCGGCGCGGATTTCTGCGGCGGCCCTGGCACAGGTTTCGGCATTGATATCGGCCAGCCACAGGCTGGCGCCTTCCGCCGCAAAGCGGCGTGCCACGCCTTTGCCAATGCCGGCACCTGCGCCCGTGATCAGGGCTACGTGGTCTTGCAGTCGGTTCATTGTTCAGCTCTTCCTCGTTCCATGGACGAGTCACTGTGCAGTGCCGCCGGCGCTGCGACATCGTCGAATCGGACGAGAAATCGGCCCAAGATTGTGGCGGCCGAACCACCCATGGCTGGCCCGGATTTGCCCATGCGGATTAGGATTCATGCCGCAGGGACGACCTTGCCAGGCCATGCGATGCATGGCCTGTATTCCTGCCGGGACGGCCTGGCCATTTGATCTTCAAAGAGGTTTTCTATGGCTTGGGTTTATCTGCTGGTGGCCGGCGTTCTGGAAGTGGTCTGGGCCTTCACCATGAAGCAGTCCCATGGTTTCACCAACCTCAAATACAGCGCCATCACCATCGTGGCCATGATTGCCAGCTTTGGCCTGCTGTCGGTGGCCATGCGCACGCTGCCCCTGGGCACGGCGTATACGATCTGGACCGGTATCGGCGCCGTGGGTGCATTCCTGGTGGGCGTCACGGTGCTGGGCGAGCAGCTCAGCGCCATGCGCGTGGGAGCGGCTGTCCTGATCGTCAGCGGTCTGGTGCTGATGAAGCTGTCGGCGGAATGAATGCCCGGGCTTCGTCCCGGCCAGCGCTGCAGTCCCATGTGGAGGTTGCGCCCGATCTCCTGGCGTGAATGGCGACGGGGGACGAACGCGTGGGGTGAAGCGCATGGCGCGACAATAGCGGGATGACATCCTCCACGACGCCCCTGCATCCCAGCGCAGCTTCGGCCCGCAAGGCCCAGCCCAAACTGACCACGCTGGACAAGACCCGCATTGACGACACACGTATCAAGATCGTGCGCCCGCTGCTGACCCCGGCACTGCTGGAAGAGTGGTTGCCCGTGACCGAAGAGGCGCAGCAGCTGGTCGAATCCAGCCGAGCCGCCATCTCGCGCGTGCTGCATGGCCAGGATGACCGGCTGGTGGTGGTGGTCGGGCCTTGCTCCATTCACGATCACGATCAGGCCATGGATTACGCGCGCCAGCTCAAGGTCCAGGCCGATGCGCTCAAGGACGATCTGCTGATCGTGATGCGGGTCTACTTCGAGAAGCCGCGCACTACAGTGGGCTGGAAGGGCTATATCAATGACCCGTACCGCGACGGCAGCTTTGCCGTCAACGAAGGGCTGGAGCTGGCGCGCCGCCTGCTGCTCGATGTGCTGGCGCTGGGCCTGCCCGCGGGCACGGAATTCCTGGATCTGCTGTCGCCGCAGTTCATCAGCGACCTGGTCAGCTGGGGCGCGATTGGTGCGCGCACCACGGAGAGCCAGAGCCATCGCCAGCTGGCCAGCGGTCTGAGCTGCCCTGTGGGCTTCAAGAACGGCACCGATGGCGGCGTGAAGGTGGCCAGCGATGCCATTTTGGCAGCCCAGTCCTCGCATGCGTTCATGGGCATGACCAAGATGGGCCAGAGTGCGATCTTCGAGACACGCGGCAATCAGGACTGCCACATCATCCTGCGCGGCGGCAAGGCTCCCAACTACGACGCGGCCCATGTTCAGGCCGCGTGCGAAGTGCTGGAAAAAGCGGGCCTGCACCCGCAGGTGATGATCGACTTCTCGCATGCCAACAGCAGCAAGCAACATCGTCGCCAGATCGATGTATCAGCGGATGTGGCCCAGCAGATTGCGGGGGGCGACACACGCATCACCGGCGTGATGATCGAAAGCCATATTCACGAAGGCCGCCAGGACATTGTCGAAGGGCAGGAGCTGCAATACGGTGTCTCGCTCACCGATGCCTGCATCAGCATGGAGCAGACGACGCCGGTGCTGGAGCAACTGGCAGCCGCCGTGCGCGCACGTCGCCTCAAGGCGGCCTGAGGTAGCCGGACGAGGCTGGATGAGCAAGAGGCGCTGCGGCGCCTCTTGTTCTTTGTGCTTTGTGCGTTGTGCTTTTCAGGCACCCTGCCTTGTAGATCTTGGGGCGGCCGCTAGTGCTTTCAGAGATCCAGCGTCAGCTTGAGCATGTCTTTGTGCTGCACGCCGCGCTCCCACAGCGGGGTGGTGTAGTTCTGCAAAAAGAAGTCGCGCTCGATGTCGGTGACGCGAAACCCCAGGCGTTGATAGAACAGCAACTGGTCGCCAAAGCTGCCAGTTCCCACTTCCAGCTGTTGTACGCCGCGTTCGCGCATCTCACGGATGGCGCGCTGCAGCAGGGCCGAACCTATGCCCTTGCTCTGCCAGGCCGTGGACACGGCCATATTCATCAGCTCCCATCGGTGAAGGCCGTCGCCCTCGGGGACCAGCACGCATACGCCGATCAGGGCACCGAGGCCGCTGGGCGTGAACTGGGTCGTCTGGCGCGCTCCAAAACAGGTGGAGCCGGGCAGATAGCGCTTGACGCGCTCGCGCGAGGGGTCGGCCAGCAGCAGCAGATGCCAGGGGGCTTCTGCGGGGTTCATGGTGGTGATATGCCAGGAGTCGGTCGTGCCCGGGCCGGTCAGCGTGGAGCTCATGCGCGCACTCCCTTGCGGCGGAAGGCGGGCGCTGCATATCGGCCGGGCTGGATGTCGGCATTCACTCGATGGGACGCAAGCCCGTCCATCTGCTGCAAACCACAATCTCGCGCCATTTCCACTTTCCACCTGCGGGAGTTGTGAGCCCGCCACAAATATTGTCAACAGGCCATAGCGTAGCAGTCGGAGGGCAAATTCGGTGACCTACTGGTGAAAAGTACAGCATTCTGCGGCAATTTTGATGCAGGAATCTCGCAAATATTGACCTGCACAGGCCTTGCAACTGCGTGAGCAAGTACTTCGAGTCAGTGCGCTGACGAGTCTGACGTCCTTTGCGCAGGACGGGCTTTGCAAAAACGAAGATAGTGGTTTATACTTAGCCACAAGGGTTAACCCTTAAGGCTTAACCCGCGAATGACAGTACATGAGATGCGTGCTGTCCATCGCTTGAAGTGCATCTCTTGATTTCATAGAAAGCTCATCATGCGCCAAGCTATCAACTCCCTGATCGAATTCATCCAAGAAGCTCGCGAGTTCCATCTGGACCTGGCCAACCAGTAATCACGCACTGGTTCGAGAAACAGCCGCCGCTCAAGGCGGCTTTTTTTCGTCCCGAAAGAGATGATCAGGCCGCCAGCAGGCCCTGTTTTTCTATGAAGGTCACCACCTCGTCCAGACCTTCCAGTGTCTTGAGATTGGTCATCACAAAAGGCTTGAGCCCCTTGGGCGTGGTGCGCTGCTTGATGGTGTCGCTGCGCATGATGTCCAGATTGGCGCCCACATGGGGGGCCAGGTCGGTCTTGTTGATGACGAAGAGATCGCTCTTGGTGATGCCGGGGCCGCCCTTGCGCGGAATCTTCTCGCCTGCTGCCACGTCGATCACGTAGATGGTCAGATCCGACAGCTCGGGGCTGAAGGTGGCCGCCAGGTTGTCGCCGCCCGATTCGATGAAGACGATGTCGGCATCGGGGAAGTCCTTGAGCATGCGGTCGATGGCTTCCAGGTTGATGGAGGCGTCCTCGCGAATCGCCGTGTGCGGGCAGCCGCCGGTTTCCACCCCCATGATGCGCTCGGCGGGCAGGGCACCACTGATGGTCAGCAGGCGCTGATCCTCCTTGGTGTAGATGTCGTTGGTGATGGCAACCAGGTCCCATTTGCCGCGCATGGCCTTGCAGAGCATCTCCAGAATCGTGGTCTTGCCCGAGCCCACGGGCCCGCCTATGCCCACGCGCAGCGGCGGCAGCTTCTTGGTGCGGTTGGGGATATGGTGCAGTGCGGTCGACATGGTGAGTTCTTTCGGGGGTGAGAGGGTTGCGATCAGCGGGCCTTGCCGTAGGCACGCTCCACCTTGGCAATGCGCAGCTCGAAATGCTGGTACCAGGCGGTGTGACCTTTTTCCTGGGCGATCTGGTGCTCGGCGTTGTGCTTCCATTGACGGATGGCTTCCTCGCTTTCCCAGTAAGACACGGTGATGCCGAAGCCCTGGGCATCGCGGGTGCTTTCAGCGCCCAGATAGCCTGCTTGCTGGCCGGCCAGCTCCACCATGCGGTCGGCCATCTCGCCATAGCCCCGGTCCTCCTGGGTGCGCTGGGAGGTGAAGATGGCGGCGTAGTACGGTGGCTGGGGTGTGGCGGCAAACAGTGCAGACATGGCGGACGAAGGTTCAGCTACGGAAAAGTCGAGAATACTGGTGTTCATGCTGGGCCGAGAGAATGGCCAGCATGGGCGAAAAAGCCTGTCTTGCGTTGTCCGGCAATGCCAGCGCGTATTCGACGGCGGCAGGAATCTCGGAAGTCAGTCGCGCCAGGATGCGCTGGCCGGCGCTCTGGCCCAGGGGCACGGTCTTGATGGCGGCCTGAACCATGTTCTCGGCCCAGCCAAAGGCATAGGCCAGCAGCGCATCGCGCGGCGTGGCTCCGGTGCATTGGGCCGCCAGCGAGAAGGCGATGGGGTAGCTGGCATCCTGCGCGGCCAGCCAGTGGACGCAGGCCAGAGGGACTGCTTCATCGGCGTAGCGGTTTTTCAGCCACTCGGTCAGCGAGCGGCCCATCTGCTCGGTCTGCAGGCGCAGCTCGCTGGTTTCGCGCGTGACTCTTACCCACTGGTTGAGGCTGGCGATGCGCGCCAGATCGGCGCCTTTCCAGGCCGGCATGGCCTGCGCAATCAAGGCCATGTCCCCGCGCGACTGGGTCAGATGCAGCTGCTGCACCAGCCAGCCGGCGGCCTCTGCTTCCGTTGCGACCAGCGCCGCATTGATGGCTGCTTCAAGCCCTTCCGAGTAGGAAAAGCCGCCGATGGGCAGGGCCGGCGAGGCCAGCCACATCAGCTGCAGAAAGCTCTGCGCGCCAAGAGCCAGCAGTGGCTCAGTGGGCGTGGTCATGCGAGTGTCCATGGCCGTGATGATGGTGGCTGTGGCCGTCATTGGTCACATGGCCGCCATAGGCGCCTCCTTCGGGCTCGAACGGCAGATCGGCTTCGACCACCGTCATATGCATGCTGCGCAGCATATCGGCCAGCACATGGTCGGGTTCGATCTTCAGGTGGTCGGGCTGCAGCTCGATCGGCACATGGCGGTTGCCCAGATGGTAGGCCGCGCGCATCAGGTCAAACGGCGTGCCATGCTCGGCGCAGGCCGTGATATGCAGCACTTTTTGCGGCGCGGCCAGCACGCGGATCAGGCTGCCGTCTTCGGCCACCAGTACATCGCCGCCGCGCACAGCCTGGCCGCGTGGCAAGAAGACGGCCAGCTCGCGACCCTGGCTGTCGGTGGCGGCGAAGCGGCTCTTCTGACGTACGTCCCAGTCCAGTTCCACGGACGCGGCGCGTTTGAGGATGACGGCGGAAAGGCCCTGGCCCTGGAGCAGCAGTTTGTTGGCAGTCAGCATGGTGAACTCACAATGAAATAAAAGGCCCGGACCAGATTGGCGCGCATGTTGCATGCGCTGCGCATATCAGTGATTTTGATGGACAACTCTTTTGGAAACTTCGACAGAAATGGCCGCCCCGACCTCTTTGCATGATGCGCCTGCCGACTGGCAGGGCTGTGGCGCAGCCTATGTGGCGGTGTATGGCACTTTGCGTGCCGGTGGCATCAACGATATTGCAAGGCTCCAGCCGGGCGTCGCCTGTGTCGGCAGGACCCAGCTGACCGGCATTTTGCATGACCTCGGCTGGTACCCGGGCCTGAGGCTGCAAGGCTCGCAGACCGTGCTGGCCGAGGTCTACCCCATGGACGCAGCGCTGGAGCGGGCCATGGATCGCATCGAAGGCCTGTGGCCCGAAGACCTGGGCGAATACGTCAAGCGCATTCTGACCCTGCCCGTGATGCTGACCCAGGGCGGTCAGCAGTCCATCACTGTGCTGGTGTACGAGGCCTTGCCCGCCACCGTGAGCGCTGCGCCGGAGCTTGCCGTCAGTGACTGGCTGGCCTGGTTTGAGGGCAAGGGCATGCAGCATCCGGATTCGGAGTTTCAGCTCAACACCGCTCAGAACAGAAAATAGCGCTGTGCCATGGGCAGGCTGACCGCGGGCTCGCAGGTCAGCAGATCGCCATTGGCGCGCACGGCATAGGTCTGGGCATCCACCTCCATATGTGGCGCCAGATCGTTGTGGATCATGTGCTGCTTCTTCACATTGCGTATGCCCTTCACCGCCGACAAGGTCTTTTGCAGGCCGAAGCGCTGGCCGATGCCGGCGGCAAGTCCGGCCTGGGAGACAAAGGTCAGCGAGGTCCTGGCAAGCGCTCCGCCAAAGCTCGCGAACATGGGGCGGTAATGCACGGGCTGAGGCGTGGGAATGGAGGCGTTCGGATCGCCCATGGCCGCCATGGCGATGCTGCCGCCCTTGAGTATGCAAAACGGCTTGACACCAAAGAAGGCCGGCTTCCAGATCACGATATCGGCCCACTTGCCCACCTCGATGCTGCCCACCTCGTGGCTGATGCCATGGGCAATCGCGGGATTGATGGTGTATTTGGCGATGTAGCGCTTGATGCGGAAGTTGTCGTTGCGCGCGCCGTCACCACTCAGGGCGCCGCGCTGCAGCTTCATCTTGTGCGCCGTCTGCCAGGTGCGCAGTATGACCTCGCCCACGCGGCCCATGGCCTGGCTGTCGGAGCTGAACATGCTGATCGCGCCGATGTCGTGCAGGATGTCCTCGGCAGCAATCGTTTCCTTGCGGATGCGGCTTTCGGCAAAGGCCAGGTCTTCGGCAATGCCGGCGTCCAGGTGGTGGCAGACCATGAGCATGTCCACATGCTCGTCCAGCGTGTTGATGGTGTAGGGGCGCGTGGGGTTGGTGGAGCTGGGTAGCACATTGGCCTCGCCCACCACCTTGAGGATGTCGGGCGCATGGCCGCCACCCGCGCCTTCGGTGTGGAAGGTGTGAATGGTGCGGCCCTTGAAGGCGGCCACGGTGTCCTCCACAAAGCCGGACTCGTTGAGCGTGTCGGTGTGGATGGCGACCTGGGTGTCGGTGTCTTCGGCCACATCGAGGCAGTTGCTGATCGCTGCCGGCGTGCTGCCCCAGTCCTCGTGCAGCTTGAGGCCGATGGCGCCGGCATTGATCTGCTCGTGCAGGCCGCCGGGCAGGCTGGCATTGCCCTTGCCCAGAAAACCCAGATTCATGGGGAAGGCGTCGGCGGCCTGCAGCATGCGTTCCATATGCCAGGGGCCTGGCGTGCAGGTGGTGGCGAAGGTGCCGGTGGCCGGGCCGGTGCCGCCGCCGATCATGGTGGTCACGCCGCTGGTCAGTGCTTCTTCGATCTGCTGCGGGGCAATGAAATGGATATGGGTGTCGATGCCGCCTGCGGTGACGATATTGCCTTCGCAGGAGATGATCTCCGTGCCCGGGCCGATGATGATGCTCACGCCCGGCTGAGTGTCGGGGTTGCCGGCCTTGCCTATGGCCACGATGCGGCCGTCCTTGAGGCCGATGTCGGCCTTGACGATGCCCCAGTGGTCCAGGATCAGTGCGTTGGTCAGCACGGTGTCGACCGAGCCGCCGCGAGAGGGCCCTGTTCCCGTCCCGTCGCGTGTGCGCTGGCTTTGCGCCATGCCGTCGCGGATGGTCTTGCCGCCGCCGAACTTCACTTCCTCACCATAGCCGCCAGCGGCCAGGGTGTAGTCTTTTTCGACTTCGACGATGAGCTCGGTGTCGGCCAGGCGCAATCGGTCACCCACGGTGGGACCAAAGGTTTCTGCGTAGGCTCGTCGGTCCATGGTGGCCATTGAGGAATCTCCGATTCAGGTGTTCAGCGCAGGGACTGCTGCTGGGCTGCCGGTGGCAGGGCGGCGGGGCTTGTGCTGAGCAGGTCGCGCAATGTGCCCAGTGCCAGGGCCAGCAGCAGGGCAGCGCAGCAGCGGTAGGTAAAACGGCTCCAGTGCGCGGCAGGGCGGCGGAAAAGCCGGTCCACCAAGGCAGCGCAGACAAAGCACCAGAGCAGGGACGAAGTCATGAATCCCGCGAAGAAGACCCCGTAATCGCTGGCACCGGGCTGGGCCACGCCCACCGCCCCGAGGGCGCTGCCCATGGCGGCCCAGTAGGCCAGGTTCTGCGGGTTGGTCAGCGACAGGGCCATGCCGCGGCGCAGGGCCTGCTTCTGCGTGGCGGCGGCGGTGTTTGAAGCATCGAGCCGGTGTTCGGTACGCGCGGCCTGCCAGCTGTCCCAGGACAGCCAGAGCAGGTAGGCAGCGCCCGCCAGGCCAATCGGCCAGCGCAAGGCGTCGATCTGCATGACCAGACCAATGCCGGCCAGGCCCAGCAAGGCCCAGCTCGCATCGCCCACCAGGGAGCCCAGCTGCACGGCCAGCGCCGGACGATAGCCGCCGCGCACACCTTGGCGCACGGTCTCTGCAAACACTGCTCCGGGCGCTGCGTTGAACACCAGGCCCAGCACAAAAGCAGAAGCAAACAGCATCAGCATGGCAGGTCAGTCCCTGGAATCTGCGGGCAGTGGGCCCTGGACCAGACCGCGAAAGCCATAGATCTGGCGGTCGCCGCCGATCTCGACCAGCTCCACCGTGCGTTGCTGGCCCGGCTCGAAGCGCACGGCCATGCCGCTGGCAATATTCAGGCGCATGCCGTGGGCGGCGGTGCGGTCGAAATCCAGGCCCGCATTGGTTTCGGCGAAGTGGTAGTGCGAGCCGACCTGAATCGGCCGGTCGCTGGCATTGTTCACCACCAGCGTGAGCGTGCTGCGGCCGGGGTTGAGTGCATGGCTGCCCTCGTCAAGAATCAATTCGCCGGGAATCATCTTTCGTTTCCTTGCGCAAAGGCATTGTGCTGCGCTGTGCCGAGGTGTGTCATATCAGACCAGTTTCGTCAGCATGAAAGCGCCGAGTGCGGCAGTGGCAGCACCGCCGAACCTGGCCAGCCACTGGTGGCGCTGCATGACGGCATGACCGAGCACCATGCCGGCGATATGCAGTGTGGCCGAGCCCAGAGCAATGCCCAGCAGTGCACCGAAGGCAGCCAGGCCGCTGTCTCCAGCCAGCTCAAAGCCGTGCGCAGCGCCGTGGAAGAAGGCAAACACCGCAGCCAGGGCGGCGGCTGCGCCCCAGGGCATTTTTTGCTGAACCAGCACCAGCAGGCCCAGCACCAGCACGGATGCGGCAATCATGGGCTCTACGCCCGGCACCCACAGGCCGGCAAAGCCGGCCACGGCACCCGCCACCAGCAGGGCCACAAAGGCCGCAGGTGCACGCCAGGCCGTGCGCAGGCTGGGCATGGTCAGTGCGCTCCAGGCGCCCACAGCCAGCATGGCGGCCAGATGGTCGGCGCCGGTAAACGGGTGGGCAAAAGCATGACCCAGACTGTCGAGAAAGTGGTGATGGCTGCCTGCATCGGAGCCCATATGTGCGAGAGCGGACAGGGGCAGTGCAGTCGCCGCGGCGGCTGTGGTGACAAGGAGCTTATTGAGTTTCATAGCTATCTGCGCTTGATGGGTAAGGGTTTGATGGCTGAAAGGCTCGAAGTCTCTGGACGCTGCTTCAGGCGATGGGCTCATGCACGGTGACCAGCTTGGTGCCATCGGGGAAGGTGGCTTCGATCTGGATGTCGGGAATCATCTCGGGGATGCCCTCCATCACATCGGCGCGGGTCAGCACGCTGCGGCCTTCGCTCATGAGCTGGGCCACGGTCCTGCCATCGCGTGCACCCTCCATCACAAAGGCACTGATCAGCGCCACGGCCTCGGGGTAGTTGAGCTTGAGGCCACGAGCCATGCGCCGCTCGGCCAGCAGGGCCGCAGTGAAGATCAACAGCTTGTCTTTTTCGCGTGGTGTCAGTTCCATCTTCTTCAATCCCTCAGTCGGCACGCGCATCCGGCAGGGCTGAATGAACGCGAGGAGTCAGTTTCATGCCCTTTTATGTAGCAAGTGCCATGCCAAAGGCCAGTCTTTATTGCCAGCATGCAGGCAAGTCGCCGCAGATGTTTTGCACCTTGTTGGTGCTGTCGGCACGCGGTTATGCACCACGGCGTATCGGCGAGGCAGCGATGGTGCTTTGTGGTGCATTGTCGAGCCGTAGCGGTGCATTGCATGGCACGAACTTTGCTGTTCTGGTGCATGTACAAAAGACCATTGAATAAGGGCGTCGCTCAGGGCCTGGGTACCAGGGCAAGACTCGGAGTGCTGGTCTTGGGCGGTACGCTGTGGATGGCTTCGGCCGTACAAGCGCAAACAGCCGAGGAAGGCGACAAGGTATTGCCCGAGGTGAGGGTGAATGCCCTGGTCAAAGGCCAGGCGCTGGATGAGTCACAACGCGCGTTTTCCGTCACCGAGTTCAGGCGCGACGAAATTCGCGAGCAACCCAGACAGGAGGTGGAATCGTTGTGGAGCCAGGTACCCGGCATGCATGTCAATCACTACCAGCTCAGCGGTGTGGCCAACGGGCTGGTGCTGCGCGGCTTTGGCGGAGGTGGCCACGGCGGTGATGTGGCGGCCACACTGGATGGCATCCCGCTCAACGAAGCCATGTCGCATGCGGATGGCTATTTCGATCTCAATGTGGTGGTGCCGCTGGAGCTGGACAAGGTCAATGTCTATCGCGGTCCCGTGTCGGTGCTGCAGGGCAATTACAACCGCGCAGGGTTGCTGGAGCTGCGCACGCGGCGCAATGGCAGCTATGCGGAGTTCGATGTCAGCGCTGGCTCGCATGGCATGTTCGATGCACAGGCAGCTCTCGGGCGCGAGCTGGAAGGCGGCGATCAGCTCAACCTGGCGACTCAGCATGCACGCGGTGATGGAGCGCGGCCCGCCTCGCGCCATGAGCGCAGCACCATCAGCGGCACCTGGAAGCACCATGTGCATGAAAAGCTCGATATCTCGCTGTCCGGTCGCTGGCACGAGGCGCGTGGCGACTCGCCCGGCTATCTGACCGAAGCGCAGTGGCGGCAGGACCCACAGGGCAAGGACAGCCGCGTGGTGGGTGATGGTGCCAACAAGCACTTTGGCACGCTGCGCCTGGATGCGCAGTACGCACTGGATGCAGATACCCGGCTGCTGGGTTTTGTCTACGGCACGCAGCAGGATTTTGTGCGCTGGTTCACGCGCCCGCGCAGCGCCACCTGGATGCAGCGCGAGGAGCGCTACGACCGCAGCGTGCTGGGAGCAGGGCTGAATCTCAGCGGCAAGTCGCTTCTGGCGGCGCGCGAGCTGAACTGGATGCTGGGCCTGGAGCAGGTGCGCGAGTCCACGGACTATGGCTACTGGGATGGATTGCTGGATCGCCGGCGTACCGGCCCTGCATTGAATGATCGCAATACACGGCTCGACAACACGGCGATCTACGGCCAGGCTGGCTGGCAGCCAACGGCCTGGTTGCAGACCACGGCGGCCTTGCGCTGGGACCACTTTGACGGCAGTTGCAGTCTGCTGGGGGCAGAGGCCAGTGGCGATGAATGCAGGAGCATGCAGGGGCGCAGCCATGCCAGCCCCAAGCTGGGAGCCCTGGCGCAGCTCAATGCCCGGACGGCCGTGCGGGCCAACTGGTCGCAAGGCTTTGCGTTGCCCAGCGACTTTGCCAAATACGCGCTGCGCAACAGCGACCTGCATGCCAATATCTTTCGCCAGAGCGAGCTGGGCGTGGAGTGGAAGCCATCGGCCCATTGGCTGATCGATGCCTCGCTCTACCGCATCAGCTCCAGCCATGAAATACGCAATACGGCACCTGGTGAGTATGAAAACCTGGGCGCGACCGTGCGCAAGGGTGCAGAGCTGCAGCTGCACTGGCTGCCCAGTCGCAACTGGCATGTGGAATGGACTTATGGCCACAATCGCTCCGAAGTCACGCAGAACGCGGATGCCGCACTGCTGGGCCGGCGCGTGGTGGCCGTGCCTGAGTACACCAGCACCTTGCATGCGCGCTGGATGCCGCGTGGCGATGTCACCTTGCATGGCGTGTTGCGCCATGTGGGGCGTGCGCCCATCAACGCCAGCAATACCGAATGGGCCGGCAGCTATCGCTGGCTGGACCTGGGTCTGCAATACCGATTGCCCGCAAGCCTGGCGCGCAATGCCAGCCTGAGTCTGTGGCTGCGCAACGCCGCCAACACCCGCTATGCCAGTACCACCACCATGATTGCCGGCCAGCGTCTGGTCGCCCCCGGCGCGCCGCGCAGCGTGCAGCTGGGCCTGCAGTTTTCCTTATGATTTCCGGAGCTCCCATGTCTGTTTGCAGCACACGTAAAAACATCATCGCGCGCATTCTGTGCACCACGGCCGCTGCCTGGCTGCTATGCGCCAATCCGGTCTCTGCCCATAACGTCTGGCTGGAGCCAGATGCGCAGGGTGGCTATGTCATGCAGTTTGGCGGTCATGAAGGCAGGACAGAAGCCTTCGATCCGGCCAAGCTGCAGCGTGTGCATGCTTATGACCTGCGCGGCCGTGAAGTGCCCGCCGCCGTACAGAATGTGCAGGGTGGCATCCGTATCAAGCCCGATGCCAGTGCTGCGCTGATCGCAGTGGAACTCGATAACGGCTATTTCAGCAGTGCCAGGGCTGAGGGCGCAATGCTGCCTCTGCCCATGGATCAGAACCCCGGTGCGGTGCGCGGCGTGCATGCGCGCAAGTTCCACAAGACCGTGGTGCGCTGGGGCGCCGTCATGCAAAAGCCGCTTGGGCAGATGTTCGAGGTGGTGCCGCTTCAGGGGCAGTCTCCCCATGCCGGTCAGCCGCTCAGGCTGCAGGTGTTGCTGCATGGCAAGCCGCAGTCTGGCGTGAGGCTGTCCTGGGGGGAGAACGGCTCTCCCACGATGACGGACGCGCAGGGTCTGGCGATCATGACGCCTGCTGTCGGCAGCAATACGCTGCAGGCCATACTGCGTCAGCCTGTGCAGGGCGACCCCAGGACAACCGAGAACAGCTACGAGTATCTGCTGCGCTTTGCCGTGCATTGATGAAGCTGCGTTCCGTCGGCTTTCGCACCGGAGCGCAGATTCTGCAAGGCATCCGCGAGGCGGCGATTTGCCGTGCAGATGAGCAAGCTGCATGTCTATGCAGTGCAGGACGGCAAGGCCAGCAAACAACTCGATCTGCTTTGCTGCAGACCAAGGCCGCTCTCGATCCGTGGACTGGCAAGCTGCGCAGCGCGGCCTTGCCGGCATGCCTGCAGCCGCTCTGAGGCGACAGGCTGTCGTGCACTTCAATAGTGCTGGCTGGTTTGCGCGGTCTGCATCTGGTGCATGCGGCACTGCAATGGTGCCTGCATGTGGCCGATGCTGATCGCACAAAGTTGCATTCGGCCTGTGCTCGGCAAAAAAGCGGCAGCAGCGCCGCCGTATGCAGTGAGCAAGCCATGGCGGGTGGTGCTGGCACGGTAATTGCACCTAAGTTTTTGCGGTCAATGTGACCGAACAAAACCTCCTGGGAGTGCTGAAATGAATCGTCGCGGAACCCTCACAACACTGGCTGCATCCATGGCTCTGGGCCTGGGCTTGACTTCTCAGGTGCTGGCTGCAGACACCATCAAGGTGGGCGTGCTGCACAGTCTCTCGGGAACCATGGCCATCTCCGAGACCGTGCTCAAGGACACGGTGCTGATGGCCATCGACGACATCAATGCCAAGGGCGGCGTGCTCGGCAAAAAGCTCGAGCCCGTGGTGGTGGACCCCGCCTCCAACTGGCCGCTGTTTGCCGAAAAGGCCAAGCAGCTGATCACCCAGGACAAGGTGGCCGTGGTCTTCGGTTGCTGGACCAGCGTGTCGCGCAAGTCCGTGCTGCCGGTGTTCGAGCAGAACAACGGCCTGCTGTTCTACCCCGTGCAGTACGAGGGTGAGGAACTCTCCAAGAACGTCTTCTACACCGGCGCCGCACCCAACCAGCAGGCGATACCCGCTGTCGAGTACCTGATGAGCAAGGAAGGCGGCGGAGCCAAGCGCTTTGTGCTGCTGGGCACGGACTATGTGTATCCGCGCACCACCAACAAGATTCTGCGTGCCTTCCTCAAGTCCAAGGGCGTCAAGGATTCCGACATCATGGAAACCTACACCCCCTTCGGCCACAGCGACTACCAGACCATCGTGGCCGATGTGAAGAAGTTCTCCACGGGCGGCAAGACCGCCGTGATCTCCACCATCAACGGCGACTCCAACGTGCCCTTCTACAAGGAGCTGGGCAATGCCGGCCTCAAGGCCAAGGATGTGCCGGTCGTGGCCTTCAGTGTGGGTGAGGAAGAGCTGCGCGGCGTGGACACCAAGCCTCTGGTCGGTCACCTGGCGGCATGGAACTACTTCATGAGCGTGAAGAACCCGACCAACACGGCCTTCATCAAGCAGTGGAGCGATTACGCCAAGGCCAAGAACATCGCGGGCCACAAGGACAAGCCTCTGACCAATGACCCGATGGAAGCCACCTGGGTCGGCATCCACATGTGGAAGCAGGCCGTGGAGAAAGCCAAGAGCACGGATACCGACAAGGTGATCGCGGCCATGGCGGGCCAGACCTTTGCCGCACCCAGCGGCTTCACGCTGAAGATGGACGAGAAGAATCACCATCTGCACAAGCCCGTGATGGTCGGCGAGATCAAGGCCGACGGCCAGTTCAGCGTGGTCTGGAAGACCAAGGGCCCGGTCAAGGCCCAGCCCTGGAGCCCGTATATCGAAGGCAACGACAAGAAGAAGGACGAGCCCAACGGCAAGAGCTCCTGATTCGCTCCCTCGGACTGGAGAGGTCTGGTGGGCTCTCCAGTCCTGAAGAGATAGCTGCTTGCGCTTTATTGACAAGGGCCGCAGCGCTAGAAACCTGAAATTCCTATGAACATACTGCGCAAGTCATTGAGGCTGGCATTGGCCGCCGGGCTGGGCTCTTTGCTGAGCTTTGCCAGTCACGCACTGACGACCGAGCAGGCTTATGCCATGGCGGCGGCAGACGATTCCGAGCAGCGCGTGCTGGCGATCAATCAGGCCGTGCTGGCGCCGGATGCACAGACCGACGGCGGTCGCCTGTCGGCCTATCTGGGCGCGCTCGCCAACGATGAAGTGCGCGTGTCCCAGGGCCGGGCCTATGTGGTCAGCGGCGATGCGGTCAGCGATGCGGCGACCGGCGCAGCCGTCAAGCTCCCGCCCGATGCCGAGGAGGTCGTCAGCAACAATTACCTGCGCTCGGTCATCGACACGGCGCAGGCCGCGCTGGCGTTGGGCAGCAGCGATGTGCAGGCACGCCGCAAGGCTGCCGAGCAACTGGCCTCCGAGCCTGATGCTGGGCGGCTTCCCCTGATCGAAAAAGCGCTGGCCGCTGAACAGGACGGGCAGGTCCGAGCCCTGCTGGAGCGCAGCCTGGCTGCCAGCCTGCTGGGCAGCGACGATGTGCAGCAGCGTCTGAAGGCGGTGCAGCAGCTGTCGCATCAGCAGACCCCGGAGACGCAGTTGCTGTTGAACCAGCGCCTGTCCGAAGAGACCGACCCCGGCGTGCAAAAAGCCATCAAGGCCGCGCTGGCCGGCATTGCCGAAGGCCTGGCCTGGGGCGACAGGCTGGGGGCGATCTTCAGCGGCATCAGCCTGGGCTCGGTGCTGTTGCTCGCGGCTCTGGGTCTGGCGATCACCTACGGCCTGATGGGCGTCATCAATATGGCGCACGGCGAGCTGATCATGATCGGTGCCTATGCCACCTATCTGGTGCAGGTCGCATTCCAGCGCTGGCTGCCCGAGGCCTGGTTTGGCTGGTATCTGGTAGTGGCGATTCCTGTGGCCTTTCTGGCCTCGGCGCTGGTTGGCGCGGTGCTGGAGCGCGGCGTGATCCGCTTTCTCTACGGCCGTCCGCTGGAGACCCTGCTGGCCACCTTCGGCATCAGCCTGGTGCTGCAGCAGACCGTGCGCAGCATTTTCGGAGCGCAGAACGTGGGCGTGGAAAACCCCGTCTGGATGAGTGGCGGGATTGCGCTGCTGCCCAATCTGACGCTGCCCTACAACCGCATCGCCATCATCGTTTTTGCCTTTGCCGTGCTGGCGGGCGTGGCCTTCATGATCGCCAGAACGCGCCTGGGCCTGTTCGTGCGCGGCGTGACACAGAACCGCGCCATGGCTTCCTGTGTGGGCGTCAACACGGCACGCACCGACACCTATGCGTTTGCACTGGGCTCCGGTATCGCCGGTCTTGCCGGCTGCGCCTTGAGCCAGATCGGCAATGTGGGTCCGGATCTGGGGCAGAACTACATCGTGGACAGTTTCCTTGTGGTGGTGCTGGGCGGTGTGGGGCAGCTGGCGGGCACCGTCTATGCGGCTCTGGGCCTGGGCGTGCTCAGCAAGCTGCTGGAAGGCTGGACCGGGGCTGTGCTGGCCAAGATCGCCGTGCTGCTGTTCATCGTGGTCTTCATTCAAAAGCGTCCACAAGGCATCTTTGCCTTGAAGGGCCGCAGTGCGGAAACATGAAACACCCCCTGAGTCGCTTCGCGCCTTCCCCCGCTCTCGCATTGCTGCGCGCTGCGGGCAGGGGACGACACCCTCGCTGCGGGGCGGCCCTTGCTCGGTGTCTCGTACCTGGGCCGCGCCAGTTGCGCAGGCCATGTGCCTTGCTCGACATGAGGGAAAACTGACATGACAACCCAATCCATATCCATCGAACTGCCCAAGCCCGCGCCGCTGCTATCCGCCAAGGGCTGGACGGCATTTCTGCTGGCCCTGACCATGGTCTGCGCCGTGGCTCCCGCACTCAATCTGTGGGTGCCCGAGGACAGTGCGCTGCACTTGTCCGACTACATGCTCGGCCTGCTGGGCAAGTTCATGTGCTATGCCATCTGCGCGCTGGCGATTGACCTGATCTGGGGCTATACCGGCATCCTGAGCCTGGGGCACGGTCTGTTCTTCGCACTGGGCGGCTATGTGATGGGCATGTACCTGATGCGCGAGGGCGCAGGCCCCGATGCATTGCCCGCCTTCATGGGTTTTCTGGACTGGAAGGAACTGCCCTGGCATTGGGCGCTGTCGGGCAGCTTTGCCGCCACCGTGCTGCTGGTGTTTCTGGTGCCGGGCCTGATCGGCGGGCTGTTCGGCTACTTCGCCTTTCGCTCGCGCATCAAGGGCGTGTATTTCTCCATCATCACCCAGGCCCTGACCTACGCCGCCATGCTGCTGTTCTTCCGCAACGAGACCGGTTTCGGCGGCAACAACGGCTTCACGGGCTTCAAGACCCTGCTGGGTTTTTCCGTCAACTCGCAAGCCATGCATGTGCTGCTGTTCGCGCTGTCGGGGCTGGCATTGCTGGGCTGCTTTCTGTTCTCGCGCTGGCTGATACGAAGCAAGTACGGTCGTGTGCTGCAGGCCGTGCGCGACGCCGAATCGCGCACCATGTTCTGCGGCTACAACCCGCTGCCCTACAAGCTGTCGATCTGGGTCATCTCGGCCATGATGTGCGGCCTGGCGGGTGCGCTCTATGTGCCCCAGGTGGGCATCATCAACCCCAGCGAGATGAGCGTGGGCAATTCCATCGAAATGGCGGTGTGGACGGCCGTGGGCGGACGTGCCTCGCTGGTCGGCCCCATCATCGGCGCGTTTGCCGTCAATGGCGGCAAGAGCTGGCTTACCGTGGCCGCCCCCGAATACTGGCTGTACGTGCTGGGTGCGTTGTTCATCGTCGTGACGCTGTTCATGCCGGGAGGACTGATTCGCCTGCCGCAGCAGCTTCGCCAGTGGCGTGAGAAGCGCAAGGCCCAGGTCAAGGCACCGTTGAACCAGACTGCAGCCGCAGCTGCCAAAACCGCTGCCGAACCGGCTTCTGCCGATGCCATCGAAGGAGTGCGCGCATGACCCCCGATCTGATGCAGGACGGCGAGCAGCGCCTGGCTTCCTACCAGCAGCGCGAAGCCGCGCTGCGCACCGAATCCGGTGGTCGCAACGCCAGTCTGGCGCGCCCCGTGGTGGCCGGCGAAGTGGATGTGACCCATGGCCGCATCCTCTATCTCGAAGACGTGCATGTGAGCTTCGACGGCTTCAAGGCCATCAACGGTCTGAGTCTCGATATCGCGCCCGGCGAGCTGCGCTGCATCATCGGTCCCAATGGCGCTGGCAAGACAACGATGATGGACATCATCACCGGCAAGACCCGGCCCGACAGCGGCACGGTGTTCTTCGGCTCCACCATCGATCTGCTGCGCTACAAGGAGCCCGAGATAGCGGCCATGGGCATTGGCCGCAAGTTCCAGAAGCCCACAGTGTTCGAGCAGCTCAGCGTGTTCGAGAACCTGGAGCTGGCGCTCAAGACCCACAAGGGCATTGCCTCCTCCATGCTGTTCAAGCTCAGCGGCGCGCAGAAGGACCGCATTGCCGAGGTGCTGCACACCATTCACCTGGCAGGCAGCGTAACGCGCCAAGCCGGGCTGCTCAGTCACGGACAGAAGCAGTGGCTGGAGATCGGCATGCTGCTGGTGCAGGAGCCCAAGCTGCTGCTGCTCGACGAGCCTGTGGCCGGCATGACCGACGAGGAAACCGTGCGCACGGCCGAGCTGTTTCTGACGCTCAAGGGCAAGCATTCGCTGATGGTGGTGGAGCACGACATGAGCTTTATCGACACCATCAGCGAGAAGGTCACGGTGCTTTGCGATGGCTCGGTACTGGCCGAGGGAACGCTGGCCGAGGTGCAGGCTGACGAGCGCGTGATCGAGGTGTACCTTGGGAGGTAACCCCCTGAGACGCTTCGCCTGGGCGGCCCCGCGCCTTCCCCCTCTCTCTACGCGCTTCGCGCTAAGGGAGGGGGGCGACAGCTTCGGTGCTCGGCGGCGCTTCCTCGCTGTCTCTTTGATTGGGCAGCGCCAGTTTCAAGCGTCATGCGCTCCGCAGATAGTCAAATTAGATAGCTGCTTGCGCTTGCTGTGTAAGCGCTAGAGGTCGAAAATGCTTAAAGTTCAGAACCTGCATCAGTATTACGGCGGCTCGCACATCCTGCGGGACGTGAATTTCACGGCCGAGATCGGCAAGGTAACGGTGCTGCTGGGCCGCAACGGCGTGGGCAAGACCACCTTGCTCAAAAGCCTGATGGGGCTGGTTCCCATCAGAAGCGGCGGCATTGAATGGCAGGGCCGCGATATCGCGCGCAGGACGCCCTATGAGCGCGCGCGCAGCGGCATCGGCTATGTGCCCCAGGGGCGCGAAATCTTCTCGCGCCTGTCGGTGGAAGACAATCTGCGCATGGGTCTGTCCTATTGTTCGGCAGGCACCCGGATTCCGGGCGAGCTGTACGAGCTGTTCCCAGTGCTGGGGCAGATGCTGCACCGCCGTGGCGGCGATCTCTCGGGCGGTCAGCAGCAGCAGCTGGCCATTGCGCGCGCGCTGGCGCCGCAGCCCAAGATCCTGATCCTGGATGAGCCCACCGAGGGCATACAGCCCAGCATCATCAAGGACATCGGCCGCGTGATCCGCATGCTGGCCAATCGCGGCGACATGGCCATCCTGCTGTGCGAGCAGTACTACGACTTTGCCGAGGAGCTGGCCGATCACTATGTGGTGATGGAGCGCGGCGAGGTGATCGCGTCGGGCCCGGGCAGCGAGATGCAGCAGAAGAATGTGCGCTCGCTGGTGGCGATTTGAATATCGGGCGAAGAAAAAAAGGTGCCGCAAGCGGCACCTCAAAGCCTCAGGCCATGCCCGGAGGACAACTCATTTCGTCAATACGCTGCGCCGTGCGCGGCCAGCACCGGATTGCCCTGTATGGCAGTGCTGGCGCGGCCGTCCGCGCCCTGGGGGACTTCGCCCACCAGCGTGGTGCGGTAGAGCTGGCGATCGAACTCCAGCGCAAAGATATCCTGTGGTGCCACATGGGCCGTGGAGCGGTTGTCCCAGAAGGCCAGCGAGCCGGGTTCCCACTTGAAGCGCACGGTGAACTCGCTGCTCACGGCATGCTCCCAGAGCAGCTCCAGCAGCACGCGCGATTCGCGAGTATTGAGTTCCACGATGGACTTGAGAAAGCCGGGGCTGATGTAGAGCACCTTCTCGCCGGTCTCGGGATGAATGGTGACCAGCGGGTGTTCGCTGATCAGGGTGTTGTCGCGCACCAGATCCAGATATTCCTGCGATGCCGTGGCTCCCTGTGGGGCGCTGAAGCGGTGCTCGCCACGCAGGCCCTGCAAAAAGGCCTGCAGCGGTCTGGAGAGCGCTTCGTAGGCAGCTGCCAGATTGGTCCATTGCGTGTCGCCGCCATAGGGCGGAATCGTCACGCCGCGCAGAATCGATGCGGCAGGCGGGTTGTGGGCTGCCGTCACATCGGCATGCCAGCCGGTCCAGGGGCGATGTTCGGCCTGGCCGCTATGGCGGTTGGCCTTGCGGTGCTTGGCAATCGAATACAGCTCGGGAAAGCCTTCGACATGACCGAAGACGGGGTGGCCGGGCGTGAGCTCGCCAAACTGGCGCGAAAAAGCGATCTGCTGCTCGTGGCTGAGGTGCTGGTCGCGAAAGAAGACCACCTTCCAGCGCAGCAATGCCGAGCGGATGGTGTGCACCTCGGCGGCACTCAAGGCCTGCTTCAGATTGACGCCGCTGATCAGAGCGCCGATATGCGCCGACTGCGGCGTGATGCGGATGTGTGGAGTGATGTGGTTGGCAGAGCTCAGACGCTGGTCCAGATGCTGCAGCGGAGCGTGGGGCAGGGGCATGTTCATGGGATTTTTCCTGATGAAAGCGGGGCTTCAACGCGCCTGGGCAATACGGGAGGCGCTGGGCGGCAGCAGGCCGAGTTCGTTCAGCAGAGCATGGCTGCGTTCGACCTGGGCATGCAGTGCGCGAGCCGTGTCCTGCGGGCCGAGGAAGATGGGCTCCCACTGGTTCAGCGCCACAAACTCCTTCCATTCCCGGGTTTCGGAAACCTTGCGCAGCGCATTCACCCAATACGCCTGTTGCGCGGTGCTGGCACCGGGTGCCGTCATCACGCCCTGAAACGAATCGCTGACATAGTCGATGCCCTGCTCCTTCCAGGTGGGCGACTGAGCGAACACGCCTTCAAGCCGCTTGTCGGCGGCAATCGCCAGCACGCGCACGCGGCCCGACTGCAGATAGGGCAGCAGGTTCGGCGTGGTGGCCGAAACCACATCGAGATGGCCGCCTGCCAGCGCCACCATGGATTCGGCGGAGGATTTGTAGGGGACGATGCGCAGCTTCTGGATATTCACGCCGCCCTGCTGCAAGGGCTGGGCCACGCCCAGATGGATGTGATTGCCCAGTGTGGTGGCAATGCCTATGGAGTATTTCTCGGGGTCCTTGCGCAGCTGGGCGATCAGGTCCTGGGCATTGCGCAGCGGCGAATCCGCACGCACGACCACGGTGGTGAACTCGCGCAGCAAGGTCACCAGCGGCGTGCCTTTCTGAAGGTGTGCGGGCAGGGCATTCTGCGCCAGGCTGTTGCCGTAGCTGGTGCTCAGCGTCATCAGCGTATGGGCGTCGCCAGGGTGGCGGTGCAGGCTTTCCAGCGCGGCGATCGCATGCGCGCCGGACTTGTTGCTGACCACGAACTGCGGTGCATGGCCATCGCGTGCCAGCAGCTCGGTGAGCTTGCGGGCCGCCTGATCCAGCGCCGCGCCGGCTCCGCTGGGGACAATGAATTCCGTGGACTTGCTGGGCTTCCAGGCCTGTGCCGCTGCGCCGCCGGCTTGCGCGGCAGCAGGGCCAGTTGCCAGCGTGCAGCACAGCACTGCCATCGATGTCAGCCACGGGGCCAGAGTGCGATGCAGGCGTGAATGCGTTACGGTAGCGACCGACATGAAAGCTCCTGAAATCAATCGCCATATGCTTGACAAGCTGGCGTGCGAGAGACTGTAGAAGCGCTGCTGCGATACAACAACGAATGAATTTTCATGAGTTAGTAAGCAAAAGAGCTGAGCTATCCCGGCCTGAACGGCAGGCCTGCTTGAAGAGGCGAGAAAGACAATGACCTGGCATGCGCAACTGGCGCTGAACTATTTCCTGCAGGCTGGCAAGACCTCGGTGCAATTCACGCACGATGGTCCGCTGCGCATCCTCAAAAGCCTGTATCCCGAGGGGCCTGCCATCTGTCACAACGTGCTGGTGCATCCGCCTGGCGGGCTGGTGGGTGGGGATGTACTGGACATTGATGTCCATGTCGCAGAAGGTGCGCATGCGCTGGTCACCACGCCCGGTGCCACGCGCTTTTACAAAAGCAACGGGAAGCAGGCCATGCAGCGCACCCGGCTGCGTCTGGACCCCGGTGCGAGGCTGGAGTGGCTGCCGCTGGAGGCGATTGCCTACAACGCCTGCGATGCCGTCAACCAGCTGGAGTTCGACCTCGCCGAAGACGCGCAACTGCTGACCTGGGATGTGACGGCACTGGGTCTGCCGTTGGCCGCCCAGCCCTATGAGTCCGGCAGGTTCGAACAGCACATCGAATGGCCGGGCCGTTTCCTGGAGCGCGGCGTGATCGATGCACAGGACGAGCTGCTGCTCAACGGCGATCTGGGGCTGGCTAGGCATCGCTGCCTGGGCAGTCTGATCTTTGCCAGCGGCTCAGCCATGGCGCGCCATCAGCGCGAAGCCTTGCTGGAAGGCACGCAGGAGCTGCTTGCCAAGGCCGCTCCGGCGGTGTTGAGCGGTGTCACCGCTCCCAATGAAAACATGCTGGTTCTGCGCTGTGCATCACCTGTGGTGGAGCCTGTGATGATGTTGTGGAAAACCGTGTGGAGTTTTTGGAGAAAAGAACTCTGGGGCTTGCAGGGCGGCACGCCGAGAATCTGGTCCATGTGATCGCTGTTGCACGGGCCCAGGCCCCGTTTCAACGCACCAGCTGTTTTCTGCATCGGGCCAGCTCGGCCTGGGTCCAGTTCAGGCGTTCGCGCAGCTGGGGGCAGGCGGCACCGGCGTTTTGCGGCTCGCGTTCCGTGCAGTGCTCCTCGACCATGGATATCAGGGTGCGCGTGTGGCGGTTCTGCTCCAGGCTGCAGGCGCGCGTACCTGCTTCGGCTCGCGTTCCGCCTTGCGAGCGTGTGCCGGGCGGCACGGCCGTCCAGCCCCGGTTGTGCCAGGGCGAGAAGGAGGCTGACGGCGTGATCTCTATGCCGCTCACGCGTCCTTCCAGGCCGGGAAATGTGGACAGCATGGCGGCTGCAACCAGGGCCGGGTCGCTCATGCGTCCCAGGGCGGTATCGCAGTCCATGACATCGGGATTCAGGCCCGGCGGCAGCAGCCTCAGCACGCCGTAGATGCGGGTGGCATCGGTTTCCAGTTCCTTGACGCTGCGCCCGTTGCTGCCCGGCACCAGTCCCATGCCGACCAGTTGGTACTGCGTGTCGCGCAGGGCGGTATCGGGGCCGGTGTGGATCTCGACCTCGCCCGAGGCCCGGCCCGCGAACATGAGCAGTCTGAAGGCATCCGTGGAGAACAGCGCCTGCACCTCCAGGTGGCAACGGGCAGGGGCGGCGGGACGCAGCACACTTGACCAGTCCTTGGCAGCGTCGCGGTGGACCAGCATGGCCGTGCGCGGCAGCATCTCCACGGCTATCCGTGCCTTGTCCAGGTTTACGGTGGCCGCCACGCTGGCGTCGATGGAGTCGACCGTGGAAAATTGCGCCAGTGCCTTGAAGCCGGGCTGCATCACGGACAGTCTGTCGTTGCCGACCACGCCGCCTGTGGCGATCTCCAGGCGCCCGTCCGCAAAGCGGTAGTAGCTGGGCACTTCGTCGGTCTCGGTATAGCTGCCGTGGCGCGTGGAGACGCGGTAGCGGATCTCGCGTCCGCCCATCTCCATGAAGGGGCGCAGCGTCTCCAGCAGGGCCTGGCGTGTGACGGCATCGTCCTGGCGCAGTGTGATCTCTACGCGTGTCGAGCCATAGCCCAGCAGCTTGTCGAACGCATGGCGAATGACGGCCTGATTCGGAAAAGTGATGACTGCCCCCACCATGCCCGCCAGGGCCGCGACGCCGCCCAGCACCAGCGGCCAGGTCGAACGCTCGTCAGCGCGAGTGCCAGTCATGGCGCTCCAGATGGCTTGCGCGCCATGGCTCAGCCAGGTGGTGGCCATGAAGGCGATGAGCGCTGCAGTCGGCGCCCACACAAGAATCAGCAGTATTTGCAACAGGCCCATATGGGCAGTGATTCTAGGCAGAAGCCATGCATGGCCTGGCTGCAGCCGCCCGCCTGGGGCTACCCGCCCGGGGCTGCTCGCCGGGGACGCTACAGCGCCAGAACGATTCTGGACTCCTGCGTCCTGGCGCGCGAGCAGCAGCTCATCATCTTGGTGCAGGCCGTGCGCTCGGCACGGGTCAGCACCATGTCGCGATGATCGATATCGCCTTCCAGCACCGGCACCTCGCAGGAGCCACACAGGCCTTCGCGGCAGTCGCTCTCGATATCGATATTGGCGCTGCGCAGTGTATCGAGCAGGGTCTCGTCATTGCGCACCTGCAGCGTGATGCCGGATTCGCGCAGCTCGACTTCAAAGCCGTGCTCCTTGTCCGGGTCGAGGGCCCCCAGGGTGCTGGAGAAATGCTCCACGCGCAGGCTGTCCTCGGGCCAGTGGCGACTGGCCTCGGCCAGCCCGTCGAGCATGCGCTGCGGACCGCAGGCATAGATCTGTGCGCCGGGCCTGACCTCGGCCAGCAGTGACGCGTAATCGGCGCGCCGGCCTTCCGCGCCCACATAGATCTGCAGACGCTCGCCATGCATTGCCTGCAAGGCATCCAGGAGCGCCATGCGCTCGCGCTGGCTGCAGCTGTAGTGGATTTCATAGGGGATGCCCAAGGCCTGGGCGCGAGCCGCCATGGCCGCAACCGGCGTGATACCTATGCCGCCTGCGACGAGAATCAGCTGCTGCGCGCCTTCGTCGAGCCTGAAGTGGTTGCGCGGGCCGCGCATCTGCACCTTCATGCCGGCCTGCAGTGCCCCATGTATCCAGGCCGAACCGCCACGGCTGTGCTCCTCGCGCAGCACGGCGATCTCGTAGGTATCGGCTTGCTGCGGATCACCGCATAGCGAGTACTGGCGCGAGATGCCGGTGTCGCCGCAGTGCAGGTCGATATGCGAGCCCGGGGTCCAGCGTGGCAGCTCGCGTCCGTCGGGCGCCTTGAGGCGCACGCGCAGCACGTCCTGCGCAATCAGCTCGGTGTTGTCCACCAGCATGCTGCGGCTGACGCCGCCCTGCGAGGATTCGCCGATGCGCACCGGCTGTTGTTCGGCCAGCACGGCGGGGTTGGCACGCTCGGGGTTGCGGCTCACATCCCATTGCACCCACAGATGTTCGGGGCCGCGGAACGAGGTGTTGGGCACATAGGTGAAGCGTTGCTCGGCCAGCTGCATATGAGGCAGGCGGCGCGTGAACTCTTCAAGGAAGATCTGCATTTCCATGCGGGCCAGATTCTTGCCCATGCACTGGTGGGAGCCGTAGCCGAAGGTCAGGTGATCGCTGGCATTGTCGCGGTGGATGTCGAACAGGTCGGCATCGACAAAATGCTGCTCGTCGTGGTTGGCCGAAGAGGTGACGATGAGCAGCTTGCTGCCGACCGGAATGGCCTGGCCGCCGATCACCACATCCTTGGTGGCCAGGCGCCGCCAGGCGGCTACCGAGCCGTTGTGGCGCAGGCATTCCTCCACGGCATTGGGGATCAGCGAGGGATCGGCGCAGATCTCCTGCCAGACCTTGGGGTGCTGCAGCAGCAGCTTGACGGCATTGGCCGTGGCGTTGGCCGTGGTCTCGTGCGCGGCGACGAGGCCGGCCATCATCATGGAGTGCAGATAGGAGTCGGTGACAACATCGGGCAGTTCCTTCTGCTTGCGAATGCCGTATTGCATCCAGCCTTCGGCATCGGGGTCGGCGCGCATCTTGTCGAGAATCCGGCCCGCGTGCTGCCAGAAATTGCCCACGGCATGGGCCACGGCCACCTGCTCCTCGGCCCGGGGGCGTCCCCAGGTGTTGACGGTGTGGGCAATGCTGTACTGGCGCAGTGTGTCCATATCGTCTGCGGGCACGCCCAGGAAATGCATGGCCACCGTCAGCGGCACTTCCCACAACATCTGGTCGACGAGATCGGCGCGGCCGTCGTCGATGAAACGGTCCACATATTCGCGGGCCAGCCGGCGCACCATGGGCTCGTGGTGCTTGAGCTCTTCGGGCGTGAAGGGCTGCATCAGCGCGCGGCGGCGCGGCATGTGGGCGGGCTCGTCCTCGTTGACCAGGGTGCGGTTCAGCGCAAAGCCATAGCTGGCGAGCACGGCATTGGCTTCATCGCCTGTCGGCGTGATCTTCTCCAGCGCGATCGAGGGGCTGAAGGTCAGGTTGTCGCGGAAGATGGCCTTTATGTCGTCGAAGCGCGTGACCACCCAGTAGCCCAGCTGCGGGCTGTAGAACACCGGCTCCTGTTCGCGTGCCCAGCGCACATACTCGGGCGGGTCCTGCTGGTAGCCGTCGGCAAAGGGATCGAAGCCGGCGGCCCCGTGGCTGATGGGGCAGCCCGTAGGGCCGCTCTGGCCGGTGGGCTTGCCGAACTGGCTGTGATCGATGGGGCAACGGCTGGGGGTGGAAACGGTCATGGCTCGCTCGCAAACGCAAAGAGGCAGGAGATGGCTTGCGCCATCGGACGAGAGTGCAGAGGCGGCCTGCCGCCAGCCTCTGCGGCATGGATCAGCGGGGCAATCAGTCCAGCGTGATGTTCAGATCCTTGATCAGCTTCTGCCAGCGTGTGCTTTCGCTGTGGATCAGCGCCTGGAACTGCTCGGGCGTGTTGCCCACGGGCTCCACGCCAAAGTCGATGAGCTTTTGCTTGACGGCAGGCTCGTTGATGGCGGTGACCACCTGCTTGTTCAGCGCCGTGACGACAGTGGCCGGCGTCTTGGCCGGGGCCACCATGCCGACCAGGGCCGCAGCCTGCACGCCGGGCAGGCCCAGCTCGGCAAAGGTGGGCACATCGGGCAACTGGGGCAGGCGCGTTGCATTGGCCACGGCCAGGGGGCGCACCTTGCCGCCCTTGATGAAGCCGGCGCCGGCGGCCAAGTCCACCATCATCACGGGAATCTGACCGCCCGCCACATCGGCCAGCGCCGGAGCCGCACCGCGATAGGGCGCATGGGCGAGCTTGAGGCCGGCCTCGGACTTCAGCAGTTCCATGGCCAGGTGATGGGGGCTGCCCGCACCGGCGGAGCCGTAGTTCACGCCCTCGGCACTGGCCTTGGCGGCGGCAATGAACTCCTTGGCGGTCTTGGCCTTCTCGGCGGGGCCGGCCACCAGAATCATGGGAAAGCGGCCCATGAGCGTGACGGGAGTGAGGTCCTTGCCGGGGTTGTAGCTCAGGCTCTTGTAGAGCACGGGGTTGAAGATCAGCGTGCCGTTGTCGGCCGACAGCACGGTATAGCCGTCGGCCGGTGCGCGCGCGGTCTCCGATGCGCCTATGGCTGTGTTGCCGCCCGGGCGGTTGTCCACGACGATGGGCTGATGGGCGTGGGCGCCCCAGGCCTGGCCTATGGTGCGGGCCAGGAAGTCCGAGCCACCGCCGGCGGCGTAGGGAACGATCCAGCGCACGCTCTTGCTCGGGTACTTGTCCTGGGCCACGGCGGTGCCAGGGGCTGCGGCCAGCCAGAGCATGCTGGTGGCCAGAACCGAGGCGGTGAATAGGCGTTTTTTCATTGAGGGTGTCTCCTGGGCTGTGGTGTTGTTTGCCTGCGGGTTAACCAAGCTTCACTCCGCCTGCGATTCCGCTTTAATACGGAAATAGTTTTGCGTAATTTTTATACGCATAGCGTAAATATGCTTCAAGGGATTACCCGAGAGCCAGCACGAGACATGCGTGAAAATGTCTTCAACGGCTTACGAGACAGGCGCAACCAGCTATGAAAATCGAGAAGAAGACTTTGGCGATGGCGAAGCGGCAAGCAGCCAGCCCCGCAGCAAGAGTGGCGTCGCAGAATGCCCGGCAAGAGCCGGATCAACGTCGCCAGCGTGTGCAGGCAGCAGAGACCTGTCTGGCCGTGCTCAAGGCACTGGCCGGGCTGGGCGGGCGCGCCAGTCTCACGGCCATCGGCGCTGCCGTCGATGAAAGTCCGGCCAAGGTGCATCGCTATCTGGCCAGCCTCATGGCCGAGGGCCTGGTGGAGCAGGATCGTGGTGGCACCCAGTACGCGCTCGGACGCGAGGCCATCCATATCGGCCTGGCTGCGATGCGCCAGAACGATCCTGTGCGCATGTCCGAGCCGGCCCTGCAGCATCTGCGCGAGTCCTTGCAGGTCACGAGTTTTGTCGCGGTCATGGGCAATATGGGCCCCACCATCGTGCGCTTTGAAGAGCCCAGCCTGCCCATTACCGTCAATGTGCGTGTGGGTTCGGTCATGTCCATGCTGTGGTCGGCCACGGGGCGGGCATTCTTTGCCTTCATGGAGCCGCAGCCCGAGGTCGAGGCGCTGCTGGCGCGCGAGCTGGAGGCAGCCAGCCCCGAGCATCGCCGTCTGCTGCATGCGAGCAAGCCTCTGGAGCAACTGCGCAGCGAGATTCGCGCAGTCGGCTGTGCGGCGATCCGGGACCTGAATCTGCCTGGCATCAGCGCCGTTGCGGCGCCCTTGCTCGACTACAACGGTCATGTGGTGGCCGTGCTCTGCGCGCTCGGGGCCAGCGGCGGCTTCGACCCCGATCCGCAGGGCCGCATTGCCCAGGCTGTATGCGAAGAGGCGCGCAGTATCAGCGCTTCGCTGGGCTACCGGGCCTAGGTCTCAGGCCCCGGTCAGCACAGCCGGGGCTCCGAGGCGCAGGGATAGCTGACGGGCCTGGGCCTGCAGTTTCTGGGCCGGCAGACCAGCGGGGTCCAGCGTCAGCGTGACCGAAGGGCCGATGGCGGCAATCGCCAGCACCAGTTGGCCGAAGCCGTCGAACACCGGCACCGCCAGCGCGCTTACGCCCGACAGCAACTGGTTTTCGACCACGCTCAGGTGGTTGCGGCGAATGGCGTCCAGTTCCTTGGCAAACGCCGGTTCGTCCAGGCTGTGGCCTTCGGCCTGCAGCAGCGGTGCGATACGGGCCGGGTCGCCGAAAGCCGCAAAAATCTTGCCCGTGGCTGTATGGCGCAAGGAGGCCGGCGTGCCGTGGCGCATGGCCACATAGACATGGGTCGGGCCTTCCTCGACGCGGATGATGGTCGGCCCCTGGCCGCTCCACATGGAAACCGACACGGTGTAGCCCACCTCTTGCGCCAGGGCGGGCAGCTCGGCAATCGCCATGCGCACGGGATCTGCCTGCTGCAGGCTGATGAGTCCCATCTGAATGGCCAGCGGCCCCAGGCCGTAGTGGCCGCTGGCGCGATCCTGCTCCATCAGGCCCAGCTTGCAAAAACTCACCAGATAGGGGTGGGCCTTGGCTGCCGTCATCTCCGCCTCGCGTGCCAGATCCTTGAGCGCCATGCGCCGGCCCGTGCGCGCCAGCACCTTGAGCAACTGGCCGCCGACTTCCACGCTCTGTATGCCGCGCGGTGCGCGCGCGGGTTCGTCGTCACTGGATTCAAGCATCAAACGGGCGTCGGTCGAAGAAGAGTTGGCATGAGGCATGACGGCATTGTGACGGTGGAAAAGCGGCTGGAAAGTCTCAAGGGTTTTTCACTATGACAAATCGATTGTGCAATGTTGAATTTATATCTAGCATTCAGAAATTCGATAAAGCTGAATGCATTTGTTTAAAACGAAGAGATTGCAACGATGAGCACCAAGACCTTTGCCTCCGCCGCCGACCTTGAAGTCAAGAAGGTGAGCTTCGACAAGCTCTCCGAACATGCTTATGCCTACACGGCCGAAGGCGACCCCAACACCGGCATCATCATTGGCGACGACGCCGTGATGGTCATCGACACCCAGGCCACGCCCGTCATGGCCGAGGACGTGATCCGCCGCATTCGCGAGGTCACGGACAAGCCCATCAAATACGTCACGCTGTCGCATTACCACGCGGTGCGCGTGCTGGGTGCCTCGGCCTATGGCGCCGAGCACATCATTGCCAGCCAGGACACCTACGACCTCATCGTCGAGCGTGGCGAGCAGGACAAGGCCAGCGAGATCGGCCGCTTTCCGCGCCTGTTCCAGAACGTCGAGAGCGTGCCCGATGGCATGACCTGGCCGACCATGACCTTCACCGGCAAGATGACGCTGTGGCTGGGCAAGCTCGAGGTTCAGATCCTGCAGCTGGGCCGCGGCCACACCAAGGGCGATACCGTGGTCTGGCTGCCACAGGAGAAGGTGCTGTTCAGCGGCGACCTGGTCGAGTTCGATGCCACGCCCTATGCCGGCGACGCCTATTTCCAGGACTGGCCGCAGACGCTGGATGCGATTGCCGCCCTCAAGCCCGAAAAGCTGGTGCCCGGCCGCGGTGCGGCGCTGCAGAACGCGGCCGAAGTGCAGGCCGGCCTGGCGGGCACGCGCAATTTCATCAGCGACCTGTGGGCCGAGGTCAAGGCCGGCGCCGATGCGCGTCAGGACTTGCGCAAGGTCTACGAGGCAGCCTTTGCCAAGCTGCAGCCCAAATACGGCCATTGGGTGATCTTCAACCACTGCATGCCGTTTGACGTGACACGTGCCTATGACGAGGCATCGGGCCACGCCGACCCGCGCATCTGGACTGCCGAGCGCGACCGCGAGATGTGGCTGGCGCTGGAAGGCTGATCGCCTCCTGGGCCGCCCAGCCGGCAGTCTCTTGCGCAGGCGCGGCGGTCTACTGCAAAGCTATCTAAAACAGGAGCTGCTTGCGCTTGATTTGTAATGAATCCAAATAGAAAAAACATTGAATTCAATGCCTGGTGAGCGGTAGCAGCTATTAAAAAAAACAGAGTTTGAATCCGGTCGCAAAGAGCCGGAGGGGCGGCTTTTGCCCCAAGAAACAGATCCACGCTTTTCAAGGTTTGCGCACCGATGAACGCCATGTCCACCACCGCCATTTCTCTTGACGCCCTGCGCGGCAGCGCCGCCGACATCCAGTCCATCCAGATTCCTTATCGGCGTCATGCGGACCAGGATGCCGATGCGCCGGCTCGCCACCCCGTGGTGGTGGTCGGCGCCGGGCCCGTGGGCCTGTCTCTGGCCATCGATCTGGCCCAGCGCGGCCAGCCGGTGGTGGTGCTCGACAACGACTGCAAGCTGTCCACGGGCTCGCGCGCCATCTGCTTTTCCAAGCGCACGCTGGAGATCTGGGACCGCCTGGGCGTGGGTCAGCCCATGGTGGACAAGGGCGTCTCCTGGAATCTGGGCAAGGTGTTTGCCAGGGATCAGTCGCTCTACCAGTTCGATCTGCTGCCCGAAGCCGGTCACGAGCGCCCGGCCTTCATCAATCTGCAGCAGTACTACGCCGAAGCCTATCTGGTCGAGCGCGCCCTGCAGTTGCCGCTGATCGACCTGCGCTGGCACAACAAGGTCACGGCGCTGGCGCCGCGCGCCGATGGTGCGCTGCTGACAGTGGAAACGCCCGAGGGCGAGTACCGGATCGATGCCCAGTGGGTGCTGGCCTGCGACGGCTCGCGCTCGCCCTTGCGCGGCCTGCTGGGCCAGGAAAGCCATGGCCGCATCTTCCGCGACCGTTTTCTGATTGCCGATGTGAAGATGCATGCGGATTTCCCGACCGAGCGCTGGTTCTGGTTCGATCCGCCGTTCCATCCGGGCCAGAGCGTGCTGCTGCACCGCCAGCCTGACGATGTCTGGCGCATCGACTTCCAGCTGGGCTGGGAGGCCGATCCCGAGGAGGAGAAAAAGCCCGAGAACATCCTGCCGCGCATCCGCGCATTGCTGGGCAAGGACGCGCACTTCGAGCTCGAATGGGCCAGCGTCTACACCTTTGCCTGCCTGCGCATGGACCGCTTCGTCCACGGCCGCGTGGTCTTCGCGGGCGACAGCGCGCATGGCGTCTCGCCCTTCGGCGCACGCGGCGCCAACAGCGGCGTGCAGGATGCCGAGAACCTGGCCTGGAAGCTCGACCGCGTGCTGCGCGGTCAGGCCGATTCTGCGCTGATCGCGAGCTACGGCGCCGAGCGCGAATACGCGGCCGACGAGAACATCCGCAACTCCACGCGCGCCACCGACTTCATCACGCCCAAGAGCGAGATCAGCCGCCTGTTTCGCGATGCGGCGCTGGAGCTGGCGCGCGAGCATGAGTTTGCGCGTCGCATCGTCAACAGCGGGCGTCTGTCGGTGCCGGCCAC
This sequence comes from Comamonas thiooxydans, assembly GCF_000964545.1. Classification (GTDB taxonomy): domain Bacteria; phylum Pseudomonadota; class Gammaproteobacteria; order Burkholderiales; family Burkholderiaceae_C; genus Comamonas; species Comamonas thiooxydans. The sequence goes on along the minus strand of NZ_BBVD01000004.1, from coordinate 452,032 downwards.
GCTGCATCACTCGCCGCTCAACACGCCGGACAGCGAGGTCTTCGCAGGCTTGCAACTGCCCGGCGCCGTGCTCAGCGATGCGCCCATGCGCCGTCCCGGCGACAGCCAGACCACCTGGCTGCTGCGCGCCCTGGGCCCGGACTTCACGCTGCTGCATTTCGGCCCCACGCCGGCCTGGGCGCGCGAGCTGACCGGTGTGCTCAATCTCTCGATAGCCGCCGAGGGCGATGCCGGGGCCGCGCAAGCCGATCTGCTGGATGCCCAGGGTCTGGCCGCGCAGCGCCTGGATGCGCGCCCCGGCACCAGTTACCTGCTGCGCCCCGATCAGCATGTCTGCGCGCGCTGGCGCCGTCCCGACGAGGCTGCCGTGCGTGCCGCGCTGCAGCGCGCCGGCGGTTGAAATGAAGGCTCCCCCTGAGGCGTCCTCTCTTGCTACGCGGGAGGGGGCATGCGGGCAACCGACGACAGCTTCGCTGCGGGGCGGTGCGGTCGGCCTAGGCCCTTGCTTGCTGTCCCTGGTGGAGTTCAACACCCTCTGAGGATTCCCCCCTTTTTTAGGAGACTGCCATGCTGCTGTCCACTCACCCGAATCTGCAGGCCTGCGACGATTTCTATGAAGCCCTGATCGCCACGCATCAGGGCCTGGAAACCGCGCAAAGCCACGCCCTCAATGCCCGCCTGGTGCTGCTGCTGGCCAATCACATCGGCCATCAAGAGACCTTGCTGCATGCGCTCGAACTGGCCCGCGCCAGCGCAGGATTCGCTCCTGCCGGTGCGGACCCGGCCGAGCGCGGTGCCGTGACACCGGTTGCCCCGGTACACGCTGCCGCTTGAGATGCAGCAAGCCGCCGGCCTGGCGGCAGCTGCGCCATCCCCTAAAGGCCCCGTCACCAAAATCTATTCAAGGGGCCATGAATCAAGGAGACAAGGATGATGCAACGCAAAAAATTTCTGGCCGCACTGGTCTGCTCGACGCTGGCATGGGCTGCAGGGCCGGCCGCCATGGCGCAGGAAAAGCCCCTGGAATGGGTCATAGGCTACGCCGCAGGCGGGGGCTCCGACGTGGTGGCCCGCGTGATTGCCGAAGCCATGGGCCGCAATCTGGAGCGCCCCATCGTCATCAACAACAAGCCCGGTGCGGGAACCAATATCGCGGCCGAGTACAGCGCGCGCTCGCATGACTACGGCAACCTGATGTTCACGGCCGACTTCGCCACGCTGGCTGCCAATCCGTTTCTGTTCCGCAAGCTCAACTACAACGCCGAAAAGGACTTCAAGCCCGTGGGCATGCTGGTGCGCTTCCCCATGTTGCTGGTGGTCAACAACGATGTGCCGGTCAGCAATTTGACCGAGTTTGTCGCCTGGGCCAAGCAGCAGAAGACCGGCGTGAGCTGGGGCTCGGCCGGCCTGGGCAGCCCTCATCATCTGGTTGGCGAGCTGTTCCGCGAAGAAGCCGGTCTGGGCAATATGACCCATGTTCCTTATCGCGGTGCTGCGCCCGCAGTGCAGGATGTGATCGGCGGCCAGATACCTGCCATGTGGGCCGATAGCGCCACCATTATTCCCTTCCTCGGCGAGAAAAAGCTCAAGGCCATAGGCGTGGCCAGCCCGGCCCGCATCGATGTGCTGCCCAAGGTCGCCACCTTGCAGGAGCAGGGCCTCAAGGGCTTCGAAGGCTATGCCTGGCAGGGCATCGTCGTGCCCAAGGGCAGCTCGGCCGAGGTGGTCAAGAAGTTCAGCCAGTCGCTGCAGTTTGCGTTGGCCGACACGCGCACCAAGGCCCGTCTGGCAGCCATGGGGGTCGAGCCCATGCCCGGCAGCTCCGAGCAGATGGAGAAATTCGTCAGCAACGAGCGCAGCAAATGGGGGCGTGTGATCACGGCCAACAACATCAAGCTCGATTGAGAGCCGGACTCAGTGGGTCGCAGCCTGGGTGACGGACAGGCACGGGCGCTGCGGGATATGCGTTTTTGCAGATGCAGCGCCGTGCCAGCCGTGGCAGACTGCGGGCCATGTCCGAGCCCACTCTTCTCGTTGCCGACGATCACCCGCTGTTTCGCGCAGCGTTGATCCAGGTGCTGCACGACCGCTTTCCGCAATTTCGCATTGTGGAGGCGGCCAGCGCCCAGACCTTGGGCGCAGCGATGCAGGAGAATCCTGAAATCGAGCTGGTGCTGCTGGACCTGGCCATGCCCGGCGCGCGCGGCTTCTCGTCCCTGCTGCATCTGCGCGGCGAATATGCGCAGGTGCCGGTGATCATCATCTCGTCCAATGACGACCCTCGCATCATCCGCCGCGCCCAGCAGTTCGGGGCGGCAGGCTTTATCTCCAAGTCTGCGGCGGCAGACGATATGAGTGCCGCCATTGACGATGTGCTGAGCGGGGATATCAGCTTTCCCTCCATGGTGGCCGAGCGCTCGGAGGCCGATGCGGCCCTGGCCGCTCGTCTGGCCCAGCTCACGCCTCAGCAGTTTCGCGTGCTGCTGTGCATTGCCGACGGATTGCTCAACAAGCAGATCGCGCACGAACTGGGCCTGGCCGAGAACACCGTCAAGGTCCATGTGACGGCGATTCTCAAGAAGCTCGAATGCTATTCACGCACCCAGGCGGCAGTGCTGGTCAAGAGCCTGGAAAACGATCACGAGGTTTGATTGCCCTGGTGCCTCAAGAGCTCTCTGTTTCGATAGCTTGCTGCGCTTTGTTGGTCATGGATTGAGGCCTTTCTGACCTCATTTCTGCGCAGCTTGCCGCTGCAAGTCGTCATCGCAGTTCGATGGCTACAAGTGAGCGAAAAACTCCGGCGTCGCGTCCCAGCGATCGTGCATGCCATCGACATACGTGACGGGAATTCGCGAAAGCTCCTCTTCCGACAGATCTTCCAGGCAGCCGATATTGATGCCGTACATCTGGCCTATCGGCGTGTCGTGGCCCACGCCAAAGACGCGGATGCCGCAGCGCCTGCAGAAGAAATGCTGGTTCTTTTGCGAGCCAAACACATAGAGGGTGAGTTCCTTCTCGCCCGTAATAAGGCGGAAATTTTCGGGGCTGGCGATGGCGGGCCAGAACCGGCTTCGCCTGCAGATGGAGCAGTTGCAGCGATAGCTGGGCTGGCTCAGGTCCAGGCCGACTTCAACCTGAACCCGGCTGCAATGGCAGCTGGCACGATAGGATTTCAGCATCTGGCGACCCCCTGTGTTGAGACGGGCTGCCATCGGGATGTCAGCCTTGATCGAAGCTTAGATAGTTCAGATGCTCCTGGCTACGCCAGACCGCACACCATGCATTGATATCGCTGCCGTGGGAGAAAAAGATCTCCCAGCGATGATCGACCTGGTCCTGAAAAACCTGTCTCGCCGCATTGATGAAGCGATGACAATGGACTTGGAGCGGGCCTTGGGCATCTTGCGCATCGATCAGCCAGAGGAAATCCTCTTGCCAGTCGGCGTCGCACGGTACTTCATGCACGGATTTCAGACGCAGCCTGCTGACCACATCGGGCCAATGGGCGAGATCGATCCGGCAGCGCACAGCCAGGCGGTCGTCAATGCCGCTGCCTCCGGCATAAAAGCCCAGCGCATAGTGCAAGTCTTCCTCTGCGGGCGCAAAGCCGATCAGATTGGCAATGAGTGACATGGGCTTTTCCACGCACATGTCTTTGCTGCTGTGTCGATGAGCCAGGCTGTCGTAGTCGCGCATGTCTTTGGCAACCGTCTAGGCAAGAGCAGGCATGAAGAGGTGTGTCTCCTCATGCAGCATGGGTTCGTCCTCCCAGGGAGGACAGCACGGCAGGAGCGATCAGCCTGTGCATGGGTTTGACGGGCAGCATGTAGAGGCGGCCTAGTGCGTTCTTGACATGCACGACGGTGGTGACGGTGATGATGGTGTCCGGGGAACTGATGTCGCTCTTGCGGTGAATGCTGAGCACGACTTTCAGATGCTTGTCGTCGTCGCCGATCAGGGCTTCATCAAAGGTGTTCTCGAACACCGTGAAGATGCCGACCCTATCGCCCGGGCCGTAGCTGGCTGCTGGTTTTCCGGGCTTCAGGGCCGACAAGGTGCCCAGGTTCTTGAGCCCCGCCAGGCTGCCGACCAGATTGCGCGCACGCATGCAGATTTCAATCCAGCGCGGCGTTTTGCGCGCGGCAAGAATGAAGTGCTCCAGTGCAGACAGGCCTGTGGCGTCCGAGACGATGCTCCAGGAGTCGTGAAAGCTGGCTCCGGCCAGTCGATCTGCGATGCGGCTGCCGGGCGGAACGGCGGATTCAACGGGATGATGGTGCATGCTATCTCTGTCAGGATTGAACGGCCCGCGTGCCTGAAAGCCGCAGAGGCTGATGCAGCATATCGAAGAATCCGCCACTCGGCTTGTACAGTCATGGCGTGCAGACCGATTTAGCTCCTGAATTCATAGCTATAGCGCAATGCACTGAAAGCGCAGCAGCTGGAAGTGACTTTGGCTTTCAGGCGCTGCCGCCTTCTCGTCCGCGCAAAAAGGTCTGGCTCATCAGCGCCCGCAGCGCCGGCGGCCTGACCGGCTTGGCCAGAAAGCCCCAACCGCGTTCAGCAGCCTGGCGGCGCAGGGTGCTATCGCCTTCAGCGGTCAGCAGGATGACCGGAGGCTGCTGCCCCCAGCGCTCGCAGAGCTGGGCATAGATATCGGGGCCGTAGAGCTGGCCCAGATGCACATCGAGCAGCACCAGTTGCGGGGCATTGCCGGGCGCTGCATAGGCCAGGGCTTCGGGGGCGTTGGCGGCCAGCGGCACATCGCAGCCCCAGCGCTCGAGCAGGGCGCAGGTGGCGTCGCGGGTGGCGGGGTCGTCCTCCACATACCAGACGGTGCCGCCCTGCAGCGGACTGTCCACACGAGCGCTGGGAGAAGGCTGCTGCGATACCGGCGTCAATGCTGCAGCCTGCCCTAATGGAACCTTGACCCAGAAGACGCTGCCCTTGCCCAGGGTGGAGCGCAGGCCGATCTCATGGTCCAGCAATCTGCCCAGGCGTTCCACGATGGCCAGGCCCAGGCCGGTGCCGCGGTCGTCGGCATGGCCTTCGTCGAGGCGGCGGAACTCTTCGAAGATCTCCTTTTGCAGGCTCTGGGGAATGCCCGGTCCCTGGTCATGCACCTCGATGCGCACCTGGTCGCCCTGGCGGCGACAGCCCACGACGATACGGCCCTTGCGCGTGTAGCGGATGGCGTTGGAGACAAAGTTCTGCAGTATGCGGCGCAGCAGGGCTTCGTCGCTGCGCACGATCAGCCGGCTGGGCATGCAGTGAAGGCTCAGGCCCTCGCTTTCGGCCTGCAGCGCAAAATTGTTGTGCACTACTTCCAGCAAGGAGCTGAGCGCGAAGTCACGTACGCGGACTTCGAGCTGGCCCGATTCCATGCGCGAGATGTCGAGCAGGCTGGTGAGGATGGCGTCCTGAGAGGCCAGTGCCTTGTCCACCCGCTGGGCCAGTTGGCGGCCGGCCTCATCGTGCAGATAGGTGGGCAGCAGGCTGGTGAAAATGCGCGCCGCATTCAGCGGCTGCAGCAGGTCATGCACGGCCGAGGCGACAAAGCGGGTCTTGTAGCGGTTGGCGCGCTCGGCCTCCTGTTTGGCCTGGGCCAGGTCCCGGGTGCGATCGGCAATGCGCTTTTCCAGCGTATCGGCGAGATTGCGCAGCTCGCGCGCCGTGTTCTTGTAGCTGGTGATGTCGGCATAGCTGGTGACAAAGCCGCCATCGGGCAGGGGGTTGCCGCGAATCTCCAGCACCGTGCCGTCGCCCTTGGCGCTTTCGTGCAGATGGGGGCTGCCGCTGCGCAGATGCTGGAGCCGGCGTTGGATCGCAGACTCCACATCGCCCTTGCCCAGCAGGCCGCGCCTGGCGTTGTGGCGTATCAGCGCCTCGATGGGCTGGCCCACATGCATGAGCTCGGGCGGGTAGCGGAACAGCTCCACATAGCGCGAGTTCCAGGCCACCAGCCGCAGCTGTGGATCCACCACCACCACGCCTTGCGGCAGATGCTGCAGGCTGCGCGAGAGTCCGGTGTCGGCCTGCTTGGCGGCCTGGACAATGCCGTCCTGGGCCGTGCGCAGCTCCTGCGCATGCTGGTGCAGCACGGTCTCCAGCTCCTTGCGACTGCGCTGGCGCAGGGCCGCCAGGCGCTGGCGCTGGCGGATGTAGAGCACCAGCAGCGATGCGGCCAGCCACAGGCCGCCGGCGGCCACTGCCGCCCAGTGGCTGGCCGTCTGGCTGTGGACGATGTCGTGCAGCAGGTGTAGCTGCCATTGGCTTTCGGGGAGTTCCATGCGCAGCCAGAGCATGGGGTCGACCAGCGGAGGCTGGCTGAAATGGGCCAGCATTCCGATGCCCGCAGGCTGCCGGCTGGTGCGATAGCCGAGCGGAATCAGGGCCTGGCCCGCGTATTGATGGGTGTCCCGTACCTCCTGCTGGTCGCTGCTGGACAGCGGCTCCAGCAGGCGGTAGCGCCATTCGTCGCGGTTGGAGAGAAAGACCACGCCATGCTCGTCCGAGGCAAAGACGATGTCGGGCGACTGGCTCCACTCGCCTTCGAGCTCCTGAAACAGGATCTTGATGGCGATAAGCCCAAGCACCGAGCCGTCATCATCATGAATGGCCTGGGAGAGAAAGTAGCCGGGCAGTCCCGTGGTCATGCCGATGCCGTAGAAGCGGCCACTGCCCTGGCTCAGCGCCTGGGTCACATAGGGGCGAAAGCTGTAGTCCTCGCCCACATTGCTGTGCGAGTCGCGCCAGTTGCTGGCGGCCAGGGCCTTGCCGCTTTTGTCGATGAGGGTCAGCGTGGAAGCTCGGCTGGCGCCGTTGGCCTGCTCCAGCTTGTGGTTGAGCCTGTCCACCTCGGTGGCGCTGAGCGGGTGGCTGAGCGCGTTCTTGAGTTCGGCATCGAGCGCCAGCACCTCGGGCAGGGTGCGGTAGCGGTCCACGCGCTGCACCATGGCCTGGGCATAGAGCGTGAGCTGGCGTTGCACGCTTTCGCTCTCATCGTGCAAAGAGGTTTGCAGCGCGACGCGACTGGCGACCCACATGCTCAGCAGCATGCCGCTGAGCACGATGACAAGGGTCAGAAACAGTCGGTTTCGGGCAAGGTTTCGCGCAAGACGCATGACGAGAGTGGGTGATCAAGGTGCCCAGTGTGGCTCTGGAGCAGGTTCAGTGCGGATTCTGAAGCCTAGGGATTTCCCTAAGTTGGTGCATGCTCTCCCAGGGAGCGCGTACGGACCTAATACCAATGGGTTATCGGCACAAAAAGGGCGCGGGAGTACAAACGGCAGCAATTCGGCGCACCACGGTGGTGCGCCCGCAATTTTGGAGATGCAGCGTGCACACTCTGCCCACAGAATCTGCTCCGCGCGAGCACTTGCCGTTCTACCGTCAGCTCTACTTCCAGGTGGTGTTCGCCATCATCGTGGGCGTGCTGCTGGGGCATTTCGAGCCCGCCTACGGCGAGGCCATGAAGCCCTTTGGCGATGCCTTCATCAAGCTCATCAAGATGATCATCGCGCCGGTGATCTTCCTGACCATCGTCACCGGCATCGCCAGCATGACGCACCTGAGCGCCGTGGGGCGTGTGTTCGGCAAGGCCATGGCGTATTTCCTGACCTTCTCCACGCTGGCGCTGGTCGTGGGCCTGATCGTGGCCAATGTCATGCAGCCCGGTGCCGGCATGCATATCAACCCCGCCGATCTGGACCAGACCGCCGTCAAGGGCTATGTGGCCAAGTCGCACGAGATGACGCTGACCGGCTTTGTGATGGACATCATCCCCAAGACGCTGATCAGTCCGTTTGTGGGCGACAACATCCTGCAGGTGCTGCTGGTGGCCGTGCTGTTCGGCGTGTCGCTGGCCATGGTCGGCGAGGCCGGCAAGCCCGTGCTGAACTTCTTTGAAGCCCTGACCAAGCCCGTGTTCAAGCTGGTCAACATCGTGATGAAGTTCGCTCCCATCGGTGCCTTTGGCGCCATGGCCTTCACCATCGGCAAGTTCGGTCTGGGTTCGCTGGTCAACCTGGCAGAGCTGGTGCTGACCTTCTACATCACCTCGGCCCTGTTCGTGCTGGTGATCCTGGGTGCCGTGGCGCGCTTTTGCGGCTTCTCCGTGATCAAGCTGATCAAGTACCTCAAGGACGAGCTGCTGCTGGTGCTGGGCACATCGTCTTCCGAATCGGCTCTGCCTTCGCTGATGCACAAGATGGAAAAGGCTGGCTGCAGCAAGTCCGTCGTCGGTCTGGTCGTGCCTACCGGCTACTCCTTCAACCTGGACGGCACCAATATCTACATGACGCTGGCTGCGCTGTTCATTGCCCAGGCGACCGACACGCATCTGACCCTGGGCCACCAGATCGCGCTGCTGCTGGTTGCCATGCTGTCGTCCAAGGGCGCGGCGGGTGTGACGGGGGCTGGCTTCATCACCCTGGCAGCGACCCTGGCTGTGGTGCCCGAGGTGCCCGTGGCCGGCATGGCACTGATTCTGGGTGTGGACCGCTTCATGTCCGAATGCCGTTCGCTGACCAACTTCATCGGTAACGCCGTCGCCACCGTGGTGGTCTCCAAGTGGGAAAACGCGCTGGACTACGAAAAGCTGGATGCTGCTCTGGCAGGCAAGGAAGAAAACGAGGCGGTGTCCGCTCACGCCTGAGCGCGCGCATAGGCCTCAATCCAAAAAGCCCCGATCTGATGGTCGGGGCTTTTTTCATGGGTTTCAGGCTTTAGTCCAAATCGGGGAGAGTGCTGGTAGCTATTGATTTGATTGCATTCAGGCGGAGAGCGGGGACGCTGTCAGCAAGTCATGGGCAGCCAGCACGCGCAGGGTGTCGCGCCCCAGGCTCTTGCTGCGGGGCAGAAAGCGCACCCAGCTCAGTTTGTTGACGGTGCGCTCCAGCACCTGCCGGGCCTCGGCGGGAAGCTGCTGCACAAACTGCTGCCAGGCCTCCCGGGCCTGCTCCAGCGCACCAGCCTGCTGCAGAAACAGCGCTGTGGACTGGGCATAGTTGAGCGCATCGCGCGCCATGCAGACAGCTTGCGGTAAATGGGCTGCAGGGTCGTCTTCAAAGTCAATGAAGCCTATGACTCCGTCGGCGCAGACCACCATATTGCGCGCCACGGCCTGACTCAGCACCTCGCCGCGGGCATGAGCCTGCTGGATGGCCTCCAGGCCTTTTCGCCAGAGCTCCAGCGCGGGCTGCGCGCCCCGGGCAATCGCTTCTTCGATGGCATTGCTCAGCGATGGAGCTTCTTCGCCCGGGCGGCCCAGATGGCGCATCACAAAGGCCTGGTCGTCCGTGGCCAGCACTTGCGGCACGCGCAGCCCCTTGGCCTTGAAACTGCGCAGGCGGCGCACCTCGGTTTGCAGGGACTCGGTCCCTCCGGGGTTGGGCACGGGCTGCAGCACGGCGGCCCTGAACAGCTTGGCCAGCGTGCTCAGCAGCCAGTAGTTGAGGGCCGGGTTGCCTTTGTTGGCGCGCTTGACCCAAAGGGTTTCATGCGCCAGTTCATAGCGCATGATGCTGTAAGGCTGGTCCAGATGCTCGCGCAGAAATGCCTGGTAATCGATGGCGTTCTGCGCAGAGGGCATCTGCTCTTGGGCGGAAATATCCTGAGATGGCACGGCGTGGGATCTGTCGGGCGCGAGGCTCTGGCTTCTCAGGTCCAGATACCGTTGCGTTGGGGAAAAGCTTGCGATTGTGCCGTGTTGTCGGTGCCGCCCGCAGCTGATGGTCGCAATACAGGCTCATGCAGGGGCTGAAAGCTCCGTGCCGTGGCCAGCGGCCAGTAGTTCTGGAAGACCTTGTGCTGGCGCTCCAGGTTCTGGAGCAGGCAGCCTGGTTCCACGCGCAGTATCAGGTTGGACAGCAGACTGACCTGGGTGTCGTCCAGCCGGCGCACGATATGGTGGGCTGTGATCTCGTTGGGATGCCTGAGGCCGGCGGCTTGAACCAGCTCCTGCAGCGCATGCAGGGTGTTGCGGTGGAAGTTGGCGACGCGCGTGGCCTTGTCGGGCACGACCAGCGCCTGCTGGCGCACGGTGTCTTGCGTCGTGACGCCCGTGGGGCAGGTGCCGGTGTGGCAGCTCTGTGCCTGAATGCAGCCCAGCGCCATCATGAAGCCACGCCCCGAATTGCACCAGTCGGCACCCAGGGCCATCATGCGGGCAATGTCAAATGCCGTGATGACCTTGCCTGCCGCACCGATCTTGATGCGTTGGCGCAGGTTCACGCCCAGCAGGGTGTTGTGCACCAGCAGCAGGCCTTCCTGCAGCGGCACGCCCACATGGTCGACAAACTCCACAGGCGCAGCGCCCGTGCCGCCCTCGGCACCGTCGACGACGATGAAGTCGGGCGTGATATCGGTTTCCAGCATGGCCTTGACCATGGCAAACCATTCCCAGGGGTGACCGACGCAGAACTTGAAGCCCGTGGGCTTGCCGCCTGAAAGACGGCGCAGCCTGGCAATGAACTGCATCAGCTCCACAGGGGTGGAAAATGCGCTGTGGCTTGAGGGCGAAATACAGTCCACGCCAATCGGTATGCCGCGTGCTGCTGCAATTTCGGGAGTGACCTTGGCGCCGGGAAGCATGCCGCCATGGCCGGGCTTGGCGCCCTGGCTTAGCTTGATCTCGATCATCTTGACCTGCGGATCGGTGGCGTTGGCGACGAATCTTTCTTCGCTGAACGTGCCGTCCGCATTGCGGCAACCGAAATAGCCCGAAGCCACTTCCCAGATCAGATCGCCGCCATGCATGCGGTGGTACTGGCTGATCGAGCCTTCGCCCGTGTCGTGGATGAAGCCGCCCATCTTTGCGCCCTGGTTCAGCGCCTGGATGGCGTTGCCCGACAACGCGCCAAAGCTCATGGCCGAGATGTTGAAGACGCTGGCGTGATAGGGGCGGGTGCAGGGATCCACTCCTTCAGCTGGTTGCTCCTGCGTGCCGCCAATCCAGAGGCGGAAGTCATGCGAACTGAGCTTGGTGGGTTGCAGGGAGTGGTTGACCCACTCATAGCCCTGCTGACTCACGTCGAGCTGGGTGCCGAACGGCCGGTTGTCGACCTGACCCTTGGCACGCTGATAAACCAGTGAGCGCTGGGCGCGCGAGAACGGCTGGGCCTCGGTATCGCCTTCGATGAAGTACTGACGGATCTCGGGGCGTATGAATTCGAAGATGAAGCGCATATGTCCCATGACGGGATAGTTGCGCAGTATGGCGTGCTGCTTTTGCAGCAGATCCCAGATGCCGAGAAGCACCAGCAGCAAAGACGCAATCAACCACCCAAGCCCCTTGCCTGCCGTGGTCAGCGTGTAGAGCGAGGTGCCCAGCACGAGCGCGGAAATGAAGAGGGCGCCATAGCGCAGAGGCAGACAATTGAAGAAGCGATGCACTGCAGATACTCCCATGGCAGGGTGTGTTGATGGCGGCCCGCTAAAATTCAGCCTGTACGGGGGCATCCATCCTGGATGCTTTGTCCCCTTGATCCATCGCCCGGCCCTGCACTTCGATAGTGATGAAATGATTCGGGCCATCATAAAAGCCTTTCCCTATGCAAGAACAAGCACCTAACTCCGCCGCAGAAGACGCGGCTCTCGCCGACATGCCCGAGGGCGCACTGAGCAATGATCAGCTCGAAGAGCTGGACGCGCTGCTCGACGAGTTGCGCACCCGCGGCGACGAAATTCCCCAGTGGGAATTCTGTGACGGTTTCCTGACCGCTCTGGTCTGCACACGCCGCCCCATCGCCGCTGCCGAATACATGCCCATGTTGCTGGGCGATGGCGAAGCCCTGCAAGTGGCCGAAGGCCAGCCGCTGCCCAAGCTGGAAGCCTTCAAGGACGAGGCCCAGCAGGCACGCTTCATGGAGCTGTTCGAGCTGCGCCTGGCTGAAGTGCGCGAGCAGCTGGACGCCGACATCAAGTCCCTGGCCGACGACGCGGCCTTCCAGCCCGAAGCGCTGGACACGCGTGGTGCCATCGCCATCCTGCCCGAAGCCGAACAGGCCGAGCTGGCTGGCGAAGAAGTGCCCTCGTTCTCGCAAGTGTGGGCGCTGGGCTTCATGTTCGTGGTGGAGAACTGGGCCGACGAATGGGCTGCGCCACGCGACAAGGAAGCAGCCCAGTTGCTGGACGCGGCCATGGAGTTCATCGTCAACCTGACCGAGGACGACACGGACGAGCCGGCTCTGAATCTATACGACGAAGCCGGCCCTGCCTCGACCAGCCAGGAACGTGTGGATGCCTTTGGCGAAGCCATCTGGGCCGTGTATGACCTGTACCGCTTGTGGAAGAGCATGGGCCCACGCCAGGAAACCATCGTCAAGGGCGAGCAGCCCGGCCGTAACGACCCTTGCCCCTGCGGTAGCGGCAAGAAGTTCAAGAAGTGCCACGGAGCCTGACCAGAGCCATCGCCTGAGGCGCTTTGCGCTTTCCCCAAGGGGCGCAGGGCGGTCTTTGCTTGCTGCCACCGAGTTAGGGACAGTGGCGTTGCAAAGGCCTTTTATAAAGCGTCTCGGTTGTTGGGGTGCTCAAAAAGCCGCGCGATATTTGCGCAGGCATTTGCGTGCAGTGTGAGTTAGTGGGATAGATGACGCATTTAGGTGAACGCATACGCGCCCAGCGACAGGCGCTGGGTTTGAGTCAGGGACGCCTGGCGCAGATGGCGGATGTCACCGCATCCGCCATCTCGCAGATCGAGTCGGGAGCCATTCGCACTCTCAAGAATGACACGCTGGCAAGACTGGCCGTCGCGCTGCAGACCACGGCGCTGGAATTGATGGCTGGCCTGCATTCCGAGACCGCATCGCTACCCAGCGATGAGCAGCGCTTGCTCGACTCCTATAGAAAACTGCAGCCACCGCTGCAGGACATTGCTCTCAAATTGATTAAAGCTCTGCAGTGATTTCCGAATCACTTTATTGAGCAATCTCTTTTGTTTCAGAAAGGCCTGCTATCTGCAGGCCTTTTTGTTTTTTCATTTAAAAACAAGGGTTAACCCGATTATTGAATGTAGGACGAAATCTATTAATCTGTAGGAAATAAATGAATATTGCGTAGATTGAACCGGAAGACATATGTGAGGGAAGAGTCAAGAAAATTGCAGATGCGTCTCGGTGTTTTTTGAAGTCTTTGTTTTTATTGGGTTTTTTTTGTGGGAGTACTCGCTTGCACATTGATTGAAATTGCCGAGAACTATGCTGCATAGTTGTTGATAGCTATTTCAAATATTTCAAGATGTTTCTGGCTTCGTAAGATTGGTTCCGCGGTGGTCGAAAACAGCCACAGCGATCTACAAACCTAATTGTTGAAGGAGCTAGTCATGAAAGACCAAATCATCAAATTCTGGCGTGATGAAGAAGGTGCAACGGCGATTGAATACGGTCTGATCGCTGGGCTGATTGCTGTAGGACTTTTAGCTGCTGTAACTGATATTGGGAAATACTTGCAGGTGGTTTTTGAAAAAATAGCAACCTCATTGGAAAAAGTAGGTACAAAAGCTCCTGCATAATAAATTCAAATAGAAATGGGGTTGAGAGATTATTTGAGACTGCTCTTTTTGCTGTGGCTTTGTGTAGCTGCAGTTTCTGATGCTAGATGGCGAAAGGTAAATAATTGGCTGATCGTTTCAGGTTTTGGATTGGGTATTTTTATACTCTCTCTGATTCCTGAAGCTCAACCTTTTGAAATTAATTTAACTGATGGGGTTTTGGGTTTTTGCGCTGTGTTCTTTATATTTCTTATCTTTTATTTCTTTGGGTTGATGGGGGCTGGGGATGTGAAGTTTGCAGCCGCACTTGGCACATGGGTTGGTTGGGAGCTATTGCTTCCAATATGGGCTTTGAGCTGCGGATTCTCAGTGATCCATGGTCTAGTAGTTAGAAATGGTTTGATATATTTACATATACCTTTCATGATTTTTAGTGAAGGTTATCAAAAAAATAAGAAGAGATTCATTCCTTATGTCGCCTATCTTTCGTTATCAACTGTGATTGTTTTGATACTGAATACATAGAAAATGAGAAAAGAGGGGGTCATGCAACTCAAAAAGCAGCAAGGTGCAGCCGCAATTGAATTTGCCATTCTCTTTCCCATCTTCTTTCTGATCTTCTACGCCATCATCACTTATGGCCTGATCTTTGCTGCACAGCAGACTCTGACTTTGGCTGCCGCCGAAGGAGCAAGAGCCGCAGTGCGCTATCCAGCACCGTCCTCTGGCAGTTCGGCGACTAAGGAGAAGCAGTTGCTGGATCGTCTTGCTGCGGCCTGCGCTAGTGCGGCTATAGCGACTGATTGGCTTTCCCAAATCGGTGCAGGCCTTGGCTCTACGACCTGTGGCTCAGGTCTCAGCAATGCAGCGGGCTTGTATGCCACCTCTGGTCTGTGTGGTACCGGATCTGCGTCCTTCACAGCTAGCAGCAATACCAGTCAGGTGAACTGTGTGACCATGCAGGTGAACTACAACTACGCCTCTGCTCCGCTGATTCCGAAGCTGTTTGGACCTTTTCTGGGTCTACCCACTCCAAATCTTTTGCAGGGGCAAGCGGTCGCACAAATTAGCTTGATTGACTGAAAACGATAAAGCCTTGCTCTTTGAGGCAAAGTAAGAAGAGGGGAATCTATGGTGAATGTCGCAAAGATCGCAGTCGGGGTTTTGCTGGCAGTGGCATTGGCCCTGGGCGTTTATGGATGGATGCTCGCCAGGGCTCCTCAGGCTCCGGCCCCTCAGGATCAAGCATCCGCCAGCGACAGCAAACCCAATGCCGGCATGAGCGTGGTGGTGGCCGCGCAGGCTATTCCAGCGGGTCAGACACTCAAGGCAGAGGATCTGCAACTCACGCAGTTGCCCGTCAAGCCCGATGGTGCTTATGGCGAGATTCAGGCTGCTGTTGGCTCCGTTCCTGCGGTGGACGTTCCCAAGGGCGCACCGGTACTCCAAGGACAGATGGTGACCGGTCTGGCGCTAAAGTTGTCGGAGGGCGAGCGTGCGGTCGCGGTCAAGGTCGATGAAAGCATTGGCGCCGGCAATCGCATACGCCCCGGGGACTTTGTCGATGTCTTCTTTGTACTGCGTCGCGATGGCAATGAAATCGACCAGAGCCAGGCGCGCTTGCTGCTCTCGCGCAAGCGTGTGCTGGCCTATGGCGCTGCATCAGTCGATGCACTGACTACGGCTGAGAAAGCAGAAGGCAAGCAGGCCAGTGGCCCTGACAACGCACGCACAGCAGTGCTTGCAGTACCTGTGGCAGAGGTGAGCCAACTGGCCTTGGGAGGCTCCAACGGCAGCTTGGTACTCGCACTGCGCAATCCTACGGATATGACAGAGCCGGATATGGAAAAGTTTGCGCCGCTGCCCGGCGTGCTGACTGTGGCCATGCCCAAAGGCGCTGTTGCAGCGCCGCTGGAAGGTGCTGACGCAGCGCAGGCCGGTGTGGCCATGAGCAGCCTGGCAGGTTCTGCAGGTACTTCGGCAGCGCGCATGAGCGCGGCCAAGCCCATGACGGCCGGGGTTGCCAAGCCTGCTGTGCCGCGCACCCGTACCGCTTCCGCAGACTCTTCCCTGCCCGTTGAATTCGTGCGTGGCGCCAACTCTCAAACCGTGCGGTACTGATCTATGAACAACAAGACTGTTTCAATCGCATCCCGCATCTTTTCGCTGAAGCCGCTGTATCTGCTCTGCGGCCTGCCCTTGAGTGTTGTCACTGTGCCGGCCCTTGCGCAGCAAGTGCCCAATGTGGGCGAAAGCAGAGCGCAGCAAGCGACAGCAGCCAGGGAAATCAAGCTGGTGATGGGCGCTCAGCATGAAATGAACCTGCCCGGCGGAGTGGAGCGCATTGCAATCGGTGACGACACGATTGCGGCGGTGCATATCAAGCGTGCGGGCAAGGGAGCTGCCGCCAAGATCCTGCTGAGCCCGCTCAAGCCTGGCAGTACATCGTTCATGGTCTGGCCGCGCGGTGAAGCGCAGGCGCAGACCTATATGCTCAATGTGCAGCAGCGGGTGGAATTGCGCACGGCCAAGGCTTCCAGCCTGATAGAGCAGCAGTTTGCCGGCGAGCTGGCGAACGCGCAGTCCGCCGACAAGGCTAAGACCGTCGATCTCTCCAGCGTCCAGCTCAAGAGCAATGTGGTGCAGGTCGATGTCAAGGTGGTCGAGTTCAACAAGACCCAGATGAAGAAGGTAGGCCTCAACCTGTTCAGCACGGCGCCCAACAGCTCGGGTTTCAGCTTTGGTATTTTTGGACGTGGGTCCTATGGAACTGGCGGCGGAAGTTCCACGACGGGCGCGGCAGCAAACCCTTTGACCCAGGCCTTCAACTTGCTGATGCAGTTCGACAAGGCCGGCATCGGGGTCAACATCGGCATGCTTGAAGGCAACAATTTGGCGCGAGTACTGGCCGCTCCAACGCTGGTGGCTCTGTCGGGTCAGAGTGCCAATTTCTTGTCGGGCGGGGAAGTGCCAGTTCCCGTGCCAGCGGGCACGGGCATGGTGGCCATTCAGTACAAGCCTTACGGCATTGGCTTGACGGTCTCTCCCACGGTGCTGTCTAACGATCGCATTGTGCTCAAGGTGGCGCCGGAGGCCAGCGAGCTGGATTACGCCAACACCATTGTTCTGAATAGTGCGACTGTCCCCTCGATTACCACCCGCCGTGCCGATACCACGGTGGAGCTGGGCGACGGCGAAAGCTTTGTGATTGGCGGCCTGGTCAGCCGCAACACCACATCAGGTACCGACAAGGTTCCTTTGCTGGGCGATATTCCGATTCTGGGCGTGCTGTTCAAGCGTCAGGAGTTTCAGCAAAAGGAGAGCGAGCTGGCGATTGTGGTGACGCCGCGCCTTGTCAAACCGCTGGCGCGCGATGTGAATGTGGAGCCGCTGCTGCCTGGGCGCACCGAGCAGCGTGATCCTGCGGTGTGGGGTCCATGGGTGGCGGGTGGTCTGTCGTCCAGCGTGGCGCCGGGCTTCTCGCGCTGAGTGTCCGGGTAGAGGCATGAATATGCGCATGGACTCATCCCAACTCAATACCGCACAGCCAGGGGCGGTGAGCGGCAATGCACGAGTGGTGCTGGTCACCCAGTCGCCATCGCACGCTTTCTGGCTGGCGAGTGCTCTGGGTAGCGATGCGGAAGTGATACCGGTGGCAGGCGATCTGGCTGCGCTTCATACTGCGATTTCGGCGCCAGGGCTTGGCGTGGTGGTAGTAGATTTCTCGGCTCCCATGACGGAGGCTGCCATCGCCCTGGTCAGCGATCTGCGCGTCATATTCCCTGGGGTGGTGATCATGGGGGCTGGATCCGCCGTGGAGCCAATGTCCATGCGCGCAGCCCTGCGCTGTGGTGTGGCTGAATTCATTGACTGGGATGCGTCCGAAAGTGAGGCCAGCGTCGCCATCAGGCATCAGATGCATGTACGCAGTCAGCTGCCTGCGGCTGTAGCTCTGGAGCAGGAAACAAAAGGTTTCTCCCTGCCTTTGCTGGGGGCACGTGTAGGGATGGGAGTGACTACGCTGGCAACGCATCTGGCCGTGATGTTCCAGGAGATGCATGCCTATGACGTGAGAGGCGCCAAGAACAAGAAACAGCTTGCCAGGCCTTTTGGCGCAAGTCAGTTGCCGCTGGATGAGTCCGCACATGCGGTATTGCTGGATCTGGGCTTGCCTGCACGCGATGGCTTGCTGTATCTGGGCATCGCTGGTGACTTCAGTTTTGTGGATGCGGTTCAGAACACGCGCCGCCTGGACGCGACATTGATCGAATCGGCCTTTGCCAAGCACTCCACGGGCACTGTGACTCTGGCCTGGCCTTCCGATCTGGGCATGCTGCGCGAAGTCAGCCCTGCAGCTGCAGCGGGCGTAGTCAACACGCTCAAGAGCTTGCTTGGGGTGCAGGTGATTGATCTGGGCGGCATGGTGCAGGCTGATTTTCTGGCGCCTTTGCTGCGCGAGAGCGGACAGGCCTGGGTGGTTTGTGACCAGTCGCTGGGAGGCATTGTGTCTACGGCACAGATGCTCAAGGAGCTTGATGCCAAGGGCGTGAATCGCAGCACGCTCAAGCTGGTGCTCAACCGTTTCAATGCGCAGGCCGGCCTGCCCGCCAAAGAGGTCGCGCAGCGCCTTGGTCTGGAGTTGCTGCATGTGGTTCCGGACCGGTCCACGGTTTTGCTGAATGCCGCCAGCTGTGGACAGTTGTTGTCGCAGTCGCTGCGCGGTGATCCCTATGTGACCTGTGTCAGAAGCATGGCCAGAGCATTGTTCAGCGGAGCGGTTGCGGCCGACAAGGTCGCGGCGCCAGCGTCGGGCGTTCTGGGGCAATGGGCCAAGCGATTGAGGAGAGGCGAATGAGCATGGACATTGTTTTCGCCGAAAAAGGTAGTCATTTTTCGGACTCGAAGCAACTGCTGCTGATCAAGAACGTCGCACACGAGCATTTGCTGACGCGTGTGGAGGAGCTGGGCGCGGTGTTTGCCAAATGGTCAACCAGTCGTGTGCGCCAGTTTGTACACCAGGAGCTGGAGCAGTTTGTGCGTCAGCAGCGGTTTCCCGTCAATGACGAGGAGGTGCAATGGATTGCGCAGGCTCTGAATAAGGAGCTGTCCGGGCTGGGGCCGCTTGATGACCTGATGGCCGACCCGGAGGTCGAGGACATTCTGATCAACGGCTATCAGCGCGTCTTTGTCTCGCGCAAGGGAATTTTGCAGCAGGAGGCCTTGCATTTCACCGACAACGCCCATGTGTTGCGCATCGTGCGCCGCATCATCTCTCCCTTGGGTCGCCGCCTCGATGAATCCACGCCCATGGTCGATGCGCGCTTGCCGGATGGAGGGCGTATCAATGTGGTGATAGAGCCCTTGTCGCTGGACGGGCCGGCGGTGTCGATACGCAAGTTTCGCAATGATCCTCTGCGGGTTCAGGATCTGGTCGATTTCGGCACCATGGACGAAGGCATGGCCCGCTTGCTCGAGCTGGCGGTGCGTGAGCGCTGCAATATTCTTATCAGCGGCGGCACCAGTTGCGGCAAGACCTCCATGCTCAATGCGATTGCGGGTTTTATCCCCGCCAATGAGCGGGTGGTGACGATTGAGGATACGGCCGAGCTGACGCTGCCTCATCCGCATGTGGTGCGCATGGAAAGCCGTCCCGGTGGCTTTGAAGGCGCGGGAGTGGTTTCCATTCGGGATCTGCTGCGCAACAGCTTGCGCATGCGCCCGGATCGCATTGTGGTGGGCGAGGTGCGCGGCGCGGAAGTGCTGGAGATGTTGCAGGCCATGAACACCGGCCACGACGGCTCCATGGCCACCATCCACGCAAGCTCTCCGCGTGAGTGTCTGCACCGCATGGAGATGCTTGCCGGTTTTGCGGGCTTTCAGGGCAGCGAGGTCAGCCTGCGCCGCCAGATTGCCAATGCGCTCGACTTCATCGTGCAGATCAGCCGCCTGCCTAATGGCAAGCGGCGCATCACATCAATTACCGAAGTCACGGGCATCATCGATAGCGTGATTGCCACGCAGGAGCTCTATCGTCACGAGCTGCTGCCGCAACCCGACAGCGAGGATCTGGAGCGCTGGACCACGCTGGGCATGGTGCCGCATACGCCCAAGCTGACACGCTATCGCGCGGTGCTGCAGCACGCCGGAGGCAACGGCGCAAACCATGCGGGACTGCGCCATGGCTAGCAATGCGTTTTTGCTCCTGAGTCTGGCGCTGCTGATTGCGGCTGCCGCGATTGCGCTGTGGATGCTTGTCGGCCGGCAGCAGAAGACGCGCCGTATGACCAGGCATCTGGAGCAGAGCCTGGAAAAAAGCGCAGCCGCTGCGGCCGGGTTTGTCGCCAAGGATGCGACATCGGCTTTTGATGGTTCAGTGGCGGATGCCTTACTGGGCAACGAGAAAAGAACAGGCTGGCCGGTTCCCGCCATTTTGTTGGGGACGGCCAGTGCCAGACTTTTCTATGGCAGTCTGGCCTTGATTGTCGCGGCGTTTCTGATCGTTGGCTTTGCTGCTGGCTGGCTGGCCGGTAGTGCGGCGCTGGTGGTATTGGGCATTGGCTTTTTCTTTTTGCTTTACACGCGGGCACAAAAGTACCGCACCAGGCTCACGCAGCAACTACCCGGTTTTCTCGACAACACGGTGCGCCTGGTGACCATTGGCAACTCCGTTCAGGCCGCGTTCCAGATGGCTGCAGCCAGCACCAAAGACCCGTTGCAGTCGGTCATGGAAAAAGCCGCCAGTCTGGCCCGCGCGGGCATGGATCTGGAAAATGCGGTGGCCCATGTAGCGAGGCAGACCAGGCTGGACGAGCTGCACTTGCTGGCAGCTATTCTGCGCATCAGCGTGCGTTATGGCGGCCGAGTCGATCTGCTGCTGGAGCGTGTGGCCAATTTCATGCGCGACCGCGAACAGGCCGAGCAGGATCTCTCTGCCATGACGGCCGAAACGCGTCTGTCCGCCTGGGTGTTGAGCCTGCTGCCGGTGGCCGTGTGCTGTCTGATCATTTCCTTCAATGCGAGCTACTTTTTGAATATGTGGAATGACGCCAGTGGCCGCAACATCATCTGGGCAGCAGCTGCTTTGCAGGTCTTTGGTGTGCTGCTGCTCTACCGCATGGCCAAGCTCGATGAGGGGGCAGATTGATGGAGACATCCCGTCTTTTGCTGATGCTGAGCGTGGCATTTCTGGCTTTGGCGGCGCTGATCAGTGCGGCTTTGATTGCCTATGCACATCAGCGACGCGAACGTAGCAGTCAGGTGGTGCAGGATGCACTGAGCCGCAGCGGCGCGGCTGCGGCGAATGAGGCTGCTACGCCTGCCAGGCCCGCAGATCTGCTGCGCTCGCTCAATGGCGATGGCGAGCTGCCTGCGCACTGGCTCAATACCTCGCTTGGCAAGGCGTTGGTTGCACAGGAAGACCGGGTTTTGCTGGGCAAATGCGGCTGGGGGTCGACTCGCGCGCAGCTGCAGTATTTGATAGCGCGCTGCGTGGTCTCTGTATTGTTTTCGCTGCTTGCTGCCTTTGTTTTTTCGGGTAGTAAGCAATTTCTGCTCTACCTGTTTGCGGCGTTCACCATAGGCTTTCTGCTTCCCAAATGGGTGCTGCGCAGCGTGGCTCGCCGCCGCAGGGCCAGCGTCGCCCGCGAGCTGCCTTTGCTCGTCGATTTGCTGGGCTTGCTGCAAGGCACGGGCATGAGTCTGGACCAGACTCTGCAGGTCATAGGCTCTGACTTTGGCAACGTCATGCCCGTGCTTTCGCGAGAGATACAGCTGGCCAACCAGCAGTACAGCCGGGGCAGCACGCGTGAGCGTTCCTTTGGGCGCATGAGCGAGGTCTATCAGAACGACAACCTGGCCAATCTGACATCGCTGATGATTCAGATCGACAGATACGGCGGAGCCGTGCAGGAGCCGCTGCGCATTTTTGGCGAACGTCTGCGGGAGCAGCGCAAGGCCAAGATGAAGGAGTTGATAGGAAAGATCTCGGTCAAGATGACTGCCGTCATGGTGGTGACGCTGCTTCCGGCCCTGATCATCATTACAGCCGGACCGGGGTTCCTTGCCGTGATTCGGGCGCTGGGAGGGATGACGAAATGAAAAAAGAAAGCCGATATCTGATGCTGCCATTGGCCGCTGCAACCATGGCCCTGCTGTCGGGCTGCTCCAGCATGGGTAATCTGCTGGGGCAGAACCAGCCCGTGTTGTCGCCCGCAGCCAAGGCCGCAGCAGACAGACCGCTGGAGAAGGAGGCGGTGGTCGACACGCAGGACACTTACCTCGCTCTGGTCAAGCAGATGCAGTCCAAGTCGCTCTGGTATGCCTCCATTGCGCACCTGGATGCGCTGGACAAGCAGTGGGGCGCTTCCAGCGATTCGCGGCTGCTGCGCGCCGATGCATTGCGTCAGGTGGGGCAGCTCAGTGCGGCCATCCCCATTTACCAGGGCCTGCTGGGCAGCGCCAAGGACGGAGCCGCACGCTACGGCCTGGGCCGCGTGGCCGCAGAGCAGGGCGACTTTCGCAGTGCCGCTCTGCAGATGGAGCAGGCGCGCATGAGCAATCCCGTGGACTCGCGCCTGTTGACCGATCTGGGCTATGCCTATCTGCGTGCGCGTGATCTGAATGCAGCGCGCATCCCTTTGATGCAGGCGGCGCAGCTCAACCCCGAGGACGCTCAGGCCAGTGTCAATCTGAGTCTGTTCATGATGGTCAGCGGCCAGGGCGCACAGGCCGAGGAATTCATGCGCCAGCGCAAGCTGGATGCACAGACCCAGCAACTGGTCAAGGAGCAGGCTGGGGAGTGGTTGAGGACTGCAAGCCTGGCCGCGGCAAAGCCTGCCGCGGCTGCGACCGGAAAGGTCGTCAACCTCTCTCGTCCGGAAGTGAAGACCGCCCCCGAGGCCGTGGCCAGCTCCGGGAAATCCGCCGAAGTGCCGGAGTCTGCTGCAGTGCAGGAGGTACCCGCAGCAAAAAAGCCCGCACCGGAGCCTGAAGCCGCAAAGGCTCCGGTAGTGGTAGTCAAGGCAGCGGAGTCTGTGCAGCCTCCTGCTCAAACGTCCCAGTCCCCGTTGCCGCTGCCCGCAGCTGCGCCCATGATGGCGCGGAATGTGGAGCGGGGGCTCAGTGGTGGTCAGTGGATGGTCTCTGGCGGCAGCTTCGATGCAGGGCGACCACGTCACCCTGGTCAGGGGGCGAGCCAATTGATGCCAGCAGCTACGCAAACTTATGCCTACGCGCTGCCTGTGCCTGTGCAGACAATTGACGCTCCTGTCGATGTAGCGGCTGCCGCTCCATTGGAAAGGATTCAAGAGTCAAATCGACCTGAAGTTTCTATACTTAAAGCGCAACAAGCTCCTGCATTGATAGCAAAAGTGGCGCCGCCCCTGGAGGTGGCCGTGGCGACGGCTTCTCAGTCCGCGAAGCAGGAGACGCCCAAGCCTGCGCAGCCTCTACTTACCGAGGCGATGCCCGTAAAACTGCAGCAGACGCAGGCGGTACCGGCTCCGCGCGCCGAGCCTGCACCGCAGCCCGTGATCTCGCGCCAGCCCGTGCGCCCGACAAGATCAGTGCCGGACGCTGCGGTGGTAATGGCGGCGGCACATCCTGCCGCTGTTCGCCAGGCCGGTGAATCCGGTAGCAAACAGGCTGTGCAAGCCCTGCTGCCCCAGCGCGCAGCGGCGGGCGGCTTGTTTTTCGAGACGCCCGATGAAGATGCCGGCAGCAAGCCTGTAGCTTCTGCCAAGAAGAGTGCACCCGAGCGTGCCTGGCCCTGAACCCTCAAGGAGTCCCCATGAATACGCAGACAGCATTCACCCAACGGGCCCGCGCATTCACCCTGGCGTTGATGGCACTGGGCACGGCCTCGGTCGCCATGGCGCAGGCCGGCAGCAGTACCGGCTCCAGCACAGGCGTGACCAATATGAGTGCGCCCCGAAGTGCGGCGGTGACGCCCACTGCAACAGCTCATGCAGCAGTGACGCAGACACCGGCTCCCGGCAACGCTTCCCTGACACCACCCGCAAGCAATCGTGTGGGCGATGCCACCAGCTATCTGCTGGCGCTGCAGGCCAGTGGGCAGTACGCATCGCGCAATGCCTATCCCGTGACAAGCGATGTGGCCCAGCGTAGCTATCAGCGCTATCTGGAGAGCTTTACCCACAAGATCCCGGAAAGCGCGGAAACACAGGTGGGCAGCAAGACAGGTGGTAGCCGCTAAGCGGTCAGAGAGGTTCTCTGCATGCAGTCTTTTGCCAAAGGCCTGAGCCGTGTTCGCATCCGTCGCCAATCGGGCTCTGTGGCGACGCTGGGGGCGTTGTGGCTGATGATTGCCGTGATCTGCCTGGCAACCATCGATATCGGCAATGTGTTCTGGCAGAAGCGGGAATTGCAGAAGATTGCGGATCTGGCCGCGTTGGCGGGGGCTTCCGTGAGCAGCATGCAGGACTGTGCCGCCAGCGCGCAGAACAATGCCTTTCAGAATGGCGCGAAAACCCAGGAGATCACAGCCGAGTGCGGGAACTGGAACAAGAACCGTACAGGAGCTACCGCCAGCGACATGTTTGCTGTGGGGCAGAACCCCTTCAATGCGAGCCGGGTGCAGTTGAGCCGGAGCGTGCCTTTCTTCTTCGTCTGGGAGACCGGCGCAAATGGCTCCAGAGTGGTGACGGCCAAGGCTGTGGCCTGGCGCCCTCAGCAGGCGGCGGCCTTGACCATCCGCACGACCCTGGCCCAGATCAGCACCACGCAGTCGTCCGTTCTGAACGCGCTTCTGGGCGGCCTGCTGGGCTCCAATATCAACCTGGACGTAGTGGGCTGGAATGGGCTGCTGGGCACGCAGGTCAATCTGCTGCAGTTTCTGGATCTGCTGGCTCCGCGCCTGGGGATCCAGGCAGGGAACTATGATCAACTGGTCAACGCCGATGTGACCGTGGGCGTATTGTTGCAAACCATGGTGGACGCCGTGCAGCAAAGTGCGGGCACTGCCAGCGTGACGCTGCAGGCGCTCAATCAATTAGTGGGAGCCACACTGGGCGCTCCGGCATTGACGCTCAGGCTTTCGCAACTGCTCAATTTGCAGACCGGGCTGGATTCGTCGGCGCTGAATCTGGGTCTGAATGCCTTTGATCTGGTGCAGGGCTTCATACAGGTCGGCAACGGCAATAGCGCCGTCTCTGCAGCCGTGGCGGTGCCCATTCCCGGCCTGCTGAATCTCAATGTCTTTGCCAAGGTGATAGAGCCGCCACAGATGTCATCCGTGGGGGATCCGGCACGGGCCAAGCTCGCCCCTCTGGGCGCCGATCGCATCTATGTGCGCACCGCACAGGTGCGTGTGCTGGCATCGGTGAATATGCCGGGGCTCAGTATTCTGCAGCCCGTTGATGCGTTGCTCAAAACATTAGGCCCGGCCATCAGTCTGGTGAATCTTTTGCTTGGCAATGCGGATGGATATGTCGATCCGGTCACTCTGCTTTCGCCTTCGCTGGCTCCTTTGCGGCTGGATCTGAGCCTGGACCTCGGCGGAGGCCAAGCCTATGTGACGGATTACAGCTGTGCTGCGGGCAGCAAGAAACTGGTGACCAATGCGCGCACGGCGGCGGCCGATATCCATCTCGGCCGTTTGGGCAACTCTCTGACTGAGGCCAAAAATCAGGTTTTTGGCAGCAAGGCACCGCTCCAGAACGCGGCCCTGCCGGTGCTGCGCCTGGACTGCATAGGGTGCGACGGTTTTGGCAAGCCCACGCCCCAGTATTTTGGCGGGCTAGGTATCAAGGTCGATACTCCCGTAGCCGAAAACACCAACCCGCAATTCACCTTCGACAACCCACCGCGCCTGGGCGACAGTCCCTTGTGGCAAGCGTTGCCCGCCAACAATATTGTGGGCAGCCTGGGGGCTACGGTCAGCAGCCTGAATCTGCTGCAGACTCTGCCCAGTGATCCCCGGGCCAGCCCTGGCGGAATCCAGGCGCTGCTTGGTGTCGTAAGTGGGGTGCTGAGCACCTTGCTAGGCTTGTTGCAAGGCATTGTCCAGGGCTTGCTGTCCCCGTTGCTGGACCCGCTGCTCAATGCACTGCTCAAGGCCCTGGGTATCAATCTGGCGCAGACGGAGATCGACGCGCAGCTCAGCTGCGGCCTGCAACCGCAACTGGTGTACTGAGGTCGTCAACCGCCTATGAGTTTGAGCAACTGCTGCAGCGCATGACGTACGGACGACCGGCGCACCTGCACCCGACCGCCTTCGAGCAGCAGCGCATGGGATTGAACCTCGGCGTTCAAGCTCCAGCTGAACCAAACCGTCCCCGCCGGCTTTTCGACCGATCCACCTCCAGGCCCGGCAATCCCCGTCACGGCAATGCTGACCTGGGCGCGTGAGTGACGGATGGCGCCTTCAGCCATGGCGCGCACGACTTCCTCGCTGACGGCACCGTGCTTTGCGATCAGCCCGGCAGGCACGCCCAGCATCTCGGTCTTGGCCTCGTTGGAGTAGGTCACGAAACCACGTTCGAACCATTGGCTGGAGCCTGCGAGATCGGTGCAGGCTGCGGCAATCATGCCGCCGGTGCAGCTTTCGGCGGTGGCCAACATCCAGCCTTTTTCGGTCAGTCTGGCCGCCAGCTGCTGAACCAGTTCTTCGATATTGGCTTCTTGTTTGCTCATCGTCTCCTCCAGGACTCATGCGGTCAGAAGAAATGTCGCCAGAGGGCCACGACCAGCAGGGTGCAGAAGGCAGCAACCAGGTCATCCCACATGATTCCCCAGCCGCCGCGCGGGCCGAAGCCTTTGAACAGGCGGTCGGCCCATTTGACGGGCTGGGGCTTGACGGCATCAAAAAAGCGGAACAGCGCAAAGCAGGTCAGCTGACCCCAGAAACCCATGGGCATGCACAGCCACAGAACAATCCACATGGCGACCACTTCGTCCCAGACGATATGGCCGGGGTCGGCCACGCGCATATGCTTTGCGGTGACGGTGCAGGCCCACCAGCCCACGGGAATGCTGGCGGCAATCAGCCAGCCGATCTGTGCCGGGCTCAGCCACAGTGCCAGCACCAGATAGGCCAGCCAGGCCCACAGGCTGCCCACCGTGCCGGGGGCGACGCGGGGCAGGCCGGAGCCAAAGCCCAGAGCAATCAGATGGGCCGGGTGTTGCAGCATGAACTTCACGCTGGGGTGGGCGATTCCCGCCGCATTCATGCCGGGACGTGCTTTGTTATTGATAGCTGCTTGCGCAATATCGGCAGGCGCTGCAGCGCTGTTTGATGAGTCATCCGTCATGGCGTGATGATAAGCGCAGGCTTATTGCAGTCCGGTGATGGGCTGGTTTTCGGGAAAGCGGATCTGGTGCGTGGCCTGGAACTGCGCCGTGCTGCGGGCGGCCAGATTCTGCTCCCAGGCAACCATGCCGTTTTGCGCATTCCAGCTGGTGGTGGCTGGCTGCGGGCTGTACTGCGACTGCACCTTGATCTGCTCATTGCGCGAAACAGGGGCCGAGTCCAGCACCTGCAGCGCGATGGGCTGGTTGTGACGGTTTTCGACGGCGTAGCTGCGCACGATGCTGCGCTCAGTCTTGCTGCTGACCCAGCCGCCGCTGCCGGTATGGCTTTGCGCAGGCAGGCGGCGTACCACCACGTTGTCATCGCGGCCAAAAGACAGTCCTTGCGCCAGTGCCTGGGCATTGCCAAAGTCCAGTCTGCCATTGCCAACCAGCGCCTCGTCACGGAACAGTGCTACCGGGCCCGCCGGCCAGATGCCTGGCGGAGCCTGTAGCGTGGCAATCAGATAGGCCGCCTCTTCCATGGCCGGCGCGGTGCGGGTCAGCAAGCTGGTGGCCAGATTTTCCTGACCTAGCGACAGCGTGATGCGCTCGGCGCTGGAGGGCACGCTGATCTTGTACGGCACGATGAATTGCGTGCTGTAGGCCGTGTTGATGCTGGAGACATCGAGCACCGGCAAGTCCGGTGCCACTGCCTCTTCGCGCATTGCCCGGGCTCCGCTGCGCGCCATCATGGTGACGGGGGCTGGTGCCGGTGCGGCGGGGGGCAGTGGCTGGGCGATATCCACCGACCAGGGGCGCGGCATGACACCCTGGGTGCTGCGGCTGGGTTGGCCGGTGGACAGGCGCAGGCGCACATTGCTCCAGTCCTCGCCACTGGCCTGCACGACCAGGGCCTGGCGCTCCAGCTGCACCTGCTGCTTGGTGGTGTTCAACTGAGCGCGGTAGCTAGGCTGCCAGCTGGGGCCACGCACCTGATAGCTCAGGCGCACATTGGCAGCGCGTGCGCTGGCCAGCTGCACGCTGACTTTCATGACCTGAGACTGCTCGGAGCCCGTGCGATCGCGCTCCTGGCGCAGAGGCTGCAACTGCGCCAGCAGATCCTGCTTCTGGCGCTGAATCTGGTGAGCACGCAGGCTGTTGTCGCGGCTGGTCTGGCGCAGGGCCTGACTGGTGCCGGCGATCTGAGCGGGGCTGATTCTGGCTTCGTCGCCGGGCTTGCTCATGCCCTGCAGAAAATCGCCCACCAGCCTGGCTGCTCCTTCTTCGGCCTCGATGTTTGCGAGCTGATCCTCAAGACTGCGAATCTGCTGGTCCAGCGGGCTGGTGCATTCCTTGGCAGCCATCTGCCTGGACTGCATCAGGGTCTTGATCTCACCCACGCGCACGCCTTCGTCTCCGCTGATCTGCAGGCTTTGCGTATCCACGCTGGCGGGCAGGCATTCAAAGCTGAGCAGGCGGATCTGGGCTTCGATGCGTGCCTCGCGCTGTACGGCGGCGATGCCGGGATAGAGCGTAACTTCTGTGATGGGCGCGCGATTGCCAGAGACACTGAGGCTGCTGGCGTCGGCCAGGGCGAGCCCGGGCAAAGCAGCTGCGACACAGACCATGGATACGGGCAGAAGACGGCTTGAACGCATTGGGCAGCTCTTGTGGATAGCGAGGGCTTGAGCTTAACCCAGGGCTCTTGGCGCGCCGCTTGTCAGGTGCCGGCCGCCTCCTGCCCGCGTGCTCGGCGTTCAGCTGCCGAAGTGGTCGAAGGATTTCCAGCGGTTTTGCAGCAGGGCTCCGTCTGCGTCGATCACGCGCAGGCCCGGCTCGGCATCGATGCGGCCTATGCGATGCACAGTCGTGCCGCTGGCAGCGCCTGCAGCCAGCACGTCGGCATGCCGGGCTACGGGGGCAGTAAAACACAGCTCGTAGTCATCGCCGCCGGCCAGTGTGCATTGCAGTTGCAGCTTTGAATCGAATTGCCATGCATCGCTTTGCGGATAGGCGGCTGCGGCCATCAAGGGCGTGGTGCAGCGGCTGTCTACCGTGGCGCCGACGCTGGACAGCTCCAGGATATGGCCGAGATCGCCGAGCAGACCGTCGCTGACATCCAGCGCGCTGCTGGCAATGCCGCGCAGCGCCAGGCCCAGGGCCACGCGCGGCGTGGGCGCTTCCAGCCGCTGGCGGGCCTGCTGCAGCAGCTCGGCAGGCAATTGCACGCGGCCCAGCATGGCCTCCAGTGCTAGGCGTGCATCGCCCAGATTGCCGCTGACCCAGATCTCATCGCCGGCCCTGGCGCCGCTGCGCAACAAGGCCTGGCCGGCAGGGACTTCGCCGAACACGGTAATACAGATATTGAGCGGTCCGCCCGTGGTGTCGCCGCCGATGAGTTCGCAGTCATGGGCATCGGCCAGGGTCAGCAGGCCAGTTGCAAATTCGCTGATCCAGGCCTCGTCGGCACGGGGCAGAGACAGGGCCAGCGTGAACGCCAGAGGCCTGGCGCCGCTGGCGGCCAGGTCGCTGAGATTGACGGCCAGAGCCTTGTGACCCAGCAGGCGCGGGTTCACGTCGGCAAAGAAATGGCGGCCCTCGACCAGCATGTCGCTGGAGATGGCCAGCTGCATGCCGGGGGCCGGGGCCAGCAGCGCGCAATCGTCGCCCACGCCCAGGGCGGCGCGACGTACGGGGCGTTGGAAGTAGCGGCGGATCAGATCGAATTCACCCATGAAGTCTCTGGCCGCCCGCGATGCTGCGGCCTGGTGGCCGCTGGTCGGCGGCGGTTAAAGGTCAAGGCCAGAAAAAGCTCAGCGGCCTGCGCCAGAAGCGCTGGCGTATCGCCTTGTAGATGCGCGAGCGGTCCACGCCGCTGACGTTGTGGGCACGCAGGGCGACGCGGAAAGCCAGATAGAAGCTCACCCCCACATTCAGCGCCGCATTGAAGGGCAGCATGGCCACGGCCCACCACAGCAGATCGTCATGCAGCACCTCCCAGCCCAGCGATGCTACGGCGACGCCGATCTGGCCCGTGGACAGGGTGACGTGGCGCACTTCCAGTCCCAGGCCGAAGAAGGCCGCAAATGCAGGCACCAGGCCCAGCATGAAACCCAGCGAGATATTGGATGCCAGGCTGGAGACATTCTTGCGCAAGAAGCTTGCCCAGCGATCCGCGCGGCCCGTGCCCAGAAAGCGAGTGATGCGCGGGTTGTAGCGAATCACCGAATCGATGTTGCGCAGCACAAACCAGTTCTCCGCACCGCCGGCAATCAGGCTGCTGACAAACAGCAGCACGCCGGTAAAGGCGGCGAAGAGCACCGACGGCCCCAGCAGACTCAGCGAGTCCAGCACCTGGCGCGCATGCGGGGTGCTGAGCGCCTGATGACCGACAAGATAGGCATAGCCCAGCGACAGCAGCAACGCACCGGGGAAGACGATGAGCACGTTGCCCAGAATGGCCGCCACCTGGGAGCGCACCAGATGGGCGACTTCGTCGACGAACTCCTGGATGGAGCCATCACTTTGGATGTCCTTGAGCTTGGCCGCCATGGCCGGCGCCGTCATGGCCGGCTGCTTGGTGGCCACCGTGAAGTGCAGCATCTGGATCAGCACAAAGCTGATGGCGTAGTTGAAGCCCGCAGCCAGTCCCGACCAGAAGACGGACAGGCCCAGCGCATACAGTGCAAACTTGGCCAGCGTGGTGAAGGCCATCACAAAGCCGCCACCCGCGGCCTTGGCAACCATCTTGCGGTATTCGCTGCCGTCGCGGGTGATGTAGTGCTCGCCGGTTTCGGCACTGCGCTCGGCCACCTTGGCGGCCAGCAGCGACGAGTTGGTGGACATCAGCGCACGCACGCTGCGCCGCTCTATGCCCACGGCCACCAGGTTGGAGAGCAGCTCTGACGTTTCGTAGGCGCGGTCTTCTGCCAGCAGGCAATCGAGCAGGCGGCGAATGCGCAGAATGCGCGCACGCACCTGGCGCAGGCGGAAGATCAGGCCGACTGAAATGCCTTCGGCCTCGACATAGGAGTAGACCGACGATACGGCGGCGCGGCAGGCCTCGAGCCGTTCGCGCAGCTGGGCGGCTGCGGCGTCGCGCCTGTCGGTGGTGCGCAGCGGCAGCATGACCTCCACACGCAGGTTCTCCACATCGTGGATCAGCGCATGAAACGGTTTTTCCTCGCGTGCCTGCTCACTCATGCGCAGACGCAGCTCTGGGGCAAACCCCGTGGAGAGAATCTGGCCCGCGCAATAGGTGATGGCATCCAGCAGGTTGCGCTCCCAGAAGCTCACACCTTCTTCGAGCTGTTGCGGGGTCAGCAAGGTGGTGATGCGGGCCATGAGTTGGCTGTCCAGCGCATGCAGCCAGCGGGCGTCGAAACGGTCGGGAAAGACCAGCATGAACAGCTCGGAGGCATCCTCGGTCTCGGGCGTGCTGGGCAGCAGCTTGTAGCGCAGGCGTTCGGCCACTTCGCTGGCCATAGCGGTGCGCGGGGCAAAGCCGAAATCGGCCAGCAGGGCGGTGATGTCCACCGTCTCCATCAGCGTCTGGCTCCAGCGGCGCAGCCGGGCCAGGGCCTCGGGATCGGCCTCGAAGGCCTCGACGATCTGTTTTACGCGCTGCACGGCGCCTTCGACAGAGGGTTCGGCTGCGCGTATCCATTCGGCCAGATGGATCAGCCACAGATGGCGTTGCGCAAGGCCTGCATCGGGGTCCAGGGACGCCAGCAGGCCGGGCAGGTCAAGAGTGCTTTTCTTCATGCAAATGTGGGTGCTTGCCTCAGTGCAGAACGCGCTTCTCAGGCATGGGCATGGGGTCGCCGGACTCATTCATCTGCAATACGAAGAGCGGAATCTCGCACTCGAAGGTCTCGCCCTCGTGGTTCACGCAGAGATAGCTGCCGCGCATGGTGCCCGTGGGCGTGCGCAGTTGGCAGCCGCTGCTGTATTCAAAGGATTCACCAGGCTGCAGCAGCGGCTGTCGGCCCACCACGCCCAAGCCTTTGACCTCTTCGACATGGCCCAGCTCGTTGGTGATGATCCAGTGCCGCGCAATCAGCTGCGCCGGCACCTCACCCGTGTTGGTGACGGTAATGGTGTAGGAAAACACATAGACGCCGGCGGCCGGGGCAGATTGCTCAGGCAGGTAGGCGGGCTGGACTTGGACCAGAAACTCATTCATCGGCATGAGCTAATGGTAACTGCGACAATTGCAATCCATGAGCCCCACCTACCGTATTGCCCCCTCCATCTTGTCAGCCGACTTCGCCCGTCTGGGTGAAGAAGTGCGTAATGTCATTGCGGCCGGCGCCGACTGGATCCACTTTGACGTGATGGACAACCATTACGTGCCGAATCTGACCTTCGGCCCCATGATCTGTCAGGCTTTGAAGCCCCATTCGGTCACACCCGATGGCAAGCCCGTGCCCATCGACGTGCATCTGATGGTGCAGCCCGTGGACGATCTCGCCACGGCCTTTGCCAAGGCAGGAGCGGACTACATCAGCTTCCACCCCGATGCATCGCCGCATGTGCACCGCAGCGTTCAGAACATCAAGGCCCACGGCTGCAAGGCCGGTCTGGTGTTCAATCCCGCCGCGTCGCTGGAGGTGCTGGACTGGATGATCGAAGACATCGACCTGATCCTCTTGATGAGCGTGAACCCTGGCTTCGGCGGTCAAAGCTTTATTGATAGCACGCTGCGCAAGATCGAAAAGGCCCGCAAGTTGATCGATGCTTCTGGCAAAGACATTCGCCTGGAAGTGGACGGCGGCATCAAGGAAGCCAATATCCGCGCCGTGGCCGATGCCGGTGCCGACACCTTTGTGGCTGGCAGCGCCATCTTCGGCAAGCCGGATTACAAGGCTGTCATCGACACCATGCGCAAGAATCTTGCCTGACTCCCGCTTAAGGCGCTGCGCCCCGCAGCTCCTTTGCACTGAGGCGGCGAAGCCGCCCAGGTCTGGCTCGATGTCCTGGCTTCGGCTGCGCTCGATGCAAGAGCGCGGCTTTTGGAGTCGGGGCATGGAAGTTTTAGTGTTTTTGGCTGCAAGCCCAGTATTGAAAAGCGCATGCAGCTATTGAATTGATAGTTGTATGAAGCTGAATCTGCCTGCTCCCGCCGCCGCCCTGGAACTGGATGCCGTCATGGTCGACCTCGATGGCACCATGGTGAATACGCTGGGCGACTTTGCCGAAGCGCTCAACCGCATGCTGGCCGATCTGCAACTGCCGGCCATCAAACCGCAGATCATCGAAAACATGGTGGGCAAGGGCAGCGAGCATCTGATCCGTTCCGTGCTGGCGCATGTGGAGGCCATGGATATCGATGCCCTGTATCCTCGGGCTTGGCAGCGTTACGAACACCATTACCTGGCCATCAACGGCCAGTTTGCCGATGTCTACCCTGGCGTGGCCCAGGGTCTGCAGGCTCTGCGCTCCCGGGGCCTGCGCATGGCCTGCCTGACCAACAAGCCTCTGTCCTTTGCCCAGCCCCTGCTGGCCGCCAAGGGGCTGGACGGCTTTTTCGACTGCGTGTTCGGTGGCGACTCCTTCCCGCGCAAAAAGCCCGACCCCATGCCGCTGGTCGAAACCTGCAAGGCCTTGGGCAGCGAACCCGCGCGCACGCTGATGGTGGGCGACTCCAGCAACGATGCCCAGGCTGCCCATGCCGCCGGCTGCCCCGTGGTGCTGATGACCTACGGCTACAACCACGGCCAGCCCATCACGGCTGTCGAGGCCAGGGCTCATCTGGATTCCCTGGCGCAACTTGCAGTGTGATGCTGTCTGTTGGTCTGCATATCTGGCAAGAAAGAGTGCGGATAAGCATATTTGCTAGAGTCATTTGCTTTGTTTGAACCAATGTCGGCTCGTGCATCGCCTTGCAGCCGGCAGAGAACGAAGGGGGACTCACGCCACATGCACGGACTGCACCTGACTGCTGACCTTTACCAATGCGCAGGTTCCGAGCGCTACATGCTCGATGCCGATGCCATCGCCGGGCTTTGCCGCGAACAGACTGCGGCCTCGGGGCTGACCCTGGTGGATGACACCTGGGTAAAGTTCCCGCCCTATGAAGGCCAGCCCGGTGGGGTGACGGGTACGGTGCTGCTGGCAGAGTCCCATCTGGCCATACATACCTGGCCCGAGACGGGCAGTGTCACGATTGACGTCTATGTGTGCAATTTTTCCGCCGACAACTCGGGCAAGGCCCGTAGGTTGATGGAAGGCGTGATCGACGCTTTCGCGCCCCGAAAGGTGTTGCGCCAGCAATTGATGCGCGGCGACATCGGCATGGCGCAGCCGGCAGACCACGACGTGGGCCCCGCACCCGAGCCCGAATCCGGCTGGGCCATGGAGCAGCTCACGCCCCATGCGCGCTTTGGTTACCGCGCCACGGCGCTGCAGACGCAGCAGACGCCCTATCAGAAGCTGGATCTATTGCAGACGCCGCAGTTCGGCAAGGTGCTGCGTCTGGATGATTGCTTCATGACCTCCGAGGGCGAGGAGTTTTTCTATCACGAGGCGCTGGTGCATCCGGCCGCCATGGCCCACCCCGCGCCGCGCAAGGCCTTGATTCTGGGAGGCGGCGATGGCGGGGCCGCGGAGGAGCTGCTCAAGCACCCGAGCATCGAGCGCGTGGTGCTGGCCGAGCTGGACGAGGCCGTGGTGCAGTTCTCGCGCCAGCATCTGCAAGCCGTACATCGCGGCGCGCTCGATGATGCCCGTGTTGAGGTCTGCATAGGCGATGGTCTGGCACTGATGGAGGCAACGGATGAGCGCTTTGATCTGGCACTGATGGATTTGACCGATCCCGATACCCCGGCCAGCGCCTTGTATGCGCCGGACTCGCTGGCACGCATGAAGCGTGTGCTGGCGCCGGGCGGCGCGCTGGTGCTGCATCTGGGTAGTCCCGTTTTCCACGGCCCGCAGGTGGCCGAGCTGGTGCGCAGCCTGCGTCAGCAGTTTGCCGTGGTGCGCTGCTACGGCCTCTATATTCCGCTTTACGGCGCTTACTGGGGGCTGGCCGTGGCCTCCGATGAGCTCGATCCGCTGGAGCCGAAGGCGCAGCAGCTGGCCGAACGCCTCAGGCAGCGCAAGGTGCGGGATCTGCAGTATTACAACGAGCAGGTGCACGGCGCGCTGTTTGCGCTGCCCAACTATTACCGCGAGCTGCTCAAGTGAGTCAGCCGGCCTCGCCCAGCAGTGCTTTCTTGAGCTGCTGATCGGCGGGCTTGGGACCCAGCCAGATGCCCAGCAGGGCGTTGAAGAACTCGGGCTCCTTGAAAGCCTCGCCCTGAGGCTGGCCCTTGACGGTCACGATGGCGCCCTGGCCGGGCAGCCAGTCCACCATGAAGCTCTCGCCCGCAAGCAGTTTTTTGTGCTGGGTGAAGATCTCGCTCATGCGCATCACCCCCGGAATCAGCTTGGAGAAGGCGGCGCGCTCCATATTGTCTTCCATGCCGCGCGAGAACAGCTTGCCCAGCTCGGCCGAGTCGATATCGCGCAGCATGGTCACGCTGATACGCTTGGGGCCGGGCAGGGCGGCGATCTCCTGCAGGCTGCGCGCCGGCTTTTCCAGGTACAGGCCGGCGGTATAGACCTTGAAAACAGCCTTGTAGCGGGTTCCTGCGCCATTGAGTTCCAGCGTCCTGCCCTGGGACTGCAAGCTGGGGGCATAGATGACACCGTGAAGTTTCACGGGCTCGGAGGGCATGCCTTGTGCCTGAGCGGCCGGGCAGGCAAGAGCGGCTGCCAGCAGCAAGGCTGGCATCAAACGGGCACTGGGCATGGCGGTCTCCTCGTGATTTCCGGTCGAGCAGTTCTGGTGACCGCTTCGCTTGCACGCCGTGGGCGAGCGTTCCGGTAAAAAACGGTATGTTTGTTTTTGTCCGCGATGGCTGCAATCAGGTCTGTCCCCAGCAAAGGGGGAGTTGCACGGCATCGGAGCGCTATTGTTTGCGCGGCGGCGCTATGCGCTACACTGTCCGCATCATGTTCATTCATCGCACGTTCAATGCAGGTTGTGGAGACCGGGGAGCCTGGCCCTGGCGTAAGCCTGCACATCCGAACTGCTGAAGCACCCGGCACGAGCCCGGCGTGCACCCCGCGGCCCCATGCGTTGCATACTTCGGGCCAATTGGAATGAACCGGCGCATCCTCTCTTCAAACGCGTCATCTGCCCGTAATCAATCCGTGCAGATGCACCATGCGCCATGACTACCGGAGCTTCTCCCGTGATCACGGAACTGGAATTCAAATCGCTTGCGGCCCAAGGCTATAACCGCATCCCCCTGCTGATCGAGGCCTTTGCCGACCTCGAAACCCCGTTGTCCCTCTATCTCAAGCTGGCCCATGCCAATGGCGACGGCAAGTACAGCTTCTTGCTGGAATCCGTCGTCGGCGGCGAGCGCTTCGGCCGCTACAGCTTCATCGGCCTGCCGGCACGCAGCTTTGTGCGTGCCTCGGGCTTTGGCACTGAAGCCAAGACCGAAGTCGTGACCGATGGCAAGGTGGTGGAGACAGCAGGCGGCAATCCGCTGGACTTCATCGCGGCCTATCAGCAGCGCTTCAAGGTTGCCGTCACGCCCGGCATGCCGCGTTTTTGCGGTGGTCTGGCCGGCTATTTCGGCTATGACGCCGTGCGCTACATCGAGAAAAAGCTGGAGAACAGCTGTCCGCCCGACAGCCTGGGCACGCCCGACATCATGCTGCTGCAGTGCGAAGAGGTGGCCGTCATCGACAACCTCTCGGGCAAGCTTTACCTCATCGTCTACGCCAATCCCGGCGAGGCCGAAGCCTATACCCGCGCCAAAAAGCGCCTGCGCCAGCTCAAGGACCAGCTGCGCTATTCCGTCAGCGCGCCGCAGATCCGTGCCGGCGAGAGCTATCCCGCAGAGCGCAGCTTCGACAAGCAGGACTATCTGGACGCCGTGCAAAAGGCCAAGGAGCTGATTGCGGCGGGCGACTTCATGCAGGTGCAAGTGGGCCAGCGCATTCACAAGCGTTTCACGGCCTCGCCGCTGTCGCTGTACCGCGCGCTGCGCTCGCTCAACCCCAGCCCCTATATGTACTTCTACCATTTCGGAGATTTCCATGTGGTGGGGGCCAGCCCGGAGATTCTGGTGCGCCAGGAGCGCACGCCCGATGGCCAGAAGGTCACGATTCGCCCCCTGGCCGGAACCCGTCCGCGCGGCAATACGGTGGAGGCCGACAAGGCCACCGAGCAGGAGCTGATTGCCGATCCCAAGGAGCGTGCCGAGCATGTGATGCTGATCGATCTGGCGCGCAACGATATCGGCCGCATTGCCAGGACCGGCAGCGTCAAGGTGACCGAAGCCTTTGCCGTGGAGCGCTACAGCCATGTCATGCATATCGTGAGCAATGTGGAAGGCATCTTGCAGGACGGCATGGACAATATGGATGTCTTCAAGGCCACCTTCCCCGCAGGCACGCTGACGGGCGCTCCCAAGGTGCATGCCATGGAAATCATCGACCGGCTCGAACCCAGCAAGCGCGGCATCTACGGCGGCGCCTGCGGCTATCTGAGCTTTGCCGGCGACATGGATCTGGCGATTGCGATCCGTACCGGCGTCATCAAGGACAACGTGCTCTATGTGCAGGCCGCTGCCGGCGTGGTGGCCGACTCCGTGCCCGAGCTGGAGTGGAGA
Organism: Comamonas thiooxydans; assembly: GCF_000964545.1. GTDB lineage: Bacteria > Pseudomonadota > Gammaproteobacteria > Burkholderiales > Burkholderiaceae_C > Comamonas > Comamonas thiooxydans. The sequence continues at coordinate 414,622 of NZ_BBVD01000004.1, read as the reverse complement.
GAGACCGAGCACAAGGCCCGCGCCCTGCTGCGCGCCGCAGAACTGGTTGAGGAAGGTCTGGAATGAGCCAAGCCATTGATCTGGTGCAGCACTGCACCACCATGGAAGATGTGCGCCGCAATGTGAATGCGCTCGACGATGTGCTGGTACCGCTGCTGGTCACCCGCATCGGCTATATGCAGCAGGCAGCGCGCATCAAGGGTGATGCGAGCCAGGTGCGCGATGAGGCGCGTATCGAAGCCATCGTCAGCCGCGTGCGTGAGCGCACGGCGCAGGAGGGCGGCCAGCCCGATGTGATGGAGACCGTCTATCGCGCACTGATGGAAGCCTGCATCGACTACGAACACCAGGAATTTGCGCGTCTGCGTGAACCCAGGAAATCAGGGGAGTAAGACCATGAAACTGCTGATGGTCGATAACTACGACAGCTTTACCTACAACATCGTCCAGTACTTTGGCGAGCTGGGCGCGGAGGTGACCGTGGTGCGCAATGACGAAACCACGGTGGCCGAAGTCGAGGCGCTTATCGCGCGCGAAGGCATCGAGCGGCTGGTAATCTCGCCCGGCCCCTGCTCGCCCAACGAGGCGGGCATCTCGGTGGCGGCGATCAAGCATTTCGCGGGCAAGCTGCCGATTCTGGGTGTCTGCCTGGGTCACCAGAGCATTGGCGCGGCCTTTGGCGGCGACATCATCCGGGCGGGCCAGCAGATGCATGGCAAGACCAGCGTGATCAGCACCGACCAGAAGGGCGTGTTTGCCGACCTGCCAAGGCAGTTCACGGTCAACCGCTATCACTCTCTGGTCATAGACCGCAGCACGCTGCCCGAGTGCCTTGAAATCACGGCGACCAGCGAAGATGGTGAAATCCAGGGGGTGCGCCACCGCGAGCTGGCCATCGAGGGAGTGCAGTTCCACCCCGAGAGCATTCTGACCGAGCATGGTCATGCCATGCTGAAGAACTTTCTCGATCAGAAATAACAGCCGATTTATTGATAGCTGCTAGCGCATGTAATTGCTTGATTTCAGATTGAAAACAATAGGAATGCAAGTGAAGGAAAGCGTAAGCAGCTCTCAAAAATATAGAGAGATATTGCAATGATCACTCCCCAGGAAGCGCTGCAGCGGACCATCGAGCATCGTGAAATCTTCCATGACGAAATGCTGCATCTGATGCGCATGATCATGCGCGGCGAGCTCTCGCCCGTGATGACGGCCTCCATCATCACCGGCCTGCGCGTGAAGAAGGAAACCATTGGCGAGATCTCGGCTGCGGCCGAGGTGATGCGTGAGTTCTCCAACAAGGTGAACGTGCACGACAAGAGGAATCTGGTCGATATCGTCGGCACCGGCGGCGACGGCGCCAACACCTTCAACATCTCCACCTGCTCGACCTTTGTGATTGCGGCGGCGGGCGGCAAGGTGAGCAAGCATGGCGGACGCAGCGTCAGCAGCAAGTCGGGCAGCGCCGATGCCATGGAGGCGCTGGGCGTCAACATCAACCTCAACGCCGCACAGATCGCCGATTGCATACGCGATGTGGGCATAGGCTTCATGTTTGCGCCCAACCATCATCCGGCCATGAAGAACGTGGCACCTGTGCGCAAGGAACTGGGCGTGCGCACCATCTTCAACATCCTGGGCCCGCTTACCAACCCGGCATCTGCGCCCAATATCCTGATGGGCGTGTTCCACGAAGACTTGGTCGGCATTCAGGTGCGTGCCCTGCAGCGCCTGGGTGCCGAGCATGCGCTGGTCGTCTACGGCCGCGACGGCCTGGATGAGATCAGCCTAGGCGCGGGCACGCTGGTCGGCGAGCTCAAGGACGGCGTGGTGCGCGAGTATGAAGTCCATCCCGAGGACTTTGGTCTGCGCATGGCTGGCACGCGTTCGCTCAAGGTCGAGAATCCCGAGGAGTCCAAAGCCATGCTGATGGGCGTGCTGCAGGGGGACCAAGGCCCGGCACGCGATATCGTCTGTCTCAACTCCGGCGCCGCCCTGTATGCCGCCAATGTGGCAGGCTCTATCGAAGAGGGCCTGGAGCGTGCGCAACAGGCCATCGATAGCGGCGCGGCACTGGCCAAGCTCAAGGAGCTGGTGGCCTATTCGCAAAAGCTCGGCCAGGCAGCGGCATGAGCCTGCTGGATGCGCCCATCTGGAGTGATGCCGGCACCTGGGTCGTGCTGGGCATCTCCCTGCTGTTCATCGTGGTGGGCATAGGCATGCACCGCGTCATCGTGAAGGTCTTGCGCGGCCCGGCAGATGCCGCCACCAACAAGGAAAACCATGTCTGACATTCTCAAGAAAATCTGCGACGTCAAGGTCCAGGAAGTTGCTGCCGCCAAGAAGGCCGTGCCGTTTGCCGAGATGCGCCGCGATGCGGAAAGCCGTGTCTCCACGCGCGATTTCGTGGGCGCCATCCGTGCCAAGATTGCCAAGGGACAGGCCGGCGTGATTGCCGAAGTCAAGAAGGCCAGCCCCAGCAAGGGCGTGATCCGTCCCGACTTCGATCCTGCCGATATCGCCCAGAGCTATATGGTGGGCGACGGCAAGATCAGTGCGGCCTGCCTGTCGGTGCTGACTGATCGCCAGTTCTTCCAGGGGCAACCCGACTATCTCAAGCAGGCCCGCGCGAGCACGCTGCTGCCGGTGCTGCGCAAGGACTTCATGGTCGACCCCTATCAGATCTACGAATCGCGGGTGATGGGCGCCGACTGCGTGCTGTTGATCGCTGCCTGCCTGGACGATGCGCAGATGGCGGAGATGGAGCAGATTGCGCACAGCCTGGACATGGATGTGCTGGTGGAAGTGCATGACGGCGAGGAGTTGCAGCGCGCTCTCAAGCTCAAGACGCCGCTGGTGGGCATCAACAACCGCAATCTGCGTACATTCGAGGTCGATATTCAGACCACGATTGCGCTCAAGAAGGATGTGCCCGCCGATCGCCTGCTGGTGACCGAGTCCGGTATCCTGAGCCGCGACGATGTGAAGACCATGCGTGACGCCGGCATTGACGCCTTCCTGGTGGGCGAGGCCTTTATGCGTGCCCGCGAGCCGGGCGAGGCCCTGGCCCAGTTGTTTCAGTGAGCGATTGGCTGCTGTGCAGGTTCAGCGCAGAACCTGCACATCGGCATCCAGAAAATAGCCGGCACCACGCTTGGTCTTGAGCAGCGTGGGCGCGCGGCTCGATACTTCGACCTTGCGGCGCAAGCGCAGCATCTGCACATCAATGGCACGGTCAAAGACATCGTCTTCGGCCTGCGTCAGATCCATGATCTGCTCACGGCTCATGATTTGCCTGGGACGTTTGAGCAGGGCCAGCAGCAGCGCGAACTCGCTCTTGGTCAGTCCCACCTCATGCCCGGCAGCGCTGATGAGGCTGCGCGAGCGCAGCCTCAACTCCCAGTCGGCAAACTTGAAGCCCTGGGGACTCAAGGTGAACGCAGGGCGGGCGCAGGAAAAGAAGGCCTGCGCGGCAGAGGCTTGTGAGTGACTGGCAGAAGATGTGTGCATGAATAACTCCTTGTGAGCCTGAGCCGCCAAGTGGTCAGCTATGTTGGAATCGATTCTTTGCAAATTGTCAGAATGTGTCACTCACTGAAATCAGGTATTTTGAGCCTCAAAATAGGTAGGAACCCTTGAGGAAATCATTCGAGGTGACTCTGGAAGTTGAGAGAATCCACGCATGAACTTCACTAGTCAGAGCATGAGTGCCAACACCGCTGCGCCTACCCAGTTGATGAGTGCAGATCCGCAGGACTGGCCTGTCTCGCCAGACTGGCAAGCCGTTGTCGACTCTTTCTTTGCAGGGAGCACAGGCCAGGGCTTGCTGCAGTTTTTGCAGCAAAGACTGGGTGCAGGGGCCGTGATTTTCCCGCCCAAACCTCTGCGGGCCCTGGAATTGACACCCGCCGAGGAGGTGCGTGTCGTGATCCTGGGGCAGGACCCCTATCATGGTCGTGGGCAGGCCGAGGGTCTGGCATTTTCTGTAGCACCCGGGGTGCGCGTTCCGCCATCGTTGCAGAACATCTTCAAGGAAATGCAGCGCGAACTGGGCACGCCGTTTCCGGCGTTTCCCCAGCCAGGCGGCAGCCTGGTGAGCTGGGCTCAGCGTGGTGTACTGCTGCTCAACACCAGCCTGACGGTGGAAGAAGGGCAGGCCGCAAGCCATGCCAAAAAAGGCTGGGAAGAGCTGACCGATGCCATCATCCGACATGTCGCCGAGCAGGGGCGGCCCACGGTCTTCATGCTCTGGGGCTCGCACGCCCAGTCCAAGCGTGTGTTCATTCCTCAGGATCGTGGTCATCTGGTGCTGATGAGCAATCACCCTTCACCGCTATCGGCCCTGAGGCCTCCCGTGCCCTTTATCGGTAACGGACACTTCGGCAAGGCCAGGGAGTTCAAGCTCAGACACGGCTATTGAGATGGCCAGATTGGGCTGTCTCAGCGCTTTTCCCTGATTCCAAGCCAGACGCCCGTCAGGCCGCTGAGCGTCACCACCGTCATTCCGAGCAGCGATGTGCTGTCGGGAAGCTGCCCGAAAAACAGCCAGCCCATCAGCATGGCAAAGCCGATCTGGCTGTAGAGGAAAGGTGCCACGGTTGCGGGCGTGGCGTGGGTGTATGCCTGCAGCAGCATCAGGTGGCCAATGCCGCTGCAAAGGCCCATCACAGCTGCTGCTGCGTAGATCTGCCAGTCATCGATGGGCTGCCATACAAAGCCTATGAGAGGCGTGGTCAGCAGCAAGGGCAGCCAGGTCGAGTAAAGCTGGGTGGTTGGAGGTGAATCCAGGCGCGACAGGCGACTTCCTAGGACCTGGTAGGTGGTGCCAGATACCAGCAGACCAACCGGCCACAGGGCGGCCAGGCCCAAGGGCTGTCCATCGTTTTCCGGTCGGACGATGGCAATCACTGCCAGCAGACCGATCACCAGCAGCGACCAACGGGCAGGACTGACCTGCTCTTTGAAAAATAGCGCCGAGGCCACCACGATAAAGAGCGGCGCTGCTGACCAGATGGCCGTGAAATTGGCCAAAGGCATGTTCTTTATGCAGAAGAAGGCGCAGACCGTGGTCAACAGCCCCGAGATCGCGCGCAGCAGCTGAAACCTCAGGTTCCGGGTTTTCAGTGCCGAAAGGCCGTGCCGAGGCAAAACCAGCACGCTGGTGACCAGAGCCTGGGCCGTGAAGCGCAGCCACAGAACCATGAGAACCGGAAGCAGCGTTCCCGTGAACTTGGTGGCGCTATCCAGAACGGCAAACAGCGCACAGGCGAATATGGTGAGCAGAACACCGCGGATGGCTGATTGCGCTGACGTGGAAAGTGTGGGAGAGAGCCAGCTGGGAAGCATGTCCGTAGCGATTTGCGACAAGAGAAGCGAGGAATTCTAGGGGGATGAAGTTGTCGGCTCTGGTTGTGACGCCCATAAAAATGCCCGCACTGTTAGATGCGGGCACTGGATGGGGTGAAGAAGGATTACCAGGGCATGGCGTTACGAATACGCGCAATTTTTTCGGCCTGCTCGGTCGAGGACTCCTTGGCGGTGCGCAGCGCTTGTCGGATGAAGACAAACAGCAGCAGCAGGAAACCGGTACCCACGGCCGCACCAATGGCCAGCATGGGCTTCTTGGGCTTGATGGAGCGCTCGGGCAGGGTCGGCATCTGGATCACATCGTCGTTGTCCAGGCCGCCGAGGCGACGCTCCATGTCCAGAATCCCCTTCTGGCGATTGCTGTTGGCTGTCAGCAGTTCGCCATAGAGGCGGCTGGTGGCTTCGGTGACACTTTTTCCAGAAGAGAGATTGGCAGAAGTGTCATGCTCCAGCTTGAGCGATTCCTCCAGGCGTGTCTTCTCGGAGGCCAGTTGCACCTCCAGCTGCTTTTTTTCCAGACCGCGTGGCTTGCTCAGAGGAAACAAGGTGTCCAGCAGTGCCTGGTTGAGCTTTTGAGCCGCTTCGGGCGATTTGGCCTGGGTTGAAATATTCAGCAGCTTGTCCTGCTTGCCGACATTGACGGTGATGCGCTTGCTGAGTTTTTTATAGATTTCTTCCTTGGTCAGGCCATCGTCCAGGCCTGCAACGGGGGCAAGCTGATGCAGCACGTCAGCAGACATGACCAGGCTGGCGGCCATGGGGGCGGTAAAGCTGGAGCCGGGACGCTCCACCTGAACCGATGCGCTGCTCTCGTAGGTCTTGGGGATCACCAAGCCGATTCCGTAAGCCGCAATGCCAGCCAATAGCGGGCCGAAAATCAGAATTTTCCAGTTTTCTGCGAGTGTGACCAATAGATCCAGCAGATCCAACTCTTCATCTTGTGGGGTTTGAACTTCCATTGATTTTTTCTAAATGAATAAGCACTTTGACAAAACGATGAAATCTACCACTAAGAAAAGATTGGACCCAGTGTTTCTGTAACTCCTTATGCCAGGAGCCGGCACGGCGGCTCCAGTGTGTTGCAGATCAGCGCTGGCGCTCCAGCAGCATGGAGTCTCCATAGCTGAAGAAGCGGTAGTGCTGGGCAATCGCATGCTGATACATGCCCATGATGTGCTCATAGCCCGCAAAAGCGCTGACCAGCATCATCAGCGTGCTTTTGGGCAGATGGAAGTTGGTGATCAGCATGTCCACCACCTGGTACTGAAAGCCCGGTGTGATGAAGATGCTGGTGTCGCCGCTGATATTGCCGTACTTGGCCCAGGACTCCAGCGTGCGCACCGTGGTGGTGCCCACGGCAATGATGCGGCCACCGCGCTGGCGGCAGCGCTCCATGGCAGCCAATGTGGGCAGGGGAATGTCGTACCACTCGCTGTGCATGGTGTGGTCGGCAAGGTTTTCGGTCTTGACGGGCTGGAAGGTGCCGGCTCCCACATGCAGGGTGACGCTGGCGCGTTCCACGCCCTTGGCTTGCAGGGCGGCCAGAACGGTCTCGTCGAAATGCAGGGCGGCGGTCGGTGCGGCTACGGCACCAGGGTGGGCTGCGAACACGGTCTGGTAGCGCTCGCTGTCTTCTTTCTCATCGGGATCATGCTCGGCGTTCTGCTGGCGCTCGATATAGGGCGGCAGCGGCAGATGGCCGAACTGCTCCAGCAATTCATAGGGCGATTCGCCCTGGTTGCCCTTGAAGGAAAGATGGAACAGCGGCCCGTTCTCGTCCGGCCAGCGGCCCAGCAGGGTGGCTTCGAAACCGCCGTTCTTGAGGCCGCCGCAAAGATGGATCTTGGCACCAGGCAAGGGCTTTTTGCTCACTCGCATATGGGCCACGACCTCGTTGTTCTGCAGCACGCGCTCGACCAGCAGCTCGATCTTGCCGCCGCTGGCCTTTTCGCCGAAGACGCGCGCCTTGATGACCTTGGTGTCGTTGAAGACCAGCAGGTCGCCGGGCTGCAGCAGATCGGGCAGTTCGCGGAAGATGCGGTCGGTGGCAGGGAGGCTGCGGCCGTCAAGCAGGCGCGAGGCGCTGCGAACGGCGGTGGGATGCTGGGCAATCAGGGATTCGGGCAGGTCGAAGTCGAAATCGCTGAGTGTGAATTCACGGGTGCAGGAAGACATGCGGTGCTTGAGGGCCGTACGAGGCCCGTTCCAAGTTCAATCAAACAAGTGGGCGATTGTCGCAAATCGCCATTAGGGCTGCCGGCTTCAGGGCTGAGCAGCAGCTGGATTCCAGAGCTCGTTGAGATTCCTGAAGGGCCAGTCGGCAGGGTCTTCGCGCCCGACTATGCTGTCGTTGGCATGTGGGCAGGCCAGGTCGAGAATCTCGGGCGTGATGCGGCGCTGCTGGCTGAGGCAGTAAAAGCGCCGCACTTTCGGGGTCAGCAAACAGGTCGGCGAGACATCCAGCACCACGGCAAGATGCTGCGACTGCAGCCGCACCAGCGAGCCCAGCGGGTAGATGCCCACCGTCTGGACAAACTGCTCGAAGATGGCCTTGTCGAAATGATGGGGCGCCCATTGCGCCATGCGCTGCAGCGCGATGGCCGGGTGCCAGCCCTGCTTGTAGGGGCGATCCGAGGTGATTGCGTCATAGACATCGCAGACTGCCGTCATGCGCGCCATCAGACTGATCTCGTCCTGCTTCAGTCCGTCGGGATAGCCCGTGCCGTCGACTTTTTCGTGGTGATGCAGGCAGGCGTCGGTAACGGCGTCGTCCAGCCCCTGAGGCAACAGGATTTCGTAGCCCCAGCGAGGGTGGGACTTCATGATGACCCATTCCTCGGCATCCAGCGGCCCAGGCTTGTTGAGAACATCCGGCGGCACTCTGCTTTTACCGATATCGTGCAGCAGGCCTGCGATACCGGCCTGATGCACCTGGTGCTCGTCCAGACCCATGCGGTGTGCCAGACCAATCATCAGCGCGCACACCGCAATGCTGTGCATATAGGAGTAGTTGTCCGCAGTCTTCAGACGCGCCAGGCTGATCAGGGCGTGGGGGTTGCGCTTGATCGACTCGGCCATCTTGTCGACCAGCAGACCTGAGGCAGGCAGGTCCAGCGGACGGCCCAGGCGAACGTCCTTGAACATGGTCTTGAGCACATCACGTGCCTGCCCAATGATCTGATGGGCCTGCTGCAACTCCACGTTGGTTCTGGTGGGCCGTACCGGCGAGCTGGGCACAGCTTCGTCGCCTGGCGACTCCAAGACTTCTGCGGGCGTGATGTCGGGGGCGATGTCGGCCCCCTTGCCGGTGTCTATCCACACCTGGCGGATGGTGGTGGCAAGCAGGCGTTCCAGGTCCCTGGGCTGATCGAGCAGGAGGCGGGTACGCAAAAAGGGGTGCTCCATCCACGAGCCGCAGAACTCGTGCACAAACATTCCCGGGCGCAGGTGCTCGACATCAACTCGCTTCAACATGGATTTACGAGGAAACACATAGTAACAAATTGGGAATGGTAGCGATTTTGACGTTATTGCGCTGGCGGCAGTTGTTTGCAAACCTGAATATGCTGTATATACATACATTGCTTTCCCTGTCGCGGGGAGTGTAGTCAAGGAGTCTCAGTTGTCTGTGTCAAAAAAGCCTGTTACCGAGCCGAAGTCTGCTGTCAAGCGCGCTGCCGCTCGTGAGAAAAAGGCGGGCATGGACCAGGATGCCGCTCCCAAAAAGACCGTCAGTCCTGCGCAGCAGGCCTTGCAGAAGATGGGATTGACGCGCGATATCGATCTGGCTTTGCATCTGCCCCTGCGCTATGAGGACGAAACCCGCATCGTGCCGCTGAAGAACGCGCGTGATGGCGAGACGGTGCAGATCGAAGCCACGGTCACGCACAGCGAGGTGCAACTGCGCCCGCGGCGTATGCTCAAGGTCACCGTGGATGATGGCAGCAGCACTTGTCTGCTGACTTTCTTCAGCTTCTACCCCTCGCAGCAAAAGACCATGGCGCCCGGGGCGCGTCTGCGCATTCGCGGCGAGGTCAAGGGCGGTTTCTGGGGGCGGCAGATGATGCACCCCGCATTTCGGGTGGCGGGCGGCGAGCTGCCCACGGCGCTGACACCGGTCTATCCCGCCACTGCCAGTCTGCCCCAGGCGTATCTGCGCCGGGCCATCGCCTCGGCGCTGTTGCGTGCCGATCTGTCCGAGACTTTGCCACCGGGGCAGTCGCCTCCCATCGCGCAGTCCTATGGTCAAAATGGACTGCAGCCGGCATATGACTTGCGCAATGCGCTCATTTTTCTGCACCATCCAACCCCTGACGTGGCCTTGGTCACGCTGGAGGACCATTCGCACCCGACCTGGCAAAGACTCAAGGCGGAAGAGTTGCTGGCCCAGCAGCTGTCCCAGTACGAGGCCAAGCGCGAGCGCGCCCGCTTGCGTGCGCCCGTGCTCAGGCCGCAGGCCGGCATGGCGGATTTGACGCAGCAGTTTCTGGCGCAACTGCCATTTGGCCTGACGGGGGCGCAGCAGCGAGTGGTGGGAGAGATTCGGGCCGATATGGAGCGCCGTATTCCCATGCATCGTTTGCTGCAGGGCGATGTGGGCTCGGGCAAGACGGTGGTGGCAGCACTGTCTGCCGTGGCCTGTATCGAGGCCGGCTGGCAATGCGCGTTGATGGCTCCGACCGAAATCCTGGCCGAGCAGCATTTCGGCAAGCTGGTCGGCTGGCTGGAGCCGATTCTGGCGCCGCTGGGTAAAAAGGTCGCCTGGCTGGCTGGCGCCCAGAAGAAGAAGGAGCGCGCCGCGATGCTGGCGCTGGTGGAAAGCGGCGAGGCGGCGCTGGTCGTGGGCACGCATGCCGTGATTCAGGAGCAGGTGCAGTTCAAGAACCTGGCCCTGGCCGTGATCGACGAGCAGCACCGCTTTGGCGTGGCCCAGCGTCTGGCGCTGCGGCAAAAGCTCGCGGCCACGGGTATGGAGCCGCATTTGCTGATGATGAGCGCCACACCGATTCCCCGTACCTTGGCCATGAGCTATTACGCCGACCTCGATGTCTCCACCATCGACGAGCTGCCGCCAGGGCGCACGCCTATCGTCACCAAGCTGATCTCGGACAGCCGCAAGGACGAGGTGATCGAGCGTATCGGTGCCCAGGTCGCCAGCGGGCGTCAGGTCTACTGGGTCTGCCCGTTGATCGAGGAGAGCGAAGCGCTGGATCTGTCGAATGCCACGGCTACCCATGAATATTTGAGCGAAATGCTGCCTGGTGTCATGGTGGGTCTGCTGCACTCGCGCATGCCCACGGCCGAGAAAAAGGCCGTGATGGAGCTGTTTTCTGCCGGCGTCATGGGAGTGCTGGTATCCACCACGGTGATCGAGGTGGGTGTGGACGTGCCCAATGCCTCGTTGATGGTCATTGAACACTCGGAGCGTTTCGGCCTCTCGCAGCTGCACCAGTTGCGCGGCCGTGTGGGGCGCGGCGCTGCAGCCTCGGCCTGTGTGCTGCTGTATTCGGTCAATGACAACGGGCGACTGTCCGATACCGGCAAGGAGCGCCTGCGTGCCATGGCCGAGACCAATGACGGTTTCGAGATCGCGAGGCGGGATCTGGAGATTCGCGGCCCGGGCGAGTTTCTCGGCGCCCGGCAGTCGGGCGCACCCATGCTGCGCTTTGCCGATCTCGAGCAGGACGTGCTCCTGCTGGACTGGGCGCGCGAGCTGGCACCGCTTATGCTTGAGCAATTTCCTGCGCTGGCGGCACGCCATGTCAGCCGCTGGCTGGGTGGCAAGGCCGAGTATCTGAAGGCCTGAAGTACCGAAAATTGCGTCTGTAGACGTAAATAGTTACGTTTTTGCAGGAATATATGTAATCTTTTGCCTTGGTAATATGTGATTGAATGCAAAAACAGGATGAATCAATGCCGTTATTGATGATCCGAAAGACCCCCTCTCTATGACTCTTACCGAATTGAAGTACATCGTGGCCGTTGCGCGGGAAAAGCACTTTGGCCGCGCCGCCGAAGCCTGCTATGTGTCCCAGCCTACGCTGTCCGTGGCGATCAAGAAGCTGGAGGAAGAGCTGGATGTCAAGATTTTCGAGCGCAGTGCCGGCGAAGTCTCGGTAACCTCGCTGGGCGAGGAGATCGTGCGCCAGGCCCAAAGCGTGCTCGAGCAGGCCAACGAGATCAAGGAAATCGCCAAGCGCGGCAAGGACCCGCTGTCAGGCGTTCTGACCCTGGGCGTGATCTACACCATAGGCCCTTACCTGCTCCCCGATCTGGTGCGCAACTCCATCAATATGACGCCGCAGATGCCGCTGATGCTGCAGGAGAACTTCACCGTCAAGCTGCTGGAGATGCTGCGCACGGGCGAGATAGACTGCGCCATCATGGCCGAGCCCTTCCCCGATACCGGTCTGGCACTGGCGCCGCTGTACGACGAGCCCTTCATGGCCGCCGTGCCCAGCACCCACCCGCTGGCGCAGAAGAAAAGCCTGTCCACCACGGATCTCAAGAACGAGACCATGCTGCTGCTGGGCGCGGGTCACTGCTTCCGCGACCATGTGCTTGAGGTCTGCCCGGAGTTCGCGCGCTATGCCAGCAACTCCGAAGGCATTCGCCGCACGTTCGAGGGCTCGTCGCTGGAAACCATCAAGTACATGGTGGCCGCCGGCATGGGCGTGACCCTGGTGCCGCGCCTGTCTGTGCCCGAAGATGCGCTGGCTCCCATTGAGCGCCGTCGCCGCGCTGACGAACCTCATATCCGCTATCTTCCGATTCATGAGGAAGACGGCATTGCACCGCCCACCCGCCGTGTGGTGCTGGCCTGGCGGCGCAGTTTCACGCGTTATGAGGCGATTGCCGCACTGCGTAATGCCGTCTACGCCTGCCCGCTGCCAGGAGTACAGCGCCTGTCGCAATAAGCGCTGCTGCAGTGGCTCGAAGAGGGCGGGAGTCTGGATCCGTTAAACCTGAAAGGTGAGTGCATGACCAAGCAAGGCAAGGACAAATCGCAGAAACACAAGCCGGATGCCACGCCGCAGGTGCCCGCAGGCATCCACATCGGCATCAGCGACGAGGACCGTGCTGCCATCGCCAAGGGACTGTCGGTGCTACTGGCCGACACCTATACGCTGTACCTGACCACGCACAACTTCCACTGGAACGTCACGGGGCCCATGTTCAACACGCTGCACACCATGTTCATGGCGCAGTACACCGAGCTGTGGAATGCCGTCGATCCCGTGGCCGAGCGCATCCGCGCACTGGGCCACCATGCACCTGGCTCCTATGCCCAGTTCGGCAAGCTCACCAGCCTGCCCGATGCCCCGGCCCAGCCGCCCAAGGCCCTGGAGATGGTGCGCATTCTGGTACAGGGTCATGAGGCCGTGGCGCGCACGGCACGCCAGCTGTTCCCACGTGCCGACAAGGCAGGCGATGAGCCCACGGCCGATCTGCTGACCCAGCGTCTGGCCGTGCACGAGCAGACCGCCTGGATGCTGCGCTCCCTGCTCGAGGAGTGAGCCGCGCCGCGGCAGCCGCTCGTCCCGGTCTCCCCAAGCCCTGACGGGCTGGCCTCCAGAGGCCCGTCAGGGCTTTTTCGCTTTTGCTTTGAAAGGAATGCCTGTGTTTTCTGCAGCGACTCCCGTGGTCCTGCTGGCGCAATGGGTGGACAGACATGTCATCTGGGTGTTGCTGCTGCTGTTGCTGGTTGCGGCCTGCATGCTGCGTTGCCGTGTGCAGGGCAGGGCCGAGTGGCTGTGGCAGGACCGCAGCGCGGACTTCAGGCCGGATGGCGGTCGCTTGCTGGCGGTGGCGGCACTGGCCGCTGTGCTTCTGGCCCTGCTGAGCGTCGGCGTGCACCAGTCCCAGTCGGTGCAGCTGCCTCAGGGGCTGATGGCCCTGGACCTGAAGCTGCAGCGCGCGGTGAGCGCGGCACTGCCGCACATGATGCAGCCTCTGGTGCGGGCATGGACCCAGCTCGGGGATTTGCGCGTCATGGGGTTGCTGAGTCTGGTCGTGGGCCTGTGGCTGCTGTGGCGGCGCCAGGGTCTGCAACTGCTGAGCTGGGTGGTGGCGGTGGCCGGCACCGGACTGTGGGTGCGTTTCATCAAGGGGTCCATGCAGCGCGCCCGCCCGCTGGACGGGCTGGTGCATGAGGCCGGCTTCAGCTTTCCCAGCGGCCATAGCGCGGGCACGGCAGCGATTTTCGGCATGCTGGCCTGGCTGGCCGCTCGTCGCCTGCCGCGGCGCTGGCGGGCTTGGGTCTTTGCGGCGGCGGCGCTGCTGGCCTTGAGCACGGGCTTGAGCCGCGTGCTGCTGTCCGTGCACCATGCCAGCGATGTGCTGGCGGGCCTGTGCCTGGGCCTGGGCTGGACGGCCCTGGTGCTCTGGTTGACAGACCGTGTCGAGCATGGGGGCGGCGCCATCGGGCCGCCGCAGGCCGAGGCACAATTACCGCTGCGCTGATCGTGGCCTGGGGGCCCGGTCGTGATCTCCTGCCTTTCGGAACCCGTCTCATGTCCGCCTCCATCCCTGCTTCGCCGCGCTCCAAGCTGTCGCTGTATCTTGATCTGATCCGCTTCAACCGCCCCGCAGGCTGGCTGGTGCTGGTCTGGCCCACGCTGGTGGCGCTGTGGGTGGCAGGCCAGGGCTTTCCGGGCTGGCATCTGCTCGTGGTCTTTGTGCTGGGCACGGTGTTGATGCGCAGCGCGGGCTGCACCATCAACGATATTGCCGACCGCGACTTCGACAGGCATGTGAAGCGCACCACCCAGCGCCCCATCACCAGTGGCCAGATCTCGGTCAGGGAGGCGGCCATGGTCGGCCTGGTGCTCACGCTGGTGGCCTTCGGCCTGGTGTTGTCCACCCGCTGGGAGGCCGTGGCCTGGTCGGTGCCAGCCGTGCTGTTCACGATTCTCTATCCCTTCACCAAGCGCTTTTTTGCCATGCCTCAGGCCTTTCTGGGCATTGCCTTCAATTTCGGCATCGTGATTGCGTTTGCGGCGGTGACCGGTGAGGTCAGCGCCACGGCCTGGACGCTGTGGCTGGCGAATATGTTTCTGGTGCTGGCCTATGACACCGAATACGCCATGGTGGACCGCGATGACGATCTCAAGATCGGCATGAAGACCTCGGCCATCACCCTGGGCCGTTTCGATGTCACGGCGATCATGCTGTTCTTTGCCCTGTGCTGGGGGCTGATCGCCTGGGTGCTGGCTCCTTATCAGCTGGGCTGGCCCTTCTGGCTGGGCATGGGCGTGGCAGCGGCACAGATCGTCTGGCATTTCAGCCTGATCAAGGACCGCACGCGCGAAGGCTGTTTTGTCGCCTTCAGCAAGAGTCACTGGATTGGTGCCGCGATCTTTGCAGGCGTGGCGCTAGGGTTTGCGTTGAAATAGTCCTGTTTTAATAGCTCAAAGCGCTTGACTGATAAGCGATAGATTCTTGAAAGACTAAAAAAGAAACCGGCCGAGGCCGGTTTTTTTATTTGCCGAACTCGGCAGCCAACTCCTGTGCGCGGATCTGGGCCTTGCGCATGGCTTCGATAAAATGCTCGGGCAGCTTCTGCTCCTGCATATGAGTGATGGCAGCGTAGGTGGTGCCGCCCTTGCTGGTCACGCGCTGGCGCAGCACTTCGGCGCTTTCGCTGGAGCGTGCCGCCAGTTCCGAGCCGCCCGCAAAAGTGGCCACGGCCAGCTTGTAGCTTTGCTCGGCGCTGAGGCCCATGTCGACGCCTGCCTGGGTCATGGCTTCGAGGAACAGGAATACATAGGCGGGGCCGGAGCCGGAGATGGCCGTCACGGCATCCAGATGGGCTTCCTTGTCTACCCAGGTGAGTTCGCCGGTGCTGCCGATCACGGTCTCGATCAGGGCCTTGCCCTGGGCATCGACTTCGGGGCGGGCGAACAGGCCCGTCATGCCCTTGCCCACCAGGGCCGGTGTATTGGGCATGGCGCGCACGATGCGGTGGGTGCCGGTCCAGGCCGCAATGCTGTCGGTGGTGATGCCGGCAGCCACGCTCAGGTGCAGGGCGTTGCGGGTGTGGGTGGCAACGGGAGCGGTCGCTTCCTTGAAGCTCTGGGGCTTGACGGCCCAGACCACCAGTTGGGCGCTTTGCAGGGTCTCGGTGGCGGCGGGCAGGGCGTCGATGCCGAAGCTGGTCTTGATCGCAGCGCGCGTGGCTTCAAAAGGCTCGACCACGGTGATGCTGCTGGCCGGAACGCCCTGGCGGATCAGGCCGCCGATGATGGCGCTGGCCATGTTGCCGCCGCCGATAAAGGCGATGGGAGGGAAAACGGAGGTCGAGTGGTCGGTCTGGCTCATGATGGTTCGATTCGCTCTGCGATGCAGCAAGTGGGCAAGCCTGTATTCGGATTCCAGGCGCAGAACGGCACTATAAACCTGCGCCGCAGCGGCCGCGTTCCTCGCTCAATGCGACGAACTGGGTGACTTCGGCGGGATTGAAGTTGTTGTCGCTAACCAGCAGTAGCACGCGTCGGCCATCGGGCAGCAGCGGTCCCCAGCTCATGCCCTCCAGGTTGTCCACGGACCGCAGGCCGGCATCTGCCAGGTCCAGCAGCAATTCCTTGTCTGCAGGGCGGTAGCTGCCCGGCACGAGCCGGGTTTGGCCCAGCGTATCGCTGCTTGCATCGGCACGGGTGCTGATGCGGTAGATGCGGGCGCCAAAGCGCAGCGGTGGCGCAAAGGAGCGCTCCAGCACCAGCAGGTGTTCAGGGCCGTCGGCCAGCACGGCGCTAATGCCGTTGATGGCACCGCGTTGCAGCCACAGGTCGGCAGGCAGGGCATCGGGCAGATAGGCAAGCTGGCGCGCGGGCTGCTGCGTGCCCATGTCATAGGCGGTAATGCGCACCGGGCCGCCCGAGTGCTCAGCTGCGGGCAGGGCCCCGTCCTGTCTGAGCGCTGCCTCCATGGCCAGCCAGAGCGTTCGGCCATCCTGGCTCAGCGCCAGACCTTCGAGCGTGAAGTTGCTGCGCGGCCCTTGGGTCTTGCTGCTCGGCAGGTGCAGCTCGGGCGGCAGCGGCCATTCGCGCAGCCAGTGTCCATCCTTGCCTGATTGCAGCAATTGCGGGCCGAATCCGCGTGAGAAGTCGCCCTCGCTGCTCCACAGCAGGGACTGACCTCCTGGCAGCACGCGCAGGGCTTCCGCGTCGGGTGTCGCGATGCCGGGCACGGGCTGGCGGTGGCTGGGGTAGGGGGCCTGGGCGGGGCTGAGCAGCGGTCGGGCATTTTGCAGTCTGACCTGATGCAGACCGCTGGCGTCGTATTCGATACGCGCCGTGTAAAAGCGCGCCGGCCCATGGGCGGAGCGGTCGTCGCTGACCAGGTAGTACAGATTGCTGCCCGCGTCGTAGTCGATCGAGGACAGGCCGCCCACTGGCGTGTCGGCAAACAGCTTGTCGTGCTGCCAGCGGATTTCCCCAAACAGGGACCAGGGCCGGGCCTCGGATGTGCTGCAGATGCGGTGGGGTGCGAGCGACGCCGTCGTGCAGGCAGCGAGACTGGCGCAGATCAACGAGAGGACCCAAAGGCAGAGCTGTCGTGGATTGTTCACATTTGTGCCTTGTACTTTTCGCTGATCGCTTTCTAAGATGCCAGCATTTCTGTGCCGCGCGGGGCTGCACGGACAACGCCATCGGAAATAGGGAGCAATCATGGCATCCAATGTCAAAAAATGGTCGGCGGAGTTTCTGGGTACTTTCTGGCTGACGTTTGGCGGTTGTGGCAGCGCGGTGCTGGCAGCGGCCTTTCCCGAAGTGGGCATCGGCCTGCTGGGCGTGTCCTTTGCCTTCGGCCTGACGGTGCTGACGGGCGCTTACGCCTTCGGTCCAGTCTCCGGCGGTCACTTCAATCCAGCGGTCTCCGTCGGTCTGGCAGTTGCGGGGCGTTTTCGCTTTGCCGAGCTGCCCGGTTACATCATTGCCCAGGTGCTGGGTGCCATTGTGGCGGCCGCCGCGCTGTATTTCATTGCCAGTGGCAAGGCTGGCGCCCAGGTGGCCGATCTGGCCACCAACGGCTACGGGGATCACTCGCCGGGCAAGTTCAATATGGCTGCGGCGCTGGTGACCGAAGTGGTGCTGACCGCAGTGTTTCTGCTGGTGATCCTGGGCTCCACCACCAAGAAGGCTGCCGTGGGCTTTGCGGGCATGAGCATCGGCCTGTGCCTGACGTTGATCCACCTGATCTCCATTCCCGTGACCAACACCTCGGTCAACCCCGCCCGCAGCACTGGCCCGGCGCTGTTCGGGCCGGCCATCGCGCTGGAGCAACTTTGGCTGTTCTGGCTGGCTCCCATCGTGGGCGCCATCATCGGCGCCGTGATCCACAAGGCGCTGCTGGGTGACGAAGACTGAGCGTTCAACGCGGCCGCTGTCCAAGCAAAAAGGGATGCCTTGGCATCCCTTTTTTGATGGCTTTTCTGAGGGCTTGAGCGCTTGCCTGGCCAGCGCCCAGTGCAGCGGCTTTACTGCGCCGTGGTCTGGCGCACGGCCTGTTCCCAGCGCTGCATCAGCTCGTCGGCGCGGTCCTTGCCCAGCGTGGGCAGGAAGCGGCGCTCGGCCTTCCACAATGCCGACAGCTCCTCGGTGCTCTGATAGACGCCGCTGGACAGGCCGGCCAGATAGGCTGCACCCAGGGCCGTGGTTTCCACGCAGGCCGGGCGCACCACGGGAATGCCCAGCAGATCGGCCTGGAACTGCATCAGCAGATTGTTCACGCAGGCGCCGCCGTCCACGCGCAGCTCGCTGACCGGCGTACCGCCCGTGGCCACGGCGTCGCGGCTCATGGCGCCGAGCAGGGCAGCACTCTGGTAGGCAATGGATTCCAGGGCCGCGCGAGCGATATGGGCCATCGTCGTGCCGCGCGTCAGTCCGGTGATGGTGCCGCGCGCATCGGGCTTCCAGTAGGGGGCGCCCAGGCCGGTAAAAGCGGGCACCAGCATCACGCCGCCGCTGTCGGGCACGCTTTCGGCCAGTTGCTGGACCTGGCCGCTGTGCTCGATGGCCTGCAGGCCGTCGCGCAGCCACTGCACCACGGCACCGCCTACGAAGACGCTGCCTTCCAGCGCAAACTGGGGCTGGCTGCCCGCCTGGGCGGCCGATGTGGTCAGCAGGCCGTTGCTCGAGGTCTGGAAGCTGCTACCCGTATGCATGAGCATGAAGCAGCCCGTGCCATAGGTGTTCTTGGCCATGCCGGCGTCGAAGCAGGCCTGGCCGAACAGCGCACTTTGCTGGTCGCCGGCCACGCCGCCGATCTTGATGGAGCCGCCCAGCACCTCGTCGGCTGTCTGGCCGAAATCGGCGGCCGAGGGCAGGACTTCGGGCATCAGGCTCGCAGGGATGTCGAGCAGGGCCAGAAGATCGGCGTCCCACTGGTTGCTGTGCACATTGAAGAGCATGGTGCGGCTGGCATTGCTCACATCGGTGACATGGCGCTTGCCGCCCGTCAGCTGCCAGATCAGCCAGCAATCCACTGTGCCGAAGGCCAGCTCGCCGGCCTGCGCTGCGGCGCGTGCGCCGGGCACGTTGTCCAGCAGCCACTTGAGCTTGGTACCTGAAAAATAGGCATCGATGCGCAAGCCGGTCTTGCGCAGAATGGTGTCGCTGTGGCCGGCTTCGCGCAGCTGCACGCAGGTGGGTTCGGCGCGGCGGTCCTGCCAGACGATGCCGTGGTGGATGGGCGCGCCGGTCTTGCGGTTCCAGACGATGGTGGTCTCGCGCTGATTGGTAATGCCCACCGAGCGGATATCGCCCGCCTTGAGGCCCGCCTTGGCCAGCGCCTCCTTGGCGGTGCTCAGCTGGGTGCGCCAGATCTCGCGCGGGTCATGCTCCACCCAGCCCGGCTGTGGGTAGATCTGCGGCAGCTCCAGCTGGGCCGACGCCACAATGCGGCCTTGCTTGTCGAAGACGATGGAGCGGGAGCTGGAGGTGCCCTGGTCCAGGGCGAGCAGATAGGTTGTCATGGGTTGTCCGTGATTCAGAGGGGGAGCACAAAGCGCGCCATTTCGGTCTGCTCGCTCCAGCCCTGCCGGGAATAAAAGCCGCGCACATAGGAAGGACGTTCGCGGTTGTTGACCAGCCAGATGCGTATGCAATGGCGCTCGCGCGCAGCCTGGGTGGCTGCGTCCAGCAATTGCTGGCCCAGGCCTGCACCGCGCGCTGCCTCGGCGACAAACAGCTCGCTTACATAAGCCTCCCAGCCTTGCAGCACGGCGACCGGCAGCCAGTGCACGGCGCAGTAGCCGTGAATATGCTGCTGAGCATCTTGCGCCACC
Source organism: Comamonas thiooxydans (assembly GCF_000964545.1). Classification (GTDB taxonomy): domain Bacteria; phylum Pseudomonadota; class Gammaproteobacteria; order Burkholderiales; family Burkholderiaceae_C; genus Comamonas; species Comamonas thiooxydans. The sequence continues at coordinate 394,968 of NZ_BBVD01000004.1, read as the reverse complement.
AGCATCAGAGAGCGCTCTGGCCCGGCCTGCAGCTCGTCCAGCAGCGCCTTCACGGCCTCGGTGTTCTGGGATGTGGAGTGACTTTCGTAGGCCTTGAACCAGCCGATGTCATGCAGCAGCCCGGCAATGCCTGCGGCATCTTCGGGCAGCGCAGGGCGAATCAGATAAGGGGGGGCAGCATTCATTGGGCGATGGTGCATTGCACCTCGGCATCGCGCAACAGGGCATCGAATGGCGCGGAGGGCGCAACGTCGGTGAACAGGCGGTCGATCTGATTCAGTCGGGCCAGCTCCACCATGGCCTGGCGGCTGAACTTGCTGTGGTCGGCTGCCAGCCAGACTTCGCGCGACTGGCCGATGATGGTCTGGGCCACCTTGACCTCGCGCAGGTCGAAGTCGCGCAGGCTGCCGTCCGACTCGATGGCCGAGATGCCGATCACGGCAATGTCCACCTTGAACTGCCGCATGAAGTCCACGGCCGCCTCACCGACAATGCCGCGGTCGCGTGTGCGCACCACGCCGCCGGCGACGATGACCTCGCAATCGGCGTTGCTGCTGAGGATGGCTGCAACATTGAGGTTGTTGGTGATGACGCGCAGACCTTTGTGCTGCAGCAGGGCCTGGGCCACCGCTTCGGTGGTGGTGCCGATGTTGAGAATCAGCGAGCAGCCGTTGGGAATGGCTTCGGCAATGGCGCGTGCGATGCGCATCTTGCCTTCGGCGTGCAGCACCTGGCGCTGGGTATGGGCCAGGTTCTCCACGGTGGCGCTGGGCACGCGCACGCCGCCATGAAAGCGCACCAGCAAGCCGGCATCGGCCAGCTTCTGTATATCTCGGCGCACGGTCTGCAGCGTGACCCCGAGGATTTCTGCCAGTTGCTCCACCGAGGTGGACTGGCGGGCGCGGACTTCTTCGACAAGCTGCAACTGGCGGGGATTGCTGTTCATGACTGGTGACTGGTTATATAGGTGCTATTGGCGCATGGACGGGCTGCAGGTGAAGAGCTCTATAGGGGAGAGCGCCAGCCGCAGCGGGCAGTGCAGGGATTGTGAGCGAATCCAAACGAACCTCTAATAGGGTGATTTTCTATGGAATTGCCCGGTAAAAAACAAAAATGAATCCACGCCGAGTCTGAAGTCTGACAGCAAGCTGCGGTTATATGTCATCGTGGCGAGTTGTTGCAGCAGTAACAATTGGCGCTGCAAGAAGAATGCAGTTCATGCATTGAGAGTGTGCAAGCGCGCCGATTGCCGATGTTGCGGCCTGGCCGGGGTGGCGCCGGGCCAGCGGTTTGGGCTCGAATCGCGCTAAAACGAATCGATATTTGGGATTTGCAATGCACTAAAAGCGAAAAAGAGCGAAAATATTCGATCTGAAATTTGTTCTTTGCTGTGCGCGTCTCATCGCTGGATGATGGCGGCGCGGCGACCACCGCAGAAGTCGTTCCATGAACCAGTCCACTCAACCCTTGGCTACAACGCGTGCTCAACTGCTGGAGCGCCTGGCGCAGACCGAAAGCTTCGATCTGGCCATCGTGGGCGGCGGTGCCACGGGGCTGGGTGTGGCGGTGGATGCGGCGGCGCGCGGCTTCAAGGTCGTGCTGCTGGAGTCGCTGGACTTCGCCAAGGGCACTTCCTCGCGTGCCACCAAGCTGGTGCATGGCGGCGTGCGCTATCTGGCGCAGGGCAATATCTCCCTGGTGCGCGAAGCACTGCATGAGCGCACGACCCTGCTGCACAACGCACCGCATCTGGCCCAGCCTCTGGCCTTTGTGATGCCCTCGTACAAGCTGCTGGATACGCCGTTCTACGGCATCGGCCTCAAGATGTACGACGCGCTGGCCGGCAAGGCCGGCCTGGGGGCTACCGAATTCCTCTCCAGCGCCAAGACCGTGAAATACCTGCCGACCGTGCAGCAAAAAGGTCTCAAGGGCGGGGTCAAGTACTGGGATGGCCAGTTTGACGATGCGCGACTGGCGCTGGCGCTGGCGCGTACCGCAGCGGCCAAGGGCGCTTTGCTGATCAATTACTGCCCGGCGGAAAAGCTGATCTACGAGGGGCAGCAGATTGCCGGCCTGATCTGCCGCGATGCGGAATCGGGCCGCAACTTCACCGTGCGCGCCAAGTGCGTGGTCAATGCCACGGGGCCCTGGGTGGATCTGTTCCGCCAGCAGGATGCCGAGGCCCAGGGCAAGCCCGTCAAGCCCATGGTGGCGCCCAGCCAGGGCGTGCACGTGGTGGTGGATCGCGAGTTCCTGCCCACGGATCATGCGCTGCTGATCCCCAAGACGGCCGATGGCCGCGTGCTGTTTGCCGTGCCATGGCTGGGCAAGGTGATTCTGGGAACCACCGACACGCCGCGTCACGATCTGGCGCGCGAACCCCTGCCCTTCCCCGAAGAGCTGGATTTCATTCTCGGCGAGGCCGGCAAGTATCTGAATCGTCGGCCCACGCTGGCCGATGTGCGCAGCATGTGGGTGGGCCTGCGCCCCCTGGTCAAGCCGCAGGACGATGATGGCGAGAACACCAAGAAAATCAGCCGCGAGCACACGGTGATGGCCAGCAAGACCGGCCTGGTGACCGTCACCGGCGGCAAATGGACGACTTACCGGGCCATGTCCGAGGATGTGCTGGCCGAATGCTTCCAGATCGGTCGTCTGCCCAGTCGCCCTGCCGGGGTGACCGTGAACCTGCCCCTGGTTGGTGCGCCGGCGGAGGCCGCAGTCACGCACAGCATGAACCAGAGCCAGGGCCTGCACTCCTACGGCACGGATGCTGCCGCCGTGGCGGCGCTGCCTGGTGCGCAGAACTGGCTGATGGACGGTCTTTCCGAGGCCATGGTGCGCTTTGCCGCCCGCTTCGAGTACGCGCGCACCGTCGAGGACATGCTGGCGCGCCGCAGCCGCCTGCTTTTTCTCGATGCCCGCAAGGCGGCCGAGATCGCGCCCCGTGTGGCGGCCATCCTGACCGAGGAGCTGGCCCAGGATGTGCAGCTCAACGACTTCCTGGCCCTGACCCGTCAATATCTACCCGCCCAAGGCTGATCTGTGCGGTCGCCCTGCGGGCGTGGCGTGCGGGCAACAGGCTGCGATCCGCAGGCCTCGTGAAAATGTGAGCTTTCAGCGCTTGATGGCTGTTGATTTCGGCTAATTTATTGTTTGAAATCAATGAGCTAGTGGCGCGGCATGCTATTGTTTTAGTTGCAAGTGCGAAAGGCCTGTCTGCCGGGCTTTGCGCCAGTGAAATCAGTGCGGGTATTGCAGGCTAAACGCTTGACGCACAAAGGATTTCCTGCGACAATCTCCTGCTTCACGTTTAAAAGCGTGGAACTTTCTGCCCAGCGGGAAGCCCTCCGGAATGGTCCGGAAGGTGGACGACGGGCCCAAGACTGACCGGCTGCTTGATCAGCCCTTGAGAAGACTCTGGGGCTGTCGAGCGTTGCTGGAGCAAGTTGGGAATATTGAAATGATCCAAACAGAATCTCGGTTAGAGGTTGCCGACAACACCGGCGCGAAGTCTGTTCAGTGCATTAAGGTGCTGGGCGGTTCTCATCGTCGCTACGCAAGTGTTGGCGACATCATCAAGGTGAGCGTCAAGGAAGCAGCTCCTCGTGGTCGCGTCAAAAAAGGCGAGATCTACAGTGCTGTGGTGGTGCGCACCGCCAAGGGCATCCGTCGTGCAGACGGTTCGCTCGTGAAGTTCGACGGCAATGCCGCCGTGCTGCTGAACGCCAAGCTGGAGCCTATCGGCACCCGCATCTTTGGCCCCGTGACTCGTGAACTGCGTACCGAAAAGTTCATGAAGATCGTGTCGCTGGCCCCTGAAGTTCTCTAAAGGAATAGCACCATGAACAAGATTCGCAAGGGCGACGAAGTTATCGTGCTGACCGGCCGTGACAAGGGCAAGCGTGGCGTGGTTTCTCTGCGCAAGGATGACTCCCACGTGATCGTGGACGGTGTCAACCTGGTCAAGAAGCACACCAAGCCTAACCCCATGAAGGGCACCACCGGCGGTATCGTGGAAAAGGCCATGCCTATCCACCAATCCAACGTGGCTATCTTCAATGCAGCGACCGGCAAGGCCGATCGCGTGGGCATCAAGGTGAACGCCGACGGCACACGTGTTCGCGTGTTCAAGTCCAATGGCGCTGAAATCGCCGCCTAAGGAGTAACACATGGCACGACTGCAAAAACTCTATCGCGAAAAGATCGCGGCTGAACTGAAGGAAAAGTTCGGCTACACCTCCGCTATGGAAGTGCCCCGTCTGACCAAGATCACTCTGAACATGGGTGTGAGCGAAGCCGTGGCCGACAAGAAGGTGATGGACAACGCCGTGGCTGACCTGACCAAGATTGCTGGTCAGAAGCCTGTGGTGACCAAGGCCAAGAAGGCTATCGCTGGTTTCAAGATCCGCGAAGGCCAAGCTATCGGCTGCATGGTGACCCTGCGTGGCGTTCAGATGTACGAATTCCTGGACCGTTTCGTGACCGTGGCTCTGCCCCGCGTGCGTGACTTCCGTGGTATCTCGGGTCGTTCGTTCGACGGTCGCGGCAACTACAACGTTGGCGTCAAAGAACAAATCATCTTCCCCGAAATCGAGTACGACAAGGTGGACGCTCTGCGTGGTCTGAACATCAGCATCACGACAACAGCGAAGAACGACGAAGAGTGCAAGGCACTGCTCGCCGCTTTCAAATTCCCCTTCAAGAACTGAGGTGGCGCATGGCTAAAGTAGCAATGATTCAGCGCGAACTGAAGCGCGAAAAGCTGGCAGCCAAGTATGCTGCCAAGTATGCAGAACTGAAGGCAATCGCCGGCGACGTGAAGCGTTCCGACGAAGAGCGCGATGCCGCTCGCCTGGGTCTGCAGAAGCTGCCCCGTAACTCGAACCCCACTCGCCAGCGTAACCGTTGCGAGATCACTGGCCGTCCTCGCGGTACCTTCCGCCAATTCGGTCTGGGTCGTGCCAAGGTGCGTGAATTGGCCTTTGCTGGCGACATCCCCGGTGTCACCAAGGCCAGCTGGTAAGCAAGCAGGAGAGATTAAACATGAGCATGAGTGATCCCATCGCTGACTTGCTGACCCGCATCCGCAATGCACAACTGGTCTCCAAGGCCACTGTGTCGGCTCCTTCCTCCAAGGTGAAGGTTGCCATCGCACAAGTGCTGAAGGAAGAAGGCTATATCGACGGCTTCGAAGTGAAGTCCGAAGGTGGCAAGTCCGAACTCGAAATTACCCTGAAGTACTACGCCGGTCGCCCTGTGATCGAGCGTATCGAACGTGTGAGCCGTCCCGGCCTGCGCGTGTACAAGGGTCGTCACGCAATTCCTCAGGTCCAGAACGGCCTGGGTGTGGCCATCGTCACTACTCCCAAGGGCGTGATGACTGATCGCAAAGCACGTGCTGCCGGTATCGGCGGTGAAGTGCTGTGCTATGTGGCCTAACGGACATTAAGGAGAAATACTGAAATGTCTCGCGTAGCAAAAGCTATTGTGACCATCCCCGCAGGTGTGGATGTGTCCATCAACGCTGAAACCATCAAGGTCAAGGGCAAGGGCGGCGATCTGTCGCTGGCTCTGAACGGCCTGGTGACCATCGGCAACAACGACGGCAAGCTGTCCTTTGCTCCCGCCAACGATTCCCGTGAAGCTGACGCTCTGGCCGGTACCATCCGCCAGCTGGTCAACAACATGGTCAAGGGCGTGACTGAAGGCTTCGAGAAGAAGCTGACGCTGATTGGCGTGGGCTACAAGGCCGCAGCACAAGGTTCCAAGCTGAACCTGGCTGTGGGCTTCTCGCACCCCGTCAACTTCGAGATGCCTGCCGGCATCACTGTCGCTACCCCCACTCCGACTGAAATCGTGATCAAGGGTGCTGACCGTCAAGTGGTCGGTCAATTGGCTGCTGAGATCCGTGCCGTTCGTCCTCCCGAGCCTTACAAGGGCAAGGGCATTCGCTATGCGAATGAGAAGGTCGTGATCAAAGAGACCAAGAAGAAGTAAGGAGCTGCATGATGTTGAACAAGAAAGAGCAGCGTCTGCGCCGTGCCCGTCAGACTCGCATCCGCATTGCCCAGCAAGGCGTTGCACGTCTGAGCGTGAACCGCACCAATCTCCATATCTACGCCTCCGTGGTTTCGGAAGACGGCACTACCGTGCTGGCTTCGGCCTCCACTGCAGAAGTCGAAGTGCGTTCGCAACTCGGCGCCGCTGGCAAGGGTGGCAACGTGGCCGCCGCCACGCTGATCGGCAAGCGCATTGCTGAGAAGGCTAAGGCTGCTGGCGTTGAGAAAGTGGCTTTCGACCGCGCCGGTTTTGCATACCACGGCCGCGTGAAGGCTTTGGCAGAAGCCGCTCGCGAAGCGGGCCTGCAGTTCTAAGCGGAGCGGATACAAATGGCTAAATTTTCCCCCAAAGTGCAAGACGAAGGTCGTGACGACGGTCTGCGCGAAAAAATGATCGCGGTCAACCGCGTCACCAAGGTTGTGAAGGGCGGTCGTATTCTCGGCTTCGCTGCACTGACCGTGGTTGGCGACGGTGACGGTCGCGTTGGCATGGGTAAGGGCAAGTCCAAGGAAGTGCCTGCTGCCGTGCAAAAAGCGATGGAAGAATGCCGTCGCAACCTGATGAAGGTTGCACTCAAGAGCGGCACCATTCACCACTCGGTGAAGGGCCATCACGGCGCTGCCAAGGTCGAGCTGCACCCAGCTCCCAAGGGTACCGGCATCATCGCTGGCGGCCCTATGCGCGCTGTTTTTGAAGTGGTGGGTATCACCGACATCGTGGCCAAGAGCCACGGTTCGTCGAACCCCTACAACATGGTTCGCGCAACTTTCGACGCTTTGAAGAACTCCACGACCCCTGCGAACGTGGCAGCAAAGCGCGGCAAGTCGGTCGAAGACATCTTCACCGCCTGATCGGAGTCCAGCACATGACAACACAACAAACTGTCAAGATTCAGCTGGTTCGTAGCCCCATCGGCACCAAAGAGTCGCACCGTGCGACTGTGCGTGGCCTGGGTCTGCGCAAGCTGAACAGCGTCAGCGAACTGCAGGACACTCCTGAAGTGCGCGGCATGATTAACAAGATCGCCTACTTGGTGAAGGTTCTCTGAAAGGATTGATGATGGAACTCAATAGCATCAAGCCTGCAGACGGCGCCAAGCACGCTAAGCGTCGCGTGGGTCGCGGTATCGGTTCTGGTCTGGGTAAGACTGCCGGTCGCGGTCACAAGGGTCAGAAGTCGCGTTCGGGTGGCTACCACAAGGTGGGCTTCGAAGGCGGTCAAATGCCTCTGCAGCGTCGCCTGCCCAAGCGTGGCTTCAAGTCGCATCTGCTGAAGTTCAATGCAGAAGTGACCCTGTCCGAGCTGGATAAGCTCGGCCTGGCCGAAGTCGATCTGGCTGCTCTGAAGCAAGCCGGTCTGGTTGGCTCTATCGCTAAGGTCGTGAAGATCATCAAGAGCGGTGAACTGACTAAGGCTGTCAAGCTCAATGGTATCGGCGCTACCGCCGGTGCCAAGGCTGCCATCGAAGCTGCCGGTGGCAGCATCGCCTGATTAAAGTTCTGAAAGAAGACATCCGTGGCTACTAGCGCAGCTCAAATTGCAAAGACTGGAAAATTCGGCGACCTGCGTCGTCGTCTGGTTTTTCTGTTGCTTGCGCTGGTCGTATACCGCATCGGGGCGCATATCCCCGTTCCGGGCATCGACCCAGCGCAGCTGCAGCAGCTGTTCTCTGGCCAGCAGGGCGGCATTCTCAATCTGTTCAACATGTTCTCGGGTGGAGCGCTCTCGCGCTTCACAGTGTTCGCACTGGGGATCATGCCGTACATCTCGGCATCGATCATCATGCAGCTCATGACCTACGTGGTCCCGACATTCGAGCAGATGAAAAAGGAAGGTGAAGCGGGTCGTCGCAAGATTACCCAGTACACCCGCTACGGCACTCTGGGCCTGGCGCTGTTTCAGTCCTTGGGAATTGCTGTTGCCCTGGAAAGCTCCGCAGGCTTGGTTCTGAACCCTGGTTTTGGCTTCCGCATGACTGCGGTGGTCAGTCTCACGGCCGGTACCCTGTTCCTGATGTGGCTCGGTGAACAGATCACTGAACGTGGTCTGGGCAACGGTATCTCGATACTGATCTTTGGCGGTATCGCCGCAGGCCTGCCGAGCTCCATCGGCGGTCTGCTGGAACTGGTGCGCACCGGTGCCATGAGCATTCTGGCGGCAATCTTCATTGTTCTCGTTGTGGCAGCCGTGACGTATTTCGTCGTGTATGTCGAACGAGGTCAACGCAAGATCTTGGTGAATTACGCACGCCGGCAAGTCGGCAACAAGGTGTACGGTGGTCAGTCTTCGCACTTGCCACTGAAGCTGAACATGGCAGGTGTGATTCCTCCCATCTTCGCTTCGTCGATCATCTTGCTGCCCGCTACGGTGGTGAATTGGTTCAGTGCAGGAGAATCCATGCGCTGGCTGAAGGATATTGCGAGCACGTTGACCCCTGGTCAGCCAATCTATGTCATCCTTTATGCTGCCGCGATCATTTTCTTCTGCTTCTTCTATACGGCCCTGGTTTTCAACAGCCGGGAAACTGCCGACAACCTGAAGAAGAGTGGCGCTTTCATCCCCGGGATTCGTCCTGGCGAACAGACAGCCCGCTACATTGACAAGATTCTGGTTCGCCTGACCCTGGCTGGCGCGATCTACATTACCTTCGTGTGCTTGTTGCCCGAATTCCTGATCCTGAAGTACAACGTTCCGTTCTACTTCGGTGGTACATCGTTGCTGATCATTGTGGTCGTGACAATGGACTTCATGGCGCAAGTGCAGAACTACGTGATGTCGCAGCAATACGAGTCGCTCCTGAAAAAAGCGAACTTTAAGGCTGGTATTTGATGACAAGGCTGCCCAAGGGGGCAGCCTGCCAAAAGTTAGTAGACGCCCATCGATCTATCGCGGGCATTGTTTCCCGGTCGATAGGCCGATAGTGGATGGAAAGTTTTAGGAGAAAAGAATGAGAGTTTCGGCTTCGGTCAAGAAAATCTGCCGTAACTGCAAGATCATCCGCCGCAAAGGTGTTGTGCGCGTGATCTGCACTGACCAGCGCCACAAGCAGCGCCAAGGTTGATTGAAAGCATTAGAGGACTAATATGGCACGTATTGCTGGCATTAACATCCCGCCGCACAAGCATGCTGAAATCGGCCTGACTGCCATCTATGGCATCGGTCGCACTACAGCTCGCAAGATCTGCGAAGCATGCGGTATCGAGTATTCCAAGAAGGTCAAGGACCTGACGGACGCTGATCTGGAAAAGATCCGTGACTTCCTGAATCCCATGACTCTGGAAGGTGATCTGCGTCGCGAAACCACGATGAACATCAAGCGCTTGATGGACATCGGTTGCTACCGCGGTTTCCGTCATCGTCGCGGCCTGCCCATGCGCGGTCAACGTACCCGCACAAACGCCCGTACTCGCAAGGGTCCGCGCAAGGGTGCTGCGGCTCTGAAGAAATAAGAGATTGAAAGATCATTATGGCTAAGTCTCCCGCAAACAACGCAGCTGCTCGCGTTCGCAAGAAGGTCCGTAAGAATATTTCTGACGGCATCGCGCACGTGCACGCTTCGTTCAACAACACGATCATCACCATCACCGACCGTCAAGGCAACGCTCTGTCGTGGGCTTCGTCGGGTGGCCAGGGCTTCAAGGGTTCGCGTAAGTCGACTCCCTTTGCTGCTCAGGTTGCTTCGGAAGTGGCCGGTCGTGCTGCTATCGAACAGGGCATCAAGAACCTGGAAGTCGAAATCAAGGGTCCCGGTCCTGGCCGTGAATCCTCGGTTCGCGCCCTGGGTGCTCTGGGTATCCGTATCACTTCCATCTCGGACGTGACTCCGGTTCCCCACAACGGCTGCCGCCCTCAAAAGCGTCGTCGTATCTAACTTTTTTATCAAGCCCACCGCCGCCCAGGTGCATTTGCATCGCGGGCGGCTCCCGTGTTTGCGCACGGTAGATGACACAAAGGAAATCAAGTGGCACGCTATATTGGCCCTAAGGCAAAACTCTCCCGCCGCGAAGGCACCGATCTGTTCCTGAAGAGCGCACGTCGCTCCATCGCAGACAAGGCAAAGTTCGACACCAAGCCTGGTCAGCATGGCCGCACTTCCGGTCAGCGCACTTCCGACTACGGTCTGCAACTGCGCGAAAAGCAGAAGGTCAAGCGCATGTACGGCGTGCTGGAGAAGCAATTCCGCCGCTACTTCGAAGCTGCTGACCGCAAGCGTGGCAACACTGGTGCCAACCTGCTGTCGCTGCTGGAATCGCGTCTGGACAACGTCGTGTACCGCATGGGCTTCGGCTCCACTCGCGCTGAAGCACGTCAGCTGGTGTCGCACAAGGCTATCACTGTGAACGGCCAGTCCGTGAACATTCCTTCTTTCTCCGTGAAGGAAGGCGACGTGGTTGCCCTGCGTGAAAAGTCCAAGAAGCAAGCTCGCGTGGTCGAGGCTCTGCAACTGGCTGCTCAAGTGGGCTTCCCCGCATGGGTTGAAGTGTCTGCTGACAAGGCAGAAGGTACTTTCAAGAAGTCTCCTGACCGCGATGAATTCGCAGCTGACATCAACGAATCCCTGATCGTTGAGTTGTACTCGCGTTAATCTTTAGCAGCGACATTTCTGTAAACCGTCCCCACGGCGCGAGGCATCGCGCCGTGGGTGCTTCACCAGCCTTACCGGTGTAACGAGCCGAGGGTATTGAGAGGAAGTCTGCATGCAAACGAATTTGCTGAAGCCCAAGACAATCAATGTCGAGCAACTTGGTCACAACCGTGCCAAGGTTGTTCTGGAGCCGTTTGAGCGTGGCTACGGTCATACGCTGGGCAATGCCCTGCGCCGTGTTCTGCTCTCCTCCATGGTGGGTTACGCAGCGACGGAAGTGACGATTGCTGGGGTGCTGCATGAGTACTCCTCCATCGACGGTGTCCAGGAAGATGTGACCAACATCCTGCTGAACCTCAAGGGTGTGGTGTTCAAGCTGCACAATCGTGACGAAGTCACCCTGAGCCTGCGCAAGGATGGCGAAGGTGTTGTCACTGCCCGTGACATTCAGACCCCCCACGACGTAGAAATCGTCAACCCTGATCATGTGATCGCCCATCTGTCGCAAGGCGGCAAGCTGGACATGCAGATCAAGGTGGAAAAGGGCCGCGGCTATGTGCCCGGCAACGTGCGCCGCTACGGTGACGAATCGACCAAGTCGATCGGCCGTATCGTGCTCGACGCTTCGTTCTCGCCCGTCAAGCGCGTGAGCTACGCTGTCGAATCCGCACGTGTGGAACAGCGTACCGACCTGGACAAGCTGGTTCTGGAAATCGAAACCAACGGTGCCATCACCGCTGAAGACGCAGTGCGTGCATCCGCCAAGATCCTGGTGGAGCAGCTGGCAGTGTTTGCCCAGCTCGACGGTGGCGATATCGCCAGCGTGTTCGACGCTCCTGCCGGTGGCCGCGGCGCTGCCACGTCGTTCGATCCCATCCTGCTGCGTCCTGTGGACGAGCTCGAGCTCACCGTGCGTTCTGCCAACTGCCTCAAGGCAGAGAACATTTACTACATCGGTGACCTCATCCAGCGTACCGAAAACGAGCTGCTCAAGACTCCCAACCTGGGTCGCAAGTCGCTCAACGAGATCAAGGAAGTTCTGGCTTCCCGTGGTCTGACTCTGGGCATGAAGCTTGAAAACTGGCCACCCGCTGGCTTGGAAAAGCGTTAATTGCTACAATAGAGGACTTTGCTGGAGTTGATCCGGCAAAGTCCAAGTGCCTCGGGCAGTACCTGATACGGCTGCCTGATTTAATTTAGAAAAGATCTCCGGATAAAAACGGGGAGCAAAGGAAAAGCACCATGCGTCACGGCAACGGCCTCCGCAAACTGAACCGCACTTCTGCACACCGCAAGGCAATGCTGCAGAACATGATGAACTCGCTGATCGAGCACGAAGCAATCAAGACCACGGTCCCCAAGGCCAAGGAACTGCGTCGCGTCATCGAGCCCATGATCACTCTGGCCAAGGTTGATACCGTGGCTAACCGCCGTCTGGCTTTCGACCGTCTGCGCGACCGCGACAGCGTGACCAAGCTGTTCAACGTGCTGGGTCCCCGCAACGCTCAGCGTCCCGGTGGCTACACACGTATCCTGAAGATGGGCTTCCGCGTGGGCGACAACGCTCCCATGGCCTATGTGGAGCTGGTCGAGCGCGCTGAAGAAGCCGCTGCAGCAGCTGAATAAGCCAGGGCAGGCTGCAAAGCCTGCTATAATTTGGAAATACCGCGCGATGGAGCAGTCTGGTAGCTCGTTGGGCTCATAACCCAAAGGTCGGAGGTTCAAATCCTTCTCGCGCAACCAAATTGAAAAGGTCACGACAATGTCGTGACCTTTTTTTTTGTCCATTTTCCATTGAAGGGCGGCAGCGCTGGTATCAGCCCGTCATACCTCCCGGCGCTGTGCCCGAGCGCCGGCTCAAATGCTCGCGCACCCGGCTGGCGATCACCTGGGCGATTTCCGGGCTCAGCACCTCGCTGATATGCAGCACCTCGGTGTAGTGCAGATAGAGCAGGCCGCGCAAGGTCCTGAATGCCGTCTCATGTTCGGCACCGCAGATGCCGGCATCGTTGGCCAGCACGCGTTCGACGGCACCGGGGTCGAGCAGCCGGATCTTGCAGATAGCAGCCTGATGCAGTATCGCTAGATCTATTTCTTCAAGGCGGCTTTCCCATTCATCGGGCAGGAATCGGTTCGCTGGCATTTAGAGTGTCTCTCCTGCTGAATCCATGGGCATGTGCCCAATGCTTGAATACTGGCATGTACGAGGTCTTGCCATCGGTTTTGCTTCTGCAAGTCTTGCCGTCGATCAAACTTTGGCAACGTAAAAGTCGGCCTGGAGTCGAAGCCATGCGGCACTGCATCATGATGCCAGTCTGTGACCCGAGCGCCAATGTCCGTCGGGGACTCCTGGCTTTTGCTGAGCTGAGGTATGGTGTCTCGATGCGCTGCAGGTAAAGAAAAGGACTTCTATGTTCGAGAAGATCGTCTCGATGTTCCGTTACTTCAAATCGGTCGTTCCATTTCGGGTCGTGCCTGCACTGATTTCCACCCTGGTTCTGACCGGTCTGCTGCTGACGCCGGTGCCTGCGGGACTGGACAGCAAGGCCTGGCAACTGGTGGCCATCTTTCTGACGACCATCGTGGCGATCATCCTCAAGGTCATGCCCATAGGCGTGATGGCATTGATGGCGATTGTCATCGTGTCGCTGTCTCAGGTGACCTCCAGTTCGTCCAAAGGTGCGATCACGGATGCGCTGAGCAGCTTTGCGAATCCCCTGATCTGGCTGATCGTGGTGGCGGTTCTGATCTCGCGCGGTCTCAAGAAGACGGGGCTCGGCAACCGCATCGGATTGCTGTTCATTGCGCTGATGGGCAAGCGCACCATAGGCATAGGTTACGGACTCGCGATCTGTGAGCTGGTACTGGCCCCGTTCACACCCAGCAACACGGCACGCGGTGGCGGCATCGTGCACCCGATCATGAAGTCCATCGCCAACGCCTTTGAATCGGACCCGGCCAAGGGAACGCAAGGCAAGGTCGGGACCTATCTGGCACTGGTCAACTACCACTCCAACCCGATCACCTCGGCCATGTTCCTGACCGCTACGGCGCCCAATCCTCTTGTTGTGGACCTGGTGGCCAAGGCTACGGGTCAGTCCCTGCACCTGAGCTGGACAAGTTGGGCTCTGTACATGCTGCTGCCAGGGCTGCTGTGTCTGCTGTTGATGCCGCTGGCGATCTATCTGCTGTCGCCACCCGAACTCAAGGCCACGCCCAATGCCGTGGAGTACGCGCGCGCCGAGATGGCAGGCATGGGCCCGCTGTCAGGCAAGGAGCGCGTGATGCTCGGCACTTTCGGCGTGATGCTGCTGCTATGGGCGAATGTGCCGCAGATGCTGTTCGGCCCGGCGTTCACGCTGGACCCGACCGTGGTGGCTTTTCTCGGTTTGTTCGCCCTGATCATCACGGGGACCATCGATTGGGATGATGTGCTGTCCGAGAAAAGCGCCTGGGACACCTTGATCTGGTTCGGTGCCCTGGTCATGCTGGCCGAGCAGCTCAACAAGCTCGGTGTGGTCGCCTGGTTTGCCGAGGGCTTGAAGAGCGCCATCGTCGCCAGTGGCCTGGACTGGCTGCCCGTGGCTGCCATTCTGGTGGGCGTCTTCGTCTTCTCGCACTATCTGTTTGCCAGCACCACGGCCCATATCAGCGCCATGATGCTGGCCTTTCTGACTGTGGGCGCGCAGTTGATCCCGGCTGACTACGTCGTCCCCTTCATGCTGATGATGACGGCCGGTTCGGCCATCATGATGACGCTGACGCACTACGCGACCGGAACATCGCCCATCATCTTCGGCAGCGGCTATGTGACTCTGGGTGTCTGGTGGCGCGTGGGGGCCGCGATGTGCGTGCTGGAGTTGCTGATCTTTGCTGTCGTCGGCAGCGTCTGGTGGAAGCTGCTGGGGCTGTGGTGAGCTGCGCTGTCAGCTGCTCGTGCGCAGGGGCTCGCCCAGCGACAGCATGAGCCGGTTGGCCCAGTTGAAGAAGGCCGTGCCGTGAAGCGCATCGGAGATGGCTGCATCGTCGAGACCGGCGGCGCGCAGCGCATCGATATGACTGGACTCCAGTGCGGGCGGCGTCTGCGTCAAGGCCACGGCGGCGGCAACGATGGCATTCCAGCGCGGGCCCAGGTCGGTGCCCGGACCTTCATCGAGCAGGCGCTGCACATCGGCGGCGCGGTGCGAGAAATGCGTGGCAAAGCGCGCATGTACCGAAGCGCAGTAGATGCAGCCGTTGGTGCGTGAGGTTGCAGCTGCTGCCAGTTCGCGCTCGGCGCGCGGCAGGCCGGCGTCGGGGTTGTAGAAGATGTCCTTGTCGGTACGAGTGCGTGCTCCCAGCGTGTCGGGGTCGCGCGCCAGCAGCCGGAAATAGGGTGAACGCGCGCGCGCTGCGTCCACCAGGCCCGCATGGTGGCGCTCGTTCAGCTCGCTCTCCTGCAGCGGAGCTATCCATGGCTGCCAGTCGAGCTGTTCCTGGGTGAAGACCTGAGGGGAGGTGTTGTGCGTGGTGGTCATGGCTGGGCTTGCAGGGCGAGGGTGGACGATGCCGTGGTGACTGCTGCTCGTGCGCCAAGCACGCGCAGCCCCGCCACGAGGCGGATCTGGAAGGACAGAAAAGAGGCGAGCTGAGACAGGATGACGATATCGGTCTCGCTCCAGCCGGCCTGCTGCAGCACCAGCAAGGCCTGGGCACTCGCATCGCGTGGGTGGTAGGCCAGCAGATGGGCATGGGCCAGCGCGGCGCTCATGCGCGGGCCCAGCAAAGCCGCATGGGCCGGGTCCACGGCGTAGCTGGGGCCGCTCTGGTCCTCGCGGCTCAAGGGGCCGGCCGGATAGATCCCGTAGGGGCCGTGCGGACCGCTGCCGGGCTGCAGGCTGGCAGCGCGCCCGCGCACCACTTCCGAGCTCACGGCACCGGCCAGATCGGCATCTTCGGCCGCCAGGGCGCGTGTGTAGAAGGCCGTGCTGCGGGGCTCGCCATGCAGGCCTGCCGTGAAGGCGGCCAGCGTCAGGCGCTCGCGCAGCGAGACGGTTCCTGAGATGGGCTCTGCGGGGGTGAATAGGGCGGCAAAACTCTGCTGGGCCTGGGTGCGCGCCTCGCTGCGATGGCGGCGCACCTGATCCAGCGTGCTGCCGGCAGCGATATCGGCGAGATGGTCGATTACATCTTCGGGAAAGCGGGTCTGTGCGGTGTTGCTCATGGTCATGCAGCTTGAAGCAGTTCGGTCCGGACTAGGGGGTGGGAAGCGCCGGTGGGGGCCTCGTTGCGGCGCCAGCCCAGAGCTGGTGCCACGACGGCTGCCGTTAGCTCGATGGAGCGCAGAATGGCCTGGTGCGGCGGGTCGATGGAGTGAACCTGGAACACGATGTCGGTGGCTTGCGTCAGCGCCGTGTCGGCGCGCAGCGAGGCGATCACCTCCTCGGGTGTTCCCACATGCACGTCGTAGGCTTCAATGAGCTGCTGCAGCGGCGCCTGCGGATCGACGCGCGTTGCCCATTGCGTGGACGCGGATGAAGCCAGGGCCGCATGACGCTGGGCCGTGCGGCGCAGACCAGCCTCGGCCCATTGCAGTGCCGGGGCGCGCTGGTCGGAAACCAGCAGGGTGCGCGAAGCCAGGATGCGCGGTGCGCGTCCTGCGGGCAGGGCCGCGAGATAGGCTTCGATGATGGGGTTCTGTATCTCGGACAGCGTGGCGCGGGGGCGGCCTTCGGGTCGGGGCTGTGTGCGCGAGAGCATCAAGCCGTCCCCGTTGGCACCGGCGCGTGCACCGCCCTCGACCGAGAACGTGGCCTGCCAGACGCGTTCCAGCAGCTGCGGGGCTGCGGGGTACAGGCGCACGCCGCCTGCCAGCTCGCGCCCGGCCCAGGCATCCCTCAGCACGGCGAAATTGCGCGCAAAGACTGCGCCGCGCTCGCTGCCTGTGACGCCGAAGGCCTCGAAGGACTCCGCCGTGCCGCCTGTGCCCAGGCCCACCTCGAGGCGGCCGTTCGAGAGCAGGTCCAGCACGGCCGCATCCTCGGCCACGCGCAGCGCGTTTTCCAGCGGCAGCGTGACCACGCCCGTTCCCAGGCGGATGCGCCGCGTGCGGGCTGCCACATGCGAGAGAAAGACAAAGGGTGAGGGCAGGCCGCCCTCGCTTTCGTGGAAATGATGCTGGGCGATCCAGGCCGAGTCGAAGCCCTGGGCTTCGGCATGGGCGATCTGCTCGGTGACCAGGCGGTAGCGTTCGCCGGCCGGTACCTCATCGAGCAGGCGGCTGAAGAAGCCCAGGCGCGGGGTCGGGCGCGCGCGAGCAAGAGTGTCAGGCGGGGTGGGGGACAAAATCAATGCTCCTTTTGCCGGGAATGGCGTCCATGAGTTCGCGCGTGTAGTCGCTGGTGGGGCGCAGGAACACGTCCTCGACGCTGCCCACGTCCACCACCTTGCCTGCGCGCAGCACCGACACCGTGTCGGCGATCTGGCGCACCACGGCAAGGTCGTGCGAGATGAAGAGATAGCTCAGACCCAGGTCCTGCTGCAGCTGCGCGAGCAGGGCGAGGATCTGGGCCTGCACGGTCACGTCCAGGGCCGAGACGGCCTCGTCCAGCACCACCACCTCCGGTTGCAGCACCAGGGCGCGTGCAATCGCCACGCGCTGGCGCTGGCCGCCCGAGAGCGCATGCGGGCGCCGTTCGAGCACGGCGGCCGGCAGGCCCACGCGCTCGAGCATGTCAAGCACGTGCTGGCGGCGCTCTTGGTGCGGCAGCGGCTCGAAGTTGAGCAGCGGCTCCTCGATGATGTCGAAGACACGCTGGCGCGGGTCCAGCGAGCTGAACGGGTTCTGGTAGACCAGCTGAACCTTGCGCCGCAGCTGGCGCAGGGCCTCGCCGCGCAGGCCCGTGAGTTCGGCGCCGGCGATGCGGATGCGACCCGATGTAGGGCGTGCCAGGCCCACGATGTCGCGTATGGTCGTGGTCTTGCCCGAGCCCGATTCGCCGACGATGGCATGCGTGGAGCCTCGGCGCAGGCGCAGCGACACGCCGTCCACGGCGCGGAAAATGCCGCGCCCCTGGCTGGGGGCATGGAAGTCGTGAACCAGGTCCTCGACCTCGATGGCCCAGTCCTCGGTGGCAACCGCCGTCTCAGGCGGTGTGCGACGGGGGGCGGGCGTGAGCGAAGGTGCGTCCGACAGCAAGCGGCGTGTATAGGCGCTTTGCGGATGGCGCAGAAGCTCCAGTGTCGGGCCTTGTTCCTGGATGCGACCGCCCTGCATGACGATGAGGCGATGCGCGCGGTCGGCCGCCACGCCCAGGTCGTGGGTGACCAGCAGCACGGCGGTGCCGGTTTCGCGGCGCAGTTCGTCGATCAGATCCAGGATGCGCCGCTGTACCGTGACATCCAGCGCGCTGGTGGGCTCGTCGGCGATGATCAGCGCAGGCCGCAGCGCGATGGCGATGGCGATCAGCACGCGCTGGCGCATGCCGCCCGACAGCTCGTGCGGATACTGGCGCGCCCGCAGGGCGGGCTGGGACAGGCCCACGCGGGTCAGCAGGTCGATCACGCGCGCCTCGATGGCAGAGCGGTCGCGCAAGCCGTGAATGCGCAGGATTTCGCCGACCTGGTCGCCCACGGTGCGCACGGGGTTGAGCGAGGTGGTCGGATCCTGGGGCACCAGGCTGATCACGCGGCCGCGAATGCTGTTCCAGCGCGCAGCACTCCAGTCCGAGACCTCGGTGCCTTGCAGCCGGATGCTGCCTTGCTCGCGGCGCCCGTTGTCGGCGAGCAGCCCGATCACGGCCTGGGCCGTGGTGGTCTTGCCAGAGCCCGATTCACCGACCAGGGCCACGACCTCGCCGGGGGCCACGGAAAACGACAGGCCGTGGACTACGCGCTGTTCCCGGCCGCTGTGGTCGCGGTAGGCTATGACAAGGTCCTGGACCTCAAGCAGCGGTGGTGTGGTGGCGGCAGGGGTGGCCGTGGCGGGGCGGTCTTGCAGCAGGGTGCTCATGCCGGCCTCCGCGCGAAGGAGGCGCCGATGCGGTTGGCGGCCAGAACCACGGCCACCACGACCAGGCCCGGCGCCGTGGTCAGCCACCAGGCGGTGGCGATGTAGTTGCGCCCTTCGGCGATCAGCAGGCCCCATTCGGGCGTGGGCGGCGGTGCGCCGTAGCCCAGAAAGCCCAGTGTGGAAATCGACAGGATGGCCGAGCCGAACTGCAGCGCGGCCAGGGCCACCACCGAGGTCAGCGAATTGGGCAGCACATGGCGCCACAGCACGGCCGCAAAGCGTCCGCCGCTGCCGAAGGCCGCCTCCACATAGTCCGAGCGGCGCACGCGTACCACCTCGGAGCGCACCAGGCGCGCGAAGCCGGCCACGGATGCCACCCCCACGGCGATGGCTGCATTGATGGTGCCAAAGCCCAGCAAGATGATGATGGTCAGCGACAGCAGCAGCGAGGGCGCGGCCAGAAGCACGTCGACGAGGCGCATCAGCGCGTCATCGACGCGGCCGCCCGCTGCACCGGCCAGCAGGCCGATCAGCGTGCCCGCCACCAGGCCCACGGCCACGGCCAGGAAAGCGCCCGACAAGGAGTGCACCGAGCCATGCACTACGCGGGCCCAGAGATCACGCCCCAGCGCATCCGTGCCAAGCCAGTGCGCGAGGCCGGGCTCCAGCAGTTGCTGGCCGGCCTGGCCGACGACGGGGTTCTGATGGGCAAACCAGCCCGGAACCAGGGCCCACAGCGCAGCCGTGGCAATCACCAGCCAGGCCAGGGCCAGCGTGGGCGGCAGGCGCCTGAGCCTTTGCAGATCGATCAGGACGGGGCGCAGGCTTTTTGCGGCCGGTGCCGGCGGGGGCGCCAGCCTGGGCGCTGCGGTCGAGGCGACGCCGGATGCCAGTTGCTTGGGAATGGCGGTCGAGACGGCGGTGTTCATGCCCGGTTCTCCACAGAATGACGCAAACGAGGATCGAGCAGCGGGTAGAGCAGGTCCACGGCGAGGTTGATGAGCACGAAGGCGGCGGCCGAGACCACGACCACGGCCTGGAGCACGGCCGTGTCCTGGTTGCCCACGGCCTGCTGGGTCAGCGTGCCCAGGCCGTTGAGGCCGAACACGGCCTCGGTGACCACGGCGCCGGCCAGCAGCTCGCCGAACAGCACGCCGGCAATCGTCAAGGTGGGCAGCAAGGCATTGCGCGCCACATGGTGCAGCAGTACCCAGGCGCGAGAAGCGCCCTTGGCGCGCGCCACGGCCACGAAGGGCTGGGCCAGCACGGTATCGATATTGCGCAGCAGGATCTGGGCCAGTGGCGCCGAAATGGGGACGGCCAGCGTGAGAGTGGGAAGGACCAGGCCTTCCCAGGGGCCGGGATTGATGACGGGAATCCATCCCAGACGGAAGGACAGGACCTGGATCAGCATGATGCCCAGCCAGAAAACGGGCACGGAGACGAAGACCGAGGGCAGGGCTTGCAAGGCATTGCGCAGCCAGGCCAGCGGCGCGAGGCTGGCCGCGGCCGCCAGAGCGATGGCCAGCAGCGCCGCCGTGGAAAAGCCCAGGGCCGCCAGGCGCAGCGTGGGCGGCAGACTGGTGGCCAGGCCCTGGCTCACGGGCACGCCGGCCTGCAGCGAGTAGCCGAAATGGCCCGTGAGGAACTGAGCCAGCGTGTGCAGGTATTGCTGCCAGACGGGCTGGTCGGCGCCATAGGCGGCGCGGATGTCGGCGATCTCCTGCGGGCCCAGGCCCAGCTCGGGGTTCAGGAACTTGATCAGTACGGCATCGCCCGGCAGCAGCTGCAGCAGGATGAAAGAGGCCGTGAAAGCCGCCCACAGCACCAGGGCGGCCTGTGCGATGCGGCCAAGCAGATAGCGGCGTGGCATGGATGCGCTTCCTTGATCGGTGCGCACTCAGCGCTTGGCCAGCCAGGTGCTGTAGAAGCTGGGGCGGCCCACGGCCTCGAAGCTCACCTCACGCACCCAGGTCGCACCCGCGAAGGCCTGTGGCTCCTCGAAGATCGGGATCACATAGGCCTGATCGATCAGATAGTTCTGCACCTCGCCGGTCAGCGCGAGACGCCGGTTGGCATCGGTCTCGGCCGCGATGGCATCGAACAGGCGGTTGAGCTTGCCGTCCTCGAAGGACTTGACCTTCTGGCTCACACCGCCTTTTTGCAGCAGCACATTGCGGTTGCTCGGATAGTAATTGCTCTTGATCACGTCGGGATCGGCGCGGCCCACCATGCCCGGCAGCACGCCGGTCTTGTCGGGGTCCAGTGTGTCCACCGTGCGGCTGCCCGAGTCTCCGGCCAGCACATTGAGCTTGATGCCCAGCCTGGCCCATTGCTGGGCCACGAGCTGCAGGGTTTCCTTGTTCTGTGGCTGGGGCAGGGATTCGTAGGTCGAGAGCACGAAGTCCTGGCCGTTCTTCTGGCGCAGGCCGTTGGCGCCCAGGCTCCAGCCGGCCTCGTCGAGCAATTGCTTTGCCCTGGCCTCGTCAAAGACCAGCTTGGCCGACAGGTCCACATAGCCGGCTGCCGTGGAGGCGATCACCGAACGTGCCTGCGGGTAGCGCGGCGAGAAGAGGGTTTCGACGATCTCCTTGGTATTGGTGCCATGCAACAGGGCCTGGCGCACCTTGAGGTCGGCCACCAGGGCGTTGTCGGGACGGATGGCGATGCTGTTGTTCACGCCGCGCGTGGACGGCGCGTAGATGCTGAACTTCTGTTGCTCCACGCGCTTTTCGTCATAGGCCTGGACCTGGCGGATGAAGCCGGCCTGGCCGGCCAGCAGTGCGCCTATGCGCACGCTGTCCTCGGGTGTGACGATGAACTTGACTTCATCCAGGCGTGCGCGGCCCTGGTGGGCCAGCCTGGCGGGGCCCCAGCTGTAGTCCTTGCGCGCCTTGAGCACCAGTTCCTTGCCCAGGGTCTCGCTGGCCACCACGAAGGGGCCCGAACCTATGATGCGCGTGGCATCGCCAAGCTCCTCGAACGGACGATCCAGCGTGGCCGGCGAGACCAGGCCCGAGCCGATCACCGAAGTGCCCTGGAGAAAGCCCGGCGAGGGCTTTTTGAAGAAGAATTTCACGGTCAGCGGATCGACGACTTCGCTGCGTTCGTAATTGTTGATGACCTCGGAAACCGGCTGCTTGAGCGCCTTGTTGCCCAGACCGTAGGTATCGAAGTTGCGCGCCACGGCGGCCGCGTCCAGCGGCGATCCGTCCGAGAAGCTCACGCCGGAGCGCAGCTTGAAGCTGTACTCGGTGGCATCGGCGTTCACGGTCCAGGATTCGGCGATCCAGGGCTGGATCTCCAGCGTCTCGGGGTCCTGGTAGGTCAGCTTGTCCGTGATCTGGTTGAGCACGCCGCCGTTGGGATAAAAGCCGCCGGCAGGCGGATAGAGATTGGTGTGTGCCTGCTGTTCGAGGTAGACCAGGGTGCCGCCCTGGACCGGTTCCGCCGAGGCGCCGGCCTGGGCCGTGCCGGATTGTCTGGAGCAGCCGGCCAGCAGCATGCTGCCCGTCAGTACCGCCACTGCGGCCCATAGGGCGCGGCGTCGGGCCGGCTTGTTCACCGGCTGTTTTATCGATGGATCCGTCTGCGAAGGGAAAAACACGTTCATACCTCGTCGCCACATGGCGTTGAAAACTCTGGTTCCGGACGCATCGCCGCAGCGACCGGCCGGATTCATGGTTCTCATGCTATCGACACCAAATATTCGTGTTCATATATTGAGTAGCATCGTTATGCGAAAAGCAACTAAGCGGTGAGGGGCCGCATATTTGCAAAGCGCATAAGCGCAGACGAATTCCTTTGTTGGCCCGGCGCGCCGCTCTCACAACAATGACCTGGCATTCCTCTATCGAAAGCCCGCTCATGAGCCATCTCAACGAATATCTTTCCGAAAAACGCGCGGCCGTGCTGGCACGCAGCGCCGCCATCGAGGCGGGTACGGCCCAGGCCGCCAGACTCAAGGCCAGCGTGCGTGCCGAGGGGCGCAGCGGCGTGCGCCGTCTGCGCATCCGCGAACACCAGGTCATCAGCGACAGCCCGCCCGACTTCGCGGGCTACAACCTCGGCCCGAGCTCGCCCGAGCTGCAACTGGGCGTGCTGGGCACCTGCGTGACCCATATCTTTCTGATCCAGGCGGCCGAGCGCCAGGTGCCGCTGGAGAGCCTCGAAGTCGAGGTCACGGGCGTCATAGACCCGCGCGGCGGCAAGCCCGGCCATGAGGCGACGCCGATCTGGCCGCACGATATCGGCTATACCGTGCATATCGATTCGCCAGCCAGCCGCGCCGAGATCGATGCGCTGTTCGAGGCCGTGGAGAGAACCTGCCCCATCCTCAACCTGCTGCGCCACCCCCAGTCCATCCGCGCCGAGGTACGCCATACCGACTCCAGCGCGCCCGAGCGCCTGGCGGCCTGAAAACCTTTTGGAAAGACTTTTGCATGAGCCTGCCACTCGACCATATCGTCATCGCGGTCCGGGACCTGGAGCACACGATTGCCGACTACCAGTCCCTGGGTTTCAACGTGCTGCGCGGCGGCGAGCACCCGGGCCGCTCCACGCACAATGCCTTGGTGGTCTTTGCCGACGGCGCCTATTTCGAACTCATTGCCTGGCGTGCGCCAGCGCCCGAGGAGCGCTGGTGGCAGCAGCTGCAGCAGCACGGCGAGGGGCTGGTCGACTTCGCGCTGCTGCCCTCCGAGACCGGCGCCGTGGTGGCGGCGGCCCAGGCGCGCGGCCTGGACTATGAAGCGCCTTATGAGGGCGGACGTCTGCGTCCCGATGGAGAGCAGCTGCGCTGGCGCAATGCACGCGCCCACAGCCAGGATCTGCCGTTTCTGTGCGGCGACCTGACGCCGCGTGCCTTGCGCGTGCCCGAAGGCCAGGCCCGGGTGCATCCCAATGGCGTGACCGGCGTGGCGCGCCTGGAAGTAGCGGTGAAGGACCTGCAGGCCAGCCTGGCGCGCTGGCGGGCATTGCTCGGCGAAGGCGTGGATGTCAGCGCGCTGCGGGTCTCGGCCGACGGCAGCACGCAGCAGCTATCGCTGGGTCTGGGCACCACGGAGCTGGTGCTGGCCGCACCCGTACAGGCTGCAGGCCTCCTGGCCCAAAGACTGGCCACTCGCGGCGAAGGACCTTATGCGGTCGTGCTGTCGGTGCCGCAGCAGGCGGTAGCAGGGGGACTGGACGAAGTTGCCACCCACGGGGTGCGCATTGAACTGACACTGCATTCCGGCAGCGAGCTGGAAACCGCCGCCGCCTAGGCCCAATAACAGGGGCGCTAGAATAGCGCCCCCGCTGACACCCATGCCCACTTCGGTGGGCGTTTTCGTTGCGGCCGCGTCAGCCTTTGCGGGCCGGCGCGGTGCAGCGCCGCCTTTCATGACCACAGCTCTCACGCCTGCCACTCTGGGCATCGATTTCGGAACCTCCAACTCTGCTGCTGCCTATCGTCTGCCTGGCAAGACCGCAACTTTGCTGCCTCTGGAAGGGGCTGCCACCGGCATGCCCACGGCGCTGTTCTTCAATACCGAAGAGCACAGCACGCATTTCGGCCGCGATGCCATGCAGCAGTATCTGGCGGGCGAGGAAGGGCGCCTGATGCGCTCGCTCAAGAGCCTGCTGGGCAGCAGCCTGTTGCTGGAAAAGACCGCGGTGCACGAGCAGCTCGTCAGCTACCAGGACATCATCGCGATCTTTCTCAAGCGTGTGGCCGATCAGGCACGCCAGGCGCTGGACGGGCGTCTGCCCGAGCGTGTGGTGCTGGGGCGTCCCGTGCATTTTGTCGACGAACACCCGGAGCGAGACCGTCAGGCTCAGGATGCCCTGGCCGCTGCGGCGCGCGCCGCTGGCCTGGGCGAAGTCAGCTTTCAGCTGGAGCCGATTGCGGCGGCGCTGGATTACGAGCAGCGCCTGAGCGAGGAGCAACTGGTGCTGGTGGTCGATATCGGCGGTGGCACCTCGGACTTCACGGTGGTGCGTCTGGGCCCGCAACAGGCCGGGCATGCCGACCGCACCCAGGACATTCTGGCCACCACCGGCGTGCATATCGGAGGCACGGATTTCGACCATCGCCTCAATGTGGCCCAGGTCATGCCGTTGCTGGGCTACAAGCACATCGGCCCCAGCGGGCGCGAGGTGCCCAGCAGCGTGTTCTTCGATCTCTCCACCTGGCATCTGATCCAGTGGCTATACACGGCCAAGGCTCTGGCTGCGGCGCGCGGCCTCAAGAGCAATTACAGCGATCAGCAGTTGCACCAGCGCCTGATGAAGGTGCTGGATTGGCGCGAAGGCCATAGGCTGGCCGATGCGGTGGAGCAGGCCAAGATTGCGGCTTCGCAAAGCCATGCGGCCTCGGCCATTGCTCTGGACTGGCTGGAGCAAGACCTGCCAGCGGCCATCTCCCCGGAGGTTCTGCAGGAGCAGTTGCAGGCCTTGCTGCTGCAGGTCGTCGAATGTGCGCAGGACTGTGTGCGCCAGGCCGGCGTGGCAGCGCCAGACGCCATCTATCTCACCGGCGGCTCGTCGGCCCTGCGTACCCTGCGCGATGCGCTGCGCGTCGCTTTCCCCGATGTGCCGCAGGTCGAAGGCGACCTGTTTGGTGGCGTGGCAACCGGTCTGGCCTACGCTTGAGTCGCAACCAGGCTTCCCCAAAAGGGGGCTGCGGGGCAGCCCTTGCCAGGCGTCTCTGGTTTGTACCGCGCCCGGTTGACGTACTTATTCCTCTTCGGCGGCCCGCTTGAGTTCCAGCGCCCGGTCGTAGAGCGTGTTGCGGCTGGCCCCAGTGATTTCTGCGGCCAGCTTCACGGCCGTCTTGGTCGGCAACTCGGCCAGCAGCAGCTTGAGCACACGCTCGGCCTCGCCCGATTCCTGCTGCACTGCCACGGGGTGCAGCACGATGGCGAACTCGCCCTTGATGCGCTGCGGCGAGGCCTGCAGCCAGGCTGCCAGCTCGTGGGCCGGCATGCTGGCGATGTCTTCAAACTGCTTGGTGATCTCGCGCGCCAGCGTGACGCGACGCTCGCCCAGCAGGGCCAGAGCCTGGGCCAGCTCGATGATGCGGTGCGGTGCTTCCAGCAGCACGGTGCAACGCGGCTGGTCGGCCAGCTTCTGCACGGCGGCCAGTCGTTCGGCATTCTTGGTGGGCAGGAAGCCGGCAAACACAAAACCGCTTTCGCCCTGTGCCGGAGTGACGGCGCCGGCCACGCTGATGGCCGATGTCACGCTGCTGGCGCCGGGCAGCGGAATGCTGCGCAGACCCGCGGTCTGCAGCGCCGCGCACAGGCGCGCGCCCGGGTCGCTGACGCCGGGAGTGCCGGCATCGCTGACATAGGCGATGCGCTGGCCTTGCTGCAGGCGCTCGATCACCTGCTGGGCGGCTTCTGCCTCGTTGTGCTGGTGCACGGCCAGCAACTGGTTGCCGGGGCGGTCCAGCCCGTAGCTGCGCAGCAGGCCCTGGGTGTGGCGCGTGTCTTCGCAGGCGATGCAGTCCACGATCTGCAGTACATGCAGCGAGCGCAGGCTGATATCGGCCAGATTGCCAATCGGCGTCGCCACCACATACAGGGCTCCCTGCGGATAATGCTGGGAAGCGGCCGCGTCATGTGCGGCAGTCAGTGCAGAGGCGAAAGAGGTAGTCAATGGATTTCCTTGGAAAGCGGCCCAAGCCGGCGCAAAGCACAACCGCACGCGGGCAACAGGCCGAGGATGCCGCGTTGGCGCATTTGCAGACGCGGGGCCTGAAGCTTGTCGAGCGCAATTATCGGACGCCGGGCCGTGGTGGCGGCGAAATCGATTTGATCCTGCGTGACCGCGACGGGTCTTTGGTGTTCGTCGAAGTCCGCAGTCGCAACACCGAGCGCTTCGGCGGTGCCGGCGGCAGCATCGGCCGCCTCAAGCAGCAGCGCATCGTGCTGGCCGCCAGATACTATCTGATGCGGCTTGCGGCAGCGCCGCCATGCCGCTTTGATGTAGTGCTGGTCGATAGCGCCGGGAACCAGATGCGCCTCGAATGGCTCCAAGCGGCATTCGAGGCGCTTTAGCCGTCGCGTCATAGTTGTGCGCAACACTGATGCGCAAATAACGGTTTGCTACCAAAGAGATAACAGGTGGCGGGTATCATCGGGCCTCCATGCTAGAGCAACGAATTCAACAGCATTTCATCGACAGTGCCGACCTGAAGTACCAGGCCGCCCAGGCGCTGAGCCAACCTATTGCTTCCGCCGTACAGGCCATGCTGGCCTGTGTGACGGGCGGCGGCAAGGTGCTGGCCTGCGGTACGGGCGTTTCGGCCAGCGATGCCCAGTTATTTGCCTCCCTGTGCGTGACAGGGTTCGAGCGCGATCGTCCCGAGCTGGCGGCCGTGGCCCTGACTTCCGATGGCGGCCTGCTGGGCAGCGTGGGAGCCACGGGCTCGGGCGGCAATGCCAGCCAGTATCTGGCGCGTCAGGTGCGGGCGCTGGGGCAGCCCGGCGATCTGCTGCTGCTCATGTCGGTGACCGGCAACGACACGGCTGTGCTGGAGGCTCTTGAAGCCGCCCACGAGCGCGACATGATGGCTGTGGTGCTGACAGGCCGCACTGGCGGCAATCTGGCCACCGCCGTGCGCGAGACCGATGTACTGATCTGCGTGCCCCACGACCGTGCGGCGCGCGTGCGCGAAACCCATACCTTGATCCTGCACTGTCTGGCCGATGGTGTGGACTCTCAACTGCTTGGTGACCAGGAGATGCCTTTATGAAGTTGAAGTGGACCCGTGTTGCATGTGCGGCCCTGACTGTTGCCGCTCTGGGCGGTGCCTTGAGCGGTTGCGTGGCTCTGGTGGGCGGCGGTGCTGCCGTGGCGGGCATGTCGGCAGTGGACAGGCGTACCACCGGCACACAGGTTGAGGACCAGGGCATAGAGCTGCGCGCCGGCAATCGCATCAGCGAGGTGATGGGCGACAAGGCTCGGGTCAGCGCCACCAGCTACAACCGTGTGGTGTTGCTGACCGGCCAGGCAGGCAATGCGACGGACAAGGCGACCATCGAGAAGCTGGTGCGCGAACAATCCACCGTGCGTCAGGTCTATAACGAGATCGAGGTCGCGCCTTTCACGGCCACTCTGGGTCAGCGCTCCCAGGATTCTCTGATCACGACCAAGGTCAAGGCCAGTCTGGTCAACGCCAAGGACATTTCATCCTCGGCCATCAAGGTCGTGACCGAGAACAACGTGGTCTATCTGATGGGCATAGTTACGCCGCGTGAATCCAAGCGGGCTGCCGAGATCGCTCGTGGCGTCAACGATGTGAGCAAGGTTGTGCGCCTGTTTGAGGTCATCTCCGAAGATGAGCTGGCTGCAGCAACATCCAAGGCCGCCCCTGTGGTCGAGGATCGCTCCAGCATGAACTGAGGTGAGCGACGGTCACAAAAAAGCCGGACTCGAGTCCGGCTTTTTTCATGGCGCAGCGGCTCAGCGCAGGCGCTGGATCAGGCTGGAGGTATCCCAGCGATTGCCACCCATGGCCTGTACATCGGCATAGAACTGGTCCACCAGCGCGGTGACGGGCAGGCGTGCGCCATTGCGCTGGGCCTCGGCCAGCACCAGCCCCAGATCCTTGCGCATCCAGTCCACGGCAAAGCCGAAGTCGAACTTTCCCACGGCCATGGTCTTGCCGCGATTGTCCATTTGCCAGCTCTGGGCGGCTCCCTTGCCGATCACATCGAGGACTTTCTCAACGTCCAGGTCGGCACGAAGGCCAAAGGCAATGGCTTCGGACAGGCCCTGCACCACACTGGCCACGCAGATCTGATTGACCATCTTGGTCAGCTGACCGTTGCCGCAGGCGCCCATATAGGTGAAGGCGCGCGAGAAGGCATCGGCCACCGGGGCCACCTGGTCGAACACATCCTGATCGCCGCCGCACATGACGGTGAGCTGGCCGTTGACCGCCCCGGCCTGACCGCCCGATACAGGGGCATCGATAAAGTGCAGGCCGCGTTTGCGTGCTTCTGCATACAACTCGCGTGCCACCTGGGCCGAGGCCGTGGTGTGATCGACAAAGATGGCGCCAGGCTCCATGCCTGCAAAGGCGCCGTCGTCGCCCAGCACAATGGAGCGCAGGTCGTCGTCGTTGCCCACGCAGGAGAAGACCATGCGTGCGCCCTTGACGGCTTCGCGAGGCGTGGCCGCATGGCTGCCGCCGGGGAATTCCTCGGTCCAGGCTTCGGCCTTGGCAGCCGTGCGGTTGTAGACCGTGACCTGATGGCCAGCCGCAGCCAGGTGCCCGGCCATGGGATAGCCCATGACACCCAGGCCCAGAAAGGCCACGGGAGTGGAAGCGCAAGCAGCGTAGCTGCGGGAGGCGATGGTGGCTGTGCTCATGAAATCCTCTAAGACTTGGTGCGAAACAGTTCGATCATGGTAGCGCCGGAGTGCATGGCCGTGGCTGACAGCAGGGGCCTGGACGGCCCGCCACGCAGCAAAACCCGCGCTCCTCCTGTGGGAAGAGATGCCAGCGCCTTGGGCTTAGACGATGGTCAGATGCTCGGTGCCGGCCGCCAGGTCCAGAGTCCGGGCACGCTGGCTGTTGAGCTTGATCTGCAGACGCAGGTCGTTGACCGAGTCTGCATTGCGCAGCGCGTCTTCATAGGTGATGAGATTGGACTCGAACAGGTCGAACAGCGCCTGGTCAAAGGTCTGCATGCCGATGTTGCGGCTTTTCTTCATGATCTCCTTGATCTCGACGACTTCGCCCTTGAAGATCAGGTCGGCGATCAGCGGCGAGTTGAGCATCACCTCGATGGCGGCGACACGGCCCTTGCTGTCCTGCTTGGGGATCAGTCGCTGGGAAATGATGGCCCGCAGATTCAGCGACACGTCCATCAGCAGTTGCGGACGGCGCTCTTCGGGGAAGAAGTTGACGATACGGTCCAGCGCCTGGTTGGCACTGTTGGCGTGCAGCGTGGCAAGACACAGGTGCCCGGTTTCAGAGAACGCAATCGCGTGCTCCATGGTTTCGCGGTCACGGATTTCGCCCATCAGAATCACATCGGGCGCCTGGCGCAGCGTGTTCTTGAGCGCGGCTTCCCAGCTTTCAGTGTCCAGTCCCACCTCGCGTTGCGTGACCACGCAGTTCTTGTGCGGATGCACGAACTCCACGGGATCTTCCACGGTGATGATGTGGCCGAAGGAGTTTTCATTGCGCCAGTCCACCATGGCGGCCAGCGTGGTGGACTTGCCCGAGCCTGTCGCGCCGACCAGGATGCACAGGCCACGCTTGGTCATGGTCACTTCCTTGAGCACCTGCGGCACGCCCAGGCCGTCAATCGTGGGCAGGGTGCTGGGAATGGTACGCAGCACCATGCCGACCTTGCCCTGCTGCATGAAGGCGTTGACACGGAAGCGCCCCACACCGGCAGGCGAGATGGCGAAGTTGCACTCCTTGGTGTGTTCGAAGTCTGCCACCTGCCTGTCGTTCATGATGGAACGTGCCAGGGCCAGCGTATGCAACTGGTTCAGCGGCTGGGGCGAGACCTTGGTGACTTTGCCGTCAATCTTGATGGCGGGCGGAAACTCTGCAGTGATGAACAGGTCGCTGCCGTTGCGGCTGACCATGAGCTTGAGCAGATCGTTGATGAATTTACTGGCCTGATCGCGTTCCATGATCGTTCCTTGAGGCAGCGTCAAAATTGGCAGAGCCCAAGTGAGAGACGCCGAGCAAGAGCCGCCTCGCGGCGAGGGCGTCGTCCCCCTGGGGGGAAGCGGCAAAGCCGCTCAGGGGGAGGCATCATCCAGGAAAATTCTCGGGAATCTTCGCCTTGCTGCGCGCTTCGGCAGGACTGATGAGGTTGCGGCGCACCAGATCGGTCAGGTTCTGGTCCAGAGTCTGCATGCCCATGTTCTGGCTGGTCTGAATGGTGGAGTACATCTGTGCCACCTTGGCTTCTCGGATCAGGTTTCGGATGGCGGGCGTGCCCAGCATGATCTCGTGTGCGGCCACACGGCCCTGGCCGTCCTTGGTCTTGCACAGCGTCTGCGAGATCACGGCCTGCAGCGACTCGGACAGCATGGCGCGCACCATTTCCTTTTCCTCGGCCGGGAAGACGTCGATGATACGGTCGATGGTCTTGGCGGCCGACGAGGTGTGCAGCGTGCCGAACACCAGGTGACCGGTTTCGGCCGCCGTCATGGCCAGACGGATGGTTTCCAGGTCCCGCATTTCGCCGACCAGGATCGCGTCCGGGTCTTCACGCAGCGCGGACTTCAGCGCTGCCGCAAACGACAGCGTCATGGGGCCGACTTCGCGCTGATTGATCAGGCATTTCTTGGACTCGTGCACGAATTCGATGGGGTCTTCCACCGTCAGGATGTGGCCGTACTCGGTCTCGTTGAGATAGTTGACCATGGCGGCCAGCGTGGTGGACTTGCCCGAGCCCGTGGGGCCGGTCACCAGCACCAGACCGCGCGGCTTCAGGGCCAGGTCGGCGAAGATCTTGGGGGCGTTGAGTTGCTCCAGTGTCAGGATCTTGCTGGGAATGGTACGGAACACGGCCGCCGCGCCGCGGTTCTGGTTGAAGGCATTGACACGAAACCGGGCCAGGCCTTCAATCTCGAACGAAAAGTCCACTTCCAGAAACTCTTCGTACTGCTTGCGCTGGGCATCGCTCATGATGTCGTAGACCATGGCGTGCACGGTCTTGTGGTCCAGCGGATCGATGTTGATGCGGCGCACATCGCCGTGGACGCGAATCATGGGGGGCAGGCCTGCCGACAAATGCAAGTCCGAAGCCTTGTTCTTGACACTGAATGCCAGCAATTGCGTGATATCCACGGAGATCCCTCTCTGGTTTGATACTCTGGCGCCAATTATGACGACGATTGAAAACAATCTGGGGCAGATTCATGCCCGCATGGCAGCCGCTTGCGCCAGTGCAAGCCGGCCCGTGACATCGGTGCAACTGCTGGCCGTTTCCAAGACCTTTGGCGCGGATGTGGTGCGCGAGGCGGTGCTGGCCGGCCAGCGCAGCTTTGGCGAGAACTATATCCAGGAGGCCGTGGAGAAAATTGCCGCGGTGCGCGCCATGCAGCTGGCGGGCGGCGAGGCGCTGCAGTGGCATTGCATAGGCCCCATTCAGAGCAACAAGACGCGGCTGGTGGCCGAGAATTTCGACTGGGCCCAGACCGTGGACCGGCTCAAGATCGCCGAGCGTCTTTCGGCCCAGCGTCCGCAAGGCATGGCACGGCTCAATGTCTGCATCCAGGTCAATGTGGATGGCGGCGCCACCAAGTCCGGCGTCATGGCCGAGCAAGCACTGGAGCTGGCCCAAGCCATGGTGAAACTGCCCAATCTGCAGCTGCGCGGCATCATGAGCATTCCTGACGATGCTCCTGATTTCGAGGTGCAATGCGCAGTCCACAAAAAGGCCAAAGCCGTTTTTGAGTCCATCAAGGCCAGTGGTCTCGCGGGGCTGGAGCATTTCGACACGCTGTCCATGGGCATGACCGGCGATCTGGAAGCCGCCGTGGCAGCAGGCAGCACCATGGTGCGCGTGGGCAGCGGAGTGTTTGGGAAGCGGAGCTACACCCCCTGAGCGGCTGCGCGCCTAGGCGGCCCCGCCTTCCCCTCTCTCTACGCGCTGCGCGCTAGGGGAGGGGGACGACACCCTCGGTGCGGGGCGGCCCTTCCTTGGTGTCTCTGCGTTGGTCCGCGCTGGTATCAGACCGCTTAGGCCATGCCATACCGCACAGGAGATTGTGCTCAAGGTCGCTTCATCTGGCACTCCGTGGGTAGATCAAGCTGCTGGGCGGAATAGACGGCATCGGTTCTGAAGCCGTAGTTCGTGCCTTCCCAGCCGGTCTTGACCAGCTTGCCGTCCACGGGGGCGATGGTGTTGACGACCTGGGGCAGCAGCAACTGGTGGTCCTTGCCGCGCATCTTGACGGGGCCGAAGACGGTGTCCATGGACATGTCCTCCATGGCCTTGGCAATTTTCACTGGCTCGGTGGACTGGGCCTTGGTCATGGCAGCGGCCAGCATACGCGGCACAAGATCCATGCGCGGGGCCAGAAAGTCCTGGTTCATCCTGGCCTTGTACTCCCTGGCCCGGGCATCGGCCTGAGCACGGTCGGCCATGCCGGGATGCCATTCCGCGACCCAGGTCACCTGGCCTATCTTTGCCTGGGAAATCGAGGTCACGGTGCCCGGAAAGCCGCCAGCGCTATGGTTGAAATAGCGCAGGTTGTAGCCCGAGTCACCGGCCGACTTGAGCAGCAGGGCCAGATCCTGGCCCCAGTTGCCGGTGATGACCGAATCGGTGCCGACTTCCTTGATCTTGGCCACATAGGGTGCAAAGTCCTTGATGCGGCCCATGGGGTGCAGGGTCTCGCCGACAAACTGGATATCCGGGCTTGCCTTGCCGACCATGCTGCGCCCGAAGCTGGCCCATTGCTTGCCATGGGCGTAGTCCTGGTTGAGCAGAAAGACTTTGCGGATCTCGGGCTGGGTCTTGATGTAGTTGGCAATGGCCTGCATGCGCATGGCAGTGTTGGCATCGAACATGAAATGCCAGAAGCTGCAGGACTTGCCGGTCAGCTCGGGATCGATGGAGCTGTGGTTGAGTATCAGCACCTCCTTGCCCGGGTTGCGCTGGTTGTAGCGCGATGCCGCCTGCACCAGCGCCGTGACCACCGATGAGCCCGAGCCCCCCGTCACCACCACGCGTGCGCCCTGATCAATGGCGGCCTGCAGCGCGCTCTGGCTCTCCTGGGCCGAGAGCTTGCTGTCGAACTGCAGCAGCTGGAACTTGGCGCCGTTGTAGAGGCCGCCCTTGGCATTCACGTCATCGACAGCGTAGAGCACATGGTTGCGCATGACTTCACCCACATTGGCAAACGGGCCGGAGAGCGGGTCGATGAACGCGATCTTGAACGGCTCTGCCGTCTGGGCGGATACGGTGCCGGCACACAGGCTGGCAGCCAGCGCAAGGACTGAGAAGCGAACTGACATGGTTTTGTCTCCAGGAGTTGGAATGGCGCCTTGGCCTTCGAGGCTCTCAGCTGGCGCTGTTGGTGGTGGATGAAGCGCTCTTGCGGCGCCTGGGGGGCGAAGGGTTCTGCGCTGCTGGCGCCGGTGCGGCTCTGGCCGCGCGTTTGCGCGCAGGGGTCGCAGCAGTGCGCAGGCCCAGTACGCGTGAGGCCAGATCGGTGAGCTCGACCACCATCTCGGCCGGGCCCAGCTTGCCGTCAGGCTGATACCAGTTGTAGAGAAAGCCGGGCAGACTGCAGGCCGCCTGGGCTGTAATGCGGGTGTCGCGGAAATCGAAATGCCCGCTGGCGCGGCCTTCGTCGAGCAGGGCGCAGAACTGCTTGTAGAACTGCTGGGCCACATTGCGCGATGCCTTGAGATAGGCGGGGCTGAAGGCCTGTGGCTCGCGGTAGGGGAAGAAGCCCGCCGGGTAGTGCGCAATGGTGGCGGCAATCAGACGCTGCAGGCCGTCAATGGCTTTTTCATGCGCGGGGCGCGGGTCGTCGGCTGCAAAGTCCAGCACCGTGAAGCAGGCCTCGGTCGGTGCCCAGCACAGGGTTTCGAAGATCTCCTGCTTGTTGCGGAAGTAGTAGTAGACAAAGGGCTTGGTCACGCCCAGCGCCTGCACGATCTGCTCGATGGTGGTGTTGGCATAGCCATAGCGGTCGAACAGGGCTTCGGCGGCCTTGAGAATGCGCTCGCGCTTCTCGTCGGAGCCGGCAGTGGGCAGGCGCTGGCGGCCGCGCGGCGCCACGGGCGCAGCCGGCTTTTTTTCGGTCTTTCTGGACGTGGCGGGCATGAGGGTTTGCGTGTGTCGCATTCGTTATACCAATGGGTAGCATTGTTCTACCGGCAGGTATACATTGACAAGACGCCGAGCAGCAGATTGCCCTAAGGCAATCCCTGAGAAAGCTCGCAAGTGGCGCAGCTGCCCGGTCTACACGAGACACCCAGGAGACAACCATGGCCGAGTCCGAAATCCTCATTCCCCTGCATGAGGCCTTGCGCCGCAATGCGCGCCAGCATCCCGAGCGCGATGCCTATATCTGGTACGGACAGCACATCAGCTGGCGCCAGGTGGATGAGGCCAGCGATGCCGTGGCCGCCCATCTGCAGCAACTGGGCGTGAAGCCGGGCGAACCCGTCGCCCTGTTCATGAACAACTGCCCGCAGTACATCGTTGCCCACTACGCGGTGCAGAAGATCGGCGCCATAGTCTGCCCCTGCGGGCCGCTGAACAAGGAGCATGAACTCGAATATCAGCTCAATGATCTGCAGGCCAGGGTCATCATTGCGGCCGATGTGCTGCTGTCCGTGGTCGACAAGGTGCGCGGAAGCACCGCGCTGCAGCATGTGCTGGCCGTGCGCTACGGCGACTGGCTGCCCGCCAGAGCCACGCTGCCCCTGCCTGCCGAACTGCAGGCCCCCGTGCAGCCGCTGCCCGGCAATGTGACGTCGTTCTGGGATCTCATGCACAGCGGCGCCAGGCCTTCACATGTCGAGGTGGACATGGACGAGGTGGCGCTGATGACCTATACCTCGGGCACCACGGGCCTGCCCAAGGGCGCCATGCTGAGCTTCGGCGCGGCCGCATACAAGACGGCCGGCGCGTCCCGGGTGACCGGGGTCAGCGCCGAGGACGTATTGCTGGCCGTGGCACCGCTCTATCACATCGCGGGCATGTCCATGGGGGTGAACATGCCCGTGCATTCGGGGGCGCCCTGCGTGCTGCTGCATCGCTTCGATCCACTGGCCGTGGCGCAGGCGCTGGAGCGCTATCGCGTCAGCTGGTGGTACAGCATCGCGCCCATGAATGTGGCGCTGATGCAGGTGCCCGGCGTGGAGAAGATGGACTTCAGCGCGCTGCGCCGCAACACCGTCACCAGCTTCGGCATCACCTATACCGAGGAACTGGCGAAGCAATGGCGCAGGTTCGCACCCAATGCCATCTCCAGCGAGGCGGCCTACGGCCTGTCAGAAACCCACACCATGGATACCTTTATGCCCGGCGATGCCATACGCTGGGGCACCCATGGCAAGCCCGCGCCGGGCAACGAAATCCGGGTGATAGATCCGGAGACCGGCGCGCCGCTGGCCGCAGGCGAGGTGGGCGAGATCATCATTCGCGGCCCGGGCAACTTCAAGGGCTACTGGAACAAGCCCGAGGCCACGGCCAAGACGCTCAAGAACGGCTGGGTGCATACCGGCGACATGGGCAGGTTCGATGCCGACGGCTATCTGACCTTCATCGGCCGCTTCAAGGAAATGATCAAGGTTTCGGGCTACAGCGTGTTCCCCGAGGAGGTGGAGACGATTCTGATCAAGCATCCGGCCATCGCCCAGGCGGCCGTGATCGGTGTTGCCGACGCTCAGAAAGGCGAGGTCGTGCGCGCCTTCATCGTGCGCAAGCCCGGGCAGAGCCTGGAGGCGGACGGGCTGCTGACCTGGAGCAAGGAAAACATGGCCAGCTACAAGGCGCCGCGCGAGGTGCGCTTCATCGATGCGCTACCGGCCACGGGCGCAGGAAAGGTGCTGCGCCGTTTGCTGCGAGATATCCCCTGATTTTTTGCATCAAAAGTGATTGTGATCATTGATTGGTGAGCGCTAAAAGCTATTAAAACGAGAGTCCTATGTTCAAGAAAGTCCTGATCGCCAACCGCGGTGAAATCGCGCTGCGCATCATCCGTGCGCTGCAGGAGCTGGGCATTGCCAGCCTGGCGGTGTACGCCGCCGACGATGCGGAGGCCCCACATGTGCAGGCCGCAGACGAGGCGCTGGCACTGGGCGCCAGCGGCCCGGCTGCCTATCTCGATGGCGCGCAGCTGCTACGGATTGCCCAGCAGCACGGTTGCGATGCACTGCACCCGGGCTATGGCTTTCTCAGCGAGAACGCAGACTTTTCGCGCGCCTGTGCGGCAGCGGGGCTGCGCTTCATCGGTCCGACGCCTGAGCAACTGGCGCTGCTTGGCGACAAGGCCAGGGCCCGCGCGCTGGCGCAGCAATGCGGCGTGCCCCTGATGCCCGGCAGCACCGAGGCCGTGACGCTGGAGCAGGCCCAGCAGTTCTTTGCGCGCCAGCAGGCCGACGGGGCCAGCGGCATCATGATCAAGGCCATCGGCGGCGGCGGCGGGCGCGGCATGCGCGCGGTCACCGAGGCTGGCGAGGTGGCGGCCGCCTACCAGCGCTGCCGCAGCGAGGCCCAGGCAGCCTTTGGCGTGGATGGCGTCTATGTCGAGCGGCTGATGAGCGGCGCGCGCCATATCGAGATCCAGCTGCTGGGTGACGGCAGCGAATGGCCGATGGCGCTGGGCGAGCGCGAATGCACGCTGCAGCGGCGCTTTCAGAAGCTGGTGGAGATTGCGCCCAGCCCGAGCCTGACGCAGCCGCTGCGCGAGCGCATCACCGAGGATGCGCTGCGCATGGCAGCCAAGCTGCGCTACGAAAGCCTGGGCACGTTCGAGTTCCTGGTCGACCTGCAATCCCAGTCCCTGCCCTATGTGTTCATCGAGGCCAACCCGCGCCTGCAGGTGGAGCACACGATTACCGAAGAAGTCTTTGGCGTCGATCTGGTGCAGGCCCAGATCCGCATTGCGGCGGGCGAGCATTTTGCCGACCTGGGCCTGAATGTGAATGCACCGCCCCGGCCGCGCGGCTATGCCATGCAGTGGCGCATCAATGCCGAAACCCTCGATGCCCAGGGCAACTCCCGCCCCGGCAGCGGCCGCATTGCCGAGCTGCACTGGCCGCAAGGCCCCGGCATACGCCTGGACAGCCATGCGCAGCAGGGTGCCAGCCCGTCGCCGCATTACGACACCTTGCTGGCCAAGCTCGTCGTGCACAGCAACGCGCCGCGTTTTGAGGATGTGCTGCGCCGCTCCCGGCGCGCGCTGGCCGACTGCCGCATCGTGGGCCTGGCCACCAATCTGCCGCTGCTGAAGGCCCTGGCGCAGCGGCCCGAGATGCAGGATCAGACCGTGCACACGCGCTGGCTGGAAGAGGTCCTGCCGCAGCTGGTGGATGCTGCAGAAAAGATAGCTTCAAGCACAATTCATTCAAAGAATTCAGATGCTTTTGCTTCTGAAAGCAAGGTACTTCAAGCGCAGCAAGCTCCTGAAAATGCTGTGCTGGCCCCCATGCCAGCCAGGGTCGTGCAGTGGTCTGTTGCGGTGGGTGAGACGGTGGCCAAGGGCGCCGAGCTGGGCATTCTCGAAGCCATGAAGATGCAGCATGTGCTGTTCGCGCAGGCGGCGGGCCGGGTCCAGGCGCTGCTGGCGGAGGCCGGCAGCTATGTGGCGCAGGACCAGGCCTTGCTGGTGCTCGCGCCCGTTCAGGGCGATGCAGCGCATGCCGAGGTGGTGCCGCAGCGGCAGGACCCGGGCCACATCCGGGCCGATCTGCAGCGCGTCAGAGATCGCCATGGCTTCACGCTCGATGCAGCGCGGCCCGAGGCCATGGCCAGGCGCCATGCCCAGGGCAGCCGCAGCGCGCGCGAGAACATTGCCGATCTCTGCGATGAAGGCAGCTTCATCGAGTACGGCGCGCTGGCGATTGCCGCGCAGACACGCAGGCGCAGCCTCGACGATCTGGTGGCTAACACGCCGGCCGACGGCATGGTCACGGGCATGGGCTCCATCAATGCCGCGCAGTTCGGCGCGGAGCGGTCGCGCGCCGTGGTCATGTCCTATGACGCCACGGTGCTGGCGGGCACCCAGGGGGCGCGCAATCACGCCAAGACCGACCGCATGCTGGGCATCGCGCTGCAGCAGAAACTGCCCGTGGTGCTGTTTGCCGAAGGCGGCGGGGGCAGGCCCGGCGATACCGACACACCCGTGGTCGCGGGCCTGCATGTGCATACCTTCGCGGCCTATGCGGCGCTCTCGGGTCAGGTGCCCGTGGTGGGTATCACCCATGGCCGCTGCTTTGCGGGCAATGCGGCGCTGCTGGGTTGCAGCGATGTGATCATCGCCACGCGCAGCAGCAATATCGGCATGGGCGGACCGGCCATGATCGAGGGCGGCGGCCTGGGTGTCTTCCGTCCCGAGGAAGTCGGCCCCGCCAGCGTGCAGCATGCGAATGGCGTGATCGATATCCTGGTCGACGGCGAGGCCCAGGCCGTGGCCGCGGCCAGGCACTATCTGTCCTTCTTCCAGGGGCGGGTCGAGCAATGGTCCGAGCCCGATCAGCGTCTGCTGCGCCAGGTCGTGCCCGAGAACCGCCTGCGTGCCTACGATACGCGCGCAGCCATGGCCGGGTTGGTGGACGAGGGCAGCCTGCTGATGCTGAGAACCGGCTTCGGCGCCGGCATCCACACGGCGCTGGCGCGCATCGAGGGGCGGCCCGTGGGACTGATAGCCAACAACCCGGGCCATCTGGGCGGCGCCATCGATGCCGATGCGGCCGACAAGGCGGCGCGTTTCATGCAGTTGTGCAATGCCCACGGCATCGCCATCGTCAGCCTGGTCGATACGCCCGGCTTCATGGTCGGGCCGGAGATCGAGAAAACCGCCCAGGTGCGCCATGTCAGCCGGCTGTTCGTCATGGCGGCCAAGCTGCGCGTCCCATACTTCAG
The DNA here is from genome assembly GCF_000964545.1 of Comamonas thiooxydans. Taxonomy (GTDB): domain Bacteria; phylum Pseudomonadota; class Gammaproteobacteria; order Burkholderiales; family Burkholderiaceae_C; genus Comamonas; species Comamonas thiooxydans. The sequence continues at coordinate 355,757 of NZ_BBVD01000004.1, read as the reverse complement.
CGTGGTGCTGCGCAAGGGCTATGGCCTGGGCGCCATGGGCATGACGGCGGGCAGCTTTCATGCGCCCATCTTCAATGTGGCCTGGCCCACGGGCGAGTTCGGCGCCATGGGCCTGGAAGGGGCTGTGCGGCTGGGCTTTCGCAAGGAGCTCGAAGCCCTGCCGGAGGGCGCGCAGCGCGAGGAGCTGTTTGAGAGGCTGCTGGCCCAGCAATACGCGCATGGCGAGGCCATGCACATGGCGGCCACGCTGGAAGTCGATGCCGTCATCGACCCTGCGGAGACCCGCGCCTGGCTGGTGCGCGGCCTGGCCGGTGCGCGACTGCGCGAGGAAGGCGGCCGCTTTGTGGACACATGGTAAACGCTGATGGGGGCATCGAGATTTCAGCGTTTAATCGGTTGAAATCTCCGATGTGCAAAGCGCTTGCAGCTCATGTTTTTGATATGAACTGCATACGCAAAACCATATTCCGGCTCATGCTAAGCTGAATGTCTTGCACCAGCGCCCCGGCGGCCCAACGTCTGCTCCGGGGTGTTTTTGACTGCCCAGTATTTGCGATTGGAGATATCCCATGCCCGGACTTTTGCCCGACGTTGATCCCGATGGCCTGCTCGAATTCTCGGTGGTCTACACCGATAGAGCGCTCAACCACATGTCCAAGAAGTTCGTGGGTGTGATGCAGGACATCCTGGGCATGCTCAAGGACGTCTATCACGCCAACACGGCCGTGCTGATTCCCGGCAGCGGCACTTTCGGCATGGAAGCCGTGGCGCGCCAGTTCGCCAATCGCGAGCGGGTGCTGATCGTGCGCAATGGCTGGTTCAGCTATCGCTGGACGCAGATCTTCGATGCCGATGCGGGCCTGGGTGGCGGCTCCGTGGTCTGCAAGGCGCGCAAGCAGGGCGAGGGCAGCCAGGACCCCTGGGCGCCATGCCCGGCCGCCGATGTGGCCGAGACCATTCGCGTGGAGCGTCCCAAAGTGGTGTTTGCCCCGCATGTGGAGACGGCCAGCGGCATCATGCTGCCCGATGAATACCTGCGTACCGTCGCCGATGCCGCGCACGAGGTTGGCGCGCTATTCGTGCTGGACTGCGTGGCATCCGGCGCCATGTGGGTCGATATGGAAAAAACCGGCGTGGACGTGCTGATCTCGGCGCCGCAAAAGGGCTGGAGCAGCTCGCCTTGCTGCGCCATGGTCATGCTCTCGGCGCGCGCCCGCGAGGCCATAGAGCACACGCAGAGCTCCAGCTTCTCCTGCGACCTGAAGAAGTGGATGCAGATTGCCGAGGGCTACGAAAAAGGCCAGCACGCCTATCACACCACCATGCCCACGGACGCGCTGCTGCGCTTGCGCGACGTGATGCTGGAGACGCGCAAATACGGCTTTGCCAAGGTGCGCGAAGAACAGATGGAACTGGGTCGCAAGGTGCGCGAGCTGCTGCAGTTGCGCGGCTTCCCCAGCGTCGCGGCCGAGGGCTACAAGGCGCCTGGCGTGGTCGTGAGCTACACCACTGACGCGGAAATCCAGAGCGGCCGTGCCTTCCTCAAGGTGGGCTTGCAGACCGCCTCGGGCGTTCCGCTGCAATGCGATGAAGGCCCGGACTTCAAAACCTTCCGCATCGGCCTGTTCGGCCTGGACAAATGGCATGACTCGGATCGCTCCGTGGCGCATCTGTCCAAGGCACTGGACGATATCGGCATGGCCCGGACCTGAGTCAATGCAGCCGGCAGCATGGCTGCCATGACATTTTTTCGACCCGACTTCGTAATAAAGTCGGGTTTTGTTTATTCAGCGCATCCGATATGAAAAAAGCAGTCTCCGTGATCGGGTTTGTATTTGCTCTGGGCGTTGGCGCAGTGGTTCATGCTGCGCCAGTCACCACCGCCAGCGGGCTGATCTATGAAAGCCAGGTCGAAGGCAGCGGGCCCAGTCCCAAGGCGACGGACACCGTCAAGGTGCACTACCGCGGCTACTTTCCCGATACCGGCAAGGAGTTCGACAGCTCCTATGCACGCAAGCAGCCCATCGAGTTCCCGCTCACTGGCGTGATTCCCTGCTGGACCGAGGGCGTGCAGAAGATGAAAGTGGGCGGCAAGGCCAAGCTGACATGCCCTCCCGGCATAGCCTATGGCAGCCGTGGTGCAGGCCGTGCCGTTCCCCCCAATGCCACGCTGAACTTCGATGTGGAGCTGCTGGGCATCCAGGGCCGCTGATCAAGGCCTGTCGATCTCAAGCCGCTTGGCCAGGCGCTGCAGATTGGCTCGATCGAGCTGCAGCTCGCGCGCTGCGGCGGCCCAGCTGCCCCGGTGACGGGCCAGGCTGGAGCTGACCAGCTGGCGTTCATAGGCGCTGACGGCGGCGCGCAGACCGGCCTCGGGCGCAGCCGCCGGTGTGGCCGGGTCCATGGGGGCTGTAGCCTGTGCGGCGGCAGGCGCCTCGGCCCGCTCCCAGAGATCGGCAAGTCCCAGGGTCACGATGCGCAGCCTGGTTCCCGCGCGGCTGGCGCTGCCGTCATTGCGGCTCAGGGCCCTGAGCACGGCGCGGCTGATGCAGTGCTCGAGCTCGCGCACATTGCCGGGCCAGTTGCGATTGAGCAAGGCCGCCTGTGCGGCCGCATCCAGGCGCAGGCCGCCCAGCCTGAGCCTGGAGCGGTTCTCCTCGAGGAAATAGCCCGCCAACTGCAGCACGTCGCTGTCGCGCTCTCGCAGCGGCGGCACGGCGAGCGGATAGACATTGAGGCGGTGATAGAAGTCCGCGCGCATGCGCCCGGCGTGGACTTCCGCAGCCAGGTCACGGTTGGTAGCGGCGATCACGCGCACATCCACATGGTGCTCCCGGTCCGAGCCCAGGCGCTGCAGCTGGCCGCTTTGCAGCACGCGCAGCAGCTTGGCCTGCACGGGCAGCGACAGTTCGCCGACCTCGTCCAGGAACAGCGTGCCCTGATGCGCCTGTTCGAACTTGCCGCTGCGCTCGCTCAGTGCTCCCGTGAAGGCCCCGCGCACATGGCCGAACAGCTCGCTCTCGACCAGGTTGTCGGGCAGGGCCGCGCAGTTGATGCTGATCATGGGCTTGTCGGCACGGCCCGACTGCGCATGCACGGCCTGGGCCACCAGCTCCTTGCCGGTGCCGGTTTCGCCGGTGACGAGCACGCAAAGATCGCTGGCTGCGACCAGGGCAATGTCTTTCTGCAGCTGGCGCATGACGGGGCTTGCGCCCTGCAGTCCGCGCTCCTGTGGCGCGGCGGGACTGGCAGAGCCGGTGGCGCCGCGCGCGAGCTGGGACAGCTGGTGCACGCGCTCGGCCGTGGCCACGGTGGCTGCGGCCAGATTGCTAAAGGCCTGCAGCATGGCCAGCGCCGCGGGGTCGGCGAACCGGCCCGGCTCCAGTGCGTCCAGCGTCAGCAGTCCCCAGGGCAGGCCGCCCAGCTGCAGCACGCAGCCCATGCAGTCATGCACATGCAGCTCGCTGATGGCCTGGCCTTTGTGCGCCACCAGCCCGTCATAGGGATCGGGCAGGGGACTGTCGGGTTCAAAGCGCATGGCCTGGCCGGCCGCCAGCAACTGGGCAAAGCGCGGATGCTCGCCCAGGCGAAAGCGCCGGCCCAGCGTGTCCGGCATCAGGCCGTCGATCGCCATGGGGCGCAGCCATTCGCCTTCGAGCTTCAGCAGGGCGACGGCATCGGCGGGCAACAGATTGCGCAGTGCGGCCAGCAGACGGCGCAGACGTTCGCGCTCGGACAGGTCCTGGGCCAGATCGGCGATCAGCGGGCTGACGGCGTTGAGAATGTGAGATGTTGTCATAACGACATCGTATGGTGTCAATGAGACAGCAATTGATGGATGTCATATTGACGCATATTTTTGCAAGCCATTGTTCTGCAATGGTCTTGTTGCTGGCACGCCGTTTGCATTTATCCGCTCAAGCCTTGCAGCTGGCAAGGCAGCAACCAGGAGATTTGCATGCTTACCGAACGTCAACGCGAGATCGTCAAGGCCACCGTACCGCTGCTGGAAACCGGCGGCGAGGCCCTGATCACGCATTTCTACCAGACCATGCTGGGTGAGTATCCCGAGGTGCGCCCGCTGTTCAACCAGGCGCACCAGCAAAGCGGTGCTCAGCCGCGAGCATTGGCACATAGCGTGCTGATGTATGCCAAGAACATCGACCGACTGGAAAACCTGGGCAATCTGCCTGCGCAAATCATCAACAAGCATGTGGCGCTGCAGGTACAGGCCGAGCATTACCCCATCGTCGGTGCCTGCCTGCTGCGCGCCATTCGCGAGGTGCTGGGGGCAGAGATCGCCACGGATGAGGTGATCGCCGCCTGGGCCGCCGCCTATCAGCAGCTGGCCGATATCCTGATCGGTGCGGAGCGCGCGGTGTACGAGCAGACTGCGGCAGTCGAAGGCGGCTGGCGTGGTGCGCGTGCCTTCAAGCTGGTGCGCAAAGAGGCCGAAAGCGCCGAGATCACGTCCTTCTATCTGGAACCCGTGGACGGCGGCGCGGTGATTGCCCATCAGCCAGGCCAGTACATCGGCCTGCGCGTGGTAGTCGACGGCCTGGAGCAGCGCCGCAACTACTCGCTGTCGGCGCCTGCCAACGGCAAGAGCTATCGCATCAGCGTCAAGCGCGAGGCCGGCGGCAAGGTCTCCAACCATTTGCACGACCAGCTGCACGTGGGCGATACGCTGGAGCTGTTCCCGCCTGCCGGCCATTTCACCTTGCAGGCCAATGCCAAGCCCCTGGTGCTGATCAGCGGCGGTGTGGGCATCACGCCCACGCTGCCCATGCTGCAGGCCGCGCTGCCCACGGGGCGCGAGATCACCTTCATCCACTGCGCGCGTGATCGCGGCGTGCATGCCTTCCGCGAGAAGATCGATGCGCTGGCTAACAGCCACGAGCAGCTCACACGCCGCTATTGTTACGACCAGGCGGACGCGGGCGACGAGGTCGATGCCCAGGGCCTGCTGAGCACCGACCGACTGGCCCAGTGGCTGCCTGAGTCACGCGATGCCGATGTCTACTTCCTGGGCCCGCGCGGCTTCATGCGCAGCGTCAAGCAGTCGCTGCGCGAGCTGGGCGTGCCCGAGGCCCAGGTGCACTATGAGTTCTTCGGTCCTGCGGAAGCGCTGGCTTGAGCGAGCTGAATGCTATTGAATAAATAGCTTTATGCGCTTGGTGTGAAAGGAGTAGAGGCTGAAAAGGCTTGAACTCAAGTCTTCAGTCTCTTCCATGCACTATGGTGTGAATGATTTCCCTGCCATCCAGGATGCGGCTGACACCATTGAACCAGCGGCAGTCGGTGTGGATGTTGGCGTAGTGATCCATCCAATCCAGCGTGATGGGTGAAATGCAGACCAGACGCTGGCTCTGCAGACCAGCATCAAACACTTGTGCGCGGAACTGGCTCAGGTTGGCGGGGCAATCCATCTCTTGAGCAAAGCACTGCCATGCAGCATGCAAAGCCGTGGCGTCTGCTGCGCGCAATCGTGTTTCAGCCTCGGAGGCTTCCGCGGGACTGGTTTGCTGCCAGTCGCTGATTTGCCCCTGCTGCAGGGTGGCCTTGACGCAGTGCCCTGCATCGCCGAAGACCAGCGCTTGAGCATCGCTCAGGCTGTGTACATAGAGTCTGTTGGACTCTGGCACTTCTGCGGCAAAGCGTTGCAGCAGCGGTATGTCCATCCCTAAAACGAAGCTGCTGCAAAGCGCGGGCTGTACAGCGATGGCTTCGGGTCGCAGCACCTGCTGCACCCAGGTTTGCCAAGGCAGCGGAAGCCCGGGCATCAACCATCCCAGCTCGCCCTCCGTGATTCTGTGTCGCAGCCCGGCCTCTTGCCTTTGTCCATCGGCGATCTGGCTGCGAGAGTATGGCCGCACGGCATTCAGCTCACGCTTGAGCTGGCGCTTGTTCAGGCGTTGTGCGGCCACGGGGACTGGGTTTAGCGGTAATACGCCTCGACCGTACCCTTGAGCTTGATCAACAGGGGCTTGCCCTTGCGGTCCAGGGTCTTGCCAGCGGGCACCTTGACCCAGCCCTCGCTCACGCAGTATTCCTCGACGTCAAAGCGGTCCTTGCCGTTGAAGCGGATGCCGATGTCGTGCTCGAACACGGCGGCCACATGGTGAGGGCTGCGAGGGTCGATGGACAGGTGGTCGGGCAGTTCGGGGCGTTGTATGTCGGTCATATCGTGCGGATCCAAAAACGCCTATTGTCCTCTGCTTTGCTGGCTAGTCAGGTGAGCTCATGCCATGAGTCCCTGCTTTTCTTCCTTCGTGAAAACAAGCTGTTGGACTACTTTTGGCAATTCCTGGGGTTATTGACTGCCGCAAATGTTACCTGTGCGTGCGCCAGATGGCCGGTTCGGTTTTACATGTCTGCATGCAGTTTCCGCTGAGTCGCTGCTCATGTGTGTCGACGGTGACTTTTTGTGTCGGTTTGCGTTGCCACCCTGAGAGGCCCAAGGGAAGTTCGGGCTGATGAAAACCCGAATTGATAAGGCAGGAACAGCGTGAATGTCCAACTCTGTATGTGGATGTAGCGTAACGGCTGTACAGCCTGTTTGTTTGCCAAAGGCAACTTGGTTTTCAAAGTTTAAAAGCTATGAAAACGGTAGTCGAAGCTTCACTTCCAAACCGAAAAATGAGCTCTCCGAAACAGCGCCCCGAGCTTGTGCAGCCCGGCGCGCGCAACAAAGGAGAGTCTGATGGATACAGCCATCCGCACCAAGGCAGGCTTGGTTTTTCTGGGGCCACTCACCACAGCCGTCCCTGAGTCAGAGCGATCTGTCTCCTATCAGGATCTGGATGCGCTGATGCACTCCGGTGTACAGCCGCAGGGCATTTATTTGCGTGCCGTGCCGCACCAGGTCTGGCGCAAATGGCTCAATCGCACCCGCCAGAGCGACTGGTGGAGCCTGCCGGTCTTTGCGGAACCGGCGCTGCGCGACGCGCAGCCGTACGTGGATGCGCTGTGCAGCGTGGAGCGGGCACACGAAATCACCGAGGGCATGGCCTTGCGCCGCCAGATGCTTCCCGATCCTGGTGATGTGCTGGGGCTGGAGGAGCGTCTGCTGTACTTCCTCTACGAACGCGGGCCGCAGACGGGCTTTCGGCCGCTACTCGACCGCGACAGCGACCAGCTCTACCGCTATCCGGTCGCGGAGCAACTGGCCTGCGCACAGGAGAGCGTGTCCCAGGCGCTGGAGGAGCTGCGCCGCCGCGGGCTGCTGCGCTCCGAGGGGCTGGTGGACCGCACCCGGCTGTGCTCGGGTTGCGGCTCGGCGCACATCCATTTCGTGGACGTATGCCCGCATTGCCAGAGCCTGGACATCCGACGCGAGTCAATGCTGCACTGCTTTGCCTGCGGCCATGTCGGCGCCGAATCGCAGTTCGTTGAAGGCGGTGCGCTGGACTGCCCCAAATGCCATGTGCATTTGCGTCACATCGGCGTGGACTACGACAAGCCGCTGGCCCAGTACCACTGCCGTAGCTGCCAGCGCTCATCGGTCGATTCCATGGTCCAGGCGCGCTGCCTGGACTGTGCGCGCACGAGCACGCCCGACGAGCTGGAGGTGCGTGAAGTCGCCACGCTAATGCTGAGCGCCAGTGGGCGTCAGGCTGCGCGCAATGGCGGAGTGGGCGAGGCCTACCCGCCGCTGAAGGCGCGCAACTATGTGGACCCGCAGGGCTTCAAGCGCATGTTGGGCTGGGCCAGCGACATCCAGGCGCGCAACCCGCAGTTCAGCTTCCACCTGATGCGCATGGAGCTCGAGCATAAGGGGCTACCGGCGCAGCAACTCAGCCCCTGGCAGATCACCGAGCTGCTGGACGAACTCGCCGTGCGCCTGAATGCCCAGCTGCGCGAGTCCGACCTGATTACCCGCGTGGATGAGCACAGCCTGTGGGTGATCCTGCCATACACGATGCCGCAGGGCCTGCAAAGCCGCATCGAGAAAACCATGGAAAAGCTGGCCGAGGAAGAGGGTGAAGCCAAGCGCCTGGCCCTTTCGGTGCACCTGCGTAGCATGGAAGTCAAGGCCATGAACGACGGCAGCGAAGCACCGTCCGCGAGCAATCTGATGCGGAAGATGCAGGCCGACACGCTGCAAGAGGCCTGACCATGTGGCAGCAGTTTGTGGAATCTTTCTTGCTGCTGGCGCACAGCTTCAGCACGCGGGGCGCATGGGATCAGGCATTCAACCTGTTCCCGTTCATCGTCCTGCTGGAGCTGCCGTTCTATGTGCTGGTCGTCGGCGGGATGCTGCGCTACGGGTTGCGCCATTGGCGTGTTCCGGTCCGGCGCCTGCAATACCCGTCCGTGTCCTGCCTGATCACCTGTTATTCCGAAGGCGATGATGTGCGCAAGACCATCAGCTCCTTGGTGAATCAGCGCTATGCGGGGCGCATCCAGATCATTCCGATCATCGATGGAGCTATCAAGAACAGCGACACGCTGCATGCGGCACTGTCCGAGGCCAAACGCTGGGAAGGTACCGAGGGGCGGCGCGAAGTCACCGTGCTGCCCAAGTGGCAGCGCGGCGGCCGGGTGTCTTCGCTGAATGCGGGGCTGACGCTGGCCACGGGCGACGTGGTGATGGCACTGGACGGCGATACCTCGTTCGACAACGACATGGTGGAGAACGCCACACGCCACTTCGACGATCCACTGGTGGCGGGGGTTGCGGGCAATCTGCGTGTGCGCAACCAGGGCAGAAACCTGGTGACCAAGATGCAGGGGCTGGAATACATGCTCTCCATCAGCGGTGGCAAAACGGGCCTGTCCGAGTTCAACATCGTCAACAACATCTCGGGTGCCTTTGGAGTGTTCCGGACTTCGCTGGTCCGGCACCTTGGCGGTTGGGACGCGGGGACGGCGGAGGACCTGGACATGACGCTGCGCATCAAGCAGTACTTCGGCCGCTACAGCGGCATGCGCATCAAGTTCGAGCCGCATGCCATGGGGCATACCGACGCACCGGAATCCTGGCGCGTGTTCTTCAAGCAGCGCTTGCGCTGGGACGGGGACATGTACTACCTGTTCGTGCGCAAGTACCGTTTCAACCTGCGGCCTTCGTTGCTGGGGTGGCCGAACTTCCTTTTCACCCTTATCAACGGCCTGCTCATGCAACTGGTGCTGCCCTATCTGATCGTGGGATCGCTGGCAATGCTGCTGTTCATCCAGCCGCTGGGCATCGTGCTGGGCACGCTGGCTTTCGTCTACCTGGGCTATCTGCTGTTGCTATTGGCCTACTACCTGGTCTATCTGGCCACGGTGTCGGAGCGTATCCGGTTGGACCTGTCCTATCTGCCGTACCTGCCGTTGTTTCCTCTCTTTGCCTTCGTGACCCGGGTGCACAGCGGCTACGCCATCCTGGTGGAAGCGCTGACCCATTCGCACCTGGACTCGTCCATGGCGCCCAATTGGGTGCTGCGCAAGAACAAATTCTAAAAACCAACGCATGAAACCATTTTCCCTTCACTACCTGCCGGGTGGGCCGCACCGCGTCCGTGCCCTGAGCGGCCTGATAGGCGTCAGCCTGCTGGCTTCCATGCTGGGAACAAGCGCGAGCGCGCAGACTGCCACTGCCGTATCCGCAGCGTCTGAGGCGCGTGCTCCTGTCGCTTCCGCCGACACGGGCCAGCCCTGGAGCTGGGCCGACCTGCAGGCCTGGAGCGCGGAGCAGGGGCCAGCCGTGCGGCTGGCGCGCCTCAAGGAGCATGTGGCCGGCAGCAACCTCAAGCTGGTCGAGTCGGACAACGGTGCACGGCTTATCGCGGCTGCCGGCCTGGCACGCGCCAAGGAGCCGGTGACGGATACCCTGAACCGCAACTACAGCCGCCTGTCGGGGCAGGCTGGTCTGCGCTGGAGTTTTCTGGGCGCCGAGGAAGCACGCCGGCGCAATGTGCAGGAGGCCAGGACCGAGCAACTGAGCAGTACCGCGCAGACCCAGCTTCTGCAGGCCCAGGCCGTGACGGAGCTGGGACGGCTGTATGTGCGCTATCTGCGCAGCCAGCAGCGCGAGCAGGTAGCGCGGGCCTATCTGTCCACGCGCTCCCTGATCGAGGGCAGGCTGCAGGAGCGCGTGGCTGGCGGCCACATGCTGCGCTCTGAAGGGCTGGACCTGCAGGGCTACTACGAAGCCGCGCAGAACCGCGTGGCCAAGGAGAAGGAAGTGCAGCGCGCAGCCTTGCAGCAAATGGGCTTTTTGACTGGCCGCCGTCTGCGCGCCCAGTCGGTGCCGGCTCTGGCCCTGCCGCAGACCTGCATGAATCCGGCCATGCTGCAGGATGCGCTCAGCACGCATCCCGCGCTGGAATCTGCACGCTATGCGATGGAAGGATTGCGGGAGCAGGCCCGGCACACGCGCTATGGCGGAGTGACGGGCGGCGTGCAACTGAGCCAGAGCCTGAGCAAGGATTTCGGCGGCAGCCCCGGCCATGCGACGGCCGTGGCGGTGGATGTGTCCATCCCCCTGCAATGGCGCAGTCAGAAGGATGCGATGGCGGCCAAACTGCAGGGCCAGTATGACGAGGCGGCCGAGCAATACGCGCAGACCCAGGGCAAGCTGCAGCTGGAGCAGCAGACCGTGCTGGAGCAGTACAGGTTGAGCCAGGTCGAACTCAAGAGCAGGGCCCAGCGCTATGCAGCGGCCACCGAAGGGCTGCGTGTGGCGCAGCTGCGCGCGCCCAGCCTCGGCGGTGACGGCATGGTGCAGACCATCAAGGCAGACAACGGCCGCTACGAGGCGGCGGTGCGCTATATCAGCGCCGCCGAAGAAGAGGATCTGGCGGCCATGGACATGCTGTATTACACGCGTGGTTGCAGCTTGCAGGTGCGTAGCGACGACCCGCTGCAGGCTGCGGTGCTGCAGCGTACTGGTGCCGCAGCTTCCGCAGTGGGTGCTGACGGACTGGTAGCAGTGGCGCAGCAGACCAGGCTCAGCGAGGAAGCGGGCGTTGCCAAACCCGCTGCAGCCGCTGCAGCCGCCGCACCTGCGGGAACCGGCTGGTATGCATGGAAAGGCTGGCAATGGGTGCAGCAGCCGGCCCGCATCGACCAACTGCCGCAAGGCACGCAGCGCCTTCTGGTGTCGTTCACCGAAGAGCAGTTGCAGCGCCTGGCGGCCGACGAGCAGGCTCGCCAGGGACTGGAGCAGCTGGCGCAGCGTGCGCGCCAGCGCGGCATCCGGCTGGAGCTGCTGCTGGGCGAGCCGACCTGGGTGCTGCCCAAGGGGCGCGGCAACATGCTGGCGCTGCTGCAGAAGGTGCAATCCATGCCGTTCGGCATGGTCCACCTGGATCTGGAGCGCAGCCAATTGCCCGAGGTACAGCAAAAGGACTGGGGCCGCAATGTGCTCGACAGCCTGCAGGAGGCGGTGGCCCAAAGCCGCCTGCCGGTCTCGCTGACGACCCACCACCGCGAACTGCGCGAACCCGGCTTTCTACAGGCCCTGCAGAAGGCCGGTGTCAAGGAAGTCGTGCCCATGATCTACAGCGCCAATGCGCAGAGCACGGTGAACGCGATCAAGCAGCTGCCGCCCATGCCTCAGGGGCTGGACCTGGCCGTGGCGCAAAGCATTGAAAAGGAATTGCCCTCGGAAGAGAGCTTGTTTCGCATAGGCAGGCGCCAGGCACTGGTTCATTGGCAGGGCGTGGCACAAGCGCTGCGGACGGTGCCCGGTTTCAAAGGCGTCGTCGTGCAGTCCTGGGAAGACTATATGGAGGCTCAACCGTGAAGATCCAATTCAATGCTCCGCCGGCTTCGGCGGAAGTCAGCAATGGCATTCCCGTCAAGTACGACAACGTCAAGCGCAAGGTGCCGCGCTGGCGCTGGTATCTGGTGCTGGGCATTGTGCTGCTGATACCCTTGTACTTTGTCTACAAAACCGTGAGCAGTACGGTGCTGCGGGCTTCGCCCGGCATGGTGGTCATCGACCAGGTCGTGGTGCGTGCACCGATCACGGGCCAGGTGGAGCAAGTCGCCCCGGAGGGGCAGGCCACTGAGCAGGGCGAGCGCGTGCTGCGTGTGGTGCAAAAGCAGGTGCCCACGCCAGCGGCCGGTACGGTGCAGGCTGCCGACGTGGTGGCCAGTTCCGCGGACCATACCTATGCGATGCAGCGCCAGGATCTGCAGGGCCAGCAAAAGGCCTTGCAGTCCAGTCTGCAGGCCGTGCAGGGCCGCATGTCTCTGATGCAGGATCGCGTGCGGCAGATTGATGAGCTGTTCCGCCAGGGCGCGGCCACGCGCCAGGAAGTGGACGCAGCACGCCTGCAGATGCTGCAGGCACAGGCCGAGGTTGGCCGCGCCCAGCGCGAAATCCTGGTCGCCAGCCAGCAGCAGAGCGCCCTGTATCTGCAGGCGGCCAAGGATGCTGCGGCCACGCGTCAGGCTGTCGGTCTGGCACAGGCCGGCAACATCACGCCGGTTGCGGATCTGATGGCGCCCGTGCCCTCGCAAGTGGTGCGCAGCTTCGTCAAGGCCGGCGAATGGGTGGTGGCCGGAGACGAGCTGATGGTGCTGCAGACGCGCAAGGCGCCCTGGGTCCAGGCCTATCTGACGCCCCAGCACCTGAGGTACGCGCGCAAGGGCCAGAAGGCCACGCTGGTCTTCCTGGACGGGCAGAAGGTGCCGGCCGAGGTCGATGAGGTCTTCTCGGAAACCCAGCGTGTCCCGGCCGAGCGCGTGGGCCCGATGGAGTCGCAAAGCGCCGCGGTGGTGGTCAAGCTGCGTCCGCTGCAGGCCCTGCCTGCCGAGCACCGCGTCAACCGCCTGCCCATTGATGTGCGCTTTGAGAGAAGCTGGTGGCCCTGGAGCCAGGACCCTCGGCTTGCTGATTTCACGGCAAACGTCAAGGTCGGCTGACCCGTCCGATGCTGGCGGCAGCCCTGGGCTGCAGACGAGCGGGCCGAGAGGCCGTATGCTCTAGCGCATGCTCACGTCTGAACAACGTCGCTCACTGCAGCAGGCCAAGCGCATGCCGCTGGTTCTGCTGCTGCTGGTGGCCGCAGGTTTCATTGCCACTGCGCTGGCCGGCTCGCGCTGGGCCATAGAGGGGCAGGCCGTGCCTTTATGGCTGGTCTGTCTGCGCGGCATTTGCGAGGCGGCGATGGTAGGGGCGCTGGCCGACTGGTTTGCCGTGACGGCCCTGTTTCGTCATATTCCGCTGCCGCTGGTGGGGCGGCACACGGCCATCATCTCGCGCAACAAGGATCGCATAGGCCGCAACCTGGCCACTTTCGTGCGCGACAAGTTTCTCGACGCGCCTTCGCTGGTGGCGCTGATCGAGCGCAACAACCCCGCCCAGGCGCTGGCGGACTGGCTGACGGCTCCCGCCAACAGCCAGCTGCTGGGCAGGCAGGTGGCGCGGCTGGCGCTGGCCGCGCTGGAGATGGTGCAGGACAAGCAGGTAGAGAAATTTCTGACCCAGTCGCTCAAGGCCGTGATGCAGCATGTGGATCTGTCGCGCGCGGCGGCATCGCTGCTGTCGGGGCTGACGGCGGGCGGGCGCCACCAGGAGGTGCTCGACGATGTGCTGGCGCGCATCAGCCGCGTGCTGCGCCAGGAGCAGACCCATGTGCTGATCGCGCAGACCATCGTGGTCTGGCTCAAGCGTGAGCACCCGATCAAGGAAAAAATGCTGCCCACCGACTGGCTCAGCGACAAGGGTGCCAGTCTGATTGCCAGCGCTCTGGACAGCCTGCTGCAGGACGTGGCCCAGAACCCCGGCCACCGTCTGCGCGAGGCCTTCGACAGCTCCATACAGCGCCTGATCGACGGTCTGCAGAACGACCCGGTCTACGCCGAGAGGGTAGAAAAACTGCGCAACTATCTGCTGCATGACGAGAAGCTGGCCGTCTATCTGCGCGAGCTATGGGCAGGCTGGCGCACCAAGCTGGAGCGCGATCTGGCCGACGAAAACTCGGCCATGGCGCGGCGTGCAGCCGTGATGGGGCGCTGGCTGGGCCAGGCACTGGCGCATGATGAGGCGCTGCGCAACTCCATGAACGAGCGCCTCAAGCGCTGGGCGACCACGCTGGCTCCCGATGTCTCGCAGTTCATCGCCAGACATATTGCCGACACGGTGCAGCGCTGGGATGCGGAGCAACTGGCCACGCTGATAGAGGCGCATATCGGCAAGGATCTTCAGTACATACGCATCAACGGTACGCTGGTGGGCGGCGCCATCGGTTTGCTGCTGTTTCTCATCTCGCATGCCGCGGCCCTGTGGCGCAGCCTGCTGGCCTGGCTGGGATAAAGTTCTATGAGCCGCAGCCGGTGCCAGTTGACGCTGGTTAGCGTCCTTGTCAAAGTACTTAACAGTAAAAATTCTTTGGAAGGCCTGTTGGTTGCGGTTACAATGAGAATTATTCGCAACAAGAAGACCTTGCGGTAATCTTTGACTCAGCCAGGCATGCACATTGAATGACTGCATGCCGCCATGCCCAGCTGCATGGTTTAGCCAGGACGATCTCTGCGCAGATCGTGATTGCCTTCTTCATCACTCCAACAGCGCGAATGCTTCGCTGACCTGCACCTGCTGTTCGTGGCTTTGGCCATGAGGCGCAGCCGTGTCTGGTCGATGTGCATCTTCTTCCAAACTCATCATGCAAATTCATGCAGCCGCTGCTGCAGGCCTGGCCATGGCCTGCGCGTCTTCGTCTTTCCGTCCTCTGTTCACCACCCGCCGGTCGCTGCGTCCTGTGCTGGGCATGGCGCTGGCTGCAGCAGGCCTGCTGACCCACGGGCTGACGGCGGCGCAGGAGAAATCTCTGGAGACCGTGGTGGTCACGGCCTCGGGCTTCGAGCAGGAGATCAAGGATGCGCCGGCATCGATTTCCGTCATCACACGCGAAGAGCTGGAAAAAGGCAGCTACAACAATCTGCATGATGCGCTGCGCGACGTGCCAGGCGTGAATCTGGTGCCTTCGGACAACAATTCCAACGACATCAGCCTGCGCGGCATGGGCGTGAACTACACCCTGATCCTGGTGGACGGCAAGCGCACCAATACCCGCGAAACCCAGGCCAACGGCTCCACCGGCACCGACCAGAGCTGGGTGCCGCCGCTGGAGGCGATAGAGCGCATCGAAGTGGTGCGCGGTCCCATGTCCTCGCTCTACGGCTCTGACGCCATGGGGGGCGTGATCAACATCATCACGCGCAAGGTGGCCAAGGAGTGGATGGGCTCCATCCGCACCGAAGCCACGCTGCAGGAGCGCTCGTCCTCGGGCAATATCTACCAGAGCAATTTCTATCTGTCCGGCCCCATACAGACCGATCTGCTGGGCCTGAGCATCTACGGCAACTACAACAAGCGCGGCGAGGACAACATCCTCAACGGCTACAACGACTACGAAAACCGCGCGCTCAACGTCAAGCTGGCGCTGACGCCCAACAAGGACCACGACATCATTGCCGAGCTGGGCACGGGCAAGCAGCACTACACATCGACACCGGGCAAGACGCTGGCGGCCACGGCCGCACTCAGCGACCGCAAGTTCGAGCGCGACAACTTCTCGCTGCAGCACAAGGGACGCTGGGGCTGGGCATCTTCGGACACCTATCTGCAGCAGGAGAAGACGCGCAATCTGTCGCGCGACATGACCATCAAGAACACGGTCTTCAACAGCAGCTGGGTGGCGCCGCTGGGGGCCAGCCATCTGCTGACCACGGGCGTGAGCTACAACGAGCAGGACCTGACGGACACCACCACCAACACCTTGCCCAATGCCAGCCGCACCAGCATCAACCGCAGCCAGTGGGCCGTGTTTGCCGAGGACGAATGGCGTCTGCACAAGGACTTCGCACTGACCGGTGGCCTGCGCTACGACCATGACAGCCAGGCCGGCGGCCAGGTCAGCCCGCGCCTGTATGGCGTGTGGAATCTGGCCCCGCAGTGGACGGTCAAGGGCGGCGTCTCCACGGGCTTTCGTGCGCCGTCGCTGCGTCAGACCGTGGGTGACTGGGGCCAGAGCAGCCGTGGCGGCAATATCTACGGCAACCCCGATCTGAAGCCCGAGACCTCGCTGACCAAGGAAATCGGCGTGCTCTACGATAGCGGCGCCGGCACCACGGCGGGGCTGACGGTATTCGACAACGAGTTCGAGGACAAGATCACCCGCGTGGCCTGCCCCAGCTGCGGCCCGCTCAACAGCTCGGGCCGCGTGCCCACCACGAACATCAATGTGGATAACGCCATCACGCGCGGCCTGGAGGCTTCGCTGGGCACCCAGCTGAGCAAGACGCTGCGCCTGAAGACCAGCTACACCTTCACCAAGTCCGAGCAAAAGAGCGGCGAGTTTGCAGGCCTGCCGCTGAACCAGCTGCCGCGCCATCTGTTCAATGTCTCGCTGGACTGGAGTCCCACGGCCCAGCTCAACGGCTGGCTCAAGGCGTCCTATCGCGGCAAGGAAAGCGCACCCACGGGCGGAGCGTCCTCGGGCAGCTTCACCCAGAAGAGCTACACCATGCTGGATCTGGGCGGCTCCTACAAGCTCAACAAGACCGTCACGCTGTACGCGGGCATCTACAACCTGCTGGACAAGCAGGTCATCTATGACGGCGTCAATTACGACACCGTGCTCGACGGCCGCCGCTACTGGCTGGGCATGAACGTCAAGTTCTGATCCTCGCCATCGCAGCCGTTGCCGCAATGCCCGGCAAGGGCTGCCGACTTTTCTTCTGTTTTGCTTTTCAAGGTTCTTCATGCAACAACTGATCAGTCGTCGCGCCGCTAGCCTGGCACTGCTGGCGATGGCCGGCTCCGCCTGGGCGCAAACGCCGCAGTCCCTGTCATCTGCGGCCCAACCCGCCCGCATCCAGGTCCAGCATGCCAGGGGCGTGATCGAGCTGCCTTTGGCGCCGCAGCGCGTGGTGATCTACGACCTGGCTTCGCTGGACACCATGCAGGCGCTCAAGCTGCCGGTGACGGGAGTGCCCAAGGTTCATTTCCCCGCCTATCTGACGGGCTACGCCGATGCCCGCTACCAGGTGGCGGGCTCGCTGTTCGAGCCCGACTACGAGGCGCTGAGCCGCATCCGCCCTGATCTGATTGTGGTGGCCGGCCGCTCGGCCAGCAAGTACGAAGCGCTGAGCCGTATCGCACCGACATTGGACCTGAGCACTTCGGGCAAGGACTTGCTCGGCAATATGCAGCGCAATGTGACCGCACTGGCCAGCCTGTGGGACAAGCAGGCGCAGGGCGCGCAGCTCATGCAGCAGGTGCGCAGCGACGTGGAAGCCACCCGCGCTGCCGCGGCCAAGGCCGCGCCAGGCCTGCTGGTGCTGGCCGTCAACCGGAATATGAGCGGACAGACGCCGGGTTCGCGCTTCGGTCTGCTGCATGACGTGCTGGGCATCAGGCCTGCCTTGCCCGCAGATCCGGCGCAGGCGCGCGGCATTGCGTTGAAGATGGAAGATATCGCCAGGATTGACCCCGAATGGCTGTTCGTGATCGACCGCAATGCGGGCACGGGCAGCACCAGGGACAAGGATGGCAAGCCGGTCGTTCCTTCTCAGGTGCTGTTCGACAACGACACCATCAAGAACACGCGTGCAGGCCGCAAGCAGCAACTGGTGTTCGTTGATCCGCAGCTCTGGTATTTGTTGGGTAGCAGCGGCCCCCAGGCCATGCGGGCCAATGCGCAGCAGATTCGCGCCGCGCTCGAGCGCTAGGCTTCGCGGGAGGTGGCAAATTTAATAGCTGCTCTCGCCAATGAATAAAGGGTTTCAATGCATAAAATCATTGAAGCCCTTTATTTTCATACGTAGCAAGCTATCAAAAGTATCAGGCAGCGGGCTCCGAAGGCTCGGGCGGCAGCAACTGCTTGCCAATCAGCTGCCAGGCCTTGGCGGCATCGGTCTGGCCGGCGAACAGATGGCAGCTGGCGGCAGTCATGGCGATGCGGCCGTTCTCGGGTTCCAGGTCGAAGGCCAGCTCGCATTGCGCAGCGGCGTTGGCCCACATGACCAGCGCGTTCCGGTTCTCCTCCTTCTGCAAGGCGTGGGCCTCGGCCATCCAGGCCTGTGCCAAACGAAAGGCGGCTTCCGGTTCGCTCATATCGGCCTTGTGCGCCAGATAGAACTCCTTGCCGGCTGCCTGCCAGAAGGCGCGGGCCTGCTCGAAGTCCTGCGTGGCAATCTTCTGGGCCTGCTGCACCAGCGCGTTGCCGGCCTGCAGATGGGCCTGATAGGTGGATGCGTCTTGATCTTGGGACATGGCGCTTATTGTCCTCATTGCCTGGCCTCGCGGAGCGCAACCGTGTGCATCTCCCCTGGACGGCCCCGGGGCATTGCCGGTGCCTGCCGGCGGCTTGCCGCTAGTAGCGGAAGTCCAGCTGATGCGGGCCCTTGCCGATCTCTGCCGTTTGGGTCTTGCTTACGCCCTCCCTGGTGGTGGCGGTGATCTTGTAGCTGCCGGTAGGCAGCTGGATCAGGCAGACCGGGCCGTTGGCCGTGAAGCGGCTGCTGTCCTTGCCGGAGCTGACCTCGACCGCCACATTGGCCAGATAGGCGCCGTCCTTTTGCGCAAACAGCAGCGACAGCGGGTAGTCCTTCATCGCGGCGCGCATGAGCGTGGACTCGTCCTCGCCTATGCCGCCGCAGCTGTAGCGCAGCGCGCCGGCCTGCTGCATATCGGGAATCCGGCCTTGAGCCAGAGCGGGCAGGCCGAGACCGGCACTGGCGGCCAGAACCAGGCAGGCAGCGTTTCTCAAGCAATGCATGGTGTTTCCTTTCAGCGATGCACGGCCGGCCATCTTGCGGCCTGACCGCGCAGCTCCATGTCATCCCTGCTCGGTGCTGCGTGTGGGCCTCATCGGCTTTTACGCCCGGTTGCCGGATGAAACAGGCGCCCGTGCTTGTGCATCCTGGCCCGCAGGCAGACTCAGCCCGATGCTGGTGACAGACAGGCCGGAGCGTGCAAACGCCTGTCCGCCATGCATGCGTGCAATGGCGGCCACGATGGACAGGCCCAGGCCGTGGTTGCGATCGGCCTGGCTGCGGGCTGCGTCCGCGCGGTAAAAGCGGTCAAACAGCCTGGACAGATGTTCGGCTGAAATGGCCTGCCCCCGGTTCTGCACCGCCAGCGTGACCTGGTCGGCCTGCGGCGAGCTGATCTGTATTTCTATGCAGCTTCCCGGCGTGGCATAGCGCGTGGCATTGCCCAGCAGATTGGACAGCGCCCGGCGCAGCAAACGCGCATCGACCTGGGCCTGTGCATCGCCCTGCACCCGCACCTGCAGATCAGCCTCCTGCAGCGCGGCCTCGTGATACTCCACCACTTCGTGCGCTAGGCTGGCCAGGCTGGCCACCTGAATGCGGTGCGCGCTTTCGCCGCGATCGGCGTGAGAGAGAAAAAGCATGTCCGCCACGATGCCGGCCATGCGCTGCAGATCCTCCAGATTGGAAGCCAGGATGTCGCGCAGCTCGCCCGCATCGCGGGGCTTGCGCAGAGCCAGCTCGCAGCTGCTGATGAGTGTGGTCAGCGGGGTGTTGAGCTCATGGGCCACATCGGCGTTGAAGGCCTCCATCTGGCGGTAGGCCACGGCCAGCCGCTCCAGCAGCGCGTTGAACTGTGCAATCAGCGGACGCAGCTCCTGAGGCTGGTTGCTGTCGTCAAGCCTGGTCTGCCAGTCGTGCGTGAGATCCTTGGCGCCCAGTTGCCGGGTCTGCTCCACCAGCGAATGCAGAGGTGCCAGCCCGCGGCGCACCAGCCAGGCGCTGAACAGCGACACCAGCAGCGCACCGCTGACGGCAGCAAGGCCCAGAATCCAGGCCAGCTGGCGCAGCAGGGCATCGTCGGGGCGGCGGTCCAGCATCAGCAGCACCTGTACGAGCTGCTGCTCCTGCGGATCCACATGGGCTGGCAGCACGACGCTGAAGCTGCGCCGTGCACTGTGAACATCGTCGAGGGGCTGGTGCAGTTTCTCGAACAGCAGCGCGCCGCTGGCATAGCTGACGCGGATCGACATATCCTCGTGGCCCGTGAGAAAGTCGGACAGCATGTGTTGCATGCTGGACGCGGAGCGGTTGGCACGCGCCTGTTGCAGCAGATGCGTCACCGTGACCTGCTTTTGCTCCAGGCTTTCCTGCTGGCGCTGGGCCAGTGCCAGCCAACTGCCCCAGTACACGGCCACGCAGACCAGGCCCAGGCCCAGCATGGTCTGCAGGGCCAGCGAGCGCGACAGCCGGCGGCTCAGGTTCGGGATCTGAGGAGTGCTTGGAGAGACGTGATCAGCGGTCATGAGTGGCTGCTATGCTGGAAGATTCATTGTTTGCGGTTTGCTGGAAAAAGGAACGGACCATGAGTCTTGGTAACGCCATCATGAACAACTACGCCTTCTTGCTGGAGATGTACGAGGACAGCTATTTCCCTGAAGAACTGGTTCGCAAGGGCGAGGATATTCTGAGAGAACTCTGCCTGCAGATAGAGCAGCAAAAGCCGCAGAATCTGGAGCAGCTGTATCGATTGACCCACGCTGCGACCGAGCGTTTCAACGATCTTCAGCAGGAGTTCGAAGAGCAGGGCAGCGAGCTAGAAACGGCGGCACGTGAATGCATTGCGGCTGACTTCGAGGCCATTGCCAAGGCTTATGGTTTTGAAGAGGCGGATGTGGAGGAACTGATCGCTCTACGCGAATGGTAAGCACCGGCTATCAGGCATCAAGGCGAAGCTCCAGCACATAGCCCATGCCGCGCACCGTGTGCAGCAGGGGCAACTCGAACGGCGCGTCGAGCTTGAGGCGCAGGCGGCGCACGGCGACCTCGACGACATTGGTTTCGCTGTCGAAGTTCATGTCCCAGACCTGGGAGGCCAGCTCGGTGCGCGACAGCACTTCGCCCTGGCGCCGCAGCAGCAGACTCAGCAGATTGAACTCCTTGGCCGTCAGGTCCAGTCGCTGGCCGGCACGCGTGGCGCGGTGACGCAGCAGATCCAGCTCCAGATCGGCCATGCGCAGCACAGTGGCTTCGGGCGTGGCCTGGGCCTGCAGGCCGCGGCGCAGCAGTGCATGAATGCGGGCCACCAGTTCTGAAAATGCAAAAGGCTTGACCAGATAGTCATCGGCGCCGGCCTGCAGTCCTTTGACGCGGTCCTCCACCTGGGCGCGGGCCGTGAGCATGAGCACTGGCGTCTGGCGGGACTGGCGCAGAGCCGCCAGCACGGCCAGGCCGTCTATGCCGGGCAGCATGCCGTCCAGAATGATGAGGTCGTAGGGCTGCTCGGTGGCCAGATGCAGGCCGTCAATGCCGTTGTGCGCGGCATCGACCACAAAGCCTTCCTCGCCCAGGCCTTTTTGCAGGTATTCGGCGAGTTTGGTTTCGTCCTCGATGACTAGAAGCTTCATGCGCAGATTGTCTAGCAAGTCGGTCGTTTGCGAAGATGACAAATTTGTCATCTTGAGGTCAGAACCCTGTGGGGGCCGCGAGGCTAGATTTGCTCCGCTTGCACAAGACTGCCAATGGAAGGGCAGGCATGCCGGCGGAGCATCACCATGACATTCATCACCAAGGCGGCCGCTGTGTTGCTGGGCAGCGGTTTGGGCCTTTTCGTGCCTTGTGCCTGGGCGCAGCAAACTGCGCCCGCAACAGCAGCGGCAGCCGCCCCCATCAGCCTGCAGGCCGCACTGGCGCTGGCCATGGAGCACAACCCCGGTCTGCGAGCGGCGGCGCAGGCCCTGGCGGCCAGCGAGGGGGCGCTGATCCAGAGTCGCGCCAGACCCAACCCCGAGCTGGCCTATTCGCAGGAAGACACGCGCCGCGAAACCAGGTCCATGACTCTGCAATGGAACCAGTCCATAGAGATCGGCGGCAAGCGCGAGGCTCGCATGAAGGCGGCCGGGCATGGTCGCGAACTGGCCAGGGCCGAGCTGGAGGCCGCGCAGGCTAGTCTGCGTGCCGATGTGCGCACGGCATTTGCCAATGTGCTGGCCGGCCAGCAACGCGTGCAACTTCACCAGAGGACGCTGGAGATTGCCAGCAGTGCCCGCGATGCCGCGGCCAAGCGCGTGCTGGCCGGCAAGGTGGCTCCGCTGGAGGAAACCAAGGCCCGCGTGGCCGAGAGCAGTGCCGAGCTGGCGCTGGCGCAAGCGCGCTCCGGTCTGCGTGTGGCACGTCAGCAGCTGGCGGCGCTGTGGGGAGCGCAGCCAGCGGCATTTGGCAGCGCGGTGGGGGAGCTGGCGCAACTGCCTGTGCTGCCCGATGAGGGC
Organism: Comamonas thiooxydans; assembly: GCF_000964545.1. GTDB lineage: Bacteria > Pseudomonadota > Gammaproteobacteria > Burkholderiales > Burkholderiaceae_C > Comamonas > Comamonas thiooxydans. The sequence goes on along the minus strand of NZ_BBVD01000004.1, from coordinate 333,552 downwards.
CTGGTGCTGGAAAAGCTAGAGCATTCACCGCAGATGCTGCGCGCGCAGCAGGCCGTTTTTCAAGCCAGGTCCGTCGCCGAGCTCGAGCGTGCCAAGCGCCTGCCTGACCCCAGCGTGAGTCTGGGCATGAAGCGTGCGCAGGAAGTGGGACGCAATCAGCTGGTGGTGGGTGTCTCGGTGCCGCTGCCGATCCTGGACAGCAACCGCGGCAATCAGCTGCAGGCGCTGCGTCTGGCCGACAAGGCCGAGGATGAGCTGCTGGCCACGCGCCAGCAAATGTACGCACAGCTGCAGCAGCAACGTGAACAACTGCAGACCAGCCGGGCCCAGGCCGAGCAACTGGCGCAGCAGGTCCTGCCGGCGGCCGAGTCCGCTTACGAAGTCGCAGCCAAGGGCTTTGCCCTGGGCAAGTTCAGCTATCTGGAAGTGCTGGATGCCCAGCGCACGCTGGCCGAGGCACGCAGCCTCTATCTGGAGCAACTGGTGGCAACCCATCAGGCGGCTGCGGACATCACCCGCCAACTGGGCGATGTGCCCGGTCTTGAGTAAGAACAAGCACGTATCATGAATTCCACATCCTCTAAGCCCCGCCGCACGGCGATTGCCATCGCCATCATTCTGGCGCTCGGTGCGGCCGCTGCTGCAGCCATTGTCTACGGTACGCAGCCGGCGGCTATAAGCGCCGAAGGCCACGGTCACGGTGCTGCAGAGAAGAGTCATGCCCATGAAGAAAAGAACGGGCATGAGCATGACGAAAAAGAGGGGCATGACCATGGCAGCGAGCCTGGGCATGAACAGGCAGCAAGCACCGGAAAACCCGCAGCCAAGCCTGAATCCGCTCATGCCGATGATGAGGATGAAGGTCTGCTCAAACTCGATGCCGAGCGTGCCAGGGCTGCGGGCGTGGCGCTGGCCGAGGCCGGCCCTGCGTTGATCGCCAGCATGCTGCAGTTGCCGGGCGAGATTCGCTTCAACGAGGACAGGACGGCTCATGTGGTGCCGCGGGTGGCGGGCGTGGCGGAGAGCGTAGCGGCCAATCTGGGGCAGGTGGTAAAGAAGGGCCAGTTGCTGGCCACCCTGACCAGCCCTGCGGTATCCGAGCAGCGCAGCGAGCTGATGGCCGCGCAAAAGCGTCTCGCACTGGCGCGCACCACCTATCAGCGCGAAAAGCAGCTGTGGCAGGAAAAGATCTCTGCCGAGCAGGACTATCTGCAGGCCCAGCAGGCACTGCGCGAGGCCGAGATCGCGTCCGCCAATGCGCAGCAGAAGCTGGCTGCGATCGGTGCCGGCTCAGGTTCTGCCGGGGCGCTGAACCGATTCGAGCTGCGCGCGCCCTTCGATGGGGTGGTGGTGGAAAAGCATCTTTCCGTGGGCGAGGCCGTGCAGGACAGCACGGCCGTGTTCACCATCTCCGATCTGCGTTCGGTCTGGGCCGAAATGAAGGTGGCCGCCAGCGACCTGCCCTTTGTGCGCGTGGGCGAAAAGGCCACTGTGCATGCGACGGCCTTTGAATCGAAAGCCACGGGGACGGTGGCCTATGTGGGCGCCTTGATAGGGCAGGAAACCCGCACGGCACCGGCACGCATCACCTTGGACAACCCGGATGGCATCTGGCGTCCGGGCCTCTTCGTGAATGTGGATCTGACGGCATCCAGCCAGAAGGCGGCGGTGACGGTAGCCAGTGCGGCCATCCAGAAGATCGACGGCGACAAGCCCGTGGTGTTTGTGCCGGTGGACGGCGGCTTCAGGGCGCAGGTCCTGAAGCTGGGCAAGACCGATGGCCAGAACACCGAAGTGCTGCAGGGCCTGAGTACAGGCCAGCGCTATGTGAAGGACGGCAGCTTCGTCCTGAAGTCCGAGCTTGGCAAGGCAACGGCCGAGCATGTGCACTGATTAGCCACCCCCTGAGGCGCGGCGCGCCTTCCCGTTGCACGGCGCCCCCAAGGGGGACGACACCCTCGCCTGGGCGGCCCCGCCGCGAGGCGGCTCTTGCTCGGTGTCTCTGGTTTGGATTGCGCCAGTGTGACAGGGCAGATGAAGATATTTGGAGTTTGAATGTTTGAGCGCATCATCCGCTTTGCGATTGCCCAGCGCTGGCTGGTCATGCTGGCCACGCTTGCCCTGGTGGGCCTGGGTATCTACAACTACCAGCGTCTGCCCATCGATGCCGTGCCCGACATCACCAATGTGCAGGTGCAGATCAATACCTCCGCTCCCGGCTATTCGCCGCTGGAGACCGAGCAGCGCGTCACCTTCCCCATAGAGACCGTGATGGCCGGCCTGCCGGGGCTGGAGCAGACCCGCTCGCTGTCGCGCTACGGCCTGTCCCAGGTGACGGTGGTATTCAAGGACGGCACGGACATCTACTTTGCACGCCAGTTGGTTAACGAGCGCATGCAACAGGCGCGCGATGCCCTGCCGGCGGGCGTCGCGCCTGCGCTGGGGCCTATCTCCACGGGGCTGGGCGAGATCTATCTGTGGACCGTGGAGGCCGATGAGGGCGCCACCAGACCCGACGGCTCACCCTATACACCCATGGATCTGCGCGAGATCCAGGACTGGGTCATCAAGCCCCAGCTGCGCAATGTGGCGGGAGTGACTGAGATCAATTCCATTGGCGGCTTCGCCAAGGAATATCTGGTGGCGCCCCAGCCGCAAAAGCTGGCGGCCTATGGCTTCACGCTGGCCGATATCGTCGCAGCGCTGGAGCGCAACAACGCCAATGTGGGTGCCGGCTATATCGAACGCCAGGGCGAGCAGTATCTGATCCGCGCACCGGGACAGGTGGGGGGTATTGCCGATATTCGCGAAGTCATCGTGGGGTCGGCACAAGGCCAGCCGATTCGCGTGCGCGATCTGGCCGATGTGGGCCTGGGTCGCGAGCTGCGTACGGGGGCTGCCACGGACAACGGTCGCGAAGTGGTGCTGGGTACGGTGTTCATGCTGATTGGCGAGAACAGCCGTGCCGTGGCGCAGGCGGTGCATGAGCGCATGCAGGTGATCAACAAAAGCCTGCCGCCCGGCGTGAAGGCCGTGACGGTGTACGATCGCACCAATCTGGTGGACAAGGCCATTGCCACGGTCAAGAAGAACCTGATCGAAGGGGCGGCGCTGGTCGTGGCGATCCTGTTCCTGTTTCTGGGCAATCTGCGGGCAGCGCTGATCACGGCGCTCATCATTCCGCTGTCCATGCTGTTCACCTTCACGGGCATGGTGCAGATGCGCGTCAGCGCCAATCTGATGAGCCTTGGGGCGCTGGACTTCGGCATCATCATTGACGGCGCGGTGGTGATCGTGGAGAACTGCGTGCGCCGTCTGGCCCATGCCCAGGCAGCAGCAGGCCGATCGTTGACCCGCAGCGAACGTTTCGAGGAAGTGTTTGCGGCAGCCAGGGAGGCAAGGCGTCCGTTGTTGTTCGGTCAGCTCATCATCATGGTGGTCTATCTGCCCATTTTTGCGCTCACCGGTGTGGAAGGAAAGATGTTCCACCCCATGGCGCTGACGGTGGTGATCGCGCTGCTGGGTGCCATGCTGCTGTCTATCACCTTCATCCCTGCCGCGATTGCGCTGTTCATGGGCGACAAGGTGGCAGAGAAGGAAAACCGTTTGATGGAGTGGGCGCGCCGTGCCTATGCGCCGGTGCTGGACAAGGTCATGCATGCACCAGCAGTGGTGTTGACGGCGGCCAGCGTCATCGTTGCCCTGAGCCTGCTGCTGGCCACGCGCATGGGCAGCGAGTTTGCACCCAATCTCAATGAGGGCGACTTTGCGATTCAGGCCTTGCGCATACCGGGCACCAGCCTTACGCAGTCGGTGCAGATGCAGATGCAGATCGAGAGCGAGCTCAAAAAGCAGTTCCCTGAAATCGAGCGTGTGTTTGCGCGCACCGGAACGGCCGAGATCGCGTCGGACCCGATGCCGCCCAATATCTCGGACGGCTACATCATGCTCAAGCCGCGTGAGCAATGGCCCGATCCGGCGCGCTCGCGTGACGATCTGCTGGCTGCCGTACAAGAGGCTGTGGAAAGGATTCCGGGCAGCAACTACGAGTTCTCGCAGCCGATTCAGCTGCGCTTCAATGAGCTGATCTCGGGCGTGCGCAGCGATGTGGCCGTCAAGATCTTCGGCGACGACATGGCTCAGCTGGAAAAGTCCGCGCAGGCCGTGGCCGCCATGCTGCAGAAGATTCCTGGCGCCTCCGAGGTCAAGGTCGAGCAGACCACTGGCCTGCCCATGCTCACGGTGCAGATCGACCGCGAAAAAGCCTCGCGCTACGGTTTGAACATGGGCGATGTGCAAGATGCCATCAGCACGGCATTCGGCGGGCGTGAAGCCGGCACGGTGTTCGAGGGAGATCGACGTTTTGCCATCCAGGTTCGCCTGCCCGAGGCCATGCGCAGCGATGTGGACAGCATAGGCCGTCTGCCGATTGCGCTGCCGCGCGGCGGCGACGGGCGTCTGGGCTTTGTGCCGTTGTCATCGGTGGCGACGGTGGAGCTGGCACCGGGGCCCAATCAGGTCAGCCGCGAGGACGGCAAGCGCCGCATCGTGGTCAGCGCCAATGTGCGCGGGCGAGACATCGGCTCCTTTGTGGCCCAGGCTCAGCAGGAACTCGAAGGCGTTGCGTTGCCTGTAGGGTACTGGACACGCTGGGGCGGAACCTTCGAGAACCTGGAGTCGGCCCGCAAGCGCCTGATGATCGTGGTGCCCGTGGCGCTGGCGCTGGTGTTCACGCTGCTGTTTGCCATGTTCGGCAACGTGCGCGACGGTCTCATCGTCTTCACGGGTATTCCGTTTGCGTTGACGGGCGGGATTGCGGCGCTGTGGCTGCGCGGAATTCCGCTGTCCATTTCGGCGGCCATCGGCTTTATCGCACTCTGCGGCGTGGCCGTGCTCAACGGCCTGGTGATGATTGCCTATATCCGTTCGCTGCGCGAGCAGGGCATGGGCGTTGAACAGGCCGTCACCGAAGGGGCGCTCACGCGTCTGCGTCCCGTGTTGATGACGGCCCTGGTGGCATCGCTGGGCTTTGTGCCCATGGCGATTGCCACGGGAACGGGGGCCGAGGTGCAAAGGCCGCTGGCCACGGTGGTGATTGGAGGCATTCTTTCGTCCACGGTGCTGACGCTGTTGGTGCTGCCGCTGCTGTACAGACTTGGTTATCAGAAGCGCCAGTAGCCGTGCAAGCGCCAGCGTTCTGACTGGCGTTTCGATGTTCTCTGCACAGGGCCGATGCGAATGCATCGGCCCTTTTTGCATGGCGCTTCGTGCCGGGCAAGGCTTGCGAATCTTGAGCGCTGGCCCGATGCGAAGAAACGTACTGAAACACGGACGTCATCGGGATGACACGAGCTTTTCCTAGATTCTTGCCGGTCGAAACTTGTCGACATCAAAGCGAAAGACTCCATGCAAAACAAGCGTTTGATCAAGGCGCTGGCGCTCGCCTGTCTGACGGCTGCCACGCTGGCCGCCTGTGGTGGCAGCGATGACAGCCCGCCTGCTCCCACAAACCCGACCAATCCCACGACCCCCACGACCCCCACCGAGCCGGCCAAGCCGGAGATGCGCTGTGCTCCCTGAGCGCGGTGACAGACAAGGCTTCACCATGATTTCGCGACGCAACCTTCTGCAGGCCGGCAAGAACGCCGCCTTTTCCGCTGCCGCACTGGCGGCCTTTCCGCCCAGCATCCGCCGTGCGCTGGCCATTCCGGCCAACAATGTCACGGGCACGCTCATGGACGTACAGCATGTGGTGATCCTGATGCAGGAAAACCGCTCCTTCGATCAGTACTTCGGCACACTCAAGGGGGTGCGCGGCTTTGGCGACCGGATGACGATTCCCGTGCCCAACGGCCGCAAGGTCTGGCAGCAGGAGCGTGCCAACGGTACGGTCATCACGCCCTACCATCTGGACGGAACGGCCAACAACGCGCAGCGCGTTTCCGGCACCCCTCATTCCTGGCTGGACAGTCAGCAGGCCTGGGACAACGGCCGCATGTCGCGCTGGCCCGTGGCCAAGACGGACACCGCCATGGGCTATTTCAAGGAGCAGGAGCTGCCCTACCAGTTCGCGCTGGCCAATGCCTTCACGATCTGCGATGCCTACCACTGCGCCATGCACACTGGCACCGACGCCAACCGGTCATTCCACATGACAGGCACCAACGGTGCCATACCGCAGAACGTGGCCTTCGTGAATAACGAGTGGGATGCCATCAACGGCGTGCCCAGCGACGCCAACACCGGCTACACATGGAAGACTTATGCCGAGCGGCTGCAGGAAGCCGGGGTGAGCTGGATCAGCTACCAGAACATGCCCGACGAGTGGGGCGACAACATGCTGGGGGCGTTCCAGAACTTCCGCAGAGCGAATCTGGCCTCCGGCTTTCCGGTCTCCAGCGGCGGTGCGCCCAATGCGCCGTATACCAACACCGGCCAGGCCTTGCCCTACCACGCCTATGATGCTGCCGGCGACAACGCTGCCAACCCGCTGTACAAAGGCGTGGCCAACACCTTGCCTGGCAACAAGCCCGAGGAATACCTGGACGCCTTCAAGCGCGATATTCGCGAAGGCAAGCTGCCCCAGGTGTCCTGGGTCAATGCACCGTCCATCTATTGCGAACACCCCGGCCCATCCAGCCCGGTGCAGGGCGCCTGGTTTCTGCAGGAGGTGCTGGACGCGCTGACGGCCAATCCCGAGGTCTGGAGCAAGACCGTGCTGCTGGTCAACTTCGACGAGAACGACGGCTACTTCGACCATATGCCTTCGCCCTCGGCGCCATCGCAGAACGCCGACAAGACCTATGCAGGCAAGACCACGCTGCCGGAGGCTGATCTGCAGGCCGAGTACTTCACGCATGGCGCGCCGGTCGGCAGCCGCAGCCAGCCCGCCCCCGATGGCCGTGTCTACGGTCCCGGGCCGCGCGTTCCGCTGTATGTGATCTCGCCCTGGAGTCGTGGCGGCTGGGTCAACTCGCAGGTATTCGACCATACGTCGGTGCTGCGTTTTCTGGAGGCACGCTTTGGCGTGAAGGAACCCAATATCAGCCCGTTCCGTCGTGCGGTATGTGGAGATCTTCTGAGCACCTTCAACTTCAAGACGCCGAACAACGAGACCCTGCCCGTGCTGGCTGGACGATCCACACGCGATGTCGCCGACCAGCTGCGTGCCGATCAGCAAAAGCTGCCCGCCGTGCCGGTGCCGCGCGATATGCAACTGCCTTTGCAGGCGGTCGGTACGCGTCCCTCGCGGGCCTTGCCCTACGAGCTGCACACCAGTGCGCGCTGTCAGGCTAACAGCCAGGTGGAGCTGGTGTTTGCCAACACCGGTACACAGGCGGCCGTCTTCCATGTCTATGACCGCTACAAGCTGGATCGCACGCCGCGCCGCTATATGGTGGAAGCGGGCAAGACGCTGGCCGATACCTGGGATGCCGTGCGCGACAATTTCGGCAAGTACGACCTCTGGGTGCTGGGCCCCAACGGTTTTCACCGCCACTTCAAGGGCGACCTGAATCGCCTGGGTCGTACACAGGCTGCCCCCGAGGTGCGTGTCTGCTACGACATCGCCAATGGCAATGTCTACGTGGATCTGATGAACAAGGGCGCTCAGGCTGCGGTGTTCACCATCACATCCATGGCCTACCTGAGCGACGGTCCATGGACGGTTAGCGTTGCCGCTGCCGCCAGCGCCGAGAGGCATTGGGAGCTGAAGGCCAGCGGCCAGTGGTATGACTTTGCCGTAACCTGCAACAGCGATCCGGCGTACTACCGGCGCTTTGCCGGCCGCGTGGAAACCGGTCAGCACACGATCAGCGACCCGGCCATGGGCGAGGTATAGCGACCATGCTGCGCCTTTGCTGACCTGTCTGGCATGCACCATTGGCCCTAATATGGCGGTCTTGTATGACGATGGATGCCTGCCATGACTTTCCCCGCACTGCGCGACCTTGTTGAAGACCTGCGTCATGCCCGGCCCGCGCTATGGGCCGGGCGCAGCGAAGGGGCTCGGTCCACGCACTCTATAGACGCAGCTCAGGTTCAGCAGGCTGTACAGCGTTTTGAACGTTTTGCACCCTTGCTGGCGCAGCTGTTTCCAGAGTTGCAGGTGTCTGGCGGACGTATTGAGTCGGCGCTGCTGCACGTGCCGCAGATGCAGCAGGCTTTGCAGCTGCCCGAGCAACTGGGTCGGCTCTGGCTCAAGGCCGATCACAGCCTGCCAGTAGCGGGCTCCATTAAGGCACGCGGTGGCGTGCATGAGGTGCTGGAGTATGCGGAGCAGATCGCTTTGCAGCATGGCCTGCTGGCCGATGGCGACTATCTGCAACTGGCCTCCGATGCTGCGCGTGCGGTGTTCGCCAGCTACCAGGTGGCGGTAGGCTCCACGGGCAATCTGGGCCTGTCGATTGGCGTCATGGCTTCGGGCCTTGGCTTCAAGGCAACGGTCCATATGTCTGCCGATGCCAAGGAGTGGAAAAAGCAGCGCCTGCGAGCCCGTGGTGTGCAGGTGGTGGAGCATGCCGGCGACTATGCCCAGGCCGTGGCCGCAGGCCGCGCGCTGGCCGACCAGGATACGCACTGTCACTTTGTGGATGACGAGCATTCGCTTTCGCTGCTGCTTGGCTATGCGGCGGCGGCTCCGTACCTGGTCGCGCAACTTGCAGAGAACGGGATTGCCGTGGATGAGACGCATCCTTTGTTTGTCTATATTCCCTGCGGCGTTGGGGGTGCGCCCGGCGGCGTGGCGCTGGGTCTGCAGCAGGCATTCGGGCCGCATGTGCATTGTTTTTTTGCCGAGCCCGTGCAGTCGCCCTGCTTCATGGTGGAGATGCTCGCTGGTGCTGCAGCGCTGCCTGGTCTGGAAGCCCATCCTTCGGTCTATGAGCTGGGCTTGAACAACCAGACCGAGGCCGATGGCCTGGCAGTGCCGCGTGCATCGGAGCTGGCTGCCGACGTGGTGCGTGGTTTTCTCGGCGGAGTTTTCACGGTGGAGGACGAAACCCTGTTTCGCCATCTGTGCCTGTTGAAGGATAGAGAGGGGCTGCAGATCGAGCCATCGGCCGCAGCGGGCTTTAGCGGTCCGCGCGCCCTTTTGGAGAGTGTTGCGGGTCAGGATTATCTGCAGCGCCAGAAGCTGTTGCCGCACATGGCAAACGCCACACATATTGTCTGGACCACGGGCGGCCTGTTTGTCCCCGACGAGGAGTACGCGAGGTTTCTGGCACGTGGACGCGATCTGCTGAACTGAGCACCTTACCTGGTTACCTGGGTCTTGGCGCCGTGCCCGCTTCACTCATCAGCATCAGCAGGCTGCGGTTGAAGTCCTCCACCACCAGCAGGCGGCCCGCATGATCGAGGCCGATGCCCGTGGGGCGCCCGCCGGGGCGCAGACCGGGCCTGGCGTCCCAGTTGCTCAGCCATTGAATGGGTTTGCCAGAGGGCCGGCCCTTGTCGTCGCGCGCAAAGCCCACGAGGCGTTGACCGTCTGCGCGCTGGCCGTGCCAGGCCACCAGCAATTGCCCGCCAAATGCGCTGCCCACAGGCGTGGCCAGCATTTGCAGCGGAGCCACGTGGGCGGGCCAAAGCATATGCGGTGCCTCGGTCTTGCTGCAGTCAAAGCGCTTTTCATAACCCTGTGCGTTCTGGCGTGCGCCTATGCAGTAAGGCCAACCGTAGTCGGCACCCGCGCGCAGCAGGTTGAGCTCCTCCGGCGGTTGCCTGGGGTCGCGGTAGTCGATATTGTTTTCGCCTTGCCAGACGGTACCTGCCGCAGGGCCGTCGGGCATCACGGCCAGCGCCATGGAGTTGCGCAGGCCGCTGGCAAAGGGGTTGAATTCCTTGACGGGCTGCTTGCCGGCCTGCAGCACCATGCGCCAGACGGCAGCGCGCGGCATGGCCGCGCTGCGCTCGGGGCAGGGCACGGCTTGCTTCTGGTCTTCACCCCGGCAGGCATCGGTGGCCGATCCCATATTGACGTAGAGGCTGCCGTCCGGCGCAAACGCCAGCTCCTTGAGCAGGTGCGCACCGTCGGCCGGCAGGCCGCTGGCCAGCAACTCGGGCTGAGGTGTCTGTCCGAGTGAAGGCACTGCAGCGCGCCATATCTTGTCGGCCTCGCCGATATAGATTTTTCCGTCCGGACCGCGCGCCATACCCGAAGGGTAGTTGAGCTTGCTCAGCAACACTCTTGCTTCGACGGCCCTGGCCGTGGTGTTGGCATTGGCGGGAGTCGCCGCGTCTGGCGGCAGGCGCAGTTCGATCAGCTGGCCCACCTGGGGCATCCAGTTGCCCATGTCCAGCACCCAGATACGGCCCGGCTCAATCTCCAATACGCGGCGCGGAAAGCGCAGCCCATGGGCATCGTCGGCTATCAACCCTACGCAGGTGCCCGAGGGACTGGTGATGGCCAGGCGTGGATAGATACCACATTTGCCGGTGGAGGCATAGCCGCGTGCATGCGCACCTGGGCTGGCAGCCATGAGCAGCAGCGCAGACAGTCTCAGAATCAACCTGTATTTGCGCTGCAGGGCTCTCCTGGCGGTTAAAAGCGCGGCAGATCGGGGTGGGCAATCTGTCCGCCGCGCACCAGCATCTTGCCGTACTCGGCGCAGCGGTTGAGCGTGGGAATCACCTTGCCGGGGTTGAGCAGCGATTGCGGATCAAACGCCGCTTTGAGCGCGAACATCTGGGCGTTCTCGGCCGTTGTGAACTGGGTGCACATGCTGTTGAGCTTTTCCACGCCCACACCATGCTCACCCGTCACCGTGCCGCCCATGGCGACGCTGGTTTCCAGAATGTCGGCGCCGAACAGCTCGCAGCGGTGCAATTCGTCGGGGTTGTTGGCATCGAACAGGATCAAGGGGTGCAGATTGCCGTCTCCTGCATGGAACACGTTGGCGCAGCGCAGCTGGTATTTCTTCTCCATCTCCTGAATCGCCAGCAGGATGTCGGCCAGACGCTTGCGCGGAATGGTGGAGTCCATGCACATGTAATCGGGGCTGATGCGGCCGCTGGCGGGGAAGGCGTTCTTGCGCCCGCTCCAGAAGCGCAGACGTTCTTCCTCGCTTTCGCTGACGGTGATGGCCGTGGCACCAGCGTGGCGCAGAACTTCGCTCATGCGGGCGATCTCTTCCTCGACCTCCTCGGGCGTGCCGTCGCTCTCGCAAAGCAAAATGGCTTCTGCAGTGAGATCGTAGCCGGCGCGCACAAAGTCCTCCACGGCGGCCGTCATGGGCTTGTCCATCATTTCCAGTCCGGCGGGAATGATGCCGGCCGCGATCACCGCAGCCACTGCGTCGCCCGCTTTGCGCACATCGTCGAAGCTGGCCATGATGCAGCGCGCCAGCTGGGGCTTGGGCACGAGTTTGACCGTGACCTCGGTCACCACGGCCAGCATGCCTTCGCTGCCTATCATGACGGCCAGCAGGTCCAGACCGGGGGTGTCGAGTGCATCCGAGCCGAACTCGACGGGCTCACCTTCGATGCTGAAGCCTTTGACCTTGAGCACGTTGTGCACCGTGAGCCCATACTTGAGGCAGTGCACGCCGCCCGAGTTCTCGGCCACATTGCCGCCGATGGTGCAGGCGATCTGGCTGCTGGGGTCGGGCGCATAGTACAGGCCGTAGGGGGCAGCGGCTTCGCTGATGGCGAGGTTGCGCACGCCGCACTGCACCAGGGCTGTACGGCTGTAGGCATCGACCTTGAGGATTTTGTTGAATTTGGCCAGCGACAGCGTCACGCCCATGGGGTGAGGCATGGCGCCGCCCGAAAGCCCCGTCCCCGCGCCACGTGCAATGACGGGTGCTCCTATGGCGTAGCAGGCCTTGAGCACGGCCTGCACCTGAACATAAGTCTCGGGCAGGCAGACCAGCAGAGGGCGCTGGCGGTAGGCCGTCAGTCCGTCGCACTCATAGGGCGTGGTGTCTTCGCTCTGATAGAGCAGGGCATGCGCCGGCACATGGGGGCGCAGTGCCTCCACCACCTCGGCCTGGCGCCGGGCACGCTCGGACTGCTCGGGCGGGTGGTGCGCGGCGTTGGCCGCTGCGCTGGAGGTGGCGACGAGATCGGTAAAAGTGCTGGCGAACGTCATGCCTGCAAATGTAGGGGATGCGCCCGCGCATTGGTGTGAGCTTTATTGCAAAGCTGCTTGAAATGCTTTGCGACGATGATGATATTTGCTCTTTAAATAATAGCTATTGACGATTGATGAATAAGACTTGGAATTGATTTATTCCCTGAAATGGCCGCTCGCATCAATCATGGTCAACCCCACATAGCTGGAGCCGGTGCGCGGCGGTGTGAAGCGCAGATGCATGGCGCCGTAGCGAATCTCGCCCATGGCGTCGAGGGCGGCCAGCAAGCCCGCTCGATTGCTTGTGGGTGCAGCTTTACGCAGCGCGTCCAGCAGGGTTCGGGTGTTGAGAAAGACTTCCAGGCCCAGATAGGAGGCAGGCGGCATGCCGCCGTGGTCGAGGAGCTGCTGGTAGTCCTTGATGGCCGGAACCGCGCCCTTCCAGGGGCTGGGTACCAGGGTGGTGAAGGCAATGCCGCGTGTATAAGGGCCCAGCCCTTGCACCACCGCACGGTTGGCCTGGGCGGCCAGGTTGTAGAAAGGCGCCGTGACATGAGCCTGTCTGGCCATGGTGATCAGACCTATAGTGGCAGGGGTGCCCGCCAGCACGATGACGCCTTGGAGATCGGGCAGGGCGGCTAGCTGTCTGGCCAGGTCCGGGGTGTTGCTGCCCGATGCCTCCACGGCCAGAGTTGCCGCGGCCTTGAGATCATTGGCTGCAAAGGCGTTCAGGGCGATCTGCAGGCTGTTTTTGCCGAAGCCGTCGTTCTGGTGAACGATGGCGATCCGCCGCAGACCTATGGTCTGCATCTGCTGCAGCATGGCCGCGACTTCTGCCTGGGTGCTGGCGCGCAGCGGATAGATGAAACGGCTCGGCTGCTGGCGCATGCTGCCGGCTCCGGCAATCACGCCCACCAGGGCCGTCTGGCCTTGCTGTACCTCGGGTTGCATGGCTGTGCAACTGGCCGTTCCCCAGCAGTTGAGCAGGGCCAGGGCTCCTTCCTGGATCAGTTGGCGTGCATTGCTGGCGGCGCGCTGTGGCTCGTAGCCATCGTCCAGCACCTTGAGTGTCAAAGCTTTGCCGCCCAGGCCTCCCTGCTTGTTGAATGCCTCCACCTGCGCCTGCATGATGCTCATCCCTTCCTTGCCGGCCTCGGCCTGCGAGCCTGACAGTGGCAAGCTGGCGCCTATGGTGAGCTTGTTCTCCTGCGCATGCAGGGTCAGGCTGGTTGTGATGCTGGCGGCCAGTAGCCAGGCGCAGCGCGATGGGGTTTGCATGGGTCTCCTCCTCGTTGTTGTGAGCCCATGGTGGGAGGATTGCAACAAGGGGGGGAGAGGGCAACTGTGGCCATGTCGGCAGGGGGCGACGTTATGGTGTTTTGACCCGCTTGTGAGATACGGGCTTGATCTGCATCGCCCCATGGCCTTGCGTCGTCATCTGCTCTCCAGTATCCACAGGCGCTTGCTGGCGCGGGTCATGGCGACGTAGAGCATGTTGCGCTGTGGGTCGCTCGCATTGGGCGAGAAGTGTCTGGAATTGACAAAGGGCACGGCCACATACTCGTATTCATGGCCTTTGCTGCGTTCTACCGTGAGCAGTTGCAAGCTGGGTTTTTCATGGCGCTGATGCTGCGCGATGCTCGACTGGACCATGAGGCTGAGGCGGCCCAGGAATTCATCGACGGAAAGCCCGGCGCAGATGCGCGACAGCGCTTGCAGGCTGGCCAGGCACTGGCGCAGTTCGTCCTGGCTGATGGGGGCTTGGGCGAAGAACTGTCGCAACAGAGGGTGCAGAAGCAGCTGCCCCGCATCGGCGCACTGGTCTGCGGGCAAGGCCAGCAACCGGGCACAGGGGGAGTCTGGTGCGATGTAGGCGGCGAGGAAGCGGCGCATGGCGGCTTGCTGTCCCATGAGTTCGGCGGCAATGCGCAGCGTGTCGGACTCCGGCGGGGCGTCGCCCATTGCAGTCATGTCGAACAGGCCGTTGGCCAGCAGATCCCGGTCGGGTGGGCTGGCATGGCGCACATAGCGCATCAGACCTTCGGCAGCGCTGCTCAGAATGCCTTGCGAGAGCAGCGCACCGCCGCTGCAGCCCTGCATGGCCCACAGCATGGCCAGCACCAGGGCGATTTCGCGGCGCTGGTAGAAGCGCTGCATGCCTTTGCAGGCATAGTGCACGCCCTCGTGGGCGAACAGCCATTCGAGCAGTACCGAATCTTCGGGCGAATGCAGGATGACACGCAGCACGGCCGGCGGGTCCTGCGGTTTGCGGGGCTGGCGGGCCACTGCGGCATGAATATCCAGCAATTGCCGGGCGCAGTCCTCGTCATCGCCATGGCGATGTTCGAACCAGGCCGAGGCGTTGCGGTAATGGGCGTCGAACTCCACGCCGAAGAGCTGGTTCAGTTCCTGGCAGATGACGGGGCCGAAGCGATAGGTCGTGTTGAGCGTGGCCTGGCCGGTGCCCGCAGGCAGCTCCTGCAGGATGCGCTGGGCGCTGTCGCCAAAGATGGAGGAGGCGCCCGGCAGTATGTGCTGGTTGAAGTCGCCGACACCGATGAAACGCCCGTTGCCGCGCGCCAGGTGGCGCAGCACCAGCAGCGCGGCTTCGTCAAGGTCCTGCAGCTCGTCGAACAGCACGGCTTCGAAGCGACCCTGCAGCAGCGGGAAGCCGGCATCGAAGTCCAGTGCTGCCAGCTGGCAGGCCAGCGCGTAGGTGCAGTCGCCGGGCGCATAGAACAGCGGCTCCTGGGTGGGGCCTGCGCGTAGCCGCTCATAGCTGCGCAGCAGCCGGTACAGGCCGTAGTCCAGAGCGTTGTCGCGGCAATATGCCAGCGCGCTGAGGCCGCTGTCGTCGATGTCGAGTTCCAGCATGCACTGCTTGGCCTGGGCCTCGAAAGCGAGGAAGGCGCTGATGTCCAGAGGCCGTGCGAAGTAGTCCGCCAGCTCGGGTATGTCGAGCTCGGCATGCCGTTCGGCCTCTTGCGACAGCGCTTCATGCGCCTGCTGGATGAGCAGGTTCTTTTCCAGGCTGGAGGAGAGCATGGGGACAGGGTCTCCCTGCTCTTCGAGTAGGCGGGCGCAAAAATGCTCCAGAGTGAGCAGATGCAGGCCTTCGAGGCGCACGGCGGAGATCCGGTCCAGGCGCGCCTGAATGGCCTTGATGCCGGCCTCCGAGTAGGCCAGCATCAGCACGTTGCGCGCGCCCTGGGTGCGGATCAGGTCGGTGGCCTTGATGGCCAGCGTAGTCGTCTTGCCCGTGCCGGCCAGGGCGCGGATGAGCAGCGAGGACGCTTCGCTGTTGAGGGCCTGGTTCTGGTCAAGGCCGGGGTACAGCCTGGGCTGCAGGTTCATGCAGTGGGTGCTCCATCTTCGTTATCCATCGAGCTATCCGTGCAACGGCTGCTCGCCGGTCCAGGGATGGCGAGCAAGAACTGCGCCGCCGCGAAGCCGCCGGGTTGCCGCTCAGCCCATGGCCTTGCGCAGCCACTCTGCGAAGGCCGCACATTCCCAGCGGTCCATGATGCCGGTCTTCCAGCATAGATAGTGTGCGTGGGGGCTGGGAGCATCGACATCGAACAGGCGCACCAGCGTACCGTTTTCCAGCCAGGGCGCACCGAGCTTGTGGCGCACCAGGGCAATCCCCATGCTGGCCGATGCGGCGTCGCACATCAGACCGATGTCGTTGAACTGCGAGCCTTCGTTGGGCTCGGCCATGTCGAGGCCGGTCGCGGCAAACCATGTGCGCCAGGGCTCCAGCGGGCTGCGCAGCAGCGGCATGCCTTCCAGGTCGTCCGGGCGCTCGAACGGGCCATGTTCGCGGATGAAGCTGGGCGAGGCCAGCGGCGTGACCGTGTCGCGGGCCAGCTCGATATGCTCCACATCGGCATAGTGGCCGGCGCCGAAGCGCACCATCAGGTCGGCATCCTCGCCGATCACATCCAGCAGCGGAATCGACACCTGCAGCGCAATGTCTATCTCGGGATAGGCTTCGGTGAACTGGCGCAGGCGCGGGATCAGGATCACGCGCGCAAAGGTGGGGGTGACGGCCAGCTTCAGGCGTCTGCGCCCAGGCGAGGCTGACGCTCCTGGAAAGCGTTGCAAGGCGCCCAGGCCTTCACGCACATGGGCCAGATAGGAGCTGCCGTCCGTGGTCAGCGAGAAATCCGTTCGGCCGAACAGGCGAGCTCCCAGAATCTGCTCCAGCTGCTTGACTCTGTGGCTGACGGCACTGGGCGTTACGCACAGCTCCTCCGCCGTCAAGGTGACCGAGCGCAGCCGCGCCAGAGCCTCGAAGGTGAGCAGGCACTGTATCGGCGGAATCCGCCTGGCCGTAATGCTGTTCAAGGCGCCGGGGCTGCGGGTCATACAATCAATCCCAAGCCCAGGGATTTAGCGGAACACAACGGTCTTGTGACCGTTGAGAATGACGCGGCGCTCGCTATGCCACTTCACGGCACGGGCCAGAACCTGGCTCTCGGTGTCGCGGCCGCGGGCCGTCAGGTCCTCCACGGTGTCGGTATGGTCGGCGCGTGCCACGTCCTGCTCGATGATCGGGCCTTCGTCGAGGTCGGCCGTCACATAGTGGGCGGTGGCGCCGATCAGCTTCACGCCGCGGTCATGCGCCTGGTAGTAGGGCTTGGCGCCCTTGAAGCTGGGCAGGAAGCTGTGGTGGATATTGATGGCGCGGCCGGACAGCTTTTTGCACAGGTCGTTGGACAGCACCTGCATGTAGCGCGCCAGCACCACCAGCTCGGCGCCTTCTTCCTCGATGATCTCGTACTGGCGCTCTTCGGCCTGGGCCTTGGTCGCGGCAGTCACGGGAATGTGATGGAAGGGGATGTTGTAGCTGGCCGCCAGCTGATAGAACTCGCGGTGGTTGCTGATGATGGCCTTGATCTCGATGGGCAGCAGGCCCGACTTCCAGCGGAACAGCAGGTCGTTGAGGCAGTGGCCTTCCTTGCTGACCATGATGACGGTCTTGATGCGCTCGGCCTTGGAGTGCAAACTCCACTGCATTTGATATTGATCAGCTAATTCGGCAACGGATGCCTTTAAAGAGGCGGCGTCTTTGCCATCGCAGGCAAACTGCACGCGCATGAAGAACAGACCGGTTACCGGGTCGTTGTACTGCGCTGCTTCTTCAATATTGCCGCCTTGCTCAAGCAAGAATCCGGAAACGGCATGCACCAGGCCCAGTCGGTCTGGGCAGGATAAAGTCAAAATATAGGCTTGGGTCATAGCTCGGCAATTGTCGCAGCAAGGCGAGGACCCTGCGGACAAAGGAAATTCATGAAAAGCGAGGAGGGGCATTCTGCGCTCACATCCTGGGTGATTGTCACCCTCTATTTGTGCGTGGGGATGCTTTGGTTGGGGGCGCAGGCGGGCGTGCTCGGCTATTTTGATGTATCGCTGAATCGACAGTCTCTGCGTTGGCAGATAGGCCTGTTCATTGTTTGGTTGCTGGCGACAGCGCTGATTGCACTTTGGTTCATGCAGCGCAAGGCGCGCGCCGACCAGCGTGGCCGGGAGACGGCGCAGGAGCTGGAGCTGGTGGTGCGCCACGCACCGGCCGGTATGGCTCGCGTGCATGTGGGCGGTGCAGAGATTGTCTGGGCCAATGCCAAGCTGGCGGGTTGGCTGGGCTGCAGCGTCGAGTCGCTGCGCGGTCAGGATTTTCGTGTTCTGGTGCCTGTGAATGACCAGGACGACGTTGCTCTGCAGCTGCAGCGCCTGCTGGACGGCAGCACCGATTACTTCCAGGTGTTGCGCCAATGCGTGAATGCCGGCACCGGAAAGGTTACGCCCGTGCTGTGCACCACCAGCCGCGTGGCGGCTTCGGGTGTGGACGGGCCGGTGGCCCTGGTCTGCGTGCTGCAGGATCTCAGCGAGATGGTGAGTGCGCGCAATGCCATGATGCGCAGCGAGACCATGCTGCGCCTGGCGCTGGAGGGCAGCGGCAACGGCGTGTGGGAGTGGGACGCGCTTGAGCAGCGGCTGAACTTCTCCACGGGCATGAGTGCCTTGCTGCGCTATCAGGGCCAGGATCTGGCCCGCGAGTTCGATTTCCATCAGCGCCTGCACCCCGAAGATGCCGCAGGTGCGCGCGCCCAGGCCGAGCAGGCGCTGGAGCAGGGCAGCATGCTGGTGCTGACGGCACGTCTGCTGTGCTTTGACGGTCTGTATCGCTGGTTCCGCGCACGCGGCCAGGCTTACAAGGATGAGAGCGGACGCCTGATACGGATCTCGGGCCTGCTCTCCGACCAGACTGCGAGTCGCGAGGCCGACGAGCGCAGCCGCCTGGCTTCCACGGTGGTGGACAACACCATCGAGGGCGTGGTGGTGACCGATGCACACAGCCGAATTCTCTCGGTCAACCACGCGTTCACGAAGCTGCTGGGCTTCAGCGAAGCGGAAATGCTGGGCAAGACGCCGCGCATGTTCAAGTCCGGCCGACATGACAAGGCTTTCTACGACGCCATGTGGGCCAGCATGCATGCCACAGGGCACTGGCAGGGCGAAATCTGGAATCGGCGCAAGAATGGAGAGGTCTTTCCCGAGCGCATGTCGCTGAGCGCGGTCAAGGATGCCAACGACAAGGTGACGCATTACGTCTGCATGTTCACCGATATCTCGGCCGAGAAGGCGCGCGAGCAGCAACTGGAGTTTCTGGCCCATCGCGACACCTTGACCGGTCTGCCCAACCGCTCTCAATTCACGCGCATGCTGGGCGAGGCGGTGGAGTTGAGTCAGAGCACCAACCGTCGCATGGCCGTGCTGCTGTTCAATATCGACCGCTTCAAGGACGTGAACGACAGCTATGGCCACTCCATCGGCGACGAGGTGCTCAGGCATGTGTCTGTGCAGATGCAGGGTGCTTTGCGGCACGGCGACATCATTGGCCGCCTGGCGGGCGATGAAATCTGCGTGGTGGCGCAATCCATTTGCGGTCGCGACAGCGCGGTGGACGTGGCCGAGCGCCTGATGGCCGCAGCCGGCCAGCCCTGGACCACGCCGGATGGCCTCTCGGTGGTGGTCAGCGTCAGCGCAGGCATCTGTCTGTATCCCGACCATGCATTGACAGCCGACGATCTGCTGCAGGGCGCTCATGCAGCGGTGTATGGCGCCAAGGCCAGAGGCTCCAATGCCTGGTGCTTCTTCCATGAGAACATGACCCAGGCCGCCCGCGAGCGTCTGGCGCTGGAGGCGCGCCTGCGCCGTGCGCTGGAGCTGGGCCATATGCGTCTGTATTACCAGCCACAGATTGAGCTGGCGACGGGGCGACTGGTGGGGGCTGAAGCCTTGTTGCGCTGGCTGGACCCGGAGGAAGGCCTGATCTCGCCGGCCCGTTTCATTCCCGTGGCGGAAAACTCGGGTGTCATCGGCCCGCTGGGCCTGTGGGTGCTGGGTGAGGCCTGTCGTCAGGGTCAGCAATGGCGCGCCGCCGGACTGCCCGATCTGGCGATTGCGGTCAATGTCTCGCTGCACCAGTTTTTGCTGACCGATATTGCCGGGGCTACGGCCGAAGCGCTCAACAAATCGGGTTTTCCGGCCAGTCTGCTGGAGCTGGAAATCACCGAAAGCGCACTGGCCGAAAAGCCCGAAGAGGCGTTGGCCGTGCTCAACCGCCTGCGCGAGCTGGGCCTGCGCCTGGCCATCGATGACTTTGGCACCGGCTATTCCTCGCTGGCGCACCTCAAGCGTTTTCCGCTCGATCTGCTCAAGATCGACCAGGGCTTTATCCGCGACATTCCGCACAGCGCGGACGATATGACCATCAGCAGCTCGGTCATTGCCCTGGGTCATGCCATGGGTCTGAAGGTCCTGGCCGAAGGCGTGGAAACCCAGGAGCAGCTGAGCTTCCTGCAGCAAAAAGGCTGTGACTACTTTCAGGGCTATTTCTGCAGCCGGCCCTTGCCGGCCGAGGACTTCACGCGCCTGCTGGAAAAGACGCGTGAGGGGCAGCCGCTGGTGGCTGTCGCGACCGCGGGCTGAGGGTCACCAGCGTTGCAGCAACCCGTCAGGGCTTGGGCGCAGGTCTGTTCTTCCACTGTTCGCGCAGTTGGCTGCACTGGTCTTCGGAGGCGTTGCCCTCTAGTGTTAGCAGCTTGTCTGCCTTCATGGCGATAGCTGTCTGAGCCTTGTCTGATCGGGCTATCGCCACCTTTTGCTTGAAATCGCCGGGCAGCCAGGTCGGCACGCCGATATCGCTGCGCACATGGCCGCGGCCCGCCACCAGCAGCACGCTTTTGCCGGGCTGGCCCAGTTCGCGCACCGCTGTTTCAGTCACTCTGGCCATGGATTCATCACGGGCCAGCTGAATTCGGGCCATGGGCGCGAACTGCGATTCGGGCAGCAGGCCGCAGTGGCCGTCCTTGATGGCGTCGAGCTGCAGCTGCCAGCCAGCAGCCGGCAGGTGTCCGTCGTAGCGGGACTCGCCCATGGCCTGCTTCATCCGGACACGTGGCAGATTGCCACCGAGCACGGGCACGCCGGCTTTCACGGCAGCCATCACCACCGGGCCATAGTCTTGCCAGGGCCAGCCGCCCGGGCCGCCGCCCTGAGCCCATTGCAGAGCAGTTTTCACCTCCTCATCGCTGGCCGATGCGGGCAGGCTCCGGGTGCTGCCGCCTGCGGGGGCCATCTCGACCACCAGGGCTGCGAGCCTGCCTTGCGCTGCCAGGTGGCGCACGGTAGCGGCTTCCCACTGATGATGGGCGATCTGGTCATGCTGCTCGCCGAGCAGAATGGCCGGTGTTCCGGCCCACTGCCCCAGTGTCTGCTGCCATTCGGTGTCGGAGGTCAACTGAGTTCTTTGATGGGCACAGCCACCCAGCAGCAGGGCGCTGGCTAGAGCTGTCAAGGCCAAAGGATTGAAACGCTGGCGCGGCTGCGCCGCAGAAATGAAAGTCCACATATGAGCTGATTGCGTTCGTCTGAGACGGGGCATGGCTTCGTAGCTGTAGATTTCGTACCGGCTTTGCCCACCGAGTTTTGCCGCGATACTGCGGGGCATTGCCCCTGTCGCGCGCCCATTGTCGTGCCTTGCCGGATTCCCGTGCACATGTCCGTATTGCTTCCTCCCGTGTTTCTGGCCCGTGTGGCCGCTACTTTGCTGCTGGCCTGGCTGGCAGCCCAGCTCTGTCTGGTGCTGCATACGCCGCTGCCCTGGATGCTGGGTCCGCTGATTTCCGTCTCCCTGCTATCGATTGGCGGGGCGCCCACCCAAAGCTGGGCCAGGCTGCGCGATCTGGGGCAGTGGACGATAGGTGGCGCTCTGGGCCTGTACTTCACGCCTGCGGTGACCGAGCTGGTCGCCGGTCTGTGGTGGGCGATTGCGCTGGCCATTGCCTGGGCCCTGTTGCTGGGCTGGGTCTTCGGGCGCTGGCTGTATCGCGTCCAGGCCCCCTCCATGCTGGCGCAACCGGACATGGATGAAGAGCGCTTGCGCGCCACGACCTATTTCTCGGGGGCGATAGGTGCAGCCTCGGAGATGACGCTGCTGGCCGAGCGCGAGCATGCGCGCACAGATCTGGTGGCGGCGGCGCACAGCCTGCGGCTGGTGATAGTGACGGTGAGCATTCCCTTTGCACTGCAATGGTCGGGACTGCAGGGCGACCCGGGCCTGACGCTGCCCAGCGTGCGCACCGTGCAATGGCCAGGCTTTGCCTGGCTGGTGCTGGCCACCGGCGCCGGGGCATTGCTGATGCTCAGGCTCAGGCGTGCCAATCCCTGGTTTCTGGGGGCGCTGGCCGTATCCATGGGCTTGACCATGGCAGGCCTGGAGCTGTCCGCCGTGCCGCAATGGCTGATGAACGCCGCCCAGCTGGTGATCGGCGTCAGCCTGGGGGTGCGCTTTCGACGTGATTTCCTGCACACGGCGCCGCGCTGGCTGGGCATGGTGGCGCTGGGTACCGTGGGGTTGATGGCAGTCTGCGCCGGTTTTGCCTGGCTGCTGCACTGGGCCACTGGTCTGCCCTGGGTGACCTTGCTGCTGGGCACATCGCCGGGCGGCATTACCGAGATGGCCATCACCGCCAAGGTCCTGCAACTGGGCGTGCCCGTGGTCACGGCCTTTCAGGTCTGCCGGCTGATTGCCGTGCTGCTGCTGGTAGCGCCGCTGTACCGATGGCTGAACAGAGCACTGCCAGGAGCGAGGCCATGATCCGCGGTAGGCGAAAGTCCTGGAAGTCAGTCTTGATCCTCAGCGCATGCGCCGGCTTTGTGATGGCCGGGCTTCTGATGTGGATGGCCTGGGAGCACAACCCCCAGTGCGAGATTCACTGCGCAGAGCAAGGCATTGACTGGGGCTACTGGCTGGCGCTGGGTGCGGCAGGGGGGCTGCTGGGCTTTTTTGGCTGCATGCTGAGTGCCTGCGTGTTGATGCTGTTGTGCAGAAAGTCATAGCGGATCGCGCTTTTCCGGTAAGCACTAGAGTGTGTTTTCAGGCATCAAAAAAGCCACTCTTTCGAGTGGCTTTTTGCAAGGTGTTCAGTGAATGATTACCGGCTGCTGGGCCAGGCCCGTGTAGGTGTCGAGAATTTCCTCCACCTCCTCCTCGGTGGGGGCATCCTGCTGCCAGGCGAGGATCTGCTTCTGGAACATTTCGGCCCAGGAACCATCCAGATACACCTCCTTGCCCGAACGCTTGTCCACGATTTCGAAGCCGTGGCGCGGCAGTTGATGGGCTTGCTCGGTCTCGGCCTTGGCTTTGCCTGCCGGAACGTCTGCCTCCATATCGGGACGCAGATGGAGCACCGCAAAGGATTCAGAGTCGTAAAGCATTTGCATGGTGTTCCTCCTTTCACTTCCGTTATGAGCATGCCTGCCATGGATATGGCGACAGGGTGCCGCATTTCAAGGTGGAAATGCCTGCTCTTGGCACTTGGGCACAGTATTCCATGGATTTGGCATGGTTGTGGGCAACTGGCTTTCCCGATCTGTAGTAGGCAAGTCCTTGAATGGTGCGACAGCGTTCAGCCCGAGCCGATGCAGGTGGCAGGCCTTGGCTGGGAGGTGAGTAAGCGCTTTGGGCGCGGTGCTCCCGGGGTTTACGCCAGGGGGCGACATGGAGGCTATTGCGGCGCGGACAGATATTTCCTGAGCTGCAGGTCGACAAAGTCGTCCTGTCCCTGAGTGAGCTTGATGCGCACGGGCAGGTATTGCATGGACGGAGCCAGCCAGACCGATCCGCGCTGGTCGCTGCTGCTTTTGCCGGGCAGCTTGTCCAGGCGCAGCGCCATGACGCCGCCAAATGGCAGCTCCAGCGCCTCGCTGGCACCCACGCGGAACTGCCAGCGCACGGCCGAGCGTGCGCTGCTGGTAGTCAGCTCTATCAGCGTGCCTGGCGGGTATTTATCGGGGGCGGCAGCCATCAGGGCCGAGAGCTGTAGAAACACGCTGAGGCGGTCCTGCACGCCATCGCCGATGGCCGCATCGGTCTGGCCGCCGCTGTAGTGTGCCTTGCCACTGGCCACATCAAAGGCGGCGGACTGGGTTTTTCGCCCCTTGTCGCTGAAGTTGAGCGGTTGCAGGCCCTTGGGTGTGATCAGCCCCTCGCTGGTCTGGGCGCGCTCGCCGAGCAAGAACATGCTGATCGACTGCCTGGCCTGGTAATACTGGCCGTCATGCTGCCATTGCAGCTGGGCGCCGGCCGAGTATTGAAAACCCTTGACCTGACCCGAGGCATTGAACTCCAGCGTGGCGGAGTTGGGCAGGGTGACGGGCAGCACAGAGTCAGGTGGCAGCGGCGCGCTGCCTGCGGGCGTGACCTGGATGGGGCGGGCCGTGTCGGCACCATTGGCTTCGGGAGGCTCGGCCATGGGCTCGGGAGCCGGCTCTGCTGCAGCAGCGGGCAGCTCTGTATTGGCGGGTGCTTCTGTTCCAGGAGTTTCTTGCGTTTGTGGTTCCTGGACTGGAGGCGGATTTGGCTCTGATTCCTGCTCGTCCGGGACGGGGGCAGGCACGGGAGCAGGAGCCGGCGCCCGGGGTGAGGCCTGGGGTCTGGGCGCCGGGGCTGGAGCCGGTTTGGGCGCTGCGGGTGCAGGCGGCGGAGGAGGGGGCGCCTGCAGCATGCGCGTCTCCATCACGATCTGGTCGGCCGCCGCTTTGTCCGGCGGGCTTAGTTCGGGCAGGCCCCAGAGCAACAGCCCATGGGCTGCCAGCACCAAGCCGGTGATGGGCAGCAGTGTCTTGCGTGCTTGGCTTGTCTGAGGGGAGCGGCCCATGAGCGTGATTCTGAGATTGCAGGTTTCAGTGGTTGGGATCGGCGCGCCAGCCCAGATCGCTGGAAAGCTGGCGGGCGGCCGCCTGCAGTGGCGCATCTATGGCTCCACCATAGTCCGGGTCGAAAGTCGCCAGCGAGCCCAGGGTCATCAGCCCCAGCACGATATGGCCGGATGCATCGAAGACCGGCACGCAAAAGGCCACGATGCCCGGCAGCACGGTGTCGACCACGCGGGCCGTGCCGCGCGCACGGACTTCGGCCAGCATGTCCGCAACGGCCTCTTCGGTCTGGGGCAGGTCCTGGCGCCTGGCCTTGCGCGCACGTTCGATCTCGGGCTCCAGCAACGCGGCCGTCGCCTCGCGCGGCAGCCAGGCACCGAAGCAGCGCCCTGTGGCCGAGGCCAGCATGGGCATGACGTCGCCCAGGCGCAGATTGGCAGTGACGGACTGCGCCGATTCCTCCCAATGCACGATGGTCGGGCCATGGTTGCCCCAGACGGCAATGGCCAGCGTGTGGTTGAGAGTCTCGAGCAGCGCCGGAATGCGCTCCCGCGCCAGACGCACCGGGTCGAGGCGGGCCAGGGAGGCCAGGCCGATCTTGAGCGCCGCAGGGCCCAGGTCGTAGCGCGAATTGCGCTCGTCCTGCGCCACCAGGCCGATGCGCTGAAAGCTCACCAGATAGCGGTGCGCCTTGGCGGCACTCATGCCGGCGGCGGCGGCGACATCCTTGAGCATCAGCGGGCCGCTGGCCTGCGCCAGCGCTTCGATGAGGGAGAAACCCACTTCGACCGACTGAATCCCTGCGCGTTCCTTTTCCATTGCAATAGAATCGTGTTTTGTTTAGTTAAATCAATTTAACCAATCGTAATTTTGGCTAGCGTTGTCAGGCATTGTGCCAGCACCGCTGCCGTGAGCAGAGGGACAGAGAATGAAACTGGCAACCTACAAGGATGGCTCGCGCGACGGGCAACTGGTCGTGGTCTCGCGTGACCTGAGCCAGGCCTGCTATGCCACCGGTATTGCCAGCCGCATGCAGCAGGTGCTGGACGACTGGAGCTATATGGCCCCCCAGCTGCAGGATCTGTCGCACGAACTCAATCATGGCAAGGCCCGCCACGCGTTTCCCTTCGATCCCCAGCGCTGCATGGCACCGCTGCCACGAGCTTATCAGTGGGCGGATGGCTCGGCCTATATCAACCATGTGGAGTTGGTGCGCAAGGCGCGCAATGCCGAGGTGCCGGCCAACTTCTACACCGACCCGTTGATGTACCAGGGCGGCAGCGATGATTTCATCGGCCCCTGCGACGATGTGATCGTGCCCAGCGCGGCCATGGGCATAGACTTCGAGGCAGAGATTGCCGTCGTCACCGGCGATGTGCCCATGGGCACGGATGCCAAGGATGCGCTGGACGGCGTTCGTCTCGTCATGCTGGCCAATGACGTGAGCCTGCGCAATCTGATACCTGGCGAACTGGCCAAGGGTTTCGGCTTTTTCCAGAGCAAGCCCGCCACGGCCTTCAGCCCTGTGGCCGTGACACTTGACGAGCTGGGCGATGCCTGGAAGGGCGGTCGTCTGCATCTGACGCTGCAGAGCACCTGGAACGGCCGCAAGGTCGGCATGTGCGATGCGGGCGAGGAGATGACTTTTCACTTCGGCCAGCTGATCGCCCATATCGCCAAGACCCGCAATGTGCGCGCCGGCTCCATCGTGGGCAGCGGCACGGTGAGCAACAAGGGCGTGGAGACCGGCAGCGGCAAGAACAAGCGCGTGGAATGGCCCAAGGGCTATAGCTGCATCGCCGAAAAGCGCTGCATAGAGACCATTCAGGACGGCGCACCCAAGACCGAGTTCATGCAGTTCGGCGACACCATCCGCATCGAGATGAAGGGCAAGGACGGCCAGAGCATCTTCGGCGCCATCGACCAGAACATTGCGCCGCCCGGCGGCAGCAAGGATGACTTGCCCGAAGCTCAGCCTCTGGACAGCTCTGAAGACTAAGCCCTCGTTGCTGCCGCCATGCCCATGTCAAGTCTGAATCTCTCGCGCTGGATTTCGCCTCTGAAGGTCGTGTCGGCCATAGCGTTCGCTTTGTTGACGGGCCTGTCCATGGCGGCAGAGCCTGCCGCCGAACCTGCAGTCAGTTGTCCGCCGCCGTTCAGTCCGCCAACGCCGGCCGAAGTGCAGGCCATGGCCCCCCAGATGCAGGACAGAGGCCTGCTCTGGCGCGTGCAGGACGGCGAGCGCACCAGCTGGCTTTACGGCACTTTGCATGTGGGCAAGCGGGAGTGGATCTTGCCCGGCCGCACCATCTTGCGTGCCATGGTTGCGACGGATTTGCTGGCGCTGGAGCTGGATGTGCTGAATCCGCAGGTCATGCAGCAGTTGATCGACGGCTTCCAGGCCCGTGTCGACGCCCCTGCGCTGCCCGCAGATCTGGACGCCCGGCTGGCGCAGCAGCGCAAGCGAGCCTGTGCCGAGCATCTGAGCGTGCAACGTCCGGACGCCCAACTGCTGGGACTGGTCAGCCAGCTGGGCCGCAAGCATGGGCTGATGGTCGAATTCGGCGCCGATCTGCAGCTGGCGAGCCTGGCCGGTGCCGTGCGCAAGCCTGTGCTGGGGCTGGAGTCGGCGCAGATCCAGCTCGAGGAGCTGCTTTCCGACGATCCCTTGGAGGTACAGGAAAGCGTGCGCGATGGGCTGGAGCAGCTCGAAGATCCCAAGTCCCCGGAAATCCTGCAACAGCTGGCGAACATCTGGGCAAGCGGCAACGAAAAACAGCTGGAGAACTATGCCGACTGGTGCGACTGCATCAAGACCGAGCGTGACCGGCTCAAGTACGCGCGCCTCATGGATGGACGCAATCCGGGTATGGCAGACGGCATTGTGCGTCAGCTCCAGCAGGGCAAGACCGTGTTTGCCGCCGTGGGAGCGCTGCACATGGTCGGGCCCAAGGGCCTGCCCGAGCTGCTGCGTCAGAAAGGCTATCAGGTCGAGCGCGTGAGCTTCAAACTGCCACCCATACAGAAATCAGAGTCAAAACCGATTCAAACCGAATAGAGACAAGCGCAGGCAGCTATCAATTAATAGAAAAGGCCGCCTGGCGGGGTCTAAAAATCATTCCACAACCCCCTACATCACCCTCAAGGAGACAAACGATGGATCGTCGTCAATTCCTGGCTGCCGTGGCAGCCAGCTCGGCTGCTGCCGCATCCCCCTTTGCCATGGCGCAGGACTGGCCCGCCAACCCTGTGCGCTGGGTCGTTCCCTACCCACCCGGAGGCGGCACCGATGTGCTGGCCCGCACGGTGGCCGAATCCATGCGCAAGACGCTGAACCAGACCATCGTGGTGGACAACCGTCCCGGTGCCTCGACGAATATCGGCGGCCAGCTCGTTGCCGCGGCCAAGCCCGATGGCTACACCATCATGTCGGCCGACAACGCCATCCTGGCGTTCAACGAGCACCTGTTCAGCAAGCTGCCCTTCAGCCCCGACAAGGATTTCACCTATGTGGGCGGCATCAGCCGCTTCCCCATGGCGCTGGTGGTCAACCCTGCGTTCGAAGCCAAGGATTTCAAGGAATTCCTGGCCTATGCCAAGGCCAACCCCGGCAAGCTCAACTACGCCTCGCCCGGCAATGGCTCGCCTCACCATCTGGCCATGGAGCTGTTCAAGAACCGCACCGGCACCAGTCTGACCCATATCCCCTACAAGGGTGCCGCGCCCGCGCTGGCCGATGTGATGGGCGGCCAGGTGCCTTGCATGTTCCTGGATCTGGCATCGGGCCTGCCCGTGATCCAGTCCGGCAAGGTGCGGGCCCTGGCCATAGGCACGGCCAAGCGCGTGCCCAATCTGCCCAATGTGCCCACGCTGGCCGAACTGGGTCTCAAGGATTCCGAGGTCTATGCCTTCCAAGGCATTCTGGGTCCCAAGGGCTTGCCGCCAGCCATCGTGCAGCGTCTCAACGCAGACCTGCAAAAAGCCCTCAAGGACCCTGACGTGGTCAAGCGCATGGCCGACTTCGGCATGGAAGCCCTGCCTGGCACGCCCGAGCAGTTCCACCAGCTGGCGCGCACCGAAGCCAAGCGCTGGGGTGAGGTCATCAAGGCGGCCGGCGTGAAGCTGGACTGATCGCCTCTTTCCTGAGCTTCGCGAGGTTCTGGGCATGGCTTGAGCCGTTGCCGCAGACCTCGTCGGCTTGCATCGTAGCGGCCCTGCCACCTTGAGTTGCAGGGCCGTTTTCAGTAGGGAAGTATGCCGGGCAGCAGTGGGCGGCTCAGGCGCTCGCGCCACCATTGCTGGGCCCGGCCGGGGGCATCGCTGCGCCAGGCCAGCCAGAAGGTTTCGGGCGGTCGCGGTTCTTCCACCGCCAGTTCTACCAGTACCCCGGTCTCCAGCTCCACACGCACGCATGCGCGTGGCACAAAGCCGTGGCCCAGGCCGGCGGCCTGGCAGGCTATCTTGGCCTGCATATCGGGCACGGTGATGCGCCGCTGACCGGTGAGCAGGCCCACGGTGCGGTCGGTCAGCGAACGGGCGCCGTCGCCCACCACCACGGCGGTGTGCTCCAGCAGGTCGGCGCGCGCCAGCGGACGGCCAAGACGCGCCAGCGGGTGGCTGGCAGTCACGCAGAACACGAAATCGAGCTGGCCCACGGCCACGGCCTTGTGGCCGCCACCGGCCGGACCCTCGCCCGCCGCCACGATCAGGTCGGCCCGGCCTTCGCGCAAGGCTTCCCAGGTGCCCGTCAGGGTCTCGCTGCCGATGCGCAGCCGCGTGCCGCTGTTCAGCGCCTCGAATGCCTGGATGTCGGCGCCGAAGGCGCTCGTGGGGATCAGCGAGTCGTGCACCAGGCGGACCTCGGTCTCGAATCCTGTGGCGATCTGGCGCAGTCGCGACTCGAGCTGACGCGCAGCTGCCAGCAGCCAGCGCCCTTCCTTGAGCAATTCCTCGCCCGCAGGCGTGAGACTGACACGTGGGCCGTTGCGCACAAACAGGTTCAGACCCAGCTGTTCCTCGAGCTTGGACACGGCATAGGAGATGGTCGAAGGTACTTTGTGCAGGCGCTCCGCCGCACCTGCAAACGAGCCATGGCGCGCAATGGTGTCCACCAGTTCTATGGCTTCCAGAGAGAGTTTGAGCATATTGGGTGTGCCTAAAAAACAATCATCGAAATTATCGATGATTGAGAAGATTTTCTTTCAGCATAACCGCATATCAGGCCGCGGATACTTCATTCATCGCCACACGGAATGCAGCAGAACAAGGCAGACAGGCCTGCTGCAGCAAGTGTGAATACCATCGATTGTTAAGGGGATAGAAATGCTTGAAGTTCGCCAATCCAACCACCGCGGCCGTGCCAACCATGGCTGGCTGCAATCGCGCCACACCTTCTCCTTCGGCCATTACCGCGACGCCAACCAGCAAGGTTTTTCGGATCTGCTGGTCATCAATGACGACCATGTGTCCCCCGGTCAGGGCTTCGGTACCCACGGCCACCGCGACATGGAAATCTTCTCCTATGTGCTCGACGGCGCCCTGGAGCACAAGGACTCCATGGGCACGGGCTCGGTGATCCGTCCTGGCGATGTGCAGATGATGAGCGCCGGCACCGGAGTGGAGCACAGCGAATTCAACCACTCGGCCCAGGACCCGGTGCACTTTCTGCAGATCTGGATCGTGCCCGCCGAACGCGGCGCCGCTCCACGCTATCAGCAGGTCCATGTGGACGATGCCGACAAGCGCGGCCGCCTGCGCCTGATCATTGCCCCCGAAGGCCGGGACGGCACGTTGGCCGTGCGCCAGGACGCCCGGGTCTATGCCGGCCTGTTCGATGGCGCTGAATCCGCCGAACTCGATGTGGGCACCGACCGCCATGTCTATGTGCATGTGGCCCGCGGCAGCCTCAGCGTGAACGGAGAGCGCCTGTCCGAAGGCGACGGAGCCCGCATCCGCAACGCCGGGGCTCTGCGCTTCGATCAGGGCGAGCAGGCCGAGGTGCTGGTCTTTGACCTGCGCCCCCGTGAACTGCCTAGCTTGTAAGTGCCAGTTTCCATTCGGCTTTCCTGTTTTTTCCGCAGCCTCGCTCTCACCTTTTACCCAAGAGTTTCACCATGACCAACGCCAATGCCTCCATCGCCCGTCCCGTCGCCGTCGCCAAGCCCGGTGCCAAGCTGCTCAACCCCCATGACCACACGCTGATCATGATCGACTTCCAGTCGCAGATGGCTTTTGCCACGCACTCCATCGATCCCGTGCAACTGCGCTCCAACGCGGCCCTGGTTGCTTCGGCCGCAGCCGGCTTCGGTGCCTCTACCATCCTGACCACAGTGGCCGAAAAAAGCTTCTCCGGGCCCATGTTCGAGGAAGTGACCGCGCCTTTTCCCGGCCAGACCCTGCTGGACCGCACATCGATGAATACCTGGGAAGACGAGGCTGTGATCCGGAAGGTCAACGAGATCGGCAAGCCTCGCATCGTGCTGGCCGGCCTGTGGACCAGCGTGTGCATCGTCGGACCGGCCCTGTCGGCGCTGGATCAGGGTTTTGAGGTCTTCGTGATCGCCGATGCCTGCGGCGACATTTCCACCGAAGCCCATAACCGTGCCATGGAGCGCATGGTGCAGGCCGGCGCCCAGCCCATCACGTCGCTGCAGTACCTGCTGGAAATGCAGCGTGACTGGGCCCGCGCCGAGACCTATGACATGACCACGGGCATCGCCAAGAAGCTGGGTGGCGGCTACGGCATCGGCATCACCTACGCCAAGACCATGTTCGGCGCCCACGAAGGCTAAAAAGAGCACATCATCTTTCTACTGCGCAGACCGATCTCGCACCCGCGATTCTCGCCGTACGCATGTACGGATGCGGTCCTCAATGCGACCTTGGTCTGCTCGCCAAGAAATCTGGCGCACTCTTCGCGCCGCTGAACGACCGGAGACCTCCATGACCCAGCCCTCCACCCCCGATCTGATCCTGTTCAACGGCCGCTTCACCACGCTGGACCGCAGCAAGCCCACGGCCACGGCCGTGGCTGTAAGCAAGGGGCGCTTCAGCGCCGTCGGCAGCGACCGCGAAGTCCTGCTCCTGGCCGGCTCGCAGACCAAACGCATCGATCTGGGCGGACGCAGCGTGCTGCCGGGTCTGATCGACAACCACCTGCATCTGATCCGTGGTGGCCTGAACTTCAACATGGAGCTGCGCTGGGACGGCGTGAAGAGCCTGGCCGATGCCATGGCCATGCTCAAGGCCCAGGTGGACGTGACCCCTGCGCCCCAGTGGGTGCGTGTGGTGGGCGGCTTCAGCGAGCACCAGTTCGTGGAAAAGCGCCTGCCCACGCTGGCCGAGCTCAATGCCGTGGCACCCGACACCCCGGTCTTCATCCTGCACTTGTATGACCGTGCCCTGCTCAACGCCGCTGCCCTGCGCGCCGTGGGCTACACCAAGGACACGCCCGAGCCGCCCGGTGGCCAGATCCTGCGCGACAGCGCCGGCAACCCCACGGGCCTGCTGCTGGCCAAACCCAATGCTTCCATACTCTATGCCACGTTGGCCAAGGGCCCCAAGCTGCCGCGCGACTACCAGCTCAACTCGACACGCCACTTCATGCGCGAACTCAACCGGCTGGGCGTGACCGGTGCCATCGACGCTGGCGGCGGCATGCAGAACTACCCCGACGACTACGACGTGATCCAGGAGCTGGCCGATGCCGACCAGCTCACCATCCGCCTGGCCTACAACCTGTTCACGCAAAAGCCCAAGGAAGAGAAGGACGACTTTCTGCGCTGGACCTCCACCTCGCAGTACAAGCAGGGCACAGACTACTTCCGCCACAACGGCGCGGGCGAGATGCTGGTGTTCTCGGCCGCCGACTTCGAGGACTTCCGCCAGCCCCAGCCCGAGCTGGCGCCAGGCATGGAGGGCGAGCTCGAAGAAGTGGTGCGCATCCTGGCACAGAACCGCTGGCCCTGGCGCATGCACGCCACCTACGACGAGACCATCGATCGCGCGCTCGATGTGTTCGAGAAGGTCAATGAAGACATTCCCCTGGCCGGTCTGAACTGGTTCTTCGACCACGCCGAAACCATCTCCGAGAAGTCCATCGACCGCATCGCGGCCCTGGGCGGAGGCGTGGCCGTGCAGCACCGCATGGCCTACCAGGGCGAATACTTCGTCGAGCGCTATGGCGCGGCTGCGGCCGAAGCCACACCGCCTGTCAAGCGCATGCTGGAAAAAGGCGTGAACGTGTCTGCCGGCACCGACGCCACCCGCGTTGCCAGCTACAACCCCTGGGTCTCGCTGTCATGGCTCGTCACGGGCAAGACCGTGGGTGGCCTGCAGCTCACGCCTCAGCGCAATTGCCTCACCCGCGACCAGGCCTTGCGCATGTGGACCGAAAACGTCACCTGGTTCAGCAACGAACAGGGCAAGAAGGGCCGCATCCAGGTGGGCCAGCTGGCCGACCTCATCGTTCCTGATCGCGATTTC
The DNA here is from genome assembly GCF_000964545.1 of Comamonas thiooxydans. GTDB lineage: Bacteria > Pseudomonadota > Gammaproteobacteria > Burkholderiales > Burkholderiaceae_C > Comamonas > Comamonas thiooxydans. The sequence goes on along the minus strand of NZ_BBVD01000004.1, from coordinate 300,776 downwards.
TTCGCCTGCCCCGAGTCCGACATCGCCGACACCTCGGCCCTGCTCACCGTGGTGGGCGGCAAGGTGGTCTACGGCGCTGGTGCCTTCGCCGACCTCGATGAGTCGGCCCCGCCCCTGGCCATGCCCGACTGGTCGCCCGTGCGCACCTTCAAGGGCTATGGCGCCTGGGGTGTGCAGGAGGCTGCGCCGCTGCAGTCCGTGATGCGCAACGCGGCAGCAAACTGCGGCTGCGCCATTAGCTGCAACATGCATGGCCATGCCCACGCCACGGCCTGGAGCAGCAAGCTGCCCGTGGCCGATCTCAAGGGCTTCTGGGGCGCCCTGGGCTGCGCCTGCTGGGCGGTGTGAGATGGGCGAGACGCTGCATGCCGCAGCCACCGCCCCCTGGGTGCAGCCGCTGGCCCTCGCCGGTTTCACGGTGCTGGCGGCCTTGCTGGCCGACCGCTTCCGGGCAGCGCCGCAGGCCGAGCGCCAGCGTGCTGCCAACGCATTTTTTGAACACTGGGGCCTGGTCGGCGGCATGTTGCTCGTCGCCTGGCACGATCTAGGAGACTCCCATGCCGGATAACCAAAAAACCGCCTCGGGCAGCTTCGCGCCCCTGGCCATTCCCGTCTTTGCAGTGCTGTGGGCCGCCACGGTGCTGGGCAATATCGGCAGCTTCATGCGCGATGTGGCCAGCGCCTGGATGGTGACCGAGCTCTCGTCCAGCCCCACGGCCGTGGCCCTGATCCAGACGGCGGCCACGCTGCCAGTCTTTCTGCTGGCCATCCCGGCCGGCGTGCTGTCCGACATCCTGGACCGCCGTCGTTTCCTCATCGGCGTGCAGGTGTTGCTGGGCGCCGTCAGCGGCACGCTGCTGGTGCTTGCCCAGACCAACACCCTCACGGTGGAATACCTGGTGGCTCTGACCTTTGTGGGCGGCATTGGCGCCGCCCTCATGGGACCGACCTGGCAGTCCATCGTGCCCGAGCTGGTGCCGCGCAGCGAACTCAAGAGCGCCGTGGCCCTGAACTCCCTGGGCATCAACATCGCCCGTGCCATCGGCCCGGCTGCCGGCGGCCTGCTGCTGGCCAGCTTCGGCGCCGCGGCGGCCTACGGCCTTGATGTGCTGAGCTATGTGTTCGTGATCGCCGCCCTCATCTGGTGGAAGCGTCCCAAGGCCGAGGCTTCGGCACTCAACGAGCAGTTCTTCGGCGCCTTCCGGGCCGGTGTGCGCTATGCCCGTGCCAGCCGCGAGCTGCATGTGGTGTTGCTGCGCGCCGCTGTGTTTTTCCTGTTCGCCAGCTCGGTCTGGGCCCTGCTGCCCCTGGTGGCGCGGCGCATGCTGGGCGGCACGGCCGGCTTTTATGGCGTGATGCTGGGCGCTGTGGGCGCCGGAGCCATCCTGGGCGCCGTGCTGCTGCCCAAGCTGCGCAAGCGTCTCGATACCGACGGTCTGGTGTTGCTGGCTTCTGTGGTTACGGCCTTGGTCATGGGCATGCTGACCCTTGCGCCGCCCCAGTGGGCTGCCGTGGCGCTGATGCTGGTGCTGGGCCTGGGCTGGATTGTTGCGCTGACCACACTCAACGGTGTGGCCCAGGCGGTGCTGCCCAACTGGGTGCGCGGCCGGGGTCTTGCCATCTACCTGATGGTATTCAACGGTGCCATGGCCCTTGGCAGCCTGGGCTGGGGCCTGATTGCCGGCCAGCTGGGCCTGCCGGTCACGCTGCTGATCGGAGCCCTGGGTCTGGTGCTGGTGTCCCTGGTCTTTCACCGCGTCAAGCTGCCAGCTGGTGAGGCGGATCTGCAACCGTCCAACCACTGGCCCGAGCCCCTGCTGGCAGAACCCGTGGCTCATGATCGTGGCCCGGTCATGATTCAGATCGAATACCGCATTGCCCACGAAGATTTGGCCGCTTTTTTCCAGGCCATGCAGCAAGTGGCCCAGGAGCGCCGTCGCGATGGGGCTTATGCCTGGGGCGTGGCCGAACACACCGGCGAGCCCGGTCGAGTGATTGAGTGGTTCCTGGTTGAATCCTGGGCTGAGCACTTGCGCCAGCATGGTCGTGTGTCCAAGGCCGATGCCGATCTGCAGGCCGCCGCTTTGCGCTACCACCAGGGGCCGGACAGGCCCCTGGTTCACCATTTCCTGGCCCTGGATGCGCGCAGCGCCCAGCAGGGAACGGGTTCCCCCGCCCAATGAGCGGCGCTGGAATCGGCATTCATCGCTGACGGGACAGGCGATGAATGCGACCCGGTTTATTTTTCCAGGGGCTGGAGCAGAGGTCGGTGCATCACTTACTTGGCGGGCTTGGCGGCACGCACTGCCACGACCTCGATTTCCACATACCAGGCCGGGTTGGCCAGGGCTGCAATCTGGAAGGCCGAGCGTGCGGGCAGGTTGGGCTGGGTAGCCGTGCCAAAGAACTGGGTGTAGCCACGCATGAAGCCGGCAAAGTCCATCTTGTTGCCCTTGGCGGGGTCGGCCACCAGGAAGACCTGCATCTTCACCACATCGCTCATGCCGAGATTCATGCTCTTGAGCTGCTCTTCCAGGCCCTTGAGGATGGCCATGGTCTGGCCTTCAGTGTCGCCGCCATAGGCAGCAGGATCAGTGGCGGGCTTGGATTTGTCCACCACGGGCGGCACCTTGCCCGAGAGGTAGACAGTGCGGGCATCGGTGGGAATTTCCACGGCTGCGGCGATGGGAAAGGTCGAGCCCGGTGTCTTGTAACGCAGGACATCGCCACCGCCGGAGGTGGTGGCTGCGCAGCCGGTGAGCAGGACTGCAGCGCCCAGCAGGGCGGCGGTGGTGGCGGTCTTGAAGATGGATGGAACGTTCATGTGATCTCCTGAATGGATTTATGGGGTGACGCGAAAGGGTTTGACGTCGGCGGCAGACAGCTTGTCCGGGTACTGATTGCCGAAGTTGCTGCGCACATAGTTCACGACGTCGGCAATCTGCTCGTCGGACAGCTTGCTGGCAAAGGATGGCATGCCGTGCAGGCCGTTCATGACGACCGAGGTCGGGTAGGCGGCGGCTGCCAGCTTGGGGTTGGAGGCCAGCGCGGGGTAGAAGCCGGCGCCCTTGGCGCCTTCGCCCTTGACCATGTGGCATCCCTGGCAGATGGCCTGGTACAGGGTCTCTCCGCCGCTCTGGCTGAAGCGTGGACGGACCGCAGAGAAGTTCTGCATCAGCGCCTGGGTATCGGCGGGCGAGATGGAAAGAACGGCGGCAGACTGCAGCGTTTGCAGGTTTTTCACATCCTGGGTTTTCATGCCCTGTGATTGGGCCAGGACGGCGCCGGAGAGACCCAGGGCCAGGGCGAAAGCGGAGCAAAGACGGTGCAATGTGTGCATGGTGAAGTTCCTTGTTGCAGACATGGGCGATCAGAGGCTGGAGGCCTTGGCGTGCAGACGCTGGATGGCGTCCAGCGAAGACAGCACGGCACCTTCCTGCCAGGCGGGGATGTACGAGACATGCTCGCCCGCGAGCACTAGGCGACCGTCGATCTGGGCCAGATCCTTGTAGTGCTGCTCGCGCAGCGCATCGGTCCAGTTGCCGAAGCAGCCGTTGATCCAGGGCATGCGATGCCAGGCTACCGACACACCGTTGAGGAACTCCTGCTTGTACTGCGGATGAATCTGCGCGCCGTACTCCAGCGCCAGACGAATGCGCTCGGCCGGCTTGAGCGAGGAGAAGCGGTAGCTGTTGGAGTTCTCGAAGGCATAGGCGCCCAGCAGCACGGCGGGGCCGTTGCCCATATAGCCGGTGGAGGGGTAGGAGATCTGCTGAATCGGCAGATCGGTGTAGCTGATGCCGCCGTAGATGCGCTCGTCCTCTTCCCAGAAGCGGCGCTTGAACTCCAGACCGACCTTCATGGAGCTGCCGTAGGGCACGGCAGCAATCGCGTTTTGCATGGCGCTGCTGGCCTGCACTTCGATCTGGCTCAGGATGGACAGCGGAATCGTGCACACGCACCAGTCGGCGCGGGCCTGCAGTGTGGCGCCGGGCTTGAGGGCGTCCACATAGTCCACGGTCACGCCCTTGTCGTTCTGGGCGATCTTGGTGACCTTGGCGTTGTAGCGTATGGCCGAGCCCAGATCGCGCGCCATGGCCTGGGCCAGCATGTCCATGCCGCCTTCGGGCTGGAAGATGGCGCTGTGGAATTCGTAGATATTACCCACGCCCATCTGGCGCCACAAATTGGATTCGAGCAGCTCGTGCAGGCCCATGGGCGTCGACGGTTTGGCCTGCGCCATCAGGCCGCCGCCGGGGTCGATGTCGTAGCCACGGAAATCGCTGACCGCATTGCTGGCGCGGTAGCGGTACTCCTTGTCCAGCACGCCCCAGGCCTTGAGGCTCTCCAGCAGGCGTTCCTTGTCTTCCCGGCTGACGCTCTGGTCCAGCGCGCCCTGATTGGTAGCCTTGGACAGCAGCTCGGCCACATGACCGTAGACATCGGTCTGCACATGGCGAAAGCGCTGGGGCTTGCCAGCCAGGGCCTTGCTGTTGTGCAGATAGGCGTTGTAGTTGACCTGGTTAAAGGCTTCGAGCTTGATGCCGAAGCGCTTGTAGTAGTCCAGCATCGCATGGTGGTGGTAGGGCACGCGCCAGGGGCCGGGGTTGAAGTAGTTGCCCTTGGCAAAGCCCACTTTCTGGCGTGTACCGTCGAGTTCGCTGAACTCATCGCCGCTGCGCAGCGTCCAGCAGCGGCCGCCGGCGCGACTCTGGTATTCAAGCAACTGCACCTTGTAACCCGCCGCGCGCAACTCGTGGGCTGCCACCATGCCTGCCAGGCCCGCGCCCAGCACCAGAACCGACGCGCCAGGTCTGGCGTTGCCGAGCTTGACCGGACCGCTGTAATGCGACTCGGCGGCGTAGCCCAGTGAACTCATGGCTTGGTACATGGCACTGCCGCCCGCGACCTTTCCGATCATCGAGAGCAGTTGTCTGCGACTGACATGCTTGCTTGGCTCTGGCATCTGAAATTCCTTTGCTGTTGTGTATTCCGCTGTCCATCCGGGGTTGCGGGGCAAGGGTTTTCAGCAAGAGCTGTGCCAGGTCAGAGGGCTCAAGGCATTAGTTCAATGAAATCAGTTACTTGTTATGGAATTCAGATCAATTTGCGCTCAATCCTTTTAACGCTTGTGGTGCAAGCTCACTAATTTGAAGCGTCATTGGCCAAATTGGTGCAACGGAGTCACACAATAAGCTGCAAAAAAAGCGTATCGGCTGTGACAGCGGATACGCCTTGAGTGTGGGAGCGGAACTACGGTGCTGCCGGGCTCAGAGCTCGCTGGGAGGCTCGCAGGCCTTACTGACCATGACACGATTGCGTCCACCCCGCTTGGCGGCATAGAGCATGGCATCGGCCTGCTGGAAGACGGCCTTGATATCGGGATCGCTGTCGGGCCAGTGGGCCACGCCCAGCGAGATGGTGATATGGCCCACTGGCGGTATCTCCATTTTCTCGACCAGCTGACGCAGGCGCTCGGCGGCATGGGCGGCGGCCTCCAGCCCCGTGCCGGGCAGCAGCAGCAGAAACTCCTCGCCACCCACGCGGCAGGGCAGGTCATCGACACGCGAGACCTCGCGCATGGTGCGTGCGAGCTGTCTGAGTACCTCGTCGCCTGTGTCGTGGCCAAAACCGTCGTTGATATGCTTGAAGTGGTCGATGTCGATGGCAATCACCGAGAACGGCAGCGCTTGCGTCTGAAAGGCGCTGATGGCTGCCTCCAGATGGCGGCGATTGCCCAGCCCGGTCAACGGATCGGTGTTCACGTCCTCGCGCAGCTTGGTGATATTGCGTTGCAGCAGGCCCAGGCCCTTGAGCATGGCTTTCTTGAGTTCGTAGGACTCGAAGTACCAGGACTTGACGGCCTGGATGTTCTGCGCCGTCTCGGGCTTGTCCATATCGTGAGCGCCATTGGCGAGCTGGCGCAGCGGGCTGGCAATGCGGCGCGCGCTCCACCAGATGACCACCAGCATCAGCAGGGCGATGGGCAGGGTCTTGTAGAGCACGGAGCGCATCAGCTTGTTGAGCGGGGCCAGCGTGGCCGCCTTGGGGCGCTGGGCCACAATGCCCCATCCCGAGGCATGGATGACGGCATAGCCGGCCAGCATTTCCACTCCCTTGCTGTTGACGACTGGCGCCGTACCCGACTCGCCTCGGATCACGGCGTTGATGACATCGTTGTTGATCACCTGATCGCCGATACGGTGGTTGTCGGGGTGATAGATGATGTGCTTGTTCTGGTCCACCACATAGACATAGGTGCCATCCTGGTAGAAGTGCGAGCCCAGCAGGGTGTCGAGGATGCTGTCTTCCTTGAGGTAGATGCTGCCGCCTACCGCTCCCAGGAATTCGCCCTGAGGGTCGAAAATGGGCTGCGAGACAAAGACGATGTAGTTGCCGGCCGTGGACATATAGGGCTGGCTGATGACGGGCCCGCGAGTGCTCAATGTCTGTGTCACTCCGGCGCTTTGCAGCGTCTTGCCCTTGATCTGCAGGGTTTCGGGCGATGTCGCCAGCACATAGCCCGTTGGGTCGATGATGGTGACGGAGTTGAAGCTCTTGGTTTGCAGGCGCAGACGTGTGGCCTCCTTGGCCAGATAGTCCACGTCATCCATGTGCGCGCCCATCAGATTGGCGCTGTATTCCAGCTGCTGCAGGGCGGACTGCAGAAAATCATCCGTGCTCTGCGCCAGCTTGGTCGCATAGGCATGGTGACCTTCGAGCGTGTTGTCTATCAGCTGCTGGCGCTGCACCAGATAGCCGGCATAGAAGGTGTTGAGAAACGGGATCAGCGCGCTGCAGATGGTCAGGACCAGGATCAGTCGACGCAAATCAAGCCGGTTAGGCGCAAGCCGGCGGTGCCAGGGGAGAGATTTCTTCACAGATGATGTCGCGAGAGCAGGGCGGCTCTGCGCTGTACCTGTGTGCTCTGACAGGCTCAGACCCCGGCCGCATATTCATTGAGTGTCTGCATTATGGTTGCTCGCGCCGTGGCCCTGCTCATGGTCAACCACAATGCAGCGGTGTCAGGCTGACAACTCCTTGAACTTTTCCACCTGTACCGCGCAGTCGTAGAAGCAGGGCGCTCGGCCAATATCGGTGAGCTGCTGATGCGTCAGCTCGTTCACATTCGTTCCGTTGGCTCCCTGCTTGCGCCACCAGATGCCCAGGCCCACCACCACGCCGGCGCGAGCGCGGCCGTTGACGGCGGCGTGGCAGACATGCTCGCCGCGCTGGTTGAAGACGCGTAACCGGTCACCGTCGGCAATGCCGCGCGCAGCTGCGTCATCGGGGTGCATCTCCAGCAGCGGGCGCTCTTCCATGCGGGACAGACTGGCTATATTGGCAAAGCTGCTGTTGAGGAAGTTGCGTGCCGGCGGCGAGATCATGGCCAGCGGGTAGGCGGCCGTGGGCGGCTCGTAATTGGGCAGGTAGTCGGGCAGGGTGTTGATGCCCAGCCGCGCCAGGGCTGGGTTGTCGAATTCGCATTTGCCCGAAGGCGTGGCAAAGCCACCTTCGGCAAATGGCGCATCGGGCAGCGGAATATGGGCAAAGCCCCGTTGCAGAAGGTCGTCGAAATCAATCGCAGTATGTGTAACTGCTGCACGGCATAGAGCTTCGTCGGACTCCGAGAAACATGCCGCAGCAAAAGCGGGGTCCAGCCGGGCCATATGCATGGCCAGATCGCGAAAGATCTGCGCGTTGCTGCGTGCCTGGCCCTGGGGCTCGATCGCGGGGCGATTCAGCAGCACATCGGTATGGCCGTAGCTGCCGTGGACGTCCCAATGCTCTAGCTGCGTGGTGGCGGGCAGCACATAATCGGCATGGTCTGCGGTGTCGGTCAAGAAATGCTCAAGCACCACGGTGAACAGATCTTCGCGCGCAAAGCCCGCAGCCACCTTGGCCGACTCTGGCGCCACCGCCACGGGATTGCTGTTATAGACCACGACGGCTTCCACCTTGGGGCCGAAGCCGGCATCGCCCCCATGCAGCAGCACATCGCCAATCTGGCTCATGTTCAGCGTGCGTGGGCGACGCTCGCCCAGCAGCTGGGGCATTTGCAGATCTGCGCGCTTGAACGGCGAGACCCCCGAGGCGGACAGCAGCAGCCCGCCAGCACGGTGGCGCCAGGCGCCGGCAAGAGCCGGCAAACAGGCCACGGCGCGCACGGCATTGCCGCCGCCGCGCGCCCGCTGCATACCGTAATTGAGGCGAATGGCCGCTGGTCTGGTCGTGCCGTAATCACGTGCCAAGGACTGAATCTGTTCCACGCTCAGGCCACAGACACTGGCCGCGCGTTCGGGTGGCCATTGCAATGCTCTGGCCCTGAGTGCCTCCCAGCCGAGGGTGTGTTGGGCGATGTAGTCGTGGTCCAGCCAGTCGTGCACGATCAGCTCGTGCATCAGCGCCAATGCCAGTGCCGCATCGGTGCCGGGCAGCAGTTGCAGGTGTTCCTGGCATTTGTCGGCGGTCTCGCTCTTGCGCGGGTCTATGCAGATCAGCTTGGCGCCCTGGCGCTTGGCTTCCTGTGCATAGCGCCAGAAATGAAGATTGCTGGCAATGCTGTTGCTGCCCCAGATCAGGATCAGCTTGCTTTCGGCAAAGAACTCCACACGCATGCCCAGCTTGCCGCCATAGGTAGCGGTCAGCGCCTCGCTGCCGGCACTGGCGCAGATGGTGCGATCCAGCAGGCTGGAGCCCAACTGGTGAAAAAACCGTCGGTCCATGCTCTCGCTCTGCACCAGTCCCATGGTGCCGGCATAGCTGTAGGGCAGTATGGCTTCGGGCGCGCGCCGGGCAATCCCGTGCAGGCGCTGGGCAATATCGCTCAGGGCTTCTTCCCAGCTCACGGGGGTGAACTGGCCGCTGCCTTTGGGGCCGCTGCGCTTGAGCGGCTGCAGTACTCGCCCGGCGTGGTAGGTGCGCTCGGTGTACTTGCTGACCTTGGCGCAGAGCACGCCGCCCGTGTGAGCGTGCTCTGCATTGCCTTGCACCTTGGTGGCCGTGCCATCGATCACCGTGGTGACCAGAGCGCAGGTGTCCGGGCAGTCATGCGGGCAGGCGCCGCGTACTTGAACGATATGAGGCATGTCGTGGGCTCGAAAAATCTGGACCGGTTTGCGGCTGAAGACCGTTTTGTGGGCCTATTATGCGGCGCGCATCCATGTCAAGAAACCTGAGATGCAAGACCCCAGAAACGGGCCGATCCAGCCCGTAGCAATGAGTAGCCCGTAGAGAGATCAAGAGCAATGCAGTACAAGCGAGTGGAGTGGAATCGTCGTCAATTCATGACTGCTGGCGCAGCTGTGGCAGCCGGGAGCTGGATCGGCGCAAGTCATGCCCAGGATTCGAGCGGGCCCATTGTGCTTGGGCAGTCCTGTGCGCTGAGCGGTCCTTCAGCGCAGCTGGGTATGCAGTTTGTGCAGGGCGCCAAGCTGTATTTCGATCAGCTCAATGCCCAGGGCGGCATCGGCCGCTGCCAGGTGGAGCTGCGCACGCTGGACGATGGCTATGAGCCAGAGCGCTGCGTGGCCAATACCCAAAAATTCATTGCCGATGATGTGATGGCCTTGTTTGGCTATCTGGGCACGCCCACCAGCATGGCGTCACTGCCTTTGCTGCAGAAGGCCAAGCTGCCGCTGATTGCTCCACTGACGGGGGGCGCCGGCCTGCGCGATCCCAAGCTGGCCCAGACGGTCTTCAATCTGCGCGCCTCCTATGCCGATGAAACCGCGCTCATGGTCAGACAGCTGGTTTCTTTGGGCCTCAAGAAGATCGCGGTGTTTCATCAGAACGACGCCTATGGTCAGTCAGGTCTCGAGGGGGTGATGCAGGCGCTGCAAGGCCATGGCCTCAAACCCGTGGGGGCCGCGACGGTGGAGCGCAACTCCCAGGATGTGGCCAAGGCCGTCAAGACTCTGGTGCCGCTGGGTGCCGATGTCATCGTGCAGGTCGGCACCTATGCGGCCAGCGCTGCCTTTGTGCGAGCGGCACGCCAGGCAGGCTATGGCGGTCAGTTCTACAACGTGTCGTTCGTGGGAACTTCTGCACTGGCGCAGGCCCTTGGCAAGGAGGCCGAGGGCGTGGTGGTCACCCAGGTCGTGCCCTCGCCCTTCAAGACCTCGCATCCACTGGCGCGTGAGTTTCAGGCCGCGCTGCAGAAAGGAGGCGCTTCGCTGCAGCCCGATTACTCCAGCATGGAAGGCTATCTGGCTGCCCGTGTCGTGAGCGAAGCGCTGAAATCTGCCTCTGCCGCAGGTCGCCTGCAGCGCGATGGCCTGGTGGCGGCACTGGAGGCGATGAATGGCCAGCAGGTTGCGGGCTTTCCCATCGCTTTCCGTGCGCAGGCGGGCAAGCCGCGTTTTGTGGAGCTGTCCATGCTCACGGGCGACGGAAAGGTCCGGGTGTGAGGCTTTGAGGCGCGCAGGGCGCAAGCTCTCCCGCTTTGGGTCATCATGGCATCTTTGCCATTGATGACCCCAAGGAGAGAGCGCATGGCCCTGCTGCCCGAACTTCAAGCAAGCGCCCCTGACATTGCCGCGCTGCGTCGCGATATCCACGCCCACCCCGAGCTGTGTTTCGAGGAAATACGGACCTCGGATCTGGTCGCGGCGAAGCTGGAGCAATGGGGCATAGCAATCCATCGTGGTCTGGGAAAGACCGGTGTGGTGGGCATCATCCACGGTCGTGACGGCGGCAGTAGCGGCCGAGCCATCGGCCTGCGCGCCGATATGGATGCCCTGCCCATGCAGGAGTTCAACACCTTTGACCATGCCAGCCGCCATGCGGGCAAGATGCATGCCTGCGGTCACGACGGCCACACGGCCATGTTGCTGGCGGCGGCGCAATATCTGGCCGCACATCGCGACAGCTTCGAGGGCACGGTCTACACCATCTTCCAGCCTGCCGAGGAAGGCGGTGGCGGTGCCCGCGAGATGGTCAACGACGGACTGTTCGAGCAGTTCCCCATGCAGGCTGTGTTTGGCATGCACAACTGGCCGGGCATGAAGGCCGGCACCATGGCCGTGGGTGCGGGGCCCGCCATGGCATCCAGCAACGAATTCAGGATCGTGGTGCGCGGCAAGGGCGGCCACGCGGCCATGCCGCATATGGTGGTGGACCCGGTACCCGTGGCGGCACAGCTCATCATGGCTTTCCAGACCATCGTCAGCCGTAACGTCAAGCCCATTGAGGCGGGCGTGGTGTCGGTCACCATGGTTCATGCCGGCGAGGCTACCAACGTCGTGCCGGACAGCGTGGAGCTGCAGGGCACGGTGCGTACCTTCACGCTGGAGGTGCTGGACCTCATCGAGCAGCGCATGCAGCAGATCAGCGAGGCCGTCTGTGCGGCGCATGGCACGCAATGCACGTTCGAGTTCGTGCGCAACTACCCGCCCACCATCAACACCGCCCCCGAGGCCGAGTTTGCCCAGGCCGTGATGCGCGAGATTCTGGGCGATGCCGGTGTGGTGCCGCAAGAGCCATCCATGGGGGCCGAGGACTTCGCCTTCATGCTGCTGGAAAAGCCCGGTGCCTACTGCTTTATCGCCAACGGCGATGGTGATCATCGCGCCCTCGGGCATGGCGGTGGCCCCTGTACCTTGCACAACCCCAGCTACGACTTCAACGATGCGCTGATTCCGCTGGGTGCGACCTTCTGGGTCAAGCTGGCCCAGCGCTGGCTGGACCAGCCTACGCGCGGCTGAAGGCTGGCGCCCGCCGTTGCGCGTTGGGTGGACGATTTCTTTCACGCCAGACCTCAGGCGGGCAGCCAAAGAGCGTGCTGAACCAGCGTGTGAAGGCACTGTGGCTGTTGTAGCCCAGCATGGAGGCGATCTGGCCTACAGGGTAGTCAGGGTTGCGCACATAGCGCTGGGCAAGATCCGCGCGAACTCCCTGCAGCAGGTCGGTAAAGCTCAGGCCTTCACCGTCAAGCTCGCGCTGCAGGGTCCGTACGCTGCGCCCCAGGCCTTGGGCCACGCAGATGCAGGTGGCATTGCCCGAGGGCAGCATGAGATAGATGGCCTTGCGCACCTGCTGGCCGATGGAGGCCTGACGGCCCTGCTGCGTGGTGTCCACCATGGTCTTGGCATAGCGCACCAGAACCGGGTCGGCCAAGGGGTTGGGAGCATCCAGGTCCTCGGTGCGAAACACAATGCCGTTGAAGTCCGCATCAAACTCCACGCGGCAACGAAACATCTGCTTGTGCAGGCCGGTGTCGCCGGGCGCGGGGTGGCTGAAGCAGACCCGCAGCGGGCGCCATTGCTCATGCAGCAGCAGGTTGCAGGTGCGAAACAGCACGCCGATTGCCAGCTCCATGGATTGCGGCAATGCATCCGGCAGGGTGAGCTCTTCGCGCAGCACCACGACGCCATTGGCGTCGTCCATATGAATCACCAGCGACTCATTGAGCATGTGCACATGCTCGATCAGCGTGCTCAGCACCTTGCGCAATGTGGGCTGGTGCAGCAACAAAAGGCTGACGACACCGAAGTTTGAAACCTGCCGCGATTGCGCCATGCGCAGCCCGAAGTTTTCGCAACCCGTGATGCTTGCAGCTTCTTCCAGCAGGCGCCCGGCCGTCAGCGCATCGATCAGCTGATCCTGCTCGCGCACCACGGCTGGGCGCAGGCCGGCACGACGCAATGCCGCATCAGGGTCTCCTCCCAGTTCGCTGAATAGTTCCGAGAAATTCGTCAGAGATGCCGCGCGCACAAAAGTGACCATGACTGCTCCACGCAAAAAGTCGGAGAAATTCTGGCATGAGATGCATAGCGTGCGGCATGAAATGCACAACCTATGTGACACAGGTTTTCTACAGTGGACTTACCGGGCGGCAGAGACTAGCAACAAGCCTGGGTTCAAAAAAGTGTAGGAGACAGTGATGCAGATAAACCCTCTGACCTGTGCCATAGGCGCGGAGTTGGTCGATGTGCAACTGGTGGATGCGCTGCGCGATGATGGGCTTTTCGCAGAGATCAAGACGGCCTTGCTCAAGCACAAGGTGCTGTTCTTGCGCCGCCAGAGTATCAGTCGCGCCGAGCATGTCGGTTTTGCCCGGCGTTTTGGCGAGCTGGAGGACCACCCGGTGGTCGGCAGCGACCCCGAGCATCCCGGGCTGGTGCAGATCTACAAGACGCCGGACAAGCCGCTGGACCGGTATGAAAACTCCTGGCATTGCGATGCCACCTGGCGCGAGGTGCCGCCCATGGGCTGCGTGCTGCGCTGCGTCGAATGTCCGCCGGTCGGCGGCGACACCATGTGGGCCAATATGGCGCTGGCTTACGAGATGCTTCCATCGCATATCAAGGACGTGATAGCCCCGCTGCGGGCACGCCACAGCATCGAGTGCACCTTTGGCGCCGCCATGCCTGCGCAGAAGCGTCTGGCTCTCAAGGCGCAGTTTCCGGATGCGGAGCACCCGGTGGTTCGTACACATCCGGAAACCGGTGAAAAAGTGCTGTTTGTCAGCGGCTTCACCACTCATTTCACGAACTTCCACACGCCCACCAATGTGCGTGTGGGTCAGGACTTCACCCAGGGCTCATCCAGTCTGCTGCAGTTCTTGATCAGCCAGGCCGCGATCCCCGAGTACCAGGTCCGCTGGCGCTGGGAGCCCGACAGCATCGCCATCTGGGACAACCGCGCGACACAGCATTACGCGGTGATGGACTACCCGCCCAGCCATCGAAAGATGGAGCGCGCCGGAATCATTGGCACACCGACTTTTTGAGCATCGAAAGACGCCCGTGGCAAGGCGCAGAACCTGACCGAGCGGTGCGATGCAAGCACAGTTGTACGCAAGGCTCTGAGCGCGGGCATGGCATTCATATAACAACGGAGACACCATCATGAATTTCCTCGACGGTCACCTGGTTGCCGAAAATCAGCAGCCTCTCATCATCACTGCAGCTCCTTATGCACCTTCGTGGCTGCCGGAGGACTTCCCTGGCGAAATTCCCGTCACGATGGAGGAGCAGATTCAAAAAGCCGTGGACTGCTACAACGCCGGCGCCCAGGTGCTGCACTTGCATGTGCGTGAACTCGACGGTCGCGGCAGCAAGCGGCTTTCCAAGTTCAACGAGCTGATTGCCGGCGTGCGTGCCCGCGTCCCGGACATGATCATCCAGGTGGGCGGGTCGATCAGCTTTGCACCCGAAACCGATGGCGCGGCCGCCAAATGGCTGTCTGACGATACCCGCCACATGTTGGCCGAGCTGGATCCCAAGCCCGATCAGGTGACGGTGACCATCAATACCTCGCAGATGAACATTCTGGAGCAGTTCGATGTGCGGGATATCGAGGGCACTTCGATGGAGGACCCAGCGGTGTTCAATGCTTACAAGGAAATGACCGTGCCAGCACAGCCGGGCTGGGCCGAAGAACATATACGTCGCCTGAGTGCGGCCGGCATTCAGAGTGCCTTCCAGTGCTACAACATCAACAGCTTCGAGTCGGTGGAGCGGCTGATGCGTCGCGGCATCTACAAAGGTCCGCTGGTGCTGAACTGGGTGGCCATCGGCGGCGGCATGGACCAGCCCAGCGTCTACAGCCTGGCCAATTTTGTGCGCGCCGTGCCCGACGGTGCGGTGCTCACGGTAGAAGCCTCGGTGCTGAACGTGCTGCCCATCAATCTCATGGGCATTGCCATGGGCCTGCATGTGCGCTGCGGCACCGAAGACAATCTGTGGAATCAGACCCGAACCCGAAAAATGGGCACGGTGGAGCAGATAGAGCAGTTGGTGCGCATTGCCAAGGAATGCAGCCGCCCCATCGCCACTCCTGCCCAGGCGCGCGAGATCTGCCAGATCGGCGTGTTCTACGACACGGTGGAGGAGAGCCTGGCAAGGAACGGCTTTGCTCCGAATCGCAACGGTGCTCAGCAGGGTTTTCTGCGCAAAGTCGCCTGAGTCCAAAGGAGCGCACGATGCAACGCATTCCAGTCTTGCTGTCCATTGCTCTGGCTGCAGCTTTGCCAACTGGCAGCGCCTTCGCTTTCACCGACAAGCCCGTCAAGCTCATTGTTCCTGCCCCGCCCGGCGGCACGATCGATGTGTTTGCTCGCATCATCAGCGATCAGTTGGCGCATGAGCTCAAACAGCCTGTGATTGTGGAAAACCGCCCAGGTGCCGGCGGTGCCATGGCGGTGAAATACATGCTGTCCCAGCCCTCAGACGGCAATACCCTGCTGGTGACGGTGACCAATATCCTGACCGAGGTTCCGCATGTGCTCAAGGGGGGCTTTGATGCCATGAAGGATGTCAGACCCGTCTCGCAGATGGCCCGCTCCGTCATGGTCTTCATTGCTTCGCCTCAGTTCCCTGCCAAGGATGCCAAGGAGGCTATTGCCTATATCAAGGCCCATCCGGGTCAGCTGTCCTTTGCCTCCTACAGCCAGGGGACGGCATCGCAGTACGCAGGGGCGATCTTGAATCAGAAGGCGGGGCTGGACATGCAGCATGTGCCGTTTCCAGGCTCGGCACCGGCACTGGCACAAATCATGGGCAATCAGATTCCGCTGATGTTCGACGGCTCCGTGACCACCAAGCCGCTGGTTCCCAGCGGCAAGGTCAAGCTGTTGGCCGTTGCTTACAAGAGCCGCTTGTCCGATTTTCCCAATGTACCGACGATGGCCGAGGTCGGTTATCCGGAGCTTGATTTCAGCAACTGGGCCGGTGTGTTTGCTTCGGCAAAGACGCCGCAGCCGTTGCTGGAGAAGATCAATGCCACGCTGCAAAAGGTCAACGCCAGCCAGGCGGTGCAGGCACGTTATGCGGCCACAGGCTTTGAGCCGATTCGCCAGGAGCGCACTCTGGAGCAGTTGTCTACCGATCTGCAGGCTGAATACCAGCGCAATGGCGAGATCGTCAGGAATTTCGGCATCAAGCTGAACTGAATCGGCTCGTCAATCGGCCCGGGCATGTCTGCGACTGAGGATGCCCGGACTTTTGCTTTGCAGCGCTTGCTGCACCTCAATAGATACAGGAGCATTTCATGACTCAGGCCATTCGCTTTTACGAGACTGGCGGTCCAGAAGTCCTGCGACTGGAAAACGTTGCCGTGGGAGACCCCGGCCCAGGCCAGGCGCGCGTGCGGCATAGCTATATCGCGCTCAACTTCATCGATGTGTACTTCCGCTCCGGGCGTTATCCGTTGGCCTTGCCCAACGGGCTGGGCTCGGATGCCGTCGGAGTGGTCGAGGCCGTCGGAACGGGTGTGACGGATATCCGGGTGGGTGACCGCGTTGGCTATCTGATCGGTCCGCAAGGCGCTTATGCACAGGCGCGTGTGATGCCTGCAGAAGTGCTGATTCCGTTGCCCGACGGAATTTCAGACCGTACGGCAGCCACACTCATGATGAAAGGCATGACGGCCCAGTATCTGTTCCGTCAGGTCTATCCGCTGCAGGGCGGTGAAACCATTCTCTATCACGCAGCTGCCGGAGGCGTAGGCCTGATTGCCTGTCAGTGGGCCCGCGCCATGGGGGTCAACATGATTGGTACGGTCAGCACGGATGAGAAGGCCGAACTGGCCAGGGCGAACGGATGCGCGCACACCATTGTGACTTCGCGTGAAAACATCGTCGAGCGAGTGAAGGAAATCACGGCAGGCAAGGGCGTTCCCGTGGTTTACGACTCGGTAGGCAAGGACACACTGATGGACTCGCTCGATTGCCTGCAGCCACGTGGCTCGCTGGTCAGCAACGGAACCTCTTCCGGCTCCGTGGTGGTGGACTCATCGCTGCTGGCCGCCAAAGGCTCGATCTGGATGACCCGGCCGGCCATGATGCATTACATCCAGCCCCGCTCACATATGCTGGAGATGGCTGCAGAGCTGTTCGAGCACGTGCTGGCGGGGCGCATCGTGAGCGAGCCGCAGCAGGAGTTTGCCTTGGCCGAGGCAGCACAAGCCCATCGCGCATTGGAAGCGCGCAAGACTGTGGGGGCCACGGTACTCGTGCCATGAACTGCTGGGTGCAAATGTTGGGCGGGTAAAGCTATTGCGAAAATCCGTGCCGGTGCCTTTTCCAAGGCGCCGGCTTTTTTCTGTCTGACATTGGCCATGCGGCAGGGCGACATTCCTAGGGATTTCACCTTGGGAACATGGCACCAAATAAGCAATGAATGGCATCAACTGCACAAGAGCTGCAGCCTTCCTTTTCTAGAGTGATTTCGCGGATCAATACCGCGAATTCATAACGAAAAGGAGACATGAAATGCCACGTATTTCACGCTATATCTGGAGTCTATTTGCATTGTCCGCCAGCAGCCTGGCCAGCGCTCAGTCATCCGTGACGCTGTTCGGTGTCATGGATGCGGGCGTCAGCCGCTACATGGTGCGCAGCAATTCCTGGGATGGCTCCGGCCGCACGGCCAGCCAAGGTATCTGGGCGCTGTCACCCTCGGGTAATCTGGCCAGCCGTCTGGGTGTTCGTGCCGTTGAAGATCTGGGGGCCGGAATGTCTGCCAGCATGTGGCTGGAAGCGCCTGTGACCAACGACACGGGTGGCGGTGCGCTGAACTTTGGGCGACGCTCCACCGTCAGCCTGGCGGGCAATTGGGGCGAGCTGCGCCTTGGGCGTGATCACACGCCGTCGTTTCTGAATGACTGGGCCTTTGATCCCTATTCCGTCAACGGCGTGGGCGTCAATTTGCTGGCGGTGGTCAGCAGCAACCTGGCCATCAACCGTGCGCTGAGTACGCAGACCAGCGGCACGCTGCCCGAGCGCTTGCTAGGAAACGGTTTGTCGGCAGGCACGGACAATTATCTGCGCGCCAACAACTCCATCGGCTACCACCTGCCTACAGGGCTGGGCGGAATTTATGGTCAGCTGATGTATGCTTTCCCGGAAAATGATGCCAGGCGCGGCCGCTATGCCGGTGGGCGCATTGGCTGGGCCAGCGGCCCCACCGATATTGCGCTGGGCTATGGCGAAAGCATGCTGGGCACTTTCAACGGCCGCAAGGAAACCATCAAGTCCCTGAACCTGGGAGGTTCGTACAACTTCGGTCCGGTCCGTGTGTTGGGCGAGTGGTCGCAGGTGCGCAATGCGCGCAGCGATGTGCGGGCCACAGACCGCTATGACGGGTTTCTGGCTGGTGTGCAAATCCCTGTCGGACTGCATCAGCTCAGGGCGTCGGTGGCCAGGGTGCAATTCAAAAATGGGCAGGGAACCGGCGACGCATCGGTGAACAAGCTGGCCTTGGGTTATGTGCATAACCTCTCCAAACGCACGGCGCTCTACACCACGGTGTCACGTATCAGCGTGAGCAATGGACACAACAATCCTGCGGTGATGGGTGTGACGCCGCTGGCCGTCAGCAGCCCGGTCATCATGCCGCAACCGGCCTACAGCAACAGCCCCGGCATGCAGCCACGCAGCGCATTGGGCTTTGATGCGGGTTTGCGCATGATGTTCTGAAGACAGTCCGCTGCTGCTGCGAGGCGAATCACGAAGAGGCGGATTTGAGGGAGTGCGTGTCGCAAAGGGCTGCTTGCCGGCGTTGCAGTACTTTGTGAAATAAAAAGAACGGTCGTTCTAATTTTCCGGATTTTTGGCTACACTGGCCTCGACTATTAAAGCCCAGGAGACCTTTCATGTCC
This sequence comes from Comamonas thiooxydans, assembly GCF_000964545.1. Taxonomy (GTDB): domain Bacteria; phylum Pseudomonadota; class Gammaproteobacteria; order Burkholderiales; family Burkholderiaceae_C; genus Comamonas; species Comamonas thiooxydans. The sequence goes on along the minus strand of NZ_BBVD01000004.1, from coordinate 282,173 downwards.
GATCTGAACGCCCGGTTTGAAGAGACCGTCAAGAATTCCACCTCGCTCGGCGAGCGTCCCGACAACGCCACCTTGCTCAAGATTTATGCCTTGTACAAGCAGGCGACCGAGGGTGACAACGAAGCCAAGAAGCCCAGCTTCACCGACATGGTGGCCCGCGCCAAGTGGGATGCCTGGGCCAAGCTGGAAGGCACGACGCCGGATGAGGCCAAGCAGCAGTACATCGATCTCATCGAGTCGCTGCGCTGATCCGCGCCACCCCTGATCGCCGACAAGGCCCCGGGATCCGGGGCTTTGTCGTTTCAATTCAGACCAGATCACCCTGCACCAAAGACGGAGGGCTGGAACCTGGCGCACCCCCAAGCCAGGGACACCGAGGAAGGGCCGCCCCGAGGGTGTCGTCCCCTTGGGGGAAGCGGCAGGGCTGCTCAGGGGGTCAGTACCTGTTCGAGAAATTGGCGCTGATGCGCTGACGCAAATATTCCGCCCCTGTGATGAGCGGATATTTTTTGGCCGGCCCTTCTATCACCGCATCCTCATTGGCCTGGCAGAAGAAGGCCAGGCTATAGCGGGCCCCCTGGTACTCATGGGGCAGAGGGTTGCGCACGCGGTGGAAGTTGCTGGGCAACTGGTCGTCGCTCCAGCGCATCAGCATGTCGCCGATATTGCAGGTGATGACGCCATCCACAGGCTGCACGGGTGTCCATTGCTGGGCATCGGCCTCCTTGCCGGGCAGCACCTGCAGACCGCCTTGACCGGCGCGCTGGAACAGCAATGTCAGGCAGTCGAAGTCCGTATGTGCGCCAGCCCGCCACAGACCGATTTCGTCCTTGAGTGCCGGGTCCACGGCAAAGTAATGCAGCATGCGCAGCGTGCTCTGGTAGCTGGGCACGACGGGGTCATGTGCGCGGGTGAAGAATTCATCGTCAAAGCCCAGCTTGTAGGCAAAGCAGGACAGCAGTTGCATGCCAACCTGCCAGCATTGATGCTCAAAGGCCAGAGTAGCTCGCTTGAAGCCGGGCAACTCCTGCTCGCTGGGCCACAAGCCTTGCATGCGCGGGCGTGTGACCTGATAGGACTCTTTCTGGTCGGGAGTGCGCGTGGAAGGGCGAATCTGTGCCTTGTGCTCCCAACCTGCATTGCGCGATAGCGGCCATTGAGCCTTGGTTTCGGGCGGCAAGGCGAATAGCTGCTCGGCTCTGCAGAACGCGGCGTCGATATCGGCCTGGGCAATGCCGTGGCCGGAAACCTGGAAGAAGCCGATTTCCACCGATGCGCTCCAGATCTGCTCGGCAATCTCCTGCTTGCGCTGCTCGAAGTCACTGATGTCTATGACGCGAACTTCGCGCGCCGAGGTTTCTGCACCTTGCCCGCCCATGCGGGCTTCCTTGTTCAGTTCGCCAAGGCTGTAAGAGTGGCTGGTCATGGTCTGCATAAGAATCTCTCTTGCGATGACTTCAGACACCGGCGTTGCCAGTGAGGCTTGGGGCTGCGGGCATCTGAAGTGTGGATACCAGGCACGGCCGGCTGCCGCACCCACTTCAAGAGCAATGACCCGCGAAGCTGCTGACCGAGGAAAGGTCAGAGCACCGTGCTGAACGCTTCTACTCTTGATTTGAGTGCAGCAAACAGCGTGCCAGCCATTTTCCAGGGCGCGGGCACTCTTGGTTTTGGTGCATGGCTTCAATCTGGTGCATTGCCGTGCATGAATCCATGCATCCATCTCTTTTGCATGCACTTTTTTGATACCTGGCAAGGCGCAACCCAAAGCAGGCACGCCAATTGCTAGAAGGTTGAACGAGTAGAAGCGTTCAGCCTGCATCCGCGTGCAGTGCCCGGAAATTGCTCAAGTCCTGTCAGCAGCGGCAGCTGCTGGCGTTCCTGTCGCCAGAGACCTGAGAGTTCCACCATGCTACGTCGCCATTTCCTTGCTGCCCTGCCTCTTTGCGGCGCACCCTGGGTTCATGCCCAGGGCAAGTCGCTGACTCCGCTGAAATTCACGCTGGATTTTCGCGTCAACGGCCAGACGGCGCCGTTCTTTCTGGCACAGCAAAACGGCTACTACCGCGATGAAGGGCTGGATGTGAGTCTGGACGTAGGGTCGGGCTCGGTGGCTTCGATTACTCGTATCGCCAGCGGTGCCTACCAGCTCGGACTGGGCGATGTCAGTTCGCTGATCGAGTTCAATGCGCAAAACGCTGGCACACCTCGCGTGCAGGCCGTCTACCAGTACTACAACCGCGCGCCTTTTGTGATCATCGGGCGCAAGGACAGAGGCATCACTTCGGATTTCGCAAGTCTCAAGGGCAAGAAGGTGGCTGCAGCGGCAGTGGAGTCCACGCGCCGTGCCTGGCCCATGGTGGCGCGGCGAAGGAATCTGCCCGCCGATCTGTTTGCCTGGTCGACGACGGAGTTCTCGGCACGCGACAACGTCATGGTGCGTGGCGATGTGGATGCCGCCACCTATTTTCATGATTCGGCGGTTTCGCTGTTTGCGCGCCTCAAGCCCGAGGAACTCTCCATACTGCGCTACAGCGATGCCGGCGTTCATCTGTATGGCAATGCGATCCTGGCGTCCAGCCAGCTGATCGCAGAGAAGCCGCAGGTCGTGGCCGCTTTCCTGCGCGCCACCAACCGTGCGATTGTGGAATGCCTTGCCAACCCCGCTGCAGGCATTGCCGCAGTGCGCCAGCGCGAGCCGATTCTCGATGAGAAGCTGGAGCTGGAGCGCTGGTCCATCACTGCACAGTATGTGGCCGCGGCAGATACGAAAAGCCATGGACTGGGCGACTTCAGCAAGCGTTTGCTGGAGCAGCAGCTGGACAGCGTGGTGCAGACCTTTGCGCTCAAGACCACGCCATCTGCCGATGCACTGTTCAACAGCAGCATGCTGCCCGCCAGGTCGGCGCGCATGCTCAAGGCCTGAGGAGGAAGCCACCATGCCCCTGCCTCAAGTCCAGACCTTGAATGACAGCGATGGTCGCTATCTGCGCCAGGCCATTGCGCTCGCGGATGTGGCGCGCGAGCGCGGCAACCGTCCGTTTGGCGCGCTGATCGTGGCTGCAGATGGGCGCGTGCTGGCCGAGGCCAGCAATGCCAACGGCGAGAGCGGCGATTGCACGGCCCATGCCGAGTTGTCCGCCATCCGCCTGGCCAGTCCTTTGCATTCACGCGATGAGCTGGCCGTTGCCACGCTGTACTCGTCTGCCGAGCCCTGCGTGATGTGCGCCGGCGCGATCTTCTGGTCCGCCATCGGCCGAGTGGTCTATGGCATCGATGCGGAGCGGCTGCGCGTGTTCCGTGGCGAGCGGCTCGATCAGAAGGATGCCGAGCTGTCCTGCCGCGATGTGTTTCAGGCCGCTTCGCACGCCATCGAATGTATCGGGCCGGCCTTGATCGAAGAGGCCAGCAGTTCGCACCAGGGTGCCTGGAAGGTCTGAGCGCCGACACGAACCCAACAGCAATTCATTGACATAGAGAGAGGGAAGCCACCATGCAAACCAAGCGCCTGTTCCTGCAATCCGTTCTGGCCCTGGGCAGCTTTGCCAGTGCCACGGCGGCCTTTGCCGCCACGCCCATCAAATTCCAGCTCGACTGGCGTTTCGAAGGACCTGCCGCGCTGTTTCTGCAGCCCGCCGCCAAGGGCTATTTTCAGGCAGCGGGCCTGAATGTGACGGTTGATGCCGGCAGCGGCTCGGGCGGCGCGATTCAGCGCGTGGCATCGGGCTCTTACGACATGGGCTTTGCCGATCTGGCCGCACTTATGGAGTTTCATGCCAACAACCCCGATGTCAAAGACAAGCCCGTGGCCGTGATGATGGTCTACAACAACACGCCAGCCTCGGTCATGGCGCTCAAGAAGAGCGCCATCGCCAAGCCGGCGGACCTGACGGGCAAGAAGCTGGGAGCGCCGGTCTTTGATGCCGGCCGGCGCGGCTTCCCGCTGTTTGCCAAGGCCAACAAGGTCGGAGATGTGCAATGGACCACCATGGATCCGCCGCTGCGCGAGACCATGCTGGTGCGCGGCGATGTCGATGCCATCACGGGCTTTACCTTTACTTCGCTGCTGAATCTGGAGGCGCGTGGCGTGAAGGCGGCCGATGTGGCGGTCATGCCGTTTGCCGACAACGGTGTCAAGCTCTATGGCAACGCCATCATCGCCAGTGCCAAGCTGGTGCGCGAGAACCCCGAAGCCGTGCGCGCCTTCCTCAAGGCCTTCAGCAAGGGCGCCAAGGAAGTCATGGCCAATCCCGGTAGTGCCATCGCCTATGTGAAGGAGCGCGACGGCATCGTCAACACTGCTCTGGAAATCCGCCGCCTGCAACTGGCGATCGACACGGTGATCAACACCGCCGATGCGCGCGGCGAGGGCTTTGGCCAGGTCAGCCCGACACGCATGGCGCTGATGGCTTCCCAGATCTCGGACGTCTATGCGACCAAGACGCGGGTGAATCCTGAGCTTGTCTGGAACGGCCGCTTCTTGCCGCCCGTCGCAGAACTCGACGTCTTTCCCAAAAAGTAATTGCTCATTGATTGATAGCTGTATGCGCTTGTGTGACAGGAGCTGCAGCCTGTTTTTATGAAATCATCAGATACAGAAGCTGCCCGGCCCTTCGTCGAATTCAAGGACGTCTGGCTGGCCTATAACGAAGAGCTGCTGCAGGCCAACCACTTTGCGGTGGAGGCCATCGACCTCACGGTGCAGCGCGGCGAGTTCATCGCCATCGTCGGTCCTTCGGGCTGCGGCAAGTCCACTTTCATGAAGCTCACCACGGGCCTGAAGATGCCCTCCATGGGCCGTATCACGGTCGATGGCCAGCGCGTGACAGGGCCGCTCAAGATCTCGGGCATGGCCTTCCAGTCCTCCTCGCTGCTGCCCTGGCGCACCACGCTGGACAATGTGCTGCTGCCGCTGGAGATCGTGGAGCCGCACCGTTCGCAGTTCAAGCAAAAGCGCAAGGAATACGAAGCACGTGCCATCGAGCTGCTGGGCAAGGTGGGCCTATCGGGTTATGAGCGCAAATTCCCCTGGCAGCTGTCCGGCGGCATGCAGCAGCGCGCCAGCATCTGCCGCGCCCTGATTCACGAGCCGCAGATGCTGCTGCTAGACGAGCCCTTTGGCGCGCTCGATGCCTTCACCCGCGAGGAGCTGTGGTGCATCTTGCGCGACCTGCAGGCCGAACAGAAGTTCAATGTGATTTTGGTCACGCATGATCTGCGCGAGAGCGTGTTCCTGGCCGATACCGTCTATGTGATGAGCAAAAGCCCGGGCCGCTTCGTGGTGCGCCGCGACATCGACCTGCCGCGCCCGCGTGATCTGGAGGTCACTTACACCCCCGAGTTCTCGGACATTGTCTACGAGCTGCGCGGCCATATCGGCGCCCTGCGCAAGAGCGGCACCGACATCGCTGCCGCCATTCCTCAATAAGGCGCATCATGAAACATCAAAAAACCGCCGAGCGCTGGGCTCCCTGGCTGCTGTTGCTGCTGATCGTCCTGCTCTGGCAGATCATCTGCTCGGGCTTAGGCGTCTCGGAATTCATCTTCCCCAGCCCCTGGGCCATAGGCCATCAGCTCTATGAGTTTGCGGGCACGATTGCCATGCATGCCTGGCACACCTACTGGGTGACGATGGCAGGCTTTGCCCTGGCGATCGTGGTGGGTGTGCTGCTGGGGTTTCTGATCGGCTCCTCGCGCCTGGCCTATGCGGCCTTCTACCCGCTGATGACGGCCTTCAACGCCTTGCCCAAGGCAGCGTTCGTGCCGATTCTGGTGGTCTGGTTCGGCATCGGCGCGGGCCCGGCCATTCTCACGGCCTTTCTGATCAGCTTCTTCCCCATCATGGTCAATATCGCCACGGGTCTGGCCACGCTGGAGCCTGAACTGGAGGATGTGTTGCGCGTGCTGGGGGCCAAGCGCTGGGACGTGCTGATCAAGGTCGGCCTGCCGCGTTCCCTGCCGTATTTCTACGGCTCGCTCAAGGTCGCGATCACGCTGGCCTTCGTCGGCACCACGGTCAGCGAGATGACGGCTGCCAACGAGGGTATCGGCTATCTGCTGGTCTCCGCCGGATCTTCCATGCAGATGGGTCTGGCCTTTGCGGGGCTGATCGTGGTGGGGGCCATGGCCATGGTTATGTATGAGCTGTTCAACCTGCTGGAAAAGCACACCACGGGCTGGGCGCGTCGCGGCTCCCAGGGCGAGTGATGCATTGTTTCTGAGCGCTGTCAACGTAGCACCTGAAAACGAGAAAGGCCAGCCGGATCGTTGATCCGGCTGGCCTTTTTTGTGCTTCGCAGTCAATGCCTAGCTGGCCGTGCGGCAGCTGGCAAATGCATCCAGAGGCTGCTTGTAGGTTGGAGAAGTGACATCCATCAATCCCATCACCGTATGGAACAGGTTGTCATGCGAGAGCGGCTGATCCAGCGTCTTGCTCAGACAGGCCTGATTCAGGCCGGTGCGAGCACCCAGCGTTCCCAGCCAGGCAATCATGGGCACATGTTTTTGATCATCGGGCGCCATGGCGTAAGGCATGCCGTGCAGATAGACACCGAGCTCGCCCAGCGATTCGCCATGGTCGGACATGTAGAACATGCCGGTTTCAAACTGGTTTTGCTGGGCCTTGAGCCAGTCTATGGTCTGGGCCAGGAAGTGGTCGGTATAGCGAATGGAGTTGTCGTAGACATTGACCACGCTTTGCTGAGAACAGCTGGACAGCTCATTGGTCGCGCACTCGGGCTTGAAAGCCTTGAGGTCTGCAGTGGAGCGTTTGAAGTAATCGGGGCCGTGACTGCCCATCTGGTGCATGACCAGTACCAGGCCCTTGGCGCGGCGTGCGGGATCCAGCTTGGCGATGCGCTCGTCCAGGCCGCTGAGCAGCAGAGCGTCCAGGCATTCGCCATCCTGGGCGCACAGGGCCTTGCCGGTCGGCGTATTCACGCTGTCGGCGGTATCGGCCATGGGGATACGCTTGCACACGCCTTTGCAGCCTGCCTGGTTGTCCACCCAAAGTACGGCCAGGCCGGCGGCCTGCAGAACGTCGAGCAGGTTGTCATGCTCGACCTTGGAGGCGTAAAAGCCTTCGCGGCCCAGGTTGGAGAACATGCAGGGCACCGATTCGCGGGTGCTGGTGCCGCAGGAGTGGGCATTGCGCCAGCTCAGCACATCGCGCTTGGCCAGCTCGGGGTTGGTATCGCGCTCATAGCCGTTGAGGCTGAAGTTCTTTGAGCGTGCCGTCTCGCCCACCACCAGCACCAGCAGCGGCGGTTTCCGGGCTGCGGCATAGCTGGCACCCAGAGCTGCACCACCCGTGATGCTGTCAAAGGGCCTGGGCTTGTTGAGTAGAGGATCCAGGGCCACCGAGGCGGAGGACAACACGGGGTTGATCGGGTTGATCATGTAGCGCAGCCAAAGATTGTTGCGCACCACGGGGGCCAGATCGCGGTAGGAAACGGCCAGCGATGCGGCTATCAGGGCAATGCCGCCCAGTAGCAGCCAGGCGGTGCGCAGCATATTGCGCCAGGCGCTGTTCGCGCGTTTGAGCGGCGTTTTCCAAAGCCAGATGGCGGGCAGTATGGCGATGATCAACACCTCGGCCAGCAGCTTGATGTTGAACAAGTCCGAGCTTTCGCGTGCATCGGTCTGCAGGATGTTGTGAATCATGCCCTTGTCCATCACGGTGCCGTAGCTGACCATGAAGTACTGGGAGCTGGCCGCCACCAGCAGCAGTGCAACCCAGAACGGCTTGGTAAAGCGCGGCCAGGCAAACAAAGAGGTCAGCAGAAGGCTGGCGCCCAGCACCAGCGGCATAACCCGCAGGGCCAGCAGAGCCAGACTGCCGTGATAGCCATCCAGGGAAGGCAGGCGCAGCCACAGGGCCCAGTTGGCTGTCAGCGTCAGCCAGATGGCCAGGGCCAGAGCGATGAACTGAGGCGTGCGAGGTTGAAAAAGCCCCTTGAAAAATGGGGCAGAAGCGGAGTCTTGGGTAGCCACGGCAGACGGCAAAAAATAGGTATCGGAGAAGTCTGGCGGGACTTTCTTAAAAACCGCTGAAGCCTCCTATGTGGCGAATCCTTGTAAAAAATTGTTTTATGTCGATTTGAAGTATTTATTGGCACTGAGTCGCTGTTTTTGCAGCTTCTCCCCATTGGGTGCATAGCCGCAGCTTGCGCTCTTCTGCGGACAAGGCTGCCAGCTCGCGCATCTGAGCATAGAAGCTGCGCCAGGTCTCGGGAGTGGCCGGGCCTTCGCCGCGCAGTTGCAGCCACCAGCGAGTCATGGCAGGCACCCAGTCGTCATAGGCGGCCAGGGCGCTGAAACTGGCGTTATTGGACTGGGCCACCCATTCGTCGGTCTGGGTCAGGCGCCGGTAATATTGCTCGCGCAGGGCGAGGCTGCTCAGCAGGGGCTCGTCAGTGGCAATCCATTGCGCTCTGAGCTGCGCATAAGTGGCGCGGAATTCGTCAAATACTTTGCTTTTGATGGCTTCCAGCGCTTTGGCATCAAGGGCTTCAGTATTTTTCTGTTCATAAATCTGTTGCAGGCGCTGACGGGTCTCGCGCGTCAGCTGCTGCCATAGCTCGCGTCGCTGCAGGCTCTGCTGCCAGCGCTGCTGCGTGGCGGCGCTGGCATGGCTGTGCAGCCACAAGGGTGTGGCCATGCGCTCCACCGTGGTGGCAAAGGATTCGTTGAAGGCCGTGTCGTTCTTCACATACAGCAGCTGGTGGGCCAGTTCGTGGAACAGCAGGCCGGCAAAGTCGCCCTCCTGCCAGGAGGTGAAGGTGCTGAGCAAGGGATCGCCGCCCAGCCAGTTCAGATAGCCCAGCGTGGAGTAGGCAGGCACGCCATAGACGCTGGTTTCCAACCCCTGGGACTGAAGCGTCAGTGCCTGCGCCTGTGCGTCGCTCTTGCTGAAGTAGCCTCGGTAGGCAATGCAGCCGGTGACGGGAAAGCACCATTGGTGCATCTCCAGGCTGTAGGCCGGGGCTGCCACCACGTTCCAGACCGCAAACGGACGCTGCAGCTGGGCGTAGCGGGTGTAGCTGGCGTTGTCGGGCAGAGCCAGCTCCCGGCTGGCGAAGCGGCGCATCTGTTGCGCGGTCTGCAGGCGCTGACGCAGTGCTGAGGAGGTACTGTCTTCTGCCAGCCAGTCATCAATAGGCCGTGCGGCCTGAAGAATCTGCATCTGTCCCTTGAAACCTTGCCAGTAATAGCCGGCGCTGCTGCAGCCCGTCAGGCCTGCAATTGCGGCACTAATTCCCAGCAAAGCCCTCAGGCTGACTACACTCATCCTTTTTCTCATTGCGCTTGTCCGCCTGTCTGGTTTCACTTCATGGATTTTCTAACGCTCGCCATCATTGTCACCACCGTGCTCTACGTGCTCAAGAAGCAGGAGCAGCGTCAGCACACCCAGCTTCTGGCCCAGCATCTGGCACGCTTTCAGATCGAGAAGCTCATGGCCAATCTGATGGAGGGATATCTGCGTGTCATCGGCGAGAAGGATGCGCAGAGGCGTGAACAGATCTGGCCCGTGCTGGCCAATACCGAGAGCAGCCTGGTGAGCCAGTTTCAGCGTTTCGCGGATGAATTCGCCACCTTGCCGGCCGAGCAGACGCGTGCCAGCACCCTGCCGCTGGCGCTGCCCTATATGACCAGGGTTCTGCCTTCGGCCACCATGGATGTGCGCGAGACCATGAAGCTTCATGCCCAGGCGCTGGCGGCTGCCCGTGTGGGGGATGCGGCCGACGAGGAGGAGCGCAAGCGCCGAGCCTTCACCATGACGGCCGAGCTGATGCTGATGCAACACACCTGCCACTGGTTCTGCCGCAGCCGCACCGTTGCTTCCATGCGCTTGCTGGCGCGTCACAAGACGGCTTATGAACAAGTGCTGCAGGCTGTGGCCCCCGCCACCCTCAAGGCCTACGACAGGCTGGTGAAAGCCAGCAACTGATCCTCTGCCAGACCTGGAGGCAGTTTTAGGCAGGGATGTTTTCCGTCTTGACCCTGCCATAGTCGATGTGAACAATGGTTTTCATGAAAAACCTGTTGAGCACATTGGAGCCGCTGCTAGCAAGACTTCCTGTGACTGCGTCGATACAGCTTCCCTCGGGCGAGCGTATCGGGCCTGAACACAGCGCGGTTCAACTCATTTTTCGTTCTCCCAAGGCTGTTGCGGCGCTGCTGGACGGCCAGATCGGCTCGATTGGTTCGGCCATCGTCGAAGGCTGGGTGGAGGTCAAGGGCAGCTCCCGCGACATCATGGCGGCAGCGGCCGGGCTGCTGCGCGGTGATCCGGTCAGTCATACGCCCTCCTGGCTGGGGCAGACGGTCTCCAAGGCCAGGTCGCTGGCCATGCACACGCTGACCCGCGATGCGGAGCAGATTCAGTTTCATTACGATCTCTCCGACGATTTCTACGCGCTGTGGCTGGACCCGCGCCGCGTCTATTCCTGCGCTTACTACAAAGAGCAGGGCATGAGCCTGGCGCAGGCGCAGGAGGCCAAGCTCGATCACATCTGCAAAAAGCTCAAGCTCCAGCCCGGAGAGCGCTTCTGGGACATAGGCTCTGGCTGGGGCGGACTGGTCTTCTGGGCAGCCGAGCATTACGGCGTGCAGGCCCATGGCATCACACTGTCGCGCAACCAGTTCGATCATGTGCAGCGTCTGATTGCCGAGAAGGGCCTGCAGGGCAAGGTTCATGTCGAGCTACGCGACTATCGGCAAATGGTTGATGTGGAGCCATTCGACAAGATCGGCTCGGTCGGCATGTTCGAGCATGTGGGCAGCGCCAATCTGCAGGAATACTTCGAAACCATTTATTCCATGCTCAGGCCCGGCGGACTGGCCCTGGTCCATGGCATCACGGCGGGCGGTGTCAGCAATGTGGAACTGGGTGCCGGCATGGGCGAGTTCATCAACCGCTACATCTTTCCCGGCGGAGAGCTCATGCATGTCAGCCGCGTGCTGCATGATCTGGCGGCCAGCGGACTGGAAATGGTGGATACCGAGAACTTGCGCCCGCACTACGCGCGCACGCTTTGGGCCTGGTCGGATGGGTTGGAGGCCAGGCTGGGCGAAGCTCAAATCATTTTGCAAGCCCAGTACGACGAGGAAAAGGCCGCTAAGGCTTTGCGTGCCTATCGTCTTTATCTGGCGGGCTCGGCCATGGGCTTCGAGCATGGCTGGATTGCGTTGCATCAGATGCTGTGCAGCAAACCCGATGGCGATCTGCGCAGCGGTGCGATGGCGGGTGCGCAGAGCGGCTATCCTTTCAACCGCGAATACATCTACCGTTGAAGGAGTCGCTTCATGCCCTACAAATTCAAATCGCGTGCCACGGCAGACCTCATCATGCTGGACGCCAACGGCCGCAAGCTGCTGGAAATCATCGGCAAGTCTCCCGATGAGGTGCATGGCATCATCACCGTGGAGCAGATTCCGGCCGCCATCATCGCGCTGGAGGCTGCTGCCGCCGAAGATGCGGCCAGACGTGCGCAGCCGCAAGACGAAGCGCAGGAGGAGGATGCCGTGCCTGCAAATCAGGACGGCGTGGCCCTGGGCCAGCGCATCGTGCCTTTTGTAGACATGCTCAGGCGCAGCGCCGCCGATGGCAAGGAAGTGACCTGGTAAGCGGCCTTCTTCGGTCGCCCCATGCAAAAAAGCCTGCAGATGCAGGCTTTTTTGCGTTGAACGGATTGTGCGTTCTCAGTCGGCGTAGATGCCGGCGGCCTTGATGACCTTGCCCCACTTGGCGATTTCGGCTTCCACAAACTTCTTGTGACCCGCAGGGTTGGTACGGTCGTCGCTGGCAATCACGGCCCCCAAGGCTTCCTGGCGCTTGATGAACTCGGGGTCCTTGAGCGAAGCCTTCATGGCTTCGTTGATCTTTTGCACCACATCGGCAGGCGTGCCCTTGGGGGCGTACAGACCGTGCCAGATGGTCACGTTGAAGTCCTTCAGGCCCAGGGACTGCAGCGTGGGCAGGTCCTTGAGTGCAGGCGTGGTCAGAGGCTTGGCAGTGGTCACGGCATAGGCCTGAACCTTCTTGGCGGCAATCTGCGAAGTGGTATTGGTGGTCTGGTCGCACAGCAGATCCACCTGGTTGCCCATCAGATCGGCAATCGCAGGAGCTGCACCCTTGTAGGGCACGGGCGTCATGTCCTGCTGCAGCGAGGCCTGGAACATCAGGCCGCACAGGTGCGAGGCCGAGCCCACGCCGGCGTTGGCCAGATTCACCTTGCCCTGGTTCTTGCTGACCCAGTCCTTGACTTCGGCGAAGTTCTTGGCGGGCAGGGTGGGGCGGCCGATCAGCGTCATGGGCACATCGTTGATGATGCCAGCGTACTCGAAGTCGTTGAGCACGTTGAAGGACAGCTTGCGGTACAGCGTCGGGATGGTGGACATGCCGATATGCGTCAGCAGCAGCGTGTAGCCGTCATTGCGTGCACGTGCGGCCTTGGCTGTGCCAATCGTGCTGCCGGCACCGTCTGCGTTGTCGATGACGATGGTGGCGTTGTTCAGCTGCTTGCGCATGGATTCGGCCAGGTCGCGAGCCACCTTGTCGGTGGGGCCGCCTGCCGTGAAAGGCACGATGATCGTGATCGTCTTGCCAGCGGCTGGGTAGCTGTCGGCATGGCTGCTGATGGCTGCGGTAGCGGCCAGAGCGATGGTGGCGATCTTGAAAATAGTTTTCACAGTGTCTCCCTAAAAATAATGTGCAAGCAGACCAGGACGGTTGACTTGTCGTGACGTAAAGCCGGATTCTAGGTAGCGCTAATCTGTGGGGTTTTTGTTATTTTCTAAGTGTTATCCCTTGATGGAGCGGGCGATCACATTGCATTTGCGTTAAAGCAAACCGATTGCCTGTCGCGTATTGGCGACACATGTGCAGGGGCTTGGCCAAGCTCGAGTCCCAGTACAAAACCTTTAGGTCGCAGAGCCAGCCGAATGCCGGCAGCTCTTCAGAGCTTCACTGATAGGAGCGCGCGTCCTCGATCACCTTGCCGTCATTGGGCAGGCTTCCGGGAGACACCATCTGCACTTCGCCGCGCAGCTTGGTGACTTCGCGCAAGGCGTCGATCACCTGCAGGGCAAAGCCCGGTGCGGTTTCCGTGGTTTCAACCAGCAACTGCATCTGGTCGTTGGCCATCTCACCCGTCACCACCAGCCTGGCCCTGACGATCTGCGGAAAGCGCTTGACGACCTCGGCCACCTGTTTGGCATGCACGAACATTCCGCGCACCTTGGTGGTCTGGTCGGCGCGGCCCATCCAGCCCTTGATGCGGGCATTGGTGCGACCCGTGGGGCAGGTTCCCGCAAGATAGGCCGAGAGGTCACCCGTGCCAAAGCGGATCAGCGGATAGTCGGGGTTGAGCGTGGTGATGACCAGCTCGCCCACCTCGCCCTCGGCCACAGGGTCGCCGGTTCCGGGGCGCACGATCTCCACGATCACGCCCTCGTCCAGCACCAGACCTTCACGGGCGCTGGTCTCATAGGCAATCAGGCCCAGATCGGCCGTGCCATAGCTCTGGTAGGCGTCTATGCCATGATCGCGCATCCATTGGCTGAGCGAGGGGGGGAAGGCTTCGCCGCTGACCATGGCCTTGGTCAGGCTGGGCAGCTTCATTCCCATCTCCTGGGCCTTTTCCACAATGATTTTCAGAAAACTGGGCGTACCCACATAGGCCGCAGGCCGCAGATCGGCCATGGCCTGCACCTGCTGCTCGGTCTGGCCCGTGCCGCCCGCGAACACCGTGCAGCCCAGGGCCTGAGCACCGGTTTCCATCATCGATCCGGCGGGCACGAAGTGATAGCTGAAGCAGTTGTGCACCAGCTCCCCAGACCTGAAGCCCGCGGCGTACATGGAGCGGGCCATGCGCCAGTAGTCGGGGCGGCGGCTTTCGGGCTCGTAGATGGGGCCGGGGCTGGAAAACAGCCTGGGCATGTCGTGGCCAAGGCCAATGGCATTGAAGCCGCCAAAAATCTGCTGCGGACGCTGTGCAGCCTGGCGCTCCAGCAGCTCGCTCTTGCGCGTCACAGGCAAGGTGGCCAGCGCTGCGCGACTGGTGATACGGGACGCATCCACACCTTTGAGAATTTCGGCAAAAGCGCTGGAGCGCTGCTGTGCATGGGCAATCTGCAGCGGCAGGCTGGCCATGCAGTCGGCTTCGCGCTGTTCGGGGCTGCGGGTTTCCAGGGCATCGTAGAAATCACTCATGGCAAATCCTGTAGAGAAAATCTGCAAGCAAAACTGAAGTCAATGGGCGCAAGTTAAAAACTGGCGCGCACCAAGCCAGAGACAGCGAGCAAGCGCCGCCGCGCAGCGAGGCCGTCGTCCCCCTAGGGGGAAGGCGCGAAGCGCCTCAGGGGGCAGTCATCAAGCCAACCAGCGTTTTCTGCGTTTGTAGCTCTTCACATCCTTGAAGCTCTTGCGTTCGCCGCCGCCCACGCCCAGATAGAACTCCTTGACGTCCTCGTTGCTGGCTAGATCCTTGGCGGAGCCGTCCATGACGATGCGCCCGCTTTCCATGATGTAGCCGTAGTCGGCGTATTTGAGCGCCATGTTGGTGTTCTGTTCGGCCAGCAGGAAGGTGACTTTTTCCTTGCTGTTGAGGTCTTTGACGATGTGAAAGACCTCGTCCACGATCTGCGGTGCCAGGCCCATGGAGGGCTCGTCTAGCAAAACCATACGCGGGTTGCTCATCAGCGCACGGCCGATGGCGCACATCTGCTGCTCGCCGCCCGAGGTGTAGGCCGCCTGGCTGGTGCGCCGGGTCTTGAGGCGCGGGAAGTAGTTGTAGACCTTCTCGAGATTGGCTGCAATCTCGCCCTTGTCCGTGCGTGTGTAGCTGCCGGTGAGCAGGTTTTCTTCGATCGTCAGGTGGGCGAAGCAGTGGCGTCCTTCCATGACCTGGACCACTCCGCGCTTGACAAGTTCGGCGGGCGAGAGGTTGGCGATCTGCTCGCCTTCCAGTGTGATGCCGCCTTTGGTGACTTCGCCGCGCTCGCCCTTGAGCAGATTGGAGATGGCGCGCAGCGTGGTGGTCTTGCCCGCGCCATTGCCGCCCAGCAGGGCCACGATGCTTTGGTGGGGGACTTGTAGCGAGACGCCCTTGAGCACCAGGATCACATGGTTGTAGATGACCTCGATGCCATTGACTTCCACCAGCGGTGCGGTCTGGGCGGAAGTGGAAACTGTGTGCGCGATATCGGTCATGCGGTCACCTGATAACTCAAAATAGATAGCTGTCTGCACTTCATGGATAAGCGCTTGAGGCTGATTTTTATAAATCCGGTTGCGACGAGGCGAGCCTTGGTCAGAGACATCAAGCAAGGACCGGGGCTGGCCGCGCCGCAGCGAGGATGTCGTCCCCCTCAGGCGCCAGGCGCCAGTGAGGGGGAAGGCGCGACGCGCCTCAGGGGGTGCAGGTTCTTACCTTGACGTTCTTTTCCTTGGCGTACTTTTCCGCGAATTCCTTGTAGAGCGGATCGACCATGGACTTGTCGGCCTGGTACCAGTCGGAAGTCACCTTGAACTTGGCGCCGTCCCAGGTGGCAATGCGGGCCCAGTCGGCGCCCAGATGGTTGTCGCAGCTGGTCTTGAAGGGGCGGATGATCTTGCCGAAGCCCAGCTCGTTCAGGCGTTCCTGCGTCATATTCAGGTTCTCCAGGCCCCAGCGCACCTGCTCGGGTGTCATGACCTTGCCTTTGCCGAACTTTTCCTGAGCGGTGCGGATGGCCTCGACCTGCAGCATGGAGATCACAATGCCGCGAGTATGTGCCAGCTGGCCCAGTTCCTTGGCGTCCTTGGCGGTGCCCTGACCCTTGTCGTAGAGCATGGACTTGATGTCGCCATGCACCTTGTCGCTCTCGGCAGTGTTGTGGATGGTCACCGTGTTGTAGCCCTTGGCGCCGGCACCGATGTCCTTGACGTCATGGTCGGAGCCGCCCCACCAGACGGCATACATCTTCTCGCGCGGGTAGCCCGTGGCCTGCGCCTCACGCACGGCCGTAGGAGTCATCACGCCGGCCGACCACAGCAGCACATAGTCGGGGCGGTTCTGGCGAATCTGCAGCCAGGTGGATTTTTGCTCTACGCCGGGGGCAGTCACGGGCAGCTTGATCAGCTCAAAGCCATCCTTGGCGGCGCGCTTTTCCAGCAGCGGAATCGGCTCCTTGCCATAAGGCGAGTCGTGATAGACCAGTGCGATCTTCTTGCCCTTGAGGTTGCCTTTTTCCTTCTTCAGAATGTCCTGCACGATGGAGTCGGCGGCTGTCCAGTAGTTGCCCAGCAGCGGGAAGTTCCACTCGAAGACCTTGCCGTCCACGGACTGGGACAGACCATAGCCTGGGGTGACCACTGGCACCTTGTCGCCGGGAGCCTTGTCGGTCACGGCAAAGGTGATGCCGGTGGACTGGGTGTCAAAGCCCGAGGCGCCGCCGTCCTTGTTCTTGAGGCGCTCGTAGCATTCCACACCCTTGGCCGTGTCATAGGCGGTTTCGCATTCCTCGAATTTGATCTTCACACCGTTGACGCCACCCTTGGCATTGACCAGCTTGAGGTAATCCTGCTTGCCGTCCGCCCATGGAATACCCAGGGGCGCGAACTGGCCCGTGCGATACACCAGCAGAGGCACGAACTGCTCCTGGGCCTGAGCCGCAGGCGAGGCCATCAAGGCTCCCATGCCTGCAGCAACAGCAGCGGCAGCAATCGCAACTTTCTTGAACATCATCGACTGTCTCCTTGGGTTGTATGGGACGCTGTCCCGGTTGCAGGCACTCTGCGGTGTCTTGTAAATAAATCAGCTATCTCTCAATCAAGCACTCAGCAATTCAAGGGCACCGAGCAAGAGCCGCCTCGCGGCGGGGCCGCCCCGGCGAAGGTGCCGTCCCCCTTGGGAGAAGCCGCGTCAGCGGCACAAGGGGAGTCATCAATGCGGAAACGGCCAGACGCGCAGCTTCTGACGGGCCGTGGCCCAGAGCTTGGCCAATCCGTGGGGTTCCACAATCAGGAAGAACACGATGAGCGCACCAAAAATCATGTGCTCGAGATAGGTCGCCGTGGCTGTGGACAGCGGCAGGCCCAGCCAGTGGGGCACCTGGTTGAGCAGCAGCGGCAGCAGCACGAAGAAGGCGGCGCCGAAGATGCTGCCCACGACCGAGCCCAGGCCGCCGATGATGATCATGAACAGCAACTGCAGAGAGCGGTCCAGGCTGAAGGCTGCGGGTTCCCAGGCGCCCAGGTGGACAAAGCCCCAGAGCGCACCGGCCACGCCGACGATGAAGCTGCTGACCGCAAAGGCCGACAGCTTGGCGTAGGTGGGGCGGATGCCGATCACTGCAGCTGCCACGTCCATGTCGCGCATGGCCATCCATTCACGACCTACCGAGCTGCGCACCAAATTCTTGGCGGCCAGTCCGAGCAGACACAGGATGGCCAGGCAGAGCAGGTACTTTTCCATGGGCGTGTCGATGGCCCAGCCCAGAATGGCCAGTGGCTTGGCGCTGACGGAGCCGGATGAGGAGTTGTTCGTCACCCAGGCCGCGCGGGTCGCCAGCCAGTCCACAAAGAACTGGGCGGCCAGCGTGGCCACGGCCAGATACAGGCCGCGAATGCGCAGGCTGGGCAGACCGAACACCACGCCGAACGCCATGGCCACCACGCCACCGCCCAGAAGTGCCACCAGCAAAGGCATGCCTTCAATGCGGGCCTGCAGGTTGTAGGCCGCATAGGCACCCACGGCCATGAAGGCGGCCGTGCCCAGCGAAATCTGGCCGCAGTAGCCGACGAGGATATTGAGTCCCAGCGCCGCCAGCGACATGATGACGAAAGGAATCAGAATCGCCTGAAAGGTGTAGTCGCTGGCAATGAAGGGAATGGCCAGGAAGGCAAAGGCCAGCACCAGCAGGATGACCCAGCGGTCCTGCGCGACGCCGAAGATCTGCTGGTCTGCCGCGTAGCTGGTCTTGAACTGGCCGTTTTCACGATAAAACATATTCTTGTTCTCCCTGTTCAGACGCGGTCAATGATCTTGTCGCCGAACAGACCTTGGGGTCGTACCAGCAGGAAGCAAAGGGCCAGACCATAGGCAAACCAGGTCTCGATGCCGCCGCCCACCATGGGGCCGATGTAGACCTCGGAGAGCTTCTCTCCCACGCCGATGATCAGGCCGCCGATGATGGCGCCGGGCAGTGATGTCAGGCCGCCCAGAATCACCACGGGCAGGGCCTTCAGGGCCACCAGCGACAGCGAGTACTGAACGCCCAGCTTGCTGCCCCAGATGATGCCGACGACCAGAGCCACGCCGCCGGCCACCGACCAGACGATGACCCAGATGCGCGACAGCGGAATGCCGATGGACTGGGCGGCCTGGTGGTCGTCGGCCACGGCACGCAGCGCGCGTCCGGTTTTGGTCTTCTGAAAGAAAAGGCTCAGGCAGATCACCAGGATGGCTGCGATGCAGGCCGCATACAGGTCTTCCAGGCTGATCATCACGCCGCCCTGAAACAGGCTGTCCATGATGAAGACAGGATCCTTGGGCATGCCCACGTCAATCTTGTAGACCTCGCTGCCAAAGACCATGGGGCCGAGGCCATCGAGCAAATAGGCAATGCCCAGCGTGGCCATCAGCAAGGTGATGGGCTCCTGATTGACCAGATGGCGCAGGGCCAGACGTTCGATCACCCAGGCCACGCCCACCATCAGCGCCAGGGTGACGGCGATGGCCAGCAGGTTGCCGATCAGCCCCGGCTCCAGGCCCAGCCAGCCGGGAATCCATTGCGAAAAACGCGCCATGGCCAGGGCTGAAAACAGCACCATGGCGCCTTGCGCAAAGTTGAAGACGCCGGAGGCCTTGAAGATCAGCACGAAGCCGATGGCGATCAGTGCATACAGCGTGCCCACCATGAGGCCGCCGAACAATGTCTCTAAGAAAAATCCCATGACTGCTCCTTCAGTGGCCTGCGCCCAGATAGGCGCGGATCACGTCTTCGTTGTTGCGTACTTCATCGGGAGCGCCGTCGCCGATCTTCTTGCCATAGTCCAGCACCACGACACGGTCCGAAATGTCCATGACCACGCCCATATCGTGTTCGATGAGCACGATGGTGGTGCCGAACTCCTCGTTCACATCGAGGATGAAGCGGCACATGTCCTGCTTTTCTTCCACGTTCATGCCGGCCATGGGCTCGTCCAGCAGCAGAACCTGAGGCTCCATGGCCAGGGCTCGGCCCAGGTCCACGCGCTTTTGCAGGCCATAGGGAAGCTGACCCACGGGAGTCTTGCGATAGGCCTGGATTTCGAGAAAGTCGATGATGTGCTCGACGAACTCGCGGTGCTGCATTTCCTCGCGTTGCGCGGGGCCGATGCGCAGGGCCTGCATGAGGATGTTGCTCCTGATCTTGAGGTTGCGGCCGGTCATGATGTTGTCGATCACGCTCATGCCCTTGAACAGCGCCAGGTTCTGGAAGGTGCGTGCGACACCCATCTCGGCCACCTGGCGGCTGTTCATATGACTGAAGGTCTGGCCGCGAAAGGTGATGGAGCCTTCGGACGGTGTATAGACGCCGTTGATGCAGTTGAGCATGGAGCTCTTGCCAGCACCGTTGGGGCCGATGATGGAGCGGATTTCGTGCTCTTTGACATTGAACGAGATATCGGTCAATGCCTTGACGCCGCCGAAACGCAGACTGATGTTCTTGATGTCCAGAATCACTTCGCCGCTGGTTCTTGTATTCATGAAAATTCCTCTCAGGCGGCAGCCTTGGCCGAAGCCGGGTGGAGCTTGGCTTCGACGATGGTCAGCGTGGCGCTGACGCTGCCCGTGCGGCCGTCCTCGAACTTCACCAGGGTCTCGATGAACTGCTGCTGCTTGCCGGTGTAGAGCGCCTCCACCAGCACGCCGTACTTGTCGGCGATGAAGTTGCGGCGCACCTTGCGGGTGCGGGTCAGCTCGTCGTCATCGGGGTCCAGCTCCTTGTGCAGTACCAGAAAGCGCGCCACCTGGGTGTCGGCCATGCCGGGCTCGCTGGCCAAGTCGGCGTTGACCTTGTCTATGCAGTCGGCCACCAGCTCCAGCACCTTGGCCTTGCTGGCCAGGTCCACATAGCCGCCGTAGGGCAGACCCTGGCGCTCGGCCCAGTTGCCCACGGCCTCGTAGTCGATGTTGATGAAGGCGCAGACCTCGTCCTTGCCATGGCCGAAGCAAACGGCTTCCTTGATATGCGGGAAGAACTTGAGCTTGTTCTCTATGTAGTTGGGCGCGAACATGGCGCCGCGGCTGGTCTTGCCCACATCCTTGGCGCGGTCGATGATGCGCAGCTGACCGTTGGCATCGATCACGCCGGCATCGCCGGTATGGAAGTAGCCGCTGGCGTCGATCACCTCTGCGGTGGCGTCGGGGCGCTTGTAGTACTCCTTGAGCACGGACACACCCTTGACCAGCACCTCGCCGTTGTCGGCAATCTTGAGCTCGATGCCCGGAGCCGCCTGGCCCACGCTGGAGAGTTCCACCTGGCGGTCGCGCTGCAGGCAGACATAGGCACAGGTTTCGGTTTGACCGTAGAGCTGCTTGAGGTTGATTCCGATGGAGCGGAAGAAGCGAAACAGCTCGGGGCCGATGGCAGCGCCTGCCGTATAGGCCACGCGGATGCGCGAAAGGCCCAGAGCATTGCGCAGCGGTTCGTAGATGAACAAGCTGCCCAACTGGTATTTGAGGCGATCCATGGCACTGACGTTCTTGCCGTCCAGAATGTCCGAGCCTACGCGACGTGCCACCTCCATGGCCTTGGCATACATCCATTGCTTGAGCGGCGAGGCATCTTCCATGCGAATGGAAACCGAGGTCAGCATGCCCTCGAATATGCGCGGCGGAGCAAAGTAGTAGCTGGGTCCGATCTCGCGCAGGTCGATGGCGATGGTCGAGGCGGATTCCGGGCAGTTGATGGTGAAGCCCGCCACCAGCCATTGCGCAAACGAGAACAGATGGTCTCCCACCCAGGCCGGCGGCAGATAGCAGATCACATTGTCCGAAGCATTCAGGCCATCGGTCTGCACGCCGCCGCGGGCAGATTCGCCAAAGCTGGCGTGGGTCTGGCACACCCCCTTGGGCTTGCCCGTGGTGCCCGAGGTGTAGAGGATGACCGAGACATCGTCGGGCGAGACGGCCTGGAGCATGGCCTCATAGGCTCCTGCGTGCCGTGCATCCCATTCCTTGCCCTTGGCCAGCAGCTCATCGGTGCTGATGAGTCCGGGTTGGTCATATTTGCGCAGGCCGCGCGGGTCGTCATAGATGATGTGGCGAATGCTTGGCACGCTCTCGCGTACTTCCAGCAACTTGTCCACCTGTTCCTGGTTCTCGGCAAAGGCGAACGCGATCTCCGCGTCCTCCATCACAAAGCGCATCTCGGCGGCCACGGCATCCTGGTACAGCGGAATGGGCACTGCGCCACAGGCCTGAACGGCCAGAAAGCCCATGTAGACATGAGGCCGGTTATCGCTGATGAACGCCAGGTTCTGGCCACTTTCAAGCCCCAGCGCGCGCAGGCCGCAGGCCATGTGGCGTACGGTCTGTGCGGCTTCGCGCCAGCTCCAGGTTTGCCAGATGCCATACTCCTTTTCGCGCAGGGCGGGCGCATCGGGGCGTTCTGTCGCGTGCTTGAGCAGCAGTTGCGGGAACGTGGTTGTCATGCCTGATCCTCTTGGTTGGGGTTGGAGCCGCCGCGGCTACCCTTCACGAAAGTCTTGCAGACATGCTATGAGTGACTTTGACGTCAGGATGTCTGTTTGACGACAATTTGAGGGAAAGCCTGCATAGTGAAAATCCGCTGTAACAAATGCTGCTGAAAATGGCGCATTTGCTGCCTCGTGGAAATCCCGCTGTTGCGCCAGCGCGGCTTTGGCAATGCTTCTGGGCATGAGTCAAGAACTGTCCCTGCATCAAAGGCGGCGCAAGCCTTTGAGCTCAGAACTCGATGGCATTCCCTGGTGGCCCGTTCTGTTGCCCATGGAGCGTGAAAACGTGGCACGCGTGCTGCTCGTCGGCGATGCCGAGCCGGGCGACTATGTCTGCCGCACTGGTCGCCCGCCTACCTACTGGTTTGGCGTGGTCGACGGCCTGCTCAAGATGAACACCGAAAGCGCCGACGGAGTCAGCATGACGCTGGCCGGCCTGCCTCCCGGCGGCTGGTTTGGGGAGGGAACGGTCATCAAGCGCGAGCCCTATCGCTACAACGTGCAGGCCATCCGCAAGACGGTTGTGGGTGGCCTGCCCATAGACATGTTCCACTGGCTGCTTGATCACTCCATAGGCTTCAATCGTTTTGTGATGAACCAGCTCAACGAGCGCCTGGGC
This sequence comes from Comamonas thiooxydans, assembly GCF_000964545.1. Taxonomy (GTDB): domain Bacteria; phylum Pseudomonadota; class Gammaproteobacteria; order Burkholderiales; family Burkholderiaceae_C; genus Comamonas; species Comamonas thiooxydans. The sequence continues at coordinate 259,824 of NZ_BBVD01000004.1, read as the reverse complement.
CAGTTCATCGCGGCGCGTGAGATCGACCGCATGAGCAACCCCGATCTGCGCGTGGCGCGTACTCTGGCCGCCTTGTTCAACCCCTTGCTCTATCCCGGCGTGGGGCAGATTCTGCGCATCACCCAGCAGGAGCTGGCCAATCTGGTCGGCCTGTCACGTCAGCGTGTGAACGAGGCCTTGTCTGTGCTGCAGCGCGAGCGCGTGATCCAGATTGAGTATGGCGGCCTGCGCGTACTGGACCTGGAAGCGCTGCGGCATGGTGAGTTCTGTGCGTCGCGCAAGGCGCTTGCCTGAGGGACGTCCTATAACCTAGCTCCGCGCTGGAATTGTGGATAACTCTCGCCTCGCGCCCGCGCGTCGCGAGACAATTACGCCCAAATGTCAGTCAAACCTCCTAAAGAGTCCGGCGCCCCTGGTGCTGGCAAATCCTCCGCGCCCTCTGATTCCTCGTCGGCGCGCCCTGTTTTGCGTGCACCGGCCAAGCCAGCCAAGGCCGAAAAGCCTGCGGCAGCCCGTGGCTCCAGGCCCGCTGGCGGTACCGATCGCGGCCCGCGTGGTGAAGGCCCGCGTGGCGAACGTGGCGCCCGCCCTCAGCGTGAGCGCGACGAGCGCCCCCGCGCTTCAGGCTTTGGTCGTCCCGATGGCGGCCGCCCTGCTCGTGACGACGGTGAACGTCGCGGCGGCTTCTCGCAGCGCGATGAGCGCCGCCCCCGCACCGATCGCGATGAAGGCGGCGAGCGCCGCTTTGGCGGCGGTGACCGTGGTTTTCGCCCCTATGGCGAGTCGCGTGATGGTGATCGCGGTGGCGAGCGCCGCGAGTTCCGTCCCCGTGACGACCGCCGTGATGACCGCCCTCAAGGCGGCCGTGACTTTGGTGACCGTCCACGTTCGTCCGGTTTTGGTCGCCCCGACCAGGGCCGCTTCGAGCGTTCCGAAGGTGGCGAGCGCCGTGAATTCCGCCCCCGTGACGACCGCCGTGATGACCGCCCGCAAGGCGGCCGTGACTTTGGTGACCGTCCACGTTCGTCCGGTTTTGGCCGTCCCGACCAGGGCCGTTTTGAGCGCTCCGAAGGTGGCGAGCGCCGTGAATTCCGTCCACGCGACGGCGAACGTCGTGGCGGTGATCGCTTTGAAGGCCGCCGCGATGAGCGTCCTCAAGGTCGTGACTTTGGTGACCGTCCGCAAAGCCGTGGTTATGGTCGCCCAGACCGCTCCGAAGGTGGCGAACGCCGTGAATACCAGCCCCGTGATGGCGAGCGCCGTGGTGGCGATCGCCCGCAAGGCCGCGACTTTGGTGATCGTCCGCAGAACCGTGGCTACGGTGACCGTCCCGAAGGCCGCTCCTTTGATCGTGACGACCGCCGCGGGGATGCCCGTCGCGGTGATGACCGCCGCAACGACGAGCGCCGTGGTGAACGCCGCGACGAGCGCGGTAGCGAGCCTGAAAAGCGCCATATCCCCGGCTCGTTTGTGTCGGAGGCGACCCGTCGCCCCACCACCGGTATTCGCACCTATCGCCCCGCAGCCGATGGCTCGGACCGTGCGATTCCCGTCAAGCGTGCTCCCGAAGCCGAAGCGCGCCAGGACGACCGTCCCGGTGCCATTCGCATCAACAAGCGAATTGCCGACATGGGCATGTGCTCGCGTCGCGAAGCCGATGAGTGGGTGGAAAACGGCTGGGTCACGGTCAATGGCGAAGTCGCAACCATGGGTCAGAACGTGGTGCCCGGCGACAGGATCGAGATCGACCAGAAGGCTCAGGAACGCCAGGACCAGCAGGTCACCATCCTGCTGAACAAGCCCATGGGCTATGTCAGCGGTCAGGCCGAGGACGGCCATGAGCCCGCCGTGGTGCTGATCACCAACGAGAACCGCTGGAACGAAGACCGCAGCAAGACGCGCTTCAACTTCAGCCAGCTCAAGGGCCTGGCTCCCTGCGGTCGTCTGGACATCGACTCCGTGGGTCTGCTGGTGCTGACGCAGGACGGCCGCGTGGCGCGCCAGATCATTGGCGAGGACTCGGAAGTCGACAAGGAATACCTGGTGCGAGTGACCTTCGGCGATCGCGACGTGGATGTGCAGTCCGTCTTCCCAGAGGAAAAGCTGGCTCTGCTGCGTCACGGCCTGTCGCTGGACGAGCAGCCGCTCAAGCCGGCCCAGGTGGACTGGCAGAACCCCGAGCAGCTGCGCTTTGTGCTGACCGAAGGCAAGAAGCGCCAGATTCGCCGCATGTGCGAGCAGGTCGGCCTCAAGGTCGTGGGCCTCAAGCGCATCCGCATCGGCGGCGTGACCCTGGGCAATCTGCCCACTGGCCAATGGCGCTATCTGGCTGCGCATGAAAACTTCTGACACCCCCTGAGGCGCTTCGCGCCTTCCCCCCTCTCTCTTCGGGAGGGGGACGACAGCCTCGCTGCGGGGCGGCGGGGCCGCCCAGGCCCTTGCTCGCTGTCTCCGGTTGTGGGGTGTGTCGAATTTTGAGTGAAATTGGCCTCTGGCCCTTTATTGATAAGCGCAAGTAGCTATTCTTTTTGAATAAGTGCTTGCGCTTTTTTCTTGCCCGAATAGCCCTTGAAATATCAGGGGCAGGCCCTAGCTATGACTGCGAATCGCCTTGAGAGGTTCTCCGGGCGGCTTTTGATTTCAGTTTTTCGCTCACAAAGACATGACAAAGCAAACCCATTCCTTCCAGGCCGAAGTGGCCCAGCTGCTGCACCTGGTCACGCATTCGCTGTATTCCAACCAGGAAATCTTCCTGCGCGAGCTGATCTCCAATGCTTCGGATGCTTGCGACAAGCTGCGCTTTGAAGCGCTGGGCGACGCCAGCCTCTACGGCGATCAGCCCGAGCTGGAAGTGCGCGTTTCCTTCGACAAGGCTGCCAAGACGCTGACCATCACCGATACCGGCATCGGCATGAGCGAGCAAGAAGCCATCGACAATCTGGGCACGATTGCCAAGAGTGGCACCAAGGCCTTCATGGAAAAGCTCAGCGGCGACCAGAAGGCCGATTCGCAATTGATCGGCCAGTTCGGCGTGGGCTTTTATTCAGGCTTCATCGTGGCCGACAAGATCACCGTGGAAACCCGCCGCGCCGGTGCTCCGGCATCGGCCGGCGTGCGCTGGATCAGCGGCGGCACGGGCGACTTCGAGATCGAGCAGATCGAACGCGCCCAGCGCGGCACCAGCATCATCCTGCACCTGCGTGAGGACGCCGAGGAGTTTCTCAACGGTTACAAGCTCAAGCAGGTCATCTCCAAATATTCCGACCACATCAGCCTGCCCATCCTGATGGAAAAGGAAGAGTGGAAGGACGGCGAGAACGATCAGCCCGGCGAGATGGTCAAGACCGGCGAATGGGAAACCGTGAACAAGGCCAGCGCCCTGTGGACCCGCGCCAAGAAGGACATCACGGAAGAGCAGTACAAGGAGTTCTACAAGGCCATCAGCCATGACTTCGAGGACCCGCTGACCTGGAGCCACAACCGCGTCGAAGGCAATACCGAGTACACGCAGTTGCTCTATATCCCCGCCAAGGCCCCGTTCGACCTGTACCAGCGTGACAAGCATGCCGGCATCAAGCTCTATGTGAAGCGCGTCTTCATCATGGACGATGCCGAGGCGCTGATGCCGCAGTATCTGCGTTTTGTGAAGGGCGTGATCGACTCTGCCGACCTGCCGCTGAACGTGAGCCGCGAGCTGCTGCAGGAAAGCCGCGATGTACGCCTGATCCGCGACGGCTCGGCCAAGCGCGTGCTTTCGATGCTGGAAGACCTGGCACGGCACGACAGGCACGAAGCTGCGGCCGAGGCTGCCGATGGCGTGCAGGATGTCGTCAGCGAAGAGGACAAGGCCAAGGAAGGCAAGTTCACGCAGTTCTACAACGAGTTCGGCGCCGTGCTCAAGGAAGGCCTGGGCGAGGACTTCGGCAACAAGGAACGTATTGCCAAGCTGTTGCGCTTTGCCACCACCGCGCATGAGGGTCTGAACACCTCGTTTGCCGACTACAAGGCACGCATGAAGGAAGGTCAGGACGCGATCTACTACATCACGGCCGACACCCTGGCTGCGGCCAAGAACAGCCCTCAGCTCGAAGTGTTCAAGAAGAAGGGCATCGAAGTCCTGTTGATGACCGATCGCGTGGACGAGTGGGCGCTCAATTATCTGCACGACTTTGACGGAACGCCGCTGCAGTCCGTGGCCAAGGGTGCCGTGGATCTGGGCAAGCTGCAGAACGAGGAAGAGAAGAAGGCCGCCGAGGAAGCTGCCGAAGCCTTCAAGCCCGTGCTGGCCAAGCTCAAGGAAGCACTCAAGGACCGTGCCGAAGACGTGCGTGCCACCAGCCGCCTGGTCGACTCGCCCGCCTGTCTGGTGGTCAGCGACGGCGGCATGAGCCTGCAACTGGCCCGACTGCTCAAGCAGGCCGGCCAGGCCGCGCCCGAGTCCAAGCCCGTGCTGGAAGTGAACCCCGATCACGCCCTGGTCAAGAAGCTCGACGGCTCGGTCCACTTCAACGATCTGGCCCAGATTCTGTTCGACCAGGCCGTGCTGGCCGAGGGCGGCATGCCCGAAGATCCTGCTGCTTATGTCAAGCGTGTGAACGCGCTGCTGGCCTGAGCGGTTCGGTTACCCCGATAAAAATCCCCGCAGAGTGGTGGCTCTGCGGGGATTTTTATCATGATTTCTGGCTGTATCGCTTATGGGTAGGGCGCAAACAGCTATCAAAATTGATTAGGAGCGTGAACGTGCAAGCAGGCTGCGATCCCAGAGCACCATGGCAAGGGTGAACAGGCCCAGCAGACCTCCCATGAGGCTGGTGCCGGCCCAGCCATGTGCCAGCCAGGCCCACGAGCCCAGTGCCGAGCCGAGGGAGGCGCCGAGAAAGTACGTGGTCATATAGACGGCATTGATGCGCGAGCGGGCCTCGGGTGCCAATGCGTAGACCACGTTCTGGTTGCTGATGTGCAGAGCCTGCAAGGCACCGTCGACCACCAGCAGGCCCAGCATGAACCACCAGAGGCTGCTGCCGCCCAGCCACAGGCACAGCCAGCCCAGCAGCATCAGAATGGCGCCGGCCAGCGTGGTGGACTGCTCCAGCCCTTTGTCGGCCATGCGGCCTGCCACATTGGCCATCAGTGCGCCGGCAATGCCCACGATGCCGATCAGGCCGATCATGAGATCCGAGAGTTCAAAGCCCGGCCCGGCCAGCAGCAGCGCCATGGTGGAGAACAGCACGCTCACGGTGGCAAAGCCGGTGCCGCCAATCAGCGCGCGGCTGCGCAGGCGCGGATGTCGGCGCAACAAGTCCCCCAGGGACTTCATGACTTCACCATAGCTGACGGGAGCGGCGGGAGCCGCCTTGGGCAGGGCACGTGCCAGCAGCAGAGCCATGAAGGCCGTAGCGATGGCTCCTGCCCAGTAGACGGTGCTCCAGCCGCCCAGATCGGACAGAATCCCCGCCACGCTGCGCGAGGCCAGAATGCCGATCAGCAGGCCGCTCATGACCAGCCCTACGGCGCGGCCGCTGGTGCCGGGGGCGGCGAAGGTGGCCGCCATGGGCACCAGTACCTGGGCGGCCACCGAGAAGACACCGGCCATCAGCGTGCCGGCAGCCAGCAGCGCAAAACTGCCTGCCAGGCCGCTGATACCCGAGAGCAGCATGCCGCAGGCGGCTAGCAGCATCAGCGTCAGAACCAGGCGGCGGCGCTCCAGCATATCGCCCAGCGGAACCAGAAACAGCAGGCCCAGGCCGTAGGAGACCTGGGCCATGGTCACGGTGCTGGAGGCCTGGGCATCGCTGATGTGCAGATGCTGGACCATGGAGTTAAGCAAGGGCTGGTTGAAGTAATTGGCTCCGGCGCACAGACCGCAGGCCGTGGCCATGAGCAGCAGGGTGGTTCTGGAGAGGACGGTAGTGGCCGCTGGTGTTGTGGTTTTCATGAGGCGTTCAGGTGTGCAGGGTGTCAGGCGGGAGTGGCGGCTTTGGCGCCCACCGCCATGGGCAGGGCCGCCGTGGCCTCCACCTCGATCAGCATGCCGGGCAGGGCCAGCTTGGGCACGGGAATCAGCGTGCAGGCCGGAAAGCGCGGCCGCTTGTCGCCGGGTTCGCCGCTGCCCCAATGCTGTCTCACGGCGCTTTGCCAGTGTTCGAAGCGCTCCAGCGAATGATCGACGATGAGCACGGTGAGCTTGAGCACATGGCCCATGTCCGCGCCACCGGCGTCCAGGGCGGTCTTGATATTGGCCAGAGCCTGCGCAGCTTGCAGGGCAAAGCTGTCTGGCAGCTCGGCCAGGGCGTTTTCTCCACCCTGGCCCGAGACGAAGAGCCAGCGCAGCGGCTCCTGGACGGTGACCACATGGGTGTAGCCATTGGGCAGGCTGTCATAAAGACCGGTGGGCTGCAAATAGCACGGTTGTGGTGCAGGGGCAATGAAACTGGGCTTGGCGTCCATGAAAGTCTTTCAGGCAAGGCTGGTCCGGCAGGGCCCGCCAGCAGCAGGCCTTTGTTCCGGAAGCCGCTGGAATTGTTCAACCTCAACTAAGCTTGAGGTCAAGAGGTTTGTATGACCACATAGGATTGCGGTTATGGCGGCCAGGCAGGGACAAAGGGAAGCAACGGGAGATGACTGTGCAGTGTGAAGAGGCTGGCGATATGAATGGATGCGGCAGCGGCCTGGTGGCCGAGGCTGAGGGAATGCCGGATCTCAGTGTGGGAGAGGTCGCCAGCCGCAGCGGGGTGGCGGTATCAGCCCTGCATTTCTATGAGAAGCAGGGCCTGATCGAGAGTGCGCGCACCGCAGGCAATCAGCGTCGCTATGCACGAGCGGTGCTGAGGCGGGTGGCCGTGATCAAGGTAGCCCAGCGCATGGGCGTACCCCTGGCCGAGATCGCGCAGGCACTGGCCCATCTGCCGGCCAACCGCGTACCCGGCAAGGCCGACTGGAGTCGCCTGTCCTTGCATTGGCAGGCACAGCTCGATGCACGCATTGCCATGCTGACCCAGCTCAGGGATCAGCTCGATTCCTGCATAGGCTGCGGCTGCCTGTCTCTGCAGGCCTGCCCGCTGCGCAACGACCATGACTGTCTTGCGGCGCAGGGAGCCGGCCCGCATTTCAGATAGCCGGGCCTACTGGCGTGGCACGGGCAGCACGCGTGCCCTTGCGCTGATGATGCCAAGCAGTGCCGACAGCAGGCCCAGACAGACACAGAAGCCTATCAGTGCGCCCGCCAGCCCTATATGGTCGGACAGCCAGCCCATGCCCAGGATGGGGACGATGGTGCCTACATAGCCCACGACCAGATAGGTGGACAGCAGGCCAGTGCGGTTGACGGGCTTGGAGACCTTGTTGACCACGGCCATGCCTGACAGATTGCACAGTGCATGACCGCAGGACATGCTCAGCACACTCAGAGCGAACAGCCATGGTGAGCCGGCAAACAGATTGAGAACCAGCAGGGCATTGGTCGCCGCCAGGGCGAAGAAGCCGATGATGATCAGTCGCTTGGTGGGGTAGGGCCGGGCGATGAGCTGAATGCCGGCCGACAGAAACAGAATGACGCCAATGGACAGGCCAGAGACTGCCGGTCCGTGCCAGGGCAGCATCTGGGCCATGAAGCTGGGGGCCATGGCGGCAAACAGGCTGAACATGCCGAAGGCAGAAAACGCCGCCATGCAGCCCAGCGCATAGTGGTAGAGAAAAGGCTTGCGCGGCTGGGAAATGCTGGGCAGAACATCTTTCAGTGTCAGGCCGGGAGCATTGTGGACGGGGGCACTGGTCGCCGGCAACTGGATCTTGAACAGCGCATGGATGCCCAGAAAGCTCAGTGCGATGGGTGGCAGATAGCTGCTGACCAGCGGGTGGGGCACCCATTGCGCCATCAGGCCGCCAACCAAGGGCCCCAGGCCGAAGCCGAAGGCAATCGTCAGGCTGGTGGTCGCAGCCGCACGCTGCAGGTCGCCCTTGTTGTTGAGCTGGGTCATGCCTATGGAGGCCGAAGTGGTGATCAGGCCCGAGGCCAGGCCGATGATGAAGCGGGAGGCGCCCAGACTCCAGACATTCCAGGACAGGGCCGAGCCGATGACGCCCACGGTCATCACCATCAGTCCCAGGCGCAGCACTTTGAGAAAACCGAAGAGGTTGGTCAGACGACCCAGAAACAGCAGGCTGATCAAGGCGCCCAGCATATAGGTCACGAAAATCTGCGTGATATGGCTGGGCTGCAGCCCCCAGGCCTGCTGGTAGAGCGGGTAGAGCGGGCTGGCAAGCGCCGTTCCCATGACGCCGACGCACATGGAAAAGCAGACCCAGGCATAGGGAGTCAGACGGGATTGCATTGGGAAGGCTTTGGTGGAGCAGTCATCCGCATGCCCGATGCGGGCAAGTCGGCTTGGCCTAGAATTATTAAAAATGACTAATTGGTCAATTTTATGAATTCTAGAAAAGGATTTCAGAGCATGGCGGATGTTGCGACGGCAGCCCCTTGTGCAGACCCGGATATCGGCACAGTGGCAAAGCGTCAGCGGCGCACGCGTGGCCCGAGTCTCGACAAGACAGCGCAGACCCGTCAGCAGATCGCGGAGGCCGCGCTGGCCGAGTTCGTGGAGTGCGGCGTGGCCCGTAGCACCATGGAGCGCATCGCCTGCCGCGCGCAGGTGGCCAAGGGCACGCTGTATCTCTACTACCCATCCAAGGATGAGCTGCTGCGGGGCGTGGTGGAGCATGCGCTGCGGCATTCGGCCGTCTACCGGCCGCTCAAGCGTCGAAAAAGCGAGACGGTGCGTGCCTTTCTGCGCCGCAGTCTGCTGCCGACGCTGGAGGCGGTCGAGAGCAGCGAGCGCGGCATGCTGGCACGTCTGGTGCTCAGCGAGGCACGGCATGCGCCCGAGCTGGCCAGACTGTACAAAGAGCTGGCTTTTGATGCCTGGCAGAACTATGTGCAGGACTTGCTGGCGCTGGCCGTGAAAGAGGGGGAGCTCAAGACCCGCTCGGTCAGCCGCAGTGCCCAGTTGCTGGCCAGCCCGTTCTGGATGGCGCTGGTGCACAACAACCTGCTGGCTTCCGAGGGCTCGCAGAAACTGGCTCTCAAGCCACTGGTCGAGCTACTGATTGATAACCTTTTTGCGGTCACGGCGGGTGACAATGCGGCTGTCAAACGTCAGTGAGAGTCAGTGAGATGAATTCCATGCCAGTCACCATAAAGCCCGGTCATCACAGAATCCTGAGCACGGTCTGTGCCGCTGCTCTGGTGCTGGTCTTGCCCGCCTGCGGCTCCGTAGGAGCTGGCGTGGGCGTCGGGATTCCGGTGGGGCCGTTTTCCGTGGGCGTGGGCCTTGGCAGCGGCGGTCTCAGCGCAGGCGTCGGCACGGGCGTCGGGCCTGTCGGTGTGGGCGTAGGCGTCAATCAGCGCGGGCAGGTGCTGGGGAGTGCCGGTGTCGGCGCTTCCACCGGTGTGGGCGGTGCCAGCGTGGGTGTCGGGGTGGGGTCCTCCACCGTGCTGCATGACCCCAATCGCCCGCAGGCACCAGAGGCGCAGCCCGCGCCGCCGCCGGCCCCCGCACAGAGCGGCGATGCCGTGCAATGGCGCGATGCACGTGGGCAGCTCGTGCCCGAATGCCGTTTGCAGGGGCGCTGCTAGCTCTTTGCAGGCATGGACCGCCTTAGGCGTAGAGCGGCTCCTGCTGCATGGCTTCGATCTGTTCGTTCAGCATGTCCACCTGACCCTGCCAGTAGTCGGTGCTGCCAAACCATGGGAAGTTGATGGCAAAGATCGGATCCTGCCAGCGGCGCGCCAGCCAGGCGCTGTAATGCAGCAGGCGCAAGGTGCGCAGCGGCTCGATCAGCGCCAGCTCGCGCCGGTCGAAGCTACGGAACTGCTCATAGCCTTCGAGCAGGGCCGACAGCTGCTGCGTCTGCTGGCCCCGGTCGCCCGAGAGCAGCATCCACAGATCCTGCACGGCTGGACCGCTGCGCGCATCGTCCAGATCGACGAAATGCGGGCCGCCATGGCCTTCGTCGTCCAGTGGCGTCCAGAGAATGTTTCCCGGGTGGCAGTCGCCATGCAGGCGAATCTGCGTTGCAGAATGCAGGCCAAAATGGCCTGCAGCGCTTAATCCGTCAGCGGATGGTGCTATTAATGAGAGAGCTTTGTCGCAAGCCTGCTGCCAGCGGCTGCGCACTTCGAGCGCCACGACCTCATGTTCGAGCAGATAGTGCATGGATTCGTAGCCGAAGCTTTTCAGGTTCAGCGCCGGACGATGCTCAAAGGGCCGAGCGGCACCCACGGTGTGGATGCGGGCCAGAAAGCGGCCTGTCCATTCCAGCACCTCCCAGTCGTCCAGCTCGGGGCGGCGCCCGCCGCGCCAGGGACTGATGCTGAACAGAAAGCCCGCATGCTCATGCACGGTTTGCCCTTGCAGCACCAGCGGCGCAACCACGGGAACTTCCCCGTCCGCCAACTCCTGGGAGAAGGCGTGCTCTTCCTCGATCTGGATGCGGCTCCAGCGGCCGGGGCGGTAGAACTTGGCGACGACCTTGTCGCCCTCGTCCTGATGGGCCAGATAGACGCGGTTTTCATAGGAGCTCAGCGCCGTCAGCCGTCCGTCCGGCACAAGGCCCGTGCTGCACAGCGCATCGATCACGCAGTCCGGCGTGAGGTCCGCATAGGGGTGAGAGGGGTCTTGTGTATCGCTCATCCCTGCATTGTCAGGCCCAAACAGGCCAGTCCGGGTCGGACGGGGTTGCGCATACGCCGACAAGATTGCTTTTGATTTGATAGCGGTATCCATTTGACAGGCCAGGCTTGGTGGTCTGAAAAATGGGAAAACTGTCCTGGTGCCGTGCATGTGGCCGAAGCTGGCACACTGCCCGCATGCAAGAGAGCGAAGAACTTTCACAGCCCTGTGAGGACCGGGATTTTGCCGAGTGGCACAAAGGCTGCCCCTGGTGCGCCGTCTGGGTGGTGATGCTGCAAGGCCCTGACCTGGAGTCCTTGCTGCAGCACGCCAGATCCAGACTCGGTGATGCCCTGTTGCCGCGCCATGCGCGCCAGCCGCATATCACGCTGGCCTATAGGGGGCTGTGTGGGGGAGGGGACGAGCATGTGGCGCGGGAATATGACCGGCTGGCGCTGCGCGCCGATGTCGCCATGCTGCAAAGCCAGCGGCTGCACCCTTTTGCCGTGCAAGTCGCGGGGGCTGGCAGCTTCACCACCGTGCCTTATCTGGGCGTCGGCCGGGGGCAGGAATGCTTGCAGCGCCTGCATAAGGCGCTGGTGCCCATGGAGCCCGCGCCGGGCTGGCGCTATGTACCCCATGTGACCCTGGGCCACTATGCGAGACGGCTGCCACTGCGAGAGGCTGTGGACAAGTTGCTAGCACTGATCCAGGACTTGCCGGTCTTCGAGGTAAGGGAGTTGGCGCTGACCCGCTATGCGGCGGCCGATATTGCCGGGCCGCTGACGCTTGAAGGCGTCTTCGAACTGGACACCGGGCGCTATGTTGCAGCGCCCGGTGCCCTGTGGCCTGAGCCGCTTTAGGCGATGGTCAGCGTCACGTCGATATTGCCGCGTGTGGCGTTGGAGTAGGGGCAGACCTTGTGAGCGGCGTCCACCAGTTGCTGGGCCGCAGCCTTGTCCATGCCGGGCAGGCTGATCTTCATGCGCACGGCGATGCCGAACACTTCGCCCACGGGGCCCAGATCGACTTCCGCGTCTACCGACAGGTCGGCAGGCAGGGTCAGCTTCTGGCGAGCGGCCACGGCCTTCATGGCGCCGATAAAGCACGCGGAGTAACCGGCGGCAAACAGCTGCTCGGGGTTGGTGCCCTTGCCGGCGCCGCCGGGCGAGCTCAGCTGGATGTCCAGGCGGCCATCATCGGTGCGCGAAGCGCCTTCGCGGCCGCCGGTGGTGTGGGCGTGGGCGGTGTAGAGAACCTTGTCGAGTTGGGCCATGGTGTCTTCCTTTGCGAGATTGCCCGGCAATGCGGGCGGGTGGAGGAAATCGTCAGGAGTGGCTGCGGCGCGGCGCAAGCCGTGCGCGCAGTGTGCCGAGCTGGCCCGTGAGGGCCTGCAGTTCGGGCAGGGTGCACTGCGTGCTCTGAAGCACGCAGGCAGGTATTTTTTCGGCTTCGGCGCGTAGTGCCCGGCCGGTATCCGTGAGGGCGATGCGCACGCGGCGCTCGTCCTGTGCATCGCGCTGGCGTGCCAGCAGGCCTGCGCTCTCCAGTCGCTTGAGCAAGGGCGTCAGCGTGCCTGAATCCAGGTAAAGACGTTCACCCAGTTCCGAGACCGTGAGCTGGTCGCCTTCCCAGAGCACCAACATGACCAAGTACTGAGGGTAAGTCAGGCCTATGGCATCCAGCAAGGGTTTGTAGAGCTTGGTCATGGCCAGCGATGCCGAGTACAGCGCAAAGCAGACCTGATTGTCCAGGCGCAGCAGCTCGGAGCTGTCGGGGAGAAGGTTGTCATCGGATCGCATGTGTTGAATTATTGCAGACAATTAAATTGTGTGCAATTTAATTTGCAAGCAACCAAGCCAAAGGAGGCAGTGCAGAGGTCCGGAGCAATGCAAGCAGGCTCCGCTCACGGAGCCTGTCGCGGCTGAAGCTGTCTCGTGCCTAACGGGCGGTCAGCGCATCGGCCAGAGCCTGGTACATGGGCAGGCTGGTCGGGTCTATGCCTGCGTTGCCAGCAATCGGGTGGGAGGCGTAGCGCACCACCACCATCTGGGCCTTGGGGTCGATGTAGATGGCCTGACCGTGAATGCCGCGCGCCATATAGGCCCCGTTGGGATTGTGCGAGACCCACCACATATTGCGATACGACCAGCCGGGCAGCGTGGCATAACCGGCCTTCACAAACTTGGCGGGGTCGGCGCCGCGGCGAATGTCCTGAACCACGGCCCTGGGCAGCACCTGCTGGCCGCTGGCGGCGCGGCCTTCGTTGCGCATCAGCTCGCCGAAGCGGGCCAGGTCGCGCAGCGTGGTGTTGAGCCCGCCGCCGCCCGATTCCGTGCCTATGCGATCCACCATGAAGTAGGCGTCCTGCTCGGCACCGATGCGGCTCCAGATGCGCTCGGACAGCAACTGGGCCAGAGGCTTGCCGCTGGCGCGGCGCACGATCCAGGCCAGGACTTCGGCGTTGACTGTCTTGTAGGCAAATCCCTGGTCATGCTCGCCCTCTTTCTGCAGGGTCTGCAGAAATTCATAGAAGCTCCTGGGCCCTGCATAGTCCTTGCCCTGGGGCATCATGCCGCCGGCGCGGGCGTAGTCCCAGACTTCGGCCTTGGGATCGGCGTAGTTCTCGGAGTACTTCACGCCAATCGTCATGTCCATCACCTGGCGCACCGTGGCGTCGCCATAGGCGGTGTTCTTCATCTCGGGCAGATAGTCGGTCACCGGTGCCTCGGGCTTGATGAGGCCTTCATGGGCCAGCAGGGCGGCCAGGGTGCCGACAAAGGACTTGGTGACCGACATGGCCAGGTGCGGGCGCTGCGGCTCCAGCGCGCCCAGATATTTCTCATAGATCACGCGGCCCTTGTGCATGACCAGAATGCCATCGGTGTAGTTGCGATCCAGTGCCTGGACAAAGCTCAGTTCCTCGCCGGTGCCCATGACCTTGAAGCGCACCTGCTCGATGTCGACCGGAGCCGAGCGCAGGGCGCTGGGCGAGCCAGGGCCACGCCAGACATTGGCCGTGGGCGTGATTTCGCGGATATGCGAGAAGGTCCAGCGATTGCGTGGAAAGGTATTGCCCAGGGGGTTGTCGAAGGTGATGAGCTTGTCGGCTGCGGGCGGAAAGCCCTGCATCCAGCCCATGGCCTGCACGCTGGTGCTGGCCGGGTCGGGCAATGCGGGAGCGGCAGCCTGTGCATGGACTGCAGAAACCATAGCTGTCAGCGCAAGTGGCACAAGCGTTTTGCGTGTAAAAGACTTCAAACTCATCATCACCTCTTGGGCATGGGATTAACGACCGGTAAAACGTGCTGGGCGTTTCTCGATAAAGGAACACACCCCTTCGGCAGCGTCCTCGCTGCTGGCCAGGCGCTGCTGCACGGGGATGAAATCGGCCACGGCGGCGGCCTGGCCCAGCTCTATGGCCTTGAGGACATTGAGGCGTGTGGCCACCACGGCCTGCGGCGCCTGGGCGGCAATGCGCTCGGCAATGCGAAAAGCCTCTTCCAGTTCCTGGCCTGCAGGCACGACTTTTTGCACAAAGTGGCAGCGCAGGGCTTCGGCTGCATCGAAGGCGTCGCCGGTCAGCAGATGCAGCATGGCATTGCCCACGCCGGCGCGCTCGGGCATGCGCAGCGTGGCGCCGCCCGTGGGCATGATGCAGCGCTGTACTTCCATCTGTGCAAAGCGGCTGCTGTCGGCAGCGACGACGATATCGGCGCCCAGCATCAGCTCTATGCCGACGGTAAAGCAGATGCCCTTGACGGCGGCGACCATGGGCTTGGTGCGGCGGCGGTAGCCGGGCAGGCCATAGTCGTGAGGCTCCACGAGACCTGCAGGGATGACCTTCTGGCCGCTTTTCATGAACTCGGCGATGACAGGCAGATCCAGTCCCGCCGTGAAATGTTCACCGAACGCATGGAGCAGGCCCACGCGCAACTCTGGCTCGTCGTCGAGCCGGGTATAGGCCTCTGCCAGTTGCTGGAACATGGCCGGCGTCCAGCCATTGCGCTTGGCCGGGCGGTTGATGCCTATCAGCAGCACATGGCCGCGGACTTCACAAGAAATGCAGCCCTCGGGCGGAGGGCTGGGATGGTCGATTTGCATGGCAGGTCTCCTGCTGCAACCTTAGACGGCTGTCGCAGCCGCCGCAGTCGCGCACAAGACCTGAAGGCCGGCGATTTAGTAGGTGTAAACACCCTGGCCGGTCTTGCGGCCCAGACGGCCGGCGGCCACCATTTCGCGCAGCAGGAAGCAGGGGCGGTACTTGCTGTCGCCGAATTCCTTGAGGTAGACCTCCATCACGGCCAGGCAGACGTCCAGACCAATCATGTCGGCCAGGGCCAGCGGGCCAATCGGCTGGTTGCAGCCCAGCTTCATGCCGGCGTCGATGTCCTCGGCCGAGGCCGTGCCTTCGCTGAGCACCTGGAAGGCCTCGTTGATCATGGGCACCAGAATGCGGTTGACCACAAAGCCGGGAGCGTTCTTGACGGTGATGGGCGACTTGCCCAGTTTTTCCGACAGGGCCTTGACGGCATCGTGGGTGGCGTCGCTGGTCTGCAGGCCGCGGATGATCTCCACCAGGGCCATCATGGGCACGGGGTTGAAGAAATGCATGCCGATGAACTTGTCGGCACGCTGCGTGGCAGCTGCCAGCTGGGTGATGGAAATGGACGAGGTGTTGGTTGCAACGATCACGTCCTGTGCCAGCAGGGTATCGAGCTGCTTGAGGATCTTGACCTTGAGCTCGTAGTTCTCGGTGGCGGCTTCGATCACCAACTGGGCCGACTTCAGATCGTCGTAACTGGTCGAGGTCTTGATGCGTGCCAGCGCTGCGTTCTTGTCGGCTTCGCTGATCTTTTCCTTCTTGATCAGGCGGTCCAGGCTGCCGGCCACGGTGGCCAGGCCTTTTTGCACGGCGGCCTCGGAGATATCCACCATCACCACGTCGATGCCCGACACGGCGCAAGCCTGCGCGATGCCGTTGCCCATGGTGCCGGCGCCGATGATGCCTACGGTTTGGATTGCCATCTTTTTGTCTCCATTCAGTTGAGTGCGGTTGAACAGGAAAATGTTATCCCGGTTCTGACCGGGTTTGACCCTAGTCGGGCATGGTTGGCGTGTTAGGAGTCATCACGATGACAGTTTTTTCTGCACGACCGTGTTTTTCCTCGTTTCGCTGCTGCAGACCTCTGGTCAGAATTTGCGGCAAAAGGAGGGCGGAGATGCGTGACTATCTGGTGGTGGGAGGCGGCTCCGCTGGTGCGGTTTTGGCAGCCAGGCTCAGCGAGAACCCGCAGGTCGCCGTGACCTTGCTGGAGGCGGGTGGCGAAGACACAAGCGTGCTGATCCACTGCCCGGCAGGGCTGGCGCTGATGGCCAAGCAGAAAAACTTCAACTGGGCCATGAGCACGGTTCCGCAGGCTGGCCTCAATGGCCGGCGGGGCTACCAGCCGCGCGGCAAGGTGCTGGGCGGCTCCAGCTCCATCAATGCCATGATCTATCTGCGCGGCCAGCCTGCGGACTACGAATATTGGAGCGCCCAGGGTAATCCAGGCTGGGGCTGGAGCGATGTTCTGCCCTATTTTCTGAAGGCCGAATGCAATACGCGCGGCGCGGATGCGCTGCATGGTGCCAGCGGCCCTTTGCATGTCTCCGATCTCTGCGATCCGAACCCGCTGGCCCAGGCCTTTGTGCGCGCAGGCGTGCAGGCCGGTCATGCGCACAACCTCGACTTCAACGGCACCGCTCAGGAGGGCGTGGGTCTGTATCAGGTCACGCATCACAAGGGCGAGCGCTGCAGTGCGGCCAAGGCTTATCTGAAGCCGGTGTGCGGCAGCAGGCCCAATCTGGAAATCCTGACCGGTGTGCAGGTGCTGCGGGTACTGATGGAAGGTCGCCGAGCTGTCGGAGTGGAGTATGTGCAGGGTGGTCAGACCCGGCAGCTACGCTGCCGGCGCGAGGTCTTGCTTTGTGCCGGGGCGCTGCAGTCGCCGCAGCTGCTGATGCTCTCGGGCATAGGGCCGGGCGAGCATCTGCAGCAAACAGGCGTTGATGTCGTGCATCACCTCCCCGGTGTGGGCGAGCATTTGCATGACCACCCCGATGTGGTGCAGGTGGTGGACGGGCCGCAGATGACGGACAGCTTTGGCCTGTCGTTTGCCGGCCTCAGGAATGTCTGGCAGGGCATGGGCCGCTGGCGCCGTGAGCGCCGGGGCATGCTGACCAGCAACTTTGCCGAGGCCGGCGGCTTTATCCGCAGCGGGCCGCAGGAGCGTGCGCCCGATCTGCAGCTGCATTTTGTGGTGGGCAAGCTGGTCGACCACGGTCGCAAGACGGTGCTGGGCCACGGTTACTCCTGCCATGTCTGTCTGCTGCAGCCAAGGAGTCGGGGCAGCGTGAAGCTGGCCTCTGCCGATGCCAGAGCCATGCCGCTCATAGACCCTGCCTTCTTTGCCGAGGCCGACGATATGCAGCGCCTGGTGCGCGGCGTACGCCGCATGCGTGAAATTCTCGGGCAACCTGCGCTGGCTCGTTTCGAGGGGCGGGAGCTGGAGTATTCGGCACAGGCGCGCAGCGATGCGGAGATCGAGCAGTTCATCCGAAATTACGCCGACACCATCTATCACCCTGTGGGAAGCTGTCGCATGGGGCCTGGCGTGAAGGATGTGGTCGATGCACGCTTGCGGGTGCATGGTGTGCAAGGGCTGCGCGTGGTCGACGCATCGATCATGCCGCGCATCGTGAGCGGCAATACGAATGCGCCGACCATCATGATTGCCGAGAAGGCGGCAGATCTGATCAAGGCCGAGTGCTGACTCAGGTCAGCGGAGCCAGGTCGGAGGGGGCATGATCCTCGCCGGGCGGAGGCGTCAGAGTGGTGCATTCGACCCTTCCCCGGCCCTGATTCTTGGCTTGTTGCAGGGCGGTGCCGGCATGGCTGGCCAGCTCGTTGAGGCTCAGGCTCTTCCAGGCCGAGGGGACCAGGGCACAACCCGCGCTGAAGTCCAGGTCCATCTGCAGTTCGTACTGCGCGCCGATCTGGAATGCGGACTGGATGCGAGTCAGCAGCGACCTGACACCCAATTGATCGGCGTGAATTAGCAGGCAAAAGGATTCACCCTGCCATCTGGCCACGACCTCGTCGCCGCGCATCTGCTTTCGCAGAGTGCGTGACATGAGCTGCAGCGCCGCGTCTCCGGCCTGATAGCCATGGCGGCTGTTGACCCGCGAAAAGTGATCCATGTCGATCAGAATCAAGGCCAGCGGCAGGCCTTCGCGTCGAGCTCTGTTCAGCATGAAGCGGGCCTGGTTCTTGATGGCCTGGCGCAGCGGCAGGCCGGTCAGACTGTCTTCTGGTGCGTTTGCGGATCGCTGGCGGACTTCTTCGTCACGGCAGGCCATCAGGATCGATACGAAAAAAATGGCGGAACCTATGGGGATCAGCCACGAAAGCAGCATATGTGGGCTGGGTTCCTCTGCAAAGCTGTGCAGCCAAGGAGCGTTCAAGGTGAAGTAGCCGCGTATGAGCAGAATGCTTGCGATGCAAAGGCCGGCACCCAATAGCAGATAACGCCAGGCCGTGGCCGAGTTGGTTTGCGGCGATAAGGTTAGGCAGACCAGAGTGACAAGGCTCAAGCCGTAGCTGATATTGAACCAAGCCAACCGGTAGGGCTTGCTTTCGATCAGAACCAGCACGCCCGCAAGTGTCAGCAGGCACAGCAAGGCCAGGGAGCGGGTGAGTATCTTGTTGCGAGGTCCAAGCCAACCCTTGAGTGCTTTATGCAGCTGCCACAGTGCGCCGGTTGCAGCCGCGGCACTGGATATCGACAGCAGCGCATTCCATGTGAAGGGGAGTACATGCCCGGCGCAGAAGACGAGCAACCAGGCCAGCCCCTGCAAAAGCAGGAATTGCTGAGCATTTCTGGTCGCCCGGCTCATTTGCTGACCCATAAACCATGGCAGTGCAAAAGCGACCGTCATCAAATTGACGGCCACCATCAATGTCATGGAAAACTGGTCGGTTTCCGGCATGGCTGGGCTTTACTGGAAGGCCACTTCGTCAAAGCTGCGCAGCTTGCGGCTGTGCAGGCGGTCGGAGCCGCCTTCGCGCAGTATGTCGACGGCACGCATGCCGATGCGCAGGTGCTGGTCCACACGCTCTCGATAGAAATGGTTGGCCATGCCAGGCAGCTTGATCTCGCCGTGCAGCGGCTTGTCGCTCACGCACAGCAAGGTGCCATAGGGCACGCGGAAGCGGAAGCCGTTAGCGGCAATGGTGGCCGACTCCATATCCAGCGCCACGGCTCGGCTCTGACTGAAGCGGCGCTGGGGCAGGTTGTCAGGCAGCAGTTCCCAGTTGCGGTTGTCGGTGCTGGCCACGGTGCCGGTGCGCATGATGCGCTTGAGATCGGCACGCTCCATCTGCGTGACATCGGCCACGGCCTGCTGCAGCGCGACCTGGATCTCGGCCAGCGCAGGAATCGGCACCCATAGAGGAAGCTCTTCGTCCAGCACATGGTCTTCACGCACATAGGCGTGGGCCAGCACATAGTCGCCCAGCTGCTGGCTGTTGCGCAGACCCGCGCAGTGGCCCAGCATCATCCAGGCATGAGGGCGCAGTACGGCGATGTGGTCGGTGATGGTCTTGGCATTGGCCGGGCCCACTCCGATATTGACCATGGTGATGCCGCTATTGTCTGCGCGCACCAGGTGGTATCCTGGCATCTGCGGCAGGCGCGGCGGCGCCGTGCCGAGTTCGTCGACGGCTTCCGCGGGCAGGCCGGCACGGCGGGTCACCACATTGCCGGGTTCGACAAAGGCAATGTATTCGCTGTCCTCCTTGGCCATTTCGGCGTGGCCCAGGCGGATGAATTCGTCGATATAGAACTGGTAGTTGGTGAACAGCACGAAGTTCTGAAACCAGTCGGGGGCCGTGCCTGTGTAGTGGCGCAGGCGATGCAGCGAGTAATCCACGCGCGGGGCGGTGAACAGCGACAGAGGCAGGGCCTCGCCGGCCGCCGCGCGCCAGGTGCCGTTGGCGATGCCGTCGTCCATGGATTCCAGGTCGGGCAGATCGAACACATCACGCATCAGCATGCGGCGTTCTGGCGAGAGCGAACCTTCGATATGGTCGTTGTCGGCGAACGAGAAATGAATCGGGATGGGCTTGTCGCTGAGGCCTACTTCGATGGGGACCTGGTGGTGCAGGATCAGCAGGCGCAGTTGCTCGCCGAAGTAGCTGGCAAACAGGTCGGGCCGGGTCAGCGTGGCCTCGTAGGTGCCTGGGCCTTCCACAAAGCCGTAGGTCAGCTTGGTATCGGCTTGCGCCACCGTGGTGGTCTTGATGCGTACAAACGGGTAGTAGGCATGAATGGGCGCGGCCGGAGTTTCACCTGCCACGAAACGCTGCATGGCAGCTCGCAGATGGTCGATTTGCTCGCGGTACAGCTGCTGCACATGGGCCAATGCCTGAGGGGCATCCGTATGAAACATGCTGCTGCTTTTATGAGAGGGTGTCGGTGTATTCGAGGCCATGCACTATTGTCTTTGTAGCAGTTGACAGTGTTGCGACATCCATGCCGAGGCTTGCTCGGCAGATAATGGCGCTGACACGAGAAACCCTTGCATCATGGCACAGCCCATCTCTCTCAGAAGTTGCAGCTGTTCAGTGCTTTCCACACCTTCGGCCAGAATCTCCAGATGCAGGCTACGGCCCATCTGCACGATGGCATTGACAATGGCGGCCGCATCCGGGTTGTGGGGCAGATCGGTCACGAATGAGCGGTCGATCTTGAGCCGGTCTATGGGGTGCTTGCGCAGGTAGGCAAGAGACGAATAGCCGGTACCGAAATCGTCGATCGCCAGTCCCACGCCCAGTGCCTTGAGGGCATGCAGAGTCTGCTGCATCTGGTTGCCCGAGAGCATCAGCGTGGTTTCTGTGACCTCGATGTGCAGATAGCAGGCGTCCAGCCCCGTGTCGGCCAGTGCCTGCGCCACTTCCTTGACTACATCGCGCTGGCGGAATTCCTGTGCCGACAGGTTGACGGCCACGGGGATGGCGGGAAAGCCTTGTTGCTGCCAGGCACGGGCTTGACGGCAGGCCTGATAGAGCACCCAGCGGTCCACGGCTGCGATCAGCCCCCGGTTTTCGGCAAAGCCGATGAACTCGTCGGGCGAGACCAGGCCGCGGTGCGGGTGCTTCCAGCGCACCAGGGCTTCGAAGCCTGAAAGCTCGCCCGTCTGCATGAGGGTCTGCGGCTGGTAATGCAGCTCGAACTCACCGCGTTCCACGGCGTTGCGCAGCATTTGCTCCTGCATCAGCATGCGTGTGGCCCGGCTTTCGAGCGCAGGAGTGTAGAACTGGGAGAAGCTGCGGCCGCGACTCTTGGCCATCTGCATGGCGGCCTCGGCATTGCTCAGCAGGGACGCCGGACATTTCCCGTCCTTGGGATACATGGCGATGCCGACACTCACGGAAATCACCAGTTGGGTACCCTCGATCAGATAGGGCGCCTCAGCTGTGGCCCGAAGTCGCGTCAGCAGGGCCTCGGTCTCGAGCAGGCCGGGGTTGTCGGGCAGCACGACCACAAAGTCGTCGCTGCCGGTGCGGGCCACGATGTCCTGAGCACCCACAGTGCTTCGGAGCCGCTTCGCAAGCTCGCACAGCAGCAGATCCCCTGCCTGATGACTGAGCGAATCGTTCACCGCCTTGAACTGGTCCAGGTCCAGTGACAGCACCGCCAATCGTGATTGCTCGCCGGCAGCCCTGGCGATGGCATCGGCCAGCAGATGGTTGAGACGCGCTCGGTTGGGCAGATGTGTCAGCAGGTCATGCTGGGTCAGATAGTCCATGTGCTGTCGGGTCTGAAGGCTTGCGGTCAGGTCGCGCAGCAGGACGATGCGATGCCTGTCCTTTTCTCCAGGCATGGTGCAGGCCTCGATCTCTACGGGGATTAGCTGGCCGTTCTTGTGAATGATCACGGACTCGAGGCGATCCTCTCGCTCGCTGCGCATGTTCTGCAGCGCCCGCAGGCGCGCTTCAGGTGCCACGTAATCGAGAACCGGCGTGCCGCGCAGTTCGCCAAGCGAGTAGCCAACCAGCCGGGCCAGTGCGTCATTGCCGTCCGTGATGATGCCGTCACGATGCAGCACGATGGCCTCGGTGGTGATGGCAGCGAACTTGCGCATGCGCTCTTCGCTGTCGCGTATCTGCTGTGTCGCCAGATGGTGGTGGCTGACATCGGTCATCAGCGCCACAACGCCCTTGAGTACGCCTTTTTCCTCATGAGGGCGCAGCACTGCCTCGATGTGTTGCAGCCGACCAGTCTCGTTTTCGACCTGGCGGGTGTAGCGCAGCGTCTGAGTGTTGTCGACGGCCACGGAGTCCAGATAAGGTTCGATCTGTGTCCAGACCAGCTCGCCCACAATGTCACGCACATCCATGCCCACTATGGTTTGCATGGTGTGGCCAAAGTGCTCTGCATAGCGCGCGTTGGCAAAGCGACAGGCGCGTGTGTCGGCATCAAAATAGGCCAGCATAGCGGGCGCTGTATCGGCCACCAGTCGAAGAATGGCGTCCTCATCCCTCGGTTGCTGTGCTATCAACGTATCAGGCATGCGCCTCCCTTTTTTCTGGGAGTATTTATATAGGAATCAGGTCAGCCTCGACCATGACATGTCCATCACGATAAGGGATTCTGGGTTGCTTTATAGACAACTTGCAAAGACTATTGAAGCATCAAAGCACTTGGTGATATAGAGGCTGTAGAACCTGAACATGTCCAAATCTGACGTCTCAACATATTCACAATGGCTGCAGCCGCATAATTTGCTGCGCCTGTCCGTGGTGGTGGCGCTGCTCACCATTGTGCTCAAGACCCTGGCCTGGTGGCTGACCGGTTCGGTAGGCCTGCTGTCCGATGCGCTGGAGTCCTTTGTGAATCTGGCCGGAGCCATGTTTGCACTGACCATGGTGACCGTGGCCAAGCGACCGGCGGATACCGAGCACCCCTATGGACATTACAAGGCGGAGTACTTCTCGGCCGGTTTCGAAGGCGTGCTGGTCATAGGCGCGAGCCTGGCGATTGCCTGGGCGGCGCTGTCGCGGCTGTGGAACCCGCATCCACTGGAGCAATTGAGCTGGGGCCTGATGCTGTCGCTGCTCAGCACCGTCTTCAACGGGCTTCTGGCCTGGGTCATGCTGCGCTCTTCACGCAAATACCGCTCCATGGCGCTGGAGGGCGATGCGCGGCATCTGCTGACCGATGTCTGGACTTCGGTGGGCGTGGTGGTGGGTCTGCTGGCCGCCGCCTTGACAGGCTGGCTGTGGATGGATGCACTGGTGGCTCTGGCAGTGGCTGTGCATATCTGCGTGCAGGGGGTGCAACTGGTCTGGCAGTCCTCGCAAGGACTGATGGATCAGGCGCTGGACGCGCCGCAGCGTCTCAAGATTGACACTTTGCTGGACGGCTATGCCAAGCGCAACGAGGGGGTGAGCTTTGACAATATCTCCAGCCGTCAGGCGGGGGAGCGCAGCTTTGTGGACTTCCACATGCATGTTCCCGGCCAGTGGAGCGTGCAGCGAGCGGCACAATTGCGCTCGGAGATTGAAGCCGCGCTGCTGCAGGCCATTCCAGGCCTGTATGCCCGCATCGAGCTGCTGCCCATGGGCATGAACACGGTCAGTGAAGTGGCCGATGGAGAGCAGGGCGGCGAAGCACAGGGCGCGGCCAAGGAAGGTTTGAGTACATGATGAGTGTGATTCAGCGCGTCAAGCAGGCGCGCGTGGAGGTCGACGGCCGTATTACGGGCCAGATCGACCAGGGCTTGCTGGCGCTGGTCTGTGCCGAGCGCGGCGATACCGAGGCCGAGGCCGACAAGCTGCTGGCCAAGATGCTCAAGCTGCGCATCTTCAGCGATGAGGCCGGCAAGATGAACAAAAGCCTGCAGGACGTTGGCGGGGGGCTGCTGGTGGTCAGCCAGTTCACACTGGCGGCCGATACCAGGGGCGGCAATCGCCCCAGCTTTACCGCCGCCGCCGCGCCCGACGAAGGCCGACGCCTCTACGAATACTTTGTGGACCAGGCCAGGCTTTCCCACGCTCAGGTGCAGACCGGCGAGTTCGCCGCCGACATGCAGGTGCACCTGGTCAATGACGGGCCCGTCACCATTCCCATGCGCATGGAGCCGCAGGCCTAGGCAGAGCCGGGCCTGCGACCCCATTCGTCACCACGATTCCTACAAGAGCTGTCCATGAAGCAATCCTGCAATTCCTCCTTGTCCCTCATAGCCGCCGGCCTGATTCTGGGTCTGGCAGGCGCCAGTCTGCCCATCCAGGCGCAGACCTTGAAGAAACCCGCGCTGGACGCACTGATCGCATCGTCCGCCCCGACCCCGCCCGAATCCTTCAAGACCTTTGCGCAGCAGGCTGCCAGGGCCGAGCCGGGCCTGGCGTCAGCCGTGCAGCGATACATGCGCGGCCAGACGCTGTCGGATGGCGAGCTCGCGGATATCGCGCGATTGCTGGGTGTGTACAACCGCCTGACGCAGGAGACAGCGGTGCTGGAGAGCCTGCAGCGCATGGTGGCGCTGCCCACGGTGCGTGATCCCAAGGTGCCTCCGCATGAAAGTCCGGCCATCCTGGACTTCGGCAAGCTCGTTGCATCCATGGCCGCCGAATTCGGGCTGCGCTTTCGCAATGTGGACAATCGCATCTTTGAGGTGACACTGCCTGCCAATGCGGCGAGCCGCGCCAGCGAGGCGACCGAGTTCGGCATCCTGACCCATGCCGATGTGGTGCCGGTGGTGGCTGCAGAGTGGGTGCTGGACGGCAGGCAGATCAATCCTTTCCAGGTCACCCGCGTGGGCGATCGGCTTTATGGGCGCGGCACGATTGACGACAAGGGCTCCATCGCCACCGTGCTGTATGCGATGAAGGCGGTCAAGGACAGCGGTCTGCCGCTGTCGCGCAGCATTCGCCTGATGATAGAGACCACCGAGGAAACCGGCGGCGATGCCATGAAGTACTACCAGAGCAAGACCGCGCTGCCGCAGTACAACATCGTGCTGGACAGCAAGTACCCGGCCGTGGTCGCTGAAAAGGGCACGGGCGCGCTCAAGGCCTTGTTTGCGGATGTCACCGTGGATGCAGCCAAGCCTGCCATCACCGCCATGAGCGGCGCTGCCTCGGCCAACTCCATTGCGCAGACGGCTTCCGCTACCGTCTCCGCCATCGATGCAGCTGCGCTGGATCAGATTGTGCAGCGGCTGTCCAAGGAAAAGGACGGGTTTGTGCGCAGGCACGAGGCCCAGGGCAAGTTCGCCATCGATGTGCAGCGCGCCGAGGGCCAGGTCACGGTCAAGGTCAGCGGTGCATCCGCTCACGGCTCGCGCCCTGAGGAAGGGGTCAATCCCGTGCCGCGCCTGGCGCTGTTCCTGCAGCAGAGCCTGATGCCGGAGCAGGGCGCTGCGCTGCTGCAGCCCAATCAGTACAGCCAGGCCGTGCGCTATATCAACGGCGTGTTTGGCCTGGACTATCTGGGCCGGCAGCTGGGTATCGCCTATGCCGATGATTTCATGGGGCCGCTCACGCTGTCGCCCAATCTCATCAAATCCGCGGACGGCAAGCTGGAGGTGACGGCCAATGCGCGCATGCCGCGGGGCAAGACGCCGGAGCAGTTGCGCGCCGAGGTGGAGCAGGGCATTGCCCGCTGGAGCGATGCGGCCAAGGTTGCGGTGACCGTGCAGTACACACAGGGCAACTGGATGGCCCGCGACCCCAAGGGTGCGTGGCTGAGCACCTTGCTCAATATCTTTGGCGACACCACGGGTCTGGATGCCAGGCCCGTGCCTACCGCAGGCAGCACCACGGCCAAGCTCATGCCCAATGCCATCAACTTCGGCCCGGCGATGCCTGGCAAGAAATACACGGCCCACAATGCGCTGGAGTACCAGGAGCTGCCGGATCTGCGCACGGACATGCAGATGTTCACCGAGATGCTGGTGCGCATCGGCAATCTGCAGCAAATGCAGTGATGAACGGCAGACAAGCCGCAGCCCCGATGGCGGGGCAGGCTTGCGGTTACTGCATCACGTTCATGACGGCCAGCGTCATGGTTTCCACACCGGTCTTGAGCGTGGGTTCTGGCTCGGGAGCGAAGAAGGGCGAGTGGTTGAAGGGCAGCGGCTTGCCGCCGGGCTGGCTGGCCTGGGCCACCTTCTGGGGATCGAACACGCCCAGGGTGTAGAACATGGATGGAACGCCCTGGTTGATGAAGTCGGAGAAATCTTCGCTGGCCGTGATGGGCGGGATGGGGATCACGTTCCGGTCGCCGAGCGCGGCCTTGAACAGCCTGACCGTGCGGCTTACCAGCGCCGCGTCGTTGACCACGGCGTCCGAGCCCTTGACCAGCTTTACCTCGGGGGCAGGAGCGCCCGACATGGCGGCTTCGGCCTTGGCTGTGCGCTCTATGCCTTCGTGCATTTTTGTGCGCACCTCGCTTTTGTAGCTGCGGATGGTGCCCAGCAGCCGCGCCTGGTCGGGAATGATATTGCCCGCGCTGCCCGAATTGAAGGCGCCCACGGTGACCACGCCGAACTCCATGGGGTCTTTTTCGCGGCTGATCACGCCCTGCACGTCGACCACAAAGCGCGAGGCCATGAGCACCGGGTCAATGCCTTTGTCCGGCATGGAGCCGTGGCTGCCACGGCCATGGAAAGTGATGTCCAGAGAGTCCGAATTGGAGGTCGCCGGCCCGGCCACATAGCCCACCATGCCATAAGGCATGGAGCCGGTATGCAGCGCAAAGGCGTAGTCGGGCTTGCCGAACTTCTTGAACAGGCCGTCGGCCAGCATGGCCTTGGCGCCGGTCACGGTTTCCTCGGAAGGCTGGGCGACGAACATCAGCGTACCCTTCCATTGATTCTTCAGGCCCAGCAGTGCCTGGGCCGTTCCCAGCCAGCTGGCCATATGCATGTCGTGGCCGCAGCTATGGGCGACAAAGCTCTCCTTGCCGTTGTACTGGGCCTTGGCCTTGCTCGCATAGGGCAGGCCGGTTTTTTCCTCCATGGGCAGGGCGTCCAGCTCGGTGCGCACCATGACGGTGGGACCCGCGCCATTGCGATAGATGGCAACCAGGCCGGTCTTGCCAATGCCCTCGGTGACCTCGAAGCCCAGCTTGCGCATTTCGGCAGCCAGCTTGGCGGCGGTACGCGTTTCCTGAAAACCCAGCTCGGGGTTGGCATGCAGGTCTTCGTAGACGCCGCGCAGCTGCGGATACATCTTGGCGATCAGCTGCTGCAGCTGGGGCTTGAGCGGCTGGGGATCCAGCTCTGCGGCCTGGGTCGAGGTCAGACTGGCGGCCAGCGCGGCGGCGATGCAGAACTTGCGAGTGAGGCTTGGGTGCATATTGGGTCTGTGGTTGGCGTCAAACAGAAGCGGCTCATGGAGAGCGCGCTTTCAGACTAGGAGCATGGCCGGACCGGATTGAAGAGGGGCAACCCGCAAATGGCACCGTGAATAGCGATGGCTCAAGGCTTTTGCGGCGCAGGCCCGGGATAATCCGCTCCCATGAACACCTCCACCAGCGCCGCCCAGGCCTCTGATTCCACCGCTTTCTCGGCGCTGCCCCTGTCCCCCGAAATGCTGGCCAACCTCCAGCAACTCGGCTATACGCAGATGACGCCCATCCAGGCCGCCAGTCTGCCGCTGACCCTGCAGGGCAAGGACCTGATCGCCCAGGCCAGCACCGGCAGCGGCAAGACGGCTGCCTTCGGCCTGCCCATGGTCGACCGCCTGAACCCGCGCTGGTTTGCCGTCCAGGCCCTGGTGCTGTGCCCCACACGCGAGCTGGCCGACCAGGTCGCCACCGAAATCCGCCGCCTGGCGCGCGCGCAGGACAATATCAAGGTCGTCACAGTCTATGGCGGCGTGCCCTCGCGCAACCAGATCGCCTCGCTGGAAAACGGCGCGCACATCGTCGTCGGCACGCCCGGACGCGTGATGGATCTGATGGAGCGCGGCAAGCTCGACATCGGCAACCTCAAGACCCTGGTGCTGGACGAGGCCGATCGCATGCTGGACATGGGCTTTCTCGGCGACATCGAAACCGTGGTGCGCCAATGCCCGGCGGACCGTCAGACCTTGCTGTTCTCGGCCACCTACCCCGATGGCATTGCCTCGCTGGCCAGCCGCTTCATGCGCGATCCGCAGACCGTCAAGGTCGCGACCCAGCACAGCGCGGGCAAGATCGCGCAGCGCTGGTACGAAGTCGGTGCTAGAGAAAAAGTGAGCGCGGTGGCCAAGCTGCTGGCACACTTCCGTCCTGAATCAAGCATTGCCTTTTGCAATACCAAGCAGCAATGCCGCGACGTGGTGAGCGAGCTGCAGGCCCAGGGCTTCAGCGCTCTGGCCCTGTTCGGCGAGCTGGAGCAGCGCGAGCGCGACGAGGTGCTGGTGCAGTTTGCCAACAAGAGCTGCAGCGTGCTGGTCGCCACCGATGTGGCGGCGCGCGGTCTGGACATCGCCGACCTGTCTGCAGTCATCAATGTGGATGTCACCCCCGACCCCGAGGTGCATATCCACCGTATCGGCCGCACGGGCCGTGGCGATGCCGAAGGCCTGGCGCTGAATCTGGTAAGCATGGACGAGATGGGCAGCGTGGGCAAGATCGAGCAGCTGCAAGGCCGTGCTTCACAATTCTTCCCCGTTGACGAACTCACGCCTGCCGCCGGTGGCGAGCTGCTGCCACCCATGATGACCATCCAGATCATTGGCGGGCGCAAGGAAAAGATCCGCGCCGGCGATGTGATGGGCGCCATGTGCGCCGACTTCGGCTATAGCCGCGAGCAGATCGGCAAGATCAGCGTCAACGACTTTTCCACCTATGTGGCCGTGGATCGCAAGATTGCCTCGGCGGCCTGCGCCAAGCTCAATGCAGGCAAGGTCAAGGGCAAGACGGTCAAGGCTCGTCTGCTCTGAAAATATCGTCAAATTGGCCTCTGACGCTTATCTATCAAGCGCTGCGTGCTCACAAAAAAGCCTTCTCGGACCGAGAAGGCTTTTTGCTTTGGGCAGCGCTTCAGCCTTTGGCGAAGAACAGCCCTGCCATCACGAGCCCCGTGGCCACAATGCCCCAGCGCAGGACATGGGGTGCAATCTTGCGCGCCACGCGGGCTCCCAGATAGCCGCCCAGGGTGGCGGCCACCATCATGACGATGGCCTGCTTCCATTCCACAATGCCGCCCACGGCATAGATCACCACGGCAATGGCCGTCAGCAGGGCAGAGACCAGGTTCTTCATGCCGTTCATGGCGTTGAGCGAGGTCTGGCCCAGTAGGCCGAACAAGGCCAGCAGCAAAATTCCCAGGCCGCCGTTGAAGTAGCCGCCATAGATGGCCACGATCAGCATGCCTGCAGCGGCCTTGGCCGCCGATGGGGTGGCATGGGCGGCATTCTTGCCCGAGGCCCAGGCGCGCAGCTGCGGCCCGAAGGCGAACATGGCGGTGGCGGCCAGCAGCAGCCAGGGAACGACCTTGCGGAAGGTGGCGTCGGGCGTGAACAGCAGCAGCGCCGCACCGGCGGAGCCGCCGATCAGGGACAGCGCCACCACCTGTTTCATGGACAGGCCAGGCGGGGACTGCATATCGTCTTTGAAGCCCCAGGCGCCCGCCATATAGCCTGGCAGCAGGGCCACGGTGCCCGTGGCATTGGCAATCACGGGTGGCACGCCGGTGAAGACCAGCGCGGGAAGGGTCAGAAAGCTGCCGCCACCGGCGACGGCGTTGAGCGCGCCGGCCGTGAAAGCTGCGGCCAGCAAAAGGGCGAGGTGGCCCAGGTTCTCCATGTTCTTGTCTCCTGATTTTCTCTATCGGCTTTGCGCCTTGTGGTTGGGGTCGATCTTAGGCGCTGGCCCGCGTCGCCTCTTTTCTTTTTCTTGTGTGGTTAATTATTTTTGGAAATAAAAGAATATGAAAACAGTATTTTGAGGAATAAGTGATTGTTTTGACAATCAACTCCTTAGTTAAGGAGTTTTGCCGTGAATCTGCCCCGTTTACTTTCCCGCACCGCCTGGGCCATGCTGGCTGCAAGCTGTGTATCGGGCGCAGCCATGGCTCAGCAGCCGGAGTTTCCTGCGCGCTCCGTCAGGCTGGTGGTGGCCAACGGCCCCGGCAGCGTCCCGGATCTGCTGGCCCGTCAGGTGGGCAATCTGGTGGGCAGGGACTGGAAGCAGGCCATCGTGGTGGAAAACAAGGGCGCGGCTGGCGGTGTCTCGGCCGTGGATGCCGTGGTCAAGGCTCAGCCCGATGGCTACACCCTTCTGGTGGGCGGCGACAGCGCCATCACCATCATGCCCAATGTGCAGCGCAACCTTCCCTATGACGTCAAGAACGACCTGGTGCCGGTGACCAAGCTGGGCCAGTCCGACTTCGTGCTGGTGGCCAATCCCCGCAAGGGCTTCAAGACCTTGCAGGACTTTGTTGCTTATGCCAAGACCCACCCGGGCAAGATCAACTATGCCTCCTCGGGCACGGGCGGCGCCCAGCATCTGGCCATGGAGCAGTTCAAGCAGCGCGCAGGCTTTTTCGCCACGCATATTCCCTATCGTGGCGGCCCTCAGGGCCTGCAGGATGTGCTGGCCGGCCAGGTCGATGTGATGCTGATTGCGATTGCTCCGGCGCTTACCCAGATCCAGAGCGGCAAGCTCACGGCGCTGGCCGTGTCCGGCATGCAGCGCCATGCACTGCTGCCCCAGGTGCAGACCCTGGCCGAGAGTTACAAGGGCTTTGAGGCTGGTGCCTGGTTCGGTTTGTTCGCACCCAAGGGCACGCCCGCTGCCGTGGTCCAGGCCATCGCCCAGGACACGGACAAGGCGCTCAAGGACCCCGAGCTGCGCAAGAGTCTGCTGCAGCAGGGCATCACCCCCGTGGGGGAGGGCCAACAAGTGTTTGCCAAGCAGATCAAGACCGAAGATGTGCGCGTTGCCCAACTGGTGCGCAGCATTGGCCTGAGCGTCGAGTAAACGGCTTTACGCACCAGCAGAAAAAGCGGCCGAGGGCCGCTTTTCCTTTGCTCTAGAGGACTGGGTCAGAAGCTGTAGCGCAGGCCGATCGAGATTTCGCTGGCCGTCAGCTTGGCACGCATCTGCTCGTCCTGCAGGCCGCGGACGTTGGCGAAGTTGTTGGCACCGCTCTTGGCCTTGCCCATGTCGACATAGCGCCAGCCCAGGTCGATGCTGAGCTTCTGGATAGGCGAATAGCTGACGCCAAAACCCACGGAATACGCCAGATTGTTCTGGGTGTCGCTGATGTACTGACGGCCCGGATTGCCCTGCCAGCCGCTGGACTCCAGACGTGCCAGGCCCAGGCCGGCCATTCCGTACAGCGAGAACCGGGCGTTCAGGGGGAAATCCTTGTATGCATTGACCATCAGGCGCTGCGAGCGGATCTGGTGGTGGTTGAAGCTGGTTGGGAAGCGGGTGGAGCCGCTGGTGAACTCGTTGTTCTTGGGCAGGGTGTACTCGGCTTCCACGCGCCAGTTCGACGGGAGTTGATAACCAAGGGCCAGGGAGCCCCCTGTGGCGGTATTCGACTCGTCGCCAGGCACGAACTGGCCCAGTCCGGGGCGGGCGCTGGAGTCCATGTCGTGGGCTTGGTAGCGTGCGGAATTGATCCGCAGGGCGCCGTAGTAGCTATCGTCGGCAAAAGCGCTGCCTGCGGCAGCCAGGATCAGCAGGGGGGCAAGGCGTTGAAATTTCACGAAAAATCCTAGATCCGATTACTTCAGCAGGTCCTGCACCTTGGCCAGGGCGGCCTGTGCGCATTGGTCGTCCAGATGGCCGCCGGGCGCACCGGCCACGCCCACGGCACCGATCACCTCATTGCCCACCTTCACGGGCACACCGCCGCCCAGCAGCAGGAAGCCGGGGATGTCCTTGAGGTTGGCTGCGCCGGCGTTCTTCTGGGAGTTCTCCATGATGGCAAGCGTTGGCGCCTTGGCCGATGCCGAGGTGAAGGCCTTTTCGCGGCTGGCTTCCACGGTGTGTGGGCCGGCGTTGTCGGCACGCTGCACGGCGCGCACGCTGCCGGCGCGATCGACCACGGTGGCGGTCACGGCATAGCTGTTGGCGGTGCAGGCCGAGACGGACTGGGCGGCGATCTGGTTGGCCAGCTCCAGCGACATATTCTTTTCCGTGCGCACGGCCTGGGCGTTGGCGGTGCCAGCGGTCAGGGTGGCCAGAGTCAGGGCGGCGAGTGTCAGAGTGCGTTTCATACGTTTTTCCGGGTGGATGGGTATGAACGCAACTGTAGAAAAACGCCACCCGGGCGTCCATGCGGCAGGCTACGCGCCTACCTCCGTAGAACTACGGAGCGGCGTCCTCGACCAGGGCCGCGTAGCGCCGGATGAGCATGGCCAGCGAGTCGGTCTCCAGCTTAGCGAACAGGTTGGCGCGGTGGGTCTCCACCGTGCGCGGCGAGAGCGACAGAGCGCGACCGATCTCCTTGTTGGTGAGCCCCTCCACGATCAGGCCCAGCACCTCGCATTCGCGGCTCGAGAGCTGTGCATAACGCTCGCGCGCCTGCCGGTCGGCCTGGTGGCGCTCGCGCGAGCGCACATGCTGGCGCACGGAGGCCTGCAGCGCCTCGATGAGCAGCTCGTCATCGACCGGCTTCTCAAGGAATTCCGCAGCACCGGCCTTGAAGGCGCGGCGGCACATCTCCACGGTTCCATGGCCCGTAAGCATGATCACAGGCTGATCCACCCCTTGCGCCACCAGCCTGTCCAGCACCGCCAGCCCGCTGATGCCAGGCATGCGCACGTCGAGCACGATGGCGCCCACGTCGCTGCGGTCGAACTCGGCGAGAAAGACATGCGGGTCGGACCAGGTTTGGACGCGCAGGCCTACCGTGCCTATGAGCAGTGCCAGGCTGTCGCGCACGGCGGCATCGTCGTCCACAAGGTGAATCAGGGGCGAGAGGGAAGAGGTCATGTCGCGTTCAAGGCTGGTGTGCCAGCGGGAGCTGCAGATGGAATTCGGCCCCAGGCCCATCGGCAGGCGAAGGAGAGGATGGCGCCAAAGTGAGCTCGCCTCCCATCGCCTGCGCCAGGCTTTCCGACAGCGAAAGGCCTAATCCCAGGCCGCCGGAGCGTGTGGTGTAGAACGGCGTGAACAGGCGCGCTCGCGCCTCGGGCGCCACGCCGGGGCCGGTGTCGCGCACGCTCAGCAGGACCCGCGCGCCCTGGGGGCTAAGGGTGAGGCGCAAACGGCGCCGGCCGGGCTCGGTCTGCTCCATGGCCTGCAGCGCGTTCATCACCAAGTTGTGGATGATCTGCTGCAAGGCCACAGGCTCGGCGCGCACGGCCGGCAGGTCTGCGGGAGCATCCACCTGCACGGCAATGCTGCGGCGGCGCAGCTCGGGCTCCAGCAGGTGCAGTGCATCATGCACGGCGGTGGACAGGGGCAGAGCCTGGACCTGGCCTGACAGGTCGGGCCGCTCGACCACGCGGCGCAGGCGTCCCACGACGGTGCTGGCGCGCCTTGCCTGGGCCACGGCCTGATTCATGGCATGGCGTGCCATGTCCAGATCTGGCTCCTCATCGCCCAGCAGGCGCTGCGCCGCCTGGGTATTGGCCAGCAGCGCGGTCAGCGGCTGGTTGACTTCATGTGCCATGCCCGCAGCCAGTTCGCCGAGCTGGTTGAGACGGGCGACCTGGCCCAGACGCAACAGCTCTTCTGCCCGGCGTGCGGCCACGCGCTGGCGCAGCAGGGTGCGCAGTGCGGCCAGTGCTGCAGCGCTGGCCGCCGCCCAGGCCAGCATGGTGGCCCAGGGCAACTCGCTCCAGCCCACGTCGCGCTCCAGCACCACATCGAAGGGCTGGCTCTGCGAGGCCAGCAGCTTGTGAAAGTCGTAATTCCAGCCGCGCTCCAGTTGCCGTCCGGCCTGCACGGTAAAGGCTTGGCCCTGATACTGAAGCCGCACGCGCACTGGACTGGTCCGGGCATCCATGGGCCACTCGTCCCAGGGAATGGTGGCATGCAGATCCAGCAGCAGGGCGTGGTCGGCGGCTGGGCCGGCAAGTGCCAGCCATACCCGGCCTTTGGGCAGGTCGGCCCAGGCCAGTTCGGCATGGCCGCTTTGCAGCGAGCGGGCCTCTGCCATATCCAGCGCGGCACCCAGGTCATGGGGCCAGTCAGCCGGCCAACTGCTGTCCGGCAGGCGGCGCAGTACCTCGATGATCTGCGGATAGGCGGCGGGCAGGCGCGGCAGCGGCAAGGCTACCTTGGCACTGCGGCCTTGCGCAGGTGGTTGCAGCAGGGGCAGCATGGCCATTACCGCATCGTGCTGCACGGCACGCTGGCTCAGCAGCCGGTGCACGATGCGCGCATCCGTCACGAATGCATCCTCCAGGGCCTGCAACCGCGCATGCACGAGCCAGCCTGCGCCTGCAATGGCCACCAGGGCCCAGGCCATCAGCCAGGCCAGGGGGCGGCGCCAGTGGGGGATGATCATGGCCGGTGTTGTCGCGGATTATTTGGCGTAAGGGTCTTCGTAACCCATCTCCTTCATGATGTCGGTCTCGTAAGCCTCCATCTCTTCGGCGTCTTCCTCGCTGGTCTCGTGGTCCCAGCCCTGGGCATGCAGCGTGCCATGCACCAGCAGATGGGCGTAATGCTCTTCCAGGCTCTTGTTCTGCTCCTGGGCCTCGCGCTCCACCACGGGGGCGCAGAGCACAAGATCGGCCATCACGCAAGGCTCCTGCTGATAGTCGAAGGTCAGCACATTGGTCGCGTAGTCCTTTTTGCGGTACTCGCGATTGAGCTTGCGGCCTTCCTCTGTATCCACGATGCGCACCGTGATCTCGGCATCCACGGCCAGCGCATGGCGGATCCAGCGCGTGACGCGGCTGCGGCTCAGCAGTTCGCGATGGGCGGCGGCCTCGGCGCTGGGACCGAATTGCAGCGATAGTTGCAGTTGATTTAAGGTCATTTTGGCTTTTAGCCCTTATGGGGTAAGCGCTAGTAGCTATTGATTTTGATTAAAGTTCGTCTGCCGTTGGCAGCGGGCGGGCCGTTCGGGGGCTGCTACGGTGCTTGGGCGCCGAAGTGCCTTCGGACACGCGGCCGCGTGCGTCATAGGCGTCCACAATGCGGGCCACCAGCGGGTGGCGCACCACGTCGGCGCTGGTGAAGTGGTTGATGGAGATGCCCTTGACGCGTTTGAGGACGCGCTCGGCATCGACAAGTCCGCTGGGTGCTCCCTTGGGCAGGTCGACCTGGCTCACGTCGCCCGTGACCACGGCCTTGGCGCCAAAGCCGATGCGGGTCAGAAACATCTTCATCTGCTCGGGCGTGGTGTTCTGCGCCTCGTCCAGGATCACGAAGGCGTTGTTCAGCGTGCGTCCGCGCATGAAGGCCAGCGGCGCGATCTCCAGCGCATTGCGCTCGAAAGCCTTCTGCACCTTCTCGTAGCCCATCAGATCGTAGAGCGCGTCATACAGCGGGCGCAGATAGGGGTCCACCTTCTGCGTCAGGTCGCCGGGCAGAAAGCCCAGGCGTTCGCCGGCTTCCACGGCGGGCCGGGTCAGCACGATGCGCTGCACGGCGCTGCGCTCCAGCGCGTCCACGGCGCAGGCCACGGCCAGATAGGTCTTGCCCGTGCCGGCCGGGCCGATGCCGAAGCTGATGTCGTGATTGGCGATGTTTTCCAGATACAGCGCCTGGTTGGGCGTGCGGGCGCGCAGATCGGCACGGCGCGTAGTCAATTGCGGAGCCGTCAGGTCGGCCTCCAGCATCTCGACATCGCCGGCCAGCATGAGCTGCAGCGTATCTTCCGCAATCACGTAGTCGGCGATCTCATAGAGAGCCTGAAGCAGCTCCAGCGCCTCATTGGCCTTGGCCTTGGGGCCGTCGATCTTGAACTGCTCGTGGCGATGAGCGATCTTGACGCCCAGCGCGATTTCGATGGTGCGCAGATGCGCATCTGCCGGGCCGCAGAGATGGGTCAGGCGCGTATTGTTATGGGGTGTGAAGGTATGGCGCAGGATCACGCGGATAATTTCTCAAAAGAATCGCCGCACGGTGCGGCAAAGGATTTCAATGATAGGCAAATTGACTGGAACGCTGCTGGAAAAAAACCCGCCCGAAGTCCTGGTGGACTGTGCCGGTGTGGGCTATGAGGTGCAGGTGCCCATGAGCACCTTCTACAACCTGCCTGCCAATGGTGCCAAGGTAGCCTTGCTGACCCATTTTGTGGTGCGGGAAGACGCCCAGCTGCTGTTCGGCTTCGGTACGGCCCGCGAGCGCCAGACTTTCCGCGAACTCATCAAGATCACCGGCATAGGACCGCGCATGGCACTGGCCGTGCTCAGCGGCATGAGCATCGATGATCTCGCGGACGCGGTATCGCAGCAGCAAGCAGGGCGATTGGTCAAGGTGCCCGGCATCGGCAAGAAGACCGCCGAGCGTCTGCTGCTGGAGCTCAAGGGCAAGATTGGCGCGGATACCGGTGCGCAGTCGCTGTTTGCCAATAACAACGACCAGAACGATATTCAGCAGGCACTGATGGCGTTGGGCTACTCGGACAAGGAAGCATCGGCCGCCCTCAAGAAACTCCCACCCGATGTAGGGGTGAGCGAGGGCATTAAGCTCGCGCTCAAGGCTTTGACCAAATAGCTTCGCTGGCCCTGTGCCAGTCCGATCGTGAACTGCAGGAGAACACGATATGCATTGGTGGATACAGGGCAGGCGCGTTCCCTCTCTATGCGCAAGCCTGATGCTGGTGGTGCTGACCGCTTGCGGCGGCGGAGGGGGCGGAGGCAGTGTTCCGGACCCGGGCCCTGGCGGCGCAGGTGTCGGTAACGGCGGCAATGGTGCGGGCGTCGCAGAGACCAGTCCTCCGCCGGGTCCGCCCACGGCCTATGTGCTGGATTCGCTGATAGTGCCTGTCGCCCAGACTGCGGCTTCGGCCAGAGGCGTGGCTGTGGCATCCGTGGCCGTGCGACCCAAGGCCGTCGATCTGGCTTTGCCGCAGTGGAACGACGCGCCTTTGCCGGTCATGCCCATGCCTGGTGTGCCCATGCAAATAGGGGCGCCGCGGGCGCTGTCTTCGCTGCAGTCCACTGGCGACATGGCACGTACGTTGCGATGGGCCGGGGCACCGGATGGCAGACAGGTGGCGGCGATAAGCATCACATCGACCGGCGCCCATGGCCTGCGGCTGGGGCTGGTGGTCGATGCCATGCCCGATGCCGCCGAGCTCAGGCTGTACCGCAAGGATCGCAGCAAGACCGGGTTCGAGACCACGGGCAAGGCCATCAACGAGGCCATTGCGCGCAACCGTCGTGTCGACGGCGATACCCGGGCGGCTGGCATCTGGTGGACCCCCGACCTGGGCGCCGATGAGGTCACGCTGGAGATTGCATTGCCTGCGGGACTGTCGACATCGCAGCTGCGCATTGCCATTCCCACACTCACCCATGCCTATGTCAACCTGGCCCTGCCCGTGGAGCTGGAGCTGCGCGATAGCCTTGTGCCCAGAAATGTGGGCGATGCCGCGGGTTGCGAGCTCGATGCCAGCTGCGCCGATCAGTACGCGGTCGAGCGCAATGCCGTGGCGCGCATGACGTATGTGGGCCCCGACAATCGCTACTACTACTGCTCGGGCTCCCTGCTGAACAATACCAAGCGGGACTACACGCCGTACTTTCTATCGGCCAGTCACTGCATCTCGACGCAGGCAGCCGCTACTTCGCTGCGCACAGACTGGTTTTTCCGCTCGGCAAGCTGCAATAGCTTCGAGCCGAATGCAAGTACCTCGGCGCTGCAGCGCGGTGCCACGCTGCTGTATTCGACCGCTGTGACCGATGCCACGCTGATGCGACTCAATGAGGTGCCACCTGCCGGCGCGACGCTGGCCGGCTGGGATGCGAGAGGAACGGCGGTGACGGGGACGGCCATCTACGGACTGCATCACCCGCAGGGCGATTTGCTCAAATACAGCGAAGGCCAGGTGCAAAGCTACAGAAATTGCAGTCTGGGCGCCGGCAGCATCACCTGCAGCCCGGGCAATGCCCAGAGCGATTTTGTGAACGTCGGCTGGAGCAAGGGCGTGACCGAAGGCGGCAGCAGTGGCTCGGCCATGTTTGCGGGCGGACGCGTCGTGGGCACGTTGTCCGGCGGCAGCAGCTCGTGTACGGTCAGCGGCGGCTCCGATGTCTACAGCCGCTTCGACCGGACCTTCAGCAGCCAGATCGGGAACTGGCTGGCGCAGTGACCGAGGGCCGGGCCTATTTCCCCTGCAACTGCCTGACGGCCGCCTTGGTCTGCTCCACATGGGCCAGCGGGTCGCTGCTGACAAGGGCGAACTTCACCTTGCCGTCCTGGCCCACCACATAGGAGATGCGGTCGGCCCTGGCAGGGTTGGCGGCAGCACCCGCGTCATAGGCCTTGATGGTGACGGCCCGAGGGTCCGATGCCACGGCAAACTGGTCGCGGCAGGCCTCGGTGGAAAAGCGCTTGAGGGTGTCGATATCGTCATGTGACATGCCCACGACCGTGGCTTTCATTGCGGCGAACTGGGGCGTGGCTTCGGCAAAGGCATGGGCTTCCAGCGTGCAGCCCTGGGTGAAGGCCTTGGGGAAGAAATACAGCACCACCGGCCCTTTCTTGAGCGCCTCGGCCATATCGAAGTCAAAAGCCTTGCCGGCAACGGCCGCGGGCGTCTTGAAGCCAGGTGCTGCATCGCCGGCCTTGAGCGCAGCCTGGGCAGCGACGGACAGGCAAAGCAGGGCGGCCGTACAGGCCAGGGTGTGAATACGCATGAAAAAGCTCCTCGGATCTTTGCCGTCATTGTGCGCAAAGCCAGGGGCCGGCCGTCAATGTGGGGCACTGCAACTGTGGGATTTTGTTTTCCCCTGTATTTTTAATCAGTGTCCCTGTCATGCTTGGGGCACAATCACCGCCATGACGATTCATGTGGACGAATTTGCGGCCAGTCCCGCACCTGCACGCAAGGCCAGAAGCGCGGCCGCCGACCCCGAGGCGGCTGCGCCGCGCATGGTTTCGGCCGGGCATTCGTCCCAGGGCGAAGAGGCGCTGGAGCGTGCCCTGCGCCCCAAGCAGCTCGATGAATATGTGGGCCAGGCCAAGGCGCGAGAGCAGCTCGAGATCTTCATTGGCGCTGCCAAGAAGCGCAGCGAGGCGCTCGATCATGTGCTGTTGTTCGGCCCGCCGGGCCTGGGCAAGACCACGCTGTCCCACATCATCGCAGCCGAGCTGGGCGTGAACCTGCGCCAGACCAGCGGCCCGGTGCTGGAAAAACCCAAGGATCTGGCGGCGCTGCTCACCAATCTCGAGCCCAACGATGTGCTGTTCATCGACGAGATTCACCGCCTGAGCCCGGTGGTCGAGGAAATCCTCTACCCGGCGCTGGAGGACTATCAGATAGACATCATGATCGGCGAAGGCCCGGCTGCACGCTCCATCAAGCTCGATCTCCAGCCATTCACGCTGGTGGGCGCGACCACGCGCGCCGGCATGCTCACCAACCCGCTGCGCGATCGCTTCGGCATCGTGGCGCGGCTGGAGTTCTATACCTCGGAGGAGCTCTCGCGCATTGTCAGGCGCAGCGCCGGACTGCTCAATGCGCCGATTGACGCGGAAGGCTGCTTCGAGATCGCGCGCCGCTCGCGCGGCACGCCGCGCATTGCCAACCGCCTGCTGCGCCGCGTGCGCGACTATGCCGATGTCAAGGGCGACGGCCGCATCACGCGCGAGATTGCCGACAAGGCGCTGGCCATGCTCGATGTGGACCCCCAGGGCTTTGACATCATGGACCGCAAGCTGCTCGAAGCCGTGGTGCATCGTTTCGACGGCGGCCCGGTAGGTCTGGACAATATCGCCGCCAGCATTGGCGAGGAGTCGGGCACCATCGAGGACGTGATCGAGCCCTACCTCATCCAGCAGGGCTTTTTGCAGCGCACCCCGCGCGGCCGCATGGCCACCCAGGCCGCCTACCGGCACCTGGGCCTGCAGCCCCCCGGAGACAATGCAGCATAAAACTGGCGCAACCCAAACCAGAGACATCGAGCAAGGGCCGCCCCGCAGCGAAGATGTCGTCCCCCTGGGGGAAGCCGCGCAGCGGCTCAGGGGGGATCAATTGCTCTGCGGTCCGGCGTTCCAGAAGGCCTGCAGCACGCCGGGCAGGGCTTCGATCTGCGTGACCACCTGGTCCAGCTCCTCGGCATGCACGGCCGTGGCGAACAGCTCGGCCTCGATTTCGGTGTTGTGCGGCGGAATCTCGTGCTTTTCGACTGCGCGCACCGGGTAGTTGGCCGCCTCCAGCAGCTCCTGCATGCCCTCGCGCACATCGGCCTGGGCTTGCTGGCCGCAGATCACATAGACATAGTAGGTGGCCTCGCTGGCATGCTCGGCCACGGGATGGCGGTTGATGTAGTTGACCACGGGGCGCAGCAAGGTGTTGCTGGCCAGCACGAACAGGGTGGCAAGGCCGGCCTCGGGCAGCAGGCCCGCGCCCGCGCAGGCGCCCACGGCGGCCGAGCCCCATAGCGTGGCGGCGGTGTTCAGCCCCGTGATGTTGGCTCCTTCCTTCATGATGGCGCCGGCACCCAGAAAGCCCACGCCCGAAACCACATAGGAGATGACGCGCGTGGCGCCGTCCGCGCCTGAGACGCGCATGGCCAGGTCGACGAACACGGCCGCGCCCACGGCGACCAGGGTATTGGTGCGCAGGCCCGCCGTGCGCTGGCGTATCTGGCGCTCAAGGCCGATGATGCTGCCGCAGACAAAGGCCACGAGAAGACACAGCACCGTGTTCAGCGTGGCGAGCAGATTGAAGTTCTGTAGGGATTGCATGAAGTTCTGATTGTTATTGGTTATGGACAGGTGCTTGGGTTCATGAAATATGCGGCCCGGAGCTCACCAGCCGTACTTGCGGATATAGACGCGCTTGAGCAGCGTGGTCAGCACAGCATAGGCCAGCAATATGACGATGAGCCAGGGGAAATAGCCGAGCGGCAGGGCCTGCAGCTTGAAATGTCCGGCCAGCGGGCCCATGGGCAGGAAGATGCCTATGGCCATGATGGTCGCCGTGGCGGCCAGCAAGGGCCAGGAGGCCCGGCTTTGCACAAACGGGATCTTCGGCGTGCGGATCATGTGCACGATCAGCGTCTGCGTGAGCAGCCCCACCACGAACCAGCCCGACTGGAACAGGCTTTGCTCTGCGGCCGTGCTGGCATGGAAGACGAACCACATCAGCGCGAAGGTGAGCACGTCGAACAGCGAGCTGATGGGGCCGAAGAAGAGCATGAAGCGGCCCAGGTCCTGAGGGCTCCAGCGCAGCGGCCGCGCGACCATTTCCTCGTCCACGTTGTCGAAGGGAATGGCGATCTGCGACAGGTCGTAGAGCAGGTTCTGCATCAGCAGCTGCATGGGTAGCATGGGCAGGAACGGGATGAAGGCCGAAGCGATCAGCACCGAAAATACATTGCCGAAGTTGGAGCTGGCCGTCATGCGGATGTACTTGAGCATATTGCTGAAGGTGCGACGTCCTTCGAGCACGCCCTGCTCCAGCACCATCAGGCTTTTCTCCAGCAGGATGATGTCGGCCGCCTCGCGGGCGATGTCCACGCCGCTGTCGACGCTGATGCCGATATCGGCGGCGCGCAGCGCGGGCGCGTCGTTGATGCCGTCGCCCATAAAGCCCGTGATATGACCGTTGGCGCGCAGCGCATGCACGATGCGCTCCTTGTGCAGCGGCGTCAGGCGGGCGAACAGCAGGTGCGACTCCACGCAGCGACGCAGTTGCTCCTCGTCCATGGCTTCGATGTCGTTGCCGACAATCGCCTCGTCCACCTGCAGACCCACGTCGCGGCAGACCTTGCGTGCCACCAGTTCGTTGTCGCCCGTGAGCACCTTGACCGCCACACCGTGCTGCAGCAGCGCAGCAATGGCGGCCTGGGTGGATTCCTTGGGCGGATCGAGAAAGGCCACGTAGCCGATCAGGGTCAGTCCGGCCTCGTCGGCGATGCCGTAGGTGCTCTTGTCGGGCGGCACTTCCTTCATGGCCACGGCCACCACGCGCAGCCCCTCGCTGTTCAGGCTCTCGGTGATGGCGCGCACCTGCTCGCGGCGCTCGGACGTGAGCGGCAGCCGCGTGTCTCCGTCGCGCCCGCTGTCTCGAATATGTGTGCAGACCTGCAGGATTTCCTCGACCGCTCCCTTGCAGACCAGCTCGTGGTGGTGATTGCGCTCGGCCACCACCACGGACATGCGCCGGCGCTGGAAGTCGAACGGAATTTCGTCGACCTTGCGGTAGTCCTCGTTGACATGCAGCCGCGTGTGCAGCTCCACATGCTCGAGCACGGCACGGTCCAGCAGGTTCTTGAGCCCGGTCTGGTAGTAGCTGTTGAGGTAGGCGAACTGCAGCACCTCGTCGCTGGGACGGCCCTGCACATCGGTGTGGCGCTCCAGCGCGATGCGGTCCTGCGTCAGCGTGCCAGTCTTGTCGGTGCACAGCACATCCATGGCGCCGAAGTTCTGGATCGCATCCAGGCGCTTGACCATCACCTTCTGGCGCGACAGCACCACGGCGCCCTTGGCCAGCGTGGAGGTGACGATCATGGGCAGCATCTCGGGTGTCAGGCCCACGGCCACCGACAGCGCGAACAAAAAGGCCTCGCCCCAGTCGCCCTTGGTGTAGCCGTTGATGAACAGCACCACGGGCACCATCACGGCCGCGAAGCGGATCAGCAGCCAGCTGACGCTGTTCACGCCCTGCTCGAAGGCCGTGGCAGTGCGGTCCTGGTGGGTGATGCGCGCTGCCAGCGTGCCGAAATAGGTCTGGTTGCCGGTGGCGACGACCACGGCCATGGCCGATCCCGAGACCACATTGGTGCCCATGAAGAGCAGGTTGCCGGCTTCCAGCAACTGGCCGGCCTGCAGGGAGGCGAGGGTGCGCGCATCCTTTTCCACGGGCAGCGATTCGCCCGTCATAGCTGCCTGGCTCACGAACAGGTCCTTGGCGGACAGCAGGCGGCAGTCGGCCGGGATCATGTCGCCGGCCGACAGGGCCACGATGTCTCCGGGCACCAGCTCGCGCATGGGCAACTCGGACAGCGAGGTGTCATGGCCTCCGCCGCTGTCGCGAAAGTCTGCGGCCGGTGCATCGGTCTTGCGGCGCACGGTGACGCGGTTGCTGACCAGGGCCTGCAGGCGTGCTGCGGCGCGCCGGGACCGCCCTTCCTGGACAAAGCGCAGCAGCGTGGACAGCAGCACCATGCTGGCGATGACGATGGTGGCTTTTTCGTCCTCGGTGACATAGGAGACCACGGCCAGCAGCGTCAGCAGCAGGTTGAAGGGGTTGCGGTAGCAATGCCACAGGTGCTTCCATGCGGGCAGCGGCCTTTCATGCGCCACCTCGTTGGGCCCATGGCGTAGCTGGCGCTGCCGGGCCTGCTCGGGGCTCAGGCCCCGGCTAGATGTGTCCAGCTGCTGCAGCAGCGCAGCCACGGGGCTGCAGGCGGCGGATTGCAGGGCCTGTACCTGTGTCGCAGGCACTGTGACGGCTGTGGACGGGCCGCCAGCGGGCATGGGCTGGCGGCCGAAGAGGCCGGCCATGCGGTGGCTGTGCAAAAAGGCCCGGAACAGATTTTTGAGAGTCTGCATCACGGCCTCCGGTCAGTGCAGCGTCTTGCCGGAGGTGCCCAATCGCGTCCAGGGCTGCTGCACCTGGCTGGCGCGCAGCTGGTTGTCGATGCGGTTGCGCTGCTCGCGGGTCAGCAGCGACAGCGCATCGGCGCGCTGGCGGATGCTGAGATTGGCCATGGCGCTGGCCATGAGGGGCGCTGCATGGCGGTCGACCAGGTGGCGCAGCACATCGGTGCGGCGCTCGCTCAGTGCCGAGATCACGGCATGGGTCAGGCCATGGTGGCGGGTAGAGTCATTGAAGCGGGATGCGGGGCGGCTGCGTTGCAGCACGCGCAGCCAGGCGAGGCGTTGCATGGGCATACTCCTTGGGGGTGACCCGGGAGCTGCCCGCCGCTGCTAGGGCATCAGGCGCGCGACCCCGGGACGGGGTTCCAGTTCGTGCGCGCAGCCAAGAGGGTCACACGCACGGCAATGGGCTGACAGTGCGCCGCGAAGGGCGCGCTGCAAGATCGACTAGGGTCGGGATCCATACGTGTTCCTTGGTTGAAAGTGAATGAAATGCGGGCCGGAGTCGGTCCGCGACGAGGCTGCTCAGCGTACGCTGCGGCTGCTCAGAAAGCTGCGGATGCGATGCGTGGGCCAACTGGTCAGTGCATCGAGCTCCAGCGTCTGCTCCAGCGCTTGCGGCAAGGCTGCCGGTGCGGCGGGCGCTGCCTGGCGGGGCATAGCGCGGGCGCGCAGCAGCAGGGGGCGCAGCTGGTGCAGAGAGCGGGTCAGGCGGTTGCTCATGGCGTTCTCCTCATCGGTTGAGGGAGCGGGCCAGGCGGCAGCGCGGCACAAACGTTTTGGCGCAGCCACGAGTCGGGGTAAACCAGAGCGAATGGCGGCGCGAAAACTCAGTGAGGAGCAGAGCTTGCGAGCTTGAAGCCTCTAGCCGTGCTGCGCACGGCAGGGCGGCCCGAAGGTCGGGAAGCCAAACAGCAAGTTGCGAGGATCGCGAGGGCGAGGGATGCGGGGCGGTCGATGACGACTCCCGATCCGGGGGAGTCTGTCAGTCGGCCAGCTTCGCAGCCATTGCGGCGTGCGATAAATCACTGGTTGAACTGGCACTGTCCACGTGGGGACTCCTGAAATTGCGATCTGGCAATTATCGGCCCAGACCGGGTTCAGGGTCAACCCTAGGTGGTTTTCAGTTGCAATTGCGCCGGGGCCTGGTGGGTTGCAGGCTCGGCCCATGGGCGCACACAGCCCCAGACGATCAGGGCCTGTGCGGCGTAATAGCTGCCGAGCACGCTCACTGCGGACCAGGGCAGCGGCTGCACAAAACGGTTGATGGCCAGGATGGAGTCGCTGAGCATGAAAAAGCTGGCGCCCAGGGCGGTCAGTAGTGCGGCGCGGCTGCGCAGTTGACGATAGC
Organism: Comamonas thiooxydans; assembly: GCF_000964545.1. Taxonomy (GTDB): domain Bacteria; phylum Pseudomonadota; class Gammaproteobacteria; order Burkholderiales; family Burkholderiaceae_C; genus Comamonas; species Comamonas thiooxydans. The sequence goes on along the minus strand of NZ_BBVD01000004.1, from coordinate 215,077 downwards.
GTCCCCAGGCCTGGGCCGCCATCAGGGCGATGACGCCGACATAGGCGGCCACGGGCAGACGCAGGGCGGCGGGCAGGCCATGGGTCCAGAGAAAGACATACATGGCGGCGCCGATCGCAGCCACCAGCATCAGTGCGCTGCGATCGGCAAACCAGGCAACATCAAGCTTGAATAGCGCAACGTAGCAGACATGGGCCAGCAAAAAGCTGACCAGGCCGGGAATGAACAGACTGGTGGGCAGCTGTCCGTCCAGCATCAGGAATACATCGCCAGCCATGGAAAAAACAATAGCTGCCAGCAGCAGATGAACATGCTTTTGAGGCAGATTTTTTATAGTTTTTGAGCTCTGCTTTCCGCAAGAAGCTATGCATATGAGAGCAAAAACCATGGTGGCAGGCTTGAACAGCCAATGCCATGGCTGCAGTCCCAGCGCTGCCGTGGCCGTGGCCAATGCGCCGCTTTGCAGCATCAGCGCCAGCCACAGACTGATGCGTCCCTGCATGGCAGCGCCCAGAGCCCATTGCCCGGTGAGCAGCACGCCGAACCAGATCAGATTGGTGGCCAGCGGTGACTGATCGGCATGCCAGAGAAAGACCGAAGTGCCCGCAACCAGTGCTGCAAACTGCAGGCCGGCAAACCAGCGCAGCCCAGTGCCCATGGGCGGGGCATAGATGATGCGGTGCTCGTCCAGGTCGAAGGCGGGCTTGGGAAAGCGCTGCGCCACATCGGCCGGCCGCCAGCCCGGCGGCTTGAACCAGACGCGAAGCTTGTCCAGCCAGCTGCGTGCATGCCAGCTGTCATGCGCCAGCTGGCGGTAGACGCTGAAGTTGGCCCAGAGCGGGTCCCAGCTCTTGAGCAGGCCGCGCGTTCCGTAGACGCAGGGCTCCTCGTCGTCCTCGGTCTTGTAAGTGCCGAAGAGCCGGTCCCAGACGATGAGAATGCCGCCGTAGTTGCGGTCCAGATAGCGCTCGTTGACGGCATGGTGCACGCGGTGATTGCTGGGCGCGCAGAACCAGCGGTCGAACCAGCCCAGCTTCTTGACCTGCTCGGTATGCACCCAGAACTGGTAGAGCAGGTCGATCAGCCCTACCACGGCAAACACCAGCGGCGGCACGCCGGCCAGGGCCATGGGTAGATAGAAGATCCAGCCCAGCAGCGCGCCGGAGCTGGTCTGGCGCAGCGCGGTGGAGAGGTTGTAGGCCTGGCTTTGGTGGTGCACGGCATGGGCGGCCCAGAGCACGCCCACTTCATGGCCCATGCGGTGCAGCCAGTAGTAGCAGAGGTCGTAGAACAGCAGGGCCAGCAGCCAGCCCGGCAGGCTGAGCCAGAAGGCATCGGCCTCGATCAGAGCCACATGGCTGGCCACGACGGTGTAGATGCCCAGCGTCAGCAGCTTGGTGAAGACGGCGCTGGTCTGGCTCAGTACGCCCAGGTTCAGCGAACTGATGGCATCGGCCAGCGCATAGGCATTGCGCCCGCGTCTTAGGCTGATGGCCCATTCCACGGCAATCAGTGCGAAAAAGACCGGCGTGGCCAGAACGATGACTTGGCTGGGGGAGAGCATGGGTTCCGATTCTGGAGCGGCCCGGTGTCCGGCGGCTTGGCATGAACCCTAGCGCCCGGCGCTGCAGACCTCGTTGGGTTTAAAGGGTGAATCAGGATTGCTAAGTATTTCCTGTTATGGCAGCCCGCAAGGTGCTCTGGGATAATTGCCAGCTTGCCCGTCCGCCGGAGGGCACACTCAAATTTACCGGCCAGTACAGCGACGCGGCGACCCCGGGATGGGCCTGGAGCCGTCAGTCTGTCTGCATTCTTGCTGCATGCCCATGTCCACATCCCGCCGCTCCTTTGTTGCCGCCGCTGCCTTGCTGGCCTCAGGCTTTACCGCCCCTGCCGTTCTTGCCGCCGCCGATGTCTGGCCCGCCGCCAAGCCCATCACGCTGATCGTGCCGTTCAGTGCCGGTGGCAATGTGGACACCACGGCGCGCCTGATCGGCCAGAAGCTGGGTGAACGTCTGCACCAGTCCATCGTGGTGGACAACGTGCCCGGCGCCGGCGGTGTGCTCGGGGTGAGCAAGGCCGTCAAGGCACCGGCCGACGGCTACACCTTGCTCATGGGCTTTGACGGCCCCATCAGCATTGCCCAGCTGGTGAATTCCGCCGTCAAGTACGATGCCGAAAAGGATCTGACCCCTGTGGGGCTGACCACCATCGCACCCGTGGTCGCCGTGGCCCGACCCGGCCTGCCGGCGCACAATCTGAACGAGCTGATTGCCCTGGCGCGTTCCAAGCCCGGATCGTTGACCTATGCCACTTCGGGCGTGGGCACCATGCTGCATCTGGCCATGGAAATGCTGCAGGAGCGCGCCAAGATCAAGCTGGTGCATGTGCCCTACCGCGGCGGTGCTCAGATCACCAGCGACGTGATGGGCGCTCAGGTCGATGTGGGCATGCTCACCACCGTGAGCGCCGTGCCTATGATCCAGCAGAAAAAGCTCGAAGGTCTGGGCGTGACATCGGCCAAGCGCATCGATGCCATCCACGCCGTGCCCACCTTTGGCGAGACGGCCGAACTCAAGGGCTTTGACCTCAACACCTGGACGGGGCTGTTCGTGCCCGCCAAGACGCCTCAGGCCGTGGTCACGCGTCTGGCTACCGAGCTCGATGCCGTGCTCAAGATGCCCGATGTGCGCAAGCGCCTGGAAGATGGCGGCGCCACGCCCGGCTCCGGCACCCAGGCCAGCTTTGTCCAGTTCCTGAAGAAGGAAAAAGCCGGCTATGCCCAGATCGTGAAGTCGGCCAACATCCAGGCGGAATAAGCCATGGCCGCGCCTCTGAACCCGGTGCATGCCGAGATCCATCCGCCCGTGCTGCCCGAAGTGGCCGCCGTCGCGCACGAGATGCTGGCCCTGCGCCATGATCTGCATGCCCATCCCGAGCTGGCATACGAAGAGCACCGCACGGGCGATATCGTGGCCGCCAGGCTGGCCGGATGGGGCTACGAGGTCCATCGCGGTCTGGGCGATACCGGCGTGGTGGGGACGCTGCGCTGCGGCGACCATGCTAATGGCAAGCACATCGGCAAACGTCTTGGCCTGCGCGCCGACATGGATGCGCTGCCCATCCGTGAAGCCACGGGCCTGCCCTATGCCAGCCGTCACGACGGCAAGATGCATGCCTGCGGCCACGACGGGCACACGGCCACCTTGCTGGCAGCAGCCAGGGTGCTGGCAGGGCGCAAGAACCAGCTCCAGGGCACGCTCAATCTGATCTTCCAGCCCGCCGAGGAAGGCCATGGCGGTGCGCAGAAGATGGTGGAGCAGGGCCTGTTCGAGCTGTTTCCCTGCGATGCGCTCTACGCCTTTCACAACGAGCCCGGCTACCCGGCGGGGCAGTTCGGCTTTCGCTCGGGCGTGATGTATTCCAGCTCGGACACGGCCATCATCACCATCCGCGGCAAGGGCGGCCATGGTGCCATGCCTCATGTGGCCGTGGACCCCATTGTCGTGGCCTCGCATCTGGTGCTGGCGCTGCAAACCATACGCTCGCGCGAGATCGACCCCAACGACATGGCGGTGGTCACCATCGGTGCCATCCATGCGGGCGATGCGCCCAATGTGATTCCCGAAACCTGCGAGCTGCGCGTGACCATTCGCGCGCGCTGCCCCGAGGTGCGCCAGCAATTGCGCGAGCGCATCACGGCCATGGCCCATGCCCAGGCCGCAGTTCACCGCGCCACGGCCGAGGTGGACTACAAATGGCGTTATCCGCCCGTCATGAACGACAAGGCGGCTACCGATTTCGCAGTCGGTGTGGCCCGCGAATTCCTCGGCGAAGCATGGTTGATTCCCGATCTGCAGCCGCTGCAGGCCAGCGATGACTTCGCCATCATGCTCAACCAGGTCCCCGGCAACTACTTCATCGTCGGCAACGGCATGGGCGAGGGCGGCTGCATGGTGCACAACGCAGCCTATGACTTCAACGACAACCTGCTGCCCGTGACTGCCTCGTATTGGGTGAAGCTGGCCGAGAGCTATCTGGGGCGCGACTGAGTTTTGTATGAGTGAAATCAACCTCTCCGGCCAGAACCTGCCCGGCTTCGATGCCACGACCGACTATTGGCAAGCCACCGTCATCGAGGCCGAGCTGAGCCAGTCGCCGCTGCCACCCTATGCGAAGAGCTATCCGGCCAGACTGCCCGACGGCCGCTATCTGCTGCTGCCGCTGCGCGGCATGCCCACGGCCGATGGTTCCGCCCCCGACCGCTGCGTGGCGTCGCTGATTGCCAACCAGGCTTCCATTGAAGTGGTCGAGCAACTGGCGTTGCACATGGCGCAAGGCGCCGGGGCGCATGACTTCGATGTGGTTGTCGGTCTGCCCACGCTGGGCCTGGCTTTTGCGCCACTGGTGGCGCGCCACCTGGGTCGCAGCCGCTATGTGCCGCTTGGTTACTCGCGCAAATACTGGTATCGCGACGAGCTCTCCGAGCCCGTCAGCTCCATCACCACGCCGGGCAAGGGCAAGCTGCTCTATATCGACCCCAATCAGCTGAGTCTGATCACTGGCAAGCGCGTGCTGGTGGTGGACGATGCCGTGAGCTCGGGCACGACCATGATGTCCGGCCTCAAGCTGCTGGAGCGTTGCGGCGCCGAAGTGGCCGCCATTGCCGTGGCCATGCGCCAGGGCGCGCAGTGGCAGCAGAAATTGGTGCGTGCCGATGGCAGCGCCATCCCCGTGGTCGCGGCCTACGACTGTCCGCGCATGGAGCGCCGCGCCGACGGCTGGTGGCCTGAAGGCTCATAAAAAGAGAGCTACTGGCGTCTTTCATGCATGAAGTTTAGGCTGTTTATGCCTTGAAATCATTGTATGAAATGCGTTATAAGCTCTTGTTTGTATAGCAGTCAAGGCCCGGAGCAGGAGCAAATCAGGTCAGCGCACCGCGCCCGTCGACCGTGAAGATGCGCTCGACCACGCCCTTGAGCCGGCCACCGCGCACGCCGATCAGATGGTCGTGCAGATTGACCGTGGGGTCGCAGTGGCCGGGAATCAGCCACAGGCTCTCGCCCAGCGCGGGCAGCCAGCCGCTGTGGTTGCCCGCGTCGGCATCGGGGTGCAGCACGCCATGCTCGTCGCCGCCATTGGCAAAGCGCAGCGCATTTTCGGGCGCCAGCGCATGCAGCTTCGGCAGGCCGGAGTCTATGGCATGGGCCTTGTGGCCGGCGTCGCAGACGGCATGGTCGCCGCTGAGCGACATGACCTGGGTCTTGACGTAGAGCGCATGCTCGAACAGGGGCTGGGCCGGGTCGCGCTGGTTGGCCGCGTAGTCGGCATCCATGAAGAGGAAGGAGCCGGGCTGGATTTCGCCATAGATGCCGCTGGCGGCCTCGTTGACCATGGTGCCCGTGCCGGCACCCGTGATCAGCGGAATGGCCAGGCCGGCGCGGTCGAACTCATGGCGCGTGCGGTTGACGAGCTTGAGCACCTGCTCGATGGCGGTCTTGCGCTCCTCGGCGCTGCGCAGATGTTGGGCGCCGCCGTGATAAGCCTGCAGACCCGCAAAGCGCAGCACGGGCTGCGCTGCAATCGCCTGTGCCAGGCCCAGGGCGGCTTCGCCGGGCTCTGCGCCGCAGCGGTTCTGGCCGACATTGATTTCCACCAGCACATCCATGGCTGTATCGCCGGCCTGCGCATCCTGCAGGGCCCGCGCCAGCCGGGTGATGCCTTCCTCGCAATCTACGGCCAGGGCCAGCCGGCCGCCCTGGGCATTCAGTTCCCTGGCCAGAGCCGCCACGCGCGCCAGCTTGGTCTGGGAGATGACTTCGTTGCTGATGAAGATATTGGTGATGCCGCCCTGGGCCAGTGCCTCGGCCTCGCTGACCTTCTGCACGCAGTGGCCGCAGGCGCCGGCATGTTCGAGCAGATGGGCGATATGCGCGCTCTTGTGCAGCTTGGCATGCGGACGCCAGAGCACGCCATGCTGCTGGGCAAAGCGGGCCATGCGCTCGATATTGCGGTCCATGGCGTCCAGGTCGATGACCAGGGCGGGCGTGTCTATGCGTTTGACGGCCTGGCCGACCAGGGTCTGCAAATGCTCAGGAATGTGCTTCATCTCGGCTGCCTTGCTGAAGGTGTGCGGTATCTGCCCAGCCTACCAAAGACAGGCCGTCAGGCGTCCAGAGCAGGCGATTGATGGCGCAGTTGCTCAGCTCCCAGGTGCGTGGCGTCTGGAAATCCTGGCGCGTGGCCAGGCGGTAGAGCACATCCATCACGCCGCCATGGGCGACCAGCACGATCTGCTCGCCCTCATGCTTGCGTGCAATCCGGTCCACGGTGGCAAAGATGCGTTCGCGCAAGGCCTGCAGCGAGTCGCCACCTCCGGGCGGGGCATAGGCCGGGTTGCGCGTGCGCCAGAGCTGGGCGTCCTCGGGCTGGGTGGCTTCCACATCCTTGAAGGTGCGGCCCTGGAAATCGCCGAAGCAGCGCTCGCGCAGGCCGGCGGTGGTGTGTAGAGGTGCACCGGATCTCTGGGCAATCGCCTGCGCAGTGACATGGGCACGCTGCAGGTCGCTGCTGTAGATGGCGGCAATACTCTCGTCGGCCAGTGCCTGGGCCGCTTGCTCGGCCTGCCACAGGCCGGTGTCGTTCAAGGGGATATCCAGATGCCCCTGGATACGTCCATCGACATTCCAGGTTGTCTCTCCGTGCCGGATGGCAATGATGCGCGTGGCGTGCATGTCTTGGCTCGTTCAGCGTAGGTTGTTTTATTGAACAGTCATTGTCTTGCAAACAAAGTGTGCCTGTACCCCGGTCTGTTGTTACAGACTTTTCGACGCTCGGCCTGCATCGTGGCGCAGCCGGCAAGAAAAAAGGCCTGCAACCACGGTTGCAGGCCTTTGGGCATTGCAGCACTTGCCAGCACTTGCGTTTCAAGCGCCGGCTGCCATGTTTTTCGGTGTCAGATCAGCGATTTGGCATTGTCCAGCACAAAGTCGCAGGCCTTTTCCTTGAGGTTGCTCTTGACCTTGTCCAGGCTGAAGCTCTTGCCGTCGGCGCCCGTGACCATGCCCATCAGCCCGTTCTGGTAGCCCTGATCCTTGGGTTCTTCCTTCTGGCCCAGGCCAAGCTTGCCCAGCAGCTGATTCTTGACCTGGGCGGCCTTGTCGGCGTTGAGGTAGTTGTTCTTCATGCAGTAGGTGAGGACACCTGCGGCATTGCTGGCCGTGCCGGAGCTCAGGTTGCCCAGGCCCAGGGCCGACAGTGCCGAAGAGCCTCCCGAGCCGCCGAGCATGCCGCCCAGACCAGAAGCGCTGGAGCTGCTCTCGGCCGCGCCGCCGCCCAGCTGACCGCGCAAGGCGTCGCCGAGGCCACTGGCATGGGCGCTGAAGGCGGCCGCAGCCACTGTGGCGCAAAGCAGGCTGGAGAGAGCAAATTTCTTCATGACTTCATCCTTTTCATGGCGAGGGCCCAGGCAGGAGGCCCTGGTTCAAAGCGAGCTGCACGTTAGCACGCGGCAGGCCCGGCAACTGTTGAAGATTGCAAATCAACGTGCCGGAGCCACGGTGGCCGGTGCCACCTTGGCCGGGGCGGCTGGCGTGACCGATGCGGCGGGCTGTGCGGGTGCTGCAGGCGCGCCGCTGGCAGGCTGCGCTGCCGGCGGCTGGATGACGGTGCGCACATTGCGCTGGCCCTGCGGCGGCTTGGGGAAGCCCGTCAGCGCAGCATCAAACAGAATGCCGAAGATGGCCGGGTCGTCGGTCCACACATCCTGGCGCTGGGCCGAGGTTTCGTAGACGATCTGCTGGGTCTTGATATCGCGCATGACGATGCTCACGGCGCGGTAATACTCCAGCGGCGGTTCGTTGAACATCATGCCGCCGCCGAAGCCCCAGCCGAAACCGCGGCCGTAGCTCATGCCCCAGCCCCAGCGCGGGCCCCAGTAGGGGTCGTAATAGGGCCAGCTGGCCCAGTCGCGCGCATAGCGTGCCATGGCGCTGATCTGCACCACCAGGCTGGCGTGCGAGTCATCGCGTGTCAGGCCGACGCGGGCCAGCGCATGCTGGGCCTGGGCTTCCACGGCCGCGAAGTTCACCTGGCTCTGCTGCGAGGGCAGGGTCTCCAGCCGGTAGGTGGCCGGCACGGGGATGGTGTTCAGTGCGGAAAAGCTCTGCACCGTGCTGTTGACCTCACGCACCGTGCTGCAGCCGGCCAGCAGGGCCGTCGCAGTCAAGGCCGCAAGGCCGATCCAGCGTAAGGAGGTTTTGCGCAGGTTCATGATGATTTCTCTGAAAACGACAAAGGCCCATGGGATGGGCCTTTGATTGGACAGCAGGGTCCGGTTTTAGTTCAAAAGTCCGCTCAGGACAGTTGTACCACTTGTACTCCGCCGGGCAGGGCGGCCATGGTTGGCAGCTCTTCATGGTCAAAGGCCATGTCGCCGTTGGGATCGGCAATGCCCGTGGCCTTGGCGTTCCTGAAGTCGTGCAACTGGGGGTCCATCATGTGGGTGGTCACGATATTGCCCATGGCGCGGAACATGCTCTCGATGCGGCCGGGGAACTTCTTGTCCCACTCGCGCAGCATATTGCCCACGGCCACGCGCTGCAGTCCGTCCTGGCTGCCGCAGAGGTTGCAGGGAATGATGGGGAAGTTCTGGTACTGGGCCCAGCGCGTCGTGTCCTTCTCGGGCACATAGCACAGGGGGCGGATCACCACATGCTTGCCGTCGTCGCTGACCAGCTTGGGCGGCATGCCCTTCATGCGGCCGCCGTAGAACATGTTGAGCATCATGGTCTGCACGATGTCGTCGCGGTGATGGCCCAGGGCCACCTTGGTGCAGCCCAGCTGGTCGGCCACCTTGTACAGGATGGCGCGGCGCAGGCGCGAGCACAGACCGCAGGTGGTCTTGCCTTCGGGCACGACGCGCTTGACGACGCTGTAGGTGTCCTGGTTCTCGATGTGGTAGTCCACACCGATGCTCTGGAAGTACTCGGGCAGCACATGCTCGGGGAAGCCGGGCTGCTTCTGGTCCAGGTTCACGGCCACGATGTCGAACTTCACGGGCGCGCGCTTTTGCAGCTTGCGCAGAATGTCGAGCAGGGTGTAGCTGTCCTTGCCGCCGGACATGCAGACCATGACCTTGTCGCCTTCCTCGATCATGTTGTAGTCGAGGATGGCCTTGCCCACTTCGCGGCACAGGCGCTTCTCGAGCTTGATCTGTTCGCGCTCGATCTTGATCTTGCCGGGCTTGGCGGCTTCTTCGCCGTTGGCGTTCTCTGCGGCCGCAGCATCGGCGGCTTCTGCCTCTTCGGCAATCCAGGGGTTGTCGTTTACTGCATTCATGGGGTTCACCATTGTCCGGTTTCGATGCGAATGGCTACTTCGCAGTCGTCAAAAATTTCCAGCTTCGCAATTTTCACACGCACGCCGCGCACGCCGGGCAGCTGCAGCAGGCGCTGGGCCAGCTTGCCGATCAGGCTCTCGAGCAGGTTCACATGCTCGGAGGTGCATTCGTCGATGATGATCTGGCGCACCTTGCGGTAGTCCAGCACATGGAGGATGTCGTCATCGCGCGGAGCCAGGGGCTGGGGGCCGAGATTGAGTTCGGCGTCGACCTGGATCGGCTGAGGCTCTTGTTTCTCATGCGCAAGAATCCCCAGGCTCGCGTCGAAGCGCAGCCCGGTGAGCGTGAGAATCTGTTGTCCGGAAGTGGAAGTCATGGAAAAGGGTGCGGCCTCGACGGGCTCACATCATCGAAAAATCGCGCTCGAAGCGCTGTAAATGTTGGCCGCCATCGACCAGCATGGTGGTGCCCGTCATGGATCGGTTTTCCAGTGCAAAGCACACGGCGGCGGCAATGTCCTCGGACGAGGAGGAGCGTCCCAGCGGGCTCATGGCGTGCAGGGCCTCGAACTTTTCCTGGCTCAGCATATGGCTGGTCAGCGTCAGGCCCGGCGCCACGCCCACCACGCGCACGCTTGGAGCCAGCGCCAGGGCCAGCATGGTGTTGGCGGCTTCCAGAGCCGCCTTGGAGAGGGTGTAGCTCAGGAAATCGGGGTTCTGGTTCCAGAGCTTCTGGTCCAGCACATTGACCACGGCGCCCTGGGCCGAGGCTTCGCCCGCCGCCGCACGCTCCTGCACATGGGCGTGCAGAGCCTGGGACAGCAATATAGGCGCACCCGTGTTGCTGCGCATATGCGCTTCCAGCGCCACATAGCTGAAGCTCTGGGCATCGTCATGCTCGAACAGCGAGGCGTTATTGACCACGGCGTCGATGCGGCCAAAGCGCTCCACCACACGCGGCACCAGCGAGCGTACCGACTCCTCGTCAAAGAAGTCCGCGTCAAAAGCTGCGCTGTCGCCCGACAACTGCGCGCAGGAAGCTACGGTCTGCATGGCTTGCTCGCGGGAGTCGCGATAGTGCACAGCCACTTGCCAGCCCGCGCGGGCCAGGGCCAGGGCCATGTCACGTCCAAGGCGACGGGCGGAACCGGTCACCAATACTGTGCGTGGTCGGGCGGGTGAGGACATTCGTGGAAAATGCGGGTTGTGACGACAGAACCCTCAAGTTTAACGAGCGCCTTGCAATCCCGCATTGCCAAGGAGATTGCCGCCGTGGGCGGCTGGCTGCCTTTCGACCGTTTCATGGAGCTGGCGCTCTATGCTCCGGGCCTGGGCTATTACGCCAATGAAACGGCCAAGTTCGGTGCCATGCCGGAGTCGGGCAGCGACTTTGTGACGGCGCCGGAGATTTCGCCTATTTTTGGCCAGTTGGTGGCGTCCCAGTTACGGGAAGCGCTACAAAAAACGAATACCCGCGAGATCTGGGAGTTCGGCGCGGGAACCGGCGCGCTGGCGCTGCAGATCCTCGACGAGCTGGCGGCTCAGGGTGCGTTGCCCGAGCGCTACACCATCGTCGATCTCTCGGGAATGCTGCGCGCGCGCCAGAAGCTAGCGCTGGCCAAGTACGAACATCTGGTGCGCTGGGTGGATGCGCTGCCGGACGCCATGGAGGGCGTGATCATCGGCAACGAGGTGCTGGATGCCATGCCGGTGCAGCTGCTGCAGCGCACCGCAGGCCAATGGCATGAGCGCGGCGTGGTGCTCGGCGCAGGCGGCGATGAGGCGGCTTTTGCCTGGGAAGACCGTCCCACCGAACTGCGCCCGCCTGTGGATATCGGTGGCCCGCATGATTTTCTGACCGAAATCCACCGCCAGGGCGAGGCATTTATCCACACCCTGGGCGAGCGTCTGGTTCGCGGTGCCGCCTTCTTCATCGATTACGGCTTTGGCGAGAGCGAGTACTACCACGAGCAGCGCCATATGGGGACCCTGGTCTGCCACTACCAGCATCAGGTGGACAACGACCCTCTGGTGCTGGTCGGCCTCAAGGACATCACGGCCCACGTCAATTTCACGGGCACCGCCGTGGCGGCCCAGGATGCGGGCTTCGACGTGCTGGGCTATACCAATCAGGCGCACTTTCTCATCAACTGCGGACTTGCGCCCAAGCTCGATGCGGTCGGCATCAAGGCCCGCTCCATGGCCTCCAAGCTGGTCATGGAGCACGAGATGGGTGAGCTGTTCAAGGTTGTTGCCCTGTCCAAGGGCGTGGAGCCCTGGATGCCGCTGGGCTTTGTGCAGGGCGACCGCACGCACCGGCTATAGCGTCTGCGCGCCCGCCGAGCTCACTGCTTTTCGAGCTTGGCGGCCTGGATGATGCTGCCCCAGTGCTTGTACTCGGTGCGCGTGAAGTCGCGGAACGCGCTTGAGCCGAGCAGACGAGGTTCGCCGCCCAGGGCCGCGACCCTGGCCTTGAACTCGGGGCTGCTGGCCACCTTGAGCGTGGCGGCTTCAAGTCGCTGGACCACGGCGCGTGGTGTCCCCTTGGGGGCCAGCACGCCGTTCCAGGTGGCGGTGACAAAGGACGGAAAGCCGCTTTCCTTCATGGTCGGAACCTGGGGCAGCTGCGGCAGACGCTCGGCCGAGGTCACGGCCAGCGCCTTGAGCTTGCCGCCCTGGATGAAGGGCAGCGCCGGCGTGATGTTCTCGAAGATGAAGTCGATCTGGCCGCCGATCAGATCGGTCAGGGCCGGAGCGCTGCCCTTGTAAGGCGCGTGAACCAGGTCCAGTTTGGCGGCGCTCTTGAGCAGCTCACCCGACAGATGCACGGTGGAGCCCATGCCCGGCGAGCCATAGCTCATGCCGGTGCGGCGCTCGCGCGCGGAGCTCACCAGCTCGGCCACCGATTTGACCGGTGTTTTCGATTCGTTGACCACCAGCACGTTGGGAATCGAGGTCACCAGAGCTACGTACTCGAAGTCGTCCAGGCTTTTCTCGCTGAGATTGCGGTACAGGCTGGGATTGATGGCCTGCGTGCCCGCCGTGCCGAACAGCAAGGTGTAGCCGTCATTGGCGGCAGCCGCGACGCGGCTGGCTCCGATGGCTCCGTTGGCTCCGGGGACGTTCTCCACCACGACCGGCTGTCCCAGGGCCTCGGCCAGGCCCTGGCCGACCAGGCGCGCCACGACATCGGTGTTGCCGCCGGGCGAGAAAGGCACGACCAGCTTGAGCGGGCGATTGGGGAAGCTGTCGGCAGCCGCCGGCAGGGCCAGGCTGGCGCCCAGCAGCGCTGCGCTCAGGAGAAACTGTTTGCGTGAAAAGGTCAGGGGCACGGTATGTCTCGTCGTTTGTTGTTGGCGGGCCGTGACGGCAGACGCATGGGCCCGGGCCCTGCATGGCGCTGGGCTTGGACATCATGGGCAGAGGGGGGAATTGAGGTCAATCAATCTTTGGGAAGCATGTCATGCATAAACGGAATGGCTGCCTGACAGCATGGGCGTGCAGGCCGTCAGGACAGTGCGCCTCTATACTTGCGGTCTCATGATTCGCTGGTTGATCGTCATTTTTCTGGCCCTGTTGCTCGTCAACGGGCTGCACGGCTGGCTGCAGCGCATAGGGCTGGGGCGTCTGCCCGGCGACTTCCGCTTTCGGCTGTTCGGCAAGGAATTTTTTCTGCCCGTGGCCAGCACCGTGCTGCTCAGCGTGGTGGCGGCGCTGATTGCCCGCTTTGTGAAGCTCTGAGATCGTAGACACGATCTGACGCTGGCCGACTTGAATCTGCAGGCTTTGGCTGCACATACGGGCCTGAGCCCGATCAGTGCCTGCTGGCACCAGCACCGTCAGGCATTGCCAAAGAAAGTACGACTTACGCAAAGCGGGTTCAGGCAAGGCGACTGTCCCAGGAGGCAGGCCGTTGTCGCATTCTTTTTTGCGTAAATCCTAGAAAGGTTGCCCCTGTGTCAGAATCCCTGCACTACGTCTGCCCTCACTGCCACACCACCAATCGCATCGCCAAAGAGCAGCTGAGCAATCAGCCTGACTGCGGCAGCTGCCACCAGCCGCTGGTGACGGGCGAGCCCGTGGCCCTGGACAACGACAGCTTTGCCCGGCACACCGGCCGCAGCCAGTTGCCCGTGGTCGTGGATTTCTGGGCCCCCTGGTGCGGTCCCTGCCGCATGATGGCGCCGGCCTTTGCCCAGGCGGCTCAGCAGCTGGCGGGGCAGGCGCAACTGGCCAAGCTCGATACCGAGGCTTATCCACAGGCTGCAGCACCGCTGGGCATTCGCAGCATTCCGACCATGGTGGTCTTCAAGGAAGGCAGGGAACTGGCACGCATCTCCGGGGCACTGCCTGCCTCGGAGATCGTGCGCTGGGTGCGCTCGGTGATCTGAGCGGCGGCTTCGCGCGAGCCGGCCCGCTCACCCGGCCCCGGTTCGGGGCCGGTTAGCCAGGCTCAGGCGGCGATGTCCAGCACCACGCGGCCTTCGATCTTGCCTTCGTGCATGCGGGCAAAGATGTCGTTGATGTTTTCCAGCTTGTCGGTGGATACGGTGGCCTTGACCTTGCCCTGAGCAGCAAAGTCCAGCGACTCCTGCAGGTCCAGGCGCGTGCCGACGATGGAGCCGCGTACCGTGATGCCCTTGAGCACCATGGAGAAAATCGGCAGCGGAAAATCGCCAGGTGGCAGGCCGTTGAGCGAAATCGTGCCGCCGCGACGCACCATGCCCAGAGCCTGCTCGAAAGCCTTGGGCGACACGGCAGTGACCAGCACGCCATGGGCGCCCTCGATCTCTCTTTGCAGATAGGCCGCCGGGTCGGTGTTCATGGCGTTGACGGTGACGGTGGCGCCCAGCTGGCGCGCCAGCGCGAGCTTGCTGTCGTCGATGTCGACCGCCGCGACATTGAAGCCCATGGCCTTGGCATATTGCACAGCCATATGGCCCAGGCCGCCGATGCCGGAAATCACCACCCAGTCGCCGGGCTTGGCGTCGGTGACCTTCAGGCCCTTGTACACCGTGACCCCGGCGCAGAGCACGGGAGCGACGTCGATAAAGCTCACGTTGGACGGCAGGTGGCCCACATAGTTGGGATCGGCAAGTGCGTAGTCGGCAAAGCCGCCGTTGACCGAATAGCCGGTATTGGTCTGAGATTCGCACAAGGTTTCCCAGCCGCCTATGCAGTGGCGGCAGAAGCCGCAGGCGCTGTGCAGCCAGGGCACGCCCACGCGATCGCCTTCCTTGACATGCTTGACGTTCTTGCCCACCGCAGCCACGTAGCCCACGCCCTCGTGGCCGGGAATGAAGGGCGGATGAGGCTTGACAGGCCAGTCGCCTTCGGCCGCATGCAGATCGGTATGGCAGACGCCGGAAGCAGCGATCTTGACCAGGATCTGATCGTCTGTCGGTCGGGGCACCGGCATTTCTTCGATCGTGAGCGGCTTCCCGAAGGAACGCACCACGGCGGCTTTCATGGTCTGGGGTAAGGACATCAGAGCACCTCCTTGAAGCAAGAGGGCAAGGCCGTGGCCTGTGGGCCGGACACTTGCCCGTCAAAGAACCATACCGGTATGGAATGGGTGTTGCAGCGGGCTTCGTGACCCGCTGCATGGCCCGGGCGGAGCGAACCGCCGCAGCCGTCTCGTACTGTGCAATGGCTGCAGCATAGCTTCTTTGACTTAACTCAAGCCGCGCGCATCCCTGCCTTCTGGGCCTTGGCGCGCGGACGGCTAGGCGCCGTCTTCCAGATAGGCGGCAATCGCCTGCTCGCGCGCCTTGCTCACTGCGTCGCCGATGGCCTTGCCCTTGAGGCCGCGCTGCGCTGCGGTCTGGGCGACCGGGCCGGTTTCCACGGCAAGCGCCGCTTTCAGGGCATTGCCCAGGCGCTGGCGCTGCGGATAGGCCGCATCTTCAAAGCCCAGACGTCCGCGCGCATCGCATTCGCAGGCCTGCAGGGCTTCCTCGAAGCGCTGGGGCTTGCGTATGGCATCGCAGCGCTCGAGCAGGCGCAGCAGGGCGGCGGCATTGAGTTCGTGGCTGCGGTGGATGTTGCCATGCTCGCGCGCCACGACCTCGGCCAGCTCCTTGCAGTCGTTGGGCACGCGCCAGCGCTCGCAGACCAGCAGCAGTAGGCGGGCGCTGCGCTGCTCATGGCCGATATGGCGGGGCAGCACATCGGCTGGAGTGGTGCCTTTGCCGAAGTCATGGCACAGGCAGGCAAAGCGCACGGACAGCGGTGCCTGCAAGCGGGCCGACATGTCCAGCACCATCATGGCATGCACGCCGCAATCGATCTCGGGGTGGTATTCGGCGCGCTGGGGCACGCCCCAGAGCTTGTCGAGTTCGGGCAGCAGCCGGACCAGCGCTCCGCATTCGCGCAGGATCTCGAACATGCGCGAGGGCCGGGCCTCCATCAGGCCGCGGCTGATTTCCTGCCACACGCGCTCGGGCACCAGGGCATCGACCTCTCCGGCCGCCACCATCTCGCGCATGAGTTCCATGGTCTCGGGCGCGACGGAAAAATCGGTGAAGCGCGCCGCAAAGCGGGCCAGACGCAGAATGCGTACCGGGTCTTCGCGGAAGGCATCGGTCACATGGCGCAGCACGCGATCCTTGAGATCCTGCTGGCCGTGGTAGGGGTCGACCAGGTCTTCGAAGTTGCCGTTGCCTGTCCAGTCTGCGGGAGCAGCGATGGAGTTGATGGTGAGATCGCGCCGCGCCAGGTCTTCTTCCAGCGTCACATCGGCGGCGGTGTGGACCACAAAGCCGCGATAGCCCATGCCGTTCTTGCGCTCGGTGCGTGCCAGCGCATATTCCTCATGGGTCCGGGGGTGCAGAAACACCGGAAAGTCGCGCCCCACGGGTACGAAGCCGCGCGCGCTCATCTGCTCCGGCGTGGCGCCAACCACCACCCAGTCCGTATCGTTGACGGGCAGGCCCAGCAATGCATCGCGCACCGCACCGCCTACCTTGAAAACCTTGAATTCACTCATGCTGCAATGGTAGTGGCTGCGAGCGGGCCTGCAGATACCGCAATCGCGGGAGCCAGGCCTCAGCGCTGCTGGCGATAGGGCTCTTCAAACTGCAGAAAGTCCTGCTCGGCCAGCGCGGCCTGAATCCATTCCTGGGTGGCTGGCAACTGGGTGACGCGCTGCACATAGGCGCGCACAGGGGCCGAGGTCGGCAGGCCGTAGCTGTTGATGCGCATGCACACCGGCGCAAAAAAGGCATCGGCAATGCTGAACTGGTCGAACAGCATGGGGCCGCTGGCTGCGCTCAGCAGCGGGGTCCAGAGCTCTTCGAGTTGCTGGACATCGCTGCGTAGATCGGCATGCTCGGCCCAGAGCCGGGCTCCGGTTTCCTGCAACTGGGCTTCGATATTCATGGGGCAGAAGCTGCGCAGCGCGCCGAAGCCGCTGTGCATTTGCGCCACCAGGCTGCGCGCGCGGGCGCGCTGGGCCACGGTCTGCGGCCACAGATGCTTGTCGGGAAAACGCTCGGCCAGGTATTCGCAGATGGCCAGGCTGTCCCAGATGATCAGTCCCTCGTCGACCAGCAGCGGCACCTTGCCGGTTGGTGCGAGTGCCAGCGCCTGCAGCTTGAAGCTGGAGTCGGGCGCAAAGCTGTCGAAGCGCAGTGTGAGCTCTTCGAAGCTGATGCCGCTTTGGCGCATCAGCACCCAGGGGCGCATGGACCAGGACGAGTAATTCTTGTTGCCGATATAGAGCTTCATGGCGGACTCCTGTGTGGTTTGTCGAGCAGCTTATCAAGCTTGGGCCTGACGGTCTGTGTGTTTTGATTCCACAGTCATGTCTCGGCGGCGCGGCGGATGATGTAATTGCAGCACTATGGCAAATACTTCGACTTCTTCTGCAAGCCCGGCCGCTCAGGTGGCCGGGGCCGGTCACCACAAGGGCGCGCTGGTGCTGTTCTCGGGCGGCCAGGACTCGACCACCTGCCTGGCCCAGGCCCTGGCCATGTTCGAGCGCGTGGAGACGCTGGGCTTTGACTACGGCCAGCGCCACAGCGTGGAGATGCAGGTGCGCGCCGGTGTGCGCGAGCAGCTGGCTGAGCGCTTTCCCCTGTGGGCGCCTCGTCTGGGCGAGGACCATGTGCTGTCGCTCGACGTGCTCAAGCAGATTGGCGGCTCGTCCCTGACCGAGGATGTGGCTTTTGCCATGCAGGCCGACGGCCTGCCCAACACCTTTGTGCCGGGCCGCAACCTGCTGTTTCTGACGCTGGCCGGCGCGCTGGCCTATCGCCGAGGTCTGACGGTGATCGTCACCGGCGTCTGCGAGACCGATTACTCGGGCTACCCCGATTGCCGCGACGACACCATGAAGGCCCAGCAACTGGCGCTGAACCTGGGCCTGGAGCGCCGGCTGCGCATCGATACGCCGCTGATGTGGCTGGACAAGGCCCTGACCTGGCAACTGGCCCAGGATCTGGGCGGCAGCGATCTGGTGGAGCTGATCCGCACCGAGACCCATACCTGCTATCAGGGCACGCGCGATGCGCTGCACGAGTGGGGCTATGGCTGCGGCAGCTGCCCGGCCTGCGAGCTGCGTGCATCGGGCTGGCGCAACTGGCGCGCCAGCCAGTCCGCAGTTTGAAATTGATAGCTTCTTGCGCTTGATAAAAAAGGACTTCAGGCTGATATGGTGCTGAAGTCCTTTGATTTAAATTGGTAGATGCTCCTCAATGAGGAGCATTTTTTCGATCGGCCCGATTCAGGCGCTGGGCCGCGTGGCGATCTGCCCGGCCTGAATCTGCGCCGTCATCTGGCTGAGCCAGGCCTGGCTCTCGGGGCGCTCGAACAGAAAGTCCCAGATGGCATCGTGCTGGCGCGGTGTCAGTCCGAGCGCGCCATGGCGGCGCATATGGGATTGCAGCCGCAGCACCTCGGGGTGCGTGAGCGGCAGCTGCATCACGGTCAGTGGCGGGCGCTGGCGGTAGCGGCGCTGGGGAATGTTCTTGCGGGGACGACTCATGGCAAAGCGATTCAAGGGTTAGACGGGCCAGACCACGCCGTTGTCGTTGAGGATGGCGTCCAGCGGCTGGTCATGGACCTCGGGCTGGAAGTCATCGACATAGCCATTGGTATAGCCCAGGCCCACGGTGAACGGGCGCGGGCTCAGCTCGGCCAGCGTGCGGTCATAGAAGCCGCCACCATAGCCGAGGCGGTAGCCGCCGGCTGCATAGCCTACGCAGGGGACAAACAGCAGCGTGGGCACCAGCAGTTCGGTATCCTTGGGCTTGGGAATGCCATAGGCGTCCTCCTCCATCGGGCAACCGGGGTACCAGGCGTGAAAACTCAGCGTCTTGCGCTGTTTGTCTATCACCGGCAGCCCGATCCTGCGCCTTTGTGGAGTACCCTGTAGCTCGCCATCTTCCTTCCAGCGATGCAGGGCTGGCAGCGGATCGAATTCACCCTTGATGGGCCAGTAGGCACCAATAACGGTATCGGGCCGCTCCATCAGCCAAAAGCGCATCACCTGCTGCAGCGCATCGGCGCGTTGCAGGCGATCTGGAAGGTTGAGGCGCAGTTCAATCAACTTGCGGCGTAACGCTGCTTTGTCCATCGGATAATTTCCTCCATGCACTGGCTGAAGATTTTGACACCGCTTTGTGCGGCTTCCCTGTTGACTGTAGCTGCTCCGTTTGCGCAGGCACAAAACCCGGGCGACGCCGTGTTGCTGGATATGCAAAAAGCATTCCGCAGCCGCAATCAGACGGCGCTGACCCAGCTCTTGCCACAGGCTGCCGGTCACCCCCTCGAACCTTGGGCCGCTTACTGGGAACTCAAGAACCGCCTGGAAACCGCGTCGCCCGATGAAATCCAGGGCTTTCTGAACCGCTATGCCGGCACCTACCACGAAGACCGCTTGCGCAACGACTGGCTGCTGCTGCTGGGCAAGCAGCGTGACTGGAACACCTTCGGCCAGGTCTATCCCAAGTTCCGCATGCGCGACGACAAGTCCGTCACCTGCTACGCCCTGCTGGCCGACGCCTTGCAAGGCCGGGGCGCGCCCAATGTGGGCCAGCAGGTGCGCGATCTGTGGATGGCGCAAAAAGATGCCGATGACGGCTGCACCACTGCCGCCGGCCAGCTGTATGCGAACAAGCTGATCACCGACGCCGATGTCTGGCGCCGTGCCCGTGTTGCCACCGAAAACAATCGCCAGAAGGCGGCCCGTGATGCGGTGGCCATCGTCGCCCCCGAGGCCGCCGACCAGGTGGCGCAGGTGTTTGCCTCGCCCGCCAAATACCTGGCAGGCCAGAGCAAGGCGCGCGGCCGCGAGCGCAAGGAACTGGCCCTGCTGGCCCTGATCCGCATGGCGGCCAGCGATCCCGATGCGGCTGCCACCCAGATCGACGGCGGCTGGGGTGCCCAGCTCAACGGCGAGGAGCGCAACTGGGCCTGGGCCGTGGCCGGCAAGCAGGCCGCCTTCAAGCTCTCGCCCGATGCCAACAACTACTTTGGCAAGGTGCGCCGCAACGAAGACCTGAGCGACGATCTGCTGGGCTGGAAGGCCCGCGCCGCCTTGCGTGCCGGCGACTGGAAGGCCGTTCGCCGTGCCATCGACGCCATGGGGCCGGAGCGCACCGACCCGACCTGGGCCTACTGGAAGGCCAAGGCCATGCTGGCGGGCCGCCCCAATGCCGAGGAAAAGGCCGAAGCCCGCCAACTGCTGGAGGACACGGCCGGCAGCAGCAGCTTCTACGAGCAGCTGGCGCTGGAGGAAATCGGCCAGCGCATCACCGTGCCGCCCGCGCCCGCGCCGTTGACGGCGCAGGAAAAGGCGGCGGCGCGCAGCAACCCTGGCCTGAGCCGCAGCCTGTATGCGATTGGCATGGGGCTGCGCAGCGAAGGCGTGCGCGAGTGGAACTACTCCACCAATCTGCACCAGCCGGGAGGCATGGAAGATCGCGAACTGTATGCGGCCGCCGATCTGGCCTGCGAGCGCCAGGTCTGGGATCGCTGCATCAACACCAGCGAGCGCACCAAGACCTTTGCCGACTGGAAGCAGCGCTTTCCCATGCCCTATCACGACACGGTGCTGGCCAAGTCGCGCAATATCGGGCTGGACCCGGCCTATGTCTATGGCCTGATCCGCCAGGAGAGCCGCTTCATCATGGATGCACGCTCGGGTGTGGGCGCTTCGGGGCTGATGCAGGTGATGCCGGCCACGGCGCGCTGGACGGCCAGGAAGATCGGCATGACGGGCTTCACTCCCGACATGATCAACGACCGCGACACCAATATCACCATCGGCACCTCCTATCTGAAGCTGGCGCTGGATGACTTCGAGGGTTCGATGGCGCTGGCTGCCGCGGGTTACAACGCCGGCCCGGGCCGCCCGCGCAACTGGCGCAACGGACCCACGCTGGATGCCGCCATCTGGGCCGAAAACGTGCCCTTCAGCGAGACCCGCGACTATGTGAAGAAGGTGCTCTCCAACACCACCAACTATGCGGCGCTGATCACCGGCCAGCCTCAGTCGCTCAAAAGCCGACTGGGCACCGTAGGCCCGCGCCCGGCCAATGATCCCGAAACCATGAAGGACTTGCCATAAGCGGGTGTTTCGATGAGCTGATTGCTCATTTAATGATAGTGAAAAGCGCTCTACCTGAAAGGTGTGGAGCGCTTTTTTTATTGAGCTCTTCAAGTGCTCAAACAAGACCCGCGCCGAGGCGCGCGTGAAATAGCATGCAAAGCCCCTTGTAGGTGAATAACCTACAAACAGATGGCGAATGAGACTGGTTTGCGTTTACAAAAGTACATAATTGCAACCGTCAGAGCCCATAACGTCACATACAACCTCGGCTTTGTCTCCCTTTAGCTGCCAGCCAGCTGTCCAGAAGGCCCACCGGGCCGCCGCTTCCTACCCGTATCTGTGAACGACCTGCCCGAGGCAGGCCGAGGAGTCATCATGTCCAACGCAGCTCTCAGCCGTGCCCGCCACATTCGCTGGCAACCCCGTTTACTGGCCCTGGCCGCTGCCGCCGCATGCGCCGGCAATGCTTTTGCACAAGCCAGGGAGTCCACCATGGAGGAGGTGGTTGTCTCTGCCTCCGGCTTCGAGCAGGAGCTGAAAAATGCCCCGGCCTCCATCTCCGTCGTGACGCGCCAGGAGCTTGAGACCAAGAACTTCCGCGATCTGGCCGAAGCCCTGCAGGGCGTGGAAGGCATCGATGTGATGGGCGGCACCGGCAAGACCGGCGGTCTCGACATCAGCATCCGTGGCATGCCCAGCGACTACACGCTGATCCTGATCGACGGGCGCCGCCAGAACGTGGCGGGCGACGTCACGCCCAACGGCTTCGGCGCCGCACTGACCAGCTTCATGCCGCCCATGTCGGCCATCGAGCGTATCGAAGTCATTCGCGGCCCCATGTCCACGCTCTATGGCTCGGACGCCATGGGCGGCGTGATCAACATCATCACGCGCAAGGTCAGCAAGGAGTGGGGCGGCGAAGTCAGCGTGGGCGCCGGCATTCCGCAAGACAGCGAATGGGGCAACCAGTACAAGAGCAGCTTCTACATCAACGGCCCCATCAAGCAGGATCTGCTGGGTCTGGCCGTGCGCGGCAGCACCTTCAACCGCGATGCCGCCGACTGGGTGCTGGCCCCTGGCGCCGCCCAGCCCGCACAGGCGCGCAACCCCGCGCCGGCTCAAAGCCGCCAGCACAGCCTGGGTGCCAAGCTGACGCTGACGCCCAGCCGTTATCACGACATCTGGCTGGACGTGGACCAGGCCCGCACCTGGTACAACAACGAGGATGGTCGTTTGGGCAGCCGTGATGCACTCAATCCTGTCGACAAGAATGGCGATCCAGCACTGCCCGGCTACCGCGACGCCCTGCGCTTCAACCGCGATCAGGTCAGCATCGGTCATACCGGCCGCCTGGGCTTCGGCACGCTGGAAAGCAGCCTGATGCATACCGAAACCGAGACCATTGGCCGCACCATTCCCAGCGCATCGGTGCCTAAGGGCGACCCACGCGGCGGCGCCGATCGCGAACTGAAGACCACCAATCTGGTGCTGGACAGCAAGCTGGTGGCCCCCGTGGGCGATGCCCATATGCTGACCGTGGGCGGCCAGTTCTGGGATGCCAAGCTCAAGGACGGCCTGCTGCCGCAAAGTCACAAGCAGACCATGTGGTCGCTGTTTGTCGAGGACGAATGGCGTCTGCGCGAGGGCCTGACGGCCACGCTGGGCGGCCGCTATGACCACCATGATGCCTTTGGCGGCCAGTTCAGCCCGCGCGCCTATCTGGTCTGGGATGCGACGACGAACTGGACCTTCAAGGGCGGCGTGAGCCAGGGCTTCAAGGCGCCGCGCCTGAATCAGCTGATCGACGGTGTCAGCGGCGTGACCGGCCAGGGCAAGACCATCAGCATCGGCAATCCCAACCTCAAGCCCGAGACCAGCACCAATGTGGAGCTGTCGGCCCTGTATGACAACAAGGCGGGCTGGACCAGCGCGGCCACCTTCTTCCATAACGATGTCAAGGACAAGATCGCCTCGGGCGGCTCTTGTGATCCTAACAAGCCTGGCTCGGTCTACATCTCCAGCTGCGCTTACAACCCCACGGCCGATTACTCCATCAATGTGGACAAGGCCAAGACCTGGGGTCTGGAGCTGAGCAGCCGCGCCCAGCTGGCCAAGGACTGGGCCGTCAAGGCCGGCTACACCTGGACCAATAGCGAGGTGATCGAGAGCGGCGTCAAGAACGGCCAGCTCGCCAACACCGCCAAGCACATTGCCAATGTGCAGCTGGACTGGACGCCGAGCAGCCAGTGGCGCCTGTGGGCGCGCGGCGAGTACCGCGGCAAGAGTCCGCGCTTCAGCGGCTCCTACGACAATCTGAGCAAGGCCAACAGGGACGTGTATGACGCCGTGGGCGATATCAAGGGCTATGCGCTGTTCCATCTGGGAGGCAGCTATCAGGTCAACAAGAGCCTGAGCATCAACGCCAGCATCTTCAATCTGTTCGACAAGGACTTCCGCAAGTATCAGCAGGTGAGCGTCAACGGCACGCCGACCTGGGTGAACAGCTATTTCCAGGGCGGCCAGAGTGTGTCGGGCGTGACACAGGCCGGTCGTACCTTCTGGATCACGGCGAACATGAAGTTCTGAGGCTGAGCGCTTTATAAGCGGCATGAGCTTCTGAATCAGGAGCTGTCAGCGTATTTCAATCATAGGTTTCAAACTGTTTTATGTCTGAAACCTTGGATGAAAAAGCGCAGGCAGCTCCTGTTTTCATATTGCTGATTATTGCTTACACTTATTTACAAATACTGGTTCTGTGCATGGCAGACCAGCACCGAGTGAGGGGGAAGTCGCAATGTCAACAGCAAGAGGCCGCGTGCTCATCGCCACGCTGGGACTGGTCTGGGCCGGTGCCCTGACGGCACAGCCCGTCTACAAATGGGTGGATGCGCAAGGGCAGACGCATTACGGCTCGCAGCTGCCGCCGCAGCAGGCGGATGCATCGCAGGTCAAGGTCTCTCCCAACGGCAGCTCGGGGGCGGGCGCGGGGCGCTTTGGCGAAGGACCGGAGACACGCAATCCCGACGGCACCAGGAAGCTGCCCAAGGGCGCTCAGGAAATGGCCGACGGTCTGGCCCAGGGCCTGAGAAAGGTCGATGGCAAGGAAGTGGCGCTGAACTGCGCGCTGGCGGTGGACAACATCCGCAGCCAGATCGAGACCATGCTGGAAAACGGCCAGAAAAACCTCAGGGGCGGCTATATCACCCAGGCCCAGTACGACAGCTCGGCGGGCAACTTCGTGAAGCTGCGCTCCCAGGCCACGGTCAGCGACTGCAAGGCCGCCACGGGCCGCTCGCGCGATATGTACCAGTGCATGACCAGCATGCACAACCACCTGGTCGGCTGCGCCGAAAAGCACAGGCCCTGAGCTGCTCGGCCGGTTTCAGAACACTTCTCAGGTCTCGGCCCACATGCGCAGCAGGTTGTGATAGTGGCCGGTCAGGCTGACGGTTTCCTCGGTTTCACCGAACTTTCCGCGCAGGCCCGTGATGGCCTGATCCATCTCGAACAGCATGGCGCGGCGTGCATCGTCGCGCACCATGCTCTGGGCCCAGAAGAAGGAGCAGATCCGCTCGCCGCGTGTCACAGGCTCGACCCGGTGCAGGCTGGTTGACGGGTAGAGAATGAGGTCGCCCGCAGGCAGCTTGACCTCGTGCGTGCCGTAGGTGTCGACCACGACCAGCTCGCCGCCCTCGTAGTCCTCGGGCTCGCAGAGAAACAGCGTGCAGGACACATCGGTGCGCAGCCACTGCTCGGAGCCCGCGACGCGGCGTGCCGCGCCGTCCACATGCAGGCCGTAGGTCTCGCTGTCGCTGTAGCGGTTGAACAGCGGCGGCATGGTGCGCGCGGGCAGGGCGGCGCTGAAGAACAGCGGGCTGGCGGCCAGCGCCTGCAAGATGATGCGGCCCTGCTCCTGGGCCACGGGCGAGTGCTCGGGCAGCTGCCGGTTGCGCTTGACCTGGGCGCCCTGGCTGCCCACGGTGGCGCGGCCGTCGACCCAGTCGGCAGCATCGATGGCGGCACGCATGCTGGCGACCTGCTCGCGGCTCAGGACATTGGGGATGTGCAGCATCATTTTATGAATTTCCTCGGACGGGAAAGCCCCGCAGTTGCGGGGCTGAAAGCGTAAAAAGAGGGCGCAGCCTTCAAGCTGGCATGGCCCAAGCCAGAGACATCAAGCAAGGGCCGCCCCGCAGCGAAGATGTCGTCCCCCTCCGGCGCTCAGCGCCAGAGAGGGGGAAGGCGCGTCAGCGCCTCAGGGGGAGAACTTCCAATCAGAACTTGAAGTTTGCAGTCAGACGGGCCGAGCGTGCAATGCCGGGGAAGTAGCGGTAGCCGCTCTTGTTGATGGCCGCCACATAGTCCTTGTCGAACAGATTGAAGACATTGAGCTGGATGTCCAGATTCTTGTTCACGCGGTAGCTGGCCATGGCGTCAAAGACCCAGTAGGAGTCCGTGTGGCTGGGCGTGCCCACGGCACCGTCGGTGCCGCGCTTGAGGCCGCCCGCATAGCGCGCGCCGCCGCCAATCGTCAGGCCGAAGGGCAGCTGATAGGTGCTCCAGAGGCTGAAGGCATTCTTGGGCGTATAGGTCAGACCGTTGCTGGCGTCGGCTGCCACCAGGGCACCGGTGTCGACCTTGGTGTTCTGCACGGTGTAGCCCGCGCTCACGCCCCAGGCCTTGTTGATCTGGCCGATCACGCCCAGCTCCAGGCCCTGCACGATCTTCTTGCCGGTCTGGCCCACGGTGCCGTCGGAGTTGGTGACGATCTCGTTGGTCACTTCGGTGCGGAACAGCGCGCCGCTGAGCATCAGGTTCTTTTCCATCAGCTCCCATTTGCTGCCCAGCTCCAGCGTCTTGGCTTTCTGTGGGTCCATATTGGGGTTGGCGGCATTGTTCACGGCGGCCGACAGCGCAAAGTTGCTGCCGCCCGGTGGCTGCTGCGAGAGAGCGTAGTTCATGTACACGCTGCCATTGGGCGCGGGCTTGTAGAGCAGGCCGGCCTTCCAGCTCAGCAAGGTGCCGGACTTGCTCAGGCCGTCCGAGGTGGTGGGCACCACGGTGCCAGCAGGGTTGCTGCCGCAGGGCTGGGTGGTCGAGGTGGCCGTGCAGACCGCCATGGCGTTGTACGAGGTCTTGTAGCGGTCCAGGCGCAGGCCCAGATTGGCCTGCCACTGGTCGTTGAACTTCAGCGTGTCGAAGGCATACAGCGCCACGGTGTCGGTCTTGCCCTTGCTGTCGGCGCCGTTGCGTACATAGGCAGGCAGCGTGACGCTGGCGTCGGGGTTGTACACGCTGACCCGGCTGGGTACCGAGCCCGAGGTGGCCAGGCCGTAATTGGTCTGTTCCTCGCGCGTCAGCTCCAGGCCCAGGCTCAGATCATGCTGCACGCTGCCGGTGGCAAGGCTGGTGCTCAGATTGGTCTGGTTGGTCAGGATGCGGTTGACCTGATCCTTGGTGTTGATGAGGCGCGCCATCGACCATGTGGATGGATCGGCGGGGTTGGGAGTCTGCAGCGAATTGCTGCCAAGCACGCCGCCCGCAGAATATCCCTGGCCCATGATGGCCGAGAGCAGATAGTCCTGCTTGGTCTCGCCCCAGCGCGTGGTGTTGCGCAGCTTGGTGGTGGACGAGAAGTCATGCTCCACCTTCAGCGTCGCCATATTGGCCGTCACATCGTCGTGGTCGGAGGCCGTACCGTAGAAGTTCTTGCTGTTGACGCGTGCTGCAGAGTCCAGAAAGGCGCGGCGGCCCGCATAGCCCGCAGCGTCGGGAGAGGTGTAGCCAGGCAGGCCGATGGTGGCAACGCCGCCGTCGGGCACATTGCTCTGCTTGATGTGCAACAGGTTCACGAACACGCGGGTGGGCGAGTTCAGGCCGAAGGCGAACGAGGGCGCAATGCCCCAGCGGTTGTTCTCGATGCCGTTGCGGCCCGCCACATTGGCGTCCTGCGCCATGGCGTTCAGGCGCACGGCCGTGCCGGTCTCGGCATTGATGACGCGGTTCAGGTCGATGCTGGCGCGTTTGTAGCTGGCCGAGCCCAGGCCCAGGGAGCCGCCGAAGCTGTTGTTCAGATTGGCCTGCTTGCTCACCAGATTGATGGCACCCGTGGGGGCGCTGCGGCCGTAGTCCGTGCCGGCCGGGCCCTTGGTGACTTCGACCTGGTCGATGTTGAACATATCGCGCGAGATCGAGCCTATGTCGCGTACGCCGTCCACATAGATGCTGCTGGAGCTGTCGAAGCCGCGCATATAGACGGCGTCGCCGGTGCTGGTGTTGCCGTTCTCGCCCGCGTAGAAGGTGCCGGCGCCGGGCACATTGCGCAGTGCCTCGGTCAGCGTGGTGGCGCCTTGCTCCTGCAGCAGTTGCTCCTTGATGACGTTGACGGTCTGCGTGGTGTTGACCAGCGGTTGGGTGAACTTGGGCGAGGACAGCTGGCCGGGCGTGTAGCCGGTGTCGGCCTTGCCTTCCACCTTGACTTCCTTGAGCGTGGTTTCTGTGGACTGGGCCTGCGCTGGCAGTGCCAGCGTGGCACCGGCCAGCACGGTGGCGCAGGCGACCAGGCCGGCGGAGGAAGGCAAGCGGCCCGCGGAATGCTTGCGGCTTTGGATATAGATGTTGGATTGAGCCATGTTGAAAGGACTGGAAGTGAAGACAGTTGGCTGGCTGGTACTGGCTGTCTGCACTTGTGATGCGAGCGCAGACGCGGGTGGCGTCCGGGCGAAGTCCTGGCTGGCTAAAGCGTACTCGGGTACGAATGCAGCAAATGATAATGATTCTTAATATAACTTTGCGAAAGTTTACGGAGAATCATGCACGGCGTTGTTGCATAGCAACATGGTTGGGGTAGGCGGGCGCTCGCTTCACTTCGAATATGAGAGCTACTACCGCCTTTTCTATCTGTATTTCAAGGTGCTAGAGCATTGAAATCATCGAGCAGCATGCGTTGGCTGCTTCTTTTTTAGAGTATTTACGGTTGCGTAGCCTGGGCGCTGTCCCTGGCCTGCAGCAGCAAATCATGCAACAAGGCCTGCTGGGCCGCAGGAAAGTCGCTGAGCAGCTCGGTGGCTATCTGCTCGCGCCGGCTTCTGAGCTGGTCGAACAACTGCTGCCCCCTGGTGCTGAGTTGCAGGCAGCGTACGCGCTTGTCGGCTTCGCTGGCAGAGCGCTCCAGCCAGCCCTTGTCCTGCAACTGGGCCAGGGTGCGCGCCATCTGGGCCTTGTCGGTGTGACTGTGCTCGACCAGTTCCTTTTGCGTGATGCCGGGGTGGCGACCGGTGTGCATGAGGATGCGGAATTCGTTGAAGGTCAGCCCCGGTTGCACCGCTTCAAGCGACTCAAGCAGGCGCGCGCGAAACAGGTGCAGCAGATCGTGCAGCACCTCGAACACTTCGGCAGCGATGGATGAACTCATGGTGGGAAAGGTTGTTTGTTGACTTAGTCAACTTATTAATGGATATTTCGTGGACTTTATCAACTTAATGAAAATCATGTCCAACACCGAGACAGTGTCCATCATGCAGCGTGTACGCCACGAATTCCGCTCGCGCCATGTGCAGCTGCTGGCGCGCGAGCAGCTCAGCCCCGGCTTTATCCGCCTGACCGTGGGCGGCCCCGAACTGGCAGGCTTTGTCAGCGCGGGCTTTGACGACCATACCAAGCTCATCCTGCCCCAGGCCGGGATGGACAGGCCCAATCTGCCGCAGATGGTCGACGGTCGCCCGCATATAGCCGGCGAGCGCCCCACCATGCGCGACTACACGCCGCTGAACTACGACGCGGCCCGCAACACGCTGCAGCTGGAGTTCGCCGAGCATGGCTCGGGTCCGGCCGTGGAATGGGCGCGCGCAGCACCTATCGGCCAATGGCTGGGCCTGGCCGGCCCGCGCGGGAGCCTGGTCGTGCCCGCCGATCTGGACTGGCATGTGCTGCTGGGCGATGAAAGCGCCATGCCCGCCATGGAGCGCCGCCTGGCGGAACTGCCGGCCGGCAGCCGCGCCATCGTGCGGGTGCAGGTCGGCAATCAGGTCGATCAACGCCACTGGAGCAGCGCCGCAGCGCTGGACCTACAGTGGGTGAGTTCGCTGGCCGATGCGGTGGATGCGCTGGAACTGCCCGAAGGCGAGGGCTTTGTCTGGGCTGCAGGCGAGAATCGTGCCATGGCCGATCTGCGCAAGCGCATTCTGGCCAAGCCCGGTGCCCATCCCAAGCGCATGCGGATTGCGTCCTACTGGAAGCAGGGCGAGGCCGCTCACCACGAGGAACTGAGCGCGAATGACTGAAGAGACAAGTCCGCCTTCACGACTCACTGCAATACTGCGTCGCAAGCTGCACAAGCGCTACACATCCCTGGTGTTTGCCTTTTACATGGCGCTGATCATGGCGTTCTTCATGTGCTGCATCATCGTGGCTGCCAACGGCGGCCTGGGGGCAGGCTATGGATGGCGAGTGCTCAAGGCCTATGCGCTGGCCATGCCTTCGGCCTTTGCTTGCGTGGTGTTGGTGCGTCCGCTGGTCATGCGGCTGGTTGCCGCCACCGTGCAGCACTGAGCGTTCCTCACTGATTGAGCAGGATGGGAGTACCGGTTGCATCGCGCCGCAGCTCGGCCGCGCCGCTGGCAAGCAGACTCTCGATCAGACTTTCCAGCCATTGCTGCGCGGTCTGTGCGCCAAAGTAGCTCTGGTGCAGGATGCCGAAATAGGGGGTGGCACAAACCCAGTCCTGCAGATCCTGCACCCTGATGCTTTGCCACTCCAGCAGCTTGTATTTGAGCAGTACCTTGGCGGCATAGCTGGCATGGCGTTCCGGAGACTGGACAAAGCCTGCCAGCCGCTTGCGGGCAATGCCCAGAGCCGCCTGCACATCGCCAAACAAGCCGCCGTGTCCGGGAATGACGAGGCGGGGCTTCAGCCGCTCGATCACGTCCAGTGTTGCGGCGACCTCGTCGAAGGCGGCAATGCCTTCGATCTCGGGGAAGACCACGCCAAAGCCGTTTTCCCATAGCGCATCGGCAGAGATCAGGATGCGGCTGTCAGGCTCGAACAGAATCACCGAATGGGGATCATGGCCGGGGGCTGCATGGATCTGCCAGTCGCGCCCCGACAGGCGTACCGCGCTGCCTGGCTGCAGCAGGCCCGTGATGGCAAAGCGTGGGCATTCCTGGCCCGTGGGGGCGTAGCTGAGGGCGGCGTCGTCCCAGCTGCGTACCTGCTCGGCTTGGCCTGGTGCGATAAAGGTCTGCACCTGTGGATAAGCCTGCTGTAGTGCAGCATTGCCTCCGCAATGGTCGCTGTGCAGATGGGTGTTGAGAATGCGCGCCAGCGGCTGACCTTCCAGCGTGCTTTCGATCAGCGCCAGTGTTTGTGCGGAGTGCGTGACATAGCCGGTGTCGATGACGGCAGCACCTTCGGCATCGCCGGCCTGCGCGGCAAAGACGATATTGTTGGCCGACAGCCAGCCGCGCTCCAGCACGGTCATGCCGGGCGGCAGTGGGACATGCATTGCCGGGGATGCATTCATCGGACTGGTCTCCTGTGCGGTGCTTTGTGTTTTGCACAAGCCTAGCAGACCGCTCATCACGCAGCTGTCGCGTGGGCGAGCTGCTCAGTGCGATTCGACCGAAGGCAGGATGTTGCGGCGAATCACCACGGGCTTGCCGCCAAAGCGCTGCTTGGACAGCCAGTGCGCCAGGGCCGAGTCGAGATGCGTGGCGTGGCCGGGAAACCAGTCCACCAGGGCCTTGGTCAGATCGCGGCAAAGGGCTACATTGCCTTCGGCGAGCTTGACGCGGACCTCTGCCACCGACTTGAGCACGGCCGCATGTTCGTCGATATGGCAGTCGCGTGGAGGGAAGCCGGTACTCAGCATCCACTGGTCCTCTTCGGCAAAGTGGTGCTGCAGATGGCTTTCCATGGCTTGCAGCAGACTGGGCAGCTCGCTGTCTTCGGCGGTTTGCAGCAGGGCAATCAGCTCGACGAATTCCTCGTGCAATTCGTCCATGGGCCCGTGGCCCATGAGCAGATGGTCTCCCCAGACCAGGGTGGCGGTGTGGCTCATGGCAATGTCTTCTTGTGAATGCTTCGGAGTGCGCGCAGCTTGTCTCTGAAGACCATTATGCAAGCCGTATCGGTGGGCAGGCATCCTCCAAAAGAGGGGGGGCGGTCTGCCGTGCGGGCAAAGAAAAAGCCCCTTGAACCGAAATTCAAGAGGCTTTGTCTGGTGCGCGATACATGGATCGAACATGTGACCCCTGCCGTGTGAAGGCAGTGCTCTACCGCTGAGCTAATCGCGCTTTAACTGGTGGGTGATACATGGATCGAACATGTGACCCCTGCCGTGTGAAGGCAGTGCTCTACCGCTGAGCTAATCACCCGAAGACCGCAATTCTAGCAGCAACTTTGGAAGTCTTCGGGAAAACTCGTAAATTTTCTGAAAAAACTCAGTTCGAGCGCAGCTCGCGCCGCAGGATCTTGCCCACATTGGTCTTGGGCAGCTCGTCGCGGAACTCGATATAGCGTGGCCGTTTGTAGCCCGTCAACTGCTCCTGGCAGTAGCGCATGACCCGGTCTTCCGTCAGCGAGGGGTCGCTGCGCACCACATAGACCTTGATCGATTCGCCCTGCTGATCGTCCTTGACGCCCACGGCTGCGCATTCGAGCACGCCGGGGCACATGGAGATGACGTTCTCCAGCTCGTTCGGATAGACGTTGAAGCCGCTGACCACCATCATGTCCTTTTTGCGGTCGATGATGCGGGTGTATCCCTCGTCGTCCAGCACACCGATATCGCCGGTGCGCATATAGCCGTCGGCCGTGAAGGCCTTGGCGGTCTCTGCAGGCTGGTTGTAGTAACTGTGCATGACGTTGGGGCCCTTGATGCAGAGCTCTCCCGCCTGGCCGTTTGGCAGGTCGTGGCCTTCATCGTCCTTGATGGCGATCGAGATGCCGGGCAGAGGCAGGCCTATGGTGCCGGTGAACTCCTTGTTGGTCACGGGATTGTTCGTGCCTATGGCGCAGGTCTCGCTCATGCCCCAGCCTTCGATCATGGCGCAGCCCGTGGTCTGCTGCCACTGACGCGCCGTGCCTTCGGACGCCGCCATGCCGCCGGCCTGGGAGATGAACAACTGCGAGAAATCGAGCTGGCGGAACTCCGGGTTATTGAGCAGCGCATTGAACAAGGTGTTCACGGCTGGCAGCACATGGAAGGGCCGCTTCTTGAGCACCTTCACAAATTTCGGGATATCGCGCGGGTTGGGAATCAGACTCAGGCTGCCGCCCAGTCGCATGGCGAACAGGCTCACGGTGAGCGCGAAAATGTGATAGAGCGGCAAGGCCGCCACGATATGGGTTTCATTGGCCTTGACCCTGCCTTCCAGCGCTGGGGTGAACCAGGTATGGGCCTGCAGCGTGGCGGCGACGATATTGCGATGGGTCAGTACCGCCCCCTTGGACAGGCCCGTGGTGCCACCCGTGTATTGCAGAAAGGCAATCGAGTCCAGCGTGGCCGTGCTGGGGATGAGCTTGCGTCCTGCGCCCTCGGTCAGCGCCTTGCTGAACTGGGCGACCTGGCGCTGCTGGCTGCCGGCGCCTGAATCCGAGCCAAGGGGCAGGTCGAAGGCCGGCACCATCTTGGCCAGATGGCGCACGGCAAAGGTGATCCAGCTGCCGTACAGGCCGCCGAGCAGATCGCCCATGCTGGTCAGGCAGATATGGCGGATATGGCTGCGCTCCAGCACCTGGGCCAGGGTGTGGGCAAAGTTCTCCAGGATGATGATGGCCGTGGCGCCCGAGTCCTTGAGCTGATGCTCGAGCTCGCGCGCGGTGTAGAGCGGGTTGACGTTGACGCAGGTAAAGCCTGCACGCAGCACGCCGGCCATGCTGACGGCGAATTGCGGCACATTGGGCAGCATGATGGCCACGCGCGCTCCTGGCTCCAGACCCAGACTCTGCAGCCAGGCCCCCATCTGTGCGGATAGCCGGTCCAGCTCGGCATAGCTCATCCAGCGGTCCATGCAGACCGAAAACGGCCGCTCTGCATGCTGGCTGAAGGCTTCTTCGAGCAGGTGCACCAGCGAGCGGTACTGTTCGGGCTGCACATCGTGCGGCACATTGGGCGGATAGTTCTTGAACCAGGGAGCGGCAGCGTCCATAGAAGAGGTACCTTGCAGAAGCCGCTCGTCGTCCAGGGAAGAGGGCGGCGGGTTGAACAAAGAAGGCCAGCGTGCAAAACCTGCGCTGCGGCTGATTCTGCGGATGCGGTCTGTCAGGGTCTACGGGGGCTTGTCCTAGGCGTGGAGCGGCATGCTTGCTACGCTGGGTCCGAGAACGCAAACACGTTCTGAGGAGGAGCAGCTTTGAATACCTGGTTCTGGCGCTGTGTGGTGATGGGAAGCTGGCTGGCGCTGTTGCTCTGGTGCAGCTATTGGTGGCCGCGCTCAGTGGCTGTGGCACTGCTGGGCGCGGGGCTGATTGCGAGCGGAGCCGGGCTGCAGCTGGGCACGCAGATGCTGATGATGCGTGCGGTGCTGCGCGGTCGTGGATTGCCGCTGCCGCCTGCCATGGTCGCGCTGCGGGCCTGGTTTGCCGAGTGGCGCTGGGCCTGGCGGCTGTTCGGCTGGCAGATTCCTTTTGGCGAGCATGCAGAGCCCGATGGAGTGCCTGTGGATCGCGAGGGCAAGCAGCTGCAAGGGCAGGTGGGCGTGGTACTGGTGCATGGCTATTTCTGCAACCGTGGCGTGTGGACCGTGTGGCTGCGCAGGCTCAAGGCACGCGGTATTCCCTGCATGGCCGTGACGCTGGAGCCGGCTCATGGCAGTCCAGTCGATGCCATGGTGGACGATCTCGACAGATGCGTGAAAGCCATGGTCCAGCAAACCGGCCGTGCCCCTCTTCTGGTTGCGCACAGCATGGGCGGTCTGGTGGTGCGGGCCTGGCTCAATCGGCTCGATGCTGATGAGCGTGCGCGCCATGCGGCCCATGTGGTCACCGTGGCCACGCCGCATGGCGGAGCCTGGCTGGCGCGGTTTGCGCAGCGCCTGCCGGCCGTGGATATGCGCGAAGGCAGCGACTGGCTGCAGCGGCTGGGGCCGCCGCCCCAGGATGTGTCATTCAGCTGCTGGTGCAGCAGCAGCGACAACATCGTCTTCCCCCCTGGTCTTGCGATCTTGCCGAATGCGCAGTGTCATCAGGTCGACGATGCAGCGCATATGCAGCTGCTGTTCGATCCTCGGGTCTGGCAGCACTGCCTGCAGTTGCAGGCGCAATTGCAGAGCGGGCATCAGGCAGCCGAGGTGGGCGCCTCCGCAGCCGACGCCGGGGCACGGGCCTGCGGGTCCTGAATCAGGTGGATGTCGGTGGCGGAAACCAGGGCGATCTGCTGCTCGGCGCAGCGCTGCAGCAGGCCGAACAGCAGGTCGCTGCGCGTGCTGTAGACATTGCGCGAACTGGAGACATGGCCGAAGCTGGTGATGTTGACCACGCTGCCATTGATGGAGTCCACATACATTGAAGGAGCAGGGGTGCTCAGCACGGCCTCATGCTCGGCATAAAGGCCCAGCAGCACCTCGCGCAGCTTGACGATATCGGTGTTCAGCGGCACCGAGAACGCGATCGAGATGCGGCCCAGCGCGCCATCCATGGTCAGGTTCTGCACGGACTTGGTGATGAACTCCGAGTTGGGCACGATGACGGTGGATTTGTCATCGGTCTGAATCTCGGTGGCGCGCACGCTGATGCGGCGGATGTCGCCGACCTGATCGCCGATACGCACGCGGTCGCCCAGCTTCACGGGGCGCTCGGCCAGCAGAATCAGGCCCGAGACAAAGTTCTGCGTGATGGCCTGCAGACCGAAGCCGATGCCGACGGACAAGGCGCTGGCCAGCAGCGCCACTTTTTCAAAGCCTATGCCCAGGGCCGCCAGCGTCCACAGGCCGGACAGCAAAATGCCCATATAGCGGGCCACTGTGCTGATGGAGTTGCGTGCGCCTATATCCAGCTCGGTCTTGGGCAGATAGGTTTCCACCAGCCAGTGCTGCAGGGCGCCAAACACGGTCAGGCCTGCAACCAGCACCAGCAGGCCGCGCAAGATCGTCATGGGGCGCAGGAAGGAGTCGCCCACGGGAAGGCCATTGGTCAGCGTATCGGCCAGCACGATCAGGCTGCTGGAGTTGCCAAAGGGCGCGATCAGCGCCATCAGCCCCAGCAGCAACAGGCAGACACGCGTGAGAGCCGACAACAGCACGCCAACCTGCTCCAGGCGCGAGGGCCTGAGCCCCGTGCCGGCAGCGAAGCCCTGTCCGATACGGCTCTCGCTGGAGCACAGCCAGGTAAAGAGGTCGTCGGCAAACTTCATCAGCAGCGAGGTGGCCAGAACCACCACGGTGATCCAGACCATTTGCGTGGCTGCGAATACCGAGAAGTTCAGATAACCGATCAGCGCTGCGATGAGTGCGGCCAGCACCGTCAGATGCCCGCCCAGCCAGGCCAGCATCAGCCAGCGACTGGTTGCCGCAGGCCGGTAATCGTCACCATGGTGAGCGGCCTTCTCGCGCTCGGCCAGTTGCTGGCGCTTGCGTTGCTTGTTGATGACCATCAGCACCGACATGATGAGCAAGGCATAGACGAGCGCAATCAGTCCGTCCAGGGCCACGCTGCTGACGGCACTGGTGCGTGCGGCAATGTCCACCGCGTTGAGCATCATGGAGAACCAGGTCAGACCGGCGGCTCCCCAGGCAAAGCGTGTGAGCGCAGGGGCGGCGATGTCGTCGATGTTGAGCAGTCGCCAGGTCGGACGCTTGGGCACCAGCAGGCAGGCGCTGACGGAGAGGAAGAAGGCGGCGACAAATGAGGATTGAATCCAGGCATCGGCCACGGTCTGCAGGCGCGGTGCAATCGCGTCTATGGAGCGCAGGCTCTCGATGAATATCAGACTGGCCAGGCCGGGCAGGGCCGTACCCACTACCAGCATCCAGACAGCCAGACCTGTGCGGCGCAGCCGTCCGTTGGGTGCGCGTTCGGAGGCCGCAAATTTGCGGCCTGCATAGCGCAGGCCGATGCGCAGCGGAAACATCACAAACAGCGCCAGGGCAATGCTGGTCAGCGTGGCCGACCAGCCATGTTCGGCAATGGCTGCCGCAAAGCTGGCCTGGCCCTGGCGTGTCAGGGCCGCAATGCGCTGCAGGTCGGTTGGCAGATGTTCGGCAAACTGCTTCCACAGCGAGGGCGACAGCGGCGATGCCACTTTGCGGGCGATCTGTGCGTTGAACTGCTGGGTGCGGATTTTCTCGATGCTGTCCGTGGTCTGTTTGGCCTCCATGGACAACAGCTTGCCGCGCTTGAGCGCGGAGTCCAGCTCGCTGTGCTGCTGCGCCAGATCCTTGCGCTGCAGGCTCAGTTCGGGGGATTCCTCGCTGCCTTCGGCCACCGGACCCAGCTGGGCAATGCGAGCGTCGATTTGCTTGAGCAGCGGCTCCAGCGCCGTGACGGCATTGTCGGCATCGCGTTTGGACTGCAGGGCTTTTTCGGACAGTGCCTGCAGCGTTTCGGAGGTGTCGGCGTCATCGAGCGACTGGCGTACCTTGTCCAGGGTGTTCGATGCTTGTTGAATCTGGGCGATGGACGTGGTCTGGATATCGCCATTGGCAGGCAGCTCGGCCGCGACGGCCAGACCTATGCAAAGTTGGAGCGCTAAAAGCCAGCGCAGCAGTTGGTTGCAGCGGTAATGCATTGTGAAGAAGTGAGTGGGCGGCAGTTTGCCTCTGGCGCTCACTATAGGTGCAATGCTGCGGTCAGGGTTTCAGGGCGCAGCCAAGTCATGCAGGGCTTGCAGCCTGGATATTCGGCGTCAATTGCTATTAAAAATGGAGCTTTATGCGCTTTTCTGGAAAGGAATAGAGCCGAATTCTCATCTGACAATTCGGCTCTTGACCTCGCGCTTGCCAAGGCGCGTGCCGGTATACATCCGCTGACTAAATCAGCTGCTCGCCGGGCAGCAACTCCTTGGCGCCAATGGTGGGCCGCTGACGAAGCTGCTCATACAGCGGCGCAAAGTCGGTATCGGCCAGGTTCAGCAGGTGGGGCATGTCGTCAATCACGAAATAGGTCTGCTGATAGGTGTCAATCTTGTAGAGCGTGCGCATGGTGCGCTCCAGCTGCAGCGGCAAACGGTGCGGCTGCGGGCTGTTGACGCTGTACTCCAGCTCGCCCACAGAGCTGAGAATGCCTGCGCCATAGGCGCGCACGCCGCCGCTCTCACGGATCAGACCGAATTCCACCGTGTACCAGTACAGGCGCGACAGCATCTCGCAGGCGCCGAGTTCGGCGGCCTTGAGGCCGCCCTGTCCGTAGGCCTGGATGAAATCGGCCATGACGGGGTTGAACAGCAGCGGCACATGGCCAAAGAGGTCGTGAAAGATGTCGGGCTCGACGATGTATTCGAACTCCTCGGGCTTGCGTATCCAGTCCGTGACCGGGAATTTGCGCTGGGCCAGCAGCGAGAAGAACGGTACCTCGGGAATCAGACCTGGAACGCCGACGATCTCCCAGCCCGTGGCCTTGAATAGTCGCTCGTTGATTTCCTCGAAGCGCGGAATGCGCTCCTTGGCGCCCAGCGACGGC
Source organism: Comamonas thiooxydans (assembly GCF_000964545.1). Taxonomy (GTDB): domain Bacteria; phylum Pseudomonadota; class Gammaproteobacteria; order Burkholderiales; family Burkholderiaceae_C; genus Comamonas; species Comamonas thiooxydans. The sequence goes on along the minus strand of NZ_BBVD01000004.1, from coordinate 177,570 downwards.
AGGGCGTCGATGAAATGCTGGCTGGCGCGGCCCGGCAGCAGCGCGGATTGGCGCTCGTAGAGGCGGTGGTAGGTGTCATGCTCGGCCTCGGTATAGGCGGCATAGTCTTGCGTGCAGGTGTAGTCTGCATGGGCACGCGTGTAGTCGCCGCGTGGAGGGCGGTCGGACTGGCCATAGACGACGGGGGCCGCGCCGATGCCGCCGGTCATGGCGGTGCTGTTCTGGATGCTGTTCATAAGGTACTCCCTGAGATGAGGGGTCGCGAAGGCTGCGGCCAGAGCTCGTGGCCGGGGCGCAGCAGGGAAAAGGAGAAGCGAGCCGAAAGCTGGCTCAGTGCATCTGTATCTGGGCGCGCTTGACGAGCTGTCCGTAGCGCGCATGCTCGGCCTGCACCAGGCGGGCAAAGTCCTGCAGACGCAGGTCGTCGCGCACCACGCCCATGGCGTCGAAGTACTGCTGTATATCGGGCCTTTGCAGCGTCTGGGCAAAAGTCTCCGACCAGCGCTTGGCCTGGCTGTCCGTGATGCCGGCAGTGGCAAAGATGCCGAACCAGGTGGTCAGATTCATGCCCTTGATGCTGTCGTCCAGGCTGGGCACTTCCGGCAGAGCCGGCAGCGGCGAGCGCCAGGTCACGCCAATGGCCTTGAGCCTGCCGGCCCGCAGATGAGGCAGAGCCGAGGCAATGTTGTCGAACATCAGATCGGCCGTGCCCTCGAGCAAGGCCGACAGAGCCGGCCTGGCCCCGCCAAACGGCAGGTGCTGGAGCGGAACCTGGGTCAGCGACTGGAACCACTGGCCCGCGATATGGCCGATGCTGCCGTTGCCCGCCGAGGCATAGCGCAGGGGCTGCCGGTGCTTGGACATGAAGCGCAGCAAATCCTCGGGCGTGTAGATGCGCCACTGCATGGCCAGTTCGCTGCGCATGACCAGCACATGAGGCATGCGGGCCACGAGTGTCAGCGGCTGAAAGTCGCGCAGCGGATCGTAGGGCAACTGGGGGTTGAGCCAGGGAAGGATGGCATGTGTGGCCACGGCACCCATCAGCAGCATGGGCTCGCGCGCTCCTGCTCTGGCCACCATGGCTGCACCCGTGGCGCCACCGTCGCCTGCGACATTGAGCACATTGATATTGCCTAGGGCCGTGGTTTCCTGCGTCAGCTTGCGCGCTGCCCGATCCAGCGGTCCGCCCGCCGCATAGGGAACGACCAGCGAGAGTTCGTTGCGGCTGCGGCTGGAATTCGACGGCAGGGCGCTCGCATCCCTGGCAGCATGCGCGCTGTCCGCGATCAGGGAGGTCGCCGAAGCCACCGCCAGGGTCATGGCCTGGCGGCGGGAAAGGCGCCAGGTGTCGGCAGGCGCTTCCAGCCTCGGTGCTCTGCAGTCCTCGGGGGCTGTAGCGGGGGGCTGATGGGGGCGCGACACTGGATCCTTCCGGGCGTTGAGGCTGGCTGCGCCGACTCACGTCAGGCGTGGATGCGGCAGTGCAGCATGACGGAAAGTATAGGGACGGAAACCGATCGCCACATGGTCCGTTTGACGGAGTGGTAACCATTGGTATCTTTTTGATGTATTGCGTAGCGCCGGAGTCCACGCCGGCCATGCTGCAAGCGAGCAGACGAGGCGGGTGCAGGCCGAGGTGGCGCATGGCAGGCTCCGTTGATCTGGTTCAGGTCTTGAGCACGCCGCGGCGCATCTGGTCGAGTTCCATGGTCTCGAACAAGGCCTTGAAATTGCCCTCGCCAAAGCCGCTATTGCCCTTGCGCTGGATGAACTCGAAGAAGATGGGACCCAGCTGGTTTTCGCTGAAGATCTGCAGCAGCAGCTCGCCCGGCTGGCCGTCCACCAGGATGTTGCGCGCCAGCAGTTCGGGAATGGGTTCCTGCAGGTCCGGGATGCGCTTGGGCAGCAGCTCGTAATAGGTCTCGCTGGTGTTCAGCAGCTTGATGCCGTTCATCTGCAGACCGTCCACGGTGTCGTAGAGATTGGTCGAGCCCAGCGCGATGTGCTGTATGCCTTCGCCGTGGTACATGTCCAGATATTCCTGAATCTGGCCGGCCTTGTCGTTGCCTTCCTCGTTGATGGGAATGCGGATCTTGCCGCAGGGGCTGGTCATGGCCTTGCTCTTGACGCCTGTGGCCTGGCCTTCGATGTCGAAGTAGCGGATCTCGCGGAAGTTGAAGATGCGCTCGTAGAACTCGGCCAGCTCGGCCATGCGGCCGCGGTAGACGTTGTTGGTCAGATGGTCGATATAGGTCAGGCCCAGGCCCTCGGGGTGCAGATCGGCACCGGGCAGAGGCTCGAAGTCCACGTCGAAGAAGCTGATATTGCCCAGGTCACCGTCCTTGGCACCATTCTTGCCGCGCCATTTGTCGATGAAATAGATCAGCGAGTCGCCAATGCCCTTGATGGCGGGAATGCTCAGTTCGCCAGGGGCGGCCTGCTGGGCATAGCCCCAGGCACCCAGCGAGGTGGCGCGCTCATAGGCGTACTTGGCGTCGTTGACGCGGATGGCGATGGCGCAGACGCTGGGGCCGTGCAGACGCGCGAAGCGCTGGGCAAAGCTGTCGGGCTCTGCATTGATGATGAAGTTGATCTCGCCCTGGCGATACAGGGTCACGTTCTTGCGGCGGTGCTTGGCGATGGCCTGAAAGCCCATGCGCTCGAACAGCTGACCCATGGCCACGGGATCGGGGGCCGCGTATTCGACGAACTCGAAGCCGTCCGTGCCCATGGGGTTGTCCCAGGTCTGGAACTGGCTGGCGTTGCTTTGAGTCAGTGGGGCGTTCATGGCAGAGGTCTCCATCGGGTAGGGGCGCAACACATGAAGAACAGGTGTCGACGATGGATGCACTGTAGGACAGGGCGCGGACAAGCTTCATGCAAAAATGCCTTGGCTGCAAACAGCTCAATGCATGAAAATTGCATAAAAAATTGATTTCATGCAATTTAAATGGTTATCAAGGGTTAACCATTAATAAAAACTGCGCTTTTTTTATAATCTGCCGCCATGAGTTCCATGCACACCATCGACAAACTGGATAAGGCAATTTTGCGCCGATTGCAGGCCAATGGCCGAGAAACTTATGACGTCATCGGGGAGCAGGTCGGCCTGTCGCCCAGCGCCGTGCTGCGCCGTGTCAAGCGGCTGGAGGAAAACGGTGTCATCGACCGCTATGTGGCTTTGGTGCAGCCCGAGACCGTGGGTCTGGGGCTGACCGCCTATATCAATGTGCGTCTGGAAAAATACACCGAAACCAGCAAGCGCAATCCCATGGATGTGTTCCGCGCCAGCGTGCAGACCTGGCCCGAGGTGGTGGAGTGCGTCTCCCTCACTGGCGAGATGGACTATCTGCTGCGGGTGGTGGTGGCAGACATGCAGCATTACAGTCGTTTCATCATGGACACGCTGCTCAAACACCCCAGTGTGCAGGATTGCAAAACCAGCTTTGTCATGGACCGGGTCAAGGTCACGACGGCCGTGCCGCTCTAAGCCTTCGTAGAGGTCCTTCATACGGACCATGACCTAGCCGGAAACAGAAGCTAAGGTGTTGAATTATCGGAAAATCCTTACAGGATTGTTGCAATGCAACATGCGGCTTGTGAAACCTCGGGTTTTTACCTATATTTCAGGCTATGAACCTCCCCAAAGACTGGTTGACATCGCCCTGGCAGGCCGGCTCCGGCTGGCTGCGAGACATGGGCAAGTCCCATGGCGCCGAGCGTCGCTCGCCGTCCTTGGTCCCCATCCGTTCGCTGAGCCCGCGCCATCGCGACCGCATCATCAAGCATCTGCTCAAGCTGGATGCGCGTGATCGCTATCTGCGCTTTGGCTATGCGGCCAACGACGAGCAGGTGCGCCGCTATGTCGAGCAGCTCGATTTCGAGCGCGACGATATCTTCGGCATCTTCAACCGCCGCCTGGAATTGATCTCCATGGCGCATCTGGCCTTTGCCGGCCATCCCGAGCATGAGAAATGCGCGGAATTCGGCGTCTCCGTGCTCAAGAGTGCACGTGGCAAGGGGCTGGGGGCACGTCTGTTTGCACGTGCAGTGCTGCATGCGCGCAGCAAGAACGTGAGCATGATGTTCATCCATGCGCTGTCCGAGAACACGGCCATGCTCAAGATTGCGCGCAACGCGGGTGCCACGGTCAAGCGAGAGGGCTCGGAATCCGAAGCCTATCTGGAGTTGCCGCCTGCCGACTTCGAGACCCATGTCAGCGAGCTGGTGACGGAGCATCTGGGCGAGATGGACTATCAGCTCAAGAAGCAGGCCGTCAATTTCTGGGCTTTCCTGGCCGGCGTGCAGGAAGTGCGCAAGGGTGTGCAGGAAGGCCGCCATAAATCAGGCGAGTAAATCGTCTTGTGAAGCCAGCAAGGCTGCAGCCCAATAAAGACAGGCGCAAGCAGATATCAAAATAGCTTTGGCTGAGTGCGCTCGGAGACCGCCGCTCATGGCTTTTGTGAGCTAGCAAGCCGTCTGTCAACACAATCCGTTATTCTTGGGGACTTGTTCGACTACCGCACGTCCTGCACTCCAAGACAGTGTCTGACCCCCATCCTGCGCGACTTCCCGAGAAGGAAGACAAGCGAAGCTTCCTGCAAAAGGTGGCTGAGTTCATCCATCCGGCACCGGAGTCTCCCGATGAACTGATCGAAACCCTGGCCGAAGCCGAAGACAACCAGGTCATCGGCACCGAGTCGCGTGTCATGCTGGAGCGCGTGATTCGCATGGCCGACATGAGCGCCGGAGAAGTCATGGTGGCTGCGCCACGCATGGATCTCATCAATATCGATGCTCCGTATGAAGAAATCCTGCACCAGGTTCTGACTACGGCGCATTCGCGCTTTCCGGTCTACCAGGGCGAGCGCGAGAACATCATTGGCATTCTCATGGCCAAGGATTTGCTCAAGCTGCAGCGCTCTCCCACCCTGAATATTCGTGCTCTGGTGCGCCCGGCCGTCTTTGTGCCCGAGAGCAAGGGCCTGAACGACCTGCTGCGTGAGTTTCGCGCCAATCGCAATCATCTGGCCGTTGTCATCGACGAGTTCGGCCGTGTGGCCGGCCTGGTGACGATTGAAGATGTGCTGGAAGAAATCGTCGGCGAGATCGAGGACGAGTTTGACATCCCCGAGGACGAGGGCGATATCTTTGCTCTGGCCGACAACAGCTACCGCGTGGCGGGCGATGCCAGCATCGAGCATGTGAGCGAGGAGTTCGAGACTTCGCTGCATGCCAGCGACCCCGATGCCGAGTTCGATACCATCGGTGGATTGATTGCCCATGAAATCGGCCATGTGCCCAAGCGCGGCGAGCAGATTCATCTGGGCGGGCTGGAGTTCACCGTGCTCCACACCAAGGGCGGCGCGGTGCGCTGGTTCAAGGTGGTGCGCGATCCGTCGCCAGACAGCTTGGTTCGCAACTGATCGCGACTTGCGCAAATCCGGGTCAGGCCTGGTGTGATGCCGGTGGAAATACTGGTTGTGCCTCTTGGTTTGCACAAATCTTGGCGATACCTCGTATGCTTGAATTCACCCAACCGCCCGGTTGGGTGTTTTGTTAGTGCCTGCTGATTCCTATGACCACCACTGCCTCTACCGTTCAGACCGCTGCTGCCAGGCCCAAATGCTGGATGAGCTGGCTTTTGATGCTGATTGCAGGCGGGCTGCAGGCCTTCTCTCTGGCCTGGCCCTGGGCTCGCGGCCAGGGCGACGGCTGGCTGAGCTTGGCCGGAGGCTATGGCCGTCCGCTGTGGTGGCTGCAGATTCTGTCGCTGGCGGTGCTGGTTCATGCGCTGCTGGCTGCCCGTACCGCCGCTCAGGCGGCAGGCCGGGCCTGGCTGTTCGGCACGGCCTGGCTGGCGGCCACCTTCTGGTGGCTCTTCATCTCCATGCACACCTATGGCGGATTGGCGGCGCCATTGGCGGTGGCAGCCGTGTTGGCACTGGCGGGCTTTCTGGGTGGCTATTACGCCGTGGCTGCATGGTGCTTCAAGCGTTTGGCAAAGGCGCCGGATGCATTGTCAGCGCTGGTCTTTGCTGCACTCTGGACGCTGGCCGAGCTGGCGCGTGGCTGGCTCTGGACCGGTTTTCCCTGGGGCGCAGGCGGCTATGCCCATGTGGAAGGCCCGCTGGCCGTGCTGCCGCGCTGGATTGGCGTCTACGGCACGGGGTTTGTGGCGGCCTGGGCTGCAGCCTGGCTGGCGCTGCTGGTCTGGCGTATGCAGACCAGGTCGGCGTTGCTGAAATTCAAGCCGGCCCTGGCATCTGCTGTTGCCCTGGGTCTGGTCTGGGGCGGGCTGTGGTGGTCGCGTGATGCCGCCATTGAAGCACCTGGTCAGCTGCCCGGCATGAGCGTAGAGCTGCTGCAGGGCAATATTCCGCAGGATGAAAAGTTTGAAATGGGTTCGGGCGTGGTGGTGGCACTGCGCTGGTATGCCCAGCAGTTGCATGACGCCAGGGCCCAGTTGGTCGTGGCACCCGAGACAGCCATTCCACTGCTGCCTCAGCAGCTTCCTGAAGGCTATCTGGACTTTGTGCGCGCACCTTTTGTCGCCAAGGAATCCAGCCGCGCGGCTCTGGTGGGCCTTCCGCTGGGCAACTGGGACAAGGGCTTCACCAATACGGTCGAAGGCTGGCTGCCGGGGCAGACCCAGGCCTATCAATACGACAAGCACCATCTGGTGCCGTTTGGTGAGTTCATTCCGCCCATGTTCCGCTGGTTCACCGAACTCATGAATATTCCGCTGGGCGACTTCAATCGTGGCGCACTGGGCCAGCCTTCCATGAGCTGGGCGGGTGAGCGCCTGTCGCCCAATATCTGCTACGAAGACCTGTTCGGCGAAGAGCTTGCGGCCCATTTCGGCAATGCGGCGACGGCACCCACGGTGCTGGTCAATCTGAGTAATATCGGCTGGTTTGGCGACTCCGTGGCCATTGATCAGCATCTGTCCATCAGCCGCATGCGCGCGCTGGAGTTCGAGCGCCCCATGTTGCGCGCAACGAACACCGGAGCCACGGTGGTGATCGATCACAAAGGGCAAGTGGTGAAAGCACTGGCGCCTTTCGAGCGCGCGGTGCTGCAGGGCCGGGTTCAGGGGCGCGACGGGCTGACGCCTTATGCGCGCTGGGTGCATGCTCTGGGTCTGTTGCCTCTGACTCTGTTGTGCCTCGTGTTCTGCGCGCTGGCCTGGATCTCCTTGAGAAAGACCGAGGAAGGCGTAGTGTCCCGCACGGAATAAGCCACCTCGGCATCAGCGGCTGTGGCATTTGTGGCAGAGTCTTGGGCCTGAAAACGGGTATTGTGTCCCGGGTAGGGGCGTGAGCCTTGATAATCCCTGGTTGTACCGCCCGCAGTGGGCGCGCGCAGCGGGCGCGGGTCCCGTCACCCAAAATACAGAGTAATAGGTAGCTTGCACAGGCTGCCGCGGAGCAATTGAGAGAATGGCTGAATCTTTTTCCTACGAACAACTGATCGCGTCCGGCGAAGGCAAGCTGTTTGGTGCCGATAGCGGACGTCTGCCCCTGCCTCCCATGTTGATGTTCGATCGCATCACACATATCTCCGAGGACGGCGGTGCCCACGGTCTGGGCAAGATTGTTGCGGAACTGGACGTCAAGCCCGACCTGTGGTTCTTTGATTGCCACTTCCAGGGCGATCCCGTCATGCCCGGTTGCCTGGGCCTGGACGCCATGTGGCAGCTGATCGGCTTTTACCTGACCTGGCTGCGTTTGCCGGGTCGTGGTCGTGCCCTAGGTGCAGGCGAAGTCAAGTTTACAGGTGAAGTAGGTCCCGATGTCAAACTCGTGACATATGAAATTGATATCAAGCGAGTAATCAAGCGCAAGCTGAACATGGCCATCGGCGACGCACGTCTGCTGGCCGACGGCAAGGAAATTTACGTGGCCAATGACCTGCGCGTGGGTCTGTTCCTGCGTGAAGGTGATGCCAAGGGAACGGCAGCATGAGCAAGAAGCGGGTAGTGATCACCGGCGCGGGCATTGTCTCGTGCATCGGCAATGACCTGACAACCGTGGAGGCCTCGCTGCGCGAGGGCAAGAGCGGCATCAAGGCCATGCCCCAGTTCACGGAGCTGGGCATGCGCTCGCAGGTGGCAGGCATTCCCGAGATCGATATCGAAGCGCGCATCGACCGCAAGCAGTTGCGCTTCATGGGCGATGCTGCAGCTTATTCGCAGATCGCCCTCGAAGACGCGATCAAGCAAGCGGGCCTCACGCCCGAGCAGGTGAGCAGCCCGCGCACCGGTCTGATCATGGGCTCGGGCGGCGGATCGCCCGCCAACCAGATCGAGGCAGCCGATACGCTGCGCGAAAAAGGTATCCGCCGCGTCGGCCCTTACCAGGTCACACGCTGCATGAGCTCCACGGTGTCGGCCTGCCTGGCAACCAACTTCAAGGTCAAGGGCATCAACTACTCCATCACCTCGGCCTGCTCCACCTCGGCCCACTGCATCGGTGCTGCGGCCCAGCAGATCGCCTGGGGCATGCAGGATGTGATGTTTGCCGGCGGCGGCGAAGAGCTGTCCTGGGGCATGTCGCTGCTGTTCGACGGCATGGGTGCCATGTCCAGCAAGTACAACGAGACGCCTGATAAGGCCTCGCGTGCCTACGATGCCAACCGTGACGGCTTCGTGATCGCTGGCGGCGGCGGTGCCGTGGTGCTGGAAAGCCTGGACCATGCGCTGGCACGCGGTGCCAACATCCTGGCCGAAGTGGTGGGCTTTGGTGCCACCAGCGACGGTGAGGACATGGTCGCTCCTTCGGGCGACGGCGCCATTGCCTGCATGAAGCAGGCCATGGAAACCGTGGATGCGCCCATTGACTACATCAACACCCATGGCACATCGACCCCCGTGGGCGATATGCAGGAAGTGCGTGCCATGCGCGAGCTGTTCGGTGACCAGGTGCCTCCGTTCTCGTCCACCAAGTCGCTGACCGGCCACTCGCTGGGCGCGACCGGTGTGCAGGAGGCGATTTACTGCCTGATCATGCTGAACAAGGGCTTCATCGCAGGGTCCGTGAACGTGGAGACGCCCGACCCGCTGCTGGGCGATATGCCTCTGGTCACCCAGACCCGCGATGCCGAACTCAAGACCGTGCTGTCCAACAGCTTTGGCTTTGGCGGCACCAATGCCTCCCTGGTGCTCAAGCGCTGGGAAGGGCAGTAAGCGCCGGAGTCTTGGATCGCGAGCCCGCTTGGCCTTGAGGTAAGCGGGCTTTTTTCTGTCGTCGACTACTGTCTCCCCCATGAAGATCGCAATTCTTGACCGTGATGGCACCCTGAACCAGTGGGGAGCTCAAGGTTTCATTGGCCGGCCCGATGAGTGGGTTGCAGTCCCCAGTGCGCTGGAGGCGGTTTCGCGCCTGAACCGTGCCGGCTGGCATGTGGTGGTCGCCACCAATCAACCTGGGCTGGGTCGCGGGCTGTTCGATGTGATCGAGCTCAACGCCGTGCACGCCAAGATGCACCGGGAGATGGCAGCCGTCGGGGCGCGGGTGGAGGCAGTGTTTTTTTGTCCGCACGCTCCCGATGAAGACTGCCAGTGCCGTAAACCAGGCGTAGCGCTGTTCGAGCAGATTGCCGATCGCTACGGCGCGGAGGGCCATGAAATCTGGGCCATTGGCAGCGGTGTCGAGCATTTGCAGGCGGGCAAGGCTCTTGGCGCTCATCTGGTGTTCGTGGAGTCCACCGCCAGGCCCGAGTGCAGCAGCGATGCCGACCTGCCTGAAGGCAGCGAGCGCTATCCGGATCTGGAGGCTGTGGTGAATATGCTGTTGCCGCTGGGAGGGGATGAGGATGCTCAGCCCCTGGATTCGGCGCCTGCCCCGCATTGAGCCTGGGTTTCAGGTCAAAATAGACTCAACTGCTTGAAAGAGCAGCGCAAGCTGCTATGTTTCTTGTTGATAACCGTGCCAAATCATGGGCCAGACTTCAGGTCTGTGCTCACGTCATTCGATTGCTGTCATGTCCCTGATTCGCTCCGTCCTCCACATGTTGTGGATGGCTATTACCGTCATTCCCTACACTTTCGCGGTGCTGCTGGCCAAGTGGACCAGCGGCTCATCGGCCAAGGCATACAGTGCTGCCCGCGCCTGGCTCAAGCTCTCGGTGGACAGCGCCCGCGTGATCATGGGGGTCCGGTATCAGGTGCAGGGCATGGAGAACCTGCCTGCGGACCCGAATCAGGGGGTGGTGCTGCTGGTCAAGCACCAGTCCACTTACGAGACCTTTCTCATGCCTGCCATCATGCCGCGCCCGCTGGCCTATGTGTTCAAGAAGGAGCTGCTGAAGGTGCCATTCTTCGGTTGGTCCATCGGTGCACTGGACATGATTCACATAGACCGGGCCCAGCGCTCGCGCGCCTTTCACAAGGTGGTGGAGCAAGGCAAGCGCCTGCTCGATCAAGGCATCTGGGTCATCATGTTTCCCGAAGGTACACGTGTGAATCGTGGAGAGGTGGGCGAGTACAAGACCGGCGCCACCCGTCTGGCCATCATGACGGGTGCGCCCGTGGTACCCATCGCTGTTACCTCGGCCAAGTGCTGGCCGCGCAAGGCCTTCATTAAAAAGCCCGGCGTGGTGGATGTTTCCATTGGCAAGCCCATTTCTTCGGTGGGCCGCAAGCATGACGAGCTGATGGTCGAGGTCGAGGCATGGATCGAGTCCGAAATGCAGCGCCTGGACCCAGAGGCTTATCGCAGATAAGGCAAAACTGCCCATGTCCACAGGCGATAGCTTGCAGCAAGCTTGGCAATGGCTGGTGCCGCCTGTGGTGGGGGATGGGCGGGGCGGGTTGATGCCGCGCAAGCGCCGGCGCAGCGGCCCTGAAGCCATTGAGCAGCGTTTGGATCAATCCGAGCTGGAATTTGAGAATAGTCAGCTTGTAGCACCCGTCAATATTTCAGTGGGTGCTATTGATTCTGAAGAGAATGAGCTGCCTGCAGAGCCCACACTTCTGGTGCATCCGGAAGCTAGCCACAGCGCCCGCTTGCAAGGGCGTGAGGTGGCTTATCTGCTGCGCCGTTCGGCGCGCCGCAGCATAGGCTTCAGCGTAGGGCTGCAAGGGCTTGAAGTCACCGCTCCGCAATGGGTGGCCATGCGCGAGATCGAATCAGCGCTGCAGACCAAGGCCGGCTGGATTGTGCGCAAGCTGCAGGAAGCCGGACAGCGACAGCAGATCAAGCAGGAAGCGCGCATTCTCTGGCTGGATGGAGGCGTGCTGGACTATCTGGGCCAGCCCATGAGTTTGCGGCTGACCGGGGATGGGTCACAACTGCTGCGTACGCGCCAGACGCATAGAGAGCAGGGGGGCGATGGCCCGCAAAGCCTGCATCTGCCCTTGCCGACAGGGGCACCGCCTGCCCAGGTGCGCGCGGCCGTTCAGGCCTGGATACTGCGGGAGGCGCGCAGCTATTTCACGGCCCGTATGCTGCACTATGCCGCACTCATGGGCGTGCGCTGGAATGCGCTGCGCCTGACAAGTGCCAGCACGCGCTGGGGCAGTGCCAACAGCAGCGGGATCATTCGTCTGAACTGGCGGTTGATGCAGCACAGCCCGCAAATCATCGACTATGTGGTGGTGCATGAGCTCGCCCATCTGCATCATATGGATCACAGCCCGCAGTTCTGGGCTGTGGTGGCTCAGGTGCTGCCCGACTGGAAGCATTTGCGCAGAGCATTGAGAGACAGGCCCTTGCCCGCTTGGGAATAGCGGCAATGATCGAGACGAGGAATGAAATGAGCAATACAACCCAAATCCAACCCGCTGCCGGCTATGCCGGCGATGTGCCGGCGGAGCTGGCCTGGCAATGGCTGCAGGCTGGTGAAGCGGTTCTGGTCGATGTGCGCACCGATGCCGAGCGCGAGTGGGTGGGCAAGGTGCCAGGCGCTGTTGCCGTGGCCTGGAAGCAGTGGCCCGGCATGGCAGCCAACCAGAACTTTGACGCCGAGCTGCGAGCAGCGGTACCCGAGGGCAGGAAAGTGGTGCTGCTATGCCGCAGCGGTGTGCGCTCTGTTGCGGCTGCCCAGCGTGCCGCGGGCCTGGGAATCGAGGCCTACAACATTCTTGAAGGTTTCGAAGGCGACGTTGACGCCAACGGCCAGCGAGGCCAGTTGGGTGGCTGGCGCAAGCGCGGCCTGCCCTGGCATCAGTAATGCGCAGGGCCTGGGCGGCAGCTTCTAGACCGAGCGATAGCCGTTGGGGTTCTGGCTTTGCCAGCGCCATGTGTCGGCGCACATGGTGTCCAGATCATGCTCGGCTTGCCAGCCAAGGGTTTTCAGGGCGTGATCAGGGTCTGCGTAGCAACTGGCCACATCCCCGGGGCGGCGGTCTGTAATCGTATAGGGAAGGGTCTTGCCGCAGGCTTTTTCGAAGGCATGCAGCACTTCGAGCACGCTGTAGCCATTGCCCGTGCCCAGGTTGATGGTCAGCAACTCGGGCTTGGCCAGGCCGGCCAGCTTCTCGAGTGCCTTGACATGACCTCGGGCCAGGTCGACGACATGGATGTAGTCACGTACGCCGGTGCCGTCCACGGTGTCGTAGTCGCCGCCAAAGATCTGCAGCTTTTCACGACGGCCCACGGCGACCTGTGCCACAAAAGGCAGCAGGTTGTTGGGAATGTCCGAAGGGTCTTCACCAATCAGGCCGCTGGCATGGGCACCAATGGGATTGAAGTAGCGCAGCACGGCCAGCGACCATTGGGCGTCGGAGTGGTAGAGGTCCGACAGAATCTCTTCCACCATCAGTTTGCTGCGGCCGTAGGGATTGGTGACCGAAGTAGGGTGCACCTCATTGAGAGGCAAATATTGTGGCGAGCCATAGACTGTTGCCGAAGAGCTGAACACCAGATTGCGCACATTGTGCTTTTTCATGGCGCGCAGCAGCACCAGGGTGCCGTTGACGTTGTTGTCGTAGTAGTCCACAGGCTGGGCAACGGACTCGCCCACTGCTTTTTTGCCGGCAAAGTGCACGACACTGTCAATGCCATGCTCCTGCAAGGCCTGCTCAAGCGCAGCTTGATCGCGGACATCGCCATTGATCACGGCAATGGTGCGTCCAGTGATTTGCTCCACGCGGCGGATTGCTTCAGGATGGCTGTTGCTGAAGTTGTCGAAAATCACGACTTCATGACCGTGGCTGATCAGTTCGATGGCTGTATGGCTGCCGATATAGCCGGCACCGCCTGTGAGCAGAGTTTTCATAAGCTGCAGTCTAACTTCGAGTCAAATGAGAAAAGCGCTCATGCGAGCGCTTTTTGCGGCTGTATTTACAGAGCCTGATTCAGAGCGCCGGAATGCGCAGTTTCTGGCCAGGATAGATCCTGTCCGGGTTGCTGAGCATGGGCTTGTTGGCTTCAAAAATCACGTTGTACTTGTTGGCATCACCATAGTACTTCTTGGAGATGGCCGACAGGGTGTCACCGCGTACCACATCGTGGTACTGGGCTTCTGGCTCGGGGTTGGTGACCGCCATCAGGTTGTCCACGGACTGGACATTGGCCACATTACCGCAGCACAGCGTCACTTTTTCCTTGACAGCCTGAGTGGGAGCCGTGCCATTGACTGTTACCTTGCCTTGAGAAGCATCGAATTGAACCTGCAGATCGGATACGCCCAGATTCTGGGTGTTGATATAGCTGGCGATCGCCTGAGCCGCCTTGGCATTCAAGTCTTCGGCCGGTGCGGCTGCATGTGCGTCGCTGCCGCCAAACAGTTTTTCTCCGGCTTCCTTGATGAAACTGAACAGACCCATGGTTTCGACTCCTCAAAAGTAGTGGAAGAAAGCAGTTCACTTTAACGGGAAATCGAAATGATTTCTTGCAGGAGATGGACTGAGCGCTTTCTTTGACAATTTCCTGCGCACTTGTAATGAATGTGACAAGCGGCTGTCTGTCACAGAGAAAAGTGCTGATAATCCGCCGCATGACATTTTTGGCCATAGACATTGGCAACACCCGTTTGAAGTGGGCCATGTATGAAGATCATCGCCCTGGTGCTGCCTTGCTGGCCCATGGAGCGGAGTTCCTGGAGCATATAGAGCGCCTGGCAGAAGGTGCCTGGGCCGGGCTGCCAGCTCCCGAGCGCATGCTGGGCTGCGTGGTTGCCGGTGAGACGGCAAGGCGCAGGGTGCACGAGCAGATCGAACTCATGCTGGGATGGAATCTCGAGCCTCAATGGGTAGTCCCCTCCATCGCAGAAGCAGGGGTGACCAATGGCTATGACCATCCTTCCAGGCTGGGTGCGGACAGATGGGTGGCCATGATTGGTGCACGTCACCACATGTTGCAATTGGGCGATGCCCGGCCCTTGATCACGGTTATGGTGGGTACGGCAGTGACGGTCGATGCCATGGATGCGCAAGGCCGATTTCTGGGCGGCCTGATCATTCCCGGGCATGGCATCATGCTCAGGGCCCTGGAAGGCGGCACTGCGGGCCTGCACGTGCCTACGGGTGAAGTCAGGTGCTTTCCCAAGAACACCAGCGATGCGCTGACCAGCGGCGGCACCTATGCCATCGCCGGTGCGGTGGAGCGCATGTACCAGCATCTGGCAGAACACTGCGGTGCAGAGCCGATGTGCATCATGGCGGGCGGTGCCGGCTGGAAGATGTCTCCCAGCATGACCAGGCCTTTTGAGCTGATCAACAACCTGATCTTTGATGGCCTGCTGGTGATGGCTGAAAAGCGCTGGGGTTGAGTGTGCTGGCTTGATGGCCGTGGGTTGGGCTCTTCTATCGCTATCACTGAAATTTAGAGGCAGCTCTCTATGATTTTCGTAACCGGCGGTGCAGGCTTTATCGGCGCCAACTTTGTTCTCGATTGGCTGGCGCATGTGAATGAGCCCGTGGTCAATATCGACAAGCTGACCTATGCGGGCAATCTGGAGAATCTGGCCAGCTTGAAGGGCGATGCCCGTCATGTGTTTGTGCAGGCCGATATCGGCGACAGTGCACAGCTGGCGCAATTGCTGGCGCAGCACCAGCCTCGCGCCGTGGTGAACTTTGCGGCCGAGTCGCATGTGGATCGCTCCATTCATGGCCCCGAGGATTTCATCCAGACCAATGTGGTGGGCACTTTCCGCCTGCTGGAGGCGGTGCGTGCCTATTGGAATGGCCTGGAAGGCGAGGCCAAGTCCGGTTTTCGCTTTTTGCATGTCTCCACCGACGAGGTCTATGGGACGCTTGCGCCGACCGATCCTGCATTTACCGAAGAGCACAATTACGAGCCCAACAGCCCGTACTCGGCCAGCAAGGCGGCTTCTGACCATCTGGTACGGGCCTGGCATCACACCTACGGCCTGCCGGTGCTGACGACCAATTGCAGCAACAACTACGGCCCGTTGCATTTCCCCGAAAAGCTGATCCCGCTGGTCATTGTCAATGCGCTGGCCGGCAAGCCGCTGCCCATCTACGGCGACGGCATGCAGGTGCGTGACTGGCTGTATGTGCGCGACCATTGCAGCGCCATCCGCCGTGTGCTGGAGGCCGGCCAGTTGGGTGAGACCTATAACGTGGGCGGCTGGAACGAAAAGGCCAATATCGATATCGTCAAGACCGTGTGCAGCTTGCTCGACGAGCTGCGCCCGCGCGCCGATGGCAAGGCCTATGCCGAGCAGATCACCTATGTGACCGACCGTCCTGGCCATGATCGCCGCTATGCGATCGATGCGCGCAAGCTGGAACGCGAGCTGGGCTGGAAGCCTGCCGAGACCTTCGAGACCGGCATTCGCAAGACCGTGCAGTGGTATCTGGCCAACCCCGAGTGGGTGGCCAATGTGCAGTCGGGCGCCTACCGTGACTGGGTGCAGAAGCAGTACACCGGCGAGGCGTCGGCATGAAGCTGCTGCTGCTGGGCAAGAACGGTCAGGTCGGTTGGGAGCTGCAGCGCAGTCTCGCGCCTTTGGGCGAGGTGATTGCGCTGGATCGCCAGAACGTGAATGTGGATGGGAATGGCCTGTGCGGTGATATCGGCGATCTGCAGACACTGGCGCAGACCATTCGCAGCGTACGCCCGGATGTGATCGTAAATGCCGCAGCGCATACGGCAGTGGACAAGGCCGAGAGCGAGCCGGATCTGGCCTTGCGCCTGAACGCCGAAGCCCCTGAAGTCATGGCGCTGGAAGCCAAAAGCCTGGGCGCCCTGCTGGTGCACTACAGCACCGACTATGTCTTCGACGGCTCCGGCAGTGCGGCACGCAAGGAGGGTGATGCAACCGGGCCGCTATCGGTCTACGGTCGCACCAAGCTGGAGGGAGAGCAGCGGATTGCGGCCGCGCATTGCCGTCATCTGATTTTTCGCACCAGCTGGGTCTATGCAGCGCGTGGCGGCAACTTTGCCAAGACCATGTTGCGCCTGGCGCAGGAGCGTGAGGCGCTCAGCGTGATCAACGATCAATGGGGTGCCCCCACCGGCGCCGATCTGATCGCCGATGTCACGGCCCATGCAGTGCGCCATGTGAGCGCCCACGAAGGCGATGGAGGTCTCTACCATCTGGTTGCGGCAGGGGAGACCAACTGGCATGCCTATGCCAGCCATGTGATTGAGCGCGCCCAAAGCCTGCGTCCTGATCTGGGCTGGAAGGTGCAAAGCATTGCCGCCGTGCCGACCACGGCCTTCCCGACAGCGGCGGCGCGGCCCTTGAACTCGCGTCTGGATACGCAAAAGCTGCAAGCGGCCATGCAACTGCATCTGCCCGCATGGCAGCAAGGCGTGGAGCGCATGCTGCGCGAAATTCTGTAATTTTCAAATAACTCGCTTCAGGCGCTTATCTGCAAGGCGTTGGAAGCCATCCATTGATTCATCATGACGACACAGCGCAAAGGCATCATTCTGGCTGGCGGCTCCGGCACCCGTCTGCACCCCGCCACCCTGGCCATCAGCAAACAGCTGCTGCCGATCTACGACAAGCCCATGATTTACTACCCGCTGAGCACGCTGATGCTGGCGGGCATTCGGGACATTCTGATCATCAGCACCCCGCAGGACACGCCGCGCTTCCAGCAACTGCTGGGCGATGGCAGCCAGTGGGGCCTGAACCTTCAGTATGAGGTGCAGCCCAGCCCTGATGGTTTGGCCCAGGCTTTTTTGATTGCCGAGTCTTTTCTGGGAGGGGGCTCCTGCGCGCTGGTGCTTGGAGACAATATTTTCCACGGCCATGATTTGCAGACCTTGGTCAAAGTTGCCAATCAGACCCAGGGTGGAGCGACGGTGTTTGCCTATCATGTGCAGGAGCCCAGCCGCTACGGGGTGGTGGAGTTTGACCAGCAAGGGCAGGTGCTCTCGATAGAGGAAAAGCCGGTCGAGCCAAAATCCAATTACGCAGTGACGGGGCTGTATTTCTACGATTCGCAAGTGGTCGAGATTGCAAAGACTCTCAAGCCCTCTGGCAGAGGCGAGTTGGAAATCACAGACATCAATCGTATTTATCTGGAAAGAGGTCAGCTCAATGTGAAGCTGATGGGGCGAGGCTATGCCTGGCTCGACACTGGCACCCATGACAGTCTGCTGGAGGCAGGTCAATTCATTGCCACCCTCGAGCAGCGTCAGGGGTTGAAGGTGGCGTGCCCGGAAGAAATCGCATTTCGTGCCGGCTGGATTGACGCCGCTCAGCTCGCCGAACTGGCAAAGCCGTTGCTCAAGAACGGCTACGGGCGGTATCTGATGCAATGTCTGGAGGCTGGAGTGCGATGAAGGTCGTTCCGACTGCGATCCCCGAGATCAAGCTGTTCAAACCCACGATTCATCGGGATGGGCGAGGGCTTTTCGTGGAAAGCTTTCGCCAGGATATCTTCAACCAGGCCACGGGCACGAACCACGAGTTCATTCAAGACAACCACAGTCGCAGCAGCAAGGGCGTGCTGCGTGGGCTGCACTACCAGCTGCCGCCCCATGCCCAGGGCAAGCTGGTACGTGTGATCTCCGGTGCGGTGTTTGATGTGGCAGTGGATATTCGCCGCAGCTCACCCAGCTTTGGCCAATGGGTGGGAGCTGAGCTGAGTGCCGAGAATCACCACCAGCTCTGGATTCCGCCGGGCTTTGCCCATGGCTTTGTGGTGCTCAGCGATACGGCGGACCTTGTATACAAGGCCACAGCCTATTATGCGCCGGAGTCGGATCGGGGCCTGCTCTGGAATGACCCCGACATAGCTATTGCGTGGCCACAGCTCGATATCGACTTTTCCTTGTCCGAAAAGGATCAGCATCAGCCTGCATTCAAGCAGGCCGAACTGTTCGATTAAGTCTGGTCTGATTCGGCCATCTGCAGAAATGGCTGAATCAGCTGCGCGTCGCGCCGCTCGCGCAGGCAGTACAGGTATTCGGGAAGACAGGGAACCTCGCCTTCCAGATCCAGCACGACGAGTTCAGGGTGGGCCGATGCTTCGTGCCGCGCAAAAATGCTGATGCCCATCTGGCGGATCACGGCTTCGCGTATGGACTCGCGGCTGGCAATTTCCAGCACTCGTTGCGGGCTGACCTGGGCGGCTTCCAGCATCTGCTCGGTCAGCTGCCGGGTCATGGAGCCGCGCTCGCGCAGGATCAGCGTGTTTTCTGCCAGATCCTCGATGGCGACGGACTTCTGCCTGGCCAGCGCATGCTGCCGGTGCACGACCAGGGCCAACGGGTCGCGCCCCAGCTCCAGGCGCAGCAGGCGCGGATCGGTGTCCAGGTGCGAAGAGGTTGCCAGATCCACCTGGTACTCGGCCAGCGCCTGAATCATCTGGCGCGAATTGCCGTTGACGATGCTCACTTCCACCAGCGCATATTGCTGCTGATAGCGCTTGACGATGTCCAGCACATAGTAGGGGGCGGTGGCGCCTATGCGTAGCTGGCCCTGATTGACATGGCCCGACTGGCGCAGCGCCGATTCGATCTGGGCCGACTGCAGCAGCAGCTTTTCTATTTCCGGCAGCAGCTTCAGGCCCGCATCGGTGATGGCCAGTCTTCCGCTCTGGCGCGTGAACAGCTCGACTTCATATTGCTCCTCCAAGGCCTTGATCTGCGCCGTGACCGTGGGCTGGCTCAGCCCCAGCTGGCGCGCTGCCTGGGTGATGCTGCCGAGGCGGGCGACCCAGAAAAAGGATTTGAGCTGTGTGGCAAACATGACAAGGTCTTCAAGAAAGCGGTGCCCGGATTTCAACATGAACGCTGCAGCCGGTAATGCGGATGAGCAGCTTTGATTTCAATAGCTTCTTGCGCATATAAGCAATGTCTTTTAGATGGTTTTATGAAGAAATATGAGACAGATAAGGCGTAAGTTGCTTTTGAATTAATAGCATTTCGATGGCGGACGCTGGCGTAGCGCGCTGACTACAAAGTTTGCTGATGACGCCTTTGCCAGATTTCAGTTCTGTGACACAGGCGTTTCACAGTGAATTTCTACAGTTCCCTCATGTCGCAAACGGCCGCGTTGGTCGGGCGGCAACGATCAATCCAAGGGACTGTTATCCATGCGCCACGCTTTTGCACCCGCCACTCGCCGCTTCACCTTGATCGCCTTTGCCACGGTTGCCACGGCTTTGCTGGGCCTAGCCTCCGCGGCCCACGCCAGGACCGATCTGCTGGTGTATTCGGCCCTGGAGGCCGACCAGATCAAGGCCTACAAAGCGGCTTTTGAAAAAGCCCATCCCGAGATCGAGCTGAAGTTCGTGCGCGACAGCACGGGCATCATCACTGCCCGTCTGCTGGCCGAAAAGGCCAATCCCCAGGCCGATGTGATCTGGGGCGTGGCCGCCACTTCGCTGATGCTGCTGGACAAGCAAGGCATGCTGCAGCCCTATGCGCCCAGAAACCTGGCCAAGGTGCGCTCCACCATGCGCGATCCGGCAGCCACGCCGACCTGGGTGGGCATGGACCTGTGGTCGTCCGCCGTCTGCTTCAACACCGTGGAAGGCCCGAGGCGCAAGCTGCCCACGCCTGCCAGCTGGGCCGACCTGACCAGGCCCGAATTCAAGGGCTCGATCACCATGCCCCACCCGGCGTCCAGCGGCACGGGCTATCTGATGGTGGCCGCCTGGCTGCAGATGATGGGCGAGGACAAGGGCTGGGCCTATATGGATGCGCTGCACCAGAACATCGGCGTCTACACGCACAGCGGCTCCAAGCCCTGCCGCCAGGCCGGCGCGGGCGAATTCCCCGTGGGCCTGAGCTTTGAATACCGGGCCAACAAGACCAAGAAGGATGGTGCGCCCATAGACATTGTCTTCCCAAGGGAAGGCCTTGGCTGGGATGTGGAAGCCACGGCCATTCTGAAGACCAGCAAAAAGCAGGACGCGGCCAAGGCCCTGGCCGACTGGGCGGTGACGCCTGACGCCAACAAGCTCTATGCCGCCAACTTTGCCGTGCTGGCCCTTCCCGAGGCCCAGGAAAAGCACGAGTTCATTCCGGCCGATCTGGAAAAGCGCCTGGCCAGGAACGACTTCAACTGGGCAGCGGCTAACCGCGATCGTATCTTGGCCGAATGGTCGCGTCGGTACGAAGCCAAAGCGGAGAAGAAATAACACCCCCTGAGGCGCTTCGCGCCTTCCCCCTCTCTGGCGCTGAGCGCCGGAGGGGGACGACAGCCTCGCTGCGGGGCTGCCCTTGCTCGCTGTCACTGGCGAAACGGGTCTGCACATGCAGCGGTGGGCATTTCGAGCGATACAGATCGGAACGACCTTCGGATTGTTTGCACGTTGAAAGAGATACATGCTGCGCATTGACCATATCGCCAAGCAGTACAGGGACCAGCCGGTGCTGCGCGACATTGACCTGTTGGTGGAGGGGGGCGAGTTCGTCAGTCTGCTGGGCCCTTCGGGCTGCGGCAAGACCACGCTGCTGCGCATTCTGTGCGGCATCGAGCAGGCCGACGCGGGCCGCATTCTGTTTCAGGGCGAGGACATCACGCGCTGGCCTGCCGCGCGTCGGGGCTTTGGCGTGGTGTTCCAGAGCTACGCACTGTTTCCGAACCTGACGGCGGCCCAGAATGTGGCGTTTGGTCTCAGGGGCCAGCCTGCGGCGCAAGTGCAGGCCCGGGTGCAGGAGATGCTGGCTCTGGTAGGCCTGGGTGCGCAGGCGCAGCGCTATCCGGCGCAATTGTCGGGCGGCCAGCAGCAGCGCATTGCGCTGGCCCGCGCACTGGCGCCGCGCCCGCGTCTGCTGTTGCTGGACGAGCCGCTGTCCGCGCTCGATGCCCAGGTGCGCACCGAACTGCGCAGCGAAATCCGCCAGTTGCAGCGTCAGCTGGGCATTGCCTGCGTGATGGTCACGCACGACCAGGAAGAAGCGCTCTCCATGGCTGACCGGGTGGTGCTGATGCATCAGGGCCGTATCGAGCAGCAGGGCTCGCCAGAGCAGCTCTACGCCAAGCCGGTCAGCCACTTTGCGGCCGGTTTTGTGGGCCGCATGAATTTGCTGCCCGCCGTGGCCGAGTCGGGCGATGCGGTGCACGTGGGCGAGGGGCGGCTTGAATGCAGCACTGCCGGCTTTGAGGCCGGTGATGCCTTGCTGGTGGGCGTGAGGCCCGAAAGCGTGGTGCTGCACCCGGCCCAGCCCGCAGCACTGCCCAATCTGTTCCGGGCGCGGGTGGTCGAGACCTCGTTCCTGGGCTCGCTGGTCCTGGTGCGCGTGTTCAGCCCCACGCTGCAATGCCAGATCGATGTGCAATGGCCGCTGCGCCATGACGCGCGTCTGCCCGACTGGCTGCAGGGCGAGGTGCTGGTGGAGTTGCCGGCTGCCGCGCTGCAGTCGCTGGCAGCGCCAGAGATTTTGCGAAAGGCGGCATAAGCATGAATGCCTCTTCTTCTGCGATGCCCGTGGGGAGCTATGCGCCTGCAGCGGAATCACGTCGGCAGCAAGGCACCGGCCCTGCGACGCCACGACAAACGCGCTTTTTCGATTGGGAAAAGCTGTGGCTGGGCGCGCTGGTGCTGGGCCTGCTGGGCGCGCTGCTGGTGGCCATTGCACTGCCCGTGGGGGCGCTGCTGAGGCACAGCTTTGTGTCGGCCGATGGCAAGTTCTCGGGCCTGGCCCAGTACCTCGCCTATGCGCAAATGCCGGGCGTAGGCCAGTCGCTGTTCAACAGCCTGTGGCTGTCTGCCTTCAGCAGCACCTTGTGTGTGGCCCTGGCCTATGGCTATGCCTATGGCGTGATGCGCAGTTGCATGCCGCTGGCCAAGCTGTTTCGCGCCATCGCCCTGGTGCCTCTGCTGGCGCCGTCGCTGCTCATGGCCATCAGCCTGATCTATCTGTTTGGCGCCCAGGGTCTGCTCAAGAGCTGGCTGCTGGGCGGCACGGCCTACGGCCCGTTCGGCATCATTCTCGGCTCGGTGCTGTGGACGTTTCCGCATGCGCTGATGATTCTGTGCACCACGCTGGCCTCGGGCGATGCGCGCCTGTATGAGGCTGCCGCCACACTGGGCGCGGGGCGCTGGCGCAGCTTCTGTCAGGTCACGCTGCCAGCCAGTCGTTACGGGCTGATGATTGCCTGGATTGTGGTCTTCGTTCTGGTGGTCACCGACTTTGGCGTGCCTAAGGTGATTGGCGGCAACACACAGATGCTGGCCACCGATATCTACAAGCAGGTGATTGGCCAGCAGAACCTGTCCATGGGTGCCGTGGTGGCCATGCTGCTGCTGGTGCCTGCGGGCCTGGCCTTTGCAGCCGAGCGCCATTTGCGTGCCCGGCAGGCCGCTGCCATGAGCGTGCGGGCCGTGCCTCTGGTGCCGCAGCCCTATGCGCCGCTTGACCGTGCGCTACTGGTGTATTGCAGCCTGATGGCTTTGGCGTTGCTGGCGGTGATGGGAGTGGCCGTGCTGGCATCCCTGGTCAGCTTCTGGCCCTATAACCTGACGCTGACCTTCAGGAACTACCAGTTCGACCTGATGGATGGTGGCGGCTGGGCCAGTTACGCCAACTCGCTGACCATGGCCGTGGCCACGGCGGCGACAGGCGCGCTGCTGAGCTTTCTGAGCGCGTATCTGGTGGCCAGGCCCACGGGCTGGGGCCGCGCGCGCCAGTGGCTGCACGCGGTGGCCACGCTGCCCATGGCGGTGCCTGGGCTGGCGCTGGGTCTGGGCTATATCCTGTTCTTCAATGCGGGCAGCAATCCGCTGCACTTTCTGTACGGGTCCATGGGCATTCTGGTGCTGTGCACGGTCGCGCATTTTTTCTCGGTGGCGCACATCACCCAGCTCACCGCCTTGCAGCAGCTGGACGCCGAATACGAACGAGTGGCCGATTCCATGGGCCTGCCGTTCTGGACGCTGCTGTGGCGCGTGCATCTGCCCGTGTGCCTGCCTGCGGTGATGCAGGTGGCGGGCTACTTCTTCGTGAATGCCATGACCACGGTGTCGGCCGTGGTCTTCTTGTACTCGCCCGAAACCACATTGGCCTCGGTGGCCGTGCTGGCCATGGATGACGCGGGCGATATCGCTCCCGCCGCCGCCATGGCCACGCTGATCTTTGCGACTGCAGCCGCCGGTCGCCTGCTGATTGCGCTGCTGGATGCCTGGCTGCAGCGGCGTACCCAGCACTGGCGCCAGCGCTGAGGACTTTCTCCACATCACTTGATTCTCCGAACGTCTCTTGCTGCATCGCCATGGCGCTGCGGCAAGGACTTGGCTTGTCTGCTTTTTCTGTAACGCTATGAAAAACTACGATCTGATCGTCGTCGGCGCCGGCATTGTCGGCCTGGCCCATGCCTATACCGCTGCCGCGCAAGGCCGCTCCGTGCTGGTGATAGAGCGCGACGGTGCCTGCCTGGGTGCATCGATTCGCAACTTCGGCTTTGTCACCATCACGGGCCAGCGCGCCGGTGCCCATTGGCGGCGCGCCATGCGCTCACGCGATGTCTGGGCAGAGATTGCACCCAAGGCCGGTATCGATGTCCTTCATTCCGGCCTGTGGCTGACGGCGCGCCGTCCTGCTGCCGCTGCAGTGCTTGAAGCCTTTATGCACACCGAAATGGGCGAAGGCTGTGAGCTGCTGACGCCAGCCCAGGCCGCGGCGCGCCACCCGGCGCTGCGCACCGACGGGCTGCAGTCCGTGCTCTACAGCCCGCACGAGCTGCGCGTGGAGTCGCGCACAGCCATCCCGCAACTGGCCCTGTGGTTGCAGCAGGATCTGGGAGTGGATTTCGCCTATAGCGAAAGCGTGACGGAGGTGGCAACGCCGCGCGTGACCACCTCGCGTGGCCGCTATCACGCCGAACGTGTGGTGGTCTGCAACAACGCCGATCCAGGTGGACTGTTTGCAGGCGAATGGACTGACAACCAAGTGCAGCTGTGCCAGTTGCAGATGCTGCGCGTCAAGCCGCAAGCGGGCTTCAAGCTTGAAGGATCGGTCATGGGGGATCTGAGCCTGGTGCGCTACGAAGGCTATAGCGCGCTGCCCGAAGCCACTGCATTGCGCGCCGAGCTGGAGCGCGAGGAGGCCGAAAGCCTGAAGCACGGCATCCACCTGATCGCCGTGCAAAGCGCCGATGGTTCGCTGGTGGTCGGCGATTCGCACCACTACGGCAGCGCGCCCCAGCCGTTTGCCAGCGAAGCTGTCGACCAGCTCATGCTGCGGCATATGCACGAGGCGCTGCATATCGACAAGGCCCAGGTTGTGGAGCGCTGGACGGGCATCTACCCCTCCAGTGCCGAAGCCCCTTGTTTTGTCAAAGCGCCCGATGCCGCGACACGTGTGGTGGCAGTGACCAGCGGCTCGGGCGCGAGCACGGCGTTTGGTCTGGCCGAAGAAGTGTGGAAGGCCTGGTAGCGGCTACGGATTGAATAGCTGCTGGCGCTTGTAGGTTCTTGAATTTCAAGAAAATGAATTCAGAATCTTTATCTATCAAGTGTAAGTAGCTATCAAAGAATGAGCATCACTGCTGCACGAACAGCGGCGCAATCAGCATGACGAGCAGGATGGCGGCCAGTACGGCAAACAGGATCTTGACCCAGCTGTAAGGCCGCTCGCCCGCAATCTGACCGGTATAGCCATTGGCCACGATCTGGTAGGTCTTGCTGCCATAGGTGTAGCCGACCAGCCAGACCGGCACCAGCGTGTGCTTGAAGCTGCGGCCCGAGTATTGGCGCTGGACCTGCAGATTGCGTTGCGTGTCGCCCGGCACCTCGCGCGAGCACATGCTGCGCAGCTGGCTGTCCATGTCTTCTTCGTTGATTCTGGCGGCCTTGGATAGGTCCACCTGGTAGCGCTCCACTGTCCAGCCTCGCACGAACTCCGGGCTGTAGGGCTTGAGGTCGGTAGTGGTCGGGAAGGGCTCCACCTGGCGCAGCAGATGGGCGTGCACGCCCACGGTGCCCGGCACCAGCTCATCGTCGAAGAAATGCTGCAAGCTGCCCGATGCCGGCTCCCAGCGCACATGCTGGACCTGGCGGGTCTGCAGATTGCCGTTGCCGTCGCGATAGGACTCGGTGGTGTAGTAGTAATAGCCGGCCTCTGCCCACCACTGGGCGCTGGCATGGGCGTCAAAGGTCCAGTAGGGCAGATAGACGCCGTGCAGCGTGTCCGTCAGCGCGGCGCTCTTGAGCTTGCTGGGCGCAAACCAGCGGCTGCCATACCACTGGCGGATCTTGTCGCGAATCTGGCCGTCGCTGATCTTGAACGGCAGGATGCTCTGCGGCGTGATGGCGTCGCTGCGCTCCTCATGGGCGACGATGGCCGGCGAGCCGCAGAAGTCGCAGCGCTGGGCCACGTTCTTGCCGAGAAACACCGAGATGGCGCGGCAGTTCTGGCACTGCACCTCGTAGCGCTCGTCCGAGCCCCAGCCGCGACCGCTGGCCGGGTTGCGCAAGGCCTCGGCCAGATCCTGCTCCACCACGGAGCGTCCCGGCTCGGGCTGTGTCTGCTCGCTCCAGGGAACGACGGTGCCGCAGTAAGGACATCTGAGCGACTGGGCCTTGGCATTCCACTCCAGATTGCCGCCGCATTCGGGGCAGACATGCCGGCCCACCATGGAGGGAGGCGCCGTCTCGGAGACAGGGGTGAATGCAGATCCGGAAGAGCGAGAGGAGGAAGCGGGTGTGGCCACGGCAAAAACGGGTTCAGGCGGCAGCGGCGGCGGGATGGGTTTCGTAGAAGGTCACGCAGTTGCCATCCTCGTCGAGAAGACTGAATTCCTGGGTGCCCCAGGGCTGCTGGCGCAGACCGCCATTGGGGTGAACCGCGTGCTCGGCCAGACACTGCGCATGAAGGGCGGCAATTCCCGCCACCTGGATGCGGCAGCTGGTCTGCCTGGGAATCTCCGGGTCCTGGCAGGCCCAGAAATGCAGCTCCAGCCCGCCCAGCGAGACGATGGCGTACTCGCCGGGCTGGGCGTGGACGGTTCTGGCGCCCAGCACGCGGGCGTAGAAAGCCACGGTGCGCGCCATGTCCAGCGATGCCAGCACCGGAGTGGTGCTGATGAAAACCGGTTTGTGTTCATTCATGACGTGCACCCGATGCCATGGATTGGGGATCAGCCGCGCAGGAACTCGTCCAGCGCAGCCTGGGCGATGCGCCACTGGCTGCCGATCTGGCGGGCCTTGAGGTTGCCGGCCTGGATTTCGGCCAGTACGTCGGCCTCGGCCACGCCCAGCACCTGGGCCGCCTGGGCGGGAGTCAGCACCTGCAGGCCGGCGGCGGCCGGGGCGGCAGGCGTCTGTGCGGCTTGCGCCGCGGCCGGCGAGAAGGGGTCTGCCACAGCAGCGGCCGGGGCGCCTGCAGCGCCACCGCCCTGCATGCCCTTCATCATTTCCTGGGCCATGCCGAAGCCCATGGCCATGGTGGCCGGAATGGTGGCCGCCGCAGCGCCTTCGCCGCCATTGGCCATGGCCTGGCCCATCTGGTACTTCACATAGTCGTTGAGGTTGCCGATGGCGCCCATGCTGGAGCGCTTGTCGATGGCCTGCTCCACTTCGGGCGGCACGGAAACGTTCTCCAGCAGGAAGCTGGTGATTTCCAGGCCGTATTTCTCGCTGACGGCCGGGTTGATGAGCTGCAGCAGCGCGTCGCCCAGCTCGCTGTAGCGCTGGGCCACATCGAGTGCCGGCACCTGAGCCTTGGCCAGTGCCTCGGAGAAGATGCTGACGATGCGCGAGCGCATGGTGTCGGCAAACTCGTCGATGCGGAAGTTCTGGTCCGTGCCCGCCACTTCCTTGAGGAACAGGGCGGCGTTGGTGATGCGGAAGTCATAGGTACCGAAGGCGCGCAGACGGATCACGCCAAAGTCCTTGTCGCGCATCATGATGGGGTTGGAGGTGCCCCATTTGTTGCCGGTGAACAAGCGCGTGTTGATGTAGTAGACATCGCACTTGAAGGGCGAGTTGAAGCCGTACTTCCAGCCGCGCAGCGTGGACAGAACCGGGATGTTCTGCGTGGTCAGCAGGTGGCGGCCCGGGTTGAACAGGTCTGCGAACTGGCCTTCGGAGACGAACTGCACCTGCTGCGACTCACGCACGATGAGTTGGGCGCCGTTCTTGATTTCCTTGTCTTCATCGGGCCAGCGATACGACAGCGTGTCGCGCGAATCATCGGTCCATTCGATGATTTCGATCAGTTGCTTGGTGATGATTTTCATGAAATCCATGACGTGCTCCGAATGAGGATGACGGGAAAGGAATCATTCTAGGAGGCAAACCGCAGCAGCCGGTTCCGGGATGCATGGCAGTTGCGCGGAAATTGTTAAAAAGTGAGCGCACTGCGCTCGTTATCCAATGGTTTCATGGTCTATTGATGCTGAAACTGTCTATTCATGAGTGGTAAATGCTAGCGTTTTGCTTTTCACATTTTGAAATCACCGGCTGGGCCGTTTCGTGAAAATGCCCGCTGTGGGGCCGCGCAGACAGACTACGCCCGTGATCAGTGGCACAGACTTAGAATCTACCGCTTATGCGGTCGATACCGCCCAGAACACCTCTTAATGAAGATGCCGCCCGCAATCGCCAGTGATTGCTGACGCGCGAACGTATACAAGTCATGCTGACCTTCCAACAAATCATTCTGAAACTGCAGTCCTACTGGGCCGAACAGGGCTGTGCATTGCTCCAGCCCTATGACATGGAAGTCGGCGCCGGTACCTCGCACACCGCGACCTTTCTGCGCGCCATCGGCCCCGAGCCCTGGAAGGCAGCCTATGTGCAGCCCAGCCGTCGTCCCAAGGACGGCCGCTATGGCGAGAACCCCAACCGCCTGCAGCATTACTACCAGTTCCAGGTGGTGCTCAAGCCCGCTCCCGACAATATTCTGGAGCTCTACCTGGGCTCGCTCGAAGCCCTGGGCTTCGATCTGAAGAAGAACGACATCCGCTTTGTCGAGGACGACTGGGAAAACCCCACGCTGGGCGCCTGGGGCCTGGGCTGGGAAGTCTGGCTCAACGGCATGGAAGTGACCCAGTTCACCTATTTCCAGCAGGTCGCCGGCATCGACTGCAAGCCTGCCACCGGCGAAATCACCTACGGCTTGGAACGTCTGGCCATGTATCTGCAGGGCAAGGAATCGGTGTACGACCTGGTCTATACCGACGGCCTGTCCTATGGCGACGTGTTCCACCAGAATGAGGTGGAGCAGTCCACTTACAACTTCGAGCATTCGAATGCCGAGTTCCTGTTCAGCGCCTTTGCAGCTCATGAAGGCACGGCCAATCAGCTGATTGACGCCCAGCTGGCGTTGCCCGCCTATGAGCAGGTGCTCAAGGCCGCCCACACCTTCAACCTGCTGGACGCCCGTGGCGCCATCTCGGTGACCGAGCGCGCTGCCTATATCGGCCGCATCCGCAACCTGGCCCGCGCCGTGGGCAAGAGCTATCTGGACAGCCGCGCGCGCCTGGGCTTCCCCATGGCGCCCAAGGCCCATGCCGACGAGGTGCTGGCCGAGCTGGCCAAGGCCGCAGAGCAGGCAGCCAAGAAAGCCGCATAAGCGGCTTCAGGCCTCATTCCGACCCATATCCCAAAATTTCAGCGGCCAGCCTGGATCTAGCAAGCGCTGGCGGCTATCAAGATCATCATGAACGCATCGAATCTACTGGTTGAACTGTTTGTCGAAGAGCTGCCGCCCAAGGCACTGCAAAAGCTCGGCGATGCTTTTGCCGCTGTCATCTTCGAGCAGCTCAAGGCCCAGGGACTGTTGGCATCGACCGAGTCGCGCCTGACCGCCTACGCCTCTCCCCGCCGTCTGGCCGCGCACATCACCGAAGTGCTGCCCCAAGCCGAAGACAAGGCTGTCTCGCAAAAGCTGATGCCTGTCTCCGTGGCGCTGGATGCCGAGGGCAAGCCCACGGCGGCACTGCTCAAGAAACTGGCGGCCCTGGGGGCCGACGAATCCGCTGTGGCCGCTCTGAAGCGCCAGGGCGAAGGCAAGGCCGAAGCCCTGTTCTACGAATCCACAGCCAAGGGCGTGCTGCTGACCGACGGCGTGCAAAAGGCGCTGGACGAAGCGCTGGCCAAGCTGCCCATCCCCAAGGTCATGCGCTACCAGTTGCAGGACGGCTGGACCAGCGTGCACTTTGTGCGCCCGGCCCACGGCCTGGTCGTGATGCATGGCACCCAGGTGCTGATCGGCGTGAAGGCCCTGGGCCTGACCGCCGGCGCTGCCACGCATGGTCACCGCTTTGAAGCCGCTGTGGACCCCGTGGTCATCCAGAACGCTGACAGCTATGCCGAGCAACTGCGTGAAGAAGGCGCCGTGATCGCCAGCTTTACCGAGCGCCGTGCCGATATCGCCCGCCAACTGCAGGCGGCTGCCGAACGCATTGGCGGCGACGTGCGCCCCATCGACGACCCGGCCCTGCTGGACGAGGTGACGGCCCTGGTCGAGCGCCCCAATGTGCTGGTCTGCGAATTCGAGAAGGAATTCCTGGCCGTGCCCCAGGAATGCCTGATCCTGACCATGAAGGCCAACCAGAAGTACTTCCCGCTGCTGGACGCCAATGGCAAGCTGACTCATCAATTCCTGATCGTCAGCAACATCCAGCCCCAGGACGCGTCGGCCGTGGTCGGAGGCAACGAACGTGTGGTGCGCCCCCGCCTGGCCGATGCCAAGTTCTTCTTCGACCAGGACCGCAAGAAGACCCTGGCCAGCCGCGTAGAGCAACTGGACAAGGTGGTCTATCACAACAAGCTGGGCACCCAGGGCGAGCGCATTGCCCGCGTACGCGCCATCGCCAAGAGCATTGCCCAGCAGTTGGGCAACTCCGAACTGGGCCGTCTGGCCGATCAGGCCGCCATGCTGGCCAAGACCGATCTGGTCACCGACATGGTGGGAGAGTTCCCCGAGCTGCAAGGCATCATGGGCCGCTACTACGCCCAGAACGACGGCCTGGATGTGGCTGTGGCCGATGCCATCGAAGACCACTACAAGCCCCGCTTTGCCGGCGACGAACTGCCGCGCGGCGATGTCGGCGTGATCGTGGCCCTGGCCGACAAGCTCGAAACCCTGGTCGGCATGTTCGGTATCGGCAACCTGCCCACCGGCGACCGCGATCCCTTCGCCCTGCGCCGTCATGCGCTGGGCGTGATCCGCATGCTGGTCGAAAAGGATCTGGAGCTGGATCTGGAAACCCTGCTGGTCAGCACGCTGCCGGCCTTTGGCGACAAGATCCAGGACGCCACGCCCCAGCTGGTCGAATTCATCTACGACCGCCTGGCCAATATGTTCCGCGAACAAGGCTACAGCGCCCAGGAAGTGGAGGCCGTGCTGGCCCTGCAGCCCCAGCGCCTGTCCGACGTGCAAAAGCGCCTGGAAGCCGTGCGAGCCTTTGCGACCCTGCCCGAAGCTCCGGCCCTGGCCGCAGCCAACAAGCGCGTGGGCAATATCCTGAAGAAGGCCGAAACCGACATTCAGCCGCAGGTGAACGAGGGGCTGCTGGCGGAGCAGGCCGAAAAAGACCTGTATGCAGTGCTGCAGCAGGTGGCGCCCAAAGCTCAGCAACAGTTTGCAGCAGGTGATTACACCGCCAGCCTGCAAACCCTGGCAGCATTGCGTGCCTCGGTCGATGCGTTCTTTGAGCAAGTCATGGTGAATGCCGAGGATGCAGCGCTCAAAATTAATAGGTTGTCCATATTGAAAAATTTGCATATCGAAATGAATCGAGTAGCAGATATCTCAAGAATAGGCGCTTGAGTTAATGTGCTTTTTTGAATGGCATTGGAGTCGTACTTCCAATGCCATTTTTTTAAATTAAAATAATAATATCAAGTGAAAAATTTTAAAAATCTTATTTATTTGGTATGTGTGCAAGGCGCAAATTATGTAGCACCAATTGCAATAATGTATATCTTGACTAAGAATGCAAGCATAGAAATCTATGGAAGATTTGCATTCTGGTATGCAGTACTAGTCTATTTTCAGACCATAATAGATTATGGATTTAACTATACTGCAACGAGAGAAGCGGCCGCATTAGATTATAAAAGTGAAAATGAGAATTTATCAAAAATATTGTGTTATGTTTCTTTCTCAAAAATAATAATAGCTGCTTTTTTATTGTTTGCAATTTTTTCTTCCAGTATATTTTTTGATTTTAATCTGGAGTTGGCAATAATTGTATTCTTTGGCGCACTGTTCTCTTCATTGGTGCCGAACTGGTTTTTTCAAGGAACTCAAAACATAAAAAATATTTCTGTATTCAATATTTTCGGTAAATTATCCTTCATCATAATATCTTTTTATTTTATTGAAAACTATTCTCTGGAGAATATTTTTATTTCATATTTTTTATCTGCTTCAATACCTCTTATTTATTCAATAATATTTTTTAGAAAATTCAAATTAATAAAACATGACTACTTCAATAATGTTATCAGATACATTAAGGATGGTAGAAATATATTCTCTGCCAACGTATTGGCTGTTTTGTTAAGCAATGGAGGAGTAATTTTTCTTGGATTGTTTGCAGATGATAAAATTCTTGGAATTTACAGCTTCTGTGAGCGTATTGTCAAATCTTTTCTTGGTTTATTCTCTCCCCTGTTTACAGCTTTTTACCCCGTCTTTAGCAGAAAATTTGCGCTTGAATTTAATAATGGATTAGAGTTTCATAGGAAATTTTCAATAATTCTATTCGGGTCCTCGATAACATTCTTATTATTTGCCTACTTGATCGCTGATTTCTTTTTTACAGAAAATATCCATTACGATAAGCGCTATTTTTCTATATTGATGATTTGGGTGTTGGTATCATTAATGAATAATGCATTCGGAATACAGTTTTTGTGTGCATCTGGGAATGATCGGTTGTATGTCAAAGGAATGTTTTCAGCGTTTTTTGTGTTTTTATGCTTTGTGGGATTCAATTTTTTTGATAATCGAGGAATGCAAGTGGCATTGGCCACGTGTACTTCGGAATTCCTCTTGCTGTTAATTAATATAAAATATTATTTATTTGTCAGAAATAATAATATTCAAGTGTGAAGATGATGAAAAAATTCTTGAATCATAATTATTTTTTTATTTTTGGATGGGGATATTATCTTTTTATTCCTCCTATTTTAGGATGGCTAGGAAAATTTCATGATTATCCAGGATTCCACGAGTGGTACGTTGATTTCCATAAGCTAAGTCTTTCTCTGTTATTTGAATATTATTTGTCAATATTTTCTTTGTTGATTTTTTTTATGCTTGGTTCATTTTTTGGCGGCAATTTTAGGTTGAGGATTTACTTCCCTTTTGTTAAATATAATAGGATGTCAATTATTATTTCTGGAATATTATCTCTTTTTATTGTTTTGTATTTAATATGGAGTTCTGATGTTGTTTTATTTTCGGGGTATGAATTTTATGACTCTAATTTTTTAGGGAAAATTGCTACAATTTTCATTGTTAGTTGTTTCTTGTCTCTTTATTTTTTAGAAAAAAATATCGGGAAAATGGCGGTGATGCCTATTTTTGCCTCTCTATCAATTTGCTCAGTGGTTATGATTGGATTGGGTGCAAGAATGTATGTTTTGCTGCTGCTTATCTCATTTGCAATGTACTATTTGAAATACAAAAATGTTATTTTAAATATAAAATATATTATTCTCATGTCATTGATGCTTTTTTTAATATTGATGGTTGGAGTTGTAAGGGTTGGATTGGATCTGAATTTTGAGAACTTAATGTATATTCTATTTGCGGAGCCAATGTTTACCTGGTGGAGCGCACAAACATATATTTATAGCAATGATATAACTTCATTCTCTGTCCATCTCGATGGATACATAACTTCATTTTATAATTTTATTCCATCTTTTATTTTTGAAAATAAAAGTGAATTCATTGTAAGTATATCTGATTACGCCAATTTTTCTTCTCCATTAGGTGCGACAAGCCTAATTGTTTCATTATTGGGGAACTTCGGTATATTATTTTCGATGGTTTTTATATTTTTTGTTGGGTTTTATATTTCCCAGGTAAATTATTATTCTTATAAATCTTCATTTATTAAAATTTACTATATATTGATATGTTCATTGCTTCCATTTCAGTTTTTTAGAGATGGATTTGAAATACTGAATAAGCAAATGTATTGGAATATGTTAATCGTACCTATGTTTATTCTTCTGGGTGTTTATTTATTATCGTTCATGTTGAATTTTTTAAAGATTGGTAAAAATAGTAGTTAGTTGTTAGGCAATCCGGATGATTGCGCACGCTCTTGACGAATAGATCAGTTATTTTTATCTTCCAGTTTTTGAGCGCATGCACTGTGGCAATATTTCTCAGTGCCTTCTTGGTAAGTCTTGGTTGCACTGCCAGAAAAACCTGTGCAAGGTTTTCTCCAAATCTTCTGCATCGTTGAAATGATGTGAGCGCAGCACTTGGCTGAGCTGTCCATTGAAGCCCGTTGGTTTTCGGTGTCTTGGGCTTGGTCAGTCGGTGTTCGATACCCAGGCTTTGACACAGTTGATCGAACTCGTGGTCGCTTGTGGGAGGGCGGCAGCGGCTTCCAAACAGCCAGTCCGTAAATTCCTTACCGTTATTCGTCAGGATGGTGCGAATCTTGAACGGCGCAGCCATGCGCACTGCCGCCACGAGGAAGGCTTTGGCTGATGCGGCGGTCTTGTGCTGTTTGATGGCAATGATTACCTGTATTGACCCACTGAAAACCTGCTCAGGTGTTACCGTCGAGAGGATGACCCCATGAGTACGTTGATGGACGAAGAGATCAAGCGCTGGACCGCGAAGCGCAAGACGGCATTGGTACTGGAAATCATCTAGGGCAAGACCAGCGTGGCCGAGGCCAGTCGGTCCTATGACCTAGCGCCCTCGGAGATCGAGAGCTGGGTGGAGGACGGCCGTAAAGGAATGGAGAA
This sequence comes from Comamonas thiooxydans, assembly GCF_000964545.1. Taxonomy (GTDB): domain Bacteria; phylum Pseudomonadota; class Gammaproteobacteria; order Burkholderiales; family Burkholderiaceae_C; genus Comamonas; species Comamonas thiooxydans. Next base: position 143,300 of record NZ_BBVD01000004.1, on the reverse strand, counting down.
TGCCCTGAAGGCCAACTCGCAGGACGTGCGCGAGCATTACGAGAGCCAGCTGAAGGAACTCCAGGAGGCCTACGGCGAAGCGATGCTGGAGCTTTGTACAAGAAAAAATTGCAGTCGCCTGCTGGGCGAGGACGAGAAGTGATCGAGACGATCCGCCAGGGACTGCAGGCCGATGGCATTACCGTCTCGATCTCCAAGCTGTGCCGCTGGTTTGATGTGCCCAGGCGCACCATGTACTATCGCCCAGTCAAGGTTGCGCCGAAGTTGCAGGATCGATTGGTGGCGCCGATCAAGGCCATGATCGAGGAGAACCCATCCTTCGGCGATTGAACGGAGGCTTATCTGCTGGGGTGGGGTTCAACGAGAACATGATGCAGCGCATCGTCCAGATAAAAGGCTGGCAGGTGCGAAAGCGTTCGGTAGGCTTCAGGCCCAGGATCCAATACCTGCCCTCGGTGGCCAAGGCGCCGAATGAGCGCTGGGTCCCGACATGTGCCGGGCGGATGTGATGGCTGGGCCACGATGGCCCTGGCGATCGATTGCCATAGCCGGGAACTGCTGGGCTGGCACCTGTCGCGCAGCGGGAGATCCAGGACGGCGGAGTCAGCACTGGAACAGGCGCTGATCGAACGGTTCGAGACGCTCGGGCGCGTGCCAGCTTCGTTCCTACTGCGCTCGGACAAATGGGCTAGTCTTCACCAGCCGCAGCTTCACGGCCCTGGTCAGAAGCTATGGCCTGCGTCAGGAACTCATCACCCCGCACAGCCCCGAGCAGAATGGCTTGGTTGAGCGGGAGATTCGTGCGCTCAAGGAGCAATGCGTACATCGGCACCGGTTCGAATCGCTGCAGCATGCCAGTCGCCTGATCGGAGACTGGATCCACTTCTACAACCACCGGCGCCCGCACCAGGCGCTGAACATGAAAACACCCGCTGAGGCATTTGCACTAGCGGTCTGACTTGTGCATGTGCAGGTTCTGCTGGGTCGATACACGTATTCGCAAGCACCTCTACAGGACTCGGGACATGGCCGGGCCGATGTGTTTGGCTACATCGAGGTGTTCTACAACCGGTCACGCAGCTATAGTCATCAGGCTGGTATCAGCCCCGAGGTGTTCGAGCGCGCCCGGGCGTGAGGCTGGGAATTGTCTACTGGAGTGGGGGCAGTTAACCTAGCGCTTTGCGGTAGACATCCAAGGTGTGTTGGTGAGTTTTTCTCCAGTCATATTTTTTTGACAGCACAAGACCGGATTCTATTTTCTTCTGTCTATATTCTTTTTCAAAAAGTCGCTCGATATTTTTTGCAAATTCAAAAGCATCCAGCTTTTCAACAACTGTTAGCGATTCCTGGCCGACTTCGATCACGGCCTCGCACTTGCTGGTGACCACCGGACAACCTGCTTGCATGGCTTCGGCAACAGGAATTCCAAAGCCTTCATAAGAAGATGGATAAACCAAGCAAAAGGCCTGGTTGTATAAATGATTGATGGCCTCTTCGCTGAGGAATCCAGCATGCTCGATCCGGCCTTGAATGGAAGAGGGAAGACCTGATAGATCGCTTTCGGATAATTTCCCTCCACCAACACAGACTAGCTTGAAATCTTTCAGATGTTCTAGTGCTTTCGCTGCTACATGGAAATTCTTGTATCCGGACCTTGCCCCGATGAAAAGCAGAAAAGGCCGGTCTTCGGAATGGGAAATGTTCTCGGGCCGGTAGGTGTTTGATACGCCGTTATAGATGACATCAATCAATGATTCATCTATATGGGGTAGAAAGTGCAGAAGGTCTTTTTTGGTCGCCTCAGAAATGCAGATTATTCGATCTGCATTTCTGATAGATGAAAATTTTTGATATGAATGAACGAACTTCCGAAGACCATTGTTGTAATGTTCATAGACAAAATCATGAACGGTTACAATGTTTTTTATTTTTCTGTTTTCTGGATTTCTGTAGTATGTGGAGTGAAATATGTCAAATTCATCGGAATTTATCTTGCAATTTCGGTACCGCTCCAGAAATCTACTGTTTTCTGTGACTTCGGAATTGGAAGGAAATGGATTTTGTTTTTTGTCGTTGTAGGTTGTTATTTGAAAGTTGCAGATTTCATTTTCAAGAGTTCTGATAAGCTCATTGAAGTAGACACTGATACCTCCAAAATTTTGTATTGAATATACGATGCCATCAAGAAAAATTTTCATTTAACATCTGCCATATTTATCTGAAAAACGAACAATGTCATCTTCACCAAGGTATGGGCCAACCTGAACTTCAATTAGCTCGAGCGGAATTTTCCCTGGATTTTCCAGCGCATGAACGGCTCCAATTGGCAGATATATCGACTGATTTTCAGTAAGCAAGGTATCTTTACCATCCAGAGTAACCAAAGCCGTACCAGAGACTACGACCCAATGTTCTGCTCGGTGATGATGCATTTGTACTGAAAGCTTTGCTCCCGGATTAACTGTAATGCGTTTGACTTGATGGCGCATACCGGAGTCAACGGAGTCGTAATTTCCCCAGGGGCGATATACTTGACGATGTAATTGGGCCTCTGGCCGATTAGAGGATTTGAGTTGCTGAACTATCTGCTTTACATCTTGGACTTGCTTGAGGTCAGCGACTAGAAGTGCATCCTTGGTTTGAACCACCACTAAGTCTTTTACTCCGACAGTGGCGACCATGCAATTTTCAGCCAAAACCAAGGTATTGGCTGTATTGCATGCTAGGACTTCACCATGAAATGCATTTCCATCACTATCTTTGTCGCATACCTCCCACAATGAGGAAAAGGCACCTACGTCACTCCAGTTGGCAGAAAGTGGTACAACTGCCGCATGGGGAGTTTTTTCCATGACAGCGTAGTCAATGGAGTCTGAGGGGCATGCCATGAATGCCTCTTTTTCGATCCGTATGAAGTCGAGGTCAGGCTGTGAAGATTCGATGGATTTCTCGCAGGCTACGAGAATATCAGGACGATAAGCTGCTAACTCTTTTAGATAGACACTGGCACGAAATAAGAACATGCCACTGTTCCAATCATATTCACCGGTGGCCAAATATTTCTCGGCTGTAGTTAGGTCTGGTTTTTCCACAAAGCTAGCTACTTCGAAAGCATGTTCGCTTAAAGGCTTTCCTCGATGGATGTAACCATACCCTGTTTCAGGGGTACTTGGCACAATGCCAAATGTCACTAACCGTCCAGCATTGGCAAGAGGCAAAGCAGCATGCACCGCAGCTTGAAATGCAGGTACATCGCCAATTATGTGGTCGGCGGCAAGCACCAACATGAGTGGATCATCGCCATTACGTTGTGCATGCAGTGCGGCTAGCGCAATGGCTGGGGCCGTATTACGGCCAACAGGCTCTAGCAGAATGTTGTGTTCCAACTTGCCGACTTGGCGGAGCTGTTCCGCAACCAGGAAGCGATGCGATTCGTTGCTGATGACCAGGGGACACATATCGCTCAAGCCTTCTACGCGCGCTAGCGTCATTTGCAGCATAGAGAGGTCTTGCCCTGGAAGCGTCAGAAACTGTTTGGGATGCAGTTCTCGCGACAGGGGCCACAAGCGAGTACCGGATCCTCCGGCCATGACGATGGGGAGCAGCTCTGTATTTCGCATTAGGAAGCCCGTACGTTTTCGACATTTTCAAGATACCAGTCATACGCATTTCGCAGACCTGCTTCTAGAGGTATTGTGCTTTGCCAACCAAGGCCCTTAAGGCGCGACACATCCATGAGTTTTCGCGGTGTGCCATCGGGCTTGCTACTGTCAAACTTCAAACGGCCGGTAAAACCTGTCACTTTTGAGATTGTTTCTGCCAATTCGCGAATAGTGCAATCGACACCTGTTCCCACATTAATATGGGACAGCATGGGTTGAGTATGGGCATGGTAGAGGCTTGCATCCAGTTCCATCACATGAACCGAAGCTGCGGCCATATCATCAACGTGTAAAAATTCGCGCATGGGTGTGCCGGAACCCCATATCACTACTTCATTCGCCTTTGATATGGTCGCATTATGAAAGCGACGAATAAGGGCTGGAATCACATGGCTGTTGTCTGGATGAAAATTGTCATTCTGACCATACAGATTGGTGGGCATGACAGACCGGTAGTCACGGCCATATTGACGGTTATAACTTTCACAGAGCTTAATACCCGCAATCTTTGCAATTGCATAAGGTTCATTAGTCGACTCAAGCAGCCCTGTCAACAAAGCCTCTTCCTTCATTGGCTGAGGTGCGGCTTTCGGATAAATACAAGAGCTACCAAGGAATAACAGCTGCTGTATACCTGCCTCATGTGCAGCATGAATCAAATTCGCTTCAATCATCAGGTTTTCATAGATGAATTGAGCTGGGTATGTATTATTGGCGTGAATACCCCCCACTTTGGCCGAAGCAATATAAACTTGCTGAATGTTCTGTGAGGCGAAGAAATCTTTTACGGCCTGTTGATTGACTAGGTCAAGCTCATTGCGGATAGCCGTAATGATCTGGGTGTAGCCAAGCTCGGACAGTCGGCGAACAATAGCCGAACCGACCATGCCTCTATGGCCGGCGACGAAGATGCGGGCTTTAGTGTCTCGGGTCATTTCAATTTTCCATAGAGACCGGCACATGATGACCATGCTGCTTGAGCAAGGCATGTCGACGTGCGGTTTGAAGATCCTCGGCAACCATCTCTGCACACATTTCTTGTACGGTAATTTCTGGTGTCCAGCCTAGCTTTTCCTTCGCTTTGCTTGGGTCTCCAAGCAGCGTCTCGACTTCTGCGGGGCGGAAGTAGCGTGGATCAACGTGAACGATTACGTCGCCAACACTCAGGGCAGGAGCCTTGTCGCCTTCAATTTTTGTAATGACTGCGATTTCATCGACTCCACTTCCTTCAAATCGGAGAGTGATCCCGAGCTCTGCTGCTGACCATTGGATGAATTGACGGACCGAGTATTGGACCCCAGTGGCAATGACAAAATCTTCTGGCTGGTCCTGTTGTAACATCATCCATTGCATGCGCACATAATCTTTCGCATGTCCCCAGTCGCGCAAGGAGTCCATATTTCCCATGTAGAGGCAAGACTCAAGGCCTTGGGCAATGTTCGCTAAACCACGGGTAATTTTTCTGGTTACAAAAGTTTCCCCTCTTCGTGGGGATTCATGATTAAAAAGAATGCCGTTGCAAGCGTACATTCCATATGCTTCTCGGTAATTTACAGTAATCCAGTATGCATAAAGTTTTGCTACTGCATATGGAGACCGGGGGTAAAAAGGAGTGCTTTCCTTCTGTGGGATTTCTTGCACTAATCCATAAAGCTCGGATGTGGATGCTTGATAGAATTTCGTCTTCTTTTCTAAACCTAGCAGTCGAATGGATTCAAGGATCCGAAGTGTGCCTATTGCATCTACATCTGCCGTATATTCTGGGGATTCAAATGAAACCGCCACATGAGATTGCGCTCCAAGATTGTAAATTTCGTCAGGTTGAACCTGCTGAATAATACGTGTCAAATTTGATGTGTCAGTAAGATCGCCGTAGTGTAGGGTGAAGTTCTTATTGTCAACGTGAGGATCTTGATAAATATGGTCGACACGCTGTGTATTGAACAAAGACGCGCGTCGTTTTATACCATGTACTTGATAACCTTTTTCAAGTAAGAATTCGGCTAGGTAGGATCCATCTTGTCCTGTGATACCCGTGATTAGTGCAATTTTATTCATGGCTATATTTTGATAAATTGAGATAACTTTATTGCGAATCTTAAATTGACAAAAAGTATATTTGAGTAAATATTGTTTTTCTTGAGAGATTTAATTATTTCATATGAAACCTTGTGCCTCGATTTCAGACTACCGTTACTAATTCCCCCATCACTCATGAGAACCAATGTTTTGTCAATTCGTTTGAATTTGAGCTTTAGTACAGATAAAAACCTTGTTAATAAGTCGAAGTCTGCGGCAATTCTCAATTGCTTGTCATAAGTTCCATGTTTCGTATATGCAGACTTTCTTATGAAGACGGCTGGATGTGGAGGCTGTATTCCGAATCTACTCAATTTTGGATTGAAAATTTTGGATGAGTAAAATCGCCTGACCTTGTTTGTGGATTCGTTGAATATCTCCACGTTGCCTAATAGTAAATCTATTTCCGGTGAGAAATTCGCTGATACCGTCTTTAAAACTTGGTTGTTTGCGAAATAGTCATCAGAATTCAATATGGCGATTATTTCTCCTGATGCTAAAGATATTCCTTTGTTCATGGCATCATATATTCCAGAGTCCTTTTCTGAAATAATTCTAGAAATCCTATTTGAGTATTTTTGGCAGATTTCCAGTGTTCCATCTTTTGATTCTCCGTCAATTATTATGTATTCATAATCAACATAATCTTGAGTTAGGACGGAGTTAATTGTGCGTTCTATTGTTTTTTCGCTGTTGAAAGAGACAGTAATGACTGATATTTTCATTTTTTGGGAATCCAACGAAAAAATGCTAACTTATTATAGAAGGATAAATAACATAAGAAGCTGACCATAAAAGAAATGGCTGTAAGCATTTTACTGTGGTAGGTGAGAATTGCTAATATGCAAGGAATTGTTGCATATACCCAAAGAAAAGGTGACGTTAATCCATTTTGCATAGGTTTTGAAAAGTTGGCGAATATTTTTCGTGCCCAGCGTTTGTTGGCCAAAGAGTGCAGGTGAAAGAAGTCCGGCTCAGTTGGACTATATCCTTCTCGGAGAGATCTTCGCAAAATGCTAAAGCCTACTTCAATAATGGGGTAGGAGCAAATCAGTAGGCTGGTCCACGGGGAAACAGAATGATTGCGTTCAGGAAGTAGCACGGCAATCCATGCCAATGTAAATCCCAGGAAATATGCACCTCCGTCTCCCAAAAATATCTTTCCCTTTGGCCAGTTGACAAAAAAGAAACCTGCGACGGAACCTGCAATAATCAAGCAGGTAAAGGCGAGGGGGATATCTCCTACCAGCCTTGCGATGATGCCGAAAGCCGCGAGAATAATCATTGCTGTGCCTGCTGTAAGACCGTTTAGCCCATCGATGATGTTGATGGAGTTTGCAACCCCTCCTACAGCGATAGCGGTAAATATCACGGAGATGATGGTAAAGCCCAGTAAGAAGTCAAGGCCTGGAATGTCGACGTGGGTGAGCGATGTTCCTGTAATGCCCCAGCCTAGAACGCCAGAGGCCATGGTGGCTAGGAGACGTATTTTTACCGATACTTTCTTTGTCAAATCTTCCAAAAGGCCGAAAATGAAAGCGGGTATCCCTGCCATGAGGATGGCACTAAGAATCATTCTCTTTTCTGCGGCAGCTGCATCATGGCTTGAGGCCGCGAAGCCCGCAAAGACGCCTATGGCAATACCAATGCCACCAATTCGTGGAGTCGGGGTTGTGTGAACCTTCTGCACCCCACTACTAGAGTCCATGGAAAAGCTGCCATGCCACTTCTTCGTGGTAACTAGTAACACGCAGGTGATAAATGAGGCCAGACCTGCGAGAAACGCGTCATACCTGAATAACTCTTGAACAGAGAAAATAATCGAATTCATGGAGTGAGTGGACGTGGAATTGTTTTATATCGTGGGAGGCTGACTCGGGGAAGTTGGCATCTTGCTCGTCTCCAAGAGCATTTGCGGCACAATGCAGCCCATCTGACTTGAACATTGTCCCACGGGACAGAGCCTTGATCTATGACCACCATTGACCCCACCACCCAGATCGCCCCCCGCGACAAAGCCGAAATCCTCGCGCAAGCGCTGCCCTACATCCGCAAGTTCCATGGCAAGACCATGGTCATCAAGTATGGCGGCAATGCCATGACCGATCCTGCCCTGCAGGCGGATTTTGCGGAAGATGTGGTGTTGCTCAAGCTGGTGGGGATTAACCCTGTGGTGGTTCATGGTGGTGGGCCTCAGATTGAAGCGGCGCTGGGTCGTCTAGGCAAGAAGGGTGAATTCATTCAGGGCATGCGTGTCACGGATGAAGAAACCATGGAAGTGGTGGAGTGGGTGCTGGCCGGCGAGGTGCAGCAGGACATCGTGGGTCTGATCCATCAGGCCGGCGGCAAGGCCGTGGGCCTGACGGGGCGAGATGGTGGCTTGATTCGTGCCAAGAAGCTCAAGATGCTGGATAACAAGGATCCGAGCATCGAGCATGATGTGGGTCAGGTGGGCGATATCGTTGCCATCGACCCCAGTGTGGTGAAGGCGCTGCAGGACGATGCTTTCATTCCGGTGATCAGCCCTATCGGTTTTGGTGAGGAGAACGAAAGTTACAACATCAACGCCGACGTGGTTGCAAGCAAACTCGCAACAGTGTTGCAAGCTGAAAAGCTGGTGCTTTTAACCAACACTCCGGGCGTTCTGGACAAGGCAGGCAATCTGCTGACGGATCTGACGGCGCGCGAGATTGATGCGCTGTTTGCCGACGGTACGATTTCCGGCGGCATGCTGCCCAAGATTTCGGGCGCTCTGGACGCTGCCAAGGCGGGTGTGAATGCGGTGCACATCATCGATGGACGCGTGCCGCATTCCATGCTGCTGGAAATTTTGACGGACCAGGCGTATGGCACGATGATTCGCAGCCATTGATGAGCCTGTCTGGCCCTGACATGTGGTTGCTCTTCTCGAGTGACTTTTCACATATGGCGTTAACATCGCCGCAGGGCTTTCCCGGGTGGAGTCGTGCTCAGGACTCCGCTGCAAGCCGCCTTTGGGCGGCTTTTGTTTTTGAGCGAGGTAGGACTTTATGCGTTTGCTTCTGGTGGAAGATGATGTGATGGTGGCCAGCGGTATCAAGCTGGGTCTTTCCGATGCCGGTTATGCGGTGGACTGGGTGGGCAGTGCCGAGCGTGCACTGGAAGTGCTGGCCCAGGAAGCGTTCGATGTGGCGGTGATCGATATCGGCCTGCCGGGCATCAACGGCCTGGAGCTGACGCGTCGCCTGCGCAGCAGCGATGTGGAAAGCAAGGCCATGCCGGTGTTGATCCTCACGGCGCGCGATGCGCTGCAGGACCGGGTGCAAGGCCTGGACTGGGGTGCCGACGACTATATGGTCAAGCCCTTCGAGCTGCCCGAGTTGCTGGCGCGCCTGCGTGCGCTGATGCGCCGCTCCCAGGCAGCAACTTCTGCTGTCCTGAACTTTGGCTGTATCGAACTGGATACGGCTGGCCGCCGCGCCGGCGCACGCCAGTTGCCGCAGGAAGGCGAAACTGAAGGCAAGCTGCTGCCCATCGATCTGGGGCCACGTGAATGGACGGTGCTGGAGTATCTGCTGCTCAATGCCCCCAAGCCCGCCAGCAAGGAAAAGCTGCTGCAGGCCCTGACCGGTTGGGACCGTGAAATCACGCCAAATGCCGTGGAAGTTTATGTGTCCCGCCTGCGCAGCAAACTGGAGCCGCATGGCGTGGCCCTGCGCTCCATTCGCGGTTTCGGTTATCGGCTGGAGTTGATGCCTGAATCTGTTTGATTCTCTATTTGATAGCTGTCAGCGATTGATTGATATGGAATTCAGTTATTTATATATCTGAATCGGTTATTAATGAAGCGCTTGCAGCTATGAAAATTGAATACTCCGAGTTCTCATTCAATAAACATTAATGACCGCCAATCTGCGTTTTCGGCTGCTGGTTCTGCTTTTGGTGCCGCTGATGCTGTTGGCAGCCATGGGTGGCTGGTTCAGCTACAGCGCCGCGGATGAGGCCTCCACCCAGCATGACCAGCGTTTGTTGCGCTTGCTGCCGGCCCTGGCCGATTCGGTGCTCGCGCCCTCGATTGCGGACGGCACGCCGCCGCTGGTGTCGCTGACGCCAAGCGTTGAAGACTTTTTGCGCAATCAGGGCGATGAAGCAGGCTATGCCGTGGGCGATCTGCAGGGCAATGTGGTGGCAGGCGATACCTGGATCAACTTCGATGTGCCGGCGACCGGCACGGCGGAATTCCACAGCCAGGAGCACGACGGTGTGACCTATCGCGTTGCCGTGCTCAAGGCCGAAACCTATGGCGCCGGCGAGATGGTCGTCATGCTGGCCGACAGCAGCGATGTGCGTCAGCAATGGGTGCGCCAGTTGCTGATGCATGTGCTGCTGCCCAATTTGCTGCTGATTGCGGGCGCGGCCGTGGCCATTTACTGGTCGGTGAGCCGGGCCTTCAAGCCGCTGCACAAGCTGACTCAGGCGGTGGAGCGCCGCTCGCCGCGCGATCTGAGCCCGATCGACGAGCAGACCTCGCCAGCCGAGGTCCGCCCGCTGGTGCGCTCGCTCAATCGCCTGTTCTCCCTGGTCAATGCCCAGGCCGAAGGCCAGCGCCGTTTCGTCGCCGATGCAGCCCATCAGCTGCGCACGCCGCTGGCGGCCTTGCAGACCCAGGTGGAGGCCTGGGCCCTGAGCGGGCAGGAGGCCAGGCGCCTGGCCAAGCGGACAGGGGAGCAGGCGCAGGTCGTGCTCACGGTGGAGCAGATCGAGCAGTTGCGCGATGCAACCCGGCGCACCTCCCAGCTGGCGCGTCAGCTGCTGGCCCTGTCGCGTGCCGATGCGCGCAATGCCGAGGTGCAGCCGCTGCAGGAGGTGGACCTCAAGGAACTTTGCGAGAGCATGCTCGAGACCTTTATCGATCGTGCCTCGATCAAGCATCTGGACTTTGGCCTCGAGGTCGAGGCTGCATCGGTCTGGGGCCATAGCTGGTTGCTGCGCGAACTGGTTTCCAACCTGGTGGAAAACGCCATCAAGTACACGCCCAGAGGCGGCAGTGTCACCTTGCGCTGCGGTCTGCGCCCCCGGCCCGTGGGCACGGACGATGCAACCCTGCTGCAGATGGCGGGTGTGCAGCAATGGGCTTTTGTCGAGGTTGACGATGACGGGCCCGGCGTGCCCGAAGAAGAGCGCAGCCAGATTACCCAGCGTTTCTATCGCGCCCAGGGAGTGATTGAAGAGGGAACCGGTCTGGGCCTGGCAATTGCCGATGAAATAACGCAATTGCATCAAGGTGTACTGAGTTTTTCAGATGGAAGTTTCGGTAAAGGCCTATTAGTAAGACTTGAAATTCCGGTTCAATCAGTTTCAGAAGGCAGTCATGAGGTATCTGAAGCTCTCAAAGGTTAATTTCTCGGTTACGCTTGCGTGTTGGTGAGAGCGGGGGTGAAAGTTCGGGGTGGAGACCGCAAGCCTGCTGTGTATTAAGGTTGGTTTGACGCACCTGACACCTACCGGTAAGGATAGTCGTGTGCTTAACAGTGCAACTGGCTGTGAGAAAATTGCTAATAAATACTGAGTCGCCTATGTCTGAGTCTGAAGTCCTGTCGCCTGTTTCCAATATTGAAAATCCCGCGGAGGACAGTCCTGCCGCTCCTGCCATGGCTCCTGCGCGCAAGCGCCCCAAGCCCGGCGAACGCCGCGAGCAAATCCTGCAGGCATTGGCCTCCATGCTGGAAAAGCCGGGTGCCGACCGTATCACCACGGCAGCTCTGGCTGCCCATCTGAGCGTGAGCGAGGCGGCCCTGTACCGCCACTTTGCCAGCAAGGCCCAGATGTTCGAGGGACTGATCGAGTTCATCGAGCAGTCCGTCTTCACGCTGGTGCAGCAGATTGTGGGCCGCGATGTGCCCGAGGCCGCGCATGATCCGGTCACTAGCGTGCGCAATGCCAACCGCGTGGTGGCATTGCTGCTGCAGTTTGGCGAAAAAAACCCCGGCATGGTGCGCGTGATGGTCGGCGATGCCATCGTTTTCGAGCACGAGCGTCTGCAGACCCGCATGAACCAGTTCTTTGACCGCATCGAGTCCACCTTGCGCCAATGCCTGCGCCCTGCCGCCGGCGCCATGGGCTCTGCTGCACCGACGGCCGAAGCATCGGTTGCTGCCAGTGTGCTGACCTCGTTTGCGCTGGGACGTCTGCAGCGCTATGCCCGCTCGGGCTTTCGCCGCCTGCCCACCGAACACCTGGATGCCAGCCTGGCCATGATGGTCGTGGTCTGAGTCGCTCGTCGGGCACTCTTTCAGGAACGCCGCAGTCTCAGGACTGGCGGCGTTTTTTATTGCGCATCGAGGCAGCTGAGTCGGCAAAAGTCCTGGCGGGGAAAGGCTAAGTATTTACCCTGGATGGATTCAAAATCGGCCGGAAATTGTGCAAAATAGAACGAACGTTCGTTTTATTGAGAGTTTCATGGCCTCGTCCTCCGCTTCCCGTTCTTCAACTTCGCCCGCAGGTCGGGATGTGGCGCACCCGGCTGGCCGCGGGGGGGCTGCGAGCAGGAAGACCAGCGCAAAGTCTCGCAAGCTGCACGCCGAGGCGCAAGCTGCGGTTAGCCCCAGTAAGGCCGTGGAGGGGGCTGCCACCAAGTCTGCGGGCCGATCGCTCGCAAAAGGTCAGCAAACCAAGGCCACGATTGTCGAGGCTGCGCTCAATCTGGCCACCCATATCGGGCTGGAAGGGCTGTCCATTGGCGCGATTGCCGAACTCACGGGCATGAGCAAATCAGGGGTGTTTGCCCATTTCGGCTCGCGTGAGGAATTGCAGATTTCCGTGGTGCACGAGTACCACGACCGTTTCGAGCAGGAAGTCTTCTACCCCGCCATCGAGGCGCCGCGCGGCATTCCGCGTCTGCGAGCGCTGTTTGGCAACTGGATGAAGCGCACCTCCATAGAGATCGACTCCGGCTGCATCTATATCAGCGGAGCAGTGGAGTTCGACGATCGCACGGGTCCGGTGCGCGATGCGCTGGCCGAGTCCGTCGGCACCTGGCTGGCTGCCATGCGCCGCACCATTGTGCAAAGCCAGGAATGCGGCGATCTGCGTGCCGATGCCGATGCCAGCCAGTTGCTGTTTGAAATTCACGGCCTGATTCTTGCCCTGCATTACGAGGCGCGCTTTCTGCATAGCGAGGGCTCGATAGAGCGGGCTCATGCAGGCTTCAACAACATTCTGGCGCGCTATGCCAGCGAGCCGCCAGCCGCCTGACGCCATTCACAACCCGCGTCAGTTCCAACCCCAAAAAAGCAAACCGTTCAACGCGCAACCATCACAGGAGACGACAAATGCCCAGCTACAACCCGCCACTGCGTGACATGCAATTCCTCATGCACGAGGTCTTCAAGGTCACCGAGACCTATCAGCAGATTCCCAAGTACGCGGAGGTCGATACCGACACCATCAACGCGGTGGTCGAAGAGGCGGGCAAATTTGCGGCCAATGTCACCTTTCCCTTGAATATCTCCGGCGACGAAGAGGGCTGCACGCTGAACAAGGAGACCCACGAGGTCACCACGCCCAAGGGCTTCAAACAGGCGTATGCGCAGTTCATCGAGGGCGGCTGGCCGGCACTGTCCTGCGATCCGGAGTATGGCGGCCAGGGTTTGCCGTTCGTGCTCAATTCGGCGCTTTATGAAATGCTCAACAGCGCCAATCAGGCCTGGACCATGTATCCCGGTCTGTCGCATGGAGCCTATGAGGCCCTGCATGCCTACGGCACGCCGGAGCAGAAGAAGACCTATCTGGGCAAGCTGACCAGCGGCGAGTGGACCGGCACCATGTGCCTGACCGAGCCGCACTGCGGCACTGACCTGGGCCTGCTGCGCACCAAGGCCGAGCCGCTGGCGGACGGCAGCTATCGTGTCACCGGCAACAAGATCTTCATCTCGGCCGGCGAGCACGACTTCACCAGCAACATCGTACACCTGGTGCTGGCGCGTCTGCCCGATGCGCCTGTCGGCTCCAAGGGCATCAGCCTGTTCGTCGTGCCCAAGTTCAAGGTGAAGGCCGATGGTTCGCTGGGCGAGCGCAACCCGATTTTCTGCGGTGCGCTGGAGCACAAGATGGGCATTCACGGCAATGCCACGGCCCAGATCAATATCGACGGCGCCATCGGCACCCTGGTGGGCGAGCCCAACAAGGGTCTGCAAGCCATGTTCGTGATGATGAACGCGGCCCGTCTGGGCGTGGGCAACCAGTCGCTGGGGCTGACCGAAGTGGCCTACCAGAATGCGCTGGCCTATGCCAAGGACCGCCTGCAGATGCGCAGCCTGTCGGGCGTGAAGGCCAAGGACAAGCCGGCCGACCCCATCATCGTCCACCCCGATGTGCGCCGCATGCTGCTCACGGCCAAGGCCTATGCCGAAGGCGGCCGCGCGCTGTCCACCTTCTGCGGCCTGCTGTTGGACAAGGAGCTGCACCACCCGGACGAGAAGGTGCGCAAGGACAGCGGCGAGCTGGTGGCGCTGCTGACGCCCATCGTCAAGGCCTTCATCACCGACAACGGCTGGACGGCGACAACCCTGAGCCAGCAGGTCTTCGGCGGCCACGGCTTCATCAAGGAATGGGGCATGGAGCAGTTTGTGCGCGATGCGCGCATCAACATGATCTATGAAGGCACGAACGGCATCCAGGCGCTGGATCTGCTGGGCCGCAAGATCCTGGGCAACCAGGGCGCGACGCTCAAGAAGTTCGGCAAGCTGATCGCCCAGTTGGTGGAGGAAGAAGGCGTCAACGAGAAGATGAGTGAGTTCATCACGCCCATTGCCATGCTGGGCGAGCAGATGACCAAGTTCACCACCGAGATCGGCTTCAAGGGCATGCAGAACCCCGACGAAGTCGGCGCAGCCGCCGTGGACTATTTGCGTGTGGCCGGTCATCTGGTCTTCGGCTACCTGTTTGCCCGCATGGCCCAGGTGGCGCTGCGCGAGATCGCAGCCGGCAATGCCGATCCTTTCTATCAAGGCAAGCTGCAGACCGCGCGCTTTTACTTCGCCAAGCTGTTCCCCGAGACGGCGACGCTGATGCGCACCGCGCGCGCCGGCAGCCAGTCGCTGATGGACAGTGACGCGGCCCTGGCCTGATGTTCCGCAGGCGCGTGCTGCTTCGCTATTTAAAGAGTAGCTGCATGCGCTTATTCATCCCTTGTTTTGAATATAAAGGACTTGGAAATGAAAAAAATCAAAGCGGTAGCAGCTCTTGTATTGATAGCGGGCAGCATGTCGGCCGCCTGGGCGCAGATGTCGCCCGTGGGCACCTGGCGCAGCATGGATGAAAAGGAAAACACGCCCAAGGCGCAGGTGAAGATCACCGAGGCCGGCGGCGTGGTCACGGGCAAGGTCGAGGCCCTGCTGCGCAAGGGCGCGGACCCGAATGCGCTGTGCACCGAGTGCAAGGACGAGCTCAAGGACAAGCCCGTGGTGGGCATGACGCTGATCAGCGGCGTCAAAAAGGTCGAGGGCAAGGAGGTCTGGGAGGGCGGCAAGATTCTCGATCCCGAAAACGGCAAGACCTATACCGTGCGCCTGACGCCCGTCGACGACGGCCAGAAGCTGGAGGTGCGCGGCTCCATCGGTCCTTTCTGGCGTACCCAGACCTGGATCCGCGTTCAGTAAATCTCAAGAAAGAAAACAGCCAGCGCCTCAGTCCCATGCTTTGTCCGTGGCAAGGCCGCTGGCCCTTAATGGAACATAGCTCATGTCCCGATTCAATGTGAAAAAAGTCGCCGTGCTGGGCGCGGGCGTGATGGGTGCGCAGATTGCGGCTCATCTGGTCAACGTCAAGGTGCCGGTCATTTTGTTTGACCTGCCGGCCAAGGAAGGCCCCAAGAGCGGCATTGCAGAGCGTGCCATTGCCAATCTGAAGAAGCTCAAGCCTTCGCCTATCGGTGTGGCCGATGATGTGGAGCTGATCCAGGCGGCCAACTACGAAGAGCATATGAAGCTGCTCAAGGGCTGCGATCTGGTGATCGAGGCCATTGCCGAGCGCATGGACTGGAAGCTGGATCTGTATCACAAGATCGCTCCCTTCGTCGCCAAGCACGCGCTGCTGGCGTCCAACACTTCGGGCCTGTCGATCACCAAGCTGTCCGAGGCCTTGCCCGACGCCATCAAGCCGCGCTTTTGCGGCATCCACTTCTTCAACCCGCCGCGCTATATGCAGCTGGTGGAGCTGATCAACACGCCCACCACGCAGGCCGAGGTGCTGGATCAGCTCGAAGCCTTTGTCACCAGCACGCTGGGCAAGGGTGTGGTGCGCGCGCATGACACGCCCAACTTCATCGCCAACCGTATCGGCATCGCCGGCATGCTGTCCACGATGAAGGAGGTCGAGAACTTCGGTCTGTCCTTTGACGTGGTGGACGACCTCACGGGCAAGAAGCTGGGCCGAGCCTCCTCGGGCACCTTCCGCACTGCCGACGTGGTGGGCCTGGACACCATGGCCCATGTCGTCAAGACCCTGCAGGACAATCTGAGCCTGGAGACCGACCCCTTCTACGGCAGCTTCGGCACGCCGCCCGTGCTGGCCAAGCTGATCGAGCTGGGCAACCTGGGCCAGAAGACCAAGAAGGGCTTCTACAAAAAGGTCGGCCGTGACATCTTCCAGTTCGAGCTCGACAGCGAGGACTACATTCCCGCAGGCGGCAAGGCCGACGAGGTCTACGGCCGCATGCTCAAAAAGCCCGCTGCAGAGCGCCTTAAGCTGCTGCGCAATGCCGAGGGCAAGGAGGGCCAGTTCCTCTGGGCCATTTTGCGCAACAGCTTCCACTATGCCGCCGTGCACCTGCAATCCATTGCCGATTGCGCACGCGATGTGGACCAGGCCATGCGCTGGGGCTTCGGCATGAAGCAGGGCCCGTTCGAGCTGTGGCAGGAAGCCGGCTGGCTGGAGGTGGCCAAGATGGTGCAAGAGGACATCGACGCCGGCAGGGCGCTGTGCAAGGCGCCGCTGCCTCAATGGGTTTTCGAAGGTCCGGTGGCTGAGGCTGGCGGAGTACACACGGGCAATGGCTCGTGGAGCCCCGCGAAGAACCAATTCGTGCCGCGCCGTGTGCTGCCCGTGTACGAGCGCCAGCTGTTCCCTGAGAAACTGCTCGGAGAAACCGATCTGCCCGACTGGCAGACGGCTGGCACGACGATTGCCGAAACCAGGGCTCTGCGTACCTGGACGCTGGACGAGGATGAAAGCTCCTCCGGTAAGCGGGTCTTGATTGCCAGCATCAAGAACAAGATGCATGCCATCAGCCCCGAAGTCATGGAAGGCCTGATGGAGGCGGTGGATACGGCCGAGAGCGACTTTGACGCCATGGTCATCTGGTCCGGCGATGCGCCCTTCAGCGTGGGCGCCGACCTGGAGGCCACCATGCCTGCCTTTGTGATCGGTGGTGCCGACGCCATCGAGAGCATCGAGCAGGAGCTGCAGAACCTGATGCTGCGCCTGCGTTATGCACAGGTGCCCGTGGTGTCTGCCATTCACGGGCTGGCGCTGGGCGGCGGCTGCGAGATGGCGGTGTATTCGGCGCGCCGCGTGGCCCATATGGAAAGCTATATCGGTCTGGTGGAAGTCGGCGTGGGCCTGGTGCCCGGTGCCGGTGGCTTGACTTATATCGCGCGCCGCGCTGCCGAAAATGCAGCCACCAGCACCGGCAAGGATTTGCTGCCCTTCCTGACCGAAGGCTTCACGGCTGCCGCCATGGCCAAGGTGGGCACCAGCGCGCTGGAGTCGCGCAAGCTCGGCTATTTGCTGGACAGCGACATCGTCGTGGCCCACAAGGACGAGGTGCTGTTCGTGGCCATCAACGAGGCCAAGGCCATGGCGGCCGGCGGCTGGCGTGCGCCGCACAAGCGCAGCTTCCCCGTGGCGGGCCGTAGCGGCCAGGCCACGATCAAGGGTTCGCTGGTCAATATGCGCGACGGCGGCTTCATCAGCGAGTTCGACCAGCATATTGCGGGCCTGATCGCCAATGTGGTCTGCGGTGGCGATGTCGATGCCGGCACGCTGGTGGATGAGGCCTATCTGATGAGCCTGGAGCGCAAGGCTTTCTGTCATCTGATTGCCCACCCCAAGACCCATGAGCGAATCCTGGGCATGTTGAACACCGGCAAGCCGGTTCGCAACTAAGGCGAAGCGAGGAGAAACAAAAATGAAGCAAGTACAAGACGCCTATATCGTTGCTGCCACGCGCACACCCATCGGTCGCTCGCACAAGGGTTTTTTTCGCAACTACCGTCCCGACGATCTGCTGGCCACCACGCTCAAGGCGGCGCTGGCCCAGGTGCCTGGCCTGGACCCCAAGGCGATCGAGGACATCGTCTGCGGCTGCGCGATTCCCGAAGCCCAGCAGGGCCTGAACGTGGCGCGTATCGGTGCCGTGCTGGCGGGACTGCCCACCAGCATCGGCGGCATCACCGTCAACCGTTTTTGCGCCTCCGGTCTGTCGGCCGTGGCCATGGCGGCGGACCGTATCCGCGTCGGTGAAGCCGATGTGATGGTTGCTGCCGGCGTGGAGAGCATGAGCATGGTGCCCATGATGGGCAATGCGCCCAGCCTCTCGCCCAGCATCTTCGAGCGCGATGGTGATGTGGGAATTGCCTATGGCATGGGCCTGACGGCGGAGAAGGTGGCCCAGCAGTGGAAGGTCTCGCGCGAGGCGCAGGATGCGTTTGCACTCGAATCGCACCGCCGCGCGATTGCCGCGCAGCAGGCCGGCGATTTCGCTGCCGAGATCACGCCGATCGAAGTCACCGACCGCACGCTGAACATCGCCACCGGCGAGACCGTGGCCAGCACGCGCACCGTGAGTCTGGACGAAGGCCCGCGCCCCGATACCAGCATCGAAGGCCTGGCCAAGCTGCGCACCGTTTTTGCGGCGCGCGGCACGGTCACGGCGGGCAATAGCTCGCAGACCAGCGACGGTGCGGGCGCGCTGATCATTGCCAGCGGCGATGCCGTCAAGCGCTTTGGTCTGACGCCGCTGGCGCGCTTCGTCAGCTATGCCAGCAAGGGCGTGCCGCCCGCCATCATGGGCATTGGCCCTATCGAGGCCATTCCCGCCGCGCTGCGCTATGCGGGTCTCAAGCAGGACGATATCGACTGGTACGAGCTCAACGAGGCCTTTGCAGCCCAGTCCCTGGCTGTCATCAACACCCTGGGGCTGGACCAGAGCAAGGTCAACCCCATGGGCGGTGCGATTGCATTGGGCCATCCCCTGGGTGCGACCGGTGCCATCCGTGCCGCCACCGTGGTCCATGCGCTGCAACGCAAGCAGCTCAAGTACGGCATGGTGACCATGTGCGTGGGCATGGGTCAGGGCGCGGCTGGCATCTTCGAGCGCGTCTGAGCGCCGCAGCCGCCATGCAGACCGCCCAGTCGCAAGCCTCCGTGCAAGTTCCGGTGCAAGCTGCCGTGCAATGGACGGAGATGGCCTTGCCCATCTCCGTGGGTTCGGCCCATCTGGTGCTGCGCCAGTGTCAGCCCAGGGTGGCAGCGCCGCTGGCGCAGGTGGTGGTGGCTGGCGCCATGGGCGTGCAGCAAAGCTATTACCAGGCCTTTGCCCGCTGGCTGGCGGAGCAGGGCTATGGCGTCACCACCTTCGACTATCGTGGCCATGGCCTGTCGCTGCAAGTGCCGCTGCGTGACGCCAGGGCCGACCTACTGGACTGGGCCAAGGACTGCGAGCTGGTGGCAGCGCATCTCAAGCAGCAGTTTCCGCAGCAGCCGCTGATCTGGATCGGTCATAGCGTGGGCTCGCAATTGCCGGGCCTGGCCTCCATTCCCCTGCCCATCAACGGCTTGCTGTCTGTTGGCAGCGGCAGCGGCTACTGGCGCGATAACGCTGCGCCAACCAGGCGCATGGTCAGGCTGTTCTGGTGGGGCGTCGCTCCGCTGGTCACTGCGTTGTACGGCGCGTTTCCGGGGCGCAAGCTGGGCATTGTGGGCGATCTGCCGGCAGGCGTGATCTGGCAATGGCGTCGCTGGTGCCTGAATCCTCTGTACGCCATGGGCGCGGAAGGCCGCTGGGCGGCCGAGGCTTATGCGGCAGCCCACTATCCCTTGCATGCGCTGTATTTCGAGGACGACGAAATGATGTCGCTGGCCAGCGTGCAATCTTTGGTGGACTGGTACAAAAGTGCGCCCAGCACGCTGGAGCGTGTCGATCCGGGCCTGGCTCCGTCCGGACGCATAGGCCATCTGGGGTATTTCAAGGAAGAGATGCGTGAGCTACTGTGGCAGCCCCTGTTGCCCTTGCTGCAGAGCTGGCGCGACGGTGACCGTGGCCCAGGCAAACCCTTGTTCGGGCCGCTTGAGTCACCTGTTTGACGGCTTTCATTCCCGCCCTTGGGCAACACTGCCAATCATGAGCACAGACCTCCACCCCTTTGATCGTGCCGTGGCGCTGAGCGCTACGGGCGTGCCCAATCAGTACCAGGGAACGGCTTCGCCCGATTACTGGAATATGGTCGGCCCTTATGGCGGCATCACGGCGGCCAGCCTGGTGCAGGCCATTCAGCAGCACCCGCAGTGCCTGGGCGATCCGCTGTCCATCACCGTCAACTATGCGGCAGCCGTGGGGCCGGGCGCTTTCGAGATCGAGGCCAGGCCGGTGCGTACCAACCGCTCCACCCAGCACTGGCTGCTGACCATCACCCAGCCCGATGCCGAAGGCCAGCCGCAGATCGTGACCACGGCCACGGCCGTGACGGCGGTGCGTCGCCAGACCTGGAGCGTCAGCGATATGCCCATGCCCGAGGTCCGGGCTGCTGCGGAGGTGGAGCGCGTGCCGCCGTTGTTCAAGGCCTCCGAGTGGCTGACCCGCTACGAGATGCGATTTGTGGACGGCATCCTGCCGCGTGATGAGGACGGTGCCGAGCGCGACAGTCTGACGCGACTCTGGGTGAGAGACAATCCGCCGCGTCCGCTGGATTTCGCGTCGCTGGTTGCGGTCTCCGATGTGTTCTTTCCACGGGCGTGGTTGCGCCGCGCCAAGCGCGTGCCGGCGGGTACGGTGTCCATCACTGTCTACTTCCATGCCGGACGCGAGGAGCTGGCTGAAGCAGGTGACGGATTGCTGCTGGCGCAGGCGCGAGGGCAGGAGTTCCGCAACGGCTTTTTTGACCAGACGGCTCAGTTGTGGAGCCAGTCCGGTCAGATGCTGGCGACCAGCCACCAGATTGTTTACTACAAGGAATAGCGCGCCGAAACCAGCGAGCTGTTCACATCATTTACAAGGCAAGACCATGAGCAATACCCAGGATAGCCAGGACATCCTGGTGCACACCGAAGAGGGCGTGTGCACCATCACCTTCAACCGTGCGGCGAAGAAGAACTCCTTCACCGAGGCCATGTATACCCAGATGGCGGATGCATTGGCCGCCACCAAGGTCGACGCAGGCGTGCGCGTGGTGGTATTTCAGGGCGACATCGCCATCTTCAGCGCGGGCAACGATATTGCGGACTTCCTGAAGCAGGCCTCAACCCCCGGTGCAATGGGGGCCGATGCGCCCGTGTGGCGTTTTCTGCAGGAAGTCTCGGCCTTCCCCAAGCCTCTGATTGCTGCCGTCTGTGGTCCGGCAGTGGGTATTGGCACCACGCTGCTGCTGCACTGCGATCTGGTCTATGCCGGCGATAACGCCGCATTCTCGCTGCCCTTCATCAACTTGGGCGTATGCCCCGAAGCGGCATCCAGCCTGCTTTTGCCCCAGATGCTGGGTTATCACCGCGCCGCTGAAGCCCTGCTGCTGGGCGAGCCATTCATGGCAGAAGCCGCGCTGGAGGTGGGCCTGATCAACCGCGTGGTGCCGCCCAGTGAATGCAATGCCGTGGCACAGGCCCAGGCCAGGAAGCTGGCGCGCAAGCCCCTGTCCTCTCTGATCGAGACCAAGCGCCTGATGAAGGGCGGCCAGGCCAAGGCAGTGGGCGAGCGTATTGTGGAAGAGGGTGCGGTCTTCGCCCGCATGCTGCGCGAGCCCGCGGCCAAGGAAGCACTGACGGCCTTCATGGAAAAACGCCACCCCGACTTCAGCCAGTGCTGAAGTCAGACATTGCGGCAGCAAGATGAGCGCAGCGATGGGTGGCGGTGTTACCCAAAGCGCCATCCGGATTTCGGCATGTGTCGAATCCGGGCCAGCTTCGCCAGCGTGTACCAGTGCCGAGCTGAAAATCGCCCCTTGCCGGGCGATTTTTCTTTGACCTCTTTTCAGGGTTGCCTATGACATCCAGGTCCGTACCGTCCCGTCATTCAGCGCAGGAAATTGCCGAGTCCGTGCAGTTCGAGCCTGAGTTCATCTCCGGCTTGCGCGAGATCTTTGAAACGCGCGTGGCCTTCAACCAGACCATAGGGCTCAAGATCGGCGAGATCACGCCCACGCTGGTGCAGGGGCATATCGCCATGCGACCTGATCTGGTCGGGCATTCGGCCTACCAGCGCATTCATGGCGGCGTGATCAGCGCCGGCCTGGACTCCATGGGCGGGCTGGCTGTGATGGCGGCCATTGCGGCCAAGCATATGGACGATACGCCCGCACAAAGACTGCATCGTTTTTCCCGGCTGGGCACAATCGATCTGCGTGTGGACTACATGCGCCCCGGCATCGGCAAGGAATTCCTGCTCACTGCCAGAGTGCTGCGCCTGGGCTCGCGGGTGGCGAATACTCAGATGGAGTTTCTGTCGGTGGATGGCGAGCTGCTCTCTACCGGCACAGCGGCCTATATCGTCTCTTGACGATCTCTGAAACAAGAGCATAAAGCGCCAGCGAAATATGGACGGGCAGCAAAACGTGCCTCAAAGACGGGCAAGTGAACGCTCGCCCGGATGCTGCCAAATCTTTCATTGTGTGAGATCAGGCAATGCATGCAAGTAACTGAAACTTATGAAAGCTTTGCTTACCGTTATTGCGAGATGACGGTAAATGTTGCTACTTATGCTGCATAGGATGGCACTTTCTGACTAGGAGATTCCTGCCATGGCTGTGCAAAACCCGTTCTTCGGCAAACGCGATAACGATAACTTTCCTTCACGCAGTTCCGTCACCGGGCTTTCGACAGCGAATACTGCTGCGACATCTGGCGCCAGCTCTCTGAGCAACGCGGGCCTTGGCACGGCACCATCCAGCACCATGCGTGCGGCTTCGACTGCAGCTCCCACCGCGCCTCTTGCGGAGGAAAACGGTGGCAGCAAGCTGACCGTCGGCCCGAACATCAAGCTCAAGGGCGTGGAAATCACGGACTGCGACACCTTGGTAGTGGAAGGAACGGTTGAGGCGACCATGAACTCCCGCGTCATCAAGATTGCCGAGCAGGGGGCGTTTCACGGTACGGCCGAGATCGATATTGCAGAAATCCACGGCAAGTTCGACGGCACTCTCACGGTGCGCGAAAAGCTGGTGATCTATGGCTCCGGCAAGGTCAGCGGAACGATCCGCTATGGCAAGGTGGTGATCGAAGAGGGTGGCGAGCTGACGGGGCAGATCGAAGCGGGAACCCGTTTCGGCACCAGCAGTTCCAGCAATGCCTCTGCTTCCGCCTGGAGCAAGAGCAGTGCCGGCAGCAGCACGGCGACGGCCGCAGTCAGCAGCAGTGAAACCACGGGTAGCGCTGCAGTCGCCTGAATCTCTGCGCACAGCCCATGAAAAAAGCGACCTCTAGAGGTCGCTTTTTTCATGCTCGATGCGTGGATCAGCTCTTGGCGGCCGCCTGAGCCTGGAGTTTCTCGCGCCAGGCACGTGTCTGCTCGGTATCAGGCAGAGACTGGGGCTTGCCGGTAGCATCAATGGCCACATAGGTCAGGCGGGCCTCGGTCACCTTCACATATTTACCCTGGTCGGAAAAGCGCTCGGCAAAGACTTCCACATCCACGGCGACCGAGGTGCGACCCACATGCTGTACGCCCGCGTAAAAGGACAGAATGTCGCCCACGCGCACGGGCTGCTTGAAGATGAACTCGTTGACGGCCACGGTCACCATGCGGGTGTGGCTGATGCGCTGAGGCAGCACCGAGCCGGCCAGGTCCACCTGCGCCATGACCCAGCCACCGAAGATGTCGCCATTGGCATTGACATCGGCAGGCATGGGCACGACTTTGAGGACCAGTTCCTTGTCGGCGGGCAGGGCAACGCTGGGAAGGTCGGGCGAACGGGGAGGCATGGAAATCTGTGACACGAATGGAAAGATTGAATTGTCCCTCAACATCGGGTTTCTACCATGTTGGCGAGAGAAAGCCACTAACGACGGTTCGGGCAAGTAAGTAGGGGGTAACTATGGGACGGTGTTTGTGGTGGATCTGTGGATGCCTGAGTGTCGTGCTGGCGGCCTGCAGCAGCCATCCGGTAAAAGCCCCAATATCGGGCAGAGACGATGTGATATCGGCAACGTCGCTCAAGCAGCCTGTGCAGGCCGTGCAGTCCTCTTGCCATCCGGAACCCTTGACCGGCGCGGCAGCGCTGGCCGGGCCTTTCACTGCAATGAATCCCAGGCAGGCCTTGCAGGCCGGTGCGCTGAATGCGCGTGTCTGCTGGGCTGGCGGGCTGCGCAGCATAGAGGCGGTCGGCGAGCAGCGCGATTGCATGGTTCTGATGCATGCCGAGTTCAGTGAACAGGGCTTTCTGTCCTGGCCGCGCGAGGCAAGCTTCTTCAAGGCCTGCGGTGCTGGCCCGTATGACAGACAGTTGCTGCAGCCCTTCACCCTGGTCTGGGTGAGCGCAAAAGTGACGGGACAGGCAGAATTCGTGGGTACCCAGATTCCCGTCATAGAAATAGACGCCCTCTACCGCGGCTCCGACTGCCTGCAGGGCGACACAGCCCCACAATGCGTTCACAGTTACCTGCAACCCCAGAAGAAGCCGCAGTAGCGGCAAACCAGTCAGACGGCGCCACGCTGCGTCGCCTCTTTCCCTATATCTGGCGCTACAAATGGCATGCGCTGGCGGCGCTGGCGTTCATGATCTGCGCCAAGCTGGCCAATGTGGGCGTGCCCATCTTGCTCAAGCATCTGGTCGATGCGCTGGATATCAAGCCCGGCCAGGCCCAGGCCGTGCTGGTGGTCCCCGTGGGTCTGCTGGCGGCTTACGGACTGCTGCGCTTTTCCTCCACCATGTTCACCGAGCTGCGCGATCTGGTCTTTTCCAAGGCCACGCAAGGGGCATCGCGCTCTATTGCGCTGTCGACCTTCGAGCATCTGCATGCACTGAGCCTGCGTTTTCATCTGGAGCGCCAGACCGGAGGCATGACGCGGGACATCGAGCGCGGCGTGCGCAGCACCGAGTCGCTGATCTCGTATTCGCTCTACTCCATCCTGCCCACGCTGATTGAAATGGCGCTGGTGCTGGGCATTCTGGCCGTGCGTTTCGACATCTGGTTTGCCGTCATCACGCTGGCAGCGCTGGTGTTCTATATCGGCTTTACGGTCACCGTGACGGAGTGGCGCACCCGCTTCAGAAAAGAGGCCAATGCCCAGGAGTCGGCGGCCCATACCAAGGCCATCGATTCCTTGCTCAATTACGAGACCGTCAAGTACTTCAACAACGAACAGTTCGAGTCAGCGCGCTACGACGAGAACCTCGAAAACCTGCGCCGCGTGCGGCTCAAGAGCCAGACCACGCTGTCCATGCTCAACTGCGGCCAGCAACTCATCATCGGTGCGGCGCTGGTGGCCATTCTGTGGCGTGCCACGCAAGGCGTGGTCGACGGCAGGCTGACGCTGGGCGATCTGGTCATGATCAATGCCTTCATGATTCAGCTCTATATCCCGCTGAACTTTCTGGGCGTGATCTACCGCGAGATCAAGCAGAGCCTGACCGACCTGAACCGCATGTTCACCCTCATGGACAAGGAGCGCGAAGTGTCCGATGCGCCCGGTGCCCAGCCCTTGCAGATCGACAATCCGCCGCCTGAAGTGCGCTTTGAAAACGTGCAGTTCGCCTACGATAGCGCGCGGCCCATATTGCATGACGTGAGCTTCACCATTCCTGCGGGCAAGACCGTGGCCGTGGTCGGTCCCTCGGGTTCGGGCAAGAGCACGCTGGCGCGTCTGCTGTTTCGTTTCTACGACGTGCAGGGCGGCCATGTGCGCATTGCCGGGCAGGACATACGCACGGTGACCCAGAGCAGCGTACGTCACTGCGTGGGCATTGTTCCGCAGGACACGGTGCTGTTCAACGACACAGTGGCCTACAACATCGCCTATGGGCAACCGGGCGCCACGCAGGAGCAGGTGGTTGCAGCGGCCAAGGCTGCGCGCATCCATGACTTCATCGAGCGCACGCCCCAGGGCTATGCCACGCGGGTGGGTGAGCGCGGCCTCAAGCTCTCGGGCGGTGAAAAGCAACGTGTGGCGATTGCGCGCACCCTGCTCAAGAACCCGCCGATCCTGATCTTTGACGAAGCGACTTCGGCACTGGACAGCGCCAACGAGCGCGCCATCCAGAACGAGCTGCGCAGCGCGGCGCAGGGCAAGACATCGTTGGTCATTGCCCACCGCCTGTCCACCGTGGTCGAAGCGCATGAAATCCTGGTCATGGACAGCGGCCGCATCATCGAGCGCGGCACGCACGAGGAGCTGCTGGCCGCCGGCGGGCGCTACTCCAGCATGTGGAATATGCAGCTCAATCAGCAGGAGTCATCGGAGATCCCCGCCTGAGTTCGACCACTTTTAGCCAGACTTCTCACAGGCCACCTCAGGGTGGCTTTTTTCTCGCCTGCATTGCTTGTATGTATACATGTTGCTAGGTGTTTACCCTTTATTTTCCAATTAAATAGCTGTTTTTTGATTTTTATGTATACATTTCTTCCATCTACCAAAAACTAAATACCCGCGAGACATGCCACCCTCCATTGCCCCCGCTGCTGCAGCGGAAGAAAACCATTCCCAGGTCGTGAAGGCGCAGCTGCAGCTGCGCGAAATGATTCTTGCCGGCGAGATGGCGGCCGGAGAGCGCATCTCCGAGCTGGTGCTGGCCGAGCGTCTGGGCATCTCCCGCACTCCCATACGCGCAGCGCTGATGCGACTTGAGCAGGAGGGCATGCTGGAGGCCACGTCCGGCGGGCGCGGCTACAAGGTGCGCGTGCTGTCCGAAGCAGATGTCTCGGACGCCATCGAGCTGCGCGGCACGCTGGAAGGTCTGGCGGCGCGCATGGCGGCAGAGCGCGGGGTGGATGAAGCCCTGCTGGCGAGAGCCGCGCGCTGCCTGGATGCCATCGACCGTGTGCTGGATGCCCAGAACTGGGGCGACGAAGCGTTTTCCGCCTATGTGGCCTTGAACTCCGAATTTCACGACATCCTGCTGGAGATGTCGGGAAGCAGCTTCATGCAGCGCGAGCTGGACCGGGTCAAGCGCCTGCCGTTCGCGTCCCCCTCGGGCTTTGTGGTGGCCGACTCCGAGTCGCCGCGCGCGCTTCGCAGCCTGATCCTCGCGCAGGAGCAGCACCGCGAAGTGATAGACGCGATCGAGCACCGCGAAGGCGCGCGTGCCGAGGCGCTGATGAAAGAGCACTCGCGCATTGCGCGGCGCAACCTGCGCGAAGCCATGCGCTCGCCCGAGACCACGCGCGTTCCCGGTGCGCAACTGATTCGCGCCAGCCGCTAATGGCCGGCCCGTAGCGCAGCAGGCTGCGCCCGACCCCGACCGATAAATACAAGGAGACACCCACGATGAGCAAGCAAGCACAGCCCACCTATCC
This sequence comes from Comamonas thiooxydans, assembly GCF_000964545.1. Lineage (GTDB taxonomy): Bacteria > Pseudomonadota > Gammaproteobacteria > Burkholderiales > Burkholderiaceae_C > Comamonas > Comamonas thiooxydans. The sequence goes on along the minus strand of NZ_BBVD01000004.1, from coordinate 115,863 downwards.
TCGCAACACCTGGTATGTTGCTGCCACGGCGGCCGAAGTCACGGACAAGCCGCTGGGGCGCCAGATCTGTGGTGAGCGCATGGTTTTCTACCGCGCCCTGGAAGGCAAGATGGCCGCCGTCGAGGACTTCTGCCCGCATCGCGGCGCACCGCTGTCGCTGGGCCGCGTCTGCGAAGGCAAGCTGGTCTGCGGCTATCACGGGCTGGAGATGGGCTGCGACGGCAAGACGGTTGCCATGCCCGGCCAGCGCGTGCGTGGCTTTCCTGCCATCAAAAGCTATCCGGTGGAAGAGCGTTACGGCTTTGTCTGGGTCTGGCCGGGCGACAGGGATGCAGCCGATGCAGCGCTGATCCCGGATCTGCAATGGCATGACAACCCCGAGTGGGCCTATGACGGCGGGCTGTTCCACATCAAGGCCGACTATCGACTGATGATAGACAACCTCATGGACCTGACCCATGAGACCTATGTGCATGCCAGCAGCATCGGCCAGGCCGAGATCGACGAGACGCCCTGCAAGACCGAGGTCATGGGCGACAGCGAGGTGGTCACCAGCCGCTTCATGGAGAACATCGAGGCACCTCCGTTCTGGAAGATGGCATTGCGCAGCAATGGTCTGGCCGATGACGTGCCTGTGGACCGCTGGCAGGTCTGCCGCTTCACTCCTCCCAGCCATGTGCTGATCGAGGTCGGTGTGGCGCATGCCGGCAAGGGCGGCTATGACGCCGCTGACGAGCACAAGGTCTACAGCATGGTGGTGGACTTCATCACTCCGGAGACCGACGGCAGCATGTGGTACTTCTGGGGCATGGCGCGCAAGTTCAATCCCGGCGATGCATCGGTGACGGCAGCTATCAAGCAGGGCCAGCACAAAATCTTCAGCGAAGACCTGGAGATGCTGGAGCTGCAGCAGCGCAATCTTGAGGACTATCCGCAGCGTCAGCTGCTCAAGCTCAATATCGATGCCGGCGGCGTGCAGTCGCGCAAGATCATCGAGCGCCTGATCGACGAAGAGAAAAGCGAGTCGGACATTGTGGCGCTGGCTTGAACGGCCGCAGGCGGGGCAGATCATGTCTGTAGATGGAGTAATCTTGCAGCTCCTCGAATCGGAGTCAGCGATGCCCATAGGCAACGCTGCCCTTGCTACGCTGCTGCATGGAATCGCCCACCACACCCAACCCGCTTTCCCTGGATCTCTACGACCAGCCAGGTCACCTGATTCGACGAGCCCAGCAGATTGCTGCGCTGCTGTTTCGAGAAGTGCTGGGCCCCGATGTGACGCCGGTTCAGTACGCCATCCTGCGCATGCTGCAGGAGTCTCCCGGCATCGACCAGGTGACGCTGGCGCGTCTTGTCGCGCTGGACAACTCGACTACGGCCGATATCGCTGCGCGTCTGGAAAGCAAGGGCTGGATTCATCGGGAGCTGCTGCCAAGGCGTCAACGCCGTTTGAGTCTGACCACCGAGGGCGAAGCCATGCTGGCCGCGTTTGTGCCCAATGTCTACGAGCTGCAGCAGCGCATGCTCTCGGCGCTGGAGCCCGAGGAGCAGACGGAGTTCAAGCGTCTGCTGCGCAAGTTCGTGCAGTTGCACGACAGCACTGAAACCGGCGAGCAAGCGGCGATCAACGGCTAGCAGCTCGCCCTGACGCGGCGGCTTCATCACGATCACGCCGGCCAGCGCCGGCTGTGAACCGGCACGACTAGGGAATTCACTTGTGCTGGATCAAGATTTCATTCAGTAAACTGAATGTGATTCAGTATGCTGAATGAATGATAAAAAACAAGGAGACAACGATGGAACAGGATTTGCGCGCGCATCTGGACCAGCGGCCCATGACGACCTTCCAATGGTCGGTCATCGCGGTATGCATGGCCCTGAACATGATCGATGGCTTTGACGTGCTGGTGATGGCCTTCACGGCTTCCGCGGTATCGGCGCACTGGAAGCTCAGCGGATCGGAACTGGGCTTTTTGCTCAGTGCCGGGCTTTTCGGCATGGCCGCCGGTTCGCTGCTGCTGGCGCCGATGGCCGACAAGCTGGGGCGCCGTCCCCTGATCCTGCTGTGCCTGGCCGTTTCCGGGCTGGGCATGCTGGCTTCGGCCTGGAGCCAGACGCCGACGCAGCTTGCCGTGCTGCGCGTGATCACGGGTCTGGGCGTGGGCGGCATTCTGGCCTGCAGCAACGTGATTGCCAGCGAATATGCCTCGCTGCGCTGGCGCAGTCTGGCGGTCACGCTGCAATCGACTGGTTATGCGCTGGGCGCGACCATTGGTGGCAGTATCGCGGTCTGGCTGCTGGCCCACCATGGCTGGCGTTCCGTCTTCATGTTCGGCGGTTGCTCCACGCTGGCGGTGCTGGTTCTGGCCTGGTTTGCCTTGCCCGAGTCCCTGGACTTTCTGCTGGTCAAGCGACCCGCCAATGCGCTGCAGCGTCTCAATGGACTGATCCGCAAGATGGGCCTGCCGGCACTGGGCTCCCTGCCTCAGGCCGTGGCGGCAGGCAGCGGTGAAGGCAAGCGCATGGGCCCTTTGCAGCTGCTGTCTCCCAAGCTGCTGCGCCCCACCTTGCTGGTCTGGCTGTCCTTCTTCTCGGTGATGTTCGGTTTCTATTTCGTGATGAGCTGGACTCCCAAACTGCTGGCGGCCTCGGGGCTGACGCCCGAGCAGGGCGTGACCACGGGCGTGCTGCTGAGCCTGGGCGGCATTCTGGGCGCGACCTTGCTGGGCCTGCTGGCGGCGCGTTTCGCGATTCACCGTGCGCTGGCGGTCTTCATGCTGGTGACGGCAGTGCTGCTGTGCTTTCTGGTGGGTAGCTCCGGTGCGCTGTGGATGTCATACACGCTGGCCTTCCTGATCGGCGTGTTTGTGAATGCCTGCGTGGCTGGCCTCTATGCGATTGCGCCGGTGGTCTACGGCAGCGATGTGCGCGCCACCGGTGTGGGCTGGGGCATAGGCATCGGTCGCATCGGGGCGATTGTGTCGCCGCTGGTGGCCGGTGGCCTGCTGGATGCGGCCTGGTCGCCCGATCAGCTGTACCTGGGTTATGGCCTGGCGTTTGTCCTGGCTGCCGTCATCGTGTCCATGCATCGTATTGCAGGCCCGCAGGCTGCGGACAGGCGCGCTGCATCCGAGACAGTGGCTGCCGCTCATTGACCAGGGAGACTTCGATGAACCAGATTTCTCAACCCATGAGCGCGGCCCTGCCGGCCTTTCCGCTGGATCAATGGTATGTAGCGGGCTTTGCCTGGGAGCTGAAGGACCAGCCGGTGGCGCGTACCTTGCTGGGCCAGCCGGTGGTCCTGTTCCGCACGGAAGATGGCCGGGTCGCGGCGCTGGAGGATCGCTGCTGCCACCGCGAGCTGCCGCTGTCCTGCGGCACGGTGGAAGCTGCGGGTCTGCGCTGCGGCTACCATGGACTGCTCTTCAGCCATGAGGGGCAGTGCCTCGAAATACCGGGCCAGGAACGGATTCCCGCCAAGGCCTGCGTGAAGTCCTTCGAGCTGCGCGAGCGCGACCAGATTCTCTGGATCTGGATGGGCGCGACGCCGGATTCCGTGCCGGGAACGGAGCCGCCGGCCTATGCCGTGCACAGCGACCCGCAATATCGTTTTGGCGGCGGCGTGTACCACTACGACGCTCCGTATCAGCTGATTCACGACAACCTGCTGGACCTGAGCCATCTGGGCTATGTGCACCTCAAGACCATAGGCGGCAACGCCCGCGTGCATATGAACGCGGATCTCAAGGTCAGCCAGGACGGGGACAGCGTGAAGGTGGTGCGCTGGATGCCGGATTCGGACCCTCCACCTACTTATGCACAGGCCTGGCCTTTTCAGGGCCGCATCGACCGCTGGCAGGAGGTGGAATTCCACCCCTCGCATGTGCGTATCTGGACCGGTGCCATGGATGCGGGCCAGGACAGGCTGGACAACCCGGAGCGCGAAGGATTCCATATGCGCGGCTTTCACGGCGTGACGCCGGAGACGGAGACCAGCGCGCATTACTTCTGGACGATTGCGACCAATCCGCATCCGCAGATGCAGGACACGACACAGCTGGTGATCGATCAGACGGCGGCCACTTTCGAAGAAGACAAGGTGGTCATCGAAGCCCAGTTCCGCAACCAGCAGCGGTTTGGTTCACGCGCCGTGGTGGATATCCACGTGGATGTGGGGCCCAACCGTGCGCGGCGCGTGATTGAGCGGTTGCGCCAGGCCGGCGCGCAAGCCTCGCAGGCGGTGGCCTAGCGGCGCACAAGCAAAAGAGAAGTACCCGAGATGAAGACTGAAACCACGTTCGAGGTGCGCATTGCGCACAAGCAGGAGCAGGCTGCCGGTATCTGCAGCCTGGAATTGCGAGCTCTGGAAGGCGCCAGCCTGGCGCCGTTCAGCGCCGGCTCGCACATCGATGTGCACCTGCCTGGCGGGCTGGTGCGCCAGTATTCGCTGAGCAACGATCCCGCCGAGCTGGATCGCTATGTGATTGCCGTGCTGCGCGAGCCCGCTTCGCGCGGTGGCTCGGCGGCCGTGCACGAACAGCTGCAGGCCGGCCAGCAGATCACCATCAGCCTGCCGCGCAACCATTTCGAGCTGCATGCGCCGGCCCGCAAGCATTTGCTGCTGGCAGGCGGCATAGGCATCACGCCGATTCTGGCGATGGCGCGCAAGCTGGCGAGCGACGGTGCGGATTTCGCACTGCACTACTGCGGCCGCTCGCGCGAGCGCATGGCGTTTGCCCAGACCATCGAGACTGCGCAATGGGCTGACAAGGCGCAGATCCATGTGGATGACGTGAATGGAAAGTCTTCGCTGGGATTGAGCGAATTGCTGCAGCAAAGAGAGCAGGGGCAGCATCTGTATGTGTGTGGGCCCAAGGGCTTCATGGACGCCGTGCTCGACACGGCGCGAGAGTCGGGCTGGCCTGCCGAGCAGCTGCACTACGAGTTCTTTGCCGCCGAAGTGGAGCACCGCGCCGACGACGAAAGCTTCGAGGTGGAAGTCGCCAGCAGCGGGCAGGTGGTGCGCGTCACGCCGGCGCAGACCGTGGTGCAGGCGCTGGAGTCCATCGGCGTCTGCGTCCAGACCTCGTGCGAGCAGGGCGTCTGCGGCACCTGCCTGACACGCGTCATCTCGGGTCAGCCCGATCACCGCGATATGTATCTGACCGAAGACGAGCAGGCGGCCAATGACCAGTTCCTGCCTTGCTGCTCGCGTGCCAGGTCCGGCCGTCTGGTGCTGGATCTGTGAGAAGCGGATCGGGCAGGCTTTGACCATGCGCGGGCAGGGCTGGCGCAGCCTGCTCAAAATAGGCGTTTTCCATGAAAGCGCCGCGTTCCCGCCATGAAGCCTGCCCTGCTAGTTCTGAATCTCCAGGTCCCCGCCCATCTGCAGCAGATGGAGCAGACCTTTGCCGACTTTGATGTGATCTATGCGCCCGAGGCCGATCAGGCCGAGGCCGCAATCGCCGCCCACGGTGCTCGCGTGCAATGCGTGTGCACGATTGGCGCGACGGGCCTGTCGGCAGCGCAGATGCAGCGCATGCCCGGGCTTTCTCTGGTCTGCGCCATGGGCGCGGGTTACGAGAACATCGACGTGGCCTATGCCAAGGCGCACGGGATTGCCGTCGGCAACGGCGTGGGGACCAATGACGACTGCGTGGCCGACCACGCCATGGGTCTGCTGATCGCCGCAGTGCGCGGCATCGTCAAGCTGGACAAGGCCACGCGTGCCGGCATCTGGCGCTCGGCCCTGCCGCTGCCGGCCAATGTCTCGGGCAAGCGCCTGGGCATCGTGGGGCTGGGCCAGATCGGCGCCAAGATCGCCAGGCGCGCGGCCGCGTTCGATATGTCCGTTGGCTATCACAACCGCAAGCCCCGCGAGGGAGTCGAGCACCAGTACTTCGACGATCTGCTGGCGCTGGCTGCCTGGGCCGATGTGCTGCTGGTGGCCACGCCGGGCGGCGCGGGCACGCGCCATCTGATCAATGCCGAGGTGCTCGATGCACTGGGCGAAAAAGGCGTGCTGGTGAATATCGCGCGCGGCTCGGTGGTCGATACCCAGGCGCTGGCCGACGCCGTGCGTGCAGGTCGCCTGGCCGGTGCCGGGCTGGATGTCTACGAAAGCGAGCCGTTGCCGCCGCAGGAACTCATCGATCTGGACGCCGTGGTGCTGACGCCCCATGTGGGCGGCTGGTCGCCCGAGGCGGTGCAGAACTCGGTGGATCGCTTCATCGCCAATATGCGCTGCCATCTGGATGGCAAGCCCTTGGTCTCGCCCATCTGAGTGCTATTGAATTGAAAGCTTCTTGCGCTTGATGTTGTTGTATTTCAATACGATCTGGCATTGAAAATTCCTTATATCAAGCGCTTGTAGCTTTGATATTCATAGCAATAAAAATCCCCGCCACGGCAAGCCGTGCGGGGATTTTTACTATCTGCGGCGCCGTGCAGCTGGCGCGGACCAAACCAGTGACACCAAGCAAGGGCCGCCCCGCAGCGAGGGTGTCGTCCCCCTCCCGAAGAGAGAGGGGGAAGCCGCGGGGCTGCCTAGGCGTAGCGGCTCAGGGGGAGTTTATTTCTGACTAGCGGCAATGGCCTTTTCGGCCTTGTCGACCAGCGGTGCGCCGATCTGGCTCTTCCACTTGTCGAACACGGGGCGCGTGGCCTTCACAAAGGCTTCGCGCTCGGCAGCGTTAGGCGTGGTCACGGTCACGCCCAGGCCGGCCAGGTCCTTGAGCAGGGGCTTGTCGGCTTCGACCAGGCCCTTGCGAGCGATGGCGATTTCTTCCTTGGCGGCATCCAGCGCGGCTTGCTTGACGATGGCCTGGTCAGCCGGTGTCCAGCTGTTCCAGATGTCCTTGTTCACCACAAAGATCAGCGGATCGTTCATGTAGCCCCACATGGTCAGATGCTTCTGGCCCACGGACTGCAGCTTGGCTGCCATGTACACGCCGATGGGGTTCTCCTGGCCGTCCACGGCGCCGCTGGCCATGGCGGGCTGGGCATCGGCCCAGCTCATCTGCGTGGGATTGGCGCCCAGGGCCGTGAAGGTGTCCAGGAACAGGGGCGAGCCCACGACGCGGATCTTCATGCCCTTGAGGTCGGCAGGCGTCTTGATGGCGTGCTTGGAGTTGGAGATTTCGCGGTAGCCGTTCTCACCCCAGGCCAGAGGCACGACGCCGCCTTTTTCCAGGGTCTTGAAGATTTCCTGGCCCACTTCGCCCTGGGTCACGGCATCCACGGCCTTGAAGTTGGGGAAGAGGAAGGGCATGGAGAACAGGTTCAGCGACTTGACCTGTGGCGACCAGTTGATGGTCGAGCCCACGGCCATGTCGATCACGCCCTGGCGCAGCGCGGAGAACTCGCGCGTCTGGTCGCCCTGCACCAGCGAGGTGCCGGGGTAGAGCTTGATGTTGATGCGGCCCTGAGTGCGCTCGCGCACCTTGTCGGCCCACAGCTCGCCGCCCTTGCCCCAGGGAAAGGCCGTGCCCAGCACCAGGGACATGCGGTATTCGCTCTTGTACTTGGTCTGTGCCATGGCCATGGGCGATGCAAAGGCCAGAGCGGCGGCAGTGGCCACGGCGGATGCGAGGAAGGTACGAAGTTTCATTTGGTTTGTCTCCCTTTTAGAAACGAAAAAATGCTTTGCTTGTTGGATGCATTGCACATGGAATCAATACGGCTCATCTCAGCGGACACCGCGCAAGGGCCGAAGCTGGCCGCGCCGCCCCCTCCCGCGAAGCGAGAGAGGGGGGGAAGTGGTGGGGCCGCCTAGTCATAGCCGCTCAGGGGGTCAATAGCCAAGTCTTGCGGGCAGCCAGAGCGCCAGCTGCGGGAAGGCAATGACCAGAATCATCACGGCGAACATGGACAGCAGCATCCAGCCTACCCAGCGCACGGTGGACTCCATGCGCACGCCCGCAATGCGGCAACTGACCATCAGGTTCACGGCCAGCGGCGGTGTGAACTGGCCCAGTGCCACCTTGAGTGTGAGGATCACGCCAAACCAGACAGGATCCCACTGGTAGTGGTTCATGATGGGCAGCAGCAGCGGCACAAAGATCAGGAAGATCGAAATGCCGTCGAGGAACATGCCCACGGTGATCAGCAGCAGGATCAGCAGGCCCAGCACGCCGTATTCGCCGAGACCGGAGCTCACGATGGCATTGGCCACGGGATCGATCACGCCCAGGGTGGACAGCGAGAAGGCAAAAATGCCGGCCAGCGACACCACCAGCAGGATCACGGCCGACAGCTCGCCCGCTTCGCGCAGAATCGGGAACAGGTCGCGCACGCCGATGGTGCGGTGAATCACCATGCCCACGAACAGCCCGTAGAACACGGCAACCACGGCGGCTTCGGTGGGGGTGAACCAGCCCATGCGCATGCCGCCCAGGATCAGCACCGGAGCGGCCAGGCCCCAGGAGGCCTCGCGCAGGCTTTTCCAGAACGGCGGGCGGGGCATGGAGGCTTCGAGCGCACCCATCTTGTGCTTGCGCGACATCCACACGGCGGGAATGATGAGTGCAATACCCGCCAGCACGCCGGGAATCATGCCGGCCGCGAACAGGGCCGGCACCGAAGCGCCTGGCACCAGTACCGAGTAGATGATGAAGGCCACCGAAGGCGGAATCAGAATGTCCGTTGCTGCGGCTGCTCCGACCACGCTGGCGGAGAAGCTCTTGGGATAACCGGCGCGGCTCATGGCGGCAATCATCACGCCGCCCACGGCCGCTGCATTGGCCGGCCCGGAGCCGGAGATGCCGCCCAGGAACATGGCCACGGCAATCGCCACCAGCGGCAGCATGCCGGGGCCGCGGCCCACGATGGCCACGGCAAAGTTCACCAGCCGCAAGGCAACGCCCGAGCGATCGAAGATGGAGCCCACGAGCACGAACATGGGAATGGCCAGCAGCGGATATTTGCCCAGCCCGGCATAAAAATTCTGCGGCACGGCCAGCAGACCGAACCACTGTGTATCGGCATTGGCCAGGGCAATCGCGGCCGCACCGGCCAGACCGAGGGCGGCGCCTATGGGCACGCCAATGAACATCAGGCCCAGAAAGGCCACGAACAGCAAGGTGGCGATCATGCGATCTCCTTGCTGTGGTCTTTTTCCACGGGTTCGTCAGGGAAGGCGCCGGGCTTGCCCTGGCGGATGAACAGGCCGATGGCGCGTGCAGTGATCAGTGCCGAGACCACGGGCAGCCAGATCGAATACCACCATTGGGGCAGGCCGATGCCGGGCGAGGTCTCCTCGAAACGGAAGTCGTCCCAGACCACGCGCACGCTGAGCACGGCAATGATGGCAAACAGCAATGCCACCATCAGAGAGCCGAACCGGGCCAGTGCCTTGCGGCGCTGGACGGAGCCGCTGTCCGAGAAAAACTCGATGCGGATATGCTGATTGCGCGCCACGGCGGCAGAGCCTGCGACCAGGGCCAGCAAGATCATCAGAAAGACCGAGATTTCCTCGGTCCAGGCGAAGGAGGAGTTGGTGAAGTAGCGCACCAGCACATTGGCAAAGGTGATCAGGGCCAGAGCGGCCATGATGATCACGGTCAGCCAGTCTTCAATGCGCAGGGAACGAGGCTCGTCCGGGCGCGCGCCGGCATCGGCTGCACCATCGGTCTCGGGAGGAGTGGAGGACATGAACGCGGAAAGTCAGAAAAACACACAGGAGTCAGGGCAGCTCGCCTGAATGGCGTGATCCGCGCGCACTCGATGAGAATGCCCTTATGTTCACGACTTACGCAAAACGGGTTCCGGCAAGACGATTGCCTCAGGAGGCAGGCCGCGTTGCATTCTTGTTTGCGTAAGTCCTTATGTTGTTCCTTGACCTTCACGGCGTTGTGCGCCGGGATGGCTTGGAGCGAGTAGACACACCGGATAGATGTGAACAAATATTATCAAGGTATCTATGTCGCAGGGCTTACGTCCGGCGGCAGGCATTACCCTAGGGTCTGGCGACCAAGGCATGACTCATCGTTGAGTCTGTGTTTTGTCCCGTTTACTAGCCAACAAGGATTACCTCCGTTGCACAGCTTTGGTGCAGGGCAGCGGATAATGAGAGTCTATGGAAACCAAATGGCTTGAAGATTTTGTCAGCCTTGCTGAAACCCGCAGTTTCAGCCGCTCGGCCCAGCTGCGCCACGTTACGCAGCCTGCGTTCTCGCGCCGCATCCAGGCGCTGGAGGCCTGGGCGGGCACGGATCTGGTCGACAGAAGCTCGTATCCGACGCGTCTGACGCCAGCAGGCAAGACCATGTACGAGCAGGCGCTGGAGATACTGCAGTCCCTGCAGAGCACCCGCACCATGTTGCGTGCCCACGTCAGTGCGGGCAAGGGCATGGTGGGCTTTGCCGTGCCGCATACCTTGGCGTTCACGTTCTTCCCGAACTGGGTTTCGGCCGTGCACGAGAAGTTCGGTCCCTTCCGCAGCCGTCTGTTCGCACTCAATGTGCATGATGCGGTGATGCGTCTCGTGGAAGGTGGCTGCGATCTGCTGATTGCCTACTACCACTCTTCTCAGCCCTTCCAGCTGGACCCTTCGCGCTATGAGATGGTGAGCCTGGGGCATGAGGTGCTGGCTCCGTACTCCAAGCCGGACGAGAACGGCAATCCCATCTTTGCCCTGCCCGGCCGCCAGGGCCAGCCCTTGCCATACCTTGGCTATGCCGCTGGCGCTTATCTGGGGCGGGTGACGGAGCTGATCCTCAAGGAGGCGGCCGAGGCCGTGCACCTCGAGCGCGTCTATGAAACCGATATGGCCGAAGGCCTCAAGGCCATGGCACTGGAAGGTCATGGCGTGGCCTTTCTACCCTACAGCGCGGTACGCGGCGATCTGGAGTCCGGTCGACTGGTGCGTGCAGTGCCCGAAGGCGTGACCGGTTTTCAGATGGACATGGAAGTGCGGGCCTATCGGGAAAAACCCACGGGCGATGCCCCTCAGGGAGGAGCTGCCGCGCTCTGGAACTTCCTCAAGGAGCAGGGCGAGATTGCGGGTGGCGAGGTCAAGGCTGTGTAACCTGATCGAGTGTTGCTTTTCTTCCAAAAGGGCCAGTTGGCCCTTTTTTTGCTTGTGTGACCAGCTTGCCGTGATTTCAGGTGTTTTACTGGTGAAAACCCTAATGTTATGCATCGGGTTAATACTGAATATGCAAGTTGTGCATAAGGATTTTTGCCATCGGCATTGGCTTGTGAAATCACGAAAGCATTAGAGTTCGCAGCTTGCACAAAAAGAGGCGCTGCTTTGCAACACAAGATTGAGGCGGTAAGTAGGTGGTTGCCTTCCTGAATCACCTACGGGAAAAGTCTTAGAAATGATTGCATTTCAGCCATCTTCATGACTGCACAATGTGTGCAGTACATTTGTTAACGCAACCTGTCCACCCTCACAAAGGGCGATGCGTTAAGGAGTGGCAAGCGTTTTTGGTCCTTACCAATAGGAGATCCGTATGAAGAAGCATTTGTTGGCCATCGCCGTAACCGCACTGGCAACTGGCACCGTGTTTGCCCAGGCCAATGACACCTTGGCCAAGATCAAGTCCACCGGCAGCGTCACTCTGGGCGTGCGTGAATCGTCCGGCCTGGGCTATACGCTGGGCAATGGCAAATATGTAGGCTTCCATACCGAAATGGGTGAGCGCATCCTCAAGGACATCCAGAAGCAACTGGGCCTGACAGCGCTGGAAGTGAAGTACCAGCCCGTGACCTCGCAAAACCGTATTCCTCTGGTGCAGAACGGCACCGTGGACATCGAGTGCGGCTCCACCACCAACAACACGGCTCGTCAGAAGGATGCAGCCTTTGCCTTCACCACCTATGTGGAAGAAGTGCGCATTGCCACCCGTGCCAACTCCGGCATCACCGGCATCAAGGACCTGAACGGCAAGACCATCGTGACCACGACGGGTACGACTTCCGTGCAGACCCTGCGCAAGAACAAGCGCGCTGACGGCCTGACCTTCAAGGAAGTCATGGGCAAGGACCACGCCGACAGCTTCCTGATGCTGGAAACCGGCCGCGCCGATGCCTTCATCATGGACGGCTCCATCCTGGCTGCCAATATCTCCAAGTCCAAGGCTCCCAACGATTACAAGATCGTGGGTGAAGTGCTGTCGGTGGAACCCATCGCCTGCATGATGCGCAAGGACGATCCCGCCTTCAAGAAGGCTGTGGACGAATCCATCGTGCGTCAGATCAAGGATGGTTCTCTGACCAAGCTGTACGACAAGTGGTTCCTGCAGCCCATTCCTCCCAACAACGTGAAGGTGGGTCTGCCACTGTCGGCAGCGACCAAGGATGCGTGGGCTCACCCCAACGACAAGCCCATGGAAGCTTACGAAGTCAAGTAATCCCGCCTATAGGTGTACCGCCCCTTCTGCCAAGCGGTTAGAAGGGGCTTTTTTGTTGCGAGGGCCGGTGTGAGCGTTTGCCCTCATAAACCAAGAATGAAAGAGGTGCTCGTATGAGTTGGGATTGGCAGGTGTTCTGTCAGGACACCATTACCCAAGAGGTCGGGCAGAGTTGTTTTGGCAAGAACGGTGACATCACCTATCTGGATTGGATGATGTCGGCCTGGGGCTGGACCGTGTCGGTGGCATTGCTGTCGCTGGTCATCGCTCTGGTGCTGGGCGCAGTCATCGGTACCTTGCGTACCTTGCCCGATCGTCCGTGGATAGTGCGCCTGGGCAATGCCTGGGTGGAGTTGTTCCGCAATATTCCCTTGCTGGTCCAGGTGTTCATCTGGTACCACGTGGTTCCGGCCATCTTCCCCGCAATGAAGTCCCTGCCGGGCTTTGTGCTGGTGGTGTTTGCGATCGGTTTCTTCACCTCTGCCCGTATTGCCGAGCAGGTGCGCTCCGGTATTCAGGCTTTGCCGCGGGGCCAGCGCTACGCCGGCATGGCAGTAGGTTTCACGACCTTCCAGACCTACCGCTATGTGCTGCTGCCGATGGCGTTTCGCATCATCATTCCGCCGCTGACCAGCGAGGCCATGAACGTGTTCAAGAACTCGTCCGTGGCGTTTGCCGTGTCCGTGGCCGAGCTGACCATGTTCGCCATGCAGGCCCAGGAAGAGACGGCTCGTGGCGTCGAAATTTATATGGCTGTGACAGGTCTGTATGTGATTTCTGCCTTCATCATCAACCGCATCATGGCCTTCATCGAGAAGCGTTCTCGCGTGCCCGGTCTGATTGCAGCCAGCGGTGGAGGCCACTGATATGAATCTCAACCTCGACTGGTCGTTTTTCTCGTGGGACCTGTTCAGCAACTTTGTGCTGAAGGGGCTGTATTTCAGCGTGTCCTTGACCGTGATCGCCACGCTGGGCGGCATCTTCTTCGGCACCTTGCTGGCGCTGATGCGCCTGTCGGGCAAGAAGTGGCTGGACCTGCCTGCCACCATCTATGTCAACGGCATGCGCTCCATCCCGCTGGTGATGGTGATCCTGTGGTTCTTCCTGCTGATGCCCATGCTGATCGGCAAGCCCATCGGCGCGGAGACTTCGGCCATCATCACCTTTGTGGCGTTCGAAGCAGCATATTTCTCTGAAATCATGCGCGCCGGCATCCAGTCCATTCCACGTGGACAGGTGTTTGCCGGCCAGGCACTGGGCATGACCTATGGTCAGAACATGCGTCTGGTGGTGCTGCCTCAGGCCTTCCGCAACATGCTGCCCGTGCTGCTGACCCAGACCATCATCCTGTTTCAGGATACCTCGCTGGTCTATGCGATCGGTGCCTACGACATGCTCAAGGGCTTCGAAATCGCCGGCAAGAACTTCGGCCGACCCATCGAATCCTATCTGGCGGCTGCCGTGACCTATTTTGTGATCTGCTTTGCACTGTCTTGGTTCGTCAAGCGTCTGCACAAGAAGATTGCCATTATTCGATGAAACACCCCCTGAGTCGCTTCGCGCCCTCCCCCTCAAGGGGGACGACGGCCTCGGCTGCGGGACGGCCCTTGCTGGCTGTCCCAGGCCTGACCGAGCCCGCTGCAGGCGCTGCGATGGATCACTGACAAAAGTCGGAGTGAAAAATGATTGAACTCAAGAACGTTTCCAAGTGGTACGGCAGCTTTCAGGTGCTGTCCGATTGCTCCACCAATATCAACAAGGGCGAGGTGGTGGTGGTGTGCGGCCCTTCGGGCTCCGGCAAGTCCACGCTGATCAAGACCATCAATGCTCTGGAGCCTTTCCAGAAGGGCGAGATCTTTGTGGACGGCACGGCAGTGCACGATCCCAAGACCGATCTGCCCAAGCTGCGCAGCCGCGTGGGCATGGTGTTCCAGCACTTTGAGCTGTTCCCCCACCTGTCGGTGACGGAGAACCTGACCATCGCACAGATGAAGGTGCTGGGCCGCAGTGCTGCAGACGCCAAGACCCGTGGCCTCAAGATGCTGGACCGCGTGGGCCTGACCGCTCACAAGGACAAGTTCCCCGGCCAGCTCTCCGGCGGTCAGCAGCAGCGCGTGGCCATTGCGCGCGCTCTGTCCATGGATCCCATCGTCATGCTGTTCGACGAACCCACTTCGGCACTGGACCCCGAAATGGTCGGCGAAGTGCTGGACGTGATGATGGGCCTGGCCCATGAAGGCATGACCATGATGTGCGTGACCCACGAAATGGGATTTGCGCGCAAGGTGGCCAGCCGTGTGATCTTCATGGACGTGGGCGGCAAGATTCTGGAGGACTGCAGCAAGGAAGAGTTCTTCGGCCATCCCGAAAACCGTCAGCCGCGTACTAAGGAATTCCTCAACAAGATCCTGCAGCATTGATACCGCAGGCAAGCCGCAAAAAGGCGCTCGCAGGAGCGCCTTTTTTCATGGCGGCCGGGCCGGACTGCCGGTCAGCATTGCAGCACGCCGCGGGGGGCGCGCATCAGCGTGCTTTGACCAAACAGGCTTTGCACCAGGTCCACCACCAGCTCCGCCGTCTGGTTGCGCAGGTCCAGGGCCGGGTTGAGCTCCACAATGTCCAGCGAGGCAAGACGGCCGGAGTCGGCAATCATTTCCATGCACAGCTGGGCCTCGCGGTAGGTGGGGCCGCCGCGTACCGGCGTGCCGGTGCCGGGAGCAATGTCAGGATCGAGAAAGTCCACGTCAAAGCTCAGATGCAGGTGGATGTCCCTGTCGTTGCTTCCCAGCAGGCTGACCAGGGCGCGGCGCATCACTTCACGCATGCCCAGTTCGTCGATGGCCCGCATGTCGTAGACCTCCAGCCCCAGCTCTCGGATCATGTGCTTTTCGCTCTCGTCCACGCTGCGCAGGCCGATCTGGCAGAACGATGAGGCGGGCAGGGCGGGAGTCGTGCCCGACAGCGAGGCCAGTTCCGTCGGTCCCAGTCCGCAGAGGCTTGAAACCGGCATGCCGTGCAGATTGCCCGTGGGCGAACTTTCGGGGGTGTTGCAATCCGAGTGGGCATCCAGCCAGAGCACGCGCAGCTGCTTGCCCGTGGCGCGGCAATGGCGGGCCACGGCGCTGATGGAGCCTGTGGCCAGCGTATGGTCGCCACCCAGCAGTATGGGCAGCCGGTGTTGCTGCAGCACCTGCAGCACCGCGTCATGGGCGATCCGGTTCCAGCTCAGGCATTCGGCCAGATTGCGCAGACCCTGGGCATCGCGCGCGCCACGCGGGTTGGCGGGGCCGCTCAGATTGCCCAGATCGTTGACCTGCACCCCCAGCCGTTCAAGGGCTGGACCGAGCTGGGCCACACGCAGGGCATCTGGCCCCATGGCCGCGCCAAGGCGCGAGGCACCGATATCGGTGGGCAGACCGATCAGTGTGGACGATGTGTATGCCATGAGCCGCTCCGCTTCAGGCCGTCTTACGGGCCGCAAGATTGATGATCTGGGGACTGGCTGCCTGTCTCACCATGGCAAACAGATCCTTGGGGTCGGCGAGCTCCGGCACCAGCTCGATCTGTGACAGCAGGCCTGCGCCTTGCGCCAGGCTATGCATGGTGCGCAGCGCCGAGTAGTCCTCCAGCGCGAAGCCCACGGAGTCGAACAAGGTGATCTGGGCGTCCGATGTCCGGCCCGGCGCCAGCTTCTGCAGCACGCGCCACAGCTCGGTCACGGCAAAGTCGGCGGGCATTTGCTGCAGCTCGCCCTCGATGCGCGTCTGCGGCTCGTACTCGACAAAGACCTGCGCACGCTGCAGGGCGCTGGCATCGAACTCTGTCTTGCCGGGGCAATCACCGCCCACGGCATTGATATGCATGCCGGGCTCCAGCAAATGCCCGGGGATGATGGTGGCGCGGGTCTTGTCGGCGGTGGCGGTGGTCACGATGTCCGTGCCGGCCACGGCGTCTCGCACGCTGGTGCAGACGATGGCCGTAGCGGAAAAATCGGGCAGGAACGGCTGCAGGTTGTGCAGCAGCTTTTGCGAGGCCGCAGGGTCGATGTCGAACAGGCGCAGCTCGCGCACGCCCAGCAACTCCATGAAGGCCAGAGCCTGGAATTCGCTTTGCGAGCCATTGCCGATCAGCGCCATGCTGCGGTTGCCGGCGCGCGCCAGATGGCGCGCAGCCATGGCGGATGTGGCGGCGGTGCGCAAGGCTGTGGTCAGCGTCAGCTCGCTGACAAAGCGCGGCATGCCGGTGGCGACATCGGCCAGCGCGCCGAAAGCCATCACGGTGGGAAGGCCCAGGCGTGGATTGTGCGGGTGGCCGTTGACGTATTTGAAGGCGTAGTCTCGCGCATCGGCCACCGGCATCAGCTCGATCACGCCGCTGGCTGAATGGGCGGCTGTGCGCGCGCTTTTGTCGAAGTCCTGCCAGCGGCCGAAGTCGGCCTCCAGGGCTTGGCTGATCAGGCGCAGCACCTGGGTGATGCCGATGCGCGCGACCAGCCGGGCTGCGTCGCTGGCGCTGAGAAAGTCGGTCCGGAATGGTGTGCCGGCCAGAGCTTGAGGAACAGACATGAGACTTCCTCCTTGACCCCATTTTTGAGGATTTCAGCGCCAAATGCCAGAGGAATGCCTGGGAAATACCCAAGAACTGGACCCATGACCGCGCTGTGCGCAGGTCCAGGACAGGACCCGCATGGGTTTGAGTGCGGGCCTGTCGCCAGCGAAGATGGGACAATGTCGGCCATGACTCAGACCATCACGATTACCCGCCCCGATGACTGGCACTTGCACGTGCGCGATGGCGATGCCATGCGCTGCGTGGTGCCGCACACTGCCCGCCAGATGGGCCGTGCCATCATCATGCCCAACCTCAAGCCTCCGGTCACCACGGCGGAGATGGCTGCGGACTACCGCGCCCGCATTCTGTCGGCCGTGCCTGCAGGCAGCCAGTTCCAGCCGCTGATGACGCTGTATCTGACGGACAACCTGGGCCCTCAGGAAATCGTGCGCGCCAAGGAGGCCGGCGTGGTGGCCTGCAAGCTCTATCCCGCAGGTGCCACGACCAACTCCGACCATGGCGTGACCGATCTGCGCAAGATCTACCCGACGCTGCAAGCCATGCAGCGCGAAGGCCTGGTGCTGCTGGTGCATGGTGAAGTCACCGATCAGAGCATTGACCTCTTCGACCGCGAAGCCGTGTTCATCGAGCAGCAGCTCAAGCCTCTGCGCAAGGATTTCCCCGAGCTCAAGATCGTCATGGAGCATGTGACGACCAAGGAAGCCGCCGAGTACGTGGCTGAGGCCGATGATTTCCTGGCGGCCACCATCACGCCCCAGCATCTGCTGTTCAACCGCAACGCCATCTTCCTGGGCGGCGTGCGCCCGCATTTCTATTGCCTGCCGGTCCTCAAGCGCGAAACCCATCGCCTGGCCCTGGTGCAGGCCGCGACCAGCGGCAGCCGCAAGTTCTTCCTGGGCACGGACAGCGCACCCCATGCAGCGCATCTGAAGGAAGCCGCGACCGGCTGCGCCGGCTGCTACAGCGCCCACGCCGCCATCGAGATGTATGCCGAGGTGTTCGACGGCGTTGGCGCCCTGGACAAACTGGAAGCCTTTGCCTCCTTCAACGGCGCCGACTTCTATGGCCTGCCCCGCAACACCGACACCATCACCCTGGTCAAGGAAAGCTGGACACCGCCCGTGAGCTTTGAATACGGCGAAGGGGCGCAGCTCAAGCCGCTGCGCTTTGGCGAAGCGCTGCCCTGGAGGATGCTGGATTAAGAACAGTAGCTGCAAGCGCCTGTATTCGCTTGAATTGCGGCGTTTTAAAGTCTGAAATCAAGAAAGGAGTTGCGCAAGCTGCTCCTTTTTTAATTTGGCTTTGAGCATGGCCTCGGTTAGGCTTGGCCAAACAGCGCTCAGGAGATTGCATGCCCAACGATGTCCAGCCCAGGATTGCCTTGCTGATCGATGCGGACAACGCGCCCGCAGAGATGATTGACGAGATATTGACCGAGCTGTCCACCTTCGGCCTGATCAATATTCGCCGTGCCTATGGCAACTGGACCAAGGCCGGTCTGCATGGCTGGCAGAGCAAGCTGCTCGAATATGCCGTGCGGCCCATGCAGCAGTTTGACTACTCCAAGGGCAAGAACGCGACCGACATGGCCATGACGGTGGATGCCATGGAGCTGCTCTATACCGAAAAGCCCGATGCCTTCGGCATCGTTTCCTCGGACGCCGACTTCACGCCGCTGGTCATGCATTTGCGCGCCAAGGGCGCTGCTGTCTATGGATTCGGTGCGGAGCAGACGCCCAGGGCTTTCGTCAACGCCTGCTCGCGCTTTCTGTATTTCGATGCGCTCAAGGAACTCGGCGACGGCATTGTCAGCCGCAGCGAACGCCGCGAGGCGCTGGAGGCCGATGCAGTGTCACGTGCAGTGCCTGCAGCAAGCCAGCCATCCGAGCAGACCCTCCCTGTCAGCAATGGCAAGGTGGCAGGTGGCACGGGCGCTGCGGCCCCGGCATGCACCACGTTGCGCGTGCCTTCGCACATGCTCAAGGAAGACAGGCAGCTCATTGCCATGCTGCGCGATGCCGTCAAGGCGACGCAGGACGAAGCCGGCTGGGCACGTGTGGCTGCGGTGGGTACGCATATCGGCAACAAGCTGTCGTTTGATGCGCGCAACTATGGCTATGCCTCGCTGACCAAGCTCATGGCCGCGACCCAGGTGTTCGAGTTGCGTGACGAGGGCACGGCCAGGGTGGCGGTGCGCGATCTGCGTGGGCATCAGGACGAGGTGCTGCCTTGATGCAGCCAGCCGCAATGCAGTCAGTGGATTGGGCCATTGACTGGCAGGCGCCCTGGCTGGCACCGCTGCAAGCGCTTGGACGTCAGGTTCATGACCGGGTGCTGGGCGGTGCCGGCGTGGCCCGGGCCTTGCAGGAGGTGGCTGCCGCCCAAGGACTGCTGCCGGGCTGGCAGTTTGTCGATCAGCTGCAGCTGCCTGCCGGTCAGGCCTATGAGGCATTCATCCACAGAGAGCGCAGCATTCCCACGCGCGACAATATGCATGACTTCTTCAACGGCCTGATCTGGCTGCACTGGCCGTTGCTCAAGCAGCGGCTCAACGCGCTGCAGGCGGCCGAGATAGAGCGCCAGGGCGTGGGGGCGCAGCGCGGGCGCCTGCGCGATTCGATCACGGTGCTGGACGAGAACGGCGGCTTGCTGCTCGCGCCGCAGGCACTGTGCGATGCGCTGCGCGACAAGCGCTGGCAGGAGCTGTTTGTGGGCCGGCGTGCGCTGTGGGAGCAGTCGCGCTTTCTTCCCATAGGCCATGCTCTGCTGGAAAAGCTGGTTCAGCCGCGCAAGGCCATCACCGCGCATGTGATCTGCGTGCCGCTGGGGCAGGCTCCAGGGCTGGCATCGCTGGCCGAGGCCGATGGCTGGCTGGACCATCAGTTGCGGACCCAGTCTTGCAATCTGGCCGGCAAGCCCTATCTACCAATTCCCATATTGGGAATCCCGGACTGGTGCCTGCAAAACCAGAACTTTTCCTTCTATGATGACTCTCTAGTTTTCCGAGCCCCACGTACCGCACAAACAACACAACAACGGGTACTGCCAGAAACAGAACTGGCTTGATGCGCATTCGTCCTGCACAGGCGGTGCCTCAGGGGTTCTGGTCATTTTGTCCCCTGTGTGGAGTACACCCTCGATGAAACGTATTGCCTTATTTCTACTGACCAATATCGCCGTGGTGGCGGTATTGGGCATCGTCGCCAGCCTGCTGGGCGTCAACCGTTACCTCACTGCCAACGGCCTCAATCTGGGCGCCCTGCTGGGTTTTGCCTTCATCATGGGCTTTGGCGGCGCCATCATCTCGCTGCTGATCTCTAAGCCCATGGCCAAGTGGACATCGGGCGTGCAGGTCATCAACGAGCCGCGCAACGCCGACGAGGCCTGGATCGTCAACACCGTGCGCGGCTTTGCCGAAAAGGCTGGCATCGGCATGCCCGAGGTCGGCATCTATGAGGGCGAGCCCAACGCCTTTGCGACTGGCGCCTTCAAGAACTCGGCCCTGGTGGCCGTGTCCACAGGTCTGCTCGAAGGCATGACGCGTGAAGAGGTCGAGGCCGTGATCGGTCACGAAGTGGCCCACATCGCCAATGGCGACATGGTGACCATGACGCTGATCCAGGGCGTGATGAACACCTTTGTGGTCTTCCTCTCGCGCGTGATCGGCTATGCGGTCGACTCCTTTCTGCGCCGCAACGACGAGCAAAGCTCCGGCCCAGGCATCGGCTACATGATCACCACCGTGGTGCTGGATATCCTGCTGGGCTTTGTCGCCGCCATGATCGTTGCCTGGTTCTCGCGCCAGCGCGAGTTCCGTGCGGACGCGGGTGCCGCGCAGCTCATGGGTCGCAAGCAGCCCATGATGAATGCGCTGGCCCGTCTGGGCGGCATGCATCCGGGCGAGCTGCCCAAGAGCGTGGCGGCCATGGGCATTGCCGGTGGCATCGGCCAGTTGTTCTCTACCCACCCGCCCATCGAGCAGCGCATTGCTGCACTGCAGAACGCCCGCTAAGCGTACGCATGTGTAAACGGCAGTAGCCGGTCTTTACCGCTGCTTCACAAGCCCCTGTCAACAACCGGCAGGGGCTTTTGCGTTGTAGGAGCATATACATGTCCCCGGACTTTCAGGAGTTGCGATGTCCTTCATCTCTCAAACCATGACCCGCCGACTGCTGCCGGTCTTGCTGCTGGGCGGCTCCGCTGCCCTGCTTACGGGCTGCGTGGTGGCCCCGGCCTATCCGGCTTATGGAACCGAGGTGGTTGCGGGCGACGTCTATGCACCCATGGCCCCGCCTCCCCTGATCAACGAGGTGATCCCGGTGGCTCCCTCGCCGGCTTATGTCTGGATCGGCGGCTCCTGGGGCTGGGGCGGCGGGCGCTACAACTGGCGTCCCGGCCGCTGGGCCATGCCGCCACGTCCCGGCTACGGCTGGCATGAGGGTGGGTGGAATCATGGTCCTGGCGGCTGGCATCACGGCGGCGGCCATTGGGGACCGCGCCGCTGAGGGCGTCCGCTAGGTGACAAGAGAGGGCATCCGCCCGCTAGGCGGGCCGTGCCTGCATCGCTAGAGTCGGATGCAGGAGGTTTGCCGTGAATCCTGCTCTTGTCACCCGCCGCGAAGGCGCTGTTCTCATCCTCTCCAATAACAACCAGGCAGCGCGCAATGCGCTGTCGCCCGAGTATTACCACGCGGTCATGGAAGCGCTGCGTGCGGCCGGCACCGATGCCTCGGTGGCCGCCGTGATTCTGACGGGCGAGGGCGGTCATTTCTGCGCTGGCGGCGATCTGAACCAGCTGGCAACGAGGCGCGAGATGCCGCTGGCCGAACGCCGCCTAAAGCTTGAGGATCTCAACCATCTGATTCGTGCCATACGCGACTGCCCCAAGCCTGTGATCGCGGCGGTGGAGGGCGCTGCCGCTGGTGCAGGCCTTTCTCTGGCCATGGCATGCGACATGCTGGTGGCGGCAAGGTCGGCGGTTTTCTCGGTGGCCTATGTGAAGGTCGGCCTCACACCCGACGGTGGCGCGACTTCGTTTCTGGCCGAGTTCATGTCCCGTCAATTGCTGACCGAGCTCTGCCTGACGGGCGAGCGCATCAGCGGCGAGCGCATGCATGCGCATGGCTGCATCAACCGTTTGACGGAGCCGGGCCAGGCCCTGGCTCAAGCGCTGGAGCTGGCGCGGCAACTGGCCCAGGGGCCGGAAGTGGCGACTGCGCGTATCAAGGCACTGTGCCGGGTGGCACACCGCCACAGCCTGGAGCAGCAGCTGGCGCTGGAGGCCGACCATATGGTCGAGGCCCAGGGCAGCGAGGAGTCTCGCGAAGGCATTGCGGCCTTTCTGGAAAAGCGTGCGCCTGATTTTGCCAGGCTGCGCGGAGCCTGACAGGTCGTTCCCTGCGGCCTAGCGAACCGTGTAGTTGAGCTGGAACATCACGCCGGCATTGCCCAGCACATTGATCTGGGTGCCCCAGTTGCTGTTGAAGTCATAGCCCACGGCCGGAATGGCCGTGATGCCCCAGCCATGCCTGTTGTTGAACGGGATCTTCTTGTTGTACGGAAACTTGTAGCCGTGAATGATGCCGCCCGTGACCTTGAAGAAAAGGCCTGGCACGCTGTCAAAAGGCCTGAATCGCCAGCCGTAATAGGCGTACTGGCTGGGCTGGCCGAATGAGTTCCTGAAATAGGCAAATCCCGCGATATGGCGCTCGTCCAGCTCCTTCTCGGCCTGGATCAGCCAGACATAGGCGTGCTTTTGTTCGTCGGGCTCGAAATCGTTTTCCTTTTTGGCATCGGAGAAATGCCAGTCCAGGGGGGCGTAGCCGAGCATCCAGCCCGATAGTGCCGAGGGCTTGTCGGCGCTCTTGTCCGCCGCAGCAGCGGGATCACTGGTTTGTGCGCCGGCACTGGCGGCTGCCAGCCAGCAGGCCAGTCCCAGGGACACGGAGGCAGGGGCAGGTCGCAGAGGTTTCATGGAGACGCTTGGCGTGCAATGAAGTCACCAGCGTAGCGATGCCAAACCTGGTGCATTGTCAGTCAGCGTCCAAAAACTTGTGAAGCCATGACGTCTGGTATGGACGCACCCATCAAAGGCAGCCAGCAGCAGGGCTGGCATGCCTGGGGGGCAGCGCGGCTGCCTGCCCCCGATTAGAGGGCGCCGCCCGAGCCGCGCGCGCCCGAGGAGGGCACCTCGACGCCGAGAATCGCGGCTGCAACGGCCTCGCCGACCTTGATGCCGTCCACACCGGCCGACAGAATGCCGCCCGCATAACTGGCACCTTCGCCGGCCGGGTACAGACCGCGCGTGTTGTCGCTCTGGAAGTCGGCGCCGCGACCGATCTTGACTGGGGACGAGGTGCGGGTTTCCACACCGGTCAGCACGGCATCCTTCATGTCGTAGCCGCGAATCTTCTTGCCAAAGGCGGGCAGGGCCTCGCGCATGGCTTCGATCGCATAGGCGGGCAGGGCCTGGTGCAGATCGCCGAGGCTGATGCCGGGCTTGTACGAGGGTTGCACCTCGCCAAATTCGGTGGAGGGCTTGCCAGTCACAAAGTCGCCCACGAGCTGGCCGGGCGCACTGTAGTTCTGGCCGCCGAGCACATAGGCTTGGGACTCCAGCTGGCGCTGCAGCACAATGCCGGAGAGCGGGTGATGCTCGCCTTTTTGCAGCTTTTCGACGCCGAAGGTCTTGCCGTCGAAGGCCCAGGCAAAGCTCTCGGCGTCTTGCGGGTAGTCTTCGGGGCTGATGGCACAGACCATGCCGGCATTGGCATTGCGCTCGGCGCGCGAATACTGGCTCATGCCGTTGGTGACGACGCGCCCGGGTTCGCTGGTCGCTGCCACCACGGTGCCGCCCGGGCACATGCAAAAGCTATAGACGGCGCGGCCATTTTTGGCATGGTGCACCAGCTTGTAGTCGGCAGCGCCCAGCAGCGGGTGGCCGGCATCCTTGCCCCAGCGGGCGCGGTCGATCACGCTTTGCGGATGCTCGATGCGAAAGCCCACGGAGAAGGGCTTGGCCTCCATGGCCACACCGCGCTCGTAGAACATGGCAAAAGTGTCGCGCGAGCTGTGGCCCAGAGCCATCACGGCATGATGGGTGGGCAGCGCATAGCTTTGGCCTGTGGCCTGGTCGAGCACCTGCAGGCCGACCAGCTGGCGCTGGCCGTCGACTTCTTCGATCTGTACATCGGTCACGCGCTGCTCGAAGCGGATTTCTCCGCCCAGGCGCACGATTTCCTCGCGAATGCCTTCGACCAGCTTGACCAGCTTGAAGGTGCCGATATGGGGGTGAGCCGCGTAGAGAATTTCGGGCGGCGCGCCATAGGTCACGAACTCGGTCAGCACCTTGCGGCCCAGATGGCGCGGGTCCTTGATCTGGCTGTAGAGCTTGCCGTCGGAGAAGGTTCCGGCGCCGCCTTCGCCGTACTGCACATTGGACTCGGGCGTCAGCTCGCGCTTGCGCCACAGGCGCCAGGTGTCCTTGGTGCGCTCGCGCACGGTCTTGCCGCGCTCCAGCACGATGGGCTTGAAGCCCATCTGGGCCAGCACCAGTCCGGCAAACATGCCGCAGGGTCCAAAGCCCACGACCACGGGGCGCTCGTTCATATCCGCCGGGGCCTGGCCCACGGGTTTCCAGCTCATGTCGGGCGTGGGATTGACATGGGGGTGGTCGGCAAACTGCGTCAGCAGCGCGGCCTCCTGGCTCTCGTCGGCCAGCGTGATATCGACAATGTAGACGGCCAGCAGCTCCGCCTTGCGCGCATCGAAGCTGCGTTTGTGCACATGCAGCTTTGCAATGGCGGCGGCCGCAATTCCCAGGCGCTCGGCCGCAAGCTGCGTGAGCTTGTCCGTGGGCTGGTATTCGGTGTGGTTCTCGGGGTGGTATTCAACCGCCGAGAGAGGGAGTTTGAGTTCTGCGATCCGGATCATGGCTTGTACCTATCAAGCAAGGGTCTGGATGGTACGGCAAAGACCTGATGACTGCGCGACAAGGCCATGGTGACCTCGGCTTTTGTTGTGCTTATTGCTTCTAGGAAGATAGCGGTTTGCGCTTGATACAGCTCATGTTCTCATCTCTTTGAACACGAAGTCGCTATGGAACAGGCGCAGTCAGCTATGCATTTGATAGTGATGTGCTGGTGGCCTTTTGTTATTTGTAGAGCAGTTGCGGCAGCCACAGACCGATCTGCGGCCAGATGTAGAGCAGCACGATGGCCAGGATTTGTATGCCCATGAAGGGCATCATGCCCACGAAGATCTGGTTGAGCGTCACCGAAGGCGGTGCCACTCCCTTGAGGTAGAAGGCAGACATGGCCACGGGCGGAGAGAGGAAGGCCGTCTGCAGATTCAGCGCCACCAGCAGGCCGAAGAACAGCGGGTCAACGCCAAAGTGGTTGAGCAGGGGGATGAAGATGGGCATGAAGATGACGATGATCTCCGTCCATTCCAGCGGCCAGCCCAGCAGAAAGATCACGACCTGAGAGAGGATCATGAACTCTATCTTGCTGAGGTTCATGGACAGTACCCAGCGCTCTATGAGCTCCTGCCCGCCCAGCAATGCAAAGGCGGCGGAGAAAATGGCCGAGCCCACAAACAGCCAGCAGACCATGGCCGAGGTTTTGGCAGTCAGGTACACGGACTCCTTGACGACATCGATACTCAGGCGCTTGTAGGCGGCTGCAAGCACAAAGCCGCCCAAGGCGCCCATGGCAGCCGCTTCGGTCGGCGTGGCCAGGCCAAAGACAATGGAGCCGAGTACGGTCAGGATCAGCACCACCAGCGGAAAGAACGAGCCCAGCAGCATCTTGAAGATTTCCAGCCGCGCAAAACTCAGAAACAGATAGAACAGTGCGGTGCAGGTCCCCAGCAGTGCAAAGCCAATCCACCACCAGGTGGGGGCTGGCTGGGTTTCAGCCTGGCTGGCAGCAGGCACGCCCGGTGCGTTGCCGCCTGTTTCAGGCTCTGTCGGCGCCGTTGCTGCCACCGGGGCGGAGGACTCTGAGCCGGGCGGCTCCTGCAGCCCTCCTTCGGTGGGTGGTTCCTGCAAGCCACCTTCTATGGGCGGCTCGGCAAGGCCTGTGCCGGAGCTGGAGGAGCTGCCGCTTTCCATGCCTATGGGCTGGATCTCGAACTGTTCCTGCACCTTCGGCGTCGTCACTGCCTGCCAGCTGCTCGCAGCCAGCAGCAGGAACAGCATTCCGGGCAGAACCACCACGGCCAGCTGGCGCAGCAGGTAGCCCGTGGGAACCTGTGCATTGCGCTGGCCTTTGAGTGCGGCCAGCAGGCGCATGGGGGCGTATTGCTGAGCGGTGGCGGGCAGCTCGCGAGTCAGGGGCGGTAGAGCTACCTGGCGCTCGGCGGCTGACAGCGGTGGTGCCCAGGCCGGCTTGATCTTGGCCATGAGAACCACATAGCCCACGTACAGGCCGGCAAGCATCAGGCCAGGGAAGAAAGCGCCGGCATACAACTGGACGACGGAAACGCCTGCTGTCGCGCCATAGAGAATCAGCAGCACCGAAGGCGGTATCAAGATGCCCAGGCAGCCACCCGCCGTGATGGCCCCTGCCGCCATGGACGTGCTGTAGCCGGCACGCAGCATGGTGGGCAGTGCCAGCAGGCCCATGAGCGTGACCACGGCGCCCACAATGCCGGTGGCCGTGGCAAACACGGTGCAGGTCACCAGCGTGGCCACAGCAAGCGAGCCCGGCACGCGGGCCATGGCCAGGTGCATGCTTTTGAACAGCTTTTCGATCAGGTTGGCGCGCTCGACTAGATAGCCCATGAAGACGAAAAGGGGGATGGCGATGAGCACGTCATTGGTCATGCTCTTGTAGGCTGACTGCACCATCAAATCCAGTGTGCGTGTGGTATCGCGCTC
Organism: Comamonas thiooxydans; assembly: GCF_000964545.1. GTDB lineage: Bacteria > Pseudomonadota > Gammaproteobacteria > Burkholderiales > Burkholderiaceae_C > Comamonas > Comamonas thiooxydans. The sequence continues at coordinate 89,055 of NZ_BBVD01000004.1, read as the reverse complement.
ATAGGCCAGCCAGGTGAAGATCATGCCCATGCCCATCAGCGTGAAGGCAGTGGGAAAGCCCAGCATGATGGCGACCACCACCAGCGACAGCATCAGCAGGCCCAGATGGCCGTTGGTGATGTTTTCTACGCCCAGCAGCAGCGCGATGGCCGAGAGCACGACCAGGGCCATGATGGAAAAGCCGAACCACAGTTCCTTGCGCATCTTCATGCTTTGCCCTCCTGCACCATTTCCTTGAGCTTTTCCACATCCACTTCTTCCACGTCTGCGCCGCGACGGGGCCATTGGCCGTCGCGCAGGCACAGCATGCAGCGGGCGATTTCAGCCAGGCCCTGAAGCAGCAGCACGCCACCAGCCAGCGGAATCATGAATTTGAATGGATACAGCGGCAACGGATGGGCAGAGAAGGTCTGCTCGCGAATGTCCAGCGATTCGTGGGCATAGGTCCAGCCGGCCCAGGTCAGCGCCAGTACGCCAGGCAGGAAGAACAGGATGTACAGGCACAGATCCACGGCAGCCTGCGCACGCGGGCTGAAGAAGCCGTAGAGCACATCGCCGCGCACATGGCCGTTCTTGGACAGGGTGTAGGCGCCGGCCAGCATGAACATGGTGCCGTAGAGCATGATCTGTGCATCCAGCACCCAGGCGTGAGGTTTGTTCAGTGCGTAGCGGGAGAACACCTCCCAGCTGATCAGCATTGTCAACAGCACCACGGCCCAGGCCGCCACCTTGCCGATAAAGGTCGAGAACGCATCGACAGCAAGCAGAATTTTTTGCATGGCAGTCTCCGCTGCATGATGCAGCGAGGTGCGAAGAGGATGGGATGCCCGCCTGCCGGGGCGGGGTTGCGGGAGGCAGACAGGCGCAGCCCCTTCTGGGCTGCGCTGTGTCGGCATCAACTGCGTTTTTGCGCGAAGTAGTGGTTCCAGGCCATCTTGAAGTCGAGGTCGGTATCGTTTTGCCAGCGCCCGCTGCGCTGGGCAAACGTGCGCATGGAGTCCATCACCCGCTTGAACATGGGGTTCTCGGCGGCCTTCTTGGATGTCACCTTGTCCCAGGCGGCCAGTTGGGCGCGCAGGATGGCGTCGGGTGTCTTGTAGAACTTCACGCCCTGCTTGGACTGCATCTCTGCATAGTCCTTGGCATAGCGGTCGGTGGCCTTCCAGCTCATGTCGGCGCTGGCGGCCTGGGTGGCGTACTCGATGATGGACTTGATCTCGGCCGGCAGGGCGTTGAACTTGGTCTTGTTGAACAGCACCTCAAACTGCTCGCTCGACTGGTGAAAGCTTTGCAGCATGCAGTTCTTGGTCACATCTGGAAAGCCCAGCACGCGGTCGCTGGATGCATTGTTGAACTCGGCGGCATCCAGCAGGCCGCGATCCAGGGCTGGAACGATCTCACCGGCAGGCAGCGGGTTCACTGCCAGACCCATTTCCGTAAACACATCCACGGCAAGGCCGACGGTGCGGAATTTCAGTCCCTTCAGGTCCTCCACCTTGGCCACGGGTTTCTTGAACCAGCCCAGCGGCTGGGTCGGCATGGGGCCGTAGAGTTTGGAGACCACATCCATTTTCAGGCCGCCGTAGATCTCGTCCAGCAACTCCTTGCCTCCGCCATAGTTGTGCCAGGCCAGCACCATATTGGCATCCATGCCAAAGGCCGGTCCGGACCCCCACAGCGCTACGGCCTGGCTTTTGCCATACCAGTACGCAATCACGCCGTGTCCGCCATCCAGCGTGCCTTTGGATACGGCATCCAGCAACTGGAATGCAGGCACCACGGAGCCGGCAGGCAGCACCTCGATCTTGAGGCGGTTGCCAGTCATGTCGTTGACTTTCTTCGCGAAGTCCTGGGCAAACTCGTGAAAAATGTCCTTGGCCGGCCAGGTACTCTGAAAGCGCCAGGACGTGGTCTGGGCCGTGCTTATCATGGGCACGGACATGGCGGAAGCAGCCACCGCGGCACCTTTGAGTAGGTTGCGGCGGCCGGCTTTCTGGGTCTCCTGTGTCATCTACTTCATCTCCTCTGGGTGGTTATCCTGGCCTTCCGCCAGTGCATGCATCTTTGAAGCGAGTGACAGGCCGGCGCAGAGGGTTAACACCAGACTTGATGGGTGGATGGCGGCTTGAAGTCTTGATGTTTCTTTAGTGAAATCAATCTATTACGCCCGCAATTAAAGTGGTGTTTGCTATGGATTGGTGAGTGTTTGGCAGTGCTGGAGATCTGCCGGTTAAGGGTAATTTGGGGGGCGCTGCGTAGATGTATCGTTGCGGTAAAGCTCGCAAAGCAAGCGCCTGAATGACTTGCCGTGCACTAGCATGCAGCCAGTCTGACTTGACGCCAAAGCTCCATGCCTCATTCATCCTCCGACTCTTTCCTGCCGCTTACCCGCAGACATTGGCTGCAGCATTCCGGTGCTGTGCTGGGGGTGCTGCCCGTCATTCCCTTGCTCGGCTGCGCAGCTCCCGCTGCGGAGTCGGTGAGGAGCGTGGGGAAAGCGGCTGCTCCATGGCTCAGCGGTGGTACGGCGGCCATCACAGCCGCTGTGCGCGGCATCAACCCGTTTGCCAGTGCCGGGCTGGCGGGCAGTTGCCGCCTGACCTGCGAGGCCACCATCGGCCCCTGCCACACGCTGTCTCCCGAGCGCATGGATGTCAGCGATGGCTGGGACGGCCTGCCGCTGCATATGCAGATCCGCGTGGTCAACGAGCGCTGCGAGCCGGTGTCGGGCACGATTGTGGAGATCTGGCATACCAATCACACGGGCGGTTACTCGGGCCAGATTCACCGCATGTGCAACAACGATGCCGCCGATGTGAACAAGCAGTTCTTTCGCGGCTATCAGCGCACCGACGGCCATGGCGTGGCGCGCTTCGACAGCTGCTACCCCGGCTGGTATCGCGGCCGTGCCGTGCATGTGCACTTTCGCATTCTGCAAGGTAGCTACGACCCGGCGGACAGCGCTGCATCGTGGCTGACCAGCCAGCTGTTGTTCAGCGATGCGCTCAACAGCGAGATCTTTGCGCAGGCGCCGCTTTACAAGGACAAGGGCCAGCCCGATACCCGCCTGGATGTGGACAACGTGGTCGGGCAGGAGCCGGACAAGACGCCTTATGTCTTCGATGTGCAGAACCTGGGAGGGGTGATGCTGGCATCGAAGACCGTGGTGGTGCGCAGCGACAGTGCCGACAAGCTCTGCCAGGTCAAGGGCTCCATGCCGCCAGGCGGCCCGGGTGGGCCAGGAGGTCCGGGGCGGCCCGGCGGCATGCGGCCGCCGCGCCCGGGCATGATGCCGCCACCTCCGCCTGGCACCTGAACCAGACTTCAGATCACCAGTCTGGAGTAGCCGATTCCGGCCGCTTTTTCCACGCGGATCTGCGCCGGAATACGCTCCTTGAGGGCTTCCACATGGCTGATGACGCCAATCATCTTGCCGCTGGCGTTGAGTGCATCGAGCGCGGCGAGGGCCATCTCCAGCGTATCGCCGTCCAGCGTGCCGAAGCCTTCGTCGAGGAATAGCGAGTCAATCGAGGTCTTGCTGCTGACCAGATCGGACAGTGCCAGTGCCAGTGCCAGGCTGACGAGAAAGGCCTCGCCGCCGGAGAGCGTGCGCGTGTCGCGCGCCACATCGCCCTGCCAGCCGTCCACAATGTCCAGCTCCAGCTCGCCAGTGGGCTTGCGCCGCAGCAGATAGCGACCGTGCAGGCGCTCCAGGTGTCGGTTGGCCAGATGCAGCAGATGGTCTAGCGTCAGCCCCTGTGCGAACTTGCGGAACTTGTCGCCTCTGGCGGAGCCTATCAGGCTGTCCAGGTGTTGCCAGAGATCGCTGTCCTGTTCCTGCTCGGCAATCCGGGCCAGCAAGGCTTGCTGGCCCGCGCGGCGGTCATCGTCATCTTTGAGGCGGGCGCGGTGGGCGCCCAGTTGCTCGGCCTGCTGGGCGCGTTCGGTCTCCAGCTGGGTAATCTGCTCGGTAATGGTTTCGGGTGCTTCATCGCTGAGCGCCTGTGTCTGCAGTGCGGTCAGGCGCCGGCTGGCGTCTGCCTGCAAGGCGGCTGCGCGTTGTGCCGCGCCCTGAAGCTGGTTGCTCAGTGCCTGCAGACCTTGCTGTTCGGCATCGGACAGCAGGGCTGCGGAGTACTGCGCCTCGTCGGAGAACGGGCTGGCCTGCAGCGCCTGCTGCCATTCGGCCTGGGCCTGCCGCGTCGATTGCTGCAGCTGCTCGAGCGTGGCTTGTGCCTGGCTTGCCTGACCTTGCAGCGTGGCCAGCTGCTGCGCAGTCTGCTCGAGCAGGGTTTTGCAGTCATGCAGCGTGGCGGCGGCTGGCGCTGTACAGGCGGTGGCGTCGGCGGGCAGATCGGGCAGGGCCTGGCTGCGTTGCAGCCAGTGCTCGGCATCCTCTGCGGCTTGTTCGACCTGGCGTTGCAGCAGGTCGATCTGCTGGGTCAGCTCTTGCATTGCCTGTTGCTGGCGCTGCCATTGCTGCCATTCCTGCTGACGCGCATCTAGCCAGTCTGCGGTGTCCGCGCTCTCGGGCAATGCGTAGCCTGCCGTCTGCAGGGCAAGCTGCAAGCGAGTTTGCAGGTCGCCGGCCTGCTGCATCAAGGCTTGCAGTGCCTGAGCGGTCTGCTCCTGCTGCGTCAGATTGTTCTGCAGAGCCTGCCGGGTGCTGGCCTGTGCATGCTCGATCTGCTGCTGGTGTTGCAGAGCCGCCTGGCAGGCGTCCTTGGACTGTTGCAGCTGGCGTTCGGCAGTTTCGGCATCGGCCAGGTTCTGCTGCAGCTGCGCAATCTGCTGCCCGGCTTCAGCGCAAGCGGTGCGCAGTGCTTCGGGCTGCTGCCATGCCGCCTCATCCAGCGGCACAGCGCTCTGTGCGCGCAAGTCAGCCCAGCGTGACAGCCATTTTTCAATCTGCTGGGCAATGGCCTGGTGCTGCTCCTGCTGCAGCTGCTGCTGACCCTGGGCAGTGGCCAGCGCGGTGTTCAGCTGCTCGCCCTGGCGTTGCAGAGATTCCAGCGCGCTCTGCGCCTGCTGCAGAGCAGCGGCAGTGGCTGATACATCCAGCGCCGCGTATTCGGTGATGGCTGGGTGATCCTGAGACCCGCACAGCGGGCAGGCTTCGCCGGGCTGCAGCGCGGCGCGGTGCTCTTGCAGGCTTTGGATGAGGCGCTCCTGGTCAAGCAGGGCTTGCTTGTCGGCCACCTTTTCCTTGAGCGCCTTGTACTGCGCACGCAAGTCATCGCGTTGCGCCAGCTGCTCTTGAATGCGGGAATCAACGGAGCTCAACGCCTGCGAATTGCGCTGCTGCTGCACGTCCAGGGGCTGGCGCAGTGCGGCATGTTCCTGCAACTGCTGCCAGTGATGCAGCTGGCGCTCTGCGTTTTGCCAGTGGCTGCGCAGCTGAGGCAGGCTGCCGTGCGTGGCCAACTGCTGCTGCAGGGCTTGCTCTGAGGCCTGCTGCTGTTGCAGCGTCTGGGAGACTTGCCGTGTCGACTGCGTGGATTGCTGTGTCTGTGCATCTGCTTGCTGCTGCAGTTGCCGGGCGAGCTTCTGCAACTGCGTCATCTGGCCTTCTGCCTGGACGGTTTGACGTTGCAGTTGCTGGCCTTGCTGCAGCTGCTCGCGCCAGCCGCTGAGGTTTTCACCCAGCAGGGCGTGGCTGGCATGGGCCTGTTGCCATGCCGTCAAGTCGGCCTGCCGGGCCTGTGCAGACTGCAGCTGCAGCCTTGACTGCTGCAGCTGATCGCCAGCCAGTTGCCGGGCCTGTTGGTGTTGATGCCATTGCGCGCTTTGGGCTTGCAGCCGCAGGGTATGCAGTTGCTGCAATTGCGCGGCCTGTTCGCTTTGCTGGTCTTGTGCCAGCTGCCAGCGATGGTGCATGGGCTGGATTGCCTGCGCAGGTCCGTGGGCCTGCAGGCGCAGCAAATCGTGCGCGGCATCACTCAGCGCTTGCTGGGCGTTTGCTTGTGCATTGCGTGCCTGCTCCACGTTCTCCATGGCCTGCATGGTCTGTGCCTGCCAGCGTTGTACGGTTTGCAGCTGCTGATGGCGTGCCTGCAGATCCGTCAAGCCGGTCTGCAGCAGTACTGCCTGGGACTGCAGCTGCTCGCGTGTGCCTGCATCCAGCAGTTGCATGCCCTGTGCCTGGGCCTGTTGCTTCTCCAGGGCCTGGCGGGCGTCGCGCGCTCTTTCGAAAACGGACTGCGAGATGCGACCGTAGATATCGGTGCCGGTCAGTTCTTCGAGCAGCTCGGCGCGCTCATTGGCCGTGGCCTGCAAGAAGGCGGCAAAGCCTCCCTGGGCCAGCAGCATGGACTTGGTAAAGCGCGCAAAGTCCAGTCCGGTGATTTCGGCGATGCGCCGGGTTTTGTCCTTGATATGGGTGGTGAGTATGCTGCCGTCCGCCACCAGTGCCAGCTCCACCCTGGGAGCTTGAAGGGCTGCATCCGGCTTGCCGCGCGCGCGGCGCTGGCTCCAGAAGGCGCGGTAGGCCACGCCCTTGACTTCGAACTCCACCTCGGCTTCGCACTCACCGGTGTGGCGCGTCATGATGTCGTTGCTGCCGCTGATGCTGTCGAGGCGCGGCGTCTGGTGATAGAGCGCAAGGCAGATGGCATCGAGCAGCGTGGATTTGCCAGCGCCCGTGGATCCGGTGATGGCAAACAGGCCGTTGTCGGCAAAGGGGGCAGCGGTGAAGTCGATGTTCCACTCGCCCTTGAGCGAGTTCAGGTTCTTCAGCCGCAGTTTGAGAATTCTCATGCGACAGCTCCCAGCTGGTCATGGAGACCGTGTAGCACCTGTTGATAGCGCTCGGTCAGCGCCGATTGCAGTGGCGGCTCCAGGCTCTCCTGGGCCAGTCGGCGCGCAAATACATCGAGCGGGGTGAGTTCATCGAGCGACTCGCGGGCCTCGCCGGACAGCTGTGCCGCAGCTTGGCTGCGCTGGCGCTTGATGCGCAGAATCTCCACGGGCAGCGACTCGGCCATGGCCTGCACGCGCGCCGTGAGGTCGGAGAGATAGTCGTCTTCCTGTACCGTCACCTCCAGCCAGACCGGTCGATCGGCTTGTGCCTGGGCCGAGGCAGATTTCAGCAAGGCAGGCATCTGCGTCAGACTGCCGGCGATGGAGGCCATGGGCTGGAACACCGGCACGGGCAGGGCGGTGACGGCCTGCAGCCCGCCGGCATTGAGATCCACCAGGTGTACCTGCTTGGTCTGCCTGGCTTCGTCAAAGCCCAGCGCGATGGGCGAGCCACTGTAGCGGATGTGATCGAGCCCGCCGACGAGCTGCGGCTTGTGGATATGGCCAAGGGCGATATAGCAGGCTGGCGGGAAAGCATTGGTCGGAAAAGCCTCCAGTGCGCCTACATAGATTTCACGCACCGATTCATTGCTGCTGGCACCCACCGTGGTCAGATGGCCGGTGGCAATGATGGGCAGCAGTTCGCCCTGGCTGGCCTGTATCTCATTCTGCGTTTGAAGGGCTGCGGCATACACGCGCTGGTAGGTGAATGCAATCGCGGCTTGCAGTGCCTGCTGCTTGTCCTGTGCGCTTTGTCCGGCCTGACTTTGCTGCACATCACGCGGGCGGATGAAGGGCAGTGCGCAGACGATGCAGCCAGGCTCCCGCGCTGTGCCACGTCGCGGCAACGTGACGACATGCCGGGCCTCATCACCGGTCGAGCTGACCACCTGGGCGCCCAGGTAGGTCAGCAGTTCTCGGCTTTCATCGAGCACGCTGACCGAGTCATGATTGCCCGCCAGGATCAGCAAGGCCGTGCCCGCGTCGTGCAGGCGCACGATGAGCTGGTTGTACAGCTCGCGCGCATAGCTGGGCGGGGCTCCGGTGTCGAAGATGTCGCCGGCGATCAGCACGGCATCCACGGCATGGGCCTGCACCTGGGTGAGCAACCAGTCGATCAGGGCCTGATGCTCGGCCTGACGGCTGCGGCCCATAAAGTGCTGGCCCAGATGCCAGTCGGAGGTATGGAGAAGACGCATGCGGCGATGGTATGCCAGCCGGCCCCCGTCTTACTCGCTGTCCAGCCGTTCTTGCGATAGCTCCTGCTCGAACAAGGCATGGCCTTTGGCCCAGCCGCCACCCCAGATCAGGTCCATGGTCCCGGCCAGCGCCTCCAGGCGCGGTTCATCGAGGTCCGAGCGCGAATGCTCGGCCTGGAACAGGCGGTAGAGCGCGGCCTGGCTCATGCCTTCGTCCCTGAGGGCATGAGCCAGTTTCTCCAACGCCGCCGCAGTCGGTGCCGGCTGGTCTGGCCGCAAAGCTGTTTGCAGGCGTCTGGCTGGAAGCATTTCAGCGCTTGCCAGCGCGCTTGGCCGTCCAGTAGCTGAATTCTTCCTTGCCGACCTCATAGTCCAGCTCCTGCAGCCTGGCCTGCAGGTTTTCCTGCACATCGGCCACGGCACGGTTGTAGATGCTGGGGCCTATTTCCGCGAGAAAGAAATTCAGCAGGGCACCGGATTGCATATTGCCTATGGGTTCGTCCATGTTTTCGCGGAAATAGCGTTCTATGGAGGCAATGGCCTGCTGCTGCGCGTGTTTGGGGAGTTCTATGCTCATTGATCAAGCTTTCTTGTAAATCTTCTTTCGCTTCAAGCGTCTGATTTCGCTTTAGCTGACTGGCTACCTTGTCTCGCAACTGGCGGTGTGTCAGTGGCAGTCCGCTTCATGGCTTCGGCCAAGCACGGAGCGTCATAGGGTGATTGCTGCACCACATGCACTTATTATGTGCATGTGCTCATGTTGATGCACGCAGGTGGCATGAATACGATGGTTTCTTCGTTATTCACAAGGAAAAGTCATGGCCCTCGCCATTCGAATCTACAGCTCAGGTGCGCCCGAAGTGATGCAGCTCGAAGAGCTGGATCTGCCGTCACCGGGGCCGGGCGAGGTTCTGCTCGAGCAGACCGCCATCGGTGTCAATCCTCTGGATGTCAATCAGCGCAAGGGCCTGGTGCCGATTGCATTGCCTTCGGGGTTGGGTCTGGAGGGCGCGGGAACAGTGGCCGCCGTGGGCTCGGGAGTGTCGGGCCTGAAGTCAGGGGACCGTGTTGGCTACGCAACCGGGCCGCTGGGCGCGTATGCCAGTGCGCGCTTGTTCCCCGCTGATCGTCTGATCCGGCTTCCGGACGGTCTCGCGGATGATGCCGCCGCGTCGGTCCTGTTCAAGGGCATCACGGCTCAGTACCTGCTCAAGACCACCGGCCAGGTGAGTCAAGACAGCCGAGTCCTGATTTATGGCGCTGCCGGGGCTCTCGGACAGCTGATGTGCGCGTGGGCCAAGCATCTGGGCGCCCAGGTTCTGGGCGTCGTCTCCAGGCCCGCCAGCGTGGAACGAGCCAAGGCGGCAGGCTGCGATCAGGTGTTTGTCTTTGATGCGCAGACACTGGCATCCCAGGTGATGCAGGCCACGCAGGGCCGAAAGGTGGACGTGGTCTACGACTCCATCGGAAAAGACACTTTCCTGGCTTCGCTGGACTGCCTGCGACCCAGAGGGCTGATGGTGTCGTTTGGTGCCACATCGGGCCTGCCGCCTGCCATTGAGGTCGGCGTGCTCAATGCCAAGGGCTCGCTGTTTCTGACCCGTCCGTCTCTGGCCGCGCATACGGCAACGATAGAGGAATATCAGAGCCGTGCGCAGGACGTGCTTGACGCCATCGCAGCCGGCATACTCACGCCTCGCATATGGAAAAGCTACGCGCTCAGGGACGTAGCCCTGGCGCACGCAGACCTGGAGCAAGGACGCTCGCAAGGCTCGATCATCCTCACCCGCTGAATCGCTACAGACACCATGGAGATATTCGACAGCCAGCACACGGATGAGCTCGCCACGCTGGTCGCACTGGCAGACCAGGGCTCGTTTGCCGCTGCGGGACGATTGCTGGCGCGTCACCCTTCGGTGCTCTCCAAGCGCATGCAGGCGCTCGAGCGAAGACTGGGCGTGCGTCTGGTGGAGCGCACCACGCGCCAGCTGCATTTCACCAGCGAGGGCTGGCGACTTGTCGAAAAGCTGCGCCAGGCTGCCCATCTGATTCGGGATGCAGAGCAGGAAGCGGCGCAGGGAGCGCAGGAAATACGGGGGCGCCTGCGCTTGTCCATGCCCGCGACGATGGGGCGGCGGTGGATCAGCCCCATGCTGGCGGATTTTTCCCTGGCCTACCCGGAGGTAGCGCTCGAAGTGGAGTACAGCGAGCGCATCGTGGACATTGTGGGAGAGCGTTTTGACGCCGCCATACGTATCGGCAATCTGGCGGACAGCCGGCTGGTTGCCACGCGGCTATGCGATCAGTACCGCCTTCTGTGTGCATCCTCCAGCTATCTTGAGCGCCATGAAGCGCCAGACAGGCCTGCGGATCTCGCTCATCACAACTGCCTGGGCTACACCGGCCTCCTGGATTTTCCGCAATGGCGACTGGTTCAGTCGGCAGGAAAGAGGGCTGCGAAGACCGTCGAATCGGTGCGCGTCAGCGGCTCCATTCTCAGCAACGACAACGAAGCTTTGCTTCATGCGGCAATCAGAGGGGTGGGCATCATTGCCGGCAGTGACTGGCACCTCATGCCCTCCATCCATGCTGGAGAGCTGGTCCGCATATTGCCGCAATGGACGTTGGGAGATACCGGGGGCATCTACCTGCTACGACCTTCGGGGCAGTACAACACGGGCGCCATGAAGGCGTTCAAGCAATGGGTGACGGAGGCTTTCGCGGCGGCTCCCTGGCGGCCCTCAGACCGCTGAGGAGCCCTGCCTGCCCTGCTGCTTCAGGGCGATGAGTACAGGTCGCTCAAGGCCTGGAACTCGGTTGCCGCGCGAGGATCAGGTGCCGCTCTTGCTTCCCAGCCAGGCAGCGCTATTGAGAAAAAAGCGTACCAGCTCGCTTTGACGGCGGGCGCCGGTCTTGGAGAAGATGGAGCGCAGGTGAGCTCTTGCGGTATTGAGGCGAATGCCCAGCGCTTTGGCAGCCTCCTCCAGCGTCAGGCCATGGGTCAGCTGTATCACCAGCGAGGTCTCTGCAGACGTGAGCTGAAACAGCTGCTGCGCCAGGTGCGCTGACGGATCGGCCTTGTCATCGGTGTTGCGCATGAACACCGCGACGCAGGGACGGCTCTTGGCTTCTGAGTTGTCACCCGAGGAAATGCTCTGGACCACAAGCCCCCAATTGAGCTGACCCGAAGGACGGGCAATCGAGATGCCTTCGGTCATGACGGACGCGGATGCCAGGGAGGACAGCAAGGCATCCTTGACCAGTCGCTGGAGCTTTCGGTTGTCGCTTGCATATTCAGCCTCCAGCATGCCTCCGGAGATCCGAATGCCATCCTGAGCATCGAGAATGCCTTTGGCCGCAGGATTGCTTTCCAGCACTTGGCCATTCTGGTCCAGGATGACGACACCCACCATCAAGCGAGCCGTGACGGTGCTGTACAGCGACATGACCTGACGATCATGGTGCAGTGCCAGATGCATATTCAGCGCACGGCGGATATGCGGCATGATCATGCGGCCCAGATCCAGATCCCGCTGGCTGAAGGCCGGTTCTGATTCGGGGCGCGTGATCCGCAGGCCGTAGACACTGCCATCGGTAGTCACGATATCGGCAGCCATCACATGGAAGATATTGTGCACACGGCACCAGTCCTTGTAATAGACGCTGCTGCGCCATTCGCTTTCGGACATCAGGTCGGGAATGGTCTTGAATTGCTCCTTGGGCATGCCAAGGAAAGGACTGTGCTCGCTGTAGACGTCGTGCGTAAGCAAGCCTTCGAGCCCTCCGGATGCGGTGATCGTCAAACCGATATTGTCTCCCTCGGTCTGGCGGATGATCAGCACTGCAAAATTGCTGCGCATATGCGTGCGAATCACCTCCAGGCAGGGAACCCAGGCCTCCGGCAAGGAAGCAGCGTCGTAGAGGTGATTGATGAATTCGCTGAAGCGCTCCGCACCGATCAGCTCTGTTGTCTCCGGGTTCTGAACTCCGGATGTCGAGCCATCTTTGAGAGCAAAAGTCATTGAGGCTTGTGCGTAATCGATGGGTTTCAGTTTGCCGTAGGTGGTGCTCATTGCGTTGACCTCTTGCTGTCTCGCATTATCAGTGCCCCTCATTGGCCTGCTTCGTTCAATGCCGTCGTATGAACGACACAAAGCCATCTGGCAGCTCTTGATCGGGCCGTTGTGCAGTACTTGCTTCAGCAAGCTGAGCATCGAATGTGCAATGAACCTGTCCAGCCAATAGTTCAACGCGCCCCTTTGTGATGCGATCCATGGCGGAGAGGCTCGCACTCTTGCAGGCTGGAACTGAAACCTATTGCTGCGTGTGGGATGGATGCATGCAAAAGGGGAGCGATGCTCCCCTTCTGTGATCTCTGGCGCACGCATGCGATGAGCGGCGTGCACCCTTGTGCCAGGCGCTATGGGCGATTGTGGCTTGAACTCACGACAAGACTGGCTTATTGCACGGCTTCGTCCTGGTCGGCCAGGAAGCCGCCGCTCTGGTGCGCCCAGAGCTTGGCGTAGATGCCACCGCGCTGCAGCAGTTGCTGGTGCGTGCCTTCCTCCACGATATGGCCTTCGTTCATCACGATCAGGCGATCCATGGCTGCGATGGTGGACAGACGGTGGGCAATGGCGATCACGGTCTTGCCGTCCATCAGCGAATCCAGGCTTTCCTGGATGGCGGCTTCCACCTCGCTGTCCAGCGCACTGGTGGCTTCGTCGAGCAGCAAAATGGGAGCGTCCTTGAGCATCACGCGTGCAATCGCCACGCGCTGGCGCTGGCCGCCCGAGAGCTTGATGCCGCGCTCGCCCACCTGGGCGTCATAGCCGCTGCGGCCCTTGAGGTCGGTCAGCGTGGCAATGAAGTCCGAGGCCTCGGCCTTGTCGGCCGCGGCCTGCATCTCGGCTTCGCTGGCGTCGGGGCGGCCATAGAGGATGTTGTCGCGCATGGAGCGGTGCAGCAGCGAGGTGTCCTGGGTCACCATGCCGATGGCACTGCGCAGGCTGTCCTGCGTCACGCTGCGAATGTCCTGGCCGTCGATGGTGATGCGCCCGCCTTGGGGCTCATGAAAGCGCAGCAGCAGGTTGACCAGCGTGGACTTGCCCGCGCCCGAGCGTCCGATCAGGCCGATGCGCTCGCCGGGACGGATGTGCAGGTTCAGGTGGTCCAGCACCTTTTTGCCGCCAGCCTTGTAGGCAAAGCTCACATCCTCGAAGGCAATCGCTCCTCGCGTGACCTGCAGCGGCTTGGCGTCGGGTGCATCGACGATGGTGCGCGGCTTGGTCAGAGTGGTGATGCCGTCCTGGATGGTGCCAACGTTCTCGAACAGGCCCGTCATCTGCCACATCACCCAGTGCGAGTAACCCATCAGCCGCAGCGCCATGGCAATCACGGCAGCCACCACGCCCGCAGATGCCTGAGCCTGCGTCCACAGATAGAGCGCCGTGCCTCCACTGGCCAGCAGCAGCAGGGCAATCATCAGGTGGTTGGTGATCTCGAACAGACTGACCAGACGCATCTGCGCATAGCCCGTGGCCTTGAAGGCTTCCATGGCATTGCGCGCATATTCGGCTTCGCGGCGCGTGTGGGCGAACAGCTTGACGGTCGCGATATTGGTATAGGCATCGGTGACGCGGCCCGTCATCATGGAGCGCGCATCGGCCTGCTCCTTGCCGATCTGGCCCAGGCGCGGCACAAAGTAGAAGCAGGCGGCGGCATAGGCAATGAACCACAGTGCAAACGGAATCATCAGCCGCCACTCGAAGCTGGCGGCCAGAATCAGAATGCCGATCATGTAGACGCCCACGCCCACAAACACATCCACCACCATGAACACCACTTCTCGCACCGACAGCGCGGTCTGCATGATCTTGGTGGTGATGCGGCCGGCAAACTCGTCCGCATAGAAGGACATGCTCTGGCCCAGCATCAGCTTGTGAAACACCCAGCGCAGCCGCATGGGGAAGTTGATGGCCAGCACCTGGTGCATGACGGTGGTGTGCAGGGCCAGCAGCGCCACGCTGCCCAGCAGGATGGCGGCGATGCCCAGCACCGTGGCTTGCTGTTCGGCCCAGAAGTTGGCGGGCGAGACCGTGCCCAGCCAGTCCACCACGCGGCCCATGATGGCGAACAGCACTGCTTCGTAGGCGGCCAGCAGTGCCGAGGTGAGGGTCATCAGACCAATCCAGCCGCGCATGCCCTGGGTACAGGCCCAGACAAAGGCAAAAAAACCTTTGGGCGGGACCTTGGGCTCCTGTGCTGGATAAGGTGGAACCTGTTTTTCAAAAAATCGGAACAAGATGGAAATTCTCCCGGTTCATGCTTGTGGCATATCTTGTCCCCATGGTAGGGGAGTGCCCTGGATTGGTGTCAAGCGTACGGGATGACCGCTTGTCCCATGGGCCATTGGTGCGGGCCTGATGAACGCATGGCGCGCTCGGGCTATAGCGGGCTGTAGCGGGTTATGGCGGGCCATATAGCGTGCTGTTGCGGAGGCCTGCGCGGAAAAAAAACGCCGCATCTTGTGCGGCGTGGCAGGAAAGCGCGCGGCGCGATCAGGCGTTGGGCAGGAAGCCTTCCACCGACAGGTAGCGCTCGCCCGTGTCGTAGGCAAAGCCCAGCACCCTGGCGCTGGGTGGCAGCTCGGGTAGCTTCTGCGCAATAGCGGCCAGCGTGGCGCCCGAGGAGATGCCGACCAGCAGGCCTTCCTCGCGAGCGGCGCGGCGCGCGTATTCGCGTGCGGGCTCGGCCTCCACCTGAATCACGCCGTCGAGCAGGCTGACGTCAAGATTCTTGGGCACAAAGCCGGCGCCGATACCCTGGATGGGGTGGGGCGCGGGCTGACCGCCGGAGATCACGGGCGATGCCGCGGGCTCGACCGCATAGACCTTGAGATTGGGGAACTTGGCCTTGAGCACCTTGGCCACGCCGGAGAGGTGACCGCCCGTGCCCACGCCGGTGATGAAGGCGTCGATGCCGTCGGGGAAGTCGCGCAGGATTTCCTGGGCCGTGGTGGCCTCATGCACGGCCACGTTGGCGGGGTTCTCGAACTGCTGGGGAATCCAGGCACCGGGCGTCTGTGCGGCCAGTTCCTGGGCGCGGGCGATGGCGCCCTTCATGCCTTTTTCCTTGGGAGTCAGGTCAAAGGATGCGCCATAGGCCAGCATCAGGCGGCGGCGCTCGATGCTCATGCTCTCGGGCATGACCAGGATCAGCTTGTAGCCCTTGACGGCCGCGACCAGGGCCAGGCCCACGCCGGTGTTGCCGCTGGTGGGCTCGATGATGACGCCACCGGGCTTGAGCGCGCCGGATTTCTCGGCGTCTTCCACCATGGACAGGGCAATACGATCCTTGATGGAGCCGCCCGGGTTGCTGCGCTCGGACTTGATCCAGACGTTGGTATTGCTGCCGAACAGACGGTTGATGTGAATGACGGGCGTGTCGCCAATCGTTTGCAGAATGTTGTCAGCTCTCATCGGACCTCCGCGAATAAGGGATGGTGGGACAGTGGATCGCAGCGCAGGCTGTCTGCGCAGACACAGAGCATTGTGCACGCAAGCGTTGTGCGAATGGGCTATATCGATATGACCCGAAAAGTGGGCAAGGCCGCGGGCGATGATTAACATCGACCCATGAATCTACGGTTTCTGGAAACCTTTGTGCTGCTGGCCGAGCTGCGCAACTTCCGCATGACGGCCGAGCGGCTGTTCACCACACAGGCAGCTGTCTCCAGCCGCATCGCCACGCTGGAGCAGGAGTTCGGCGTGCGCCTGTTCGACCGCGGCGTGCGCGAGGTCACGCTCACGGCCGACGGCGCCAAGGCCCTGGTGCATGCCGAGCGCATGCTCCGGCTGATGCGCGAGATGCGCGAGGACATGCTGGACAAGCAGGCCTATGCGGGCGTGATCCGCATCGGCGCCATCGAATCCATCGTGCACAGCTGGTTCCCCGACTTTCTCGCGCTGCTGCAGCAGCGCTATCCGCGCCTGCAGGTGGAGATCGCCTGCGACACCACCATCCATATGTCGGAGCAACTGCTCAAGGGGCAGCTCGATGTCTCGCTGCAGGCCAAGCCCGTCTCCGGCGGCGCCATCGCCAATCTGTCGCTGGGCGAGTTCGCCATGGCCTGGGTGGGCAGCCCCAAGCTGGGCATAGGCGACGAGACCCTGAGCCTGGCCGAGCTGGCGGCTTTTCCCATCATGAGCTTTGCGCGCGGCTCCGAGCCGTATGCGGTGATCGAGCAGCTGTTCAGCGCCGAAGGCAGCGCCTCGCCGCACATGAACTGCATTGCCTCGGTGGCGACCATGATCCGCGTGGTCTGCGACGGCCTGGGCGTGGCGGCCGTGCCGCCGGCCATCATCCAGCGCGAGCTGGCCGAGCAGCGCCTGCGCCTGCTGCGCGTGGATCGCGAGTTCCCCTCGCTGCCGCTGGTGGCCTGCTGGCGCAACGATCATCAGAACCCGCTGGCCGAAACCGTGGTGCGCGCCGCCGAAGAGGTGGCCACGGCCTTTGCGCTGAACCATGGCCAGGCCGTGGCGCGGCTGCCCGGCACCCGTCTGGCAGGGGACGCATAAAGCGCAGGAGCAGGCACAAATGGTGCGGGCGCCAATGCCTGCCGTGCATTGGGGTGTGCCTCAGTACTGAATAAAAAAGGAGCTGCTAGCGCCTGATGAATATCGATTTCAGAGTGTTTCCTATCTGAAATCAATTGCAGTCAAGCGCTAGCAGCTCCTGTTTTTTCTCTGCAATCAGGCCTGGGCCAGCAAAGCCTCCACGGCCAGCGCCACCGACAGCAGGCGCTGGTCCTGACCGGCCGTGCCGGCCAGGCTCAGGCCCACGGGCGCTTCGCCCGCGCGGTGGCAGGGCAGGGACACCGCACAGCCGTCGAGGAAGTTGATCAGCGTGGGATTGCGCAGCATCAGCCCGTTGGCCGCGAAATAGGCTTCGTCGCTGGCCTCAAGCTCGGCAATCTTGGGCGCGATCACGGGCACCGTGGGCATGAGCATCAGGTCGTGGTCGGCCATCTGCGCCTGGACCAGGGCAATCCACTGCTGGCGGCGCGCCAGCAGCTCGATGTAGTCGGCCGCGCTGATGTCCTTGCCGCGCAGAATGCGCGTGCCCACGCGCGGATCGTATTCCGCCAGGCGGCCGGCGCCGTCGATATGGCTGCGGTGCCAGGCCCAGGCCTCGGCGGCGGTGAAGCCGCCCTTGGCATTGATCTGCGCAAGCTCGGCAAAGGGCGGCACCACGGCCTCGGTGATCTGCACGCCGGCCGCGTACAGCAGCGACAGCGCACGCTGCCAGGCTGCGGCCACGGTGCTGTCCATGCCGTCCATCACCACATTCGTGGGCGCCAGCAGGCGCAGGCCCTGCAGCGAGGCCGCGCGCAGCTCGCCATGCGACTGGCCCGACAGCACTGCGTCCAGCGCGGCGCAGCAGCGCACGCTGGGCGCCAGCGGTCCGATGGAGTCGAGGTTGGCTGACAGCGGCAGCACGCCCTGCATGGAAACGCGCCGCGCCGTGGGCTTGAAGCCGGTCAGGCCGCACAGCGCCGAGGGAATGCGCACCGAGCCGCCGGTGTCCGAGCCGATGGCGGCCAGCGCCATGCCGTCGGTCACCGAGATGGCCGCGCCCGAGGACGAGCCGCCGGGAATGCGGCCGCCGTCGATGTCACGCTGCCAGGGATTGCGCGGCGTGCCGTAGTGCGGATTCAGCCCCAGGCCCGAGTAGGCGAACTCGGTCATGTTGGTCGTGCCCACGATGACCGCGCCTGCGCGGCGCAGACGCTGCACGACTTCGGCCGTCTGCGTGGCGGGTGCGGCATCGGCCAGCAGTCTGGAGCCGCCCAGCGTGGGGTGGCCCGCGATATCGAACAGATCCTTGACCGAGATGGGCAGGCCTTCGAGGGGCGAGCGTGCCAGGCCGGCCGCGCGCAGCGCATCGCTGGCGCGGGCTTCGGCCAGGGCCTGCTCGCGCAGCACGCGCGTGAAAACGCGCGGGCCTTCGCCTTGCGCGGCGCGCTCCAGTGCCTGCTCGGCCAGTTGCACGGCGCTGGTCTGGCCTTGGGCCAGGCGGTGGGAGACCTGGTCCAGGCGGGGAGAGACTGAAGTCATGGGCAGCTCCGGTGTTCAGGCGACGATATCCAGCAGTTCGCTGCGGTAGCGGTGGCGGATGCTGCGCTGGCTGCGCGGGTCGTACAGCTCCATGGCGAACTGCGTGGCAGGGCGTATGCCGCCGATGGCGGCCATGGTGCCGCAGGTCATGCCGCTGCCTTCGGGCAGCTGGCTCTGGCCGCCGGTGTAGCCTGCGATCAGGTCCTGGGGCGTGCGCAGGCTGGCCAGCGTGCCTTCCTGGTACAGCACTTCGCGGCCGTCCTCCACGATCCAGGAGCGCAGGATCAGCTCGTCCCAGTGGCCGGCCACATCGGCAAAGCGCCAGGCCTGGGTGGCCACGGGCTTGATGCAGGCCTGCTTGGAGAAAGCCACGCTATAGGCTTCGAGCTTGCGATCGGTGTGGTCCGAGGCCAGGCTCACGAACATCTCGCCGTCATGGCTGAAGACGAAGACCTCGGCCTCGCCCGAGGAGTCCGGGCCCAGCACCTGCAGCGTGCTGCTCTGGCTCAGCTGGTTGCTGGCGATGCGGTAGTACAGCGGAACGGCGCTGGGGCGCGGAATGCCGAGCGCGGCCAGCTCCTCGATGTGGTGCTCGATGGCCGCATGGTCGCGTCCGGCCCAGCCGGCGACGATCAGGGTGTCGAAGATGGGGGCCAGGGTCTGGCCTTCGGGGGTGGTGAATTGCAGTTGCATGGCGGAAAGCTCAAAAAGGGGAAGGCGGGGCCGTGGGCCCCGCATGGCGGCGCTGCGCAGGCAGCGTCAGGAGGTCACTGCTTCTTGACGAAGAGCACGACCAGGAAGGCGGCGAGGAACTCCAGCGCGGCCACGAAGTACAGCCCCGAGGACAGCGAGCCGGTGCTGGTCTTGAGCGCGCCGATCATGTAGGGCGCCACAAAGCCGGCCAGGTTGCCGATGGAGTTGATGAGGGCGATGCCGCCTGCGGCCGCCGTGCCGGCCAGAAAGGCCGAGGGAATGGACCAGAACACGGGGAAGGCGGCGAGGATGCCGATGGAGGCCAGCGTCAGCGCGCACAGGGCCAGCACGGCGTTGTGCAGGAACATGCCGGTCAGGATCAGGCCTGTGGCGGCGATGAGCGCGGGGATGGCGCTGTGCATGCGGCGCTCGCCGGTCTTGTCCGAATGCATGCCGTTCCAGACCATGGCCAGCGTGCCGGCCAGGAAGGGAATGGCCGAGATCAGGCCGATCTGCAGATTGTTCTGGATGCCGATCTCCTTGATGATGGACGGTGACCAGAAGGCGATCGTGGCGTTGCCGCTGACGATGCAGAAGTACACGGCGGCGCACAGCCAGACACGGTAGTGGCGGCAGGCGTCGGCGAAGGAGTGCTGCTTGTGGCCTTGCTGGCTCTCCTGGGCGACGGCGGCGGTGACGGCGCGCTGCTCGGCGGCGCTCAGCCACTTGGCGTTCTCGGGCTTCTCGGGCAGCCAGGCCAGCACGAAGAAGCCGGCGATCACCGAGGGAATGCCTTCAAGAATGAACAGCCATTGCCAGTTGGCCAGATGGCCCACGTCCTGCATGCCGTTCATGATGGCGCCCGCGATCGGGCCGCCCACGGCGCCGGCGATGGCGAACGAGGTCATGAACAAGCCGTTGATGCGCGCGCGGTGGCGGGCCGGGAACCAGTAGGTCAGATACAGCACCACGCCGGGGAAGAAGCCCGCCTCGACCACGCCCAGGATAAAGCGCAGCACATAGAACATGGTGGGCGTGGTCACATAGGCCATGGCCATGGAGGCCGCGCCCCAGAGGATGGTGATGCGCGCCAGCGTCTTGCGCGCGCCGATCCTCTCCAGCAGCAGATTGCTGGGCACTTCGAACAGGAAGTAGCCGATGAAGAAGATGCCGGCGCCCAGGCCGTAGACGGCCTCGCTGAACTGCAGGTCCTGCAGCATCTGCAGCTTGGCGAAGCCGACGTTGACGCGGTCTATCCAGGCCAGGACAAAGAGAAAGACCAGAAAGGGGATCAGGCGCCAGGTGATCTTGCGGTAGGTGGCGTCCATGTCGGGGTGCGCGTGCGCACCGGCATGGCCGGCAAGAGGGTGGGTGGCGGAAGCCGGGCTGCTCATGGGGAGTCTCCTGTATGCGAAAGTGCAGCGGGCACATGGGGCGCTTTTGCCGGCGCTCCTGTGTGTCTTGGAACATGGGGGTGCGGCGCGGGCCGGTGTTCCTGTGGCGGCAGTATCGAAAGGCAGCGAGGGGCTGTCCAACAAGAAATTCTGAGCGGCCCTGAATGCAAATTCTTATGAGCAGAGATGGTGCGGGCTGTGCACCGGCATGAGGCAGGCGCGCATCGATAAAACGCGGGAAAACCCTAGGTGATGCACGCGACCGATGGCAGCGCCGGGCAGGCCGATGGCCCGGCGCTGCAGGGCTTGTGCTTGATTCAGGTCAAGCCCAGGGGGAGATGGTGTTTCCCCTTGGGCCTGCAATCGGGAACAATGGGGCAAAGTCTGTTTGAGGGAGGACTGCACTTGCTCACGTTCAACACAATTCTGGTGCTGCTGGGGGTCTGTTGCGTAGGCCTGCTGGTCGGTTTTTCCTGGCGCGAGCAGCGCTGGGGCCCCTGGGTCATGCTGGTGTTCGTGGTCAGCCTGCTGTCGCTGATGAGCTACGCGATTCTCAATCTGCTGCTTTAGCACCGCAGGCGAGGGCCGGGCGGGTACGCAGCGGGGCCTTCCACAGCTCGGCCAGCAGCAGACCGGCAATCGTCATGATGCCGCCCACGGCGTGGTAGGCCGCCAGAGGCTCGTTCAGGGCGAAAGCCGCGATCAGGGCGGTGAAGACCGGGATCAGATTGAAGAACATGCTCGATCGCCCGGGCCCCAGCGTCTGCACCGCCTTCATCCACAGCAGCGGCGCGGCGATGGACGCCATGATGCCGGCGTAGCCCACCAGCGGCAGGTTGCTGGCGTCAAGCCCGGTCTTGGGCGAGAAGAGATAGAGCGGGAACTGCACGACCACGGCAACCAGCACCTGCAGATACAGCAGTTGCACCGTGGCCAGGCGCGGCATTGGCCAGCGCTTGAGCAGGATGTTGTAGACCGCGTAGGCCAGCATGGCCAGGAACATCATGGCATCGCCCAGATTCAGTCCCTCGGACGCCAGATGGCTGAGCCGGCCCGATGAAACCACCAGCGCGACCCCCGCAATTGCCAGCAACGAGCCCCAGATGCCGCCATGCGTGAGTGGCTGGCCCAGCATGAACACGGCCAGGGCCAGCACCAGCATGGGCGTGAGCGAGCCGATGATGCCCATATGCGTGGCCGTGGTGAAGTGGGCGGCGTAATAGGCCAGGCTTTGGTAGATGACCATGCCCAGCACGCCCAGCACGAAGATCCGTGGCAGCAGGGGCTTGATGTCGGCGCGCTGGCGCCAGATCGAGGGCAGGACGAAGGGCGTGAACAGTACGGCGGCCACCAGCCAGCGAAAGAACCCGATCTCTGCCGCGCTGATGCTGTCTGCGGCCAACTTGCTGACCACGGTGTTGACCGACCAGATCAGCACCGCGCCCAGTGGTAATAGGTATGCACCCATATGAAACTCCTTGAGGTGCTTATGATGCGCTTGACGTATTTGAAGCGCATTGCTGATTTCAGACATTTCATAACTCAAGCCGGACGAACCCATGCCTGCCTCAGCCCCGACTCCCGGCCCGGTCGCCAAGCGCCATGCCGTACAGATACTGGACACCGACAAAGTGCCTGGCAGCTATTACTTCCGCTATGACGAGTTCGGCGAACACAGCGAGGCTCCGCCGCACAGCCACCGCTGGGGGCATCTGAACTATGCGGCCCACGGCAGTCTGAGCATGGACGTGCCCACGGGTCATATCCTGTGCCCGCCGCAGCACGGGGTGTGGATTCCGCCGGGCGTGGTGCACAGCTGCTATCTGCAGCATGCGGTGCAGTACCGCTCCGTCTATCTGGCCCCTGATCTGTGTGCGGATCTGCCGCAGACGGCGGGCTGCATGCGCCTGGGGCCGATTGTCAAAGCCGTGCTGGCGGACTTCGGCGCCAGGGGCGTGCAGATCCCGGTGACTGACGCAGACCTGCGTCTGGCACGGGTGGTGCATGACCAGCTGCGAGCCACGCCGTTGGAGTTGAGCTTTCTGCCCGTGGCCCGGCATCCGGCGCTGGTGCAGGTGCTGGATGCCATGCAGTCGCGCCCCGACGACCACCGCAGCCTGGCCGAATGGGCCGAGACCGTGCACATGACGGAGCGCACGCTGGCCCGCCACTGCCAGCGCGAGCTGGGCATGAGTCTGGGCGAATGGCGCCAGCGCATGCGTTATCTGCAGGCCATCGACGCGCTGGAGGCCGGCCACACCGTGCAGCGCATTGCCTACGACCTGGGTTACAGCACGCCCTCGGCCTTTATTGCCATGTTTCAGCGCGAGTCCGGCCTGCCGCCCGAGCAGTTCAGGCGCGAGTTCTGTGCAAGTTCTTTCTGAACGCGGGATAATGCGCGCCGTGAAGTGCGCCAGACCGCCGCTGGTACTAGCCGAAAGGCCAACGCTTGCGTTGGGTCGAAAGACCGTACTGGAGGAACGTCCGGACTGCATAGGGCGGCGTAGCAGCTAACAGCTGTCCACCGTGAGGTGAGGATCAGAGCAACAGAGACGAGTCTGGCAGGAGTGCCGCAAGGCAGACCAACCAGGGTGAAACGGGCAATCTCTACGCGCAGCAATACCAAGTAGGCACACGTTGACGGGGCCCCCGGAGTGTGCGGGTAGGTAGCACCGAGCCATCAGGCGACTGATGGCCAAGATTAATGGCGGTCACATGGCGGGCAACCGTTGTGCACAGAATCCGGCTTATCGGCGCACTTCACACCTTCTTCCATGCCCCGCCATTGGCGGGGCATTTTCATTGGCGGGTCAGAACTGGTATCGCGCGGTCAGCAGAGCCTTGCGCGGCAGGCCGAAATAGTTGCCGCCGTTGTTTGTGCCCAGAGTCTCGAAATAGCGACGATCGAACAGGTTGCTGATGTTCACCTGCAGGTCCAACTGCTGGTTCACGCGCCAGCCGACCACCAAGTCGGCCACAGCATAGGCCGGTTGTCGGATGACATAGCCCTCAGCGCTGGTCAGCGACTCGGACGTGGTGCGGGTCTGGTAGCGCAGGCCGCCGCCCACGCGCCATGCGCCCAGCTCGCCGCCCAGGTGGTACATGGCGGACAGCTTGAGCTGGTGGCGCGGCGTGTAGCTGGCATAGGGCGCACCCTTGACGCCTTCGGTGCTGTCGCTGGCGATCTGGGCCTGGGTGAAGGTGTAGCCAAAGCCGGCATTCAGGCGCGGCAGGATCTCGCCGCTGATGTCCACGTCCAGCCCCTTGCTCTTGACCTTGCCGACGGAGCGGTAGCAATTGGTCTTCACCGTGCAGGAGTTGATGTCCGCAATGGCCTGAGGCAGGTTGTCCTGCGTGGTGTTGAACATGGCAACGGCCAGGTTCACGCGGTCGTCCAGATAGCTGCCCTTGAGGCCCAGCTCGAAATTGCGGCCTTCCACCGGCGGCAGCATGCTGCCCGAGACATCGAGAAAATCCTGTGGTCGGAAGATGCTGGTGTAGCTGGCATAGGCCGAGTAGGTCTTGTTGATGTCATAGGTCAGCGCCACATAGGGTGTGGCGCGGGCTTTCTCGCTGAATTCGCGTTCGCGGCTCCAGCTACCCTGGCGCTGGGCGTTGGTGAAGTCATACCAATCCAGGCGTGCACCGGCGATCAGGTTCAGCGGCTCGGCCAGCAGGAAGCGGCCCGTGGCGTAGGCCGAGGTCAGTGTGGTCTTCTGGCGGCGGGTCCACAGGTCTTCGGCCAGCATCGTGGACCGGTCCAGCGAGTCCGGGTTCCAGGTGATGGGATCGACGCCATTGGCGATCAGCCACTCGCCGGTGGGCGACAGGTAGCTGTAGCCCTGGTCGCTCCAGCGGATGCTGCGGCGGCTGACACCGAAGGCCAGGTCGTGCTCGCGGCCGAACAGGCGCACGGGGCCCTGGGCCGAAGCATCGAGGCTGAGTTGGCGCTTGTCGTAGTCGTAGAGGCCTCCAGCCACGTCGTAGCGCGTACGGCCCAGTTCGTCGAGGCCGCCCGAGACTAGGTAGGCGCCATCCAGCGCAGACTTGGCCTGCAGGGCGCGAGCGGCCAGCTTGGCTTTCCAGCCGCTGTCGAAGCGGTGCTCCAGGTCGGCGAACAGGCTGACTTCCTTCTTGTCCCATTTGCTCCAGGAGGGCGAGAAACGCCTGGATCGCGCAATGTCGAGGAAGGAGCCATCGAAGCCCATCGGCACGCCCATCCATTGCGAGCCGGGGTTGTCTTCGTTGACATAGGAGCCGCCCACGCTCAGCGTGGTGTCGCGCCCCAGGTCGAATTCGGCGGTGCCGTACAGCAACTGGCGCTTGCTGCTGTAGCCATCGATGAAGTGGTCGCGCGACTGCAGCGAGGCCACGACGCGCCCGCGCGCCGAGCCGTCCTCGTTGAAGGCTCCCCCCACATCGATCTCCCCCACGGCCTGGTTCCAGCTGCCGACGCGCAGCGTGGCCGAGCGCTGGGTGGTGCGCGGCGCGCGCTTGCGCACGAAGTTGATCGTGCCCGAAGGATCGCCCACGCCCGTCATCAGCCCCGTGGGGCCGCGCACCACTTCCACATGGTCGTACATGGCCATGGTGTCGTAGGTGGAGGTATCGGTTTCATACGAGACGGGCACGCCGTCCTGCAGGAAGGAGCCGATCACGAAGCCGCGCGAGAAATAGCGCGCTCGGTCGTCGCTCCAGCGGTTGATGGTGATGCCGGTGGCGCTGTTGGCCACGTCGTCGATGGACAGCATGCTCTGGTCGTCCATCTTCTGGCGTGTGACCACGGTCAGGGACTGGGGCGTCTCGCGGATGGACAGCGGCAGCTTGGTGGAGGTGCTCATCAGTCCCGTGGTGTAGGAGCCAGAGCCTTCGGTGGTTGTGGTCTCGCCCACGGCGGACACCGTGACTTCGGGCAGGGCGACGGCGCCGGCGGGCTTTTCCACCACCAGCGTGCCCTGGTTCACATAGCCTTCCAGCCCGCTGCCGCGCAGCAGCCGGGCCACGGCGGCTGCGGTGCCCAGGCGCCCTTCCACGGCGGGTGCCCTGCGTCCCTGCACCAACTCGGGTGCGGCCAGCAACTGCAGGCCGGCCTGGCGGGCCAGTTGGGTCAGTGCCTGGCCTAGCGGCTGGGCGGGGATGTGGAAATCGGTGCTGGCGACCGGCGCAGGCGCTGTCTGGGCCTGGGCGCCAGGAGGCAGCTGCAGCGCCAGCAGTGCGATGGTTGCCGCGACCGCATGGTGGTGGGCAAGGCGGGAAGGTTTGGATGGGGATGAAGACATGGAAGGTCCCGTGATGGATCTGGGCAATGGTGATTCCCGGGCTGCGGATGATTCGCGTTCCGGGGTCTTCATACCTTTACGAACGGGCGCCGACATTCCCTCATGCCTGATGCGCACATGCCTAGCTTTCGGCGAGGCCGGGCCATCGGCGCATCAGCTGCGGCGGCGGATGATCAGGATGCGCCCGGTTCCCGGGCCCTGTTCCCCTTCCTCTTCCTGCACACTGACCGGCAGGGTGCGCGGCAGCATGCGCAGCCAGCCTTGGGTCGCTGCAATGCGCACGCGCCCCAGCACGGGCAGAGCGGATGCATCGGGCTCCACGCGCAGCGGTTGCGGGCTGTAGCGTTCCAGGCGCCGGGCCACGTCGGCCAGCGGCGTGTTCTGGAAGTCCAGCCAGCCTTCCCGCCAGGTTGCCACCGTGGCAGTGGTTTGTACGGCGGCTGTCTGTCCTGCCGCCAGGCGCAGCATCTGGCCTGCGCCCAGTTCATATTGGGTGCCGCTGCCATCGCGCACCTGCACGCGGCCTGCATCGACGGCGACCAGCACGGCATCACCCTCAAGCGCGACTTCGAAGCGTGTGCCCAGCACGGTGACCTGTACGTCTGCGGCCTGGACTACGAAGGGCCTTTCCGTGTCGCGCACCACGACAAAGAAGGCGCTGCCGGCCAGCAGGCGCACCTGCCGGCGCGTGGCGTAGAAGTCCACCTCGGCGCGGCTGGTGGCGTCCAGAGTCAAGCTGCTGCCGTCGGGCAGGGGCTGGTTCAGCATGCGACCGGTGGCTGTGGCCAGACGGATCTGGTATTGCGGCATCCACTGGAGCCAGGCCCGCCAGATCGCCGCACTGCTCGCACCCAGGCCTGCCAGGCCCAGCAGGCTGGACAGGGCACGGCGGCGGCCCGTGCGTGGAGCGGAGGATGCTGCAGCATCTCCGCGCCAGCGGCGCAGTGCGGCTTCCACGCAGTCCATGGCGCGCATGACGTCGCGCTCCACCGTCTTGACCGAGACGCCGTGGCGCGTCGCCAGTTCGGCATGCGAGGCGCCCTCGATGCGGTCGGCCAGGAAGATGTCGCGGCAGCGTGTGGGAAGCTGCGACAGTGCGCCTTCGACTTCGGCCAGGGCCTGGCGATAGGAGTGGGTATCGGCCACGTCGGGGCTGAGAGGGGAGGGCGGCTCTCCTTCGCGGACGCTGCTGTCAAAGCGCTCGGCCGTGCGCTGACCATGGCGCAGGTGGTCGATGGCGATGTTCTCCATCACCGCATAGAGATAGGGACGGCTGGCGTTTGGTGAATGGTCCGGTGCGGCGGGCGCATCGCTTTCACCGCGCTGGCGTTCGGCCAGGCGTATCCAGGCGTCATGCACTAGGTCACGCGCGGCCTGCGGGCCGGTGCGGCGTGCCACGAAGCGCACCAGCTCGTGGTAGCTGTCCTGGAAGGTACTCAGCAGGGAGGAGGAAGAGACGGGCGCGGGCATGCGGGAGGCCGGAAGGCAGCACAGGAATCCCTCATTTTATGAAATGATTCTCATTTGCCAATAGCGTGGCCCGCGACGCAGCTGGAGGGCAGGCGTCTAGAACCTTTCCCAGGGCATCAGATAGCGCCACTGGCCCTCGGGCACCTTGGCCAGCGAGACGCGGCCAAGGCGCAGCCGGCGCATGCTGACCACCGTCAGGCCGATGGCAGCGCACATCTTCTCGATCTCTTCGGGCGCAATGCCCTTGAGAGCGAAGCGCAGATGGTTTTCGCTCTGCCAGCTCACATGGCAGGGAGGCATGCGACGATGGCCGTTGCCGCCGGGAATGGGCAGACCTTCGTACAGAATTTCCAGGCCATCTTCAATGATCTGGCCCTCCACGCCGACGATGATTTCCTGTTCCAGCCACATGCCTTCCTCGGCCAGTTTGCGTGCCACGCGCTTGTCCTGGGTGTAGACGATGAGGCCGCTGGCAGGCAGGGGAATCGTCAGAAACGACTCCAGATTCCTGAAGTGATGATCCAGCACCAGCTGGGGCATGGGCGTATCCAGCTTGGCCTTGGTGTCTTCTCTCAGCAGCGAATGCGCGCTGCGCACGCGGCCATAGGCCGGGCCTTGGGTCATGCCCGCAGGCTTGTTCATCAGGATGGTGACGGGCGGAATGGCTTCAGGCTTGGCATCCTTGCGCAGGATCACTACCTGGTCGGGGCGCACGCGGGTTTCGGGCACTTGCACCACTTTGCCGTCCACCTGGACATTGCCCGCGACGATATGGAGCTCGGCTTCGCGGCGCGAGCATTGTTCTTGCTCCGCCACGCGTTTGGCCAGGCGGATGCTTTCTTGTTCAGGCAGGGATTCAGACATGGCGAGAGCTTAATGCTCCGGCCATGTCCTAGTTGTCCACAGGTCTAGCGCGACGGTCGCTGGGCGCTATCTGCCAAGGCAGAGCTTTTGAATGCGCTCCACATGCGCCAGCAGCGATTGCTGGGCCACGGGCCACAGGGCTTGAGGTGTGTCGGCGTAGGCAATCGCCACCCAGTCCTGAATGCTGCCGTCGGGCTTGGTGCGCATGGCCTGATGTACCTTGGCCTCGCGTGCCAGGCGGTGGGCCTTGAGGCGGGTGATCTGATGTCGCGCAAAGCCCAGCACGTAGCCATGGGCGGGCAGGATGTAGCGAATGTCGTGCTCCAGGCACATGGAGTGGAGCCTGTCCAGCGAATCGAGGTAATCGATCATATTGCCGTCCGGCGGGCTGATGACGGTGGTGCTGCCATTGAGGATGTGATCGCCACTGAATAGCAGCGCGTCCTCCTCCAGCAGAAAGCACAGGTGGTTGGCTGCGTGGCCGGGCGTGAAGATGGCTTGCAGCGTATGCGTGATCTCGCCTTCTGCCCCTTGTCCGGCAAGCGTGATGCGCTCTCCGTCCCGTAGCGTCACCTCGGGTCTGAAGCGACTGTTGGCACGCGCTGTGGGCGCCGACGGCAGGCCCATGATGGGAGGCCTGGCATGGCCGGAGAGCAGGACCATGGCCTGCAGCGGTGCGGCGCCCGGCGAGTGATCGGGGTGGGAATGGGTGCAGACGATGTAGCGGATATCGCCGCCGGCGGCATCGTGCAGGCGCTGCAGATGTTCGGCATCGTCCGGGCCGGGGTCGATGGCGATATAGCCGCTATGCGCATCGCCGACCAGATAGCTGTTGGTGCCGGGACCGGTCATCATGCCGGAGTTGGGGGCCGTCAAACGCAGCAGGTTCTTGCGCAGCGGCACGGCTTTTTCAGGCTGCCAGTCCAGATGGTGAATGCCGTGGCCGTCGGGCAGCACCATTTCCAGTTCGCCATAGGCCATATCGGTTTCGGTATGACGTGTGTCTTTGCCTTTCAGGTGGCCGCCACGGGGGCAGGCCTGCCACAGCGGCTTCTCGCTTAGCAGGGCATTGATCACGGCCTGGGTATCGGGCTGGTGAGCGATGCGCTGCAATGTACGCTGGGTGGGAAAGAGGATGAACAGCTTTTTCTCTTCAAAGCGCGCAATCGCATCCTGCGGAGAAATCCAGGTGGGCTCGAACTGCTCGGTTTCGTCGGCCACCGCCGTCTGGCCTTCGGGCATGCGGGCTACAAAGAACGGCACGTTAAAGCGCTTGGGCAGGTCCAGTGGTGCGGTCCAGTGGGCCAGATACCAGAGCTGGTCCACGGCCAGCGTCCAGCCGCGCGCGCGGCATTGCTCATACAGCGATGCCTTGCGGTCCAGTTGCTGAACCTGGGCCGGTGGAACGGGTTGGCCGGCCTGGTCATAGGCCAGCAGGATGCCCAGCTCCTCAAAAGTCTCGCGAATGCCTGCCAGAGCCTGGGTAATGCGTTCATCTCCCGCCTCGGCGATCATGCTGGGGCGCACGCGCGCCAGCGCATGACTGGCTGGGGCTGCATCTTCATCTTCCTGGCCGCCGCCGGGGAAAACATAGGCATTGGCAAAGATGCCTTGATCTGCACGCCTTGTCATCAGCACTTCAAAACCATTGCCATCGGCGCAGTCGCGCAGCAACAAAAGCGTGGAAGCATCGCGCGCGGGAACTGGCGCGCGCTGGGGCTGAAGCAACTGGCTGGGGCGGGGCTGGCTGGGTGATGTCATGAGGTCACATTATGCGAAGTCGCCGCGTTCGTGAATGTCACACCTGGACTAGTTGTGCACTCCTGCTGCGCGAATCGGGGAAAGCACTGAGAGCAAACGGCCGAGGATGTCTTGCATTTAGTTATTTGAAATAACAATAATGATGCAAAAGGAATGGTTATGACTCATAAAGAAATTGCAGTTGAGTTCCGTGGCGAAGCCGAACAGGTTGCCGTCATTCGCCTGATGCGTGCCGCCAAGCGCAACGCCTTGTCCGATGGGCTGGTGCTGGGTCTGCGCGATGTATTCATGAATCTGCCCGCCAGCGTGCGCGCTGCAGTGGTGGATGGCGATGGACCGCATTTCTGCGCCGGCCTGGATCTGAGCGAGCTCAGCGAACGCGATGCGGCCCAGGGCGTTCTGCACTCACGCATGTGGCATGAGGCGCTGCGCCAGGTGCAGTTCGGCGCGGTGCCCGTGGTCGCCGCCCTGCATGGTGCCGTGGTGGGGGGCGGCCTGGAGCTGGCCAGCGCCTGCCATATCCGTGTGGCCGACAGCAGTACTTTCTATGCCTTGCCCGAAGGTTCACGCGGCATTTTCGTCGGCGGTGGCGGCTCGGTGCGCATCCCGCGCCTGATCGGAGCCGCACGCATGGCCGACATGATGTTCACGGGCCGTGTGTACAAGGCCGAAGAGGGTGAGCGCATTGGTCTGTCGCAATATCTGGTGCCCGAAGGACATGCATTGGACAAGGCCGTGGAGCTGGCGCTGCGCATTGCCGAAAACGCCCCCATGACCAATTACGCCCTGATGCACGCGTTGCCCAGGATTGCCGATCAGCCCGCCGATCAGGGGCTGATGACGGAAGCTCTGATGGCTGCCGTGGCGCAGAGCGCGCCAGAAGCCAAGTTCCGTTTGCAGGAATTTCTGTCCGGGCGGGCCGCCAAGGTCAGCAAGGACTGAAAGCACTCTCAAAAAACAACGCTGTGGAGACAAAGACAATGCAGGAGACAAACACAGCCATGCAGGCCCTGGGCCAAGTGGTAGAGGGGGGCAGGCCCCGCTACCGTGAGCTGGAGTTCGGCGTGCGCAGCATCCAGGTCAGGGAGGCAGGCGACGGCACTTTCTACGTGCGCTCCGACCGGGAGCTGGCAGAGCACGCAGCACGCATGACTGACAGGCTGGTGCACTGGGCGCAGACCACGCCGCAGCAGACCTTCATCGCCCAGCGGCAACGACTGGCCGACGGCAGCACCGGTGATTGGCAGCGCATCGACTATGCCCAGACGCTGGCAGCGGCGCGCAGCATTGCGCAGTCCTTACTGGACAGAAAGCTCTCGGCAGAGCGTCCCGTCATCATCCTCAGCGAGAACGATCTCGACCATGCCATGCTGGCCATGGGTTGCCTGTATGCAGGCGTGCCATATTGCTCGGTTTCCACGGCCTATTCACTGGTCAGCACCGATTACGCCAAGCTGCGCCATGTGGTCGATACGCTCACGCCAGGCCTGATCTTTGCTGCCGATGCGGCGCGTTATGACAAGGCGGTACGCGCCGTGCTGCCCGAGGGCTGTGAGGTGGTTTACCGCAAGCCGGCCGTCGATGCCCAGACCTGCACCTTGTTTGCCGACCTGCTGGCAACCGAGCCTACAGCTGCGGTGGATGCCGCCATGCAGGCCACCGGGCCCGACACCATCACCAAGTTCCTGTTCACCTCAGGATCGACCAAGCTGCCCAAGGCCGTGATCAACACCCATGGAATGTGGTGCGCCAACCAGCAGCAGATTGCCCAGACCATGCCCGATATGGTCAAAGGCCCGCCCGTGCTGGTGGACTGGCTGCCCTGGAATCACACTTTCGGAGGCAACAAGAACATCGGCCTCGCGCTCTATCACGGCGGCACTGTCTATATCGACGAGGGCAAGCCTACGGCGGCGGGCATTGCCGAGACGCTGCGCAATCTGCGCGAGATCTCTCCTACCGTTTACTTCAACGTACCCACGGGCTTCGAATACATCGCCCGTGCCATGGAGAGCGATGCGCAGTTGCGCAGCAGCCTGCTCAAGCGCGTCAAGATGTTCTTCTACGCCGGAGCCTCTCTGGCGCAGCCCGTCTGGGATAGCCTGCACCGCACGCAGGAGGCCGAGTGCGGCGAGCGCATCGTGATGGGCACGGGCCTGGGCATGACCGAGTCCTCGCCCTCGGCCCTGTTCATCAACCGTCCCGATGTGCGCTCGGGAGACCTGGGCGTGCCCGTGCCGGGTCTGGAGCTCAAGCTGGCGCCTGTGGATGGCAAGCTGGAGGTGCGCTACCGCGGACCGAACGTCACGCCCGGCTACTGGCGCGCACCCGAAGCCACGGCAGAGGCGTTTGACGAGGACGGATTTTTCCGCACCGGAGACGCCGTGCAGTGGCGCGACCCGCAGGATCGCAACCAGGGTCTGCGCTTTGACGGCCGCATTGCCGAAGACTTCAAGCTGGCCACGGGCACATTCGTCAACGTGGGGCCGCTGCGGGCCAGGATCATCCATGCCGGCGCGCCCTATATCCAGGATGTGGTGCTGACCGGTCTGGATCGCAAGGAGGTCGGTGCCATCGTTTTCGGGACCCCGGCCTGTGCGGCCTTGAGTGGCCTGGACGCGGGGGCGACGCTGGAGCAGATCATGCACAGCCAACCCGTGCAGCAGCATCTGCAGACGGTTCTGAACCAGCTGGCGCAGACGGCCACCGGCAGTGCCACCCGCATTGCGCGGGCAGTGGCGGCGATCAGGGCGCCCTCGCTGGACCTGGGCGAAGTCACGGACAAGGGCTCCATCAACCAGCGTGCCGTGCTCCAGCATCGCGCCGATGTGGTGGCAGGTCTCTATGACGAAACGCTGGCCCTGATCCTGAAGCCCAATCGCTGAGCCAGAACAGGCTTGAGCCCAATGACAGAAAGCGCAAGCAGTTTTTAAAAGGATAGTGATATGCAAGTTCAGGATCAGATTGCCATCGTAACCGGAGGAGCCTCGGGCCTAGGCGAAGCCACGGCGCGTGCGCTGGCTGCCGCAGGCGCCAGGGTTGCAGTGCTGGATCGCCAGCTCGACAAGGCCAAGGTGGTGGCTGCCGAGATCGGCGGACTGGCGCTGGAGAGCGATATCTGCGATGCGGACAGCGTCACGGCCGCGCTGGATGCCGTTCGCGAGCAATGGGGCGGCGATGCGCGCATTCTCATGAATGTGGCCGGCATCGGCACGGCCAAGCGCGTGATCGGCCGCGATGGCGAGCCCGCACCGCTGGAAGACTTTGAGCGAGTGATTCGCGTCAACCTTGTCGGCAGCTACAACATGACGCGGCTGTTTGCCGCACGCTGCGCCAAGCTGGCGGCGCTGGAGGATGGCGCGCGCGGCGTGATTCTTTACACCGCCTCGGTGGCAGCCTTCGATGGCCAGGTGGGACAGCAGGCTTACAGCGCATCCAAGGGAGGCCTGGTCGGCATGACGCTGCCCATGGCGCGTGATCTGGCCCAGCACGGCATTCGTGTCTGCACCGTGGCGCCAGGCTTGTTCGCCACACCGTTGATGAAGGAGCTGCCCGAGCCCGTGCAGCAGTCGCTGGCGGCATCCATTCCCTTTCCTTCGCGCCTGGGCAAGCCTTCGGAGTTTGCCGATCTAGCCGTGCATATCGTGCACAACGATCATCTCAATGGCGAGGTGATTCGTCTGGATGGTGCGCTGCGCATGGCTCCGCGCTGAGGCAGGGCGGGCTGGCGACAGCCCGCTGGTTTGCTATCGAGACGTGTATTGATTCCACAGGACCGAAGAGTCCGTATTTCAAGCAGGAGACAAGTCATGCAAGGTCGTCGCAATTTCGTCAAAGGCCTGGGCGCTGGTGCCGCGCTGGCCGCATTCGGTGGTATCAGCCGCAGCGCCTATGCCCAGGGCGGTGGCCCGCTGGAGCAGGTGCGCATTCTTTATGGCTTTCCCGCAGGCAGCGCCGGTGACTCGGTTGCCCGCCGCGTGGCCGAAAAAATGGGCGGCACCAGCTACTCCAAGAACATGGGCGTGGTGGAAAACAAGCCCGGAGCCGGCGGCCGCATCGCGCTGGAGAATCTGCGTAACTCCGTAGGGGATGGCTCGGTGATTGCACTGTCCCAGGTCTCGGCCTTCTCCATCTACCCGCACATCTACAGCAAGCTGAGCTATCAGGCCAAGGATTTCGAGCCGATTTCGATTGGAGCCATCATGCACCACGGGCTGGCTGTCGGCCCCGCCGTGCCGGCCGAGGTGAAGACGCTCAAGGACTTCCTGGCCTGGTGCAAGAACAATCCCGACAAGGCCAGCTTCGGCAGCCCCGGTGCCGGCAGTCAGCCGCATCTGCTGGGGGCGCTGCTGAGTCTGCGCTCCGGCGTCAGGCTCAGCCATGCGCCATATCGCGGCATGGCACCCGGCGTCTCGGACGTCGTGGGCGGTCAGATCGCGGCCATCATGGGCACGTGCGGAGACTATCTGAGCTATTACAAGGCCGGCAAGCTGCGCGTGCTGGCCACCAGCGGCCCGCAGCGCAACCCCTATCTGCCCAATGTGCCCACCTTTGCCGAGCAGGGCTTTGCCGATCTGACGGCCGAAGAGTGGTTTGGCTTCTATGCCAATGTCAGGACACCGGTCGACGTGCGTGCACGCGCCCATGCGGCCATCACGGCAGCGCTCAAGAGCGACGCGCTCAAGGAAAGCTTGGGTGTGGTCGGCCTGATTGCCACCAGCTCCACGCCCGAGGAAATGGCCCGTTCGCAGCAGGCCGAGTTCGAGCGCTGGGGTCCGCTGGTCAAGCAGATCGGTTTTACGGGCGATTCCTGATGACCCACCGGTATCGAATAGCATTCGGGTCGGGATTTTTCAGACGGGCTCAAGCCTGCACATAGTGATCGAACAATAGAGGAGACAAACATGCAAGATCGTCGCAATTTCGTCAAAGGCCTGGGCGCTGGAGCCGCCCTGGCCGCATTCGGCGGCATCGCCGGCCGCAACGCCTATGCCCAGGGCAGCGGGCCACTGGAGCAGGTGCGCATCCTTTACGGCTTTCCCGCAGGCAGTGCCGGTGACTCGGTGGCGCGCCGTGTGGCGGAAAAGATCGGCGGCACCAGCTACTCCAAGAACATGGGCGTGGTGGAGAACAAGCCCGGTGCCGGTGGCCGCATCGCACTGGAGAATCTGCGCAACTCCGTGGGCGACGGCTCGGTCATCGTGCTGTCGCAGGTCTCGGCCTTCTCCATCTACCCGCATATCTATAGCAAGCTGACCTATCAGGCCAAGGATTTCGAGCCAATTTCGATTGGAGCCATCATGCACCACGGGCTGGCTGTCGGCCCCGCCGTGCCGGCCGAGGTCAAGACCCTCAAGGATTTTCTGGCCTGGTGCAAGAACAATCCCGACAAGGCCAGCTTCGGCAGCCCCGGTGCGGGCACCCAGCCGCATCTGATCGGCTCCCTGCTCAGCCTGCGTTCGGGCATCAAGCTCAGCCATGTGCCTTATCGCGGCACCGCGCCTGCCGTGTCCGATCTGGCCGGTGGCCAGATTGCTGCCGTGATGGGCCCCAGCGGCGACTTCCTGAGCTACTACAAGGCCGGCAAGCTGCGCGTGCTGGCCACCAGCGGCCCGCAGCGCAACCCCTATCTGCCCAATGTGCCCACCTTTGCCGAGCAGGGCTTTGCCGATCTGACGGCCGAGGAATGGTTTGGCTTCTATGCCAATGCCAAGACGCCCGCCGATGTGCGTGCACGCGCCCATGCGGCCATCACGGCAGCGCTCAAGAGCGACGCGCTCAAGGAAAGCGTGGGTGTGGTCGGCCTGATTGCCACCAGTTCCACGCCCGAGGAAATGGCCCGTTCGCAGCAGGCCGAATTTGAGCGCTGGGGACCGCTGGTCAAGCAGATCGGCTTTACTGCGGATACTTGAGACCCCCTGAACGGCTGCGCCGTTTCCCCCTGAGGGGGACGGCGCCATCGCCGCGAGGCGGCTCTTGCTGGGCGCCTCTGACTATAGGGTTGCGCTTCTTGCATAGCCCGCGTTTTGGTTGAGCTTTTGCTGCAAACGCAGCCGGTTTTGTATGTCCTATTTGCCCCTCAGTGCCGATAACGCGTTTCTTCTTTTTGATGTGCTCAAGGCCGATGAGCAGTTGCAGCGCCTGCCGGCGCATGCCGCAACGGATCAGGCGCTGATGCAGCAGGTGCTGGAAGAGGCCGGCAAATGGGTGGGCGAGGTGGTGGCGCCGCTGTCGCGCGAAGGCGATGAGGTCGGCGTGCAGTTTGCAGCGGGCAAGGTCACCACGCCGCCTGGATTTGCCCAGGCATATCAGGACTTCTGGCGGGCCGGCTGGCCTGCACTGGCCTGTGCCGAGGAGGATGGCGGTCAAGGGCTGCCCTGGGTGCTGGAAGGCGTGCTGTACGAATGGCTGAGTGCCGCCAACCATGGCTGGACCATGGCGCCGGGCTTGCTGCATGGTGCTTATGAGTGCCTCAAGCACCATGGCAGCGATGCGCTCAAGGCCGCCTATCTGCCCAAGGTGGCCAGCGGCGAATGGCTGGCAACCATGTGCCTGACGGAGGCCCATGCGGGCAGCGATCTGGGACAGGTTCGCACCCAGGCCGTGCCGGCTGGCGTGTCCGAGTTGGGCGAGTGCTTCGAGATCAGCGGCAGCAAGATTTTCATTTCGGGCGGCGAGCATGATCTGACCGATAACATCGTGCATCTGGTGCTGGCGCGTCTGCCCGGAGCTCCGGCAGGGCCCAAGGGCTTGTCGCTGTTTCTTGTGCCCAAGGTTTTGCCCGATGGTGAACGCAACCACGTGGTCTGCGAACGTATCGAGGAAAAAATGGGCCTGCATGGCAGCCCTACCTGCGTGATGCGCTTTGATGGAGCTGCAGGCTGGTTGATAGGCCAGCCCGGAGCGGGCCTGAACGCCATGTTTGTGATGATGAATGCCGCGCGCCTGCATGTGGCGCTGCAGGGCATAGGGCTGCTGGATGCGGCATGGCAGAAGGCCCATGCCTATGCGCTGGAGCGCCGCCAGATGCGAGCGCCAGGGGTGGTGCCGGCCTCGCGTGGCGCAGGCGATGCAGCAGATTTGATCATCGAGCATCCGGCCATTCGCCGCACGCTCGATTTGCAGCGCGCCTGGGTGGATGGTGGGCGTGTACTGGCCTACCAGACCGGTATCTATCTCGATGTGGCGCGACATGCCGAGGGCGCCCGCGAGCGCGAGCAGGCCCAGCAGTGGTGCAGCCTGATCACGCCCGTGCTCAAGGCCGCCTGGACCCAGCAGGCATTCGAGGGCTCAAGCGCCTGCCTGCAGGTATTTGGCGGTCACGGCTATATCCGCGAGTGGGGCATAGAGCAGATCGTGCGTGATTCGCGCGTGGCCATGATTTACGAAGGCACGAATGAAATTCAGGCCATCGACCTGCTGGTGCGCAAGGTGCTGCCCGACGGTGGTCAGGCCATGGGGCAATGGCTGCTGACTTTGCGCAACAGCCTGGATGCTGGACGGGCGCTGGATGCAGAAGTGCTGCGCTGCCTGGCACAGCTGCGCTACTTCACCACGGTGCTGGCGCAGGCCTGCAAGGAAGATGACACCCTGGCCTGGCGCGTGGCCGACGACTATCTGCGCTGCGTGGCCGTGGTGCTGCTGGGCTGGGCGTGGGCTCGTATTGCGGCCACAGCGGGGGGCGATAGGGAGCGCTGGCAAGGCCCATGCAAGCAGGTGCAGCAGCGCATATTGCCCGAAATGGACTGGCGTCTGAGTCTGATGAAGGCGCAGTGGGCGCAGGCTTCCGTCGTACACGGCAACCAGCTGTTCACCTCTGCGCATTGATCAAAATGGCTGCAAGATGCGAGCAATACCGGCACAATTGCGGTCTTTTCATCGCGCTCCTGGATTGCTCTTTTGCCTTCGAAGTTGACATCGCCAATGCTCGCTCACAAGACTGCTGAACCAGACTCCAAACCTGCACGCTCTTTGCGCGGCACGCGCTCCAGAGAGGCTGGCTTGGATCTCCCGGGCTCGGGGCAGGAGCCCAGGGACAGTGCCGAGGTTTTTGCCGTCGATCAGGTCAATGCCAGCTTTCTGGAATCCCTGCTGGGCTACAACGCCAGGCGCGCCTCGCTGGCTCTGGTGGGGGTTTTTATGCGCTGCATGGAGCGTTTTGACCTCAAGATCGTCGAGTTCTCCGTGCTGTCTCTGGTGGGCAGCAATCCGGGTGTCACCTCGCGTCAGCTCTGTCAGCAACTGGCCGTGCTGCCGCCGAATATGGTGGGCATGATCGACGCGCTGGGCAAACGCGGCTTTCTGGAACGGCGTCCGCACCCGCGAGACGGCCGCGCCACGGGTCTGTACCTGACCGGGGCAGGGCGCGAACTGGTGGATACGGCCGAGCCCGAGCTCAAGAGCAGCGAGACCCGTGCCATCGGGCATCTGAGTGCTGCCGAGCAGGTGCAGCTCATGGAGTTGTTGCAAAAGCTGTATCGCTGATCCCATGGCATGGCGCAGATCCTGCGCCCGGCGCGATAATGTGCGGCATCATGCAGATTCGCTTTACCAAGATGCAAGGTGCGGGCAACGACTTTGTCGTGCTCGACGAAACCCAGGCTCGCCTGGGCTTGAGCACCGCCCAGTACCGCTACCTGGCCAATCGTCACTTTGGCGTGGGCGCCGACCAGATCCTGACGGTGCGCCCGGCACCCGCAGAGGGCGTGGACTTTGAATATGTCATCCACAACGCCGACGGTGGCGAGGTCGAGCAGTGCGGAAACGGCGCACGCTGTTTTGCGCGCTATGTGCATGACAAGGGTCTGACCGACAAGAGCGTGATCCGCGTACAGACCCTCTCGGGCGTCATCGCCCCTGAAATTCATGGCAATGGCCGCGTCACGGTCGATATGGGTGCGCCTCAGCTGGATCCGGCCAAGGTGCCGTTCACGATCGACGGTCTGCAGGCCGAGACTCTGGGCTCGACACAAAAATGGCCTCTGACGCTTGATGCGCCTTTGCAGCCGGCTACAGTCTGGATAGCAGCCGTTTCCATGGGCAATCCGCATGCGGTGCAGTTGGTGGAGGATGTGAATACCGCTTTGGTGGGGTTGCACGGCCCGCTGATAGAGAACCATGCCCGTTTTCCTCAGCGTGTGAACGCCGGCTTCATGCAGATCCTCAACCGCGGTGAAGTCCGCTTGCGTGTCTATGAACGTGGTGCCGGCGAGACCCTGGCCTGCGGTACGGGGGCTTGTGCAGCCGTGGTGGCCGGCATTGGCTGGGGCCTGCTCGACCAGCGCGTCGATGTGCATACCCGCGGCGGTCTGCTGACCATTGAATGGACTGGCGGTGCGCACGATCGCGTGCGCATGACCGGCCCTGCCGAATTTGTTTTTGAAGGCCAGATCGACATACCTGATACCTTATGAACAGCTTGACCGATACCGCCATGACCGAAGAGTCGATTGCCGACTACCTCCAGGAAAACCCCGATTTCTTCGAGCGCCATGCCGAGATGCTGACAGGCGTGCGTCTGATCAGCGGCCATGGCCCACGTGCCGTCAGCCTGCAGGAACGTCAGGCCGAGATGCTGCGCGAAAAGATCAAGGGTCTGGAGCATCGCATCATGGACATGGTGCGCCATGGCAGCGAGAACGCTTCCATCGCCAACAAGATTCATCAGTGGACCCATGCCCTGGTCAGGGTGCAGGACTTGCGCGAGCTGCCCCATGCGCTCACCGCCAGCCTGCAGCACACGTTTGATGTCCCCCAGGTCGCATTGCGTCTGTGGAATGTGGCGGGTGCGCACAGCGGCACCGTCTACACCATGGGAGTGAGCGATGATGCCAAGGCCTTTGCTTCGTCGCTGACCATGCCGTTCTGCGGCCCCAATATGGGCTTCGAGCCCGTGACCTGGCTGCCCAACCCCAATGCGGTGCAGTCGGTCGCGCTGCTGACCCTGCATGACGGTGCCATGGACAGCACTTCCAACGCCTTTGGCATGCTGGTGCTGGGATCGCCCGACCCGCTGCGCTTCGATGCGACCATGGGTCTTGAATTCCTTTCACGCATCTCCGAGCTGGCCAGTGCCTCGCTCTCGCGCATGCGCGCTCCTGCGCTGACGCTGGCGCACGGCTGAGGCTGCAAAAGGGGGTAGATACCGATGCAAGAGCGCGAGCAGCCCTCTTTTGAGGAGCAGTACGCGCAGCTTCCGGAAGTTGTCCACAGCTATCTGGAGCATGTGCGTGTGCAAAAGCGCCTGGCCGAGCGCACGCATACGCTGTATGCGCTGGACCTGATCAAGCTGCAGAGCTTTGCACAGGCGGCAGCTCAGGAGCTTTTGACACTGCAACCCTCGCATATTCGCCGCTTTGCTGCGCAAATGCATGGTGCCGGCCGCAGTGCACGCGGTATCGCACTGATTCTTTCGGGCTGGCGCAGCTTTTTCCGCTGGGCGGCCCAGCGGGAGCTGGTGCCTTTCAACCCCGTGGAGGGCGTGCGCGGCCCCAA
Source organism: Comamonas thiooxydans (assembly GCF_000964545.1). GTDB lineage: Bacteria > Pseudomonadota > Gammaproteobacteria > Burkholderiales > Burkholderiaceae_C > Comamonas > Comamonas thiooxydans. Next base: position 48,985 of record NZ_BBVD01000004.1, on the reverse strand, counting down.
AGCTGCCAAGCCTCTTCCCAAGGCACTGGCTGTGGACGATGCCGTGCAACTGGCCAGTTTTCAGAACCCCGAAGCTGATCCATGGATGGAGGCGCGTGACGTCGCCATGACCGAGCTGCTCTACAGCTGTGGCCTGCGTGTGGCCGAACTGGTGGGGCTGGATCTACGGCCCGACCAGCAGAGCCGGCATGAAGGCAGAGGCTGGATCGACCTGGAGGCGGGTGACGCCCATGTTCAGGGCAAGGGCAGCAAGCGCCGCATTGTGCCCGTGGGGCGCATGGCGATCGAGGCCTTGCAGCGCTGGTTGGCGCTGCGCAGCAGCGCGCTGGTCGGGACCGCACAGCTCAAGGCACAGGATGAAGCGGCCTTGTTCGTCGGCCGCCGGGGCGAGCGGCTCAGCGCCCAGTCGGTCTGGTCACGTCTCAAGCAGCGAGGCCAGCAGGCGGGGCTTGCGACTGGCGTGCACCCGCATGTGCTGCGTCACTCCTTTGCCAGTCATATGCTGCAGTCCAGTGGCGATCTGCGTGCCGTGCAGGAGCTGCTCGGGCATTCCAGTATTGCCACCACGCAGATATATACGCGGCTGGATTTCCAGCATCTGGCCCAGGCTTATGAAAAAGCCCACCCGCGTGCGCAGCGCAGCAGCGTCGGAGAGACGCCCGCTCCATTGCGCGTGCCGGACGACGAAGAGCAAAACTGAAGAGTCCTGATTTGATAGCTTGAAGTGATTGTTGAGTATGTGATGGAGGTGATTTTTTGCTGAAATTTCTGCCATCCCTGCTGCCCATGCGCGCTTGAAAGCACCGCTACACTCCCCAGCTGTTATCACCGGAGCGCGCATAGGGATGCGCCGCCCGTGTTTTTTGGACAGCCGCATGTGGCGGCTGGCCGCAGCAAGAGGTTTCAACGCATGGCTCTCATTCCTGTCACCATCCTCACGGGCTTTCTGGGCTCGGGCAAGACCACGCTGCTCAAGCGCGTGCTGCACGAATCCCACGGCATGAAGATTGCCGTGATCGAGAACGAGTTCGGCGAGGAGAACATCGACACCGACATTCTCAAGACCGAATCCAAAGAACAGATCCTGCAGATGAGCAACGGCTGCATCTGCTGCACCATCCGCGAAGACCTGCGTGAGGCTTTGCAGTTGCTGGCCGCCAAGCGCCGCAAGGGGCAGGTGGACTTCGACCGCATCGTGATCGAGACCACCGGTCTGGCCGATCCCGGTCCCGTGGCCCAGACCTTCTTCATGGATGACGAGATCGCCGAGACCTATCTGATCGACTCCATCATCACTCTGGTGGATGCCAAGCATGCCAATCAGCAACTCGACGATCGCCAGGAAGCGCGCCGTCAGGTGGGCTTTGCCGACCAGATGTTCCTGTCCAAGACCGATCTGGTGACGGATGCGGAAAAGGAGGCGCTGATCCATCGCCTCAAGCACATGAACCCGCGCGCGCCCATCCGTGCCGTTCATTTTGGCGATGTGCCCCTGAGCGAAGTGTTCGACCTGCGTGGCTTCAACCTGAACGCCAAGCTGGACATCGACCCTGATTTCCTCAAGGAAGATGATCACGACCACGATCATCACGACCACAGCGCTTGCGACCATGACCATGGCCAATGCGAACACGATCATGAACACCAGCACGACGAGCATTGCGGCCACGACCACCATGACCACGAGCATGGCGAGCACTGCAATCACCCGCATCATCATCATCACGACGATGACGTGAAGAGCTTTGTCTACCGCGCCGATCGCGCGTTCGACCCGGCCAAGCTGGAAGACTTCCTGGGCGCCATCGTCAATATCTACGGCCCCAAGATGCTGCGCTACAAGGGCGTGCTCGACATGAAGGGCACCAGCCGCAAGGTCATCTTCCAGGGCGTGCACCAGCTCATGGGCAGCGATCTGGGCCCCGAGTGGGAAGCCGATGAAAAGCGAGTCAGCAAAATGGTCTTCATCGGCATCGACCTGCCGCAGGACATTCTTCGCCAGGGACTGGATCAATGTTTGGTGTAAACCCTGGGTTTGGGGGCTGTTTCGGCGAAAGCTAACGGTTTGCTGACAATGACTGACGGCCTGCCAAGCAGGCCGTTTTGTTTGTCTGTTATTTCTCGCAAACTGACCGAAACAGGCGCAGGCTTTGTTGCAAATTGTGGGGTATGTGCAACGGAGCCGGGCTGGGGGGACTGGCGTGGCTACAATGCCGGCCCTAAAGAGGGTGTTGGAGCAATCCGGCCCTGCAAGGGCTCTGTACTGTAAGGAGACAGGACGTGACCGCTGTGAAAAGTAATCTGCCCAAGGCTGCAGCCAAAGCTGCGGCAGCGGCTGTGCACCCCCGCAGCGTCGAGACCTCTTTGGTGGACGCCGCGTTGGACAACCCGGTGCTGGTACCTGCAGCAGCGGGAGAATCTTCCAAATCGTCCAGATCCAAGCGTTCTGCATCGCCTCCAGCGCGGCAGCCTGAAACAGATGTTCCGCCCTTGGCAGCTTCGGCAGTCAAGGCTGCGGCAACCATGAGAGATACGAAAGCAATGACCAACACAAAGCAAGCTGTGCCCAAGAAAGATCCCAAGCTGGCCAACGCCTGGAAGACCAAGTCGGTAGAGGAGCTGACCGATGCTGAAGTGCTGGCCATGTCTGATGACGATTACATGAACGACGCCCAGCTGGCCTACTTCCGTCGCAAGCTGGTCGCGCTCAAGAACGATATGCATGTGAATGCGGGCGAGACTGCGGAAAACCTGCGTGAAGACACCGTCGTGGTGCCCGATCCTGCCGATCGTGCCACCATTGAGGAAGAGCACGCTCTCGAGCTGCGCACCCGTGACCGCGAGCGCAAGCTGCTCAAGAAGATCGACCAGTCCATTGCCCGCATCGATGCCGGCGACTACGGCTACTGCGACGAAACCGGCGAGCCCATCGGGGTGGGACGGCTGCTGGCTCGCCCCACGGCTACACTGTCGCTGGAAGCCCAGCAGCGCCGTGAACTCAAGCAGAAGATGTACGGCGATTGATCTGCGTCAGGCGTTGGCGGGGCTGCAGGCAGCAAAGTAGAGGACCATGGCAAAAGAAGAAAACAAGTCGGGAGGGTTGCTGTCCAAGGTGGTGCGTTTCGTGCGCCACCCGACCGTGAATTGGTCCGATTTGGAGAATCTCAACCAGGACAGCGAAGAAAGCCAGTACAGCAAGCAGGCGCTAAAGGAGATGCTGGAGCGCAAGCGCCAGAACGACTTTGTGCGAAAGCGCGAGTTTGACCAGTTGCGCAAGCTGCGTCAGGCTCAGCTGTCCAAGACGGCGGTGACTGCCAGGGCTCCGCTCGAGACGCCGACCCCACTGGCACCTTCCTCTTTTTTGCAGACTGCCCAAAGCTCCGTGCCGGGCGAGCGCGCAGAAACCATCAAGAAGATCGACGAGATCGAAGCGCAGATGGCCCAGCAATGGTGGCGCGGCAAGCTGGCCGCTGATGCCGCCACCATGCCGCTGCAACTGCCCGAGGGCGGAGGCAGCATGCCTTCGGTATTTAAAAGCCAGCCGCTTTCGATCAGCACGTTGCCGCTGCTTCAGGATGTGTTGCCAAGCGATCTGGAGCTGCCGCAATCGGGGCGGCAGGGCAATCCTGTTGCTTTGCCGGGCCTGCGTGGCGAGACAGACTTTTCACCAGCGTTTGCCACGACCGAGGTCTCCGCTCCAACCGATATCAACATGGTTCCGCCGTCCTTTGCGCGCTTCGAGCATGACGCCGCGCTGGAGGATGCTGCGATTGTCTTTGCCAGCGGTGACAGCGTCGCAGCCGAGACCAGCCTCAAGGCCTTGATTGCCGAGCGTGCTCAGGATACGCCGGCGCAGTTGCAGGTCTGGCTGGCACTGCTGGACATGTACCGCGCAGCAGGCATGCAGGCTCAGTTTGAAGACGCTGCCATGGACTTTGTGGCGCGCTTCGGTCGTTCGGCACCGCAATGGTTTGTGATGCCGCAGCAGGCGGGCAGGCTTAGCGAAACCGCGCCGGATGCCGCAGCAGTGCAGACCGGTTTTCGCTGGCAGGCTCCTGTGCATTTGGATGAGCCTGGCTTCAAGGCGCTGCTGGCCAGCAAGGCGCGCAGCGTCGGCAGCTCGGTCATGGACTGGAGCGTTCTGGAGAGCCTCGACCCCGGCGTGAAGAAGCCGCTGCTGGATGCGGCACATCGATGGGCCGACGAAAAGGGATCACTGGTTTTTGCCGGTCATGAAAGATTGCAGGCCGTGCTCAGCAAGCACACCCCTTCCGGTGATCGAGCCGTCGATCAGGACTGGTGGTATTTGCGTCTGGCCATGCAGCGCCTGATGCATCTGCAGGACGAATTTGAGCTGACGGCGCTGGACTATTGCGTGACCTACGAGCTGTCGCCACCCTCGTGGGACGATCCGGTCTGTGCGTATTCGAATGAAGGGCAGGCGCAGAACCTGCGTGCCAAGGATAGCCGGCTCTTGGGGCCGGAGACGATTCAGCCCGGCATGCTCTGGAAGGAGCATCAGCCGCGTTTTGCGCTGCAAGGCGTGATCGACGGCGATGCATTGCCCTGGCTGGCCGAGGTTCAGGAAAAGGCCAAGCTTGGCGAAGCCATCGCCATTGACTGCGCGCGCCTGGTGCGCATGGACTTTGCTGCCGCAGGCTCGGTGCTGAACTGGGCTGCGCAGATGCAGGAGCTGGGTCATGTGTTGCAGTTCAGTCAGTTGCACCAGTTGCTGGCGGTGTTCTTCAATGTTGTTGGCATTCAGGAACATGCACAGGTGATCCCAAGGAGGGACTAGCTCCCTGAGAGGCTATGCCGCCTTCCCCCGAGAGACTGCGTCTCCGGCTGGAGTCGGGCCGTTTGAGGCCTTGTCCACAGCAAGCGCTGCAAATTTAATTTTTCTGGGCCTCTTGAGGTCGATCTTGTCTGTCCCCATCTGCTCCAGATGGAACAGTTTCACGGCACCACCATTTTGAGCGTGCGCCGCCAGACTCCCGAGGGCGTGCAAGTCGCCATCGGCGGTGATGGTCAGGTCACATTGGGCAATATCGTCATCAAGGGCACGGCGCGCAAGGTGCGCAAGCTCTATCACGGCAAGGTGCTGGCGGGCTTTGCGGGGGCAACCGCAGATGCCTTCACGCTGTTCGAGCGCTTCGAGGCCAAGCTGGAAAAACATCAGGGCAACCTGACCCGCGCCGCGATCGAGCTGACCAAGGAGTGGCGTACCGACCGCGTGCTGCGCAAGCTTGAAGCCATGCTGGCCGTGGCCGATGCGACGACCTCGCTCATCATTACCGGCAATGGCGATGTTCTGGAGCCCGAGCAGGGCATTGTGGCCATCGGCTCCGGCGGCGCCTATGCGCATTCCGCAGCCAAGGCCTTGCTCAACAACACCGAGCTGTCGGCCGAAGATGTGGTGCGCAAATCCCTGGCGATTGCCGGCGAGCTGTGCATCTACACCAATATGAATCACACGATCGAGACGCTGTAAGCACTCGTCTATCCGAATTGATAGCTGCTGGCGCTTTATGGATGGGCGCTAGAGGCATATTTGACTGAGAATTCACATGTCTTCTGCCATGACTCCCCAGGAGATCGTCTCCGAGCTTGACAAGCACATCGTCGGCCAGCATGGTGCCAAGCGCGCGGTGTCGATTGCATTGCGCAATCGCTGGCGCCGCCAGCAGGTGCCCGAGGGCCTGCGCCAGGAAATCACACCGAAGAACATTCTGATGATCGGCCCCACGGGCGTGGGCAAGACGGAGATTGCCCGCCGCCTGGCAAAACTCGCCGATGCTCCCTTCATCAAGGTCGAAGCAACCAAGTTCACCGAAGTGGGCTATGTGGGCAAGGATGTGGACGCCATCATCCGCGATCTGGCCGAAGTTGCCGTCAAGCAGACGCGCGAGTCGGACATGAAGAAGATGCGTGCCCGCGCCGAAGATGCTGCCGAGGAGCGCATTCTCGATGTGCTGATCCCGCAGGCCCGCACCGGCGAGGTACCCGCGGACAACACGGCGCGTCAGGTTTTCCGCAAGAAGTTGCGCGAAGGTCAGCTTGACGACAAGGAGATCGAGATCGACATCGCCGAGCAGATGCCTCAGGTGCAGATCATGGGCCCCCAGGGCATGGAAGAGATGGCCGAGCAGCTGCGTGGCATGTTCAGCCATATGGGCCAGGAAAAGCGCAAGACGCGCAAGCTCAAGATCGCCGAGGCCCTGAAGCTGCTGACCGATGAGGAAGCAGCAAAGATGGTCAATGAGGAAGACGTCAAGACCCGCGCCATTGCCAATGCCGAGCAAAACGGCATTGTCTTCATCGACGAAATCGACAAGGTGGCGACGCGCCAGGAAACCAGTGGCTCCGATGTATCGCGTCAGGGTGTGCAGCGCGACCTGCTGCCCTTGGTCGAAGGTACCAGCGTCTCGACCAAGTACGGTGTGGTCAAGACAGACCACATTCTGTTTATCGCCTCGGGTGCTTTCCACCTGTCCAAGCCCAGCGATCTGATTCCCGAGCTGCAGGGGCGCTTTCCCATTCGCGTGGAACTGGAATCTCTGTCGGTACAGGACTTCGAGGCGATTCTGATGCAGACTCACGCCTCCCTGGTCAAGCAATATCAGGCGCTGCTGGCGACCGAAGGCGTGACTCTGGAGTTCAAGCCCGAGGGCATCACGCGTCTGGCAACGATTGCCTTTGACGTCAACGAGAGTACCGAAAACATCGGTGCACGGCGTCTGTCCACAGTGATGGAGCGTCTGCTTGACGAAGTCAGCTTCGATGCGGCCAAGCTTTCGGGTCAGACCGTGGTGATCGATGCAGCCTATGTGGATCAGCGCCTGCAGGTGCTGAGCAAGGATGAGGATCTGTCGCGCTTCATTCTTTGAAGAACCGAGCGCTTGAAGCGAGCTGCCCGCCTGTGCGGGCAGTTTGCGTTTGTAGGAGAAGGTCGAGACTTAAATCAGTTCTTTCCATTGAATTGAATGGTTGCAATTGACGCCTCCTAATGAGAGTCCACTTGCATTGACTTTGCTAAGTGCTTGTAAAGGAAAGGTATTTTCAGAATAAGGCTTTTCTTTTTCTCTCTAAGTGCTTGATTTCATTGCAAATAATTGTTCCTTCGGGTTTGGATTCACCTTAAATTGCTGATACAGTGCAAAAAAGTGCAATTAAGTGGTGAAAGCTGCCCTCGTGCCCATTTTTGGGGAACGAGCGGCTCCAGATGACCGGAGTAACTTGCCGTGTTTCAAGGGGCGTCTTCGCTGAATCTCGATGGAAAGGGGCGGCTCTCAGTGCCGACCCGGCATCGTGACGCCCTTTTGTCCTTGGCGGAGGGGCAGGTCACTTTCACCAAGCATCCCGATGGCTGTCTGTTGCTGTTTCCGCGCCCCGAGTGGCTGCAGTTTCGCGAACGCGTCGCGCAACTGCCGATCACGGCTCAGTGGTGGAAGCGGATTTTTCTGGGCAATGCCATGGATGCTGAGATGGATGCAACCGGTCGGCTGCTGATTTCGCCCGAGTTGCGTGAGGCCACAGGTCTGACCAAAGAGGTCTTGATGCTGGGCATGGGGGCGCATTTCGAGGTCTGGGACAAGGCCACATATGAAATGCGCGAAGCGGAAGCGCGCCAGCAACCGATGCCGGCGGCTTTCCAGGATTTTGTTTTGTAGGAAGTGCTTGTGAATCAGCCGTTGCAACATATCACCGTCTTGCTGGACGAGGCCGTGGACGCCCTGCTGGGTGGTGCCGCCGAGCCGCCCGCTGGCCAGTGGGTCGATGCGACGTTCGGTCGAGGCGGTCATTCCCGGCTCATTTTGCAAAGGCTGGGGCCGGACGGGCGCTTGATCGCGTTCGACAAAGACCCGGACGCAATTGCTGAGGCGGCGCGCATCACCGATGCGCGTTTTTCGATTCGGCATGAAGGATTTCGCCATCTTGGCGAACTGCCCGAAGGCAGTGTGCAGGGTGTGTTGATGGACCTGGGGGTGAGCTCGCCCCAGATCGACAACCCGGACCGGGGCTTCAGCTTCCGCTTTGACGGCCCCCTCGACATGCGCATGGACACCACGCGTGGTCAGAGTGTGGCCGAGTGGCTCGAAGATGCGGAAGTGCAGCAGATTGCGGAGGTGATACGTGACTACGGCGAAGAACGGTTTGCTGGCCCCATTGCAAAGGCGATTGTTGCTCGGCGCGAAAGCCAGGGCCCATTACGCACCACTGCCGAGCTGGCCCAACTCGTGGCTGGCGCGGTCAAGACCCGCGAGGCTGGGCAAAACCCGGCAACACGGACCTTCCAGGCTCTTCGGATTTTCATCAATGCCGAACTTCAGGAGCTTGAGCAAGCGCTAGAAGCCAGTCTGCGCGTGCTGGCTCCCGGCGGCCGTCTGGCCGTGATCAGCTTCCATTCGCTGGAAGATCGCATCGTCAAGCAGTTCATTGCCAAGCATTCCAAGGAGGTCTACGACCGCCGTGCACCGTTTGCGCCTCCCACGCCCATGCGTCTGAAGGCGCTGGAGCGAATCAAGCCCAGTGCTGCCGAGGTGGATGCCAATCCTCGTTCGCGTTCCGCCGTGATGCGCGTCGCCGAGCGCACCGAGGTGCCTGCATGATGCATCGCCATGCCGCTCCGAGCATGGCTGCGGGAGGGCTGCCATGCTGCGCATAAACCTGCTGCTGCTGCTGGCGGTCATGACCAGCGCCATCTTTCTGGTGCATACCCAGTATGAGTCGCGTCGTCTGTTCACCGAGCTGGACCGTGCCGAGGCAGAGGCGCGTCGGCTGGCGACGGATCAACTGCGCCTGCAGGTGGAAAAGCGTGCTCAGGCCGCGCCTCAGCGCATCGAGACCTTGGCGCGCGAAAAGCTGCAGATGAAGCAGGCTTCTCAGGCCATTACGCAGTACGTGCATGAAACGGCTGCAGGAACTGCGCAATGACACGCAGCGTGCTCTATACCACCAGCCCTTTGCTGGCTTCGAAAACACCGCTGTGGCGCAGCAAGTTCATCGTGGCTGCGCTGGCGCTGGGTTTTGTGGGCCTGGGCGCGCGTGCAGCCTATGTGCAGGTCTTCGGCAACGACTTCTTCAAGCGTCAGGGCCTGGTGCGCTTTGCGCGTACTCTGGAGCTGCCGGCCAACCGTGGCCGTTTGCTGGATCGCAATGGCCTGATTCTTGCGTCCAGCGTGCCTGCGGCCAGTATCTGGGCCATTCCCGAGGACGTGGATCTGAAGGACCCTGAGGTCCAGCAAAAGCTCAAGGAAGTGGCGCGCCTCATGGACATGCCGCTGCGCTCCCTGATGGAGAAGCTGGATGTCGAGGACAAGACCTTTGTCTGGGTAAAGCGTCAGCTGGACTGGGATGTGGGCCAGAAGATCGTGGCGCTCAATATCAAGGGCATCTACAACCGCAAGGAATACAAGCGCCAGTATCCCGAAGGGGAGTCTGCGGCGCATATCGTGGGCTTCACCAATGTGGAAGACCATGGTCAGGAAGGCATGGAGCTGGCGTTCGACAAGGAACTAGCCGGCAAGGCTGGCTCGCGTCGTGTGATCAAGGATCGTCTGGGCCGCGTGGTGGAGGGCGTGGGCGATGAAGTGCCGCCGCAGGATGGGCAAGATATTCAGTTGTCCATCGACAGCAAGGTCCAGTACTACGCCTACCAGAAACTCAAGCAGCAGGTCGAGACCTTTAAGGCCAAGGCAGGCAGCGTGGTGGTGATGGATGCGCACACCGGCGAGCTGCTGGCCCTGGCGAACTATCCGAGCTACGACCCGGGGCACCGCAAGAATCTGACGGGCGAGCAGCTGCGCAACCGCGCGCTGACCGATACCTTCGAGCCGGGTTCGACCATGAAACCCATCACAGTGGCCGCAGCCCTGGAGCTCAAGCGTGTCAAGCCGAGCACCATCATCGATACCGCACCCGGCCGCTACACGGTGACGGGCTCCACCATCACCGATACGCACAACTACGGCGCGCTGACGGTGGAGGGCGTGATCCAGAAGTCCAGCAACGTGGGCGCGACCAAGGTGGCGCAAAAGCTCTCACCTCAGGAAATGTGGGAGTACTTCAGTGCGCTGGGCTTCGGCCAGAAGCCGCAGATTCAATTCCCGGGCGCGGTCTCGGGTCGTCTGCGTGCCTGGAAGACCTGGAAGCCTATCGAGCAGGCCACCATGTCCTATGGCTATGGCCTGTCGGCCTCGCTGTTCCAGATGGCACGTTCGTACACCGTGTTCTCCAACGACGGCAATGTCATTCCCTCGACGATTCTGAAAACGAACGAGCCTCCTGTGGGCGTGCGTGTGATCTCCAAGGAAAATGCCGAGGCGGTGCTGCACATGCTGCGTCTTGCTGCAGGCCCAGGCGGTACCGGCCAGAAGGCCCAGGCCGAGGGCTACACCATCGGCGGCAAGTCGGGCACTGCCCGCAAGCAGGTGGGCAAGAGCTATGCCGCTGGCAAGTACCGGGCCTGGTTCACGGGCATTGCTCCCATCGACAAGCCGCGCATCATCGTGGCCGTGATGGTGGACGAGCCGACGGCAGGTTCCTACTACGGTGGCACGGTGGCCGGCCCGGTGTTTGCGGACGTGGTCCAGCAGACATTGCGTTTCATGGGCGTTCAGCCCGACAAGGAAGTCAAGCCTCAGATCGTGGCTGCACCCGCTGAGGAGCCTGTGCTATGAGCACCCCCATTCAAATCCTGAACAATGCAGCCGAGGCCGTTGCCTGGCTGCGCAGCCGCGTGCAGGGTGACCTGCAGACCGATAGCCGCAAGGTCAAGGCCGGCGATGCCTTTGTCGCCTGGCCCGGTGCTGCCACTGATGGCCGAGCCTATGTGGGCAAGGCTCTGGAGCAGGGCGCCGCCGCCGTGCTGGTGGAGGCCGACGGTCTGCAGGCCTTCGATCTGAGCGGCGACAGCATTGCAGCTCTCAAGGGCCTGAAGGCCGCGACGGGACTGATTGCCGACCAATGGTTTGCACATCCCAGTGGCGAGCTCGACGTGCTGGCCGTGACCGGCACCAACGGCAAGACCACCACAGCCTGGTGGCTGGCGCATGCGCTCTCGAAAGTGACGCTGAACACACGCACCGGCTGTGCGCTGGTGGGCACCCTGGGTGTGGGCGTGCCGCCTGCGCTGGAGTCGACAGGCATGACCACGCCGGACCCGGTGTTGCTGCAGCGTGCGTTCCGCAGCTACGCCGACCAGGGTCTTGCCGCCTGTGCCATCGAGGCATCGTCCATCGGCATCGTCGAGCACCGTCTGGACGGCAGCAAGATTCGCGTGGCGTTGTTCACCAATTTCACGCAGGACCACCTGGACTACCACGGCAGCATGGATGCCTACTGGCAGGCCAAGGCCCAGCTGTTCGACTGGCCCGGCCTGCCGGCCGCCGTGGTCAATATCGACGATGCGCATGGCGCCAGGCTCTGGGCCAGGCTGCAAGGCCGCGCCATGGATGTGTGGAGCGTCTCCATCCAGGGACCGGCTCGCCTGCAGGCCAAGGACATCGGTCTGGGCGACGAGGGCCTGAGCTTTACCGTGCTGGAAGCTGGTCACAGCCTGCGCATGAATACGCGTCTGGTCGGTCAGTACAACGTCTCCAATCTGCTCGGGGTGCTGGCCACCCTGCGCTGCCTGGGCCTGACGCTGGAGCAGGCCGTACAGGCCTGCGCCGATCTGGAGCCCGTGCCCGGTCGCATGCAGCAGATCGTCAAGCCCGGTCAGCCTCTGGTGGCCGTGGACTATGCCCATACGCCCGATGCGCTGGAAAAAGCCTTGCGCGCGCTGCAGCCCGCCGCGCGGCAGCGCCAGGGCAAGCTGTGGTGTGTGTTCGGCTGCGGCGGCGACCGGGACAACAGCAAGCGTCCGCTGATGGGGCAGGCCGCCCAGGCGCATGCCGACGGCGTTTTCGTCACCAGCGACAACCCGCGCAGTGAAGTGCCCGAAAGCATCATCGACCAGATCCTGGCCGGCATGCAGGCGGGCCAGGCATTGCATGTTCAGGCCGACCGCGCGGCGGCCATTGCCCAAGCCATTGCCCGTGCCGATGCGCGCGACGTGGTGCTGATTGCCGGCAAGGGACATGAGGACTATCAGGAGACGAAGGGCGTGCGCCATCCGTTCTCCGACATGGCTGAGGCGCAGAAGGCGCTCGCAGCCCGCGAAGGAAAGATTCGGTCATGATGACCCTGGCAAAAGCGCTGGAGCTGATCCAGACGCATATCCCCCAAGCCCGTCTGGTCGGCAACGGCCAGCTGGAGCTGACACGCGTGCACACCGATACGCGCACGTTGCAGAACGGGGACTTGTTCGTGGCCCTGAAGGGCGAGCGTTTTGACGCCCATGATTTTCTGCCTCAGGCGCAGGCCGCCGGTGCTGTGGCGGCCATTGCCAGCCATGGGCTGGAGGCTGCAGGCATGGCCGGCATCGAAGTGCCGGATACGCTGCTGGCACTGGGCGCGTTGGCACGAGCATGGCGTGCGCAGTTCGATCTGCCCTTGATTGCCGTGACCGGCAGCAATGGCAAGACCACGGTCACGCAAATGATCGCGTCCATTCTGCGCGCGCATGTGGGCGGGCAGGGCGAGGCAGCACTGGCCACGCGCGGCAATTTCAACAACTCCATAGGCATGCCGCTGAACCTGCTGCGCATGACGGACGCGCATCGCATTGCGGTGCTGGAGATGGGCATGAACCACCCCGGCGAGATTGCCGAGCTGGCTGCCATCGGTCAGCCCACGGTGGCCCTGGTCAACAACGCCCAGCGTGAACACCAGGAGTTCATGGGCACCGTGGAGGCGGTGGCGCGCGAGAACGGATCGGTGCTGCGCTTTCTGCCCAAGGACGGCGTGGCCATCTTCCCTGCCGGAGATGAATACACGCCGCTGTGGACCGAGCTGAGCGCTGGCCGCCCCAGCCTGATGTTTGGCGAGGCCGCTGATGGGGCTCAGGTTTTTGCCAGCGATGTGGTCTGGGCCAACGGAGCCTGGAGTTTTGCGCTGAACACCCCGCAAGGCGTGGCAGCCGTGCAGCTGCATATTGCCGGCCGCCACAACGTGCGTAACGCACTGGCTGCGGCTGCCTGCGCCCATGCCGCCGGTGTGCCTTTGCCTGCCATTGCACAGGGACTCTCCGGCTTCGAGCCTGTGACGGGCCGCTCGCGCGCGCTGGCCGTGCAGATCAATGGTCAGGGCGTCACGGTGGTCGATGACAGCTATAACGCCAACCCCGACTCGGTGGCCGCCGCCATTGCCGTGCTGGCCGAGCTGCCCGCACCGCAGTTGCTGGTGCTGGGCGACATGGGGGAGGTGGGCGATGACGGCCCGCAGTTCCATGCCGAGGCCGGCGCGCTGGCGCAGCAGGCAGGTATTGCCCATTTCTTTGCTCTGGGTGACCAGAGCGCGTTTGCGGCCTCTGCCTTTGGCAGCGGAGCTAGGCATTTTGATAGCATGTCCGCCCTTCAGCAGGCGGTGTGCGCAGTTTTACCCAAGGTAGGTAGCGTGTTGGTCAAGGGTTCGCGGTTCATGAAGATGGAGCAAGTGGTGCAGAGCATTGAGGCCTGTGCAGACAAGAAGCAGGGCAACTGCGAGGAGGCCGCATGCTGCTGATGCTGGCTCAATGGCTGCAGGGTATCTCGCCGGAGTTCGGCTTTCTGCGCGTCTTCCAGTACCTGACGCTGCGCGCCGTGCTGGCCGCCGTCACCGCCTTGCTGATCGGCCTGTGGATAGGTCCCAAGGCCATCCGCATGCTGACCGCGCTCAAGATCGGCCAGCCCGTGCGGGGCTATGCCATGGAGACCCATCTGGTCAAGAGCGGCACGCCGACCATGGGCGGCGTGCTGATTCTGTTCTCGATTGCCGTATCCACCCTGCTGTGGTTCGACCTGTCCAACCGCTTTGTCTGGATCGTGCTGCTGGTCACGCTGGGCTTTGGCGCGATTGGCTGGGTGGACGACTGGCGCAAGGTCGTCAACAAGGACCCCGAGGGCATGCGCTCGGGCGAGAAGTATTTCTGGCAGTCCGTCATCGGTCTGCTGGCAGCCCTGTATCTGGTGTTCTGCATCTCCGAGAACAGCAATGCCGAGGTCTTCGCGCTGTTCATCTCCTGGGTACAGTCGGGCTTTTCCATGGATCTGCCGCCCAAGGCCGGCCTGATGGTGCCCTTCTTCAAGGAAGTCAGCTACCCGCTGGGCGTGCTGGGCTTCATCGTCATGACCTATCTGGTCATCGTGGGCGCCAGCAATGCCGTGAACCTGACCGACGGCCTTGACGGCCTGGCCATCATGCCCGTCATCATGGTGGGCACGGCGCTGGGCATCTTCGCCTATGTGACCGGCAACGCCACCTATGCTCGCTACCTGCTGTTTCCCAGCATCCCCGGCACGGGCGAGCTGATGGTGTTCTGCGGCGCCATGGCAGGTGCCGGTCTGGCCTTTCTCTGGTTCAACGCACATCCCGCCCAGGTCTTCATGGGCGACGTGGGCGCGCTGGCGCTGGGCGCTGCTCTGGGCACGATTGCCGTGATCGTGCGCCAGGAAATCGTGCTGGCCGTGATGGGCGGCATCTTTGTGGCGGAAGCCATCTCGGTGATGCTGCAGGTGACTTACTTCAAGTACACCAAGAAGCGCTATGGCGAGGGCCGCCGTCTGCTGAAGATGGCACCGCTGCACCACCACTTCGAGAAGAGCGGCTGGAAGGAGACCCAGGTCGTGATCCGCTTCTGGATCATCACCATGCTGCTGTGCCTGCTGGGCCTGTCCACCCTGAAGCTGAGGTAGTCGCCATGCAAGACGAAGACCTCAAGCTCGATGATCAGGTTCTGCAGCCGGATGCGGTTGTGGATGCTATGCAAACGCAAGCGCCTATCGCTGATCTGCAAAGCATTTCAGATGAAAATATGTCTGAAATGATTCAGGAGCAAGCGCCAGAAGCTCCTGAAATAGAAGCGCCTGCCATCATCGCCAAGACGCTGGATGCCGAGCCGGTGCCCGATATCTCCACCTTGACGGCAGCCAGGGACGCGGCCGCCTTCGTGGCACAGATTTTTGCCGACCCCAGCATCTCCGATGCGGCCGATGCCGAAGTGACCAAGGTCGAGTCGCAGCCCGAAGCCGAGCTGGAAGCAGTGGTGGAGCTGCCACCTGTCCCCGTGCACTGGCCGCAAGGCGCGGCCCAGCACCTGCAGGGCCAGCGCGTGCTGATTCTGGGTCTGGGCATCTCGGGCATCGCCATGGCACGCTGGTGCGTGCGTGCCGGTGCCGAGGTCACGGTGGCCGACACGCGCGAAGCCCCGCCCTATCTGCCTGCGCTGCAGGCCGAACTGCCCGGCGTGCGCTTTGTTGCCGGCGCATTCACGGCTGCTCTGGTCGATGGCCAGAGCCTGAGTTCCGTCTATCGTTCGCCGGGCCTGAGCCCGGCCAGCGTTGCCCCGGTCTTCGATGCCGCGCGCAGCATCGGCCTGCCCACGGGCGGCGAACTGGATCTGTTTGCCTTTGCGCTCAAGGGCCTGCGCGAAGCCCATGGCTATGCGCCCAAGGTGCTGGGCATCACCGGCACCAACGGCAAGACCACGGTCACCTCGCTGACCGGTCAGCTGCTGGAGCATGGCGGATTGAGCGTGGGCGTGGCCGGCAATATCGGTCCTTCGCTGCTCGACACCCTGTCCGCTCGCATCGATGCCGAGACTCTGCCTCAGGCCTGGGTGCTGGAGCTGTCCAGCTTTCAGCTCGACGACTGCCGCGGATTCGAGCCCACGGCGGCCACGGTGCTCAATATCACCCAGGACCATCTGGACTGGCATGGTGGCATGCAGGCCTATGCCGATGCCAAGGCCCATGTCTTTGGCGAGCAGGCTCTGATGGTCCTCAACCGCGAAGACCCCGTCGTCATGGCCATGCTGCCGGCGCCCGTGGCGGTGCCCGGCAAGCGCGGCAAGACTTTCCAGCGTGCCCATGTCAGCTTTGGCGGCGACATGCCGCGCCGCCCCGGAGACTTCGGCCTGGAGGTGGTCAACGGCATGACCTGGCTGGTGCGCGCCCATGAGGCCGACGAAACCAGCAAGGGCAAGAACGCCGACGATCTGCACATCGTGCGCCTGATGCCCGCCGATGCGCTGCGCATCCGCGGCCGCCACAACGCCATCAATGCGCTGTCGGCCCTGGCGCTGGCGACCGGTGCAGGATGCACGCTGGCACCGTTGCTCTACGGCCTGCGCGAATACCGGGGCGAGCCGCACCGTGTGCAGCCCGTGGGCCGGGTGGGCGATGTCGAATACTTTGATGACAGCAAGGGCACGAATGTGGGCGCCACCGTGGCAGCCCTTATGGGCCTGGGGCCGGACCACCGCATCGTGGTGATTCTGGGTGGTCTGGGCAAGGGCCAGGACTTCACGCCGCTGGCCGCTCCCGTCTCGCGCTATGTGCGCGCGGCCGTGCTGATCGGCCAGGATGCGCCGCTGATTCGCGAGGCGCTTGGCGACACAGGCGTGACCCTGGTCGATGCCGCAAGCATGCAGGACGCCGTGCAGCAGGCCGCGCGTCTGGCCCATGCCAATGATGCGGTGCTGCTCTCGCCGGCCTGCGCGAGCATGGACATGTTCAAGGACTATGCGGACCGCGCCCACCAGTTTGTGGAAGCGGTGCGCGAGCTGGCGCTTGAAGCCGGCCAGCAACTGGAGGACGGCGCATGACAGCCGCCTTCCTGACCAGCCTCTCCGGCCGCATGCGCTCGTGGTTCCGCAGCGCAGAGGAAAGGCCCATCGACGTGCTGCCTGTGCGCGTAGGCGGGCCGCTGTACGACCGTCCCACCCGTACTCCGGCAAGCGTACTGGGGCTGGATCAGGCTCTGATCTGGGTCGTCATCGCCTTGCTGTCCTGGAGTCTGGTCATGGTGTATTCGGCATCGATTGCGATGCCGGACAACCCGCGCTTTGGCAAGATCGAGCCCTATCACTTTCTGCTGCGCCACACCATGTCGATAGGCATGGCCTTTGTGGCCGCGCTGCTGGCCTTCCAGGTGCCCATGAATGTCTGGGAGAAGGTGGCGCGCAAGCTGTTTCTGATCTCCATTGTGTTGCTGGTGGCGGTGCTGATCCCGCATGTGGGCACGGTGGTCAACGGCGCGCGGCGCTGGCTGTCGCTGGGCATCATGAACTTCCAGCCTTCCGAGCTGGCCAAGTTCTCCATCCTGATCTACGCGGCCGACTACATGGTGCGCAAGATGGAGGTCAAGGAGCGCTTCTTCCGCGCCGTGCTGCCCATGGGTCTGGCCGTGGTCGTGGTGGGCGTGCTGCTGCTGGCCGAGCCCGACATGGGGGCTTTCATGGTGATCGTCGTGATCTCCATGGGCATTCTGTTCCTGGGCGGCGTGAATGCGCGCATGTTCTTCATCATCGCACTGCTGGTGGTGCTGGCCTTCGGCATGATCATCGCCACCTCGGAGTGGCGCCGCGAACGTATTTTTGCCTACCTCGATCCCTGGGATGAGAAGCATGCGCTGGGCAAGGGCTACCAGCTCTCGCATGCGCTGATTGCCATCGGGCGGGGCGAGATCTTTGGCGTGGGCCTGGGCCGCAGCGTGGAAAAGCTGCACTGGCTGCCCGAAGCGCATACCGACTTCCTGCTGGCAGTGATCGGCGAAGAATTTGGTCTGGTCGGCCTGCTGCTGATTGCTGCCGTCTTCTTCTGGTTGACCCGCCGCATCATGCTGATCGGCCGTCAGGCCATCGCGCTGGACCGTGTCTTTGCCGGGCTGGTGGCCGAGGGCGTGGCGATCTGGATGGGCTTCCAGGCCTTTATCAACATGGGTGTGAATCTGGGCGCTCTGCCAACCAAAGGCCTGACTCTGCCGTTAATGAGTTTTGGCGGTTCGGCCATTTTGATGAATTTGATTGCGATAGCTGTGGTGCTCAGAGTCGATTACGAAAACAAGCTGCTGATGAAGGGAGGCCACGCATGAGCCTGCTCATCAAGCCAAGCAAGCCGCGCACGGCACTGGTGATGGCCGGTGGTACCGGCGGTCATATCTTCCCCGGTCTGGCCGTGGCACAGGAGTTGCGTGCGCGCGGCTGGAATGTGCACTGGCTGGGAGCGCCCGGCTCCATGGAGTCGCGCATCGTGCCGCCCCAGGGCTTTGCACTGGAGCTGATCGAATTTGGCGGCGTGCGCGGCAAGGGGCTCAAGACCCTGGTGCAACTGCCGTTCAGGCTGGCGAAGGCCTTCTCGCAGGCGCGTGCCGTGATGAAGCGCGTGCAGCCCGATGTGGTCATCGGCCTGGGCGGGTACCTCACCGTGCCCGGTGGCCTGATGGCTGCGGCTTCGGGCGTGCCCGTGGTGCTGCACGAGCAGAACTCCGTGGCCGGCATGGCCAACAAGGTCGTGGCCAAGGTGGCCAAGCGAGTGTTCACGGCTTTCCCCAAGGTATTTGCCAAGGGCGAATGGGTGGGCAATCCGCTGCGTCAGGCTTTCCTGGAGCAGGCCGAGCCCGCCCTGCGCTTTGCCGGCCGCAGCGGCCCGCTCAAGCTGCTGGTGGTGGGCGGCAGCCTGGGAGCCAGGGCGCTCAATGAGATCGTGCCCCAGGCTCTGGCCCTGATGCCTGCCGATCAGCGCCCCGTGGTGCTGCACCAGAGCGGTACGGCCCAGATCGATGCGTTGCGTGCCAACTATCAGGCTGCAGGCGTACAGGCCGAGCTGACTCCCTTCATCGATGACACGGCCAAGGCTTTTGCGGATGCCGATCTCGTCGTCTGCCGTGCCGGTGCCAGCACCGTGACCGAGATCGCCGCTGTAGGGGCGGCAGCGGTCTATGTGCCCTTCCCTGCTGCGGTGGATGACCACCAGACCAGCAATGCGCGCTTCCTGGTGGATGCCGGTGGCGGTTGGTTACAGCCGCAAAGTACTTTGAGCGCCCAAGGGTTGGCGGAAATGCTACAAAATATGCAGCGTGCGACGCTGTTGGAGCGCGCTGAACTCGCGAAGAAAATGCAAAAGACTGATGCCACCGCGAAGGTGGTCGCCGCTTGTGAGGAGTTGGCAGCATGAAACACGCCATTCATCACATTCACTTTGTCGGTATTGGCGGCGCCGGCATGAGCGGTATTGCAGAGGTTCTGCACAACCTGGGTTACGCCATTTCAGGCTCGGATCTGGCCGACAGCGCCACGCTGCGCCGCCTGGCGGGCCTGGGCATCAAGACCTTTGTCGGTCACGCGGCCGAGAACGTTGTTGGCAGCGATGCCGTGGTGACCTCCACGGCCGTGCAGGGCGACAACCCCGAGGTCCTGGCTGCGCGCGAGAAAAAGATTCCTGTGGTTCCCCGTGCGCTGATGCTCGCCGAGCTGATGCGTTTCAAGCAGGGCATCGCCATTGCCGGGGCGCATGGCAAGACCACCACCACCAGCCTGGTGACCAGTGTGCTGGCCGAAGCCGGCCTGGACCCGACCTTCGTGATCGGCGGCAAGCTCAACAGCGCCGGCGCGAATGCCAAGCTGGGTCAGGGCGACTACATCGTGGTCGAGGCCGACGAGTCCGATGCCTCCTTCCTGAACCTGCTGCCTGTGATGGCCGTCGTTACCAATATCGACGCCGATCACATGGAAACCTACGGCCATGACTTCGGCCGCCTCAAGCAGGCCTTTGTCGATTTCCTGCATCGCATGCCGTTTTACGGGCGCGCCATCCTCTGCGTCGACAGCCCTGCCGTGCGCGAGATCCTGCCCAAGCTGGCGCGTCCGGTCACGACCTACGGCTTTGCCGAAGATGCCCAGGTGCGCGCCGTGAACGTGCGTGCCGAAGCCGGTCGCATGCGCTTTACCGTGCGCCGCCAGAACGGCCAGAGCTACCCCGATCTGGAGGTTGTGCTGAGCTTGCCCGGCGAGCACAACGTGCTCAACGCCCTGTCTGCCGTGGCGGTGGCCATGGAGCTCGAGATTTCCGACGAGGCGCTGCTGCGCGCCTTGGAAGGCTTCAAGGGCGTGGGACGGCGCTTCCAGCGCTATGGCGAACTGCCGGCTGCCAATGGCGGCACGTTCACCGTCATCGACGACTACGGTCATCACCCCGTGGAAATGGCAGCCACGCTGGCTGCGGCACGCGGTGCCTTCCCGGGGCAGCGCCTGGTGCTGGCCTTCCAGCCACACCGCTACAGCCGCACACGCGACTGTTTCGAGGACTTTGTGAAGGTCATCGGCAGCGCCGACTCGGTGCTGCTGGCCGAGGTCTATGCCGCGGGCGAGGCACCCATCGTGGCTGCCGACGGTCGATCCCTGGCTCGCGCCTTGCGTGTGGCCGGCAAGGTCGAGCCTGTATTTGTGGAAAACATTGCCGATATGCCGGCAGCCATCGCTGCCAATGCGCAAGCGGGCGATGTATTGCTGTGCATGGGGGCCGGATCGATTGGCGCCGTGCCTGGGAAATTGGTTGAAATGCTTCAGAAACAAGAGCTGGCCGCGCCCGCAGGGAGCGCGCAATGAGCATGTTTGGTACAAATATCGACGTGAAGGCACTGGGCAAGGTCGCCGTGCTCATGGGCGGTCGCTCGTCCGAGCGCGAGGTCTCGCTGATGTCCGGCGCTGGCGTGCTGGCCGCACTGCAGTCCAAGGGTGTCGATGCCCACAAGTTCGACCCTGCCGAACAGGGGCTGGAACAGCTCAAGGTGCAAGGCTTTGACCGCTGCTTCATCGCGCTGCACGGCCGCTACGGTGAGGACGGCACGGTGCAGGGTGCACTGGAGTTGCTGGACATCCCCTATACGGGTTCGGGGGTGATGGCTTCCAGCATCGCCATGGACAAGATCATGACCAAGCGCATCTGGCGCTTTGAAGGCCTGCCCACGCCGGACTGGCGCATGGTCGCCTCGGCCGCTGAAACCCGCGCCGCACTGGAAGCCCTGGGCGCTCCCATGATCGTCAAGCCCGCACGCGACGGCTCCAGCATCGGCCTGACCAAGGTGATGAATGCCGACGAATGCGCCAAGGCCTACGAGCTGGCGGCCCAGTACGACGCAGAAGTGCTGTGCGAGCAGTTCATTGCCGGTGACGAGACCACCTGCCCCGTGCTGGGCACGGGTGCCCAGGCCGGTGCGCTGCCGGTGATCCGAATCGTTGCGCCCGAAGGCAACTACGACTACCAGAACAAGTACTTCACAGATACCACGCAGTACCACTGCCCTAGCGGCCTGCCGGCTGTCGAGGAGGCCGAGATCCAGCGCATTGTGGAAAAAGCCTTCCGCACGCTGGGCTGCCGTGGCTGGGCGCGTGCCGACATCATGATTCGCGCCAGCGACCGCAAGCCTTTCTTGCTGGAGATCAATACCTCGCCAGGCATGACGGGGCATTCTCTCGTCCCCATGGCTGCGCGCGCTTCCGGCGTGAGCTACGAAAACCTGTGCCTTGGCATCCTGGCCATGAGCACGCTGGATGGAGAAGCGGAGCAGCCATGAACCGCAACCAGCCCACAGCCGTCGTCCCGTTCGACGTCAAGCTCATGAACATCACTGCCACGGTGATGTTCATGGGCTGCTTGACGGCGTGCGTGATGGCCGTGGGGTGGTGGTTGATGCGAACTCCGGCCTTCAATATCGGTCGCATCGTGGTGGAAGGCGAGCTGGTGCATAACAACGCCGTGACGCTGCGCGCCAATGTGGCGCCAGTACTCAAAGGCAACTTCTTCACGGTGGACCTGAAGGCGGCCCAGCATGCATTCGAGCAAGTGCCCTGGGTGCAGGAGGCGCAGGTGCGCCGCGAATATCCGAACGGCTTGCGCGTTGCGCTCAAGGAGCATGTGGCCGAGGCCTTCTGGGGGGCTGAGACCGGTACCGGTCTGGTCAACAAGGCCGGCGAAGTGTTTGAAGCCAATCTGGGCGAACTGGATCGCGAAGGTCTGCCGCGTCTGCAAGGCCCCGAGGGCTCGGCACCGCGTGTTCTGCAGATGTATCGAGCGCTGGAGCCGGCCTTGAAGCCGCTCGATGTGGCGCTGGACAGCCTGACTCTGGATGCGCGTGGCAGTTGGACGCTGGTGCTGGATAACGATGCGCTGCTGGAACTGGGCGGTGGCACGACCGAAGACATATTGCAGCGCGTGCAGCGCTTTGTGCGCACGCTGCCTCAGATCACCTCTCAATACAAGCGCTCGGCTGCGGCACTGGAGTCTGCAGACCTGCGTTACGAAGACGGCTATGCCTTGCGACTCAAGGGCGTGACCACTGGAACCTCCGCGCCGGCAGCTGCTGCCAGGGCCAGACGATGAGCAGGAGCAGGGGAGCAGACATGCAAGGCGCACACAAAGACAAGACAGAACCTACCGGGGGCGGAAGCTGATATGGCAAGAGAATACAAGGATGTGATTGTTGGGCTGGATATCGGCACGGCCAAGGTCATGGCGGTGGTGGCCGAGGTCATGTCCAATGGCGAGCTCAAGCTGGCGGGCCTGGGCGTAGCCCCCAGCAACGGCTTGAAGCGCGGCGTGGTCGTGAATATCGATGCGACCGTGCAAAGCATCCAGCAGGCGCTCAAAGAGGCCGAGCTGATGGCGGATTGCAAGATCCAGCGAGTGTGTACCGGCATTACGGGCAGTCATATCCGCGGTCTGAATTCCAGCGGCATGGTGGCCATCAAGGACAAGGAAGTCTCGTCCACCGATATGGCTCGCGTGATGGAAACCGCCAAGGCCATCAATATCTCGTCCGACCAGCGCCTGCTGCTGGTCGAGGCGCAGGAGTTCGTCATTGACGGCCACGAGGTGCGCGAGCCCATCGGCATGAGCGGCATTCGCCTTGAGGCCAAGATCCATATCGTGACCGGCGCCCAGAGCGCGGCCGAGAACATCATCAAATGCGTGCGCCGCTGCGGCCTGGAAGTCGAGCAGTTGCTGCTCAACCCGCTGGCGTCGGCCCAGGCCGTGCTGACCGATGACGAGCGCGAGCTGGGCGTGGCAGTGGTGGACATCGGTGCGGGAGCGACCGATGTGGCCATCTTCACCGGCGGTGCGATTCGCCACACGGCCGTGATCCCGATTGCCGGTGACCTGATCACCAGCGACATCGCCATGGCCCTGCGTACTCCCACCAAGGATGCCGAGGACATCAAGGTCGAGAGCGGCTATGCCAAGCAGTTGCTGGCCGATCCCGATGCCCAGGTCGAGGTGCCGGGCCTGGGCGACCGCAGCCCGCGCATGATCAGCAAGCAGGCCCTGGCCGGCGTGATCGAGCCCCGCGTGGAGGAGATCTTCTCGCTGGTGCAGCAGGTCATCCGCGAATCGGGCTACGAAGAAGTGCTGTCCTCGGGCATCGTGCTTACGGGCGGCAGCGCCGTCATGCCCGGGATGATCGAGCTTGGCGAAGACATCTTCCTCAAGCCCGTGCGTCGCGGGCTTCCCAAATATTCCGGTGCGCTGGCCGACATGGTCGCCCAGCCCCGTGCCGCCACGGTGATGGGCCTGCTCGATGAAGCACGTCTGGCACGTCTGCGTGGCTACAAGGTGGCCCAGAAGAGCGGTTCCATGAAGACCGCTTTTGGCCGGTTCAAAGACTTCATCGTGGGGAACTTCTGATATGAGCACTTATCGCATGTTCATCACCGGACCACCACAGATGGATTTTTCGCGGTATCGACGACGAAGACCGCGAAGACCTCAAGAGTTCGAAATTTCTTTTCCACAGCAGCGACAAACCACCACTAGAGAACAGGAGCACCACCATGCCTATCGACATGATTGAAACCGAAGAATTCAACCAAGGCACGCAGATCAAGGTGATCGGCGTCGGCGGCGGCGGCGGCAACGCCGTCGACCACATGATTGAACGCAGCGTTCAGGGCGTCGAATTCATTACGGCCAATACCGATGCTCAAGCTCTGTTGCGCAGCCGCGCTCACCGCACCATCCATCTGGGTGGCAGCGGCCTGGGTGC
Source organism: Comamonas thiooxydans (assembly GCF_000964545.1). Classification (GTDB taxonomy): domain Bacteria; phylum Pseudomonadota; class Gammaproteobacteria; order Burkholderiales; family Burkholderiaceae_C; genus Comamonas; species Comamonas thiooxydans. Next base: position 25,087 of record NZ_BBVD01000004.1, on the reverse strand, counting down.
CGGCAGCAAGCCCGACAAGGGCCGCGATGCTGCGGAAGCTGCTGTGGAAGATATTCGCGCTGCCATCGAAGGCGCGCACATGCTCTTCATTACGGCAGGCATGGGTGGTGGTACGGGTACCGGTGCATCGCCTGTGATCGCACGAGTGGCCAAGGAAATGGGCATTCTGACGGTGGGTGTGGTGACCAAGCCTTTCGAGTGGGAAGGCGGTCGCCGCATGCAGAACGCTGACGCCGGCCTGGCCGAGCTGGAGGCGAATGTGGACTCGCTGATCGTTGTGCTCAACGAAAAGCTGCTCGATGTGCTGGGCGACGATATCTCCCAGGACGAGGCTTTTGCCCATGCCAACGACGTTCTGAAGAACGCCGTGGGCGGCATTGCCGAAATCATCAACGAGTACGGCCATGTGAACGTCGACTTCGAAGACGTGCGCACCGTGATGGGCGAGCCCGGCAAGGCCATGATGGGCACGGCCAAGGCCGCCGGTCCCGATCGTGCCCGTATCGCTGCCGAGCAGGCCGTGGCCTGCCCGCTGCTGGAAGGCATCGATCTGTCCGGCGCCAAGGGCGTGCTGGTGCTGGTGACTGCAGCCAAGGGTAGCCTCAAGCTGTCCGAGTCGCGTCTGGCCATGTCCACCATCAATGCCTATGCGTCTCCCGATGCGCATGTGATCTACGGCGCTGCCTACGATGACTCGCTGGGCGACGAAATCCGCGTGACCGTGGTGGCCACCGGCCTGTCGCGTCCCAATGTGCGTCGCCAGAACATCCAGGTGGTGCAGGGCGGTCTGCGTACCGGTACCGACAACGTGGCAGTGGGTCTGCCTCCCCTGGGCGGCATGGACTACGGCACGGCCAACACCAATGTGCCCAGCGTCTGGCGCACCAACCGCACCCAGGCTTCGGAGCGCGTGAGCGCGCTGGCGTCTGGCGGCATGGACGATGTGGAGATCCCGGCGTTTCTGCGCAAGCAGGCTGATTAAGCCCCCCTGAGCGGCTTTGCCGCTTCCCCCTCTCTGGCGCTTTGCGCCGGAGGGGGACGACACCCTCGGTGCGGGGCAGCCCTTCCTCGGTGTCTCTGCCTCCGAGTGCGCCAGCGCTTGAGAGTCAGCCGCAAAGGCCTTTGGTTTGTTAAGGACTGATGTCCTATCAGTTCGCTGTATCGCAGCGATTAAGACAACCCTGGGTCGGCGTAAGCCGGCTCGGGGTTGTCCCATTTAAAATACCAGCATGCTTCAGCAACGTACCATCAAGACCATTTCCCGTGCCGTAGGCGTGGGCCTGCACAGCGGCCAGCGTGTCGAGTTGACGCTGCGCCCTGCCCAGCCTGATACCGGCATCGTGTTCCGTCGCGTGGACTTGCCTGAGCCTGTGGATATCCCCATTTCCGCCGAGGCAGTGACCGATACGCGCATGGCTTCCACCATCGGCAGTGGCGGAGCCAAGGTGCATACGGTAGAGCACCTGATGTCGGCCATCGCCGGTCTGGGAATCGACAACCTCTACGTGGACATCACTGCCGAAGAAGTGCCGATTCTCGATGGCTCTTCGTCCTCGTTCGTTTTTCTGCTGCAAAGCGCCGGAATCGAGTTGCAGAAAGCGCCCAAGCGCTTCATCCGCATCAAGAGCCCGATCGAGGTGCGCGAGGGCGAAGGCCAGAACCTCAAGTGGGCGCGCTTCGATCCCTACCATGGCTTCAAGCTGCGCTTCGAGATCGACTTCGCTCACCCAGCCGTGGACTCCACGGGGCAGTGCGTGGAGTTCGACATGGGTCTGGACAACTACACACGCGACATCGCCCGCGCCCGCACCTTCGGCTTCACCAAGGATGTGGAAATGCTGCGCAACAATGGCCTGGCACTGGGCGGCGGGCTGGACAACGCCATCGTCATGGATGACTACAAGGTCCTGAACAGCGACGGCCTGCGCTATGACGACGAGTTTGCCAAGCACAAGATCCTTGACGCGATCGGCGACCTGTACCTGATCGGCAAGCCCATTCTCGGTGCCTACAGCGCCTTTCGCTCGGGTCACGGCCTCAACAACAAGCTGCTGCGCGCAATGACCGAGCAGCCCGAGACTTGGGAGCTCGTGACCTTCGAGAGCGAGCGCCAGGCTCCTCAGGGCTTTGCCATGCCCGCTCAGGCCTGGTGAGCGAGACCTCCATGTTGATCTTTCGCTGGCTGGCCACCTTGCTGATTCTGGCGTCGGCATTGAGCTTTGCCTTCTATCTGGGAACCGGCAAGGCGCACTACAAGCGCCTGGGCTTTTTGCTGTTCAAGTGGACGGTGATTGCCGGTCTGGCCTTTTTTGCCGTGATGTTTGTCGGACGCATCATCTGAGAACTAATGAATATTGATAGCGGCTTGCCAAATCCGGCTTGGCGTTTCATAGGTTTCTGTTCTGTAAACAGCGCGCAAAAAGTGGTAAATCGGCAGTTGCTCACTTCTTGCGGCGCCGAAATTGGGTAAAGATGGATCTGCTGCGGCTGCCATGACCGGCCGCACACCTTGTTGACCGAAACAATTCGACAAAGGAGTACCCATGTCCCGTTTGACTACCCGCATTCTTTCTGCCTCCATTGCCGCCTGCCTGGGTCTGGGCAGTCTGGCCGTTCAGGCTCAGCCCGGCCCGCCACCCGGCCGCGGCAATGGACATGGAGCGCAGGACATGCGCCATGGCGGTCGCCATGATGATCGTGGTCGGCATGAGCAGCGCCATGACAGGCGCGACGACCGACGTGCCGATCATCACGACAATGGTCGCCGTGGCGGTGGTCCCGACCATAACTGGTACAAGGGCAGTCGCGTACCGCCGCAATACCGCAGCCAGCACTATGTGGTGAATGACTGGCGCGGCCACCATCTGTCGGCGCCGCCGCGTGGCTATCACTGGATTCAGAACGGCGGCGACTATCTGCTGGTTGCCATTGCCACAGGCGTGATCGCCTCCATGGTGCTGAGCAATTACTAAACCGTGAAACCTCTCGAAAAGCCGTGGCCTGCCGCGGCTTTTTTGTATGTAAAGGAGTCCTGTAAAGCAGGCTCAGTTTGGGTCATGCAATTGACCATCCCCAGAATCTGGCCGAACATTCTGCGGACGCACTGCAATGCAGATCGGGAGCGGATCACGGAGGGTTGGCCTTATATGCGAAGAGTCGATGTACCGACCAGGGATGGGCATTCCATCGTGCTGACACGCATCGGCCCCGCGCGGGGGGCGGTGGTGGTCGTGACGCACGGCACGTTTTCCAGCGCATCCTCATGCCAGAGGCTGGGTCGATTCCTCGCTGCGCAGGGTTTTGGCGTCTGGCTTTTCGATTGGCGAGGACATGGGCTGAATCAGTCAGTCAGCCACGATTACGACCTGGAAACTGTGGCCGAGCATGACGTTGACAGCGCTCTTCAAGAGATTCTCCGCCAGGAGCAAGGTCGCTCCATGGTATTCATCGGGCATAGTGGTGGGGGCATTGCAGCGGCCATCTGGGCAGCGCGCCAGCCCGAGCGTGCGCAGGCGCATCTGGCCGGTCTCGTGTTGCTGGCCGCTCAGACGACCCATGCAGCTGCAACCTTTTCAGCGCGGATCGCAATCCACGGGTACAGGGCCTGGATAGACCGTAGGCAATGGTTGATAGCAAGCTCAATGGTGGGCCCCGAGAGGGAAAGCGCTCGCCTGATGCGGCAGTGGTGCCATTGGAACCTGCGCCGCAGCTTTGTCGGGAAGGACGGCATGGATTATCCGAGCAGCCTGGCCCAGGTTCGGATTCCCGTTCTGGCACTGGCAGGATCTGCGGACCGTGTGATCGCTCCCTGGCGGGGCTGCGAAGCCCTTGCCAGGGCCTTCGCAGGGCCTGATGTGGAGTTTCTGCTATGCGGCAAGGCCGCAGGCTTTGCGGAGGACTACAGCCACAGTCGGTTGCTGATGTCCGGCAATGCGCAATCCGATGTGTTTCCCAGGATCGCGCAGTGGATCAGGCTCAGGTCCGCACTGGATCAATAGACCCGTCCGCCCCGGTACATGGCATGTTGCTTGCGGCGCAGATCGGTGGACTTGGCCATCAGCCCCATGGCGGCAGCCGCATGGGCATGGGTGATCGCCAGCCCCAGCGCGTCGGCGGCATCGGTGCCAGGCAGGCCGGGCAGTTGCAGCAGCCGTTTGACCATTTCCTGGATCTGACTCTTGGCTGCGCGACCATGGCCGACCACGGCTTTTTTCATCTGCAGGGCGGTGTATTCGGAAACCGCGAGATTGGCGTTGACCAGGGCCGTCAGCGCCGCACCACGGGCCTGGCCCAGCAGCAGCGTGGACTGGGGGTTGACGTTGACGAAGACGATTTCCACGGCAGCCACCTCGGGCTGATAGCGTGAGGCGACTTCGGAGATGCCGTCGAACAGCACCTTGAGACGGCCCGGCAGGTCGCCGAGTTCCATCTTGTTGGTGCGTATGGTGCCGCTGGCCACATAGGACAGGCGCTGGCCTTCCATGTCGATGACGCCAAAGCCCGTGGTCTGCAGGCCAGGGTCGATTCCTAGAATTCGCATGGCTGTCGATTATCCACGTACAAAACCTTCACGCTCCATGCGGGTGACAGCAAGCAAGAGCCGCCTCGCGGCGATGCTGCCGTCCTCCTCGGGGAAGGCGCGGGGCCGCCCAGGCGAAGCGCCTCAGGGGGGCGTCACCATCGGTATATAGCGCGCAATCGTGCGACTGCGCTGCGCCAGATAGCGCGATTGCGGCATTTTCTCGAAGCGCTTGGGTGCCGGAAGCATGGCGGCAAGTCGTGCTGCCTCAGCCGCATTGAGCTGGGCGGCACTCTTGCGGAAGTAATGTTGGGCGGCGGCCTCGGCGCCGAACACGCCCTGGCCCCATTCCACATTGTTGAGATAGATCTCCAGAATGCGCTGCTTGCTCAGCATCAGCTCCAGCAATTGCGCCAGCACCAGCTCCTGGCCCTTGCGCAGAAAATTGCGTTCGCCCGACAGCAGCAGGTTCTTGGCCAGCTGCTGGGTGATGGTGGAGCCGCCATAGACCTTGGCGGGCTTGCTGTTGCTTCCTGCTTTTTCGGCCTGCATGGCCCTGGCCTCGGCTTTTGCGTTGCGCTGCCAGGCCCTCTGAACGGCATTCCATTCCACGCCGTGATGGTCCATAAAGCCGGCATCTTCGGAGGCAATCACCGCGCGCTTGAGGTTGCTGGAGATCTGGCCGTAGTCCACCCATTGCTGGCGCCAGCGCAGGCCCTCGCTGCTGTGGGCAAGCTGCCAGGCTTCGGAGCGCTGATAGCTGGTGGACTCTGGATCCAGCCATGCCATGACTGCGATGCGTGCTACAAAAAACAATTGCAGCAGCAGGGTGGCGCAAAGCACCAGCAACAGCAGTCGGCCAAGAGCTTTCATGGTGGGGCGAGGTTTTAGTGAGCGGCTTCGGCGTGCAGCAGAGCGCGCAGTTCGGCCAAGACTTGTGCAGAGGGCGGACGCACGCCGCGCCATAGTGCAAAGGACTCGGCAGCCTGCTCCACCAGCATGCCCAGACCATCACGCGCCAGCGCGCCGTGGCTGCTGGCCCAATTCAGAAAATTCTGGGCGGCGGGGCCGTACATCATGTCGTAGGCCAGACTGCGTGCGTGCAGCACGCTGGCGGGCGCGGGCACCTCAGCCCCAGCCAGGCTGCTGGCTGTGGCATTGATGATGATGTCGAAATTTTGGGTCAGATCAGTCTCAAGCACTTGCCTTTCAAGTGCTACCAGCTCTACGTTATGTAGTGTGGCAATGGCCGCATGCTGCTGGACCAGCGTTTGAGCCCTGGCATGAGTGCGGTTGACCACGACTAGGCGGCGGGGCTTTTGCTCCAGCAAAGAGCCCAGGGCTCCAGCAGCGGCGCCGCCCGCGCCAAGCAGCAGCACATCACGCCCGGCGATGGGCACACCGGCATTGCGGGTGATGTCGGCCACGATGCCCAGGCCATCGGTGTTGTCGGCATGAATGCCGTTGGCACCGAATACCAGCGTATTGGCAGCACCAGCCAGCCGCACGCGCTCGCTGGTGCTGGTGGCCAGCTCGGCCGCCTGCAGCTTGAAGGGAACGGTCACATTGCAGCCCTTGCCGCCGCGCGCGGCAAAGTCGCGCACAAAGTCGGCAAAGCCATCCAGCGGCACCAGGGCGCGGTCATAGCTGACGGGCTGGCCGGTCAGCTCGGCGAAGCGGGCATGAATCCAGGGAGAGCGGCTATGGGCAACGGGGTTGCCCATGACGCAGTAGGCATCAAGCGTATTTGTCATAAAAAGGCTGAAGGAAATCGCTGAGCAGAGTTGGGTGCGCGTTGGGGCAGTGGCCGGAGAGATCGGCGCAGCCTAAGCCAAGGCAGCCGCACAAGGGCCGTCCCGCCGCGCTGGCTGCGTTCCCCGCCTGCAAGCGAAGCGATGCGAGAGCGGGGGAAGACGCCGAAGGCGGCACAGGGGGTCACCTTATGTCTGTTTCCAGTGTCTGCTCGCGTGTGAACCTGAAGCGCGAGACGACGGCGATCTGATCGGCCTTGGTGCGCATGGCAGGGCCGAAGTGGCCGTAAGGGGCTGCGGCGCGGGCAATGGCCTCGGCACGGGTATCGAGCATGCGGTTGCCCGAGCCCTGCACAACCTCGGTGGAAAGCACGCGGCCGTCATGATTCACGGTCAGGATCATGACCAGCTCGCCATACAGCTTCTTGCCCTTGTTCTCGGGGAAGTTTTCCGTGCCCTTGTCTTCCACCTTGCGGCGCAGCGCATCGTAGTAGACGGCGTACACGGCCTCCTTGGTGGCGGGGCTGATATAGCGCTTCTTGGGGCGGGCGTTTTCCGCGTTGATACGCTTTTCAATCTCCGCCAGCAGCTTGATGAGCTGCAAGCGCTTTTCTTCCTGTGCCTCCAGGGCCTTGTTGTCGGCGCTCAGCCGCGGGTCTATGGGGGGCAGCGCGGCCACTTGCTGGCGCAGCTGGGTCAGCAACTGGTTCTGCTGCTCCTGCATGGCATCGAGCTGGCGCTGTTTTTCCTCGAAATCGTCGCCCACTGTCGTCAGGGCCGAGTAGGGCATGGGACTGGTGGAACGGCCCTGGTCGGCATCGCCGCCGCCGGCCAGCGAGGTCTGGGCAATGGCCTGGGCCTTGTCCGGCGTCTCGTTGGCGCGGGCATTGACCAGAATCACTTCCAGAGGCGTGTCCTGAAACACGCGCTCAAAGCGTTCCGGGTCCACGAAACGAATGGTCAGCAACACGGCATGGACGGCGATGGACACGCCCAGCGCCAGCTGCAGCGTACTCAGTCGTCGAAGAGAGGTGGGCAGTTTCACGGCAGCGTCAGGGCGATGAGATGTGGAGATCAGGACTTGGGCTGGTCTGCAGCGGGATCGGCGTCGTTCATGTCCACCGCAATGGAGATGGGGCCGGCCACGGCGTCGTCATCGTCCTCGCCGCTGTCCTCGCCTTCGCTTTCGGCCTCGGCTCCTGCATCCAGGCGCTCGATCAGCGTGCCCGAGATGTCCAGCGAGATCTCGTCGATCTCGCCGAGCTTGACGCGCACATGGGCGCCGCGCGGCAGGTTCTGCGCACCCAGCACGGGCAGCACCAGAGGCAGATTGTCGGCGCGCACCAGGAAGGAGCCGTTGGGGCCTTCCTTGAACACGCTGGCCGTCAGTTCGCTGATGCCGTTCTGCTCCAGATACTTGAGCGTCCAGAAACGCTCCATGCCGGCCTGATAGCCGTTGTAGGCGCTGTAGGCGCCGTCAAAGCTGCTGATGATGCCGAACAGCTCGGCGTCCTTGGGCTTGAAGGGCGCTGCCAGGGCAGCCGTCTTGCCATGGCGGGCGCAGGCAATGATCTGCCACTGATTGACAAGGTCCACATAGCGTCGCAGCGGGGAGGTGGCCCAGGAGTAGGCTTTCACACCGATGCCGGCATGGGGCAAGGCCTTGGTGCTCATGCGTACCTTGACGCCGGGTGCCAGGCTGGCCTGGCTGCGGTAGATGCCGGGCACACCGTGCTCGGCCAGCATCAGTCCCCAGGTGCTGTTGGCCACGATGGCGGCCTCGGCCACGATCAGGTCCAGCGGCGCGCCGCGCTTGCGCACGGTGATCTGCACCTGCTCGCTGCCATTGGGCTCGGCGCCGTCGTTGCCGACGAGACGGAAGTTGTAGTCCGGGCGGTTGAAGTTCTCGGGCTTGCCGCGCACCACTTCGCGATTGGCCTTGAGGAACTTGGACCAGCGCTGTAAAAAGGTGAGTTCCTTGCGCTTGCCCAGCAATGAATCAGGCGTGTTTTCAACCTCGATCGAGGAGTCAGTCAGCCATTCCTCGGTGACGATGTGATCGAGCTTGTCGTAGCGGAAGTTGACTTCCACGGGCACGCGCTCGAGACGGGTTTCGCTGGAGATGGTCTCCAGCGTCTCCTCGTTGATCTGCACATACAGCGAGACCGCGGGGTTGGAGCGGCCCTCGTCCAGCGTGTAGATATGCACCACGTCGTCGGGCAGCATGGTGATCTTGTAGCCGGGCATGTAGACGGTGGACAGGCGGGCGCGGCCCAGCTTGTCCAGCTCGCCGCCGGGCGTGATGGCCAGACCGGGGGCGGCAATGTGGATGCCCACGGTGACGGTGCCCGTGCCCAGGCCCGTGACGGACAGCGCATCGTCGATTTCGGTGGTGGCCGAGTCGTCGATGGAAAAAGCCTTTACATCGGCCACGGGCAGATCGGCCGGCGGCTGAGGGGCCTGCACGGCGGGGAAGCCCGTGCCCTTGGGGAAGTTGTCGAACAGGAAGCGCTTCCAGTGGAACTGGTAGGAAGAGTCGATGGCGCCGGCGCGGTGCAGCAGCTCCAGCGGGGCCAGCTTGGTGGTGCGGCTGGCATCGACCACGGCTTTGTATTCGGCAGCGTTCTTGTCGGGCTTGAACAGAATCTTGTAGAGCTGTTCGCGGATTGCCTGCGGGCATTCGCCGCGGCCCAGTTCCTCGGCCCAGGCGTCGATCTGTGCCTGAATCTGCTTTTTCTTCTCGATGGCGGCAAGGGCTTGCTGCAGGATTTCTGCAGGAGCCTTCTTGAAGCGGCCCTTGCCCGCACGACGGAAATAGTGCGGTGCGTCGTACAGGCAGAACAGCGCACCGGCCTGCTGGGCCAGCGTCGCGGATTCGGAAAAATAGTCACGCGCCAGGTCGGCAAAGCCGAACTCTTCCTCGGGCGCAAATTCCCAGGCCAGATCAAGATCGATCTCGGCGGCCTGGGCCTGGCCCTGAGCGACCAACTCGGCAGGTGCCGGCTTCTCGAACTTGAGCAGGATATTGGCGGCCTTGACCTTGACCCGCTTGCCCGAGTCCAGCTCGACTTGGGCAGAGGATTCGGCTTCGGAGAGGATGCGCCCGGCCAGAAATTTGCCGGCTTCTTCAAACAGTGCGTGCATAACCGCGCATTTTCCCACGAGCCGAACATTCGGCGCTCAGAAGTGATTCAGTTCATGCTTGAGGTCGGTCAATATATCAGACGTGGCCCCCGCGCGGTCAGGGCCGTGAACAGGGGGCACGTTGCTGCAATACAGCCGTTTCCTGGGGTGGCGCCTGGAGTCGCCAAGGGCATCAGGCCAAGGCCAGAAATTCGTCGATCCGGTCCAGATACTCGGCAAAGTTGCTCAGGGCGTGGTCGCCGCCTTCTTGCACCAATTGAAGTGCGTGAGGGTAGCGCTCGCTCATCTCGTTCCAGTCCAGCACCTCGTCGCCCTGGGCGATCAACACCATCTCGGGTGCTGCCGGCGTCATGGTGCGGGTGTCGAGCTGGCGCAATTCCTCAATGTATTCGGGGCGAAAGAAGAAGGTTTCCTCGGGGTCATGCCAGCTGGACTGCTCGCCAATGTATTTTTCCAGGTCGCGGGCCGGGTTGACGGCGGGGTTGATCATCACGCTCTTGCAGCGCGCCAGCTGGGCCACCCAGCTGGCGTAATAGCCGCCCAGCGACGAGCCCATGACGGCCATGTTCTGGCGTGGCCAGTTGGCGATGCCCTCGGCGATCACGGCTGCCGCTTCGCGCGGCGAGGGCGGCAGCTGCGGGCACCACCAGCGTACCTTGGAATGCCTGGCACCCACATAGTCCGCCATGATGCGCGCCTTGTTGGACTGGGGGGAGGAGCGAAAGCCATGCAGATACAGCAGGTGGGTGGTCGTCATAGCGGCAATCTCCTCTGGTAAAAAACACTTCTGTCTCTGTCATTGTGGACTGTCTGCCCCAAGACTATCAGGGGAGAAGGCCTATGGCGGGGGGGAATGAGCGTGGGCCGACTTGAGCCGTCAGCAAAGCTCAACCCTGCAAGCTGCACGGCAGTCGGCTCCCACGATAATTGCGGCCCATGTCCGCCATCGAATTCGATAAGCCCTCGCTGCTGCAACGCATTGTTCCGCTGTTTCGCGGCTTTGATTTTCTGCTGCTTCTCTTTATCGCCATGTTGGCGGGCGCGGGGCTGCTGGCCATGTACTCGGCGGGTTTCGATCACGGCACGCGCTTTGTGGACCACGGCCGCAATATGCTGATTGCGGCGGGTCTGCTGTTCGTGCTGGCCCAGATATCCCCCCAGCAATTGATGAAGGTGGCCGTGCCGCTCTACACCCTGGGCGTGGTGTTGCTGGTGGCAGTGGCGCTGTTCGGCATCACCAAGAAGGGGGCCACGCGCTGGGTGAATGTGGGAGTGGTGATTCAGCCCTCCGAGCTTTTGAAGATCGCCACGCCGCTGATGCTGGCCTGGTGGTTCCAGCGCCGCGAGGGCAATCTGCGCGCCTCGGACTTTGTCATCGCCTTTGTGCTGCTGATGGTGCCTGTGGGCCTGATCATGAAGCAGCCCGATCTGGGCACCTCGCTGCTGGTGATGGCTGCCGGCCTGTCCGTGATCTTTTTTGCCGGCCTGCCCTGGAAACTCATCGTGCCGCCCGTGCTGCTGGCCCTGGTCGGCATTTTCCTCATCGTCTGGTTTGAACCCCAGCTCTGCGCCGATGGCGTGAGCTGGTATTTTCTGCATGACTATCAGCGTACACGCGTCTGTACCTTGCTGGACCCCACGCGCGACCCGCTGGGCAAGGGCTTTCACATCATTCAGGGCATGATTGCCATCGGTTCGGGCGGTGTCTGGGGCAAGGGTTTCATGGCTGGCACGCAGACCCACCTGGAATTCATTCCAGAGCGCACCACCGACTTCATCTTTGCCGCCTATTCCGAAGAATTCGGCCTCATAGGCAATCTCTTCATCATCGTCGGCTTTCTGCTGCTGGTCTGGCGCGGGCTGGCCATTTCCATGAATGCCAACTCGCTGTTCGGCCGGCTGATGGCAGCTGCCGTGGCCATGATCTTCTTCACCTATGCGTTCGTGAACATGGGCATGGTCAGCGGCATTTTGCCGGTGGTGGGCGTGCCCCTGCCTTTCATCAGCTATGGCGGCACGGCCATGGTCACGCTGGGCTTGGCGCTGGGCGTGCTGATGTCGGTGTCGCGGGCGCAGCGGCAACTACCCGGCGGTGATGGGCATATTCCCCATGCGTGAAGACCCGTGATCGGGATTGGATGCTCTTGAAAGGAGAGCTCCCATCCTATGTTTTGCAAGCCTTGAGTAATGGTTTTATGTGAAATTGCGTGCTGGGGCGGCGGGCTTAGATCGTTGAAAAATGTCAGTAGTTCCGTCCAAGGTCTTGCTTCGACTGTAAACAGCGTTTACAAACGGTTCTGGGGGGTCAGAAGACCGATCAAGCGGGAGCGGCAAAGACCCAGGTGGGGTTCTGCAATGCAAAGCGGGCAGGGCGGAACCCGGCAAGTGCGAAGCTAAGTGAACGGAGCGGAATGTTGTTCAGCCTGGTGGGGCAACATTCCGCTCTTTTTTATGCGCAGCCCGAGACAAGTCAGGGCTTGCAGCTATCTCTACAATGCTCTCATGATTTCCCGCGAACCCACCATCGAACGCTTGGCCACGGCCCGTCAGTTGCTGCTTGAGCCCTTCGGCCTGGACGAAACCCATCTTGCGCGTGCGCTTGCCGAAATTCGCTCGCACCAGGTGGATGACGCCGATCTCTACTTCCAGTACACCCGCGCGGAAGGCTGGAGTCTGGAGGAAGGCATCGTCAAGACCGGCTCCTTCTCCATCGATCAGGGAGTAGGCGTTCGGGCGGTCAGCGGCGAGAAGACGGCTTTTGCCTATTCCGACGACATTTCCGAAGCCTCGCTGCTGGATGCCGCACGTACCGTGCGCTCCATCTCCAGCGCAACCCAGACGCGCCGCGTCAAGGCGGGTGCGCAGAAGATTGCGCAAAGCCGCTCGCTCTATCCTGAGCTGGACCCCATCAGCACGCTGGACAGCACGACCAAGGTCGAGTTGCTGGGCAAGGTGGAAAAGCTGGCCCGCGCCAAGGACCCGCGCGTGGTGCAGGTCATGGCCGGTCTTGCCAGTGAATACGATGTGGTGCTGGTGGCCCGTGCGGACGGCACGCTGGCCGCTGACGTGCGCCCGCTGGTGCGCCTGTCGGTGACGGTGATCGCCGAGCAAAAGGGCCGCCGCGAGGTGGGCTCCTCCGGTGGTGGCGGTCGCTTCGGTCTGGCCTATTTCAGCGACGAGCAGATCAGCCAGTATGTGGACGAGGCCGTGCATGCAGCCCTGGTCAACCTCGAATCGCGTCCCGCACCGGCCGGTGTGATGACCGTGGTGCTGGGTTCTGGCTGGCCCGGCGTGCTGTTCCACGAGGCCGTGGGCCACGGCCTGGAAGGCGACTTCAACCGCAAGGGCTCCAGCGCCTTCAGCGGCCGCATCGGTCAGCGCGTCGCCGCCAAGGGCGTGACCGTGCTGGACGACGGCACGATTGCCGATCGCCGTGGCTCTCTGAACGTGGACGACGAAGGCCATGTCAGCCAGAGCAATGTGCTGATCGAGGACGGCATTCTCAAGGGCTATATCCAGGACTCCATGAATGCGCGCCTGATGGGCGTCAAGCCCACGGGCAATGGCCGTCGAGAAAGCTATGCCCACATCCCCATGCCGCGCATGACCAACACCTATATGCTGGGTGGCGACAAGGATCCGCAGGAGATCATCGGATCCATCAAGAAGGGTCTGTACGCCACCAACTTCGGCGGCGGTCAGGTGGACATCACCAGCGGCAAGTTCGTGTTCTCTGCCAGCGAAGCCTACTGGGTGGAAAACGGCAAGATCCAGTACCCCGTCAAGGGAGCGACCATCATCGGCAGCGGCCCGGAGTCGCTCAAGCACATCAGCATGATAGGTAACGACATGCGCCTGGACTCGGGTGTGGGCACTTGCGGCAAGGAAGGCCAGAGCGTGCCTGTGGGCGTGGGCCAGCCTACGCTGCGCATTGACGGCCTGACAGTCGGCGGCACGGCCTGATAGAGGTTTCATGGCGGGTCTGCCCGTCGTGAGCACCAACCCCCGCTTTGCATGGCAGAGCGGGGGTTTTTCATTTCAGTGTGCTGCAGACCATTCGCCACAGACCGCTTACGGCAAAAAAGCTTGTGGCAAACCGCTGTAGATCGCCTGGCAGCAGGGTTTTTTCATGGCGTTTCGTGATCTTGCCCTGAATATTGTTGATACGCTGAAAAATTGCACTGATTCTGGGTAAATTGAGATTCAAGTCAATAAAATTCTGAAAAATAAGAAAAAACGCAAAAATATTGCGTAAGAGTAAATTTTGAAAAATGCGTCATTTCAGAGGGAAAACCTGTTTTTGACAGAACGGCGGTGCGAGCTGCTGATGTTGCAATGCAAAAGAGCTGTGCTACATTGAAAGACATGCAAACGCAACGCGCCTATTTCTTTTACTTTTGGTTCTCGCCCCCGGCGGCTGAGAGGTAAACGCGCGCACCCTGCAAACACCTCCCAAAGAACCGCCGAAGCTGCAAAGCCCGGCGGTTTTTTTTCACCCCTACGTTTCAGCACCCCCGGTTTTCAACGATCAAACACCTCACGAAAGATTGCCATGACTGCTCTGAACACTTCCTCCACCGATTCCTGGTATCGCGCCGGCTCTCCCAAGACAGGCCAGACCGACGACGCACGTATCAAGGAAATCACAGTGTTACCCCCTCCAGAGCACCTCATTCGCTTCTTCCCCATTCGCGGCACTGCCGTGGAGACGCTGATCAGCGACACCCGCCGCAGCATCCACAACATCATGCGTGCGCAGGACGACCGTCTGCTGGTCATCGTCGGCCCTTGCTCCATTCACGATCCGGCTGCTGCCCTGGACTACGCCCGCCGTCTGGCCGTGGTGCGCGAGCAGTACAAGGACACGCTGGAAGTGGTGATGCGCGTCTATTTCGAAAAACCCCGCACCACCGTGGGCTGGAAGGGGCTGATCAACGATCCCTACCTGGATCAGAGCTATCGCATCGACGAAGGCCTGCGCATTGCGCGCCAGCTCCTGATCGACATCAACCGCCTGGGTGTGCCAGCGGCCAGCGAGTTCCTGGATGTGATCTCGCCCCAGTACATCGGTGATCTGATCAGTTGGGGCGCCATCGGTGCCCGCACCACGGAAAGCCAGGTGCATCGTGAACTGGCTTCGGGCATTTCGGCGCCGATTGGCTTCAAGAACGGCACGGACGGCAATATCCGTATTGCCACCGACGCGATTCAGTCGGCCAGCCGAGGCCACCATTTCCTGTCGGTGCACAAGAACGGCCAGGTCGCCATCGTGCATACGGGCGGCAATCAGGACTGTCACGTGATTCTGCGCGGTGGCAAGACACCCAACTACGATGCCGAGCATGTGGCGGCCGCCTGCAGGGATCTGGAGACAGCGGGCCTCACGCCTTCGCTGATGGTGGACTGCAGCCACGCCAACAGCAACAAGCAGCATGAGCGCCAGAAGGATGTGGCCCGTGATATCGCGGCTCAGATCGCCGGTGGCTCCAGCAGCGTGTTCGGCGTGATGATCGAAGGTCATCTGGTCGGCGGTGCGCAGAAGTTCACGCCCGGCAAGGACGAAGTCTGCGATCTGACCTACGGCCAGAGCATTACCGACGCCTGCCTGGGCTGGGATGATTCTCTGGCAACGCTGCAAGAGCTGTCGCAGGCCGTGAGCCAGCGCCGCGCTGCTGCGCTCGCCAGCAAGCAGGAAGCCGAAGTGCTCGCCTGATCGATAAAGCGGGCGTGAACGAAACAGGCCACAGGGAGTATTTCCTGTGGCCTGTTTGTTTTTCTATATGGGAATGGGCTGCTTGCCTGCTCGATCAGTGTTTGGTGTCCGGCGTTGATGCCGGTGTCATTTCGCATCCATTGAGGGTGGCATCGATGCGGTTGAGCAGGCGCAGCAACTGCTGCTTGTCAAAGTCGGTGCGCTGCTGCCACTCGTGGTCGGCCAGCGGATAGACATGGCTTTGGTGGGGGAGGCTGCCTTTGGCATCGATCACGGCGCGCAGGCGCGGGATGAACACCCATTGCAGCCACTCGTGCAGCTTGAGCGTGTCGTACATGAAAGGCGTGGTGGATTCCAGTGCCTTGGGGTCTGGGGCTACGGCGGACCAGAGCTTCTGGACCTGAAGTTCGGCTTCCAGCTGCAGCAGATGCTCGCGTATTTCTTGGTGGATGTTCTCAGCGGTCATGGTGATGGTTCCTGAAGGCGTTGCAAGGCCTGCAAACTGGTATTCGTCAAAGATTTATGCAGTATGTAAGTCCTCTCATCACATTTTCAAGGCAGGAGCCTGGATGGAGATAACTGGCGGGTTACGAGTCCGTAATGACACTTGAAAAAGACGGTTTTGCCCTTATATTCTTGCCAAGCATGCGAGCAATGCTATGAAATTTAAAGATTTTTCATTGCTTTGCATGCCATGTTCCTGTAACCACTGTGATGCTTGATGCAAGTCTTTCAGGCCATGCATTGGTTGCCGCAGCTGTTTGCAAGCCGTCAGCTTGCAGCGTCTTCAGCACCGCGGTCACTATTAAGCTGTGGCCACGACAACGAATGGTGCAAGAGTCACCAGGTCAGAGGAGATTTATGCGTAGTGAAGTAATCGTGGTTTTGGATGGCGACCGTGAATACCGGGTCGATACCCAGTCGCTGTCCCCTATCAGTTCGGACGAAGGCCGACGCTGGCTGGATCAGCAGTTTGTCTCGCTCGAGTGCGAGCCTTTGCGGGCCACCGGCAAGGTGTTGCTGGCTGACAAGCTGGTGGTGGTGGCGCGTGAGGCGCGCAATCGCCCCGAGCTGTTTGACAATGAAGACTGGCGCAACAGCTATGCCCTGGCAGCGCATGCGGTGTTGTCCAAGCCCTTGATCCGGGTGGATGTGCCGGCGATGTCGATAAGTTATTGACACCCCTGAGCCACTGCGCGGCTTCCCCCTCTCTGCTTCGCGGAGGGGGCGACAGCCTCGCTGCGAGACGGCTCTTGCTTGCTGTCCCCATGTGGAGGCATGCCAGTTTTGAAGATCGCTAATAAAAAATGCCCGCGTTGTGAGCGGGCATTTGCTTTTTTGGAGACCTATTTCAGCGCTTCCAGCAGCTTGGCGTGGATGCCGCCAAAGCCGCCGTTGCTCATGCAGACGATATGGTCACCAGGGCGGACGACGGCGCTGATCTGCGCTATCAGGGTCTCGATATCACCTGCTACCTGAGCGCGCTGGCCGGGGCCTACGCCCATGGATTCCAGTGCTTCGGCGGCATCCCAGTCGAGGCCTGCAGTGTGGCAGAAGACCAGATCGGCGCTTTCCAGCGACCAGGGCAACTGGCTCTTCATGGTGCCCAGCTTCATGGTGTTGCTGCGAGGCTCGAACACTGCCAGGATGCGGGCCTCTGCCCCGAGCTTGCGGCGCAGGCCGTCCAGGGTGGTGCGGATGGCTGTGGGATGGTGGGCGAAGTCGTCATAGACCTCGATGCCGTTGACCGTGCCGCGCAGTTCCATGCGACGCTTGACGTTCTGAAAGCGCGACAGGGCTTCGCAAGCCACCTCGGCACTAACGCCCAGATGGTCGGCGGCAGCGATGGCGGCCAGTGCATTGAGCTGGTTGTGCACGCCGGTCAGGCTCCAGCGCAGTTGCGCCACCTTTTTGCCGCGGTGCAGCACGGCAAAGTCGCTGGGATCGCCATCGGCGCTGAAATCGCTGACAGCCGAGCCGAAGCTCCGCACTTCGCTCCAGCAGCCCTGGGCCAGCACGCGGGTCAGGCTCTCTTCCAGGCCGTTGCTCACCACACGGCCGGTCGACGGCACGGTGCGTATCAGGTGGTGGAACTGGCGCTCGATGGCTGCCAGATCGTCAAAGATGTCGGCGTGATCGAATTCCAGGTTGTTGAGCACGGCCGTGCGGGGACGGTAGTGTACAAACTTGCTGCGCTTGTCGAAGAAGGCGGTGTCGTACTCATCGGCTTCGATCACAAACACGGGTTCGTCACCGACGGGGCCAGGACCAGCGGCGGGGCGCTGGGCCGCACCGAGGCGGGCGGAGACGCCAAAGTCCAGCGGTACGCCGCCGACCAGGAAACCGGGTTGCAGACCTGCGCACTCAAGCACCCAGGTCAGCATGGATGTGGTGGTGGTCTTGCCGTGGGTGCCGGCCACGGCCAGCACATGGCGACCGCGCAGCACATGCTCGGCCAGCCATTGCGGGCCGCTGGTATAGGCGGCGCCGGTGTCCAGAATCGCTTCCATCAGCGGGAATTTGGACGATCCGTCGGGCAGACGTTTGCGGCTGACGACGTTGCCGACCACATACATATCGGGCTTGAGCGCAATCTGGTCGGCGCCATAGCCCTCGATCAGCTCGATGCCCAACTGGCGCAGCTGATCGCTCATCGGCGGGTAAACACCGGAATCGCAGCCCGTCACCTTGTGACCGGCTTCTCGTGCCAAGGCGGCCAGGCCCCCCATGAAGGTGCCGCAAATGCCCAGAATATGTATGTGCATGGCCGGGGATTCTACGTTTGCCTGCATGACCTGGAGGCAAGCCATGGCCTGCCTGAGCGCTGACGGTAACCTTTCTTACCAAATTGATAGCTGGTTGCGCATGATCTATATGGATTTAAATGTGTTTTTACTTTCGGCTCGATACGAAACGGGTGCTAGCAGCTATCAAAACCTTGGTCTGTACGGTCCAGGTCAAAGTGCGGTCATTCATCTGGGTCACAATGCGAGCATGATCTGCCGCGCCTGCTGCGGCGGGCGTGATGAAATAGCGCTATGAGTTTGGATAACGTGACTGCTGAAATCGCTCAGACAGCGGCCCGCTTGGTGGTGGAGGAAGGCCTCGAATGGGGTCCGGCCAAGCAACGGGCCGTGCGTCAGCTCGGCCTGCCTGGCCGCACGGCGCTGCCCGACAACGACCAGCTTGAAGAAGCGGTGCGTGAATATATAGAGCTGTTCTGCGGCGACACCCAGCCGCAGGAGTTGCAAGCACTGCGCGAGCTGGCCCTGGTCTGGATGGACAGGCTGCAAGAGTTTCGCCCGCATCTGGCCGGAGCAGTCTGGCGCGGCACGGCCACGCGGCTGTCGGATATCTATCTGCAACTGTTCTGCGATGATCCCAAGTCTGCCGAAATAGCGCTCATCAACAACCATGTGCAATACGAGCCGAGCACGGTCACAGGCTTTCAGGGCAAGCCGGTCGAGGCACTTTCCATTCATGCACTGTGCAAGCCGATCAATGAAACCGTGGGCGTGCATCTGCTGGTCTATGACCATGATGATATGCGCGGCGCCATGAAGCCCGACAGCCATGGCCGCAGCCCGCGTGGTGATGCCAAGGCCTTGCGCAAGCTGCTGCAGGAGAGCTGCGATGAGTGAAAACACCTCTGAGAACAAGTCGACCAATGGCTCGCGCCGCATGTGGCTGACCGGCGCAGTGGCCGCAGTGGCGGCCGGGGGCGGCGCCGGCGTGGCCTGGTGGCGCAGTCAGCCTCAGGCCATGGGCCCTGGCGCCGAGGCGCAACTGTGGGGTCAGACCTTTGAAACGCCCGATGGCAAGCCTTTTGCCATGGCGGGCTTCCAGGGGCGCCCCTTGCTGGTCAACTTCTGGGCCACCTGGTGCCCGCCCTGTGTCAAGGAGCTGCCCATGCTCAGCGAATTTGCGGCGCAGCAGGGTGCAAAAGGTATTCAGGTTGTTGGCCTCGCGGTCGACAAATCCGAGGCCGTGCTGCGTTTTTTGCAGCGTCAGCCTGTGCAATTCCCGGTAGCCATCGCCATGCAAGGGGGATTGGGATTGAGCAGAAGTCTGGGTAACTTGCAGGGAGGCCTGCCATTCACGGTTCTGTTTGATGCCAAGGGGCAAGTGCGGCAACGTAAAATAGGCGAGCTTTCCAGCGAAGATCTGACAGATTGGAGCAAATAGAGCGAATGAACATTGCTCTTGTCGTCAGAAAAGTGTAGGTAACTAAATTCCATGGCGACGTTAGTGAAAAATATCTGCCAATGCACGCAGAAGGACGAATTTGAGGTAAATTCGCGCCCTGTTTAGAAATACGTCGCTGGAGCTCCCATGGATTTGCGAAAACTCAAGACCCTTATTGATCTGGTGTCCGAATCGAATGTGTCGGAACTGGAGATCACCGAAGCAGAGGGCAAGGTCCGTATCGTCAAGAGCGAAGGTGTGGTTCACCAATACGTTGCTGCCCCCGTGCAAGCCGCTCCTGTGATGGCTGCCCCCTTGGCGGCAGCTCCCGTTGCCGCTGCTCCCGTGGCGGCCGCAGCCCCTGCTGCTGCTGAAGGCCATGTGGTCAAGTCGCCCATGGTCGGTACCTTCTACCGTGCCTCCAGCCCCGGCGCCAAGCCCTTTGTGGATGTGGGAAGCCAGGTCAAGGAAGGCGAAACCATCTGCATCGTTGAAGCCATGAAGATCCTCAACGAAATCGAAGCCGACAAGACCGGCACCATTGTTCGCGTTCTGGGTGAAAACGGCCAGGCTGTGGAATACGGCCAGCCTCTGTTCGTGATCGAGTGATAGATCATGAGGCGTTGCGTGCAGTTCGCATGGCAGCGCCGAGGTGCGCTAGCCACTGGCTGCGCGACTGAGTCATTGGCAGTAGTCTGTGCTGCGGCACAGGCACCAAGCTGCGAGGAACTTCATGTTTAAGAAAATTTTGGTTGCCAATCGGGGCGAGATCGCCCTGCGCATCCAGCGCGCTTGCCGTGAGCTGGGTATCAAGGCGGTGATGGTGTACTCCGAAGCCGACCGTGATGCCAAGTACGTCAAGCTGGCCGATGAGGCCGTCTGTATCGGCCCGGCTCCTTCTCCGCTGTCCTACCTCAATATGCCGGCCATCATCTCGGCTGCCGAGGTGACCGATGCAGAAGCCATCCATCCCGGTTACGGTTTCCTGTCTGAGAACGCCGACTTTGCCGAGCGAGTGGAAAAGAGCGGCTTCACCTTTATCGGCCCGACTCCCGAGAACATCCGCACCATGGGTGACAAGGTTTCGGCCAAGCAAGCCATGATCAAGGCCGGTGTGCCTTGCGTGCCCGGCTCGGACGGCGAACTGCCCGATGATCCCGCGCTCATCAAGCGCATTGCAAAGACCATCGGCTATCCCGTGATCATCAAGGCCTCGGGCGGCGGCGGCGGTCGCGGCATGCGTGTGGTGCACACCGAAGCTGCGCTGATCAATGCCGTGCAGATGACCAAGGCCGAAGCTGGCGCTGCTTTCGGCAATCCTGCCGTCTACATGGAAAAGTACCTGCAGAATCCGCGTCACGTGGAGATCCAGGTGCTGGCCGATACGCACAAGAACGCCGTGTATCTGGGCGAGCGCGATTGCTCCATGCAGCGTCGCCACCAGAAGGTGATCGAGGAGGCTCCGGCTCCCGGCATTCCCCGTCGTCTGATCGAGAAGATCGGCGAGCGCTGCGCTGCGGCCTGCAAGAAGATCGGCTATCGCGGTGCGGGTACTTTCGAGTTCCTGTACGAGAACGGCGAGTTCTACTTCATCGAGATGAACACCCGCGTGCAGGTGGAGCACCCCATCACCGAGCTGATCACGGGCATCGACATCGTGCGCACCCAGATCATGATCGCTGCCGGCGAGAAGCTGCCTTTCACCCAGCGCCAGGTCGAGTTCAAGGGGCACGCCATCGAGTGCCGTGTGAACGCCGAAGATCCGTACAAGTTCATCCCTTCGCCCGGCCGCATCTCCATGTGGCATGCTCCCGGCGGTCCTGGCGTACGTGTTGACACCCATGTGTACAACAATTACTTCGTGCCGCCCAACTACGACTCCATGATCGGCAAGATCATTGCCTATGGCGATACCCGCGAGCAGGCCATGGCCCGCATGCGCACGGCCTTGCTGGAGACCGTGGTGGAAGGCATCAAAACCAATATTCCGCTGCACCAGGATCTGATGGTCGACTCCAAGTTCATGGAAGGCGGCACCAACATCCACTATCTGGAAGAGTGGCTGACGCATCGCACGCCCAACAAGCGATGAGATCAGGAGCCTTGCTGCTCTGAGTTCCCATGCTGGCCTCTGGCAACGGAGGCCAGCATTTTCGTTTTTCAGGAAAGTACAAGTGCGTTCTCTCCATCAGGGCTGACCTGGCATGGATGACGCAGTTGCTAGAAAGGATGGCCATGTTCGAGCTGAGCCTGCTGTGCCCCGAAGATCGGGTCGAAACCATTAGCGAAGCGCTGGATGCACTCGATGCATTGAGCGTGTCCGTAGAAGATGCCGATGCGCAGACCGAAGCCGAGCAGGCACTGTTCGGCGAGCCTGGCATGCCCGCACCGAAGGAAGGCTGGAACCGCAGCCGCGTGATCGCCCTCTATCCCGACGAAGCTGCGGCCACCGAGGCGCGTGATCTGCTGCTGCCGCAGGACTTTTTTGAGGGCTGCAAGATTCTGGCCCTCAAGCCCGTGCCCGAGCAGGACTGGGTGCGCCTGACGCAGTCGCAGTTCGAGCCCGTGGATATCACGCCCGAGTTCTGGATCGTGCCCACCTGGCATGAACTGCCCGAGCAGGCCAAGGTCAGCATCCGTCTGGACCCTGGTCTGGCTTTCGGTACCGGCACCCACCCCACTACTCGCATGTGTCTGCGCTGGATTGCACGCCAGCCCAAGGGTACCCTGGGACGCACGCTGGACTATGGCTGTGGCTCGGGCATTTTGGCCATTGGTGCAGCCAAGTTCGGCGCGACCGATGTGGATGCGGTGGACATCGATCCCGCGGCCGTGGAATCGACCAACTACAACACCAGTGCCAACCATGTGGAAGTCAGGGCCGGCCTGCCAGATGCGGCTGGCGGCGAGTACCGGACCGTGCTGGCAAATATTCTGGCTACGCCGCTCAAGGTGCTGGCACCGCTGCTGTGCGGTCGTGTGCAAGCTGGCGGCAATCTGGTGTTGGCGGGCATTCTGGAGCGCCAGGCCGACGAGCTGAAGGAGGCCTATGCGCCTTATCTCAAGCTGGAGGTGGCCGACAGCGAAGACGGCTGGATTCTCATGACTGCACAGCGAGCAGCCTGATTGCGATGCAAACCCGCAGCCAGCAGGTGTGCGGGTTGTTGCTGCCTACAATTGAACCCTGATGAGCCAAGTCACCCGTTGCCCCTCCTGTGGAACCCGCTTCAAAGTGGTCGCCGACCAACTGCGCATCTCGCAGGGCTGGGTGCGCTGCGGGATGTGCCAAAGCGTCTTTGATGCCTCGCAGGATTTGCAGTCCGTGCCCGACGAGCTGCTGCAGCCGGAAGCTGCTGATGCGCCGCAGAAGCCTGCCGTGCAGGAGGTGCAGCCGACGGAAGCCGGAGAACAGCGGACGCCGGTTTGGCCGCAGCAGGATGCCGCGGATGCTCCCGCCCCCGATACGCAGAAGGCTGAGGCCTTGCAGGAGTTGGCATCGGATTCGGTGGACGCGGCACCGACTGTTGCCCAGGCCGCAGAAGCCGCCCCGGCAGCAGAGCCTGCCGATGTGGTTTCCGAATCCGAGTCGTCCATGCCCGGGATGGCGGATGCACAGCCCTCGTTTGTCGATCAGGCGCGTCCTCTGACTGAAGAGGATGCAGCAGCTGCTCAGCATGATCCTCATCCGGACGCGAGCGAGCCGGAGGATGGGCTGGAGTCTGGTGATATTCCCGCTCCCGCCGAGCCGGAGCCGGAGCTGCTTGTGCAGCCGCCGTCGAGCGAGGTCCTGATGGCCGAGGCCGCGCAGGACCTCAAGGATGAGGCCCAGGCCGAAGCTGTCTCGAAGGAGGCGCTGCTGCATGCTGATATCGGCGCTATACAACCCGCAAGGGACCGGGCGCAGGCTGTCACGGATGCGGATCAGGATGAGGTTGTTGCCATTGCTGGCGATGAACCTGGCTTTGTGCGTCAGGCCCGCCGGCAGGCGTTCTGGCACTCGGCAGGCATGCGTGTGGCGCTGGTGCTGGGCTCGTTGGTGGCCGTAGCCGGTGCCGTTGGGCAATATGCCTGGTTGCAACGCGATGTGCTGGCTGCGCAATATCCGGCGCTGGCTCCTGTGCTGGCCAAGGCCTGCAGTCTGGCGGGTTGCGAGCTGCAGGCCCGCCGCGCGATTGCCGATGTGGTGATCAGTGGCTCGGGCTTCAAGCAACTTGCCGATGACCATCAGTACCAGTGGAGCCTGACATTGGAGAACCGCTCCGATGTGCCAGTGGCCATGCCCATGGCCGAGTTGACCTTGACCGATGCACAGGACAGGCCTTTGCTGCGCCGTGTGATCGACCTGAGGCTGCTGGGTGCCCCGGAGCAGCTGCATGCCCGTCAGGAGTGGAGCGTGAACGTTCCTGTGCAGGTGCAGGACCTCGGCGCCGCAGTGGCGGGTTACCGGGCGCTGGTTTTTTATCCCTAATACGGCTTGTGCCAATTCGGATCAGGCAGGGTGTTTCGTCAATAGAAATGCCCGTTGTACATCCTTGTTGGCGCAAGCCCCCCTTCATTCATTTCTGAAAGAGAACGCACCATGGCCGCTTTGATCTGCGGGTCGCTGGCATTCGACAACATCATGACCTTTGAAGGTCGCTTCGTAGACCAGATTCTTCCCGACCAGCTGCACATACTGAATGTATCGTTTCTGGTGCCCACGCTGCGCCGCGACTTTGGTGGCTGTGCCGGCAATATTGCCTATAGCCTGAAGCTGCTCGGCGGCGATGCGCACCCCATGGCCATGGTGGGCAGTGACGGTGCGGATTATGTGCAGCGCTTCAAGGAGCTGGGCATTGAGACCCGTCATGTGGGTCAGCTGCAGAGCACGCATACGGCGCAGTGCATGATCATGACCGACCATGACAACAACCAGATCACGGCTTTCCACCCAGGCGCCATGATGCAGGCGCACGAGAATCGCATCACTGCCGACATGGCTGCCGATGTCAAGATCGGCATTGTTGCTCCCGATGGCCGTCAAGCCATGATCGAGCACGCCGCCCAGTTCAAAGCTGCAGGCATTCCCTTTGTGTTCGATCCCGGCCAGGGCCTGCCCATGTTCAATGGCGACGAGCTCAAGGCCTTTATCGAGCAGGCCGACTGGGTGGCAGTGAACGACTATGAAGGCAAGATGCTCAGCGAGCGCACGGGCCTGAGCTTTGACGAGATCTCGCACAAGGTGCGCGGTTTGGTCGTGACCCTGGGCGCCGAAGGTTGCGAAGTCTGGCAGCAGGGCGAAAAGACATTGGTTGCTCCGGTGAAGCCCGCTGCCGTGGTCGATCCCACAGGTTGCGGCGATGCCTGGCGTGGTGCCTTCCTGTTTGGTCTGGAGCGTGGTTGGGATCTGGTGCGTTGCGCCGAACTGGGAAACCGCATGGGTGCGCTCAAGGTTGCGCATCGCGGCCCGCAGAACTATCAGCTGGACTTTCAGCCCTGATTGGGTGTCCGTGCCCTGAGGGCACGGATATCAGGCATGTAAAAAAGCCCGACTCTCGCAAGAGAGGCCGGGCTTTTTTATGGCGTGCAGGTCAGCGAACCGATCAGGGCTTGTTACCTGTGGGGAAGGGCCAGGCGGCTTGAGGTGCCAGGCGGGTCTGTGCCACAGGTGCAGCGGTTTCGGTTACTGCGGCAGGAGCGGGTGCTGCTGCAGCCTTCTTGGGAGCAGCGGCCTTGGCAGCAGTTGCAGCCTTCTTGGGGGCAGCCTTTGCAGGAGCGGCGGCCTTGGCAGCAGTC
>NZ_BBVD01000005.1 GCF_000964545.1 Comamonas thiooxydans | reverse complement strand
CAGTACCCGCCACTAAAGCGCAAAGGAGGCTTGGAGAGCTCTAAGCCTCCCTTGCGTTTTGGCGTTTATTGCTACCGGAGGTGACGGTTGTTCGGGGTATTTCTATGCAAGATGCCCTGGCTAGACAGCGGCAATGGAAAAGCTGGCAGTTAGAATGGACAGGATTAGCCTAACCCTGTTGGTGGAGGTTGGATGGCAGTTCTGTAGAGCATCAGTGCCCTGTAGAGGCCCGGTCGGTGGCGCAGCGGGTCGCACGGCTTTCACCATTGTTAATGAGGCGAACGCAAGTTCGCCTTTATTTTTGCTGCCGCAGAAAGATTGACCATGTTCGAATCCATCCGCAAGCATTCCAAGTTCGTGATGATCTTGTTGTTCTTGCTGATCATTCCCTCTTTCATTTTTGTCGGAGTCAACCAGAACTACTTCACCGAGTCCAGCCAGACTGTGGCCCGCGTGGATGGGCATGACATCACCCAGCAGGACTGGGACAACGCTCACAGGGCTGAAAGCGACCGCCTGCGTGCGCAGAATCCGACCATGGATGCCAAGCTGCTCGACTCGCCAGAGGCGCGCTATGCCACGCTGGAGAAGCTGGTGCGTGATCGCGTGCTGGCAGCAGCTGCTGCCAAGATGCACCTAGCAACGCCCGATGCACAGTTGGTGCGTACCTTGCGTGAAATCCCCGCGATTGCGTCCTTGCAAAAGCCCGATGGCTCGCTGGATGCGGAAGCCTACAAGGCTTTGGTAGGTTCGCAGGGCATGACTCCCGAAGGGTTTGAAGCCAATCTGCGTCGTGAACTGGCACTCAATCAGGTACTGGGTTCCGTCTCTTCGACCAGCTTCACGACTGCCGCGCAGTTGCAGCAGGCCATGGACGCCCTGTATCAGCGCCGAGAAATTCAAGTTGCCCGGTTTGATGCCAGTGCCTTTGCAGGCAAGGTCCAGCCCACGGAGGCCGAGCTCAAGGCTTTCTATGAAGCACACACCAACCAGTTCAAACAGCCAGAGGCAGCAACGGTGGAGTATGTCCAATTGGACCTGGCCGCTGTACAGCAAGGCATTGTTCTGAGCGAAGACGACCTGCGCACCTATTACAAGGAAAATGCTGCCCGTCTTGCTGGTCCCGAAGAGCGTCGTGCCAGCCATATCCTGATCAATGCGGCCAAGGATCTTCCGGCTGCAGAGCGTGAAAAAGCCAAGGCCAAGGCTGAGCAATTGCTAGCCCAGGTACGCAAAGATCCCAAGAGCTTTGCCCAGGTAGCCAAGGCCAACTCGCAGGATCCCGGCTCTGCTGCCAATGGTGGTGATCTGGGTTACTTTGGCCGCGAGGCCATGGTCAAGCCATTTGAAGAAGCCGTTTTCAAGATGAAGCAGGGCGACATCAGCGATGTGGTCGAGTCTGACTTTGGCTTTCACATCATCGAGCTGACCGGCATCAAGCAGCCCAAGGTGCCCTCGTTCGAGGAAATGCGCCCCAAGCTGGAAGCAGATCTCAAGCAACAACAGGCTCAGCGCAAGTTTGCAGAGGCGGCCGAAGCCTTCTCCAACGCCGTTTACGAGCAGTCCGAAAGCCTCAAGCCTGTGGCCGAGAAGTTCAAGCTGAGCATTCACAAGGTCGAGAACGTGACGCGTGAGCCAGCCCCTGATGCGCAAGGTCCTCTGGCCAACAAGCGCTTCCTTGAGGCACTGTTCTCCGCAGACTCTCTGGAGAACAAGCGCAATACCGACGCAGTGGAGCTGGCCCCCAGCAACCTGGTGGCTGGTCGTGTGCTGAGCTATGCTCCTGCGCACACCCAGTCCATGGATGAAGTGGGGGAGAAGCTCAAGCAGCTGTATGTGGCGCACCAGTCCGCAGAGCTGGCCAAGCAGGAAGGCAAGGCCAAGATGGCCGAATGGAAGGCCAAGCCTGAAGCAGCTCAACTGCCCGCGGCTGTCGAGGTGGGTCGCGATCAAGCCAGGGATCTGCCGCGTGAAGTGCTGGATGCGGCATTGCGAGCGCCCACGAATGACCTGCCCGCGTGGGAGGGTGTCGATCTTGGCAATGCAGGTTATGCCGTGATCAAGGTCAATCGCATTGCCCAGCGTCCTGCGCAAGATGCTCAGGTGCTGGAGCAGCAAAAGGCGCAGTTCACGCAGTGGTCTTCCATGGCTGAAGTCATGGCCTACTATGAACAGTTGAAGAAGACCTTCAAGGTCCAGATCAAGGTGCCGCGTCCACAGTAAGGCATTTAAATCAGGTGTGAGTTTATTTTCGGCCTGATTTATGCATTACAATAGATGCTTCTACGGTGGCTGTAGCTCAGTTGGTAGAGTCCAGGATTGTGATTCCTGTTGTCGTGGGTTCGAGTCCCATCAGCC
This sequence comes from Comamonas thiooxydans, assembly GCF_000964545.1. Lineage (GTDB taxonomy): Bacteria > Pseudomonadota > Gammaproteobacteria > Burkholderiales > Burkholderiaceae_C > Comamonas > Comamonas thiooxydans. The sequence goes on along the minus strand of NZ_BBVD01000005.1, from coordinate 659,181 downwards.
ACCCCAGAATTTCAAAAACGCTCTGCAGCGCAGAGCGTTTTTATTTGATGAGAGGTGTTTTGCCTTGAATCGTTGCTAGTTCAGTGTTTATTGCTCTCAATTTTGATTTGATGGCTCAAATTCTGAAGTAGAATAGAGACTTCTACGGTGGCTGTAGCTCAGTTGGTAGAGTCCAGGATTGTGATTCCTGTTGTCGTGGGTTCGAGTCCCATCAGCCACCCCAGTTTATAAAATGCCCCACAGGTTTGCTTGTGGGGCATTTTTGTTTTTGCAGCTCACTGCTATGCAGTGAGCACAGACGGTTTTGAGGCTCTACTTTCTCGCGAAACAGGCTGGCCGGTATTTGAAAGCCGACAGTGGTCGGGCTTTTGCATTGCGCTACCTGCGTGCCGTTAGCGGCGCGCACCCTCAAGTGCTGCCAGGGCAGAGCCGCGGCTGCCCCGCCAGCAGACGGTGTGCGGCATCACTACGGCAAGCGCAGCGCCGTGCCAGCCATCCTTTCCCGTGGTCCAGATGGTCGCTCGCTCGTCATCCGTTGTGGATTTGTAAATGTGTGGCAGTACCTCGGCGAATGCAATCGGTGGACATGGGGGGCTTGATTGCAAAGGCGTTTGGCTCATCTGCTTCAACGACTGCAACTGGTGGTACAAAGTGCTCTGCCAGTGCCTTGCTGATCTGTCCGAAGGGTTCGGCGGAGTAAGGCTTGGCGTTGCGCAGGCGGCACAACTATTCAGGAGGCAAGGCCTCATAGATTGATTGCCTCTCCAGAAAAGAAAGACCGGCTGCGGCGGAGGGGGCTGGAGCCAGAACTGCCAAGGACTTGCCTTCAGTCCGCTGTGTAGTCGATAGGGTCATAGGCATGTTGCCGGCCCAATGCTCCAGCCATGGATAGCAGGAACGCCAACCCACGGCGCACATCTGGCTCACCTGCCATGCGAAGAAGGCCAATTAAAGTAGGTGTTGTCTCGAGTCGCTCCATCCGGGCTGCGGCCATACGGGCCGCGTTGCCGGCTGACCATGCTGCAGATACGCTTTCTTCGAAAGCTCTGGCCAGCTTTTCGACCATGTACGTATCGCTCATATCGACCGCATCGGCAGCCACGGAAAGCATGTCTACGACACGGTTCAGGCGGCGCCCTGCCAATAGAGGCTCGAGTTTGGCCATGAGTTCGGCCAAACCCTGAAGAGCGGCATCGTCGTTCAGCAGACCTGCACTGAGTTTCATGGCAGATTCGTGCTCGGCCATCGGAATATCGGTAGTGCTATTCATCTCGAATCTCCTTGTGTACATCCATGAAGCTGGCTTAGACCAGAGCTCGTGCTGCCGCCCAGTACAGGCCTCGATTGAAGCCCTTGCGCATCATTCCGCCGATCTTGGTGGGAGGCGTTGGCTTGACATCTGCTTTGTAGTCATACCAAAGAGGCATTCCGTCATCGAGTCCCATCTGAGCGATGGCCACAACTCGGCCGTCGTATGCGTCGCAAGTACGGTCGAAGCGGATTTGCGATGCGATGTTGTTGACGACAACAGGTGACTGGCTGTGGCAGGAGCCACCGGCCTTGCTGACAGGGAGATCCACGGTGTCTCCGAGCACGTAGACATTCGAGGTGCCTAGCATTTGCATCGTCTCGTGGTCAGTGGGGAGCCAACCTTCGCCATCCTGTGCCTGGGACATACCGCTATCGCGTACGGCCTGTACTGCGCGAATGGGGGGAGTGGCCATGAGAATGTCGAAGTCTTCTGACTCACCCTCTTCCGAATAGGCGATTTTTGCATCGGGGTCCACGTGCGACAACGTGAACCCGCGCTGATAACGTATACCGCGCTGCTCGAACACCGTGGGGAGGATCTCGCAGGTATCCCTCTGAAGGAACAGGCAGTTACGCAGCAATTGTGATACCGTGGGGTAGGTATAGATGATCTCCACCTTGTCTCTCACTCCGCGGCGGCGCAACAGATCGTCGAGCATCAGAGTCGTCTCGATCGGTGCGATGCCGCACTGGTGGGGGACGTTCGGGGTCTTGGGGAAGGTCACGGTGATGAATATTCGACCCTTCTCGATACGAGTCAGCTTGTCGGCCAATTTGCGGGCAGGCCCATGCTGGTAGAAATGGTCGCCGCCATCGGCCAAGCCGGCAATGCGCTCTGGAGAAGGAACGCAACCCGTGGATATCACAAGATGGTCGTAGTGAAAGCGTTTTCCGCTTTTGCATTGGACTGATTGAGCCGGAAAATCAAAGCTCTCCACTTCCTCGACTTGAAAGTCGATTTCAGGTCTCAGCAGTCCACGTTGTTTGCGTCTCAGTTCGTCCCGGAAGAATGCATTGAAAGCCACATACATAAAGGCTGGCTTGTAATAGTGCCAAGGAGAATTGGAGAGCATGGTGATGCGCACCTTGCCGCTTAGCAGTTCCGGATATAACTTGACGACCAGATGATTGGCCGTCATGGTTCCGCCAATGCCACCGCCGATGATCAATATGTGATGCGCCATCCTGCTACTCCTTTTAACATTCAGTCGGAAAATGGCCGGCACCTGATAGGTGTCGGTTCGTGAAACCAAACTCAATCGGGCCGAAGCGAGCGCCATACTCCTTCCCACAAGGAGTCAAAGAGTTGTTCGAGTGGTGTGTCCACCAATCCGTCAAGGCGCAGGCAGATAATGCGGATTGCACTGCCATACATCAAACTGGCGGCAACCATGGGTTCCATTGAGCGAATCTCGCCGTCTTTCATGCCTGAGAACACAAAGCCGCGCATGCGGACAAATGCGGAAGCGGAACAGATCGCTTGCTCCTCTGGCAGGAACTCGCGGTGGCGTGCGTTGACCACAAAACCCATTGCATCAGGCTCGGCTTCAGCCAAGGCGAACAGCATGCGCAGTACGGTTTCACAGCGTTCGCGGCTGCTTGCGTGCTGCACTTCAATTACATCCAACAGCACATTCATGCGGGAGAGCAGGTGTCGATAAAGCTCCCTAGCAATGCCTTCTTTATCAGTGAAATGGTTGTAGAAATAGCCGATAGAAACTCCGGCCTCGGTGCATAACTCTTGGATTGAAGTGTTAAAGAAGCCATTCCTTACAAAAAGCCTCAGAGCCACACTAAGAGTTTGAATATGGCGGGAGCCGGAATTTGGAAAGAATGTCCAAGGTTCTTTTTGCATTGTAAAAATAGAATGAATCTTCGTTCTATTTTTCACGTAATGATGATATGGAAAACAGGGGTAAACCCTGTTTGCAGAAAATCGAAATTTCCAAATCTTTGGAGATTCCAATTTGGCTGGGCAGGTCTCTCGCCTTTTGCTTTTGCTTTTTGTGTATGGAGAGGTCGAAACTCTATGGGGCTCTCATATCTGATGAGTTAACTTTCTTGCGTCTGGCCACCCGGCGGGTGAATGCGTTGGCCATATCAGTTGGCTCGAGTCTTTTGAACTATCTGGCAACGCCGCTCTTGGGCATGCTTTGTGTCCTCCTGCTTCCAGGGCTTGATACTCGAGACGCGCAAGCGGCGCGGTATCGGCCCTGGTGACAAGGCACTTCTGACGCTTGAGCCTCATCCCAGGGCTCGTATCGCAGCCATCCTGGTTCTGGAAAGAGGGGCTGTTGTGGTTCACTAAATTCGGGGTCACATGAGGCTACAGAAACAACAACCAGTTCAAGGCTGGCTAGGCATGGCAGGGGCTTCACTTGCTTACACATCGAATACCCGTAAGCGATTGAATAACCTAGACTTATTGCTATGAAAAAGTTACTTGGAGTCTCGGCCTTTGCGCTGTTCTTGTCTGGCTGCTATGCACATCACGGGCATGGTTATGGGCACCGTCACCATGATGGGTACTATGGGCATCCGCACGGCCACAAGCATCATGGCCATCGGTCAGGTGGTCATGGAGGTGGTCATGGAGGTGGGCATAAGCATCACGGCGGGCGCGGGAGCGGCCGGCGCTAGACCTGAAACGCAAACAAAAAAGCCACCTTCGGGTGACTTGGTTTATCTGGAGACCGTTTAGAAAGCGTCGGCGCTGTACTCGCCTTCGGGTGGGGTCTGGGACAGTATCCGCAGAACCTCTTCGGGAGAGTGCGGGTCAGGCATTGGCGTCATGATCTCTTGATTCGTCGCTTTGAGTTCGAGATAGGCGGCGTACAGGTAGGTCATGGCTACTCCTTGAAGGGTGGATGGAAGCTGATGAGTCCCTTTTTAATGCTTGACTGTGGCAGTTCGTTGACAGGAATGTAAGTTGTGAGGTGTGCTCGCGAATTCTCAAACAGGCATTGCACGGTCTTGTTGTCCATTCTCTAGGCTGTTTGCACGGGCAGGAAAAGGCAGTGCGTGCAGCGATTCGGATCGCACTGCCAGAGAGGAATGAAGTTGCGGAAGGGGGGGCATCCGCCCAAGCCGGGCCAGTGGCTCAGGGTATTGCGGCAGCGGAGGGGCGGGCAGCAAGCGCGATGGTGCCAAGTGGTTTGGCCATGGTTTTTCATCCTCTTCGGGCTCGTTGCCGCAACGCAGGGCGGCGGGTCAGTAGCGGCGATGGCCGGGTTTTGCTGGATGCTTGCCGTCAATCTGGTGCAGGACTCTGCCAGCCATATGCGGTGCGTGATGACGTAGTTGAAAAGCTCTGGCCGGTGCTCCAGACGGGAGACAGGCTTGTGATTGCGCAACGGTATTTGGCCGTGCTGCTGTGGCTGACGACTTGATTGGCTCGATCGTGGAAAAAAGGCTTGGCTAATAGGAGAGGGCCGCTGGCTAGCTAAAACGCTGCAAGCCCCTGCTTGTCAGCGCCCCACGATGAAGAGGTGGTACAGCGACTCGCTGCACCATGGGATGAATCATAAACGCAATTGAGAATCGTTTGCAAATAACCGTTTGATTCCCAGGACTATAGAAAGACAGGATCGATGCCTAGAGGCATGAAACTGAATGGTGCCAAGAGTTGCCGGATAGATGCGGGCGCTGGGTTCAGGGCCGTTGGAAGAGACTGCGATGTGTCAGTGCCGAGGAACGGTACCAGCCTCTGCGGCAGGAAGATGAGCATTGCCTTCTATTCCGGACTGGGTGCTGGACAGGCTCAGTTTGTACTGCAAGCCGCGTCCATGAAGCTCCATCGCGTGTTGTTTGCAGCCTATGTCCTGCAGAAGGAGCACTTGAATTCTGTGCGCTGGCGTCTGGTCAGGGCCGCCATGATGTCGAATCCACGGTCGGCATTCCCTCTGATCGATATTTCGGATGCTGCTGACGTATCTTGATAAGAAATGCTCCAATAGCGGCCATTCATCGCAACACTGAGGCATATGCCCTGGTTGCCTGGCGGTAGCCAGCGGCGTGACCATAGTTCCAAGCATGATCCGCTGGCGCCTTTGTTTTGCGTTTGTCGTTGTGAGCAATTGATGGCGCGCAAGGGTTTGCATCACATGGATGCCCTGGCAGATCCCACGGCCGTAGGCCTCACTAGCGCTTAACTTTGACCCAAGCCGCATTTCGCGGCTTTGTTCATAAGGAGGACATCATGAATACTGATCAAGCCAAGGGCACGTTGAAGGATGTGGAAGGCAGGATTCAGGAGAGGCTTGGTGAATACATAGACAGTCCTGAGCAAGAAGCCAGGGGGATCGCAAAGCAGGTTGAAGGCATCGCTCAGAAGAAGATAGGTGATCTGAAAGAAGCGATTCAAGAGGCGGCCAAAAAGTAAGCTGCACGAGCTCTAACGAGCAAAGTCCGCTAGGTTGGCCAGTTGACTTTTGTGTTGCTTCCTGAGGGGATTCATTACTGAATATCTATTCATGCTGTAAATTTATACATATGTGCTACAATGCAAGCGTCGGGGAAATCATGCAGGCGCCTAGGAATGGTGGTCGGCCCCCGACGCGGAATATCGCGAGGTGGAGCAGTCTGGTAGCTCGTCGGGCTCATAACCCGAAGGTCGTTGGTTCAAATCCGGCCCTCGCAACCAATAAAGCCCTGGCCGGAAACGGTCAGGGCTTTTTGCCATCTGTCTGTCATATTTCGAGAGCAAGATACGCATCGCTAGGTTCAGGTTGTAGCACTGAAAGATGGCTTAACCCCTGGCGCCAATTCCAAAGCCCTGGCCGTAGCAGCCGGGGCTTTTTCTTTTGCCTTCTGCCCGCCGAAAGTTGGTTGCTGCGGCCCTGGTTCTGTCTTATTCCCTTGAGCCAGCCAAGGCCGCGCCCGGGTGGCATGTCGCGCGGATGATGCGGGCTGCTTCATCGCTCACGGAGAGCTCTTGCATGTGTCACTTTGGGCTGAAGGTGTGCAAGCTCGAATTAGGGGAGGGGCTGCCAGCCTTCTTGCCATGAGGGCGCAAAGCATCGATGCTTCGTGCCGGCCTCACAGGGGGTTAAGGCGGTTCTTAGTCTGCCAAGCCGCAAATAAATATGATGGCGCGTATAAGCCGGCAAGGTCGCGAAGCGTAGACAGACAAAAGGTGTTAGATCTTTCGATCTAACACCTTGTCATTTGGTCGGAGCGGCGGGATTCGAACTCGCGACCCTCTGCTCCCAAAGCAGATGCGCTACCAGGCTGCGCTACGCTCCGAAGCCTCTATTCTAACTACAAAAAATTGCGCATCTTTTAAAAGTGGCGAATTTTTGATGATGAGGCGCTATTTATTTTGAACGAGGTGTCGTGGGGGCCGGGCCACGGTTGGCCAGGTGGCGGAAGGTAATACGGCCCTTGGTCAGATCGTAGGGCGACATTTCCAGCGACACCTTGTCGCCAGCCAGAATACGGATGTGGTGCTTGCGCATCTTGCCGCCGGTGTAGGCAATCAGTTGGTGACCGTTGTCCAGCGTGACGCGAAAACGCGAGTCAGGCAGGACTTCCGTCACGGAACCTTGCATTTCAATCAGTTCTTCCTTGGCCATTTGTTCAATCTCTCAGAAAAGGTCAGTTGCGGCGCTTGCTCGTCATCACCACGGAAAAGGCCTGAGCAGTACAACTGCTCAGGCCTCAATGTGGCAAGGGCGCTGCGCTGTTTGCGCAGACCGAACAAAAGGCCGATATCCAATCAAGCCATGCTGTGAAACAGCATTCAGCTAAACATTGGAATTGTAGCGTCTCGCCTTCGCTTATGCCCTCATAAAGGGGTAAAGCGTCGCAGCGATGAGACGGGTGCATAGGTCTTTGTCATGACGCTTGCATCATTGAGATATCGGGCCTGGGCGGTGGCCTGGATGGGGTAAAACGCCTGTAGCCTCCAAAGACAGCCGCCGCTGCCGTGGTCTTGGCTAGAATCCTGTTCGACAGCTCTATAACTTTGATAGCAAAATTCCATTGTGTCTGATCGACTCGCCGTACTTTCCCAATATTTCTTGCCCAAGCAGGCGCTGACCGCGCTGATGGGAAAACTGGCGCAAGCCGAGGCCGGCGGATTGACGACGGCAGTCATTCGTCGCTTTATCCAGCGCTACCAGGTGAACATGGCCGAGGCAGCCAATCCCGACCCCGCAGCCTACAAGACCTTCAATGCCTTTTTCACACGTGCGCTCAAGGACGGTGTTCGTCCTCTGGCGCAGGCGGACTGGATTTGCCCGGTAGATGGTGCGATCAGCCAGTTCGGCAGGATAGAAGGCGAGCAGATCTTTCAAGCCAAGGGGCATCAATACAGTGCGACTGCGCTGGTGGGAGGGGATGCGACTTTGGCCCGTCAGTTCGATAACGGCAGCTTTGCCACGATCTATCTGAGCCCGCGCGACTATCACCGCATTCACATGCCTTGTGCCGGCAAGCTGCGCAGCATGACCTATGTGCCAGGGGATCTGTTCTCGGTGAACCCGGTAACCGCACGTGGCGTACCCGGCCTGTTTGCGCGCAACGAGCGCGTGGTCTGCGTGTTCGATACCGATCATGGGCCCTTCGTGCTGGTGCTGGTGGGCGCGACGATCGTTGGCAGCATGGCCACGGTGTGGCATGGCCTGATCAACCCGCCGCGCCCAGGCCATATCAAGACCTGGAATTACGAAGGTGCCGAAGCGGTGATGCTGGCTAGAGGCGAGGAGATGGGCCGCTTTCAGCTCGGCTCCACAGTGGTCATGCTGTTTCCACAAGCGGCAGGCCTGCAGTTCAATCCGCAGTGGCAGCCGGCGGCGCCGGTGCAACTGGGTCAGGTCATGGCCAACGCCCGGATCAAGCTGGGCTGATAGCCGGGTTCCATAGAAAAAGCCGCTGATGCCATGAGCGTCAGCGGCTTTCTTGTTTTGAGGGATCAAAGAAACCAGGTCAGTGGTTCAGGCCGGCGTTCGGTGGTGAACACCGTGGGGGCAAGACTCAGGCGATCGGGCTTTACCGGGTCATCGTGACCTCGGAGGTAGACCATCAGTTCGCGTCTGCGCAAGATGACATGGCTGACGATTTCGCGTCGGCCATTCTGAGTGACCTCGGTGCCGGGGCGAAACAACGGCATATGAAACAGGCCACTGCGTGTGGTGGGCGGCGATGCCGCAACTTCATTGGAGGCGAGCTGCATGGGCTTTCCGTAGTAGTGGTGACTGCTTATCGGCAGCGAATCATCAAACTAAAGCCCGAATTGCCGGGCCTGGTTCAACCGGGCTGGGCAAGGGCCTTGAGCAACTCGGTTTCCATGCGCAGCTGGCTGTTGTTGTCCTGCAGTTCAGGCCCTTCGATGAGGAAGGTGTCTTCCACGCGCTCGCCCAGGGTGCTGATCTTTGCCAAGTGCACGCTGATATGGTGCTGGGCCAGAATGCGGGCAATGATGTAGAGCAGGCCGGCGCGGTCTGATGCGGAGATGGACAGCAGCCAGTGTTGGGCTTTTTCATCGGGGCGCAGGATGACGCGCGGAGCGAATGGAAAGCTTTTGACGCGGCGCGACAGCCGTCTTTGCGATGGCGTGGGCAGGGGGCCACCTCGCAGCAGAGTCTGGGTCAGATCGTTTTCCACCATGTGCATGAGCTCGCGGTATTGCTCCTGCATGGTGGGGGCGACGACCTGGAAGGTGTCCAGTGCGTAGTCGTTGTTGGCCGTGTGCACGCGCGCATCAAGAATGGAAAATCCGGCACGGTCGAAGTAGCTGCAGATGCGGGCAAACAGATCGGGCTGGTCGGGTGCATAGACCAGAACTTGCAGGCCTTCGCCGGCCAGCGACCGCCGGGCGCGCACCACGGGCTTGCCCTGGCCCACATGGCGTGAGAGATGGCGGGTATGCCAGGCGATGTCGGCCGCTTCATGGCGCATGAAGTAGCTCACGTCCAGTGTCTCCCAGAGTTTCTTGTGGGACTCAAAGGGCTGGGCAGACAGGGCCAGTTGCACCAGCGCCTCACGCTTGCGGGCTTCGATTTCGGCGGCGGCATCCGGGGCGCGACCACCTAGCACGCGCAGGGTCAGGCGGTAGGTGTCTTCCAGCAGCTTGCCTTTCCAGGCACTCCAGACCTTGGGGCTGGTGCCGCGAATGTCGGCCACCGTCAGCAGATACAAGGCAGTGAGCTTGCGCTCGTTGCCAACGCGTTCGGCAAAGGCGCGAATCACATCGGGGTCGGACAAGTCCTGCTTCTGGGCCACCTGACTCATGGTCAGGTGCTCGCGTACCAGAAACTCGACCAGCTCCGCATCGGCCTTGTCGATCTGGTGGGCGCGGCAAAAACGCTTGACTTCGACGGCGCCGATCACGGAGTGATCACCACCTCGGCCCTTGCCGATGTCGTGGAAGATGGCAGCCAGATACAGGATCCAGGGCTTGTCCCAGCCTGCGGCGAGCTGGGAACAGAACGGGTATTCATGGGCATGCTCGGCCATGAAGAAGCGCCGCACATTGCGTAGCACCATCAGGATATGCTGGTCCACGGTGTAGACGTGAAACAGATCGTGCTGCATCTGCCCCACGATGCGGCGGAAGGGCCAGAGATAGCGGCCCAGTACCGAGGTCTGATTCATCAGCCGGATGGCATGGGTGATGCCGCGCGGCTGCTGAAGGATCTTCATGAAGGTGGCGCGATTGACCGGGTCGCGACGGAAGGCGCTGTCCATCACATCGCGGCTGGCATAAAGCGCTCTCAGGGTTCGCGTCGACAGACCTGTCAGCCCCTCATGCTGCTCATACATGAGAAAGGTTTCGAGAATGGCATGCGGATCGCGCTCGTACAGATCGTCGCTGACCACCTCGATGGTGCCGGCCTTCTCGCAAAAGCGATCATTGAGCTGAATCAGCTCGTGCGATCCGGGGTTCAGGCGCTCTTCGATGCTCATGCGCACGATCTGGCACAGCTGGGTCACCGCCTTGGCGGCCCAGTAATAGTGACGCATCAGGGTCTCGCCAGCGCGCATGGCCAGCTTGCGGCCCTCCGGCGTGGTGGAGCGGTAGCCAAAGGCTTCGGCCACGGCGGTCTGCAGGTCAAAGACCAGCCGGTCCTCATGGCGGCCGGCAGCGGCATGCAGGCGTGCACGGATCAGGCTGAGCAGGGATTCGTTGGATTCGAGCTGCTGGACCTCGAAATGGGTGATCAGGTCTTGCTCGGCCAGCTCATGCCAGCTGTTGCCGAAGCCTGCGGCCTTGGCCAGCCAGAGCATGGTGTGCAGATCGCGCAGCCCGCCGGGTGATTCCTTGCAGTTGGGCTCCAGCGAATAGGGCGTGAAGTCGTATTTGGCGTGGCGCTGGCGCATCTCCAGCAGCTTGCCTTCGACAAAAGCCTTGGGATCGAGCTGCGCGCGGAACTGCTGCTCGAAGTCGGCAAACAAGGCCTTGCTGCCGGTGATGCGGCGTGACTCAAGCATGGCGGTCTGTACCGTCAGGTCCTGCGCGGCCTCCTGCAGGCATTCGGCAATGCTGCGCACGCTGGAGCCGATTTCCAGGCCAGCATCCCAGCAACTGCTGATGAACTGTTCGATGCTGCTCGCAAATTCCACAGCTGGCTGTGCACTGCTTTGGGGCAGCAGCACCAGCACATCGATGTCCGAGTAGGGAAAGAGCTGGGCGCGTCCATAGCCGCCGACGGCCAGCAGGGCCGCGCCTTGCGGCATCTGTGCACGTTGCCAGAGGGTGCGCAGCAGACCGTCTGCCAGTTCACTGAAATGGTGCAGCACTCCGCGCACGCTGCGTCTGCCCAGCGTGGGGTTGCGCAGCAACTCCATCTGCCGGGCCTTGGCCTCGCGGTATTGCTCGCGAAGGCTCTGTAGCGAGGAGAGGTCGGAGACGTCGGCAGAGTTGGCGTAGGAGTGGGCAGAGGAGGTCATGCGCAGTAGAAAAAAACGTTTCAACAGGGCAAGTGCTTGAGCGTCACCTTAACCCAACTGACTTGGGCTTGAGGCCTGTGATGGCAAAAAGATGAGCGCATGGCGCTTGCAGCACAAGGTCTACAAGCAAAAAATATGCCGCATCCAGCTTTGGCCGGATGCGGCATGCAGATCAGCAGCAGCAATGCGCTCAGGTGCGGATGGCCGTGATGAAGTCGGGCGGAGTGGGCGAGCCATCGGACCAGGTCAGCACGTCATAGCCGGTCTTGGTGACGGCCAGCATCAGCTCCCACTGGGCGGTCAGGCTGCGATCCTTGGTGACCACGGTCCAGCCGTCTGGCATGGCCTTGATGTCGCGCTTGCCCAGATTCAGCATGGGCTCGATGGTGAAGACCATGCCTTCTTCCAGCACCACGCCTTCGCCGGGGCGGCCATAGTGCAGCACCTGGGGCTCGTCGTGGAACACCTTGCCGATGCCGTGGCCGCAGTATTCGCGCACCACGGACAGGTTGTTGCTCTCAGCATAGGTCTGGATGGCATGGCCGATATCGCCCAGCGTGGCACCGGGCTTGACCTGGGCAATGCCCTTCCACATGGCCTCGAAGGTCAGCTTAGATAGCCGCTTGGCCGCAATCGTGCCTTCGCCAATGACGAACATGCGGCTGTTGTCGCCGAACCAGCCGTCTTCGGTAATGATGGTCACGTCGACATTGACGATATCGCCCTTCTTCAAAGGCTTGTCGTTGGGGATGCCGTGGCACACCACATGGTTGACCGAGGTGCAGACATAGGCCGGGTAGGGCGTCATGCCTGGGGGCTGATAGCCCAGGCAGGCCGTCTTGGTGCCTTGCTCGGCCATGCGCTTGGCGCACAGATCGTCGATCTGCTGGGTGGTGATGCCGGGCTTGATGTGGGGGGTGATGTAGTCCAGCACATCCGAAGCAAAGCGGCCTGCAACGCGCATGCGCTCGATGTCTTCGGGGGTCTTCAGTGTGATGCTCATGGTCGCAATTATCCCATTGCGCGCTTGAACATGCAGGGCTTGTGGGTGTGAGCATTCGGACTAACCCCGAGGCACGGTAAAATCCTAGGCTCACCGAATTCAGCGCTTTGGCCCGGTCCTCTCAGGCAGGGGATTGACCAGGACGCTTTTCAACAGCCTTCACATAAACAGGCCGCCACGTGACATTGCATCTGACACAGTTTGAGGGTGGAAACGCCCTGAGCTCGTTCCGCGCCCAACAGCTTTTGACCGATCTGGTCGCCATTCACCCCAAGATCACCGGCGTATCTGCACGCTTTGTGCACCTGGTAGCCACCGAGGGCGCAGTTGCGCCCGCATTGCAAGAGCGCCTGTCGGCGCTCTTGACTTATGGTGACCCCTATACGGGCAATGCTGAAGGCCTGGCCTTCATCGTCACTCCCCGCCTGGGCACCATCTCTCCCTGGGCCTCCAAGGCGACCGATATCGCGCGCAACTGCGGCCTGAACGTGTTCCGCGTGGAGCGCATGACCGAGTATCGCGTGGACATGAAGTCCGGCCTGCTGGGTGGCAAGCCCGAGCTCTCGCCGCAGCAGACGGCACAGATTGCCGCCTTGCTGCACGACCGCATGACCGAGTCCGTGTTCGCGACACGCGCCGAGGCCGAGCAACTGTTCACCACCCTGGCCGCACAGCCCATGGAGTTTGTGGATGTGCTGGGTGGTGGCCGCGCAGCGCTGGAAACCGCGAACAAGCAATGGGGCCTGGCCCTGGCCGAAGACGAGATCGAGTATCTGGTCAATGCCTTCAACGACCTCAAGCGCAATCCCACGGACGTGGAACTGATGATGTTCGCGCAGGCCAACTCCGAGCACTGCCGCCACAAGATCTTCAACGCCAAGTTCACCATTGACGGCGTGGAGCAGGAAAAATCGCTGTTCGGCATGATCCGCAACACCGAGGCCTGCTCGCCCCAGCACACCGTGGTGGCCTATGCCGACAACGCTTCCATCATGGAAGGCCATGAGGTTGAGCGATTTGTAGCCAAGTTCGATGCGAAGGCAGACGCAGTCAGCGCTCCCAGCTATCAGAAGCAGGCGGCTACCAACCATGTGCTGATGAAGGTGGAGACACATAACCACCCCACGGCGATTTCGCCCTTCCCCGGTGCATCGACCGGCAACGGCGGCGAAATCCGTGACGAAGGCGCAACCGGCCGTGGCTCCAAGCCCAAGGCCGGCCTTACGGGCTTCACCGTTTCCAAGCTCTGGGGCAGCGAAGTAGGCAAGCCCGAACATATCGCCAGCCCGCTGCAGATCATGATCGAAGGCCCTCTGGGCGGCGCGGCGTTCAACAACGAGTTTGGCCGTCCCAATCTGACCGGCTATTTCCGCGAGTACGAGCAGCAGGTCGGCGACATCACCCGTGGCTACCACAAGCCCATCATGATCGCCGGCGGCCTGGGCGTGATCGATTCCGAACTGACCAAGAAGATCGAGTTCCCGGCGGGCACGCTGCTGATTCAGCTGGGCGGTCCCGGCATGCGCATCGGCATGGGCGGCGGTGCGGCAAGCTCCATGGCTTCGGGCACCAATGCAGCAGAACTGGACTTCGACTCGGTGCAGCGCGGCAATCCCGAGATCGAGCGCCGTGCACAGGAAGTCATCAACCATTGCTGGCAGCAGGGCGCCGAGAACCCGATCCTGGCCATCCACGACGTGGGGGCCGGTGGTATCTCCAATGCCTTCCCCGAGCTGACCAACGATGCCGGGCGCGGTGCACGCTTTGACCTGCGTGCCGTCAAGCTCGAAGAGTCCGGCCTGTCGCCCAAGGAAATCTGGTCCAACGAATCGCAGGAGCGTTATGTGCTGGCCATCGCTCCCGAATCGCTGGAGCAGTTCACGGCCTTCTGCGAGCGCGAGCGCTGCCCGTTTGCCGTGATCGGCACGGCCACCGAAGAGCGCCAACTGGTGCTGGAGGACACGGCGGTCGAGTCCGGCGACCAGAAGTTCCCCGTGGACATGCCCATGAACGTGCTGCTGGGCAAGCCGCCCAAGGTGCACAAGGATGTGACCAGCGTGGAGCGCGAGCTGCCCGCCATGGACCTGACCGGCGTGCCGCTGGAAAAGGCCGTGATCGAAGTGCTGGCCCACCCCACGGTGGCTTCCAAGCGTTTCCTGATAACCATTGGCGACCGCGCCGTCGGCGGCCTGACCCATCGCGACCAGATGGTCGGTCCCTGGCAAGTGCCGGTGGCCGACGTGGCCGTGACCCTGGCCGACTACAAGGGCTTCAAGGGTGAAGCCATGGCCATGGGCGAGCGCACACCGCTGGCCGCCATCGACGCGCCCGCCTCGGGTCGCATGGCCGTGGCCGAAGCCATCACCAATATGCTGGCTGCGCCCATCGAGCTGTCCAAGGTGAAGATGTCGGCCAACTGGATGGCCGCCTGCGGCGAAGCCGGTGAAGACGCTGCGCTGTACGCCACCGTCAAGGCTGTGGGCATGGAGCTGTGCCCCGCGCTGAACATCTCGATTCCCGTGGGCAAGGACTCTCTGTCCATGCGCACGCAGTGGAGCGAGAACGGCCAGACCAAGAAGGTCACCTCGCCCGTGAGCCTGATCATCACCGGCTTTGCCTCCATCGACGATGTGCGCACCACGCTCACGCCCCAGCTCGACGCCGAGGTGGAAGACAGCACCCTGGTGCTGATCGACCTGGGCCGCGGCAAGATGCGCATGGGCGGCTCCATCATCGGTCAGGTGCTCAATCAGTCGGGCAACGAGGTGCCGGATCTGGACGAGCCCAAGGATCTGATCGCCATGGTGGATGCAGTGAATGCGCTGCGCGCCAAGGGACTGATTCTGGCCTACCACGACAAGGGCGACGGCGGCCTGCTGGCCACGGCCGCCGAAATGGCCTTTGCCGGCCATGTGGGCGTGGCCTTGAATGTGGACATGCTGATCACCGAAGGCGACGGTATCTCCGACAGCCGCATGGATAGCGGCGAAGGCAAGAACTGGGGCAAGCAGGTCTCCGGCCGCCGCGAAGATCTGACCCTGCGCGCGCTGTTCAACGAAGAGCTGGGCGCCGTGCTGCAGATCAGGACGGAAGACCGTGCCGAAGTGCTGCAGGTGCTGCGCGAACATGGCCTGATCCAGTGCAGCCATGTCATCGGCAAGACCCGTCCCGCCTCGTCTCCCGTGGACGCAGGCAAGGGCGAGCTGCAGGTGTGGCGCGATGCGAACAAGGTGTTCGGAGCAACTCTGTCCGATCTGCACCAGGTCTGGGATGCCGTGAGCTGGAAGATCACCCAGCAACGCGACAACCCCGTCTGCGCCGACAGCGAGCATGCTGCCGCTGGCGAACCTGCCGACCCCGGCATGCATGTGCATCTGACGTTCGATCCCAAGGAGAACGTGGCAGCGCCCTTCATCAATGTGGCCTCCAAGCCTCGCGTGGCTGTGCTGCGCGAGCAGGGCGTGAACTCCCATGTGGAGATGGCCTACGCCTTCACCGAAGCCGGCTTTGATGCGGTGGACGTGCACATGAGCGACCTGCAGTCCGGTCGTGCGCAGCTCAAGGACTTCGCCGGTGTGGTGGCCTGTGGCGGCTTCAGCTACGGCGACACCCTGGGTGCGGGCATTGGCTGGGCGCGCTCCATTACCTTCAACGACCGTCTGTCCGAGCAGTTCCAAGCCTTCTTCGGTCGCAGCGACACCTTCGGTCTGGGCGTGTGCAACGGCTGCCAGATGTTTGCCGAGCTGGCCGATATCATCCCCGGTGCGCAGGACTGGCCGCGCTTCACGCAGAACCAGAGCAACCGCTTCGAAGCGCGTCTGTCCATGGTCGAAGTGCTGGAGTCGCCCAGCCTGTTCCTGCAAGGCATGGCCGGCTCCCGCCTGCCCATCGCCGTGGCACATGGCGAGGGTTATGCCAACTTCCAGTTCCGTGGCAATGCCGAGCAAGTGGTCAAGGCCATGCGTTATGTGGACAACCACGGCCAGCCTGCCGAACAGTACCCGTTCAACCCCAACGGCTCGGCCGGTGGCCTGACAGCAGTGACGACGGCCGATGGCCGTTTCACGGCGATGATGCCTCACCCCGAGCGCGTGTTTCGCAATGTGCAGATGAGCTGGACCTCGGG
This sequence comes from Comamonas thiooxydans, assembly GCF_000964545.1. Taxonomy (GTDB): domain Bacteria; phylum Pseudomonadota; class Gammaproteobacteria; order Burkholderiales; family Burkholderiaceae_C; genus Comamonas; species Comamonas thiooxydans. The sequence goes on along the minus strand of NZ_BBVD01000005.1, from coordinate 642,850 downwards.
CGACAAGTCCGAATTCAGCCCCTGGATGCGCATCTGGCGCAACGCCCGCAAGTGGCTGGGTTGATACCCGGGTACTGCTAGCGCAATCAAAAGGCTCTGCATTCTGCAGAGCCTTTTTTCATGGTTCATGGTCTTCCCGGAGGCCGACTTCAAGGATCGGGTGAACTGCTTTCCGCGTCCTGTCGGAAGCGTAGGCCTAGATCGTCTCCAGTTGCTGCATCAGATGCTGGCGCATCAACTCGGCCATCTGCGCGGCTGGCTTCGGATCTACATGCCAGCGGCCATAGCTGGTAAGAATATCGAAGCCTCGCCGCATGTCCGGCACATGGTGGCTCAACGCATAGCCGATCAACTGCGCTTCGTGGCAGGCAATCTGGGCTTGTGGCACGGTTGCCGGCGCCAACGAAGCTGCTGCCGCAAAAGCCTTGCCATCGGCACGCTGATCGAAAATGTCCTGGCTCATGACTCAAAACTCCAGTCGGGCCTGATCTGCAGGTCCTGGCGTTGGTGTTGAATAGCGCATGCTTTCAGCTGCGCTGATTTGCCCGCGACAGTCGTGCATGGATAGCTGATGCTTTGACAGCATCAAGTCCGTAAACGCCGGACTCAGACATAGGCTGAAACTGTCGAGCGCTACAGAACACATTCGTAGAGTGCCTGTTGTCAGAGCAGGCAAGATCCGTTGCCGACACTGCACCGGCTGTTGATCGGGAAGCGGCTATCTGGACTGTTCCGTGTCCATTGGGCGACCGTAGGCCTTGGCTCTCAAGTCATGTGCGGGCCTGCGCGTGGGGATGTAGCTGCTTCATGTCAAAATCTATTGATTGATGTGAATAGGTGCAGCAGCTCTGTGCAAAGGGCTGCTGCTTTTTGCCTCTAGTGCGGTGCTGTGAAGCGGCGCTAGCTTGGCTTAGGTATGGCAATAGTACGCAAATGCGTATATTTGTCAATATTGAGTTACACATATGGGTATTGGTGCGCGTTTGCGTGAGGAACGAGAACGCCTTGGCTTAAATCAGGAAGGGTTTGGCCAACTTGGCGGTGTGCGCAAGCAGGCGCAGCTGCTCTACGAGAAAGACGAACGAAAGCCGGATAGTGATTACCTTGTTGCAGTTGCCGCAGCAGGTGTTGATGTGCTGTTTGTGCTGACCGGCCGGCGCCAGTCGGATCTTCCAGCGGGGGATGCTGGCGAACAGCTCTTGCTGGAGAACTTTCGACGCTGTTCGTTAGCTGCCAGACAGAATCTCTTGCAGTCCTCTATCTTGTTGGCAGCGGGCTTGCCAGCCGAAGCATCGTCAGTGGCTAATTCTCCGACCCAGAGCCGACTTCCAAGGCTGTGACACAGGGCGTGTATGGCGTCGAAAGTGTCCTGGTCGATTTGACCCAGAGCATTTAGACCCTTGGTAGCAATTTGACAGCCAGATAGGCAGCAAGGTGCAATTGCGGGCAGCTTGCGCGGAATGAGCACCGAAGCCGGGCTGAGCCATTGGTAAGCAAAAGTAGCAAGCATGCCGTGGCTTGGCTGCTGCGGAGTCGGTACTTGCATCTGCAGCAGCGTCGGCAGGCTGAATGTTCACCGGGAGCAGAGGTACCGCAGCTCGACGAGGAAGCCGGTTGATGCATGTCACCCAGCTTCTCTATGTTCTGATTTTTTGCACGTTTTCATCGGCGCAGTGCCATGGCGATGATAGGCTGATGCATTGCGCGCAACAGTTTGCGCGGTCGGTTAAACCACAGTTTTTGCCGCGCTGAAGACACAGTTTCAGCAAAGTGCGGACGAGGTTTTCCGAGGGTAGTCTCGCACTCGCCCTTGGTGCGTAAGCGCCTCGAACTATCAAGATATTGCGTCGATTCGGGACGGGAGACATTGGTGTCGCGTGTATTAGCAACGGAAGCGGAAGTTTTGGCGCTGTCGCCGGATGCTGCGTCATCCAAGGCGGCCAAGGGACTGCAGTCCCTGAGCAAATGGCCGAACACAGGCAGCAATGATGCTGCGGTCTGGGGGGAATGCCAGGGCAGCGGCAGCAAGCCGTATCAGACTCAGGTCGATCTGAGCGGGCCGGCCTTCAAGTGCTCCTGCCCCAGCCGCAAGTTCCCCTGCAAGCACGGGCTGGCGCTGATGCTGCTGCGCGCAGGCGGCCAGGTGCCGGAGGGCGGCGAGCCCCCGGAATGGGTCAGCAACTGGCTGGGTGGTCGTCAGCAAAAAGCCGAGCAGAAAGAGGCCAAGGCGGCCGCCATTGCCGCTGCGCCAGTGGCGGATCAGGAGGCTCTGGCCAGACAGCAGGCCAAGCGCGAGGACAAGCGCTGGGACAAGGTTGCTGGCGGCATGCAGGAGCTGTCGCTATGGATGCAGGACATGGTGCGCATCGGCCTGGCCAATCAGGCCGGCGACAGCCAGACGCGCCAGCACTGGAACACCATGGCGGCACGCATGGTGGATGCCCAGGCCACGGGCATGGCCGCACGTATCAGGGAAGCCTGGGAGTTGGTGGACAGCCACCCGACCTGGCCGCGTGACCTGCTGGTGCAGCTTGGCCATTGGCAGCTGCTGGTGGACGCGGTGCAGCGGCGTGACTCGCTGAGCCCCGAGGTGAAGGCCGACGTCATGGCTGCCCTAGGCTGGCCCATGGACAAGGCCGAAGTACAGGCCCGTGGCGAGACCATCAGCGACGATTGGCGCGTACTGGGCCAGCGCCTGATTGAGCGCGAGGGTCGCCTGCTGGAGCGCCGAGTCTGGCTGCAGGGCCTCAATACCGGCCGCGCTGCCCTGATGCTGGACTATGCCCAGGGCGGGCGAGGGTTCGAGACGGCCTGGGTAAGCGGCAGCGCTTATCGCGCAGCCTTGAGCTTTTATCCGGGCAGGGCGAGCCTGCGGGCGGTTGCCGTCAATGGGGTTGAAGCAATCGACAGCTCCGATGCCGCAGCCCTGACGGTCAAGGCTTTGGGCGAACCGTTGCAACAACTGGGCGAGCGCATTGCCGCCAATGCGTTGCAGCCGGTGCAGCCGCTGTGGTGTGCGGATGCCCAGCTGCTGTATGTAGAGGGGCAATGGCTGGTGGGCTGGCCCACAGGACAGAGCCAGGCGGCACCCGTGCCAGCGGTGATTGCCGATGACGAAGCCTGGCGGCTGCTGGCGCTGAGTGGCGGCACGCCTCTGGCCCTGTTTGGCGAGTGGGAGTCCGGGCCGCAACTGGCTCGTTGGCGTTTGCTCAGTGCCTGGCAGCAGGATGCTCACAGCCAGGTCTTGTCCCCCATCTGGCAGAACCAAGGAGAGATGCGATGAGCAGCGCCAATTTGTGGGCTGCGCTGCAGCAGTCAAGTCTGGTCGGCGCGGACAGGCTGGCCGTACCTGCGGTGTTGACCGCGCAGGTTGACGCCGCAGCCAGCCCCGGTTTGCAAGCCATGCAAGCCGCCTGGCTGCAGCCGGCTGCGTCAACGGCTGCACAACTGCTCAGAGCCAGCGCCGTCGCCGCCGTCCTGGAGCGGGCGGGCTGGCAACCCGGTGCGCAGGTCAGGCTCGGTGCGCCTTTGAGCTCCCCAGCACTGCCTGCCGACGAGTCTCGCCGCGCGCCCGATGATGAGCGCTTGCATGGCCTGATGCGTGATGTGCTGCAGCATGGGCCCGAGAACATGCTGGCTCCTATGTTCCATGCCCTCGATCAGGCCGGACAGCGCTTGCCTTATGCACTTCTGGTCGATGCTTTGAACGAAGGCCGTCGTTCGGTGGAACTGCGTACCTGGCTGACGCCGGTGCTGGGCGAGCGAGGACGCTGGCTGGCCGGGCTCAACCCGCAATGGAGCTATGCCAGCGGCGTGCAGGAGACAGCCAATGCAGAGCTGATCTGGCAGGAGGGCTCCATCGAGCAGCGCGTGGCGCTGCTGCATAGCGAACGTGATACCGATGCAGACCAGGCCCGCGCCAGACTGGAAGCCAGCTTGAAGGAGCTCAATGCCAAGGAGCGTGCGCCAATGGTGCTGGCTCTGGGCGTGGGGCTGTCCATGGCGGACGAGCCGCTGCTGGAAAAGCTGCTGACTGATCGCAGCAAGGAGGTGCGTGAGAACGCGGCCCGCCTGCTCTCGCGCCTGCCGCAAAGCGCGCACAGCCTGCGCATCCTGGGCTGGCTGCAGTCCATGCTGAGCCGCAATGCCAAGGGGGAATGGCAGATCGAGCCGCCAGAGGAGGGCAGCAAGGACTGGGAGCGCGACGGCATTGCACTGCAGCCGCCGGCCTATATCAAGGGCGTGAAAGCCTGGTGGCTGCAGCAAATGGTGGAACTCGCCCCGATTGACTTCTGGTTGCAGACCCTGGAGATGACGCCCGAGCAGCTCTGGGACTGGAGCCGCCGCAGCGACTGGAAGACCGCCCTGCGCCAGGGCTGGCTGGCGGCGCTGCGCGATCAGCCCGATGTGCGCTGGATTGCGCTGCTGCAGACCATGGAGCGCGATGCGCGGGCCGAAGCGCTGCTGCCGGCCCTGCTGGACCGACTGAGCCAGCAGGAGCGCGAGGCGCTCTGGCAGGCGCAGTTGCAGCAGGCCAAGGGCAGCCTGGTGGATCGCATCAACACCATCGAGAGCAGCATGCCCGTGGTTGGCGTGTTTTCTCAGTCCATGTCGGAGCAACTGATGGACGCTCTGGACAAGGCGCTGGGCGGCAAGCAGGCCACGGGCAGCTGGCATAGCTGGCAGGCCGATCAGGCCGTGCTGGCCTGCGCGCGCCGGCTGCATCCGGCCGTTCTGCCGCGCTTTGTGTGGCTCTGGCGTCAACCTGCACAGGCTGAGAAACCTGCCGCGCCAGAGCAGCAGCCCGAGGCCGCAGCCCCGTCAGGGCTGGCCGGGCTCTGGCAAAAGCTGGTATCCAAGGTGGCCGATGCGGCCGAAGAGGCCACTACCGTTGCTGCGCAAAGCACCCTGACGCCCGAACAACAGGCGCGGCTGGAGCGCGCCCGCCTGCGCCCCTGGGATGACGAGCGCGTGCTCGAGCAACTCAACCGTATCACCGATCTGCGCATGGCCCTGCATGCCGCGCTGAGCGCCTAAGCCTTCGAATTTTTCTGCATTCAACCCGAAAGTCATCATGAGCCAAGTACTACGTCAGCACGCCGAGGCGCAATTTGCCGAAGAACTCGATGCCCTGCAGAAGGTGGACGACCGTCCGCGCCCGCCCAACTGGAAGCTTTCGCCCTGGGCCGTGCTCCAGTATCTGATGGGCGGCAAGCTCAGCAACGGGTTTGAGCTCAGCCCCAAATACATCGGCAATCCGCGCCTGATGGAGATTGCCGTGTCCACGCTGGCCACCGACCGTGCCTTGCTGCTGTATGGCGTGCCCGGCACGGCCAAATCCTGGGTGTCCGAGCATCTGTCTGCGGCTGTGAGCGGCGATTCGACCATGCTGATCCAGGGCACGGCCGGCACCAGCGAGGAGCAGCTGCGCTATGGCTGGAACTATGCCCAGTTGCTGGCCCATGGTCCGTCCGAGAAAGCGCTGATTCCCAGTCCGCTGGTCCATGCCATGAAGCTGGGCAAGATCGCCCGCATCGAGGAGCTCACACGTATTCCCGCCGATGTGCAGGACACGCTGATCACCGTGCTGTCCGAAAAGACGCTGCCCGTGCCGGAGCTGTCCATGGAGTTCCAGGCCGTGCAGGGATTCTCTGTCATCGCCACGGCGAACAACCGCGACAAGGGCGTCAACGAGCTGTCCAGCGCATTGAAGCGCCGCTTCAACACCGTGGTGCTGCCTGTACCTGCCTCGCAGGACGAGGAAGTGCAGATCGTCACTAAGCGCGTGGCCGAACAGGGGCGGGCGCTGCAGCTTCCCTCCGAGCCGCCTGCGCTGCAGGAAGTGCGCCGCGTGGTGCAGATCTTCCGCGAGCTGCGCCATGGCCAGACCGAGGACGGCAAGACCGTGCGCGTGAAGTCGCCCAGCTCCACGCTGTCCACGGCAGAGGCCATCTCGGTCATCAACAGCGGCATGGCACTGGCCGGCCATTTCGGCGATGGCGTGCTGCGCGCGGCCGATGTGGCCTCGGGCCTGCTGGGAGCCGTGATCAAGGACCCGGTGCAGGACACGGTGGTGTGGAAGGAATATCTGGAGACCGTGGTCAAGGAGCGTAGCGACTGGAAGGATTTGTACCGCGCCTGCCGCGAGCAACTGTAATTAGGCGAGCGGCTGCCACAGCCCTTGATACTTCGTTGCTTTGTCTCGCCGTAGCGCTGCTACTGTCTTCGACAAAGACGCCTCGTCTCAAGCGCGAATCTTCGATTCGCCGGGCTGTGCCAACCGCATTGAAATGCAGTCGCTCCTCAAGAATTTCTGATTGACCCAGCCCATGGCCACTTCCGCTGATTCTGTTCATTTCTTTGGCATACGCCATCACGGCCCGGGCTGCGCGCGCAGCCTGTTGCAGGCGCTGCAAGCACTGCAGCCCGATTGCCTGCTGGTGGAAGGCCCGCCAGAGGGGGAGGCGCTGCTGCCCATGCTGCAAAGTGCCGAGCTGCGCCCGCCCGTGGCCATGCTGGTCTATATGCAGGACGAGCCCAGCCAGGCCGCGTTCTATCCATTTGCCGAGTTTTCACCCGAATGGCAGGCATTGCAGTGGGCCAGTCGCCAGGGTGTTGCCACGCGCTTCATCGACCTGCCCCAGACCCATGGCATGGCCATCGAGTTTGCGCGACGCGAAGCGCTGAAGAAGGCGGCACAGGAGGCAGAGGCTGCTGTGCAGGCGGCGGCTGTCGCGGACTCGGAGCAGGATGCACCGGATGTCGCGGAGGCCGCGACGCTGGCCGATATGCAGGATGGCGACGAGCATGGGTTGCAGTTGGACATCCCGGCACCGCCCCCTCAACACCTGCACCGCGATCCGCTGGACTGGCTGGCCCATGCCGCAGGCTTTGACGATGGCGAGAGCTGGTGGAACCGTCTGGTCGAGGAGCGCGGCGATAGCGAAGCACTGTTTGAAAGCATTGGCGAGGTGATGACGGCAGCTCGCGAAGAACTGTCCAAGGATGGCGAACATTGGCGCGGCGAGGAATACATGAAGCGTGAAGCACTGCGCGAAGCCCATATGCGCCAGTGCATTCGCGAGGCGATCAAGGCCGGTCACCAGCGCATTGCCGTGGTCTGTGGCGCCTGGCATGTGCCGGCGCTCAAGGCCAGCGTGACGGCCAAGGCCGACAGCGCACTGCTCAAAGGCCTGCCCAAGGCCAAGGTGATGGCGACCTGGGCCCCCTGGACCTACCGCAACCTGGCCAGCAGCAGCGGCTATGGCGCGGGTGTGACTTCTCCGGGTTGGTACCGGCATCTGTGGCAGTGTTATCAGTCGTCCCAGGGTTTGGAGTCAAATCAGCCTCAAACGCTTGATGGTAAAGCGCAAGTAGCTATCAAAAACGAGGTTTCTCCAGCCACACTGCGCACGGCGGGCTGGCTGACGCGCGTGGCCCATCTGCTGCGCGACAAGGATCTGGACTGCTCCAGCGCTCACATCATCGAGGCCACGCGTCTGGCCGAGGGCCTGGCGGCGCTGCGCGGCCAGCCCATGCCCGGCCTGGAGGAGATCAACGAGGCCATCGTCACCGTGATCTGCATGGGCGAGGACGCGCCGCTCAGATTGATCGATGAGGAGCTGACCGTCGGTCATGTGCTGGGCCAGGTGCCCGCCGATGTACCCCAGGTGCCGCTGCAGCGCGACATTGAGCAGCAGCAGAAATCGCTGCGCCTCAAGCCCGAGGCGGCAAGCAAGCTGCTGGCGCTGGATTTGCGCAAGGACACGGATCTGGCACGCAGCCATTTTCTGCACCGTCTGAGACTGCTCGGCATTGATTGGGGCGTTCGCACCACTGATGCCCAGCGCAACCGGGGTACTTTCCGCGAAAGCTGGCAGCTGCAGTGGGAGCCCGAGCTGGCAGTGCGCATCATCGAGGCCAGCGTGCACGGCGCGACCGTGGCCCAGGCCGCCACGGCCAAGCTGCGCTCCAGCCTGACGACCGAGACCTCGCTGCCCGAAATCGCGCAGGCCATCGACGATGCGTTGCTGGCCGATTTGCCGCAGCTGGTCGAAGCCCTGATCGCCACGCTGGCCCAGCGTGCAGCTACCACGGGCGATGTGGCCCAGCTGCTGCAGGCCTTGCCGCCGCTGGCCAATGTCTATCGCTATGGCAGCGTGCGCCAGACCGATACCGCCTTGCTTGCTGGCGTGATCGATTCGCTGGTGCTGCGCGCCGCCATCGGCCTGCCTGTTGCCTGCATGGCCATGGATGAGGATGCTGCGGCCGCCATGAAGACCAAGGTGCTGGCGGCGCACGAGGCACTGCGGCTGCGCACCAGCGACGGCCAGGCGCAACAGGCGGTGGATGCCTGGCGTCTGGCACTGCGTAGCCTGGCCATGGGGGATGCCGCAGCGGCGCTGCTGCGCGGCATGGCCTGTCGTTTGCTGCTGGATGAGCAGTTGCTGGAAAGCGCTGAGATCGTGCGTCAGTTCAACCGCAATCTTTCGCTGGGCGCGGCGCCCATGGATGTGGCCGCCTGGCTGGACGGTTTCCTGAACCAGCAGGCGCTGGTGTTGCTGCATGACGAGTCCATCTGGGGTGCTGTCGATGCCTGGCTCAGCGGTCTGGGCGAGGTGCAGTTTGCCCAGATTCTGCCGCTGGTGCGGCGCAGCTTCTCGACCTTCAGCAATCACGAGCGCCAAAGCCTGGGCGACAAGGTCAAGCGAACTCCTGTGGGGGGCGCTGCGGCACCTGGTCCTGCCGTGGGCGCTGCGGACGACGCCGCGCCCTGGGATGAGTCGCGTGCCTTGCGGGCCTTGCCCGTGCTCAATGAGTTGCTGGGATTGAATCTGCCACAGGCGCTGATGGGACAAGCCCAGGCAGCTACCGATTTTGATGCGGCTGCGGCCAGGGTGTGACGATGAATCAAACAGCAAATTTGGCGACCGAGCCGCAACAGGAGTCCGAAGAGCTGCAGCCCACCACGCGGCTGCAGCGCTGGCGCATGGTGCTGGGCAGCCCCGCTGACGCCAGTTGCGGCGGTGTGACGGGCCGCTTGCAGGAGATGGACCAGGCGCTGGCCGCCTTGTATGAGGAAGACAGCAAGCTGGCATCGCGCAAGGGTGGACGCGGCAACTCCTCGCCTTCGGTTTCGCGCTGGCTGGGCGATATCCGCAAATACTTTCCGAGCCAGGTCGTGCAGGTCATGCAGCGCGATGCCATGGAGCGTCTGAATCTGCGCGAGCTGCTGCTGCAGCCCGAGATGCTGGAGAACGTGCAGCCCGATGTGCATCTGGTGGCGGACCTGATTTCGCTGGGCTCGGTGATTCCGCAGAACACCAAGGCCACGGCGCGGCTGGTGGTGCGCAAGGTGGTGGACGAGCTGATGAAAGAGCTCGAGGAGCCCATGCGCAATGCCGTGGCCGGGGCGCTGGATCGCAGCCAGCGCAACCGACGCCCGCGCCATGCCGAGATCGACTGGAATCGCACCATACGCGCCAACCTGCGCCACTGGCAGCCCGAATACAAGACCATTGTTCCGGAGACGCTGATTGGCTATGGGCGCAAGGCGCGTCGCCCGCAGCGCGAGGTGATCCTGTGCATTGACCAGAGCGGCTCCATGGCCAACTCGGTGGTCTATTCCAGCATCTTCGGTGCGGTGATGGCCAGCCTGCCGGCCGTGGCCACCAAGCTGGTGGTGTTTGATACGGCAGTGGTTGACCTGACGGAAAAACTCGACGATCCCGTCGATGTGCTGTTTGGCGTGCAACTGGGTGGCGGCACCGATATCAACGGTGCGGTCGGCTATTGCCAGGGGCTGATCAGCGAGCCGCGCAACAGCATTCTGGTGCTGATCTCCGACCTCTACGAAGGCGGTGTGGAGTCGGGCCTGCTGCGCCGCGCCAACGAGCTGGTGGAAGCAGGCGTGCAGTTCATCACGTTGCTGGCGCTCAGCGACGAGGGGGCGCCGGCCTATGACGCGGAACTGGCGGCCAAGCTGGCGGCACTGGGCGTGCCCTCGTTTGCTTGTACCCCCGATGCCTTTCCACAGCTCATGGCAGCGGCCATCCGCCGCGACGATGTGGCCGCCTGGGCGGCGACACAGGGCTTCAAGACCAGCAAATAAGAAGACTGCCCGAAGAAGGCTGCTTGTTGAGGCTCAGCCCGGCAGATCGATACCAAGCTTGGCCAGTCTGGCGGCCATCACATCGCGGCGGCGCGCGGCCTTGGCAGCGGTTTCGCTGACCGTTGCAATGGTCTTGGGGCCTTTGCCCGCTGCGGCCTTGACCAGTTCCGCCTTCTTGGCGGCCTCTGCGGCAAGTTTGCGGTAGCTGGCAATCAGTTCGGCATGAGCGATGGCTTGAGTCACAGGGTTTCCGTTCGATGAGGGCGCTCATTGTCGCTGCAAAGCCTTGGCCGTGCTGATCGCGTAGGCGATTGGCAACTTCCTGCTGCAGTCGCTGCACGGTTTGCAGGCATGATAGTGGACATTGAAACCAACTGGGGAGTGCGATGGCAGGTGCCGGCCTTTTGATGCTGCTAGACGATATTGCAAGCATGCTCGACGATGTGGCCTTGATGACCAAGACCGCTGCGGGCAAGAGCACAGCAATCCTGGATGATGTGGCCACACAGACCAAGGTGGCGGTGCAGAAGACGGCCGGCGTGCTGGGCGATGATCTGGCTCTCAATGCCGAGCAGGTCACGGGAGTGAAGGCCAATCGGGAGTTGCCAGTGGTCTGGGCGGTGGCCAAAGGTTCGTTGATGAACAAGGCCATCTTGGTGCCCGCAGCGCTATTGATCAGCGCCTTTGTGCCCTGGTTGATCACGCCTTTGCTGATGGTGGGGGGCGCTTTTCTGTGCTTCGAAGGCGTGGAAAAGATCCTTGAGCTGTTTCACAAGCACAAAAAGCATGATGCGCATGATGCCGTGGTGGATGCCGAGGAGGCTGCCCATAAAGGTGTTGCGCCTTCATCGGTGCGTGCCGCGCGTGAAAAGCAGATGGACCCGATGGAGTACGAAAAGCAGAAGGTCAAGGGGGCCGTGCGCACGGACTTTATCTTGTCGGCCGAAATCATGGCGATTGCGCTGGGTACGGTGTCCGCCAAACCCATCTGGGAGCAGGCCTCGGTGCTGATCGCAGTAGCTCTGGCCATCACCGTGTTCGTCTATGGACTGGTGGCCGGGATCGTGCGCATGGATGATGTGGGCGGCTGGCTGATGGCCAAGAGCAGCAGCGCTGCCAAGGCCATGGGCCGTCGTCTGATTGCTTTTACCCCGTGGCTGATGCGCGGGCTGTCCATCGTGGGCACGGCTGCCATGTTCATGGTAGGCGGTAGCTTGCTGGTGCACGGCATAGAGCCTGTCGAACATTGGATAGAGCAGGTGATTGTGCCCACGGGCGGTATTGTTGCAGCGCTGGGACCGGTGTTGGTACATGTGCTGGTTGGGGCCGTCATTGGCGGTGCGGTTGTGGTGTGCATGGAGTTGTGGCACAAGCTGCGACCAGCCAGGGCGGCTCATCCGAATTGACGACTACCATCACTGCTGAAGCAAATTTTTGCGCTTCATCAGTGTCCTGGGCGGACGTGGCCGATGGGCAACGTCCGCTTTTTTCTTTGCGGTGTTGGTGTGCGGGTTGACCTGGGACAAACCCGTGTGGCAGTGGCTTTGCTTCAATGGATGCCAAGGGATGCAAAGCATTGCACTCACCCAATTCTTCAAGGAAAGAACCCATGAAAAAGACTCTGATCGCGATTGCTGCTGTTGCCAGCGCCCTGACGGCCGGTACCGCTTTTGCCCAATCTTCGTTTGACGGCTCCAGCCCTTGGCAGGTTCGCGTGCGCGCTCTGCATTTGGACAGCGACAACGGTGGCGCTGCCGGAGACGCAGGCGTGAGCATCAACAACAAGTGGATGCCTGAGCTGGACGTGTCCTACTTCTTCACGCCCAACATTGCGGCAGAGCTGGTGCTGACCTATCCCCAAAAGCATGATGTGCGCCTGAATGGCGGCAAGATCGGTTCGCTCAAGCATCTGCCCCCCACCTTGCTGGCGCAGTACCACTTCACCAACTTCGGGGCCTTCAAGCCTTATGTGGGGGCAGGCGTGAACTACACACGCTTCTCGAACGTGGACATCCTGGATGGTGCCGTGACCGTGAAGAAGAACAGCTTTGGCGGCGCGCTGCAGGTCGGCTTCGACTATGCGCTGGACAAGAACTGGTCGCTGAACTTCGACATCAAGAAGGTGTATCTGGGTACCAAGGTCACAGGTGCAGGCGTGTTTGAAAACACCAAGTTCAAGGTTGACCCATGGCTGGTGGGTGTGGGCGTGGGCTATCGCTTCTGATAGCTTCACGGCAAAGAGTGTTCTTGTCTGCGGCCTTCTTCCCGCAGGCGAGGCACGCACCGCAGGCTCTGCGGTGCATCGGAGTCAGCAGGTCGGCATGGCCTGATGACTTCGGAGGCTAGGGTGTATGTTTAGATCGGTATTCCGCCAGCGCGGGGTACCGATTTTTTTTGCTGAATTCTTTGGCCAGTATTGACTTTGTCAGCATTGCTGCATGCGCATGCAGTAAAAGGATCGCTGGCTTCAGTCCTACTTCTGCCGATTGCCGGCCGCGCTAGGCTGAGGGTCTAAGAACGTGTTTACGATCTCCTTGCTCTCCAACGCGGTAAGCACGTTCTAAAGCAGGCTTGGCAGTGATGGCGCGGGCAATGGCTGCATCGCGCGATCAGCTCATCAGGAGGATCAGCATGCGCGCGACACCGGACAGGCAGGCAGCATCGATAGAGTTTGCATCACGCGCAGGGCGCATTCCATTGCCTCTGGCGTCCTCGTTGAGACCTCCATCGCTTCAGGGGGAGAGTTGTAGCTTCATGGACGCGTATGCCCCCCCGACGCATCTGCGCTATGAACTGGCGCAGGGGCTGATGCAGCTGCAGGCGCAGATTTCTCCCAAGTTCCTATATGACGCGCATGGCTGCGCCCTGTTTGAGCAGATAACCGAGCTGCCCGAGTACTACCCCACAAGAACCGAGGCTGCCATCATGGCCCGCTACGACCTGGAGATCGCCCAGGCCATGGCGGGTTGCCAGGTGTTGATAGAGCTGGGAGCGGGCAATTGCGAAAAAGTGCGACGCCTGTGCCGCAGCGTGGGGCCGCAGCAGTTTCTGGGAGTGGATATTGCGGTCGAGTTTCTGCAGGCCGCTGTGGCTAGGCTGGAGCATGACTTCCCGCGACTTACGGCTCGTGCGGTTGCGGCGGATTTCACGGGGGACTGGCATTTGCCGTCAGGCGTGCCACAGACACGGCGTGAGCTGTTCTATCCTGGCTCCTCGATCGGCAACTTCGATACGCAGCAGGCTTTGCATATGCTCGGACATATGCATTCACTTCTGGGGGGCGACGGCGGGCTGCTGATTGGCATTGATCTGCCCAAGCCGGTACCGGTTCTGATAGCCGCTTACGACGATGAGCAGGGCGTCACAGCCGAATTCAATCTCAATGTGCTCAATCATGTGAACCGTCTGCTGGGCAGCGATTTCAATCTTCAGGACTGGGCGCATGAGGCGCGCTTCGACAGTCGGACATCGCGGATAGAGATGCATTTGCGCGCCCGTCGCCCCGTCATGGTGTGCTGGCCTCAGGGCCTGCGCTATTTTGCTCAGGGCGAGACCATCCATACGGAGAACAGCTACAAATACCCGCTGTCCGATTTCCTCTCCATGCTGGCATGCGCGGGATTTGCCGAACCCAGGGTCTGGACCGATGAGCAGCAATGGTTTGCCGTCATTCATGCCCAAGCCTGAAACCATGGAGCGGCCATTTTTCATGGCACCTGCTGCCAGGGACTGGATAGTGCTGGCGCAGCAGTTCGAGCGGGTGAGGGCCTGCACGCAAAAGCTGGCTGCGCCCTTGTCTGCAGAAGACGCCTGCGTGCAATCCATGCCGGACGCCAGTCCTGCCAAATGGCATCTGGCCCATACCAGCTGGTTCTTTGAAACCTTTGTACTGGCCGTGCACCAGCCAGGGCATCAGGTTTTTGACGGCAGTTTTCGCATGCTGTTCAACTCCTACTACCAGCAGGTGGGTGAACGCCATCCCAGAGCCCAGCGGGGCTTGCTGACCAGACCGGCTCTGGCGCAGGTCATGGCCTATCGCGCTGTGGTGGATGAGCAGATGCTGGCGCTGATGGCCGCCATGAAAGAGAAAAGTCCGACGACGCAGCAGGTCGTTGCTCAGCTCGTCGCATTGGGCTTGCAGCACGAGCAGCAGCATCAGGAGTTGATGCTCACCGATATCAAGCATTTGCTTTCTTGTCACCCGCTCTGGCCTGCTTATGCGTCAGATGGGGTGGCAGAGGAGAATTGCGTGCAGGCCTATGCCGATCTCACATGGCTGCCACTTGAGGCGGGCATCTACAGCATAGGTCATGGCGGCGGCAGCTTTGCGTTTGACAATGAAATGCCCAGGCACAGTGTCTATGTGCAAGCTGCGCAGATTGCATCGAGGCCCGTGAGCAATGGCGAGTTTCTGCGTTTTGTGCTGGATGGCGGCTACGGTCAGCCTCAATGGTGGTTGGCCGAAGGCTGGGACTGGTGCCAGGCCCAGCAACTGAGCCACCCCTGGTACTGGAGGCAAGCTGAGGATGCTGCGGGTGATGCGGGCTGGCAGGAGTTCAGCCTGTATGGCGTGACGGCTCTGCATGCGCTGAGGCCTGTCTGCCATATCTCCTATTTCGAGGCTGATGCCTATGCGCGCTGGGCCGGTGCGCGCCTGCCGACGGAGATGGAGTGGGAGGTGGCAATGGGTGCGCATGACTGGCCTGTGTCCTCGTCAGTGGGTCATGCCAGCCTGCACCCTGAAGTCTCGGGCGCTCATCATGGGGTGGCAACTGGCCAGGTCTGGGAGTGGACGCATTCGTCCTATGCCGCCTACCCGGGCTTTCGCGTGGCCGAGGGTGCCGTGGGGGAGTACAACGGAAAATTCATGGTCAACCAGTATGTGCTGCGCGGAGGTTCCTGCCTCACGCCTGCCGGTCATGCGCGGCTGACCTATCGCAACTTCTTTCCCGCAACGGCTCGATGGCAGATGACGGGGCTGCGGCTGGCGCGCGATGCCTGAAGTCGCGCGCCGGAGTCTCAGCCCGCTTCAGACCTGTTCCAACGCCTGGTTCAGGTCGGCCAGCAGATCGTCAATATGCTCGATGCCCACGGACAGGCGCACCATGCCTTCGGTCACGCCGGCCTTGGCCAGTTCGTCCGTATCCAGCTGACGGTGCGTGGTTGAAGCAGGGTGGGTGGCCAGCGACTTGGCATCGCCGATATTGACCAGGCGCGTGAACAGCTGCAAGGCGTCCAGGAAACGCGCACCGGCCGCACGGCCTTCGCTGCCCTTGAGGCTGAACGACAGAATGCCCGATGCGCGGCCGCCAGACTGTTTTTGCACGATGGCGTGGTCGGGGTGGTCTTTCAGGCCTGCATAGCGCACCCATTCCACTTTGGAGTGTTTTTGCAGCGTTTCTGCAATCTTCTGCGTGTTTTCGCAGATGCGGTCCATGCGCAGGGCCAGGGTTTCGATGCCTTGCAGAATCTGGAAGGCGTTCTGCGGCGAGATGGCGGCGCCCATGTTGCGCAGCGGCACGACGCGGGCGCGGCCTATGAATGCGGCGGGGCCAAGGGCCTCGGTATAGACAACGCCATGGTAGCTGACGTCGGGTTCGTTCAGGCGCTTGAAGCGGGCCTTGTGCTCCGCCCAGGGGAACTTGCCGCTGTCCACGATCGCCCCGCCAACGCTGGTGCCGTGGCCGCCCAGGTATTTGGTCAGCGAATGCACGACGATGTCAGCGCCATGTTCGAACGGGCGCAGCAGATAGGGAGAGGGCACGGTGTTGTCGACGATCAGCGGCACGCCGTGCCGGTGGGCCACATCGGCCAGAGCGCGGATATCGGTCACATTGCCCAGAGGGTTGCCGATGGACTCGATGAATACCGCCTTGGTCCTGGCGTCGATCAGCTTGCCGAAGCTGGCCGGGTCGCGTGGATCGGCAAAGCGCACCTCGATGCCTTGCTGCGGGAAGGTGTGGGCAAACAGGTTGTAGGTGCCGCCGTAGAGCGTGCTGGCCGACACGATGTTGTCACCCGTTTCGGCCAGGGTCTGGATGGCGGCGGTGATGGCTGCCATGCCCGATGCCACGGCCAGCGCTGCAATGCCGCCTTCGAGCGCCGCGACGCGCTTTTCCAGCACGTCGGTGGTGGGATTCATGATGCGCGTGTAGATATTGCCCGGGACCTTCAGATCAAACAGATCGGCGCCATGCTGGGCGCTGTCAAACGCGTAGGCCACCGTCTGGTAGATGGGCACGGCCACAGCCTTGGTGGTGGGGTCGGGGGAATAGCCGGCATGTACGGCGAGTGTCTCTATGCGCATGTGTGTGTCTCTTTGGCAAGTTATTCGAACGCCACAGCCAGAGCTTTGGCGTCATTGATTATGGGCAGGACGCCGACTCAGGAGAACGACCTAATGGCTATGTGCTTATGCCAGAGTGAAAGCGAGCGCTGTATTGGAATATTGGAGATACTTCTCGCCGGAGAATGGACGACGTTGAATTCACAGTTTCCTGCGCGGAGAACCTAAATTGGGCCAGCCTGCAGATTTGTACTTTGCCTTGATTGCGCCGGCTTGCGTGGTGTTGTTCGGGTTTGCCTTGTTGGCTTGCTGGTATGTGCAGCGCCGACAGCCGCGTGCGCTGTTCCTGCTCTGGCTGGTGGGCGGTTATGTGCTGCTCGCGACAGCTCTGGCTGCGCAAAGCCTGATGAGCAATGCGCAACTGAGTCATTTCGCCCTGATGACGGCATGCCTGTATTTGCTGGGAACCTGGTCGCTGGCGCAGGGCATGTCCTTGCGGCTGGGGTCGGCAGGGGCAAGCGTGGCCGGCGGCCTGTTGATCGCTGTCGTCGCCCTGTCCGTGCTGTTCTATTTTTCCCGGATCGAGAATGATTTATGGGTCCGCGTGCAGTGCCTGGCTCTGGCCATGGCCTTGCAGCTGACCCTGGCCATGCCGGCGTTTCTCAAGGCCGATTCGTCAAAGGACTGGCTGGAGCGTGGCGTGCGCTGGGCCTATGGGCTCAACGTCTGTTATGCCTTGTTCAGGCCGGCGGCCGTAAGTCTGTTGCCCGTTCACGAAGTGCAGGAGCTGACCCGATCTGGATACTGGTTGCTCACCCAGGCCATAGCGCTTCTGTTTGCGATGTGGTTTGCCGTTGGATTGCTGGCCTGCTCGGTCAGGGATGTGATGACGACATTGCGCGAAGAGCGCAACCGTGACTCTTTGACGCGCCTGCTCAATCGCCGCGCCTTCATGGAGGCCGCAGAGTCGCGCTTGGCCGATCAGCGGCTGGTGCCCTGGGCCGTGGTTGCCGTGGACATCGATCATTTCAAATACATCAACGACAACTGGGGCCATGCGGCCGGCGATCAGGTGCTACAGCAACTGGCACAGTTGCTGACTCAGCAGGTCAGAGACTGCGATCTGGTTGCCCGCTTCGGCGGAGAGGAGTTTGTCTTGCTGCTCTCGCGAGTACAGCTGTTCGAAGCGCAAGCCATTGTGGAGCGTGTGCGTGAGCGCTTGCAAAGCCAGGTGCTCGGAGGATTGGCTGCGCAACTCAAGGTAACAGCCAGTTTTGGCATTGCTGCACTCAGTTCCGCACAGGATTTCGAGCAGGCACTGGCTCGGGCCGATGCGCTGCTATACCAGGCCAAGAAGGCAGGGCGGGATTGTGTCATGAGCTCTGCGCAGGACGAGAGCGAGCTGCAATGGAGAATGATTGCCTGAATCCCGCTGTCGGGCGCAGAGCTTATGGTGCTTTGACGATTGGCTTCTTTTCGCGATCTGAGGGCTGAACGTTTACGACCTCGGACTCCTGGGGCCGCGTCGGGGAAGGACTGGTTGTGTGCTTTCCCAGGCGGGAAGGCGGGCATAGATCACGACCGGAGCATGGGCGTCATTGGCGGCATAACGTCGCTGGGCCGGGCTGAGTTCTGTGGCAGCCCAGTTGGAGGTGGTGGTGCGCTTGGACTTGCGAAAGCTTTGCTGGAGCACCAGCGCCGCGGCGGCGCGCACACCCACTGATGGGCCATAGCCGAGCCGCTTGAAGCGGCTGTCCAGATCCTGAATATTGATCAGCGGCGCCCCCAGCCTGCGGGGCAGGGAGTGTTTATCGTTATCGAGCCCGAAGCCGACCTTGCAGATATGTTCTGCAGCCAGCACCATGCGCGACACTTCCAGAGCCATGGGCCTATGCAGTTGCAGTAGCCAGACCTGACTGGCCGTGGCAAGCTGCACCAGATGAGGGCCGCTGTCTTGCTGGCCAATATTGAAGATGGGTTTGCTTTCAGTGTCAAAGCCGAGCACGGGCTCGGCATTCATGGCCTTGAAGGCGGCTTCAAATTCGGTTTCGGACTGCGGTATGTGGATTGCATGTTCGGGCAATTCCAGAAACGGAGGGAGCAGGGCACTTTCGTCCTTGCTGGGTGCAATCAATCGGGGCATGTCGGCAATTACACACCAGCTTCGTGCTTATCCCCAGAACATGTGGTCTGGCCTGTGGGTAAATATCGGAATAAATGCGCAAAGCCTTGACTGGCAAGGCTTTGCCTGTTGCGCCTAAAAAACAGGCAAACGATTCAGCGACGCTGAAACACGGGCTTGCGCTTTTGCAAAAAGGCAGTCACGCCTTCGAGGCTGTTGCCGGAGCGGGCGCAGCCCAGCATGGCTTCGCGCTCGGCACCCAGTTGCTGCTGAAGATCTTGCCGATGTGCCGAGTCACAGAGGCTTTTGATGCCCGCCAAGGAGTTTGTGGGGCCGCCGGCAAGCTCTTCGGCCAGCGCGGTTGCCGCCGCCAGCAGCTGTTCGGGCTCGTGCAGCTCGTCGACCAGGCCCATGCGCAGACAGTCCTCGGCCGCGACAGCGCGGTTGCTCATCAGAATGTATTTGGCCCTGGCAGCACCGGCACGGCGGGTGAGATAGCCCGATACACCAAGATCCGGGCTCAGGCCGATGGCGGAGTACCCGCCGCGCAAAAACATGTGACGGCTGGCCAGTACCAGGTCCGCACACAGTGCGAGCCCGATGCCGCCACCTCCGACAGGGCCTTGCACGGCACTGATGACTGGCAGCGGCAAGCTGGCCAGCTGATGCATGACAGGGTTGAGCAGATCAAGCATGGCGCCGATCAGCGGTGCCAGTCGCTCGCGATGTTCGCCAAACTCGCTGATATCACCCCCGACGCAGAATTGCTTACCGCTTGCGGAAATGAGCAGGGCACCGATATCCGTGTTGCAGGCCAGCCCTACCACCGCCTTCAGGTTGTGAGCCATGGCCGTACTGATCACGTTGCCCCGCTCGGGCTGGTTCAGAACCATATGACCTACGCCGTTGCGAACTTCCCAGAGAACCAGATCAGACATCAGGTGGCCTTTCTTTCATGATGGGCCCAGAACGGGGCCCGCAAGCTGGTCTTGAGGATCTTGCCTGCACCGGATAGCGGCATGGCCTCGACAAAGGAAACATCACGGGGACATTTGTAGCCGGCGATGCGCTCCTTGCAGAAATGGATCAGCTCCTGGGCTTCCAGGCTCTGTCCGGGCTTAAGCACGATGAAGACATGGACCTGCTCGCCCCAATGTTCATGGGGAATGCCTATGACGGCGCACGAGGCCACGGCAGGATGGGTGGCAATAACGCTCTCCACCTCAATGCTGTAGACGTTCTCGCCACCGGTAATGATCATGTCCTTGATGCGGTCCACGACAAAGACGTAGCCTTCGTCATCCATGCGGCCGCCATCGCCCGTATGCATCCAGCCATCACGGATGGCGGCTTCGGTTTCGGCAGGCTTGTTCCAGTAGCCCAGCATCACTCCGGGGCCCCGAACCGCAATCTCACCGACCTCGCCACGCGGCACCTCTCGCCCTTCGGGATCGACGATGCGCACCTCGGTGCAGGCCGTGGCGCGTCCGGCGCTGCGGTGGCGGCCCTTGGCCCGGCCTGGTTCGCGGTGCATCTCGGGGGAAAGAATGGTGGCGATGGGGGATACCTCCGTCATGCCATAGGCCTGCACAAAATCCACGTCGGGGATGGTCCGCATGGCCCGGTCCAGCAGGCCCTCGGAGATGGGTGAGGCTCCATAAGCCATCTGACGCAGCGACTTCAGATCATATTTGTGCAGATCGGGGTGGTCCACCAGCATTTGAATCATGGTGGGCACCAGCAGCGTATCGGTCACGCCGGTGCTGGCGATGGCCTGCAGTACCGCGAGAGGATCGAAGCGCGGCACCATGACATGGCAGCCGCCTGCGGCGAACAGGGCATTCATGAACGCACCGTCAGCCAGATGGAACATGGGGGCTGCGTGCAGGCCAATGCTGCCTGCGCGCACGATCTGTGACGACACGCTCGAGATGGCATTGGTATAGAGATTGCGATGGCAGAGCATGACCCCCTTGGGGGAGCCCGTGGTGCCACCGGTATAGAAGACGCCGGCCAGATCGTCGCCGTTGCGCATGGCGTCTTCAACCGGGCTGCTGTCTGCCACCAGCGCTTCATAGGAGAGCATGTTCTGCGGGGCAGGACCATCGCCCAGGTGGATCAGCGTTTGCAGAGAGCGGGATAGCTTGAGGAGTTCCGGTGTCAAAGGCGCAAAACTGTCATCCACCAGCAGAATGCGGGTGTCGCAATCATCGAGGGAGTAGGCGATCTCGTTGGCGCTCCAGCGGATATTGATGGGATTGACGGCCACGCCTGCCCAGTAGCAGGCCATGTAGTACTCCAGATACCAGTCTGAGTTGAGGCTCAGAATCCCGACCCGGTCCCCGGCCTGGGTGCCCAGCGCTTGCAGCGCACCGGCGAAGCGGGCGACTCGCTCCCCTAGCTGCGCAAAACTGCGTTTGCGACCGTTGTAGATGCTGGCTGTGGCATGAGGCGTCTGCTGCACGGCGCGACGCAAGCTTTGCGTGAGATACATGACTGGCCTTTCTTGAAACAGAGAAAGCGATCAATGCGAGAGCTATTGGGCGAAAAGGCGTCTGGCGATCAGGTCCTTCATGATCTCGTTAGCGCCTCCGTAGATCTTCTGGATCCGGGCATCGGTGTACAGCCGCGCGATGGGATATTCCTCCATATACCCGTAGCCGCCGAACAGCTGCAGGCATTCATCCATCACCTTGCACTGCTGCTCGCTGCACCACCACTTGGCCATATAGGCGGCCTCGTTATCCAGAGTGCCGTCGAGCAGGCGCTGTATGCAGTCGTTGACAAAGCTGCGCACCACATGGGCCGTGGTGGCGCATTCGGCCAGCTTGAAGCGCGTGTTCTGGAAATCTGCAATCGTCTGGCCGAATGCCTTGCGTTGCTGGGTGTAGTCCACGGTCAGTGCAACAGCCATCTCGATGGCTGCAGCGGCGCTGACCCCCAGTAGCATGCGTTCATAGGGCAATTGGCTCATCAGCTGCTTGAAGCCTTGCCCCTCGGTGCCTCCCAGCAGGTGGCTGGCGGGTATGCGCAGGTCTTCAAAGAACAGCTCGGCGGTGTCCGAAATATGCTGGCCGATCTTGCCTAGCCTGCGACCCACGCGAAAGCCGGGCAGGTTTTCCGTCTCCAGCACTACCAGCGATACGCCGCCGCTTCCGGCATCTCCGGTGCGCACGGCCACCACCAGCAAATTGGCCGTGTAGCCATTGGTGATGAAGGTCTTGGAGCCATTGATAACGTAGTGCTCGCCATCGCGCTGGGCCCGTGTGCGCATGGCCTTGAGGTCGGAGCCCACGCTGGGTTCGGTCATGGCAATGCCGGCCAGCAATTCGCCGCTGCAAAGCCTGGGCAACCAGCGCTGCTTTTGTTCTTCAGTTCCATAGGCCAGCAGGTAGTGCGAGGCGATGGTGTGCACGCTGGTGATGGCATGTACTTCGGCCTTGGTCAGCTCTTCCTGAACCACCAACTGGTAGGCCAGATTGCCGCCACCGCCGCCCCATTGCTCGTCCATCTCGGGCAGCAGAAAGCCATGCGCGCCAAAGCCGCTCCAGATCTCGCGCGGCACATAGCCCTGAGCGCGCCAGGCGGGTACATGGGGTGTCAGTTCGCGCACTATGTAGCGGCGCACCTGCTCTCTGAAAGCATCGATATCTGCATTCATCCAGGCATGTTGAAAGGGTTTGGGCAGCAGCATGTTCAGACCCCGGTCAGGCCGCCGGTACACATCAAGGTCTGGCCGCTGATGTAGTTCGACTCAGGTTGGCAAAAGAGGTAGACCGCACCCGCCGCTTCGTCGGGCGTGCCAGCGCGACCCAGGGGAATCGTCTGTTCCATGGCTGCCATCAGGCCGGGGTTCACGCCTACCTTGATGTCGCGGCCTTCGATGTGGGCCGTCTCGCCATTGGCGGCGGAGTTGGTCAGCCTGGTCTTGATGAGTCCGAATGCCACGCAGTTCACATTGACGTTCATGCGTCCCCACTCTTTGGCCAGCGTCATGGTCATGCCCGTGATTCCGGCCTTGGCCACGGAGTAGTTGGTCTGGCCCGCATTGCCGAACAGGCCCGCCACCGAGGAGATATTGACCACCTTGCGCATGACGCGCTGGCCAGCTTCCAGCTCGGCCTTGGACAAGGCCTTGATGACGGGCTGAGCCGCACGCAGTATGCGAAACGGGGCGGTCAGATGGCAGTCGAGAATGGCGTACCACTGCTCGTCGCTCATCTTCTGGATGACGTTGTCCCAGGTGTAGCCGGCGTTGTTGACGATGATGTCCAATCCCTGGTACTGCTGGACGGCGGCGCCGACAAAGCGCTCGGCAAAGTCGGTGTGGGTGACATTGCCCACGCAGGCAACGGCCTCGCCGCCCATCTCGCGTATCAGGGCCAGGGTTTCATTGGCGGGTTCGGCATCGAGGTCGTTGATGACCAGGCGTGCGCCTTCGCTGGCCAGCTTGAGGGCGATGCTGCGGCCTATGCCGCGGCCCGATCCTGAAACCAGGGCTACCTTGCCGTCGAGTTTTCTTGTCATTGCTGTCTCCTTGGGCGAATCAATACGTTCTCAGGGCAGGCTGATCCAGGCATCGCCCGCGATCTTGGTCTGGCCATGCTGGTTGCTGCTTTGCACCTCGACCCGGACGCTGCGGTCCGCATCTCGTTTTTCCATAACGCGGCCCGTGCACGAGATCGCATTGGCCAGATGGGTAATGCCCTGAAAGCGTACGTCGAAACGGTGCAGCCTGGATTGCGGCGCCCAGTTGGTCAGCAGTCGCCCCAGCCAGGCCATGCCCAGCATGCCGTGGGCAAACACATCAGGCATGCCGGCCTTGCGCGCGAAGTCGGTGTCGATATGAATCGGGTTGTGGTCGCCCGAGGCTCCGGCAAACAGGGCCAGCGTGGTGCGGCTGATCGGGGGCAGGTCGAGGGTCGGCAGTGCATCTCCAACCTGGACCTTGTCGTAGCGAGGGATGTTCATTGCCGGTCCTTTCTAGTTGCGAACCACGATGACGGAGCGCATCTCGGCCACCAGCTCGTTGTTCTGATTGATGGCGCGCGATGACTTCACGACAAATTCCAGTGCGCCGTTCTTCTTGCTGTAGATGTCATCGATCCTGGACTGCACCGTGATGCGGTCTCCGGCGCAGGCGCTCCGGTGATAGCAAAAGCTCTGCTCGCCATGCAGGATCTTGGCGATCGGGATGTTCAGGGTTTGCAGGAGCAGGTCGGACGCGCCGCTGTCCATCTCCGCCGCAAACAAAAAGGTGGGGGGCACGGGCAGGTCCGGGTAGCCCGCTGCGCGGGCGGCCTCCAGGTCGGTATAGACGGCGTTGTTTTCACCGATGGCCTTGGCAAAGAAGCGCAGGCGGCTGCGGTCCAGGCTGAGCTCAGAAGGGGGCAGGTCATGCCCTATCCATTGGGTGTCAATCATTGGCCGCTCCTTCAGACGCGCTCGTAGAGGGTGACCACACAGGCGCCACCGAGGCCGAGGTTGTGCTGCAGCGCCAGGCGGGCATTGGCAACCTGGCGCTGATCGGCCCGGCCGCGCAGCTGTTGTACCAATTCTGTGCACTGGGCAAGACCGGTGGCGCCCAGCGGGTGTCCCTTGGATAGCAGACCGCCCGATGGATTGGTCACAAACTTGCCGCCGTAGGTGTTGTCGCCGTCGCAGACAAATTTTTCCGCACCGCCCACAGGGCACAGGCCCAGAGCCTCGTAGGTCAGCAATTCGTTTTGTGCAAAGCAGTCGTGCAGCTCCACTACATCAACGTCCTGGGGGCTGATGCCGGCCTGTTCATAGACCTGACGGGCAGCGTCCTGAGCCATGCTGAAGCCCACCACTTCGCGCATATCATGGGCCTCGAAGGTCTTGGGGCTGTCCGTGGTCATGGATTGGGCGCGGATGCGCACGCTGTGGTCCAGGCCATGCTTGAGCGCATAGGCTTCGGACACCAGCAGGGCCGCCGCCGCGCCGCAGGTAGGTGGGCAGGCCATGAGTCGGGTCATGACGCCCGGCCACATCACGGGAGAGGCCATGACCTCCTCCTCTGACACCTCGGTGCGGAACAGGG
Organism: Comamonas thiooxydans; assembly: GCF_000964545.1. GTDB lineage: Bacteria > Pseudomonadota > Gammaproteobacteria > Burkholderiales > Burkholderiaceae_C > Comamonas > Comamonas thiooxydans. The sequence goes on along the minus strand of NZ_BBVD01000005.1, from coordinate 618,267 downwards.
CCAGGGGATTGCGCGCTGCATGGCGGCTGGCCTTGGCACGGATCTTGGCAAAGGTGGAAAGCTGCGTGCCGTACTGGTCCATATGTGCCTTGCCTGCTCCGCCGAAGTAGCGCAGGGCCAGCGGAACGCCGTTGTCGCCGACCAGGGCATCGGTTTCCGCTTCGAATCGGTCAAAGGGGCTGGGCCGGTCGCTAAAGACCGAGCCCAGTGCGCCAGGGGTCATCTGCTCGAACCCCAGAGCCAGCACACAGTCGGCAGCGCCGCTGGCCACGGCTTGACGTGCCAGGAACAGTGCGGTGGAGCCGGTGGAGCAGTTGTTGTTGACATTGATGATGGGAATGCCGGACATGCCCACCTCATACAGCGCTCTCTGACCGGCGGTGGAGTCACCGTAGACATAGCCCACATAGGCTTGCTGCACTGCGTCATACGCGAGGCCTGCATCTGCCAGCGCCAGGGACGTGGCGCTGGAGCCCATCTGGAAGTAGGGATCACTCTTTCCGGGCTTGGCAAATGGAATCATGCCTACGCCGGCAACATACACATCGCGACTCATGGGGGCTCCTTGGGAAAGTGGCAAACAGGTGCTGGGCAATGAGATCCATCGTAGGAATTACCGATGCGCAAACCCATTGCCGAGCGCATCTTTCGTATGTCAAAAGACCTCAAGGTGATCTGTTCATGGCTGCTGCTTCCATCGTTCCTTTCACGATCTCCATGGCGCTGGTGCGGGGTATTGCTGCCGGGGTAAGAAGACACGGGCATGACTGCGAGGAGCTGCTGCTGCGTGCCGGCATAGCCCCTTTGCTGCTGGCGCAGGACGGCGCCAGAGTCACGGCAGACCAGTATGTGGCGCTGATGTGGCGAGTGGTGGAGATGCTGGGGGATGAGGCCATGTGCCAGTTCTCCAGACCGCTCAAGCGTGGCAGTCTGGAGCTGATTGCGCGTCAGGCCCTTTCAGGGCACGGGATGGAGACTGCGTTGCAACGCATGTGCCAGGCCCATGTGCTGCTGCAGGATCAGGTGGATGTGCAACTGGTGCGTGATGGAGCGCTGGCGGGCATTGTGCTGCGCCCTGTGGGCGATGAGCCCTTGCCCAATTTCCTCTATGAGTTTTCCCTGCGCGTGCTGTGGCGGCTTACTGCCTGGCTGATGGGCGGTACGCTCAAGGTGCAGCACTTTGACTTTGCCTTCGGGCAGCCTGATTACGCCAACGACTATGGCGATACCTTTCCGGCGCCTTTGCATTTCGGTTTGCCGTTTTCGGCATTCTGGTTCGATGCGCGCAAGCTCGCGCGTGTTTGCAGTCGTGACGAGCAGGCGTTGCAGACCTTTGTGGCCAGCTGGCCGGCGGCGGCCATCATGCCGCCGCGTACCGGAGAAGGTGTGGATGCCCGCGTGCATTCTCATTTGCTGCAGTCGCGTCCGCGATGGGCGGGGCTGGAAGCTACGGCCGCCGAGCTGAACATGTCGGCCCCCACGCTGCAGCGCAAGCTGGCTGCTGCGGGCACCTCCTTTCAAGCCATCAAGGATGAGCTTCGCCGAGACATCGCGGTCTCCCGACTGGGCACCAGCAAAGTCAGTTTTACGGAGCTGGCGGCAGACCTGGGGTTTGCCGACGCAGCGGCGTTTCAGCGTGCCTTCAAGGGCTGGACGGGCAGCTCGCCCGGCCTTTACCGTGCCAGGCGGGTCGAGAGCTGATTTCCTGAAAACCCTTGCGTACAAGCCCTAGTTATTTTTAAAAAGCAAATGATTGGTAAAAATAACAAAGGCCGATATGCTGCGTCTCATGCAAACAAGTCATGAAGCAGTCATAGTAAAAAAGCGCGGTCGCGGCAGGCCTCCGAAGTCGGCCGATGAGCGCAATGAAAGCATGCGTCGTGGCGAGCTGGTGAAGGTCGCGGCGCAGCTGTTCAGGCAGCGCGGATTTCACGGCACCAGCACCCGTGACATCGCCGCCGCTGCAGGTATGCAGTCGGGGTCTATCTTCTATTTTTTTGAGAGCAAGGAAGCCATTCTGCACGCGGTGATGCAAGATGGAATGACTCAGGCTGCGGTGAGTCAGGACGCTGCGCTGCAAGCACTGGGGGCACGTGCCAACGGCGTGGAACGACTGAGCGCTCTGGTGCGCAATCATCTGCAAATCATGGTCGGCGGCGAGAGCGACTTCATCCCCGTCATGCTTTACGAATGGCGGCTGCTCAGCGATGCGCAGCGCATGGAGGTGAGCGCACAAAAGGATGCCTACGAAGCGCAGTGGATGCCTGCACTGCAGGCGCTGCACCGCACGGGAAAGCTCAAGGCCCGTCCCGAAATCGCGCGACTGCTGATCTTTGGCGCATTGAACTGGACGGCTCAATGGTTTACCGAGGGCCGGGGGCTGACGCTGGATGAGTTGACCGAGCAAGCCCTGGCTTTATTCATTGGAGAGCGTTGATGTACCAATCCGTATTCCGTGCCGCATTGTTTGCGGGGCAGGTGGTTGTGGTGACCGGTAGCGGCTCGGGCATCGGCCGCTGTGTTGCGCACGAGCTGGCATCCTTGGGCGCCACAGTTGCCCTGGTGGGACGTAATCAGGACAAGCTGGTTGCTGTCCAAGCCGAGTTGCAGCAGGCCGGAGTACCGGCAGACAGAGTCAGCCGGCACGGAGCGGATATACGGGATGAGGCTGCCGTCAAAGCGCTGGTGGCCGAGGTTCTGGCCCGCCACGGGCGCATCGATGCCCTGGTCAATAACGCGGGTGGGCAATACATTGCGCCCCTGGCCAGCATCGGAGCCAAGGGATGGCAGGCCGTGCTGGACACGAACCTCACAGGCGGCTTCCTCATGGCGCGCGAATGCTTTGTGCAATACATGGCAGAGCATGGCGGCTCCATCGTCAATATGGTGGCCGATATGTGGGGCTCCATGCCGGGCATGGGGCACAGCGGCGCGGCGCGCGCAGGCATGGTCAGCCTTACCGAGACGGCGGCTGCGGAATGGGCGCCCCATGGCGTGCGTGTGAATGCCATCGCACCCGGCTACATCGCCTCCAGCGGCATGGATCACTATCCACCCGAAGCGGCTGCCATGTTGCGCAAGATGCCCGCTACCGTGCCGGCGGGGCGCTTTGGTAACGAGGCCGAGGTTTCCGCCTCCATCGTGTTTTTGCTCAGTCCCGCAGCCAGTTTCATCAGCGGCACGGTGCTGCGCGTCGATGGCGCCCGTCCCCAGGTGCGCATGGGCATGGGGCCGGTGGCCGCCAGTGCCGAGGTGCAGCAACGCGGCGCAGTGCGTGCATTTGATGGCTTTTCTCTCTACCAGACTCCCAAGGTGTTTCAGTCATGAGCGTCTTTGCATCGCAATGGAATGCAGCTGGCGAGCAGGCGCAGCAGCGCCGGGCCGCCACGCTGGCGCGCATCGCCGCGCTGCGTGAGCTGGAGCAGCGCGCCGCGCAGGCATCGCAACGCTCCAAGCCGCAGTTTGAAAAGCGTGGCCAGTTGCTGCCGCGCGAGCGCGTGGCCTTGCTGCTGGACCCGGGGGCCCCCTGGTTGCCGCTGTGCTCACTGGCAGGCTATCTGCAGGACAGGGCAGACCCTGAAAAATCCGTGCCCGGCGGCGGCATGCTAGCCGGCATTGGCTTTGTCAGCGGCGTGCGCTGCATGGTCGTGGCCAGCGACTCGGGCATCGAGGCGGGAGCCATCCAGGAAAAAGGCTTGGACAAGATGCTGCGCGTGCAGGAGATCGCGCTGCAGAACAAGCTGCCCTTCATCCATCTGGTCGAAAGCGCGGGAGCCAATCTCATGCGCTACCGCGTCGAGGGCTTTGTGATGGGCGGAGCCTTGTTTCGCAACCTGGCGCGGTTGTCGGCCGCAGGTTTGCCTGTCATCACCGTGCAGCATGGTTCGGGCACGGCTGGCGGTGCCTATATGCCGGGGTTGTCGGATGTGGTCATCATGGTGCGCGGTCGCTCGCGTGCCTTTCTGGCTGGACCGCCCTTGCTCAAGGCGGCGACTGGTGAAATTGCGACCGAGGAAGAGCTGGGTGGTGCCGAGATGCACACCAGTGTCTCGGGGCTGGGCGAGTATCTCGCGGAGGACGACCGCCAAGCCCTGGGCATGGCACGCGCTGTGGTGTCTCAGCTGTCCCAGTGGAAAAGGCCTGAAGCGCTTGATATATCCAAACGGGAGGCTGCCGGTTCAGGAATCGTCGAGCCGCGTTACGAGGCCGATGAGCTCTTGGGGCTGATGCCGGCGCACCATCGCGAGCCAGTGGATATGCACGAAGTCATGGCGCGGCTGGTCGATGGTTCCGAGCTGCTGCTGTTCAAGTCCGGCTACGGTGCGGCCACGCTGTGTGCGCAGGCGCATATCGGGGGCCATGCCGTGGGCCTGATCTCCAACAACGGTCCCATCGATGTGGCTGGTGCCAACAAGGCTGCGCATTTCATCCAATGGATGTGCCAGCTCGGTCATCCCATCATCTATCTGCAGAACACCACGGGCTATATGGTGGGCAAGGACAGCGAGCAGGCCGGCATGATCAAGCACGGCAGCAAGATGATCCAGGCCGTGACCAATGCCACCGTGCCGCAGATCACTATTCAGTGCGGGGCCAGCTTCGGTGCGGGCAACTACGGAATGTGCGGCCGCGGCTATGCGCCGCGCTTTCTTTTCAGCTGGCCCGGTGCCAAGACGGCGGTGATGGGCGGCGAGCAGGCGGCCAGCACCATGCGCCAGGTCACCGAGGCCGCCATGGCACGCAAGGGCTTGCCCGTCGATGCCGAGCTGATGCAAAAGCAGTACGACCAGATCGTGGCCATGTTCGAAGCCCAGGCCGATGCGCTGGTCACCAGCGGCTTGCTGCTGGATGACGGCGTGATCGATCCGCGCGACACGCGCGCAGTGCTCTCCTTCTGCCTGCAGACCTTGCACGAAGCGCAGCAGCGCACGGTGCGCCCCATGCAGTTCGGGGTCGCACGCATGTAGTGCCGCGCCTCTTCCCCCACTTCTTCCAAACAGAACTCGACGGAGACAAGCCATGCAATGGACCCATGAACATCTGGAAGTGCGCAAGACCCTCAAGCGCTATATCGACGAGAAGATCAATCCCTATGTCGACGCATGGGAGGAAGAGGAAATCTTTCCCGCTCACCAGGTCTTCAAGGGGCTGGGCGATCTGGGCCTGCTGGGCCTGACCAAGCCCGAAGCCTATGGCGGCTCGGGGCTGGACTATTCCTACAGCCTGATGATGGCCGAGACTCTGGGTCATATCCGCTGCGGCGGCGTGCCCATGGCCATTGGCGTGCAGACCGATATGTGCACGCCCGCGCTGGCACGCTTTGGCAGCGACGCCTTGCGCGATCAGTTTCTGGCGCCCGCCATCGCGGGCGATATGGTGGGCTGCATAGGCGTGAGCGAGCCCGGTGCGGGCAGCGATGTGTCGGGTATCAAAAGCCATGCCCGCAAGGATGGCGATGACTACATCATTAGCGGCCAGAAGATGTGGATCACCAACAGCATTCAGGCGGACTGGATGTGCATGCTGGTCAACACCGGTGATGGACCGGTGCACAAGAATAAAAGTCTCATCATGGTGCCGCTGCGGGAGGGCCCGCGCGGCAAGCTGACCAAAGGCGTGGAAGTGGCGCAGAAGCTGCGCAAGATCGGCATGAACTCCTCGGACACGGGCCTGCTGTTCTTTGACGAGGTGCGCGTGCCGCAGCGCTATCTGGTGGGTCAGGAGGGGCAGGGCTTTATCTATCAGATGCAGCAGTTTCAGGAAGAGCGGCTCTGGGCCTCGGCCAGCGGCTTGCTCGCCATGGAGGACTGCATTCAGCAGACTATCGAGTGGGCACAGCAGCGACAGATGTTCGGCAGCACCCTGATCGATCAGCAATGGGTGCAGTTCAAGCTGGCCGAGCTGCAGACCGAAGTCGAGGCGCTGCGCGCGCTGACCTACCGTGCCGCACAGATATATATGGCGGGCCAGGATGCGCTGCAGCTGGCCAGCATGGCGAAGCTGAAGTCGGGGCGGTTGACGCGCGAAGTGGCCGACACCTGTCTGCAGTTCTGGGGTGGCATGGGCTTTACCTGGGACAACCGCGTCTCGCGCCTGTACCGCGACGGGCGTCTGGGCTCGATAGGCGGCGGTGCCGACGAGGTCATGCTGGGCATCATCGGCAAGACCATGGGGCTGATCAAGCGCCAGGCGCACTGAGGAGCGGCGCATGACTCAGGTGCTTGAAATCGAACGTCTTCCCTTGGGCAACGGTTTTGTGGAATGGTGGCGGCTGAATTCGCCGCAAACCCGCAATGCCCTGACCGACGAGCTGGTGCGGGCCTTGCGCGAACACGCCGCCAGAGCGCAGAAGGATTCACTGCTGCGCGTGGTCGTGCTGTGCGGCAACGGCGGGCATTTCTGTGCGGGCGGCAGCCTCGGAGGCTTTGCCAGCAGCATAGGCTCTCCGCTGCCTGCGGGCGCGCAGGACCCGCTGGTTCAGGTCAACCGCGAGTTTGGTCATCTGCTGCAGCAGTTGGCAGAGCTGCCCCAGTTGCTGATCGCTGCCGTGCAGGGCGCAGCCATGGGCGGCGGTGTAGGGCTGGTCTGCGTGGCCGACTGGGTGGTGGCGGATCAGCAGGCCGTCTTTGCCACACCCGAGGTGACGCTGGGCATTGTGCCCGCGCAGATCGCGCCGTTTGTGCTGCGCAGGCTGGGCGATGGTTCTGGGCGTCAATGGCTGCTGGGCGGTCAGCGCTGGTCCGCAAGCCAGGCGCAGAAGGTCGGCCTGGTGCAGACCGTGATCCAGGCCACAGACGCTGCCCACTGGCGCGAGCAGTTGCAGCATCAGCTTGAAATCTGCGCACTGGCTGCACCGCAGGCGGTGGCAGCCACCAAAAAATTGCTGGCAGCCATTGGCGGGCAAAGTCTGGATACATCGCTGAACCAGGGCGCGCAGGCCTTTGCCAGTGCACTGCGCAGCGCTGAGGCGGGGGCGGGGCTCAAGGCCTTTTCCAGCAAGCAGCCCGCGCCCTGGACCTGTATTGCAGGAGGCACATCATGAAGCGCATTCTGATTGCCAATCGTGGCGAGATTGCGCTGCGCATCATGGCTACGGCCAGGCGCATGGGCATAGATACCGTGGCGGTGTACTCGGATGCGGACGCGGGAAGCCTCCATGTGCAACAGTCCACGCAGGCCTATGCACTGGGCGGGCTGACATCGGCACAGAGCTATCTGGACATGCACAAGCTGCTGGCGGCCGCCAAGGCAACAGGGGCCGATGCCGTGCACCCCGGCTACGGCTTTCTCAGCGAGGATGCCGGCTTTGCCCAGGCCGTCCAGGAAGCGGGCCTGATCTGGATTGGCCCGCCGCCGGCGGCGATTCGCCAGCTCGGCAGCAAGGCCGCAGCCAAGCAACTGGCCAAGGCCCATGGCGTGCCCTGTCTGCCGGGCTACGAAGGCGATGACCAGTGCGACGCGCGCTTTGCCGATGAAGCCGCCATGATTGGCTACCCCGTCATGGTCAAGGCCGTGGCAGGTGGTGGGGGGCGCGGCATGCGGCTGGTGGAGAGTGCCAACCAGTTGCATGCCGCTCTGAACAGCGCACGTTCGGAGGCTCTGGCTGGCTTCGGCAACGGTGACTTGCTGGTGGAGCGTGCCGTCATGCATCCGCGCCATGTGGAGGTGCAGGTGTTTGCGGACGGGCATGGCCATGTGATTCATCTGGGGGAGCGCGATTGCTCGGTTCAGCGTCGCCACCAGAAGATCATCGAGGAAGCCCCCAGTCCGGCCGTCAATGCCGAGCAGCGCGAGCATATGGGCAGTTGCGCCGTGGCCCTGGCCAAGGCCGCAGGCTATGTGGGGGCAGGTACGGTGGAATTCCTGGTCGAAGGCCGGCAGTTCTATCTGATGGAGATGAATACCAGACTGCAGGTCGAGCATCCTGTGACCGAGGCATTGACTGGCCTGGATTTGGTCGAATGGCAGATTCGCGTGGCGCGCGGCGAAGCCTTGCCGCTGACGCAGCAGCAGGTTCGGCTTGACGGCCATGCCATCGAGGTGCGGCTGTGCGCCGAAGACGAGAACTTTCAGCCCCATACCGGCGTGGTGCGGCATTTCTCGGCACCCGAGGCCGTCGTCTTCAGTCGCGCGCCGCTGCGCTTTGACCACGCGTTGCACACCGGCAGCGAAGTCACTCCCTATTACGACGCCATGCTGGGCAAGCTGATCGTCCATGCGCCAACGCGAGAGCAAGCCATCGACCGGCTGATTCATGCGCTGGGCCGGCTCACGGTGCTGGGCTTGCCGACCAATCGCGCCTTTCTGATTGAGTGCCTGAACGACGAGGTGTTCAGGCGGGGTCAGGCTCTGATCTCCTATCTGGCGAGCGATGCGCCACGCTTGCAGCAGCTGCTGCGGGACAAGGAAGTCCTGGCACACCAGCATTGGGGAGCGCTGTGCGCCGTGGGCCAACGGCCGGGGCCGCTGGCCTGCAGCTATGCCCAGTTGCGCAAGCTGCAGCACCGGGGCCGGACGCAGGAGCTGACCCTGAGGCCCGAGACCGCACAAAGCTGGCTGCTGCAGCGGCATGGCGCCGAGCCTGCGCTGCTGCAGGTCGACGAGTTGCTGGGCGATGGCTGGCAAGCGAGATGTGAGGGCCTGACCCAAACCGTGCAGGCCGTGGAGCTGCCCGGCGCGCAGGGCGGCTCGCGCTGGCATCTGCAGGCCGGCGGCGTGGACTGGTGGCTCGAAGATGTGAGCTATGCCCCGCCCGAGAATGCGGCAGCAGCGGGCCAGACTGCAGAACTGCGCGCGCCGTTCAACGGCCGTGTGGTGCAACTGGGGGCGGTGGCCGGGCAGGTGCTCAAGGCTGGCGATGTGGTCGTGGTCATCGAATCCATGAAGCTGGAGCACAGTCTGAGCGTGAAGGCCGACTGTCGGGTGGAGGCCGTGCTGGTCAATGCCGGCCAGCAGGTGGCGCCGGGTCAGGTGCTGCTGAAGCTGGCGCCCATGTCTGGAGGTCCTGCATGACGGATGCTGCTGAACGCGAAATGCTCTATGACCTGGTGCGTCGCTTTGCGCGCGAGCAAATCGCCCCCCATGTCACGGCCTGGGACGAGGCGGGCGAGTTCCCGCGCCAGCTCTATCGCCAGGCCGCCGAGCTGGGGCTGCTCGGCATCGGCTACCCCGAGGAGCTCGGTGGCACTGCGGCTACACACGGCCTGCGCGCAGCCCTGTGGCTGGCGCTGTGCCGCTACGGCGGCAGTGGGGGCGTGCTGGCCAGTTTGCTGTCGCACAACATCGGCCTGCCGCCCGTGTTGGCTCTGGGTAGCGATGCGCTCAAGCAGCAGGTGGTGCCCGATGTGCTCCTGGGCCGCAAGATCGCGGCGCTGGCGATTACCGAGCCCGGCGGCGGATCGGACGTAGCGGCGCTGCGTACCAGGGCCAGGCGCGATGGCCACGAGTATGTGATCGAGGGCGAGAAGACCTTCATCACCTCGGGCATGCGTGCGGACTGGATCACGGTGGCAGTGCGCACGGGCGAGGAGAGAGGTGCATCCGGCATCTCCCTGATCCTGGTGCCTGGCGGCAGCAAGGGTTTGAGACGCAGCCCGTTGCACAAGATGGGCTGGCAATGCTCGGACACGGCCCACCTGTTATTTGATGGTGTGCGCGTGCCGGCCAGCCATTTGCTCGGCGCCGAGGGTGAGGGTTTTCGCGCCATCATGCAGAACTTCAACGGTGAGCGCCTGGGCATTGCCTGTGGTGCACTGGGCTTTGCCCAGGCCTGCTATGACGAGGCGCTGGCCTGGGCCCAGCAGCGCCAGACCTTTGGCGTGACGCTCAATCAGCATCAGGTCATACGCCACAAGCTGGTGGACATGCAGCAGCGCCTGCGTAGCACCGAAGCCTGGCTCAACGCCGTCTGCGCACGTGCCGATGGCGGCGATAGCGGTGCGGATTGGGTGGGCGAGGTCTGCGTGCTCAAGAACCACGCCACCCAGACCATGCAGTTCTGCGCCGATACGGCGGTGCAGATTCTGGGTGGCATGGGCTTTATGCGCGGCACGCTGAGCGAGCGCATCTACCGCGAAGTCAAGGTCCTGACGATTGGCGGCGGCACCGAGGAAATCATGAAAGAGCTGGCCGCGCGCCAGTGGCGTATCTAGCGCGGCTGTTGCAGCGGCCTCAGCCGTTACCGGGAAATTTGAGCGAAATCAGCCTGAAACGCTTGTGAATGAAGCGTTATCAGCTTCTATCCAAGGAGCGATATGTCCGACAAAGCCATTATTACCTGTTCCATTACCGGGGTACTGACCGATCCGAATCAGCATCATGTGCCCGTGACGCCAGAGCAACTGGCGCAGGAGGCGCGCCGAGCCTATGACGCAGGCGCATCGGTGGTTCATGTCCACTTCAGGCGCCAGGAGGAGGGCAAGGGTCATTTGCCCAGCTGGGATCCGGCAGTGGCCAGGGCCTGCGTGGATGCCATGCGTGCAGCCTGCCCCGAGCTCATCATCAATCAGACCACCGGCGTGGTCGGCCCCGACTACCAGGGACCGCTGGACTGCCTGCGTGCCACGCGACCCGAGATGGCGGCCTGCAATGCGGGCTCGCTCAACTATCTCAAGACCCGCAGCAATGGAAGCTGGGCCTGGCCCCCCATGCTGTTCGACAATCAGCCCGCCAAGGTGCAGGACTTTCTCGATGTGATGGCAGAGACCGGCACATTACCCGAGTTCGAGTGCTTTGACGTGGGCATCGTGCGCTGCGTGGGCATGTATGTGGAAACCGGCATGTACCGAGGCCTGCCCGAATACAACTTCGTGATGGGGGTGGAGTCCGGTATGCCGGCAGACCCCGATCTGCTGCCCATACTGCTCAGGCTCAAGATCAAGGACGCGCCCTGGCAGACCACGCTGATCGGGCGCAGCGAGATCTGGCCCACCCATTTGCGCACAGCCGAGCTCGGCGGACATCTGCGCAGCGGACTGGAAGACACCTTCTATCTGCCCGACGGCAGCAAGGTCACATCCAACGCTCCGCTGATCGAGCAGCTGGCTCGCTATGCGCGTGATGTGGGCCGTGAAGTCGCCACTCCCAGGGAGGCCAGGCAGATGCTGCACCTGGCGGCCTGAATCAGGGAGAAGTTACAGATGAACGCTTGTACTCTTCCTCGGACCGTGGCGCAGGCACTGGCGCAGACCGTGGCCGACCATCCCCACAGGAATGCCTATATCGACCAGGGGCGCGGCTACAGCTGGCAGCAGGTGGATGTCATGGTCAGCGCCTGGGCTGCTCATCTGTCCTCGTTGGGCCTGCGACCCGGTGATCGCATCGGCATCATCCTGCCCAACGGTCTGCCCTGGGTGCTGAGCTATCTTGCGGCGGCGAAGACGGGGCTGGTCGTGGTGGGCCTCAGCGTCCGATACCGCGATGCCGAGCTGGACTTCATGCTGCAGGACAGCCAGGTCAAGGCCGTGCTTGCGCCGCGCGAGTTTGCCGGCTTCGACTACCAGAACTATCTGGCGCAGGCCCGTCGGCGTTTTGCGGCGCTGGAGCATCTGCTGTGGGTGGATGAAGGATTCGAGCAAGCGCTGCAGTCCGGCGCGAAAGCCTTGCATGAAGGCGACGGTCCTGCACCGGATGACCTGCTGATGATCATTTACACATCCGGCACCACGGGCAGGCCCAAGGCAGCGGGGCTGACGCATCGCTCTCAATTGGGCTCAGCGCTGGCGCAGCATGCGCATGTGAAGGCTGCGGCGGACGATATGGTGCAACTGGCCATGCCGCTCAACCATGTGGGCGGCATTACCTGCGGCGTGCTGACCATGTTGCTGGCGGGCGGTTGCTGCGAGCTGGTGCCCATGTTCAGCCCCGAATCCGTGTTGAGGATGGCGCAAAAGCATCCGCCGACCTGGCTGGTGGGCGTGCCCACCATGCTGACGCTGCTGCTCATGCATCCGCTTCTGGTAGAGGTGGATATGAGCCGGCTGCGCCTGATTGTGGTGGGCGGATCGAATGTGGAGCCGGTGTTGCTGCAGCGGCTGCAGCGGCAGTTTCCGGGCGTGAACATCATGAATCTCTACGGTCTGTCAGAGACTTCTGGGGCCATCGCGATGACACCCTGGCAAGCGGATCAGCAAGCCCTGCTGCACAGCATAGGCAAGCCGCTGCAAGGGGTACAACTGCGCGTGGCCGGGGCCGATGGCGAAGAGCTGCGCAGCGGCGAGGTGGGGGAGCTGTGGTTTCGTGGTGCTGGGGTGATTCCGGCCTATGTGGGGCAGCAGCAGGACGAAGAGGTGTTTTCCGGCGGCTGGCTTCATTCGGGTGATCTGGGGTTTGTGGATGAGCAGGGCCTGATCCATCTCAAGGGGCGGCAAAAAGACATGTTCATACAGGGCGGCTTCAACGTCTATCCCAGCGAGGTGGAGGGCGTGATTGCCGGTCATGCAGGCGTGCTGATGGTCGCCGGCATAGGCGTGCCGGACCCCGTGCTGGGCGAGGTGGGGCGCTATTACATCGTGATCAGACCCGGTGCCAGCGTGGGCGAGGAGGAACTGCTCACGCATTGCCGCCAGCAGCTCGCTGACTACAAGCTGCCGCGCCAGCTGGTGTTTCGCACCGAGTTGCCGTTGACCCCGGCAGGAAAGATCCAGAAAGCCTTGTTGCGAGCAGAGGAGTGCTGTTCATGAATGTGCAGTTTGATTTTTCGGGCCGCCATGTGATGGTGTTTGGCGGCACCACAGGCATCAACCTGGGCATTGCTCAGCACTACGCGATGGCAGGAGCCCGGGTCTCGGTCGTCAGCCGCAAGCAGGCCAATGTGGACGCGGCCCTGGCGACGCTGGGGGCGCAGGCCTTTGGCGTGGTAGCCGATGTGCGCGATGAACCGGCGGTGGCAGCGGCGCTGGCGCAGGCCGTGGCTTGCCAGGGGCCGCTCGACGTGCTGGTGTCTGGTGCGGCAGGCAACTTCCTCGCACCTGCGGAGCAGATGTCGTCCAACGCTTTCAGGGTGGTGGTGGACATCGATCTGCTGGGCAGCTTTCATGTCGCGCGTCAGGCTCTGGCGCACTTGCGGCAGCCGGGGGCGAGCCTGATCTTCATCACCGCGCCGCAGTCCACCGTGCCCATGATGTACCAGGCCCATGTCTGTGCAGCCAAGGCAGGAGTGGACCATCTGGCGCGGGTACTGGCACTGGAGTGGGGTGGCAGGGGCATTCGTGTGAACGCCATTTCCCCCGGCCCCATCGAGGGCACGGAAGGCATGCGCCGGCTGGCCCCGCAGGGAGCTGAAGGAGATGCTCTGGTACGCAGCATGGTGCCGCTGGGACGCATGGGCACGACCGCGGATATTGCCCGACTGGCCATGTTTCTGGGCAGCGATGCGGCCAGCTATATCTCCGGCACGGTCATTGCCTGTGACGGCGGGGCGCAGGGCCAGCTTTCGCCCATGGTTGCTGCCGCCGCGATGGCCATGCCGCAGCAGAATTAGAGACACAACAAGAAAAAGCGTGGGTTATGGGTTCCGGGTTGCACACTATCAAGGAGACAAACCATGATCGAGATGAGTCTGACGAAGGAGGCACGGCGCATCCGGCGCATTGCGCTGGGCGACCTGCTCCACCGCAGTGCGCGCAAGTCTGGCAGCCGCACGGCGCTGGTCGATGGTGCTGAGCGCATCAGCTATGCCGAGCTGGATGCGCGAAGTTCGCGCTTCGCGCATTATTTGCTCTCGACGCAGGGGACGGGCAAGCAGATCGGCATGCTGTGCGCCAATTCCATAGACATGGTGGTGGCCTGCAATGCCATTCACAAGGCGGGGCAGGTGTGGGTGCCCGTCAATATCAAGCTGGAGGTATCGAGCATTGACTACATCCTGCGGCATGCAGAGGTGTCGGCAGTGGTGGTCGATCAGGAGTTGCTGGCCCTGCCCGGGCTGGCCGAAATTCTGCAGCAATTGCAGGTGCCGCTCATCATCACGCGCCCGCAAACGCAGCAAGTACAGCCAGGACTGCCGGGCATATCGTTGGCACAGTCCGAGGCAGGCCAGTCCGATGCTTTGCCCGAGGTTGATATTGACGACAACCAGGCGGCCTTGCTCATGTACACCAGCGGCACCACGGGCAATCCCAAGGGCGTGGTGCATTCCCATCTGTCGGTATACGCGGCGGTCAAGGGCAATATCGACGAGATGAAATATGGCGAGGCCGATGTGCTCAGCGGCTGGTTGCCTCTGTTTCATTGCGCCCAGCATGCGCTGGTGCAGACTGCGCTGGCGGCAGGTGCTTGCACCGTGCTCACGCGGCAGTTTGTGCCGGCGGAGGTGGGGCAACTGGTGATGAAGGAGGGTGTGACGATCTTTGTCGGGCTGCCCCTGATGTATGCAGCGGTGCTGGCCGATCCGGGTTTTGCGCCCACTACCATCCGGCAGTGCATCTATGCCATGGCACCCATTCCCAAACCCTTGATCGCCCAGATTGCGCAGCGCATGTGCCGCAATATCTCTCTAGCCACGGGGCAGACCGAGATATATCCGGCCACCATGACTTTCTACCCCTTGCTCAATGCCGAATGCGATGCCAATTTCTGGGGGCGCTCTCTGAGCACGTGTGAGACCGCCGTTATGGACGACGATGGCAATCTGCTGGGAGCGGGCCAGGTCGGCGAGATCGTGCATCGCGGCCCCAATGTCATGCTGGGTTATTTCAAGGACCCAAAGGCGACGGCAGAGGCACAGAAGTTTGGCTGGCACCATACCGGCGACCTGGGCATGTGGGACGCGCAGGGGCGCATGGAGTTCATAGATCGCAAGAAGGACATGATCAAGACCGGCGGCGAGAACGTGGCCAGCGTGAAGGTTGAAGCCGTGGTGCTGGCGCATCCGGAAGTGGCTGCCGCCGCCGTGTTCGGTCTGCCGCATCCTCACTGGAGCGAGGCGGTCTGTGCCTTTGTCATGCGCAAGCCGGGGGCTCAAGTGGATTCGGAGTCGATACTGGCCCATTGTCGCAATCATCTCAGCGGCTTTGAAGTGCCAAAACTGGTCCATTTTGTGGAGGCCTTCCCGTCCACGGCGACGGGCAAGGTGCAGAAAAACGTGATGCGACGCCAGTTCGAGCAGGTGGCCAGAGAGCTTTGGGGCACCTGATATCCGGGCGTGTCCGCAAATGCTGCCAGGGCCTGCTAAAGCAGGCCCTGGTTTCACTCTGCGATCTCCTGCGTCCAGGACAGCACCGGGTCGGTGCGCGTCTCAATGAGCTTGTTGCGGGCCTTGAGCAGCGGGTCCAGCATTTCCGGCTGAGGCACGATCCAGTATTCACCACGGTCAATGGCTGCAAAGACGCGGTTGGCGAACTCCTCGGTGTCCATACCGTTTTCGTCTAGCAAATGGGTCATCATGCCGTGAAACTTTGCCGACGCCGCGTCAGGCGCTTCTCGGAAGATGGCTGTCCTGACGGGGCCTGGTGCCAGCAGCGAGACCTTGATTTGCGGATCAATGGCCGCGAGTTCGCCAGCCAGACCTTCGGTCAGCGCGACCACTGCGAACTTGGTGGCGGAGTAGGGGGCCATCATGGCGCTGGGCAGAAAGCCGCCTACCGATGCTGTGTTGATGATGCGGGCAGGCCGGTTGGCCTTGAGCAGACGCGGCACAAAAGCGCGCAGGCCATTGACAATGCCGTTGACGTTGACTTGCCAGGCCTGCTGCCACTTGGCATCGCTGATCTCCCAGCTATTGCCGGTGCTGAGAACGCCTGCGTTGTTGAACAGCAGATCAACCTGACCGAAAGCTGCATAGGCCTTGTCGGCCAGTGTATCCAGCGACGCCTGGCTGGTGACATCGGTGGCCACGGCCAATGCCTGATCTCCCAGTTCCAGCGCGACTTTCTCAAGACCCGCCTGGTCGCGGTCTGCAACCACGACTTTCATTCCAAGAGTGACTGCCTTTTTGGCAAGGCCTGCACCAATTCCGCTGGCTGCACCGGTGATGACTGCAACTTTCATGATTTCCTCATTGGCTAAATACGAATGAATTAAAGCATTTCCGGCTTATCTATATTTCTCACGAATTCCCGCTTGACAGTTATTGAAGGTGTTTACAGTCTTTATTGATTTATTAAATGGAAAGACCTGCTTGACATATAAAAAATCCGGGCACAGTACGTCCAAATGAATTAATGGTTTCCACTAGGGACTGTAAACACAAACTTATTTTGTAAAGAGGAAAACTCAGAGTGATTTGAATTTGAAAAGAACAAAGAATCTCAATCCTCATCGCCAATTGGTGGCGGTCAGCCAGTATTGAGGTTTGAAAATGAATCCATTCATCAGTGGTTTGGAAGGAAAAGTGGTTCTGGTTACAGGTGGTGCCTCGGGCATAGGCCTGGCCAGCGCCCAGGCCCTGGCAGCGAGCGGAGCCAAGGTGGTGTGTGCCGATCTTCAGCAAAGCCAGGATTTGCCGCAGGGCTGCGAATTTCGCAAGCTCGACGTGAGCAGCGAGAAGCTGACCAATGAGTTGGTTGCTTACATGCTGGACCGCTATGGGCAGATTGATGGGCTGGTGACTTCGGCTGGCATTTCCCGCGTGGGTGATCTGGAGAGCATGCCCTTGCATGAGTGGGAGCAGGTACTGCAGGTCAATTTGACGGGAACCATGCTCAGTGCTCGTGCCGTGGCCAGCCACATGAAACGGCGGGGTCAGGGCTCCATCGTCACCATCGCCAGCATCAACGGCATGCTGGGCAACCCGACCAATCTGGCCTATTGCACCTCCAAGGGAGCCGTGATCCAGATGGTGCGCAGTCTGGCATCGGATCTCGGTCCTTACGGCGTCCGGGTCAACAGCATCAGCCCCGGCTATATCCATACACCCATGACCACCATGCTTGATGAACTGCCTGTAGGCCAGGCTTTCGAGGCCATGCATTTGCTCAAGCGTGCGGGCAGGCCGCAAGAGGTAGGTAATGCCGTGGCATTTTTGCTTTCCGATATTTCTTCATTTATTACCGGGGTCAATCTTCCGGTGGATGGTGGATTCTCTGCAGCAAAAGTAATTAATATTTAAGGATTTCCAATGAAATATGACGTCATAGTGATTGGTTGCGGAATGTCCGGAATTCTGGCTGGTATTCATCTGAAGAATAGCGGGAAGAAATTCATTATTCTGGAAAAGGCCGGGACATTGGGGGGGACCTGGCGGGATAATACTTATCCAGGCCTGACTTGCGATGTGCCATCGCACGCCTATACCTATTCTTTCGAGCCCAACCCCGAATGGTCTCGGGTACTTCCGCCCGGAGCCGAGATTCAGCAGTATTTCGAAGGCGTGTTCCAGAAGCACGGTATTGCCGATTTTTCGCAGTTCGGCACCGAAATCACGCGTGCCGAATGGACGTGCGATGCATGGACGCTGCAGGATCAGCATGGCAAGCAATACCAGGGCAAGGTGGTGGTTGCCGCCACAGGTGTGCTGCACCACCCCAACTATCCGCAGATCAAGGGCCTGGAGGAGTTCGAGGGGGACACGATTCACAGTGCGCGCTGGGATCATTCTGTACCGCTGGACGGCAAGAGGATCGCCGTCATCGGCACGGGATCAACGGGCGTGCAAATTGTCTCGGCACTGGCGTCGCGTGCCAGGGTGCGACATTTTCAGCGCACGGCCCAATGGATTTTTCCGGTCGAGAATCCAGCTTTCAGCGAAGAGCAGCGTGCCGAATTCCGCAGCAACCGCGATCTGCTGGTTTATCTGCAGCGCGAACCCACTTATGTAGCCAATGTGGAGCGCTTTACCGAGGGTGTGCTGGATCCGAATTCGGAGCAGATTCAGGAAATTCAGAAAATCTGCCAGGACAACCTGGATGGCTCTGTTGCAGACGCAGCCTTGCGTGAAAAACTGCAGCCTCATTACCGGGCTGGTTGCAAGCGCCTGATTTATTCTCCCGACTATTACAAGGCGATCCAGCACCCCGATTCCGAGTTGATCACCGAAGCTATTGCCAAGGTCGAGAAAAAGGGAGTGCGTACCAGCGACGGCGTGCTGCATGAGGTGGACATCATCGTCCTGGCCACGGGATTCAAGGCCGACCGCTATGTGCGCCCCATGAATGTGACGGGCCTGAACGGAGCCACGCTGGAGCAGGCCTGGAGCGATGTGCCCACGGCATACAAGTCCATCTCGGTGCCGGGCTTCCCCAACTTTTACTTCATGAACGGGCCGACCTCTCCCGTGGGCAACTTCTCGCTGATCGATACTTCGGAAATGCAGTGGGGCTATATCTCGCAGCTGATAGAGCGTGGTCAGCAAGCCGGTGTGGCAGGGCTTTCGGCCAGGCCCGAAGCCCTGGCTCAGTACGACCAGGAGCGCTTGCAGGCCGCCAAAGGCTCGGTCTTCGGCTCGGGCTGCAACAGCTGGTACCTGGACAGAAACGGTGTGCCCAACACATGGCCCTGGTCGCAGTCGCGCTTCCGGCAGGAGATGAGTGCGCCGGTATGGCAGGACTATATCCACCACCAGACCGAAGAGCTTGTGGCCTGAGTGCCGTCTTGCGCCCGTCCTGGCCTGTCCTGGTCGGGCGCGCTCCATCAACTTCAAGGAGTCCCAATGCAGATACACCCAGAAATGGCTGCTGTGCTGGAGCAGTTCAAGGATGCTCCGCCCATGGATTTTGTGGCCACTCCGGTGCCCGAAATCCGCAAGCTCATGGACCACATGGCCTTTCCGCCTGCCGACCTGCCCATGCATGAGGTGCGCGAGATCGACATTCCCGGTGGCGATGGCCAGCCGCTCAAGCTGCGCCTGTACCGTCCCGGCACCGCGCAGGCAGCGCCGGTCATGGTCTATTTTCACGGCGGTGGCTGGTGCATAGGCACGCTGGAAACGCATGACAATCTGTGCCGCCACCTGGCGCGTATAACCGGCATGAATATTGTGTCGGTCGATTACCGGCTGGCTCCCGAGCATGTCTTTCCCGCCGCGCTGGACGACGCCTATGCCGCCACGCGCTGGGTGGCACTGCATGCGGCCGAGCTGCATTGCGATGCGCGGCAACTGATGGTGGCGGGCGACAGCGCGGGGGGCAATCTGGCCGTCGCCACCTGCCTGCGCGCAAAAGAAGACGGCTGGAGAGGCATATCCCTGCAACTGCTGTTCTATCCGGTCTGCGATGCGCATATGGATGCGCCATCGCATGCGCTTTATGGGCAGATGCCGTTTCTCACCACCGAAGCCATGGCCGCGATGTGGCGTCACTATCACCCTGCCAGGCCTGCACATCCACTGGCCTCCATCATGCAGTACCCCGATCTCGCTGGTTTGCCGGCAGCGGTGCTGGTGACGGCGGAGCTGGACATATTGCGCGACGAAGGAGAGGCCTTTGGCCTGCGCCTGCAGCAGGCCGGTGTACCCGTTTCCAGCCTTCGTGCGCAAGGCATGTTGCATGGGTTTGCCAACTTCAGCACCCTGGTGCCGGCAGTGGCAAAGTTGCTGCAGGAGGCTTGTACAAAGCTGTCTTTTGGCAAGATATCGGCTGTTGGACAAGCCTGATACATGCAACTGTTCATGTA
Organism: Comamonas thiooxydans; assembly: GCF_000964545.1. Taxonomy (GTDB): domain Bacteria; phylum Pseudomonadota; class Gammaproteobacteria; order Burkholderiales; family Burkholderiaceae_C; genus Comamonas; species Comamonas thiooxydans. The sequence continues at coordinate 598,719 of NZ_BBVD01000005.1, read as the reverse complement.
TACAGTTATGTGTGGTGGATGCCTCAGTTTTATCCCCGCATCATGTGGACGCTCTTGTGGAAAACTATGCTTTCAAGCCTTGAAACCCGCGCCAGATGGTGATTTGCACGGATTGCCTAAAAAATAGACGATTTGAGCAAAGGGATTGAACCGAGGGTTTTTACCAGTGGTTCTGAGGCTGTAAAAAAGCCCGCCAACCGTTGCCGGTAGCGGGCTTTTTTGTGGGCTCAAACGTGCTCAGGAAAGTTGCTGAGGCGTGGGGCGTGTGCGGTAGAACTGCATGGGAGACTCTTTCATTTCCTTGGCATGCTGGTTGAGCACCGACTTCTTCATCTTGCCAACCACATGCATCTCGCAGGGCTTGCAGTCAAAGCGCAGCGTGAGCTTTTCCTTGCCGTTGATCAGCTGCAGTGGCTCTGCCTTGATGGTGCCCTTGACGCCGATCACGCCCTTGGCCTGCTTGGGGCACAGGCTCATCGAGAAGCGCACGCAGTGCTTGGTGATCATCAGCGAGACTTCGCCTTCCTCTTCCTTGCTCTCGTAGGCGGCGTCGATGATCTTCACACCATGCTTCACATAGAAGTCATGGGCCTTCTGGTTGTAGACATTGGCCAGATAGGTCAGTGTGTCTTCAGGAAAAGGCACGGACGGCTCCACGGGCTTGGCGCGGGGCAGACGCACAAAGCCGTCGGCGCGGGCCTGTTCCAATGCGGCAACGGCATCGCGACGCAGCTGGTTGAGCACGGAGGCGGGTACAAACCAGGGCTGACTCAGGCTCAGTGAAATATCGTTCACCTCGAAAACCGTCGCGCCAAAGCGTCCCAGTTGCTCGCGCAGCGTGGCTTCTGCCTTGGCTGGGTCGGTGGCGCTCTGGTGCTCATGCGCGATGGCGGCAGCCCCGACAAACCCGTCCTCGTCGGTCAGCGTCAGCGCAAAGCCGGCAGCAGCTTCCTTGAACTCGGCCCATAGACCGATACGGCGCTCGCTGGACTTCTTCTCCAGCGTGCGTACCCAGTCCATATCGCGGTTGCGGTTGATTTCCAGGCCCTTGCGCAGATCCTTGAATTCGGCAATCTCGTTTTTGGGGAAGACGCGCCAGATGCCTTTTTTGGCGCTCACGCATTCAGCACGGTTGATGTGCACGCCCACCAGTTCCTTTTGCAGATCGTAGTAGCACAGACCGTCGCCGTTGTGCAGCTCGGCGGTCTTGTCGCTGGTTTCGATCTCGAACCATTTGTCGCCGACCTGTGTCACCCAGCCGATGGCACGACCCGGTGTCTTGGGCGTGTCGAAGGCGCCGATGTCATCCTTGCGGCCATTGACGAAGTAGTCTGTGAACTCGCGGTTGAAATTCTGGTCCGGATCGGGTTCGAATGAGAAAGTGGTGCGGCCTGACGACGAGCGCGCCAGCGGCTGATCGGAGAACTCGCGCTCCTCGATGATTTCGTCGAGCAGCTTGCGGTAATGGGCCGTGATGTTCTTCACATAGCCCATGTCCTTGTAGCGGCCCTCGATCTTGAAGCTGCGCACGCCGGCGTCGATCAGGGCGCGCAGGTTATCGCTCTGGTTGTTGTCCTTCATGGACAGCACGTGCTTTTCGTGCGCGATGATGCGGCCGCTGGCGTCTGTCACCTCATAAGGCAGGCGGCAGGCCTGGTTGCAGTCGCCACGGTTGGCGCTGCGTCCGGTATGGGCATGGCTGATGAAGCACTGGCCCGAGTAGGCCACGCACAGCGCGCCATGTACAAAGTATTCGATGGTGGTGCGGCTCGGGTCTGTCGCGGCGCGCACGGCGGCAATCTGTTTCAGATCCAGCTCGCGCGCCAGCACGATCTGCGACAGACCGGCGTCCTGCAGAAAGCGGCCCTTCTCGGGCGTGCGGATATCGGTCTGGGTGGACGCGTGCAGCTGGATGGGTGGCAGATCGAGCTCCAGAAGACCCATGTCCTGGATGATCAGCGCATCGGCGCCGGCGTTGTAGATCTGCCAGGCCATATCGCGTGCGCCCTGCAGCTCATCGTCGCGCAAGATGGTGTTGAGCGTGATGAAGATGCGGCTGCCAAAGCGGTGGGCATGCTTGATGAGCCGCTCCAGATCGCGGATGTCGTTGCCTGCAGTCGCTCGCGCGCCAAAGGCCGGTCCGCCGATATAGACGGCGTCCGCGCCGTGATTGACGGCTTCGATGCCGATATCGGCGTCGCGCGCCGGGGACAGGAGTTCGAGCTGGTGGGGCAGGAGAGACATAGGGGCAGGATTATCTCAGCAAGCCCCGGTTTCGGCACAGCGGCGGGTAATCGCCTGTATCAATGGCCGCGTGGGCTGAATGTGCGCGGAAATACCACGGGCCCGCTGCGGTCCGCCAGCCGGTAGCCCATGGCGGGGCGGTTCGACACGCCTTCCACATGGCCGGCTTCGACCAGAAAGTTCGCTGCCAGCATGCGGGTGCGAAAGCCGCTTTTGTCCACGCTGCGACCCAGCACGGTTTCATAGACTTGCTGCAACTGGGGCAGGGTGAAGGGCTCGTTCAGCAAAAAAGCGGGCAGCGAGGTGTATTCGACCTTGCTGCGCAGTCTCTCCACCGCCGCCTGCAAGATGCTGCCATGGTCAAACGCCAGTGCAGGCCGGCGCAGCAATTCATCCACTTCGAACCAGGCCACATCGGCCGCATTGGCGCCTTTGGTCAGTTGCAGTTCATGGGCGGGAATCAGCGCAAAGTACACATGGGTGGCCGACCAGCCACGCGGATCACGTGCCGCGCCGCCCCAGCTGCCAAGCTGTTCCAGATAAGGGCTGTCCACACCCGTCTTCTCCTTGAGCTTGCGCGCGGCGCAGGCCTGCAGATCGGCATCGAGATCCACATTCACGAACCCCCCGGGCAAGGCCCAGAGGCCGGGAAATGGATCATCGTCGTGACCTGGGCGTTGCACCAGCAATACATTCAAGCGGCCTTGCGCAATCGTGAAGATCACCACATCCACCGTGGTGTAGGGGCGAGGAAAGTCCGGCGCTGGCTTGGAGTGACGCTGTGTAACGCTCATAAATCAGGCTTGACGGGATGAATGATGGGTTGTATTGTACAACTTGCTTAAGTTGTTCAATGCAACTTATATCCTGTAGCTGGAGCCCGCTCCAAGCATGCAGACGCATGCCGACAAAGCCGGGCCTGGGTTTGCGACCAGGCTGTGGCACCGTGGAAAGTACGCCAAGGTCGGGCGCTGGGCAGCGCTAGAACCTGTCATGAGCCAGGTCGACAGCTTCAAACAAAGAGAACAAGAAAATGAAAAATCAAAACACCACCGCACGCAGCAAATTCCTCAGCCTGGTGCTGAGACACAGTCCCGAGACCATAGGCCTCAAGCTCGACGATGCGGGTTGGGCTCAGACCGATGAACTGCTGGCCTGTCTGGCGCGCTCCGGCCGACCCACCAGTCTGGAGGATTTGCAGACCATGGTGGCTGACAACAACAAGCAACGCTATTCCTTCAGCGCAGATGGCAAGCGCATACGCGCCAATCAGGGCCATTCCATCAAGGTAGAACTGGGTCTTGAGGCAAGGCGCCCTCCGGCAGTGCTCTACCACGGCACGGCCACGCGTTTTCTGGATGCGATCTTTCATGAGGGCCTGAACCGGCAGTCACGCCATCATGTCCACTTGTCGGAAAGCCAGGCAGTGGCTGCTCAGGTCGGCAGTCGTCACGGCAAGCTGGCCTTGCTGCAGGTGGACGCCGCGCGTATGCAGGGCGAGGGCCATGTGTTCTATCGCTCCGACAACGGCGTGTGGCTGACCGATGTCGTCCCGGCCCGGTATCTGCTGAAGCTGCCGTCATGAAAGTTTCAAAAATCATAGCTATCGACGCAGATGGCGTGCTGCTGGACTACAACCTCGCCTATGCCTCAGCCTGGGAGCGGGTATTTGGCGAGCGTCCGGTGTTGAAGCAGCCTGACGCCTACTGGGCCATGGAGCGATGGGGTGTTGCCAACTTGCAGGGCGAGGCTCTCAATCGTTTCCGCGCCAGCTTTGATGCGCAGTTCTGGTCCGGCATTCCAGCGATTGCAGGTGCGATACAGGCTTGCGAGCAGCTGTGCGCCGCCGGTTACGAGCTGGTCTGTGTGTCGGCGATCAAGCCGCAGTTCGCCGAGGCTCGGCAGACCAATCTGCGCAAGCTGGGCTTTCCCATATCGCGTGTGATCGCCACCAGCAGCCGTACTGATCCGGGCCTCAGCCCCAAGGCTCAAGCCCTGGCCCAGTTGCAGCCCCTGGCATTTGTCGATGACTTTCTGCCGTATTTCGAAGGCGTGGGCGAGCGGATTCACAAGGCACTGGTGCTGCGCGAGCAAGGCGGGTCGCCCAATACCGGGCCGGGTCTGCAGGCTATTGACTCCACTCACGCCACGTTGGCGGGCTTTTCCCGTTGGTGGCTGAACCATTATCAAGAAGAACAGACATGAACCGAGATTACGAAATTCGATCCCTGACGGACCTGTTGGTCCAGCTCGATCAAGGCTACCGCCCCAAATTCCTTTGCTTCTGGGGCCATCAGCCCGAAAAGAATGGCTCGGTGGGCAAAGGCTGCCTGAGCCAGTGGTTTTCTGCTCCATTTACCGTCGAAGGAGACCGCTTTGCCACGGCAGAGCATTTCATGATGGCAGCCAAGGCGCGGCTGTTCGGGGATGAAGACGCGCGCACGCAGGTGCTGGCTGCGCCGTCTCCGGCCAGTGCCAAGCAGATAGGGCGCAGCGTGCGCAATTTTGACGAGGCACGCTGGAAGGCGGAGTGCTTCGGCATCGTGGTGCGCGCCAGTGTGGCCAAGTTCTCGCAGAACCCTGCCATGGGGGAGTTTCTGCTGAGAACTGGTGAGCGTGTGCTGGTCGAGGCCAGTCCGCGCGACCGCATCTGGGGCATCGGCATGGGCGCGGCCAATCCCGACGCCGAGCAGCCGCGCAAATGGCGCGGACAGAACCTGCTGGGTTTCGCGCTGATGGCCGCGCGTGCACAGCTGAGGGCAGGACAATGAACACGCTGGACCGTTTTGAAGGCGCTCTGCTGGGCCTGGCCTGCGGCGATGCCGTGGGCACGACGCTGGAGTTCCGGGCGCGCGGCAGCTTTGCGCCGCTGACCGATATGGTGGGGGGCGGGCCGTTTTCACTGAGGGCCGGACAATGGACGGATGACACGTCCATGGCTTTGTGCCTGGCCGAGAGCCTGGTCGTCAAGGGAGGTTGCGACCCTGGGGACCAGATGACGCGCTACGCCAACTGGTATCAGTGGGGTTACTGGAGCTCCACCGGTCACTGCTTTGATATCGGCATGGCAACACGCGAGGCGATACAGCACTATCTGCGCACCGGCAATGCGCTGGCGGGAAGTGAAGATGCGCGCAGCGCTGGCAATGGCTCGCTGATGCGGCTGGCTCCGGTGGCCATGGCGTATGCCCATGACGAGCAAGAGGTGCAGGAGATGGCGGCGCTGAGCTCCCGCACCACACATGCCGCTGCGGAGTGCCTGGATGCCTGCCGTCTGTTTGCCGTGATATTGAGCCGCGCCCTGCTGGGCGCCAACAAGGCGCAGGTGCTGGATCTTGCCGCGCTGCCGTTTGGCAGCCCACGCATTGCCGAGATTGCACAAGGCAGCTGGCGCGGCAAAAGCCGCGAGCAGATCCAGAGTTCGGGCTATGTGGTGCACAGTCTGGAAGCAGCTTTGTGGTGTTTTGACAGGCTTGAGAGCTTTGAAGCCGTCGTTCTGGAGGCGGCCAATCTGGGTGACGATGCCGACACCACAGCGGCCATTGCCGGCCAGATCGCGGGGGCGTTCTGGGGGCGCAGCGGCATTCCTGCGCACTGGCTGGAAAGACTGCATCAGCAGGCTGATATTCGCGCGCTGGCGCAATCGATTTATGCGCTGAATCAGGTGCTGGCCCGATAGATTGCGCGTGGTCATGCTCCCCATCGCGGGACCTGCTCACACCGTGCAGGCAGGTCACAGATCCTTGATTGTTACCGCGGAGGTCGCGAAAGCCGTACCGGGCCTGCACGGTCTGCGGGTGCCTGTGGCCGTGGTGAACTTGCCGGCCTTCAAAAAAAGGCTTTCCCTGCAGCCAGGAAAGTCCGGCGCAGCGTGCACCATCCCTGTCAACGCGGCACAATCAAGACGCTGAGTCGGCGATGGTGCAAGAGCATGGTCGGCAGCTTCAGCCGAAATCCGAAATATCCCCAGCAGCCGGAGTCTGTGCTCAACGCAGGAAGAGTCGGGCCTGCTCGGGCTTGCTAGCAATTGCTCCAATGGAGTTCTGGTCCCTAGACTCCAGGGTTTGCCCCTTCGCTTGCACATCGAGCTGGTATCGCAGGCTTTGCCGCTACGCTTGAGGCTTTGGCCTGGCGTAGGCTTGCGTGCCACAGCCTTCCGCTTCATCAAGGAGAAAGCATGTCCATGACTGATCGCTCGGCCCAGAGCCGCTGTGTTCGCACCTCGTCTGCCCTGAGCCTGGCCCTGGTCGCCGCATCCCTGTCGTCCGCTTACGCGGCGGATGCGGAAAAGCCTCTGGTGGTGCGCATTGCCCATGGCGGCCCGGTCTCCGGTCCTATCGCAGCCCTGGGCAAGGATGAGGAGAACGGCGTGCGCATGGCGATTGACGAGCTCAACGCCCGCAAGCTGCAACTGGGCGGCCGTCCCGTGCACTGGAAGCTGGAGGCCGGTGACGATGTGGGCGACCCCGGCCAGGCCACGGCGCTGGCACGCCGCTTCTGCGACAGGAAGGTGGCGGCCGTGGTGGGGCATCTTCAGTCGGGCACGACCTTGCCGGCTGCCAAGATCTACAACGACTGTGGCATTCCCAATATCACCCCCGCAGCCACCAACCCCGCGATTACCGAGGCAGGCTATGACGACACCTTCCGCGTCATCGCCAATGACCGGGCCATGGTCAATGCTCTGCTGGACTATGCCGTCAAGCACCAGGGCGTCAAACGCATCGCGATCGTGGACGATCGCACGGCCTATGGACAGGGCATCGTCAAGCTGTTTGAAGCCGCTGCGGCCGAGCGCGATGTGCAGATTGTCGACAAGCAGTACACCAGCGACAAGGCCACGCAGTTTTCGCCCATTCTCACGGCCATCAAAGGCCGCAAGCCCGATGCGATCTTCTTCGGCGGGCTCGATGCGCAGGCCGGTCTCATGCTGCGTCAGATGTCGCAGCTGGCCATGAATCAGGTGAAATTCCTGGGCGGTGATGCGCAATGTTCGGAGCGCCTGCCTGCCATGGCCGACAAGGTGCCAGCGCTCAAAAACGTGGTTTGCGTGATGAGCGGCAGCTCCCTGGGCAATATGCCAGGCGGTCTGCTCTGGAAGCAGAAATACGACCAGCATTTTCCCGGCCAATATCAGGTTTACAGCCCTTACGCTTATGACGCGACCATGGTGCTGGCCAGGGCCATGCTGAGTGCCGATTCAGCCCAGGCCGAGGCCTATTTGCCCCGCTTGCGCCAGACGCGCTACGAAGGGGTGACGGGCACGATTGCCTTTGATTCGCAGGGCGAGTTGCAAAGCCCGCGGGTCACGCTCTACGGCTATGACTCTGGCGAGCGCAAGGAACTGGTGATCAGCGGTCATTGAGCGGTATCGGTGTTTCTTGAAGGAATATCTGCCAAGCCTTTGTCTGTCAGGCACATATAGCTATGGATTCTGATGCTTCCGTGCACGAACACTTCATGCGCCAGGCGCTGGAGCAGGCGCGCCGCGCCGCTGCCTGTGGCGAGGTGCCGGTGGGGGCCGTGGTCGTCAAGGACGGGCAGGTCATAGGCCGCGGTCATAACAGTCCGCTCTCTGCCCAGGACCCCACGGCCCATGCCGAGGTGCTGGCCCTGCGCGAAGCAGCTCGGACTCTGGGCAATTACCGGCTTGAGGGCTGCACGCTGTATGTGACGCTGGAGCCCTGCACCATGTGCAGCGGTGCCATGCTGCATGCGCGTGTGGATGCCGTGGTCTATGGCGCGGCCGAACCCAGGACCGGCGCCGCCGGTTCGGTGCTCGATGTCTTCGGCTACCCCGCCATCAACCACCAGACGCGGGTGCTGCGCGGCGTGCTGGCCGCGCAATGCTCGGCGCTGATGGCCGAGTTCTTCCAGCAGCGACGCCAGGAAAAAAAGGCGCAGCAGCCGCATCCGCTCAGGGACTGGGCGCTGCGCAATGCCGATGAGGCGTTTGCCGACCTTCCCGCCTGGCCCTGGCGGCCGCAGTGGCGCAGCGACCTGCCGGCGCTGCAGGGCCTGCGTCTGGCAGTGGTCGATGAAGGGCCAGAGGATGCAGCACTGACCTGGCTGTGCCTGCATGGCAGCCCAGGCTGGGGCTATGGCTTCCGGCATCTGCTGCCCGATTTGCTGGCCGCCGGTCATCGTGTGGTGGTGCCCGATCTGCCAGGGTTCGGGCGCAGCGACCAACCCAAGAAAGACAAACGGCACAGCGCGCAGTGGCATTTGCAGGTTATCGCCGAGCTGATCGAAGCGCTCAACCTGCGGCGGCTGGTCCTGATCGGGCAGGGCGATGGTGGCCGCCTGGGTCTGGCTGCAGCGCAAGCCCTGCCAGAGCGCTTTGCCGGCGCGTGGCTGATCAATACCTGGCCGCTGAATGCGCAGCCAGAGCAGCGTCAGCAATGGTTTGAGCAGGCAGCGCGCAAGCCCGGCTGGGACGTGGCCAGGGCCATGGCCGAATTGGAAGGGCGCAGCAATGCCGAAGAGGACCGCGCGTGGAATGCACCGTTTGCGCAGCCCGGCCATCGGGCCGCACTCAAGGCCTGGCCGCGTCTGCAGACCGAGCTGGCTGCGCCTCCCGCCGATCTGCTGCAGCAATGGGCGCAGGCCGGCAGGCTGTGGCTGCAGCCCGCAGCCACGCAGCAGCCCGTGTCTGCTGTGCAATGGCAGGCAGCCTGGCTGCAGGCCGTGCCGCAGCTGGCGGCTCAGGCCAGGGTCTGGCGGCAAACCCGGCCTGGCGCTCCGGTTCCTGCAGCACAGCAGGGCGGTGGTGCAGCGGCTGTGGAATACTTTGCGCCGTAGCCCGATCGGTCAGACCGGCGGAGCAAGAATTTGAACTAGGACTTACGCAAACAAGAATGCAACAAGGGCTCGCCTTCTGAGGCAGTCGCCCGACCTGAACCTGTTTTGCGGAAGTCGTATGAACTTCTGAATCTGCGGATTCACCCACTTTTCACGGAGCATGCGGCCGATGGCCGCATGAAAAGGCTTTGGCAACCTCGCGCAAATCCCCTGGATCCACTACAGCGCCCCAGCAGCAAGATCCCCACCACGCCCACTCGCACGGGCAGGAGCCGGACCACCAGGCTCATGTGCATGACGAGCACTGCAGCCATGAGCACGGTCACCACGATCATCACGACCATGTGCACAGCGCCGATGGCAGCTGCTGCGGCCATGATCACAGCCATGGCGGCAAGCATGTCTATATCTATTCGCCCTCGGGGGCGGTGCGCGACAAGGCAGCCTTCAAACGCGGCATCAAGCAGCTGGAGGCCCTGGGCCACGAGGTGGAGGTCGATGCCGATGCGCTGGCCAGCAGCCAGCGCTTTGCGGGTGACGACGCCACCCGTCTGGCTGCTATCCACCGTGCAGCGGCCAGCGGAGCCGACGTGGCGCTGATTTCGCGCGGCGGCTACGGTCTCACGCGCATTCTGCCGGGCATCAAGTACAAGACCGTGGCCAAGGCGATTGCGGGCGGCACCAAGTTTGTCGGCCTGAGCGACTTCACGGCTTTTCAGCTGGCCATGCTGGCACAGACCGGTTCGGTCACCTGGGCGGGTCCCGCGCTCAACGCCGACTTCGGTGTGGACAGCAAAAAGACCGGCGAGCCCGTGGACGACATCATGCTGGACTGCTTCGAGGACCTGCTCAGCGGCCAGGGCGAGGGCGCGGGCTGGCAGATGCCCAGGATTGGCGAGCTGCCCAATGGCAAGCCGCAACTCAAGGACTTCTATGTTCCTGGCGGGGCCACCTTGTGGGGCGGCAACCTGGCGGTGCTGGTGTCCTTGCTGGGCACGCCTTACTTCCCGCAGGTCGACGGCGGCATTCTGTTCATCGAAGACGTGGGAGAGCACCCCTACAAGATCGAGCGCATGCTGACCCAGCTGCTGCTGGCGGGCGTGCTGCAAAAGCAAAAAGCCATCATCTTTGGCCAGTTCACCGACTTCAAACTCACCACCCACGACAAGGGCTTCAAGCTGCAGACCGTTGTCGACTGGCTGCGCATGCAGCTCAAGCGCCCCGTGCTGCAAGGCCTGCCCTTCGGCCATGTGCCCACCAAGGTGCTGCTGCCCGTGGGCGCGCAGGTATCGCTGTCTGTGGAAGGGCGGGATGCGCTGATCTACTGGGGACATGTCTGACGGCAGACTGCCGCTGAGGTTGAGCCGCCAGCATGGCTTGCGCCTCGTGTCTGTGCCTAAGATGATTCAGTTTTAATAGCTGTTAACGTAGACTGAATATAGGCTGAGTGCCAATCTGGTTTGTATTTTTGAGATCGGGAAGGACGCACGCATGGGCAAGGCTGCACTGCCGTGGACCGAGGAAATGCTGGCCCTGCTGGGCCAGGAAAAAGACGCCGTGCTGGCCGAGCGCTGGGGCACATCGGCCAAGACGGTCAACCTCAAGCGCAATGCGCTGGGCATTCCCGCCTTCGGGCATTTCCAGTGGACGCAGCCAGCGCTGGCTCTGCTGGGCCGGGAGGCCGATGCCGAGGTGGCGAAGCAGCTGGGCATCAGCAAGGCCAGCGTGGTGGCCAAGCGCACCGAGCTCGGTATTGACTCGATGACAGGAGCTGCTGCCAGCAGCGCTTTCGACTGGAGCGACGAGGCCGTGGCCTTGCTTGGCACCGCATCCGACGCCAAGATTGCCGAGCAACTGGGCCTTAGCCGCCTCACGGTCTACAACGCTCGCATCGCCAGGGGGATTGCTGCTGCAGGCCGGGGGGCTGCGGGCAAGAGCCGCGAACCATGAACCGTGCTGGCGCGCCAGCGACCGAGCTTGGGCCGACCCGGCCGCGGACTCTGCTGCGCGCGGTACTGCTGGGCTGGCTGTGGCTGGCGGCCCTGGCCGGCTTTTCTCATCTGCTGACGCGCCTGCCGCCCTGGGGCTGGCTGCTCGCAGTCCTGCTGCTGGTGCTGTTGCCAGCCTGGGGGCATTGGCTGCTCCTGATGCTGCGCAAAAAGCTGCTGCGCTTGCAGTTCGCGCCGCAGGGGCATATCGGTCGATGGCTCGGCGGCGGTTGGTGGCCGGCCTGCAAGGCATTGACACTGGCCTTGCTGTTGTGCACCAGCTCACTCTGGCAGGCCTGGTTTCTGGCGCCCTGGGAATGGGCGCTGCTGGCGCTGGCCCCCTTGCTTTATGCCTTGCTGGCCTGTGGCATGCAGGCGGGCCTGAAGCGAGAGTTTTCATCGTCAGCCTTTGCCTGGGCCTTCACCCAGCGCGCTGCCACCTGGCTGCTGCTGGTGCTTTGGGGCGGCAGCTGGCTATGCGCCATGGCCAGTCAGCAGGATCTGGGGCGAGGGCTGGCCCCCGGCATGGAGCCCGAGGCATTGAATCATGCGCTGGCCCAGATTCATGCTGCGCCCTCGGGGCTGGTGCGCTGGGGGCTGGATGCCCTGCTGGCCGTGCAGCTGGCGAGTGGCGCCATGGCCGACCTGCCCCAGTTGCCCATGCTGCGCCTGTTGCTGCTGGCGCTGTTCGGCCCGGTAGGCGTGCTGCTGTGCCTGGGGCGCGCCATGCAGGGGGCATCGGCTTCCTCGGCCCTGCTGCTGCAGGCCAGGCCTTCGGGGTCAGTGCGCAATGACGTGCCTTCGCCGGCCGCACCTTTGCTGGCCCTGGTTGCCGTGCTGGTGCTGGGCATTCTGGTGCAGACCACGGCAGCCCTTGACGGCCTGGCGCGTGCGCAGGAGAGCCCGCTGGCGCTCAAGCGCCTGCCCGAGTGCGAGCGCATCGGGCAGCAGCTCTACAGCCTCGGCACGCTGGAGGCCACACGCCAGCAGGTTCTGCAGCTGCTGGGCCGGGCCCAGGCCGGACAGGCCCTGTGCCAGAGCATCCCGGAGATGAACCAGCAACTGGATGCCGCCGTCGAGCGCTATCTGGACTGGTATTTCAGTCTGGGGGCGGAGTGGGGCCGCATCCTCAGTCTGCTCACGGGCGATGTGAGTCAGTTTCTGCAGAACAAGCTCAGCGAAACCCTGGGAGCCACGCCAGGGCTGGAGGGCTGGGTGCAGACCCTGCAAAAACAGGCGCTGACCAGCGGTGCCGCTCTGGCCGAGGGCCAGCAGCGCATCGAGCAAACCCTGGCGCGTCATCATCTGGCCCTGAGTCCCGAGCAATGTCTGGTGCGTGCCGAGGTTGCCAGCCTGCCTGCGCTGGAGCTGCTGGGCGATGCACGCCAGCGTCTGACGGCCAGTGCCCTGGTGGGCACGGGGGGCGGTGCTTTTGCCGCGGCCGTCGCGGGCAAAGCCATGGCCAAGGCCTCGATGAAGGCCGCCAGCAAGGTGCTGGCCAAGGCGGCTGCCAAGCAGGGTCTGGGCAAGGCCGGGGCAGCGGTAGCCGGTGCGGCTGTGGGCTCTGTCGTTCCCGGTGTCGGCACGGCAGTGGGGGCGGTGGCGGGAGCGGTCGCCGGTGTGGTGCTGGGCGTGGGGATTGACTGGGCGGCACTTTATGCCGAAGAACTGCTGACACGCGATGCCATGCACGCCGATCTGCGTGTCGCGCTGGGCGAGCAGATGCAGAGCCTGAGCCGGGCCATGGGCTGCCAGTAAGCGAATCAGTCGCGTTTCAGCAAGTCCGTACAGAGCGGCGGCAAGGGCAGAGAAAACCTGTGCTGCGGGTGCTGTCTAGGGCTGCATTCCAGTGAGCGCAGGCGTACAGTGAAGTTTCGCTGCAGGAGTTGCATATGCTTAATTACTCCCTCATGAAACCCGAAGGCATCTTGCTGCTGGAGCCCCATGGGCCCCTGACCGAGCAGGATTTCGACGGCGTCAGCCAGGATGTGGACGAATTCCTGGCCGAGCATCCCAAACTGCATGGGGTGATGATTCAGTCCAAGGACTTTCCAGGCTGGGAAAACTGGGCCGGCTTCAGCGCCCATATGGGCTTTGTCAGAGATCATCGCCATCAGGTGGAGCAGATCGCTCTGGTGACCGACAGTCATCTGGCGGGCATGGCCGAGTTCGTCGGCAGGCATATCACGCATGCCGAGGTCAGGCATTTCCCCTTTACCGAAGATGCCATGGCCATGCAGTGGCTGCATGCGGCCTGAGTCGTCTGTCTGAACCCGCCCGGCAACTCTGCCGCCGAGCCGCGACAGAGTTGCCTGGATCCGCCTAGCCCTGTTTTCGGTGACCGGTCGTCGCGGTCGCCGCGGCTGCTGCCTGCTGCGGGGCCTGTGCGTAGCGCTTGAACTCCATGGTGTAGGTGGCGCGGCCCTGAGTCATGGAGCGCAGATGCGTGGCATAGCCGAACATTTCCGATAGCGGCACCTCGGCCCTGATGGTCTTGCCGTCGCCTGCGATATCGTCCATGCCCTGCACGGCGCCGCGGCGCGAGGACAGATTGCCCATCACGGCGCCTGCGTATTCCTCGGGCGTCTCCACCTCGACGGCCATGATGGGCTCCAGGATCACCGGGTCGGCTTTCTTGCAGGCTTCCTTGAAGCCCAGGATGGCGGCCATGCGGAAGGCCTGCTCCGAGGAGTCCACCTCGTGGTAGGAGCCGAAGGTCAGCCGCACCCGCACATCGACCACCGGGTAGCCGGCCAGAACGCCCGAGTTCATGGCTTCGCGCAGGCCTTTTTCCACGGCGGGGATGAACTCGCGCGGAATCACGCCACCCTTGATTTCATCGACAAATTCAAAGCCCTTGCCCGATTCCAGCGGCTCCACGCTCAGCACCACATGGCCGTACTGGCCCTTGCCACCGGACTGGCGAACGAACTTGCCGTCCACATCGCTGACTATTTTGCGAATGGTTTCGCGGTAGGCCACCTGGGGCTTGCCCACATTGGCGGCCACATTGAATTCACGTTTCATGCGGTCGACGATGATTTCCAGGTGCAACTCGCCCATGCCGGCAATGATGGTCTGGCCCGATTCCTCGTCGGTGCTGACTCTGAAGGACGGGTCTTCGGCCGCGAGGCGCGCCAGTGCCAGGCCCATTTTTTCCTGGTCGGCCTTGCTCCTGGGCTCCACCGCCTGGGCGATCACGGGTTCGGGGAAAGAGATTTTTTCGAGCACGATGGGTGCTTGCGGATCGCACAGCGTCTCGCCCGTGCTCACGTCCTTGAGGCCCACGCAGGCCGCAATGTCGCCGGCGCGGATTTCGTCGATCTCCTGGCGTGCGTTGGCATGCATCTGCACGATGCGGCCTATGCGCTCCTTTTTACCGCGGGTCGGGTTGTAGACCAGATCGCCCTTGGCCAATACGCCCGAGTAAACGCGTACAAAGGTCAACTGGCCCACGAAGGGGTCGGTCATGAGCTTGAAGGCCAGGGCGGCGAATCTTTCGTCATCGCTGGCATGGCGTATCAGCGTGGTGCTGGCGCTGTCGTCCTCGCTATGCCCTTCGATGGCAGGGACATCGAGCGGCGAAGGCATGAGCTCGACAATCGCATCGAGCAGACGCTGCACGCCCCGGTTCTTGAAGGCCGAGCCGCAGAGCATGGGCTGAATTTCGGTGGCGATGGTGCGCAGGCGCAGGCCGGTGATGATGTCCTCGGCACCGAGGTCGCCGCTGTCCAGGTATTTCTCGGTCAGGGCTTCATTGGCCTCGGCAGCGGCTTCCACCATCTTCTGGCGCCATTCCTGTGCGCTGGCCAGAAGTGCAGCGGGGATCTCCTGGTACTCGAACTTCACCCCCTGCGACTCGTCGTCCCAGAAGATGGCTTTCATCTTGATGAGGTCGACCAGACCATGAAAGTCGGCTTCGGCTCCGATGGGGATGACGATGGGAACCGGGTGGGCTTTGAGGCGGTCCACCATCATCTGGCGCACACGAAAGAAATCGGCGCCCACGCGGTCCATCTTGTTGACGAAGGCCAGGCGCGGCACCTTGTACTTGTTGGCCTGGCGCCAGACGGTCTCCGACTGTGGCTGCACGCCGCCCACGGAGTCGTAGACCATGACTGCGCCGTCGAGAACGCGCATGGAACGCTCGACCTCGATGGTGAAGTCCACGTGGCCGGGTGTGTCGATGATATTGATGCGATGGGCCGGGAAGTTGTGCTCCATGCCCGACCAGAAGGCCGTGGTGGCCGCCGAGGTGATGGTGATGCCGCGTTCCTGCTCCTGCTCCATCCAGTCCATGGTGGCAGCGCCGTCATGGACTTCGCCCAGCTTGTGGTTGACCCCGGTATAGAACAGTATGCGCTCGGTGGTGGTGGTCTTGCCGGCATCGATATGCGCGGAGATGCCGATATTGCGATAGCGTTCTATGGGCGTGTGGCGAGCCATGATGACCTCCCTGAAACACAGTTCTGAAACTGAAGCGCCGGCACCATGTTGCGGAGCCGGCAAGCAGAGGAAACGCATCGGAAATACTAGAGAGATGGCTACAAACTCACTGCCAGAGTGGGTATGGCTCGCGGCATAAAACACAAGCAGCAGGCCAGGGCGCAAGGCCTGGAGCCTGGCGGGCACCCGGCTTTCCCTTCATTCAAGAACAAGGACTTGTGAACATGACAGAGCAGAGCATTCAGATCGCAGCCCACAAAATGGTCTACATCCTGGTGGTGGAGCAAAGCTTGCGTGCCGGCGAAGGAATGAGCGAGAAAGCGCTTGCCGCCGACCTGCAAAAGCATGGCATCGGCGAAGGCGAGCGCCAGTCTGCGTTGGACTGGGCCGTCGACAAGGGCTGGCTGGAAAAAGCCGAAGGCGACGAGGTGCGCCTGACAGAAGCCGGCTTCGACATGAATTTCACGCAGTAGCGGCAGCCGCCGGGCCGCCGCCGCCCCGGCGTCTATTCCAGATAGACGCCTTTTTCCTTTTTGCGCGCCCGCATGCCGGTGCGCAGGAACAGCTCGCTGCCGCCCTGCACGGCCAGGGGCTGACTGGGCTTGCCGGCTGCTTTGGCCAGATGGGCATCGGCGCGCGCATTCCAGTGCTCCAGCAGATCCTGAAGGGCAAGGCGCTCCGCTTCGGTCAACTGCGGATGCTGCTCCAGGAACTCCTGCAGATACTGGCGCGCATCCAGCTCAAGCTGCTCGCGCGTGGTGGCCAGCGAGATATAGCTGATGTCCTCGTCGCGCCCGCTGGTATGCGTGCCCAGCAGATAGCAGCCGATATAGTCGCCCCGGGTCTGACCCACGGCGGGGTCCTGGCTGAGTTTCTTGAGCAGACTGAAGGGCCACATGCGTTGAATTCCTTGGGACTGACGCGAACAGGGAAGCACGACAGGCATGGAGCGCCATGCCTGATCCGAATCTGCGTAAGTCGTTTTACTAAGAACGTGTTTACGATCTCTACGCAGCCGCGTTGGAGCGCAATCGGGATGAGTTCGAAGCGATGGCTCGCCGCTTGCACCGGGGTGCAAGCAAGAGACAGCGCGCAGTAAATCGCCCGATTTCGCTCCAACCCTTCGGGACAGTGTCTTTGCGGACGCCCGGTCAGGGGCGGTCTGCGTTGTTGCGAATCCTCGCAATAGCAGAGCTATTGCTGCGGTATCGCGCCTAGCATTCCATCCCGCAAAGCCACTGTCGCGGCGCGAGGAGATCGTAAACACGTTCTACGGGCCGGGGCCCAAACAGGTATTGTCGCCCATGGCTGGACGCGATCAGCATGTGGATGTTGCGCACCGGACGCATGACAAGAGGCGATATGGGAGACATCACTTCGGCGGCAGAGCCCTCTGCCCGTCCCTGGCTCAGGTGCACACTGCATCTGGCGGCTGCGGCCACCGGGCTGGTTTTGCTGGCAGGGGCCGCGTTGGCGGTCTATGGCGTGCGGGCCCAGCCGCGCATGGATGGCAAGCTGGTCCTCGCCGGGCTTGAGCGCAGCGTGTGGGTCAGGCGCGACGAGTCCTATATCACGCATATCAGCGCCCGGTCGCCGCAGGATGTCTGGCGGGCCCTGGGCTTTGTCCATGCGCAGGAGCGCGGCTGGCAGCTGGAGTTCAACCGCCGTCTCATGCAGGGGCAGCTGTCGGAGATTCTGGGGCCAGCTACGCTGGAGCTGGACAAGCTGATGCGTGCTCTCGATATTCATGGCGCGGCGCGTCGCCAGTACGCGGCGCTGCCGCCCTCGGTGCAGGAGGCCTTGCAGGCCTATAGCCAGGGTATCGCCGCCTTTTACGCCAGGCCTTCGCAGGCTGCAGCGCCGGAGTTCCTGCTGCTGGGCACCAGGGCCGGAGCAGGAGGGTCATCGGCCTGGGAGCCTGAAGACACCGTGGGCTGGGCGCTGATGATGGCGCTGGATCTGGGCGGCAACTGGGGCAACGAGTTCGCACGGCTGAATCTGCTGCAGGTCCTGAGCACCGAGCAGCTGTGGCAGCTGATGCCTGCCTATCCGGGCGAGCAGCCCGCGACGGCGCTGGACCTCGCCAGTCTGTACCGGCAGCTCGGTGTCTACCGGCAAGAGGATGCCAAGCCCAAGGTCTCGGCACCGGACGGGCAGATTCAGTCGGCCTTGCAGCAATGGGCGGCCTCCATGGCGAGGGACATGGGCAGCAACGACGGATTGGGCAGCAACAACTGGGTGGTGGCCGGCAGCAAGACCCGAAGCGGCAAGCCCTTGCTGGCCAACGATCCGCATCTGGGGCTGAGCGCTCCTGCCATCTGGTACTTCGCGCGTCTTCAGTCGCCAGAGGGCCGGGCCGGCGACGGCAGCGTCCTGAGCGCGCTGGATGTAACGGGTGCCACCTTGCCCGGCATGCCCTTCGTGGTGCTGGGCCGTACGGCGCAGGTGGCCTGGGGCTTTACCAACACCAACCCCGATGTGCAGGATCTGTATCTGGAGCAGATCAACCCGACCGATGCCAGCCAGTACCGCACGCCCATGGGCTGGGAAAAGTTTGTCGTGCGCGAGGAAGTCTTCAAGGTCAAGGGCCAGAGCGATGTCAGGGTGACGCTGCGCAGCACGCGCCACGGCCCGGTGATCAGCGACGCGCAGCAGCAATACGGCAAGGTCATCAACACCGATCGCTATGCGCTGGCCCTGCGCTGGGCAGCGCTGGACACGGACAACCGCACGGTGGAGGCCGGCCTCAGAGCCAACGGGGCGCAGACCGTGCCCGAATTGTTCGAGGCATTTTCCATCTACCACTCGCCCATGCAAAGCATTGTGGCGGCCGATGTGCAGGGCCATATCGGCTTCAAGGCTGCGGGCAGGGTGCCTGTGCGTGCGCCGGGCAATGACTTGCGCGGCGTGGCGCCGGCGCCCGGCTGGGATGCGCGGTATGACTGGCAGGGCTGGCTGGGATACGACCAGACGCCGCAGGACGATGGCGGCACGCGCGGCTTTGTGGCCACGGCCAACCAGCGCGTGACGGATGCCGGCTATGCGCATTTTCTGACCCAGGACTGGAGCCTGCCTTACCGCCACCAGCGCATAGAGCAACTGCTGGCGGCAGGCAGCCAGCATGACGTGGCCAGCATGGCGGCGATTCAGAACGATGTGCAGTCCCTGGCCACCCAGGCCTTGCTGCCCGTGCTGCGCAAGGCGCAATCGAGCCACGCCCTGGCAGAGCAGGCGCAGCAACTGCTGGCGGGCTTTGAGGGGCAGATGGAGCGGGACAGGCCCGAGCCGCTGATCTTCTCGGTATGGGTCGACGAGCTGACGCGCGGCCTGGTGATTGCGCGCATTGGCGAGCAGCGCTTTGCCATGAGCTACGGCAAGCGTGACTTCCGTGCCGGGCTGGAGGGAATCCTCGCGCGCAATGACGCCTGGTGGTGCGCGCCGCTGAGCTGCGAGCAACAGTCAGGGCAGGCGCTGACCCGCACGCTGGACAAGCTGCAGTCGGCCTATGGCAATGATCCGCGCCAATGGCGCTGGGGCGCTGCGCACCCGGCGCTCAGCGCGCACAAGCCGCTGGGCGCGGTGGCGGCGCTGGCCGGCGTGTTCAATGTCAGTGTGGCCTCGGGCGGTGACACCTATAGCGTCAACGTCGGGCAGTACAACGCCAACCCGTCGCCCGCCGATGCCAAAGGTCCGCTGGGAGGGCGCTTTGTCAGCCGCCATGCGCCCTCGCTGCGCGCCATCTACGACCTCGGCGATCCGGAGTCCTCGCAGTTCATCTACCAGACCGGGCAGAGCGGGCTGGCGCTGTCGGCCCGCTATGCGGACATGAGTGCGGAGTGGGCCGATGGCCGCTACCGAAAGCTGCAAATGCAGCCGAGGCGCTGGCGCCATGTGCTGGAACTGCAGACTGGACAGGGCGTGAATAGCTATAAATAAGTGAGCTTGTAGCGCATGTGTAATATTGATTTCATATTTAAATAATATTGAAAATCAATGAATGTATGCGCTACAAGCTCCTGTATAGATAGCAAGCGGTAGTCGTAGTCTCAGCAGTAGCAGTCTTTCAGCGCAGAAAGTCCTCGATCAGCCTGGCCACGGCCTCGGGCTGGTCGTGGTGCAGCATATGGCCGGCGTCCTGCACGCGGGCGATCTCGCATTGCGGGATGTGGCGAATGCGTTCGTGGTATTGCTCCAGCGTGTAACGGCCCTGGTGCCAATGGCCCAGGCTGTCGTCCGAGGCTTCGACCGACAAGGTAGGTGCGCTGATGGCGGCCAGGCAGGCAAGTGCTTCATCCACGCGATACAGATAGGGGTTGGAGAGCTTGTGTGCGGCGTCGCCCAGAATATGCCAGCGACCCTGGGCATCGGGGGCCGACCAGTGATGAGCCAGCCATAGGGCTTTGTCGCGGGGCAGGCGGCGATTGGTTTTCTGCAGGCGATTGGCCACGGCCTCCACGCTGTCGTAGGGGGCGAGACCCATGGCGCCCGCCCGCTGCTCGCGCAGCTGATCCATCCATTGGGCCAGACGCCCGGGGGCCTGGTCGGGCCTTGTGGGCGCCATGCCGAAGCCCTCGAGATTGACAAAGCGGCGTATGCGCTCGGGCCGCGCGCCCGCATACATGCAGGAGATATTGCCGCCCATGCTGTGGCCGACCAGGTCGATGGGCCGATCGGGCGAAATCTGCTCCAGCAGCATGTCCAGGTCGGCCAGGTAGTCGGTGAAGTAGTAGCTGTCGCAGGGCTCGGCGCTGCGGCTCAGGCCGAAGCCGCGCCAGTCGTGAGCAAGGATACGGCGGCCCTGCACAAAGGCGTCGCTGAAGGCGTCGACCACAAACTGGTAGGAGGCGGCCACATCCATCCAGCCATGGGCCAGCACCAGCACGGGCAACTCGGGATCGATTCCCGAAACTGGCTCGGGCTCCCAGCTGCGCTGGTGGTAGTGCATATTGCGCACGGGCAGCATCTGTGAGCGCCACTGGCGGCGCGGCTGATAGGGCGGGATATCGGTGAGCTGGCCGGTCAGCGTGGGGTTGTGCGTTGTCATATTGTCTCCGTTGTTTTGATTATTGCTGCGCTTGCAGCATGGCCCGTCGTGCACGGGACAGCTGTGTCAGCAAAAACAAAAAGTCTGCCCTGATCTTGTACTGTCAGGCTCTAAACTTGGAAGCATGACTTCTGCTGCATCCACTTCCCGTCTTTCCATGAATCCCGTCGCTCTGGGGCAGAGCGATCTGCGCGTCAGCCCCATCTGTCTGGGCACCATGACCTTCGGCGAGCAGGTCAATGAGGCTCAAGCCTGGCGCATCATGGACCGAGCCGTGGAGCGCGGCGTGGATTTCTTCGACACGGCCGAGATGTATGCCGTGCCCGCCCGTGAGGCCACCTTTGGCGCGACGGAATCCATTATCGGCCGCTGGCTCAAGGCCCGCCCCGGCATGCGCGAGCAGATCACGCTGGCCAGCAAGGTGGCCGGCCCCTCGCGCGGCATGCCCTGGATCCGCGAAGGCTCGGGCATGTCGGCGCAGGACATCGTGCGTTCCTGCGACGCCAGCCTTGAGCGCCTGCAGACCGAGGTGATCGACCTCTACCAGATTCACTGGCCCGAGCGCCATGTACCGGCCTTCGGCACCATGTATTACGACCCGCAGAAGGAAAGCTCGCTCACGCCCATCCACGAGCAGTTGCAGGCACTGGCCGGTCTGGTCAGGCAGGGCAAGATCCGCCACATCGGCCTGTCGAATGAGACGCCTTATGGCGTGCACGAGTTCGTGCGCCTGGCCGAGCAGCATGGACTGCCGCGTGTGGCTGCGATCCAGAACCCTTACTGCCTGATCAACCGCAGCTATGAGAACGGGCTGGACGAAAGCTGTCACCGTCTCGAGGTGTCGCTGCTGGCCTATTCGCCGCTGGCTTTCGGCCTGCTGACGGGCAAGTTCGATCAGTTTGCACCGACCGAGGCCGGTGCGCCCAAGGAGGCACGCATTGCCAGGTATGAATCCGTGCAGAAACAGCGCTGGGGTCGCCCCGATGCGCTGGCCGCCGCGCGCCGCTACAACGCGCTGGCGCGCGAGCACGGCCTCACTCCCACGCAGCTGGCACTGGCCTTTTGCTACACCAAGTGGCAGGTGGCCAGCACCATCATCGGTGTGACTTCGGTAGCCCAGCTCGACGAGGATCTCGATGCCTGGGGAACCAAGCTGTCTGCCGAGCTGCTGGCCGAAATCGACCGCATCCGCTGGGAGATGCGCGATCCCGCTGTCTGATCGCTTTATTGAGGGAGAATGGCGGATGGCCCATATCGGGCATGCGCCACTAGCTATCAAAATTGAATCATGGCAAAAAAAGACAAAAACGCCCATGTGAGCGAGACTCCAGCCACGCAGATGCTCAGGGCCCACAAGGTGGAGTTCACCGAGCACCCCTATGACTATGTGGAGCATGGCGGCACTGAAGAGTCAGCGCGCCAGCTGGGGCTGGACGAGCACGCAGTGGTCAAGACCCTGGTGATGCAGGATCAGGATGCCAAGCCGCTCATCGTGCTCATGCATGGCGATTGCAAGGTATCGACCAAGAACCTGGCGCGCCAGATCGGGGCCAAGAGCGTGGAGCCTTGCAAACCCGAGGTGGCCAACCGCCACAGCGGCTATCTGGTGGGCGGCACCTCACCCTTCGGCACCAGGCGCGAGATGCCGGTCTATATCGAGGAAACCATACTCGCGCTGCCACGCATTGCCATCAACGGCGGGCGGCGCGGCTATCTGGTGCAGCTGGCGCCTGAGGTCTGCACCCGTTTGCTCGATGCCCGGCCGGTGCACTGCGCGCTGGCAGAATAGGGGCTGGTCAGCCGGGGCAGACGCCGGCTGGCAAAAAAGCAAACAACTAAAACATACGCAATCAAGAATCTACAACGGCATTGCTGTCGACAAGACAGCATGCACGGTCCGAGCTTGCGTAAGTCGTGACAACAATCGGTTCCGTCGACCTTGGTTGGCGGGCCTAAGGGCCAGTCTCTGGCCGAGGAATTCCTTTGAACGCCCTCTATCCCGTTATCGCCGTCATCGCGGCCTATCTGATTGGTTCGCTGTCCTTTGCCGTCATCGTCAGCCGCGTCATGGGCCTGAACGACCCGCGCACCTATGGCAGCGGCAACCCCGGGGCCACCAATGTGCTGCGCTCGGGCAGCAAGGCGGCAGCGGCTGTCACGCTGCTGCTGGATGCGCTCAAGGGCCTGGTGCCCGTGGTGCTGGTCAAAGCCTTCGGCGCGCAGTTCGGGCTGGGCGACAGCACGGTCGCGCTGGTCGGCCTGGCTGCTTTCCTGGGCCATCTGTACCCGGTGTTCTTTGGCTTCAAGGGGGGCAAGGGTGTGGCCACGGCGCTGGGCGTGCTGCTGGGCATCAGCGGCTGGCTGGGTCTGGCGACGGCGCTGACCTGGGTCATAGTGGCCGTGTTCTTCCGCTATTCCTCCCTGGCCGCGCTGGTGGCATCGGTGTTCGCGCCCGTGTATTACGTGCTGTGCAGCGGCATTGTCTGGGATGCGGAAACGCCCATCACTGCCGCGATTGTCGTGATGGCGATCCTGCTGGTCTGGCGTCATCGCGAAAACATTCAGCGCCTGATCGCCGGCAAGGAATCCAGGCTGGGACAGAAAAAGACCGATGGCTCCAAGCCTGCAGAGGGCGCTGCCCGCAAGAGCGGTAAGAGCAAGCATCGCTAGGACGCTCGCGAAAATAGTCCATCGGGGTCAGTCAGGCCCCATATATACAAGCGCAAGAAGCTCTTAATTCAATAGCAAAAAATATGGCTTCCAGCCCATCGCAGCGCGATTACAGCGCTCCCTGTCCTGGTTGTGGCGCGCCGGTCCACTTCGCCAGTGCGCAATCGAGTTTTGCCGTCTGCGAGTTTTGCCGCAGCACCGTGTTGCGCGATGGCGAGACGCTCAAGCGCATTGGCTCCATGGCCGAGGTGTTCGAGGACTACAGCCCGCTGCAGCTGGGTGCCTCGGGCATGGTCAAGCGCAACGGCAAGCCCGAGCCCTTCACCATCGTGGGCCGCGCCCAGTACAAAAGCGCGGCCGGCAATTGGTCGGAGTGGGTGGCTGCGCTCAGCAACGGCGAGCTGGCCTGGCTGAGCGAGGACAACGGCAGCTTTGTCTTTGCCGTGAACTGGCAGCCGCCGGGCTGGAACGTGAAAGAGTTCCAGCAGCGCGAATGGCGCATGGGCCGCGAGCTCAAGGCAGGCACGGAATCCTTTACCGTCACCAGCATTCAGGATGCGCAACTGATGGCGGCTCAGGGCGAGCTGCCCCAACTGCCCCAGCTCGGCAAGAGCTTCAAGCTGGTGGAGCTGCGCAGCGACAAGAACCAGATTCTCTCCATCGACTTCAGCGACAAGACACCGGCCTTCAGCCTGGGGGCAGCCGTGGCGCTGGAGGCTTTGCAGATGCAGGGTCTGCGCAGCAGCGCCCAGCAGAAAACCCAGGGCCGCCACTTCAACTGTCCCAAGTGCGGTGCCGTGGTGCCCGTGCGCTTCGACACCACCAAGGCCCTGAGCTGCCCCAGCTGTGGCAGCCTGATCGACATGTCCAAGGGCATGGGGGCGGAGCTGAGCTATGCCGAGCAGCGCAGAAAGGTCAAGCCTCTGATCCCGCTGGGCAGCGAAGGCACGCTGGATGGCCTGAAATGGCAGGTCGTGGGTTTTCAAAGGCGCAGCGGGCGTGGTCTGGGCGAGGATGAGGACGACAGCTTCACCTGGGACGAGTACCTGCTTTACAACAAGAAAGCGGGCTTTTCGTTCATCGTCGATTCGGAAGACGGCTGGAGCACGGCCCGCGTCATCACGGGTGCTCCCAAGCTCAGCAAGAACGGCGCCACTGCGACCTATCTGCAGCGCAAATACCAGCGCGACTACGCCTACCTGGCGGAGACGGAATATGCAGAGGGCGAGTTCTACTGGCCCGTCTTCAAGGGCGCCAAGTCCAGCAATGTGGACTTTGCCAATGGCGGCAAGCAGTCCACGCTGGCGCTGGAGACCGCCAATCAGGAAACGACCTGGACCCATGGCCAGCGCGTTTCGACTGAGACGGTGGCCAAGGCGTTCGGCACGGCCAAGCTCAAGGATCGCTCCCAGGTCAGTCCTCTGTCGGGCAGCGGCTTCAGCTGGGGCACGATTCTGTTCTGGTTGTTCCTGCTGCTGTTCATCCTGCCGTTCCTGCGTGCCTGCATGTCCAGTCCCAACTGCGACCCGCGCACAGATCCCAACTGCACGTACAGCCGCTCCAGCAGCGGCTCCTACGGTGGTTACACCTCTGGTGGCAGCCATAAATAAGCGTCGCTGCTCTCACAGGCCGGCCCCCTATCTCATTACAGGAGAGACATCATGAATTTCGACTGGTTCAGCGCCCAGAACTTCTTCGGCTCCATCATCTACGCCCTGGTGGGCGTGGTGGTGTTCTGGCTGTGCTTCATCATCATCGACAAGATCACGCCCGTGGACATGTGGGCCGAGATTGTGGAGAAGCACAACAAGGCACTGGCCATGGTGGTTGCGGCCATGTGCCTGGGGATCAGCATCATCGTCGCTGCGGCGATTCACTAAACACCCCCTGAGGCGCCCGCGCCTTCCCCCTCTCTCGCTACGCGGGAGGGGGACGACTGCATCGCTGCGCGGCGGCGCTTGCTGGCAGTCCCTCGTTTGCAGCGCGCCGGGTCTGAGCTTCAGAGTCCAATGGGAAGTGCTGATTCCTGAGGAGTGCAGGCCGATGGTGTGCTTAACTAGATAGAAAGTACCTTTGATGACTTCGATGGTGGCCGAGCAGGACAGCGCTGGCCTGGGGCCTAGGCCCATTGATGTGGCGCTGCTGGCCAGTGTGTTCGTGATTGCGGCCTGCGGTCTGCTCTATGAGCTGGCGGCAGGCGCGCTGGCATCCTATCTGCTCGGTGATTCGGTGCTGCAGTTCTCCACCATCATCGGCACCTATCTGTTTGCCATGGGCATAGGCTCGTGGCTGTCGCGCTATTTCGAAGATCAGCTGCCCGCGCATTTTCTGCGCGTGGAGCTGATGGTGGCGCTGGTCGGCGGTGCCTTGCCGGCCGTGCTGTTTCTGGCCAATGCCTATGCGCCGGGCGCGTTCCGCTTTCTGCTCTACGGCATGGTGATGGTGGTGGGCACCCTGGTGGGGCTGGAGATTCCGCTTGTCATGCGCATTCTCAAGCGCAATGCATCGCTCAAGGATCTGGTCTCCAAGGTGCTGACCTTCGACTATCTGGGAGCCTTGGCCGTGTCGCTGGCGTTTCCCATCGTGCTGGTGCCCAAGCTGGGGCTGGTGCGCACAGGTCTGCTGTTCGGCTTCATGAACGCGGCCATTGCCGTGTGGGCCCTGGTGCTGTTCAAGCATGAGCTGCGCAATCTGCGTGCCCATGCCTGGGCCTGTGCGCTGGTGCTGCTGGCCCTGGGCGGCGGCATCGCGGGCGCGGATCAGCTGACCCGGCTGGCCGACGACCATTTCTACCAGGACCGCATCGTGCTGAGCAGCAGCTCGCCCTACCAGCGCATCGTGGTGACACAGGGGCGCCAGGGCGCGCGGCTGTACCTGAACGGCAATCTGCAGTTTGCCCAGAGCGACGAGTACCGCTATCACGAAGCGCTGGTCCACCCCGCCATGGCCGCACATGGTGCACCGAGGAAGGTGGCGGTGCTGGGTGGTGGCGACGGCATGGCCGTGCGCGAGGTGCTCAAGTACCCTGGCGTGGAGTCCGTGGTGCTGGTGGAGCTGGACCCGGCGATGACCGGCCTGTTCAAGAGCAATGCCATGATGACGGCGCTCAATGGCAATGCACTCAACGATGCCCGCGTGAGCATCGTCAACACCGACGCCTTTCACTGGTTGCAGGAGACTGCAGACACCTTCGATGTGATCGTGGTGGACTTTCCCGATCCCACGAATTTCGCCATAGGCAAGCTGTTCACCAATAGTTTTTATTCGCTGCTGGACAAGCGTCTGGCGGCCAGCGGCTATGCCGTGATTCAAACCACCTCGCCGCTGATTGCGCGCCAGAGCTTCTGGACCGTGGTGCAGACCGTGGAGTCCGTGGGTCTGACGGCGAAGCCCTATCACGTGCATGTGCCCAGTTTTGGCGAATGGGGTTTTGTGCTGGCCAGCCACCGTCCCTGGCGCGAGCCCGAGGCTTTGCCCGCTGGCATGCGTTTTCTGACCCTGCCCACGCTGCGCCTGATGTTTGACTTCCCTCTCGATATGGCGCGCCTGCCGACCGAGGTGAATCGCCTGTCCAATCAGGTCCTGGTCAACACCTATGAGCGCGAGTGGGGCAAGGTGGAGCATTGATGCGGGCCGATCTGAAGCGGCGCGACTGGCTCGGGCTGGCGGCTGCCAGCGCTTTGGGCGCAGCTGGCCTGGCCGGCTGCAAGCAGCCAGCGCCCAGACTGGAGGACTTGCCTGGCGGCTTCAGCGGCGTGGCGCTGGAGCGTGGTCATGGCCTGCGCCCTTTCTGGCAGCGCCTGGCGCAGGGGCTGGAGCTGCCTGCACCTGCTGTGGTGCACCGAGCGCCGGTCGTGATTGCGGGCGGGGGCATGGCCGGGCTGGCGGCGGCACGCGCGCTGGAACTGGCTGGCGTGCAGGGCGCAGCCTTGCTCGATACCCAGGCCGCCATGGGAGGCAACAGCCAGGCCGGGCAAGTCAAGGGTATTGCCTGCCCCCTGGGTGCCCACTATCTGCCCGTTCCCGGCGACGATGCCCATGAGGTGCAGGACTGGCTCGAGGAACTGGGTGTGCGCCAGCGCTTCGCTGGCCGCTGGCGCTATGACGAGCGCTATCTCTGCCATAGCCCGCAGGAGCGCCTGTACTGGCAGGGCGGCTGGCATGAGGGACTGCTGCCCGTGCAGGGCGTGAGCCAGCGCACGCTGGAGCAATATGCGCTGTTTGAAAAGCAGGTCGAGGCAGCGTCTCGGGCCGCAGCCTTTGCCATGCCTTCCATCCGTGTCTGGCAGCGCGAAGCGGGTCTGCCTGCCTCTCATGCGGTGCTTGATGCACAGCGTTTCGACCAATGGCTGGCGGCGCAGGGCCTCGATGACGAGCGCCTGCTCTGGTATCTGGACTACAGCTGCCGGGATGATTTCGGTGCCGGTCTGAGCCGTGTCTCAGCTTGGGCGGGGATTCATTATTTCGCCAGCCGCCATGGTTTCCACGCGCCGCGTCCGCAGTCCGAGCACGAGAGCGAAGCGGATGGCGAGCAGGTGCTGACCTGGCCACAGGGCAATGGCTGGCTGGCGCAGCAACTGGCGGCGGGACTGAAAGCCACGCAGTTGCAGACCGATTGCAGCGTGCTTGCCGTCACCGAGGACGCGGGCGGCGTGCAGATCGAGGTTTATCACCATGGCCGCCAGCAGCATGAACGCTGGCTGGCGCGCCATTGCGTGGTGGCGCTGCCCAGCTTTGTTGCTGCAAGAGTGCTGCGCAATGCGCCCGATTTTCTGCGTGCCGTGGCGGCTCGCCTGGACTGGGCCCCCTGGCTGGTGGCGAACATCCATATCGACCGACCGTTGGCCGACTACCCCGGCGCCGAGCCCGCCTGGGACAATGTGCTGTATCGCGATGGCAATGCGGGCGGGCTGGGCTATGTGGATGCGGGCAATCAGCGACTGGACCGCATCCGCAGCCAGCCCACGGTGCTGAGCTACTACCAGGCGCTGGGCGACTGGGCCGATGGGCGCCGGCAATTGATGCAGCAGCCGTTTGCCTTCTGGCGCGAGCGCATTGTGAACACGCTGAGCGAGCCGCACCCAGACTTGCTGCAGCATGCCACACGCATGGAAATCACCCGCTATGGCCATGCCATGGCGATTCCGCGTCCTGGCGATCAGCGGATATTGAGTGAAATAGCCGTCAAGTTCAGTGCCAGCAAGCGCAATCTGCTATTGAATGGGGAGCGAGTGCAAGGCCTGCCCACGCCTGCGACGGCGCGGCTGAGCTTTGCGCATTCGGACTGGGCCGGCTACTCGGTACTGGAAGAGGCGTTCACGCGTGGCCACCATGCCGGCCTGATCGCTGCACAAGGCGTCTAGAAAGGGTCAGCGTCTGCTGCCCGGCAGCTTCACCATGCGGTACAGCTCCGCATTGCCGCGTGCACTGTGAATGCCCAGCTGTGCCATGGAGCGCAGGTCCAGATCCAGCGTCAGCGAGGAACGCGCCAGCGCGGAGGTGATGGCCGGCCTGCGCCCCTCCAGATGCCAGATGGGCGGGTACATGCTGTGGCCGTCACGGTCGATCACGCTGGCAATCTCGGGTTCTTCCAGACTTTTCCCGCGGCGCAGCACCACGGCCACTTCGCCATTGTCCAGCTGCACATAGGTGCCGGGCGGGTACAGGCCCACGACATCGATCAAGGCCTGCTTGACCTCATCGGCGTATTGGCCGCCCTGCTGCAGCACTTGCAGCGACTCGGTAGCCGAGCGGCCGCTACGGGTCTTGCGTGGGCTGATCAGGGCCGCATATCGGTCTACCGTGCCCAGAATGCGTACCAGACGCTCCAGCGGCTGCAACTGTGCCAGCGGCGCGGGCTGCAGCACCACGTGGTGGTATTGCACGGTGTCCAGCCAGAGTCGGTCACGCACCATGAGCCGCTCCAGCATCAGCCGCCCCTCTGTGGGGTGCTGCTTGACAGCTTCGGCCTGCTGGCTGCTCAGCGGTGTACGCTGCTCGGCCAGCTGATTCTGCAGCACGGTCATGCCGATGTTCATGGTCAGAGCGGCCTGGATCAGCGTGTCGCGCTCGGATTGAGGCAGGTCAAGCTCCTTGGCAAGGATATGGCACAGGCCCGCGCAGACCACGGCGTGAGACGGGCTATAGCCCACGGTTGTCGAGCTGGCACGTTGAAACATCAGATACAGCGCGGCATCACTGTCCTGCGTGATGAGGTCTTGCAGCCATAGATCAAGCTGGTGCAGCTTGATGGCAAAGCCGGGGATGCGCAGCGGCTCGGTCAGCAAAACCGCGAGTGCGGCCTCCAGATCCGACCATAGGCCCAGCAGGTCTTCATAGGGGTCGTCGTAGCGTGCGTGCATGGGCGAGAGGCGGGTTCAGTTCTTTTCCAGAACCATCTCATTGCCCTTGCGGGTCATCTGAAACCGGGTCAGCAGACTGTTGCCCAGCAGCACATAGGGCATGGACTGGGGGGCAACGACGGCCTCTATCCCGTAGACCTCCATCTCGCCCAGTCTGACGCTGTCGAGCTTGATGCGCCAGCCCTGGGCAGTGCCGTTGGCCGTGCGCATCAGGACGGGGGCACCCTGCTCGTAGGGCAGTCCCATGCGATCGGCATCGGCACGGCCTATGGCAATGGTGCTAGCGCCGGTGTCCACCATGTACTGCATGGTTTTCCCGTTGATATAGCCGCGATCCACAAAATGGCCGCGCGAGTCGGCGATCAGGACCAGCCGGCCCGAGCGCGCGGCGCCGCCAATGCCGCCCCGGCTGCCCACGCTGACCGGTGCTGCTCCCAGATGCACGGTCTGGCGCTGGCCCTTGATATCCACCACGGCGGAGTCGCCGCTGATCTGCAGCAGGCGCACCTCCTTGTGGCTTTCGTTGACGGCCAGCGCCTTGGGGGCACTGCCATCAATGACCAGCAAGGCCTTGCTGCCCAGCACGCCGGTCAGGGCTACGGACTGTCCAAAGGCACTGCTGGAGGCCACAGCGACTGAAAGCAAGAGCCCCATGCGACGCAGGCGAGAGGCGCGGGGCAAGGAGCTGAGCTGGCCGCGTCGCCCTGTGGCAAGGGCCTCGCCCCCCTCCCGCAAGGCGAGGGAAGGGGAAGCAGCGGAGCTGCGCAGGGGGGGCTTCATTCAATCGCGGAAGTTGTTGAACGACAGAGGGTGGTCGGCCAGATCCTTGCGGATCAATGCCATGGCCGCCTGCAGATCGTCACGCTTCGCTCCGGTGATGCGGACCTTCTCTTCCTGAATGGCAGCCTGCACCTTGAGCTTGCTTTCCTTCATCAGCTTCTGGATCTTCTTGGCCAGCTCGGACTCGATGCCGTTCTTGACCTTGATGAGCTGCTTGACCTTGTCGCCGCCAATCTTCTGTGCCTTCTGGATGTCCAGGAAGCGCACATCGACATTGCGCTTGGTCAGCTTGTTGCGCAGCAGGTCCTCGACTTGCTGCAGCTGGAACTCGGCATCGCCGTAAATGGTGATTTCCTTGTCCTTGAGTTCGACGGCGGCCGATGTGCCCTTGAAGTCGAAACGGGTGCCAATTTCCTTGGTGGCGTTGTCAACGGCGTTCTTCACTTCGACGAAATCGGCTTCGCAAACAGTGTCAAAAGAAGGCATGTGTAATTCCTATCAGTATCAGAGCAGTAAACAGCCACAGTGCGCCGGGCCGTGATGTGCTGCTTGCCAGCAGCAGAGCAGGCGCAGTGCGACAATTGGATGGATGTTAGTCGAGAAAAATGTTCCCCTGCAGCATTGCAACACCTTTGGCATTGCCGCGCGCGCCGAAACGCTGGTGCGCATTCGTAGCCAGGACGATATCCGTCAGTTTCTCGCCGACCCGCTATGGGGGCGGCAGCCTGTGTTCGTCCTTGGCGGTGGCAGCAATGTGGTGCTGACGGGCGACGTGGCCCCCGTGGTGCTCAAGATGGAAATCATGGGCATGCGGCTGCTGCGCGAAACCGACAGGCACTGGATTGTCGAGATCGGGGCGGGCGAGCGCTGGCATGACATGGTGGCATGGACGCTGGCCCAGGGCTATACAGGCCTTGAAAACATGGCCCTGATTCCAGGCACGGTAGGCGCGGCCCCGGTGCAGAACATCGGCGCTTACGGGATGGAGCTGCAGGATCGCTTCGACTCCCTGGACGCGATCGATCTGGTCACCGGCGAGCAGTTCAGTCTCAATGCCGCGCAATGTGCCTTCGGCTACCGTGACTCGGTGTTCAAACATGCACCGGCTCAGCCCAAGTACTGGCCCGTGACGGGCTCGACGGCTGTCCCGCGCGGCCTGGGTCTCAAAGGGCGGGCGGTGATCACCCAGGTGCGTCTGGCGCTGCCCAAGAGCTGGCAGCCGGATCTGGGCTATCTCGATCTGCAGCGCAAGCAGGCGGAAAAAGGCATAGAGCAGCCGACTGCACAGCAGATCTTTGAATGGGTCTGCGAGATTCGTCGTGCCAAGCTGCCGGACCCCGAAGTCATCGGCAATGCGGGCAGCTTCTTCAAGAATCCCACGGTGACGACCGAGCAATGCGCGGACATCATCGCGCGCGAGCCAAAGATTGTTCACTATCCCATGGATGACGGCTCCATCAAGCTGGCGGCCGGCTGGCTGATCGATGCCTGCGGCTGGAAAGGCAAGACCATGGGCCGCGCGGGCGTCTACGACAAGCAGGCGCTGGTGCTGGTCAATCGCGGAGATCGCCACAGCCTCGACGCCAGCGTGACCGGCGGCGAGGTGATGACGCTTGCAGGGGCAATTCAGACCAGTGTCTACGAACGTTTTGGCATTCGCCTGGAGCCCGAGCCGGTGGTGATCTGACTTTGTCGGTACCAACAAAAAATGGAGCCAGGAGGCTCCATTTTTGGTGGTGAAAGCACTTATTTCCAGAAGGCCGGGCGCAGCAAGATACCGGAGATGCGGTAAGGGGCCTTGGGCTCGACCGCCAGTTCCATGGGCACAAAGCCCTTGGTGCAGCTCAGCAGCACGCTGGTGGCCAGAGGTGTGGAGCTTTCCATGCGGCCAACCGCCTGGCAGCTGCCGACGCCGGTGCGCACGGAGTCCAGGGCTTTCTGGACGGTGTCGATGGGGGAGTTCTTGAGGAACTCCTCGTTGAAATTGTTGGCAGCCAGCTTGGACTTGCCGTCCATGGCTGCGACAACTGCCTGTAGGCGCTTGCGCAATGCGGCGTCTGCGGCAGCGGCATCCACATTGGCAGGGGCTGCCTGAGCTGCGGGTGCTGCCTGCGGCGCAGCGGGCTTGGCGGCATCGGCCGCAGCAGCATCGGGCTGGGCCTGTGCTGCAGTCATGAAGCCGGCGGCAGCCAGCAGGGCGGTCAGACAAACAGCATTGCGTGTTTTGGTGGTAATCATCCGTTGAGCCTTTCGTCAAACAACGAGAGGCACTGTAAACCTTCTGCAAGCTTGATTTCGATAGACGGCAAACTGTTTTTTGTGAATAAATGGCAAAGACCTGATGCTGGCTGTGACGGTGGTGCGACTTTGTTGCAACACGGACAAGCAGGGTTGTCAGGGTTACTGCTTGCCGATGCGGCTTGTGCACTGCCTAAAATCTGTTGCACTGCAATAGCTCAATTGACGACGGGGCCGACCCCCAGAACATAAAGGACTTGCGATGCAAGAAAGCAAAGAGGGCAAAGAGGGTGATGTCCAGGTGGGGAGCCAGCGAATCATCAAGAAGTATCCCAATCGCCGCCTCTACGACACCAATACCTCTTCATACATCACTCTGGCCGAGGTCAAGCAACTGGTCATGGATAGCGAGCCGGTGGTCATCAGGGATGCCAAGACCAATGAAGACCTGACGCGTTCCATCCTGCTGCAGATCATTCTGGAAGAAGAAGCGGGCGGGGCTCCCATGTTCTCCGAGGCAATGCTGGCCAACATCATTCGCTTCTACGGTCATGCCATGCAGGGCTTCATGGGGAGCTACATCGAAAAGAACGTGCAGATGTTCACGGACTTCCAAAGCAAGCTTGCGGGCCAGTCCCAGGGCATGAATCCCGAGGCCTGGAAGCAGTTCATGAGCATGCAGCCTCAAGCCATGCAGGGTTTGATGGGCAGCTATATGGAGCAGTCCCAGAACATGTTCACGCAGATGCAGGAGCAGATGCAAAAGCAGACGGAGCAGATGCTGGGTGTGTTCGGCATCAAGCGCTGAACGAAAACTGCTTTTCCCGAGCGGGCCAATGGCCCGCTTTTTTGTGTCTGTTGCTGGCGTCTGCCTGCGCTAGTCCTAATTGACGATGTTTGCGATTGTCGCCGGTCGAACAATGATTTCGTTGCTTCCGAATCGCGAGTGGGCAAGGAAGAAGAACGATAAGAGAAGTTCAATGACAGGTAGATGCATGGCGGATGCATCCAAGGAGACTAGGCATGAAGTTAGGAGAGGGACCCCGTTTGCTGGCGGTCTTGGCTGCAGGTGTATTGTTTGTGGGGGGGGCTTGGGCCAAGGCGACGCCCGATGAGCTGGCCAGGCTGGGCAAGTCGTTGACCTGCACGGGAGGAGAAAAAGCGGGTACAGCCAGTGGTGTACCCGAGTTCACGGGCAAATGGCTGGGTACGCCGCCTGGCATTCAATACAACCCGCATGCTGGCCAGCACCCGGTGGACCCCTATGCCGGTGAAAAGCCGTTGCTCACCATCACGGCTGAGAATCTGGCGCAGTATGGCGAGCGCCTGAGCGAGGGGCAGAAGGCCATGTTTGCCAAATACCCCAAGACCTATCGCATTCCGGTCTATCAGGGCCACCGTGACTTTCGCTTCTCGGATGCCGTCTGCGCGGCGGCCAGAAAGAATGCCCAGGATGCCGTGATGAACGCAGACGGTCAGGGCACAACGGGCGCGGTCAAGGGGGCGCTGCCCTTCCCGTTCCCCAGAAATGGACTTGAGCTGGCCTTCAACAATCTGCTGCCTTCGCGTGCTTTCACCGAACACACGCTGCGTGATAACGCCAATGTGTTGGCCGATGGCAGCATCGTCTGGGGTCGTGCCGACAATCGCGCTTTCAGTCAGATCAACGACCCGGCCAACGCAGGACAGCCACTGGGCAGTCCCATGTCCCAGGGCATGAATGCGGTCAAGTTGCCCGAACGCGAGAAAGGCGGCGTCAGCGTGGTTTCCGAGCCGGTTGAGTTTGGCAAGGAAAAGCGCCTGGGCTGGAGCTATGACCCCGGCACACGTCGTGTGCGCCAGATTCCCGAGTACGGTTTTGACCAGCCATTGTCGGGCACCGGTGGCAAGCTGACGATTGACTCCGATCGCCTGTTCAACGGCTCGCCCGAGCGCTACAACTGGAAGTCGCTGGGCAAGAAGGAAGTCTATGTGCCGGCCAATGCCTACAAGATTCACGGCAGCAACGTGAAGTATGCCGATCTGCTCAAACCTGGTCATGAAAACCCCGACTACATGCGCTACGAGCTGCGCCGGGTCTGGGTGCTTGAGGCTTCGCTCAAGGATGGCTACCGCCACATGTTCGGCAAGCGCGTGCTGTTCCTCGATGAAGATACCGGGCAGGCACTGATGAGCGATTACTACGATGCACGCGGCCAGCTGTGGCTGCAGGCGGTGGTCAATCATTACTACGCCTTCGACGCAAGGATCTGGCATGCGGGCACCAGCTTCTATCACGACCTGAACTCTGGCGGCTATGTGGCCTACAACCTGTTCCAGGAGCGCCCCCAGGGTCCCGTCTTGAACAAGGGCAATATGACTGCAGCCATGTTTACGCCCGAAGCAGCGCGTAACGCAGGCAACTAAAAATGAATCCGGCAAACAGCTTGTGGCGTAGTTTGTGTGGCTGCGGGCTTTTGCCATTCAAGTCAGGAGGCGCTTGCGCCTCCTTTTTTATGTGGCAGTAACAATGCCCTGCTCAGGGCTTGGAAAAACAAGAGGAGACGTAGATGACAAATCGTTTGCAGGGCAAGGTGGCGCTGGTCACTGGTGGTGCCAGCGGTGTGGGTCTGGAGGTGGTGAAGCTGCTTCTTGGTGAAGGCGCCAAGGTCGCATTCAGCGATATCAATGAAACGGCGGGGCAGCAACTGGCGGCTGAATTGGGCGAAGGCTCCATGTTTGTTCGCCATGACGTGAGCAGCGAGACGGACTGGACGCTTGTGATGGCGGCGGTGCAGCAACGTCTTGGCAGGCTCGATGTACTGGTCAACAATGCCGGCATCCTGCTGCCTGGTGATATGGAAACAGGGCGTCTGGAGGATTTCAGCCGCCTGCTCAAGATCAACACCGAGTCGGTCTTCATCGGTTGCCAGCAGGGCATTGCGGCGATGAAGCAGGCCGGTGGCTCCATCATCAATATGGCTTCGGTATCCAGCTGGCTGCCCGTGGAGCAATATGCCGGCTACAGCGCCAGCAAGGCTGCAGTGTCCGCGCTGACGCGCGCCGCTGCTCTGAACTGTCGCAAGCAAGGCTATGCGATTCGCGTCAACTCCATTCATCCCGATGGCATTTATACGCCCATGATGCAGGCTTCGCTGCCAAAGGGCGTGAGCAAGGAAATGGTCTTGCACGACCCCAAACTCAACCGCGCCGGCCGCGCCTATATGCCCGAGCGCATCGCGCAACTGGTGCTGTTCCTGGCCAGCGACGAGTCCAGTGTCATGAGCGGTAGCGAGCTGCATGCCGATAACTCGATTCTGGGCATGGGGCTATAGATGAGAGCTTGAATCTGACCGTTCCCCGGAAGGCCTTGAAGCGTTTCAAGGCCTTTGCCGTTTTTGCTGAGTAGGATGATGCAGGCAATGGTCTTGAGCGGTAAAGATGCGACCGTTCAAATTCGGTTGGGTTTTGAGAGGATGCCTTCATGAAATTGGGTTACACAATCATCTACGTCCCGGATGTCTCGGCATCGCTGGAATTCTTTAGCCGGGCATTCGGCATACAACAGCGTTTTCTGCATGAATCCGGAACCTACGGCGAGCTCGAGACAGGGCAGACCACGCTGGCATTTGCCGCCCATGAACTGGGCGCGTTGAATTTTCCGGGAGGCCATGTCGAAGCGCACAGCTCTGCCAAGCCATTGGGATTTGAAATCGCGCTGGTCACGGAGGAGATCGTGCAGGCCCATCGGAATGCGCTGAGCGCCGGCGCCATCGAGATGGCCGCTCCGACGGCCAAGCCCTGGGGTCAGATGGTGTCTTATCTGCGTTGCCCCGACGGCTGCGTAGTGGAGCTTTGCACGCCCATGGCTGCCTGAGCCAAAGAGGTTCTTGGCCGTTGCCGGTGCTCAGCCCCAGCCCCAGCCCCAGCCCCAGCCCCAGCCGCAGCGAGCCGGGGACCAGGAAAGATTTTGCGGGCCACCTGGCGGTCTAGTGCCTGCAGTCAAGCATGAGCTGCATTGGCAGCCGTCTCCGTGTTGAGGTGGGGAAGTATGGTTTTGATAGCTGCCAACGCTTTATGGGCAAGGTATTGCTTCTATATACTCCCCTTTTTTTGTGAACAGGGGAAGCAATGCTTGCGCGATGGTCTGGTGCTTTGGTTCTGTCGGCTTGGCTGTCAGTTTGGGGTTGTGCGCAGGCTCAGCCCAGCGAAATGGTCAATGCCGCGAAGACAGGAGATGTCGCGGCACAGTACGAGTTGGGAAAAGCCTATCTTTACGGCAAGGGCGTGGAAAAGAATGCCGACGATGCCTTGCGCTGGCTGCGGCTGGCCGCCGATCAGCAGCATGCGCCGTCCCAGTATCTGCTGGGTCTGGTCTATGTGCTGGGTGCCGAAGGTGTGAAAAAGGATCCTGAGGCAGGCCTGGCACACATTCATCAGGCTGCAAACGCCGGAAATCTCGATGCGCAGAACCTGCTGGGAACTATTTATCTAAAAGGCGAAGCGGTTGAGAAGGATGCCGCAACAGGTGTCGCATGGCTGGAGCGCGCCGCGCAACAGGGCTCTGCAACGGCACAAAATAGCCTGGGCTTTGTCTACCGCAAAGGCGAGTTGCTTGCCCAGGATTTGCAGGCCTCGTTTCGCTGGTATCTGAAGGCGGCCCAGCAAGCCGATGTGCTTGCGCAGTTCACCGTGGCCGAGATGTACTACCTTGGCGAAGGCGTGGAGAAGAATCGTGCCGAAGCTGCGAAATGGCTGACCCCGCTGGCAGACAAAGGCGTGCAGAAGGCCCAATTGCTGCTGGGAAAGATTTGCTTCGAAGGCCAGGGTGTGGCCCCCGACTACAAGCGGGCCGTGCTGCTGCTGCACGCTGTTGCCATCCGCGGCTCGGGCGAGGCTTACTATGAACTGGGCCGTCTGTTCGAGCAGGGCGAGGGCGAGTATCGCAACGAAAAAGAAGCGATCGCCTATTACACCCAGGCGCTGAAGTACCAGCATGCAGCGGCGGCGCAGCGGCTGGAGCAGCTCTCCGCTTCGTCGCCCAAGTCCGCGGAGTCTGCGCAGTCCATGGAATACATGGAGAACCTGAACTCGGCTCTCAAGGGCAATGTTCTGGCCCAGTACAACGTCGGTGTCTTTCAATATTTGGGCAAGGGCTTTGCGCAACCCAACTACACCGAGGCCGCCAAGTGGTTCACCATGGCAGCCAATCAAGGCTATGCCAAGGCCCAGTACAACCTGGGCACCTTGTACGAGAACGGCGAGGGTGTGGGCAAGAGCCTGCCTCAGGCGCTCAAGTGGTACCGTCTGGCCGCCGAGCAGCAGGATGCCCCGGCCCAGTACGCGCTGGGAACTTTGTACCGGGACGGTCTGGGTGTGAAGAAGAATGCCAAGCAGGCTCGTGAGTGGTTGCAGCGCGCCGCAGAGCAAGGCCATGCACCGGCAAAAAAGGCTTTGGCACAGCTCTGAACTGACAAGCGGGGGGCCGTTTTCAGAGGCCCCGGCTTGCCAGCGCGAGGGCGGCTAGGCCGGCTCCGAGATCTCGATCAGGTTCAGGTCGGGGTCACGCACATAGATGGAGCGGATTTTCGATGTGGCACCGGTGCGCATCACAGGGCCTTCGGCGATGGGAACCGACAACTGCTGCAGACGCGCGATGACCTCGTCCAGCGGCACCGAGGCCAGAAAGCACAGATCAAGGGCACCGGGCACAGGCGTGTGGGCCTTGGGTTCGAACTCGCGCCCTTTCACATGCAGATTGATCTTCTGCCGGCCGAACACAAAGGCCTTGCGCTCCACGGGCGGGGTGCCGCCGATGAAGGATTCCAGCCGCATGCCGAGGACTTCGGTGTAAAAGCGTATGCATTGGGCTTCGTTGGCCGTGGTGAGAACCAGGTGGTCGAGGTGACTGATCATGACAAGGCTACTCTCTGGTTGTGAAAACGAGTGTGAAGGCACGCGAACTCGCGTTGCAGGGGAACGGCATGACCATGGTGCAGTTGCAGGCAGGTATTGCCGCTAAGGCTGCAGTCCGGGTCGATTCTGTCAGGCTGTCGCCGTCCCATCCTGGCGCATGACTCCCTGCAAAAACGCCTGCTCGGCAAGCTGTGCCAGCGGGGCGCGCGGGATGCGACCGCGGCGCTCTCCATCGATGAGCGCGATCACGGTACCCAGCCACAGCTCGGTCAGCGTTGCGGCGCTGAAATCGATGCGGAACACGCCTTCCTGTTGGCCGCGCAGGAAAAAAGCGTCGACCTTGGGTTCCCAGATCGCATTTTCCTCCATGGGTTTTTCGACTTCATTCCAGTAATAGGTCAGGAACAGCGTGAATTCGCGGTGTTCAAGATGCTTGGCATTGAGGCGCTTGAGGGCCTCGAGCACCGGGCCTTCCTCGATGCGGGCTTCGTCCAGCGCATCGTCCAGCGTGCGCAGGCTTTGCTCCAGCAGGCGCTTGATCAGCAGATCGCGCGTGGGGCAGAAGCGATAGAGCGTGGCCTTGCTGATGCCTATGGCCTTGGCCAGTTCTTGCAGCGTGGCGCGCGGGTGGTTGACCAGGGCCAGGGCCAATGGGGGGAGGATTGCTGTGTTGTCGTGGGGGGCGGTCGTCATTCGTGGCTCCGGTTGGGGCGGATACGGATGAACCTATTTTGATTCAAGCGGCGGGCCTAAAAGCTTGGGATAGCAACTTTACTTGGTATCAAAATGCCATGAATCAATATAGGTATTAATGAATCAAATTTGATTCAAAAAATATTTTCATGCATCATGCGCTTCTTTCAAGATTTGACAAGACTCAAAAGCCATGAAGAAGAAAAGCCAGAATGTGCGTGCCTGGTCGGCCCTGGCCGCATTGGCAGCCGCAATGATGTTGGCCGGCTGCATCAAGTCGGAAGCGGGCGGACCGTCTCAGGAATTGCCGCTGGTGGATGTGGTGACCGTCAAGCCCAGGGCGCTGAGCCTCAGCGCTGAGCTGCCCGGGCGCATCGAGCCCGTACGTGTGGCGGAGGTGCGTGCGCGGGTGCCAGGTATCGTGCTGAGCCGCAACTTCAAAGAAGGTGCCGATGTGAAGGCCGGAGAGGTGCTGTTCAACATCGACCCAGCACCGCTGCGCGCGGCGCTGTCGCGGGCCCGGGGCGAATTGGCGCGAGCCGAGGCCGCGCTCTCCGATGCTCAGTCCGTGGTGCGTCGTTACGAGCCGCTGGTGAAACAGGAAGCCGTGAGTCGCCAGGATTTCGACAGCGCCAAGGCTGCGCTGCACAGCGCCTTGGCCACGCGTCAATCGGCCCAGGCCGAAGTAGAGGCGGCACGCCTGAACCTGGACTATGCGACGGTGAGGGCCCCGATTGCGGGCCGCATCGGCCGTGCGCTGGTGACGGAAGGCGCCCTGGTCGGCCAGGGGGAGGCCACACCGATGGCAGTGATACAGCAGCTTGACCCCATTTATGCCGATTTCCGTCAGACCGCAGCGCTGGCCACGCGCTTGCGTTCACAGCAACAGGGAGAGCAGTCGCAGAAGAGTGCTCCAGTGACGCTGGTGGCGGACGGTCTGGACGAAAAGCGCCAGGGACGCATGCTGTTTTCGGATGTGACGGTGGATCGCGGCACCGGCCAGCTTGCACTGCGCGGTGAATTCCCCAACAAGGATGGCTTGCTGCTGCCCGGCATGTATGTGCGCGTGACCATGGGTCTGGGCGAGGATCCCGCGGCCATTCTCGTGCCTCAGCGCTCGGTGCAGCGCGGCGCCGACGGACTGGCCCATGTGCTGGTGCTCGACGAGAACGACATTGTGCAATCCCAGAAGGTGAGCACCGGTGCCATGTACGGCTCCGACTGGCATATCACCGAGGGTCTCAAGGAAAACGCCCGAGTGCTGGTCGGAGGCCTTGCGGCAGCCGTGCCCGGCACCAAGGTGCAGATCAGAGCTGCCGCTGCAAATCTCGCTGACGCTGTCAAAGATGCGGAAGTCACGGAAAAGAAATGAGCACTATGCGCTGGTCCTGCAAGCGCTGAATGCCAAGAAGACAAGCCTTATTCAAGGATAGACAATGTCCCGGTTTTTTATTGATCGCCCCAAGCTGGCCTGGGTGGTCGCGATCTTCATCCTGCTAGCCGGCCTGCTGGCGATCCCGGCCTTGCCCGTGGCGCAGTTTCCCAACGTGGCTCCGCCGCAGATCTCCATCTCTGCAACCTATCCGGGGGCATCGGCCACCACGGTGATGGAGTCGGTGACCAGTGTCATCGAGGAGGAGCTCAACGGCACCAAGGGTCTGCTGTACTTCGACTCGTCCAGCGGCGCCACGGGCCTGGCCGAGATCACGGCCACCTTCGCGCCGGGCACCGATCCCGCACTGGCCCAGGTCGAGGTGCAGAACCGCATCAAGAAGGCCGAGGCCAGACTGCCCGCATCGGTGATGCAGATGGGTCTGCAGGTCGAGCAGGCCAGCGCCAATTTCCTGATGATCTATTCGCTGACCTACAAGGGTGACGACAGCGGCAAGAACGAGGTCCGCCTCTCCGACTATGCGGTGCGCAACATCAATAACGAGATCCGCCGCGTGCCCGGGGTGGGCAAGGTGCAGTACTTCGGCGCCGATGTCGCCATGCGGGTCTGGGTCGATCCGCAGAAGCTGCTGGGTTACGGCCTGTCGGTGGCGGACGTGAATGCGGCCATTGCCGCGCAGAACGCCCAGGTGCCGGCAGGCAGCTTCGGCAGCCAGCCCGGATCGTCCGAGCAGGAGCTCAGCGCCACGATTGCCGTCAAGGGCACGCTGAGTTCGCCCGAGGAGTTCGGCCAGATCGTGTTGCAGGCCAGGGCCGATGGCTCGGCCGTGCACCTGGCCGATGTGGCGCGTCTCGAAGTCGGCCAGCTCGACTACAGCTTTGCCTCGCGCGAGGACGGCCACAAAGGAGTGGCGGCCGCCGTGCAACTGGCACCTGGTGCCAATGCTATGCAGACCGCCAAGGCGGTCAAGGCGAGGCTAGCCGAGCTGTCGCAGAACTTCCCCGACGATATTCAGTACGCCGTGCCCTACGACACCTCGCGCTTTGTCGAAGTCGCCATCGGCAAGGTGATCCAGACCCTGGTCGAGGCCGTGGTGCTGGTGTTTCTGGTGATGTGGCTGTTTCTGCAGAACCTGCGCTATACGCTGATTCCCACCATCGTGGTCCCGGTGTGTCTGGCCGGTACCCTGGCCGTGATGTATGCGCTGGGCTTCTCGGTCAATATGATGACCATGTTCGGCATGGTGCTGGCCATCGGCATTCTGGTCGACGATGCCATCGTGGTGGTGGAGAACGTGGAGCGCCTCATGGCCGAGGAGGGGCTCTCGCCGCTAGCCGCCACGGTGAAGGCCATGCAGCAGGTCTCGGGGGCCATCGTCGGCATCACGCTGGTGCTGGTGGCCGTGTTCCTGCCTCTGGCCTTCATGAGCGGCTCGGTGGGCGTGATCTACCGCCAGTTCTCGCTGTCGCTGGCGGTCTCCATCCTGTTTTCGGGCCTGCTGGCGCTGACTTTCACGCCGGCGCTGTGCGCCACGCTGCTCAAGCCTGTTGCTGAGGATCACCACAAGGAGAAGAAAGGCCTCTTCGGCTGGTTCAACCGCCACTTTGCCAAGCTGACCGAGCGCTTTTCGCTGCTCAACCAGCGTCTGGTCAGGCGCACAGGCCGCTATATGCTGATCTATGCGGCCATCGTGGGCGGGCTGGGCTTTGCCTATACGCGCATGCCCGAGTCCTTTGTGCCTTATGAAGACATGGGCTACTACATCGTCAGCGTGCAACTGCCTCCTGGTGCAACCGAAGCACGTACCGAGGCCGTGGTGCGCGACATGGAAGCCTATGTGCAAAGCCGCCCCGCCACGGCCCAGGCCGAGTTCCTGATGGGCTACAGCTTCTCGGGCATGGGGCAGAACGCGGCCATGGCCTTCGTCACGCTCAAGGACTGGTCCTTGCGCGGCAAGGGCCAGGCGTCGTGGGACGAGGTCCAGGCCTTCAATCAGCGCTTCGGCAGTCTGTCCGATGGTGCGGCCATGGCGGTGGACCCGCCACCCATCGACGGCCTGGGCAATTCCGGCGGCTTTGCGCTGCGTCTGCAGGACCGCTCCAATCTGGGCCGCGAGGCCCTGGTTGCCGCGCGCGACGAGCTGCTGAAGAAGGCCAATGCCTCGCCGGTGATCGCCTACGCAATGATGGAGAACCTGGAAGACGCGCCGCAGCTGCGTCTGGACATAGACCGGCGCAAGGCCCAGGCCCAGGGCGTGAGCTTCGCGAGCATCAGCGCCGTGCTGTCCACGGCCTATGGCTCGGCCGTGATCAACGAATTTCCGAATGCCGGGCGCCTGCAGCGTGTGGTAGTGCAGGCCGACACGGCCGCGCGCATGACGCCTGAAGCCCTGCTGCGCCTGTATGTGCCCAATGCCCAGGGCGAGCAGGTGCCGCTGGCCTC
The DNA here is from genome assembly GCF_000964545.1 of Comamonas thiooxydans. GTDB lineage: Bacteria > Pseudomonadota > Gammaproteobacteria > Burkholderiales > Burkholderiaceae_C > Comamonas > Comamonas thiooxydans. The sequence continues at coordinate 555,723 of NZ_BBVD01000005.1, read as the reverse complement.
GTTTGCCAGCGTGGAGTGGGAGCAGGGGCCGGTGCAGATCTCGCGCTACAACGGCTATCCGGCCTTCCGTATCGCGGGCGACGCCAAGCCCGGCCACACCACGGGTGAGGCCATGGCCGAGCTCGAACGCATCCTGGGCGAAATGCCGCGCGGCATAGGCTACGAGTGGACGGCGCTGTCCTATCAGGAAAAGGCTGCTGGCGCACAGGCTCCCAAGCTGTTCGCTCTGGCCATCGTGGTAGTGTTCCTGCTGCTCGTGGCCCTGTACGAAAGCTGGAGCATTCCCGCAGCCGTGATGCTGATCGTGCCCATAGGTGCGCTGGGCTCGGTGCTGGCCACCTCGGCGCTGGGTCTCTCGAATGACGTGTATTTCAAGGTCGGCCTGATCACCATCATCGGCCTGGCGGCCAAGAACGCCATCCTGATCGTGGAGTTCGCCAAGGACCTGCACGAGCGCGGCCATTCGCTGGCGGAAGCGGCATTGCAGGCAGCCCGTTTGCGCTTCCGACCCATCGTGATGACTTCGCTGGCCTTCATCCTTGGGGTGGTGCCGCTGGCACTGGCCACCGGGGCGGGTGCCTCCAGCCAGGCCGCAATCGGCGTCGGCGTGATCGGCGGCATGCTCAGCGCCACCTTGCTGGGCGTGCTGTTCGTGCCCATCTTCTTTGTCTTTGTGCTCTCGCTGCGGCGCAAGCGCCGCGCAGTGCCGGAGGAAAAAAACACAGACTCCGAAGGAGAAACCGCATGAACGGGCGAAACACCATGCGTACCGCGGCGCTGACGCTGATTGCCGCGATGCTTGCCGGCTGCTCTTTTGCACCGATCTATGAAAGGCCTGCTGCGCCCATTCCCGGCAGCTGGAGCGCGGCATCATCGGCCTCGGCTGCATCGATGCAGAGCTTGCGCTGGAAGGATTTCGTGATCGATGAGCGCCTGCGCTCGCGTATCGAAACGGCGCTGGCCAACAACCGCGATCTGCGTCAGACACTGCTCAATGTTCAGACCGCACGCGCGGCCTATCGCGTGCAGCGTGCGGACCAACTGCCCGGTCTGGAAGCACAGGCCGGCGGCAACCGCCAGCGTCTGCCTGCCGACCTGAGCGGCACGGGAGCGGCCAGGGTGCAGAGCAACTATCAGGCTGGCGTCGGGCTGATGGCTTTCGAGCTTGATCTCTTCGGCCGCGTGAGCTCGCTGTCCGAGGCTGCGCTGATGGAATACCTGGCCACCGAAGAGGCCGCGCGCAGCGTGCAGATCAGTCTGGTAGCCGAAGTGATCCAGGCCTCGCTGGCGCAGGACAGCGCGCGGCAGCGCCAGGCCCTGGCGCTGCGCACCTTGCAGGCGCGCGAGAAGGAATCGCAGCTGATGAGCGAGCGCAGAAAGACCGGCACGGCAAGCCGCCTTGACGAGCAGGAGGCGCAAGGACAGCTCGAGCTGGCGCGCGCCGAAGTCGAGCGCTTCGAGCGCGAGCTGCGCCAGGCCGGCAATGCTCTGGACTGGCTGGTGGGTGATGGCAGGGTCCAGCCGGCAGCAGATCTGAGCGCCACGCCCCTGGTGCAGGAGATAGGCCCGGGTCTGCCCTCAGATCTGCTGGTGCTGCGCCCCGATATCCGCGCCGCCGAATATCAGCTGCGCTCACGCAATGCAAGCATTGGCGCGGCGCGGGCTGCATTCTTTCCACGCATCTCGCTCACGGGCTCCTATGGCTCGGCCAGTGCAGAGCTTGGCGATCTGTTTGCCGGCGGTCAGCGCTCCTGGTCCTTCATGCCGCAGCTGAGCCTGCCGATTTTTGATGGCGGGCGCAATCGCGCCAATCTGGAAATCGCGCAGCTGCGCAAGGACATGGCGATAGCCAGCTACGAGCGCAGCATCCAGACGGCGTTCCGTGAGGTCAGCGATGCGCTGGCCTCCGTGGAGACGCTGAGGCGCGAGGAGCTTGCGCGCCAGCGCCTGGTGCAGACCAGCGCGAATACGCTCAAGCTGGCCGAGCTGCGCTATCGCGCGGGGGTGGACAGTCATCTGCGTTATCTGGATGCGCAGCGCACGGACTATGCGCAGCAGATGGCGCTGATCGAGGTCAGCGCGCAGCGGCAGATGGCCCTGGCCACGCTGTTCAAGGCCTTGGGCGGCGGCTGGCAGGCCAGTCCTGGCGCCCAGGGTTGAGTGCGCCTAACCCGTTCGCTGCATGAGAAGAGCGTTGGTGTGGCCTATGAAGCCGCTCCAACGCTCATGAGACTCAGCCAGATTGGACGGATGGCCGAGTCTTGCTTGGCCTCTGAAATCAAGGAACCGAGCCGGTCGTCGAAAGCCGTGCGGTTTGCAGGGTGCCGGTGAATTTGTTGGCGATGAGGGGATGGCCGGCAGGCGAAGCACAGGCCGAGCCGAAATTCCCCAAAAACCACATCTATTTCATTTTTGACTCTGATCGATAATAATTCTCATTATCACAAATGAGTAACCTATCGTATCTTGTCATACCCATTCCACTCCTTGACCGACGTGGCCAAGATTTATGGAGAGCATCACCCCTGGCTTTTGGGCTGGCTGAGGCGCAAGCTCGGCGGGGCTGATCATGCCGCGGATCTTGCGCAAGATACCTTTGTGAGAGTGCTGGCTGCCCAGGCGGAGCAGCGCGCGCTGGTGTTGCGCGAACCGCGTGCCTATCTGACCACGGTGGCGCGCAATCTGCTCATCAATCATGTGCAGCGGCTGTCGCTGGAGCAGGCATGGCTGGACGCGATGGCCCAACTGCCGGAGCCTCTGGCGCCTTCGCCCGAGCAGCAGTTGCTGGTGCTGGAGTCATTGCATCAGGTCGATGCCATGCTCAACGGCTTGCCACCCAAGGTGCGCGAGGCGTTTCTACTATCCCAACTCGATGGTCTGAGCTATGCACAGGTGGCAGAGCGCCTGGGAGTCACGTCTCGCACCGTCAAGCGCTATATGGCCCAAGCATTCGAGCAGTGCATTTTGCTGGTGATTTGAGTGATGGTCGTTGTACCCCCTTCGGCTCTGGATATCGATCCGAGCGCAGCACGGCAGGCTGCACAGTGGCTTGTGCGGCTGCATGCCGGCGATGCCGACATGACAGTGCATGCCGAACTCATGCGCTGGCGCAACTCGGATCCGAGTCATGAAATGGCCTGGCAGCGCGCCGAACTGGTTCTTTGCAAACTGAATGCAACCCGGGCCGGCAACAGTGCCGAAGCAGGCAATACGCTGGGCGGCCTGAGCGCTGCAGCGCTGCGCGAGGCGAATCGCTCGCAGCGGCGTGCCGTCGCGCGGCTGCTGGCGACAGCGATTGTGGCGGGGCCGATCGGCTATGGGGTCTGGCGTCTTGCGCCCTGGCATGAATGGTCGGCGGACATGCGTACCGACACGGGCGAGAGCCGTGAATCGACGCTGGCCGACGGCAGCAGAATCCAGCTGGATACCGGGAGCGCCGTCGACATGGCGTTCACATCATCGGAGCGTCGCCTGATCCTGCGCGCGGGCGCCATCTGGGTGCAGACTGCTGCCGATGCCGCGCTGCGGCCTTTTCTGGTCCAGACAGCGCAAGGAACGGTCCGGGCATTGGGGACGCGTTTTACCGTGCGCATCGCGCCGCCCTTTGCGCGAACGGAACACAGCTGTCTCATTGCGGTTCAACAAGGAGCGGTGGAGTTGAGTCCCGTCAACGACGACACAAGCGTGCGCATTGATGCGGGTAAGCAGGCGCAGATGAGCGCGGGGAATGTCGGCGTACCCGAAGCAGCCGGCCTGGCCTCCGATGGCTGGACTCATGGGGTGCTCTATGCGGAAAAGACACCGCTGGGGATTTTTGCTGCCGAGCTTTCGCGCTATCGCCCGGGCATCGTGCGATGCGATCCGGCTGTTGCTGCGCTGCCTGTGAGCGGAGCCTTTCAACTGCGCGATACGGACCAGGCGCTGGCGGCGCTGGCTGCCTCCATGCCCGTCAGAATCTTGCAGCGCTCGCGTTACTGGGCGACTATCGTGCCGCGCTGAAACACTCGATTTCTTCACCTTCCATGTCCCCTTTTTGCCAGGACGCCGGTCATACAAGAAAGGCAACACATTTATCGGCATTTTCAAAAAGGGTTACTCCATGGTCTTGGCGCAGCATATTCCCGGGCAAATTTCAGTGCCTTCATCCTCCTTTGTGCCCGTCGAGAGCCTGGGCCTCAAACAGAACGCAGTTCAAGCTGCGCTGATCCTGCTGCTCGGGGTGGCAGGTGCCGGTGGCGTCCAAGCCCAGTCGAGTCAGGGCTCCGCCAGCAGCCCGCAAGTTAGAGAGTACAGTCTCCCCAGGGGGCCATTGAGCCAAGCGCTGGCGCGCTTTGCGGGGGAATCGGGGGTGACGCTATCCGCGGACTCTGCGCTGACCGGGGAGCTCCAGACGGCTGGTTTGAATGGCAGATTTGCCGTCGCTGAGGGCTTTGCGCAGCTGCTGCGTGGTAGCGGGCTTGAGGTCGCGCAAACCCAGCCCGGTATTTTCATTCTGCGCACAAGCACTCAGGCCCCTGTGGCGGCGGGTGCAGCCTCCAGTCTGGCGGAAGTGCTGGTGACTGCTGCGGCGGAAGCATCGACCTTCTCGGAAGGCACGGGTTCCTATGCTGCACAGCTCGTCACGATCGGCAAGAGTGCACAGAGTCTGCGAGAAACTCCGCAGTCGGTGTCGGTGGTGACGCGCCAGATGCTCGAGGATCAGAATATCCAGAGTCTCGATGACGCCATGCGCACAGTACCTGGCGTCACTGTGGAGCCAGGCAGCACGGGGGGCAATCATGGCAATTTCTACCTGCGCGGCTACGCGGTAGATACCGTGCAGATCGACGGTGTCAACACTCCTGCGAGCACCGGCAATGATCTTTCCAGCGGATTCGGCATGGCCATGTATGACCGTATTGAGGTTCTGCGCGGCCCTGCAGGACTGTTCCAGGGGGCCGGCGACCCTGGCGGCTCCATCAATCTTGTACGCAAGCGCCCCAAGGCGCAGCGGGAGTTCAGCACGCAACTATCGGCCGGCTCCTGGAATCGCTACTACGCCGAGGCGGACATGAGCGGGCCTCTGAGCAGTGATGGACGCATACGCGGGCGTCTTGTCACCGCCTACCAGGACCAGGGCTCTTTTGTGGATCATGTGTATTCAAGGAAGCCGTTGATCTATGGCGTGCTGGACGCCGACCTCACTCCGTCAAGCACGCTTACCGCCGGAGCCAGCCATCAGCAATACAAGGGGCGTCCCGCCTTCGGCCTGCCTGCCTATCCGGATGGCCGCCTGCTGGATATTCCGCGCTCCAGCTATCTGGATCCCATCTGGAATCACATCACCGAACGCAACACCGAGTACTTCGCAGAATTTCAGCATCGCCTGGACAATGGCGGGCAGATCAAGCTCAATGCGACCTACCGGGAGCAGGATGAGCCCTCTCGTCTGTTCGGCTGGTCGGACTGCGCGGCCGACCCTGCTACCGGCGACAGCTGCCTCATCAGCTGGGCTTACCGCAGCCACTGGAAGACCCATGGCCTTGACGGCTTCATCACCACGCCGTTTGCCGCGCTGGGCTCATCCAATAATGAGCTGACGCTGGGAGCGGACTATCGCAAGGTGCACAAGAGCTTCAAATACGGCGGCGGAGACGGTGCTCCCATCAATATCTTCGATCCCGACAACAACGTTCCCAAGCCTGCGAATTACAGCTTCTCCAACGGCAACGACAACCGAACCGAGCAGTACGGGCTCTATGGACGAATCAATCTGCGCCCGGCCAGCGGCGTGTTGCTCAGCATGGGAGGGCGCATGACCTGGTGGGACAACCATGCCGTCAATCGCAATGCCTATTTCAACCAGTTCTCCGAAACCGATACGCGCATCAGCGGCAAGTTCACTCCCTATGCGGGAGTCGTGTTCGATCTGAGCGAGCAGTTGTCCGCCTATGCCAGCTATACCCGCATTTTCGCGCCGCAGACCGCCAGCGACGCTGAGGGCATGACATTGCGCCCACGCGTGGGCCAGCAGTACGAGGCAGGCCTGAAGGGCGAATGGCTGAACAAACAGCTCAATGCCCGTGCGGCTGTTTTCCGTATGGAGGACAGCAATCGTGCAATGACCGATCCGGCCAATCCGCTGTTCTCCCTTGCCGCTGGCAAGATGCGAAGCCAGGGGGTGGAGGCGGAAATCAACGGTCGCATAGCTCCGGGCTGGAATCTCGCTGTCGGATACGCGTACACACAGACCAAAACGCTGGAAGGAACACCGGACGAGAAGGCTCAGCTCTATACCTTCATCGCTCCGCGCCACAGCTTCAACCTGTGGACACGCTACCAGTTCGGTTCGGGGCCTCTGGAAGGCTTCAGTGTGGGGGGCGGTCTGCGCAGCGTCAGCCGGATGTACCGCCTCAATGGTGACGTGAAGTTCTCTCAGGGTCCGGTGACTACGGCTGCACTGCAGATCGGCTATCGCTTCAACAAGAATCTGGATGCAACGCTGACCGTCAACAATGTCTTTGACAAGGTGTATTACCAGCGTGTCTGGGCGGCTTATGGCTCCAACTACTATGGCGAGCCGCGCAATGTGATGCTGACACTGCGCGGCAAGTTCTGAGCTCCATGCCAAGGGGGCTGGGTAGCCCTTGAAAGCCGAGGCAATACAGGCTCGAGAGCCCAGGCGCGCAAGTGGGGGGGCGGTGCTATCGCTTTTCGTCTGGGTTGGCGTTGCCATTCAGTGCGTCAGTGCTTGCTGCGCTGGGCTTGCCAGCAGGCAGCTTGAGCACTGCGGCTGTTTGTGTGATGCCTAGCCTGAAGCAGTTGCTTGGTACGCATGGGCTGTTAGTTCCCGTGGTATTCGCCGGGGCTGAGTTGGATAAACATGCGCAGCCATCGCTGAAAGGTCCATTCAAATCTCCTTCCAGGGGAGAAGCGCACCAAAGAAAAAAGGCCTTGAATTTCTTCAAGGCCTTTTGTCATTTGGCGGAGCAGGCGGGATTCGAACCCGCGGTGGGCTATTAACCCACACACGCTTTCCAGGCGTGCGACTTAAACCACTCATCCACCGCTCCACAGCGATCCCAAAATACTTCATTTCTGAAGTAAAAAACCAAGTGTGGTCGACTTGATTTTAAAATCTGGCGGAGCAGGCGGGATTCGAACCCGCGGTGGGCTATTAACCCACACACGCTTTCCAGGCGTGCGACTTAAACCACTCATCCACCGCTCCGTGTGATGAAGCCGCTATTCTAACCAGAAATTTCGACCTCAAAATGAAAGTGCAGAAAGTTCTTTTCTGCACGCAGCCTGAAGCGAGCAGGCTCAGGCGCTCTTGCCCACCTGAACCATCTTCATGGCAGAGGCAATCAGGCCGGAGACCTCGGTCATGTTCGCAGGAATGACCAGAGTGGTGTTGGAGTCCGCTGCCACTTTGCTGTAGGCCTCCACGGCGCTTTCAGCCACCTTGAGTTGAACCGCCTGCTCGCCGCCGGGCTGGCGGATGGCCATGGCCACGCGCTCCAGCGCCTGTCCGGTGGCTTCGGCCACGGTGGTGATGGCGGCAGCTTCACCTTGCGCCTTGTTGATGGCGGCTTGCTTCTCGCCTTCGGAGCGGGCGATGAAAGCTTCGCGCTCGCCGGTGGCAATGTTGATCTGTTCCTGGCGTCGACCTTCGGAAGCTGCGATCAGGGCACGCTTTTCGCGTTCGGCCGTGATCTGGGCCTGCATGGCACGCAGGATTTCAGCGGGCGGCGTCAGGTCCTTGATTTCGTAGCGCAGCACCTTCACGCCCCAGTTCAGCGCGGCCTCGTCGATGGCATTGACGACCTGGGCGTTGATCATGTCGCGCTCTTCAAAGGTCTTGTCCAGCTCCAGCTTGCCGATCACGCTGCGCAGCGAGGTCTGGGCGAGCTGGGTCACGGCCATGATGTAGTTGGACGAGCCATAGCTGGCGCGCATGGGGTCGGTGACCTGGAAGTAGAGAATGCCGTCCACGGTCAGCTGCGTGTTGTCGCGCGTGATGCAGACCTGGCTGGGCACGTCCAGGGGAATTTCCTTGAGGCTGTGCTTGTAGGCGATGCGGTCCACGAACGGGATCAGAAAGTTCAGGCCGGGTGTGAGCGTGCCTGCGTATTTGCCCAGACGCTCCTTGACCCATGCATGCTGCTGGGGAACCACCTTGATCGAGCGGACGATGAAGATGATGGCAATGATGGCGATGGCGAGAGGGACTGCGTAATCCATATTGTCTCCAGCCCTTGTGGGGCGTTGGTGTGAAGAAAGAGAGCGAAGCGTTCCGGCGTCCAGCATAACCATGCCGGGGCCGGTCGATGATCAGATCTTGTCAACCAGCAGGCGGTTGCCGATGACTTCGGCCACGCGATGCGGGCCCGGGATGGGCAGCGCGCCCTGGCGTCCCATGACAGTCCAGGTGGCGCCGCGATAGCGGACCTGGGCCGTGCCGTCGGTGTTCCACTGTTCGATGACCACGGTTTCGCCCACATCCAGGTTGACATCGCGATTGCTGGAAGCGGGCTGTCTGCGCGGGCTGCGCTTGCGCAGCAGATAGCAGACGAGGACGGCACCGGAGCCCAGCAGGGCCGCAGCGACGATCTGGCTGCTGGTGCCCAGGCCGAAATGAGCGCAAAGCGCTCCGGCAATGGCACCCAGAGCCAGCATGAGGAGATAGAAAGTGCCGGTCAACAGCTCCGCAATGACCAGCAAACCGACAAGCAACCACCACGCGGTGGAGTGATCCATACCTGAGCTCCTGTTAAGGCCTGTATTTAGTGCACCACATTCTGGGTTAAAAACAGCCTGTTTCAAAGCCGCAATAAGGATATTCCTTACACTTCGCGGCTGTTTCGTTTTTTAGGCCTGATTGGTACGGAGGCTGTTCATGAAGTTTCGCTTTCCCATCGTCATCATCGACGAGGACTATCGTTCCGAGAACACCTCGGGACTGGGCATCCGCGCCCTGGCTCAAGCCATTGAAGAAGAGGGCTTTGAAGTCCTGGGCGTGACCAGCTATGGCGATCTGTCGCAGTTCGCACAGCAGCAAAGCCGGGCCAGTGCCTTTATTTTGTCGATCGACGACGAGGAATTCCAGCTCGGCGGCGACAAGGACCCCATCATTCACAGCCTGCGCGACTTCATCGGTGAAGTACGCCGCAAGAATGAGGAAGTGCCCATCTATATCTACGGCGAGACCAAGACCAGCCGTCACCTGCCCAACGACATTCTGCGTGAGCTGCATGGCTTCATTCACATGTTCGAGGACACGCCCGAGTTCGTGGCCAAGCACATCATCCGCGAAGCCAAGAGCTATCTGGAGAGCGTGCAGCCGCCGTTCTTCAAGGCGCTGCTGGACTACGCCGAAGACGGCTCCTACAGCTGGCACTGCCCCGGTCACTCGGGCGGCGTGGCCTTTCTCAAGAGCCCCGTGGGCCAGATGTATCACCAGTTCTACGGTGAGAACATGCTGCGCGCCGACGTCTGCAATGCCGTGGAAGAGCTGGGCCAGTTGCTGGACCACAACGGCGCCATCGGCGAGTCCGAGCGCAATGCCGCGCGCATCTTCAATGCCGATCACTGCTACTTTGTGACCAATGGCACATCGACCTCCAACAAGATCGTCTGGCACCACACCGTGGCACCCGGCGATGTGGTGGTGGTGGATCGCAACTGCCACAAGTCCATCCTGCACTCCATCATCATGACGGGTGCGATTCCGGTGTTCCTCAAGCCCACGCGCAATCACTTCGGCATCATCGGTCCTATCCCGCAGAGCGAGTTCTCGGTCGAGTCCATCCAGGCCAAGATTGCCGCCAACCCCTTGCTCAAGGGCGTGGATGCCAAGGCCGTCAAGCCCCGCGTGCTGACGCTGACGCAGTCCACCTACGACGGCGTGCTCTACAACACCGAGACCATCAAGGGCATGCTGGACGGCTATGTGGCCAATCTGCACTTCGATGAAGCCTGGCTGCCCCACGCTGCCTTCCATCCCTTCTATGGCAGCTATCACGCCATGGGCAAGAAGCGCAAGCGCCCGATGCACTCGGTGGTCTATGCCACCCAGTCCATCCACAAGCTGCTCGCCGGCATCAGCCAGGCCTCGCATGTGCTGGTGCAGGACAGCCAGACCGAGAAGCTGGATCACCCTCTGTTCAACGAGGCGTATCTGATGCACACCTCGACCAGCCCTCAGTACAGCATCATTGCCAGCTGCGACGTGGCTGCCGCCATGATGGAGCCGCCCGGCGGCACGGCCCTGGTGGAGGAGTCGATTGTCGAGGCACTGGACTTCCGCCGTGCCATGCGCAAGGTGGAAGACGAGTTCGGCGACGACGACTGGTGGTTCGAGGTCTGGGGCCCTGAAGCCCTGGCCGAGGAAGGCGTGGGCACGGCCCAGGACTGGATCATCCGCGGCACAGACGCATCGACCAAGACCCGCTCCAAGAAGAACGGCAAGGAGTTCGACAACTGGCACGGCTTTGGCGATCTGGCTGACGGCTTCAACATGCTGGACCCGATCAAGTCCACCATCGTCACGCCCGGCCTGGATCTGGACGGCGACTTTGCCGATACCGGCATTCCCGCGTCCATCGTCACCAAGTACCTGGCCGAGCATGGCGTGGTGGTCGAGAAGACCGGCCTGTATTCCTTCTTCATCATGTTCACCATCGGCATCACCAAGGGCCGCTGGAACACCATGCTGACCGCGCTGCAGCAGTTCAAGGACGATTACGACCGCAATCAGCCGCTGGCGCGCATCCTGCCCGAGTTCTGCCAGCAGCACCGCCGCTACGAGCGCATGGGCCTGCGCGATCTGTGCCAGCATGTGCACGAGCTGTATGCCAAGTACGACATCGCACGCCTGACGACCGAGATGTATCTGTCGGATCTCAAGCCCACGATGAAGCCCTCGGATGCCTACGCGCATATCGCGCAGCGCAAGACCGAGCGCGTGGAAATCGACCATCTGGTCGGCCGCACCACCGTGGGTCTGGTCACGCCTTACCCGCCCGGAATTCCGCTGCTGATTCCCGGTGAAGTCTTCAACAAGAAGATCGTTGACTACCTGGTGTTCGCGCGCGAATTCGCCAAGGAATGCCCGGGCTTCGAGACCGATATCCACGGTCTGGTCGAGCTGGAAGACGAAAACGGCGAGATCCGCTACTACGCGGACTGCGTGGCCGAGGAAAGCGTCAAGCCTGTGGCAGTGAAGAAGACTGCTGCCGTGAAGAAGCCCGCTGCCAAGAAGACGGCTGCGGCGCCCGTAACCACGCCAGTTGCCAAGACGCCTGCCAAAAAGTCGGCAACAAAGCCGGTAACAAAGGTGGCAGCCAAGTCCGCCGCAAAGCCTGCGGTGAAGGCTGCGGCCAAAACGGCAAGGAAGGCTGCATAAGCCTTGGCCTTTGCAAGGTCGGGGCGATCCAGGCCTTTTTGCACATCAGCCCGGAGTGCCTGCACTTCGGGCTTTTTCATATCCCTGCCATGCATTCATTCCTGCAACCGGCTGGCGCCGTGCCTCTGTGGAAGCGGTTGGCGGCAGCCAGCCTGGGCTGGGCCTTGTTCATGCTCTGGGGCTGCCTCAATGAGACAGGCAGCAGCGGTGGGCTGATTCTCAGGCTGTTCCCGTTTCTGCGTGGCTTCGCGCACACGGACAAGCTGGTGCATGCCGGCCTGCATACGGTGCTGGCGGGTTTGCTCTGCTGCGCGGGGCTTGCGCTGGGCCGCCGGGCAAGCACTGGCCGTGGTGCTGGTCTGTGCCGGCTATGGCGGCGTGATCGAGCTGCTGCAGGCCGGCGTCGCCCCCACGCGGTCAGCCGAGTGGCTGGATGTGCTGGCCAATGCCGCGGGCGCGAGTCTGGCTGTGCTGTTCATTCAGGGGCTGCGCTGCATGAAGCAAAAATAGTAGCTGCTTGCGCTTGACCTGTATCGTATATAGAAATGAATCTATTTGAAACATAGGTGGTTATTGCGCAGGCAGCTACTGATTTTGATGACTATTCCAGAGTGATCTTCGCGTCGCGGATGAGCGCGGCCCAGCTGGCTTGCTCCTTTTGCAGATAGGCCTGGGCATCCTGCAGGCTGCCCCCCATGGGTGTGCTGCCTTCGGACTGCAGCTGTTTGAGCACTGCAGGGTCCTGCAAGCCGGTGTTCACTGCGGCGTTGATCTTCTGCGCCAGCGCGGCGGGCGTGTTTCTGGGGGCCACGATCAGCTTCCAGTCCACGGCTTCAAAGCCCGGAAAGCCGGACTCGGCCACGGTGGGGACCTGGGGCAGGATGGCAAGACGCTTGGCCGAGGTCACGGCCAGTGCGCGCAGGCGCTGGCCCTTGATCATGGGGTAGACCGCCTGAGGCGTGCCGAACATATAGTGGGTCTGCTTGCCCAGCAGATCGGTCACAGCCGGCGCGGCGCCTTTGTAGGGCACGTTGAGCACATCGATCTTGGCCTTGTAGGAAAGCATTTCCCCCGCCAGATGGCCGACGGTGCCCGTGGAAGCCAGACCTTGCTTGATGGCTCCAGGCTGGGCCTTGGCTGCGGCGATCAGATCCTGCAGCGATTTCCAGGGCGAATCGGTGGGCACGACCAGCACCACGGGCTGCGAGGCCACCAGCGCCACGGGAAGCAGATCGGTCTTGGCGTTGAACGGCATGCTGGGCAGCAGCGAGGGATTGATGGCCAGATTGGCGGTCTGCCCCATGCCGAAGGTATAGCCGTCGGCCGGCGCCTTGGCGACGGCATCGAGGCCGATATTGCCGCCCGCGCCAGGCTTGTTGTCCACCACGATGACCCAGCGATTCGCGGTCGCCATGCGCTCGCTGATCTGGCGCGTCACCGTGTCGGTGCCGCCGCCTGGCGTGAAAGGCACGACCATGCGTATCGACTTGGCGGGCCATTCGCCGGGCTGGGCCGCAGCACTGCCGGCGGCCAGCGTCATGGCCGTCAGCGCGCATGCTGCCATCGCCAGGCGGCGGTTCGGGTGTCGGGAAGAGGGGCTGTACGGCATGGTTTTGTCTCCTGAATGATGGAAATGGGGCGAAAGAATCCCCGCAGGGCGCGCGTGGGCGCCCTGTTCTGGGGTGGATGAGTCGTGCGGGGCGATGGCCCCGCAGGGCCGCTCAGTCGGGCTGGCCCTGTGCCAGTGCCCGGGCCTGGGCCTGGCTGTAGCCCAGCGCTGTCAGAATCTCCAGGCTGTGCTCGCCGAGCTTGGGCGGCGAGAGGCGCACCTGCAGATGCTTGCCGTCCAGGGTCAGCGGCAGCAGCACGGTCTTGCTGTCGCGGCCGTCGGGCAAGGTGATGGGGGCCAGCGCACCGGTGGCGTTCAGGTGCGGGTCCTCGAGCAGGTCGTGCGGGCGGGCGATGGGCGCAAACGGCAGGCCCTTGTCCTCGAAGACGCTGGCGATATGCGCGGCGCTGTAGCCGGCCATGGTTTCGCGCAGCAGCGGCATCAGCCAGCTGCGGGCCTGCACGCGGTCGTTGTTGCTGCCAAGGCGCGGATCGTCACGCAGCTGCTCCAGGCCAAAGGCATCGCAGAACTCGCGCCATGCGCCGTCGCTGACCACGGCCAGAAAGATCTGCTCGCCGCCCTGGACCTCGAACACGTCGTAGATCGCCCAGGCCGAAATGCGTGCGGGCATGGGTGCTGCAGGCTTGCCGGTCACCGCGTACTGCATCATGTGCTGGGCGATCAGAAACACATTGTTCTCGAACAGAGCGCTCTGCACTTCCTGGCCCTTGCCGGTCTTCTCGCGCTGGGCCAGGGCGGCCATGGCTCCCATGGCACCGAACATTCCGCCCATGATGTCGTTGACACTGGTGCCCGCGCGCAGCGGGTCGCCGGGCCGGCCCGTCATATAGGCAAGGCCCCCCATCATCTGCACCACCTCGTCGAGGGCCGTGCGGTGTTCGTAGGGGCCGGGCAGAAAGCCCTTGTGACTCACATAGATGAGGCGTGGGAATTGTTGCTTGAGACTTTCATAGTCCAGGCCCAGCTTCTTCATGGTGCCGGGCTTGAAGTTTTCGGTCACCACATCGGCCGTGGCGATCAGCCGCAGCGCGGCTTCCTTGCCCTCGGGGGTCTGCAGATCCAGCGTCAGGCTTTTCTTGTTGCGGTTGAACAGCGGGAAAAAGCCCGAGCCCGAGCCGAGCAGCTTGCGCGTGGCATCGCCGTTGCGGCCGTGGCCCACGGGCTCGACCTTGATGACTTCGGCGCCCAGGTCGGCCAGCATCAGGCCGCAGCTGGGGCCCATGACCATATGGGTGAACTCCACCACGCGGATGCCGCTATAGGGCAGGGGGGAGGAAGTCTCGGCGGTTTCGGTTGAGGCGTGCATATTCATCTCTTCTTGTCTTCGGCTCATGGGCGAGCCGCTGTGTGATCAGTAGCGCTGAGGCACAAAGCCCTTGGGCAGGCCCGCGGGTGGCAGCATGCCGTAGAGCGCCTCGCCCGGCAGGCCGGCGGCCAGCGTTTCTCGCGCTGCAAGCAATCGTTCAATGTCAATGCCGGTGCGCAGCCCCATGGCTTCGAACATGAAGACCAGATCTTCGGTCACCACATTGCCCGAGGCGCCGGGGGCATAGGGGCAGCCGCCCAGTCCGGCCTGGGAGGCGTCGAAAGTGCGCACGCCGGCTTCATAGGCAGCCAGGCAGTTGGCCAGGCCCAGGCCTCGGGTGTTGTGCATATGTGCGGCGCCGGCCTTGTCGCCGAGTTCGCTGCGCAGGCGTGTGAACAGGCGCTTGACCTGGGCCGGGTTGGCCATGCCCGTGGTGTCCGACAGCCCCGATTCGTCGGCGCCGGCGGCCACGCAGGCCGCCGCTAGAGCAATCACCTCGTCCTCGGGCACCAGGCCCTGCAAGGTGCAGCCGAAAGCGGTGGAGATGCCGGCCTCGATATGCACGGCAGGGGCGATCTCATCGCGCAGCCTGGCGATGGCGCGCACTTCCTCCACCATCTGCGCGGGTGTCTTGCGCACATTGGCCATGGAGTGCGCGGGGCTGGCCGAGACGGGCAGCGTGATCTTGTGCGCGCCGGCGCGCATGGCGGCCTCGGCTCCCTTGAGATTGGGCACCAGGGCCATGATGGTGACGCCGGGATGGGCGGTGGCGTGGCGTACGACCTCGGCGGCGTCGGCCATCTGCGGCAGCAGTTTGGGCGAGACAAAGGAGCCGACCTCGATCTCCTGCACGCCCGCTGCCACCAGTGCATCGATCCATGCATGTTTGTGGGCCGTGCTCATGGTGGCCGAGACCGACTGCAGGCCGTCGCGGGGGCCGACTTCGCTGATCAGGAGATCGAAACGCTGGGGGTATGACATGGTTGCCTCACTTGGATTTCATGCTTGCATTGCAGCTGGCACAATGTTTTAATGATGTTCTATCTAATAGAACTGAGTTCTTTCTATTGAAATATTGCCTTGCGTCCCGATGCCCTGTCAAGCAGCGGGGCAGGAGTTTCCATGCCGCGTAAATCCCTGAATGAATCCGTAGCTGACGAGAATGCAGCACCTGGCGGTGTGGCTGCAGTGGACCGTGCTCTCAGCGTGCTGAGTGCATTCCAGGATGGCGATGCCGCGCTGAGCCTGGCCGAGCTGGCCGAGCGCACCCGGCTCTACAAGAGCACGGTGCTGAGGCTGCTGGCCTCTCTGGAGCATGGCGGCTGGGTTCAGCGCCAGGATGACGGGCGCTATGCGGTGGGCCCGGCCGTGGCCAGGCTGCATGTGGTCTACGAGCAGAGCTTCTCGCTGGACAAACTGGTCATGCCGGTGCTGCGCGCACTGGTTCAGGCCACGGGCGAGAGCGCTGCCTACCATGTGCGCCAGGGGCGTGAACGCCTGTGTCTGTACCGTGTGGATTCGCCGCACCCGGTACGCGATCATGCGCGTGCCGGCGATCTGCTCCCCCTGGATAAGGGAGCTGGCGGGCGTGTGCTGGTCGCTTTCGATCCGGAGCTGGGCGACTGGGTGAAGAAGAATCGCAACCACTATGCGCGTGTACGGGCCGATGGCTACGAAGCCCTGGTGGGCGACAGACATAGCGAGATCGCCGGCATCTCGGCTCCGGTCTTTCGCCGCAGCGGGGAGCTGGCGGCCGCCCTGACGCTGACCATGCCTGCGCATCGCTATGACGAGCGCTATGTCAAAAACGTGCTGCAGGCCGCGCGCGACCTGGGGGCGCAACTGCCGTAGGTTTGGGCGCCCTGGGCTTGAGGCGCAGGGTCGGCAGTCGCAGGTAGCGATGAAGCCAGAGTCACGGGCCTGCCGGCTCGGGCTGAAAGCCCGGCTCGCTGCGTACGCGCAAAAAGCGGGCAAAGCGCGGCAGCCCGCTTTTTTCGTGCAGGCCCTGGTAGCGGTAGGTGACCCAGCTGCCGAGCGCGGGCGGACTTTTGCGCATCTGCACCGTCAGTCCGGAGCCCAGTGAAAACTGCTTGCCGTCCGGGGTCTGCACCAGTAGCGCACCCGTCATGCCCTGCCATTGTCCGCGTCCGTTTTTGTAGCCTATGACCCGGGCTTCGGCATCATCGAAAGGCTTGAGCTTGAGCAGATCGTCGCTGCGGCCCGGGCGATAGGGGGCGCTGCCTTTGTGCAGCATCAAGCCCTCGCCGCCGCCTTTGACGACTGTGTGCAGCCATTGCCGCAACTCGGCTTCCGAGCCCAGCTTGCGCTGCTCCACCATCTGCACCCAGTCCTGGGCAATGGCCCCGACGGTGCGCTGCAGCAGCGGCAGGCGCTGGTCAAAGCTGCCCGGAGCCGCGGGCAGATCAAACACCATGAATCTCATCTGGCGCCAGGCCCGATCGTCCGGGATGGCCTGTGCCGTGGTGGACTGGGCATGGGAAAACCGGCCGCGTCCGGCCCAGAGCTCGCCATCCATGGGGGTGGCCGGCCAGTCCCGAACAAACCACTCTGGCGTCGCGATCCGCTGCCCGCCACGGCTGACGAGCTGGTGGCCGTTCCAGTAGCCGCGTACGCCATCCAGTTTCTCGCTGACCCAATAGTCCTGCAGCGGCAGGCCGCTGCGCCAGACCTGGGCCAGCATCAGCGAAGGCGGCTGTGTCGTGGTCTGGGACCGCACGGCAACAAAGCCCATGCAGAGACAGGCACAGACCAGCCAGAGAATGCATTCCCGCAGGGGGCGATGCCGTGGCTCAGGCATGGCTATCTCCCGGTAAAGAGGCAGCTCATGCTAGAGCGCGGAGCCTATGCTGTCGATGCGGGTACGAACCCATATCAAAAAACATGGCTATCAGCGGCTTATCCATAAGTAATTGCGGTGATTTCAATGAAAAAGCCGCTGCAGCCAGGCAGCGGCTTTTGTCAAAGGGGCAAGACCTTCAGTCGCGGCTGATGACGGCGCAGGCGATGCGCGCGCCGGCATTGCCCGTGGGCTGGGTGGTGTAGTCGTCGGGCTGTGCATGGACGATGACCGCCCGGCCCATGACATTGCCAGGGCCGGCCAGCAAGGTGATGTCCGCCGACTGTACGTTGACGGTGGCCACGCCGTTGGAGTCGGCCTTCAGGCTGGGCAGGTCGCCCATATGGTGCTGGGTCGAGTCATATTTGCCATGCGGATTGCCCAGCGGGTTGAAGTGGCCGGCAGCGGCATTGCCATTGTCGCCGCAGTCGCCCTTGTCGTGGATGTGAAAGCCATGCTCGGAATTGGGCTTGAGGCCGTGAATCACGGCATTGACCATCACCTGCTGGCCGGTCTTCTGGGTGAATTTCACATCGCCGCCGACCTTGCTACCCGAAGTGGCCTGCAGCCTGGCGATGGCCTGGGCGGGCTGGGGCTCGGGGGTGCTGCAGGCCGTCAGGGCAGCAGCGGATGCGGTCAGGATGAGAAAACGATATGGCATGTAAGCTCCTCTTGAATATTCGTCAGAACCATAGAGAAAACACTGTGAACCATAGCGTCAGTGCTTTGCCGCGCTTGTAGGGCAAGGGCCAAGATGTCGGGCACGGCCCCAAAAAAACAAAGCCCCGCAGGCCTCAGAAGCCTGCGGGGCTGGTGTCCTCAAAAGCCTGGGGCTCAGACCTGATCGGCAGACAGGCCTGCGGTCTGGCTGAAGCCGCCGTCCACATAGGTGATCTCGGCGGTCACGCCGGAGGCCAGGTCGGACAGCAGGAAGGCCGCGACATTGCCCACGTCTTCAATGGTCACGTTGCGGCGCAGAGGAGCGGCGTCGGCCACACGGCCCAGCAGCTTGCCGAAGTCCTTGATGCCGGAGGCAGCCAGGGTCTTGATGGGGCCGGCGGAGATGCCGTTGGCACGAATGGCGCGGCCGTCGGCAGTGCGACCCACGGCTTCTGCCAGGTAACGCACGGATGCTTCCAGCGATGCCTTGGCCAGGCCCATGGTGTTGTAGTTGGGGATGGAGCGCAGAGCGCCCAGATAGGACAGGGTCAGCAGCGAGGACTTGTCGTTCAGGTAAGGCAGGGCTGCCTTGGCCATGGCGGGGAAGCTGTAGGCGCTGATATCGTGGGCGATCTTGAAGTTCTCGCGGCTCAGACCGTCGAGGAAGTTGCCGGCAATGGCTTCACGGGGGGCAAAACCGATGGAGTGCACAAAGCCGTCGAACTTGCCCCAGGTGGCACCCAGGTCGGCGAACAGCTTTTCGATCTGGGCGTCGTCGCCCACGTCGCAGTCGAACACCAGCTTGGAGTCGAAGTCGGCAGCAAATTCGGTGATGCGGTCCTTGAAGCGTTCACCCACATAGCTGAAAGCCAGTTCTGCGCCTTGCTCATGGCAGGCCTTGGCAATGCCGTAGGCAATGGAACGGTTGGACAGAACGCCCGTGATCAGCAGCTTTTTACCGGCGAGAAAACCCATTGTTGTTCTCCAAAGAAAATTGAAAGAGACGATGGCTGCATCTGTGGCAGACGCGCCATCTTTGAAAACGTATCTGTTCGAACTGGGTGCGAATCAGTCGGGGTAGGGCAGAATTGTCGCATGCGCCATTGGATGATTTGCTCAGCCCTGATTGTCAGCAGCCAAGTTGCCACACCTGCCCTGGCAGCACATGGCTATGCGCTCTGGGGCCAGCCCAGGTACGCGGCCGACTTCAAGCACTTTGACTATGTGAACCCTCAAGCGCCCAAGGGCGGCGAGTTGCGCATGGTCAGCAATCTGCGCTATTCGACCTTCGACAAGTACAACCCCTTCACCATCAAGGGCTCGCCGCCTGCCTATCTGGCGGACATGCTGTTCGAGACCCTGCTGACCCCCAGCCTCGACGAGACGGCCACGGGCTACGGCCTGCTGGCCGAGGATGTGGAGGTGGCGGCCGACGGCCTGTCCGCGACCTTCAAATTGCGCAAGCAGGCGCGCTTTCACAACGGCAAGCCCGTGCTGGCCCAGGATGTGAAGCACAGCTACGAGACGCTGCTGAGCAAATATGTCTCGCCCGGCTACAAGACGCTGTTTGCCGAGGTGGCTGCCTGTGATGTGCTCGACGAGCGCACGGTGCGCTTTCGCTTCAAAAAGCCCAACCGCGACCTGCCGCTGACCGTGGGCGCCCTGTTGCCGGTGTTCAGCCGTGACTGGGGGCTGGGCGCGGATGGCAAGCCCAAGGCCTTCGATCAGGTGGTGATGGACACGCCTATCGGCAGCGGGCCCTACAAGATAGGGCCGGTCAAGTTTGGCAAGGACATCAGCTATGTTCGCGACCCTAAGTATTGGGGGGCAGCCTTGCCGGTGCGTGTCGGTTTGGCCAATTTTGACCGAGTCACCATCAAGATCTACAAGGACAACACGGCGCGGCTGGAGGCACTCAAGGCCGGTGAGTTCGATCTCATGCGCATCAACAGCGCGGGCGACTGGGCCAGGCGTCTGACGGGGCGGCGCTTCGCCTCGGGCGAACTGGTCAAGGGCGCGTTCGAGAACAAGCTGCCCTCGGGCTTTCAGAGTTTTTTCCTGAATACGCGGCGTGAGCTGCTCAAGGATGTGCGTGTGCGCGAGGCCCTGGGCCTGGCTTATGACTTTGAGTGGATGAGCCGTCAGATGTTCTATGGCGCATATCAGCGTGTGCATGGATTGTTTGGCAACACCGCTTGCGAAACCACGGGCGATCCCAGCGATGCCGAGTTGGCCCTGCTCAAGCCCTATGAGAGCAGTCTGCCGCCAGGCACGCTGGGGCGGATGGCCCAGCCGCCACGCACCGACGGGCCTGATGGCCTGCGCGGCAATCTGCGGCGTGCGCAGAAGCTGCTGGCCGATGCCGGCTGGACGGTCAGGGATGGAGCCTTGCGCAACGCCAAGGGCGAGCCCATGGTGCTGGAATATCTGGACAGCAGCGAGAGCGGTGTCAAGATCGTCAGCAGCTGGATGCGCAATCTGGAAAAGCTGGGCATCACGCTCAAGGTGCGCAATGTGGACTACGCGCTCTATCAGCAGCGCATGGACAAATACGATTTCGACATCGTGACGCTCAACGTGCCCGGCACGCACAATCCGGGCCAGGAATATGCCGAGCTGTTCGGCAGAGCCGCCGCCGATGTGGAGGGAGCCTCGAACTATGTCGGTCTCAAGAGCAAGGCTGTGGATGCCATCATCGCCCAGATGGCGGCGGCCAAGTCCGAGCAGCAGATGCTGCCCGCCTGCCACGCGCTGGAGCGCATCATCGTCCACGGCCATTACCTGATTCCGCAGTATTACTCGGGCACGCACCGCATGGTCTATGACGCCTGGAAGTTGGCGCTGCCGGGGCAGATTCCGGCCTATTCGCCGGGCGAGCTATGGGCCGTCTATGCCTGGTGGGCCAAGTAAGGTGGCCCCCACGCTCCACCGTTGCACGGGGCGCTGCCCCCCGAGGGCGCTGCCCCCCGAGGGGGCTGGCCTTGCTTGGGGCGGCCCGCGCTGCGGCCCAGGTAAAGTGGCCCCCACGCTCCGCCGTTGCACGGGTCGCTGCCCCTCTGCTTTGGGCGGCCCGGCGCTGCGGCCAGCGCCGCCGCGGCTGAAAACAAGGGTTGATCGAAGATGTTTGCCTATATTCTCAAACGCATTTTGTTGATGATCCCCACGCTGCTGGGCGTGCTGCTGCTGACCTTTGTCGTCATCCAGTTCGTGCCCGGTGGCCCGGTGGAGCAGTATCTGGCCGAGGCCAAGGCTGGTGCCGGACACGGCGCCGAAGGCGCTTCCATGAGCTACCGGGGCGGCCAGGGCGTGGATCCCAAGCGCCTGGAGGAGATCAAGGCGCTGTACGGCTTTGACAAGCCCCCGGTAGAACGCTTTGTGCAGATGCTGGGCCAGTTCGCGCGCTTCGATCTGGGCACCAGCTTTTTTCAGAACAAAAGCGTCTGGGCGCTGGTCAAGGAAAAACTGCCGGTCTCCATCAGCCTGGGGCTGTGGACGTTTTTCATCAGCTATCTGGTGGCCGTGCCACTGGGCGTGGCCAAGGCCGTGCGGGCCGGCTCGCGCTTCGATCTGGCGACCACAATCGTGATTCTCATCGGCTATGCCATCCCGGGCTTTGTGCTGGGCGTGGCGCTGCTGGTCGTCTTTGGCGGGCAGCTGCAGTGGTTTCCGCTGCGCGGGCTGACATCGGCCAATTTCGACGAACTCAGCACCATGGGCAAGGTGGCGGACTATCTCTGGCATATCGCGCTGCCTGTGACGGCCATGGTGGCCGGCAGCTTTGCCGTGACAGCCATGCTGACCAAGAACTCGTTTCTCGAAGAGATCCGCAAGCAGTATGTGCTGACGGCCCGCGCCAAGGGTCTGTCCGAGCGCCAGGTGCTCTACAAGCATGTGTTTCGCAATGCGCTGATTCCCATCGTCACGGGCTTTCCCTCGGCTTTCATCGGCGCCTTCTTTGCCGGCGCGCTGCTGATCGAGACCCTGTTCTCGCTCGATGGCCTGGGTCTGCTCAGCTATGAAAGCGTGATCCGGCGCGACTTTCCCGTGGTGCTGGGCACGCTGTATCTGTTCACGCTGATCGGCCTGGTGACCAAGCTCATCAGCGATCTTTGCTATGTCTGGGTGGACCCCCGGGTCAAGTTTGATTGATTTATGCAAAATAAGCCTCAAACCAATGCCCTGCAAGCGCAAGAAGCTATGAATACAGGAGTAGAGCGTGTGCCGGCGGCGCCTGCTGCCAAGTCCGAATCCCCTGGGCGCCGGGCCTGGCGGCGCTTCAAAGGCAATCGGCTGGGCTTTGCCAGCCTGCTGGTCTTTTCGGTGCTGGTGCTGCTCAGCCTGTTTGCCGAACTGCTGTCCAACGACAAGCCGCTCATCGTGCGCTACGAGGGGCAGACCTATCTGCCGCTGCTGCACGATTACCCGGAAACCACATTTGGCGGCGATTTCCATACGCCGACCGATTACCTCGATCCCTTCATCCGGCAAAGGCTCGGCGAGGGCGACAACTGGGCGATCTTCCCCATCAACCGCTATGGCAAGTCCACCATCAACTACTTTGCCAAGTCGCCCAATCCTTCTGCGCCGTCGGCCGACAACTGGCTGGGCACCGACGACCGGGGGCGCGATCTGCTGGCGCAGCTCATCTACGGTTTTCGCGTCAGCGTGCTGTTCGGCCTGGCGCTGACGGCCGTGGGCGTGCTGCTGGGCGTGCTGGCGGGAGCGGTGCAGGGCTTTTTTGGCGGCAAGACGGATCTGGCCTTCCAGCGCCTGACGGAAATCTGGGGCTCCATGCCCGAGCTCTACCTGCTCATCATCTTCAGCGCGCTGTTTGCGCCCAGTGTCTCGCTGCTGCTGATCCTGCTGAGCCTGTTCGGCTGGATGGGGCTGGCCGACTATGTGAGAGCCGAGTTTCTGCGCAATCGCCAGCTCGACTATGTGAAATCCGCCCAGGCGCTGGGTGCCAGCAATCGCTCCATCATCTTTCGCCACATTCTGCCCAACAGCATGACGCCGGTGATCACCTTTTTGCCGTTTCGCATGAGCGGGGCCATCCTGGCGCTGACCTCGCTCGATTTTCTGGGTCTGGGCGTCCCGCCAGGCACGCCAAGCCTGGGTGAGCTGCTGAGCCAGGGCAAGAACAATATCGATGCCTGGTGGATTTCCCTGTCCACCTTTGGCGTGCTGGTCATCACGCTGCTGTTGCTGACCTTTATGGGGGATGCCCTGCGCGATGCGCTGGACCCGCGCAAGCAGGCGCACACCGGGGCTGCAAAGCGCGCAGGAGGCAAGCCATGAGCAAGGAGAAATACGAAGGCCAGGCCGGCAGCAAGCTGCTGGCCGTGCACGATCTGAGCGTGTCTTTTGCGGGCAAGCCCGTGGTGCAGGATGTGAGCTTCGAACTTGCAGCCGGTGAAAAGCTGGCGCTGGTGGGGGAGTCCGGCTCGGGCAAGTCGGTCACGGCGCTGTCGCTGCTGCGCCTGGTGGGCGATGCGCAACTGGGTGGCCGGGCCCTGCTGGACGGGCGCGATCTGCTGGGGCTTTCGGAGCGCGAGATGCAGGGCATACGCGGCGGCGATATCGCCATGATCTTTCAGGAGCCGATGACGGCGCTGAACCCGCTGATGACCGTCGGCGCGCAGGTGGCGGAGGTGCTGCAGCTCAAGCAGGCCTTGAGCCGGGCCCAGGCCTTGAAGCAGGCCGTCGAGCTGCTGGCCACTACCGGCATCCCTGAGCCCGAGCGTCGCGCGCAGAGCTTTCCGCACCAGCTCAGCGGCGGCCAGCGTCAGCGCGCCATGATTGCCATGGCCCTGGCCAGCCGTCCCCGGCTGCTGCTGGCCGACGAGCCGACAACGGCGCTGGATGTGACGCTGCGTGGCCAGATCCTGGATTTGCTGGCCGATCTGCAGCGGCAGACCGGCATGGCCGTGCTGATGATCACGCATGACCTGAACCTGGTGCGCCGCTTTGCCGACCGCGTGGCCGTCATGGAAAAAGGCCGTCTCGTGGAGCAGGGCGCGGTGGCCGAGCTGATGCGGAACCCGCAGCATGCCTATACCCGCAAGCTGCTGGCCAGCCGGCCGGTACGCAATGTGGCGGATGAGACCGTGCCGGCCGGTGAGGCTGCCGTGGTGCAAACCCGGGCCTTGCAGGTGAGCTATGCCACGCCCTTGCCAGGCATTCGCGGCTGGTTCAAAAAGGGCGCGTTCGTCGCGGTCAAGGGCGCGGATATGCTGCTGCGGCCCGGCCGTACCCTGGGCGTGATCGGTGAATCGGGCTCCGGTAAATCCACGCTGGCCCAGGCCGTGCTGGGGCTGTTGCCTGCGGCCGGGGAGCTGCAGGTGGCTGGCAGGCAATGGCAGCAGCCGGCAATCCGCAACAGCGTCGCCAATCTGGCGCTGCGGCGCAAGATCCAGGTGGTGTTTCAGGATCCGTTCTCCTCGCTCTCTCCGCGCATGACGGTGGAGGAGATCGTCGGCGAAGGCCTGCAGATCCATGCCCCTGAGCTCGCTGCCGGGCCGCGGCGCGAGCGCGTGCTCAAGATGCTCGAAGAGGTGGGCTTGACCGAGGCCCAGTTTCCCGGCCTGCTGCAGCGCTATCCGCATGAATTCTCGGGCGGGCAGCGGCAGCGCCTGGCGATTTCACGCGCGCTCATCATGGAGCCCGAGGTCCTGGTGCTGGACGAGCCCACCAGTGCACTCGATGTCACCATTCAACATCAAGTGCTGGCCCTGTTGCAGCGGCTGCAGAAGGAGCGTGGTCTGGCCTATCTGCTCATCACCCACGATGTGGACGTGATTCGCGCCATGGCCCATGAGGTGCTGGTCATGAAGGACGGGCAGATCGTGGAGCAGGGCGATGTGCAGGCGGTGCTGACTGCGCCGAGGCAGGCATATACGCGCCAGTTGGTCGAGGCCGCCGGGGTCGTTGCCGAGCCTTCGGCGGTCTGAATGTGATGGCGAGCAGCGCTTTCCCTTCAAAGGTTTGAGGCTTTGAATGCCTGCAATTGCTGTCGATTCACTGATTCTCGAGGCAGGCATTCGCTGAAAAACACTGAATCCGCACTCGAAAGTTTGTATTTATTTGGCGCGAATTCTCTGGCTGTGGCCTAATTGATCCTTTTCAACCTCCCAATTGAGAATTCGACATGGGCAATAAGATCGTTACCGAAGCAGACCGCAAGGCCACTCCCCGTCCCCAGGCACCCAATGGCGTGACCCTGCCCACTCCCGGCCGTGGCCAGCGCGTGAGCCTGGAGCGTGGTTCGCACACTCGCAGCAAGAAGCAGCCCGGCAAGCGCCACGGCTAATTCCTGCGGCAGGCTGCGCCCTGGTGTGCGGCCCGCAAAAAAGCCCTCGTCACTTCGGTACGAGGGCTTTTTGCTTTTCACGGCTTCAGAGCGTTGGTTTGCTCATCCTTGCAGATTTTTCAGCTTGCGGCGCAGTTGCTGCACTTCCTCAATGAGATCGGTGGTCAGGGCGGCGAGCTGAGGGTCGGCGTCGAAGCTGTGTTCCAGCTGGGCAATGCGGCGTGCACGTACCAGCGTCTGGCTGCTGAAGCGCCATTGCTCGTGGCTGATCTCGCGCAGCTGACCTTCGTTGTCGTAGCTGATGACGCCTGTCTGCACATGCTCGATCACCCATTGCGGGCTGGTGCAGCAATGGCGCGCCAGCTCGTGCAGATCGAGCACGGCCTGTTCCAGCAGCTCGGCAGGTTCGTAGAAAGGGTAGTGGGAGGGGCTCATGGGAAAACCTTTCAACTCAGGCTGCGGGCATCGAACTGCGGGAAGGCCCTGGCAAAGTCGGCATAAGCCTGCTTTTGCGCGGGTGTCGCCGCGGGCGGGAAGACCACATCCAGCACCAGGTACAGATCACCTGGCGTGGCGGCGGGCAGGCCCTTGCCCTTGAGGCGCAGTTTGCGGCCCGAGCGATAGCCGGCGGGCACGGTGACTTCCAGTTCCCCGGCCAGCGTCTTGAAGGGGACGGGGCCACCCAGCTCGGCTTCCCAGGGCGCGAGCGGCACTCGCTGGTAGACATCCTTGCCTTCGGACCACCAGCGTGGGTCGCTGCGGAAGTGCACCTCCAGCAGCAGATCGCCTGGAGCACCCTTGCCCAGGCCCGGGTTGCCCTGACCGGCAAGGCGAATCATCTGGCCCTCGCGCACGCCCTTGGGAATGGTGACCTGCAGCTCCTTGTCCTTGTGGGTGGGGATGCCCTGGTCGTCGAGCACGGTGCTGCGCAGATGCAGCGAGCGTACGGCGCCGCTATAGCTGTCCTGCAGA
This sequence comes from Comamonas thiooxydans, assembly GCF_000964545.1. Taxonomy (GTDB): domain Bacteria; phylum Pseudomonadota; class Gammaproteobacteria; order Burkholderiales; family Burkholderiaceae_C; genus Comamonas; species Comamonas thiooxydans. The sequence continues at coordinate 529,603 of NZ_BBVD01000005.1, read as the reverse complement.
TCCAGCTCTATGCTGGCATGCTGGTCCTGGCCGCGCATGTCTGGGGTGCTGCGCGCGCCTTGCTGGCCCTGATGGCGCCGTGCACGAGCGGCTTGGCCGAACATCTGCGAGAAAAAGTCGCTGAAATCGGCGTCGCTGCCGGCATCGCCCTGGCTGCTGAAGTGAAAGTCCCGCTGATCCCAGTCGGGCGGCGGGCGAAAGCCTCCGCTGCCCTGAGCTCTGGCATTTTGAGCAAACTGCATCTCGTCGCCCATGGCGTCGTAGGCGGCGCGCTTTTCGGGGTCGGAGAGCACGGTGTTGGCTTCGTTGACCTCGGCCATGCGAGCAGCCGCGTCTTTTTCCTTGCTGATGTCGGGGTGGTATTTGCGGGCGAGTTTGCGATAGGCCTTTTTGATGTCCTCGGTGGAGGCCTTTTTGTCCACGCCAAGTATCTTGTAATAGTCCTTGTAATCCATGGAGTCACCAATCTTCTTGTCAAAAGATGGGCGCAAGACTGTTGCCTTGGCTGCTGCCATTGCTGCGCCCGCATTCAGGAAAATAATAGGGATAGAGTGCGGCAGCTTCAAGGGTCTCAATGCGCGCTGGTGGGGTGATGACCGGGGTTTGAGTCCTTGGGTGCATCTGGCGCTACCATTGCCGGGATCAATGCAGGGGCGTGTGCGAAGGCCTGCCCAGAGTTCGTGAAATGAAACAAGAAATTACAAAAGCAGACGCATGGCTGGTTGTCTGCCTCTGTGCTGACTGGTGCGGTACCTGTAAACAGTACCGGCAGCCCTTCGAGGCTCTTGCTGCCCAGTTTCCACAGATGCGTTTTGTCTGGCTCGATGTGGAAGACCGTGAGGATGTAGCTGGCGATCTGGACATAGAAACCTTTCCGTCCATTTTGGTGGCGCAGGGCGAGCAGGCCAGATTCCTGGGGCCTGTGCTTCCGCAAACGGGGGTGCTGGCGCGGATGCTGCAATCCCTGCCCGCAGATGCGGCGGCGAGGCCCGCCGATGTGCAGGAGGCCCAGGATTTGCTGCAGCGATTGTTGCGCGCTGATGACCTGCAGGAAGTCTTGCGTTGATCGCTGTTTTATGCGAGACACTTTTTGCGAAAACAGTGGTTTGCGGCTACAATCACGGCTTCACGACCAAACGGGCGGGTACATACCGCCCGTTTTTTTTGGGCAATTCATGGCGAAACCTGTTTTTGGCAGAGCTAAGTCCATGATTTGACAGATTTTTCGGGATTGAACTGAATACACGTGGCACTACAGCAAATCGTTGAACAAACCGTGACAGGTCTGGGCTATGACCTGGTTGAAATCGAGCGCTCGGCCGGCGGCCTGCTGCGCATCACGATTGATTTGCCTTGGCAGGCGCCGGAGGACGGTGCGCCTGAGCTGCCCGAGCAGTTCGTGACAGTGGAAGACTGCGAAAAGGTCACGCGCCAGCTTCAGTTTGCGCTGGAAGTCGATGGTGCGGACTACGCCCGCCTGGAGGTCTCTTCTCCAGGCATTGATCGTTTGCTGCGCCATGAGCAGGACTTCATCCGCTTTGAAGGCTCGGAGGTGGATCTGACGCTCAAGGCTCCCATCGGGGCTGCGGGTGGCGACAAGATCAATGCAAACCGCAAGAAATTTCGTGGCACGCTGGAGCGGACTGAAGAAGGTGGCTGGCAGATCATCTGGAGCGATGAGCCGCCTCCCAAGCCGGGCGTGCGCGTCAGCAAGAAGCGTGAGCCTGCGCCGTTGAACGCGATGGGCTTTACGCTTGACGAGTTGCGCGAAGCTCGTCTGGCACCGATTGTGAATTTCAAAGGACGCGCAGCCAAGCCCGAATGAGGCAGCTGAAGCGTTTGAATCTTTTGGGGCAAAGAGGTCGCATGCAAATCCTCTTTGTGTGATTGAAATAGGAGAGTCGTCGCATGAATCGCGAACTGTTGATGTTGGTTGAAGCCATTTCGCGTGAAAAGAACGTGGAACGCGATGTGGTTTTTGGTGCCGTGGAATCCGCACTGGCACAGGCCACCAAGAAGCTGTACCAAGGTGAAGTAGACATCCGCGTGTCCATCGATCGCGAAAGCGGCGACTACGACACCTTCCGCCGCTGGGTGGTGGTGTCTGACGATGCCGGTCTGCAGAACCCCGACGCCGAAGAAATGCTGATGGATGCGGAAGACCGCGTGCCCGGCATTCAAATTGGTGAGTTCATTGAAGAGCAGATCGAGTCGCTGCCCATCGGCCGTATCGGTGCCATGGCTGCCAAGCAGGTCATCCTGCAGAAGATTCGCGACGCCGAGCGCGAAATGCTGCTCAACGAATTCCTGGCCCGTGGCGAGAAGATCTTTACCGGTACCGTCAAGCGCATGGACAAGGGCGACATCATTGTCGAATCCGGCCGTGTGGAAGGTCGACTCAAGCGCGGCGAGATGATCCCCAAGGAAAATCTGCGCAATGGCGACCGCGTGCGCGCCATGATCATGGAAGTCGATGCCACCTTGCGCGGTGCTCCCATCCTGCTGTCGCGCTCGGCTCCCGAATTCATGGTGGAATTGTTCCGCAATGAAGTGCCCGAGATCGAGCAAGGCCTGCTGGAGATCAAGAGCTGCGCCCGTGACGCCGGCTCTCGTGCCAAGATCGCCGTGCTCAGCCACGACAAGCGCGTGGACCCCATTGGTACCTGCGTCGGCGTGCGCGGCACCCGCGTGAATGCGGTGACCAACGAGCTGGCCGGCGAGCGTGTGGATATCGTGCTCTGGTCCGAAGACCCCGCCCAGTTCGTGATCGGTGCCCTGGCTCCTGCCAATGTCTCTTCCATCGTTGTGGATGAGGAAAAGCATGCCATGGACGTGGTCGTGGACGAGGAAAATCTGGCCATCGCCATCGGTCGCGGCGGTCAGAACGTGCGTCTGGCCTCCGAGCTGACAGGCTGGAAGATCAACATCATGGACGCTGCAGAGTCTGCCCAGAAGCAGGCCGACGAGTCGGCTGTCTCGCGCAAGCTGTTCATGGAAAAGCTGGATGTGGACGAGGAAATCGCCAACATCCTGATCGAAGAAGGTTTCGAGACCCTGGAAGAAGTGGCCTATGTGCCGCTGCAGGAAATGCTCGAAATCGAATCCTTCGACGAAGAGACGGTGAACGAGCTGCGTAGCCGCGCCAAGGATGCACTGCTGAGTCAGGAAATTGCTCGCGAAGAAAATGTGAGCAAGGCATCCGAGGATCTGGTGTCTCTGGACGGCATGACTGCCGAGCTGCTGGACAAGCTGGCGCAAGCTGATGTGCACACACGTGACGATCTGGCCGACCTGGCGATCGACGAGCTGACCGAAATCACCGGTCAGACTGCCGAAGAAGCCAAGGCCTTGATCATGAAGGCGCGTGAGCACTGGTTTACCGATGGGCAAGAGTAAGGTCAGGGAGGTACAGAGCATTTATGTCGAGTAATACGGTTGCAGAATTTGCGAAAGAGCGCAACACGACCCCTGATACCTTGCTGCAGCAGCTCAAGGCCGCCGGGGTTGACAAGGCCAATGCGGCTGACGCGCTGACCGAAGGTGACAAGCAGCGCTTGCTGTCTCACCTGCAGGCAAGCCATGGCAGCGGTGCCAAGAAGATCACGCTGACCAAGAAGTCCACCAGCGAAATCAAGCAGGCGGATTCATCGGGCCGTGCCCGTACGATTCAGGTGGAAGTGCGCAAGAAGCGCACTTTCGTGAAGCGGGAAGACACTCCCGCCGAGGCTCAGGCCAATGCGGAAAGCATGGCTAAGGCTGTGCAGGAGCGTGCCGCTAGTCAAGAGCTGGTACGCCGTGAAGAAGATGCTCGCCGCGAGGCCGAGCTGTTGAGCCATCAGGAAGAACAATTGGCCAAGGAACGTCAAGAGCGCGAAGAGCGCGAGCGCCGCGAGCGCGAAGCCGAGGAACGTGCTGCAGCCTATGCAGCCGCGGAAGTCGCCAAGGTGGCTGAAGCCAAGGCGGCAAAGGAAGAAGAAAAGCGCGAGCACGCCGCAGGCGCTGCCGCACGTGCTGCGGCCCAGGCCGAGGCACGCGCCAAGGCGGAAGCCGAATCCCAGGCCAAGGCTGCTGAAGAAGCCAGCCGCGCCAAGGATCTGGATGAGCGCCGCCGCAAGGCCCTGGCCGAAGCGGAAGCCATCCGCGCCATGATGGCTGCGCCTAAGAAGGTGCTGGTCGCCAAGAAGCCCGAGGAGCCCAAGAAGGCTGCTCCGGTCGCTGCGGATGCCAAGAAGCCTGTTGCCGCCAAGGATGGCAACAAGCCTGCAGGCAGCGCTGGCGCGGCCAATGCCGGCGGCGGTGCCCGTCCAGGCAAGGAAGTCAAGTCCGCCAAGCTGTCTTCGAGCTGGTCCAACGACGCCGGCAAGAAGAAGGAAATCAAGACCCGTGGCGACAGCTCCGGCGGCGTGGCTGGCCGTTCCAACTGGCGCGGTGGTCCCAAGGGCGGCCGTCGTGGCAATGATCGTCACGAGCAGCAACAGCAGCAGGCTCCCGAGTTCCGTCAGCTGGAGATTTCGGTGCCCGAGACCATCACCGTGGCCGAACTGGCTCACAAGATGGCCATCAAGGCATCCGAGGTCATCAAGGTTCTGATGAAGATGGGCCAGATGGTCACTATCAATCAGCCGCTGGACCAGGACACCGCCATGATCGTGGTGGAAGAAATGGGCCACACCGCCAAGGTGGCTGCGCTGGACGATCCCGAAGCCTTCACCGCCGAGGAAGTCTCCAACTCCGAAGCCGAGCAACTGCCGCGCGCTCCCGTGGTGACCGTCATGGGTCACGTGGACCACGGCAAGACCTCGCTGCTGGACTACATCCGTCGCACCAAGGTGGCGTCGGGCGAAGCCGGCGGCATCACTCAGCACATCGGTGCCTACCATGTGAAGACGCCTCGCGGCATCATCACCTTCCTGGACACCCCCGGTCACGAGGCCTTCACGGCCATGCGTGCTCGCGGTGCCAAGTCCACCGACATCGTGATTCTGGTGGCTGCTGCCGACGACGGCGTCATGCCCCAGACCAAGGAAGCCATCAAGCACGCCAAGGCGGCTGGTGTTCCCATCGTGGTGGCCATCACCAAGGCCGACAAGCCCGAAGCCAACCCCGATCGCGTCAAGCAGGAGCTGGTCGTGGAAGAGGTGCTACCCGAAGAATACGGCGGTGACTCTCCCTTCGTGGCCGTGTCCTCCAAGACCGGTCAGGGCATCGACGAGCTGCTGGAGCAAGTGCTGCTGCAGGCCGAAGTGCTGGAACTCAAGGCGCCCGTGGACGCCGCTGCCAAGGGTATCGTGATCGAAGCCCAGCTGGACAAGGGTCGCGGTACCGTGGCTACGGTGCTGGTGCAGTCCGGTACGCTGAAGGTCGGCGATGTGGTGCTGGCTGGCCAGACCTATGGTCGCGTGCGAGCCATGCTCGACGAAGACGGCAAGCAGACCAAGGAAGCCGGTCCTTCCATCCCTGTCGAGATCCAGGGTCTGAACGAAGTGCCCCAGGCGGGTGACGACTTCATGGTGCTGAGCGACGAGCGTCGTGCCCGTGAAATCGCGACCTACCGCGCCGGCAAGTTCCGCAACACCAAGCTGGCCAAGCAGCAGGCTGCGAAGCTGGAAAACATGTTCGCCGAAATGTCCGCTGGCGATGTGCAGACCCTGCCCATCATCATCAAGGCCGACATGCAAGGCTCGCAGGAAGCTCTGGCAGCCTCGCTGCTCAAGCTGTCCACCGACGAGATCAAGGTTCAGTTGGTGTACTCCGGCGTGGGCGGTATCTCCGAGTCCGACGTCAACCTGGCGCTGGCTTCCAAGGCCATCATCATCGGCTTCAACGTGCGTGCGGATGCTCAGGCCCGCAAGACCGCTGAAGGCAATGATGTCGACGTTCGCTACTACAACATCATCTACGACGCCGTGGATGAGGTGAAGGCTGCGATGTCGGGCATGCTGGCTCCCGAGAAGCGCGAAGAGATCATCGGTATGGCCGAGATCCGTACCGTGTTCGTGGCGACGAAGATCGGCACCATTGCCGGCTCGTACATCACGCAAGGTCACGTCACCCGCAATGCACACTTCCGTCTGCTGCGCGACAACGTGGTCATCTACACGGGCGAGATCGAGTCGCTGCGTCGCATGAAGGACGATGTCAAGGAAGTCAAGGAAGGCTTCGAGTGCGGTATCAAGCTGCGCAACTACAACGACATCAAGGAAGGCGACGTGCTGGAAGTCTTCGAGATCAAGGAAATCGCTCGTACGCTGTAAAAGCAATAGCTGCTAGCGCCTGTTACGCAAGGATTTGAGGCTGAAAATGCCTTGAATTCCTTGTGCAGCAAGCGCAAATAGCTCCTTTTTTATTCATGGCAACCAAACGCAAATCTGCTGCTCCCAACCGCAGCTTCAAAGTTTCCGACCAGATCCAGCGTGATCTGTCGGAGCTGATCGCCCGCGAGTTGAAGGACCCGCGCGTCGGCATGGTCACGCTGCAAGGCGTGGAGGTGACTCCTGACTATGCCCACGCCAAGGTGTTCTTCAGCGTGCTCGTCGGCGATCCCGAAGTGACGCTGGCAGCACTCAATCAGGCCGCAGGCTTTCTGCGCAACGGCCTGTTCAAGCGTCTGCACATTCATACCGTGCCCACGCTGCATTTCGTCTACGACCGCACTACAGAGCGCGCTGCCGACATGAACGCCTTGATCGCCAAGGCTGTGGCGTCGCGCGGACCCGAACAGGAATAAGCACATGAACGCCCCTCGCACCCGGGTGCAGCGGCGCCCTGTGCATGGGGTGTTGCTGCTCGATAAACCGCTGGGCTGGTCCAGCAACGATATCTTGCAGAAGGTCAAGTGGCTGCTGCGCGCCGAAAAGGCCGGGCATACAGGCACGCTTGATCCGCTGGCCAGTGGCGTGCTGCCGCTGTGTTTCGGCGCTGCCACCAAATTCAGTCAGCTTCAACTCGAAGCCGAGAAAACCTACGAAGCCATTGCCCGCCTGGGCCAGACCACGACCACGGCCGATGCCGAGGGCGATGTGGTGCTGGAGCGTGCCGTCGATCTGGCAGCCATCACGCCCGAGCGCCTGGCGCAGGTGCAGGCCCAGTTCACAGGCGATATCAAGCAGGTGCCGCCCATGCACAGTGCGCTGAAGAAGGACGGCAAGGCACTCTATGAATATGCCCGTGCGGGCGTGGAAGTGGAGCGCCCCGCACGCGATGTCACCATTCATGCATTGGATCTGACTCTGGTGCAGGACGATCAGGGGCATCCGGCTGTCAAGATGAGAGTGAGCTGCAGCAAGGGCACTTATATCCGCACATTGGGCGAAGACGTGGGCGAGGCCTTGGGCTGTGGCGCCCACTTGCGTTTTCTGCGCCGTGTGGAAACCGGCGGTCTTGAAGTATCGCGTTGCGTGACGCTGCAGGCGCTGGAAGCCATGAACGATGAAGAGCGCATCGCGCAGGTCCAGCCTGTCGATACCCTGCTGCATCGTCATGCCGTCGTCACCTTGGGTGAACAGGATGCAGGACGCTTTCTATCAGGCTTGCGCCGTCGAGGGTCTTGGGCGGATGCCCCGGCCGTGGCGGTGTATGGTGAGCGCCCGCATGCCCTTTTAGGGGTAGGCCGTGTGGCGAGCGGGGAATTGATTCCCGAGCGCCTGCTCAGTCCGCTAGAAATTCAACAAATTTTGGAAGGAACGCCGCGTCCACAAGCAAGCGGCATTTTGGAAACATTATGAGCAAACAAATCCGCAACATTGCGATCATCGCGCACGTTGACCACGGTAAGACCACCATGGTGGACCAGCTGCTGCGCCAGTCCGGCACTTTTGCCGAGCACGAAAAAGTCGTCGACACCGTGATGGACAACCATGCCATCGAACGTGAGCGCGGCATCACCATTCTGGCCAAGAACTGTGCCGTGTCCTGGAAGGACACCCACATCAACATTCTAGACACGCCCGGTCACGCGGACTTCGGCGGCGAAGTGGAACGTGCCCTGTCCATGGTCGACGGCGTGGTGCTGCTGATCGATGCGCAGGAAGGCCCCATGCCCCAGACGCGCTTCGTGACCAAGAAGGCTCTGGCCCTGGGCCTGCGCCCCATCGTGGTGGTGAACAAGGTGGACAAGCCCGGCGCCAACCCCGACAAGGTGATCAACGCTGCTTTCGACCTGTTCGACAAGCTGGGCGCCACCGACGAGCAGCTGGACTTCCCCGTGGTCTACGCCTCCGGCATCAACGGCTGGTCGTCCAAGGAAGAGGGCGAGCCCGGTGCCAAGTGGGGTGAGGACATGTCCGCCCTGTTCGACACCATCCTGGATCACGTGCCTTCCGTGCAAGGCGATGCCGGCGCTCCCCTGCAGCTGCAGGTCTCCGCTCTGGATTACTCCACCTTCGTGGGTCGTATCGGCGTGGGCCGCATCACCCAGGGCACGCTCAAGCCCGGTCAGCAAGTGGCCGTGATGGCCGGTCCTGACGGCAAGAGCTACAGCGGCAAGATCAACCAGGTGCATACCTTCCAGGGTCTGGACCGCGTGCAGGCCACCGAAGCCGGTCCTTCCGAGATCGTGCTGATCAGCGGTATCGAAAACATCGGTATCGGCGAGACCGTCACCGACCCCGCCAATCCCCAGCCTCTGCCCATGCTGAAGATTGACGAGCCCACCCTGACCATGAACTTCTGCGTGAACACCTCGCCCCTGGCAGGTCGTGAAGGCAAGTTCGTGACCAGCCGCCAGATCTGGGACCGTCTGCAAAAGGAACTGCGCTCCAACGTGGCTCTGCGCGTCAAGGAAACCGACGAAGACGGTATCTTTGAAGTCTCCGGCCGCGGCGAACTGCACCTGACCATCTTGCTGGAAGAAATGCGCCGCGAAGGTTACGAGCTGGCCGTGTCCAAGCCTCGCGTCGTGATGCAGATGATTGACGGCGAAAAGCACGAGCCTATCGAGCTGGTGACTGCCGACATCGAAGAAGGCCATCAGGGCGGCGTGATGCAGGCACTGGGCGAGCGCAAGGGCGAGCTGGTGAACATGGAACCCGATGGCCGCGGTCGCGTCCGTCTGGAATACCGTATCCCTGCCCGCGGCCTGATCGGTTTTACCAACGAATTCCTGAACCTGACACGTGGTTCCGGCCTGATCGCCAACATCTTCGACAGCTACGAACCCCATAAGGGCGACATCGGCGGCCGCAAGAACGGCGTGCTGATCTCCATGGACGACGGTGAAATCTTCACCTACGCCCTGGGCAAGCTGGACGACCGTGGCCGCATGTTCGTGAAGGCCGGCGACCCCGTGTACGAAGGCATGATCATCGGCATCCACAGCCGCGACAACGATCTGGTGGTGAACGCCACACGTACCAAGCAGCTGACCAACTTCCGTGTTTCCGGCAAGGAAGACGCGATCAAGATCACGCCTCCCATCGAGCTGTCGCTGGAGTACGGCGTGGAATTCATCGAAGAGGACGAGCTGCTGGAAATCACCCCCACCAGCCTGCGCGTGCGCAAGCGTCACCTGAAGGAACACGATCGCAAGCGTGCTTCGCGTGATGCGTAATTCACTGGCCTAGGCCGTGAATCCAAAAAAAGGCCCTTCGGGGCCTTTTTTATTGCACGCTGCTGCCTGACAGTCTGCATTGCAACGGCTGCGGTATTGATTCGTCGCGAAGCGAGCCACGGGCCGAGTTGCTGCCGAGCAGCAGCAGTCAAGTGTTGCAGATGCTGATCTCACGGGTGTGGAGCGAAGTCTGGAATCCTGGTGCCGGTGGGCTGATGGAAGAGCAGGGCGATCCGCTGAGTCGCGGTAGCTTCAGAAACAAAAAACCGCATGGGAGCCATGCGGTTTTTGATAACGGCCCTGTCTCGCGCCGTTGAGAGGCAGTCGATTTACTTCTGCGCCAGAATCCAGGCCACCAGCTTCTTGGCATCGGCGTCGTTCACCTGGGGATTGGCGGGCATGGGCACGGGGCCCCACACGCCGGAGCCGCCCTTGATGACCTTGGCAGCCAGCTTGTCGGCTGCGTCCTTCTGGCCTGCATACTTGGCGGCCACATCCTTGAATGCGGGACCAACCAGCTTCTTGTCAACAGCGTGGCAGGCCATGCAGTTCTTGGACTGTGCCAGGGCCTGATCGGCCATGGCAGGTGCCACGGCAGCGGCGGAAAGGGCGAAAGCGATCAGAAATTGCTTCATCATGAGTTCCCAGGGTGCGGGGTTAAAGTTGATCTTTTAGCGCATTGTAGTGCTTGGCTTGTGTACTCTCCAGTGCACTCTGTGTTCTGGAAAATCAACAAAAAAGGGGATGTATGTATCTGTTAGGTTTGGCGATCGTGTTGTCGCTGCTCAAGCTGGCTCAGATCGGGCCTGTTGCAGGCTGGAGCTGGTGGCCGATTCTGGGCGTTTATGGCGCGGCTGCCGTCTGGTGGGCCTGGGCCGATGCTTCGGGCTATACCAAGCGCAAGGCCATGGAGAAGATGGACCAGCGCAAGAAAGAGCGTATCGAGCGTCAGAAGCAGGCCATGGCACCGGGTCAGCGACGTCGTTGAGCAGTGAATCAGGCATCGTGATTGACGATGCCTGGCGATTGTTTTGCCTGACAGCCCGCCATGGGCTAGGCATCGCTGCCTTGCAGTGCTGGGCCATAATCCAAAGAATCATTTCCCGATAACGTCTTATAGCGAACCCCATGCCCGCATACCGTTCCAAAACCTCCACTGGCGGCCGCAACATGGCCGGTGCGCGCGCCCTGTGGCGTGCCACCGGCATGAAAGATGGCGATTTCGACAAGCCCATCATTGCGATTGCCAACTCCTTCACCCAGTTCGTGCCCGGCCATGTGCACCTGAAGGATCTGGGGCAACTGGTCGCGCGCGAGATCGAAAAGGCCGGCGGCGTGGCCAAGGAGTTCAACACCATCGCCGTGGACGATGGCATCGCCATGGGCCATGACGGCATGCTGTATTCGCTGCCCAGCCGCGACCTGATCGCGGACTCGGTCGAGTACATGGTCAATGCCCATTGCGCCGATGCGCTGGTGTGCATCTCCAACTGCGACAAGATCACCCCCGGCATGCTGATGGCTGCGATGCGCCTGAACATTCCGGTGATCTTTGTTTCCGGCGGCCCCATGGAAGCCGGCAAGACCAAGCTGGCCAACCCCGAAACCAAGACCATCGAGTTCAAGAAGCTGGACCTGGTGGACGCCATGGTGATCGCGGCCGATCAGCGCTATTCCGACGCCGAAGTGGCCGAGGTGGAGCGCTCCGCCTGCCCGACCTGCGGCTCCTGCTCGGGCATGTTCACCGCCAATTCGATGAACTGCCTGACCGAAGCGCTGGGCCTGTCCCTGCCCGGCAATGGCACCGTGGTGGCCACGCATGCCGACCGCGAAGAGCTGTTCCTGCGCGCCGGCCGCCGCATCGTCGAGCTGGCCCGCGACTACTACGAGAACGACAACGACAGCGTGCTGCCGCGCTCCGTGGGCTTCAAGGCCTTCGAGAACTGCATCACGCTGGACATCGCCATGGGCGGCTCCACCAATACCATCCTGCACTTGCTGGCCATCGCCCAGGAAGCGGGTATCGATTTCACCATGGCCGACATCGACCGCCTCTCGCGCGTCGTGCCCCAGCTGTGCAAGGTGGCACCCAACACGCCCAAGTACCACATCGAAGACGTGCACCGCGCTGGCGGCATCATGGCCATCCTGGGCGAGCTGGACCGCGCCGGCAAGCTGCACACCGATGTGCCCACGGTGCATGCCAAGACCATGAAGGATGCGCTGGAGCAGTGGGACATCATGCGCACGCAGGACGAGGCCGTGCGCCACTTCTACATGGCTGGCCCCGCCGGCATTCCCACGCAGGTGGCGTTCAGCCAGAACACCCGCTGGCCCAGCCTGGACCTGGATCGTGCCGAAGGCTGCATCCGCAGCTACGAGCACGCTTTCAGCAAGGAAGGCGGCCTGGCCGTGCTGCGCGGCAACATCGCGCTGGACGGCTGCGTGGTGAAGTCCGCAGGCGTGGACGAGTCGATCCTGGTCTTCGAAGGCCCGGCCCATGTGGTCGAGTCGCAGGATGAGGCCGTGGCCAACATCCTGGCCGACAAGGTCAAGGCAGGCGATGTGGTCATCGTGCGCTACGAAGGCCCCAAGGGCGGCCCCGGCATGCAGGAAATGCTCTACCCCACCAGCTATATCAAGTCCAAGGGCCTGGGCAAGGTCTGTGCGCTGCTGACGGACGGCCGCTTCTCGGGCGGTACCTCCGGCCTGTCCATCGGTCACTGCTCTCCCGAAGCGGCAGCCGGCGGCGCGATTGGCCTGGTGCAGAACGGCGACATCATCCGCATCGACATTCCCAACCGCAGCATCAACATGCTGGTCAGCGACGAAGAGCTGGCCCGCCGCCGTGAAGCGCAGAATGCCAAGGGCTGGAAGCCTGCCCAGGCCCGTCCCCGCAAGATCTCAGCGGCCCTCAAGGCCTATGCCAAGCTGGTGACCAGCGCCGATACCGGCGCCGTGCGCGATCTGTCGCTGCTCGACGATTAAGTTACGTTTGTTTCGTCATTTCGTCAGCGCGGACTTTGCCTGCTGACGGACAATCCCACAGCCGCTCGATGCAAGTCGCGCGGCTGTTTTTATTGTCTTGCCAGAAAGTGATCTCCATGTCTTTCGCTGTTCGCCCCTCCTTCTTGTTGAAGACAGCAGGGCTGCTGGCCTTGCTGGGGGCATTGACGGCGCAGGCTGCAGAAGGGCGTTACCCGCAGCGTCCCGTGCGTCTGGTGGTCCCTTTCACGCCCGGAGGCTCCACCGATATCGTGGCGCGCCTGGTTGCCGATGCCATGCACACGACGCTGGGTCAGCCCGTGGTGGTCGACAACCGGTCCGGCGCCAGCGGCTTCATCGGGGCCGAGGCCGTGGCCAATGCGGCGCCTGACGGCTACACGATCGGCCTGGGCACCATCAGCACGCTGGTGGTCAATCCCGTCATGCTGCCCCAGACGGCACGCATAGATCCTGCCAAGGCCTTTGTGCCGGTGGTTGCACTGGCGTCCATTCCGTCGGTGTTTTCCGTGCATCCCAATATGGGTGTGCAGAACTACGCCCAGTTCCTCACTCTTGCGCGCAGCAAGCCGGGTCAGTTCAATATCGGCTCGGCCGGAATCGGCTCCATCGGGCATCTGATTGCCGAGCGCCTCAATGCCGATCTCAAGCTCAAGCTGCACCATATTCCCTACAAGGGACAGGGGCCGGTGATCAGCGGCGCGTTGTCGGGCGAGACCCAGGTGCTCAGCGATCAATACCCTTCGTCGGCTCCGCATGTGGCTGCGGGCCGCCTGGTTCCGTTCGCCGTGGCCGCGCAGGAGCGCTTGCCGGCCCTGCCGCAGGTGCCCACGTTCAGGGAGTTGGGCCACCCTGCGCTCAACGATCTGGCCATCACCTGGTTCGGCATCGTTGCTCCGGCAGGAACACCGCAGGCCGTCGTGACCAGGCTCAACGGCGCTGCCAACGCGGCCTTGCAGGATCCTGCCGTGCAGGAGCGGTTGCAGGCCATGGGCGTGAATGTATTGGGTGGCACACCGCAGCGATTGAGCACCATGATGGATGAGACCGCCAAGGTTGTGCGCCAGACCGTGCGCGAGCAGGGCCTGGCGGTGGACAAGCCGCATTGACGCTTGAAAGAGCGCCGCTGGCGCCGGATGCAGCAGGATGCCAGGTCGAGGTTTTTCGCATCAGGGGGCTTTGAGCCGGTGAATGAGGCTCTGCAGCGTTCTCGGAGCATGCAGTTTTGCAGAAACGTCATCGGCCTGCGGCACAATGCCTGACATGCTGATGTATCCGCACATTGATCCTGTAGCCGTGCAGATTGGCCCGCTGGCCGTGCACTGGTATGGCATTACCTATCTGGTGGCCTTTGGTCTGTTCCTGTTTCTGGGCACGCGCCGACTGCACCACCCTCCATTCAAATACATGACGGGCGATCGTGCCTGGGCGCGCAAGGATGTGGAGGATATTCTCTTCCTTGGCGTGCTGGGCGTGGTCGTGGGCGGGCGCATCGGCTACTGCCTGTTCTACAAGCCCGGTTACTACCTCTCGCATCCGCTGGAGATTCTTGCTGTCTGGCAGGGCGGCATGAGCTTTCACGGCGGCCTGCTGGGCGTCATCGGCTCCATGATCTGGTTTGCGCGCTCGCGCAAGCGCAACTGGCTGGAAGTCGCAGATTTTGTGGCGCCCTGCGTGCCCACAGGGCTGGCTGCGGGCCGCATCGGCAACTTCATCAACGGCGAGCTCTGGGGGCGTTTTGCGAGTGCGGATCTGCCCTGGGCCATGGTGTTCCCGCAAAGCGGCTCCATGCTGCCGCGTCATCCCTCGCAGATCTATCAGTTCCTGATGGAAGGGCTGCTGCTGTTCATCATCCTGTGGCTTTACGCGCGCAAGGAGCGCAAGCCCGGCCAGGTCGCGGCGGTTTTTCTGATCGGCTATGGGGCCTTCCGCTTCATCGCAGAGTACTTCCGCGAGCCCGACGACTTCCTGGGCATTCTCTCGCTGGGCATGAGCATGGGGCAGTGGCTGTGCATTCCCATGATCGTGGCCGGTGTGCTCATGTGGGTGTGGTGCGGCAAGCGCCAGGCCTACGCGGTTCAGCGGACTGCGGCCTGAAGGCCAAATCCTGAAAAACGCAGACTTCGGTCTGCGTTTTTCATGGTGTGGTGTGCGAGGCGGAAAAACTGCACATAATGGCTGAAAGCGTTACTGCAATTGCGGTATCTGCTTCTTCAATGAGAGCATGATGGTGCTGGAACAAGGAGATGCATATGGGGTGGGCAGCCGAGTGGATTGAGCAAACCAAGCTGTGGGTGCGCGGTGCCGAGGGCGAGAAGGGCGACGGCCAGCATCGCCCGCTGGCGCAACGCCTGGAGGCCACCTTGCGTCGTGGGGAGGAGGCGCTGTCGCCGCGCGAGCTGCGTCGCTTGCTGCTGGACATGCAGCAGGTGGCGGATACCGCGCTCAGCGACGTGGAGGGCGGCCGTCACGCGCAGCTGCTGATGGATTGGTATGCCAAGGCCGATCTGGCCGCGCGCAAGGACTTCTGGCTGCTGGCGATCGAAAAGTTCGGCCCCGATGCCAAGGCGCTGCAGGCGGCCCGCGAGCGCTACGACAAGGCGGGCAGCGATGTGGAACGCGGCGAGGCCGAGATGAGCCTGCGCCGCGCCCTGGTTTCGTCGCGCACGCGGCTGCTGCAGCGTTTTGCCCAGCCCAAGGGCGGCATGGGCTTTCTGGTCGACATGCGCGCCGAGTTGCTGGCCTTGCCCAAGGGGGAGCAGCACTATGTGGCGCTGGACGCCGAGCTGGAGCATCTGTTTTCCAGCTGGTTCGATGTGGCCTTGCTGGAGCTCAGAAGCCTGAACTGGGACTCGCCCGCATCGCTGCTCGAAAAGCTGATCAAGTACGAGGCAGTGCACGATATCCGCAGCTGGGCCGATCTGAAGAATCGCCTCGACAGCGACCGCCGCTGCTATGGGTTCTTTCACCCGCGCATGCCCAATGTGCCGCTGATCTTTGTGGAGGTGGCACTGCTGGACAAGATGGCCGGCAGCATGGCTCCGTTGCTGGACGAGGCCGCAGCGGCAGCCGATCTGGCCAAGGCCAACACCGCCATCTTCTATTCCATCAGCAACACCCAGACCGGACTCAAGGGCGTGAGCTTCGGCGATTCGCTCATCAAGCATGTGGTGGAGACGCTCACCGAGGAGTTTCCCAAGCTCAAGCAGTTCGCCACGCTGTCGCCGATTCCGGGACTGCGCAGCTGGCTGAGCAAGAACGGCGATGCGGCGCTGGCGGAGCTCGACGACAAGCAAAAGGCAGCCCTGGAGAAGGTCGCCGGCGGAGTGAGTGCCGCGCAATTGCTGGCCGCGCTGGACGATCCGGGCTCGCTGCCGGAGAAATCGGTGGTGCGTCAGGCTGCCATGTTTTGCGCCGCGCGCTATCTGGGTCGGGAAACTGCCAAGGGTCGTCCGCTAGATGCCGTGGCACGCTTTCACCTTGGCAACGGTGCGCGCGTGGAGCGCCTGAACTGGGCGGCAGACCTGTCGTCCAAGGGACTCAAGCAATCCATGGGGCTGATGGTCAACTATCTGTATGACCTCAAGCGCCTGGACAAGCACCGCAGCCTGTTGGCGCAGAGCAAGATTCCCGTTTCCTCGGAGATCGAATCGCTGTGCAAGGGTTGAGTGCATCGCGACTCGCGCTGCGCCCGGCCTGAGCCGGCTTGTTGCTGCTGCGTCTTCCAACCACAAGTCTGGCTGCGGCGATGCTGCTGACCAGGCGCGCAGAGGAGACATAGATGCAGGATTCTTGGGAAAAGAGCGTGGGTTTGCAGCGGCGCACGCTGCTGGGGGCGACGGGGGCGCTGCTGGCGGCTGGAGCATCGGGCTGGACGGGCATGGCCCAGGCATCGGAATGGCCGAGCAGGCCTGTCAATCTGATCGTGCCTTTTCCTGCCGGCGGCGGCACCGACACCTTTGCCAGGCCGTTCTCTGCCCAGTTCGCCAAGACCTCGGGCAAGACCTTGGTGATAGACAACCGCGGTGGCGCGGGCGGTACGCTGGGCGCCAGCATTGCGGCCAAGGCCGTACCCGACGGCTACAACTTCTTCATGGGCGGCACTCACCATGTGATTGCGCCATCGGTCTACCCCAAGCTCGAATACGATCTGGAGCGCGACTTCATCCCGCTGGCGCTGCTGGCCAGCGTGCCGCAAGTCGTGGTGGTCAATCCCAAGAAGGTGACGCATGCCAGCTTGCAGGCTCTTGTACAGGACCTGCGTGCCAACCCCGGCAAGTACAACTATGCCTCGGCAGGGCCGGGCTCCTCGCACCATCTGGCGGGCGAGCTGTTCAAGCTGCAGACCAAGACCCAGATCACCCATATCCCCTACAAGGGCGCAGGGCCGGCGCTGCAGGACCTGATTGCCGGCAATGTGGACATGCTGTTCGATGGCCTGGGCTCATCGGCCCAGCATATCAAGGGCGGCCGCATCAAGGCCTTGATGGTGGCGGGAGCCAAGCGCAATCCCGCCTTCCCCGATGTGCCCAGCGCGGCCGAGTGCGGCCTGCCGGACTTCACCGTCACCACCTGGTATGGGCTATGGGCCCCCAAGGGCACGCCTGCTGCCGTGCAGCAGCAGATGCTGGACGAGGTACGCAAGATCGGTGCCGCCGAGGACATCAAGGCTGCCTGGGCCAAGAACGGCGCCGATTACGGCCAGCTGAGCCAGCCGCAGTTTGCCGCCATGGTGCAAAGCGAGATCCAGCGCTGGGCCCATGTGGTCAAGGCGGCGAATGTGAAGATTGACTCCTGAGCCAGCTGGCTGCCTTGCGGGGCGCCCTTTGCTGGCGCCCCATTTTGAAGAAGTGATTTTTTCAGTGCCTGGCGCCACCGGCCAGGCCAGGGCCGGGCCTATGATGGCCATGGACCTTTTGCTTTCACCGTTTCCGAGTTCGACAGCATCACGATGACCGACATGCCTCAAGCCAATCTTTTCAGCGCGCTGCGCGCTGCGTTTCCTGCGGATCTGACGAAAATCGCCGTGGAGGCCATCGAGCCCGATGGCTCCAGCCTCTACTACACCTGGGCCGATCTGGAGCAGGGCAGTGCACGCATGGCCAATCTGCTGGCCTCGCTGGATCTGCCCGAGGGCAGCCGCATTGCGGTGCAGGTGGAAAAGTCGGTCGAAGCCATGATGCTCTACCTGGCCACGCTGCGCAGCGGCCATGTGTTCCTGCCGCTGAACACCGCCTACCAGAGCGCCGAGATGGAGTACTTCATCACCAATGCCGAGCCGGCCGTGGTGGTGTGCGCCCCCGGCTGTTTTGGCTGGGTGTCCAAGATTGCCTTCAACCACGGCGTGGGCCATGTCTACACCCTGGGCACCGATCGCACGGGCAGCTTGCTGGAGCGAGCGGCCCACCACAGCGACGAGCATCAGGTCGTGCCACGTCGCGCCGACGATCTGGCGGCAATTCTCTACACTAGCGGCACCACGGGGCGTAGCAAGGGCGCCATGCTCAGCCACGGCAATCTGCTGAGCAATGCGGCCATGCTCAAGGTGTACTGGGGCTGGCAGGAAGGCGATGTGCTGATTCACGCGCTACCCATCTTCCATGTGCATGGCCTGTTTGTCGCCATTCACGGCGCGCTGCTCAACGGCAGTCCCATGATCTGGTTTGCCCGCTTCGAGCCCGAGGCCGTCATGGCGCGCTTCAAGGATGCGACCGTCTTCATGGGGGTGCCAACCCTTTATGTGCGCATGCTGGCCGATGCCAGACTGGATCGCGACATGGCCGCGCACATGCGTCTGTTCATCTCGGGCTCGGCTCCCATGCTGATCGAGACTTTCCGTGCCTGGAAGACGCGTACCGGCCACACCATTCTTGAGCGCTACGGCATGAGCGAGACCATCATGCTGACCTCCAACCCCTATCAGGCAGATGCGCGCTATGGCAACGAGGCCGAGCGTCGCGGCGCAACCGTGGGCTTTCCCCTGCCTGGCGTGGGCGTGCGCATTCATGGCGATGACGGCAAGGCCATGCCCGCAGGCGAGATCGGCAATATCGAGGTGCAGGGCCCCAATGTCTTCAAGGGCTACTGGCGCATGCCCGAGAAGACGGCAGAGGAGTTCACGGCCGACGGCTGGTTCAAGACCGGCGATGTGGGCCTGCAGGACGAGCGCGGCTATTTCAGCATCGTGGGGCGCAGCAAGGACTTGATCATCTCGGGCGGCTACAACGTCTATCCGGCCGAGGTGGAAGGCTTCATCAACGATCTTCCCGGCGTGGACGAAAGCGCCCTGGTGGGCGTGCCTCACCCGGACTTTGGCGAGGTCGGCGTTGCCGTCATCGTGCCGCGCAAGGGCGCGCAACTGGATGGGCTGAAAATTCTGGAGTCGCTCAAAGCCAGGCTGGCCAATTTCAAGGTGCCCAAGCGCTGCTATGTGGTGGACAGCCTGCCGCGCAACACCATGGGCAAGGTCCAGAAGAAGCTGCTGCGCGATCAGTATCAGCAGGAGTTCTCCTGAACCCGGTCGAAGCGGACGCCAGGCGTTGGTTTTTGGCTGCACTATTGGCTGCGTTTCAGGCGCTTGTCTTTTGACTTGACTCCTGAAAAGTGAGCTTATTGCGCAGCTTGCAAGGCAGATTCAGCATTGAATCGACCCAAAAATAAAGCAGCTTGTACGCAAGCTGCTTTTAATTTGTGAGTAGCAAACGGCGGCCCATGAGCAGCCTGTGTCACTGGATATCAGGGGTAAACCCAGCAAGGGGCGCCCGGCGAGGGGCGCCCGGCCAGGGGCGTCTCCCAGTACAGATGCCATCAGATGCCATCCTCTCAAGGGAAGCCGCTAAGCGGCTCAGAGAGATCCGATCAGCGCAGCACCAGCACCGGCACCGGTGAGTGCGTCAGCACATGCTGGGTTTCGCTGCCCAGCAGCAGGCGCTGCAGACCCTTGCGACCGTGCGAAGCCATGACGATCAGGTCGCAGTCATGCTTTTTGGCCATCTCCACAATCGACTCGGCCACCAGGTCTGAGTGGGCGATTTCGGTGGTGACATTGACCTTGCGCTCATGGCCAAAGGCTTTGACGCCGTTCAGCAGGGTCTGGGCCTGATTGGTCCATTGCTCCTCAACGCGCTTGGCTTCCTTGATGTCCAGCAAGTCGCTGCCTTCCAGGTAGCTGCGCGGATAGTGCGAGACAACCTTGAGCGCAATCACGCTGGCGCCGCACAAAGCGGCCAGATCCAGGCCTGCATGCACAGCCTTGTCTGAGAGTTCGGTGCCGTCGGTAGCAATCAAAATGCGGTTGTACATAGCTTTCTCCTTGGGTTGCATGCGTTGTAAATACAAGCATATGTCGATTGGGCAGTTAACGGTTGATTAATGTCAAGGTGGGTATCATCTGGCGTCGTTACGCTTGAAACATGTCCCAACACACTACTGTCCAGCCTTCCGCGGCAGAGCATGCTGTTGCTGACACCGGTTTCCTGAACTTGTCCCAGATGCATAGTCATCTGCTGGACGATCCGCAAGAATGGAGCTCGTTTGGTCGCCCCGCCGGCCAGAGCTCCAAGGCCCCAATCTCCGAGAACGCAACCGAGTCCCCGGTGTGGGATTCCTTTGTGGTTCTGGAGGGCATGCACTGTGCTGCATGTGCGCTGACCATCGAGGAGGCGCTTCGGGCTGTCCCCGGAGTGCAGGCAGCCGAAGTCAGTGCCGCAACGCGCCGAGCCCGTGTCGAGTGGCGTCCCGCCCAGGTGCTTCCATCGCAATGGATGGAGGCCGTATCGCGTGCCGGCTATCGCGCCTTGCCCGCGCGCGACGCATTTGCGCGCGAGCTGCGCCAGGCCGAGACGCGCCGAGCCCTGTGGCGCTGGCTGGTGGCCGGCCTGTGCATGATGCAGGTGATGATGTATGCATGGCCCGCCTACACGGCGCGGCCCGGCGACCTGTCGCTGGAGATGGAGACCTTGCTGCGCTGGGCATCCTGGGTGATTTCTCTGCCCGTGGTGCTGTTTTGCTGCGGGCCCTTCTTCAAGAGCGCGCTCAAGGACATCACCCAGCGCCGCGTGAGCATGGACCTGCCCGTGGCCCTGGGCATGTTGATCACCTTTGTCATCAGCACGCTGGGCACTTTTGATCCCTCCGGTCCCTTCGGTCAGGAAGTCTTCTTCGACTCGCTGACCATGTTTGTCTTCTTCCTGCTCACAGGACGCTGGCTGGAGCTGCGCCTGCGCGATCGCACGGCCGGTGCATTGGAAGCCGTGATGAACCGGCTGCCGGATTCGGTGCTGCGTCAGCAGCCCGACTCGGGAGAGTTCGAGCGTGTGGCCACGCGCCGCCTGCGTGTGGGTGATGTGGTGCGTGTGCTCACGGGCGAGGCTTTCCCCGCAGACGGCCGGATTCTGCGCGGCACCACCCATGCCGATGAGGCGCTTCTGACTGGCGAGTCCACGCCTGTTTTGCGCGCACAAGGCGATGCAGTCACCGCCGGCAGCTACAACCTGGACAGTGTTGTCGATGTGAGAGTGGACAGCGTGGGTGAGGGCACCCGCTTTGCGCAGATCGTGAATCTGATGGAAAGCGCTTCGCTGCAAAAGCCAACACTGGCACAGTTGGCCGACAAGGTGGCCCGGCCTTTTCTCGTTGTGGTGCTGCTGGCGGCGCTGGCTGCCGCCATCTGGTGGTGGCCCACCGACCCGGGCAAGGCCATGATGGTGGCCGTGGCCGTGCTCATTGTCACCTGCCCCTGTGCGCTTTCTCTGGCCACGCCCGTGGCCATGCTGACGGCGGCCGGCACCTTGGCGCGCAGCGGCGTGCTGGTGCGCAATCTGCAGGGGCTGGAGGCGCTGGCCGCCGTGGATACGCTGGTGTTCGACAAGACCGGAACGCTGACGCGCGACGGCCTGGTGCTGCGCGCGCTGACACCTGCAGAAGGTCAAAACACTGATGAGCTGCTGGCGCTGGCCGCCTTGCTGGCGCGCCAGTCCATGCATCCCGCTTCCAAGGCACTGGCGCAGGCGGCCGAGGTGGCCGAACTGCCTGCCAGCGCATGGCTGCTGGATTCCGTCCAGGAAATCGCTGGCAGCGGCCTCGATGTCTGGGTGCAGGCGCGCAGCAATACCGCCTTGCGCCGCCATCTTCGTCTGGGCTCGGCCGCGCATTGCGGCGTGCCCGAGCTGGCTCCGCATGAACTGGGACAGAGCGTGGTGCTGGCCGAGGAATCGCAAGGTGGCTGGCTGCCCCTGGCACAGTTCCATCTGAGCGAGGACGTGCGTCCCGAAGCGGCCCAGGTCATTGCCGACCTCAGGCAGCAAGGCGTGACGGTGCAACTGCTCTCGGGTGACCGCTCTGCAGCGGTGCAAACCGTGGCCGCCAAGCTGGGCATAGAGCAGGCGCAGGGCGACTGCAAACCGCAGGACAAGCTGGCCGCCATGCAGGCGGCACAGGCGGCAGGGCATAAGGTTGCCATGGTCGGCGACGGCCTGAATGACGGCCCAGTTTTAGCCGGAGCGCATGTCTCTTTTGCTTTTGGTAAAGCAGTGCCGCTGGCACAATCGCAAGCAGACTTCGTGGTACTGGGAGACAGCCTGGAGTTAGTGTTGCAAAGCCTGTTGCTGGCCCGACGGACCCTGTCCGTGGTGCGCCAGAACCTGGGCTGGGCAGCAGCCTATAACGCGATCTCTATTCCTCTGGCCCTCGTGGGCTGGATGCCTGCCTGGCTGGCAGGGCTCGGCATGGCGCTGAGCTCCTTGCTGGTCGTCGCCAACGCAGCCCGTCTTGCACGTGCGTTGCCGCTGCAGGCTGCAGATAGCAACGCGTCCGCCCCCGCGCACCTTGCGCCGCGGGGCACCGTCATGCCACTGACTCAAGGAGGCCATTGATGGACATTTTGTATGTATTGATTCCGCTGTCGGTTGTTCTGGTCATGGCCATTGTGGCTGCCCTGTGGTGGGCCGTGTACCGGGGCCAGTTCGAGAGCGTGGAACAAGAAGGCGAGCGCATTCTTCGCGACGATTGATGTGGCTCAACGAGCCCGACCAGAAACCAATGAACACTTTGCAAGATATCTAAGAGGTGCCCGATGGAAGCAACAAATAACAATGCTGTCTATTACGACGACACCGTCGTAAGACAGTTCTCTATCATGGCCGTGGTATGGGGGGTGGTAGGTATGGCGGTGGGCGTGTTTATCGCGTCCCAGCTGGCCTGGCCGGAACTCAACTTCGGCATTCCATGGCTGAGCTACGGACGTCTGCGTCCGCTGCATACCAATGCCGTGATCTTCGCTTTTGGTGGCTCGGCGCTGTTCGCGACCAGCTACTACGTGGTGCAACGCACCTGCCAGACCAAGCTGTTCATGCCCAAGCTGGCCAGCCTGACCTTCTGGGCCTGGCAACTGGTTATCGTCGGCGCGGCCATCAGCCTGCCTCTGGGTTACACCCAGGGCAAGGAATACGCCGAGCTGGAATGGCCTCTGGACTTGCTGATTGCCGTGACCTGGGTGTCCTATGCCATCGTGTTCTTCGGCACTATCGGCATCCGCAAGGTCAAGCACATCTATGTGGCCAACTGGTTCTTCGGTGCTTTCATTCTGGCCGTGGCCCTGCTGCACATCGTCAACAATATTTCCATCCCCGCCGGCTGGATGAAGAGCTACTCGGCTTACGCCGGCGTGCAGGATGCGATGGTTCAGTGGTGGTACGGGCACAACGCCGTGGGCTTCTTCCTGACCGCCGGCTTCCTGGGCATGATGTATTACTTCATCCCCAAGCAGGCGGGCCGTCCCGTGTATTCGTATCGCCTGTCGATCGTGCACTTCTGGGCGCTGATCTTCACGTACATGTGGGCGGGTCCTCACCACCTGCACTACACCGCTTTGCCTGACTGGACTCAGTCCGTGGGCATGGTGTTCTCGCTGATCCTGCTGGCTCCCAGCTGGGGCGGCATGATCAACGGCATCATGACGCTGTCGGGTGCCTGGCACAAGCTGCGCGACGATCCCATCCTGCGCTTCCTGATCGTGTCCCTGTCGTTCTACGGCATGTCCACCTTCGAAGGCCCGATGATGGCCATCAAGACCGTGAACGCGCTGAGCCACTACACCGATTGGACCGTGGGCCACGTGCACTCCGGCGCTCTGGGCTGGGTGGGTCTGATCACCATGGGCTCTCTGTACTACCTGATCCCTCGTCTGTTCGGCCGCGAGAAGATGCACTCCGTGCCCGCGATCGAGCTGCACTTCTGGATGGCGACCATCGGCATCGTGCTGTACATCGCCGCAATGTGGATTGCCGGTGTGATGCAGGGCCTGATGTGGCGCGCTGTCAACCCCGACGGCACGCTGACCTACACCTTCGTGGAAAGCGTGAAGGCGACCTATCCCTTCTATGTGATTCGCGTGACTGGCGGTCTGCTGTATCTGGGCGGCATGCTGGTGATGGCATGGAACACCTGGAAGACCGCAATGGCCGGCCGTTCCGTCAAGGTGGCAGTGCCTGCCGTGGTGGCTCACGCCTGAGCATTGAGGAGCAAAAGCAATGTCTGATCAAAATAACGCAGCTCCCAAGAGCTTTTCGCACGAGAAGATCGAGACCAGCAACTTTTTGCTGATCGCGCTGACGCTGTTCGTGCTGACCATTGGCGGCCTGGTGGAAATCGTGCCGCTGTTCTTCCAGAAGTCCACGACCGAAGCCGTGGCGGGTCTCAAGCCCTACACGCCGTTGCAGCTGATGGGGCGCGACGTCTATCTGCGCGAGGGTTGCTACAACTGCCACTCGCAGATGATCCGTCCCTTCCGCGCCGAAACCATGCGCTACGGCCACTACTCGGTGGCTGGCGAGTTCGTCTACGACCACCCCTTCCAGTGGGGCTCCAAGCGTACCGGCCCCGATCTGCATCGCGTGGGCGGCAAGTACAGCGACGAATGGCATCGCATCCACCTGAACAACCCGCGTGACGTGGTGCCCGAGTCCAACATGCCTGCTTACCCCTGGCTGGAAGCCAACAAGGTGGATGACACGGCCGTGGCAACGCGCATGAGCGCGCTGCGCAAGGTGGGCGTGCCGTACACCGATGCGGAAATCGCCGGTGCTCAGGCCGAGGTCAAGGACAAGACGGAGATGGAGGCAGTGATTGCCTATCTGCAGGTCCTTGGTCGCGCCGTCAAGTAAGAGAGAAAGGGCTGGAAATGGATATCACCACCATGCGTATCGTGGCCACGCTGGCATCGCTGGCGTGTTTCGTGGGCATCTGGTGGTGGGCGTATGCCCGCCGCAACCAGGCCCGTTTTGACGAGGCAGCTCAGGTTCCATTCCTGGAAGACTGAGTCTGATCACCACAACGAGAACATCCCATGAGCGATTTCATTAACAATTTCTGGTCGGTGTATGTCGCGGCGATTACGCTGATCGGCATCTTTGGCTGCTTGCTGCTGCTGATTCTGGTGGCCCGCAAGAAGGTCGTTCCCTCGGGCGACAACACCACAGGCCATGTCTGGGACGAAGACCTGCGTGAACTCAACAACCCCATGCCCAAGTGGTGGATGGGTCTGTTCGTGATCACCGTGGTTTTCAGCCTGGGCTATCTTGTGGTCTACCCAGGTCTGGGCGGCTTCGGCGGCAAGCTGGACTGGAGCCAGACCGGCGCCTACGACAAGGAAATGGCCAAGGCCAAGGCGGACCTGGAGCCTCTGTATGCCAAGTTCACCAGCATGCCCACCGAAGAAATGGCCAAGGATCCTCAGGCCATGGCCATTGGCGAGCGTCTGTTCATGAACAACTGTGCGCAATGCCACGGCTCTGACGCTCGCGGCAGCAAGTCCTTCCCGAATCTGGCGGACGGCGACTGGTTGCATGGCGGATCTCCCGAGAAGATCAGGGAGACCATCACCAACGGCCGTATCGGCATGATGCCGCCCATGGCGGCAGCCGTGGGCTCGGCGGAAGATGTGCGCAATGTGGCGCACTATGTGCTGAGCCTGTCGGGCAGCCCTCACGATGCCGTCAAGGCTTCGCAGGGCAAGTCCAAATTCGTGGCCTGTGCGGCTTGTCACGGCATGGACGGCAAGGGCAACCCCGCGCTGGGTGCTCCTAACCTGACCGACGACATCTGGCTGCATGGCTGGGGCGAGGCGGCAATCGTGAACATCGTCAACAACGGCAAGCACAATGAGATGCCTGCCCAGAAAGAGAAGCTGACGGAGGCGCAAATTGCCGTGCTGGCTTCCTATGTCTGGAGTCTTTCGAATACGCAAAACCAGAAGTAATGCGTTTTGAAAAGGCGGTGCCCTGGCACCGCCTTTTTCGCGTTTCAATTTTCAGTAATTACAAAAATATTAAGGAACTGCGATGCCGTGCGATCAGGGGAAGCCCCGAAAAGTCATACCGATCACGCCTGAGCCTCATGAGGGCGGGCCTGAGCTGGTGCCTATGTTCGCTTCCGAGCAAAAAGTGTACTCACGCTCTATTAGCGGCGTGTTCTCACGGTGGCGCTGGGCCATGGTGTTTCTGACCCAGATCGTCTTCTACGGCCTGCCCTGGCTGCAGTGGGGCGAGCGCCAGATGGTGCTGTTCGATCTGGGGGCCCGGCGCTTCTATCTGTTCGGACTGGTGCTGTACCCGCAGGACTTCATCTATCTGACGGGGCTGCTGATCATCAGCGCACTGGGGCTGTTCCTGTTTACCGCCGTAGCCGGGCGTCTGTGGTGCGGCTTCTCCTGTCCGCAGACGGTCTACACCGAGATCTTCATGTGGATCGAAAGCAAGGTCGAAGGCGATCGCAGTGCCCGCATGCGTATCGACAAGAGCGGCTGGACTTTGGAGAAGATCTGGAAAAAGTCGCTCAAGCAGTTTCTCTGGATCGCTCTATCTCTTTGGACAGGTTTCACCTTTGTCGGCTACTTCGTGCCCATCCGTGAGTTGGGTGTGGAGTTGATGGCCTTCCAGGGCAACTGGCAGATCTTCTGGGTGGCGTTCTACGGCTTCGCCACCTACGGCAACGCCGGCTATATGCGCGAGCAGGTCTGCAAGTACATGTGTCCCTATGCACGCTTTCAGAGTGCCATGTTCGACAAGGACACCATGATCGTCAGCTACGACGCCGAACGTGGTGAAGCTCGCGGCCCGCGCAAGAAAGACGTCGACTACAAGGCACAGGGCCTGGGGGACTGCATAGATTGCAAGCTTTGCGTTCAGGTCTGCCCCGTGGGCATCGATATCCGCAAAGGGTTGCAGTACGAATGCATCGGCTGCGGTCTGTGCATCGATGCCTGCAACTCCGTGATGGACAAGATGGAGTATCCGCGTGGCCTGATCCGGTTGACCACTCAGAATGCCGTGGCAAAGGCCTGGAAGCAGGTGCAGGTGATTCGCCGCATTTTCCGCCCGCGTGTGCTGATCTACTCGGCCGTGCTGGTGGCCCTCAGCGCCGCCATGATCGCCAGTCTGGTGCTGCGCGAGCCGCTCAAGGTCGACGTGATTCGCGACCGTGCTGCGCTTTCGCGCATCGTGGCGGGCGGCAAGCTGGAGAACGTCTACCGTCTGCAGATCATGAACGCCACCGAGTCCGAGCAGCGCTACCGTATCAGCGCCGTGGGCCTGGAGAATCTGGAAGTCGCATCCGAGCAGGAAGTGAGCGTTGGCCCGGCAGAGACACGCGGCATTGCGGTGCGGCTGCAGATTCCGTATGGCTCGGCAACTCCCGGCTCGCACCCCGTACACTTCAATGTGGATGCAGTGACTGCCGGAGCAGGGCGTATTTCCGAGAAGACGGTGTTCCTGGTGCCGCGTTAATGCCAGGTCTTGCCGGTCTTCGTGAGCCATCACGGAGGCCGGACAAGGGCACCGCCAATCGGCAACAATTTATGCCACCCTGCCATGCGTGCTCGGGTGGTCAGAATTTTGGAAAGAGGTTTCATCATGTCGGCAGCACAAGCCAAGGTCTCGCAAACGGCCAAGATCATCCACCCCGAGGACGGCAAGCCCTGGTGGAAGTTTGCCCATGTCTGGCTCATCATCGCCGGCCCGGTGATCGTGGTGATTGCCGGCTTTGTCACCGCATACATCGCACTGAGCAGGCCCGATCCCGTGATTGACCCTGACTACTACCGCCATGGCATGGAAATCAACCAGCGCCTGAGCGAAAGTGAAAAAAGCCTGGCCCCAGCAGTCACCGGTCGCAATCATGCGGCCACGCCAGCCAAGGACCATCCGCTGGATCGCTGAGCGCTCCGGCGCTTGCTCCGCCAAGGTCGCTTTTGCGGCCTTTTTTGTTGCCGATATCAAAATCAGAGCGTGTTGCGAATGCTCCGCCTAACGTTGATGTAGAAGTAAATGGTTTTTTGATATCCAGATGGCGCAGGATGCTACTGAAAAGAGAGTGGTTCAGGGTTTCCCGCCACGGTGCATGCCCGCAGTCCTGCATGAACGGTCACCACTGTTGTGCAAAATATGACCAAGCCCACAGCCCAAGGAGAATCAGGATGGATGCTCGACGCTGGATGTGGATTGTCTGGCCGGCCTTTCTGGCGGCGGCAATCATGGAGATGGTGGTTTTCGCTTTTGTGGACCCGCTGGATGTGCACTGGCTGGGCTCCCCACTGGACTGGTCGCGCCAGGCCATCTATACGGTCGCTTTTTTTGCCTTCTGGGTCGTGACGCTGATTGGAGGTGCGATGACGGTGATGCTGGGGCGCTCCGTCAGCGAT
The DNA here is from genome assembly GCF_000964545.1 of Comamonas thiooxydans. GTDB lineage: Bacteria > Pseudomonadota > Gammaproteobacteria > Burkholderiales > Burkholderiaceae_C > Comamonas > Comamonas thiooxydans. Next base: position 501,359 of record NZ_BBVD01000005.1, on the reverse strand, counting down.
CTCAATGGCGGCATCGTTTCCGAGCCTCTGCCCGAGTAACTCGCCCAGATAAAAAAGCCCGCTGTCCGCGGGCTTTGTCTTGAGAGTGTCTGTCGAATCGGTTCAGCTCTGGCATTGCTGGCTGTTGACGATGCGTTTGAGCGCCTCGGTATCCAGGATGCGCAGGTGGCGCTGCTTGACTTCCACGATGCCTTCCTCTGCAAATTTGGAGAAGGTGCGGCTCACGGTCTCGAGCTTGAGGCCCAGGTAACTGCCGATTTCTTCGCGCGTCATGCGCAGCACCAGTTCCGACTTGGAAAAGCCGCGTGCCGACAGGCGCTGGACCAGGTTCAACACAAAGGCCGCCAGGCGCTCCTCGGCACGCATGCTGCCCAGCAGCAGCATCACGCCATGCTCGCGCACGATTTCGCGGCTCATGACCTTGTGCACATGGTTCTGCAGGGCCGTGACCTCGCGCGAGAGCTGCTCCAGTTTGTCAAACGGCATGACACAGACCTCGGCGTCTTCCAGGGCCACGGCATCACAAGTGTGGTGGTCGTTGACGATGCCGTCCAGACCAATGATTTCGCCAGCCATCTGAAAGCCTGTGACCTGATCGCGTCCGTCTTCGGTGGCCACGCTGGTCTTGAAGAAGCCGGTTCGAATGGCATACAGCGAGGTGAACTCTTCGCCATTGCGAAACAGCAGCCCGCCGCGCTTGACCTTGCGGCGCGTGGCCACAATCTCGTCAATGCGCTCCATTTGTTCATCGTCCAGGCCCATGGGCATGCACAGTTCACGCAGATTGCAGTTGGAGCAGGATGCTTTGATGGTCTGAAGATTCATGGGCTTTTTGCAACGGCGCAGACAGACACAGAGTGGAGAGTCGCGCTGGTCATTGACCTCGTGGTTGAAGATGAGATGGATCAAATTGTCGCAGCACTTGCCTTGAGGTCTCTTGATTTTCATCAAGGACAGGGTGATTGCCTTGGGGCACATTGCCTGTATTCGTTCAAAAACATGCGCTTTTGCCTATTTTGGGCATGATTTTCAGGATCTGATTTCCATTGAAATCTGCTCTATACAGAGTGTGGGCGCACCCTAACTCCCAGTTATGACCGCAGTCACGCCTGAGTTGCTGAGCCGCTTTGATATCCCCGGCCCACGCTACACATCGTTCCCAACAGCCGACCGTTTTGTTGAGGCTTTTGGTGCAGACGACTACATACTGGCACTCAAGCAGCGCAAGACGCATTCTGGCTCGCGTGCTTTGCCCCTGTCCGTTTATGTGCATGTGCCGTTCTGTGAGTCGCTTTGCTATTACTGCGCCTGCAACAAGATCGTGACCAAGCATCACGAGAAGGCTGCCGAGTATCTGGACTACCTGAGCCGCGAGCTGGCCATGCATACCGAGCATTGCGGCAAAGGTCAGCTCGTAAGCCAGCTGCATCTGGGCGGAGGCACACCGACCTTCTTCAGCGATGCCGAGTTGCAGCAGCTGATGGTTTTGATGCGTGAACATTTCAAGCTGGATCCCGCGGGCGAGTACTCCATCGAGGTCGATCCGCGCACCGTCAGCAACGAGCGGCTGAGAGCTCTCAAGGACATGGGGTTCAATCGCCTGAGCTTTGGCGTGCAGGACTTTGATCCCGCGGTGCAGAAAGCGGTGCACCGCGAGCAGCCCGCCGAGCAAGTCTTTTCGTTGGTGGCCGAGGCGCGCCGCCTGGGCTTTGTCTCCATCAATGTGGACCTGATCTACGGGCTGCCCAGGCAGACGCCCGAGTCTTTTGCGCGCACGCTGGCACAGGTCAATGAGCTGCGCCCCGATCGCATTGCACTGTATGCCTATGCGCATCTGCCCGAGCGTTTCAAGCCGCAAAGGCGTATCGAATCGGCAGACCTGCCCATGGGACAGGACAAGCTGAACATGCTCTCCGGCGCAATTGATGCATTCATGGATGGCGGCTATGTCTATGTAGGCATGGACCACTTTGCGCTGCCTGACGACTCTCTGGCCATTGCCAAGCGCCAGGGGCGCCTGCATCGCAACTTTCAGGGCTACAGCACCCAGCCTGATTGCGATCTGATTGCACTGGGCGTATCGGCTATCGGCAAGGTGGGTGCGACCTACAGCCAGAACGTCAAGACTCTTGAAGAGTACTACGATGCCGTCGATGGAGGCATGCTGCCCGTGCAGCGCGGACTGGCGCTTTCGCGTGACGATCTGGTGCGCAGAGCCGTCATCATGTCCATCATGTGCCAGGGCTCCGTCCTGTATGAGCCCATGGAGCAGGCCTGGCTTATCAATTTCCGCGAGTACTTCGCTGCGGAGCTGGATGCGCTGGCAGAGATGCAGCGCAATGGCTTGGTCGAGCTGTCCGTCGAGGGCTTCAAGGTCACTGGCCTGGGCTGGTTTTTTGTGCGCGGAGTAGCCATGCTGTTTGACCGATATTTGCAGGCCGACCGGAACCGCGCCCGCTTTTCGCGCATCATCTAGCGCATGTTGTTTTCGCTGGTCTGGACTGCTTTGATCATGGGGCTCGTGGGTGGGCCCCATTGTCTTGTGATGTGCGCTGCCCCCTGCAGTGTGGTCACAGCAGCGAAGCCTGTCGGCGGCGGGCAGCCAGTTGTCGTGCTCGGCCTGCAAAAACGCCAATGGCTGCGTACCAGCCTGTTTCATCTGGGGCGCATCGCTGCCTATGCCCTGCTGGGCGGGATCGCGGCCGTGGCCATGGAAAGTCTGGCCTGGCTGACCAGTCAGACAACGGCATTGCAGAGACTTTGGACGCTGATGCATGTGGCGGTCATGGCCTGGGGGTTGGCCATGGTGGTGCAGGCGCGGCAGCCAGCCTGGCTGGAGAGGGCGGGGCGTTCCGTCTGGGCCAGGGTTCAGCCCTGGGTCACCGCGCCGGGCGGCAGTCTGGCAGCGGGCTTTGCCTGGGCACTGATGCCTTGTGGTTTGCTGTATTCGGCGGTGTTGGTGGCGGCCCTGAGTGGCGGCGCCTGGCAAGGTGCTTTGTCCATGGCTGCCTTTGCCGTTGGTGGTGCACTGTGGTTGCTGGCGGGGCCCTGGCTGTGGCAACTGGGGCAGTCGCATGTCAATGCATTGCGGGCCAGGTGGGGCACCAGAGTTGCAGGTCTGATGCTGATTGGCGTTGCGAGTTGGGCTTTGTGGATGGACCTGGTCTACAAACCCAGTCTTTGGTGCCGATAAGTCACACAAGAGGGGGTTGTTGACGCTGTTTGCATCCCAACAGACCCTAGTCATGCTTGAGCAGTCATGGAACTGCGGAATAATGTCTCATCTTGTGTGTAGCGCCCAAAGTGAATCGTTTCGTTGCTATTGATATCGGACAACTGCGTATCGGCATGTATGTCCATCTGGAGACCGGCTGGTTGCGCCATCCGTTTCCCGTCAGCAGCTTCAAGATTGTCAATGACGAGCAGTTGCAGACACTCAGGACCCTGAAGCTCAAGGCAGTTCAGGTCGATCTATCGAGAAGCGATCTGGAGGAAGCGGCAGCGCCTCCGACAGCAGACCCTCAACCCGCTCCTGCCCCCCCCGAGAACGATGCGCATGCCTGGCGTAACAGTATTTTGGGCGTGCAGTCCAGGTTTCTGGGCGCGGTTTCCGTATTTGATGACGTGCAGGCCTTGTTGCCTGTCAACCCCGAGAAGGCGCGGACAACGACGGATATGCTGGTTGCACAGCAAGTCGTCAAACTGGCGCAGGCTCGTGATCTGAGTTTGCATCTGCTCGCGGATACGGGGGGCGCCACCTTTGGCGTTCATGGTGTTAATGTCTCCGTGCTGAGCCTGTTGCTGGGTAAGACGCTGGGCCTGTGCGATGACGTATTGAAGGATCTGGGCACGGCGGCCCTGTTGCATGACATCGGCAAGCCGGGGCTTGAGATTTCCGCATCGGCCAATGCACTGAATCAGGGCACGGGCCGCACGCCACTGCGAGAGACCGTGTATGCACGTCATGTCGGAGAGTCGGTGGCATTGGCTCTAACCATGGGCTATCCTCCTTCCGTCACGACGGCCATCGCCCAGCATCATGAATGGGCCGATGGGTCAGGCTTTCCACTTGGCTTGCTGGCCGAAGATATGGACATTGCCGGACAGATCCTGGCGCTGGTCAATAATTTTGAGCGCTTGTGCAATCTGCCACTGCAAGGCAACGAAATGACGCCTCATGAAGCCATGGCTGCACTGTACGGACAGTATCGCCAGCGGTATGCGCCCGATGTGCTCAAGGCATTCGTGCAGACCTTGGGGGTCTATCCACCGGGCTCTTTGGTGGAACTAAGCGATGGGCGGATGGGCGTGGTGGTGTCTGTCAACACCAGCCAGTCGCTCAAGCCGAAGGTGCTGACCTATGACATGCAGGCGCCGCAGAAGCTGCGGTTCGTAGATTTGCTTGAATATGTGGGTTTGGGTATTCGCCGGGGCTTGACGCGAAATCAGCTTTCTCGAAATGCGTTAGAAGCTTTACAGCCGCAAAGGCGTCTTTGCTACTTTTTTGACAGTTCTGCAGCACCTGCTGCCGAGAAAGACCTCGCGTGACTTTGCAGCAGAGTTTTCTGATTGACCCTCTGCTTGCCTCCATGCTCGATGGTTTGCAGGAGGCGGTCTGGCTGCTGGATGCGCAGACATTGCGTGTCGTGCATGCCAATGCAGCCAGTATGCAGCTCACGGGCTACACGCCCGAGCAGGCGCAGGAGCAGTATGTCGATGTGCTGTGCGCCTCCCTGGTGCAAAAGGCGTTCTGGCAGGATGCCTCAAACTGGGTGGGCGGGGCGAAATTTCTCACAGAAATCTGTACAGCCAATGGTTCATTGACAGCTGTGGAGATGGGGGTGGGCTCCATCGCCCTGAATCCGCGCTGGTTGATGCTCACCATGCTCGACCGCAGCGAGCAGTTGCGGCACGAGAGCGAACTGGACATGCTGCTTGCAGAGTTGCGGGCGACGCTTGAGTCCGCTGCAGATGGCATGCTGGTCTGTGATCTGCGCGGCGGCATTCGGGCATTCAATCACCGTTTCGCGGAGCTGTGGCAACTACCCGAACCACTGCTCGTGCAGCGAGATGATGCGGCCGTCTTTGCCCATCTGGAAGCGCAGACCATCAGCAGCGAGAGTCAGTTCACTCTTCTGCAGGATGCGCAGGATCTGTCGGCTCCTGAAACCTCGGAGGTACTGCAGCTGCTCAGTGGCAGGGTGCTGGAGCGTCGCTCCGTGCCTCAGCTCAGTCGCGGTGTGGCGATAGGGCGTATCTACTCCTATCGAGACATCACGGTGGAATCCAGCTCGGCGACAGAACTACGTCTGGCTGCAAGAGTGTTCGAGTCCAGCCTGGACGGTATCTTCATTGCCGATGCCAATGGTGTCATCGTTCAGGTCAATCCGGCCGGCGGGCAGTTGCTGCATGGCAAGGCGGTGCTGGGGCTCGCTGCCTGGACTCTGTTCGAGTCCGAGGGAGGGCCTGTGTCCGACCTGCTGGAGCTGGCCGCTGCGCGCTGGGATGTGGGCAGCTTCTGGGAGGGCAATCTTTGGCTCAAGCAGAGTGAAGGTCAGCGCTGCGCGGTCTGGCTGTCCTGGGTGGCATTGCGTGACGGCTATGGGCGTCTGGTACAAAGCATTGGCTTTATGCGCGACATGACCATGCAGCGCAGTGCCCAAAAGCAGATTGAGCAGCTGGCTTACAGTGATGCGTTGACAGGGCTGCCCAATCGCCTGAGTTTGAGCCGTCACGTGCAAGCCGCAATCACTGCTGCGCGCTTCACACAGCAGCCCTTCAGCATTCTGTTTCTGGATCTGGATCGTTTCAAGATCATCAACGATTCATTGGGCCATGACTTCGGCGACCGGGTGCTCAAGCTGGTTGCTCAGCGGCTGAGCGGACTGCTGCGCCCTGCGGATGTGCTGTGCCGTCAGGGCGGGGACGAATTTGTTCTCTATCTGCATGATTGCACGGGGGAAGGGGCTTCGGCCGTGGCTGCCCGTATTCTGGACGAAATGCGCCAGCCCTTCATGCTTGACGGCCTGGGCTTTTCCGTTCAGTGCAGCATTGGGGCTGCGCAATTTCCGGCGGATGGTTTGACGCTGGACGAGCTGATTCGTCAGGCCGATATCGCCATGTATCGTGTCAAGGAGCGTGGACGCGGCAATTTCAGTTTCTACCAGCCGCAAATGAGTGCGGGTCTGCTCTCGCGCATGAAGCTGGAGCATGCCATGCGCCAGGCGCTGGACAAGGGGCATATGGCCGTGCACTTTCAGCCACAGGTACATATCCGTTCGGGTCGCATTGTGGCGGCAGAGGCCTTGCTTCGATGGACGGACCCCGAGCTGGGGGTGATTTCTCCTGCAGCCTTCATTCCCTTGGCGGAGGAGTCCGGCTATGTGGTTGCGCTGGATGCCTGGGTGCTGGAGCAATCAGTACAAGAGGCGGCGCGCTGGCTGGCTATGGACATGCCTGTCAAGGTATCGGTGAATGTCTCCGCGCTGGAGTTCAGGCAGCCGGACTTTGTGGATCGCCTCAAATATGTGCTGGAAGCCAGCGGCTTGCCGGCACAGTGGCTGGAGCTGGAACTGACCGAGAGCATTTTGCTGCAGGAAGCGCAGGAAATGGCTTTGCGCGTGCACCAGATCGCAGAGCTGGGCGTGGGTCTGGTCATTGACGACTTCGGTACCGGTTATTCGAGCTTGGCTTATTTGAAAAAACTGCCGATCTCCAAGATCAAGATCGACCAGAGTTTTGTGCGCGGCCTGCCGCACGATGCGGGAGACAAGGCCATTGTGGGCGCCATCATCAGCATGGGGCAGGCATTGGGTGTGGAACTTGTGGCAGAAGGAGTGGAAACGCAGGAGCAATGCCAGGCAATTGAGCAGTTACAGGGTGACTACTTTCAGGGCTATCTGTGCTCGCCAGCCTTGCCTGCGGAGCAATTCCGAAAGCGCTTGGAGCAGGGTGCATCCGAGCAGGAGCCGAGAGCTCAGCCGTATTCGTCGGATGACGATGCCAGTGGTATTCATATTGCAGGTCTGCAATAGTTGGAGGGCATGCTTTTTTGCTAGGTTTCCTATCGTCTGATTTGACGATGCGCAGTTTGTGGGGATTCAGCAAAATCAAGGCATTTCTTGGGCCGACTTCCGGGTGCGTGCATCAATGAAGAACGCGCGCAGAGTTGAGTAACTGTGCGGTATTTGATGGGCCGGATTTTTTGAGACAGCAGATGCCCAAAAGCGATTACGCAACTTTTGATTTCTACAACTATCGCTCGGATACTCTTCAGGCCGTCACCGGCTTTCCCGTTCCGTATGCCGTGGAGCCTGAGGCAGCTTCGTCGCCGGAACAGGTCCCGGTCATCGGTACCGAAGCCCTGAGTCAACTGATTACTGCGCTGTACGAGTCAGCCATGGACCCGCAGAACTGGAAGGTATTTCTGGAGCTGCTGCGCTCAAGCGCCAATGGCAACTACGCCTCGCTCGTGGTGCGCGACCCTCATGGTGAGAATGTGGGCTGGGTGATTTCAGCATCGAGCGGTCGCTCCGAAGTCATTCCTTACGACCCCTATGCGCAATGGAGCCCGTTTCTCGGTATCGCCAAGGACAAGGTGCTCACCCTGTCGGATGTGATGACGGAAGCCGAATGGCATTCCTGTCGCTACTACACCGACTGGTGCAAGGGGGTGGACATCGAGCACATTCTGGCAGTGGATGTCATGACCGATAACGGCTGCTCCTATGGTTGGCGCATCACGCGGCCTGCGGCGGCGGGAGCATTCGAGTCAACACATCTGGACGTGGTGCGCATGTTGGTGCCGCACCTCAAGCGGGTGTTGAACATGCAGCTGAATCTGCATCGTGACCGGCAGGTCATTTCGCTATACGGGCGTGCCACTGCGCAGCTGATGATGGGCGTGGTCATTCTCGATCAGACGGGGAAAATGATTGAAGCCAACCCAGCAGCCACCACCATTTTGAACGTGGGCGATGGAATACGGGTCAACAACGGTGCGCTCGAGGCCGTCTATGCCAATGACAATCGCCGGCTGCAGCGTCTGATCCGCGATGCCTTGCTCTCTCCCAAGCTGGAGAGCGTCTCCATGACCGAGGGCATGTCCATCACTCGCCAGTCCGGCCAACTCAACTGGGGCGTGGTGGTGCAAAGCATCTCTCCCGATGAATGGACCGAAGGCAAGCAGCGTCCCAGCGTAGCGGTTTTTCTGCGTGATACGACGGGCAAGGCAGAGCCGCCCGTCAAGCTCACGCAGCAGCTTTTCCATCTGACTCCTGCAGAGACAGCAGTGGCCACGCATCTGAGCAACGGCATGTCTTTGGAGGAGGCGGCCGAGGCTTTGGGTATCAAACCCAATACCGCCCGCGCCCATTTGCGCTCCATCTTCTCCAAGACCGGGGTACGTCGTCAGACCGAACTGGTGCGACTCTTTCTCAACAGCGTGGCCTGGTTGGGCAATCATTGATTCCAGCCCGGAAAACAGGCAAAAAAGGCCCGGCAAGCGGGCTGTTTCTTGTGCCTGGCTGGAAGCTGTTGTCAGCGTGGGGCTTACATCCGTCATCGCCTCGTGGTTGTTGGAGTCGCAGTCATGGCGCTTGAAGTCGTCATTCACTGGCTGGGTCATGCCTTAAAGGTCGGCACTATCACGGCGGAGACGCTGCCTGCAAGGTTGAAACCAGGTTTGAATGCGAAGGCAGATGCGCCACCGACGTCTGGAGCTGTCGAATGCCGGTCGCAGCCTTTCTGTTAGTCGCTTAGTACGCTTGCTGCAGAGGCGAGAGCATCGAGCACTGTCGGCTGAGTTTCCTGCGCAGGCTGCATGCAGGGGAACAGGGTGGCAGTTGTTTGCAATGCGTTGCGGCATGGTCGGAGATCTTGCTTTCCATTTTGGCTCCTCGAATGAGAAAAGCACGCGACGGGCAGGGGTTGCAGGGCGGCGCTCGTCCCTGGCCTTCTTGAAAGCTGGAGGAGATTGATGAATGGCAGCTGCCGCAGCGCTTACCAGATTGAGTGTTGAGGGCAGGACTCCAGAAAGTAAAAGCCACATAGCGGATAGCTATGGTTAAACTATGGCTGATTAATTCAGTGAGGCATGTATGGATCGAATGGATGCCAGTGCAACGTATGAAATGAGCCCGCGCAGGGTTGTGTTTGAGTACAGGACCAATGGTGAGGCTCGATCAGCAGCTATCAGTGGCGATGCGCTTGAGCGCCTGACGAGAGCCAAGGAACTTGCTGGAGCGGGGCAGAACTTGGCGGCATACAGAGCCCATTGGCAAGCAATTCATGGGCTGGCTGCGACAAAGCACGATCAAGGTCAGGGGCCTGTCGTCATTCGCGTCGGTGATATTCAAGCTCGATAGAGTGATGCGGGTCTTGTGCCAGGCTCTCTGTGCTCATGAAGGAGTCGGGCGGCAACCTTTCTTGCTTTCTGAATCTGGACGTCAAGCCATTCGGCCTTGGCGGCTGCAGCGGCCCGCTTTGTATCTTACGAAGCGGCTGTAGAGGGTATAGGGACTTAATGGTGCAGTGCGCATGGCGTTTCTGGAAGCAAAAAGCTCGCGCGATGGCGAGCCTGTTTGTTGCTTGAGGTGGCTTGTCAGAGCCCACTCATGCGACTCACGGTTGGAGTGCAGTTAATTCATGTTAGGCGTCGTGGCGTTGGCAGATGGCCGCCGTCGACGTAGATGTTCTGACCGGTGATCCATTCGCCTTGGTCGCTGCAAAGGAATGCGACCAAGTGGGCGATATCTTCGCCGGTACCTGCTCGACCCAGAGAGATGTAGCCGGCGATCATGTCGTCCCACACTTTGCCGCGAGGCACATCATCCAGGCGACTTGTTTCCACGATGCCTGGAGCCACGACATTCACGCGAATCTTCTTGGGGCCAAGCTCTCGCGCCATGATGGTGGTCAGGCCATTGATGGCCACCTTAGTGGTGGCGTAGGCGCCAGTATCGGGTGCCAGCAGCTGCGCTGCCAGCGACGAGATATTGATGATGGCGCCGCCTTCTCCCTGTGCCCCCATATGTTTTGCGAACGCACGAGACATATAGAAGGTTCCGTTCAGGTTGACATTCATCACCCGATGCCATGTATCGATGGATAGCTCCGTCACCGGGATGCGGTCGTCGCCGCGGGTTGCACCCGCGTTGTTGATCAGAAAATCCACACGTCCCCATTCTGCAATCGTGCGTGCAAGCAATGCGTCGATGGACTCTGGATTGCTGACATCGGAAACCACAGGCAGGGCGCGGCGCCCGAGCTGACGGATTTCATCCGCCACCGATTCGATATCTCGCCAATGCGCTTTGCGCTCATCTTCCGGATAGGTGTCGGGGGCGCGGCCCGTGCCCGTCAGGACAACATCACAACCCGCTTGCGCCAATGCCAGTGCAATGGGGCGACCGATGCTGCGCATCCGGCCTGCACCGGTGACCACGGCCACTTTGCCTTCAAAACCAGTCAACGTATACGACATGCCACTTCCTTGCGATAGGGACCCTGAACATTCAGGCGAATCAAGATTCTTCGGTCTGGCTTGATGCTCCTGCACTCCAATCTGCGCATCAAGGACGATGCAGCGGTTGAAGATCGAGCAACTCATCAGCCAGATTCTTGAAGTGGTGGAGTTGAGGAAAATCGTCTGATGAGACTAGGGATACGCGCCCATTGAAGGGTTCCTGCTTGCTTGTCAGTCAGGGGTCTTTTGGGGTGCGCTGAGTGCATGTGGATAAGGTCGGTACGCCTTTTTGCGGTAGGACAGTGGCAACTCGGAGGCAGGGTTGGCGGACCGCCAGCATTGGCTGATACATCGCGCTCCAGAAAGAAAAACCCGCACGGTGCGGGTTTGTATCAGGGCAGAATCATTGGCTGAGAAATGATCAGATGCCTTGAAATTTAAATGGCTCGGATGCCTTGAATTGGCCAGTGGCATCCCCTGAATAAGTGTGATTCTGGTCCGGTCCCAGATCGATCTTCATGACCTTGCCTTTTTCCTTGCTGAAGTCCAGTGCCTTCAGGTCTACCCAGAAGGTGTTGGGTGTCAGTGCCGACTCAAAGAAATACAGCTTGCGCTCGTGATCAAACACGGTGCGCCAGCGTGTGGAGGAAATATTGGGCTCCTCCGGCGTATTCAGGCCATAAGGAACAGAGGCATTGCGAATCACACTGAACACGCTGGCGAGCGCCTTGTTCGGGCTTTGATCCTTGGGTATTGCGTTCACGTAGAACGAAGCGCGGGCGAAGCGGTCTGCTGCACGGTTGGTGCCAGGCAGCATTGTGGTGCCTCCAATCTGTTTCCAGTATGCATTGAGCGCCAGTTGCTGGTCGAAGGTTGGCGAGTTTGTCATGACCTGGTATTGGCGACCATGATGAATGACTTGCTTGCCCGCGATGTATTCCACGATCGCGCTATCGCCGCTGGCGTCGGAGATTGAAAGGTGTACGGTTGTCAGCCGGTTTTCACCGGGCATGGTGTCGGATACGAGGGTGAATGGTTCCTTACTTAGCGCGGCTACTGCCTGCTGCACTGTCGCAAAGTTGTCCAGTACATATTGAGCCCAGGCGGCAATCGATAGGCCTGGCTTGCTATTGGTGCCAAATGCAGGGTATTGCGACTCGACGAGCCATAGAAGGTTGGCATTCAGACCGGCTTCGTTGACCCCGTCGGTAGTGGAAATGTCATAGCCTGAAGTGATGACGCTGCCGTACTTGGACGTCCAGCGCACAGTATTGGGGCCGGTTTCGCCAGTGCGCTGCATGCCTCGCGGCAGTACCCAGAGGTTGCTGACGATGTCACTCTTCCAGTCCATGGATCGTGCAGTGATCACTTGGCCGTTGGCTCCGTGAAATACCAGCCGTGTGCATGCCCAGGAACTGGACATGGCTGCTAGACCTGAAACTCCAAGTAGCAAGGCTGCCACACGAGGGCGGATACACGGCATATTCATCTTCATTGAGCCTCCATGGTTAAAAAATGTGAATGGTGCCAAGCATGCCACATGCATCGGTAGTGAGATATTGATCGAGCTCCAGCGACGTAGATGCCAGGCCATAAACATTCAAACTGCCTCAGTACCTGCTCTTGCAATAAGTCCAGCAAGGCAGTGGCGATTCATGAGCGTCGGGTGCATGTGCTTTTCCAAGCACAAAATTCCGCTGCATGGCAGGAAGGGCTCGATAAGTGGATGTTGAAAACGGCTGTGCGCATGGCACGTTTTATCTCCGGGCGCGGCCTTGGCGCCGGTGATGCTGGCGCTGCTCGGAAGAATGCAAGAGCATTGCGGCCTTCGCATCCCTTCGCCTCAATCGGATCGGTAGTCAGGCGCGAAGGCTTGGCCCTGGCAATGGCACCTCCTGTATCAAGGAAAGCTGCGATCGTGAAGGCTCTCGGCGTCCATGACCGCATCAAGAAGTGCAATGTGCTTGATAGCGGTGGGCAGTGGGCGGGAATGATCACTCACAAGGAAGTGATCTGACGGCTCAGGGTCTTGGCTAGCGAAAGTTTGATCTACGCGAGAACTACGCGATTGCGTCCAGCGGCCTTGCCTCGATACATAGCAGCATCAGCGCGCGAGATGAGGGCTTCTGCGGTTTCTCCCTGTCGATACTGAGTCGCACCCAACGTACATGTCACTCGCAGATCTTTGTGCACTAACTGTGTCCATGGGAGTGCTTCTGTGCTTTCGCGAATTCTCTCAAGCAACACTCCTGCCTGGGCCAGTTGTGTGTCACAGAGCACCAGAAGAAATTCTTCTCCGCCGTAACGACCAGCGCAATCGGCTGCACGAATCTGCGAGGACAGAAGTTGTCCAAAGGCTCGAAGTACTTGATCTCCTCCTTCATGACCGTAACGGTCATTGACCTGTTTGAAGAAGTCAATGTCAAGCATTGCGATGCAAAACGGGGCGTCTCTGCGTTGAGCCGCATGAATACATTGTTGCAGTCGATCCATGACCCCTCGGCGGTTTTCCAGTCCCGTCAAGTCATCGTTGCGCACCAAGTTTTCAATCTGCTTCAGCGCGATGGCCAGTTTTTCATTACTCGCACTGAGTCGATATTGCATGCCACGAAAGTAGGTGACCAGCACGCTGCATCGGACGACTGCTCCGAGCATGACGCCGACAGTGAGGAACTGCCCGATGAGGGTGTCGGTGGTCATGCGCATCTGTGGCCCTACCCAGTAAACAGCCAGTGCAATTGCAATGAGCGTGCAGCTCCAGGTCATCCAGAAGCTTGTACGCCGCGGTGCAAGAAAGCCGTCGGTACTGAAGACTAGAAGCATAACCAGTGCCTGGAACGCAACCTGAGGCGCTGCGACAAGCAAGCCTAGCACCCCTGTAACCGAGACCAGTTGGTGCCAGAAGAACAAGCCAGGGTCACTCTGAGTCTGGCTCCAGCCACTGGCGTAGGCCCAGGTGATAAAGGCCATCCCTGCACCTATCCAGAGCCCATACAGCAGCACTGCATGCAACGGCACGTAGCCTGCCCAGCAGTGGCCGAGAAATAGCATGAAGGCATATAGATGGCTCAATAGGACCGAAGCGTGCAACTGCCATGTGCGCTTGCGCCAGCGTTCGAAATGCTGAGTTTCATTGGCAAGAGGCGATGAAGACTTAGGGCCCCACAAGGGTGGTCCGCGTGTTTTTTCAGGGGAGTGAGCCATTGCCGGTTAATGGTCGCCAAGGTGCGATTGGTTGTTGCAAATAACAGTTTGCCCGAATTCCGGCCCCGGAAAATTACGGTGAGTGACCTGACAAAGTTTGGGTCGAACTGATCGCTAGCGGTGCATACGGCAAGGCGACCCAGAGCCATTGGAAGGCTATATCGGTAGAAGTGTTTCCTGGCGCCTTCAACTCGACATGCCGACCTACAACACTGCGGTAAATGCTCTTGAACATTGCGATCCAGAAACAAAAAAAGCCCGCTTGAGCCGGGACGGTGCACGAATTGGGTAGGCAAACAGGAAGTTCAACAAGAACTTACATGCAGCGCGCGCGGCAAGACTAGCCTGCAATGCTCCACGTTCTTAAGGAGTTGCTATGAAAGCGCTACTTTTAATCGCGGCACTTGCCAGCATGCTGGCAGGATGCTCAATGATGCCGGGACGTAGTTCCGGGTCTATGCCTGCCGAGAGTTCCAGCCAGACGATGGGAGGAATGAATATGAGCGGCGACCGGGATCGCTGGATGCATGACGACAATGGACGTCCTTGGACCGGAGGTGATGGTGCCTTCTATGGCGCTCAGAACATGTAGGTGAATGGCAGGGTCAAGCTTTTGCTTCGAGGCACTGCACGGTCCTTTCGTCCAGCCGCTCGGCATACGTGCCTGGGCACACGAATTCGTCGCGCAGTGCCTTCACTGGAACAAAGGGCTCATCAGCCTGCCAGAAAGAACCGATCAGCCTCGACCTCAAGTAGACAGCCAAGTTTTATGGCTTCAAAGCTTCAAAAAACAGAGCGCATCAATACTGACTGTTGTATGAATTAGGTAAGCAAAGTAGCCGTTCAACAAGAATTTACAGCGGACACACGCCTCAGGAATAGCCTTGAAGACTCCTTCTTCTCAAGGAGTTGTCATGAAAGCGCTACTTTTAATTGCAGCAGTAGTCAGTGTGCTGGCGGGTTGCTCGATGATGCCGGGGCGTGATGCCGGACACATGCCAGAGCAAGGTGCCCAGCGGACGATGGGAAGCAGTGATATGCGCTATGAATGGGGGCGTGGAGCGTATCAAGGTCCAGGCAGCATGCCGCTGTGGGCAGGCGGGGATGACACTTCTGGAGGCCTTGGCTGGCGCCGTGATTAAGCAGTAAGAACCACATCCTGTGCGAACGCCGCTATTTCCTACCAGGCACTCCAAGGATCTTCCTTTAGACACTGCACGGTCTTGTCGCCCAGCCACTCCGGGAGGTTCCGATCGCCTAGTATTGACTGGGTAAGTCCAGCATCCTTCAACCAAAGGCATATCCCAGTCATCGACCGCAATCATCACGCCTGTGGCGTTGGCGTCGATTTCAATAGGGAAATCATTGGGCTTGTCGAAGGAGTTGACGTGGTTGGCCTGCCTCAGTTCTTCCTGCGGCACTTTGATGAGCTTGGGCTAATCGTTGTTGTGGGACTTCAGGTGCTGCAAGAAGTTCGGTAGATGCGCTTGTGGACGATTTTGATCGACGGCCTATCGGTCAGGCGAGAGTGACTCGGAGCAGGCCGCTGCGGCTGCGGCATGGTGTCTGGTCGGAAACGACCAGGAGCGGCTGCTTAAGCTCAAAGAGCTTAAGGTCAACTCTTTAGGCGGTCGGCGGCCAGCATTTGCCTCAACGCCTCCGTGGAGGCTGACTCCTGCTGTGGCAACCAGACCAGATGCGTGGTCACTTCTGCATAGTGTCTGGGCAGCGGAAGCACTTGCAACTGTGGTTCGGCATGTACGGCCCTCAAGATGGAGCGCGGCATGATGCCGACGCCCGTACCGGCTGCAATGCAGGCCACGATGGCGTGGTAGGACGCCATCTCCAGAACGCGGTGAGGGGCAGTTCCGATGCTGGCAAACCATTCCTCCAGGATTCGACGGTACGAACAGCCTGCAGGGAATGCAATCACTGTGCAGCGTGACAACTGTTCCGAATCCAGCACACCGGTAGCCGAGCGTGCGGCGATGAGCACCAGTTCTTCATCAAATGCTTTCTGGGTCGCCAGTCCCGGTGCCGTAAACGGCTCAGAAATCAGCGCTGCATCCACTTCATAACGCTGAACCATGTCCAGCAACCGTGATGTGGATCCGGTAACCAGTTCGATGAATACATCCGGGTAGCGCTCATGAAACCTGGATAGAAACGGAGGCAGTCGCGCCGCAGCCGTGCTCTCCAGTGTGCCCAGTCGCAGCGTACCCTGCGGCGCCCGAAGCAGCATTGCGGACTCGGCCTCTGACGACAGTCGCAATATCCGTTCGGCGTAGCCGCGCAGTACCTCGCCTTCGGCCGAGAGCTTGAGCCGGTTGCCATGCCGCAAAAAGAGTTGCACGCCCAGACGCTCCTCCAGATTGCGGATGCGCGTGGTGACATTGGACTGCACGCGGTTCATCTGCCTGGCAGCCTGGGTGACACTACCGGTATCCACAACAGACTTGAAGAACGCCAACGATTCCAGATCGATCTTTCTCATTTGGAGATTTTCTCATCATTGGAATTCAGTATTCATGATGGATTTGTTTCACTAAAGTGTGAGGTATTGCCACCTTCCTACATTTCTCGTGGACTCTCAATCTTTGCTGCTGATCCAGGCGGGCACGCCGCCCGAGGACATTCGAGTCATCGCAGGCGATCTTCCCCAGTGGTTTCTGGTAGCTGCTGGCTGCAGGCCCGAAACCATGGACATAGTGAAGGTGTATGAAGGAGAACCTCTGCCCGAGCCCGGGCAGCACCGTGCGGCGATCATCACGGGCTCGTGGTCCATGGTGACCGATCAGCATCCCTGGAGCGAAGCGACCGCCATATGGATACGGCAGGCTGTGACACAGGGGATGCCTCTCATGGGAGTTTGCTATGGGCATCAGCTTATGGCTCATGCACTGGGAGGAGCAGTGGACTACCACCCTGACGGCAGAGAGATGGGGAGTCTGGAAATCGAACAACTGGCGGTTGCTGAGCCGGACGACTGGCTTGCCGGATGCCCACCTCGCTTCCTGGCCCACCTCACACATCTTCAGACCATCCTGCGCCTGCCCAATGGAGCCAGGGCATTGGCTCGCTCAGCTCACGATCCCCATCAGATAGTCCGATACAGCCCCACCGCGGTGTCCGTGCAGTTTCATCCAGAGTTCACATCGGAAGTCATGGCAGCCTGCATCAATGCAAGAGCGCAAGTGCTGCGCGCGGAAGGTCTGGATCCAGCAGCCATGCTGCAAGGCGTTAGTCCGACACCAACGCCGTTGATGCTGCTAAGGCGCTTCATCGAAACACATGCTGGCACCGTTTCAGCAGGCAATTCAGCGGCCTCGCTGAATGTCGCCATGGGCAACCACCCGGAATTACCTCAAGGAACAGCGAAATGAAGAAACTCGGCCTCATTGGTGGCATCGGCCCGGAGTCCACCGTGGCCTATTACCGAAAGATCATTCACGGCGTTCAGACACAGACGGGCAAGGAGAATCTGCCTCGCCTGTCCATCGAAAGCCTCAACGCTTTCAAGGTGTTCAGCCTCTGTCGTGAACGCGAGTTCGAGCAGCTTGCCGACTATGTGCTCGGCGCAATTCACAGCCTGGCCGCCGGTGGTGCGGGCATGGTGGGTTTGACTGGCAATACGCCCAACATCGTTCTGGACCGCATACTCCCGCTGTCGCCGGTTCCCATAGTGAGTGCCATTGATGCCACCTGCAACGCGGCACAGGAGCGAGGCGCGCGAAAAGTCGGTTTGCTGGGTACCGTGTTCACCATGACGAATACATTCTTCAAGACACCTTTTGAAGATCGGGGCATACAAGTTATCGTGCCCAGTGAGCATCAGATTGCGCAAATCCAGGCCAAGATCGAGGCCGAACTTGAGCATGGCCTTGTCAAAGAGAACACTCGCCAGGAGTTCGTTGCCATCATTCAGGATTTGCAGCAACGTGAAGGTATCGACCATATAGCACTCGCCTGCACTGAACTGCCGCTGATCCTTAGTGACCGCAACAGCCCTGTTCCCTGCCTTGATACCGTCGAAATCCACGTAGAGGCATTGGTTCGTGCGGTGCTTTCGAGCTGAGCCTACTTCAGGCCCAGCTACCAACGTTACAGCGGTCTTCTCGACCGAACAGCGACAGATTCAATCGGCCCAGCCGTTCAGACGCCGGTTCGGCATCTGCAATGCCACCTTGTACATTGCATCTCACTTCAAGGGGACTTCAAGCTTGGTCAAGTTGCCAGCCAACTTGTACAAGTCGCTATTGGTGCCCACGAGGCGCTGCTGAAGTTGGCTGCATTGATCGTCGGTGCACGCCTCATGGATCGGGGGCGCTCTTACAGTTGGACCGTGCCTTGCATGCAGGTGACTGTGTGGCCTCCAATCCACAGTTGTTGCTGTGCATCCTGCTGCACGGACACTCGGCCGTTGCGGCCAACGCGGATCCCTTGGCTTGCCACGTAGGGCGCCTGCATATGTTTCTGGGCGATTAGCCACTGAGCCAGGCTGCCATTCAGGCTGCCGGTAACCGGGTCTTCCACACCGGTGGTGGAAAAGGCGCGCACTTCGAGCTGTGCCTGTGTCTCCTGACAGGCATTGCCGATCAGTGGCATCGCATTGGTGGCTCGATACAGAGCAGCCACCCCTACCTTATGGCCCAGGGCCTTGATGCGTGCCAAGTCGGGCTCCAGGCCGAGAACGCTGTCGGTATTGTCCAGCAGCAGGCACAGCCACTGTGCTCCATTGTCCAGGTAGGCGGCATCCTGCACCTGGGCTGCGTCTATGCCCAGAGCCTCGTAGATCAGGTGCAAATGGTCAGGCAGGGGCAGGGCCTGGTGGGCCGGAGTGGCGAATGCCAGGCCGTGGATCGAGCGCTGGATGGGGATCAGACCCTTGGCGCACTCTTGCACGATGCGCTCTGGATGCTTGGGGACCCCGCCCTGGGCGAGCCAAGCGTGGCAGGTGCCCAGCGTCGGGTAGCCGGCAAACGGCATTTCGGCAGTCGGGGTGAAGATGCGCACTCGATAGTCGGCGCCCAGGGCGCGGCCCGCGTCCGTCGGGGGCAGGACAAAGGTGGTCTCGGACAGGTTGGTCCAGCGCGCAAAGTTTTGCATCTGTGCATCGTCAAGGTCGCGCCCATCGAGCACTACAGTCACGGGGTTGCCGCGGTAGGGCACGACCGTGAAGACATCCACGGTCATGAAAGGGCGGGGCTGAAGGGCGATGGCGGTGCTCATGGCGGAGGGATGTTGGTGTGGACAGCGGCAAACAAGAAGGCGCACAGCCTGCGAGACGTTGCGCGCGGGGCAGGGTATGCCTGCGACGAGGGTGACGCTGAATCATGTCATACGCTTGCTGGCGTTTTCACTTCGGAGCGGCTGCTTTGTGTTGCATCGACCGGTTGAATCCGCCCTGTGCAGCGGGCAGTAACATGAAAATCCTGATCTGCTCGCTAGGGCGACAACCGACTTAGGGTTTGCAGAAACCCGCGCGAGTGGGCCGATTGCAAGGCACAGCCGGCTCTGGATCACGCCACAGCCCGACTTTGCGTGCCATGGCCTCTTGCTCGGCAAACTCATACTGTCCCCGCGCCTGGGGAGACTGTTCGTGGCCACAGGCGCGGTACCATCGGGCCATGCCTTGGGTGATCATGGCCAGGCCGGCATCGAGCGTGCGCGGCCCGCTGGGTGCCGATGCAGGCGTCACCCAAACAGAGCAGATCTGTCGCTGGTACCGATCTGTCTTGGTGCAGCGCAGTTCGGTCTCCTTAAGAAATGTCAGCTCAGCCAATGCTTGTCGGGCTCTCTCGCCGAATGGCTGCTTGCGCTCGGGTGCATCGATGCCCTGCAGCCTGACCGTGACCTGCTCATAAGCGCCAGGCTCACCGCAGCGCACGGTCAGGGTGCGACCGTCGGAGATGCCGATGACGAGGCAGAGAAGGGTGGCGGCAAGCATGGCTTCAGTCTATTGGGCAAGAAAAAGGCCCGCAACGCGGGCCAATCATCAATCCAGATAGATGTACAAGTTGTTGATTTCAATTGCCTGCGATTGCTCGGCTTTGTTTGATTCTTCAGGCCATCTTCATGGCTGGAAAGCAAGCAAATCAACAGCTTGTATGTATAAAGGTGTCTGCAAATGCCACCGGCTCGTCATCCTGAACCGGGGGTTCAGGTGGGCAAGAGCAACCTATCGTTGGGTTCATCTGACGCGAGACGATCACGCTCAATAGGTGATTTATCAAGCCCATGCTCGTTGAGCATTGGTTCAAGGAAATATAAAAACCGGCAGATTTGCAGACGGTTTTATTCTAACGGGTATTGGCAGTCGCGCGGAGGTCATGACTGCTTTGCTGCTGAGGTTACCCGATCAGAGCAGCCTGGCGTCAGCATCCAGTGCCTGATCGAGCTTGAGCACCAGTTGCTCGGCAAGCTCCTGCTGGCGCTGCAGTTCAGCCTGGGCGGCCTCATTGATCTCGGGGGGCGCGAACTGCTCCTGAGCATGCGCCTGCATTTCTGCCTGGGCGTTGGCCATAAGGGCTTGCTGGGCATCGCGGTCAAGCACGTCGAAAGCCATATTGAGGGCTGCCAGCACTGCCACGCGCTCGCGCGAGCGGACCTTGCCGCTGTCGCGGATGCGGGTCATGGCTTCGTCCACGCGGCGAACGGCTTCCTGCACACGTTCTTCTTGACCATCGGGGCAGGTCAGCACATAGCTTTGCTGCATGATTTGCACATCGATCTGCTTCATGGGCGTCAGTGGCGGGTCTGGTGATGGAGGGTGACGACTGTCACTCTCCCTGGTTGGCGGGCAGGCGTTCGATCAAGGCATCGACGCGCGCACGTGCGGCCTGCAGGCGCAGACGCAGCAAATCGCGCTCTTGCGTCAGAGCGATGACCTGATCGGTGAGCAGGGTGTTGGTGCGCTGCAGTTCCTCGTGGCGCACCAGCAGACGCTCTACGCGCTCGGCAATGAGATCAAGAGAGGGCTGGGTGGTCATAGACTCTGCCATTGTAGGTCTTGCAGTCCGTGGGTGAGTATAAATGTGCAGGCAAATTCAGCAGTTTGCGCTGGAGCACAGGCTGCTTGACTGCCGCAATCGTAAAACTGCAATATTTCTCTCAAAATCGTAGCGTGCTGCACAAGTTCTGTGTACCTCAAGTGCATATTTAAGGTAAAAAATCGTCACCTGAGCCGCGCTCGGTTACTCCGAATGAAGGATTTGCGCCGCGTGGCGCTCATTACAATGGGCGCCTGTTGGTGCTCGAGGTCGCTTTTCTGTGGTCTCAGTTCAACGGGAAGCAGGGAGGTGCTGGCCAGACACACTGGCACACCGAACCTGCGCTGCCCCCGCAACGGTCGGCGAATGGAATGCTGCGGCATTCCACCTTTTTCCCCATGGCCACTGGCGCTGCGCGCTGGGAAGGCCGGCAAGAGGATGATTCGCCTAGCCCGGATACCGGCCAACATGGGTTGCCTGCATTCTGTGCAGGTATGTTTGCTCAATGTCGGCGGGTAGGCTGATGTGGGCGTATTCAAGTGTGCTTTCCATGAGTCCGCAATCTTCGTCCCTGCGCATGGCGCAGGTGGCTTCGCGCGCACGCGCATCGTTTGTTCTCCGTCCCACTCTTCTGGCATCTGCGTTGGCCGTGGCGTTTGCCGCACAGGCTCAATCAGCTGCACAGGCCGATGCGGTGCACATGAAAGAAACCGTGGTCACCGCCAATCGCATCGAGCAGCCTTTGTCCGATCTGGTGGCCGATATGTCGGTGGTGGGCCGTGAAACGATTGAAACTGCGGGTGCCGTGGGTGTAGCCGATGTGCTCTCGCGTCTGCCGGGTGTGCAGATGGTGCGCAACGGCGGCGCCGGCTCGACCACCAGCGTTTATCTGCGCGGTGCCGACACGCGTTTCACAGCCGTCTACATCGATGGTGTGCGAGTGGATTCGCAGTCCACGGGCGGAGCCTCCTGGCAGGACATCCCACTGGAAGCGATCGACCGAATTGAAGTGTTGCGTGGCCCGGCAGCGGCTGTTTACGGTTCTGACGCCATGGGCGGCGTGGTGCAGATCTTTACCAAAAAGGGTGAGGGCAAAGCCAAGCCCTATGTGGGCCTGGGCTGGGGCAGTCGTGGCACGGTAAAGGCGCAGGCCGGCGTCAGCGGCGGTGTGGCCGGCTGGGATTACAGCCTGGGTGTTTCGCATGCCAGTAGCAACGGCTTCAATGCCAAGACCTCTGCGGGCTTCAATCCCGATGCCGATGGTTATCGCAGCAACGCCTTCAACGGGCGGGTGGGCTACCAGATCAACAGCAATCACCGTGTTGAAGCCACGGCTCTGACCAGCTATATGAACGCGGGTTATGACGCCCCTGTCTCCAAGGCCAGCCCCATGGCCGACGACCGCAGCATCTACAAGATGAATGCGGTAGGCCTGAACTGGCTGGCCAAGTGGAGCGATGTCTACAGCACGCGCCTGCAGTACACGCAGTCGCGCGATTTTTACCAGACCAAGCCCAGTGTCTATGAAACCGATACGCGTTTGCACAACTATCTGTTCCAGAACGAATGGCGGCTGGGAGCGCAGACCGTGACGGCTGCGCTGGAACGCCGTGAGGACAAGCTGGTCAACAACGGCCTGGATATCGGCAGCCGCAATCGCTCTCAGAACGCACTGGCGCTGGGCTATGGCCTGCATGCTGGCAAGCACACGCTGCAGCTCAATGCCCGTCATGACCGCGACAGTGAATTTGGCGGCCACACAACGGGCAGCGCTGCATACGGCTATGAGTTTATGCCCAACTGGCGCGCAACCGCATCGGCCGGCACTGCCTTTCGTGCACCTACGCTCTATCAGCGCTTCAGCCAATATGGCGATGCCAGTCTGTCGCCGGAAAAAGGCCGCAATGTGGAACTGGGCCTGAAATGGGGCAAAGGCAGCGACAGCTTCTCGGCTACGCTTTATCGCAACAATGTCTCCAATCTCATCAACTATGTAGGCAATACCGGCTCCTGTGCGGGCAATACCGGCCCTTACGGCGGCTGCTATGCCAACGTGGCCAAGGCTCGTTACGAAGGCATCACCCTGGCCGGCACCACCCGTTTGGCCATGGTGAATCTGCAAGGTTCGGTGGACTTCCAGGATCCGCGCGATACCGATAAGGATCTGCAACTGGCTCGCCGCTCCAAGCGCTACGCCAATCTGTCTGCCGACACCACGCTGGCCGGCTGGAGGCTGGGCGCCGAAATGCAGGCTGCCGGAAAGCGCTTTGACGATGCGGCCAACAAGACCGTGCTGGGCGGTTACACGCTCTGGAATCTGAGTGCGCAAAAGCAGCTGACGCGTGAATGGAGCCTGGTGGCACGCGTCAACAACCTGGCCGACAAGCGCTATGAGCTGGCCCGAACCTATGCCACCGAAGGCCGCAGCGGCTATATCGGTGTGAAGTGGGAAGCCAGGTAAGAGACCATGACAGTCATCGCAATGCATGAACCCGGCCCGCGTTGCCCGGCGTTGCTGATCAGTGCTCCGGCCTCCGGCCAGGGCAAGACCACCATCACGGCTGCCCTGGCTCGCCTGCATGCGCGCCAGGGACGCAAGGTGCGCGTATTCAAGTGCGGGCCGGATTTTCTGGACCCTTATTGGCACGAGCTGGCCAGCGGTTCGCCCGTGCATTCGGTGGATTTGTGGATGACGGGCGAGGGGGATGTGCGCCAGCGTCTGCATGAGGCGGCCCAGGAAGCAGATCTGATTCTTGTCGAAGGCGTGATGGGCTTGTTCGACGGCAATTTCAGCGCTGGCGATCTGGCGCTGCTGCTGGGTCTGCCTGTGCTGGCCGTGGTCGATGCCTCGGCCATGGCGGGCACTTTCGGGGCGCTGGCCTATGGCTTGCAGCATTACCGTGACGGTCTGCGCTGGGCCGGCATGCTGGCCAACCGCGTGGCCACGGCCCATCATGCCGATCTGCTCAGGCAAGGCCTGCGCGAGCAGTCGCTGTGGCTGGGTGCCATGCCCGGTGTGCAACTGGGCGATGCAGCGGTCAAGGCCAAGTCTGCGGCGCTGCTGCCGGAGCGCCACCTGGGCCTGATCGCCGCCCACGAGCTTGGCGATGCCCTGCAGCGCCTGGATGCGGCGGCCGACGCCCTGGCCCAGACTCCCCTGGGGCAACGGGCCTGGAGCTCGGACGACGGTCAGCCCAGCTGGCAGGACTGGTGCGTGGACTTTGCAGCGCCGGACATGTCCGGCGATCAAGCTCGGGTGGAGCATTGGCTGAGCGGCCGCCGCATTGCCATTGCGCGCGATGCGGCGTTTTCCTTTATTTATCCCGCCAATTTGGACTGTCTGCGTGTCATGGGGGCCGAGTTGTGCTTTTTCTCGCCGGTGGCTGGCGATGCGCTGCCGCCCTGCGATGCGATCTGGCTGCCCGGCGGCTATCCGGAGCTGCATGCCCGGGCCCTGCATGAGAACCGGCAGTTGCGCGACGGCATTGCAGAGCATATGGCGCAGGGCAAGCCCGTCTGGGCCGAGTGCGGCGGCATGCTGGCGCTGTGTGATGGAGTGACAGCACTGGACGGCTGCACCCAGCCCATGTGGGGGCTGCTGCCCGGCCAGGTTGTCATGCAGAGCAGGCTCGGCGGTCTGGGCATGCAGCAGCTGGCGCTCGATATGGGCTTGTTGCGCGGTCATACCTTTCACTACACAAGACTGGAGACCGCCATGCCGGTGCTCACGCGCAGCAGCCGCCCTGGTGCAGCCGTACAGGCAGACCGTGGCGAGGCACTTTATCAATATGGCAGTGTGCGGGCCAGTTACTTTCATGCCTGGTTTCCGTCCTGCCCATCGGCTGTGGCGGCGCTTTTTGGCGCAACAATCGAAGACTGAACCTTTAGTCCATCACCATGAGCCCTGCAAGCACAGTCTCCTTCGTCATGCCGCGTACCCAGCTGATACTGGGCGGGCAGAAAAGCGGCAAATCCCGTCGTGCGGAGCTGCTGGCGCGCCAGTGGCTGCAGACGGATGCCGGGAATCAGGCTGCGCTGGTGGCGACCGGCCAGGCCTGGGACGCGGAAATGAGCGAGCGCATTGCGCGCCACCAGCGCGACCGCGCCGAGCGCGTGCCAGGCATGCTGACCATAGAGGAGCCTCGCGAGCTGGCCCAGGTGCTGGCCCAGCACAGCAGCCCGCAGCGGCTGCTGGTGATTGATTGCCTGACTTTGTGGCTGACAAACTGGCTGATGCCGGTGCAGACCGGGAACTCCGAAGACAGCCAATCTCCAGCTCCCGACTGGCAATCACAGCTAGCACTCTTTCTGAAAGCGCTTGATGAAGCAGCCGGCCCCGTCATTCTGGTCGGCAACGAAATCGGTCTGGGCGTGATTCCCATGGGGCGCGAAGTGCGCGCCTTTGTCGATGCGCTGGGCTTGCTCAATCAGCAGGCGGCAGCGCATTGCGAAAGCGTCACGCTGATGTGCGCCGGCTTGCCTCTGGCATTGAAAGGGCCGCAGGCATGAGGGCCACCGTAAAACAGTTTGCCGCTGCTGCGCTGCTTGTTTGCGGCCTGGCTGGGGCTTTGTCGGTGGCGGCGCAGTCCGTGCAGATCACCGATGCACGTGGCGCGCAGGTGCAATTGGCCAAACCGCCGCAGCGCATCGTCAGCCTGCTGCCCTCGCTCACCGAGAGCCTGTGCGCACTGGGCGGTTGCGAACGACTGGTGGGGGTGGATCGCTATTCCAACTGGCCAGCCCATGTGAAGACCGTGCCCGTGGTGGGTGGCGGGCTGGATCCGAATATCGAGGCTATTGTGGCGCTAAAGCCAGATCTGGTGCTGGTTTCCATGGCATCACGGGCCATTGCGCGAATGGAGGCGCTGGGCCTCAAGGTGGTGGCGCTGGAGCCACGCACCCACGAGGAAGCGCGTACCGTGATGCAGAAAATAGGTCAGCTGCTCGCCTTGCCGCCCACACAGGGCGCAGACCGCGTCTGGGCCGGAATCGAGGCCGACCTGAACAAGGCCGCTGCCAGCGTGCCCGGAGCCATGCGCGGTCAGCGTGTGTACTTTGAGGCCAGTCGCGGCCCGTATGCCGCCGGTGAAAAATCCTTTATCGGCCAGACACTGACGCGGCTGCATCTGCGCAACGTGGTCGACGCCAGGCAAGGGCCGTTTCCGCGCCTGAATCCCGAATATGTGGTCAAGCTGGATCCTGACATTCTGATGGCCGGCGAGCGAGCCTGGAAAACCGGCGTGCCGGAATACCCGGGCTGGGCCCAGATGCGGGCGGTGAAGCAGGGCGCGATCTGCGCCTTCACGCCCGAGCAATCCGACATTCTGGTGCGCCCAGGCCCCCGCATGGCCGAGGGGGCGCAAATCATTGCCCAATGTCTGCAGCGTCTGGCGGCAAGGCAGGGCAAGAGCCCATGAACGCCTGCATCTCCAGTCGTCACCGCAGGGGGCAGCGCGGGCTGGCCGCTGCTTGGCTGCTGCTGTGGCTGACGCTGGCTGCTGCTTTGCTGGCGCTGCTGGGCGCGGGTATCGGCAGTACGGGTTTTGAGAGCGTACTCAATGCCCGCCAAGACCCGCTGGCCTGGCAGATCGTGATGGATATTCGCCTGCCACGCACGGCGGCGGCCTTGCTGGCCGGAGGCCTGCTGGGGCTGGCCGGAGCGGTGGCGCAGGGCGTGTTTCGCAACCCCCTGGCCGATCCTTATTTGCTGGGCAGTGCTTCGGGCGCATCGCTTGGGGTGGCGCTGGCCATGGCCGCCCTGGGTGTCTCTCCTTTCGCTTTGGCCGGCCTGGCGCGCTGGGGCGTGACGGGCGCGGCTTTTGCGGGTGCCGTGCTTGCCGTGGTGCTGACCCTGGTGCTGGCCAAGGGCGTGCAGAACACCATGCGCCTGCTGCTGGCCGGCGTGGTAGTGGGTGTGGTGCTGGGCGCCGCCGCATCGCTGGTGCTGCTCATGAACCCCGACATCATGCAGGCCATGCAGTCTTTCATGCTGGGCAGCACAGCCTTTGCGGGCTGGCCTGCCTGCGCTCTCATGCTGTGGGTGCTTATGCCCGCGCTGGCGCTGGCCTGTAGCCTGAGCCGCGTGCTCGACGGCTTGGCACTCGGCGAGGCCACGGCCCATAGTCTGGGTCTGCCGCTGGCGCCGCTGCGTCTGCTGCTGATCGTGCTGCTGGCGCTGGCCACGGGGACCGCCGTGGCGCAGACCGGTTTGATCGCTTTTGTAGGCCTGGCTGCGCCCCATCTGGTGCGTTCCATGGTGCGCGCGCTGCACCGCTGGCTGCTGGTGCTAAGCAGTCTGATGGGGGCGGTGCTGCTGCTGGCCGCCGACCTGCTGGCGCGATGGTTGATCGCACCGCAGGAGCTTCCCGTGGGGGTGCTGACGGCGGTGCTGGGAGGCAGCTATCTGCTCTGGCTGATGCACAAGCGTGGCGCCATGCCGTCTGGAGATGGCACATGAGCAGCAATATCGAGACCGGAATCCCGTTGGCGACCGAGGCTCTGAGTGTGCAGCTGGGCGAGCGCGAGGTGCTGCGTCAGATCAGCCTGCGCATTCCCCAGGGCCGCTGGACGGCCATCGTTGGCCCCAATGGCGCGGGTAAATCCACGCTGCTGCGCGCCATGGCCGGCATGCGTGCCGCCAACCAGCGGCAAAGCGGCGCGGTGTTTCTGCAGGGCCGCGAGCTGGGCGACTGGAATGGCCGCGAGCGTGCCAAGGCCCTGGCCTGGCTGGGCCAGAATCAGCCTGTTGCGGCCGATATGGCCGTGTATGACGTGGTCATGCTGGGGCGTTTGCCCCACCAGGGTTGGCTGGCTCCGGCCTCGAACGCCGACCGGCAGGCCGTGGAGCAGGCGCTGCGCCAGACCCATGCCTGGGACTGGCGCCAGCGCAGCATAGGCCAGCTATCGGGAGGTGAACGTCAGCGCGTGCTGCTGGCAAGGGCCCTGGCCGTGCAGGCCCGGACTCTGCTGATGGATGAGCCACTGGCCAATCTTGACCCGCCGCACCAGACCGACTGGATGCTGGCGGCCCGCAGTCTGGTGCAGCAAGGCGCGACCCTGGTCAGCGTGCTGCACGAGTTGTCCTTTGCCCTGCTGGCTGACGAGATGGTCGTCATGCAGGCCGGCCGCATCACCCACCAGGGCGCGTGCAGCGATCCCGCCACCCATGCCGCGCTGGAGTCCGTGTTTGACAGACGCATACAGGTGCGCGAACTCGATGGCCTGTGGCTGGCCTTGCCGCGCCTGAGCTGAGTCCGGCTGAAATTCTGATTTTTTGCCCTTTAGCCCTTGATAGACAAGCGAGATTAGCTATGAATATTGAAACTCCTCCCACCGAGAAGCCTTACGAAAAGCCCGAGGGCGAACGCCGCGGCCTGATCATCGTCAACACCGGCAATGGCAAGGGCAAGAGCACGGCCGCCTTTGGTCTGGCCTTCCGAGCCACGGGGCGGGGAAAGGCAGTCAAGGTCTATCAGTTCATGAAGGTGCCAACGGCCCGCTTTGGCGAGCACCGCCTGGCCGAGCAGGTCGGTCTGCCCATTGAAGGACTGGGCGATGGCTTCAGCTGGAAAAGCAAGGATCTCGATCACTCCGCCCAGCTGGCGCGTGACGGCTGGGAAAAGGCCAAGGCCGATATTCTCTCGGGCGAGCTGTTTCTGGTCGTGCTCGACGAGATCACCTATCCGCTGATCTACGGCTGGCTGCCGCTGCAGGAGGTGCTGGACACGCTCAAGGCACGCCCCAAGGATGTGCATGTCTGCCTGACAGGCCGCCGCTGCCCGCAGGAGATCATCGACATCGCCGACACCGTGACCGAGATGACGCTGATCAAACATGCCTTCCAGGCGGGTATTCCCGCTCAAAGAGGTATCGAAGACTGATGGCTTTTGCCATGTCTGTGGCGCGACAATAGTTCCATGACCGAATCCAAGACCAGCTCTTTCGCGACGATTGCCGCAACGCCTTTCACCGAGGCCGAGCGGGCTGCCGTCTACCGCGCCATCTATGAGCGCCGCGACATGCGTCATTTTGCGGGCGGTAAGGTCCCCGACGAGGTCTTGCTGCGCCTGTTGCGTGCAGCACATCACGCGCCCAGCGTGGGGTTCATGCAGCCCTGGCGCTTTATTCGGGTCAAGAGTGCCGAATTGCGCCTGCGGATCCACGGTCTGATCGAGGAGGAGCGCGTGCGCACCGCCCATGCCCTGGGCGAACGTGAAGAAGACTTCATGAAGCTCAAGGTTCAGGGTGTGCTCGATGCGGCCGAGGTGCTGGTTGTCGCCATGCCGCCGGGACGCGAGGCGCATATCTTCGGCCGCCGCACCCTGCCCGAGATGGATATCGCCAGCAGCGCCTGTGCCATCCAGAACCTCTGGCTGGCCGCGCGTGCCGAAGGTCTGGGCATGGGCTGGGTCTCGATTTTCGATCCGCTGGCGCTGGCAAGGCTGTTGCAGATGCCTGAAGGTGCCCACCCGCTGGGCGTGCTCTGCCTGGGCCCAGTCGATGCCTACTATGCCGAGCCCATGTTGCAGCAGGAAAAATGGGCCTGCCGTGCGCCTCTGGAAGACATGCTGATGGACGATGTCTGGGACGACTCGCGTGTGGTGGCCGCGGCGACCAAGGGCAAGCCGGGCAGCGGGCCGTGCGCCGCGAAGGACAAAACAGACGCATGACAAGTTTTGGCTGGACTGAGCTGATCGGTCTTTCTCTCAGTCCGCTGGCATGGCTCTATCAGACATTTACCGCCAGTGATCTGGCGGCGCCCAACTGGGCTGCCAATGTGCAGGCTGGCTTGCTGGCCTTGCTGGTTGCTTTGCTGCTGGACCGGCTATGGGGCGAGCCGCCGGTGTGGCTGCACCCCGTGGTGCTGATGGGCAAATTGCTGGGCTGGTCGGGGCAGGCGCTTGCACCGCGTGTTGAGGTGCAGAGTGACTATCTGCGTTTTGGCCTTGCAGCGATTGTCTGGTGTGCGCTGGCAGCTCTGTTTTTCATGGTTTATGGCCTCGCCCAGTTCATGCTGGGTTTTGCACCCTGGTGGCTCTGGGGGCTGGTGATGGGGGTGTTGCTCAAGCCGCTGCTGTCCTGGCGCATGCTCAAGGATGAGGTGCTTGCCGTGGAGGCCGCACTGCAGCAATCGCTGCCCGCAGGGCGGGAGCGTCTGAGCTGGCTGGTGAGTCGCGACACGACACGGCTGGACGCGGCCACCGTGCGCGAAAGCGCCATCGAGACGCTGGCCGAGAACCTCAGCGACTCCGTGATCGCTCCGCTGTTCTGGTTTGCCGTGGCCGGCTTGCCCGGGGCGGCCGTCTATCGTTTTGCCAATACGGCCGATGCCATGTGGGGCTACCCCGGCTGGCGAGGCCAGGGCGAGCGCCGCCGCCACTGGCAATGGACGGGCAAATGGGCGGCCCGCGCCGACGATGTGCTGAACTGGATTCCGGCGCGCATCACCGCAATGTGGCTGGCGCTGCTGGCCGGCGGCCTGTCCTGGACCGGTTTGAGGCGCGATGCAGCCGTGACGCCATCGCCCAATGGCGGCTGGCCCATGGGAGCCATGGCGCAGGCGCTGGGGGTTCAGCTTTCCAAACCCGGCGTCTATAGACTCAACCCGCAGGGGCAGGCACCGCAGGCGGCTGATCTGAAGCTGTCTGTAAAATTGGCATCAAAAGTGATCAAATTGCATGTACTGCTTGCATTGATTGCTATGATTTTGATGTTTCTGTGGAGAGGAAGGCTGCTTGCCAATGTTTGATGTGAATGCGGCAGCCATGCATGGCGGTACCGATGCGCTGGGCGTTCCGGCGCATGATTTTTCGACCAATCGCAATGCCTGCGGGCCTTGTCCCATGGCCGTGAAGGCGTTGCAGGCCGCCCATGTAGCGCAATACCCCGATCCGCAATACGGGGCATTGCGCGCGCAGCTGGCGGCTTTTCATGGCGTGGCGGTAGAGCGCATCCTGATCGGCGGCAGCAGCAGCGAGCTGATTCATCGCCTCACGCTGCACGCTGTGCGCAGCGGTGCCAAAAGCGTGCAGTTTCCCCAGCATCACTATGGCGACTATCTGCAGGCCGCGCGGGTGTGGCGGCTGGCGCTGTGCCGCCGTACAGAAGCGGTCGTGGCGCCGGTGCTCAGCTGGGCCTGCGAGCCTTCAAGCCCGCTGGGGGCGATGGAAGACATCTGGCCTGCCTGGCAGCAGCCGCCGGCGCAGAAGGAATGGCGCGTGCTGGACTGCGCCTACCGTCCGCTATGGCTGGAGGACCAGCCACCCGAGCGCAATCTCGACACGGTCTGGCAGCTGTGGACGCCGAACAAGGCGCTGGGCATGACGGGTGTGCGCGCTGCCTATGCGATTGCGCCCATGCAGGCCGCAGCGGCAGAGCTGCAGGCGCTGAATGCGCTGGCGGCCTCCTGGGTGGTGGGCTCGCATGGAGTGGCCATGCTGCAGGCCTGGGTGACGGACGAGGCGCAGCAATGGCTGGCCTATAGCCTCATGACCTTGCGCCGCTGGAAGGCGCAGCAGCTGGCGCTGTGCGAGAAGCTGGGCTGGCAGGTCGTTCCCGGTCATCAGGCCAATTACTTTGTCGCAGGTCTGCCGCTGGCAGAGCTTGCGGCGCCTCTGGCCGGCCTGCGTGCCCAGGGCATCAAACTGCGCGACTGCGCAAGCTTTGGCCTGAGCGGCCATGTGCGGTTGGGCGTGCTGCCGCCCGTGTCGCAGGCCGCGCTGGAGCAGGCCTGGAAAAGCATCCAATGACCTTGCCGATCAGACCTGATGGGCGCAAGGCGCTACCATTTCCCATGGACACTGAAACCTTGAAGCTGCGCTCGGTGCTGGTGGAGCGCTATGTCACGCCGCTGCGCGAAGGCGGCTCCATGCCGGCAATTGTCGAGACCGACGATCTGGGCACCTATGTGCTCAAGTTCCGGGGCGCCGGGCAGGGCGTGCGCGCGTTGATGGCCGAGATCATCTCTGGCGGCATGGCACGTGCGCTGGGCCTGCCGGTGCCTGAAATCGTGCTGCTGCACTTGAACGGCGACCTGTCCCGCACCGAATCCGACCCCGAGATCCAGGACCTGATTCGCGCCAGCGACGGGCTGAACGTGGGGCTGGACTATCTGCCGGGCTCCATCAACTTTGACCCGGCGGTGGACGTGGTGGACGACGACTTTGCATCGCGCCTCGTGTGGTTCGACACCCTGGTCAGCAATGTGGACCGCACGGCGCGAAACACCAATATGCTGATGTACCAGAAGCAGCCCTGGCTGATCGATCATGGTGCGAGTCTGACCTTTCACCATGCCTGGAACGGAAAGGTTGCCGATCCGGCCAAGCCTTTTGCGCCCAGTGCCGAGCATGTGCTGCTGCCGCAGGCCAGCCAGCTGGCGCAACTGGATGCGCAACTGGCCGCCAAGCTTGGGCCCGAAGTGCTCAAGAGCATCGTGGACGAGGTGCCCGACTGCTTTCTGGAGCAGGCCGCCGCCGACAAAGAGGGCGATGTGCTCAGGAATGTGCAGGCCCATCGCGCGGCCTATGTGAATTATTTCGTGGCCCGGCTTGCCGAGCGTGGCCGCTGGCTGCAAGGAGTGATCGATGCACGCGCATGAGGTCTACGACTACGCCATCGTGCGGGTAGTGCCGCGCGTGGAGCGTGAGGAATTTGTGAACGCGGGTGTGATCCTCTCCTGCCAGCGCACCGGTCATCTGCAGGCTGCCGTGGCCCTTGACGAACAGCGTCTGCTGGCGCTGGACCCGAATGTGGATCTGGAGGCCGTGCACCGTCACCTGGGCTCCATTGTGGCCATCTGCGAAGGCAGGGTCGATGGTGGGCCGATTGCGCAGCTGCCCATGCGTGCACGCTATCACTGGCTAACGGCCAAGCGCAGCAGCATCATCCAGACCTCGCCCTCGCATATGGGCATGTGCACCCATCCCGGCGAGGCGCTGGCCAGAATCCTGCAGCGCGTGGTGCTGCCGATCCCAACCGAGACTTAAGACATGACAGCACGTTGCATCATGGTGCTGGGCACCAGCAGTGGCGCGGGCAAAAGCTGGGTGGCCACGGCGCTGTGCGCCTACTACCGCGGCCAGGGCCTGAAGGTTGCGCCGTTCAAGGCGCAGAACATGAGCAACAACGCGCGCGTTGTGGCCACGCCCGAGGGCCGCTGGGGCGAGATCGGCACGGCCCAGTATCTGCAGGCCCTGGCGGCGGGGGCCGTGCCCGATGTGCGCATGAACCCGCTGCTGCTCAAGCCCGAGGCCGACACGCACAGCCAGGTCGTGCTGTTCGGCCAGGTCAATGAGGAGCTGAGTGCCATGCCCTGGCGAGGTCGCAGTCTCAAGGTCTGGCCGCAGATCGCGCAGGCGCTGGACGAGCTGCGTGCCGAAAACGATGTGGTGGTGATCGAAGGCGCGGGCTCGCCGGCCGAAATCAATCTGCATGCCAGCGATGTGGTCAATATGCGCGTGGCCAAACATTGCAACGCACATTGCCTGCTGGTCTCGGACATAGACCGCGGCGGTGCCTTTGCCCACCTCTACGGCACCTGGGCCCTGCTGCCCGAGGATGAGCAAAAGCTCATCAAGGGCTTTGTTCTCAACAAGTTCCGGGGCGATGCAGCACTGCTGGCACCGGCGCCCCAGATGCTGGAAGAGAAGACGGGGGTGCCCACGGTGGCCTGCATTCCCATGC
The DNA here is from genome assembly GCF_000964545.1 of Comamonas thiooxydans. Lineage (GTDB taxonomy): Bacteria > Pseudomonadota > Gammaproteobacteria > Burkholderiales > Burkholderiaceae_C > Comamonas > Comamonas thiooxydans. The sequence goes on along the minus strand of NZ_BBVD01000005.1, from coordinate 468,017 downwards.
AGTTCCAGCATGGTCTGCCCGAGGAGGACGGCGTGTTCGATGATCGCGGCAGCACGGGAGCCGGGCGGGCCGTTCACACCACGATTGCCATCATCGCCTATCCGCGCATCAGCAATCTCGATGAATTTCAGCCCCTGCTGCAAGTGCCGGGCGTGCGCGTGGTATGGGCTCGCTCTCCCGCGCAACTCGCCGAGGCGGACTGGGTCATTCTGCCGGGCAGCAAGGCCACGGCTGCCGACCTGGCCTGGATGCGTGCACAAGGGCTGGATGCAGCCGTCGTCGCTCATGCCGGACTCGGCAAGCGCGTGCTGGGCATTTGCGGCGGTCTGCAGATGCTGGGCGAGGCGCTGATCGATCTGCATGGAGTGGACGGCAATGCCGCAGGCCTGGGTCTGCTGCCGCTGGCGACCCTGTTTGCGCAGGACAAGACCGTGCAACCCACGACCCTGCAACTGCCTGCGTTGCAAGCCCCATGGAATGCCCTGAGTGGCGTGCCCGCACGTGGCTACGAGATCCACCACGGCCAGACCCAGCTGCGTTCCGACATGCAGACGGCCAGCGTGCGACCGGCTCAGGAGCTGTTGCCCGGCATGCTATGGCAGGGAGGCAACAGCGCTGTCATCGGTACCTATCTACATGGCCTGTTTGAAAACGCCGAGGTAATTCATGCGCTGTTCGGCCACGATGCACCCAGCCTGGAGCAGGTGTTTGCGCGGCTGGCGCAGGGCGTGGGGCAATGGTTTGAGCCGACCGCGCTCCAGGCTTCGGTCTGATTTGTAGGACTGTTCCTGCGGACGCATAGCCGCTGAGCCGATAAGTCCTGCCTGAGAGTGAGTGCAAGCTGACAGAGCTATTCACTTTTCGGAATGGAGTTGCGTATGGCTTTTTTCAAGGTTCAGACTCTTCAACTAGCTTTGGGTGCAGCGGTTTTGTCGCTGGCAGGCATGGCCTGCGCACAAGTGGATGCAGCCAAGCCGGCGGCTGAAGCAGCTGCGATGGATGCGGCCAAGCCTGCGATGAAAAAGCACCACCACCGCCATCATCACAAGGGCCAGCGTCCCATGCGTGAGAGCAATTCGTCTTCACGCGAGGCGATGGCGGCAAGTGCCGAAGCCAAGAAGGGCAAGCTCGACGACGGCCAAGGCCTCAGCCAGTACGAGCGCAATGCCTACGCCCGCTGCGGTGTGTTCAAGACCGAAATCGACCAGCAGGCCTGTATGGCACGTGTCAAGGACGGCGCTGTCAGCGGCTCGGTCAAGGATGGCGGCATCCTGCGCGAAATCACGGTTGAGGAAGTCATTCGCTGAGGCTTTTGCCGCGTCTTCAGCCAAGGCCCTTAGGGGCCTTTTTCATGCCGCTCCTGAGCAATCGGCGAACTTGGCGTTTCGGTGCCGATGAAAGCGCGATACTTGCAGGATCGCAAAAGCGTGCCTTCTGCATCCCGGTGGTGGATGGCACTCAGGCCTGATGCACCGGGAATGACTGCAAGCATGAGTTCCGCTTCTTTTTCCGAATTCCCACCATCCACCCTCTGGTCCTGCCCGCAGGTGCAGGATATCCATGACGCGGCGCTGCAAGTCCGTGTCCAGCATCGCCTGGATTTCAAGACCAAGCCCCAGGGATCGCTGGGCGTGCTGGAGCAACTGGCTTTGCGCATTGCCGGCATCGTGGGTTGCGAGACTCCCAATCTGTATGCACCGCAGATGGTGGTGTTCGCTGCGGATCATGGACTGGCTGCTCAGGGTGTGTCGGCCTATCCGGTCGACGTGACCTGGCAGATGGTGGAGAACTTCCTCGCTGGCGGCGCGGCCGTAAGCGTGCTGTCTCTGCAGAACGGAATTGATCTGAATGTCGTGGACTGCGGCGTGGCCCGCGACTTTGAGGTGCGCGAGCAGGATCCTGCGCACAAGCTTCCCAAGGCTCATGAGCCACGCCTGTGGCGGCGCAAGGTGGCCTATGGCACGGCGGACTGCAGCCAGGGCCCGGCCATGAGCGAAGCGCAATGTGCGATGGCGCTTCGCAATGGCGGGGAACTGGTCAAGAAACTGCCGGGCAATGCGCTGTTGCTGGGCGAGATGGGCATAGGCAATACATCCAGCGCTTCATTGCTGCTGGCGCGTCTGTGCGGCGAGCCGATAGAGGAAGTGACCGGGGTGGGCACGGGCCTGAGCAGCGAAGGCCTGGCGCGCAAGATCGCAGTGCTCGGGCGGGTGCTGGATTTTCACGCCGACGTGCAAGATCCACTGGCTGTACTGGCAGCTATGGGCGGACTGGAGATCGCCACCATGACTGGAGCTGTGCTGCAGGCCGCTGCCGAACGCCGCCTGATCGTGGTGGACGGCTTTATCACCACGGCCGCCGTGCTGGTGGCCAGCCGCCTGCAGCCCCATGTGCTGCAGCGCTGCGTGTATGCGCATCGATCGGGTGAACCGGGTCATGCCCGCCTGCTGGCCCACCTTCAGGCCCAACCCATGCTGGACTGGCAGTTGCGCCTGGGTGAGGGTTCTGGCGCGGCGTTGGTCTGGCCGCTGCTGCGCTCGGCCTGCACCATGCTCAATGAGATGGCCAGCTTTGAATCGGCTGGCGTCAGCGGCAAGAGCTGAGGAGCTTGAAAAGATATAGCTGAAAGCGCTTTGTGGATATGCATTTGGGGCGTTTTCAGCTCTTTTTTCCAGCTGCCGGTGCCGGGGTTTTGGGTGTGAAATCGCAGTATTTTGACGCCACGCATTCCCAGCAGCGGGGCTTGCGCGCCTGGCAGACATAGCGGCCCAGCAGGATCAGCCAGTGATGGGAGTCCACCGCGTATTCGTCGGGTACGCGCTTGAGCAGCTGCTTTTCGACTTCCAGCGGATTCTTGCCAGGTGCTAGCCCCGTTCGGTTGCTGACGCGGAAGATGTGCGTGTCCACGGCCATGGTGGGCTGACCGAAAGCCACGTTGAGCACCACATTGGCGGTCTTGCGGCCTACACCGGGAAGGGCTTCCAGCTCTTCGCGGGTTCTGGGTACTTGGCCGCCATGCAGCTGAACCAGCATGCGGCAGGTCTCCATCAGATGCTTGGCCTTGCTGCGGTACAGGCCTATGGTCTTGATGTAGCTCTCCAGCCCCTCAAGCCCCAGATCCAGAATGGCCTGCGGAGTGTTGGCAACAGGAAAAAGCTTGCGCGTGGCCTTGTTCACCCCTACGTCGGTGGCCTGGGCAGACAGCAGCACGGCGGTCAGTAACTCGAACACCGTGGTGTATTCCAGCTCGGTTTGTGGCGTGGGGTTGGCGGCCTTGAGCGCAGCAAAAAACGGCGCTATATCGTTTTTCTTCATGGGCGATATTGTGGCTTGTCGTTCAGGGGGAAACAAAGAAAAAGCCGCTGCGTTACACAGCGGCTCGGCAGGCGGAATCGCAGCAAGTCAGGGATCCAGGTTGTAGCTCAATACAAGGCTGTAGCGCAGTTCCCTATCGGGATTGTTGACAGAGCGATCGCCCAGCGGCTTGCTCATGGCAAGGTCCAGTGCGTAGTGGCGGCTGTCGGAGAGGCGCAGCCCCAGGCTGGCAGAGCGCAGCGTATTGCCGCTGACGCCGCTGGTCTGCTGATGCGTACGTGCCCATTCGTAGAGCAGATAGGGCTCGGCCGACTTGATCCAGGCCTGGTTGATGAGGAACTGGTAGTTGAGCTCGGCACTGGCGCCTACGCCGGAATCGCCTGAGAACTCGCCAGCCTGATAGCCGCGGCCAAAGCGGGTGGATCCAAAGGAGATTTTCTCCGGGATGGGAAGAATGTCGGCACTGTATTGCCCGCCCACGGCAAAAGCGGCGCCCATCTTGTTCGCGAAGCGATGGCGCTGTGCATAGTCGGCGGTGATGCGTGTGAAGTCCAGCTTGGCCGGGTTTTCAAGCTTTTGCAGCAAGCCCTGCCGATAGTAGAGGTCCAGATTCTTGTAGGCCCCCAGGCTGTCCAGGCCGTGGGCCAGCAGGACCGAAGCCGAACGAGTGGTGGTCTTGCCAAAGGACGCCCAGGCCATTTGCGCATAGAGCGTGCGAACCTTTTCCTCGCGCAGCAGGGAGGCCTGGCTATCGGCCAGTTCACGGCTGTAATTGATGGCATACAGACCCGCCGTGGTGCTGAGCTGGGTGGTATTGCTCAAGATCCATGGGTGGCTGATATTGAAGTCCAGCTTGCGCTGCTGTGTCAGGTCATCAATGCCGGGAATGCGCGTTGCCGGCGGGTTGAAACTGCGGTAGTCGGAATAGCTGACACGTGCCTGCGTGCCCTCTGGTGTCAACTGCTGAGTGAAACCGATGCTGCCGAAACGCTCCTTGTCGGGGTTTTGCAACATCGCCGAAGCCTGAAGCTGGCTGCCTGACCACAGAGGGTCGTTCAGGGTGAGGGAGGCAATGATGCGCGGCGTGGGCTTGCGCGCCTCGCCCCCAACGGTGACGGCAATGGGCTTGTGCTTGGATTTGATGACCAGGGGCACTGCACCATCGGTGGTGGTCGGCAGATTGGCCGACGCGGTGATCTGCACTCCTGGAAGGCGTGCCATCAGCTGGGTCTGGTGTTGAAAGGTTTTGGTGGTCAAAGGCCTCTCATTGAGCAGCGGCTGGGCAATTTCGCGTATCTGGTCCTCGGAGCGACCGAAATTTCCCTCCAGATTCAAGCTCTGCACATAGCCTTCGACCACGATGACCTGCACCGCGCCATTGGCAAAGTCCTGCGGAGGAAGGTAGGCAAAAGAAAGGGCGTAGCCATGGCGTTGATACAGCTCGCTGACCTTCTGGGTCGCGGCGTTGAGCTCGCCAACCGTATGCGTGCCATTGATGAAGGGCGTGAAAAGCGCGCTGACCTCCTCGAAAGGAATTGCCGTGCTTCCCTGCACATTGACGCCACGTACTGCGACCCGGAGGTTGATGAGATCCTGGACACTTGGCTGAGGCTTGTCTATCTGCACCGGTACCAGCCTGGGCTGCTGCTGCAGATTCCTTGCAGCTTCGGGTGTCTGGGGCAGGCTGTTGAGCGGGTTGCCAGCCTGCTGTGACCAGGCCAGAGGAGCCCAGGCTGCAAGTGCCAACGCCTGAATCCTGGAGCCGATGCGGCCCTGTGGTTTTGCTTTTGACTGCAAAAGTCCCTCCTGTTCTATTTTTATGACTCTCATTGTTCCCTACATCCCCAGAACTGGGTATGGGGCTGTCGTAAAAAAGCCCGCCTGCAGGCGGGCCAGGCTCAAGCGGTGCACAGACCACCGCCGTTCCCCTTATTTGCTGGTGGCTACCGCTCCACCGCCCAGGCCGAGCGCCAGATTGCCGCCCAGCAGTCCACCCAGCAGGCCGCCCGAGGAGCTTGCACCACCTGCTGCTCCTGCGCCTGCAGCGACATTGGTCACGCCGCCAAGTACACCGCCCACAAGGCCTGTGACTGCGCCAACGGTGTTGCCGACCAGGCCTGTCACCGCAGTGCCTGCACTGCCGCTGCCTCCTGCTGGAGCGCCTGCCGATCCCGCGACCCCGCCGACAAGCCCTGTGACGCCGCCCAACACGCCTCCGACCAGATTGCCTGCTCCTGCGACAGGGCTACCGGCATTGCCGCCACCGCTTGCTCCACCGGTCACACCACCGACCAGGCCTGTAACGCCGCCCAGCACGCCGCCGACAATATTGCCTGCTCCACCAGCGGAGCCGCCTGCGCCGCCCGTGACATTGCCAAGTACGCCACCGAGCAGGCCGCCGCTAGGTGTGCCGGGGCCTGTCACTACGCCGCCCAGGCCGGCCACGGTCTGGCCGACGCCCGAGACCACACCGCCCAGCGGAGCAACAACGGGAACTCCGGTGCTGGTGACGGAAGCTCCCACATGATTGACGACTCCGCCCACGGTACCCAGCAAGCTGTTAACCGGCTGGCCCAGGCCAGTGGTCTGAACCAGATTCTGGGTGGTACCGAGCACGGTGCTCAATACCGGTGTGGCGACCTGGCTGACCTGAGTCGTAAGACCCGAGACCAGCGGGTTGCCGGTCAGCTTTGCCACCGTGCCCTCGACGCCGGAAACGGTGGTGCCCAGGATTTGCACCGTGCCGCCCGCCAGGCCCGCCACATCGCCGACCACGCCAAGCTGAGGAGTGTCCAGCGCACTGACCGTCTTGCCTGCCGAAGTGACCGCAGCGCCCAGATAGCCGACAGCGGGAGCCACGCCTTGCAAGGTGGTGCCGATGGGGTCGGCCGTCTTGCCGATCTGGCCCAGGCCTGCGCTGACGCCGCTACCCACGCTGTTGACGGCATTGTTCACATTGCCAAGAATGCCGCCCGCCGGCTGGGCCACACCGCTCAGAGGCGTGCCGTTGGTGGCCGTGCCCAGAGTGGAGGTCACGATGTTGTTGACGTCGCTGATGACGCCGCTTGTTCCGGAAAGCGTTCCTGTGACATCCGCCACGGTGTCGCGCACCGGCGTGAGCGGAGTGCTTGCCACAGGCGGGTTGCCCGTGCCGCCATCACCGCCACCGGTGTTGCCACCACCAGTACCACCGCCTGTGCCACCACCAGTACCACCGCCTGTGCCTCCACCTGTGCCACCGCCGGTGCCCCCACCAGTGCCGCCTCCGGCAACAACATCTCCACCGCCGGTGCCGTCGGGTCCGAGGTCGCTGCGCAGAGAGCCGCTAGAGCCACAGGCAGCCAGACTGGCAACCAAGGCTACGGCACACAGGCTGCGCAGGCTCAACGGGGTCTTGCCGTCAATGGCAACAGACAGTGCCTTGCCGGTAAAAGTAGTAGTACGCATAAATCCTCCATCCCAAAAACAAGTGAAAAAATCCGTCAAATACGCGGTCCGTTGATCGGTAGGCGTATGTTCTTGTCAGAGCCTTGGCGCTGTCCAATTCAAAGTTTGAGACACGAAGTTATGCGCAATTAACAATTGCTATCAACTTTTGTTGTTTGGTAGGAGTTTGATTACTTGCAGCATGGAATAGCGCCTACATAAAAGCCACTTCCTGTCTCTGGGGCGATTCGCGCGCCACAATGGGCATCTGCCGCTCAAGCAGCGACGAGATTCCCGTAGCGCTTTAACCAAGAAAACGTATGCAATTTGCCAAACGACTCGATAACGTAGAAACCTCTGCGATCCGCGAACTCTTCAAGCTGCTGGGCAAGCCAGGCATCATCAGCTTTGCGGGCGGCTTTCCGGACAGTGCCATGTTTGACGTAACCGGGATCAGCGCTGCCTCTGCGGCAGCCCTGCAGCAGGAGGCAGGAGCCGCATTGCAGTACGGTGCGACAGAGGGCTACCAGCCGCTGCGCGAGCAACTGTCGTCCTTTATGGCCGGTAAGGGCGTGCCCGATGTGGCGCCTGATCAACTCATCGTCACCACCGGCAGCCAGCAGGCACTGGACTTGCTGGGCAAGACCATGGTGGGAGAGGGTGACAAGGTCATCGTCGAAGGCCCCACCTTCCTGGCCACGATTCAGTGTTTCCGTCTCTATGGCGCAGAGGTGATCTCCGCCCCTGTGGACGAGCATGGCGTGAAGACCGACGAACTGGAAAAGCTGATTGCCGAGCACAAGCCCAAGCTGGTCTATCTGATCCCGACCTTCGGCAACCCCAGTGGTGCCATGCTGAGCCTGGAACGCCGCAAAAAGGTGCTGGAGCTGGCCGTCAAGTACCAGACTCTGGTGGTGGAAGACGACCCCTACGGCGATCTGTACTTCAATGAAGCGCCTCCTGCCAGCCTGCTGTCGCTGACACGCGAAGTTCCTGGCAGCCGAGAGTGGCTGGCTCACTGCGGTTCATTGTCCAAGGTGCTCAGCCCCGGTCTGCGTATCGGCTGGCTGATTGCACATCCCGAATTGCTTGCTCGCGCCGTGATGTGCAAGCAGTTCAGCGATGCTCATACCAGCACCTTTGCACAGGCCACTGCAGCCCAGTATCTGAAGTCCGGCGCCATGCCCAAGACCCTGGCCCATGTGCGCGAGGTCTATGCCAAGCGTGCCGAGACCATGGGCGATGCGCTGCGCGAGCAACTGGGCGATGCCGTCGAGTTCGTACAGCCTGCCGGCGGTCTGTTCATGTGGGTGCGCCTGACGGGCGCGCGTGGCCAATTGGCGGATGCGGCCGTGCTGGCCAAGAAGGCCATTGAAGAGGGCGTGGCCTTTGTACCGGGCGCTCCGTTCTATGCACAGAACCCCGATACTGCGACCTTCCGCCTCTCGTTTGCCACGGCTGACGAGGACAAGATTCGCGCAGGCATTGCTCGTCTTGCCAAGGCGCTGAAGTCATGAGCGACAGTCACGAAGCCTTGCAAGAGCGAATCATGGAGCTGGAGATCAAGGCCAGCTACACAGAGGATTTGCTTGAGCAACTCAATATGACGATCTACCGCCAGCAGCAGCAGATTGATCTGTTGATCAACGAGGTGAGGGAACTCAAGCGCCAAGCGCCAGAAGGCGGGGGCGCGATGGTGCGCAATCTGCGCGACGAGTTGCCACCGCATTACTGAGCACGCTGGGCGATGCGGTCAAGAAAAAGGCCGGAGTGAAAGCTCCGGCCTTTTTTGCACTCAAACCGTGTCATATCGCCAGCAACCCAAGGTAGTGTATGCGCAGCGTGCTATGAAGCCTGGATTTACTCCAACGGGGTGCTGGCAACGTTCTTCATCTTGCCCAGGAAGAGGCGCGTAAAGAAAGCGGCCATGACGATGATCAGCAAAATCACGGCCAGGCTCATCAGCCCGTAGTCAGTGGAAAAGAGATCGATCATCAGCTTCATGGTGCCTCCCTGTTGAGTTTCCGCAGTCTTGCGGCATGTCTCACTATGGCCGCTCGGCCTGGCCGGGGGCTTGTGTTGCATCAAGCTTTGACTGCTGCCGCTTTGAGGCAGAGCAAGCTGGCGCGCATGGCGAATCCTCAATCCTGGCGGGCGTTTTCAGGGACTTTTGCTTTGAAGTTACCGAAATTCCTTTCAGAGGAGGAACCGTTGCCAACTTACTTTCGCAAAAAGGGCAGGGCTACCTCTGCAGGAATGGGGCAGACATAGGGCTTGCCCTCGCGGCGTTGCAGTAGTTCTTCCTTGGCGCATTCCAGCAACTCGGGTTGTGCGAACAGCTCCACGGCGGTGGCTGTCAGAATTTTTGCGGCGTGCACCATGCCGGTGTGAGCCAGGCCGGACTGCCCTTGCGACACCATCTGCCAGGAGTGCAGCGGCGTGCCGAAAGCATAGCAGGCCACCCAGGCCTGAACGGTGGGCGTGATCCAGCTCACATCGGCCACGTCGGTGGAGCCGAACATGATGTCTTTGGCGTTCGGGTCGTAGGGCGTCAGACCTTCAAAAATGGCCGGCACCTTGCCGCGCAGCACGCTCGCCAAAGGGCGGCTGACGGCATCGACATCGTTTTTGTCCAGCGTGGCCTGGAACTGGCCGGCAACAGCATGCGCCTGTGCATCGGCTTGCAACTGTCCCAGTGCCTGCATCTGCGCATGCATCACGCTGTTCAGCGTGCTGTTTTGCAGCAGATTGGAACAGGCCTTGTCGAAGACGATTTCGAGCTTGCAGTCCGTCATCAGCGCGGCACCACGCGCCACATTCTGAACGCGCTCATAGAGTTCGGCGGCTTCGTGGTTGCGTGCTGCCCGCACCAGATACAGCACTTCGGCGCGCGCCTGCACGACATTGGGCGACAGCCCACCGCTATCGGTAATGGCGTAGTGCACGCGGGCGTCCGAGGGCATGTGCTCGCGCAAATAGTTCACCCCCACGTTCATCAGCTCCACTGCATCCAAGGCACTGCGGCCAAGGTGGGGCGAGTGCGCGGCATGCGATGCCTTGCCATGGAAGACAAACTTTGCCTGAATATTGGCCAGCGTGCTTTGGCTGAACAGACCGGTGTAGCTGGCTGGGTGCCAGGTCAGTGCTGCATCCACATCATCGAACACGCCGGCGCGGGCCATGAAGGTCTTGCCGGAGCCGCCTTCCTCGGCTGGACAGCCGTAATAGCGCACGCGTCCGCTCGTGCCGGTGCTTTTCAGGTGCTGCTGCAGCGCAATTGCGGCAAAGTGCGCAGAAGTTCCCAGCAGATGGTGGCCGCAGCCGTGGCCGGCCAGACCGGGGCTGTCGGTGGACGGGGTACAAACCAGAGCACCGCTTTGCTGGTTCAGGCCTGACAGGGCGTCGTATTCACCCAGCAAGGCAATGACCGGGCCTGTATCGCCCCATTCGGCCATGAAGGCGGTGGGAATGCCTGCTACATCGCGGGTGATGCGAAAGCCAGCCTGCTGCAGCGCATCGATGTGCAGCTGGACCGAAGCGTTCTCGGCATAGCGCAGCTCGGCCAGAGACCAGACCTGGTCGGCCAATGCCGTCATGCGCGGTGTCTCGCGTTGAAAAAAATCCTGCAGGGCGCTCATCGCTTGCATGGCAAAAGGGTCCTTGAGCTGTGGTGAAGAAGATAGGGCATGAAGAAGCAACCGGCCGGCTGCAGGGCGGGCTCTTATTCGGGCCTGACGCCGGCCTTGTCGAGCAGGGCCTTGTTGCGCTTGAGTTCGGCGGCGATCTGGGCCGGGAACTGGGAGGGCGCGGCATCGGTCGCCGTAGCGCCCAGATTCTTCAGATGCTTTTGCACCTCGGGCAGGTGGACGGCTTTGACAGCCGCATCCTGCAACTGCTTCACGATGGGGGCCGGCGTGTTGCTGGGGACGACCAGACCGAACCAGCTGATGCCCAGTTCGTTGAGTTCGTCGTAGCCCAGTTCCTTGAAGGTCGGCACATTGGGCAGGTCGGGCGAGCGGCCATGTGAGGCGACCACCACGGGAAGCAGCTTGCCGCCCTTGATCTGTGGCATTGCCGAGGGCAACTGGTCGGTCATGATCTGAACCATGCCGGCCAAGGCGTCATTGAGTGCAGGTCCGTTGCCGCGATAGGGCACGATCTGGATCTGGGTCTTCATGGTTTCGTTGAACGAGGCAACCATCAGATGTCCCAGCGTTCCCAGGCCCGGCACTCCGGCACTGTAGGTGCCGGGCTGGGCCTTGACTTTGGCGAGAAAGTCCTTGAAGTTGTTCACGCCCATCTTGGGGTGGGCCATATAGACCGACGGCATGGTCACCAGATTGGCCACCGGCAGCAGCTTGCCTTCAATCTTGCTGGCGCGTTTGTAGAGCAGGGGGTTGATGGTGGCTGTGCTCACGGTAGCCATGCCAATGCTGTAGCCGTCTGGAGCTGCCTGGGCGATGGCCTCGCTGCCGATCAGACCCCCGGCGCCGCCCTTGTTGTCCACGATCACCGGTTGCCCCAGCGTGGTGCGCATGCCTTCGGCAATCACGCGGGCCACGATGTCGGTGGAGCCGCCGGCGGCAAAAGGCACGATGAGCTTGACAGGCTTGCTTGGATAGGCGTCAGCGGCCAGCGCCTGCGGTGCGGCCAGGGTCCACAAGGAGCTGGCAACCGCCAGCGAGAGCAGGCCGACGCGGCGATTGAGGCCATTTGTGCGGCCGCGAGTGCGTGAAGAGATGGGCATGGAGGGCTCCTGAAAGATATCGGCCGATGCGTGCCTACACCATCAGTGCTGTTCACGAATTTCTGCCGTCATGGAAATGAAATATAGAAATTCCGGAGCCTTGGCAGTACATGTTATTTGCTGCTAGCTATAAGCTTTGTCGATACCTTGGGTGCGCCGCTCTCTGTGGGGCTGGATGGCTTCTAGTAAAAACCCTTGTATTTCTTGCGATCATTGATCATGTTCGCCATGGACAGTGCCAGGGACAGAGATGCCGCTCAATATCGCTGGATCTGTTTAGGGGTCGTGTGTATTTGGTCACGCCCGGTGACAGCGAGGTTTCGACTTCTCAAGTTGATGGCTTGAAAGCTGTCGTCGAGGTGTTCTCAGCAGGTTGCCTTGGCGGTGTGATCTAGCGGCGGCAATATTGCCTTGCCTGCGGCAGGCGCTGCTTGGCCGGCTTGGACGCCAGCAATCGCATCGAGTTTGAGTTCAGACTGCTTGCTAGTATTCATAGCCGGACGCCGGTCGGGTCAGTCTCTCGAATGAGTGCTAGGCAAGGCCTGGTACTGTTGGCGGCGTCGTGCCCTGTTGGGGCACAAGGGCTGTATTGTGTGCACAATGGTGGCTACGCTCGGACGAGCGGCTCGCGCATTCCAAATGCTGCTTTATATTGATTCGCGTCGCAGACCATCCAAGAAGACCGCATGTCGATCAAATCCATTCTGAAATCCACCGTGGTGGCACTGACGATCGTGACCGGTGGGTCGCTTTTCGCACAGGGCACTCCCATCAATGCAGCGGCCTATGACGCTCTGGTTGCGCAGGGGCCTGTGGCCGATGCGGCGACCATCGCATCGAGCACCTGGGCCAGCAAGATCAAACAGGCTGGCACGCTGCGCCTCGGCAGCACGCAAACCTCGAATCTTTTCTCGCTGCTCAATGAGAAAGACGGCAAGATCCGTGGCTTTGACCTGGGTCTGGCCCAGCTCATCACTCGCTACATTCTGGGCGATGCCGCCAAGTACCAGTTCACGCAGGTGACCTCGTCCACGCGCGAGCAGGTGCTTGTCAATAATCAGGTGGACATGGTCTTCGCCACCTACTCCATCACTCCTGCTCGCGCCGAGAAGATCTCGTTTGCCGGCCCTTACTACACATCGCAGTCCGGCGTACTGGTCAAGTCGAACAACAAGACGGTTCAGTCTTACAACGACCTGGGCGGCAAGAAGGTGGCCACGCAAGCGGGCTCCACAGGGCCTGCGATATTGGCTCAGTATGCCCCCAAGGCTGTCGTGCAAGAGTTTCAGACACATCAGGAAGCCCTCGATGCACTGCGTCAGGGGCGCGTGGATGCCTACGTGACCGATTACACGCTGCTGCTCAACGCCCTGAGCCTTGGCACCAGCAACGCGCGGCTGGCGGGTGCGCCATTCGGCGCGCAGGACCCCTATGGCGTTGGACTGCCCAAGGGCTCGGACGGCGTAGCATTCATCAATGCCTTCCTGAAGAAGCTGGAGGCTGATGGTACCTGGGCCAAACTCTGGACTATCTCCATAGGGCAGCGTACCGGTAGCACGACTGTTCCGACGCCGCCCGCTCTGCCTTGAACAATGGGTGAGGTTTCCAGGCTCCTGGCCGATTATGGGCCTGCCTTCTGGCAGGCCCTCTTGCTGACATGGAAGCTCACGGTGGTGTCCTTTGTGCCCGGGGTCATGCTGGGTACGGTCGTCGCGGTGCTTAGGCTTATGCCATTGCCGCCGCTGCGCATGGCACTGACCGTCTACGTCGAGATCTTCCGCAATATTCCCAGCGTAGCGCTGCTGATCTTCATCGTTTTCGCGCTACCCGATCTCAACATCGTGATCGACTATGAGCCCAGCGTGATACTGACGCTGACGCTGGTCTGCTCCGCATTCACGGCGGACTACCTGCGCTCGGGTATCAACACCATTCCCGGCAGCCAGATTGAGGCTGCGCTCAGCCTGGGCATGCGGCCGCTGCAGATTGTTTCTGCCGTGGTCTTGCCGCAGGCACTGCGTTCGGTGGTGCAGCCGATGACTTCGCTGCTGATTGCATTGATGCTGTCGACCTCTCTGGCGTCGCAGTTGCCGTTTCCAGGCCGGGAGCTCACCGCGCTCGTATCCAAGATCGCCAACGACTCGGCGCTCGGCATTGCCGCGTTCGCAGTGGCTGCCACCATGTATGTGGTGACAGGCCTGCTCATCGCCTGGGCCGGTGCAGCTCTGGAAAAGAAAGTGCGGATACTGCGATGAGCCGCTCTCTGGAGGACATTCTGTTTGCTGCGCCGGACCCCCAGGCCCGGGCCGTCACCAACGCGGTGAGCGCGATCGCCGCAGCCGTGCTGCTTTTGCTGGCGGTGGCCATCGTGTTCCGCTTCCATTCGGCAGGGCAGCTCGATGCCCCGTATTGGGAATTCTTTGCCTGGCCGACGACCTGGAGCTTTCTTGCCAAAGGTCTGCTCGGCACGCTGGCATCGTCGGCGATGGCCGCCGTCATTGCTCTGGCCCTCGGGCTGGTGCTGCTGCTGGGGCGGCTGTCGCGGCTGAGGCTGATGCGTTGGCCCAGCATTGCTGTCATTGAGTTCCTGCGCGGCACGCCCACGCTGCTGCTCATCTATGTCTGCTTTCTGGTGCTGCCATCGGTCGGGATCAAGCTGAGCACCTATTGGATGCTGACCTTGCCCATAGGCCTGAGTACCGCAGCCGTGGTTGCCGAGGTATACCGCGCGGGCGTGCTCGCCGTTCCGCGCGGCCAGACCGACGCCGCGCGAAGCCTGGGTTTGACCGAAGTCCAGGTCTTTTTCTTCGTCGTTTTTCCTCAGGCCCTTCGCTACATCGTTCCTGCACTGGTTGCGCAACTGGTCATCGTGGTCAAGGACACCACCTTCGGCTATGTCGTCACCTATGGTGAGCTCATGCAGAACGCCAAGGTGCTGATAGCGAACTACCACTCGCTGGTGCCTGTGTACCTGGTCGTGGCGGCGCTTTACTGCCTTGTGAACTATGCGATTTCAAAGGCGAGCCAGCGACTAGGTAGACCCATGCATTGAGCGCTCTCGGGAGGCCCACGGGAGGCTGGTACGGCGCTCTGTCATCAGCACACGGGGCAATTGCCACGACAATGCGGTGTCGCGGCGTTTCCTCCGTCCGTTCAAGCGGAAGTGAATGCATAGTCGGATGCGTGCAAACTATCCGAATCATGCTCACTTCGGTGCTGGCATTGGCGAGAGGCTGGAACGAACTTTGTGGAAGCGATCGACATCCGTTGAAATCATGGCTGCTGACTCTTCTTTTTCTCAGATACAGGCCAGAGCAGGGGCTGCAAGCCCCGAGGGCCGCTTGCTCTTTTCCCGTATGGTCAAGCAGGTGCGGCTGCGTCAGTTGCAGCTTTTGCTGGCTTTGCAGCAATGCGGCTCGGTCATGCAGGCGGCAGTGGAGCTGAGCATGAGCCAGTCAGCGGCTACCCAGGCCCTGGCCGAGCTGGAGCGGGTGCTGGATATCAAGCTGTTCGAGCGCCATGCACGCGGCATGCGGCCCACGGTGGCAGGCCAGGCATTGATCGATGCGGCACGCGGCATGCTGGTGGGATTGCAGGAAGTGTCCGAATCGCTGGCCTCCATCCGTCGCGGGGCTTCGGCAGCGTTACGTCTCGGGGCCATTCCGGCAGCTGCGCTTTCGGTGCTGTCCCAGCTGCTGCCACGCTTTTACGAGGCACACCCGCAGGTCTATGTGGATGTGCATGAGGATGCCAGCGCCCCTTTGCTGTCGCAGCTCATGGCTTCCGGTCTCGATGTGGTGTTCTGTCGCCAGCCCCAGCTTTTGCCGGTGGAGTTTTCCTTCGAGCCGCTGCTGCTGGATGCGGCAGTGGTGATTGCGGATGCTGATCATCCGCTGGTCGGGCGGCGCGATGTGCCGCTGCCTGCCTTGAGGGGGGCGCGCTGGGTGCTGCCGAGCTTTGGCATCGCGGTGCGCAATATCGTGGAGACCGAGGTGCTGCCCGTGCTGGAGGATGCCTCCTGGTTTCCGGCCTCCACTGTGTCGCTGCCCGTGCTCGAGGGCCTGCTCACCCAGCCTGGGGCCGTATCGCTGGTGCCCCGCAGCATTCTGCCGGGACTGCGTTCCCAGGGGCGTGTGCGTGCGCTGGATGTGCGTATGGAGGGCGGTTTGCCACCGTTGGGCGCGGTGTATCGCACAGACCATGCGCCAGCGCTGCTGCAGGAGATGCTCAGACTCTGGCATCGGCTCGAGCTGCCTCATGCAGCAGTACCGGCGTCCGCATAGGCTGGCATCGGCAGGCAAGCTGAACACCCCAGGCCATCGATTCCTTGATGAGGTGAAGCACACCGCACGGTGATCCGGTGTGCCTGCCAGGCGACGGATGCGCCTGGGCGACCTTGGGTCAGGGGGCCGCGACCCTGCGCAGCAGGTAGATGTCCATGATCCAGCCATTTTGTTCGCGGGCCTGGGCGCGCCTGCTGGTGATGTCTGGCGCGATGTCGCAAAGCCGGCCATGCATGAGCAATTGCTGGGGCATGCCCAGATAGGCACCCCAGTAGATGTCGACATCGGTATCTTTCAGCTGTTCATAGCTGCGTTGACCATCCAGCATCACGACCAGGGTGTTCACCCCGGATGGCCAGCCGTTTTCACGCAGCTGGCGACCGGTGGTGATCAGAAAGGGCTCGCCGATTTCATTGAGGGCAATGCCATGGGCACTGCACAGCACCTGCATGGAGGTGATGCCAGGCACGACGCATACCTGTTCGCGGGCCAGGCCCAGACGCGAGGCAATGCGCAGCGTGCTGTCGTAGAGGGCCGGGTCGCCCCAGACAAGCAGGGCCACGCGTCCCGAACGGGCAGGGAGATGCTCCTGAAGACTGGCTTGCCAGCGCCGGGCAATGGCCTCATGCCATTCGTCCACTTGCTGGTCGTAGTCCGATCCCTGCTGGCGGCGTTGCGGCATGTCGAAGTGAGCAATTCGGCTCTCTTCCACGGCCAGGCCTTGCAGCAGCGACAGGCGGACCTGGGCCAGCTCGGCCTTGCTGTCCTCCTTGTGTGGCAACAGAACCAGGTCGGCGCTGCGAATTGCTTTCTCTGCTTCCCGGGTGAGGTGATCGGGGTTGCCGGTGCCGATGCCGATCAGGAACAGCTCCAGCATCAGGCGCCCTCGGTTCCGCGAGGGAAGCGCGGTTCGTCGCCGCGCGGTCGGTAGCGGCGATCGTAGTCATTGGCATAGAGTCGGCTGTTGCCGAAATCCTGCTGATTCAGGGTGGCCCCGACCAGAATCAGTGCGCTGCGCTGCAGCGGATTGGATTGGGCGGCGCTGGCAATATCTCCCACGCGGGTGCGCAGCACTTGCTCGTCCGGCCATGAGGCGCGCCAGACAATGGCTGCAGGGCAGTCTGCGCCGTAATGACTGGTGAGCTCCTGCTGCACTTGTTCGGCCACATGGACCGACAGATGAATCGCCAGTACGGCGCCGGTCGCCGCGAAGGCGGCCAGGGTTTCGCCGTCGGGCATGCTCGACGCCCGGCCCGAGGTACGTGTCAGCACCACCGATTGGCAGGAGCCGGGCAGTGTCAGCTCGGCTTCCAGCGCAGCGGCTGCGGCACTGAAAGCGGGGACACCGGGAGTGACTGTGTAGGGGATGTTCAGCTCGCGCAAGGCGCGCAACTGCTCACCCATGGCAGACCAGATGCTAAGGTCACCGGAATGCAGGCGGGCAACATCCAGCCCTTGTTCGTGTGCGGTCTGGATTTCGGCCACGATGTCTTCCAGCGACATGGGGGCGGTGTTGACGAGGCGGGCTCCGGCAGGGCAGTGTGCCAGCAGCTCGCAGGGTACCAGCGAGCCTGCGTACAGGCACACAGGCGAGGCGGCCAGCAGATCACGCCCGCGAACGGTGATGAGGTCGGCCGCACCGGGGCCGGCTCCGATGAAATGAACGGTCAAGGCAAAACTCCAGGGATAAATGGTGTGGGCAGCGGCAAGCCGGCAATCGCCAGCGTCGCACGTCGGTCTGCCGAAACGGTGCGCAGCACCAGCAGCCGGCTATGGGCCAGGACTGCGCCGGCATGCAGGGCCAGGGCTTCTGCAACGCTGCCCGTGGCAAAGCGCTGCTGCAATCTTGCGGAATGGGATGGTGTGGCGATATGCGCAATCGCGCTTTCGGCACAGGTCTTCCAGTCGATATGGTCAGGAATCTGGCTCGCCCAATCCTGCAAGGCGCGCGCCGCTGAGGTCTGGCTCCTGGTGGCCAGCAGGGCAAAGGTCCAGCGGCAGGGCGCTGAATCCGTTCCTCCAAGTCTCTGGCAGGCCTGGGTCCAGCAGCTTTCGAATGATTGAGGCAGAGCACCGGCTTGAAAGCCCCAGCCCGCGAACAGATGTCTCATTGGCTGCTCCAGACCCACTGCACCAGGGGGCGGGCAGGGGACCAGGAATGCATGCTGCCCAGGCTCTGAGCTTCGCTCCATTGCAACTGATACAGCTGGCCGCCATGCGTGCGGTGCAGCTCCAGCAGAAGTGCCTGGGTGTGCAGCGCCACGGCATTCACCACGAGGCGCCAAGGCCCGGAAAGACGCATGCACAAGGCATTGAACAGCTCCGCGCTGAAGCCGCCGCCGACAAAGACGGCCTGCGGCTCTGGCTGCAGACGGGGCAGGGCTGCCAGGGCATGGTCATGAACCACTTCGAGCGCTGCAGCATAGCGCTGCGCGTTCTGCGCAATATTGGCCGCACGCGCGGCATGCTGCTCCACGCAGATGGCCTGGCCGCCAGCCAGACACCACTCGACGGCGACCGAGCCCGAACCCGCACCCAGATCCCAGAGCCACTCGCCCTGGCGCGGAGCCAGCGCAGCCAGCGTCATGGCGCGCACCGGGCTCTTGGTGATCTGCCCGTCGTGTGCAAACTCACCGATGGGTCTGCCTGGTACCCGGGACAGACCTTTATCGCCGCGCGCTTCGAAAGCCGCAGTCACAGGGGCCTTGGCCGGCTGGGTTGCCAGCAGGGCGGCCAGCTCGCGCACCGTGCCGCTGCGTATGTCCTGCTGATCGCTGCCTGCCTGCTCCACCAGCCACAGAGGGCTGTCGCCCCAGCCCTGCTGCAGCAGCCATTGAGCCAGAGTGTGAGCGGCCGGGCCGTCACGCAACAGGCAGATAAAGCGCTCTTGAGGCGCCAGCAGAGGCGTCAGGCTGCTCAGGCTGCGGGCATGCAGGCCCAGGCAGTGGGTGCGCTCCTGGGACCAGCCCAGCTCGCCTGCAACCCAGGAAAATGTCGAGGCTTGAGGGTAATTGCGCCACTCGCCCAACTCCAGGTGCCTGGCCAGCGATGCCCCGGCACCGAAGTGAAACGGATCGCCGGACACCAGCACGGCCACGCCTTGCTGTCCACGCAGCTGCAGCACGGGCTCGACGCTGAAGGGGATCGGCCAGGCTCTGCCACGCGCTCCTGCTTGCGCCAGGGCCAGATGACGCGGACTGCCGAACACAACACTGGCATCATCCAGGGCTTGTCGCGCTGCGGGGCTCAGGCCTTCCAGCCCTGATGGATGAATTCCGATAATTGAAAGCCACGGATTGGCCATGACCCAAGTTCTCCTGTTAGGCGGCACTTTCGATGCCTATATCTTGTCCACGCTGCTGCATGAGGCCGGGGTGCAGGCCATCTATTCCTATGCCGGGGCCACCCAGACGCGTCGTACTCCGGCCTTGCCCGTGCGTGTGGGCGGTTTTGGCGGCGTGCAGGGGCTGGTCGATTACCTGAGTGCGCATCACATCACCCATGTCATCGACGCCACCCACCCATTCGCCGCACAGATGAGTGCCAATGCCATCGCGGCCTGCGCCCAACTGGATCTGCCCTTGCTGTCCATGGAGCGGCCAGCCTGGCAGGCGCAGCCCGGCGACCAATGGCAGCATGTGCCCGATATGGCGGCTGCCGCACAGGCCTTGAGTCGGTCTTTGAAGCGAGTGTTTCTGGCCATAGGACGCAAGCAGCTGGCGGCGTTTGCAGGCCTGGCCGACGAGCACCAGTTTGTGCTGCGCGTCATCGATCAGGAGGGCGGCTCCTTGCCGTTGCCGGCATCCAGCTATGAGCTGATCGTTGCGCGCGGCCCGTTTCGGCTCGCCGATGAGCTGGCGCTGCTCGGGCAGTACCGCGTCGACTGCATCGTCAGCAAGAACGCCGGTGGCGCAGATACCTATGCCAAGATCGAGGCCGCACGGCAACTGGGCATTCCGGTCATCATGGTCGACAGGCCGGCGCTGGCGCCGCGCACCCAGTGCCAAAGCCCGCAACAGGCCATGGAGTGGTTGTACCGGCAGCGCTGCTGAGCACTTTTGCCTGGCAGGACCTTGCGCGTACTCAGGCATGGTCGCTCACGATGGAAGGGGCGCGGCTGCAGACTTCATAGCTGCGCGGGGTATAGACATGCTTGCCCACCTGCCTGGTCTGGCTGTTGCCCACGATCACCACCGTGCGCATATCGGCCATATCGGCCCGTGCATCCAGCAGCTTCACGACCCGCAGCGTTTCATCGGGGCGGCTGACGTTGCGGGCAAAGCAGATCAGGCGCTCGGGCTCGCATTCCTGCTGCAGCACCTGCAGCGCCCGGGAAAAGCCTTGCGGGCGTGATCGGGAGCAGGGGTTGTAGAACGCCATGGCGAAATCGGCCTGGGCGGCCAGACGGATGCGGCGCTCGATGATGCTGGCGGGCTTGAGGTTGTCAGACAGATTGATGGTGCAGAAGTCATGTCCCAAGGGGGCGCCCAGACGCGCTGCCGCGGCCAGCATGGCGGTGATGCCCGGCTGCACCTGCACGTCCACGCCCTGCCAGCGGGCATGCTCCTCGGGGCTGGCCTGCTCCAGCGTCTCGAACACGGCACTGGCCATGGCGAATACGCCCGGGTCGCCCGACGAGAGCATCAGCACCTTGCGGCCCTGGGCTGCAAGATTCAAGGCATTGCGTGCACGTTCCAGCTCTTCACGGTTATCGCTGGCATGCAGCTGCAGATGTTCCAGACCCTGCAGCCGCTCCACATAGGGAAAGTAGCCGAATGCATCGCTTGCGCTGGCGATGCTGTCGCGCACCTGCTGCGTCAGCAGCGCATCATCGCCCGGGCCCAGGCCCAGCACCAAGAGTTGTGGAGGCATTGTGGTCGTGCTCATGACAGCGCATTCACATGTCGTTTGCCGGGCGGCGGCCCTGGCCGTGCACGACGATGATGGCGAAATAGGGGCAGCGCTCGGGTGCGCCGCTCAGCGGCATGACCTGCTGATCGCTCATGGTGCCGTTGATGACCAGCCAGGCTCGCTCCAGCTTGCCTTGCTCGCTCAGCAGCGCACGGATGCGGCCCAGATGCCGTCCCACCTTCATGATGACCAGCGCATCCGAGCGCGCCATATGCTCGCGCAGCGGCGTATCGGGCAGGGTCGCGGGCAGCACGCTCATCACATCGTCACCCCAGGTCATGGGAATGCCGGTGGCATGCCAGCAGCCCACCATGCCGGGTATGCCGGGCAGCACCTCGACCGTCACCTGCGCCGCCTGGCGCAGACGCACATAGAGGTGCATGAAGGAGCCGTAGAAGAATGGATCGCCTTCGCAAAGCACGATCACATCCTCGCTGCGCGTCAGCTGTGTCAGCCGGGACTGCCAGTCCTGATAGAAGCTGGACAGCTGGGCAATATAGCGTGGGTCGTCGTGCGGGATCTCCGTGGTCAGCGGGTACTCCATCGGGTACTCCGTGACCTCGGCATGCAGCAGGCCGTTGACCAGTTGCCGTGCCTTGCCCGGGTGACCGCGCTTGCGGAAGTAGGCCACATGGCGGGCGTTTCTCAGCAGGCGGTCGGCCTTCACGCTCATCATGTCGGGATCGCCGGGACCCAGTCCCACGCAGAAGATTTTTCCGTGATTCATGGTGACTCCTCCTACTCCACCGTGGTTGCCAGCGCGTTGATGGCGGCAACCGTGATGGCGGAGCCACCGAGGCGTCCTTGCACGATGGCAAACGGAATCTGTCCCCATTCGCGCAGAGCGTCCTTGGACTCCGCAGCTCCCACAAAGCCGACCGGGCAGCCGACGATGGCCGCCGGGCGCGGGCAGTCCGGGTCCTGCAGCATATGGAGCAGATGAAACAGGGCTGTCGGCGCATTGCCGATGGCGACCACGGCGCCGTCCAGATGCTCGCGCCACAGCTCCAGTGCTGCGGCGCTGCGGGTGTTGCCCATGTCGGCTGCAAGCGCTGGCACACGCGGGTCCTGCAGGGTGCAGATGATGGGGTTCTGGGCCGACAGGCGCTTGCGCGTGATGCCCTCGCTGACCATGCGTGCATCGCAGAGCACGGGTGCTCCGCGCTGCAGTGCGGCTTCCGACGCTTCGGCAAAGGTCGGGGAGAAATGGATATGTGCGGCCAGCTCCACCATGCCGGCTGCGTGAATCATGCGGCAGGCGACCCGCTCTTCCACGGGGTTGAAGCGCTTGAGATCGGCCTCTCGGCGGATGATGCTGAAGGATTGCCGGTAAATCTCTTCACCGCACTTTTCATAGTTGTAGGTCATTGAGTTGTTGCTGTATATCGTGAGGATCGGAGTTCAGAGGCCGATAGGGAATGGATGCCCTGGCTGACGGCTGAGCTTCAGCGGGGCTGGCGTGCAGCCATATCTGGCCCGTTGTGTCCTGGCTGGCAAACACCACACTTGTCGCATCGGCAGGCAGGGCACAGAGCTTGGCGCAGCCGCTGATATGAAGATGCCGGTCCGCCGCCTGTGAGCTGGCGAATTGCAAGGCCATGGGCTGGGCCGGGATATGGGCCTGAGGGCAGTTGGGGGCGCCGGTGCAGGCCGAGACTCGCAGGCGCACATCCGCGGACTGGCTGATCCAGTCCCTGGCATCGAGCCGGGCAGGCAGTGAATCCAGGTGCTTGTTCGGAAGAAGCAAGGATTTCCAGGGCGTGACCCGGATCTCCGCTTGTTCGGGCATGAGAGCCGCCAGCTTCTGTATGGCCCATGCGTCCAGGCGTCCCAACGGGGCGCCGAGCAGCAGGCCGTGGAGGTTGGGCGCTCCGGGCCGCAACGACCTGGCAGCGTTCCTGTCCAGAGTCCGGGGCTCAAGGTGATGACTGGCCTTGGCGAGTCCGCAGGCCTGAAGGTCGATGGGCTTGGCAAGGCCGCGCAATCGGCCTGCCGCCTGCGAGCTGCGCTCACGGGCAAACCACAGGGCAATCTGTATGGCTGCCTGCACGGCAGCCGGTGCAGTCTCAAAGCCATACCAGTCTTCCGATTGGCCCAGGGCAAGCCCATAGCCTCCATCGGCGCAGGCCCATAGCTGAAGGTCGGAGCTCAGGCTTCGGAGATGACACTGCGGATCGTCGACCAGCATGTCGAATTTGCCGGGCAGGGCCGGCATGCTCTGCTGTTGCAGGGCCAGGGGACTGAGGTCACGCGCCGCTGCACCGGAAAGCGCCAGAGCCAGTGCATGGGTGCGATCTCCTCTTGTATAGAACGGAGTGCAATGCACGGCAGGCGCCAGATCTGCCTGTTCATCGGCAGGGGCCAGTCTCGAGACAACGAGCGCTGCGCGCAAGGCAGGCAGGGCCGATTCGTGCACGCCGCGCAATTGCAGATTGCCGAGGCGGGTCAGCTCGATCTGGCCCGAGGCATGGGTTCGTGCGAGTTCGGCCAGTACCAGCCACTGAGCGGCGGTTAGAGACGCGCAGCGAGGGCGTACGCGCACGATCCAGCCGTCCTGTGCCTGCATGGGCTTCCAGGTGCTGGGGCACCAGCCACGAATCTGGATGGGCTCAGGGCTAGGCAAGCTCTGCTCCAGGCGACGAGGCCAGGGCACGGCCGGCCCGCTGGGGCAAATCTGACTGGCAAATTCCATGCAACATAGGTCATCCACGGTCGGTTTGGCCGATACCCGGGCCAGACAAACAAAATGTGCAGAGGGAAATGAAGAGGTGATGAGCCGCACGCAGGCGCTGGCATATCACAAGCCACATGCAACCCCGCTGCGCCTTGTACACACCAGGCCGGTCTCCGGACTTACAGAGCCCACCTGAGGGTGGCATGTCGATGCGCCTTCCCGCTTTCGCAGTGGCGGCCATGGCCGTGGGCCAGAGCATGCATCTCCATATCTCTGATTACCGTTGCGGGTGCAGTGCAGGATTGGTGGGAACTCCATTCACCTGCTTCTCGTTTCACCTCCGCGTGCAAAAGCACGCCATGAGGCACCTGTGGTGGCGCGATCTTACGCGATAACCTGGTGCACACGGCCGAACTCATCGGCCTGACAGCCGCTTTCCTGCCGCCCGTGTGGCCGCTGAATATCGATAGGGCGAGCAGGGGGAGTGTGATGCCCTGTCAGATGGTTATCAAAATAGATAGCTGCTAGCGCTTTCCTGTTAAGAGGTAGAGGCGATTTTTAGTTGAATTTCAGCGGCAGTCGCAGAGTATCCGGCCAGGCCTTTGCCAGCCGCTCGGCACCACCAAACAGGCGCTTGTTCTGGACCGCAGCGGCTTCACAGTCCACCAGAATCTGCGCAAGGGCAGGTATGGGGCCGCGCTCCAGCTGCAGTACATCGGGGCTGCGGAAGTCGCTGATCAGCCAGAGGCAGGATGGTTGCCGGGAGTATCTGGCCGCCATCTGCCAGCCCGCCTGCAGGGCCTGGGCCAGCGGCGTGCCGCCACCGCCGCGCAGCGGCTCGATCAGATCGGCATTCCAGCGTGGCGCCCGCGTGGGCTCCAGCAGCCAATGGAGCCGGCCTGAGCCGAAGCAGAGCAGGGCCACGGATTCGCGCTGCAGGTAGGCCCGGCGCAGCCACTGCAGCAGCAGGCCCTTGGCCTGGGCGAATGCGCCGCTCTCCACCATAGAGGCCGAGCAGTCCAGCAGGAACAGGTGTTGCCTGCGCACTGCTCCCTCGGGCTGGCGCCAGCGCAGATGTGCGTGTGCCAGTGGCTGGCCCTGGCGTTGGCGCAGGGTGGCTGTCCAGTCAATCGATGCCCCTGGCATCTTGTGGACGCTGGATACGGCATGGCTGGCCAAGGCCAGGCCATGGTTTTCGGAGCCGACTTGCCCCCGGCCGGCGCTCAGCGCAGCGGACCGGAGGCCCGGGCTTTTTTTGCGGCCAGGGCCTCCAGGGCTGCCTGTGCCATGGCGTCGGCCTGTTGAGCCTCAAATACGACGCTGCTCACGGCTTGAGCCTGTCCCCAGCCGGCAGGCGGCTGTTCGAGGCTCGGGCCTGCCTCTTGAGGCAAGGAGCTGGTGGCGCCGGGCTCGCGGGTAGCCGGTGAATGAGATGCTGGTGCCTGGGTATCGGGCTCTGTGCGGGCTGAGCTGCCCGCGGCTGACGGTGTGGCGGGCGTTGCCGGCGGCTGGGCAGAAGGCGTGGCTGCGGGGGGCTGCCGCAGCTGGCTGGAGCTGCCCGGATCTGGCTGGCTGGCGCGATGCTGCAGCACCAGTGGCGCGACTTCGGACACATGTGCGGGCGTGATGCTCTGACTGCCTTGCCAGGCCGCCAGGGCGCGTGCAGCGCGCAGCATGACCAGGTCGGCACGCAGCCCGTCGACCTGGGCGGCAATGCACTGCAGGGCCACGGCCTCGTGGACGGCATCGCTCCAGGCCAGCTCCGAGGCATTGCGGCAACGGCTGCGGGCCAGCGTCAGCCTTTGGCGAATCTCCTGCTGCTCGGTTGCACGAGATCGGGCGAAGCCCTGGGGATCCTGATCAAAGCGTAGCCTGGCTTTGACAATGCTGCTGCGCAGTTGCGGATCATTGGCATTGTCCAGTTGCACGCAAAGGCCCAGTCGGTCCAGCAACTGTGGCCGCAGCATGCCTTCCTCGGGGTTCATGGTGCCGATCAGCACAAAGCGCGCGGCATGGCTGTGCGAGATGCCGTCGCGCTCTATGCGATTGATGCCGGAGGCCGCCACATCAAGCAGCACATCGACGATGGCATCGGGCAGCAGATTGATTTCATCGACATAGAGCACGCCGTCGTGCGCCTTGGCAATCAGACCCGGAGCGAAGCCCACTTCGTGGCCTGAGAGCGCTTTGGACAGGTCCAGACTGCCGGTCACATGCTCGATGGAAGCGCCTAGCGGCAGGGTGACAAAGGGCGCAGGGGCCAGCAGGTCCGCCAGCGCGCGGGCCGCCGTGGACTTGGCCGTGCCGCGCGGGCCTCGAATCAGCACGCCGCCCAGCTGCGGCTCTATCGCGGCGAGCAGCAGGGCCTGCACGAGGGCGGGCTGTCCCTGTATGGCAGAGAGTGGGAATACGGGTGCCGGATCGTGGTTCGGGCTCATTGGGAAACCTGTCCTTCCATGAATTCTTCGTGCTCCAGCATCTGGGTCAGCAGGCTCTGGCGATGCTCGCCGGGCTGCTCCCACATGCCGCGGTCTATGGCTTCCAGCAGGCGCGAGACGATATCTCCCAGCGCCTGTGGATTGTGCTGGCGCAGAAACTGGCGCACGCTCTCATCTTCCACATAGGCCTGGGTGACCATGGCGTAATGCTGGTCCGAGACCAGCGCGGTGGTGGCATCGAAGCCGAACAGATAATCCACCGTCGCCGCCATCTCGAAGCCGCCCTTGTAGCCGTGGCGCATGGCGCCCGCAATCCACTTGGGGTTGGTGACGCGGGCGCGCACCACGCGGCCGATCTCCTCGGCCAGGGAGCGAATCCTGGCAGACTGAGGATTGCCGTGGTCGCCATGATAGACGGCAGGGTCGCTGCCGCCCAGGTGCCGCACTGCCGCCACCATGCCGCCCTGATGCTGGTAGTACTCGCTGGAGTCCAGCAGGTCATGCTCGCGGCTGTCCTGGTTCTGTAGAACCACATCGAGTGTCTGCAGACGCTGCTCCAGCGCGGCGCGGGCCGGCACGCCATCGGCCTGCTGGCCGTAGGCATAGGCTCCCCAGTGCAGATAGTGGCGTGCAAAGTCGCCCGCGTCGGTCCACTGGCCGCTACGCAGCATCTCATGCATGCTGGCACCATAGCTGCCGGTGGGCGCTCCGAAAACGCGCCACAACGCCTGTTCGCGGGCCGCGTCGGCGCTCAGGCCCTGATCCACGGCAGCCTGCGTATCTCGCAGCACGCGCGCGCGGATGGGGTTGTCCTCGGCGTCCTCATCGAGCTCGGCCACGGCACGCACCGCGGCATCGAACATCTGCACCACGTTGGGAAAGGCATCGCGGAAGAAGCCGCTGATGCGCAAGGTCACGTCGACACGCGGGCGACGCAGCCCCACGGCGGGAATGACTTCAAAGTCGGTCACGCGCTGGCTGCCGGCCGCCCATTTGGGACGAACCCCGATCAGGGCAAAGGCCTGGGCGATATCGTCACCGCCGGTACGCATGGTGGCTGTTCCCCATACGGAAAGACCGATGGCCTGTGGATATTCGCCATGCTCCTGCAGATAACGCTCCAGCACGCGCTGCGCGGACTGCTGCCCCAGTGCCCAGGCGGTCTGGGTGGGGATGGCACGGGTGTCCACGGTGTAGAAGTTCCGCCCTGTGGGCAAGGTGTCGCAGCGCCCGCGCGAGGGTGAGCCGCTGGGGCCGGGTGGAACAAAGCGTCCTTGCAGTGCTTGCGAGAACTGCAGCAGTTCCTGCGGGCCGCAGGCATCCAGTGACGGTGCAATCTGCTGCTCTATGCGCGTCAGCACTTGTAGTGTGTGCGGCCAGTCGCGGGCCAGCGTGGGATTGGCAATGACCTGCAGGGCCAGCAGCTCGAGCCGCTCGCGCGTGTCGCCGCCATGGCGCCAGGTGCCGGCATCCTGCTGCTGCAACGCGGCCGGGCGCAGGCCGTTCCAGGGGGCTGCGGCATCCATGTCCAGCGGGTTCCAGTCCATGGCCGGCAGCAGGTCGGCTGTCAGCGCATTGAGCAGGCCTTGCTCGCTGCCGACATTGCCGGGATAGCGTGCCAGCGAGAGCAGGGTGGATTCGCGCAACTGGCCCTGTGGCGAGCTGCCGAAGATATGCAGGCCATCGCGGATCTGGGTTTCCTTGAGTTCGCACAGATAGGCATCGATGCGTTCCAGCAGCAGCTCGTCGGCACCGGGCTGCGCGCCCGCCGCTTCGAGGCCGAGTTCGCGCAGCAGATCCTGCTGTCTGGCGCAGTCCAGAATCTGCTTGCGCAGCATGCCGGAGCGGCGCAGATCGACCAGCAGGGCTTCGTAGTACTCGTCCACCAGGCGTTCCAGCTCCTGCATGGGGCCGTGGTTTTCGGCGCGCGTGAGCGGCGGCATCAGATGGTCGATGATGACGGCCTGGCTGCGGCGCTTGGCCTGAGCCCCTTCGCCGGGGTCGTTGACGATGAAGGGGTAGACATGCGGCAGCGGGCCGAGAATGGCATCGGGCCAGCATTGCTGCGACAGCGCGAGGCTCTTGCCCGGCAGCCATTCCAGATTGCCATGCTTGCCCACATGGACCATGGCGTCCACGCCAAACACATCGCGCAGCCAGAAGTAGAACGCCAGATAGTGATGGGGCGGCACCAGCTCGGCGTCGTGGTAGCTGGCGTAGTCATTGCGCCCGTCGAGAGAACGTGCGGGCTGTATGCCGACAAAGACATGGCCCAGCTGCAGGCCGGCAATCATGAACCAGCCATCGCGCAGCATGGGGTCTTGCTCGGGCGCTCCCCAGCGCTCGGCTATGGCCTGGGCCATATCGCCGGGCAGCTGTGCCAGACGCTGTTGATAGGCCTGCAGCGAATAGCCCTGGCTTGCAGGACGCAGCGGCCATTTTTTTGGGTCATTGGCAATGCCTTGTTGCAGCAGGCCCATCAGCGCCAGGCCGGAGTCGGGCCGCGCAGCAGCATCCCCCAGTTGCCAGCCGTCGCGTGCCAGCTGATCCAGCAGGGCAATGACGGATTCCGGCGTATCGAGACCCACGCCGCTGCCCATGCGTGCCTCGCTGCCCGGGTAGTTGGCCAGTATCAGCGCGGCTTTCTTCTGAGCCGCAGGCTTGCTGCGCAGCTGGCACCAGCGCCAGGCCAGCTCGGCAATCCAGGCAATGCGGTCGGGCTCGGCCTGGTAGCTGATCACATCGGTTTGCGTCAGCTCGCAGCGATGGGCCAGGCCTTTGAAGCTCATGGCGCGCGTCATGATGCGACCGTCCATCTCGGGCAGCACCACCTGCATGGCAATGTCGCGCGGGCGCAGGCCCTGGCTGTCGGCCAGCCAGTCCTCGCGGTTGCTGCCGCTGGCAATCACCTGCAGCACGGGAATGTCGCCGGCCAGCGCGTCGGCCGCCTCGCCGGTGCGCGCATGTTCTCCGAGGGCCGCAAACGCCGTGGTGTTGAGAATGATCTGCACCTGGTGGGTGATGCACAGGGAGCGCAGCGTCTGCAGGCACAGCCCGTCCTTGAGCGACTCCAGGGCCAGCGGCAGCGGGTTCAGGCCGCGCGCGAGCAGGGCGTCGGCCATGGCATCGAAGGCCTCGGTATTGGCCGCCAGCAGATGCGAGCGGTAGAAGACCAGCATGGCCACGGGGGCGCCGGGCGTCCAGCGTGCCTGCAGGTCGTCCAGGCCCGGAAGATGCCCAGCATCGTCGGCCAGCCAGGCTTGAGGCACATGCACGGCCACGGGGGGCAGCACCCGCACGGGCGCTCCCTCGCGGCCCTGGTTCAGGCCCCAGGCTGCCGCCATGCGCAGGAACTCGCGTGCATTGCCCAGGCCGCCGGCGCGCAGGTATTGCCACAGCGCACGGCTTTGCTCGGGCTCCAGCGTGCCTTTGGCCAGCAGTTCGGGATCTTCCTGGTTGTCGCCCGAGAACATGGCCAGCTTCTGGCCCTTGCGGCGCGCCAGCTTTTGCAGCTGCTCGATGCCGTAGGGCCAGGTGGACTCGGCTCCCAGATGATCGACGATGACCAGCCTGGCATGCTGCAGCACCTCGTCGATATACAGATCGAGCGAGGCGCTCTGGCGCAGATGCAGCAGGTTGGCCAGGCGCAGCGTGGGCGTGGAACCCCCGGCCCGGGGCTCGGCCTGTAGCCACATCCGGTAGGCATCGGCCAGCAGCGACAGCGTGGTGTCGGCAGAGCTGAGCA
Organism: Comamonas thiooxydans; assembly: GCF_000964545.1. Classification (GTDB taxonomy): domain Bacteria; phylum Pseudomonadota; class Gammaproteobacteria; order Burkholderiales; family Burkholderiaceae_C; genus Comamonas; species Comamonas thiooxydans. The sequence continues at coordinate 438,478 of NZ_BBVD01000005.1, read as the reverse complement.
CCACCATGTCTGCAGGCGTCTGGTCCAGACGGGTGATGATGCTGTCGTCTTCGACAAAGCCGCCGGGGCGGGAGCTGAGCAGGTGCATGATTCAAAAAGATAGCTTTATCCGCTTGCCAGTAAAGCGATAGAGGCCGATTTTGCTTGGATTTTATGCCTGGGCGCCCATCAAGGCCTGGCGCAACATGGCGGCGTCCAGCTGCTTGCCGATGAACACCAGACGCGTGGCCGCAGCTTCGCCGTCGGCCCAGGCACGGTCGAAATAGGCATCAAAACGGCGGCCCACGCCCTGCACCAGCAGACGCATCTTCTTGCCAGGCAGAGCGGCAAAGCCCTTGACGCGCAGCACGCCATGTTGCTCAACGATGGACTGCAAGGCCTGCATCAGGCGGTCGCGGTCCACGGCACCCAGGTCGAGGTGCAAGGAGTCGAAGGCATCGTGGTCATGGTCTTCGTCATGGTCATGGTGGCTGTGCTTGTCGTCGATCGACAGCTCGGCGGCGCGATGCTGGCCCAGCAGCACGTTCAGGGGCACCTGGCCCTGCACGGCTTCGATCATCTTCACGCTGGCAGGTACTTCTTCGGCCACCAGGGCTCGCACCTGACCGAGTTGTTCGGCCGTGACCAGATCGGCTTTGGACAGCACCACCAGGTCGGCGGCCGAGAGCTGATCCTCGAACAGCTCATGCAGGCTGGCGTCATGGTCCAGATTGGGGTCGGCCTGACGCTGCTCGTCGACAGCATGCGGGTCATGGGCAAACTGGCCGGCAGCCGCAGCGGGCGTGTCGACCACGGTGACCACCGAATCGACGGTGAAGACATTGGCAATGTCGGGCCACTGGAAGGCCTGGACCAGGGGCTTGGGCAGGGCCAGGCCGCTGGTCTCGATCAGCAGCACATCGATGTCGGCGCGGCGTTCTGCCAGGGCCTTCATGACGGGGAAGAACTCTTCCTGCACGGTGCAGCACATGCAGCCGTTGGCCAGCTCGTAGATCTGGCCGTCTGCGCCGCCTTCTTCCTTGCAGCCTATGGCGCAGGTCTTGAGGATTTCGCCGTCAATGCCCAGTTCGCCGAACTCGTTGACGATGACCGCCACGCGCAGGCCCTTGGCCTGCTCGAGAATATGGCGCATCAGCGTGGTCTTGCCGCTGCCGAGAAAACCGGTGACGATGGTGGCGGGGATTTTGGTGGTTTGCATGGATCACTCTCCGGATGGGGATCAACAGGGAAATTCAACAGGTAAAACTTATTCGTGCAGTGCGGGCTGTGGCCCATGCACGCGCAGGTGTTCGTGGGGGCAGTCATGCTGCTGCACATGGGCTGTCAGCACGGGCTCGATCGTCGTGGCATCCATGGGGCCGTACCACACGCCTTCGGGGTAGGCAATCATCAGCGGGCCGTGGTTGCACGGGTACTGGCAGCTGGTTTGCAGCAGCATCACCTGCTTTTTGAGCAGCGGGTTTTGCTGCACGGTGCGTGCCAGTTGCGGCCACAGCGCGACGGCTCCCTTGGCCGCGCAGCGTGGGCCCACGCACCACAGCACATGGTGCTGGTGCTCCGGCACTTGAGACCAGGCTTTGGGGTCGCGCTCCCAGTCTTCATCGGCCAGCAATTGCGGCACATCGGGCTGTTGCAGCGCGCTGGGAATGGTGGCGGCCAGCAGCTCGGCCAACGCCGGCAACTGCAGCAGGGGTTGAGCAAAAACGATGCGAGGGGCGTATTTGCCGGGTTGCCCTCCAGCCTGTTGCTTGGCGCGCCAGCGCATGATGAGCTTGTGCAGCCAGCGGCGCAGCGAAGGCTCGTCGGGCACCATGACGGGCAGGATCAATATCTGATCGGCATCGGCGCACAGGTCCAGCGCTTCGGGCAAGGCAGGCTGTGCTCGGTCCACAAAGGCGGGTTGCACACGCAGCACAGGCGTTTGTGCGGCAGCCAGCCGGGCCTCAAGCTGCGTTGCCAGATCGCTCAGTTCCGTCAGGCCGCCCGCATAGGCCGCACCGCGGCTGAGCACCACGATGGCCAGGCCGGCGTTGGCTGCAGGTAAAGAGGGCGTGGGCTCAGTGCAGGTCTGGGTCATAGCAGCTCATCCGGCATGAATTCGATCACGGGCTTGCCCGTGCGTGCGCTGGTGTGCACCTGGGCGCGCACGCCGTAGACACGGGCAATGGTCTCTGGCGTCAGCACTTCGGTCGGAGTGCCTTGCGCCACCAGTGCACCGTGCTGCAAAAGGTAGATGCGGTCGCAGTAGTGCGCGGCCAGCGGCAGCTCGTGCAGAGCGGCCAAAGTGGTCAGGCTCAGGCCGCGAATCAGGTTCATCAGCTCGAACTGGTGGCGCACGTCGAGGTGGTTGGTGGGCTCATCCAGCACCAGCAGTGGCGCTTGTTGGGCCAGTGCGCGGGCCATGAGCACGCGCTGCTTCTCACCGCCCGAGAGCGTGGAAAACATGCGCTCGGCCAGTGGCTGGGCCTGCACCCGCGCAAGCGACTGGGCGACGATGGCAAAGTCTTGCGCGCTGTCTTTGTCAAAGGCGCTTTGGTGCGGCGTGCGTCCCATCAGCACCACATCGCGCACGCGCAGATCGAACTCGCTGGCATTTTCCTGTGCCAGCACGGCCATGGCACGGGCGTTGTCGCGGGCACTGTGCCGCCAGACGTCGCGCTCCTGCATACAGACCGTGCCGCTGGCGGGTCTGAGGATGCGGTAGATCATGCGCAGCAGCGTGGACTTGCCACTGCCGTTGGGCCCGAGCAGGCCCACGAACTGGCCACGCGCCACTTGCAGGCTGACATCACGCACGATATGCGCCGCTGCGGCCTGAAAGTTGAGCTGACTGGCCTGCAAAAGCAGCTCGCACTGGCTGGGCGCCTGAGCTTGATGGGCTTGGAACATCACAGGCTCAGCCTTTCCCGGGCATTCTTGCGGCACAGCATCCAGACAAAGAAGGGGCCGCCCAGCAGCGAGGTGATGACGCCCACAGGCACCTCGGCCGGAGCAAAGCTGATGCGCGAGAACACATCGACCCAGACCAGAAAGATGGCGCCAACCAGCGCCGCCACGGGCAGCACGCTGCGATGCTCGGCCCCCACAAGCATGCGCGTGACATGGGGCACGATGAGGCCCACGAAGCCGATTGGGCCTGTCAGCGCCACCAGCACGCCGGTGACCAGGGAGACCAGTACAAACAGCCAGCGCCTGGTGCGCGTGGTGTCCACGCCCAGCGTCATGGCGGTTTCTTCGCCTGCGAGCAGGGCATTGAGTGAGCGCGCCTGCGTCAGCAGCAGCACCACGCCCGCCAGCAGCAGCAAGGCTGGCAGACCCAGCTCGTCCCAGCGCGTGCCGGCCAGGCTGCCCAGTGTCCAGGTCAGCACCGAGTTGGCCAGTTCGCGCTGATCGGCCGTGAGCACGATCAGGCTGGTGACGCCGCCCAGGCAGTAGGCAATGGCCACGCCGCCCAGAATCAGGCGCGAGGCCAGTAGCCTGCCGTGGGCATGGGCGAGAAAATACACCGTGGTGCAGGCGGCCAGCGCGCCGCCAAAAGCGCCCAGCGGCAGGGCCAACTCGCCCGCAAAGGCCAGTGTGCCAAAGGCCAGCACGCTGACCGCGCCTACCGAAGCGCCAGACGACACGCCCAGCAGATAGGGGTCGGCCAAGGGGTTGCGCACCATGGCTTGCATGGCCACGCCCACCACGGCCAGTCCTGCTCCGGCCAGAGCGGCGAGCAGCACGCGCGGCAGGCGCACGCGCCAGACGATTTGCTGCTGGGCCACGGTCCAGTCACCTCCGGACCCGCCAAAGTTCAAGCCCAGGCTGTTGAGCTGCAGGCCTATTTCATGCGCCGTGATCTGCCATGCCAGTTGCGGCGCCATGCGCACCGGCCCCAGCGTGATGGCTAGCGTGAGCGAAAGCAGCAGCAGCGCGATCAACGCCGCCAGCCACAGTGCCAGTTGATGGCGCTGGGCCGAGAAAGCATTGGCGGTTGCGCTGACCGAAGCCGCACTGCTTGGGTGCTCGGCGGTCTGCATCATGGCTCGCTCACCTGCTCGGGTATCTGCTCAGGGTGCAGCGCATGGGCCAGGCGCAGGGTGGCGGCGACATTGCGCGGGCCTGGCGTTGCCTCGGCAAACTCCAGCAGCACGAACTTTTGCTCGCGTATGGCCTTGAGGTGGGCCAGCTCGGGCTTGGCCAGCAGAAACTGGCGTTTGCCGTCGGTCACGGGTCTGTCGTTATCGACGATGACTATCCAGTCCGGTTCGCGGGCAATCACGTCTTCCCAGTTGCCGCGCATCCAGCTGCTGTCCAGATCGTCAAAGATATTCGTTGCGCCCGCGGCCTCGATCATGGCCTGGGGCATGGCATAGCGGCCCGTGGTGACGGGGATGTCTGTACCGCTGTCAAACACAAAGACCTTGGGTTTGTGGCTCACGTTCTGGAGGGCATCGGTCACGCGCTGCAGCTGGGCGCGCTGCTTGCCCACCAGCGCCTGGGCGCGTGCCTCGATGTCAAAGATGCGGCCCAGGTTGAGCAGGTCGTTGAAAGTGTCTTCCAGCGAAACGCGTTCGCGAGCCACCTGCCGTATGCAGGATTCGCTGAGCACATAGCTGGCGATGCCCAGCTCCTTGAGGCTGGCAGGAGTGATCTGGCCGGGTCTGAAGCCATAGGACCAGCCGCTGAAGACAAAGTCCGGCTGGGCGTTGAGCAAGGTTTCCAGGTTCATGCCCTGGCTGGACAGATCGGGCACGCCGGCCAGCAGCGGCTGCATGGCGGTGGGCAGGCGGCTGATGTCGCGCAGACCGCCATAGCCCACCAGCCTGTCCTGCAGGCCCAGGGCAAGAAACATCTCCAGCAGATTGATGCCGTGCACCACGGCACGCTGCGGAACTTTGTCATAGACCACGGGCTGGGTGCAGACATCGATGGTGAGCGCTGTTTTTGCCGGTTTGCTGGGTGAGGCCTGCGGGATGCTGCCGGCCTGATGGCTTTCGCCGCAGGCGCTGAGCGCTGCTGCCGAAGCCAGCACCGCAACAAACCATAGCGGTTGCTTCAGTAACAGGAGCTTCTGGCGCATGTATTTAAAGGACTTCATGGCTAAAAGTGTCTGAACTCAAGAAAATACAAGCGCAGGCAGCTACTGTTATAAAAGCGATGCATGGCACTTAGAACGTGAACTCGGCCGTGAGATCGACGCGCCGCCCCTCACCCGGGTAAGCCTGTGACGCCCTGGCGCTGGAGACGGCCGAGTAGGTGTAGAGCTTGTCCGTCAGGTTGCGCAGCGTCAGGCGATAGGTGCTGTGCGGCTGGGGACGCCAGCTCAGTGCTGCATCCCAGACGGTGTAGCCGCCGCTGCGCGCGGTGTTGGCGTTGTCCGCAAAGCGGCTGCCCACTGCACGTGCGCCCAGCGATGCCTGCCAGCGGCCCAGGGTGCTGTGGGTGGTGTAGTGGGCCCACAGATTGGCGGTGTTGCGCGCCACATTGGTGGGACGCTTGCCGGAGCGGTCGGCGCCACCAGCTTCGATCAGTTGGTCATACTTGGCGTCGACAAAGGCGTAATTACCCTCAAGGCGCCAGTTGGGCGACAGGCGCATCACCGCGCTCAGCTCCAGCCCCTGCGAGCTTTGCTTGCCGCCTTGCACGGACAGCAAAGCGTTGTTCGGTTCGCGCGTGATGATGTCTTTCTTCTCGATGCGATAGGCGGCGGCCGTCCATTCGCCCTGGCCCTGGGCGAACTGCTGCTTCAGGCCCAGCTCGATCTGGCGTGCCGTGGTCAGCTTGAAGGGGCTGTTGCCCAGGTTCAGGGTCAGCACATTGGTGACTGGGTCATGGCCTTGGGATAGCTGGCCGTAGAGGCTGGTCTGGGCACTGAGCTTGTGCGTCAGGCCCAGGCGCCAGGCCGTGCCGGTCAGACGTTTGTCGAAGGAGCCGCTGCCCACCAGATCATTGCGCTCAAAGTCCGTGAGGGCGCGGCGTATGCCGGCCAGCAGCAGCCATTTGTCGGTCAGCGTCCAGGCATCCTCGGCATAGAAGTCATGCGTGGTGGCCTGAGTGCGATAACTTGGCAGCATGGGCGAAGTATTGGGCCAGTAGCCCAGCGAGGGCTCGTTCACGCCGATGGTCGCGCTGCCCGCATAGTCGTTGCGTGCAAAGTTGAACCGGGCGCGGCTTACCTCCCAGCCCGCTACTACTTTGTGTGCACCGGCCTGGATGGTAGTTTCCAGCCGATTGCCGGTCTGGGCCAGATCGTGGGCCAGCTCCAGATAGTCACCCAGCGTCACTTGCTGCTTGCTGGGGTTGTAGCTATAGGCTTCGATGTTGCGCCAGTAGCGGTCGGCCTTGAAATGGTAGAGCTCGTTGCTCACGCTCAGCCAGTCGTTGACCTGGTACTGGGCACGGGCGCGCACGCGCTTGTCCTTGATGCGGATATCGCTGTCAGCGGTGTTGAAGTTGCGTCCCAGCAGCTCGGGCACGATGGCACCGTTCACGGTGGGCGTGCCGAAATAGCGTGCAGGTTTTTCGTCGCTGACATCGGCCAGCAGTTCCATGCGCAGGGCCGCCGTGGGCTGCCAGCGCAGCGTGCTCATCAGCTTGCCGCCGCTGGCGCGGCTCATGTCGTGCTCGCCATTGGTGTGGTGGCCATAGGCATCCAGGCGGTAGCTCAGCGTGTCGCTCAGCGCGCCGCCCATGCCCAGACCGAGCTTGGCCGTACCGTGCGAGCCGGCCCCGACCAGTACTTCGCGCACCGTCTCCTTGCTGGGCTGCTTGCGCACCACATTGGCCGTGGCGCCCACGGTACCCGTGCCATAGACGATGGAGGCAGGGCCGCGCAGCACTTCCACGCGCTCATAGCCCCAGCTGTTGGCAGGGTAGGGCGTGGTCGACGAGGCCACGCTCAGGCGCACGCCGTCTTCGGCGATGCCCACCGAGTTGGTGCCGGTGAAGCCGCGCGTGCTGAAGGACAGGCTGCTGTAGCTGGTGGCAGACAGTGGCGTCATGCCCACGGTGCGGCCGATGATGTCGGCCATGCGGCTATCACCGCGCTCCTGCCAGGTCTGCTCGTCCACATAGTCGAGGCTGGCGGGCAGGTCACGGGTGGCGATGCCGGTCCGGCTGCCCGATGTTGTTGGCTGCGACAGACCCAGTCCGCCAGGGGCGTTGTCCGTGACCTGTACGGTAGGCAGTTGCGCTGCGGAGGAGAAAGTGGAGGGACTTGAGCTGTTGGCCGAAGGCTCTGCGGCCAAGGTCAAGGCAGGTGCCAGGCCGATCAGGGCAGCAGGCAGGGCGAAAGATTTCATGTCGTCAGCGAGAACTGACCAGCCTGCATGCATGTGACGAGACCATGGCCGGCGTCCGGAGTGCGCCTGGGTGTGCGCGCCTGTCGCCGATCAGCTGCCGTCACGCTGCTCCCCGCAGACGGTCGTTGCAAATGCCGACTGCCGGAGTTGCACCCGGACGGTCAGCGCTTAACAGGCCGGTATCCGGGCTGGCAGATTGCGCGAGGCATGCCACTTCGTCTTCCCAGCGCTGCCGCGCACCTCTTGAAGAGGCCACGTAGAACGCCAGTGACTGGTTCTTGCTGGTGCAAAAGCCGTGAAGTGGATTGATCTGCTTACCGTTGCGGGGGCAGCCAAGGCTTTGAACCTTGTTCCCGTTTAACCCGATGAAACATCGGGCACCTGCTACGTTGAACAAGCTTGGCAGACCGCAGTCTGAAAGATCGTTCGCTAAAAATTATATAGCAGCAGCCATCGGCAGTGACTACGAGGCGGGATCCATGGAGACAAGGAAGGACACAGGGCCAGCATTGGCATTGCGGCAGGCATGCCAATTGCCGTCAAACATCTGGCGCAGTAGAAAAACAGCCATGGCGGTTTTTTGAGTGAATTCAGTCAAAACTGAGCTGATATTTGTGCATAAAAATAGAGGCTGAGACAGCCCCTGATTTTGAGGACACCATGAGCATCTGGTCCATCGACGCACAGACCGTCACCCACAGCATTCAGCTCGCTGTTGCGCCGGTTTTTTTTCTGACTGCCGTGGCCGGCATGATTGGCTCCGTAGCGGGGCGGCTGGCCCGCATCATTGACCGCGCCCGCAAGCTGGAGGAAAGCCTGCGCACCCTGGACGATCACGATCTGATCGCCCGCCATCTCAAGGAACTGCATTTTCTGCGCGAGCGCGGGCGACTGGCCAACGTATCCATCGCGCTGCTGACGCTGTGCGGCATGTGCATAGGGCTGACCATTGTGCTGCTGTTCGTGGGCCAGGCCTACGGCGTCAGCGGCCACGGCTATGCCGTTTTCAGCTTTCTGCTGGGGGTGCTGGCCTTTGTGCTGGCTCTATGCTGCTTCCTCTGGGAGACCATCATGGCGACACGCATTCTGGACTTTCATATGCTCACCCAGGCCAGGGCGGCCGTGCGCCATGTGGAGTCCGAGCATCGCCCCTGATTGCGCTGCGAGACATGTTTTTCCTGCCTCTGATCCTGGTGCCCATCGTCTTCCTGATGGCACTTGCTCGCCTCTATCAGATTCCCGTGCAGCTGCGTTCGGGCCGGTTGCTGCTGGTCGAGCGCGGCAGACTGCTCTTGCGTCTGGCCACCTTGCTGGCCTATGCCGGCCTGCTGGCAGGTAGCGGGGCATTGCTTGCGGTCTTGGTGTATGCAAGCTTTTTCGCGGCCGACCGATGGTCGGCCTATCTGCATCTGGCCCCTTATCTGGCGCTTTATCCCTTTCTCTACCTGGCGGCTGCCTGGGTGTTCTATTACGGCCTGAAAAAGTCTTCAGCAGACTGAGCTAGTCCTTCATGGGCTCCAGCCAGGCAGCTGCGGCATGGATGATGCAGTCGGTCAGGCGTTGCAGGCTGGCCTGGGCATTGCGGGTATGGGCCCAGTACATAGGGATGTGGAGATCTCTGCCAGGGAGCAGTTCCATCAAATCGCCACTGGCCAGCTGCGGGGTGATCAGCTGTGCCGGGTGCATGCCCCAGCCCATGCCCAGTTCCACGGCACGGGTGTAGCCCTGGTTGGAGGGCAGAAAGTGACGCGCGTTGTTGCGCCGTCCGTCCAGCCCCAGGCCGTGCAGCCATTGGTCCTGCAGGCTGTCCTTGCGGCCGTAGTACATCATTGGCGCCTTGGCCAGCATCTGGGCCAGTTCCCGGTCTGATTCGGCCTGGGCCAGGTGGCGCTGCACAAACTCCGGGCTGGCCACGGCGATATAGCGCATGCGGCCCAGGGGCCAGGTGTTGCAGCCAGCAATCGCAGAGCCCGTGGCCGTGACGGCGGCCATGACTTCGCCTTCCTTGATGCGTTTGGCCGTGTGGTCCTGGTCGTCAATGCTGATGTCCAGCAGCTCGTTGCCATCCTGCGTGAAGGCCGCCATGGCATCCATGAACCAGGTCGACAGGGAGTCTGCATTGACAGCCAGCTTCAGCGTGGGCAAGGCGGTCTGTCCTTCGGGGACCAGCTCGGGGTTCTTGCGGCGCAAATCGTTTTCCAGCAGCGCCACCTGCTCCACATGCAGGCACAGGCGTCGGCCGGCCTCCGTGCCGGTGCAAGGCGTGCCGCGCAGCACCAGCACCTGTCCCACGCGTTCCTCGAGCAGCTTGATGCGCTGGGAGATGGCGGAGGGGGTTACATGCAGCTTGCGCGCCGCACGCTCGAAGCTTCCCTCGCGCAATACGGCGGCAAGCGCTTCCAGTCCCGCGTAGTCCAACATTAGAAATTCTTCATTGAATTGAGTAAATGTAATTTTACTTAATTGCTTCGCAGAGCAAGAATCCGGGCCGGTTTGGAGGAGTCAGCGGCTCATGGACATGACAACTAATTTTTATTCCGCCTGGATTGCAGGCTTTACGGTGTGCGCTTCGCTCATTGTTTCCATAGGAGCCCAGAACCTGTATGTGCTGCGTCAGGCAGTGCATGGCGAACATGTGAAGGCCTGCGTGGCTCTGTGTGTGCTCAGCGACGGGCTGCTGGTTGCACTGGGGGTGGCCGGCATGGCGCAGATGCTGGCCAGCTATCCGGCATTGGCCCAGTATCTGACGCTGGGCGGAGCCGCATTCTTGCTGGCCTATGGCCTTTTCGCCTTGCGGCGCATGTGGCTGGCCCCGGATGCCGCCATGGAGGCCGGCGAGCGCAGGGCTGCACCACGCGGAATGATGAGCGTGCTGGCTGCGCTGGCAGCCATCACTTTGCTCAATCCTCATGTGTACCTGGATACGGTCTTGCTGATGGGCTCGATTGGCGCCCAGCAGGAGGGTGCGGGCCGCTGGTCCTACGTGATGGGTGCGGCCTCGGCCAGCTGCCTCTGGTTTGTGCTGCTGGCGATGGCGGGGCGCCGTCTCAAGCACTTGTTTGCCAACCCAGGTGCATGGCGCGTCATGGATGGCATCACCGGTGTGATGATGCTGTGTCTGGCCTGGTGGGTGGCGAACAGCGCTTTGGGAATGGAGATTTGAGTCTCAAGGTGCGCCAGCGCCATTCATTGCAGGCTCTTTCACACCCCCACATCGGGTTTCAAGCCTCTGCGGCTTGTTCCCACAGACCCACGGCTTCGATGAGGTTCCAGCTATTGCATTCAATGCGGTAGTGGCCTGTGGCTCCGGTCTTCTGGCTCTGGCCCTCGATCACCACAATATGCCTGCCATGGCGCTGGGCTTCGGAGAGCGGGCGGATTTTGTCGTAGTTGTGCCTCTCGGCAATGTCGCCACGAAAGGCAATCGTCACTTGCTCGCGCCGGGGGAAGTAGTCCTTGGCATATTTGTCCAGAGTGCGATCGGCAACCAGCGTGGCCATATCGGGCGAGGTGGCGGAAGAAGCGTTCATCGTGTCTCCTCAAGAGTGGACTCTTGTTTGTGTGCGGAATCTGAGCCGGTTTATGACGCAATTGTTGCATTTTGTTTCCGGTGGCGCCAGTGCCAATCTCCATGGCAGATGGCAGACCTCGTCCTGCATCAACTCCGGCCGGGCGGTCGCACGGCGGAACCGCCTTACGGCGCAGACAGCGGCAGCTGCAGACCTGTCTTGATGCGCTCCAGCGCGATCGAGGTGCTGTAGCGGCGAATGTTCTCGTCCCCTTCGAACAGGCGTTTGCAGATGGCCTGGTAATCATCCATGTCGGTTGCCGTGACGACCAGGATGTAGTCGGTTTCGCCCGTCACATAGAAGCACTGCTGCACAGCCGCTTCGTCGGCGATACGCGCCCTGAAGCCGCGCGACAGATCCGGCCTGTCATTGACCAACTGCACGGTGATGACCGCAGTCAGCGTGCGGCCCACCTTGACGGGCTCCAGCACGGCCACATTGGCGGCAATCACCCCGGTTTCCTGCAATCGTTTGATGCGCCGCTGCACGGCTGGGGCCGAGAGGTTGATGTGCTCAGCAATCAGACGCTGCGGCATGAGGTTGTCACGCTGGAGCAGGGCAAGAATCGCGTGGTCAAAGGAGTCCAGGTCGGCAGCAGGCATGGTGTTGGATGGGTTGAGAGCGAAACTTGCAGATTCAGGGCTGAAAACGAGCAAATTTCGCGGGTGACATGCAATATCGTACCCACCTATGTCAAAAAACAGCTGGAATCATTGGTGGCCCGTGTTGGCCGTATTGGGCTCGGTCACTGCACTCGGGTTGGGGACTTCGCTGGCCAAGCAGCTGTTTCCCTTGATTGGTGCCCAGGGTACATCGGCACTGCGAGTGGGTTTTGCCGCGTTGATTCTGGTGTGCGTCTGGCGGCCCTGGCGCTGGTCGCTCAACCGTCAGCAGGTACTGGCTCTGCTGGTTTTCGGCATGGCACTGGGCGGCATGAATCTGATGTTCTACATGGCGCTGCGCGATATTCCGTTTGGCCTGGCCGTGGCCATCGAGTTTTCAGGACCGCTGGCCGTGGCCATCTACTACTCACGCCGCGCGCTGGACTTCATCTGGCTGGCGCTGGCGGTTGTCGGCCTGGCCTTGATTCTTCCTCTGGGTGGCAGTGCTTCGGGCCTCCACCTGTCCCCGGTGGGTATTGCCTGCGCACTCGGAGCCGCCATCTGCTGGGCCTCCTACATCGTGCTGGGGCGCAGGCTGGGCCATATCCCCAGCGGCCAGGCCGTCTCCCTGGGCTTGCTGTGCGCGGCGTTGGTGGTGGTGCCGTTTGGTGTGGCAGAGGCTGGAGTCAAGTTGCTGACGCCGTCGATTCTGCTGTTCGGGCTGATGGTGGCGGCCATCTCCAGTGCCTTGCCTTACTCACTGGAAATGCTGGCTCTGCGCCGTCTGCCGCCTGCCACCTTCGGCATCGCGCTGGCGACCGAGCCGGCCATTGCAGCACTGATGGGCATGCTGCTGCTCAGCGAGAACCTGACGGCCACGCAGTGGACCGCCATTGCCTGCATCATGGCTGCGGCCATGGGCAGCGCCGTGACGCGCGCAGGTACCAAATCGCCCGTGGTGGATGCTTCGGCAGCCACTTCCGGATGAATACCCATGCTATGAAAAGAGATGCTGCTAGCGCTTGCTCATCAATGCTTTGCCGAAATATTTCTAGTGAATAACCCTTGGAATTTAAGCAGCAAGCTCTGTTTTCTGTAGCTGCAATAGTTCGAAACGCTGCTTGTGCAGCGTTTTTTGTTGCCACCCAGATTGCCTGTAAAGCGATGTTCCGATCAGTTTTTCGAGTCGTCGAAATCTTGAATGATGGCAGATAGATAGGGGGCTTTATTGCTTCCATGAGGACAGGCTTCTATGCTCATTTCGAGTCATATTTTTTGACCGATTTTTGCGCTATCCGGTTTGCGGTTTTGGCTGTCGTGGCTACTGCGTATTTGTAGGAATCTCGGTCTATTCAAATTAGGAGCGAGGTGCTACAACGGACGCACACGGTAACGAATGCCTTGCAACTTTGCGGCACTGATTCGAGCCCTGGTGCCGCCACGGGAGGTCATATGGATGTCATCAGCAATTCCGCAGCACGCTACGTTCGCCTGCGTGAAGAAGAAATGTCGCTGGACGAGTACCTTAGCCTTTGCCAGCGTGATCCCATGGCCTACGCCGGAGCCTCACAGCGCATGCTGTCCGTCATCGGCGAACCCGAAATGGTGGATACCCGCAACGATCCCGTGCTGTCGCGTCTGTTTGCCAACAAGGTCATTCGTCGCTATCCCGCATTCTCTGAGTTCTACGGCATGGAAGATGCCATCGAGCAGGTGGTGAGCTTCTTTCGTCATGCGGCCCAGGGTCTGGAGGAACGCAAACAGATTCTCTATCTGCTGGGACCGGTGGGCGGCGGTAAGAGCTCGATTGCAGAGCGTCTCAAATACCTGATGCAAAAGGCACCGTTCTACGCGCTCAAGGGATCGCCTGTGAACGAGTCGCCGCTGGGTTTGTTCGACCCCGTGGAAGACGGTCCGGTGCTGGAAGATGAGTTCGGCATTCCGCGTCGCAGTCTGCAGCATGTGCTCTCGCCCTGGGCCGTGAAGCGGCTGGAGGAGTTCGGCGGAGACATTCGCCAGTTCCGAGTGGTCAAACGCTACCCCAGCATTCTCAAGCAGATAGGCATTGCCAAGACCGAGCCCGGCGATGAGAACAACCAGGATATTTCCAGCCTGGTGGGCAAGGTGGACATCCGCAAGCTGGAAAACTTTTCGCAAGACGACACCGACGCCTACAGCTACTCCGGCGGCCTGTGCCTGGCCAATCAGGGTCTGCTGGAGTTCGTGGAAATGTTCAAGGCTCCGATCAAGGTGCTGCACCCCTTGCTGACGGCCACGCAGGAAGGCAATTACAAGGGCACGGAAGGCTTTGGCGCGATTCCGTTTGACGGCGTGGTGCTGGCGCACAGCAATGAAAGCGAATGGAAGGCGTTTCGCAACAACCGCAACAACGAGGCGTTTCTCGATCGTATCTACATTGTCAAGGTGCCTTACTGCCTGCGCGTGAGCGAGGAGGTCCGCATCTACGAGAAGCTGATCCGGGAGTCTTCGCTGGCCAACGCCATCTGCGCGCCTGGCACGCTCAAGATGATGGCGCAGTTCTCCGTGCTCACGCGCCTCAAGGAGCCAGAGAACTCCAGCATCTTCAGCAAGATGCAGGTCTATGATGGCGAAAGTCTCAAGGACACTGATCCGCGCGCCAAGAGCTATCAGGAATACCGTGACTACGCGGGCGTGGACGAGGGCATGGAAGGCATCTCCACCCGCTTTGCCTTCAAGATACTGGCCAAGGTCTTCAATTACGACAGCACCGAAGTGGCGGCCAACCCCGTGCACCTGATGTATGTGCTGGAGCGGCAGATTGAGCGTGAGCAATTTCCGGCTGAACTGGAGACCAAGTACATAGGTTTCATCAAGGAATATCTGTCCCAGCGCTATGCCGAGTTCATCGGCAAGGAAATCCAGACTGCCTATCTGGAGAGCTATAGCGAGTACGGTCAGAATATCTTTGACCGCTACGTCACCTACGCCGATTACTGGATTCAGGACAGCGAATACCGCGACACCGATACCGGCGAGGTGTTTGATCGCAATGCGCTCAATGCCGAGCTGGAGAAGGTGGAAAAGCCGGCCGGCATTGCGAACCCCAAGGACTTTCGCAACGAGATCGTCAACTTCGTGCTGCGGGCCAGGGCCAACAACCAGGGCAAGAACCCCAGCTGGACCAGTTACGAGAAGCTGCGCGTGGTGATCGAGAAGAAGATGTTCTCCAACACCGAGGAGTTGTTGCCGGTCATCAGCTTCAACGCAAAGGCCAGTGCCGAAGATGCGCGCAAGCATGAGGACTTCGTCACTCGCATGGAAGCCAAGGGCTATACGCCCAAGCAAGTGCGTCTGCTTTGCGAGTGGTATCTGCGCGTGCGCAAGAGCAGCTGACAGCGGTGTCGGTGGCCCGGCGCGGCCACCGACAGGACGGTTGAGTTGAGAACAGCCCCTGGAGATGGGAGCACAGATGGCACTGCATATCATCGACCGCAGGCTCGCAGGCAAGAATAAATCAGTGGGTAACCGCGAGCGGTTTGTGCGGCGTTTCAAAGAGCAGATCGCGGAGGCGGTGCGCAAAGCCGTGTCTGCGCGCGACATCCGCCATATCGATCAGGCGGAAAGCATCACCATTCCGAAAAAAGACATTCAGGAGCCGGTCTTCAGGCATGGTCAGGGTGGTATCCGCGATATGGTGCTGCCCGGCAATCGCGAGCATGTGCGCGGTGATCGCATTGCCCGCCCGCCTGGTGGGGGCGGCGGTTCGGGGTCGCAGGCCAGCGATAGCGGTGAGGGGCAGGATGACTTCACTTTCACCTTGACCAAGGAAGAGTTCATGGAGCTTTTCTTTGAAGATCTGGCGCTGCCGCGCCTGCTGCGCAACCACATCGGCAACACCTTGCAATACAAGACAAGGCGCGCCGGCTACAGCCATGACGGCACGCCCAGCAATCTGGCGCTGGTGCGCACCATGCGCGGCGCCCTGGGGCGGCGCATTGCGCTGACCAAAGCTTCACACCGTGAGCTCAAGGTACTGGAAGAACAGCTTGAAGCTCTGCTGGCGCAGGACGACGGCACCAGTGAGTCAGTAGCCGAGTTGCAACGCCGTATCGATACCTTGCGTGAGCGTATCGGCGCAGTGCCTTTCCTGGAGCAACTGGATCTGCGCTTTCGCAATCGCAGCAAGGTGCCCGTTCCCAGCAGCCAGGCCGTGATGTTCTGCGTGATGGACGTGTCCGGCTCCATGGATCAGGAGCGAAAGGAGCTGGCCAAGCGCTTTTTCATCCTGCTGTATCTGTTTCTCACAAGGCATTACGACAAGATCGAGATTGTTTTCATCCGCCACCACACCCAGGCCGCAGAAGTCAGCGAAGACGAGTTCTTTCACTCCACGGAAAGCGGCGGCACGGTAGTCAGCAGCGCGCTGGTCCTGCTCGAACAGATCATCAGGGCCCGCTACCCGGTCAACGACTGGAATATCTATGTCGCCCAGGCCAGCGATGGCGACAACTTCAGCGACGACGGCGGCAAATGCCACAGCCTTCTGGCCGAAAGAATATTGCCGCTGGTGCGCTACTACGCTTACCTGCAAGTGGTGCTCGAGGAGCAGAGTCTCTGGGAAGAGTACAGCCGCCTGCTGCCGCTGTTCCCCCATTTCGCCATGCGCAAGGTATCGGCAGCCAACGAGATCTACCCGGTGTTCCGCGATCTCTTCAAGAAGGATGGGGTATCGATATGAACCTCAATCTCTATCCCGTGCTGGATCTCAGCGCCAGCAGAAAGGCCGGAAATTCGCATGCCCAGGGGGAGCCGCGCTTTCGCGATGTGCCGCAGGCGCCTTTGATGGCGTCCCTGCGACCGGCGTCTCCCTTGCCCGACCCCAGCGACTGGACTTTCGAGCTGATCGAACAGTATCACGCGGCGATTGCGGCCACGGCTGAGCGCTACGGTCTGGATACCTATCCGAATCAGTTGGAGATCATCACGGCCGAGCAGATGATGGATGCCTATTCCAGCGTGGGCATGCCGGTCAATTACCGGCACTGGAGCTATGGCAAGGAGTTTCTGGCCACGGAGCGCCGCTACCGACGAGGTCATATGGGACTGGCCTATGAGATCGTCATCAATGCCAACCCTTGCATCAGCTATCTGATGGAGGAGAACAGCACGGCCATGCAGGCCCTGGTGATTGCGCATGCGGCCTATGGGCACAACAGCTTTTTCAAGAACAATTATCTGTTTCGCATGTGGTCCGACGCGGGCAGCATCATCGACTATCTCGTCTATGCGCGCGACTATGTGGCGCAATGCGAGGAACGCTATGGCTTCGACACCGTGGAGCAGTTGCTGGATTCCTGCCATGCGTTGTCGAACTTTGGTGTGGATCGCTATTGCCGTCCCTCGCATAAAAGCCTGTCGCGCGAGCGCGCCGAGAGAGAGGCGCGTGAAGCCTATGTGCAGCAACAGGTCAATGTGCTGTGGCGCACGCTTCCAGCCCGAAGGGACAAGGACAAGGACAGCACGACGCAAGGCAGCGAGCGCTTTCCCCGAGAGCCCGAAGAGAACATCCTCTATTTCATCGAGAAGAACGCTCCCTTGCTCGAACCCTGGCAACGAGAGATCGTGCGCATCGTGCGCAAGATCGCCCAGTATTTCTATCCGCAGCGCCAGACTCAGGTGATGAACGAGGGCTGGGCCACCTTCTGGCATTACACATTGCTCAACACTCTGTATGACGAGGGCTGGCTGACCGATGGCGTGATGCTGGAGTGGCTGTCATCGCATACCAATGTGATCTACCAGCCGCCGGCTGGCCACCGGGCCTTCAGCGGCATCAATCCTTATGCGCTGGGCTTTGCCATGTACCGTGATATTCGGCGGATCTGCGAAAAGCCGACCGAGGAAGATCGCCGCTGGTTTCCCGACATGGCCGGCACACCCTGGCTGCCGGCGCTGCACCACGCCATGCGCAACTACAAGGACGAGAGCTTTGTCGGCCAGTTTCTGAGCCCGCACCTGATACGCGACATGCGTTTGTTCTCTCTGCACGATGACCCTGACGAACGTGATGTTCTGGTCAGTGCCATCCACGACGAAGATGGCTACCGCACGCTGCGCCAGTTGCTGTCTCAGCAATACGACCTGGGGACGCGCGAACCCAATATTCAGGCCTGGAGCGTGAATCTGCGCGGCGACCGCAGTCTTACTCTGCGGCATACCCAGTACCAGGGCAGGCCACTGGCAGAAGATGCACAGGAGGTGCTCAAGCATGTGGCTCGCCTTTGGGGATTTGGCGTGCATCTGGAAAGCGTCAACGGCGATGGCGAGACACCGGTTTTGCGGCACTCGGTGCCTGCACCCTCGCATTGAGAAATCTCAATTGGAAGTTGCCTGAAGCCCTTGCCTGTAAAGCGCTATAAGCTATCAAATCAAAAGAAAAAAGCGCTGCAGAAGCAGCGCTTTTTGCTGGGTCAGGTCGTCAAGTGTGGTCGGCGGCCGGTTCTGTCCGGCCCCGGGGCCACAGCGGGAGCCTGTACCCGTACCCTTCGCAACGCGACAGTCTCCCCTGTCGAGTAGGGGAGCGCCAACGTTTCTAAGGCCTTTGCGAATCAGAACGCAGGAACCACGGCGCCCTTGTACTTTTCCTGAATAAACTTCTTGGTGTCTGCAGAGTGCAGAGCGCTCATCAGCTTGGCAATGTCGGCGCCGTTGGCGCGATCCTTGCGGGCCACCACGATATTGGTGTAGGGCGAATCGGCACCTTCGATGAACAGCGCATCCTTGGTGGGGTTGAGCTTGGCTTCGATTGCGTAGTTGGTGTTGATCAGGGCCAGGTCGACATCAGCCAGGGCGCGGGGCAGCAAAGGCGCTTCCAGTTCCTTGAACTTCAGCTTCTTGGGGTTCTTGACGACGTCCAGAGCAGTGGGGGTCAGGCTCTTGGGATCCTTGAGCTCGATCAGACCATGCTTGGCCAGCAGAATCAGTGCACGGCCGCCGTTGGAGGGGTCGTTGGGAATGGCCACGGTAGCGCCATTCTTCAGATCCTTGATGTTCTTGATCTTGCTGGAGTAGGCACCGAAGGGCTCCACATGAACCTTGCCGTTGGGTACGGCCACCAGCGAGGTCTTGCGGTCCTTGTTGTAGCTGTCCAGATAGGGCTGGTGCTGGAAGAAGTTGGCATCCAGCTGCTTGTCTTCCACGGCAGCATTGGGCTGCACGTAGTCGCTGAACTCCTTGATTTCCAGATCGATGCCTTGAGCCTTCAGTGCGGGCTTGATGTGATTGAGGATTTCGGCGTGAGGAACGGCCGTGGCGCCCACCTTGAGCACGTCAGCAGCCTGGGCCGACAGCGCCAGAGTGGCAATAGCGATAGCAGAGAGAGCTTTCTTCAACATTGGTTCTGACCTTCTTCAGCAAGTTGCAATAAATTCCGGGCCTCATCTGGACCGCAGCGAACTAAGGTGCATAGTCTAGTGCCGTGTACCGACGTCTGCAGGACATTTTTCTTATTTGGTTATAAGAGCGTCGTTTTTTATACAAAATCTGATCCCGATTGACTGCCATGAATCCCGAAATGCTGGAGCGCCTGGTGCGCGTGCCTATGCCTTATGGCAAGTACAAGGGCCGTTTGATTGCCGATCTGCCCGGCAACTACCTCAACTGGTTTGCCCGCGAGGGCTTTCCCAAAGGCGAGATCGGTCAGTTGCTGGCCTTGATGCAGGAGCTTGACCACAACGGACTCAGCGGTTTGCTGGAGCCCATTCGCAAGGCGGCAGGGCTGCCGCCAAGAGCACAGGAATAGGCAAGAGAGAGGGCTGGCTGCGGTTGGCCAGATGAAATATGAGACAGGCGGGCCCGCAAAAGCCCTGGCAGCTTGCCTTTGGCCGGAAGCAGGTGGCTGGCCCTTGGGCTTGGCTGACTGCGGCCAGGCCGCGAGTCTCCAAAATACCCTGCTTTGGTCCTGAAGGCGTTGTCGATCCTAGGCTCTGGACATATGCAGATACAGCTGGTCGCAGGGGGCGGCCTCAAGCCTCGGAGTCTTGCGAGAGGTCCGAATGCTGAACAATGCGTCCCTTGCCTGCATGTTTGGCCGAGTACATGGCCTCGTCCGCACTTTGCATCAGGTTGGCCGAGGAACTATCTGCGGTGCTGATGGAGATACCGATGCTGCTGCCGACTTGCACCATCGCTCCACCATTCAGTGCAATGGGCTGGCGCACGGCTTCCATGCAGCGCTTCATGACAGACATGGCCTCACCGGGAGTGTGCAAGCCCGATAGCAGCACCACGAACTCATCGCCGCCCAGGCGGGCAACGCAGTCGCCGGCACGGGCCTGGGCCGTCAGTCGGGCAGCTACCACACGTAAAACCTCATCGCCTGCGTCGTGACCCTGGGTATCGTTGACCTGTTTGAAACCATCCAGGTCCATGAAGCACACGGCAAGCATCTGGCCGTCTGCCAGCTCCTGGTTCAGCGTTTCCTCAAGTGCTCGGCGGTTCGCCAGACCCGTCAGAGCGTCGTGGTTGGCAAGGTGATTGGCGGCTTGTTCGCCTCGTTTGAGGGCGTCGATGTCCACCAGAATCCACAGCGACTCTTCGGCATTCAGCAGTGTGCCGGATGCATCCACCCACAAAAGCTTGCCCTCGGCATTCTGCACCTGGAACTGAGCGTGAAATTTGCCCCGAGCCAGCAAAGAGCCATAGGCTTTTTCGCCGATACGCCTGTAGGAGGCTTCGTCCGGGTAAAGCATGCGCGTGGATGCGCCCTGCAGTGCAGCTGCTGGCTGCTTGAGCAGACGGCGCATGGCGGGGTTGGTCCAGACGATCTTGCGCTCGCGCAGGCGAGCCATGCCGATCAGGTCATTGTTGATGACCAGCTCCTGCTCTTTGCGGATGCGGCGTTCACGCTGCTGCAGCCGGTACAGGGCTACCGAACCCAAAGCAATCAGGGCAATGCACAAGCCGGCGAGACCCCATGCACGCCAGGCGGAGGCGCGCCACATGGCCATATAGGCTTCCGTACCCAGCCCGGTAAACACCGTCAGAGGATATCCGGGCAGCCGATGGTAGGCCGTGATGCGCTCCACGCCATCGATCAGGGTCGGTGTGATGTACCAGCCTTCCTCGTTGTTGCGGCTGATGGCCTGGTGATATTCGGACGAGACAGCGGCCTTGCCGATACCCGCGTCGGCATCCTGGCTTGCAGCCGGATAGCGCGCTACCAGCAGTGCCTGATCGGTGCGCAATGCCATGGCGCTGCTGGTGCCGAACGACTGGCGCTGGAATAGCTGGTGAAAATGTTCGGCCGCGACAATGGCATAGACGATGCCCTGGAACTGGCCGCCCTCGGCCTGAAGACGCCTTGCCAGCACGATAGACCATTTTCCGAAGGAGTGGCTGATCAGAGGCTCGGACACCACCATTCGGTCCGTTGCACGGGCCTGAGCGAAATAGGCGCGTTCCGCCACTGAAAACGGCACATCAATTTCGCTGGGAGTGATGAGTACCTCGCCAGCACTGTCTGTGATGCGCAGGGCGGTGACAAAAGGAATCAGGGCACGCTGTTCCTGAAGCATTTCGTACAAGGCAAAGTTGGCGGCGGCAAGTCCGTCAAGGCTGCGCGCGCGGTAACGACTGGCAATCGATGACAGAGCGTTGTCCACCAGTCGCACCTCTGCAGCCAGCTCCAAGCTCAGGCTGCGCGCTTGATGCCTGGAGACGGCTACTCCCAGGTCCATGTCCGCGCGGTGATTGGCATGCACGCCAAGCCACGTGGCAAAGCACAGCAAGGCCGCTACCAGCAGGTTGCCGAGCACGATGCGATGCAAAAGCTTGTGAGAGCGAAAGCTTGTCATCTTGATTCTTGAGGTCCTTGAATACCAACCTGGGTCGGAAACGGCTCGGTTCCGGACATTTGCATCAACCACCTGCCGAGTAAAGCATCGCAGAGCTCAACAGCGCAATAGTCTTGCAATCATCCAACAGGTGTCGGGAGGTGGCTGCGAGCATTCGCCCGAGAGGGGCGCCGCCTGCGCGAATGGCCAGAAGTGGGGTTCCAGACGCCGATGTATTCCTGGTGCGTGATTGTGCAGGGCCGATCGCTTTCTCCGTGCTCGTCGCGGGCACAAGGCGATGCGTTCCGGCAGAAGATGGCTCTGAAGCATATGCGGAAATAGTGAAGGCATTGAGGAAAACGGAAATGAGAATTGATATCGCTTGAGGTCTGTTTGAGATCTATTCCCATTGCACCATGCCCGTTGTCGCAACAGCCTCCCATCGTGAAGTCGCAGCGCTTTACACAGGTCATCACGGTTGGTTGCAGGGCTGGTTGCGCCGAAAGGTCGGCAATGCCTTTGACGCAGCAGATCTGACGCAAGACACTTTTGTCCGTATCCTGGGCGTGCGTGAGCCGCCGCGCATAAAGTCGCCGCATGCTTATCTGATTGATGCTTTGCCGCCGCTGGTACGGCGCACTTTTCTGCTTTCGCAGCTGGAGGACATGAAGTACGACGATATCGCCTCGCAGCTGGGCGTATCGCTGACCAACGTCACGCATTACATGGCCCAGGCTTTCAGGCAGTGTCTGGCGTTGATGGTTCGGAGGGCAGCCGCTCAAATGGCTGTATTTCCTATGCGGGCTGGTCGGCAGCGCCATGATGGCAACAAGGGCCATCCTGTTCATGGTCAAGTGTCGCAGCAAGCATCTGGGTCGGCAGGCTGGCGAGTTCGGCAGCGTCACGGCGCGCGTGTACCGGCTCGTCGAAGGACTCAATGTTGAGGCCATCGCAGGTCTGAGTCTGGGCTGCATCGGCCATCTGTGGGCCAACCGCCTGGTTCCCGTCGGGCTGTCCCATGGAGCGGGTTGGGAGCTGGCGGTGTTTTTCGGGCTTTGGAGTCTGGCGCTGCTGCATGCCCTGGTGCGTGCGCCCGCCGTGGCATGGCAGGAGCAACTAGGCCTGCTGGCGCTGTTGTGTCTGCTGCTGCTGCTGCTGCCGCTGCTGAACTGGATCACGCTAGGGGACAGCCTGCCGGCCCAGATTGCTCGCTGCGACTGGGAGAGTGCGGGTGTGGGGTTGTGTGCCGTGGCGCTGGGATTGCTTGCCGCCCGGGCCTGGGCTTATCTGAGGCGCCGCGGCGCCGATGCAGCGCGGCGTGTTCCTGCAGGCAAGATGGAGGTGGGAGCATGAATGCCTTGCAAGCTTCGGTGCTGGCTTTTGCGCTGGCCTTTGCCGGCTTGGTGGCACTGGCTTTTGCCATGGAGGGTCATCATGAACAGCTCACGGGAGCCATGGAGATTTCTCGGGCTCGATCGTGGCTGCTGCGCTGGAGCATTGCTGCTGGCGGTGGCCGTCATGCCCTGTCTGAGCGCCTGGGGCTTTTCCGTGGGAGTCATGGTCTGGCTGGGTTGGCTGTCGATAGGAGCGCTGCTCGCCGTCGCCCTGGTCAGCGCCGCCGCCCATTGGGCCTGCTGCTGCTGGCTGCATTCTTGGTGCGGCGGCTCTGGCTTGGGTCTGGCGCGTGTGACAAGGATCTGGCGGCCCATCATCGCCAGGTGCCGAGCGGATGACGCTTGATGCGTGCATGTCCTTCGGTGTCTTGCCGAGCTTCGCGTAATCGGCAGGGGCCGTGTGCCAGCCTCATGGGTCCACAGGCCTGGGCATGCCCTGCTGCCGTGTATGGTCTGCGTTGCAGACCTTGTCTGTTGCCAGGAATGCACCGTAGCTGGCAGCTTACGGTGGCTGGAAACACCCGGAGGCTCGCAAAAAGGAATGAAAAAAGGGATGCAGAGCGCATCCCTTTTCGAATGAGGTCGGCAGGTCTGAATTCCTGGCCGGCCTGTATTGAAGCCCGGTTGCGGGCTGATGATTACTTGGCGGCCGCGCGTGCGGCTTCCGCCTTGGCCTTGGCTTCGTCCAGCTTCTTTTGCAGAGCGGCGGCTTCCGCTTCAGCCTTCTTGGCCTCTTCTTCCTTGGCCTTCTTGGCTTCGGCTTCCTTGTCGCCGCCACCCATGGCGCCGGCAATGGCATTGCCAGCCATGGTGCCGGCCACTGCGCCAACGGCAGCACCTGCCATGGTGCCCATCATGCCGGAGCCACGAGCGGCAGGAGCCGCTGCTGCTGCGGGAGCAGCCGCAGGAGCTGCCGCAGCGGCGGGGGCTGCGGGTGTGGCAGGTGCAGCAGCCTTGGGTGCGGCGGCGGCAGGAGCCACTGGTGCGGGCTGAGCGGGCGCCTTGCTGCCGATGCTGGCAGGGCGAACGGACTTGCTGCTGCCCATGCGCTTGGCCTGAGCCAGGGAAGGCACGGTCAGCGATGTGATGGCGATGGCAATCACGGAGGCAGCAGCACGGTACGAAGTCTTCACGAATTGGTTTCCAGTCATGGTTGTCATAGATGGCCGCCTGCTTTTCAAGGGTGCAGACAACCAGCGAGCCTTGCGACGCTTGTCGCATCAGGTTTGCTTGCTATGGTATTTAAAGTCAATGGTTGGATTTTCAAGGTGCTGAACTGAAACTGTCCGTAAAAGGACAGGGCTCAGACCCCGACGGCCGGATGTTGTGTGATGTATGAGGCCGCACGCTATTGTAGGAACACTCTGCATGCGCAAAAGTTCCAGCAGTCTTCAATGCAGGGAAATAGTCATGAAGTGCCCCGCAGCGCCTGAAACGTGAGCGGGGCGAGCTATCGAGCCAGAGGAAGATTGGTTTAGCGCTTCTGGTGCAACTGCACCCAGTCGAGAAAGCGTGTCATGTACTTGACGAGGAAGTCATGGCTGCCCTGGCCGATCTTGCCGTCGGCGTCGAGCAGCGTGTCGGACCAGCGCACAAAGCCCTCGGGCTGGGGCAGGGTGGGCATGTCCAGCGACACCAGCACATTGCGCAGGTGCTGCTGGGCCATGGCCGTGGCGGCCGCGCCGGGCGAACTGCCTATCACGGCGGCCGGCAGCCCAGCCCAGACGGACTGGCCATAGGGACGGCTCAGGCCGTCGAGCACGTTCTTGAGCGATGCGGGTATGGAGCGGTTGTATTCGGGCGTCACGAACAGAACGCCGTTGCAGCCGCGAATCAGGGGTTTGAGGTCGTCGAAGGGCTTGAAATCAGGGGTGTTGTCGAAGTCGCGGTTGTAGAGCGGCAGGCGGCTGATATCGATGAATTCGGAATCGGCCTTGCCCTGCATGAGTGCGGCCAGGCCCTGGCCGAGCTGGCGGTTGATGGACTGCTTGCTGAGGCTGCCCACGATGACGGCGATTCTGAGTTGGCTCATGCTCTGACCTTTCGACCGGGTTGGGGAAGATGCATGGCACTGTAGCAAAGCTGCCGAGGATTGCCGCGCCGCAGCGGGCGCAAAAAAGCCGCGGTCCCCGGGAGCAGGGACCGCGGCTTGGTGCTGGGCTGGTCTGTTCCAGCCTATCGGAGCACTTCCAGCAGGCGATCTAGGCCGCCCTCGTTGATGGCGACCTTGGCCTCGTTGCGCACGCGTGGCTTGGCGTGGAAGGCCACGGACAGGCCGGCCGCCTGCATCATGGGAATGTCGTTGCTGCCATCGCCCACGGCAATGCACTGGCTGGCATCGATGCCGATCAGCGAGGCCACTTCCAGCAAGGTGCGGCGCTTTTCCGCGCCGTCGCAGATATCGCCCCAGGCCTGCTCGACCAGACCGCCGGTCAGTGCACCGTCCTTGATCTCCAGCACATTGGCGCGCACAAAGTCGATATCCAGCAGGCCGCGCACATGCTCGGCAAAGTAGGTAAAGCCGCCGGAGACCAGCAGCACCTTCAGGCCGGCGGCCTTGGCGGCCCTGACCAGCGTCTCGGCACCCTGCGAGAGTTTCAGGCGTTCGGCCAGAACGCGGGCCATGTCGGCCTCGGTCACTCCGACCAGTTTGCCCACGCGCTGGCGCAGGCTGTCCTTGAAGTCGGTGATTTCGCCGCGCATGGTGGCTTCTGTGATGGCTGCCACTTCGGCCTTCTTGCCCGTGGCGTCGGCGATCTCGTCGATGCACTCGATGGTGATCAGCGTCGAGTCCATATCAAAGGCGATGAGCTTGTAGTCCGCCAGCTTCTGGGGGGCGGTAAAGCCGCGGATCATCAGGCCGGGAGCGAATTCGGTGGCGTCGGTCATTGCGAGTCGTGCGAATGAGGGGGTAGCAGAAAGGGGAATGGCGGAAATCGGGTCTGCGCCATTCCTCAAGATGGCCGCCATTATCCGCTGTTGTGGCGGGCTTCGGCTGGCCATTCACCCAGGAGTCTGCCCCCTGGTGCTGCTTGGGGCGGCGCCTACTGCGGCTGAATGCCGGCGGCCTTGACCAGTTCTGCATGCAGTCTGATGTCCTGGGCCACGGTCTGCCTGAGCTGCTCGGGCGTCGATGGCGCGACTTCCATGCCGTTTTCACCCAGCTTGGTCTTGATCTCGCTGTCCAGTGCAAGGCGCACGGCGCGGTTGAGCTTGTCGATCACGGGCTGCGGCGTCTTGGCCGGGGCGAACAGGCCGACCCAGGCAGAGAGGTTGAGGTCGGCAAAACCACCTTCCGCCATGGTCGGGGTGTTGGGCAGCATGGCCGCGCGCCTGGGCGCCATCAGCGCCAGGGCATGCAGCTTGCCGGCCTGGATATGAGGCAGGGCTTCAGGCAGCACGGCAAACAGCATGTCCACATTGCCCGCCAGCGTGTCGTTGACGGCTGGCGCGCCGCCTTTGTAGGGCACGTGCAGCATCTTGGCCAGGGTACGCGTCTCGAACATCAGCGCGGCCAGGTGCTGGGGGCTGCCGTCGCCGGATGAGGCAAAGGTCAGCTTGCCCGGTGCAGCCTTGGCTGCCGCCACCACGGCAGCCACACTGGGGAATTTCTGCCTGTCCTTGACCACCAGCACCATGGGCTGATTCACCAGCTTGCTGATGGGCGCGAAGTCGGTCTCGGGGTCATAGGGAAGGGATTTGAAAATGCTCTTGTTGGTGGTCAGGAATGAGGCCGGCGAGACCATCAGCGTATAGCCGTCCGGGGCGGAGCGTGCCACGGCCGGTGTGCCGATCTGGCCCGAGGCACCGGCGCGGTTGTCCACCACAAAAGGCTGCTTGAGTTCGCTGGCCAGCTTTTGACTCACGACTCGGGCAATCATGTCGGCGCTGCCTCCGGCGGGCAGGGCGACTATGACCTTGACCGCGCGCTCGGGATAGGTGTCCTGTGCCTGCGCCGTGGCGGCAAAGCCTGCCGCCACGGCGCAGGCCAGTGCGGGGCGAGCCATGGCATGAGCGGCATGGCGAATTTTGCGGTTAGCGATATTGCGGACGGGTTGGAGCAGCATGCGATCCCTCTCTTTCTCAAGATATGCACCAGCTTGGTGATGGCTGCAGTGCGATAGCCCGATGATGAGCAAGCCCTGTGCCAGTTGCCTTGGCGTTTTGCCGGATGGGAAAGATGCGGTTTGCGCAGTTGCCGGGAAAGTGGCAGAGCTGAAGTGGCAGAGCTGATGCGCCTCGACGGCCTCAGCTTTCAGGATTGCCAGGCGGCTGCAGATATATGGCATCCGACCAGGTGGCCACCCAGTGCGGGCGAAAGACTACGAACACCGCCGTCAGCATGCCGGTGGTCACGCCATCGGCCCAGGCCATGAGCCAGCGGGCCATGCGCGAGAGGTCTTCGTTGACATTGGGCAGCACATGGCCTGCCCATTGACCGACCAGAGATGCGACAAACAGACACAGAACTGTGCCCAAAAAGCCGCGCAAAAGAATGAATACAAAAATGTTGTGCCAGCACCAGCGGCGCACTGCCACACCCCAGAGCATGGCCAGCGTAGCCGGCACCAGACCTTGCCAGACCACCATGCCAAGGGCTTCCTCCAGTCCCAAGCCAGGAGCCAGTGCAAAAGCTATGGCGCCCACCGAGAGCAGCACGGGTACTGCAAGCGGCCAGCCTATCAAAAGTACGACCAGCGGTGCACCAGACCAGCGCAGCTGCAGCGGCATCTGGTGCAGCGCAGGCAGCGCCCAGACCCAGGGCAGCAGCACCAGAATGGCCAGCAGCGGCGTGATCAGAGGCGACAGTATCGGGTCATGCATGCCGCCGGGGCCGGCTCGGCTGCCCAGCATGCGCCAGGGGCGGCAGAGCAGGGCCAGCAACAGGGCCAGCAGGGCAATGGCGGCTTCAAGAAACATGGGAGCTAGGCAGATCAGGTTCTGCCGCCATCTTGCACCGTCTGCATCGGTAGGGCCTCAATAGCCCTGCTGGCTTTGTCAGCAGCCCTGTCAGGCATGAATGGCAGTTTCGTTCTTGAGCGGCTGACCCAGGCTGCGCAGCACATCGCGCACCATCTGGGCACGGTCCTTGGGGTTCTCCAGTTCTTTTTCGATGCGCAGCTTCTCGTTGCCCGCCAGCTTGATGTGCTTGTTCTTCTGGATCAGGTGAATGATGTTCATGGGATCGATCGGCGGCTGGGGCTTGAAGCTGATGTTGATCACGCCAGGAGCGGCATCGACCTTGACCACGCCATAGGGCTGGCTCAGCACGCGCAGGCGGTGCACGTCGATCAGGGTCTGGGCCTGGGGTGGCAGCTTGCCGAAACGATCCACGATCTCCTCAAGCAGGGTATCGATCTGATCGGCCGTCTTGGCCGTGGCCAGCTTCTTGTAGAACGACAGGCGCAGATGCACGTCGCCGCAGTAGTCGTTGGGCAGCAGGGCCGGGGCATGCAGATTGATGTCGGTGGATGCCGATAGCGGCGAGAGCAGATCGGGCTCCTTGCCGGCCTTGAGGCTGCGCACGGCCTCGGACAGCATCTCGTTATAGAGCTGAAAGCCCACTTCCATCATATTGCCGCTCTGGTTTTCGCCCAGCACCTCGCCGGCGCCACGGATTTCCAGGTCATGCATGGCCAGATAGAAGCCCGAGCCCAGCTCCTCCATCTGCTGGATGGCCTCCAGTCGCTGCTGGGCCTGCTTGGTCAGGCCGTCCAGGTCCGGCACCATCAGATAGGCATAGGCCTGATGGTGGCTGCGTCCCACGCGGCCACGCAGCTGGTGCAGCTGCGCCAGGCCGAACTTGTCGGCGCGGCTGATGAGAATGGTGTTGGCCGATGGCACGTCGATGCCGGTCTCGATGATGGTCGAGCACAGCAGGATGTTGTAGCGCTGGGCCACGAAATCGCGCATCACACGCTCCAGCTCGCGCTCGGGCATCTGGCCGTGGGCCACGGCGATGCGGGCCTCTGGCAGGATTTCCTCCAGCTTTTGCTTGCGGTTCTCTATGGTCTCGACCTCGTTGTGCAGGAAGTAGATCTGTCCGCCCCGCTTGAGCTCGCGCAGCACGGCTTCGCGAATCACGCCCGTGCCCTCGTTGCGCACAAAGGTCTTGATGGCCAGACGCCGCTGCGGCGCCGTGGCAATCACCGACAGATCGCGCAGCCCCTCCAGCGCCATGCCCATGGTGCGCGGAATCGGGGTGGCTGTCAGCGTCAGCACATCGACCTCGGCACGCATGGCCTTCATGGCCTCTTTGTGGCGCACGCCAAAGCGGTGTTCCTCGTCGATGATGAGCAGGCCCAGGTTCTTGAACTGCGTGGATTCGGACAGCAGCTTGTGCGTGCCGACAACGATATCCACCGTACCGTCCGAGATGCCCTTGATGGCTGCCGTGATCTCCTTGCCCGAGCGAAAGCGCGACACCTCGGCCACCTTGATCGGCCATTTGGAGAAGCGGTCCACCAGGGTCTGGTAATGCTGCTCGGCCAGAAGCGTGGTGGGGGCGAGGAAGGCGACCTGCTTGCCGCCCATGGCTGCCACAAAGGCCGCACGCAGCGCGACCTCGGTCTTGCCGAAGCCCACATCGCCACAGACCAGGCGGTCCATGGGCTGGGGGCTGATCATGTCCTGCACCACGGCGTGGATGGCGGCGCGCTGGTCGGCCGTTTCCTCGAAGCCGAAGTCGGCCACAAACTGCTCGTAGTCGGCCGTGGGGAAGCGGAAGGCATGGCCCTGGCGCGCGGCGCGGCGGGCATAGATATTGAGCAGCTCGGCGGCTGAGTCGCGCACCTGTTCGGCGGCTTTGCGCTTGGCTTTTTCCCATTGCGTGCCGCCCAGCTTGTGCAGCGGCGCATCGTCGGGCGAGACGCCGGTGTAGCGGCTGATCAGGTGCAACTGGCTGACGGGTACATAGAGCACGGCATCGGCCGCATATTCCAGATGCAGAAACTCCTGCAGTGCTGGCGTGCCGTCAGTGTTCTTCTGGCCCATGTCCATATTGATCAGCCCGCGATAGCGGCCTATGCCGTGGTCGGCATGAACGATGGGGTCGCCCACCTTGAGCTCGGACAGGTCCTTGATCAGGGCCTCCACATCGCTGACCTGCTCCTGGCGGCGGCGACGGCGGCCTGTGGGGCTGCTGGCGAACAGCTCGGTTTCGGTGACGAAGTCCAGGCCTTCCTCGACCCACGCAAAGCCCGTCATCAGGCTGGAGGTGGCGATGCCGACCTTTTCCGTGGCATCGGCCTGGAACTCGGCCAGCGAATCGAACACGGGCGGGTTGACACCCGAGGCACGGAAAAAGTCGAGCAGGCTCTCGCGCCTGCCATCGGATTCGGCCAGAAGCAAGACCCGGCTTGCGCTGGATGCTATATGTTTTTGCAGCTTGGCCAGCGGGTCATCGGCTCCGCGCAGCACGGAAAGGTCTTCGAGCTTCTGGAAGATGGCGCTGTCGGCCACATCTTCGGTGCCCGGGCGCAAGGCCAGCTGGGCATGCTCCTTGCTGCGGGTATAGAACTGGTCGGCGCTGAGAAACAGCGTCTCGGGCGGCAGCGCCGGGTGGTCGGGGTCGCCCTGCACCAGGCGGTAGCGGTCCTTGGTATCCTGCCAGAAGCGCTGGAAGGCCGGCTCCAGATCCCCATGCAGCACCACGGTGGCCTCATCGCCCAGATAGTCGAAGACCGTGGCCGTCTCGTCAAAGAACAGCGGCAGGTAGTACTCGATGCCGGCCGTGGCAATGCCGGCACCCATGTCCTTGTAGATGCGGCTGCGCGTGGGGTCGCCTTCGAGCAGCTCGCGCCAGCGGCTGCGGAACTTGGCGCGCGCCTCTTCGTCCATAGGGAATTCGCGGCCTGGCAGCAGGCGCACCTCGGGCACGGGGTAGAGGCTGCGTTGCGTGTCGGGGTCGAAGGTGCGGATGGAGTCGATCTCGTCGTCGAACAGATCCACGCGGTAGGGCTGGAGCGAGCCCATGGGGAACAGATCGATCAGGCCGCCGCGCACCGCGTATTCGCCATGGCTGACCACCTGGGACACATGCTGGTAGCCCGCCAGCGTGAGCTGGGCCTTGAGCTTGGCTTCGTCCAGCTTCTGGCCCTGCTTGAATTCAAAGGTATAGCCGGCCAGAAACGAGGGCGGAGCCAGGCGATAAAGGGCCGTGGTGGCGGGCACGATGACCACATCGGCGCCATGCTGCTTGTCGCGCTGGTTGATACGCCACAGTGTGGCCAGGCGCTCGCTGATCAGATCCTGGTGCGGCGAGAAGCTGTCGTAGGGCAGGGTTTCCCAGTCGGGGAACAATGCACAGCGCAGCTCGGGGGCGAAGAAGGCCATCTCTTCCATGAGACGGTGGGCGTCGGCGGCATCGGCCGTGACGATGGCAGTGACCCGGCCGTCTTGCTTTTCGCGCTCGCCTAGCCTGGCCAGCAGCAGCGCGTCGGCGCTGCCAACTGGACGGGGCAGGTGAAAGCGTTTACCGGGGGTGAGCTTAGGCAGTTGCATGGTTTTTCACAGACGAACGCAGGCAGCGGCGCGCAGGCGCGGGCTGGATGCAAAAAAACGGGGACAGATTAAATGCGGGCGAGTCCGGCCATCAAAGGCAGGGCTCACAGCCCAATCAGCGCGTAGCTGATGGTTGGCGGCGCATTCACTCAAAATGGGGACACCTCAAGGCGATGCAAGCCGAAAGCAGGTCGTCGATGGATCTCACGGGCTTTCGGACGAAACGGTGATTTTAAAATACTGTGCATGACAGATCGGTTTTTCTCGCCTGAGTCCATGACGGACGACAAGGCAAACGCTGCGGCGGCTTCATCGCCTGCATCTGCGCCCCGCTGCTGGGGGCTGATTCCCTGCGCGGGCGTCGGTCTGCGCGCCATTGCCGCAGACTCCCCGGCCCCCGAGCTGCCCAAGCAATATCAGATGGTTGCCGGCCAGCCCATGGTCATGCACACGCTGGACGCCATGTTGGCGGTGCAGCGCATCCACCGTGTGCTGCTGGTGGTCTCTGCTTCCGATGGCTTCTGGCAGGAGCGCGCCACGGACGCCCGGCTCGGCATTGCTGCCTGTGGCGGAGCCACCCGTGCCGAGACCGTGAGCAACGGCCTGCAGGAGTTGCTGCGCATGGGAGCCAGCGCCGAGGACTGGGTGCTGGTGCATGACGCGGCGCGCTGTCTGGTCGCATCGGCGCAGGTCAATGCCTTGATCGATGCCTGCATGCCCGATGCCGTGGGGGGGCTGCTGGCGCTGAAGCTGCCCGACACCCTCAAGCAGCAGGCCGCAGGCGCGGGTCCGGCGCGTGTGGCGCAGACGGTGGAGCGCAGCGACAAATGGCTGGCTCAGACGCCGCAGATGTTCCGTATCGCAGCCTTGCTGGCTGCGCTGCAGGCGGCGGGCGCTGCCGTGACCGACGAAGCCAGCGCCATGGAACTGGCCGGTCACTCACCGAGACTGGTGCCGGGCGGTGCGCAGAACTTCAAGGTGACCTACCCCGACGACTTTGCGCTGGCCGAGGCGGTGCTGCTGCAGCGCAAGGCGCGTGGCTAGACGGATTCGCCATCGGCAGGGCTTGGCGACGGGCAAGTCCGTGTCCGAGCCGGATTGGCGCAGATGGTATTTAATTTGATAGCTGCTTGCGCTTTATGAGCAAGGGTTTGACAAGGATTTTTATGAATTTTCGTATTGGTGAAGGCTGGGATGTACATGCGCTGGTGCCAGGTCGCAAGCTGATTCTCGGCGGTGTCGAAGTGCCTCATAGCCTGGGGCTGCTCGGCCATTCTGATGCCGACGTGCTGCTGCATGCAATCACCGATGCCCTGTTCGGCGCCGCGGCGCTGGGCGATATCGGCCGCCATTTCTCGGATACCGACGCGCAGTTCAAGGGGGCGGACTCCGCCGTGCTGCTGGCCGAGGCTGCCAGGCGCGTGCGCGCCAAGGGCTTCGAGATCGGCAATATCGACAGCACCATCGTGGCCCAGGCGCCCAAGCTGGCACCCCATATCGAGAAGATGCGCGAGCGCATTGCCCAGGTGCTGGGGCTGGATGTGGAGCAGGTCAACGTCAAGGCCAAGACGGCCGAGAAGCTGGGGCCTGTGGGTCAGCAGCAGGCCATGGAGGCTCGTGCCGTGGCCTTGCTGGTACGGACAGCCTAGTCTCGTTCGCCGCAATGGCCGCTGCGAAAGCCGGTCAGGAATCGCTGTAGAGGGCTTGCACCTCGGCCCCGGTCAGGGTCGGGGTGTCGTTGGCCAGCGCGTAGTAGCCGGGCTTCTCGTCGATATAGATCTGCTGCGCCAGTTTCAGTCCCTGGGCGTCCTGAAACAGCCCGGCAGACAGAAAATGCTCGTTGCTTGCCAGCAGGCGGTAGAAGAGGTGGGTGCCGCAGCTGCTGCAAAAAGCCCGCTCCGCCCAGGGCGAGGAGGCATAGCGCGTGACGGGGCCGCTGGTCTGCACCGCCGTGCCGCCATGCAGGGTGAAGGCTGGGCCTTCTCCCCAGCGCCGGCACATGCTGCAGTGGCAGACATGAACTTCGTGGGTGTCGGGCGCGGTGACGAGAACGGCTTTGCACAGGCATCGGGCTTGCATGGTGAGCTCTCCGGCAGATGGTTGAAAGGCGATGCCGATTGTGCAATGAGGTGGGCAGATTCAGTCTTCCACGGTCTCATCGTCTTTCTTGTCGCGCGGCAGATTGCGCTTGACCTGGGGACGCTGCAGGCGCTGTTCGGGCGCTGCACCGGCCGTCACACCCATGGCGCGCTGCAGCTGCAGATGGGCGACCAGACCGCCTGTCGATGAATTGGACAGGGCAAACATGCCGCCCATGCGCTGCACCGTCTTGTCCACGATGGACAGACCCAGGCCTGCACCTGCGGCCGCCGTGCGCGCCGTGTCGCCGCGGAAGAAGGGTTGGGTCAGATTGGCCAGTTGCTCGGCCGGAACGCCCTTGCCATGGTCGCGGATGCGGATGACCACCCATTTTTCGCTTTCCTTGGCAACCACATCCACCTCGGTGGTGTCGGTGGACGGGGTCTTGCCATAGCGGCGTGCATTCTCAAAGAGGTTGGAGATGACGCGCGCCAGCTCCACCTCATCGGCCATGACGTAGAGGTCTTCGGGCACGTTCATGGTGATCTGCAGCTCACGGTGGTCCTGCACGGCATAGACGCAGGAGGCAACCACGGCGTGCAGATCCACGGGGCTGAGCATGACGCGATGATCGGGGCGGGCGTAATCCAGGAATTTGTCGATGGTGGCGTCCAGTTGAACGATGTCGGCCACCATGTGCTCGCGCGCCACATCGTCATAGACGCTCATCTCGGTCTCCAGACGCAGCCGCGCCAGCGGCGTGCGCAGGTCGTGGGAGATGCCGGCCAGCATCACGGCGCGGTCCTGCTCCAGCTTGGCCAGCTTCTGCGCCATGCGGTTGAAGCCGATATTGACTTCGCGGATTTCGCTGGTCACGGCTTCCTCGTCGAGCTGGCTGGCGTCGAAGTCGCCCTCCCGCACGCGATTGGCTGCATAGGACAGTTGTTTGAGTGGCCGGTTGATCAGGCGGGCGATGGCGGCCGCGCCGATGAGCGAGAGCAGGGCGGCCGTGATCAGCCAGATCAGCCAGGTCTGGCCGCTGGCGGGAGTGAAGCGCGACTGGTCCATCAGCATCCAGTTGCGATCGCCGTTGATGGTGAAGCCAACCCACAGGCCGGGCTCTCCGTTGACGCTGCGCGCCACCACGGTGCCGTAGCCAAGGCGTGTGGTCAGTTCCTCGGTCAGCTTCTGGCCAAGGGCGTTTTGCTCCAGCAGCTCGAAGGAGTCGCCGGGCTCGCGGGGCAGAATGCGCACGCCTTCCTGGTCGGCCATGGTCTTGATCAGGGAGACGCGGTTGATCGCATCCGAATGCTCGAGGGCAGCGCGGCTCAGGTTGACCAAAGAGGCCACTTGCTTGGCCGTTTGCAGCGTGCGCGGCTCGAAATCCAGTGCCCGCAGTGTCTGCAGCCAGGCCAGAATGCTGCCCACCAGCAGCAGGGCCAGCAGGCAGAAAGTACGCCAGAACAGGTTCAGCCCCACAGGGGAGCGAGCTGTGCTGCGCCGCTCGTACTCCAGAGGTACGGGGCTGGTGGCGTCGGGCGGCGGATGGTGAAAAGCGCTCATGAACAGCAATGCGGAAATAACTGGACCCGAGGGTACGCCCAATATGGGCGACACGGGTTACGGTTTGTCCAAAAAGTGTCTATCTACTGGTGGTTGTTGAAAGAGCTTGACTTATGGGCCCTATGGACCGCTACCCAAGCGCAACAAGCCGCGCAGCGGGCGGCTTGTTGCGATGGAGGCGGGCAGAATCAGTTCATGCCATCGGGTACGAACACATAGCCCACGCCCCAGACGGTCTGGATATAGCGTGGAGCGGCAGCGTCTTCCTCGATCAGCTTGCGCAGGCGGGAAACCTGCACGTCCAGGCTGCGGTCGAACGGCTCGAATTCGCGGCCACGGGCCAGCAGGGCCAGTTTTTCGCGCGACAGAGGCTGGCGCGGGTGGCGCACCAGGGCCTTGAGCATGGCGAATTCGCCGGTGGTGAGTGGCAACTCCTCGCCATTCTTTTGCAGCACGCGAGTGCCCAGGTCGAAGGTGAAGGGGCCAAAGGTCACCACCTCGTTGTCGCCTGAAGGCGCGCCCGGTGCTTCCTGAGGCGGACGGCGGCGCAGCACGGCATGGATGCGGGCCAGCAGCTCGCGGGGGTTGAAGGGCTTGCCCAGATAGTCGTCGGCGCCCACTTCCAGGCCCACGATGCGGTCCACATCCTCGCCCTTGGCGGTCAGCATGATGATGGGAGTGCGGTCGTTGGCGGAGCGCAGGCGGCGGCAAATGGACAGGCCATCCTCGCCGGGCATCATCAGATCCAGCACGATCAGGTCGACAGTCTCGCGCAGCAGGATGCGGTTGAGCGCCTTGCCGTCCTCGGCAATCATGATCTCGAAGCCTTCCTGCGTCAGATAGCGGCGCAGCAGGTCGCGGATGCGTGCATCGTCATCCACCACGAGGATCTTGTCAGTACGGTTGTTCGTCGTTGCCATGATCGTCCTTGTCGATTTATTTGTAACTGGCCCATTGTTATCGCTAGATCAAAAAAATCCAGCAAAACAAGGTCAAGTCTTGCTACTTGTTACGATTGTTGCGTTTATTAATGGAACAATAAATGTTTCATGAGGAACTTTTCAAGAGTATTTTGCACTATTGTTTCAGTGTTTGTTCTGTTGGTGTGTCGAATGTGGAGTATTCGTACATAAAGTCACACTCTGGGCTGACATGCTGCGCTGCAGCGACTTTGCGCAATGGTGAAATGCATGTGTATCTGCATGGCCTGATTTACTTACAAGGGTGAACCGCATGAATCAATTTTCCAAGTCTTCCTCTTCCTCTCGCGCCGCGGCTGCCGTACTTGCGCTGGCTGCGGCCTGCGCTGGCGGCAATGTATGGGCCCAGGGCGCCGCGCGTGACATGCATAGACCTGCCAATGTGGTGCAGCTGTCGGCTCAGGGAACCGTGGAGGTCAAGCAGGACTGGATGACGGCAACCCTGTCGGCCAGCAAGGATGGCCGCGATGCCGCGTCCGTTCAGTCCCAGCTGCAAAAGATCGTGGAGTCCGCCATGACCACGCTGCGTAACGATGCGCAAGGTCGGCAGATGGAATTGAGCACCGGTAATTTCTCCATCTCGCCGCGTTATGGCAACAACGGCAAGATCGAAGGCTGGCAGGGCCAAGCAGAGATCGTGCTGCAGGGGCGCGACTTCGTGCGCATCACTCAGGCAGCGGCCAAGGTGCAGGACATGACGCTGGCCAGCATGAGCTTCGGCCTCTCGCGCGAAGCACGGGAAAAGGTGGAGGGCGAAGCCCAGGCCAAGGCGATCGAGAGCTTCCGCCAGCGTGCTGCGGCCATCTCCAAGAGCTTCGGTTTTGCGGGCTACAGCCTGCGCGAGGTCAATGTGAGCAGCAGCGGCGGCGGCGGGCATCCCATGCCTCGCCCGCGCATGATGAGCATGGCCAAGGCCAGCTATGCGGATGCCGCACCCGTTCCGGTGGAGGCGGATCGCACCGAGGTGACAGTCAGCGTCGGTGGCTCGATTCAGATGCAGTGATCGGATCCGCGCGGCGTGTATAAAAAAGGAGCAGCTTGCGCTGCTCCTTTTTGATTTTCATCATGATTTGATGCTGAATATGTTTTCTGGCAAGCGCTAGATGCTATCTAATTGATAGACGCATGCGCTGGAGCCGAGCGGCTTTTATTGTGCGGCCCAGCCGCCGTCCATATTCCATGCCACGCCGCGCACATTGTTGGCCGCGGCCGAGCAGAAGAAGACGGCCAGCTCGCCTAGCTCTTCGGGCGTGGTGAACTGCATCGAAGGCTCTTTCTCTCCCAGCAGCTGCCTGGTGGCGTCTTCATTGCTGATGCCTTGGGCGGCAGCCTTCGCGTCCACCTGCTTTTGTACCAGCGGCGTGAGCACCCAGCCGGGGCAGATGGCGTTGCAGGTCACGCCGGTGGTGGCGTTTTCCAGCGCCGTTACCTTGGTCAGGCCGACGATGCCGTGCTTGGCGGCGACATAGGCCGATTTTTCGGCCGAGCCCACCAGCCCGTGTACCGAGGCCACATTGATGATGCGGCCCCAGTTGGCCTGCTGCATGGCGGGCAGGGCCAGGCGCGTGGTGTGGAAGGCGCTGCTCAGGTTGATGGCGAGGATGGCATCCCACTTCTCCACGGGGAAGTCCTGCACCTTGGCCACATGCTGAATGCCGGCGTTGTTGACCAGGATGTCGACGCGGCCGAATTCGGCGGCGGCGTATTTCATCATGGCTTCAATGTCGGTGGCCTTGCTCATGTCCGCTCCGTGGTAGCCGACTTCGATACCGGCTGCTTTGCCGGCATCAAGCACCTGGGCGCGTGGTGCTTCGACATCGCCAAAGCCGTTGAGCACGATATTGGCACCCTGGCGTGCCAGAGCGATTGCGATACCTAGGCCGATTCCGCTGGTCGATCCCGTCACGAGAGCGGTTTTGCCTTTCAACATGGACATACAAGGTCTCCGAATGAATTACGATGCGACGACAGCCATTATCGGCCCCGGTCTTGAAAACGCGTTCTCCATGAATCAACCTACGCTGAATTACGTATCGTGTCCCGGAGCCTCTGCAACGGCTCCCACCTGGGCCAGTGCTCAGCGCCGCCAACAGGTCGAGGCTCAGCCCGAGGGAACGCACCGCATGGCGTACTGGGAATGGAACCATACCGGCAATCCAAGACATCCTCATGTCATCGTCTGCGTGCACGGCCTCTCACGCCAGGGGCGAGACTTTGATGTGCTGGCCGCCGAGCTCAGCCGTTTTGCCCGCGTGATCTGCCCCGATGTGGTGGGGCGCGGCGAAAGCGACTGGCTGGCCGACCCCATGGGTTATCAGCTGCCGTTGTATGCGGCCGATATGTTGGCGCTGCTGGCCCAGTTGCATGCTCAGGCACCGATTGAAACCCTGGACTGGGTCGGTACCAGCATGGGTGGCTTGATCGGGATGGGTGTCGTGGGGCAGCCCGGTCTGCCGCTGCCGGTGCCTGTTCGGCGGCTGGTGCTCAACGACGTAGGGCCGGCGATTGAATGGGAGTCGCTGGAACGAATCGGCTCCTATGTCGGAAAAGGCTTGCAGTTTCCCAACTTTGAGAGCGCTGCTGCTGCCATGCGCTTGATTTCCGAGGGATTCGGCCCACATAGCGATGAGCAATGGAGCCGGCTCTCGCAAGCCATGATCAAGCCAGATGCCCAAGGGGGTGTGGTGCTGCATTACGACCCCCGTATTGCAATGCCCATGGCACAGATGACGCGCGAGACTGCTCAGGCCGGTGAGGCCTTGCTCTGGCAGCTTTACGACCAGATCAAGGCACAGGTATTGCTTATCAGAGGGGCCGAGTCCGATCTGCTTTCCAGCCGTACCGCCAAGGCCATGACCGAGCGTGGCCCCAGGGCGCATTGCACGGAACTGCAGGGCGTGGGACATGCTCCAACGTTGGTAGTGCCGGGGCAAGTGGCGTTGATACAAAAGTTTTTACAAGGGGATAAGGGTTTGCCTGCGAACATCAGTCTTGCGCAGCAGGCCCAAGAGGAAGCTGCATGAAGACCAGCGATACCGTAACCACAGTTTCTGACGCCGTACCCAAGCTCACGGAGCCTACGCCGCATCTGATTACCGCCACATCCGAGGTTTTGCCCGATCAAGTCAATGCGCTGGTGCGCGCCCGTGCCTTTGCAGAACCTCTGATTGCCGGCGAAGTCATGGAGACCGGTGAAAACACCCTGACCCATGCCGACGCCGTTGCCGCCATCCTCAAGAAAATCGGTGGCTCGGAAACCATGCAGGCGGCCATTTATCTGGTGCATGCCAGCGTGCACCTGAACAAGCCGCAGGAAGTGATTGCCAAGGCGTTTGGAGACAATTTTGCGACCCTGGCGGTCGAAACCATCAAACTCATCCGGGTGCAGCAGCAGGCGCGAGACGCCGAGCTGAGCAGCCAGCATGTCGATGGCGTGGCCACCCAGACCGAGAACGTGCGCAAGATGCTGCTGGGCTTTTCGCGCGATCTGCGCGTGGTGCTGCTGCGCCTGGCGTCGCGCCTGCAGACGCTGCGCTACTACGCGGCTGAGAAGAGTCCGGTTTCACCCAGCATCGCGCGCGAAGCTCTCTATGTCTTTGCGCCGCTGGCCAACCGTCTGGGAATCTGGCAGATCAAATGGGAGCTCGAAGATCTGGCTTTCCGTTTTCTGGAGCCCGATACCTATCGCCAGATCGCGCGTCTGCTCGACGAAAAGCGGGTCGAGCGCGAAGCCTATATGGAGCAGATGCGTGCGCGGCTCGAGGCCGACTTGCGCGCCCACAGCATCAGCGCCTCCGTTCAGGGGCGTCCCAAGCACATATACAGCATCGTCAAGAAGATGCGCGGCAAGTCGCTGAGCTTTGACCAGCTGTTCGATATCCGTGCCATGCGCGTCATCGTGCCTACGGTCAAGGACTGCTATGCAGCCCTGTCCTGGGTGCATGAGCAATTCACACCGCTGGAAAAGGAGTTCGACGACTACATCGCCAAACCCAAGCCCAACGGTTATCAGTCTCTGCACACGGTGGTGCGCGATGAAACCGGCCGCACCATAGAGATCCAGATCCGCACCCAGGCCATGCACGACCATGCCGAGCATGGCGTGGCCGCGCACTGGGCTTACAAGGAAGCCGGCACCAAAGGCTATGCGGGCGTGTCTGCGTCCAGCGAATATGAC
This sequence comes from Comamonas thiooxydans, assembly GCF_000964545.1. GTDB lineage: Bacteria > Pseudomonadota > Gammaproteobacteria > Burkholderiales > Burkholderiaceae_C > Comamonas > Comamonas thiooxydans. Next base: position 398,511 of record NZ_BBVD01000005.1, on the reverse strand, counting down.
GCCAAGATCGCCGTGCTGCGCCAGTTGCTGGCCTGGGGCAGCGACCTGACGGGCTCGGCCCAGCGTGGTCTGTTTGAAGATCGCATCTATGTGCTGACTCCCGATGCGGCCGTGATCGAGCTGCCGCAAGGGGCCACGCCGGTGGACTTCGCCTACTCGGTGCACACCAGCCTGGGCCATCGTTGCCGTGGTGCGCGTGTGGACGGGGCCATGGTGCCGCTGAACACCGCTCTGGAAAGCGGCCAGACGGTAGAGATCAACACGGCCAAGGAAGACCGCCCCTCCCGCGACTGGCTCAATGCCGAGCTGGGTTATCTGGTCAGCAACCGCGCCAAGGCCAAGGTGCGCGCCTGGTTCAATGCCCAGGCTACGCATGAAACCGTCTCGCGCGGGCGCGAGGCCGTTGAAAAGCTGCTGCAGCGCGAAGGCAAGACGGCGATCAAGCTTGAAGAGCTGGCGGCACAGCTGGGCTTCAAGTCTGCCGATGCACTGTTTGAAGTCGTGGGCAAGGACGAGTATTCACTGCGCAATATCGAAGTCGTGCTGCGTCCCAGTGAAGAAACGCCAGAGGAAGATGCATTCACGCCGGTGCGCAAGGCGCGTGGGCATGACTCGTCGCGAGGTGGAGTGCTGGTGGTGGGCGTCGATTCGCTCATGACCCAGCTCGCCAAATGCTGCAAGCCGGCTCCTCCGGACGAGATCGGCGGCTTTGTGACCCGTGGCAAGGGCGTGAGCGTTCACCGCTGCGATTGCTCGAATTTCCGCGAGATGATGGCCAAGAGCCCGGAGCGTGTCATCGAGGTCGACTGGGGCACCCCCAAGCATGTGGACAAGGGTGGACCGGTTTACCCTGTGGACGTTGCGGTGGAGGCGGCCGACCGTCAAGGCTTGCTGCGCGATATCTCGGACGTGTTTGCACGCGAGAAGACCAATGTCATCGGAGTGCAGACCCAGTCCGTCAAGGGGACGGCATGGATGACGTTCACGGTGGAAGTGGCAGATTCGGGTCGTCTCAACAAGGTACTTGGCATCGTCGCCAGTGTCTCCGGCGTTCGCTCGGCCAGAAGGCGTTGATGTAAGTCCCGATTGCGCACTGACAGTGCTCGATGACAAGAAAATGTTAGCTCTCAAAAAATGAGTGAAAAACCCGTGCTACAATTGCTTCATCGAACAGAACAACAGGCGCGTAGCTCAGCTGGTTAGAGCACCACCTTGACATGGTGGGGGTCGTTGGTTCGAGTCCAATCGCGCCTACCAAACTTGCAGACGAAACCAGAGTTTGCAACAGAAAATGCCCGCTGAAAAGCGGGCATTTTTGTTTTGTCGGTATGAAGCCAGCCGTTAGCGGAAAACGGCATTCAAACAGACATTTTGTCGCAGCTGTCGGTTGATTTCTGCCAGTGTCCAGATCGCGCATCCTGATCACCGTCCAGAGCGGAGTCGTGGTTCAGGATTGAGCCGCCCCTCGCAATATAGCGGCTCTTGACTCCGTATTCCGATTCGCTGTCACAGCACATGCATGACGGCTCAATGCCTGCACCAGAGATGCAATAACGCACGTTGTCTGCCTGGCTGCTTTCAGTCGAGACACACTTGCTAGAAAGCCGGATTCAATTCCAGCAGCAAGTTCGAGGAGCCGGGAGTCACCGAGAGCGACTGGCTGTAGATATCTCCTGCTCGTGGCATGGCTTGGCCGTCCAGCGACAGCCGCGCCTGCAAACGTAGCTCCGGGAATGACGACAGCGAAACTGCAGGATCGAGCAGGTTCTCCGGTCCCAGCGTGAAATGTGTCGGCAGGGCGGTCGCAGGCAGGCGCAGCACTGCCACAGGCCGGGGGTGACCGTCGGCGCGAGCCACGACAAAGACTTGAGCCTTGGCCAACCGGGACAGTTCAGATGGATTGGCCTTGGAGGCTGCCCATCGCAATTCTCCGCTCAGGCGGCTCTTGGATGCGGCCGCAGTTTTGGCAGTGATGCTCGAGCTGTCTTCAGACGCCAAAGCCTCCAGCTTGAGCAGGTCGTCCTGCACGCGCAGCGCCATGTCCGATCCGGGCTCTAGCTGCGCCAGCAGGGCCCGCCAATGCTTGCCCGCCTCATCCAGCTGGCCATGGCGCACGGCGGCACTGCCGGCAAGGGCCAGCGCCTTGGGTTGGCTCGGCTGCAACTGCAGTGCCTGGGCGATGGCCTTGCCGGCCTCGCCATCCAGATCACCGCCCTGGGCCGATGCCAGCGCGTCGGCCAGATCGGCCCATAACCTCGCCTGGACTTCCTCATCCATCGCGCTACGCCGCGCCTCCTGCAAAGCCTGCCGGTATGCCTGGGCCGCAGCGTCAAATAGCTCCAGAGTCTCATAGGAGCGGGCCAGCATCACCCAGCCAGGCAGGTTCCGGGGTTGTTCCTCAAGACGCCGGGCCAGCCCATCCACCATGGCCTGCACTTGCGTATCGCCCGCGCCGTCTCCGTGCGCGTCGGGCTGCTCCTGCGCCAGCTGCGCCGCAGCCTTTGGGTCACCCACCTGCAGGTACAAAGCGAACGCGGCGACAGGGAGCAGCACCGCCAACAACAGCGCGCTGCTACGGCGCAGCCATGGACTTTGGCGCCAGGCGACTGATGCTCGGGGTCTGTCCAGTTCTCTGAGCAGACGCCGCTGCAGTTCTTCGACCGCTTGAGCGTGGTCGGTCTCGCTCAGGCGCCCCCCTGAGCGCTCCAGCTTCAGCTCGGTCAACTGGGCCTGGTAGAGGCGGCGCAGCGCTTCATCAGGATCGCTGGCGGGCGATGGGGCCTCGGCCAGCAGAGGCGGCAGTAGTACAGCCAGGCTCAGAAGCATCAGGGCGGTGGCACCCAGCCACAACCAGTGCATGGCGCTCATTGGCGTTCCTCCTTCGAGGTCGTGTCCAGCCATTGACGTGCACGGTCCCGTTGCTGCGGAGTGAGTGGCTCGTCCGGCATGCTCCTTTGGCGCAGTGTGCGCCGCAGCAGGACAAAGCCGCCCAGCGCGGCAAGGAACGGGCTGCTCCACAGCAACCAGGTCGATGGCTTCCAGGGCGGGTTGTAGCGCACAAAGGAGCCATAGCGCTGTTCGAAGAAGTTGATCACCTGCTCATTGCTATGGCCCTGCTCGAGCTGGTTGCGGATCTCGCGGCGCATGTCCTCGGCCATGGGGGCACGCGATTCGGCCACGGTCTGGTTCTGGCAGACGACACAGCGAAGCTGAGCGGCCAGCGCCATTTCACGATCCAGCAGTTCCTGGTCCCGAGCGGTCTGCCCGGCCTGGGCCAGCATTGCCATGCAGGCCAGCAAGGCCGCTGTGAAGGCAGCGCCGATACTTCGCGGTTTCATTGCAGACTCCTGATGACCGGCAGCAGCCGATCGCGCCATATCTCTGCGGTTACCGGGCCTACGTGGCGATAGCGCACGCGGCCCTGGCTGTCGATGACAAAGGTTTCCGGCACTCCCTGGATGCCGAAGTCCATGCCCACGCGGCCATCGCCGTCGATGGCTGAAGCTCGGTAGGGGTTGCCCGCCACCCGCAGCAGCGCGCGAGCCTTGTCCGGCTGATCCTTGTAGTTCAGGCCGTAGACGGCGACCGCGTCGCGCTTCGAGAGTTCGGCCAATACGGGTAGCTCCTGCCGGCAGGGGGCGCACCATGAGGCCCAGACATTGAGCAACCAGGCCCGGCCTCGCAGGTCCTGCAGATGCAGGACTTGCTGCTGATCTTCGAGCAGAGGGCGGTCTATGGCCGGTGCGGGCTGTTCCAGCAGCGCCGAAGGCAGGGCCCGTGGGTCACGCTGCAGGCCAAGCCCGAGCATGATGGCCAGGCCTAAAAATATTGCCAGGGGCAGGACAAAGCGCATCAGACAGCTCCTTGCAGGGCCGGAGCGCCGGACTGGCGATGCGCTCGCTGCTTGGCTGTACGAAAGCGCCGGTCCATAAGGCTCAGGCCCGCGCCCAGCGCCATCATCAGCGTGCCTATCCAGACCCAGTCCATGAAAGGCTTGACCTGTAGGCGCACGGTCCAGCGCAGGCCTTGATCGTCCAGTGGATCGCCCAGGGCCACGAAAACGTCGCGTGTCCAGCCGCTGTCAATGGCGGCCTGGCTCAGCGCCATGCCCTGGGCGCGGTAAACCCGCTTCTCGGGAAACATGCTCCAGCTGTCCTGCCCCGCTCGACTGACAGTGAATTGGGCACGCTGCGCGTCATAGTTGGGGCCGGCTGTCGGACCAAGGCTGTCGAAGCGGAAGCGGTAGCCACCCGCCTCGGCAGTCTCACCCTGCGCCAGCGTGGTTTCGTGCCGGCTCTCCAGCCCGTCGGCCAGGCTTACCGCCAGCACGAACACGCCCGCACCGGCATGGGCCATCAGCATGCCCCACCAGCCCCAGGGCTGGCGCGAAAGGCGCTGGCCCAGATTGCTGATTTCCAGGCCTTGCCCCAGGCGCTGCCAGATATGGGCCAGTGTGCTGAGCAGGCACCACAGGCCCAGGGCTAGGCCCAGCAAGGTGGCCGGGGACAGGCGCACACCCATCCAGCCGCCTGCCAGTGCCAGCACTGCCGAGCAGGCAAGGCTCAGCACGAGGGCCACGCGAAGGCGCCGCCACAGCTCGCCAACCAGGCTGCTCTTCCAGCGCGCCACCGTGCCCACGCCCATCAGGGCCAGGGCCGGCAGCACCAAAGGCAAAAAGACGGCCTGGAAGTACGGCGGCCCCACGGAGATCTTCTCGCCGCTCAGCACATCGAGCGCCAGCGGGTACAGCGTGCCTATAAGTACCGCCAGCGCGGCAGCGGTGAAGAGCACGTTGTTGATCAGCAAAAAGGTTTCGCGCGAGAGCATGGCAAATTCCCCGGAGCCGCGGCCCAGCTCCGGTGCGCGCCAGGCGAACAGCCACAGCGATGCTCCCACCACAGCCACGATGAAGCACAGGATGAAGAGCCCCCGCCCTGGGTCCACGGCAAAGGCATGAACCGAGGTAAGCACGCCTGAGCGCACGAGAAAGGTACCCAGCAGGCTCAGCGAAAATGCGCAGATGGCCAGCAGGGCCGACCAGCTGCGGAAGGCACCGCGCTGGTCGGTCACGATCAGCGAATGAAGCAGGGCCGTACCCACCAGCCAGGGCATGAAAGAGGCGTTTTCCACCGGGTCCCAGAACCACCAGCCGCCCCAGCCCAGTACGTAATAGGCCCAGGCGCTGCCCAGCAGAATGCCCAGTGTGAGAAAGCCCCAGGCCGCCAGCGTCCAGGAACGCGACCAGCGCGCCCAGGCTGCACCCAGCTCGCCCGAGATCAGTGCCGCAAGTGCGAACGCAAAGGGCACGGCAAAGCCCACATAGCCCATGTACAGCAGCGGCGGATGCAGCACCATGCCGGGATCCTGCAGCAAGGGGTTGAGGTCCTTGCCTTGCGCTGCCGCCGGGATCAGGCGTGCAAACGGGTTGGAGAGAAACAGCAGGAACAGCAGCAGGCCCACGCTGATCCATCCCAGCACCGCGAGCACGCGCGCCACGAAGGCCGGCGGCAGGTCTCGGCTGCGCCAGGCCACCGCCAGGGTCCAGCCCGAGAGCATGAGCTGCCACAGCAGCATGGAGCCTTCATGACCACCCCAGAACGCTGCCAGCTTGTAGGCCATGGGCAGGTCGCTATGCGAATTGGCCGCCACATACAGCACCGAGAAGTCTCCGCGCCAGAAGCACCAGAACAGGCTGGCCGAAGACAGCACGCACAACGCGCATAGCAAAAAGGCTGCGGGCCGGGCTAGCCTTACCCAGCCCGCCAGTCCCCAGTGGGCACCGGCCAGCGGCAGCACCGCCAGCAGCACTGCCGTAACCAGGGCCAGTACCAGGGCGAACACGCCAAGTTCAGCGATCATGTGCGGCCTCCGCTGGAGACGGCACCGGCGCTGTCCTGGCCGGCTTCCCTGACGGTGGCGTCGTCGGCAGACTTCTCCGACGGCTTGCCGGCGGCGTTTTTCAATGCATGGGCCGCTTCGGGCGGCATGTAGTTCTCGTCGTGCTTGGCCAGCACCTCGGAGGCCTGGAAGGCACCGTCCGCCTGCATACGGCCCGATACCACCACACCTTTGCCCTCGCGGAACAGGTCGGGCAGCAATCCTCGATACTGCACAGGCACACTGCGCACTTCATCAGTCACGGCAAAGCGCAGCAGCATTCCGTCGCCGCTGCGCTGCAGTGAGCCAGGCTCCACAAGGCCTCCCAGGCGAAAGGCCGCACCATGCGGAACCTCACCCGCATGAACCTGGCTGGGGCTGTAGAAGAACATCACATTGGAGTTGAGCGCTCGCAGCACCAGCGTGACGGCTGCGGCCATCAGCGCAAGTCCTGCCAACACCCACAGCAGGCGACGCTGGCGCGGCTTCATGGGTTCTCCCTGGCTTCGAGTCCGGACGCGGCTTCAGCCTTCAGGCGACGGCTGCGCACAAAGATGCTGACCAGCTCGATACCCAGCGCCATCGCGCTCACACCGTAGGCCAGAGCAATGAAAAAAGCATGATCCTGCATTACAGACTCTCCTCGCGGGCTCGCTCCAGAATCAGGCAACGTGCCCGTACTAGGGCGACGGCCAGCGTATAGGCCCAGCAGGCCAGCGCCATCAGCAGCATGCCGGCCAGCATGGTGTGTGTCATGCTGGGAGCTGTATCCATGCGGATACTCGCACCCTGATGCAGGGTGCTCCACCACTGAACCGAGAAATAGATGATGGGAACATTGACCACGCCAGCAAGCAGCACGATGGCGCCAGCGCCATCGGCCCGACGCGAATCCTCTATGGCCGAGACCATGGCCATATAGCCCAGATACAGGAACAGCAGGATCAGCTCCGACGTCAGGCGGGCATCCCATACCCACCAGGCTCCCCAGGTAGGCTTGCCCCAGGCAGCCCCGGTCCACAAGGCGATGGCTGTGAACAAGGCTCCCGTGGGGGCCAGGGCCCTTGCCAGCAGGGGGGAGAGACGGGTGCCGTAAATCAACCCCAGGGCAGCATGGAGCGCTGCCACCAGATAGATGAACATGGACATCCAGGCGGCCGGCACATGCAAAAAGATGATGCGGTAGACCTCGCCCTGTTGGTGATCCGTAGGTGCCAGTCCAAATCCGACCCATAGACCCGCAGCAGCCAGCACGGCAGCCAGCACGGCCATCCAGGGCCAGACTCGACCCGCCCAGTGGTAAAAAATCGGGGGCGAGGTCAGTTGGCGCCATTTGCGGCCGCTGGACCCTGCCGCAGGCGTCGGTGATGCATTGGAAGTAAGGGAATTCATATCACTCCAGCGCGAGGCGCAAGGCCGCTGCTATAGCCCAGGGGCCGGCCAGTAACGCCAGGCACAGGCAGGCCCCCAGCAGATTGAGAGCAGGCGCTGCACTCAGCCCTTGCTGCGCCTGGGCCACGGCATGGCTGCCAAAGATCAGGATGGGCACGCTCAGCGGCAGCACCACCAGAGCCAGCAGCAACTGCCCCCGCACACCCAGTGTCAGTGCTGCGCCCAGAGCCGCCAGCAGGCACAGGCTGGGCGTTCCCAGGGCCAGCGATGCCAGCAGAATGCTGACCACCGTCCCATCCAGGCCGTACTGCCAACCCAGCAAGGGAGCCACCAGCAACAATGGCAACACACCCAGCAACCAGTGCGTGGCCACCTTGAGGCCCACCAGCAGCGAAAGGGGCGCAGGCGCCAGCAACCATTGCTCCAGCGACCCGTCGGCCATGTCGCTCTCGAACAGCCGGTGCTGCCCCAGCAGCACGGCCAGCAAGGCCGCGACCCACACAATGCCCGGCGCAATCTGCCTCAGCAGGGGGGCGTCCGGCCCCAAAGCCAAGGGGAAAAGACTGCCCACCAGCACGAAAAAGAACAGCCCGCCCAAGGCATCGGAAGGCCTTCGAGCGGCCAATTTCAACTCTCTTGCGCACACAGCTCTCAGCAAACAGCCACCTGCTCATTCATTGCCGTCGTGACCACGGAGCGGGATAAGTCCAGTATCGACACCCGGGGCGTCGGCAGCACCAGGTTGCGGTGCGAAGCCACCACGGCCATTCCTCCTGAGGCCAGATGCTGCTCCAGTGCCTCGACCAGATATTGTTCGCCCTGGACATCCAGACAGTTGTCGGGTTCGTCCAGCAACCAAAGCGGACGCTCGCCCAGTAAAACACGGGCCAGCCCCAGTCGCCGACGCTGACCCTGGGACAGTCGGCCAAAAGGCCGTGCGACGACTCCCGTCAACGACAAGGCCTGCAAAACGGCTTGCACGCGTGCTTCATTCCAGCTCACAGCCATCAGATCCAGCGCAAAGCGCAGATTCTCCATCCCTGTCAAGGTGTCGCTCATTCCTGCCTGATGTCCCATATAGGCCAGTTGCCGCTGGTAGGCTGGATCCTGAGGGGACAGCGTACCGCCGCACCACTGGAGGCTTCCAGTACGCCATGGCAGAAGGCCGGCCAGACAACGCAGCAGGCTGCTCTTGCCCGCGCCGTTATGACCTCTGAGCATCAGGAGTTGACCGTCACCGAGTTCCAAGCCCAGATCGCGCAGCACCACTCGGCCGCCGCGTACACAACCCAGGCCGGATATACAAAGAAATCTGGAAGCAGCCGTGCCCAAGCCATTCATCCCGCTACTGCACCGACGCAACCGAAGCCTCAGCTGGCCCAGGTACTTTCTGACCTGGCGTGTCGCTGGGGCCCTGTCCGGGAGGAATGTGAGGCAGTTTGTGGGCAATGCCCTTGTGACAGTCGATACAGGTTTTTTCCTTGCTGGCCAAATAGGTGCTGTGCATGTTCTGTGCACGCAAACTCTGCCGCGTCATATCCATGGAGTCGTAGTTATGGCAGTTGCGGCACTCCAGAGAATCATTGGCCTTGAAGCGAGCCCACTCGTGCTGCGCCAACTCCAGCCGCTTGGCTTCGAATTTTTCAGGCGTGTCGATTGTTCCGAAGATCTTGCCCCACACTTCCTTGGAGGCCTGCATCTTGCGAGCGATCTTGTCAGTCCAGTCGTGCGGCACATGACAGTTGGAGCACACGGCACGTACGCCCGAGCGGTTGGTGTAGTGGATCGTGCTCTTGAGTTCTGCAAACACGTTGTCCCGCATCTCGTGACAACCCGTGCAGAATTTCTCCGTATTGGTCAGCTCCATGGCGGTATTGAACGCGCCCCAGAAGAGGATGCCGCCGATGAAACCGCCGATGGTCAGAAAGCCCAGGCTGAAATGTACGCTGGGGCGGCGGATCACCGCCCAGTAGCGCTTGAGAAGTGTCAACATAGATGAGCCTCGTGCGCCGCAGCGTCAGTTTTTCTTGGATGTCTTGCCCGACTGGGACTGCAGGGCCTTCAGGATCACGGTATCCACATCTTCGAAGGTGTTGCTGACCAGAGGGCGGACGGCATCCTGAGCCACATGGCATTGCTGGCAGAAGTAGCGTCGCGTGGACACCTGCCCCAACATGCGCCCGTCGCGGTCCATATAGTGTGTGACCGATACCGGCACTGCCTGCGAGATCTCGGCCTTGGTTCGCGAATGGCAGTCCATGCATTTGTTGAAGTTCTTGTCCACCTGGTAGCCGTCCACGCGATGAGGGATCGTGGGCGGTTGCCAGGTGTAGTTGCGCGTGCGGCGCACGTCATCATTGACGGCATTGCCAAGCACTGGCGGCTTGGTTGCCTGCATGATGGGCGTGGGGCCACGCGCCGAGTCATAGAAGGTCTCCGCGATGGCGGCTGGCGTCCAGGCCATACCTATATTGAGCATGAGCAGCATGCCCACAAGCCGGACGAGTTTGCGGAAGAAGTTCATGGTCAACCTCTCTTTCGTCAAACCTTGGTGATCTTCACAGCGCACTTCTTGAAGTCCGTCTGCAACGAAATCGGGTCGGTAGCATCCAGCGTCACCTTGTTGATCAGCTGGCTAGCGTCGAACCAGGGGACATAGACCAATCCGCGCGGAGGCTTGTTGCGGCCGCGCGTCTCGACGCGCGTGCGCATGGAGCCGCGCCGCGAGGACAGCTCAACTTCGCTGCCGCGGCGCACGCCCAGTGCCTTGGCATCGTCAGGGTGCATGTAGCACAGTGCGTTAGGCACGGCACGATGCAGCTCGGGTACGCGCCGGGTCATGGATCCTGAGTGCCAGTGTTCAAGCACTCGGCCCGTGGAAAGCCAGAACGGGTAATCCTTGTCCGGAGCCTCCGCCGGTGGTTCGTACGGCAAGGCAAAGATGTTGGCCTTGCCGTCGATATTTCCGTAGAACTGGTAGCCCGTACCAGCTTTCACATAGGGGTCCGAGCCTTCGCGGTAACGCCAGAGCGTTTCCTTGCCGTTGACCACGGGCCAGCGCATGCCGCGCACCTTGTGGTACTGGTCGAACGGTGCCAGATCGTGGCCATGGCCACGGCCGAACGAGGCGTACTCCTCGAACAGACCTTTTTGCGGATAAAAGCCAAAGGCCTTGGCTTCCTCGTTTTCATAGGCGGGGTCCATGTCGGCCAAGGGGAACTTGTCCACGTTGCCGTTGCGGTACAGCACCTCGAACAGGGTCTTGCCACGCAGCAGGGGCTTCTTGGCCAGCAGTTCCTCGGGCCAGACTTCCTCGACCTTGAAACGCTTGGAAAACTCCATCAATTGCCACAGGTCGGAGCGCGCCTCACCAGGAGCCTTGACCAACTGGTGCCAAAAGTGGGTGCGGCGCTCTGCATTGCCGTAGGCGCCTTCCTTTTCGACCCACATTGCCGACGGCAAGATCAGATCGGCGGCTACGGCTGTGACTGTGGGGTAGACATCGGAGACCACCACGAAATTGTCAGGATTGCGGTAGCCCGGGTAGCCTTCCTGCGCCAGGTTGGCGCCGGCCTGTATGTTGTTGTTGACCATCACCCAGTAGGCATTGAGCCTGCCGTCCTTGAGCGCACGGTTTTGTTCCACGGCATGGTAGCCGGGCTTGGGTGGAATCGTGCCTTCGGGTAGCTTCCAGATGGTTTCAGCAGTCTTGCGATGCTCTGGGTTCGTCACCACCATGTCCGCTGGTAGGCGGTGCGAGAAAGTGCCCACCTCACGAGCCGTTCCGCAGGCAGAAGGCTGACCCGTCAGTGAGAACGGGCTGTTGCCGGGTGTGGCGATCTTGCCCAGCAGCAGGTGGATGTTGTAGACCATGTTGTTGGCCCATACACCGCGTGTGTGCTGGTTGAAACCCATGGTCCAGAACGACACCACCTTGCTATTGGGGTCTGCATAGAGCTCGGCAAGAGCCTTGAGACGGTTGGCCGGTACACCCGTGAGCTTGGTTGTGTACTCGAGCGTATAGGTGGATACGAACTTGGCGTATTCCTCGTAGTTTATGGACTTGGCACCGTTGGGGTCCTTGGCGTTCTTGGCAGCCTTCTGCAGGGGATGCTCGGGACGCAGCCCGTAGCCGATATCGGTGTTGCCGAGCTTGAAATTGCAGTGCTTGGAGACAAAGTCCTTGTTGACCCTACCTGTGGTGATGATGTGGTTGGCGATGTAGTTGAGTATGGCCAGGTCGGTCTGAGGCTTGAAGGTCAGAGACATGTCCGCCAGCTCATACGAGCGGTGCTCGAAGGTGGACAGCACGGCCACCTTCACGCCCGGTGTGGACAGGCGCCTGTCGGTCACGCGCGTCCACAGCACCGGATGCATTTCAGCCATGTTCGAGCCCCATAGCACAAAGGCAGTCGCGGCTTCGATGTCGTCATAGCAACCCATAGGCTCGTCCATGCCAAAGGTGCGCATGAAGCCGGCAACTGCCGAGGCCATGCAGTGCCTTGCATTGGGATCAATGTTGTTGGTGCGAAAGCCTGCCTTGAACAGCTTGGAGGCGGCATAGCCCTCCCATACCGTCCACTGGCCGGATCCGAACATGCCCACCGCGTCGGCGCCCTTGGCCTTGAGCGTCTTTTTGAACTGCTCTGCCATGACGTCGAAGGCCGTATCCCAGGAAACCTGCTGGAACTCGCCATCCTTGGCATAGCGACCATTCTTCATGCGCAGCAACGGCTTTGTCAGACGATCACCGCCATACATGATCTTGGACAGGAAGTAACCCTTGACGCAGTTCAGTCCCCGGTTGACCTCGGCCTCAGGGTCACCCTGAGTGGCCACTACGCGGTTGTCCTTGACGGCCACCATGACGCCGCAACCTGTACCGCAAAAGCGGCATGGCGCCTTGGACCACTTCAGGTCGGCAGCCATTGCTCCTGCATCCTGGGACAGAGCTTCTATGGGGATGCCTGCAACGGCCCCTGCGGCTGCGGCCGCAGATTGACGGACAAAATCACGCCTAGTGCTAGTCATGTGTTACCTCTTGGTTTAGCGACTGCCAGTTCTCAACATGTTGATAAACCAGGGACGCGTTGATTACGCCATCAAGCAGCTCAATCTGAGACACGCAATCAAGTATTTCTCTTGCATGGGGCGCTTCCAAGGTCACCACCAACTTGCCGGCCGGATGACTTCCATGTATTTGAGCGCCTTTGATCGTGATGATGCCAGCGGCTACTTGTGCCAATGCCTGGGGAAGCACATGCACAACCAGACTGGTGATATGCAAGTCGGTATGAGTTTCAATGGGCTCAGATTCTTCATGCATGTGGGGGACCACCGATGATCATCTGATAAAACCAGATCGCAAAGCCGTAAGACGCAATCAGTACAACGGCCAATATAGGTGCCATAACAACTGCGAGAAATGCGAAGCTGCGCAATTCCTCGGTACGAGTCGATTCAGGCTGAGGTTCTGTCATTAGCAATCCCCCTTGGCTTGGATGCCTGAGCATCCATGATTTGGCGATAGAGATCCGATAACGAACTTTGCCACGAGATTACCTACAAAATTGACTTGCAACAAGGTTCTTCTCGATTCGTTGCTTTGCATCAATTCCTTCATCAAGATTTCATTGAATCAATTGACATTCAAGTAAATTCCTCGGGAGTTGACTAAATAGCCGGTGGAATCAAGCGCGGCTTGGATCAGGCATCTGCAAACTGAATTCGCACCTTAATCTCGCACTGATCCGTTGAAGTTGGGACGTGAAATCTGGCCTGAAACCGATAGCCACCGCCTGCTGCTTGCTTGAAAACCGTCACTGGATCACCTGACCGCCATAGAGAGGTAATCGGGGTATCGTGCGGCCGTAATCAATGATGACAATCAGCGGGAGAAAGCCAGGCCTGTACAAGAGATTGCTGCAGATCGTGGATTTAGTGGCTCAATACAGCGCAGGACCTCGCGGCATTCAAGACGCGCTCCTCTCGGCCAGACAGGAAGCGATAACGAGGCTCATGCGAACTCAACCTGGATTTGTGCAAGCTCAAGGCATCACCGTGCCGAGCACGATGTGCGTCGAACCCAAAAAAGCGCCACAAAAGCGCTTTATAGGAGCAAAAGGATCTAGGAGCAGTGCTTCGCTCCTGCTCGTCCGTCAGCCTGCATTGGACTGCCCCTAGGCATGTCTGCCTTCTAAGGGAAAGTCCAATTGCAGTCTTAATGTCGCTTATAAGTTGCTCGTAATAGGTCGCGATGTGATGCGACAACCGCTGCTCAGAGGCTCAATCATCTCCAGCAGCCGCTTGTAGCCCGTGCGCTGCACCCGCCACTGACCGGCGACTCTGGTATAGAGGTCCTCATATAGCGCACTGCCGGTGAGTATGGTCTGCTCATCCAGATTGATGAACAGATCATTGAGGTACCAGATGCCGGTGGCCGTGTCACCGTCGACCTTGATTTCCGGTGTATGCCCGTTGTGCATGCCAAAGCGCCGATGGGTGAAGGCATTGCGGTAGAAGTTCATGGCCTCATCGATGCCATTGATCTCATACTGGTAAGTCGGGCTGTCGAAGCGAATATGGACATCATCGGCCAGAACGGTTTTCAGAAGCTCCAGATTGCAGGTGTCGATGCCGCGAAAGTAGCGTGCCTTGAGCTGTTTGATTTCTTCAATATCCAGAAGAGTTTGCATGCTGTTCTCCGCTGGAATTTAGTGAGGCAGGTAATGGCCGCCACTGACGTCCAGTTGGGCGCCGGTCACCACGCGCGCATAGTCGCTGGCCAGATACAGCGCGGCGGAGGCGCAATCGGCATCGTCGGGAATCTCGTTGCGCAAGGGAATCTGCTGGGCAATCACATCGACCAGAGATTCCATGGGTACGCCCTGGCGCTTGGCTTCCGCCTGGAAATAGCCTTTGACGGGTGCGCCCCACATCCAGCCGTTGTAGGTGCTGTTGACGCGGATGCCGTAGGGCCCCAGGTCTTCTGCCAGATATTGCACAGCAGTCTTGAGCGCGCCTTTGGATACTGCGTAACCGGCTTCGAGCTGATTGGGGCGGCGCGTTGCCATGGTGTTGATCATCACAATGCTGCCGTCTTTTTGCTTTTTCATCTGCGGCACCACGGCCTGGGTCATGTTCATGGAGCCGTAGAGATTGACTTCCATGACCTTGCGCCAGTCATCCATGGAGGAGTTGCTCGAAGAGCCCCAGGTCCCGTGGGCATAGGCCGAGTTGATCAGCGCATCGATGCGGCCGAACCTGGCAATGGTCAGCTCTGCAAGCCGCTGGCACTGCTCGGGCTGCGAGATATCGGTGGACACTTTGAGCGTCTCGCAGGAGTGGCCGGCATCGCGAATCGCTTGCTCTGCCTCATCGAGCATGGACTGTGTGCGGGCTGCCAGCACCACGGCCTTGGCCTGATATTCCGCCGCGCGCAGGGCGAGCTTGATGCCCATGCCGGGGCCGATGCCAGAGATGATGATGACTTTGTCTTTCAGAAGCATATGGGTCTCCTTGGATATATAGCCTGGGGTTTTCTCAGAATGCAGCCCGGGTGCGGGCAAAGTGCAGCTCTTCTGCGCGGTGCTTGACATCCTCGGCGACCTGGTCAAAGGCGATCTTTACCCAGGCGCCATGCTCGCGCATGATGGTGTCGGCGTTCAGTCCCAGGAACTGGTCGGTGGTGAAGTAGGTGCAGCGGTTGGCGTCAATGGCTTCGATGTACTGATCGCGGCGCGCAGCGTCCTTGTTCTCGGGCACGGGGCGCTGTTCCCAGGACAGCAGTTGCTCGGGCTCAAACGCAACCAGGTATTCATTGACAGGCCAGACTTCACCCGTCAGCGGATGGCGTGTTTTCATCTCGACCAAGTCATTGAGCTTGAGCCCACAGCGGATGTCGGGGCAGAAGCGATTCCAGAGGCGGTAGTTCTCCAGATCGGCCAGCACTTCCCAGACCACGCTGGCGGGTGCATTGATTTCCACCTTGATGGAGGTGACGAGGTTGGCAGCTTTGGTCATTGGAGTACTCGCTTCAGTTGATGGGCTTGGAGGTGATCTGCAACTGCTCGCTCAGCGGCTCCACGGTTTCAAGCAAGGTCTTGTAGCCCGTCCCTGCAATCCACCAGCGGCCATCGCGCTTGACATAACGGTCTTCATAGATCGCACCGCCATGCATATGCGTTTTCTCTTCGAGGTTGATGAAGACGTAGTTCAGATACCAGAGCGCGGTAGCTTCGTCTCCCTTGACCTCGATCTCCGGCGTGTGGCCGTTGTGCATGGCCAGGCGGGTCTTGGTAAAGGAGGTTTTGTAGAAGTCCAGCGCCTTGTCTATGCCTTCCAGATGGAATTCGTAAGCCGGGCTTTTGAAGGCCAGCTTGATGTCTGGCGTCAGCATGCCTTGCAGCAATTCCAGATTGCAGGTGTCGATGGCGCGAAAGTAGCGCGCCTTGAGCTGCTTGATCAACTCAATGGCTTCCAGGTCCAACATGTGTTTTGTCTCCGGTGGTAGTGGGTCAGTCTCAAGCGCTGACTTGATAGAAACTGGTGAGAATGCAATCGAGGCTGCTGAAATCCATGATGGGAGTCACAGATTCGGACATGTATTTCTGCCGCTGGCGCAGCAGGTCTTCATCTCCGTGCGTGTCATAGAAGCCGTGAGCACTGCCGATCGCGATATCGGGAAACTGCTCCTCAACGATGGCGTGGACTTCCGGTGCGTCTTCGGTCAAGCGTCGCACGACCAGGTTTTGCCGGTATCCGAAGATGGACTGCAGCGGGTAGGCATTGCTGCCATGGCCTTCACGCCAGTGAACCATCCATTCTTCAAAGTTCATGCCGACCGGCTTTCTGAACAGCGCCACCTGGCACATGCCCGGTGTGCGCTTGCCTAAAGCCACTTCAGCATCAAAACGCGCAATGCGCGCCTTGCGTTCTTCGGGGTAGGGCTCGGACTCGCAGACGAGATAGGCATGCAGGCTTGCCACCTGCTGCGCGATCAGTGCTTGCACCGGGCCCAGCATGGATGCGCTGTCCAGCCACAGACTGATCATTCCATCGAGAGGATGTTGGCTGAACGTGATGCGCTGGCTTGCGGCCTTGTCCATGGCGTCATCGACAACCATCACACGAATCCGCGAGGCACCACAGGCTTGCAGGGATCTTTGCAAATCCATCAGCGACTGGCGCCAACTTTCTGCCGAATGCCGTGCGGGGCGCCACAGGCTGAACATGATTTTTTCCATGAAAGCACCTCTTAGCTCTGGGTTGGCAGATGCCGGGATCGGTACAGCGCATAGTCGCGTTGCATCTGCTGCTCGCTCAGGCCAAAGGTCTCCAGGCTGTAGTCATGACCCGCACGCTTTTCCCGGCCGTTGCCAGACAGCCATTGCTGCGCATCGGTACGGGCTTTCTCGGTGAAGGGCATCTGGGCGAACTGATAGACAGCCTCCAGCACCTCCATGGGCTTGGCCACGGTGTCCGAGAAGTGGATATCCAGAAAGCGCCGGCTGTCCTGCTGCTCGCGCACTTGCATGGTGTGGTGAATACCACGCGCCATGCGGCTGTTCCACTGGCGGCCTGCAGAGCTTGGGTCAGGCTGGTCGCTGTAGATCTGCCACAGCGTATGCGCCATGCTGGCCATGGAAGGGATGGTCTGTGCGGGCTCGCGATGGGTCAGAATGACCTGAGCCTGGGGAAAGACGGACAGCAGAATTTCCAAAGTGTGCAGATGCTGCGGGGCTTTGAGCAGCCAGCGCTGGCCCTGCGCCTCGCCGCGCTGGCTCTTTTGCCATTGCAGAAACTGCAGCATCTTCTTGAGCTGCGTATAGACGGGGCGCTGATCCTGCTGGTCGAGCCAGGCGGTGTAGCTGGGCACATCGGCGTAAGCGTCCATGGCGCAGAGAAAGGAATGCTCCATGAGCATGAATTCCTCGTCGCACAGCGTGGCGCTCATGGGGTGGATGGACAGAATCTGGGGAATCGCCTCAATCGTCTGCGCCACTTCCGCCTTGGCCATTGCAATGCGGTTGGCGCAGTCCTGCGGGCCTTCGCCTTTCAGCGGCGCGGGGTAGCGGGTCTCCCACCAGGCTGCAGAGTAAAAGCGCGGGTCTACGGCCAGTGTTCGCTGCAGCATGGTGGTGCCGGTGCGCGGCAGGCCCACGATGACCAATGGGTCTTCGATCTCGATCTTCGAGATTTCGGGGAAGTGCTGGAGATAGTCCTCCATGAGCAGGCGATTGACCAACTGGCCCACGAGTCGCTCGCGCATCATGGCAATGCCGGTTGCAGACAGCTTGGCTTCGGTGTTCAGGGCTCGCGTCAGAACTTCCAGCGCTTGCCGGTAGTTGTCGTTGCCAAAATCTTTGAGGCCTGGTGCACGCTCACATGCAGCTTGCAGCAGTTCTTCGACGTGCAGAGTTTGGGGTGTCACAGGGGCATTCATACAGTCTCCAGCAACTGGTTTATCGAGATCACTTTGGTGGTGGGATGGCACTGCTCCTTGGCGCCAACCCAGCGCAGGCACATGGTTCCCTGGCGTACGCCAGCGGTTTGCAGCCAGTTGGCAATGCCGGGGTCTTTTTCGCTCAGCACCAGAGTGACGCCGCCGTTTTCGTTGTATTGCGCCTGGTGCTTGTTGATGCAGATCTGGTGGTAGCGGTAGTCCAGAGACTCCAGCCAGTAGTTATTGATCTGCAGATTCCAGAACGAGCATTCCGGCACCTTGTCGATATGAATGACCAGGGCCTGATCCTCGCGCAGTTCCCAATGCGAGTGGTAGTAGAAAATATTGGGATCACCGCCCACGGACTGGCAGTAGGCCTGATCGGCTGGCGGCAACTGATTGCTATGTGGAAGATAGCTTTGTGCCCAGTCGGCAAATAGCTTCGCCGTGTTCTCGACAAAGGACGTCACGCGCTGCAGCGATTGCGCCAGAACCAAGGGATCCAGAGGGCCGGGGGTGTCCGTGGTGCCAATGCGCTCGATGGCGAGCTTGGCGGGCACTTCGCTCTTGCGATCCATGAAGGTTTGGCGCACCAGCAGCGACACCGAGGCATCTTCCATGGGCAGCCAGTTACCCGGCTGCGGGTCACGGCTGACGATGAGTTCGAAGTCACCGTTCTCGTCAGTCTTGAGCTGTGTGGCGTCGATAAACCCGGTGACAACCATGCGGCCATCGGTTTCATAGCCGCCTTTTTGCGTGCAAAAGCTCAGGTACGAAACCGTGCCACGGTTGCCATGAATGCGGTATTTCATGGACCCGTTGAGGCGTGAGTATTCGTAGATGTTGTCCGGGTTGTCCGCGCCAATCTTGGCGGTTTCGTGCGAGGTCTTGAAGAAGCTGGGAAACGCCGGGTCGGCGAATTCCACATGCATCTCCAGCGCGATGCGCAGCAGTCGGGTCAGATAGCGATAGCCTTCTGCCCGCGTTGCGGGGTCGGCAGGGGTTTCGGGACGCAGAATCTGCTGGCCGCAGCGTTTGAGGTGATCGCAGAACTGCGACCAGGTTTCGCCGCTGAGCAGTTGCTCATTAATGGTTTGGGTATCCATGATCTGGCTTTCTTTGTGTGCCGCGCATTGCCAGGTGGTGGCTGTGTGCGGTGGGTGAAAGAAGAAAGAGGGGCGTTGCAAAGGCTGGCAACGCCACAGTTCATCCAGTTGCTTTAGTCTTCCGCGGCGATGATTTCGCGGGCCACCAGTTCGGCGATGATCTTGTCCACCGCCTCTTGCGCAGTCATCGTGGGGGTGGAGATATGAATGTCCGGAGACTCCGGCACTTCAAACGGTGAGTCGATCCCCGTGAAGTTCTTCAGCTCGCCACGGCGCACTTTCTTGTAGAGGCCCTTGGGGTCACGCTCTTCGGCAACGGAAAGCGGTGTGTCGATGAATACTTCGAGGAACTCACCATCCTTCACCAGCTTGCGCGCCATTTCGCGTTCTGCCTGGAATGGCGAGATGAAGGCAGTGATGGCAATCAGCCCGGCGTCCACAAACAGCTTGCCCACTTCAGCGACGCGACGAATGTTTTCCACGCGGTCTGCATCGGTGAAGCCAAGGTCGCGATTGAGGCCGTGGCGCACGTTGTCGCCGTCGAGCAGATAGGTATGCCGGCCACGCGCATGCAAACGGGTTTCTAGCAGATTGGCAATGGTGGATTTGCCAGCGCCCGACAGACCGGTAAACCATAGCAAGGCCGGTTTTTGATGCAGGCGTTCGGAACGTGCTTCCTGGTTCACATTCACATGCTGCATATGAATGTTCTGCGAGCGACGCAGCGAAAAGTCGATCAGACCCGCGCCCACCGTGGCGTTGCTCAGACGATCGATCAGGATGAAGCTGCCTGTTTCGCGATTGTCCTTATAGGCATCGAAAGCGATAGGCTGGCTGCTGGACAGATTGCAGACGCCGATTTCATTGAGCGCCAGTTCCTTGGCGGCCAGATGCTCCAGCGTGTTGACATTGATCTTGTACTTGGGGGCTGCGAAGGTGACGGGAATCGTCTTGCCGCCGATCTTCATCAGATAGGGACGGCCGCCGAGCATGGGCTGCTCATGCATCCAGATCAGCGTGACCTGGAACTGGTCAGCCACATCGGAAGGTGCATCCGCAACCGCAATCACATCGCCCCGGCTGCAGTCCACCTCGTCGGCCAAGGTCATGGTAACGGACTGGCCTGCAACCGCCTGCTGCAGATCTCCGTCCTGGGTGACGATGCGCGCAACCTTGGTCACGCGTCCGCTAGGCAGGATGCGGACGCTGTCTCCGGGGTGAACCTGACCGCTGGCAATGCAGCCCGCAAAGCCGCGGAAGTCGAGGTTGGGGCGATTGACCCATTGCACAGGCATGCGAAACGGCAGCTTTTGCTGGCGTGCTTCGTCGATTTCCACCGTCTCCAGATAGCCCATGAGCGTGGTGCCGCGGTACCAGGGCATGTGCTCGCTCTGCTCGGTGATGTTGTCACCACGCAAGGCCGACATGGGGATGGCCGTGATGTCTTCCAGATTGATCTTCTTGGCGAATTCGCGGTAGTCGGCCACGATATCGTTGAAGATTTTTTCGGAGTAAGCCATCAAGTCCATCTTGTTGACAGCCAGCACGATTTTGCGGATGCCGATCAGCGATGCCAGATAGCTATGGCGCCTGGATTGAGTCAGCACACCGCGGCGCGCATCAATCATCACCACGGCCACATCGGCGGTGGAGGCACCAGTGACCATATTGCGGGTGTACTGCTCATGGCCGGGCGTGTCGGCCACGATGAACTTGCGCTGGTCGGTAGAGAAGAAGCGGTAGGCCACATCGATGGTGATGCCTTGCTCGCGCTCTGCGGCCAGACCATCGACGAGCAGCGCGAAGTCCAGCTCGCCGCCCTGCGTGCCGACTTTCTTGGAGTCCGCGACCAGTGCTTCCATCTGGTCCTCAAACAGCATCTTGGATTCGTACAGCAAGCGTCCGATCAGCGTGCTCTTGCCGTCATCCACGCTGCCGCAGGTGATGAAGCGCAGCAGGCTTTTCTGCTCGTGTGCCTTCAGGTATTTCTCGATATCTTCAGAGATGAGTGCAGATACATGTGACATCAGAAATACCCCTCTTGCTTCTTCTTTTCCATGGATGCGGCCGAGTCGTGGTCGATCATCCGGCCCTGTCGTTCCGAAGTACGGGTCAGCAGCATTTCCTGAATGATCTTGGGCAAGCTATTGGCGTCGGATTCGACGGCACCCGTCAGGGGGTAGCAGCCCAGGGTGCGAAAGCGAACATTGCGCATCATGGGAACTTCGCCACTCTTGAGCGGCATGCGCTCGTCATCGACCATCAGCAGCGTGCCGTCTCGCTCCACCACTGGGCGAGGCGCTGAAAAATAGAGGGGAACGATGGGGATGTTTTCGAGGTAGATGTATTGCCAGATATCCAGCTCGGTCCAGTTGGACAGCGGGAACACTCGGATTGATTCGCCTTTGTTCTTGCGCGTGTTGTACAGATGCCAGAGTTCCGGGCGCTGGTTCTTGGGATCCCAGCGGTGCTGGTCCGAGCGGAAGGAAAAGATGCGTTCCTTGGCGCGAGACTTCTCTTCATCGCGGCGCGCGCCACCAAAGGCGGCGTCGAAGCCATACTTGTCGAGAGCTTGCTTCAGGCCCTCGGTTTTCATGACGTCGGTATGAATTTGCGAGCCATGCTTGAACGGGCTGATGCCCATTTCAAGACCTTCTGGGTTGATGTGGACCAGCAGGTCCATGCCCAGTTTGGCTGCCATCTGATCACGAAAGCGATACATGTCCTGAAACTTCCAGGTCGTGTCCACATGCAGCAAGGGGAAGGGAGGTTTGGCCGGATAGAAGGCCTTCATCGCCAGATGCAGCATGACCGCACTGTCCTTGCCGATGGAGTAGAGCATGACGGGGTTTTCTGCCTCGGCAACAACCTCGCGCATGGCCTGAATGCTTTCGGCTTCCAGCCTTTGCAAATGAGTCAGCACCACAGATTTCTCCTTGGTTTTTTGTTTTGGGTGCTGCCAACTGTAGGAGTCCGTTAAATCAAATCTTTGCGCGAATTGATGTTTTAGAAGTTGCTGCGCCATGCTCGCCATAGGGTCCAGCTTCGTTGACGTTGGGGTTCTGGCGTAGGTGTTCTTTGGTACCAGCGATACGTCTTGCGCAGTCTTCAAGATGCTGCTGGCCAATTCGTTCGACTGGCTGAGCATCTCTGTGGCAGCAGGCAGATGAAACAGGCGCAGCCGGTCGTGGCTGTCGCTGGCAAGCGATGAAAAGGTGGCTGCGCGTTGCCACTGCATGGCGGCAAGCAGGGCAAAGATCTTGCCCTCGCTGGAGCACCTGAGGCGATCAAAAAAATCTTCCAGATGCGCAGCGCACAGGCTGCCTTCATACGGTTGCCAATACACCTTGCCGCGGTTGTTGACGGCACGCAAGATGCCATGCCTCAGGCGTCCGGGGCAGTTGTTATGGGCACCAAAATCATCGATCCAGACAATGCTGGCGCTCTCTTTTCGGGCCTGCTCGCAAATATCCAGATAAGTGGTGGCATACCAGCGCTGCACATTGCTGGATGCCTGCTTCATGCGCTTTGCAGGGCGGTCGGCATTCAGGTTCCAGCGCTGCAGGTACTGGGCGTTGGTACGCTCGGGCAAGTCAAGCTGCTGGCGCTGCAAGATCAGTTGCTGCATGGCTTCCAGCTGCCACAGCAAAAAAGGCAGGCCATGGTCGGCGGGCTGGGTGCTGACCAGTTGCACATAGATGTCCTGCTCCTGTATGGCCGACAAGGAGCGGCCTTCGCCAGGTTTGCGGCCTCGCTCGCGCACAAGGACAGCGCTCCATCCCCCTTCCAGCCAGGCTTTGTGGGCGGCAATGATGGTTGGTGTGGACAGGCCTGTTGCCTTACCGACTTCTTTGAGCGTTTTGCCTTCAAGCCGTAATTTCACGGCTTGAATTCGCAGTGGATTGATTTCCTGGACACTGAGTTTCTTACCAACAGCCATGCGCATTCCTGTTAAACATTCACTCGCTTATTCGCGAAGATCCGGACGCATTTACTGTCGGCCTGTCCTCTGATCGGCGCATAGGCCAAACGGACCACATGAATAACAAAACAGGAGATTTTTGTGACTCAGACTCGAAGCGCACTGCTTGAAGACGTAATGGCCATCACCCGTGAAGCGGGTGCTTTAATCATGAAGATCTATCGCTGCGACTTTGAGGTTCGGGGCAAGCAGGATGCATCGCCCGTGACTGAAGCCGACGAAAAGGCCGAGCGCCTGATTCTTGAGCGTCTGGGCACCTTGCAGTCGCAGTTTCCCGTCGTTTCCGAGGAGGCGGCTGCAGCGGGATATGTGCCTGAGGTGGGCCAATGCTTCTGGCTGGTTGATCCTCTTGATGGCACCAAGGAATTCATCAACCGCAATGGCGAGTTCACAGTCAATATCGCGCTGATCGAAAATGGAACCCCTGTGCTGGGTGTCGTTTTCGCTCCAGCGCTGGATCGCATGTACGCGGGAGCCATAGGACTTGGCGCATGGCTGGAGGTGCAGGGAAAGCGCCAATCCATTGAATGCAGAAGCATTCCGGAGGATGGCCTTGATGTGGTGGCCAGTCGTTCGCACGGCGATGCTGACGCGCTTGATCAGTTTCTCAATGGACGCTTGGTGCGGTCACTCAAAAGTGCAGGTTCATCGCTCAAGATTTGTCTGATTGCAGAGGGCGAGGCTGACCTCTATCCACGCTTGGGGCGCACCATGGAGTGGGATATCGCTGCGGGTCATGCGGTGCTGGCCGCGGCAGGCGGCCAGATTCATGCGCTCAATGGAGATGTTCTGAGCTACGGCAAGCGAGATTTGAGTAATCCTCATTTCTATGCCTGCTCGGCAGATTACCGCTGATTTCAAGCTTTCGCGCAGCATTTTCTCCCGCCTTGAGTGCCATGAGTGCGAGCACTCACAACCTCTGTGTTTTCTGATAGATGAACTTTGCTGCGACGCTAATTCGAGCTTGCCTGCTTTGCGGGTTGCTAATGAGTGCAGCCTGTGCCGACAAGGCTGCGTCTCGCCAACCCGTCAAAATCGTTGTCGGATTCGAAGCCGGTGGCGCTATGGATACCTTGGCACGCGCGTTTGCAACTCAGCTCTCAGCGCGATTGCAGCGCTCCGTCTATGTGGAAAACAGAGTAGGAGCAGGTGGAGCCATTGCCGCGAACTATGTTGCGAAATCCAGGCCCGATGGGAATACGTTGCTCTTGGCGTCGCCTGCCGAGATCTTCATCAATCCCATTTACACCAGAAGCCAGGAGTCGGGCGAAGTCGCTGACATGGTGCCGGTGGCCAAAATTTCCTCTGCTCCTATTGTTCTTGCCACGCGTGGCGACTCCGCAATACATCAACTGAGTGATATCGCAGCTGCAGCACAAAAAAATGCCCGTGGTCTGAGTTTCGCGTCCTCAGGAATTGGCAGCTTGCAGCATTTGGTGGGCGAGAGTTTGGGCAAAGCCCTGGGTGTGGAGCTATTGCATGTTCCATACGGGGGAGCTGCTTCTGCAACTGCAAGCCTGATGGGCAAACAAGTGGACTTGCTCTTTGCGGGGCTTGCTCCCATAGCCCCCCATCTGCAAAGCCGCAAGATGCACGCATTGGGCATCGCATCGGCCCACAGGTCGAAGCGCTTCCCCGATATTCCTACGTTTCAGGAGAAGGGGCTCCAGGGCGTCAGCTTTGAATACTGGCAAGGAATCTTTCTTCCCAAGGGAGCGTCATCCGAACTGGCTCTATTTCTATCCGCCGAGATCAACAACGTGATCAAAGAAACGGGCTTTGTGGATCAACTAGAAAATACAGGCTTTGAGGTTGCATACAAGGACTACAAGCAATTCAAACCATTTTTGCAAGCTGAAGATCAGATCTACCGAAGCTTCTTTGAGAGAGACGGTTTTTTGTATTGACCCCGTGAATTCTTTGGGGCTCAAACTTAACTAGATCATTGGATGTAGAAATCGTCGCGCAGGATCTGCTCTTGCTCGGTTTGAACGGCAGCATGGAGTCTGCTGCGCTTGTTCCAGAGCCCTGGTGGCGGACCTCAAGCAAATAATCGGGCTGGAACTGACATTCATGGTCTCCTGCTGGCCAGAAACCTGGCGTTGACGGTAGCTCGCGATGCGGACATGAGCAGCAACCATCGTTGCCAAGCTACGGCAGGGGGATTTCCGTCCTTTGAAGAGTGTCCGGCGATGGGACATGAGA
Source organism: Comamonas thiooxydans (assembly GCF_000964545.1). Classification (GTDB taxonomy): domain Bacteria; phylum Pseudomonadota; class Gammaproteobacteria; order Burkholderiales; family Burkholderiaceae_C; genus Comamonas; species Comamonas thiooxydans. Next base: position 373,505 of record NZ_BBVD01000005.1, on the reverse strand, counting down.
CTTAAATGTATAAATGACGGGAAGTCACTGATCAAGAAAGACACCAGAAGAAGCCGCGATCAGGGCCTCATTTGCCCGCGGGCTGTTTCGGACAAGCCATTGCGCTGCACATGCTGGACTAGAAAATCAAGAAATATCCGGGTCTTGAGAGGCAGGTGTGTGCGGTGTGGGTAATAGGCATAGAAGCCCGGGAAGCTTGCCCAATAGGGTTTCAGTACTTCAACCAACTGGCCTGTGTTGAATGCGTCGGTCATGGATTCGCGCCAGCCGGTAATCACACCGATACCATCCAGGGCCGCGCGCATGGCCGTGTCACTATGGTTGACTGTCAGTGGCCCGCTCACGGAGCGCTCGCTCAGTTTGCCGTCGATATTGAATTCCCACTTGTAGACTGCGCCGCTGCTGCTCATGCGGTAGTTGATGCATAGGTGCTGCTCCAACTCGTCGGGGTGCTCGGGTGTGCCGTGTGTTTTGAGGTAAGCAGGAGATGCACCGAAACACATGGTCAGATCCTGTGTGAGTGGCACGGCGACCATATCGCCCTCCAGTGACTCGCCATTGCGTATGCCGACGTCAAATCCTTCTCGCACGATGTCCACAAAGCCGTCGTCATAGACCAGCTCGACGTGAATGTGCGGATGCAGTGCAAAGAACTCGGCGAGCATTGGCTCGACGAGCACCTGGCCAGCAGGATGGGAGATGGTGAGGCGCAGCGTGCCGCCTTCGACGCCAGCTTGGAGCTGAAGATCCTCGGTCGCTTCGCGCAGGTTGGTGAGGGCCGGGGAAATGCGCTCCAGATAGATTCTCCCGGCTTCTGTCAGATTGAGGCTGCGCGTTGTTCGATCGAACAGGCGTACATCCAGACGGGTTTCCAGTTTCTTGATCGTCTGGGACAGTGCGGCCGGCGTGACCCCGATGGCGTGGGCGGCGTAGGTCAGACTGCGATGCTGAGCTACCTGCTCAAAGGCAGCCAGATAGGCGAGTATTTCGGGCTTCATGTTCTCTATTTTTAAGTAAAACTTAATAACTTAAATAGATTGCTTGACTTTTTCTTTTGCATTGCCTGGCGCACACTGCCTCTGCTTCACGCGCTGCCCAGGTGCCTGCAGCAATCACCGTGTCGAAAAGCAAACAAGAAAGCCCCCCATGCCTGTCAAATTCACTCTCAACGGCAAGCCCGCATCGGCTGATGTGGATCCTTCAACGCCCATCCTCTGGACCCTGCGTGACACACTGGGTATGACAGGGACCAAATTCGGTTGCGGCATGGCCATGTGCGGAGCATGCACTGTGCACTTGAACGGCCAGGCCATCCGTTCTTGCATTACGCCCATATCGGCGGCGCAAGGGCAAAAAATCGACACCATCGAAGCGCAAGCTGCAGACAAGGTGGGCAAGGCTGTCGAGGATGCGTGGGTTCGCAACGATGTGGCGCAATGCGGCTATTGCCAAAGTGGGCAAATCATGAGTGCGACCGCGCTGCTCAAAAGCAATCGCCAGCCAAGCGATGCGGACATCGATGCAGCCATGGCGGGCAATATCTGCCGCTGCGGAACCTATACACGCATTCGTGCAGCCATCCACGATGCTGCCAAAAACCTGTCGGCCTAAAAGAAGGAGCACATCCCATGCCTATTCCCAATCATCTTTTTGCCGACCTGCCCAAAGGTCTGCGTGTGCTGGCGGCTGACTCCATAGATGCAGGCCTAAAGCTCGAGCGGCGCGATTTCCTCAAGCTGGCGACGGCCTCGGGTTTTGCGCTGGGTGTATTTCCCGCAGCTGTGTCGGCACAGGCGAAGGGTAACGAACAGGTTTCTACAAGCGCACTAAAGCCTTACCAGCAGCCATCGGCTTTTGTGAAGATTGATCGTGATGGAGCGGTGACGATCACCATCAACCGTCTGGAGTTCGGCCAAGGCGTGCAAACCGGCCTGCCCATGGTGCTGGCCGAAGAGCTGGACGCCGATTGGTCCAAGGTGCAGAGCGCGCACGGCAATGCCGATCCCGCATATCTGGATCCGGTCATGGGAATGCATCTGACGGGCGGCTCCACTGCCATCAAGAACTCGTATGTCCAGTATCGTGAACTGGGGGCGCGTACCCGCTCCATGCTGCTGGCCACGGCCGCCAAGCGCTGGGGTGTAGACCCGCAGTCCTTGCGCACTCAGGCAGGACAGGTGATCGGGCCTCGGGGCAAGAAGCTGGGCTACGGCGAGTTGGCGGATGAGGCCATGAAGATGCCTGTTCCGCAGCAGGTGAAGCTCAAGGACGCCAAAGACTTTCGCATCATCGGTCATGCCACGGGACGGCTCGATGCACGTGCCAAGTCCAGCGGCAGACAGTCCTACGGCATCGACATGCATCTGCCGGGTATGTTGACCGCAGTTGTGGCACATCCGCCGGTGTATGGAAGCAAGATTCAATCGGTGGACGATGCGGCAGCCAAAGCCATCAAGGGTGTGCGTGCAGTGCTTCGTGTGCCCAGCGTGTGGGGGGGCGAGCTGGTTGCGGTGCTGGCCGATGGTTACTGGCCAGCCAAGCAGGGTCGCGATGCCCTGAAAATCCAGTGGGACAGCGCAGCGGTTGGCAAAGTCGATTCGGCTCGGCAACTGGCGCAGTATCGTGAACTGGCCAAGAAGCCGGGCGCACTCAAGTTCAATGCCGATGTTTCGGCATTGAACGGAGCTGTTCACAAAATCAGTGCCGAATATGTCTTCCCCTACCTTGCCCATACGCCGATGGAGCCGCTGAACTGCACGGTGCGTGTGACAGGTGCAGGAAAGGATGCCAAGGTTGAGCTTTGGTTGGGCACGCAGGCCCCGGGCTGGGAAGTTGCAACGGCTGTGCGCGTGCTTGGCGTGGCACCGCAGAATGTCCGAGTCAATGTTCAGATGGCGGGGGGCGGTTTCGGCCGCCGTGCCAACCCGCGCAGTGACTACGTGGCCGAAGCCTGCGAGATTGCCAAGGCTGCCAGAACATCTGGTATTGACGCACCGGTGCGCATGATCTGGAGCCGCGAGGACGATGTCAAAGGAGGCTATTACCGACCCATGCATGTGCATCGCGCCGAAATAGGTTTTGACGACAAGGGAAAGGTGATTGCCTGGGACCATGTGATCGTAGGCCAGTCGCTTGCCAAAGGCACGGCGTTTGAGGGCTTCATGCTCAAGAACGGAGTGGACACCACTACGGTTGAAGGCATGAAGGAGCCCTATGACCTGCCGATGCGACTCTCGGTGCATCACCCCGAGCTCAATGCGCCGGTTCTCTGGTGGCGCAGCGTGGGCTCTACGCACACCGCTTATGTGATGGAGACCTTGATGGATGAAATTGCCCGAGCTGTAAAGCAAGATCCTGTCGCATACAGGCTGCAGCAGTTTGGCGACAGGCATCCGCGTCACAAGGCCGCGTTGCAGCTGGCAGTCGAAAAGTCGGGCTACGGAAAGCGCCAACTGGCCGAAGGCAGAGCCTGGGGCGTGGCTGTGCATCAGTCTTTCGACTCGGTGGTTGCCTATGTGGTCGAGGCATCGATGAAGGATGGTGCTCCCAAGCTGCATGCGGTTACAGCTGGCGTGCATTGCAATCTGGCGGTGAACCCTCGGAGTGTCGAGGCTCAGGTGCAGGGTGGTGCCTTGATGGGCCTTGGCATGTGCTTGCCTGGGGCTGCGATCACCTTCAAGGATGGACAGGTGGAGCAGGGTAACTTCAATGATTACACCGTGGCCCGCTTAACCGATATGCCCGCGATCTCCGTGCATATCGTGCCGAGTGCCGATGCGCCCACAGGTATGGGCGAGCCGGGTGTGCCGCCATTGGCCCCCGCTTTTGCCAACGCCATCGCCAAGCTGAGCGGCCATACACCACGCGAGCTGCCTTTCCAGAAAGCGTGAGAGCATGAGCCGGGATCGCTAGAAAAGCTCCTGTTGAGAAGATGTGAGAGTGACGAAGTCCTCTCCGAGAGGGATCAAGATCGAGTCGGCAATCGGCTTGATCTGTTTCGCCAGATAGTGCTCGTAATCGATGCGTGAGCGGCGGATTTCCAAAGGCTCAGGGCCATTCTTGGTCATGACGTATTGGATCCAGCCGCCGTTCTGGTACTGCCTGGGTCGCCCCACGTGATCGTTGTACTCATCGGCAATGCGAGCGGCACGGACCTGTGGCGGCACATTGGCCACGTAGGCATCCAGGCGATGTCGCAGGCGTTTGCGATAGATGAGCAGATCATCCTTCTTGCCCGCCAGTGTCGAATGGGCGTACTTGATGACAAACTCGCGGTAGGGGACACCTTGGAAGACACGCGAGAGCAAGCCCTCCTGGAACTGCCGTGCCAGCAATGTCCAGTCGCTGCGTGCCATTTCGAGGCCGCGGTAGATCATCGATTCGTTTCCGGCGGCATCCACACCCAAGCCGGCATAGCGCTTCTTGCTGCCGACGTCCGAGCCGCGGATGGTGGGCATGAAGAACTTCTTGTAATACGTGTCGAACTCGATCTCAAGAAAGCTTTTCAGGCCTTGCTCTTGGTGCAGGGTTTGAATCCACCACGCGTTGATGTCCTGGGCCAGCCTGGCAGCCACGGCATATGCCTCTTCGGTAGTATGGGACCGCTTGAGCCAAATAAAGATGGAGTCCGTGTCTCCATAAATAACTTCGTATCCGCGCTCTTCGACCAGATCCCTTGTGAGCTTCACCATTTCGTGGCCACGTAAGGTAATGGCTGAAATCAAATCCGGATTGAAGAATCTGCATTCCGACGCGCCTAGCACCCCAGCGAATGAGTTCATCACCAGCTTGAGCGCTTGCGACAGTGGTTCGTTCCTGGTGCGTTTGGCTTCATCTCGGGCCTGCCAGAGGGTGGTCACGATTTCCGGGAGACAGTGCTTCTCGCGAGAAAAGAGCGTGCCCCTTGGGCCTTTGATCAAAAGCTCAGAAGAGCTGGCATGTCGGCCCTCTACCAAACCCACGGGGTCGACGAGGAAGGTGCGGATGATTGATGGATAGAGACTCTTGTAGTCCAGAACCACGACGGAGTCGTAGAAGCCAGGCTTGGAGTCCATGACGTAGCCGCCGGGGGAGGACTTGCCTTGAACATCGCCCACGTTGGGCGCGACATACCCCATGCGGTGCATGCGTGGCAAATAGTGATGGCTGAATGCAGCAATGGAACCACCGAACTGGTCGAGCTGCAGGCCCGTGGTGTGGGCGCGCTCCATCGCAAACTGCAGCAGCTTCGCCTTTTCGAAGATTCGTAGAACCAGCTCGCAGTCGCGTATGTTGTAGGCTGCAAGAGCGGGCTTGTCTAGCTGGTAGCGCCGCTCGATTTCGGCCATCTTGTCGTATTCGTCTCCAATGTCCTTGCCTTCGCCAAGAAGCTCTTGCGCGACGTTCTCGAGGCTGAACGACGGAAAGCTCCAGACCGCGGCCCAGAGCGCTTCAATCCCGTCAACGACAACTCGTCCTGGCATGGGAGCAAACAGATAGCCTTGTTTGCCGGGATGAGTTCGCCATGCAATGGGCTTGCGCTCACGCCCAAGGAGTAGAGGTGTTGCACATTCGTCTGCAGTTTTCTGCAGCACACGCAGGTCGAACTGAATGACATTCCATCCAATGATGACGTCCGGATCATTGCGTGCAAACCAGTCGTTGAGCCTGTCAATCATGGCTTTGCGTGTTGAGCAATGAATCAGCTCGAAACCAGGCGTTCTTAAGGGTTTGGCAGGAGCCTCACCCAGCATGAAAACGACGCGCTCCGCCATGCCGTCCAGTGCGATCGAATACAGATCTTGATGCTGACTGGTCTCGATGTCCAATGACACGACCTTCAGAACCGGCCGGAAATCGGGCGCAGGAACAAGCTTGCAGTTCACCAGCGTCGCATGTTCTGTTCGTCCGCCTTGCAGCGTGACGCCCGCCGTGATGAAGCGCTCCATCAAGTAACGCTCATGTGGTCGAACATCGGCTTCCAGAAGGGGAATGCCTAGTTGCTGGAGAGTGCGTGCAAGTCGCCGTAATTGACGAAAACTCCTGGCATAGATACCCAAGACGGGCTCTTGCTGAAAACTCTTCAGTCCCAGTTCCCGCAATTCCGCTCCAGCCAGGGGCGGGAGTTGCGCCTCTACCGCTCCTTTGTGCCGAGCCTCGACGAAAGCCACAGATTTCTGTGCAGTCAGGAGGACCTTCAGGGGGCCGCTATCGGTTGCCAGCCAATACTCAAGCTCGACGCCCGCCGGTGTGTCTCGCCAATTGCGAGTAAGGATGAATCCCTGGCGTTCTGGAGATAGCACGAAAGATGAAGTCAAGCGAATGTGACCGTCTTGAACCGGAGTTCAAGGCCCTGGATGTGTGTGATGGCATGAGCTTGCGGAGCAAGCCACATGTCTCGAAAGAGGTGCCAATGAAATGATACCCAGCAATCATGACCACGTTTTTCCAACAGAGCCACGTCAACAGCAATCTAGGCGTTCCACAGATCCAAAGCGGATGGAGCAAATAGATGGAGTGATGCAAATGTTCCGCGAGAGCTGAAAGCCGTCATCAAGTTACTGCTGATCGATGACTGCCTCTATCGATAGCAGGCATTGCGAGAGGCTTGGTTCGAAATTTCGAACTGGCGTGAGAGTTGCACGAGGCGCCAGGGTTCGAGTTTTCAGGCAATATGCGAGGACGGATGGATCCAGAGGATGAAAGGGGAGGTGAGGCGTCAAGCCAGGTCATCTGACATGGCAATATGCATTTTCAAGGCTTCTATGAGTTGAGTCTCGGCAAGCTGTCGATCTGCGCCTCTCCGTAGTGCGACATACATATTGAGGTGAACGGCTGGTTCGGTCAGCATCGCTATGTTCAAGCCGTGCTGCTGGCATTCCTCCATCATGAAGGAGGGTATCACCGCGTTGCCCAGACCCGCTTTCACCATGGCAATCATGGTACCCAGAAAATTCATTTCTGCCCGCTCTTCCTGGCTTGCCTTGTCGCTGGGAAGATGCTTGTCAATCAAGGCCTGAATCGGGTTTGACATCGGCAAAGCAATCATGGGTAGGCCATCCAGAGATTTCCATGTGCGGTTCTGGACATGTGTGCTGCGCCGCCTCTCTCCTGGGCTGATGCTCATGAGCCGGAATCTGCACACCGATTCTCTGAGAAGGCCAGCCGCAGGCTTCACAAAAAATGCCATGCCCATGTTGGCATGTCCTTCAAGAACGGCTTGCCGAACGGAATCGAGGCTGCCATCCATGATCTGGATTCGCACCTCGGGATGTTTGCGTGCAAATTCAGCCACGACTTTCGGTAAAAGACAGGTCGCGATCACAGGCGTCGCGGCAATGGTCAGGGTTGACCGAGAGGCCAAGGTGCTGCCTTGTAACGCGACACCCAGTTGCCGCAGTTCCGTCACCACTCTCTCGGCATAGGGCTGCAGCAGCCGGCCTGCGTCGGTCAATGCCACTGCACGTGTGGTTCGCTCGAAGAGCCTGACCCCCAATTGGCGCTCAAGCTCCTTGACCAGCATGCTGACTCCTGAAGGAGACAGATGAATGCGCTCTGCCGCTGCCGCAAAGCTGCCGCACCTGCATATCTCGAGAAACGCCTGCAGTTGACGACTCCCGACATTAATCAGCTTTACTGATGAATTCACCAAAAATTCCCGTTTGATTCAAATCAATGGACGCGGTGCAATTGCAGCACAAAACACAAGGAGACACCATGCTTACACCTTCAATAGGAGGGCCGGCCCTCAGCCGCCGCAAGGCACTTATTACCCTGGCTGCCACAGCCACGACGGGCCCCCTCGGGCTTTCGGCATTCGCGAATACGCAGGCTCCTGTGCGGCTGGTTGTGCCATTCACACCAGGCACAGGTATCGATCTGATTGCTCGAGTCATCGGTCCCAAGCTCTCGGAGCGCTTTCAGCGCCCCTTCATCGTGGACAACAAGCCTGGGGCCTCGGGCAACATCGGTACCCTGGAGGTGGTCCGGTCCACTCCCGACGGAACGACTTTGCTTGTCACCGTGAACACATTGGTCATGAATACCGAGCTATACCCCAAGATGGGATATAGCCCGGTTCGTGATCTCAGCGCCATCAGCCAGACCAGCGTAGGTCAATTGGTGCTGGTCACGGGCTCTCAATCCCGGATCACGGATCTGAAGGAGCTCATCAGCTATGCACAGAAAAATCCGGGCATGCTGAACTATGGCTCGCCCGGTGCCGGAACCCCCCATCACCTGGCAACAGAGCTGCTCAAGAGCAAAGCCAGGATATCGCTCACACATGTCAGCTATCGCGGCACGGCCCCGGCCTTGACGGACTTGCTGGGCGGGCAGATTGATCTGATGTTTCTCCCTATCCACGTTGCTTTGCAGCATATCAAGGCAGGCAAGCTTCGCGCGCTTGCGATCAGTTCAGACACGCCATCCCCGCTGCTGCCTCAGGCGCCCTCGCTGAGGAGTCTGAACCTGGGCGATATGAATGTGGACATGTGGTATGGCTTGTTGGGGCCCAAAGGCCTGTCTCCCGAGTTTGTGCGCAGCATCAACGAAGCCCTGAAGAGCATTCTTGCTCAGCCTGAAGTTGCCAAAGCATTTGAGTCCCAGGGCATGACACCCCAGCACAGCACTCCCCAGGCCTTCCAAACCTTGATCGAAGCCGATGCCAAGCGCTGGGGCAATCTCATCAAGACCCAGGGCATTACTGCCGAATAAGCCAGCCATAACAAGAAGATCAAATGAATATGCAAGTCAATCAGACACAAGCGCCAGACAAGGATGCAGATGTAATCATCGTGGGCGGCGGCCCCGTGGGCATGGGGCTGGCTATAGAGCTGGGTCAGCGCGGTATCCGCTGTATCGTCGTGGAGCGCTACGCCAAGCCGCAACCGATTCCCAAGGGGCAGAACCTGACCCAGCGCACCATGGAGCATTTCCACGCCTGGGGTGCGGAAAAGGAGCTTCGCGCAGCTCGTACCATCCCGCCCGAATACGGCATAGGAGGCCTGACGGCCTACAACACATTGCTGGGGTCTTATTCTTACGACTGGCTTCAGCGCGATCTCGTCAAGCCTTATTACTTCACGGCGAACGAGCGCCTGCCTCAGTACGCCACGGAAGCGGTTCTGCGGGATAGAGCCGCCGAGCTGCCCTCTGTTGAGACCTTTTATGGCTGGAATTTCGATAGCTTGCGGCAGGACGGCGAGGGTGTCAGCGTCACGGTGTCCGAAAAGAACGGATCGGATAGCAAGACGCTGCGGGCAAGTTATGTCGTGGGCTGTGATGGAGCACGCTCTGGCGTCCGGCAGCAAGCGGGCATCACCCAGACCAAGACCGATCATGATCGCCTCATGGTACTGCTCGTATTCCGCTCACAGGGACTGCACAAGTTGCTTGAGCGCTTTCCCGGCAAGTCTTACTACAACGTGCTTCAGCCTGAACTCAAGGGCTACTGGAAGTTCTTCGGCCGCGTCGATCTGGGCAATACCTGGTTCTTCCATGCGCCAGTGCCACCGGGAACCACGGCAGACAACTTCGACTTCCAGGCGTATCTGGAAGATGCTGTCGGAGCATCTTTTGATGTCGAGTTCGAACATATTGGCTTCTGGGATCTACGCTTCATGCTTGCCGACAGCTATCGCTCAGGCCGGGTCTTTATCGCCGGGGATGCAGCGCACAGTCATCCACCCTATGGCGGCTATGGGGTGAACTCAGGCCTGGAAGACGCACGTAATCTCGGGTGGAAGCTGGCAGCCGTGCTGGAGGGCTGGGGCAGCGAAAAGCTGCTGGACTCCTATGACCAGGAGCGCCGTCCTGTATTCAGATCCACCATTGACGACTTTATTGCCAAGTCCATAGAGACCGATCACCAGTTTCTGGACAGCTTCGATCCAGAAAAGGATAGAAGTGCCTTTGAAGCAGCCTGGAGTCAGCGGGCAAATGGGGCCGCAGGTGAGGTTCATGCTTTCGAACCCAACTATGAAGGCTCTCCAATTGTGCGCAGTGCTCGGGAGTCGGCCATCGGCAATTGCAGCGCCAAGGGCTCACACATATTCACCGCACGTGCCGGTCACCACCTGGCTCCAGCCGCGCTCGACGATGGCCGGAATGCATTCGAGCATTTGGGGGAGGGCTACACGCTGTTGGCAGCCGATATGCCTGCGCAAACGCTTGAGACGTTTCGGTATGTTGCCGGCACCAGGCAGCTGCCTCTGACCATTGTTGAAACCGCAAAAACGGATGAGTTTGCGCGCTATGGGTCAGACTTGATACTGGTTCGTCCGGATGCATTTGTCGCTTGGACGAATAGCGAGAAATTCATATCGAACGAGGATGTGGAAAATCTGCTCAAGGCAGTCATCTGAAAGATCGAGAACAGCTCGATGCCCCCTCGCTTGAGTCGAGCCTGGGCTTGGGCGAGGGGCAGTCTGGCTACCAAGACTGGCTTCCCGGTAGCAGGCGGCAGCGCAATCATGGCTGCCGGCTTGCAATACGCTCGGAAGTGCCCGGCTAGAGCGGGCGAGGTTCAGACAATCAGCGCGCGAGTCAACAAATCCACTCCTGCCAGGAAGTCGCCGATGTCCATGGCTTCATGCGGATTGTGCGAGCCATTTTCGTTGCGAATGAAGACCATGGCCGACGGTACTCCTGCATTGGCAAATACTGCCGCATCGTGACCGGCACCGCTTGCCATGCGCTCCAGTTTGATGTCTTGCCCCGCTGCTTCCAGACGGTTCAGCCAATCGGCGTCCATGGTGGCCGGTTCCGTGAACAGGCGCTCGTCGAACTCGAAACGCACGCCGCGGGCGCGCTCTATGGCCTGGCACTCTTCGCGCATCAGGGTATAGAAGCGCTCCAGCGTCTGGGTGTCCTGGCTGCGTACCTCGAAGCTGAAGGCCACTTCGCCGGGAATGACGGAAACGGCATGCGATTGCGCCGAGGTGGAGCAGATGCCCGTGGTCATCACCATGTCCATGCCCATCTGCAGCAGCACGCGCCAGTGTTCGTCCATGCGTGACAGCAGCTCGGCAACCGCCAGCAATGCATCCTTGCGCAGCCAGCGCGGCACGGCGCCCGAGTGGCCGGTTTCGCCGATGCAGCGGATCAGGTTGTGACGGACGTTGCCGCGGATGCCTGTGACCAGGGCCACCGGCCAGCCGCGATTGACCATGACCGGCCCCTGCTCGATGTGCAACTCCAGATAGGCAGATATATTCGCGAGATCCAGCAGCGGCTCGGCGCGTTGAATGGCGTCGATATCGGCGCCGCAGCGCGACATGGCTTCGCTCAACACGCCTGCGCCATCGCGGTGAGGGCGTTTCAATGTGGCGGCGGGCAGCTTGCCCAGCAGGGACAGAGAGCCGAGGTAGGCCTTTCCGTACCAGGCGCTTTCCTCGCCGCGAAGGGCCAGAACGCGCAGTGGCGGAGCCTGTTCGTGGCGGCCGCGCAGCTGAAGCAGCATCAGCATGCCGGCGACAATGCCTGCCAGTCCGTCGAAGTTGCCGCCCTGCGGCACGGAATCGGCATGAGAGCCAACCACGACGTAGGGTTCCGTCCGGTTTTCCTCTGGCAGACTCAGCCACAGGTTGCCGGCTCGATCCCATTCATGGTTCAGGCCCAGATCTTCGGCCCGCTCCTCTAGTATGTGCAGCGCAGCAGTCTCGCCTTCGCCGTAGCTTTCGCGGGTGACGCCAAGGCCGTCGCGGGTGGCATCGCGAATTTCAGAGAGCAGGGCTTGCGCCAGTGCGCTGGTATCCGTCATGGTGTTGCAGGCCATCATGCTCCGCTACCTCCATGTCGGATGGACCAGTCCACAGGCGAGGCCGAGAAGTCCGCCAGCGTGGCTTTTTGCTCGGCACTGAGCTGTCCGCTCGCAAGCAGCGCTTCATGTAGCTGATTCCAGGTCGCCAGAGCATGCAGGGACAAGGCGTGATCGGCCAGGGTGCCTGCTTGGGGGGCATAGAGCGCATAGTCGAGCAGAACCAGCACGTCCTCGACCACGGGACCGGCGCGGCGCAGGGCGGCAACCGTCCCGGCCTTGGAGCGACCGTCTGTGGTGACGTCATCCACCAGCAGGACCTTGGCATCGGCAGGCAGGCGGCCTTCGAGCTGGGCTGTGATGTCCCAGCCGACAGGACGCTTGCGCAGATAGAGCATGGGCAGCTCAAGTCGCTCGGCCAGCCATGCCGCAAAGGCAATGCCCGAGCTTTCGGTTCCCACGATGGCATTGATGCCGCGGGCTGCAATCAGTGGCCGCATGCAGCGGGCTGCGATGTCCATGATTTCGCTGCGCAGAGCGACATCGGACATCAGGACCTGGGCATCCACATAGACCGGGCTGGCCCAGCCCGAGGTGTAGATGAACGGTTGATGCGAAGCAATGCGTACAGCGCCGAGGCCGACCAGGGCCTGGGCAACGCGTGGCGCGTCGGAAGCGGAAAGAAGCATGAGCGTGTATGTTGGCAAAGTGGGCATGTTAAGTAGGCAGGCTTGCGGCAAGAAGTGGCTAAAATTCCTCGAGCCGTTCCAAAACGTGATGGCTTGAGCTGCGCATCTGGGTGTTGAGCGCCGCGTCCTGTTTGAAATCCCTGGCTGCGCTTCTGTGCGCCTGCTTGTCATCGCCCCATGTCCGACTTCACTTCGCCGCGCAGCTTTCTGCGCCAGATAGACCTTTCATCGCTGGATCTGTTCGTGCTGATCTGCGAGCACGGCAGTATTGCGCGGGCGGCCGAGCAGGGCGGTATGGTCGCCTCGGCGGTCAGCAAGCGTGTTGCCGAACTGGAATCCCTGGCCCGCACTCCCTTGCTGCTGCGCCATGCCCGCGGGGTGCGCCCGACTCCTGCCGGAGAGTTGCTGCTCGCGCATGCGCGCACGATTCTTCTGGGTGTCGAACACCTGCGCGACGATCTTGGCGAATATGCGCGGGGCGTACGTGGGCTGGTGCGCCTCAGTGCCAATGCCTCCGCCGTGGAGCAGTTCTTGCCCGAAGATATTGCTGTCTTCGTGAAGCATCATCCCGATATCCGCATCGATCTGCGTCAGGCAACCAGTCGCTCGGTAGCGCGTGCCGTGCGCGATCACATGGCTGATCTGGGGGTCTGCAGTCCAAGCGACGAAGTCGAGGGCCTGGAGTCCATGCCGTACCGGCATGAACGCATGGTACTGATCATGCCCAATGACCACGCTCTGGCCCATCATCAGGAACTGGCCTATGAAGAAGCACTGGACTATGCCCAGATCGGTTTGCGCGACAGCAGCATCGTTCAGGAGGTGCTCAATCAGGAAGCCCGCGCCGGCCGACGAATGCTGCGCCAGCGCATCGAGGTCGACAGCCTGAGTGCCATGTGCCGAATGATCGAATGCGGGCTGGGTGTAGGCGTCATGCCCGAAGGCGCGTACCAGAGACTGGGCGAGGCTCGTGCTCTGCATGCGGTGCCGCTGACCGATGCCTGGGCAGAGCGCAGCCTCAAGCTGTATGCCAATAGCTTTGCCGACCTGCCTGCGCCGGCCAGACATTTTGCGCAGGCACTGATGCCGAAGGAGTGAGGTAGAGCGGATGGCATGACGCGATATGGGCGCTGCTTGCCTGCCTTTGCTGGAGTCACTTCAGCCGGTCGGCCGCTGTCTGCAATTGCGTGCCTGCAAAGCAATGGGCAAGTGACGCAGACAGCCTGCACGGCCCAAGCACCTCGGTTTGTGGATGACTCCTGAGCGAATCGCCGCCAGGTCTCAGCTTTTCTTGGCAGCCCACAGATGCTGCGCCCACATGCCGGCCAGCATGGCGGCGACAAACAGCCAGACTTGCGGTGCAAGGGTTGCCAGATTCATCAGCGCCGGGCCGGGGCAAAAACCTGCCAGTCCCCAGCCTATGCCAAACAGGGCTGAGCCTGTCAGCAGCTTGCGATCAATGGCGGTGCTGGTGGGCAGTTGCATGGGCTCGCCCAGCAAAGCGGTCTTGCGGCGCTTGGCCCAGGTGAAGGCAATCAAGCCTACGGCGATGGCTCCGCCCATGACGAAGCCCAGCGAAGGATCCCATCGACCGAAAAAATCCAGAAAGTTCTGCACCTTGGCGGGGTTGCCCATACCCGAAAGAATCAGACCCAGGCCAAACACCAGTCCGCAGAGCAAGGCTGCAATATTGATGATCATGATGTTCTCCTTGCTGACTCAAGCAATGACATGGCGCATCACGAACACGGTGATGGCGCCCGTGGCGATAAAGGTTGCCGTAGCGGCCAGAGAGCGCGGCGACAGGCGTGACAGACCGCACACGCCGTGGCCGCTGGTGCAGCCCGAGCTCATGCGTGTGCCGAAGCCCACCAGCAGGCCGGCGGCGATGATGATTGCCGGGCTGGAAGGCAGCTGCATGGCTGGCAGTGGGGCAAACAGCGACCAGACCAACGGCGCGGCAACCATGCCCAGGATGAATGCCAGGCGCCAGCCCCACTGCTTGACGGAAGACCAGGTCGGCAACTGCAGCAATGCACCGGTAATGCCGCTGATGCCGGCCACGCGACCCAGCAAGGCAATGAGCAGGGCAGCGGACAGACCGATCAGCAGGCCGCCGACCAGAGATGTCCAGGGTGTGAATTCACTCCATAAGATATTCATGCTGTCTCTCCTGATTGGCAGAACAATTGATACAAGGTTTGCATCAGCTGCAGGGCGCGGGCATCGGCCAACTGATACCAGATGAATTTGCCCTCGCGGCGGGTGGTGACCAGACCCTCACGCCGCAAAATGCCCAATTGCTGGGACAAGGTAGGCTGGGACACGCCTGTCAGTTGCTCCAACTCGCCCACGGTGCGCTCCTGCAGGGAGAGCTGGCACAGCAGCAGCAGTCGGTCTTCATTGCCCAGTAGCTTGAGCATGGCCACAGCTTCGCCTGCATGGGTTCGCATGGCATGCAAATCCAGCGTGGCCTGTGCTTCGTCAAAGGTTGATGAGCTCACTGTTTCACTTTTCAAAATATTTTCATATATTATATAAAAAAGTAAATTAATTGGTGTGCTTTGATGTTTCGGGTACATCGTTTTAGGAGTCACCATGTCCGCCAATGTGATGCATATCGAGCCGTTTTTTGATGCGGCTACCGGTACCGTGAGCTATGTTCTGGCCGATACGATCAGTGGTCAGGCGGCAGTGATTGACCCGGTGCTGGATTTCGAGCCCAAATCCGGCACCCTGAGCAGCCGCTCCGCAGACAAGCTGATTGACTATGTGCGAGCCAATGGCTGGCAGCTGCAGTGGATTCTGGAAACTCACGCTCATGCGGATCATCTTTCCGCGGCCCAGCATATTCGTCACCATCTGGGCGGCAAGGTGGCGATCGGTGCCCATATCCGCGATGTGCAGGCCGTGTTTCGCAAGATTTATCACTTCGAGCGCAGCTTCTTGCCTGACGGCAGCCAGTTCGACCATCTGGTGCAGGATGGCGAACGTCTGCCTCTGGGTCAGCTGGAGTTGCTGGCCATGCATGTGCCCGGCCATACTCCGGCCGATATGGCCTACCATGTGGAGGATGCCGTGTTTGTGGGCGATACTTTGTTCATGCCCGATGTGGGCACGGCACGTGCCGACTTTCCCGGCGGCGATGCGGCGACGCTCTATCGTTCGATTCGGCGCATTCTGGAACTACCTGGACAGACCCGCATTTGGGTCTGCCACGACTACCCGCCGGCTGGGCGCAAGCCGCAATGGCAGACCACGATACAGGCCCAGCGCGACAGCAACATCCATGTGCATGATGGCGTCAGCGAGGCGGAGTTTGTGCAGATGCGCACTGCACGCGACGCCACGCTGGATATGCCCACGCTGATTTTGCCTTCGGTGCAGGTCAATGTGCGTGCCGGCAAGCTGCCGCCTGCACAGGACGATGGCCGTACCTATATTCAGCTGCCCATCAATGCTTTTGCCAAGAATGGGCAGCTTCCGCAGGGTCTGCAGCAGTGATTAACGCGCTGTGCTGCTCTGACTGGCGCTGGCCGCGCGCGTGCTGTTCAGCTCATTGAGCTTGAGCTGCAGGCGCACCATGTGCTCGGCATAAACCAGCACTTCCTGCGTGGGCAGAGGCTTGGCAACACGCGCGGAATAGACCTTCAGTGCGCCTTGAGCCACCTCGGGGTCATCGCTGTCCGCATACCAGGCCCAGTCGGCGAGATGGGAGGCCAGCTCCGGATTGCTGTCTGTCAGCCCCACTGCACGCTGAATCACCGGCCTGGCACCGCCGGCTAGCTGCACGATTTCTTTGGCCTCATTGGCCAGGGGCGCCGGGCGCCAGTGCGATGGAATATCGTCCCACCAGCCGCTGTATTCGCTGACCACCATGCGGCCTATGTCCTTGGCCGAGACATAGAGCTCGCGCGCATCGCTGCGCTTGGCAAGCTCTGGCGGTAGCGCCACTTTTTCAATGACCTGATCGCGGCGTACTCCGCTGTTGAGGCCAGCCACCACTTGCTTGGAGATGCTATCCAGCATCTGGGCCTGGGCGGGAAGTCGGTCCTGAATTTCCTCGGGTTTGGTGATGGCCGGGCCATGGGCAGGCAGCAGCAGCTCGGGCTTGAGGGCTGCCATATCGCGCAGAGCCTGGGCCCATTCCTCGGGGTAGCGCTGGCGGCGCTTGCCGTTGCCGGCATTGGGCAAGAAGTCCTGAAAGTAGTCTGCACTGGCCACAATCTTGCGGCCCGGCACGGCAACCCAGATCTGGTCTTCGGTCTCACCGCGCGCATGGGTCAGCACAAAGTCCTCACCACCGATCCTGAGTGTGGTCTTGCTGTGGAAGGTCTGCGTGGGCCTAACTGCATCTGCCCAGGTGCGGGGCACATCGGCCGCGCCTTGCTGATTGTTGCGCGCAATCAGCCCGTTGCTGCGCATGTCCAGCTCCATCTGCGTGATGAAGCGCTGCTCGGTGACCACACGTGGCTTCTGGTCCATCAAGGCCCAGGCGCCAAAGGCATGGTCGGCATGGAAATGCGTGAGGATGACGGTGTGCAGCGGCTTGTTGCTGAGCTTCTTCAGCGTTTCTGCCAGCGCGGGACCGGCGGGTGCATAGCCGCTATCGACCAGTACCAGACCTTCATCGGTCTCAAACACCACCACATTGACGATGGGAAAGCGCAGCAGCCAGGTGCGCGGGGCCAGCTCTTGTACCTTGAGCTTGGCGCGTGCGTCGGCAATCGCGTTCTGGTTGGTGCGACTGTACATATTGTTGGCCACCGCGATGGACAGCTCGGCGCCAAAGCCTCCGCCTTCCTTGATGGATTGGACCATCTGGGGATTGGCCTTGTAGACCTGGGCCCGTGCTGCCATATAGGCCGGATTCTGGATGCCCGAGACAGCGCGATCATCCGGCTCGTGGGCTTGTGCAGTGCCCATGCCCAACTGGCTCAGTGCCAGCGCCATGCTCAGAACGCTCAAGGAATGTTGTGAGTGTTTTTTCATGAAGAGACCTCTTGCGACTATTCGGGCTTGATGGGTTGAACGGGCTCCAGAATCCAGGAGGGATCGAGCACCTCGGGCCAAGGCTGGTAGGCACGGGCCATCAGGTAAAACAGGTTTTCCTTGGGTGTCGGCAGCCAGTTGGCACGCTTTTCGGGGCCGGGGTCCGTGGGTTGCAGCCAGATGTCCAGACTGCCGTCGGCATTGAACTTCATGCCCTTGGTACGGTCGCCAATGGAGTAGCGGTTGATGGGGTTGTCCACCATGTACTGACCACCAGTCACGAACTCATAGAGAGAGATGGACCAGAAGGCATCGGCGGGCAGGCGACCTTGGGGCAGATGCAGGCGGTAAGCCTGTCCCTTGCCGAGAGCCTGATTGTTACCGTCCACACTGGCAGCGAAATAAGTGGCTTCTGCGGCCTCCAGGCCCAGGATGCCGCCCGACATGGCTGCCGACTGGGCACGCATGGCGTAGTTGCTGCCAAACCCGTCAGGCAGGCGATAAGGCGTCCAGCCGTTTCTGCGTCTAGGGTCTGCCGTCTTGCGGTCGGCATTCAGGCGATTCTTGAGCTCGTTTTTCTCGATCTCGGGGGCCAGTGCCAGCCAGCGCTGCTGCACGGGCTCTGGCAGCTTGTCCCAGCTGCAGGCCGCGCCACAGATGCCGACGCGGGCAAAGCGCTCAAGCAGCTTTTGTTCCGTGCCGGGAGGAGGGTTGCGCACCAGAGCCTCGTTGGCCACATCGACAAAGCGGCCCCAGTCCTGCGCTCGGGGCTTGAGACGCGGGCCGTCCTCGGTCGTTGGGAGCACCGGCGCTATGCGAAAGCCGTCCTGAACAGCATGGGCGGCCTTGAGGTCGTCTTCGCCGGTGACAAGCACCCGCAGATTCAGGTAGACATCGCGTGTGGGTGCTCTGACGATCTGATCCACCTGCGGAATCTTGCCGCTCCAGCGCGGGCCGACCAGGGCGACCTTGCGTGACTTTGTGCCCCCAATGCGCCTGCCCACGTAGGAGAAGGTATTGAGGTCTGCGCCAATCATGGCGATCACGTAGTAGCGGCCATGGGTTTCGGGCAGGGACAGCACCAGTGGAGATCTCTCCAGATCCAGCCAGGAGGTGGAGTAGAAGGTGTCTCGAATCGGGCCGTTGGCCCAGCGGTCCTTGGGCGTGGCCAGGTGGCGCGAGTGGCGGAAGTGGTTGAGCGTGGTGGCGGTGGGTGAGTCTTTGACCTCCAGGGCTTCATGCCGCATTTTCATGAATTCCTGATAGGGGTAGGCGTAGAGCATGGCCTCGCGGATCAGGCTGTCCAGAGCCTGGTCTTCGGTGGCTGCGGAAGTCTGGGCATGGGCATGGGCCATGCCCAGGCAAAGGCCCAATGCCGCAGCCGCCATGGCGCGCAGCCCGGCGCGGTTCAACTTTGACATGTGATTGAAATGGTGTGGTGGTGGTGATGACCGGGGCCGGTGGCTTTTTCGTCCCGGCCCGGGTCTCTCTGCGGCGAGCACCGCATGCAGCGCGTGTCAGCGGCGAATGGGAGAGCAGGCCGCTCAGGTGCCTGCGTTGCGCGTGGCTTCAGGGGTGAACATGGATGGGTTCATGTCTCCCTTGTTGAGCACGGGGCCCTTGGGGCGCTCCTGGAACATGTTGTAGGCCACGTAGCCGCCACCAATCAGGTCGTGGTAGAAGGCCGTGCCTGCATGCCAGGCGTTGGAGTCGAACGCGTAGTAGTAATTGATGAGGCCTTGCTGCCACAGATTGCCGCGTGCATCGTAGAAGTCGCTCATCACGGCGTGGCCGGTGTCTTCGTCAAGGAAAAGCACGCGCTTGCCATAGAGATGGCGATAGCCTTCCTTGAGCGTGGCTTCCAGCACCCAGACGCGGCGCAGTTCATAGCGCATGTAGTCGGGGTTGGCATGGCCGGGCTTGAGCAGATCGGCGTACTTCACGGTATTGGCGTGAATCTTGTACGCATTGGCGGGAATGTAGATTTCCTTCTTGCCCAGATTCTTCCAGTTGTAGCGCTCGGGCGAGCCATTGAAGAGACGGTCGGAGTCAATCGTCATCTTGGCGCCCACGCCGCCGCCCATGGGCTGGTCAAAGCCGTACTCGGGAATCTGGCGCACCCGGCGTGTACCCGGGTCATAGCTCCAGCCCAGACGCTTGTCCTTGCCGAAGTTGACCGGCTCACGGCTGACGCTGACCCCGCCTTTTTCGCGCTCGGGCAGCTTGACCGCATTCATGCCCTGGGCCATGGTGCCTTCCAGCGGCTTGCCGGCCTGCTCGGGGGAGTTCAGCAAGCTCATGCTGCGGTTGTCGGCGCGGCCGAAGACGGTGGAGCCATCCTGCATCACGTAGGCGTTGTCACGCAGTGTGTGTTCGGTGAACGAGCGCAGCGGAAACAGGTTGTTGAAGGCCAGCTCCATGCCGGTCTTGGGGAAGGGGAACGGTATGGCCCCCTTGACTGCGTTGTCGGCGCCCATTCCGTCGGCGCTGATCACGGCGTTCTGCGCATTGGCTTTGGCCGAGGCGCAAGCAAAGTCCGGATAGCGGAAGTCACGATGGCCCGGATACACGGGGATGCTGAAGGTCTTGGGATAGCGCGCGAACATGGCCTTCTGGCCTTCGGTCAGATTGGCGGCGTACTTGGCGACATTCTCGGCCGTGATGGAGAACAGGGGCTTTTCACTGGCATAAGGGTCCACAGGGTGCTGACCCGCATGCGGCGTGTACTGAATTCCAGGTGGTGTTCCCAGCCATTTGCCCGTGTATTCGGGCACGCCGCTGGCGGTGCCGGCCTTTTCGGCGCCGATACAGGTCAAGGACTTGCCCAGCTTTTCAATTTCTTCGGGGCTGCCTTTGGCGGCGGCTGCACCAGCCATGACGCTGGTCACGGTCAGCGCGATCAGGGCGCGGTAGCTCAGGTTGCTTTCCATCACGAATCCTCAAAGATGTATGTGTGCAGCATTTGCACTATCGATCTGCCCGCGAATCGGGCCAAGGTCTAGTCCAGGTCAGCTAGTCGCTGACTTGACGCCTGTCGATGAATTCATTGTTCAAGCGAGCTTTGCGGCTCACCATCGCTCGTTTGGACTAGCCCGTAAGGTCTATCGAAGTCACCTCAGAGACAGACTGCTGCTCCAGCTCTGCGCCGACTCGGGCAAGCAAGGGAAAACCTGTGGTGATTGACCTAGGGAAAACCAAGATGAAAATGCGCTTGAGGAATATCAGGCGTGATGCTTTTGAAAGCGAAAGGCCACCATGGGCCGGGCGGCGTAGGCCGTAAGGACTACCGGTGTCCCAAGGCTCAAGTGACGAAGTGCCTGCTTTGCTGCCGGGCGTTGCCCTTGCTTGGCTCAGTTGCCGGGCATGCCAAACAGGTCATGAGCATCCAGCAGGGCCCAGGCAATCTCGGGCTTGCGCTCCAGTCCCTTGCGGATCGCGGCGGGAATGCTCTGGCGCGTTTTGCGGCATAGGCCCGGCAGGTCGCCGAGATCGATCTGGATGCCGCGCATGGTGCGAACCTCGTTGTTGCCTGGGGTGATGCGTATCTCCAGGCCCAAGAGCGCGTGAATGCGCTGCTGCATATGCTCGAGATCAACCAGGCTGCTGATGCTCTCCAGGCGCTGCAGCAGCTTTTTCTCCTCTTCGCGCGTGAGCTGCAGAATGCGCAGATCCGCATCTGGCGTGCCAAGCAACTGCTCCCGTCGGCAGTCGCAGGTGCCGGGTGGGCATTCAACACGGATGGGCAGGTGGAGCGGCTGCATAGGGCGGCAGAGAAAACCAGAGGCAGATGCAAGCATGCTAAGGCCTGCAGTGCCGTGCCGCCAGTGGGGACAGGCCCGGGCAAGGCCGGCGTTTGATGGCTTGCTGGGGGCGCCATAAGTGAATTCACTTGTCCCAGTTGCTCTCAGGTTTGCCTAGACTCAGGCATTATTGAGGGTTACTACTAAAAGTAGGCTGGCTTGATCTGCCGGCATCTACCAGAACGAAGGCCTGCATTGCCCGCTGCCCGGCAGCGCTGCAGCTGGGATGGGATCAATCACTTTTTATAGCGTCAATCGCATTGTTCATGCGTGATTCGCGATATTTTTCATGATAGAAATTCGGGATTTATCCCTGACATACCAAGGCCCCAAGGGCCCGGTGCACGCCTTGCGTGGCATCAATCTGGAAATCGCTTCGGGCGAAGTATTCGGCATCATCGGCCGCTCCGGCGCGGGCAAAAGCTCGCTGGTGCGCTGCCTGAATCTGCTCAACCGCCCCACGGAAGGCAAGGTCATCGTCAACGGACGCGACCTCATGCAGCTGTCCGATGGCGAGCTGCGCGCTGCGCGCCGCGACATCGGCATGGTGTTCCAGCACTTCAATCTGCTGTCCTCGCGCACCGTGTATGACAACGTGGCACTGCCGCTGGAGCTGGCCGGTATTTCCAAGGACGAGATTTACCAGCGCGTGACGCCGCTGCTGGAGCTCGTGGGCCTGGATCATCTGGCCGATCGCTATCCGGCCCAGATTTCCGGCGGGCAGAAACAGCGCGTGGGCATTGCCCGGGCGCTGGCCAGCAACCCCAAGGTTCTGCTGAGCGACGAAGCCACGTCGGCACTGGACCCCGAAACCACGCGCTCCATTCTGGACCTGCTGCGCAAGGTCAATCGTGAGCTGGGCGTTACCGTGGTGCTGATCACCCACCAGATGCTGGTGATCAAGCAGATTGCCGACCGCGTGGCCGTGATCGACGGCGGCGAGATCGCCGAGCTGGGGCCTGTGATCGATGTCTTCACCCGGCCTCAGAAGGCGATCACCAAGAGCCTGATCGACGAAATCGTGCCGCAGCAACTGCCCGAGTCGGTGATGACGCGTGTGAACCAGCTGGCAGCACAGTTGCAGCCCGGCCAGCAAGGCCAGCTGTTGCGTCTTTCCTATGCGGGTGAGAGCGCCTATCAGCCCATTTTGTCGCACCTGATTCGCGAACTGGGTCTGGATCTATCGATTCTGCACGGCCAGATCGACGAGATCCAGGAGCAGACCTTTGGTTCGCTGGCGGTGTATGCCAGCGGCGAGGCCGCCAAGATTGACGCGGCCGTGGAGCACCTGCGTGCCAGCGGTGTGCAAGTGCAGATCGTGTCCAGCAAGGATTGAGAGCGATGTTTGAGAATTTTTCGGAAATGATGCTCCAGCTGCTGCTGGATTCCTTCTGGGAGACGCTGATCATGGTTGGCGTCTCGGGCCTGATCGGCGGTTTGATCGGTATTCCGCTGGGCGTTTTCCTGCGCCTGACCGACCATGGGGGCATCTTGCAGAACGGCCCGGCCAACAAGGTTGTCGGCTGGATCGTGAATGCGCTGCGCTCCACCCCCTTCATCATCTTGCTGGTGGCCATCATTCCGCTGACGCGTCTGATCACCGGCTCCTCCATCGGCACCTGGGCGGCCGTGGTGCCGTTGACGATTGCGGCGGCGCCTTTTGTGGCCCGTCTGGTGGAGACTGCCTTGCGTGAAGTCGATGGAGGCCTGATCGAAGCGGCCCAGTCCATGGGTGCGACCACCGGCCAGATCGTCTGGAAGGTGCTGCTGCCCGAGGCGCTGCCTGGCATCGTCGCGGGTCTGACCATCAGTTTCGTCAGCCTGACCGGCTACTCGGCCATGGCGGGTGCCATCGGCGGTGGTGGCCTGGGCGACCTGGGTATTCGCTACGGCTACCAGCGTTTCTTGCCCGACGTGATGCTGGTCGTGGTGATCATCCTGATCTTCTTTGTTCAAGCCATTCAAAGCCTGGGCGACTGGGCCGTGCGCCGTCTGAGCCATCGCTGAGCACTGGCGTACATTACAAAAAATTAAGAAAAGGGCTGCTACCTGGAAACAGGCGCCGCCCTAAAATGCAGGTTCAAGATTTTTTGAAAGGCCGCTCTTGCTCAAGGGCGGCCATGATTTTTTCTGGGTAGATAACAGCAAATGATGGATGGTTTGATTACCGGCCGACTGACCGGCATCCCCGAGAGTCGCGTAGACCGCAACCGCCGCCCCTATATGGTGGCCCGCATGCGAGCCAATGCCGGCGACGGCTCCTCGATTCCCGTGAATATCGTCGCTTTCGACAACGCACCCTGCGCCGTGCTGCGCAGTCTCTCCGAAGGAGATGCGATTGCCTTGCGTGGCAGCTTCACGCCCAAGGTCTGGATCGACAGGCAGGACGAGTCCCATGCTGTGCTCGACGTGGTGGCCCAGCAGGTGCTGGCAGCACCCACGATGTCCGATCTTTGACAGCCTGCGCATGCAGACAAGCCCGCCACCGTGAAGGAGCGGGCTTTTTTTGTGGGCGCTTGGGTTGCCGCATGCAAGCCGTTGCGGCTTGTATTGCCATTCTGTAGTTTGCATCTGAGCAATCTGTCTAAGAAACAGCGCTCCGGCACATGAAACTGACGCTACAGTCTTAGCCACTCTCAATCTTTGGCACAAGGAATCTGCATGTTGAACAAGCGCTCGCTTTTGCGCACCACATTGGCTGTGGCTGCGGCGGCCACCCTGGGTTTTGCCGCCCAGGCCCAGGACAAGACCATCAAGATCGGCGTGACCGCCGGCCCTCACGCGCAGATCATGGAGGTGGTCAAAAAGGTTGCTGCCAAGAACGGTCTGAACCTCAAGGTCATCGAGTTCGGCGACTATGTCCAGCCCAATGCGGCGCTGGCAGCCGGCGACCTGGATGCCAACAGCTACCAGCACCGCCCCTATCTGGATGCTCAGCTCAAGGATCGTGGCTACAAGATCAGCTGGGTGGCCGACACGGTGAATTTCCCTATCGGCATCTACTCCAAGAAGATCAAGGCTTTGTCCGAGCTCCCCACCGGCGCCAAGTTCGGCCTCCCCAACGACCCCACCAATGGCGGCCGCGCGCTGCTGCTGCTGCAGACCCAGGGTCTGATCAAGCTCAAGGAGGGTGCTGGCCTGAAGGCGACGCCCCTGGATGTGGTGTCCAACCCCAAGAAGCTCAAGTTCGTCGAGCTGGATGCGGCCCAGTTGCCACGTTCGCTGGACGATCTGGATGCCTCCACCGTCAACACCAACTTCGCGATCTCGGCTGGTCTGAACCCCAAGAAGGATGCGATTGCGCTGGAGTCGGCCAAGAACCCCTATGTGAACATCATGGTGGTGCGCGATGCCGACAAGAATCAGCCCTGGGTCGCCCAGCTGATCAAGTCCTATCACTCCGATGAGGTGCGCCAGTTCATCGACAAGGAATTCAAGGGATCGGTCTTCCCGGCGTTCTGATGACTACCTCCTGAGGCGCTTCGCGCCTTGCCCTGGCCGGGCGCCTCAAGGGAGACGATAGCCTCGCTGCGAAGCGGCGCCTGTTTGCTGTCTCTTCTTTGGGGTATGCCTTTTTTGAGGCATTGAACTAAGCGCTGCATTTGCAGTGCTTTTTTTTTTGCTCTTTATTGAATAGCTGCTAGCGCTCGCTGGTATTGGATACTAGGTAGAAAATACCTTCAAATCTATTGATGGATTGCGCTGATAGCTATCGTTTTTTTTTAGTTATTCCATTGCCTGAAACCACTCGCCCAGCGGCGCACGCGTGGTCTGGGTCTGGTTGACGGGGGCGGACTCGTCGGCCCAGCCCAGGGCCAGGCCGCAGACGATGTGCTTGTTCTCGGCCAGGCCCAGCACGCGGCGCACGGTGGCCGGGTACGAGGCCAGGGCACCGATGGCGCAACTGCCCAGGCCCATGGCGGCGGCGGCCAGTTGCAGGCCGTAGAGCGTCATGCCCAGATCCAGATAGCCGCCGGGGCCGTAATGGGCGTCGATGGTGACGACCAGCGCCACGGGTGCATCGAAGAAGCGGTAGTTGCGCGCAAACTGCGCTTCGCGCCCGGCGCGGTCGTCGCGCGCCACGCCCAGGGCGCCGTAAAGCGCCTGTGCCGAAGCCACCTGGCGCTTGCGCAGCTGCATGGGCATGGGGCGCGGAAAGTAGGCGTAGTCCTCGCATTCGGGCACCTGGCTTTCAACGTCCTGCAGCAGGGCGGCAGTCAGTTGCTCGCGCAGCTTGCCGCGTACTGCGATCAGCTGGCCTGGTTGCAGATTGCCGCCGCTGGGCGCCTGGCGCGCCGTCAACAGCAGCTGCTCCAGCAGCGCGTCAGGCACGGCATCGGGCAGAAAAGCACGTGTGGAGCGGCGCTGCTGCATCAGCGCCATGCCTGCCGGCAAGTCGAAGCCTTCAGATATTTTTACGACTGGACCTTTGCTGGACATGGGGTAATAGCTATCAAAAATGAATTCAGGGAGCGGCTTGCAGCCATTGCACCAGGGTTGCCGCTCCGATGCCGCCGGCACCGGCGATGGCTGCCAGGCCGAGTGCGGCCTTGGGTGTCGATGACTGGGCCTGATACTCAAGCTGAGCCAGGCAGCGCACCAGCGCAATCGCGCCTGACGCGCCTATCGGGTGACCGCGCGCCAGGCCGCCGCCTGCGCTGTTGATCTGCTCGGGCGCAAGGCCCATGGCGGTGCAAAAGGCCAGGCCTTGCACGGCAAAGGCGTCATGCAGTTCGATGGCCGAAAGATCCCGGGCCAGCAACGGCGAATGGTGCGGCCTGACCAGCGCATGGCTGCCTCGGGCCAGCGCCATCTGCGCCGCCGCAATGGCCGCCAGCAGCGGTGTTTCTGGCGCAGCGCCCACGCTGGCGCTGGCCAGCCATTGCGCGCGGGGCTGCAGATTCCAGCGGGCGCAGGCCTCGGGCGTGGCCAGCAGGATCAGGGCCGCACCATCGGCTTTGGCCGAGATGGTCAGGGGGCTGAGTGCGTGGGCCGCGATATCGTCGGCACTCGCGCCCTCACAGCTGCCCCGGGCCAGGGTCGGCATGCGCGCGGCACGTGCAGGCTGCAGCGCGCGCGGATAGGCATCGGCCTCAAGTCCTGCCATGGGCACGATTTCCGGGGCGAGTTGCGCCTGGGCGGCCAGGGCCCGGCTGTGGCTCAGCAGCGCGTACTGCTCCTGCCGGCTGCGGCTGAATCCATGCGCGAGCGCATAGTCGGCCGCCGATTGCAACATATCGGGATCGCGCTCGGGATCGGGCGCAAATGGCGGGCGCTCGTAGCTTTGGGGTTGCTCGCTTGGGAGCTGCGGGCGGGTCTGGCGAATGGGGGCGCGGCTCCAGGCCTCGATGCCGCCGGCAATCACCACCTCGGCCTGACCCGATTGCAGCAGACCCACGGCCATGGCCACCGCATCCAGGCCCGAGCAGCACTGGGTATCGATGGTGTGCGCGGCGCAGCCATCGGGCAGGCCTGAGGCCAGTGCCAGCATGCGCGCCGGGTTGCCGCCAGCTCCCAGGGCGTTGCCGACGACGACCGCATCCACGGCATGGGCCGGCAATCCGCTTTGCTGCAGCAGTGACAGCAGCAGCGGCCGGCCCAGTTCATGAGGGCTGAGCTGGGCCAGGGCCGAGCCTAGCGGAGCCACCGGGCTGCGTGCCCAGGCAATGATGGGGGTCTTGCTTGGCATGGGCCTCAACTCTGCCACGGCCGCAATGAGGGGAGCAGGGCAGGGGATATGGCAGCTCCCGCAGGCCCGGCCATGCTGGCGCGCAGGGCCTGGGCCAGTTGGCCGTGGTCGGTCTTGCCGCTGGCTGTCTGCGGCCAGTGCTCGCAAACCCACCACTGGCGTGGCACCTTGAAAGCTTCGGTGTGCTCGCGCAGCCACTGGTTCAGCTCCAGGGCCGAAGGCGTTTTCGCCCCTGGCCTCCATTGCAGCACAGCGTGTACCTGCAGGCCTCGCAGCGCATCGGCCTGGCCGTGCAGCGAGACCTGGGCAATCGCCGGGTGGCTGGCCAGCAGGTTCTCCACTTCCTCGGGAAACAGGTTCTTGCCCTGGGTGACGATCATGCGGCTTTGGCGGCCTGCCAGGCACAGCATGCCGCGTTCGTCGATATGACCCATGTCGCGCACGGACAGCCAGTCGCCATCGCGCAGCACGGCCGTGGCGTCATGGGCGTCGCCCACATAGTCCATGAACAGCATGGGACTGCGGATATAGATCAGGCCGTCGCTGGCATGGCTGGTGTCATGCTCGGCCAGCGCATTCTCTGCGGCATCGCTGCCGGTGGGGCGAATGGATAGCTCCACATTGCTGAATGGCCTGCCCACTGCCTGCGGGCCGCTGGCTTCGTCGGCATCCATCCAGGCGACAAAACTGGCTTCGGAGGCGCCATAGAACTCGATGATGCGGGCCTTGGGGAACAGAGCGCGCAGCGCCGGCGTGTGGGCGCGCATCCAGCGCGCGCCGCTGATGGTGATCAGCTCGACCTCGGGAATCGGTGCGAGCAGCCGATGCTCGGCCCATTGCAGCATCAGCAGCAACTGGCTGGGCACGGCGACCAGGCAGGGGGTGTCGCCGCGCGCCAGGGTTGCGAGACAGCGAGAGGCCGAGAACTTCTCCTGCATGACGGCGCCGCAGCCATACCAGATGCCTTGCATGGCGCCGAACAGAAACAGCGAATGCGAGATGCGCCCCGGTGCCAGCGTGCGCTGGGCGACGACGGGGCCGAAATCCTGCAGGCCGACGCGAAAGCTCTCCGTCCACGACAGATGGTGGCGCTTGAAGCCCTTGGGCAGGCCGGTGCTGCCCGAGGTAAAGCCGGTATAAAAGGCTGCCGTCGGTGCTGCCGATTCCAGCTCGCAGGGCTGCGCGGGCAGCCAGCTTTCGATGCGCTGGCGCACGGCAGGTTGCCAGTCGGGGTCGGCAACCGCCGCGCAGCGGCCGCTGTGGATCACGGCCAGAAAGTCCACCAGCCGCTCCAGCGTTGAGCGGCTAGCATCCAGCAGCAGCATTTGCGGTGCGCGTTGCGCCACCAGACGTGCCGAGCGCTGCTCGACCTCGGCATGCAGATCGCCAAAGGTCCAGGAGCCGGCCTCGCTCTGCAGGGCCACCACATCGGGCCGGTGTTGCGCCCAATAGGCCAGCGGGCCATGAACCAGCTGCCAGAAGCCCTGCAGCGGTGCCGCCGCGGACAGCGCGTTCACCGGCGACCGCCAAAGCGCCAGTCAGGCATTCCGCGCGCCACGGTGTGGACGATGATGGCGCAGAGAACACATTTGATGAAGTCGCCGGGGACAAAGGCCAGCGTCACGGCAAAGGCCTGACTCAGGCTCATCTTGGCGATCAGCATCAGGCCCAGCACGCCAAAGGCATGCAGGCACAGCAGGCCGCCGATCAAGGAGGCGATGAAGGCGCTCAGCGCCGTGCGACGCGGCGTGCTCTGCGGCAGGGCAGCCATGATGGCGCCAGTGATGCCTGCGGCCAGCATGTAGCCGATCAGATAGCCGGCAGACGGTGCCATGAAGACTCCGATGCCGCCGCGACCGCCCGACAACAGTGGCAGACCTACGGCCACGGCCGCGAGAAACAGTGCCATGGACTGCAGGCCGCGCCAGGGTCCGAGCATGACGCCTGCCAGCATCACGCCCAGCGACTGGATGGTGATGGGCACGCCGAACGGCAGGTCGATCTTGGGAATCAGGCCCATCACGGCCATCAGGGCGGCGAACAGCGATACCTGAGCCATGGAGCGTGCGCCGCCGCGCGATACGGTGTGAGAGGGTGTGGTAGTCATCAATGCTCTCCTAGAAACCCAGTCTTGCCCAGAGGGCGTCGGCCACACGGCGCGTGGCCTGCAGCATATGAATCGTCAGCGGTGCAATCAGGCGCAGGCCGCCGCTTTTGCCGGTGCGCAGGCGGTATGCCTCGTCCAGCTTTGTCCATTGCACAAAGAAATGTTCGGTAAAGCGCAGCATGAGTGCAAGCTGCATGGCCACGCGCTCGGTGGGGATGCCCAGGCGGGCCAGTGGGGCCAGCAACCATTCCAGTACCTCGACCAGATCGCTGGGGCGGGTGGTGATGGTCAGCGCAATGCCCAGGGTCGAGGCGCAGATCAGCCGCAGACTGCTGACGGCTGCCAGCAAAGGGTTGCCCATGAAGACATGAAAGCCCGCCACCAGCAGCGCCGCGACGATAACCGAGCGCATCAGCCGGCGCGCCACCTGTGTGGCCTGACCCAGCGATATCCAGAGAACCAGGCAAGCCACGCCGCAGCACGCCAACACCCAGGGGTTGGCTATCAGAAACAACAGCGTACCGAAAACCGCCAGCAGCAAGAGCTTGAGGCCGGCCGACCAGCGATGCAGCCAGGTCGCAACTTCGCTGTAGAGACTACCCATGTAGGTCTCCTTGCGGGCTTTTCTTCAGCAACTGCTCCTGTACGGAGGTCTCGTAGGCGCTGCAGATGTCGCGGCCAGGGCCGTCGCCACGCAGCCGGCCTTGCTCCAGCCAGATCACGCGCTCAAAGTCGCGCACATGGTCAAGCACATGGGTGGAGACCAGCACCTGTTGCGGTGCGGTGGCAATATCCTGGGCCAAGCGAGCCTGACCGGGCAGGTCCAGGCTGGCAAAGGGCTCGTCCAGCAGCAGCAGTTGCGGCGCCGCAATCAGCAGCGAGAGCCAGCACACCTGCTGGCGCTGGCCCTGGCTCAGACTGCTGACGGCCCGCTCGGCCCAGTGGGCCAGGCCGCGTGCGGCCAGCAACTCGCGCGCCCTGGCTCTGGCTTGCTGCTTGCTCAGGCCCTGGGGGCGAAGGCCCAGGGCCAGTTCTTCCTCCACGGTAGGGAAGATGATCTGGTCGTCCGGGTTCTGGAACATCAGGCCGATCAGGCCGGGCTTGTGCTCGCGCGCCTGCAGCAAGGGCATGCCATCCACCAGTACTTGTCCGGCCTGGGGCAGCTCGAGCCCGCAAAGCAGGCGGAACAGGCTGGACTTGCCCGCGCCGTTGTTGCCGATCACGCCAATGCGCGTTTCAGTCAGGCTAAGGCTCAGGCCGTCAAACACCTGGGTCTGGCCGCGCTGCAGCCGTATATCGACCAACTGCACACCCTGTTGGGCGGGGCTTTGCAAACCGTCACTCATACATCAGCTCCAACTGCGGGAATGGCAGGGCTGCAAGGCGCCGGGCTGGAATTTGGATGGCAAGAAACGAAAAGGGCTGACATACGGAGGAATCTGAAACCGTGCCCCGGCTTCAAACATACGAGGCAGCGCTGGTGGCGGATTCTAGCGCTGTGAATTTGCTTTCAAAAGCCCGCCATCTGAGCTCTTTTTATGTGAATTTTCTATAAGAATTGATTTCTTTACCTCGAGCGGCTGTCTGTTGTCATTTGGCCCGCATTTCGTGGCAGTTGTACCCCTGATGACAGCGTGTTGCAGAGTGAAGAATTTCTGTGTGCCGTTCTTGCCTGCTTCAGGGGTTAACTCCGCTCAAACTGCATACGCATCGGCATGGAAATTGATGCGATTGACTGTGTTTTGACGTGGCTTGCAGGGCTGATGAGCGCAAGCTTGTTGCCGGCGCCTGTCATCTGGCAGGCAAACCGGGGCTGGATTGGCGGCTTTCGGGCTCAAGCAGGCAATGTACAAGCACCAGAATTTTTCTGAAAAAATCACTTTTGATCTATCCGGATGTGAAAAAAGCGGGCTCTGGGCCCGCTTGATGCTGTCCGACAACGCGGATGACATGTTTAGAACTGGTAGCTGAGGCTGGTGCCGGCCATCCATTGACGTCCCGGAGCGGGCTCGTAGTAACGTCCGTTGCCTTCGTTGACGATGACCGAGCCCACATAGTTCTTGTCCGCCAGATTGTCGACGCGGGCAAAAGCACTGAGCTTCCAGGCGCCCAGGCGTTTGGTGTAGCCAACGCTCAGGCTGGCAACGTTGTAGCTGGGGGCATAGACCTGGTTCTTGTCGTCAGCGGCAATACGGCCCACATGACGCCAGTCCAGACCCACACGCCAGTCGGTGGCGGGAAGCCATTCCAGCCCCAGGTAGCCGAGATGCCTGGCCGTACCGGCAATGCGCTTGCCGGCGGGAGTGCAGTCCTGGCCCTTGCTGTCGCAATAGCCGCTGCGCAGACTGGCATCGAGCAAGGTCAGCGCGCCGTTCAGGCGCAACTGGGGCATCAGCCAGGTGCTGGTGCTCAGCTCCATGCCGCGGCGGCGGGTCTTGCCGGCATTCTGATAAGAGGTGCGGCCGTTGTCGTTGCTGGCCACCACGATTTCATCGTCGGTGCTGGTCTGGAACAGCGCGGCAGACCAGTCGCCGCGCAGTCCGGCCACATTGAAGCCTTGCTTGATGCCCAGCTCGGCACTGGTCGATACCGCAGGTTTGAGGCCGAAGTTCAGACCGCCCGCCAGATCGGGGCGGTACGAGATCTCGTTGAAGGTCGGTGTTTCCATGCCGCGACCCAGCGAGGCATAGACATTGATGTCCTGATTGAGCTCGTGCTGGAGCGAAACAACCGGCAGCAGCTTATGGAATCCGGCATTGCCGCTGTCGTTCTTGTCGGCCAGGAAATGGTCGCGCGATTGGAACTGCACATTGCTCCAGCGCAGGCCGGCATCGAGCTTCCAGCGCGGTGCAAAGGCCCAGGAGGCTTGCAGATAGGGGTCTATGCTGGTGAGGGTGTTGCGCTCGTCACGCACCAGCTCGCCGACCACGCCCAACTGGTTGCCCACAAAGTTCTTGTAGCCCTGGCGGTCTTCCCTGACAGTGTTGGCGGCCAGGCCCGCAATCAGGACCAGGCTACCGCTGCCCAGCTCGTATTTGCCGCTCCAGCGCGCATCGATGCCGCCATAGTCGCGCTTGAGGCCGATGACGCCGCCTTTAAGGCCAGCCTGGAAGTTTGGGAGAATGGATTGAAACTGCATCATCTCGCGCTGACCTGCATAGGCCATTAAGCGCAGAGCATTGCTGCCATCCAACTGGCGCTCGTAGGTCAGTCCAGTCTGCGTCTGCTTGACGCTTTTGCGCGAATTCATTTTGATAGCGTTGCCGCTGACCTCCTTAGGATTGAGTACCCATTTTTCAGGCTCAATACCACCGGGATCCTTGGCATCGATGTCCACATGGTTGGCCACCAGGGTCAATTGGCTGTATTCGTCGGGCTTGACATCGATGCGGGCGTTGAACAGGTTTTTGTCCGCCGCGCTCTGGGCCCGGTAGCCGTCGGTGAGAAAACGGCTGGCGCTGAGCACATAGCCAATCCCGTTGGCTTCGCCCTTGGCCTTGAGGCCCAGGCGCTTCTGGCCGTCGCTGCCCAGTGCAAAGCTGCTTTGCACCGAGGGCGCGCCTTCACCACGTTCGGTATAGGCATTGATCACTCCGCCAGAGGCATTGCCGTAGAGCGCGGAGTAGGGGCCGCGCAGCACTTCCACGCGCTCCAGCGAGGCGATATCGATATTGTTGGTCTGACCCTGGCCATCGGGCATGGTGGACGGGATGCCGTCCACATAGATCTGTATGCCGCGCACGCCGAAGGTGGATCGTGCGCCAAAGCCGCGAATCGACAGCTGCAGGTCTTGCGCGTAGTTCTGGCGGTTCTGCAGCTGCAGACCCGGAGCTGCACTCAGGGACTCCGAGAGATTGACCTGCAGATTGCGCTCGCGCATGCGCTCGCCGTCGAGCACGGTCACGGAGGCCGGGGTTTGCTCAAGTGCAGACTCCTGCAAGGTGCTGCGCACGGTGACTTCGGACAACTGGGGCAGTTCCGGCTGGGCGGCGGCTTGTTGGGCTGTTGCGGACTGTGCCGTCAGCAGCAGTCCGGCGGCGGCCACAGGCCAGCCTGCCAGATGACAAAGGCGCGAAAAATGCATGTGAATATCTCTGGGGCTTGGGGCGGGCGTTCAGTGCCCTGGATGGCTTGCAAGCTCTGCTGACGCAGTCCATCGACGCGACATGCCGCGCTTTCAGGCATGGCGTACTTGCGTGATTGTCGGCGCCGTGGCAGGTTACGTCTCAGGCAGCTTGCGGTGCTGGGTCGATTGTATTTGGGCAGCAGTGTTTTGATGTTCTTGCTGTAGATGTCCTTCTTGTCCGTGCTGGAGCCTTACCCCAGGTTACAAGTGACGCGACTTACATGCGGCAGCTCGGGCTCCGTGCAGCGACGCCGTTGGGGTAAGATGGCGCCGCGCTCCGGGGTGCACGCCAGTGCTGAGATCTACACCCGCGAACTTGACCCGGTTCATACCGGCGGAAGAAGAGCTTGCAAGCTGACCTCAGGGCAGTGCGTTCTCGCATGGTCAGCAAGCCTTCGGAGCATGACGTCCCCGCTCTCGAAGGAATTTCATGGACAAGGCCGCTTCGCTGGTCGCAGATCTGCTTGCTTTCATCGCAATGGATGACTGCACCGACGACCAGTTCAACCAACTCGCCCTGCGCCTTTTCGCCTACCAGTACGAATGCAATGCGCCGTTTCGCAGCTTTTGCCAGCGACGCGGTGCCACGCTGCGCAATGTCAGGAGCTGGCGCGATGTTCCGGCCGTGCCCATCGATGCCTTCAAGGCCATGGAGCTGCGCAGCGAGCCGCCGTCGCCCGCCGAGCGCGTATTCATGACCAGCGGCACGACGGGCCGCGCCGCACGTGGACGTCATTTCCATCCGCAGCTCGATGTCTACGACCTGTCCATGAAGCGCTATTTCGCCAGACGCTTCATGCAGGGTCTGGAGCGCATGCCGATGGGCATTCTGTTTCCCGATGAGCAGGCCATGCCCAATTCCTCGCTGGCCCACTATCTGGCCCTGGCCCGGTCCGAATTTGGCTCGACGGACAGCCGCTACTATCTGAACTCGGAAGGGCTGGACATGCCGGCCCTGTGTGCCGCGCTGGAGGAGTCCGAGCGCAGCGGCCAGCCTTTTGCGCTGCTGGGCGCGAGCTTCAGCCTGGTCCATGTGATGGATGCCCTGCGTGCGCAGGGCCGCAGCTTTCGCCTGCCTGCAGGCAGCCGCGTACTGGATACGGGCGGCTACAAGGGGCAGTCGCGCGAGCTGCCGCTCGAGCAGTTCTATGCCGAGCTTTCGCAGCTGCTGGGCGTGCCGCGCAGTCTGTGCATCAATATGTATGGCATGACGGAGCTGAGTACCCAGTTCTATGACGATGGCAATGCGATTCTGCCCTCGGTCAAGTCCGGTCCGCACTGGATTCGCTCGCGTCTGGTGGAGCCGATCACCGGCAGGGACGTGGCAGCTGGTGAGCGCGGCATTCTGGTGCATTGCGATCTGGCCAACTACAACGCGGTGACCACCATACTGACCGAGGATCTGGGCCTGTGGGCCGGCCCGCAGGAAAAAGACGGCTTTTTGCTGCTAGGGCGCGCCGAGGGCGCCGCCGCCAAGGGTTGCTCGCTGGCGGTTGAAGAGTTTGTGAAAGCTGCCGGCGCATGAGCAAGCAGCGCAAGGTGCAGCGTATCAAGGCAGGCTACCTGCCGGGCCTCGGCGACGACGAAGTGCAGTGGCAGACGCTGGACTTCGAGTCCCGCGACGGCCAGAGGCTGGAAGTCAGCGTTCCCGTGCTGACGGCGCCGCAGATGCAGGCACTGGCCTGTCGCGTGCGCGCGGCCGCCGCCATCCATCTGCGTCCCATGCCGGTGGCCAAGATCATCGATGCTGTCGATCGTGCGATGGCCCGCCTGCTTGACCGTAACGACATCTACCGCCAGCAGGCCGAAGCCTGGCTGCCCGTGGTCAGCGGCTATGACGCTGATATGGTGCGGTTGGGGCTGACAGGATTTTTCAAGACCTTTCGTGCAGCGCAGCTCAAGCGCTTTGTGGCCGAGGATTTTGCCAATCCGGCGGTACTCGATGGTTTTCAACCGGCAGCCAAGGGCGGGGCCGTACGTGCTTTCGGCCCGGATCTGCTGGTGCATAGCTGGGCCGGCAACGTACCTGCGCTGTCGCTGTGGAGCCTGGTCTGCGGCTTGCTGGTCAAGGCCCCTGCGATTGGCAAGCTGGCCAGTGCCGAGCCTTTGTTTGCGGGATGGTTTGCACGCTTGCTGGCAGAGGTCCACCCGCCGCTGGCCGATTGCCTGGCCGTGGTGTGGTGGCGCGGTGCAGGTGGCGAGGAGGCCGACGCGCTCTATACCCAGGCCGATACGGTGCTGGCCTATGGCGGCAACCACACTCTGGATGCGTTGCGTCGTCGCCTGCCCGTGACGACGCGCTTTTTGCCCCATGGCCACAAGCTGGGCTTTGGCCTGATCGACGCGCAGGCGCTGGATACGCTCAAGGCTCCGGCCATGGCAAGGCTGGCGGCCTGGGACGTGATGCGCTATGACCAGCAGGGCTGCTACTCGCCCCATGTGTTCTATGTGCAACGTGGGGCGCCGGTCTCTGCGCGTGCTTTTGCCGACTATCTGGCAGCCGAGCTGGCCAATCTGCAGCGACGATTTGCACGCCGCGAACTGGATCTGGAAGAAGGGGCGGCGCTGGCACGCTGGCAGCAGAACATGGAGTGGGGCGGTGAAGCACACCAGCTGCTGGGGCCTGTGGATGCGCCCTGGAGCGTTGCCTACAGCGAGAGTCTTCAGCCCTTGGCTCCGACCGCGCTGTACCGCACGATTGCCGTGGTGGCTGTGGACCGGCTCGATTCCGTGCTGCCCGTGGTGGCCGCTCAGCGCGACTATCTGCAGACCGCCGGCATTGCTGCCGGCCCCGAAGAGCTGTACCGCCTGGCGGGGCTGCTGGGCGCGGCTGGCGTTACGCGTATCAGCGCCATCGGCTCCATGAGCATGCCCGAGGCGGGATGGCACCATGACGGGCGCTTCAACCTGCTGGATCTGGTGCGCATGACGGAGATCGAGCAGTCGGCAGAACTTGCGGCCCAGCCGCTGGCTGATTATGCGGATTGAGGGGGCGGGTACAGCCGTGGCATTCATGGAATTCAAGCAGGCCCGATTCAGCTACCCGGGACGAGTGCCCGTGGTGGATGGCGTGGACTGGCAGGTCGGGGCTGGAGAGTTTCACTGCCTGCTGGGGCGCAGCGGCTGCGGCAAGACCACGCTGCTCAAGCTGGCGGCTGGCCTGCTCAGGCCCCAGTCGGGGCATGTCTTGCTGCGCGGCACCGAACTGGCAGCGCCGGGGCCGCAACTGGGCTTTATGTTCCAGGCGCCGACGCTGCTGGACTGGCATACGGTGATCGACAACGTGCTGCTGCCTGTATCGCTGCAGCGCAAACCCACGCAGCAGGACCGACAGGCGGCCATGCAGTTGCTGGAGCAACTGGGCCTTGCCGGCCATGCCCGGCTTTACCCAGGGCAGCTCTCGGGCGGACAGCAAAGTCGCGCGGCGCTGGCGCGAGCCCTGGTTCTGGAGCCGCCGCTGCTGCTGCTCGACGAGCCTTTTGCGGCGCTGGATGCCATTACGCGTGCCGAACTGCAGGACGATTTGCTGCGCACCTGCCAGCGCCATGGCACGACGGTGCTCTTTGTTACCCACGACATCAACGAGGCTGTCTATCTGGGTGACCGCATTGCACTCATGCATGGCGGCCGCATCGTGGACGACTGGTCCGTCGAGCTGCCACAGCCGCGCCAGCAGAGCCTGCGCCACGGTGCGGTGTTCAACGACTATTGCGCGCGCATTCGCGCATCCATGGACCGGGGTGGCGCATGAGCGGCCTGCTGAACAGAACACACTGGCTGTCCGCCTCGCTTTTGATAGCCGTTCTTGCAATATGGGAACTGGCTGCGAGGCAATTTGGTTTGTCGGCGCTGGTGTTGCCCGCGCCCTCGGCGGTGGCGCTGTCGCTGTGGTCGGGTCTCGCGTCCGGCTATTTCTGGCCGCATCTCTGGGCTACCTTGCAGGCCTTGCTGCTGGGGCTACTCGTCGGCAGTGCCGTGGGCTTGCTGGCTGGCATGGCTCTGGCCGAGTCCGAGTTGCTGGAGCGCGTGCTCAAGCCCTATGTGGTGGTCAGCCAGGTCGTGCCCAAGCTGGCTCTGGCGCCGCTGTTCGTGCTGTGGTTCGGCTTCGGCATGCTGCCGACGGTGCTGATCACGGCGCTGATCTGCTTTTTCCCATTGATGGAAAACACATTGACGGGCCTGCGGCAGGTGGATGGCCAGCGCCTGCAGCTGTTTCGCATGCTGGGCGCAACCAGGCTGCAGACCTTGCTGCGCCTGAAACTGCCGACCGGACTGCCCGCGATTCTGGCCGGGCTGCGCGTGGCCGTCGTGCTGGCGCTGGTCGGTGCCGTGGTGGCCGAGTTCATGGGTGCAAGCCAGGGCCTGGGCGCCGTGGTCATTGCCGCCCAGGGAATGATGGACACCACGCTGATGTTTGCGGCGCTGGTGCTGATCGCCGCCATGGGCCTGCTGCTGTATCAGGCCTGCCTTGTTCTGGAGCGCTATTTGCTGCGCTCTCATCACTTTTCAACCTCGCAGTCGGGCGACCGGGCCTGACTGCATCTTCAAACCATTTGTCATGCACTCCAGCAACCAGACTTCGTTCATCTCTCGCCGCAGCCTGCTCGGCGCCTGTGCAGGCCTGAGCGGCCTTGCCATGACCGGCACCAGCATGGCGGTTCCTCTGCAGGGCAAGATTCGCCTGGCGGGCTGGAGCAAGCCCATCAGCGAGATCACCAATATTCTGGTCGAGCCCGAAAAAGGCTTCTTCAAGGCGAACGGCGTGGAACTGGCCTATCTGCCCGGAGCAGGCGGCGGCGATGCGATTCGCAACATCCTCAGCGGCCAGGCCGACGTGGCGTTTACCGATCCCGGCTCCTTCTTCATGGCTCTGGACAAGGGCGAGAAGCTGGTGGCGATCTACGACATCTATCCGCAGAACGTGTTCAATGTGGTTTCGCTCAAGTCCTCGGGCATTCGCAAGCCCGCAGACCTCAAGGGCAAGAAGATCGGTGTCTACAGCCTTGCCAGCGGCACGCGCCAGAACCTGTTGGTGATGCTGCATCAGGCCGGCCTCAAGGAGTCGGATGTGAGCATTGTCGTGACCGGCCTGTTGAACTTTGCGCCCCTGATGCAAGGGCAGGTTGACGCCACGGCCGCCACGGATACCGGCCTGGCTGTGGGACTGCGCAAGGGCATCGGCGAAGTCAATGTGATGCAGGTCAGCGACCACCTCAATATGTCCAGCGACATGTTTGTGGTGCGCGAGGAGGTGTTCCAGCAGAAGAAGGACTTGCTCAAGGCCTTCGTCAAGGGCTACCGCGAAAGCGCTGCCTGGATGATGGCGAATCCCGAGGAGGCCTCGGTGCTGGCCAGCAAATATGCCATCGACGGCACGCGTCGCGATATCAATCTGGATGTGATCCGCCTGCGTAACGCCTCTTCCATGCCGGCAGTCCAGGGCCAGCCGCTGGGCAGTTTCGATATGGCTGCGCTGCAAAAAGGCGCCGATGCCTATCGTGCGCTGGGCATGGTGCAGCGTCAGATCAAGGTGGCGGATGTGGTTGTGCCGCTGTAAATCTCCCCCTGAGGCGCACCGTTTGGGCGGCGCCGAGCTTTGGGGAGGGGTACGACAGCATCAGTGCAGGGCGCCGAGCCGCCAAGGCACTTGCTTGCTGTCTCCTGCCTGTGGCCTGTCAGTGTTTGAGCGGAAATCGTGAATATGAGTCAGTCTTCTTCAATGGGCTTGCGCGGCAAGGTGGTGCTGGTGACGGGAGCCAGCCGCGGCATTGGCGCGGCGATTGCCCTGGCGTTTGCGCGCGAGGGTGCGACCGTGGCCGTCAACTACCTGTCCAATGACGAGGCTGCAGCCAGCACCGTGGATGCCTGCCTGGCCGCGGGCAAGGACTCGGGCGGTGATGCCTGGGCGGTCAAGGCCGATGTGGGCTCGCCCGATGCGGTGCAGGGCATGGTGGACGGCATCGTGCGTGAAGCGGGGGGCATTGATATCGTGGTCAACAATGCCTTCAGGCCCTATGCATTCGATCCGGAACGCCGCAGCCGTTTTGACGATCTGCAATGGGCGGACTATCAGGCCCAGTTCGACGGGGCCGTCGGTGCAAGCTTCAATGTCTGCCGTGCGGTGCTGCCGTTGATGCGCCAGCGCGCGCGCGGCAGCATTGTCAACATTGTCAGCAACCTGGTGGAGCAGCCAGTCGTTGCCTATCACGACTACACGACATCCAAGGGGGCTTTGCTGGCCTTCAGCCGCAATCTGGCCAGCGAGCTTGGGCCAGTAGGCATCCGCGTCAACTGTGTAGCACCCGGTCTGGTCTATCCCACGCAGGGTACGCAGGACAGCAAGGAGTCTTTTCGTGAATCGCTGATGGCGGCCACGCCGCTGCGGCGGCTGGCACGGCCCGAAGATGTGGCGGGGCCGGTGCTGTTTCTGGCGTCGGAACTCAGCGGTTTCATGACCGGGCAGCTGCTGCTTGTCGACGGCGGTCTGGTGATGCGCTGAGCTGCCGGGCAGCAAGGCAAAGCCTGCCTGCCTTCTTGACCTTACTG
This sequence comes from Comamonas thiooxydans, assembly GCF_000964545.1. GTDB lineage: Bacteria > Pseudomonadota > Gammaproteobacteria > Burkholderiales > Burkholderiaceae_C > Comamonas > Comamonas thiooxydans. Next base: position 333,819 of record NZ_BBVD01000005.1, on the reverse strand, counting down.
CTTGGCGGTTGCCTGGGCGTGATCTATCGCATCGATGATGGCCACGCCGGTCTGCTGCACGCCGGGAGCGTTGAAGCCGGGGCCTGGCGTGACGGCAGGGTGGCTGAGCAGCTTCTCGGCCATGCTGGGCGCTGCGGCAGGAGCGCTGGCCTGTACGGGGGAAGGCGGATTGGCGGCAGGCTTGGCAGTTGCCTGTTCGGTGGAGTCCAGATAGTCGTTATAGCGCTTGTAGGCCTGACGCTCGCTGCGAGTCTGCTCCTGCTGCTGTGAATGCTTGAAGTATCGATAGGCGACCGTACCCAGAATCAGTGCTGCCACCAGAAATACGGCAATAGCGGTGACGACGAGGTTTTCGTCGGAGCGCTGAGGCGATTGACGGACGGCGGTGGGCATGGGACGGGAAGCTGGCATCTGGGAAAGCATGTTCGAGCAACCGAGACTCGGACCTGATCGGTATCTAACTGTTTTCAGCGTATCAAAAATAGCGGGTTCAGGCCTTCAGATCGGCAGCTTTTTCCAGAACTTCAGTCGGAAATGTCCAAAACCTTGGTCGTGAGCAAGTTTGTTGCGCAAAAAAGCCGGTACGCCCTGGGCGGTACCGGCTTTTGCAGCTTTGCCTGCTATCAGGCAGCGACGGCTTGTGCTTGCTCGATCTGAGCCTTGGCTGCTTCCATGGCGGCAGCCTTGGCGTCGGGGCCCATGGCCACGCCTTCGGCTCGAACGATGGTCACGTCGGTCACGCCCATGAAGCCGAAGATCACCTTCAGGTAGCTTTCCTGGTGCTCCATGGCCTGGCCCGCTTCGCTGGTGGAGTATGCGCCGCCGCGAGCGGAAGCGACGATGACCTTCTTGTCGCCGGCCAGACCCACGGGACCGGTGGCGGTGTACTTGAACGTACGGCCAGCCTGGGCGATGCGGTCCAGCCAGGCCTTCAGCTGCGAGGGGATGGTGAAGTTGTAGAAGGGGGCACCCACCACGATCACGTCAGCAGCCAGGAATTGGCTGACCAGCGCTTCGGAGACGGCGTTTTCCTGGCGTTCGACTTCGGTGGCAGCGGCCTGGCCGGTGCGAAAGCCCAGAGATTGCGCGCTCAGGTGGCTGGGGGCGCTCACGGCCAGGTCCAGGTAGTCCACCTTGGCTTCGGGGTTGGCCTGCTTGAGGTTGGCAACGATATCGGCTGTCAGGGAGCGGGTAACGGAACTGGAGCCAGTGATGGAAGAGTCGATGTGCAGGATTTGCATATTGGTACCTATACCTCTAAAAATGAGTAAAAGAGCACTTCTTGCCCAGCTCAGATGCTGCGTTGCGGCAAAACAGTGATTCGTTTTGAATTGCAATGGGATAGATTGTAGATTTGTTTAGATTTGGCAATAAGTCTGCAAAAATGCGATAGATCGTTCCAAATATCAATTCAATCGAGTCCAAGGATATATGCATGGTGGATCTCAACGACATGCTGTACTTCGTCGAAGTGGTCGAGCGCGGCGGCTTTGCCGCTGCGGGGCGGGCACTGGGTATTCCCAAGTCGCGCCTCTCGCGCCGTGTTGCCGAACTTGAGGCCCACCTTGGGGTGCGCTTGCTGCAACGCACCACCCGCAAGCTGTCTCTGACACAAGTGGGGGAGGCCTTTCTGCGCCACGGCCAGGCCATGCGCGATGCCGCCCTGGCAGCGTCGGATGCCGTGGCCGAAGTCCAGACCGAGCCGCGCGGCACCATTCGTGTGACCTGCCCGGTGACGCTGGCGCAGACCGTCCTGGGCGAGCTGATGCCCGAATTCCTCAAGCGCTGCCCGCTGGTGCAGGTGGAGATGCAGGTCACCAACCGCCCAGTCAATCTGGTCGAGGAGGGGGTTGATGTCGCATTGCGCGTGCGTGCCACGCTGGAGGACAGCGGCTCCATGGTCGTCAAGCGACTCGACAGCTCGCGCCAGATTCTGGTGGCCAGCCCCGATCTGCTGCAGCGTCAGGGCACGCCCAGGTCGCTGGAGGACTTGCAGTTGCTGGACAGCATGGCGATGACTGCAGTCGACGGCCATTCCAGCCTGCTGCTCGTCGGGCCCGAAGGCAAGGAGCACCGGCTGCAGCTGCAGCCGCGCTATGTGGTCGATGACTTGCTGACGCTGAAATTTGCGGCCCTGGCCGGCAGCGGCATGTGCTGGCTGCCTGACTATATGTGTCAGGACGAATTGACCCGGGGCACTCTGGTGCAGTTGCTGCCGCAATGGGCACCTCCGCGCGGCATCGTGCATGCGGTGTTCCCCTCGCGGCGTGGGTTGGCACCGGCGGTGCGGCATTTCCTGGACTTCCTTGGGGAGCGCATGCCGGGCAGCAGCATCTCTGCCGTGCAAAAGGCAGCATCGGCTTCGGCGCAGCATTAGCTTCTGCCCATAAGATAACAACAAAACATTCGTTGGGATTTGGGCAAGCCTTGCCCACAATGACTGCCTTGTTATCAGATCAGGAGCACGCCGGGCTTTTTCCTTTGGCCCGGCTGGCGCTCCGAGATTACAGGAGGCAGCATGACATCCCCATTTCGCATCGTGATCGTGCCTGGCTGGCGCAACTCCGGTCCCGGCCATTGGCAAAGCCTGTGGGCTGAGCAGCTGGAAGGCGCCGTGCGTGTGCAGCAGCAGGACTGGCTGGTGCCGCACCGCGATGCCTGGGTGGCGGAGCTGGAAAGAGTCTTGCTCTCCGATGAACGTCCTGCCGTCATCGTGGCTCACAGCCTGGGCTGCATCACGACCGCGCATCTGGGCGAGGCTGCCGCGGCGCGCGTTCATGGCGCCTTGCTGGTGGCTCCTGCCGACCCCGAGCGCCGCGCCCAGCTTGCCGACTTCGCCCCCGTGCCCTATGCGCCGCTGCCCTATCGCAGCGTGCTGGTGGCCAGCAGCAATGATCCGTTCTGCCCCATTCGCCGTGCGGGCGCTTATGCCAGGGCCTGGGGCAGCGAGCTGGTGCGTTTGCAGAACGCCGGACATATCAATATCGAGTCGGGCTTCGGAGCCTGGCCGCTGGGGCTGGCACTGCTGCAGTCGCTGACCGAGCAGGGCGGCTGGAATGCTCAGGCCTCGGCCCGGCCCTTGCAGGCAGCTGCACTTGCGGCCTGAAATCCCGGGGTTGTTTCTCTTTGATGCTTCTTTTTTTGATAGCTGCATGCACTTGCTGGTAGAGCGCTTACGGCTATTTTTTACCTTGAACTCGCGTGCTGTTTTATTCTTTATATTGAATTTCAGAAAAACAAAGAAAAATATATTCTTTTGAGTTTTAAGGAGTCGTTCGCACAATGTGTACATCTATACACATTGCTCAAGAAAAGGCAGCGAACCATGCATTCCGTGAAGCTCAAGACATTGTTGGCATCCATCGCACTGGCAGCAGCAGGCGCTGTCTCGGCACAGACTCAACTGCTCAATGTCTCCTATGACGTGGCCCGCGAGTTCTACAAGGATTACAACGCTGCCTTCATCGCTCATTACAAGAAGACCAAGGGCGTGGACATCAAGGTGGATCAGTCCCATGGCGGCTCTAGTGCCCAGGCCCGCGCCGTCAATGACGGCCTGGCTGCCGATGTGGTGACTTTCAACACGACCACCGATGTGGATTTCCTGGCCCAGAACGGCGTGGTCGCCAAGGACTGGAACAAGAAGTTCCCGCATGACGCATCGCCCACTACATCGACCATGCTGTTCCTGGTGCGCAACGGCAATCCCAAGAACATCAAGGACTGGTCCGACCTGGTGCGCCCAGATGTGAAGGTCGTGGTGGTCAACCCAAAGACCGGCGGCAATGGTCGCTACGCCTATCTGGCAGCCTGGGGTTCGGTGCGTGAAAAGGGCGGCACCGATGCGCAAGCGGCCGAATTCGTGCAGAAGCTCTACAAGAACGTGCCTGTGCTGGGCAAGGGCGGCCGCGATGCGACCAGCATCTTCTTGCAGCGCAATATCGGCGATGTGCTGATCACCTTCGAATCCGAAGTCGTGTCCGTGGACCGTGAATTCGGCCAGGGCAAGGTCGACGCGGTCTACCCATCGGTGAGCATCGTGGCCGAGAACCCTGTGGCTGTGGTCGAGCGCACCGTCGCCAAGAAGGGCACGACCCAGCTGGCCATCGACTATCTGCAATGGCTGTACTCTGACGAGGCCCAGGAAATCGCCGCCAAGCATGCGATCCGTCCTCGCTCCGAAGCGGTGCTCAAGAAGCACGCCGACCAGTTCAAGCCCATCAAGCAGTTCACCGTGGCCAAGTACTTCGGCTCCCTGACCGAAGCGCAGAAGGTGCACTTCAACGATGGCGGTCAGTTCGACAAGCTCTACACCCCCGGTAAATAAAGATCCCCCCTGAGCGGCCATGCCGCTTTCCCCTCTCTCGCTGCGCGGGAGGGGGCGACGCCCCAAGCGTAAGGGGCGGCCCTTGCTCGGCGTCCCTGTGGGGCGCCTGCCTGTTCATAGGCCCGGCATGTTGGCTGCAATCACTTTTTCTACATTGCCTTTTGAATATGTCCTCTGCTGCTCTAGCCCCACGCAAGGCGCGTAGTGCCAAGCGAGTGTTGCCCGGTTTCGGGTTGACGCTGGGCTACACCATTTTCTATCTGAGCATCATCGTGCTTATCCCGCTGGTAGCCCTGCTGTTCAAAAGCTTCTCATTGACCTGGGAGCAGTTCTGGACTGCGGTATCGGCGCCGGCCGTGGTCGCTTCCTACGAGCTGTCCTTCACCATGTCCTTTATTGCGGCCTGCGTGAACGTGGTGTTCGGCATGCTGATCGCCTGGGTGCTGGTGCGCTACCAGTTCCCCGGCAAGAAGGTGGTGGATGCGCTGGTCGATCTGCCGTTTGCGCTGCCTACGGCCGTGGCCGGTATCTCGCTGTCGGCGCTGTATGCGGGCAATGGCTGGATCGGACAGTACTTCGAGTCGCTGGGCATTCAGATGGCCTACAACCCCAAGGGCATCGCCATTGCACTGATTTTCATCGGTCTGCCTTTTGTGGTGCGTACCGTTCAGCCGGTGCTTGAAGACTTCGAGAAGGAGCTGGAAGAGGCGGCAACCAGTCTGGGCGCATCGCGCTGGCAGATTTTCTACAAGGTCATACTGCCGCATATCGGTCCGGCGCTGCTGACCGGTTTTGCCATGGCTTTTGCGCGCGCCGTGGGTGAATATGGCTCGGTGATCTTCATTGCCGGCAACATTCCCATGGTCTCGGAAATCACTCCGTTGATCATCATGGCCAAGCTGGATCAACACGATGTAGCCGGTGCCACGGCTGTGGCCGTGGTGATGCTGCTGATCTCTTTTGTATTGCTGCTGCTGATTAACGCACTGCAGGCATGGCAGCGCAAGGCGCAGGGAGGCCGCTGATGTCTTCGATTCACGCAGCGATTCAGGCGCTGTTTCCCAATCTGCTGCCCATCTGGGCGCATCTTTTCACCATCGTCGCCATTGCTCTGCTGGTCCTGGTCGCGCTCTACAAGATCACGGCCCCGCCCAAGAGCGCCAAGCTGGAGAAGATGACCACGACCGAGCCGCGCTGGGTGCGCTGGGTTCTGACCACAGTGGCCCTGCTGTTCATGCTGATCTTCCTGATCCTGCCGCTGCTGTCCGTCTTTGGCGAGGCGCTGCGCAAGGGCTGGGATGTCTATGTCACGTCGCTGGGCGAGCCTGATGCGATCTCGTCCATCAAGCTCACATTGATCACGGCGCTGATTGCCGTGCCCCTGAATCTGGTCTTCGGTGTGGCCGCCGCCTGGTGCATCGCCAAGTACGAGTTCAAGGGCAAGGCCTTTTTGACCACCTTGATCGATCTGCCATTCTCCATCTCGCCCGTGGTTGCCGGTCTGATGTACGTGCTGGTGTTTGGCGCCAACGGCTGGCTGGGCCCCTGGCTGGCCAAGCATGAGATCCAGATCATCTTTGCCGTGCCCGGCATCGTGCTGGCCACCGTGTTCGTGACCTTTCCCTTCATCGCCCGTGAACTGATCCCGCTGATGCAGGCCCAGGGCAGCGACGAAGAGCAGGCCGCCATTGTGCTTGGTGCCTCGGGCTGGCAGACTTTCTGGAATGTCACCCTGCCCAATATCAAATGGGGTCTGGTCTATGGCGTGATTCTGTGCAACGCCCGTGCCATGGGCGAGTTCGGTGCTGTGTCTGTGGTCTCCGGCCATATCCGGGGCCAGACCAACACCATGCCGCTGCATGTGGAAGTGCTGTATGCCGACTATCAGGCAGCAGCCGCCTTTGCCGTGGCATCGCTGCTGGCGCTGCTGGCGCTGGTGACACTGGTGATCAAGTCCCTCGCCGAATGGCGTGCCGAGCAGCAGGCCAGGGCCGCTGCCGAAGCACCGCCCGAGCGCCCAGGCCAGATCAGCCTCGCAACGAACAAAACCGCCAAGGCAGCCTGAGCTGCCCGGATCAGAACAAGAGATTCATCATGAGTATCGAAATTCGTAATGTCAGCAAGCAGTTCGGCGATTTTCAGGCCCTGCGCGATGTGAGTCTGGATATCAAATCGGGCGAGCTGATCGCCTTGCTCGGCCCATCGGGCTGCGGTAAGACCACGCTGCTGCGCATCATCGCGGGTCTGGAGACCGCCGATGTGGGCAGCATCCACTTCAGCGGTGAAGACACCACCGATGTGCATGTGCGAGACCGCAACGTGGGCTTTGTGTTCCAGCACTACGCGCTGTTCCGTCATATGACGGTGTTCGAGAACGTGGCTTTTGGCCTGCGTGTCAAGCCGCGCAAAGAACGCCCCAGCGAGGCAGTGATCAAGGAAAAGGTCATGAAGCTGCTCAAGCTGGTGCAGCTGGACTGGATTGCCGAGCGCTATCCATCCCAACTCTCGGGCGGCCAGCGTCAGCGTATCGCACTGGCCCGTGCACTGGCTGTCGAGCCCAAGGTGCTGCTGCTTGACGAGCCCTTTGGTGCGCTGGATGCCAAGGTACGCAAGGAGCTGCGACGCTGGTTGCGCCAGTTGCACGACGAGCTGCATGTGACCTCCATCTTCGTGACCCACGACCAGGAGGAGGCCCTGGAAGTGGCGGATCGCGTGGTGGTCATCAACCAGGGCAAGATCGAACAGGAAGGCACGCCCCAGCAAGTCTGGGACAACCCCGCCACACCGTTTGTCTATGGCTTCCTGGGCGATGTGAATCTGTTCAAGGGTCGTGCCAGCGATGGCCGGGTCTATCTGGATGAGGGCATGCAACTGGACAGCAGCGATGCGCGCGGTGCCCAGGACAGCCAGGCTTTTGCCTATGTGCGACCCCATGATCTGGAAGTGGAGCGCTATTCCCCGGGCCAGAACCTCGACGCCCAGGGGCGCCCCACAGGCATCGTGGCTCAGCTTTCGCGTGCCATTGTGGTCGGCCCCATTGCAAGGCTGGAACTTATTCCCTCCGAGACCACACCAAATGCCAGCCATGCCGGGGAAGACGGGTTGATTGAAGCCCAGATTCCCGCACAGCAGTTCAAGGACATGGGTCTGCGCGAAGGTGAAACCCTGGTGGTGACGCCGCGCCGGGCCAAGGTGTTCCTGGATGAGGCGGCTGGGATTTGATACCCCCTGAGGCGCTATGCGCCTTACCCCTGCCTCTCAGGCGGGAGTCTCAGAGTCGCCGAGAGGCGGCTCTGGCTTGCAGTCTCCTGCGAGGGAGTCGTGCAGGCATCAGAGGGCGTTATCCTTGGTGCTGGCATGATTCAGAAATTTCGCAGAAAGAATATTGATGCTTCAATGGTTTGAAACCGCGCCGCGGCGCATCCTGGCGCTGATCAGCGTCGCCTGTGTGGCCATGCTGGCGTTTGGCCTTTACCTGCAGCATGTGGTGGGCCTGGAGCCTTGCCCCATGTGCATCGTGCAGCGTTATGCACTGATTTTGGTAGCTATCTTCACAGGGCTGGCAAGCTTTAGAGGCCAAAAAGGCTGGTGGATGAGCTTTGGCGTTCTGGCCCTGTTGGCCAGCGGTTTCGGTGCGTTTGTGGCGGCACGCCAAAGCTGGCTGCAGTGGTATCCACCCGAGTTTGCGACCTGCGGCCGTGACTTCTACGGAATGATCGAGCACTACTCCTTCAGCCGCTCCATTCCGATGATCTTCCAGGGCTCGGGCGACTGTGCGGCCATTGACTGGACTTTGCTGGGCGGCTCCATTGCCAACTGGTCGTTTGTCTGCTTCGTGGCGTTTTTCGTGATTCTGGCCATGCTGTTGCTCAAGGGCGTAAAGCGCTGAATCCCGGCGACATCCAAACTATGAAGCCCCGGCAAGCGTAAGCTGCCGGGGCTTTTTCATGGCTCTGAAACACTGGCCGTAGCTGTCACTCCAGCAGCTGCAGCCATGGTTTCACCATTAGAGGCTTTCCACGCTCTCGCCAACAAATGTCGGCCCCTTGCTGCCGGGCACCCAGCCCGGATAGGTTTCCATGACTTCGGCAAACAGGGCCGAGTCAATCCAGCGCTGCAGCCAATGCTGCAGATGAGGCCAGGGCTGCTCGTTCCACTGCGCCTCGTCAATGCGCGCGTACTGGCGCACAAAGGGGCGCAGTGCCATATCGGCCAGACTGGGGTTGAGGCCGAACAGATAGCCGGTTTCCTCGAGCTGATCGTTCAGTGCCGACAGCCAGGTCAGCGCGTCGGCTTGGGCCTGGTTCACGGCCTCGGCATCGTGGCGCTCGGGGTATTTGCAGCGATCAAGAGCCTGTTTGAAGAAGCCGTCGTTGCGCTCGATCAGAGCCAGCATGTCCTCCAGGCTGCCATGCGTGGGTTGCAGCCAGCCATCGGGGTCGTTGCCGCGCAGCGCATGCAGCATCACCTCCAGGCTCTGATCAATGACTTTTCCATCCTGCAGCACCAGCACTGGCACCGTGCCCTTGGGCGATGCGTCGAGCAGTGCCTGTGGCTTGTTGCGCAGATTGATTTCACGCAGTTCGCACGCCAGGCCCGCATGGGCCAGCGCCAGACGGGCGCGAATGGCATAGGGGCAGCGACGGAAGGAGTACAGGACGGGCAGGGTGGCGGCGGCAGTCAAGGCAGGTATCTGATGAGATGAATGAAACCAAAGCGCCATGGCGCTTGCTGGGCGTGTACTGTACCTCTTGCCCTGAAGCCATGCAGACCTGTGCGGCTTAGATGTTTTGGAGCACTCACGGATTGATAGCTTGAAACGATTGGAGTGAAACGGTTTTAGCCATTAAAGAGCGCTGGTTTCAGTCGGTTTGCAACTGGGTCATCAGCCATTGTCTGAAGGTTTGCAGGGCGGCACTGGCCTGACGCGATTTGAGATAGGTCAGCCAGTAGGCGCCGGTGTCGACCTCATGGGCAAAAGGGCGCACCAGCCGGCCTTGTTGCAGCATGTGCTCGAACATGCGTGCGGGCAGCAGGGCAATGCCTGCGCCCTGAGCGGCGGCCTCGGCCAGCGTCAGCGAAGAGTCGAACATGGCTCCACGCGCCAGCGGGGCAGCCTGGTCAAGGCCGGCAAACCAGCCTTCCCATTCCTGCGTGCGGTAGGAGCGCAGCAAGGTTTGCCGAGCCAGGTCGGCGGGCTCGCGCAGCTGTTGTGCCAGCATGGGGGTGCACATGGGCGAGAGCGGCGCGCGCAGCAGCATCTGCGCGTGCGTGCCATGCCAGGCACCGTCGCCAAAGCGCACGGCGGCGTCCAGTCCTTCGCCAGCCAGATCCACGCGATTGTTATTGGTCAGCAGCCGAAGATCTATGTAGGGGTGCAACTGCTGGAACTGGCTCAGCCTGGGGATCAGCCAGCCTATGGCAAAAGTGCCGACCACGCCCACGGTCAGAATTTCGCGTGGTCGTGGCTCTGCCACCTGCTGCAGCGATTGCTCTATGCGCTCAAAGCTCTGTGCCACCACGGGCCACAAGGCCTGGCCTTCGTCGGTCAGGGCCAGGCCGCGCGGCAGGCGGCGAAACAAAGGCTTGCCCAGGCGCTCTTCGAGATTGCGGATGTGCTGGCTGACGGCGGCCTGCGTCACGTGCAGCTCCTGCGCGGCGCGAGTCAGGCTCTGGTGACGGGCGGCCGCGTCAAACATGCGCAAGGCGTTCAGTGGTAGCTGCATATCTCAAACAAGATAAAAGTTTTTCTAATGGATGGTGTCAATTATTACTGCTGGTTCATACGAATCTACCGATTTATGCTTCAAACCATGACAGTTAACCAAAAGAGGATCTTATGCAGCGACGCAGCATGCTGACAACAGGACTGGCCTTGGGGCTGGGGGCCTGGGGACTGAGCGGCTGTGCTTTTATCTCCAAGCAGCAAGCAGCAGCAGCGAGAACATTGAGTGACGAGTTGGCGGCGCTGGAGATTCAGGCCCAGGGCCGATTCGGCCTGTATGTGCTGGATACCGTCAGCGGCGCCGAGGCGGGTTGGCGCGGCGATGAGCGCTTTCCCATGTGCAGCACCTTCAAGACCTTGTTGGCCGCACGCATGCTGTATCTGGCACAGCGAGATGAAATTCGACTGTGGCGCAAGCTCTATTACTCTCCTTCCGAAGTCGTGGCCTGGTCGCCGATATCCGAAAAACGCGCGGGTGCCAATGGCGGCATGACGGTGCAGGAACTGTGTGAAGCGATGGTGCTTGTCAGCGACAACACGGCGGCCAATGTGCTGCTGGAAGCTAGCGGCGGGCCGGCGGCGCTGACGCAATGGCTGCGCGAGCTGGGGGACGGTACCACCCGGCTGGACCGCAACGAGCCTTCGCTGAACACTGCGCTGCCCGGCGATGAACGCGACACAACGACGCCGCAAGCCATGGTGCAAAGTCTGCAGAAGCTGCTGCTGGGCGATGTGCTGGAGGGCTATGCCCGCGCCCTGTTGCAGCAATGGCTGGTGGACAGCCGTACCGGTGACAAGCGCGTGCGCGCCGGCATGCCCGGCGACTGGAAAGTGGGCGGCAAGACAGGCAGCGGCGAGAGGGGCACGGCTTGCGACACTCTCATCGTCTGGCCTACCGCACAATCTGCGCCGCTGCTGGTGACGGCGTATCTAACCGGCAGCCCGCTCGATGGGGCGGGGCGCGAAGCCGTGTTGGCCAGGGCTGGCGAAGCGATCAAACGCTGGTATTACACGATCTGAAGCAGCGGCGGTCATTTCGATCGTGGGCAAGGATCTTGCATGCCTGCAGACTTTGGGGTCGCGCTGTTACAGAAGCCTGACCGTCCACTCGATTGCAGTCCGCAGGACGTTCTGTGGGCTTGCCTTTCAGGCTTGAGGTTTGCTGCCAGGCAGGGCAGGGGGCTGGCCAATCACAAGTCCTGTCCGAGCCTTGCGCTTGAACTTGGGTGGGCCCGGCTGCAGTTGTTGCGCCTGAATGGCTGATTGCAGGAGATGACCCGGGGCGGAACTCACCCAGTCGCGCCAGCGATGCAGACGCAAGCTCAAAGTTTGTCGCGACGCCGGCTCTGCATTGATGCGAAGAGGCGTCGAGATCTGTCATTTAATGAGATTGATTCTCATTTTCTGATAGAGTCTGCGCTTTCCCGCTCCGTAGCTGCATGTTTTGCGGCCGATTCCAGAGCCTGGGCGGCATGCCTCGCAAGAGGTCGAGGTGTACCCGTGGTTGCGCACTATTACGCAGAACTCGTCAGTTTCTTTGCTCGCTCGCTCAATAGCCGGGATGCGGCTGCGGATGTCGTGCAGGAAAGCTATGCCCGCGTCTTTGCCATGCAGTCGCGAGAGCTTGCGGTACGGGATTTGCGAGCACTGCTGTTTCGTACCGGCAAGAACATTGTGATCGACGATGCGCGCCGCCGCGCTGCAGAAGCACGCATGCTGGAAACCCTGGCGGTGGTGGGGGCCGACGAGGTGCCCTCGGCCGAGCGTCAGGTGCAAGGGCGACAGCAACTGGTCTTGCTGTCACGGCGCCTGGAAGCCATGCCGCGCAAGCGTCGCGAGGTGTTTGTGCTGGTGCGCATCTATGGCTTCAGCCATGCCGAGGCAGCAGCGCATATGAGTATCAGCGAAGCCGCCATCGAAAAACATGTGGTGCGTGCCGTCTGCGATTGCATGGGGCTCAAGTCATGAAGGCCGAGATGCCCGAGCGCAAACGGCTGGAATACGCCTTGTTGCTGATTGCTCGCCAGCATGGCGCAAGTACCGAAGCAGCGCAGGTAGCGGCAGAGGCGCTGGAACGCTGGCGTGCCAGTGAGCCCGCGAATGAACTGGCGGCCCAGGCTGCCATGGCGGGCTGGGCGCAGACCGATGGCAGTGCTTTGCAAGGCGATATGCCCATGCCCGCCACCCAGTCGGCGCGTGCGCAGCAGACGCGCCGTCGCGCGCTGTCCGTGCTGGGGGTGGCTGGTGTGGCAGGCCTTGCCGGCATGCTCGGCCGCTGGCATTGGCTGCAACCACTGGAGCAAATCGCGCTGCATACAGGCCATGGACAGCAATTGAGCCGCCATCTGGCCGATGGCAGCCAGCTCGATCTGGCGCCTGGCACCGATGCCTCGGTGATGCTCTACCGTCAGCGCCGCGAGATCCATCTGCGCCAGGGCGAAATTCGGCTCGACGTGGCCCATGATGCACAGAGGCCGTTGGAGGTCCACACGGCCCTGGGCCGGGTGCGTGTGCTGGGTACGGTTTTCTCTGTGGCCCTTCGGCCTACCGGCCTGCAGGTCAGCGTCGCCCAGGGCCGTGTGGCCGTGTGGCAGCAAGCCCGCATGGCGGATCAGTACCCCGATGCCATGCTGGGCGCCGGCCAAGGCCTGCGCATCTATGCAGGCGGCGAGCTCGCGCACTACTCGCTCAATGCTTCGGATGTGGGGGCCTGGCGCGAAGGCTGGCTGGTGTTCGACCGCACGCCGCTGACCGAAGTCGTGGCGCGTTGGAATGACTACCTGGCTCAGTCAATGGTGTTGGACGATGGGGCTTCTTTGCAATCCCTGCGATTGACGGGCAGCTTCAAGCTGCGCGAGCCTGCCATCTTCATTGCCAGCCTGTCGCGCTCCCTGCCGGTGCGCGTGGAGCAACTGGCCGATGGCCGCACCGTCATCCGTCGGCGCTGACGGCCGGCAAGGCCGGATGAAAATTTTTGTCCGGTACAAGCTATTTCATGCGTCTTCACTGTGAAAGCACTTAGACAAGCACTTCACAGGATGCATTTGATGAAAAGAAATCACTCTCATTTTTCTTCTGTTCAAGAGGAGGGGATGGCTGCGGGTTCGCATTGCGGAGGTCTGTGCGCAGTGGCTTTGGCCAGTGCCATGGCCTGTCTGGCTTGGTCAGCTCTGGCGGTATTACCGACGGCTCATGCCCAGGTCGCCAGCAGCCAGACCATGTCCACCTCGCGCAGCCTGAGCCTGCCTGCGCAGCCGCTGGGACAAGCATTGAATGCACTGGCCCGCATCTGGGGGGTGTCGGTCTCGGTTGACGCTGCATTGGTGGAAGGCCGCACGGCGCCGGCGTTGCAGGGCGTGCAGACCTTGAACGAGGCGCTGGCCAAGGCGCTTGCGGGGAGCGGACTGGAGGCCTTTCCTGTCGGGGCGGCCATCACCGTGCGTCGCCACAGCAGCCAGACCGGCATGCTGGGCGAGGTGACGGTGACGGCACTGGCCCAGCGTGAAGCCACGGAAGGCAGCGGCTCGTATGCCGCCTCGCATGTGTCCCTGGGCAAAGGGCAGGACATCCGCGAGACACCGCAGTCGATCTCGGTGGTGACGCGCCAGCGCATTGAAGATCAGGCCATGAGCAATGTGGGGGAGGTGATGCAGCAGACCACCGGCGTGACGGTGGACTATGGCGGTGCGGGAGGGTTGGGCGGTGCGGCCACCAAGTTTCTGTCGCGGGGCTTCGAGATCAGCAATGTGCAGATCGACGGAGCCAGCGTGGACGCTTTCAGCCAGCAACTGTTCGACCCCAATCTGGCCATGTATGACAGCGTGCAGGTGGTGCGCGGCGCCAACGGCCTGTTCAGCGGCAATGGGGAGCCTGGCGGTGCCATCAATCTGGTGCGCAAGCGTCCCACGGCGCAAAAGCAGATTCTGGGCTCGGTGGGCGTCGGCAGCTGGAGTCGCAAACAGGCCGAGCTGGATGTTGCGGGTCCATTGAATGAAGCAGGGAGCCTGCGTGGTCGTGCTGTGCTCGCGCATTCTGACAAGGACTTCTTCTATCGCGGAGCGGAATCGCGCAACAGCTTGCTCTACGGTATTCTGGAGGCCGATGTGACAAGCTCCACCCGTGTGAGTCTGGGAGCCAGCTACGACAAGCTCAGGGCCACTCCCTGGCGCGAAGGCCTGCCGCGTGCCGCCAATGGCGACGATCTGAAGCTGTCTCGCAAAACTGCGCTGATGGCGGGCTGGAGCCACTATGACAAGAGCGCCAAGGAGGTCTTTGCGCAGCTCGACCAGCAGCTGGCGGGAGACTGGAAGCTAAAGGCCCAGCTCAATTATCAGAAGGTGGACAGCGATGCGCGGCTGGCCAGCCTCAGCGGAGCCGTTGACCCTGCAACAGGTCTTGGCGCCAACTGGACCGGCTTTTCCAACGACTTTCGTTCGGAGAAAAAAAGCCTGGATGTGCATGCCAGCGGCCCGTTCTCGCTGTTCGGTCGCAAACACCGCTTGCTGCTCGGCGCGGACTGGAGCAAGGTCCGTGACGATCAGGACACCTATTACTCCGAGATGGATACGCCGCTGTCTCTGACCAATGTCTATGAGTTCGATCCCGGCAGAATTCCCCCTGCGGTACGCGAACGCATGACGCGCAGCTATCCCGGCTACGGCGCTACTCAAAAAGGCTTTTATGGTCGTGCCAACCTGAGCCTGACGGATCAGCTCACTGCCATTGTCGGAGGACGTTATGCCAGCTACTCCTACGACACGCCATACATCAACTACAACGCCGATGGCAGTGTTCGGGCCAGCGGTCGCGAGTACTACAGCGAAAGCGGCATCTTCACCCCCTATGCGGGCCTGGTGTATGACCTGGGCAACCAGTGGACGGCCTATGGCAGCGTGACCGAGATCCACAAGTCGCAGGCCAATATGCTGGCCGGGCCGGCACCGGGGGCCGCGCTGGACCCGATCAAAGGCCGCAGCTTCGAGCTGGGCATGAAGGGGGAACTCGCCGATGGCAAGCTCAATACAGCGCTGGCCCTTTACCGTATCGAGCGCAAGGGGCAGGCGGTGCGTGATCCGCGTTATCCGGAAACGGATGTGGGGAATCTGGGCCTGAGCTGCTGCTATGTCGCGCAGGGCAAGATCATCAGCCAGGGGCTGGACATGGAAGTGACCGGTCAGCTGGCGCAGGGCTGGCAGTTGTTTGCCGGCTATACCTACAACCACAATCGCAACAAGACCGACCCGTCGCAACTGGTCTATAGCTCCATCACACCCAAGCACCTGTTCAAGCTGTGGAGCACGTATCAGTTGCAGGGTCAGCTCTCGCCATGGACGGTGGGCGGTGGCGTGACGCTGCAAAGCGCCACCTATGTCAGCGGCACGGCCAACAGCTACAACCCGGCATCGGGCCAATACGATGGCAATGCCGTTCCCTTCCGCTTCACCCAGGCCGGCTACGCCGTCTGGGGCGCCAGCGTGCAATACCGCATCAATCGCAACTGGTCGGCTGCGCTCAATGTGCACAATCTGTTCGACAAGACTTACTACAAGACGGTTGGGACCTCGGGCAGCGGCAACTGGTATGGCGAGCCGCGTAGCGTGCTGTTGACCTTGCGTGGCGCGTTCTGAGCGGGCTGACATGAGCGGCAAGCCAGCATCCGGGCCCGGACTTCGCCAGACCATGTCATGGCTGCACACCTGGTGCGGCCTGGTGTGCGGCTGGCTGCTCTGCGCCATTTTTCTCACGGGCTCGATCAGCGTGTTCCGTGAGTCCATCACGCTATGGATGCAGGGGCTGCCACTGGAAGGCAGCGGCCAGCAGGCGCTTTCTCCGCAAGAGCGTCTGCAGGCCTTGCGGCTGGCCGAGCAGCATCTGAGCAAGACGGCGCCGGATGCCAGTATCTGGCGCATCGGTCTGCCGCTGCACACAGGCGATGGGGTCAAGGTATTCGCGCGTGCCCAGGACGGCGATCTGCAGGCCAGCCTAGATGTCCAGACGGGCGAAGTCCTGCCAGAGCCTGCCATGCGTCAGACCGAAGGCGGTCGGCATTTCATGTCCTTTCACTATTCCTTGCAGGGCGGTATCGCTGGCTTCTGGGTGGTGGGACTGGTGTCCATGTGCATGCTGGTGGCGCTGGTTTCGGGCGTGATTGTGCACCGGCGCATCTTTCAGGACTTCTTTACCTTCCGGCCCGGCAAGGGCCAGCGTTCCTGGCTGGATGCACACAATGCGTCGGCCGTGCTCACGCTGCCGTTTCTGTTCATGATCGTCTACACGGGACTCGCGCATTTCTACACCAGCTATATGCCCTGGCCGCTGCAATCGCTGTATGGGCAGGACCGTTCGGCCTACAGCCGCTACGAGTCCGAGTTGAACGCCAGATCCGAGGCGAATACACCCTCGAATGCACCAGCCATTGCAGTTGTGGACCTTGTCAGCCTTGCGCAGCAGGCCCAGTCCCTGCTGACGGAGCCTGTCGTGGGCGTGGTGGTGCAACGACCTGAGGGGGCGCCGGCCACGATACGCTTCACGGAAGGCAAGCCGGATACGGCAGTGACGCGCCGAATGGTCAACAGCGCCAATTCAGTGACATTCGATGCCGTCGACGGCGAGCTGCTGCAGCTATCCGCCAGTTCGCCGTCCAGTAGTTTTGCAAGCGATACCTATCCCGTCATCAGCGCGCTGCATCTGGTCACCTTTGGTGGCTGGGCGATGAAGTGGCTGTACTTTGTCCTGGGCCTGGTCGGCACGGCAATGATTGCCAGCGGATCGATCTTGTTTGTGGTCAAGCGCCGTGCAAGAAGCGGTTATGAATGGGGCGCGGCGACGCCCTCCATGTACCGCTGCATTGATGCGCTCAATGTGGCGGCACTGGCAGGCTCGGCGCTGGCGTCCATTGCCTATCTGTATGGCAATCGTCTGCTGCCTCTGGTGCTGGAGGCGCGTTCCAGCTGGGAAATCCGTGTGTTCTTTGCGGTCTGGGTCCTGAGCCTGCTGCATGCGCTGCTGCGCACGGCGCGCCAGGCCTGGTGCGAACAGCTATGGATGCTGGCCTTGCTGTGTCTGGGCTTGCCGCTGCTCAATGTCATGACTACAGGCCAGCACCTGCTGCTGTACCTGGCGCAGGGCGATGGTCAGCGGGCAGGGCTGGAGCTGACCTGCATGGCGCTGGGCCTGCTGGTCGCCTGGGGCGCATGGCGGCATGAAAAGTCGCAGCGTAGCAAGAACATGGCGCAGTTGCGTGCGGGCCGTGGCGTTGTCTCAGGAGGTCTCACATGAAAGCGGCGGCAATGACCAAGGCTCAGACCAGGCGCCATCGCTGGGCCGTGTTGCTGCGCGTGCTGATGGCCACGCTGGGCGGCTATGCGCTCACGGCGCTGGCCTGCGCCGTGATGGCCCAGGTGCTTGTGGCCTTGGGCGCTATGCAGCGTGCACCTGCCGTGCTGCTTTCCACCTTGCTCAGCTTTGTGCTCTACACCGCAGTGACGCTCTGGGCCTTCCATGTGCGCAGCCTGCTGCGCGTGATGGCATGGATGGCGGGCTCGGCAGCCCTGCTGACAGCTGCGCTGCAGGCGCTGAAAGGTGTAGCATGAGTCTGTGGCAGATGATGGCCTGCGCCCTGGCGCTGTGCTTGGCAGGCATGCTGGTGCTGAGCCAGGCCATGGACAGGCATTGCGATCAGCTTGTATCGCGTGGCGAGCCCGGGCCGGCGCTGCGGGTCGTGCTGCGCCTGGCGGGGGCGGCGCTGATGCTGCTCGCACTGTGGCTGTGCATGGGCTTGTGGGGTGCTGCGGTGGGAACCATCGTCTGGCTGGGCTGCCTCAGTGTGGCCGCGCTGGCACTCACATGGCTGCTCGCCTATGTGCCTGGGCCCGGTGCAGTGCTGGTGGCCATGGGAGGTCTGATCGCCTTGGCCGGGACGCTTTGGGTGGCATTCACGGGATGAGTTTACGGCATGAGGGCTGCCGGGTTGGAGCCAGCAGGCCCGGACACAGAGGCCTGTCACTGCCACGGCGGAGACGGGCCTGCGCGGCATGACCGCATGGGCATTCCCTCGGGCTTTAGCCGGGTGATTCGCAATAGATGTGCGACTCGGGCAATCGTTGTGGCTATTGCCGATCTGGCAAGCCCTTGGGCGGGCGCAGAATGTGGGTCTTCGCCCATTTTTGCAGCCACCCCGAAACGATTCCCCGCCCATGCAGCAAGAGCCAGATTTCTTCCACAACCTCAATGAAGAGATGCGCGATGGAAAGCGCTGGCTGGAGCGGACGGTGGTGCTGGCCTATGCCGCGGCAGCGGGCCTGAGCGTGGTGGCTTTCACGCTGCTGGCCGAAGCGGCTTTCGGCTTTTTCGAGAGCATCTACCACGGCGTCCATGGCTGGCTGGTGCTGATCTGGATGCCGGCCATCACGGCGGCAGCGGTCTGGGCCACGCGCAAATGGGCTCCGGGTGCCAGCGGCTCGGGCATCCCGCAGGTGATTGCCACGCTGGAGCCATCGGTCGATGCCAGTCTGCGCAAGCGCTTTGTGTCGCTGTGGCTGTCGTTTGCCAAGATCGTGCTGTCCAGCGCGGGCTTTCTTGCGGGGCTGTCGATAGGGCGCGAAGGACCGTCGGTGCAGGTGGCTGCCGGTGTCATGCATTCGGCGCGGCGCTGGCTGGGCCCCAAGTCCGTCATCAATACCCATGCCTTGCTGGTGGCTGGCGGCGCGGCAGGTATTGCAGCAGCTTTCAACGCCCCGTTGGCGGGCGTGGTGTTTGCCATCGAGGAGCTCTCGCGCAAGCTGGAGTCGCGCTCCAGCGGTCTCATCATCGCAGCCATTGTGCTGGCCGGTCTGATGGGGGTCTCGGTCTTCGGCAACCTGAGCTACTTTGGCCGCATCCGCGTGGCCGAACTCGGCTGGCGTGACCTGCTGCCTTGTCTTGCCGTGGCGCTGACCTGCGGCGTGCTGGGCGGCCTGTTCGCCAAGCTCATGACCCACTCGCTGACCTCGTCCACCGAGCGCCTTAACAAGCTCAGGTCACGCTTTCCGATCCGCTTTGCCGCAGTGCTGGCCCTGCTGATTGCCGTCATCGGCGTGGTCACCGGCGGCGCCACCTTTGGTGCGGGCTCCGAAGCCGTCAAGCATATGTTGCAGGGCGAGGCCGATGTGCCCGAGTTCTATGTCACGCTCAAATTCATCGCCACCTGGCTATCGGCCTGGGTGGGCGTACCCGGCGGTATCTTTGCGCCCTCGCTGTCGATTGGTGCAGGCGTGGGGAATAACGTTGCATCGATTGTTGGAACTACGGATATAGCTCCTGCATTGATAGCGATGGGCATGGCTGCCTTTCTGGCGGCGGTCACCCAGGCGCCACTGACGGCTTTCATCATCGTCATGGAGATGGTGGACGGCCATGCACTGGTGCTGAGCCTCATGGCATCGGCCATGATCGCCAGCATGATCTCGCGCATGATTGCGCGGCCTCTGTATGAATCGCTTGCCCTTCACATGCTCCAAGTGGCAAGGGCCTCTTTGCCCAAGGAGCCGGAGCCAGAAGCCGCTGCGGCTCCGGCGGAGTCCACGCAGCCAGTGGCGCTGGATGAGTCATCCGAGCCTGACTCACTGCAAAAATCGCGTCAAGTCTAGGCTGTCAGTTGAATCCATGGGCAGCGTCTACGAGGAATTGAACTAGCTTGGGCCAGCGGTGGTGATGCTTGGGTGAAGTCAGGAGTTCAGTTGATCCTGAGCGCGCGGCGCAACCGGTGAGCCGTGCCTGCAGGCTCGTTGAGAGAGTCGCAGCGCATGGCGTTTCAAGCCCTAGCCTGAGCGAAGAGTCGCACGCAGTCTATTGACGCTGGATGCCGGACGGCAGTAGGAGTATTTCCGCCAACCCCTATATAAAGGCGTGAGGCGACCCATAGTGCTTCTCAGAGTGGCAAGTGTTATCGGGCAAGGTCTGGGGTTGATGCCATCCACTTTACCTACGTGGGGGTCGAAGCACAAACATGCGCCAAGTCGCTCTTTTTATCGCCATGGCCTGGACTGGCTGTGCTCACGCAATACAGCCTGTCGAGGCGGGAATCCAGCCTTTGCTCGACCGCCAGAAGGGCATGCTGCACGAGCAACCACAACTCAATAAGTTGCTTCAAAGCACGACCACCGAGCCGAAAGTCCGAGTGGATGCTTACCGTGAGTACCTGATGGTCGAGCTTGAGAGGCAAGAACTGGAATGTGATATTCAAAGAGCGAGAAGTTGGGCGAGCTCGCCATTGGTGATGTATGCGAGGCCTACGACTGAGACCACTTGCGGCGCTGGCCTGGCCTATCGTTCCGGCAAATCATCTCTTTCGACCTCCGAAGCTAAGCGTTAAGCAAGCGTTCTGGATACGACTGTCGCTAGCCGTCCCGGTTGGAACATGAGCGTCACAAGTGTCAGGACCATGGGCTTGGACAGTCCGGACAGTCAGGAGTACGCCTGCGGTATCAAGTGCGACCCGGTTTTCAGGTGTTACGCTTGTTTGCGCACCATCACATGCATGGCTCGTTCGCCCTGTCTCACTTCGGCGACCTCATAGCCAAGAGCCCGCATGTCCAAGCCTTGCCAGAGGTTTTCGCCGGCCCCCATCAACAGAGGACGTACAGCGAGGTGAATCTCATCGACCAGTCGCGCCTGCAGGAACTGTCGCACGGTGGCTACGCCGCCGCCTATGCGAATATCGCGATCACCTGCGGCTGCCTTGGCTTGCGCCAGCGCCGACGCAATGCCATCCGTGACGAAGTGAAAATCGGTGCCTCCCTGCATGCGCAGCGCGGGCCGCGCATGGTGGGTCAGGACAAATGCGGGCACGTGATAGGGTGGCTCATCGCCCCACCAGCCCTTCCAGCTTTCGTCGGGCCAAGGGCCGCGTATCGGGCCGAACATATTGCGCCCCAGAATCCACGCACCGATGTTCTCGAAGGAGCGTTCGGCCATCTGATTGTCGACACCTGTTTCGCCGATCTGAGACCTTCCATGCATACGCTGAAAGACTTGGGTGGGGAAGAACCACTCAAGGATCTCAGGCCCACCGATGCCGAGCGGGTTCTGCAAATCCTGGTTGGGTCCGGCGGAGTAACCGTCCAGCGAGATGCCGAAGCAGAGGACTTTGACTTTCATGACGGAACACCTTTCAGGTTGGAGAGCGATGATCGATGGCCTCGATATCAACGTCTGTACTTAGCGTTTCCACATGCCTCGGTCACCCGTCGCATTGTTGAGCTCAGGGTGCTGGGTCCGAAGCCGCGCCTGACCGCTGCTTTGGGCTGCCATCTGAATGGACGCTGCTGCAGCGGACTCAGTCATCCATCGCACTGCTCAGCTTGATCGCGACTCAAGCTATCCATTTTTCAACCGCATGACCCCACAAAGCCGCAGGCAGTACAGAACTGACAGCCATCTTTTTTGATCATGGCATGTGCTCCGCAGTCGGGACACTTTTGACCGCTGACGGAGGCATTGTTCTCGGGCGGAGATGCCGGCGTGGCCGCCGTGCTGGGCGCCGGCTGGGGCAGGCCGCGATTGGCGATGATGCTTTGAATCGCATAGGCCAGCAGCGCCACTTCGCTGTCATGCCAGAGCGGGATGCGGCTGCCGTCGTCACGCGTCCTGCTGCCGTAGCGCACCGGGCCGCGATCCCAGGCCACTTTGCGCAGATCGGCCAGGGCCTTGTCGAGAAAGCCGCCACGCGCGGCCAGGCTCAGGCTGCGCATGGTGGCCGTGATCCATTGCTGGCTCTCCCCGGTCTGGCCCACGGGCATGAAGAATTCGATGGGACGCTCCAAACCGTCGACCACCATGAAGCTGACGACCAGATAGAGACGCCGTATGCCGTCATGCGTGAAATACTCGATCTTGTCCACCACGGCATTGAGCGGACCCTCGGGGCGGCGCTCGATCACAGCCGTCATGCCGCTGCTGCTAACCGAGTTGATAGCAGCCTGCGATTTACCAGTAGGCGCTTGAGAGGGGGTGGGGGCTGAATCGGTAGACAGAACCGCGCCCAGCGTGTCGTTGGGACGGTAGGTAGCACAGCCTTTGAGGCCGACCTCCCAGCACTCCATATAGAGGTGCTTGAAGTCCTCGAAGGGATAGTCGGCCGGGATGTTGACGGTCTTTGAAATCGATGTGTCGATAAAGGGCTGCACGCAGCGCATCATGGCCACATGCTCGCTGGCGCTCAGCTCCAGCGCACTGACAAAGCAGTCGGGCAGCGGTGCCTCGTCGCCGTGCATGGCTTTGTACAGGCGGTAGGCATGGTCCTGTACGGTGTAGAACTGCTCGCCGCCATCGGTCGTGCGCTTTTTGCGCGTATAGGTCCAGGAAAAAGCGGGCTCGATGCCGTTGGACGCATTGTCGGCAAAGGCCAGTGATACCGTGCCCGTGGGGGCGATGGACAGCAGATGGCTGTTACGCAGCCCATGTTTTTTGATGGCAGCGCGCAACTCCTTGGGCAAGCGTTTGGCAAAGCCGCTTTTCAGATACTGCTTGGCGTTGAACAGCGGGAAGACACCTTTTTCCCGTGCCAGCTCCACCGACGCGGCATAAGCCGCATCGCGCATGGCGCGAGCTATTGATGCGGCCTGCTGCAGGCCTGCATCGCTGGCGTAATGCAGGCCCAGCAGAATCAAGGCGTCGCCCAGCCCAGTGAAGCCCACGCCGATGCGGCGCTTTTGCTGTGCCTCGCGCTGCTGCTCGGGCAGGGGCCAGACGGTGGCGTCCAGCACATTGTCCAGCATGCGCACCTGAACCGCGACGGCGGCGCGAAAGGCCTCCATATCGAAGAAAGCCTGAGGTGTGAACGCCTCGCGCACAAAGCGCGTGAGTATGACCGGGCCCAGATCGCAGCAGCCATAGGGCGGCAGGGGCTGCTCGCCGCAGGGATTGGTGGCGGCAATCTGCTCGGCATACCAGAGGTTGTTGTCGGCGTTGATGTTGTCGAGAAAAAGAATGCCGGGCTCGGCGAAGTCGTAGGCCGAGCGCATGATGGCATCCCACAGCGCGCGCGCGGGCTGGCTTTTATAGACCCAGAGGCCATCGTCGCGGCGATGGGCGCCGGCCTGTATCTGTGCCTCGCTGGGACTGGCGACATGCACCAGCTCCCATTGGGCATCGTCCCTGACCGCCTGCATGAATGCGCTGCTCACTCCCACAGACACATTGAAATTGTTCCAGCGGCCTTTTTGTCGCTTAGCGGTGATGAATTCCAGTACATCGGGGTGGTCAATGCGCAGCACACCCATCTGGGCTCCGCGGCGCGCACCGGCCGACTCCACCGTGGTACAGGATGCATCGAAGACATCGATGAAGGAGCAGGGGCCCGACGCAAAGGAGTTGGTGCCGCGCACCAGCGCACCGCGTGGTCGCAGATTGGAGAAGTCATAACCCACGCCGCCACCGCGGCGCATGGTCTCGGCTGCCTGAGAAAGCGCTGTGTAGATGCCGGGGTTTCCCTGGGTGTCGAAACCATTGGTGGCGTCGGCGACGGGCTGCACAAAGCAGTTGATCAACGTGGCCTTGGTGTCCAGCCCCGCCGCTGCCATGATGCGGCCAGCACCGATGGCACCGCGCTGCAGATTGACCAGAAATTGCTGCTCCCAATGCGTCTGAAGCTCAGGCTGTTCAACAGCTGCCAGGGCTCGTGCCACGCGGGCAAACAGCTCTTGCTCGGATTGCTCGCCGTCGGCCAGATATTTCTCGGCCAGCACATCCTGGCTGATGGCCTGAGGAGGGAGTGTATTCATGGCATGCCTCATGCTAATCGGATGTCGACTTTGTAGCGCAGACTGCTTGGTGGTGCTGTGACGCAGCGCAACATCGACGATGCACCAAGTGCCCAGAAGCCTCCATCGGCACAACGGGCCTGCCCCCAAAATTGTGACAGACCCGCTGAAAATAGACGGAAAAGACCGAGTCGGCGTATGAGGGAGGGCACCGCGCAGGCCGAGCTTCAAACGGTATCGGCCGACAAGAGGGAGACGCGACGATCTATCGAAGGCTATGCGCGGGTCTGAATCATGTCCCCCTCAAAGCGCGCAGCGGCATTCACGACCGCCATCACCGATGCGGTGACGATGTTCGCGTGCATGCCTACGCCAAACCGTGAGCCGGGCACGCCAGGCCATGCGGCTTCGATGATGGCAACGGCACAGGCGTCGGCGCCGTTGCCCTGGCTGCGCTCTTCGTAGCTGTCGATGCGCAGCGGCAACTCCAGTGCAGCGACGGTGGCTGCAATAGGGCCGTTGCCGATGCCTTTGTGCAGCCTGGGTTGCCCGTCGGCATCGTGCCAGTGCAGTTCGATACCCTGGCCTTGCGGGCTGTCGAACAGGCGGTGGCTTTCATAACGCAGTGACCGGGACCCGGCTTGGGCATGCAGGTAGGTGGCTTCGAACAGCTCCCAGATCTGTGCGCTGCTAAGCTCGGTTTCGCTGCTGTCGGCCCAGGCCTGGACGATGGCGCTGAACTCGATCTGCATGCGCCGCGGCATGATGATGCCCCTGTCCTTCTGCAGCAGGAAGGCAATACCGCCCTTTCCGGACTGGCTGTTGACGCGCACGATGCTGTCATAGGTACGTCCCAGGTCCTGCGGGTCTATGGGTAAATAGGGTACGCGCCATGGGGCGTCGGGTTGTTGCGCCGCAAAGCCCTTGGCAATCGCATCCTGGTGCGAGCCCGAAAAAGCCGTGAACACCAGATCGCCCACATAGGGGTGGCGCGGATGTATGGGCAGGGCTGTAGAGGCTTCGGCGATGCGAGCCACGGCAGCGATGTCGGAGAAATCCAGGCCCGGAACAATGCCCTGGGTGTATAGGTTCAGAGCCAGCGTCACCAGATCCACATTGCCGCTGCGCTCGCCGTTGCCGAACAAACAGCCTTCCACACGCTGGGCGCCGGCCAGCAGGGCCTGCTCGGCACAGGCCACGCCGGTGCCTCTGTCGTTGTGGGGGTGTACCGAAAGCGTGATGTGCTCGCGCCGTGCCAGACGCCGGTCCATCCATTCGATCTGGTCGGCAAACACATTGGCGGTGGAAACCTCCACCGTGGTCGGCAGGTTGATGATCATGGGGCGCTTAGGACCGGCATCCCAGGCTGCAATGGCGACATTGCACACGGCCAGGGAAACGTCCAGCTCGGCCATGCAAAAGGTTTCCGGGGAGTACTGCAGCACCCATTCGGTTTCGGGGTGCTGCCCGGTCAGTTGCCTGAGGTAGCGTACATGGTGCTCCACCATGGCAATGATCTGCGGCACTTCCATGCCAAAGACGATTTCGCGGAAGGCTGGTGCCACGGCGTTGTACAGATGCACGATCACGCGGCGTGCGCCGGCCACGCTGCGCACCGTGGTGGCAATCAGGTCCTCACGCAGTTGGGTGATGACCATGGGTGTGACGTCGTGCGGAATCAGTTGCGCTTCGATGAGGTGGCGCACGATGTCGAAGTCGGTCTGGGAAGCGGAGGGGAAGCCGATTTCAATTTCCTTGAAACCGATGGCGACCAGTTCCTCGAACAGTCGCAGCTTGCGCTCGCGGTTCATGGGTTCGAACAGCGCCTGGTTGCCGTCGCGCAAATCGGTCGAAAGCCATACGGGCGCTTGCGTCAACGTACGGGCAGGCCATTGGCGGGTGGGCAAGTCCACAACGGGAAATGCGCGGTATTTGTTAGAGGGATCAGCCAGCATAGAGACCTTGGAATGGGTTGCAACAATCACCTGGTCTCCCTGCCCGGATGGAGCTGGCTAAGGCCGGGGTCTGGGAAGACCAGGATGGGACCATGCGCGAACGCGTGCATGCAGACCCCGACCAGATGTCAGAGCCAGTAGGCGTAGCGAAAGCGGGTGGCAGTGTTTCACGGCAAAAGTGCGGGTTGATGCAGACAGTGGGGCTACTTTATGTCGTCAACGGTATAGACTTCTATCGATAGATATTCATTTGTTGTAGAGATTTGGACATCTCATGGGTTTTGCCTCCCCCGAACATGGCGCGCATGCGCTGGATTTGCAGCATGCCCAGGCCTCTCCACTGCCTGTCACGGGCGTGGAACAGCGCTATCCGCCCGGTCATGTGGTGCCGCAGCACAGCCACGCGCGCGGCCATCTCATTTATGCCTCGGAAGGCGTGTTGCTGGTCGAGTCCCCCTGCGGGCAATGGCTG
Organism: Comamonas thiooxydans; assembly: GCF_000964545.1. Taxonomy (GTDB): domain Bacteria; phylum Pseudomonadota; class Gammaproteobacteria; order Burkholderiales; family Burkholderiaceae_C; genus Comamonas; species Comamonas thiooxydans. Next base: position 307,601 of record NZ_BBVD01000005.1, on the reverse strand, counting down.
GTTCCACCCACCACGGCGGTGTGGCTGCGCCCGGGCATGCTGCACAGAATCACGGCGACCACGGCGGTGCGAGCCTTTGGCCTGTTCATTGAGGAGGCATGGTCGGCACGCCTGCCGGCCCGGGACTGCGTGCTCCATGTCTCGCCGCTGGTCAGGGAGCTGATGGCGGCGCTTGTCGACTTGCCCCATCAGGGACCGCATCGCCCGCGCGATGCGCTGCTGGGTGATCTGCTGCTGGAGGAGTTGCAGGCTCTGGCGCCGCTGCCGTATTACCTGCCCTGGCCTGAAGATGCGCTGATGCGACGCATCTGCGAGAGCATGCTGGATGCACCGGCGCAGCGCACCACGGTGGAAGCCCTGGCCCAGCAGCACGCGCTGACGCCCAAGACGCTGCACCGTCGATTTCTGAAAAGCACCGGGATGAACTGGGGCCGGTGGTATCAGCAGATGCGGCTGATGGCTTCCATCCCCCAGTTGCTGCAGGGCATGCCCATCACCACCGTGGCGCTGGAAAGCGGCTATGAAAGCCATAGTGCATACACGGCTGCTTTCCGCAAACAGTTCGGCCGCCCGCCGTCGGAATTTGCGGCTGCGGCAGACAGAGCGGTGCCACGTTAGCCGGCCTTGCTGCACCCAGAGCCGCGGCTTGCTCCGCCTGTGCCTGCTGCACGCATCTTTTGCTCCACCCAAAAAAATAGCTTCCAACGCTTGTTCATCAAGCGCTGAAAGCCATTTTTAATGATGAAGGCGAATTAGAGCTTCTTCACCAGTACCTGGCTCTTGCGGCCCCAGTTGTATTTGGCCTTGCGGGCCTCCGGCAGCCATTCGGGCTCCACGGGCTGAAAGCCGCGCTTGATGAACCAGTGCATGGTTCGCGTGGTCAGCACAAACATGGTTTCGCAGCCCAGGGCGCGTGCGCGCTGTTCGATGCGTTTGAGCAGCTTCTCGCCATCGCCCGTGCCCTGGCTCTTGGGCGAGACGGTGACGGCGGCCATTTCGGCGGTCTTGGCTTCGAGATAGGGGTGCAGGGCAGCACAGCCGAAGATCACGCCATCGTGTTCGATGACGGTGTAACTGGCGATGTCGCGTTCGATCTCGGTGCGGTCGCGCTTGACCAGCGTGCCGTCGCGCTCGAAGGGTTCGATAAGCTGAATGATGCCGCCCACGTCGTCGATCGTGGCCTCGCGCAGTTCTTCGAGCTTTTCGTCAATGACCATGGTGCCGATGCCGTCGTGCACATAGATCTCCAGCAGCAGCGCTCCGTCGGTCGAAAAGGGCAGAATATGGCTGCGCTCCACGCCATGCTCGCAGGCGCGTACGCAGTGCTGCAGATAAAAGCCCACATCGGTAGGTTGCTGTGCAGGCGGGAGCTGGGCCAGCAGGCGGCGCGCGGCGTCCAGCGGCAGCTCGGTATCGATGGGGTTGTTCTCGTCGGCCGGGCCGTTGGGGTCCATGCGAACGCCAGGCACTTCGGTCAGGAACAGCAGCTTGTCGGCCTTGAGCTCGATGGCTACGCGGGTGGCCACTTCTTCCATGCTGAGATTGAAGGCCTCGCCCGTGGGCGAGAAACCGAAGGGCGAGACCAGCACCATGGCTTCTGAGTCGAGGGCGCTGCGAATGCCTTCCACGTCGACCTTGCGCACCAGACCGGAGTGCATGAAATCCACACCGTCGACGATGCCCACGGGGCGGGCCGTGAGGAAGTTGCCCGAAATCACGCGCACGCGCGCGCCGGCCATGGGCGTGTTGGGAAGACCCTGGCTGAAGGCGGCTTCGATCTCGTAGCGCAGCTGGCCGGCCGCTTCCTGGGCACAGTCCAGCGCGATGGAGTCGGTGACTCGCATGCCGTTGTAATAGCGCGGCTCCTGGCCCTTGAGGCGCAACTGCTCGTTGACCTGGGGGCGGAAGCCGTGCACCAGCACGATCTTGACGCCCATGGCCTGGATCATGGCCAGATCCTGGACGATGGAGCTGAGCTTGCCCGCATCAATGGCTTCACCGGTCAGGCCCACCACAAAGGTCTGGTGTCGGAACTTGTGGATATAGGGGGCCACAGACCGGAACCAGGGAACAAAGGTGAAATTGAAGACGGTGGACATGGCAGTGCGCGAAAACCTCGAAAAGCGGGAAAAAAGGCCTGCGTCGGGTATTACGCAGGCCTGAGGCGCAAAGTGTAGCGGTTACTCGCTTGCCTTAGCTGGTTGTTGCAGGGTTTTGTGCGCGCTGATCGCGCAGTTTGTGGCTTTTGTGGCGTGAAGTTTTCAAAAAAAGACGGCTTGTATTTGAGCAGAGCTCCGAGTGGCAGTCAGCGTCGAACCCATGCGAGGCAAAGCTAGACACTCGGTCAATCGTCCGATTGTCGTCTGCGCAGATCTTTCCGTACGGCTCATTTCATGGCGCATCTTTCGACCACGTCGACAAGGGGCCAGCTCAAGATTGTCAATCTAAGCGTCATGGAGAGGGCACATGCCCTCTGCAGGTCATTGCCGTCCCCGTGGATTAGATCAAAGATGTCGAGACTACTTTCAGGATATCTCGTCACAGAGGCGAATCCGAACCCTGTTGAAGCCCTCACATGCTGCCGCCCATCATGGGCAGGATCATGCGCACGATTCGAATGATGGCTGGACCCAGAACCACCATGATGATGGCCGGGAAGATGCAGGTCACCAGCGGCAGCAGCATCTTGGTGGGGATCTTGGCAGCGAGCTCTTCGGCGCGCATCTGCCGTTTGTGGCGTAGATCATCCGAGAAAACCCGGAGCGATTCGCCTATGCTGGTACCAAATCGGTCTGCCTGCGTCAGCATGGCCGTAAAAGTGTGAATTTCATCTACACCGGTGCGGGCCGCCAGATTTCGCAAGGATTTTTCGCGGGTGCTGCCAGCTCGCATTTCCAGGTTGGTCCAGTGGAGCTCCTCTGCGAGGGCTTCACTTTTGATGCGAATTTCATCGGTTACCTTGCCCAGAGCGGCATCCAGGCCCATGCCCGCTTCTACGCAGACCAGCATCAAATCAGCGGCATCGGGAAAGTTTTCAAAGATCTCGCGCTTGCGGCGCGAGGCCATCCAGCGCAGAACCAGATTCGGCAGGTAGCAGGCCACAAGAGCGGTCACCAAGGGGAAGAACAATAGCTGGGTGCTATCTGCCTTGCTGGTTGCCCGCATGAGCGAGTACACCGCCAGCCCCAAAGCAATAGGCAGCAGCGTTTTGACTCCAAAGTACAGCAGTGGTGCACTCTCGTGGCGGATGCCAGCATTCAGAAAGCGCAGCCGCAATGGCGTTGCATCACTGTCTTTGGTGGGTGACGACAGGTGTGCAAATGGGCCGACCAGCTTGACGACTGTTTCTGTCCACCCCTTGTCTTGAGAGGTGGGGGTAAGTGACTGTAAGCGTCGCTCGGCGACTGTTGGTGTTGCCCAGAAGAACAAGGCTCCAGCAGCCAGCATGACGGCGGTGAAAGTGAGCAGGGCGACGATCAACATGGAGGACTCCTTGCGTTTCAGATGGACTCAAACCCTGATACGGGCGATGCGGCGCAGCAGCAACAGGCCTATGACCATCAGTGCGGCCAACCATTTCAGAATGATGATGCCAATAGGGTCAGTCCAGAGCGGATGCATGAATTCCGGATTCATTAGATTGAGCAGAGCGGCCAGTCCAAATGGCATCAAACCCAGAAACCAGGCCGACATTCGCCCGTCAGCGGAGAGTACGCGGACCTTGGCATGGAGCTTGAGCCGCTCGCGGATCAGGCGACTCAAGTTGCTGAGCATCTCGGTGAGGTTGCCGCCAGATTCGCGCTGTATCAGTACGGCGACGATGAAGTAGCGCAGATCTGTGATCGGTACCCGCTCACCCAGATTGGTCAAGGCCTGCTGTAGCGATGTGCCATAGTTGATCTCGTCATGCACCAGGCGGAACTCGTCGGCGATAGGTTCGGTCAGTTCCTCTCCAGCCATTTGCAGGCTTGCGGAAAATGCATGGCCTGCGCGCAATGCGCGCGCTATAAGGTCCAGCGCTTCTGGGAGTTGGTGCTCCATACGTTTCAGGCGCTGCAGTCTTTTGCGTTGCAGAAACAGCCATGGAAGGGACCCCAGCACCAAACTTGAAAGCACGCCTAACTCCATGGGCTGGCGAAGCATCATGGCTGTCAGCATACCTAGCGCAAACAGTATTGCACTGCCTAGCAGCAAGCCCGAAACCGTCCAGTCCAGGCCTGATTGAACAATGAAGCGGTCTAGCTGATGTGCACGCGGCATGGCTTGCAGCACACGCTGCATTCTGGGCATATCGCTAAGTACGCGCTCCTTGACCAGCTTGGTCGGATTGCTGTTGTCATCGGCTGCTGACAAGGCTCTGAGCCGGCGCTCAAGCCGCTTTGCCTCAGGACTCTTGTACTGCTTCCAGATCGCGTGCAGTGCTTCCAGTAGCAGGAGCACTGCTACAAACACCAGACCGATGATTACCAGGATCGAGTGGGAAGAAAAAAAGGACAGCATGGCGGCACCTTTTTGCGGAGTTCATTGATAGTGGCGCTCTGGAGCGAAGATGCTGTCGGGCAACGCAATGCCGAAGCCTTTTAGCCGATCGGCGAACTTGGGTCTGACACCTGTGGCGTGGAAATATCCCTGGACTTCACCATTGGCGCCGATTCCGGTCTGGGTGAAGGCAAAGATCTCCTGCATGGTCACCACATCCCCCTCCATGCCCGTGATCTCCTGGATGCTGGTGATCTTGCGTTTGCCATCCGTGAGCCGGAGTGCCTGCACGATCACCGTAATGGCCGATGCAATCTGTTGACGTGCGGCCTGGTGCGGCAGATTGAGGCCTGCCATGCCGACCATGTTCTCGAGCCGAGCCAAAGAGTCGCGTGGCGTATTGGCATGGATGGTCGTCAATGAGCCTTCGTGGCCGGTGTTCATGGCCTGCAGCATGTCTACCGCTTCGGCGCCCCGGACTTCGCCGATGATGATGCGGTCAGGGCGCATGCGCAGTGCGTTACGCACAAGGGATCGCTGCGTGATTTCGCCACGGCCCTCTATATTGGGCGGGCGCGTTTCCATGCGCACCACATGAGGCTGCTGCAGTTGCAGCTCGGCCGCATCCTCGATGGTGACCACGCGTTCCGTTGTAGGAATATAGCTAGAGAGAATGTTGAGCAGCGTTGTCTTGCCGGCCCCGGTGCCGCCAGAGATGATCATGTTCACCTTGGCCTTGGCCAGAGCCTCAAGAACCAGGGCCATGCCAGGTGTCAGGCTTTTGAGATCGTTGATCAGATTCTCCATGCGCAAAGGGATGCGTGCAAAGCGCCGGATCGACATCATGGGGCCATCAAGGGCCACGGGCGGGATGACCGCATTCACGCGCGAACCATCTGGCAGGCGGGCATCGACCATGGGGCTGGATTCGTCGATGCGCCGGCCTATGCGTGAAACGATCTTGTCAATGATGCGCAGCAAATGCTTTTCATCGGTAAAGACAACGGGCGTCAACTCCAGTCGGCCCTGGCGTTCCACATAGATCTGATCGTAGCGATTGACGAGGATGTCCGATACCGAAGAGTCGGCCATCAGCAGCTCGAGTGGACCGAAACCCAGCATCTCGTGCTGGATATCTCGGATCAGCATTTTTCTTTCAAGATCGTTGATGGCCGCGGAGTCCTCAGCCAGTAGTCGCTCGGTCATGGTCGCAATTTCTTGCTGCAGTGTCTGCACGGATACTGCATCCAGGGCAGCAAGATCAAACCGCTCCAGCAGCTTGGCATGAATGCGGCTTCTGAGTGCCAGATAGGCCGCAGAGTGACCATAGATGGGGGTGGATGGCGGAGGAGGCTCTGCTGCGGGCATGGCCGACATATCTGTGGACTCAGACACGACCTGCAGCAGAGGCTTGGGCGTGCGTGTCGATGGCGCGGTCAAGAAATCTCGTAGTGACATGACAGTCTCCTTCTGCAATACGGATGCCTACGCCCGGCGAAAGAGCCGGTTCAAAAAATTACCGTTTTCTTCATGAGTTCGAGGTGACAGTGCATCGGCCCAGGCCGTCAGCTCGCGCACCACGCTGCTACTGCGAGCGGATTCGGCCAGCGGTGCTCCAGCGTTGATGGCTGCTTGTACTTCCTGGGCAGAGTCGGGAATGCTGCGCCATTGCTGCTCCAGGCCCAGGGTCTTGCGCACTTCAGACAGACCGATTTCGCTGCGCCTGTCCACCCTGTTCAGCACCGGATGCAGGCGGCTTTCCGGGTAGCCCAGATCGTGGAACATGCGCAGCAGCTTTTGCGCATTGCGCACGGCGGGTACGTTGGGCAGCAGCACAGGAACAATGCACTGCGCTTTGTCGAGCACGCGCAGAGCCAATGGGTCCAGCACGCGCCCCATGTCCAGCAGCACAAAGTCGTAGTGCGTGGCAGCCAGTTGCACGATGGCCTCAATATGCCCGGGCTCCACTTCCATGGCATGCATGGCATCTTCGGGGGCCGCCAGCACATGCAGGCGCGGTGTGATCTTTACCGTGCTGGCCGTGAGAAAAGAGGCGTCAAGGCGGTGAAGGTCACGTGCCACATCCGCCAATGTCGAGCTTGGCTTGCCTTCATGCAGATAGGGCAGCGCATCGCCGAACTGCAGATTCAAGTCGATCAACAGCACGGAGTGCTTTTGCGCCAGCGCCCAGCCCAGATTGGTGGCCAGGAAAGTAGCGCCGGCACCGCCCTTGCAGGGCAGAAAGGCCATGACTTGCCCTTGTGCACGGTTGGGGGAGCTGTCCTGCAATTTGCTGGCAAGGCGCTGAACGGCATCGGCCAGCGCCTGCGGCGGCGGCGGCGATGGCAGAACCTCGCGCACGCCCGCCCGCATGGATTGCAGCAGAAACTCTGGTGTCTGCTGGGCGCACAGCAGGACCACGGCCATGCGTGGGTGATGGGTGGTTACCTGCTCCACCGGGGCCAGGTCTGCGGGGTCGCAGCACATACCATCCACGATCATCAGATCCGGCAGCTCCTGCTCGGCAATCGTGGGCATGCGGGTCTTGCCACCCTCGAAGGTCTGCACCTGATGGGATTGCTCTTGCAGCACATGGGCCATCTCGCGGAGATGGGCAGTGTTGGGAGAGATGATGGCGATTTTCATACGAATTCTCCCTGATTAAGGAGTGCAGTCCGAGCGGACGTTTGGATCCTGGTACATGATTTCACGCGGCAGGGTGGTGCTAAATCCCGGCATGTCGATGACGGTCTGCGCCGCCGAACCCACGATGGGCGCGATCCATTGGAACTTCAGACCGTCTTGAGGGATGCTTACTGTGACGCTTTGGCAGGTGGCAGTCGTGCAGCTGTCGGGTTTCCATTTCACGTCCACAGCGGTGATCTGCGGCAGCCGATTTTTCATATATTGCAGCACGCTAGCTTTCTGATTCAGGTCATCGCACACCACCGCATAGCGAGCACCGGCACGTGTGGCCTCGTTGGCCGCAGTCCAGGTGTAGAGCAGGCGGCTGAAATCCACCACGCCCAGCAGGAACATCAGAAAGATCAGTAGCCCCAGTGCAAATTCAATGAGCGTGGAGCCGCGTTGAGTGAGGTGTTTCATGTCAGCGTCCTCATCGTGGCGGTGATATTGCCGAAGTTGATACCGCCGTTGGTGAACAGCTGCAGGCCGAACACGCCGGACACCGGTGACGTGAAGTGGTACCCGGTAACGGTGACGGTGACGGTATTGATCAGCGGAAGTGCACCTGTGGTCTGCCAGCTGCAGCTCACGGCGCTGGTCTTGAGTCCGGGGGCTAGGGGTTGGGTGCCCGTAGTAGTTGTGCCGTACACCACAAGGTTCTGCGCATTGGCACACAGGGTGTTTGGCATCTGCACGGAAAGATACCTCACAGCATCGCGTACCGACTTGGTCACCGTGTTGTATTCGTAAAGGGCACGGCCGAACTCGATGACGATCATGCTCAGCATGATCATGAAAGGAATGCTTAGCGCCAGCTCAATCAGCGCTGCCCCTTGTTGTTGATGCTGATATTTGCGCATGAGGTTCACCTTACAAGGACGGGTACCAAAGGGCCGTTTGTTCCGCCTGCCAGACCGGTGGTGGTGCAGGGACTGTCGAGATCGCTGGCGTTGCCTCGGAACTCGAGATAAATGTCCTCTTTGATCGGATTGGAAATTGGCTGAAGCATCAGCATGCAGGCGAAATTGACCACATTGCCTGAGGTATTCACGACAGGTGTCAGTACAAGGCGGCGGTCTGCGCCATAGCTTTGGAGTTGTGCGGAGCTAACAGCAGTTTCATTGCTCCCATTAATGGGGCAGCTGGGGCTGCAAGGAGTAAACGACTGGCGCTGCGTTATGAAGTTGGGGATGCCGCCTTGAGCTGGGCCGTTGTAGGCGTTGAACTTGCTGGGCCAGTTTGTGGCGGTGTAGATATAGCCCGTGTAATCAGGGCGACTTACGGTTGGGCCATTGGTCGCATTTAGAGCACCCTTGTAAATACCAAAGCGGTGATTCCAATATTCAAAAACAGAGGTTTTCACGCCGCTGGTGCCGATAGGAAGAGGAGGATACTCGGAGCTACAGTATTTCCCCTCCATTTCTGCCCATGTTTCGGTAGCGCTCGTCGATCCGTCCAGATTGGCCCAGCCGAAGTCGCTGCCACTGCTTCCTGACTTGCTGAGCGCGATGATCCAGTCGCCCTTGTTGAGGGTCGTAAATTTGGACTGCTTCAACTGCACCGGGATTGGGCAGGAACTTTGGGCAACACTTCGTGTGGCCACGGCCCTCGCACCTACGGTGCCTGTATTGGGCCAGGTGGCGCTATCGCCGGTAAAGGAACCCATGGCTTGCAGCAGCCAGAGCTTGATGCTGTTCATGGTGTATTTGCACTCGACATACCGTGCATCTTTGGCGAGGGTAGTCTGTGCATATGTCTTGTCGCGAAAGATCCCTATATCGCTGGCGGTGATCTTGCCAACGCCATTCCAGCTGGCGGATTGCAGGTTGGCGTTGTTGCTGTTTCCCGCCGCCATGCCTGCGCTCTGGGCACGTGTGATGGCGTCAGGCTGGCCGTTGAGCTCTCGTGCCGCTGCCAGCGCGCAGCTGTCCACGGCCGTCTGCAGTTCGGTCTTGACGATAAACAGCCGGCCAAAATCCAATGCAATGCCCATAAAGCCCAACAGGAACAGCATGAACAGGGCAAAGGTAATCAGAAAGGCACCATGCTGCCGCCGCTGTGCGGCAGAACCACGCATGGGCCGGGCTTTGGACCTGAGGTGTGGGTGGTTTCTCATGATGTGTTTTGAATGGAGTGGTTGGCTGAAGAGCCATGACGGACGAGACGACCGCCATGGCTTGTCTGTGGATAGAGTTAGGTGCAGCTAGCCGAGTTGGTCAGGCAAGCCTTGACTTTGGTGAGCCAATCATCGAAGAGGGTGCTGCCTAAGGAGGACTTCATCAGAACAATCAGTCCAATGGAAACTACGGCTACGACGAGCGCGTATTCGATGATCTGCGCGCCTTCTTCATCCTGGATAAAGGCTTGCAGGGAATGGCCAAATTGCTGAGCGATGCTGTTCATGGTGATACCTCAAAGTTGGGTCAACGGCTCCATGCTGGCGCTGTAGCGCGGCGCCAGAACCGCGCATGTGCCGGGTTGTGGTCCGGTAGTGCGGGCTGTTTTTCATGGTCCAATGCGCCTTGATCGGTTCCTTGCTAATGGCCATGACAGTTAGCGCGGCTCCGTCATGGCTTACCTCTCAATACAGTTAGGTGCAGCTAGCCGAGTTGGTCAGGCAAGCCTTGACTTTGGTGAGCCAATCAGTGAAGAGGGCGTTGCTGATTGAAGACTTCATTAGCAGGATCAAGCCAATGGAGACCACGGCCACAACGAGTGCGTATTCGATGATTTGCGCGCCTTCTTCATCCTGGATAAAGGCTTGCAGGGAATGGCCAAAATGCTGAGTGATGCTGTTCATGGTGATACCTCAAAGTTGGGTCAACGACTCCATGCTGGCGCTATAGCGCGGCGCCAGAACCACGCATGTGCCGGGTTGTGGTCCAGTAGTGCGGGCTGTTTTTCATGGTCCAATGCGCCTTGATCGGTTCTTTGCTAATGGCCATGACAGTGAGCGCGGCTCCGTCATGGCTTACCTCTCAATACAGTCAGGTGCAGCTAGCCGAGTTGGTCAGGCAAGCCTTGACTTTAGTGAGCCAATCAGTGAAGAGAGCGTTGCTGATTGAAGACTTCATCAGAAGAATCAGTCCGATGGACACTACGGCTACGACGAGCGCGTATTCGATGATCTGCGCACCTTCTTCATCCTGGACAAAGGATTGCAGGGAATGGCCAAATTGCTGAGCGATGCTGTTCATGGTGATACCTCTAAAGTGAGTAACGGATCGAAAACATCTACACGGGTTGGAGGCCGGTTTGCAGGGCCGGCGGCAAGTGGCGTGCAAGGCCGCGATGCGATCTGCTCTCCTTTCAAATTCAATGGTGTGGAACTGATGAACTGATGAACTGAGATCTGGAGATTCCAGGGACTAGGGCGTACCGCCGCTGCCTCCTCCTGCGCCGCCGCTTTGGTTGCCGGTCAGCGAGCCGCCAATATTGATGACATTGACTGCCTGCGGTGGCGTTTTGAAGCTGCGCTCGTAGCGCTCCATGGTGTGCGCTGCGGCTCGACCGTCCATGCCGGTGGCTCCATCAACACCGACGCCAGGAGTCTTGCCGGCTTCAGGGTTGAGGGTCATCTGCATGCGGGCGGTGCGCACAGCCTCGCCAAAACGAGCGTCGTAGTGAGGGGTTGTGCTGCCGCAGCCCGCCAGCAGGGCGGCGAGGGCCACGGGAAATAGGATGCTGCGTTCGATCATGGCTTGCCTCCGGTTCAGGTGGGCGGGTTCAGGGGGGCGGGACGGTCAACTGAGGGCTCGGCCGGTGCTTGCGGTTGCAGCTCCTGAGGTGCTGCTACCGGGGCAGGTGCCGGAGCTGGGGTTGCAGTGCCGGACGGCATGGCTGCGGCGGGCGCAGTCTTCGCGGCTGACGCGGGCTTGGAGCTCTCCAGCGCACCGTTGAGATAGACCTCGGCGCGTGAGGGCGGGACATGGTTGTCGGTGGGCACTCTGGGTGCTTCTGCGAGTGCCTGCACCAGGCGCGGAGTGATGATGAACATCAACTCGGTCTGATCGGTCTGGAACTCGGTGCTGCGAGCCAGTGCGCCGAGAACCGGTATTTCCCCCAGTCCCGGAAAGCGTTTGACGGCCTCGGTGATGTTGTTTTTGATGAGACCGGCAATGACCAGACTTTGCCCGTCATTGAGCTGCACCGTGGTGTCTGCGCGTCGCACCGAAAGCGAGGGAATGACGGAGGTGACGCCATTGATGGCGGTGAAGGGTGAGCCTGTCTGAGACAGGTCGGACACTTCTGAGACCAGCTTGAGATTGACGCGCGAGCCACCCAGCACGGTGGGTGTGAACTTGACGCCGATGCCGAACTCTTTTTCCTCCAGCGTCATCACTGGCACGCCAGTGGTATTGCTCTGTGCCACGGGAATAAAGATCTTGCCGCCCGAGAGAAAGCTGGCCTGCTGGCCGCTGATGGCCATGATGTTGGGCTCGGCCAGAATACGCACCAGGCCGTCGTCTTTTTGGCCGTCAATGCTGATCGAGCCTTTGCCTATGCGCATGGCGCTCAGCAGCCCGCCGCCGCCACTCAGGAAGTTGGAGGCGATGGAGAATGTATTCATGCCATTGCTGGTGATGCGCTGGCCCGCAAGACTGGCACCGAGCTTGTCGAGCAATGTCTTGCTGACCTCGGCAATCTTGACCTCCAGCATCACCTGGTGGGGCGAGGTGGTGCGCAGCAGGTTGACGATTTTCTTGCTGTCGCTGTAGGCGCCGGCGAGCGTCACCACATCGTCCAGGCGCAGCGGATTGCTGATCTCTCCGCTCAGGACCAGGGCATTGTCGGCGCCCTGGACGCGGATGCTGCGTTCCTCGGGCATGAGCTCGCTGAGCTTGGTTTGCAGCGGCCCCGGGTCCATGGTGACAATCACGTCCTTGATGAAGCAGGCACCCTGGGCGTTTTGCAGGATGACGTTCATGGAGCCCGACTTGCGGCCGCGAAAGAACAGGTCTCGCGGGCTGAGCAATTGGACCTCGATATCACCCATGCCGTTCTGCATTTGCGGCTGGGCATTAGCGGCCATGGGCGCTGCTGCCTGGCCCGCTCCGGGCGTCTGGCCGCTGACCAGGATGCGCGCCATGGGCGAGCTCAGCGGAATGACCACGGATTTTCCCAGAGTGACCGTGGTCGGATCCTCCGTGCGGATGGCCGTGCAATTCCTGGCGGGCAGGGTGGTGCGAGGAGCTGCGGGAGCCGCCGCAGCCACAGGGCCGGGCTGAGCAGGCGTGCCCGCAGATTGGGCCAGCACAGGCGCTGAGCTGGCGAGTAGCATGCTAGCTGCTATGTATAGGTGATGGTGTTGCACGGCCGACCTCTCTGAGTTGTTGCGAGTAGAAGATCAGAAGCAGTTGAGAGTTCGAGCGCCGCCCTGGATCACTTCGACACAGGTGGCTGTCGAAGCCTGGGGTGCGGGCCTGGCTCGCTGCATCACGGGTTTGGCAGGAGCTGCGACCTTGACCGGTGCAGGGGCTGCCTCTGGTGTTCCAAACAGCTGGTGCTTGGTGATGCCTGCAGTGCTGGTGGGATCTTTGTCAATCTGGTTGCGCAGCACCAGTGAAAGATTGCCCACGCTGCGTGCAAGATCGAGTTTCTCGGCATCTTCCGGGCTCAGCTCGAGGGTGACGGCGCTCACCACCTTGGGTTTGGTCTCGTCACGATCGGCTTCCTGGGCCACGGCCAGAACCAGCACGTTCTCCAACACGGTTTTGCTGATCTGGCGCGACTCTTCTGTCTTGCCGTTCTGCTCCTGCTGGGCATTGACCACCACATCCACGTAGTTGCCGGGCAGGGCGAAGCCCGCAACACCGACCACATCGTTGACGCGTACCGTCATGGCCCGCTTGCCCGGAGCGATGACGGCAGCCAGTCCGCCTTTGGTGCCTACGGGGGCCAGCTTGCCTTCGAGCACGGCTTCGCCGCGCAGCACGCCGACCTTGACGACGCGATCCTGCAGCTGTTGCATGTCATGGAATGCGCCATCGGGTATGGAGCCCCGCGGCCAGTCCACCGTGTTCAGCATGTTCGGCAAAATCTTGCCGCCCAGTGGAATGTCGGTGGCAGCGACAACCACCTTGTCGGCGTCCAGGCTGCCGCGTTGGGCCACCCAGTTGGCGGCGTAGACAGCCGCTGCCAGACTGGCCAGCGCTGCGAGGATAAACAGACCCAAAGCTTTGAGGTTTTTCATGGGAGGCTCCCGCTATGCCGTGATGTAAGTGACTAGACCCAGGTGAACTGCCGAGCGACCAGGAACGCCAGGGTTCCCAGGGCGATGCTGACGCCGTAAGGCAAGGTGCCTACCGAATGCGCCGAGTTGGAGCGGGCATCGGGACGGATCCCCGCAGCGACATTGACGTAGAGCAACTGCACTGCCTCGGCCGAGTTGCGCAGCAGCTTGCCGGCCATGCGATGCCAGAGTGCGTAGCTGATGGCTGCCAAGCCGCCGGTGATAAAGACAAAGATCACAACCTGGCAGGTGGCGGCGGGGCCTAGAAAGCTGCCGACCATGGCCATCAGCTTCACGTCGCCGGCTCCCATGGCATGCAGCAGATAGAGAGGCAGCATCAATGCCAGGCCTACTGCCATGCCGCCCAGCGCCGAGAAAAAGCCGCCGCCATGGGGGTGGTGGGCCAGCAGACCATAGAGCAGGGCCAGGGTGATGCCACCGAAGGTCAGGCGATTGGGGATGCGCCGTGTGCGCAGGTCACTGATGCTGGCTGCCAGCAAAAGCAGCAACAGGATCAGCGAACGCGGCTCGGTGAAAACGGCGGCCACGAGTTCGGATGCTGCGCTGAGTTCGGAAGATGTCATGGTCAACCTCCAGTCCTGTGTTCAGCGAATCCTGTTCGGGCCTCAGAGTTGACGCTGGCTGTCTGCTGCGTTCAGCTCATCTGACTGGTGTTCACAGGATTCGGGCTATACGTGACTAAATACAATTTTTCTATCAACTTCATTCTTTTGTTTAATTTTGTGGAAATACTATTCCTATAGAAATCGCTTATCAATATGAGAGTTCGTAAGGATTTTTCTAATCCGCATGAGATGCAAATGTGACGCCGTTGTAGGTTGCGTAAGCATTGGTCTCATGCGCTGGCTGACGCAGATCGGTTCACGCCGCATGGTGGGTCTTGGGTTGTGAGCGAGAGACCTGTAAGGCGTGGGCTTGGGGCTCGGAGCCTGAGTGTCTGGGCTCTTTGATAGCTTCTGAGCAAGTCGCGCAGGCCTGCGAAGGCCTGCTTCCTGCCTGGCCGCTGCTCTCGGCGCAGGCTTGGGGGCGCGCTGAACTGTGCCCCGAGCGTTACCCATTTTTAGAAGCTTGCAGTGCCTATCGGTGTCTGGCCTGGCTGCTTCGGTATGTTGGGTCCGTGACTTTGGACAGGGTCGGAGCCAGGGTTGAGTAGCCGCTTTGAGGGATGGGGCTGAGGTAATCCTCGACAGCCCGCAGTCATGTGCCGAGGCAGTTTGTTCGCCAGGCGCCAAGGCGGCAGTCTGGCTGCCTGTCTGCTGTGGGGGCAGGCTCAATCCATCCGATGCAGGATGAGCGCATTCGCATCGGATACGGGTTTATCAAAAAAATAGCTCCTTGCGACTGATATGCAATGACTTCGATGCGGAAAGACCCGGATGCGCTTATCCAGCAATCGCCAGTAGCTCTGATGTTGATAGCAATCGTCTTGCCGGCTTCAGACGTTTGCCCTGCGCTGGCTGTGCAGGCCCAGCAGCACCAGCACGACGGCTACCAGGGGCAGCATGCCGATATTGATGCCGTTCCAGCCAGCGCTGTGCAGCAACTGCCCTGATCCGAACGAGGCCACGGCCACCGTGCCGAAGACCAGGAAATCGTTGAGTGCCTGCACCTTGGCGCGTTCCGAGGGGCGGTAGCACTCGGTCAGCAGCGCCGTGGCGCCGATGAAGCCGAAGTTCCAGCCAACGCCCAGCAAAATCAGCGAGCCCCAGAAGTGGAAGATATCCAGCCCCATCAAGGCCAGCACGCCGGCCGCGCCTATCATCAGCAGGCCCAGAGCGGTCACGGGCCGCTTGCCATAACGTGCAATCAGCTTGCCGGTAAAGAAGCTGGGCACGAACATGGCCAGCACATGCCATTGAATGCCCATGGCGGCTTCGCCCACGCTATGGCCACAGCCCACCATGGCCATGGGGGCGGCGGTCATCAGGAACGCCATCAGTCCATAGCTGACCACACCGGCAGCGCAGGCCACGACGAATTGGGGGGTGCGGGCAATTTCTCCCAGAGGCCTGGCGTCGCCAGCCACGGCGGTTTTGGTCTGAGGCGGCTGTAGGCGCAGGCCCATGAGCAAGGGCAGGGCCAGCAGGGCCAGCACCGCCTGGCTGTAGAAGCTGCCGGCAAACGGTGTGGCGGGCAGGGCGTCGCGCGTCCAGATCACCACCTGCGGCCCGATGATGGCGGCAATCAGCCCCCCGATCATCACGCGCGAAATGGCCTTGGCCTGTTGCGCTGGCTCGCTCACCATATCGGTGGCGGCGAAGCGGTAGCTCTGCACGCAGGCCGCATAAAAGCCGGCCAGCGCCGTGCCGATGCAGAAGGTGACGAAGTCGCTGTGGGCAATGCCTTGCGCGGCGACCACGCCGGAGATCACGCCCAGAACGGCGCCCAGCACATAGGCCGCGCGGCGGCCCATGCGGTTCATGATCCAGGCGGCCGGCAGTGTGGATAGCGCCAGCCCGAGCTGGTAGATGCTGACCGGCAAGGTGGACGCAGCGGGGTTGGACGACAGTTGCTGCCCGACCAGACCGCCCAGTGAGATGATGATAGGCGGAGAGGCACCTCCCAGGGACTGGGCTGCGACCAGCAGGCCCATATTGCGGCTTTGTTGTGTGTTGTTGTCTGATTGCATAAATCGCTTCGGCTGTCCATGCTTGTACGCAGATTTGTCACATCTTGCAGCATTCATATTGGCCGCACATTAAAAGGTTTGCTGTGGGCATGGTGCAGTCGCGAGCCTGGAGATCGAAGTGAATAGGAGTGATATGACGCTGAAATGCCTTATTGGCCGGGCTGCAGGCCTGAGCATTGCTTTGGCGCTCATGAGCTGGGCGCCGATGGCGCATGCCGAGACGGCAGACGCCCCGCATGAAGCGGTGGTCTGGTCGGCGAGCTATCGCGGTGAGATCGCCGGCAAGGCGGTCAAGCTGGAGCTGTGGCGGCTCGACGGCGCTGTCGGAGGCAGCTATTGCTACGAGCCCTGCAATCGGCCCGGCGCAACACTTGATCTGAAAGGCTCGGCAAGCGGACAGCTGACGGAGACACCGATGGCGGGTGCAAGCGATCCCAAGCCTTCGGGCCGCTGGTCGCTAGCGGCCTTGCCGGGCATGGCGCCACCGCGTCTGCAGGGCCAGTGGCAGTCCGCGGACGGCAAAAAGCGCTGGCCGGTCAATCTGCTGCGCCAGTCCCCGGATTTCTCCCATGCAGTGCGTTACGAGTTGCGTCTGCTGATGGATCAGAAGCTGCGCTCTCTGGCTGACTGCGGCGAACATACGGATCTCCTGGTTTCCGCCATTCAGGTCTATGAGCAGGGGCGTCTTAAGCAAAGCCTGCCAACCGCTGCCGTGGGCAGTTGCTGGCTGGTGCAGCCGCGCTGGGTGGATGCGAATTTTGATGGCTGGCCTGACCTGACCCAGCCGCTGGATCTACCTGCGGGGCCGAATATTCAGCACCGCACCTGGCTTTACGACCCGGGCACGCAGAAGCTGGTGCTGGGGCCGCAGTCCCTGCAGGACATCAGCTCGCCCGCCTTCGATGGCAAGGCCAGGCGCATCTACAGCGAATGGCGTGCCAGCTGTTGCAGCCATGGTGTAAACATCTATGCCTGGAAGCCCGCAGGGCTGGAACTGGTCGAGCAGGCTGAAAGCTATATGCTGCCAGTGCGCAAGGGCGGCAAGCTCATGGCCTGCTATCAGGTGCCGGACTATGCGCAAGGCCATGTGCGCTGGCCTGCCGGCCTCTACCAGCGGGGCGGCGAGCTGAGTCTGGGACAGGAGCCAGCTGCCGACTGGTGCGATGCCGATCCTGCTGCGAGCATGGGCCAGAACCAGGTGCAGGTGCTGGCCGAGCCCAGACCCGGACAGCCACCCCAGATCCTCAAGGCCTATGGCGCAAGCTACCGCAAGGTCGATACGCCCAAAGGTGCCCGTTACTGCCCCGATATCGCAGTCTTCGATGCCGATGCCCACAAGGTGGTGCGTGTGCTGATGAGTGAGAACGCCGAGCAGAACTGCGAAACGGAAAATCCCGCAGGGGGGCAGCCCTGAAAGCGGTTTATCGCTATGCATGGAAATCGCTTGCTGCTATCGTTTTGAGAAGGTTTGCTTGTTATACAATTTAAATAATTGATATTCATTCTCAACAAGCCTTAGCCACGCACTTCGTTTTAGCCATAGGAGATCGATCAAAAACGAGGTCTACATGGCAACCCCAGTTCGTGGCGGCGCAGGCAAGGCGCCGTCGGCTTCAGCGCTCGCATCCACGCAGTTCGCTCCATTCGCGCATTGGCTGTCTTCTGCTGTGTGCTGCAGCCCCCGCTCAGCCGTAGGGCTGGCTGTGTTGGTGGTTTTGAGTGCCGGCGCCCAGGCACAGACCCAGATACCGGACCAGCAGGAAAAACGCCTGAGCGAAGTCACGGTTTCCGGCAAGCAGGACGGCAACGCTCTGCCTGCGCTGGCCTCTGGTGCTCAGGTCGCCAAGGGCGCAGGCCTGGGGCTGCTGGGCAATGTGGATGTGATGGATGCCGCCTTCAACATCACGGCCTATTCCGAAGAACTGATCCGCGACCAGAATGCGGCCACGGTGGCTGCCGTGCTGGAAAACGACTCTTCGGTGCGCTTCACCACCAATACCGGCCATGTCAACGAGAACTATGTGATTCGGGGCTTCGACGTCAACGCCAGCGAAGTGGCGTTCAATGGCTTGTATGGCCTGGCGCCCGACAGCCATGTGCCGACCGAGATGATAGAGCGCGTGGAACTGCTCAAGGGCCCGGGTGCGCTGCTCGGCGGCATGGCTCCCAGTGGGGCGGTGGGCGGGGTGGTGAATGTGGTCAGCAAGAAGCCGCTGGCCGATGATCTGACGCGGCTGACCACCACCTTCACCTCGGGTTCGCAGCTGCAGGAGCATGTGGATGTATCGCGGCGCTTCGGCCCCGAGCGCCGTCTGGGCATACGCTTTAACGGCGCGCTGTCCAGCGGGGAAACCGAGGTCGACGACCAGAAGCGCCGCCGCCGCCTGGGCGCCGTGGCGCTCGACTATCAGGGCGATCGCTTCACGCTGGGGCTGGATGCCTATCACTACAAGGTGAACCTGGACAACGGCAGCCCGGTGATGGTGAGCTTTGGCAAGATGAAGAATCTGATTGCGGCGCCGGATGCTAGCAACAATCTGTTCCGCGGCGTCAACACCGAAGTGGAGAACAAATCGGTGGCGCTGCGCGGCAGCTTCGAGCTCAGCGACAACTGGCAGCTCTACGGCAGCCTGGGCAAGGCCTGGCATGACTATGCTGGCCAGCCCACGGGCACACGCGTGGTGCTCAATGCCGTGGGCGACGGCTCTGCCGTGGGTCAGACCTATAACCTGCAGGGCTATACCAACAGCACGGCGCTGGATGCGGGTTTGCGAGGCCGCTTCAGAACCGGCGATGTGGGCCATCAGCTGGTGTTCTCGTTCAACGAGCTGCAGCAGCAAAGCGGACGCGCGCTGCCCATCGTGGTCAGCAGCAGCTACACCACCAATATCTACGACCCGGTGCTGCCGGTTCTGGCAGGCCCGCGCAATGCCGTGCGCCAGGAAAACGACAATGTGATTCGCAGTTTCGCCGTGGCCGATACCCTGAGCCTGCTGCAGGACAGGCTGCAGCTGACGCTGGGCGCACGCCACCAGCGCGTGAATCAGAAGATGAAGGGCTATGACGAGAGCGCCGTCACTCCCATGCTGGGGCTGGTGGCCAAGCCCTGGGGCGAGGATCTGTCCTTCTACGCCAACTACATCGAGGGGCTGAGCCCCGGTCTCGAGGTGGGCTCCACCTATGCCAATGCAGGCGAGACATTCGCTCCCTACAAATCCAAGCAGATGGAGGCGGGCGTGAAGTGGCGCCGCGCAGGCTGGACGAATACGCTGTCGCTGTTTCAGATCGAGAAGCCTTCGACCACCATCGATACGGCGGCCAATACCCTCAAGCTCAATGGAGAGCAGCGCAATCGCGGCGTGGAGTGGAATACCTTTGGTGCGCTGAGCCCCCGCTTGCGCGTGCTGGGCGGCATCACCTATCTGCAGCCCAAGCTGACCAGCACCCAGGGCGGCAACAACGACGGCCATGATGCTTTCGGCGCGGCGCGCTGGGCGGCCAATCTGGCGGCAGACTGGGATGTGCCGGGCGTGGCCGGTCTGGCGCTGAACGCACGCCTGGTGCATACGGGCAAGCAGTGGGTCAACTCGGCCAACACCTTGCGTGCACCGAGCTGGACGCGCTTTGATGTCGGCGCCCGCTACACCACGCGCATTGCCGACAAGAAGGTGGTGTTGCGCGGTACGGTGGACAACGTCTTTGCTCGTACTTACTGGGCTGGAGCCTTTGCCGACAACTTCCTGACCGTGGGTGCACCGCGCACCGTGCGCATCAGCGCCGCCGTGGACTTCTGAGGCGAGGGACGCATCAATGCATGAAGATCTTCAAGGTTTGTGCTTGCCGGTGACGGGCCACAGGCCATCCGGAAAAGGGCTGAGCTTCTTGCTTGTTCCTGGTCTGCTTGTGGCCAGCGTCGGCATCGGCGGCCAGGCCGATGCGTCCCGGCCCTTGCCTGCCGACACCGCTCAGAGCGCGGCCAAGGCAGCCTCGTTGCTTTCGGTGCGGGAGCCGCTCTCCGGCAGGCTGGCGCCGGGACAGAAGCTGAGCCTGCAGCTGGAGGCACCGGCAGGTGCCGTGGTGCGAGGCAATCTGCAGGCGCTGGGCGTTGTGCTGGATGTGGAAACGCCTGACGGGCGCCATCTGCGTCGGCTGAGCCAGGGCGCAGGCGTCGATCACGCATTCACCTGGCAAAGCCGCGGCATGGCAAAGGAGCGTCTGGTGCTGCGCGCCGAGAAGGTCCAGTCCTATGCGTCGGTCGCAAACGGCGTGTCGGCGGCGCAGGACGGGCACAGCGACGCTTCGACCTATGCTGCGCCCATTCCTGGTGCCTACGAGCTGACGATCACTCAGGTGCTGGCGCCGTTGGCGACCGGCCATGCGCCTGCGGCAGAGATCGAACCAGAGCCGCTGCGCAGCCCCAGGCTCAAGGCCTTGCAGGCGCGGCTGGCGCAGGGCGGCGACAGCCGCAGCTTCTGGCAGGAAATGGAACGTCAGGGCACGCCGCTGATCGAGCCCTGGGATGCCGAGCACCAGCTGGTGAGCTTTGTCTGGCGCGGTGCCGGGCAGTCCGTGCGGCTGTTCGGAAGTCCATCGGGCAACCATGAGCCTTTGCAGCGCCTCGGAAGCAGCGATGTCTGGTGGGCCAGTTTCGTCATGCCCAGGGATGCGCGGCTCAGCTATGGCTTTGCGCCCGATGTGCCTCAGGTTTCGGCCGACGCCATGATTCAGCGTCGAGCCATTCTGTCCACTTTGCAGCGCGACCCTCTCAATCGCCAGAGCTGGGGGCGGTCTGCGGATTTGCAGGCAGCGCAGGATCGCTACGACGGACGCTCCGTGTTGACGCTGGCCAAGGCGCCGCCCCAGCCCTGGAGCCAGCCCCGTGCCGGCGTGGCTGCCGGCCAGTTGCAGCGTCACTGGCTGGACAGCCAGGCGCTGGGCAACGGGCGCGACATCTGGATCTACAAGCCGCAGGGCTGGCAGCAGTCCGATGCGGTTCAGCGTTTCCTGTTGGTGCTGTTCGACGCCCAGGCCTATCTGCGCCAGGTTCCCACGCCCGCCATCATCGACAACCTCATGGCCGACGGCCTGCTGCCTGCAACAGCCGTCGTGCTGGTGGCCAATGGCGCAGGCGACGCGCGCAGCCGCGAGCTGCCGCCCAACCCGGTGTTTGCCGACTTCATGGGCCAGCAGCTCATGCCCTGGCTCAAGGCTCAGGGCATAGCGGCCGAACCTGAGCGCACGGTGATCGCAGGATCGAGCTATGGCGGCCTGGCCTCAAGCTATGTGGCGCTGCGCTATCCGCAGTGGTTTGGCAATGTGCTCAGTCTTTCGGGCTCCTACTGGTGGGCCCCCAAGGGCGAGTCGCCCAATTGGCTGGCTCGCCAGTATGAGCAAGCACCGCAACTGCCCATTCGCTTTTACTTTGATGCCGGCCTATACGAAGGGGCTCGCGGTGGTCAGGCAGGCATACGCGAAACCAGCCAGGAGCTGGGTGATGTGCTGCGTGCCAAGGGCAACAAGGTCGTACAACGTGTACACAGCACCGGCCATGACTATGTGCACTGGCAGGGTTCGCTGGCCTGCGGGCTGCTGGCGCTGACGGGTCGCGAACCATCGACCGAGAGGCTCAAGGAGCAGGTCGCACAGGCTTGCGGGTTCTGAGTCCGGGGAGCACAAAAAAAAGGGGCTGAAAGCCCCTTTTTTGCTTTTGGCCTGCAGCGCTCGTTCGCAAGCACTGCAGGCTTTTTTATGCAAGCTTCTACTTGAGCTTGTTGCCGCATTCGCCGCAGAACAGGTCATTGGCGGCTACCGGGGCGCTGCAGGCGGGGCAGCTCGGCGCAGCCTGAGCCTGGCGGGCTTTCTCGGCGGCCTCTGCTTCGGCGCGGGCGCGGGCTGCTTCACGCTCGGCAGCCTGCTGCCTGGCCAGTTGCTCGGCCTGGGCTTTCAAGCGCTCTGCTTCTGCTTGCTGACGTGCTTCTTCGGCAGCCTGGGCTGCGGCGCGCTCCTCAGCGGCCTTTTGTTGTGCTGCGCGCTCTGCGGCCTGGGCTTCGGCCCGCTGGCGTGCAGCCAGTTCCTGAGCTTCGGCAGCCGCACGTTCGCGTGTCGCACGTTCTCGTGCAGCTTGCTCGGCGGCCTCGGCTTCAGCCTTCAGGCGGGCTGCTTCGGCCTCGGCGCGCAGGCGTGCCGCCTCGGCTTCGCTACGCTGGCGGGCGGTTGCCTCTTCAGCGCTTTGACGTGCTTTTTCCGCCGCATCGGCGGCAGCACGCTCGCGCGCCTGCTGCTCGGCAAACGCCTGCTCGGTGGATGCTGCTGTGGCTGCAGTCAGGCCTGCGGCAGCCGCTGCTGCGCCAGCCGTTGCTGCGGCAGCCGTTGCTGTGCCAGCGCTGGCATTGCTGTCGGTGCCGGGCGGGGTGTCGGTGGCGGAGGGCTTGGCTGTGGCTTCCTGCAGGCGCTCGCTGGCAGCCTGCTTGGCGCGCTCGGCCGCGGCCATGGTGCGTTCTGCGGCAGCCATGGTCTGGGCCTTGGCTTCCTCGGCTTTTTTGCGCACATCGCCAATCAGGCTGTCCAGCGCACCCTCGGCCTCGGCAGGGTCCACGCTTTCACGGGCCTGCAGATAGATCAGATTCATGCCCATGATGGCAACCTGGGCCAGCAGTGCGCCCACCACGCAATAGAGAACGCCCAGGCCGGCGATGAGGCCGGTGCTGCCGCCACCCATCATGCCCATGGGGTTGAAGCCGCCACCGTAGCCACGGCCGTAGCCGCCGCCCATGAACATGCCGGCCATGGAGCCATCTCCGGTAATGCTCATGGCCATCCCGGTCAGGGAGACGGTTGCAGGCACCAGTCCGGCAAACAGCATGACGCAGACCAGGCCCAAAATGACATAGAGCACGACTTCCATCAGCACCACTTCGACCAGGCGCTTGCGCGCGATGCTCAGCACATTGGCCAGCGCAGCCTTGACCGACAGGCCGCTCCACAGCGCAGGGCCCATCAGCGGGCCGACGACCCAGATCATGGCGATCAGCAAGGCTGCGGCGACCAGCACCAGAATCGGGTGGGCCACAAAGGCCAGAATACCGCCGAGCACGGGAATCTTGCAGATGAAATAAATGACGGCAGCCAGCAGGTAGTAGGCCAGCGTGGCAACAAATATCGCGAGTCCGACCAGCAGGAATTTGGGCAGGCACAGCAGACCGGCCGATGCCGCAGCCGAGAAGGAGCGTACGGGCTCGTTCCTGGCCTTGTCCATGAGCATGATGCCGACGCCCGAAGAGCCAGCCAGCAGCGCGACCACGGCCGCAAGCATGAAGATCAGGTACATGAAGAAGCCGGCCTTGACCAGCATCCAGGCCGCGCCTGCTATCAGTGCACCGGTCAGCAGCAGTGTCAGAAAGCACAGCAGCAGCGGTCGCCACTGAGTCAGTCCTTCGGCGGCTCTGGCGAGGGTGGCAAAACGTATTTCTCCCAGGGGTTGCTCTCTCATTTTTCGTCCTGTCTGGTGGTTGAGGCTGGCTGGTGTGGCGCGATGAGCCGCTGGCTGGCCGGGGGTCAAAGCTTGCCGCGGATCTCGCCGGCTTCGATGGTGTAACGCTCCACGCCGGCGGGCAGACCAGTATCGATCTTCTTGATGACAGTCACGGGTTTGCCGCCTTTGGACTGGGTTGTGCCAGTGGCGGTATTCACACGCCCGGCCCTGACATCCTCGTCGGACTGATCGACCACGATGCTCGACGAGCCGCGGTTGTCGGCCAGTTCATTGGCCAGTTCCTTGAGCACATTCATGGCCTGGGTATATTCCCTGCGACCCTTGGCGGCCAGCGGCATCTCCACGGTCAGTGCTGAGAAACTGCGCATCTGGTGTGCCTGACCCGACTGTCCGTCGGCGATGCTGACGGTCCTGGTCTGTACCGGCCCAGCCACTGCGCGTTGTTTGGCCGGCAGCTTCTGCATGGCTTGCACGGCCTGGGCCTGCATGCTCTGCGCATGCTGCGTTTCCTGATCCAGAGCGGCCTGCAAACGGGCAAAGCGCTCGTTCTGCCCGCCCGAAACAGCGGTTGCGGGCGCGCCGCCGCCAGGGCCGCAGCTGGGGTCTGCGGAATTGGTGACGCGCGAGAGCATGCAGCTCAGCGATGTGGAGGCATCTTGCAAGCTGGCGCAGCCGCCGAGCAGGGTTGCGGCGCAGGCGAGCACAGTGAGTTTGAGTTTTTTCATGGCTTTCAATCCAGCAGGTCATCCAGGGATGGCGCGGCATTCTTCTTGACTGGAGGTGTTCTTGCAGGGGCCGGCACGGGCGGTTTGCCAGATGCCGGGGCTGAGGACGGCTCCGGGCTGGCCGCAGGCGCGGGTGCGTCGCTGGCAGTGTTTGCTGTCGTCGCTGCGGGGGTGACTGCAGTGGCGGGCGCGTTGTCTACGGCGCCGGCAATCGGGGCATTTTCGGCAGGTGTCGTTTGCGCTGCGGTACTGCCGCCCAGCGGGCCGACCAGGGCGTCGGCCTTGGCCTTGTCTTCGGGCGAAATCCCATCCTTGCCGGCTTGGGAAGAACTGGATGCGCTATTGCCCGAGCTGGTCAGGCCCTTCATATTGCTTGCCATCATCACACCACCCGCAATGGCTGCGACCAGCAGTGCCAGCGCCACCCATTTGATCCAGGCATTGCTGCCGCGCACAGGTTCCTGGGGAAAGGCCGGCGTGCGGTCATTGCGCTGCGCAAAGCTTGCGGCAGGCTCCGGCTGTGGTGGCCTTGGCGCGGGTGTATCCATGGGCTCGATCAGGGGAGGGGCCAGGCTTGCGTTGTCAATGGTCTGCGAGGCACCTGAAGGCATGGGCGGCGCAGTTGCCCCTGCGGCATGGCTATCGCCGGGGCGCTCGAACACCAGGCCGCATCGTGTGCAGAAGCGGGCCTCGGGCTTGCAGACAGCCTGGCATTGGCTGCAGGTTTTTTCAACAGCAGTGATTGCCGCTTCCGGTGCTTGTCTGGCGCCGCAGTTCTTGCAGAACTTGGCATTCGGAGAGAGCGGATTGCCGCATTGGGAACAATTCATGGTCTGCAATCGAGAAAAGAGTCCGCTGGAATGGCCGCTCGGCGGCATTGCTGCCTAGGCAATGCGTGGAATATGGGCCGGTTTTTGCGCATTGGCATGAACCGGTACGGACCCTGAAAAATGATTTGTATCTTAGCGGCGCATTTGCCGCAGCCTGTCGGATCGCTTTACGGGAATGTAAGCACGTTCGGTTTTGACAGCTTTTTGTCAGGCATGGCAATCCATGAATGGGGTTTGGATTAATGGAGTTGCGCAGAGTTTCAAGGGACTTATGGCGTAAGTGACTGATTTGAAAAGAAGGCAGTAAATCAGGTGCTTTATGGAAGCCGGGATTGCCGGGAAAAGCTCGGATCTCGAAATCTGTTTGATTTTTGCAAATGCTTCAAATGGTTGAGAGTGTTTTGCGCTGTAAAGATTTCAACGAAATACAGGCCTTGCTGAACCCCAGGAGTCAGCAAGGCCGGTAATCACTGCTGCGCAACCAGCGTCAGCAGCTCGATTCGCGGCGCCACGCCAAGGCGTACGGCAAAACCGGCCCACAGGCCTGCTCCGCTGCTGACCAGCAGCTTCATATTGCCGACGTCATATTCGCCGCGCACAAAACCGTTGTTGACGGGAGCCACCAGCCAGCGGTCCATGCCCAGGATCAGCCCGCCGTGGGTATGGCCCGATATCTGCAGGTTCACGCCCTTGTCCGCGTTGTCGCGCGCGAACTTGGGCTGGTGTGCGAGCAGGATATGAAACTGTGCGCCGGCCTTGCGGGCCTGGGCGGCAACCGCATCCACATCGGGGGGGACACCTTCGGCGACCTCGGGGTCGGCGTTGTTGGGCGAGGTCCGGCCGAACACTGGGTCGCCGATGCCGGACAGGGCCAGCTTGCTGCCCTTGATGTTCAGCAGCTGCATGCGGTTTTCCAGCAGATTCAGGCCCAGGCGGCGGAACTCGGCCATCCAGGCGTTGTAGCCGCTGTAGTACTCGTGGTTGCCCGGCGCCGCCCAGACGCCGTAGCGCGCGCTCAAGGCGGCCAGCGGCGCCACATGGGCGCGGCTGGTGGCGACATCGCCGTCCACCATGTCGCCGGGCAGCACGATCAGGTCGGGCGTGGTGGCCAGGGTGCGCTGCACGATGGTCTGCACATAGCTTGCATCATTGACCGGGCTGGCGTGGATATCGGCCAGCACGGCAATGCGCAGGCCCTGCAGTGCGGCGGGCAGGTTTCTGACCGCGATCTGCTGCTCATGCACCCTGGGCGGTTGCAGGGCGTTGAAGACGCCGATGGCGCTCAGGCAGCCGGTCGCCACCACGGCGGCTGCGGTGAGTGCGGGAAGGTGCAGCAGCTGCGCCAGGCTGGTTCGCCCCATGAGTCGGGCGATCAGCCACAGCAGATCGCGCAGCAGCACGAACAGCGCCAGCATCAGCAGCATGGCCAGAATCCAGCCGCCGGGAACCTGCAGGCGCGCCACCACGGCGTAGGGCAGGGCATTCGTCTGCACGGCCTTGAGCAGCAAGGCCGGCGCAATGCCCAGCAAGGCCGTGATCAGCGCGGCTAGCAGGCGGGCAAGACGAGAAGTACCGTTGAGGCTGGAGACAGGCCACCAGAGCCAGAGAGCCAGAAGAGGAATGACGAAAGCAGCAGTCGAAACCATGGGCAGGAGAGAAACCGAAAATTGCCGCGAGCATAGCAAGCGTTGGCGTCCCCGCGATGAACGCTGCTGCAGCCGCTATCGCTGGTGCAACGCAGGGCGTTGAAAATGGCGCGGCACGGCTGCTTTTGTCATCACTGCGCAAGACCGGCCAAGGACGGGGATAATCCCAGCCCTTATGTCTTTGAAGATCAACTTCCCCGAGTCGCTCCCCGTATCCAGCCGTCGCCAGGAAATCATGGAGGCCATGGATCGCCATCAGGTCATCATCGTCTGCGGCGAGACCGGCTCGGGCAAGACCACGCAGCTGCCCAAGATCGCTCTGGCGCTGGGCCGGGGCAGGCTCAATGCCGCCCCCGATGCCAACGGCCAGGTGCGCGGCCATCTGATCGGCCACACCCAGCCGCGCCGCATTGCCGCCAGCTCGGTGGCCAAGCGCATTGCCGAGGAGCTGAACACCCCGCTGGGCGAAGTGGTGGGCTACAAGGTGCGTTTTCAGGACACGCTGCAGAAGAACGCCTCCGTCAAGCTGATGACCGACGGTATCTTGCTGGCCGAGACCCAGACCGATCCGCTGCTCAAGGCCTACGACACGTTGATCATCGACGAGGCGCACGAGCGCAGCCTGAACATCGACTTTCTGCTCGGCTATCTCAAGCAGATCCTGCCCAAGCGCCCCGATCTCAAGGTGGTGGTGACCTCGGCAACCATCGACGCCGACCGCTTTGCCAAGCACTTCGAATCGAAGAACGGTCCTGCGCCCGTGATCATGGTCTCGGGTCGTACCTATCCGGTGGAGATGCGCTATCGCCCGTTCGAGGGTGAAAAGGACAAGGACCTGAACGACGCCATCGCCGATGGCGTGGATGAACTCTGGGCCGGCGGCAAGGGCGGCGATATCCTGATCTTTCTGCCGGGCGAGCGCGAGATTCGCGAAGCTGCCGACCATCTGCGCAAGCATTTGCAGCACTCGCCCACGCTGCGCGGCGCCGAGGTGCTGCCGCTGTTCTCGCGCCTGTCGCAGGCCGAGCAGGACCGGATTTTTGACGGCCATACGGGCCGACGCATCGTTCTGGCCACCAATGTGGCCGAAACCTCGCTCACGGTGCCAGGCATACGCTATGTGATCGACGCCGGTACGGCGCGCGTGAAGCGCTACTCCTTCCGCAGCAAGGTGGAGCAGCTGCTGGTCGAGCCGATCTCGCAAGCCGCCGCCAACCAGCGCGCGGGCCGTTGCGGCCGTGTGGCCAACGGTATCTGCATTCGCCTGTATGACGAAGAGAGCTTTGTCAGCCGCGACCGCTTCACCGATCCTGAAATCCTGCGCTCCTCGCTGGCCGGCGTGATCCTGCGCATGAAGTCGCTGGGTCTGGGCGATGTGGTGCATTTCCCCTTCCTCGAAGCGCCTTCGGGCCGCGCCATTGCCGACGGCTATCAGTTGCTGGCCGAGCTGGGTGCGGTGGACGATCACGGTCATCTGCTGCCCATGGGCAAGGAGCTGTCGCGCCTGCCGCTGGACCCGCGCGTGGGCCGCATGATTCTGGAGGCGCGCGAGCGCCGCGCCTTGGCAGAGGTGCTGATCATTGCCTCGGCCCTCAGCGTGCAGGACGTGCGCGACCGGCCCATGGAAGCGCAGCAGCAGGCCGATCAGGCACATGCCAAGTTCGACGACGAGAAAAGCGAGTTCAGCGGCTATCTGCGTCTGTGGAAATGGCTGTCGGATGCGCGCGGCGGCAAGGTCGTGGCCAAGAGCCGCAAGGAGATGGCGGCCCAGCACGCGCCTGCGGCCAAGCCCAATGCGCGCAACCAGGCCTTCCTGCCTGTCAGCCAGCGTGCCAGCGGCGCGCAGGTCGAAGGCACGGTGGAGGAGCGGCTGGCGCTGTTCAACCCCGCCGAGCAGGCCCAACATGCCGAGGAAGCCGCGCACAAGATCAGCAACCGCCAGTGGGAGCAGTTGCTGCGCCAGAACTTCATCAATATCCGCCGCGTGCGCGAGTGGCGCGATATTCATTCGCAGCTGCTGACCGTGGTCAAGGAGCAGAAATGGCTGCTCAACAACGAGGCCGCGGGCTATGAGGCCGTGCACCTGTCCATGCTGTCGGGGCTGCTCGGCAATATTGGCTACAAGGCAGAGGAAAGCGAGAGCTATCTGGGCGCGCACGGCATCAAGTTCCACCCGCACCCCGGCGCCCACCTGAGCAAGAAGCCCGGTCGCTGGATCGTGGCGGCCGAGCAGGTCGAGACCTCGCGCCTGTACGGCCGCGGCATTGCGGCCATAGAGCCGCAGTGGCTGGAGGAGGTGGGCGGCCATCTGCTCAAGAAGCAGCTGCTGGATCCGCACTGGAGCAAGAAGCAGGCTGATGTGGTGGCGCTGGAGCGCGCCACGCTCTATGGCCTGGTGGTATACAACGGTCGCCGCATCAGCTATGGCCGCGTCGATCCGCACGAGGCGCGCAATCTCTTCATCCGCCAGGCGCTGGTGGAGGGCGAGTGGGAAACCAAGTGGCATTTCCTGCCCGCCAACCTCAAGCTCATGCGCAAGGTCGAGGAGCTGGAGCACAAGAGCCGCCGCCAGGACGTGCTGGTCGACGACGAACTGATCTTTGCCTTCTACGACCAGCATCTGCCCAGGGATGTGTACAGCGGCGCGACCTTCGACAAGTGGTTCCGCGCCGAGAGCAGGAACCAGCCTGAGCTGCTGCGCCTGTCCAGGGACGAGCTGATGCGGCACGAGGCCGCAGGCATCACCACGGACAAATTCCCCAAGACCGTGAAGCTGGGCGGTGCCGATTGCAGCGCCAGCTATCTGCACAGCCCCGGCGACGCGCGTGACGGCATCACGGTCACCGTGCCGCTGTTCGTGCTCAACCAGGTGTCCGAGGAGCGTGCCGAGTGGCTGGTGCCGGGCATGCTCAAGGACAAGATCCAGGCGCTCTTGAAGAGCCTGCCCCAGCGCCCGCGCAGCCGTTTCGTGCCGCTGCCCGAGAGCGCGGCGCGGCTGGCCGAGCTGTTCACCGAGAGCGAGCGCTGGGCCCAAGGGGGGCTGATCGACGCCTTGCTCAAGCAGGTTCGCGACGAGACCTCGCTGGATGTGAAGCGCGCAGACTTCAAGCTGGACATGCTGAGCCCGCATCTGTTCATGAACTTCCGCATCACCGACGAGCATGGCCGCCAGTTGGGTCAGGGCCGCAATCTGGGCGCGCTCAAGGCCGAGTGGGGCGCCAAGGCTCGCGGCGCTTTTCAGGCACTTGCTTCATTAAAGGTAGCTGCTGGCGCAAGTGATACAAGCATTTCAGATTCAAAAGTATCTGAAAGCGATAATAGACAGGCGCAAGCAGCTCCTAAGAAAGAAAAGGCTGCGGCGGGCAAGCCGGCGCAGTCCCACGATGCGCGCTACAAGGACTGGAGCTTTGGCGAGCTGCCCGAGCTCATGGAGATCAAGAAGGGCGGCACCACGCTGATCGGCTTTCCGGCCCTGATCGACCATGGCGACGCCGTCGGCATCGAAGTCTTCGACGAACCCGAAGCCGCTGCCGCAAAGCACCGTGTGGGTTTGCGCCGGCTGTTCGCGCTGCAGATTCGCGATGCGCTCAAGTATCTGGAAAAGAACATTCCCGATCTGCAGAAGATGGCCGTGGCCTATATGCCGCTGGGCACGCAGGAAGAGCTGCGCGGCCAGATCATCGACGTGGCCATAGACCGCGCCTTTTTGCAGGAGCCGCTGCCGAGCAACGAGGCCGACTTCAAGCAGCGCGTGCAGGATGGCCGTGGGCGCCTTACGCTGATTGCCAACGAGGTGGCTCGCATGTCGGCCGTCATCCTCGCCGAGTACGCAGCCGCCGCGCGCAAGATCAAGGACACCAAGAACGCGCCCGAGGCCACCAAGGACGCGAGCGAACAGCTGCAAAAGCTGATGCCCAAGAACTTCATCGCCGTGGCCCCCTGGGCGCAGCTCGGCCATTACGCGCGCTACCTCAAGGCCATTACCTCGCGTCTGGACAAGTACCGGGCCGACCCGGCGCGCGATGCCGCCAAGCTCAAGGAGCTGCTGCCGCTGGAGCAGCGCTACTGGCGGCTGGTGGCCGAGCGCAAGGGGCAGATCGATGCCCGCATGCAGGAGTACCGCTGGATGCTGGAGGAGCTTCGCGTGAGCTTTTTTGCCCAGGAGCTGCGCACGCCGTATCCGGTCAGCGCCAAGCGGCTGGACAAGGTCTGGGCGCAGCTGCAGCAGTGATGCCGGGCTGATGGCCTGACGAATGGGGCCCTGCCTGACTAGGCGGGCCGGCTTTCGCCCTGCAGCAGCGGATTGCGCGAAAACAGCTCCACCACCCAGTCCACAAAGGCGCGCACCTTGGCGCTGAGGTGGGAGTTGGGCGGATAGACCACATAGATCGGCAGCAGAGGGTGCTTCCAGTCCTCCAGCACCCGCTGCAGCTGGCCGTTTTCCAGGTACTTGTGAATCTGGAAGCGGCTGAGCTGCCCTATGCCCTGGCCAGCGAGGATGGCGCTGATATAGGCATTGCCTTCGTTGATGCCCAGGTGGGCGGGACTGGCGATCTCTATCACTTCGCCGCCCTTGTGGAACTCCAGCGGATAGCGCCGCGCCGAGACCGGGGAGAAATAGATCACGTTGCGATGGCCGGACTCCAGGTCGCGCGGATGCTGTGGCACGCCGTGGCGCTGCAGATATTCGGGTGCGGCAACGGTGATGAATTCCAGATTGCCGATTCGGCGCGCCACCAGGGACTGGTCGGCCAGCTCGCCGCCGCGGATTACGCAGTCCACGTTGTCGCTGATCAGGTCCACGGTGCGGTCGCTCACGCCCAGATCGATCTGTATTTCGGGATAGCGAGACTGGAACTCGCTCAGATGGGGAATGATGAGTAGCCGCGCCACGGTGGTTCCCACATCCACGCGCAGGCGCCCGCGCGGCGTGGTGCGGGCCTGGCTGACGCTGGCCTCGAGATCGTCGAAGTCGGCGAGCAGGCGCACGGCGCGGTCGTAATAGGCCGCACCATCGGCGGTCACGGTGACACGGCGCGTGGTACGGTTGAGCAGCTTCACGCGCAGGCGCTCTTCCAGCGCCTGAACGTTCTTGGTCACACTGGCTTTTGGCATTTGCAGCGAATCGGCTGCACGCGTGAAAGTGCCGGCTTCCACGACCCGCGCGAAAATGCGCATGGCCTGTATCTGATCCATGGGATCTCCTTGTCCTCGCGAAAACCCGGACTCGCCGAGGATGCGGGATTCTCACACACAGCTCACACCGTCATTGTTCGAGAATTGGAAACAGTGTGGCCGCGTTTGCGGGGTTTATACCGTCACTTGCTGTTGCTACATTTCTGTTCCATCACCCGGTCCTGTCCGGAAAATCCATGTCAAACACCAAAGCCACCGCATCGCAGCCGATTCCTCATACCGACACCACGATCTCCGTGGCCGACGGTGTGCAGGCCGATGTGCGCATATACGGCGGCAAGCGGCGCGGCGAAGTCGTCCCGCTGGTGCTGCATTTCCATGGTGGCGCCTTTGTGGCCGGCGATCTGGACAACGGCTGCACCGTCGGCAGCTCGCTGGCGGCGGCCGGGGCCTGCGTGGTGTCGCTGGCCTATCCGCTGGCACCCGAGCATCCGTTTCCGCGTCCGCTGGAGTTGGGCTACGAGGTGCTGCTGTGGGCCTACAAGCAACGCACCAAGCTGGCCGGAAAGGGCGCTCCGCTCTACCTGGCCGGTGAAGAGGCCGGAGCCAATCTGGCGGCAGGCGTCTGCATG
The DNA here is from genome assembly GCF_000964545.1 of Comamonas thiooxydans. Lineage (GTDB taxonomy): Bacteria > Pseudomonadota > Gammaproteobacteria > Burkholderiales > Burkholderiaceae_C > Comamonas > Comamonas thiooxydans. The sequence goes on along the minus strand of NZ_BBVD01000005.1, from coordinate 275,094 downwards.
ATGGCGCGCGATCAGCAGCAGCCGCCGCTGGCCGGGCAGATTCTGATCTCTCCCATGCTTGACCCTTGCTCGGCTACGCCTTCGCAGCGTGCCGCCCAGGGCGAGTCCGTCGAATGCAAATGGGCTTCGGGCTGGTGCCAGTACCTGGGCGAGCCGCATGATGCGGAGCACCCCTATGCGGTGCCAGCGCGGGCCCGCCGTCTCGCGGGACTGCCGCCGACGCTGATTCTGGTCGGCGAGGCCGACCCCATGCGCGATGAGGCACTGAACTATGGCGCGCGCCTGGAAGCTGCCGGCCTGAGCGTGCATCGCCATGTGTTTGCCGAAGCCGGGCAATGGCCGCAGGCACTGCTGGAGCAGCCGCCCGAGTCCTGCCCTTGCGCCGCGCAGCTGCAGGAGCAACTGCGCCAGTTTTTCGAAGCCACCCGATGTCGGCTCTGAGCTGATTTTGCCCTGCTGAGACAGCTGACCTGATCCGGCCCCGCAGGCCGGACGCAGCACGGCTGCGCCTTTTTCTTCTCTTTCTCATTCGATTCCTGGCCTGAGCGCTGGAAGGGATGAGTCTTGCCTGCCGCCGAAAGAGCCGCTACCGCTTTCAACCCTTGAACAAAGACATTGCCATGAACGAACACTCCAAACTCTCCAACCGCCGCCGGTGGGCTGCCGCCGGCGTCGCCGCTGCCGTGATCGCCACGACTGCCGCCATGCTGGGCCTGTCATCGCATGCCGAAGCGCCCGCTGCGCAAGCCGCCGCGCCGGCCGTGCCGGTTTCGGCAGCCCAGGTCCTGCAGCAGGACGTGACGCTGTGGAATGAATTCTCCGGCCGCCTCGAAGCCGTGCAGCGCGTGGATGTGCAGCCGCGCGTCTCGGGAGCGGTGCAGGCCGTGCATTTCAAGGAAGGCGCGCTGGTCAGGGCCGGTGATCTGCTGTTCACCGTGGACCCTGCGCCCTATGTGGCAGAAGTCGATCGCGCCGAAGCCCAGGTCGTTGCCGCCAAGGCGCGCATGGCCTATACCCAGAGCGAGTCCGAGCGCGCCACGCGTCTGTGGGATGAGCGGGCGATCGCGCAAAAGGAATACGACGAGCGCGTGAATGCCCGGCGCGAGGCCGATGCGAATCTGCGCGCCGCCCAGGCTGCGCTGCAGACCGCCAAGCTGAACCTGGGCTACACCCAGGTCAAGGCGCCGGTGAGCGGACGCGTGGGCCGCATCGAGGTCACGGTGGGCAATCTCGTGAGCTCGGGAGCCGGTGCTCCGGTGCTGACCACCTTGGTGTCGGTGGACCCCATGTACGCCAGCTTTGACGCGGACGAGCAGATCGTGGCCCAGGCGCTGCAGGGTCTGCAGAGCGCAAGCCAGGGACGCAGCACGCGTGCGCTGATTGAAACCATTCCCGTTCAGATGGGGGTGGGTACCAGCGGCGGCACGCCTTATGTCGGTCATCTACAGCTCATAGACAACCAGGTCGATGCCAAGAGCGGCACGGTGCGCGTGCGGGCCGTGTTCGGCAATGTGGACGGCACGCTCATGGCCGGCCAGTTCGCGCGCATCCGCATGGGCCAGCCCCAGACCACCCAGGCCGTGCTTATCAACGAGCGCGCCGTGGGCACGGACCAGAGCAAGAAATTCGTGCTGGTGATTGGCGCGGACAACAAGGCCGAGTACCGGGAGGTGCAACTGGGCGCACCGGTGGACGGCCTGCGCGTGGTCACTTCGGGCCTCAAGGCCGGCGAGCGCATCGTCGTCAACGGACTGCAGCGTGTGCGCCCTGGCGTGGTGGTCGCGCCCCAGGACGTGCCCATGGATGCCAAGGCCGAGCTGGCCGATGGCCGCGGCGCCGCCAAGCAACCCACGGTCTGAGAACCCTTAATCCTCCGACACCATGAACCTTTCCCGATTTTTCATCGACCGCCCGATCTTTGCGGGTGTGCTGTCGGTGCTTATTTTTCTCGCAGGCCTGATCGCCATGCGAACGCTGCCGATCTCGGAATACCCCGAGGTCGCTCCCCCCTCGGTGGTGGTGCGCGCCCAGTACCCGGGCGCCAATCCCAAGGTGATTGCCGAAACCGTGGCCACGCCGCTGGAGGAATCCATCAACGGCGTGGAAGGCATGCTCTACATGGGTAGCCAGGCCACGACCGACGGCGTGATGACGCTGACCGTGACCTTCGCCCTGGGCACCGACCCCGACAAGGCCCAGCAGCTGGTGCAGAACCGCGTCTCCCAGGCCGAGCCGCGCCTGCCCGAGGAAGTGCGCCGCCTGGGCATCACCACGGTCAAGAGCGCGCCCGACCTGACCATGGTCGTGCACATGGTCTCGCCCAACGGCCGCTATGACATCGACTATCTGCGCAACTATGCCGTGCTCAATGTCAAGGACCGCCTTGCGCGCATCCAGGGCGTGGGCCAGGTGCAGATCTTCGGCGGCGGCGACTATTCCATGCGTGCCTGGCTGGATCCGCAGAAGGTGGCGCAGCGCGGTCTCTCTGCCGCCGATGTGGTGGCAGCCATCCGCGGCCAGAACGTGCAGGCCGCGGCCGGTGTGGTCGGCGCCTCGCCCGGTCTGCCCGGCGTGGACATGCAGCTGTCCATCAACGCGCAAGGCCGCTTGCAGACCGAGGAAGAGTTCGGCGACATCATCGTCAAGACCGGCTCAGACGGCGCCGTGACGCGCCTGCGTGACGTGGCCAGGCTGGAGCTGGGCGCGGCCGATTATTCGCTGCGCTCCCTGCTCAACAACGACCCCGCCGTGGGCATGGGCGTGTTCCAGGCCCCGGGCTCCAACGCCCTGGAGATCTCGGCCAATGTGCGCTCGACCATGGCCGAACTGCAAAAGCACATGCCTGAAGGTGTGGAGTTCCGCATCGCCTACGACCCCACGCAATTCGTGCGGGCATCCATCAAGTCCGTGATTCAGACCCTGCTGGAAGCCGTGGCCCTGGTCGTGGTCGTGGTGATCCTGTTCCTGCAGACCTGGCGCGCCTCCATCATTCCGCTGCTGGCCGTGCCGGTGTCGGTGGTGGGTACCTTCGCCGTGCTGCACCTGCTGGGCTTTTCCATCAATGCGCTGAGCCTGTTCGGCCTGGTGCTGGCCATCGGCATCGTGGTGGACGACGCCATCGTGGTGGTGGAGAACGTGGAGCGCAACATCGAGGCCGGTCTGTCGCCGCGCCGGGCCACCTACCGCGCCATGCAGGAGGTCAGCGGGCCCATCATCGCCATTGCCCTGGTGCTGGTGGCCGTGTTCGTGCCACTGGCCTTCATCAGCGGCCTCACGGGCCAGTTCTATCGCCAGTTCGCGGTGACCATCGCCATATCGACGGTGATCTCGGCCATCAACTCGCTGACTCTGTCGCCTGCGCTTTCCGCGCTGCTGCTGCGCGGCCACGATGCTCCCAAGGACGCGCTGACGCGCGGGATGGAACGCGTGCTGGGCGGCTTTTTCCGCCGTTTCAACGCCTTGTTCCGCCGCGGCTCTGAGGCCTATAGCGGCGGCGTGCAGCGCGTCATCGGCCGCAAGGCGCTGATGCTGGTGATCTACGCCGTGCTGGTGGGCGCGACCTGGGGGCTGTTCAAGCTGGTGCCCGGCGGTTTTGTGCCGGCCCAGGACAAGCAGTATCTGGTCGGCTTTGCCCAGCTGCCCGATGGCGCCACACTGGACCGTACCGAAGACGTGATCCGCCGCATGGGCGAGATCGTCAAGAAAAATCCTAATGTGGAAGACGCTATCGCCTTCCCTGGCCTGTCCATCAATGGCTTCACCAACAGCTCCAACTCGGGCATCGTCTTTGTCACGCTCAAGCCTTTTGTCGAGCGCACGCATGCCGACCAGAGCGGCGGCGCCGTGGCGGGCCAGCTCAACCAGGCCTTTGGCAGCATCCAGGAAGCCTTTATCGCCATGTTCCCGCCACCGCCCGTGGCCGGCCTGGGCACGACCGGCGGCTTCAAGCTGCAGATCGAGGACCGTGCCTCGCTGGGCTACGACGCCATGGACGCGGCTGTGAAGGCCTTCATGGCCAAGGCCTATCAGACGCCAGAGCTGGCCGGCCTGTTCACCAGCTGGCAGGTCAACGTGCCCCAGCTCTATGCCGCCATCGACCGCACCAAGGCGCGCCAGCTCGGCGTGCCGGTGACGGATATCTTCGAGACGCTGCAGATCTACCTGGGCAGCCTGTATGCGAACGACTTCAATCAGTTCGGCCGCACCTACAGCGTGCGCGTGCAGGCTGACGCAGCCTACCGGGCGCGCGCCGAAGACGTGGGCCTGCTCAAGGTGCGTTCCACCACAGGCGAGATGGTGCCGCTGTCGGCGCTGATGAAGCTCGAACCCAGCTTCGGGCCCGAACGCGCCATGCGCTACAACGGCTTTCTGGCCGCCGACGTGAATGGCGGTCCTGCGCCCGGCTTCTCCTCGGGCCAGGCCCAGGCCGCCGTGGAGCGCATTGCCGCCGAAACCCTGCCGCCCGGCATAGGCTTCGAGTGGACCGAACTGACCTACCAGGAAATCCTGGCCGGCAATTCCGCCGTGCTGGTGTTCCCCATCGCCATCCTGCTGGTCTTTCTGGTGCTGGCGGCGCAGTACGAAAGCCTGACCCTGCCGATTGCCATCATCCTCATCGTGCCCATGGGCCTGCTGGCTGCCATGACGGGCGTGTGGCTGAGCGGTGGCGACAACAATGTGTTCACGCAGATCGGGCTCATTGTGCTTGTGGGGTTGTCGGCCAAGAACGCCATCCTGATCGTGGAGTTTGCCCGCGAGCTGGAATTTGCCGGCCGCACGCCCGTGCAAGCCGCCATCGAGGCCAGCCGCCTGCGTCTGCGTCCCATCCTCATGACCTCGCTGGCCTTTGTCATGGGCGTGCTGCCCCTGGTGCTGTCCACAGGAGCGGGAGCCGAGATGCGCAGCGCCATGGGCGTGGCGGTGTTCGCCGGCATGATCGGTGTGACGGCCTTCGGCCTGTTCCTCACGCCGGTGTTCTATGTGGTGCTGCGCCGTCTGGCCGGCAACCGTCCGCTGCAGCAGCATGGCAGTCATGTGGCGCCGATCAGCGAGCCGGGTCACGGCGCCTCGGCCCTGCCCATGCCTGCTGCGCCACGCGGCCATGACGAATAAGCCCCAATCAACCATGGATTCCGATATGAAAACGATGCAAGGCATTCGATCCCTGATGCCGTCTCTGAGCGCACTGACGGCAGCCCTGGTGCTGGCGGGTTGCGCCAGTGCACCGCCCACGGTGGCCGAGCATGCCGGCGTTGCCGTGCCTGCAAGCTTCAGCGCCCAGGCCGCAGCTGCGGGCTGGACGCAGGCCGCCCCGGCCGAGGCCCAGTCGCGCGGGGCCTGGTGGCTGGTATTTGCCGACGCCGAACTCAGCGCTCTCGTGGAGCGTGCGGGTGAAGCCAATACCGATGTGCAGACCGCTGCGGCACGTTTGGCCGAAGCCCGCGCGCTGCTGCGCTCGGCCGATGCCCAGCGGCAGCCGCAGATCGGGGCCTCGGGCGGCGCTGTGCGCCAGGCAGGTGCGAACACGGCGAACGGCATGCAGCCCGCCACCCTGGTCACGGCCGGCCTGAACTTCTCCTATGAAGCGGATCTGTTCGGCCGCCTGTCGCGGGCCAGCGATGCTGCGCGCGAGGATGCCAATGCACGTGAGGCCCTGCTGCAGAGCACGCGCCTGATGGTGCAGGCCGATGTGGCCCAGACCTATCTGCAACTGCGTTCGCTGCAGACCGAGCGCCAACTGGTCGAGCAGAGTCTGGTGGCCTATCGTGAGACTCTGACGCTGATCGAGAAGCGCTTCCGGGCCGGCGATGCCGCTGAGCTGGACGTGGCGCGCATGCAAACCGAGGTTTCGGCCACCGAGGCCGAGACGCTGGCGCTGGAGCGCCAGCAGGCAGCCCTCACGCATGCGCTGGCCGTGCTGGTCGGCGATATCGCCACTGGCTTCACGCTGGCTGCGCAGCCTGTGCTGGCAACGCTGCCCGTGATTCCGGCAGGCGTGCCCGCCACGGTGCTGGCACGCCGCCCCGATGTGTCGGCGGCCCAGGCATCGGTGCTGGCGGCCCAGGCGCGCGTGGGCGTGGCCCAGGCCGCATGGTTTCCAGCCATCACGCTCACGGGCAATGGCGGCTATGCCTCGCCGGAGCTGGGCGATCTGTTCAAGTGGTCGGCGCGCTCCTGGGGCATAGGCGCCTTGCTGTCCCTGCCCATCTTCGACGGCGGCCAGCGCGCCGCGCAGGAAGAGGGCGCCCGTGCGCGCCTGGAGGCCGCCGTGGCAGCCCAGCGCGGTCAGGTGCTCGCGGCCTTTAGGGAGGTCGAGGATCAGCTCAGTGCCTTGCGCCTGCTCTCGGGCCAGGCCCATGTGCTGGGGCAGGCCGTGCAATCCTCGGAGCGTGCCACGCACCTCTCGGACGTGCGCTATCGCAACGGTCTGGTGAGCCAGCTGGAGCTGCTCGATGCGCGCCGCAACGAGCTGCGCAACCGGCGTCAGGCCTTGCAGGTGCGTACCGCGCAGTACACGGCCACGGTGGCGCTGATCCGTGCGCTGGGCGGCGGCTGGGACAGCGGAGAGCCTGTGGCGGTAAGCAGTTGAGGCCGAGCCGGTGCTGCTGCATTAAGCGGTTGCGGACAGGCCTGACCGGCCTGTGGTGAGTCGACTTTTTAGGCAACCGACCTCAGGCATAGCGCTCCCGTATCCATCGCCTTGCTTTCCTGGGCTAGCGCTAAGCCACACCGTCTTGAGTTGAAGTGCAGGTCTCTGGGGTGATGTCGAACTGGACATGACCCCCGTGAACAATGAGCTCGTCTGGGCCCAAGTGCAGGCCGTTGAAAGTGCCCGTAGCTGCCTCGGAGGCGCTTGGCATCACCATTGTCGATAACTCACCGAATGCGATTGGCTCCTTGAAGTGCAGCTTCATGCCTGTGCAAAAGGTCACGATGAAAGGCTCGCCAATGATTGCCTGGTAGGCACCGGTATGCATGCAATATTTCGTCATGTTGTTTTGCTCCTTTGCTTATGCCCAGGTCGGGAAAGGGTCCTTGAAAGTTCTCCACGCCCGAGGGCCTAGAGCCATTTCCCGGTCTGTTAATAGGCATGCGTCGAACATGCGTCGGAGTGTTGCTTCGTCCATATCAATTCCGATGACGACCAACTCTTGGCGTGCGTCTCCAACCTCTTCGTCCCAGTTCTTCTTGATGGCAGCAATGGCCTCTGAATCCTTTGGCCAGTGCTCTTGAGGCACGGTGGCCCACCATCGACCAGCGAGGCCGTTCCGGCACCCGGCACCTGCCTGAGACCAGTCGCCGACCTTGGCGGGGCGACTGGCCAGCCAGAAGAAGCCTTTGGAACGAATGACTCCGGGCCATTCGGTCTCTACCAGCCTGTGAAAGCGCTCGGGGTGGAAGGGGCGGCGTGAGCGATAGACAAAGCTGCCAATCCCATATTCATCGGTCTCAGGCTTGTGTTCACCACGAAGCTCCTTGAGCCAGCCAGGGGCCTTTGCCGCCTCTTCAAAGTTGAAGAGCCTGGTTGAAAGCACGGACGAGAGAGGGACCTTGCCGAAGGTCGCGTCAACGATTTTGGCGCGAGGGTTCAAGCTCGCCAGAATGGCCCGCAGACGCAATTGCTCGGCGTCGGAGATGAGGTCGGTCTTGTTCAGAACGAGCACATCGCAAAACTCAATTTGCTCGATGAGCAAGTCGACAACACATCGTTGGTCCTCTTGTCCAAGCGATTCGCCACGGCTCTTGAGGCTATCCCTGGATTCATAGTCCTTGAGGAAATTGAAGCCATCGACAACCGTGACCATGGTGTCCAGAGCCGCAATATCGGAAAGACTTGCTCCTGCTTCGTCGGTGAAGGTGAACGTTTCGGCCACAGGCAGTGGCTCCGAAATGCCGGTGGATTCGATGACGAGATGGTCGAAGCGCCGTTCTTTGGCGAGCCTGCGGACCTCCACCAAGAGGTCTTCGCGCAAGGTGCAGCAGATGCAGCCGTTGCTCATTTCAACCAGCTTCTCCTCGGTCCGGGAGAGCTTGCTGCCGCCATCACGCACCAGAGCAGCATCGATGTTCACCTCGGACATGTCATTGACTATGACTGCAACACGGCGGCCTTCGCGGTTGTTGAGTATGTGGTTCAGAAGGGTTGTTTTGCCCGCCCCCAGGAAGCCTGAGAGAACGGTCACTGGAAGCAGATTAGCCATCGTGGAGCTCAAAGTTTAATTGATAATGATAATGCGTTATCAATTGTGTTGAGGAAAGCACTCCTGGGTAAATTGGTTGCATGGGTGTGTTGTTCGGCCCCAGGTTTGCCAGTAGGCGACTATCTCAAACAGTCGTTGTGTTGCAGAGCCCCAAGCGCTCCCAGAGAAACGGTAGAGGCCCGATTGGCGCGATGAAATTGTCGTCGTCGCAGCTTGTTGCGAAAGAGTCAGCGCTATGGTCGACTTAACGAAATGAGAGCCGTAGGTTCAGTCGATTTCTATGTACGGGGCCGACGTTGCTCTTTGACCAATACTGGAAGTGCCCCTACAGACGAGCAATGAAATAGTTACGTAGCTGCCATGTGAGATTTTGGGTACCTTAAGCATGGCTATTCATAAACTGCAAATGCTCCGAGAGCCCGATTCGCATCCTCAGATTCGCAACTTATGTCCACATCTCCAGCAACACCCCCTACAAAACAGACTGCAGGCCGTGTGCTTGTCGACTCTCTGCGCCAGCATGGCGTTGACCGAGTCTTCTGTGTCCCTGGCGAGAGCTATCTTGAAGTGCTTGATGCCCTCCATGATGCTTCTGATGACATTGAACTCATTGTGGCCAAGCACGAGGGGGGCGCCGCCAATATGGCGGAGGCCGACGGCAAGATGACGGGCCGCCCAGGCATATGCATGGTTACACGCGGTCCTGGTGCGACCCACGCCAGTATTGGCGTGCATATCGCGCAGCAAGACTCGACGCCCATGATTTTGTTTGTCGGTCAGATTGCACGAGAGCAGGTGGGCAGAGACGCCTTCCAAGAGGTCGACTTCTATGCGATGTTCGGCAAACTGGCGAAGTGGGTTGTTGAAGTAACCGATGCATCGCGTATGGCTGAAATAGTAGCCAGGGCATTTCACACCGCAGTATCGGGACGACCTGGTCCAGTGGTCGTTTCGCTTCCTGAGGACATGCTCGTTGATGTTACCGATAAGCTTGCATTTCGGACCTCTGCCATTGAGCCGAAAGTTCCTTCCGGTAGCGCCATCGCAAAGATTCGCGAGAAGCTGGCAAATGCACAGCGTCCCCTTGTCGTTGTTGGCGGCAGCGGCTGGTGCCAAGAGGCTTCGGCGCAACTGGCGATATTTGCGAAGGCATGGAGTCTCCCTGTTGCATGTTCATTCCGTCGCCAGGATGTGTTGGACAACCGTAATCCGCAGTATGTTGGCCACATGAGCCTTGGGATGAATCCTGCGCTCAAAGATGCAGTTGTCAACGCAGACGTAATACTTGCTCTGGGAACTCGCTTGGGAGACGTGGCTACAGGTGGCTATACGCTTCTCGAAGTTCCCGTCCCACAGCAGGATCTTGTTCACGTGCACGTCGACGCCACAGAGATAGGCCGTGTTTATCGCCCCTCGGTGGGAGTAAATGCCGATATCTTGGCAACAATTTCTGCCCTGGCTAACGTTGCTGCACCTGCTGAGATTGCATGGGCAGGCTGGACTAAGCGTGCGCGTGCCGCTCATGAAGCCTTCAGCCTGCCTCCAACGAGGGTGTCCGAGGCAATAGGTGTTGACCTGGGAGTAGTAATGCAGCACGCAGCGGAAGTGCTTCCTGACGATACCCTCGTAACGAATGGGGCAGGGAACTACGCTGTGTGGCTGCATCGGTTTTACAAGTACCGTAGTGCCCGAACCCAACTCGCAACGACCTGTGGAGCAATGGGCTATGGTGTTCCTGCGGCAGTTGCTGCAGCGCTTCGTTACCGTGACCGTGAAGTCCTCTGTGTAGCGGGCGACGGCTGCTTCCTGATGTATCCGCAGGAGCTGGCGACTGCTGCCGCACACAACGTGCGCCTCATCACCATTGTGGTCAACAACGGCATGTACGGAACCATCCGTATGCACCAGGAGAACCGCTACCCGGGACGTATTAGTGGCACTCAGCTTGCTGGTCCGAACTACGTCGCATTGGCGAACTCCTTGGGTGCAGCCCATGCGGAGCAAGTGCGCACGGCGGAAGAATTCCCGGCAGCGTTCGCGCGCGCTCGCTCCGCTAAAGGCTTTGCGCTCATTGAGCTAGTAACCGACCCGAAACAAGTCACTCCTGTCATGCGCCTTAAGTAAATTGCTACTCAATCCTCCGCGAGGGTACAACTTGTTGGAGCCATCAATTAGAGATTCAATTTTTGAATCGCCCTGGCTTGTCTGAGTTCAGAACGTCACTTACAAAGTTTTGGGCATAGGTGTGTTTCTGCAGACATGTTTTCTCCTTATGTTTGTAAGCTGTGTGAAGATTTGCAGCTATCTCGGCGCCTGACGAGTGGTGCGCAAAGAAATAAGGGCAACGCCTGTCAAAGTGACGCTCGGCTAGCCGGCTGTAGGCAGTCACTCGTTTATCGCGCACCAGTGCTCAAGGCACTACGCTAAGCACCGGTACCGATAGTTGGATGGCTCCAGCCCCTGTTGCGGTGAGCTGGTTGCGAACCCAGGACCACAGGACATAGTACTAAGCGGATGTGATGGCCCCTGACAAGGCTCCGTAGAACAGGCCTAGGTTGTCTGATGGACGACGCGGTCGGCAACAGCCATGCAAGAGTCAACGGAACTGCATAAATAAAACTGTCCGCTGTCCAGCGGACAGCTCTGCCGGTCGCACGGCCACGCAGCGAATACAGTCCCCAAGCGAGGCCGGGCAACGCTATGAGTGCGGCAGGCCCCAATGTTGCTGATAACTTCCCAGGTCGTAGGAACGCAATCAGGCCCGCGAATGCGAGCAAGACGCCAAATACACTGGTCCGCTCCCCTCTGCGGTAGCGATGTAATGCCATGGGTACCTGCGCCGCCGCGAATAAAACGAGAGCACCTGTTCCAGTCCCTATACCTCGATAGGCATAGAACATTGCAATGGCGTCCAAATAGGATTGCCGCGGATGTCCACGCTTCGCGCGCACCTTCAGAAGGCATAAAGTGCAATCGCTTCATTGCAAGCAGCACTATCGCGCCGGCACTCAACCGCACAGCAGTGAAGAGCGCAGGGTCGATGTCTGTCGTTTGAAAGGCTACGTACGGTTCTGGATGATGAGTTGTTCGTGCGAGATGGAGCTGGCATGCGGCCGACGGCCAAGGCGCAAAAGTTGGCAGAAGATGTGCAAGATGGTCTTCGACTGCTGTCCAATAGTCTTGGCGAGGGGCATGCGTTTAATCCGCTGAATAGCCGACAGACCTTTGTTTTTGCTGCGACGGACTTCACCACATTCGCCTTGAGGCCTAAGTTGGTTGCATCCATCCAAACGGCGGCGCCGCGCATACGTATTAAGGTGGAGTACGCGCGCCGCCGGGACTCGATGAAGGCCCTGCTGTCCAAGCCAGTGCATTTTGGGTTGGGTATTGCCGGTGCGCATCTGGACGGCCACCCCGGCTTGAACTCGGTCACGTTCGCTGATGACGACTATGTAGTGCTAGCGCGGGAGGGACAACTGCGGATAACGGGCAAACTCACGCTCGCTCGTTACACGGGAGAGCGCCATGTGGCGGTGTTGCCGTGGGATACAGAGATGGACGTTATTAATGCCACACTGCTTAGACTAAAGTTCTCTTGCGATGTTGCAATGGAGTTGCCGAGCATGCTCGCGACTCCATCCATCGTTGCGGTATCTGATTTACTGGCGACTTTGCCTCGCTGCATTGCTGTATGCGCTGCCGCGAACGTGCCTGTGGCTATATTGCAAGCCCCTTTCGAACCCATCCATATAGTTAGGGTGTTTTTCCATGAGCGACACGCAAGTGGTGCAGCGTATCGCTGGATGCTTCAGCAGATAACCGAGGTGCTAGCCGTATCACAACTCCGCAGTGACGGCGAGAGTCGATGAGGTCACGCATATATCGCAGGATTCGCCGTTAATTCGTGAGCCGTGGTTCTCGCACTCAGGTGTGTCACTAGCCCTGTTGAACAGTCTTGGTACCTTGTGATTGACGTCAGACCGATTCACCGAAGTAGCCACGCGTATAGCCAAGAGCTTTTGAGAGCTCAGCTGCGATTTCGATGACACGGGGGGCCATCTCCTTCATGCGAGCAACACTCAAACGGTCAAGCGGGCCTGAAATGCCAATCGCTGCAACTGGCCGCTCGAACCCGTCATACACGGTTGCTGCCAAGCCTCCGACGCCCTCACGCCACTCGCCGCGGTTCACTGCATAGCCGACCCTGAGAGCTTTTGTGCACTCAGCCTTCAAGACTTCCTTGCTCGTAATAGTGTTCGGCGTGTACTTGATCAATTGCTCGGGAAACTTATCCAGATACTCCGTTGGCTGAGCCGCTAGCAGCGCTTTTCCAGTAGCGACGGCGTAAGCTGGTGCGCGCCCGCCCACCATCGAATATGCTCGGATGGGTTGCACACTGTCAATCTTGTCTACGTAGATGACGTCCTGTCCTTCCAGTACGGAAAGGTGCACTGTTTCTGCGCTTTCTTTTGCGAGCACAGCCATGAACGAGGGTGCGATTTTGCGCAAGTCGAGTTGCCCCAACTGTCGAACGCCGAGTGCATACATCTTGGTCGTGCTGCGAAACCCTCCGCCGATAGGGTCGCGCTCCACGTACCCAGCATGTATAAGAGTCTGGAGTGTTCTGTGAGTGTTGCTTCTTGTCAGGCCGACTCGAGCGGCGACGTCGTCGATGACGCGCCCCTCACCCTGCATCTCTGCAATTGCTTCAAGTACTGCGAGGCCCTTAAGTAGCGTTTTGTCCATATGAAATTGTCCCAAATGTTGGGATTATCGTATCACTATTGGGATTGACTAGTCTTAATCGCATGTACAAGAAGCTGATGCATATGTGGGGCAGGCGCATCAGCTTCCACTGTATCGCCAAAGGCAGTCGATGCAGTTGCTTGTCTTAAGCAGCACACTCCGCTTGGCGCCACGATTTGGACAACGTTCGGACAAGCCGTTCTGCAACTCCTCGAGCGAGCCGTGCGTTGACGTCCATGGCGTTAGTCCAGAAGTACGTGCCGGCCGACATCGTTCCAAGCACGCTGATGCCAGCATCGACACTACCGTCGGACCGTATTAGATTTCCCGAGGCAAAGTCAACCGCAAGTCCGCCGAAGCGGTGAGGCACCGCGTCACCACGAGACAATAGGCCTCGCAGTAATGGCGAATTCGAGCGCGTTGTATCGGCGGAGAAACTCGTGGCGTTAACAATCACGTCAGCTTCTATTTCGCTTCCATCTTGGAGTTTGATGGAGTACTGACGGCCACTCTCCGAATTCGGCTTAACCGATTGGAATCCCTGCTGAACCTGGAGCTGTTCCGTGCGAAGTAAGGCCTGCAGTTTTTTGGCGTTCTCAATGGGGAAGGTTACTCGGCGCGCCATCCAGATGCTTCGAAGCGTGGCATCAAAGCGCTCTCGTTCGAGGTCATCAAGCTGCTGCCAGATAGCGTCGACTACGGCGTTGAGAGCATTGCCCAGGGACTGCCATTGGCGCGGCCTTGTCGATGACAGCGAGATTTCCTCGTCCAGGTAGGAGGATGCGTTCGGTGGCGGAGCCTGAAGTTTCACCACCTCACTGAAATCTATGCCGTGATGCGTCATTTCATCAGCCAACAGACGAATGGCCTCTGACAAGGTCAACTGACGGTCGTTTAGATTTCCAGCTGATAGAGCTGCCAGCAGACGTGGGCTTAGAGTGACGGACCGATTCTTCAATCCTCGCACTGAGGGAAGCCTGCCATTGCGAGAAACGCAGTACACCTGTCCGGTGTGACCAGCATCGACGAGCGCCACAACCGCGTCGATGGCGCTCAGACTTGTGCCGAGCACACACACCGTTGCATCAGCTGCAATTCCCTTGACTAGCGTTCGGACCGGATACGGACTGTCGAAGTAGCCTGCTTCACCTCGTAGAGTCTCGAATGTGTTGGAGGCCAGGTTCCCGATAGACAAGACCACGTGCTCCGCAAGATGTCTTTGCTTGTCTGTGGTGATTTTGTATCCATTCGGCTTGCCTGCCTCAACATCAAGAACAGTCTCTCGAATGTGGCGGATATGTACTCCTAGTGTTGTTCCTATGGCGCAAGTCTCCTGGTAGACATCCTCAAGATACTGGCCAAAAAGAGGCCGCGGCAGAAAGGAGTCGTGCGCAATTTCAGTGCCATTGAAATGCGTGATGCTGTGGCGCTGGAGCCAGCGAAAGAAATGAAGGCGGTCGTCCTCGGCGATGGACATGCTGCCTGCTGTAACGTTCAGCAGGTTTGTGTCTGCGTCATTGGCATAGGCGGCCCCGCGGCCAATGGTTTCATTCGACTCGAATACCAGAACGTCAAGCTCATGGACCGCACTTTGGGCGCTTTGTCTTGCCCGCACAAGGTGAAATATGAACGACGTTGCGACTGAACCGCCTCCCACGACGGCTACACGTACTCTTTCCATGATTGCGATGCTCCTTTATTGCACTTGAGCAAGCTTCTGAACCTGGCCCCATTTCGAAACCTCGGATTGGATGAGCTTGGTTGTTGTTTCGGGCGTGCTTGCAAAGGCATCGGCACCTTGCTTCTGCAGTGCTTGACGCACTTCCGGCATCTTGGAAATGTCCTGCATCGTCTTCGAGAGCTGAGCCACGATGGCAGGTGGTGTCGATTTAGGGGCAAGTAGTCCGTAGTAGGTCGTGACTTCGAAGTCTGGAAAGCCAGCCTCCTTAAGAGTCGGAACATTGGGAAGCATGTCGCTGCGCTTGTCGCTGGTCACCGCGAGGATGCGTAGCTTGCCGCCCGAGACCTGGGAGGCGAGCGCTGGGAGCGTCTCAAATACCAGGTCAATCTGCCCGCCCAGCAGGTCCGCAACAGCAGGGCCGCTGCCTTTGTACGGGACATGAGTCATCTTTGTGCTGGCGGTCTGTTGGAAGTACTCGCCAGTCATGTGTTGTGTCGAGCCATTGCCGGCGGAGCCAAAGGTTAGGCCTTTGCCACCAGTCTTGCTGAGCTTAATGAGCTCATTGATGGAGTTCGCACCTAAATCGCCCCGTACCGCTATTGCCAGCGGTACAGAGCTGCCCATAGAGACCCCGGTCAGTGCCGTCATGAGTTCATAGGGTGGCTTTTGAGTGGGGATGACAGCGTGGATGGCAAGACTGCCAATGGCTCCAAACAGCAAGGAGTAGCCATCTCCAGGACTGTTTGCGACAGCTGTTGCACCTATTTCACCTCCCGCACCCGCCCGGTTTTCGATGACAAAAGGCTGCCCCATCAACTGCGTCAGATGCTGCGCATAGATTCGTGCCGTGATATCGGTTGCTCCGCCAGGAGGGTATGGCGTTATGACCCGAACAGGCTTCGCGGGCCACTGCTGAGCCAGGAGTGGCCCAGCACATGCGACTCCGGCCATACCTACCAAAAGTTGGCGTCGTTGAATCATCTTTTGTCTCCTTCTGCCCCTGGGGCTGGTTGATGTACACGTACCGGGGAACTCTGCTCAATTCTTTTTGATCCTAAAAATTGGGATGAATGTCTCATAATTTGTTGACATCATGAGTGTTGCTGGTAGGATTTGTCAACGCGGCAAGGATTAGGGGATGCACCCAACCCGCCGCTTCGTTAGCGAATTGCCCTTCTTTCTGGAGACAACATGAGCCAACAATTGCCGCTGGACGGCATCAAAGTGATTGAGATTTGCAACGTTGCGGCGGGGCCGTTTTGCGGGATGCTGCTGGCCGACATGGGTGCTGACCTGGTCAAGGTGGAGAACCCGGAGGGAGGGGACACCCTGCGCAGTTGGCCGCCAATCAAGGACGGATACAGCGAGAACTTCGCATCGCTCAATCGCAACAAGAAGTCGGTGACCCTTAACCTCAAGGACGCGGCTGACGTGGAACTGCTGCGTGAGTTGGTTCGCAGTGCTGACGTGCTCATTGAGAACAACCGTCCTGGTGTAATGGACCGCTTAGGACTGGGCTACAAAGACCTTAAAGTGGAAAACCAGCAGTTGGTGTATTGCTCGATTTCGGCGTACGGGCAATCTGGTCCGAGGGCAAAGGAAGGCGGATTCGACCTCACTGTTCAGGCCATGAGCGGCATCATGAGCATTACAGGAGAAGAGGGTGGTGCTCCCGTTAAGTGCGGCGTCCCGTTGGCCGATTTCTCAGCAGGCTTGTATGCAGCCTTCTCCATTACTGCTGCATTGCGGGCTGCACAAATGAGTGGTCAAGGAGTCCACTTGGATGTGCCGATGTTGGGGGCCACTTTGGGTATCGCGGCCCTTCAGACCTCAGAGTACTTTGGTAGTGGACGTGACCCACGTGCGATGGGCTCTGCGCATCCGCGCAATGCTCCTTATCGAGTTTTCCGTTCGGCGGACGGCTACTTTGGCATGGCCGCTGGCAACAACGCATTGTGGCGTTCTGTCTGTGAGGTTGTTGGTCGGATGGAACTGTTGGAGGACACAAGATTCCTTACTCCGACCCTGCGTGCCCAGTACCAGGACGAGCTGCTTGTCATCCTTGAAGCTGAGTTCATTCATGCCGACACGGCCACTTGGTTAGAGCGATTCCGAACTGCAGGGGTGCCGTGCGCACCCATCAACCGCTACTCGGAAGTGCTGGCAGACCCACAAGTTGAGCATATGCAATGGGTTCAGCCGCTTGAATTACCGAACGGCGTCAAGACCCGAACTTTCGTATCACCAGTTCGGTTTGATGCTCAAACGCTTCCCGTGCGCTTGCGGCCACCATCTCTCGGCGAGCACAACCAGCAGGTGCTTGGCCCGCTCCGTGTCTCCACCAAGGAGGTTGCATGACTGACGTCCTGGATATTCAGGTCAGCGGAAAGTGCTGGACTTTCACTCTCAATCGACCTGAGAAGCTGAATGCGCTCAATGCAGAGCTAGTAGATGCATTGCTGGAGGGTGTGCAGAAGGCAAATACAGAGGGCGCTCGGCTTCTGGTCTTTCGCGGTGCAGGCAAAAGCTTCTGTGCTGGTTTTGACCTATCGGACCTGAATGCGCAAAGCGAAGGTGATTTGGTCCTTCGGTTCATCCGCATTGAGCAGCTCCTGCAGGCCGTAGCAACGTCTTGCGCATACACGGTCGCGCTTGCTCACGGTAAGGTTTTCGGAGCGGGCGTAGACCTATTCGCTGTATGTCGTCGGCGTGTTGCCACCGTCGACAGTATGTTTCGCATGCCAGGGTTGAAGTTTGGCCTAGTGCTCGGCACACGGCGCTTTGCGGACTTGGTAGGAACACAGAAGGCCTTAGAGCTTCTCGGTGCAACGCGTCCTTTCAATGTGGAAGCTGCAGTGCAGATGGGCTTTGTCCAGCAGGTGCTCACGCAGGATGAATGGGCGAATGCGACCGAAGAGAGCCAGGCGCTTGCAGTTGAACTTGATGATGCCACTCGAGCTCAGCTTTATCGCGTGCTTGACACAGTGCAAGCTGATTCTGACTTGGCAAATCTCGTGCGCTCTGCTGCACGGCCTGGTCTTAAGGACAGGTTGTACAAATACCTTGACAAGTAATTGAGCAGTCACACACAAGGAAGTCTTATGCCATCTGGATTCGCTGGTAAGAATAAAAGTGTTCCCTTGCAGGAGCTTGTCGCTAGAGTGCCGAACGGTGCATCGCTCGCCATCGGCGGTAGTTTCCTCCACCGCGGCCCGTTTGCGTTCATCCGTGAACTGATACGGCAGGGAAAGCGTGACCTTGAAATCGTTAAGCAGTCGCCAGGGTATGACATCGATATCCTTTGTCGAGCGGGTGTCGTGCGCAAGGTTCGCGCGGGCATCGTCGCAATGGAGGGGAACTTTGGGCTAGCGCCCTGGTATCGCAAAGCCATTGAGAGCAAAGCCGTTGAGCTTGAAGAGCATGCCTGTGCAAGCTTGACTGCAGGACTTCGAGCTGCGGCATACGGCATCCCTTTCCAGCCGTGCGCTGGCCTGCATGGAAGTGACCTCCCCGCATTGAACGGTTGGGTGAGCCTGCCTGACCCCTACGGAAATGCTGAGCCGGTGTACGTTATTCCCGCCATTCAGCCGGACTATGCGGTGCTGCATGCCTCGGAGGTTGACCAGCAAGGGAATGTGCGCATCGCAGGAACATCTCACTGGGACCGCATCATGAGCCGTGCTTCGCGCAGTGTTCTGGTCGTTGCAGAAAAAGTCGTTGATACACAGGTATTTCAAGACAACCCTGAATCTACGGTGGTGCCTTACTTCATGGTCGAAGCGTTCTCTGTGGTGCCCAAGGGCGCGTGGCCCGGGTCCTGCTGGCCTTACTACCCAATTGATTACCCAGCAGTAGAAAGCTATTTGGTCGAAGGCGACGAGTCCTTGGCGAAACATCTGGCTGCCGCGCCTGAAGCACAAACCGAGGAGAAGACCCAATGAGCGCCCCCTGGACCGGTTTTTCGTACATCGCTATCAACCTGGCACGCTTTATCCGGCCTGGTGAAATAACCTTCAGTGGTGTCAATTCAACCCTGCCGATGTTGGCGTGCCTGCTAGCCAAGAAAACGCTTGATGAGGACTTTGTCTATATCAACGTAGCGGGTGGTGTAGACCCTGAGCCGTCAAGTATTCCTCTGTCGAGCTCGGACCCTGTATTAGCCCAGCACAGTGCATCCATCTTCGCAAACGAAGATTTCTACGACCTGTGTTGCCGCGGCCGAATGGATTTGACGTTCCTCGGTGCTGCACAAATTGACGGACAAGGTTGCGCCAATAACTCTGCAATTGGTGATTGGCACAACCCCAAAGTACGTCTTCCCGGTGGTGGTGGCGGGGCGGTCATGCTTCCTACTGCATTGCGTTCGTGCACCTGGAGAACCGAGCACTCAAAACGTACCCTAGTGAACAAGCTCGACTTTCGCACCTCCTGGGGAGGCTTCCATGGCGTGGTCACGCCCATCGCAACCTTTATCAAACGTGATGGACGTCTCGCTCTGGATTCATGGCATCCGGAATCTTCTCTGGAGGAGGTGAGGCAGCGGACTGGGTTTGAGTTTGATGCCAGCACAGCGCACCCAACGGAGTTACCTACCGAGCGCGAGCTTCAGGCATTGGCATCACTTGACCCCACCGGGCAGTTCGAACGCGATGCTCGCGTGAGCCTGCGTTAAGCCACTCGAAACAGGAGCTTCACATGACGACAGAGTTTGTGTCCCTTGTTTCGACCTTCCAGCGCCGATGGCAGTCTGCTGAGTGGACGGGAAGGCCTGCAGTCGTAACACAAGGCGATGTCCTGACCTACGATGCGCTGGCCACGCGTGTTGGAAGCCTAGCAGGAGGTCTGCGCACTGCGGGTGTGCGTGATGGGGACCGTGTGGCAATTGCGATGCCGAGGTCAGTGGATCTCGTTTGCGCATTGTTCGCAACACTTGTCGCCGGCGCATGTCCTTGTGTGCTTGAGCCCTCCCTTGGAGAAGAGGAGACAGCGCGGCGTTTTGCTGTGACAGGCATGAAGTGGCTACTGCATGACCAGTCCCACCAAGATGACCCAGCTCTGAGTACTCTGGCTGGTATACAGCGCGTGGCGTTCGAGAGTCTGCCCAAAGCCGCCGCACCCTATTGGGCTACCACGTTGCAGCCCCGCGATTCAGCGTATCTGCTGTTCACGTCTGGCAGCAGCGGTAAACCTAAAGGGGTGCTGCAGAGTCATATTGGCCTGCGAGTGAACTCAGATGGTGTTATTCAGCATACAGGCTTGTCCGCTGACGACCGCCTGCTGCACACAATGCCGCTGCATCACACCAATGGCGTCAACAATCAGCTTTTTGCGCCCTTGCTGGCTGGTTCGGTCGTCGTGCTGGCAGAGCGCTTCAAGGCTCAGGATATGCCTGCACTTATGGAGCTGCATCAGCCAACCATCATCACCGGTGTGCCGACGATGTACTCGCGCATGCTCGCCTTTGACTTTCCTCCCGCTGCACTAGCTTCATTGCGCCTTGCTCGATGCGGCTCGGCCCCCATTACGGAGGAGTTACATCGGCGTGTAGAAGAGAAGCTAGGCGTGCCGCTTGCGGTGTCTTATGGGCTTTCCGAGGCGACCTGTACTTCAACCATGAACCCTCCACTTGCGCGCAGGGTAGGTTCTGTGGGCACCGTATTGGCGGGTCAGAGAGTTTTCCTCGCGGACCAGAATGGCGCAGAGCTAAAAGGTCCTTTGGAAGAAGGTGAAATCTGCATAGGTGGACCGAGTCTCATGTTGGGCTACTTGACAGAAAAGGCTGCGGGTACGCCTGAAGACCCTGGGTCTTTGCTGCGCACTGGAGACCTCGGGCGATTCGACCAAGACGGATACCTCTACATTACGGGTCGCATTAAGGACGTCATCATCCGCGGTGGAGAGAACCTGTCTCCAAACCTCATCGAGGGTGTTTTGGCAAAGGTGCCGGGTGTACGTGCGTGCTGCGTTGTGGGTAGACCAGATGCGGATTTGGGAGAGGTTCCATGCGCATTTGTCGTTAGAACCTCCGATGCACCGGGGCGTGAATTGAACGAACAGCTGTTAGGCACAGCGGTTCTTGGCGAACTATCTCGAATTCACTCACCCGTCTCTTACTATTACGTTGACTCTTTGCCTGAGAACTCAGTTGGAAAGGTCGATAGAAAAATGCTGAAGGCCACCCTGGCCTGAGTGTGTGACCAGCGTCCCCTAGCGGTAAGTTTCCGGTTGGGGGTCACTTGCACATCACTGCAGCCATGGTGCTGCATTTCCAAATCTGTTCTGATGCAGCGTGGACAGGCAAAGACAAGCTAGCGGTGTCCTTTTTATTTGCGCTTGCTCTTCCATCCCCATTTCGAGCAGATGCTTCTGCCGTCGTTGAACGTCAAGAAGGCAACGAACCTCTGAGTCTCAGGTAACTTCTCTCTCATAAGCGTCGAACTACACCTGTGTTACGGTAGATGCAATGGGGCTACTCCACCGGTACCTGGTCGGCTAGGTCAGGGTTCTCGACTTGCCAGATGTTGCAGATGAGCCAAACATCAATGTCCTTCTGCTCTACCCATGCGGCACTATTGCCAGCCTCTGGCAGTACAAGGTTGAGGCGAAATGCTTTCAAAGTTTCGATGTCGCCATTTCTTCCTGCAAGATCCTCCTAGAGACCTGTTTGACCTGTGCCCGAAGCTGCCATGACCTTATGCCGAGACGCAGTAGGTCATTTAATCTATGAATCCGCGTGGGATTGTCTGGCCGCACAAGAATTGCGGCAGGTCGTAGATACTCAGAGGCGACTTCGGGTAGTAACCCGCTTAAAACCTATTAACTATGTTTTTCACGGTGAGGTGAGGAACATATGGATCGTCAATGGATGCTTCATGAACATCACTTTTCACGGTGCGGCGCAGTCGGTCACGGGGTCCTGTTTTCTGGTCGAGGCGCATGGCTGCCGATTTCTGATCGACTGCGGCATGGCTCAGGGCGGCCGCGAGGCTGACGAGCACAACCAGCAAGCCTTTGCCTTTGATGCCGCAGGTCTGGATTTCGTCGTTCTGACCCACGCGCACATCGATCACAGCGGCCTGCTGCCCAAGCTCGTGGCCCAGGGCTTCAAGGGCCCTATCTATGCCACGCTGGCCACCAAGGACCTGCTCGAGGTCTTGCTCAAGGACAGCGCCCATATCCAGATGATGGATGCCGAACGGGCGGCGCGGCGTCAGCGCGAAGGCAAGCGGCGCGAGCGAGAGCCGGCGGTTCCTCTGTATTCGCTGTCCCATGTGGCGAGCACGCTGGAGCAGGTTCAGGCCGTGCCTTATGGCCATAGCTTCGAACCCCATCCTGCGGTGACGGTACGTTTTCTGGATGCCGGGCATATTCTGGGCTCGGCCATAGTGGAGCTATGGCTGGCAGATGGCCATGGCGGCACGCGCAAGCTGGTGGCCAGCGGCGATCTGGGCCAGCCGGGGCGGGTGATTCTGCGCGATCCCACGCCGATCATGGAGGCCGATCTGCTGCTCATCGAGTCCACCTATGGCGACCGGCAGCACAAGAGTACCGGCGATACCCTGGAAGAGCTGGTTGAGGTGGTCACGCGCACGGCTCCCCATGGCAATGTAGTCATCCCGGCATTTGCCGTGGGGCGCACGCAGGAGCTGCTCTATCACTTTCTGCAGCTGATTCAGCAGCAGCGCTTGCCGCCGGTAGAGATATTTGTGGATTCGCCGATGGCGGTGGCGGCCACCGATATCACGCTGCGGCACTTTGGCGTGTTCGACGAGGAGGCAAGGCAGTTGCTGGGCAGCGTCAGGAGACTCAAGGAGTCGCCGCACATTCACTTCATCAGCGATGTGGAGGACTCCATCAAGCTCAACCGCATCAAGAGCGGCGCGGTCATCATCTCGGCCAGCGGCATGTGCGATGCGGGGCGGGTGCTGCATCATCTGAGGAACAATCTGTCCAGACCCGAGTGTGCGGTGGTGATCTGCGGCTTTCAGGCCGAAGGTTCGCTGGGCCGCAGGTTGGTCGACGGTGCCAGGCAGGTGCGCCTGTTTGGAGATGACGTCGAGGTCCGTGCCGGCATCCATACCCTGGGCGGCTTCTCGGCCCATGCAGACCAGCAAGCCTTGCTGGACTGGGCGGCCGCTTTTACCCGCCCGCCGCAGCAGACCTTTGTGGTGCATGGGGAGTCGCATGCCTCCCAGGCCCTGGCCACGCTGCTGCACGAGCGCCTGCATTTCACGGTGCAGGTTCCGCAGCCGGCTCAGGTCTTCGAGTTCTAGAGCGTGCCGGGAGTCTCCGAGATGCAGAATCCGTCTTGCGCACGGCCTGTTGCATGATGTTCTGGCGGCGAAGCATGATGCCGGTCGAGGCCGGTTTCGCGCAGCGGCTTTTCGGCACTACGCTGGATGAACTGCTGCCCGGCATGCGTCTGCATGTGCGGCGTCTGGGTGATACCAGGCGCGCGCTGTCCCTGGGCGGCGGGCGCATCTATCTGCCGCGCAGCTTTTTTGAGCACCGGGACCCGCATAAGCCGCTGCGGCTTGCCCACCCTGTGGTGGCTGGCGTCTTCGCCCATGAGCTGCTGCATCAGTGGCAGCGCCTGCAAGGCAGGGCGGTGACGTGGGAGGCGTTGGGCCTGCATCTGCGCGCGGCATGCCTGCGGCGCAATCCCTACCACTATCAGGCTTGTGCAGATCCGCAGCAGATGCTGAAGTGCTTTCTGGACGCAAGCGTGGAGCAGCAGGGGCAGATCTGGCAGGATCATGTTCAGGCCCTGGTGCAGGGCCAGCCGCTGCCCTGCATGTGCCTGATTGCCGAGCATGTACTCAAGGCTCAAGCTGGCCAATCCAGGTCGGGCCGAGCCAGCAAAGGCTAGGCAGCGGGGTTGAGTGCGGCGATGAGATCGTGCTCGTCCACATCGCGCGCCGCGCCGAAGCCTGCGACATGCCTGCCGCTTTGCGGTGTGATGCAGACAAAACGAAAGTCTCCCAGCGCCGTCATGGGCTCGGCTTCGGGAAAGCGCGCCAGATAGCTGGCACGGGCGCCTTGCCACAGGCCGCTGTCGCGTGGGGGAGTGGAAGCCACGCCCTGAATGCTGATGCGCTCCAGCGCATGCACGGCTTCGCCAGCGGACTCTGGCCTGCTCATCAGCAGACTGACGGCAGGATGCAGCTCCATGGCCTGTGTGTGGCTGGCCAACGCACTGACATGCAGTATCAGACAGCTGAATTCGCCACTCCAGGCCCATGGCACCAGCGACAGGCCCGGGGCGGGGAGATAACCGGGCGCTGAAGAACCAGCCTGTGGCTGAACGGCCAGGGCGGCAGTACGCTGACTGGCGAGTAGCTGGCGCAGCGACTGCTGCAAGCGTGATTCATGAGGCATTTGCGCATGGTAAGCCAGAGCGCGGGGCCGGACCAGGCCGCGTCGACCGTCACCTGCGTGACCGACTGTTGGGGCCATCCCGGATGCCGGGCCGAGGTTGCAGGCCTAGTCTTGCGGACTGATTAGTCCACCCGGACTATGTATACGCTTTTCTGACTGCCTGACTCATGCCCGCTCACCACAAGTTTTGGCCCAATCGGCTGCCACATTCCATCACCGTTCCCGTGACCAGTGTCTGGGAAAACCTTGCTATCAATGCCAGGCGTTATCCGGACAAGGCCGCGCTGGTGTTTCTGGGACGCACCACGACCTATCGGCAACTGTGCGAGGGAACGGAGCGCATGGCCGCCTATCTGCATGGCCTGGGCGTGCAAAAAGGCGACCGCGTCATCGTGCTGATGCAAAACAGCTCGCAACTGGTGCTGGCGCATTACGCCATCTTTCGAGCCAATGCGGTGGTGGTGCCGGTCAACCCCATGAATACGGCTGAGGAGCTCAAGCACTACATCATGGATTCGGGCGCCAAGGTGGCCATTACCACGGCTGATCTGGCGCAAGAGCTGGCCAAGGCCAGCAATGCCTTGCCGCAGCCCGAAGCATTGCAGCACTTGCTGGTCACCCGATTCACCGACGGTTTTGATGCCGATGTGCAAGGGCCGGATGCACCGCCCGAAGCCTGGCGCAACTGGCTGCTGGGCGAGCGCGAACCCGCAAGCCTGAGCCATGGCAAGGTCCATGCCTGGACGCAGGCACTGGCCTGCAGCGAGCTGCCGCCGCCGCATACCGCGGGTCGTGACGACCTGGCATTGCTGCCCTATACCAGCGGCACCACGGGCCAGCCCAAGGGCTGCATGCACCTGCACCGCAGCATCAACCACAACGCCGTTTCCGGCGCGATGTGGGGCACGGGCACCAGCGAGAACGTGGTGCTCGCCGTCGTGCCCATGTTTCACATCACAGGCATGGTGTCCGTGCTGCATAGTGCCATCTACATGGGGGCGACGCTGATCATCATGCCGCGCTGGGAGCGCGAACTGGCAGGGCGCCTGATCTCCCACTATCAGGTCACCAGCTGGACCAATATCCCGACCATGGTGATCGATTTGCTGGCCAGCCCCAACTTCGCGTCCTTTGATCTCTCCAGCCTCAAATACATCGGCGGCGGCGGTGCCGCCATGCCCCAGGCCGTAGCCCAGCGGCTGCTCGAGCAGTACGGGCTGCGTTTTTGCGAGGGCTATGGACTGACCGAAACCGCCGCACCCTCGCACAGCAATCCGCCCGACCATCCCAAGCAGCAATGTCTGGGCATCCCCTTCATGAGCACCGATGCACGCGTGATCAGCCCCGACACACTGGAAGAGGTGGCCCAGGGAGAACAGGGCGAGATCGTGGTCCATGGCCCCGAAGTGTTTGAAGGCTACTGGCAACGCCCCGAAGCGACCGAGCAAAGCTTTATGGAGCTCGATGGCAAACGCTTTTTCCGCACCGGGGATCTGGGGCGCGTGGATGAGGATGGCTACTTTTTCATCACCGACCGGCTCAAGCGCATGATCAATGCCAGCGGCTTCAAGGTATGGCCCGCCGAGGTGGAGTCGCTGATGTTCCGCCATCCTGCGATTCAGGAGGCCTGCGTGATCTCCGCCAAAGATGCCTATCGCGGCGAGACCGTCAAGGCCGTGGTGGTGCTGCGTGCCGGCCATGAGGCGACGACGGCAGAGCAGATCATCCAGTGGTGCCACGACAATATGGCAGTCTACAAGGCCCCACGTCTGGTGCAGTTCGTGACGGCTTTGCCCAAGAGCGGCAGCGGCAAGGTGATGTGGCGAATGCTGCAGGAGCAGGAAGCTGCAGTTTGAATGCAAAGAGGGGGAGTGGCGGAAAGCAGCTGGAGTCGAACCAACCCGGGAGCGGCTGACGCCCCCCACCGGGTTTGAAGCCCGGCCGCGCCACCGGGCACGATTGCCTTCCTTTGAGTCAAGAGTGGCAGCTGCCACTCTTGTAGAAGATAAGTCGGTGATTGTAGCCAGCAATCCGGCAGCTGATGACAAACAGCACGTCAAGGCCGCATATCCGGCTCTACTCTGATTTGATAGCTTGTTGCGTAAGCGGGATAAGGAATCTGGACTGATTTCCGCTGGTTTTCCTTGCAGGATCAGCGTGACGTGCTATTCCACTGCACGTCAGGGCGCAGCAGATGGGCGTCGCGCACGCGGCGTGTGTAGCCGGTGCGGTCGAAGAATTCGAGAATCTGGATGGCGCGCTTGCGGCCCAGACCAGTGGCGTCGCGAAATGCGCTGGCTTCCACTTCACCCCTGGCGTGCTGGCTGGCGATGTCGGCAACCAGGGCGGCGAGTTCGTCCATGCGCGACGGTGCATAGAACAAGTCCTTGACGACCTGGAACAGCTGGCCCTGGCGCGAAAGCTTTTTGAGCAACTGGCGCACCAGCTCTTCGCCTGCAGCATGGTCGCGCGCCAGATCGCGCACCCAGGGCGGGTCATAGCGGCCTGCAGCAATGGCGGGCAGCAGTTTTTCGGCCAGCGTCTGCTCGGCGCTGCTCAGCTGCACGCTGTGCTGCGGCAAATGCAGCCAGGCGCCGGTGCTGGCCAGCAACTGGCTGTTGAGCAGGGCATCGACCAGGCCCTGATAGAGCGCGTCGTAGCTGCCTTGCTGCAGGCCGGGCAAGGCCATGCGCCTCAGTCTGGCCGCGTTGACGCCGGGCTCGTCGGGCGATTTTTCATGAAAGCGCGCCAGGCTGTCGATGACCTGGGTCTGCAACTGCTGCCAGCGCTGCAGGCCAAGCACCAGGGCATCGCCGCCGGCGATGGGCAACTGGATGGTGTCGGCAAGGCTGGCCTCGGGGAAGGCATGGCCGCTCAGACGCACCAGCTGCGAACGCGCAATGCCGTGCGGGGCCTGTGCGATCAGCGGTCTGAAGTCGTTGCGGGCGATTAGCTGCTCCATGGCGTCGAGGTAGGCCATGCGCTCTGCGCTGCGGCGCTTGCGGCTCGGGGCATAGGGGTCGAGCACCATGCCGCCGGCGATGGTGCGGCTGGCCTGGGCGTTGCGCAGAATCAGGCGGTCGCCGGGCAGGGCGAAGACCGGCGCATCGAGCACCAACTGCACGCGGGCCTCGGTGCCGGGCTCTATGGCCTGGTCCTGCAGCAGTGCCACATGGCCCGTGGTGCGCTTGGTGCCCAGGTGCACATGGACTGGCGTCCACTGAGCCAGCAAGGGCGCTTCGCTGAGCAGATGCAGATGAATGTCGAGGCGGTCCGTGGCCTGCAGCAGACGTTGGTCCATGATCCAGTCGCCGCGTTCGATCTCGTCCTTGCCTATGCCCGCCAGATTGAGTGCGCAGCGCTGGCCGGCGACGCCGCTGTCGCTGCTCTGGTTCTGTGCATGAATGCTGCGCACACGCACGGCCTGACCACTGGCCGAGTGCGCCAGCGTGTCGCCCACCCGCACCTGGCCATTGAAGACCGTGCCCGTGACCACCGTGCCCTGGCCCGGCAGCGTGAAGACGCGGTCCACGGCGAGCCGGAACAATCCGTCTCGGGGACGCGCCTGCATCATCTGGGCCTGCACCTGCAGATGTTCGCGCAGGGCCTTTACGCCGGCATTGCCGGGTTCTGCAGCATTGGTTTCGAAGATGGGGCTGTCCGCCAGCGCAGTGACGCCGAGAATGGCGTTGATTTCGCGGTGCACGTCGGCAATGCGCTGCGGCAGCACGCGATCGACCTTGGTCAGCGCCACGCTGCCACGCCTGACACCCAGCAGCTGCAGAATTTCCAGATGCTCCAGGGTCTGGGGCATGACGCCGTCGTCGGCAGCCACGACCAGCAGGGCGTGGTCAATGCCCACGGCTCCGGCGGCCATGGTGTGGACGAATTTCTCGTGACCCGGCACGTCGATGATGCCCAGCACATCGCCGTTGGGCAACGGGCTGTAGGCATAGCCGAGTTCTATGGAGATGCCGCGGGCTTTCTCTTCCTTGAGACGGTCGGTTTCCACGCCCGTGAGCGCACGCACCAGCGTGGTTTTGCCGTGGTCGATATGGCCTGCGGTTCCGATGATCATGGTGTGCTTGTAGTTTTGTTGGCTGCTGGCGCTTGTGTATCAAGCGATGCAAGGTGTTTTTGTATGAATTCCGGGGGCCGGGGCCATGGGGCTGCCTCAGGCCAGCTGCGGCAGTTGCGCGGCAAACAGGGCCTGCGCCGGGTGTTCGAGGCAGCGCAGATCCAGCCACAGCGCATCGTCATGCAGCCGCCCGATCACGGGCCGGGGCAGGGCGCGAAAGCGCGCTTCGAGCCGGGTCAGCTGGCGACCCGCATGCTTGCCGCTGGCCGGATAAATCCTGAGGCCGAAGCTGGGCAGATTTTCCACGGGCAGGGCGCCGCTGCCGATCTGGCTGTTCATGGCCGCCATCTCCACCACATAGTCCTGGCCCAGTGCCTGCTGCAGCAGAGGCTGCAGCTGCTCGGCCTGGATCTGCATGTCGCTGGCCTGGCGCGTGAACAGGCGCAGCGTGGTCAACTCCTGGGCGAGCTTTTCAGGGTTCAGATACAGGCGCAGCGTGGGCTCCAGTGCCGCCAGGGTGATCTTGCCCACGCGCAGCGCGCGCTTGAGCGGGTTCTTCTTGATCTGGGTGATCAGTTCCTTTTTGCCGACGATGATGCCGGCCTGAGGGCCGCCCAGGAGCTTGTCGCCGCTGAAGGTGACGATGTCGGCACCGGACTCGACCGTCTCGCGCACCGTGACTTCATAGGGCAGGCCCCAGTCGCGCATGTCGATCAGCGTGCCGCTGCCCAGGTCGACAATCATCGGCAGATTGCTGTCGTGCGCAATGCGGGCGACATCGGCATCGCTCACCGCCTTGGTAAAGCCGGTGATGGCGTAGTTGCTGCAGTGAACCTTCATGAGCGCGGCCGTGTTCTCGTCTATGGCCTCTGCATAGTCTTTCTCATGCGTGCGGTTGGTGGTGCCGACCTCGACGAGCCGGGCGCCGGCGCGGGTCATGACATCGGGAATGCGGAAGGCGCCGCCGATTTCCACCAGCTCGCCGCGCGAGACCAGAACTTCCTTGCCCGTGGCCATGGTGGAAAGCACCAGCAGTACGGCTGCGGCGTTGTTGTTGACAACGGTGGCGGCCTCGGCACCGGTCAGCTCGCAGATCAGCGACTCGACCAGATCGTCGCGATCGCCGCGGCCGCCGTCTTCAAGGTCATATTCCAGGTTGGCCGGGGAGTTCATGGCCTGTACCACGGCATCGATCGCGGCCTGCGGCAGCAATGCGCGGCCCAGGTTGGTGTGCAGCACCGTGCCGGTGAGATTGAAGACGGCTTGCAGACGTGGTGCAAACCGGGCCTGAAGCTGGCGTTGTGCGGCCTGTACGATGCTGCCGATGTCGGCCTGCACGCTCTGGCCGGGCTGATCGGCAAAACCCAGTAGCTGCTGGCGCAGCCCCGTCAGCACATCGCGGACTGCCTTGGTGCAGGCATCGAGGCCATAGGACTCGCGCAGCACCTGCATCTCGTTCGCGAGCAAGACCTTGTCCACGGCGGGAAGCTGGGATGGGTGCGAAATTTCAGGGGCGGTCGCTGCGGTGTTGCTCATGGCCAAGGTGTATCGGGTCTTCAAAAAAATGAAAAAGGCGGCAGGAGTTCCTGCCGCCTTCATTATGGTGGCGGTTGGCGCCGGCAGGTTTACGCAGCAGGGTCCACCAGTTCGTGATCGGCTTCGCCTTGCTGCTCTTCGGCTACGGCCACAAACAGCAAAGGATTGGCGCTGGCGCGCTGGAACTGGGTCTCGCTCATCAGCAGATCCAGCATCAGGCTGGCCAGATCGTCGACGAGAGGTTCGACCATGGGGTTCTTTTCCTGATTCACGATCTTGCGATAGCTGCCGCATTCGTCGCAGGTCTCGGCCAGAACTTCTTCGCCCGAACCGTCAATGCCCTGGTAGTGGATGCCCTTGGTCGATTCGCAGTGCGTGCACTTGACGCGAACCATATGCCATTCGCAGGCGCAGGTGCCGCAATGAGCGTAACGGTGACCGGCCACTTTGCCGCCAATGCGGATGACGCTGGCCACAGGCTCGCTGGCGCAGACGGGGCAGATGCTGGCGGGGTCGGTGTAGGGAACGTCGCGGGCACTGAGACTGGCTGAACGCTTGGCAAAGGTCACTTGCAGCGCAGCCATGATGAAGGGTGCCATGCCCACGTGGCGGGCGGCGACTTCCTTTTGCAGCAGCTTTTTGGCAATGTCTGCACGGGTCTCGGGAGTCAGTGCACGCAGCTCCTTGAGCAGGGGCTGCAGCGGTGCAGGCAGGCCTTCGCTGCCCTGCAGCGTGTCGAGCATATTGTCCAGTACGGCCTGCCAGGCGGGATCGATGGTGTCCACTGCGGGCAGCAGGGGCATGGAGTGCTCCTGAGCACGCGCCATGAGTTCGGCATCGGGTGCAGATATCTCGATAGTGGCGGCTGCCTTGTGCTGCGCATCCATGATCTGGGCCACAAACAGCAGATAGTCTGCAATGGGATTTCCGTTGGCCAGCTGGCGCAGGCGTGCAGCGCGTTCGGCGAACAGACTGCTTACCTGGGGCAGCAAGATGCGGGGAAAGCTGGTGTGATCCAGTGCTTCGATTTCACCGGGTTGAAGAATGCGTTGCATTGACAGGGTTTCCAAATGAATCAGCCGCCGAGCGCCGATAAACGCTTGGCGGCTGGGTTGTTAGGGGAGAGGACTAAAAACCTTAGTCGTTGTCACCCGTCATCTTGCGGTACCAGCCGCGGTGGTGTTGCTTGGCCCAGGCTCGCGTTACTGTGCCATAAAGCATGGCGCGAATGGTGCCGCGAGTCCAGATGGCTGCATACACGTGCATGATGATCAGACCGATCATCCACACGGCAGCGATGGCGTGAACCACCGAAGCCGCTCGCACCACGTTGACCGGCAATGTCCACCAAGCGCGCCACATCAGAAAGCCGGTGATCACGATCAGCAGCATGCCGATGACCAGGCCCCAGAACAACAGCTTCTGACCGCCGTTGTACTTGCCCTGTTCGGGCATGTCGTGGTCGTCGCCATCGATCATCTTGTTGACGTTCTTGAGCCATTCGATGTCGCGCGGCTCAACGATGTTGAGCTTGGCAAAACGGCAGGCCATGATGACGAAGAATGCGCCCATGACAACCCCGATGTAGGGGTGCAGGATGCGGGTCCAGGGACCGCCACCGAACAGATTGGTCAACCAGAAGAAAGCCGGGTGAAAGAACGCCAGACCGGACAGGGCCAGCAAGATGAAGCAAATGCCTACCACCCAGTGGTTGGCGCGCTCCGATGCGTTGTAGCGCACGAGGTCGCGAGGATTGCGTTTCATTTGCCGTTCTCCTTGTTCAGCGCTTCGGCGTCCTTGCGTTCCATTTCATCCTCAAGGTCCTTGGACACGTCGTTGGGTCCCTTGGTGATGTAGTGGAACAGGCTGCCGATTGCGGCTGCACCCAGTGCGGCCATGGCCAGAGGCTTGGCTACACCCTTCCACAGCGACACCATGGGGCTGATGGACGGATCGTCCGGCAGGCCCTTGTACAGCGAAGGTTTGTCCGCGTGATGCAGAACGTACATCACGTGCGTGCCGCCCACGCCTTGCGGGTCGTAGAGGCCTGCCTTTTCGTAGCCGCGTTCCTTGAGGTCCACGACACGGCGGGACGCTTGCTCCTGCATGGCTTCCTTGGTGCCAAACTGGATGGCGCCCGTGGGGCAAGTCTTGACGCAGGCGGGCTCCTGACCAACAGCCACGCGATCCGAACACAAGGTGCACTTGTACGCCTTGTTGTCCTTCTTGGAGATGCGCGGAATGTTGAACGGGCAGCCCGTGACGCAGTAGCCGCAGCCCACGCACTGGTCTTGCTGGAAGTCCACGATGCCGTTGGCATATTGGACGATGGCGCCAGGCGAGGGGCAGGCCTTCAGGCAGCCCGGGTCTTCGCAGTGCATGCAGCCGTCCTTGCGGATCAGCCATTCCAGGTTGCCTGTGGCTTCGTTTTCGTACTCGGCAAAGCGCATCACGGTCCAAGACTCCGACGTCAGATCCGTCGGGTTGTCGTAGACGCCTGCGGCAACCGTGCCGATTTCGTCGCGAAGGTCGTTCCACTCCATGCAGGCGGTCTGGCAAGCCTTGCAGCCAATGCATTTGGAGACGTCGATCAGCTTGGCGACTTCCCCCGCGTGCGCACCGCGTGCGCTGGGTGCGGGGGTTGTCGTGGCCGAACGGCGTTTGATATCGAGAGACATGGTTGAGGACATCAGCGTGGCTCCTTAGATCTTTTCCACCTTCACGAGGAAGGTCTTGGATTCAGGGGTCAAGCTGTTACCGTCACCCACGGAGGCTGTCAGGTTGTTCGCCAGATAGCCCTTGCGTCCCGTCGTGGAGAAGCCCCAGTGAATCGGCACACCCACGTGATGGATGGTCTTGCCATCGATCTTCATGGGCTTGATGCGCTTGGTCACCACGGCAACCGCCTTCACGAAACCGCGCTTGGACGAAACCTTGACCTTCTGGCCGGTCTCTATGCCCAGTTCCTTGCCCAGTGCCTCGCCGATTTCCACAAACTGTTCGGGCTGAACGATGTTGTTCAGCTGAACATGCTTGGTCCAGTAATGGAAGTGCTCGGTCAGGCGGTAGGTCGTGCCTACATGCGGGTAGTCCTTGGGGTCGCCCTGCGTGTCCTTGGCAGTTGCCAGGATGCGCATCACGGGGCTGATGACGGCCTGCTTGTTGTTGGGGTACATGGGGTTGTAGCCCAGCGGGTTGTCAAACGCCTCGTAGTGCGTGGGGAACGGACCTTCTGCCATGCCCTTGCGAGCAAACAGACGGGCCACCCCTTCGGGGTTCATGATGAAGGGATTGATCACCTCGGGATCCAGGCCCACGGCCACGTCCGGCACGTCCGCTCCACCCCACTGTTTGCCGTTCCATTTGATCAGCACGCGCTCTGGGTTGAAGGGCTTGCCCTGGCGGTCGCAAGACGCGCGGTTGTAAAGCACGCGGCGATTCGCAGGCCAGGCCCAGGCCCAGTTCAGCGTGTTGCCGATGCCTGTTGGATCGCTGTTGTCACGACGAGCCATCTGGTTGCCGGAAGAGGTCCAACTGCCAGCCCAGATCCAGCAGCCACCCAGGGTGGTGCCGTCATCGCGCATTTCGCCAAAGCCCGCCAACTGCTCGCCGGCCTTGCGGATGAGCTTGGTGGGGTCCTTGGGATCGAACAGATCCACCAACGCACGGCCGTTGTATTCCTTGGCCACTTCCTCGGAAGAGGGGTGATCGGCTTCAGCGTAAGGCCAGTACAGGTTGGTGATGGGCTCGGAGAACTTGCCGCCTTCCTTCTGATAGAGAGCCTTCAGGCGCAGGTGCAGACCAGACATGATGGCAATGTCGGTCTTGGCCTCTCCTGGGGGCTCGGCAGCCTTCCAGTGCCACTGCAGCACGCGCGAGGAGCTGACCACGGCACCGTCTTCTTCGGCGAAGCAAGTGGTAGGCAGGCGGAACACCTCGGTTTGAATCGAAGCCGAGTCCACGTCGTTGAATTCGCCGTGGTTCTTCCAGAATTCCGAAGTTTCCGTAACCAGCGGATCCATGATGACCAGGAACTTCAGCTTCTTGAGACCTTCGCGCACGCTGTTGCTGTTGGCCAGAGCCGCCAAGGGGTTGAAGCCTTGAGCGATATAGCCGTTGACCTTGCCCTGCGTCATCATCTCGAAGATCTGCAGCATGTCGTACTGCTTGTCCAACTTGGGCAGATAGTCGAACGCCCAGTTGTTTTCAGCAGTTGCGGCCGCGCCCCACCACGCCTTCATCAGGCTGACATGGAACTTGGGCGTGTTCGACCAGTAATTCATCTGGCCGGGACGCAGCAGCTTGGGCGTGCGAGTGGCGATGTACTGGTTGTAGTCCTG
Source organism: Comamonas thiooxydans (assembly GCF_000964545.1). Lineage (GTDB taxonomy): Bacteria > Pseudomonadota > Gammaproteobacteria > Burkholderiales > Burkholderiaceae_C > Comamonas > Comamonas thiooxydans. The sequence continues at coordinate 241,134 of NZ_BBVD01000005.1, read as the reverse complement.
TTCGGCTTCGTTTGGCAGCGTCAGGTACCCGGGAAGCGAAGCAGACAGGATGCCCAGGTCCGTCAGGCCCTGGATGTTGGAGTGGCCACGCAGCGCGTTCATGCCGCCGCCAGCGATACCGATGTTGCCCAGCAGCAGCTGGATCATGGCGCCGGTACGCAGGATCTGCGCACCCGTGGTGTGCTGGGTCCAGCCCAGTGCGTACAGGATGGTGGCAACACGGCCGGCTTCGGCGGTCGAAGCAAGCTTCTCGCACACGTGCAGGAATTTTTCCTTGGGTGTGCCGCAGATGGATTCCACCTTCTCGGGGGTATAGCCGGCGTAGTGCTTCTTGAGCCACTGATAGACGCAGCGAGGGTGTTCCAGAGTGGGATCGACCTTCACGAAGCCGTCTTCACCCAGTTCGTAGTCCCACGACGCCTTGTCATAGGTACGCTTTTCAGGGTTGTAGCCGGAGAAAATACCTTCGTCGAACGCAAAGTCCTCGCGCACGATGAATGAGAAGTCCGTGTAGTTCTTCACATACTCGTGGTGGATCCTGTCGTTGGTCAGCAGGTAATTGATCACGCCGCCGAGGAAGACGATGTCCGAGCCGGAGCGGATCGGCGCATAGAAGTCAGCCACGGATGCCGAGCGGTTGAAGCGCGGATCGACCACCATGAAGTGAGCCTTGTTGTGCTCCTTCGCTTCGGTCACCCACTTGAAGCCGCAGGGGTGTGCTTCGGCGGCATTGCCGCCCATGATCAAAATAACGTCCGCGTTCTTGATGTCGACCCAATGGTTCGTCATCGCTCCACGGCCAAACGTCGGGGCAAGACCTGCCACCGTCGGGCCGTGTCAGACACGTGCTTGGTTATCGAGTGCAAGAAGGCCCCAGGAGCGGGCCACTTTGTGCGTGATGTAGCCGGCTTCGTTGCTGGAGGCCGAAGCGGCCAGCATGCCGGTGGTCAGCCAGCGGTTGACCTTCTGGCCTTTTTCGTTGGTTTCAACGAAATTGGCGTCGCGGTCTTCCTTGAGCAGCTTGGCGATGCGGTTCAGTGCCTCGTCCCAGGACATGCGCTTCCACTCGGACGAGCCGGGGGCGCGGTATTCGGGGTACTTGAGGCGGCTGGGGCTGTGGACAAAGTCCAGCAGCGATGCACCCTTGGGGCACAGCGTGCCGCGATTGACCGGATGGTCCGGGTCGCCTTCCACGTGCATCACGGACAGACGGGAGTTTTTCCCGCCGTCGCCCAGGGAGTACATGAGGATGCCGCAGCCTACGGAGCAGTAGGTGCAGGTTTGACGGGTTACGGTGGTGGCTGACAGTTTGTACTGTCGCACCTCAGCAAGGGCGGCTGTGGGTGAGAAGCCCATCAGCGCCAAGCTTGAACCCGCCAGAGTCGAACCAGTCACTTTCATGAACTGGCGTCTGGAGAATTGGTCCATTGTGGGGTACCTTTTCGTATGAACGCTTATGTGAAAGCAAATTTTACGACCCCCCCCATTTTTGATAGCAGTTACAAACCCTTAATTCTTGAGTAACGTTGAGCGACTTTGAGTTTTATGTTTCGTTTTTGTTTTTCTTAATGATGGCGATAGTTTTCAACCTACACCTCTAAACCTATCAACTTTCAGCTCGAAAAGCCATCGGTCAGCAGGCCGGGTTGAACAGGAAATCCCTAATCTGTGTCGCTTTTGCGTGTTTCGGCAGGAGGGGGCGCGACGGTGGGGGCAGGGCCTTCTACAGGCTGTTGCGGATCGGCTGATGTGCGCTTTTGCGCGATTTCCTGGTTTAGCAGCTTCTCCTCCTGCTCCTGCATGGTGGCAAACAACTCCCAGGCAGCCATGAACAGGGCGGCAATGGCGGGACCGAGCACAAAGCCCGAAAGACCGAACAAGGCCATGCCCCCCAGGGTGGAGATCAGAACCACATAGTCGGGCATTTTGGTGTCCTTGCCGACCAGCAGGGGGCGCAACACGTTGTCCACCAGGCCGATGACCAGTACGCCATAAGCGGCAAGGATCAGGCCTTTGGTGACGGCGCCCGTGGCCAGAAAGTAGATGGCCACCGGCCCCCAGACCAGGCCTGCTCCCACTGCTGGCAGCAGCGACAGAAAAGCCATGACCACAGCCCACAGTACTGCACCCTGAATGCCCAGAATCCAGAAAATCAGCCCCCCCAGCGCGCCCTGGGCGGCTGCAACGGCCAGATTGCCCTTGACTGTGGCCCGGATGACGGTAATGAACTTGATGGCCAGTTCGCGCTTGTGTTCGGGTGCGAGCGGTGTGGCTGCCCAGATGCGTGCGACCAACTCCTTGCCATCACGCAGCAGAAAAAAGATCAGGTAGAGCATGACGCCAAAGCCCACCACAAAGCCCAGGGTGTTCTGACCCAGCCCCACAGCTTTGGTGGCGGCGAGCTTGCTGGCCTGCAGGGCGATGTTGGAGAGCTTGGTCTGGATTTCCTCCAGAGTGCCCAGGTGCAGTTTTTCCATCCACGGCGTCAGCCAGGAGGGAAGGGCATTGAAGACTTGCTCCACGTAGCTGCCGGCGGACAGGTTGCCGCTGCTGATTCGATCGTAGATGGCGGCAGTCTCCTTGATGAGCGAGAGGCCTATCAGAGACAGCGGCAAAATGACCATTACCAGACTAATTAGCAAGGTTGCCAGCGCGGCCAGCGTGGGCTTGTTGGGCATGCGCATCAGCAGCTTGCGGTGCAGGGGGGCGAAGACGATGGCAAACACCACACCCCAGAAGATGGCTACGGCATATTCCTCTAGAACCAAGCCGAATCCTGCGGTTACTGCTATTAAAAGAAGAATGAATGCACGTTTGTGAAGCGGCAAAAGCGGCATGCGAATCCTTGTTTATGGAGTTCCCGCAATGTAAGCGACTCCCAGGGGTGTAAACATCTTGTCTTTTATAAGACCAAGACTTTGAACAGTGGCACAATGGCTGCCGCAACTCAAGGCCCTTCCCCAGCCACAGTCGCATCCGCCAATCGGTACAGCCGTGTCGCGGGAGGTTCTACAAACCAGCTAATGCTTTCCGAAGGAAAGCGGAGGTCAGCGAGATATGAGCGATCAGTCAACGATCTATCAAGCCTATCAAGGCAACACCTATCTGTTCGGCGGCAATGCGCCCTATGTCGAAGAGATGTACGAGAACTACCTGGCCAACCCCGGCAGCGTTCCCGATTCCTGGCGTGAATACTTCGATGCCCTGCAGCATGTGCCTGCAGTCGACGGCACCGACAACAAGGACGTTCCCCACCTGCCCGTGATCAATGCTTTCGCAGAGCGCGCAAAGCAGGGCGGCACCAAGGTGGTGGTGGCCTCGGGCGCTGACTCCGAGCTGGGTCGTAAACGCACGGCCGTGCAGCAGCTGATTGCAGCCTACCGCAACGTGGGTCAGCGCTGGGCCGACCTGGATCCTTTGAAGCGCACCGAGCGCCCCGAAATTCCCGAGCTGGAGCCTTCCTTCTACGGCTTCACCGACGCCGACCAGGAAGTGGTGTTCAACACCAGCAACACTTTCTTCGGCAAGGAAAGCATGACTTTGCGCGAGCTGATGAATGCTCTGCGCGAAACCTACTGCGGCACCCTGGGCGCCGAGTACATGTATGCCACCAATCAAAATCAGAAGCGCTGGTGGCAGCAACGCCTGGAATCCATCCGTTCCAAGCCCGTCTTCAATGCGGACGAGAAAAAGCGCATCCTGGACCGCCTGACCGCTGCCGAAGGTCTGGAGCGCTATCTGCATACCAAGTATGTGGGTCAGAAGCGCTTCTCGCTGGAAGGTGGTGAGTCCTTCATCGCCGCCATGGACGAGCTGATCAACTCTGCCAGCGCCAAGGGCGTGCAGGAAGTCGTGATCGGCATGGCTCACCGTGGCCGTCTGAACGTGCTGGTCAACACCCTGGGCAAGGCTCCCAAGGATCTGTTCGCCGAGTTCGATCACACCGCTCCCGAAGATCTGCCTGCCGGTGACGTGAAGTACCACCAGGGCTTCAGCTCCGACGTGTCTGCCAAGGGCGGCCCCGTTCACCTGTCGCTGGCCTTCAACCCCTCGCACCTGGAAATCGTCAACCCCGTGGTGGAAGGTTCGGTGCGCTCGCGCATGGACCGCCGCGACGACCCCATGGGCAAACAAGTGCTGCCCGTGCTGGTGCACGGTGACGCAGCCTTCGCCGGCCAGGGCGTGAACCAGGAAACCCTGGCGCTGTCCGAAACCCGTGGCTATACCACCGGCGGTACGGTTCACATCATCATCAACAACCAGATCGGTTTCACGACCTCTGACCCTCGCGACCTGCGCTCCACGCTGTATTGCACCGACATCGTCAAGATGATCGAGTCGCCCGTGCTGCACGTGAACGGCGATGATCCCGAAGCCGTGTGCCTGGCCATGCAGCTGGCCCTGGAATTCCGTATGGAATTCTCCAAGGACGTGGTGGTCGACATCATCTGCTTCCGCAAGCTGGGTCACAACGAGCAAGACACTCCTGCACTGACACAGCCTCTGATGTACAAGAAGATTGCTGCCCACCCCGGCACTCGCAAGCTGTACGCAGACAAGCTGGCCACTCAAGGCCTGGGCGACACGCTGGGCGACGACATGGTCAAGGCCTATCGCGCCGCCATGGACGAAGGCCGTCACACCCAGGACGTGGTGCTGACCAACTTCAAGAGCAAGTACGCTGTGGACTGGAGCCCCTTCGTGGGCAAGACCTGGACCGACGCTGGCGACACAGCTATTCCCTTGACCGAGTGGAAGCGCCTGGCCGAGAAGATCACGACTCTGCCTGCCAGCGTGAACCCTCACGCCCTGGTCAAGAAGGTGTACGACGATCGCGCAGCCATGGGCCGCGGCGATGTGAACGTGGACTGGGGCATGGGTGAAACCATGGCCTTCGGCTCCCTGGTCGCTTCGGGCTATCCCGTGCGTCTGTCGGGTGAAGACTCGGGTCGCGGCACCTTCACGCACCGTCACGCCGTGGTTCATGACCAGAAGCGTGAAAAGTGGGACGAGGGCACATATATTCCTTTGCAGAATGCTGCCGAGAATCAGGCTCCGTTCGTCGTGATCGACTCCATCCTGTCCGAAGAGGCGGTGCTGGGCTTTGAATACGGCTATGCATCGAACGATCCCAACACCCTGGTGGTGTGGGAAGCCCAGTTCGGCGACTTCGCCAACGGCGCCCAGGTGGTGATCGACCAGTTCATCGCATCCGGTGAAGTGAAGTGGGGTCGTGTCAACGGCCTGACACTGATGCTGCCTCACGGCTATGAAGGCCAGGGCCCCGAGCACAGCTCGGCGCGTCTGGAACGCTTCATGCAGCTGGCTGCCGACACCAATATGCAGATCGTGCAGCCGACAACGGCCAGCCAGATCTTCCACGTGCTGCGTCGCCAGATGGTTCGTGGCCTGCGCAAGCCGCTGGTCATCATGACTCCCAAGTCGCTGCTGCGTAACAAGGACGCCACGTCGCCCCTGTCCGAATTCACCTCTGGTGGTTTCCAGACCGTGATCCCCGAGCAGGACGAAACCATCGTCAAGAACGCTGCCAAGGTCAAGCGCATCATCGCCTGCTCGGGCAAGGTGTACTACGATCTGGTCAAGAAGCGTGCCGAGAAGGAATCCAAGGACGTCGCCATCATCCGCGTCGAGCAGTTGTATCCCTTCCCCCACAAGGCGTTCGCCGCCGAAGTGAAGAAGTACGCCAACGCTACTGACATCGTGTGGTGCCAGGATGAGCCTCAGAACCAGGGTGCCTGGTTCTTCATCCAGCACAACATCCACGAGAACATGCGTGAAGGCCAGAAGCTGGGCTACTCCGGTCGCGCTGCGTCCGCTTCGCCCGCCGTTGGCTACGCACATCTGCACCAAGAGCAACAAAAGGCACTGGTGGAAGGCGCATTCGCCAAGCTCAAGGGCTTTGTCCTGACCAAGTAATACAGGCGACACCCCCTGTCCGAGGACAGGGGGCACAAGAAACATCTTTGGAAAGAATTCAAAATGGCAATCGTTGAAGTTAAAGTCCCCCAGCTGTCCGAATCCATCACTGAAGCCACCATGCTGACCTGGAAGAAAAAGGTCGGCGAGGCCGTGGCCGTCGATGAAATCCTCATCGAAATCGAAACCGACAAGGTCGTGCTGGAAGTGCCTGCTCCTTCGGCTGGCGTGATCACCGAAATCCTGCAAGGCGACGGCGCAACCGTGGCTGCCGAGCAAGTGATCGCCAAGATCGACTCCGAAGCCGTCGCCGGTGCCGCTGCTCCTGCTGCCGCCCCCGCTGCTGCTGCGACTCCTGCTGCAGCCCCCGTGGCCGCCGCACCTGCCGGCGCCGACAAGAGCGGCGTGGCCATGCCTGCTGCTGCCAAGATCCTGGCCGACAACAACCTGTCCGCTGCCAACGTGGCTGGCACAGGCAAGGACGGCCGCGTGACCAAGGGTGACGCTCTGGGTGCCATCAAGGCCGGCGCAGCCATCCCCACCGGCGCTCCCAAGGCAGCTCTGCCTCAGGTGGCAGCTCCCGTGACCAAGGAAAACCTGGGCGACCGTCCCGAGCAGCGCGTGCCCATGACACGTCTGCGCGCCCGTATTGCCGAGCGTCTGCTGCAATCCCAGGCTACCAACGCCATCCTGACCACGTTCAACGAAGTGAACATGGCTCCCGTGATGGAACTGCGCAAGAAGTTCCAGGACCAGTTCACCAAGGAACATGGCGTGAAGCTGGGCTTCATGTCCTTCTTCGTCAAGGCTGCAGTGCACGCACTGAAGAAGTTCCCCGCAGTGAACGCCTCTATTGACGGCAACGACATCGTCTACCACGGCTACTTCGACATCGGTATCGCTGTGAGCTCGCCTCGCGGCTTGGTGGTGCCCATCCTGCGCAATGCAGACCAGATGAGCTTCGCCGACATCGAAAAGAAGATTGTCGAATTCGGTCAGAAGGCCAAGGAAGGCAAGCTGGGCATTGAAGAAATGACCGGCGGCACCTTCTCCATCTCCAATGGCGGCACCTTCGGCTCGATGATGTCCACCCCCATCATCAACCCCCCCCAGTCCGCCATTCTGGGCGTGCACGCTACCAAGGATCGCGCCGTGGTCGAGAACGGTCAGATCGTGATCCGTCCCATGAACTACCTGGCCATGTCCTATGACCACCGCATCATCGACGGCCGCGAAGCCGTGCTGAGCCTGGTTGCCATGAAGGACGCGCTGGAAGATCCTTCTCGCCTCCTGTTTGATCTGTAATTCAGCAGATCGAGCTTCTACAAAGCCCACCACCAAAAGCGGTGGGCTTTTTTCGAGTTAAACAGAGAAAAGATTCAAATCATGAGCAAGCAATTTGACGTCGTCGTGATCGGCGCAGGCCCCGGCGGCTACATCGCTGCCATCCGTGCGGCACAACTGGGTTTCAACGTCGCCTGTATCGACGAGTGGAAGAACGCCGCTGGCGGCGCTGCTCCCGGCGGCACCTGCACCAACGTGGGCTGCATTCCCTCCAAGGCGCTGCTGCAGTCTTCCGAGCATTTCGAGCATGCCAAGCTGCACTTTGCTGATCACGGCATCTCTACCGGCAAGGTCGAGATGGACGTGGCCAAGATGATCGCCCGCAAGGAAGCGATCGTGAAGCAGAACAACGACGGCATCCTGTACCTGTTCAAGAAGAACAAGGTCACTTTCTTCCACGGCCGCGGCTCTTTCGTCAAGGCTGTCGAAGGCGGCTATGAAATCAAGGTTGCCGGCAAGGAAGAGGAAGTCATCACCGGCAAGCAGATCGTGGTGGCCACTGGCTCCAACGCCCGTGCTCTGCCCGGCGTGGCTTTCGACGAAGAGAACATCCTGTCCAACGACGGCGCTCTGAGCCTGGGCAAGGCTCCCAAGAAGCTGGGCCTGATCGGTGCCGGTGTGATCGGCCTGGAAATGGGCTCGGTCTGGCGCCGTCTGGGCACGGAAGTGACCGTGCTCGAAGGCATGGACAAGTTCCTGCCCGTGGTGGATGAGCAGATCGCCAAGGAAGCCAAGAAGGCTTTCGACAAGCAAGGTCTGAAGATCGAGCTGGGCGTGAAGATCGGTGAAGTCAAGTCCGGCAAGAAGGGCGTGACCGTTGCCTACACCAACGCCAAGGGCGAAGCCCAGACCCTGGAAGTGGACAAGCTGATCGTGTCGATCGGCCGTACCGCCAACACCATCGGCCTGAACGCAGAAGCCGTGGGCCTGGCTCTGGACGAGCGCGGCGCCATCGTGGTGGACGATCTGTGCAAGACCAATCTGCCTGGCGTGTGGGCTGTGGGCGACGTGGTGCGTGGTCCCATGTTGGCGCACAAGGCCGAGGAAGAAGCCGTGGCCGTGGCCGAGCGCATTGCCGGCCAGCACGGCCATGTGAACTTCGCCACTCTGCCTTCGGTGATCTACACCAGCCCCGAAGTGGCATGGGTGGGTCGTACCGAGCAGCAGCTCAAGGCTGAAGGCGTCAAGTACAAGGCTGGCTCCTTCCCCTTCCTGGCCAACGGCCGCGCGCGTGCACTGGGCGACACGACCGGCATGGTCAAGTTCCTGGCCGACGCCGAGACTGACGAAATCCTGGGCGTGCACATGGTGGGTCCCATGGTGTCCGAGCTGATTTCCGAAGCCGTGGTGGCCATGGAGTTCAAGGCATCGAGCGAAGACATCGCCCGTATCTGCCACGCTCACCCCTCGCTGTCCGAATCCACCAAGGAAGCGGCTCTGGCTGTGGACAAGCGTACCCTGAACTTCTAAGTTTTTTCAGTCTTGCGCGCAGGTTTTGACATGGCTGTGAAGTGCCCGCGCGCAGGCTGAGTTTCTTTTAGAATTCAGAACAAAATGGCTGCTAACGCTTAGTGCATAAGCGGTAGCAGCTATTGTTTTTTGAGCATCTGGAGACAAGACGGTGAATGTAAGACAAGCCTACGAGGCGGAACTGGCCGCCAAGGGTTTCAAAAGCGATCCCGCGCAGTTGCGTGCAGTCGATGCGTTGCAGCGCTGTGCCGACGAGTGGGCCGTGTACAAGGGCAAGCGCTCCAATGCTCTCAAGAAACTGATCAATCACCCCGATCTGCCCAAGGGCGTCTATATGTACGGCGGGGTGGGGCGCGGCAAGAGCTTTCTGATGGAATGCTTCTTCAATGCCGTGCCCCTCAAGCGCAAGGTGCGACTGCACTTTCACGAATTCATGCGCGAGGTGCATCGCGAGATGCATCTCATGCAAGGCACGCAGAATCCGCTTGATGCCCTTGGCGCCAAGATCGCCAAGAAGTACAAGCTGATCTGCTTTGACGAGTTTCATGTCGCCGACATCACCGATGCCATGATTCTCTACAAGCTGCTCGAGTCGCTGTTTGCCAACGGCGTGGGCTTTGTGACGACCTCCAACTTCGAGCCCGACGGCCTCTATCCCGGTGGCTTGCACCGCGACCGGATCCTGCCTGCGATTGCCCTGCTCAAGGAGCGCATGGAAGTGGTGAACGTGGACAACGGCACCGACTATCGCCGCCGCACTCTCGAAGACGCCAAGCTCTATCATTGCCCGTTGGGCCCGGACGCCGATGCTGCGATGCAGGAGACCTTCGATCGCCTGGCCGAAGCCCATGACGAAGAGCCGGTGATGCAGATCGAGACCCGCAAGATCGCGGCCAAGCGCCGTGCCGGTGGCGTCGTGTGGTTTGACTTCCGCGAACTCTGCGGCGGCCCGCGCTCGCAAAATGACTATCTGGAAATTGCCACGCAGTTTCACACCATCTTGCTGTCCGATGTGCCCGAGCTGCATGTGAACATGGCTTCGGCCGCGCGGCGCTTTACGCTGCTGGTGGACGTGCTCTACGATCGCCATGTCAAGCTCATCCTGTCGGCTGCAGTGCCGCCCGAGAAGATCTATACCGAAGGTCCTCTGTCCCACGAGTTCCCGCGCACCGTCTCGCGTCTGAATGAGATGCGCTCCAAGGAATATCTGGCGCTTGAGCGCCGCGTGGTGGACACCAGCTTGACCTGATCGCCTGCGGGCAACTGCCTGCGGCTTTAAGATGCCAGCCTGTACTTCGAGTTCTGAGTTGATGACGATGCCCACTATCCTTGCCCAGCTGATCCGCCGCCGCATTGTAGGCTTTGCACTGGCGCCTCTGGCCGCCATCTGGCTGGCTTGTGTGCCGGCCATGGCCCAGGTAAAGGTGGATTCGGCGCAGCAGACCGACAAGCAGGCGCAGAAGGAGGTTGCCGACAAGGCGCGTCAGCAACTGCACCAGCAGCGTGCAGCCGAGCGCGACGAGATTCTCAGCAAACGCGCCGTCATCGAGCAGCAGCGCGTGGCTGATGAAAAGCTCTGCTACCAGAAGTTTGCCGTGGAGGGCTGTCTGGCCGATGCCCGCAGGGCGGCACGTGAAAAAGATGCGCCCCTGCGTGCGCGCGAACTGGAAATCAACGACGCGGAGCGCAAGGAAAAGGCGGCGGCCAAGCTGAAGGCCATTGAAGAGAAAAAAGCCGAAAACGCTGCCGTTCCCATGAAGTCGCAGCAACGCGAGAAGAACGGCAAGAGCCAGCCTCAGCCCACCGGCCCGGGTGCCAAACCTGCGGTTGACGAGCAGGCGGCGCAGGCCCAGCGCCAGACCGAGGCTCAGCAGCGTGCCAGCAAGCAGGCCGACTATGTGCGCCGCCACGAGCAAAACCGTGTCCAGGCTGATCAGGGGCGAGCCGAGCGTGAGGCCAAGGCCCGGGCAGATCATGAGGCCAAGCTGAAGGCTGCAGCCGAGCACAAAGCCAGGGCTATGCAGCAGGCCAAGGAGCGAGGTCAGACGGCAGCGCCGCTGCCAGCACCTGCTCCCTGATGCATTTGAGGATAGACAGTGCTCTACAGCAGGGTGCTACCGAAAGCATTGCTGCAAGCGCCCGTTTCCAACGGCGCTCAAGCAGTCTTGTCTGGATTGTCCGGACTGAATGGCTCTTCAAGCGTTTGCTGCTGCGGCTGAGGTATCCAGCTTGAGTATTGCCAGCGAGAGGTTGTCACCACTCCCTGCCGCGCGCCGCCTGGCTTTTTCAATCAGAAATTGCGAGGCTTCGCGTGGGGAGAGTCCGTCAAGCACAGTGCCCAGCTCCTGTGCGGTGAAGTAATGCCACAAGCCGTCCGAGCAGGCCATCAAGCTGTCGCCCGGCAGCAGTTTCTCAATCATGTGGTGGCTCATGGGCGGCGGCGGCTCGGCACCCAGGCAGCCCAGCAAGATATTGGACTGTGGGTGGTGCTGAGCCTCGGTTTCGGTGAGCTCGCCGCGGTCGACCAGTGCCTGTACATAGGAGTGATCAAGCGAACGGTGCATGAGGGAAGAGCCGCGAAAATGGTAGAGCCGTGAATCGCCGGAGTGCATGAAGTGGCAGCGACTGTCGGGCAGGACCACAAAGACCGCGATGGTGCTGTGGGGCTCCTGTTCCGCTGCTATGGCGGTAAGGCGAATGACGGTGTGAGCATCCTGCACAATGGTGCGCAGCATGCGTGTGCAGTCTTCCTTGGCGGGCTCAAAGCGCTCGAAAACCTGGCGGGCCGTCAGCATGACCTGATCGGATGCCTTTCTCCCACCGCTGCGCCCGCCCATGCCATCGGCTACCACGCCGAGAATGCAGCCCTTGGCATAGGGATGCGCCATGAGCAGAACCTGGTCCTGCTGGTATTCTCGGTCACCGCGATGAATGCCGGTGGCCGCCTGAATGCGGTAGCTGGATGACATGAGTGTGTGCGAGTGCGCTCGCGGAGCGAGATTTAACGTTGCGTTACATTTTATCGGCCAGAGGCTGGGCCTCGGCGAATATTTGCGATCTTATGTGAGCTTGCGCTGACTTGGCTTGTTGGAAGGTGAAACGGTTTTGACTCATTTGCAGGAGGCGGTCGCGCAGGTGTTTGCACAGCAAGGTGCGCTCTCGCTGGCTGAGCCCGCATTCACGCCGCGCCCAGGCCAGACCCGCATGGCCCTGGCGGTGGCTCAGGCCATAGAGACGGGCGGGGTGCTGGTGGTGGAGGCCGGCACGGGTGTTGGCAAGACCTACGCTTATCTGGTGCCTGCCTTGCTCAGCGGTCAGCGCGTGCTGGTGTCCACGGCCACCAAGGCGCTGCAGGACCAGCTGTTTGCCCGTGATCTTCCGCGCCTGGTTCATGGTCTGGGCCTGCCTCTGCGCATGGCCAGGCTCAAGGGGCGTTCTTCCTATCTATGTACGGAGCGGCTGGAGCGTGTGCGCCAGGGCCGCACGGCTCCCCAGGATCCGCAGGTGCTGCGCGCCGTGGCCGATGTGGAGCGCTGGGCCAGGGTCACGCGTACCGGCGATCTTGCCGAGCTGACGGCGCTGGATGAGCGCTCCCCTGTGATGCCCTTGGTGAGCTCCACCAAGGACAATTGCATGGGGTCTGACTGCCCGCACTGGCAGGGCTGCCATGTCAATCAGGCGCGTCAGCAGGCGCTGGAGGCCGACGTGGTGGTGGTCAACCATCACCTGCTGTTTGCCGATCTCGATGTACGCGACAGCGGCATGGCTCATCTTTTGCCCAGCACCGGCGTGGTGGTGATCGATGAAGCCCATCGGCTCAACGACATCGGCGTGCAGTTTGCCGGAGAGGCTCTGTCCAGTCAGCAGTTGGTGGGGTATGCACGTGATGCCCTCAGGCTGACGCAGGAACATGCGCGCGGCATGGCCGACTGGCTGGTTCTCTGTGCCACGCTGGAGCAGGCCATGCGTGAGCTGCGCCTGCAGGCCGGCAAGCCTCCGGTCGGAGGGCGGCTTGCGTGGCAAGCGGTGACCCCGCAGGGACTGGATGCGGTGAAATGGCGTGCGGCACTGGTGCGGCTGGGGCAGAGCTTGCGTGCCTTGTTGATTCCACTCTCAAGCCTGGAGGGGACAGGGGCAGAGCTGCAGCGTCTGTATGAGCGCGGCGCAGAGTTGCTCGCGCGACTGGCACGCTTTGCTGCTCCTGCAGATGATGAATGCGTGCGCTGGCTGGAGGTCGGGGCGCAGTATCTGCGCATGCTGGAGTCGCCGCTGTCGATTGCCCGCATCATGCAGCAGAGGCTGCTTCAGCGCTCGCTGGAGGATGCCGGCACGGACCAGGGCGAGGAGCCCGATCCTTCAAGGAAGAAGGCCTGGGTTTTCACCTCGGCCACATTGGGCAATGATGCCCAGCTGAGCTGGTTTGTCGAGTCCTGCGGCCTGCGCGGAGCACAGGTGCTGCAGGTGGAAAGTCCGTTTGACTACCATCGGCAAGCCGGTGTCTATGTGCCCCAGCCCTTTGCTGCGGCCGGCAGCGCACAGCACAGCCAGCAGGTCGCCCAGTTGGTGCTGGATGCGGCGCAGCGCATAGGCGGCCGCACCCTGGTGCTGACTACCACCCTCAAGGCCTTGCATGCGATCAGCGCATCGCTGCGCACCAGCCTGGGCCTGTTTGCTGATCTCGATGTGCTGGTGCAGGGGGAGGCGCCCAAGCTGGCCTTGATTCAGCGCTTTATGGCCGCAGGGGCAGCCGCCGGACGAGGAGCTGTTCTGGTGGCTTCCGCCACTTTCTGGGAGGGGGTGGACCTGCCCGGCGACATGTTGCAGCTGGTGGTGATCGACAAGCTTCCGTTTCCGCCACCTGACGACCCGCTGGTCGAAGCCCGTTCGCGACTGCTGGAGAGCGTGGGGCGAGGGGCGTTTCATGATTACATGCTGCCCGAGGCAGCACTGGCTCTCAAGCAAGGGGCCGGGCGTCTGATCCGCAGTGAAGCCGATCGTGGCGTGCTGGTCATCTGCGACAGCCGCTTGATGACTATGGGCTATGGAGCGGAGTTGATGTCGGCGCTGCCTCCCATGCGCGTGCTGGGCAGTCAGCCGGAGTTCGAGGCGGCGCTGGAGCAGTTGTCGGCGCAACATGCCAGGCGCGACGGCGAGCAGACGCCGGCGCAGGATTCAGAGGCGTAGAAATGAAAAAGGATGCGCTTGACGCATCCTTTGTCCCTTGGGCGGAAAACGCTGCTTACCAGAGCTTCCACCAGGATTCTTTTTTCTTCTCTACGCTTTGCTCGGTGTTGGCGCCATAGCTGCTCTCCAGCACGCGCTGGGCGTCGTCACGCAGCTGAGTCATGCCCAGGGCGTCATAGGATTTGACGAGGATCACCATGGCTTCGCGCACCGCGGGCACGTTCTGGTAGTCCTTGATGGCAGCCTGCGCACGGGCAATGGCCGCCACATAGGCGCCTCGGCTGTAGTAGTACTTGGCGACATGGACTTCGTACTGGGCCAGCGAGTTCACGATGTACTGCATGCGCTGGCGGGCATCATCGGAGTACTTGGAATCTGGAAAGCGGGTCACCAGTTCGCGGAAGGACTCGAAGGAGTCCTTGGCGGCTTTCTGGTCGCGCTCGGACAGATCCTGGCGGGTCAGCCAGCCGAACATGCCCAGGTTGTCATTGAAGTTGACCAGGCCCTTGAGGTAGAGGGCATAGTCCATGGCAGGGCTGGCAGGATGCAGTTTGGTGAAACGGTCCAGCGTGGCCAGAGCCTGCACTTTTTCGCCGGCCTTGTACTGGGCATAGGCTTTTTCCAGCTGAGCCTGCTGGGCCAGTGGCGTGCCGGCGGCACGGCCTTCGAGCTTTTCAAACAGCGGAACGGCCTTGTCATAGGCGCCGGAGGAAGATTCATCGCGCGCTTCGGTATAGATGCGCTCGGGTGTCCACTTGGCCGTCGGGTCGTCCTTGGTGCTGGAGCATCCCGCCAGCGTGGCGGCGATTAACACGGCAGGGACTAGAGTCAGTGAAATACGCGGCATGGTGGACAGTTTTCTGACAATCATTAGCGGTAATAGGAGGCAGGCCCGTCGCATCTGGCGGCAAGGCGCAAAACCTACACCATACACCACCAGGACCGGACCTTCCTGAAAAAGGATCGACGCATTGTAATGGGCCGCCGGATCGCGCTCGCGAGTTGCTGGCGTCTTTACGCTACGGCCGCAGCGAATCTAGAGGCATTGAGTCCGCAGGGACGAAGCGCTCTTCCTACAATAGCGGCCATGTTTGTCCATCTGCGCCTGCACACCGAATTCTCCGTCGTCGACGGAACCACCCGCGTCAATGCCATGATCAAGGCCGCTGCCGAAGACGGGCAGGTGGCGATGGCCATTACCGACTTCAACAATCTGTTTGGCGGCATCAAGTTCTATCGCGAAGGCCGTGGCAAGGGCGTCAAGCCTCTGCTGGGCGCCGAGATCATGCTCGAAGGGCTGGGCGATGCGCCGCCTTCGCGGATCATCGTTCTTGTGCAGAGCAAGCAGGGCTACCACAATATTGCCGAGCTGCTGGCACGTGGCTGGACGCGCAATGTAGTGCGTGATCAGGCGCAGCACAAGTGGGAATGGCTGCAGGAACTGGGCGAGGGACTGATCGTGCTGTCCGGTGCGCAAGCCGGCCCCGTGGGCATTGCTCTCACCCGTGGTGATGAAAAAGGGGCGGCCGAGATTGCCCAGCGCCTGGCCACCATGTTCCCGCACCGCTTCTATATCGAGCTGCAGCGCGCGGGCCGTGCCGATGACGAGTCGCATGTGCTGGCGGCCGTGAAGCTGGCCAGCCGCTTGAATCTGCCGGTGGTGGCGACACACCCGATCCAGTATGCCAAGCCCGACGATTACGAGGCCCACGAGGCCCGCGTTTGCATTGCCGAAGGCGAGATCCTGGGCAATGCCAAGCGGGTGCGCAAGTTCACCCGCGACCAGTATTTCAAGACCGCTGCCGAAATGGAGCAGCTGTTTGCCGACATTCCGAGCGCGATCGAGAACACCATCGAAATTGCCCGCCGCTGCAGCCTGACGCTGGAGTTGGGCAACCCGCAGTTGCCCAATTTCCCCGTGCCGTCCGGCATGAGCATGGACGAGTTCTTCCGCCACGAGTCCTACCAGGGGCTGGAGGAGCGCCTGGTCCACCTCTATCCCGATGCGGCCAAGCGCGACGCCCAGCGTTCGCGCTATGTGGAGCGGCTGGAGTTCGAGCTGGGCACCATCATGAAGATGGGCTTTCCGGGCTACTTTCTTATCGTGTCGGACTTTATCAAGTGGGCCAAGGCCAATGGCTGCCCGGTGGGGCCGGGCCGTGGCTCGGGTGCCGGCTCGCTGGTGGCCTATGTGCTCAAGGTGACCGACCTTGATCCGCTGGAATACAACCTGCTGTTCGAGCGTTTCCTGAACCCCGAGCGCGTGTCCATGCCTGACTTCGACGTGGACTTCTGCCAGCAGAACCGTGATCGCGTGATCGACTATGTCAAGGATCGCTACGGCCGCGATGCCGTGAGCCAGATCGCCACCTTCGGCACCATGGCTGCACGTGCGGCCATCCGCGACGTGGGCCGCGTGCTGGACATGAGCTACACCTTCTGCGACGGCATCTCCAAGCTGATCCCGAACAAGCCCGGCCTGCATGTCACGCTCAAGTACCCGCCCAATCCGCCCAAGGAAGGCGACAAATACACCTATGCCATCAAGGAGGAGCCGATTCTGGCCGAGCGCATCGAGCGCGAGGAGGACGTCAAGACCCTGATCGAGATGGCGCAGAGCCTGGAGGGCATGACGCGAAACATCGGCATGCACGCCGGCGGCGTGGTGATTGCGCCGGGCAGGCTGGCCGATTTCTGTCCGCTGTACCAGCAGCCCGGCAGTACCTCGGCCGTGGCCATGTACGACAAGGACGACGTGGAAGCCGTGGGCCTGGTGAAGTTCGACTTCTTGGGTCTGGCCACGCTGACGATCCTGGAGATCGCGCGCGAATTCATCATGAAGCGCCACAAGGGTCAGGAGAACTTCCAGTTCGAGAACATTCCGCTGGACGACTACCCGACCTACAAGCTGTTCTCGGACGGCAAGACCGAAGCCGTCTTCCAGTTTGAATCGCGCGGCATGCAGCAGATGCTCAAGGAGGCCAAGCCCTCGCGCCTGGAAGACCTGATTGCGCTGAACGCTCTCTACCGCCCCGGTCCCATGGACCTGATTCCCACCTTCATTGCCCGCAAGCACGGGCAGGAAGTCGTGGAGTACCCGCATCCGCTGGTCGAGTCGGTGCTGGCCGAAACCTACGGCATCATGGTCTACCAGGAGCAGGTGATGCAGACCGCCCAGGTGCTGGGCGGCTACTCGCTGGGCGGCGCCGACTTGCTGCGCCGGGCCATGGGCAAGAAAAAAGTCGAGGAGATGGTCAAGCACCGGGGCATCTTCCGCGAAGGGGCGGCCAAGAACGGACTGTCCGAGGAAAAGGCCGACGAGGTCTTCGATCTGATGGAGAAGTTCGCGGGCTACGGCTTCAACAAGTCGCACGCGGCAGCCTACTCCCTGCTGGCCTATCACACGGGCTGGCTCAAGGTGCACTACACGGCCGAGTTCTACTGCGGCAATATGACCGTGGAAATGGACAACACCGACAAGCTCAAGGTGTTGTACGAGGATGCGCTCAAGATGGGCATCACTTTCGAGATGCCCGATGTGAACCGCGGTGTGTACCGCTTCGAGCCGGTGACCGACAAGGTCATACGCTACGGCCTCGGAGCCATCAAGGGAACGGGGCAGGCGGCCATCGAAGCCATTGTGGCTGCGCGCAACGGCGAGGGCACAGGCCCCAACGGCCACGAGAAAGGCCCGTTCAAGAGCCTGTTCGACTTCTGCCTGCGCGTGGATCGCAGCCGCATCAACAAGCGCACCGTGGAAGCCTTGATCAAGGGCGGCGCCTTTGACACGATAGACATGAACCGCGCCTCGCTGATGGCGACGCTGGACACGGCCTTCGGCTTTGCGGCGACCTCGATTGCCAATGCCGATCAGGGCGGTCTGTTCGACATGATGGGCGATGATGCGCTGGGCTCGAGCACGGCGGAGCCACCCATGGCCGATGTGCTGCCCTGGGGCGTCAAGGAAAAGCTGACGCTGGAAAAAACGGCCATTGGCTTCTATCTGACAGGCCATCTGTTCGACGAGGTCGAGGCCGAAGTGCGCCGCTTCGTGCGCACCCCGATCGGCGAGATGCGCGACAGCCGCGAGCCGCAGACCATGGCCGGCATCATCGGCGGTCTGCGCACCATCAACGGCCAGCGCGGCAGGCTGAGCATCTTCACGCTGGACGACAAATCGGCGGTGATCGAGGCCTCGGTTGACGAAAAAACCATGGCAGCTTGCGCCGAAGTGCTCAAGGAGGACGAGTTTGTCGTGGTTTCGGGCCGTCTCCAGCCCGACCGCTTCAGCGGCGGCCTGCGCATGAAGGTGCAGCAGATGTGGAGCCTGGCCGATGCGCGCTGCCGTTTTGCGCGCTATCTGCAGGTCAGCGTCGGGGAGAAGATGCCCGATGTGCCGGCGCTGCTGCGCCAGTTCCCGGCCAAGGTCGAGGAAACCGAGAGCGGCAATATCAACCATGGGGTGAAAGTGCGCCTGGATTTGATCTGCCGCGACGAGCGCGGCTCCGCCAGCTGCGAGCTGGCGCTGGGCGAGAGCAGTCGCTTCTATCCCTCGGATGCCGCACTGGCTGCCTGGTATGGCTCGGCCGCGGCAGGCCAGGTCAAAGTGGTTTATGAATAGGCAGCATGGCAGCCCTTGCGAGCTGCCTGCACCCGAATGTCGGATAAGTGCCTGAATTTTTGATAGCGCAGAGCGCTTGCTGGGTAAGGGATTTCCATGGATTTCCCTTGGTTTTGCCAAATTTGCTTTCAGCCGCCTTGAAATCCCTAACAATGCTATGCATATGCCAGCGCAAAAACATTGCAACGGCTCGCTAGAATGGATTTCATGGCTACCCAACTCCCATCAATTCCCCCGGTCTCGCCAGCGATCAGAACGCCTGACGATGGAGATTCCTTGGTGCTCGAGCGGCGCCGCCAGCGGCTGCAGCCGCCACGTATGTATCAGGTGGTGATGCTCAACGACGACTTCACGCCCATGGAGTTCGTGATTGCCGTGCTGCAGGAGCTGTTCGGCAAGGACCGCGAATCGGCCACGCAGATCATGCTCAAGATTCATTTGGACGGCCGTGGTGTCTGCGGCGTCTACAGCCAGGATGTGGCGGCGACCAAGGTCGAGCAGGTACTGCAGGCGGCCCAGAAAGCGGGCCATCCGTTGCAGGCCACATTCGAGCCTGTTGAATAAGCGCAGTCCGCCCTCAGATTAGTTAGCAGAGAGTCAACCAAGCAAGCCGAAAGGAGTCGCACATGATCGCTCAAGAACTGGAAGTCAGCTTGCACATGGCGTTTGTCGAGGCCCGTCAGCAGCGTCACGAGTTCATCACCGTGGAGCATCTGCTGCTCGCCCTGCTGGACAACCCCAGTGCAGCTGAAGTGCTGCGCGCATGCGCGGCCAATATCGACGACCTGCGTTCATCGCTGTCCAACTTCATCAAGGACAACACACCTCAGGTGGACGGCACCGAAGAGGTGGATACGCAGCCCACGCTGGGATTCCAGCGTGTGATTCAGCGCGCCATCATGCATGTGCAGTCCACAGGCAATGGCAAGAAGGAGGTGACGGGCGCCAATGTGCTCGTGGCCATCTTCGGCGAAAAGGACTCGCATGCCGTGTACTACCTGCACCAGCAGGGCGTCACACGCCTGGACGTGGTCAACTACATTGCTCATGGCATCAAAAAGGGCGAGCCGCCCGAGCCTGCCAAGGCCGAGTCTCCCTCGGAGAGCGAAGAAGGCGCGGCTGGCGAGCGCAATGAAAAGGCCTCGCCGCTGGAGCAGTTCACGCTGAACCTGAACCAGGCTGCCAAGGAAGGCAAGATTGATCCGCTGATCGGGCGCGAGTACGAGGTGGAGCGCACCATCCAGATCCTCTGCCGCCGTCGCAAGAACAACCCGCTGCTGGTGGGCGAGGCCGGTGTGGGCAAGACCGCGATTGCCGAAGGTCTGGCCTGGCGCATCACCGAGGGCACGGTGCCCGAGGTGCTCAAGGAAGGCGTGGTCTACTCGCTGGACATGGGCGCGCTGCTGGCCGGCACCAAGTACCGCGGCGATTTCGAGCAGCGCCTCAAGGGCGTGCTCAAGTCGCTCAAGGACAAGCCGCATGCCATCCTGTTCATCGACGAGATCCACACGCTGATCGGCGCCGGTGCTGCCTCGGGCGGCACGCTGGACGCGTCCAATCTGCTCAAGCCTGCGCTGTCCAGCGGTCAGTTGCGCTGCATCGGCGCGACCACCTTCACGGAATACCGTGGCATTTTCGAAAAAGACGCGGCCCTGTCGCGCCGTTTCCAGAAGGTGGATGTGGTCGAGCCTACGGTGGCCGAGACCGTGGACATCCTCAAGGGCCTGAAGTCGCGCTTCGAGGAACACCACAGCATCACCTATGCGCAGGAAGCCCTGCAGGCTGCTGCCGAGCTGTCGGCCAAGTACATCAACGACCGTCACCTGCCAGACAAGGCGATTGACGTGATCGATGAGGCCGGTGCTGCCCAGCGTATCGCGCCCGAAGCCCAGCGCAAGCAGACCATCGGCAAGGCCGAGATCGAAGCCATCGTTGCAAAAATAGCCCGCATCCCGCCGGCCAACGTCAGCAACGACGACCGCAGCAAGCTGCAGACGCTGGAGCGTGACTTGAAGAGCGTGGTCTTCGGACAGGACAAGGCACTGGAAGTGCTGTCGTCTGCCGTGAAGATGGCGCGCTCGGGCCTGGGCAAGCCGGACAAGCCGATCGGCTCCTTCCTGTTCTCCGGCCCCACGGGCGTCGGCAAGACGGAAGCCGCCAAGCAACTGGCCTATATCCTGGGCGTGGACCTGATCCGCTTCGACATGTCCGAGTACATGGAGCGTCATGCGGTCAGCCGACTGATCGGCGCTCCTCCCGGCTATGTGGGTTTTGACCAGGGAGGGTTGCTGACCGAGGCCGTGACCAAGAAGCCGCATTCGGTGCTGCTGCTCGATGAAATCGAAAAAGCGCATCCGGACATCTTCAACGTGCTGCTGCAGGTCATGGATCACGGCACGCTGACCGACAACAACGGACGCAAGGCCGACTTCCGCAACGTGATCATCATCATGACCACGAATGCGGGTGCCGAGACCATGAACAAGGCCACCATCGGTTTCACGAACCCGCGTGAGGCCGGTGATGAAATGGGCGATATCAAGCGCCTGTTCACGCCCGAGTTCCGCAACCGTCTGGATGCCATCGTCAGCTTCAAGCCGCTGGACGAGCAGATCATTCTGCGCGTGGTCGACAAGTTCCTGCTGCAGCTCGAGCAGCAACTGGCCGAGAAGAAGGTGGAGGTCACCTTCAGCGACAACCTGCGCAAGCATCTGGCCAAGAAGGGCTTCGATCCGCTCATGGGTGCACGCCCCATGCAGCGCCTGATCCAGGACACCATCCGCCGCTCGCTGGCCGATGAGCTGCTGTTCGGTCGTTTGACCAATGGCGGACGCCTGGAAGTGGAGTGGGACGAAGCGGGCAACGAAGGCAAGGGTGATGTCAAGCTCACCATTACCGAGCTGCCCAAGGACGCACCCAAGGCCGAGCCCGAGCAGGCCGTGGCCGAATAAGGCCTTCGTCAGCGCCCGTATGGGATGCTGCAACCAGAGACCGGCAGTGGTGACACTGCCGGTTTTTTGTTGTCCGCCTGGCCTGTGTTTGCTCTCTTTATGAGAGCTCTTATCGCTTGTTTGGCATGTAATTCAGGTGCTTTTATGTCTGAGTACTGCTGGTCGCGGGCGAAGTCGGCTATGAATGATGATTCGCCCATCAGGTTCTATGGAGTGGTCCTGGCGGATGCAGCAGCTGCCAATGCGGTCGTTTCGGTGCTTGTAGCCTGAATGGGCGCAAGCTTTGGCGGAATGTTTTGTCCTGCGGACCACGATAGGGCCGCACGTCAATGCCCAGGCAGGGCTGCCTGATCAATCGCGCAGGTACAGAAGCAGCATGAAGATCGGAGTGCCGATCAGAACGCCGATGATGCAGAACAGGGGGCCGTAGACGAGCAGGCTTATCTCCAGGGCGCGCATGCATTCCGCTATGCCTTGATTCAGGCAGCTGACCCCGTCGGGAGGCAGGAAGATGCTGTGAAACGGCAGAAAAAGCGCCGCCACGACCAGGCTGGCAAGCAGTGCCACAAAGGCGGAGAGAACAAGTCGGCTCAGGGTTTTCATATCGTACATCTCCGCGGCAACTATAGATGGCTCAGCCGTGAATGCGGGGCTTCGCGGCCGACTCGGACCGGACCCGGTGCGCTGCCCTGTCGTGATGGCCGGCCGAGGTTGCTGAGCCGGACTGCCGCAAGAAAACGGCTTTGGAGCATGCCTAGGGCCTGCCTGCTGTGCCGCGTGCGACCTGGCTGATGAAGTTGAGCGCAGCGACGATGATGCCCTTGCTCAGAGGCAGCAAGGCGAAGAACAAAAAGAAGAGGTGGTTGGCCTGCCACAGCGGCATGGTGCGCAGATGTGCGAGCCAGCTTTGAACATGGCCGCCGGCCACGGCGGTCGCGATGGCGGCGGCAAGCAGGGCCAGCAGCGTGACGGCCAGGGCCTTGGCACGCTTGGATGCGCGCTCGAAGGCGAGCGTGACAGGACGGATGAGGCAACAGCCAAAGACCAGGGCGCAGAGAAAAGGCACCAGGTCCACGGCTTCGCCCCGTAGCAGCCAGGGCAGGGCAGTTGCATAGGACAGAACCAGCAGGCCGAGGCCGGTGGTTCCTATGAGTCGGGGTTGCCGCTGTTGCTGCTGCTTCATGGACGTCTGCCGGTGCGCTGGAACGAGGCCGCGAAAACAATGAAAAAGGAGCTGTTATCGCTTGCTGCATGACGATTTCAGATACTTTTGTATTTGAAAGGCAATGCGGAGAAGCGGTGCCAGCTATCAGCATTGCTGTTTGAGCCTGACGCCAGTCACTTGACCTGGCGCTTTTCCAGCTTGCGCGCCAGAGTGCGCCGGTGCATGCCCAGGCGACGTGCGGCCTCGGAGATGTTGAAGCCGGACTCGGCCAGGGTCTCGTGAATATGCTCCCATTCCAGCGTCTTGATGGAGGTGGTCTGGCTGCTGACCTCCACGTCGGTGCGGCCTTCGACCCGCCCGAAGGCGGCTTCGATATCGTCGGTATTCGAGGGCTTGGCCAGGTAGTGGCAGGCGCCCAGCTTGACGGCTTCCACCGCCGTGGCAATGCTTGCGTAGCCGGTGAGAACGACGATGAGCGCATCGGGGTTGTGCAGATGCAGCATCTGCACGCAGTTCAGGCCCGAGGCATTGCCGGCCAGCTTCAGGTCCATGACCGCATATTGCGGCCGGTGCTGGGTCAGCAGCAGCTGCACTTCCTCGCCGCTGGTGGCATGCAGCACACGGTAGCCCCGGCGCTCGAACGAGCGCTTGAGGGTGCGTGCAAATGCCGCGTCATCTTCAACCAGCAGCAGTAAACGGTCTTCTTCCATGCAAACCACAATGTCTTAAATCGCGAGAGCGGACTGGGGCAGGCTGACCTCCACCAGAGCACCTCCGCCTTGCTGAGCCGGCAGATTGCCGGCATGAACGCGGCCGCCCAGGGCGCGGGCCACGTTGGTCACCAGAAACAGGCCCAGGCCGCGGCCAGGACGCTCCTGCTTGGTGGAGACATGGCATTGGCCCAGCTGCTGCAGCACGGCGGCATCGAAGCCCGGACCATGGTCGCGCACCTGGATGCGTATCTGGTCGTGATCGCTGCTCAGGGTCAGCTCCACCCAGTCGGGTGAGGCTTCGAGGGCATTGTCCAGCAAATTGCAAATCATTTGCTGCAATGCAGTATCCGAGAGCATGGCGAAGTCCCTCACGCCCTGCTGGTGCAGCGCAAAGTGCTGCAGGCTGTTATGGGTCTGCCAGTGGCTGACCACGCCTTGCACAAAGCTCGCAAAGGTGGTGCTTTTCGTGCCTTCAGCCCGGGTCTCGCCGGCGGACAGCAGCACGCCCGAGACGATGGACTTGCAGCGCAGCAGCTGGCGCTGCATTTCCTGCAGGTCCTCACGCAGATCCTCGTCCTGCATGAGTGCCGGCATATGCTGCCAGTCGCCCAGGATCACGGACATGGTGGCCATGGGCGTGCCCAGCTCGTGGGCCGCGCCGGTAGCCAGCAGGCCCAGGCGCACGATATGTTCTTCCTCGCTGGCGCGCTGGCGCATATTGGAGATGCGCTTGTCGCGGCGGCGCGTGTTCTCGACGATGCGCGTCAGAAAGACGATGGTCAGGATGCTGGTCAGCGCAAAGCTGATGAGCACGCCCACCACATAGAGGCTGGGCAGGCCTTCCTGACTCACGAACTGCACATGCAGAGGCTGGTGAAACAGGGTCAGGCCCAGGACTCCGACAAAAGAGGCCGCGACCACGCACCAGGTGTAGTGGGCGGGCAGCAGCACGGCGCTCAGAATGCCCTGCAGCAGATACAGATAGATAAAGGGGTTGCTGGCACCGCCGCTCAGGTACAGCTGAATGGTCAGGGCCAGCACATCGGCCAGCAGCGCATAGAAGACGCTGCGCGAGGTCACGGGGCGGTGCAGGCCCTGGCTCCAGTAGATATAGGCCAGGTTGGTGGCCACCAGGGCCACGAGCACCAGCGCCATGGGCAGCAGGGGCAGTGCAATCTGAAAGCCGTAGTGCACCAGCGAGATGGTGACGACCTGGCCGACCACGGCAATCCAGCGCAGCTGAATCAGCAGCTGCATGTTCTGCCGCTCGGTCAGGCGCTGTACGCGAAACAGGGAATCGGAAATTTGGCTCACCGCGCAATTGTCACCGAGCGGGGCTGCCACGGACGCCTCTGGGGCTATGCGTTCCTGATGTAGGCACCGCCTTAAAGGGCCGAAAAAAAGCGCTCCGGGGAGCGCTTTTCAGGGGGAGGCATCAGCTTTTGGCAACCGCCTTGTCGTGCCGGCGTACCAGCCAGGCCGCTCCGATCACCATGATGGCCAGCCCGTACCAAGTCAGGGCATAGACCAGATGACTGTTCGGGAAGCGGATGACCGTCATGCCGGGGCGCAGGACTTCGGTACCGGCCTCTGCCCGGGCATGGGCCGGGTTGCTGGCAGGCACGCCCTGGTCTATGAAGTAGGGGGCGGGCCTGTTCAGACCCTGGGCCTGGGCGATGGCGGCGACATCGCGCGAGTACCACTGGTCGTTGGTAGGATCGTTCTTGCGCAAAAAGCCGCCGCCGGGCTCGCTCATGCGTATCAGGCCGATGACGGTGACGGTCTCGGCGGATGGCCCGGCTTCGGCAATCTGCTTGAGCCACTGGCCGCGCAGCTTCTCGGGCGTGAAGCCGCGGTTGACCAGAACCTGTGTGCCATCGCTCAGCTGCAGCGGCGTCATGAGCCAGAAGCCCGCGCCGGCTTCGGTCAAGGCCTTGGCCAGCACGCTTTGCCTGTCCAGCCATTGGCCCTGTGCCGTAACGGGCAGGTACTCGTGGCTGGCGGCATTGATCTGCGGCCATTGGCCGGGCTCGGGCAAAGCCACGGGGGCGCTGTGCACGCGCTGCTCCACGCGCTCGATGAGGTCGAGCTTCCAGGCGCGGCGCTGCACCTGCCAGGTGCCCAGAGCCATGAACCCTAAAAACAAGGCGATGCCCACAAACGCGAGCATCGCCTTGGCGAAGGGAGAGCGCTGCCGCGCAGCGCTCTGGTTCTTCATGAGGTCAGTCAAGGTGTGACAGCTGCGGGAGCCGTGTGATCTGCATGGCCTGCGGCCTGGTGCATTTCATGACCGGGCATCATGTTGGTGTTCATGTGGAACATGACCCAAAGCGTGCCGGAGATCGCAATCGCCAGGAAGATCACCGTGAAGATGGTGGACAGCATGGTCCAGCCGCCCTGGATCTTGCCGTTCATGTGCAGGAAGTACACCATGTGCACGACCACCTGGATTACTGCGAACAGGCCCAGCACGGCCACGGCCGTGGTGCGGTCGGTGATGACGTTGTTCATGACCAGGTAGAAGGGGATGGCGGTCAGGATGACGGCCAGGATGAAGCCCTTTACATAGTCACCCATGGTGACGTGCAGGTCGTCGTGATCGTGGTGATCGTCATGACCGGCGTGGATATCGTGTGCGCTCATTTACAGCACCCCCATCAGATACACAAAGGTGAACACACCGATCCAGACCACGTCCAAGAAGTGCCAGAACATGGACAGGCAGTTGATACGGCGCACGTTCTCATTGATCAGGCCGTGCTTCTTGATCTGGATCATCAGGGTGATCAGCCAGACCAGACCGAAGGTCACGTGGATACCGTGCGTGCCCACCAGTGTGAAGAAGGACGACAGGAAGGCGCTGCTCTGAGGCGTTGCACCTTGATGGATCAGGTGGTGGAACTCATAGAGTTCCACGGCCAGGAAGGCTGCGCCCAGCAGGCCGGTGACGGCCAGCCACAGCAGAGTGCCGTTCACGTTCTTCTTCTGCTTTTGCAGCATGGCAAAGCCGAAGGTGATGGACGACATCAGCAGGAAGGCCGTGTTGACGGCCACCAGCGACAGATCGAACAGATCCTTGCCCGAGGGGCCGCCTGCATAGCTGCGGCCCAGCACGCCATAGGTGGCGAACAGTGCGGCAAAGATCAGGCAGTCGCTCATCAGGTAGAGCCAGAAGCCCAGCGAGGTGCCGTTTTCCGGATGGGGCTCATGCGCGAGGTGGTACTCGCGAGTAGCCAGGGCGGCTGCGCCGCCAGCGTTGATATGTGTATTAGACATGGGCTGCTGCAAGCTGCTTGGTACGTGCTTCTTCCGTTGTGGCCACTTCGGCCGCAGGGATGTAGTAGTCACGCTTGTAGTTGAAGGTATGAATGATCGAAGCCAGGATGGTTGCGACGAACGAAGCGATCGTCAGAGGCCACATGTGCCAGATCAGAGCAAAGCCCAGAACGGTGGACAGGCCGGCAATCACCACGCCGGCGCCGGTATTGGCGGGCATGTGGATGGGCTCGAAGCCGCTCAGCGGACGCTGATAGCCATGCTTCTTCATGTCGGTCCAGGCGTCGATGTCGTGCACCACGGGGGTGAAGGCGAAGTTGTACTGGGGAGGGGGCGAGGAAGTAGCCCACTCCAGGGTACGGCCTTCCCATGGGTCGCCGGTCACGTCACGCAGCTCGTCGCGCTTCCAGATGGACACGGCCAGCTGGATGAAGAAGCAGCCGATACCGGCAGCGATCAGGGCAGCACCGCAGGCAGCGATGATGAACCAGATCTGCAGCGAGGGATCGTCGAAGTGGTTGGCGCGGCGAGTCACGCCCATCAGACCCAGGATGTACAGGGGAGTGAAGGCAACCCAGAAGCCGACCAGCCAGAACCAGAACGAAGCCTTGCCCCAGAACTCATTGAGTCGGAAGCCGAAAGCCTTGGGGAACCAGTAGTTGATGCCGGCAAACACGGCAAACACCACGCCGCCGATGATCACGTTGTGGAAGTGAGCAATCAGGAATAGCGAGTTGTGCAGCACGAAGTCTGCGGGAGGCACGGCCAGCAGCACACCGGTCATGCCGCCGATGGCGAAGGTGACCATGAAGCCCACAGTCCACAGCATGGGCACCGAGAAGCGGATGCGGCCGCGGTACATGGTGAACAGCCAGTTGAAGATCTTCGCGCCCGTGGGGATGGAGATGATCATCGTGGTGATACCGAAGAAGGTATTCACGCTGGCACCCGAGCCCATGGTGAAGAAGTGGTGCAGCCACACCAGGTAGGACAGGATGGTGATACACACGGTGGCGTAAACCATCGAGGTGTAGCCGAACAGACGCTTGCGGCTGAACGTTGCCACGATTTCGGAGAACACGCCGAAGCAGGGCAGGATCAGGATGTAGACCTCGGGGTGACCCCAGATCCAGATCAGGTTCACGTACAGCATGGGGTTGCCGCCCAGCTCGTTCGTGAAGAAGTTGGTGCCGACGTAGCGGTCCAGCGACATCAGCACCAGGGCTGCGGTCAGCACGGGGAAGGATGCCACGATCAGGGCGTTGGTGCACAGGGCAGTCCAGGTGAAGACGGGCATCTTCATCAGGTTCATGCCGGGAGCGCGCATCTTGATGATGGTCACGATCAGGTTGATGCCTGACAAGGTCGTGCCCACACCGGCGACCTGCAGGCCCCAGATGTAGTAATCAAGACCCGTGCTGCCGCTCTGATGCCCCAGATTGGACAGAGCCAGCCAGCCGGAGGTGGAGAACTCGCCCAGGAACAGGGAGATCATCACCAGCACGGCGCCGCCGGTGGTCATCCAGAAGCTGAAGTTGTTCAGGAACGGGAAGGACACGTCACGTGCGCCGATCTGCAGAGGAACCAGGTAGTTCATCAGGCCGGTCACGAAGGGCATCGCCACGAAGAAGATCATGATCACGCCGTGGGCCGTGAAGATCTGGTCGTAGTGGTGAGGAGGCAGGTAGCCCATGTTGTCGCCGAAGGCCATGGACTGCTGCAGACGCATCATCACGGCATCGGCAAAGCCGCGCAGGAACATGACCAGACCGAGGATCATGTACATGATGCCGATCTTCTTGTGGTCAATGGAGGTGATCCAGTCGTTCCACAGCGGAGCCCAGAGGCGGAACTTGGTGATGCCGCCGACCACGACGAGGCCGCCAAGCACCACGGCAATAAAGGTCAAGAGCACGATGGGCTCATGCGTCATGGGAATCTGGTCCCATGTGATACGGCCCAACAGCCAGTGGGAGGCCGGGGTTGTTGTTTCAGACATGTTGAGTCTCTTTTGTCGTATTGGAGCGGCTGGGCGGTGAGCGCATCCGCACCGTGAACTACTTATTGCTGTGCGACAGCTCCGGAGGCGGCGACTTCGTCGAGCAGGGCGACAACGCGGTCAGCGTCTTTGGAAGTGCAGACATCCAGGGGCAGGGCCACGCTGGAGGTCTTGCTGTGGTGTGCAGGTGCCTTGCCGCCGGCGGCGTCGATGGCCATCATCTCGCTCATGCACATCTTGCCGTCTTCCACGCAGCGGTTGAGGACCTTGTGGTACAGGCCTTCGTCCACGCTGGCGAAGCGTTCAACGGGGTTGCGCTCGCTGGGCTTGGCCAGATCGATATAGGCATCGCGTGTCAGGGCCTTGCCTTCGGTCTTGGCCTTGGCAACCCACTGATCGAACTGCTCGTTTTCCAGGCCGTGGAACTTGAAGGTCATGCCGGCAAAACCAGCGCCGCTGTAGTGAGAGGACTTGCCGCCATAGACACCTGGCTTGTTGATCACGGCGTTCAGCTCGGTCTGCATGCCGGGCATGGTGTAGATCATGCCGGCCAGATCAGGAACGTAGAACGCGTTCATGGTGTGGGTGGAGGTCAGCTTGAAGTGAATGGGGCGATCCACTGGGGCAGCCACTTCGTTGACGGTGGCAATGCCTTGCTCAGGGTAGAAGAACAGCCATTTCCAGTCCAGAGACACGACCTGGATCTCCAGAGGCTTGACGTTGGGGTCCAGAGCCTTGGTGGCGGAGATGCGGTCCAGGGGACGATAAGGGTCGAGCTTGTGGGTGCTGATCCAGGTAATGGCGCCCAAAGCGATGATGATGAGCAGGGGAACCGTCCAGATCACCAGTTCCAGCGCAGTGGAGTGGTGCCATTCGGGGTCGTACTTGGCTTCGGTGTTGGACTGGCGGTATTTCCAGGCAAACAGCAGCGTCAAAAAGATGACGGGGACGATGATGAGCAACATCAGCAAAGTGGCCGTAATGACCAGATCGCCTTGCTGCTTGGCGACATCGCCAGCTGGGTTGAGGACGACGGCCTTGCTGCAACCTGCGAGGGTTGCGGTCAAAGCGGCCGCTGAGAGCCACGCGGGCCCACGGATTTCCTTGATTTTTAACATGCTTTGGGCGTGACAAAGTCGCGCTTAGGTGTAAACGCGGATTACTGGATCTCGGCAAATGTAATACCAAACAGTGGCTTGTCCATTGGACATTTTGTCCAAGGTCAACAGCTCGGGATTGGAAATGCGCTATGCGACAAGGGTTTAGCGGCTTTGGCGCGTGGACAAACTTTGAGCTGACAGGGCTTGAAATTGTCAAATCAGCCCTCAGAAACGGGGCCTGCACGGGGCTGGGCTGACAGTGTTCAGGGCAAAAACTCTATTGCAGCTGCACATGCTTGGGCGTAGAACGGAAAGCGTCCCCGGGACTGAAAAGTAAGACAAGGAGTTGTACCTTTATGACAAGCATGAACCCGTCCGTTGGTCTTACTCAGCAAGACTATGAGAACTCGGAAACCCTGGCCTATGCGCATACCGACGAGGATGTGACCCCCGGCGAGATTGCCGTGGGGGTGATCATCGGGCGCTCTTCCGAGTACTTTGACTTCTTCGTGTTCGGCATCGCCTGCGTGCTGGTGTTTCCCTCGCTGCTGTTTCCCTATTTATCCAAGCTCGATGGCACGCTGGCCGCGTTTGCCATCTTCTCGTTGGCCTTTGTGGCCCGCCCCGTGGGCACGGCGCTGTCCATGGCCGTGCAGCGGGTCTGGGGGCGTGCCACCAAGCTGACTCTGGCGCTGCTTCTGCTGGGCGTGTGCACGGTGGGCATGACCTTCCTGCCCAGCTATGAGACAGCGGGCATGAAGGCCGTCTGGGCGCTGGTGATCCTGCGCATCGGCCAGGGCCTGGCGCTCGGGGGCTCCTGGGACGGCTTGCCTTCGCTGCTGGCCATGTCCGCGCCGCCGAACAAGCGCGGCTGGTATTCGATGATCGGTCAGCTCGGGGCGCCGCTGGGTTTCATCATTGCGGCGGCGCTGTTTGCCTATCTGTACTCCAGCCTGACGGCCGACGAGTTCATGAGCTATGGCTGGCGCTACCCCTTCTGCGTGGCCTTCGCCATCAACGTGGTGGCGCTGTTTGCGCGCCTGCGTCTGGTCGTGGGCCAGTCCTATACCCAGCTTCTGCAGGAGCGTGAGCTGGAGCCCATCAGCGTGACCAGTCTCATGGCCAACGAAGGCCGCAATGTGATGATCGGCGCCTTCGCTGCACTGGCCAGCTTTGCGCTGTTCCATCTGGTGACCGTGTTCCCGCTGTCGTGGATTTCCATGTACTCCGACCAGTCCATGACCGAAGTGCTGGTGGTGCAGATCATCGGTGCACTGCTGGCAGGCGCGGCCATCATGCTGTCGGGCTGGCTGGCGGACCGAGTGGGGCGTCGCAACACCCTGGGCACCATGGCCTGCCTGATCGGCATCTTCAGCTTTCTCGCGCCCTGGTTGCTGGGCAGCGGCAGCACCGGCAACAATGTGTTCATCCTGGTGGGCTTTGTGCTGCTGGGCCTGTCCTACGGCCAGGCATCGGGCACGGTGACATCCAACTTCTCGTCGCGCTACCGTTACACCGGTGCGGCCCTGTCCACGGACATGGCCTGGCTCATCGGTGCGGCGTTTGCGCCCCTGGTGGCCCTGGGTGTGTCGGCAAAGTTCGGACTGGTGGCGCTGGGTATCTATCTGCTGTCGGGCGCCTTGTGCACGCTGGCGGCCCTGGGCATCAACCGTGCCATCGAGGCGCGCGACCAATAAGAAGTTAGTGAACTTCCCTGCAAAACGCCCGGTGCTTGCATCGGGCGTTTTTCTTGATGCCAGGGGACATGAAAAAGCCGCCTGCAAGAGGCGGCTTTTTATCGACTGAAAGACGGATCAGTCCAGTGCCAGACCGGCCTTCTTGATGACATCACCGAAACGCTTGCTCTCGGAGGCCATGAAGGCCTTGAACTCGGCAGGCGTGGGATTGAAGGATTCGTAGCCGAAGGCTGCGAACTTGTCCTTGACGTCCTGGCCTGTCAGGGCCTGACGCACATCGGTGCGGATCTTTTCGATCACGGCGGGGGGTGTGCCGGGACGCACAGCCAGGGCATTCCAGCCGATGGCAGTGAAGTCCTTGGGGCCGCCCGATTCGGACACCGTGGGCACGTTCTCGAAGCCGGCAATGCGGCTGGGAGCTGCCACGGCCAGGAAGCGCAGCTTGCCGCCACGCACCAGAGGGCCTGCAGTGCCCAGGGAGCCCAGGGCAAAAGTCAGCTCGCCATTGGCAACGCCCTGGTACAGCTGGCTGGTTTCCTTGTAGATCACATGCTCCATCTTGGTGCCGGTCTGGTTTTCCAGCAGGGCCGAGCCCAGGTGAACAGGGTTGCCCACGGACCAGGAGCCGTAGTTCAGCTTGCCGGGGTGCGCCTTGGCGTCGGCAATCAGGTCGCCGATGGTCTTGTAGGGGCTGTTGACGGGCACGCAGACAAAGAAGAAGTTGCGGAACAAGGGCATCAGGATTTCGAAGTCCTTGTTCAGGTCGTAGGGCAGCTTCTTGAACAGGTGGGGGTAGGCGGCGATATGGACGTTGTCCAGCTGGATCATGTCCGTGCCGTCGGTTGCGCCGCGCTTGAATTCGCTGATGGCGATGAAGCCGTTGCCGCCGGGACGATTTTCCACCACCACGGGCTGACCCCAGGCGCGGCCCAGCTTGTCGGCCACCAGGCGCGACAGGCCATCGGGGCCACCGCCTACGGGGAAGGGGTTGATGATGCGCGAGGACTTGGTGGGCCACTTGTCGCCCTGGGCGAAAGAGGGGGCTGCCACGGCTGCGGCAATGGCGCCGAGTGCGAATGCAGCTTGGCGACGGCTCATATTGAGCTTATGGGTCATTTTGTCTCCCTGGAAGGATGTCGATGATGAATTGCGTGTGGACCACGCATTGTTGATATCGTCGGCTGTTATTTTTAGATATTCAGGCCCAGTTGATTACATTGTGTCACTTGGGTCATAAACACCTAGGTCTAGCTGAGGCTAGCAGCTATAGCAAAATAGCATAGCTTGTTTTGAAAGGTGTGAGCATGAATCTGCAGCAGATAGAGACCTTTGTTCGGGTGGCCGAAGTGGGGAGCTTCAGCAAGGCTGCTGTACTGCTGGACACTGCCCAGCCGGCGCTCAGCCGTCAGGTACGGGCCCTGGAAACCGAGTTGCGCGAGACCCTGCTGATACGCACCGGGCGCGGCGTGACGCTGACCGATGCGGGGCGCCGCCTGCTCGAGCATGGCCATGCCATCATGCAGCGCGTGGCCATGGCCAAGGAGGATCTGGGCAGTCAGCGCGACGAGCCCGTGGGGCGTATCACGGTCGGCTTGCCGCCGAGCCTGGCGCGGCGCCTGACCCTGCCCCTGATCGACGGCTTCAGTCGCGAAATGCCCAAGGCCAGGCTGGCGGTGGTCGAAGGTTTTTCGATGAATATCTCGGAGTGGCTGACTTCGGGGCGCATGGATCTGGGCCTGGTCTACACGCCGGAGCCGCACCCGCAGATCGAGGTCTCGCCCGTGCTCGAAGAGCGCCTGTGCCTGATCGGCCCGGCCAGCACGCTGGCAGGGCGCACCAGCATTCCGTTCGAGCATCTGGCCGAGTTCCCGTTGATCATGCCCCAGCACGGGCAGATTTTCCGCAAGCTGATGGAGGCCCAGGCCACGCTGTCCCAGGTCAAGCTCAATGTGGTCTGGGAGGTTTCCAGCGTGCCTGCCATTCTGGATCTGGTGCGCGGCGGCTATGGCTATGCGGCGCTGACCGATAGCGCCATGCACAGTCATGCCACGGATGCTGCGCTGGTGGAAGTGCCTATCAAGTCGCCGCATATCGTCAGCACATTGTGCCTGGTGCAGCCCGCCAAAAAGAAGTCCACGCCGCTGATGCGCCGCACGGCCGAGTTGCTGCGCCGCCTCAGCATGCAGGTGTGCTCGGTGGAGAGCGGTCATATCTGAACGACTGGCCTGCTCCGGGGTATGGCCGCTGCTGGTTCATGCTCCTGTTAGGGGAGCTGGTTGCGCTTGTTGAATATGGATTTCAACCTTATTTTTATCTGAAATCAATGAAGGGCAAGCGCAATAAGCTTTGATATTAATAGCGTCAAAGCTGGGGGCGCAAGGTTCTCGCGGCCTCCTGCAGCAGCGGCAGTATTTCCTGCTGCATGGTTTGCGGGCTCATGCGTTTGGCCG
Organism: Comamonas thiooxydans; assembly: GCF_000964545.1. Taxonomy (GTDB): domain Bacteria; phylum Pseudomonadota; class Gammaproteobacteria; order Burkholderiales; family Burkholderiaceae_C; genus Comamonas; species Comamonas thiooxydans. The sequence continues at coordinate 207,227 of NZ_BBVD01000005.1, read as the reverse complement.
ATGTCACCACATTCATAGCTGCCACGGTGCGTCCGCGCATATTGCGCAGCGGCACGGCCACGGCCTGAATGGCCAGTTCATGCTCCTCAAGCGCCATGCAGTAGTCGAGGCGGCGCACCTCGTCGAGCAAGGTCTTCAGCGCAGCACCGTCGGAGACCGTGTGCGCCGTCAGCTTGGGTAGGTCATAGGCGGCCAGCCAGTCGTCAAGCTCCGAGCTTGAGAGCGAGGCCAGCAGCACCCGGCCGGTGGACGTGGCATGCGCCGGCAGGCGTGTGCCCAGATGCAGTCCGTGGGCCATCAGCCGTTCGCCCTTCTCATGAACGGCGCTGCGAGCGACGATGACGACTTCGCGGCCCTCGCGCACCACGCAGGAGTAGGACAGTCCGGTCTGCGCTGCCAGTCTGTGCAGCACGGGTTGCACGATGCGCGGCAGCCGGGCCGAGGCCAGATAGCTGCCCGACAGGCGCAGCACCTTGGGAGCCAGCCAGAAATAGCTGCCATCGGACTCCAGGTAGCCGAGATAGGCCAGCGTGAGCAGATGGCGCCTGGCTGCGGCGCGCGTGATGCCGGCGCGCTCGGCGGCCATGGTGGCGTTCAGGCGCTGGCGCTCGGTGTCGAAGCTTTCCAGTACGGCCAGGCCCTTGGCCAGGCCGGCAATGAAGTCTGCCGGGGCGATGGAGGGTGAGCCATGGTCATTCATGGAGGGTTCCGCATTTCTTGTTTTGCGCGATCATCGTTCTCATTGTGCGATTATCGCGCAAACATCGATTCTCTCCTTTGTCTTGATGCAGCACAAAACTTAGTCTTGCTGCACAGCCCAATCGGCGTCGTCACGCGCGCCGATCGACAGGTTTTTGAGCCATAACAAGGAGTCATATTCATGCGTACACAAGTCGCCATCATCGGTGCCGGTCCCTCGGGTCTGCTGCTGGGGCAGTTGCTCTACAAGGCGGGCATCGACAACATCATCATCGAGCAGCGCAGCGCCGACTATGTGCTGGGCCGCATCCGCGCCGGCGTGCTGGAGCAGGTGACGGTGGATCTGCTCAAGCAGGCGGGTGCCGACAAGCGCATGAATGAGGAAGGTCTGCCTCATGACGGCATCGAGCTGCTGTTCAAGGGCAAGCGCCACCGCATCAATCTGCATGACCTGACCGGCGGCAAGCGCGTGATGGTCTATGGTCAGACCGAGGTGACCCGCGATCTGATGGAAGTGCGCGCCCAGGAGGGTCTGACCACGGTCTACGAGGCCAGCCATGTGCAGCCCGTGGACTTCGAGAGCGACAAGCCCAAGGTGCGTTACGAAAAAGACGGCCAGGTGCACGAGATCGAGTGCGACTTCATCGCCGGCTGCGACGGCTTTCACGGCATCTGCCGAGCCAGCGCTCCTCAGGACAAGATCAAGACCTTCGAGAAGGTCTATCCCTTCGGCTGGCTGGGCCTGCTCTCGGATACGCCGCCCGTGTCGCACGAGCTGATCTATGCCAACACCGAGCGCGGCTTTGCCCTGTGCAGCCAGCGCAGCGCCACGCGCAGCCGCTACTATCTGCAGGTGCCGCTGACCGACAAGGTCGAGGACTGGAGCGACGAAGCGTTCTGGGAAGAGCTCAAGAAGCGCCTGGACCCCGAAGCCCGCGCCAATCTGGTGACCGGCCCATCGCTGGAAAAAAGCATTGCACCGCTGCGTAGCTTTGTGACCGAGCCCATGCGCTTCGGCCGCATGTTCCTGGCCGGCGATGCCGCGCACATCGTGCCCCCCACCGGCGCCAAGGGCCTGAACCTGGCAGCTTCCGACGTGGGTTATCTGTCGCAAGCCTTTGTCGAGTACTACAAGGAGCAGTCCGAGGCCGGCATCGACCGCTACTCCGAGCAGTGCCTGCGCCGTGTCTGGAAGGCCGAGCGCTTCTCCTGGTGGATGACTTCCATGCTGCACAACTTCCCCGGCGAGGGCGAGTTCAACACGAAGGTGCAGGAAGCCGAGCTGGACTACATCGTCCACTCCGAAGCCGGCGCGACCTCGCTGGCCGAGAACTATGTGGGTCTGCCTCTGGTTTAAGCCCGAGACTGCCTGGCTTTCATCACCCTGGTGATGAAGGCCCGGTGCCTTGCGTTCTGCCTGCATTGCTGTGTGCGATGCAGGCATTTTTTCATCCATGCAATTTGGTTGATGCTGCCTTGCGTAAATTTTGATGCCAAGGCACAAGCCAGCAGGGCCTGCGAGGAGTAAGCTTGCCGACCTTATGGCGCACATCATGTTTTCCCCTCCCTATATTGCCGCTGCCGAGGCAGCCCAGTCCTTGCGCACGCGCGGCTATGCCGTGCTGCAGCCCGAGGACTTCGCCCAGTGGATGGGCCTGAGTGTGGGCGATCTGCACGCCATGGATGCGGACTGGCAGGGTCTGCCGCCCGATGCCTTCCTCAAGGATGGAGGCCGCTATCGCCGCCGCCGCCATTCCTGCTTTGTCAGCGAAGGCGATCAGGTGCAGCAGGTGCCTCATCGCGCCCACTGGCAGCCCGTGGAATACAACGCGCTGCATGGCGGCATGCAGCGCATGTTCGAGCCCATGCAGGACAGCACCACCACCAGCGCGGCCTGGCTGGCGATGATCAATGCCCTGGGCCAACTGGCCGATCAGGTGTTCTGCACCGACGAGCTGTATGAGCGCTGGTTTGTCGAGGCGCACCAGTTCCGCATCGACACCACGGACGGTATCGGCCGGCCCACGCCCGAAGGTGCGCACCGCGACGGCGTCGACCTGGTTGCCGTACTGCTGGTGGGGCGCAAGGGCGTCAAAGGGGGCGAGACCCGCGTCTTCGAGGCGAGCGGTCCCAACGGCCAGCGCTTCACGCTGACCGAGCCCTGGTCGGTGATGCTGCTCGACGATGCGCGCATGATTCATGAGACCACGCCGATTCAACCCGTCGAGCACGGCGGCGTGCGCGACACCCTGGTGCTGACCTATCGCCGCGGCAACTTCCAGGGGGCCGAGCTCCAGGAGCAGCAGGGTCAGGCTGCTTGATTGATCCGGACGGCTTTGTTCGGAAAATTTGAGCAAAACTGTAACGTGCTCAATACGTCAAAGTGACGTCATCAACACTGCATGATGCAGGCTTGTCGCGGCGAAGCTTTCGCCTCTTCGAGTCTTCCCTGCATCCAACAAGCCAGATCAGCTGGCCAACACCACGCCTTGCAGAGCGTGGTTTTTTATATGAATCGTTTTTACGCCCTTAGTATTTCAGCGCTGACCGCTCTTGTCACAGTAGCGGCCTGCAAGCCTTCGCAAGACCGTCCGGCGCAGGCGGCCTACACCAAAGAGCCCACGATCTACTTTCGCAATGGCCTTGAGATTACCCTCGGCGATGCCTCGGTACCGATTCACGGCGTGGAGGAGTGCCCTTACGGTCTGGCCGCGCCGGCCGGGGCCGTGGTCGAGCTCAATGATGCCAAGTGCATTCGACTCTCGGACGATACCAAGCAGATCGTCGTGATGTTGGACATGCCGGGCGGCATCGTCCGGGAGGAATGGACCGTGCGCCGCGATGCGCCCAGCAAGCCCCATGAGCCAGCCTTCAAGAATGTATCCCTGCTGCGCCCAGACGGCACTCGCATCACGATCACCGACAAGTCCGACACTCTGCTGGACAAATGCTACGAATACCAGACGGCCCATGTCTGTATCTGAATCAGACCTCAGTCAGCGTGAACTTCAGGGTTGATTCATGTCAACACGCTGAGGCATGATGAAGGCAGACTCAACGCTATATCAAGAGCGGCATCTGCCCCGGGCCTCTGGCTTGAGGCCCGTGTCGCCTGCAACCTGAAAGGAGAAACATATGTCCATGTTCAATCACATTCTGGTTCCGGTCGACGGCTCCAAGCCCTCCATGCTGGCGGCACACAAGGCCGCAGAGCTTTCCAAGGTCTTCGGCAGCGCCGTGACGGCGGTGTATGTGGTCGATCCCTATCCTTTCACCGGCGTGGGCGCCGACTTTGCCTACGGCCAGTCACAGTATCTGAGCGCGGCCACCGCCGAAGCCAACACCGCCCTGGATGCGGTCAAGGCCATCATGGATGAGGCAGGCGTGCCCGTGAAGACGCTGGTGGGCGAGGGCCATGCGGTGCATGAAGGCATTGTGCGCACCATGGAAAGCGTGGGTGCCGATCTCGTCGTCATGGGCTCGCAGGGGCGACGCGGCCTTGAGAAGCTGATGCTGGGCAGCGTCACGCAGCGCGTGCTTGGCGCCGTGCGTGTGCCGGTGCTGGTCGTGCGCGAGTGAGCGCGAGGCGGCTGCCCACGAAGCAACGGCTCCTCAGGGAGCCGTTTTTCTTGTGAGCAAGGGTGCTCAGCGACTGAGCAGCCGGGCCAGCCAGCCTTTTTTCTTGCGCTGCAATTCCAGCTCCTGCAGCACTTCCGCCTTGAGTCGTTCTTTTTCTGCCGTGTGTCCGCTCTCTTTGGACATCATGCGCAGATAGACCTTGGCCGAGTCCACATAGCCATGGTCTTCGTTACGGATGTGGTTGAACAGCCAGCGCGAGAGCATGCCATGCAGTTCGGCGGCCACATCCTCACCCGCATCGAAGCGGGTCTGCATCTCGATCACGCGGCGCGTGAACAGCTCGTGCACTTTTTTGTGCGGCCCTGCGAACATATAGCCGGCGCTCTCGATCAGGCTTTCCTCGAAGACGAAGTGCGAGACGGTGTAGTCGATCATCTCGCCGATGACATCGCCCAGCCCTTCGCGATCTGGCGAGCTGCGCAACTCGTAAAGCCGGTTGATGTAATCGACGATGCGGCGGTGCTGCCGGTCGATCTCCGCAATCCCGGTGTCCAGTTCGGGGACCCAGACCAGCAATGCCATGATGTTCTCCAGAAATTCAAGGGTTTCCGGAGAAGTATTCACGAGCCTGTCATATGCCGCATTGATTCAGATCAGGTCTATCCGCGCCAGGCAGGGCGGCGCGAATCCTGCGCGCCGCGTCGGGATGTCACTCGATCTTGGCGCCCGAGGATTCGACGACCTGTTTGGACTGCTTGAAGTCGGCCTGGAACATCTTGTCGAAGCTGGCTGCGCTCATGGACTGGGGCTCGGCGCCCTGGGTCAGAATGGCCTCGCGCACCTCGGGCATGGCCAGCAGCTTGTTCACTTCGACATTGACCTTGGTCACGATGGCTGCGGGTGTGCCCTTGGGCATGAACAGGCCGTACCAGGTACTTACATCAAAGCCCTTGAGACCGGACTCGGCCAGTGTTGGGGTGTCTGGCAGCGAGGACGAGCGCTTTGCCGAGGTCACGGCGATGGCGCGCAGCTTGCCGGCCTTGATCTGGGCTATGGCCGAAGGGACGGAGGACACCAGCAGATCCACATTGCCGGCCAGTGCATCCATCATCGCGGGGTTGGAGCCTTTGTAGGGCACGTGAGTCAGATGAATGTCTGAGGCCTTTTCCAGCATCACGCCGGCCAGATGGATGCTGGTGCCGTTGCCTGGCGAGCCGTAGGTGATCTTGGACGGATTCTTCTTGGCTGCAGCCACCACGTCGGCCAGCGTCTTGTACGGCGAGTTGGCGGCCGTGGCGATCACGATGGGGGTGTAGGCCACATGAGCCACGGGGGTCAGATCCTTGCTGGGGTTCCAGGGCAGGTTCTTGTAGAGGTAGGGGCCAAGGACCACATTGTCCTTCTGGCCCATCACCATGTCATAGCCCGTGGGCGCCGCCTTGACCGCTTCGGTGATACCGATGGTACCGCCTGCACCCGCACGGTTGTCGGGCACCACGGTCCATTTGCTGACTTCGGTGAGCTTGTTGGCAATCACGCGCGAGAGGATGTCGGTGCCGCCGCCAGGTGGGAACGGCACGATCATGCGCACGGGCTTGTTGGGGTAGTCGGCTGCGGGGTCTTGTGCAGCGGCTGAAAAGCTCAGGCCCGCGCTTGCGATCACGGCTGTGCTGATGAGAATTTGGCGAATCATGAAAAAGAAGCTCCAGAGACGAACGGGGGAGCGCTGGCCCGCAAACAAGGGCGGCGCAGTCGCTGCTGGTGCCTGAGCCTTGAGCCCGGCAGCCAGAGTCACGGAAGGTGGGCTTTTCGATGATCGGGGACGGTGGTTCCGCCATCAATGGGTATTTGTCTTTACCGGGGAGCGCGAGCCATGCCGTACGGACATGATCGCCATCCGCACGCGCTGCACGACAGGGTTGCTGCCGTTGCTAGCACGGAGGCAGCGTACCGATCGGGTGTCGCTGTCTATGTGGCCCACGGGTGCGGATTGTGGATCTGCGCACAGCCACGGAGGCTGCTGCAGACCAGTAGAAACATTCTGCCACGCATGAAAGACTTGCCAGGGCTTGGTTCGAGAATAGGCCGCGTCTGTTCCCAGATTTTTTGCTTGGTCCGGTAGTTCACGGCAACAAGAGCTGCAGGTGCCTTTGGCCATTGGTTTGGATAAGGCGGTTGCAGCCATGTGTTGGAGTCCAGCCGCTCTGAGTGCTATCTCAAGCCTGGCGTACGTCGGCAACCACCTGGTCGCCGAAGTCCGGTCGTGCCAGCCAGGCCAGCACGCGGGCTGCGGCGTCATCGGCCGAGGTCAGCTGCCCGTTGCTGTGCAGACCAGCAAAACGGCCCACGTCAGGGAAGTCGGTTGAAGCTGCGCTGCGCAGTTGTACCTGCATATCGGTGTCGATGACGCCTGGCGCCAGAGACACAATGCGTGCGCCGTTGGGCTTGGCCGCCTCTTCCAGCGCCACGCAGCTGCTGAACTGGTCCATGCCGGCCTTGGCCGTGCAATAGCTGGCTTGCGAGGCCATCGCGCGGCGGCCCAGGCCCGAGGAGATATTGAGCACCTTGCGGGGAATCAGCCAGCTTTCGGTTGCACCGAGAAAGGCTCCGGTCAGGGCCATGGGAGCCTCAAGACCCACGCGCAGGGCATTGATCATGTCGGCTGAAGGCACCTGGGACAGCGGCGCAATCTGCGGGATGACGCCTGCATTGTTGATCAGGGTGATGCTGGCCCATTCACGAGGATCTATCGTGCCCAGCCAGGTCGCCAGGCGCTGCGCTGCAGCAGCGCTTTGTGCCAGGTCCTGCTCCCATTGCAATAGCTGTGCAGGCTTGCTGGCGCTGGAGGCAAGGGCGGCGCTGGTCTTGCGGGCAATGCTCAGCAACTGATGGCCTTGCTGCAGCAGCTGCTGTCCCATGGACAGGCCCATGCCGCGAGAGCCACCGGTCAGAATCGTTAAATGCTTTGTCATGCGAAGCATCTTACGGTTGATTGAAGACAGAAAAGAGCAAGCCCCGCAAGACTTGCGTCCGGCGGGGCCTGGCAATGACCTCAGATGAGGTCAGCGAGCTGTCAATGACCCAGATAGGCCTTGCGCACCTCGTCATTGCTCAGCAGGTTGACACCGCTGTCCTCCAGCACCACCTTGCCGGTTTCCAGCACATAGCCTCGGTCGGCAATCTGCAAGGCGCGGTTGGCATTCTGCTCGACCAGGAACACCGTCACACCCGCTGCGCGGATGGTCTGAATGATCTCGAAGATCTGCGCAATGATGAGCGGCGCCAGGCCCAGTGTGGGTTCGTCCAGCAACAGCAGGCGCGGCTTGCTCATCAGTGCGCGGCCTATGGCCAGCATCTGCTGCTCGCCGCCCGACATGGTGCCCGAGCGTTGCGCTGCGCGCTCCTTCAAACGAGGAAAGAGCTTGAACACATGCTCGACGCCGTCGGCGATCTCGGCCTTGCTCAGGAAAAAGCCGCCCATCTGCAGGTTCTCGGTCACCGTCAGGTCCTTGAAGACACGACGGCCTTCGGGCGAGACGGCAATGCCGCGGCGCATGATGTGATGGGTTGACATCTGGGTGATGTCCTCGCCCTCGAACAGAATGCGCCCGCCGCTGGCACGAGGGTTGCCGCAGACCGTCATCAGAAGCGATGTCTTGCCAGCACCATTGCTGCCGATGAGGGTGACGATCTCGCCCTGATCGACATGCAGGCTGACATGATTGACCGCGCAGATCGCGCCGTAATGGGTGGAGACCTGCTCCAGTTGCAACATATGCTGGCTCATCAGGCCTCTCCCAGATAGGCCTTGATGACCCGTTCATCATTGCGAATCGCCTCGGGCAGGCCCATGGCGATGGGCTTGCCGTATTCCATGACCAGAATGCGCTCGGACACTCCCATGACCAGGCCCATATCGTGCTCGATCAGCAGCACGGCCACGCCGTACTGTTTGCGCAGATCGTCGATCAGATGCTGCAGGTCTTTCTTCTCCTGCGGGTTCAGGCCGGCGGCGGGCTCGTCCAGCATCAGCACGCGAGGCTTGGTGATCATGCAGCGCGCAATCTCCAGCCGGCGCTGGTGACCATAGGCCAGATTGCCGGCCTCGCGGTTGGCAAACTGCCGCAGGCCCATCACGTCCAGCCATTGGAGCGCGTTGTCGATCTTTTCCTGTTCGGCACGGCGATAGCCTGGCGTGTTGAACAGGCCGCCGAGCAGCGTGGCGCGCGACTGGCGGTGCTGTGCGACCAGCAGGTTTTCCAGCGCCGTCATGCTCTTGAACAGGCGCACGTTCTGGAATGTGCGCACCACACCGTGGTTGGCGACCTGGTGGCTGCTGTGGCCTGCAATGCTCTGGCCGTCCAGAACGACCGAGCCGCCCGAGGGCTGGTAGAAACCGCTGATGCAGTTGAATACCGTGGTCTTGCCCGCGCCGTTGGGGCCGATGATGGCAAACACTTCCTGAGGGCGTACGTTAAAGCCCACGTTGTCCACGGCCAGCAGGCCGCCGAAGCGCATGCACAGGTCTTTGACTTCCAGCAAATACTCGCTCATGCGTTTGCCCTGCCTGTGGTTGTAGTTATTGAAATAATAGCGTTCAGGTGCAGCTTCATGACTTCACCTCCACTTGGTGTCGCTTCATGGGCAGCAGGCCCTGGGGACGCCAGACCATCATCAAAATCATGACCAGACCGAAGATCAGCATGCGGTATTCGGAGAACTCGCGTGCCAGCTCGGGCAGTACGGTGAGGATGATGGCAGCCACGATCACGCCCAGCTGAGAGCCCATGCCACCCAGCACCACAATGGCCAGAATCAGGGCCGACTCGATGAAGGTGAAGGACTCGGGATTGACGATGCCCTGGCGAGCGGCGAAGAAGGCGCCGCCAAAACCCGCGAACATGGCGCCCAGCGTGAAGGCCGAGAGCTTGATCTTCATGGGGTTGAGGCCCAGCGAACGGCAGGCGATTTCATCCTCGCGCAGCGCTTCCCAGGCGCGGCCTATGGGCATGCGGATCAGGCGGTTGCTGATGAACAGCGTCACCATGGCCAGCAGCAGGGCCATCAGATAGACGAAGATCACCATGTGCATGGAGTTGAACTCCAGACCGAAGAACTGATGAAAGGTCGTGCCGTCCTCGGTCAGGGGCGAGCGGGTCATGGGCAGGCCCAGCACCGTAGGCTTGGGAATGCTGGAGATGCCGTCGGGACCGCCCGTGAAGCTGGTCAGATTGGTCAGCAGCAGGCGGATGATCTCACCGAAACCCAGCGTCACGATGGCCAGATAGTCGCCGCGCAGGCGCAGCACGGGAAAGCCCAGCACGAAGCCGAACAGAGCCGAGGCTGCGCCAGCCAGCGGCAGCGCTTCCCAGAACGTCCAGCCAGCCCAGTGGAACAGCAGCGCATAGGTGTAGGCGCCCACGGCATAGAAGCCCACAAAGCCCAGGTCCAGCAGGCCGGCAAAGCCGACCACCACATTCAGACCCAGGCCCAGCATGACGTAAATCATGGCCAGAGTCGCGATGTCGACGGCATTGCGGCCCGCGAAGAATGGCCAGGAGGCGGCCATCATCAGCACCACAAAGATGACGACGTTGCGTGTGCCCGACTTCATCTGCGGGACTGCCGGCAGATTGACCTTGGGCAGCTTGCCAGCGAGCAGGGGCTTGAGCATCTGCACGACGAAGATGGCAAGGCAGGCCCAGCCGGTCATGCTCCAGTCGGGGGTGATGATGGTGCGCACGCCGGCGCGCTCCAGGTGCAGGCTGAAGATGGGGGTGACGACGATGGCCGTCATCACGGTGGCGATCAGCGCATCGCGCAAAGCGGCGGAAAAGCTGTACTTCATCAGACTTTCTCCACTTCAGGTTTGCCCAGCAGGCCCGAGGGGCGGAACATCAATATGGTCACCAGCAGGCCGAAAGCCACGATGTCCTTGTATTCCGACGAGATGTAGGCGGCTGCAAAGGTCTCGGCTACGCCCAGGATCACACCGCCCAGCATGGCGCCGGGGATGGAGCCTATGCCGCCCAGCACGGCGGCCGTGAAGGCCTTGATGCCGGCGAGGAAGCCGATGAAGGGGTTGAGCTTGCCCACAGCCAGCGCAATCAGCACGCCGCCCACGGCGGCCAGCACGGCACCCAGCACAAAGGTGAAGGAGATGACCTTGTTGGTATCTATGCCCAGCAGATTGGCCATGTGCATATCCTGAGCGCAGGCGCGCGAGGCACGGCCCATGCGCGAATGCTTGATGTACATGGTCAGTGCAATCATCAGCACCACGGTCACCGCGATGATGAGCACGCGGGTATAGGGGATGAAGACTTCGAAATTGCCCATGTGGAAATTGATGGCGCCCGGCAGCAGCGAAGGCACAGCCATATCGCGCGCGCCCTGGCCCAGAGCCACCCAGTTCTGCAGGAATATGGACATGCCGATGGCCGAGATCAGCGCGACCAGACGCGGGCTCTGGCGCACGGGCTTGTAGGCCACCTGTTCAACGACCAGGCCGTAGACGCCGGTTACGAATACGGCCACCACGAGCATCAGGCCGATGATGGCCCATATGGGCAGACCGCTTTGCGTGCCAATCGCCGAAAGCGTCACGAGGCCTATATAGGCCCCGATCATGTAGATGTCACCGTGTGCGAAATTGATCATGCCGATGATGCCGTAGACCATGGTGTAGCCAATGGCGATCAGGGCGTAAATGGCTCCGAGTGAGAGCCCGTTGAATAGCTGTTGTATCAGCTGGGGGAGAAAGTCTGACATGTAACGCCACCCTTGAAACAGGAAAAGGCCCGAGGGCCAGATAACAAACATCCGGAGGCATGGCCCCTGCCATTGCCTCCGGAGAGAGTGGTGGAATTACTTGGCGAGCGATTTGCTGCCGTCCTTGTGCCACTGGAAGACCTGGAAATCGAAGGAGTTCAGGTCACCCTGCTTGTTCCAGGACACGGGGCCCAGCACGGTGTCCACGCCGGTGGATTTGTGCATCCAGTCCGCCACCTTGGCGGGGTTGTCGCCAGCGGCCTTGATGGCGGCCAGCAGCGATTGAGTTGCGGCAAACGAAGTCAGCTGGAAGGCACCCGAAGCATTGCGCTTCTTGTCCTGGAAGGCCTTGACCACGGCGGCGTTCTTGGGGTTGGCGGCAAAGTCGGCGGGCAGAGTCACCAGCATGCCTTCGACGGCAGGGCCTGCAATGGCGTTGACTTCGGGGTTGCCCACGCCTTCAGGGCCCATCATCTTGACCTTCAGACCTTGCTCGGCAGCCTGACGCAGCAGCAGACCCATTTCGGGGTGGTAGCCGCCGTAATAGACAAAGTCCACGCCTGCGCCCTTGAGCTTGGTGATGACGGCGGAGTAGTCGCTGTCTCCTGCGTTGATGCCCTCAAACAGTGCCACGTCGATCTTGGCCTTCTTCAGGTCGTCACGTACGGAAGAGGCAATGCCCTGGCCGTAAGACTGCTTGTCGTGCAGCACGGCAACCTTTTTGGGCTTGAGCTTCTCGGCAATGAACTTGGCGGCCGCCGGGCCCTGCTGGTCGTCACGGCCAATGGTGCGGAAGATGAAGTGGTAGTTCTTGCCGTCGGTCAGAGCGGGCGAGGTGGCAGAAGGAGTGACGACCACCACGCCTTCGTTGTTGTAGATGGGCGCTGCGGCAATCGAGGCACCCGAGCAGACGGGGCCGACCACATAGCCGATCTTGTTGTTGACCACGCGGTTGGCAGCGACGGGGCCTTGCTTGGGTTCGCAGGCATCGTCCACGGGTACCAGCTCGATCTTCTTGCCATTGACACCGCCAGCGGCATTGGCCATTTCAACGGCGGTGGTGGCGCCTTCCTTGACCATGTCGCCGTACTGGGTCAGCGCACCGGTGGTGGGGATGACCAGGGCGATCTTGATTTGGGCATGCGCGGTGGAGACCAGGGCGGCACCAGCCAGGCCCAGGGCGGCAACAACGGTTTGCATGCGGAACGGAATGCTCATGAGGACTTCCTTAATCTCGAGAGATGTTCGAAAAGCGCGATTGCTGCCATAGCAGTTCGCGCAAAGAAGCTCAGATTAATCGAGTGGTCAACGAAGGCAACAGGGTATGCAGGGGCTGGTGCAGGCTTTCGGTTTTTGCTATGTCGTGCATAGCAGCTAGTACGCAAGGGCTATGGCGCAGCCTGCATTTGTGATGTATACGCACAGTCCATGCCTGAACTGTAGGCAAGTATCTGCATCAGCGGTCTTTTTGTGCGGATTTCTGTCCTGCCCCAGCGCAGTTCTGAAGGGTTTTTTGTTGCGGCGTGGCAACTTTGAGAGCTTGACGGCTGCTGCCGATTTGAGGGGGATTAAAAAAGTGGATCGCTTTTTAGCTGCAGCAGTCCGCCGGTGACCGGGTGCACCAGCTCCAGTGCTGCCGCATGTAGCAACAGGCGTGGGCTGGCGCAGGCCACGGCTTCGCTGGCATATAGCGCATCGCCCAGCATGGGATGGCCTATGGCCGCCATATGCAGGCGCAATTGATGGGTGCGCCCCGTCAGCGGGCTCAGCAAAACCCGGGTGCAGGGTATTCCTGGTTGGACGGTGTGCTCGATCACCTGCCACAGCGTCTGGCTGCTTTTGCCGGTTTCGTGGTTGATGACACGCAGCGGCCGACGCTCCCAGTCGGCCGCAATCGGCAGGTCTATCAGTTGCCAGCCCCTGTCATTCGCTGTTTCGCTGTGCGCCTGCAACTCGCCGGCCACTACGGCGATATAGCGCTTGTCGACCTTGCGTTCGGCAAAGGCCTGGCTGAGCTGGCGTTGGACGGCCGGATTGCGAGCCATGACGACCAGACCCGATGTGGCCTGATCGAGCCGGTGCACGACCAGTGCATCGCCGAAATGTCGGAGGGCACGCAGGCTCAGGCAGTCTTGCTTGTCGGGGCCGCGACCGGGCACGCACAGCAGGCCCGAGGGCTTGTCGAGCACCAGCAGGTGCTCGTCTTCATACGCACAGTTCAACGCACTCATTCAAACAGCTATCGATTGCTTCAGGGGTTGAGCAGTTCATGCACAGTGGCACAGAACTCCTGCACATCGTTGGGCTTGTGGATCAAGGCTCTGGCTCCGGCTGCAATCGCAGCCTGCTCGATTTCGGCCGTCACATAGCCGGAGGCCAGTGCAACCGGCAGTTGAGGGCTGATCTGCAGAGCCTGTCTGAGCAGGTCCAGTCCGCTGAAACCGGGCATGTTGTAGTCGGTGACTATGAGGTCAAAACGCTGTGGCTCCTCATGCAGGGCGGCCATGGCCTCATGGGGATCGGTAAAGCCCGAGACTTCATAGCCGCGACGGCGCAGCAGGCGCTGAAACAGGAAGACCAGAGCCTGATCGTCGTCCACATACATGACATGGCTGGCGCGCGTGGCCAGGACAGGTTCGGGCAGCGGGGCTTCGGGCTTGTCCATGCGCATGGGCGGCAGCGCAGAGTGGCTGGAAGTCGGGTCGCTGAGAGGAAAGTACAGCGTGAAGCAACTGCCCTGGCCCAGTTCGCTGTGCACATCGACAGCGCCGCCATGGGTGCGCATCACGCCATGTACGACCGAGAGGCCCAGGCCTGTGCCCTGGCCGACCGGTTTGGTGGTGAAAAAAGGCTCGAAGATGCGTCGCTGAGTCGCGACGTCCATGCCTGGGCCGGAGTCCTGCACCATGAAGACCAGGTATTCGGCCACGGCCAGACCCAGGCGTTCGCATTGGTAGCTGTCGGGAGCAATGCGCATGGCCCGCATCTGGATGATGCCGCGCTGACTGCCAATGGCCTGCATGGCGTTGTTGCAGAGATTGAACAGCGCCTGTTCCACCTGAGTGGGGTCGGCTAGCAGCGGCGGCAGATCGTTGGACTCCTGCACCTGCAGCTCTATGGAGGGAGGCAGAGTCACGCGCAGCAGGCGAGCCGTGTCGGACATGACTTCCTGCACCTGAACCGGACGGCGTTCGGGCAGGTCATTGCGGCTGAAGGTCAGAATCTGGCGCACCAGATCGCGGGCGCGGCGACCGGCTTTTTCGATCTCGCGCAGGCTTTCCATGGCAGCCGGGTTGCCGCAGCTATCAGCCTTGGCCAGCTCCACATTACCCAGGATTGCACCCACGATGTTGTTGAAGTCGTGGGCAATCCCACCGGCCATGGTGCCTACGGCCTGCATCTTGTGGGATTCGCGCAGCTGGGTTTCCAGCGCATTGCGCTGGGCTTCGGCGCGATTGCGGCTGGTCAGGTCCCGCGCAAAGATGGTGGTGGTGTCGCCGCTGCTGTGGTGTTCGAAGGAGACGCTGATTTCCATGGGAATCTCACGCCCCGACAGGGTCAGACCCGTCATCTCGCCCAGCACGGCCTGTGTGGTCAGCGAGGAAAAAGCCAGTGCACGAGCGGCATCGGGTAAAAAGCGCTCCAGCGGGCTGCCCAGGGCATCCTGAGGCGAGCACAGAAACAGGGCTGCCGCCGTGGGGTTGAAGACAGTGATGCGCTGATGCTGATCGACGCAGATGATGGCGTCCAGCGCGGAGTTGATGACCGACTCCAGCCGTCTCTCGCTGGAATAAAGCTGCTGGTTGCGCTCTTGCAGCGCCTTGCGCTCGGCAAGCAGCGGGCCCTGGTTGACAACGGCGCACAAATACTGCCAGGTGGCCGGACCGTTTTGCTGGGGCACGACCACGCCGGCCACATGCAGGTCGCCGCAGAGCTCGAATTCTTCGGTGATCTGGAACAGAACCTCGTGCACCTCGGCGCGTCCCATCGCCTTGGCCTGCTCGAAGGCCGTAGTCACGCGCTCTGCGTCGTTGACATGCACAAAGGGCTTGAAGTTGATCAGCAGCCGATCTTTTTCGGTGGGCTGAAATGCGCGGTGAGCCATGGCATTGGCCTGGACCACCATATCGTATTCATCAACCACCAGCAGCGGCAGCGGAATGCTTGCAAACAGCGTTTCAAACCGCTCCGATGCGCTCTCGGCCACGGCCTGGCTGTAATTGAGTACCTCGTTTTGCAGCTCCAGCTCGTGCTGGTAGTTGCGCAACTCCGCCACCAGGGCCTGCAGCGGGTCTTCATCCTCCGGCACCAATGGCTGGGTGTTGGCGCTCAGGCCCAGCGGCGCAGCACCGGGGGCCAGCAGGGCATGCAGAGGCAGGCCGCCATCAATGACAGGCAGCAAGGGAGGGGGAGTGGGTTCAGAGGAGCTCATGAGACAGGCAGAAGACCTCGGCAGTGTAAGCCGGTCCCTGCACCTGCCCTTGAAAAAGGCGGGCAGTCAACCGGTATTCAGGCAACTCGATGCTCGGTTTGGCGGCAGCAACGCCGATTGCATTGATGTCGTGAATACATTCACTGCGGGCGAACAGCAACGGGCGGGCTGGTGTTCGACATTGATTGAGCATAAAAAAGCCAGTGCGGCGGAGCGCACTGGCTTGGGGGAGACCCTGGCTATCAGTCTTCGTAAGCGTCCATGGGCACGCAGCTGCAAAACAGATTGCGGTCACCATAGACGTTGTCCACGCGGCCCACGGGGCTCCAATACTTGGCGCGGCGCAGGGCAGGCACGGGATAGGCGGCGGTTTCGCGGCTGTAGCCATGCTGCCAGTCTGCGGCCAGCAAGGCCTCTGCCGTATGGGGTGCGTTCTTGAGCGGGTTGTCGTCCCTGGGCAGTCTGCCGGCCTCCACTTTGGCAATCTCGGCACGGATGGCGATCATGGCTTCGATGAAGCGGTCCAGCTCAGACAGGCTTTCACTCTCGGTCGGCTCCACCATCAGCGTGTTGGGCACGGGAAAGGACAGCGTCGGTGCGTGGAAGCCGTAGTCGATCAGGCGCTTGGCCACGTCCTCGGCCATCACGCCGCAGCTGTCCTTGAAGTGGCGCAGATCCACGATGCACTCATGGGCCACGTGACCATACTCGCCCGCGTACAGCGTGGGGAAGTGTTCCTTGAGGCGTGCGCTGATGTAGTTGGCGTTGAGGATGGCGGTCTCGGTCGCCAGCTTCAGGCCCGGCTCTCCCATCATGCGGATATACATCCAGCTGATCGGAAGAACGGCTGCATTGCCCAAAGGCGCTGCGCTGACAGCACCCACCCGGCGGACGTCGCCTGCGGTGGCATGCCCCGGCAGAAAGGGCACCAGATCCTCGACCACACACACGGGGCCGACGCCGGGGCCGCCGCCGCCGTGAGGAATGCAGAAGGTCTTGTGCAAGTTCAGATGGCTGACATCGCCGCCGAACTCGCCGGGCGCGGCAAGACCTACCAGGGCGTTCATATTGGCTCCGTCCACATAGACGCGGCCGCCATGGCTGTGCACCAGCTGGCACAGCTCCTTGACCTCGGTCTCGAACACGCCGTGCGTGCTGGGGTAGGTGATCATGATGCAGGCCAGATTGGCGCTGTGCTTCTCGCAGGCCAGCTTCAGATCCGCCATGTCCACGTTGCCGTTGTCATCGCACTTGGTGACCACGACCTGCAGGCCCACCATTTGCGCGCTGGCCGGGTTGGTGCCGTGGGCGCTGCTGGGAATCAGGCAGATATTGCGGTGCGCCTCGCCGCGTGATTCATGGAAGGCCTTGATGGCCAGCAGACCTGCGTATTCGCCCTGGCTGCCTGCATTGGGCTGCAGGCTGATGCCCGCGTAGCCCGTGGCCTGGCACAGCCAGTCGCGCAGCTGCTGATCCAGCTCGGCATAGCCTTGCAGCTGGTTGGCGGGCGCAAACGGGTGGATGTCGGCGAACTCTGGCCAGGTGATGGGAATCATCTCGCTGGTGGCATTGAGCTTCATGGTGCAACTGCCCAGCGGGATCATGCTGCGGTCCAGCGCCAGGTCCTTGTCGCTGAGGCTGCGTATATAGCGCAGCATGGCGGTTTCGGAGTGGTGGGTGTTGAAGACCGGGTGGGTCAGATAGGCCGTGCTGCGCTGCAGGGATTCGGGGATCAGCGAGGTCGGGCCTTCGTCCATGGCCTCGATGGTGGGCAGGGCCTGGCCCTCCTGGGCAAAGATGCTCCAGATCAGCTCGACATCGGTCCGGGTCGTGGTTTCGTCCAGGCTGATGCAGAGATATTCATCCCAGGCCTTGCGCAGATTGACGCCCTTGGATACGGCGCGAGCCGCCAGGGCGTCGGTGGCCTCCCGGGTGTGCAGGCTCACGGTGTCGAAGGCTGTGTCGTGGTGGTGGGCGCTGAAGCCCAACTGGGCCAGGCCACGGCTCAGAATCGCTGTGAAGCGTGCCACACGCTGGGCGATGCGCCTCAACCCCTGGGGGCCGTGGTAGACGGCATACATGCTGGCAATCACGGCCGGCAGGACCTGGGCCGTACAGATATTGGATGTCGCTTTCTCGCGGCGGATATGCTGTTCGCGTGTCTGCAGAGCGAGGCGGTAGGCGGGCTTGCCATGCGCATCGACGCTGACACCCACCAGACGGCCGGGCAGGCTGCGCTTGTATTCGTCGCGACAGGCCATGAAGGCCGCGTGCGGACCGCCCGCGCCCATGGGCATGCCGAAGCGCTGGCTGTTGCCCACGACAATATCGGCATCCCATTCGCCGGGCGGTGTCAGCAGGGTCAGAGCCAGCAGGTCGGTGGCCACGATGGCGGCGGCCTGCTTGGCGTGAATGGCTTGCACATCGGCCTTCCAGTCCACGATCCAGCCGCTGGACGCGGGGTACTGGATGACGGCAGCAAACAGATCGCCTGCCAGCGCGGCCTCCCACTCTTGCTGGCTGTTGGCGATCACCACTTCGATGCCGATCGGCCGGGCGCGGGTCTCGATGACTTCAATCGTCTGCGGGTGCAGATCGCCGGCCAGCACGATGCGATGGCTTTTGGATTTGACAGAGCGCCTGGCCAGCGTCATGGCCTCGGCGGCTGCCGTGGCCTCGTCCAGCATGGAAGCATTGGCAATCGGCATGCCGGTCAGGTCGGTCACCATGGTCTGGAAGTTGACCAGCGCCTCCATGCGGCCTTGCGAGATTTCGGCCTGGTAGGGGGTATAGGCCGTATACCAGGCTGGATTCTCGAGGATGTTGCGCAAGATGACGCCCGGCGTGTGCGTGCCGTAGTAGCCCTGGCCGATAAAGCTCTTCAGAACCTGATTCTTGCTGGCGATGGCCTTGAGTTCGGCCAGCGCAGCGGCTTCGGTAATCGGCGCCGGAAGATCCATGGGCCTGGCGCGTGCGATGGAGTCGGGCATCACATCGCGAATCAAGGCATCCAGCGAGGGCTTACCGATGGCGGCCAGCATTTTTTGCTGCTCATCGGCGTCCGGGCCTATATGACGGGGGATGAATTCGTGGCTGTTTTCCAGCGCTTCCAGGGAAGCGACGGGGGCGGGAGGCGACATCAGCATGGGAGGGACCTATTCTCAAATACTGTGACTGACGGTTTGCATGCCAGGCATGCGTGAATGCCGTATGCCTGAAGGCATGCGGCCGGCGCTTCAAGCAGCGCTGGCTTGTTCCAGCGCGGTGTTCATCAGAGCCAGGCGTTCGCTTTCCTGGTCGGCATATTCCCAATCGGGATATTTGCTGCGTGCCACGGTGTTCAGCCATTGCTGGCAGGCCAGGGCAAGCAGGGCTTGCTGTTGCAGATCGGCATCGATGCTGCCTGTGATCTTGAGCTGACCAAAGGCGGTGGCCACGTGGGCGCGACAGACCGAGCGCAGATAGATCTGGTTCATGTCATCGCTGGCCAGCCACTGGGCCTTGGCCGCATCGTCATGAGCCAGCATGCCCTCGGGCACGGGCAGATCCCAGTTGCTCAGTTGCTGCTGCAAAAAGCGCAGGGCCTTGGCGTTGCCGCCTGTTTGCTCCTGGTACCACTCTTGAAGAGCGGCCAGTGTGTCGCTGCCATCATCGCTGCCGAAGGGGCTGAAGTCGTCACCGCCGTCGTAATAGAAGTCCTGGGCTGCGATGCGCGCAAAGGTCGGGTGGCTGGTCTCGCGGGCGAGACCGACGTCCGGATCGTCAAAATACAGAATGGTGCTCATGGCTGCATGCAAAAACGGCCTTCGCAATGCGAGGGCCGTTGATACGCTTAGTTGTCCTTGGCGAAGTCGTTGTAGGCGGTCTCTTCCATCAGGCCTTCGAGCTCGCCCACATTGCTCATCTTGACCTTGAAGAACCAGCCAGCGGCCAGCGGGTCGCTGTTGGCGAGCGACGGGTCATCGCGCAGGGCTTCGTTGACTTCGACGATCTCGCCGGTCACGGGCATGTAGACATCGGCAGCGGCCTTGACGGACTCGACCACGCCAGCCACATCGCCGGCCTTGAAGCTGGAGCCCACGGCAGGCAGGTCCACAAACACCACATCGCCCAGCGCATCCTGTGCGTGTACGGTGATGCCGACGATGGCGGCATTGGTGTCAGCGGCGTTGATCCATTCGTGTTCTTTGGAATACTTGATGCTCATGGAAAGCTCCAGATGGGGGATTCAGGGGAATCGGGTGTTGTTTGAGAAAGGTCCAGCTCGCACTTTAGCGGTGTTCTGGCCGCTGTTTGGCAAACTGGCCCGTCTCATGCGCGGCGGCAGACCTAGCCGCGGTAGTAGCGGGTGGGAACGAAGGGCGTGGCGACCACCTTCATGGGCACGGGCTTGCCGCGCACCATGGCGAAGATTTCCGTATCGATGGCGGCGTAGTCGGGCTCGACATAGGCCAGCGCCACGGGCTGGTTGAGCGTGGGGCTGAGCAGGCCGCTGGTGATGTGGCCGATATGCTGTCCGTCCATGTTCTCCAGCACGGCGGGCTCGCGCACGGGAATGCGTTCCAGCGCAATCAGGCCCACGCGCTTGCGGCGCAGCGACTGAGGGTTCTGCAATTGCTCCAGCACGATGGCCGCGCCGGGAAAGCCGCCCTCGCGCTCGCCGCCGGTGCGGCGCACCTTCTGCATGGCCCAGTTCAGCGCGGCTTCAACGGGAGTGGTGCTGGTGTCTATGTCGTTGCCGTACAGGCAAAGCCCGGCTTCAAGACGCAGCGAGTTGCGCGCGCCCAGACCGATGGGGGCCACCTCGGGCTGAGCCAGCAGCGCTTCGGCAAAGGCTTCGGCAGCATCGCCGGGCAGGGAGATTTCAAAGCCGTCCTCGCCCGTATAGCCGCTGCGCGTGATGTAGAGCGCATGGCCTTGCCAGTCGAAGTGATTGCCGGTCATGAAGACCAGTTGCGTCACACCGGGAATCAGACGCGAGAGGGCCGTGACGGCTTGCGGGCCTTGCAGGGCCAGCAGGGCGTGCTCGGGCAGTGGGACGACCTCGCAGCGGCTACCGATGCGGTTCTGGATATGAGCGATATCGGCCTCTTTGCAGGCACCGTTGACGATGAGGAACAGATCTTCGCTGCGGTTGACGAACATCAGGTCGTCGAGAATTCCGCCTTGTTCATCGAGCAGCAGGCCGTAGCGCTGCTTGTGCAGGCCCAGGTCCATGACATCGACGGGCATCAGCGATTCGAGCGCGGCGGCGGCATCGGGGCCGCGCAACAGCAACTGGCCCATGTGCGAGACATCGAACAGGCCGGCGGCCTTGCGCGTGTGCAGATGCTCGGCCATCAGGCCTTGAGGGTATTGCACGGGCATGGCGTAGCCGGCAAACGGCACCATGCGGGCACCCAGTTTCTGGTGCAGTGCAAACAGCGGTGTGGAACACAGATCGGAAGAGGTGTCAGCAGCAGTCACAGGCAAGCGCTCCGGTGGTCAAACCAAAATGAGTGGCCATGCATGGCTGGGCCATGCGTGGCGGGCTTGCCCTGCTGTCCGCTTTACCTGAGAGATTCACTGCATGCATTGCATCGAGCAGTTTGCTCCTTCGGTGGATGCCGGCGCACATACGAAATGACGGCCTGCATCTCTCTCCAGCAAGGGACGCTGCAGGTTTGCACACCTTGCAGCGCTTGTCAGTCCTTTTGCCTGAGCGTTTTGACACCGGGTTGGGGTCTGCGCCTTCGGCGGTGCGAGGCAGCTTCAAGCTGCAGGCACTCTCTCCTGACCTTGGCGATTCTAGCGGTGGGCAAGGGGCTTGCACCACCGAATCGGATGGATTCTGGGGTTTTCGAGCACAGATCGCTGGAATTGAGCTTGCGGTCTCACTGCGGTTCTGTGTTCATGGCGGGCGTTCGAGGAACATCGATCTCCTGGCGCGGAAACACCAGTTGGTAGGGCTGCTCGAAGCAGGACGTCACGGGCTGGCCCTGGCGCATGCCGGGCTTGAACTTCCAGCGTTCGAGCGAGCGCAGTATGGACTTCACGATGCGGGGATCGGTATCGGCGGGCTGGTAGGCCACACGGCCGAGTTCGCCCTGGGCCGTGACTTCCAGGCGGAAGACCACCGTGGTCTCCAGCCCGTTCGGAAACCAGTGGGCGCTGATGAAAGGCGTGGTGTGGCGGCGTGGCTGCGGTTGCCGATCGAGCTGGGCGGGTGGTGTGCAGTCTGCATTGATCCAGGCAGGCCAATTTACGGTTTGGCCTCCGGAAGCCGAGGCGGAGTCAGCCTGGGGCTGGGGAGTGATGTCGGCCACCTTAGGCGCCATGGCTGGGTTGCCAGCGCAGGCACTGAGCAGCAGAGCTCCCAAGACGGCCGCGTATGCAGCAAGACAGCGTGAGTGGCGTGAAGTATCCATGGCGGCATTCTCGGTCATCCCCAGTCGATTTCGGCAGACCTGGTGGAGTCGGTCGTTCAGCCAGGGCCGGGCTGCCTTGCTCCAGAGCTTGTCCTGCAGGGGCAAACATCATGTCCGGCAGGGACTAAACAGAATTTTCCCCATGGATAGGATTATGACGTTCGTCAAAAAATGTTTATTCAAGGAGAGAAAATGCCCGAAAAAGCCACGAATGAATTTTGGAAATATCTGAAGCCGATTCCTGAATGTTTTCAGCCCGATGCGCAGCCAGAGGTTTATATTCAGAACGCTCCAACGGAGGATGAGCGTTATTATGTTCCATTCTCTGAAACCGTTTCCTCTCGTCCCCTCTGGATTTCTCCATCACAAAACAAATGGTGCGATATTCTGATGGCGAAGGAGGCCGGTCTGGTGAACCGCCATTACCATCCGCACGAAGTGTTTGCCTACACGATTTCGGGGAAGTGGGGCTATCTGGAACATGACTGGACAGCCCGTGCTGGTGATTTCGTCTACGAGACCCCCGGAGAAGGCCATACCCTGGTGGCCTATGAACATGAGCAGCCCATGCGTGCGTTCTTTATCGTCAAGGGACCGCTGATCTGGCTCGATGATGACGGAAAGCCTGACGGATATTTCGATGTTCACAGCTACATAGAACTATGCCGAAAGCATTATGAAAAAATCGGCATAGGTGCAGATTATGTGGACACGCTGTTTCGGTAGTTGTCCGAAGCTGGATTGAAAATCCATCAATGAAAGGCGGTATTTCCTGAAGGATGAAATAGACCGCCAAAGACGGAATGGAGAGAGACATGAAAAATCAAGATGAAAATCTAAAAAGCGGGTGGGGGAGCTATGAAAACAAGCTGCTGATCATTCTGTTTTTTACTTTCGGGATTGTTTTTTTTGACCGGCTGGCATTGTCGTTTTTATTTCCCTTTGTCTCCAAGGAACTGGATCTGAACAATGCCCAGCTGGGCATGCTGTCGTCCATTCTGGCATTGGCATGGGCGGCTTCTGGTGCATTCTTCGGGGCCTATACAGACCGCAAGGGCGGACGCAAAACGGTGCTGATTCTTTCGGTGCTGATGTTCTCTCTGTGCTCGGCCCTGTCGGGTCTGGTGGGCGGTTTTGTCGGCCTGCTGTTGTTGCGAGCGCTGATGGGCCTTGCCGAAGGGCCGGTGCTGCCGCTGTCGCAGACACTGATGGTCGAGGCCTCCACGCCAAGCCGTCGCGGCCTCAACATGGGCTTGCTGCAGGGCTCGTCTGCGGGCTTGCTGGGTGCCGTGATCGCACCGCCGGTGATTGTTGCGTTGGCCGTGGCCTATGGTTGGCGCACGGCGTTCTACCTGACCTGTGTTCCCGGGCTGATTGCCGCCGCGCTCATCTGGCTTCATGTGAAAAACACAGATGGCGGGCGTGCAGATGAGCTCGCTGCAGCCCTGCAGACAGGCTCGCGCTGGGCTCTGCTGCGTGAACGCAATATCTGGTTGAGCGTGCTGATCAGCTGTGTTTTCATGGCCTGGTTTGTGATCATCATCTCCTTTGCGCCGACCTATCTGGTCAATGCCAAGGGTTTCGGGCCGGGCACGATGAGTGCTGTCATGAGTTGCATGGGTGTGGCCTGGGTCATCTGGGGCTTTGCCGTGCCCGCCATTTCGGACCATATCGGTCGCCGTCCGGCACTGATCTTTTTTTCCTTTGTGGCGGCTTGCTGCCCTCTGGCCTTTCTGTATGCGCAATCGCCGGTGGTGATGGGCGGCTTGCTGCTGCTGACCTATACCGGCCTGGGCTGCTTCACGCTCTTCATGGCCACGATTCCGGCCGAGACCGTTCCGCGAGCAGCCATGGCCACTGCATTGGGGATGATCATGGGTTTTGGCGAGTTGATCGGCGGTTTCATCGCCCCGACCCTGGCCGGGGTGGCAGCCGACCGATGGGGGCTTGATGTGGTGATGTGGGTGGCTGCTGCAGGAGCCTTGCTTGCCGGCTTGCTTTCCTTGGGGCTGATTGAGACAGCGCCCAGGCGCGTTGACGACAGGCAGCCGGCTGCAGCATTGAAGGAGTCGCAGGCATGAAGGCTTTGAAATGGCATGGTGCCCGCGATCTGCGCCTGGAAATCATCGAACGCCGGCCCTTGAAGGCCGCAGAAATCCGTATCGAGGTCGCGTACTGCGGGATCTGCGGCAGCGATATGCACGAGTATCTGCATGGACCCGACTCTATACCGGTCGAGGTCCCGCATCCCTTGTCCAACAGTGTCGCACCCATAGTCATCGGCCACGAGTTCTGCGGCACGGTGGTGGAGGTGGCTGCGGATGTCACAGGGCTGCATATCGGAGACAGAGTCGCCGTGGAGCCGGAGTACCGCTGCGGCCAGTGCAGCTATTGCTGCGGGGGGCGCTATAACCTGTGCGAATCCATGGGCTTTGTGGGGCTCATGGGAGACGGCGGAATGGCAGAGGAAGCTGTGATTCCCGCTTATATGGCATATGTGCTTCCCCCGTCCTTGAGCTTCAGGCAAGCGGCGGTGGCCGAGCCCGCCGCAGTGGCATTGCATGCTGTGCGCCAAAGCGCATTGCGCCCTGGCGAGGCCTGCGTCATCTTCGGCATGGGGGCTATTGGTCTGCTGCTGGTGATGATGGCCAAGCACCATGAAGCGGGCCGCATTATTGCCGTCGACGTCGATGCCCGGCGCCTGCGCCTGGCGCGCGAGCTCGGCGCCTGCGACACGCTCGATGCCAGCCAGGGCGATGTCGTGCAGCAAGTGCGCGAACTTACAGGCGGGCAGGGCGTGCCGGTATCGTTCGAAGCCGTGGGTCGCCCGGAAACCTTGAGAGGGGCGCTTGGCGTACTGAGCAAGGGCGGTGAAGCCGTGCTGCTGGGGCTCATGCCCGAGGCGAGCATCGATACCTTCGACCTGGTCAACCGCGAGCTGCGCATTACCTCCAGCGTGGGCTATCGGGGCTTGTATCCGGAGCTGCTGGCGCTGATGGCTTCCGGGGTTGTGGATGCCGGACGTATCGTGACCCATACCGTTAGTCTGGATGCCGCCATACAGGACGGTTTCGAGCGACTGGCATCTGCCGGGGATGCTATCAAGGTGCTGGTTCAGCCGCAGCCGGATGCCGTTGCCCGATTCGCCCGTCCCCACGCTTTTGCCCACAGCTCCTGAGCCTTGCTGGCGCCTGCAGCTTCTGCCGCTAAGTCATGGCACGTAGCTGACCGTGCTGCGCACGCATCTGTGTGGGCGTCATGCCATGGTGTGAGCGGAACCTGCGTGCAAAGTGGGCCTGGCTGGCAAAGCCGCAGCGGTAGGCGATCTCGGCAATGCTGTAGCGGTTCAGCGCAGTCTGGCGCAATTCCATGGCTGCACGTTCCAGGCGGCGCACGAGAATCAGCTCGGTCACGCTGTGTCCCTCGGCCTGCAACAGCCGGTTCAGGTGCCTCAGGGAGACACCTGAGGCGGAAGCGACTTCGCTCGCATCCAGCGAGTGGCGGTGCAGGTGTTGGTCGATATGGGCGCGCGCGGCCAGCAGGTGGGAGGCGCGTAGTGCACTGCTGCCTGCTGCTTCTCCAGCCAGCATGGTGCGCAGCAGGTCGCAGGCCTCGAACTGCATGCGATCCTGGTCCACCCTTTCGGGGTGGGCCATGGCATTGCCTACCAGCTTCTGGAACGCGTGATTGAGCACGCGTCCGCTGCCCGTCGCCCCCGACACACAGATCGGGCCGGGAAGTTGCGCGCGGCTGCAGTTGCGGTAGAACCAGTCGGCAGGCGTATCCACGAGGAATTGGTGCATCTGGTGGGTGAAGCCGAACAGATAGGCATGCCGGGTGTCATAGATCACCAAGTCGCCCGGAGCGAGATGGATGCAGCTGCGCTCCTGATAGAAGAAGGCACCGCTGCTGAGCACCAGTGAAACGAAAACCGACTCCTTGGGATGCTGGCGCACCAGCTGTGGCGTGCGCTCGATGACATGGGCATTGCCGTCGATGTCTGCCAGGGCCAGCTGGCCCAAGCGCATATTGCTCTGCCGCGCGTTCAGACCTTCGTCGGCGTAGGATGAGCAGCGCAATCCGACCAGAAAAGAAGCGTTATAGGCTTCCCATTGGTCCAGGCGCTGGCTGGCGGGAAAGGCATCCGTAGCGATCCGGTTCACCGCACATGGCGCAAGCGAGGGCATGGGGGTCTCCTTGGCAGGTTCTTATAGTGTGTGCCGACCAAGTGGAGTCAGTAGATGTCGGCAGTGCCGAGCAAACTCTAACATGCCATGTTTGCGCCTCGCTCCGTGAAGTTACGGGGTGGCAGGTCGCAAATCATGGTCGCGACGCCTGCATGCATCAAGGCTGAGGGCGCGAATCCAGCCGCTTTGCTTTGCCGGCTGAAGAAGGGGAGTCCGCATCCGCTTTCATGTCGGCGCAGGCGCGCCACCAGGCTGAACCCGCATGCGGAGCGTTCAGGTCCAGGCGCTCGCCCATCATGGGCGTGGCGATCTCTATGCCGTGCTGCCTGCCCAGGCTCAGGATCTGCTCGAAGGGGTCCCACCAGGCATGCATGGCGAGGTTGAAAGTGCCGTTGTGTATGGGCAGCAGCCACTGGCCGCCGAGATCCCGGTGTGCCTGCACGGTCTGCGCCGGATGCATATGGACATAGGGCCAGTGAGCGTCGTAGGCGCCGGTCTCCATCAACGTGACATCGAAGGGGCCGAAGTGCCTGCCGATTTCGGCAAAACCGTCGAAGTAGCCGCCATCGCCGCTGAAGAAGACGCGCAGCGGCCTGTCGGCCTGGCGATCTTCTATGGTCCAGGACGCCCAGAGCGTGCGGTTGCCGTCGCGCAGGCTGCGTCCCGAGAAATGCTGGGCCGGCGTGGCCGTGAAGCGCAGGCCGTCGACCTCGCTGCCCTGCCACCAGTCATGCTGCACGATATTGTCGGCTGGCACGCCCCAGGCCAGCAGTCTGTCTCCCACTCCCAAGGGGCAGAGAAAAACGCCCACCTTGGGCGCGAGCACGCGAATGGTGGCGCGGTCCAGATGGTCGTAGTGGTCATGCGAGAGCAGCACGCCGCGCAAGGCAGGCAACTCGTCCAGGGCAATCGGCGGGGCATGAAAGCGCTTGGGGCCGGCAAACGATAGCGGCGAGGCGCGCTCGGAAAACACCGGGTCCGTCAGCCACCAGCCGCCGCGCAGCTTCATCAGCAGTGTCGAATGGCCCAGGCGATACAGGCTGCGTTCGGGCGCGAGGTTCAACTCGGTCGTGCTCAGCGGCAAAACGGGCAGCGCCTTGCCCGGCTGGGAATCGGCCGGCTTGTTGAAGAAGAACTTCCATAGCGTCCCGGCATCGGGCTTGGGGCTGTTGGCCGGGCGCGGATGCGTGTTGCGAAAACGCCCGCCCGAATACTGGGGCGAGTCCTCGTAGTCGGTGATGGAGGTGGAGAGACTTGGTTTGCGAAACAAGATCGGGCGCCTTAGTAAGACATTGGCCGCAGTTTGGGATGGTTTGCAGCGCTGCAAGAGCCGGCTTGCAAGAGGCCGTAACACAGGCACGGCCATTCAGGTGCTTTCTCGGGGCGGATGCGACACTCGCTGTCCGAGGAGCAAATACACATGAATCCCATGGTTCACAATTTGGAGAGCATGCTGGCGGCCGGCAAGGACGGTGCGCTGCTGCGCTATACCCTGGGCAAGGCCTATGCCGACGACGAGCAGATGGCCGTGGCGCGCGAGCATCTGCGCAAGGCCACGGCACTGGATGCCGAATACTCCGTTGCCTGGAAGCAGCTGGGCAAGGTGGAGCTGGCGCTGGGCGATGCGCAGGCGGCGCGAGCCGCCTGGCAGCAAGGGCTGAGCTGCGCCCAGGCCAAGGGCGATGCCCAGGTCGTCAAGGAGTTGCAGGTGTTTTTGCGGCGCCTGGACAAGCAGGCTGATGGCGCTTAGGAGCTATCAAAAAAATAGCTGATAACGCTTGTGATTCAAGCGTTATCAGCCAATTTATTCTGAAGTTAATCAGTGTGCGCCGGCGGCCGCGTCGGCGGCTCCTGCGGCAGAGGCCGGGCGCTTGGTGAACCAGATCAGCACGATCAGGCTCAGGAACAGAAAGGACGATGCCAGAAAGATGTCGTCGGCGGCCCGCGTGAAGGCCTGCTGATCGATCAGCCGGTTGATCTGGGCATAGGCCTGTTCGGCACTCATGCCCGCTGCCTGCAGGTTTCTGACCGTGCTGGCAAACGTGCCCTGGCCTTGCACCAGCAGCTCGGTCAAATGGGCATGGTGCATGGAAGCCCGGCTTTCCCAGAGCGTGGTGGCAATCGAGGTGCCCATGGCGCCCGCGGTGATCCGCACGAAGTTGGACAGGCCTGCTGCGGCCGGAATGCGGTCCGGCGTCAGTCCGCTCAGCGTGATGGTAGTCAGCGGAATGAAGAAGAAGGCCATGGCGCCGCCCTGGATCAGCGTGGGAATCAGGATGTGGGCGAAGTCGGTCTCCACGGTGAACTTCGAGCGCATCCACAGCACCATGGCAAACACGATGAAGGCAATCGTGGCCATCTTGCGCGGATCCCAGACACCGACCTTGCGGCCCACCATGGGCGTGAGCAGGATGGCCAGCAGGCCCACCGGCGCCAGGGCCAGGCCGGCCGAGGTGGAGGTGTAGCCCATCCATTGCTGCAGCCACAGCGGTAGCAGCACCACATTGCCGAAGAACAGGCCGTAGGCGATCGATAGCGCGATCGAGCCGGCCGCAAAGTTGCGACGCTTGAACAGGCGCAGATCGACGACGGGATGGGCGTCGGTCAGCTCCCAGACCACGAATACGGCAAAGGCCACGACAGCGATCACCGCAAAGGCGATGATTTCATTGGAGGCAAACCAGTCCAGCTCCTTGCCCTTGTCCAGCATCAGCTGCAGCGCCGCCACCCAGAGCACGAGCAGGGACAGGCCCACGGTGTCGATGGGCAGCTTGCGCGTGGGCGTTTCGCGGTTGCGGTAGATGCTCCAGGTCATGAGGGCCGAGAGCAGGCCCACGGGCACATTGATGTAGAAGATCCAGGGCCAGGAAATATTGTCCGTGATCCAGCCGCCCAGCAGTGGCCCGACCACGGGAGCGACCAGCGTGGTCACGCCCCAGAGCGATAGCGCCACACCGGCCTTGGCGGGCGGATAGCTGGACAGCAGCAGGGTCTGCGACAGCGGAATCATAGGGCCGGCCACGGCGCCTTGCAGCACGCGGAACAGCACCAGCATCTCCAGCGAGGAGGCAAAGCCGCAGAGCCAGGAGGTCAGCACGAACAGCAGCACGCTCATGGTGAACAGGCGCACGGCGCCGAAGCGCTGGGTGAGCCAGCCCGTCAGCGGCACGGAGATGGCATTGGCCACACCAAAGCTGGTGATGACCCAGGTGCCCTGGCTGGGGCTGACACCCACATCGCCGGAGATAGCCGGAATGGCCACGTTGGCGATGGACGAGTCCAGCACGTTCATGAAGGTGGCCAGCGATAGTGCCAGCGTGCCCAGGGCGAGCTGCGCGCCCTTGAGCGGGGCTATGGCTGGCGGCATGGGGCGGGCCGCCGGAGCCGGTGGCGAGGCGCCCGCTCCGGGATTGGCAGAAGTCGAGGAAGTCATGGCTGATTCCGCGTCTTACTGCGCAGGCTGGGCAGCGGGTTGGGCGGGCACGGCCGGGGCCTGGACGGGCAGATCGGCCAGCTGGGTCAGTGCCGGCAGCTTGTCGCCGGCGATGATGTGCTGGATGCGCTGCTCGGCCTGGGCCAGGCTGCCGTCATAGACGGTGGTCTGGGCCACGGGCTCGCTGCGCGGCGTGCTGGCCAGGGCTTGGCCGTCCTTGTCGCGGATATCGACCTTCGCGTCCATGGACAGGCCTACACGCAGCGGGTGCTGCTTGAGCGCTTCGGGCTCCAGGCTGATGCGCACGGGAACGCGCTGCACCACCTTGATCCAGTTGCCGGTCGCGTTCTGCGCGGGCAGCAGTGCAAACGCCGCACCCGTGCCCGCGCCCAGGCCCACGACCTTGCCTTCGTACGTGGTCTTGTCGCCGTAGACGTCGGCGGTCAGCTCCACCTTCTGGCCCATGCGCAGATCGGCCAGCTGGCTTTCCTTGAAGTTGGCGTCCACCCAGAGCTTGTGCAGATCGACCACGGTCAGCAGCGGTGAGCCGGCGGCCACGCGCTGGCCCAGTTGCACGCCGCGCTTGGCCACAAAACCGTCCACGGGCGCGATCAGCCGCGTGCGCTGCAGGGCCAGATAGGTCTCGCGCACCTTGGCTGCGGCTGCCATGACGGCGGGGAAGTCCTCGGCCGTCGTGCCCTTGGTCTGGGCTTCGGCGGCCGTCAGCTGGGCCTTGGCAGCACGCACGGCGGCTTCTGCGGCCGCCACGGCGTTGCTGGCAGCCGTGGCCAGGGCCTTGGCATGGTCAAACTCTTCCTTGCCCACGGCACCGGTGGCCGTGAGCGGGCGGCGGCGCGCCACATCGTCGTTGGCCTTGGCGGCATCGGCCTTGAGGCGCAGCAGATCGGCTTCACGCTGGGCCACCTGGGCGGCCAGCGGGGCGTTGTTGGCATACAGGGTGCGGGTCTGGCGCGCAGTCTGGGCCAGCTGCGACTCGGCCTGGGCCAGCTGCACCAGATAGTCGGCAGGGTCCAGCTGCACCAGCAACTGGCCGGCCCGGACATAGTCGGTATCGTCGGCACCGATGCTGATCACGGTGCCGCCGACCTGGGGCGTGATCTGCACCACGTTGCCGGCCACATAGGCGTTGTCCGTGGTCTGGTAGTTGCGGGCCACCATCCAGTGCCAGCCGCCCCAGGCGATGGCGGCCACGGCGACAGCGGCCGCCACGATGGTCAGGCCCTTGCGGCGGCCCGCAGGGTTGGCGCTGGGCGTAGCTGCCGCAGGAGCTTGGGGAGCGTTCTGAGTAGGCTTGGTGTCGGTCATGATTGGGCGCTTTGTTATCTGTGAAGCGGTTTTGCGCTATTGAAAAAGAGGAGCTGCTAGTGCTTGTCAATAAAAGAATTGAGTGTGTTTTTGCCTTGAGTTCATTGATGGCAAAGCGATAGCAGCTATTGATTTTTTTAGCCCGATGTTTATTGCAGGGCAACAGCCGGGGTGTCGTCGCTCCAGCCGCCGCCCAGGGCTGCGGCCAGGGCCACGCGGGTGTCGAGCTCGCGCGCCTGCAGGTCTACGGCCAGACGGCGCTGGTTGATGAGCTGGGTTTCGGTGTTGAGCACGGTGATCTGGCTACCCAGGCCTGCCTGATAGCGCTGCACGGCAAAGTCATAGGCCCGTTCGGCCTTGGACAGCGACTCGGTTTGCAGCTGCTGCTGGCGCTGCAGCGATTGCACGGTGGCTATCGCGTCGCCCGCCTGCTTGACGGCATCGAGCACGGCGCCGTTGTACTGGGCGATGGCGGTGTCGAGATCGGCCTGTTTGCCGCGCAACTGGGCGCGCAGGCGCTTGCCGTCGAAGATAGGCAGGCGCAGCGCAGGCGTGATGCCCATCTGGCGCGAGCTGCCTTGCAGCAGATTGTCCAGGCCCAGCGCGTTGAGGCCCACGAAGGCGGTCAGATTCACATCGGGGTAGAAGTCGGCCCTGGCCGATTCAATGCCTTGCGTGGCCGCTTCCACGCGCCAGCGCGCGGCCACCACATCGGGGCGGCGGCCCAGCAGATCCGCGCCCAGAGCCTGCGGCACGGGCTGGATGCGCAGCACCGACAGTCTGGGCGAGAGCGCATTTTGCGCATCGGGCGCCTGGGCGCAGAGCACGGCAATCGTGCGGCGCGCCAGCGTGATCTGCTCGCCAAGCATCTCGATCTGGGTCTGGGCATCGGGCATGCCGGCCTGGGCCTGGGTCAGCTCCACCTGGCTGTCGAGGCCCGCTCGGGTGCGCTGCTCGCTCAGGTTCAGCAAGGACTGGCGCTGGCCCAGCGTGCGTTCTGCCACTTCCTTCTGGGCAATCAGCCGGGCCAGGGCGATATAGCTGCGTGCTACCTGTGCGGCCAGCTGGTTGGCGGCAGCAGCGCTGTCGGCCTTGGCGGCGCGTGCCTGGCCCAGCGCGGCCTGCAGGTCCGCGCCGTGCTTGCCGAAGAAGTCGGGCGACCAGGACAGACCAGCCTGCAGATTGCCGCTGTTGTAGATATTGCCCGCGATGGGGGCGGGAATCATGCCGTTGGCCGTGTAGCGCTGGCGTGTGGCGTCGGCGCTCAGCGTGCCGCGCACATCGCTGGCCGTGCTGCTGGCCGTGGCCAGAGCTGCGGCTTTTTCAAAGCGGGCGTTGCTGGCGGCCAGGCTGGGGCTGCCGGCCAGGGCCTGATCGATGAGCTGATTGAGCTGGGCATCGCCCAGACCTGTCCACCATTGGGAGGAGGCGAGTGCCGTGGCGTCCGCAGCGCTGAGGCTGGCGGAGCCGTTCAGGCCGACATCGGCCGAGCCCAGTCGTGCCAGCGGCTGGTGCGTGGGCCCTTGCGAGGCACAGCCTGCCAGTGCGAGAACGGCGGCCAGTGCTGCGGTTGTCAGCAGCGAACGGCCGGCGGCGCGCTCGGTGGCGGTTTTGCGTGAAGGTCTAGAGGTCATGGAAAAGTGCCAGTGGTTTTTATTGAAATAGGGCGGTGAAAAAAGTAGGCAGCAGGCCAGCCTAGTCCCCGGGGTCGCGGCCTGCCTCGTTCGTTTGGATGGGGGGCTTGCCTGGCTCCTGGGTCAGGGCCTCTCGCAGCGCATCGCCGTTGACCAGCATGCGCTGCAGCATGGACAGCATCAGCGTGCATTCGCTGTGGCTGAAGCCGCGCAAATGGCCGTTGAGCACCTTGGTCAGAACCTTGGGCACCTGGGTGGCGACGCTGCGTCCCTCCTCGGTGAGCACCAGATGCACCACGCGCCGGTCGGTGGTGGAGCGCTCGCGGCGCAGCAGCCCCTTGGCCTCGATGCGGTCCAGCGCGCGCGTCACCGAAGCCGGGTCCATGCCCAGGTCCTTGGCCAGCGTGCTGCTATTGGTGTCGGCGCAGATCAGCAGCTTGTACAGCGGCAGCCATTGCACATAGGTCAGTCCTTGCTCGGCCAGCTGGGCGTCGGCCAGCTGCAGGATGGAGCTGAGCACGCGCCGCATGAGAAAGCCAATGCTTTTGTCCGGCGCGTAGACCCCTGCCTGATAGAAGAAGCTGGATTCGTCCTGCGGGTCGATGATGGGGTCGGTCTGGTTTTGCAATGGCGCCACCAATATTTGCTTGGTCAATGATTGAGTCGGCAATTATTGTGCAGTTGCAAAAAAATGTCAGCAAGGTTTTGAATGGAGCCGGATCTGCCTGCGTAGTCTCTGTTTTTGTTGCTATGAAAACAAAAGCAGTTTGCGCATTGTTGGTATGCGCTAGAGCCTTGTCGGACTCATAAAAAAAGCCCGGCCATGAAGACCGGGCTTGCTGAAGGCTGCTTCAGGCTCAGAGCGGCACGCGCAGCACGACCACGATCACCAGGCCCAGGGCCAGA
Source organism: Comamonas thiooxydans (assembly GCF_000964545.1). Taxonomy (GTDB): domain Bacteria; phylum Pseudomonadota; class Gammaproteobacteria; order Burkholderiales; family Burkholderiaceae_C; genus Comamonas; species Comamonas thiooxydans. Next base: position 173,853 of record NZ_BBVD01000005.1, on the reverse strand, counting down.
TTGAGGGAAACCCATTTGCGGATGCTCTCCAGCGCCTTGCCGCCTGCAGGCCAGTCCTTGAGCTGCACGGCCGCATCCAGGCGCTTGAACAGCGCAAAGCGGATATGACCGAACACGGCCATCATCACCAGGCCCAGAATGCTCATCACGATCCAGTTGACCGGCATATTGAACTGGCCGCCGGCCTGGGCGGCCATGGCGTGAATGCTGCCTATCATGCCGATGCCGGTGGCGAGCACGACGACCACCAGCACGAGGACCCAGGCAAAAAAGCGCTGCAGCACGCCGTGCATCAGCGTCACGCGCTCGGGCGGCTGCAGTCCCTGGACGGCAGGACGCAGAAAGAAATGTGCGAAGAACATGCCGCCTACCCAGATGATGATGGCCAGAAGGTGCAGAAGTTTGAACAGAATGAAAAGCATGGTTTGTGGGGCTTGATTGGGGAGACATCGCAAGCCTAACGGAGATCGTCCTACGGGTGGAACACACAGGCCGAAATAGCAGGACTTTCGCTTTGCCCAGGTCTGATTAGACTTGGCTGTAATCCACAACAGCCAGCAATGGCGCAGGAGTCCTTATGTCAGAACAAGCCACCGTCGTCGCCTTCAAGCAGTCTTCCGGGCGGGTTGCCTTGCGCACCGACAACGGCCGCTTTGTGCTGGCCGAGCAGACCGATTCCAGCGCGCTGCGTGAAGGACAGAGTCTGAACGGCAATATGAGCGAGTTCGGCCCGGAGGTCTGGAGCGATGACAGCGGGCAAAATCATTACGAAGTCTTTGTGCTGGGCTGGGATCTGTCGCAGGAAGCGGTCGAGCTGGAGATGTGATGTGTTGATCCTGAAAAAACAGCTGCCAGCGCTTGATTGACAGGCGCTGGCAGCTTTTTCTTTTTGGATTTTCCTGGAGCCGGGGCTTTCACCCCGGCGCGCCCTGTTACTTCTTCAGGTCGAAGCGGTCCAGTTCCATGACCTTGACCCAGGCAGCGACGAAGTCCCGGTAGAACTTCTGCTCGTTGCCCTTTTCAGCATAGACCTCGGCCACGGCACGCAGAATGGCGTTGGAGCCGAAGACCAGATCCACGCGGGTGCCGGTCCACTTCTTGGCGCCGCTCTTGCGGTCCACGCCTTCGTAGTTGCCATCCTCCAGAGGCTGCCACTGTGTGCCCATGTCCAGCAGGTTGACGAAGAAGTCGTTCGTCAGCTTGCCCGGAGTCTGGGTCAGCACGCCGTGGTTGCCGGCGGTGTTGATGTTGATGGCGCGCAGGCCGCCGATCAGCACGGTCATCTCGGGGGCCGTGAGCGTCAGCAGCTGGGCCTTGTCGATCAGCAGGGCTTCGGCAGGTGCCGGGAAACGTCCTTGCAGATGGTTGCGGAAGCCGTCGGCCTTGGGCTCCAGCGGCGCAAAGGATTCAGCATCGGTCTGCTCGTCGCTGGCGTCGCCGCGGCCGGGAGTGAAGGGCACGTTGATCTTCACGCCAGCGTCTGCCGCTGCTTTTTCAACGCCCGCGCTGCCGGCCAGCACGATCAGATCGGCCAGCGAGATGCGCTTGTCGCCCTCGGCAGCCTTGTTGAATTCGCGCTGGATTTCCTCGAGCTTGCCCAGTACCTTGGCCAGTTGCGCAGGGTTGTTGGCGGCCCAGTCCTTTTGCGGAGCCAGTCGGATGCGGGCACCGTTGGCACCGCCGCGCTTGTCCGAACCGCGGAAGGTGGAGGCCGAGGCCCAGGCCGTGGCCACCAGCTCCTGCACCGACAGGCCCGATGTCAGCAGCCTGGCCTTGAGGGCGGCCACATCGGCGTCGTTGACCAGTTCATGCTTGGCGGCGGGGATGGGGTCTTGCCAGATCAGCTCTTCCCGGGGGACTTCTGGGCCCAGATAGCGTGCACGCGGGCCCATGTCGCGGTGGGTCAGCTTGAACCAGGCGCGGGCAAAGGCTTCGGCAAAAGCCTGCGGGTTTTCGAGGAAGCGGCGCGAGATCTTCTCGTAGGCCGGGTCCATGCGCAGCGACAGGTCGGTGGTCAGCATGGTGGGCTTTTTGTTGGGGCCGCCATGCGCGTCGGGGATGACATCGCCAGCGTCCTTGGCAACCCACTGAATGGCACCCGCAGGGCTTTTTTCCTGCACCCATTCATACTTGAACAGGTTCTCGAAGAAGAAGTTGCTCCACTGTGCAGGAGTCTGGGTCCAGGTCACTTCCAGGCCCGAGGTGATGGCATCGCCGGCCTTGCCGGACTTGTAGCTGCTGGCCCAGCCCAGGCCCTGGGCTTCCAGGCCGGCGGCTTCGGGTTCGGCACCCACATGGCTGGCGGGGCCCGCACCATGGGTCTTGCCGAAGGTGTGGCCACCGGCGATCAGCGCCACGGTTTCTTCGTCATCCATGGCCATGCGGGCAAAGGTGTCGCGGATGTCATGCGCGGCCGAGAGGGGGTCGCCATTGCCGTCCGGGCCTTCGGGGTTGACATAGATCAGACCCATCTGCACGGCGGCCAGCGGGTTCTCGAGGTCGCGCTCGCCGCTGTAGCGGCTGTGCGGGTTCTGGGTGGGGGCCAGCCATTCCTTCTCTGCACCCCAGTACACATCCTGATCGGGTTCCCAGGTGTCCACGCGACCGCCACCGAAGCCGAAGGTGCGAAAGCCCATGGTTTCCAGGGCGACGTTGCCGCACAGCATCATCAGGTCGCCCCAGGAAATCTGGTTGCCGTACTTTTGCTTGATCGGCCACAGCAGGCGGCGCGACTTGTCGATGTTGACGTTGTCGGGCCAGCTGTTGAGCGGGGCAAAGCGCTGCTGGGCGCGACCGGCGCCGCCGCGACCGTCCTGAATGCGATAGGTGCCGGCGGCGTGCCAGGCCATGCGGATGAACTGAGGGCCGTAGTGGCCGAAGTCTGCAGGCCACCAGTCCTGCGAGTCGGTCATCAGGGCACGCAGGTCGCGTTTGACGGCTTCATAGTCCAGCTTCTGGAAAGCCTGGGCGTAGTTGAAGTCTTCACCCAAGGGGTTGCTTTTGGCGGAGTGCTGGCTCAGCAAATCCACGCGCAGCTGATTGGGCCACCAGTCCTTGTTGCTGGTGGCGTTGCCTGCGGCGGCGGTTTCGCTGTTCTGTCCTTGGTGGAAGGGGCACTTGGATTCAGTAGTCATGGGGCTCTCCGTTTCAACGATCCGACAGGTCGGTAGGTCCAGGAAACAGATATCAATCAATGATTGATATCAATCAATTAAACTCAATAGCTATTTGCGATTGGTTGAGATGAATTATCGGTGCGCGGCTGGCCTGAAGGGCGTGTTGTGCTATTGAAATTACTAAGCAGCGCCATAGGAAGAAATGTGGGTCGAGTCTTGAGCCGACGCAAAGTCGGGTTCAGATACTTCGCAAAGTGACTGAGACTGTGACTTTTTGAGCGTATGCGAGCCTGCCTGTTTACACAAGCATGAGCCATCAAATCAGGTCGTTGACCTACCTGGCATCAGCTGTGGCAGCGGCTCAGCCGGCTACCAGCTTGTGCACCAGATCGGCTGCGGTGGAGGCGCTGTATTTGCGCATCAGCCGGGCGCGGTAGATTTCCACGGTGCGATGACTGATGGCCAGTGCCTTGCCGATTTCCTTGCTGGTCATGCCTTCGAGAAGGCGCGCAGCGACTTCGCGTTCACGGCCCGTGAGCTCGGCCTTGACGGGGCGATGGGCAGAGAGGTCCTCGAAGCTCCAGATGCCCGAGGCATGGGGATCGTTTCGGTCCAGCGTGCGGCCGCTGACATGACACCAGAACACCTCGCCATTGGCGCGCTTCATGATGCGGTTGTCGGAATAGATGCCTGTGGTGTTGAGAATCGGGGCAATGCGCGCGCCCAGGCGCTCGTATTCGTCAACGCTGGGATAAAGCACCTGAAAGGTCTGTCCTATGAGTACTTCGCGCGATGCATGGAACATTTCACACAATTGCCGATTACAGTCAATCATGATGCGGTTGCGCGAGATGACGAGACCTACAGGGGCGGCGTCGAACGCCAGCCGGTAATCCACAACCATGGTACTGCTCTTTACGAAAAACTACTTACTTAAGTACGTAGTATCGTAGCGCATCCAATTTCAAGGAGACATGTGTGAAAAAGCTCTACCCATCCGCAGAAGCGGCGCTGCAGGGCGTGGTGTCCGACGGGCAATTACTGGCCGTTGGCGGCTTCGGCCTGTGCGGCATTCCCGAGGCCCTGATCGATGCGGTTTGCGCCAGCGGCGTCAAGAACCTCACGGTGGCATCCAACAACGCCGGCGTGGACGGCTTTGGTCTGGGCAAGCTGCTGGACACTCGCCAGGTCAAGAAGATGATCTCCAGCTATGTGGGCGAGAACAAGGAGTTCGAGCGCCAGTACCTGGCCGGTGAGCTGGAGCTGGAATTCACGCCTCAGGGCACGCTGGCCGAGAAGATGCGTGCCGGCGGCGCCGGTATTCCCGCCTTCTTCACCAAGACCGGTGTGGGCACGCTGGTGGCCGAGGGCAAGGAATTGCGCGAATTCGATGGCGAGACCTATGTGATGGAGCACGCGATCGTGGCCGATGTGTCCCTGGTCAAGGCCTGGCGCGCGGACAAGAGCGGCAATCTGCAGTTCCGCCTGACGGCGCGCAACTTCAACCCTGCGGCAGCCACCTGTGGCAAGGTCTGCGTGGTGGAGGTCGAGGAATTGGTGGAAGTGGGCGAGATCGCTCCCGACGACATCCATCTGCCCGGCATCTATGTGCACCGCATCGTGCACAACGCCAATCCCGAAAAGCGCATCGAAAAGCGCACTGTGCGCGAAGCCTGAAACATGGCGGATACGTCCTATTCGCCCGAGGCTGCCGCCCAGGCCGATGTACCGGTCTTTCGTGCGCTGGCTGCGCAGGAGCTGGAGCAACTGGAGCTCGAACGCTTGCTGGTGTGCCAGGTCGCGGCCCGTGAACTGGGGCTGAGCGATTGGAGCATGGACCGCTCTGGCCTGGCGCAGTTGCAGCAGTTGCTCGATCGAGGCCTGGTGTCGGCCGACAACCTGTTGCTGGCCCGAGGATTGGGCGTGGTGCTGGGGGACGCGCTGAGCTGCGAAATGGACGACATGGACTGGCATATGGTGAGCGACGACTGGGGAACCGACCCCGTTGTGCGCTACCGCGAAACCAGCATCCAGGTGGGGGCTCGCGACATGGTCCTCAAACGGCTCGAAGACGGCCAGAGCGTCGATCTGCTGCACTTGCTCGATGGTGTGGTTTCGCACCTGCAGCCCATGATCGACTCCGGCGACTACCAATAACGTCAATCAAGATTTATTCAGGAGGCTCTTATGCCCTGGACCCAAGACCAGATGGCCGCGCGCGCGGCCCAAGAACTCGAAGACGGTTTCTACGTCAACCTCGGTATCGGCATTCCCACGCTGGTGGCCAACCACACGGGTGACAAGGAAGTGTGGCTGCAGTCCGAGAACGGCATGCTGGGCATCGGCCCCTTCCCGACCGAAGACCAGGTCGACGCCGACCTGATCAACGCCGGCAAGCAGACCGTGACCACGCTTCCCGGTTCGGCCATTTTCGGCTCTGATCAGTCGTTTGCCATGATTCGCGGCGGCAAGATCAATCTGTCCATTCTGGGTGCCATGCAGGTGTCCGAAAAAGGCGATCTGGCCAACTGGATGATTCCCGGCAAGATGGTCAAGGGCATGGGCGGAGCCATGGACCTGGTGGCGGGCGTCAAGCGCGTCATCGTGCTCATGGAACATGTGGCCAAGAAAAAGGACGGCACGACCGACCTGAAGATCCTGCCCAGCTGCACCCTGCCGCTGACAGGTCTGGGCGTGGTGGATCGCATCATCACCGATCTGGGCGTGATGGACGTGACACCCGAAGGCCTGAAGCTGGTGGAACTTGCCGATGGCGTGAGCTTTGACGAGATCCAGTCCAAGACGGGTGTGACGCTGCTGAAATAAGCGGCGCTGCGCTCCCAGGCAAGAACCGCTGCGGCGGTTCTTTTTTTGCGCCTTTTTCTGCAGCATTGGCAGAATTAATAGCTATCGGGGTCGATAGGGCAAGCGATGCAAGCTGTTTTTGCTTTAATTGTGGCCCACAAATTATTGCAATCTGCAACAATCGAGTTTGATTGAGCAGACAGAAACAGAGCGCTTTGATGAGTGAGAACGCTGGTGCGCAAGGGCACGAGACCGATGTACATTTTTTGCGCGCAGTCACCGATATGGCCGAGCATACGGAGGTCATGACAGGCGATGCAATCTATACCGATAAGGGCATGAAACTGGTGGACAAAGGCACACGTGTTGACAGTCGTCTCTATGACCGTCTGGTCATGCACAAGCTGCGTGACCCGATCGATGCCAACCTGATCACGGGCGACCTGGTCGACGTGACATCCCTGGTCGCTCTGGCGCGCCAGCAATGCGAACAGGTCGATCTGCTGCATCGCATGGTGGCGTCCATCGGCGATATCGAGCGTCTGCTGGCGCCGCTCAAGAGTCTGCTGCTGCCCCAGGCCATTGCCTTCAAGCTCACCGTCATGCGCGAGCAGCGCAGCGACCTCTACCAGCACAGTCTGCAGATGACGCTGGTGGCGATCTTTCTGGCGCTCAAGAACGGCTGGACCGAGCGCGAATGCGTGCCGCTGGCCACGGCCGCGCTGCTGCACGATGTAGGCATGCTCTATATGGACCCGGTCTGGACCGACCCGGACCATCGCTTGAGCGGCGAGGAACGCAAGCATCTGGTCGCGCATTCCGTCACCGCCATGCTGGTGGTGCGCAGTACCGAACTGTATTCGCGCGCCGTGGAAATCGCCGTGCTCGAGCACCATGAGCGCATGGATGGTTCCGGCTATCCGCGCGGCATCAAGGGCAACGCCATTTCGCCCATGGGTCAGGTGCTGTTGCTGGCCGAGGTGGTCTCGGCCTTCTTCGAGAAATTCACCGACATGCCGGGCCAGCGCCTGTCGCTCATGCTGCGCATGAACCACAAGAGCTATCCGGCCGATCTGGTGCACCTGATTCTGCCGCTGCTCTACGACGAAATCAGTCCCGGCAAGCCACTGGCGCCGCTGCAGGCCGAGTTCTCCCACAGTATTGCGGCCCTGGAGGCTGCGCTGCGCAAATGGAGCGAACTCAGGCGCGACTTTCCCGAGCACTGGCAGCAAATGCCCGATGCGCAGGCGGCGGTGGCCGTGGAAGCCAGTCTTGCGCAACTGCAGAAACAGCTGGCCGAGGCAGGCTCTCACCCCAGCCAGCAGCTGGACGTGCTGAGCTATTTCAAGGACGACGCCTTGGGCATGAGCGAGCTGGCCCTGGTCAACCGCGAGGCCCTGTGGCAGTTGCAGGCCATCATGAACGACTGCCTGCGCCGCTGGCCCACGCTGGGGCAGGGCGGCTCCACGCTGGAAGTCGCCGTGGCCGAATGGTGCGAGGCCTGTGCTCAGTTGATGCCGCAGGCAGGCCGCAGCTCGGCCATGAATGCCGACAGGCAGTCGCTCAATTGAGGACATTGACTGCGAGTTTTGCCCAGGACGGCTGGCCTCAAGTTTGATAGCGGCAGGCGCTAAACCGGTATTTCTTCAAGATTTTGTGCATCACGCCGCAGCGCGGTGTGCTTTGCTGCCTCTGCTTGCGCCATCCTGAAAAAGTATTTTTGATAGCGCACGACGTCCGATCTACAAGGGTCGACCGTATCTGCTGCCTATATTAAGGCCTTGTTTTGCGCGGAAACTTGAATAACTGTATATTTGTACAGTATTCAAGAGCTTTCGCATGCATACCCAGCCCATGACATCCTTGGCCCATCCTGGCTCACCGCCCGGCATGACGGAGTCTGTCCGGCAGCAAACAGGTGCAGAGCAGGGCGTGCGGCCGGGTCTGCCCGCTGCGGGCAGCCCGCATTTGTCCACCATACAGATTCCCGGTGTCTGGCGCGGCACGGACTGGCAGGCGGGCGCCGGCTCTCAGGTCTGGCCCAGCGGTCATGCTGCGCTGGATGCCGAGCTGCCGGGCGGCGGCTGGCCCGGCAATGCCTTGATTCAGCTGCAGCAACCAGCGCACTGCCATGCGGAGTGGGCCTTGCTGTTGCCCGCGCTGGCCGCCCGTGTCCGGCAGCATGCGGCTTCACGCGCGGATTCAGGGCTGGGCCAACTGGTGCTGGTGGCTCCACCCTATCTGCCTTTTGCCCCGGCATTGCAGGCCGCCGGTATTGACGCCAAGCGGCTGTGCGCGGTGCAGCCGGGGCGCAGTGCCCAGGATCTGGCCTGGGCCTGCGAGCAGGCTCTGCATTGCCGGGATGTGCTGGCGGTGCTGGCCTGGTTGCCCGAACTTCCCGCGTCCACGCTGCGCCGCTTGCAGCTGGCCGCCGCTTCGCAGGGCCGGCCTCTGTGGCTATGGCAGGAGCTGCAGGCCGAGTCGCGCAGCTCCCCCGCCGCATTGCGGTTGAGACTGGAGAGAGCTACGACAGTCTTCGCTGCTCAGCAGGCGCCGGGTTTGCGGATACAGATACTGAAGCGCCGTGGGCCTTTGCTGGAGCGCCCCATACAGCTCGCGCTTTCGCAGTGGGCCTGGCAGCCCGTGCTGCAGGCGCAGGCCCAAAGACATGTGCGCCAGAGCGAGGAGGCTGCCATGCTCATGCAAGGGCGCATGACAGTCGCCGCTCCTGCAACGGCCTCGCCTTGGATGACGGAGGCATGAGATGGGCAGTGCAGAGCACTGGATGGCCTGGCCTCTGGCCTGCCTGAGCGAGTCAAGCCCGGTGCCCGAGAGTGCCTGCTGGTGGGCGCTGGAGTTTTCGCCGCGTGTGGCCTTGCTCGAAGACGCCTTGCTCATGGAGACCAGCCTGGTGCAGCGTCTTTGGGGCGGAGCCGAGGTCTTGCTGGCGCGGCTGGACAGTGCTTTTGCGCAAGCTTGTCAGGCTGGCCCCCCGGAGTCCGGGGGCGGCGATGCGGCATTGCAGCCGCTGCGCGGCCAGGGCGGCACGGCCTGGCAGGCTTTGGCACGGCTGCGGCTGCAGCAGGCCCGGCCTTGCGGCTCCGTCCCTGTTTCCCTGTCCATGTCCGAGTCATCGCTGCATGCCGATGCGCTGCCGCTATGGACGCTGAGCGCCCTGGAGCAGCACAGCTCCGTGCTGCTGCGCCTGGGTTGCCGCAGCTGGGGCGATGTGCGAGCATTGCCGCGCGCGGGGCTGTCGCGCCGCATTGGAGCCAAGGCCTTGCGTGCGCTCGATGAGGCCTATGGTCTGCTGCCCCAGCCGCTTGGCTGGCTGCAACTGCCCCAGCAATTCCTGCTGCGCCACGACCTGGGTTACCCGGCTCACCATGCCGATGCCGTGCTCCATGCCGCGCAGCCGCTGTTGCGCGCGCTGCAGTCCTGGTTGCAGGCCCGTCACCATGCGGTGCTGGCGCTGCGATTGCGCTGGCACCATGATCTGCGCCGTATCAACGGCCAGGAGCTGCCGGCTTGGGGAGCGCTTGTCATCCGCACGGCTCAGCCCACGCAGGGCATGGCGCATTTGCAGCGCCTGTTGCGTGAGCACCTGGGCCAGCAGCGCTGGCGCGCCCCCGTGGACATGCTGGAGTTGCAGGCGCTGGAGACGGTTCCCTGGGCGGCCGAGCCGCTGAGCTGCCTGCCTGCCGCTCAGGGCCAGAGCCCGTCGGACAGTCTGGCCTGGCATGAATGGGTGGAACGCCTGAGCGCCCGCTGGGGTGAGGAAGCCGTACAAATGGTGCAGCCGCGGGCCGATCACCGGCCCGAGCAGATGCAGTGCTGGCAAGCTGCGGCGAAGCTGCTGCAGAGCCAGAAGCCAGGCGGCAGCAGGGCTAGCGCCAGGGCCGAGGCGGGAGCCGGCTTCAGGCCACGCCGTCAGCCCGGCTGTGCCGACTCCTGGCAAGCCCTGTGGCCGCCCTGGCTGCTGCCCCAGCCCCAGGCCTTGCCCGTGCAGAACAATCGTCCCCAATGGCATGGGCCACTGCAGCTCAAGGCCGGGCCCTACAGGCTGGAGTCCGGCTGGTGGGATGCGGCTGGCGATGCGTTTGCCGATGCCCAGACCGGCGCGCCGGTCGGCTTGGCCGTGCGTGACTATTTCGTGGCCTATAACGCCGTGGTCGGCCATGTCTGGATTTACCGCGAGCGGGCCCGTAGCGAACACCTGATGAGCATGACAGCCAGCCCCGCCAGCTGGTTTGCGCAAGGCGTGTATGGCTGAGCAGATCCTGGTCGAGCCGCCCGCTGCCGCACTGCGCCTCGCAGGGCCGCCGCCTGTCGCCATACCGGCCAGCCCCGTGGCTCAGGGCATGGGCAGAGGGCCGCTGGCCTATGCCGAGTTGCATTGCCTCTCGAATTTCAGTTTTCTGCGCGGTGCTTCATCGCCTGCCGAGCTGGTGCACCGGGCCAAAAGCCTGGGCTATGCGGCGCTGGCGCTGACCGACGAGTGTTCGGTGGCCGGTGCCGTGCGCGCCCATGAGGCGGCGCGGGACTGCGACTTGCACCTGATCCATGGCAGCGAATTCGCCTGGGGCTCGTTCAGGATCGTGGTGCTGGTGCGTGATTTGCAAGGTTGGGGCAATCTCTGTGAATTCATCACCGCTGCACGCAGCCGCTCAGGCAAGGGCGACTATCTGGTTGATGAATCCAGTCCCTGGAAGCTGCTGCAGCAAGGCTGCGAATGCCTGCTGCTGCCGCAGCGCGAGCAGCTCGATGCATCGGATTTGATAGCTGTAACCGCTCTTCTGGAAAACGTTTCAGCGCATTTTTCGACAAATAACCTGTGGCTGGGCGTGGAGCTGCATCTGGCGCCCGACGACAGCCTGTGGCTGCAGACCTTGCAGCAGGCGGGCGCGGCGCTGGGTCTGCCGCTGCTGGCCTGCGGCGATGTCCATATGCATGCACGCTCGCGCAAGCCGCTGCAGGATGTGGTCACGGCGATACGCCTGGGGCGCACCGTGGCCGAATGCGGCTTTGCACTGCAGCCCAATGCCGAGCGACATCTGCGCTCGCGTCTGCGGCTGGCCTCGCTCTATCCCAGGGCCATGCTGGAGGCGACGCTGGAGCTGGCCGGGCGCTGCAGCTTCAGCCTGGACGAGATCCGCTACCACTATCCTCAGGAGAGCGTGCTGCCCGAGATGACGGCCACGCAGACCCTGGCTTGGCTGACCTGGGAGGGCGCGGCGGGACGCTATCCCCAGGGCATTCCCGAGGACGTGCACGATCAACTGCACAAAGAGCTGGCGCTGATCGAGGGTCAGAAGTACGAGATGTACTTTCTCACCGTGCATGACATCGTGCGCTATGCGCGCAGCGTCGGCATTCTGTGCCAGGGGCGCGGATCGGCGGCCAATTCTGCGGTCTGCTACTGCCTGGGCATTACGGCGGTAGATCCGGAAAACAACAATCTGCTGTTCGAGCGCTTTATCAGCAAGGAGCGCAGCGAGCCGCCCGATATCGATGTGGACTTCGAGCATGCGCGGCGTGAAGAGGTCATCCAGTACATCTACGACAAATACGGGCGCGACCGCGCCGCGCTCACGGCCGTGGTCAGTTGCTGGCGCAGCCGTAGCGCGCTGCGCGATGTGGGCAAGGCGCTGGGCCTGCCTGCCGATCTGATCGATGCCCTGGCTAAGGGGCAGTATTGGTTCAGCGAGCATGCCCAGGCGCAAGCACAGACGCATGCAGAGGCGGCCGATTCGGCAGAGGAGGACCAGGCGCCCGAAGCACTGCCCGAAGACTGGGGGCAGCGCAAGCTCCAGGAAGCCGAGGTGCTGGCACGCGAAATGAATTGCGCAGTGGGCGCGCATCGGCTGCGCCTCTGGATAGAGCTGGCCTGGCAGCTCAAGGACAGCCCGCGCCACCTCAGCCAGCATGTGGGCGGCTTTGTGCTGACCGAGGGCAAGCTCACGCGCCTGGTGCCCGTGGAGCCTGCCACGATGGCCAAGCGCTCCGTCATACAGTGGGACAAGGACGATCTCGATGTCGTGGGCCTGCTCAAGGTCGATGTGCTGGCCCTGGGCATGCTCACCATGCTGCGCAATGCCCTGAACGAGCGCGCCCGCTGGCGCGGCGAGCCATGGGAGCTGCACCAGATTCCGCAGGAGGATGCCGCGACCTACGAGATGATTTGCCAGGCCGATACCGTGGGTACTTTCCAGATCGAAAGCCGCGCCCAGATGAGCATGCTGCCGCGCCTGCAGCCGCGCACTTTCTATGACTTGGTGGTCGAGGTTGCCATCGTGCGCCCCGGCCCGATTCAGGGCGGCATGGTCCATCCCTATCTGCTGGCACGTGAGCGTGAACGCCGCAAGCTGCCGCTCAAGCTTGAGAAGCCGGAGCTTGCAAATGCGCTCAAGCGTACCTTGGGTGTGCCCATTTTCCAGGAGCAGGTGATGCAGATCGCCATCGATGCCGCGGGCTTTTCGCCGGGCAGGGCGGACGAGTTGCGCCGCTCCATGGCCGCCTGGAAGCGAAAGGGCGGGGTGCATCGCTTCCGAGACGAGCTTGTCGGCGGCATGCTGGCCAAGGAATACAGCCCCGCATTTGCCAACGCCATCTTTGCGCAGATGCTGGGGTTTGGCGAATATGGCTTCCCCGAAAGTCATGCCTGCAGTTTTGCGCTGCTGGCCTATGCGAGCGCCTGGCTCAAGCGCCATGAGCCAGCCATCTTTCTGCAGGCGCTGCTCAATGCCCAGCCCATGGGTTTTTATTCGCCGTCCCAGCTGGTGCAGGATGCGCGCCGCCATGGCGTGCGCGTGCTGCCCGTCGATGTCTGTCATAGCCACTGGCATTGCACGCTCGAAGCCCCTCTGCAAGCCATGCGCGGCGTGGCCCAGCCCCAGCCGGCCGTGCGCCTGGGGCTGAACCGGGTTGCCAGGCTGGGCAAGGCCGCAGCGCTGCGAATCGAGGGGGAAGCTGCGCAGGCTCCGTGGAAGGACGTGAGCGATCTGGTCATCCGAGCCCGGCTGGACAAGGCGGATATGGAAGCCCTGGCCGCAGCGGATGCGCTGCGCAGCCTGGCCGGTCACCGTCGCCAGCAGATGTGGGATGCTGCTGCGCAGGCCAGCCTGCCGCCCATCTTTGCCCAAGCTGCGATTCATGAGCCAAGGCTTGAACTGCCCCAGGCCGCCGAGGGCGAGGAAATCATGTTCGACTATGCCGCCACCGGTCTGAGCCTGCGCCGCCATCCGCTGGCCTTGCTGCGTCCCAGGCTGGCGCGCCATGGGCTGAAGACCGCAGCCGAGCTGCGTCATATGCTGCCAGGCCAGAAGGTACGCGCCTGCGGCATTGTTACCGTGCGCCAGCGTCCGCCTACCGCCAACGGCACGCTGTTCATCACGCTGGAAGACGAAACCGGCGTCATCAACCTGGTGGTCTGGAGTCAGACCTTTGCCCGCTGGCGCTCTGCGTTGCTGGCCTCGCGTCTGCTGGCCGTGGAGGGCATCTGGCAGCGCAGCACGGCCCCGCAACTGGAGACGCCGGAATCAGCAGGGGATATGCCTGCGGCCCAGACTGGGGATGAACCTGCGGTTCGCCATCTGGTCGTGATGAAGGCCAGGGATGTGACCCGCTGGCTGGGGCGGTTTGCCGAGGTCGGGCTGAACAGCCGGGATTTTCATTGAGCCTGTCGAGGCAGGTGCGCGCTGGCCACTGCGAATTCAGGACGCTGCCGGCAGCTTGGCAAATTGCAGTGCATGTTCAATGAGCGTCTGCACTGCCCGGCTGCCCGGCGTGAGCGAATGCACCAGCGCAATGCCCACATGAAAGCCCGGAGGATTGTCCAGCAGCGGCAAACACTTCACACCGCGCGGCTGAACGAGATGCGAGACGCCAGCGACCAGACCCACGCCCAGGCCGGAAGCCACCAGGCTCATGATGGTCTGCACCTGCATGGCCTCCTGGGCGATGCGCGGGGTGAAGCCCGATTGCTGGCAGCGTAGCTTGGCCAGCGCGGCGAGGCTGGGTACCGTGTCCTGCGGATACATCACAAAAGGCTCATGCGCTGCCTCGGACAGGGCAATGGCGTCGCGCTGCGCCAGGGGACTGTTGTCCGAGACGGCCAGCACGAACTCGTCCTGATCCAGCGGCGTGAGCGCGATGCGCTCATCGAGCTCTAGCACGGGGTAGCGCAGCAGGCCGGCATCGAAGCGCCGGCTTGCCAGCCCTTCGAGGATTTCGGCGCTGGTCGCTTCGTAGAACTCCAGCCCGACCTTGGGGTAGCGCTCGCGAAACGAGGGAATCAGGCGCGGCAGCAGTTCGTAGGTGGCCGAACCGACAAAGCCCAGCCGTATCAGGCCGCCCACGCCTTCCCTGGTATCGCGCACAGCCTGGCGACATTGCTCGGCATGAAACAGGGTGGCGCGTGCGCTCTCCAGCATGGCCTTGCCGGCAGGCGTCAGCACGACTCCGGTACTGGTTCGATCGAACAAGGCGCTGCCCAGCTCCTCTTCCAGCTTGCGAATCGAGATGGACAGCGGCGGCTGGGCCATATGCAGTTGCTCAGCGGCACGGTGAAAGTTACCGGTTTCGGCCAGGGCAATGAACTGCTGCAGTTGCTTGAGATTCATTGATATTCAATCGATATCAGAAACGAAATTTTTAATATTAGACATTAATTTCACGCCTGCCTAAAGTGGGCTCACAAGAAAAAACACGGCAGCAATTCCGTATCAGGAGACAAACTTGAAACAAGCACGCAGATACCTGCTGGCGGCACTGCTGGGCTGCGGCCTGCTCGGCGCCGGCATGCCCTCCATGGCTCAGGCACCGGCTCAGGGCTTTCCTGCCAAGCCGATCAAGCTCATCGTGCCCTTCGGTCCGGGCAGCGGCACCGACACCTCGGCGCGCTATTTCGGGCGCAAGCTGCAGGAGCTCACGGGCCAGCCTGTGGTCGTCGAAAACAAGGCAGGAGCCAACGGCTTCATCGCCGTCAAGCAGGTGCTGTCGGCGCCCGCCGACGGCTATACCGTGTTCATCGGCAGCAATTCAACGCTGGCGGTCAATGCGGCGCTGTTCAGGCATCTGCCCTACGATCCCTTAACGGACTTTGCGCCGCTGACCATGATGATGCGCTCGCCGGCCATGCTGGCCGTCGCGCCCCAAGCGGCCTACTCCGACCTGAAGGGCCTGATCAGCCATGCCAGGGCCAACCCGGGGAAGGTGAATTTCGGGGCCGGCTCGGCAGGCTATCAGCTGATGGGCGAGCTGCTCAACGACGCTGCCAGGATCGAAACCGTGCATGTCCCGTTCAAGGGCGCAGGGGAGACCACCACGGCCGTCGCTTCAGGGACGGTGGACTACACCTTCGCTGAAGTCACGGCAGTCCAGGAACTGGCCCGAGGAGGGCGCGTCAAGATCCTGGCGGTGGCCTCCGACAAGCGCGTGAGCACCTCCCCCGAGATCCCCACGGCCACCGAGGCCGGTCTGCCCGGATTCGAGGCCTACACCTGGGTGGGTGCCATGGTGAGCGCCAGGACACCAGCCGCCGAGACTGCCAGGCTCGCCGAGCTTTTCACCGCCATCTCGAAGATGGATGAAACCCGTGCCTTCTACGAGCGTCTGGGGGCCATTCCCATGACCGGCGGCCCGGCACAGATGCATGAATTCCAGAAGAACGAAATTGCGCTGTGGAAGCGCATCGTCGTCAAGGCCAAGGTTCCCCAGCAATGAAAGCCAATGACAGCCGGCCGGTACAGGCGCTGCAGCACATCAAGGTGCTCGATCTTTCGCGGGTATTGGCGGGCCCCTGGGCTGCACAGACCCTGGGTGATCTGGGCGCCGAGGTGATCAAGGTGGAAAGGCCCGGCAGCGGTGACGACACGCGTGCCTGGGGCCCGCCCTATGTGGCCGACCCCGAAGGTCTGCCGACGGGGGAGTCGGCCTACTATATGTGCACCAACCGCAACAAGCAGTCGATTTCCGTGGACTTCACCCGCGGCGAAGGGCAGGAGATCGTGCGTCAGCTGGCGGCCCGATGCGATGTGCTGATCGAGAACTTCAAGACTGGCGGTCTGGCGCAGTACGGGCTTGATTACGCGAGCCTCAGTGCCCTGAATCCGCGTCTGGTCTACTGCTCGGTCACGGGCTTTGGCCAGGACGGTCCCTATGCGCATCGTGCGGGCTATGACTTTCTGATTCAGGGCATGGGGGGGCTGATGAGTATTTCGGGCCACGCCGATGGCCAGCCCGGAGGCGGCCCCATGAAGGTTGGCGTGGCGCTGACCGACATCCTCACCGGGCTATATGCCAGCACGGCGATTCTGGCGGCCCTGCAGGCCCGCGAGCATACGGGGCGCGGCCAGCACATAGATCTGGCTTTGCTCGATGTCGGCGTGGCCTGCCTGGCCAACCAGAGCATGAACTATCTGTACGGGGATCAGGTGCCTCAGCGCATGGGCAACGCGCATCCGAACACGGTGCCCTACCAGGAGTTCCCGACCGAAGACGGCCACATGATCCTGGCCGTGGGCAATGACGGCCAGTTTGCCCGCTTCTGCCAGGCTGCAGGCAGGAGCGAATGGGCCGAGGACGAGCGCTTTCGGAGCAATGCGGCGCGGCTGGCCCATAGAGCCGAGCTGGTGGAGATGATCCGCCGCGTGACGCTCACACGCAGCACCAGGGCCTGGGTGCAACTGCTGGAGCAGCATGCCGTGCCTTGCGGCCCCATCAACACGGTGCGTGAGGTGTTCGAGGATCCGCAGGTCAGGGCTCGCGGCATGCAGATCGCCATGACACACCCCAAGGCGGGCCAGGTGCCGCTGGTCGCCAGCCCCATCCGTTTGTCGGACACACCGGTGACCTACCGCCATGCACCGCCCCAGCTGGGGCAGCACACACAAGAACTGCTGGAGCGCCATCTGGGTCTGTCTGCTCAGCAAATGCAGGCCTATCGGGACAGCGGAGTATTGGGATGAACAGCCAGGAATCGTTGACGCACACGCGCATCGCGTGCCAGGACCAAGCCCTGGGGGCATTGTCAGGGGTGCGGGTGCTGGACCTTTCCAGCGTGATTTTCGGCCCCATGGCCAGCCAGGTGCTGGCCGACTACGGTGCCGAGGTGATCAAGATCGAGCCGCCGGAGGGCGACTCCACGCGCCACACCGGCCCGACGCTGGAGCCGGGCATGGCGGCCATGTTCATGGGCTCCAATCGCAGCAAGAAAAGTGTGGTGCTGGACCTCAAGCAAGAGCAGGCTCAGGCCGCGCTGCATGCGCTGTTGCAGGGCGCCGATGTGCTCATGCACAGCATGCGCCCGCAAAAGCTGGCAAGGCTCGGGCTCGATCCGGACAGTCTGCGCAAGCAATACCCGCGCCTCATCTATGTGGGCCTGCACGGTTTTGGCGAAGACGGCCCCTATGCCGGGCAGCCTGCATATGACGACGTGATTCAGGGCATGAGTGGCCTGGCCGATCTCATGCAGCGCCAGACGGGCGAGGCCCGCTATCTGCCCACGATTGCGGCCGACAAGACCTGCGCTCTGGTGGCTGCGCATGCGGTGCTGGCGGCGCTCTACCAGCGCGAGCGCAGGGGCGCGGGCAGCTATGTGGAAGTGCCCATGTACGAAACCATGGCGGGCTTCAACCTGGTGGAGCATTTCTACGGCATGCATTTCACACCCGCGCAGAGTGGCGCGGGCTATCCGCGCGTGATGGCGCCCTGGCGCAAGCCCTACAGGACGCTGGACGGCCATGTCTGCCTGATGCCTTACACCGATGCGCACTGGCGCCGTTTCTTTGCAGCCGTTGGCCAGCCCCAGCTGGCACAGGACCAGCGCTTTGCCACCCAGGCGATGCGCACCCGCCACATCGCCGAGCTGCTGGAGACGATGAGCGGCTACGTGGCGCAAAAGGACACCGCCTATTGGCTGGCCAGCTGCGAAGAGCTGGAGATTCCAGCCGCCCCGGTGACTCGCATGGACGATCTGCCCCATGACCCGCATTTGCAGGCCACCGGCTTTTTTGTCGAGAAGAAAGACGCGGCGATGGGGGTTGTGAAATTTCCGCGTTCGTCCGTGCGTATCAACGGTACCCAGCCACCGATAGGCATGCCCCCGCGCCTGGGCGAGCACACGCAGGCATTGCTGCGCGAGGCAGGCTGGGACGACGCGTGCATTGCGGCCTTGCAGTCGAAGGACTGCTGAACAAACAGCATGAAGCGGAGACAGAATGAGCGTGAGCAATTTGATTTCATCCACTGAAAACCGTGCCGCAGCGCTGGCAGACACGCCGCGCATGGGCCAGGGTTTTGTCTGGCAGGACCTGCGGGTAGGTCAGCAACTGCGCACCTTTCGCCGTACGGTGACCGAGACCGATCTGGTCAACTTCATCAACACCACGGGCATGCTCGAGGCGATCTTCATCGAGGACGGCTATGACGGCGGTGCCATTCAGGGCCGCCCGGTGCCGGGCGCACTCACCTACACCTTGATCGAAGGCTTCATCCTGCAAAGCATGATCCAGGGTACGGGCCTGGCCATGCTCGAGTTGCACCAGAAGATTCTGGCTCCTGTGGTGGTGGGCGACACCATTGAGGCGCTGGTCGAAGTGATCGACATCAAGCCAACGAGCAAAGGCGGTCGCGCAGTAGTGAGTTCGCGGATCGAGGTCTACAACCAGCGTCACCAGCAGGTGATGGTCTATACCGCCGTGCGCCTGCTGGCCGGCCGTGAAGCTTAGGTCCGCGCTGCCGCGGATGCCGTTGCACCGGTGCGCACTTTCCAGTGCGCCGAGATGAGAAAACTACAGGAGACACAAGATGAGTTATCGATTTTCACGTCGGTTGTCGCTGCTCGCCGTTGTCGCGCTGGCCGTTTGTGGTGCGGCGCAGGCGCAGGACAACTGGCCCAGCAAGCCGATCACGCTGATCGTCCCTTTCCCGCCCGGCGGTCCCACAGACATGGTGGCGCGGGTGCTGGCGCAGCAGGTAGGCCAGCAACTGGGGCAGTCGGTCATCGTGGACAACCGGCCTGGTGCCAACGGCAACATCGGCAATGCGCTGGTGGCCAAGGCGCCGGCCGACGGCTACACCGTGCTCTACAACACTTCCTCGATTGCACTCAGTTCGTCGCTCTACAAGAAGATGAGCTATGACGTGACCAGGGATCTGCGCCCCGTGGCCTTGACGGCGGTGGTGCCACTGGGGCTTGTCGTCAATCCCAAGGTGCCTGCCAACACCGTGCAGGAGCTCGTGAAGTACGCGCAGGAGCACAAAGGCAAGCTCTCCTACGGCTCGGCTGGCAACGGCAATGTCACGCACCTGGCGGCTTTTCAGGTGGTGCAGCACTACAGCTTGGATGCAAGTCATGTGCCTTACAAAGGCAGCGCCCCTGCCGACGTGGACCTGGTGGCTGGCCAGATAGATTTCATGACCGACACCATCAATTCGGTGGCGCCTTTCATCAAGGACGGCAGGCTCCGGCTGCTGGCCGTCAGCACGGCCGCACGGATTCCCAATTTCCCCAATGCGCCTACGCTGGCCGAAAGCGGCATGACCGGATTCGAGGCCGGAGCCTGGCAAGGCGTGATGGTGCCCGCCAAAACACCTGTTGCGGTCGTGGAACGCCTGAATGCCGAGCTGATGAAGGCGCTCAAGGATCCGGGAGTGCTGGAGAAGCTGCGCGTGCAGGGTGCGGAGCCGCTGGGGTCTACGCCCAAAGCGTATGGCGACTACATCCAGAGCGAAATCAAGCGCTGGGCAGGGGTTGTCAAAAGCACGGGCGTGTCCCTGGACTGAGAGAAAGCAAGACGATGACCATTCTCGATGGACTGAGCCTGACAGGCATCCCGCCGGAAGGCGAGGCACTGCGCGCCGAGGTGCGTGCTTTTCTGCAGGACGCGGTCAAAGACATTCCTGCGCATGTCCGTGCCAAATCCTGGAGCGGATATGACCCGGCACTCAGCCGCAAGCTGGGTGAAAAGGGCTGGATCGGCATGACCTTGCCCAAGGCTTATGGCGGAGGCGAGCGCAGCGCGTTCGCCCGCTATGTGCTGGTGGAGGAGTGTCTGAACTTCGGTGCGCCTGTGGGCTCGCACTGGATTGCCGACCGCCAGAGTGCGCCGCTGATCCTCAAATATGGTACGGAAGCGCAAAAGCAGTTTTACATTCCCAGAGTCTGCCGGGGAGAGGTGTTTTTCTGTATCGGCATGAGCGAGCCCAATGCCGGCTCGGATCTGGCAAGTGTGAGGACTAGAGCGGTTCCCAACGAGCAGGGCTTCTTGCTCAATGGCCAGAAGATCTGGACCACCAACGCGCATCACTGCCAGTACATGATTGCTCTGGTACGAACCTCCGGCAGTGCCGAGGACCGTCACAAGGGCTTGTCGCAAGTCATCGTGGACCTGACATTGCCCGGTGTGACGGTGCGTCCCATCCAGGATCTATCGGGTGGCAGCCATTTCTGCGAGGTTTTTTTCGAGAATGTGCAACTGTCGGCCGATGCGCTGATCGGTGCCGAAGGTCGGGGCTGGGAACAGGTTACCGCCGAACTCGCTTTCGAGCGCAGCGGCCCGGAGCGCCTTTTCTCCAGCATCGTGCTGTTCGATCAATGGCTGCAGTATGCACGTACGCCGCAGGGACGCACCGAGTCCGGCATGCGGCTTGCGGGCAAGGTGCTGACGCAACTGGCACCGCTGCGCGCGATGTCGGTATCCGTGCAGCAGAAGCTGACCCAGGGAGCAAGTCCTGTTGTGGAGGCCGCACTGGTCAAGGAGCTGGGCACGACACTGGAGCAGATGATTCCGGCAGCCATTGCCGAGGAGCTGTTTGCCCGACCGGTCGAGGATGTTCCGGTGGAGCTGCTGCTGACGCTCAAATACGTCACCGAAGCTTCTCCCTCGTTTTCCTTGCGCGGTGGCACGCGTGACATTCTGCGCGGCATGATCGCTCGTGGACTGGGTTTGCGCTGATCGGAGACAAGTTCATGAGCAATAACGATTTGTTTGCAGATGCCGCGCGCAAGGTGCTGGCAGACTGGTGCACCCCTCAGGTGATTCGCGAGATCGAGAGCGCCGGTAGCCGCTCGGTGGCCGTCGCCCGGCTATGGCAGCAGCTGGAGGAAACCGGCTTGGCCGATGCCTTGCTGGCCGAAGAAGAGGGCGGCGCCGGTCTGGGCTTGGGTGAGATATTTGGCGTGCTGGAGCAGTGCGGAGCCCATGCCCTGCCTCTGCCTCTGGGAGAGACCATGCTGGCGCGGGCCATGCTGGCGCAGGCGGATATGGCCTGCCCGGCCGGCAGCATTGCGCTGGCGCAGGGTGCGATGCAGACAGATGGCGGTTTGCATTGCGCGCTGGTGCGAGGCGGGCAAGTCGCGGACTCGGTGCTGGTGCAAGTGCAAGAGGAAGCCGGGGTCTGGCATCTGCTGAGCGTGTCACAGGCTGGGCTTGCGCCACACGCTATGGCGCTGGACGCGTCGCTGACCTGGTCGCCAGAGCAGTTGCGGGCCGCCGGCGTCATCCGGCAAAGGCCGCAATTCGATGCCCGGAGCCTGCAGGCCGCCGTGGTGGCCGCGCAGATGGCGGGGGCCATGCGTGACGTGTTCCAGCGTAGCTTGCACTATGCGAACGAGCGTCAGCAGTTTGGGCGTGCTATCGGGAAGTTCCAGGCGATCCAGCATCAGCTGGCAGTCATGAGCGAGCATGTGTTTGCCGCCCGCATGGCGGCTCAGCTCGGTTGCAGTGGTGACGGCATCGCGGCTGACAGATTGCGTGTGGCCGTCGCCAAGGCACGCTGCAGCGAGGCGGCTTTGGTGGTCACGGAGCTTGCGCATGCGATTCATGGCGCGATTGGCTTCACCGAGGAATATGACCTGCAGCTGTTTACCCGCAGACTGCATGCATGGCGCCTGACGGCCGGCAGCGAAGCCTATTGGCAGGCATTGGCCGGACAGGCCCTGATGTCGCACGAGGGCATGACACTGGATCTGATCCGGCGGATCACCGATGTCGAGGCCCTGGCTTGAAGTTGCCCCACAACTATGGAGACCTGGAACATGGCATTTCTGAACATTGAACGCGATGGCGGTATCTTGACCGTCACCATGAATCAGCCCGAGACACGCAATGCGCTGACCGGCAATACGGCGGTGGCCGAATTCGTGCAGCTCTGCGCAGATGTGCGCCTGGACGCCAGCGTGAAGGTGCTGATCCTGACCGGCGCCGGCTCTATTTTCAGCTCCGGCGGCAATGTCAAGGACATGAGGCGCTATTTCGATGACGCACTCACTCCCGACATGATTCGCGAGGAATACCGCCAGGGCATTCAGCAAATTCCGAATGCCCTCTACCAGCTGGATGTTCCCGTGATCTGCGCCGTCAACGGCCCGGCTATCGGCGCGGGTCTGGATCTGAGCTGCATGTGCGATATCCGGATTGCGTCGGAGAATGCCACTTTTGCGGAGAGCTTTGTTCGCGTGGGCATTGTTCCTGGTGATGGCGGGGCCTGGTTGCTGCCGCGTGTGGTGGGGATGTCAAAGGCCAGCGAGATGGCTTTCACGGGAGAGGCGATCAGCGCGGGCCAGGCATTGGCCTGTGGTCTGGTGAGCCGGGTCGTGCCTCCGGATGAACTGCTGCCGACAGCCAGGGCATTGGCGCTCAAGATTGCTGCCAATCCGGGCGGGGTGATGCGCATGACAAAGCGTTTGCTGCGTGAGGGCCAGAACGCCACGCTGGCTTCGCTGCTGGAAATATCGGCCGGGTATCAGGCAATTGCCCATAAAACGGCCGATCATCGTGAAGCCGTGACGGCCTTTGTCGAGAAGCGGGCTCCCCGCTTCTCATGAGCCGGCAGGTTTGCTTAACCAGAGCAGGTAACAAAGACAGCAAGGGCGCATTTTGCGCCCTTGCTTGTTTTGGCGAAGGTAGCAGGGCCTTGCTTGCTGCGTTGATGTTTCGGGTCGGCCAATCCAGCGATGTAATCCCTTGATAATACTAATTACATTGTGTTGCGATTTGCGCTAAGCGAGTGATGCAGCAAGCGGCTTTGCCGGGTCGGCCCCATTTCATGTATCGGAGTGGCCGCTTTGCCGGCTATTTACTTTTCTATGGAATGGATGAAAGCGATGAGATTGACCAAGCTGAACATTGGTGCCCGACTGGGCCTGGGGTTCGCAGTGGTGTTGGCATTTGCCGTGGTGATCACGGTTATCGGCATCTGGCAGCTGCACTCGGTGGGCAAGGCCACGCAGCAGATGATGCAGGAGCCGCTGACCAAGGAGCGCCTGATCAGCGACTGGAACAGCAATGTCAGCGTGGCGGTGGCACGCACCACGGCCATCGCCAAGAGCAGCGACGCAAGTCTGGTGCAGTTTCTGGCGGCGGATGCGGCTGCCACTACCAAGAGCACAGCCAATGTGCTCAAGCAGATCGAGCCCCTGATCACCCAGCCTGCGGAGCGCGAGATCCTGGACAAGATCATGCTGGTGCGCAAAACCTATATTGCCAGCCGCGACAAGGTCAGTCAGCTCAAGGCCGACGGCATGGCCGAAGAGGCGGAGTCCACGCTGATCAACAGCTATGTGCCGGCCGCCCAGGGCTATCTGAAGCTGCTCGGCGAGCTGCTGAACCTGCAGCGCGCCAGCTTGGATGCCAAGGCGGCGGAGGTGGAGCAGATCGAGAGCAGCAGCAGGACGTACTTCCTGGTTCTGGCCTTGCTGGCTCTGGCCATCGGCTCTGTCAGCGCCTGGCGTCTAACGCAAGGCATCACCGCTCCGCTCAAGCATGCGGTCGGAGTGGCTCGCCGCGTGGCCGATGGTGATCTCACGGCTCAGATCCATGTGAGCAGCAGCGATGAAACCGGGCAGCTCATGCAGGCCTTGCACGATATGAATTCCAGCCTGGATAGGCTGGTGGGGCAGGTGCGTCAGGGCACGGACAGCATTGCCACAGCGTCGGGCCAGATTGCAGCGGGCAACCATGACCTGTCTGCGCGCACGGAAGAGCAGGCCAGTTCCTTGCAGCAGACCGCTGCCTCCATGGAGCAGCTCACTTCCACGGTCAAGCAAAATGCCGATAACGCCAGTCAGGCCAATCAGCTGGCGCTGTCGGCCTCCGATGTGGCTGTCAAGGGAGGCATGGTGGTGTCGCAAGTGGTGGAGACCATGGGCGCCATCAGCCAGTCTTCGCGCAAGATTTCCGACATCATCGGCGTGATCGACAGCATTGCTTTCCAGACCAACATCCTGGCGCTGAACGCGGCCGTGGAAGCGGCCCGTGCCGGCGAACAGGGCCGCGGTTTTGCCGTCGTGGCATCGGAGGTGCGCTCGCTGGCTGGCCGCAGCGCTGAAGCGGCCAAGGAAATCAAGCAGCTGATTCAGGCCTCGGTCACCAAGGTCGAGGAGGGCAGTGCGCAGGTCAGCCAGGCCGGTCAGACCATGGATGAAATCGTCAGCAGCGTGCAGCGCGTGACGGACATCATGGGTGAGATCACCGCCGCCAGCCATGAGCAGACCAGCGGCATCGAGCAGATCAACCGCGCGGTGGCCGAGATGGATCTGGTGACCCAGCAGAATGCCGCCCTTGTGGAAGAGTCCACCGCTGCTGCGCAATCCATGCAGCAGCAGACCAGCGACCTGTCGCAGATGGTCAGCATCTTCCGCCTCAAGAGCGCCTGATTCCGTGACGCTGCCGCAGTCCAGGCTGAAGGGCTTGCGGTTGCCGCTTTTGCTTTGCTGATCTCCGGGACATGAAATATGGTGTGAGGCACCTCCGCCATATTCCGTCCGAGCGGCTGCCTGCATTCTTTGCAGTGTGCCAGGACTCGATGCTGAGATCGGGCTGTGAGCTGCTTGCCCGTATTAGCGATTGCGTACTTGAGTCAGCAACTGCTTGCAGTCCACATCGTCGTCAGCGGCAGGCACGGTCAGCGGCACCAGTGCCAGTGCCGCTGGCGCAAAAACGGCAGCAGCCACTGCAGCGCCGGCACGGGCTGCCAGGGGGCCTGGCTCCAGGCCCACATCGGGCTTGGCAAAGCTGCCGCGCACATAAAGTGGCGTGCGCAATGAAAAGAACTTCCACTTCAGCGATTCGGGGACGATGCGCAGATTGAGCTGTTCCTGCGCCAGATTGATCTCGCCTGTGGCCTCAACAACGGCTTCTGTGGTGGCCAGCTTGGCCATGCGTGGGCGGGCAATGCCTTGTTGCACATTGAAGTCGGCCACGGCACAGCGCAGCTTAACTTCCTTGTCGCTGCCAAACAGCTTGGCGATGACAATGGAGCCTACGTTCAGCCCCGCGAGGTCCAGCAGTTGCGAGCTGAAAGTGCCGTCGCGTACAAACAGGCGTAGCGAGCCATTGCCCGTGCCCAGCCACTGTGCCAGTGACTCGCCCTGTCCGGTGAGCGCGACTGCGCCATCGAGCCGGCCCAGGCTTTTCTTCATCTTTTCAATCGTAGGAAACAGCGCGGAGAGCTTGAGCGACTGCACCTGTGCGTTGAGTTTGGCAGCAACGGGCTTGGCATGGCTGTCCACGCTGGCATCGATATTCAGCGTGCCTTCGGCGAGGCCGAACTTCAGTGGCGAGAGGGTGAGTCTGCCGTTGTCCAGCAGCGCATGCACGCTGAGGTCTTGCAGGGGCAGAGCTTCGGGCCGCAGGATATGGCTGCTTTCATAACGCAGGTCGAGATCCATCTTGTCCCAGTTCTCGGTCTGGAACCGAACCTGCGGCAGTACCTTGCCGTTGACGGGCTGGGGCTTGTCGGGGCTACCGGACGGGGCTGCGCCTATGACCGGTCCCAGATCCACCAGTCGCAGTTGTTTGGAGTGCAGCTGTGCCGTCAGCTTTGGCCGAGGCTGGGCGGAGCGGTATTGGAGATCGCCGCGCAAATCGCTCTGACCTAGCTTGCCCTGAAACTTTTCGTACTGCCAGACGGCCTTGCCCGGCGCTAGGCTGCCGATCAGACGGCCGCTGGTCTCGAACGGCGGAGTGGCGGGCAGCAGCAGGCCGCTGAGCTCGAACAGGTCGGCCATGCTCTTGCCGCGTACCTGAACTTGAAAGTCCAGTCCGTCCAGTGTCTTGGGATTGTCGAGAATCCCCTCGGCAAACGCTTGCAGGCTGCCGGCCTTGGCCGATATGCGCAGCGGAAAGCGCAGCCTGTCCTGGCGCAGATCCAGTACCGGTCCCGCCAGACCCTGGGCCCGAATCTGCGCGCGGGTCTTGCCTTGATGCAGATAGCCAGCGAGGCCGAAGCGCACACCATAAGGTTCATCGGCGCTGACCGGTCTGCGCAGCGTGTCGATACGGGCGCGCACGGCCATGTTCTTGACGGCGTCGGACCAGCCCAGAACGCCGTCGCTGATGCGCAACTGGCCTATTTCAAAACTCCACTTCGGGCCGCTGCTTGAGGGCTTGTCAAATGTCCAGTTGTTCTCGCCCTTGTCGTTGCGGGCCAGCACCATATCCGGAGCCTGCAACAGCAAGGAGTCGAGTTGTACATGGCGCGCCAATAGTGGCCAAAGGCGCAGGCTGGCCGTGGCATTTGCTGCGGTGATCATGGTGCGAGCATCGCGTTCGGGCGGTTGCCGGCCGGCATCGGCTATGGCGTCGTCGTCATCTACGCTCGTCTTTTTCTCGCTCGCTGCCTGACCTTGCTCGGGCAGGCGACCGGTGTTGAGCTCCTTGGGTGTCGCAGGCAATACCGGCTGTTTGTCATCGGCTTTTTCAGGCGCCTGCCGAACCAGCCAGCCCTGGGGCTGCGAAAGTGTCAGATCGCTGGCATGCAGCACCACTCCGGGCACCCAGTGGCGCCAGCCGGTATCGAGGGGCTGTGGCCAGGTCCATTGCAGCTGCAGGTCACCATTGATGGCAAAGTCGCGGCCCGCGAAAGTGCTGACTTTTTCATTGATCCATGGCCTGAGCTTGTTCCAGTCCATGAAGGCAATCAGCAGTGCCGCAGCCAGAATCAAGGCCAGCAGCAGTGCCATAGCAATGGCCGCCCAGCGCAGCCAGTGGCGCATCAGGCGCTGATGTGCACGAGTGGAATCAGGGGCTGAAGTACTGGTGGTGTTGACCATGGCTGTTGCATCCTTTTTGCCACATGCTATTACGCATAGGTGAAATGCCTCGTCATCCAATTGCCTGATGCAGGTTTGCCCGCATGTGATCAGCTCAGACGCCGCGACCGATCCGGGATACGGTGTGGCAGTCTGAAGTCTGCTGGAGTCAAGAGTGCAAGCATCTGCAACAAAGGCTGCGGCGCTTCATGAAGTGCTGTGAAGTGCTGCGCCATTGCGCAAAGGCACCCTTGGCGTTGAGGCGGCTGTGCGTCTCCGATGCTTGCCGATCCTGTGCGGTCAAACGGCAAGATTGCCGATGGACCAGGAAACACCGGTATCGAAGTTCGCCTTCAACTCGTCCGCAGCATGTTCCAGCTCGGTCAGAAACATTTCCGTTGCGGCTGCCATCGCATAGCCGGTGCGCTGATAAGCGCAGCTGTGCAGCAGCGAACCTGCATCGTGCAACGCACGCCAGCTCAGACGCTCAGCGGC
Organism: Comamonas thiooxydans; assembly: GCF_000964545.1. Taxonomy (GTDB): domain Bacteria; phylum Pseudomonadota; class Gammaproteobacteria; order Burkholderiales; family Burkholderiaceae_C; genus Comamonas; species Comamonas thiooxydans. Next base: position 146,403 of record NZ_BBVD01000005.1, on the reverse strand, counting down.
CATGTCTTCCGCCACATTGTCCGGCAGCATGAAGGCCAGTGCCTGGCCGCTTGCCACCAGGCGCCGGGCCATGGGGATGCTGCTGGTCTCCACCATCGGCTGGATCCGGCTCAGCGCACCGTCGCCCAGACGCTCGAGCATGCTGCGCAACTCCATGTCGGGAGTCATCATGATCAGCGGATAGGCCAGGCAGTCACGAAGACGCAGCAGTCGCGGACGCATTCGCAGAGGGTGATCCGGAGCCATCACCACGCCCAGGGGCTGTGCCCAGGAGCGCATCTCCTCGACACCGGCAGGAGGTGTTCGGCGCAGGCAGTAGGCCACATCGATCTCGCCCTGAGCCACATGGCGCAGCAGCTCTTCACCGATTCCGGCACGCACGCTGAAGGTGATATCGGGATAGCGTTGATGCATTGCCGCAATCACCTGAGGCACGAGGTATTCGGCCGTCGCGTGGGGAACACCCACGCTTACATGCCCATGTCGCAAGGCATTCAGATCTTCGACCTGGGCCAGGGCATTGTCGAAGTCTCGCTGACTGCGCCTGACTGCTGCCAGCACGATCTCGCCCGCCACCGTCAGCTGCATGCCTCTGGGCAACCGGTCGAACAGAGGCTGACCGACCTGCGCTTCGAGATTGAGGATCTGCTGGTTGACCGCTGCGGCGGTCAGGTGCAGCGTCGCCGAGGCCTTTCGCACCGAGCCTCGGCGCGCCACCTCGTCAAAGCATCGAAAGGCCTGTGAAATCGCTGGCATGGGCTGAGTGTAAAGTTTTTTCTGACATCTATTAAAAAACAATCAGCTATTCCTGACGCTCCTGAACTTCTAGAGTGGCAGCCATCAATCCCTTCTGTCACAGAAAGAACCCCATGGCTACCACCGTTGACCAGGTCACTCAACGCCGACGCGGCACAGGTCTCATCGCTCATGACAGCACTCTCAGCGCTGGCGGCTACACATTGATCGCCCCCCAGACGGCCGATGGGCATGTCTACCTCATAGATATCCACGGTCAGGTGGCGCATGAGTGGAAGCTGCCCGTGCGCGCCGGCCGCCACGCCGTCATCCTGCCTAACGGCAATCTCGGCTACAACGGCAACCATCGTGAATCGCCTGATCTTTACGCACCCTGGTCCATGTGGCATGGCGGTGATTTCTACGAGGTCAGGCCCGACGGGGAGGTGGTCTGGCGCTATGAAGACCCGACACACCACCATGACGCACAGTGGTTGCCCAACGGTCATCTGCTCTATGCAGCCTGTGCCCCTGTTCCACAGGGCTTTGCCGAACGGGTGCCCGGCGGCACCTCCCTTGCTGCTGACGAGCTGATGTACGGCGATGTGATCCGGGAAGTGGACCGCACAGGTCGATTGGTCTGGGAATGGAAGGCCTGGGAGCATCTGGAGCCTGAGGACTTTCCCATTCACCCAGGCTTCGGCCGCTATCACTGGCCCCTGGTCAACGGCCTCGGGATGGCGGCCGATGGAACAGTGCTCATGAGTCTGCGCACGACCTCGGGAATCATTGGCGTGGACAAGGCCAGCGGCAGGGTGAAGCTGCATATCCCACCTTCGGTGGTCTCGCACCAGCATGCTCCGGTTGCGCTGGCAAACGGCCATGTCCTGACCTTTGACAACGGCAACTTCCGCCAGGGAGCCCATGTGGCTTTCTCGCGTGTGCTGGAGATAGATCCTGTTTCCCACGAGATCGCGTGGAGCTACCAGGACGAGATGGTCAACGCCTTCTACACCGCCTTCATGGGCAGCGCGCAACGTTTGTGGAACGGCAACACGCACATCACGGAGTCGGCCACGGGGCGATTGTTTGAGGTGACGCCGCAGGGCGAGCTGGTATGGGAATTCATTCTGCCCTGGTTTGGCGAGTACCCCGATGCCGCTGCACGCCGCACAGGCCCGGGGCGCGTGAACACGGTGTTCCAGACATGGCGCTACCAGGCAGAGCAACTGCCTTGGCTGTCCCGCTGAACCATTCCAATCCCAGCAGAAAGATCATCATGCAAATACGACGCAGACAGTTTGCAGCCTGGGCGCTGGGCGCCCCGCTGCTGCAGCAGCTATCACTGGCAAGCCAGGCTGCTGCCCAGCCCTGGCCTGCCCAGGCACTGACGGTGGTAGTTCCCTTCGCGCCCGGAGGCAGTGTGGATGTGGCCGCCAGGCTGGTGATGCCGCGTCTGGCTGAGCGCCTGGGCCAGCCCGTGATCATCGAGAGCATGGTCGGAGCATCGGGGACTATTGCAACGCAGCGTGTTATCAAGGCCAGACCCGATGGCTATACCTTGCTCTTCGGTGTGGCCAGCTCGGTGCTGGTCGCCCCCATGATCTCGCCGACAAAGTTCCGCTACGACGGTCTGCAGGAGTTGAAGCCCGTGGCACCCGTGGCCTCTTCGGTCTTTGTGCTGCTCGCCCGCCCGGGACTTGCTGCAGGCAGTGCGGACGATCTCATTGAACTTGCGCGCCAGAAACCGGGGCGACTGACCCTGGGCACCGACGGCGTGGGCACCAGCCTGCACCTGACGGGGGAGCTGATTCAGCAAATGTCCGGTATCGATCTGGTACATGTTCCCTACAGGTCTGGTCCACAGGTGCTGACCGAGCTGGCAGGTGGTCAGATCGACCTTGCCGTGCTGCCTGTTGCGCTGGCTCAGCCGTTTGTCCTGGAGGGCAAGGTCAAGGCACTGGGCGTGACATCCAGCCAGCGCCTGGCCACGTTACCTCAGGCGCCAAGTCTTTCGGAGACACCGGCCCTTCGCAATCTGGAGGTCGAGGCCTGGCAAGGCTTGCTTGCTCCCGCTCATACAGATGCCCATATCGTGAAGCGTCTGGCCGATGAAATCGCGATCCTGCAAGCGGACCCCGAGATGGCCAGAAAACTGACGGAAGCAGGCTTCAAGCCCATGCGCATGGGGCATCCTCAGTTCCTGGCCTATCTGGAGCAGGAGAAAAGAGTTCTGGAGAGCACCATTCGCAAAGCCAATATCCGAACAGATTAGTCAGTGCGAAGTCGCATCATGGTCTGACCAGGGCCCATGGGGCCACGAAAGCCAGGAGCCGGGCCAGCCACTAAAATCCCGCGCCATGCATAACTCCCACGATCCCAAGGTTCTGCCGGTGCGCGATGGCGTCAGCCCTAGCTGTGTGGTCTTGCCGTCTCAGGGCGGGGGCCTGCTGATCGACTTTCTGTGCGAACGCTTGCCCGCTGTCGGGCGCGCAGACTGGCTGCGTCGCATGGCAGCCGGTCAAGTGGTCAGTGAAACCGGAGAGATGGCTGGCCCGGACGCTGCATTCATGCCGGGGCTGCGCTATTACTACTATCGCGAGCTGGATGCCGAGCCAGAGATTCCGTTCGCGGCTGAAGTTATCCATCGCGATGCACATCTGCTCGTTGCGGACAAGCCGCACTTTCTGCCTGTGGTGCCAGCCGGCCACTATTTGCAGAACACGCTGCTGGTGCGGCTCAGGCGCGAGTTCGACCTGCCTGAGCTGTCGCCGATTCATCGTATCGACCGCGACACTGCGGGGCTGGTGGTGTTTTCGCTGCAGCGCGCCACACGTGGCATCTATCAGGGGCTGTTCAGGGACAGGGCGATTCACAAGGTCTACGAGGCCGTGGCGGCTTACCGCGCGGAGCTGAGCTTTCCGCGCGAGCACGCGAGCCGCATGGAGGAGAGTGGGCATTTCTTTCGCATGCATGAGGTGGCTGGCGAACCCAATAGCCGCACCCTGATGGAAATCATCGAGCACAACAGCGCCTGGGCGCGCTACCGACTCAGTCCGGTTTCGGGCAAGCGCCATCAATTGCGTGTGCATATGGCGGCGCTGGGCCTGCCGCTCCGGGGCGACGCCTTCTATCCCGTGGTCAATGACCCGGAGCCGGGCGACTATTCCAGGCCCTTGCAGCTGTTGGCGCGCAGTCTGGCCTTCGATGATCCTCTGACTGGACAACGGCGCGAGTTCACCAGCCGGCGCAGCCTGCAGGCGCTGCCGCGCGACTGAGCGCAGTCTTGCCCGACCCTTGCCAGGGCAGGGGAAACGCCGAGCTCTGCAATTTATCGGACAAAACTGTCCGATAATTGGCGCCATGTCCACCACCCGTCCTCCATCCGCCGAACGCCGCGCCCAGTTGTTGGACGCGGCCGATGCCGTGTTTGCCGAGCATGGCGTGACCGCACCCCTGGATCTCATCGTCGAGCGTGCCCAGGTGGGCCGTGCCACGCTGTATCGTCAGTTTCCGGACCGTCGCGCCATCATGCTGGCGCTGCTGGAGCGCTCGGTCGAGAAGACCCGTGCCGCCGCAGCCGCCTGGCATGACGACGACCAGGCCTTCTTCAAGCTGCTGGCTCTGGTGGGCGAGCGCATCGCCGTCTCCGCCACGCTGGTGGACTACTGGCGTACGGTGGACCAGAGCGATGCAGAAGTCATTCATGCGCGCCAGCAGATGTGGCTGGTGTTCGAAGAGCCCATGAAGCGTGCGGTGGCCAAGGGCCTGTGCAAGCAGGCCTTGAACGCCAAGGATCTGTCCCTGGTGTTCGGCATGCTGGGCGGCGCCCTGCGTGGCGAAACTCCTGCGCAACGCAAACAACTGGCGCGTCGCGCCCTGCAAATCATTCTGGACGGAATCAAGGCCTGAGGTTTATGAGTCAAGCTGCAGCACAAGCCACTGGGGCTCAAGCCAATCAAGAAGGCCCGAAACCTCCCAGCAACCAGGCTTCAGCTTCTCCAGCCATTCCGCAGGGGCCCGTCATCCTGCTGCGCCGCCCGCCGGACTGGGCCGAGCATGAAAAGCCCGCGCTGCCCGGCTCGCCGGCCATGCCCCATCACGAGCCCTGGATCCGCGTCTGCTATGGGCTGATTGCAGTCCTGGTGGGACTGACCGGCGGCCTGGGCAATGCCATGTTCACCGCCAACCTGCCAACGATTCAGGGGCAGTTGGGGCTGACCTCGGTCGAGGCTGCCTGGCTGACGGGCGCCTACGTCATGTTCAATATGACGGCCAATCTGCTGGTCTACAAATTCCGCCAGCAGCTCGGCATGCGCCTGTTCACCGAGATCGGCCTGGGTTGCTACGCCGCGCTCAGCGTGCTGCATCTGCTGCTGGGCAGCTACGACAGCCTGATTCTGCTGCGTGCGGCCAGCGGCATGGCAGCGGCGACCTGCTCCTCGCTGAGCACGCTCTACATGCTGCAGTCGGCACCGCGCACCTATGTGCTCAAGATGCTGGTGATCGGCGTGGGCGTGGTCCAGCTGGCCACGCCGTTGGCCTGGATTCTGTCGCCGGGTCTGCTCTATAACAGCGAGTGGCACAACCTCTATCTGTTTGAAGCCGGTCTGGCGCTGATGTCCTTTGCCGCCGTGGTGCTGCTCAAGCTGCCATCGGGCCTGTACATCAGGACTTTCGAGAAGCTGGACTTCGTCACCTTCAGCCTGATGGTTCCGGGTCTGGGCCTGTTGATTGCGGTGCTGGTCCAGGGCTACTCGCGCTGGTGGTTCGATACGCCGGGGCTGGCCTGGATGCTGGTGGCAGCGATCGCGCTGCTCAGCGTCGCGCTTTACATCGAACACCATCGTGCCAACCCCATGTTCCACACGCGCTGGTTCGCACAGATGCCGACGATCCGTTTCGTGATCGGAGCCATCTTGCTGCGCTTTCTCACGGCCGAGCAGAGCTACGGCGTGGTTGGGTTGATGCGCACGCTGGGCATGACATCCGACCAGATGCAACCGCTATTCATGGTAATTTTGCTTGGAACGCTTATAGGTATTGCGCTATCTGCTATCACTTTTGGTGTTCCCAATATGGGCAAGCAGATTGTGGTGGCGATTGCACTGTTTGCCGTGGCCGCGTTCCTCGATCACCACCGCAGCAGTGTGGACCGTCCTTCGGACTTTTTCTTCAGCCAGTTTCTGCTGGCGGTGGGCTCGGGTGTCTTCATGGGTCCGCTGATGCTGACCGGCATCATCCAGGGACTGAAGTTCGGCGCCAACCACATGCTCACCGCCGTGGTCACCATTTCCATGACCCAGGCCATGGGCGGTTTGCTGGGTTCGGCCTTGCTGAGCACTTACCAGACCTACCGCGAGCAGGTCTACTCCGTGGCCCTGGTGGCGCAGATAGACCCGACCGACCCCGTGGTGGCCGAGCGGCTCAAGATACAGGGCCAGATCTACGGCAGGGTGACGCCCGATCCCGCCATGCGCGCCAACCAGGGAGCGCTGCAGCTGTCGCAGATCGTGCGGCGTGAAGCCAATGTCAGGGCCTATAACGATGTGTTTGCGCTGACGGCCGCCATCGCCTTGCTGTATCTGCTCTGGAGCCTGGGAGCATCAGCGCGCGTGCGCCAGGCTGCCGCCATGGTGCGCGCCATGACACGGCAAAGCGGCAACCAGGTGGCGGCAGCCGCCGGGACCGACGGTACGCCTCAGCGCGCACCTTCGGTGGCTCCGGTTGCAGAACCTGGGGCAGCGAGCGCTCATGAGCCCGATGTATCGCAGCGTGTCACGGTGGTGGTGCAGCCCATGGCCACCGATGCCTATGGCGATGTGGAAGAGGGCGCTCGGACCGAGTCCGCCAGTCCGGCGCGGACCGTGGTGATCGAAGGCGCGGAGGCCAGGCGGCTTGCCGCCGCCGCGCAGGCGGCCGAGACCCGTGAGCAGGCCGTGCTGGCCAGCCGTGACCCTTTGCAGGACAACGCCCAGGCGCTCGAGCTCGAGGCCGAGCTGGAGCAGGAAATCGACAAGAACGCCCGCAGCAGCCCTGCGGCCGGTGATGGCGGTCGGGGTGGCTCCGGTCACCAGGCAAGGAACTCAAACCGATAACAGCAAGAGATTGAGCATGAGCGACAGTCAACAACCCCATTCCCCCGCCGCATCTGCGGCGACAGCTGCCCCTTCACCCGCTGCAGCATTGCCTCCCACGCCAAAGAAGATCAAGCCTTCTTTGCGCAGCGTGCTCATCATGCTGGTCGTGGCCTTGGCAGGCATGCTGCTCGTGTTGCGGGCCTGGAATCTGTGGCCTTTCAACAGCTCTGTGGTGACCACGGACAATGCCTATGTGCGCGGTGCCGTCACCGTGCTGGCACCGCAGGTCAATGGCTACGTGACCGAGGTGCTGGTCAGGGACTACGAGCAGGTCAAGGCCGGCCAGCCGCTGGTGCGCATCGATAGCCGCAGCTATGAAGCGGCCGTCGCCCAGGCGCAGGCGCAACTGGCCAATGCACAGGCGCAGCTGAGCAATTCCGAACAGACACAGGCCCAGAACCGTGCCACGCTGAGTGCCAGCCGCGCCGGTCTGGCTGCCGTGGAGGCAGAGGCCCAGCGCTCGCAGGCGGAGCTCAAGCGTGTGCAGGAGCTGGCCGAGCGAGGCTCCGTGTCTCTGAACGAACGCGACAAGGTGCGCGCCACCTCGCGCCTGGCAGCGACCAACGTGGCCAAAGCCCAGGCCGACATCGCGATCAACCAGGAAAAGATCAAGGCCACGACCGTGGGCCGTGACTCTCTCAAGGCCCAGGTGCAGATGGCCGAGGCGCTGCTGCGCCAGGCACAGATCAATCTGGACAACACGGTGGTTCATGCGCCCAGCGACGGGCAGGTCAGCGAGGTATCGGTACGCAAGGGCCAGTATGTGGCGGCCGGTACGCAGCTCATGTATGTGGTGCCGCCCACTTACTGGGTGGTGGCCAACTACAAGGAAACCCAGACCGCCCGGGTGCAGATCGGCCAGGCCGTGAGCTTCAGCGTGGACGCGCTGGGCGGCTTGCGCCTCAAGGGCCATGTGCTGGAGATTGCGCCAGCCACGGGTTCGGAGTTCAGCGTGCTCAAGGCCGACAACGCCACGGGTAATTTCACCAAAGTCGTCCAGCGTCTGCCCATCAAAATCGCCATCGACGAGGGCCAGGCCGATGCCGCGCGCCTGCGCCCCGGCATGTCGGTCATCGTGCGCCTCGATACTGCACAAAAAGTAGAGCATTCAGCGCAGACCTCTCAAGCGATTGAGATCGATTTTGCTCAAAAATCTCAAGCGCCCGCAGTTTCCGCATCCGAGCAGGCCAAGCCATGAAGAACGCCTTCCATACCGTGCGTGCCTTGCCACTGGCGCTTGCATTCCTGATGGCCGGCTGCAGCGTGCCCAGTTTGACCCGGGCTCCAGACAGCGCCCAGCCTGCAGTGCCTGTCAGCTGGAGCTCGGACCAGGCCGCAGGCGCTGCCGATGCTGTCCAGGCCGGCTGGTGGCAGGCCTTTGGCGATGCGCAACTGAGCCGCTGGGTGGAGCTGGCGCTCGAGCGCAACAACGATGTGCTCACCGCCGTGTCCCGGGTGGAGGAGGCGCGCGCGAATCTCGATGTGGCGGGCTCGGCGGCTGCGCCTCAGCTGTCACTCAGCGCACCGGGCTCGGCCAACCGCAGCCTGAGCGCGCGAACCGGCCAGATGGTGCATGTGCGTTCGGCCCAACCTGTGCTCCAGGCGAGCTGGGAGCTGGATCTCTGGGATCGCCTGGGCAGTCTGAGCCGGGCCGCCGATCGGCGTCTGCAGGCCAGCCAGGCGGATCGCGACGCGGTACGCCTGACGGTGGCCGCGACCGTGGCGCAGGCCTATATCGCCCTGCGCTCGCTGCAGGCCCAACTGGCCGTGGCCGAGAACACAGTGAAGTCGCGCGAGGATGCGGTGCGTCTGCTCACCGACCAGGTGCGTGTGGGCTATATCTCGCAGCTGCAGCAAAGCCAGGCGCTGGCCGAGCTGGAAAGCGTGCGGCAATCGGTGCAGCAGCTGTCTCTGGCGCTGCAACGCCAGCGCATAGCGCTGATGCAGCTGGTGGGCGGAAGCGGTGATGACCAGGCACAGGCCCTGGCACGTACCACATTGAGCGCCCATGCTGGGCTCGAGTCCATGAGCTTGCCTGCCATGCCTGCACCTGGCTTGCCGTCGAGCTTGCTGGAGCGCCGCCCCGACATTGCACGGGCCCAGCTGCTGCTGGCGGCCAGCGACAGCAATCTTGCGGCACAGCGTGCGGCCTTTTTGCCGCAGGTGAGCCTGAGCGCGAACTTCGGCAGCCTGTTCATCAACGCGCTGGATTACAACCCGGCCCGGGTCTGGTCGCTGGGCGGCAGCATTCTGGCGCCGCTGTTCAACGGCGGTCGCCTGCAGGGTCAGTTCGATGCGGCATCTGCCCAGCGCGATCAGGCCGCCTACGCCTATCGCGGTGTGGTCATCAAGGCCTTTGGCGATGTGGAAACAGCTCTGGTCAGCTCCCAGCAACTGCAAGCCCAGTGGGAGCACGCCAAGGAACGCGAAAAAGTGCTGGGTCGTACCCTGGGCTTTGCCAAGGATCGCTACGAGGCCGGCTACGCCAGCTATCTGGAGGAGCTGGACGCCCAGCGCAATCTGTTTGCCGTGCAGCAGGAAGTGCTGCGCCTGCGTCAGAGCCAGCTGGAAAACGCCGTGGCGCTGTACCAGGCGCTGGGTGGCGGCTGGCAGCTGGCGGATACGGCCGCCCCGCAACCTTGAGTTCAAGTCGAAAGCTCCTGAAAAGTGAGCATTTTCGCTTGTCTCCTATAGGCTCCAAGGCATATTGAAGTAATACCAAAGGCCGGCAGCAGCCAGGGCCAGCACCAGCGGCCATAGATACCGGCCTTGTCCTCTGGGGACTTCGCCCGGTGATGGCGCTCCGGGCTGAAAGCTGCTCGGGACGCTGGCCCGCACCGATTGTCGTTGCAGGATCTGCCAGTCCAGCGCAATCCCGTCCATGGCCGCATCGATATGGTCCTTGGCCTGGGCAAGACCCAGGCCCGTGGCATCGCGCAGCAGCGTGATGGCTTCGACCTTGTTGCCGCGTGCCATGGCATCTTCCACCTCGGCCCTGGTCTCTGCGGGCACAGCGTTTGCGCCGGACAGCAACGCCTCTATGGCCTCTGCATGATCGCCGCTCACGGTGACGCTGGTGGTGGTACTGCCATTGACCGTCGTGGTGGTGGTCTTGATGGAAGAGAAGGAGCTGCCGGACGCGATGTCGTCCCGATTCATCTGATCCAGCAGCAAAGTGGCATCTTTCATGCCCAGTTTTTCCAGCTGCTCGCGCAACTGCTGCATGGCCTGCGTCCGCTCTGCTGCGCCATGCTGGACAAAGTCCGGCTCGTCGCTGGCTTCCAGCAGGTCTTTGGCCTCCTTCAGACCCAGCCCGCCTTGCTCGCGCAGCTGTTTGATGGCTTCGATCTTGTGACCGCTTTGCCATTGCTTGAGGATTTCTGCAGGAATCTGTGTGGGCATGAGCTGCTCTTTATGGTTGTGGCGGTCGAACCAGGCGTCAGCCGCAGTCCACCTGCAGATGGCTGAAGTCCCTGGCGTGCAGCCTGGCATTCTCGATAAAGGCCATGAGCCTGGCGCCGTCCTGCCAGCACCAGTGGAATTCCTCGTGCGACTGCAGCGTCAGTAGCGAGCGCCAGTGCGAGCTGCCAGGGTATTCCTCGGCGTCGGGCGTGGGGTCGTAGCCAAGGCTGTCCCAGGAGGGGCGGCCCAGCAGATAGTCGCGAGGCAGATCGCCGCTTTCTTCAAGTCCATGGAGCCAGTCCTGGAGTTCATCGAACTCCACTGGCCAGTCCTTGCGCAGCTCCTCGTGACGAGGAAGGTCTATGCCGTTTTCAAACTGCAGCGCACGGCTTCCCGTGACCCACTGATGGGGAGCCTGGATTTCATGCATGCCGCTGGTGTCCGGCCAGTAAAAAGCCTTGAGATAGTCCTGGTCGCGCCAGAAGATGGCGTCGTCCTCGTCAAAGCCGTGGAACAGCGACAGAAGGCCGCTGGCCGGCAGCTCTGCAGGGCGGCCGGGCCCGCCCGGGAGCTCGGCAAAGTTGATCTGTCCGACAAACAGGTAGTGGCCGTCCGGATGCTCGGGCCAGACAAAGCCCGCGGGCACCATGGGCTGGCCGCCAAAGCGGCTTTGCAAGGGCTCTCCCATGGTGGGGCCCAGGCGAATGGCGACGGCGGGCTGGGCCAGATTCAGGAAGTATGGCTTGTGCGCCTTCAGCAGTGGCGAGGCATCCAGGTGTTTTTCAAGCGTTGTGAAGTCCATGAAGCTTGGGGCAGTGAGTTTGCCGGTCATTCTGACCCAGACAGCGGCCGGGCCTTGCCAGAGACCGTCCGCCAGATGCAACAAAACGTCTGTTCCCGGCCAGCCCAGGGGCGGCAAGTGTGCAGTCTCATAGCTGCATGCGAAGGTATTCGTCGGAGCGCAGGCGAAATCGGCTCAAAGCTTCCGAGGAACTGCTGCACGAAACCGAAACCGGCCTGTCCAGCTGGTCGGTCCATGCCCTGTAGGTACGCAGTGCCATGGCATGCAACTGGTCTATATGTTGCGGCATTCGGTCCAGGATCTGGGCCTCGCTTTGTGCGGCCGGACCCCGGGCCTGCAGCAGTTCGTCATGGCCCTCGCAGCACCATTGACGCACGCTGTCTGCGGTCACTTCCAGATGGCCTTGAAACGCCCATCGCCGGCCGTGGACAAAGCCCTTGTTCAGGCAATGCTGTCCGTACATGGTGCGCCTGGCGGCCGTCGGAATGTCGAATGTGTCGTAATGCCAGTTGAAGATGGTGGCTTGCGCGGGCAGATTCATCAGTTGCTGGGCGCTGGGGACGATGCGGACTTCGCTCCAGCCTATGTTCGGGCAGGGGTTGCGCCATACGCGTGCGCTCATGGCGCGGGCCAGCATCTGCGCGCCAAAGCAGTGGCCCAGCACGGGGATGTCGTGCTGCAGGGCACTTTGCAGCAGGCAGCGTTCTTCATCGATCCAGAGCAACTGCTCGTTGGCGCAATGGTTGCTGCCCAGCACTATGATGCCGCGATAGTCGCGCGCATTGGCCGGGGCCGTGCCTTCGGCACAGGGATCTATCAGCACATGGGCAATCTCTTGCTGGCGCAGATGGTCGAGCAGGATGCCGGGGCCTTGCGACGCTTCGTGCTGGAGGATGGCGACGGGCTTCATGGGAGACGGGCTTGAAGGGCAAGCCGGTTGTTGCGAAGCCTTGAATCTAGAAAGGCAGGCCTCAAGCCCTGGTATGGATTGTGGCTGCTGCTATCAAGATTGCATAAAGAAAGACAGCTCGGCCCAGCGTCATCCAGCTTTCCAATTTCCGTCAGCGTGCCATACTGGGCTGCCGCCGCCCGGCTGCAGCGGCCTCTATCACTGCAAAAGCATGGCTATGTCACAAAGCAAACACGGGCTTCAGGGGGCTGGAGATACGAGGCAGGGCAGCAGCCAGTCGGCACTGACATTGGCGGCGCTGGGGGTGGTATTTGGCGATATCGGTACCAGCCCGCTCTATGCGTTCAAGGAGGCTTTTACCGGCGTCCATGGGCTGACGGTGGGCCACGAGAATGTGCTGGCCGCGCTCTCGGCCCTGCTCTGGGCCGTGATCGTCATAGTCGCCATCAAGTATGTGTGGGTTGTGCTCAGCCACGATAACGATGGCGAGGGCGGCGTGCTGGCGCTGACGGCACTGGCCCACCGCGTGATGGGCGATCAGTCGCGCCGCTCGCGCTTTGTGGTCGGGGCCGGCGTGTTTGCGGCCGCGCTGTTCTATGGGGATGCCATCATCACGCCGGCGATTTCCGTGCTCTCTGCCGTGGAGGGCATGAGCATTGCCACGCCGGAGTTCGAGCATTTCATCGTACCTATCACGATAGGCATACTGATCGGACTGTTTTCCATTCAGATGAAGGGCACCAGTGTGGTGGGGAGGCTGTTCGGCCCGGTCACCATTGTCTGGTTCCTCTGCATTGCCTGGGCGGGCGTGGCCAGCATTGTGCAGACGCCCATGGTGCTGCAGGCCGTCAACCCGCTGCATGCGCTTCGCTTCGCCGTGCAACACACGGACAAGGCCTTCTTTCTGCTATCGGCCGTGTTTCTTGCCATGACAGGCGCCGAAGCTCTTTATGCCGATATGGGCCACTTCGGCAGCCGGGCCGTGCGTCTGGGCTGGTATGGACTGGTGTTTCCGGCTCTGATGCTCAATTACTTCGGTCAGGGTGCCTTGCTGTTGCGCGATGCGACTGCGGCCAGCAATCCCTTTTTCTTGCTGGCCTCGCCGTCCTGGTTGCTGATTTTTGTGGTGCTGGCCACGGCCGCCACGGTGATTGCCTCTCAGGCGACCATCTCGGGGGCTTATTCCATGACGCTGCAGGCCAACCGTCTGGGGTATCTGCCGCGTGTGCGTGTGTTGCATACCTCCGATCAGGAACAGGGCCAGATCTATATTCCCAGTGTGAACTGGTTGATGCTGCTGGCCGTGATCGCGCTGGTGCTGGCCTTCAAGTCCTCGGGAGCGCTGGCGGCGGCCTATGGCATTGCCGTGTCGGGCACCATGCTGATCACCACCATGCTGGTGGGCTTTGTGGTCTATCTGGGGCGCAGCCGAGCAAGAGCCGTGACACTGGCGGCGCTGGCCTGTTTTGCGGTGCTGGAGATAGGCTTTTTTGCCTCCAACCTGACCAAGCTGGAGCAGGGCGGCTGGCTGCCGCTGACTCTGGGCGCCATCATCTTCATCGCGCTGACCACATGGCGCGACGGTACCCAGCTGGTGGCCGAACATCGCCGTCGCCTTGATATTCCCATGAGCGATCTGATGAGCTCGCCCATGAGCGGCGTGCCGGTGGTGTCCGGCACGGCCGTCTATCTGACTTCCGACCCCAAGCTTGTGCCGAATGCGCTGTTCCACAATCTCAAGCATTTCAAGGTCATGCATGAGCAGACGGTATTTCTCCACGTGATCAACGAGAACACGCCCTATGTGCATGATGGCGAGCGCTTGCAGCTGAAGCCCATGTGCAATGGGGTCTGGGCACTGGACATGCATTTCGGCTTTCGCGAGCAGCCTGATATTCCGGCGGCGCTCCAGCGGATTGCACCGGACGCCGATGGAGAGATACCGAACCTCGACCCCATGACGACCAGCTTCTTTGTGGCGAGGGTGCAGGTGGTGGACGGGCCCGGCGGTCTCTCGGCCTGGCGCTGCGCGCTGTTTGGCTGGATGTCTCGTCAGTCGGCCAGTGCGGCCACTTATTACAAGCTGCCTGCGAACCAGGTGGTGGAGCTGGGCACGCAGGTTGTGCTTTGACGGCTAGGTATGGCTAGCCAGACAGGCGCTGGCTGCTATCTTTTTAGAACGTTACTCGTCCAAAGCGTCCAGAGCGCGAGCCGAGTAGACCATGGCGGCGCCCGCATTCAAGGCCACAGCCACACCCAGGGCTTCGGCAATTTCTTCCCGGCTGGCACCAGCTGCCTTGGCAGCCTTGGTATGCACGGCAATGCAGCCGTCGCAACGCGTGGTCACGCCCACGGCAATGGCAATCAGCTCGCGTGTCTTGGCATCGAGATGGCCGGTCTTCCTGCCCGCACCGGACAAGGCCTTGTAGCCCTCCATGGTGCCTGGGCTCAACTCGGAAAACTCTCCCAGCCTGCCTGCCAATTCCTTGCGGTATTCGTTCCAGTCCAGCATTGCCTGCTCCTTGTTGAATGAAGCATTGATTGTGTGCCACTGTCACCGGGCATTCAAGTCGCAAGCGTTTCGGCCGCTGATCGGCAATCCTGGGTTCGGAGGAGTCTGCAGGGACTTATGGGCTGTATGAAAATACAGGTTTCATGGTCGGCATCCAGCCGTCTTTTCCCCGAGCATTTTGTGAGCGTCACCGTGACCGCATCCCAGGCCGCCATTCTTCCGCCGCACCGCTTCTACTATCTGCACAACTTCCAGCAGGCGCTGGATTGGCTGGCGCAGCGCTATGGAGATCTGCTCAGTGAGCAGGAGGCTGATTTCATTGCCGACTTTGCGCGCTTGCCGCAGAACTCCAGGGCGCTGCTGGTACGCATGCTGATGCGGCGCGGGCCCTGGTTTCGAGCCAGCAAGCTGGCCTACGAGGAGATTCCGGTGACGGGCGACGCCGCAGCACCTTTGCTGGAGCGTGGCTGGCTCAGTACCACCGAGCCCATGGAGGCGGTCGAACTATTCGGCCTGCACACCAAACCCGAGCTGCTTCAGATCTTGACTGGCTTTGAGCTGTGCTCCTCGATGCGCAAGGCCGAGATGCTGCAACTGTTGGCTGAGAGGCAACCCGAGCCTCGGCCGTATGCCGTCTGGCATCCCGAGGCCGTGGAACCTGTCTGGCGCGTCATGGTGGACGAGCTGGGAGAGCGTCTGCGGCTGATGTTCTTTGGCAATCTCTACCAGGACTGGTCGGAGTTCGTGCTGGCCGACCTCGGTATTTTCCGCTACGAGCCGGTGGCGCTGGATGCTGACTCGCGTGCATTTCAGCGCCGCGAAGATCTGGACTTCTATCTGGAGATATCGGCCCGGCGTCGGGACCTCGACGAAGGCGTGGAGCCGGCACAATTGCTGCCTGCGCTTATTGAAAATCATAGCGAGAACCCATGGCTGGACATGCGCCGGGCCAAGGTTCTGCTGAAGCTTGGCCAGATGTGCGAGAGGCTGCAGGACTGGCCGCTGGCGGCTCAGGCCTACACGGCCAGCTGCTATGCGGGTGCACGCCACCGTCATATTCGCGTGCTGGAGCGCATGCAGCGCTTTGATGAGGCACTGGCCCTTGCCAGCCAGGCGCAAGCCGCGCCTGAAAGCGAGGAGGAGCGCCAGCGCGTGGCGCGCATGCTGCCGCGTCTGAGCCGCAGCCTGGGACTGGGGGCCACGGGGCGCCAGCCAGCTCTGGCCCCGGCCGTGGCGGCCCTGCGCTGCGATGTGCTGCTGGACCGACCCGCCCAGCCCATGGCGGTGGAGTACGCGCTGCAAGCCCATTGGCATAGTGCTGATGCGCCCGTGTTCTATGTGGAGAATGCGTTGGTCAACTCGCTATTCGGTCTGCTGTGCTGGCCCGCCATCTTTGCGCCGCTGCCGGGGGCGTTTTTTCATCCCTTCCAGAGTGGGCCGGCCGATCTGGGAGCACCGGATTTTGTGCTGCGCCGCCAGCCTCTGTTTGATGCCTGTCTGGCCGAGCTGGAGGACGGTTGCTACCGGGCCACGATTCGCCAGCGTTTTGTCGACAAGCAAGGGGTTCAGTCACCGTTTGTGTTCTGGGGCTCATTGACGCAAGAGCTGCTGGAGCTGGCGCTGGATTGCATGCCTGAGGCCCATCTGCGGACTCTGTTCGCGCGGCTGTTGCTGGACCTGAAGGCCAACCGCACCGGCTTTCCCGATCTGGTGCGCTTCTGGCCCCTGCGGTCCGATGCCGGTGCACGCTATGAGCTGGTGGAAGTCAAAGCGCCGGGTGACAAGCTGCAGGACAACCAGATTCGCTGGCTGGCCTACTGCAAGGAGCAGGGCATTCCTGTGCGCGTCTGTCATGTGCAGTGGCGCGACGACGGTGGCACGTCATGAAGCCTGCGCTTAGCGTGGCAGTACGCACGCTGTGCGAGTTCACGGCGCGCGGCGGCGATCTGGATCTGCGCTGTACGCCCGCGCCCAGTGCGCTGGAGGGCATGGAAGGGCATGCCGTGGTGCAGAAACGGCGTGACAAAGTGGGTGGCTACGAGGCGGAGCTGGCGCTCAGCGGCTGGTTCGAAGAGCTGCAGGTTCGCGGTCGGGCCGATGGCTTTGATGCCGTGAAGCAGCAGCTCGAAGAGATCAAGACCTACCGGGGCCGGCTTGACGGCGTGCGTCCCCATCATCGGGCACTGCATTGGGCCCAGGCCAGGGTCTATGGTCATTTGCTGTGTCAGGAGCGCGGTCTTGAGCGGATCAAGCTGGCGCTGGTCTATTTCCAGATCGGCAGCGCAGAGGAGACCGTGCTGGTGGAGGAATGTCCTGCCACCGAACTGCAAGCCTTTTTCGAATCGCAATGTGCCAGCTATCTCGTCTGGGCACGCGGCGAGGCCGCCCACCGTCAGGCGCGTAATGAGGCCATGGTGCAGCTGAGATTTCCCATGCCGGCCTTCAGAGCAGGGCAGCGGGAGCTGGCCGTGGCCGTCTACCGCACGGCCCATGCCAGCGAAGGAGGTCGTTGCCTGATGGTCCAGGCCCCGACCGGTATCGGCAAGACTTTGGCCACGATTTTCCCCTTGCTCAAGAGCATGGGAGCCGTCATGGGCAAGGGGGCCACGGATTCAGCAGGGCTGGACAAGCTGTTCTTTCTCACAGCCAAGGGGACTGGACATGGGCTGGCACTGCACGCACTGTGGCAGCTGCAGCAAGCTTTGTCGGCATCGGCATCGGCATCGGCATCGGCATCGGCATCGGCATCGGCATCGGCATCGGCATCGGCATCGGCATCGGTTGTGCCACTGCGTATCCTGGATATGCAGGCGCGCGACAAGACCTGCGAGCATCCCGACAAGGCCTGCCATGGAGAGTCCTGTCCGTTGGCGCGCGGTTTCTTTGACCGACTGCCTGCGGCCAGGCAGCAGGCGCTGCAACTGCCGCTATGGGATGCGCCATCGTTACGGACTCTGGCCCTGGAACATGGCATCTGCCCCTATTACCTGTCGCAGGAGTTGGCGCGCTGGGCCGATGTAGTGGTGGCCGACTACCACTATTACTACGACAGTGCCTCCATGCTCCATGCGCTGGCCTTGCAACAGGAGTGGCGTGTGGGCGTGCTGGTGGACGAGGCACACAATCTGCTGGAGCGCGCGCGCAGCATGTACACGGCACCGCTGTCCCAGTTTGATCTGGCGCAGGCCCGCCAGGCCGCGACCGGAGCTGTCAAAAAGGCACTCGATGCAATGCAGCGCCAGTGGCAGGCGCTGAACAAGGCCCAGGATCAGGCCAGTTACCAAAGCTACGAGAGCATTCCTGATGCACTGCTGGGTACCGTGCAGCGGGCCGTAGGTGCAATAGCGGATCAGCTGGCTGAGCAGGAGATAGCCGGCCATGCAGCTGCAGTGGGGCAGCCCGCACTTGCCGATGATGCCTTGCTGGGTTTTTACTGGGAGCTGCTGCATTTTCAGGCACTGGCCGATCAGTTCGGGCCGCATGCGCTGTTTGATATTCAACTGGCCACGCCGCCGCAGCGTGCGGGCAGAGTGCGTACGCCGGCATCCACGCTGTGCATTCGCAATGTGGTGCCCGCGCCGCATCTGGCGTCACGCCATGAGGCGGCACAGGCCACGGTGCTGTTTTCGGGCACGCTGAGTCCGCCCCAGTTCTACCGGGACCTGCTGGGACTGCCTGCCGATACTGCCTGGCTGGATGTCCCGTCGCCGTTTGCGGCCCGGCAGCTGCAGGTACATATCGCACGCCATATATCGACACGCTGGCGGGATCGCGAGGCATCGCTGATCCCCATGGCCGAGTTGATCGCGCAGCAATATGCGCGTCAGCCCGGCAACTATCTGTGTTTTCTCAGCAGCTTTGATTATCTGCAGCAATTGGCCGCCACCCTGGAGCGGCTGCAGCCGCAACTGCCGCTGTGGCTGCAGCAGCGTGGCATGGACGAGGCCGGGCGTGCCGAATTCCTGGCCCGCTTTGTCGAGGGTGGTCAGGGCCTGGGGCTGGCCGTGCTGGGCGGGGCATTTTCCGAAGGCGTGGATCTGCCCGGCAGCCGTCTGATCGGTGCTTTTATTGCCACGCTGGGTCTGCCCCAGCTCAATCCTGTCAACGAAGCCATGCAGCGTGCCATGGATCAGGCCATGGGAGTGGGGCTGAGCTATGACTACACCTATCTTTACCCGGGCTTGCGCAAGGTGGTGCAGGCGGCTGGCCGGGTCATACGCGGCGAGAACGATCGTGGCATTCTGGTGCTGATGGACGATCGCTTCGCGCGCGCCGAGGTGCGCGCACTGTTGCCTGCCTGGTGGCAGATCAAAGGGGTCGACCGAGGTTTCTGAACGCATGGTTGCCAGAAACGCTCGCTCACATCTCCGTTTGTAATCCCGCTCGAACGGCTTTCGCCTGCCTTGATACTTGGGGCAAAGGAGAAAAAGGCCATGAATTCCCGCGAAACCTACGACTCTCAAACCCACGCTGAAGGGCAAGAGGGCAGCCAGGGATGGGATGCAATCGATGGGGCGCTGCAGGCGGTTTATGGTGACCAGCAGCCCGCGCATTTCGGGACGCTGATCAAGTTTCGTCTTGGAGGAGAAGAGCCGCTGGACGGCGTCAGCGTCTATCGCAGCGAGCAGGGCGTGCCGCACTGGCACTATGTCAGCTATGGCTTCAGCGACCTGTATGGTGATCTGGACGACAGCTACGACATCGCTCCAGGCAAGCCCAGTGGCTATGGTTTCGAGCTGAGCTTCAGGCTGATGCGTGCCGCCAGCGAGCAGGAGCCGCCTAGTTGGCCTGTTAACTTCTTGCAAAATATTGCTCGATATGTATTTCGCACCGGCAATGTGCTGGCCCCCGGCCACTGGATGACGGCCAGCGGCCCGATCAAGGCCGATGCCGACACGCTGCTGACCGAGATGGGCTTTGTGCAGGATCCCGAGCTGGCGGCCATTCACACGCCCTATGGTGACCTGATGTTTCTGCAGCTGGTGGGGTTGACCAGTGACGAGTTGCGCGAGGTACGCCGCTGGAATGTGCTGGGAGCGCTGCAGTCCCTGCAGAGTTATATGCCGCTGTGGATCACCGATCTGGCCCGGCCCAGTCTGCATGACATGCCCGATATGCAGGCCGCCATCGATGCGGGGGCGGCCAGAGAAGGCTCCAAGACGTGCGTGCTCTACAACGATGTGCTTGGCTTCAGTCATCGCAAGCGTCTGCTGCGCAGTCCCCAGACCGTGATTCGCCTGGGCAGCCTGGGCGTGCGCGATCTCAAGGCCATGCTGCCTGCTCGCCTGCCCCATGGTCGTCCGCTGATTCTGGCAGGCGATGGTTCCACGCTGGAGTTGGTACCTGCCGGCGACAGTGAAGGCGGGATGCTGGACTGGCATAGCGACCATGAACTCAAGCTCAGCCTGACCCAGGCTCAGATGCAGGCCTGGAAGCAGGCCGTCAAGGGACGCGACGGCGAGTACACCGTGCCCGGACTCGATGGTCTGGTCTGGCAGGTCAAGAGCAGTGTGGTGACGGATAGCCAGGGGCGCGTGACCGGCAGGTACGAAGAGCGCTAGGTACCATGCCATGCATCAAGTAGCTGCATACGCTTTGGAGCTAGACGCATCAACTGTTCCAGCTCGGAAAACAAATAGCTTCTAACGCATGCGCTCGTCGGAGAGTCTGCCCGGCAACTGATCCAGCCCTCTGGCAAACCAGCCTATGCGTTCTGTCTCGCGCACATCCAGCTGCGGTACATAGGGTTTGATGTCGAGCACGGGCGTGCCATTCAGCATGTCGTTACCGCGGAAATGCAGCCAGCATCCGTCCATGCCAAGCAGCTCGACAATGGACAGACCAATGCGGTTGGGTCTTGCCGGTGCCCTTGTGGCAAAAACGCCATGGCTGCTGGTGTCCATAAAGGGCACGACTTCCAGCTTTTCCGTGGCCTCATGCAGGTGCGTGAGCAGGATCAGGTATTGAAACTCCTGCACATCGCGCAAGCCTGCGGCAAAAGGTGCAAAAACCTCGATCTTTCCCTCATGCTGCTGGGCAGCCACGGTCTGTATGGGCATGCCCACGGCATGCTTGAACGGGCTGTGTACACGGCCTATGGGCTGCAGAACAATGGATTCGTTCATCAGGGCAGCACCGCCAGCACGACCTGAGAAGCCTTGAACAAGGCCGTAGCCGTCCTGCCCACGGCAAGGCCCAGGTTTTCGGTGCTTTCCTGGGTGACCATGGCCACCACCTGCAGGCCCTGAGCATCTATGGTCACTTCGGCATTCACCGCTCCGGGCTTGATTCGGGTGATCTTGCCGTTGAGCTGGTTGCGCGCCGAGAAGCGCACGCCTTCGCAATTTGTCACCACCATCACGGACGGCGCCTTGACCATGGCGATCACCGTACTGCCGGCCTTCAGGCCCAGGCTGACGGCACTGCCATGCGTGATGGTCGCCACCAGCTCCGCATTGTGCTCGGTACGGATCTGGACCTCATCGGTGACGATGCCGTGGCTGATATGGGAGACACTTCCCTTGAACTGGTTGCGTGCACTGCTTTGCATGAGGGTTTCCTGAAAATACCGGCGGGAAGGAAGCTGAATCTATTCTTATAGCACCCGCGCCTGTGCAGTTAAACGCTGCGCAGGCCACGACTGCTTGGACCTTGCCCATAATACCGACTCTGATTTGGGTGCCTGAGGCCAAGAAATGAGTGATCTGAACATCGTGCAATGCACGCACGAACGCCACGCCGCTGCGATTCTGGACATTTTCAACGATGCCATCGTCAATTCCACGGCGCTCTACGACTACCAGCCGCGCACGACACAAAACATGGTCAGCTGGTTCGATGTCAAGCGTGCAGGCGGCTTCCCCGTCATCGGCATTGAGGATGCGCAAGGCCGGTTGCTGGGCTTTTGCAGCTGGGGAGGTTTTCGCGCCTACCCCGCCTATAAGTACACGGTTGAGCATTCGGTCTATGTCCATCCACAGCACCGGGGCCGAGGTTTGGGGCAGCAATTGATGGAACTGCTGATTGCCGAGGCCAGGCAGCGTGGAGATGTGCATGTGCTCGTCGGTGCCATCGACGCCGCCAACGCGGGCAGCATTGCACTGCACAAGCGGTTGGGTTTCGAGTCCGTGGGCCTGATGCCCCAGGTGGGCTTCAAGTTCGGCCGCTGGCTGGATCTGGCCTTCTACCAGCTCACGCTGCAGACGCCGGAAAACCCGATCGACGGTTGATTTGCTGTCAAATCAGCATCAATCTTTTCGATAAAAGGATTGATGCTTTGGGGTTTCAGCTGTTGGATACATTCTGTGGCAGACTGGCAATGCCTCGCTCTTGCCATCGTCCAGTTCGACCGCAGCTGAAGATTCGGTTTTTTCACTTTTGCCGGAGTGACTACTATGTGGAAACTGGGTCGTGCGCTGTCACGCTTTCGCAAAGAGCTGCTGCTTGCCTGGGCCGTGCTGCGGGACCCGCGTTCGCCCAAGGCGGCCAAGCTGGTCACCGTGCTGGCGGCGCTCTATATCGTCAGCCCCATAGATTTCGTACCCGACAGCATTCCCATTCTGGGATGGCTGGACGATGGCCTGATTGGCTTTTTGCTGCTGCAACTGGCTTTCAGGTTTTTGCCGGCCGAGCTTCTGGCGTCACTGCGCGAACGCGTGGGCACCAAGGCCGGCTAAGTTGCAATCACTACAACCATAGCGACCAGCGCTGATGCATCAGCGCTGGTCGCTTTTTACAAGCCCGCCAGACCTTGGATGCCCAGAAATTGAAACGGTGCCAAGGGCTCGAGTTCTGCAGTGGCATTGCCCGAAGAGGCATGGCTCTGGTCTGCGCCCAGCTCAAGCTTCCTGACCTTGTCGGTTTGCGGGTTGAAGTCCAATGCCTTGAGATTCCCCCAGAGGGCATGGAGCGTGGGGCCGATTCGAAAATACACAATTTGCGCTGGTGCTCTGACACCGTGCTCCAGGAGGGCGAGATATTGGGCTGCTCGCACTTGTCGGTGTCGTAGGGCACGAAGACATTGGGGATCACACGGAATATGCAGGATGACTGCTTTGATTCTCCAACACGATTTCAGTCGTGGCGATGGCAAGCAACTGGCATACTGAACTCTCATGATCGCAAAGCCCTTGTTCTCCTTTTTGCTGCTGGCGCTGACAGGTCTGGCGGGCTGCAACTCTGGCGAAGCCCAAGCACCTCTGAGCAAACAGGCGCAAGCCACGCGCGATGCAGCGCCGGAGCAGGTCTTCAAGGGCGTGCTGGCAGGCCAGCCGGTGTTCCTGTTGGTCCACGATTGCGAGGTCTTTCTTGTGGAGCCTCTGGAAAAAGGCGAAGTCCGCTGGGAAAAAGTACTGGCGCCCGAGCCATACCCGTTTTTCACCTCCTGCCAGCGTCAATCCATCCGCTATGAGGAAGGCGTGCTTCGGGTCACACTGGGACGCATGGCCTTTGGTGCGGGCGGTTGCTGTGCCACGGGTGGTGACTATCGCTCCACGGACGGAAGAAGCTGGAAAAAGACCTCCTGAACCCCTGAGGTCGAAATCAGGGGCAAGTAGATGAATGGTCCGGGAGCTTGGAGGTGCCTTGAGCATTGCCGAACCGGGGGCAGAATGCACGGCGTTGCACAACCGAGATTCAACCGAGGGCTGGCCTTGCCAGCCGGTAGTGACCGTGACAGGGCCGGTTGCAGCGATCAGAGCGTTGTCAATGTCCATGTTTCAGCGGCAAAGCTCAGCTGGTGCGTCAACTTCAGCGCGCGGAGCAGCATGGTGTCGTGCGAAACGATAATTAGCGTGCCCGCGTATTGGCACAACATGCTCTCCAGCGCCTGCAGGGATGGCAGATCCAGGTGGTTGTCGGGTTCGTCCAGCAGCAGCAATTGCGCCGGCTCGTCACGGTAAAGCGTGCAGGCCATGGCGGCCTTGAGGCGTTCACCACCGCTGAGTTGCCCGCTAGGCTGATCGATATGGCGCGCATCCAGCCCGACTTGTGCCAGTCGCATACGTTGCAGCGACTCGGGCGTGCGCGGACTGGCGGCCAGTAACTGGCTCAGCACGGGTGATTCGGCTTGCAACAGACTCTGGTGCTGGTCCAGCATTGCAAACGGCGTTTTCAGGCAGCACTCGCCCGTCAGCGGTTGCAACTGCCCAGCCAGCAGTTGCAACAGCATGGACTTGCCGCAGCCATTGGGGCCGCTAACGGCCATGCGCTGACCGGCACGCAGCACCAGGTTCAGAGGAGGGTGCGGCTCAACATGGGGCAGTTGCACATCACGCAGCTCGGCAACGATGCGGTCTCCCTGGCTCCTCGGCTCTTGAGGCGCATGCCAGTGGATGCCGTCGGCCTGCCAGTCCACCTGGCGCTGCAGTGCCTCGGCGGCCTCGCGCACGCTTTGGTTCAGGGCTTCGCGCGTTGAGGCCTGCTGGGTGGTCAGCTTGCCGCCCGAACTCTGGGCGCGTTCCTTGCTTGCGTCCAGCAGAATCTTGGCCTGGTTGCCGTTCTTTCCCTGCTTTTCACCACGTGCCTGCCTGCGACTCTGGCGTTCCTGCTGCGTGCGCAAGGCTTGCTCGGCGCGGCTGCGTTCCAGCTTGAGGCGGGCCAGCTCGTCTTGTGCATTCTGGCTTTTCTGGCGCTGGACTTCTCTATAGAAAGAGTAGTTTCCTCCATAGATGTTGATTGCGCTGGGGGTCAGTTCCGCAACGGAGTCCATGACCTCCAGCAAGACTCTGTCATGGCTGATCAGCAGCAGGCCGCTGCTCCATTGCTGCAGTTGCTGCGCCAGGGCAGAGCGGCTGGCAGCGTCCAGATGATTGCTGGGCTCGTCCAGAATCAGAAAGTCGGCCTGGGACAGTTGTGCACCCAGCAGCGCCACGCGCATGGCCTGGCCGCCACTGAGCTGGCTGGCAGGTGTTTGCGGTGCCAGCGGAGGCAGGCCGATCCGTTCGAGCTGCATCTGAAACTGCTGACGTATGTCCCAGCGCTCGGCTAGCAGTTCGTAGTCGCTGGCTTCGCAGCTGCCTTGCTCAATACGCTCCAGTGCCAGCAGCGTGTCGCTCAGGCCTGCCAGTGCAGCGATGCTCAGATCTGGACGGGATGCCAGAGGGTTTTGCGGCAGATAGTGAATGCGACCCGCACACGTTACGCCGCCGCAGCCGGGAGGCAGCTCGCCAGCCAGAATGCGGGCCAGTACGGTTTTGCCCACGCCATTGCGGCCCACCAGCGCCGTGCGCTGTGAGCCGAAGCTGCAGCAAAGATTGGAAAAGAGCGGCCGCCCATTGGGCAGTGTGTAGGAGACGCCATGCAGCGTCAGGCGAGCTTCTGTCATAGAACCATGCGATGGGTTGATGCCTAACATCCCCAGGCTGCACATGTGGACGGCAGCGATTGGGAGGAGGGGAGGTGGCCGTCAATCAGACGGCGGCATCAATGGCGCATGGGTGAAGAGCCTCGTTGGAAGGTTGAAGTGGTCGATTTTAGGCAGTGCGGCGCGGAGGTCAAGCAAGGCGTGGCGTGGATGCCGCTGCCTGATTGCCGAACTTCGCCAGCACCGCCAGCACGCTGGCGACCGCAGGGTTCAGCGTTGGCAATTGGCGATGGGCGATGGCCATGGGTCGCATCAAGGTGGGTGACAGGTGCCGTATCTGCACGCTGCTCTGTTGTTGCTGCTCTTCCATGGCCTCCAGCGGCAGCAGGGCTGCAGCCTGACCGGCTGCCGCCAGGCTTTTGAGCGCCTCGGTATAGGTCAGCGCAATGAACGGGCGAGGACTCAGTCCTGCCTGACCGAACCAGCCGGCAATCAGTCCATGCATCTGCGTGGCGGACGCAAAGCAGGCCCAGGGGCGACTTGCCAGCCATTCGGGGCTGACCCGTTCGGGGACCTCCCAGGCGGCAGGCAATAGTGCCACCATGGGATCGTTACGCCAGGGCGTGAGCATGATCTCGGCGCTCTCCGCCTGCGGGCTGGCGACCAGGCCGATATCGAGAGTTCCGGCCTTGAGGCGCTGCATGGAGTCGGCTGAGCCCACAGCCTCCAGCTTGATGTCAATGCCCGGGCTGTGACGGCTGAGGGCGTCGAGCATCAGCGGAAACAGCCGAATATTGACCCCGGCCGATACGCCTACCTTGACCAGCCCAGCGCGGCCGCTGGCGTGACGCTGCACCTGATCGATCAGGTCGTCGCCGGCCTCGAGCAGCTTGCGTCCTTTCTGCACCAGCACCTGGCCGGCCGATGTCAGCTCCGCCTGGCGCCTGCCGCGCAGCAACAGCGTGGCGTTCATGCGTGCCTCCAACTCCTTGATATGCAGGCTGACCGTGGGTGGTGCCAGATGCAGCGCCTGGGCTGCTGCGGCAAAGGTGCCGAGATCGGCGATGGCAATCAGCGTCTGCAGCTGATCGAGGTTCAGGTTCCGCATGGACTTTAAGTCAGATTTTCTGAACTGAATGGTCAGATCATTCAACTTTACAGATGTTTGGCCGCCAAAGACTATTGGTCGACCATGAAAAATCATCGAATTGAAGACCGCGGCGCGGGATATGACGCATTGGATGGCGGGGCTGCAGCTGCGCCCACACACAGGCTTGAAGCGGCAGGGCCCGGGGAGGCCCGCGCATGGCGCTGGCTGGCACAAGTCCGGAATTGGCTGGAGCGCGCCGAGGCGCGAGTAGGGGCGGGCTTCAGAGTGCCACCCAATGGAGGGTGAGGAGGAGGCTGGCATTCTCGGGGATCGATTACTCCTGGCTGCTGTGTGGCATGCTTCTCAGGCGATCTCAGCTTCTGCATATCGGCTGCTTTTCAGCACCAGGCCAGCGCTATATTTGTGGACCGCTGTTTTGCAGAGTCCTTGAGAGCCTATGTTGCTGAAGCAAATTGAATCCGTCGTGCTGTTTGTCCAAGATATTGATGCCACTGCTATCTGGTATGCCGAATTGTTTCAGACCGAGGTGCAATATGAGAATCATCACTACGCTTTTATCCGGACACCGGGTTGCCTGATTGGTTTCCATCCGCAGGACAGTAAGTGTCCGGGGGGAGCCGGCGGGGCGACAGTCTATTGGGAGGTAGCTGATCTGCAGGATGCGATACGGAGACTTGAACAAAGAGGGGCAGTTTTGTACCGAGGTCCTATTGTCACAAGCCTTGGTGCAACTGCGGCAATGCTGCTTGACCCCTTTGGCTGCACCATAGGGCTGAATCAGTCACACCCTCATTCGGAGCAAGCGCTCCAGACACTGCCAAGCGTCAGCCAGTAGCCGAAGCCGATGCCTGGTGAATGAGTCAGTCAATGTCGAGCCATGCACCGATTTGAAGCCTTTCACGAGGCTTCTGGATACCAAGATCAAATGTCAGAATTCCGATGTTGTTGACTTTTGCATCAAGGGGGATCGATGCGTGCACTGGCAGAACTTTTGGAGCGCGACGAGCCGGCCTTGTCGCTGATACAAGCCTGGGCGCAGGATGCGAGCATTCCTGTCGAATGTCTTCCTCCGTCGGCTCAGAGAGACTCGGTGTTGCTTGCTTTGCAGGTCACGACACGCTCGCCGCTGGGGGCCATGGCTCATGGAGCCGGTGGAATTCTCATCGACGGGGGCTGGCTCAGAATGCTGGGCTCGGGGCATCCCAGGCTCACACGCGATCTCGCGGCGTGGAATCGCGCGCGTAGCAGCGGATTTTTGCTGATTGCCGACGATGCGGTGGGTGGATTCTTTGCCATCAATGGCGGGGCCTTGGGCGAAGATCTGGGGGCTGTCCATTACCTGGCTCCGGACACCTGGGCCTGGGAATCGCTGGAGATGGGGCATACGGCTTTTGTGCAATGGGCTTTCACAGGTGGGCTGCGCGACTTCTACCGTGATTTACGTTGGGAAGGCTGGGAAGCCGAGGTGGCCGGCATGGGGAATGATGCTTGCATGAGCTTCTATCCCTTTCTCTTCACGGAGCAGGGCTCCGTACATTCGAGTGCGCGCAAGCCGGTACCGGCAGCAGAACACTATGCATTCATGAGCAAGAGTGGTTAGAGAGAGCCGGCCTGAGCCAAGACAATGGAGGAGACGTCAGTGGATGTACCGCTTTCTCCGCCTGCGTGCGACCGGCTCAAGCGGCTATCAGCGCTTTTTCCGTGTCGCAACCTCTTGGCGTGCTGTCGCCATTTCAACCAATTGGGCAATCGTGTTGATATTTCTGGCCGTACCTTGGGCAGCTGCTGCAATCCTGAGCTTGGAACTGCCCATTCCTGCACCATAAGCCACATAGATCTCTCGCCGTCCCAACTGAAGTTGTTCGTCCTTGCGGCCTTTGATCTGGGTCAGCGCGTCTGTTGGTGGTGCTTCATCGAGAAAGATGGCAACAGTGCGGTTGCCCGGGGATTCGGGAAAGGGGTTGTTGGCCAGCACCTCCATCATCTCCCGGGCCGTGCGCACGATGACATCCACGGGCTTACCCGCATAACTGGCCAGGCGTCGCTCCAATGTCGACTTGAGCTGCTGCTCGGTGCAATCTGCATCCAGCACCACATTGCCGCTGGCAATATAGGTCTGTACCTGCGCAAACCCTTCGGCCTCGCACATGGACTTCAACTCCGCCATGGGGAGTTTGCCGGTTCCGCCGACATTGACGGCCCGCAGCAGAGCTACATAGATGGGCATGACTGATAAATGGAGCGGATCTCGAAGGGGCAGGCGGAGAAATCCCGTACGATGTGACGGAGCACCAAGGCGCAAAGAGGATGCTAGCGTATCGCAACAGCCCGCGAGATTAGGTTTGTCTGGATGGAGAGGATTCAGGAGGACTTGCAGTCCACAATGGATCAGGCTGAGATGGATTTGTCCTTCCACGAGACAGAAATTCCACAGCAGCACCAACCGTGCTTGGCTTGGGGCAAAGCCCGAGTCATTGCACGGATTGCTGCTGCATTTCACAGAATTCGCCCAGGCTCAGGCTGCCCTTGTGTCCCCCGCCGGGATTGGCCTGAGCGCTTGTCAGTTCGGATAGAGGCTTGCCGTTTGCCTGGACTCGATTGCCTGCTCGAGACTGGTGCCAGAAACGGCCTGCGCGGTAGACGGTGCAGGACTGCCTTGTGTTGAAGCATCCGGCCCATAGTGGTTGCGGCGCTCATCTGCGGTCATGGATTGCGGGCATTTCGAACCCGTGATCTCCAGTGCCACGCGAGCGGCGGGATCCATGCAGTCCATTGCCAGCGAGGCTGCCTTCATGCCCTTGTTCCAGAGCTCACGGCTCATTTTCAGGCGTTTGCAATGCTCGTCCGTCCAGGTTGTGCCGAAGCTCACGCCAAAGCCAGGGCCGTTGGCACTGCCGCTGCTGCTGCCCATGCAGGTGTCATTGCTGGTCGTGAGATTGGGGCCGTTCACGCTGGGAACGTTCTTCACGGTGTAAGTACCGCTGTACTCGACGATGTTCCTGGATGTCCCGGATACCGTGCTGTTCAGATTCTGGGTAGTGGTTCCGCTGGTCGTTATGTTTTGATCCGAGCTTGAAGTCGACCTGCTTTCGATGCTGGATACCGATCGACTGTCCGCCGCAGCAACCGGATTGACGATGGTGATGGACTGATTCTGTTGTGCTCCCACTGCGGAAGAGCTGGAGAGGCTTTGTGCACTGCTATCGGCATTCTGCGCAAAACTGCACAGAGGGACACAAAGGCTTAGCAAGGCTATTGAGGCTTTCATGCTGTTTCTCCTTTGTCCCCGAGTCTTGACTTGGGAGGCCGCAACCCGGGGGCAATACAACTGAGTTCGCGGAGCTTATCTAGTTGGCGGCCGAGTTCGCCCATCCATAAGCATTGCCCGAAGTTCCGCCACCATTGGAGCCTCCGAAGGCTGTACCCAGGCTGAAGCCGGTAGTTGTCGCGTTGCCAACGGAGGAGGCGCCAGAGTTATTGCTGGTCGAGGTTCCTCCCGGCCCCGAGATCGCCTGCGAGTTCGCTCCAAAGTAGGAGTTGGTATGGGCAGTGCTGTTCACCACCGCAATGCCATTGCCGATGGACGCGGTTCCAGCCACATTGTTGGTGCTCGAGTTTGCATAGCCTCCGGCGCCACCGCTGACCAGCTTGCCGGGAGCTTGGCCGAGGTAATTGCTACCTACGTCCGAATGTGCGTTGGCATTGGTGGTTCCGTAGCCGCCGGCAACGCCGCCCCCGCTGGTCGCGGCAAGACTGGTGACGGTTCCTGTGGTGGAGGCGCTTCCTCCGACACTCGATTGGCCCGAGGCCACAGGCCCCCAGGAGCCGGTGGTGCCGGTGCTGGTTCCAAAGCCGCTTGCTTGAGCGCTGGCCGTCGCACTATTGAAGCTCACAGCGCTGCCCGTGCCGGAGCTGGCAGCCGAGGAATAAGTTCCTGAGGACGCATTGGTCCCTGTGTTGGTTGCAGCAGATGCCACACCAGCCAAGGCAGCAACCGCCATGACAATCAAAGACTTTTTCATGATCATTCCTTTGAATAGCGAGTTCTCAGACCACGGGGATGAATTCAGGCGAAAGACCATTTGTCATTGCACAATGATCAATGCCAACCGGAGTTGCGCTTTGGCTTCGCAGATGCCTGTTCCAAAACGTTCTTTCGGTTAATGGCAGTTTCAATAAGCCGGAGGAAAACAGAAATACCTTGTTTGGGCACGAAATAGGATTCTGTTGATCTGCTATCGTTATTTGTGCAATTTATTGGAATTCAGAACTGCATTGCTATCAACAATGAAGCGAAATCAGATGATTCCATTATTGTTTTTAAGTGTAATTTTCAAAACAATATAATTGTCTATATTGAGATTGCTGTATACGAATATTTTCCGAGAAGAAAGCAATCTTGTTCTTCTCGACTTTTAATACCAATATTCAGTGGTTTTTAATTGTAAATAATGTACTGTCCAATTCGATTGAATAGTATTTCATGGATTCATTACCATTTTTTTTGAGTTTTCGTAGAAGCTGAAAGACGGACACTCAGGAATGGTGCCTGTGGTTTGCCATGTCCGATTTCGGGACGAACCTAATCCGGCCCCGATTCTTGTTGCAAGCCAATGGGCGGCAATGCGGTTGATCCTCGGCAGGTTCAAGATATCGCCGCGATTTGTTGGCAGTCGTTTCAAGGCCATCCCTCGTAGATGTGAGCGACGGGAATTTCTGTCCCGATCGCCCGCCAGAGCTTTAGGCCCTTATCAAGCCTTTCTCACTCTCACTGGCAACCCTTGCCTGACCACTGCCCCCGATACCCAGTCGATCCAGACATTGTCCTTTGCAGGTCGGGTCGGATCGGCAAAGCCCAGAGCATTGAGATTCACGCCATTGCCGTGCTGTGGGTTGGCATGGGTGGGCTGGCCGTCAACCTTGTGGGCCATGGTACCCAGTTGCTTGTGACCGTAGCCGTGCTCAATGGCGATCGCACCGGGCGCAATACCCGCGCGTACCAAGGCCACGCCTTGGAGTTTGCCGCCGGGGGTGCTGAGTTCGATGTGGTCGCCATTGGCGATGCCCAGCTTTGCAGCGTCGGCCTTGTTGATGCTCACTGGATTGTGTGGGTGCACCTGGCGCAGGCGTGAGGCGGCGATGGACATGCTGCTCATCAGGTTTGACTTGTAGCTGGTCATGGTCAGCGGCCAGTCTTGTTCGGAAAACACTTGGCGCATGTCCGAGCCGTCGGCCAGGCGCGTGGGGTACCAGGTGGGGCAGCCGCTGTAGCGCTCGCCGGTCATGGAGTGGCGCATCCTGGACAGACCTTCGTGCCAGAAAGTGGCCGGGAACTTGGCCTGCAGCTTGAGCTGGTCGTCCGTCCATGCGTCTTCAACCTTGTCGAAGCGGCCGCCACGGCTCATGACCATGGCGACGCGGCGTACTTCTTCGGGGGCGACACGCTGTTCCAACGATGGCATCCATTTCTCGAGGCCGGTGATTTCTATGTCGTCATCGCTGGCTTCGGGTACAGGCTTGCCCGCCTGATAGGCGATATTGCACATGCCGCGCAGGTAGAAGTCTTCGGCGTTTTCCAGGTCCAGCAGCTCGCCTTGCTTGGTGCTCATCGCATTCTTGCCAAAACCTGGCAGACCCAATTGCTTGGCCACGGCAAAGATGAAGGTCTCAAAGCTGATGGCTTGGCCGTCTGCCGTTTTGGCCGTGGCGGCTTCTACCGTGGGCCAGCGCACTGTGCTGCTCTTGGCTACGACGTCGGCCCAGGGCGCGCCAATGCCCCAGCTCTCATAGGTGACAGTGTCTGGCACGATGTAGTCGGCCAGAGCAGAGGTCTCGTTGATGAAGGGGTCCACCGAGACAAACAGCGGTAGCTTTTTCACGTCCTTGACCGAGTCTGCCAGCGCATTCTCGAAGCCGCACATGGCGTAGATGGGGTTGCTGATGTGGTTGATCCAGGCCTTGACCGGGTAGGGGTAGCCCAGCATGCCGGCGGCCAGCATCTCGCTGGAAAGGCCGCCAGGCGCGGGGTACCAGGGCGCCTTGGCGGGATAGGGGTTCTGGCCCGCCTCCTTTTTGCGCTTGAATTCGCTGGTCTTTTCGTAAGGGAAGCGCGTGCGCGACAGGGCCACACCCCGGGGTTTGACTGCGCCTTCAAACTGCGCAAAGTTGTATTTCGGTCCCGGGCCAAAGGGGCCGAACGGGCCGGCATCCATGACCCAGCCGCCGCGCACATTGAGGTTGCCGATGAGGTTGTTGAGCATGGCAATGGCATAGGCTGTGTAAAAGCCCGAGCCATTCATGGTGCCGCCGTGCGAGTTGGCCACGGCCTGTTTGCCATGGCTGGTGAATTCGCGCGCCAACTCCTCGATCTCCTTGACCGGCACGCCGCACATAGCTGCGTATTCCTCCAGCGTCTTCCTGCGCGCTTCGGCGCGCAGCTTGACAAAGGCGGTGCAGACGGCCATAGGCGCAGGCTCTTCGGTGGCGCCGACAGCCTTGATGGGTGTGAATTCGCGCTCGGCAACCAGCTCGGCAGGCTGGGCCACGGTATGGGCGGCCAGGCTGCCATCGTTCAGCTGCACCACATATACATCTTCGGCGGGTGTTTTTTCGTCGATAGGATCTGGCATGGGCAGACCAATATCTGCGCCGCGCAGGAACTGGCCGTAGCGCGGATGCTTGGGCTCGTTGACCAGCAAGTGGGTGGCGTTGCTCCAGCTGGCTTCGCCAACGCTAGCCATGGCTGCGGGGCCGGGCTGGGTCAGAAACTGCTTGTCGTAGCGCTCGTTGTCGATGATCCAGCGGATCAGGCCCATGGCCAGTGCCAGGTCGCTGCCGGGTTTGACGGGCAGCCAGCGGTTGTTGTCACCTGCCGCATGACTGGACGAAGTGGGCAGCATGGGCGAGACCACCACGTATCGATAGGTGTTCTCGCCGCGCGAGCGGGCTTCGGCCAGCTCGCGGCCCACGCGCTGGAACGGGTTGCCAGACTGAGCCGGCGAGGTGCCGATGAACAGGCCAAATCGCGAGCTCTTCCAGTCCGGCTTGCCGTGGGGCATGCCGGCCATGTCGCCCAGTGCCGCGCCCGTGCCTACCCGGTAGGTCTGGCCGCAGTAAGAGCCGTGGTTGGACACGTTGATGGTGCCGAACGATTGTTTGGCAAAGCGGTTAACCAGCGGAGTACGGCCTTCGTTGGCGGCCTCCGTCACCAGCAATTGGTTGGACTTGGGGCCGTATTCGGGATTGGCTTCATCGATCAGCGTGTTGACGTCGCGGATGGCGCGCAGGCCGTCCACATGGCCTTCGCCGAAGAGATCGCCGCCTTCGCAGATTTCCTGAACCAGCTCTTCGAGCGTGATGCTCTTCCACTGGCCGGAGCCGCGTGGACCGACGCGCTTGAGCGGCTTGAGAACACGGTGCGGTGCTTTTTGGTGCTCGAGCATGGCCGAGCCGCGGGCGCAACTGGTGGCACGTCCTTCCAGACCGTTGTCACCGCCCAGCATGGCATAGACCTCGCGAACCGGTGTTTCCATGGGGGCGGGGTGGGTGGTGGCCAGGGGGTGATAAGGGTTGCCAGCGATACGGATGATACGGTTGTCGGCAGTATCGACGCGCACACGCACGCCGCACTGTGTCCAGCAGCCCAGACACGAGGAGGGGCTGACCACCTGGCCGGGCTGGGTCGTCAGCTTGCCGCTGACGGGGTCTATACGGAATTCGGGCGTCAGCGAGTTGCCGCGCGTGGCACTTTGGGTGGCTTTGCCCGAGCTGCCGGTGATCAGCCCTTTGGCTCCCTTGGCCACGGTTTCGCCATAGCCTGCGGCAAAAGCTGCCAGACCGCCTGCGACGGCGCCGCCGCGCAGCAGCATGCGGCGGCGGTTGGCATCGGTGCGATCGGCCTCGACGTCTTGTGATTGTCCAGGGGAGAGTTTCTTGTCAGTCATTGTCTTGCCCTTTGTGTGAGGGAAGGGCAAGCGCTGCAGCGTTTCTATAGTGTTGAGAGCTGCTGGCGCCTGCTGGTATTGCGTTAGATGTGTACTTGGCTTGGTTTTTAGGCAGCGCTGGCGGGCTTGCGGGCCGGGAGCAGCTCCAGCGCCCAGGTGGTCAGCGCAACCAGTGCCACGCACAGGCCTGCCATGCCCAGCATGCCCATCAGGCCTTCACCGCCCAGAGGCATGCTGTACAGATACAGGCCGGCTCCAAACTTGGGTACGCCCTGCACGCCCATGAACAGTGCCCAGCGGAAGGCCCATGCCGACGCCGCCAGGCCGGTGCCCAGCACCAGGGTGTAGCCCTTGGCTGCCAGACGATGCTCGCCGCGCAGCAGGGCCATCACCACGGCTGCTCCAAACACGGCCGAGCCCAGCATGGAGACGCGCCATACAGGGAACTCTTTGAACAGGCGCACAGCCATGTCGAATGAAGGACTCTGGCCCGCGATGCCGGCAATTCCCCAGGTCAGGGCGCTGGCAATCAGGCCGGTGGCCAGCCACAGGCCCAGATTGCGCAGCCCTTGCAGGGCTGCCGCATCGGGCTGCAAGGATCGGGGCAGAAAGCGGTAGAGCACAAAGCCCATGCCCACGGTGGCCAGCCAGCCGCTGAGTGTCAGATTGATCGGTACCCACAGCGTGTTCCACAGCGGGCGCGATCGGATGACCATTATTTCGGCGCCCGTGTAGACCACGATGCTGAGCGTGGACAGCACCAGTACAGGCACCAGCAGGCGCATCAACCGCTGCTTGCCCAGCCACCACAGCGCGCACATCAACACGCACAGCCCGACAAACGTGGGCATGAGCACGGCACCCAGGCTCATCCACGACCAGGGCGTGAGGTGGGCATAGAAATGCCAGAAGCGTGCAGGCTGGTGCAGGTCGGCCAGCAGGGCCACCGGCGCGGCAATCGCACTCATGGCCAGCACCAGCACCGCTGTGGGCAGCAGGCGCTGGAGCAAGCCTTGGGCCGGCCCGAACGCACAGGCCGAAGTCAGCAGTGCGGCCCCCGTGGCCATGCCGACCAGAAAGAAGTACTGCACGGCCCATGGCAACCATGCCGCTTCGTAGGCCGGGGTCAAGAGTTCAATGATTTGCATGATGGCACTCCTTTCACAGATGTTCGGCAACAAGGCGAACCGTGGCCTGACCATCGACACCGTTCACAAACTCATCGGGCAGACCGATGTAGAAGACGTGCGGCTTGGTCTTCATGCCCGGCTTGAGGACCTTGATATCGTCCTTGTGAGCATTGATGCGCTGGTTGATTTCGCTGTGCGCGTCGTTCAGATCGCCAATCACGCGCGCGCCACCCACGCAGCTTTCCACGCAGGCGGGCAGCAGACCGGCTTCCAGGCGGTGTTCGCAGAAGGTGCATTTGTCGGCAGTCTGCGTTTCGTGATTGATGAAGCGCGCGTCGTAGGGGCAGGCCTGCACGCAATAGCCGCAGCCCACGCAGCGCTCGTTATCGACAAGAACGATCCCGTCGGTGCGTTGAAATGTGGCTTGCACCGGGCAGACGGGCACGCAAGGCGGTTCGTCGCAGTGGTTGCATAGCCGCGGCAGACTGACCATGGCGGCAGCCGTGTCGCCGGCCTGGTCGATTTCGTATTGCAGCACCGTGGTGCGGAACTGGCCGATGGGGGGCTGGTTTTCGACCGAGCAGCTCACTGTGCAGGCCTGGCAGCCAATGCATTTGCGCATATCGACCAGCATGCCGAAGCGCTTGCCTTGCATGCCGGGTCGGCGCAGGGGCTGGAAGCTGGGGTCGCCGGGCAGCGCTGCGCGGGCGCTGCCCGCAACACCGAGGCTGGCGGCCATGGCAATCAAATCCTGCAAAAAACCGCGCTTGGTGGGCGCAGTCACTGCCTGCTGAGGTGCCTGGGTAATGGATGGAGTGCTGCAGGTGCAGGCCGAACTGCTGGTTGCGCAGTCGGAGAGTTCTCGTTTCTGAAGTGGCATGGCCCTTCCTTTCATCGTCGCACTGGCACCAGAAAGCCCTGATGCTTTAAACATAAAAGAGTATTAAATTAATATCTTTTATGCCTAAATGACTATATGAAAGTTGCCGTTTGTGACACTTGATTTGAGTCAAGTCTTCGCTTGCTGAAGAGTTTTTTTGAATGGAACTCCCGCAAGCAGATGACTTGTTGCCGAGCATGCAGCCACTTTATTAATGAACTGTTAAGCAATCAGTGTGTTGCCGTATGTAATCCGCTTTGCTTGGCGGCAGATGCTGGAGATCAAGCTATGCATGCACGGCATGCCTGAGCTCAGGCTGAGGTCGCTCTGCTGCGCCAACGTAAAGGCTGCTGCAGCAAACAGATTGGTTTGGAGCCTTGAACGGCTTTATATTCCTTGACATGAGGCAGTTTCGCTGCTGTCCGACAGTGCCGCAGGCCCGCGAGTTTCTTGTAGGCGGTGCGTTTTCTGTAAGATGTTCACATGCTGCAGGTTTTATGAGCGGCCGGCCCTGATGCTTGCTGTCTCGCAGCTATCTTGGTGCACTGCCAAGTGCATGCGATATTCCAATTTCGTCACATTGAAAGGATCGATATGTCACGCTCTGTTTCCGACGCCGTTTCCACCGCCCAAGACGATCTGGAAAAACTGGTCAGCGATCTGCGCGGTCTGCTGTCTGCCCGTGAACTGGACAAGCTTCCTGAAATCAGCGTGCTTCGTCAGCGCATCGACGACGGCATGGCCAACGTGCGCGAGTCTGCTGTGCGTGCGGCTCAGGACGCCGCTCGCCAGGCGCGCGAAGCTGCCGATGTGGCGGATCGTTATGCCCACGACGAACCCTGGCGCGTCGCCGGTGCCGCGCTGGCAGTGGGTGCACTGCTGGGTTTCATGCTGGGCCGTCGCTAAGCATTGCTGAGCTGCAAAAGGACAAGTGCCTGTGAATTTGATTTCACTACTAGGTCTTGATTCCCTGCTGGAGCGCTGGCGTGCCAATCTCAACGAGGCAGCGATCGCGGCCGAAGATCGCGTTGATCTTGCGCAGCTTGAGTGGCAACAGCACAAGCGCAGCATGCAAACGCTGGCGGTGCTGGCCATTGTGCTCGGCGCACTCACCGTGGTCGTGCTCATTGTCCTGTCCATGGCTGTGCTCGTGCAGTTCTGGGATAGCGAGCATCGTCAGCTGGTGGCGTGGCTGCTGGTCGGTGGCTGGGTTCTGGTCTGGGGCCTGGGGCTGTGGCGACTGCTGGCAGCTGTCAATCAACTCTCCAGTCCTTTCAGGCTCACGCGGCGCGAGCTCAAATCGGATTGGCAGGCTCTGAAGGAGAGGATTTAGCATGAACAGCATCTCTCCCGATTTGCGATCCACAGAGTTGGAGCCCGTCAAGCCCGCAGGCATGGATGCTCGGCTCTGGGATGAAGCGACAGCCGAGCAAAAGCTGGTGCTGTCGCGCATTGCCAAGCAACGCGCGCGCGTCAAGGCTCGAGCCGCTGCCAAGGCGCAGGCGCAGGCCTTGCGCAGCACGCAGCCTGCACATGTGGACGCCGATGCTCCCCTGCCCGAGCGCCTGCTGTCTTTTGTGCGCCTGCATCCGCTGGCAACGGCGGCAGCGGGGGGCTTGCTCATGGTTCTCGGGCCGCGCAAGCTGATTCGCTGGGGCAGCGCAGCACTGCCCTGGATTCTTAAGCTGCAGCAGCGCGCACGCGGCTGAAGGGTCCTGGAAAAACAGCCCGTCAGGCTCAGGCATGACGGGCTGTTTCTTTGTGCGCAGCCAGGCCACGCGTCAAGTTCAGTGCATATGGGCGATGGCCTGGGCGGCTTCGGTCACAAGATCGGGACCGCGATAGATCAGGCCGCTGTAGATCTGCACTACATCAGCACCTGCGCGGATCTTGCTCACGGCGTCGGCGCCGCTCAGGATGCCGCCCACGCCAATGATGGGAAAGCGGCTGCCAAGGGCTGAGCGCAGCTGGCGAATGATCTGGTTGCTGGCTTCGAGCACGGGCGCACCGGACAGTCCGCCGGCTTCTTCGGCATGTTGCAGACCCTTGACGGCATCGCGGCTGATGGTGGTGTTGGTGGCAATCACGCCATCCATGCCGTGGCGCTCCAGCGTCGCCGCAATCACGCCGACCTGCTCTTCATCGAGGTCGGGAGCGATCTTCACGAACACCGGCGTGCGCTTGCCATGCTGGCTGGAGAGCTGTTCGCGGCGATTGGCGACAGCTCCCAGCAGAGCATCCAGTGCCTCGTCGCTTTGCAAGGCACGCAGATTCTTGGTGTTGGGTGAGCTGATGTTGACTGTCACATAGTCGGCATGAGGGTACACGCCGTCCAGGGCCTTGATGTAGTCGCTGGTGGCCTCTTCGATGGGGGTTGTGGCGTTCTTGCCGATGTTCAGGCCCAGCAGCATGGCGCCGCCATTGGCGCGCACTTGCGAGCGACGCACATTGGCCAGAAATGCATCCAGGCCTTCGTTGTTGAAGCCCAGGCGGTTGATCAGTGCATTCTTTTCAGGAATGCGGAACATGCGGGGCTTGGGATTGCCGGGCTGGGGGCGGGGCGTGACGGTGCCCACTTCCACAAAGCCGAAACCCATGGCGGCCAGCGCATCGATGCAGCGCGCATTCTTGTCCAGGCCTGCGGCCATGCCCACTCGGTTCGGGAACTTGAGGCCCGCCAGCTCGATGGGGTCGTTGATCAGAGGGCGCGCCCAGGCCTTTTGGAGCAAGGTATTTTGACCCTTTGCCATGAAATTCATGGTGAGGTCGTGGGCCGCTTCGGGGTCCATGCCGAAAAGAATAGGACGCGTCAATGAGTAAGGAATAAGAGACATGGGGATAATCGCAGGATTACCTGGATTTTCCCTCATGACGACATCTGCTGCACCTCTTTCTCAAGATGAACTGAAAACTTTGGTCGGACAAGCTGCCCTGAAATATGTGGTCGCCGGTGAAATTGTGGGCGTGGGCACAGGCTCCACGGTCAACAAATTCATTGATGCACTGGCCACCATCAAGGATCGGATTCCTGGCGCCGTCTCCAGCTCGGTTGCCAGTACCGAGCGCCTGAAGGCGCTGGGCATCAAGGTGTTCGATGCCAATGAAGTCGCCAGCCTGGCCGTCTATATCGACGGTGCCGACGAGATCGACGGCAAGGGCTATATGGTCAAGGGCGGTGGTGCGGCGCTGACGCGCGAAAAGATCGTGGCGGCGCTGGCTCAGCGTTTTGTCTGCATTGCCGATGAGTCCAAGCGCGTGCCGGTGCTGGGTAATTTTCCGCTGCCCGTGGAAGTCATTCCCATGGCGGCGGCCCAGATCGCGCGTCGCTTTGAAGCCATGGGCGCCGACGTGACGGCGCAGATTCGCATGAAGGATGGTGCGCCGCTGGTGACCGACAACGGCCAGCATATTCTGGATGTCCGCGGTCTGAAGATCGCAGAGCCGCTGGCCTTCGAGTCCGAAGTCAATCAGTGGCCCGGCGTCGTGACCGTGGGCGTGTTTGCTCACCAGAAGGCTGCGGTGTGCCTGCTGGGAACCGCACAAGGCGTGCAGACGCTGGAATACTAAGCAGCAATCTGAGGCCGGAAAGCCACCTGCTTGCGCAGGTGGCTTTTTTATAAAATTGATAGCTGCTAACGCTTTATTGGTAAGTGTTAGAGACTGATTTCATTGAAAATTTCTGGCTCCTAGAAGCGCAGGCCTGCGGGGTTTTCGGGCGTGGGCGCGCCAGGGGGCGGGGCTGCTGGCGCCGTGATGCGTGCAGGACGCTCGGCGGGCTTGGCTGCTTCGGCAGCAA
The DNA here is from genome assembly GCF_000964545.1 of Comamonas thiooxydans. GTDB lineage: Bacteria > Pseudomonadota > Gammaproteobacteria > Burkholderiales > Burkholderiaceae_C > Comamonas > Comamonas thiooxydans. The sequence goes on along the minus strand of NZ_BBVD01000005.1, from coordinate 106,739 downwards.
CTGGTGCCGGCATGGTCAAAGCCTTGGCTGCGGGGGCTTTGTAGTTCTTCGGCAACTGGGGCTGCTTGGGGTAGCCGGCCGCGCTCAGGTACTGGTCCCAGCTGTCGGCGCCAAAACCCTTGAGGTGCTGGTTGCCGATGGTGGCAAAGGGCAGGCTGTCCTGCCCGCTGAGCTTTCTGAGTGCTGCAACATCGCTGCTGGTTTCTATGGTGCGTTCGTTGAACGGGATGCCACGGTTTTGCAGATGAGACCGGGCCTCGTCGCAGGGCTCGCAGTCCTTGCCCGTATAGATCGTGACGGGATAGCGGTTGGCGGTCTGGCGCAGGTCGTAAGGCAGTTGCGCGTTGGCCGAAGACGCCGGGCCATCGGCGTTGCTCACGGCTTCGGCACTGGGCTTGGCGTTGGGGCCGATGGCCCGGTCGGAATAGGTGACCCGCCCGTCAGGGCCCACGCTGCGGTAGAGATTCTGAGCCAGGCTGACTCCGCTCGCCAATGCGGCAAAGGCGGCTACAAGCATTGTCAGCAGCAGGGCGTTGCCGGAGGTCGGTTTCTCGGCCGAAGGCCGGGCAATGAAAGATCGTGGCATCTCAATCTTGGTCAATGAAGTGCAGTGAAGAGGTCTGAGGACGCGAGCGCCGATGGGCAGAGCATAGCTTGCATGGAGGACTGTCTGCTCCCATACTCCGGCTTGTCTTGATCCGACCTCGGTGCGTGAGTCAGCTAGCGTCAGTCTTGGGTCTCTCTTATTGGGGCGATGGCAGACATGAAAAAGCGCCCGGGAAGGGCGCTTTTGGGGAGATGGCAGAAGACTCAGGCGGTCTGGCTCATACCTTGGTGGCGAAGCAGTGCGTCAATCTGTGGCTCGCGGCCACGGAAGGCCTTGAAGGACTCCATGGCAGGGCGGCTGCCGCCGGCTTCCAGAATCGACTCGCGGTACTTGCGGCCGGTCTCGGGGTTGGGCGAGCCATCGGCCAGCATGGTTTCTTCAAAAGCCGCATAGGCGTCCGCGCTCAGCACCTCGGCCCATTTGTAGCTGTAGTAACCGGCGGCATAGCCACCGGCAAAGATATGGCTGAAGGTGTGGGCCATGCGGTTGTAGGCTGGCGATTGCAGCACGGACACCTCGGCGCGCACCTGGTTCAGCAGCGCCATGAAGTCGTCTGCGGGATTGTGCTCGGTGTGCAGGAGCATGTCGAACAGCGCAAACTCGATCTGGCGCAGGGTCTGCATGCCGGACTGGAAGTTCTTGGCGGCAATCATCTTGTCGTACAGCGCGCGGGGCAAGGCCTCGCCCGTGTCCACATGGGCAGTAATGTGCTTGAGCACATCCCACTCCCAGCAGAAATTTTCCATGAACTGGCTGGGCAGCTCGACTGCATCCCATTCCACGCCGGCAATACCCGAGACATCGCGTTCATTGACCTGCGTGAGCATGTGGTGCAAACCGTGACCGGTTTCGTGGAACAGGGTGATCACATCATCGTGCGTGAGCAGCGCGGGTTTGCCGTCCACGCCGGACGCGAAGTTGCAGACCAGGTGGGCCACAGGCGTTTGCAGCTGATGGGAGTCGGGGCGCAGCCAGCGTGTGCGCACATCGTCCATCCAGGCGCCACCACGCTTGCCCTTGCGCGCCTGCGGGTCCAGGTAGAACTGGCCGACCAGCTGAGTGCCTTGCTCGGTTGAGCGCTCGATACGGTAGAACTCCACGCAGGGGTTCCAGACCGGAGCTTCGTCGCGGCGGATGGAGACTTCGAACAGGGTTTCGACAATCTTGAACAGGCCTGCCAGCACCTTGGGTGCAGGAAAATACTGCTTGAGCTCCTGCTCGCTGAAGGAATAGCGGGCTTCCTTGAGCTTTTCGCCGATGAAGGCCCAGTCCCAGGGCTGGGGGTCGGCAATGCCGAGCTCAGTCTTGGCAAAGGCACGCAGATCGGCAGCATCCTTTTCTGCATAGGGACGGGCTCGTTGTGCCAGATCGCGCAGAAAGTCAATGACCTGCTTGGGCGAATCGGCCATCTTGGGCACGATCGAGACTTCGCCGAAGTTGCTGTAGCCCAGCAACTGGGATTCTTCCAGGCGCAGGGCGAGGATTTCCTTCATCACGGCGGTGTTGTCAAAGCGTTTGCCATCGCCATCGGCCTGATCGGAAGCTCGGGTCACATAAGCCTGATAAATCTTCTCGCGCAGTGCGCTGCTCTTGGCAAACTGCATCACTGGCAGATAGCTGGGCATCTTAAGCGTCAGCTTGTAGCCTTCTTTGCCATCGGCTTCGGCGGCGGCTTTGGCCGCGGCGATCACATCGGCCGGAACGCCGTCCAGCTCGTCAATCCTGGCGTAGTAGGCAAAGGCATCGGTGGCGTCCAGCGCGTTCTCGCTGAATTTCTGGGCCAGCTCGGCCGAGCGAGCCTGAATCTGCGCAAAGCGTTCCTTGGCAGCGCCCTGCAGTTCGGCGCCCGAGAGCACGAAGCCGCGCATGGCATGGTCCCAGGCGGCGCGCTGTTCCTTGTTGAGGCTGGCCGGGTCAATGGCCTTGTACTTGGCGTACAGGCGTTCATCGGCGCCCAGATTGGTCCAGAACTCGGTGACCTTGGGCAGTGCTTCGTTATAGGCCGCGCGCAACTCCGGGGTGTCGGCAACGCTGTTGAGGTGATTGATGGCCGACCAGGCGGTGCCCAGCTTTTCAGTCGCCACGTCCAGCACGGCAGAGATGGCCTCCCACTGTGCGGGGAAGTCCGGTGCAACCACGGTCTCCAGCGCCTCACTGGCACGGGCCAGCAAAGTGTCGATGGCGGGTGCCACATCCGCAGGCTGAATGCGGTCAAACAAGGGCAGGGAGGAGGATTCGAGAAGTGGATTGCTCATGCTGTATTAAGTGCCGGCAAGGTCGGGAAAATCAAGCGCTCTCAGGGTATTTATTGCTATCGCGTTCATAGCGTCAGCCTGTGGTCAGAAGCGTGCTCGCGCCAGGACCGCGTGCAAGCGCCACCGCGCAGCAAAGCTGTCGTCCCCCTCGTGCAATCAGAGCCAGAGAGGGAGAAGTCGCGGGGCGGCTCGGAGGGCGTCAGGCAGCGGCGCGCTCTGCCGATTCCATGGTGTTGACCAGCAGCATGGTAATCGTCATGGGGCCGACACCACCGGGCACAGGGGTGATGTAGCCAGCAACTTCCTTGACGCCGTTGAAGTCGACGTCGCCGCAGAGCTTGCCTTCGGCATTGCGGTTCATGCCCACGTCGATGACCACTGCACCGGGCTTGACCATGTCGGCGGTCAGCACATCCACCTTGCCCACGGCCGCGACGATGATGTCGGCCTGGCGAGTCATGGCAGCCAGATCGGCGGTGCCGCTGTGGGTGACGGTGACCGTGGCATTGGCGGCCAGCAGCATCATGGCCATGGGCTTGCCCACGATGTTGGAGCGGCCGATGACCACGGCGTGCTTGCCGCGCAGATCCTTCATGCCGATGGATTCCAGCATCTTCATGCAGCCATAGGGCGTGCAGGCCTTGAAGCCGACTTCGCCGACCATCAGTGCGCCGGCGCTGGCCACGTGGAAGCCGTCCACATCCTTGGCGGGGGAAATGGTTTCGATGACCTTGTGGTCGTCAATGTGCTTGGGCAGGGGCAGTTGCACCAGAATGCCGTGAATGCTGGGGTCGTTGTTCAGCGCTTCGACACGTGCCAGCAGTTCGGCTTCGGTCATGGAGGCATCGTACTTTTCCAGCACCGAGTGGAAGCCCACGTCTTCGCAGGCCTTGACCTTGTTGCGCACGTAGACCTGGGAAGCCTGGTTGTCGCCCACCAGAACTACGGCCAGACCGGGCGTTACGCCCTTGGCCTTGAGCGCTGCCGCGCGTGTGGCGACTTCCTTGCGCAGTTGTTCGGAGAGGGCTTTGCCGTCGATGAGTTGGGCTGTCATTGCTGGAGTACCAATAAAAAATGCTGCTAGCCCTTGATGAACAAGCACTAGCAGCTATCAGAATAGGAGTTGGCTAAAGCGCGAGGCCTGGCCAGTGCTCCCTGGATTATCTCGCGATTGGAGTGGCTTCCGATTTCGCGGGGAGCACTTAATTGACGGCAGCCGCCGCTTTGGCCGCAGCGCTGGTCTGGCCCTGGCCCAGTGCGATCTTGAGCAGATCGGCCACGGTGTTGGCGTTGAGCTTTTCCATGATGTTGGCGCGGTGGGCTTCCACGGTCTTGATGGAGATGCCCAGATCGTCGGCGATCTGCTTGTTCAGGCGGCCGGCGACGATGCGCTCGAGCACCTGGGCTTCGCGGCCCGTGAGCTTGGCCAGCAGAGCATCGCGGCTGGCGGCCTGCTGGTGGCCGGTAAAGGCTTCGCGGGCGTGATCCAGCATGCGCTCGACCAGACCCAGCAGCTCTTCTTCGTTGAAAGGCTTCTGGATGAAGTCCAGCGCGCCTTTCTTCATGGTGTTCACCGCCATGGGCACATCGCCGTGACCGGTGATGAAGACGATGGGCAGAGGAGACTTGCGCTCGATCAGTCGGTCCTGCAGCTCCAGGCCGGTCATGCCGCCCATGCGGATGTCGACGATCAGGCAGGCCACTTCGCGTGGGTCGTAGCGCGACAAAAAGGTCTCGGCGGAGTCAAAGCAACGCACGCGGTAGTCCTTGCCTTCCAGCAGCCATTGCAGCGAATCACGGACTGCTTCGTCGTCGTCAACTACGTAAACAGTGCCTTTTTTGGGAATCAAACTCATGCAATCGTCCTCTTTATGGGTTCGCTTGTCGTGGTGAGTGTTGTCGTCTCCACACCCGTTGCCAACGGTAGCCAGAATGAGAACCGGCAACCAGTGACTTCGCTTCCATTGTAGAGGTTCTCGGCATGCATTCGACCCTGATGTGATTCGACAATCGAGCGGCAAAGGTTCAGGCCTATGCCCATGCCTTCGCTCTTGGTGGAGAAGAAGGCTTCGAACAAGTGTTCCAACACTTCCGGCGGCAGGCCCTTGCCCGTGTCTTCCACGGTGAACTCCACACCCGGCAGGCTTTCAAAGACCTGGGGGCGCACGCGCAGTTCCACATTGCGTTGGCCCAGCGGGCGGTCGGACATATCAATGGACTCAGCACTGTTTTTCATCAAATTGATGAGAACCTGCTCAATGAGGATGGCATCGGCCATTACCGGCGGCATGCGTTCGGCAATATGCGAGGTCAGCTGCACATTGCGGCGGCGCAACTCGATACCGGCCAGCTCCAGCGCCTCGTTCACCATCTCGCCTACCTGGGCCAGCATGCGATTGGGCTCGCTCTTTTTCACGAAGGAGCGGATGCGCTGAATGATCTGCCCGGCACGCTGTGCCTGATGTGCCGTCTTTTCCAGTGCGAACTTCATCTGTTCGGGTGTGAGCGTGCCGTTTTCCAGGCGTGTCAGCATGCCGGAGCTGTAATTGCTGATGGCTGTCAGGGGCTGGTTGAGTTCGTGCGCCACGCTGGATGCCATCTCTCCCATGGTGATGAGGCGGCTGGCGGTCTGGGCCTTTTCAGCCTGGGCCGCAGCCTGTTCCTCGGCCAGGCGGCGCTGGGTGATGTCGGTGGCAATCACCATCTGGGCCAGGCGGCCGTCCACCCAACTCAGATAGCGCGAGCGGACTTCCAGCCATTTGCCCAGGCTGGGCACGAAGATCTCGGCGTTCTCGCTGCGTGCGGCAGTCAGCGTGTCCGTAGGCAAGCCCATGAGGCCGTCTTCGTTCTCGGCTTCGGGCTGGTGGCGAACCGGCAGCTTGCCGGCCTGGGCGACCAGTTGCAGATGTCCTTCGGTGTGCGAGCCAAACCACTGACGGTACAGCTTGTTGGCAAACAGCAGTTCGGCACTTCCAAGAGGGGCCACGGAAACAGAGGCATCCAGCGCCTCCAGCACAATGGTGAAGCGCTCGTATGAGGCAGACAGCTGTTCGCGAATCCGGTTGGGCTCGGTAATGTCCGTCATGGACGACATCCACCCCGTGTGCTGGCCGTGGGCATCAATCAGCGGCGATACATACAGGCGCGCGTCGAACAGGCTGCCGTTCTTGCGCTTCACACGTACCTGAAAGCCGCCAACGATGGTCTTGCCCGACAGCTCTTCGCGCAGCTGTGAATGCAGATTGTCGTAGTCGTTATCGGGCCAGTAGGAATAGGGTGGAACCTGGCCGACCAGATCCTTCTCGCTCCAGCCCGTCATCTGGCAGAAGGCTGCGTTCACATAGGTGATGCGGCCGTGCAGATCCAGTGCTCGCATGCCCGTCAGCACGGAATTCTCCATGGCACGGCGGAAGTTGGTCTCGGCCACCAGGGCCTCCTGGGCACGCTGACGGCGGCGTGTGTGGCGCCAGGTGGCCAGCAGCAGCCAGGCCGTCATGGCCGACAAGGTGCCCACCAGCCAGAACAGGCCGCTACCGACTACGCCCAGCGAGGTCTGATAGGCCTGGGCGCGCATCATCAGCGCCGTGCCCACCGGGGAGACGGGCACTTCGTATTCATTCGCAATGGCACGCCAGTGCAGCAGCTCGGTAGGCGTCTTGCGCGGTGCCAGCGGAGTGCCGGCCAGCACATGGTTGTCGGCATCGCGCATGGTGATGGCGTAACGGGCCATCACTTCCGTGGGCGTGCCATAGCGCAGCAGACTGTCCACCGAAAACTCGGCCAGCAGCTCGCCCTGGTAGCGGCTGTTGGCGCTGATTGGCACATGCAGTTGCAGCAGTGGCGGCAACTCATTGGGCTGGGCTTTCTCCTGCACATAGATGGGCTGCAGCATCTCGCGGGCCTGCTCATAGGCTTGCAGGGTCTCGCCCTGATGCAGGCTTTCGCCCACGGCACGCAACTGATCCGTGGCCACCGTCGGAGCTGACTGGCTGTACACAACCTGACGCTTGTCATTGATCCAGGTAATCGATTGCAGCTCGGGGTATTGGCTGATCAACGCTTCGGTGCGACCGTCGAAGTCGGCTTTGCGCATCTCGCGGTTGCCGATGTCACGGGCCATGCGCATCAGTTGCTCCTGGCGCTCCAGCAGGCGCAGGCGCACGCGTTGTTGGGCGTATTCCACGTCGCGGCGCAGTGCCTCCTGCTCGCGATCCACTTCTTCCGTGCGCAAATACCAGAACGACGCAATGATTGCAGCCATGAACATCAGCACCGACGCCAGCGGCGCGAGCGCGGCATAGCGATCCTGCCGGGTCGGCGACAGGCTGCGCCACCAGCTACGCCACCAGCGCACAGGGGATGCAACGGATTGCGCGCTTTTTGCGTCCTCTTTTTCTCGTTCGTGATTGCTTGTTTGCATGCCTCCAGTGTAGGGGAGAGACCTAGTGGAATCTGCGACTATTTCTGTCGCGTAAAAGACAATCTATAGAGGCTTCACTGTATGTGCATTTGCAGCATTTTTTTATATAGTGAAATCACAAAGCACAATTTGAAATTTGAAAAAAATGTGCGAAACTCGCCAGCGATCGACACAGTGAATCGGTTTAATCCGGGGAGCACCCGAAGGTGCTGTGCCACGCGTTATGCGGTGTGGCGCTTGCCGCACCCGTGTGATGCCGCACTCACTGCTTCGTGATAAAGCTACCCCCTCTCGAAGGAGACACTCACAATGACAGCTCAGACTGATCCCAAAGGCGCTGGCTTTCCTGCCGGCCTGGACCAACAAGAATCGCGCGAGTGGATGGATGCCCTCTCTGCGGTGATCGACCGCGAAGGTGCGGACTATGCTCACAAGCTGATCGAGGATCTGCTTGAACACGCGCGCCAGAACAGCGTGGACATGCCTTTCTCGGCCAATACAGGCTACGTGAACACCATCGAGGCCGATCAGGAAGAAAAGTGCCCCGGCAACCTCGAGATCGAAGGTCGTCTGCGTGCCTACATGCGCTGGAACGCCATGGCCATGGTGGTCAAGGCCAACCGTATTCACCCCCCCGAAGGTGGTGATCTGGGCGGTCACATCGGCTCCTTCGCTTCGCTGGCCAATATGTTTGCGGCCGGCTTCAACCATTTCTGGCATGCCGAGAACGAAAACCACGGCGGCGACTGCCTGTATATCCAGGGTCACGTCTCGCCCGGCATCTATGCCCGCGCCTACCTGGAAGGCCGTATCTCCGAAGAACAGCTGCTGAACTTCCGCCAGGAAGTGGACGGCAAGGGTCTGTCGAGCTACCCCCACCCCAAGCTGATGCCTGACTTCTGGCAGTTCCCCACGGTGTCCATGGGCCTGGGCCCGCTGATGGCTATCTACCAGGCACGTTTCCTGAAGTATCTGCACGCACGCGGCATTGCCAACACCGAAAACCGCAAGGTCTGGGTGTTCTGCGGCGACGGTGAAATGGACGAAGTGGAATCCCTGGGCGCCATCGGTCTGGCTTCGCGCGAGAACCTGGACAACCTGGTCTTCGTGATCAACTGCAATCTGCAGCGCCTGGACGGTCCTGTGCGCGGCAACGGCAAGATCATCCAGGAGCTGGAAGGCGAATTCCGCGGTGCCGGCTGGAACGTCATCAAGCTGCTGTGGGGCAAGGGCTGGGACGAGCTGCTGGCCAAGGACAAGGACGGCGTGCTCAAGAAGATCATGATGGAGTGCAACGACGGCGACTATCAGGCTTTCAAGGCCAACGATGGTGCCTACGTTCGCCAGCATTTCTTCGGTCGCGATCCTCGCGCCCTGAAGATGGTCGAGCACATGTCCGACGATGAAATCTGGAATCTGCGCCGCGGTGGCCACGATTCGCAGAAGGTCTACGCAGCATTCGCCGCTGCCAACGGCCACAAGGGTCAGCCTACCGTGCTGCTGGTCAAGACCGTCAAGGGCTTCGGCATGGGCAAGATCGGTGAAGGCAAGAACAACGTTCACCAGACCAAGAAGCTGAGCGACGAGGACATCAAGGCCTTCCGCGACCGCTTCAACATCCCGATCCCCGACAGCCAGATCGCGGACATTCCCTTCTACAAGCCGGCCGACGATACGCCGGAAATGAAGTATCTGCACGAGCGCCGCAAGGCTCTGGGCGGCTATCTGCCGCACCGTCGCCAGCAAGCTGACGAGCAGTTCACCGCTCCTGCGCTGGATACCTTCAAGGCCATCCTGGAGCCCACACCCGAAGGCCGTGAGATCTCCACGACCCAGGCTTATGTGCGTTTCCTGACGCAGCTGCTGCGCGACAAGAACATCGGCCCCCGCGTGGTGCCCATCCTGGTGGACGAGGCCCGTACCTTCGGTATGGAAGGCCTGTTCCGTCAGGTCGGCATCTACAACCCCCACGGTCAGCAATACACCCCGGTCGACAAGGACCAGGTGATGTACTACCGCGAGGACAAGGCCGGCCAGATCCTGCAGGAAGGCATCAACGAAGCCGGCGGCATGTCCAGCTGGATCGCTGCAGCCACCAGCTACAGCCATAGCAACCGGGTCATGATCCCGTTCTATGTGTACTACTCGATGTTCGGCTTCCAGCGCATCGGCGACCTGGCCTGGGCGGCTGGCGACCTGCAAGCGCGCGGCTTCCTGCTGGGCGGCACTTCGGGCCGTACCACGCTGAACGGCGAAGGCCTGCAGCACGAAGATGGTCACAGCCATATCCTGGCCAATACCATCCCCAACTGCGTGTCCTACGACCCCACCTTCGCTCACGAAGTGGCCGTGATCATGCAGGACGGTCTGCGTCGCATGGTGCAGAACCAGGAAAACATCTTCTACTACATCACGCTGCTGAACGAAAACTACCCCATGCCTGGCCTGGAAGCCGGCACGGAAGAGCAGATCCTCAAGGGCATGTACATGGTCAAGCCTGGCCAGAAGGTGCCCGAGAGCGGCCTGCGCGTTCAACTGCTGGGCTCCGGCACCATCCTGCGCGAGTCCTTCTTCGCCCAGGAACTGCTGGAAAAGGACTGGGGTGTTGCCGCCGACGTCTGGAGCTGCCCGTCGTTCAACGAACTGACCCGCGAAGGTCAGGAAGTGGACCGCTTCAACATGCTGCATCCGCTGGAAGCCGCCAAGGTTCCCTTCGTGTCCCAGCAGTTGGCTGCCCATCCCGGCCCCGTGGTCGCCTCGACCGACTACATGAAGGCCTACGCCGAGCAGATCCGTCCCTACATGCCCAAGGGCCGTACCTACAAGGTGCTGGGTACAGACGGCTTCGGTCGTTCGGACTTCCGCGCCAAGCTGCGTGAACACTTCGAAGTCAACCGTCATTACATCGTGGTGGCTGCACTGCGTGGTCTGGCCGATGAAGGCAAGATCAACGCCACGACCGTGGCCGAAGCGATCAAGAAGTACGGCATCAACGTCGACAAGATCAACCCGCTGCACGCCTAAGAAGGGGAGACAGATAACATGGCATTGACAGAAATCAAGGTCCCCGATATTGGCGACTTCTCCGAAGTCGGCGTGATCGAAGTGCTGGTCAAGGTGGGTGACACCATCAAGGTCGAGCAATCCCTGATTACCGTGGAGTCCGACAAGGCTTCCATGGAAATCCCCTCCAGCCAGGCTGGCGTGGTCAAGGAAATCAAGGTTGCCCTGGGCGACAAGGTCAAGGAAGGCTCCGTGGTCGTGATGCTGGAAACCGCCGACGCGGCTCCCGCACCTGCCGCCGCAGCACCCGCACCTGTGGCTGCCCCCGTGGCCGCTGCTCCTGCTCCCGTGGCTGCAGCTCCTGCTCCCGTGGCTGCAGCTCCTGTGGCGGCCGCTCCCGCAGCGTCTTCTACCGTGGACATCAAGATCCCCGATATCGGCGACTTCAAGAACGTGGCCGTGATCGAGATGCTGGTCAAGGTGGGCGATACCGTGGCCGTCGAGCAATCGCTGTTCACCGTGGAGTCCGACAAGGCCTCGATGGAAATCCCTTCACCCTCGGCAGGCACAATCACGGCGCTGACCATCAAGCTGGGTGACACCGTCAACGTGGGCGACGTGGTCGGCCAGATGACGGTGCAGGGCGCAGCAGCTGCTCCCGTGCAGGCCGCCTCTCCCGTGGCAGCCGCTGTTGCCGCCCCTGTGGCTGCTGCAGCTGCTCCTGTGGCCGCTGCTCCCGTGGCTGCAACTCCTGCTTCCACACCTGTGGCAGCGCCTGCAGCCCACAACCCCACCGTGGCGCCTTCGGGTCAGTTGCCCCATGCCTCGCCTTCGGTGCGCAAGTTCGCTCGCGAACTGGGCGTGCCTCTGGCAGAAGTCAAGGGCTCGGGCAACAAGGGCCGCATTACGGCCGAAGACATCCAGTCCTTCACCAAGTCGGTGATGGCTGGTGCCGTACAGACCCTGGCGCAGCAGGCTGTGGCTCCCAAGTCTTCCGGCGGCAACGTCGGCGGTCTGGAAGTGCTGGCCTGGCCCAAGGTCGACTTCGCCAAGTTCGGCGCTGTCGAGCGCAAGGAACTGTCGCGCATCAAGAAGATCTCGGGCGCCAACCTGCATCGCAACTGGGTGGTCATCCCCCACGTCACCAACAATGACGAGGCCGACATCACCGAGCTGGAAGCCTTCCGCGTGCAGACCAATGCCGAAAGCGCCAAGGCCAAGAGCGACGTCAAGGTGACTATGCTGGCTTTCGTGATCAAGGCCGTGGTGGCTGCGCTCAAGAAGTTCCCCGAGTTCAACGCCTCTCTGGATGGCGACACTCTGGTCTACAAGCAGTACTTCAACATCGGCTTTGCTGCGGACACACCGAACGGCCTGGTCGTTCCCGTGCTCAAGGATGCCGACAAGAAGGGCATTCTGCAGATCAGCCAGGAAATGGGCGAGCTGGCCAAGAAGGCCCGTGACGGCAAGCTGGGCGCTGCGGACATGCAAGGCGGCTGCTTCTCGATCTCGTCTCTGGGCGGCATCGGCGGCACCAACTTCACGCCCATCATCAATGCGCCTGAAGTCGCCATCCTGGGTCTGTCCAAGGGCGCCATGAAGCCTGTGTGGGACGGCAAGCAGTTCGTGCCTCGCCTGATGCTGCCTCTGTCGCTGTCGTACGACCACCGTGTCATCGACGGTGCAGCCGCTGCACGCTTCAACGCCTACCTGGGCGCTGTGCTGGCCGACTACCGCCGTATCCTGCTCTAAGCAGCTGACAAGCAGGCCGATTTTTAGCGAAATCGGCCTGTAGCGCTTATCTGAACTGCGCAAGTAGCTATCTTTTTAGATGCCTTGCGCTTCACCTTGCCAGTCCATGAGTGAGATGAAGAACCTGAGACAGCATCCCATCGAGCATCTGCGTGGCGTCATCCCCGGTATCCGGCCCTTTCCGGATGCGTCTGACGTCTTCGCCGAGCCGGTCGAGAAGTACGCGCGGCATTTTCTGCCGCTGGTCACCATCGATCTGGCCTTGCTCGACGATGCCTGGAGCGGGCCGATTCATCTCGTCGCCCCTTGCGAGCCCTACGAAGGGCAAGTCGGGGAGTGGGGAGGCGAGGAGTTTGGCAATGCGCTGCTCAAGCCTGACTGGCTGGCTTTCAAGCTCAACGAACAAGGCAGGTACGAGTTGCTGGGTGACTGGCGCTACTTCATGCTGGAGCAGGATCGGGCCGACTGGGCGGAAAAATCGCTCGACTGGCGCGAGGTGCGCACCCAGCATCGTGAACTGGTCAAACTGGGCGTGGAGCCGCCGTTTGAACTGCACCACGGGGCCAAGTACTCATGGCGCGATGTGATGGAGTTGCATTACGCAACCCAGCACGCGGCATATGGGCAGGCCAGGCGGGACTTTCTGGCCCATGGCTGGAATGCTGCCAAGCCCTGGGATGACGCTGCTGAAGTTGCCAAGCTGCCCTTGTATGAGCCAGGCACGGATTGCTATGACTCCACTTCAGGTCGCTATCTGCTCGGTGTGCTGGGCGGGCCTGCATGGGGTGGTAATTGGAGCAATCTGACCAACCCACTGCTCAGCGACATTGGTACGGATGACGGCATTCACCCCATCCACCCGGAAACGGGCGCTGCGTTCGAGTTCATCACCAGCACCTATGCCAACGAGTTCACCGGTAGCGACTGCGAAATTCTGATGTTCTACGAGCCACAAAGCCGCACCGTGCTGCAGACCTTTGATTGGAGCTAAGGCGTCACCGTCCGGCTTCAAACCGAGAAAAACCGTTTTTGCTGCCTGATTCTTCAGGTGGCACAGAGACAAAAACCAAGATAGGAGCGCATATGAGCCTCATCGATATCAAGGTGCCTAACATTGGCGACTTCGCCGAAGTGGGCGTGATCGAACTGCTGGTCAACGCTGGCGACACCGTGTCCGTGGACCAGTCCCTTATTACCGTGGAGAGCGACAAGGCTTCCATGGAAATCCCTTCCAGCCACGCCGGCGTCGTGAAGGAAATCAAGGTCAAGGTCGGTGACAAGGTTGCCGAAGGCTCCGTCGTGCTGTCGCTGGAAGTGGCAGCCGGTGCTGCCGCACCTGCACAGGCCGCCGCCCCTGCACCCGCCGCAGCCGCTCCAGCACCTGTGGCGGCCCCCGTGGCTGCCGCTCCAGCTCCCGTCGCCAGCAACTTTGCCGGCACTGTGGACATGGACTGCGACGTGGTCGTTCTGGGCGGTGGCCCTGGCGGCTACTCCGCAGCCTTCCGCGCCGCCGACCTGGGCCTCAAGGTCGTGCTGGTCGAGCGCTACGCCACCCTGGGCGGCGTTTGCCTGAACGTGGGTTGCATCCCATCCAAGGCGCTGCTGCACGTGGCTGCCGTGATGGACGAGGTCAAGCACCTGGAAGTGGCCGGCGTGAAGTTTGCCGCTCCCGAAGTCAACATCGACCAGCTGCGCGGCCACAAGGAAAAGGTCATCGGCAAGCTGACCGGCGGTCTGGGCCAGATGGCCAAGATGCGCAAGGTCACCGTCGTGCGTGGCTACGGCAACTTCGTGTCTGCCAACCACATCGAAGTCGAAGAAACCACCGGTTCCGGCCAGGAAAAGACCGGCAGCAAGAAGATCGTTCAGTTCAAGAACGCCATCATCGCTGCGGGCTCGCAAGCCGTGCACCTGCCCTTCATGCCCAAGGATCCCCGCGTGGTCGATTCCACCGGCGCTCTGGACCTGAAGGAAGTGCCCAAGCGCATGCTGATTCTGGGCGGCGGCATCATCGGCCTGGAAATGGGCACCGTCTACTCCACGCTGGGTGCACGCCTGGACGTGGTGGAGATGATGGACGGCCTGATGCAAGGCGCTGACCGCGACCTGGTCAAGGTCTGGCAAAAGATGAACGCGCCACGCTTCGACAACATCATGGTCAACACCAAGACCGTGGGTGCCGAAGCCACGCCCGAAGGCATCAAGGTCACGTTCGCTCCTGCCAAGGACGGCGTCACCGTGCCTGAACCCCAGACCTACGACCTGGTTCTGCAAGCCGTGGGCCGCACGCCCAATGGCAAGAAGATCAGCGCCGACAAGGCTGGCGTGGCCGTGACCGACCGCGGCTTCATCGACGTCGATATCCAGATGCGCACCAACGTGCCCAACATCTTCGCGATTGGCGACATCGTGGGCCAGCCCATGTTGGCGCACAAGGCCGTGCACGAAGCGCATGTGGCCGCTGAAGTCATCGCTGGCGAGCTGCAAGGCAACAAGGAACTGGCTTCCGCTGCCTTCAACGCCCGCGTGATTCCTTCGGTCGCCTACACCGACCCCGAAGTGGCATGGGTGGGTCTGACCGAAGACCAGGCCAAGGCACAAGGCATCAAGGTCAAGAAGGGCCTGTTCCCTTGGGCTGCCTCCGGCCGCGCCATCGCCAACGGCCGCGATGAAGGCTTTACCAAGCTGCTGTTTGACGATTCCCCTGAGGCCCACGGCCATGGCCGCATCCTGGGCGGCGGCATGGTCGGCACGCACGCTGGCGACATGATCGGTGAAATCGCCCTGGCCATCGAAATGGGCGCCGACACGGTGGACATCGGCAAGACCATCCACCCGCACCCCACGCTGGGCGAGTCCATCGGCATGGCGGCGGAAGTGGCGCATGGTTCCTGCACGGACGTGCCACCCGCACGTAAGTGAGCGTTTCGCTTGCTTAAAACAAAGGCAGCCTTCGGGCTGCCTTTTTTATATTTCCATAGCTGCTTGTGCTCGCTACATAAGTGCTTGAGACCGACTGATTCTCAATTTTCCATCTGTGATCGTGCTGCTTTGGGCGCTTAGACTAGTTTTGATAGCTGCCAGCGCATGATGCATAAGCGCTGGAGCCTGTTTTATCTTGAATTTTTGGCGTTGGTGCTTGAGCTTGTCTGTCAATGAATTTCCCGATCAGGAAATATTGATTCCTTTTCTGCATGCTCTGCTTCATAATTTCCCGAACGGGAATTTTCAATCTAGACCGCCTTATGTCCACCATCCACACCACCGACCAACTGGGCACGGCCCTGCGCATCGCCCGCAAACAGCTGGGGCTGACCCAGCCGCAGCTTGCCTTGGCCGCAGGCGTGGGCACGCGGTTTATTGTGGATCTGGAGTCGGGCAAGCCCACGGTGCGGCTGGAGCATGTGCTGCGGGTGATCGATGCGCTGGGGGGAGAGTTGCAGTTGGGCGGCTTGCCGGAAGCGGCGCATGAAGACGGGGCAGGCCAGGCTGCCGCAGCAACGGAGGGCGCAGACCATGACGCATGAACTCGAAGTCTGGCTGTTTGACCGGCGCGTCGGCAGCCTGTCGCTGGTGCATGGGCGGCTGAGCTTTGCCTATGCGACGGACTGGCTGGCACAGCCGCAGGCCACGGCTTTATCGCAGTCGCTGCCGCTGCAGGCTGAGCCCTTTGGCGATCACCAGACCCGGCCATTCTTTGCTGGTCTGCTGCCTGAGGGGCAGATGCGACGCCTGATTGCGCAGCAGTTTCAGGTGTCGGGCCAGAACGATTTTGCGCTGCTGGACCATATTGGCGGCGAATGCGCGGGTGCGGTGACCTTTCTGGAACCTGGGCAGGCCTTGCCGCAGACTAACGGGGCTGGGGCGACCGGGGTACCGGGTGATGTGGAGTGGCTCAGCGATCAAAAGCTGCTCGCCTTGCTGGACGAGCTGCCGCGCCGCCCCATGCTGGCGGGAGATGACGGGCTGCGGCTGTCGCTGGCCGGGGCGCAGGACAAGCTGCCCGTGGTGGTGGACGAGAGCGATCCAGGAGTAGTGCGGATTGGCCTGCCGCGCAATGGCGCGCCCAGCTCGCATATCTTGAAGCCCGCCATTCATGCTGTGGAGGATAGCGTGGCCAATGAAGGCTTTTGCATGCTGCTGGCTGAGGTCATGGGGCTGAGGCCTGCCAATGCCCGAATCCATAGCGTGCTGGGTCGCTCGTTTTTGCTGGTGGAGCGCTATGACCGGGTGCTGAAGGACGATGCGCAGGGCCAAGCGCAGCTGCAACGTCTGCACCAGGAAGACTTTTGCCAGGCGCTGGGCGTGGTGCCCGAGCTGAAGTACCAGAACGAGGGCGGGCCGGGCCTGGCGCAATGCTTTGCCTTGGCGCGCAGCGTGACCCGCCCCAGCGCGCCGCAGGTGCTGCGGCTGCTGGATGGGGTGATCTTCAATGCCCTGATCGGCAACCATGACGCACATGGCAAGAATTTCTCGCTGCTTTATGGAGGAAGGGCGCCTGTGCTGGCACCGTTCTACGACCTGCTGGCTACGGCGATTTACCCCCAGCTGGCGCCCAAGATGGCAATGAAGATTGGCAGCAAATACAAGTTCAGCGAGCTGGAGGCCAGGCACTGGGAGCAGTTTGCGGAAGAAGCAGGCCTTGCCAAGGCGGCGACGCGCAAGCGTTTGCAGCAGCTGGCGAACGAACTACCCGCTGCCGCGCGCAAGCTGCAGGCCGCGCCACCGCATGGTTTTGCGGGCAATGCCGTGGTGACGCAGATCGTGCAGCTGATAGAGCAGCGCTGCGCCTTGACACTGAGGCGCTTGGCCTGAGCACACGCGTGATTTCACACCTAGATCGGAGCGCCGCGATGCCAGTTAAATTTCCCGAACGGGAAGTATGTATTTAAATTAGTTGCGGCAAGTTAAAAATTTCCTGATCGGGAAATTTTTAAGATTCATAGCTTCTTGCGCTTGTTGCATGAGCGCTTGAGCTTGATTTGACCGATATTGGATGCCGTTGATTCAGCGCCAGCCATATAAGAACCGTATTGATGGAGACAAACCCATGCTTAGCCCCAGCCGCGATTTTCCCCGACCGCTCCAAGCCGCCTGCCACTGCGGCACAGTGCGCTTTACTGTGCTGCTCAGCGACGGCCTGAACACCGCGCGGCGCTGCAATTGTTCGTTTTGCCGCATGCGCGGGGCCGTGGCGGTGTCGGCTGGTTTGAGCGGAATCGAGGTGCTGCAGGGACAGGATGCGCTGACGCTCTACCAGTTCAACACCGGGCAGGCCAAGCATTTCTTTTGCAAGCATTGCGGCATCTATACCTTCCATCAGCGACGCTCCTCGCCGCATCAGTATGGTGTGAATGTGGCTTGCATAGCGGGCATGAGCCCGTTTGACTTTGCCGAAGTGGTGGTGAGCGAGGGGCGCTCGCACCCCAGTGACCGCCGCGCAGGCGCTGCTGCGGGCAAGTCTGTAGTGGCAGGCTGGCTGAGTTACAAGGCGAACCCCTTGGCCAAAGCACAGCTTGAGGAATGATTTTGATAGCTTCTAACGCTTTACAGGTAAGCGTTGGCGGTCGTTTTTAATGAATTTTCTGCGTTCAGCATCGAATCAGCCAGCCAGATGAATCCGGGTCGGGCGCTGCCTGGCAAGCGCGCCGGGCATGGCTTAGCCGCGCCTGGTCTTGGAGTCGCGCACTGCCACCATCAGCACCAGCGCCGAGAGGATCAGCATGACCAGCACGAGATAGATGCTGTAGTGCCTGTTGCCTGTGTGCTGGGTCAGCAGGCCGGCCAGCGTGGGGCTGGCGGCCGAGCCCAGGTTGCCCAGGCTGCTGATGAGCGCTATGCCGCCGGCGGCTACGGCCGGCGGCAGATAGTCGCTGACCAGGGCAAAGAACAGCGGGGGCAGGGCCGCAAGTCCGATCAGCGTGAAGGCCAGGGCAATCAGCGAGCCCTCAAGATGGCCGTGCATCTGCAGGGTGACGATCAGGCCGGCAATGGCCATGCCGGTGGCGATGAACAAATGCCAGCGACGGTCGCGGAACCGGTCGGAGCTGGCACCGAAGGCAATCATGCCGAAGAAGCCTGCGACAAAGGGAATGGCCGAGTAGATTCCGACATGCAGCACGTCCTGCACACCCAGGCCCTGAATCACGGTGGGCATCCAGAAGACAAACAGATAGGTGGCACCGTGCATCATGAAATACACGAGTGACAGGGCATAGACCTTGGGGTCGTGCAGCAACTGGCCCAGAGTGGCGCTGCTGTGGGCCGCCTTGTGCCCGTGGCCGCCATGATGAGCAACTTGGCCGCCGTCGTTGGCGATGTTGTGTTGCAGGCGCGCTTTTTCGGCGTCTGTCAGCCATTTCGCGTCGGCTGGCTTGTCCTGCAGATAGAAGTAGAGGATCAGACCCAGAATGCAGGCGGGAGGACCCTGGATGAGAAACAGCCACTGCCAGCCATGCAGACCGTCGATGCCATCCATATATTTGAGAATGGCGCCGCACAACGGGCCGGCCGCAATCGCCATGGCCATGACGGCTGAGAGAAAGATGGAGATCACGCGGCCGCGGCGTGCCGAGGGATACCAGTAGGTGAAGTAGAGAATGACGCCGGGAAAGAAGCCGGCTTCGAAGGCGCCCAGCAGAAAACGCGCTACATAGAACTGCATGGGAGTGGAGACCCAGGCCATGGCGGTGGCGATGACGCCCCAGACCAGCATGATGCGCATCAGCGTCTTGCGCGTGCCTATCTTCTCCAGCAGCAGATTGCTGGGCACTTCAAACAGAAAGTAGCCGATGAAGAACAGACCTGCACCAAAGCCGTAGGCGGCGTCGCCGAAGTCCAGCGTCTGTTTCATCTGGATCTGGGCGTAGCCGATGTTGATGCGGTCCAGGTAGGCGACCATGTAGCAGATCAGCAGCAGGGGCAGCAGCCGCCAACTGACCTTGGCATACAGTGCGTTGTCTGCATCGATGTTGTGGCTGGTGTCCTGCCTGGGCGTTGCGCCCGAAATGGTCGTCGCGCTTGGGGTCATGCTTGTCTCTTGGAAGTTGGTATGGGGCGCTGGGCGGTTCCTTGCGGCACGTCTTGCAGCATCACGACGTAGACGCTGCAAGCCGCTGTGCTAGGGCTATGCCGGGCTTTTTTGTTGTCTTGAATACAGGGGGAACTGCGCAGAGGCCCACAGCATCAAGCCGTGGGGCACAGGCTGCCAAGTCTTGCTGCCTGGAACTCACGAGGTCACGGCGGAGACTGTGGTTGTGACCAGTGATTGGATTGCTTGCCTTCGAGTTCCCGGTTCATTTCCTGCTATTGCCCTTCATGGCCTGGACCTGGCTGCGCACAGGTATGCATCAGCCTGTCTTGACCTCTGCGGGGGCAGAAATCAAGGAGTTCGAGGGGGCAATGTAGGGCTGGTGCCCTGAATGGACTTAACGCATGCCGCAATTCAGTTGCCAGATCATGACATCCGAGGGTAAGCCTTAGGGTCGGCCTTGCTGCGGCAAGGCAGCGGAAGATGCTGCAGGCTTGCGCGGCGATGGCGTGCGCCATTGAGAGCCATGCTGCGCCTGAACTAGCACTAGCACGGGAGGCAGACAGCCGTTTCATCTGCGGATAGCTGATGTGGCCGAGTATGTATTTTTGATAACGGCCAGCGCGGAAAGGAGCCAGTTGGGCTTCTATTCGCGCAAGCGGGTTGCCAGAGCTTTTGAGCCGCCACATTGTGCTAGCGGACACGCCCGGCATGGCTCCGGGCGTTGGTGGATCGCTGGGTTCAGCGATGGGGAGTGCTGCCTCAGGCCTTTTTCAGAAACTCGGATTTGAGAATGAATGGACCCTGATCAGTCTTGCAGTCCACGTCATGGTCGCCGTTGTCATAGACCAGGCGAATGCCTTTGATCTTGGTGCCTTTTTTGATGACGGTAGAGGAACCTTTGACCTTCAGGTCCTTGACCAGCAGCACGCTGTCGCCGTCGGCCAGCGGCGTGCCGTTGGCGTCCTTGATGATGCGGGGGCCGTTGTCTTCATCGGCAATGGCTTCTGCATGGGCCGACCATTCATGGGCGCAGTCGGGGCAGATCAGCAGATCGCCATCGGGGTAGGTATTGCTCAGGCCGCATTGGGGACAAGAGGGAAAAGTCGTCGTGCTCAAGGATTGGCTTTCTTTCAAAATAACAAGCACCAAGCCTAGCCGCAAAGCAGTAGTGGGTCGCCCAGGTGTGGATTGAGAGGCCTTTGCGCGCCGATATGGACGGCATGCGCTGCATGAGCCTGGCTGGTTTCAGTCCATCACAAAGATGGGCGCAGCCGTGCGAAACGGCAGCTTGCGGCCGGGCGGCAGCAGATAGGCATGCTCGCGCGGCACGCGCAGCTGGTCGCATTGACCATCGGTGATGATGAGGATGGGGCCGTCCTTGGGAAAGTCGTCGTCCTGGAGCAGCAGATCCACGCCCGGTTGCAGCACGGTGCCGCCACGGCCCTTGAGGGCGATGCGCTGGGCAATGTCGGCGGCAGGCAGATAGCCCAGATCGTAGGCGGCAGCGTCGCAGCATATCAGGCGCACAGCGGGCACATTCTTGGCATCGGCGTAGCTTGCGATGGCGCCCAGAGCCTTGGCCAGCACATGGCGCTCCATGGAGCCCGAGGTGTCCAGCACCACGCCGAAGGTGCGGCCTTCCAGCCAGCGGCTGTCGGCCTGAATGCGGGGCCGGGGAATATCGGGCGTGGCGCTTTGACGGCGGCTGATACGGGCATAGCTGCGCCGCGTCTCTACGGGCGGAAAGTGGTGGTCGAACCAGCGCGCCAGCTCCACCTGCCAGTCAATCGGCGGCTGCAGCAGAGCGCGGATTTCCTCGATCAATCCCGCAGGCAGCAGGCCGCGTGCGTCTTGCTCATGGCGCAGCAAGCCTTTGCCCAGCTGGGTGCGGCAGAATTCGTCGATATCGGTGTAGTCGCCAGCCTTGCGCTGGCCGCCCACATTGCGCTCCAGCATGTCGCCCTGGCCACCGGCCAGGGTGCGCAGCTTGCGCATGCGGCGCAGATCGCCCGCGATGCGGTCGTAGACCTCTTCCGCGCTGAGTCCGCGCAGCTCCGGGTCGTAGAGCAGGCCTATGCCCGGCGGCTGGCCCACGTCCATCTGAATCAGCCAGTCGTTGATGACGAAGTCGCAGGCCACGTTCCAGAGAAACGGCTCGCGCCCGCGCCGTCGCGGCAGATGGCGCAGGGCGACGTGCAGGACTTCGTGGGCGATGACGAAGCGCAGCTCCAGCTCGGACAGGTGCGGGCCGGGGTTGATGTAGATGGTGCGCAGTATCTCGTCGACCGCGGCGACGGCAATGTCCTCGCGCTCGCAGATGCTGGCGTCCTCCATGATGTCAAACGCCGCGACCATGCTGCCCAGCAGCGGAAAACTGTCCATGAACCAGTGGCGTGCGCGGTCTAGCGCGCTGCTGGCAGGCAGGCTCTGGCCAAACTCGCGGCGCACGCCCGCAGCCATTTCCACGGATTGGGTGACGGAGCGAGCCAGGCCCGCAGCAAACATTTCGGGCCAGTTGCCGTACCTGCGCCAGTACGGCTGAGGCTTGCTGGTGGATGAGGCCGGCTCAGGCCATTGCTCTGGCAAGGCCAGGCTGGGGTGAGCGCCGCCCTGGCCGGGACCGGCAAGACTCAGCGCCTGCGCCCAGTCGGGTATGCCTTGTTCGCAGAATTGGACGTACCACTGTGCCTCGTCGCGCTGGGGCAGTCCGTCGGGTAATTCCATGCCTTCGGGCGGACGTCCGAGCTTGATGGTCTGGATGAAGCGGGCCGTGACCACGTCGCAGGCCGCGCTCCATTGCGCCCAGTGGCTGCGGTCGCGTTGAAACAGCTCCAGCGCGTAGCTGAGCGTGGCCCGCCCAAGGCAATATGCCCATTCCTCGGGACTGGCCATGCGCTTGGGGTGGATGTCGATCTGGCCGGTAAAGCGCTGTTGGTTGAGGCTGGCCTGCGCCCAGCCATGGGCCGGACACTGGGAATGGGCGCTGCGCACAAAGCCCAGGCTGCGGCTGAGTTCGGTAAAGATGGGGTGTGCCTGCAGCATGGCCAGGCCTTGCGTATAGGCCTGGGTGGCTGGCGTTTCGCGCGTTGGGGGCTTGGCCATCAGGCTCTGGCCGCTTCGCGCGCTTCCACCAGGCGTGGCAGGTCGCGCACGATTTCCACCATATACCAGGCGGGCAAGGTCTGGCCGTCGCTTTCGGCGGTGACGATCTGCGCCATTTCCAGGCTGATCTGGGCCAGCTCCTTGAGCATGGCCTTGGAGCGGTGCACGGTCTGCTGCAACTCGCCGCCGCTTTGCTGCTTGTCGGCGGGCAGGATCTTGAGCAGACGCGCACGGAAGGCCTGGGCCAGGAAATACAGCACATCTCTGTCCTGCGGAGCATGGGGCCAGTTGGCATCGCCCTTGAAAATGGCGTCCAGACGGTGACGGTCGTCGGCCAGCTTGTAGAAGGCCTTGAACTGCGCCGCATGCTGGGGCGTGAGGCAGCCGCTGCTCAGGGCTTCCAGCGTCTGCAGGTTCAGCGCATCGCCATAGGACTGCAAGGCATCGCTGAGCATATGCCAGGAGCGCGGCGTGGAAAACGCCTCTTCGTGCTTGGGCGGCTGGCTCCACAGGTGATCGGGGCGCTGGGCCAGGTATTCGAGCACCAAGGCATGCAACTGGGCTTGCTGGGCCCATTGCAGCCACTCGCTGGCGCTGACCTTGAGTTGCACGTGAATCATGCGGTTGACCAGCGCCGAGGACATGGTGCGCACAATCGCGGAATCCTGGGCGCGGTTGCCAGCCGCAATCACGATGGAGCCCTCGGGCATCAGGTACTCGCCCACGCGGCGCTCCAGAATCAGGCTGTAGAAGGCTTTTTGCACATCCTGGCTGCAGGCGTTGAGTTCGTCCAGGAACAGGCAATAAGGCTGCTCGCGCGCAATCATGGCGGGCGGGCAGAAGCGGGTTATGCCGTCAATGATCTGCGGCACGCCCAGCAAGTCCTCGGGAGCGAGCTGGCTGCCCAGCAGGGACACGCAATCAAGCCCCACGCTTTGCGCAAAGTTCTGGACCAATGCCGATTTGCCTATGCCTGGCGGTCCCCAGATGAACACGGGGCGTACGGTAGCGACGTTGAGAAGGAATTCGCTCAGTTGTGAGGGAGTGAGAGCCAGACTGGTTTGCATGCTGCGTGCAGTCTAAGGCAAGTGCAGCGGCGTCCTCAACATGCTCAGGCGGCCTGACCTGGAGTCTTGCGGGCCGCGGGTCGCCGCTCATGGTTCCTGGAACGCCTGCATGCCTTGCATGCAATACAGCAGAAAGCGATTGGCGGCAGGGGACAGATGGCGGCCGGTGCGAGTGATGAGCTGCATCTCCGCATCCTGAAATGCAGGGTTGTGAATGGGAATGGCACGCAGGCGCCCGCTTGCCAGCTCGGCCGTGACGGAGCAGGGCGGTAGCAGGGTCACGCCCTGGCCGCTGGTGACAAAGGCCAGCAGCACGCTAATGAGATTGCTGGTCAGCGCGGGGCTGAGGTGGATCTTGTCCTTGCGTTCGGCATATTCCACGAGCTGGCGAATGCCATACACACCTTGAAGCATGGCAATAGGCCATTGGCTGAGCTCCTGCAGCGAAGTCTGGGCAGCGCTGGCCAGCGGGTGCTGGGAGTGGACGATGGCGTGCATGGGCTGGCGCGCCGTACCGCGTGCGGTGATATGGCTGTCGGCGGGCGGGTAGTAGACCAGGCCGATCTCGGCAGCGTCCTCGCGAATCCGGCGCATGATCTCGGTCGTGCCGTAGATTTCCAGCGAGATGCTGACGCCCGGATATTGCTGGCGAAAATTGCGTATGGGCCCGTCGATAAGCTCCTGCGCAAAGCCTTCGCCGCTGACCACGCTGACACTGCCGCTGTGCAGCCCGCGAAGCGCATCGACCTTGGCCTGCATGTCGTGGCGGTGGGCCGTGTGTTCGCGGTGATAGTCCAGCAGCAACTGGCCGGCCTCGGTGGGTACCACGCCGTTGCGATGGCGCTCCAGCAGGGCCAGGCCCAGTTCCTCTTCGAGCAGGCTGATCTGGCGGCTGACGGCCGAGGGCACGATGCCCAGTTTTTCGGCTGCGGCACGAACGGAGCCGCAGTAGACGGCTTCAAACAGATAGCGGGCGCGGGAGTCTTGAAAGGCGGGCATGCTGCGATTGTCGTCGCCAAATTACATCTGTATTCATACGTATGTTCACTTTTTTAGAACAGAAAAAGAATGCGTATGCAATAAATGCATTGTTATATTCAGCGCCCGCATGGGTGAGCGCCAGCTTGGGCTGGCCGTGCCCATTTTCAGGGTTCAAAGCTATTTCAGCGCGTCGGCAGCGGCCGTCGTGCGCAAGGAAAGTTGATGCGTACAGAGGTGCAGCCGGCCAAGGCCGCGTTGAATGTGGGCAGCGTGGTGCAGGTATTTGCGCTGGCGCTGGTGATCGCGGCATTGTCCGAGTGGCTGGGGCCGCTGCCCATTTCGCTGGGCGTGGGCAAGGTGGTGCTGCTGCCCATGATCTGGGCGCTGCTCATCGGCCTAGTGCTGGGTCTGCTGCGCAAGCGCATGCCCGGCCCGCTGCAACTGAGCCTGTACAGCCAGAATCTGGCCGCCGCCGTGCTGTCCTGCGCGCTGTTCCTGTTCATTGCCAAGCTGGGCCTGCTGGTCGGTGGTTCGCTGCCCAAGCTGGCGGAAGTCGGCTGGGGACTGGTGTTGCAGGAGTTGGGCAACTTGGTCGGTTGCGTGGCCCTGGGCATGCCCGTGGCGCTGCTGCTGGGGATCAAGCGCGAAGCGATTGGCGCGACGTTCTCCATCGGCCGTGAACCGGGCCTGGCCATCATCGGCGAGCGTTTCGGCATGGATTCGGCCGAAGGCCGCGGCGTGCTGGCCGAGTACATCACGGGCACTCTGATCGGCGCCATCTTCATCTCGCTGCTGGCCGGCTTTGTCTCCAGCCTCAATATCTTCCACCCGCTGGCCCTGGGCATGGGCGCCGGCGTGGGTTCGGGCAGCATGACGGCCGCCGCCGTGGGCGCGATCGCCGCCCAGCATCCCGAAATGAGCGACCAGATCGCCACTTTTGCCGCTGCCGCCAATCTGATCGCAACAACGGTGGGCACTTATCTGACGCTGTTCATCTCGCTGCCCCTGGCCTTGCGCGCCTATCAATGGCTGGAGCCGATTCTGGGCCGCAAGCGCAAGCAGGCCGTGGTGGAGCAGGCCGTGGATCTGTCGGCAGCCAAGGACGAAGAGCAGGCGCAGGTGCCAGCGCTGGGTCTGGGCATGCGCTTCGCTTCATGGGTCCTGGTCGGCGCCATGGTGCTGATCGGCAACCGCATCGGCCATGGCGTGCCGGTGATGGATGCGCTGCCCGGCGTGCTGCTCATCATTGCTGCCGTGTTTGTCGGTGATCTGATCTACGTCGGCACGCGCCGCATGCTGCCTGCCGTGTGCTGGATCTCGTTCATCGCCATGGCCATGACATTCCCGCTCACGCCTTATGCCGCCGAAGTGGCTGCGCTCACCGGCAAGGTCAACTTCCTGGCCATGATCACGCCCATGCTGACTTTCGCGGGCCTGTCGCTGGCCAAGGACATCCCGGCCTTCCGCCGTCTGGGCTGGCGCATCGTCGTGGTTTCGCTGCTGGCCAATGCCGGTGTGTTCCTGGCTGCGACCCTGATCGCCCAGACCTTTGTCCATACGCTGTAAAGCCGGAGCACGACCATGATGAACACCATCAAGTGGCCCGGCCAGCAGGAACTGCAAGCCTGGCGCCATGACTTTCACCGTCATCCCGAAACCGCGTTTCAGGAGCACCGCACCAGCGCACGCGTGGCCGAACTGCTGAAGAGCTTTGGTCTGGATGTACACACCGGCCTGGCCGGTACGGGCGTGGTTGCCGTGCTCAAGGGCAATATGGGCGCAGGCCCTTCCATCGGCCTGCGCGCCGATATGGACGCGTTGAATGTGACGGAGCTCAACCAGTGCGAGCATGCGTCCACGCACGCCGGCCGTATGCATGCCTGCGGCCATGACGGCCATACCAGCATGTTGCTGGGGGCGGCCCAGGCTCTGGCCTCGGCGCCCGATTTTGCGGGGACCGTGCATTTCATCTTCCAGCCCGCCGAGGAAAACGAAGGTGGCGCGCGAGCCATGATCGAAGCCGGGTTGTTCAAGCGCTTCCCCATGGACGCGGTCTACAGCATGCATAACTGGCCGGGCCTGCCCGTGGGAACGGCAGCGGTGCATTCCACGGCCGTGATGGCGGCCTTCGACATCTTTGACCTGACGCTGACCGGCAAGGGTTGCCATGCCGCCATGCCCCATCTGGGCAAGGACGCACTGCTGGCTGCCTGCCAACTGGTGACTCATCTTCCCGCGCTGATTGCGCGCGAGCAGGAGGTTCACAAGCCGGCCGTGGTTAGCGTGACCAGCTTCAACGCCGGCGATACCTATAACGTGATGCCCGAAGTCATCAAGCTGCGTGGCACCGTGCGCTGCTTTGACATGCCTCAGCGTGCGCGCATCGAACAGCGTTTTCGCGATGCGATCTCCGCGACTTGCGCGCTGCACGGCCTGGAGGCCCATCTCGACTACCGCGTCAGCTACCCCGCGACCATCAACAACCCCCAACATGCGGAAGTCTGCGCCGAGGTGCTGACCAGCGTGCTGGGCGAGGGCAAGGTGCGCCGCGATATGGTGCCGAGCATG
Organism: Comamonas thiooxydans; assembly: GCF_000964545.1. Taxonomy (GTDB): domain Bacteria; phylum Pseudomonadota; class Gammaproteobacteria; order Burkholderiales; family Burkholderiaceae_C; genus Comamonas; species Comamonas thiooxydans. The sequence goes on along the minus strand of NZ_BBVD01000005.1, from coordinate 79,951 downwards.
GCCTCGGAAGACTTTGCCTTCATGGCGCAGGAATGCCCGGGCGTCTATATCTGGCTGGGCAATGGCGAGGACAGCGCATCGCTGCACAATCCCAAGTATGACTTCAATGACGCCAATCTGCCGCTGGGCATGCGTTACTGGGTGGCGCTGGTGGGTGCGCTGCTGAAGGATGGCAAGCTGCCAGCCTGACAGCGCAGTTTTGCCATACATACCTACGCCGGGTCAACGCAGAGTTGAGCCCGGCGTTTTTCATGATCCGCTGGTTTGCAAAACTGCACCAAGCAATGCATTCGGTCACAGAAATGTCGGAAGGCTGACACCCTGTAACGCCATTGGATGCAGGGGCTCTATGATGTTTGTAGCGCTCCGAGATAGTTTCTGTTGTTATCTCAACAGGAGCTGGGGCGTGCGTGGCGGCCGCCTTGATCCTGTGGGTGAAGAGCTGGTTGCGCAATAGCAGGTGTTGCATTCCGGCGCATGGCCGGAATTTCACGCGGCACTGACCGCATCTCTTTCGCAACGCTGCCTGCACCAACCCTGGTGACGCGATTTGTCGCACTGTCCGGGTCTTGATACAGGAGGGCGCTATATGCCGTTCGGCAATCTGGAGGCGGGCATCTGGCCTGCCGGCTTTCCACCGCTGCTGAGCTGGTGCGTGCTGGTTTCGGCCGCCGCCTTGCTCGGTCATCTGGTTCATCGCTTTACCGGCTATCCACGTATGCTGGGCTACACCATGGTCGGCCTGGTGGCCGGCTGGGTGGGGTTTGGTGACCTGCCCTGGCCTCTGCAGGGCAGTTCGGCGCTGTTGTTGGAGCTGGCCGTGGGTGCGAGCCTGTTGCTGGCTGCATCTCAGGTTTCCCTTCCCTGGCTGCTGCGTCAGCCCTGGCTGCTGCTGCAAAGCCTGGGCGAGTCGTTGTTGACTCTGGTGGTGGTGACCGCCGCCTTGTTGGCGCTGGGTTGGGGCTGGGCCGTGGCGCTGGCCGTCGGCGTGATATCCATGGCAGCATCGCCGGCCGTACTGCTGCGCATTGCCGATGATTTGCGTGCCAGCGGTGCCGTGACGGATCGCAGTCTGCTGCTGGCAACCATCAGCACCTTGCTGGCGCTGCTGGGGGCGCTGGTGCTGACGGTAGTATTTGTTCCTGCCGCAGCAGCGGCGGGCGGCGGCCTGCAGTTCTCGGCTGCGGGACTGGGGCGTTTGTTGCTCAGCCTGCTGCTGACCCTGTTCTGGGCCTTGCTGGTCACGGCCGCTTTTTGGCCGGTGTTGCGTTGGCAGTCATCGCGCAGCGACAGCACGGCCTTCTATCTGCTCGCGGCAATGACTGCGGTCTGTCTGCTGGCAGAGCAATGGGGTGGTTCGGCCGCGCTGGGCTTTATGGTAGCGGGGCTGATGCTGCGCAATCTCAGTCCCATGCCATTGATCTGGCCCCAGGCCTTTCAGGCGGCCAATGCCATGCTCAATCTGCTAATGTTTGTACTGGTTGCCAGTATGGCAGCCCAGGTCGGCATGTCGTTCGCTCTTGTTTCGGTAGTGGCTAGCGCCGTACTGGCAAGGGCAGTTGGCAAATTTTCTGCAGTTTTGCTATTGGGGCACGGTACGGCCATAGGCTGGCGCAGACAGTGGCCCGTGGCCTGCGGACAGTTTGCGCTCTCGGGTGTGGCCCTGCTTATGGTCTCTGCTCTGGTGTCGCAGTGGACTGCTTTCAATGCCAGCGTGGCCCAGCAGTTCGCGGCCATTGCCTTGCCCATGATTGCCTTGTGTGAGGTACTGGGTGTGCTGCTGGCTGCCACGGCGCTGTGGCGCAGCGGCGATGCTCATCGCGGCGTGGGCCGCGCAGCCTTGCAAAGAGGGGAGAGGCGTCATGACGCATGAAGTCGAACACATTCAATCGGCAGCGACCGATGGTCTGGGCGAATTCGCGCCATCTCAGGCGTTGACGCTGGGCGTGGAGCTGGAGCTGCAGTTGCTCAACACCCATCACTACGATATGACGCCTTATGCGCCCGATATGCTGGCTCTGCTCAAGAACGCCAAGGTCCCGGGCTCCATCGTTCCCGAGGTGACGGCCAGCATGATCGAAATCTCGACCGGCATTTGTAGCGATGCACAGGACGCGTATGAGCAGTTGGCGGTCACGCGCGATGCCCTGGTCAAGGCGGCTGACCGGCTCAATATCGCGCTGGCCGGCGGCGGTACGCACCCGTTTCAGCAATGGCACCAGCAGCGCATTTACGACAAGCCGCGCTTCAAGGAACTGACGGCGCTGTACGGCTATCTGACCAAGCAGTTCACCATCTTCGGCCAGCATGTGCATGTGGGCTGTCCTAGTGCCGATGATGCGCTGATGATGCTGCACCGGCTCTCGCGCTATATCCCGCATTTCATTGCGCTGTCCGCATCCAGTCCCTTTGTGCAGGGGCAGGACACGGCGTTTGACTCCGCGCGTCTGAACTCGGTGTTCGCATTTCCGCTCTCGGGGCGTGCGCCATTTGCCTTGCACTGGGAAGACTTCGAGCGCTATTTTGTCAAGATGGCTGCCACGGGCGTGATTCACAGCATGAAGGACTTTTACTGGGATATCCGTCCCAAGCCCGAGTTCGGCACTGTGGAAGTTCGTGTCTTCGATACGCCGCTGTCCATTCATCGCGCGGCGCAACTGGCGGCCTATGTTCAGGCACTGGGCGCCTGGTTCCTCAGTGAGCAGCCCTTCGAACCCAGCGAAGACGACTATCTGGTCTATACCTATAACCGCTTCCAGGCCTGCCGCTTTGGTCTGGACGGCACCTATGTGGACCCGGCCACCAGCGAGCAACTGCCGCTGCGCGAGCATATCGAGCAGACGCTGGGGCGCATCACCGGTCATGCGCCGGCATCCGGCAAGAGCGCTTTGCAGGAGCTGGCCCAGGTGCTGCAGGGCGGCAACGATGCGAGCTGGCTGCGCGAAAGCTATGCCCGGGTGCAGCAGTTGCCGGAGGTGGTGCGCCAGGCGTCGCTCAGATTCGCTGGCAGGCCCTGACCGGCGTTGACATTATCGGCTCGGCGCAAGGCATTAGAGTTGCCAACACTTAAGAGTGGGGAGGAAGGCATGAGTAAAGCCTGGACCAGACCTGCTTTGTTGATCCGCAGGTCCGGCTGTTCTCATTGCCTGGGCCAAACGGCGCCTAGCTTTATCGGATATGAGCGATTTCATGGTTGCGACCGTCATCCTTGGCATGCTCTGCGTGCATCTGTTGTGTTTTTGCGTGCTGTTCATGCTGATCAGTCGCAGGCTGCCCGGCAGAAAAATGGGCATGGAGGTCTTTGCGCTGGGCAATCTGCTGCTTGGTTGTGCCTATATATTGCAGTTGCTGGGCGGCAAGCCTGGCTGGAGTGTGATGAGCCTCGTCAATCACACGCTGACGCTTTGCGCGCCGGTAGTGTATGTCGTGGGTGCGATGCGGTTTTTCAATCGGCCGACGCCGGTCTGGCGTCCGTTGCTGATTTTGGCACTGGCCTACAGCGCGGCTCAGGTGCTGGTGCAGTCTACGCTTGGTCTGGAGGCTCGCCAGGCCATGTTGGCTGCGGCATGCACTTTGCTGTTTCTCTGCATGACGATCACTTTGCTTTGGGGAACGCGCAGCTTTGCCAGGAATATGGCCGCGGAGATGGTGGTGTTTGCCATCCTGATCGCGGGCATATGTGTTCTCAATGCCATGAAGTTCATGCTGATCCTGAAGGGGGGATTGCAGGCTTTGGACATGAACAGCCGTTTCCAGATGGTGTTCTATATCTATATGTCCTTCCTCGGTACGGTGATTCCGCCAGGCGCTGTCTGGCTGGCGTTGCGCCGTTTGACGGACGAGCTCGGCAGCATGGCAGCGCAGGATCCGCTGACCAAGCTACTCAATCGTCGTGGTTTGCTAGATGGGCTGGAGGCGCATTTTGCAGTCAGGAAAGCCGCTCCGGTCCACCTCTTGATCGTGGACATTGACCATTTCAAGCGCATCAACGACAACTATGGGCACCAGTTTGGCGACAACGTGCTGTGTCGCGTGGCAGAAGCGATTCAGCAAAGCACGCGCAGGAGTGATCTGAAATGTCGTCTGGGCGGCGAGGAGTTTCTGGTTCTTTGCCCTGGCCTGAAGGGGGATGAAGTTCTGCAACTGGCCGAAAGAATACGTGCGGCGATTGCGGAAATCGCGATACCTGGCATCAGCCTGCACGGCTCTGTCACTTGCACGGCGACGATTGGTGTTTCCAATCCGTTCATCACTTCTCAGGCATTTGACAGCAAGCTGCAGCAGGCCGATGCCGCTCTTTATCGAGGCAAGAGCGCCGGGCGCAACCGCGTTCAGCGTGCGGACCCCGAATACCTTCTGCCTCAGGCGCTAGAAAGCAAGGCAAGAAGGTCAAGCCTTTCTAACCGGGAAAGGGCCTGAAGACGCTCAGGCTGCAATCACCGTTACGGTATAACCCTTGCCACTTGCAATCACCTCCAGCAGTCGATCGATATTGGGGTGAGCGCCGGGGCGTGCCTTGGCGTCTTCGGTGTGCTCTGCAAACAGCTGCAGACCCTCTTCGGCGGCGGCGACATTGATGCTGCCATGTTTTGCGTAGAGGGCGTTGTAGACCGTGACAGAGCCGGCCTTGCCTGGCGCATTCGGAATGCTCGCGGCAAGCTTGCCGTCGGAGTCGATCAGCTGTAGCTCGGCGACATGGGCGATGGAGGGAAGTTGCTTGAGGTTGTCGGCAAAGGCCATGGTGTGCTCGCGATGGTCGCTGTGATGGAAGCCGCTATTGTGAGGCAGTCTGATGGCGTGTTCAGCTGCGGGCGCTGTTTTGCTCCAGCACCCGCAGCGCCTGCTGCATCTGCGCAAGCGTTGGCGCATACTCGGGCAGCTCGGCAATTTCATCCATTTCGCGCTGCATCAGCTGCTGAACCTGTGCTGCAAGGTCCTGCCACTGTGCGGCGCTCATGAGGGCCTGCGCCGCCTGCAGCAAATCGGCTTCAGTCTCGTAGGACAGCGAAAGCTTGCGCACCACATTGAGGGCAAATGGCGGGCACAGCAAAATCTGAAACGCCGTAGAGCGCGCGAAGGCCCGATTGCTGTGGCCCTGCTTGCCGTGGCGCAGGGCCAGCCAGCTCAGGCAGGCCGTGCTCAGATAGATCAGCGCGAGTGCGATCAGCTGCAGCAGTTCGGAATGCAGCATCAGCAAGGCAGCGGGAAGACAGAGAAACAGCAGCGCGGCCAGCAGATACAGCGGCAGCGCAAACGCTTTGAAGCTGCGCGCATGTGTCTCCACTGCCTTTGAAAATGCCGCGTCACCGGGCAGATGAATCCGCGTGGCGCTCCAGCGCTGCCGGTAGACGGGCTGGTGTAGTGCAAAAACAGGCAGCCATAGCAGGCGGTTCTGACGTATCTCGAAGCCCCGGCTGGCCAGCTGTGCCTGCCATCCCGAGCGTAGCGGGTGCAGCAAACCCTCTTCTGGCTTGAGCAGCAAGGCCGCGTCATAAAGATAGAACAGGACAATGGCCAGAACTACCTGCAGCTGCGTGGAGATCGTGAAGTACAAGACGGCTTTCGAGACAAGACAAACCCCGCGATCTTAGCGATGCGCGGGGCGGGGTTACAGGGGTTGAAGCCGCGACCGACCGGCTGTCTTATTCTGCGGCTTTCTTGCGGCCAAACAATTTGCCTATGCCTGCGAACAGCGCGACCGCTGCGGCTGCAATGATTTTCCAGCCTGCAGCCAGAAAGCCTGCAATCGCACCCCACAGGCCTTTCTTTGTGGCCACTGCGGCAGCGCCGCCGAGCACCAGTGCACCCAGGCCGATGGCTGCGACCTTGTCACCGTTCTTGAACTCGGCATAGGTCTGGCCACTGTTGTAGTCGAAGCCGGCGAGTACCTTCTTGAATTCGTCGGTGTTCTGGGCCAGTGTGGCGGTGTCGGAGACCAGGGTGGCAGTCATCACGCCGCTACGACCCAGAATGCGCGAGGTGTAGTTGACATTCTTCTCGCCCGACTCGCCGCGCAGACGTAGACCCCACTCCAGTCGCTTGGTGGCTGTGTCGTAATGCGGGGGAACCTGCCAGCCATCGGTGTAGAGCGCTTCAAGACCCAGCTTCTTGCGTTGTTCGTTGCCGGCCTTGTCGCCTGACTGCATGGATTTGAGCAAGTCGTCGGCATCGATTTTTTCGTCGTCCTTCACGTAGCCAGTGTCGTCATACGAAAACACGGCAAACCAGTCCAGCGATTTGGGGGCTATCAGAAAGTGATCGCTGCTGGGTGGGTTGCCAAATGCCTGCAACAGCTTGGAGGTGTCGGCCTCGCCGAGAAAGGCATAGCCCGATGGAATCTTGACGCTGGCCTTGTCAGCGATTTCTCCCTTGCCGCTTTCCTGCCAGTGCAGGGCCTTGATTTCAGGCGGTAACTCCTGAGTGGCTTCGGTCTTGGCCCAGACGCCCAGAGAAAGTGACAGGCCGAGAACGGCGGCCGCGATGGACTTGAACATTCAATGAACTCCCGTGTTATGAATTTATTGAGGATTGCTATTGGTAATAGCGAAATTGATTTCACATACGCATTCGAATCATCAGTCGTTGATTCGCACGCGAAGCATAACGCGGCTCAAACTGAGCTGACAAAATTAGCAGGATCGATAGCTCAAAGCGTCAGTAATATCGGACAAAAAGCATGTTTTAAAGATTTTTCATGGAGATCGATCATATGCACAGTGCCATATCTTTCTTACAGGGACATGCCAATCTGGGCTTGGGCAGCTGGCACCTTGGCCAGGGGCGGCGTAGCTGGGACGAGGAGAAAGCGGCCTTGCTCACCGGATTGCAAATCGGCTTGAGCGTGATCGACACCGCCGAGATGTATGGCGACGGCCTTTCCGAAGAACTGATTGGCGATGTGCTGCGTGACTGGCCGCCAAGTCGGTCCCGGCCTTTTCTGGTCAGCAAGGTGCTACCCATACATGCCAGCCGCAAGGGAGTGGTGCGTGCGTTCGAGGCCAGCGCCCATAAGCTGGGAGTGGACTGTATCGACCTCTATCTGCTCCACTGGCGCGGAAATACGCCGCTGGCCGAGACGGTAGCCGCGTTTGAGGACCTGAAGACGCAGGGCAAGATTCGTCATTGGGGCGTTTCCAACTTCGACACTGACGATATGCAGGAGCTGTGGCAAGTTCCGGGCGGACGCAACTGCGTGGTCAATCAGGTGCTCTACAACGTTTTCAGCCGCGGCATCGAATATGACTTGCTGCCCTGGTGCCAGAAGAATGGCGTGACCGTGATGGCTTATTGCCCGCTAGGACATGGAGAGCTGATTGAGCACAGCCTGCTGGCTGAAATCGGTGATCGCCATGGTGTCAGTGCCAGTGTGGTGGCTCTGGCCTGGGCTCTGCGCAGCGGCAAAGTGCTGGCGATTCCCGAGAGCGGCTCCGAAGACCATATCCGAGACAACGCCCGTGCACTGCAGCTCAAGCTCGGCCCGGAGGAGCTTGCGCTGATCGACGCTGCCTCGCCCCCGCCGCGCTTCAAGCAGCCGCTGGACATTCTCTGAGCAAGAAGGGCCTGAGGTTTGGGCGAGGCGGTGTCATGAGCGACGGTCCGTGAGATCCTCGCTGCCCGTACCAGTGCTCAGACCTGAACCCAGTCCGGCGCCCAGCCCCAGGCCTCCCGCTCCCATGCCTGTGCCCTGAGCGCCTGCGCCACTGCGACCGCCCGAACCCTGAGCTTCACCGGCCTTGCGATTCCCTCCGGCTCCCCCGGTATTCGGCCTTGCCGGGCCCTGGGACGGTATCTGGAGATGCGAGGGAATGGGTTCAAGATCCAGAGCGTCGCGGATAAAGCCGCGCAGCGAGGTGACCAGCGCGGCGGTCTCGATAGGTCGACCGGCCACCATATCCCGGGCGGCCCGGGCCGCCAGTTCCACCTGCTCCTCGGTACCCAGCAGGATGATGTCGGACATCGCGGCTTCCACGGCATCCCGGATACGACGCCGGCGCTCGTTCAGGCTAGCTCCGGCTGGCGGTTGCGGCGGCGTCTCATCGTTTTGCCTGAGCTCGCGCAGATGCAGAGGGCTCACGCTCAGCGTGCCGGTGAACGAGCTGCCCAACGTTTTGTAGGCGGCGATCAAGGTCTTGAGTCGTTCGTTGATCTGCCGGTTCTCACGCTCGCGTCGTTTTTGCACGGTCTGCATGAACAACAGGCGAATGCCCATCATCAGGCAGGTCACCAGCAACAGGCCCAGCACAGTGGAGAGCAAGGAGGTCCAGGAGCTGAAATCAAGCGAAGAGCGCATGGAGTTCTTTCAAACGGAGTCGTCGGCCATGAAAGCGAGTTTGCACAATTTTTACGCGAGCAGGGCGAGAGTGGCATGCTCCGGCAGCGCTTGCAGCAAAGCTTGTCAATCGGTCTCGCGTTTTGCCATATGCTAGATAGTTGACATATCACCTAGCTGAGAAAAAGAGACAACGTGGTGGAGCCTGTGACTAACCGGGGTCTGAACCCCTCATGGATCATCGTCGCAGCCGGCGTCAGTGCCTCGCTGCATGTGGGCAAGCTGCCGCCCGCCGTGCCCCTGCTGCAGCAGCAACTGGGCGTGTCCCTGGTGCAGGCCGGATTTCTGCTTTCCACCGTTCAGGTGGCGGGCATGGTGCTGGGCCTGGTGGTGGGCCTGGGCGCCGACAAATGGGGTCTGCGTCGCAGCTTGCTGATGGGGCTGTTATTGATGGCACTGTCCAGCATGGTGGGCGCTGCGGCCACGGGCTTTGCCTGGTTGCTGGCGCTGCGCGCTCTGGAAGGTCTGGGATTCTTGCTGGTCGCCATGCCTGCTCCAGGGCTGATTCGTCGCAGCGTCAAGCCGTCAGAGCTGGGGGCGCGAATGGGCTGGTGGGGTTCCTATATGCCCATTGGCAGCGCCATGGGCTTGCTGCTTGGGCCTTGGGTGCTGCAGGCGACCAGTTGGCAGGCCTGGTGGCTTGCGCTGGGTTGTACCTCCGCCTTGGCTGCCTATGCCGTTTGGCGCATGGTGCCTGCGGATGCCACTGCAGCGGTAGCAGCCACTGCCGATGAAGGATGGCGTCCGCGTCTGGCGCTCACATTGCGCAGCCCCTGCCCCTGGCTGGTGTCGCTGGGCTTTATGGTGTATTCGGGTCAGTGGATGGGCATTGTCGGCTTTCTGCCCACGCTCTATTCTGAGGCCGGACTTAGTGCCAAGCTGGCCGGCCTGCTGACTGCCGTGGTCGCCGCCAGCAATATGCTGGGCAATGTGGCCGCAGGCAGGTTGTTGCATCGGGGCTGGAGTCCCGCGCGCTGCCTGCAGACCGGCTATGTGCTGATGGGGCTGACGGCGCTGCTGGCCTATGTGCAGATCGGCGGCGAGCCCTTGGCACCGCTGTGGCTGCGCTTCGTGGCCGTTGCACTGTTCTCAGCGACGGGCGGCCTGATACCGGCCACCTTGTTCACAACGGCCATGCATCTGGCGCCCAGCCAGGCCACGGTGTCAACCACCGTGGGTTTCATGCAGCAATGGTCTTGCGTTGGGCAGTTTGTGGGTCCGCCGCTGGTGGCGGCCGTGGCCATGCAGATGGGCGGTTGGCAGTTTACGTGGATGGTGACAGGCAGCATGTGCGTGCTGGGCTGGTTGCTGGCGCTGGGAGTGGGCCGTTGCTGGAGCAGCCTCAGGGCCTGAGATTTGGGAGTGATGCTCTGTATTCGTGAGCTTGCAGTTCTTGGTGGGAAAGTGCTGTAGCTCGATTTGGTGTGTTGTTTTGAGCTGGCGCAGAGGGCTCAATTGCCAGCCCAAGCATGATTCGAGTCTGAACTGCGGTTAGGCTGCAGTCTTGTGGAGGTTCATGATGCAAAAGCGCCAGTTTCTCGCCACCGCAGCTTCGCTGACGGCATTGTCATCAACGCCCTGGCTCGCGGGCTGTGCTTCGCGTCGTACCAAGACGGTGGTCAAGCCCGCCGAGCTGATCTATTACGGCGGCCCGATTCTCACCATGAACGACGCCCAGCCCCAGGTGGAAGCTGTGGCGGTGAATGCCGGAGTGATTGCTGCCATCGGCTCACTGCCGGAGCTGGAGGCCTTGCGCGGTCCGGCCACGCGCATGCTGGACTTGCAGGGGCGCACGCTGATTCCGGGCTTTGTGGATCCGCACAGCCATATCGGCGGCGTGGGACTGCAGGCCATTTCGGCCAATCTGCTGCCTCCGCCCGACGGCGGCAATGCCTCTATCGCCGACTTGCAGCAGACGCTGCGCGAGTACATCCAGTCCTCGCCCGAGGTCAAACAACTGGGCATCGTGCTCGGTTTTGGCTATGACGATTCCCAGCTCCAGGAGCGGCGTCATCCCACACGCGACGACCTCGATGCCGTTTCGCGTGATTTGCCGATTGCCGTGATTCATCAGTCAGGGCATTTCGGCGCACTCAATTCCGCGGCCCTGGCCCGTGCCGGCATTGGTCCGGGCACACCCAACCCCGAAGGCGGAGTGATTCGTCGTCGGGCCGGCAGCCCGGTGCCCAACGGGGTGCTGGAGGAGAACGCCTTCTTCCACACCCTGGGCCGGATCATGCCCAAACTCACTCTGGAGCAGTCCATGGACTGGCTGGAAAAAGCCCAGCAGCTCTATCTGGAGTTCGGCTACACCACTGTGCAGGACGGGCGCTCCGACGCAGGCGCGATCGCCTCGGCCATGGCGGCTGCCGAGTCGCGTCGGCTGGTCATCGACGTGGTGTCCTATCCCGACATATTGCAGTTGGGTGATGGCGCGCTGGCCAACAAGCTCAAGTTCAGCCGGAACTATACCAATCGCTTTCGCATTGGCGGTGTCAAGCTCACGCTTGATGGCTCGCCCCAGGGCAAGACAGCCTGGCTGACCGAGCCCTATCTGTTGCCGCCAGATGGCCAGAAGGCTGGCTACCGTGGCTATGGGGTGCTCAGCGATGCCAGGGCCAATGAGCAGGTGGCCAGGGCCATCCACAACGGCTGGCAGATTCTGGTACATGGCAACGGCGACGCGGCGATCGACCAGTTCATCGCTGCCGTGCGTGCCAGCGGCTCCGTGGAGCAGGCGCGTGCCGTGCGCCCGGTGCTGATCCATGGACAGACGCTGCGGCGCGACCAAGTGAGCCAGCTCAAGGAGCTGGGCATTTTCCCGTCGCTGTTTCCCATGCATACCTTTTACTGGGGCGATTGGCACCATGATTCGGTGCTCGGCGATCCTCGCGCGCAGAACATCTCGCCGACAGGCTGGGTGCTGGCCGAGGGCATGGTGTTCACCTCTCACCACGATGCGCCTGTCGCTCTGCCGTCGTCGATGCGTGTGCTCGATGCCACGGTCAATCGAACCACGCGCTCGGGCCGCGTGCTGGGGCCCGAGCATCGCGTCTCGCCCTGGGTGGCGCTCAAGGCGCAGACCATCTGGTCGGCCTACCAGCATTTCGAGGAAGACCGAAAGGGCTCCATCGAGGTCGGCAAGCTGGCCGATCTGGTCGTGCTTTCGGGCAACCCGCTGACTGTGGAGCCTCATCAGCTTGCCAGCCTCCAGGTGCTGGAGACCATCAAGGAAGGGCGCACGGTTTACAAGCGCGATGGGGCAAACTTCTGATTTGAGAGCCACTTGCGATTGATAGGTATGCGTTTGGGTGAATGTTTTTCACGCATCGCGCGAGCCGATAAGGGCGCGCAGCGCACGCTCCAGTTGCTGGGCGTTCTCATGCACCAGCAGCCATTCGGGCTGCAGTACTTCCGTTAGTGCAGGTGATGCAGGGCAGCTATCCATGGTCGCAAGTGGATCATCGGCCCTGAGTGCGACCACGGTTGGCTGGTTGGCCAGATCCAGACAGGCATGCGTCAGCCAGCGACAGTATTCCGCTATTGCCGCAGGCGGTGGCATTCCGGTGTGGGCGGTGGCACGATTCAGACTTTCGGCCAGCAGTAGAGCCGTGGCATAGACGCGCACGGCGTGTCGGTCATAGCGACGGGTGACAAAAGCCAGCCGCTCTGCATTGAGCCGTCCGCGCAGGGTCCAGCGGCGCGAGGAATGGGCCTGGCCTACGGCGGCGCGCAGGGCGGCCAGCGATTCATGGGCCAGTGATAGCTGGCCGAGAGCGGTTTCGGCTGCATCGGCTTTTTGCTGCTGGCAGGCCCCAAGGATCAGATCCAGACCGTTGGCAAGCTGTTTGAGAAAGATCGAGGCGGCCCGGCCCATATCCTTGATGGGGTTGGAGGTCAGCAGCACCTGGCTGAAGATAAGCCCGACCGCAGCGCCGACCGTGACGTCCAGCAGACGGGCTCCGCCCGCCATGCTGGGGCCGAGCACCAGCACCAGAATCACCGAGACCCCTGCTTGAATCGGCACCACGGGCGCGGGGCCGATGATGGCACCGAGCAGGATGGAGAGAAATGCGCCCAGACTCATGCGCAGCAACAGATGCTGCTCGGGCAACTGCCACAGCAGATCGCCGATCACGATGCCCAGTGTGCAGCCTATGAGCAGACTGCGCGCCTGTTTCAGATGGCTGGGCAGTCCAGGGGCGAGGCAGATCACGGCGGTGACCACGGCGAAGGCGGGCTTGGGGTGGCCCCAAAGCTGCTGGGCGATGACCCAGGCCAGCATGCTGGCCAGTGCGGCGGCAATCGCATCACGCAGGGCCAGCCTGGCTCGCGATGGAAAAGTGGTCTTGGCACGGCGCCAGGCCAGCATGAAGGGGGTGCTCCAGCGCAATCTCAAACTCCTTGGCATGGCCGTCAATCAGACTCTGATTCAAGGATGTTAGAGGGCTTAGCGAGATTGTCCTGTGGGAAATACGCCACGTCACCCGGAAATGCAGCTCGGCGGATCAGTCTGCCGAGTCGTCGTACTGGGGCGGGGCCTTGCGAAAGCCACTGGTGATGATGGCCAGATAGGCAAGGCCGATGCTGCCCCAGATGAGGCCCGAGCTCAGCGAGCTGGGCTCCACCTCCAGCCACATGGCGCCTACGCTCATGAAGCCCAGCACCGGGGTGACAAGATAGCGCAGCAGGTCGCCCGGGCTGTGCCAGCGGCCCTGGCGCCACATATATTCGGCCAGCACCGACAGATTGACAAAACTGAAAGCCGTCAGTGCGCCGAAACTGATCAGGGCGACCACATATTCCAGACTCAGAAAGCCAGCGGTCAGCGCTACCGCGCCCACCAGCAGAATGTTGTAGGAAGGCGTGAAGGACCTGGGGCTGATATGGCCGAAGAAGCGCTGGTGGATCACGCCGTCGCGGCCCATCACATACATCAGGCGCGATACACCAGCGTGAGCCGCGATGCCGGAGGCCATGACGGTGACGATGGCAAAGGACAGCACCACTGACTTGAACAGCGCACCGCCCACCAGATAGAGTATCTCGGGCTGGGTTTCGTCCACGGCCTCGAAGTACTGACCGGGGTCGCCAGGGAAATAGAGCTGCAGGAAATACGTGGCCACGATGAAGATCAGGCCGGAAATCAGCGCCGTCAGAAAAATGGCCTTGGGCAGGGTGCTTCGGGTGTCGTGGGTCTCTTCGGCCAGTGAACTCAGCGAGTCAAAGCCTGTGAACGAAAAACAGAGAATGGTGGCTCCCGTAATCAACGCACCGATCTCGGCCTGGGCGCTCCAGAAGGGCGACAGTGTCCACAGGCCCTGACCACCGTGCCCGGCAATCGCACCCAGGGCATTGCGGCCCGCATGCAGATCGCGCCAGACCATGCAGGTGAAGACGGCGATGACGAGCAGCTGGAAGAAGACGATCAAGCCATTGAAATGGGCGACGAAGCGAATGCCGCGCAGGTTCACGCAAACCATCAGCGCGGTCAGGCCGACGATCCAGACCCAGTGGTTGACCTCGGGGAACATGGATGTCAGATAGATCTTGGCCAGCAGGATATTGACCATGGGCGAGAGCAGATAGTCCAGCAACGACGACCAGCCCACCATGAAGCCCACGTTGGGGTGAATGGCCTTTTGCGCATAGGTATAAGCCGAGCCCGAGGAGGGGTAGCGCCGGATCATGTGGCCGTAGCTCAGCGAGGTCAGCAGCACGGCCAGCAAGGCAACAAAGTAGGAGGTGGGCACATGCTGCAGCGAATCTCGCGAGACCATGCCGAAAGTGTCCAGCAATGTCATCGGCTGGATATAGGCCAGGCCGATGATGACCACATGCCATAGCAGCAGAGTCTTTTGCAGGCCGGCAGGAGCAGGGGGCGAGGCCGCCTGGGCTGGGTGATCGGTCAGTGCAGTCATCTTCTACAAGAACAAGAGAGCCGGCACAAAACCTGTGCCGGCCTGCGCGTGGCAAGGCAGCGGGCGACGAGTCCCCGGCTGGCAGCCACCGTGTTGTCAATGGTTTGGGCGCACCCCGAAGCAGGGCGCCGTTCTTGGGTTCCGCTGAACCTCGGGTCGGGCAGCAGCGAAAAGCCGGCATTATCGGCTTTTGTTACTGTCGAGGTTGCTTATGATGAAAATCTCATTAAATTCAAGGCGGTATCAGCACAGCTTGCTATGACTGGAAGAGCATGCACATGTTCAGCCTCAACTCCCTTGCAGCAGAGACTGAATGCATTGCCATTCGGCTTCGGTCACCGGGGTAATGGAGAGACGATTACCTTTTTGCAGCACGCGCATCTGCGCCAGTTGAGGTTGCTCGCGCAGCTCTGGCATCAGCAGGGGGCGGATCTTTTTCAAGGCCTGCACATCCAGCATAAGCCAGCGCGGTTTGTCGGTCTGGGACTTGGGATCGTAATAGGGGTCTGCAGGGTCGAACTGTGAAGGGTCCACACGCAGATTGCCGGCAATGCGGGCAATGCCGTAAATCCCAGGTTCGGCGCAACTGGAATGCCAGTACAGCACACCGTCACCCACCTGCATATCGTCACGCATGAAATTGCGTGCCTGGTAATTGCGCACGCCATTCCAGGCAATGGTCTGCTCGGGGGACGCCAGAGCATGGTCGATGGAGTACTCGTCAGGCTCGTTCTTCATGAGCCAGTAACGATGGGCTTGGAGGCTGCTGTCGTTCATGGGTGCATTGTCGGTGAGGAGGTTGCTGTCTCAGTCATCACGGTCTCGCTGCCAGGGACCGCGATCCTGCTGCCAATTGCGCACCAGATCGCTATTGCGTTGCAGCAGATTTCGGGTGTCCAGCCAGCGGCCCGGAATGTCCAGCTCGGCTTCTTCCACCACCCGCATACAGTCCTGAATATGGCGCTCGCCCAGATAGCGCAGAGTCGCGTAGCCTATGGATGCAGCTGCGAGCTGGCCCAGTAGCGGCACATATCTGGCGGCCTGCTTGGTGCTCATGCGCAAACCCAGGGTTTTGCCGAGGCGCAGCACTACGTCGCGGGTGATGAACTTGCCGATCAGCACGGAGCCAACCATGGCGATGGCTTTCTGGACTTGCTCGCGCTTTCCTGGCGTGAGTTGGTCGAGTTGCTCTGGCGTCAACCCGAACTCCTGGTTGATGCGCGGATAGAGTTGTGCGAGCAGGGCGGCATCAGCAGCCCAGTCCAGACCGGGTATGGGAATGGCACTGGCGGCAGCGCTGACGAGTGCCCGTCTTCTCAGTAGTTTGCGGGCCCGCTCAGCGGCTTGGGCAATGTCTTTGCGCTCCGCTCTGGTCGCACTAAGGTTTCTGAAGCTCGGGTCTTTTTTCCACATATTCGATAAGGAGATGACGGAAATAGAAAAAGGGGCTTGTCGGCCCCTTTTGGTCGGAATTCAGATTCAGTTGGCCTTACCGCGCACCATGCCATAAATAAACAAAAGAATCACGGCCCCAATGACCGATGCGATCCAGCCTGCGGTTTGCCCGGGCTGGTACCAGCCCATGGCCGAGCCCAGATAGGTAGCTACAAACGAGCCGACGATACCGAGAAGAATCGTCATGATCCAGCCCATGCTGTCATTGCCGGGCTTGATGGCCCGTGCAATCAAACCGACGATAAGACCGATGATGATGGTTCCGATGATGGACATATTCTGTTCCCTGTTGGTGCTTTGACGAAAGTGACTCTACGCGGCCCGGCAGATCGACTCTGTCGGACGATTCTGAATGTCGGCGCGAGCGTGGTTCTTGCATGAAGACATGCGGCGGCATGGGCTACATCAGGGCTCAAGGAAAAAACAAAAACGCCTGCAGAAAGCAGGCGTTTTGGTCGAGCTCTGATTCAAAATCAAGGCTGCAATGGACCCAGGGCGCTATATGCAGCAGCCGTGGTTGCCGAAGCGTCAGCACCTTCGACGCGGCGGGCACCGTCGAAGCGGCGAGCCCAGTAGGAGGTCTGCATGCTTTCCACACGTACGCTGGCACCGGTGCGCGGTGCGTGGATGAATTTGCCATCACCCACGTAGATACCCACATGGCTGAATGTGCGGCGCATGGTATTGAAGAACACCAGATCACCGGGCTTGAGGTCGCTGCGGTCGATCTGCTGAGTGGCATTGGCCTGTTCGGCAGAGACGCGAGGCAGAACCTTGCCCATGGTCTGGGAGTAGATGGCCCGCACAAAACCGCTGCAGTCGAAGCCGGTTTCTGCATTGGTGCCGCCCAGGCGATAGGGAACGCCAAGGAAGCCCATGGCCGTCACCACCAGATCGGAGGTTTTTTCGGCCACGTTCTGACGTGCTTCGCGCACGAAATCAGTCGTCTTCTCGGCCACGGAGTGTCGAGCTTCACGCAACTGGGTGATGAGGCCGCGGTTGACCAGCAACTGGGCCATGTCGTCGTCACGCTGCTCGCTAGGCGCTGCGTGCGCTGAGGTAACGCCGACAAATAGAAGTGCAATAAGCCATCGGGACATGGGGCGTGAGGGTAACACGTTCATTTGTAGGATGGGGGCTCTATTTCCAATTTTTTCTCTTGGTTTTTGATGCAGCACAGCAAGTGAGCTGCGGGCATAAGCTTATTGCGTGAGCTGCTCTCAAATTTGCAGCGTATTGCAGTAAGTGATTTCCCCATTCTGGTGAATGCGGGTCGGGAATGCAGCAATTCATGGTATTGACATGCGAGAGGCGTTGCATTGACGGACTTTCTACCCCGGCATGCGCTTGCAGCGACAATAGCGCCATCGATTGCAGCCGATGCGACACGCTTCCTCAGCGTGCCGCGCGCCTGTCCTGCGCAAGCGCTGCGCTTTTTAGCAGTGGCTTGACACGGTTTTAAGAAAGATTTGCCATGTTGTTAGAAGCTTCCGAGTCGCAACTGGTTCTGGTGGACTACCAGGACAAGCTGATGCCTGTCATTCACGAAGGCGCGCAAGCGCTGGCCAATGCCGTCAAGCTGGCCAAGATGGCGCAGCTGCTGGATGTGCCTGTCTGGGGAACTGAGCAGAACCCCTCGCGCCTTGGCGCCAATAATGCGGAACTGAAGGCGCTGTGCCAGAAGACGCTGGAGAAAATGTATTTCAGCGCCGTGCCTGAGGGGCTGGGTGAATGGCTGCGTCCTCCCGCCAAGCCGCAGGGCGGCAATGCGCGCAGCCTGCCCAAGCATCTGCAAAAGCCCCAGCAGCAGGCGCCCGAGCGCAATATGGTGGTGATTGGCGGCTGCGAAACCCATGTCTGTCTGTTGCAGACGGCGCTGGAGCTGCTGGAAGACGAGTTCGATGTGTGGGTGGTGACTGATGCTTGCGGCTCGCGCACCGAGCGTAACCGCGATGCAGCGTTTGACCGTCTGGCGGGCGCCGGCGCCGAACTGGTGACCACCGAGATGGTGATGTTCGAGTGGCTGCGCACCTGCGAAGACCCTGCCTTCAAGGAGATGCTGGCTCTGGTCAAGTAATCGCTTGCAGCTATTCAGGAAATAAGCGCCTTCTGGGCGCTTTTTCTTTTGGCTGCGCGCTGATCGCCACATTTCCATTCAGTGGCGCTCAGATCCCAGGAATCGCTGCCTGGCTTGCAGATGGTATCCATGGGGTGTCCACCGAGGAGTCAGCATACCCTATGGCACGGCGGACACGATATCCTAGAAGATGGTTTCAAGGAGGACCCAGGAACTGAACGTGCTTGGGCCGGTGCTCTGATGCGGCGTTGATGCGATAGTCAAGTGCTGTCAGTTTTTGGCAAGCGCGTTATGAATAATTATGAATTCAGAAAACTCTCTGCAAAAGACGGAGAGTCAAGGAGACATATTCATGACCACGCGTTTCGAAGATTTTTATCAGCGTTCCATTCATGACCGCGACGGCTTCTGGGCGGAGCAGGCCGGCCTGATCGATTGGCAGCAGAAGCCGCAGCAGATTTGTGACTACAGCAACCCGCCATTCGCCAAATGGTTTGTGGGCGGCACCACCAATCTTTGCCATAACGCCATTGACCGCCATCTGGCAGAGCGCGGCGATCAGAACGCGTTGATCGCCATTTCCACCGAAACCCAGACCGAGAAGGTCTATAGCTATCGCGAGCTGCATGCGGAGGTCAATCGCATGGCCGCCGTGTTGCAGTCGCTGGGTGTGCAAAAAGGCGACCGCGTGCAGATCTATATGCCCATGGTTGCCGAGGCCTGCTTTGCCATGCTGGCCTGCGTGCGTCTGGGCGCCATTCACTCCGTGGTGTTCGGTGGCTTTGCCTCTGGCGCACTGGCGTCGCGCATCGATGATGCCGAACCCAAGGTCATCATCAGCGCCGATGCGGGCTCGCGTGGCGGCCGTGTCGTGGCTTACAAGCCTTTGCTGGATGAAGCGCTCAGGCAATCCAGCCACCAGCCCGCTGCCGTGCTGATGGTCAACCGCGGGCTGGCTGAAATGCCCATGAAGGCAGGTCGCGACCATGACTGGTCGGCCTTGCGCGCCCGGCACATGAATGCACAGGTGGATTGCGTCTGGGTGGAGTCAACCCATCCCAGCTACACCCTCTATACCAGCGGCACCACAGGCAAGCCCAAGGGCGTGCAGCGCGATACGGGCGGCTATACCGTGGCGCTGGCGGCCAGCATGCCGCATATCTTCGATGCCCAGGCCGGACAGACCTTCTTTTGCACCAGCGACATCGGCTGGGTCGTGGGTCATAGCTACATCATCTATGCGCCGTTGATTGCGGGCATGGCCACGGTGATGTACGAAGGCCTGCCGGTCAACCCAGATGTGGGCATCTGGTGGAGCATTGTCGAAAAATACAAGGTCACGCACATGTTCTCGGCGCCGACGGCGATTCGCGTGCTCAAAAAGCATGATGCTGATTACCTCAAGCGCTACGACATCTCAAGCCTCAAGGCCCTGTGGCTGGCCGGCGAGCCGCTTGACGAGCCCACGGCGACCTGGATCAGCCAGGCCATCAACAAGCCCATCATCGACAACTACTGGCAGACCGAGACCGGCTGGCCCATCATGACGCTGTGCAACGGCGTGCAAAAGCAGGCCACGCGTTTTGGCAGTCCGGGCCGGGCTGTCTATGGCTACAACGTCAAGCTCATCGATGACGCCAGCGGCGAGGAGCTGACCCAGGCGAATCAGAAGGGCGTGCTGGCGATTGAAGGTCCGCTGCCGCCCGGTTGCATGCAGACGGTCTGGCGTGACGACAACCGCTTTGTCAACACTTACTGGAAGAGCATTCCGGGTCGGCTGATCTACAGCACCTTCGACTGGGGCATTCGCGACGAGGACGGCTACTACTTCATCCTCGGCCGTACCGACGATGTGATCAATGTGGCGGGCCATCGCCTGGGCACGCGCGAGATCGAGGAGAGCATCTCTGCCCATGCCCAGATTGCCGAAGTGGCCGTGGTTGGCGTTGCCGACAATCTCAAGGGCCAGGCTGCGCTGGCCTTTGCCGTGGTGCGCGATGCGGCCTTGGTGGCAGATGAGGTGTCCAGCAAGGCCCTGGAGGCCGATGTGATGAAGCTGGTCGACTCGCGTCTGGGTGCGGTTGCGCGTCCGTCTCGCGTGATTTTCGTCACGGCTCTGCCCAAGACGCGCAGCGGCAAGCTGCTGCGCCGGGCCCTGCAGGCCGTGGCCGAAGGTCGTGACCCTGGTGATCTGAGCACCATGGAAGATCCTGCGGCCCTGGCTCAGGTCCAGCAACGCTTGTAACTTCAGCAAGCCGGAGCCTGTGGTGATGGCTCTCCAAATCACCACAGTCCAGGCAAGGGCCGCCCCGCAGCAAAGTCCGTCGTCCCCTCAGGGAAGACTCGAAGCGACTCAGGGGACATTTGAATACAAGGCCTGCGACCATCAAGGCGCAGGCCTTGCTGTTTGCAGCCTAAAATCGCCCGATCGCGCGCGCAGTCCGCTGCCTGGCGCTATGGAATTGAAAAACTTCGAGAAAGAGCTGTTGTGCAAATTGCATCCTCCATCTTCAAGGCCTATGACATTCGCGGCATCGTGCCGTCGACACTGACTGAAGAAGTCGCCCGTGGCATAGGCCGCGCATTCGGTATGGCAGCGCTGGTAGCCGGCGAAAAAACCGTAGCGGTGGGCCGTGATGGACGTCTGTCGGGTCCCGCGCTGTCGGAGGCATTGATGCAGGGCCTGACCGATGTGGGCGTGAATGTGATCGACATCGGCCTGGCCACCACGCCCATGCTGTACTTTGCGGCCGCGACCTTGTGCACCAGCGGCATTCAGGTGACGGGCAGCCACAACCCCAAGGATTACAACGGCTTCAAGATGGTGCTGGCAGGCCGCGCCATTTATGGCGAGGAAATCCAGGCCCTGCGCGCACGCATGGAAACCGAGGACTGGACGATTACTGGTGCCGGACAGATCAGCCGTGCTGATGTGCTGGCCGATTACACCGCCCGCATCGTGGGCGACGTGAAGCTGGCGCGGCCCATGAAGATTGTGGTGGACTGCGGTAACGGCGTGGCCGGTGCGTCGGCGCCCGCCATCTTCCGGCAGCTGGGCTGCGAGGTGATTGAGCTGTTCTCTGAAGTCGACGGCAACTTCCCCAATCATCATCCAGACCCCAGCAAGCCCGAGAACCTGCGCGATGTGATCCAGGCCCTGCAGACCAGCGATGCCGAGCTGGGTCTGGCCTTTGACGGTGACGGCGACCGCCTGGGCATTGTGACCAAGGACGGCCAGAACATCTTCCCCGACCGTCAGATGATGCTGTTCGCCAAGGATGTGCTTTCGCGTGTGCCCGGCGGCTCCATCGTGTTCGACGTCAAGTGCACCCAGCGTCTGGCCCCCGAGATCGAGGCTGCAGGCGGCAAGGCCGTGATGTACAAGACCGGCCATTCGCTGGTCAAGGCTCGCATGAAGGAGCTGGGCGCGCCGCTGGGCGGCGAGATGAGCGGCCATATCTTCTTCAAGGAGCGCTGGTACGGCTTTGACGATGGCGCCTATGCCGGCTGCCGTCTGCTCGAAATCGTCAGCCGCGAAACCGACTCCAGCGCAGTGCTCAACGCATTGCCCACCAGCTTCTCCACGCCCGAACTCAATGTGGCCTGTGCCGAAGGCGAGCCCCATCGTCTGGCGGCCGAGCTGCAGGCGCTCGCTGCCACGGAGTTTGCCGAACCTGCCCGGGTCAGCACCATTGACGGCCTGCGCGTGGACTGGGCCGACGGCTTCGGCCTGATCCGCGCCAGCAACACCACGCCGGTGCTGGTGCTGCGCTTTGAAGGCCATACACAGCAAGCCTTGCAGCGCATAGAAGCGCAGATGCTGGCCTTGCTCAAGCGCGTCAAGCCCGACGCCCAGGTGGGCGCTTCTGCGCACTGATAGCAGCAGCGCTCAAGCATGGCCAGATCGGCTCCCATGAGCTTTCCCCGTGCGCTGTTCAGCGCACTGGCCTGGGCGGTGCAGCCTCTGCTGCGGCGCAAGCTGCGACGCAGAGCGCTCGCCGAGCCGGGCTACGGCGTGGCCGTGCCGGAGCGCTTTGGCCATTATCAGCCTGCAGATCTGGGGCGCGACGGACGCGGCCGTTGGGTGTGGATTCATTCGGTGTCGCTGGGCGAGACCCGGGCTGCCGCCATTCTGATCAAGGCCTTGCGCGAGCGCATGCCTGCGATGCGTCTGCTGTTGACGCACAGCACTGCGACCGGGCGAGAGGAGGGGGCAAAGCTGTTGCACCCGGGCGATGTGCAGGTCTGGCTGCCCTGGGACTCCCTGGGCGCCACCAGGCGTTTTGTCGCTCAGTTTCAGCCTGCCGTGGGCGTGCTGATGGAAACCGAGATCTGGCCCAATCTGATTGCGGCCTGTGCCAACACAGGCATTCCTCTGGCCCTGGCCAATGCACGTCTGAACGAGAAATCCGAAGCCGGTGCCTTGAGAGTCAGGCCTCTGTCTCGCCCAGCGTACGCCGCACTGGCTGCCGTCTGGGCGCAGACCGAGACCGATGCCAAGCGCCTGCGCAATGTAGGAGCCAGCGTGGATGCGGTGCTGGGCAATCTCAAATTCGATGTGCAGCCCGATACTGCCCAGATCGCCCGGGCAGGCCAATGGCGCGCAGAACTGGCACGCCCCGTACTGCTGTTTGCCAGCAGCCGCGAGGGCGAGGAAGCGATGTTCATCGATGCGCTCAAGGCCCTGGGCGATGCTGCAGCGGCGGTGCAATGGCTGGTCGTTCCGCGTCACCCTCAGCGCTTTGACGAGGTGGCGAGCTTGCTGGGCAAGGCGGGCTTTGCTGTTTCGCGGCGCAGCCAGTGGGGGCAGAGGCCTCCCGTGCAGTCCGGCGCGATCTGGCTTGGAGACTCGCTGGGCGAGATGCCCCTGTATTACGGCTTGGCAGCGGCGGCCCTGATGGGGGGAAGCTTTGCGCCGCTGGGCGGGCAGAACCTGATCGAGGCGCTGGCCTGTGATTGCCCGGTGATACTGGGGCCGCATACCTTCAATTTCAGCCAGGCGTCCGAGCAGGCGCTGCATGCCGGAGCAGCCCTGGGTGTGGAAAATATGGGAGCGGGCTTGTGTCAGGCCTTGGACCTGGTGGCCAAGCCGGATCGTCTGCAGGCTGCCGTACAAAGCTGCCGCCAGATGGTGCAGGGCAATCGCGGCGCGGCCGCGGCCACGGCCGAGGCGATTCAAGCGTTGATGAATGCTCCTTGATCAGGAGCGTATGGCGACCTGTAGGAAAGGGTTTGAGGCCGATATGATGTTAAACCCTGAGAGCCTGCTTCTCGAGCGGTCTTAACGCTTAGGCGTTCTTGCTGCGGGCTTTGCGGCAGCCAGGCTGCTTGTGACGGCTGGCCTGGCTGTGGCAGCAGGGGCTATGTCGGGCGTGCGTGTCAGTGCGTCGATCATGCGCAGATCATCGTCACTGAGCACGCCTGCGGACTGGCGCAGCTTGAGCTGGCCTAGCAGCACCTGGTAGCGCGCATTGGCCAGATCGCGCTCGGTCTGGTAGACCTGACTCTGGGCATTGAGCACATCGATATTGATGCGCACGCCCACCTCATAACCCATTTTGTTGGCCTCCAGCGCACTCTGGCTGGAGGCGAGGGCCGCTTCCAGCGCCTTGACCTGAGCCTGGCCTGACTGCACGCCGAGGAAGGCGGTGCGCGTAGCCTGCTCCACGTTGCGGCGAGCATCGTCGAGCTGGGCGCGGGCTTTTTCCTCCAGCGCCACGGTTTCCCGGATGCGGTTCTGCACGGCAAAGCCCGCAAACAGCGGCATGTTCATGACCACGCCGATCTGGGCAGCGTTGGTGCGATAGCTCAGGGGAATGGATGGAGTCATGGAGCCGTTGGGATAACGGTTGACCACATAACCCGCCTGCAGGTCCACGGTAGGCTTGTGGCCGGCTTCGGCCTTCTGCGTGTCGAGCCTGGCGATGTCCAGGGCCAGCTGGGCCTGGCGCAACTGGGGCTGGGCGGCCAAAGCCTTGTCCACCCAGTCTTGCATATTGTCGGGCGTCACCTTGGGCAGGGTCAGCGGCGCGGCCAACGGCGTAGGCTGAATGCCGACGCGGCCCACGAGCTGATCCAGGGCTACGCGCTTGACCTGCAGGTCATTTTGCGCAGCGATTTCCTGGGCCGTGACCAGATCGAAGCGTGACTGGGCTTCGCGTGAATCGGTGATGGTGGCTGTGCCAACTTCGAAATTGCGCTTGGCCATCTCGAGCTGGGTGCTGATGGCCTGCTTTTGCGACTGGGCCACCTGCACGCTGTCCTGGGCCGCCAGCACATCGAAATAAGCCTGGGACACACGCACGATCAGGTTCTGTGCAGCCGCATCCAGCTGAGCCTGGGCCACATCCACGCCGTGCTGCCCCTGCTCGTAGGCAATCTTGTTGGCAGGACGGTACAGCGGCTGCTGGGCGCTGAGCTGCACGTTCTGCTGCGTGCTATTGAAGCTGCTGGTCATGCCGGGCACGGGCACCGAGGTGTGAATGTCCACATGGGTGCGGTTGGCACCCGCCGACAGACCCACATTGGGTAGCAGCCCGGACAGGGCCTGGTCGGCGCGGCTGGCCGCAGCTCTCGCATCGGCTTGCTGGGCCTGCCATGAAGCGTCATAGCCGCGGGCCTGAGCCACCAGCTCCGACAAGGTCTGGGCCTGTGTCTGAGTGCCGGCCCATGCCAGCAAAACTCCCAAGGAAATGGCACGCAGCGCGTGTGCGGAGGGGGCTTGCAGAGGCCTGGGCAGCTTGGTCATAAATGTCAGGGTTGGGCGGTCTCGATCACAACAGAAAACTCAACAAAGCTCTGGATTGGCCGAGCAATAGGCCCGGCAATCTTTCAATAACGAGGCACGCCCGGGTCGGCGCTGAGCGACCAGGCGTCAATGCCGCCGGTGATGTTGCTGACGTCCTCAAAGCCGTTGTTGAGCAGAAACGCAGCCACGCTCATGCTGCGGGCGCCATGGTGGCACAGGCAGGCGACGGGGTGGTCGGGGTCCAGCTCCTGCAGGCGGCCGGGAATATCGTGCATGGGAATGCAGCGCAGCTCGAAGCCTTCGCCGGGCTGAATGCTGGCCAGGGTGACTTCCCAGGGTTCGCGCACATCCAGTACCACGGGCCTGACGCCATTCGCGGCATGAGAAGCCAGCCATTGCTGGAATTGGGCGGGCAAGACCTGGGTCAACATAAAAACTCCTGGCGGCTGGCCGACGAATCTGCGGGCCAACCCTGACACTGAAAGACAGGCCCTGATCGCTGCACTGCCGAGTCGCAGCGCAGAAAGCAGGGCGAACGCAACAAGCGTTTAGAACGAGAAGCGCGAAGGCTCTTCAAAACCCACAAGGCGGGTGGCAGCAGTATCCCAGGGTTGCTGGACTTCGAAATTGTTGCCGTTCTTGGTCACCAGTGTGAAGCGCATCACGGGCATGTGACCGACGATGGCGGCAATGCGGCCGCCTTCGTTGAGCTGGGCGTAAAGGGCATCGGGAACCTGAGCCACCGAGCCGCTGAGCACGATCACGTCAAACGCGCCCTGAGCCAGGGAAGCGGTGGCACCGTTGGCCAGCTTGACTTCGACATTCTTGACGCCGGCGCTGAGCAGATTCTCACGGGCCATCTCGGCCAGTTCGGGGTCGATCTCCAGTGTCACGACTTCCTTGGCCTGGGCGGCCAGCAGGGCTGCCATATAGCCGGAGCCGGTGCCGATCTCGAGCACGCGGTCGGTGGGCTTGATCTTCACGTCTTGAAGCATGCGCGCTTCGATCTTGGGTGCCAGCATGTGCCAGCCTTTGGCGGCAGCTTCTTCGGCCGTGCCCTTCAGGGGGACTTCAATGTCCATATAGGCCATGTTCGCGTATTCGGGCGACACATAGTCTTCACGGTGGACCTTGCCCATCAGCTCCAGCACGGACTCGTCCAGCACATTCCAGGGACGGATTTGCTGTTCGATCATGTTGAAACGAGCCTGCGCGTGCACATCGCGCGGGTCCACTTGGGCATTCATTGGCAGGGCCATGGTATCTCCGGGGAAAGACTTATCAGGACAAACCATCGATTCTACGAGCCTCGGAGGCTTCGTGCGGCGGCTCATCGCTTTTTGAGGGCACGCCAGACCATTTACGGCGCATCCAGTTGGAAAAATCATCGAGATAGCAGTACACCACGGGCACCACGACCAGGGTCAGCAGCGAGGAAGTGATGACGCCACCGATCACTGCCTGACCCATGGGGGCGCGTTGCTCGGAGCCCTCGGTGACCGCAAAGGCCAGCGGCACCATGCCGAAGATCATGGCCAGCGTGGTCATCAGAATCGGGCGCAGGCGCACCCGGGCCGCCAGCAGCAGCGCTTCGTTGCGCGGCAGGCCCGGCTCGGTCTGGCCGCTGACCTCGTTGGTGCGGCTCTCGCGGGCGCGGATGGCAAAGTCCACCAGAAGAATGGCGTTCTTTGTCACCAGACCCATGAGCATGACCACGCCGATGATGGAAAACATGGACAGGGCCGAGCCGAACATCATCAGGGCCAGCACAACGCCGATCAGCGTCAGGGGCAGCGAGGTCATGAGTGCCAGGGGCTGGAGAAAGCTCTTGAACTGGCTGGCCAGAATCATGTAGATGAAGATGATGGCCAGCATCAACGCGGAAATCGCGTAGCCGAAGGATTCGGCCATGTTCTTGGCCGCGCCGCTGAACTGGTAGCTGTAGCCGGGCGGCATGGGAATGGTGGCCAGCGCCTGCTTGATATCGGCTGTGACCTCGCCCGTGCTGCGCAGATAGACATTGGCGTTGATGGCGACTTCGCGGTTGAG
Organism: Comamonas thiooxydans; assembly: GCF_000964545.1. Taxonomy (GTDB): domain Bacteria; phylum Pseudomonadota; class Gammaproteobacteria; order Burkholderiales; family Burkholderiaceae_C; genus Comamonas; species Comamonas thiooxydans. The sequence goes on along the minus strand of NZ_BBVD01000005.1, from coordinate 53,372 downwards.
GTTGCGGCGGTTGATCTGGCTGGGGCCGGTGCTGTCCACCACGCTGGCGACTTGGTTGAGGCGCACGATACGCATGCCGCCATCTCCGGTCGCCAGTGCAAACGGCAGGCGCTCCAGGTCCTGGGGCGTGGTGCGGGCCTCGGGCTGGAGCCGCACGTTCACGTCATAGGTCTGGTCGTCGCTGGCCCGCCAGTTGCCCACGGTCTGGCCGGCCACCCAGGTGCGCAGTGCGCCAGCCATATTGCCTATCGACAGGCCCAGATCGGCCGCGGCATCGCGATGGACCTCGATATTGACCATGGGCTTGTTGGGCTTGAGGCTGGAGTCCAGATCGACCAGACCCGGGATGTCGGCTATGCGCTCCTGGACGATCTGGCTCAGGCGGCCCAGTTCGTCCAGATCCGGGCCCATGAGCGAGAACTCGACCTGCTTTTGCCCGCCCACGGCCTCGCGCAGGCCCACATGGGTGAGCTTGATGCCTGCAACCGCCTGCAGCCTGGGGCGCAGATAGGCCGAAATCTCGTCCACATTGCGGCTGCGCTGGTGGCGGTCAACCAGGCGCACATAGATATTGGCGTAGTTCTTGCCGTTGGCATTGCCGGTGTTGATGGTGGTCAGCGTGTAGCGCACCTCTGGCAAGGCGCGCAATATGTTCGTCACCTGCCTGGCCTTGGCTTCGGTGGCTTCGATCGAGGAGCCTTCGGGGGTGTTGAAGCTGATCGAAGTTTCCGAGAAGTCCGCCTTGGGCACAAATTCGGTGCCAAGCAAGGGTACAAGAGCGATGCTTGCTATGAAAATAATGAATGCCAGCGCCAGGGTGAGCAGCTTGTGAGCCAGCGACCAGCGCAGTATGCCCTGATAGACGTCCGAGAGCCGATCGCTCATGCGCTCCACCCAGGCCGTCACGCGACCCAGCGTGCGGTCGTACAGGCTTTTGCTGCCATGTTCGCCATGGGCGTGGATTGCCGGGTCATGCCAGACGCTGGAGAGCATGGGGTCCAGCGTGAAGCTGACGAACATGGAGATCAGCACGGCCGCCACGATGGTGATGCCGAACTCATGGAAGAACTTGCCGATGATGCCGCCCATAAAGCCTATGGGCAGAAATACGGCGACGATGGAAAGCGTGGTGGCGAGCACGGCCAGCCCGATCTCCTGCGTGCCTTCCATGGCTGCCTGATAGGCGTTCTTGCCCATCTGCACATGGCGCACGATGTTCTCGCGCACCACGATGGCATCGTCGATCAGCAAACCCACGCACAGCGAGAGCGCCATCAGCGTGACCATATTGATGGAAAAGCCAAACCAGTACATGAAGAGAAAGGTGCCAATCAGTGCGATGGGTAGCGTCAGCCCCGTGATCACCGTGGAGCGCCAGGAATTCAGGAACAGAAACACGATGAGTACCGTGAGCAAGGCTCCCTCGATCAGGGTTTGGCGCACGTTGTCCACGCCCACGCGGATGGCGCGCGAGTTGTCGGCAATCGCCTGCAGGCGCACGCCGGGTGGCAGCTCGGGGGCGATGGCCTTGATCGCCGCGTTCAGGCCGTCGACTACCTCGATGGTGTTCTCGTCCTGGGCCTTTTGCACGGACATCAGCAGAGTGCGGCTGCCGTTGTACAGCGCCAGGGTCTGCAGCTCCTGCGCATCGTCCTGCACGCGGGCCAGCTGGCCGACGCGGATCGGAGCGCCGTTGCGGTAGGCTACGATGATGCGGGCGAACTCTTCGGGGCGCTGAATGCGGGCATCGATCTGCACCACGCGTTCCTGGGCCTTGGAGCGGATCGAGCCCACGGGCAGATCCTGGTTTTCGGCGCGCACCGCCTGGGCAACCTGCTCGGGAGTGATGGAGTAGGCCTCGAGCGCCTGCGGGTCCAGATAGACATTGATCTCGCGCTTGGTGGCTCCCACCATGTTCACGGCGCCCACGCCGCGCACATTCTCCAGCCGCTTTTTCAGCACCTGGTCGGCCCAGCTCGTCAGCGCAATCGCGTCGGGCGGCGTCACGCTCTGGCCATTGGCTGCGGTCTCGCCGTGCAGGGCATGGGGGTCTGGCAGCACGGCCAGCGACCAGACAGCCGTGCTGGCCGGGTCGAAGCGGATGACGCGCGGCTCCTTGACCTCGTCACGCAGAGTGGGGCGCACTGAGGCGACCTTCTCGCGTACATCGTCGGCAGCGCGGCGACCGTCTATATGCAGCTGGAACTCGATGATGACGACGCTGGTGCCTTCGTAGCTGCGCGAGGTGAGGGCATTGATGCCGGCGACCGAGTTGACGGCTTCCTCTATTTTCTTGGTGACCTCGCTCTCGACGATCTCGGGCGAGGCTCCCGGATACTCGACCGTGACCACCACTACTGGAAACTCGATGTTCGGGAACTGGTCAACCTTGAGCCGCTGGTAGGAAAAAATGCCCAGCACCACAAAGGCCAGCATGAGCATGGTGGCCAGCACCGGGTTCTTGAGGCTGATGCGCGTGAACCACATTTACCGGCTCCCGCTGCTGACTGGCTCGGCCGATTCTTCGACCAGCGTGCCTTCGCGCAGACCGCCGGTGCTGCCAGCCAGTATCCGGTCGCCCGCATTCAGGCCCTTGAGGATCTGCACCCAGGTTGCGCCTTCATGGGCGGACTGGCGTCCCAGTTCCACGGTCTTGTGGATCACGCGAAGCTCTGTGCGGCTGGAGATTTCCTGTGTATGCTCCGGTGCGATTGCGGCCACGGTCGGCTTGACCGCTTGCAGCACTTGCACATAGGGCAGGGGCTTGTCGGTGCGCACGGCGGCCAGAGGCACGGCTAGCTGGCTGGCGTTGCCGGTCAGTATGCTTCCCTGCAAGAACAGGCCGGGGCGCAACTGTGGAATGCGTTGACTGCTATTGTTCTTGGCGGCTTCGTCCTTTTGCACTGCCAGATAGGCCGCCACAGTGCGCGAGCCGGTCTGGGCGTTGGGATTGATGCGCACCACCTTGGCTCTGATGGCCGTCATGTCCTGGGGGGCACCGGGCACTTGCAGCTCGGCCAGTTGGCCGACCTGAACCTGTACCGAATCTGCGGGAGCGAGCTGGGCCATGATTTCCAGTTTCCCTGGATCGACGACTTCGACGATGCGCGCTTCCACACCAACGCGCTCGCCGTTCTGGACAAAGCGCTGGGCGATCTGCCCACTCATGGGGCTGGTGATGACGGCGTCGGTGACGGACTTTCGGGCCGCATCGGCGGCGGCCTGGGCGGCGGCCAGATTGGCGCGGGCCGAATCCAGGTTGGCCTGCGAGGTCAGCAGTGCGGTGGTGGAGATAAAGCCTTTTTGCACCAGGGCTGCATTGTTGTCCTGGTTGCGCTGGGCAATCACCAACTGGGCTCTGGAGGCATCGGCCTGCTGCTTCGCCTGGCGCCAGCGTGCCTCGGCCTCCGTGGCATCAACGCGAGCCAGCTGCTGGCCCTTGCTGACGCTATCGCCTTCACGCACCGTCAGGCCGCGCAGTTCGCCCGCGACATAGGCCTTGACCATGGCTGAATTCACTGCCTGAACCACACCGTTGAGGGGAACGCTCAAGGCAAGTTGAAGGGGTTGAGCCGTCAGAACCTCCTGGGCAGCCAGTTGTATGGGCAGCTCCAGCGGTGCCGATCCATTGGCCACAGCCGGCTTTTTATGCTGCAGATTGACGACTGCGCGCCAGCCTGTGATAGCCAGCAAGCCGATCAGGGCCAAACTCAAGGCCCAGCGGCCGGAACGCTTCATGGTGTGTATCGGCATCCTGTCGGTGAATATCCGAGGAGATTAAAAATCCAGTCAAAGTTGCGCGAAGTATGTAATCAATGGCCACGCGGAAAAATAAGAACAATCTTGTTTTACCAAGACCTTTTCGTGCGCCGTCCTGCCCGGCTTCTGCACGATGGCGCTTCGTTCCTCTGAGACAGGTTTCTTCTGTTCTATGCGTCACATATTAGATGCGCAGGACACCGCTTGTATTGCAAGTGTAGTGGGCGCCGTGCAGCATAGCGGTGCCGCAATCACTGTCATTGGTGAAAATGGGTAGTTGATTTGAGCTACGCTTGATGCGTCTTAAACACAAGGAGCCCGCAATGGCTGCGGAAACCATTTATCTGGGCGGCGGTTGCTTTTGGTGCACGGAAGCCGTCTTCGATCGCGTGCGCGGCATTGTCGATGTGGAAAGCGGCTATGCCAACGGCCATTTGGACCACCCGAGCTACGACGATATCTGTACCGGCCAGACCGGTCATGCAGAGGTGGTGAAGCTTGAATTCGACCCCGCGGTCATTAGCTTGCGCGATGTGCTGCTGATCTTCTTCGGCACCCATGATCCGACCACACTGAACCGTCAGGGCAATGATGTGGGCACGCAGTACCGCAGTGCAATCTTCACCACTGATGCACAGCAGGCGACTGTGGCGCGGGCATTGGTCAAGGAAATGCAGAGCGAAAAAGCGTTTGATGCACCCATGGTCACTCAGATCGAGCCCTTGACCAACTACTGGCCCGCCGAAGACTATCACCAGGACTATTTCCTGCAGCACCCGGGTCAGGGCTATTGCGCTTTTGTGGTGGGACCCAAGGTGCAGAAATTCCAGAAAGCGTTCTCGCGCTGGCTCAAGGATTAAGCCTGGCTTGCTGCGCAGGGCCCTTAGTGCAGATACACTTTGCAACCCCCGGCAGCTTTGCTGCAGCCGTTTCGCCCGAGACCGCATTTGCTCCTGAACGTGTCACATCACTCCCATCTGCGCAGAAACAGCCGTCCAGCATCCGCTGGCGGTTGTGCCAGCCTGCGTGAAATCTGGGTGATGTGCTGGCTGATGGGCCTGCTGGCCCTGGCCATGGTGCTGGGCCCGACGCTTGGCCAGATGCACCGTGCGGTTCACTCGGTCAACAATACAGTCCCGGCAAAGTCCTATGTGGCGCACAGCCATGTGCAGCCAACCTCGCCGGCTGTGGCTGGCGACTGCCAGAGTGACAACAGCGGCTGCGCCCCGGATCAGGGCTGGGTCCATGCGCTGTTTGCGGGTCACGGCCCGGCCGAATGTCAGTTGCTGGATCAGGTCAATCATGGCTATGCCGGGCCTGTGGCCGTGCTCGCTTTCAGTGCGCCGCCACCTGACAGCTTCATCCCTCGGCCTTTTGCTCCCGCACCCAGAGCCGTCTTTATTGCAGCGCCGCTGGCTGCTCGCGCGCCTCCTCTGTCTCTCAGCTCCCTGGTCTAGGCCGGATCCATGCTGCGGCATGCTTTGCCGCCTACACCAGAAACATCAGAATTGATAGCTATAAGCGCTTTATACATAAGCGATTTATGCTGTTTTTATTGAATTTCCGTGCGTACTTTCTTTGATGGTCTGCGTGCGCACGGTTGTTTGTGGAACTGAGATGTCTCAACGTTTTTCGAATTCTTCCGCCCATTCCTTGCGCCGCTCCCCCAAGTCGGCTCTGGCCCGCGCCATAGAGGCGCTGCAACCAGCAGGGCGAGGACTGGCCCTGGGCACGGGCCTGGGCCTGCTGGCCTGCTCACCCCTGGCCTTTGCGCAGTCCGATGCGGCCAAGCAGGAGTCCAGCCTGGCCGAGGTGACGGTGTCGGCGACAGGCATGGCCGCCGGCGATATGGCCACGCCCGTCCAGGTGCTCGGCGAAGAGGAACTGCGCCTGCGCCGTGCCGCGACCCTGGGCGAGACCCTGGCGGCCGAGCCGGGCATCAATGCAAGCCATTTCGGTGCGGGAGCCAGCCGACCGGTGATTCGCGGCATGGATGGTGCGCGGGTCTCCGTGCTCAGCGATGGCTCGGAGTTGCTCGATGCCTCGACGGTCAGCCCCGACCATGCGGTGACCACCGAGCCGCTGCTGGCCAATCAGATCGAAGTGCTGCGCGGCCCTTCAGCTTTGCTCTACAGCCCCGGCGCCATGGGGGGCGTGGTGAATGTGCTGGACGGCAAGATTCCGACCCGGGTGCCCGAGAAGGGCCTGGAAGGTTCGGCCGAGGTGCAGGCTGGAACGGCGGCAGGCATGTCGGCCGGGGCCTTCTCCCTGACCACGGCCACGCCGCTCAAGAACGATAACGGCCAGCTGGTGCTGCATGCCGAAGGCGTGGCCCGCAACGCGGGAGACTATCGCGTGGGCAGCGGCTGGGGCCAGAGCAAGGTTCCGGGCAGCTTCAGCCGCGGCAACACGGGCAGCGTGGGCCTGTCGTGGGTAGGTAATCAGGGCTATCTGGGTCTGGCCTACACGCGGCAGCAGGCCAAGTACGGCTTGCCAGGCCATCAGCACAGCTTCGAAGGCTGCCACGCACATGGCGATCATCTGCATTGCGGCTCCCATGACGGGCATGACCACGACCATGATCATGAGGAAGGCGGCAGCGTGCCCGTGGTCGATCTGACCAGCGAGCGCTGGGATCTGCGCGGCGAATGGCGCAAGCCCACGGCCGGCATCGCCGCACTGCGTCTGCGCGGCGGCCTGACCAATTACCGCCACGACGAGATCGAGGATGGCAGCGTGGCAACTCAGTTCAGAAACAAGGCCCATGACCTGCGCCTGGAGATGGAGCATGAACCCATCGCCGGCTGGCGTGGCACGCTGGGTCTGCAAACCCTCAAGCGCCGCTTCAGCGCCACGGGCGAAGAGGCCTATGTGCAGCCCACGGATACCCAGCGCCACAGCCTCTATCTGCTTGAGGAATACCGCTGGCAGGATTGGAGCTTTCAGGGAGCCTTGCGCCACGACCGCCAACGCGTGGAGGCCGAGCTGAGCAACGAGCGTCGCAGCCACAGCGCCACTTCGGCGTCGCTGGGCACGGTCTGGAAGTTCCAGCCCGGCTATAGCGCATCGGCCTCGTTCACCAGCGGCAGCCGCATGCCCACGGCCGAAGAGCTGTTTGCCAACGGCCTGCACATGGCCACGGCAACCTACGAGATCGGCAATCCCAATCTGTCGCGCGAGCGCTCGCAGGCGCTGGACCTGGGCCTGGCCAAGACGGCCGGTGATACGACCTGGAAGCTCAATGCCTATCACTACCGCATCAAGGGCTATATCTACGGCGCCACGCTGGATGCTCACGAAGGGTTGCAGCTGCTGCAATACACCCAGGGCAATGCGCGCTTTACGGGCTGGGAGGCCCAGCTGAGCCAGCGCCTGAGTCGCGAGTTGAGCCTGACCGTGTTTGGCGACGGCGTGCGTGCGCGTCTGGAAGACGGCTCTGCGCTGCCACGCATTCCGGCATTGCGTGCCGGCTTGCGTGTGAACGCGCGTCTGGCCGGCTGGGACACCATGGCCGAATGGACCCAAGTGCTGCGCCAGAACCGCACGGCCCAGTATGAAACCCAGACGCCTGGCTACGGCATGCTGAACCTGGGCGCGAGCTACCTCTGGAAGAGTGGCGGCAACCAGTGGCAGTTCTATGTCAAGGGCCAGAACCTCACCAACCGTCTGGCCTACGCAGCAACCTCGTTCATCAAGAGTGCAGCCCCGTTGACGGGGCGTAATCTGGTGGTCGGTCTGAGAATGGATTTCTGATCCGGCTGCAGCTGAGTTAAGCCGCATCCGGCCCAGGTTTGGGCCTGGGCCGGATGTCGTGGCTATAGATAGTGCTGCAGATGGCGCAGGGAACGTGTGCTGTCCACGCCGATCCTGGCAATCACTTCCGATTCGGGCACGCCGGCGCGCAGCCATTGCACGATGGCCGTGTTGCGCAAGACCTGCGGCCCTACGCGCTGCAGCGGAAATTTCTGACTGTCCTCGGGCTGGGCCTGATGGGCGCGCTGAATGATCTGCGAGGCCACATGGAACAGCATGCGTACTGACAGTTCGCCGCCACGGCGCGAATAGAAAACGATATGGTTGCCGTCAATCACTGACGGCCCGCGCTGTGTGGCGCTGAATCTTCTCCAGCTTTGCAGGGCCTGGGCCACGGAGTCGGGCAACTCAAGCAGCCGTTGCTGAGCATTTCTACCGCCTTCTATCTGCAGGTAGCGAGGCAGGGGTGACGCTCCGTTCGCAATGCTCTCCAAGCTGCCAAGCCAGACCTGATCGGCGCTTGAAAGCAGGTTCTTCCAGAGTAGGCAGCGCACTTCCTCGGGGGCTAGAGCCAGCTCGTAGAGCAGCAACACAATGGCGCGATCGCGTGCATCCTGATAGCCGTCGGCGCTGGGAAAGTGCCTTGGCAGTGACTGCCAGAGCAGGGGAGGCAGACAATGGCCCTTGCCGTCCTCGGAGGGAGGGCGTTCAGCCGGCTCGAGACCGGTTGCTGGGTTGGCGCTGATCCAGCCGTGCTCCATCGCATGATCGTAGATGCGCTCCAGCAGCCGCCAGTAGCGGCGGCGGGTGACCGGGCTGATCTTGCGCTCGGGGTGGTGGTGCGCACGTTGGCCATCGCGTATCTGCAAGAAGCTTTGCACATCCAGCTCGGTTGCCTGATGCCAGGGCTTTGAAGAACGTTGCCTGCGCGCAGGGCGCTCCTTGCCAGAGATCGGTGCCTGCCCGGACAAATGCATCAACCAGGCCTGCCAGACCTTTTCATAGTTGCCGTCAGGAGAAGTATCCAGCGCATCCCAACTCTTGTTGCCCTCATGCTCTAGCCAGTCGCGAAACAGCTGACTTCCTGTTGGCAGAGTGGATGGGTCTGGAGGCTGCAGATCCGAAATGTCTATATTTTGCATTTGATGATATTAATGTAACTTACATGATGTATTTATCAGCACCGACATAAATTCATTCACTTAATCACAAGCCAAAGGTCATCAGCGAAGAGGGCGCTTTCTGTCGCTGCGCCCTCCCATTTCAATGAGGGATCCATCAAAACTCAGGGAGCCAGTCGTTCACGAATCCAGTGCTGACCTTCCTGGCGGTAGCTCAGGCGGTCATGCAGCCGGCTCTTGCGTCCCTGCCAGAATTCCCACCGCTCAGGTACCAGGCGGAAACCGCCCCAGTGGGGAGGCCGGGGAGGATTGAGCAAAAACTGCGCGCTGTACTTGGCGGCATTGGCCACCAGCACGCCGCGGCCACTGATGACCTGGCTTTGCGGACTGGCCCAGGCCCCAATTCTGGAGTCAAGCGGGCGGCTGGCAAAGTAGGCATCGCTTTCTTCGGCACTGACTTTTTCCACACGGCCTTCGATGCGCACCACGCGCTCCAGCTCTACCCAGTGAAATTGCAATGCAGCGAATGGATTGCCCGCCAGCTGCTGGCCCTTTCGGCTGTCGTAGTTGGTGTACCAGACAATGCCACGCTCGTCGTAACCTTTGATCAGCACAATACGCGTGCTGGGTCGCAGGTCGCCGCTCACGGTCGCCACAGTCATGGCATTGGGCTCAGGCACTTGGGCTCTCACGGCTTCCTGCAGCCATTGGTCGAACTGCTGCAGGGGATTCTGGTTGGAAGCGGATTCGCTCAGCTCTGCGCGTTCATAGCTTTTGCGCAGATCGGCAATGGATGAAGATAGGCTGCTCATGTCCACATTGTGCCGCGCAGCCAAAGCCGGCGTTATGCTCGACAGCAATATGAATCAAGAAGTTTTGTCCGCTCCCGTGATTGATCCGGAGCAGCCTTGTGTGCTGGTTCTCGCTGCGGGCAGGGGAGAGCGTTTTCTCGCATCGGGCGGATCCAGCCACAAGCTCCAGGCCATGCTGGGCCTGCAAACCGTTCTGCAAACCACGCTGGCTGCAGTGCAGGCCTCGGGCCTTCCCTGGCATCTGGAATACGGGCCGCATCCCGGCATGGGCGACAGCATTGCGGCGGCCGTCAAGGCCACAGCCGGCGCCAATGGCTGGCTGGTCCTGCCTGCAGATTTGCCCTTGATTCAAGCCAGCACGCTGCAACAACTGGCTTTGCAGCTGGCACAGCTGGAGAGTCGCGAGCTGCGTGTGGTCCAACCTTTTTATCAGGGCCAGAAGGGCCATCCTGTGGCTTTCAGTCGTGCAGCAGCGCAGGAACTTGCTGAGCTCAGTGGCGATCTGGGCGCAGCCTCCATCGTGCGCAACGCGGCGGAGAATCAGCGTCTGTGGCGCTGGGACTGCGATGACATAGGCTGCGTGCTTGATGTGGACACTGTGCAGGCCTTGGAAGAGGCGCGCAGGATCTGGCAGGCGCGCAATTCTTGATTGTCTAGAAGCCTCTGAGGGAGGGCCTGACGCGGTAGCCTTTGAATTTGCCGAGTTCGTCTATCAGACAAGCCCCGGTTCCGGCTGCCTGGCCTTGTCCTTCAAATGCACGCTCGCTATTCATTTTCCAGGCGATGGCAGGCTTAGGCGCCGCGCTCAATCACGGCACAAGCCAGGCGTGCGCCTGAATTGCCGGTGGGCTGGGTCGTGTAGTCATCCGGATCGTTGTGCACGATCAGCGATCGACCCAGAATGCCGCTGCTGCCTCTGTCCAATTTGAACTCCTTGCTCACAAAATCGATAGTTGCCACGCCCTGGGTGTCGGCGTCAAGGCTGGGCAGGTCACCGATGTGATGGGCCTTGCTGTCGCCGAATTTGCCATGCGCCTGCTGTCCAGGGTTGAAGTGGCCGCCGGCGCTCAAGCCGTCGCCGCTGGAGCAGTCACCTTTTTCATGGACATGAAAGCCGTGCTCGCTATTCGGCGCAAGCCCTTCCACACGGCCTTGCACCCGAACGCTGCCGTCGGGCTGCGGAAAGAACTGTACCGTACCCGTTACCTGGCTGCCCTTGGTGGCTTCCAGACGTGCAATCGATTGAACGCCTTTGCTGAGAGCTGCTGCGGGAGTCGTCTCCGAAGAAGAGGGCGCAGCCGTGTTGCTGGTCGTGGAGCAGGCCGTCATGACCAAGCTTGCTGCAAGCGTCAAACCTGCCCAGGCAGGGCGCGAAAAGAGGGCGGCAACACGGTTGGGGAACATGGCAGTCTTTCCGAAATCAAAAGGCCATTGTGCCCCGGATCGCCAGAATTTCAAGCTTTCTTGCTCTGCAGACCAATACAGTAGAGCGATGTTAGCTACGTTTCAAATAGCAGCAGCAGATGGGCAACTGGCTTTCTGGAAGTCCGCATAGGCCAGCAGGCGCTTGAGCGCCTTGTCGTCGATGCCAAGCCGTTGCAGCTCGTCAAAAGTAGCCTGCGCATAGTCCAGGGTCGTGCCGTATATACCCTGGGCCTGAGAGAAAATGCGCCGGTATTCATCCGGCGCCAGCTCGCCGGTATGGTGCGGGCTTTGGCGTGACAGCGTGAATGCGAGGGCTTTCACGGCTCCGTGCGGGGTGCGGCAAGGCAGCCAGCGCGGGTCATAGACGGCATTGGGCATCTCACGCAGCCAAAGCTTGCGCATGACGGTATCGCCTTGGTTACGCGGAATACGGAAGGCCATGCCCTGGCAACTGCCGCCCGAGAGCATGCCAAACACCAGGCCTGGAACCTGGGGCGTGCCACGGTTGATGGTGCTCCACATTTTGAGGGCACGATGCCAGCCATGTACATGGGCCGAACGGCGTTCGCTGAAGTCGAATTCGGGACGCCAGATCAGGGAACCATAACCAAAGATCCACAAATCCTCGTCACCTCCCCACTGCACCAGAGCCCGCTCCAGCATCTGGTCAGCATCACGCATGGAATGATTCAACAAAGGAAGGGCGGACATGGAAACTCCTCGAACCGGATTCAGAGCTGAATTGACTTTGATATATAACGCGCGGACGCGCCGTCGGTGCACCTGTGCACACACGAAGGCGTAAAAGCAACGCTTTCCCGGTGTGAAACGGCTGAAATTTGAATCTTTTTTGCGATTGCTGTGAGAGCAGCAGTTAGGGCGTTTCACGGCAAACCTCTAGAATGCGTGGTTTTGTCGCTTTGTCAGCCTGAAGCATGTAGCCGGGCTGCAAAGTGTCATGAATACAGGTTTCGTAATTTCATAATCACCCGCAAATACGGAGATTTCATTCATGTCCTTCAACAGCTCTGACGACGATAGCCAACAACGCTTTGCCCTGGGTTTTCTGTTTGCCCTGATCGCTCTGGTTGTCTCCACCGTCGTCGGCACCGTCGTCTACAAGCGCGGCATTTCCCATGCTCCCAAGGCCGAAGCAGCAGTGTCCGCACCCAGCGCGACCAACGTGCCTGTGGTGGTGGTTGAAGAAACTGCCCGCGTGATCGTGGAAAACGGTGTGGTCAAGTTCTACTTTGTCTCGGGCAAGGCGGAAGTGGCCGCTGGCGCCAACGAAGCGCTGAGCGATGTGGTCAAGGGCGTGGCCGAAGGCAAGCGCGCCGTGATCTCCGGTTTCCATGATGCAACCGGCAGTGCTGAAATCAACGCGGAGCTGGCCAAGCAACGTGCGCAAGCCGTCCAGGCCGCCCTGGTGGCACTGGGCGTGGCAGAAGACAAGGTCGAGCTGAAGAAGCCCGAGCAATCTCAGGCCGACGGCTCCAATGCCGAAGCTCGCCGTGTGGAAGTGATTCTGGCTAACTGATAAACCCAGTTCTCTTGCACAAAGCCCGATATGGCATTGGCTGTATCGGGCTTTTTGCTGTTTGCAACAGAGCAAGGATCAGTTGTTTTCAATGAATCCAGCTGCCGGAGGCTTGCCCAGGGCAATGACTCTTTCAATGCCGCCTGCATCGACCTGGCGCATGACAAATGATCCCCGCGCAAAGCGCATGGTACGGATCTGCCAGCACCCGTTGATGCGCTCGTACTCATCACTGTACTGACCTGAGAGATTGACGATGGTGCGTTCCTTGACATTGACCTGGCAGAACTCCAGATCCCACAAGCCTTTTGCACTATCAGCTCCCGTGAAGCTGATCTGAGGGTTGTGGCCGTGGTGCATGTCCTGGATGGACGGGTTGGCAACCGCCAGCCTGGTGAAGGTTTCAACCCATTCTTCGCGATCCGTAAAAGCCGGAAAACCATCGGCCTCGATAACTGCGCCATGTTCCACAAAGCACTCACGCATGGCATTCGGCTGCTTCTGATCGCAGGCTCGCAAGTACCGGGCCTTCAAAGCCTGTATCGACTGAATATCCTCAAGATGCTGCAAACGCTGCTGAAGTTGCTCCAGAACCGAGTCACTCATTGCCAGTCTCCTGATTGGTGTTGGAGTACCGAGTCTGGAATGCCAGCCAATGACTGAACACCCATGTTTGGACGATGGGTAGTCAATTCAAGCCTGAAAAATCAGGAATTGGCGCAGATCGTCAAGGACATTGCCGCCAATACGGTCGGGACCATCGTCCATCGCCTGGTAACTGACGGTCAGTGCGGACATGAGATTCACACTGTAGAAGCCTGCTCTCTAACAGCGGTTGGGGCAACAGGCCACAACGGTACGCAGTGGCGGGCTTCAGGCTGCATGACTGACGTCATGGCTTGGTTATTTGGGAGATGCTTCGCTGCGCAGTCCGGTATGTGCCCGGAGTCATACCCGTCCAGTGACGAAAGGCACGGTGAAAAACAGCAGGAGTGCTGAAGCCCAGGGCATAGGAGATCTCAGCCAGAGAAACGTCGTTACGTACAAGGTTCAGGATGGCCAAGTCCCTGCGCAGTTCATCCTTGATGCCCTGGAAGGACAGACCTTCCTCTTGCAATTTGCGGATCAATGTTCGCGAGGACATGTGCAGTCGGCTTGAAACGTCGTCCAGCGTTCTTCCCAGATCTGCGTGCAACAACTCGCGCACTTTTAGCCGTATAGCGTGTTCGTGGTAGGAGGTGAATATCCAATCGCGGGGTGCTCGTGCAAGAAAGGTCCGTACGTCAGCTGCACTGCGTACGGGCCGAATTTTCCCTAGCTCGGCACCAAAGGTGATCTGCGAGTGCTTGCCATCGAAATCAATGGGGGCCGGGAACAGGATCGGATAGTCGGCGGCAAAGGAGGGACGCGGAAATGCGAGCCCCACGCTGTAAACAGGAACCTCCCGGCCGACGAGCCATGAAACGATGCCGTGCGTGAGCTTCAACATCAGTGCGTGGCCGAAGCGGTTCACCCTCGCCTCGGGTGAACGGGGGATCAGGTCCAGGCGCAGTGTGGTTTCAGCTTGTCCAAAATTCAAGCGATAGTCGTCCAGCAGCAGGTTCCAGAACTGTGTGAAGCGATATAGCGCCACATCGATTGTGGGCGCATCCATGAGCACCCGGATGATGTATTTCAGGGAGCCGGTTCGTATGGGGCGGCTCCATAAACCCATCATTTCATCGCCCGTTGCGCCTGCGCTTTTCTGATAAAGCCCAACGAGCTGATCGTGTGTGAGCCGAGCGCCAGGGTGACTGATGAATTCCTTGACGATTCCAGCCTCTTTCAGGCAGCGATCCAAAGCTTGTTCAGAGCAAAGCGCCCGCAGGCTTTGCAGCAGATCCTGCACCAAATCGAGTGAAACAGTTGCCGTCGAGGTACTTCTGCCATCCTCTGCATCCGTTTGAGGCCATTCCAGGGGATCTGGTGCGATTGTCACTTTTTGCATGTTTCAAGTCGCCATTGGCAATTGGATGGGGAGCGCCTTGTACCTATGCTCTGAATAAAGGAAAAGGAGACAACGACATGGAACGGCTTGGAAACATGATGCGCATGCCGCTGCTTATCAGTTCAATCCTAACGTATGCCCTTGAAAATAGCGGAGATCAGCAGATTTTAACGGCACTTGACGATGGTGGGTTGCACACGTACTCGTACCGTGAATTCGGTGAAAGAGTGATGGATCTGGCCATCGGTATGACGCGACATGAAGTGCAGCCAGGTCAGAGGGTGGCGACATTGGCATGGAATACCTATCGCCATCTGGAAATCTACTATGCCACGGCTGGTATCGGCGTGATTTGCCACACGGTTAATCCGCGGCTGAGTCGTGAGCAAATCACCTTCATCATCAATGATGCGCAGGACAGCGTTCTGTTCTACGACGCGCAATTCACAGAGCTGGTCGATTTCTTGCGCCCTCAGTGCCCGTCAGTGGCGCATTGGGTGCTGTTGAGCGAAGGTGCAGGTGGAGGAAGCGCTGGGGACAACTACGGCTCCTGGCTTGGCAACGACACCCGTGGCTTTGAATGGCCGGTCTTTGATGAAAATACCGCGTGTGGGCTGTGCTACACGTCCGGCACCACTGGAGCGCCAAAGGGGGCCCTGTACTCCCATCGATCAACTGTGCTGCACGCCTATGCGTCCAGCCATCCCAACGCCGTCGCCATCTCGGCCAGAGATGCCGTGATGCCATTGGTGCCCATGTTTCATGTCAATGCTTGGGGTTTGCCGTATTCAGCCTTGATGTCCGGGGCCAAGATTGTCTTGCCGGGATCGAACATGCAGGGGGAGCGCCTGTACGCTCTGTGCGAGCGAGCAGGGGTGACGTTGTCGGCCGGCGTTCCAACTGTATGGAAAGGCGTGTTGGACCATGCCGAAAACCACGGACTAGCCTTCAGCACGCTCCAGCGCATCCTCATCGGTGGCGCGGCATGCCCGCCTCACATGATTGCGGCTTTTGGTGCCCGTAATGTCACGGTGCGCCACGCCTGGGGTATGACGGAGGTGTCCCCTCTAGGAACGGTGTGCCAATTGCTTCCCCAGCATGCGTCGCTGTCTGGCGACGAAGCCCTGCAGGTGCTGGCGTCGCAAGGGCGGCCCTTGTTTGGTGCGAGATTCAAGGTGGTGGACGATGCTGGCAATCGATTGCCCCACGATGGAGTTTCAACTGGGCACCTGATGGTTCAGGGCAACTGGGTCATCTCTCGCTACTACGGCAAGACTGAGCCCGCGATCGAAGACGGATGGTTCTGTACCGGAGACGTCGGCAGCATGGATGCGGACGGCTACATGCGCATCACGGATCGCCGCAAGGATGTCATCAAGTCAGGCGGAGAGTGGATCTCATCCATAGAGATTGAAAACATCGCGATGGAAGAGTCCGGTGTCGAGTTGGCAGCCTGCATTGCCGAGGCCAACGAAAAGTGGGGTGAACGCCCGGTGCTGTTCGTCGTGCCTAAGGCGGGCGCGGAGCGATCGGCTGAACGGATTCTTGCGCGCTACCAAGGGCGTGTGGCGAAGTGGTCCATTCCCGACAGGGTGGTGTTCATAGATCACATGCCGATGACGGCCACCGGAAAGATTCAGAAAACAGCGCTGCGTGCGCTGGCGACGTGATCCGTCCCTATCCCCATTCGTTACCCATTTCACCGCTTGCAAGGAGTTCTTTCTATGTCTACCCCTCTTTTGCTGACGTCCGAGCAGGACGACGTCGGCATCGTTACCCTGAACATGGAGCACAAGCGCAATGCGCTGAACGAGGAAGCGATTGCGGCCATCGATGCCTATTTTTCGGCTATTCCCAGCCACATCCGCGTCGTCCTTCTAATGGCCAAGGGTGAGCATTTCTGTGCCGGGCTCGATTTGAAGGAGCACCATGACAAGGAGCGCAGCGGCGTTGAATTCATGCGCGTGTGTCAGGGCTGGCACCGCGCGTTCGACAAGATCCAGCATGGTGGCATCCCTGTGGTCGCCTGCCTGCAAGGCGCCGTAGTAGGCGGTGGGCTGGAACTTGCCAGCGCGGCCCATGTCCGTGTGGCCGACAGCGGCACCTTCTTTGCGTTGCCCGAGGGAACACGTGGCATCTTCACTGGCGGCGGTGCCACTGTGCGCACGGCGCGCATCATCTCCGCCCCCCGCATGGTTGAGATGATGCTCACGGGCCGGGTCATCGATGCGCAGGAAGGCCGTCAACTCGGTCTGGCCCACTACGTCTGCGACTCCGCCAAGGGCGATACACCAGCCTCTGAATTGGCACTTTCCCTGGCGAAAAAGATCGCTGGCAACGCGGCGCTATCCAACTACGCCATCGTCAGTGCCATCAGCCGCATTGCGGACATGTCGGCCACGGATGGTTTGTTCACCGAAGGGCTGGTCATGGCCATGATCCAGCAGGGGCATGACGTACAGCAGCGCCTGGGCGAGTTCGTCAACAAGAGGGCACACAAGGTGCAACTGGGCCACTGATTCTGGTCGCCTGCCAACCCGCAACAACAACGGAGACAAGCATGCTATCGAATGAAGAAATATGCCGGCGGCTGCCCGGCCACCCTGGCTACGAACAACTCAAAACCCAGCGCCGCCGCGTGGCATTTGCCTTTGCCAGCGTATGCCTGGGACTGTGTATGGCCTTCATTCTGGCTGCAGTGATGTCGCCTGCCAGTCTGGCCGTGCCTTTGAACCGCGAGGGAACGCTTACCAGCGGCGTGGCATGCGCCACCGGGCTGATCGCGTTGTCATGGGGGCTAACGGGCATTTATATCCACATTGCTAATACACGCTTCGACGCTCAGTGCACGCGGCTGCTGTCGGGGTTGCAAACATGAACACGCAGGCCATCCTGATCTTCGCTGGTTTTGTCGCCATCACGCTAGGCATCACCTACTGGGCATCAAACCGCACGCGTTCCACCTCGGAGTTTTACACTGCAGGTGGCGGTATCACTGGGACCCAGAATGGAATGGCAATCGTGGGCGACTACATGTCTGCAGCCACATTGCTGGGTATCTCCAGCTTGGCATTCTCCAACGGCTTCGACTCGCTGATCTACGCGGTGTGTGCCTTCATGGGCTGGCCCATGATCATGTTTCTGATTGCTGAGCGCCTGCGCAACCTGGGGCGCTATACGCTGAGCGACATCGTTTCCTACCGCTTGGATGAGCGCAGTACGCGCATCTTCACCGCGATCAGTTCGCTGACCGTGGTGCTGTTCTACCTCATTGTGCAGATGGTTGGCGCCGGACAGTTGGTGCAGCTACTGTTTGGCATCGACTACACCTATGCCGTCATTGCCGTTGGTCTGCTGATGATGGTGTATGTCGTGGTCGGCGGCATGGTTGCAACGACCTGGGTGCAGATCATCAAGGCCGTGCTGATGCTGGGCAACGGCATCGTGCTGATGGTGCTTGCTTTGCGCTACTTTAATTTCGACTTCTCGTCCTTATTGGCGGCTGCTGCCAACAACCATCAGGCTGGCGAAGCGATGAAAGGGCCCTGGAAGCTCATGGCGAATCCGATCTCCGGCTTGTCACTGGCCGTCTCCCTAGTCTTTGGCATTGCGGGCCTGCCTCACATCATGATGCGTTTCTTCACCGTGCCCAATGCGCGCGCGGCCCGCAAATCGGTTTTCGTCGCCACAGGCTTGATGGGCGCGTTCTTTGTGATCATCTGCTTTCTGGGTCTCAGTGCAATGGCCATCCTGCCGAACTACCCCGCATTCTACGTGGACGGCAAGGTGGGCGGCCCTGTGCTGGGTGGCTCAAATATGCCCATCATGCACCTGGCGACCGCGCTGGGCGGCAACTTGCTGTTCGGCCTGCTGGCTGCCGTATCGTTCGCCACCATTCTCGCGGTGGTCAGTGGATTGACGCTGGCCGGTGCCTCCGCTATTGCGCATGACCTGTATGCAAAGGTCTACAAGAACGACCATGTTTCCCCCAGTGAGGCCATGCGCGTGAACCGTCTGGCCTCCATTGGCATCGGCATGGTAGCCATCGTGCTGGGCCTGCTCTTTCGAGATCAGAACGTGGCTTTCCTGGTGGCCCTTGCCTTCAGCATCGCTGCATCCGCCAACTTTCCAGTGTTGCTCATGTCGATGTACTGGCGCAGCCTGACGACCCGTGGTGCCTTGGCCGGCGGCCTGGTAGGGCTGAGCGTAGCTCTTGCTTTGGTAGTGCTCTCGCCTGCGGTATGGGTGCGCATCTTCCATTTCTCTGCGCCGGTATTTCCCTATGACTACCCCACACTGATTTCGATGCCGTTGGCATTCGTGGTGATCGTCGTGGTATCCCTCATGGACCGCTCGCCGCGCGCCGCGCAGGACAAAGCTGGGTTTCCTGCGCAGGAGGTGCGCGCGGAAACCGCCGTAGGCATTGCCTCTGTATCTCATTGAACGTACGGAAGATAAGCAAGGACATGACTTACCAAGCCCCCATTGACGACATGCTGTGTTGCATGAAGGAACTTGCTGGGCTAGACGCAACCGCGCGACTGCAGGGGCTGGAAGAAGTCATGCCGGAGACGGCCCAAGCCTGCGCCGAATTGCAGTTGGGGGACAAAACCCCGCTGCCTTGGCCGATGGCTCGGTGAGCACCTTGCCCGGCTTCAAATGGGCTTAGCTGCAGTCGATGGAAGAGGGTTGCAGCCCCCCGCCTTTGGCGGCCAAGGTCTGCCCAGCATCGGCGCGGCGTGCACGGAAATGCTCAACAGCGCCAGCATGAGCTTTGCATTGTGTCCGCTGCTGCCAGCACTGGACATGCTGGCGCGCCAGAAGATAGATACGGCCTTACTGAGTACAAAGATCTCCACACCGCACTTCTACACCATCCGCATCCTTTCAAACGTTCCAGGCTTGCGCGACATCGTCATCAAAGGCAATGAAAGCACGCTGGCGTGTGAGCCTTTCTGAACACAGGCATTCGTCATTCGACGGGTTTCTTTTTCCACCGAATAGGAGTTTCACCATGACTGACATCAGTAACAGAACGGAAATCGCCCACTACATAGGCGGCGCTCACATCTCTGGCAACGGCACGCGTAAGCAACCCATCTACAACCCCGCCACCGGCGCCGTTAGCCGCCAAGTGCGTCTGGGTACGGCTCAGGACGTGGAGGCTGCCGTTGCTGCTGCGCAGTCTGCATTTCCGCGATGGGCGGACACCCCGCCCATACGTCGCGCGCGCGTACTGTTCAAGCTCCTGGAACTGCTCAATCGCAATAAGGACGAACTCGCCGCACTCATCACGGCCGAGCATGGCAAGGTTTTTACTGATGCTCAAGGCGAGGTGGCACGGGGCATCGATATCGTCGAGTTCTCATGTGGAATTCCCCAACTCCTCAAAGGCGACTTTACCGATCAAGTCAGTACCGGTATTGATAACTGGACTCTGCGCCAGCCACTTGGCGTCGTCGCTGGTGTGACACCTTTCAATTTTCCCGTCATGGTGCCCATGTGGATGTTTCCCGTGGCCATTGCCGCCGGCAATTGCTTCGTGCTCAAGCCTAGCCCCATTGACCCCAGCCCGAGTTTGTTCATAGCCGATCTGTTGAAACAGTCGGGCTTGCCCGACGGCGTGTTCAACGTTGTGCAAGGAGACAAAGAGGTTGTAGATGCGCTGCTGGAGCACCCTGACGTGAAGGCGCTGAGCTTTGTCGGCTCTACCCCGATCGCCAACTACATCTATGAAACCGGTGCGCGCCATGGCAAGCGCGTGCAGGCGCTGGGAGGTGCCAAAAACCATATGGTGGTGATGCCAGATGCCGATATCGACCAGGCCGTGGATGCACTGATCGGTGCGGGCTATGGTTCAGCGGGGGAGCGCTGCATGGCCATCTCTGTCGCAGTCCTCGTAGGCGACGTCGCTGACAAGCTCATGCCCAGATTGGAGGAACGAACCAGAGCATTGAAAGTGCTCAATGGCACCAATTTGGCGGCAGAGATGGGCCCCATCGTGACTCCTGCGGCGCATGCGCGTATCAGCAGCTATATCGAGCAGGGCGTTAAGGAGGGGGCACAACTGCTCGTTGATGGCCGTACCTTCCTGGGCGCTGCTGCCGGAGAGGGGTGCGCCAACGGCTTTTGGATGGGGGGCACGTTGTTCGACCAGGTTACGCCGGAAATGAGCATCTACCGGGAAGAGATCTTCGGCCCCGTGCTGTCATGTGTTCGAGTCGCTGATTTCTCCGCCGCAGTGCAACTCGTCAACAAGCATGAGTTTGGCAATGGCGTTGCATGTTTCACCCGCGATGGCAATGTGGCTCGGGAATTCACTCGGCGTATCCAGGTTGGCATGGTAGGTATCAACGTACCCATTCCGGTGCCCATGGCCTGGCACGGCTTTGGTGGGTGGAAGAAGAGCCTGTTTGGCGATATGCATGCCTATGGGGAGGAGGGGGTGCGCTTCTACACCAAACAGAAATCCGTCATGCAGCGTTGGCCCGAGAGCATTGGCAAAGGCGCGGAATTCGCCATGCCAACGGCCCAATAGGTAGAGACAACATCCATTGCCGATGACTCTGAAGACAAACAGCTGCATGTACTTCGCAATGCTGTAGACGTGCGTCTCGTCTTGTTCGATCTCGCGCGTGCAGTCAACGATTTCCTGGCCGTTGGTGACGCAAGCCAGTGACAGTTCCTCGGTCAGGCGGAATCCAGGTGATTCTCGAAAAATCGCATATGGTCGCGGGCGTTGCAGGCCTTCCATCACTGGATAGAAAAAAGCCTACTCGCGTAGGCTTTTTCTATTGCTCACCTGCTACGCGCTACGCAGCGGATCGATTTTTTTTGCGTCTGAGTGGCGTTCTTCGCTGTAATCGTTTAATTTTTTTTGTATTAATTCGATTTTGTAGCCATCAGGATCCGTCACAAAAGCAATGACGGTACTACCGCCTTTGACGGGGCCAGCCTCACGGGTCACATTACCGCCGGCGGCCTTGATCTTCTCGCAGGCTGCATAGGCATCGGGCACACCCAGAGCAATATGACCGTAAGCCGTGCCCATCTCATAGTTCTCGGTTCCCCAGTTGTAAGTCAGCTCAATTTCCGCCTGACCCGGGTTACCACCTTCGAAGCCAAGAAAGGCCAACGAGTACTTGTACTCGGGGTTCTCGGACGTGCGCAGCAGTTGCATGCCGATGACGTTGGTGTAGAAATCAATAGAGCGCTGGAGATTGCCAACGCGCAACATCGTGTGGAGGAATCGCATAGGCACTATTTTGCCAGCAGGTTCTGAGTTGCAGGTGGGTGAAGTAATTTCTTGTACGTTTTTACAGTCATGCCTCCAAGAGCAGCTCGCTGAGCGACGACCCCCGGATTTGAGTAGCGTCTGACTCTGGAGTCCAATCCCGAAGACAGGAGATTGGACGTGAAAAAGAGATTGACAGAAGAACAGATCATTGGCTTCCTGCGAGAAGCGGAGTCTGGACTGCCAGTGGCAGAGCTGCGCCGCCGGCACGGTTTCTGCATGAGCGTCTCGGACGCGAAACAGCTCAAGGAGCTAGAGCTTGAAAACGCCCGTATCAAGCGGCTGCTGGCCGAGTCCATGTTGGAGAACGAGGTGACGAAAGAAGCCTTGAGAAAAAAGTGGTGAGCGCACCTGCACGGCGCGAGGATGGGCTGTGGACTCAGCGAACGCCGCTCACTGCTCGTCATCCAGCACTTACCGTTACAAGCCCGCTGAAAGCCGAAACGGTGACGTGGTACGTCCCACACATCTTCGACGAAGTGGCGCTCAGCTTCCACCAGCACTGCCCGTTGGCCAGGTAGGCCAGGGCCCATATAGCCCATCTCGCGTCCCCCCATTTGCGTTGGGCTGGCCTGTCAGCGAGAACGGACCGCTACCCGGCTTGCAGATTGCACCGGTAGCGAGGTGCAAGTTACAGATGGCATTGGTGTTCCAGGTGCCGTGCGTGCTCTGGTTCAGCCCCATGGTCCAGCAGCTCATCCAGGCCCCGGCTTTGCCGATCAATGCGCAGGAACAGGATGGGGTGGCAATCGGCCATATTGGCGCCGATCACGAAAAAGACATCGGCTTGATCGAAGTCCTTGTAGGAACCGGGGACATCTGGCCCGATACGTACAACGAAATAGCATCGGGGCCATGAGTGTCAAGGATGGTCTTGAGGCGCTGGGCAGTTTTCGTAATGGCCTCGTCCATTTTGACCTGCACAGGATCGCGCTGACGGTCAATGCGCGCAAATGCGGTCTCCATCCGGCCAGACTCCCTCAAAGTCTGCGAGCTGCTGGAGTCCTTGGTGCACAGGCGGCCGAAGTTGGTCGGGTGGCTTTTGATGCCGATGACCTTGATCACCTTACCCTGGTCCACATGCAGATTCATACCGCAGCCAACGCCGCAGTATGGGCACACAGAGAAGACTTCGTTGGCCATGTGCACTCAGTCCTTGAGCCAGACGATGCCGTCGCGCAGCTCGATGGAGTAGACCGGCAAGATGGTGTCCGGTTCTTCCACGCAGGCGCCGGTGCGCAGCAGATAGTGGTGCTTGTAGATGGGCGAGGCGACGACAGGTTCGCCGCCCAGGTCGCCAACGATGCCGCGAGAGAGTACGTTGGCACCACTGTGGGGATCATGGTTCCCTATGGCGTAGAGGCTGCCGTCGGTCAGCCGAAAGACGGCCACCTGACGACGCCCGATGAGAGCGCAAACGCCCGTGTCGGGCCAGATGTCGTCGAAAGGGCAGATGCGGTGCCAGATGGCAGCAGAGGCTGCGCTCTTGTTGGCGGCTGAGCTCGTGGGTGCGGCGGTGCGCGTGGGTTCTGGCGCAATGGCGGTATCGTTCATGAGGTGCTCCTTAGGGGGTCAAACGCTGGCTTCGACCAACACCGGGATGCCTTTGAGGCGTGAGTGCTTTTCGGCTTGGGTAGCGGGTCGGATCTGGCCGCGCTCCTGAACGAAGACAACGTTGTCGTCGCCTGCGTCGCTGTTGACGAAGGTACGCAGGCGCCGGACGACGGCGGGGTCGTCCACGGCCTTCTTCCATTCACAAGCGTAGGTGCCCACGACATGGGCCATTTGCGCCTCCAGCTCGGAGGCAAGACCCAGGCTGTCGTCGACCACAACGGCCCTGAGGTAGTCCAGGCCGCCTTCGAGGTTGTCGCGCCAGGTGCTGGTGCGCTGCAGCCGATCAGCGGTACGGATGTAGAACATCAGGAAGCGGTCGATCAGGCGTACCAACTGATCCTTGGAAAGGTCGGCTGCCAGCAGCTCGGCGTGGCGTGGTTTCATGCCGCCGTTGCCGCAGACATAGAGGTTCCAGCCTTTTTCTGTGGCGATCACCCCCACGTCCTTGCCCTGTGCTTCGGCGCATTCGCGTGTGCAGCCGGAAACGCCGAACTTGATTTTGTGTGGCGAGCGAAGGCCCTTGTAGCGGTTCTCCAGCTCGATGGCTAGGCCAACGCTGTCGTCCACGCCATAGCGACACCAGGTGGACCCTACGCAGCTCTTGACCGTACGCAGCGACTTGCCATAAGCATGGCCCGATTCAAAGCCTGCATCCACCAGCTCACGCCAGATCAGCGGCAGTTCGTGGACTTGGGCTCCGAACAGATCGATGCGTTGGCCGCCCGTGATCTTGGTATAGAGGCCGTAGTCCTTGGCGACCTTACCAATCACGATCAGTTGGTCAGGCGTGATCTCACCTGCGGGCACGCGTGGGACGATGGAATAAGTGCCGTCCTTCTGGATATTGCCCAGGAAGTAGTCGTTGCTATCCTGCAGCGGCGCACCGTTGCGGTCGAGAACGAAGTCGTTCCAGCAACTGGCCAGGATGTTGGCCACCGTGGGCTTGCAGATGTCGCAGCCATGACCTTTGCCATGTTGCTGCAGCAATTGCGCGAAGGTTCGGATTTCGCCAACGCGCACCAGGTGATAAAGCTCCTGGCGCGAGTGCGGAAAATGCTCGCAAAGGTGGTTGTTGACAGCTACGCCTTGGCGCTTGAGCTCGGCCTTGAGTACCTGGGTAACCAGCGGCACGCAGCCGCCGCAGGAGGTCCCCACCTTGGTGCAGGATTTAAGTTCGCTGATGGTTTGCACACCGCCAGCGATAGCTGAGCACAACTGCCCCTTGCTGACGTTGTTACACGAGCACAGTACCGCAGCGTCAGGCAGGGCGTCCACGCCGAGGCCTGGTTTGGCCGCGCCGTCGCTGGTTGGCAGGATGAGCTGGCCGGGTGCATCGGGCAACTCCATATTGTTGAGCGCCATCTGCAGAAGCGTGCCGTACTCTGCGGCATCCCCCACCAGCACGGCGCCCAGCAGGCGCTTGCCGTCTTCGCTGACAACGATTTTCTTATAGATCTGCTGCAGCTCGTCGGTGTAGTTAAAGCTGCGACTACCCGGCGTCTTGCCAAGTGCGTCCCCGATGCTGGCTACGTCCACACCCATGAGCTTGAGTTTGGTGCTCATGTCGGCGCCCGTGAACGTGGCATCGGCCTGTCCTGCCAAGTGAGCTGCGGCAACGCGGGCCATATCGTAGCCTGGCGCGACCAAACCGAAGACCTGCTCATTCCAGGCCGCGCATTCACCGATGGCATAGATGTCGTGATCGCTGGTGCGACAGTGGTCGTCAATGACCATGCCTCCGCGCGGACCGATGGCCAACATGCATTGACGTGCCAGTTCGTCGCGCGGCCGGATGCCGGCCGAGAACACGATCATGTCGGTTTCGAGATAAGTTCCTTCGGCGAACACCATGCGATGGCGCGCCGTGGCGCCATCGGTGATCTCAACAGTGTTGCGGCTGGTGTGAGCCTGCACGCCCAGCGATTCGATCTTGGTGCGCAGCACGCGACCGCCGCCTTCGTCCACTTGGACCATCATCAGGCGTGGTGCGAACTCCACGACATGGGTTTGCAGCCCCATGTCGCGCAAGGCCTTGGCACATTCCAGCCCCAGCAGCCCGCCGCCCACCACTACGCCGCTTTGGGACTTGGCCCCCGAGGCCTGCATGGCTTCGAGGTCCTCGATGGTTCGGTAGACAAAGCAGTGAGGGCGGTCGCGTCCCGGCACACCTGGTACAAAGGGTGAGGAGCCCGTTGCAAGCACCAGCTTGTCGAAGGCCAGTACTTCACCATTGGTCAGTTGCAGCGTACGATCGCGCCGCTCGATGGAGGCAACGCGGGCATTGAGGCGCAGCGTCAGGCCCGGGCGGTCGTAGAAGCCCTCTGGGACCAGGGACAGATCGTCGGCGCTGCGGCCACTGAAGAACTCCGACAGGTGGACACGGTCGTATGCCGGGCGCGGCTCCTCACCAAGTACCGTCACTTCCCATCCTGCTGCGCAAAGGTTGGGAAATTGTTCGGTTAGAGCTTCGACATAGCGTTGACCCACCATGCCGTTACCAACAACGATGAGCTTTCGTGGTGTTTTATGAATCGCGTGGGGCATGCGATATCCCTTCGTCGGAGGGGAGTGAAGCGAGTTACGCTCCCTCTCACGGTTAAAAAAACAAAAAGGCGCTTGCGCCATGACCTAGCCACCTTTGGCCAGGTATGTCGCAAACGCCGTTGTCCTCAACTGTCGGAGCTACATTGCCCAGACCGTTGCTATGAATAAAGCATTTTTTATGCCAATCGTTTTCTTGCTCATGGAGCTTGGCAGTACCGTGGTTCCAAACGAAGGTGCTGCTGATTCTGATCTACCGATGCTTCAGTTCGGTGCGGTGTCCGCATCGATAGGCACTCTTGTGGGGCGCGATTGCAAGGAATGCCATTACGGATTCGCTCATGCCTTTTGAACTGGATATCGGATGGGTCTCACGCTCCGGTCGTGCGCAGGACAACGAGGACTTCGCGGCAGTACAACTGCAGGACGAAAGTTCGGGCCACGCCAGCATGCTCGCCGCCGTTGCCGATGGTGTCAGTGCGGGTGGCTGGGGCCGTGAAGCTGCACAGACCACGGTAACCTGTTTGGCACGCGACTTCTTTTGCACGCCAGTCACCTGGGAGCCCACCGTGGCGCTGGACCGCATCGTGGGTGCACAGAACGCTTGGCTCTATGGCATCAATCGGCGACGTCAGCCGGCCTATGGTCTGACCACGCTGACAGCTCTGGTTCTACGTGGGCAGAGTTTCACGCTGGCCCATGTAGGCGATACCCGTGCCTACCTGTTGCGACAAGGGCAGATCGAGCAGCTGACGGAGGACCATGTGATGGGCGGCGTGGACTTCGCGCACCGCCTGGCGCGCGCCATCGGCCTGGAGGATAGGGTCAGCATTGACTATCGGCAAGGAGAAGTGGTTCCCGGCGACATTTTTGTACTGCTGTCAGACGGCATACACAATGACGTCAAGCCGCGCGAGTTTGCCCAGTGGGCGGGCGAGGGCGGTGCACAGTCCCTGGCCGAACGCTTGGCTGATGCCGCGTGGCGCAACGGCAGCCGCGACAATCTCACAGCCGTGGTCGTTCGCGTGCTGGGCGTGAAGGAAGCAACCCTGGACGACACTATGCGTCGCGCACAGTCCCTGCCGCCGTTGCCTCTGCTCAGGCCCGGCAGTCTGGTGGATGGGCTGCGTGTGGAGGCTTTAGTGGCCGACAGTGGCATTTACCGCGTGTACCGAGTGCTGGATGAGCGCAGCGGCCAGCGCCATGCGCTCAAAACGCTGCACACACAGCGTGCCCATGACCGCCAGGAATGGGCTGCTCTGGCCCATGAAGCATGGGTGGCCGGCCATCTGCAGACCGGAGCGGCAGCCCGACATCTGGTTCGGCTGCATGCTGCGCCGGTGGATCTGCCATCAGCTTTCTATCTTTTGTACGAATGGGTGGAGGGCGAGACGCTTTCTCAGTGGCTGGAGCGACGACATCAGCCTGGTGTAGACCAGGTGCTTGCCATAGGTCAGCAGGCCGCGCGTGTGCTGGGTTACCTGCACCGACAGGGTGTTATCCACCGCGACGTCAAGCCCGCGAACCTTCACTGCGGTGTTGATGGGGTGTTGCGTCTGCTCGACCTTGGCGTTGCGCTGACTGGCCGAGAGCCTCCCGAACTGCGTGCCTTACATGCGGGTACTGCTAGCTACATGAACCCCGAGCAGTGGGACGATCCGCCAGTGCCAGCAAGTGCGGGCAGCGACCTGTTCGCTTTGGGCGTGACGCTGTACCAGCTATTGACAAGTGGACGTCTGCCCTATGGTGAGGTTATCGCTTACCAGAGAGGGCGCTACTGGCGTGACCCAATACCTCCCAGTCGTCACAGCCCACAAGTACCAATCTGGCTGGATGCCATCGTTCTTAAGGCGATCGCTCGCGATCCTGCACAGCGCTTCGAGACGGCCGAAGAAATGTTGCTGGCGTTAGAGCGCGGAGCTGCGCGGCCACTATTGCCGCAAGCGTCCAGTCCACTCCTTGAGCGCGATCCAGCATTCGGTTGGAAGACAGCGCTCGCCTTCAGCGTTGTGCTCAATGTGGCGCTGCTTTACTGGTTACTGTTCCTGCCACGCTGAGCTTTGAATCAAGCCGGAACGGTGCGTGCGCGACCGCCTTTCTCCGCCCAGGTGCGTGTCCAGCGCAGTTGCATGTAGCGCAGCATCACCAACATGACTAGTGAAAAGCAGGCAAACACAGCGAATCCTGAGAAGTAACTGCCGGTGTGCTGTTGCGACAAACCCATGCTTGCAGGGATCAAGCCGCCGCCCAAAGCGCCCAACTCTCCGATCATGGAGCCGGCCACAGCAGTGGTTGTTGGCCACCGCAGAGGAACCAATTGGAACAAGGCACCATTGCCAGCTCCCAAGGCGGCAAAACATACCAAGAAGAACAGCACTGTGAGAGTTAAGGAGTGGCCGCTGAGTCCGCAAAGCAGCAAGCTAATGAAGACGACGACCAGCACTGCTGTGAGCGTGTTCACTCCGCCCCAGTGATCCGACAGCCAGCCGCCAAAAATGCGCGTAGTTGCACCCATAAACGCAGCCAGCATGGTCAACTGCCCAGCTTCAACTTTGCTCACACCGAATTGGTCATAAAAGTAGCTTGGCAGAAAAGTGGCTAAGCCAATGAAGCCGCCAAAGGTGACGGCATAAATTAGGCTGAAAGCCCAGCCGTCCTTCTCGAAAAGGCAGGCAACATGGTCACGCAGAGTGGCATGTGCATCACGGTCTGCGGGTTCTCGGGCAAACACAATCATTACGACCATAGGCACCAGAATACCTAGAGCCGCAAAGCCGTATACGGCCTGCCAGCCAAAGGCCTGTGCCAACTGCGGTGCCAGCAGTGCGGCAAAGGCCGTTCCGATGTTGCCGGCACCAACTAGTCCCATTGCTAGTCCCTTGTAGCGCGGTGGAAATGAGCCTGAACCGAGTGAAAGAGCTACGCCGAAGCTGGCACCAGCAATGCCTAGCAAAACGCCCATGGCCAGCAGATCACCAAAGGAGTCAACGGCGAAGTAGCCGTACAACATTGCGATGGCGATGCCCACCATCTCAACCAGGGTGGCATTCTTTCTACCGATGTACTGAGCCAGTAATCCCAGCGGAAAGCGCATCAGCGACCCCGCGAAGATCGGGATGGATAGCATCAGGCCCTTCTGCGCCGGTGTCAGATTAAAGCTCTCGCTGAGAAAAGGGGCCATTGCACCATTGATGACCCAAATGCCGCATGAGCAGGCGAAATAGAAGAATGATGCGCCCAAGGTTGGTGCATGCCCAGCTTGTAAAAAGTTTCGGAAGCCCGTCATTGCTTTCTGTCCCTACAAAAGAAAACGTCTACGCAGGCATTACCCGCAATAGCGGCCTATGCCTAACGTAGACGTCGTTGTCCTGATACAGCCGAATCTGCTTCATTGCAAAAACGGCTACAAGTCAGTTAAGCAAGATCCGTGCTCATCCGCTTGAGTGTGCAAAGAACATGATGGAGTGATGTTCTACCGAACCAAATGGCCCAACTCCTCGTAGGCCCGCGTTTCTCGACCTCCATGGCGGAGAGTTTGGTGTTAAGGGATACCCCGCCGGTTGAAGTCGCTTTGCGACCAAGAGCTGACGTCCGTGTTTGCAATCGTCCAGACCGATTCACGAAGATGACCCAGTTCAACCTCCAGCCGTCGTTCAGAAGTCTGCGGTAGTCGGCAGCTCTTGACCGGAGCCGGGTCTAGCTACTTGTGAGCGCAGCACCACAAAGCGAATCTCCGACAGGACCAACGCCCGTCCAATCATGTTCAATAAAACTCGTTCTATCGCCCGTCGCTACGGTGCCAAGGTCGTTGCAGGTTCTGCGGGTGTCTTGGCCGTTGCTTCTGGGACCAACCTAAGTTTCCTGGCTGTAGTCAAGGTTGCATGGCTAATGCCGGCCCAAGCACAGGTGTAACCGATAGCACCGGCAAGACCCTGTACAAGGGCATGGGCACGCTCACAGGCGGCAAGTGCAGCTACGGCACACCTAGTGAACCTTCTGCGCCTGATGCGCCACCACCCGCAGAAAAGGCCGAGCCTATCGACAAGCGTTGTGCGGGGCAGACCGGCACGGTGAACGGCAAAGATGTCTGCATCCCTGCAGCCAGCGCAACTGGCGTGGATTGGACGGGTACCACCACAAACAGCGATGGCACCAAAACCGAAGGAAAGACTACGACGACATGCTCTAACGGCGTCTGTGAGTCCACCACGACCAAGACCACTAAGGACGCTAACGGCAACGTCACAGGCACCACGACTTCGACAGACAAGATCAGTCAAGACCAGTACTGCGCCAAGGCCAAAAACAAGGATGGCTTTCTTTGCGCTGCGGTCAACGCCAATCCGGTGCCAGGCAAAGATAGCCAGAGCGGCACAGGTTCAGGCACTGGAAGCGGCAATGGCGATGGTGATGGCGACGGCTGCACCATTACCGACTGCGGCAACGACACGGGTGGCGGCCCCGGCAAAGCTGGCCTGCCAGGCACGGGGGCTGGTGATTTCGGCAAGCTCTATGAGCCTAAGTATCCGCAGGGGCCTGTAGAGGTCTGGAAGCAAAGCAGTGCAGGCATCAAGAACTCCGGCCTTGGCTCGCTCGCTATGGCCCTGATGCCAAAGATCGCGGACGGCGGATCTGCACCAGTCTGGATCGTTGATTTCAACTTTAGGCCGTTGGGTGATTTCGGTACGCATGACATCTCGCCCCCGTTGTGGCTTTGGGAAGTGTTGAAGGCCATCACCATCCTGACCGCACTCATTACCGCGCGTCGTCTGATCTTCGGAGGCTGAGCATGTTCGACTGGCTCAAGCGTCGTATTGATGCATTTTTCTCCTGGCTCACGGAGTCTCTGACTGAGTATTTCAAATGGGCCAAGGATGTCGTTGATGCCTGGTACAAGTGGGCTGCAGACCTTATCAAGGCCATCATCAAGGCCGCCTGGGACATGTTCACGGACGCCGTGTCTTGGCTGATTGAAAAGCTCTTCGAGATCATCAAAGTCGCCCTTGATGCGGTCGATGTGTCACCGCTCAAGGGCATTGCCGACAACATCAACCTGCCGCCCGAGATCGTCACTGTGATGCAGCTCTCGGGCATCGGCACAGCCGTGGGCATCGTCGTCACGGCTATCGGCATACGGTTGGCGCTCCAGCTCATCCCGTTCACAAGGCTTGGCTCATGATCAATGGACTAGAGGGAATCCCTGGCTCTGGCAAAAGCTATGAGGCAGTGGCCTATCACGTGCTGCCCGCGCTCCAGGCCGGCCGCAAGGTCATCACAAACCTGCCGCTGAACATCGATGCTCTCGCGGCCATCGACCCGAGTTATCGCGACCTGGTCGAAGTTCGCACCAGGCCAACGCCCCAGCTCGGCGACTGGAACGCGGCCAACATTGCAGAGCAGGAAGCGTTTCAGCTTTGGACGGACAAAGAGCCCATTCCCCAGTCCGAGAACGTTTTTACATTCGGTACCGTCTGGGACTACTACAGCGAATGGCGCGGCACCAAAAACCAAGGCCCACTGTACGTTATCGACGAATGTCACGTCGCACTGCCCAAGCTAGGCACACCTGAAAGCGTCGTGCAGTGGTTCAAGCTGCATCGACACTACAACGCCGATGTGCTGCTGATGACGCAAAGCTTTCGCGACATCAACCAGCCCATCGCGCAGCTCATCGCCACGCTCATCAAGTGCCGCAAGGCCGACATCCTGGGCAGGAAAGAGAGCTACATCCGCAAGGTACATGCGGGCTATCGCGGTGCAGTCATCCAGACCGACGAACGCGAATACAAGAGCCAGTATTTCGGCCTGTACCGCAGCAACACGCAAAGCAGCGGCTCTGCTGAATCTGGGGTGACTGACGTCAACCCCATGATCGTCAAATTCAACCGTTTCAAGAAGTTGTGGCTAGTCCTGTCGGTGCTTCTGGTGATCTGGGCCTTTTGGCCTGATGGTGAGCACGATGTCTGGGGCCGCAAGGTCGTGCCTTCGCCACCCGTCAAGCCGCGCGTCCTTGGCCCCGCACCTGGTGCTGCTGCAACCCCTGTCGCCGCGTCACCAGCACCCACGCCGACCGAGCCTAAGCCTTCGGAGCCTCAGCAGGCCACCGCGGCCCCAGCTGAGGCCGTACCTCAGACCAAAGAACCGCTGTTCGGCAAGCAGCTACACGTTGCCGGGCATCTGTCGAAGAAGGACAAAAGCATCACGCTCTTCATCGTCAGCGACGGTACCCGCCGCATGTTTGAGGTCACAAGCGAAGACCTGGAGGCTGCTGGCTACAGCGTCAAGCGCATGGCGAACTGCATGGTCACAGTGAAGTTCGACGGTGTAGTCCGCCCTGTCACCTGCGACGCGCCATACCTGAACACCGGCGGCCAGGACAGGCCCCTTGTGGTCGATGCAGCGACTGGCTCCCGCAGCGATGGCCGCAACACCCGCTACAGCAACGCGCCAATGCCCCAGGAAGTGGCCCAGGTACGCCAAGAACAGCAGCAACAGGCAGGTGGCTATCTGGAAGCCCTGGCCAGGCGCAATTCTCAGGTGCGCTCTGTCCTGATGGATAACTGAGTTTGTATCTCGACGGAGCTGGCGGGTTGTACCAGTGGCTGCGCATGACCATATCTGAGCGAGTTAGGTGGTCTTACGCGAGTGATGAACTTTCCTTAATCTCGAAATTTTGGGATCATCTGCAAATATTGTTTGCGATTGCTCACTTTTTCTTATGAGGCTATATTAATTCCTAAGAGATTGACGAATATTGTTTTTGTGTTGTCTTAATCTTGTTGTACACGTAAAAATGGCGGTATAAATTGACATCAAGCTACATCGAGAAACTACATCTGGAAAATTTTAGACAGTTCAAAACGCTGGATGTTGAGTTTAATAAAAATTTCAATTTTATCGCCGGGCCAAATGGCTGCGGTAAAACTTCAATTCTGGCTGGAATATCTCACTGTCTAAACCATGCCGCTTTTGAATATTCCAGATTTCATGAGGGCTCTAAGTTCTGGATCGATATGATGGTTTTAGGAGAAAAAAAGAGAGTTGGAATTGGTGGGAACTCTATCGATCCCAGGGGCTATAGAAGACATTCAATAAGGGCATGGAATCACCCGGACAGGGAGATGGGCCGGGAATCTGTCTTGCTACATGAAACCGATAAAAAGCTGGATGGGTTCTGCCCACTATTTATTGGAGCAGAAAGAAGTATTAAATATCATCAGATAGATGGGATGACTCGAGAGCTGGGGCTTGCGCAGCAGCGCCAAAAATATTCATCAAATGGAACACAGTCATTATATGGAGTAAATCCTATAGATATTAAGCAGTGGTTCATTAATCGATATTTTATGATTGATAAGGAATGGGCGACAGAAGAAAGAGAAAATTGGAAAAGATTAATTGAAAAGCTCCCCGCTCTGGCGCCATTTAATAGTAATTTCTCTTATATTAGAACCGAGAAAGACTTTGAGCCAATATTTTCAATTTATGGTGAAGAGTGCTACATGGAGGAGCTCTCTGCCGGCTTTCAGGCAGTATTATCAATAGTCGCTAATATATTTCAATGGGTTGAAGCGACTCGGAGTGCAGGTGAAAGGTTGGCTGCCAATGCTACGGGTTCAGTTTTAGTGGATGAGCTTGATCTTCACTTGCATCCTGAGTGGCAATTCACACTGCGAGATGGATTGGAGAGCTTATTTCCGAATATTCAATTTATAGTAACAACTCATTCTCCGCATTTGCTTTCATCTGCGAAGGAAAATGAAGTAATTATAATGAATAGGGAGGCAGGCACAAGTGAATTAACTCTTAAGCCAACGGCTAAGAGATTTTCTGGTTGGAGCACTGATCATATTCTATCGGAAGTTATGGGTGTAGTTAGTTTAGAGAATAAAGACTACGAAATACTTATTTCTGAATCTTTTGATAAAATCCAAGAGGGGTCTATTGAAGGCTTAAAGAATGCTATTTTCAGACTATCTGAAGTGGCTCACCCGAGTGATTCCATTTTGACCGTCTTAAATACAAGATATGCATCGATGGTAGCGCTGTCAAATGATTAAGCTAAGTCGTGATAATAAGCCTGCCGTGCTGATAAATAATGAAAATTCGTGGACAACTAGTCTAATCGAGGCAGTCACTGTTTTTGGGGGTTACTCAAAAATTCCTGCAGAGCAGAAAGAAAAACTACTTATTCATTATCGGCACCAAGAAATAAAAAGCGTCTTATTTAAAAGTTCGCTTGAGAAATGTGCGTTTTGTGAGACAAAGCCCGGGGAGAGTGGAAATATCGAGGTGGAACATTTTGCCCCTAAGTCGATCTATCCTGCGCTAGCATTTAATTGGGAAAACTTCCTTCCGGCATGTAGAAAATGCAATGACCGCAAAGGCGGACATGACACGGTAAGTTATCCTATTATTAACCCCTATGATTCTGATCCGGAAGATATATTCCATTACACTGACATAAAAATCGCAGTAAATAATATTCACAAGGAAATCGGCGAGCGGACTATAAGCGTCTGTGGACTGAATTCTGTAAGATTGATGAGGCCCAGGGCAGATATTTTAGTAAGCCTGCATAGTTTTAGCGAATCACTTGAAGAAGCCATAAAGGATTACGAAGATGCTGAGACAGATATCAAGAAGCAGAACAAAAAGAGAAAAATAAGAGAGGCACTGGAGATTATGGAATCTATGACTAAACCCTCCGAGACGTTTTCAGGATTCTGCAAGGACTATCTTAAAAGGTGTGCTCCATATCATGAAGCAAAAATTATCGTCGGTGAACAGATTGCATAAAAAGCAGTGATAGCCGGATTTTCTAGTTTGGCTTATTGATGGTCGGTTTTCGCTGGCTCAAGTCGATCTTGAGCTGACCTTCCTTCGCAAACTTAACGAAGGCTCGCGCGCGTGTCTGAGCATCCTTCCACCACTGAGGGATTGCAGGGAGCGCCGGATATTCAACCAGGCCGCGCGCCTATGGCCTTGGTGATGTATGAGCGGATCTCGCGGCCGAGGCGCGTTGTGGGGCGCGAAGTGTTCCAGATCGGCCGGCCGAAAGGCAGCACCAGTTGCAGCGCCATTGCCTCTGCATACTTCCTGAAATTTGCTGCGATTGCCATGATGTGCCGCCTTTCTGGTGTACCGGGCCCCTAGATTCGGAGCCGGGTCGTCAACTGTCTGCTGCCCGTTTAACTGTCCCTTGCTTGCACCGTTCCCCTGAGTTCTTCGCCGTGCCTTTAGCGGTATCAGGATGGCGTTTCGGAGTGGGGAAGCTTTGTAAAGCGAAGCTTTATGAATACCCCCGGAGAAAGGACAAGGCCGTAGGCCGCTCCTGATTTAGCGTGGCCGAAGCGGCGAAAACTCCGGGGAATGGTGCTGGGCGCGACGTGTCACGGACAGCTGACGCCGTGCGGCGAGCACTTAGAGCACCGTAGAGTGCTCAATCTTTGGGAGTAGTGCGGGAGCGCTTCTGTCCTATGATTCGGGAAAGAGGAGGGGGTTATGGGACATTACGATCCTGGTGGATGGCAGCGCGATAATCCATTCACGAGTGGGAAAAATGAAATGAGCTTTTTTGCAAAGCTCGTTCTTACGATTGCCGTGCTTATGGCTGGTGCACTTGTATACAGATATCAGTCTGAAATATTGCGCTTTTTAGTTGGGCCTCCTCCGGCGGCTCCTCAACTACCTGCATCTCGACCTCCGCCAGAGCAGACTGTCGTTGCACCAAGAGTCTTGGTGCCTGAAAAGCCTCGCACCGAAGCTACAGGCCAGATTTATCAGTGTGGAAATAGCTACAGCACTACACCTTGCGAAGGTGGCAGGCAGATTGCGCAGCCAAGCAATGGGCCAAGCTCTCGGGAAATTTATCTCTGCAAAGACTTTCAAGGCAACCTCACATGGGAAAGCGTTCCATGCTCTGCCAACGGGCGTTTTATGGATCGCATTGCGCGTGTTCCGACTAATGTCTCTTGGGAGGAGCAAGTAGCAATTGCAAGACAGCAGCGGGATAGGGCGCACGCAGTTGCCGCTGAGCAAGTGGTTCCAGTCGCAACTCGTCCCACTGGAGGTAGAGCGAATGCTGGTGAATGCCGAGCTCTAGATGAGCATGTGAATTGGCTGGATTCCTTGGGGCGAATTGGCGGTGGTGGTTACACCATGGATTGGATTCGTGAAGAGCGACGTAAAGCTCGTGATAGACAATTTCGCATTGGTTGTTAGCCAATCTGAAAAACTGGAGCGTTTGCGGGCGCGGTTTTATGCCTCGCAAGCTCCTTTTCCATGGTCAAGATTTGCTTGACAAGCCTAGCATTTGTGCGCTTGAGCGATTCGGCTAGTGCGTAGTTGCCCGCTGCATGATTGAAGGCGATCGCGTCGATGGTAGAAATTCCCCATCGTGATTCCCAAAACAGTGCCAAATGAACGGCGCGAGGAGCTTGCCCCTCGCGCCGATATTTTTTGATGGTAGCTGGCTTGAGGTCTAGAAGCCTAGCGAGCTGTGCATCGCTGTAGCGCAGATCATCAAGGATGTATTGCAGATGCGGCAAATGTGCAGGGTAAGGTGCTCTAAACATCACCTAGGTTTCGGCATGCACAACCTTGAGAGACCAGCAGCGAAAGGGCAGGTGGGTGAGGTAAATCCTTGTACACAAGAACATGCTCATTCCTTTGGCGCCAAAGCCGAAAGAGTTTTTGTACAACGTTTTACCTGGAAAAAGTGTGAGGTAAACGCTTGTACATTCCAAAGGCGTTGCTGCATTACAGGGACTTCCCGTCAATGCAAGCGCTTTTTGACTGACCTGTCTGCCAAGACGATCCAGGTGCTTGAAACGAGGAACAGACTGCACATCTACAGACGGGGTTAGGCACGAGGTGTGCGCCCCCAGAAACAAACCGCGCAGCAGGGCTCCATTCAAATCTCGTGACGTCTTGCGACTCACAATGCAACAACAGAGCTTGCCTGCTGCTGGTCTGACCTGTTCATTGCATCTTTGATTTCACGTCTGGCATGTTGAAGTGCCTGTCTCAGGCAACGGCAGAGACGGGTGGCCTGGGGCGTTCGCTGATATGGGCTGCTTCGTAGGTACGCTCCTGTGTCATGAGCGCCCACAGGATGCGTGCATTTTTGTTGGCTAACGCCACGGCGGCCTTTTGCCAGCCACTGCGCTGCCTCAAGGCCATCACCCATTGGGAGATCGGGTCGAGGTTGTGTTTGCCGGTCAGCACTGCGGCCTTGGCCCCTTGGACCAGCAAAGTGCGCAGGTAACTATCGCCTCGCTTGGTGATGGCACCCAGATTGGATTTGCCTCCGCTGGAATTC
This sequence comes from Comamonas thiooxydans, assembly GCF_000964545.1. Classification (GTDB taxonomy): domain Bacteria; phylum Pseudomonadota; class Gammaproteobacteria; order Burkholderiales; family Burkholderiaceae_C; genus Comamonas; species Comamonas thiooxydans. The sequence continues at coordinate 16,206 of NZ_BBVD01000005.1, read as the reverse complement.
TGTCTGGGCGTCAACCCAAGCCAGGCGGCAAACTGTGCACCGTTCTTGAACTGCCTGAAGTCGCCCACAGTGGCGACCATCGCTGATGCAGTGAGTGGCCCCAAGCCCTTGATGGCGGCAGCTCGCTGCACCTGTGCATCTTCTTTACAGTGAGCGGCAATACGCTGCTCGCACCAGTGAAGATGTTCATCGAGCTCTTGCCAATGCATGAGTGCACGCTGCAGCGCAATGCGGGCTGCGCCTGCGATGTCATTGGTCGCATCTTCCAAGATATCGTGCAAATAGGTGCGCAAGACTTTGGGGCTTTGCGGCAGAACAATGCCAAACTCGGCGAGCAATCCTCGAATACGGTTAATGCATGCTGTGCGTTCCTCTTTGAACCCTTCGCGCAGCCGATGCACACATAGTATGCCCTGCTGCTCTGGAGTCTTAACGGGGACAAAGCGCATCTGAGGGCGACTGGCTGCCTCACAAATGGCAGCCGCATCATTGGCATCGTTTTTACCGCTCTTGCCCTGCATGCGATAGGGTGCGACCAGTGCCGCTGCCATCATGCGTGCATCCAAGCCCGACACCAGTGGTGCGCACCACCACAAGCCTCCATGGCCACCAGACACCCTGCAGGTAATTGCGCACACCATGCCAAGAACTTGCTGCGCTGGATGGCCCGGTTAGTGACCATCCTCCCTTGAGCATCGACTGCATGGACCTGCAGCACATTCTTTGCGAGATCTACCCCAACACGGACGATGGTTTGCATGGCACGACTCCTGATGAATGACGAAGAAATTGGCTTGCCGATCCATCGTGGCACTGCGTATCCAGCAGGCCAAGATGGCGGGAAGTCCTTCGTATTCAAATCTAGTTTGAGACGAACCTACCCAAACTCCCGCCGTAGGTCAGCCACCGCTGCCGTCTGTGGACGGCCCAGTTCAGTGAATCGATTCAAGATCGCTGCCCGGATATGTAGCTCGTTGACTTGGCGTTCAAAGGTACGAGACATCACACGCTCGCCCAGTCGCTTGATGCAGTGCATCTTGGTTTCGTAGGCACTCCAGCATTTCCAGAGACTTCGCCCTGATCTTGCCCCAGTCGCCTACATGCTGCAATCGCAGCATTGCGATGCACAAAGACACTGCCCTTGCGGATTCGGGCATTCTTTCGAGGTGGAATGGCTGGCATAGCGCCACCTCTGATGACTGCTTCATGGACGGGCTGCGTGCCGTAGGCAGCATCGACTGTCAGGCACTCAAGCGCTTCATCCTCGGGCAAATGCTGCAGCACGTCGGAGGCTCACAAAATGAATGGCAGGGCACCATCGAAAATTTATTGGAATAGAATTTTCCCTTCTAAAACAGATGCATAGCACTGAATCTGGCATTGACCTCTCTGAGCTTGCCACGGCTGACACGATCGACGGCTGTGCGCATGTTGTCGTAGCCTCCAAACACCGCAAAGGCACGGTCGTCGGAGCGCAAATACTTGCGGATGGTATTGCGAGAAAGCCCAGTTCTGCGGGCGATCTCTCGGATGGACAGGTTCTCACGCAGAGCCCAGCGCCGGATGACACTCAAAGTGGCCACGTCAATCACTCCTGGTCTCCTGCTGCACAAGAAAACAGCAGGCTAGGGTTAATTCGTGGGTCAGATTGAGATGGAAAAACCGGGGGCTAGTGGGTCACTTCTGGGTGGAAATCAACAAGCAAGGGACTGTCCGTTCGTGCGGCAACAAAAAAGCGTGCGACTTTGATGGTCACGGGCCAGTTCTCGACCGCAGAAGACTCTGGGTATCACGGCGAAGCCGAGCGCATCTGTGCAGCGATAGGGCAAGTGCCGGTGATCTGGGGCATGAAACAGATCTATCTACAGGTCGAAGCGCAGATCCTGGGCGCTGCTTCCGGCAATGGCACAAATTCGCAGCTGGAAGGTTCTCGTACCGCAGACTGCCGTCGATATCCTCCTGCACGGGGCCTGCGCTCTATATGGCGTCAGCACTACCAGAGCGATATGCATCTGGCCAGCTGCTTGCTGAATGACCTGCGCCTGGGAAACCTCGCCTTGGTATTCCAGCCGGTGGCGACCCGTGAATACTCGGGGTCTGCTCCAACCCTTTACTATGAATGCCTGTTGCGCCGCACTGCGCCCGAGGCTGCGTGTCTCAGCTATGTGGTTCCAGATGCTATTCAGGCCTTGGAGCGCTTGGGGCTGGTTGAGCGTCTTGACCGTAGCGTGTTATGGACCACGCTGGGCACATTGGCCGGCAGTGAAGGTTTGAATCTGGGTTGCAACGTTTCCGCTCGCTCCTTTGTGAGTGCGGCGTGGTGGGATGAGATTCTCACGTATCTAGGGGATCGACCTAATTTGGCGCAGCGACTGGTGCTTGAAATCACAGAAACGAGCACCTTTCCGGAAGAGAAATCCGCCCTCAGCCTGATTCATCACCTACAGTTCCAGGGTGTCAGGATTGCGCTTGACGACATAGGCAAGGAAGCGGGTTCGCTGGACATCCTGAACAAAGTTCGTGCCAACACCGTCAAGCTCGACAAGTCGGTGCTGGAAGAAACCGCCGAGGGTGAGCTGCCGGCGAGGCTGCTGCAAGGCATGGTGGGGATTTGCGCCGATCACGGGGTGACTGTGATCGTTGAAGGGATCGATTCTGCTGCGAAGCTCGATGTGGCTTTAACCGCTGGAGCGACTGGCGTTCAAGGGTACCTGATCGCACGGCCCACGCTGCATCTGCAAGCCCTGTTCAATCACGTTGCTCGTGTGGAGGATGACATGCAGACCCGGGCTTCTTTGACGAAGGGCCAAGATGCGACAACTACCGTAGTGGCTCATCAAACCCAGAAAGACGCCGTTGTTCATTCGCTCCACAACGGAGATATCGTGAGGTGCTCTCCACGAGTGCTGTTCCCGCAGGAGACAGGATTTCGGCCGTATCTGGTTAAAGAAGTTGCTGATAGCTGAGAAGTGTGCGTCGGATTCTCTGTTTTGCATCTCACATTGATTTATGCGACCAGGCCATAAGCGTCCACGATGTGAGAGCTGAACAGAGAGTACGCCTATGGCAGCGGGTGAGCCGCCAATAGGCACAGACAGGACATTCTGTCACGCGCGTTCAGCGAAATGCCTTGCAGTCATGTGGGATAGAAGTCGCCAAGGGCTGTACATCCGTGGCTTGTCACAACTCGCCATAGTTGATTGCGCGGTGCAGCCATGCGAGCTGGCTCGAAGGACCGGTTCTGAATGCCCCAACAGGCTCAGGTCGACCCATTGCCGTCGTTCGAGTAGTTAGTTCAAACGGCCGCTTTGCAGCGATTGCTGCTGCTCATGGCTGCATCGTGACCTATCGGTCACCGCTCCGTAGCAGCTATCCGAAGATCGATGCTGGCGAATTCTCAACGACGGGTTTCAGTTGAGTAGCGGACAGTGGATGTTAGTTGCAGGTCGATTGGTTGCTGGAAGTCTGCTGTCACTTGACACAGACATGAGGTTGCGACCCAAAGCAGAAATTCACTCAAGTTATGCCGAAGGCAGTTCGCTGATCCGTACAGCGCTGAACATAGCTCGATAGTCTCTGGGGGCTAGGCCTAGTTTGGCGCGAAAGTGATGCCTCAGGACCTGGACACTGCCGAATCCAACCCGTGCAGCAATGTCCTCGACCGGCATTGCACTGCCCTCGAGAAGGCGTTGGGCTTCTGTCACCCGCTCAGCGATCAGCCATTGGCCTGGGGGTACACCTGTCGCCCTGATGAAATGGCGCAGGAAAGACCTGGGACTCATCAGCACGCTCTGCGCCATCCGATCAACTGTCCAGTCGCCTTGAAGATCCGCACGCATCTGTTCCAGCACGTCAGAGAGCCGATTGAGCCGGTCCGGCTGCACGGGGCGTTCGATGAACTGAGCTTGCCCACCGCTGCGATGGGGAGGCATCACCAAGCGCCGGGCGACGCTGTTGGCGGCTTTCACGCCGAAGTCTCCTCGCACGATATGCAGCATCAAATCTATACCCGCGGCGCTTCCCGCCGAAGTCAGAATACGGTCTTCTTCGACATAGAGCACGCTGGCATCGACTTCGATTGCGGGGTGCCGCTGGCTCAGCGTCTCGGCATAGCGCCAGTGCGTTGCTGCCCTTCGCCCGTCCAACAGGCCCGTTGCGGCCAGCACGAAGGCTCCAGAGCATATTGAGGCCAACCGGGCGCCGCGCTCCCAGGCCAGGCGCAAGCGTCGCGCAAGCTTCTGTGGTACCGGTACATGTGGGCCTTTCCATCCGGGCATCACGATCAGATCCGCGCGCTCTAACAAATCGGCTTGACCATCAGCCATGACGTGCAGGCCGCCATGAGCCCGCAGTAAGCCAGGCTCAACTGCCGCACTGGCAAAGCGGTACCAGTCAGGGCCCATCTCCGGACGCGCCAGACCGAAAACCTCTGCCACGATGGAGAACTCGAAGGTGCATAGGCCATCGTAGACTGGGGCAACAACCAGCGGGCCGCTGGTGGCCTCGGTGATTGGCGTAATATTTTCGGTTGATGTCATATACGCCAATTGTGACTCGACTGGACTCTCGGCACGATAAGCATCACTGCCACAAACACAGTCTTCTTTGTTATGACCTTCTCCAGCACCCATGTAACCGCAATTCCCGCTGCGAAGCCGTCCATTGCCATCGCTCATTTCGCTGCTGAATTCAGTTTCGAGACCGATTGTTGGGATGTGCATGACGGGCTTCTAAAGGGCCCCGATTTCGTGCTCCTCGACGTACGCTCGCCAGCGCTGTTCGCACAGGGCCATGTGCCAGGGGCAATCAATTTGCCTCATGGGAAGATCGTCGAAAGCAAGTTGGCGGCTTGGCCAGAAGAGACCCTATTCGTCACCTACTGCGCAGGGCCCCATTGCAACGGCGCGGCACGCGGTGCCTTGCGTCTGGCAAGACTGGGGCGGCCCGTGAAAATAATGGTTGGCGGTATTACTGGTTGGCTCGATGAAGGGTTTGAATTGAATAGGACAATGCTCGAAGACCCGTCCGCCTAACGCGTTGACTTCCTGCTTCAGAAGACAGCCCTGGAGGAATGCGGGCCGACCGCTAGTGACTGTGGATTCAACGGGTTGCGTCCGTCGCTGTTCGAAACCCAATCGGTCATCTCTCCTCAATGAGGTCGACCATAGCTTTCACCTTCGCAGTTCCACTCAAAATTCCGCAAGTGGATTGGGCTGCGTGGAGTTCTCCAAACCGCCTTTTCAATTGGGCTGTGAGGCGGTTGTCGGGGCACCTACCGAGCTTCTCGGCGCTAGATTTGAAACGCAGATCGCTTTAGAGAAGCGAAAGAGAATTTTGATGGTGAAGATCGCAGTACAAGCCCTTAGAGCTCCGAGTTTTTGACACTCTCAAAAACCCTGATTTCTTACGTGATGGATGTCGCGCACCTGAGTTGATGTGTCACGCTCAATTCGCTGAAAAATCGAGAACACTTGATCGGAACATAGGTTTGTACCGCTGAACGCAATGGGTCGCGTGCAACAGTCCAGTGCGTGCTCAGTGGTTCACATGGAGGGTGAGCAAGCGGTTCTTCAGATATTCAGCGACAGGACTAAGCACACGCTCTCGCTTCTGTATCAGGCCTAAAGTCCGCCACAACTGAGGCTCAATGAGTGGCACACCGCAGACCTTAGGATTGCACTCAGGCAGAGCAAGCTGCGGGATGGCTGCCATTCCCAAACCTGCTTCGACAAGAGCCAGAGCCCCAGTTACGTGATTGCATTCGTACCAAGCTATTGGCTGCTCAGGCAGGCCTGCCATGACTTGGTCCAAAAGCAGTCGATTGCTGCTCTGGTGCGATACGGATACGAGGCGCACTCCGGCAAGCTCTGACCACGCTACCTCTGAGCGGCATGCCCAAGCATGACTTCGCAGCATTGCCAACACATATCGCTCGCGTGCCAAAGTCTCGAACTGAATTCCTGGTTCCTGGCTTCCCGTGAAACTGAGCCCGAAATCGGCTCGCCCCCTAACCACGGCATCCAGGACATGGCTCGCATTCTCGTCAATGACATGAACGTGCACATCCGGGTACTCATCGGCAAAGGTGCGCAATGCATTTGGCAAAAGATGGTTTGCCACTGAAGGGATGCAAGCCACCGTCACCAATCCTCGGCGAGTCAGCGACTGATCGCTGATGCGCTGCGCTGCTGTCTCGAGGCTCTCCAGCGCTGCGCGCGCCTCAGTCAGAAATTCCTGACCAATCGCGGTCAACTGAACATGCCTGGTGGTCCGCTCAAGCAGCTTGGCTCCAAGTGCTTCCTCCAGGCGCTCCACCCTGCGACTCAACGCCGGGGCAGACAAACAAAGACGTTCCGCAGCTACACGAAAGCTTGAATTCTCTGCCGTGGCAACAAACGCCTGTAGTTCGGCAATATCGAATTTAATGCGCTGCATGCAACAGTCTAGTCATATATTGCAATTCACGAAATAGTCCCGGATATTTACCATCGCCGCTTGCACAGAGTTGATAACGACTCGATCAGGAGACAACATGCAACGACGCCCTCTCATACTGGCTGCCGCATTGGCCGCCTGCCTGCCGCTCGCCGGTGCCTATGCCCAGGATTTCCCCCCAAAAAGACCGGTCACCATGGTTGTTGGCTTTGCCGCAGGCGGTTCGGCCGATATCGCCGCACGCATTATTGCCAAGAAACTCGGTGAAAACATTGGCCAGAGCGTGGTCGTGGATAACAAGCCTGGTGCCGGCGGCAATCTGGCGCATGCCCAGGTTGCCCATGGACCTACCGATGGCTCTGTCTTGCTGTTCGGCTCGATCGGCCCTTTGAGCATCTCGCCTCACTTCATGAAGGTGAGCTACGACCCGCTCAAGGATCTCGCACCAATCACTATGGGCGTGACCTTTCCCAACGTTCTGGTGGTGCCTGCAAGCAAAGGCATCAAAACCCTAGGCGAGTTTGTGGCTACAGCCAAGCGTGAACCGGGCAAACTGGACGTTGCCTCTACGGGCCCTGGATCAGCGGCCCACTTGGCCGGCGAACTGCTTAACGACATTGCAAAGATCGACACGGTTCACATTCCCTATAAGGGCGGAGCCCCCGCGTTACAGGATGTCCTGGGCGGACGCGTCAGCTCCTTCTATGCAGCACCACCCACAGCGCTGCCGCATATCGAGTCGGGCAAGCTCATCCCGTTGGCAACCACCGGACTGACACGGCCAGCCTACCTGCCCAATGTGCCCACCGTCGCAGAGACCTATCCAGGCTTTAACGCCACTAACTGGTATGCGTTCGTTGCGCCAGGTAAAACACCCAAGCCGCTACTGGACAGATGGAATGTCGAGCTCGTGAAGGTGTTGAACGCACCTGACGTGCGAGCAAACCTGCTTAAACACGGTCAAACCGCAGCTCCAACATCACGAGAAGAATTGGCCAAATTCATTTCGACAGAAAATGAGAAATGGAGCCGCATCATCCGTGATCGAAAAATAACGGCGGATTGACTGAAAGGTAAATCCACACGAATCGCCGAAGATCGACAGAAGTAAAGGATGTGCGCATGGTGTGCTCCCTGTAGGTTTATCCGGCATGGGCGAGCAGTGCCTATGGACATGGCAGGCCAAGCTTATACCGCTGATCCAGGCGCCTTCCACGGTGCCGTTGTGCAGCCAGTCACCGCACATCCCCAAACTGGCAGCCGCGTCTCACCAGGAGCCCATGTTCAGCGGGTTGGCCGTGTCGGCATAGCGCCAGCGGTGGGCCGTCACCTGCACGCTGGCCGGATCGGGGCCGCCCAGTTTCGCAAAGGCCTTTAACAGGACAGCTGTTACTGACGCCTCCTCAAATGTGTCCTCGAATCTTCGCGCCACTCAAAAGTCGAGAATCCCCCTCACGGAGGTCTCAACATGAAGAAGTCCAGATTCAGTGAAGCGCAAATCGTCGGCATCCTCAAGGAGGTTGAGCTAGGCGCCAAAGTCGGTGACACCTGTCGCAAACATGGCATCAGCGATGCCACGTACTACAAGAGGAAGAGCCAGTATTCAGGGATGTCTGTGCCGCATCTGGCCCAGATGCGGCAGTTGCAGGAAGAGAACGCCAAGCTCAAACGCATGTATACCGATTTGGCGCTCGTGCACCATGCTCTGAAGGATGTTGTCGAGCGAAAGCTCTGACCCCGGTGCGTCGGCAATCCATCGTGCATGCGCTTATGAGCGAGCACCGCCTAAGTCAGCGCAGAGCTTGCCAAGCGGCGGGCCTGGCTCGCTCAACGCTTCGATATGCACGTGTGGTCTGTGACGACTCCGGGGTAATCGACTTCATCCAAAGATACGTGGCATTGAATCCTCGCCACGGGTTTGGGCTGCTTTACGCCAGCGCCCGCTATCAAGAACAGCTCTGGGCAAGACTGTGCTTTGGCGTGTGTATTGCCAGCTCAAACTGAACCTGCCCAGGCGAGGCAAGAAACGTTTGCCGCAGCGCATCAAGCATCCCTTGGAGGCAGCCTCAACACCGAACCAGGGCTGGAGTTGTGACTTCATGTCCGATGCCCTGTGGTCAGGAAGACGGTTCAGAACCCTCAACGTCATTGACGACTTCAACCGGGAGTGCCTGCGTATCGAAATTGATGCCAGCTTGCCTGCAGCTCGGGTGGTACGAGCCTTGGAGGAGCTCACTGAGGTCCGTGGGGTGCCGCAGTGCATTCGCCTGGACAACGGGCTCGAGTTCATCGCCCAGGCCTTGAAGCAATGGGCGCAGGATAAAGGCATAGCGTTGAACCACATTCAGCCAGGCAAGCCGACGCAGAACGCTTACGTAGAACGTTTCAACAGAACCTATCGCACGGAGGTGCTCGACTGCTATGTCTTTGAATCTCTGCAGGAAGTGCGCTCGATGACCGAGGACTGGCTGCATTGCTACAACCACCATCGTCCACATGAATCGCTGGGCCGGATTCCGCCGGTCGCGTATCGTGTCAAACGTTTCCCCAACCTCTACTTTTAGGTAGTGCAGGAAAGCGAGGATGCTTCTCCTGTGACAAAAGAAAAAGCCCGCAAGCAGTTGCTGCGGGCGCGAATAAAAAGCCGGTGACCTATTTGGTCATGCCTGGGCAAGTTGAGGAAGTGAAAGGAGTCTGTGACCCCAGGCCCGGCAAAACAGGTACGTGACGCAAATTTTGCCCAAAGAGAGTGATGGAATCAAGATGTGCGTGGGCTCATAAACAGGCTCTGCCTTATCTGGCGTGAGCACTTTCGCTAAAGGCGCTGAAGCCACACCGCACTCCCAATTGTCGCCAGCCCAGGCGAATTCCTGAGTTGCCGTACCTGCTTAAGCGGTCACGCCGGATGGCCCTAAATTCAGGACAAAAAAAGCCACCTCGTGGGTGGCATAAGAGGCTCCACCTACGTCCTAATAGCTGGGCCCAACGCGAATGCTACTGGAATAATTTCACGAGGGGCAGGCTTTTGCTGCTCAATACATTTCGAAGTGCGTTGGCGCGTACATTTCCGCGCTGTGGTGGCTCCGGTAGAGTCCTGCCACATGCTCGCAGCTCATCGCACAAGCGCATCAAACAGGAAAAATCCGCCTAGAAGGCTGCATGCTGACGAAATCGAAGACGTTTGGTTCAGTGGTGTGTTGGCAAGTCTTCGACGTTGCATATTTCGACGCACAGACGAACTTTGTGGCCGATGTTCGAGCCACGTATGTCCCAAATAAAATGAAGTGCATCCTTTACACGTAGGAACTGTCCTGTCTGGGGCTCAGGGTGCCATCTAGCATTTCTAAATCCATTCCAACTCATCTTGTCTCCGACGGCGAAGGGGTGAAATGGTGTTGATGACTCAAGGTGGACGACCGGTTCGCTCTTAATTGAGTCCTGTGAAATTTCAAGGTGATAGGTAATGGGGCGTACTAGCATCTTTGCCTCAGCTTGGCTTGAAGTTCTCTGCCGCATAAGCTTGCTCTTCGTGCATTTGCATGCATCGAGTGCTTTCATTGATTTTTGCTTGAAGCACTCAGCGCCACTTCCGCAAATTACACGCGAAGCATTCATTCGTCATGTTTAGGAAAGTTGCTGGGCCATCTAGTGTTACCACTGTTGCCACGACGCGAAAGCCGCGCCGTGCTCTTGATAGATGGCTAGCCCAAGCCCATTCCTGAACTGCCGTGCCTGCGTGAGCGAACACGCCAGATGGTCTTCTCGGGGAGCGCTGCATGCTACTTCGTGCAGAAGGCCGGTAACCCTGCAAGCAGGTGCCAAGACTGGTTTGCTGGAATTGCTAAAGCACTGTGGGAGGCTCAACGTAGCTGCAGAGAGCGTGCTTCTTGATATCAAGCGTGGGAGAGCAGTTCGTTTCCCATAGAGCTTGCCCGCGGCAGGTCTTGATCAAGTTTTTCGCTTTGGCAACTTCGTCTTCGTTTTCGAGCCTGTCCTCTATAAAGTTCTTGAAGTCCTTATCCTGAAGCATTTCCACTAGGCTTGCGGTGTGCGTGTTGACTTCATAGACAAATGGTTTCTTGCCTGGATAGGATGCTAACTCACCTTGACGAAAGCCCACAAATCCGCAGACAGCATCGCCGTTCTTTCCCAACTTCACATCTTTGAACTCGGCATGCTCAGGGAAAGCAAGCAGCCGCCTGGCAGCTCGCCTGGCCTCAAGTTTGTGGCTCTCCTCATTCGTGCAGGAGACAAGGACGAAGCCTGAAATGGCGATCGATATGCTGATAGACAGCATTGATGGACGCATAGCTATTCCAGTATTGATTTGGCTAAGCCGGGACTTCGCAACGGTCACAGACACGATTGCTAGTTGGCGTTGGATGTTAGATGAATAGCTAGATCAAGCCGAATTCAAGCGGCTTTCACGGAGATTGCGGTGGCGCTCGGGAAGCGCTTCAGGGCATCTTCAAGTGCGGCGCATGTGCTTGGGAATAGGGCGGTGTAGCAGGCTCCTGCTACTTTGATGATGCATCGCTTCAATGAAATCTCCTTGAGTCTGTTGAGCTCTTATGAGGTTATCGGTTGATATGTATCAAACTGAAACATTAAAAGTGAAGCAGTTAAGATAGTCTTCGAAGGCTACGGGCAGCAGTACGGCCGTCTAGGTGAACGTATCGGCTTCAGCTACAGTCTTGATATCCACGATGTCGAGCTTGGCGTCCTTCGGCTCTTCATCTCCAGACTTCAGGTAAGCCGATGCGGCTGCATTTCTTTAACTAGCTCTTCTCATGTCTGCATGAACCCCACAGACACTAATCTGCTGAGCTTTGGCCAAGCAAAGTTGATGGCAGTGCAACTGCATCAACGACAGTGGTGCCGCTTGTACCCGTATCTACACCCAAGCAGCACGTACTAGACGTAATGTTAGCTAAGGGTGTCAGCAACGCCCACATACACGAAGTTATCGGTGGCCCCTGTTTCGTAAGAACACTGCTGAAAAACAGCGCCCGTAAGCGCCGTCAACTGGATGTGAGCCGTCAAGATACTCAGGAGTAGTCCCTCCATTCAGTGGGGCGCATCGCCAGTTTCTGAGAAGACCCTACAGTATGGGGACTTTACGAGTACATCGACCAGAAGTATTCCCGTCCCATCGACCGCAATCATCACTCTCATGGTGTTGCGGTCGATTTCAAGGGAGACCCCATATTTCAGTTAAGGCTCGTTTGGGGCCTCAAACAGGGGGCTTGCTTATTTGGGAAGCAATACCTTGTCGATAACGTGAATCACACCATTGGATTGATAGACGTTGGGAATGGTCACCGTGGCCGTGCCTCCTTTTTCATCCGTTAGCATGATTTTCTTATCGCTGGACTGGGCCGTCAGGGTGCCGCCACTGACTGTTTTGATCATGGCCTTGCCTTTGCCGTCCTTGATCATCTTGCTGAGTGCTGCGGCATCCCATTTACCAGGGACGACGTGGTATGTGAGGACCGTGGTCAGCACAGCTTTGTTTTCAGGCTTGAGCAGCGTATCGACGGTGCCAGCGGGAAGTGCATCAAATGCGGCATTGGTCGGCGCAAAGACGGTAAATGGACCGGGGCCCTTGAGCGTATCGACGAGGCCAGCAGCTTTGACCGCCGCGACCAGCGTAGTGTGATCCTTGGAATTGACTGCGTTGTCTATGATGTCCTTGGAGGGCAGCATGGGGGCTCCACCCACCATCACATCAGCCATTGCTGCGACGGATACAGCAGACATCGAGATAGCTAGGCTGAACGAGGCCAACTTACGTGCAGATTGAATCGAGAACATGGATGCTCCTTGATGTACAAGCCGAAAAATGCCGGCTGAAAGGAATACGCAACCACTTTCTGTCTGGATTCATTGAATTTCGCTATTTATGTTCTGCTGGCGATTCGTCGGGGGCACGGGTGTAAGGCAAGGCTGCCTGTGACGGCCGCTATGTTTGCTTTTGGAGATGTCGGCAAGTGGCTCATCAAGGCTTAACCGGTAGAAGTCTTAGATCTGGACGGCTCGGCCAATGAACTGAATGGGGCCAGTGGGTCGTCCAATCGGGGAGCCGCCATAGGGTTCCAGGGTCAGCTCAAACAATTGATTGGGCTGTAGGGGGGGGAGCTTGTCCACTGGAACCTCTATGGCCTCGCCTGGCTTTACGAGGCCAAGCGATACTGGAGCGCTCCAGCCATCAGCCTTGGTCCAGAACTGCAGGGATTTTTCTGCAGGAACACTATTGGTGCCTAACGGCACCAGACGCAGCCTGCCTTCTGTCTGGGCCTGCACGAGCCAGCCTGGAGATTGGTTCTGAGGCGCGGCCAACACCACGAAATAGCGCGGCGCTGTTGGAGGAGACGCTTCACGCACCACAAGAACAGCGGCCAGCACTGCTGTGGCGGCGAAACCTGCGCCCGTCAGGCTGCGCCATAGGGCGAGGCTGTCCCATTGCCACCAGCGTATTCGGGCTGGCACGACTCGAGGGCGGCTCGCTGGCGCGATGCTTGCGGCGATGCGCAGCCAGAGGCTGGCTCCTGGCTCCACAGGCTCGGCTAGCGTGGTCAGCGGCAACAGGCGCTGCTCCCATTCGTCCACTGCTGCGCGCAGGGCGGGCTCGTAGGGAAGGCGCGCTTCAATAGAGCGACGCTCGCTTTCATCAAGCGTGCCCAATACATACTCTCCGGCCTGTGTATGCAGGTCGTCTGGAGGTTGTGGTTGTTGGGTTTCGCTGCTCATTGCATGCATTCCCGCAGTGCGCGCAGTCCGCGCTGAATCCAGGCCTTGACTGTGCCCAGGGGGGCTTTGACTCGCTCGGCAATCTCGCTGTGGCTGCAGCCGTCCACATAGGCGTGCAAAAGGCAGGCGCGGCGCGCTGGCTCCAAGCTATCAAGACAATGCCCCAGACGGCCAAGTGAGGCCTGTCGTGCAAGCTCATCACCACTTTCCTGCCAGGCCGCAAAAGCCGCTTGTGCGTCCAGGTGTGCTGTAGCCGGTTCATCCAACATGGTTTCTCGCCCGCTATCACGCACCCGATTTAGTGCAGCATGTCTTACGATGCTGTAAATCCAGCCTCGGCCAGCACCACGGCTGGCGTCGAAGCTCGATGCACGCTCCCAGATGGACACAAAAGCGTCGTGAAGCACATCCTCTGCCGTAGCGCGGTCACGAACTATTCTGAGAGCAACACCCAGCAGATAGCGTGTTTCGCGCTCATAGATGCTGCGCAGGGCTTCGCGATCACCTCGCGCACAGGCCTGAAGCGCAGCGTCATGGTCGAAAGCGTCGTCTTGGAGGGCGGCAGCAGGCGGCACAAATAGAAGGTCAGAAGGAAATAGAGGTAAATCCTTCGATCATTCTAGTCATGCCGTTGCAAAACCTTACATCGTGGGTTTCCAGAAGATGTAATCGGCCTGGTACTTGACCATGGTCTTCTGGCCTTTGGTGGCGGTGGTGCAGGGTTTGTCTGCAGGAGCAACACCCCCTTGGAGTGCGACGCGCTGGATGTAGCTCACGTCTACCAGCGCGCCGGCCCCCATGGCGGGATTGGCCTTTACCAATTGATAGGGCAAGCTGCCTGGGCTGGAGGGTGCGACTGCGAGTTGCGTAGCTGTGAGCTTGGATCCGTCATTGGCTTCCCAGGTTGCGGGAGGTCCGTAGTAGCGGCCCACAGTCTTGCCTGAGCGATCTTTCAACACTGCATCGGGACCGACGAAGACCCATTCGGTTTGGCCAGGTACGTTGGCCTTGTCCCGGCACTCATAGGTGATGTCGCCACTGCCAACCGTTTCCCAGGCTACCTTGTGACCGGCAGGAACCTGGATGGGAGCAGGCAGTGAAGCCTGAGAGAAGTTGCTGGCTGGTGACTTCATCGAGCCGCATGCAGCGAGCAGGGCTGCAGCGGAAGTGACGGCAGCAAAGGCGGCGAGGCGGTATGCGAAGCGAGTGGTCGACATTGAGATTCTCCAATTAGATCGGTTGGAAGGATTCACTGAAGCAGCACATTGCTTGTGTTGCTGCAGGTACTACCCACGAGATCGATGTTTGGATGCACCCGATACAAATTTTTTTGGAAATGTTCCGTGACGCTATAACTCGTGGCCGCTTTAGTAGCCTTCAACCAAAGGCATTTCCGTCCCATCGACCGCAATCATCACGCCCGTGGTGTTGGGGTCGATCTCTATTGGGACGCCCCACATTTCATTGGGCTTGGCGAAGGCGTTGACGATGTTGAACTGCCGCAACTCTTCCGGCGCCATCTTGATTAGCTTGGGATAGGCGTTGTTGTGAGCCTTCCAGTGCCGGAGGAACGTGTGGCAAACGCGCTTGTGGACTGTGTGGATCGGAGATTCATCGGTCATGGCCGGATTGTCTCAGAGCAGCTTTGCCATGGTGTCCGACTGGAAGCTCCGAGAAGCTAATGGTGAAAAGAGGTCAGGGGAGCTGTTGAGTAGTTGATTTAAACGGTATAAATGGTATGTCTAGTTTCTAAAGTGTGCGTTATGCCAGTCCGTAAACAAAAATCGTCAAAATCCAAGACCGTCACCGCGGCCGAGGCCGCCAGCACAGCAGCGGTACCCACAGCTCCTAAAGTAGAAGCTCCGGCTCCAGCCCCCGCTGTGGTGACAGCACCTGAGGTTGTTGAGGCAAAATCCAAGAAACCGAAGCTGGTGCGCGATAGCTTCACCATCCCGAAGGATGAATACGAAGGGATCGATGCTCTGAAACTGCGAGCTGCCCTGCAGGGCCATTTGGCCAAGAAAAGTGAGCTGTTGCGGGCAGGTCTCAAGCTACTGTCCACTTTGGACGACAAGCAACTGCTTGCGGCTTTGGAGGCTGTGCCTTCGATCAAGACGGGACGCCCTGTCAAGACAGAAGAGGTGGCTCCTAACCCTCGCAAAGTGTCGGCGAAGTCCAAAAAAGCAGCTAAAGCGTCCTAAATTTTAGGTGTGAAATGTGGCGGGAATTCCTGCCACATTGCGAGCGATGTACCACCTACTATCGTTAGTGCAAGTGGTGTTGAATCCAGCCACAGAGTAGGGTTTGGAGCTTCGTCAGGGGCATGTCGTGCAATGGCGCGGCGAGAGCTAACTCTTCGAGTTGCAGCAGGGCATTTGCGCGATTGATGCGCTGTTGTTTTGACAAACGCTCCCCCCGGTCCAGCAGCCTGTTGATCTCGAGCTGGTCGTGCTTGCGTCAAGCATGAACGATCTCTTCTAGCCGCCACGCACACAGGTCGCTCTTTTGTCGGCCATGCTGAGCCATGTCTTGCACCGCGCGGCACAACTCCAGCAGCTCAATATGCTGCGCATCCAGTACAGGGTCGCGCACGCTCATACTGTACGACCATTGAGGGATGACTTTCATCGGCGAACTCCTTGCGCTCCCTGTACACAGTCACAGCACGAGGCCCACCAAATTCAATTTACGCGCTGCTTCAGCGGTTTATGTCATACCGGTGTGACGATCTCCAGAAGTTTTACCGATGCTTGCACTGAACAGTTGGCTTCAAGGCGACTGCTGCCGTTGGATTCCCGATTGGCGTCGTCAGCAGTGCTGCGCTTGTGGCTCAGAATGGTGCAGGGGAGCGCACCACACCTGCCGGGCCTAGCCCGAAATACACGAGGCCATCCTCACGGCTGGTCGCCAGTAGCCATCCCGGGTGGGCTTCGTCTCTCAGTCGCCTTCAGCGAGAGGCATTTCCGTCTCATCGACCGCAAGCATCACGCACCCCATCACTGATGGGGAATTCGTATTAGC
>NZ_BBVD01000006.1 GCF_000964545.1 Comamonas thiooxydans | reverse complement strand
AGAGCCCCCTCGATCAAAGGTCGGAACGGTTTAGCGTTGCCTGTTCCTCGATTGAAAATCGATAGCCTGTGGCTGCTAGTGATACATCTTGATTTGGAGCGACACAAGTCATTGCAATGCCCAATGCCTGATCTATGTCAGCCGGATTCGAATTTGGAGAAGTAGATGCGGTCGGTACTCATTTTCAAAAGTAACTAGAACCCATTACTGTGCTGTCTTCGGAGGAATGTCAGGCAACTACTTTCTTTACCTCTTGCAGCTGTACTTCAAGCCAGCCAGTCTTGATGGCCATCGCCTGGCACTGCAGGGCAGCTTCTTGAAGGATGTAGGGCTTGCTGCGAATTGCAGTGCGCTTGGCAGTGCGAAGCCATGCTGTCTCATCGAAGGGCTCCGGCAGTTTGCCCCCGGGCCTTTTGGGCCATCTGGCAAAGCCGCTCGTGCGCCTGCTTCGCCTCATCCAGCATTCCGGGCTTGATACCAGAGACCCGCCAACCCTTGTGCACGGACACAGGATCCGCCTTGGCAGCCAGACGGCGCTGGCGCTCGAGCTCCATTCCTTGAGCTCGCATGGCGGCCATGCGGGAATCGGTGATGGGGGTCGCCGTTGTGATTCACGAAAGTCAGACTCATGGGAGCCTCCAAAGAAAAAAGCCCGCGGTATGGCGGGCAGTTGATTCATTGATGTGGGCGCACGGCCCGGTTCATGTAAACCTATGAATAGGTGATCATTTGCTGGCGCTGGGGGCCTGGATGGCGGGCGTCAGGAGCGCGCGTTTCCCGCTGGCATCCATGCGCGACACCAAGCCTTCTGATTCCATGCGCTCCAGCAGTGCTGCGGCGCGGTTGAAACCTATCAGCAGCTTGCGCTGCACATAGGAGATGCTTGCGTTCCGGTCCTTGCGCACCAGTTCAACGGCTTCGGCATACAGCGGGTCTGGGCCATCGCCGGCAGCTTCGCAGTGAGGGGCGGGCGCGGTCCTGGCATTCCTTAGCGGCAGAGTTTCTGCAGCAGGCGCGTTCTGAAGCGAGGCGGGCAGGTCGCCCAGGTTGGTGCGGCCTTCGCCGCCCAGTGCTTCGATCAGATCGGGAATCAGGCGCGAGAGCTCGCCCGTGGCAATCGCCACATCGGTATCAAAGCCACCGTCGTCCTGGCTGTTGCCGTCCATGACCGCATCCAGCAGCGCGATGTTCTTGATCTGCAGTCCTTCGGTCAGCACAAAGCTCACGCGGTCGTCCCAGGTCATCGCCAGCTTGGTCGGCAGCTTGCCTTGCTCGATGTGCTTGCAGACTTCCTCAATGTCCAGCGGGTGGCGGGCATAGCGCACCACTGCCTTGGATTCGTCCGCGGCTTTTAGCTCCGTTTCGCGATCTGCGGTGAAGCCGGCGGGCGGCTCCTGGGTCATCAGCCAATGCGCCATGGCGGCCTGTGGGCTGGTCTGGGTATCCAGCAGTGCCAGGGCAAAGCCGGACAGTCCCTCGACCAACAGCGTTACCACCTCGTCGGCGCGGCCTTGGGCGCTGGTATCGAGCACCAGGGTGCGGGCCTGCGGATCGATCCAGACCCACATGCAGCCTTGCTTGGTGAAGGCCATGGGCAGCAGGTCCAGCTTGGCTTCGTCCTTGAGCACGCGCTTTTCCTTCTTGCCAGGCTTGCGGCCCTCGGTTTTTTCGATGTGCTCGGCCTTTTCGTTGACCTTGCGATTGAGCACGCTGGCCGGCAGCACCTTGGCCTCAGTCATGAAGCGCATGACCCATTGACCGGCCACGGAATCGACCAGAGGACCGTGCGGCTCGCCGCGCGGCGGCACCCACCCCACGGAACGCTCCTGTGTGGCGCCGCACTCCTCAAAGACTGTTTTCTGCAGGGCATCCTCCAGCGCCTGCAGATCGCCTTGCCAGCTTTCGGCGTAGCGGTAAATGATCATGTTCTTGAACATCTGGGCTCCATAAAGAAAAAAGCCCGCAAGAGTGCGGGCTGTTATATGAACTTGGTAGTTAAGAGGTGATCCAACAAGAACCTACCCAGGCGTTGGCTGAGTGATTAGCCTAGATGTTCCACTTTCTTTGGGAGTTGCCATGAAAGTGCTTCTTGTGATTGCGATAGTTACCACTACGCTTACTGGCTGTGCAGCGTTGTCGAGGCCTGAATTTGTTTCGATGGCTGATCAGCGATCCAGTTGTGCAATGGGATCCATGAACATGGGAGGGGACATTGGTCGATGGATGTATGGCCCTGATCGGCAGCCATGGACTGGCGGAGATGGTCCGTTCTTTGTTCGTAGCAACATATAGCGTGGATTGATTCCTGCCCGAATCAAGCAGAACGGATGAGACATGCATCGTCGTGCCGGTGGATTCTTGCTGATCGAATCCTTCTATGCAGCGCTTCGTCAGGGCGCGCGACTCACTTGCTCATGGCTCTTCTCTGACGCACCTCACGATATTCTCACTGACCCAAATAGCTTTCATTCCAGGGCACTGCCAGGCACTAACGGCGGCCTTTTTGAAGGACGCAGCAGTTTTGTCGAGTCCCGTTCCTGATTCAGCTTTGCAGCCTGCTAAAACTAAGCAGGTCGCAAGGATCGCGAGGCCGCTCAGTATGAAGCCTCGAACGAGGGAAAGGCTGCGCTTCCTACTTCGCCCCGACGGTAAGTGCACAAGCTGGATTGGTGGCTTGGTCATAAGCCTTTGTCTCTTTTTAATTGGAGTGAACTCAATCGCATTCATCGCACACCTTTAGGTCTACAGCTCGCTAGTGGACTGCTTGAATGCGGGTTCTCAGACAAGGGGCTGAGAAATTAGGTTGAACCAAGCTATTGCGCTGAATGCTTCAATGCTTATTGTCTATGTTTTGGGGCGATGAAGAAGTAAGCACCTTCTTCGGTGAGGTCTTGTGGATGTCAAATTACGGGCGTTCCTTCAAGCATTGCACCGTCTTATCGTCCAGCCATTCTGCGTGCATGCCCGGGCAGGCGAATTCATCGCGCAGGCTCTGGGGGGTGCTTAGGGGTTCATCGGCTTGGGCATCGGGCGCGGACAGCCAGGCTGCGAGAAGCAGGGCGCCGACGATGACCAGTACGGAGTCAACAATCGTCTTCAGCATGAGGATCTCCTGTTCAAAAATCGTGTCCAGCTATCCAAGCGGAACGCTCATAGGGGCCAGGCTTCTGGCGTGAGTGCGATCACCACGGCCGCGCCGACCAGGCAGAAGAGGCCGAAGCCGGTGAGAGCCCATTGCGCCGCGAGCAGCAGCTTTGTGGTTGGGGCGGTGGCGGGAGCGGGATGCATGGAGTCTCCTTTGGGCAAAGAAAAAGCCCGCGAGCTCTTGCTGCGGGCTTGAATAAAGAGCCGGTGACCTTTCGGGTCTGCCTGGGGAATGGTTCAGAGAGGGACGGCGGAGGAGAAGCCCCAGACCCGGCTGAAAAGTTAGATGGCGCAGCTTCCTTCTGTCCGATGAGGGTCAGGCAGAAGAAATGCGCACTTGGGTTAATAAAAGGTTGCTGCGCCATCTGGCGTGACCACTGTCGCCACGACGCAAAGCGCCGAGTTCGTGACTGCCGCCAGCCCAGGCCCATTCCTGAGTTGCCGTACCTGCTCGAGCAGTCACGCCAGATAGCCCCCGCTACTTTCCCGGGGTGTTCATGATGGGCACCTAAGACCGGTGCAATTACCCTCTTGCAGTATTCCAGCCGGGCCTTGCAGGCCTGGTTTGTAAGAAACGGGGAGCCGACCCCCGGCACCATCAAGAAAAAGAGCGGATCACCCGGCTTGCGGTCTGTCGGTGGCGGCATCTCGGATTGCCAAACTCCACGCCCGGTTGCAGTTTTTCAGTGCCGCGCTCTTTCTTGATGGCCCCGCTGTAGCCCTGCGGGGGAGGGCACATGCAGGCCGCATGCTGGCTAAACGCTCACATTTTTGAATCTCCGTTGCTGCCGTGGGCACCTATTCATTCAGCAAGTGCGCCTTGATGAAGGGCCCGAAAAATGGGTTGTCGCCTTTTTTGTATTCCAGGCGGATGCGGTCGCCAGGGTGAAAGCCGCCAGGCGGCGCGATATGGGCATCCACTCGAACGTCAAACCCCATGTCTCCACTGCGCACAGTCAGGCTCCATGCTCCGCTGACGAATTGCTCGGCGCACTGCACAGTGGCGCCCAGGAAAGAGGTCTGCAGGGTGGCTGTCACCACCTCGTCATGCTTTTTGGCAGGAATCAGGTTGTCCAACTTCTTAGGCAGCTCGGCCCATGCAAGCGTTTCGTCGGCACCGTCACTGTTTCGCAGCGGGCGCAGTTCGCAATCCCTGTAGACGACAGAGCGCCCATCACCTGGGCTGTTTCGGCGGCCACCGAAATCAAACGTCGAAAGAGGGCGCCCGACCCAGTCGGCGGGAATTGAATAGACGCCAGGCTGAGCTCGAGCAGTGATTTCGAGCAGGCAGCCGTTGTTGTTGGGGTAGTCAAGATCGTTGACCACGATGGCCAGATCACCAAGACGACAGTTCATGGCATTCCTTGATTTAACTGTTTATTTATACAGTATTCTTGAGCGAATTGGGCCTATAGGTCAACTCAAACGGAAGCCCTGCAAGCAAGGCTTTGGTTTGAACTCCGGATGCGCTCCGGACGGCGGCGCTAGCGCGCTGGGCGTTTTTGCTCTTGGCCTCCCTGTATGCCTCACCGCCGTATAGAACCCAGCGGATGGATTTCGCGTGGCCTTTCGATGTTCCTGTTGCCGATCCCATCCGGGGGCAGAGCAGTACTGACTAGAGCGACCGACGACCTTTTGTATCCCGCTACCGTCCGCGGTGCCCTGTGTTTACCCAGCCGTGCGGCTGCAGGAACTTCGGTGCTGGCTCGATCACTTCACACCCATCGCTGCCGTTCTCTGCTGCGACGAGTGAATTGAATCATGATTCACTTGATTGTGTCAATCTTGATTCAATTATTTTTTGAATAGAGATTCAGTTGTGGATTTGAATGTGCACCCACAGACGAAAAAGAACCCGCTGGTGCGGGCGTCGTTTTAAGGGTGCAGAGGTGGCGCCGGAACGGTGCTGTGTAACGGCAGCCGAAGCTGCCGCATCATCACCGTCTGCGGAATTTGCGCCGATGTTCCAACATGGTCCCGATCACAACAAGATGGTGCTCGTCGCTTCGCATCACGGGGTAGTCGTCATTCAGTGGCACTAGCTCAAAAATCTCTTGGCCAGCCTCATCAATGCCTCGCACTCGGTACTTTTTGAAGGTGGCCTCTTGTCGCGTGTTGCGTGCGGCAACGAAGTCGCCGGGACGAGGGGGTACTTCGGGATCAATCAAAACTCTGTCGCCTGGGCGGAACTCCGGGAGCATTGAGTCGCCCTCGATCTCAAAAAAGAAGGCCCAGTCAGAGGCATCGTCTTCACCAAACTCAACTGCAAAGCCGTCGCCAGGCTCATATGGGCACACGATCTCTTTCACGAGCCCTGCTTGTATCTTTGAGATAACAGGGTAGGCGCGCATTCCTGGCGGCGTTGGTTTGACGTTCTCATCGAAGTTTGCGGCCATAGAGCCGGATCCGGTTGCTAGCCAGTCTGGGCTCACGCGCAGAAATGCTGCGGCCTTGGTGTTGTTTGCGGCGGAGAAGGCCTTTGACAAGCCATCCAGCGCTCGTTTCACTGCTTGATAGCTGACCCCCATGCCGGCGGCAAGCTGTGACACCGACACCGACCTCTCATCCATGGCGGCCTTTAGTCGCTCGCTGTATTCAATCATGGTTGAAATATGCTTGAACGAAAGTGAATTGTGATTGCGTAATGGGGTGAATCATGATTCAATCCAGGGATGAATAAAGCTGAAGCAATTCAACAACTGGGCGGCTCTATTCCGGCTGCTGCTAAAGCGATCGGCGTGAGCTACCAAGCGGTCAATCAGTGGCCTGATGTTCTTCCGGCACGCATCGTTGATCGTGTTCAGGCTGCCTTGTGGCGCATGCAGCAAGAAAAGTCTTCCATCCAGGAGCTGGCGCAGCCATCCACTTCAACTAAGGAGTTGAGCAATGGCTGAGGCATACCGCTGGGGTGATGCGCCTCCACCAGGTGTGATGTATCGCCGTGAAAGAGCAGGGCAGCGAATGCACTCCCTTTTGCGAAATAGAGCCTTGGCTGAGCGTGTTATCTCAGGGGGCGTTGCGATGTTGGAGTCGGAGGGGTCCGGTTCAGGTAATCCCGTTCGACCTGAAGTATGGCGCGATGAGCCGCTTGAAGTGCCGAAGTCATGAGTTCCTCTGTGATGTCTTCGTTTGCATTCACTCGCTTCTGTAGCGCTACGGCTGCGAGTGTTGCAGCTGCCTGCCAATGTTCTGTTTTCATGCCGGCCCTCCTTGTGGCTGTTGGTAACGGTTTGGAAGCCACCAGCATAGCCCAGGGTGTGGCGGGCACCTTTTCCTCTCTTCTGGCCTGTTTTCGTTTGCATGCAGCCAGTGTCCAATCTCTGCCGCATCAGCGGTAGGCGAATCTCACGAGGCATTCGCTATGCGTAGAACTATCAAACAAACACATCGCGCGCTGTTCCTGGCTCTTCAGGCAGACGCAAAGGAATATCCCGGCGGCATTCGCGCTCTTGCTGAAATTGCCGGACTGAATGGCAACACCCTTGCCAACGGCATCAACCCCGATCACGAGGCCGCGCCACCTTCTTTTGGCGTTGTGGTCGAAATCATCGTGCTGGCGCAGGCACGCCGCGCGGTCTTTGCCTTGGCTCATCTGGTCGGGCAGGTGCCTATGGACTTTCAGATGGAGGACCGTAGCCCATCTGACTCCATTCGCCTTTTTATGGAGTTGGTCAGCACTGCCAGCAAGTCCCTGGCAGAAGGCTCGCCCCGAGCTCAGGATGGCCACTTTTGCGCGGACGACCGTCGCGCCTTGGAGCCGCTGCTGCTGGCGCTGATGAAGTGCACGGCCGAGTTGTTGCAGTCCATCCGAGGAGCCGCCCAATGAGCAAGCTCCCATGGTTCCGCACCTACACGCGGATGGTCGATGACGACAAGTTGAAGCTTCTGGCCTTTGAGGACCGTTGGCACTTCGTGGCCCTGCTGTGCTTGAAGGGTGAGGGCCTGCTGGACAAAGGCGATGCACCTGCGCTGCTGATGCGCAAGGTGGCAGTGAAGCTGGGTCTGGATGTGCGCAGCCTGGAAGAGGTGGCACGCCGCCTGGCTGAAGTTGGGCTGATTGAGCAGGCCTCCCTACAGCCCTCCAAGTGGGCCACTTTGCAGATGCGCAGCGACACCGACACCACTGCAGCGGAGCGCAAACGCCGCCAGCGCCAGCGCAAAAAAGACGCTGCTCCAGAGGGAGAAGAGGGTGGTCACAAAGAGGTCACGAGTGAGTCACGCGTGACGGGTACGGATGTCACGCGTACAGATACAGATATAGATACAGATAAAGAAGAGACAGTTAACTATTCAAAGGCTGTAGGTGCTGCTGACCGTGACACTTCGCCTCCGGCTCAGCCAGAAGAGGCGAAGGGAAGGGGCAGGACAGCGACAGGAACACGCCTGCCCGAAGACTGGAAGCTGCCCAAGAGCTGGGGTGACTGGGCCATTGCCGAACATGCCGGCTTGACCGAGGAAGAGGTGCGCCGCCAGGCCGCGATGTTTGCCGACCACTGGCACGGCAAGGCTGGAAAGGACGGGCGCAAGGCTGACTGGGGCGCGACCTGGCGCAACTGGATCCGCCGCGCCACCGAAATGCCCGCAGCACGCCGTCCATCCATGGCTCCTGCGTCCGCAGCAGCAGGCAAGTACGCCGGCGCCGGCAAGGCCATCTTTGAAGGGATTGAGCTATGAGAAGCAGCTACGAAATCTCAAGCCTGGCATCGCGTGCTGTGCGCAGCGCCGGACAGCAGCAAGGCCATCTGGCGCCGCGCCCCGAAGCATCGCAGCGCATTCGCAAGTTGTTTGTGGTGCTGCAGGGCGCCTACGGCACAGCATTCCTGGCCAAGTTCAGCTCCGGCGAACTGAACGAACGCCGTGAGGACAAAGGGGTACGAGCTGCGCAGCTGGTTTGGGATGCGGACTTGGCGAAGTTCACGGATGACGTGATCGAGGCAGCTTTCCAGAACATCAAGCGCGAATGCCCGGAGTTTCCGCCGAGCCTCCCCCAGTTTGAAAAGGTCTGTGAGGCCCTGACACCCCGCAAGACCTACTTTGAAGAGAGCGGCCTGCTGGCGCTGCCTGCGCCCAAGGTGGAGCGCCTGCTGGACGTACCGTTCGAGCTCAAGGGCGACGACAAGGACTGGGCGCGCAAGATCATTGCCCGCATTGCTTATGGCGACCAGACTGTGACGCGCCACACGCGCATGGCCGCCATGGAGACACTGGGCATGAACCAGCGGGGTGCGGCTGCATGAGCAAGGCAATGAAATTGACAGGCTATGCGTTGAAGCTGGTTCCCAAGGCGCCGGGATCCAAGTACGGTAATAAGAAGATCGTTGCGGCGGACGGTACCGAGTTCGATAGCTTGGCTGAGCTGCACCGTTGGTCCCACCTCCAGATGCTGCAGCGAGGTGGTTACATCAGCGATCTTCGCCGGCAGGTGGTGTTCGAGATGGTCCCATCGGTGAAGTTTGCTGGCGCTGCGCGCGCTCGGCCCGCCATTCGCTACATCGCTGACTTCGTGTACCTGGAGAAGGGCTCAGAGGTGATCGAGGATGTGAAGGGCGTGGAGACCCCTGAATTCAAGCTCAAGCGTCACCTGATGAAGGCTCTGCTGGGCCTGGAAGTGAGGCTTGTCAAATGATCCAGCCTTTGAACCCCGCCTTCTTTGGCAAGGTCGTGCCGCTGGCCGGCCAGCGCAAGCCCCCCAGTACCTCGCGCATTACGCGGCTGGTGTGGCCGGAATATGAGCGCCTGCCGGATGGGCGCTACCTCATTGAGCGCTGGATGGAAAACCGCTGCTGCAACCGGGTGCAGGTGGGCGCTCGCACTGTCTACGTGTTTAACGACTACGGTTTTCTGGTGCCTGTAGAGGACTGGGGGCGCGCATGGTGGTGAAAAGCGCTCTGGACACCCAGGCCGGCGGCAGCCATTACAAGGACTGCAAGATCCAGCCCATCGAGTTCATTCACGCCAATGGCCTGGACTTCTTCCAGGGAAACATCATCAAGTACGCGACCCGGCACAAGGCCAAGAACGGTGCCGAGGATCTGCGCAAGGTGATCCATTACGCGCAGCTGGCGCTGGAGCTGCAGTATGGAGAGAAGCCGGAAGGTGGAGCCACATGTTGATGCGTCGCACCCCGCTAAAGCCCGGCAAGGGTTTCAAGTCTCGCGGCACTTGGGCTGGCGCTGGGCTCCGTGATGAGCAGGACGAAGGCCATCACTACGAGTCCGGGCAGGCCTGCAGTCGTGAGCAGCGCCTGCATGAGCGCGCCCAGCGCCAGCTGGAGAGTGCCCGTGCAACCGCAGATATGGTGCCTGCCAATGTAGTGATGGTTCCCGGCGCCGGTGCCACGGGGATTGCAGTGCGCAAGGAGACGGCCATCGAGAGCGAGCCCTACCGCCGTCTTGTTGCGCAGCTGCCATGCATGTGGTGCGGCATTGAGGGGTACAGCCAGCATGCCCACCTCAATTACGGCAAGGGCCTGGGGCTGAAGACGGACGACCGCACAGGCTTTCCGCTCTGCTGCAGCCGTCCTGGCACTGAAGGCTGCCATGTGGCCTATGACAACTACCGCCTTCTGGAAAGTGGCGGGCGCGACGCCCACCGTGAGTACGGTCTGGAGGCTGGGCGCTTCACGCGCGAGCAGGTTCTGAAGGCTGGCCTGTGGCCGGCCTCATTGCCGAGGTGGGTTGAGTCCCGACCTCAGGCAGACGATCACAACAATCAGGAGAGAGCATTGAGCAGCACAGCAACACCACAGATCGACATCGGTCAAGCCAGCAGCGTAGTCAACGAGATCCTGGTGGTGTGGCACCACTGGGCCGCAAACGCGAGTGTGGGCACTGGCTATGGCAATCGATCGGCATCGTGCAGCGTTGGCCCTGGCGGCTGCGGTGAATGGGAGATTGCCGACTTGGAAGTTGTGGATGCGGTTGTCGATGCGATTCCTCAACCCCACCGCACAGCCATCTCCTTCATGGCGCGCAACCTCGCTTGCCGTGCCCAGGTCTGGAGCAGTCCGCGCCTGCCAACTCAGCGCGACGAGCTGCAGGTGCTGCTGATGGAGGCGCGCAACATGCTCACGCGCGGCCTCATCGCAAAAGGCGTGCTCTGATGCTTGACGCTCTGCATTTTTTTGGCAGAATACGCAGCGGGTCTGGATAACTGCGCCCAAAATTTCCAAAGCCTCAGCCTAGCCGCTGGGGCTTTTTTCGTTTGCCCCATCGACTATCCTTTGTATTTTTCAAGGGAGAACTATGGGACTGGATATTCAAGCTGAATCAGCTAAGGTTGCAGACGACGCATTGCCGATGCTGGGTGCAACAAATACGGTCATTGCTACTCTGCCTCATGGCGCGCACTCTGTATGCAATGAGATCATTGCTGAGGTTGAACGCCTGCTTGCAGAGGCTGAGCCTCATGGAAGGTTTGAAGTGAAGCGGATAGGCAGCCAGCCGACAACCCTCGGCATCAAACGAATTTAATTAACAACCGCCCGTGGGCGGTTTTCTTTTGTCTCCTGCTGGCCGAAAGCCGGCATCTGCCGCCCTGGTTCGCCTCGGCGGCTTTTTTATTCACGGTTCGCTGCCACCGAGCACGCCCGACGATCACGCACATTGCTTCAGGGGCGGATCACTCGGTGGCGGCACCTATTGAGAGTTGGATGTAATGGCGAAGCTGCAGACCCTCAAGAGCGGCGTGCCAATGCTGGAAACCCAGCGTGTCCAGACCATGCAGGCGGGCAGCTGGCGCACCAGCGAACAGACATCAGCCCAGCGCGGCTATGGCTACAAGTGGCAGCAGGCCCGGGCTCAGTTCCTGCGTGAGCATCCACTTTGCGTGATGTGCGAGGCGGCTGGTCGTGTGGAGGCTGCAACGGTGGTCGACCACATAGCCCCGCATCGAGGTGATCAGTCGCTGTTCTGGCGCCGGAGCAACTGGCAGTCGTTGTGCAGTACTCATCATTCCCGTGACAAACAGCGCGCCGAGCAAAGGATGTGACCCATGGACCGAATGCAGCACCCATCAAACAATGCTGTGCTTGGCGCGCCGGCAGGCTGGGATCAGAAGACCCTGCCCTGCAACGCGCTGCCCATCACCCGTACCGACTGGGATGGCGTGCCGGCAGTGGTTTCGTTCTGGACGCCGACGCCTGCCGAGGTCGAGGCGATCAAGGCCGGCCAGCCTGTCATGTTGTGGGTGTCAGGTAGCACCATGCCTCCTGTTGCTCTGATGGTGGAGGCTGCGTAATGAAGGGGTTGAATATCCAAAGTGACGAGCAGCACCGAGCTGTGCATAAGGCGCGGATTGATGAAGAGGCTTTGCTGGCGCTGTGTGTTGATCATGTTGCCCAGCGCTTGGGGTTGGATGCGACGGCACCGAATGTCAGTGTCCACGCATACAGAACGAGCTACACGGAGGGCAGCTTAGGCACGCCCAAGACGCGCGTTGTAGTGGAGTTGATTGAAGACCTCAAGCACGAGAGCGCAGCGCCAGCGACCGCTTGACGTGGCCTGAGGGCATCGGCAAGGGGAGGGGGGAGGTCAAAGCCTGGGGGCGCTCGGCCTCTAGACCGCCCTGTTCCGCACGCGCAGAAAATTTCCCCCTGTATGAATAAATCCTGGGGTGGAATTCAAAGAAATCAAAGAATTCAAAGGAGCCGCTTATGCCAAGAGGTGGCGCGCGGCCCGGGGCTGGCCGCCCAAAAAAGCAGCCCGAGGCGGTCAAGCCTCCCAAGAAGTCTGCAGCCAAGCCGGCGGCGCCCACGGTGGATGCCAACGGCTACAAGGACGATCCCAAGTGGCCATTCGGAAAGCAGCCACCGCAAGAGCCGGAGCCGCCTCCCGATCTGAGCAACCTCATGCCGCTGGATTACCTGCTGGAGGTCATGCGCGATAGCACTGAGGAGCGCGGCCGCCGGATGCAGGCTGCCACGTTGGCGGCACCGTACTGCCACCCCAAAAAGGGTGAGGCCGGCAAGAAAGAAGAAAAAGCCGTAGCCGCCAAGAAGATCGCCAGCCGGTTTTCACCAGCTGCGCCGCCGAAGTTGGTGGCCGCTAATGGCCAGAAGGTTTGAGCATGCATGAAGTGAACAGACAAACCGGACAAACCACCAGTCAGATCCAAGCCGCCCCACACGGGGCGGTTTTCATTTGGGTGACCAGTGATTTGAATTACCCCCGGTCCATTGCTCAGCGCCTGGGGCGCGGTGACTTGGAGTTTGTGACTCCTTCATTTCTTGAGCGCGGGATCTCCTTTGGATCTACCAAGAAGGTTTGTGTAGATCACGCATTCTGGAGAGTCGCCTATCGAGGTGGCCTGCATCGTCCCGCCCTGGACTGGCTACAGGAAGCCGGCCTACTTGTTGAATAAATTGGCCCGTTTAGGCGGGCGCCTGGCCTATGCAACCCAGTTGGACTACTGCTGTTCCCGACTGGGAGGAGCGCTTGATAAAGCGGAAATCCATCATTCCGCCGCCCATCTTCCTGGACCAGGCTGAGCAGGCCCTGGCCATCTTCAAGGAGCTCAAGGTTGTCGATTTGCCAAAGGTCTGGGATGCGGAGCTCGATGAATACCGCCCTCCCACATTCGGGGAGTGCTCCGAAGAGTGGGTTTTCGACTTCGTGCGCGTCATCTTTGGTGCATACGACGCCGAGACGGGCAAGCAGCTGATCCGTGAATACGGCCTGCTGATCAGCAAGAAGAACACCAAATCCACCATCGCCGCGGGCATCATGCTCACGGCGCTGATCCTGTGCTGGCGCGAGGACGAGGAGCACCTGATCCTGGCGCCGACCAAGGAAGTGGCTGATAACTCCTTCAAGCCGGCGGCCAGCATGGTGCGCGCAGATGAGGAACTGTCTGCGCTGTTCCACATCCAGGACCATATTCGGACCATCACCCATCGGGTGAACCGCAACAGCCTGAAGGTGGTTGCAGCCGACACGGATACGGTCTCCGGCAAGAAGTCGGGCAAGATCCTGGTGGACGAGCTCTGGCTGTTTGGCAAGCGTGCCAATGCCGACGCCATGTTTCAGGAGGCGCTGGGCGGCCAGGTGTCGCGCGAAGAGGGTTGGGTCATTTTCCTGACCACGCAGTCGGACGAAGCGCCTGAGGGCGTTTTCAAGGCCAAGCTGGATTACTGGCGCGATGTGCGCGACGGCAAGGTGGTCAGCCTCAAGACGCTGGGCATTCTGTATGAGTTCCCTGAGGCGATGATCAAGTCCAAGGCCTATCTGGACCCGGAAAACTTCTACATCACCAATCCGAACCTGGGCCGCTCAGTCAGCAAGGAATGGCTGACCGACGAGATGCAAAAGCGCTCTCCAGAGCAGGATGGTGGTTTCCAGCGCTTCCTGGCCAAGCACCTGAATATCCAGATCGGCCTGAACCTGCGGGCCAACCGCTGGACCGGTGCCGACTTCTGGGAGAAGCGCGGCGACAAGCGCATCAACCTGGACTTCATCCAGGCCAAGTGCGAGGTGGTGACCATCGGCATTGACGGCGGCGGGCTGGATGACTTGCTGGGCTTTGCCATTGATGGGCGCTTGCGAGACTCGCAAAACTGCGCTCTGTGGAACAAGGCATGGATCCATCCCATTGCGATTGAGCGGCGCAAGTCCGAAGAGGCGAAATATCGGGATTTTGAGAAGGATGGGGACTTGGTTGTCGTGGAGCGACCAGGCCAGGACTTGGAGGAACTGGCCGCGCTGTGCAAGCAGATCTTTGATTGGGGCCTGCTGGCCAGGATCGGCCTGGACCCCGAGCGCACGCACAAGGTTGTTTTCCAGGCATTGATTGATGCCGGCATCCCCGAGGATCTGATCATCGGCATCTCGCAGGGCTGGAAGCTCACCGGCGCGATGGCAGTGGCTGAGCGCGGCTTGCTGGATGGCAGCCTGGTGCATGCCGCGCAGCCGCTCATGGCCTGGAGTGTTGGTAATGCGAAGGTCGTTCCATCTGGCAATGCCACCCTCATCACAAAGCAGGCGAGCGGCACAGCCAAGATTGACCCGCTCATGGCGTCATTGAATGCGGTCACCTTGATGGCAACCAACCCAGAGGCCAAGGGGCCCTCTGTTTACGAGACGCGCGGAATGCGCTTCCTTTAGGGCGACTTCATGAAACTACTCGACAAGATCCTCGGGCGAAAGCCTGAGACACAGTCGCGCCCGCGTGCCAGTGCAGAAGGAATCACCTTCCAGGGGCTGGATGATCCGGCGTTGCTGGAGTTCATCCGTAACGGGCATATGACCTCTGCCAACCGGATGGTGCGCAATATGGCCGCGCTGCGCAGCCTTTCGCTCATCAGCAACGGTCTGGGCATGCTTCCCATCAGTCTCTATGAGGCAGGGTCGGACAAGAAGGTGATGCGCGAGCATCAGGCGCACAAGTTGATTCGGGTCAAGCCGAACCCCTGGCAGACGCCCATGGAGTTCAAGAGCCAGATGCAGTTGCTGCTCGAGACCGAGGGCAATGCCTATGCACGCATCATCCGGTCAGGCACTCGACCTATTCACCTGATCCCCTTTGAGAAAGGCCGGGTGCAGGCCAAGTTGGGCAGCAACTACCGCATGCAGTACACCTGCACTACGGAAAACGGCGGCCAGCTGACCCTGGACCAAGAGGAGATCTTGCATATCCGCGAAATCTCATTCGATGGCGTGCTGGGTCTGTCCAAGCGCCAACTGTCCGAAGAGGTTTTCGATCTCGCAGCATCCGCTCAGCGAGCCGCGGGCAATGTGTTCAAGACCGGCGTCATGGCTGGCGGCGCGATCGAGGTGCCGAATGCACTCTCTGACAAGGCGTACCAGCGAATGAAGGAATCGCTGGCGGATGAGTACAGCGGTGCTGAAAACGTCAACAAATGGATGATCGCGGAAGAGGGGGCCAAGGCCAACCGCTTCAGCTCGAATGCCAAGGACGCGCAGCAGATCGAAAAC
Source organism: Comamonas thiooxydans (assembly GCF_000964545.1). Lineage (GTDB taxonomy): Bacteria > Pseudomonadota > Gammaproteobacteria > Burkholderiales > Burkholderiaceae_C > Comamonas > Comamonas thiooxydans. Next base: position 26,546 of record NZ_BBVD01000006.1, on the reverse strand, counting down.
CGCAATCACCAGATTGAAGAGGTCGCCCGTCTGTATGGCGTGCCTCGTCCGCTGCTGATGATGGATGACACCAGCTGGGGTTCGGGCATCGAGCAGCTGGCCATCTTCTTCGTGCAGTTCACTATGTCGCCGCGTTTCGTGTGCTGGGAGCAGGCGCTGGCCCGCTCTCTGCTTACCGACCGCGAGCGCGAGACGCTCTATTTCAAGACCAACGAGCGCGCGCTGCTGCGCGGCACGCTCAAGGACCAGTCCGAGTACTTCGCCAAGGCGCTCGGCTCCGGCGGCCACCAACCGTGGCACACCGCCAATGAAATCCGCGATCTTGCCGAATACCCGGCAGATCCCGACCCCAAGTTCAACACCCTGGGCGACCCCTCGGGCAAGAAAGCAAGCAATGAGCCTCAAAAAGCTACCTGAAATCCGGGCTGACCACCGCCTGGCCAAGGCTGGTTTTGACCTGCGGCCTGATGCTGTGGATCGCTGGGAACCCGCCGTGTGTGCGAAGGCCGGCGATGACGCCGAAGCCAGCATCTCCATCTATGACTCCATTGGTGAGAACTGGGAGGGCACGGGCATCACTTCCAAGCGCATCAGCGCGGCCCTGCGCTCCATCGGCGCCAAGGATGTGGTGGTCAACATCAACAGCCCAGGCGGCGACTTCTTCGAGGGCATGGCCATCTACAACCTGCTGCGCGAGCACCAGGGCAAGGTCACGGTGCGGGTTCTGGGCGTGGCGGCCTCAGTGGCTTCGGTCATTGCCATGGCCGGCGACGAAATCCTGATCGGTGACGGCGCCTTTTTCATGATCCACAACGCTTGGGCGGTGGCTGTTGGCAACCGTCACGACATGCTGGACTCGGCCAAGCTGCTGGAGCCTTTCGATGCCGCGATGGCAGCGCTGTACGCGCACCAGACGGGCATGAGCACTGCCGAGGCGGCCATCATGATGGACAAGGAAACCTGGATAGGCGCCCAGCAGGCTGTGGATGACGGTTTCGCCACAGGCTTGCTGCCATCATCCGAGATCACCAAATCCACCCAGGCCAGCACGAAAACCAAGCCGCTGGCGCTGATCGAAGCCTCCATGGCCAAGGCGGGTTTTTCCCGCAATTCACGTCGGGACACCTTCAAAGCCCTGTTTTCTGGCACGCCGGGCGCTGCCGAAGATGCCACGCCGAGCGCTGGCCCTGAAGTCGCAGCCTCGCTGCAATCGCTGCTGAACACGCTCCGCGCGTAAGCAGCAACTAACCCAACCTACAGGCCGCCTCACTGGCGGCTTTTTCGTTTCTGAAAGGGCCAAATCATGGCAAAGAAAAATCCTGTGCCTCGCGGCATCATGGGCGTGTACGCCGAGGCGCCTAGCAATGCAGAAGTCAAGGCACTTGTTGAAGGTTTGCAGACTGCCTTTGCGCAGTTCAAGGCCGAGCACACCAAGCAGCTCGAGGAGGTCAAGGCTGGCCGCTCCGGAGCTGACCAGGAGGCCAAGCTGAAAGAGATCAATGGCGCTCTGGACGCCCTGCAGAAGGAAGTCGAAGACGCTCACACCAAGATTGCCGCCGGCCAGATGGGTGGCCCCGGCGCAGGTCTGCGCGACAAGGAGTACACAGAATCGTTCAACGCTCACATGCGCAAGGGCGATGTGCAAGCCGCTTTGAACAAGGGCACTGCTGAAGACGGTGGTTTCCTCACCCCGGTGGAGTGGGATCGCACCATCACCGACAAGCTGCGCGAAGAATCGCCCATGCGCGAGCTGGCCCAGATTCAGCCCACCAGCAAGGCTGGTTGGACCAAGTTGTTCAACATGGGCGGCACTGGCTCTGGCTGGGTGGGTGAAACCGATCAGCGCCCCGAAACTGATACGCCCACCTTGAAGTCCCTGGGCTTCGGGCATGGCGAGATCTACGCCAATCCAGCTGCTACTCAGCAAATGCTGGACGATGGCGAAATCAACATCGAGGCGTGGCTGGCCAGCGAAGTGCAGGCCGAGTTTGCCGAGCAAGAAGGCCTTGCATTCATCAGCGGCGATGGTGTGAAGAAGCCTGCGGGCATCCTCACCTATGTCGAGGGTGGAACCAATGCAGCCAAGCACCCCTTTGGCGCTATCCCTGTGACCAACAGCGGTGCCGCTGCTGACATTGGCTCCGATGCGGTGCTGGATCTGATCTATGGCCTGCCCAAGAAGTACCGCCAGAACGCGCGCTTCCTGACCAATAACCTGACTATCGCCAAGTTGCGCAAGCTCAAGGACGGCCAGGGCAACTACTTGTGGCAGCCCTCTGCCCAGGCCGGCCAGCCTGCTACCTTCCACGGCTATGGCCTGGCCGAAGACGAGAACATGCCCGATGTAGCCGCCAATGCGCTGCCCATCATGTTTGGCGACTTCAAGCGCGGCTATCTGATCATCGATCGCATGGGTGTTCGTGTGCTGCGTGACCCCTTCACCAAGAAGCCCTATGTGCTGTTCTACACGACCAAGCGCGTGGGCGGCGGCGTGCAGAACCCCGAGTGCCTGCGCGCTCTGAAGGTGGCTGCTTAACCAAGCAAGAAGGGGCTTTCTGCTCCTTCCTCATTTCAGGAGAAGACGATGAAAGCAACCAAGCCATTCAAGGGCGTCAAGGACGGCGACATTTACCCCACCGAGTTCAAAGCCGGTGATGAAATCCCGCCCGAGCTGGAAGCTGCGGCCATTGAGCTGGGCGCGGCAGATGCCAAGAAAGAGCCCGCTAAGAAGGCCTGACTATGCCCATCTTGACCACCGAGCAGGCCATCAAGCACTGCCGTGCTGATCCGGATGCAGACGCGGTCATGGTCGAGCTCTATCTGGGTGCGGCCATCGACGCCGCGCAGGACTACTTGGGCCGCAAGGTGTATGCCGACCAGGCGGAGCTTGATGCGGCAGTCACTGCGGGCACAGCAGGCGAGGAGCCCATGGTGGCCTCATTTGCCATCAGGGCCGCCATGTTGCTGATCTGTGCCCACCTCTTCGCAAACCGTGAGGATGTGGTGGTAGGCGCGCAGTCATTCTCCATAACAAACGGATCGCGCGACCTGCTGCGACCTCATCGCCGGAGCCAAGGTCTATGAATACGTTACGTGCTGGATCTCTGCGCGACCACATCACCATCCAGCGCCGTCTACCTGGTGGTAGGCTTGGGCAGCCTTCCAATAGCTGGGAGGCGGTGGCCAGCACCTGGGCGAACATTCGTTATGCATCCGGCAGCGAGACCATCCGCTCCGGACAAATAGCGAGCAAGGCCCAGGTGAGCATTCGCATTCGTTGGCGTACTGGTATCACCGCCGAGATGCGCGTTCTGTCACGGGGCGTTGAGTACGCTATCAAGGCCGTGCTGCCAGATCATCAGCGCCGCGAGTATGTTGATCTGGTCTGTGAGGTGACCAATGGCTAGGGGAGCAAACTCCCTGATTGCCGCAGTTGATCTTTCAGGCCTCGAATCGCTCTTTGATGATCTGGGAGATGCTGCCGAAGAGGCGGCGCGGCCGGCGGCACAGGCAGCCGCCCAGGTGTTCTACGACACAGCCAAGATCAACGTCGCCAGGATCAAGAAGCTCTCGGGGAACCTGGACAAGGCTATCTATCAGGCCTTCTCGCCTGAGAACAGCGGGCAGGGATTTGCCGAGTATCACATCAGCTGGAACGCCAAGACCGCGCCGCACGGCCATCTGCTGGAGAACGGCTTTTGGCAGCGCTACCAGGTGGTGATGACCCGAAAGGGCTGGGTGACACTGGCACGGCCGGAGAGCGCCGGCAAGAAGAAGCCGCGGCGAAGAGCCAGTCAGGCCGAGAAGGATGCGTACTACCTACCCCGTCCTGGTGGGCCGGTCTACATCCCGGGCAAGGCATTCATGCGCGGCTCGCTGCGCGCGGAGCCGGCTGCTGTGCTGGCCTCGGCTGATATGCTTTGGCAGGCATTGGAAAGGGTGAAGTGATGGACGAAGCTCTACACGCAGCCATTGCGGCTGTAATTCCGAGCTGCTACGGCACTGTGGCCCCGGCCAACGCGCAAACGCCTTATGTGATCTGGCAGCGCTTTGGTGGCGATACCAGCGAATACCTGGACAACGAGGATTCTCAGGTGGACGCCGCCGATGTGCAGATCCGGATTTTCAGCCAAGATATTCTGGAGCCGAAGCGGCTGATGCCGCAACTGGTGAGTGCGCTCCGTCAGCACCCAGAACTGACCATTCGGCCAGTCGGAAACTTCCGCGATGACTTCGACCACGATATGAATCTGTTTTCAGCCGATCAGGATCTGCTCGTTTCCTATTGAGGCACTTTTGATAGCATTCTCTCAACTACAGGAGAGGGATATGCGTCTGGTATTCATGGTTCTAGGCTTGGTTGCACTTGCTGGTTGTGGCGTCGAAATGGATGCCAAGAATGCAGCGAAGAAATTGCTTAACGATCCCGGGAGCGCAGAGTTTTCGGATATGCGTAAAGGGTCCGAGCCGGATAACGTCTGCGGCTACCTCAATGCAAAAAATCGCATGGGCGGCTATGTAGGGAAGACTCCGTTCTTCTATGAAGGCGCAACTCAGACGGTTGCCATCGTGGCGCCTGTTGAAGATGGCGACTTCAGGTCTATATGGCTTGGCATTCGTTTGAACGATTTCGCGAATGACCTTCAGAAGACCCGTCAAAAGTGCGAAGTTGTAGCTAAATGGCCAGCCGTTTGCGGATCTGCCTACCCGGGCCCAAAGCATGACTTATGTGATGTGATTTTGGACGGTGGTGCCAGTGGCATTTACACGGCATTGCGTGACAAGTACGACCGATAGATTCCGCCGCCATTTGTGCGGCTTTCATCTGCCCATAAGGGCTCCACACCCGCCACGGGAAACCTGGCGGGTTTTTCTTTGCCTGAAAGGGGCACAACCATGCGCAAAGTTCCTCTGCCCGATGGGGCAAAACTCTATCTGTACACCGCAGCGCTGACGGCCTTGGCCGTCGGCGAAATGTCCAATGCCGCGCACGCGGTGGTGACGGTGGCCAACACCTTGACGGCCAACGCTGTGGTGGTAATCACCAGCGAGGATTACCCCGAGCTGGAAGGGCGCATCGCCCGCGCCAAAGCTGTGACGGCCGATAGCGTCACACTGGACGGCGTGGATACCCTTGACCTCGTCAAATTCCCGCCCGGCGGCACTGTAGCGCTGATCCCCCTGGCTGCTGATGACTGGCAGCGTTTGCCTTATGTCCCGACCTTTGGTCTGACCGGTGGTGACGTCAAGACCGGCACCAGCTCTTACCTCGACGTTCCTGATGACCAGGAATTCAGCACGGGGCGGAATGCGCGCCGCCTGGAATACACCATCAGCTGGAAGCAGGATGGCGAGGCGCGTGCGGCACTGCAGGCATCCGATGGCCTGGAGTCTGTGCACCGTTTGCAGTTCAAGGACGGCTCTACAAGCTACTACGTGGGCGAGCTGGCCTACGACGATGTGCCCAGCACTGAAAAGGGTAACGAGCAGACCACCAAGTCCACGGTGCTGCTGCGCGGCGCGCCTACCAACCTGGCCAAGGCAGCTTGATCATGAGCGAGCAGATTGCACGCCAGATCGTGCTGGGCCAGAGGCCCAAGGGCATCGTCTACTCCCTCAGGATCACCATGCTGGACGGGACTGAGGGGCTGTTGCCCGTGACGTTCCGCTACCGCGACCGCGTGGAGTTTGGCGAGTTCCTGGACAGCGTCTACGGGGCTCAGGCGCCAGCCTTCGATGGCACGGTTGCCAATGCTTCCAAGCAGTTGCAGCGTGGGGCTGTGCAGATCAACGGCCAATATGTCTTGAGCTGCCTGGAGGACTGGGGACTTGACGTTCCCTTGACTCTCGACAACTGCATTCAACTGGCGCGTGAGATCCCTGCCGCCGTGCAAGCGGTGATGGAGACCTATCGACAGATCTGCATCGAGGGCCGCCTGGGAAACTGATTGCGGCAGTGCGCGCCCGGTACACGCAGCTCCCGGATGCCCAGTACCTCAAGGACTGGGGGCTGCCCGTTAGCCAGTACGCCGACATGTTCAGCGTCGAGGTATGGCCAGAAAACTGGACCGCCTGGTGCCTGTTCGAGGCCCTGCAGACGCAGTGGCGCGTTGGCGCAGGCGGGGTTGTGGGGCTGGACTACAGCGTTTTGGCCGACGAACTCCGCGCGCGCGAAATCCCCCATGAAGACCACGACCGGCTCCGCGCCGAGGTTCGGATCATGGAGGGTGCCGCACTTCAAGAAATCTATGCCGAGACTGAAAAATGAGCGATACCGACCGCCGTAAAGTCCAGATTGAGGCCTCGCTGGATGCCACGGGCGTGCGCGAAGGGGCGGATGACGCTCTCAAAGCCGTCAAGGGCATGGCCAATGGAATGGAGAGTGAGGGCCAGCGCGGGGCGAGGGGCATGAAGCTGCCGGAGGAGCAGTCGAAGCAGACCGCTGCGGCAATGTCTCGTGCTGAAAAAAGCATGGTCGGCAGCATCCAGCGCGCCACTGCCGCCATGCAGTCTGGGGGCAAAGCTGGAGCCGACTACTACGACATGCTGGCCAAGCAGCGCGGCATCTCGGGTGACGTACTTAAGCCCTATATCGAGCAACTGCGTCAGGCGGAGGCTGCGCAGAAGGCTCTGCGGCAATCCGGTGGGATCAGCGAAGGGCAGCGCAATGCGGCACTGCGCGGCGTTCCCGCCCAGCTGCAGGACGTGGTTGTTTCGCTGGCCGGCGGTCAAAATGCCATGACAGTGTTCTTGCAGCAGGGATCGCAGCTGCTCACCACGTTCGGCACTGCTGCTGAAATGATCAAAGGCCTGGGTGGGTACGTCCTTGGCCTGGTCAACCCTCTGACGGTCCTTGGAACTGCTGCGGGCCTGCTTGCTGTTGCGTTCTACCAAGGAAGCCAGGAGGCCCGTGAATATTCCAAAGCGCTGATTCTGTCGGGCAACGCTGCCGGCACCACGGCAGGGCAGCTGGCCCTCATGGCCGAAAGTCTGGGCTCCAAGAAGGGCCTCACCCAGTCCGGCGCGGCCGAGGCGCTGACGCAGATTGCTGCGACCGGCAATGTGGCGACCGAGACCATTTCCAAGGCTGCCGAGGCGGCTTTGCGCTTTGACCAGGTGGGCGTGCCCATCAAAAACACGGTCAAGGACTTTGAGGAGCTGGGTAAGTCTCCCGTTGAGGCTTCTTTGAAGCTGACTGAGCAGCACCGCTATCTCACTGCCGAGATCTTCAGCCAGATCAAGGCACTTCAAGATCAGGGGCGCGAAGCCGAGGCCGCCAAGCTGGCTCAGGAAGCCTATGCAGACTCCATCATCGGCCGCACGACCCAGCTGCAGGAGCATGTGGGTTTGCTGGAAAGGGCCTGGAGAGGTTTGGCTAATGGGGCCAAAGCTGCCTGGGACGCCATGGCTGGTATTGGCCGTGGAACGACTGTCGAAGAGCAGCTGCAGCGGCAAGTCCAGGTTGTCGCGACTTTGCAGCAAAAGCATGATGACTATGTCGCGCGCTACGGCAGCGGCCGAAACAACAGCGAGGCACTACTCGGTGCAGCCCAGGCGCGCATGATCGAGCTGCAGGGTGAGGTCAATGACGCTACGACGAAAGCCATGGCTGAAGGTCATGCGCAGCAGGTTCAGAAGGCCGGAATCAAAGCCATTGAGGCCGTGAGCAAAGCCAATGAGCGCGCGCTTACCAAGCAGGAGCAGAAGGTAAAGGCGCTTGAGGAATATGGAAGCAACATCGCCAAGATCAGAGCAGCCAATCCCAACGATGCGCTGCTCGATCCTAAGCTCATTGCCAAAACGAAGGCCAGCATTGAGGAGCAGTTCAAGGAGAAAGGCGGCGGCAAGGGTGGCAGCACGGCACCGGCCTCTCTCCGCCTCGACCTCTCCGAGATTCAGAATGCTGCCCGCGAAGAAGTCCGCATCATTGACGGCAAACAAAAGGATCTGGAGCGCCTGCGCCAGTCTGGGCTAGTTGATGACCAGGGCTACTACAGCCAGAGGCGTTCCCTGATCGAAGAGTCCAGCAAGGTCGAGGAAGCCGCCCTGCAGGAGCAGATCACGCGCCTGCAGCAAGAGAAGGTCAAGGGCGCTGATGCCCTGGCCGTCAAGAAGCAAATTGCAGATACCGAGTCCAAGCTGGCCGCCAAGCGCCTGGAAACTGGCGAAAAGCTCAAGGCCCTGACCTTTGAGGAAACCTTGGCCACTGATCGCCAGCGCATGGCCCTGGAGGCCTTGGCAGCGTCACACCAGCGGTTCATGGAGCAGATGCAGATCCAGCAGCAGCGCACGGTCAGTTCGGCCTGGATGGGCAGCAAGGACCGCCAGCGTGCCGAGAGTCTTTGGGGAATCGAGGACTCCTACCTGGCCGAGCGCCGGCAGCTGGAAGACCGTCGCATGTTCACGGTCAATCTGTCCGTGGAGCAACGCCAGCAGATTGACCAGAGGCTTGCCTACCTGGAAATTGAGAAGACCGAGCGGGTTCGGGTTGCCAAGGCCACCTATGCAGAGCTGGACCAACTGCAATCCCAATGGGAGCTGGGTGCAGGTTTTGCCATGCAGAACTATGTGGACCAGGCCGCGAACGTGGCGCAGCAGTCGGCCGATGCATTTGCCAATGCCTTCAGAGGCATGGAGGATGCGCTGGTCAAGTTCGTGACTACGGGCAAGCTGTCGTTCACGGATCTGGCCAACAACATCGTGGCCGACATCACCCGCATCATCATCAAGCAGCAGCTCAGCAATGCGCTGGGCGTGGCCGGTAATGGTGGGAGTGGTGGCAGCGGTCTGATGGGGTTGTTGGGCCAGGGCCTGGGCCTGCTGACGGGGGCGCCTTCTGTCGGCAATGCTGGCTGGGGTGACTACAGTGCAGAGGGATTGGCGGCAGCGTTTGGCGCGGTCCCCAATGCGCTTGGCGGTGTCTACGACAGTCACAGTCTGAGTGCTTACCGCAACCAGATCCACGACACGCCTCAGTTCTTTGCATTCGCCAAGGGGGCAGGGGTGTTTGGGGAGGCCGGGCCCGAGGCAATCATGCCGCTGACCAGAGCGCCTGACGGCAATCTGGGTGTAAGGGCGCTGTCGAGTGCAAGCAGTGGCCCGACAAATATCAACATCACCGTGCAAATGCCGCAAGGCGGAAGCCGGGAGACCGCACTGCAGTTCGGCCGGACGGTGGGGCGGCAGATCGCCATTGCTCAGGCCAGAAACGGCTAGAGAAACGGAAACGCCATGGCATTTTTTGAAGAGCTGTTCCCCCCGCGCATCAGCCGGGAAGCAGAGGGCGGGCCGCGCTTTATCAATAGCAAGGCCTACTCTGCATCGGGGCAGCGCATCACCAACCGTGAGGCGAAGTACCCGCTGCATGAGTACACCATCGCGCACCCGCCGCGCAAGCAAGAAGACTTTGAGGCCCTACGGGCCTTTTTTTATGTCGTGGGCGGCGATGCCGATGCTTTCCGTTTCAAGGACTGGAGCGACTTTCAGGCCACCGATGCCAACACCACTCTGACCTCTGTCGAGGATGTGGCCAACACCTGGCAGCTATGCCGCACCTATGTCTTTGGCAGCCGCATGTTTGTGCGTCCCATCTACAAGCCCGCCAAAGGCTGCAAGGTGCAGCGCATGCGCGCCGGTGTGCCCAGCATGCTGGCAGTGGTGCCGGACACGACCACAGGGCGGGTGGTCATTGCCGACCACATGGCTGGTGACAGCTATCGCTGGATGGGCACTTTTCATGTGCCGGTCGCCTTCAAAGACCCGTCCGCCGTCTGGAAGGTGCTGGGCGGCACCAAGTTGATCACCGAGTGGTCTGGGATCGAGCTGGAGGAGATTCGGGTATGAAGCAGATCCCTGCAGCCCTGCAGGCCCACTATGACAGCGGCGGCACCAGCGTGGCCCATGCCATCGTGATTGAGCGCACGGATGGCCAGCTCTACGGCTTCACCAGCCATGACCTGGCGTTCGTCCTCGATGTCACGCCCTGGGGGCTGGGTAGCGCCGCCCTGGTGTTTGATGCCAGGCAGGGCCTGTCGGCCAGCAACTTGGTCAGTACTTCGGGCTTTGCCGTAGACAACCTGGAGCTGACCACGCTGGATGATGGCTCGCTATTCCAGCGGGATGAGGTAGTGGCCGGGGTCTGGCGCAATGCGAGCTTCAGGATCTTTCGCTATCGCTGGGATGTGGCCTCGCCCACGATTGCCAACGATGTGGAGACGCTCACCCGGGGCTGGTTTGGCGAGGTGACGCTGAACGCGGCCACGATTAAGGTGGAGCTGCGCGGCCTCAAGCAGCTGCTGCAGCAAAGCGTGGGGGAGGTGTCGACCAAGACCTGCCGCAACCGCTTGGGCGACGCCCGCTGCCGGGTGGACTTGGCGCCATGGACGCATGCCGGCGAGATCACTGCCGTGACCGACAAGCGCAGCTTCACGGCCGCAGGCTTGGCACAGGCCGCCGATTACTTTGGCGAAGGTGTGCTGACCTTCTCCACTGGCGCCAATGCCGGCCTGTCGCAGAAGGTGCGCAGCCACGCCGCCGGCGGCGCCCTGACGCTGGTGCTGCCCATGGTGATGGCCGTGGCGGTCGGTGACCAGTTCTCCATCGTGGCCGGCTGCCGCAAGCGTTTGCTGGATGACTGTCGCGACAAGTTCGGCAATGTTCTTAACTTCCGGGGCGAGCCACATCGGCCCACCACGGACGACCTGGTCAAGACGCCATGAAGCAGATCGTAGACATTGCCCGCCGCTGGGTGGACACGCCGTTTCACCATCAGGCCCGGCTCGAAGGCGTGGGCGTGGACTGCGTGGGCCTGGTGATCAGCGTGGCCCGCGAGATCGGCGCCGTGCCGGCGGACTGGGATGTGGGCGGTTATGGCCGGGTGCCTGATGGCAAGCAGCTGGTGCGCCACCTGAGCGAGCGCTTGGTGCCCGTGGACCAGGATGACATGGCGCCTGGCGATGTGGTGCTGGTGGCCTTTGATAGTCATCCCCAGCATGTCGGCATCGTGGGCGACTACCTGCACGGCGGCCTGTCCATCATTCACGCCAGTGGCGCCCATGGGCGGGTGCTGGAGACTCGTTTGCTGTTCACCAGGGCCATGCGCTTTGTGGCGGCCTATCGCTTTCCGGAGATTGACTGATGGCACAGCTTGCAATTGCGGCCGTTGGCGCACTGGCTCTGGGCCCGGTGGGCCTGGGTCTGACCACGGCAGGCACTGGCTTCATGCTGGGCAGCCTGGCGTATTCGCTGATGGCGCCAGGCCAGAAGTCCTATGGCGCCAGGCTGGGCGATCTCAAGGTCACCGGCACGGAGTACGGCTCTGTGATCCCGTGGGTGACAGGCGTGCCCCGGATCTCGGGCCAGATCATCTGGGCCAGCGACCGCCGGGAGACGGCTACCGAGCAGGAGCAGGGCAAGGGCGGGGGAGCTACGTCTACCACCTATACCTATGACGTCGACCTGCTGATTCTGCTCAGCGAGAACGAGATCTCGGGCATTAAGCGCATCTGGAGCAATGGCGAGCTGGTGTTTGATGGCGCCGTGGCGCAAGAGGGTCTATGGGCGGATCTGCGGGTGTACACCGGGGCGGCAGACCAGCTTCCTGATCCGACCTATGAGGCCGCTGTGGGCCTGGGCAATGCACCGGCCTATCGGGGCATGGGCACGGTGTTGATTCAGGGGCTGCAGCTGGGCAATAGCGGCAACATCCCCAATCTGACCTTCGAGCTGGCCAGCGGTGCCTATGTGCGCCAGAGTGTCCTGCTGCACGACTTCGACGGGTTCTATGACCAGGGGCAGGGGGCGTTTTGCAGCACACCGCCGCATCTCTACTACCCTCTGAATGTGACGCCGGTTCACACCGCGATCCCGTCGCCCATTCCGGGCACGACGATGACCATCACCAAGACCCAGCGCGTGCAGCCGGGCAGCACACTGGACTTTGTGCTGTACCACGACGATACCTGCAGGTTATTCATCAATGGGCAGCAGGTGGTGACATCGCCAGTGTCCTATTACGTCTCGACTGCCACCTTTACGCCCCTGGTGGATTCGATTTTCATTGAGTACGAGGTTAAAGAGACGCTGGAGATCATCGAGAACAATCAGCGCTTTCTGGCCTTTCGCATCACTCAGCATCAGTATGTGTACCAGGGGCTGGACGGTGAGCCTGTGCCTTTGCAGGATGTCCTGGCAACCCAGCTGCTGCGCTGCGGCTACAGCGCTGCAGACTTTGATGTGTCTGGCGTTGAGGCCTCCAAGCTCGTGCGAGCCCTGGCAGTTGCGCAAATCAGCACGACGCGCTCGGTGCTGGAGCCGCTGCAGCAGGCGTATTTTCTTGAGGTCAGCGCCGATGACCAGATCCGCCTGCGCGAGCGGGCCCTGGATGCAGTGGCAACGATTTCCTTTGCCGATCTGGGCATGGGCACCAGCAGCGGCGGCGACGATGAGCCGCTGTCCTTGACACTGGGCAACGATGTCGAGCTGCCGGCCCAGCTGGCCCTGAGCTACCCGAATATGTCGGGCGACTACCAGACGGCGACCGAGTTCTCTGACAGGCTGCTGTCCGGCCAGCAAAGCACCGAGACGGTCCAGCTGGCCCTGGGCCTGCAGCCCGAAGAAGCCAAGGCCATCGTGGACGGCATGCTCATGGACCGGGTAGCGGGGCTGGCCACGGCCACGCTGAAGCTGCCGCTCAAGTACGCCTACCTGGAGCCGGGCGATGTGATCAATGCGCTTAACCATGACGGGCGCAGCTACCGCCTGCTGGTGCAGTCCAAGACGGACGCTATGCCCATCATTGAGCTGCAGTGTAGGCTGGACGATGTGGGTGCCATCCAGAGCGAGGCGGTCACGGATACCGGCTATGTGAATACCGAGACCGTGATTCAGCCAGCCGCCACCCTGTTCGAGCCGCTGGACATTGCGATCCTGCGCGATGCCGACGACGCACCTGGATATTACGTGGCGGTAGCCCCCCAGCGGGCCGCCGCAACCGACAAGTGGCCTGGCACCGTGGTGGCACAGGCCTGGGATGCAGTGAACTACACGCAGCTGCTCAAGACCACGGCGCAGTGTGTGATGGGCACGGCCACCTCGGTGCTGCCTGCCTGGCAGGGCGGGGTGGTGTTTGATGAAGCCAGCACGGTCACGGTGCAGGTCTCGGGCGAGCTGGCCTCCAGTACCCGCGAGGCCATGCTGCTCGATGAGTCCATCAATGCCTTGCTGCTGGGCAGCGAGATCCTGCGCTTCCGCTCGGCGGCCTTGCTGTCGCCTGGCGCCTATCTGCTCAGCGGCCTGCTGCGCGGGCAGCGCGGCACGGAGTGGGCCATGGCCAGCCATGCGGCCGGCGAGCGCTGCGTGCTGCTGGGCAATGGGCTGCGCCGCATCGCGTCTCAGACCAACGAGATCGGGTTGCAGCGTCAGATTAAGGCGGTGACGCTGGGCGCTTTCCTGTCCTCGGGCACGGCCAAGGACTTCACGGACACCGGCGTGGCCCTCAAGCCTTTCAGCCCCGCCAATCCTCGGGCCCTGCCTGACGGCCATGACCTGGTCGTGAGCTGGCAGCGGCGCACGAGGCGCAGCTACCAGTACGCGGGGCCTGCGCCCGTGGTGCCCTTGGGTGAGGTGATCGAAGCCTACCGCGTGCGCGTCTTTGCCGGCAGCACGCTGCTGCGCTCGGATGTGGTCAACGAAAGCACCTACCGCTACACCGCCGACATGCAGGCCGTTGATGGCCTGGCCAGCGGAGCTGCCCTGCAATTTGAAATTTGTCAGATCTCTGCCACGGCAGGGCCTGGCTATCCGTCAACCGTAGGAGCCAAAGCGCCATGAGCGTATTGCAGCAATGGGAACCAGCGCAGGCTGACCCTCAAGTCATCGTCAACGAAAACTTCGAAGCGCTGGAGCATATGGCCGTCTACGGCAAGGATGCCACCAGCACGGCAGGGCTCACCTGGGGCTATCTGGGCGGGCGCTGGGCTGGTCATGCAGTGGTGGCCGGCACGGTGGCCTTGGCCGCCAGCTCCACCCAATATGTGGTCGTGGCCCGTGCCACGGGCGTGCTGTCCGTGTCCGGCAGCTCGACCAACTGGAACAACACCGCTGCCTATGCCCGTGTCTACAAACTGACCACGGGTCCGGCTACGGTGACCGCTGTCGAGGATTGGCGCGCGGGCGGCTACGGGGTGCACGGTCAGGGTGAATCGTCGGGCGGCGGTGGCAGCACCATCACGGCCATCCCGATTGCCTGCTCCGATGAAGCCACGCCCTTGACCGCCGGCACTGCCAAGGTGACGTTTCGCATACCGTTTGCCATGAACCTGAGCGAGGTGCGGGCCAGCCTCACCACCGCCCAAGCTAGCGGATCCATCCTCACAGTGGACATCAACGCCGGTGGTGCCTCGATCCTGTCCACCAAGCTGACCATCGACAACACGGAGAAGACCAGCACCACGGCCGCTGCTGCGGCAGTCATCAGCAGTGCAGCACTGGCTGATGACGCAGAGATCACCATCGACATCGACCAGGTGGGCGACGGCACGGCGGCGGGCCTGAAGGTCTACCTGATCGGGGTGCCCGCATGATCAGCCGCATCAAGCAAAGAGGAATGCTCCTGAACCCCTTCCGGTTTGGAGCGAGCGCCGGCGGCGACCCGCATTGGGACAAGGTGGCCCTGCTGTGTCCCTTCACGGATGACCTGCTTGACTACAGCCCAACACCCAAGGTGGTGACGGCCTACGGAGACGCGCACATCAGCACGGCCCAGGCCAAGTACGGCGCCGGCTCGCTGTATATGGATGGCAGCGGGGACTATGTGTCTGTCGCTCATGACCTCCAGCTGAACATGACGGGCACTGACTTCACGTTTGAAGGCCTGCTGTATTGGCCTTCGGGTGCCTCCGAAGGGCAGATCTTCAACAAAGACGGTGTCAGCGGCGCCTCCTACCCGCAGTACGAGCTGCAGATCTCCGGCGGCGTGATGCGCGTATTCATTGGTAACGGGGCGGGCGTGTCTCCGTCAGGCGTGTCTGTCGTTGCCTCCGTCAGCGCGCCCAGGGATCGCTGGTTCGAGTGGGCCATTGAGAAGTACGCCGGAAACATTCACCTGTATCAGGAAGGTGCTCATGTGGGGAGCACCAGCATTGCGTGGATGTATGACGGCGGCAAACCCTTGCTGATTGGTGTGCAGGCCCCAGGGGTGAGCTTTTTTAACGGCTATGCGCAGCACCTGCGCCTCACGCGCGCGGCGCGCTACCTGGGGCATGCCTATGCGCCGGCCTCTGGACCGTTTCCTATTGGTTGAGATTGATTCGACATGCCCGCTCAGGCGGGTTTTTTATTGCCTGGGAGGGCTATGAGCAACGAAAGCAAGGTTCAAGCATTGATTGAAACCGCAAAGGCGGCACCGGCGGTTGCCGGGGCAGCTGCATCCACTCTGACGCTCAATGAGTGGGTGGCCATTGCAACAGGCGTGTACATCGCCATTCAGGCGGCATACCTGCTGCGCAAATGGTGGCGAGAGGAGCGAGGGCAGGGCGGCTGGCTTGGAGAAGAGGAAGGGACATGAACATCAGTAAAACAAGGGTCGCAGCAGCGGCCCTTTCTCTTTCTGCGGCTGCTGGGGCGGCATGGATGGCATCGGAAGGGGATGGCCCCACGAGCGTCAGCCAGTCAGGCGAGGTCCTGCTGCACCCTTATGTACCCACGCAGGGCGATGTGCCCACCATAGGCCACGGCTCTACGCGCTATGAAGATGGCCGGCGCGTCACCCTGGCAGATCCTCCAATCACCCGCCAGCGGGCGGTTGAGTTGGCACTGGGCGAACTTGACCGCACCTATGCGCAATGCGTGCGCAACAGTCTCGGCCAGACGCTGGTAAATCAAACCGAGTTCGACAAGGCTGCGGACTTCGCGGGGCAGTATGGCTGCGGCGCCTGGCGCGGCTCCAGCATGCTGGCCAAGACCAAGGCGGGTGACTATGCCGGCGCCTGCCGCGCCTACCTGGGCTACAAGTTCATGACCAGCGGGCGCCGCGAGGGCCCGGGCTGGGTGGTCTATCAGTGGGATAAGGCGGGCAAGCCAACGCGCTGGCGCTTTGACTGCAGTACGCCGGGCAACAAGGTCTGCCGTGGTGTATGGACGCGTCAGCAGGCGCGTTACAGCGCCTGCATGGAGTCACAGCAATGACCGGCGCGTCTCGCATCTGGCCGTGGCTGGCCTTGGCCTTTGCTCTGCTGCTGGCCGTGCAGACGCAGCGGCTGGCCAAGGTCGAGACTTCACATGCAAAAGCGGCGGAGTCGCATGCCCAGCAAGCACAAGCCGCTACCGAAAAGAAAGCACATGCCGTGGGGAATCACGGTGCTGCCCAGCAGGAAAACACCCATGACTACACGCAAGAAATGGCCCGCCTTGAGGCTGGGCGCGCTGCTGATGCTGTCCGCATTGCAGGCCTGCAGCACGACATCAGGAGCACGGCCACCCGCAACGCCCAGCTTGCCGGTGACGCCGCTGCCTGCCGAGGTCTCGCAGATCAGCACCAGCGACTCGCAGCCCTTGCTGCAGAGGGCTCGGGCCTGGTTGGAGAGCTTGGCGGCCTGGTCCAAAAGCGAGACGCTCAGGTGAGCCTGTTGCGCGGACAGGTCAAGGCCGACCGAACACTGCTCGAGCAACTGAACTGAAAAGCGCCCCGATACCTTGATTGGTGTCGGGGCGCTTTTTGGCGTTTGGCGCTCGATCAGTAGCCTTCAACCAAAGGCATTTCAGTCCCATCAACCGCAATCATCACGCCCGTGGTGTTGGGGTCGATTTCAATTGGGACGCCCCACATTTCATTGGGCTTAGCGAAGGCGTTGACGATGTTGAACTGCCGCAACTCTTCCGGCGTCATCTTGATCAGCTTGGGGTAGGCGTTGTTGTGGGCCTTCCAGTGCCGGAGGAACGTGTGGCAAACGCGCTTGTGGACTGTGTGGATCGGTGATTCATCGGTCATGGCGCGATTGTCTCAGGGCACTAAGCTGGTTAATTATCTGAGGGACGTAATGTGGTCGTTGACGCTGTTGATTGGGGGCTCGCTCCTCTGGGAAGCTATAGCCGCCTCGGACTGCCCACCGAAGCGCCGAAAAGCGGATGGAGTACAGCCAGCGTAGGATCGAAAAGCGGTAGAGAAATTGGCTGCGCTGGAGAAGCCCAGGGCTATGGCAATTTCTTCTATTGGCATGTCAGAGCTCGCCAGCATACGCTTGGCTTCCTGAAGGCGGGCGTCTCGGATGAACTTGTAAACAGTATTTCCAGTGTAAGTCTGAAACACCCGCGTCAATCGCTTTTCATGCGTGCCTAACTGAGCGGCCAGCTCAGGCAGAGAAGGGACATTGGATAGATCAGACAACACCAGCTTCTGTGCCGCTCGCAGCAGCGTGGAGTCGTGGTTAGCACTCGGCACTATGGAAAGTGCTTTTGACGGAGGAGTAGGCGACGCAGGCACCATAGCGCCAGCATCCTGGTGTGCCAATTTCCATTGCCTTGCCAAGGCTAGGTGGATCTCAATGCGCGCCGTAACTTCGTCGACATAAAACGGCTTGGTGATGTAGTCTACTGCTCCCGTCTGTAATCCCATCAGGCGCTCTTGTGAAGAGACACAGCAAGACAAAAAAATCACCGGAATGTTCGCTGTGGCTGGATCAGCTTTCAACAATCTACAGGTCTCGAATCCATCGACTGTTCCCATCTTCACATCCAACAGGATCAAAGCAAACTGCTGGGTGGTGGCGCGGCGATAGCCTTGCATACCATCCAAGGCAACAGAAAGTCGATGGCCTTTGCCTCTAAGTGCTTCCAGCAGAACTTTCAGCTCAGCGACGTCGTCGTCGATGATGAGGATATGTTCACCAGAATGAGCAGCAGGCGACCAGTAAGACACAGCAAAATTCCGTACTTAGAGGGTGATATGGAGAAGTTACAAATTCTGATACATATCAAATTTGACTGACCGGGCTCTGTGCACCAAACAAGATAAAAATGACTTTTGTTTACAGATCTTGAGTGGCTCTTCCGCGATCAAGCTGCACGCTCAAAAAGGTGCAGCGGAACGCGCCACACTTGCCGGGCCTGGTCCGAAGTACACAAGCTCGTCCTTTACGGTGACCACGAGCACCCATCCGGGGTGGACTGCTTCTGTGATGTAGTCGCTGGCGCTGCCTGGCAGGATGCGCGCAGTGGGATATCCGTATCGACCCGGTGTGTGCAGTAGGGTGGGGTGCCAGTCCTCACCGATCATCATCATTCCGGCTTGCGCACTACACCCGGCATTGTGTTTTGGCGCGTGCGCTCCCAGTATTCCTCCAGCGTGTCGGTCACCTCGACGACTCTGAGCGTTCCTTGAACCGGGGTGGCATTTGGGAACTCCTTTTTGATCGACTCTTCGGTGCAGAGGTGCCTGGTGGTGTGCCACTTGCCAAGATGGTCTTGATAGCGCCAGTTGTAGTGATGCTCGGTGTGCATAGAGCCTCCTGTTGATACTGTTTATTTATACAGTAAATTTGAAAGCAGAGCTGATCTGGAGTCCAATGGAGGGCCAGGTTAAAGGAGGTCCCCCATGACCGATTCCGAAGACGATTTCGATGATGACGACGATGTTGGGGAGTTCGGGGATGTGGAGCGGGAGCTCTACACCTCATTGATCCCGCAGCCCAAATCCAATGTGGCAGTGCTGAACGCTTTGGCTGCTCAGGTGGGCCTCATTGGCCAGGGTGAGTGGATCACCGAGGAAATGCGCACGTTTGCGGGCGCGATCATTGAGCGCTGTGCTCGAAATGCGTACAAGGCTGTGGAAGTGGCAGAAGTTCCGCAGGATTACATAGAGCGGGAGATGCTGCCTGAGCCCCTGGAGGAGATCAGGAAGGAAGACAGCTACACCTTCTCAAAGTCCAAAGTCGCGCTGCTGAATGGACTTGCAGCGGATGCGGGCCTCATTGAGCAAGGGGCTTGGATCACAGAAGAGATGCGTCGTTTTGCCGGCGCGGTCATCAAGCGCTGTGCTTGGCATGCGAGACTTGCCCTGTTGGTTGATGAATCCCCGAGCGAATGTGTCCTGCGCGACATGAAGCTGGAGTCTCTGGAGGAGGCGCGACAGGTCATGGCCGAGTATTGGCGCGAGCTTGACGAGGAGCTTCAGTACGCTGGCGGCGGCAACATCAACGATGGCGACTGATGTGCAACCGCTATAACACCCCCACAGAGATCGAGATTGAGCGTCACTTTCGCATTGGCCGGGAATCTCCAGGCTGGTGGAAGGATGAGCGCATCGACATCTTTCCCCGGGCGGCTGGCCCATTTCTGCGCCGCGCTGTCGATGACCCAGGCTACAGCATCGAGGGCGTGGCGGGCCAGTGGGGCCTGATCCCCTGGTTTGCGAAAGAGCGCACGCTGAAATACAGCACCAACAATGCGCGCTCGGAGGAGCTGGCAGACAAGCCAAGCTACAAGGCGCCCTGGGCGCGCGGCCAGCGCTGCATCATTCCCGCCTGGAGCTTTGATGAGCCGAACTGGGAGACGGGCAAAAACGTATGGTGGAGATTTCGCCGGGCCGATGGCGCGCCGTGGGCGCTGGCCGGGTTGTGGAATCGCTGGAATGATCCCAAGTCTGGCGAGCTCGTGGAGAGCTACACCATGCTGACCATCAATGCCGACTCACATCCTCTGATGAGTCGCATGCACAAGCCTGACCCCAAGCTGCCGGCAGACCAGCAGGACAAGCGCAGCATGATCCCGATTGAGATGCAGGATATTGATCAGTGGCTGGCGGGCACGGTGCGGGAGGCGGCGCAGCTGCTTAGATTGGCGCCTGTGGAGATGTTTGAGACGCATCCTGCCTAGCTGCAGATTACTGCTCGACCCTGCTATCGGCCATTAGCGGACAGCCCTAGGGCACCTCTGAACGACTGCTGCAAATTATCTGTAGCAGCTCAAGTCAAAGAAGCCAATGACGGCCAATATCCAAGAAACTCTTTCGAGCGCATTGGGCCGACATTCTGCGTTCATTGGAGCTAGGTTGGGAGCGGCATCCGTGTCCCGTGCTCTGGCAGTTTCCATGTTTTGCAGGCTGCCTCACCTTTTGCAGACTCCCTTCGCGACGTCCGCCTTGCCTGTTTGTCCGCATACATACGCAGATCAGCCTCCTTGAGCACGGTTTGTGTCGAGCTGTTGGATGGATCGACAATCACAATGCCGAAGCTAGCACCAGGATAGCTGAGGCTGCATTGCGGAAATTCGTACTGCCCGATCAGCAGCGGAGCCAGGCGGTTGCGCATAGCCTCCAGGGCCTTGTCCTGATCTGCGCCACTTGGCGGGGCAATCAGTCCAATGACGACGAACTCATCACCACCTAATCGTCCCAGCATGTCACTCTTACGCAAGCCGGTGCTCATGCGTCGACCGACTTCTACAAGGAATTGGTCGCCGACCTCATGACCATAGGTGTCGTTGATCGCTTTGAAGCCATCCAGATCGATGAAGGCCACCATTATCCATTGCTGCATTTGCTTCGCCTGAGCGAACAACTGGTCCAGTTGACGCAGTACGTTGCGTCGGTTTGGTAGATTGGTTAGTGCATCGTGATTGGCCGCGTACCACTCGTCCTGCCGTCGCTCCACCATCAGTCCAATCGCATGACCGCTAAGCAGAATGAAAAGTAGACCCACCGACGCTACCAGCCCAGCGAAGCCGATGTGCTGCCTACGCATGAGTGGCAAGTGCTCCAAATTCGCCAGTGTGATCAGTTGATATTGGGTATTGGAGAGCGGTTCATGCCGTAGCAGGTAGGACTTGCCGTCGATGATCCACTGATCTGTGTTGGAGACTGCGCGCGCATTCAGAGGCTCACCCGGACTTTCACCACTTTCCGAGGCGGTAGTCCTTCCTTCTGCAACTGCGAAACTTGGCGGTAGAAGCGCTTGAGCGTTGCGGAGCATAAATGGCTCGGAGGACGCTGTGGTCACGCGACCCTGGCGATCCAGGATAAGCGCAATGTGGCTCCCTGATAAGTAGGGAACAATATCTGGGGCGTCGAACTTGACGGTGACTGAACCTAGAGGCTTATCGTCTTCGCTCTCGATACGGCTAGCCACGAAATAGGATGGTGTCTTGTTCAGGCGCGCTATACCGAACGAATGGCCATTGCCGTCACGCAATGCATCGATTAGATAGGGACGGCCAGAGTAGATCATGCCCACGATGCTGTCAGGCTCGTTCCAGTTGCTGGCCGTTACCGTGTCGTCCGACAAATTGTTCATGTAGATGCGGGCATAGCGCAGGTCGCTGGACAGCTCGTTCATGAAGTCCCCAACTTTGCGCACCAACGGGTCTTGGGTGAATTGCGCGGCGCGCTGTTGGCGGTTGAGCAGGATGAGGCCTGGCGGATCCGTGCGATAGCGGGTGGCGAGCTGTATCACGAGTCCCTGGCGTGCCACCATGTTGGCCACACTCACCATTTCGGTGAAAAGCCGATCCATGACGCGTGCGGTTGTTTTGGCTTCGTACTCAGCGCTGTGAGCCAAACGGTCCAACTCCGAGGCCACAATTCTCTGTGACATCCACCACCCGAGACTGGCCACCAAGGCCAGCCAGGCGAGCGCCCCCGCCAGTGTCACCATCCGCACGGTGGATCGCATGGACTGTCTGTGCTGAGCTTGCTGAGGTAATGCCTTGCTCATGTACTCTCTCCAGGCCGTTATGAGCAAATGGTAACAAGTACGCCTAAAGCGAAAAGTCAGGAAAAGTCATCAGGCCAGCTGAGGACAGCCGCTTAGGTGCCTGTCTGGCGCATTCTTTCCACATCCTATTCACACTCGCCAAGAGCCTGCAAAGTTGCACCTGGACGCTCTCCAGAAAGCGGTGATTAGTGCTGGAGACAGAAGTAGCAGGCTTGGCGGCTTGTGGCGACCTACTGTTGTTTACTGCATGAATAGGCGTTCGGAGTTGGTATAGCGGGTTGGTGTGCTTGGTAAGTGTTTGATTTATATGATAAGTGTAAACCTTTACACGGAGTAGGTCGGCGGTTCGAGACCGTCAGGACCCACCACTAAAAACTAAAGAAATCAAGGGCTTAGAGCGATCTAAGCCCTTTTTCTTTGCCCTCTCTACCAACCCAAATAGCCGCCACAAGCCGCCTCTACCAACCGAAAATCGTTGCTTACCAAGCTGCCTGAGCCTGGCGTGGCGCCTGGCAGGAGAGCTCATGGCCGCTTGAGAAAAGCCCGCGGCGGCGGGCCGGGGTTACATCTTTTCGGGCTTCTTACGCTCTCGCTCTCATACCTGCTTTTCAAGTGTCTCCGGAGCTTTCTAGATTGGTGTCTCGCTCATCGGACAAGCATAAATAAGGTGAAATCAGAGCGAATACTGATGAGTGTCTCAGGGTGTGAGTTTTGCAAAATTGGCTCCATTTCGCGTAACTGGTCGGCCTAGCATGCTCATATGTTCGATGACAGGAGGCCAATCATGAAATCTCTATCTGCTATTGCGTTGCTGGTGGCCGCTGGCGCGCTGAGCGCCTGCGATGACAAAGCACCAAAGCCTGAACTGGAAACGCGGCCGCCGGCAATGGAGGGAATACAGCGACCACAGCCAGATCCTGGAGCAGCAGTGCCGAGGCCTGAGCCATCTCCTGCGAATCCTAATCCGCGGCCTTAAAGACTGGGACTTGGATAGGACTGCTAGAAAGTCTGCTCATTTGGTTGTTTGTGCGGGCTCGCTTCGTTGTTGTTCCCGGTCACGATCAGCCAGAGGGTTGACGCTGTTGCCGACCGTTCGCTCCCGGGCCGTTTTTGCGGAAGGCTAGTCTGCAGCCTGGTGATCGATGATGTAGCTCGGCGGGAAGTCCTGGGCGCTATAGCGCTCACGCATGCATGAGCATACGCAGCATTATGTCCACGGTTACCTAGCGTTTGCCGGTGAGCCGGATACGTTCAGCAGGTCTACGGCTACCCGCCTGTAGCTTCGCGCGGCACATCTTCCGAATGTCCGCGCGATAGTGGTGAGTCTTTAGGGGCGGTGTTGGCATCGTGCGCGCCGACTGCGTCAGGTCATGGTTGATCCCCGTGTCAATGGAGCGGCCGCTGGCCTGCTCAATGCCTGTACTGGCATCACAGGCACCGGTCAACAGGTCAATTCATCAGCTTGGCAGGCAGTGCCCGCACGAATTGAGGTGTAAGCATTGGCTCCAGAAAACGAGCCTGCTTGGTGGCTGGCTGCTCAGCTTGAGAAGCTGGAGATTGCTGGTGCTGAAGATTCCAATCCAGCGGTTTTGCTCATTGGGCTCATGGTGTTGGGTAGCGCCCACTTGTTGTGGGCTGGGCAGATGCGGTACCTTATGGATTAGGGCAACAGCGAGGGAATGGCTGATTTGATGGGTGTGTTCCGAGAGGACCGGAATATCAACCAGTTTGGCAGGACTCTTCACGCGACGGTCCCTAGCTAGGAGGTCGCCATGGAAACGATCGAACAGATGGCTGAAAGACACATCCGCGAGTCTGAAGCGGACTTGGTTCATATCGATGTGTTGATGAAGCGTGCACAGAAAATGAGTGCGAACGCTGCCGATCAAGTGGAAGCGGAGAGGCTTTTGGATCAAGCCATGAGGCAGCGCGCTAAGTTAGATCTGCATCTCGCGGCCCTAAAGAGCAAGCAAGAGTCCGATTACGAGAGGCTGGCCGAGGAGGGCAAGCGCTTTAAGGAGACGCTTGAAAAAATACGGTCGAATATTGAGGTGATGCTGGCTTCCTGGCTTTGACCGCCAAGCGGTTGCGAAGATGGGCGACCTCCGAGCGCTCCTGTGTGGAGCAGCAGCAGTCGGCAAAAAAGGTCTGTTGTGGGGCACATCCTCCTGTACCTGTAGATCGCCCTGCCAGTCGATGGCTGGGCACTAAATGGTCATGTTCTTGAGCATTGCTCGAACGCCAAAAGCCCGCTCAGTGGCAGGCTGGGAAAGCTCCCGCTACAGGGTTTTCACAAAGCGCTGCGGCAGGTCTCTTGCAACTATGGGTCGAGGCTAGGATGAGTGCTCTCGAGAGAGATATCTGGATAACTCACTCCCGATACATGCACTTGATCACGTCCGGCATTTTTTGCCTGATAAAGAAGCTGATCGGCTTCTCTCAAGGCATGGTCCAGCTGGGATGGATCGGTGATCGATGAAATCCCAAAGCTCATGGTCAATTTTGTGCCGGAGAGAAGAGTGTCTCTATTCGAGCTGAGGTCTCGTCGGATGCGTTGAGCAATTTCTTCTGCATCTCGCAGTGCGATGTCGGTCAACAGAATCACAAACTCTTCGCCACCGAACCGTGCGACGAGGTCGCGCTCTCGTACATGGTTTTGCAGAGTCGTGGAGACAAGCTGCAGCACCTTATCGCCACATTCGTGGCCCCAGGTATCGTTGATTCGTTTGAAGTGGTCTATATCACAGGCCAGCACTGCCATGGGATAGAGTCTCATATCGGTTAAAAGCTTCAAGGCATATTCATGGAAGGATCTGCGATTCAATATCTGGGTCAAAGTATCAAGGTCACGTTCTTTCTGTAGTTTGCCAACAGTTTCCTTTGCGGCAATGGCGGTCATGACCACGGTAAAGAGTATCGCGAAGTTCAATATGCTCACCAGTGTCAAGAGCCAATACGGCGATCTTGGAAATGACTGCGGATCCGGGTATCCCAGCAGCGAAATAATCATGGGTCGAGTAAGGGTGTAGGCTGTGAAAATGATGCTCAGCCAGAGCAGTGACTTGTCGAGCCAGTCAAATGAGCTCTTCCTTGAATAGACCTGGAGGATAGGTAGCAGTAAAACAAGGCCTGAACCAACACTGAAGGAGTTCACTCGAGCCCAGACGTTGGGGTTGATCCGGCTAAAGTAATACAACGCAGCTAAAGTGATACTGGCAATCAGTAGCGCTACAAGTGGCTGGGCCGATACACGCCATCTCTCTGCCCAACTTTTCGCAAGGCACCAAGCGCTCAGCAGGTAGAAACTGCCAATCAGGAGTGCGTAGCGAGTGAGCTCCTCCAGGGGCATCAAGGTTTGAGCTGCAAGAGGCAGTGCAGTGAGTGAATAGGCGCAAGCTTGCCAAAGCAGAAAGCGCTGAGATCGTTGGGCGAGCCAGGCCACGACCAATATGACTGCCAGAACAAAGATCGCCAGAGGTGGCGTCAGAACCAAGAGGTCGTTATTCGCGAACATATGACCAGAGCCTCCTCGATCGAAGAGCGGTAGCGCCTGTTCCTGAGCGAAAAGCGACAATCTACTTTCACCGTACATGTGCTTCGCTATTGGCGTCACAATTTATTACAGCGTGTGTCCTCCCTCATCTATGTCAGCCTGCTTCTTGTTTGGAGTGGTAAATCAGTCAAAAATTGTCAATGCCAAGACTTTCTGCCATGAATGAAAATCGTTCCAGGTTATTGATTCGCATTCATCGCTAGCATGTAACTTCCGTGCGATTTTTGAAGCTTATGCAGTGACCTTTTTAATCTCCTGAGTCTGAATAGCCAGCCTGCCTTTATGGCCAGCTTCTTGTATTGCTGGGCGGCCTTTTGAAGGGTGTACGGCTTGCTGTGCACTGCAGTGCGAAGCCATGAGGCTAGGGCTCCGGTGGCTTGTCGTCTGCCTTCTGTGTCATCTGGCAAAGCCGTTTATGGGCTTGCCTTGCCTCATCCAGCTTCTCGGGCTGGATGCCACCTGCCAGCCTTTGTGATCCGCCTTGGATGCCAGGCGACGCGGGCGCTAGAGCTCCGCTCCTTGGGCGCGCATGTCAGCCACTGGCGAAGATCATGGGCAGCAGATCCAGCTTAGGCTCATCCTTGAGATCGCGGAGCTCTTTCTTGCCAGGTTTGCGGCGGTTGGCCTTCTCGTTGACTTTGCGGTTGAGCCGCTGGCCGGCAGCACTTTGGTCTCGGTCATGAAGCGCATGGCCCATTGCTCAGCCTGCGGCGCGTTCGTGGGGCGCGCCGCACTCTTCGAACATTGTCTTTGCAGGGCATCCTCCTGCACCTGCAGATTGTTTTGCCAGCTCTTGGCAATGCGGTAAATGATCATGCTCTTGAGCACCTTGGTTCCAGAAAAGCGAAACCCGCTGAGCAGCGGGTCGTGTTGTCGATGGGGTGGGGGTAGGGGGGCCGCGTGCTGTTGGAATAGATCAGCAGGCCATGGCGCGGCTTGGCAGCTCAAACACGCGGAAGCGGCTAATGCCCGGTGTGTGCCGCAACTCTTTACCGTCATAGCTGTCCCAGGGCTGGATGTAGCGCTCGGCAGGCGCTCCAGATGACAGGGCTGGCCAGCCGAGCACTGTGAAATCGCGGCTTGCTTCACTGGGGATTCTGGTCATTGGTTCACTTTCAGGCATTGAACGGTCTTTTCATCCAGCCGCTCGGTGTGCATGCCGGGGCACGCGAATTCATCGCTCAGCGTCTTGATGGGGAGGGTTGGCTCATCTGCTTGTGCGGGCAAGTTGCTGATATTTTGAAGGTATAAACCCTTGCGCAGAGTGGCTCGGCGGTTCGAGACACTCA
>NZ_BBVD01000007.1 GCF_000964545.1 Comamonas thiooxydans | reverse complement strand
GAATTCTATCACAACTTTGCCGTCTGATTTCTTTCAGATCGACTAGCAAAAATTTGCATTTCGCTCAGTGAAGCCTTGCATTGTACACAGATTTTGGCAGGCCAGGCAACATCCGCACGGACATCCAGACAAAGAACCCCGGCAGGCCTTGCCTGCCGGGGTTCTTTGTCGCTTCTCAGGCGCTAGCTGCCTGCTCCAGTGCATCAACAAACAGCGCTGCCACATCGCAGCCGGTCTGATCAAAGATCTCCTGGAAGCAGGTGGGACTGGTCACATTGATCTCGGTGACGTTGTGACCAATCACATCCAGTCCGATCAATAGCAGGCCACGCTGCACCAAACGCTCCCCAATGAACTCGGCAATTGCCTTGTCCTGCTGCGCCAATGGCTGGGCAACCCCCTTGCCGCCAGCCGCCAGATTGCCGCGCACCTCATTGCCCTGCGGAATGCGTGCCAGGCAGAACGGCACGGGCTTGCCGCCGATGATGAGCACCCGCTTGTCGCCATGAACGATGTCGGGCAGGAATTTCTGCACCATGACGCTGGTGGAGCCGCCCTGATTCAGGGTTTCGATGATGCTGCCGAGATTGCGACCGTCTTCGCCAACCCGGAAGATGCCCATGCCGCCCATACCGTCCAGCGGCTTGAGGATGATGTCCTTGTGCTCTGCATGAAAAGCACGGATGTCCTGGGCGCTGCGCGTGACCAGGGTGGGCGAGATGAACTGTGCAAACTCCATGATGGCGAGCTTTTCGGGATGCTCGCGCAGTGCGCTGGGTTTGTTGAAGACCTTGGCGCCCTCACGCTCGGCCTGACCGAGCATGTGCGTGGCGTAGAAGAACTCGGAATCGAAGGGCGGATCCTTGCGCATGACGATGGCATCAAAATCTGCCAGTGCCGTCAAAGCGCTTCGCGTCTCCTCAAACCAGCGGTCTTGTTCCCCGGTCAGGCTGATGTGGCGCACCTGCGCCATGACCTTGCCGCCGCTTTGCCAGGAGATATGGCGAGGCTCGCAGGCCACGATCTGGTGTCCTCGGCGTTGAGCCTCACGCATCATGGCAAAGGTGGAGTCCTTGTAGATGACAAAGGATTCCAGCGGATCGGCAACAAACAGTATTTGCATGGTGAAAAACTCTAGCGGTAGAGGTAGATACCGGCATCATGCCCAGCCGGGCAAAACACCACAATATGACGGCAGATACTCAGGTCCTGCGCGCACGCAGGCTCTGGACAAGCAAGGCCAGGCTGCCAGCGACCACGCCCCAGAAGGCTGAGCCCACCCCTGCGATGACAACGCCGCTGAGCGTGACCAGAAAGGTGATGAGCGCTGCCTCTCGGTGCTTTTCCTCCTTGAAGGCCGTCGCCATGCCGCCGCCTATGGAGCCCAGCAGGGCCAGTCCGGCGATGCAGGCCACCAGCTCCTTGGGAAAGGCCGTCAGCAGGCCCGTGACCACCGCACCAAAGACACCTATCAAAATATATAGCAGTCCGCACACAGCAGCAGCGGTATAGCGCTTATCCCTGTCCGCATGCGCCTCGTCTCCCATGCAGATCGCCGCCGTGATGGCGCTGAGGTTGAGGGCATAGCCGCCAAACGGCGCCAGCAACAAGGTCGCCACGCCGGTCATGCTGATGACCTTGGACACCGGTATCGGATAGCCCGTGGCACGGATCACCGCCACGCCCGGCAGATTCTGCGAAGCCATGGTCACGACAAACAGGGGCAACGCCAGGCTGATGAGCGCCTGCAGCGAGAACTCGGGAGCCGTATAGACCGGCATGGCCAGCCCGCCATGCACGGCCGACCACTGCATCTGCCCGCTCAGCGCCGCCCAGGCGGTTCCGGCCAGCAGGGTGATGATGACCGCATAGCGAGGCGCCATACGCCGCGAAAGCAGATAGGCAAGCAGCATGACCAGCACCAGGGACAGATTGGTTTCGGCCGCAGAGAAAGCCTGCATGCCGAACTTGGCCAGCACGCCGGCCAGCAGGGCCGACGCAATTTCCATGGGGATGCGGTTCATGATGCGCTCGAACCAGCCGGTCACCCCCACCAGAATGATGAGTGCCGCGCTGACAATAAAGGCACCGATCGCCTCCCCCATGGAGAAACCACCCGCCAGCCCGGCGGTCGCCAGCACCGCCGCCCCTGGGGTGGACCAGGCCACCATGACCGGCATGCGCAGAATCAGCGACGGGACCAGCGAGCACAGACCCATGCCCAGGCCCAGCGCCCAAATCCAGGAAGTAATCTGCTCAGGCGTGGCATGAAACGCCTGCGCCGCCTGAAACACCAGGGCTACCGAGCTGGTAAAGCCCACAAGCACGGCCACAAAGCCTGCGGCCACGGCGGCAGGGCTCAAGTCTTTGAAAAAGCGCATCCGTGCATTCTGGCACCAGCCCCACCCAAAATGATGCACTCCGCGTAAGCGCGAATGACGAAGCCCATCATCACATCAAAATCAATAGCTATCAGCGCCTGCTGATAAAGAGCCAAAGGCCTATTTGACTCAAAGTATTTACAGCTCGATCTTGGAGCCCAGCTCCACTACCGAGTTGCTCGGGAGGTGCAGGAAATCAGCCACCCGGCTCGCATTCTTGTGCATCTGCGCAAACAGCTTTTCGCGCCAGTGCGCCATGGAGTTGTTCATGCGCGGGATGATCACATCACGCGACAGGAAATAGCTGGTGGACATGGAGTCCAGCTTGCAGCCTTGGGTACGCAGCTGCGCCAGCGCCGCAGGCACATCGGGCTCGTTCTTGAAGCCGTAGTGGATGATGACTTCCCAGCAGTCGCCGCCCAGCGACTCGGACTCCACCCGCTTGTCCATCCCGACCCAGGGCACTTCGTGGTTGCGTACGGTCACAAAGAGATTGCGCTCATGCAGCACTTTGTTGTGCTTGAGGTTATGGAGAAGCGCATGCGGCACGGTGCCGGGCTCCCCCGAGAGGAAAACCGCCGTGCCGGGCACGCGCGTGGGCGGATGACGCCAGGTGGATTCCAGAAACTGACGCAGATCCAGCGCATCCGCCTGCAACTTCTGATGCAGCAGCTCGCGCCCTCGGCGCCAGGTCATCATCAGGGTAAAGACCGTGCCACCGATCAGCAGCGGGAACCAGCCGCCTTCAAACAGCTTGAGCAGATTCGAGGCGAAGAAAGCCAGATCCACCACGAAGAAGAAGCCCGTCGCCAGCAGGCACAAGGCCAGCGAATAGTTCCAGCGATAGCGGATGACAAAGAAGGTCAGCATGGTGGTGATCAGCATGTCCAGCGTCACCGCAATACCGTAGGCCGCCGCCAGATTGCCGCTATTGCGAAACAGCAGAACAGCCAGCGCAATCGCCACAAACAGACCCCAGTTGACCAGAGGCATATAGATCTGGCCGGTCTCCTTCACACTGGTGTGGCGTACCTCAAAACGAGGGAAGTAGCCCAGCTGAATGACCTGACGCGTCACGCTGAAGGCCCCCGTGATCAGCGCCTGCGAGGCGATCACCGTGGCCATGGTGGCCATGATGACCAGCGGCAGCAGCGCCCAGCTGGGCGCCATCATGAAAAACGGGTTCTTGACTGCCTCGGGATTGGCCAGCAACAAAGCGCCCTGACCGAAGTAATTCAAGGTCAGCGCCGGCATGGCAACGCTGAACCAGGCCAGACGGATAGGCTTTTTGCCGAAGTGCCCGAGATCGGCGTACAACGCCTCGGCCCCCGTCACACAGAGCACGACCGAGCCCAGAATGATGAAGCTGATGCCCGGGCTGTTCCAGATGAAGCGGACCGCGTAATGCGGGCTGAGTGCCGCCAGTATTTCCGGATGCCCCATGATCTGGTGCACACCCAGCAGGGCGATACAGGCAAACCAGGTCACGGTGACAGGGCCAAAGAACTTGCCTATGCCTGCGGTGCCGCGCTTTTGCACGAAGAACAGCAGAAACAGAATCACCAGCGTCAGCGGAATCACGGCCTTGGTGAAATGTGGCGAGATGACCTCCAGGCCCTCGACCGCAGAGAGCACGGAAATCGCCGGAGTGATAACGCCATCGCCATAGAAAAGCGAGGTGCCGAACATACCCACCAGAAACAACGTGCTGGACAGTCGCGGCCTGTCCTTGACCGTCTGCGAGGCCAGGGCCAGCATGGCCACCAGCCCGCCCTCGCCGTTGTTGTCGGCGCGCAGCACCAGGGTCACGTACTTGAGGGAGACGATGACCGTGAGCGTCCAGAACAGTACCGAGAGCACGCCATAGACGTTGTCCGGCGTGAACGGCACATAGCCTGAGCCGAAAACCTCCTTGACCGAGTACAAAACACTGGTTCCGATGTCTCCGTAGACGACACCGATCGCGCCCAGGGTCAGGGCGCCTAGCGAGGATTTCGAATTTTGCACGGTTCAGGAAGCGACTCGTAAGGCAGTCACCAAGTGATCAAATTGTCGGCATTGTGCGCTGTCCTCAGCGCCTGCGAAATCAGTCGTAAATTTCTGCGTCGGGATTAGTGGCTTCCAACTCGTAGCTGGCCGCCAACATGGCCAAACGTGCTATCACGCCATACATATAGAAGCGGTTGGGTGCGCTGGCGCCCGGACGTGCGCTGGCCTGAGGCAGGTGGTTGCTCTGCTGGAAAGCCAGGGGCACGTAGCCCGCACCGGGAGCATTGAGGTTCTCGTCCTCGCCGCGCTCGGGGTGCATGCGGTAGAAACCGCCCACCACATAGCGATCCATCATGTAGACCACGGGCTCGGCCACGGCGTTGTGCATGCGCTCATAGGTCAGCACGCCCTCCTGCACGATGACGTCATGCACGGTCTGGCCGTCCTTGATGACGCCCATCTTGTTGCGGCTCTTGCGCGGCAGCGCAGCCAGCTCCTTGGCGTCGCGCACGGTCATCACGCCCATGCCATAAGTGCCGTTGTCGGCCTTGACCACGGCAAACGGCTTTTCCTTGATGCCGTATTCCTTGTACTTGCGGCGCACCTTGGAGAGGATCACGTCCACCTGCTCGGCCAGGGCCTCCATGCCCGTGCCTTCGGCAAAGTCGATGTTCTCCACATGACCGAACAAGGGGTTGATCAGCCAGGGGTCGATGCCCAGCAGCTTGCCGAAGCGCTTGCCGACTTCCTCGTAGCTCTGGAAGTGACGGCTCTTGCGGCGCACATTCCAGCCTGCATGCAGCGGCGGCAGCAGGTATTGCTCGTACAGCTCCTCGATGATGCCGGGCACGCCGGTGGAGAGGTCGTTGTTGAGCAAAATGGTGCAGGGGTCGAAATCCTTGAGGCCCAGACGGCGCTTGCTGCGGATCACCGGCTCCAGCTTGATCTCGTCGCCCAGGGGCAGCGTGATGGACAGCGTCTTCTTAATCTCGGGGCTGATGGAGCCGATGCGCACATTGAGACCCGCCATGCTGAAGATGCGCTTGAGCTGCAGCACGCTGGCCAGATAGTGGGTGTTGCGCGTGTGGTTCTCGGGAATGATGAGCAGATTGCGCGCCTCGGGGCATATCTTTTCGATGGCAGCCATCGCAGCCTGGACAGCCAGTGGCAGCATTTCATCGGTCAGGTTGTTCCAGCCGCCAGGAAACAGGTTGGTATCCACCGGTGCCAGCTTGAAACCCGCATTACGAATATCCACCGAACAGTAGAACGGCGGCGTGTGCTCCATCCATTCCAGGCGGAACCAACGCTCAATGGCAGGCATGGAGTCAAGAATGCGCTGCTCAAGTTCGTTAATGGGGCCGGTCAAAGCCGTGACGAGATGTGGAACCATAAATACCCTCAGGAGACGATGGTGGGGGGCAATTGTAGAGATTGAAGCATGAGATAGGTGTTTTCCCCAGTCTTTGTTTCAACGACGCCAGAACGCCGGTGACAGCAAAGCCATGAAACTCAGTATCTCGAGCCGCCCCAACAGCATGCCCAGAGTACACACCCAGATCTGGAAATCCGTCAACACCGTGTAGTTGGATGATGGGCCAACCGCGCCCAGTCCCGGTCCCATGCAGTGCACGCTGGCCAGCACGGCAGAGAACGCGGTCAGAGGGTCGAGATCGGTCAGCAGCAGCACCATGCTCAGCACAATGACGGTGGCACCGTAAACCAGCATGTAGGCCAGCACCGAAAAAATCATCGGGTTATCTACCACCGCATCGCCCAGCCGCACCGGCTGCACGGCTCGCGGGTGCACCAGACGTGTCATCTCGCGCCTGGCCTGCTTGACCAGAATCAGCATGCGCACCATCTTGATGCCGCCGCCGGTCGAGCCTGCGCTGGTGGCCACCCCCGACAACAGCAACAGCAAAACAGGAATGAACACCGGCCAGGACAGATAGTCCGTGGTGGAAAAGCCGGTGGTCGTGGCGACCGAGACCGTGTGGAACATGCCGTTGCGCAAGGCATCGAGCGGCCCATAGACCCCCTTGACCCAGAGCAGCAGCGCCACCAGCAGGCCCGAGCCCAGCAACACGCCGATCGTGGCGCGCATTTCGGGGTCGCGCATGAAACTATCGATACGCCCCTTGCGCATGGCCACGAAGTACAGCGCAAAGTTGCAACTTGCCAGCAACATGAACAGCAAGGCCGCGGCCTCCAGCAGCGGCGAGTTGAAATAGGCAAAGCTGGCATCGTGCGACGACAGCCCGCCCAGGCTCACCGTGGCGAACATATGCATCAGCGCATCCAGCGGCTGCATGCCGCAGGCCCAGAAGGTCAGAAAACAGCCAATGGAGAACAGCGCGTACACACCCCACAGGCCTTTGGCCGTCTCGGTAATACGCGGCGTGAGCTTGGTGTCCTTGACGGGACCTGCAGCTTCCGCTCTGAAAAGCTGAGCACCGCCGACACCCAGCAGTGGCAACACGGCCACGGCCAGAATCAGTATCCCCATACCCCCCATCCATTGCATGAAGGTACGCCAGACATTGATGGACACCGGCAACTGATCCAGACCGCTGAGCACCGTGGCCCCGGTCGTCGTCAGGCCCGATACGGCCTCGAAGTAGGCATGGGTGAGACTGATGGAAATGCCCACCCGGTTCAGCCCCATCATCAGCGGCACCATGGCGCACAGCGGCAGCACTACCCAGACCAGGGTCACCAGAATCACGCCATGGCGCGGTTGCAGATCCTGCTTGTGACGGTGCAGCCCCCCCCACAGCAGCAGGCCCACGCCTACCGTCAGTCCGATCGACCAGGGATAGATGCGCCAGATGCCATCCTGCGTGAACCAGGAGATGCCAAAGGGCAGCAGCATGGCGCCGGCAAACATGATCATCAGCATGCCCAGCACACGCAGGACAGGAAGCAGGTCTTTCATGTGTGCAGCTTAGAAAAAGGTGGCGCTGACGCGGAACAGGTTTTCCACGTTGCGCACCAGTCGCTTGTTGGGCAGAAAGAACACCACATGGTCGCCGGATTCGATTACGGTATGGCTGCGCGGAATGATGACCTCGGTCTCCAATGCCGTGCCCGCCACTTCCTCGCAGGTCTTGCCTTCTGGAATGCCGCGCACGATGAGACCGATATGCACTTCCTCGGGCAGGCGCAGCTCTTCCACCTTGCGCCCCACCACACGCGAGCTTTTGCGGTCGCCGCGCGCCACGATCTCCAGTGCCTCGGCCACGCCGCGGCGCAGGCTGTGCACGGCCTGCACATCGCCGCGGCGCACGTAAGCAAGGAACTCGCCCAACATGGCCTGCGCCGGCGACAGCGCAATATCGATCTGCGTACCGTGCATCAGGTCAGCATAGGCGCGGCGATTGATCAGCGACAGAACACGGCGCGCGCCCATGCGCTTGGCCAGCAGGCTGGACATGATGTTGTCCTCATCGTCGTCCGTCAGCGCGAGGAACAGATCCACCTCCTCGATGCCCTCTTCCTCCAGCAGGGCCTCATCGGTGGCATCACCCTCCAGCACCAGCACTTCGGCAGGCAGCGCCGACGACAGGCTCAGACATTGCTGGGCGTTGGACTCGATGATCTTGACGTGAAAGCGCCCGGGCGTCTGCGCCAGCTTCCTGGCCAGCCGCAGGCTGACCTGACCTCCGCCCGCAATCATGATGCGGAACACCGGCCGGCTCGGGCGGCCTTCGGGCAGATTGATGGCCTTGAGAGCCTCGGACACATGCTCGGTCGCTGCCAGCATGAAGACCTCGTCGCCGGGC
The DNA here is from genome assembly GCF_000964545.1 of Comamonas thiooxydans. Lineage (GTDB taxonomy): Bacteria > Pseudomonadota > Gammaproteobacteria > Burkholderiales > Burkholderiaceae_C > Comamonas > Comamonas thiooxydans. The sequence continues at coordinate 590,483 of NZ_BBVD01000007.1, read as the reverse complement.
TCTATGCGCGTGGCCCCGTCGCAGCGCACAAACCGGTCTGGCTCGTCCATGAAACGGCGGTAGATCGCCACGATGCGCATGGCCAGCTCGGGCATGCGCTCTCGCACCTGGGCAATCTGCAGGCCCACAGCAGGCGCGCCGGCGCGCGCGCGCACCGAGGCCAATGCGGCCCGACCGCCCGCAAAGGCGCGCACCTGCATGGCTTCCGGGTATTCGATGAGCTTGCGGATGTAATGGGTGACCGATTCCTCGGGACAGATGATGCGATCGACCGCAAAACCCTCCTTGCCAAGCACCGGGTCGTCCACCGCAAAGCTGGACGAGCGCACCCGCGCAATACGGGTCGGAATATCGAACACGGCCTGGGCAATCTTGCAGCAGACCAGGTTGGTCTCGTCCATGGAGGCACAGGCGATCAGCAGGTCGGTATCCTTGGCGCCCGCTTCAGCCAGCACCTGGGGATCGATGCCGTTGCCAACCACGCCGCGCAGGTCGAAGCGCGACTCCAGCTCACGCAATGCTCGCGCATCCGTGTCGATGACGGTGATTCCGTTTTGCTCGGACACCAGACTTTCGGCCACACTCTGGCCTACGCGCCCGGCACCCAGAATAATGATTTTCATGGTGTTATGGAAAGGGATCCAAGCTGCGGCATTGAGTCATATCCGGAAAAGACCGCGCCTGCAGCCTCTCCGGAAGACGGATTTCAGGAGCGGACTTCGCCGTCGCCCAAGACCACGTATTTGAGCGAAGTCAGGCCCTCGATGCCCACCGGCCCACGCGCATGGAACTTGTCGGTGCTGATGCCGATCTCGGCGCCGAGTCCGAACTCGAAGCCATCGGCAAAGCGGGTGCTGGTATTGACCATGACGCTGGCCGAATCGACCTCGCGCAGGAATTTCTGCGCATGCAGGTGATTGGTGGTCAGAATCGACTCCGTATGGTGGCTGGAGTACTTGTTGATGTGTGCAATGGCCTCGTCCACACCGTCCACCAGCTTCACGCTGATGATGGGGGCCAGATATTCCTCGTACCAGTCCTGCTCCACGGCCTGGGCCAGCTTGGCATCCTTGACAGTCTGCAAAATAGCCAGGGCCTCGGCATCGCAGCGCATCTCCACGCCCTTGGCGGCATAGACGACACCGATCCTGGGCAGGAAGTCTGCAGCCACGGCGCGTGCCACCAGCAGGCTTTCGCTGGCGTTGCAGGGGCTGTACTTGTTGGTCTTGGCGTTGTCGGCCACCTTCACGGCCATGGCGATGTCGCAGGGATCATCCACATAGGTGTGGCAATTGCCATCCAGATGCTTGATGACGGGCACCTTGGCCTCGCGACTGATGCGCTCGATCAGGCCCTTGCCGCCACGGGGGATGATGACGTCCACATAGTCGGGCATGGCGATGAGTTGACCCACGGCGTCACGGTCGGTGGTCTCCACCAGCTTGACACCGTCTTCAGGTAGACCGGCCTCGGCCAGCGCCTGGGCCACCAGCTTGGCCAGCGCCTTGTTCGAGTCAATCGCCTCCGAGCCACCGCGCAAAATGCAGGCATTGCCGCTCTTGATCGAGAGGCTGGCCGCTTCGATGGTCACATTCGGGCGGCTTTCATAAATCATGCCGAACACGCCCAGGGGCACACGCATCTGGCCCACGCGGATACCGCTGGGCATTTGCTTGAGGCCGCTGATCTCGCCGATCACATCGGGCATGGCAGCCAGCTGCTCGCAGCCTTCGGCGCAGGTCTCCAGCACCTTGGGCGTCAGTCGCAGCCTGTCGACCATGGGCGCCGACAGGCCATTGGCCACGGCACGCTCCAGATCGCGGGCATTGTCGATCTGCAGCGGCTCGACGTTCTCGCGAAGCAGACGGGCCAGCGCCTTGAGTGCTTTGTTTTTAGTAGCTGCAGACGCACGCGCCATCAGTGCAGAGGCGGCTTTTGCCTGTACACCGAGGTTGTGCATGTATTCGACGGTATTGAGCGCGTTCATGGCGTGATTTTCGCCGAGATAAGCAAGTTGCGCAGACAAGCCCGACCATGAGGGGGTTTATGGCCCTGCTGACACCTACACTCGGCCTCTGAATCGCAAGGAGAGTTATGAGCCACAACACCACAGCGCTACAGGAAAGCGCCCGCCAGCTCCAGCAGCTGCGCAGCGGATTCGAGCAGCTCGCCCACTCACAGATCAGCGCCAGCGCCCTCGGCCAGCAGGCACGCGCCGCGACCACATTGCTTGCGGCACTGCCGCCACGCTATGGCGAGGTGCTGCTCAACCTGTTGGACCGGCTCGAATCCAGCGCGCTGTTCACCGAGGAAAGCTGCTCCTTCAGCCAGAAGGACCTGCTGGACAATCTGCGCCTATGGGCCGACAAGGCCCAAGCCCAGCTCACTGCCAATCCCGACTGAGTCGCAAATCAGCGCCCGGCCTGGGCCAGCTGCATGGCCAGCTGCCGCAGGGCCTGCCAGCTGTCGCGTGGCCAGCCCGCGCTGGGCAGGCCTTTGACAATGCCGTCCACGGCATGGGCAGCCTGGAGCAACTCGGCCGCACGTGCATCGCTGACACGCGGCAGCAGCCGCTCCATCAGCCTCTCCTTGGGGCCCCAGATGCGATTTTCGCGCAGCGCCATGGGCAGGGGCTTGCCGCCCGCCATGGCATCTTTCACGCGCTTGATGTTGCGAATGTCCTCGGCCAGCGCCCAATGCACCAGCACCTCGGCCTCGCCTTCAGCCTGCAGGCCGTCCAGCATGCGCATGCTGCGCGCCACCTGGCCCGAGAGCACGGCCTCGGACAGCTTGAACACGTCGTAGCGCGCCACATTGAGCACGGCCTGCTCCACCTGCGCCAGGCTCAGCTCGCCCTCGGGGTGCAGCAGGGCCAGTTTCTGAATCTCCTGGTGCGCGGCCAGCAGATTGCCTTCCACACGGTCGGCAAAGAACTGCAGCGTGCGCTGACCTTCTTCCCCGGCCGCCACGCGCTGGTTCTGCAGCGCCAGACGCTGGGCAATCCAATGCGGCAGCGCACCGCGCTCCACCGGGTCGACCTGGATCGAGACACCGTTGCCGTCCAGCGCCCCAAACCAGGCCCCGGTCCTGGTGGCCTTGTCCAGACGCGGCAGACTGATCAGGGTCAGCGTGCTGTCGTTGCCCTGGGCGCTGCTGGCCAGCTGCTGCAGCGCAGCACTGCCATCCTTGCCGGGTTTGCCGCTGGGAATGCGAATTTCGAGAATCTGCTTGTCCGCAAACAGGCTCAGGCTGCCGCCGGCCGCCAGCACGCCGCTCCAGTCAAAGTGCGCACCCATGACGGTATAGCTGCTGCGCTCGGTATAGCCCTGAGCACGCGCCGCTGCACGAATCGCGTCGGCCGCTTCCTGCTGCTGCAAGGGCTCATCGCCATGCAGCACATAGAGCGAGCGCAAGCCCTTGGCCAGATGGGAGGGAAGCTGGTTCAGCGCAAGCTGCATGGAGAAAAGTTTTCTATAAAAAGTATCTGAAACGCCCTGAATTCAAGCGTCAGCAGCTATCAGATTCACCGGCGCATCGCCGGCGACTCGCGGCCTCCGCCCGGGACCGCCGCGCAGCAACTCAGGCAATGGCTTATGACACCTGCAGGCTCTTGACCGCAGCCAGACGGCGAATGATCTGCTGCACGATGTCGTTGCGCATGTCCTTGTTCAGCATTTCCTCTTCTACTGCCTTGGACAAGGCATTGGTTTCGTTATAAGTCACGTTGCGAATCTGGCGAATCTCGACCGGCTCGATCAGCTCATCGCCGCCGGGCGTGCGCAACGAGAAGCGCACGATCAGGCGCAGTTCGATTTCACGCACCTGGCCAGCCACGTTGGAGCCGATGATCACGCGCTGGGCCTGCTCGCTGATGATCTGGCAGATCACCTCGGCGGTGTCGGGCGATGCCGGGTCCTTGACCACGGTCAATTGATCGCTGCTCGATTCCAGACTGCGACGCAGCAAAGTGCCCACGGGCGCACCACGCCCCGCCTGCACATAAATGGAGCGAAACACAAAATTCGGCGCACCGCGCAGGCGAAAGCCGCAGGCCCCCAGCAAAGGCGTCAAGGCCATGGCGGCCAGCAGCGTACGTTTTTGCATCAACTGTCCTCTAATCTTCAAGCTCTGCTGCGAGCATCGCCTCCTGCTCCAGAAATACCGAGCAAAAGCCGCCCCGCAGCGAAGGTATTGTCCCCCTCCCGCGAAGCGAGAGAGGGGGAAGGCGGGGCCGCCTGGGCGCGAAGCGCCTCAGGGGGAGACTCCGGTCACACGACAATATTCACCAAACGACCTGGCACCACGATGATCTTCTTGGGTGCACGGCCTTCGGCAAACTTCTGGTACTCCTCATTGGCCAGTGCAGCCGCCTCGATGGCAGCCTTGTCGGCAGTGGCGGAAACCAGAATCGCACCGCGCAGCTTGCCGTTGACCTGCAGCACCAGCGATATCTCGTCCTGCACCAGGGCCTTGGGATCGACTTGCGGCCAGGGGGCATCGAGCAGATCGCCCAGGTGGTTGGCATAGCCCAGCTCGCTCCACAGCACATGCGCCAGATGGGGCGTAGCGGGGTAGAGCACGCGCAGCAGAATGCCGAAGCCTTCGATCAGCGCCACCTTGGCACCGGTGTCATCCAGGGCCTTGAAGTCTTCCAGCGCATTGATCATCTTCATCGCGCCGGACACCACGGTGTTGTACTGCATGCGCGAGTAGTCGTACTCGACCTGCTTGAGCACGTTGTGGATTTCCAGACGCAGGGCCTTGGCCGCCTTGCCGAATTCCACATCGTCCAGCGACTTGGCGCCGGCCACGCCCTGCACCGCAGAAGCCATGTCCATGCCTGTCAGCTTGCTGCCGAAGTTGTAGACGCGGCGCAGGAAGCGATAGCTGCCTTCCACGGCGGCGTCGTTCCACTCCAGCGTCAGCTCGGGGGGCGAGGTGAACATGGTGTACAGACGTGCGGTGTCGGCGCCGTACTTCTCGATCAGATCCTGCGGGTCCACGCCGTTGTTCTTGGACTTGGACATGGTGCCCACGCCCTCGTAATCGATGGCGGTACCCACGGGCAGCAGGCCGTCGGCGCTGTCCACTTCGACCTTGAGCTTGGCGCCGATGATCTTGCCGGAGTCGTCGAACACATGCTCCACATCCTTGGGCCAGAAGTATTCCTTGGCGCCCTTGGCCGTGCGACGGCTGTAGATGTGGTTGAGCACCATGCCCTGGGTCAGCAGCTTGGTGAAGGGCTCGTCGATCTTGACCAGGCCCAGGTCGCGCATGACCTTGGTCCAGAAGCGCGCATACAGCAGGTGCAGGATGGCGTGTTCCACGCCGCCGATGTACTGGTCCATGGGCATCCAGTAATCGGCGCCGTCGGCCACCATCTGCTCGCTGTTCTTGGCGTCGCAATAGCGCATGAAGTACCAGGACGAATCCACGAAGGTGTCCATGGTGTCGGTTTCACGGCGGGCAGGCTTGCCGCAGCAGGGGCAGACCACGCCTGCGTGGAAGGCCTCGGACTTGACCAGCGGATTGCCGGAGCCATCGGGCACCAGATCCTGGGGCAGGACCACGGGCAGATCCTTCTCGGGCACGGGCTGAGGACCGCAATCGGCGCAATGAATGATGGGGATGGGGGTGCCCCAGTAGCGCTGACGGCTGATGCCCCAGTCGCGCAGGCGCCAGGTGGTCTTGAGCTCGCCCAGGCCCTTGTCGCCCACAATCTTGGCCACGGCCTGCACCGCATCCTTGTGGTTCAGACCGTCGAGATCGCCGGAGTTGATCAGTACGCCGCGCTCCTTGTCGCCATACCAGTCGTTCCACTGCTTGTCGTCATAAGCGGCCTGGCCTTCCACGGCCACCACCTGCTTGATGGGCAGGCCGTACTTGTTGGCGAAGGCGAAGTCGCGTTCGTCGTGGGCGGGCACGCCCATCACGGCGCCGTCGCCATAGCTCATCAGCACATAGTTGCCGATCCACACCTCGACCTGCGCGCCAGTGATGGGATGGGTGACGAACAGGCCCGTGGGCTTGCCTTCCTTTTCCTTGACGGCCAGTTCGGCCTCTGTCGTGCCACCCTTTTTGCATTCTTCGATGAAGGCGGCCAGCTCGGGGCTGGAGGCCGCAGCGTGCAGCGCCAGCGGGTGCTCGGGGGCAACCGCACAGAAGGTCACGCCCATGATGGTGTCTGCACGCGTGGTGAAGACATACATCTTGCCGTCCTGGATCAGTTGGCCGTCAGCCCCCTTGATGTCATGGGTGAACGCAAAGCGCACGCCGGCGGACTTGCCGATCCAGTTCTCCTGCATCAGGCGCACCTTGTCGGGCCAGCCATTCAATGTGGCCTTCTCGTTGCCGACCTGCACATGGTCCAGCAGCTCCTGTGCGTAGTTGGTGATGCCCAGGTAGTAGCCGGGAATCTCGCGCTTTTCCACCAGCGCGCCGGTACGCCAGCCACGGCCGTCGATGACCTGCTCGTTGGCCAGCACGGTCTGATCCACCGGGTCCCAGTTCACCACCTGGGTCTTGCGGTAGGCAATGCCTTTTTCCAGCATCTTGAGGAACAGCCACTGGTTCCACTTGTAGTACTCGGGGTCGCAGGTGGCAACCTCGCGGCTCCAGTCGATGGCCAGGCCCATGGCCTGCATCTGCTTTTTCATGTACGCGATGTTCTCGTACGTCCACTTGGCGGGCGGCACTTTGTTCTTCAGCGCAGCGTTCTCGGCAGGCAGGCCGAAGGCGTCCCAGCCCATGGGCATGAGGACGTTGTAGCCCTTCATGCGCAGCTGACGCGTGAGCATGTCGTTGATGGTGTAGTTGCGCACATGGCCCATGTGCAGCTTGCCGCTGGGGTAGGGCAGCATGGAGCAGGCGTAGTACTTGGGCTTGCTGCCGTCTTCGGTGACGCGGTAGGCGTCCTTGGCTTGCCAGTGGTCTTGCGCGGCGCGCTCGACCTCAATGTGGTTGAATTTTTCTTGCATGGTGCAGTGCAGTGGCCGCCAGCCCCACTTGGGACCCGGCAAGGTAGAAATCTGAAATCAGCAGGGATTTTAGGCTGCCCGACCGCTTGCGCCGTTTTAGCCCCGCATGACCGCAGAACCCGCTGCGCCATCCGGGCGGCCTTCCTGCACGCCACGCTGGGAAATACGGCTTTGCGTAAGCTAGTGGCTGTTCACACATTGCTGAACTTTTTGCACGCCAGCCGGTCTGACCGGCCTGTTTCCGTGCCCGACGCCATCGCCTGCCTTCTGCCCGAAGTTGCCAGACTTGCGCTCCTGCCCCGGTCCATTCTTCTGAGGAGCTGCTCTTGCTTTCCCGCTGGTCTTTTGTTTCTGACTGGAATCCCGCCATGCAAATGCTGGCCTCGCTCTGCATCCTGGCCCTGACCGCTCTTGTGGCCGGCTGGCTGACCCAGTGGCTGGGGCTCAAGGTCTTTCGCCGTATGCGCGACACCCTCAGGACCGGCTGGGCCCAAATCCTCATGCACGACAAGGTGCTGCGCCGCCTGGCCAAGGTCGTGCCCTCGCTGATCGTGCAGTTCGGCGTGCAAGGCGTGCCGCATCTGGAGCCGCGCTGGACCACGCTGATCACCAATGTGGCGGTTGCCTTCACGCTCTACCACCTGGCACGCGCGCTGTGCGATCTGCTCAATGCCACGAACGAGGCCCATGAACGCGACGAGGCACGCAAAGCCGCCGTCCAGACCCACTCCATCAAGAGCTATGTGCAACTGGGCAAGCTGCTGGTCTGCAGCTTTGCCGTGGTGCTCATCGTGGCCACGCTGATGGACCGCTCGCCGCTGCTGCTGCTCTCGGGCCTGGGCGCCATGTCGGCCGTGCTGATGCTGGTCTTCAAGGACACCATCCTCTCCTTTGTCGCCGGCGTTCAGCTCGGCAGCAACGACATGCTGCGCGTGGGCGACTGGATAGAGATGCCCCAGGTCGGCGCCGACGGCTTTGTGACCGATATCGCGCTCAACACCGTCAAGGTGCAGAACTGGGACAAGACCATCACCACCATTCCCACCTGGCGGCTGATGACGGACAGCTTCAAGAACTGGCGCGGCATGTTCGACTCGGGCGGACGCCGCATCATGCGCTCGCTGAACCTGGACGCCAACACCGTGCATCTGCTCTCGCCCGAGGAGCGCGCAGGCATGGGCCATATCGCGCTGCTGCAACCCTACTGGAGCGAGCGCGACGGCCTGCAGGCCATGCCCGGCGCGGCCGAGGCCGCCATGCCAACCCAGGCCATCGCCGCCCACCAGGTGACGAATCTGGCCGCCTTCAAGGCCTATGCCTACGCCTATCTGATGGGCCATCCGCGCATTGGCAAAGGCCCGGGCATGTTCCTCATGGTGCGCACCATGGAGACATCGCCCACGGGGCTGCCGCTGCAGCTGTTCTGCTACACCAACACCACCGTCTGGGTGGAGTACGAAGGCATACAGGGCGAAATCTTCGACCATCTGATCGGTGTGCTGCCGCAGTTCGGGCTGACGCTGTACCAGCGCTCGTCGGACTACGGCACCCACTATCCGCCCGCCCGTCCCGATGTAGTAGCCCGTTAATACCTGCCGCGTGCCCTGACTGCCCACAATGGCCTGACCCAACCACAAGGAGACAGACCATGGCAGGCAAGAAAATTTTGATGATTTGCGGCGACTACTGCGAGGACTATGAAACCATGGTCCCGTTCCAGGCCCTGCTGGCCGTAGGCCATACCGTGCACGCGGTCTGCCCCGACAAAAAGGCCGGCGACCAGATCAAGACCGCCATCCACGACTTTGAAGGCGCACAGACCTATAGCGAAAAGCCCGGCCACAATTTCACGCTCAACGCCACGTTTGCCGATGTGAAGCCCGAGCAGTACGACGCCCTGGTCATCCCCGGCGGCCGCGGCCCCGAGTATCTGCGCGGCTATGAAAGCGTGCGCGCCGCCGTACGTCACTTCTTCGACACCAACAAGCCCGTGGCCGCCGTCTGCCATGGCGCGCAACTGCTGGCCGGGGCCGGCGTGCTCAAGGGCCGCACCTGCTCGGCCTACCCCGCCTGCCGCGCCGAGGTGGAACTGGCCGGAGGCAGCTATGCCGACATTCCCGTCGACCAGGCACATACCGAAGGCAATCTGGTCAGCGCCCCGGCCTGGCCCGCCCATCCGGCCTGGATCGCCCAGTTTCTCGCGCTGCTGGGCACGAAGATTTCACACTGAAATCGGCCTCCAGCGCTTTCCCATCAATCGCAGCAAGCTATCAATTCAAGAGTTCTCCTCTTGACGCCGCAGTCACCGGGCCACACCATGGTCCGGTTTTGTTTTGGAGAGTCGCGCCATGTGCCAGGTCTTTATCAGCGCCGATCCCCGGCTCTGGGCCCACCGGGCCCGCTCCATCCGGCTGCATGGAGTCGCCACCAGCATCCGGCTGGAAAACCTGTTCTGGCAGGTACTCGAAGAGATTGCCGCGCGGGACGGCTATACCGTTCCCCAGCTCTGCACCAAGCTCTACGACGAACTGCTGGCCGAGCGCGGAGCGGTGGACAACTTCAGCTCTTTTTTGCGCGTCTGCTGCACCCGCTATCTGGCGCTGCAGCTGTCGGGCGAGATTCCACAGGACATGGGCATACCGATTCGCTCGCTGGGCAATGCCTCGTCACTCAAGTCCTCAAGCCCACAACTCACGCACTGAGGTTCAGCGCAGATACACGGCCTCGAGTCGCAGCAGCGCACGCCCCTCGGCATCGCTGAGCACCAGCTTCTGTCCCTGCACGGCGTAGCTGCTGACCTGAGCCAGGGTTGCCAGCAGCAGTTGCTCCCGACGCATGCCCTGCACACAGGCCATGCGGGTGCCGCCCACGTCCGAAAATCGCAGCCAGCGCCCGTCCAGGCTGTAGTTGCCGCGCAGGCGATTGCAGCCGCCCGCGCCATGAAAACGGCCGCTGCCGGTCTCCAGCACCAGATGCGGCTCGGGCTGATTGTCATAGGCGCTGACATGCGGGCCGTCACCCAGCTGTACCAGTTTCCAGTAGGTATCGAGAAGCGGGGCCGGCACGGCAGCCATGGCTTCGCCTTCGGACGCTGCAGGCCCTGCATCCGCAGCGCCGACTGCCAGGCTCCCCAACAGCAGGAGTGCGCTCAATGCCGGGCGAAGAAAGGTATGCAGCTTCGAGAAAGCAGTCATCACAAACACCTTTGCGGCCTTCAACGCATACAGACAAAGCGCTTGCAGCTCATTATTCAGGAGTCTCAGACGCTTGCGCAAGCACCTGATCACCGCGCACAAAGCTGCAGGCCACCGCATTGGTACAGCGCCAGATGGCCTGCCCCGCCAGCGGCCCGCGCTGCATCAGCAACTTGCGCAACGGCCATTCGCATTGCGGGCAGACCGGCACAGCATCGGCCCGTCCGTGCCGCACCGGCTCTGCAGCCTCTGCCGCAGAGTCAGCCAACTTGGCAGGAGCCGCAACGGCAGGCTGGGCGGGCGACACCTGCGCCGACAGATCCCTATCGACCGCTGTCGAAGGCGGCGCCGGCATGACAGGCTCCAGCAGAACATCCACCGTCTCGGGCGCGGGCGGCCTGACCAGCTGGTCAGCGGCCTCCGCCACCGGCTCCTGCCTGGGTTTGCGCGCCTTGCTGTGCAACTGCCGGACATGCGCCACATGCCGCCTGTCGGTGGCACGACCGGGCTGCAGCCGCAGTTCTTCGAGCTTGTCCAGCAGCGCCTGCATTTGCTCGGGACTCCACACGGGCTGGGTAAAGCTCTGAATATGGCCGACAAAGCCAAGGCCGCGCGTGACATGGGCCGGCATCTCGGTCTTAAACTCGCAGTCACCCACAAATGCGATCACCGAGTGCAGATGCTCGGGTGCGATGTCCAGCAGCGACTGCAAGGTCTTGATGTGCTTGTAGTTCTGGCGCAGCGGGTTCTGGAAGCGGCTGCGCTTTCTGAAGATCTGCTGCGTCCATTCGCGCTGCTTTTCGGTGCCGAAGATCCAGCCCTGGAAGTTCTTGGTTTCCAGCACAAACAGGCCGTAGGGCGAAAAGATCAGATGGTCGATCTGCGTGCTGCCGCCATCCGCCGTGGGCAGGGTGACGTTGTGCATGTCCACATAGACCAGCGGATCGAGCTGCCGGCGAATCGCTGCCTGCACGGCCCGCTCGCCGCGCCAGCCCTTGAAGCGCGGCGAGCGCAGCACGGCCGCCAGCACCATGAATGCGAGCGCCAGCCCCAGATACAAAAACAGGCCATCAAAGGCCGTGGAAAGAATCTGATTCATTGATCCCACCATGTCAAAAACTGGCGCGTACAAAAGTCAGAGATGCCAAGCAAGAGCCGCCTCGCGGCGGGGGCGCCCAGCCGAAGGCATCGCCCCCCTCCCATAACGCGCAGCGCGTAGAGAGAGGGGCGCCCGGCCAGAGGGAGGTGCGGGGCCGCCCAGGCAAAGCGCCTCAGGGGGAGGTTTAATTCAACGCCATGCTCAGCTTGCGGCGATAGCTGTTGACCAGCGCCGTCGCCTCGTCCTGCTCGGCACTGTTCTTGCCCAGCAGCTCGATGCCGCCACTGGTCTTGCCGGGAACGGCGTCCTGCTTCTTGGGCTTGGGCGGGGTCAGCAGCTCCAGCACGCCGACGATGAGCTTGCGCGCCGCCTGCTCGTTCCAGGTCTTGTCGCGCATGATGATTTCCAGCAACTCGTCCATGGCATCGGTCCACTGGCTGTGGGCCAGCAGCGCGCGCGCACGGCCAAAGCGGGCGTCGAAGTCGCGCTTGTTGGCGGCGATGGCGGCGTCGTACTTGGCCACATCGGCATTGTCGTCCTGCACGGCAAATTCCAGCGCCTTGAGCCACTGGTTCAGCGCTTCGAAGCGCAGCGGCTGGGGAATGCGCTTGACGGGCTCAGCCAGCAGGGCTGCAGCTTCCTCGAAGCTGCCGGTGGCGATCAGCAGGCGCACATAGTCAAAGCGCGCATCGTCGTTGGCCGGGTCGGCCGCCAGCGCATCGGCCAGCTTTTGCAGCGCGGCCTGGGTGTCGCCGGACTCCAGCAGGGCCTGGGCTTCGTCGGCGTCAGCCTCGGCCGACAGCTCGCCCTCGGAGGGCAGATGCTTGTCCAGGAACTCGCGCAGCTTGCCTTCGGGCTGGGCGCCCATGAAGCCATCCACGGGCTTGCCGCCGATCATCAGCACGCAGGTCGGGATGGAGCGGATGCCGAACATGCTGGCCAGTTGCTGCTCCTGATCGGAGTCGATCTTGACCAGCTTGAAGCGGCCTTCATAGGCGACTTCCAGCTTTTCGAGCACCGGGCCCAGCGTCTTGCAGGGGCCGCACCAGGGTGCCCAGAAGTCCACCAGCACGGGTACGGCCATGGAGGCGGCTACGACTTCGGCTTCAAAATTCTCGAGGGTGACGTCAATCATGTGATTCCCAATGCTGCTTGTGCGCTGCCACGCGGGCAGCGGCGCTGAAAAGTCTGCGAACCGGCCACTCCAGCAGAGTGCCCACCGCGCGATGCTGCGATTCTCCACGCAAATGCACGAGCGCAAGCCATAGACCAGAGCGGACCGGGTCTTTGCTACTCAGATGGGAGCAGCCTTCGCCTGTTTCAAGGTCGATTCAAGGTGTTTTATGTCGAAAAACAATGGATGACATGCGCAAGCAGCTACGGTTTCAAGAGTAACCGCCCCGCAGCCACGCTCGCCCCTGGGCTATATTGCTTGCGAACCAAGGAGCGCAGACTTGATTGAAGTTTCACAACTGGTGTTTGAATATCCGGGCCACCGCGCCCTCGACGGCGTGAGCCTGTCCATCGCTGCGGGCAGCGTGACGGCACTCGTCGGCCCCAACGGCGCTGGCAAATCCACACTGATGCGCTGCATCGCCGGCCTCGAGCAGCCGCTGTCCGGCCATATCCGTGTCAAAGGCCTGTCGGTCGAGGAACAGCCGCGCGAGGTGCATCGCCACCTGGGCTATCTCTCGGACTTCTATGGTCTGTACGACCGGCTCAGCGTGATGCGCTGCCTGCAGTACTCGGCCCTGTCCATGGGCGTTGCACCCGGTGACGTGGATGCCCGCGTACGGCAGGTGGCCGCCCAGCTGGGCCTGACGGAGCTGCTGCACCGCCACCCGACCGAACTCTCGCGCGGTCAGCGCCAGCGGGTGGCGATCGGCCAGGCCATCGTCCACCAGCCCGGCGTGCTGCTGCTCGACGAGCCGGCCAGCGGCCTCGATCCCGATGCGCGCAGCAGCCTCTCGACGCTGTTTCGCCAGTTGCAGGCCCAGGGCATGACGCTGATCGTCTCCAGCCACATCCTCAGCGAACTGGACGAGTACTGCACCCATATCCTGAGCATCCGCGACGGCCGCATCGAAAGCCATGAGGCGCTGCAAAACGCCCACGGCCCGGGCCAGCCCGCCGCTGTCGGCCAGCAGCCCCAGCTCTATGCGCTGGAAGTGGCCATGGAGCAAAGCGAAGGCCTTGAGGCCCGCCTGCGTCAGGCCTTGCTGAGCACCTCGGTGCAGGACTTCGACACCACAGGCCGCCGCCCGATCCAGCTCTGGCTGCCGGCCGCCGCCGGCGCACGCGCCCAATGGCTGGCCCAGCTGGTGCAGGCCGGCATTCCCGTCGCCGCGCTGTACCCGGTGCGCGAGCGGCTGCAGGACCGCTATGCCCGCACTGCCCAGGCCCGCGATACCGAAAGTCAGGAGCAAGCATGAGCCAACGCAATCCCGAATTCCAGCGCCAGCTCTGGCTGAACTGGCGCCCCTCGCTGCTGGCCTGGAGCCTGGGCCTGAGCCTGCTCATCCTGGCCCTGCCCTTCGCCCTGTCCTCTGCCAAGGGTCTGCCCGGCACGCTGAGCACGACCGCCATTGCCGGCCTGTATCTGGCCGCCATCATCTATGGCAGCGTGCTGGCCGGGCGCAGCCTGGCCGAGGAAGCCAGCCAGAACACCTGGGACTGGCAACGTCTGTCCGTGCTCACGCCCTGGCAGATGGCCTGGGGCAAGCTGCTGGGCGCCACCTTGCCTGCCTGGCTGTATGTGCTGTGGTTTGCGCTGGCCGTGGCGGGTGTGACCCACTTCTGGGCGCTGGAGCCCCTGAAGTTGCAACACACGATTGGCCTGGCCGTGATCTGGGGCCTGGGCCTGCAGACCTGGGCCATGAATTCCGTGCTCATGAGCTGGGGGCTGAGGGACAGGCCTATCAATCGCCGGCGAGCGGCACTGCTGCCTCTGCTGATCCTGTTCTTCGCCCCCGGTCCCTTTATCGACCATGTCTACAAAGGCATTGTGGACATCGACGCCGAGCCTGTGTTCTGGTGGGGCCTGAATGTGGGCGGCCTGGGCCTGGCCTATCTGGCCGGTGTGCTGGTGCTGGGCCTGGGGCTGCTGGCCCTGTGGCGCCAGCTTTGCACCCGACTCGATGTACGCACCCTGCCCTGGGCCTGGCCTCTGGGTCTGGCGCTGACTGGATTTTTCGCAGCCGGCTCGCTCAATCTGGGCATTGCCGAATTTTTCAGCAGCACAGCCTGGATCGCGCTGATCGGCACCGCCTATGTCGCCCTGCAGCACATGGACCAGCATCTGCGCGCCTGGCGCCAGGTTCAATGGTCGGCCAGCCGCCAGCGCTGGCGCGAAGCGCTGGAGGCGCTGCCGCTGTGGCCGGTCAGCCTGCTGCTGGGCTTTGCCATGGCCTTGCTGCTGCTGTTCGCCCCCCAAAGCCTGGAGGCGGCCATCAGCGGCAAGCTCAACAGCTTTACCTTCTATCTGTGTCTGCATCTGCTGCGCGACTGCCTGCTGCTGACCGGCTTCGCCCTGCTGGCGGGCAGGCTCAAGTCTCCCCTGGCCTCGTTTGTCATCGCCTGGCTGATCCTCAACATCGCCGCGCCGCTGCTGGCCTATGGCATGGGCGGTTATACAGGTGCCATGTTTGTTCAGCCCGTGGTGGCCATGTGGATGAGCTCGCCGGACGGCATAGAGCAAGCCGGTGCCTGGCTCAGCTATGTGCCCTGGGCTTCCCTGAGCCTGCAGATCCTGGTCACGCTGGCCTGGGTCATCCATGTCTTCAGGGACCGCGTGCTGGGCTTTGCGCGCGATAACGCGGCGGCCCATATCCGGGAGTCATAGTTGCTTTGCCCGGACGGCTATGCCCCACAGTCGGGCGGCAATGCGGCGAAACCGTAAAATCAGGGGTTCCACTAGGCCGGGCGGCAGCGCCCTGAAGAACATGAACCCCATCCAAGTTGGCGTGGTCATGGGTTCCAGCAGCGACTGGGACACCATGCAACACGCAGTTGCCATCCTCCAGCAATTCGGTATCGCTTTTGAAGCGCAGGTCGTATCGGCCCACCGCATGCCGGACGACATGTTCCGCTTTGCCGAAGCCGCAGCCGACCGTGGCCTCAAGGCCATCATCGCCGGCGCCGGCGGTGCTGCCCACCTGCCCGGCATGATTGCCGCCAAGACAACCGTGCCGGTGCTGGGCGTGCCCGTGGCCAGCCGCCATCTGCAAGGCGTGGATTCGCTGCATTCCATCGTGCAGATGCCCAAGGGCGTGCCCGTGGCCACCTTTGCCATCGGCAATGCCGGTGCTGCCAATGCGGCCCTGTTTGCCGTGGCCCTGCTGGCCAACGAAGACCCCGCGCTGCGCGCCAAGCTCGAAGCCTTCCGCGTCGAGCAGACCGAGGCCGCCCGCAATATGACCCTGCCGGTGAACGCATGAGCAACACCGATGTGATCCTGCCCGGCGCGACGCTGGGCGTGCTCGGCGGCGGTCAGCTGGGCCGCATGTTTGCCCATGCCGCACAGGCCATGGGCTATTTCACCGCCGTGCTGGACAAGGACGAGACCAGCCCCGCCGGTCTGGTGAGCCACCAGCATGTTCGCACCGGCTACGAAGACCCTCAGGGCCTGGCCGAGCTGGCCAGACTCTGCGCGGCCGTGACCACCGAGTTCGAAAACGTACCCGCCGGCTCGCTGAACAAGCTGGCCGAGAGCCTGCCCGTATCGCCCGCCGGCTCTGCCGTGGCGATCGCCCAGGACCGCGCTGCCGAGAAAGCCCACTTCGTGAAGTGCGGCGTGCCCTGCGCCCCCTATGCCGTGATCGAGACGGCCGAGCAGCTGGCCGCCGTCAACGACGCGCTGCTGCCCGGCATCCTCAAGACCGCACGCATGGGCTATGACGGCAAGGGCCAGATCCGCGTCAAGACCCGCGACGAGCTGGTCAAGGCCTGGAGCGAGCTCAAGCAGGTTGCCTGCGTGCTCGAAAAAATGCTGCCGCTGGCGCATGAATGCTCGGTCATCGTGGCGCGCGGCCGCAATGGCGACATCGTCAACCTGCCCGTGCAGCGCAATCTGCACCGCGACGGCATTCTGGCCGTGACCGAGGTCTACGAAGGAAACGTGCCCGCAGCGCAGGCAGAGCAAGCGGTAGCTGCTGCGAAATCCGTAGCTATCGGCCTCGATTACGTGGGCGTGCTCTGCGTGGAATTCTTTGTGCTGGACAACGGCCAGCTGGTGGTCAACGAGATCGCCCCGCGCCCGCACAACAGCGGCCACTACAGCCAGAACGCGATGGATGTGTCGCAGTTCGAGCTGCAAGTGCGCTGCATGACCAATCTGCCCCTGGTGCAGCCGCGCCAGCACAGCGCCACCGTCATGCTCAACCTGCTGGGCGATCTGTGGTTCAAGGACGGCGAAACCGCCAAGGCTCCGGCCTGGGATCAGATCCTGGCCCTGCCCGGTGCCCACCTGCATCTGTACGGCAAGGTCGATGCCAAGCCCGCCCGCAAGATGGGCCACTTGAACATCACCGCAGCAAGTCCCGAAAAAGCGCGTGAAACCGCTTTGAAGGCCGCTGAAATCCTCGGCATTGCTGCGTTCTGATAACCCCCCCTGAGCGGCTTTGCCTAGGCGGCCCCGCCGCTTCCCCCTAGCCGGGCGCCCCTCTCTCGCTACGCGGGAGGGGGACGACGCCCTCGCTGCGGGGCGGCCCTTGCTTGGCGTCCTTCGCTGATGCTCTGCAAGCGCAAAAGCACCGCACATACGGCGGCGCAGTGCATGAAAGAGGAATTGAAATGATCTTGGATGGAACGCTGGAAGCCTCGGTGCAAGCCGCTGCTGCTGCGCTGCAGCAAGGCCGGCTGCTGGGTCTGCCCACCGAGACGGTCTACGGTCTGGCCGCGGACAGCGACAACGATGCGGCCGTGGCGCAGATCTTTGCCGCCAAGGGCCGCCCGGCCAACCATCCGCTGATCGTGCATGTGGCCGACGCCGCCGCCATCACGCGCTATGCCAAGGAAGTTCCGGTCTTTGCCCAGCAGTTGATCGACGCGTTCTGGCCCGGCCCGCTGACCCTGATCCTGCCGCGCCTGCCGCATGCCGCCAAGGCATCGACCGGCGGTCAGGACAGCGTGGGCCTGCGCTGCCCCTCCCACCCCGTGGCCCATGCGGTGCTGCAGGCCTGCCAGCAGCTCGATCCGCCGGTCTGGGGCGTCTCGGCCCCCAGCGCCAACAAGTTCGGCCGCGTCAGCCCCACGACGGCCGAGCATGTGGCCACCGAGTTTGGCGAAGAACTGCTGGTGCTCGATGGCGGCGCCTGCGAAGTGGGCATTGAATCGACCATCGTCGACTGCACGCGGGGCGTGCCCGTGCTGCTGCGCCCCGGCGCCATCACGCGTGACGATATAGCGCGTGCCTGCGGCCTGCGACCGCTCTCGAAAGAAGAGCTGACTGCGGATACCCCGCGTGCATCGGGAACGCTTTTGGCGCACTACGCGCCCAACGCCAAGGTGCGGCTCATGGATGCCGGGCAGCTGCAATCGGCACTGGACATCCTGGGCAAGGATGGCAGGAATATTGCCATCTATCACCGCAGCCCCCTCAATGTCACAACGGCCCAGTTGCTGCTGCGCCGCATGTCCGACGAGCCGCGCGACGTGGCCCGCGAGCTGTTCGGCATGCTGCGCAATTTCGACGACTGGGGCGCCAAGCTGATCTGGATCGAAACCCCGCCCGACACCGCCGACTGGGAAGGCGTGCGCGACCGCCTGCAACGTGCGGCGGCTGCGGGCTGAGCGGTCGCTTAGCTGATTTTCAAGTAAAGATACAAATTTTTATTCGTTTTCTTTATTAGACGTCTTCTCTAACCTTGCTTGCTTCAAAGCAACTTCAAAGGTTAGAACCATGGGAACCCGTCGCGACGCGCTTGGCAAGCTTCTGTCCATCAGTGCTGCATCCCTGGGCTTGGCGGCTTGCTCGCGCTCCGACAACCAGGCCAGCAGCGAAACGAGCCGCACGGCACAAAACGGCAAGGTCGTTCCCTTCAACTACCCCGACAACCCCTCTTTCGACCTGATCTATCTGGCCGACAGACTGGGCTACTTCGACGGGACCACCACCCGCCCCAACTACGTGGGCAAGATTGCCGCCCCTCAGATCATTCCGCTGGTCGGCACGGGCGACATCCATTTCGGCTCGCGCATGGTGCCGCTGGTGATTTCGGCCATTGCGGCCGGGGCCGACATGAAGGTGATTGCCGCCGGCAGCAAGACGCTGCAGGAGGCACCGCATATGAAGTACTTCGTGCGCAAGGATTCGGGCATTCGCACGCCCAGGGATCTGGAAGGCAAGACCATAGGCTTCAACAGCTTCGGCGCCTGCGCCGAGTTTGTCTCCAAGACCTATTTCCGCGAGCACGGCGCCGATGTCAACAAGATCAACTTCCTGGTCGTTCCCGACAACCAGGGCGAGCAGGCCGTGATCGGCCGCAATGTGGATCTGGCCATCATCCACCCCCCCCATTCCGGCGGTGCCGAGGCCAACCCCGAGTTGCAGCGCCTGTGGACCGACTACGACCTGGACCGCGGCCTGGGCGGCATGGCGCCCTATAGCGTCAACGGCAAGTTTGCGCGCGAGAACCCGCAGGCCGTGCGCGATGTGGTCACCGCCATCGCCAAGGCAGGCAACTGGGTCAACGCCAACACCGACGAAGCGCGCCGCTACACGGCCGAGCGCCTGGGCATGGAGCTCAAGCATGTGGAGCGCTATGCCTATGTGGACGACCAGATCATCACCGAGCCGCCCATCCAGTACTACATCGACGTGCTGGAGCGTGAAGGCAAGCTGCAGCCGGGCAAGGTGGCGGTCAAGGATGTGTACACCAACGAGTTCAACCCCTTTGCCAAGGGAGCTGCGACATGAGCACGGCCCTGGACGACTCCGGCTCCGCCATCAAGATCCGGGCACGCGATGTGCGCATGGATTTCGCCATTGCCGACGAGCGCGGCCGCAAGCAGCAGATTGCCGCCCTGCAGGACTTCAATCTCGATATCCGTGAAGGCGAGTTCTTCACCCTCCTCGGGCCCTCGGGCTGCGGCAAGTCCACGTTTCTCAATGTGCTTGCCGGGCTGGCGCGCAAGAGCGGCGGCAGCATCAGCATCGACGGCCAGCCGGCCAGCGGCATCAACCGCGAGCAGGGCGTGGTGTTCCAGGGCTATGCGCTGTTTCCGTGGCGTACCGTGCTTCAGAACATCGAGGTCGGGCTGGAGATCCGCAAGATTCCCAAACGCGAGCGCCGGGAGACTGCCGAGCAGTTTTTGCACCTGGTGGGCCTGGCCGGCTTCGGCCAGCGCTACCCGCACGAACTCTCGGGCGGGATGCGTCAGCGCGTGGCCATCGCCCGCTCCCTGGCCTATTCGCCCAGCCTGCTGCTGATGGACGAACCGTTTGCCGCCCTGGATGCCCAGACACGCGAAATCCTGCAGTCCGAGCTGCTGCGCATCTGGGAGCAGCACAAGACCACCATCGTCTTCATCACCCACAGCCTCGATGAAGCCATCTATCTGTCGGATCGCATCGCCGTCATGACGCACCGACCCGGTCGCATCAAATCCGTTCTGGACATAGCGCTGCCGCGTCCGCGCCCCGCCGAGATACGCCACGCCCCGGCCTTTGTGCAGCTGCGCGAACAGGCCTGGGATGTACTGCGCGACGAAGTCGCCTTTGCCAGCGGCCACCGCCAGCAACCGCTGGCACCGCTGCTGCCCACCGCCCCTGATTTCAGCCTGGCCTTGCGAGGATTTGCCATATGAGCCAACTGGCCGCATCCCCATCCCGGCGCTCCGCCAAGCCGGTGTCACTGCTTTCCTCCCGGCAACTCGGGCTCCGATGGCTGGAGCGCTCGGCCTGCGTGCTGCTGTTCTTTGCCATCTGGGAATTCCTGCCGCGCGCTGGTCTGGTCAATTCGGCCTTTCTCAGCCCGCCATCCGCTGTTCTGGCGGCCATCGTCCAGCTGGCGCAGACCGGCCAGCTGGGCAAGCATGTGGCGGCCAGCCTGCAACGCTCGCTGGCAGGCCTGATTCTGGCCGTCGTGGCAGGCGTGGCGCTGGGCCTGCTGATGGGCGTGGTGCGCCGCTTCGAAGCCTTTGTCGACCCCTTGCTTCAGCTGTTCCGTCAGGTTTCTGCCCTGGCGCTGTTTCCGGTCTTTCTGCTGTTCTTCGGCATCGGCGAGGCGTCCAAGATCGCCATCATCTTCTGGGCGGCCTTCTGGCCGGTGTTGCTCAACACCATCAGCGGCGTCAAGCAGGTGGAAAAACTGCTGATTCATTCGGCGCTGTCCATGGGGGCCTCGCGCGGCTTCATCTTCTTCAAGGTCATCCTGCCTGCGGCGGCACCGTCCATCTTCACCGGCATCCGACTGGCGGGTGCCTATTCGATCACCGCGCTGGTCGCTGCCGAGATGATCGGCTCACATGCAGGCCTGGGCTTTCTCACGCTGAACTCCCAGGAAATCTTCCAGATCCCCAGCATGTACGCCGGCATCGTGCTGCTGGCCATTCTGGGCCTGGCACTCAACTATGGGCTGGCCTTGCTCGAAAAGCGCCTGACGCGCTGGCGCAGCGGGCTGGAATTTCATGAGTAGCGCCACGCAATCCTGGCGGCGTTTGGTCCTGGCCGGCACCGCGCTGGCAGCCGCTGCCGCCGGCGCTGGCGTGCTCTGGCCCGCCTTGCCGCAGCTCGGCGACATCGAGACTGCAGGCCCGGTGCTGCAGCAGGCCCGGCGCAATGGCGTGCTGCATGTGGCCCTGCGCAGCTATGCGCGCCCTGCCCTGCCCGGCGAAGCCTTGCCGCCAGAGCCCGATGCCTATGACCTGGCGCTGGCGGACTGGCTGGGCCGGCAACTGGGCACCAGCGTCAAAATCACCCCCGCAAGCGATGCAGACCTGGTGCTCGAAGGCGTGGCGCCGCAGGACGGCCAATCCGCTGCTGATCGACAGACCGGCGGCAGCTATATGCCGCAGAGCCTGCAACTGCTGGTGCTCAAGCAGCAGGCCTCCCTCTGGAGCCGCCATGCCCCCGGTCACTGGAGCTCCTGGCTGCCGCATGTGGCGCAGAAGGCCGCCCCCAAGCCCACGGCCTGCGTCGCCACGGGTCAGGCCTCTGCCAGCACCTTGCAGGCCCAGGGCCTGCAGCCTCTTTTCGCGCCCTCCAGCATTCATGCAGTCAGCGATTTTCTGGCCGGCAAATGCCATGTTCTGGCCGAGTCGCCAGAGGTCATCACGCGCCTGCTGCAACAGGACAACTGGCGCTTCTACACCCGTCTCGGCAACCGATTTCGCACCACGGATCAGGCCCATATCCGTCTGGCCAAGGCCGATGCGCAGTCCACACGCTGGCTGCAGCGCGCCATCCAGCAATGGCAGCGCAGCGGTCTGCAGCAACGAGCACAGGACAACCGCGTCAGCACGATTGCGCTGGAAGCTTCCTTGCTGGAAGACGGAGCCATCTGCCACTGACCTCCCGCCTCTTTTCCGCTCTCCACCTTCTTCACCATGCTCTCCAGTCACTTCAACGACGTACTCGGCACCCTGGAAAAAACTGCCGTCGCACGCGACCGCCAGGGCGGCCATGCGGCAGCGGAAAAAGCCTTGCTGCGCGATGCCGGCCTGCTGCGCCTGGCCATCCCCCACGAACATGGCGGCGATGCGCTGAACTGGCCCGACATCTACCGCCATGTCCGGGCCCTGGCCGCCGTCGACAGCGCCCTGGCCCATGTGCTGGCGTTTCACCAGCTCCAGGTCGCCACCGTGCTGATCTATGGCTCGCGCCAGCAGCAGCGCCTCTGGTTGCGCCGCACCATCGACGAAAACGGCTGGTGGGGCAATGCGCTGAACCCGCGCGACACGCGCCTGCAGGCCCTGCCCCGCAGCTCGGAGCTCGCCGGCGGCTATGTGCTCGACGGCCTGAAAGGCTTTTGCTCGGGCACGCGCGGCTCTCATTACCTGACGGTATCGGCCAGCGTGGCAGGCCATGCGCAGCCGGTTCTGGGCCTGCTTGAAACCGCCTCGCCCGGCATTGCCGTCAAGGATGACTGGAACCCCATGGGCCAGCGTCAGACCGACAGCGGCTCGGTTCAGTTCAATCGCGTCCAGCTTCCCGCCAGCGCCGTCATGCGCGACGAGAATGCCGAAGTCACGGCCTTTCATACGCTGCGCAATTGCCTGGCTCAGCTGGTGCTGGTCAATCTGTTTGTCGGCGTGGCCCAGGGCGCACGCCGGCAGGCACGCGACTACGCGCGCGAGCATGGCCGCCCCTGGCTGGGCTCGGCGGTGGAGCGCGCCACCGACGATCCCTATCTGCTGCGCCGCATGGGCGAGATGCAGGCCCAGATTTCGGGAGCAGCCCTGATGGCCGACCACGGCGCAGAGCTGCTGCAAAAAGCCTGGCAGCGCGGCCCTGCGCTGAGCGCAGCGGAACGCGCCGAGGTTGCCATCGCCGTCTTCGAAGCCAAGGTCATGGCCCATCGCTGCACCCTGTTCGCCACCCAGGAAATGTTCGATGTGGTGGGCTCGCGCGGCACCCATGCCGATCTCGGCTTCGACCGCTTCTGGCGCAATGTGCGCACCCATACTCTGCACGATCCGCTAGACTACAAGCTCCAGGCCCTGGGCCGCTGGGCCGTGCATGGCGAAGAGCCCTCGGCCCAGCACTACAACTGAGCCGCAACACAAAAAAATCCGGGACCAGCCCGGATTTTTCATGTCGGCCGTGCCGACTCAGAAGCGATAGCCTATGGCCATGGCAAACACATCGGGATTGAGCCTGACGCTGACGCTCTGACCCGAAGACAGGTGGATCTTGGTCTTCAGAAAGCTCTTGGAGTAGGAGGCATCCACAAACCAGCGCTCGTTGAAGTTGTAGACAAAGCCCAGCTGCGCCAGCGCGCCAAACTTGTCGTCGAGCTCGGCCGTGGTCGGATTGGCCAGCGTGCCGCCGCTCAGACCGTTGAGCGTGGCCGTGGTCTTTTCGCCATAGAAATGGGCATAGGTGACACCGACTCCCAGATAGGGGCGGAACGCGGCCTTGGCCTCGTTGAAGCGGTATTGCAGCATCAGCGTCGCGGGTATCGCCTTGGTGCTGCCCAGCTTGCCCACGCCGGCAATCGAGCCTGCTCCCGACAGGTCATGCTTGAAGGGCGTGGCCAGAGGCACGTCCAGAGCCAGATTGTCGGTCACCATATAGGTGATGCCGCCGCCCAGCTGAGTATTGCTGCCGGCGTCGACCTTGGTGTTGGGAAAGGACGGCGCCGACAGATTGCCGCTGCTCACATCAGGCGACAGATGGGTCACGCCCACACGCGCCATCCAGCTTCCGGCCGATTGGGCGCTGGCCAGACCGCAGGCCGCCAGCGCAGCAGCGGCTGCAATGATCCGCACAGAAATTTTCATGGTTTTGTCTCCTTGTTATTGAGGTGCGGACGGATTTACAGCCAGCCCTTCTGGGCCAGAGAGCGGGAAACCAGCTGGCTCATTTGCTGATGGCCGTAAGGCGTGGGGTGGAAACTGTCGGCAAAGACATGGTGCTGCCACCAGTCAGGGCTGGATTTTCCGGGTGTGGCACTCAAGGCCGCCGCCGTGCAGGTGGGGAAGGTATAGGTGGGCAGGCCGCTTGCGTCCACGCCAGTGATCGGGCAGACCGGGTCCTTCACGTTATCGAAGTCGTACTGGGCCGGGTTGCTGATCTGGCTCTTGAACTCGGTGTAGAAATCGACCAGGACCACCTGGGACTGGCCTGCCAGACTGGCAGCCAGCTGGTTGTTGAAGACCTGTACCAGGGCATCGAATGACGCTTCCTGCTTGGCGGCCGCAGCAGCCCCCTGATCCCCGCCGCCTGCGGCCTTGGCAATGCTGGCCAGGACCATCTGGAAGCGCGGTGTCTTGGTAATGGCGGGAACATTCAGCACGGCCACACGCGTGGCGCCCTTGGCGACCACATTCTGCGCAATGGAGCCGGCAAAAGTCTTGGCCAGGGTCTGCAGATAGGCACCCGCCGCCAGGCCGGCAAACTTGGAGGCATCGCCTCCGGCCTGGGTCATCAGGGCCGTGGACGTGCCCGGAGCCTTGGAATCCAGCCAGGCCACCATGGCGTTCAGCGGCTGCGAATTGCCCTTGGCTGCGGCAATCAGCGCCCCGATCACGTCGGCGGCATCGTTGGCGCCGCCATCGATGACGACGAGATCATCGGCGCTGAAGCCAGCCTTGGATGCGGCCTGGATCTGCACCAGAACCGACTTGGGCGATGTCGGCGCATCCAGCGGGTTCACGCGGCCACCACCCACTGCGTAGTTGGTGCAGGTGGCGACTTCCTGATAAGTCGTGAGATTTTCGTCACCGGCACGAAAGTGGGCGCACAAGCTCTGGCTGAACTGGTCGGCAATGCGCTCAGGCCAGATCATGGTCGAGCCAGCACCGGTGGGCGCCGAGCCCTGTACCGTGAACTTGAAGCCGAAGGTACCGCTGTCCGAGAGGCTGTCGCCCATGACCTTGACCGAGGTGACCTTGGCCTTGGGGGTGGTATCGGCCCCGCCTCCGCCGCCGCAGGCCGCCAGTAGGCCCACCGTAGCCATTGCAGCCGCCAAGAGTTTGAGTTTGCTTGCCAAGATGATGTTCTCCTGATGTGTTATGAATAGCACGGTCGTGCTTTTTTCATCAGCGTCATCCTAGCGACAGTCACCCTGGCGCGGTTATCGGGCAATTACCGATGGTCGGACAAAAATCCAACGCCCAATAACCTGGTCATCGTTCCGTCACGCAACAAAAAAACCGGACCAGGGTCCGGTTTGTCGAGGCGGGCAAAGGGCGGTGATGGAGCGCCCCCCGGACGGCTACTGGGCCGCCGTCCAGTCCACCAGCGCATCCCAGGCCGTGCGCGCCGCGGCCGCATTGGCATGGTTGGCCATGGCCACCAGCACATAGCGCTGGCCGCTGGCACCGTCGACATAGCCGGCCAACGCGGCCGAGTCGCGCAAGCTGCCGGTCTTGAGGTGGGCGGCGCCTGCAAACCGGCTCTTGCTGCGCCGCAGCGTGCCGTCCACGCCGACGATGGGCATGGAGGAGACGAACTCGGGCATCACGGGCGAGACCCAGGCGTTCTGCAGCATCTGCCCCAGTCCGTTGGCCGTGATGCTGGCATTGCGGCTCAGGCCTGCGCCGTTGTCCACCACGGGCTGCTCGGCATTGCCCCAGCGCGCGGCCCACCACTGTGCCAGCGACTGGCGCGCGGAGTCGAAGCTGGCCACGCCGGTGCGCTGCATGCCCAGGGTGAGCAGCACATGCTGGGCCATGATGTTGTTGCTGTATTTGTTGATGTCGCGCACCACCTCGGACAGAGCCGGAGACTCCAGCTGGAAGGCCGGCAGCAGGCCCTGTGGCACGCTGCCGTCGCGCACGGCGCCGGTGAGCTTGCCGCCCAGCTCGCGCCACATGCCTTCTATGGCCTTGGCCGCAAAGCGCTCGGGCTGCGCCGGTGCGATGGACCAGCTCTTGTCGCCGCAGCTTGCCGGATAGCTGCCGTTGAAGGCGATGCGCTGCGGATTGTTCATGTCCAGCTGCATTTTGCTGCGCCAGTCGCCGCAATCAGAAGTAGGAGCAGCCAGCGCAACCGTTTGCTGGTTTTCCATGCCAAACATTGGTGGATCGTATTGAATACGAGCGACACCCGCTCCTGTATCAGGAGCAATATTCAGCGCCACGGCCTTGTAGTTGATCAGCAGCGCATCGGGCGAGGCGTTGTAGGGCCGCCAGGGCTCGTTGTCGAAGACCGCCGCATCATGCGTGGGCAGCTGAAAGGCGCTGCGGTCCAGCACGATATCGCCCACGATGACCTTGATGCCCATGCCTTGCAGGCGGCGCAGCATCAGCCACAGGCGCTCCAACACCAGCTTGGGGTCGCCCTGACCCTGGATGTAGAGATTGCCGCGCAAGGCGCCGTCGGCCACCGGGCCGCCCAGATAGACGGGCGTGCGCCAGACGTAGGCCGGGCCCAACTGGTCTAGCGCCGCATAGGTGGTGACCAGCTTCATGACCGAGGCCGGATTCATGGCCTGGTGCGTGCGCCAGGCCAGGTTCGGTGGCGATTTTCCATCCACATTCATCACCAGCAGCGATACGGCATCGCGCGGAATCTTGGCGCGTTGCAGCGCCGCGTCCACGGCGGCGGGAATGCGGGTGTCGGCAGGCAGGGACTGCGCCAGCGCGGGCTGGGCCAGCAGCGCCAGCAACGATGCGCCCAGTGCGCTCAGGGTCTTGCGAAGAAAGAAGGGGGTCTGCAGCATGGGGCCAGAGTCTACGCCGGGCTGCGCCCATGCCGGGCATTGGCGGCGCCCGCGGCAAGCTGGCGGCGGGCGTCCGATAATGCAGGGCTACGCTGCCGTCCGTTGCAGCCCAGTGCATTCCGTATTGCGCTCCAGCCCGCCTGCGGCTGACGCCCCGCCGAACATGAATCTTCTCGCCATCGACACCAGTACCGATACCTTGTTTGTTGCCGTCCAGCGTGGCGATGCCATCTGGCAGCACAGCGGGCCGGGCGCGCAGCAGTCGTCGGCCCAGTTGCTGCCGGCCATCCGCCAGCTCATGAAGGATGCGGGGCTGAGTTTCACGCAGCTGGACGCCATTGCCTTCGGCCGCGGCCCCGGCTCCTTCACGGGCCTGCGCACGGCATGCGCCATCACCCAGGGCCTGGCGTTTGCCGCCAAGGTTCCCGTGCTGCCCGTGGACTCTCTGCTCACTGTGGCCGAAGAGGCCCGTCATCTGCATGGCTGCACCGAGGTAGAGGCCGTGCTCGACGCGCGCATGCACGAGGTCTATCACGCAGCCTTTTGCTATGTGGACGGCCAGTGGATCGAGCCCGAGGACTTCGGCCTGTGCGCCCCCGAGGCTCTGCAGACGGCAACCGGCAGGACCGTGGCGGGCAATGCCCAGCCCGTCTACCCCGAGCTGCTGGCGCCCGCTGCCCGCCATGTGCACGCCATGCCCACGGCCACGGCCATGCTGCGCCTGGCACCGGCACTGTTGGCAAAAGGCTGCGCGATGCCTGCCGAAGAGGCGCTGCCGCGCTATATCCGAGATAAAGTGGCAAAAACCACGGCCGAGCGCGAAGCCGAAAAGGCCGCCGCAGCCCTCACACCCGATGCAACCGGCATCGCCTCCCGATAAGCGCCCAATGACCTTGCCCAGCAGCTCCACACTCGCCGCCGACGCCAGCACCCAGGATGCGGCATCTCTGGTGCATTTCGAGCCGCTGTCCGCGCTCTGGCTTGACACCCTGCTTCCAATCGAGGAGCAAGCCTATGTCCACCCCTGGACGCGCGGCAACTTCCAGGATGCCATGGTGGCCGGCTACCAGATACAGCTGCTGGTCGATGCCAGTCACCAGTTGCTGGGCTACTTTGTCGCCATGCAGGCGCTGGACGAGGTGCATCTGCTCAATATCACCGTCAACCCCGCCTGCCAGCGCCAGGGCTGGGCACGCGTGCTGCTCGATGCGCTGGCTTTGTGGTCGCGGCAGCAGAACGCCCAATGGATCTGGCTGGAAGTGCGCGAAAGCAATGCCCGCGCCCGCGAGGTCTATCTCAGGCATGGCTTTGCCGAAGTCGGGCTGCGCAAGAACTACTACCCCAACCCCAACGGCCCGCGCGAACATGCGGTGCTCATGAGTCTGAAACTATGGCCCTGAATCTGGACGCCCGCCAGCGGGCCATGCTGGAAGCCATGGGCATCACCGTCTGGTTGCCCGACCCCGTGGAGCCCGCAGCAGTGGCTGCAGTCACTGCAGTCGCAGCCGCACCATTGCCGGTCGCGGAGCCCCTGCCCGTCACAGCGCCGGTGGTGCGCATGGCGCCGCCCGCCCCCGTAAGCCCGCCCGTGGCTCAGGCCGCTGCACCTGCGGCCGAGGCAGCGCCAACACCGGCCCAGCCGCCCGCCCAGACCGCCAGGCCCGCCAGCCCACCACCCCAGAATCTGTCCGGGCACTGGGCGCACGAGCCTCGTCAGTTTGTGCAGCAACCCGCCGCAGGCCCGGCAGGCGAGCCTGGCCTCGGCTGGACCATCAGTCCCGCCCAGCTGGTCTACCCCCATGCGCCTCAGCATGTGCACAGCGCCGAGCAAGGCGGCTGGTTGATCCTGCTGGAGCCTGCCGCCAACCCGCCCCTGCTGAGCCCGGCGCAAAGGCCTGCGGCCGACAGCGCCCAGACGGCGCTGCAGGGCGATGCCGCCAAGCTGCTGGACAATATGCTGCGTGCCCTCGGTCTGCAGGAAAAACCGCGCGTCTTCAGCGCCGCCCTGCACCGCGCGCCACCCGATGCCGATCTCAGCCATGCCCAGGCACTGCAACCCGCCCTGGAGACTTTGCTGCGCGAGCTGCGCCCGGACTGCGTGCTGGTTCTGGGCCTGGCCAGTGCACGCGCCGTGCTGGGCCGCCATGACGCGCTGGGCCGGCTGCGGGCCGAGCCGCACCACATTGCGGGCGTGCCCACGGTGGTGACCTACGACCCCAACTATCTGCTGCGTGCGCCGCAGGCCAAGGCCGGAGCCTGGGCCGATCTGGTGCAGGCCGACGCGTTTACCAAGGGGCTGTGACAGGCGGGCGACAAGCCCCGCTTACCCACTTGCCCAACTATGACGCACGCGACATGCTGCAGTGCAACGTAGCATAATCACTGGCTTCGAATTACTGAAAGACATCCGTGGAAACCTACCCTAGTTGGTAGCTTTCAGCTCCCGGTGAAGACTGTGGGGGTTGAAAGCGCCCTGATCCCTGCAGAACCTCAAGAACAACCGGGAGTGAGCTGATGCTCAACATCTTTACGCTAGCCAATGGTCGACTCGTTCAGGAAGAGATCGAGTCCCTGGCAGACCTTGAACGCTTTCGCCCCGTCTGGGTCGATCTGGAATCGCCAACCCTCGAAGAAAAGCGCTGGATCAAGCAGCACTACGAGCTGTCCATCCCTGAGGATGCGATGGACGACGACATCGAGGAATCGGCGCGTTTTTACGAAGAAGACAATGGCGAGCTGCATATCCGCAGCGACTTTCTGATCGACGACGACGAAGACCCCCGCTCGGTGCGCGTGGCCTTCATCGTCAACCAGCACAACGCAGCGCTGCGCAGCCATGGCGTGCTGTTCTCCATCCACGACGAGGATGTGCCTGTCTTTCGCCTGCTGCGCATGCGAGCGCGCCGTGCGCCCGGCTTGATCGACGATGCCAAGGACGTTCTGCTCAAGCTGTTTGACGCCGATGCCGAGTACTCTGCCGACACGCTGGAGCGCATTTACGACGACCTGGAAAAAGCCAGCAAGATGGTGCTGTCCGGCGATGTGACCGACGAGATGGCCAAGGAAGTGCTGGGTGCCATTGCCCGCCAGGAAGACTTGAACGGCCGCATCCGCCGCAACGTCATGGACACGCGCCGCGCCGTGAGCTTTCTGATGCGCTCCAAGATGCTCAACGCCGAGCAGTTTGAGGAGGCTCGCCAGATTCTGCGCGACATCGAGTCGCTGGACAGTCACACGGCCTTTCTGTTCGACAAGATCAACTTCCTGATGGACGCCACGGTCGGCTTCATCAACATCAATCAGAACAAGATCATCAAGATCTTCTCGGTGGCCAGCGTGGCTCTGCTGCCGCCCACGCTGATTGCCAGCGTCTACGGCATGAACTTCAAGTTCATGCCCGAGCTGGAGTGGGAATTCGGCTACGGCTACGTGGTCGCCCTGATGATTCTGAGCGCCGTCGGCCCCATGCTGTACTTCCGCAAACGCGGCTGGTTGAAATAACACATTCCCGGCACAGCTGGTCGCTCACACATCGACACAGGCAAGCGCCCTCTCCTTGGAGCCGAAGAGCGCGCTTGCCACCAGTCAACGCGCCACTAAATCGCCATTGATCACTCGGGCAAGTCCCTGCGGGTTCGCTTGCTGTACAGCCGCTGGGAGCAGCACATCCGGCAAATCCTGATAGCACACCGGGCGCAGAAAGCGGTCAATGGCGCTGGCGCCCACAGAAGTGAACATAGCGTTGGACGTGGATGGGAAAGGACCTCCATGCACCATGGCGTGGCATACCTCGACTCCGGTCGGAAAACCATTGGCCAAGATGCGTCCCGCCTTGCGCTCCAGCACGGGGATGAGGCGCTGCGCGTCGGCATAGTCTGCGGGATCGATCTGCAGCGTCACTGTCAGTTGGCCCTCCAGTTGCTCAGCCAGTTCAAGAACCTCATCGAAATTCTTGGCCCGAATGACAATAGAGGCCGGGCCAAACATCTCCTCCTGCAGCACAGGCGATGACAACAGGCGCTGCACATCCGTCACATACAGCGCGGCCTGCGCAGCATTGTGCAACCCATCCGCAGGCTGCCCTTGTGCAACTTTCTCCACACCTTCCACGCCATCAACCTTGGCAACGCCGGTATCAAAGGCCTGGTGAATGCCCGGCGTCAGCATGGTCTGGGCCGGCTTGGTGGCAAGCGCCTGGCTTGCGGCATCGATGAAGCGCTGCACATTGCGGTCACCAATGACCACCACCATCCCAGGATTGGTGCAGAACTGCCCCGCCCCCATCGTCAGCGAATCGGCAAAACCGCGCCCTATCGACTCTGCACGCGCGGCCAGGGCAGCCGGCATCAGAAACACCGGGTTGATGCTGCTCATCTCCGCGTAGACGGGAATGGGTTCCGGGCGTGCGTTGGCGATGCGCATCAACGCAAGCCCTCCCTGGCGAGATCCGGTAAAGCCAACGGCCTTGATGGCAGGATGTGCTACCAATGCTTCACCCAGCTTGCGCCCGGCGCCCATCAGCAGGGAAAACACCCCTTCGGGCAACCCCAAATCTCTGACCGCTTTCTGAATCGCTCGACCCACCATTTCGGAAGTGCCTAGATGGGCGCTGTGGGCCTTGACGACCAC
The DNA here is from genome assembly GCF_000964545.1 of Comamonas thiooxydans. Lineage (GTDB taxonomy): Bacteria > Pseudomonadota > Gammaproteobacteria > Burkholderiales > Burkholderiaceae_C > Comamonas > Comamonas thiooxydans. Next base: position 559,258 of record NZ_BBVD01000007.1, on the reverse strand, counting down.
AGGGGCACCGGCAGCCAAGGCCGACGCCGTATCGCCCCCTGCCACCGAGAACGCCAGCGGAAAATTGCTCGCACCGAACACCGCCACCGGGCCCAGTGCCATCTTGGCCAGACGCAGGTCGGCACGTGGCAGCGGCATGCGCTCGGGCTGTGCGTGGTCGATGGCGGGGCTCATAAAACGGCCATCGCGCACCACCTTGGCAAACAGCCGCAACTGTCCAACCGTGCGCCCACGCTCGCCTTGCAGGCGCACCAGCGGCAGGCCGCTTTCGGCCATGGCGCGCTCGATCAGGGCATCGCCCAAAGCCATGATGTTGTCGGCAATCAGCTCCAGAAATTCTGCACGCTTGGCAAGCGACAGCTGACGGTAGGGATCAAATGCCTGCGCTGCCAACTGGGCAGCCCTGTCCACTTCGGCCTGCCCTCCCATACCGAACGTGGGCGTTGCGATGAATTGATCCATGCAGGGATCGAACGCTTGCTGCTGTCCTTCTGTGCCGCGCACCGAACTCGCGCCGATAAGCATTTCGCCAGTAATTTGCATCTTTGTCTCCTAATGTGTTTATGGATCGGAATGGCAGAGCTCCAGCCGACCAGGAAGTGCAAGCAACGCCTGGATAACGCACGATCTCGTCAGGAATATGAGCGCCTTTGAAAATCATAAAGTATCTTGATAATATATTTAAATTATCCTTATGAAATTTTCCATCAATCTTGACAGGCTTCTTTGCCATTCCGCGCAACCAGGGCACGTCAACAAGCAGTCCATAACCAAGCACAGGAGCACGCCATGGAACTCATGCCAAACATCGACCTGAACCACCCTGGCCAAAGTGCTCAAACAACCGCATCGAAACCAGGCCACACTGCGCTAACGCTGGATGAGGTGCACAACCTGGCCTATCGCGTATTTACCCACCTCGGCCTGTCTGCTGAACATGCGCAGGCCATTGCGCGCGTGATCACAGCGGGAGAGCGCGACGAGTGCCATTCGCATGGCATGTACCGGGTTCTATCGTGCGCTCGCACGCTCCAGCATGGCGCTGTCGTGCGCGATGCCATACCCATCATCAGCGACCGCGGACCTGGCGTCGTCACCGTCGATGCACAGCGCGGCTTTTCACAACTCGCTTTCGAGGTGGGCAGCAAAGTACTGCTCGAGAAGGTCCGGACAACCGGGATCGCAGCCTTGGCCATCAACAACTGCTATCACTTCTCAGCCCTGTGGCCCGAAATCGAAGCCTTGGTCGAGCATGGCGTTGCGGCCTTAGCCATGACCCCCAGCCATTCCTGGGTGGCCCCTGCGGGCGGAAGCCGACCTGTTTTCGGAACCAACCCGATCGCCTTTGGTTGGCCCAGGGTCGGTTCTCACCCCTACATTTTTGACTTTGCGACCAGCGCAGTGGCCCGCGGTGAAATTGAGCTCTACCAAAGAAGCGGTCGCGCACTGCCCGAAGGCTGGGGGGTCGACGCCGAAGGCTTACCAAGTACCGATGCCACAACCGTACTCCAACAAGGCGCCATGCTGACTTTTGGCGGCTACAAAGGCTCTGCCCTGTCGACCATGATCGAGCTGCTGGCCGGGCCATTGATTGGCGACATGACCAGTGCTGAATCACTGCGCATCGACGACGGTGCCGGTGCAACCCCTTGTCATGGGGAAATCGTTATCGCATTTGATCCCCAATTTTTCAGCCCAGGCAATTTCATCGAAGAGCGTCAACGTGCTGAAAAGCTGTTCGAGAGTATTACCGGCCAAGGGGCGCGCCTGCCTTCCCAACGCCGCTTTATCGCAAGAAGCCGCAGTCTAGCCAATGGATATGTGCAGATCCCCGAGCCCTTGCTGCGTGACATCCAGCAGTTGTTGAACTAGGCTCATGAGAACATGCTCGCATGCCTCTGCTGAGGAGAAAGATCCAGATAAAGAGTTTTGTCACAGGCTGCACCAAGCGCCAAGCCCATGATGTATTCTAAATATCGGATCAATATAATCAAAACCCCGCCATCTCTGCTCTTGCGACACGATGGCGCCAGCACGCTTTTTTGATGCCAACTTCCAAGAAATCTCCAGCTGCACGTGTAAAAGCCGCTGCAACAAAAACCAAGACTTTGCCTACGGTGAAGCGCCGTGCTGCAGACCTTGCCTACGACGCCATTGAAACCATGCTGTCGACCATGCAACTTGAGCCTGGAAGTCCCATCGTGGAGGCGGAGTTGGCAGAGCGCACGGGCATGGGCCGGACGCCTGTGCGCGAGGCATTGCTGCGCATGATCTCCATCGACTTGATCGTCCAGCAGCCGCGCCGCGGACTACTGGTTTCCAACATCGATCTGGCAGAGCACCTGGACGTCATCCAGACACGCAGGGTTCTGGAGAATCTGTTGGCGGCTTGCGCTGCCCGGCGAGCCTCGGTACAGCAGCGCAAAGATATCCTCCAATGTGCCAAGCAGATGGTCGCTGCAGCCAAGCGCGGCAACCTGGAAGAGTACATGCATGAGGATCATGCGCTCGATGCCATCATCCATACTGCCAGCCGCAACCGTTCAGCAGTCAAAAGCGTCACGCCTCTGATCGTGCAGTGCAGACGTTTTTGGTATGCCTACCAGCATGAAGGCGATATCCTTGAAGGCGCACTTGCTCATCTGGAGCTGGCTCAGGGTATCTCTACCGGGGATGAAGCGGCCGCCATTACCGGCGCCAACCGCCTGATGGACTATCTGGAAGCTTTTGCCAGACGCATTATCGAAAGCTAAACAGCAGGCCGCTCCCAGGGGAAGCGGCCTGCTGTGCATATTCATGGCGCCTCCCAATCGGCGCCCCCCGATCATCAATCAGAGCTTGGCTCCCACCGCGCGCAGTTCTGCAATCTGAGGCGCTTTGGGCAGCCAGATCTTGTCGAAGGCATCAATCGCAGGCTTATTGTCAAAGGCATTGATATCGCGAATGACAATCGACTCCTTCTTGAGTTTCTCCAGCAGGCCAACCTCTGTCGTCACGATATCGTTGATCTGGCCGTCCAAGGCTTGGCTGGTCAATTGGCGAATCAGGTCACGGTCCTTCCCATCCAGCGTAGCCCAGATACGACCCGAGAACAGTGGTGCCACAGGCATGAACAGCGCGTTCATGGGCATCATCAGTTTCGACACCTTGTCAAAGCGCTGGCTCCAAGAGAGCTCTATATCCGCCTCGAGTCCATCCACTTGCCCATTGGTCATGGCATCGAACACCGCAGGTGTGGGAATCGGAGTCGGCGCTGCGCCGAAATACTGGTAGAAGTCACGGTAAACCGGCGTCGGATTAATACGCAGCTTCATACCCTTGAGGTCATTGGGCGTCTTGATCTCCTTGTTCGAGAACACCACACGCATGCCGGTGATGCCCCAGCCCAAACCGATGCAGCCGGTTTCGCGCGGCAGCACATCCAGCAATTTCAAGGCTGCAGGCGTCTTGACCAGCTTCGCTACAGCAGCAGTGGATCGGACAAGATATGGCGCATTGATCGAGGCTACGCTCGGAACACGCGTTCCCAGCTCTGCCGCCTGAATCCACCCCATGTCCAGCGCACCCGATTGCAGCTGCTGCATCATGGCCGACTCATTACCCAATTGACCCGAATGAAAGACGGTCACCTTGAGCCTGCCATTGGTTTCTTTCGCCAAAGCTTCTCCAAACTGCACCGCCGCGCGATTCCACGAATGCCCAGCAGGCGTGATGACGCCTAAGCGCAGTTCCTTGGCCGCAGCCGCACGCGAAGGCGTCACAAAGGCCAGTGGAGCAGCGGCAACAGCCGTGGTCTGAAGAAAGTGGCGTCGATTGAGTGTCATGAAAAACTCCGTAGAGGGAAAGGCGAAGCAGGGCGAAGAATCGGATCAGTTCAGCAAGCCCAACGACAAGCTGGGGAACAGCGAGAGCATGACAAGTGCCACGCAACTGATGATGAAGAATGGCAACGTGACGATGAACATGGGACCCGGCTTGGCACCAGTGACCGCTGCAGCCACGAAGAAGCTCAGCCCCACCGGCGGCGTCATCAATCCCAGCACCAGGTTGATGACGATCACCACTCCAAAGTGGCGGGGATCGATGTGGTAGATCTCGGTGGCGATGGGCAGAAGAATCGGCGCGGTCATGATCAAGCCGGGAATCCCGTCGATCACCGTGCCAATGACCAGCAAAATCACGTTGACCAGCAGCAGGAAGGTAATCGGGTCATGCGCCACGGTCTGCACCCAGGCAGCGACCATCTGAGGCACCTTGCCGTATATCAACAACCACGAGAACACTGCCGCTGCTGCAACCAGAAACAGCACAATGGCCGAGTAGATGCCCGAACGCAGCATGATCGCGCCCAGGTCTGAGTATTTGAATTCACGGGTCACATAGCGACCGACCAACACTGCGCTGATCGCACCCACAGCGGCAGCCTCCGTGGGGTTGGCGAAGCCGGTGAGGATGGAACCCACAATGACCAGCGGAATCAACAGTGTCGGGCTGGAAACCAGCACGGTCTTGGCCCGTTCGAGCAAGGTTCGCTTGGGGCTTCGTGGATAGTTGTAGATCACGCCCATACAGGCAATGACTGCAAAGAACAGCACCGTCAACAGAACACCTGGCAATATGCCTGCGATCAGCATATCGCCCACCGCGACCTGGGCCAGCACGCTGTAGACCACAAACATCACCGACGGCGGAATGATCGGACCCAGCATGCCGCCATACACGGTCAGGCCTGCAGCAAAGGTCTTGTCATAGCCTTGCTTCTCCATCTCCGGCACCATCACCTGCGACATGATGGCCACCTGCGCCGTTGCGGAGCCAATGATGGATGACACCAGCATGTTGGCCAGGATATTCACATAGGCAAGCCCGCCCTTGATGGAGCCCACGAACGCCATCGACAAGTCCACCAGTCGGCGTGTAATGCCGCCGCTGTTCATGACCTCACCGATCAAGATAAAGAGCGGTATGGCAATCAGGCCATAGCTGTCCACCCCCCCGAACATCTGGGAAGGGAAGGACTGCAGCAACACCGTGTTCTCGGTGTTGTAGATATAAAAAATCCCCGAAAGGCAAAGACAGAGGCCGATGGGAACACCCACCATCATGATTGCGATGAAGAAAATGGAGGTCAGCATGTCAGTTCACCGCGTCTGGGTTGGTTGCCGCAAAGCCAGGGTGCTGGCGCTTGGGTGCGAGGCTCATGTCTTCCAACAGATTGGCAAGTGCATGCAGGCTCATACAGACTGCGAAGATCGGCATGATCAGTTGCAGCACCCAGACCGGCCACTCCAGCGTCTGGGTCTGTTCGGTATAGAGAAAGTTAAACGACTCCGCCGCGTATTCCTTGGCATCAAACCCCTTGCTGGCAATACCAATGGGATCCATCCAACGCCAGCACATCGCAAAGAGCGCCAAAGAAAAAAACAGCACTCCGACCGTGGCAATCACCTTGGCACGCCGCGCGTTGCGAGGACTCAGCTTATCGGTGAGCATCGTCACTGCAAAATCCAGTCGCAGGCGCGTCATGACCGAAGCACCGATGAAGGTGAGCCAGACCACGGTGTACACCGCCGCTTCATCCACCCAGTACAGCGGCATGCCACTGTAGCGTGTCACCACATTGAGCAAAATGAGTGCGGTCAGAAAACACATCGCGAAGGTGAGCAACCACCGTTCCATGCGCAGCAGCGCATCAGAGGCATCCAGCACCCAGCGCACAATCCATGGCGGCTGCTTGATGGCGGTAGCGGGTCGGGTTGTATCGTCCATATAGGTTCTTTAGATTTGACGAAATGAGGCGCAGAAGATTGAATACATCTCAAAAATATATTAAATATATTAGAAGTTTTTTCAATTGATCCAATAGGTGTTTGCCTGGAAACCCGGCGAAACTGCTAACCCTGGTTTCTGGAAGATGCAAGCTTCCGATCTGGATCGATGCCCCAAAAAAAGCTCCCCACGGGGAGCTGACTCACGCTGGATCAATGACTCAGACCCTTGGACCAGGCGGCATACCAGTTACGAAAGAGTTGATACTGGGATTCGGCATACCGGCGTTGCGAGTCGGTCAATACATCGCTTGCATTGAAGTGCAGCGTGTACTCCTTCTTGCCGTTGAGGACCAGCAGGTGCTTGTAGTACAGAACCAGATCCGTGCCTTCGTCAAAGGACGACAGCACGGCCAGTGCAGCATCCAACTCCTGAGCTTGACGCCGAGCAACGACATCCCCCTGAGCTGCTTTTTTGCTCAGCTCAACCAGGAGCAGAACTTCCTTGGGTAGTGCATTGCCAATGCCCGTAATGCAACCCGTAGCACCGCAATTCACAAAACCGTAAAACACCTGGGTGTCGACACCCGCCATCAATGTGACGTCGTTGTCCTTCGAGGTGATGTGCTCAGCGGCATAGCGCAGGCCTTCTGCACCGCCGAACTCCTTGAAGCCGATCAGGTTGGAGTACTTGGCGCGCAGCTCGAAGAACATGTCGGCGCGAGTTGCAAAGCCATAGTGTGGGCTGTTGTAGATCACGGCCGGCAGCTTCGGGGCGGCTTCCAAAATAGCAGTGAAGTGGGCTTTCTGCGCAGCCAGGGAAGTGCCGCGCGACAACACCCGAGGAATCACCATCAACCCCTGTGCCCCCACTTTCGCAGCGTGGGCGGCATGAGCCACGGCTTCCTTCGAGTTCACCGCGCCGGTCCCCACAATAGTCGGGATACCTGCGGCCACCAGCCTGGCCACGCCCTCTTGGCGTTGCTCTGCCGTGAGAAGAGGCCAATCCCCCATGGATCCACAGTACACAACAGCGCTCATGCCTGCGGCCATGAGCTCTTTGCCCATGGCGACCAGCGCGTCGTAATCTGGCGTGCCTTGTGCGGTGCATGGAGTCATGAGTGCAGGAATGGTGCCGGTAAAGATGTTCGTTTCCATAAAACTACCCTTGTAAAAAACCACCTAAGAACACCGCCTTCAGTTCCGCGCAAGTCCGTTGCACGAAACCGTTTGTTGGGATAACGCTCGCTGCATCAGCGCACGGAATCCAGATGAGCGGTGAAATACTTCGTCTTTAAATAGACTGTAAATATATTTGAAATATTCAGAGACGAAGACTAAGTAGTTCTTAGGCGTTGTGCAATAGGGTTCTCCTGGATACCTCGCCGAGATCGTCACCGCCCTTCCGTTGCATCCAGGCAGCGGTCCGCTTGCGACCATGACCCCACCGCGGCAGAAGCACCGCCTTCAGTTACTGCCCGGCGCTGCGGTCAAACCCGGCGCCGGGCCACGCTGGCGCTGCGCCGGGGTCAGGATGCACAGGTGATCGTTGTATGGCACACAAACCGCTCATGGAGGCAGCTTTGCGCTGGTCCCGGTCGCATGGCGACGGGACTGCCTCTTGCATCCCAGTTCGATGAGTTCGCGCGTTTGTTCCACATAGTCGCGGACGCGCTGAATGCGATGTTCGCCATCGCTCATTACCGCAGCTCCAGTCTGCCAGCACCAAGTACCAAGTGCATTGACGCGGTCCACCTCAGCCCCCATGCAAGCGGGGATGAAGTCAAGCGCAGGCCCAGGACTGAAAATCCACAGGTCGCAGAGACAAGGTCACGGCACTGCAGAAGCTATCGTCTGAGCAGCATCACAGATGCATAAGTCAGGATGGTCTGAGACTGCTTCTACTGAACAGTCTGAGGGTAGCTTATGCTGCACTACCCTCACCGCGCTCGCGCACCCAGAGCACGATGCCGCACAGCATCACGATCACCTGCGTGCCTATCAGCGCCGCGAAGCCCGCAAAGAATCCCGCACTCACGCCGCCGCGTGCCGACAGCGCGCCTATCACCGCACCCATGATGGCCGGCATGAAGCCCGCGACCAGACTGCCCGCGCCGTTGACCACGCCATAGGCGCTGGCCACATGCTCGGGCCGCGCGCAGTGCTGCACGGTACTGGGAATGGCCGGGCTCATCAGTCCCCAGCAGAAGTTGGCGGCAATCAGGCAATAGGCCGCCGCATAGCGGTCTTCCATATGGATGGCCAGCCACACTGCAATCGCCACGCCCAAGCTGCCGAAGACAAAGATCAGCGGCACCTGGCGGCGCGCGATGCGGTCGATGATCATGCCGCCCACGAAGACCGCAGCCACGCTCGCATATTGCGGCAGCGAAGCCAGCCAGCCCATCTCGCGCATGGAAAAGCCGCGCGATTCCTTGAGATAGGCGGGCAGCCAGTTGCTGCTGCCCCAGAGATAGGACAGAAAGGCCGCCGTGAGAATGGTGATCAGCCACAGATAGCGCGTGTGCATGGCGCCGCGCACGATCTGGCCGACCTGGCCCACGGCCTCGCCCATCGACTGGGGCTTGGGCATGCCGGTCTCCACCTTGGGCATGCGCACAAAGGCCCAGACCAGGGGAACGCCCAGCAGCACGTTGATCAGGCCCAGCACATGGAACGAGGTCTCCCAGTTGTGGCCCACGACCAGGTAGCCGACAAAGGGATAGCCTACCGCCAGGCCCAGTCCGGTGCCCATATTGACCAGGGAGTTGGGTTTGCCGTTCTCGCGGCTCTCGAAATGCGCCTTGATGTAGCTGCCGGCCAGGGAGAACAGCGGCCCCTCGGACACGCCCAGCAGAATGCGCGAGGCCAACAGCAGCCCGTAGCTGTTCATGGCCGGCGACAGAAAGGTCACCACGCCCCACAGCAGCAGCCCCGCGAACAGGCTGCGGCGCACGCCGAACAGCGCCGCGCAGAACGGCGTGAGCACAAAGGACGAAACACCGTAGCCGACCATGAAGGCCGTGGCCAGCAGGCCCTGACGCGTTCGATCGTCGGATGTGAGACCGATGTGCGACAGAAAGTCGTGATCGGTGATGAGGACCGAGATATTGATCCGGTCCACGTAGGAAATGGCGACGATCACGAACAGCGTGACCACGCCCCACCAGCGCAACGAGCGTGAGTCTTTCATGATATGGGTCCGGCTAGCGTTGGAAGAGAGAAAAGCCGGGACCGGCACTCGCCGGCCCCGCCAGGGCGCACGTCCTGGCGGGCGCGCGGTTCGGCAGCCGTGCTGCCGCCGAAACCCCCGGGGCCGGCCTTGGCCGGCCCTGCGGGGCAGGATCAGAAGAAGTGGCGGATGCCCAGTTCCAGGCCATTGGAGTTGCCGCCCGGCGTGGTACCGGGAGCGCTCAGCCCCTGCACGCCGATGGACTTCGCCGCCGAGCCCTTGTTCTTCAGGAAGGCATAAGTGCCGTAGACCTGGGTGCGCTTGGAGAGGTTGTAGCCATAGCCCACGCTGATCTTGTTCCAGTCCGCATTGCTACCGGACAGGTTGTAGTGGCCAAAGGAGGCACGGGCCTCGCCATTGCCCACGGGAGCCGTCACGCCCAGCTGCACGGCCGTGATCTTGGTGGGGCCGCGTTTTTCCGAGGCCCAAAGCAGCATGGGCTTGGCCACGCCGAAGTCGTAGGACAGGCCTACGTTGTTCGCCGTCAGATTGGTGTCGCTGGTATTGCCGTAGAGCCGGCCCGTGGCCAGCGCACCATTGAAAGCGCCCTGGCGGTAACCCAGGCGCAGGCCACGGTAGTCGCCCTCGCGCTTGTTGGGAGCACCGCTGGGCTGCTCACCGAATGCCAGCTGTGCCTGGCCGTAGAAGCCGCCCAGGTTCTGGGGCAGGAAATAGCTCACCGCATTGCTGATCTGTATGGGCGCACCGCCAGTCGAAGGGATGCCCGGAATGCCCAGCATGGTGAAGGCACCCGTGCCGCCGACGCCGTTGGTCAGGAAGGGATCGAAGATCAGCGTGTTCAGAAAAGTGGCCGAGTCATCGCGCCCCAGGCGCACCTCGCCCCAGTTGCCCATCAGGCTGACTGTGGAGCGGCGGTTGAAGCTCAGACCGCCGCCCGTGGCCTTGCCAGCGCCGCTGTCCACATCCAGGCCGGCCTCGAGCCAGAATCCCGCCTTAAGGCCGCCGCCCAGGTCCTCTGTGCCTCGAAAGCCCAGGCGGCTGATGTTGGCACCGCCTGTGGAAAGACCGGTCTTGGAGGCTCCCGAGCCGCCCAGATGGGCAACGCCGACGTCGACGACGCCGAAAAGCTCGACCTTGGACTGTGCCGAAGCGGCACCGGGCAAAGACGCCAGACAGGCTAGCGCCACGCCGAGGGCCGGCGTATGGATGGACTTCATGGTTTTGTCTCCTCTAAGAGGTGGTTTGGGACGGTGGCTTTTATTCAGTGGCTGGTCCGGTGCTGCGCTGGTCAATTCAACATGGCGCGGCCAAGGGATACCGAGCAAGGGCCCGGGCCGGTCGCGTCGCACCGAAGGTGCCACCTCACTCGCGCAGCGAGCAGGGAAGCACCGGTACGACACGTACCCCGGAGCGTCATATATCCAGAACTAAACGCTCGCTCTTGCAGCCGGAGACGCAGACCATCATGACCTTGTTGGCGGCGCGCTCCTTGGGGCTGAGCACCGAGTCGCGGTGGTCGGGCACACCTTCCAGCACGCGGGTCTCGCAGGAGCCGCAGACCCCTTCGCAGCAGCTGTGGTCCACATCGACACCGGCGTCCAGCAGCGTGTCCAGCAGGGACTTGTCGGGCGTGATCTCGATGAAGCGGCCGCTGCGCTTGAGCTCCACCGTGTAGTTGCTGCGCGCATCGGACGCGGCCTTGACTTCCACCGGCGTGAAACGCTCAATGTGGGCGTTGGCATGGCCGAGCTCGGCGCAGAACTTCTCGAAAGCGTCGAGCATGGGCGTCGGGCCGCAGGAGTAGTGGTGCAGGCCCGCATCGGGTGCGCGCTGCGCCAGCAATGCCTTCAGGTCGGGCGGCCCGCCCGCCTCGGCATCGAAGTGCAGGTGCAGCGGCATGCCCAATGCCGTGAGCTCATCGAGGAAGGCCGCGCTCTTGCGCTCGCGCGCAAAGTACAGCATCTCGAACGAATGTCCCTGGGCCTTGAGCCGGCGTGCCATGCACAGCATGGGCGTGATGCCTATGCCGCCGGCCACCAGCACCGAATGCGTCGCTGTCTCGTCGAGTGCGAAGTGGTTGCGCGGCTCGGAGATGGTGATGGGCATGCCCACGCGCAGCGACTCGTGCACGCAGCGCGAGCCACCGCGGCTGGCGCGGTCGCGCAGCACGCCGACCACGTAGCGGTGGCGCTCGCTGCTGTCGTTGGACAGGGAATAGCTGCGCACCAGCCCGTTGGGCAGGTGCAGATCGATGTGCGAGCCGGCCGTAAAGGCCGGGAACTCGCCGCCATCGACCGGGCGCAGCTCCACGCTGATGGTGTCCTGGGCCTCGAAGCGCAGCGTGTGCACAAATGCCTGCAAGCTGTTGCTCATGATGCGATGCCTTCGTCGATCTGTTCCTGGGCCTGACGACGCAGGTGGCGACGCAGGCGCACCAGGCCGATGTCATGCTGGTAGAGATTCTCGCGCTCGTTGGCGTCGGCTTCCATCTGCTCCATCATGATGCGGTCCTGCTCCAGCACGGCCCAGTGGCGTGCCTCGAGGCGGTTGCGGTAGAGGAAGCGCCAGGTGTCGCGCATCCAGCCCTGCACCTTGCGCGCACGCCAGAAGAACACGGCGCACAGGTCGGCGCTGATGGGCGTGACGCAGGCCACGATGGCAAAGTTGCCGCCGGGGCCGCCGGTCTTGGGATAGGGAATCTCCAGGCGCATCCACTGCACGCCGGTTTCGCCATATTCGGTCCAGTCGAAGTTCACGCCGCGCTGGCCGACCTTCTCGAACACGAAGCCGTGATCGGTGTCACGCACCTGGAAGCTGGCCTTGCTGTCGCCCTCGGCCATGGAGTGCGACTGCTTGTGCAGGAAGGTGCCGTGCATGGGGTCCATGACGTTGTCCAGCGCGTAGCGGTAGTCGCTGCGCCACTCGGCATAGCACAGGAAGTTCGAGTACTCGGGCGAGCTCAGTTCCTCGGGCAAGCTGAAATCGGGAGCTTCGTCCACATGCTTGTCGCTGTTGTAGAGAAAGATCGCGCCATGCATCTCGCGCACATGGAAAGCCAGCGCGGCGCGCGAGCCTTCGAGCTTGCAGCCGGGGCTGCCGGGCACCTTGGTCACCGTGCCGTCGCAGCGCACTTCCACGCCGTGGTAGGGGCAGGCCAGGCGGTCGCCCAGGATCACGCCCTGGGACAGCGGTGCGCCGCGGTGCGGGCAATGGTCTTCCAGCGCATGGACCTGACCGGCAGCATCGCGCCACAGCGCGATCTTGCGGCCGAAGCGGCGCAGCGAGACGGGCTCGGTCTTGACGAAATCCGAAGGGCAGACCGCATACCAGAGGTTCTTCAGACCCGTGTTGAGCAAACGGTCCACCGGATCGATGGTGATGGTTTGTACGTTCATGGGGTACTCCTGTCCTGTTCTGTCTCAATAGCCCAGACGGGCCATCAGCGCCTGAAAGCTGTCTTCGGTCCAGGGCTCGCCGTTCTCGCCGGCGGGGCCGCTGCGGTTGATGTAGGCCACCAGCTCGGGCAGCGTCTGCACGCCCTCGCCAAAGGCACGCTCAATGGAGTCGCCCAGCAGGTCCTCAAACAGGGTGGAGGCGCGCTCGCGCGCCTGATGCGGCTCGAGATATCGATCAGCGGCCATGGTTCTCTCCTTCGAAAACTGTCTTGAATCGTGGTTCTGCTTCATTGCCCTGAGTGCCGCCCCACACCGAGGGTCTCGTCCCCCCTGGGGGGCGCCGTGCAACGGGAAGGCGCGAAGCGACTCAGGGGGGGGTCATTTAGTCGGCCCGGATATCCAGGTCCTTGATGAGCTTGCCGAAGCGGTTGTAGTCGGCAGCATTGGTCTTTTCCAGACGTGCCGGCTCGCCGCCCGCAGGCAGGGCGCCGAAGGCCGCCATCTTGGCAACCACGTCCGGCATCCTCAGAATTTCATTGAGGTGGGTGTTCAGCAGCTTGACGGTCTCGGGCTTCATGCCCTTGGGGCCGAACAGGCCTTGCCAGGCCGACACTTCCACATCCTTGACGCCCTGCTCGGCCAGCGTGGGCACATTCGGTGCCAGCGGGCTGCGCTGGGCATCGGCCACGGCCAGCACATTGACCTTGCCGCCTGCGTAGGGCGCGATGGGGCCCCAGGTCATGAAGGTCGTGGGCACATGGCCGCCGATCAGGTCGTTGACTGCGGGCGCCACGCCCTTGTAGGGAATGTGGGACAGCTTGGTGCCTGCGGCCTTGTTGAACATCTCGCCCAGGATGTGCATGGGCGAGCCGCTGCCCGGGCTGGCATAGGTCAGGCCGTCGCGCTTGCCCTGGCTCGCCAGGGTCTTGATGTCCTTGATGCCCGAGCCCTGGCTGGCAGCCACGAACATGGGCTGCACGCTGGTCTGCACGATGGGCGTGAAGCCACCAAGCACGTCATAGCTCGAACCCGCGTTGGTCTTGAGCACGAACTGGGCAATGGCAAAGGTATTGGGCGCCAGCAGCAAGGTATAGCCGTCGGGTGCTGCCTTGGCCACATGCACGGTGCCGATGGTGCCGCTGGCACCTGGCCGGTTGTCCACCACCACGGGCTGGCCCAGTCGCTGGCCCAGCTTCTCTGCATACAGGCGCGCCATGGCATCGGTATCGCCGCCGGCCGGATAGGCCACGACGATGGTGATGGGCTTGCTCGGATAGGCTTGCGCCAGCGCGGAACCGGACATCTGGGCTGCAGCCAGCAATGCAGCAGAGATAACTACCTGGCGACGAATGTTTTTCATGAAATAGCCCGTGGGGTTGTGGTTAAGCCTCTAGCCAGCCAGAGGATCTGGTGAATTCGCTCACATCAGAGACACCGAGCAAGGGCCGCCCCGCAGCGAGGGTGTTGTCCCCCTCCCGCGCAGCGAGAGAGGAGGAAGGCGCGAAGCGACTCAGAGGGTGTTTCATTTCTTGTCGGTCAGGAACTTGCCGTCGGCAGCGCCCACGCCCTTTTGGCGCCGCGTATTGCCGTCGAGGCCGCCGTCGATGGCCCATTCGGCAAACACCGTCGGGCCGGGCTCGAACTCGCGCGGCTGCCAGTCGGCTGTCAGCTGGTCCTCGTCGGCGTAGTACTCGACCAGAGCGCCGGCCGGGTTCTTGAAGTACCAGAAATAGGCCGAGGACACGGGGTGGCGGCCCGGGCCAAGCTGGGTGTCCCAGCCGCAGCGCGAGATATGCATGCCGCCGCCGAAGACTTCGTGGATGTCGCGCACGGTGAAGGCCACATGGTTCAGGCCCGCATGCTTGTCGGGGCGCTGCAGCAAAAAGATGTCGTGGTGGCCGCCATCGGGCGCGGTGCGCAGAAAAGCGCCTCGCTCGGGATAGCGGTCCGAGGCCGCAAAGCCGAAGTTCTCCACATAGAAGCGCTCGCAGGCCTGCACGTCCTTGACGAAGAACACCACATGGCCGACCTCGATGGGCTGGGCGCGCTCGTAGGCCGGGCTGGCCTGGTTGATGCGACCCTTGCGGTCCCAGGTGTTGTACTCGGCACTTTGCATCTGCACATCGCGCTTTTTCGTGAGCTGCAGGCGCACGGCCAGGCCGTTGGGGTCGGTGCAGCCGATGCGGCCATTGCCCTGGACGAAGCCTGGAAGCGCGCGGATGCGATCTGCATACAAAGCCAGGTCGGCTTCGCTTTCCACTCCCCAGACCACTTCGCGCAGCGTGGGGCCGGCTTCGATGGCGGGCGGCAGATCGGGGTGATTGGTGGCGGCCACGATCACGCGGCAGCCGTTCAGTGTCTCGAACACCAGCCGGTCGGCCTGCTCCTCGGCCAGGCTCAGGCCCCAGTCGAGGAAGAACTGGCGGCAGGCCGCGAGGTCGTCGGCGCCGTAGCTGATTTCGTCAATGCCCAGTACGCTCATGTCGTGCTCCTTCAATTCGCCCAAGCGATGGGGTTCTCGTTCAAACCCCAGTACATGCTTTTCTGCTCCATGTACTGCTGTATTCCCAGCCGCCCCTTCTCGCGGCCCAGGCCGCTGTCGCGCCAACCGCCGAAGGGCGTGGAGATGGAGAACTGCTTGTAGGTGTTGATCCACACGGTGCCGGCCTGCACCGCGCGGCCGATGCGCCACGCGGCCTTGTAGTCGCGCGTCCAGATGCCGGCGGCCAGCGCGTAGACGCTGTCGTTGGCCTGCTCCAGCAGCGCCTCTTCGTCGTCGAAGGGCATGGCCACGAGCACGGGGCCGAAGATCTCCTGCTGGCAGATCTGGTCGTTGTTGGTCACGCCTTCGAGGATGGTCGGGCGATAGTAGTAGCCGCGCTCGTACAGCGCTCCCTCGGGGCGGTGACCGCCGGTGCGCAGCCGGCCGCCTTCGGACAGGCCCAGCTGCACATAGCTCTCGATGGATTCGCGGTGCTTGGCGGTGATCAGCGGGCCCATCTGGGTGCGCTCGTCTGCCGGATCGCCCACGCGCAAGGCGGCGGCCTTGGCCGTGAGGCGTTCCATGAAGTCGCCGTAGAGCTTCCTCGCCACGAACAGGCGCGAGCCGGCGATGCACGACTCGCCCGAGGAGCTGAAGATGCCGTAGAGCACACCGTTGACGGCATGGTCGAGATCGGCGTCTTCCAGCACCATGGTGGCCGACTTGCCGCCCAGCTCCAGCGAGACGGGCATCATCTTGTCGGCCGCGATGCGGGCAATGTGCTTGCCGGTGGAAGTGCCGCCGGTGAACGATACGCGCTTGACCAGCGGGTGCTTGGTGATGGCGTCGCCGATCACCGAGCCGCGACCGGGCAGCACGCTGACGATGCCCTTCGGAACACCGGCTTCCTCGCAGATCTTCGCCAGCTCCAGCGCCAGCAGCGGCGTGGCCTCTGCGGGCTTGACCACCACCGCGTTGCCTGCGGCCAGCGCGGGAGCGAGCTTTTGCGCCTCGCTGGCGATGGGCGAATTCCACGGCGTGATGGCCGCAACCACGCCCATGGGCTCGTAGACGCTCATGGTCATGAAGTCGCCACGCGACGGCGTGATGGTCTCTTCCATGGTCTCGCAGGCCGCAGCGAAGAACTGGAAGGTGCCGGCGGCGCTAGCCACCAGGGCGCGCGTCTCGCTGATGGGCTTGCCGTTATCGAGGCGCTGCAGCTGGGCCAGGGGCTCGGCGCGTTCGCGGATCAGTTGGGCCACGCGATGCAGCACGGCGGCGCGCTCGTGCGGCTTTTTCTGCGCCCAGCCGCTGGTGCGGAAGGCGTGATCGGCCTTCTGGATGGCCTCTTCCACATCGGCCAGGCTGGGGGCGCGCAGGCGGCCCACCACCTCGCCGGTCGCGGGGTACAGCGTGGCGGATTCGTCGCCGCCGCCCAGGCGCCATTCGCCGGCGATATTGATGGGGAGCAGTTCTAGCTTGGACATGGTGAAACTCCTCATTGAGCCTTGGTGGTGGCCGGGATCTGGTCCAGCTTGTTCACAGGCGGGCCCGAGAACGTGGTCTTGAAGCTGCCGATGGCGCGCATGTCGATCTCGAGCAGGAAAGGCCCCCTCTTGCCCCAGGCGCCTTCCAGCACCGCAGGCAGCTCGTCGAGATGGCTCACGCGGGCATGGGGCAGCTTGATGGACGCGCACAGCTGGGCGTAGTCGGGCGTGTGCAGCTCCACATAGCAGCGGCGGCCGCCGTAGGAGGCGTCCTGGATGTTCTGGATCACGCCATAGCGCTGGTCGTTCATCAACACGATCATGGTGTCGCACTCTTCCTGCACCAGAGTGGCGAGCTCGCCCAGGTTCAGGATGAAGCCGCCGTCGCCGGCCAGGCCCAGCGTCTTGCGGCCCGAGCCGCTTTCGGCCGCGCCGATGGCCGCGCCAATGGCCATGGGCATGCCCATGCCGATGCCGCCGCCCGTGGCGTGCACGCCTGCGTTGGGCTCGAAGAAGCGCAGCTCGCGGTTGCCCCAGGTGCTGTTGGAGACGGTCACGTCACGCACCCAGTTGAAGTTGCGGCCCACGGCCTGCTGCAGCTGCTGCACCAGGGCACTGTAGGGGCCCAGGCCGTCGCGCATGGTGGCCACGACTTCGTCGTGCACCTGGCGCAGATCGGCCAGCAGCTCGGGATCGGCCCGGTAGCCGCGCGCTTCCAGGCGGTCGGCCAGGCCGTTCAGGGCCAGGGCCGAGTCGCCGCAGACAAAACCGTCATCCATATAGCAGCGGCCCTGCTGAGCGGCGTCCACATCGATGCGCAGCAGCGGGCGCGGCAGCTTGAGTTCGTACTTCAGCGTCTCGTTGCTGCGCAGGCGCGTGCCCACGGCCAGCATGGCGTCGCAGCGCTGGTAGAAGGCCTCGACGGGCTTCTGGATGTTGTAGGCGCCCAGCGATGCGGGATCGTCCTCGGGCACGATACCGCGGCCCTGGCCGGTGCTGACGATGCCGAAGCCCATGGCTTTGAGGCGCTGCACTGCGGCAACGGCATGGCGGGCGCCGCCGCCCAGCCACAGCAGCGGGCGCCTGGCCTTGGCCAACTGGTCGGCCAGTGCATCGAGCGCGGTCTCGCTGGGTGCCAGCACAGCCACCGGCAGCGGCGACAGATCGGCGGGCATGTCTATCAGCGCCTGCTGGATGTCGATGGGAATCTCCACGCTGACCGGGCCCGTGGGGGCAGTCATCGCGGCCTGCACCGCGGCCTTGAGCGTGGACAAGCAGGTCTCGGCGCTCAGCACGCGGAAAGCGGCCTTGGAGACGGACTTCAGCATGGTCAGCTGGTCCGGCGCCTCGTGGATGTACGACAGCTTCTTGTCCAGGTACTGGGTCTCGATCTGGCCCGTGATATGCAAGAGCGGCGTGCCGGCCGTATAGGCTTCCACCAGGCTGCCGGCGATATTGCCCGAAGCCGGGCCGGTGCTGGTGATGCACACGCCCAGGCTGGAGGTGGAACGCGCGCAGGCGTCGGCCATATTGCCGGCGCCAGCCTCGCCGCGCGCCATCACAAAGCGCACCTTGCCGCGTGCAAACATCGCGTCGAGGATGGGCATGTTGTGGATGGAGATCACCCCGAAGGCGGCCTTCACGTCGCAGTGCTCGAGGAATTCGGCAATGACGGCGCCGACGGTGATTTGGGTTGCGTTAGGCATGGCGGGAAAGGCCTCCGGAAACATCGATATGGCTGCCGGTCGTGTATGACGACAACGGCGTGGCGAGATAGAAAATGGCGCGCGCGGCTTCGGCGGGTGATCCCAGGCGGCCCAGCGGAATGGACTTCTTGGAGGCCAGCTCGGCGCTCCACTGCTCCCAGGTCTGGCTGCGGTCCTCGCGGGCATCGAAGCGGCGGCGCCACTGGCCTGACTCGATGAGGCCGACCAGGATGCCGTTGACGCGCACGCCCTTGGGCGCGAACTCGGTGGCCATGGAGCGCACCAGGTTCTTGAGACCGGCGCGCGCCGCCGAGGTCGCGACCATGTGCGGCTCCGGCTGGGAAGCCAGCAGCGAGTTCACACAGACGATGGCCGAGCCTTCGCCGCGCTCAAGCTGCGGCAGAAAGGCGCGCGTGGGATGCAGCACCGAGAAGAACTTCAGGTGCAGCTCTTCGGTCCAGGCTTCGTCGCTGGTGTTCTCGAAGGTGGAGACACGTCCCTGACCGGCGTTGTTGATGAGGATGGAAGCCGGGCCCAGAGCCGCTTCGCTGGCGCGGGCGAACTGCTGCACCTGCTCGGCATCGAGCACGTCGCAAGCCTGGGCGAACAGGCGCGCGCTGGCCTCGGGATGGCGCTCCAGCAGTTGCTTGACGGCCTGCTCCAGGCGCTCTGGATTGCGGCCGCACAGGGCCACGCGTGCGCCCTGGGCCAGCAGCAGCTCCACCGTGGCCAGGCCTATGCCCGAAGAGCCGCCGGTGACGACGGCCGTCGCGTCGAGTGTGAAATCATGCATGGCCGCCTCCTGCGCGCCTTGAAGTGATGGACAGAACCTGCGCGCTGGATTGCGGCCGGTAGTTGAGCAGCTCCGACAGTTCGGTGGCCGCCGCACAGACACGCGGCACCAGCTCCGTCTGGCGCTCGAGGTCGATCTGGGCCGAGGCCAGGGTCACCCCAAGGGCTGCGATGACTCGGCCGCTGTGATCGCGCACGGGCGCCGCGATGGTGGAGATCGAGCTTTCGTAGAAGCCCGCACCGGCCACATGGCCACGCTCGCGATCGGACTGAACCAGGTCGAAGAGCTCGATCACGGTCCTGGGCGTATTGGGCGAATGGCCTTCCAGTTGCTCTTCGGGATAGAGGGCACGCAGCTCCGGCAGCGACAGGTCGGCCAGCAGGATTCGACCCAGCAGCGTGGCATGGGCGGGCAGCCGCGTGCCCACGCGCACCGAGCTGGTCAGCGGTGTCGGCGGCGTGACCTTGGCCACATAGACGATGTAGCGGCCGTCGCGCACCACGATGTTGCAGGGGAAGCGGATTGCCTCGCACAGCCGCGCGATCACGGGCTGGCCCAGCTCGGTCAGGTCCATGGAGGACAGGAACTCGAAGCCCAGGCGCAGCACGGACAGGCCCAGCCGGTAATCGTTGCCGCCCTCGGCGCGCTGCAGAAAGCCCATGCTCTCCAGCGTGTTGAGCATACGGAACACTGTGGCGCGCGGCAGCTGCAAGCGGCGCGCCAGCTCGGGAGCGCCCAGCGTGGCGTTTCCGCGACCGAACTCCTGCAGCAGGCGCAGGCCGCGCTCCAGCGCGGGCACCATGTACTTGTCGGAGCCGCCGTCGACGACGCTGTCGATCGCGTTCTCGGATGGGGAAGAACCTGACATCTCCAACTCCTTAATTCGTTGCAGGCGTGGCCAGAAGCCGGGGACACCGAGGAAGGGCCTGGGCCGGCCGCGCCGCCCCGCACCGAGGGTGTCGTCCCCCTTTGGGGGGCGCCGTGCAACGGGAAGGCGCGAAGCGACTCAGGGGGCTCTTCATTTTTCAGTTCATGACGAAGCCGCCGTTGACGGGCAGCACCTGGCCCGTCACGAAGCGCGCGCCGTCCGACAGCAGATAGGACACGGCACCCGAGACATCCTCGGGCCCTTGCTCGCGCTGCAGCGCGCGCTGGTCGATGTAGAGGCGGTGGCGATGCTCGGGCACGTACTCGGTGGCCTCGACCAGCACCAGACCCGGAGCCACGGCATTGATGGTGATGGCATCCGCGCCCAGCTCGCGCGCCATGGAGCGCGTCATGGCCATCACGGCGCCCTTGCTCGCCACATAGGCCATCAGGTTGGGCGCACCCCACATGGCAGTGTCGGAGGCCAGATTGACGATGGCGCCGCGCCCGCTGTCCTTGAGCGCCGCACGGCAGGCACGGGTCATCAGCCAGACGCCACGCACATTGACGTTCATCACCTGATCCCACTTTTCCAGGGCGATGTCGTCCATGCCCTTGCCGCCGGAGTCCGTCACGGCCGCGTTGTTGACCAGGCCGTCCAGACCGCCCAGGGTCTGCACGGCCTGCTGTGCACACTGTTCTATGGAGGCCGGGTTGCTCGCATCAAAGGCGATGCCGTGAGCCTCGAAGCCCATGGCGCGCAGCTTGGCAACGGCTTCGCTCAGCAATTCGGCGCGCAGATCGGCCAAGACGAGCTGTGCCCCCTGTTGGCACAGCGTCTGAGCAAAAGCAAAACCCAGGCCGCGGGCAGCGCCGGTCACAAGGATCCGGCGCCCAGCGAGCTGACCGGTGGAAGGCATGGTGTTGAGGGTCATCTTAAACCTTGTTTGTTTCAAATATGAAATGACACTTTTTTCTTGAAACAAGACTGCAGTTTAGTGAGCTTCTTTTGAGTCAATACCCGGAGAAACCCGTAGTCAGCACACCACAGCGACATACGGGCGTAAAAAAACCGCGACAAGCGCGGTTGAAAGGAAAACGGGGCAACAAAAGGTATCCGGCCTGCAGTTGTCGGCAGGCTGGATCGAAGTCATCAATATCAATAGCTTATAGCGCCTATCAGTGAATGAGTTTAGGCTTAAAACACCTTAAAACTCATATTTATCAATCGTTTACAGCTATTAAAAGATTAGCAAACAGCCTGCTTCTTCGCGGGCGTCTGGCGCAGAAAGTCCAGCACCACGCGTTGCGCGTAGCGGCTTGCCACCGTGCGCACGAAATCCGAAAAATCCACATGGGCGCTGTCGTCCGCCCGGTCCGAGATGGTGCGCATTGCAGTAAACGGCGTGCCGTAATCCAGGCAGGTCTGGGCCACGGCAGCGCCCTCCATCTCCACGGCCAGCACGGCATGGCCGGCGGCCTCCAGATCGGCTCTGAGCTGTGCGCTGGCCTGGCGCGAGCTGACAAACTGATCGCCGCTGGCAATCAGGCCCTCATGGACGCGGGCCGAAGCATACGAAGCCACGATGCCCGAGCGCAGCGCCGAGTCGGCGGCCTGCACCAGCCGGTCCGTCGCCGCTTCGTCGCAGGCCAGGGTGCTGCGACCGTAGCCGGGCAACTGCCAGCGCGGAAAGATCGGCGAGGCATCCATGTCATGCTGCAAAAAGCTCCGCGCGATCACCACATCGCCCACGTTCACATCCGCGCCGATGCCGCCCGCCACTCCGGTGAACAGAATGCCGCGCACGCCAAAGCGCTCGATCAGCGCGGCGGTGGTGGTGGCGGCGGCCACCTTGCCTATGCCCGACAGCGCGCAGACCACCTCATGCCCGTGCAGCCGGCCCAGCCAGAAGTCGCGTCCGGCATGGCGCAGGCATTGCATGTCCTGCATGGCGTCGACCAGGCCGTATTGTTCTTCGGCAAGAGCGCTGAGAATGGCAAGCGTCATGGATGGGGATACTCCAAACATGGGCCTCTAGGCCCTGGTGAAAGCACAAAAGAAAGCACAAAAGCGGCACTGAGCCGCTTTTGTGGGAAGCGCAAGAGGCGCGATTAGAGCATGACGGTTTACTGCGCCACGATATTGTGGCTCTTGACCACGGGCGCCCACAGCGCGGTCTCCTTGCGGATCAGCTCGCCAAAGGCATCGCCCTTGACCACCCAGGGGGTCATGCCCTGGGCCTTGAGCTGGTTCTGCGCGGCCTGGGTCTTCATGACCTTGTCGATGTCCTCGGCCAGCTGCTTGACCACTTCGGGCGGTGTGTTCTTCGGAGCCAGCACGCCATACCAGGACGAAACGGCAATACCCGGAACACCAGCCTCGGCCAGTGTCGGCACATTGGGCAGGAAGCTCGAGCGCGTGGCATCGGTCACGGCCAGGGCGCGTAGCTTGCCCGACTGCACATGGGGCAGCACGGTGGGCATGTTGGCGATCAGCATGGGGATGGTACCGCCCAGGGCATCGTTCAGGCCCTGCCCCGAGCCCTTGTAGGCCACGTGCATGATGTCGGCACCCGACTTGTCCTTGAACAACTCGCCGGCCAGGTGCAGGCTGGAGCCCACGCCGGGCGAGGCATAGCTGATCGAATCGGGCTTGGACTTGGACAGTGCCACCAGTTCCTGGATGGTCTTGGCCGGTACCTGGGGATTGACGACGATGACATTGGCCGCACGCCCCATGGAGGCCACGGGCACGAAGTCGCCGAACACGTTGTAGGGCAGCTTGGGCATCAGCGTGGGATTGATGGTCAGGTTGCCCTGAGGCACGACCAGCAAGGTATGGCCATCGGGCTTGGCGCGCTTGACCATGTCGATGCCGATGTTGCCGTTGGCACCGGGGCGGTTGTCGACGATGGAGGCCTGCTTGTACTCCTCAGTCAGGCCCGTGGCCAGGATGCGGGACAGGATGTCCACCGCTCCGCCGGCGGGGAACGGCGCAATGATGATGAACTGACCGCTGGACAGCTGTTCGGCGGCACTGGCAGCGAAGGCCGGGGATATGGCGGCGGGGAGCGCAGCGGTGCAGGCCAGCGCCAGGCAGGACTTGAGGAAGGCGGAACGTTGCATGGTCTTGTCTCCTGGGAGAACGGAAATTTCAAAAAGGCTAAAGGCCGATGCGCCCCAGGCTTGATGCAGCGCAAAGGCCGGCGGGCAAAGACATGACACCATGGATGCCATGCTCAGATGGGCGGTGCTGGCGCGCACTTTTGCAAACACGCAAGCAAGACCGATGCCACCGGCACGGCACATGGCTGGAACGGGTCAGTACCGGGTTAGATGGCCAGGGAAGCCACGTTGTTGAGCACGGCGCGCACCACGCTGTACACGGTCAGTGCCGAGGTCTTGGGATTGGCCGCCAGAGGCTTGCCGCGCATGGTCAGTTCCATGGCGCCGAAAGCACCCCGCGCCTCGACCTGGTGCACGTTCTCCTGAACGGCAGGATCGGCAAACAGACGCACCATGGTCTTGTCCAGCCCCAGTCCGGCCAGCGACAAGGTGGCCGCCACATTCGCATTCTTGGGATAGAGCTGTGCGGCCTCGCGCGCCGAACCCTCAAAAATGCAGAAGGCCTCGGTCAGGCCGTCCAGATCGCAGACCTGCTCGGCCGGGGTGCCGCTCCATGCCTTGGGCGGCTTGCGGCCCGTATAGAGCACCGTCTCCAGGCCGCCGACACGCGCCGCAGCCAGGGCATCAATGCCGCCGATGGCGCCCGACAACAGCTGGGCCTGCGTCTTCCCGGCCTCGGCCGCAGCCTGTACGCGCTCGGCCATGCCCGGTGCGCTCAAGGCGCCTATGGATGCGATGACCGCAGGAATGCCGCGCGCCAGCGCCGGCAGCACATGCTCCTCTATGGCTGCATGACCTGCGCATTCCACGAGAAGATCCGGCACCGCATCGCCGGGCAGGGCCTGCAGCAGCTGCGCCTGTGGCGCCAGGCGGGCAGCCGTCTCGCGCACGGCTGGCGTGATCTCGGGAACCAGTACCCAGCCCACTTGCAACCGGGTATCTCCGCTCAACAGCTCCAGCACGCTGGAGCCAATCGCGCCGCAGCCAATCAAAGCAATATTTTTCATCTCTAGCCTCCTGAAAAATGCGCTGGCCCGGCGTGATCGGGGTCAGCGCAAATGGTCCGGGTGCTGCTGGCGCAAATGGGCGGACAGAGTTTCTGCCGCCTGCTGCACCTTCTGCACCCAGAGCTGGGTTTTTTCGGGCCCCAGCTCGGTAAACGGAATGGCCATGGCCAGCCCCGCAACCACCTGCCCGTCTGCGGCGCGCACCGGCGCTGCAATACTGGAAACGCCAGGCTCGTAAAAGCCCTCGCCCATGGCATAACCACGCTCGCGATCCTCGGCCAGCAGGCGCAGCAGCTCGTCGACATTGCGCGGCGTGCTCTCGGAGAACTGGGGCAGCTCCTCGCCACCAAACACCGAGCGCAGCTGCGCGCCGTCCATGTCATGCAACAGGGCCCGTCCAAGCACCGTTGCATGCGCCGGCAGACGCGATCCCACACGCACAGCGCCCTGGAATGCTCCGGACGGAGTGACGCGAGCCACATAGACCACGGAAGTGCCGTCGCGCAATGCAAGATTGCTGGTCATGCCCAGCTCATCGCACAAGGCCTGCAGCACAGGCTCGGCCAGTTGCGCCAGCGGCTGGGTGGACAGGTAGTCATAGCCCAGGCGCAACACGGCCAGACCGAGCCGGTATTCGGTGCCGCTGCGCTGCAGATACCCCGAGTTTTCAAGCGTGGTCAACATGCGAAACACCGTGGAGCGCGGCAGCTCGAGGCTGCGCGCCAGCTCGGGTGCACTCCAGACCGGTTGCGCCGGGCCAAAGCAGGCCAGCAGGCGCAGTCCTCGGTCCAGAGCGGGCACGGTGTAACGGTCTTGTTCGTTGGTTGAAATCTCGGAGGTTTCGCTCATGGCAATCAGCTGGTATTGGGGCAATAGCTTTGGTTCAACAAAGATGCCAGCCTATGCGCGACCTCCATTGGTTGTTCCACGGGTGAAGCATGACCGGCAGCCGCAAGCGTACCGTAGTGCGCGCCCAGCATTTCGGACCAGGACTTGCAAGCTGCAGGTGTGGTCACCACATCGTGCTCGCCGACCCAGACCTCGACCGGCATGCCAAGCCTGCCCTGCGCCTGTGCCAGATCGCTGCCGCAAAGCAACTCGACCGCCTGCGCATAGCCCTGCGGCTGCATGCGCGCCGTATTCCAGCGCACCCATGCACGCACGGCTTCAGGAGCCTCGGAGGACACCAGACGCTGGTCGATGACGGCCGCCAGACCGGCGACGCCCTTCTCTGCCAGAGCCGCCAGCCGGCCCTCGCGCACCTTGGCCTGCTGCTCGGCCTTGGCCTCAGCGCCGTAGCCGCCCGCCGGGCTGATGAGCACCAGTTGCTCGACCAGTCCTGGTGCGGCCATGGCAGCCAGCCTGGCTGCCATCAGGGCGCCCAGCGAGTGCCCGACCAGGATGCAGCGCCGCACGCCCAGCACCAGCAGCGACTGGGCCAGCGCCTGCGCATAGTCGGCATCGGCAGGCGCCGACTGTGCCAGCGGCGTCGACACGCCATAACCGGGTGCATCCCAGGCCAGGACACGCACTTTGTCAGCCAGCTGCAGCGCCACATCCAGCCAGGATGCAGCCCCGGAGCTGATGCCATGCAGCAGCACCACCGCAAAGTCGGAGCTGGCGCCGCCTGCCTCACGCCAGGCGACCTGGGCGCCCTGGGGAAGCTTCACCAGCCGCTCGGGAAAACCGGTCTGCAGCAGCTGCAGTTTCAGCGACAGCAAATCCTCGTGCATGACGAAGCTCAGCGCTTGATCTTGGCCAGAGGATGCTCGGGCGGATAAGTCGGAGTGACGGGCTTTTTAGCGCCCAGCATCACGCACATCAGCGCATCCTCATCACCGACATTGATCTCTTCGCGGTAGACGCCGGGCGGCACCGAAACCACATCGCGATCGGTCAGGATGGTCTCGAAACGCTCGCCGTCCTTTTCCAGCACCAGCTTGAGCTTGCCGCGCATCACGAAGAACACTTCTTCCACATCGGTGTGCAGATGCGAAGGGCCTTCATGGCCGGCGGGAATCACCATGGTGGAGAAGGTGAAGTTTTCCGACGGAATGGTGTTGCTGTCGGAGGCCACGCCCGTGCCGCCCGTGCCGATGTAACGCATCTGGCCGCGGCGATATTTGGGATCAAAGTCGGCCTGGAACTTCAGGGCATCGAAGTCGTACTTGCGCGTGGCAAAGCGCGCAATGCGTGTGCTCATCCAGTCTTCAAAGCTGGAGCCTTCGGGGCGATCCCAAGTACGGGCGCTGTTGTCTTGTGCGATCTCGCTCATATGTCTCTCCTGAAACCGTTGTAGAACACAAAAAGCGATTTGCTTTTTGTTTTACTAATAAAACCAGGTTCATTTGGCGAAACAATTATAAGAAGACTTGCCCGATATCAACAAGCACATTTCCTTGTTGCTGCGGTGGAGACAGGTATCGGCGTGACGTTTTGCTCCCGGCTCACACAGGCACGGGCCTGAAAACAGGCATAAAAAAAGGAGCGCCAAGCGCTCCTGTGAACTCGCCTTGAAGGACAAGATGAAAAACTCTCAGGCGTCGCGCAGTTCCCTGCGCAGGATCTTGCCCACGGGAGTCTTGGGCAGATCGGTGCGGAAGACGATGTGGCGCGGACGCTTGTAGCCGGTCAGATTGGCTTGGCAGTAATCGCGAATGGCCTGCTCGGTCAGTGCCGGGTCTTTCTTGACGACGACGAGCTTGATGGCCTCACCGGACTTTTCGTCGGGCACGCCGACCACCGCGCACTCCAGCACGCCGGGGCAGTTGGAGACCACGTCCTCGACCTCGTTGGGGTAGACATTGAAGCCGCTGACGATGACCATGTCCTTTTTGCGGTCCACGATCTTCACAAAGCCGCGCTCGTCCATGGTACCGATGTCACCCGTGAGGAAGTAGCCATCGGCCGTCATGACCTTGGCGGTTTCGTCGGGGCGCTGCCAATAGCCGGCCATGACCTGCGGGCCCAGCACGGCGACTTCACCGGGCAGACCCGGCTCGCTCACGTCCTGGCCGTCGCTGCCGACCAGCTTCACATAGGTGCTGGGCAGGGGCACTCCTATGGTGCCCGAGTAAGCCGTGGCCGTGACCGGATTGCAGGTCACCGAGGGACTGGTCTCCGAGAGGCCGTAACCCTCGCAGATAGGGCAGCCGGTCTTCTTGAGCCACAGCTCGGCCACGGCACTTTGCACGGCCATGCCGCCGCCCACCGAGACCTTGAGGTGGCTCCAATCCACGGTGCCGAAGTCGGGGTGGTTGGCCAGTCCGTTGAACAAGGTGTTCACGGCCGGAAAGCTGTGGAAACGATGTCTGGACAGCTCCTTGAGCGTGGCCTTGAGATCGCGCGGATTGGGAATCAGCACGGTCTTGCCGCCAGTACGCATGCCCAGCATCATGTTCACCGTGAACGCGAAGATGTGATAGAGCGGCAGCGCGCAGATGCTGGTGGGCTGTTCGCCGGCCGGCACCTTCTTCATGGCGGGCTCGTTCCAGGCTTCGGACTGCAGCACGTTGGCGATGATGTTCCGGTGCAGCAGCACAGCCCCCTTGCTCACGCCGGTGGTGCCACCCGTGTATTGCAGCAGCGCCATGTCGTCGGCCTTGAGCACCGGCGCGTTCAAGGTCGCACCGCGCCCCTTGGCCAGTGCATCCTTGAAGCGCACGGCACCGGGCAGGCTGAAGGGCGGCACCAGCTTCTTGACGGAGCGCACCACGTAATTGACCAGCATGCCCTTCAAAAGCCCCAACTCGTCGCCCATGGCACAGAGCACGATGTGCTGCACGGCGCTGCCATGCATGCCGTCCTGCAGCGTCTTGGCGAAGTTCTCGATGATGACGATGGCCTTGGCGCCCGAGTCCTTGAGCTGATGCTCGAGCTCGCGTGCCGTGTAGAGCGGGTTGACGTTGACCAGTACATAGCCGGCACGCAGCACCCCGGCCACGGCCACCGGGTACTGCGGAATATTGGGCATCATCAGCGCCACACGGTCGCCGCGCTGCAGCCCCAGGCTTTGCAGATAGGCGGCAAAAAGCTTGCTCTGCGCATCGACCTGGGCGAAGGTCAGCTCCTTGCCCATGAAGGAATAGGCCACCTTGTCGGCATGCTTGGCAAATGCCTCTTCCATCAAGGCCACCAGCGATGGATACTGGGACGCATCGATGTCCGCAGGAACTCCCTCTGGATATGCATTCAGCCAAGGACGGTCACTCATTCTTCTGTCTCCGTGTCTTATCGTCTGATCCGGCCATTGTGATAAAAAGCACGGTCGTTCGATACTGTAGTAACCCTAGGAAACAAGCCGGGTCACCTTGGTAACAGAAGTCAAAGCCCATGAAAAAAGCCCGCAGGCATCAGGCTGCGGGCTTTGAGTGTTTTCAGCCTCCAGCG
Source organism: Comamonas thiooxydans (assembly GCF_000964545.1). Lineage (GTDB taxonomy): Bacteria > Pseudomonadota > Gammaproteobacteria > Burkholderiales > Burkholderiaceae_C > Comamonas > Comamonas thiooxydans. The sequence goes on along the minus strand of NZ_BBVD01000007.1, from coordinate 531,045 downwards.
CTTACTGGAAAAGCGCTGACAGCTATCAAACTTGAGTTCACTTGACCAGCTGGGCCAGATCGCCGGCGGCGTACTTCTTGGCCATTTGCTCCAGGCTGTAACCCTTGATCTTGGCACCCTGGCCTTCGCAGCCGAACTCGATGTAGCGGGCCTTGCAGACTTGCTTGGCCGCTTCGCGTGCAGGCTTGAGCCATTCGCGGGCGTCGAACTTGTCGGGGTTCTCGGCCAGGAACTTGCGCACGGCGCCGGTCATCGCCAGACGGATGTCAGTGTCGATATTGATCTTGCGCACGCCGTACTTGATGGCTTCCTGGATCTCTTCCACGGGCACGCCGTAGGTTTCCTTCATCTTGCCGCCGTACTGGTTGATGATGGCCAGCAGCTCCTGGGGCACGGAAGAGGAGCCATGCATCACCAGATGGGTGTTGGGGATGCGGGCGTGGATTTCCTTGACGCGCGAGATCGCCAGGATGTCGCCTGTGGGCTTGCGGCTGAACTTGTAGGCGCCGTGGCTGGTGCCGATGGCGATCGCCAGCGCATCCAGCTGGGTGGCCTTGACGAACACGGCAGCTTCTTCGGGGTCGGTCAGCATCTGGCTGTGGTCCAGCTTGCCCTCGGCACCGATGCCGTCTTCTTCGCCGGCTTCGCCGGTTTCGAGGTTGCCCAGGCAGCCCAGCTCGCCTTCCACGGTGGCGCCGATCTGGTGGGCCATGGCCACCACCTTCTGGGTCACGTCCACGTTGTAGTCGAAGGACGAAGGTGTCTTGCCGTCGCTCATCAGCGAGCCGTCCATCATCACCGAGCCGAAGCCCAGGTTCAGCGCGCCCTGACAGACTTCAGGCGTGGTGCCGTGGTCCTGGTGCATCACCAGGGGGATGTGGGGATACATCTCGGCAGCCGCCTGGATCAGGTGCTTGATGAAGGGCTCACCGGCGTACTTTCGGGCACCGGCGCTGGCCTGCAGGATCACGGGCGCGCCGACTTCGTCAGCCGCCGACATCACGGCCTGGACCTGCTCCAGGTTGTTCACGTTGAAGGCGGGGATGCCATAGCCGTTTTCAGCAGCATGGTCCAGCATTTCGCGCATCGAGATCAAAGGCATGGTGGGTTCCGTTCAAAGTTTTGAGAGGCAACGCCCCCGGCGATGAATCACTGCAGTGCGCCGCACAACAGCTGTGGCCCGGGGAAAAACCAGCGGCCACGCTTCGGTAACCGCTTAGTAACCGGGTATTTTAACCGGCTAGCGGTAATTCCATGCGATAGCAGGTGGTGAAGCCTTGCGGCGCCTCGGCCACCATGAAGCGCCCGCCATGGGCCTGCATGACACGGCTGACGATTTCATGGCCCAGATGCAGGCTGTCCACGGGCGGCACATGGTCCGGAGCGGCATCCCGTCGGCCGTCATCGCAGACCTGCACCCAGGCCCGTTCCTGGACGCTGTCAAGGCCGGCCTGCACCTCGATCTGCGTGCCCGTCGGCGTGTGGCGCACGGCGTTTTCCACCAGATTGCGCAGGGCCGAATCAAGCAGCAGCGCATTGCCGCGCACCGGCAGCTCCTGCGGGGCGTCCACGGAGATCATGTCTTCACGCTGCCAGGCATGCTGGGCCTGCGCCGCCGCCACATTGCGCACCACATCGGCCCAGTTCACGGTCTGCAAAGGCGCATCCAGCATGCCGCGTCCAGCCCGGGCCAGGGTCAGCAACTGATCGAGCACATGGCCGGCATGCAGGGCGTCCTGGCCGATGCGCTGCAGCGCGGCCTGCATGACAGCGGTATCGGCCTGCCCCTCCGACTTCAGCGCCTGGGCCTGCAAAGCGATGGAGGCCAGCGGCGTGCGCAGTTCATGGGCCACTTCATTGGCCAGATTGCGCTCGCGCTCCAATGCCTCCTGCTGGCGGTCGAGCAAGGTGTTGATCGAGCTGACCATGGGCGAGAGCTCGCGCGGCACATGGGCATCGGAGAGGCGCTGGTCACGGCCCAGATCCAGTGCCTCCACGCGTTGCGTGAGCTGATTGAGAGGACGCATGCCGCGGCGCATGGCCACACCCAGCGCAATCACGATCACGGGCAGCAGCCAGAATCCCGGCTCTATCATCTGCATGGCGATGTCATCGGCCAGACTGTCGCGCTCGGCCAGGTCGATCATCACCGTGACCTTGGCAGTTTTGTCGTGGCTCCACTGGGTATAGCTGCGCCAGGCCTTGCGTTCATCCGCACCAATCGTGGCAAAGCCCTGCTCGATGTCGAAGTCCGGCAAGGGCGCCTGTCCGGTGCGCGATATCAGCAGGCCTTGCGCATTCCAGAGCACCACGCTCAGCGACTCCTGATAGTCGTGGGCGTGCAGGCCTGCAGGCGGCTGGACAGCCGTGGTCTCTCCGGCCGGCACATCGTCCTGCACATGCCAGTTCAAGGTCAGCGCGGCCACTCCGGCCAGGTGCCCGTCGGTCAGCTCATCGGCCTCGTGCACTCCGGTCTGGTAGCCCCAGATGACGAAGCTGCCCCAGACCAGCGCCAGCGCGCCCAGCATCCAGGCCAGCAGATTCAGCTGCAGCGAGCTGCGGCGCATGCCGGTCTGCGGCATGGCCTTCATTCCTGCTCCTGCGGCATGAAGTAGCCCACGCCGCGCATGGTCACAATGATCTTCTGGCCCAGCTTCTTGCGAAGATGGTGGACATAGACCTCCACGGCATTGCTCTCCACCGTATCGCCCCAGCTGTAGAGATGCTCCTCGATTTGCGGGCGCGACAGCACCCGCCCGCGCGCAAGCAACAAGGCCCAGAGCACGGCAAATTCGCGCGGTGATACCTCCACCTTCTGCCCCGCCTGCCTGATGGTGCGGGCAGCCGGGTCCACCTCCAGATCTGCATGGCGGATCACCGGCGATGCCTGACCGGCCGCGCGGCGCATCATGGCGCGCAAGCGTGCCTCCAGTTCGTCCATGTCAAAGGGTTTGACCAGATAGTCATCGGCGCCCAGATTGAGCCCCGCGACCCGGTCCTGCACCTGATCGCGTGCCGTGAGGATCAGCACCGGCGTGGCCGGATCGGGCAGTTGCGGCACACCGGGCCGTCCTGTCTGCAGACGCAGGCGGCGCACGACCTCGCTGCCATCGCCGTCGGGCAGACCCAGATCCAGCAACACGGCATCGAAGCGCTCGGCACTCAGGGCATGCCAGGCCTCGGCCACGCTGGCGCACACGTCCACCGCATAGCCGCGCTGCATGAGATTGGTTCGCAGCCCTGCTGCAATGCCTTCGTTGTCTTCGACCACCAGAATTCGCATGCACGCATTGTGCGCGGCAATCCGCAATCCGCTCAACTGGCTGGTCAACGCCGGCAACCACCTCCCCTGATCGCTCATGGGCTTGACATCCGCAAGCCAGCATTTCGCTTTAACATCGGCCACCTTCCATTGCCGCAATCTGCCGCAGCGCCTTCATGTTCTTCTTCGATCCATTTCTGTTTGCGCTGTTCAATGCCGATGCCCAGACGCACTGGTTCAGCATCCAGCTGGCACGTGCACTCTCGGCCTGGCTGCCCAATCTCAGCGGCATTCTTGTCCTCATCGCCCTGGTGTTCGGCTCACCGGCAACACGCCGCACCATGTTGATGCTGCTGCTGTCCATGGCCACGGCCTGGCTGATCGCCAGACTCATACGCTGGGGCTTCCCGGCCCCGCGCCCGTTCCAGCTCAATCTGGGCACGCTATGGATCCAGCATGGAGGACGTGCCGGCTTTCCCAGCCTGCATGCCAGCGGAGCCTTTGCCCTGGCCATGGCCCTCAGCCTGGGCGCAACCCGCCACCGCAAGCCGCTTGTCTGGCTGGCCTGGATAGCCGCCATCGGCATCGCCTGGAGCCGCGTCCATCTGGGGGTGCACTTTGCGTCCGATCTGATGGCCGGCGCGCTGGTAGGCATCAGCGGCGCGCTCATCGTCTGGCACATCGCCTTCCAGCTGCGCCGCCGCCGTCATCTGCGCGTCGTGCCGCATCTCAAGCGCCTGCGCGGCGCATGGGCGGCCCAGGACTGAGCCTGCTCTTAAGCGCTTGTTAAGCAGCGCTTTCTATCGTGGCGGACATGAAGTCGTCCGCCCCCTCGCGCCCCCTCCCTCCTCTTCGCCAAGCCTCCGCTCCAGCCCTGCTGAGCTGGACTGTCATTGCCCTGGCTTGCGTACTGGCCTGGGACATGAGCAGCCTTGACATGCCCATGGCGCACTGGTTTGGCAGCAGCCAGGGCTTTGCCCTGCAGAACGACTGGTTCATGGTCAACATTGCCCATGAAGGTGCGCGCAAACTGGCCTGGGCCATCGTCATGGGGCTGAGCCTGATGATCTGGTGGCCCATAGGCTGGATGCGAAAAGTGTCTTACCCACGCCGGATACAACTGGTCGTGGGCGCACTGGTCTCGCTCATCATCATGGCGCTGATGAAACGCATCAGCGTGACCAGCTGCCCCTGGGACCTCGCCGACTTCGGCGGCGTGGGCCACTATGTCTCGCACTGGGCCTGGGGTGTCATAGATGGCGGCGGCGGCCACTGCTTTCCGGCCGGTCATGCCTCGGCGGGCTTTGCCTTCATCAGCGGCTACTTCGCGCTGCGCCACGAGCTGCCGCGCACTGCATGCCTGTGGCTTGCCGCTGCCCTTGCGGTCGGTATGGCCCTGGGTCTGGCGCAGCAGATGCGCGGCGCCCACTTCATGAGCCACACGCTGTGGACCGCCTGGCTGTGCTGGACGGCCAGCTGGTTTTGCGATCTGCTGACCACCCGCCGCCTGGCGCACCAGGCACCGGCGGATGCAGCCCTGCCCCTCGACGAGCTGCTTGCCCAGGACTGAGCGCAGCACACACGCAAAGGCCATTCATGCTGCTTATCGATGCCCCCGTATTTCACTTTCTGAATGCCAACACCCAGAGCCCGCTGTGGTGGATTCAGGCCTCGCGCTTCGCCTCCAACTGGTTGCCCGGCCTGTGCGCCCTGCCCGTGATTGCCGCCATGCTGGCGCTTGGCAAGGGCTGGCGGCGCAGCCTGCAACTGGCCTTGCTGTCCATGGCATGTGCCTGGGTGGCCTGCCGTCTGATTCGCTGGGGCCTGCCCATGCCCAGGCCGGCGCAACTGGGCATGGGCATGCAGTGGATAGCACATGGTGCCAGCGCCAGCTTTCCCAGCATGCACGCCGCCGGCGCCTTTGCCCTGGCTCAGGGCATCAACCTGGGAGTGGGCAGACACCAGCGCTGGCTGGTTGTTGTCGCATGGCTTCTCGCCACCAGCGTGGCACTGAGCCGCGTGGTGCTGGGCGTGCATTTCCCTTCGGACGTTCTGGCCGGCATGCTGGTCGGTGCCGCCAGCGCCGTGCTGGTCTGGCGCAGCGCCCTGCAGATCCAGCAAGCCCGGCGTCGCAAACAGCTCAAGCGCCGCCTGCAACCCCTGCTCGGCTGATTCACGCTCTCAAAACAAAAGCTGCCAGCGCTTATGCATAAAGCGCTGGCAGCTTTTTTGATGAGGCATGCTTCAAGTCAGAGACATCAAGCAAGAGCCGCCTCGCAGCGAAGATGCCGTCCCCCTCGGGGGGAAGCGGCATAGCCGCTCAGGGGGCTCACTCCACCCTGCAGATCTTGAGCATATTGGTACCACCGGGCTGGCCCATGGGCTCTCCGCAGGTGATGGCGTAGACATCACCGGACTGCACGATGCCGCGGGCCAGCAAATGGCCCTTGGCCTGGTCCAGCGCCATGTCGCGCTCGGCGCTGGTGTCCATCAGTAGAGGGCGCACGTTGCGGTACAGCGCCATCTTGCGCTGCGTGGCCAGCTTGGGGGTCAGAGCGTAGATGGGAATATGGATGCGATGACGGCTCATCCACAGCGCGGTCGAGCCGGAGTCGGTCAGCGCCACGATGGCCTTGGCACCCAGGTGATGAGCGGTGAACAGCGCGCCGATGGCGATGGCCTGATCGGTACGCTTGAACTGGCTGTTGCTGAAGTCGGCATCCTTGACGCGGTCTTCGGCCGCTTCCGCAGCGGCGCAGATGGCGGCCATTTCGCGCACGGTTTCCAGCGGGTACTTGCCGGCAGCGGTTTCGGCGCTCAGCATCACGGCATCGGTGCCGTCCAGCACGGCATTGGCCACGTCGCTCACTTCGGCACGGGTGGGCACGGGGTTGGTGATCATGGACTCCATCATCTGGGTCGCGGTGATCACCACCTTGTCCATGTCGCGCGCCATGCGGATCATCTTCTTTTGCAGCGCGGGCACGGCAGCGTTGCCCACTTCCACGGCCAGATCGCCACGGGCAACCATGATGCCGTCGGAGACCTTGAGAATCTCTTCCAGGCGCGGAATGGCCTCGGCACGCTCGATCTTGGCGATCAGGCCGGGCTTGTGGCCGTACTGGGCAGCGGCCACATTGCAAAGCTGGCGCGCCATTTCCATGTCGGTGGCGTTCTTGGGGAAGCTCACGGCCACGTAGTCGGCCTGGAAGGACATCGCGGTCTTGATGTCTTCCATGTCCTTGGCGGTCAGTGCGGGAGCCGTCAGGCCGCCACCTTGCTTGTTGATGCCCTTGTTGTTGGACAGCTCGCCACCCAGCTTGACGACGGTGTGTACCTCTTCACCGCGCACTGCGTCCACGGTCAGCACGATCAGGCCGTCGTTGAGCAGCAGCACATCGCCGGCCTTCACGTCACGGGGCAGCTCCTTGTAATCAAGGCCCACGCCGTTGATGTCGCCCAGTTCGGTGCGCGATGCATCGAGCACGAAGCGCTCGCCGGGCTCGAGCATGACCTTGCCCTCGGCAAACTTGCCGACGCGGATCTTGGGACCCTGCAGGTCGGCCATGATGGCCACTTCGCGGCCTGCACGCTGGGCAGCCTCGCGCACCATGGTGGCACGGTCGATATGGTCCTGCGCCTTGCCATGGCTGAAGTTCAGGCGCACGACGTTCACGCCTTCGCGCACCATTTGTTCAAGCAGTTGCGGATCGCTGGAAGCGGGGCCCAGTGTGGCGACGATCTTGGTAGCACGACTCACTTGCATGAAATGTCTCTCTCGCGATGGAATGTAATCGGGTTTCAATTCTGGCACGAATGCGGTTACATGACTGCATCTTGCACGCGGCTGCCGCACCCGACAAGCCAGCCACAGGACCACAAAAACAGTAGCTGCCTACGCATGTCCATTACTGAACTCAGGTCATATCAAGCATGAAATGTTTATATTTCAAGCGCTTGCAGCTACTGATTCAGAAGCATAAGAGCGAAACTCGCGCCCGAATCGGCGCGCCTGCTGCAGCGCATCAAAGACCGCGTCGAAACAGTTTTGCCCGGCAGGTTCAAATGTGCAGGCCTCAGATCAGCCCGTGCGAGAGCAGATAGGTCACCACATGCGTGAGCATGGCGGCCTCGAGCCCGTAGCGCCAGAACATGATGCCCGCCAACAACCCGTAGACGCTTTCACACACCAACAGCTGCAGTACGACCGGCGCCGACAGCTCGCCGACCACGGTCCAGCCCAGAAACACCGGAATGCAGCCGGACAGCAAGGCAGCCAATGCAATCGCCGCCCAGCCCAGCCGCCAGTCCGGGCGCTGCCTGGGGCTGCCAAAGGCCTTCCACAGCAGCCACATCACGGCGCTCAGCATGCCAAGACGCAACAGCAACTCTTCGGTAATCGCGCCATAGAGCAGCTTGGGCCATAGCGGCAGGCCGTAGACCGGGTCCACAAAAGACATGCTCTCGGGCCAGACCACGGCCAACGTCACCAGCCAGGCCGCGCCGATCACGCCGCCCGCCACGCCAGGCAGGCTCAGCACGCGCATGCCGCGCCAGGGCATGCGCCCCTCGGCCACGGCATGAATCAATGGTGCGCTCAAGCCCAGCCTCGGGCCCAGCCGGACCCCGAGGCCCACGCTCAGCGCCAGCAGGACGCTCAACCCCGCCGTCGCGGCCCAGCCGACCACAATGTCTGAGCCGCCACTGGCCAGAGCGGCCAGCCAGGCAGGCGGCGTCGTCCAGGCCAGCGCCACCACGCCTGGCAGACCCAGCAACCAAAGCAGCAAGCCCATGCGCGCGGCAGACTGTGGCCTGGCCGCAGCGCGATGAGACAGGTGGGTAAAGGTCTGCGGCATGATGAACCCTGGCTCAGGCCTCTCAGTCACGCATCAACGCTTCGATCTCGTCGGCCTTGACCGGCACGCCGCGGGTGATGAGCTCGCAGCCGGTCTCGGTGACGATGGCATCGTCCTCGATGCGGATACCGATGTTGTGGAACTGCTCGGGTACGCCGGGCGCAGGACGCACATAGATGCCCGGCTCTACCGTCGTGACCATGCCGGGGCGCAGGATACGGCTGGGGCGATTGGCAATGGTTTCGCCCGAGATCGGGTCCTTGCGCTCGCTGACCACGCCCAGCTCGCTGGGTTCCACATAGCTGCCGCAGTCATGCACATCCATGCCCAGCCAGTGGCCGGTGCGGTGCATGTAGAACTGGAAGTAGGCACGCGACTCGATCACATCCTCGGCCGTGCCGTACTTGGTACGGTCGAGCAGCCCCAGGTCCAGCATGCCCTGGGCCAGCACGGCCACGGTGGCATCATGCGGGTCGTTGAAGCGCTTGCCGGCCCTGGTGACGGCAATCGCCGCTTCCTGGCTGGCCAGTACCAGGTCGTACAGCGCACGCTGCGCCCCGCTGAACTTGCCGTCGGCCGGGAAGGTGCGCGTGATATCGCTGGCATAACCATCCAGCTCGCAGCCCGCGTCGATCAGCACCAGCTCGCCCGCGCGCACCGGCGCCTTGTCGGCCTGATAGTGCAGCACACAGGCATTGGCACCGGCGGCCACGATGGAGCCGTAGGCCACGTACTGCGAGCCATGCTGGCGGAACTCGTGCAGCAGCTCGGCGTCCAGATGGTATTCGCGCACCTCCTCGCCATTGCGGATCATGCGGGCCGAGCGCTGCATGGCACGCACATGGGCCTGAGCACTGATCTGCGCGGCGCGGCGCATGATGTCCTGCTCGTGCGTGTCCTTGACCAGACGCATTTCATCGAGCAGCGCACAGGCATCGCCCTGCTGTGTGGGACAGAGCACGCCAAAGCGCGAGCGGGCGCGCACCTGGCTGAGCCAGCCTTCGACCTGCTCGGCCAGGCCCTTGTGGGTGGCAAAGGGAAACCAGACGCGCTCACGATTTTCCAGCAGGCGCGGCAGGCGGGAATTGATTTCATCGCTGGAGAACGCCTGAGCCATGCCCAGCTTGGTCTTGGCAGCCTCGGGACCCAGGCGATAGCCGGTCCAGACCTCGCGCTCCAGATCCTTGGGCTGGCAGAACAGCACGCTCTTGCCGTCGCTGGTCAGCACCAGGCAGGCATTGGGCTCGGAAAAGCCCGTGAGGTAGTAGAAGTAGCTGTCGTGGCGATACAGATACTCGGTATCGCGGTTGCGATGCAGCTCGGGAGCCGTGGGGATGATGGCGACACCGCCGTCGCCCAACTGGGCGGCCAAGCGTGCGCGGCGTTGGGCATATACAGAAGTCATGGGCATATCGTAATGCTGGCCGGGCATCTGTACATCAGCTTACATCTGCGGATGTCAGCTATTGCGCTCCGACCCTTGTGCCGGTCTGAGTCCCGGCGGCCAGCAGCGCCATCGCATCACCGGGCACCAGGGCCTCGGGCTGACTCGCGCGCCAGCCCGACCAGAGCAGGCTTGCCCCGGACAGAATTAGCAGGCCGCAGACCAGCCATTCCACCAGCCTTTTGGGCCAGGCGGGCGGATGTCTGGCGCTCCACCAGGTCACGCCTGTGACGACAGGAAAGGCCAGTGCCGTCCAGCCCATGACCGCCCAGTTCAGTTGCCCCTCCACAGCCACCATGGCAGCGCGCAGCAACGAGCAGGAGACAAACATGGCAAACAGGCAGTGGCGCACCAGCATGCGATCCAGCGGCTGACGGTAGAGGTGATAGACCATGGGCGGGCCGGGTGTGGCAAACAAGCCACCGAGCAGCCCCGACGACACGCCGGCCACCCACATCGAGACAGGGCCCGAGGGCTGGTCCAGCGCCTTCTTCTGCATCAGCAGCAACATGGCGCACAGCACGATCACCAGGCCCAGCAGCATGCGCAGGCCGTTGAGCGTATTGCCGCTGAGCCAGTGCAGCAGCAGCACCCCGCCGACCACGCCCAGCACGCTGCTGATGAGCATGGGCTTGAGCATGACCCAGTCCGGCTCGAAGCGGTAGGCGCGCATATAGCTGATGCCGTTGATGATGGACAGCAGACAGGCCACATTGGCCGCATCGGCAATATTCATCAGGCCCGTGGCCCCTGCCACGCCGACAAAGATCAGTCCGAACGCGAAGCCCGTGAGGTTCTGGCAGAACGCGGCCAGCCCCACCAGAGCCATGAAGAAAACGATTTGCATGCACTCACCCGATGACGGCCACAAGAGGAACTGTGGATTTGCATCCGGTTGCGCCAGTCAGAAAATTAAAAAGCATAGCAGACGCTTGCCATGACAAGCATTCGTGCAATCCACAGAGAAGCTCCTCAACTCATAGCTTCGTGCGCATTGCTGGCATGAGTTCCAAAGCAGTTTAGGGAGTAAGTATTTTTATCTGCTGCGCCGACCACTCGACCAGCTCGCCACGCTGCGCATGCCAGCCCTGGGGCGCGAAATCGGGCCAGTGGCAAAGCAGCTCGCGGGTTGGCATATCCCAGAGCCAGCTCTGCCCTTCGCCCACCACCAGCAAGCGACCGTTCACGCAGTGCAGATATCGGGCGCGCGGCAGGCCAGGCATGGGCCAGAGCTGGCCGGCATGGCCTTCCTCGGGCATAGGCGCATGGATATCGAAGATCACCACGCCCGGCGCATGCAGACAGTCGCCAAAGCCGTCGTCATCCCAGTTGCCAACGTTCCAGATCGCGACGCGCGAGTCATCCAGCCACACGCAGGGCTGGTCCCAGCCCTCGCCCTGCGCCAGCCGCTTGCGCGAGGGGCCGTCCTCGGACTCCCAGCGATTGCCATCCAGCCAGGCCGGCAGCGACCACACGGCGGGAATGCCCACGGGCGCCCAAACCCAGCCGTCGTCCAGCAGCCATTGCTGCGAAGGGCTGGGCAGAAGACGGCCATGAAAATAATCCAGATAGTGCGGCTGCTCGAACGCCAGCCCGTCGCGCTCGGTCAGGTTCTCGCCCGTCGCGCAATCCATGGCATCGAGCCGATTCCACTGCGTGCGGTGAATCAGCACATCGCGGCCCTGGTGCTGGACAAATGCGATGGAAAAAGGCACGGTCCTGGGGTGGTAGTCGCCCCCAAAAAGCTGCACGACGCGCTCGCCCGTACGCAAATTCACCAGCACGCCAAATGTGCCTCCATCATCTGCAATCACCGCATAGTCGCCACTGAGCGCGCAATGCACCTTGAAGCCATGCGGCCACTGCGGCGCAGGCGGTGTCGGCTCAGGCAAATCCAGCTGTGCCAGTTGCTGATTCCGGCCGCTTGGCAGCTTCAACGCATGCAAGCCGCCGTCCCCGGTCAGCAGCAGCAACTGGCCCCAGCCAGCCTGCGCAGTGCAGGCGTGGACGATGTGCGGGCCTTGCCAGTCGATGCTGCGTGCGCTCATGTCTCAGCCCTGATTCAGCTCGGCCAGTCGCTCGGGCGTGCCCACATCGACCCAGCGACCGGTGTAGAGCGAGGCCCCCACGCAGCCGTCCTGCATGGCGCGGCGCAGCAGCGGGGCCAGCGGGGCGCGCAGGCCTTCGGGGTTTCCGGGCAGCACATCGAACCACGGTGCTGCAAACAGCTCGGCTTTCAAGAGCGCAATCGTGCTGTAGGTATAGCGCGGGCGTTCGTCGTCGGCAGACAGATCCAGCGCCTTGCCGTCCTCGCTCAGACCAAAGTCGCCACGCGGATTGTGTGCAGGATTGGGCACCAGCCACAGATGGGCCAGTTCATCGCTGTGCGCAAACGCCTGGGCATCCTGCACCGCAAAGCAGAAATCCGGCGCATAGACATCGCCTGCGGCCAGCCAGAAAACCCGGCCCAGCTGAGGCAGGGCACGGCTGATGCCGCCAGCGGTTTCAAAGGCTTTCTCGGGTTCCTCCGAATAGGAAAGCGCTAGCTTCGCGCTCGCTCCCCCATCGGGTTGCGGCACGAATTCATCGCCGAAATACGCGGGAATCTGCGCCCCCAGCCAGCCGGTATTGATGACGGCCCGTGCCACGCCCGCAGCCTGCAGCGCCTGCAGGTGCAGCTGCAGCAGCGGAACGCCCTGCACCTTGAGCAGCGGCTTGGGCGTGATATCGGTCAGAGGCCGCATGCGCTCGCCCCGGCCTGCGGCCAGCAGCATTGCAGGGGGTTGCACCAGGAGGGGGGCAGCGTTTTCTACAGTCATTGCAATCAGCTTTTCAACACGGTTTGAGGTGCGCAAGACACCTGTTTCTGGGGTTGCACTGTAGAGCATTGACCCGCATCCCGCCTGCGAAAATTGGGCCTCCATTAAAATGATGGGCTTAGCAGAATTACCCCTCCTTTTCGGAGCGCCCTGATGGCCAACACTCAAAATATGGCGAATGCAATCCGTGCACTCGCAATGGATGCCGTTCAACAAGCCAATTCCGGCCACCCCGGTGCCCCCATGGGCATGGCCGACATGGCCGTAGCGCTGTGGAGCCGCCACCTCCAGCACAACCCTGTGAACCCTCACTGGGCCAATCGCGACCGCTTCATTCTGTCGAACGGTCACGGCTCCATGCTGATCTATGCGCTGCTGCACCTGAGCGGCTACGACCTGCCCATCGAAGAGCTGAAGAACTTCCGTCAGCTGCACAGCAAGACTGCCGGCCACCCCGAAGTGGGCATCACTGTCGGCGTGGAAACCACCACCGGCCCTCTGGGCCAGGGCATCACCAATGCCGTGGGCTTCGCACTGGCTGAAAAGCTGCTGGCTGCCGAGTTCAACAAGGACAAGCACGAGATCGTCGACCACCACACTTACGTGTTCCTGGGCGATGGCTGCCTGATGGAAGGCATCTCGCATGAAGCCGCTGCCCTGGCCGGCGCCTGGAAGCTGAACAAGCTGATCGCCCTGTACGACGACAACGGCATCTCCATCGACGGCAAGGTTGCCCCCTGGTTCATCGACAACACGCCCGAACGTTTCGAAGCCTACGGCTGGAACGTGATCCGCGCCGTGGACGGCCACAACGTGGACGCCCTGGACAAGGCCATCGCCGCCGCCAAGAAGAGCGCCGACAAGCCCACGCTGATCTGCTGCAAGACCCATATCGGCAAGGGCTCGCCCAACCGTCAGGACACGGCCAAGGCCCACGGCGAACCTCTGGGCGCCGAAGAAATCGCACTGACCCGCGCGGCTCTGGGCTGGACTCATGGCCCCTTCGAGATCCCTGCCGAGGTCTACACTGACTGGAACGCCAAGGATCTGGGCACCAAGGCCGAAGCGGCCTGGAACGAAAAGTTCGCAGCCTACACCGCTGCCTTCCCCGAGCAAGCCGCCGAGTTCACACGCCGCATGGCTGGTGATCTGCCCGCCAACTTCGGTGAAATCGCCGCCAAGATCGCCTCCGACGCCCATGACGCCGGTGCCACCGTGGCCAGCCGCAAGGCCAGCCAGCTGGCTCTGGAAGGCCTGACAGCCGCTCTGCCCGAGCTGCTGGGCGGCTCTGCCGACCTGACCGGCTCCAACCTGACCAACACCAAGTCCACCCCCTCTTTCCGCGTGGACGACAAGGGTGCCGTGGTCAAGACCGAAGAAGGCCAGATCGGCCGCCACATCAACTACGGTGTGCGCGAGTTCGGCATGGCCGCCATCATGAACGGTGTGGCGCTGCATGGCGGCTTCATCCCCTACGGCGGCACCTTCCTGACCTTCTCCGACTACAGCCGCAACGCCATCCGCATGGCCGCGCTGATGAAGCAGCGCGTGATCCATGTGTTCACGCACGACTCCATCGGCCTGGGCGAAGACGGCCCCACCCACCAGTCCATCGAGCACGCTGCCTCCCTGCGCCTGATCCCCGGTCTGGACGTGTGGCGCCCCGCCGACACCACGGAAACCGCCGTGGCCTGGACCGTGGCCCTGAGCCAGAAGAACAAGCCCACAGCCATGCTGCTGAGCCGCCAGAATCTGGCTTACTCGCCCAAGAGCGAAGACGCGCTGGACGACATCGCCTGCGGCGCCTACGTGCTCTCCGAGCCCAAGGATGTGGGCCTGAAGGGCAAGAAGGCCCAGGCCGTGATCATCGCCACCGGCTCCGAAGTGCAGCTGGCTCTGGCTGCCCAAAAGCAGCTGGCCGAACGCAAGATCGCCGTGCGCGTGGTCTCCATGCCCAGCACCACGACCTTCGACAAGCAGGATGTGAAGTACAAGAAGGCCGTGCTGCCCGCCGGCCTGCCCCGCATCGCCGTGGAAATGGGCGTGACCGACTTCTGGTGGAAGTACGGCTGCGCCGCCGTGGTCGGTATCGACACCTACGGTGAGTCCGCTCCTGCAGGCGTGCTGTTCAAGCACTTCGGCTTCACCGCCGAGAATGTGGCCGACACCGTGCAGGTCGCCCTGCAGAACGCTGGCAAGTAAGCGCAAAAGGGGCCTCGTGCCCCTTTTTTCCGGCTGAAGTTTGCTCACCCGCAGTCCTCAGCCATCCGGACCAGGCCCCAGGGTGCCGAGTCCGGGCACAATCCGCTCCGGTTTTTCATTACTCACTATCTACGAGGCAACTATGACGATCAAGGTTGGTATCAACGGCTTCGGCCGCATTGGCCGCAACGTGCTGCGCTCCGCAGTGCAAAACTTCTCCGACATCGAAATCGTCGGCATCAACGACCTGCTGGAGCCCGACTACCTGGCTTACATGCTGAAGTACGACAGCGTGCACGGTCGTTTCGACGGTGAAGTTTCTGTCGAAGGCAACACCCTGGTCGTCAATGGCAAGAAGATCCGCCTGACCCAAGAGCGCGATCCCGCGAACCTGAAGTGGAACGAAGTCGGCGCCGACATCGTGATCGAGTCCACCGGCCTGTTCCTGACCAAGGAAACCGCCCAGAAGCACATCGACGCAGGCGCCAAGAAGGTCATCCTGTCCGCTCCTTCCAAGGACGACACCCCCATGTTCGTGTTCGGCGTGAACCACGGCACCTACAAGGGCGAAGCCATCATCTCCAATGCTTCGTGCACCACCAACTGCCTGGCTCCCGTGGCCAAGGTGCTGAACGACAAGTGGGGCATCAAGCGCGGCCTGATGACCACCGTGCACGCAGCGACCGCCACGCAAAAGACCGTGGACGGCCCTTCCAACAAGGACTGGCGCGGCGGTCGCGGCATTCTGGAAAACATCATCCCCTCCAGCACTGGCGCTGCCAAGGCCGTGGGCGTGGTGATCCCCGAGCTGAACAAGAAGCTGACCGGCATGTCCTTCCGCGTGCCCACTTCCGACGTGTCCGTGGTTGACCTGACCGTGGAGCTGAACAGCGAAGCCACCTACGAAGAAATCTGCGCCGAAATGAAGGCCCAGTCCCAAGGCGCTCTGAAGGGCGTGCTGGGTTACACCGAAGACAAGGTCGTCGCCACCGACTTCCGCGGCGAGACCTGCACCTCCGTGTTCGATGCCGAAGCCGGTATCGCCCTGGACAAGACCTTTGTGAAGGTCGTGTCCTGGTATGACAACGAGTGGGGCTATTCCAACAAGTGCCTGGAAATGGTGCGCGTGGTGGCCAAGTAATCTTCACGATTACATGCCAAAACAGGCTCAATCGCTTATCAGATAAGCGCTGAAAGCTATCAAAAAGCCAGCATGGGACGCCATGCTGGCTTTTTTTCATCCCGCAAGACTGGAGCCGGCCAGAGCATGTCTCGGATACATTTGTAACACGCAGCTGCCACCGGCGCCCAAGAGCTGAAGCGCTGCCACTTCCTCGGACAAGGCCGCCATGTTTATTGCGATTCCTCTTGAGAACAAGCCTTCCTGGCACTCGCCGCCCTGGATGACGGTGCTGCTCATCATCATCAACTGCGTGATCTTCTGGGGCTGGCAGGCACCCGAGGAACATGCCGTGGAAAAAGCGGCCCAGCAATATGCCCAGACCGCCTTGCCGATGCTGGAGCTGCCACCGTTCCTGACCTATCTGGAGGAACAAGCCGCCCAGGGCAGCAAGCGCTTCGACCAGCACACGCTGCAGACCGTGCGAAAGCTCTATCAGCACAAGGCCTATGCCCAGCTCTATGCGCTGCTGTGGCAGGAGAAGAAATTCCGCCAGCGCCTGCTGGACGGCCAAGTCATCACCGTCAGCCACCCACGCCATGCGCAGTGGCAGGCTGCACGTGCCGCCTTCGCGCCCCATGAGCCGCGCGGCAGCTTTACCGAGCAATGGTCCATGAGCTATGAGAATGGCGCCGGCTGGCAGCCCCTGCAGGCCTTCACTTCCATCTTTCTGCATGGCAGCACCGGCCATCTGCTGGGCAATATGGTGTTTCTGTTCCTGTTCGGCTTCACCCTGGAGCTGGCTCTAGGAGCCTTCACCTATCTGGCCTTTTACGTGATCGGCGGCATCGGCGCCTCGCTGTTCGCGCTGATGTTCTATGCCGGCATGGGCGGTTACGGCCTGGGGGCATCGGGCGCGATTTCGGCCCTCATGGCCATGTATGCGGTGATGTACCGCATGCGCCGCATCCGCTTCTTCTACATGCTGCTGTTCTACTTCAACTACGCGCGCTGGCCGGCCCTGATCATGCTGCCGGTCTGGATGGGCGTGGAGCTGCTGCAGCATCTGCTGGGCGGCAAGCAGGTGGCCTATATGGCGCACTTTGGCGGTCTGCTGACGGGTGCCCTGCTGATGTGGAGCTATATGCGTCTGCAGACCGTCGCGGCGCCAGTCAACGAAGAAGAGCAGGCCCTGGCCGCCGCCCGGCCGCTGGCCGAAGCCGTGGCCCGGGCCCAGCGCCATACCGATGCGCTGGAATTTGGCCGCGCCGCTCCGGCCTGGCGCGAAGCGGCACGCCTGGCCCCCTCGGACCCGGCCATTCTGCGGGCCTGGTTTGAAAGCTCGCGCCATCAACCCGCCAGCGAGGACTTTCATGCTGCGGCGCGACGTATCTTCAAGCTGCCGGCCACCACGGACGCCGAACGCCAGCTTCAGCTGGCCAGCTATCGCAGCTATCAGCAGCGCGCACAGCCCGGCATGCGCATGAGCGCCGACACCATGCATGGACTGGTGCGCAGCTTCGTGCGCCTGGGCGCCCTGCCCGAGGCCGAAAAGCTCTGCCGCTCCCTGCACAAGCTGGCGGACCATCCCCAATGGCCGGCAAGCTTGCTGCTGCTGGTCAACGGTATGGCCCAGGCCGGACGTGTGCAGGAGGCCAAAGCCTGGCTGCCTGTGCTGCAGCAATCGGCCCCTGAGGAAGCTCTCACGCGCTGGCTGGCACAACAGCGCTAGCCAACGCCTTGCCGCGCTCAGGTCTTGGCTTCCAGCTCCTGCAGCTCATCACGCAGCACCCACTGCGCCTCCTTGGTGCTCTCGTGCTCGGGAAAGAGCTGCTTCATGCGCATGTAAACGGCCACCCCCTGCATGGGCTGCTCCACGCCCTGCTTGTAGGCGCGCACCACCAGCTCCAGCATGAATGGAATCAGACTGCTGCCGGCAAAGCGCTTCTCAAAATCCTTGGCCAGGATCAACACATACCTGGGCTTGCCGGCCTTCCAGGCCTGCTGTGCCAACTCGTAACTGAGCTGGGCCGAGTCGGGCTTGAAGTCCGGCTTGCGCTTGACGCAGCTCACCCAGGCTTCCAGGGCCTCGCTGGCGCGCTGCTGGGCGAGCAACATGGGAATGAAACGCTGGCCCAGCTCCGCCAGGGCATCCGCGCGTTCGGTCAGCTTGAGCACCCGGAAGTAACGGCGGCAATCGGGCAGGCTCTCATAGTCCTCCCGCTGCCATTCGCGCGCCTGGCTAACAGCCTCGTCCATCTTGTTGTCCTGCACCAGTCTGGCCACCAGCGCATCGCGACGCTTGGCTTCCAGGGCCGCAGGGTCGATCTGCACGGTCGAAGGCCCCTCGGGTGCCTGTACGGGATCGATATCCAGAGCCGCATGATGCTGGTACATGACATAGCCGATCATGGCCGCCATCACCCAGCTGAAATAAATCATCACAAAGCTCACCAGGGGCAGCACCAATCCGGGCGCCGCAACCTTGAGCAGCATCGCCAGAACCATGGGCGAGCCCTGCTGCAGCAGAAACAGAAAAAAGCACAGCAGCAGATAGGACTTGCCGATACCGAAAATCGTCGCCAGCAGCTCGAAGGGATTAACGGCCGAGCTCAGGCTATTGGTATTGATCAGCACCATCCAGGTAGCAGGAATCAGGAAGGCCACCAACAGATTGGCAACCACGCCCAAGGTCAGGCTGCGGGTCGCCATAAAGCCCACAAATATCCCGAAAACGACGAGTACCCCGAAGAATTTCCAGGGCAACCATTTCCAGTCTTCATCGACCTGACTGGACCGGAAATCGGAGCTATGAGTAATTCCACGAGATGCGAGTGCCGAAACCTTGAATGCATAACGGCTGACTGCCAGCATCAAGCCCAGACCCACAAACAAGACTCCAATCCACCCGAACATCAAGCCATAACTGCATGCCGACAACAGCAAGGCATAGAGCAAAGGCTCGGTCTGCAGAGGAAACAGAAAAAAGCTATTGAGCTTTTGCCAGAACGGAGGGATTTTCCACTCGGAAGAATCACCTTTTTGGTGAACACCACGTATCGAATTCAATGTCTGCTCTCCCACTCTCGGTTTGATGAATCATCTGCAAGCCCGCTTGCAGTGACCTAATCCGCTCTGGTATTGCCCGATTTTTCTTTGAAATCGGGTCATTGCGGAATTCTGCGGTAGAAATTCGCCCTGAATCCAAATACCGATAAACAGCCGGCATATTGCTTTTTTCGCTTGCCAGAAACCCCGCAAACGCTTTTGCAGCCGTGCTGGCTGGCCAAACCTCATCGAACCGATAACGGATATGACTGCAAGAATTGCAGGCAGCGCTTAAAGTGGCCCAGGTTTAATGGAGAAGCAGCGAATGATTCACAGCGCACACGCACAAAGCAGCCCCACCCCGTACCGCATCACTCTGACCGATGCCCAAGGCCATATCTGGCATGCCGATGAACCCGTGAATGATGGCGGCGCCGACACCGCGCCCAACCCCATGCAGCTCATGCTCTCGGCCCTGGGAGCCTGCACGGCCATCACCCTGCATATGTACGCGGGTCGCAAGCAGTGGCCGCTAAGCCATGTCGATGTGGATCTGCAGCTCAACCCCGAAGGCAAGCCTGCGGACGCCAACCAGATCACGCGCAGCATCACCTTGCATGGCGAGCTCGATGACGAGCAGCGCCAGCGCCTGCTGCAGATTGCCAATGCCTGCCCCGTGCACAAGCTGCTCGAAGGCAAGGTTTCCATCCCCACCGCCTTGACCGAAGCCGCACAGGCATGAAAGAAGGCACCTCACGCCCCCACCGCGTGGTGCTCGCCTCCTTAGGGAGGGCCGCCTTCATCTTGGGAACTGCCTGGCGATAAAAAAAGCCCTGCAGTCACCGGCAGGGCTTTGGTCGCTGTTGTGTGTAACTGGATTACACCGTCACTTCCAGCGCCCCCACTTCCACATAGTGTTCGAACTCACGTTTGGCCAGAGATGCGGTTTCGGGTTGCTGGTCCTCTGGGTCAACCCAGGACAGCACATAGCTTGCGATGGCGGTATCGACCTTCATCTCCATGCCCATGGGAATCTGCTCGGACGGACCATCTCCGACACGATGCTCCACCTTGCCTGTCACGCGAGCGGCAAAGTGCTCGGGATACAGCTGGATCTCGACTGCCGAGATCTGGTTGCCTTGAGTGCTGTGTTCGTTCATGTTTATTCCTCCTGCAGTTGTTAGGTCGCTGCGCACGAATTGCGCAACGTGAAAGCCACTGCTAGCGGCCTACGCCTTTAACTTAGCCGACTCCTGGCGGAGCCCGTGTCAGCCTATTGGCTGAATCCTCACAGTGATGTAACTGCGTGCAAGGCGTTGCTGCATTCTGCCGTCTGATTGCGCGAATACCGCATATCCCTGACACTCGAATCCCCTCGCCGTCAGGATTTGTCATGAGTGAATCAAAGAACTTACAACGTCTGCCCACCCGTATAGCCGATGTCGGCGGCATCCCCATCCACCGAGCCATTCCTCAGGCCGCGCTGCGCAAAGTGGGGGCCTGGTGCTTCCTCGACCACGCCGGCCCGGCCGTCCCCCCTCCACCCGGCATGCAGGTCGGGCCCCATCCTCACATCGGCCTGCAGACTTTCACCTGGATGATCGAGGGAGAAGTACTGCACCGCGACAGCCTGGGCAGCGAGCAGATCATCCGCCCCGGCCAGGTCAATCTGATGACGGCCGGCCACGGCATTGCCCACTCCGAAGAAGCCCAGACACTGGGCGTGCATGCAGCCCAGTTGTGGATTGCCCTGCCCGACAGCCATCGCCATATCGCGCCCCGCTTCCAGCATTACCCCGACCTGCCCAGGACCGAGGTCGGCGACTTTGCCGTGACCGTGCTGGCCGGTGAAGCCCTCGGTCTGGCGGCCCCCGCAGAAGTCCACTCCCCGCTGATGGGCGTGGACCTTCTGGCCTGCGGCACGGCTGGCCAAGCGTGCGCCACCATGCCGCTGCGCGCCGACTTCGAGCATGCGGTGATGAGCCTGTCAGGCGAGGTGAAGGTTGAAGGCCAGGTGTTGCCCTCGCAGGAGCTGATCTACCTGCCCGTGGGCACGCAGGAAGTGCAGCTGGAATGTACGCCCGGCAGCCGCCTCATCATCATCGGGGGCGAACCCATGGATGAAGCCATCTTGCTGTGGTGGAACTTTGTGGCCCGCACCACCGAAGAGATGCAACAGGCCCGGCAGCAATGGGAGGCAGAGGCGGCCACCGATGCGGAACTCGTCAACGGCCAGCCACGCCGTTTTGGCAAGCCCGTGGCCTCGCCTCTGAAGTCGCTGCACTCTCCCTCGCTGGCTGGCGTCAGCCTGCGCGCCTCCAGATAATCCTGCCGGCGCTTATTCAATTCGCACCAAATTGGTGCGAATTGAATTTCTCAAAAAGAAAAATAAAAGCATCTTTGCAAGTTTTGATGGATTTTGAAAGCTTTTAGAGGCAACGCACTCTATTCAAGAGAAGGCAATCCGGACGTTATGCATGAAACGTTTGGACTCATGCACGCCAAGCTTTCATAATCGAGCCAACGCCCTGGCCACGAGAATGCGACCGCCGCTTTTCGTCCGGGGCGTTGCCACGTCCTGCCCAACTCAACTTTGCAAAGAAAGCCGATCAATGCGTCAAGAACATGACTTCATTGGCATCAAAACCATCCCTCCCGACGCGTACTGGGGCGTTCATTCCGCACGCGCAGTGGAAAACTTCCCCATCACCGGTCACTCGGTCGCGCACATGCCCGAGCTGATCCGCGCGTTTGCCTTTGTCAAAAAGGCAGCGGCCCAGGCCAATCTGCAGTTTGGCGCCATCAATCTCAAACAAGCCACCGCCATCTCCCAAGCCTGCGATGATCTGATTTCCGGCCAGCTGCACGAGCAGTTTGTAGTCGATGTGATCCAGGGCGGCGCCGGCACCTCCACGAATATGAACGCCAATGAGGTGATCGCCAACCGTGCACTCGAGCACCTGGGATTGCCCAAAGGCACTTACGACGTGATCCACCCCAATGATCATGTCAATGCTTCGCAGTCCACCAACGACTCCTACCCCACAGCCGTCAAGCTTGCCACCTACGCTGGCATCCAGAAGCTGTTGATCGCCCTGGCCGAGTTGCGCTCTGCTTTCGAAGCAAAGGCCGGCGAATTCGCCCATATCCTGAAAATCGGCCGCACACAATTACAAGATGCCGTGCCCATGACTTTGGGCCAGGAGTTTTCCGCTTTTGCAGCCATGATCGCCGACGATGAAAAGCGTCTGCGCGAATCCGCCTATCTGATGACCGAGGTGAATATGGGTGGCACGGCCATCGGCACCGGCATCAACGCTCCCGTAGGCTACGCCGGCGCCGTGACCAAGGCCTTGGCAGAAATCTCTGGCGTCCCCGTCGTCAAAGCCGGAGATCTGATCGCCGCCACGGGAGATACCGGCGCCTTTGCCGACATTTCCGGCATCTTGAAGCGTGTTGCAGTCAAGCTATCCAAGATCAGCAATGACCTGCGCCTGCTCTCCTCGGGCCCTCAAGCAGGAGTGGCAGACATCAAGCTGCCGGCGCGCCAGGCCGGCTCATCCATCATGCCCGGCAAGGTGAATCCCGTGATTCCCGAGGTAATGAACCAGGTCTGCTTTGAAGTGATAGGCAACGATGCCGCCATCACCATGGCCGTGGAAGCCGGCCAGTTGCAGCTCAACGCCTTCGAGCCGCTGATGGCCTGGGCTCTGCATAAAAGCCTGAGCCACCTGAGCAGCGCCTGCAAGACGCTGCAAGTCAACTGCGTGGAGGGCATTGTGGCCAATGAAGCGCTGCTGGATTCCCGCATTGCCGAGTCGGTGACGCTGGTGACGGCGCTGAACCCTCTGATCGGCTACGAAAAGGCCGCCAAAATTGCCAAGACCGCCATTGCCAACGGCAAGCAGATTGCCGTGGTGGCGGAAGAACTGGGCATCATGAGCCGGACCGAGATGAACAAGCTGCTGGTCGCCGACAAGCTGACCCAGGCCGGCGCATTGACCGCTGCATAAGCGCACTCTTTATCGACAATGCAAAAGGGCATGTTCGCCATGAACATGCCCTTTTTGGTTGATATGCTTTTAATAGCTTGCTATGCCTGTATTCAAAGGGCAGGAAGCCAAAAACGCTTCATATTCAAACCACAGCGGCATTCTCGTCACTGGGGTCATCCACGCCGCGCACGCTTTCACGCAGATTTTTGTCCTTGAGCTTGCCAAGATCGGTCTCCACCGCGCGTTTGAGCTTTTCAATCGCCGCGCTGAAGGCCTCCTTGACCTTTTCGGCTTCCGCATTCACTGCGATGGGGGGGCGACCTGTGGCCCGGGTTTCGAGCACACAGCGTTTGCCTGGGCCGCCCGTGGTCTTGAGGGCATCAACGCCCGTGAGGAAGACCTCCACACGCACCACATACTCCTTCAGGCGGGCCAGCTTGGCATTGATCTCCTCCTGCGCCCATTGAGCCAGAGACTCTCCACCCTGGATGGAATCGTCGGCATGAACCTGTACTTGCATGCAAATCCTCCTAGTCACCAAATGCCGCAACCGCTGCGGCGAAATCTGTAGGGGTGCCATAAAGGCAGGCGAAAACATCGTAACGCCAGAACCTTGTTCTGCCCATCGGGGCTTGTTACGCCAGCAAAGGACAGGGGCTTTGACCATTGTGGAGGCAGCTTCTCCCGGATTTGAAAGAGATAGCAACAAGGGTAGGTTCTATGAGCTTTGCCCTTGAGCCAAAGCAAAAAGTGCCGACCGGTAATTTGCAAAAAGTAAGCGTTTTTACGCCTCGGGCCGTCAGTTAATGCCAGCCTTCGATTCAGGCTCCGCGACAAAGCCGATGCGCGTCAGGCCTGCTGCGTGGGCCCAGCCCATGACCTGCACCACGCGACCATAGGGAACGCTCGTGTCGGCACGCAACTGCACCTCGGCCTGAGGATTGCGCCGCCCCAGCTCTTCCAGTTGCTGCTGCACTGCCGCATCGTCCGCCACGACTCCCTGAATCCAGATTTCGCCGGCGGGGCTGACCTCCACCATCAAGGCATCGCTCTTGCTCACGGCAGTCTGCTGCACTGCTGTTTGCGCCTTGGGCAGTTGCACGCGCAAAGTGGCAGCCAGCATGGGAGCAGCCAGAATGAAGATCACCACCAGCACCAGCATCACATCCACCAGCGGCGTGACATTGATGGTGTTGATCGGAGTTTCCGCCCCCTGACGGCGGCTCATGCGACCGAATGCCATGACGCCATCCTTTATGAAGCATCCACTCCGAACTGGGCATGCAGATCATGGGCAAACCCCTCCAGCACAGCCTCCAGCTGGCTGGCCGAACGCCCGAGCAGGTTATAGGCCAGCACGGCTGGCAAAGCGACAGCCAGACCGGCGGCCGTCATGACCAGAGCTTCACCCACAGGCCCGGCAAGCTGAGCGACATCGACCTGACCGCTGCCCGCCAGCGTTCCCAGTGCATGGTGAATGCCCCAGACCGTGCCCAACAGGCCCACAAACGGTGCCGTTGCACCAATGGTCGCAAGCAAGGTCTGACCCCATTGCAATTGGGTCGATGCCTGGCCCAGAGCCTCTCGCAGGCTGCGCAACAGCCGCTGCCCCTGCGCCGCGCTTTGTGCCAGAGAGCCTTGCGCAGCCATTCCGCCCTGCGCCACGGCATCGGCCATGGCCTGCACCAGCCCCTGCCTATCCAGCGCCTTGACCTGCGCCCTAGCCTGGACCAGATCGGGCATCTGCCAGAACGCGGCCACGGCCTGCGGCACGCTGCGGCGCGCAACAGCCATAAACCAGAGCTTGTAGAGGATGACCACCCAGCTGAGCACGGACATCAGCAGCATCAAGGCCGCCGTCGCCCATGTGACCGCATCGCCCTCTGCCAGCCATTGCCACATTCCTGCAGACATCGCTCACCTCGCTCCCAGAAATAGCAAGGGGCCGTCACGGCCCCTTTGCAAATTGCGCGGTCAGCGCAGATTCAGCACATCGTACATATCGTACTGGCCAGTCTTTTTGTCGGCCAGATAGGCCACGGCGCGCAGGCTGCCGTTGGCATAGCCGGCACGGCTGCTGGATTTGTGCGCGATCTCGATGCGCTCGCCGGTACCGGCAAACAGCACGGTGTGATCGCCCACGATATCGCCGCCGCGCACGGTGGCAAAGCCAATGGTGTCGGCCTTGCGCTCGCCGGTGTGGCCGAAGCGCTCATACACGGCGCGGTCGGCCAGCTTGGTACCCTGGGCTTCGGCAATCACTTCGCCCATCTTCAGGGCCGTGCCCGAGGGTGCGTCGACCTTGTGCTTGTGGTGGGCTTCGACGATCTCGATGTCGTAGTCGCCTTGCTGCAGGGCCTTGGCCGCCATCTCCAGCAGCTTGAAGGTCACGTTCACGCCCACGCTCATATTGGGGGCGAAAACGATGGAAGTTTTTTGGGCAAACTCGGCGATCTGCGTCTTTTGCTCATCCGAGAAGCCTGTGGTGCCGATGACCACGCCCACGCCTAAATCGGCCGCCACGGCCAGGTGCTCCATCGTGCCTTCGGGGCGCGTGAAGTCGATCAGGCAGTCGGCCTTCGACAGGGCTGCGCGCACATCGCTTTCGATCTTCAGCCCGCTGGGCTTACCCAGAAATGCAGAAGGATCGGTGCCGATGGCAGGGCTGTCGGCGCGGTCCAGTGCCGCAGCCAGCACGCAGTCGCTGCTGTTCAGAATCGCTTCGATCAGCATATGGCCCATGCGGCCGGAGGCACCCGCCACAGCAACGCGCTGAGGGGTGGAGGAATGGGTGGTGGATGCGGTCATGGCGCTATCACTCGATCAAATGAAAGACGGCAGGATCACATCCACGCCGTCACAAAAAGAGAGCATCCACCGCTTTCTGCAAGCGGGGAACAGCCTGTTCTGATGCTTAACGCGATTCCAGCGATGGATAGCTGGTGGCGGCGGGCGGCAGATTGGCCGCAGCCTGCTCGGCTTCGGCGTTATTGCGTGCAGGGTATTTGGCCAGCTGGGCTTCGCTGGCTTCCAGCTGCGGAACCTTGGGCGTGCCCTTCATGCCTTTGAGGCTGGCCACGAACTCGGACTCGGAAGGCATCTCGTCACCCTCGGCGCGCGCAAAGGCGTCGCCATTGAAGAAGACGGTGAGCTTGCGGATCTGCGACTCCACGCCGGGGCGATTGATGGTGAACACGTATTCCCAGCGATCGCCGTGGAACACGCTGGTCACGAGGGGTGTGCCCAGAATGTCGCGAATCTGCTGACGGCTCATGCCGGGCTGCAAGGCCTCGACCTGTTCCTTGGACACGAAGTTGCCCTGCACGACATCAATCTTGTAAGGAGTGACGGCATTGGCGACACGGTGCGCGGCGCCATCGATACTGTTGCAGCCGGCCAGTGCCGCTGCGATTGCCAACGTCAGGGCCAGACCTGCGCGGCTACGGGCTTGAACATGCATGGGTAATGGCATAGGGATATGATCGGGTTCATTGTAGCGGCAGGCCCCGGAGACACTTGGAGATTCCCTTTATCTGCGTGTAAAGCTTCTCCTTAAACAAGTGAGTCCAGCCTTCCATGTGCCCGTAGTCCACCAAGAGAGCCGACATGAAAAATATTGATGAACTCAAAAGCACGGGCCTCAAAGCCACTTTGCCGCGTCTGAAAATCCTGGAAATCTTCCAGAAGGGCGCCCAGCGCCACATGACGGCCGAAGACGTGTTCCGGGTGCTCCTGGACGAGCGCTCGGATATTGGCCTGGCCACGGTTTACCGCGTGCTGACCCAGTTCGAGCAGGCCGGCATCCTGATCCGCAGCAACTTCGAAAGCGGCAAGGCCGTCTACGAGCTCAACGAGGGCCAGCACCACGACCACTTCGTCTGCACCAGCTGCGGCAAGGTCGAAGAGTTCTATGACGCCGAAATCGAAAAGCGCCAGAACCTGATCGCCAAGGAAAAAGGCTGGGTGATCCAGGATCACTCCATGGCGCTCTACGGCCAGTGCGCCGAATGCGCCACACGCGCGGCCAAGTAAGAACGCAAAACGCGACGGTGAACCCAGGGGCAGGACATGCAGATGTCTTGCCCTTTTTACATTTGGTGAGGACTTCTTTACATAGCTCCATCAAGCCTCAAGCCAATATCGAGCCGGACTGCGTATGCTGCAGTCATTCCCGCGCTTGAGGAGACCCGGTTCATGCGGCTGCTACCGTTTTCACCTGTCCAGGGCCTGCTCTGTCTGGCAGCCCTCGCCTTGACCGCCTGCGCACCGCTGGCCCCCTCATCGGGCCGCCCCAGCCCCGAGGTGCTGCAGACGCTGCACAGCAGCGCCCTGCCCGACAAGCCCAGCGCGCAGCAAAGCCAGCAATGGCTGGACCGGGTCACCTGGGGCGCCACCGACCATGATGCGGCCCGGCTGCAGCAGCAAGGCCTCAAGCGCTGGCTGGCCGCCCAGCTCAGTCCCTCCTCCGCGCCCATGCCGACCGAGGTGCAGCAGCACATCGATGCCCTGGGCATCAGCCAGAAGCCCATGACGCAGATCCAGCGCGAAATTGCCGACCAGCGCCTGGCCATTCGCAACAGCCAGGATCCCGAGGAAGCCGCCAAACTGCGCAGCGAGCTGCAACGCCAGCTCAATCAGCTGGGCGGCGAAGCCCAGAAACGCCATATCTGGCGCGCGCTTTATTCGCCTCACCAGTTGCAGGAGCAAATGACCTGGTTCTGGATGAATCACTTCAACGTCAGCACCCGCAAGGGCGATGTGCGCATGTGGGTGGGCGACTACGAGGAGCAGGCCATTCGCCCCCATGCGCTGGGAAAATTCCGCGAGCTGCTGACTGCCAGCATGCGCCACCCGGCCATGCTGCTGTATCTGGACAATGCCAGCAATGCCGCCGGGCGCATCAATGAAAACTACGCGCGCGAACTGCTGGAGCTACACACCATGGGCGTGGGCAGCGGCTACACCCAGGCCGATGTGCAGGCCATGGCCCATGTGCTGACCGGTGTGGGCTTCTCCACCCGGGAAGCCGATGCCCCACCACCCAGGCTGCGCCCCGAACGCCAGGGCGACTATCTGCGCCATGGCTTCTTCGAATTCAACCCCAATCGCCACGACTACACGCCCCAGGTCTTGCTCGGCAGGCCGCTGGAAAAAAGCGGACTGGCCCAGGTCAATGAGGCGGTAGACCGCATCGTGGCCTCGCCCGTCACTGCGCGCTTCATAGCACGCAAGCTCTGCGTCTATTTTCTCGGCGACAAGCCGCCCCAGGCCGTGGTCGAGCGCACGGCCCAGGCCTTCGAGCGCAGCCATGGCGATATTGCCGCCACGCTGGCGGCCCTGCTGAGCGACCCGCAGGCTCAGCAGTTCGGCCAGGGCTTCAAGGACCCGGTCCACTATGTGCTGGGCGCCACACGCCTGGCCTATGACCAGCGCGTGGCCAGCGACGTGTCACCGGTACAGAACTGGCTCAATCAGTTGGGCCAGCCGCTGTACGGCCACGAAACTCCCGACGGCTACCCCGTGACGCAGTCGGACTGGTCCAGCTCCGGCCAGATGAATGCCCGCTTCGAGGTCGCAAGGCAGATTGGCAGTCGCGGCGCGCTGCTGTTCCGCAGCAGCGCGCAGCAGCCGCTGGAGAAGCCTCCCTATCCCGACCTGGACAAGCGCAGCAGCGTCCAGGCTCGCGTGCCGGCATTGGGTGCCGCCACACGCGCCGCACTGGCCCAGACCAGGAACCCGGCGGACTGGAACAGCTTTTTCCTCTCTGCCCCCGAAATGATGTACCGCTAAGGAGGGCAGCCATGCAAAGACGTCAATTTCTCAGCCTCGGCGCTGCCCTGCCGCTGTTCTGCCAGCTGGGCCAAGGCCTGGCCGCCCCCTTGCAAAGCGGCTCGCCCCGTTTTCTGCTGGTCTTCCTGCGCGGCGCCTACGACAGCAACAGCCTGCTGGTGCCAACCCATAGCGACTTCTACTATCAGGCCAGGCCCAACATCGCCATTGCCCGCTCGGGATCGGCCGACGGGGCTCTGGCCCTGAGCTCTCAATGGGGACTGCATCCCGCGCTGCAAAGCAGTCTGCTGCCGCTGTACGAGCAGGGCCAGGCCTGTTTTGTGCCGTTTGCAGGCAGCCACGACCTCTCGCGCAGCCATTTCGAAACCCAGGACTCGATCGAGCTGGGCCAGCCCCAGGAAGGCGGGAAAAGCTATCAGAGCGGCTTTCTGAACCGGCTGACCCGGGTGCTGCAGGCCGACAGCCAGAGCCGGCTCAGCCTCAGCCCCATGGCCTTCACCGCCCAGCTGCCTCTATGCCTGCGCGGCAGCGCCCAGGTGGCGAACATGGCGCTGGCCTCCGTGCGCAAGACGGCCGTGGATGAGCAGCGCAGCCAGATCATTGCCTCCATGTATCAGGGCTCGGCACTGGAGACGCCGGTTCGCGAAGGCTTTGCGGTACAGCGTGCCGTGCAGCGCAGCATGCAGGAGGAAATGGACCAGGCCGGGCGCAATGCCATCAGTGCCAAGGGCTTCAGCCTGGTAGCCCAGCGCATGGCGCATCTGATGCGCGAGCAGTTCGACCTGGGCTTTGTCGATATCGGAGGCTGGGACACCCATGTCAACCAGGGCGCCGCCAGCGGCAATCTGGCCAACCGGCTCGGCGACCTGAGCCAGGGCCTGGCGACTTTCGCCGAGGCCATGGGAGCCGAAACCTGGCGCCATACCGTGGTGGCGGTGATCAGCGAGTTCGGCCGCACCTTCCGCGAAAACGGCAACAAGGGCACGGACCACGGCCATGGCACGGCTTACTGGTTTCTCGGCGGCGGCCTCTCGGCCCAGGCCGGCGGCAAGGTGCTGGGCGAGCAGATCGAAGTCACCGAAAAAGCGCTGTTCCAGAACCGCGACTACCCCGTGCTCAACGAATACCGCTCCCTGCTCGGCGGCCTGTTTGCGCGCATGTACGGCTTGAACGCAGCGCAGCTGCAGCAGATCTTTCCGACGTCCCAGCCAGGCAGGCTGCAGCTGGTCTAGAACGACTCGCCGCTTTCCATGGCGCGGCGGTGGCGCATCACGAATTCCTGGTAGGTGTCGATGCCGCGCAGCTGCAAAATGGCATTGCGCACTGCGGCTTCCACCAGCACGGCGATGTTTCGGCCCGCCACCACCTGGATCACCACCTTGCGCACGGGCACGCCCAGCACATCCTGGGTCAGCGGCTCGGCGGGCAGGCGCTCGTATTCGCGCTCCATGGTTTCCTTGCGCACCAGGTGCACGATGAGCTTGAGCCGCATCTTGCGGCGCACTGCCGTCTCGCCAAAGATGGAGCGAATATCGAGCAGGCCGATGCCGCGCACTTCAAGCAGGTTCTGCAGCAGCTCGGGGCATTTGCCTTCGACCGTGGTCTGGTTGATGCGGTACAGGTCCACCGCATCGTCGGCAACCAGACCGTTGCCGCGCGTGACCAGCTCCAGCCCCAGCTCGCTCTTGCCCAGGCCCGATTCACCCGTGATCAGCACCCCCATGCCCAAAATATCCATGAACACGCCGTGCATGGTGATGCGATCGGCGAAATGCTTGGACAGATAGGCACGCAGCACGTCGATGACAAAGGCCGACTGCTCCTTGGTGGAGAACAGCGGGATATGCGCGCGCTCGCACATGGAGATCAGCTCGTCGGGAGCGTCCTGGCCATCGGCCAGCACCAGCACCGGCGGCTCCAGCGTGACGATGCGGGCAATGCGGCGCAGGCAGTCCTGCGAGGTGGCATTGGTCAGATAGGCGATCTCACGCTCACCCAGCACCTGCAGGCGGTAGGGGTGAATGTAGTTGAGGTAGCCGACCAGATCGGCACCCGAGCGGGCCGAGCGCACGGCCATCTCGTCAAAGCGGCGCTCGGAGGCACCCAGCCCCGCTACCCACTGCCAGCGCAGGCTGGAGTTGCGAAATGCCTCGAACAGTACGTCGGCACTGATGGCGCTGGGTCTCATGGCAAGGCCCTGTCAGTCAAAAAGAAGGGCCAGGACTCAGGCCTGGGAGGTGATTGAGGACTGCCAGCTGTCGATCATGCCGTGCAGCTGCTGCGCATCGGTGGACGACTTCAGACGCTCGCGCAACTGGCTGTCGCTGAGCAGCTCGGCGATCTCGGAGAGGATTTCCAGGTGCTTTTGCGTCGCCGCCTCGGGCACCAGCAAAAAGATCAGCAGGCCGACCGGCTGCTCATCGGGCGCATCGAAGCCGATGGGGTTGGCCAGCTGGAACACTGCCGCCATGGGAGCCGTCAGGCCCTTGATGCGGCCATGGGGAATGGCAACTCCATGCCCCAGACCGGTAGAGCCCAGGCGTTCGCGTGCGAACAGGCTATCGGTGATCAGGGCACGAGACAGACCATGCAAGCTCTCAAAGAGCAAACCCGCTTCCTCGAAAGCGCGTTTCTTGCTGGTGACATCAACGCTCACAAGCACTTGAGCGGCGGGAAGGATAGAGGCTAGGCGATTCATGGTGTGATCAACAATTATGCACCGCAGCGCTGAAAACCGTGGGGAAACCCTGATCACCATCAAAAACCGCCCCGTAGGGCGGCGCTTTTAGCGTTGTAACAAGGCTACAGCCCTGCAACAAACCGGCGCAAAAGCTAGGTTTGCGCCTCGCTTTCATCAAGCTGACACCTGCGCCAGCTGCAAGCCCCCGGAGTCCAGTCGCTTGGCTGTGGCACGCGGGCCTTGCTGACGAGTCTTGTAGCGCATCACCACACGGTCGAGTTTGTCGGCCAGGGCGTCCACGGCGGCATAGAGGTCGAAATGCTGCGTCTCTACGAACAAGTCTTGCCCTTTCACGCGCACCGTGCAACCGGCGCGCTGTCGTTTGTCTTTTTCCTTTTGCTTGTGGACTGTGAGCAGTACCTTCACGTCCACAACCTGATCGAAGTGCCTGAGAATGCGTTCCAGCTTGGCCATGACATAGCTGCGCAGCGAGGGAGTGACCTCCAGGTGATGCCCGCTAATCGTCAAATTCATAACAAAACACTCCTTAGCTCTCGGTGAAATCACTGCGGTTTCACAGCGCCTGATGGCTGTGCCGCAGCCTGGCAGTTCGGAATGCGCATTCGTCTTTGCTGTGAACCCACTATGCGCCCGCCCCACGCCAAAGGCAACGAAATGACCGTGATAGCGCAGGCTCGCCAGGGGCCTTGTTTGTCGGTTTGATGACAGGCGGTTTTGACGCCACAATGAGTGGCTTTGGCCCGCATGCAAGGGATACGCCAGCATGCCCCAGGGCCTCGATCGCAGCAGGCGCGCACTGGCAAAGACCGTGACCGTCCAAATCCCTGCCTGCGCCATTAAAATCGCGTTTTTACGCAGCCGCCTCTCGGGCCTGCGACGCTGGCAGCCCCTTGGGCTTTCAGGCGCCTGCTGACCGACTGCACGCCTGAATTGCCTGACAGCCCTATCTCGACCATGACCACCCAGCCCTCCGCCCTGCATACCTCCAACATTGCCTCGCTGCCCCTGCTCGCACGTGGCAAGGTCCGCGACAACTACGCCGTGGGCGACGACCGCATCCTGATGGTGGCCTCCGACCGCCTGTCCGCCTTTGACGTGATCATGGGCGAGCCCATTCCCGGCAAGGGCGTGCTGCTGACGCAGATGGCGCTGTTCTGGTTCGACAAGCTGGGCCATATCTGCCCCAACCACCTGACCGGCGAAGCGCCCGAGTCCGTGGTCAAGCCCGAGGAAGTCAAGCAGGTCGAAGGCCGCTCCATGCTGGTCAAGCGCCTCAAGCCCGTGCTGATCGAAGCCGTGGTGCGCGGCTATCTGGCCGGCAGCGGCTGGAAGGAATATCAGGAATCGCAATCGGTCTGCGGCGTGAAGCTGCCTGCCGGCCTGACCAACGCGGCCAAGCTGCCCGAGCCCATCTACACCCCCGCGGCCAAGGCCGAAATGGGTGACCACGACGAGAACATCACCTACGAGCGCACCGTGGAAATGGTGGGCGAGCAGCTCGCGGCCCAGATCCGTGACACCGCCATCCGCATCTACAAGGAAGCGGCCGAGATCGCGCTGACCAAGGGCATGATCATTGCCGACACCAAGTTCGAGTTCGGCCTGACCGAAGACGGCACCCTGGTGCTGATGGACGAGGTGCTGACCCCCGACAGCTCGCGCTACTGGCCCGTGGAAGGCTACGAGGACGCGCTGGCCAAGGGCGAGAACCCTCCCAGCTACGACAAGCAGTTCGTGCGTGACTGGCTGGAGCAGGCCCAGGTCAACGGCAAGGCCTGGGACAAGAAGGCTCCTGCGCCCCGCCTGCCCAAGGAAGTGATCGACAGGACGGCGGCCAAGTACCGCGAAGCGCTGGATCGCCTGACCGCCTGAACGAGCGGTCCCAAGCAGACAAAAGGCCCCCGGAACAGAAATCCGGGGGCCTTTTTGTTTTGATAGCAGCTTGCGCCTTCAGACAAAGGATTTCAGCTGAAAATAATGCTGAAATCCTTTATTTGCATACGCTTGAAGCTATGTTTTTAGTGGTGATGACCGTGGCCGCCGTGCACGTGCTTGTGGGCAATTTCTTCTTCGGAGGCCGCACGCACCTCGTTGACCACCGCGCTGAAGCGCAGCGCAAAACCGGCCAGAGGGTGGTTGCCATCCAGCAGCACCACGGGGCCCTTGATCTTCACCACGTTGTAGATCTGGGGCAGGCCCTGGTCATTGGTGCCGCGCAGCTGGCCGCCCACCTTCACGCCAGCAGGGAATTCACCCTTGGGAATGGTGCGCTTGAGGCTTTCGTCGCGCTCGCCGAAGGCGTCGGCCACGGCCAGATCCACGGTCACGGTATCGCCTTTTTGCTTGCCGTCCAGAGCGGCTTCGACCT
Source organism: Comamonas thiooxydans (assembly GCF_000964545.1). Taxonomy (GTDB): domain Bacteria; phylum Pseudomonadota; class Gammaproteobacteria; order Burkholderiales; family Burkholderiaceae_C; genus Comamonas; species Comamonas thiooxydans. The sequence continues at coordinate 497,440 of NZ_BBVD01000007.1, read as the reverse complement.
TGGCGAAAATGTTGTCATAGCCGCCGTGCAGATAGGCCACATCGCCCTTGTCCAGCAGTTTGACGGCCACGCCGCCCGCGAGCAGCTCGTGAATCTTGTAGTTGATGGTGACGGCAGTGTCTTTGGTGATGTTCATGACAATGGATTTCGAGTGGTGCGGTGTCTGACCCCGAGTCCGCCACCGCGCAAAGCTGCCATTGTCGGTGACTCGGGCTATTCCAGTGTCACGCCCGTGGCCTTAACCACGCCGCGCCATTTGTCCACGTCGGCGCGGATCTGCTGCGCGAAGGCCTCGGGCCTGCTGGCCACGGGCTCGGCGCCCAGGCTGCGCAGCTGCCGGGTCACCTCAGGGTCCCGCACGGCCTGGGCGACTGCGGTCTGCAGCGTGTCGAGCACCGCCTTGGGCGTTCCCGCCGGAGCCAGCAGGCCGAACCAGCCCGAGACCTCGTAGCCGGGCACGCTTTCGGCGACGGAGGGAATGTCTGCCGCCCCGGGCCAGCGCTGCGTCGTGGTCACAGCCAACGCCCGCAGCTTGCCGCTGCGCACGAAGGCGATGGTGGACGGCAGGTTGTCGAAGCCTGCCTGTATCTGCCCGCCCATGAGATCGGTGAGCATGGGCGATGCGCCCTTGTAAGGCACATGGGTCATGTCCACGCCCGCCATCATCTTGAGCAGCTCGGCGCTCATGTGCGGAGAGCCGCCGGGGCTGGTCGAGCCGAAGTTGATCTGCCCGGGCCTGGCCTTGGCCAGCGCCAGCAACTCGCCCAGGGTGCGCGCGGGGACGCTGGGATGGACCACGATGATGTTGGGCGTGCTGGCCACCACGGTAACGGGCGCGAAGTCCTTGACGGCGTCATAGGGCAGGTTCTTCTGCAGCGCCGAGTTGATGCCGTGCGAGCTGGCCGTTCCCATGACCAGGGTATAGCCGTCGGCGGCGGCCTGGGCCACGGCCACCGAGCCTATGGCACCGCTGGCGCCGGCCCGGTTTTCGACGACGAAGGGCTGGCGCAGCCGCTCGGACAGCTGGGCCGCCGCCAGCCGTGCGATGATGTCCGTGGTGCCTCCTGCCGGATAGGGCACGATGATGCGAACGGGCTTGGCGGGATAGGCCGTGGCCTGCGCGAGGGCCACGCCCGCGCAGGCCGCCATGGCCAGCGCGGCGGCGCGAAACAGATGCAAGGTCATTGCGGTGTCTCCTGGTGGAGTTTTATGGAATATGCGGCGGATGCCCGTACTGGATGTCGGCGCCAGTTCAGCCCGGCGCACGGCGGCGCAGCAGCGGCGCCAGCACTGCGGGCACGAGCAGTTCGAAGCCCAAGATGGCCGCCGACAGCGCCTTGCCGTAGTTGTCCACCGACAGGCTGCGCGAGACGCCGCCGCCCAGCGCACCGTGCGCCACGAAGTTCAGCGCGTGCAGGTTATCGGCCTCGTAGCGCAGCACCTCGCCGGTGATGACCCGGCCATGGAAGGCCTTGAAGCGTTCGGCGCTCAGTTGCTGCTTGAGCAGCGCATAGAGCTCGGGCTCGTAGGCAAACACCGCGATGTTGGAAGTATTGCCCTTGTCGCCCGAGCGCGTATGCGCCACCTGCTCCAGCGGCACCCGGATGTCCTGGTTCATGTCCTGCATGCTTTGCTCCCCTGCTCAGCTCGTGAAGTAGTCGATATGCGCCGTCACCTGCTCGCGCGGCACCAGTGAGGACCACACGCCTATCACCTCGCGCGTGCGCTCCTGGTGCGGCACGCGCTTGCCGGTGTGGGCAATCCCCGAGACCGCCATGCCGTCCACTTCCCGCCCCACCTTGACTGCCTCCTCGCGCGAACGGGTGCGTGCCGCCACGCGCACGGCCACTTCATAGGGCTCGGGCGCATCCACCGGCGTGGCAGCGCCATGCACGGCATTCAGGCCCAGGAAGTCGATGCGTACCTCCTCGGCATCGAGCTTCACGATGCGCAAGCGCTCCTCCAGGATGCGCCTGGCCAGTTGGGCGCGGCGCAGCGCGCCGGGGCCGGCGTAGAAGAACATGTCCTCGCCGATGAAGCCCTCCGTGCATCCCATGGAGACCTTGAGCGTGGGTGTGCGTGGCTTGCCCGTGAGCCCCGTCACGCGCACGCGGTCCGGCGCCAGTTGCTCAATGCGGGCCTGCGTGAAGTCGACCACCACATCAGGCGTGATGTAGTTCGCCGGGTCGTGCACCTCGTAGAGCATCTGTTCCTTGACTGTCTGCGGGCTGATCATGCCGCCCGTGCCGTCCACCTTGGACAGGGTCACGCCGCCTTCGGCATCGACCTCGGCGATGGGAAAGGCCAGGTTCCAAGGCTCGGGCACGTCCTTGAGGCCGGGGTCCGCAAAATACCCCCCGGTGACCTGAGCCCCGCACTCCATCAGATGGCCTATCGCACTGCCGGCACCCACGCGCTCATGGTCCAGCAGGTCCCAGCCGAACTCATGCACCATTGGAGCCAGGAACAGCGAAGGGTCGGCCACGCGGCCCGTGACCACGATCTGCGCACCTTCCGCCAGAGCATCGACGATGGGAGCGGCCCCGAGATAGGCTTCGGCCGAGATCAACGAGTGGGCAATGCTCTGCGTGGGGGCACCGGTCTCCAGGATGGTCGGGGCCAGCGACAGCACGCGGTCGGTGATCAGGCTGCCGCCCACGGCCGCCACCTTGACGCCGGTGATGCCCAGCTCGCGCAGCAGCTCGACGATGCGCCGTGCCGCGCCCTGCGGGTTGATCCACCCCTGATTGGAAATGATCCGCGTGCCCTGGCGCATGCAGGCAGGCAGCACGGCGCGCATGCGGTCGTCGAGATAGGTGTCGTAGCCCGGGAAGGACGGGTCCCGTCGGGACCGGACCTGCGCGGCCGAGACCGTGGCCTCGGCCATGGTCTCGAAGCACAGGTAATCGAGCCGGCCACGCTCGGCATTGAGGGCGGCGGGCTCGATCCGGTCGCCCCACCAGGCGGCTCCCGCGCCTATGCGCAGGATCTTGCTGTCATTCATTGCGCTTGTCTCCGTTGTTCCCCCAGACCCGGGGGCTGAGACCATTCTGTACAGTCGTTTTTCAAGAGACAACGCATGCGCGCGCACAGCGCATGTGAATCAAATTCACAGGGGGCGAAGACCTTAGATGGACCAGTTCGGCGAGATGACGGTATTCCTGCGCGTGATCGAAGAAGGCAGTTTTTCCGGTGCCGGCAGAAGGCTAGAGCTGTCGCCTTCGGCGGTGAGCAAGCTCATCGCTCGCCTGGAGGCACGCCTTGGCGTGCGGCTGTTCGAGCGGATTGCCGGAGCCATACGCCTGACCCAGGAAGGCGAGCACTTTCGCATCGCCAGCCAGCGCGTGGTGCAGGCCATGGAGCAGGCTGAGGCCTGTGTGCGCGTGGCCGATGCCGAAATCTCGGGCACGGTGCGCATCCATACGGCGCTGACCACGGCCAAGTACCTGGTGGCGCCGCGTCTGCATCTGCTGATGGACCGGCACCCGCGCCTGCACCTGGATTTCGTCCTTGGCACGGAGCGCGGCGACTTCGTGCGTCAAGGCATAGACGTAGCCATCCACAGCGGCAGGCCTACGGAGCAGACGCTGATCGGCCGCCCGCTGATGCTCAGGCCCTGGGTGATAGCCGCAGCGCCGCAGTACCTCCAGCGCTTCGGCCATCCCGAGCAGCCCGAGGACCTGCTGCAGCACCGCTGCCTGAACTTCACCATACGCACGCAGTGGAACCGCTGGACCTTCCACGAGGAAGGCGGGCTCAAGACCATAGACATTCCCAGCCACATCGGAGCCAACCAGGGCGAGCTGTTGCGCAGCCTGGCGCTGCTGGGCCACGGCGTGGTGCGGCTGGCCCACTTCCATATCGCCGCCGACCTGGAGCGCGGAGCCCTGGTGCCGCTGCTGCAGCAGTTCCAGGAGCGCAGCGAGGACGACCACTTCTATCTGCTGTATCCGCGCGGCAGATCCCTGGCACCGCGCGTGCGCGCCGTGGTGGATTTCCTCGCAGGGGAGTTCGGCTGAGCGGATGCCCCCAGGCATTGCCGCGCACATTCAAGCAGGCTGCGCCCCCTTGGATCTGGGCACCGCCCGCAGGGACGCAGTCCATGCCCGCGCGCGCGAACACGAACAATACCGGCATGGCCGGTGCTCAGGGAACTGGGCCGCACACCGGAGGCTGCCAGCTTCAGGCCCTGAGCCGTATCAGGCGCCGGGAGGCAGCTCTTCGACCTCGGCCCCCGGGTAGCGCGCAAAGCGGCGGTTCTCCGTGCCATGCACAGGATCGTTGTCCTTCCAGGGCCAGCCGCCGAACTGGGTGCTGCGGTAGTCCTGCATGGCCTGCATGATCTCCTCCTGCGTGTTCATCACAAAGGGGCCGTATTGCGCCACCTTCTCGCCAATCGGCTTGCCCTGCAGCAGCACCAGTTCTGCACTGACATCGCCGGTGTTGACCAGCTCCAGCTCGCGCTGAGCGTCGACATGCATGGCCAGATGTCCGTTCACGGCTTCGCCACCCACAGTCATGCTCTTGCCTACGAAGAAGTAGAGCATGCGGTGAGTTTGGTCACCTGCTGCCCTGGGCATGCTCCAGCGGGCACCGGGCTCCAGCTCCAGCGTCCAGATGGCCACATCGCTGCCGGCCTGGGAGGCCCAGGATTCGGGCGGAGGCGGCAAGGCCTTGTCCGCACCGTCCAGGGCACCAGCCACTACGGTCACGGTGGTTTTGCGGCCCGCCGCATCGCTGAAGCTCAGGCGCGGGATCTGCTCGTTCCAGAACATGGTGAAGTGGGGCTCCACCATCTTGTTCCTGGCGGGCAGGTTCAGCCAGATCTGGAACAGCTCCAGCGGATTGGGCTTGTCGCTGTTCAGCAGCGGAAACATCTCCGAGTGCTGGATGCCCTTGCCGGCCGTGAGCCACTGCACATCGCCGCCGCCGAAGCGCGCGGCCGCGCCCAGCGAGTCCGCATGGTCGATGCGGCCCTTGCGCACCAGGGTCACGGTCTCGAAGCCGCGATGCGGGTGGCCCGGAAAGCCCGGAATCGGCTCGCCGTGGTACATGGAGAAGCCGTTGCGGGCGCTGAAGTCGCTGCCCATCTCGCGCCCCTCGAACTCCACGGCCTGCACGCCCATCTTTCCGTTGCTGGCCGGATAGCTGTCATCGTGGTGAGCGCAGAACAGAAAGGGGTCCAGGCAGGGCCAGCGCGGACCCAGCGGGGCACTTTCCAGAATGGGTTGACGATTCGTGGTCATGGAGTTCTCCTCTTGAGAGGCCGCAGCCAGCTGCAGGGCCTTAAGTCTCGAAGATAAGGCCAGACCATGGGTTTGAAAGACATCACCGCTGGGACAGTACTTGCCGCTTTTGCAACAGCGGCAAGCCCGTACTGCCCTGGTCGGCGCTCAGCCGCGCGGCGGAATGTTCAGGCCTTTTTGCGTCGCCGGGCGGGCCATGAAGGCCTTGAGCACGCGCTGCAGCTCTGGAAACCCGTTCCAGCCCACCAGCTCGGCGGCGTTGTAGCCGTTCTCGTCGACCATATTGCGCACCCAGGGCCAGATGGCGATGTCGGCAATCGTGAGCTGCTCGCCCATGATCCACTCGCGGCCCTGCATGCGCTGCTCCAGCACGCCCAGCAGGCGTTTGGACTCGTTGATATAGCGGTCGCGCGGGCGCTTGTCCTCGAAGTCCTTGCCCGCGAACTTGTGGAAGAAGCCGACCTGGCCGAACATGGGTCCCACGCCGCCCATCTGGAACATCAACCACTGCAGCGTCTCGTAACGCGCCGCGGGGTCGGCGGGCAGCAGCGGGCTGCTGCTCTTCTCGGCCAGATAGATCAGGATGGCCGCCGACTCGAACAGCGCCAGTGGTTTTCCGCCCGGGCCTTGCGGGTCGATGATGGCGGGAATCTTGTTGTTGGGGAAGGTGCCGACAAACTCTGGCGTGAGCTGGTCATTGGTCTGGAAGCTGACCAGATGCGCCTCGTAGGGCAGCTGCATTTCCTCCAGCGCAATCGACACCTTCACGCCGTTGGGCGTGGGCAGCGAATACAGCTGGATGCGCTCGGGGTGCTGCGCGGGCCATTTGCGGGTCACGGAAAAATCGGCAAGTGTGCGGGTCATGCGGCTGGCTCCTGAAAAAGGGTTTGCCGCATCGTAACGGCAGAGGCCGCTCAGCGCAGCAACTGCCAGAACATCTGCACGCAAGGTGATGGTGCCTGCTGCATGCTGACCAGCGCAATGCGCGAGTGGCGCGCGGCATCGGCCAGCGGTTGCAGCACCACGCCGGGCGGGCAGATGCGCTCATAGACGCTGGGCACGATGGATAGCCCCAGGCCGGCGGCCACCAGTGCCAGCATGGTCGAGGTCTCACGCGCCGGCTGGGCGATGCGCGGCACAAAGCCGGCCTCGCTGCACAGCGCCAGAATATGTTCGTGCAGGCCGCCGCCGAGCACGGCCGGGTGCAGCACAAAAGGCTGGTCGGCCAGGCTGCTCAGTGCCAGTGCTTCGCCCGCAGCCGCCTTGGCATGTGCCACCGGCAGGGCCAGCTTCAGCTCATCGCGCCACAGCGTCTGCTCCCTAATCGGCACGGGGATGCGAAACGTCGGCGAGGGACGCATGAAGCCGATGTCGATCTGCCCCGCCGTCAATGCCGCGATCTGCTCGCCCGTGGTCATATGCTGCAGATCCAGCTCCACCTGCGGGTGGCGGCTGCGAAAGTCGCGCAACATGGTGGAGAACTCGTCAAACAGCGGCACCGATGCCGTGAAGGCGATGCGCAACCGCCCCGCCAGGCCATGAGCCGCCATGCGCACCAGCTCGCCCGCCTGCTGGTGCAGCTCCACGATCTGCCGCGCCTTGTCCTGCAGCAGCAGGCCTGCCGGCGTCAGCGCCACGGCGCGGCGCGAGCGCTCGAACAACTGCGCCCCCATCTCCTGCTCCAGCAGACGGATCTGCTGGCTCAGCGGGGGCTGGCTCATATGCAAGCGCTGGGCCGCACGGCTGAAATTCAGCTCCTCGGCCACAGCCAGAAAACAGGTCAGACGGCGCAAATCCATAGGACGATTTTCGTATCAAGTCCAGACGCAAACGGTATTGGACGCAATAACCGCAGCTTTTCACAATCCGGTCAGCCGCAGCAGCCATGACGAAAGTAGCTGCCTGCGTTGATTCCAAAAGGGTTCAAGGCCTATCCCGCCCGCCCAATACAGAGAGACATTGATGAAGCCGTTTCCTCTTTTCACCGTCCGCCGAGCCCTGCTGATCAGCGCTGTGGCGCTGGCTGCAGGCTGTGCCCAGCAACCGGGCAGCACGCCCAAGGAGCCTGTGCGTCTCATGACCTCGGGCGGCTTCACCGCAGCGCACAAGCTGCTAGCACCGCAGTTCACGACCCAGACCGGCCTGGCGGTGGAGTCGGCCTATGGCTCGTCCATGGGGGCCTCGCCCACCTCCATTCCCAATCGCCTGAGCAAGGGCGAGAAGGCCGATGTGGTGATTCTGGCGCGCGGTGCGCTCGACGATCTGGCCGCCAAGGGCCTGGTGCGCAACGGCACCCAGATCGACCTGGTGCGCTCTGCCGTGGGCGTGGCTGTGAAGAAGGGTGCCCCCATCCCCGACATCAGCAGCGAGGACAAGCTGCGTCAGGTGCTGCTCAATGCCAAGAGCATTGCCTATTCGGCCAGCGCCAGCGGCACTTACTACGAAACCCAGATGCTCAAGAAACTCGGCATTCACGATCAGGTCATGCCCAAGAGCAAGAAGATCGTGACCGAGCGCGTGGGCACCATCGTGGCGCGAGGCGAAGCCGAAATCGGCCTGCAGCAGGTCAGCGAACTGCTGCCCATCGAGGGCATCAGCTATGTCGGCACCCTGCCCGATTCGGTACAGCACTACACCATCTTCTCGGCCGGCACGGCCAGTACCTCCACCAACCCGCAGGGGCTGGAGCAACTGCTCAAGTACTACACCTCGCCCGCCGCCGCCAAGACGATTCGTGACACCGGCCTGGAGCCCGTCGCCAAGCCCCGCTGAGCGCCGCAGTTCCCGCAAAAAAGCCCGCCAGGCAGACGCCTGCGGGCTTTTTTTGTCACCTGGCAGCTCAGCGCTTGCTGCCCGCACTGGCCTTCTGCACCAGGGCCACTGTCAGTCCCTGGGCGGTGACGGTGATGGCGCCAGGCTCCATGGCCAGCGCATCCACCAGGGCCAGATCCTGGTCCTGCAACTGATAGAGCACTACCTGACCCATGGCCTGCTCAGCCAATGCCGTGGCATAGGTCCCCAGCATATCGCTGAGCGCGGGCGACAGCCCGTCCATGCTGAGCTGGTTGACCTTGATCTGGTAGGCGCGCAAGGTGCGGTCAGTGGGCTCATAGCGCAGTGCGAAATCGACATTGAGCAGGCCGCTGTACTGCTCCTTGAGCACCTTACCGCTGAGCTCGGCCGGGATCACGGCGTTGAGCATATTGCGCTCGGGCAACATGCTCAGCTGCGGCGCCTTCAGGTCCAGTTGCAGCAAACCCGCCACGGGGAACTGCCTGGGGAAACGCCTGGCCAGCATCTCCTGCAGCTTCTGCTGGCTCACGCTCACGCTGCTGGGCACGGACTTGCCCGAGCAGCCCGTGGCAGCCATTCCCAATCCCAACACTGTCACCGCCAACCATGCGCGCCGATTCATCACGACCACCGAACTCCGTAAAACCTGATTCAAAACCCATGCAAACACTTGATAAACCAACGCTGTCAGCTATGGTTTTTGATCAATCCATTGTCTCTGAGACTGCTATTCCACAGAGTCTCGATGGGTGTTCGCAGTTCCCTATCTGATGCAATCTGCAGGTAAAAGACTGTTATCTAACGTCCGACGCCATCCAGGGTTGACTGTCAACGCTAGCGGCAGTGCATGCACAATGATTTGCATGACTGCAAATTCCCTTCCCGTCAGCCATGAGGCGCTGACCGCCGCCGCCCAGGACACCAGCCTGCCCGACCAAGTTCTGACCCAGTGGTTCGGCAGCCCCAGGCCTGGCAATGCCGATGCCCTGAAGCACAAGGCGCAGTGGTTCACCAAATCGGCGGCCTTCGACGAGGAGCTGCGCCAGCGCTTTGGCACTGCCGTGGAAGCCGCCCTGGGCGGTGCACTGCAGCACTGGGCAACCCAGGGTCCATGGCAGCAGCTGGCATTGGTGATCCTGCTGGACCAGTTCACGCGCAATATCCACCGCAACACTCCCAAGAGCTTTGCCGGTGACGCGCAGGCCCTGGCACTGGCGCTGCAGGCAATCGACGCCGGCAGCGACCGGCTGCTGCCCGAGGTGGTCCGCGTCTTTATGTATCTGCCGCTGGAGCATGCCGAAGACCCGGCCATGCAGCAACGCAGCGTGGCCGCCTTCGAGGCTTTGCTGCAGAGCGCCACGGACACCGAATTGCGCGAATATCTGGCCGGCACGCTGGACTACGCCCATCGCCATCAGGTGGTGATAGAGCGCTTTTGCCGCTTCCCGCACCGCAACCACATTCTGGGCCGCGCCAGCACCGCCCAAGAGGCCGAGTACCTGGCCCAGCCCGGCTCAGGCTTCTAGAGCAATCACGAGCCGCGCGTAGCCTCGCGCAGCGCGGGCTCCTGGCGCGCCTGAGGCTGGCGCTCAGGCTTCTTGCTCGCTCCCAGATCGCGGTGGCGCATGGCCCAGCGCTCCACCGTGTAGAACGACAGTGCCGACAGCGCGGTAGAGATCAGCAGGCCTGCGACCACGGTCACGGGCCAGGAGTAATCGGCGCGCAGATAGCGCACCACCGGGTAATGCCAGAGGTAGATGCCATAGGACAGCTGGCCCAGCTTGATGAGCACCGGTGCCGTCAACATCTCATAGACCAGTCCCGCGGGCTTTTGCACGGCCAGCAGCACGACCAGGGCCGCGCATTCCACCACCGTGATGCCCCAGACCATGGCGTGCTGGTTGTCCCACTCCAGCTCCATGATCAGCGGTACGGCCAGCACAAACCACATGGTGTAGGCGCGCAGCGACTGCAGACGCTCTACCCATTGCGGGCGCTCCATCATCAGCGCCGCTAGCAAGGCGCCGGCCAGCAGACCCGAGGCCCGCGTGTCGAAGCGGAAAAAGATTTCGTAGAACTGCTGGCCCTGCACCACCCAGAAGATGCGCCACAGCGTACTCAGCAGCCACAGCGCCGCAAGCGGCGCCCAGACTCGGCCAGGCGTGGCCTTGCGCAGCAGCAGAACCAGCAGCGGCGGCCAGATCAGATAGAAATGCTCCTCCACCGACAGCGACCACATGTGCAGCAGCGTGTCCGGACTGTCGAAGAAGGCAATGCCGTAATCGGCCAGATAGAGAATGGAGACCAGGGCGTCCGAATAGATGTCCGTGAGATCGGGCCAGATAAAAGGCGCGAACACACAGTAGGCTCCAAGGAACAGCGCCAGCGCAGGCATGAGCCGGAAGAAGCGGCGACGGTAAAAGCGCCAGTAATCGAGCTTGCCATGCTGCCGATACTCCATCAGCAGCAAGGAGGTGATCAAAAAACCGCTGAGCACGAAGAACAGATCGACGCCGAAGAAGGCGCCATCGAACATCGGGGCATGTGCATGCGAGAGCAGCACCAGCACAATGGCTATGCCTCTCAATCCATCGAGCGCTGGGTTGTAGCGCAGCTTGAACGCCGACTCCACCAAAACCGGACACCTTTCCTTTCGCCCAGGCACGGGCCGGGCTTGCAGACAAACAATCACAGCCATGCACAAGACATGGCTGAAGCAGTATTCAGAGTTTGAGCAAAGAGGCAGTAACAGCTCTTTGCAGCGACCCGGGGGTCACTGAGCGCATGAAAACGCGCTCGGGGGTGCCGGAACCTGGCAGGCGATTTGTCTGCTTCAGCTCACTGACGGTGAGACGGCAGATTGTTATGGATGCCCACAGCCAGACGGCTTGGCGTCTGTTGACAGGTGAACAGACCGGGCCAATTTGAACAGATTTTTGCCGCCGTCCCAAACCAGGGGCAGAGCTTGCCGGGCTCTGGCAGGGTCTTGGCAAGCTGTGTTAACAATTAAGAACAAAAACAGCATGCCGAGCTCCACCCATCGGTATCATCAGCTATCAAATTCGAAGCTTCAGGATGACTTGCGGCGCCCGCAGGCGGGCGCACTCTGGTGAACATCGCGCCACAGCAGCATCTCGGCCACGCGCTCGGACTTGTCGTCATCAAAGCCCAGCTTCTGCGCGCGCTCGGCGGGGTTGGTCCAGGTGCCGAACAGCATGTCCCACAGCGGCAGACCGTAGTTCTGCGCATGGTGGCCATGCTGATGGTGCACGGTATGCATTTCCGGGCGCTGCAGCACATAGCCAAGCCAGCGCGGCGTGCGCATGTCGGCATGGGTGAACAAGTCGAAGGCCGCCGTCAGTCCCAGGGCCACGGCCGCCGCCGCCGGGCTGGCACCCAGCACCCAGTAGCTGGAGATCACGCTCAGCAGCATGGCAGCGCAGGAGTCCAGCGGGTGGGCGTAGAACGAAGTCAGCACCTCGATGCGGCGCGCGCTGTGATGCAGCTGGTGGAACACGCGCCACAGCAGATCCGAGGCATGGGTGGCGCGGTGCCACCAGTAAAAGACAAAGCTGGTGATGAAAAAACTCAGCAGCCCCACCAGCATCGGGTTCCAGCGTGCCCCCACATCGAAAAGCGCATGCTGGCGAATGCGCTCCTCCAGCAACCAGCCCAGAACCAGCGTGCAGACCAGCGTCAGCGCGCCCAGGGCGCTGCTGTAGATCAGCCAGCGCCGGTCGCAGAGATTGCGCGAGGCGGGCGCAATCACCTCGCGCGTGAAGACTGCCACGAACAGCAGCGCAATCAGCGGATAGACCAGGTACTCCAGCACGGCAATCATTCCCCTTGAGGTTTGCCATGCAGTCTATCGACTGGCGCCGCTCCAGTGCTTTATTGGGGCAATACGAACTGCTCCAGCGGCGTGTCGTTGGGCGCGGCCAGCTGTTTCTTGAGCACCTCGCCCATGGGCAGGTTTAGATTCACGTTCTTGGGCGCAATGGGCTGCATGAACCACTTGGCGTAGAGCTTGTGCATCTCGCCCGAGCGGATCATCTGCAAGATGGCTCCGTCCACGGCCTTCTTGATCTGCGAGTCGTTCTTGCTGAACTGGATGGCAATCGGCTCGGCACCAATCACCTCGCCCACGATCTTGTAGCCCTTGGGATTCTTGCTCTGACCGATCACGCCGGCCAGCATGTTGTCATCCAGCACAAAGGCATCGACGCGGCCCGACTCCAGCATCAGAAAGCTCTCGAACTGGTCCTTGCTCATCAGCGTCTTGAAGTTCAACTCGTTGTCGCTGGCGTATTTGCGCAGAATCTGCACCGCCGTCGTGCCCGTGATGGCGCCCACATTACGCCCCTGCAGCTGCTTGAAGGAGGTGATGCCCGAGTCGGCACGCACGGCCATGCGCACCTCGCTGACATAGGTGGTCAAACCAAACGCCACCTGCTTCTGGCGCGTGAGGTTGTTGGTCATGCTGGCGCAATTGAAATCGGCCGTGCCGTTGTTGATCAGCGGCATGGTGTTCTGCGGCGTCAGCACCATGTACTTGATCTGGGCCTTGGGCGCGATCGCCTGCACCACGCGCTCGCAGAGGTCCATGTGATAGCCGACGAACTTCTCGTTGGCACCGATCGCGTAGGACATGGGGACAGCGGCTTCGCGCACGCCCAGCACCACGGTGCCGCCGGCCTGCCAGCGCTGCAGCGTGGGCGATGCGGACAGATCCACGGCCGTGTCGATATTGGCACCGATAGTGGAACTCGCCGCTTCAGTCTTGCCCGCAGCCATGGCCGAACCCGCACATACCAGCGCTGCTGCCAGCCCAACCCATCTCAAGGACATGCCCATCACCCACTCCCAAAAACAAAAGCGCCGAGACCCCTGGTCATCGGCGCTCATCACCAACCCGATCCGGCACACACCTCATGCAGTCATGAGGCCCTGGCCCGATTGTCCTTGTTCGCTTATTGCTTTGAGTGGAATGCTTATGCCTGCACAGCGCTTCATGCGTCGCGTTTGGCGGGGACGGCCCCCATCAGTTCACGCAGGCGCTGGTGGGCGCTGCTGGCCTCATCGACCGGCTGCTGGTGCTTGGCCTGCAGATAGCGCTCGGTAAACACCCCCAGATAGCTCTCCAGTACCTGGCCGGCCTGCACATCGCCGGCATCGCCCACCAGCTCCAGGCACAGCGCCGCCACCTCGCTGGTGCAGAAATGATCGTCGCGCTTGGATCTGCGCAATTGGTAGCGAGAGATCAGGTCCGGGTGCAGGCTGAGCACGGGAAAGCCATCGAGATACGGGCTTTTGCGAAACATCTTGCGCGCCTCCGACCAGGTCGCGTCCAGCAGTATGAACAGCGGGCGTCTGCCGGGCTGCAGCGCACGGCTGTCGCCGCCGTCCAGCGTCTCCAGCACACGCTCTGCAGGCTCTGCATATTCACCGGGGAAGACCACATAGGGCTGCCATTGCGGATCGGCCAGCAAGGCCTCCAGCTGGGGGTCCAGCTCGGTGCGCGACCAGCCGAAGGCATGGGTGTCCTGCACCACGTCGGCAATCAGCCAGCCCGTGTTGCTGGGCTTGAGCGGCTCGGCATCATGCATCAGCAGGCAGAAGGCCGCGCGCGTGGCCAGCTCGGGGCGCAGCGCGCACATGCAGTGGGAGGGGCGCAAACGGCAGCCCTCGCAGCGCTCGCCCTTGGGGCCGCCACGCGCCAGAAACGGACGCGTGCTGCGCGCCAGCCGCGCCTGGCGCAAGCGCGAGACGGCATGCGGAGACAGCGTGGAGGCAACGCTTTTCTGCGGAGTCAGAGTGGCGGAGGACAAAGGCGTGGAAGCGGGCAAGACAGACACCAGCAGGTTCGGACAGATGCCCGGATTGTCCCGCCTTTGCCAAATCCAGTGCTGATGCTGCAGGAGCGCCGCTTAGTCGCAGTCGCCCTGCTCGAAGGTCGGACCACGGCCAAAACTGAACACCGTGGGCCTGGCATTCCTGAGTCCGGCGGAAATCACATTCCTGAAGCGGTCCGGCTCGCAGTTGAAGCGCGTGTCCAGCACATAGTCGTCGGACTCTGCCTTGACCATGGCATCGCGCCAGGCGACAGTCGCATCCAGCACCTTGCCGTCCACCATGGGGGCCTGCACCGAATAATTGATGAAGTTGGTCAGGCGCGAACCCTTGGCCTCCAGATAGACCACGGGGTCGGCGGCATTGCCGCACAGCGTCAGGCAGTCGGCGTAGTAACGGCTGTCCAGCAAGGGCTCGAAGCTGCCAAAGGTCAGGTCGCCGAGCTTGATGTCGGGCTGGCCCTCGGACACGTTCAGCACGCTCTTGAGCGAGAGATTGCAGCTGGGTGCGATATCGATCTCGACAGACTCGATCACCTTGTCGGCCTCGTCGCTGACCAGGGTGATATCGCAGCCGTCGGTGCGGAACTGGTGGCGGTGGAATTCCGAGCGCATGGCCGGGCCGGCGATCTTCTGCGCATAGGCCAGATTCATGCCTATGGTCTCGGTGCTAAACAACTGGTCGATCACGCGCCTGGCTTCTGCGGCAGGCGGTGCCGGCGCAGGGGCTGGCGCAGTTGCGGGGGCCTGTGCCGAGGGCGCGGCGCCCTCGGTCTTGGAGTCCGAGCAGGCCAGAAGCAGGGCAGCGCCAGCCATGGCAGCGGTCCAGACTCCGCAGCGTTTGATCCAGCGATGAGGCATCTGCATATCCTTGTGAGTTCGCAAGCCCCGCAATATAGGTGCAGGCCCCGAAATCACCAAGAACCAGAGGCTTCAGCCCCCAACGCACTCCAGTTCGAACAGCGGCATATCGGCCTGACGACTCAGCCATACGCCGCCGCCCAGCTCCTTGAAGTTAGGCTGCAGGCCGCGGCGGTACAGCTCAGCGCGGTGGCGATACAGGCGCGGGTCGGTCAGTTCCTCGTCGATGATGTCGCGCTCGTAGTCCTCGCGTGCCACAGCCTCGATGTAGAGCCCGCCGCGCGACAGCCGGCCCAGATTGGCCAGCGCCTTTTTCAGGTCAGTCGGACTCAGATAGGGCAGCACGCCCTGGCAGATCACCAGATCGAAAGGCTGGCAATCTTTGGGCTGCCAATCCACCACCGAGCCCTGCTCCCAGCCATAGCGCTCGCACAGATAGGGACTGAACTCCACGCCCTGATACTGCACGCCCGGAAAGTGCTTTTGCACCGCCTCGCGCCACAGGCCTATGCCGCAGCCCACATCAAGCACCCGCTGCACGGGCACGCGCAGATACGCAAGATACGAGCAGACAAACGCACCCAGCCGCCGCGCGTGCTCGGGGTCGATCACGCTGGTCTTCTTGTCAAAGTAAAAGCGCTGGTAATACGCCTCGTCAAACCACTCGTTGCTTGCTGATTGCACGCAGCCTCCTTCAAAAACAAACGGCGCCCGAAGACGCCGAAACTTCAAAAACCGACGCTGACTCAGGAAAGAGACAGCCAGCAAGGGCCTGGGCGGCCCCGCCGCCCCGCAGCGATGGCTTTCGTCCCCCGCCGGGGCAAGGCGCGCAGCGCCTCAGGGGAGTTAAATTCTGCCGACCACGGACCAGCCCTTGCGCTGGTCCTGCTTGTTGTTCTCATAGTCCCACACCGTGCCGCAGCGCTCGCAGACATAGCGGGTCACCGTCGCCGTAGTCGAGCCGCGCTCCTCCTTGCGGTTGCCGCGCTGCATCAGTTCGGCATGGCCGGGGGCTTTGCGCCAGTTGCGCTGAATGCCGGCACAGGCGTCGCACAGATGGTCTTCGGCAGGAGTGGTGGTGTTGGTCATGAAAAAACTACTGAATGTGGTGCAGGCCCCGGACATACGCCCGCGCTGCAAAGCAGCCATTGTGCCGCCTGCCCCGGTTTTGCACCGGCAGCGGGCACAGCATCACCGCTTGCAGGTCGGGCATGACCGCACTCCATGTTGCCGTTCGTGGTTCAAGGCCTTGCCCTGCAAGCGCAGACAGCTCCTGTTTTTGATCCCCCTCCACTG
This sequence comes from Comamonas thiooxydans, assembly GCF_000964545.1. GTDB lineage: Bacteria > Pseudomonadota > Gammaproteobacteria > Burkholderiales > Burkholderiaceae_C > Comamonas > Comamonas thiooxydans. The sequence continues at coordinate 481,395 of NZ_BBVD01000007.1, read as the reverse complement.
AAGATAAAAAAGGCCGCTTGCGCGGCCCTGGTTCAGGCAGCCTGGATCAGACCTTCGCGGGGCGATAGGCCAGGCAGATCTTGTTGCCGTCTGGGTCGCGCAGATAGGCCAGATACATGGAGTCGCCGCGCCAGCCCGGCGCGTCCTCGATCGACACACCACCCGCTGCCAGGCCTGCCGCATGGGCCGCATTCACCTGATCGGTGGACTGGGCCAGAAAGCCCGTGGTCGCACCATTGCCCGAGCTGGCCGACTCGCCGTTGATGGGCGTGGAGATGGCAAACACGCCCGTGGGGCTGCGGTAGAAGAAGCGGTTCTTGTTGGCAACGCCGGGCGCAATGCCCAGCTGACCCAGCAGCGCGTCGTAAAAGCGCTTGCTGGACTCCAGATCATTTACACCCAGCATGATGTGGCTAAACATGGTTGTCTCCTGGAAAAGCCCTGTTTCGGGCGAAGATGGGAAATCAGCAAGCCATCGTAACGGGAGCTTGCCGTCCTCTTCTGTCTCCCATATTCAGCCCGCCATGCTGCCAGACCATTTCACCCCGGTTCCCCTGGACAAGTCCTACCGCCTGCTCAACCACGGCCCCACAGTCATCGTCTCGGCCCAGCATGCGGGCGAGCGCAATGCCATGAGCGCTGCCTGGGCCTGCGCGCTCGATTTCGCACCGCCCAAGATCAGCGTGGTGCTCGACAAGGCCACGCGCACGCGTGCGCTGGTCGAGGGCAGCAGCCTCTTTGCCGTGCAACTGCCCACCGTACCCCAGGCCGCGCTGACGGTGGGCATAGGTACGGACAGCGCCGTCACCGAACCCCACAAACTCGTCAAACATGGCGTGCAACTGTTCGACGCACCGGGCTTAGCTGTACCGCTGGTGGCAGGCTGCGCAGCCTGGCTGGTCTGCAAGCTGATCCCCGAGCCGCACAACCAGCAAAGCTATGACCTGTTCATCGCCGAAGTCGTCGCCGCCTGGGCCGACGAGCGCGTGTTCCGCAATGGACACTGGGAGTTCGGCTCCGCGCCTGCCGAGCTGCGCACCCTGCACTATGTGGCGGGCGGGCAGTTCTTCGCGATTGGCGAATCGGTGCTCGTGAAATAGAAGCTCTCATGGCTGTATCGCTTATGCATCAATCGCTGGCAGCTATCAAAATAATGCGCACCTTGCCGTAACGGCCACTGATACCCTCAGGCGCCCTGGCCCGCAGCGCCTGCGCACCCAGGTCTTTGTAACCGCCTTGATTTAGACTGCATCACTGGCTGACATATCAACAACCCACGACTGCAGGTGCCGTACCGCCGCACAGGGCAGCGGTCTCTGCATCAATCACCGTGAAGTGACAGGCAATGGCGCAAGAGTTTTTTGATCCCGTGCTGTTCATCAAAGAAGATGCGCCGACGTCGGTCGATCTGTCGCAGACACCGTTTTTCTGCAATATCCACGGGTTCCCGCACTATTGCGCGGAGCCGCCCACAGGCTTGCAGCTGCTTGAGCCTGCAACCAGTGACCCCACGGCCGTCATCGGCAACGCATACCGCGTCCTTTCTGCGACCACCACCCACCCCGACCCCAAGTACGGCAATCAGACCAAACTGGAGTTCCAGGCCGATCAGGTCGAGTACGAAGCCATTGCAGTCACGCATCAAACTGCAGCGGCGTTCGGCATGACGCTGATCGAGCCAGGCCAGGGAGTTCGCATCACCAGCCCCCAGCCACATCTTTCGCTGGTCGACTATGAGTACGGCATGTTTGCCGGGCACCGCTCGCCCTATGAGGGAACCGGCTACCGCTTGCTGGGCAAGATCTGTACCGACCTTGAGCATCACGATTTCCCGCATGTCTTCGCCTCCATCGACCCTCACCTGCCGCTGGTGATTTCGGTGGGAAAGTACTGGCCGGAGCAACAGAAAATCTGCCTGGCAGACCTCTGGCTGCCGCGCGGCATGGCCTTGTATGTGCCGCCCCGGCCCAGCCTGCCCGGACAGACCTGCCTGGATCTGCACGGCAACCGCAACTCGGCCCTGGCCTGCTGGCGCGGGATAGAGCGTTCCAGCGTCAAAACCCAGACCCTGCTGCAGACCGAAGGCGGCTATTTCTACTGGTTCTGGAACGAGCTGCCCACCACCCACCCTCTTCTCGATCTGACAGGAGCGTCCCATGCTTGAAGCCCGCCCCCGCCTGCGCACCCTTGAACCCGACACGGACAACGGCCTCTACCAGACGCTGCTGGAATCCACCCTGGCGATTCCGTTCAAGATTGACTGGACCACGAAGAAATACAGCTATATCGGCCCGCAGATCGCTGATCTGCTGGGCTGGAGCCCCGAGAGCTGGGAGACCGTGAACGACTGGGCCGAACGCATCCACCCCGACGAGCGCGAGCAAACCGTCTCGCGCTGCGTGGAGCTGTGCCTGGCGGGTGTGGATCACGAGGCCGAGTACCGGGCGCTGACCAGCGACAACCGCTTTGTCTGGGTCAAGGAAGTGGTGCATGTGCTCTGCGACGAACAGGGCCAGCCCACAGCGCTGATCGGCTTCACCTTCGACATCACCGAGCAGAAAAAATCCGAACATTTGCGCGCCGAGCTGGAGGCCCAGAAGCTCTCCAACGCGCGCCTGCAGGAGCGCCTGCGCCTGACCCACGACCTGCACGACGGCCTGGGCGGCGAGCTGGTCCATATGATTGCTTCCGTCGAGCAGGGCAGCGATGCCATGACCCGGCCCCAGGTGCTGTCCATGCTCAAGCTCATCCGCAACGATCTGCGCCAGAGCATAGACAGCAACGCCTCGGCCCAGGTGCGCGTGCCAGCCACTCCACAGGAATGGCTGGCCCCCTTGCGCCGCCGCTTCAACGATCTGTTCGAGGCCCTGGGTGTGCGCTGCGACTGGCAGTTTCCGCAAAGCTGGAGTCAGCCGCCCAACGCGCTGCAATACCTGGCTCTGACCCGGCTGATCGAAGAGGCACTGACCAATGTCATCAAGCACAGCCAGGCCCGCCATGTGCGCCTGTCCCTGGTGCAACCGCAGGCGCAGGAGTTGCTGCTGGAGATCGAGGATGACGGCGTAGGCTTTGATGTGCAGGCCGTGGATGCATCGGGTCTGGGCGTGGGCATGCGCTCCATGGCCGTGCGCATTGCGCGGGTCGGCGGACTGCTGGGGATTGAGTCGTCGCCGGGGCGGACTGCTTTGACGGCGCGGGTGGTGTTGGGTTCTGAGGATTGAGTTTTTGGGCTATGGGACTTGCCTAGCTTGCGGCTATAGCTATTCTTTTTAGCGCTTTGCTTGGTTTGAGTTCAGAGGGCGGGTCTCGGCCCGGCTGTCTGGGTCCCTGCGCTTCAAGTGCCGACAGCTGTCAAAACAGCGTTTGCTATGTCGTTAACGACAGGAGCCGGGATTTCGCCCCGGCTGGCGAGTTACTTTCGTGTTCACGCACGAAAGTAACCAAAGAACGTGGCCCGACTGTCTGCGGCCCTGCACTTCGCTGCGGGCAAACCTGCGTCACGCCATTCGCGCTGCGGTGCCGCCCAACTCGCTGCGCGGCATGCCGCTTCGCTCACACATACGGCGGCAAGTCAGAATACGATGCAACGCTGTCCTGCGGCAGCGTTGCCCGCAGCCCGAACCGCGTGCCGCAGGCGCAGACACACGGGTGGATGCGGGCGGCCTGCGAGAGCTATGAGCAAATCGGGCCGTAACGCTTATTCAGCAAACGCAAGCAGCTATCAAAAGCACAAAGAAGCTATTCCGCATTTGGTATTGCCCCTTGTACCCACGCCTGTGATGGCGGCCTCTTGGTGCTGGCGGCTGCACCGTAGAGTGCAGACGCTTCAACTTCAAATCTGCGGCAATCTGTTTGAACGGAGCGCTGAAAGCGCGCAGTGAGTTTTGCCGCAAGCAGCAAGAGGTTGACGGCGCAGGTTGCCCCGTAGCGCAGCGAAGGGGACGTGGGCAGCAGGGGCTGTGTTCTTTGCTCACTTTCTTGGGGGCGGCCTTCCGTCACAAGCAAGAAAGTGAGTCGGCAGGCGGGCCGAGACCCGCCCTCTGTCCATCAATCGGGCATGTCGTTAAAAGCAAAAACTCAAGCCAAATCAGCCTTTCCCCAAGGCAGACCAAGCGCCATCAGCGATCAATACTCGAGGCAGATCTTGCCGAAATGCCTGCCCGCTGCCTGATGCTCGAAGGCCGCCACCATCTGCTCCAGCGGATAGCGGCTGTCGATCACGGGCTTCCAGCCGAAGTTCTCCAGCGCGCGCACCATGTCCTGCTGCTGCTCGCGGCTGCCGACGATCAGGCCCTTGAGGGTTTGCTGCTTGCGCATCATCTCCACCGTGGGCACGGCGCCCGCAAAGCCGGTCAACACGCCGATCAACGCGATATGGCCGCCCACGGCGCAGGCACGAATGGACTGGGGCAGAGTGCCCGGGCCGCCGACCTCGACCACGATATCGGCACCGCGACCGCCGGTGGCTGCCAGCACGGCGTCGCCCCATTCGGGCTGGTCCTTGTAGTTGATCACCAGATCGGCTCCCAATGCCTTGAGCTGCTCGGCCTTGGCCGCGCTGGAGGTGGTGGCGATGACGGTGGCGCCCATGCTCTTGGCCATCTGCAGCGCAAAGATGGAGACGCCGCCCGTGCCCAGCACCAGCACAGTGTCGCCGGCCTTGAGATGGCCGTCCACCACCAGCGCGCGCCAGGCCGTGAGGCCGGCCGTGGTCAGCGTGGCGGCCTCGGCATGGCTCCAACCCTCGGGGGCATGGGTAAAGCTGGTGGCGGGCAGGTTCACGAATTCGCGTGCAAAGCCGTCCACGCCGTCGCCGGGCACGAGCTGGAAGTCGGAGGGCACGTGACGGCCCGACAGCCATTGCGGGAAGAAGGTGGAGACCACGGCATCGCCCACGGCAAATTCCTTCACGCCTGCGCCCACTGCCGTGACCAGGCCTGCGCCGTCAGCCATGGGAATGCGGCCGTCGGCCGCCGCGCCGGGACGGCGCACCACACCCAGGTCATGGTAGTTGAGCGAGCTGGCGTGAATGCGCACCTGGATCTCGCCCGCAGCAGGCGCCGCAGGTGCGGGCAGCTCGACAAGCTTCAGGTTTTCGAAACCGCCGGGCGCGGCCAGTTGCATGACTTTCATGGAGTGCTCCTCAAGAGGTGAAACAGATGCTGCGCATGGTGCCTTCAATGCGCAGCCACCACCAGTACCAACATATTTGTTGGGTAGTATTAAAAATGTAAGCAATGCATGAATGCGGGCTGACGCTAGGATGCTTGCACTTTGGAACTGCAGCGAGGTGCCCATGAAACGATTGAACAGCAAGAGCGGCTGCGCCGTGGAGGTGACGCTGTCCGTCATGGGTGGCACCTGGAAGCCCATCATCCTGTTTCAGCTGCTGCATGGAAAAAAGCGCTTTGGCGAGCTGAGCCGTGCCATCCCCGGCATTACCCAGCGCATGCTGACACTGCAGCTGCGCGAGCTGGAAGAAGCCGGCATCGTCGAGCGCACGGTGTATGCCGAAGTGCCGCCGCGCGTGGACTATGCGCTGACCGAGCTGGGCCGCAGCCTGCAGCCGGTGCTGATCGCCATGCGCAACTGGGGCATCGCCTACAGCAAGAACTTTGCTCAGGCCGAGCCCATGCACGACACAGATCAGAACAGCGCAAGCTGCCTGCCAGATTTGAAGCAAAAACAGGCTTGAGCGCTTACCCATCAAACGTCAGCAGCTATCAATTCCAATAAATCGACAGCAAAAAGCCCGCAGGCTGCAAAAGCTTGCGGGCTTTGGTCTGAAGCCGCAGGGCTTATTTGCCGGCGGTCAGCGTGGTGTAGCTGTTGATCAGATTGCGGTAGTCGGGGATGTGGTTGGAGAACAGAGTCCCCAGACCTTCGATGTCGTTGCGCCAGTCGCGGTGCAGCTCGCAGGCCGCGCCGAACCAGGTCATGAGCTGGGCGCCGGCCTGCTCCATGCGGCTCCAGGCAGCCTGCTGGGTCATGCTGTTGAAGGTGCCCGATGCATCGGCAATGACGAACACCTCGAAGCCTTCCGCCAGCGCCGAGAGCACGGGGAAGGCCACGCAGACCTCGGTCACCACGCCAGCCACGATGAGCTGCTTCTTGCCCGTGGCCTTGACGGCCTTGACGAAGTCCTCGTTGTCCCAGGCATTGATCTGGCCGGGACGCGCGATATAGGGGGCAGTGGGGAATTTTTCCTTGAGTTCGGGCACCAGCGGGCCATTGGGGCCGTTCTCGAAGCTGGTGGTCAGGATGGTCGGCAGCTTGAAGTACTCGGCCATGTCGGCCAAGGCCAGCACATTGTTCTTGAACTTGTCGGGGTCGATATCGCGCACCAGGGACAGCAGACCGGTCTGGTGGTCGACCAGCAGCACGGCGGCATTGTCTTTGTCGAGGCGAACGTAAGGCTTTTGGCTCATGGGAATCTCCTTCAAGAGTGGAGGTGGGTGAAAGCCGGCGGGCGCGCCCGCCGGTGGGAAAACTCGATACCGTGCGACCTGCTCAGGCCGCAGCGCCATGGCGCTCGACCGCCGGGATGCGGCCGAACTGGCCGCTGCGGAAGTCCTCCAGCGCCTGCTGGATTTCCTCGTCGCTGTTCATGACGAAGGGGCCGTAGCCGACCACGGGCTCGTCAATCGGTTCACCCGACAGCCACAGCAGCGTGACGTCGCTGTTGGCTTCCAGATGCACGCTGTCCGCAGCGCGATCCATATGCACCAGCTGTCCGGCGCGGGCAATCTCCTGTCCGTTGACCAGCAGCGTGCCGTGCAGCACCACCAGCGCCAGCGTGTGACCGACCCGGGCCTGCAGCTCGGTCGCGGCCCCGGCGTTCAGCCGCACATCCCAGACATTGATGGGCGTGAAGGTTTTCGCCGGGCCGCGATAGGCGGGCCCCTTGCTGCCACGGTAGTCACCGGCGATGACGCGCAGATGACCCGCGTCATCGGGCAGAGCGACCTGCGGGATGTCGGCATTCAGCAGGTTCTGGTAGCCGGGGGCGGACATCTTGTCCCTGGCTGGCAGGTTGACCCACAGCTGCACCATCTCCAGCGGTCCACCGCTGCGTGCAAAGGCTTCGGAGTGGTACTCCTCGTGCAGGATGCCCGAGGCCGCCGTCATCCACTGCACATCGCCGGGGCCGATGGTGCCGCCGGCGCCCGTGGAGTCGCGGTGGGCCACTTCGCCCTCATAGACGATGGTCACGGTTTCGAAGCCGCGGTGCGGGTGCGTGCCTACGCCGCGCCGCGCCGTGGTGGGCGTGAAGCTCTGGGGACCGGCGTGATCGAGCAGCAAGAAAGGGCTCAGGGCCTTGCCGTGGTCGCCATAGCTGAACAGCGAGCGCACCGGAAAACCGTTGCCCACCCAGTGGGGACGGGGAGCTTCGTAGACACCCAGGATTTTCTTGAGCATGACATTTCTCCTTGCGGCTGGCCTGCAGTCCCTATGGAGACCGTAGGCGTTGAACATGGAGAAAGTATGAATTTGGAACGATAACTTGAGTAGTCCACAATATTCAGTCTCAGAGTTCTATTTTTAAAACGATGAAGCTGCCAGATCTCAACGAGCTCTACTACTTCGCCCAAGTGGTCGAGCATGGTGGATTCGCGCCTGCAGGCCGCGCCCTGGGCCTGCCCAAGTCCAAGCTCAGCCGCCGCGTGGCCTTGCTCGAAGAGCGCCTGGGCGCGCAGCTTTTACTGCGTTCCACGCGCAGCTTTGCCGTGACCGAGGTGGGCAAGCGCTACTACCAGCACTGCCGCGCCATGCTGACCGAGGCCGAGGCCGCCGAAGAGTCGGTGGCGCTGGTGCATTCCGAGCCCTGCGGCAAGGTGCGCATGAGCTGCCCCGTGGCCCTGCTGGCCTCACGCGTGGGCCGCATGCTGGGCGAATTCATGCGCCTGTATCCGCGCGTGGAGCTGCAGGTGGACGAGACCAACCGGCGCGTGGACGTGGTCGGCGAAGGCCTAGATCTGGCCCTGCGCGTGCGCCCGCCGCCGCTGCAGGACAGCGATCTGGTGCTGCGCACGCTGGCCGAGCGCCGGCAATGCCTGGTGGCCGCACCCGAGCTGCTGCAGCGCCTGGGTCAGCCCGGCGGCCCCATGGACCTCTCGGCCTGGCCCAGCCTGGACATGGGCGGCGTGCAGGAAACCCACCGCTGGGTGCTGCACGGCCCCGACGCCGTTCGCGCCGAGGTCAGGCACCAGCCAAGGCTGGTGACGCAGTCCTTGCTGGCCCTGCGCGACGCTGCCGTGCTGGGTGCCGGAGTGGTTCAGCTGCCCAATATGTTTGTGCGCGAGGAACTGCGCAGCGGCACGCTGGTACAGGTGTTGCCGGGCTGGCAGCCGCGGCCCGAGATCATCCACGCCGTCTATGCCTCGCGCCGCGGGCAGCTGCCTGCCGTGCGCGCCCTGCTTGACCATCTGGCCCAATCCTTCAGCGCCCTGTCCGAGGACTAAGCATCAAAAACGGCTGCAGCGCTTATCCAGCAAGCGCTGGCAGCTATGGATTGCAAGTCCATCAACCCAGAGCCGCCTGGATATCTCCGGCCAGCTTCTCGGGCTTGTCCTGAGGCGCGTAGCGGCGTATCACCTGCCCGTCGCGGCCCACGAGGAATTTGGTGAAATTCCATTTGATGGACTTGGTGCCCAGCACACCCGGCGCTTCGGAGGTGAGCCAGCGGTACAGCGGATGCGCACCGTCACCGTTGACCTCGATCTTGTGCATGAGCGGGAAGCTGACGCCGAAGTTCAGCTCGCAAAAGCTCGCGATCTCGTCATCCGAGCCTTTCTCCTGGGCACCGAACTGGTTGCAGGGAAAGCCCAGCACCACCAGGCCCCGGTCCGCATACTGTTCGTGCAGTGCCTGCAATCCCTTGTACTGGGGCGTGAAACCACAGGCGCTGGCGGTATTCACGATCAGCAACACCTTGCCCTGGTACTGCGACAGAGGGACGCTGCGCCCCTGGATGTCGGTGGCTTCAAAGTCATAAACACTGTTTGCCATGCTGCTCTCCCGCCAATGCGAAGCCGCAAGCTTAAGGCAGTCGGCAACTTGTCTCACAGCTAGAAACAACCCTGCATAACCGCGCCACGGAGACAATACCGGGGCTGCGACCATAGAAAAACCGATCCCCGCAAGCAGAGCGCCTGTTTTTTGGGCATTCTTCGCAGTCTTGCCTTCTTGCGGCCCTTGGCGGGCTGCCTTGCAACGTGCGTTTGTCCTTGAACGAATTGAAAGAAAAATGGGTAGCTCAAGCCACAGCTCTGTGGACGCGCGCTCGCGCCAGTACTGCTGGCCAGCGCATTGCGGCCCTGCCCTGGTGGCGTCGCTGGCCGACGCGGCGTGAATGGCTGTGGTTTGCCGCAGCCTTGCCGGTGCTGTTTGTCGTCTATGTGCTGCTGCTGATTCCGTTCACGCCCAGCATCAGCGACATCCGCAAGGCCAAGCTCGAGCAACCCGCGCAGATCCTGAGCGCCGACGGCAAGCTGATCGGCGAGTTCAAGCGCAGCAACCGCCAGTGGGTGCCGCTGGAGCAGATTTCGCCCGCCGTGGTCAAGGCCCTCGTGGCCACCGAAGACCACCGCTTCTACGAGCACCATGGCATGGACTTCACGCGCACCGTGGGGTCGGCCATCCACACGCTGGGCGGCAATCCCCAGGGCGGCTCCACCATCACCCAGCAGCTGGCGCGCAATCTCTATCCCACGGAAATCGGCCGCGCCCGCAATGTGAACCGCAAGCTCAAGGAGGCGATCACGGCCTTCAAGATCGAAGCGCTCTACACCAAGGACGAGATTCTCGAAACCTATCTGAACACCGTGCCCTTTCTCTACAACGCCTATGGCATAGAGATGGCGGCGCGCACCTATTTCGACAAACCGGCGGCCAGGCTCACGGTGCTGGAAAGCGCCACGCTGGTGGGCATGCTCAAGGGCAATGCCTATTACAACCCGGTGATCAACCCCGACCGCGCGATTGCGCGGCGCAACACCGTGCTGAGCCAGATGGTCAAGCGCGGCGAACTCAAGGACGATGAGTTCGAGCGCCTCAGGAAACGCCCCATGCGTCTGGACTTCGAGCGCCAGGAAGAACCTACAGGCATGGCGCCGCATTTTTCCCAGCAGTTGCGCAAATGGCTGATCGCCTGGGCCGACAAGCACGACTACAACATCTATACCGACGGCCTGGTCGTGCGCACCACCCTGGATTCGCGCCTGCAGAACTGGGCGCAGCAGGCCGTGAACCGCCAGATGCATACGCTGCAAGGCATTGCCAACAACAACTGGAGTCACCGCGACGGCTGGAGCGCAGAGAACGCGCTGGTGCTGCAGCTGGTACGCGAGACGGAGGCCTTCCGCAAGCTCGCCAGAAGCGGCAAACCTTCCGACATCAGCGAGGAAGAGGCACTCAAGAAGCTGCTGGCCGACAAGACCTTCATGAGGCAGCTGCGCGAGGACAAGACCCGCGTGCAGGCCGGCTTTCTGGCCATAGACCCGCGCACCTCGGCCGTACTGGCCTGGGTGGGCAGCCGCGACTATGCCCAGGATGCATTCGACCATGTGGCCCAGGCACGCCGCCAGCCCGGCTCCACCTTCAAGCCCTTTGTCTATGGCGCAGCCCTGCAGCGTGGCGCCAGGCCCGAGGACACACGCAAGGACGAAGCCGTGGAAATCCAGCTGCCTGGCGGCGAGGTATGGCGTCCCAGCGATGCCGTCGAGCCCACGGGCGTGCCCATGAAACTCGGCGACGCGCTGGCCTATTCCAAGAACACCATCACGGCCGAGCTGGGTCAGGAAGTGGGCATGGACCGCGTCATCAAGCTGGCCCGCGGCCTGGGCGTGCGCCAGAGCCCGCTGGAGTCCGTGCCTTCGCTGGCACTGGGCTCCAGCCCCGTCACGCTGCTGGAAATGGTCAACGCCTACGGCAGCATTGCCAACTCCGGTCGCTACATACCGCCCCAGCTGGTCACCCGTATCGAGAATGCCGACGGCGAGCTGCTGGCCGAATTCACCCCGCCCAAGCCCGATCAGGTCTGGGACGAGGAAGAGAACTACGGTCTGCTGGAGATGATGCGCGCCGTGATCGACAAGGGCACAGGCCGCGCGATTCGCAAGCAATATGGCATTCGCGCCGACGTGGCCGGCAAGACCGGCACCACCCAGGGCAATGCCGACGGCTGGTTCATCCTCATGCACCCGCAGATCGTGGCCGGTGCCTGGGCAGGCTTCAACGATGCACGCATCACGCTCAAGAGCGACCAGTGGGGCCAGGGTTCGCGCAGCGCCCTGCCCATGGTGGGGGACTTCATGTCGCGCGCCATGCGCAGCCCGCTGCTCAATGCCAAGGCCCGGTTCACCGAGCCCAACACCAGCCACTGGTGGAGCGATCTGGTGGGCCGTCTGCGCGACAAGGTTCAGGAATGGAGCGGGCCCGCAGATGAGGGCAACAACCCTGATCGCACAGCGCCGACAGCTCCCGCCCATCCAGCGCCCAACAGAAGCAACGGCAGCGAGGTGGACATCATCGAGAGTACGCCCGCTGCACCGCCCTCGACAGGCGGCCAGCCCGCGCCAGCCGACAGCAGCGCCCAGCCGCCTGACCTCGACAGCAGCCCCGGGCTGGCTCCCGGCGAGATGATGTCTGCGCCTGCACCGAGCAAAGCCCCCGCGCCTTCAAGCTGGAGCGACGTAGGCACACCACTGCCGCCTGCGGCGCCACTGAATGCGCCGCAGGACAACCAGTAGCACGGTTTTCAGCCACATACCCCACTGGGCTGTCGAATAACTGGTCCAATTGCAGACTGATACCCGCCAGCAGGTTTCCCACCAGGAGGCCGCTGGCGGATTTGTTTTCGCCGGGCATGTAACCCACATGCCGATGGCGCTGCGCCGATCCGGAGCCGACATGACCGCCAATACGCCAACCATAGTCACCTTTGCCATCTACCTGCTGGGCATGCTGCTCATCGGCTGGGCGGGATACAAAGCCACGTCCAACCTGTCCGACTACATCCTGGGCGGGCGCAGTCTGGGCTCGGTGGTCACGGCCCTGTCGGCCGGGGCATCGGACATGAGCGGCTGGCTGCTCATGGGCCTGCCCGGGGCGGTGTTTGCCACCGGCCTGTCGGCCTCGTGGATTGCCATCGGCCTGTGCGTCGGTGCCTGGCTCAACTGGCGCTTTGTGGCGGCACGCCTGCGCGTCTATACCGAAAAGGTGGGCAATGCGCTGACATTGCCCGATTACTTCACCAACCGCTTCGAGGATGGCAGCAGTCTGCTTCGCATCGTCACCGCGCTGGTGATTCTGGTGTTCTTCACCGTCTACTGCGCCTCCGGCGTGGTCGCGGGCGCCCGCCTGTTCGAATCCATGTTCGGCATGGACTACCAGACAGCCCTGTGGGTGGGTGCCGTGGCCACCATGGCCTATGTGTTCATCGGCGGCTTTCTGGCCGTGAGCTGGACCGACACCATCCAGGCCTCGCTGATGATCACCGCGCTGATTCTGGCGCCGCTGATGGTGATCTATGCCGATGGCGGCGTTGGGGCCAGCGCAGCCATCATCGAAACCGCCCGCAGCGGCGCCTTCGACATGTTCAAGGGTCAGGGGGCGATTGCCATCATCTCTTTGCTGGCCTGGGGTCTGGGCTACTTCGGCCAGCCCCACATTCTGGTGCGCTTCATGGCGGCCGAGTCGATCAAGACCATTCCCAACGCGCGCCGCATCGGCATGAGCTGGATGATGCTGTGCCTGGGCGGCGCCGTGGCCGTGGGCTTCTTCGGCATTGCCTTCTTTGCCAGCCGCCCCGATATTGCGACAAACGTCAACGGCAACCATGAACTCGTGTTCCTGGAAGTGGCCAAGTTGCTGTTCAACCCCTGGATCAGCGGTGTGCTGCTGGCCGCCGTGCTGGCGGCCGTGATGAGTACCCTGTCCTGCCAATTGCTGGTCTGCTCCAGCGCCCTCACGCAAGATATCTACAAAACCTTTTTGCACAGGAACGCCAGCCAGAAGCAGCTGGTCTGGTTTGGCCGCGCCATGGTGTTCGCCATTGCCTTGATCGCCATCCTCATTGCGCAGGACCCCAAGGCCAAGGTGCTGGGCATGGTCAGCAATGCCTGGGCCGGCTTCGGTGCCGCCTTCGGCCCGCTGGTGCTGATATCGCTGCTCTGGGCCCGCATGACACGCAACGGCGCACTGGCCGGCATGGTCGTGGGTGCGGTCACGGTTCTGGTCTGGCAGCATTACCAGTGGTTCAAGCTCTATGAGATCGTTCCCGGATTTGCGTTTTCCGCTATCGCAATCATAGTGGTCAGCCTGCTGGACAAAGCGCCTTCGGCCACGATCATGGCCAAGCACCGCGAGGTGGAGGCTGAAATCGCTGCCCATGGCGAATAAAAGCTGCCACGCCCCTGCCAAAGCCCTGTCCGGCCATGCCGACAGGGCTTTTTTGTCGTCGAAAACCGCTCGACAGACTGCACAAAAAATAGGCGCAACTTGCATTTTCGAGGCCTATCCGTCACACTTACGGGTCGAAATTTCAGGCATTACCTGAGATTCTGAAAGGTTTAGTGAATGCTCAAGGCCGCTGCAGCCAAGGTATATCAGACGGGTTTAGCGTTGATGCTGGGTGCCGCTTTTGCGCTGGCATCCCCTGCGGCTTTGGCGCGCAAAGCGCCCGAAGTCGGTGCTACCGTTCCCGGCTTTGAGACCGTGAGCCTGGCCGAACTGCCGCGCGAAGGCCGCACCACCTATGGTCGCATCCTCCAGGGTGGTCCGTTCTCCAGCGACAAGGACGGCACAGTCTTCGGCAACCGTGAGCGCATACTTCCGCGCCAGGCCAGAGGCTATTACCGCGAATACACCGTGCGCACTCCAGGCGCGAAAAACCGGGGTGCGCGACGCATAGTCTGTGGCGGCTTGCAGCCCCAGGTGCCCGATGCCTGCTTCTACACGGGCGACCACTACAACAGCTTTCAGCAAATCGTCCAATGAAGTTAAAAGACGCCCTCCAGGCCCGCCATACAGCGGCTTTTGACCTCTTGAATTCTGCAGCGGCGGTTTGCGCAGACAGCCTACAGCGCTGTCAGTACCGACTCTGCCACCAGTTTTGATGTTTTTAGAAAGAATCACGGAGATGGACACGCCACTTCGTAAGCCCTCGGAAACACCGTTGCGCAATGTTCGCCCGAACATCGTGCAATCCATTCGCGCCTATCGCATTCCTGATCTTCAGGCAGCAGCAGAGGCGCTGGGCTCCCATTTCCTCTATGCCAACCTGGCCCATGCCCAGACCAAGGCCGATGTTTTCGAGCTGCTGTCCACACAGTTCTACCTGCCGGCACACTTTGGCAAGAACTGGGATGCGCTGTATGACTGCATGACCGACCCGATCAACAAATCCGGCCCGCAACCCGGTTTTGTGGTGGTGCTCGACCAGATTCCGACCACTCCCAAGTTCGACAAGGAAGTGCGCGAGCAGTTGCTGGACGTGTTCCGCGATACCGCGGACTTCTGGGCAGAGCGCAAGATTCCCTTCCGCTGCTTTTACTCATTCCTATAGGCCGGCTGCTGCGGCGCACACAACACAAAATGCCCGCCTTGAATGCGGGCGTTTTTGCTTTCAGAACCAAGGGCTCAGGCAGTGCTGTCCTGAGTGGCGACCTTGAGCTGCATCCACTTGCCCATTGCAATCACCAGCACGGCGCCGCAGGCGGCCGCTGCGTAATGCGCCCAGGGATTGATCCGTACAAAACCTTCGAGCATATGGTCGCTGGTGATGGTTTCGCCGGCCACCCAGCCAATCAGTGCCGCGCCCAAAGTGACGATGACCGGAAAACGCTCCATCAGCTTGATCATCAGCGTGGAGCCAAAGATGACCAGCGGAATGCTGATGGCAAGGCCCAGAATCAGCAGCAGCATATCGCCGCCCGCTGCCGCAGCCACGGCGATCACATTGTCCAGGCTCATGACCAGATCGGCGAGCAAAATGGTGCGAACGGCAGCCATCATGCCCTGCCTGGCCACGCTGCCGGAATCCTCTTCTTCATCTTCGCCCTTGAGCAGGCCCACGCCAATCCACAGCAGCAGCAGGCCACCGATCACCTCGACGAATGGCAGCTGCATCAGCTTGGCAGCCACCACCGTCAGGACAATACGCAACACCACGGCGGCACCGGAGCCGAACAGCACCGCTTTTTTCTGCTGCTCCGGCGGCAGGCCACGTGCGGCCAGAGCAATGACCACCGCGTTGTCACCCGAGAGAATGATGTTGATCCAGACGATCTTGAACAAGCCGATCCAGAAATCGGCACCGAGCATGGCATCCATGGAAAATATTCCTGAGTTCTCTGTCCATTGCACCTTGAACGGACAAACGCCCGGCATTGCAAAGCCAGGCGTGATCAATGCAGGGAAGTTTAGCCAACTGCCTCTTGGAGCCGCTATCGGCGTATTGCTTCTGACGTCATGGGAATTGCAGGCCGCGGAGTTCGCTTCCGTTTTGGGACAGACTCCGCAGGCACCTCAAATTACCAGTTTTCAGTGATAGCCAAGCGACTTGATCTCGGTAACAGTGGGACACGAAAACCAGCGGCACCTCACACAATATGGCAGAGACTTTTTCCCTCCCTACAGAGTCCATTCTCCCCAGCCCCTTGATCGTGGTGGAGGATGAGCCGTTGATCCGCAATCGGCTGGAAAACATTTTGCATGGCCTCGGATATGCGGATGATGCCCTCATCTTTGCTGCAACCCTGGGGCAGGCACGCGCCCGGCTGGCGGAGCATCCAGTCGCCATGGCACTGGTGGACCTGGGCTTGCCCGACGGCAGCGGCATAGAGCTGATCAGCCAGCTGCGCGCCGCCGATCCCGGCATGGGAATTCTGGTCATCTCCGCCTGGAGCACCGAGGACGCCATTCTGTCGGCGCTGCGTGCCGGGGCCAACGGCTATGTGCTCAAGGAGCGCGACGACCTGGAGGTCACCCTGTCCATACGCAGTGTGCTGCGCGGTGGCGCCCCCATCGACCCTTTCATTGCACGGCGCATCATTGCCGAGTTGCAGCCCTCCCAGCCCACGGAAGCGCACAAGGAGATGCCGCCCGAAGCCATACTCAGCGCCCGCGAAATCCAGATCCTCAAGCTGGTCGCAGACGGCATGACCAACCGGGAGATCGCAGAGTCGCTCTTTCTCTCGCGCTACACCGTGGAGTGCCATGTGAAGAACATTTACCGCAAGCTGGCCGTGCCTTCGCGCACCAAGGCGGTCAGCGAGGCCCGGGCACGCGGTTTGCTGAGCTGAATGTTCAAGCGGTCGGCTCTCTTGCTCCGCCTGATATTTGCGCTCGTCATGAGCTGGAGTTGCGGCGTGGCCTGGGCACAGGAGCCCAGGCCTCAGGATCTGCTCTGTGAACCGCGCATTGTGGCCCGCCAATCGGCCAAGGCACTGCCCGAGGGGCCTCCACCCGATGCGGCCTTGCTGAAATGGGTGGATGTGCCGGGGCTGGATGACTGGAGTCAACGCTGGCCCGGCTATGACGGTGCAGCCTGGTACCGCATCGATTGGGAGAGCCCCTGCGGGCGCGATCAGCCCGTGGCGCTGGCCGTCGTCAATATCGTGATGGCGGGCGAAGTGTTCGTGAATTCAGAACTGATCTGGCGCGATCAATCGCTGGTGGAGCCGCTGAGCCGCAGCTGGAATATGCCACGCTACTGGCTGCTGCCCAAGGCGCTGCTCAAGGAGCAGGGCAACAGCATCTGGGTGCGCGTCCACGGGCTCAGCAGCCAGACGCCAGGCCTGGGGCGGCTGCGCATAGGCCATCCAGCCGAGCTCAAGCAATGGACGGCACAGGCCACCTGGAACCTGCGCACCATTTATATGGTCTGCATCACGGTCAGCCTAGTGCTATGCCTGCTGTTTTCGTTTGCCTGGCTCCACAACCGCAATCAAAAACTCTATGGCTGGTACGCACTCAATCTGATGTGCTGGGCACTGATGCTCTGCTTTATGGTCATGACTGATCCCTGGCCCTTCAGCAGCACGCCGGCCTTTGCCAAGGGAAATCTGCTGGTTTTCATTGCCTTTACCTACACTTTCTGCATTTTTACCCTGCGTTTTGCCGAATTACGCCTCATGCGTCTGGAACGTACGCTGACCGGCATATGCGGCCTCTGCGCTGTATTCGCCCTGTCTGTCCCCGATGCACAGATGGCGCTGAGCCAGGCCGTCTGGCTGCTGATGTTCTGTCTTTGCGCTCTGGTCTGCCTGCTGTTTCCACTGCGCGCGCTGCAGACACGCACGCCAGCCCACATCGCTTTCAGCCTCTGCTTCGTGCTCTACCTGGCCATCGGCGTGCACGACCTGCTGCTGCTGACCAAGACCCTGGATCACAATCTGACGCTGACTCCCTACACCACCTTGTTGAGCATGCTGGTGATTGCGTGGTTGCTGGGTCGGCAGGTCGTGTGGAATATGCGCCGCATCGAGCACTTCAACCACGAACTCAGTCTCACCGTCACACAGGCCTGCGACGACCTGAGCCAGACCCTGGAGAGAGAGCATCATCTGGCTCTGAGCCACTCCCGCCTGCAGGAACGTCTGCGCATTTCCCAGGATCTGCACGACGGTCTGGGCGGCTCTCTGGTGCGCTCCATTGCCCTGGTCGAGCAAAGCAGCGCCCCGCTGCCCAATGCCCAGGTGCTGTCCATGCTCAAGCTCATGCGTGACGACCTGCGTCAGATGATTGATACCGGCACCAGCACCGCCATCCAGGTTCCCGAGACACCCATGCAGTGGCTTGCTCCACTGCGCCACCGCTTTGCACGACTGTTCGAGGAGCTGGACATTCAGGTGAAGTGGTGTCTGCCCGAATACTGGACTCACGCGCCCAGCCCCATTCAGTGCCTGACGCTGACCCGCGTGCTGGAAGAGGCATTGACCAATGTCATCAAGCACAGCCGCGCCAGCCAAGTCCAGGTTCGGCTGGAGATTCCCGACTCCAGGGAGTTGCAGCTGCAGATCGAGGACAACGGCACAGGCTTTGATTTGGATAGCACACAGATCAACAGCATGGGCGTGGGCATGCGCAGCATGCTGGCGCGACTGGAGCGCCTGCAAGGCACTCTGGTCATACAGTCCCGCCCCGGCCGCACCGAGCTGCGGGCCAGCCTGCCGCTGTTCGGCAAGGTGCAACGCCACACCGATGTACAGAGCTCCATGCCGTCTCCCCAGAGCATCTGGTAACTGCGCTAAGCTTTCTGCATGCCCCTGCTTATCGACGGAACACCGCATGAAGACGGCGTCTTCACCCTACAGCTGACTCCTGACGCGCCGCACAGACTCAAAACCAGCCCCGGTCAGGGCAGCCTGACCCTTGGCCCCAGGACGCTGTTGAAAACAGCGGACCTGTGGCTGCCTGTCGACGCCTGCGTGCTCTGGTCCTGCTTTGACCCCTTTGCCACGCCCGCCGGCTCGCCCTGGCCACGCAGCTTCTACTACACGGGCAATGACAGCGGCTTCTTCACATGGGCGCAGCTGCGTGCTATCGAAAACTTCAGCTGGTACCCACAGCTGCAGCAAGATGTACATATCGACGCCAGCCAGTCACAGATTCGCGAACTGAGCATTCATCTGCAAGCGGGCAATCAGGGCCACATCCACCTGAAGCTGCCGCAGCAGGGCATGCGCCTTCATCTGCATGGCAATCTGGAGCAAATCACCATCACCGCAGGCCTGCCTGAAAGCCTGAGTTTGAGCCCGGCCACCAGCAAGAACCCTGCCGACGAAGCCTTCCAGCTGCCCGACATGGGCAGCCTGAAACAGGTCACCACGCTGGAGCTGAGCAATGGAGCGGGAAAGCAACCCATTTCGCTGCAAAACCTGCTGCAGTTTTCGAAGCTGGAATCGCTCTCCCTGTGGGGAAACCACAGCGATTTGGCTCAGCTTTCATCATGTACGCAGCTCAAGGCGCTATCACTGCGTTTTATGCGCCATCTGTCGGGACTGCCTGCGCTGCCAACCTGGCCGGAGCTGGACTTCTTCATCGCCTACAACGTGGAAGAAGCCACTGGCAAACACCTGCGCCAGCAACTCAAGGACCGTGCCAAGGCACGACCCTGGGCTGACTACACATCCGTCAGCCAGTTGCGCAAGCCCGAATGGTGGGCCAAGGAATATGGGCGGCCATTTGCGGGCTGGCCCGCAGCCCGCGCCAGGATTGCGCATGCGGCTTATGAGCTGGCAGAGCAGGAAATCGGCACTGCCAGCAGCCTTGGCCATGTGCAAGCTGCACTGACGGCCTTTGCCGCCCGCTTCAACACGGTCAAGGGCATTGAAACCAGCGAACGTGAAGACCTGGGGCTGGCCGTGCAGCAACTGGCACAACTGCCTGCGGCACTGTCACTGAAGCTGACGGATGAGCAGGCCCAGCAGTGGTTTGATGAAAACCGCGATTACTAGCGCCTACCTAGCGCTTACCTAGTGGCCGCAGGATCGACCTGCGCAATGATGCCGCCGCCCAGGCAGACATCGCCGTCATAGAGCACGGCGGACTGACCAGGGGTGACAGCCCACTGCGCTTCTGGAAAGTCCAGACGGAAGCCGGCATCCGTGGCCTGGGAAATCAGCGCAGGCGAATCGGGCTGACGGTAGCGGGTCTTGGAGCCGTAGGCCTTGCCCTCAGCCGGAGCATGGCCGGCCACCCAGCTGACCTGATCGGCCAGCAGGGCATGCGACTGAAGCAGCGGATGGTCATGGCCCTGCACCACGCGCAGAATGTTCTTGTCCATTTCCTTGCGCGCCACAAACCAGGGCGCATGGTCCCCCGCACCACGGGCGGCGCCCTTTTCCTTGACGCCGCCAATGCCCAGACCCGAACGCTGGCCCAGCGTGTAGAAGGACAGGCCCACATGCTTGCCCAGCTTGCGGTTGCGGTCGTCGAGGATAGGCCCCGGCTCCTTGCTGATGTAGCGGTTCAGGAAGTCGCGGAACGGGCGCTCGCCGATGAAGCAGATACCCGTCGAGTCCTTCTTCCTGGCATTGGGCAGGCCAATCTCTTCGGCAATGCGGCGCACCTCGGTCTTGTGCAGCTCGCCCACGGGAAACATGGCCTTGGACAGCTGGGACTGGTTCAGCCGGTGCAGGAAATAGCTCTGATCCTTGCTGTTGTCCAGGCCTTTGAGCAGCTCGAACAGCTGGGTGGACGGATTCTGGCGCACGCGTGCATAGTGGCCGGTGGCGATCTTCTCGGCACCCAGGCGCATGGCGTGGTCGAGGAAGGCCTTGAACTTGATCTCCGCATTGCACAGCACGTCCGGATTGGGCGTGCGACCGGCCTGGTACTCGCGCAGGAACTCGGCAAACACGCGATCCTTGTAGTCGGCGGCGAAGTTCACGTGCTCGATCTCGATGCCGATCACGTCGGCCACGGCCGCCGCATCGACAAAGTCGATATTCGACGAGCAGTACTCGCTGTCGTCGTCATCTTCCCAGTTCTTCATGAAGATGCCGACGACCTCATGGCCCTGCTGTTTGAGAAGATAGGCGGTGACGGCGGAATCCACACCGCCCGACAAACCCACCACGACACGCTGCTTGTTGCTCATAGGTATGCGATTATCCCAGCGCCCGTCAACTGCTGCGGGCGTGAGGATTTGCCATGGAACTGCGCCAGCTGCGCTACTTTGTACGAATTGTTGAACTGGGCTCCATGAGCCGGGCGGCGCTGGATCTGGACATGGTGCAATCGGCGCTGAGCCAGCAGATCAGCCGCCTGGAGTCGGAACTCTCGACCCGGCTGCTGCAGCGCACACCACGCGGAGTCATCCCCACCGAGGCCGGCCAGGCCTTTTTTCACCAGGCCCAACTGACCCTGCGCCATGCCCAGCAGGCCATACATGCGGCCCAGCAGGCGCGGCTGTCGGGCGCTGTCAGCATGGGACTGTCGCCCACGATTGCCAATGTGCTGGGCCTGCCGCTGATGCGAGCCATGCGCGAACGCTACCCCGATGTGAGGCTGCACATGGTGTCAGCCCTCTCGGGGCATCTGACGAGTCTTCTCAACGCCAGACAGCTGGATCTGGCTATCCTTTTCGATACTCAGAGCGCCCGGCGCTGGAGCGTGATGCCGCTGCTCGAAGAGCAGCTGTTTCTGATTCAGTCGCGCCAGCAACCGGTGGCGCCGCAGATTCGGCATGAAGTGCCCATCAGCCTGGAGCAGTTGCAGCAAGTGCCGCTGATCCTGCCCTCGGGCAGCCACGGCCTGCGCAGCTCCATCATGGCCTCGTTCACCAGCGCCGGTTTCCAATCGCAGATGGCCATGGAAATCGACTCGCTGTCCCTGCTGATGGAAGCGGTCGCTGCCGGCATGGGCGCCACAGTCCAGCCCTGGTCGGCCGTGGGCATGTACCGTGATGCTGCCGAGCGTTTTCAGTGGTCCCAAATCGCCGATGACTCGGTGCGGCGCAAAGCCGCGCTGTGCAGCCTGTCGGACGATGAGCTCTCGCCAGCAGCTCTTGCCGCCCGCATAGTGCTGATGGATTGCGCACGCCAGCTGGTGCATTCCGGAGTCTGGCGGGGAGCATCGCTGACGGAATGAGTCCTCATCTTCCGTGCAGAGGATGAATGCGAAGCTGGCCGGCCATAGGCGATGTCGGGAAATCAAGGCTCAGGCCTTACGTAATTTCCACAGCAACTTTGTTGCCATGTGAAGCTCATACCTCATGGCAAACCTAGATCTTCATTACAACATTGCTGTTGCGTCCCCTGGGTCGCATCTCGACATCCAACTTGCACCACGCCGACGACGCCAGCCTACAGCGGGTGCGAGTGCGCTTTTTTTAATATGAGCCTTGCCTCGTGCTGGATGTGGAGTGCGCTTCAGGACAGCCAGCCAAAACCAAGGTTCATTTATGACATCTCTCGATATTCAGCTGCTGCTGACCGCCCTGGTCAGCGTGCTGGTGCTGGTTGCATTGATCGTTTCACGCATCAAGCTGCACCCGTTGCTGGCTCTGCTCATAGTCTCGGTCGGCGTCGGCTTTGCCACCGGCATGGAGCCGGAAGCCATCGTCAAGCAGCTGACCAATGGCGCGGGCAAAACGCTGGGCGCCGTAGGCGTCGTGATCGCGCTGGGCGCCATGCTGGGCAAGATCCTGGCCGATGCAGGCATCACCGAGCAGATCGCCGAAGCCATTCTCAGGCACTCCTCCGATCGCATGATCCCCTGGGCCATGACCCTGGTGGCCTTCATCGTCGGCATCCCCATGTTCTTCGAGGTCGGCCTGGTGGTCATGCTGCCGCTGATCTTCAGCGTGGCGCGCAAGCTGGAAGGCCAGGCCCGCTTCAAGGGCTCGGCCTATGTCTACGTCGGCGTGCCCGTGATCTCGGCACTGGCGGCCATGCACGGCATGGTGCCGCCCCACCCCGGCCCCCTGACCGCCATCGCCACCCTCAAGACCACGGTCGGCCCGACCATGCTGTACGGCTTTCTGGCCGCCATTCCGGCCATGGTTCTCGGCGGCCCGCTCTACGGCGCCTTCATCGCCCCGCGCATGAGCACCAAGCCCGACCAGGCCTTGCTGGACCAGTTCACCATCACCGAGAAAGCCGCGGCCGGCCCTCAGCCCAGCATCGCCCTGGGCGTGCTGGCGGCCCTGCTGCCCGCCATTCTGATGCTGATCCATGCCGTCGCCGAGATGCTGCTGCCCAAGGATGCGGCAGCCATGCATGTGGCCAGCTTTCTGGGCAATCCCCTGATCGCCATGCTGCTGGGCGTGCTGTTCGCCATCGTGTCCCTGGTGATGGCCCGTGGCGGCGACACCGAAAAGCTGCGCGACGCGCTGGGCAAGAGCCTCAAGCCGATTGCCTCCATCATCATGATCATTGCCGGCGGCGGCGCCTTCCAGCAGATGCTGACCAGCGCCAAGGTCGGCGATGCCATCGTCCATCTGACCCAGCAGTTCGCCTTCCCGCCCCTGATCCTGGGCTGGCTGATCGCCATGCTGCTGTCCGTCTCCACCGGCTCGGCCACCGTGGGCATCGTGGGCGCTGCCGGCCTGCTCGCGCCGCTGGCGGGGGCTGACCCCAGCCTGAACCTGCCCCTGCTGGCCCTGTCCATCGGCTGCGGCTCGCTGTTCTTCAACTATGCCAACCATGCCGGCTTCTGGATGGTCAAGGAATCCTTCGGCATGACCATGGGCGAAGCCACCAAGACCATCTCGGTCGTGCAGTCCATCGTGGCCGTGGTGGGCCTGCTCATGGTGCTGCTCTTCAACGCGCTCGTCACCGTGCATTAAGGCTGGCCGGGGCTGCAGCGCAGCGGCCCTGGTGCCTCCCTCCGGGGTTGCAAGCCGTGGCGCATGACCGCATCGCGCCGGCTTCCGCCTGCGGCACAAGCAATACATCACGATTGGTGATACCCCCATCCCCTAGCCCCGCTGCACGAGTCAGGCGGTGCTCACTACAGTGGCGTTCAACTCCAATCTGACCCTGTCAGCCGCGCTCCGGCAGCGGAGATGACAGAGGACATTTCCCCACGTTGAACCGCTGCAGGCATCGACCCGTGGCAGCCCATCATGAAAACTGAAGCCTTTGACACCGATGTACTCGTCATCGGTGGTGGCAATGCCGCCCTGTGCGCCGCGCTAATGGCGCGCGAAGCCGGCAGCCGCGTGCTGCTGCTCGAATCCGCACCGCGCGAATGGCGCGGCGGCAACTCCGGCCACACCCGCAATCTGCGCTGCATGCACGACGCTCCCCAGGACGTGCTGGTCGAGGCCTATCCCGAAGAAGAGTACTGGCAGGACTTGCTCAAGGTCACGGGCGGCATCACCAACGAGCATCTGGCGCGCATGGTGATCCGGGCCTCCTCGACCTGCCGAAACTGGATGCGCAGGCATGGCGTGCACTTCCAGCCGCCGCTGTCGGGCGCGCTGCATGTGGCGCGCACCAATGCCTTCTTCATGGGCGGCGGCAAAGCGCTGGTGAACGCCTATTTCCGCAGCGCCGAAAAGCTGGGCGTGGAAATCCGCTACGAGTCCCCCGTGGACAAGCTCGAAATCGAGAATGGCCGGTTCCAGGCTGCCTGGGTCAAGACCAAGGATGGCAGCCAGCGCATCACGGCCAAAAGCTGCGTGCTGGCGGCGGGCGGCTTCGAGTCCAACCGCGAATGGCTGCGCGAGGCCTGGGGCCAGAACGAGCGCGGCGAATGGCCGGCCGACAACTTCATCATCCGCGGCACGGCCTTCAACCAGGGCGTACTGCTCAAGCATATGCTGCAAGAGCAGCAGGCCGACGGCCTGGGCGATCCCACACAAGCGCACATGGTGGCCATCGATGCCCGCGCCCCGCTGTACGACGGCGGCATATGCACGCGTATCGACTGCGTCTCGCTGGGCGTGGTGGTGAACCGCGATGCCCAGCGCTTCTATGACGAGGGCGAGGACTTCTGGCCCAAGCGCTATGCGATCTGGGGCCGTCTGGTAGCCCAGCAGCCCGGCCAGATCGCCTACTCCATCATCGACAGCAAGGCCATAGGCCGCTTCATGCCGCCGGTGTTCCCTGGCGTGAAGGCCGACGCCCTGCCCGAGCTGGCGCAGAAGCTGGGGCTGGACGTGGACACCTTCATGGCCACGCTCGACGCCTACAACAGCAGCTGCAAGGTCGGCCATTTCGACCATACCGCGCTGGACGACTGCCACACCGAAGGCCTGGCTCCGGCCAAGACGCACTGGGCACGCCCGCTCGATACCGGCCCTTACTACGCCTATGCGCTGCGCCCCGGCGTGACCTTCACCTATCTGGGCCTGAAGGTGGACGACACCTCCGCCGTGCGCTTCAAGGATCAACCCAGCCAGAACCTGTTCGTGGCCGGCGAAATGATGGCCGGCAATGTGCTGGGCAAGGGCTACACGGCTGGCGTGGGCATGTCGATAGGCACGGCCTTTGGCCGTATTGCCGGGCGCAATGCCGCTCTCGCGGCTGCAGGCAAACCCGCTATTCATGGCGCCGTAAAGGACTGAAATGAAACACCCCCTGAGCGGCTTCGCCGCTTCCCCCTCCCTCTTTGGGAGGGGGACAACGCCCTCGCTGCGGGGCGGCCCTTGCTCGGCGTCTCTGACTTGGAGCACGCCAGTTTCAAGTGCTGCGAATCACGCCCAACGTCATTGATACTGACATGCAAACCCTGAAATCCCTGCAAGAACTGGGCAAGGAAGCCCAGACCCTGGCCACCGGCAAGGTGATTCCCATCCTCCCCGCCCCAACGGAAACCGCTGCCGAGGGCGAAGTGGCGCGCGTGATGCAGATCTGCAATGCCTGCCGCTATTGCGAAGGTTTCTGCGCCGTGTTCCCGGCCATGACGCGCCGTCTGGAGTTCGGCAAGGCCGATGTGCATTACCTGGCCAATCTCTGCCACAACTGCGGCGCCTGCCTGCACGCCTGCCAGTACGCACCGCCGCACGAGTTCGGCATCAACATTCCCAAGGCCATGGCCGAAGTGCGCGGCCAGACCTATGCCGACTATGCCTGGCCACCCGCCATGGGCAGGCTGTACCAGAAGAACGGCCTGACCCTGTCCCTGGCACTGGTGGCCGGCCTCTTCCTGTTCCTGGCGCTGGCCGTCGCGGCGCAAGGCGGCATTGGCCAGCTGTGGAACGGCAATCTAGGCAACAACTTCTACAACCTGTTCCCGCACAATTTGCTGGTCGGCATCTTTGCGCCGGTGTTCCTGTTCGTGGTGTTTGCGCTGTCCATGGGCGTGCGCCGCTTCTGGAAGGATGTGAAGCCCGCCACCAGCAATGTGGATGTCAGCGGCCCGGCCGCTGCCGAAGCCACGCACGAAGTGCTGCGCCTGAAATACCTGGACGGCGGCCATGGCGACGGCTGCCACAACGAGGACGACGAGTACACGCTCAAGCGCCGCCGCTTCCACCACCT
The DNA here is from genome assembly GCF_000964545.1 of Comamonas thiooxydans. Lineage (GTDB taxonomy): Bacteria > Pseudomonadota > Gammaproteobacteria > Burkholderiales > Burkholderiaceae_C > Comamonas > Comamonas thiooxydans. Next base: position 455,458 of record NZ_BBVD01000007.1, on the reverse strand, counting down.
GACCTTCTACGGCTTCATGCTGTGCTTTGCAGCCACGGGCCTGGCCACGGTCTATCACTATGTCTTCGATCTGCCTGCGCCTTACGAGCTGCCCAGTCTGCCCAAGATTCTGGGCGCCCTGGGCGGCGTGAGCCTGATGATCGGCACGGCCGGCCTCTGGATGCTGAACCGCGCCCGTCACCCGCTGCATGGCGACGCCAGGCAAAAGCCCATGGACCTAGCCTTCATCGCCCTGCTGTTCCTGGTGGCTGCCAGCGGTCTGGCGCTATGGCTGGGCCGCGCCACGCCGGCGCTGGCACTGCTGCTGTGCCTGCACCTGGGCGCCGTGATTGCGCTGTTTGCCACCCTGCCCTACGGCAAGTTTGCCCACGGCGTGTTCCGCACGGCTGCGCTGCTGCGCCACAACACCGAAAAGCGCGAGCCCAGCCCCATCGGCCTGGGCGCCGATTGAGCCAAGCCCCATGACAGGCACGCCCGCCGTGCCTGCTCTCAGAAAAATCAGCCGGAATACCGGCATTCCTTTCCGACCAAGGAGACATCCCATGATGAACAAACGCCATTTCCTGCGCGCCACGGCCGTGGCCGCCTCTCTGCTGAGCCTGGGCTCGGCGGCACAGGCCGCTCCCGACTGGCTGCCCAACAAGCCCGTGACCCTGGTCGTGGGCTTTGCCGCAGGCGGCGCCGCCGACGCGGCGGCGCGCATGATTGCCAAGAAGCTGGGCGAAAACATCGGTCAGACCGTGGTGGTGGACAACAAGGGCGGCGCGGGCGGCAATATCGCCCACCAGTTCGTGGCCAAGGCGCCGACCGACGGCTCGGTGCTGCTGTTCGGATCCATCGGCCCTCTGACGATTGCGCCCCACATCATGAAGGTGGGCTACAACCCCTTCACCGACCTGGCACCCATCTCGGGCGGCGTGAACTTCCCCAATGTGCTGGTGGTGCACAAGGGCGCCGGCGTGAGGAACCTGGCCGAGTTCGTGGCCAAGGCCAAGAAGAGCCCCGGCAGCGTGGACTATGCCTCCACTGGCGCGGGCTCGGCCTCGCACCTGGCAGGCGAGTTGTTCAACCAGCGCGCCGGCGTGGAGATGGTTCACGTGCCCTACAAGGGCGGCGCACCGGCCCTGCAGGACCTGCTGGGCGAGCGCGTCACCTCCTACTTTGCCGCGCCCCCGACGGCCCTGCCGCATGTCGAGACCGGCAAGCTGATTCCGCTGGCCACCACGGGTCTGACGCGCCCCGCCTATATGCCCAATATCCCCACCGTGGCCGAAGCGGGCTTCCCCGGCTTCGAGGGGCTGAACTGGTATGCCTTCGTCGCCCCTGGCAAGACCCCCACGCCCGTGTTGGATCGCTGGAACCTGGAAATCGTCAAGGTGCTCATGGACCCCGGCGTGGCCGAGGCGCTCAAGGTCCACGGCCTGACGCCCCAGCCCACGACGCGGGCCGAGTTCGCGGCCTTCATGAAGAAGGAATACGAGCAATGGGGCAAGGTGGTCAAGGAACGCAAGATCACCCAGAACTGAAAGCGTGTTCACGATCTGAGAGCACAAACCCGCTCGCGCCGATGGCATAACGCATGAATTGGGCGCAGTCCAAGTCAGGGCGGCGAGCAAGGGCCTCGCTGGCCGCGCCGCTCCCGCAGCGAGAGAGGGCGCCGTGCAACGGGCGCCGTGCAACGGGCGCCGTGCCACGGGGGAAGCCGCGCGGCAGCTCAGACGGTGATGGGCTTTTTCTCCACGGGAGCCGCAAAGCCCACGCACAGACCGTTCCAGACATTGATGCAGCCGATGGCGTAGCTGAGCTCGACGATCTCGCGCTCGCTGAAGTAGGGGCGCAGGGCCTCGAAGTCCTGCTGCCCGGGATGGGCCTGGCTCAGCTGGGTGCAGCGCTCGGCCCAGTTCAGCGCGGCGCGCTCGCGCATCTCGAACAAGTCCACCTCACGCCAGACCACCACGCTGTTGATGCGCTGCAGGTCCTCGCCGCGCGACAGCAGCTCGCGCACATGCATGTCCACGCAGAAGGCGCAGCCGTTGATCTGCGAGACGCGCAGATAGACCAGCTCCAGCAGCTGCACACCGAGGCTGGAGCGCGCGATCTGGGCGTTGAGGCCGGCCTGAGCCTTGTAGAGCTCGGGAGCCAGCGCACGGAAGTCCAGGCGCGGCGTGGGGATGGCAATAGGGTTGGCGGTGGGGTTGGCGATGTCGGCCATGTGAATACTCCTTGAGGGACATTGCAGGCCCGCCCCTGCGGCCGGCCCATACCTCTTAGACGCGGCAGCGCTGCGGTTTGTGACAGGCCTCGTCATCCATCGCCTTGCCATCAATAAACATAGCTGCTATCACTCTTCATGAAACAAACTCAGCGATAAAACAATCTGAATTTGTTGACTGACTGGCGGTAACAGCTATTGTTTTCTTCGCCTTCTTCGACAGGCCCCGCCCATCAGGCAGCCGGCACCAGCACGCGGGTCAGCTTGTCCGGATTGCGCAGCGTGTAGATGCGCCGGATCAGTCCGTCCTCGACCAGCAGCGTCTGCACCGACTCCACCTGCCCGTCCACACAGCGCACCAGACCCGGCAGGCCGTTGACCCGCGCCAGATGCAGTGTCTGCTCCTGCCCGTCGCGGCGCAGACGCCGGGCCGTGGCGAAATACAGCAGCGCCAGGCGGCGCCCGGTCTCCAGCACGCGGCCAAAGGATGCCACCTTGCCGCCGCCGTCGCTGATCAGCGCGGCATCGGGCGCGAAGAGCGCCTGGATCTGCGCCAGATCGCCGCCCCGCGCAGCCTGGGCAAAGCGGCGTAACAGCTCGGCATGGGCTTGTGCGGGCGCCTCGAAGCGCGGCCGTCCGGCCTTCACATGGGCACGCGCGCGGTGCACCAGCTGGCGGCAGGCGGCCTCGCTGCGGCCCAGTGCCTGGGCCACTTCGGCGTAGTCGGCATCGAAGACCTCACGCAGCAAAAAGGCCGCGCGCTCCTCGGGCGTCAGTTGCTCCAGCACGAACAGCAGCGCCGTGGAGACATCGTGTGCCTGCTCCAGCAGCTCCTCGGCCGAGGGAGCGGCCTCGCTCCAGGGCTGGACCAGCGGCTCGGGAAGCCAGAAACCCGCATAGTGCTCGCGCTCCACGCGCAGGCGCCGCAGCCGGTCTATGGCCAGCCGCGTGGCCGTGGTCACCAGCCAGGCCTCGGGCTGGGCAATCGCGGCGCGCTCGCTGTCCTGCCAGCGCAGCCAGACATCCTGCACCAAATCCTCGGCCTCGGCCCGCTGGCCCAGCATGCGATAGGCCAGCCCGAACAGACGCGGGCGATTGCGCTCGAAATCCTGCAGTCCCGCATCGGCGGACGGCGCAGTGTGGGAAGTGGGGCTCACGTGATGTCTCCTGCAAATAGGCCAGGGCCAGCCACCCAGTGTGACAGGCACCAAGCCTTAGACGCAGAACGCACAGCTTTTGTGACAACGCAGCCAAAAACTGGCAGAGCCCAAGCCAGGGACGGCAAGCAAGGGCCTCGCCGGCCGCGCCGCCCCGCAGCGAGGCCGTCGTCCCCCTTGGGGGGAAGCGGCACAGCCGCTCAGGGGGGACCTCAGAACCCCACCGCGCACCCATCCTTGCGTGGATCGGAACCCGCGATGTAATGCTCGCCGTCGCGCAGCACCAGCTGGGCGCCGCCAAAGGCGAACACGCCGTGGCCGGTCTCGATGCTGACCTCGTGCCCGCGTGCGCGCAGCTGCTCAACCACGGCAGCATCGAAGGACGGCTCCACGGCCACTCCCTTGCCGCCGGTCACGCGCCAGCGCGGTGCATCGGCCGCAGCCTGCGGGTTCTGGCCGTAGCGCAGCACGCGCAGGGCCATCTGCAGATGGCCCTGGCTCTGCATTGGGCCGCCCATGACGCCGAACGCCATTTGCGGCGTGCCGTCGGCATGCATGGCAAAGGCCGGAATGATGGTGTGCGAGGGGCGCTTGCGCGGGCCGACCTGATTGGCATGACCGGCCTCGGTGGTAAAGCCGTGGCCGCGGTTCTGCAGGCTGATGCCCGTGCCCGGCACGACCACGCCCGAGCCGAAGCCCATGTAGTTGGACTGGATGAAGGAGACCATCATGCCGCTGGCATCGGCCGCCGCCAGGTAGACCGTGCCGCCGGGCCGGGGCGCGCCGCAGCCCGGTGCGCCGGCCAGCTTCGGGTCTATGAGACTGGCGCGTTCGCGCAGGTAGTCGCGGTCCAGCAGTTGGGCGGGAGTGACGCGCATATGGTCGAGGTCGGCGTTGTACTGGTGCAGGTCGGCAAAAGCCAGTTTCATGGCCTCGATCTGCAGATGCACGCTGTCCACGCCGTCGAGGTCTTGCTTGCCCACGCCCAGCTCGTCGAGCATGCCCAGCGCCATCAGCGCCGCAATGCCCTGGCCGTTGGGCGGAATCTCGTGGATAACCGAATCGCCGAACTTCTGCGACACCGTTCCCACCCAGTCGGCCTGGTGCGCGGCCAGGTCTTCCTCGCTCATCACACCGCCGCAGGCCCGCGAATGCTCGACCATCTTCCTGGCCAGTGCGCCGCGGTAAAAGGACTCGCCCATGGTCTCGGCAATCTCTTCCAGCGTGCGCGCATGGGCTTCGCTCCTGAACACCTCACCGGCCCGGGGAGCGCGGCCACCAGGCAGAAAGCACTCGGCAAAGCCGGGCTGGTCGCCCAGTTTCTTGCCGCCCAGCTCCCACAGCGTGCCAATCGTGGGCGAGACCGGGAAACCGTTGCGTGCATAGTCGATGGCGGGCCGGGCCACCTGCGTGAATGGCAGCTTGCCGAAGCGCTTGGACAGCGCCACCCAGGCCGACACGGCGCCGGGCACGGTCACGGCATTCCAGCCCTTTTCCGGAATGCCGCCCAGCTGGGCAAAGTAGTCGGGCGTCCAGCCCGCAGGCGAGCGGCCCGAGGCGTTGAGGCCGTGCAGCTCCTTGCCGTCCCAGACGATGGCAAAGCCGTCGCTGCCGATGCCGCAGCCCGTGGGCTCGACCACGGTCAGCGTCATCGCCGCAGCCAGTGCCGCATCCACGGCGTTGCCGCCAGCCAGCAGCATGGAGAGGCCAGCCTGCGCGGCCAGCGGCTGCGAAGTGCTGACCACATTGCGCCCCAGCACCGGCGAGCGGTTCGAAGCATAGGGAAGCGTCCAGTCCTTGATGAGGTTGGTCATATTTAAGTCCGATCAGTGATTCATGGGCGCCGCGCTTAACACTGACACGCCCCAGGCCAAAGGCATCGAGCAAGGGCCGCCTCACGGCAGGAAGCGCCTAGCCGAGGATGCCGTCCCCCGGCGCAGCCGCACAGGGGGTTGCATATGTCATTCCAAAGTAATGTTGTTGTCCCTGATGACCTTGGCCCAGCGCGCGCTGTCGACCTGCACCATGGCCGCGAACTGCGCGGGCGTCTGCGGCTTGGCGGGCTCCACGCCCTGCTTGGCCAGGCTGGCGATCACCTCGGGATTCTGGATGGCGCGGTTGAAGGCCTGGTTGATTCTTGCAACCAGCTCGGGCTTCATGCCGGCCGGGCCGTAGATGCCGAACCAGGTGACCGAGGAATAGCCTGGCAGGCCGGATTCGGCCACCGTGGGCAGATTCGGAGCCTGCGTGCTGCGCCTGTCGCCGGTCACGGCCAGGGCGCGCAGGCGGCCGCTGGCCACATGGGGCATGCCCGTGGGGATGGAATCGAACAGCAGATGCACCTGGCCTGCCGCCAGATCGGTGATCGACTGCGCCGTGCCCTTGTAGGGCACATGGGCGAGCTGGATACCGGCCTGCGCGGCAAAGGCGGCGGTGTTCAGGTGCACGATGGTGCCATTGCCGCTGGTGGCGTAGTTGAGCTTGCCGGGATTGGCCCTGGCATAGGCAATCAGCTCCTGCACGCTCTTGACCGGCAGCGAGGGCGTGACCAGCAGCACGCTGGCTGCATCCGCCGTGTGGGCGATGGGACTGAAATCCTTGTCCGCCTTGTAGGCCAGCCTGGGCATCAGATGCGGCGAGATGGCATGCGTGCTGCTGGTGGTGAACAGCAGGGTGTAGCCGTCGGCCGCCGCCTTGGCGGCCTCGGCTGTGCCTATGGTGCCGCCGGCGCCGGGCCGGTTGTCTATGACCAGTTGCTGGCCCAGCTCCTGCGATACCCGCTGCGCGATCACGCGTGCCACCAGATCGGTAGCGCCGCTGGCCGGAAACGGCACGATCACGCGCACCGGTCGGCCGGGCCAGGCGGCCTCGCCCTGGGCCAGGGCCGGAAAGGCCAGCAAACCACCGGCCACGGCCGCAGCGGCCTGAAGCCACTGGCGGCGCGTCGTTGAAACAGTAAACCGTGCCCGCATGGCAACTCCCACAGAAATGGAGGGCTGGCCGCTGCCTGGCGACCATCGAACGGGAGATCTTAGAAAACCGGGGCATTTGCCGCTATCGGCAAATTTGCAAGCCATCGTTGCCAAAACAGCAAACCTGGCACAATGGCGCTTTGCCGCCACCGCCTGCCATGCCCGAGTCCCGCCATTTGCTGCTGCAAGACACCGCGCTGCGCTACTTCCACGAAGTCGCGCAATGCGGATCGCTGAGTGAGGCTTCGGCAAGACTGCATGTGGCGGCCTCGGCCATCAGCCGCCAGATCGCGGCATTGGAGGCGCGCCTGGGCACGCCGCTGTTCGAGCGCCACCCGCGCGGCATGGTGCTCAACGCCGCCGGCGAGATCCTCGCCGATCATGCGCGCCGCGCGGGGCTGGACGCGGAGCGCGCGCTCGACGAGATCAAGGCCTTGCAAGGCCTGCGCAGCGGCAAGGTACGCATCGCCAGCTCCGATGCCTTCGCCAGCGAATTCCTGCCGCGCCTGTGCGCGGCCTTCCAGCGCGAGCACAGCGGCATCGTCTTCGAAGTGACGGTGCTTCCCACGCACGAGGTTTCCGGTGCCGTGCGTACCGGCACGGCCGACATAGGCCTGTGTTTCAGCCGGGCCCCCGAGCCCGGCATCGCCGTCGCCTGCCGCGTGGCCGCGCCCGTGCTGGCGCTGGTGGCATCCGGCCATGAACTGGCGCAGGAGCGCAGCGTGGCACTGGCAAGGCTGGTGCGCTATCCGCTGGCATTGACGCCGCCCAGCACGGCCGTGCGCCAGTTGCTGGATGCAGCCTGCAGCCGCCAGGGACTGATGCTGGCGCCGGCCCTGGAGAGCAATCACGGCAAGACGCTGCTGAACTTTGCGGCCCAGGGCACGGCGGTTGCCGTGGCCAGCGAAATCGCCGCCCGCGACATGGTGGCCACAGGCGCGCTCGTGGCCGTGGCGCTCAGCGACCGCGGCATGGATCTGCGCGATATCGAGGTTCAGACCCTGGCCGGCCGCACGCTGCCACATGCGGCACAGTCCTTTCTGGAACTTTTGCAGCTGCGCCTGCCCGCCGCCTGGTGAAAAGACGGCCGGAGACCTCGGCTCAATCCGCCTTGGGGCGCAGCACCAGCCAGAGCGACAGCGCAATCAGCCCGCCACCCATGGCATGAGCGATGGTCAAGGACTCATCGAGCAGGGCCCAGCCCCAGAGCACGGCAAACACGGGCACGATAAAGGTCACGGTCAGCGCCTTTTGCGGGCCTTCATCGGCAATCAGCCGGAAATACAGCACATAGGCCAGAGCCGTGCTCAGCAGGCCCAGCAGCGCCACATTGCCCCATGCCAGCAGCGGAGCGGCCTGCAGCCTGGCCAGCATGCCGGGCTCCAGCGCCATGTCGATGAGCAGCGCCGGTGTCAGCACCATCAGCGCACCGAGCTGGCTGATGAAAACGGCAGCGCGCGTGTCCACAGAGGCATTGGCACCCGCAAGCCTGAGCGTCAGATAGCTGGAAAACGCATAGCAGACCGTGGCCACAAAACAGGCCGCCATGCCGCCCAGCACGGCTGCGCCGAGATCCAGCGGCCCGGCCTGGGCCAGCACCGCCACACCGCCAATTCCGAGCAGCACGGCAGCCACACGCGCGGGCGTAATCGCCTCGGCAAACACCAGCGCTCCCACCACGGTAGCAACCAGTGGCGTGGTGGCATTGAAGATGGCGCTATAGCCCGATGGCAGCACCTGGGCCGCCAGCGCGTACATGAGAAAGGGGATGCCGGAATTGATGACACCCAGCCCCAGCAAGGGCCAAAGATAGCGTCCTGGCCTGGGCCGGTAGCCCATGGCAAACAACGCCGCGCCAAGGCCCAGCGCCGAAAACAGGCCGCGTCCCACGGCCGTGGGCACGGCCCCCAGATGGGGTACGGCCACGCGCATGAATAAAAAACTGCCGCCCCAGAGGGCGGCCAGTGTCATGAGTCGAATCAGGCTGGCTACAGACATACAGGGCATTGTGCACAGCCCCGGCCTGCACGCCTGTCACAACTGCCGAATGCCAATATCAGTGAATCTGCACCAGCACATCGTCCAGCGTGGCACCGGCCTCTTCAGGCACCGGGCGCGTGAGCTGCGGCACCTTGTAGATGCTGGCATCGGCATGAATGAGGCCTATGTCATAGCGCTGGCCGGCCAGATAATCGCCCACCGACTCCAGCACGATGGGGCTGCGGTGCAGATGCTCGGTGGCCTTGAGTTCGTCGAGCGAGAGCCAGACGCTGCGCACGATGCCGTCGTCCAGATGGCGCTGGGCATGGTGCATGCCCAGATCGCCCGTGAAGGCAAAGCGCAGATAGGTGATGTCCGAGCCCGTGCGCGTGCGCACAAAGCGGTTCATGTAGATGCCGACCAGGGCCGTGGGCGTGAAGCTGTAGGCCGTCTCTTCCATGACCTCGCGCACACAGGCATCGACAGGGCTTTCGGAAGGGTCGAGATGACCGGCCGGCGTGTTCAGACGCAGTCCATCCGCCGTTTGTTCTTCCACCAGCAAAAAACGGCCATCGCGTTCGATGATGGCCGAGACAGTCACATTGGGTTTCCAGCGATTGGGCATGGCCGGCATTATCCTTGTCCCGAACCGACGATGTGTCAGATAAATCCCACCATATAGAGCGCTCCTTCGCCGTAACTGGCCAAATGTTGCTGCTGCGCAGCATTTGTCACGGATTCGACCGCATAGCCTTGACGCTCCCAGTAAAGCCGCGAACCCTGCACCGAAACCAGTGCCGTGCGCTGCACGCCGCGCGCTCTGGCCTGCGCCTTCAGGACCTGGACCATGCGCCGCGCCAGGCCCTGGCCGGCTGCAGCCTCGGACACAGCCATATCGTGCAGATAGAGCACGCTGGCATCGTCATATTCGGCAAAGTCGCCGTTGAGCGGCGTGATGGCTCCGGGGCGCGACCAATAGGCTGCCAGATAGGCCACCAGCTCTCCGCCCTGCTCTGCCGCCCAGGAACAATGCCCGGCCGTCCGCAAACGGCGCACAAACACCTCGCGCGGCTCCGAAAAGTCCGCACCATAGCAATGCTGCTGTATGCGCATCACGGCATCCACATCGTCCGCGCCCAGCGCACGCAGCTGAATTGGCATCGACCCCGTCATCAAAAACTCTCAAATCAATAGCTGCCAGCGCTTATCAGTCAATGGCTGACGGCCAATTTCAATCAAAATCTGGCACATAGCTTAGCAAGCCGTTCATCTCGCAGCAGTCTGTAGGCGCTATCGCAATAGTAATGATTCTCAATTGGAAATGCATCGCCATCCTCCCTACCATTCATTCATCGCACAGGGAGAAACAGATGACACGCTTGATCAAGACATTGCGCCAGAACCAGCTCACGCTGACCAAGACCGCCAGCTACTACGTGATCCACATCACCGTCGCCGCCTGCGTCGCCTATGCCGTGACCGGCAATCTGATTGCCTCGCTGACGCTGAGCCTGCTCGAGCCAACGGTCCAGGCCTTTGCCTTCTTCTTCCATGAAAAAGTCTGGGAGCGCCGCCTGAAGAAACGCGAGCAACAAGCGCTTGCCGGACAGGCACTGAGCGCCTGAGAGCCGTCTATGAACACCGACCAGCCCACCACTTTTACGCAATGGCTGCTGCAGTCCCTGGCCATGCTGGGCGACTGCAACGGCCATCTTCATGATCTGTAGAAATCATGTGAACAAGCCTTTTGATAAGCCATGGGTAAATATTGAATATCCCAGACTCTTTGTGAGCTTCTGATCATTCACGCCAGAAAATCATCCGAGCCTGACTCTCCGGCATCAGAAAATACTGTGGATAAGTCATGCGGAAGATGCCAATTCGGACTCGCTCCCATGGGTTTGCGGCTATTTGCCAAACCGGGCCCAAGGCCAACAATGGCCGGGAATCCAAGGAGTTCCCATGCAGCTTGCAGACCGCCAGACATCCGCAGACCTCGCGCGCCACGACGAACAATGGCTAAGCGCCCACTGGATGCCGTTCACCGGCAACCGCAACTTCAAGGCCAGGCCCCGCATCATCACGGGCGCACAGGGCGCCTACTACAGCGATGCCGATGGCCGGCGCATTTTCGACGGCCTCTCGGGCCTGTGGTGCTCGGGTCTGGGCCATGGCCGCCGCGAGATCGCCGAGGCCATTGGTCAGGCCGCGCTGCAGCTCGATTACGCACCCGCCTTCCAGTTCGGCCACCCGGCCTCGTTCGCGCTGGCCAACCGCATCGTGGCGCTGATGCCCCAGGGGCTTGAGCATGTGTTCTTCACCGGCTCGGGCTCGGAAGCAGCCGACACCTCGCTGAAGATGGCGCGCGCCTACTGGCGCGCCAGGGGCCAGGGCACCAAGACCCGGCTGATCGGACGCGAGAAGGGCTATCACGGCGTGAACTTTGGCGGCATCTCGGTAGGCGGCATGGGGGGCAACCGCAAGATGTTCGGCCAAGGGGTCGAAGCCGACCATCTGCCGCACACCCAGCCGCCAGCAGGTTCGTTTTTCAAGGGCCAGCCCCAGACCGACGGGCGCGCCCTGGCAGACCGGCTGCTCGATCTGATCGCCCTGCATGACGCCAGCAATATCGCCGCCGTGATCGTGGAGCCCATGTCGGGCTCGGGCGGCGTGGTGATTCCGCCCGCCGGCTATCTGCAGCGTTTGCGCGAGATCTGCACCCAGCACGACATCCTGCTGATCTTCGACGAGGTCATCACGGGCTTTGGCCGCCTCGGAGCGATGACGGCGGCCGAAGCCTTTGGCGTGACGCCGGACATCATGAATATCGCCAAGCAGGTCAGCAACGGCGCCCAGCCGCTGGGAGCCTGCGTGGTCACGCCCGCCATCTATGAGCAGTTCATGGCGGCAGGAGGGCCGCAGTACATGCTGGAATTTGCCCACGGCTATACCTATTCGGCCCATCCCGTGGCCTGCGCGGCAGCCATTGCGGCACTGGATCTGCTGCAGCGCGAAGACGGCCCGGGCCGCGTGCGCGCACTGGCCCCCTTGTTCGAGCAGGCCGTGCACAGCCTCAAGGGCGCCAGGCATGTGCTGGACATCCGCAATATCGGCCTAGCGGCTGGCATCACGATCACCCCCCTGCCCGGCGAGCCCGCCAGACGCCCCTACGAGATCGCCATGAAATGCTGGGAGGCCGGCTTTTATGTGCGCTACGGCGGTGACACGATTCAGCTGGCGCCGCCCTTCATCAGCGAGCAGGCCGAGATCGAGCGGCTGATCAACGCACTGGGTGATGCGCTGCAGGCCACTGACTGAACTATCAAATCAGTAGCTTCAATCGCTTACCTATAAAGCGATTGAAGCATTTTTTATCCAAATTCAGGAAAGCTGTGCCGCCAGGGCTTCGAATTCGGCGACAGGCACTTCTTCCGCGCGGCGCTGCAGATCGAACTCGCCGGCAAAGCCCTTTGCTTCCAGCCACTTGCCCAGGGTGTTGCGCAAGATCTTGCGGCGCTGGCTGAACGCCACCTGCACCAGCTCTTCCAGCAGCTTGGGATCGAGATCCGCAGGCTGCTCGCGCGGAATCATGCGCACCACGGCACTGTCGACCTTGGGAGGCGGATTGAAGCTGCCCGGCGGCACGAACAGCACATCCTCCATGGCGTAGCGCCACTGCAGCATCACCGACAGACGGCCGTAGGCCGAGGTGCCGGCGTCCGCCACCATGCGGTCTATGACCTCTTTTTGCAGCATGAAGTGCTGATCCTGCACCACATCCACCTGCTCCAGCAGATGAAAAAGAATGGGGCTGGAGATGTTGTAGGGCAGATTGCCGACCACGCGCAGCTTGGCCACGCCCAGACGCGCAGCCAGCGCACGGAAGTCCACCTTGAGCACATCGGACTCGACCACATCGAGATCGTCGCGCAGACGCAGACGGGCCGCCAGGTCCCGGTCCAGCTCGATGACGGTGAGCTTGCCCAGGCGCTCGACCAGGGGCTGCGACAGCGCCATCAGGCCGGGGCCGATCTCGACCATGGGTTCGCCCGCCTTGGGGTCGATGGCCTGGACGATGTTGTCGATGATGGCGCCGTCGGTCAGGAAGTTCTGGCCGAAGCGCTTGCGGGGAATATGTTTCATGAATGCGAAAGCGGTGCCTGGGCACCGCTTGGAATGAGGGGGAGCTTCGATGCCCGGTGCGCAATGATGACATTACCGGGCACTTCAAGCGGACTGAATGGGCTTATTGGGGCGGCTCGCGGTATTCCACAAAGGCCTTGCCGCGCAGTTCCTTGAGCCAGGTTTCGTAGTCCTGCTCGGCCTTGCGCTCGCGCACCACGTTGCGCACCATTTCGCGCTGCTCGCGCTCGGTGAGCTTTTCCTGGCGGCGCTCGATCAGCTGGATCAGGTGCACGCCGAAACGCGACACCACGGGGTTGCTGATCTGGCCCGGCTGCAGGTTGTCGAGCACGCGTTCGAACTCGGGCACGAACTGGCCTGGCGATGACCAGCCCAGATCACCGCCATTGCGCGCGCTGCCGTCCTTGGAGAACTCCTGCGCCAGTTGCTGGAAGGTGGCCTGGCCGGCTTCCACACGACGCTTGTAGTCCTCCAGACGCTTGGCCGCCTGGGCTTCGGTCATGCCATCGCCTACGGTCAGCAGAATATGGCGGGCGTGGTTCTGCGTGATGTATACAGGTGCTCCGGTCTGAGATTTTTCCAGCACCTTGAGCACGTGGAAACCAGCGCCCGAACGAAACGGACCGACGATGGCACCGACAGCCGAATTGCCCACCTGTTGAGAAAACAGCTCGGGGTAATCGCTCATGGGGCGCATGCCCATGGCGCCGCCACCCTGACCGTTGGGTACATCCGAAAATTCCCGCACGGCGGCGATGAAGTCGGGATTCTTGCGCGCCGCTTCTGCCGCCTGCTTGGCCTTGGCCTCGCGCTCCGCCACCACGGCAGGGCTGGCATTTTCAGGCACGGTGATCAGGATGTGGCCCAGATTGGCTGCCGCACCTGCAGCCGCATCGCCCGGACGCTTCTGCTCCTTGAGATAGCGATCGATGTCGGCTTCCGCGACCTTGACGCGACCGTCCACATCACGCTCGCGCACGCGCTGCATCAGCATCTGGTTGCGGATCTCCGAACGGAACTGCGCTTCGGAAATCCCTTCGGCCTTCAGGCGCGACACCAGGCCGGCCTTGTCGGTATTGTTCTGGCGCGCCACATTGGCAACGGCCTGATCGACCGTCATGTTGTCAATGTTGATGCCCGTGTCCTTGGCTTCCTGCAACTGCACGCGCTCGACAATCAGGCGCTCCAGAACCTGGCGGGCCAGCTCGCTCTGGGACGGCAGCTGCCCGCCCTGCTCGGTCACGTTCTGCGCAACGCGCGCCATGCGCGCACGCACTTCGTTATTGGTGATGGGCTCGGAATTGACCACGGCCACGATGTAATCGGCCGAGCGAACACCCTGTGCGGCTGCTGGAGCCTGACGCCCCGAGGGCTGGGCCGTAGCCTCCAATGCACGCGAGATAGAGGAGTCATTGCCAGCCTTGGCCTTGCTGCCGGGACTCTTCAGGCCCTGGGCCTGCACACCGGCAGCCATTACAGCCAGTGCCACGGCAACAGCACATGCATTGGATGTCTTGGAGAAAAAACGCATGAAAAAAGCCTTGATTAATCGTAATTGGTAAAGCGGCTGGGCGGAGTCACCGCCTCACGCAAATATTGGTAGCGCGGCACATTCTGCTTGAGACTGGAGGTGGGGTCGGCACCAAAGCTCAGGCGCGAGAAGCCCACGAACTCCATCTGGAACAGCAGACGCAGATTGGACTGGATGACCGAGCTTTGCAGACGCTCCAGCACCACACGGCCAATCCAGCAGCAACCGTCGTATTCGAAGCCGACCACGGTATCCACCAGCTTGTTGTCCTTGATGGAGTAGTTGAGGCGGCCCACCGCATACCAGCGGCCACCGCCCTGGCCGCGACCGGCGCCCAGATCCTTGCCCTTGTCACCCCAGAGGTCGTTGATGGGCCATTGCCAGCCCACATCCACCAGCTCGCTGGACGGCTTCTTGGTGACCGTATCCAGCTGCGTGCGGTAGCCGATGTTGAAGGTGCGATAGTTGCCCGGACTGTAACGCGCCGTGGCCGTGGTACGGACCGTGCGGTTCAAGTCCTTGTTGTACTGGGTCGTGCCTTCCAGCGACCATTTGTCGGTCCAGTTGAAGGCAGCACCCAGCAGGATATCGGACAGCTTGCTGGTAGCAGCCACCTCACCGGGCAGCAGCACGCGCTGATCTGACAGGCGAACGCGCTGGGCCACGGCGAACTTGAGCTTTTCCGCACCGCTTTCAGGGTCGATGAAGCGCGAGGTCGCGCCCAGCGTCATCAGATGGTTGTCGGCAATGCGGTCCTGACCGACATAGTCGTTCTCGGAAAAAATACTCGCGAAGTTGAAATCGCTGCGACCCGTATCGTAGAGCGGCAGCATGCTCTGATCGCGATAGGGCGTATAGGTATAGAAGGCTCGGGGTTCGAAGGTCTGCAACAGATTCTTGCCGAACCAGGAGGTGTCGCGCTCGAAGATCAGGCCGCTGTCCAGGCTGAAGGTGGGCAAGGTCCGGTTGGCGCTCTTGCTGCCGTTGCTCATCAACTGATCGGTCTGATACATGGAGGTATGCAGCATCAGCTTGGGCGTGATGAAGGCGCCGGGAGACAGGAATGGCCGGCTCAGCTGCGCCTGCACATAGCTGCGCTGGCCGTTGTTGCCGACCTGACCCGTGATGGGGCGAATCAGCTCGAAGCGTGTGGTGTCGGCCACCACGGAGAAATCCAGCCCATGCGGCAGGTCCAGCGGCGTGTAGCGGTACTGCAGCTGCGGCACCATGCTGTAGGGCGGCGCAATCGGCGAAGTCACATCCTGCTGCACTTGATAGCGCAGCACATTGAGGCTCAGCACCCCATCGCCCTTGGCCCAGCTCAGATTGGCCGTGCTGGGCAGCAGGCGCTGGCGCAACGCCACGGGAGCCAGGCGGAAGTCGCGCCAGTAATCACCGTCGCTGACGCGGTTCAGATTGAGGTTCAGCCCCAGACCGCCGACCGGCGTGTCGAAGCTCGCACGATGCTGCCAGGAATAGCCCCAGCGATCGCGGTTGCGCAGATTGTCTCCCAGCATGTAGCTGGCATAGGTCTCGCCCGAGTAGCTGGGCTCCAGATAGCGGAACTGCCCCGTCAGGTTCACGCCGCGCTTGGTCATCAGCGAGGGCGTGATGGTCATATCGCGATTGGGGGCGATATTCCAGTAATAGGGCTGCGAATACTCGATACCGCCGAGCTTGTCCATGCCTATCATGGGCGGCAGCAGGCCCGATTTGCGCTTGTCCGAGAGCGGAAAGCTCATGCGCGGCACGGGCAGGACGGTCACGCCCTTGAACTTCAGGGACGCACCCTCGGCCACCCCCACCTCTTCGGCCATGTCCAGATGAATGGTCTTGGCCTCGAGCACCCAGCTCGGCTCCCAGCTGGCCTCGTCATCGCGCTGGCAGGTGGTGTAGGTGGCGTCATGGACGACCGAACGATCCTTGTCGATGAAATCCACTCGCGAGGACTCGCCATGGCCACCCGTGGCCAGAAAGCGATAGTTGGCGTTGTCGAACTGGCCCTTGAAGGCATCCATCTGCAGATCCAGCGCTGTTCCCTCATAGACATTGCCAGCCTGGTTGATGTGGACCGAGCCCACGGCGTTGATCCTGTCGTCCGGAACCGCATAGTCGAGCTTGTCCGCGCGGATCATGGTGTCGCCGCGGCGCAACTCTGCCTCGCCATGAACCGAGGCCTTGAGATCGGGCTGACCGGACAGGCTGTCACCTTTGATATAGATGGGCTGCTGGTCACGCACTTCCTGAGGATAGCTCTCCTGCAGCGCACTGCTGGACTTGAGTTCCAAGGCTGGCAGCTCGCCCGCGACGCTGGAGGAGGACGATCCGCTCGTTTCGGCCGACTGGGCATAGACCTGCATGCCAGCACCCGCCCATGCCAGTGCCACAGCCCATGCCAGAGGACGAATCACCGGCCGAGCAGCCCCCGCACGCGTCGAACGGGCAGGGCAGGCAGGTAGGAAATCTCGCGGATGGGATGGGGATTGCACGATGATCTTGAACGTCAAAAGCGCGCGTGCCCTGGCACACGTCAACAGAAAACCGAGAGCCTAGCACCACTGTCCACAGATGCGGCGGCATCGGTTTGTAAAATCCGATTATCCATGACCGCTCCTATCACCCCCACAGTTGGCGTTGCCTGGGCAGATTCTGCCCGCCACGCCGCATTCGACGCCTGGCTGGCACCGCTGGCTCAAAAGCACCAGATGCTTCCCGCAACCCTGCGCCCCGCTTCGGCCGATGCGAGCTTTCGCCGCTATCTGCGCCTGGATCGCAGCGATGGAAGCAGCCTGATCGTCATGGACGCGCCGCCAGACAAGGAAGATTGCGCGCCTTTTGCCAAGGTTCAGAGCCTGATGAACCAGGCCGGCCTGTGCGTGCCGCAGATCCTGGACTGGGATGCTGTTCATGGCTTCATGCTGCTCAGCGACCTGGGCGGCCAGACCGTCATCGAGGCTCTGAACCCCGAAAAACCCCAGGATGCCGAAGCCTGGTACCGTTCGGCCATCGAGGTGCTGCTGGACTGGCAACTGGCCTCCAAGGCCGGCAATACCGGCAGCTTGCCTCTCTATGACGAGGCCCTGCTGCGCCGCGAGCTGCAGCTGTTTCCCGACTGGTACATCGCCAAGCACCGCCAGTTCACGCTGGACGACAAGCAGCAGGCCCTGCTCAGCAAGACCTTCGATCAGATCGTCGCCCACAATCTGCAGGCTCCCAGCGTCTATGTGCACCGTGACTTCATGATGCGCAACCTGATGCAACCTGTGTCCAGCGGCGCGCCGCTGGGCGTGCTGGACTTCCAGGATGCCGTCTACGGCCCCATCACCTATGACATCGCCAGCCTGCTGCGAGATGCCTTCATCAGCTGGGAAGAGGACTTCATCATCGACATCACCATCCGTTACTGGGAAAAGGCCCGCAAGGCCGGCCTGGTGGGAGCCAACAGCGCCAGCGGCTGGGGTGATGACTTCGGCGAGTTCTACCGTGGGGTTGAATGGATGGGTCTGCAGCGCCACCTCAAGGTTGCGGGTATCTTTGCGCGCCTGACGTTGCGCGACGGCAAGCCCAAGTATCTGGCCGATACGCCTCGTTTCATCCACTACATCCGATCCACCTGCAACCGCTACCGCGCGCTGGGCCCGTTCCTCAAATTGATCGACGAGATCGAGGGTATCCAGACGCAGGTGGGTTACGCCTACGGGCGGATGTGAGCACCCCCCCCTGAGCCGCTTTGCGGCTTCCCCCTCTCTGCTTCGCGGAGGGGGACGACACCAGCGCTGCGGGGCGGCCCTTGCGCGGTGTCCCTAGGTTAGAGGGTGCCAGTTTTACAGGCTGCGAAGCAGCTCTAACCGCAAGTAACAAATATCAATTTCCCCTATGCCGCGCTATCACTGCCCTATTCCACTGCACATCGGCAACGAGCTGGACCTGCCTGCAGGTGCCGCCCGCCATGTGCAGGTGCTGCGCCACCAGCCCGGCGATGTCATCACGCTGTTTGAGGGCCAGACCGGCAACGGTTTTACCGGTGGCGAGTTCCAGGCGACCATCACCCACATGGGCCGCAGCGATGTGGGCGTGCGCGTGGACAGCCACAGCCCCGCCGAGCGCGAAGCCGCACGTGCCGTGCACCTGGTCGTCGGCATGCCCGCCAACGAGCGCATGGACTGGCTGGTGGAAAAAGCCACCGAGCTGGGTGTCGCCAGCATCCAGCCCGTGATGGCGGCACGCAGCGTGCTCAAGCTCAAGGGCGACCGCGCCGACAAGAAGATCGAGCGCTGGCAGTCGATTGCCGTCTCGGCCTGCGAGCAATGCGGGCGCAACCAAGTGCCCGTGATTCATGCCCCGCTGTCGCTGGCCGACTGGCTGCGCAGCCAGCAGGCGCCTGCGGCCGATGCGGCGCGTCTGGTGCTGTCGCTGCGCGAGGGCAATCAACCGCTGCGCGCCGCCGCCGGCGATGCCCGGGCAGTCTGGGTGCTGCATGGCCCCGAAGGGGGTCTGACCGCCCAGGAAGAAGACTGGGCGCTGGAGCAGGGCTGGAAACCTGCCAGCCTCGGCTCCCGCGTGCTGCGCGCTGAAACGGCATCTGTTGCCGCCCTGTCCCTGCTGGCCCTGGAGTAAATCAATGAGCAGCTGTCATCTCTCTCTGGCCAAGCCCGAGTTTTATCTGCAGAACTTTCGTGTGGAGGCTCCCGAGCCCAGGCCCGAAAGCATCATCACCCCGCGCCGCCTCGGCTGCATCATCATCAACGCTGCCACAGAGTCCTCTGCAGCGCTCTTGGGACGTACGTTTACAGCTCCTGAAGAAGGAGCACCCGCACTGCCGGTGGAACGGCTGCTGGTGCCGGCCAGCTTCGGTCTGGTGCCGCACTGGGTGAAGTCGGCGTCTGACGGCCGCCTGCGCGCGCTCAAGCTGGTGAATGCAAAGATAGACAATCTGACCACGGGAACGGCGTTCCGCGATGCCTGGCTGGCCGGCCAGCGCTGCATCGTGCCGCTGCAGTCCTTTCAGGTCGACGACCTGCGCCCCGGCAAGCCCCTGCCGACCCGTATCACCCGCGTGGACAACCAGCCCATGGGCGCCGCCGGCGTCTGGGCGCGCTGGGTGGGCGAGGACGGCGAGGTCATCGTCAGCTACGCCCTCATCACCATCAATGCCAATGCCCATGCGCTGATGAACCGCTACGGCCAGCCCGGCAACGACAAGGCCATGCCGGCCATCCTCAACGAAGGCGCATACGACGCCTGGCTCAATGCCAAGGTCAACAAGGCCAAGGAGTTTCTGCGCCCCTACCCGGCAGAAAAACTGCGTGCCAACCCCGTGGAAAAAGGCCGCAAGCAACCGCCACAGCAGTGGTAATCAGGGGGCTGGAAACTGCTGATCCAGCCACTGCTCCAATCGCGCAAACACGGGAGCTGCCAGCTCGGGGCTCTCGTTGAAGATCTCGTGATAGGCCGCCTCAAAGCACTGGGACTGCACCAGATCGCGTGGCGCCTGGGCGGCAAAGGCGGCGCTGCCGGCAGGGTTGACCAGCTTGTCCTCGCCCGCCCATAGCAGCAGCGTGGGCACGCACCAGGCCGTGGCCTTGGACAGCACATGGCGGCCACCCTCGGCCATATAGCGCGCCAGCCTGGCGCTGATGCGTCTGTGCTGCAGTGCATCGGTGTCATAGGCCAGAGCCACTTCGGGATCATGCGAGAGATGCGCGGACTGCACGCCATTGGCCACGCGCAGATTGGGCAGCAGCCTGGGCAGGCTCGCCACCAGCGCCTTCTGCACACCCGACAGATGCAGGGCCAGCGCCGGCGAGGACAGCACCAGCCCGTCCACATGACGCAGGCCGGATGCGACAAAATCAGCGGCCACCAGTCCACCCAGGCTGTGCCCCAACAGCACCAGGGGCTGATGCCTGGGCATGGCTGCACGTGTGGCATCGAGCACCACGGCCAGATCGTCGAGCAAGCGCATATCGCTGGTCAGGCCGCCCTGCGGCCCGCCCGACAGGCCGTGGCCGTACTGGTCATAGGCCCGCACAGCAAAGCCGAACTCGTTGAGCCGCTGCGCCAGCACGGCATAGCGGCCGCTGTGCTCGCCCAGGCCATGCACCAGCAGCACCTGGGCACGGGGCTTGACGCCCGGCGCCAGCGGCCAGTCGCGCAGCGCGAGCTGGGTGGCGTCCGATGCGGCCATATGCAGCAGCCGGGGCGTCGTCTGGGTGCGGGTATCGGTAGGCGTCATGCAGGGTCTCTTCAGCTGGCAAGAGCTTGCAGGATGCAGCCACCCCCCCGCCCGCGTCAACCGTGGCAATCCTCGGCCCGCCCCCGGGAATTCAACACTATCGCCACCAAAAGGATAACTACCGACGCTTTCTGGAAAAGCGTCAGCGACTATTTTCAATGCCGCGATCAGGCCTGGTCCGGCTCCGTCTGATGGCGGGCCATGGCGGCAATCACCTCAGCCACCGACGCCGTGAGCTTCTTGGCATAGGGCACATGGAGGAACTCGTTGGGACCGTGGGCATTGCTCTTGGGTCCGAGCACGCCACAGACCATCATCTGCGCCTTGGGAAAGCCCTTGCTCAGCATATTCATCAGCGGAATCGTGCCGCCCTGGCCGATATAGCCGCAGCCGGCGCCGAAATGGGCCTGGCTGGCGGCATTGAGCGCCTTCTCGAACCAGCCGTCCATGCCCGGCGCATTCCAGCCACTGGAGCTGGACAGGCCTTCCCAGGTCACCCTGGCCTCATAGGGTGCGTTGTCCTCCAACAGGGCCTTCATCTCCTGCACGCAGGCTGCGGCATCGACCAACGGCGGCAGCCTCAGGCTGAGCTTGAAGGCCGTGTAGGGGCGCAGCACATTGCCGGCATTTTGCAGATTGGGCATGCCCTCCACTCCGGTCACGCTCAGCGTGGGCTCCCAGGTGCGACGCACCAGGGCCTGGACGGGATCGGTGGTCGTGGGCAGAGACACACGAGCCGAGCCGCCGCAGTCGTAATGCGCCCAGGGAAAGCGCGCATAAGCGTCCTCGCCGAGGATCTCCGCCGTGGCGCGGATCTGCGCCATGCGCTCGGCCGGCACCTCGCAGTGAAAGCTCTGCGGCAGCACGCGGCCGTTCTTGCTGTCCTCGAGACGATCCAGCACCTGGCGCATGATGCGAAAGGACGAGGGCACCACGCCCGAGGCATCGCCCGAGTGCACGCCCTCGGTGAGGATCTGCACCTTGAGCGTGCCGCTGGCCATGCCGCGCAGGCTGGTGGTCAGCCACAGCTGGTCGTAGTTGCCGGCACCGCTGTCCAGACAGATCACCAGGCCCACATCGCCCAGACGCGGGCGCAAGGCATCCACATAGGGCAGCAGATCGGCCGAGCCGCTTTCCTCACAGGTCTCGATGATGGCCACGATGCGGGGGTGAGGCACGTTCTGGCGCTTGAGCTCCTGAATCGCCGCCACGCTGGCATAGACCGCATAGCCGTCGTCGGCGCCGCCACGCCCGTAGAGCTTGCCGTCCTCGTACTTGGGCGTCCAGGGACCCAGATCGCTGCGCCAGCCTTCGAACTCGGGCTGCTTGTCGAGGTGGCCGTACATCAGCACCGTGGGACTGGTCGAGGCCTTCTCGGCCGTACCTTCCACCTCGAAGAAGATGACCGGCGTGCGACCCGGCTGCTGAATCACCTCCAGGGTCAGCCCGGCCACTTTTTGCGCTTCCACCCAGGCCGCAGCGTTGCGCAGCACGGTGGCGATATGGCCTTGCTGCTCCCAGTCGGGTGCAAACATGGGCGACTTGGCAGGAATGGTGATGTAGTTGGTCAGCTCGGGGACGATGCTCTGGTCCCACTGCTCGGTGATGTGCTGCAGCGCGTCCTGTGGCTGCAGCAGATTGGTGGGAGTACGTGCGTTCATGGTCGGCTCCTTCAGTGACGGGGCTACGAGCCATGACGGGCCCGCGCCATGCCCGTGATTGTGCGCCAATGCCGGTGCCTGCGCCGCAGGCATTGACATGGCGATCAGGGTTTAGCGCAATGCCAGCGCCCCCCGCTCCAATTGGAAGCGGGAAACCTCCGTCAGCAGGCTTTCTGCCTGTTGGCGCAGCCCCTCGGCAGCGGCTGCGCTTTCCTCCACCAGGGCAGCGTTTTGCTGCGTGGCCTGGTCCATCTGCATGACAGCCTCGCCGACCTGGGCCACGCCTGCGCTCTGCTCGCTACTGGCTGCGCTGATCTCGCCCATGATGTCCGTCACGCGGTGAATGGCACTGACGATCTCGTCCATGGTGTGACCTGCCTGGTCGGCCAGCGCACTGCCGTCTGCCACGCGCTCCACGCTGGCAGTGATCAACGTCTTGATTTCCTTGGCCGCATCGGCGCTGCGCCCCGCCAGGGCGCGCACCTCGCTGGCCACCACGGCAAAGCCTCGGCCCTGTTCACCGGCGCGTGCAGCCTCCACGGCCGCGTTCAGTGCCAGGATATTGGTCTGGAAGGCAATGGCGTCTATGACGCCGATGATGTCGGCAATGCGCGAGCTGCTGGTGTTGATGTCCTGCATGGTCTGCACAACGCGCGCTACTACGGCACCGCCCTGCCGGGCCACTTGCGAGGCGTTCTGCGCCAACTGATTGGCCGTCTGGGCGCTATCGGCGTTCTGGCGCACGGTGGCGTTGAGCTGCTCCATGCTGGCCGCCGTTTCCTCCAGCGCGCTGGCCTGGCTTTCGGTACGCGCAGACAGGTCGGCATTGCCCTGAGCAATCTCGCTGGAGGCATGCTGCATCTGCACCGATGCGCCGTGCACGCGCTGGACCAGTTCGCGCAGCGCGCCGCGCATGGTTTGCAGATCGGACATCAGCCCCCGGGCCATGCCGCCCGAGCTCCCATCGGTCAGATCGCCATCGGCCACGCGGCGCAACGCCTTGCGCGCATCGGCCGGGTCTCCGCCCAACTCGCTGCGCAGCGTGCGCACCATCACCCAGAGCAGCGAGGCCGAGATGACCACGGCCAGCAGGGCCAGCAGACCCGACCACAGCTGCATGCGCTGGGCGCTGGCACGGGTGGCTGCATGCGATGCTTCGGCCGCATCGCGGGCCGCCTTGAGCTGTTGCAGCACGGCTTCGCGCAGCTTGCGCCAGGCCGGGGTTTCCCGAGTCTTGAGCGCGGCGGCGGCGGCGGCGGTGTCATAGTCCTCGGCCGCCAGAGTCACGATCTGGTCCTGCGCTTCGGACTGGGCCTGGCGCAAGGCCTGCAGGCTCTTGACGGCGACTTCCATGGCCGTGCCCTGCACGCGCCGGCTCAGATCGTCATAGGCGGCGTCATAGGCCCGACGGGCATTGCCCAGGTTCTGCACGGCCTGCCCGTCCGACGGATCCATCACGATATTGCGCAGTGCCTGGCCCGATTGCAGACCCTGGGCATACAGCTCCTGCAACTGCGCCACCACGGCTTGGTTGTTCCTCAGGTAGTCGTTGAAATCGGACTGTGTGCGGGTCAGTCCCCACTGGCTGCTGAGCAGCGCCAAAACAAACAAGGCTGCAGGCGCAGCCGAGCAAAAAATGAGACGGGAACTAAAACGCATGGCAAGGCGCGCACCGGCCGAAGCGTCGGTGCATTGATTCAGATCAAAAAGAAATAAGCAGTTGATTATGAATCAAATGCTTACATTTTTGCATTACGGCGGCGGCAGCACCCCCGCCTTGCCGCAGGAGTGCCGCCCTCTCAGATTTAAGAGCTTCCGGCTCTTGTCAGACAAAGAATTCGATGTGAATCGATACCAGATTCATTGCCAATGAACCGCAATTAGCTACTGTTTCAAGAGCAGCAATCAGGCATGCTCGAAGTGGAACACCGCCGTTGTCGCCAACAGATTGGGCAGGCTCCTCACCACCTGACCGTTTTGCAGACCGAAGGAGTCGCGAATGCGCAGGCGGTTCTTGGTGGCCAGCACCTCGAAGTCCTTGTAGGTGCCCACCCGGATATTCGGCGTGTCATACCACTGGTAAGGCAGGCGACGCGTGACCGGCATGCGCCCGCGCAGCACGGAGAAGCGATTTTGCCAATGTGCAAAGTTGGGAAAGGCAACCACGCCTTGCTTGCCGATGCGGGCCGTCTCCTGCAACATCACCTCGGCATTGCGCAAATGCTGCAGCGTGTCAATCTGCAGCACCACATCGAAGCTGTTGTCGCCGAAGATAGCCAGGCCGTCCTCCAGATTGAGCTGCAGCACGTTCACGCCGCGGCGCGTGCAGGCCAGCACATTGGCGTCGTCCAGTTCCACGCCATAGCCCGTACAGCCGCGCTCGCGCACCAGATGCTCGAGCAACGCTCCGTCGCCACAACCCAGGTCCAGCACGCGTGCGCCCTCCGGCACCAGCTGGGCAATGGCTTTCATGGTGGTCAACTCGGTCATGCGGCTTCTCCTGCGCGTTCGGCGGTGTTCAGTTCTTTGGCAATGCCTTCAAAATAGGAGCGCATCACGCCCATATAGCGTGGGTCATCAAGCAAAAACGCATCATGACCATGGGGGGCGTCGATCTCGGCATAGCTGACGTCGCGGTTGTTCTCCAGCAGCGACTTGACGATCTCTCGGCTGCGCGCCGGAGCGAAGCGCCAGTCCGTCGTGAAGCTCACGAGCAGAAACCGGGCCTTGGCCACGGCCAGCGCTCGGGTCAGATCGCCGTCATGGGAGCGCGCCGGATCGAAATAGTCCAGTGCGCGTGTGATGAGCAGATAGGTGTTGGCGTCAAAGTAGCCGCTGAACTTCTCGCCCTGGTAGCGCAGATAGCTCTCGATCTGGAACTCCACATCCTGGGTGCTGTACAGGTAATCGCGCCGATCCGGCGCCGGGCCGCCCCGAGTCGGGTCAGCCCCCTCAGCGAGGAGTGCGGGGGCCCTGAGACTGCGGCCGAACTTCTGGTTCATCACGTCATCGCTGAGATAAGTGATGTGACCAATCATGCGCGCGATGCGCAGGCCGCGCGCGGGCACCACGCCATGCTCGTAGAAATGGCCACCGTTGAAATCCGGGTCGGTGACGATGGCGCGACGCGCCACCTCGTTGAAGGCAATGTTCTCGGCGTTCAGATTCGGCGCACTGGCCACCACCACGGCATGGCGCATGCGCTCGGGATAGCGCAGCGACCAGGACAGGGCCTGCATGCCGCCCAGGCTGCCGCCCAGCACGGCGGCGAGCTTGCCTATGCCCAGGCGGTCCAGCAAACGTGCCTGCGCATCCACCCAGTCCTCCACCGTCACCACGGGAAAATCCGCACCATAGGGCTTGCCCGTGGCCGAGTTGGTGTGCATGGGGCCGGTAGAGCCGAAGCAGGAGCCCAGATTGTTGATGCCGATGACAAAGAACTTGTCGGTATCGACGGGCTTGCCCGGACCGATCATGTTGTCCCACCAGCCCTCGCTCTTGGGCTGGCCCTCGTAGCTGCCTGCTACATGGTGGGAGGCATTGAGCGCATGACAGACCACGATGGCATTGCTCTTGTCGGCATTGAGCTGGCCATAGGTCTCGAAGGCAAGATCGTAGTCGGCGATGGAGCCACCGCTCTGCAAGGGCAGCGGCTCATCAAAATGCATGAACTGAGGTGTCGCGATGAAGGACATATGAAAAAACCCGGCATCGCTAAAAACGAGGCCGGGTCGGTGTACTGTCACTTCGCGGACGGGTCTTTAGCTGGATTTATAAAGCGCCCGCAAGCTTTGGCAAATCGGCGCGTGAAAAGTGCAGTGTACTGCATTCATTGCACCGAACTCAAAAGCAGACTGTCAAAGCTGTCCAAGCCTTTTGAGCCTTGTGCAAATAGCTATGCTTTCGGTAGTTTCACACTTTGGTCAGGAGCGCCGCCACACCCAGCACCAGGAAGATCACGGCGCACACACGGTGAATCGTCTTGATCGGCAGCTTCTTGGTGATCTTCTCGCCAAACCACACCACCGGTGCATTGGCCAGCATCATGCCCAGCGTGGTGCCAGCCACCACCCAGTAATACGACAGAGGGTACTTGGCGGCCAGACCCACCGTGGCCAGTTGGGTCTTGTCCCCCATCTCGGCCAGGAAGAACAGCATCAGCGTCGTACCGAAGACACCCCAACGCCCGGCGCCATTGCCGGTATCGTCATCGTCTAACTTGTCGGGAATCAGCATCCAGCCCGCCATGAGGATGAATGAAACCCCCAAGATCCAGCGCAGCACATCGGGACCTAGCATCGTGGTGATCCAGTTGCCCACGGCGCCGGCCAGAGCATGATTGACCAGCGTCGCGGCAAAAATGCCGGCCACGATGGGCAGTGGCTTGCGGAACTTGGCTGCCAGTACCAATGACAGCAGTTGGGTCTTGTCCCCCATCTCGGCCAGGGCGACGATGGAGGTGGATATGAGAAAGGCTTCCATGATGGGGATAGACGGCCGGAGTTGCCAGAACGCATTGATCACGCACCGACTCCGGCCTATCTCTTCATAGGTTTTCTCGGTACGTAATCAATGGTCTCGGCCGGTCGCACCACGCATTGCACGCGGTACCGCATGCGCCATAGGTCGCGAGGACCCAAGTCTGTTGACGCATGCATCCGGCAGACGGCTGCCGAACGGCCTACTCCCCAAAGAAAGTAGCCGTCATTCTACATGCTTAACCCTGTAAGGCATCTGCGTATTTGGATATTCAAAATTTTGTATTTCAGGGTAACTCCCATCAGGACAATGTTGTTACAAGCACGAAATTTGATCTTTTCGTAATACTACGGCTTCTCTTGTGACTCATAATGCTTGAGTCTTTGTCTGGAAAGCAATTTCTGGATGGGGCAAGTGCGTTAGCGTCTCTAATGTTGTCATCCAAGGCTGACTCCCTAGGGCTCCATCGCGTTTTCAAGTTTTTTCAGGAGTCCAGCATGGGCAACAAGCTTTACGTAGGCAATCTGCCTTATTCCTTCCGCGACCAAGATCTGCAAGACAGCTTCAGCGAATTCGGCACTGTGAACAGCGCCAAGGTGATGATGGAGCGCGACACCGGCCGTTCCAAGGGTTTTGGCTTTGTGGAAATGGGCAGCGATGCCGAAGCACAAGCCGCTATCCAAGGCCTGCACGGCCAAAACCGTGGCGGTCGTGATCTGGTCGTGAACGAAGCACGCCCCATGGAGCCTCGTCCTCCCCGCTCCGGCGGCTTCGGCGGCGGCTTCGGCGGCGGTCGTGAAGGTGGTTTTGGCGGTGGCCGTGGTGACGGCGGCTTCGGCGGTGGCCGTGGCGACGGCGGCTACGGCCGTCGCAATAGCTACTAATCAGTTATTGCCAATAACAAAAAAAGGATCTTCGGATCCTTTTTTTGTTGCTAAACGTTAGCAATGCGGTTTTCGAGCATTTATTTTTTTCATTGTTCTCCGTCATAATTCCTTTCTCGGGCATTTCCCGTTCACAAGCGAATAAGTGTTCAGGATTTTTTGCATGTTTTCCCATGGATATGCAGTGGACGTCCTGAATTCGATCGCGCCATTGAAGCATTGAGGAGCTAGGAGTTATTAATGGGCAATAAGCTGTATGTCGGCAACCTTCCTTATGGTGTGCGTGACAACGATCTTGAGCAGGCGTTCAGCCAGTTTGGAGCCGTAGCAAGTGCACGCGTCATGATGGAACGAGACACCGGCCGCTCCAAAGGCTTTGGTTTTGTGGAAATGGCCAGCGAAGCAGAAGCACAAGCCGCCATTCAAGGCATGAATGGTCAGCCCCTCGGGGGTCGCAGCCTCGTCGTGAATGAGGCACGCCCTATGGAACCCCGCCCCCCTCGCTCCGGCGGTTATGGAGGCGGCTTCCGCAGTGAAGGCGGTTTTGGCGGCGGTAATCGCGATGGCGGTTACGGTGGCCGCAGTGAAGGTGGTGGCTATGGTCGCGGTGATGGCGGCGGCTATGGCGGTGGTGGTCGCGGCGAAGGCGGCTTCCGCAGCCCCTATGGCTCAGGCCCACGCCACGGCGGTCGCGGCGGCTACGGCGGTGGCAATAACCACGGCGAATGAGCTCCTTTTAGCAGCTCAGCAATAAAGGCACGATATCGTGCCTTTATTTATTTTTGAAGACATTCAAATGCATAGTCATTTTCCCAATGTCTTCCACTCAATCCTTTTTTAGATGCCTGGGCTTTCTGGTTTTCCCCAGAGTCAATCTATCCCACAGATAAGCGGGCAACAGCC
Source organism: Comamonas thiooxydans (assembly GCF_000964545.1). Lineage (GTDB taxonomy): Bacteria > Pseudomonadota > Gammaproteobacteria > Burkholderiales > Burkholderiaceae_C > Comamonas > Comamonas thiooxydans. The sequence goes on along the minus strand of NZ_BBVD01000007.1, from coordinate 427,301 downwards.
GCATTACGCTGCCGACAATCCTCATCTGCCAGGGAATAATCGCATATCTGGCTTTGCGCTCGATAACACGAAAGGCACGCCTTGCGAACTCCTCGGGCGAAAGCAGAAAAGGCATGGAATACGGATTATTTTTCGTCAACGGAGTGTCCACATAGCCAGGCAATAAACTGGTCACAGAGACCCCGGATTTCTGCAACTCAACACGCAGACTCTCACAGTAAGCAATGGCTGCCGCTTTACTGGCCGAATATGCGGCATGGCCGGGCAAGCCGCGAATACCAGCCACACTGCAAATACCCACCAGACGCCCGGAGCCGCGTCGCACCATGGGTGCAATAAACGGCTGGAAGCTTGCAGCCAGCCCCATGGTGTTGCTGGCCAGCACCTGCTGCATAACCTCAAGATCCTCGCGCAAGGCGGTATCCACACCCCAGCTGACACCCGCGTTGGCAATAACAACATCAGGCAGACCCTGGCGCTCAAGACAGGCATTCGCAGCACTGCAAGCACTTGCTATGTTCGTGACATCCGCACCATAAACGGCGTAGCGGGATGCATCCATTCGCATGGACTGCGCCCATTGCTCCATGAGCACGGTGCGTCTTGCCACCAATGCGATCGACCAGCCACGCTGATAGTAGTACCAGGCCAGGGCCTGCCCAATGCCGCTGGAAGCACCGGTGATATAGACGAGTCCGGCCCCATGCCCTGCCATGATTTACGGCTTTTGGTTGGGCAGGATGACACCCTTGACCCGCCCCTGCATCTGCAGAATCTGATCAAGGTGCGCATACTGCATGCTGTCACCCGTAAATCTGTCATTGCCACGGGTCATGACCACCGCTTTGTTGGTGCTGACGCGCTCGTCATTGGGCCAGATTTGCAGGAACTCGCTCTCCAGCCGCATGGCAGGCAAGGCCTTCTGGGTTGCAGTTGCAGGCACCGGCTCGCGCTGAATGACGGCCTGGCCGAACATCTGGATTTCCGAGCCGTCGCCATTGCTCAATGCCCGGTTGGAGCTGCCCACGGTCTTGCGTCCATCAGGCGTGAAGCTCAGCATACGTGCGTCGTAGACTTCCAGCGTATCGGTATCGGGAAAGTGCTCACCTGTCGTGCCATTCAGTCGATTTTTGAGGCGGCCCGATGCTTCGAAATTCTTGATGACGAAGTCTTTGAGGAAATAGTCTGGATCGTGCCGCACGGCCTTCTCCGCGCCACTGACAATCGGCTTGGGAGCATTGCGCACCAGCCACCAGGTGCCCAGCGCCAGCAGGCCCATGATGAGCACGGGGAGGTACATCGAGGCCTTGTCGCCCACACGGCGCCATTGCCCGCTCATGAGCCATACCCCGAAAGCAGCGCCGCATAAGCACCATTGGCGGCCAGCAGCAGATCGCAGAACTGCCGCACCGCCCCCTCTCCGCCATTCTTGGCACTGACCCAGTCCGCCACATGCGATGCCTCGTCATGGGCATTGGCGGGTGCGCAAGAAAAGTGGCTGCGACGCATGACGGGAAGATCGGGCCAGTCGTCCCCCATGGCGGCGGCCTGCGGCCATTGCAGACCCAGTTCAGCCAGGATGGACTCGGCAGCCGGCACTTTGTCCTCCGTGCCAAAGCGCGCATGTTCAATGCCCAGTTGCTTCAAGCGCAAACGCAGCGGCGCAGAATCTCGCCCCGTCACCACGGCCGGCGTGATGCCGGCCTTTTGCAACATTTTCAGGCCATGACCATCCAGCGTATGAAAGCGCTTGAGGACCTCACCCTCACCCGAGAAGTAAAGGCCGCCGTCGGTCAGGACGCCATCCACATCGAAGAAGGCCACACGAATTCCCTGGGCCTTGAGCAACAGCTGTGGGTCCCATTGCTGGCGGGGTGTCAGAGCAGGTCGGTTCATCAAATCACCTTGGCACGCATCAGATCGCGAATATGCACCACACCCTGCAGGCGCTGATTGTCATCGGCCACCAGCACTGCGGTAATGCCATGTTCTTCCATCATGCGTGCCGCAGCCACCGCCAGCAGATCGGGCTTGATCGTCAGAGGCCTGGCATGCATGACGTCCTGCGCCGTGCGGCTGCGCAGATCCACGCCGGCTTCCACGCAGCGGCGCAAATCACCATCGGTAAAGATCCCCACCAGCTCACCGGATGCGTTGACCACGGCAGAGCAGCCCAGGCCCTTGGCACTCATTTCGCGCATCAGGTCCACGCTGCTCACATCCTGGGCAACCTGCGGCACATCGACACCACGACGCATCACATCGCGCACATGGGTCAGCAGTCGTCGTCCCAATGCTCCTCCGGGGTGTGAGCGCGCAAAATCCTCGGCACCAAAGCCCCGGGCATCGAGCAAGGCCACGGCCAGCGCATCTCCCATGGCCAGCTGAGCCGTGGTGCTGGCAGTGGGAGCCAGGTTCAAGGGACAAGCTTCCTTGTCGACATGGGTGTCCAGCACCCAGTCCGCATGCTTGGCCAGTGTCGATTGCAGACCGCCGGTCACGGCCACCAGGGGCACGCCCATGCGCTTGATGGCAGGCAACACGCCCGTCAGCTCATCGGTCTCGCCACTATTGGACAGGGCCAGCACCAGATCGTCCTGCGTCAGCATGCCCAGATCGCCATGACTGGCTTCTGCGGGGTGCACGAAAAAGGCAGGGGTCCCTGTGGACGCGAGCGTCGCAGCCACCTTCCGGCCCACATGCCCGCTTTTACCCATGCCCATGACCACCACACGGCCTGGCAGCTGCAGAATGCGCTGAACCACCGCCGTGAATGCGCCATTGAGGCGCACCGACATCGCACGCAAGGCAGCGGCCTCTATATCCAGGGCTTCACGGGCCAGGTTCAAAGCTCGCGGTGCGTCGATCAGACGCGAATTGGCAGCATCAGAATTCATGCCCGGATTTTAGCCAGCCCATGCCTGCCGGGCAGCGGGCAACACCCCTTTGGCCCGCATTTCAAGCCCGAGCCCATACACTGGCGAGCATTCAAGAACTCAGGCGGCCACATGCAAACTTCCACCAGCGTCAACGACTATCTGCGTGACCATATCCGCACCGTGCCGGACTGGCCTGCGCCGGGCGTGCAATTCCGTGACATCACGCCCCTGCTGCAGGACCCCAAGGTTTTTCGCATCATGACCGATGCCTTTGTTCATCGTTACATGGACCCCAAGCTGCGCCCCGACGTGGTTGCCGGCCTGGATGCACGCGGATTTATTCTGGGTGCCGTGATCGCCCACGAGCTCAACGTCGGCTTTGTGCCCATCCGCAAAAAAGGCAAACTGCCCTTCACCACGGTGGAGGAAACCTATGAGCTCGAATACGGCAGCGCTACCGTGGAGCTGCACACCGATGCCGTCAAGTCCGGCGACCGTGTGTTGCTGATCGACGATTTGATCGCCACCGGCGGCACCATGATGGCCGGCAAGAAACTGCTGGAAAAGCTGGGGGCTACCGTGGTGGAAGGCGCAGCGATTGTGGATCTGCCGGAACTGGGCGGCTCCAAGCACCTCAAGGACAGCGGCCTGCCCCTGTTCACTCTGGTTGACTTTGCCGGGCACTGAGCAGCCCCGCAACAGCCCTGGATCAGCGCAGCTCTCCGTACTGCGTCGCGCCCAGAGAGCCCAGTCCGGACACGGCAAATTCGCCGCCTTCCTCATGACCAGAGCCAGGGCCCAGCAATGGCGCCTGGCGTGATTGGCGCACACTCGCGGGCGATGCAGCTGCCATGGCCACTGCCTGCTTGAACGCATCCATTTCCTGCGCGTCAATGGGCTCGAAAGAGCGGCCTGAATGTGCCGCAACCGGAGCATGTCGTGGCGCCTTCATCGGGGGTGCGGCCCCGTCAAACTGCATCTGCGCAAAATCAGGGCTAGCAGCGCTTTGAAGCTGCCCGTTCACGCGCCAGTAAACAGCGTGAACCCCTGCATCCATGCGGGTTCTGGCGAGCTCGGCAATCAATGCCTCGATACGTCTTTGCTGCAGAGCATCCGCAGCGTATGCAGGAGCCAGATCCACCATCACGACAAAGCGCTGGCCGACGTTGTCCAGCGAGAGCACCTTGAACTTGTAGCCGGCCGAAAGAATGCCGACCCTGACCATGGCTTCGCGCACGATGACGTACAGCTGCTCGCGTCTGGCGGAGCGCTCCCGGCGCTGCGACTGACGCGCTACCGAATCATCCTCGTGGCGCGGTGCTTGCGTGCTACCTTCTCGGCGAGGCCCGCGAGAAAACCATCGGAACAGGGACATGAGCACACTCGAACAAGCAGGATTTACAACGAGACACATTCTGCCTCCAAGTCTGGAGCAGCTCGTGACATTTACCGAAATATTAGCCTTTGTCCGACGTGGATCAAGCGCCCAGCCCGGCCGAAATACAAAAAATCTTCACTCAGGTGCTGGCCACCCGGCGACGACTGTCCCCAGCGCGGCGGGCCAGCACCTGACCTGCCATGGTCAGCAGCGCCAGGGCCAGAGCAGGCTGACGGTTGGCAATTTCGGAATAACGCAGCGCTGTCAGACACCATAGACGGCTGGGCGCTGCGGCCTGAACCGTGGCCTTGCGTGGTCGATGGGCGAAGAAGGCCCCTTCCCCCACAATCGCCCCCGGCCCCACCAAAGCCAGGCGGATTCTTTCCTTCGAATCCTGGTAATGCACGCTCAGCGAGCCGTACTCCACCAGGTACAGATTGCGATCCAGCGCCCCTTCGGCAAACAACACTTCGCTGGCCGCCAGATTGATCGGCTGCAGATAGGGCGCCAGCAACTCCCATTGAGCGGCACTGAGCACGTTTTGAGCGGTATCGGTGGCAACCGAGGTCGTCATCGCCTGGATCAGCGCCGACAAATCCTGAGGTGTTGAAGCGAACATAAGCAGTGGGTGGAACGCGAACGCCGCATGCTATCCGGTGGACAAATCCGGATACGCATCCCGGCCGCTCAGGGTAAAAGAAATTCATAGCGCGCCATGGCTCACCATCAACGCAGGCTGAATGCTAAGCGACTCTGACAGTCCCGCCAATCACTTGCGGTGCGGAGTTGCTTTTACTTCCCCAGAGTGTCTGCATCTTCATCCGCGTCAAAACAAAAAAGGATCGATAATTCGATCCTTTTTTGATAGCTTACATCGCTCTTCCCCGTTGGGTTAGCGATATTTTTCAAGGAAATCAGCCGTTGGCGCGCTTTTCCAGGATCTCGAAGGCAGGCAGCTTCTTGCCCTCCAGCACTTCCAGGAAGGCACCGCCGCCGGTGGAGATGTAGCCCACGTCCTTTTCAATGCCGTACTTGGCAATGGCGGCCAGGGTGTCGCCACCGCCGGCAATGCTGAAGGCGGGTGACTCGGCAATCGCCTGGGCGATGACCTTGGTGCCATTGGCAAACTGGTCGAACTCGAACACGCCCACGGGGCCGTTCCAGACGATGGTGCCAGCCTTTTTGAGCTGCTCGGCCAGCAGGGCTGCGGTTTCCGGGCCGATGTCCAGAATCATGTCGTCGTCGGCCACTTCGGAGGCCTTCTTGACGGTGGCCACGGCGTCGGCAGCAAAGGTCTTGGCGGTGACCACATCGGTGGGCACGGGCACATTGGCGCCACGGGCAGCCATGGCGTCGATCACGGCCTTGGCATCGGCCACCAGATCGGGTTCGGCCAGGCTCTTGCCGATCTTCAGACCGGCAGCCAGCATGAAGGTGTTGGCAATGCCGCCGCCCACGATGAGCTGGTCCACCTTGTCGGCCAGACTCTTGAGGATGGTCAGCTTGGTGGACACCTTGGAGCCGGCGACGATGGCGGCCAGAGGACGCGCAGGCGCGGCCAGGGCCTTGTTCAGCGCGTCGATCTCGGCCGACAGCAGCGGGCCGGCACAGGCGATGGGGGCGTATTCGGCAATGCCGTAGGTCGTGCCTTCGGCACGGTGAGCGGTGCCGAAGGCATCGTTCACAAAGATGTCGCAGAGCTTGGCCAGCTTCTGAGCCAGCTCGGGCTTGTTCTTCTTTTCACCCACGTTGACACGGCAATTCTCCAGCAGCACGACCTGGCCGGGAGCAATCTGCACGCCGTCCACCCAGTTGGCGACCAGGGGCACATCGCGGCCCAGCAGCTCGGACAGGCGCTTGGCCACGGGAGCCAGCGAGTCCTGGGGCTTGAATTCACCTTCGGTGGGGCGGCCCAGGTGGCTGGTGACCATCACGGCAGCGCCGGCCTTCAAAGCCATTTCAATCGCAGGCACGGAAGCGCGCACACGCGTGTCTTCGGTGATTTCACCAGCGTCGTTCAGGGGTACGTTCAGGTCGGCACGGATGAAAACACGTTGACCCTGGGCCTTGCCCTGGGCGCACAAATCGGAGAAGCGGATGATGTTCATGCAGCAAAAAAGCGACTCCGAAAGTCGCCCATACAAAGGTTGGAAAACACAAAATCTGCCTGCATTCTAGGGCGATCGCCACTTTCAGGCATCGCTTTTACACGCTTACTCGACTCAAAAACAGGAGCATCCTGCGCGCTCTGTAACTTGGTTTCAAGCCTTTTTATAGACAACCCATATGAAAACAGGAGCACGCAGCTCCTGTTTTCTCTGGTCTTGGAGCTACCAGCCCAGACCGATATGCAGAGGCAGATAAATCGCCATGCCCAGAGCAATGGTGCCAAGAATGCTGCGCTTGTAAAAAAAATACACCACCGAAGCGGCCAGCGCAGGCAGTCGAGCATCAGCCAGACTGTTGATCAGCTGACCATTGCTCATCACGATCTCGGGCGCAATCACCGCCGCCAGGGCCGCCAGCGGTGCGTATTTGAGCCCGCGCTTGAGCCAGTCGGGCAGCGGCAGTTCACGCTCGGGGATCATGAAGAAAGCACGCGTGATCAGCGTGATGAGGGCCAGACCGATACAGGCAACGATGACCCAGAAACTGCTCATCATGACCGGTCCTCCTCATTCTTCACCGCAGGCAGCCGGCTGGCCTGCTTTTGCAGTTGCTCGGCCGTCAGGCCTGCAGCCACCGCAGCTGCGATCGCCACCAGGATATTGAGCTTGAGCGGCAGCGCAAAAGCCGCCACAGCTGCCGTACAGGCCACGATGGAGGCCACCCAGGTTGCTCGGTCCTTGAGCATGGACAGCAACACGCCCAACAACGCCAGCACGCCGGCAAAGCCCAGTCCCCAGGACAGAGGAATCTGGTCGGCCAGGAAAATGCCCAGCGTGGACGGGATCTGCCAGGCCAGCCAGTTGGTCAGTGCTGCGCCCCAGAAATAGGGCAGTTGCTCGGGCTGCGGCCTGGCCTCTGGGTAGCGACGCATGAAGTTCACGAAAATCACATCGCCGCTGAAATAAGCCACCGCCAGACGGTGACGCAGACTCAGCTTGGCGAAATAGCTGCGCCACATGCTGGACAGGATCACAAAACGCAGGTTCACGCAGATGGCGGTGAACCAGACCACCCACAGCGGAGCCCCCACGGCCATCAGCGGCAGCACGGCCAGTTGGGCACTGCCCGCATAGACAGTCAAACCCATGAGCAGCGCCAGAGGAACGGACAGGCCGCTCTTGACCATGGCCACGCCGGTCACCAGACCCCAGGCGGCGATGCCCAGGGCGGTGCCGCCCATCTCCTTGGAGCCGACCCAGAAGAACGGATCCCTGATTATCGATTTCGCACGCTGACCCAGCGTGAACGCCATATCCGTCATACCTCGCCAGCACCCTCGCCCAGTTGCGCGCCTGCGGGCAGCTCGAAACCACGCAGAAAATCGCCTGCGGCCAGACGCTTGCCACCGGCACGCTGCAACAGCGTCATGTTGAGCACGCCACTGCCACAGGCCACGCGCACGCCGCGGGCGTCGGCCGACAGCACGGAGCCGGGCGCGCCGCTGCCTTGCTGGGCCTCTGCTTCCCAGACCTTGATGGCCTCGCCGCCCAGGCTGGTGGCGCCACCGGGGAAGGGGTTGAAGGCACGCAGGCGGCGCGCAATGACTTCGGCGCTTTCGCTCCAGTCGATCAGGCTCTCGGCCTTCTCGATCTTGTGTGCATAGCTCACTCCATCGGCAGGCTGTGGCGTGCGACTGAGACCTCCGCAGGCCGCCATTTCCAGCGCTTCCACGATCAGGCGGCCGCCCAACGCGGCCAGCTTGTCCTGCAGGCTGGCCGTGGTGTCGTCTGCGGCTATCGGCAGACGCTCGATCACACACATATCGCCGGTATCCAGGCCTGCATCCATCTGCATGATGGTGACGCCGGTTTCGGCGTCACCGGCCTCGATGGCGCGATGAATCGGCGCTGCACCGCGCCAGCGCGGCAGCAGGCTGGCGTGGATGTTCAGGCAGCCCAGGCGAGGCGTATCGAGCACCCACTGCGGCAGGATCAGGCCATAGGCCGCCACCACCATCACATCGGCCTGAGCGGCATCGATCGCGGCCTTGGCGGCAGCGGCATCTTCGGGATATTTGCCGTCCAGACGCAGACTCAGCGGCTGAGCCACGGCAATGCCATGCTCCAAAGCGCACTGCTTGATGGGAGAAGCCTGGAGCTTCATGCCACGCCCGGCCGGACGGTCCGGTTGGGTCAGCACCAGCGGAACTTCAAAACCTGCAGCCAGCAGACTCTCCAGGGCCACGCGCGCAAATTCGGGCGTGCCGGCAAAAATGACTTTCATGGGACTCACAAATTAAAAAGGCAGCCGCCGGCTGCCAGATGTTCAACGATGCGGCTCTCTGAGGTACATGCTTTCATCGGTAAACATGACCTTCTGCACCACACCTTGCTGGTCTATGTGCACATGGGCACGCCGAGCAAAGGTATTGTCCAGAAAACGGTAGGTCCAGATGTCACCTTTGAAGCTGTAGACCCTCTCGACTATGGCGGGCGGGCCGAACATGCGGTAGACATCATCACGGGTATCCACACCATTGCGCAACGCGAAAAAGTGCGCCGTATCCAGTACCTGCTCCACATGCACCAGCTTGCGCTGGGCATCGAAATCCATGTGATAGACCTGCTGACCGGCCGGCTGCTGGCTATAGAGCAGGCGCTGGCCGCCCTCGGGCAGAGGCACGACCAAAGTGGGCTTGCCCATGCCTTTTTCCACCTCGGCCTGAGGCATGCCGGGCTTTTGCCACTGGGGCACCATGCAACCCGCCAGTCCCGCTGCCAGCAGACTTGCAGTCAACAGCGTTTGCAGGCGAGGCAGGGACATGGACACTCCGATCAGGCCCTCAGGGCCTGCTTCTGGGCTTTGACCAGCTTGGTCTTGATGCGATTGCGCTTCAGCGGCGAGAGGTATTCGACAAACACCTTGCCCAGCAGGTGATCCATCTCGTGCTGGATGCAGATGGCCAGCATGCCTTCGGCGTCGATCTCACGGCTGTTGCCGTTTTCATCCAGGGCCTTGACCTTGACGGCAATGGAGCGCTCCACGCCGTCGTAGATGCCGGGCACGGACAGGCAGCCTTCCTCGCCCAGCTGCTTTTCCTCGCTGGCCCAGAGAATCTCGGGGTTGATCAAGGCCATGGGCTCGTTGCGCTTCTCGGACACGTCGATCACGATGACGCGCTCATGCACATCGATCTGTGTCGCGGCCAAGCCGATGCCCTGAGCGTCATACATGGTCTCGAGCATGTCTTTCACCAGAGTCTGGATGCGCTCATCCACCTGCGCCACGGGCTTGGCGACCTTGTGAAGACGGGGATCGGGGTAGCAGAGGATGGGAAGAATGGCCATGGTGTCTCGGTAAATCTGTCGTTATTGTCCCAACATTTGCTGCCAAACGCTTGGCACGTCCTCAATAAACATTGATCTATCGAGGCCTTGCATCGAGAATTTCGACACATTTGTAAGACTTGTTGGCTGGCTATGCCAAGATCGGCCACAGTGCGGCGACGCGAGGGACGCTGCAGCAAACGAATCCCGCCAGAAGGAACTTCATGACCGCATTTGCCACTGCACGCGCCTTGAGCATTGGAGCCACATTGCTTGCAGCCCTGACTTCGGTCCACGCCCAAAGCTATCCTGTGACCGCCACCCAGCGCTCCACCGCACAGCAAGTCGCTCAGCAAGGCATCCCCGAGAACGAACTGGCGCCCAACGCTCCCGCGCAATACACCGTCAAGCGCGGCGACACGCTCTGGGGCATCTCGGGCATGTATCTGCGCCAGCCCTGGCGCTGGCCCGAACTCTGGGGCATGAACCTCTCCAGCATCGCCAACCCTCATCAGATCTACCCCGGCCAGGTGCTGTATCTGGTGCGCAGCAACGGTTATGCCCGTCTATCGACCACTGCCCCCAACGGCGATTCCGAGGTAGTTCGTCTGTCGCCGCAAACGCGTGAATCGTCACTGAACGACCTGGCCCTGCCCACGCTGCCGCCGCATCTGATCGAGCCCTTCCTGGCCGAGCCGCTGGTAGTGGACAGCCAGGCACTTACACAAGCCCCGCGCATCATCGCCACCCAGGACAAGCGCGTGCTCATGGCCATTGGCGATCGCGCCTATGTACGCAACTCCGGTGGCGCGCTGGTCACCGCCGGCAAGGGCCGGCCCGCGAGCTATCGCATCTTCCGCGATGCCACGCCGCTCAAGGACCCCATCACCGGGGAAATCCTTGGCTACGAAGCCAAGTACCTGGGCAGTGCCACCGTGGCACGTAGTGAAACATTGCTTGAATCCGCGCCAGGCCAGCCTGTACAGACCACGCCTGGAACTGTGGACATCATCCGCTCCAAGAATGAAATCCGCGCAGGTGACCGTCTGCTGCCCTCGCCCGAGCAGCAGTATCTGAGCTATGTGCCCCATGCACCGCGCCATGCGGTGGATGCCGCCGTGGTCTCCATCTATGGCGACTCGGTGGGCTATAACGCAGCTCAGAATCAGGTCATTGCCATCAACAAGGGAGCCCAGGACGGCATGGACATCGGCGCAGTGCTGGAACTCGTCAGCAAGGGCAATGTCATCGTGGACAAGACCAGCCCCAGTCGTGACCGGGTGAAGCTGCCCGATGAGGCCAATGGCTATGCCATGGTCTTCAAGGTGTTTGACCGGGTTTCCTACGCGCTCATCACCACGGCCCAGCGTGGTGTGAACGTGGGCGATGGCCTGCAGTCGCCCCAGCCCTGAATGGAGCATGAGCACGGTGTCGCCCCCTTCACAAGATGCGCACCATGCCCTGCCCGATGCCGAAACTCTGGCCTGGCTGCGCCTGCTGCTGACGCCGGGTCTTGGACGCACCACGGCACGCCGCCTGCTGGCCAAAGCCGGCAGTGCAGACGCGGTCTGGCGGCTGCCGCTGTCAACATGGGCTGAATGCGCCACTCAGGCTCAGATCAAGGCTCTGACAGAGCTCCCGACAGACTGGGAAAAACATTGCAGCACCCTGGCTCGATGGCTGGCCTCGCCCGCACCGGGTACCTTGCACACCGTGATCCATCTGGGCAACTCTCAGTATCCGGACTGCCTGCTGCAGACCGAAGATCCGCCCCTGCTGCTGTTTGTCCAAGGTCCAGCGGCACTGCTGGCATCTGCCCGGCCCTGGTTTCCCTACCCCGCCACCCTGGCCATGGTGGGCAGCCGCAATCCATCCGCCCAGGGCGTCATCAATGCGCGCAGCATGGCGCAGGCACTGGCCGAGCAAGGGCTGTGCATAGTCTCAGGCCTGGCACGCGGCATAGATGCAGCTGCCCATGAGGGAGCACTTCAGGCCCGCTCAGGCCCTACCCCCTGCACGATTGCCGTCGTCGGCACCGGACTCGATCAGGTCTATCCGCGTGCGCACGCCAAGCTGGCACAGCAAATTGCGCGCAACGGGCTGGTCATCAGCGAATACCCGCTGGGCAGCGAGCCCCTGCCCCGGCATTTCCCTCAGCGCAACCGCATCATCTCCGGCCTGTCGCAAGGCACCCTGGTGGTGGAAGCCGCCCTGCAGTCTGGCTCGCTGATCACGGCCCGCCTGGCCAACGAGCAGGGGCGTGAAGTCTTTGCCATCCCCGGCTCCATCCACGCGCCGCAGGCCAAGGGCTGCCATGCGCTGATACGCCAGGGTGCCAAGCTGGTGGAAACCGCTGACAACGTGCTCGAAGAGCTTCAAGGACTGAAACTCGCGTCGACCAGAGCCGAACCAGCGCAGGAAGCTGCCAAAAACAAGGCGTCGACACCGGATAACCCGTTGCTGCAGGCGCTGGGCCATGACCCCATGACCCTGGAGTCCTTGAGCGATCGCACGGGCTGGGATGCCGCCCATTTGCAGGCGCAGCTGATGGAACTGGAGCTCGACGGCCTGGTCGCGCGCCTGCCTGGCGGCCTGTACCAGCGACTTACGCAAAGCTGAAGCCCCAAACCGGCATATCCCGACAAGGCGACGCCCAGCAAGGGCTGCTCCCTTCCCTGGTGCAGCGCGTAGAGAAAGGGGAAAGATGCAAAGCACCTCAGGGGCTTAGACCAGTCTTTCCGGATTCGCCTGAATTTTCTGCAGTGCATCGCGTGTGGCACGCACCGTCAGGGCTTCGGCATCATGCACCGCGAGCAAGCCTGCCTGCAGATAGGTCGCCATGCGTTGCGCCTGCAGCAGATAACAGTGTCCATCCAGCGAGGCGAACAAATGCAGATGCTTGCGACGGCTATGCCAGACATATTGCACCTGCACACGGGCACCGTTGTGGTCCAGCGTGAACCAGCGACCGCTTTCCAGCGACTGGGCCCACTCCAGCATGGCGGGCTCCACCGGACTGTCCGTGTTGGGAATGACGTTCAGATCGCCCGCATCCACGCCCAGCATCAGCTCTATGCTCTCGCTGGACAGCGGCATATCGTCGAGCTTGCCATCCTCGCTGATGTATTTCTCCAGCTCCGCCAGGCGCTTGGCCATGGCCTCGATACGCTCGGCCGGAATGGCTGCCGTCTTGGACATGAAGGCCTGGGCCAGCGTATCGGTCAACACCTTGATCGCGGCCGACTGTGCATCGCCGGTCACGCTCACCAGCTCCAGCCCCTCGCGCAAGGTCTGCAGCAAGGTCGGCAAGCCCTGGATGACACGCGCGCGCTCCTGACGCAAGGGCTTGGCGCTGGCCGACCAGACCAGCTCGCTGGCCGCCTGCTTGAGGCGCATGGCCCGTGCATCCTTGGCGCCATAGCGCACGGTGGCCATGGCCAGCACATCGGCCCAGGATTTGAAGAGAAAGTCTCGCACCTCTTCGCGCACCGGCATGTCGGTGAGCATATTGCGCAGCTCTATGGTGTATTGGATGGCCAGCGTCTCCTTCTGCTCCACCTGCTGAGCCACGCTGGTGATCTTGGCCGTGGACCGATTCTGGGCAAAGTGCCTGGTGAGGAATTCCTCAAACTCGCGCAGCACCAGGGCAAAGACCTTCTGCCCGGTTTCAGGGTACTGCTCTATCACCTGAACCACCCGGCGGATCTCGGTCTCCAGCGCATTGCCGTTGATGCTGCTGGCGTCAAAACCCATGACGCAGGAGCCCATGCGGTCGATCAGCTTGCGCGCCGGGTGATTGAGGTCGCTGAAGAACTGCGGCTCGGCCAGCGCCACGCGCAACACGGGGACCTGCAGGCGCGCGAACCAGACGCGAATGGACGGCGGCAGCCGGTCTTCCGAAAGAATGCTCTGGAACATCAGCGCCACCACCTCGATGGTCGCCTTCTCGCTCTTGGTCTCGGCCTTTTGCTTCCAGTCGGCCGAGCGCTCGCGCACCAGATTGACCAGCTGGCCGATCGCTGCCGGACTGTAGTCCATGGCGGGCATGGCCATGGCCGAACCGGCCGCAGACGGATACTGGGCCTGGAGCTCGGCCGCCATCAGTTGTTGCTGCTCCTGCAGCGCCTGCGCCAGAGCGGCAGACGCAGGAGGCATGGGAACGACAGGCGCGCCAGGCATCAGACCTGGAATGCCGACCGCAGGCTGACTCAGCACCTGGCGCAGCTGATTCATGGCATCCAGCGCGCGATGGCGCGCCCGCGCCAGCATGCCCAGGCCGGCGCTGGCGCCTGGCGGCAGGGCAATGCCCGGAGCCATCCCTGGCCCAGCGCCCAGACCTGCAGCCATACCGGCCGGCATGTACTGCATGGCAGAGTTGCTCCAACCCGCATCGGACGCATTGCCATAGCCACTGCTGGCGCCCAGATGCATGGCACCGGTGGACGGGCCACCCTCGGTACGTCGCACGCGCAGCGGCGCATCCTGTGCCTTGCTGACGCCCTTGGCATCCAGCAGCTTGTGCAGGATGCTGTATTCGGACTCCATCAGCGGTGCCAGCGCATTCTGCAGGGGCTCCACAGCCCGCAGCAAATGCTTGCGCTCCATGCCGCTGCCAAGCCATTGCTCGACCAGATGCAGACAGATGGTCTCGACACGGAACATGTCCCGGGAAGCCAGCTCATGGCCCTCCAGTGCCTGAATGCGCAGGCGCATGGCCTCGAAGCCGGGCTGCAGCGTCTCTCCCATGGCCAGGGCCATGCGGGAGGCCAGAATCCTGTTTTCGACGACATCGTCGCTGAGCAGCTCGAAGGTCAGCGGAGCCGAGCCCGAAGCATTGTTCTCGGCTCCACCAGAGGGTGGCTTGCGCGCAGCCTGCTGCAGCGCCTGAACGCCTGCCTGCAACCAGGCGTCCTTGTTCTGCTGAAAGCCGACCCAGGCCTCGCGCCACTCCTGCATCTCCTTGGCAGTGGAGACGGCACTGCTCTGGTTGGAGAGGAATTCATCCAGTTGCCGAGCGACCTTGGGCAGGCCCTGACAAATGCCATGGACCCAACGCAAGCGCGCCTGCCAGCCCAGCTGTTGCGGGGCCGCAGGCGCGGTGGAGGAAGACTGCGAGAGAGCCATTCCGTAAGTGTAATGGCGGCAGAAGCAGTCATGCACCCGCCGCAATGGTCAAAGCGTCAGACCACGGCTCCCGCGTTGGGATCATTGGGATCTTGCGACCCGGACTTGGCGGGAGCCTTGACCAGATCCTCGCGCTTGACGCCCAGCCACATGGCAATGGCGGCCGCCACGAACACCGAAGAATAGATACCGAACAAGATACCGATCGTCAGCGCCAGCGCAAAGTAATGCAGGCTGGGGCCGCCAAAGAAGAACATGGACAGCACCATGGCTTCGGTCGAGGCGTGGGTGATGATGGTCCGGCTCATGGTCGAGGTGATGGCGTGGTCGATCACCTCGTGGGTGCTGAGCTTGCGGAACTTGCGGAAGGCTTCGCGGATACGGTCGAAAATCACCACGGACTCATTGACCGAATAGCCCAGCACGGCCAGCACGCCTGCCAGCACGGAGAGCGAGAACTCCCACTGGAAGAAGGCGAAGAAGCCCAGGATGATGATCACGTCGTGCAAGTTCGCAATGATGGCCGCCACGCCGAACTTCCACTCGAAGCGAAAGGCCAGATAGATGATGATGCCCAGCACCACCATGCCCAGCGCCATCAGGCCGTTGTGCATCAGCTCATCGCCCACCTGGGGGCCGACAAACTCGGTGCGGCGCAGCGTGACCTCGGCATCCTCGGCCTTCAGTGCAGTGATCACCCGCTCACTTTGCTGAGCAGTCGTCACGCCCTTTTGCACGGGCAGACGAATCATCACATCCTTGGATGTGCCGAAATTCTGCACGATCACATCGGCATAGCCGAGCTTGGAAACGGTTTCACGCACCTTGCCGATATCGGCAGGCTGGGTGTAGGCCACTTCCATGACCGTACCGCCCGTGAACTCCACGGACAGATGCAGGCCGCGCGAGAACAGGAAAAAGACGGCCAGCGCAAAGGTGATGAAGGAAATCGCGTTGAAGACCAACGCGTACTTCATGAACGGAATGTCTTTTTTAATGCGGAAGAACTCCATGATCTTCCTCCTTAGTTGTTGCTGCCGCGACCGGCCACGGAACGGTGACCCTCACCCTCAGGCTTCCAGACCTGACCGATGGAGACGCTCTTGAGCTTCTTCTTGCCGCCATACCAGAGGTTGACCAGCCCGCGAGAGAAGAACACGGCAGAGAACATGCTGGTCAGAATGCCTATGCAGTGCACCACGGCAAAGCCGCGCACCACGCCCGAACCGAAGGCCAGCAGGGCCAGACCGGCGATCAGCGTGGTCACGTTGGAGTCCAGAATGGTGTGCCAGGCGTTTTCGTAGCCTGCATGGATGGCCGCCTGAGGCGAAGCACCGGCACGCAGCTCTTCACGAATACGCTCGTTGATCAGCACGTTCGAGTCGATGGCCACGCCCAGCGCCAGCGCCATGGCGGCAATGCCGGGCAGGGTCAGCGTGGCCTGCAGCATGGACAGAATGGCCAGCAGCAGCAACACGTTCACCGACAGAGCAATCGTGGAGAACACGCCGAACAGCATGTAGTACATGCACATAAAGGCCGCAATCGCCACCATGCCCCAGACCACGGAGTGAATACCGCGGTTGATGTTGTCGGCGCCCAGGCTCGGGCCGATGGTGTATTCCTCGATGATTTCCATGGGCGCGGCCAGGGAGCCGGCGCGCAGCAGCAGCGAAGTGTCGTTGGCTTCCGCCGTAGTCATGCGTCCCGAGATCTGCACGCGGCCGCCGCCGATTTCGCCACGGATCACGGGAGCCGTCACCACTTCGCCCTTGCCCTTTTCGAACAGGATGATGGCCATGCGCTTGCCCACGTTCTCGCGCGTCACGTCCTTGAAGATGCGCGCGCCCTTGGCATCCAGCGTCAGGTTGACGGTGGGCTCCTGGGTCTGGCTGTCAAAACCGGGCTGGGCATCCGTCAGGTTCTCGCCGGTCAGCGTCACCTGCTTTTGCACGATGATGCTCTGGCCGTTGCGGTCCAGGTATTTCTCGGAGCCGAAAGGCACGGGGCCGGAGCCCATCTCGGCAGCACGCGCTTCGGCGGACTCGTCCACCATGCGCACTTCCAGCGTGGCGGTGCGGCCCAGAATGTCCTTGGCCTTGGCGGTGTCCTGCACGCCGGGCAGTTGCACCACGATGCGGTCCAGGCCCTGCTGCTGGATCACGGGCTCGGCCACGCCGAGTTCGTTGATACGGTTGTGCAGCGTGACGATGTTCTGCTTGAGCGCCTGCTCCTGCACCTTGCGCAGGGCTTCGGGCTTGATCGAGGCCACCAGCTTGAAGCCCGTGCCGTCAGGCGTGGAAGTGGCCGCCAGATCGGGGAACTGGTCCGCGATCAGATTGCGCGCCGCCGTCAGCGTGGCTTCGTCGCGCACGCGGATGGTGACGTTGTTGCCGTCGCGGCTGACACCGCCGTGGCGGATATTCTTGTCGCGCATCGAAGAGCGCAGATCGCCCGCATAGCTCTCGGCCTTCTTGGTCAGGGCCGCCGCCATGTCCACCTGCAGCATGAAGTGCACGCCGCCACGCAGGTCCAGACCCAGATACATGGGCTTGGCGCCGATGGCCGTCAGCCAGTCGGGCGAGCGCGACACCAGGTTCAGCGCCACGATGTAGGAGGGGTCGGTGGGGTCGGAGATCAGGGCCTTCTGGATGACGTCCTTGGCCTTGAGCTGCTCGTCGGGCGTATCGAAGCGGGCGCGCACCGAAGTGCCTTCCAGCGACATCGATGTGGCTTTGACACTGGCTGCGCTCAAGGCAGATTCCACCTTTTGCAGCACCGCGTTGTCCACCTTGACGGTGGACTTGGCCGAGGACACCTGCACGGCAGGCGCTTCACCAAAGAAATTGGGCAGGGTGTAGAGCACCCCCACCAGCAGCGCGATCACGATGATCGCGTACTTCCAGACCGGGTATCGGTTCATGATCGCGCTCTTTTTTTTACAGCAACGCACAACGGGTACGCGCACTCTGGTCGAGCGCCGTACCCCTCAAAATCCACAGCGGACAGGCTTACTTGGCCGTGCCCTTGGGCAGCACCTGCACCACAGCGGAGCGCTGGATCTGGACTTCCACGCCGGAAGCCACTTCGATGTAGATGAATTGCTCGGCCATGCGGGTCACGGTGCCGATGATGCCGCCGGCGGTAGCCACCTCATCACCCTTGGCCAGCGCGTCGATCATGGAGCGGTGTTCCTTCTGGCGCTTCATCTGTGGACGAATCATCACGAAGTACAGCACCACGAACATCAGCACCAGAGGCAGCATGCCGGTGAGCGAACCCATGAAGCCGCCTTCAGCAGCGGCGGCAGGAGCGGTCTGGGCGAAAGCAGAAGAAATGAACACGAAAAAGACTCCGAAAGAGTGAATTTGTCAGGAATAGGTCCCGGCAGGCGCGCACTTGCGCGATCTCGCCAGGTCAGCGGGACATTGTATTCGGCTGGCTTGTACCCAAGATTGGCATGGGCAGCCGCGCAGCACAGGCATTCCCTGATGCGATGGGGACCTCCCTTCCCACATCAGCAACTCCTGCAAAAAACATAGCAATCAGCGCATTACCTGTCTTGCTTTGTGACTGTTTTATATTTGAATATCACTCAATACAGGCGCTGGCAGCTATCAAATTCAGATAGCCCACTGCCAGCATCGCCTCTGGCCATGAATACAAAGGCCGGGTTGCCCCGGCCTTGTTGTGATGCGCCTCGGCGCAATTAGTTCACTGCCATCAGCTTGACTGCTGGCGCAGCAGCTGCAGCCGAGCCATTCCAGCGAGTCATCAAGGACTGCCACTTGATGCGCGCAGCC
This sequence comes from Comamonas thiooxydans, assembly GCF_000964545.1. GTDB lineage: Bacteria > Pseudomonadota > Gammaproteobacteria > Burkholderiales > Burkholderiaceae_C > Comamonas > Comamonas thiooxydans. The sequence goes on along the minus strand of NZ_BBVD01000007.1, from coordinate 408,682 downwards.
GCCAGATGGTGCTCCTTCACGTGGCCGTAGCCTCGAATGTCTTCGGGGATGGAGGCGATCTCCACGGCCAGCGCCAGCTTGTCGGTCGTCAAACCCGTCAGCAGGGTTTCGATGCACTGGCGGTATTCGACGATCAGGGCGCGCTCGGTACGGCGCTCCTCGGTGCGACCGAAGGGATCGAGCGCCGTGCCGCGCAATCCCTTCATGCCGGCCAGCCAGCCCATGGCCTTGCGCATCCAGGGGCCATAGGATTTTTTGAGCAGATGGCCCTGCTCGTCCTTCTTGGCAAAACCGGGGGGCGCCAGGTGATGGACGAGCTTGTAGTCGCCCTCGAACATCTCGCTGATCTTCTGGGTGAAGGCCGCATCGGTGTGCAGACGCGCCACCTCGTACTCGTCCTTGTACGCCATGAGCTTGAACAGATAGCGCGCCACGGCCTGGGACAGGCGCGTGCCCTGGGCCAGCGGCTCTTCCGCTGCGCGCACCTTGGCCACGAAGTCGCGGTACTGCTGGGCATAGGCCGCGTTCTGGTAGGCCGTGAGGAATTCCACACGCTTGTCCAGCATTTCCTCCAGCGACGGCTTCTTGACGAACTGGATCACCTGCGATGCCTGATACAGAGCGCGCACGGCCTCCAGATCGTGGGCGCAGCGGCGGCCCCATTCAAAGGCCTCCTGGTTGCGCGCCACCTGCACGCCGTTGAGCTCCATGGCGCGCATCAGCGAGGCATGGCTGAGCGGCACCCGGCCTTTTTGCCAGGCGTAGCCCAGCATCATGGGGTTGGCGTAGATGCTGTCGCCCAGCAAGGCCGTGGAGGCCTTCTCGGCGTCGAAGCTGCCCAGGGCGCCATGACCCACGGCCTCGGCCAGCGCCGTGGCGCAGCGTGCGGCAGGCGACTGCCAGTCGGGGTTGCCCACGAAGGTGGCCGTGGGCGCGGCATGGCTGTTGAGCGCCACATAGGTGCGCCCCGGCTGCATCACGGACAAGGTGGTGGGCGTGGCCGCCACGATGGGGTCGCAGCCTATGACCAGATCGGCCTTGGCCATGTCCACCTTGGTGGTGTAGATGGCATCGGAGCGGTTGGCGATCTGGATATGGCTCCAGGTGGAGCCGCCTTTTTGCGCCAGACCCGCCGCATCCTGCGTGACCACGCCCTTGCCTTCCAGGTGTGCGGCCATGCCCAGCAGCGAACCGATGGTAATCACGCCCGTGCCGCCGACACCGGCCACCACGATGCCCCAGGCCTGCTCGGCCACGGGCAGGACGGGCTCGGGAATAATGGGAAGAGCCTCCAGGCTGCCCTTCTTCTCCTGCTTGGGCTTCTTGAGCTGACCGCCCTCGACGGTGACGAAGCTGGGGCAGAAGCCCTTGACGCAGGAATAGTCCTTGTTGCAGCTGTTCTGGTTGATGCGGCGCTTGCGGCCGAACTCGGTCTCCACGGGCTCGACCGAGAGGCAGTTGGACTGCACCGAGCAATCGCCACAGCCCTCGCAGACCAGTTCGTTGATGACCACGGTCTTGTCGGGCGTGCTTAGCACGCCGCGTTTGCGGCGGCGGCGCTTTTCGGTGGCGCAGGTCTGGTCGTAGATGATGGCCGTGCAGCCCTTGAGCTCGCGGAACTGGCGCTGGATCGCATCCAGCTCGTCGCGGTGGTGGACGGTCACGCCCTCGCCCAGCTTCACGCCATCGTATTTCTCGGGCTCGTCGGTGACGATGACCAGCTTGCCCACGCCTTCGGAGAGCAGGCTGTTCATGATCTGCAGCACCGAATGGCCTTCGGGCCGCTCGCCCACGCGCTGGCCGCCCGTCATGGCCACGGCGTCGTTGTAGAGCACCTTGTAGGTGATGTTGGTGCCGGCCGCAATGCTCTGGCGGATCGCCAGCAGCCCGCTGTGGAAGTAGGTGCCGTCGCCCAAGTTGGCGAAGACATGGGCCTCCTTGGTGAAAGGCGCCTGCCCCACCCAGGTCACGCCCTCGCCGCCCATTTGCGTGAAGGTGCTGGTGCGGCGGTCGGGCATCCAGGTGGTCATGTAGTGGCAGCCGATGCCGGCCACGGCGCGCGAGCCTTCGGGCACGCGTGTCGAGGTGTTGTGCGGGCAGCCGCTGCAGAACCAGGGCGTGCGGTCGCCGGTCGAAACCTCCTTGGCCGCCTTGATCGCCGCTTCGCGGGCGTCGAGCACGGCCAGACGCTGCTGCATGCGCGTTTGCACATGCTCGGGCACGCCCAGCTTCTTCAGGCGCTGGGCAATGGCGCGCGCAATGATGGCGGGAGTCAGATCGGCTGTGGGGCGCAGCAGCCAGTCGGTGCTGGGATTGGGCAGCGACCATTCGCCGCCATGCTCGTCGCTGAACTTGCCCACCACATTGGGGCGCACGTCGTCGCGCCAGTTGTAGAGCTCTTCCTTGATCTGGTATTCGATGACCTGGCGCTTTTCCTCGACCACCAGAATCTCCTGCAGGCCGCGCGCGAAATCGCGCGTGATGGTGGCCTCCAGCGGCCAGACCACGTTGACCTTGTGCAGCCTGATGCCCAGCTGGCGGCAGGTGTCCTCGTCCAGCCCCAGATCGGCCATGGCCTGGCGCGTATCGTTATAGGCCTTGCCGCTGGCGATGATGCCGAAGCGGTCGTTGGGCCCTTCGATCACATTGTGGTTGAGCTTGTTGGCGCGCACATAGGCCAGGGCTGCATACCACTTGTAGTTCATCAGCCGCGCTTCCTGCTCCAGCGGCGGATCGGGCCAGCGGATATGCAGGCCGCCGTCCGGCATCTGAAAGTCTTCGGGCAGGATGATGTTGACGCGATCCGGGTCCACCAGCACCGAGGAGGAGGACTCCACCACCTCCTGGATCGTCTTCATGCCCGACCACAGGCCCGAGAAACGGCTCATGGCAAAGGCATGCAGGCCCATGTCGAGGATGTCCTGCACATTGCTGGGGAAGAACACCGGCGTGCCGCAGGCCTTGAAGATATGGTCGCTCTGGTGCGCGGCCGTGGAGGACTTGCTGATGTGGTCGTCGCCCGCGATCGCAATCACGCCGCCATGCTTGGCCGTGCCCGCCATATTGGCGTGCTTGAACACGTCGGAGCAGCGGTCCACGCCCGGCCCCTTGCCATACCAGATGCCGAAGACGCCGTCGAACTTCTTGGTTTCAGGATAGAGATCGAGCTGCTGCGTGCCCCAGACGGCCGTGGCGCCCAGCTCTTCGTTCACGCCGGGCTGAAAGACGATGTGATTCGCCTCCATATGCTTTTTGGCCGCCCACAGGGATTGGTCGTAAGTGCCCAGGGGCGAGCCGCGATAGCCGCTGATGAAGCCGGCGGTGTTGAGCCCGGCCTGCGCATCGCGCAGCCGCTGCAGCATGGGCAGGCGGACCAGGGCCTGCACGCCGCTCATAAAGGCGCGGCCGCGGGCCAGGGAATATTTGTCGTCCAGAGTCACAGACTCCAGGGCGCGACGGACTTCATCGGGCAAAGGGGCATTCATGGCTTGTCTCCATGTGGGTGACCACCCGTGGCAGCTGTTGGCTACCAGAGCAGCATATTGCTTTGCGCATTCCTGCGCCAGAGGCATGGAACGCGAGTTGTTTGAGCAAAGTTTAAGGAAAACGCCCCGAATAGAGCTTTCTTTTTATTGCCGGGATTAACCTAGTTTTTGAAAGAATCTTGCTGTAAATTGCGAATCATGAACCAACTTGATCGCTTCGACTGGGCCATCCTGAATGAGCTGCAAATGGATGGCCGCCTCACCAATGCCGAGTTGGCCCAGCGCGTGGGCCTGTCCGCCGCGCCCTGCTGGCGACGCGTGCGCGCGCTGGAGGAGTCGGGCTATATCACCGGCTACCACGCCACACTGGACCGCCACAAGCTGGGCCTGGGCGTGCTGGCCTTTGTGCGCGTGGATGCCGCACAGAACACGGCCGACATCACGCTGCGCATGGAGGAAGCCATTCGCCTGCTGCCCGAAGTCACCTCCTGCCACTACATCAGCGGCGCGGGCACCTTCGAGCTGCAGGTCGTGGCCAGGGATCTGGAGAGCTTTTCCGGTTTTGTGCGCAATGTGCTGCTGCGCCTGCCCAACGTCAAAGACGTGCACACGATTTTTTCGCTGGGCGAGGTCAAGTCCAGCAGCGCGCTGCCGCTGCCCAGCACGCTGACGCACGCCTGAGTGCCGTTCGCACCAGGCCGGCATCCTTCAAAAGTGGAGCATGTACCGCTTTATTCATCTACGATGTGGACTCAATCAACATTGAAATCCTTGCTCAAAAAGCGCTTAAAGCTCACTTATCAGTAGCACTCAGGACATGAGCAGCATCGAGCTCCGAGCCAGGCAGGTTTGAGTAACTACGTATTTGTCACATCAACTTTCCTGCTACAGAATCATGCCCCATGGCCCACGATGATTCCGCAGAGCGCGCTTCCCACAATCCAGCAATTTCAGAATCCGGCCAGGTCCCTGCAGGCAAGCTGCTGGAAGATCCCTCGGCCATGAATGACGGCGGCGCGCCGCCTGCCGCAGCCCCGGGCGTCTGGACGCCGCTGGCCACGCCCACCTTCCGCATGCTGTGGATGATCTGGATGACGGCCAATATCTGCATGTGGATGAACGATGTGGCGGCCGCCTGGCTGATGACATCGCTGACCACCTCGCCCGTGCTGGTGGCGCTGGTGCAGTCGGCCTCCACCCTGCCGGTCATGCTGCTGGCCCTTCCCAGCGGGGCGCTGGCCGATATCCTGGACCGACGCCGCTACTTCATCGTCACCCAGTTCTGGGTGGCTGCCGTGGCCCTGTTGCTGTGCCTGGCCGTGCTCTCGGGCCAGCTGACGCCCTATCTGCTGCTGGCCCTGGTGTTTGCCAACGGCATCGGCCTGGCCATGCGCTGGCCGGTGTTCTCCGCGCTGATCCCGGAGCTGGTGCCCAAGCACCACCTGCCTTTTGCGATGGCGCTCAACGGCGTGGCCATGAATGCCTCGCGCATCATCGGCCCGCTGGTGGCGGGTGCCCTCATTGCCAGCCTGGGCAGCGCCTGGGTGTTTGTGCTCAACGCCGTGCTGTCCATCGTCTCGGGCTTTGTGCTGCTGCGCTGGAAGCGCCAGCAGCCCGCCAACCCGCTGGGTCGCGAGCGCCTGGGATCGGCCATGCGCGTGGGCCTGCAGTTCATCCAGGAGTCGCCGCGCATGCATGCCGTGCTGCTGCGCACCGTCTGCTACTTTCTGCAGGCCGCCGCCATCATGGCCCTGCTGCCGCTGACGGCCCAGCGCCTGGACCACGGCACGGCCAGCAGCGGCAGTGCCGGCACCTTCACGCTGCTGCTGGCCTCCATGGGCGCGGGCGCCATCCTGGGCGCCATGCTGCTGCCGCGCATACGCCAGATGCTGTCGGGCGAGCGCACGGTGCTGGCCGGCGTGGCCGCGCAAAGCCTGGCCACGCTGACCGTGGCCTTCGCCCCCCATATCGCCGTGGCCGTGCCGGGCATGATGCTCTCGGGCATGGCCCTGCTGGCCACAGCCAACACGCTGGGCGTGGCCGCGCAGATGGCCCTGCCCAACTGGGTGCGGGCACGCGGCATGTCCATCTACCAGATGTCCATCATGGGCAGCACGGCCATTGGCGCCGCCATCTGGGGCAAGATCGCCAGCCTGGGCTCGGTGCAGATCAGCATGGCCGTGGCCGCCGTCAGCGGGCTGACGGCCCTGCTGATCGTGCAGCGCCTGAACCCGGACCGCGACATCGAGGAAGACCTCAGCCCTTCTCGCGCCTTCACGCCGCCGACGGCAGCGCTACCGCCCGAAGCCGGCCGCGTGGTGGTGACCATCGAGTACCTGATCGACCCGGCCAGGGCCGGCGCCTTTCGCGACCTGATGCAGCTGAGCCGGCGCAGCCGCCTGCGCCAAGGCGCGCTGTCCTGGAGCCTGCTGCACAGCATGAGCCAGCCAGAGCGCTTCGTGGAGCAGATCACCGACGAGTCCTGGACCGAGCATCTGCGCCGCTTCGAGCGCGTGACGACCGCCGATGTGGCGCTGCGCGACCGCAAGCTGAGCTTTCACAAGGGCAAGGAGCCGCCCGTGGTGCAGCGCTACTTCAGCGACGCTCTTTAAAAGAGAGCTTACAGCGCTTTCAGTTCAATGATTTCAGATAGTTATTCATCGAAATTCATTGACTGACAAGCGCTGGCAGCTCCTGTTTTTAGCATCAGCGCAGATGCGGTGCCGATCCGGCCAAGGCCTTGGGCCAGAAGGCCCAGAGCTTGAGCGGCTGCTTGATGCGGCCCGCCACATCACCGGCCTCGGCCCCCCAGCCCATGAAATAGTCGGCACGCACGGCGCCCAGAATGGCGCTGCCCGTATCCTGCGCGAACACCAGGCGGTTGAGCGATACCGTGGGGCCGGGCGTGGACAGCCAGACCGGCGTGCCATAGGGGATGCTGTTGCGGTCCACGGCAATCGAGCGGCCCGGCGTCAGCGCCACGCCCTGGGCGCCCTTGGGACCGAACTGGGCATCGAAGTCATTGAGCGCCTCCTCGCGGAAGAACACATAGCGCGGATTGCTCCAGAGCATCTCGTTGACACGCGAGGGATTGGCGGCAATCCAGGCACTGATGCCGGGCCAGGTGGCATCGCGCACCAGGTTCTGGTCGAGCAGCCAGCGGCCCACGCTCTTGTAGGGCTGATCGTTGGTGCCGGCATAGGCCACGCGGATCATACGCTGGCGGCCGTCGGCCTCGGTCAGCATCAGCCGGCCCGAGCCCTGGATATGCAGCACCAGCATGTCCACCGGATCGCGCAGCCAGGCAATGGCACGGCCGGCCAGGGCGGCCTGCGCCTCGGAGTTGGTGTCGATCTGCTGGCGCGTGAACCAGGGCTTGCGCTTGCCAAAGCCCTGCGGGACCTGATAGATGGGCACGTTGAAGCCGTTGCCCTGCACACGGCGCGCCTCGTACAAGGGCTCGTAATAGGCGGTCAGCATGCCGTCGGGGCTGCCCGTGGTCGCTTCGATGCGATAGGGCTGCAGCGTGTTCATCATCCAGCTGCGCTGCTCGTCTTCCGAGGCAATGCTCAGCCTTCGCACCTCGCCGCACAGATTGGCAAACACGGTGCTGGGACGCTCGCAGTTCTTGATCCAGGCATTCCAGGCCTCGTTCAGGGAATCCTGGGGCACGCCGGGCAGCTCGCCCCAGTCCACCGCCACCCAGCGGCTTTTAGTCGGTACATTGGCGGTGAACGGCGGCTTGGCTGCGGAAGCCGGCCCGCCATGCGGAGCCATCTCGGGCACCGATGCCGGGTCGTTTTGCTGCTTGGTGGTGGTGCATGCCACCAGGGTTCCTACAATCAGCGCCAGTGAAGCACGGCGCAGGAGATGGAAATTCATGGGTCTGATTTTGCTTGAAGCACTGCTGGCATTGGCCATTTTGGTCGCTATTGTGTGGTGGACCATGTTCTCAGGTCGAAAAAAGGGTGAGTTGCCGGCCCCGGTCGAGCCTGCGCAGCACAAAGAAGTGCTTGCAGACCCCGAACAAGATCGCTCTAATCGAGCTTAGCCCATGGCGCTGCAGCCACTGCAGCGCGGGCTGCATGTGACAATCTTTTGCATCAGAAACCGCTCGCTGGCCCGCGTCCTACTTTTTTTGCCTTCTCTTGGCAGTACGCTCGTGGCCTTGCAGCTTTTACGCGAAGCTGGTTTGCAAGACCCTCCGGGTCGTTTATCAAACTAAGGAGTTTTCTATGCGCAAGCAAATGGCTGTGACGGCCGCTCTGGCCTCTGCATTGTTGATCACCGGCTGCGCCAATACCGGCGGCATGTCGGACACCACGCGTCGTACTGCCACCGGTGCAGGTGTGGGCGCACTGGGCGGCGCTGCCATCGGCGCCATTGCTGGCGGCCATGCCGGCAAGGGTGCACTGATCGGTGCCGGTGTCGGCGCCCTGGGCTCCTATATCTGGTCGCAGAACCTCGAGAAGCAAAAGCGTGAAATGGAAGCCGCGACCCAGGGCACAGGCGTGGGCGTGACACAGACCGCGGACAACCAGCTCAAGCTGGACATCCCCAGCGACATCTCCTTTGACACCGGCCGCGCCGACATCAAGGGCAACTTCGCCCCCATCCTCGATCGCTTTGCCGAAGGTCTGCGCAACAACCCCAACGCAGAAGTGCGCATCATCGGTCACACCGACAGCACAGGCTCCGATGCCATCAACAACCCTCTGTCGCTGCAGCGCGCCGAGAGCACCCGCAACTATCTGACATCGCGTGGCGTCAACGGCGCCCGCATCCAGGTGCAGGGCATGGGCTCGCACCAGCCCGTGGCCTCCAATGCCACCAACGAAGGCCGTGCGCGCAACCGCCGCGTGGAAATCTTCGTGGGCGAGCGTGCGCCTCAGTAAGCCAGCGCGAGACCAGCAAAAAGCCCCGCTTGGCGGGGCTTTTTTCATCTCGCGGAGGCTTCCGCTCAGGCGTTGCGCAGCAGATTGGCCAGCTCCACGGCCGACTTGACCTGCATCTTGTCGAAGACACGCGCCCGGTGCACTTCCACGGTGCGCACGCTGATATCGAGCTGATCGGCAATCAGCTTGTTCGGCACGCCCTCGACGACCAGCTTCATCACGTCTTTCTCGCGATCGGTCAGCTCGTCCAAGCGGCTGCGTACCTCTTCGCGCGCCTGCAAGGCGGCCAGATGCTCGGCAGACAGCGCCAGCGCCTGCTCCACCCGGTCCACCAGCGCATTGTCGGAAAACGGCTTCTCGCAGAAATCGAAGGCACCGCGCTTGACCGTATCCACGGCCGTCGGCACATCGGCATGGCCGGTCAGAAAGATCACGGGCATGGCCTCGATCTGGCCGCGCTCCAGCATGCGGTTGAACAGCGACAGCCCGCTCATGCCCGTCATGCGCATATCGAGCAGCAGGCAGCAAGGGCGACGCGTCACGGGGCTGGTCTGCAGCACGGCCTGCTCGAATTCTTCGGCGTTGCGATAGCACTCGCTCAGCAATCTGCGCGAACGCAGCAGCCATGCCAATGCCTCTCGGACATCGGCATCGTCGTCCACCACGTAGACGGTAGCGTCGGTTACAGGTTCCATGAAGCCTAGTTCTCTCTGGGTTCCCAGTGGGCCGGAAGCGTGAAGACAAACTCCGTGCCCTGCGGGAGGTGCGGGCGGTAATCAAGGTGACCACCATGTTGCTCCACCACCGTGCGGCACAGACTCAGGCCCAGGCCCATGCCTTCGGTGCGCGTGGTGAAGAAGGGGGTGAACAGCTGCTCGGCGACTTCCGCAGAAATGCCGGCGCCGCAGTCCATGATGGAAAATTCTACCCAACGCGCGTTATTACCGTCAGAACTGCGCCTGACAGCCATGGTCAACACCCTCTCCTTGAGCTCGGGCAGGTCCATGGCCTGCATGCCGTTGCGCGCCAGATTGAGCAGCACCTGCTCGACCATGGTGACATCGCACAGCACCCCTGGCAGATCGGGCTCCAGCTCCAGCTGCACAGTTGCATTGAGCTTGTGCGCCTGCAGATAGACCAGAGGCATGACGGCATCGATCAGCTCCACGGGCTGCACCACCTCTCTGGACTTGTCGCGCCGGCGCACGAAATCGCGCACGCTCTTGATGACCTTGCCTGCGCGGTCGGCCTGAAAACCGATGCGCTCCAGAGCCATGCGCAAGTCCTTGAGATGCGGGACCTGAGGGCCGGTCGGCTCATGCTCCAGCAGATTGAGCGAGCCCGTGGCATAGCTGGAAATGGCGGCCAGCGGCTGTGTCAGCTCATGGCTGAGCATGGAGGCCATCTCGCCCACCGTCGCAAGGCGTGCCGTGGCCTGCAGGCGCTCCTGGGAGGCACGCGACATCTCCTCCATGCGGCGCTGCTCGCTGATATCGATGAAAGCGCTCATCCAGCCCGTGTGCTGGCCCTGGGCGGTGATCAGCGGCGCCTCGAAAATCAGCACCGGAAAGCGCGAGCCGTCCTTGCGCATGAACACGCTCTCGTGGCCCTGACGCGGTGTGGGCAGCAGGCCGGCAAGGCGCTGATCGCGCCGGCTCACATATTCCTGGGCCAGCTCGGGCGGCCAGTAAGGCGCCACATTGAGGCCCAGCAGCTCCTGCGCGCTGAAGCCCACCATATTGCAGAAGGCCGGGTTCACATAGGTGATGCGGCCCTGGAGATCGCGTGCACGCATGCCCGTGACCAGGGAGTCCTCCATGGCCTTGCGAAAGGCCAGCGCATCGCCCAGATCGCGCTCCGCCCGCAGGCGGCGGCGGTTGTCGCGCACCAGCACCACCACCACAGTCACCAGCGCGATCGACATGCCGGTCACCAGCGCCGTCATCACATTCGGAAAAACACTGGGCGCGTGATGCCAGCTGTCCATGCGCAGCACCAGGGTGTTGCCCGGCAGATCCAGCAACTGCTGGGCCGTGAACATGCGCGAGCCGCGCCAGGCCGCCCCCACCATGGCCAGACGCGTGCCGTCCGGCTCGGTGAACGAAACCTCCTGGGTGCGCGGCAGGGATTTGCCCACCTGGGCCATCAGAATGCCCTGCAGGCTGTACGTGCCCAGCACATAGCCCACCACATGGCCGTTCTCCGTCAGCGGCATGCAGACCTGCATGGTCTCCGTGCCCAGGCCCTCGCCCAGCAGCTGGAAGCGGCTGGGCGAGTACGATGGCCCGTTGACGCGCCTGGCCTGGGTACAGGTCAGTGCCTCGCCCGAATGCAGCTCGGGCAAATGGCTTTCGTCCTCGACCAGCAAGGTGCGATAAGGCGTCTCAGCATGCTCGATGAGACGCATGTTTTCACCGCGCCATTCGATGCGCATCAGGTCGCGGCGCTGCTGCAGCAGCTCGGTCGCATGCTCGCGCCAGGCGGCATGCTTGCTGCTGTAGGCGCTCAGCGCCAGCAGGTCCTGCAGATTGCGGCCCAGCGCTGCACGGATATCGCCGACCGCATTGGCGGTGTCGCGCTCCAGCTTTTCCTGCACCTGCGAGGCCTCATAGCGTCCGGCCAGCCAGACCATGGTGACCAGCATGCTGACCACCAGTGCCACCAGCAAGGTCCATAGCGACCAGCGCTTCCAGGCCATGCGCCAGCGCCGCCAGGGCCAATGGACGGGATGGTCCTCGGGCAGTGCGTCAAGAGCGGTATTCAGCGGATCAGTCACAGCACACGATGGGTCAAGGCCGGCAATTGCTGGCGCACCTGCAGCAGGCGGTCACGATTGAGCTCTCCCGCCACCACGCCGGTGCCGCTGGCCTGCAGGCCCTGCACCTCGCCCCAGGGGTCGATCAGCAGGCTGTGGCCCCAGGTGCGGCGACCGTTTTCATGCACGCCGCCCTGGCCCGGTGCTAGCACATAGGCCAGGTTCTCTATCGCCCGCGCCCGCAGCAGCACCTCCCAGTGCGCCTGGCCCGTGGTGTAGGTGAAGGCACTTGGCACCAGCAGCAGGTCGGCCCCCTGTGCGCTGAGCGCGCGGTACAGCTCGGGAAAGCGAAGGTCATAGCAGACACTCAGGCCCAGGCGCCAACTCACGCCATTTCTGGCCTGTATGTCGCAGACCACGGGCTGGCTGCCCGCCTGCACCACGGCGGCCTCGGTATAGCTCTCACGCCCGTTGTCGAACTGAAAGAGGTGGATCTTGTCGTAGCGGGCCACGCATTCGCCCTCGGGCGAATAGACCAGACTGGTGTTGAGCACATGACTGTCGTCAGCGGCCTGCAGCGGCAGCGTGCCGGCCACCACCCACAGCTGCAGCTGCCTAGCAGCCCCGGCCATGAAGTCCTGGATCGGCCCCTGGCCAAACGCCTCCCGGTAGGCCAGCTTGTCGGTGTCCCTGGCTCCCATGGCACAAAAATACTCGGGCAGCACCACCAGCTCCGCACCCAGGGCGGCAGCCTGCTGCATCAGGCTGCGCGCCTGCGCCAGATTGGCTGCGACGTCCTGACCCGAGACCATTTGTAGAGCGGCAATCTTCATGGCTTCTCCTCTGAGCTTGGAGCGGCGGCGGGCTGCTTGCCGGCATCGTCGGCACCGGCTTTGGGCACACTGCGCCTGGGCAGCTCGGTCACCTGCGGGTCTTCCCAGCTGCCGTGGATATGGAACTCCTTGGTCGTGGCCGCAATCAGCGGGCCACGCAGAATCATCTGTGCCAGAAAGCTGCTCAGCCCCACCACGGGATTGATGGCCGTCGCAACCAGGGAGGCGGACAGGGCGTTGATCTCCGGCACCACCACCACATGCAGGTCCTGGGTTTCCTTGTCGATATCGGCAGAGCCCTCCATCAGCACAGCCGCGTTCACGCCCTTCATCTGCATGTTATTCGTCTTGGCAATGCCGCGCTCTATGGTGACATCGCCTCGCATGAAGTCGAACGAGAAGCCGTTGCGGAACACGTCGCGGAAATCCAGCGTCAGCCGCCTGGGCAAGGACTGCAGGCTGAGCACGCCCAGCAGCTTGGCCAGTCCCGGATCGGCCTTGAGGAACTGGCCTTTTTGCACCTCCAGATGCACGGCGCCGGACATGGTCTTGAACTCCGGCGTCACGGGCGCTCCTGTCCAGCTGATTTCACCCTGCAGCTGGCCCTGTCCATTGGCAACCACGCCAGGCATGTCAAAGCGATTGAGCAGCTTGCCCACATCGCGCAGATTGAGCTGGAACTGCAGCTGGGTCTGCCCCGGGTGCTTTTTGTCACTGGAGCGCAGCCCCCAGGAGCCCTGGGCTGTCAACGTCGCCTCGGGCGTGCTGATATTGAAGCGCGACAGCTGCCATTCGCGCTGCCCCGCGCCGACGGACAGCCCGTGATTGCGCGCCACCACATCCAGCTTGCCCAGCGAACGCCTGCCCAGCTGGAAGTCGTCCACACTGACCTGCAAGGCCGGTAACTCGCGCACATTGCCGGTCTGTTCCGCAGCGGCATCCAGCCCTTCGTCCGGGCCGTCGGGAATGCTCAGACGCGAGAGCTTGGCGATGACAAGGCCGCCCGGCTCCTGCACAGAGGGCTCGCGATACTCCACACGCCCTGCCAGCTCGCGTGACTGGATCTGGTTGATCCAGACCTTGCTGGCATGGCTGAGCTGCAGGGATACATCGTGCAGCGAACGGCCATGGAGCTTCACCTCGCGCGCCTGGAGCGCCAGCTGCTGCGGCACAAACTGGCGCCAGCTCTCTTCCTCGATACCGGGGCCATCGGCAGCGCCCCCTGCACCATCGGGCCACAAACGACTCCAGGCATCCAGATCAAGCACCGGCAGTTGCACCCTGGCCTGCAGGCCGGCAGGCGGCAACGTGGCTTCCGCCGTGCCCGACTCCACCAGCTCCAGGCTGCCACGTGTGATGCGGGCCTGAGCCCCGCTGATATCGCGCTCCAGCAAAGCTGCGGCGTGATTGCCCCATTGCACGCCGAACTGATCGGTCAGCGGCTTGGCCACGGCTGGCACCGTGCGGTTGACACGCAAGGCCAGGGAGCTGTCGGCCGCCTTGCCCAATGGAGCTGGCAACATGACCGCCATGCCCTGCAGGTCGGACTGCAGACTGATTTCCGGCACGCTGTGCAGCACCTTGATCTGCAAGCCATAACGGGCCTGGCCCTGCAGATGCTTGCCCAGAGCCACCAGTTCGCTCATCTCCTTGGCATCACGCAGGCCCTGGGCCGTGGCAATGCCGTCCACACGCACTTGCACCGGAGCCGTGGCGGCATCGGCGGCAGGCTTCATGCCGCCCTCGATGCGCACATCACCGCCCAGCGCTCTGGCCTGCACGCCCGAGAGCTGAAAGCCGGTCTCCGAAAACTGCACATTGCCGCGCAGTTGGCTGAGTGTGGGCACCTCGGGCATCAACTGCAGCGTATTGCCCGCCAGCGCCACTTCACCCTGTACCTTGCTGCGCTCCATATGCATGGTGGGCAGATGCAGCCTGAGGCTGAGCTTGGCATTGCCCGTGGCCTTGCTGCCATCCAGAGCATGGGCAGTCAGCGCAGACAGGGCAGAGCCTTGAACCAGGTTCAGCATATCGCCCAGGGCTCCATGAGCCTTGGCGTTGACCTCCACCTCGGTCAGGTTCCAGTCGGCCACTCCGGCCTGCGCTTCATCAACCACGATGGCGGTATGCCCCAGAAAGCCCTTGGCCTTGCGCACCTGCATGGAGTTGCGGTCGAACACCAGCTCGCCCGACAGCTTGGTCAGCGGCGGCCAGGGCTTTTCGCCAGGGCCCAGCAGATAGCCGGGCACAAACTGGTAGTTCACATCATGCACCTGGGCACTGATGTGGAATTCGCCCTTGCCCGGTTTTTCAAACGGCACATGCTCGAGTTCGCCCTTGACGCGGAAGTTCACCGCGCTGGCCTGACCCGTGGTGATGGCCTCGCGCACATAGCGCAGCGCATCGCTGCCCAGATCCTGGGGCAGATAGCGATAAATCCGTTCACCCTTGGCGCGGCTGAGCTGCCCTTGCAGATCCAGCAGTCCCGGAAAGCGCGGCTGCTCCTTGGTCCCAGCACCGGACTGCCAGCTGGCCTGGGCCTGGCCGGCCGTGTCCTCATTGGCGAAACGCAGCCGGGGCACCTGCACCTTGATGGACTGGCCCTTGTCCAGCAGCTGCCAGCGCACCAGGCTGTCGAACTGGTCGAACGGAATATCGGGGTCTTCAAACACTCCGGGGAAGCTCAGCATGGCCTGGCTGGCGGCCGCCGTCTTGGTCAGCGTTGCCTCGCCGCTGTCCTGGTCCAGGCTGAACTTGCCACTCAGCCCCCGCACGCCGGGAATACCAATGCTGTGAGGGCCCTCCTGCGAAGCCTGGGAGCGCAAGCCCAGTTGCTCGAAGCGCCCCGAAGCCTTGTACTGGGCCAGCTGCTGCAGAGGTCCGCGCCATGACAGCTTGAGATCACTCAGCTGTCCTGCCGGCGCAAGCGCCTTGAGCTGGGTCTGCACGGCCTGCGGCAGGGGCAGACGCTGCAGCATCTGCGCCGCAATGGCCAGGTCGATGCCATCGGCCTGAACCTCGCCATGCTCGCCCTGGCTGCCCTGCTCGGAAGCGCCGGTCGGCACATAGCGCAGGCTGAAGTCGCCTCTGGGCCAGTTCAGGCCGTCATCGGCCGTGAACTGCAATCCCTGGACGGAAAACTGGTAACCGTTCTGGTTCTTGGCCCGCAGGCGCCCCCGCAAGGCCTGCAGGGCCAGGGGCTCAGGTCTGTCCCGCCATTGGAGTTGCAACGCCTGTACCGCGACATCGGCCACCCCGCCCACGGGCTGGCCGTGCTCCACATCCAGCCAGGCCCTGACCGAGCCCTTGCCCTGCTGCAGCTTCCAGTCCTGCGGACCCAGATACTGGCCCAGATGGGACAAATCGATATGCGTGAAGTCCAGATAAGCCTGTCCGCTCCAGCGCTCCAGACGCCCTTCATGCACCGACAGCAAAGGCTCCTTGAAGTTGCCCATGACCGTAAAGCGCTGGCCCCAGCCCTCTGGCGGCGTGGCATCCAGCCGCAGGGAGTGGTGCCAGCGCTTGTTGCGCAGCACCAGATCCACATCCTGCAGTTGCAAGGGCGCAGCATTGCGCAGCTCGTCCACCCACTGCAGCTTGCCGCTGCGGATGGCGATTTCGGGCTGAGAGAAGATCCAGTCGGAGTCGGTTCCCTGCCCCGGATCGGATGACACGGCAATACCGGCCACAAAGATCTGTCCGTCGGCATCGCGGCGCACCGTCAGATCCGGTCCTTCCAGATATATCTGCTCGACTCCCAGGGTCATCAACGAATGGGCAGAGACCGCCACCACCACCTTGGGCAGCAGCAAGGCCTCACTCTTGTTCGCAGGGTCATGCAGGACTACGTCGCCCAGCTCGAAAGTCGGCACCAGACCCGAGCGGTAAGCATTCAGCCTGCCAATGGAAACCGGTACACCCAGGCTGCGTGAGGCCAGGGATTCCAGCTCGGGGCGCCACTGTTCGATTCGCGGCACAATCCAGAAATGGAGCACCCCCCACACGGTGGCCAGCAGCAGCCACAGGCTCAGGACCAGTCCCAGAGACCACCGTGCCAAGCTGGCCAGCCTATGAATTTGGCGAGTTGGGAGTGGTTTCGGTTCGATCATCGGTGGCCTAGCAATGGCAGGAATTATGACCGGCGCCCCCGTGCGCGTTTCGGTAACCACACGTTGCCGGGCTGATTACCTGCCTGCCTGACACCATTTTTCACGGTCCGCATGCAGTCCCCAGAGCAAGCAATGGCAGAAAACGCCCTCAATGTTCCTTCCCCGGCCCAGTACTCGCGCTTTGTGCAGCGCCTTCACCGCCGTTACGAGAACTGGTTTGACGCCTTGCCGCCGGGAGCCCCCGACCGGGCCCTGATGGAGCAGGCCCTGGGCACGCTGCAGTCGCGCGGCCTGGATCTCTCCGCGGCGCTGCGCGTGCTGCGCCAGCTGGTGATGGAGCGCATCATCGTGCTGGACTGCGAACAGCAGGCACCTCTCGCCGTGGTGACCAAGGCCGTCACCGAGCTGGCCGAGCTGGCCCTGGATCGCGCCTGCACCCAGGTGCGCGCCGAACTCGACACCCGGCATGGTGCACCTCAAGGACCCGCCGGCCAGGAAGTCCAGTTCTGGGTCATAGGCATGGGCAAGCTAGGTGCCCGCGAGCTCAATGTCTCCAGCGACATCGACCTGATCTACGTCTACGAACATGACGGCGACACCCGGGGCAAGGCCGACGGCCGCGGCGTGATCTCCAACCACGAGTACTTCGGCCGTGCCGTCAAGGGCATCTTCAGCCTGATCGGCGACACCACCGAGCACGGCTTTGTCTTTCGCGTCGACCTGGCCCTGCGGCCCAACGGCAATTCAGGCGCCCCCGCCGTTTCGCTGTCCTCGCTGGAGGAGTATCTACAGATCCACGGCCGGGAGTGGGAGCGCTTTGCCTGGCTCAAGAGCCGCATCGTGGCGCCGCTGGCCGATATCCAGACCCCCAACGTCCAGGCCCTGCGCGGCGTGGTGCTGCCCTTTGTGTTCCGCCGCTATCTGGACTATGCGGTGTTCGACTCGCTGCGCAGTCTGCATCGCCAGATCCGCGACCACGCCTCCAAGCGCAGCGCAGGCCATCCCGAGCGCGCCAACGACGTCAAGCTCTCGCGCGGCGGCATCCGCGAGATCGAATTCATCGTGCAGCTGCTGCAGGTGGTGCGCGGCGGCCAGTTCCCCGAGCTGCGCCGCCGCCCCACGCTGGAAGCGCTGCAGCGCCTGGTGCAGGCCAATCTGATGAGCGCCGAAATTGCCGATGCGCTGAGCCGCGCCTACATCTTCTTGCGCCAGGTGGAGCACCGCATCCAGTATCTGGACGATCAGCAGACCCATGTGCTGCCCACACGCGACGATGATCTGCTGTGGATTGCCCGCACCCTGGGCTATGCCGATGCCTGCGGCTTTCTGCACCAGCTGGACGAGCACCGCGAACTGGTGGCGCAGGAGTTCGACACCTTGCTCGGCGGTGACTCCCAGCAATGCAGCAACGGCCACTGCAATGCCGCCAAGGCCGCGGCAGGCGGACCGCCCACGCCCAGAGACATCGAAGACCTGATCGAGGCCCTGCCTCCCTCGCTGGCCGGGCAGGTCGCCGACTGGCGCAGCAATACCCGCATCAACGGCCTGCGCGACGAGGCGCGGGCCCGTTTGTTCAGGCTGGTGGAGCGCACCTCGCAATGGGTGGAAAGCGGCCAGTCCAGCGAAGAGGCTGCCAAACGCTTTCTGCAGTGGCTGGAACCCTTGCTGCGCCGCGAAAGCTACCTCGCCTTGCTGCTGGAACGCCCGGCAGTTCACGAGAGGTTGCTACATCTTTTGGGAGCTGCACGCTGGCCTGCACGGTACCTGCAGCAACACCCCGGGGTGATCGATGAGCTGGCCAGCGATGCCATCCTCAAGGAGCGCTTTGTCGCAGCAGACTTCGAGCACGAGCTGGCCATGCGCCTGGCCGCCCTGCAGTCCACGGGCGAGGACGACGATGAAACCCTGCTCAATCTGCTGCGCCGCGCCCACCATGCCGAAGTCTTCCGCACGCTGGCGCGCGATATCGAAGGCCGCATTACCGTAGAGCAAGTGGCAGACGACCTCAGCGCCCTGGCCGACAGCGTGCTGCGCATCACGGCCCAATGGTGCTGGAGCCGGCTCAAGAACCGCCATCGCGATACGCCACGTTTCGGCATCGTGGGCTACGGCAAGCTGGGCGGCAAGGAGCTCGGCTACGGCAGCGATCTGGACATCGTCTTCGTCTTCGATGACGACGATGAGCGCGCACCCGAGGTCTACGCGGCCTATGTGCGCAAGCTCATCAACTGGCTGACCGTCAAGACCGGTGAAGGCGATCTGTTCGAGATCGACACCGCGCTGCGCCCCAACGGCAACTCGGGCCTGCTGGTGACCAGCTTCGAGTCCTATGCCAATTACCAGCAGCAGCGCGGCAGCAACACCGCCTGGACCTGGGAACACCAGGCCATGACGCGTGCCCGCTTTGTGCTTGGCAGCCGCGACTTTCCCTCGCCTGCAGGCGAGCCTGCGACCGATCTGCACCTGCATCAGCGCTTTGATGCGGTGCGCGAAGCCGTCATCACCGCGCCGCGCGATGCCGCTGCTCTGCGCAACGAGATTGAAACCATGCGTGAGCGGGTGCGCGGCGCCCACCCGGTACGCGGCGGCCTGTTTGACGTCAAACACAGCCCCGGCGGCATGGTGGATGTGGAATTTGCCGTGCAGTACCTGGTGCTTGCCGAATCCGGCGCGCACCGCGAGCTGATCGCCAATGTGGGCAATATCGCCTTGCTGCAGCGCGCCGAAGACGCGGGCCTGCTGCCCAAGACAGTGGGCTATGAAGCAGCCAAGGCCTACCGCGAGCTGCGCCGCCTGCAACACGTGGCAAGACTGGACGAGCGCTCCGGACAGCTGGAGCCGGAGCAGGCCCAGGCCCAGCGCGAAGCGGTACTCAAGCTCTGGGCTGCGGTGTTCGGGCCTGTCGCCTCAGCACAAAGCAGCTAACTGTCTCAAGGGACCGGAGATTGGTGAGTACCTGCTTTTCGAAGCACTGGCAGCATCCATCAAGATTTGCCTACAGGCATTGCCAAACTGTTACAAAAATGAAACCCACGGGGGCTGGAACTTCTGCAACAGTGTCTTATCTGATAGTCAAGTGCAATGAACTGACAGGTCTGCATTCACCAATTTCCAGTTGCGAAGCCCTTGGGTACGCCCATTGAACAATCCCCGGAGCGCTTCTCCTCCCTCCCTCTCTTAATTCGTTTCGGGATGCTTCGCAGCTTTTTTATGCCCCAAAAAAGGCCACTTTCGAGTGGCCTTTTCTTTGACGACATGCTGCCACTCAGTGGGGCACGGTGTTCACAAAGCTGGGGCGTGCCGCCAGCTTTATCAGCAAGGCGGCCAGATTCGGATGCTCGGCGCGCCAATCCATCTCGGGAAAGCGGAAATCCAGCCAGGCCAGGGCACAGCCGACGCTGATATCGGCCAGCGTCAGATGCGTGCCTCCGCAGCAAAACGGCTTCTCGCCCAGGCCCTGAGACATGACCTTGAGCGCGGCCTGGACCTTGCCCATCTGGCGATCCATCCAGGCCTGGCTGCGCTGCTCTGCGCTGCGGCCGGGCCAGGTGGCCTCCAGCCGCACCAGAACCGCAGCGTCCAGCATGCCGTCAGCCAGGGCCTCCCAGGTCTTGACCTCGGCGCGCTCGCGGCCCGTGCCCGGAATCAGCTTGCCAACCGGCGAAAGTGTGTCCAGATATTCGACGATAACGCGCGAATCGAACATGGCCTCCGTGCCGTCCATCACCAGACGCGGCACCTTGCCCAGAGGATTGCCCGTACCCGGCGCAAGCGCTTCCTCCCAGGGGTTTTCTTCGACGAATTGATAGTCCAGCTTCTTTTCGGCCAGCACGACGCGGACTTTGCGCACAAAGGGGCTGGTGGTGGAGCCTATTAGTTTCATAGCAGCGGTTCCATGACACGAGTCACCGGCGACGGGCCGGTGCGATGATTCTATGCGCTGGCATGGCGGCACGGCTGCCGCCGCAAAGGGCCGGCATGCATGCCGGCTGCGGCCGCCGAGCAACCCAGCGCGGCGTGCGACTGATGCAGCGCACCTACAATTGCGCCACCATGAACCTGTCCTCCCTCACCGCCATCTCTCCCTTGGACGGCCGCTACGCCGCCAAGCTGTCCGCACTGCGCCCCATCATGAGCGAATACGGCTATATGCACCGCCGTGTTCAGGTCGAGGTGACCTGGTTCATCGCCCTGTCCGATGCCGGCTTTGCCGAATTCCCCGCGCTGTCGGCCGAATCGCGCGACTATCTGCACGCGCTGGTCGCCAACTTCTCCGAAGCCGACGCAGACGCCATCAAGGCCATCGAAAAGACCACCAACCACGACGTGAAGGCCGTGGAATACTGGATCAAGTCCAAGTTCGATGGCCGCGCCGAGCTGCAAAAGGCCGCCGAGTTCGTGCACTTTGCCTGCACCAGCGAAGACATCAACAACACCAGCCACGCGCTGCAGATCCGCGTCGGCCGCGACACCGTGCTGCTGCCCGCCATCGACGGCATCATCGCCAAGCTGCGCGAGATGGCCCACCTCTACGCCGAAGTGCCCATGCTCAGCCGCACGCACGGCCAGACCGCCTCCCCCACCACCGTGGGTAAGGAACTGGCCAATGTGGTCGTACGCCTGCAAAAGGCCGCTGCCAACATCGCCGGTGTGAAGATTCTGGGCAAGATGAACGGCGCCGTGGGCAACTACAACGCCCACCTGTCGGCCTGGCCCGAGTTCGACTGGGAAGCCTTCAGCAAGAACGTGGTGGAATCCGCCGAGCCCAAGGGACTGGGCATCAGCTTCCAGCCCTACTCCATCCAGATCGAGCCCCATGACTACATGGCCGAGCTGTTCGATGCCATGGCTCGCACCAACACCATCCTGATCGACCTGTCGCGCGACATCTGGGGCTATGTGTCCCTGGGCTTCTTCAAGCAGCGCCTGAAGGCCGGCGAGATCGGCTCGTCCACCATGCCCCACAAGGTCAACCCCATCGACTTCGAGAACTGCGAAGGCAATCTGGGCATGGCCAACGCCATGCTCAAGCATCTGGCCGAGAAGCTGCCCATCAGCCGCTGGCAGCGTGACCTGACCGACTCCACCGTGCTGCGCAACATCGGCGTCGCCTTCGGCTACACCACGCTGGCCTACGCTTCGCTGATGACCGGCCTGAACAAGCTCGAACTCAACGAAGAGCGCCTGCAGGAAGACCTGAATCACGCCTGGGAAGTGCTGGCCGAGCCCATCCAGACCGTGATGCGCCGCTATGGCGTGCAGGGCGCCTACGAAAAGCTCAAGGAAGTCACGCGCGGCAAGACCGTGCTGGCCGAAGACCTGCACCGCCTGATCAACGGTCTGGAAATCCCCCAGGCCGACAAGGACCGTCTGCTGGCCATGACGCCAGCCTCCTACATCGGCAAGGCTGCCGAGCTGGCCAAGCGCGTTTGAACCGCAAGTTTGATCCGCAAAAAGGATAGCTGCTAGCGCTTGATACTCAAGCTTTTCAGCATCAAAGAGCTGCCAAAGCCAATGTTTATTGGCGCTGGCAGCTCTTGTTTTTGATAGTTTTCAAAAGGACTGCCTGCGGGCAGCACCGCCATGGCCATCAAGTCCACCATCTTCAAAGCCAATCTGTCGATTGCCGACATCGACCACAACTACTACGCCGACCACAATCTGACGCTGGCGCGCCATCCCAGCGAAACAGATGACCGCATGATGGTGCGCCTGGTGGCCTTGGCGCTGAACGCCTGGAAGCTGCAGGACCTGTGCAATGGTGACGGCACGCTGGGCTTTGGCATTGGTTTGTCCGACCCTGATGATCCGGACGTGCACATCACCGACTACACCGGCCAGAAGCGCCTGTGGATCGAAGTCGGCCAGCCCGACGAAAAGCCCATCACCAAGGCCTGCAACAAGTCCGACCATATGCTGGTCTACCCCTTCAACCACGCCGCCCATGTCTGGTGGAAGGGTCTGGAAGGCAAGCTGGCCCGCCAGAGCAAGCTGGAAGTGCATTACATCGACTCGGAAGTGGCCCAGCAACTGGGTGCGCTGGCCGAGCGCAGCATGCAGCTGCAGGCCACGATTCAGGAAGGCCAGCTCACACTGTCCAGCAATCTGGGCACGGTGTTTATCGAGCCCACGCGCTGGAAATAAGCCTCAGAAACTCTGGCCGCGCCGCTCCGCCGCGCGCTCCGCATAGCGGTTGAAGCGCCAGGAGTCACCTTCGACCGTGATGCGGCGCCATACGGCCCGCTTCTCGGCGGGCTCCATGGCCGTCCAGTGCTGCACCTCGTCGAAACTGCGGCCGCAGCCCTTGCATTTCTCGTCGCCCTGGCTGGTGGAGCAGATGGCAATGCAAGGCGTATCGGGCATGGTGTCAAACCAGGCCAGCCAGGCAGCCATGGCATGTGACGGAAAGCCCTCCACCGCCACCTCGGACTCGCATGCATGAATCATCAGCGCATACACCTCGGCCAGAGCCTTCACCTCAGGTGCCAGCAACACGCCGTCGGGCGATGGAGCGCGGCCTCGCCAGTAATTGATGGCAGCTTCGATGTCGGTGATGTGAATGGCAGTCATGGAGCAGGCATCATAAGCCGCTGCCATGAGGCCTGCGCCAGCAAGGTTGCTTCGTTTTTGGTAGCCGCCTGCGCTTTGTGCAAAGGCGCCGCAAGACGGCTGCTCAATATAAAACCTGTGAACTAGATGGGGTTTGAAACTTGAAATCCCATGCCTGCTGTGTTGAAATGCGCAGCTTCGAAGGGGAGTAGCTTATCGGGCGCATGTCTTGCGTCATGAGCGGATGGTCGTCAATACGAAGCGCAAGCTTCCGGCCATACGGTTTGCAGCCAGGCTGCAATCGAGCAAGACCTTTGATAGGCCGATGACGGTCAATCAAAGTGTCTGCCCCTGCACGATTCCTCGCGCGGGTTTGCGCTTCGACTTACGTCACCTTGGTCTTCACCCGCTGGCGTCAAGTGCCAAACCTATGCAGACTGCACCAGCGGCATTCCACAACGAGGAAAAATCACATGGATCTGGACTTTCTGACCCACACGCCCTTCTGGATTGCGCTGGGCCAAATCATCATCATCGACATCCTGCTCGGCGGCGACAACGCGGTCGTGATCGCACTGGCCTGCCGCAAGCTGCCTCCCGAGCAACGCCGCAAGGGCATCATCTACGGCACTGCCGGTGCCATCGTCCTGCGCATCATCCTGATCGCCTTTGCCATGGTGCTGCTGCAGCTGCCGTTCCTGAAGGTCGTGGGTGCCATACTGCTGATCTGGATCGGTATCAAGCTGATTGCTCCCGATGACGAAGGTCACGACAACATCGAAGGCAGCGACAAGCTGTTTGCCGCCATCAAGACCATCATCGTCGCCGACCTGGTGATGTCCGTGGACAACGTGATCGCCATCGCCGGCGCAGCCCAGAGCTCGGGCGACCACCAGATGCTGCTGATCGTGCTGGGTCTGCTGATTTCCGTGCCCATCATCGTCTGGGGCTCGCAGCTGGTCATCAAGCTGATGGAGCGCTTCCCCATGATCATCGTGGCCGGCGGCATGCTGCTGGGCTGGATCGCGGGCGGCATGTTCGTGACCGACCCCGTGTTCGTGAACACCGACAAGTGGCTGTGGATGCCCAAGCTGGGCACGACCGATGCACAAGGTCTGGCCGAGATCTCCAAGACCCTGTACTGGGCAGCCCATATCGGCGGCGCGTTGCTGGTTCTGGCCCTGGGCAAGTTCATTGCCAGCCGCCGTCCCGCGGTTGCAGCCCACTAAGTCTGGAAAACCCAGCAATTCGTGAAGGAATGCGGGAACTGACCGCAGCCTTCACGACTCACAATAGAAACAAGTCGGCACATTCCTACAGATGTGCCGCATTCTTCAACCTTCGTTCCAGTTAGGACGCACTTTGAACCCCATCATTGTTTACGTGGATGACGCCACATACGCCCAGCCTATGCTCGAGGCACTGGCGGGATCGAGCCAGGCGGCTTCCTCCCACTGGTTGCTGGTGGCCTGTGCTCCGCGCATGACCCACCGTGTGAGCAAATGGGTCAGCCATCGCGCTCGCGAGAACTGGCGCGGCAAATGGGCAGACAAGCTGTTTGCGGCGCTGATGCCCGTGATGGCGACGACAGGAGGCAAGGTCACCGCCGTGCTGGCCAAGGGCCCGCTGACCGAGCTGGTCGCCGAATTGCAGCAGGAACATGGCGCAGCGCAGATCATCGACGCCCGCCGCCCCAAGCAGGAGGTCGTGCAAGCCGCTCCCGTCAAGGCCAATGCCAAGACAGGCGCCACCGGCGGCCGCTGGAATCTGCCCGGCACCATGGCGGCGATTGCCGCCATGATGGGCTTTGTGATCGACGACTCGCTCTCGATTTAAGAGCTTCAAGCACTCTCTGAATAAGCCTTGCGCGGCCAAAACCTCGCAAGGCTTTTTTTATGCTGCGCCGCGATGACCGCAGACACGGCCTGCTGCTATGCTGGCCAGCATGAAAATCCTCGTCAAATGGCTTTTTTGCGCGGCGGCTCTTCTCGCGGTCGCCTATGTCTACAGCGGCGTACAGGTACAGAGCTTCGGCTCGGCCATGATTGCGGCCCTGGTCATCGGCCTGCTCAACACCATCATTCGCCCCATCCTGGTGATACTGACGCTGCCCGTGACCATCATCACCGTGGGTCTGTTCCTGCTGGTGGTCAACGGCCTGATGTTCTGGATGGCCTCCGGCATCCTCGGCGGCTTCCATGTCACCGGCTTCTGGGCCGCCATGCTGGGTGCGCTGATCTACTCGGTGCTGGGCCTACTTATTGACCGCCTTGTCGCGCAGCTGTTCCCGGAGTAACTCGTCCACGGCACGCAAACGCGTGTCGATGATGGAAGCCTCGAAGTAATCGGCACCGGCGCCGGCCTTGCGGGCCAGATCCTGCGCGGCCTTGAAGCGATCCACCGCTGCCGCGTAGTCATAGTGCGCCACCTGGGCCTCTGCTTCAGCCCGCAGGGCGCGCATCTCCTGGCCCTGGCTGCGCCACACGCGCGCCAGCGTCTGCCAGGCCGAGCCATCGCGGGGATGGTCCGTCACCCAGGTCTGCAAGGAGCTGGCCATGGGACCTGCCTGGTTGAGCCTGAGCAGGATTTCCGCCTTGAGCAACAGCTCTGGCCTGCGCGGCGCAACCCGCTCCACCACGTCAATCGTGGCCAGACTCGGCCCGGCCAGATTGCCGCTGGCCGTGACCCTGGGCGCCGCCTGGGGGGCATTGCCGGACTGCAGTGGCAAGGCCGCCAAGGCCGCCTGCGGGTTGTCGGCCTTGAATTCAAGCTCGGCATTCAGCCATCTGGCTTGAATATTCGCTGGTGCGTTGCCCGCCGTCGCCGCGAGCAGCCGCTGCGCCATCTCGCGCGCCAGCGGCCAGTCGCGCAGATACATGGCACTGAGCGTCGCTGCATAGAGCTGAGCAACCTGCTCCAACTGGCCCAGGCTGGAAAAACTGCCGGAACGCGGTAGCGTGGCCCACTGGCGACGTACCTCGACACCGGGGTTGGAGATCACACGGGCGCGGGCCGCCATCATCACATGCTCCAGCGTCGGCACGGGGTCGGCCGCACGCTTGCCGGGCGGAATGCGTGAATCCATGTCCGCGATACGCTGGGTGGTCAGCGGGTGGCTGCGCAGATAGGGCCAGCTGCCGTTGTCATTGAGCCTGCTGGCCTGCTGCAGCTTGCCGAACATGCTCACAAAACCCTGGGGAGCAAAACCGGCAGGGGACATCAGGCTGTAGCCCATGCGGTCCGCCTCGCTCTCCATGGCGCGCGAGAAGTTCAGCTGGTTTTGCATCACCGCCGCCGGACCGCCCATCATGATGGCCATGGCTGCATCGGGGCTGCGCGTGGCCGCCAGGGCGCCCAGCAGCATGGAAGCCAGCATCAGCGGCGTCTGCTTGCCTTGCTGCGCCATCATGCGGGCAATGTGGCGCTGGGTGATATGACTGGTTTCATGGGCAATGACCGAGGCCAGCTCATCGCCGCTGCTGACCACGCCGATCAGGCCCAGATAGACGCCCATATAGCCGCCGGGTAGCGCAAACGCGTTGACCTGACGATCCTTGCCCAGGAGCAGCGTCCAGGCAAAGCGCTCCTCCAGCTCGGGCGACAGCTCGCCATTCTTGCGCGCCGCATCCTGCAGGTGCAGCCAGATGCCTTCCACATATTCCTGCAGCACCGGGTCGTCCAGATAGTCCGGATCGCGGTACAGCTCGCGGACGATGGAATCGCCCAGACGCCGCTCCTCGCCCGTGGTCAGCGACGATGCGCCGTCGCCCAGAGTCGGCAAACCCGCCGCCTGCGCAGAGGAAGCCAATGGGGATACGGCCTGAATAGCTATCAAAACAGAAGCTGTCAGCGCTTTTAGAATATGAACTGTACGCAGTTTTGGCATCAAGAATGGCATGGCAATCACAGCATTGCCGGCATACGGATCTTCCATATGCCGACCGTTCAACACCCCACTATGATGCCTTGATTGATGGATGCGGCGAGATGCCCGCCTGTGATGCCCAGGTATAGCCGCCACCCACCACCCGCTCAACCTTGATTGCGCCGCAGAACCGAACCCGTCTGCTGCCGGAAAGAACCAGCATGTCCTCTCTTACCCACTTCGACGCCCAGGGCCAGGCCCATATGGTGGACGTCGGTGCCAAACCCAGCACCCACCGGATCGCCGTCGCCGAAGGCCGCATCACCATGAAGCCCGAGACCCTGGCCATTGTGCAGGCCGGTACGGCCAAAAAAGGCGACGTGCTGGGCGTAGCCCGCATCGCCGCCATCATGGCCGCCAAAAAGACCAGCGACCTCATCCCGCTCTGCCACCCCCTGGCCCTGACCCGCGTTGCCGTGGAGTTTGAGCTGGAGCCCGAATCCAGCTCCATTCTCTGCACCGCCACCGTCGAGCTAAAAGGCCAGACCGGCGTGGAAATGGAAGCCCTGACCGCCGTGCAGGTCGGCTTGCTGACTATCTACGATATGTGCAAGGCGGTGGATAAGGGGATGGTGATGGGGGGGGTCAGGGTGCTGGAGAAGCGGGGGGGGAAAAGCAATGACTATTACTGATACTTTTGAATATTTTTTATTTTATCAATTTCACCAAAAGGATAAAAATTATAAAAATCAGGAAATATCGAATCTAGCCTTTTTCTCAGATAATCACATTTCATTTCATTGAAGAACAAACAGTAATTTATTATCTCATTCCTAGCTCTGTCATAATTCTTTCTGTTTAGAGAAGAAATTATCCCCACCTCCATGACAAAGGGAGTTGCTATTCTGTCCGATAAAATCTCATAATATGGATCGTCTATGTTGTTTATTTTACTTAAGAGATGTACATTAAGGAACTCACAGTAGTCTCTTAAAACACAAAATCCTGCTCCACTAAATTTAACAGAAACCTCTACGCCATTCTGCTGAAGTCTTATTTTTTTAAAATTTTCCTCTATCTCATAATAATTTTTAATCAAAAATACAGATAGAATAAGATAAATGCAGTAGACTGAGACGAAGAAGAAAGAAGAAGAAGAAGAAGAAGATTTTTTATCGCCGCGCCCCTTATCAAAAATAAATCCAAACAAAAAAGCCATCGGCAAGAGGAAATATGCATAATTCTGTGGATACTCAAGTAAAGAATGCACTAAAACAGGGATAAGCACAATAAAGCATAGTATTTTTTCTCTATTCAGACTTTTATAGCTATTCTTAAATGCCCTCAACAAAAAGATAAGTGCGAACAGCACATAAGGCAGTCCGAAATATATGACATAGTCAAGAATAATATTATGACTGCTAGACGGGACGCTGCGTTCTGAAAAATTCAAATTCAAGGGAATTAATTGCTTATATGCATAAGTCAAATTTCCGATGCCATAGCCAATCCATGGTTTCTGTTGAATTGCATCTAGCGCCATTTCCCACAGCAAATATCGACCAGACTCAATACCTCGATCCCTAACAACAGAAAAATCCAAAGGAGAGATCAAACTCCAACTATCATAGCTTGCGCTAAAAATCAAAAAAGAAATTAGCGGCAACCATGCCAGAAACGATAATTCCCGATCTTTAAGAAAAGCAGATGCAAAGGCGGCGCAAAAAAACAACGACAAATATGCTGTTCTAGATCCTGTCAAGACTATGCAAAATACAGAAAAGGCAATATATGCAATCAATAGTAAAAAATTATTCTTCTTTACAAACAGAAAGCTTGAATAAATACCCATTATCAATAACGTTGACAAGTGGTTTGGCTGCGCCAAGTTTGAAGCCATTCGCCCACTATATGCCGGATAAACCCAATAATTCACACCAAAATCATTGGCATACCCAAGCCATTGATAAATAACAATAATAATATTCACCAAAGAAGATAATATCAGCGCAAATAATGTTGCATTCAGTATTCTTTCCTTATCTTCATCATTATTCAATGATTTTATTAGGGAATAAACAACAAGAAATCCAAAAGAATATACGAAATATATTATTATTGATGTATTGTCAAAAATATTTATCTGCCTTAACGACAGAAGTACAGAAATAATAACCAAGAAAGAAATTTCGTCAGCATGAAACGAAGTATTTTTTCTTATAAAGAAAACAAGAAAAACAAAAAAAACAAAAAAAACAACAACCTCATTATTAATAGAAGTTACCAAGGGTGACTGAACACTCCAAACAAAACTAGCCGATATACCAAAAACAAAAAGGATAGATAATGCAAATAAAAAGGCCCTGCAAAGGGCCTTTTTATCGCATTTCGGAGAATGCGAAATCATGGATAGATTAGCGGCACTCAGAAGGTACGTACTTAGCCTTGGTGGAGTCAGAGATGCTGCATTTCCAGCTGATATTTCCTTCAGGAACTGTGCCAGCGGTAAGAGGAGATCCTCCGGCAGTAGGAGCCAGGCTCAAAGAGATGCTTTTAGCAGCCGAAGATGTAACAACTGAAATCACGCCAGTGCTAGAAGCAACAGTCATGCTAGCAACATTGCTAGTTGCAGAAATGGATCCAATTCCAGCAGCAAGATCTTTACCCGTAGCGGCATTTTCTGTCACAGCAGTCTTAGCACTAGACGCCAATACCAGAGCTTCAGAAACACGTGCGCGCACGGTGTAATCCTGATACGCAGGCAAAGCCACGGCAGCCAGAATACCGATGATCGCCACAACGATCATCAGTTCGATCAGGGTGAAACCCTTTTGAATGGAACGCTTCATTTCAAACTCCCTAGTTGGATGAGACGCAAGGTACCAAGCAAGCTGCATGCCAACAATTTGGCAAAGGCAGGCCTCATTCAAGATGACACGTTTGGCAACATTCACGCGAGTTTGAGTAACAATTTTGGCGATCCAATCGCAAGCGGTGACAAATTTGTCAGACGCTTAACGCCCATCAAGCCGGCCTGTCACTCCACGACGAAGCGCATGGTGCTGCCCGCCAGGTCCACCGTATCGCCATTGAGCAGCGGCACAGACAGAGGGCCCACCACCTGACCATTGAGCTTGAGGTCTTCGCTTGCGCCCTCGAGTTGGGTGAGCACAAAGCCATGGGGCTTTTGGGTGATGGAGGCGATGGCTACACCGGGCTTGCCCAGGGTGGTGACGACCTTGAAAAGAGGTATTTCCCTGCCAGCCAGGCTGCCGGTGAGCATGCGAATCACGGCGTGGCGCTCCGGCAGCGCGGCGAGCGAGCCCTGAATGGTGGAGCTGAAGCTGGAGATTTCACCAAACCCGGAGGGACTGGCGACTTTGGCATAGCCGCTGTCGGCCTCTTCGGAAATATGCGCCAGCGCCTTTTTGCTGCTCTGGGCAGACGACGGGGCACTCGAATCGGTAATCACGGTATCGAGAAAGCGGATTTTGTAGCGGCCAATGTCCAGCAGGTCGCCGTTGAGCAGGTCCTGCTTCTGGATGGCACGACCGTTGACATAGGTGCCGTTGGTGCTGCGCAGGTCTTCAATGCTGACCTTGCCACCAGAGATGGTGAGCACGGCATGCTCGCCGCTGACCGCCAGATTCTCGATCACGATGTCGTTGTAGGGACGACGACCCAAGGTCGTGCGCTCCTTGGTGAGCTGTACTTCCTTGATGACTGCGCCGTCGATTGAGATGACCAAAGTCGGCATGCTCGAAGCTCCTGAGGAAACGCCAAGTCCTGCTTGGCTGCACTGGCTAGGACCACTCCCACTTGAGTGTGTGATTCAGCGCTCAATCATCAATCGTAACTGGATGAAACGCGCTTGCATGCTGCATCTTATTTCACTAATTCGATGAAGCCAGCTATTCGATTGAAATTTTCAACCATGCTGTCATTCGACTGCAGCATCTTTCGAATCGCACCCGCAATCTATCAAGTCGCCACATAAGAAAAGCCCGCGCTCGTTGAAAGCGCGGGCTTTTTTGCAAATCTTTGCAAAGTGGCGACAGCCACCTATCCGTGATTTAGAACGGGATGTCGTCATCCATGTCGTCAAACCCCGAAGCTGCGCGCTGGGGAGGAGGAGCCATGGGTGCAGGAGCAGGACGCTGCTGCATGGGTGCCGGTGCGGGGCGCTGCTGCATGGGAGCGGGAGCCTGACGGCGGGGTGCTTCGTAGCTGCTTTCGCCATAGCCATCATCGCTGCCGTAGCCGCCTTGCTGCTGACCACCTCCCTGGCGGCTGCCCAGCATCTGCATGGCGTCGGCACGGATTTCGGTGGCGTAGCGTTCCTGGCCGGAGGCCTGGTCGGTCCACTTGCGGGTGCGCAGGCTGCCTTCCACATAGACCTGACTGCCTTTGCGCAGGTACTGACCCACGATTTCAGCCAGTTTGCCGTTGAAGACCACACGGTGCCATTCAGTGGCTTCGCGGTTTTCTCCGGTGTTCTTGTCGCGCCAGCGGTCTGTGGTGGCGATGGTCACATTGGCCACCTGATCGCCGCTGGGGAAAGTGCGCATTTCGGGGTCACGACCCAGATTGCCGACGATGATGACTTTGTTGACGGATGCCATAGAGATACCTTTTCAAAAAGTGGTCCGGGCTATTGGGAAAGGTCCCGAACCAATGAGCCTCGTATTCTGCCCCAAGCCAGCCATGAACAGCACGGGATTGCCCTATATCCCATCACGGCGATACATGGTGCTCCAGCAGAAAAGGGGCCACTGCGCGCGAGCAGCCGAGCAAGGGCAGCCCCCGCTGCGAGGGCTGCGTTCCCCTCCGCGTAGCAGAGAGGGGAAGGCGGGGCCGCCTAGGCGCACAGCGCCTCAGGGGGTGTTGCTGTAAGTCAGTGACGCCCCACCGGGCGCAGCGGCCAGGTCACGACCAGCCACAGGGCAACGAGCACAGCCGTCATGACGAACAAGCCCGGCACGCCCGCAAATTTGGCGACTGCACCACCGACAGCGCCACCGGCAAACAGGCCCAGCGACTGCAGCGTGTTGTAGGCACCCAATGCCGCACCACGCAGCGGCGCCGGAGCCATGCGCGAGACCAGACTTGGCTGGGTGGCTTCAAGAGCATTGAAGCCGCAGAAAAACAGAAACATCAGCAGCGCCATGCACCAGACCGTCGGAATGGTGCCGCTGGCGGCCAGCATGCCCAGACCGATCTGCACAACCAGTACCAGGCCAATGGCTCCCAGCAAGGCCTTGCGCAGCTTGCCCTTGCGCTCCATGGAAAACAGCAGGCCCATGGCCAGAAAGGACAGCAGCACGGCCGGCAGATAGATATGCCAGTGCTGCTCCTTGGCCAGACCGGCCTGCACCAGCATGGCAGGCACGGCCACCCACATGGACATCTGCACAGTATGCAGAATGAAGACGCCAAAATTCAGGCGCAGCAGATCGGACTGGCCCAGCAGCTCGCTGAACCTGCCCTTGGGCGCATCGGCATGCTGCCTGGGCTCGGGCGGCACCACCCACAGCACCACGGCAATGCCGGCCAGCGCCAGCGCACAGGTCAGACCGAAGATGCCGGACAGGCCGATCCAGGCATTGAGCAGCGGCGCCAGCACCAGCGCCAGTGCAAACATCAGGCCGATGCTGCCGCCGACCATGGCCATGGCCTTGGTACGCACGCCATCGCGCGTCAGATCGGCCAGCAGGGCCGTGACGGCGGCAGACACGGCGCCTGCGCCCTGAATGGCACGCCCCGCCATCAGACCGGTCAGCGAGTCGGCCATGGCCGCAATCAGGCTGCCCGCCGCAAACACCAGCAGGCCGGCGACGATGACACGCTTGCGGCCGATACGGTCGGAGGCCAGGCCGATGGGCAACTGGAACAGGGCCTGGGTCAGGCCATACAGGCCCATGGCCAGGCCGATCATGGCCGGGTCGTCACCGCCCGGGTATTTGCGTGCCTCCAGCATGAAGACGGGCAGCACCAGGAACAGGCCCAGCATGCGCAGCGCAAAGATCAGCGCCAGGGCACCGCTGGAGCGGCGTTCCTGGGAGGTCATGGTGGAAGAGGATTTGTCCGTGCCCTGCGTGCCCGCGCTGGGGGAGGTATTGATTTTTTTCACGCTCAGATTTTGCCAAGAGTCAAAGTCTTATGCCCAGGTTAACTAAACCACTGCCGGGCAAAAGAGAGGAAATAAAACCGTAGATTGTCCGTGAACCTGAATCATCTAGTCACGCGCAAGCCCGTCTGACTATCATGGAGAGTTTTCCCCGTCTGGAGCGCCCGTGTCCCTGAAGCCTGATTCGCCCTCTGAAGTCCATGATGACAGCCTCTATCTGGGCCGTTCTCTGGCGCAGACACGTATCGCCATTCGCGGCGCACGCACGCACAACCTCAAGAACATCGACCTGGACATTCCTCGCAACCAGCTGGTTGTGATCACCGGCCTGTCGGGCTCGGGCAAGTCCAGCCTGGCCTTCGATACCTTGTACGCCGAAGGCCAGCGCCGTTATGTGGAAAGTCTCTCGGCCTATGCACGCCAGTTTCTGGGCCGCCTGGACAAACCCGATGTCGATCTGATCGAGGGCCTGTCGCCCGCCATTTCCATCGAGCAAAAGGCCACCAGCCACAACCCGCGCTCCACCGTGGGCACGGTGACCGAGATCAACGACTATCTGCGCCTGCTCTACGCCCGTGCCGGCACGCCGTTCTGTCCCGACCACAATCTGCCGCTGCAGGCCCAGACCATCAGCCAGATGGTGGACAGCGTGCTGCAGCTTCCCGAGGACACCAAGCTGATGATCCTCGGGCCCCTGGCGCGCGAGAAAAAGGGCGAGTTCGCCGAGCTTTTCGTGCAGCTCCAGGCCCAGGGCTATGTGCGCTTTCGTGTCGACGGGCAGATCTACGATGCACAGTCCCTGCCCAAGCTGGAGAAGAACGAGCGCCACAACATCGATGTGGTGATAGACCGCGTCAAGGTGCGCGAAGACATCAAGCAGCGCCTGGCCGAGAGCTTTGAGGCTGCCTTGCGCGCCGGCGGTGCCGATGCCGGCGGCCGCGTCATCGCCCTGGAGATGGACGGCGGCAAGGAGCATCTGTTCAGCGCCAAGTTCGCCTGCCCGCTCTGCGACTACTCCCTGCCCGAGCTGGAGCCGCGCCTGTTTTCCTTCAACTCCCCCATGGGAGCCTGCCAGGCATGCGACGGCCTGGGCAACAGCGAAGCCTTCGACCCCGACCGCGTCGTGCCCTTCCCGTCGCTGAGTCTGGCCAGCGGCGCCATCAAGGGCTGGGACAAGCGCAACAACTACTACTTCTCCATGCTGGAGAGCGTGGCCAAGCACTATGGCGTGAGCACCGAGACGGCGTTCGAGGAGCTGCCCGAGAAGGTGCGCGACGTGATTCTCTTTGGCTCGGGCGACGAGTCCATGGAGTTCAACTATGTTTTCGAGAGCGGCGAACGCAAGGGCGAGGCCTTTATCAAGTCGCACCCGTTCGAAGGCATCATCCCCAATATTCAGCGCCGCTTTCGCGAGACCGAATCCCAGGTCGTGCGCGACGATCTGGCCAAGCTGCGCAGCATCCGCAAATGCCCCGAATGTGAAGGCACGCGCCTGCGCCGCGAAGCGCGCTTTGTGCGCGTGGGCGATGGCGAACAGGCCCGCTCCATCTATGAGGTCAGCCATGCCACGCTGGCCGATGCGCTGGGCTGGTTCAAGCAGCTGAGCATGGCCGGGGCCAAGGCCGAGATTGCGGACAAGATCGTGCGCGAGATCGCCTCGCGCCTGCTCTTCCTCAACGATGTGGGCCTGTCCTACCTGAGCCTGGACCGCAGCGCCGACACGCTCTCGGGCGGCGAGGCCCAGCGCATTCGACTGGCGTCTCAGATCGGCTCGGGCCTGACGGGCGTGATGTATGTGCTGGACGAGCCCTCCATCGGCCTGCACCAGCGCGACAACGACAAGCTGATTGCCACGCTGGAGCACCTGCGCGATATCGGCAACAGCGTGATCGTGGTCGAGCATGACGAAGACATGATGCGCGCAGCCGACCAGATCATCGACATGGGGCCGGGCGCCGGCGTGCATGGCGGCCGCATCATGGCCCAGGGCAGCTATGAAGACATCAAGGCCAGCCCCGATTCGCCCACGGGCCGCTACCTGAGCGGCGTACAAAGCATTCCCGTGCCCAGGCACCGCACCGCCTGGCTGCCCGTGCTGCGCAAGGAAAGTGACGCCGAGGCCACCCAGAGCACATCGCGCTTTCCAGTCACGGCCGCCAAAAAGCGGGAATCTGCGAGCAAGGCACGCACCGACCTTCAGGCGCTGACCGTGCAAGGCGCGCGCGGCAACAACCTCAGGAATGTGACGGTGGACTTCCCCGTCGGCCTGTTCACCTGCGTGACCGGCGTCTCGGGCTCGGGCAAATCCACCCTGGTCAACGACACGCTATATGCCGAAGTGGCACGCCAGGTACACCGTGCAGGCACCGAGCCGGCTGCGCATGACGATATCGCGGGCATCGACTATTTCGACAAGGTCATCAACGTCGACCAGTCGCCCATTGGTCGCACGCCGCGCAGCAACCCGGCCACCTATACCGGCCTGTTCACGCCCATCCGCGAGCTGATGGCCGAAACCAATACCGCCAAGGAGCGCGGCTACGGCCCCGGGCGTTTCTCGTTCAATGTCTCAGGCGGCCGCTGCGAAGCCTGCCAGGGCGACGGCGTGGTCAAGGTGGAAATGCATTTTCTGCCCGATGTCTACGTGCCCTGCGACATCTGCCACGGCCAGCGCTACAACCGCGAAACACTGGAAGTTCAGTGGAAGGGCCGGAACATCTCGCAGATTCTGGAGATGACGGTCGAAGACGCTCATGCCTTCTTCAAGGACGTGCCCAGCATTGCGCGCAAGCTGCAGACCCTGCTGGACGTGGGTCTGTCCTATATCCGCCTGGGCCAGAGCGCGACCACGCTGTCGGGTGGCGAGGCCCAGCGCGTCAAGCTCGCACAGGAGCTGTCCAAGCGCGACACCGGCCGCACGCTCTACATCCTCGACGAGCCCACCACGGGCCTGCACTTTGCCGACATCGCCCTGCTTCTGAAGGTGCTGCACCAGCTGCGCGATGCGGGCAACACCATCGTCGTGATCGAGCACAACCTCGACGTCATCAAGACCGCAGACTGGCTGATCGACATGGGCCCCGAGGGTGGCTCGGGCGGCGGCCAGGTCGTGGCTCAGGGCACGCCAGAGGAAGTCGCGGCCAACCCGGCCAGCGTGACGGGCCGCTACCTCAAGCCCTATCTGGACAAGGCTCCTGCCAAATCCAGAGCCAAGTCGGCCACAAGCCAGGATTGACCAAGCACAGCCGGCCATGCAGGGCCATGGCCGGCGACACCGAGGAGAGAAGCAATGCAGAAAGATGTCTGGGATTTCGTCATCGTGGGCGCGGGCATGGCCGGTGCATCCGCCGCCTGGCAGTTGGCGCAGTCGGGTGGCGATACTCCGCCTTCCGTGCTGGTGCTGGAGCGCGAATCCCAGCCCGGCTATCACACCACCGGCCGCTCGGCCGCGCTGTTTGAAGAGCATTACGGGCCCGCCCAGGTGCAGGCTCTGACCCGCGCAAGCCGCGCCTTCTACGATGCGCCACCGGCCGGTTTTGCCGAAGCTCCCATCCTCACGCCGCGCGGCGTGCTCTATGTGGGCACGGCCGAGCAAAAGGATCTGGTCGACGCCGCCTACGCCGAAGCCACCATCCACTCCCCCGAGGCCCAGCGCCTGAGCGCCGAGCAACTCAAGACCCTGGTTCCCGTGCTCGATACCGAAGTCTTGGTGGACGGCTTTCTGGACACCGGCGCACGCGACATCGATGTGCACGGCCTGCACCAGGGCTATATCCGCGGCCTGCGCCAGCGTGGCGGCGATCTGTGGTGCAACGCCGAGGTCCAGGCCATCACCCGCGTCAACGACTTCTGGCACATCGCCCTGCCCCAGGGCCGCAGCCTTCGTGCCAAGGTCATCGTCAACGCCGCCGGGGCCTGGGTGGATGTCGTGGCCGCCATGGTGGGCGCGGCTCCCATCGGCATCACGCCCAAGCGCCGCAGCGCCTTCACCTTCCCGGCCCCCGAAGGCATGGATGCCACGCACTGGCCCGCCATCATCAGCGCCGATGAAAACTGGTACATCAAGCCCGACGCCGGCCAGTTGCTGGGCTCGCCCGCCAATGCAGACCCCGTGGCACCGCACGATGTAGTGCCCGAAGAGCTGGACATTGCCACCGGCATCTATCACATAGAGGAAGCCACCACGCTGCAAATCCGCCGCCCCTCGCATACCTGGGCCGGCCTGCGCAGCTTTGTCGCCGATGGCGAGCTGGTGATAGGCTGGGATGCCTCGCCCACGCCCGTTCCGGGCTTTTTCTGGGTCGCCGCCCAGGGCGGCTATGGCATCCAGAGCGCCGCCGGCTACAGCCTGCTGGCGCGCAATCTGCTGCTCGGGGAAACGCTGGATGCGGCGCTCGCCGCGCAGAAGGTAAATGTGGGAGCGGTGTCGCCTGCGCGGTGCCAACGGACTGATCAAAATTGATAGCGTATCGCTCTTTCTGAATGTGGGTTGCAGCCTGATTTTTTCTTGATCTCAGGGCAGAGACAGGGATTTCACCCCGGCGCGCGACCTACTTTCGGCCATCAGAAAGTAGGCAAAGAGCACAACCCGAGTGTCTGCGCCCCTGCGCTTATCCAGATTACGGAAGCAGCTATTCAAAGCATAAAGAAGCTATCCCGCATTCGGTATTGCCCCTTTTGCCCACGCCTGCGACGGCTGCCTCTTGTGGCGGGCAGTTGCACCGTAGAGTGCAACTGCATCGTCATCACATTTACGGCAACGTGTTTGAGCGCAGAGCGAAGCTCGAAGTGAGTTTTGCCGTACAGCCACAAGAGGTTGACGGCGCAGGTTACCCCGTAGCGTAGCGAAGGGGGCGTGGGTAACAGGAGCGGTGTTCTTTGCTTACTTTCTTGGGGGCGGCCCCCCGCCACCAGCAAGAAAGTGAGTCGGCAAGGCGGGCCGAGACCCGCCCTCTGTCCTGCAACCAGCAGAAAAAACAAAAACGGCCTGCGTCCCAGAGGCACAAGCCGTTTTCAAACCTCGGCGACCTCAGGCCGCCGCCAGTCAACGCAAGATCAGTTCTCGATCTTGGCGAACTGAACAATCTTCGAGTACTTGGCAATCTCGGTGTTGATGTACTTGCCGGCATCCACCTTGGGATCGGCCACCACATTGCCGGTTTCTTCCATCTTCTTGCGGAACTCGGGCGAAGCCATGGTCTCTTCCAGCGCCTTCTTCAGCTTGGCGGCGATGGGAGCGGGCAGGCCCTTGGGTGCCATCAGCGCAAACCAGCTGTTGATGTCCACGTTCTTGAACTGGGGCAGCTCGGACAGGGCAGGAATATCGGGGGTGATGGCCGAGCGCTTGGCTTCGGTCGTACCCAGGGCCACGACCTTGCCGGCCTTGATATGGGGCAGGCCCGAGGACAGCACGAACACGCCGAACTCGATGTTGTTGCCCACCAGATCGGTGGTCAGAGGCGCCACGCCCTTGTAGGGCACATGGGTCATCTGCAGCTTGCCCTGCTCCTTGACCAGCTCGCCGGCCAGGTGCAGCGCCGTGCCCACGCCGGAGCTGCCGTAGCTGAACTTGTCGGGGTTCTTAGACACCAGGCTGACGAACTCGGCCGCGTTCTTCACGCCGGCCTTGTGTGATGCGACCAGCACCATGGGCTGGGAACCCACCAGACCGATAGGAGTGAAGTCGCCAATGTTGTACTTCACGGCCTTGTTGATGAGCCTGGCAATGGCCAGCTCATTGTTGGCGCCCACCATGATGGTGTAACCGTCGGCAGGGGCCTTGGCCACCTTCTGCGCACCGATGGCGCCACCGGCACCGCCCAGGTTTTCCACCACCACGGGCTGGCCCAGCTGCTTGGCCAGGCCGTCGGCCACCAGACGACCGACCAGGTCGGTGCTGCCGCCGGCCGGGTAGCCCACGACCATGGTGATGGCCTTGCTGGGATAGTTGTCGGCGGCGATGGCAGGCACTGCCACGGCAGCGCCCAGCAGCAGGCCCGCGGCGATGGCGGTACGGCGGAGGATGTTTGTGTTCTGCATGAAACTATTCCG
This sequence comes from Comamonas thiooxydans, assembly GCF_000964545.1. Taxonomy (GTDB): domain Bacteria; phylum Pseudomonadota; class Gammaproteobacteria; order Burkholderiales; family Burkholderiaceae_C; genus Comamonas; species Comamonas thiooxydans. Next base: position 370,013 of record NZ_BBVD01000007.1, on the reverse strand, counting down.
AATCTGTATGAGGCAATTGTCCGAATACGGAGAAAACCTTTTAGTGCCGATCTGGCACATTTCCGTGCCATTTCAGCACATCAACGCGTTTTTGAGCAAATAGAGAGGGAGCAGTGCCGCCAGGAGTCCGATACCAGCTGTTGTTTTTCCAGCTTCAAGTCTGGCTGCAGACAAAAAAGGAGTGACCGCTCATTTACTGGCCAGTGATATCGGTCCAGAACTGCTCCGCAGCGGTGCTCAAGCGGCGTTTGGGCCGATAAAGCCGCACATCGAAATGCACGTCCAGGCTGCCGTCCCCGGCCAGCGCCAGACGGCCGTCCTGGCAGTCGCGCTGCACCATGGACCAGGGCATCCAGGCCACGCCCAGGCCCTTGAGCACGTACTCGTAATTGGCATCCGCCGAATCGCATTCGATGCAGCGGCGCAGACGCGGCCACAGCGGATGGCTGGCCAGATGATCTTCGGCCAGCCGCCCCAGCGCCATGCTGTGCGAGAAGGCCAGATAGGGCACGGGGCTGGCACCGGGCAGCAGGGCCTGCGCCAGTGCAAACAAGGGCTTGCCTTCGGCATCGGCCCGCGCCACGGGCACCAGCTTGTCGCTCATTACCGTCAGATAGCTGAACTGGCGGCCATCCAGCCGCACGGCAATGGCCGCATGATGATAGAGCAAGGCAAAGCTGACCTCGCCGCGCTGCAGCATGTGCACGGTTTCGTCGAGTGTGCGGGTAACGATGCGCATCTCCGCCGTCTGCAGCACACTGCCGTAGCGCGCCAGCCAGTCGGCTACGATGGTGCGCGCCAGGGTACGCCCCGTGGCCAGCGTGATCACATGGGCCTGCCGACCGGCCACGGCCTGCAGCTCGTCATGCGACTGGGCCAGGGTGCGCACCATCTGCTCGGCGGTATCGCGAAAGGCTTCACCGGCCGGGGTGAGACGAACCGGACCGCCGCCCGCTTCGATCAGCGGCGTTCCAGCCCATGCCTCCAGCGCACGAATGCGCCGGCCGAAGGCGGGATGGGTGACGTGGCGCAGCTCTGCCGCACGGGTGAAGCTGCGCTCCTGAGCCAGAAGCAGGAAGTCTTCCAGCCATTTGCTTTGCATGGCCAGAGCCTACCCTGGCTCAGCTCTGGGCTGCAGCCTGCAGCGTGGCGCGCGTGGCGATGGCGGCTTCGCGTGCAGCCTTGGCAAAGTCGTCGCCCTGCCCTGCGTACAGAATGGCGCGCGAGGAGTTGATGATGATGGGTCCGCCGCCGATGCGGGCTGCCTTGACGGTTGCCACGGCATCGCCACCCTGTGCACCCACGCCGGGAATCAGCAGCGGCAAGGTGGGAGCCACGGCACGCACACGCTCGATCTCGTTGGGACGGGTTGCACCCACCACCAGGCCCAGCTGGCCGTTGGTGTTCCAGGGACCCTGGGCCAGCTTGGCCACATGCTCGAACATATGGGGGTTGCCAGGCACATCGGCCAGGACCTGGGCCTGCAGATCGTCACCGCCGGGGTTGGAGGTGCGGCACAGCAAAAAAGCTCCCTTGCCTTCGTACTTGAGATAGGGCGTGATGGAGTCGAAACCCATGAAGGGCGAGAGCGTCACTGCATCGGCGCCATAGCGCTCGAAGGCTTCCTTCGCATACTGCTCGGCTGTGGAGCCGATATCGCCGCGCTTGGCATCCAGAATCACGGGCACATGGGGTGCCACTCGGCGCATGTGCGCCATCAGCTTTTCGAGCTGGTCTTCGGCACGGTGGGCGGCAAAGTAAGCGATCTGGGGCTTGAAGCTGTTGACCAGATCATGGGTGGCATCGACGATGGCTGCGCAGAAGTCGTAGATCTTGGACGCATCGCCCTTCATGGCACCGGGAAAGCGGCTGGGTTCGGGGTCCAGACCCACGCACAGCATGGAGTCATTGCGCGTGGACGCGTCGCGCAGCATGTCGATGAAAGTCATAAAGCGTGATTTTAATTGCTCGACCCTTCCAAGCCCCGCTACAGGTCTTGCGCCAAGCCGCAAAGCAGACGCACACACCAACTCAGTGACACCGAGGAAGCGCCGCCGCGCACCGACGGTGTCGTCCCCCTCCCGCGAAGCGAGTGAGGGGGAAAGCGCGAAGCGCCACAGGGGGAGAAAGTCATTCCGGGGGAGATAATCCACACCCATGCCTTCGTTCACGCCCAAACAGCTCATTCTTCTCGTCCTGCTCACCATCGTCTGGGGCCTGAACTGGCCGGTAATGAAGCTCGGCGTACAGCATTTCCCGCCGCTGAGTTTTCGCATGGTCAGCATGTGGATAGGCCTGCCGATTCTGGCCCTGTTTGTGACCAGTCAGCGCTTGCCGCTGACCATACCGCGCAGCTACTGGGGCCAGTTGGCCAAGCTCACGCTGTTCAATATGGTGCTCTGGCACTGCCTGATCATCATCGCCATCCCCACGCTGTCCAGCGGGCGTGCGGCGATTCTGGGCTACACCATGCCCATCTTCTCGGCCGTGTTCGGCAGCCTGTTCTTCAAGGACCGGCTGGGCGCACGCGCCTGGGCCGGCGTGGGAGCGGCCTTTGCCGGCGTGCTGCTGCTGCTGTGGCATGAGGTTGGCGCTCTGGGCAGCAAGCCCCTGGGCGTGATGCTGATGCTGATCGCCGCCGCCGGCTGGGCCTGGGGCACGCAGCTGCTGCGCCGCACCGAGGCACCGGTGCCGCTGATGACGCTGTCGCTGTGGATGGTGGCCATCACCACCGTGGTGCTGACCGTGCTGGCCTTTGTTTTCGAGCGCCAACAATGGCATATGCCCGACCAGAGCGCTCTGGCTGCCATCGCTTTCAATGGTGTGCTGGTGCTGGGCTTCGCCCAGGCCGTATGGTTCTATCTGGCCCGCAGCCTGCCGCCCGTGGCCTCCACGCTGAGCGTGATGATGATTCCGGTGCTGGGCGTGTTCGTGGGCGCCTGGTGGCTGGGCGAGGTCCTGCATTGGCAGGACTGGACTGCTGTCTGCCTGATGGTGGTGGCAATTGCTTCGGTGCTCTGGCCTGCCAGAAGCAGCCGTTAATTCGCGGGCGACTGCGTCTTGCACACGGTGTAGCGCAGCTCGGCCATTCCCGGGCCCATCTGCTGCACGGACTGCAGCTGCAGCACGGGACTCAGCAAGCGGCGCGGCAACAAAGGCTTGCCACGACCCAGAGTGGCCGAGCCAATCTGCACGATGACTTCATCGAGCAGGCCCGCGTCATGGAACTGTCCCGCCAGATCTCCGCCACCCACGATCCAGATGTTCTTGTCGCCGGCTGCAGCCCTCATGCTTGCCAGCACGGGCCGCACATCGCCGCTGACAAAGCGTACATCGGCTCCCTCTATCAACGGCAGCTGACGGCTGGAGAAAACCCAGGCAGGCTGTGCATAAGGCCAGGCCGCGCCGCTCTCCTTCTTCACCGCATCGGCGTTGCGGACCATCCACTCATAGGTGGACGAGCCCATGGCCAGCGCACCGACCTGCGCAATAAAGCCCGGATAGCTGGACTGCGTCAGGCTGCCCAACGGAAACAGCCAGTCCAGAGAGTCGTCTTCGGTGGCAAGAAAGCCGTCCAGGCTGGAAGCGGTGTAGTACTGGGTCTTCATGATGGGCTGTAGTTTGCCTTGAAGGCGCTGACTCGGCCGGTTACAGGCCCGCTATCGAGAAAAATCAATCTCGATAGCATCCAGCGTTCAGGCGCTACAGCACCCCACAAGGCCCCCTACTGTGCAGGCGCCAGGTTCCGCGCCGTGGCCAGCATGGTGGCGCACAGCAGCTCCCGGCCCGCCTTGCGAGAAAACACATCCGCACTGGCCACCGTCAGCAGCTTGCTGGCCTGGATGACGCGGCCACGTGCCAGCAATGTCTCGCCATCGGCAGGAGCCAGGTATTTGATGCTGCAGTCGATCGTGGCATTGAGCCAGCCCGGCGGCAGCAGCGTCCCTGCCGCCGATACGGCGGCAAAGTCTGCGATGGCAAAGACCGGCGTTGCCTGCAACTGGCCGGGCCTGAAACTCAGACTTTCCTGGTAGGGCAGGCAGAGATCGACCTCGCCGGGCTCTATGCGTTCAAAGCGCAGTTGCAGCATCTGCGCCACTGGCATGGACAGCACCAGCGCCCTGATGTCTCGGGCAAAGTGTTCGTTCTGCGGTGTCATGACTTGCACCCCCTCCTGCCGGATGGACCGGCATCATTGCCGCCTCGCGCAGAGACGCGAGGAAATCCCGGTTTCGAGGCTGGTCGCTGCTCGCGCAGACGAAACCATTCCACATGGGAAACCAGGTGCTGACGCAGAGCGTTGCGCTTGGCGATTTCGGCATCGATCTCGGCAATGCGCTCCTCAAGCCTGCAGACGATCTGGCTGGCCGTCAGGGACTTGCAGCGGTAAGCCGGCAATACCTCGGCAATCTGCGCAAGAGAGAAGCCACATTGCCGCGACATGGCGATGAATCGCAGCTCGCGGATCACGCTGTCATCGAACTCGCGGTAGCCGGAAGGACGCCGACTGGCGGCAATCAGGCCCAGACTCTCATAGTGGCGAATGGCGTGTACGGACACACCCGACAGGCTGGCAAGTTCCGATATCTGCATGGCGACAAGGCTAACAAGCCTGGGGTTACACGAAGGTTGGTGTCCGCCAGATGTTCACACAGTTTGTCTCCGCACTGCGGCCATAAAAAAACGCACTGTGAATCCACAGTGCGTTCTTTGGGGAGAGACTTCCGGGGCGATCAGGCCGCAGCGACTTCCTTCTTTGCAGAGCGTGCCTGCATGAACTTGCCCAGTCCGACCACCAGCACGGCACCGACCCCAGCGGCAGCATAGTGCAGCCAGGGGTGAGCCATGGTGTAGCCATGCAGCAGGTTGTCGTTGACGATGGTCTCGCCGCCCACCCAGCCGATCAGCGCCGCGCCCAGCGTGACGATGACGGGGAAGCGTTCCATGAGCTTGATCATCAGCGTGGAGCCGAAGATCACCAGGGGAATGGAGATGGCCAGACCCAGGATCAGCAGCACCATATTGCCCTGGGCGGTAGCGGCCACGGCAATCACGTTGTCCAGGCTCATCACCAGGTCGGCAATCAGGATGGTGCGGATGGCGGTCATCATGGAGCCATGGCCCTTGGATTCGCCCTCGCCGTCTTCGTCGCCGGTCAGCAGCTGATAGCCGATCCACAGCAGCAGGCAGCCGCCCACAACCTGCAGGAAGGAGAGTTCCAGCAGCTTGGCAGCCACCACGGTCAGCACGATACGCAGCACCACGGCGGCGCCGGAGCCAAACATGATGGCTTTCTTTTGCTGTTCAGGGGGAAGAGAGCGCGCGGCCAGTGCGATGACCACGGCGTTGTCGCCGGAGAGAATGATGTTGATCCAGATGATCTTCACCAGGCCGATCCAGAAATCGGCGCTATTGAGAAATTCCATTTGTGACTCCACTGTTTTGAATATGAAAGCGCCGCATTGCGCGGCGCTTTCTTTTAAGAGTGGAGGCAGTGTAGGGCGCGAAGCCCATCTTGCCAGTTCGTAATACTGCGTAAATTCAACGCTGTATCACGAACTTTTGCACGAGCTTACTTCTTCAGCAGGCCTTGCAGCAGGCGACCCATTTCGGAAGGGTTGCGGGTGATGGTGAAGCCGCACTCTTCCATGATGGCCAGCTTGGCATCAGCAGTGTCGGCACCGCCGGAGATCAGGGCACCTGCGTGGCCCATGCGCTTGCCGGGAGGGGCAGTCACGCCAGCGATGAAGCCCACGATAGGCTTCTTCATGTTGGCCTTGCACCACTGGGCAGCTTCGGCTTCGTCGGGACCGCCGATTTCACCGATCATGATCACGGCATCGGTGTCGGGATCGTCGTTGAAAGCGCGCATCACGTCGATGTGCTTCAGACCGTTGATGGGGTCGCCACCGATACCGACGGCGGAGGACTGGCCAATGCCCAGTTCGGTCAGCTGAGCCACGGCTTCGTAAGTCAGCGTGCCGGAACGGGACACCACGCCCACGCGGCCCTTCTTGTGGATGTGACCGGGCATGATGCCGATCTTGATTTCGTCAGGCGTGATCAGACCAGGGCAGTTGGGGCCCAGCAGCAGAGTCTTCTTGCCGCCGGCAGCTTCCTTGGCCTTCATCTTGTTGCGCACTTCCAGCATGTCGCGCACGGGGATGCCTTCGGTGATGCAGATGGCCAGGTCCAGGTCGGCTTCAACAGCTTCCCAGATGGCAGCAGCAGCACCTGCGGGAGGCACGTAGATCACGGACACGGTAGCGCCGGTTTCCTTGGCAGCGTCCTTGACGGAACCAAAGATTGGGATGTCGAAAATCTTTTCGCCAGCCTTCTTGGGGTTCACGCCTGCCACGAAGCAGTTCTTGCCGTTCGCGTATTCCTGGCACTTTTCAGTGTGGAACTGGCCGGTCTTGCCAGTAATGCCCTGGGTGATGACCTTGGTGTCTTTGTTGATAAAGATCGACATGTTTCTATCTCCGGGGCGTATTACTTAACGGCAGCAACGATCTTGGTCGCTGCTTCAGCCATGGTGTCGGCAGCGATGATGGGCAGGCCGGAATCCTTGAGGATTTGCTTGCCCAGTTCTTCGTTGGTGCCCTTCATGCGCACGACCAGAGGCACGGACAGGTTCACGGCCTTGCAAGCAGTGACCACGCCGGTGGCGATGGTGTCGCACTTCATGATGCCGCCGAAGATATTGACCAGAATGCCCTTGACTTCGGGGTTCTTGAGCATGATCTTGAAGGCTTCGGTCACCTTCTCGGCCGTAGCGCCGCCGCCCACGTCCAGGAAGTTGGCTGGTTCGCCGCCGAACAGCTTGATGGTGTCCATGGTGGCCATGGCCAGACCGGCGCCGTTCACCAGGCAGCCGATGTTGCCGTCCAGGGAGATGTAGGCCAGATCGAACTTGGATGCTTCGATTTCGGCAGCGTCTTCTTCGTCCAGATCGCGGAAAGCCACGATTTCGGGGTGACGGAACAGAGCGTTGGGGTCAAAGTTGAACTTGGCATCCAGGGCCATCAGGTCGCCCTTGGAGTCGCAGTTCAGGGGGTTGATTTCCACCAGCGACGCGTCGGTGTCCATGTAGCACTTGTAGATCTTGGCGAACAGATCCACGGCCTGGTCCACGGACTTGCCTTCCAGACCGATGGCAGCTGCCACCTTGCGCGATTGCGCTTCGGTGATGCCGGTCAGGGGGTCGATCATCTCGGTGATGATCTTTTCGGGAGTGGAGTGGGCCACTTCCTCGATGTCCATGCCGCCTTCGCTGGAAGCGATCAGGGCAACCTTCTGTGTGGCGCGGTCGGTCACCAGCGACACATACAGTTCGTTCTTGATGTCGGCGCCGTCTTCGATGTACAGGCGGCGAACCTTCTGACCTTCGGGGCCGGTCTGGTGAGTCACCAGCTGCATGCCCAGAATCTGCTCGGACAGCTTTTGCACGTCCTCGATGGACTTGGCAACCTTCACGCCGCCGCCCTTGCCGCGGCCGCCAGCGTGAATCTGGGCCTTCACCACCCACACGGGTCCACCCAGCTTCTGGGCTGCTTCAACAGCCTCTTGCACGGTAAACGCAGGAATGCCACGGGGAACGGGCACACCAAATTGGCGCAAGATTTCCTTGCCTTGGTATTCATGAATCTTCATGACTTTGTCTCTCTGAACTGAGGGGAAATACCCGCTTGCCACCGACTCGGGGGAGCCTGGCCATCGGGTTCATATGACATGGCGAGCAGGAATGTACCATGCTGCACCGCGCAAAACGACACCTGAACATGCGCAAAATCCACAATTTCGCGCAACTTTGTCGTGTTCCGGAAACAGCTGCAATGCCTTGAATTCTTTAGGGAAATTATTCCTACACGATATCTTTTCTTCCCGCAACTTTCTTATGTCTTATATACGAGTCAAGGACATTGGGGCAGCGGCTGGCAATGTGCTGACAACTGCGAATAGCTGCAGCGTCTACTGGGCCATTCGCGCGAGACTTGCCCAAAAGACAGGCAGTGCACATCCCTGACGAGATTCAAGGACAATCACCGTTCGGAAAGCGGCAATGGTGCCGCAGGCAGCGGCATATAAACCAAGAAATGCGCGCGCCGGTGCAGGAGAAAATGCAATGGCAAAAGTCTTTATTGACGGAGAAGCAGGAACCACGGGTCTGCAGATCCGTGATCGTCTGGTCGATTTTGCAGGTGTGGAACTGGTCAGCATCGACCCCGCACTGCGCAAGGACCCGGCCGCCAAGCGCGCTCTGATTGCCGGTGTGGATCTGGTCATCCTCTGCCTGCATGACGATGCCGCCCGTGAAACCGCAGCCATGGTGGACTCCATCACCGCAGAGACAGGCCGCGCCATCAAGATCATCGACGCCTCCACTGCCCACCGCACGGCCGCAGGCTGGGTCTACGGCTTCCCCGAACTGCGCGCCGGCCAGCTCGACGCCGTGAAGAGCGCCACCCGCGTCTCCAACCCCGGCTGCTACGCCACGGGCGCCATCGCCCTGCTGGCACCGCTGGTGGCTGCCGGCCTGATTCCCGCCGACTACCCCGTGAGCCTGCCCTCCGTGTCCGGCTACACCGGCGGCGGCCGCACCATGATCGAAGCCTATGAAGGCGGCGATGCCGCACCTTACGAGGCCTACGCGCTGGGCCTGTCGCACAAGCACATTCCCGAAATCCTGCACTACACGGGCATGACCCGCCGCCCCGTGTTCATCCCCGCCGTAAGCAACTTTGCCCAGGGCATGCTGGTGCAGTTGCCGCTGCACCTGGACCTGCTGCCCGGCGCACCCAAGGCCGCCGACCTGCATGACGCACTGGCCAGCCACTACGCCAGGACCAATACGCCTGCCAACTGGGTCAGCGTGTTGCCGCCTACTGATGACAACAAGCTGGCCGCCGACACTCTGGCCAATACCAACAAGCTGGAGCTGCGCGTATTTGCCAACGAACAATACCGCCAGGCCGTGCTGATTGCCCGCCTGGACAATCTGGGCAAGGGTGCCAGCGGCGCTGCCGTGCAAAACCTGCAGATCATGCTCGACCTGTAAGCCCTGCCCTGCTCCCGAAAAAAACGGCCCTGGTGGCCGTTTTTTGCTTTCCATGTCCTGGCAAAAATCGAAAAAAAAGAAATTAATTTTTCATATTTTATTTTTTGAAATTTAAATTTCTTGCTTTGTCCAGACGGAAAAGCACCGGCTGTGCTTTGCGCAAGCCACTTCTATAGTCGCCCCATCTGAGCTGTACCTGGCAGAGCCTTTCCCGGCCTTGTGATGCCGGCCGCGCCTGACCCCCGGCGCGACGGCATCCGCGCAGGCAGCAGTGGATGCGCGGAGCTGCTACCCCTGCTCTCGTAGCCGTTCTCAGTCCCACTGTTGTACGAAAGCGAGGAAACCATGTCTTCCATCCCCGTCTCGGCGGCGCGCAGCGATGTCAGCACCGTGCAGGAGCGCGACATCACCTTTGGCCGCATCATCTGGCGGCTGATTCCGTTTCTCACCCTGATCTGGTTTCTGGCCTGGGTAGACCGTGTCAACGTCGGCTTTGCCAAGCTGACCATGATGAGCGACCTGCAATGGTCCGACGCCGTCTATGGCGCAGGGGCCGGCATCTTCTTCATCGGCTATTTCTTCTTTGAAGTCCCCAGCAATCTGCTGTTGCACAAGTTCGGGGCCAAGAAGACCATCATGCGCATCACCATAGGCTGGGGCGTGACCGGCATCCTCATGGCCTGGGTGCAGACGCCTTTGCAGTTCTATGTGCTGCGCTTCTTGATGGGTGCTTTCGAAGCCGGCCTGCAGCCCGGCGTGATTCTCTATCTGACCTACTGGTTGCCGGCGCACCGCCGCGGCAAGGCCCTGGCGTTCTTTGTCTCGGCGTCGGCCCTGTCGCTGATGCTGGGCAGCCCGATTGCCGCCTATCTGATGGAAACCTTCCATGGCGTGGCCAATCATGCGGGCTGGCAATGGCTGTTCATCATCGAAGGCATTCCGTCCGTTCTCGCGGGCATTGCTGCCTACTTTCTGCTCAGCGACACACCGGCCAAGGCCCCCTGGCTCAGCGCCCGTGAAAAACAGCATGTAGCCGAAGAGCTCAAGGCCGAGGAAGCCTCTTTGGGCCAACGCGAGCACAGCTTCTGGGCCTCCATGCGCAACCCTCGCGTGCTGATGCTGATCCTGATCTTCTTCTGCATCGTGGCCGGCAACTCCACGCTGGTGTTCTACGGACCCAGCATCGTCAAATCCGTGGGCATCACCGACCTCAAGACCTTGGGCTGGGTCATGTCCCTGATCTACGCCTGTGGCTGGATAGGCATGGTGGGCAACGGCTGGCTGTCCGATCGCAAAAAGGAAGTGCGCTGGCACACGGCGATTGCCGCTGCCATGGGCGCTGTCGGGCTGGTGCTGACGGCCTTGTTCCTGCAGCAGGGCAATGTGACCGGCGTCGTCGCGTCTCTGGCTCTGTCATCGCTGGGCACCATGGGCTCCATCCCCGTGTACTGGCAGATTCCCAACCGCTTCCTCTCGGCCACTGCCCTGGTCGTGGGCCTGGCGGTCATCAACTCTGCAGCCAATCTGGCCGGCTACTTCTCGCCGCAGTTGCTGGGTCTGCTCAAATCCAGCAGCGGCTCGTATGCGCCAGGCCTGCTCATCATCGCTGCCGTGGAGTTCTGTGCCGCCATTCTGGTGCTGCTGTTCGTGAAGCGCGACAGCGCCGGGGTCGCCAAACAGCATCCATGACCCATAGGCCGCAGGCCAGATGCAATATGCGCAAGCAGTTCCACGACAGCGATGACAATATGCACGGCATGACCGTCAACGGCAGAGTGCCGGGCCGCGCATAGCGCAGCCCTCGCCCTTACCCTCCAAAGCCGCAGGTCTGCGGCTTTTTTCATATCTGCACTCATCAATTTCGCAGCAGCCTGCGCAGCATCTACAAGGTTTACATGGCAGTTATTGTGAATTTTTCAGATAGGACTAACGTGAATTGCTCCTACTTCAGGAGCAGAAACGGCTGCGCATGAACGCAGCCGCCGCGCAAAAGGCCACGGCCATCGGCCTGATCGCCGTACTCTGCTGGAGCTGCACCGTGGGTCTGATGCGCGCCGTGGCCGAGCCGCTGGGCGCCGTCGGCGGCGCGGCCTGCCTCTACACCATGGCCGCCATCTGCATTGCCGCAGCACGCGGGCGCAAAGGCTGGCGCGAGCTGGCACGCTGGCGCAGCATGCACCCTGCCTACCTCTGGGGCTGCGGCCTGCTGTTTGTGGTCTATGAGATCTGCCTGTCCGTGGCCGTGGGCCTGGCCCACGACCGCAGCCAGGCCATGGAAATCGGGCTCATCAACTATCTCTGGCCCAGCCTCACCATCGTGCTGGCCGTGCTGTGCGGCCAGCAGGCGGCTCGCTGGTGGCTTTGGCCAGGCGTGCTGATCTGCCTGTGGGGTCTGGCGCGCGTGCTGGGCGGCGACAGCTTCAGCCTGCCGGTCATGTGGAGCCATGTGCTGGGCAACCCGCTGGCCTATGGCATGGGCTTTGCGGCCGCCCTGCTCTGGCCGGCCTACTCGCTGCTGGCGCGCCGCTATGGCGCCGGCTTCAACGCCGTGGGTCTGTTCGTGACCTGGACTGCCATCGCGCTGTGGCTCAAGTGGCTGATGCTGGGCGAGTCACAGCCCATGCTCTGGAGCTGGCTCACCGCCGGCCAGGTCTTGCTGGTCGGGGCGCTCACGGCACTGGGCTATAGCTGCTGGGAGCACGGCATCCAGCATGGCAAGCTGGCCCTGCTGGCTGCGGCGTCCTATTTCACACCCGTGCTCTCGGCGCTGATGGCCAGCGCACTGCTGCAGGTGCTGCCGGGCTGGAGCTTCTGGCAAGGCGTGGCACTGGTCACGCTGGGTTCGCTGGTCTGCTGGTGGGCTACGCGCAGCCACCGACATTGAGCCGGCGCCAGGTCGGCCGGGCGCTCAGGCGGTCAGCCAGATGCCCAGGCCGAGCACGGCGGCATGGCCGGCCAGCAAAATCCACAACAGCGTCCAGGGCGGCTCGGTCAGGCCCTGCAGCATCTCCTCGATGCGAGCGCCCAGAAAAGCACGCAGCGCCGGATCGTCCTTGCCGCCTTCGCTGCCCCACTGGGCACGCGTGCGCCCCCATTCCTCGAGCAGGTCGGCCAGCGGCAGGCGATTGAGCACGCTGCGCACCACGAACTGCACGGCACGCCCGTTGCCCACCCAGGGCTGCAGATGCTCCATCGCCGCGCCCACTGTGAGCAGGTCGGCCGCCTTGTGCATGGCCTTGTGAGCGCTGGGCAGGGCCTCGATGCGCTGTGCCAGCATGGCAGCCAGGCGCTCGGCCAGGCCCTGACCGTAGCGCGCCACCAGCTTGCCTGCCGCACGGGCGCGGCCCAGTTGCAGACCGACCATGAGGTAGGCGGGGATGATGAAGATCAGCACCACGGCGACCAGCAGCGGCGGCGACATCAGCAGGCTGATCACGGCGCCGTAGATGCCGGTATGGGCCGAGGCATGAATGCCCTGGCCAGGATCGGCCATCAGGCGGGAAAAATAGAACACGGCCGCGCCGCAGCCCAGCACCAGGGCCAGCAAGGCACCCAGCATCAGGCCGCCCAGCAGCGATTTGCCGGCACTCAGGCCCACGCGCAAGGCGGATGGGGAATCAGGGGGTTGCGAAGCAGTCAGCACGTGGGTCCCTCCGGTGTGAAAAGCTGTTCCCGCCGCAAGCGGGCGGGGACCGGGTGGCCGCCTCAGTCCTCGTCCTCGCTGTCGGGTGCAGGGGAGTATGGGGCATCGCGCAGCACGCGTGAAGCCACGCTGGACGAAAAGCCGCGCGAAGCCAGAAAGCGCAGCTGCCTGGCCTTTTCCTTGACGTCGACGGGCACGCTGCCAAAACGCTTGCACCACAGCTCGCGCGCACGCTGCAGCTCGCTGCCGCGCAGCTGCTCGCCCGCCTGGCGCACGGTCTCGTCATCAAGCCCCTTGCTGCGCAGATCATGCACCAGACGCGCTGCGCCATAACGGCCGGCCTTGCTGCGCAGGACAGACTCGACCACGCGCTCCACGCTGATGAAGCCCCGCTGCTCCAGCTCGTCGAGCACGGCATTCAGATCGTCGCCCTCCTCCACATGGGCGGCCAGCTTGCGCTGCAGCTCCAGCCGCGAATGCTCGCGCTGCGCCAGCAGCTTGAGGGCGCGGCCCTTGAGTGAAAGTTTGGCAAAGCTCACGACGCATCTCCAGAAACAAAAAGGCGCAGGACGAACCTGCGCAAAGATGGCAAACCTTTTGAGCAATGAGGCCCGCACTCAAACACTGGCGCTCACCAAGCCAGGGACATCAAGCAGAGGCCGCGCCCGCAGCGAGGATGTCGTCCCCTTTCGCGAAAGGCGCATGGCGCCTCAGGGTGACTGAATCAACCTTCAATCACGCCGTCCTTGTCCACCTTGCCCTTGCCGCCCTTGGCAGGCTTGGCTTCGGCAGCCGCAGCACCGTCCACGGGCAGCAGCTTGATGCCCAGGCTTTCGCGGACCTTGTTTTCGATCTCAATGGCCAGCGCGGGGTTCTCGCGCAGGAACTCACGCGAGTTGTCGCGGCCCTGACCGATTTTTTCGCCGTTGTAGGCATACCAGGCACCGCTCTTTTCCAGAATCTTGGCATTCACGCCCATGTCCAGGATCTCGCCTTCGCGGCTGATGCCTTCGCCAAACAGAATGTCGAACTCTGCCGTCTTGAAGGGGGGCGAGACCTTGTTCTTCACGACCTTGACCTTGGTTTCGTTGCCGATGGCCTCGTCGCCCTTCTTAATGGTGCCGGTGCGGCGGATATCCAGACGCACGGAGGCATAGAACTTCAGCGCATTGCCGCCGGTGGTGGTCTCGGGCGAGCCGAACATCACGCCGATCTTCATGCGGATCTGGTTGATGAAGATGACCATGCAGTTGGTCTTCTTGATGGTGGCCGTCAGCTTGCGCAGGGCCTGGCTCATCAGACGGGCCTGCAGGCCGGGCAGGGCATCGCCCATCTCGCCTTCGATTTCGGCCTTGGGCGTCAATGCGGCCACCGAGTCGATGACGATCAGGTCAACGGCACCCGAACGCACCAGACTGTCGCAGATTTCCAGAGCCTGCTCACCGGTGTCGGGCTGGCTGATCAGCACGTCGCTGAGGTTCACGCCCAGCTTCTGGGCGTAGCTGGTGTCCAGCGCATGTTCGGCATCGATAAAGGCGCAGGTGCCGCCCTGCTTTTGCATCTCGGCAATGACCTGCAGCGTCAGCGTGGTCTTGCCCGAGGATTCGGGACCGTAGATTTCGATCACGCGGCCACGGGGCAGACCACCTACGCCCAGCGCGATGTCCAGACCCAGGGAGCCGGTGGAAACGACCTGAATGTCTTCGATGGCCTCACCTTCACCGAGCTTCATGATGGTGCCCTTGCCGAACTGCTTTTCGATCTGGGCCAGGGCTGCAGCCAGGGCTTTGGCTTTTTCGCTGTTGGCGTCGTTGGTCTTGGCGATGGCGTTCATATCAGGCTCCGAAGTAGGTGAATGACTGTCTGTGGCCAGTCCTGTTTTTGCATTCAGGCTGGATGCTTGAACAGTAGTTTAGATGCGGATACTGCAGATTTATTTAAATATTTAGTCAGTTTGCCTTACTATTTATCCATGTCAGAAATCGCCCCCGTCACCCCGCCCGCCGATGCCTGGCGCCAGACCCATCTGGGTCGTTTGCTGGGCCATGCCATGCGCCGCTTCGATGCGCGCGTGCTGCAGCTCATGGCGCGTGCAGTGGAGGTGCCGCTGGCGCTATCCAATCTGGCGGCGCGCGACAAGGTAGGAGCGGCCCATATCCACATCACGCGCCATCTGTCGCTGGCTGGCGACCGGCTCACCGATCTGGCCGACAAGGCCGGCATGACCAAGCAGGCCATGGCCGATCTGGTGGCGCAGTGCGAAGCCTGGGGCCTGGTCACGCGCGAGGCCGACCCGCATGATGCGCGCGCCAGGCGCGTGCGCTTCACCGATGCGGGTCTGGCCTGGCTGCAGGCTTTTCACGACGCCGTAAGCCAGGCCGAGGCCGAATTTCGCGAAGCCGTGGGCGCGGATGTGGCCACCGTGGTCGCGCTGGGCCTGGAGGCCTATGCCGAAGGCTACTGAGATTCTGTATTGACGCCTTCTTGACGCCTATGAGCGGCTGTCGAGAATTGCCCCGAACGGCCATGAGCCATCCCTACAATGGCAGCAAAAGTGCAAACAGGCACACATAACAAGCAGGAGACACACATGCGCATACTGATTGCCGAAGACGACCAGGTGCTGGCGGATGGCCTGCTGCGCACGCTGCGCAGCTCGGGCGCCGTCGTCAGCCATGTGGCCAACGGCAGCGAGGCCGATACGGCCTTGCTGACCAGCAGCGAATTCGATTTGCTGATTCTCGATCTGGGCCTGCCAAAGGTGCACGGCCTGGAAGTGCTCAAGCGCCTGCGCGGGCGCGGCGATGCGCTGCCGGTGCTGATTCTCACGGCCGCCGATTCGATCGAAGAGCGCGTACAGGGCCTGGACTATGGTGCCGACGACTACATGGCCAAGCCGTTTGCGCTGTCCGAGCTGGAAGCGCGCGTGCGCGCCCTCACGCGTCGCGGCATGGGTGGCGCCAGCTCCACCATCAAGCATGGCCCGCTGGTCTATGACCAGACCGGCCGGGTCGCCACCATAGACGGCAAGATGGTGGAGCTGTCGGCGCGCGAGCTGGGCCTGCTGGAGGTGCTGCTGCAGCGCGCGGGCCGCCTGGTCAGCAAGGACCAACTGGTGGAGCGCCTGTGCGAATGGGGCGAAGAGGTGAGCAACAACGCCATCGAGGTCTATATCCACCGCCTGCGCAAGAAAATCGAGAAAGGCCCGATCCGCATCGCCACCGTGCGTGGCCTCGGTTACTGCCTGGAAAAGATAGCCCCCCCCTGAGCGGCTTTGCCTAGGCGGCCCCCGCCGCCTCCCCCTGAGGGGGACGATGGCCTTTGCTGCGGGGCGGCCCTTGCTGGCCATCCCTGAGTTGGAATACGCCAGTTTTACAAGCATGAAAATTTTTCAGCGTGAGCAGCGATCCCTCTTTGGCGAGATCCTCGACTGGATGCTCACGCCGCTGCTGCTGCTCTGGCCCGTGAGCCTGGCGCTGACCTGGCTGGTGGCCCAGGGTCTGGCCAACAAGCCCTTCGATCGCGCGCTGGAGTACAACGCCCAGGCCCTGGCTCAGCTGGTCATCGTGCAGCGCGGCAAGGTGCAGTTCAATCTGCCTCAGTCGGCCAGCGAGATCCTGCGCGCCGATGAATCGGACACGGTGTTCTTCCAGGTCAGCGGCACCAGGGGCGAATATCTGGCCGGCGAGCGCGACCTGCCGCGCCCGCCCTCCGTCGACGAGGACACGCCCACCGGCTCGGTGCTGCTGCGCGATGAGGAATACAAGGGCATTGACCTGCGCGTGGCCTATATCTGGGTGCGCATGCCGCTGCCCGGCGAGCCCAACGCCCTGGTGCAGGTCGCGGAAACACGCGAAAAGCGCAGCGTGCTGGCCACGGAAATCATCAAGGGCGTGATGCTGCCGCAGTTCGTCATCCTGCCGCTGGCCGCCCTGCTGGTCTGGCTGGCGCTGGCGCGCGGCATCAAGCCGCTGCACCGGCTGGAGGAGCGCATCCGCGCGCGCAAGCCCGAGGATCTCTCGCCCATCAATCACAAGGATGTGCCCCTGGAGGTGGTGCCGCTGGTCGATTCGGTCAACGATCTGCTGCAGCGCCTGCATGACTCCATCGCCACGCAAAAACGTTTTCTGGCCGACGCGGCCCACCAGCTCAAGACCCCGCTGGCGGGCCTGCGCATGCAGGCCGACCTGGCCCAGCGCGAGGGCACGAATACCGAAGACCTGAAGCGCTCGCTGGCGCAGATCGGCCGCTCAAGCATGCGTGCCACCCATACTGTCAACCAGCTGCTGGCACTGGCACGGGCCGAGAGCGCCGTGCCCGCCATGCAGGGCTGCAACCTCGTGCGCATCGTCACCGACGTGGTGCAGGACTGCCTGCCGCGCGCCATGGACAAGCACATAGACCTGGGCTACGAGGGTGCCAGCGCCAGCACGCCCGGTGTCTGGCTCAACGGCAATGCCACGCTGCTGGCCGAGCTGGTGCGCAATCTGGTGGACAACGCCATCAACTACACGCCATCGACCAGCGAACAGCCAGGCGTGGTCACCGTGCGCGTGCAGGCCGATCATTTCGGCCAGATTCTGCTGCTGCAGGTCGAGGATTCAGGCCCCGGCGTGCCGCTGGGCGAGCGCGAACTGATCTTCCAGCCCTTTTACCGGGCGCTGGGCTCCGAAGCCGACGGCTCCGGTCTGGGCCTGCCCATCGTCATGGAAATCGCCCGTCAGCACGGCGCGCAAGTGCTGCTGCAGGATGCCAGGCCCGGCCATACCCCGCCGGGGGCGCTGTTTACCGTGCGCTTCAAGGCCATGCCTGGACAGCAGTGAAGCGCAACCTAGAAATGCACCAATTCGGTGCCAGTCAAGACTGAGAAGCCGCGCCAGGCTTGGCTTTGCGCCCGTTTGCCCCGATACGAATATCGGAAACTGCGTATTTGGCAAGTTCTCGCTTACCCTAGAATCAATTCGATCATGGGTTGTCTGAAGAGTCGCTATTTGCGCTCCGCAAGACAGCAATTTGGAATCACTGGATCCTGGGAGCTTTTTGATGCAACGACGTCAATTCATCTACACCGCCGCTGCTGCCGCAGCCGCTTCTTCTTTCTCCGGCATGAGCATGGCGCAGGACACATCGCGTCCTCTGCGCATCGTCGTGCCCTTCCCCGCTGGCGGCCCCACCGACATGGTGCCCCGCAATATGCAGGACGTGCTGATCAAGCTGCTGGGCGGCCAGGCCGTGGTGATTGAAAACAAGGCCGGCGCCGGCGGCTCCATCGGCATGGCAGAAGTGGCTCGCGCCACCGATGGCGTGACGTTCGGTATTGCCACCCTGTCCACCCATGGTGTGAACCCCGCCGTGTTCAAGAAGCTGCCTTACGACGCGATCAACGACTTCGTGGGCGTGACCGAGATCGTCAAGGCCCCCGGCGTGCTGGTGATCAACCCCAAGCTGATTCCCGTGAAGACTTTTGCCGAGTTTGTGGCCTACCTCAAGGCCAACCCCGGCAAGGTGTCCTATGCCACCCCCGGCAACGGCACCATCGGCCATATGTGGGGCGCCCAGTTCCTCAAGAGCACGGGCACCGAAATGCACCACATCCCCTACCGTGGCTCGGCTCCTGCCATCAACGACGTGCTGGGCAACCAGGTTCCCGTGTACTTCGATCAGGTGAACTCGTCCCTGCCCCATATCAAGTCGGGCAAGGTGCGCGCCCTGGCCGTGTCCTGGCATGAACGTCTGGACGTGCTGCCCGATGTGCAGACCTATGCGCAGGCCGGTCACCCCGACCTGAACGAGCCTTCCTGGTTCGGCCTGGTGGCCCCCAAGAACACGCCCGCCGCACAAGTGGAACGTGTGCAAAAAGCCATCATTGCCGCACTCAAGGACCCCGCCGTCAAGCAGCGCATGGCTGCTCAAGGCCTGTACCCCTCGGGCACATCGAGCGCCGACTTCACCAAGCAGATCGCCAGCGAAGTGGCCAAGATGAAGAAGCTGGCCGCCGTCGCCAATATTCATCTGGACTAAAAACAGGAGCTGGTTGCGCTTGTCGCAACTGGTTTTCCAATACAAAAGGCCTGCAAATGCAGGCCTTTTTTGCGATAGCAGCTACGAAAATTACTTGGCACAGGCCTGCAAGGCCTTGGGCACCAGATTCTTGCCAGCCAGCGCCGCCACTTCGTTGCGCAAGGTCGGCGTGGCCTTGGGCAGACGCAGCGCATAGGTCGTCACATCGGGGCGCTCCTGCACCACTCGCGCGGTGCGCACGCCCTGGCGCGCGAAAGTCGCCAGCTGGCGCTGGGCGGCTTCTTCCGTCGAAAAACGCCCCAGCGACAGACCGGGCTCGAAGCTGCCGCCGGCGCGGTCGAAGTCGATATTCATCAGGCGCAACTCGCCGCGCTTGCGGTCCATGAATTCGGCGTCCGGGAACTTGCCCATATAGACCATCCAGCGCCCGCCCTGATGGCTGGCCACCAGCTCCCAATCGCTCTTGGACTTGCCCGCCAGCGCACGGCGAATGCTGTCGGCCTGTCCCTCTTCGATGCCGTTGGCCTGATAGCAGGCCTCGGGCTCCTTGATGGCGGTCTTGGCATCCTTTGTGTCCTTGGCGTCCTTGGTTTCCCTGGCCGCGACGGTTGCAGCTTCGGGCTTGCCATCCGACTTGCTTTCGGGAGCGGCGGGCGGCGCGCTGTCGTCCACCGCAGGCGCTTCGGGCTCCATAGTCTTTGCCGGTTCAAAAGCCGGAGCTTGTGCCGCTTCGGGCTGCTGCAGCACCAGGGCATCCGGCCTGATCTGCTCCTGAAGGCGCTGCGGCTCGGACTGCAACTCCGGCGCCAGCCCCATGCCGGCCAGATAGCCGTGGCTCCACATGTAGTAACCCGCGTTGCCCAGCAGCAAGAGCAGGAAAACGATTCTCAGCATAGGTTTCTCACATCAGTTATCCATGGGCTGCAGCCGCTCGCGGGCAGCCGAGCAAGGGCCTGGGCGGCCCCGCCGCCCCGCAGCGAGGGCTGCGTCCTTCTCCCCTGGCGCGCAGCGCGTAGAGAGAGGAGGAAGGCGCAAAGCGCCTCAGGAGGTGCTTCATTTCAAGCCTGCAGCGGGCTGCCAGCCGGACGCACGCTGATTTCAGAACTGGTCACGGCTTGCAGCCCGGTCGCTGTACGCACCAGAAAGCCGCCATCGGCAGCCACACCCTGAGCCATGCCGCTCGTGCCGTCGCTCAGATTCACCTCGCGTCCGGCCAGCAGGTCGCGCTGGGCAAAGCGCTGCATCAGCGGGGCAAAGCCATGCCGGGCAAAGCTCTGCACCTCGGCCACCAGGTTGGGCAATATGCAGGCCAGGGCCGTAGGCGCATCCAGTGCGGCATCAAGCTCCTGCAGGCAGGCCGGGGCCGTGCGCATGCCGTCACCGGGACGGGGACGCACATTGATGCCGATACCGATCACCACATAGCGCGGAGCCGTCATATCGTGCTGTTGGCCGCCGACAAAGCTGGCGGTCTCGATCAGAATGCCGGCCAGCTTGCGGTCGCCCTCCAGCCACAGATCGTTGGGCCATTTGATGCCGATCTTGGGCGCGGCCCCCGCTGCGGGAAGCTGGGGCTGCAGGCTCTCGGCCACGCTCACGCCCACTGCCAGCGACAGCCCCGACCAGTCGCGCGGTGCCAGCGGCAGGCCCAGCGAGAACATCAGCGAATCACCGACGCCGCTGACCCAGTTGCGGCCCAGGCGGCCTCGGCCCTGGGTTTGCTGCTCGGCAATCAACAGCACCGGATCCGTCAGCCCGTCGCGTGCGCGGCGCATGAGTTCGGTATTTGAGGAGTCGATGGTCGGCAGCACCTCGACCGTAAAGCCCGGCAACTGCGGTGCAATGGCTTCCCACAAGGCTTCGGCATTCCAGTGAATCGGCTGAGTCATTTTTCTTTATCCAAAATTTCTATGCAGCTAGCACGCCTTGAACAAGGCATGCTCCAACTCAGAGACGCCGAGAAAGAGCCGCCTCGCGGCGATGGCGTCGTCCCCCTCCCGCGAAGCGAGAGAGGGGGAAGCGGCAAAGCCGCTCAGGGGGTGCCGTGAGGCATCGGCGGTTTCCAGCCCCTTTTCGGCGCCAGCATGGTGCCGCGGCAGTTCGCAGCGCCGCAGTAGCAGGCATATTCAGCCTTGAGCTTGGCCGTATAGCGCTCCTCCACCATCAGGCCATAGTCGTAGTTCAGTTCTTCGCCCGCTGCAATATTGCGCAGCGCCACGATATAGACGCGACCGTCGATCTCGTCGGTGTAGCAGTTGGGCGCGCAGCTGTGGTTGATCCAGCGCGAGGAATTGCCCTTGTGCGTGGCATCTATCACCCGCTCATCGTCGACCTGAAAGTAAAAAGTGTGATTGGGCTGGCTGGGATCATGCGGATGACGGTCCTGCGCCTCCTGCCAGTCAATCACTTCACCCACGTACTCAATAATGGTTTCGCCTTCCGCAATATCCTGCGCGGCGAAAACGCCTTTGCCATGAACGCCGGAGCGCCGGGTCTGGATGCGTCGGCCCGTTGAAGAGGCCAGTGATGTGCGGGGCATGTTTTCTCTGATACTTTGAATATGCACACATGTGCGCATGCGCGCGCGTGAGAAGCGAATTGTATGAGCCTGAGTTTCGATTCGGGTTCAGGTGGTTAATGACGACGAGAACACACAATGACTAAAACCCTGGTGATTGCAGAGAAGCCTTCTGTCGCACAGGACATCGTCCGTGCGCTGACCCCGGTGGCAGGCAAGTTCGAAAAACACGATGACTACTTCGAATCCGACAGCTATGTGGTGACCAGTGCGGTCGGCCACCTGGTGGAGATTCAGGCGCCCGAAGAATTCGATGTCAAGCGCGGCAAATGGAGTTTTGCCAATCTGCCGGTCATCCCCCCGCGCTTCGACCTCAAGCCCGTGGACAAGACCAAGACCCGCCTGAACGCCGTGGTCAAGCAGGCCAAGCGCAAGGATGTGACCGAACTCATCAACGCCTGTGACGCGGGCCGCGAGGGTGAGCTGATCTTCCGCCTGATCGAGCAATACGCGGGCGGCGCCAAGGGCGGCCTGGGCAAACCCGTCAAGCGCCTGTGGCTGCAGTCCATGACGCCGCAGGCGATTCGCGACGGCTTCAACAATCTGCGCAGCGATGCCCAGATGCAGGGCCTGGCCAGCGCCGCGCGCAGCCGCTCCGAAGCCGACTGGCTGGTGGGCATCAACGGCACGCGCGCCATGACGGCCTTCAACTCGCGCGACGGCGGCTTCTTCCTGACCACCGTGGGCCGCGTGCAGACACCCACCCTGTCCCTGGTGGTGGAGCGCGAGGAAAAGATCCGCAAATTCGTCAGCCGCGACTACTGGGAAGTGCACGGCACTTTCGACGCCCAGGCCGGCCAGTACCTGGGCAAGTGGTTCAACCCGCAGTGGAAGAAATCGGACGATGCCGAGGCCAAGGCCGACCGCCTGTGGAACAAGGCCGATGCCGAAGCGATTGCCGCCGCCGTGCAGGGCAAGCCGGCCCAGGTGACCGAGGAAAGCAAGCCCACCACCCAGGCTTCGCCCCTGCTGTTCGACCTGACCAGCCTGCAGCGCGAGGCCAACGGCAAGTTCGGCTTCTCGGCCAAGACCACGCTGGCGCTGGCGCAAAGCCTGTACGAGCGCCACAAGGCCCTGACCTACCCACGTACCGACTCGCGCGCCCTGCCCGAGGACTATCTGCCCGTGGCACGCCAGACCTTCGACATGCTGGCCACCAGCGGCATGCGACATCTGGCGCCCTTTGCCCAGCAGGCCATCAACGACAACTACATCCGCCCCACCAAGCGCGTCTTCGACAACAGCAAGGTGTCGGATCACTTTGCCATCATCCCGACCACGCAGGCCCCTTCGGGCCTGTCGGAAGCCGAACAGAAGCTGTACGACCTGGTCGTGCGCCGCTTCATGGCCGTGTTCTTCCCCAGCGCCGAATACCAGGTCACCACACGCATCAGCAAGGTGGAACAGCACAGCTTCAAGACCGAGGGCAAGGTGCTGGTCAAGCCGGGCTGGCTGGCCATCTACGGCAAGGAAGCCGCCAACGAGGTGGAGGACGCCAAGGAAGGCGACAAGGGCCAGCCCCTGGTGGCCGTGCAGCCCGGCGAGCAGCCGCGCACCCACCACGCCGATGTCAAGGGCCTCAAGACCAAGCCGCCGGCACGCTACTCCGAAGCCACGCTGCTGGGCGCCATGGAAAGCGCCGGCAAGCAGATCGACGACGACGAGCTGCGTGAAGCCATGCAGGAAAAAGGCCTGGGCACGCCAGCCACGCGCGCGGCCATCATCGAAGGCCTGCTGACGGAAAAGTACATGCTGCGCGAAGGCCGCGAGCTGATCCCCACGGCCAAGGCCTTCCAGCTGATGACGCTGCTGCGCGGCCTGGAAGTCGAGGAGCTGTGCCGCGCCGACCTGACCGGCGAATGGGAATTCAAGCTGTCGCAGATGGAAAAAGGCCAGCTCTCGCGCGAAGCCTTCATGCAGCAGATCCAGGCCATGACCGAGAAGCTGGTCAAGAAGGCCAAGGAATACGACCGCGACACCATTCCCGGCGACTACGCGACGCTCTCCACGCCCTGCCCCAACTGCGGCGGCGTAGTCAAGGAGAACTACCGCCGCTATGCCTGCACGGGCGCCAATGGTGCCAGCGAAGGCTGCGGCTTCTCGTTCACCAAGTCGCCGGCCGGCCGCACCTTCGAGACGGCCGAGGCCGAGCAGCTGCTGCGCGAGCGCCGCATCGGCCCGCTGGAGGGCTTCCGCTCCAAGGCCGGCTGGCCGTTCGTGGCCGAGGTCGCCATCGTGCGTGACGAGGAAAACAGCAACTTCAAGCTGGAATTCGACTTCGGCGACGACAAGGACTCCGAGGACACGGGCGAGATCGTGGACTTTGCCCACCAGCAAAGCCTGGGCCCCTGTCCCAAGTGCGGCTCGCCCGTCTTCGAGCATGGCGCCAACTATGTCTGCTCCAAGGCCGTGCCCACGCTGGCCCAGACCACGCCCAGCTGCGACTTCAAGAGCGGTCAGATCATTCTGCAGCAGCCCATCGAACGCGAGCAGATGAGCAAGCTGCTGCAGACCGGCAAGACCGATCTGCTGGAGAAGTTCGTCTCCAACCGCACGCGCCGCAACTTCAAGGCCTTCCTGGTCTGGGATGGTGCTGCGGGCAAGGTGAACTTCGAGTTCGAGCAGCGCGAAGGCAAGTACCCGGCACGCAAGACTGCCGGCGCAGCGGCGGCCAAAACCACGACAGCTGCCGCCAAGAAGACAGGCACGGCAGCCAAGAAGACCGCCGCCAAGACAGCGACCAAGACCGCAGCGGTGAAGAAGCCCCGCACCGTGAGCGCCACGCTCAAGCCCAGCGCCGACCTGGCCGCCGTGATCGGCAGCGAACCCACCTCGCGCCCCGACGTGATCAAAAAGCTCTGGGACTACATCAAGGCCAACGGCCTGCAGGACGCCAAGGACAAGCGCGCCATCAACGCCGACGCCAAGCTCAAGCCGGTGTTCGGCAAGGAGCAGATCAGCATGTTCGAGCTGGCCGGCATTGTGGGCAAGCATGTGAGCTGATCGCCAGCCCTGCCGCAATGACCAACGAGGACCGCCGCGGCTTGCCGCTGGCGGTCTTTTTCATTTCAGGCAGCGCAGCGCAAGGCGTTCAGATAACCGGATATGGCCGTGTTGGCGCGCTGGCGCAGCAAGTCCAGATCCGGCGGTGCATCGGCGGCCAGATAGCTGTGATTGAACAGGCCGTACAGAATGCACTGGCTCACCCGTGCAGCATCGCGCACCGGGTAGTCCGGGGGCAGATCGACGGCCTGCTCTATGGCTGCGGCCCAGGCATCCACAAAGCGTTCGAACATCTTGCGGTAGGCCTCGGAAGTGGAGTAGTGGCGCTCCAGCAGATAGTGGGCACCCCATTCATCTGCCCGCTCGCGGTGCGCCTGCAGCTGTGACTCGATCACCGCCTCGGCAATCTGCATCAGCGGCTGGCCCGAATGACTGCCGGTCACGCCGCGAATGCCCAGCAGCAGCGACTTGGAGCGCAGATGCAGGCAGACCTTGGCCAGATCTTCCTTGCCCGAGAAGTACTCGTAGAAGCTGCCCAGCCCGGTGCCCGCCACCAGGACGATCTCGCGCACGGTGATTTCCGCGTAACTGCGCTCAAGCAAAAGCCGAACAAAGGCGTCCTGCAGGGCCTGAAACGTCTGCCGCGCGCGGGACTGCAAAGGGCGGCGACGCCCTGCTGTCGCGGTCGAAGGAGTGCGTGGTTTCATGCTGGCCAAATCCGAACACCTTTTTTGCACGGTTTCCTAGAATTTTTGACAGGTACCTCGATGCCATTGTGCATTGCGGCCTGGCGAATAAAAAATTCCTATGAGAGGACGGAGACAAGCATGCACCCTCGTATTTCCACTCCCCTGGCGGCAGTGGCTCTGGCCTGCGCATCACTCGTTCACGCGCAGCCGGCCACGGTGGTGAAGATTGCCTCGCTGGATGCCATGAGCGGCCCCATGGCGGGGCTGGGCCTGAACATACTCAAGAGCTTCCAGTACAGCGCCAAGCTTGCCAACGAGCAAAGCTGGGCCGGTGCCGTGAAGTTCGAGGTCGTGCCCTTCGACAACCGCCTCTCCGCACAGGAGGCGCTGAGCCAGCTCAACTCCATCATCGGACAGAACATCCGCTATGTGGTGCAGGGTGCCAGCTCCTCGGCCGTGGGCCTGGCACTGCAGGAAGCCATCGAAAAGCACAACAGCCGCAACCCCGGCAAGGAAATCATCTATCTCAACTATGCTGCCCAGGCACCGCAGATGACCAATGCCAGGTGCAGCTACTGGCACTTCCGCACCGATGCGAACTCGGACATGAAGGTGGCCGCGCTGACCTCCTATCTGGCCGGGCAAAAGCAGGTGAAGCAGGTCTTTCTGCTCAACCCCAACTATGCCTATGGCCAGGAAGTCTCGCGCGCCGCACGCAGCATGCTGGCGGCCAAGCACCCCGACCTGAAGATCGTGGGCGATGACTTCCACCCGCTGGGCCAGGTCAAGGATTACTCCCCCTATATCGCCAAGATCAAGCAATCCGGGGCCGATGCCGTCATCACTGCGGACTTCGGTGCCGATCTGGCGCTGATCGTGCGGGCTGCGCGCGAAGCTGGCTTGAGCACGGACTTCTATACCCTCAACGGCAACAACTTCGGCGTTCCCAGCGCCATGGGGGCAGCAGGGCAAGGCAGGGTCAAGCTGATCTCGGCCTTCAGCCCCAACTCTGAGCCACTGGCCAGCAACCCGCTGCTGCCGGGCTTCAAGCGCCAGTTCAACGAGGACTTCATCAACGGCCTGGGCCACAACGCCATGCTGATGCTGGCCCAGGCCATTCGCGAGACCAAGTCCGTGGAACCTGCCGCCGTCGCGGCCAGGATGTCGGGCATGCGCTTCGAGGGCATCAACGGCCCCGTGGAAATGCGCAAGAGCGACCACCAGGCCCAGCAACCCATCCATGTGCTGAGCTGGGAAAAAGTGGACGGCA
Source organism: Comamonas thiooxydans (assembly GCF_000964545.1). GTDB lineage: Bacteria > Pseudomonadota > Gammaproteobacteria > Burkholderiales > Burkholderiaceae_C > Comamonas > Comamonas thiooxydans. Next base: position 343,751 of record NZ_BBVD01000007.1, on the reverse strand, counting down.
AGGCCGTGGTGCATGACCAGGAAGGAACGGGCCTGGGATGGAAGCCCGTGAGCACGGTTTCCGCACAGGCGGCCAGCCTGGACACCAGCTGCAAGATGAAGCGGCCATCCTGAACCCGCACCCTGGCGGCCCCTGACCGCCAGTTGCGCATGACATAGAAATCACAAAGCCCTGCGCCCTGCTGCGGGCAGGGTCACATAGCAAGGAAGAGACATCATGACTGGCATCCATCCCCATAACCAGGCTCCGGAGCTCAAGGACTACAACGTCTACACCAGCGACCCGGTGCTGCAGCGTGCCGTGACACGCGGCGGCGCACAGTGGCGCGACCCGGAGCTGCAACGCCAGGGCGCGGAATACGGCGCCGAAGCCACGCTGCGCGCCGCAGAAGAAGCCAATCACTTCGAGCCCGAACTGCACACGCATTCGCCCTCGGGCGACCGTATCGACCAAGTGCGCTTTCATCCCGCATGGCACCAGATGATGACGATTGCACGGCGCAACGGCATCTCCAACCTGCCCTTCACCGACAAGCGGCCAACGGCCTGGGCCGCCTATGGCGCATCGCTGTTCATGCACAGCCAGATCGAGTCCGGCTCGACCTGCCCGACGACCATGACCAAGGCCAGCATTCCGCTGGTGCGCATCAACCCGCAACTCAATGCGGTGCTGGGGCCGCTGCTGGAATCCACTGACTACGACGCGCGCGACATCCCCGCCGAGGGCAAGCGTTCCATCACCGTGGGCATGGGCATGACGGAGCGCCAGGGCGGCAGCGATGTGCGCAGCAACACCACACGTGCCGTGGCCCTGAACCCATCGGGCAACAGCGGCCCTTGGGGCGAGGAATACCTGATCACCGGCCACAAGTGGTTCTTCTCGGCCCCCATGTGCGACGGGCATCTGGTGCTGGCCAAGACCGAGGAGCGCGGCCCCACCTGCTTTTTCGTGCCACGCTGGCGGCCCGACGGCAGCAAGAACGCCATTCATATCCAGCGCCTCAAGGACAAGGTGGGCAACCGCTCCAACAGCAGCAGCGAAGTGGAGTTCGACAACGCCTGGGGCGTGCTCATAGGCCAGGAAGGCCGGGGCATTTCCACCATCATCGAAATGGCCACCTACACCCGCCTGGACTGTGCGCTGTCCAGTGCAGGCTTCATGCGCCAGGCCCTGGTGCAGGCCCTGCACTACACGCACAACCGCCATGCCTTCGGCCTGCCCCTTGTAGAGCAGCCGGTGATGACCGGCCTGCTGGCCGATATGGCATTGGAATCCGAAGCCGCCACCTGGCTGGCCATGGATCTGGCCGCACGCTTTGGCTCCGAAGACCCTCTGGATCAGGCCTGGCGCCGCATCGTCACGCCTGCCGCCAAATTCTGGAACTGCAAGCGTGCCGTGGGCTACACCGGCGAAGCCATGGAAGTCTTCGGCGGCAACGGCTATGTGGAGACCGGCCCCATGGGGCGCTTGTTCCGCGAAGCACCCGTCAACTCCATCTGGGAGGGGTCGGGCAACGTCATGTGCCTGGATGTGCTGCGCGCCATTGCCCGCAATCCGGACGACGCCCATCTGCTGCTGGACCATCTGCGTGAAGTCGGCTCAGAGGACGCCGTGCTGCGTGCGCAGGTGGACAAGCTGCGCGAGGCCGTCACCCTACCCCCGCAGGATCTGGAGCGCGAAGCGCGCCGCTTCACCCAGCGCCTGGCCACCACGGTGCAAGCCACACTGATGCTGCAGCATGCGGGCAGCGACAGTGCCTCGGCCTTCATCGGCAGCCGCTTCGACCCGGACTGGGGCCCGGTGGCAGGTGTTGCCTGCGGCAGCAGCGACCCAGCCGCCCTGCTGCGCAATGCCTGGACTGGCTGAGGAGGACGCCAGCAATGATGAATTTCATTTCCCTGCTTGACCAGCAGGCACGCACTCGCCCCGAAAAACTGGCGCTGCGCGCCGACGGTCAGGACTGGAGCTATGCCGCGCTGGCGCAGGCCGGCCGCCGAGCCGCCACCGTGCTTTATGAGCAAGGCGTGCGCCAGGGCGACAAGCTAGGCCTGCTGTGCTTCAACACCCCGGGCTTTGTGTTTGCGCTGCTTGGCGCCTGGCGGCTGGGCGCGGTCGTCGTGCCCATCAACCACAAGCTGCAGGCCCCGGAAGTCAGCTACATACTGCGTCACTCGGGTGCCCGCCTATGTCTGGTGGATGGTGCGCGCGCCTCGCTGATCGCCGCCATCCAGGCCGAACCACAGCCGCCGGCCGACATGCAGTGGCTGAGCACAGCTTCTGCCGCCGAAGGCGTGGACTGCTTCGATGAGCTGCTGGCGCAGGCTGCGCCCTGCGGCGACGAGCATGGCCGACCTGCGCCACACGCTCTGGCCGAGATTCTCTACACCTCCGGCACCACGGGCCAGCCCAAGGGCTGCCTGCACAGCCATGCCAATGTCTTCCATGCCGCCCTGTGTGCAGCGGCGGCCACCTCGCTGGCGCCCACGGAGCGCACGCTGATCGCCATGCCCATCTGGCACTCGTCGCCGCTGAACAACTGGTTCCTGGGCACTTTGCTCATGGGCGGCACCGCTGTACTGATGCGCGAATATGCGCCCAGGGAGTTTCTGGAAACGCTGGAGCGCGAGTGCATCAGTTTCACCTTTGGCGCACCGATTGCCTTTCTGGCACCGCTGTCCGTGGTGCCCGATGTGGCCAGCTACGACTTCAGCGCCATGCGATTGTGGGCCTACGGCGGCGGCCCGCTGGGCGCGGACATGGCACGCAAGCTGGCTCAGGTCTATCGCAGCGACCGCTTCATGCAGGTCTATGGCATGACCGAATCAGGCCCTCTGGGCACCGTGCTCTACCCCGAAGAGGCCGTGGCCAAGGCGGGCTCCATAGGTCGCTGCGCCATACCCGGCGTTGAACTGGAAGTGCGCCGTCAGGACGGCGGCCTGTGCGACCCCGGCGAAGTGGGCGAGATCTGCCTGCGCTCTGCGGCCATGATGCAAGGCTATCTGGACAACCCCGAGGCCACGGCCGCCGTGCTGGACGACCAGGGCTGGTATCGCAGCGGCGACCTGGCGCGCGTGGACGAGGACGGCTATCTCTACATCGTGGACAGACTCAAGGACATGATCGTCACCGGCGGCGAGAACGTCTACTCCAAGGAAGTGGAAGACGTGCTCTGCACCCACTCCGATGTGCAGGACGTGGCCGTCATCGGCCGCCCTCATCCCGAATGGGGCGAGACCGTGGTGGCGGTGCTGACCCTGAAGCCTGGCAAGACGCTGGTCCATGAAGATCTGCGCCAGTTCATGGAAACCAGGCTGGCTCGCTACAAGATTCCGCGCATCTTCGAAGTCCGTGACACGCTGCCGCGCACCGCGACCGGCAAGCTGCTCAAGCACATGCTGCGCGGCAGCACGACCAGCCACTGAGGTCAAAGGCAGGCGGCGCTTTTCGTCGGGGCCGACGATGCATGCGCCGCCGCTGGGTAACACGGATGACATGGACGGGTCTTTGCAATCCGCTATAAGCAGTGATATGCAACTGAACCACGACCTGCTGACGGAGCGCCCAGCGCGCCAAGTCTCCCTCTCGGGAGCCTCCAATTTCCGTGATCTGGGCGGATATCGGGGCCTGGACGGCCGCCGCCTGCAATGGGGCAAGCTGTACCGCTCCGCCCATCTGGCGCATCTGACGCAGCAGGATCTGGAACAGCTGCAAAAGCTGGGCATCCACCGCAGCGCGGACTTTCGCGGCGAAGGCGAAAGCGCGCATCTCTCCTATGACTGGCCCAGGATCGAACGCCATGCCCTGGTCGTCGAGCCCACGGTAGTGCAGCGCGCCCAGTCCATGATGGAGCAGGGCCGCAACCTCAGCAGCCGCGATACCGAGGAGCTGATGCATGACACCTACCGCAGCTTTGTGAACGTGTACGGCAATCGCTTTGCACAGTTCCTCGCGCTGCTGCAGCTCAGCGATGCGCCGCTGGTCTTTCACTGCACGGCCGGCAAGGACCGCACGGGCTGGGCCGCTGCCCTGCTGCTGACGGCGCTGGGTGTGGACGAGGAGCAGATCATGGAAGACTATCTGCTGACCAATCAATACTTCAGACGCCCCGCCCAGATGTACGGCCAGCTGTCCGAAGAGGCTCTGGACGCGCTGTGGCGCGTGCAGCCGTCCTACCTGATGGCCTCGGTCGATGTGGTGCGCGCCCAGCATGGCAGCGTGGACCGCTATCTGACCCAGGTTCTGGGTATAGACGGTGCTGCACGCGAGCGGCTGGCCGAGCTGTATCTGGAGACCTGATCAAATTTGATAGCTGCCAATGCTTATCCTGAATTGGTTTCATACCAATTTCAGGCATAACAAGCTGTTACGGCAGGGTATCTTCGGCCCGCTACCATGGGCCATAAGCCGCAATGGATGCGGACAAGGAAATGCAGATGCGCAAATGGCTCACCCTGGCCGCAGCAGCCGCCACGCTGGCGCTGACGGCCTGCTCCGGCACCATGCCGGCCTCCTCCAGCTCCAGCGGCTCCAGCAGCGTGGAAATCTTTGGCACGGTGGACACAGGCGTCAGCCGCACCTGGTAGGCCCCGCCGCAGGCACAGAAAAGCCCGCCGTGCATGGAGCACGGCGGGCTTTTGTTTTTACCGCGTAATTAACGGCTGACGTTGGCGTCGGCCACGGTCAGCGCCGTCATGTTCACGATACGGCGTACCGTGGTGCTGGGCGTCAGCACATGCACGGGCTTGGCCGCACCCAGCAGCACCGGGCCCACGGCAATGCCGCCGCCGGCAGCCTGCTTGAGCAGGTTGTAGCTGATGTTGGCGGCGTCGATGTTGGGCGACACCAGCAGGTTGGCATCACCCAGCAGCGTGCTGTTGGGCATGAGCTTGGCGCGGGCCTTGCCGTCCAGGGCCACATCGCCGTGCATTTCGCCATCCACTTCCAGCCATGGCGCCTGCTCGCGCAGCAGCTCCAGGGTCTGGCGCATCTTGACGGCGCTGGGCTGGTTGCTGGAGCCGAAGTTGGAGTGGCTCAGCAGCGCAGCCTTGGGCTTGATGCCGAAGCGCATCATTTCCTCGGCGGCCATGATGGTGATCTCGGCCAGTTGCTCGGCCGTGGGGTCGTAGTTGACGTGGGTGTCCACCAGGAACACCTGGCGCTCGGGCAGCAGCAGGCCGTTCATGCAGGCATAGGTGGCCACGCCGCTGCGCTTGCCGATGACCTGATCGATGTAGTTCAGGTGCACATTGGTGTTGTTCCAGGTGCCGCAGATCAGGCCGTCGACCTCGCCCTTGTGCAGCAGCATGGAGCCGATCAGCGTCAGGCGGCGGCGCATTTCGATCTTGGCGATGGGCGCGGTGATGCCCTTGCGCTCCGTCATGCGGTGATAGCTCTGCCAGAAGTCGCGGTAGCGCTCGTCATGCTCGACGTTGACCACGTCGTAGTCGGCGCCTTCCTTCATGCGCAGGCCGAACTTCTCGATGCGCTGGGCAATGATGGCGGGGCGGCCGATCAGTGTCGGGCGGGCAATGCGTTCGTCCACCACGATCTGGGCCGCGCGCAGGATGCGCTCTTCCTCGCCCTCGGCATAGGCCACGCGCTTCTTGGTGGCCTTCTTGGCGGCGTGCACGATGGGCTTCATCATGGTGCCGGAGGCGTATACAAAGGTCTTCAGATGCTCGCGATAGGCATCCATGTCCTGGATGGGGCGCTTGGCCACACCAGCTTCGGCCGCAGCCTGGGCCACGGCTGGCGCCACGATCAGCATCAGGCGCGGATCGAAGGGCTTGGGAATCAGGTACTCGGGGCCGAAGCTCAGCACTTCGCCCACATAGGCGGCTGCCACTTCTTCGGACTGCTCGGCCTGGGCCAGCGCGGCAATCGCGTGCACGCAGGCGATCTCCATCGAGGTGGTGATGGTGGTCGCACCGCAGTCCAGCGCGCCACGGAAGATGTAGGGGAAGCACAGGACGTTGTTGACCTGGTTGGGGTAGTCCGTGCGGCCCGTGGCGATGATGGCGTCGTCGCGCACCGCCTTCACATCTTCAGGAATGATTTCCGGGTTGGGGTTGGCCAGCGCGAAGATGATGGGCCTGGCCGCCATCTTCTTGACCATGTCCTGCTTGAGCACGTTGCCGGCGGACAGGCCCAGGAAGGCGTCGGCGCCCTCGATCACCTCACCCAGCGTGCGCAGCTCGGTCTTCTGGGCAAACAGCGCCTTGTCCGGATCCATCAGCTCGGTACGGCCCTCATAGACCACGCCGGCAATGTCGGTCACGAACACGTTCTCGCGCTTCAGACCCACTTCCAGCAGCAGGTTCAGGCAGGCCAGAGCCGCGGCGCCGGCGCCCGAAGCCACCAGCTTGACCTCTTCGATCTTCTTGCCCGCGACCTTGAGCGCGTTGACCATGGCCGCTGCCACGGTGATGGCCGTGCCGTGCTGGTCGTCGTGGAAGACGGGAATGTTCATGCGCTTGCGCAGCTCGCGCTCCACGAAGAAGCACTCGGGCGCCTTGATGTCTTCAAGGTTGATGGCGCCGAAGGTGGGCTCCAGCGCAGCAATCACGTCGACCAGCTTTTGCGGATCCTTCTCGTCGATCTCGATATCGAACACATCGACGCCGGCGAACTTCTTGAACAGTACGCCCTTGCCCTCCATCACGGGCTTGGAGGCCAGCGCACCGATGTCGCCCAGGCCCAGCACTGCCGTGCCGTTGGAGATCACGCCCACCAGGTTGCCGCGGCTGGTGTATTTGAAGGCCGCAGCGGGGTCCTTGACGATTTCCTCGCAGGGCGCAGCCACGCCGGGTGAGTAGGCCAGGGCCAGATCATGCTGATTGGCCATGGGCTTGGTTGCCGTGATGGCCACCTTGCCGGGCTTGGGGAACTCGTGATACTCCAGTGCCGCCTGACGCAGCAACGCACGTTTATCAATCGAGGTAATGGGCTTGGTGTCGGACATCAGCGGTCTCCAGCTCGCAAAGTAAGTCATCCGCAGTAAGGACTCTCTATGGGCACACAGCCCGGCCCCTGCGCTCCTGCGGACGATGAAATCGGATTTTGGATTGTAGGCCGAGTGCTATCAAAAAAAGAGGGGGTGCAGCTCGGCGTTTAAGGTCAAACAGCCATGACTGTTCAATAACAATGCAAACAAAATCATAACATTATGCGAACAATGCATAACACATGGAGATTTTGCACCTCAGGGCGTGCAGGCATCGTCGCGATAGAGCTCGGCATAAGGCACGCCATCGAAATGCAGCTTCCGGCTGTCCTGCAAATGCGGCATCGCCGTGCTGGCTTCGTATCCCTGAGCTGCAATCAATATCTCGGGCGCCAGAGTCGTGCTATGTGCCATAGGACTTTCAGAGATCGCCACCTCTTCACTCCCTTGTAGACTCCTCATTGTCTCGTTCGCCCAATATGCCAGTGGCACCTCCAGCACTGACTGATCATTGCCCTGGCGAGGGCTGTCCACACAAGGAGGAACTCCAAGGCCATGATCAGACACGTAAAGCAGCGCGCTGGGCGCGTCAGACGCTTCATCCAGCATGCGAATCCAGTCGGCGAGCAGGTCCGAGGTATAGCGAATCGAGTTATCGTATGCATCTGCGCCCTCATAGCGGGAACGAGGGTAGCGCTGGGAGATATCGGGATGACTGCCATAGGTATGAAGAACCACTAGCTTATGTGACGCTTCATCCGCCAGCGACTTCTCCAGCCAAGTCGTCATCACTTCGTCATGTGCCCCATTGCCCACCTTGGCATAGACATCCGCAGAGCGACGCAATATCTGCGAGTACATATCCTCGCTCTTGTCATTGAATCTGGAGTTGGAAAAGACAAAGGTCTTGTAGCCAGCATGCCGAGCCAAATCCAGGAACGAAGGCGAGGCATTTTTCTGGCTGTCGAAAGCAGACTGCCCCGTCAAAATATAGGGCAGTGCCTTTGCCGTGTTGAAGCCATGAGCCATGACCTTGTAGGTACGCAAACCGGAAACCTGCCTCAGTGACTGATTGGTATCGTCTTCCTGATAGCCCAATAGTGACCAGCGATGGCTGCTGGCACTCTCACCAATAATCACTACCAAGGTGTTCGCCTGAGATGCACTTGGCCTGGCAGGCAGTGTCGGCTGATAGAAAACCTCTTTTTCCAGATCGCCATAACGCACTGCAGCCTTGGCCATATGCATGGGGTAGATATGACGCAGTTTATGCACATAGTCATTGACGGTGAACTGCTGAGTCATGCCAAAGGCAAAAAAACTGGTCCAGAGCAATCCTATGCCCAGCAGTATTCTTTTCTCCCATTTCTGAAATGGAGCTGCTCCAGCCTTGCAGTTTTTAAAGAGAAAGTAGCCACATCCGAAACTTGCCACCAGCCAGCACAGCACGACAAGAATCATCTGGCGATTGATGGAGTTCAGGAACTCGGCAGCCTCATGAGCTTCGGTGCGCAGCAGCGTGGCAAGGGAAAACTCATCGATCATGTTTCCCAAAAACTGGGCATGAAAAATATTCGCAGCGCCGATAAAAATCAGAAGTGGAATACAGATCGCCAGAGACTTTCGGGACAGCGCCAAAGGATAGAAGAACAGCGCGGCCAACAGCGTGTAGCCCACTTCTTTTCCATATGAGCGAATGAGAAACGGAGGTGAAAAAAGCAATATCCAGGCGATTAGAGAGCCCAGTCTCATTGCAAAGGCAGATATATTCATATTTCGTGACAGATTTGTGACGATTGTATGAAATACTTCTTTTGTTAAATAGCCGCCCAAGCAGCGCTCACCACTGACTTTCTAGGACTTGACCCGCAGGGCTATGATTCGCGGCTTCTCTTCTCGACCGAAAGTCCGCCCATGCTGCCCCGCCACAACGACCCGATTGCCGCCATTGCCACCGCTCCGGGGCGTGGTGCCGTGGGCATTGTTCGGGTCTCCGGCAAAGGCATTGCTGCGCTGGTACGGACGCTTTGCGGCAAGGAGCTGAAACCGCGCGAAGCGACTTATCTGCCCTTCAGGGACGCGGGCGGCTCGCCCATAGACCATGGCCTGGCCATCTACTTTCCCGGCCCGCACAGCTACACGGGCGAGGATGTGCTGGAACTGCAGGCCCATGGCGGCCCCGTGGTGCTGCAGTTGCTGCTGGCACGCTGTCTGGAAGCAGCACAGAGCGCCAATGAAGACGGCAAGCCGGTGCTGACTGGGCTGCGCCTGGCCCAGCCCGGCGAGTTCACCGAGCGTGCTTTTCTCAACGACAAGATCGACCTGGCCCAGGCCGAGGCGATTGCCGACCTCATCGATGCCAGCACCGAAGCCGCCGCGCGCAGTGCCAGCCGTTCGCTGTCCGGCGCGTTTTCGCAGGAAATCCATGTGCTGCGCGATGCCCTGGTGCATCTGCGCATGCTGGTGGAGGCCACACTGGACTTCCCCGAGGAGGAAATCGACTTTCTGCAGAAGGCCGATGCCTTTGGCCAGCTGGAGCGCCTGCGCGCCCAGGTCACTGCCGTGCTGGCACGCGCCCATCAGGGCGCGCTGCTGCGCGAGGGCATCAAGGTGGTGATTGCCGGCCAGCCCAATGCGGGCAAAAGCTCGCTGCTCAACGCGCTGGCGGGCGCCGAGCTGGCCATTGTCACCCCCATTGCCGGAACCACGCGCGACAAGGTGCAGCAGACGATTCAGATCGAGGGCGTGCCCCTGCATGTGATCGACACCGCAGGCCTGCGTGACAGCGATGACGAGGTGGAGCGCATCGGCATTGCACGCGCCTGGGACGAGATTGCAGCGGCCGATGCCGTGCTCTTCCTGCACGACCTGACCCGCGTGGAACAGGCCGACTATGCGGCAGCCGATGCCGATATCGCCCACACCCTGCAGGACAAGCTGCCCGCGCAGGTACCGGTCATCCATGTCTGGAACAAGACCGATATGGCGGCTGCCGACGTGCAGTCCCGCCACACCGCCCAGCTGAATACCGAGCAGATCGCCTTGTCGGCCCGTACCGGCGATGGCCTGGATGCGCTGCGCAAGCGCCTGCTGGAAGTGGCGGGCTGGCAATCCGCCCCCGAAGGCCTGTACCTGGCCCGCGCCCGCCATGTGGAAGCCCTGCAGGCCGTGGATGCCCATCTGGAGATGGCCGACGAGCAACTGGCCGCTCAATCCGCCCATCTGGACCTGCTGGCCGAGGAGCTGCGCCTGGCCCAGCTGTCGCTGAACTCTATTACCGGCGAATTCAGCTCCGACGACCTGCTGGGGGTGATCTTCTCCAGCTTCTGCATTGGCAAGTAAAGCGGCCGGCAGGCCCGCTGCACTACTCAAGCGGGCATAAAAAAACGCCACCTTTTCAGGTGGCGTTTTTGCTGGCGCTGGCGCCGTGCTTACTTGCCTTCGGCAGCCTTGCCGAACTTCGGCAGGTTGAACTGAGGCGGCACGCCCATGCGCTTGTTGATGATCCACTGCTGAGCGATCGACAGAATGTTGTTCGTCAGCCAGTACAGCACCAGACCCGAGGGGAAGAAGAAGAACATCACGCTGAACATCAGCGGCATGATCCACATCATCTTGGCCTGCATGGGGTCAGGAGGAGCAGGGTTCAGGGCGGTCTGCAGCAGCGAGGACAGAGTCATCAGCAGCGGCAGGATGAAGAAGGGATCCGGCACCGAAAGGTCATGAATCCAGCCAATCCAGGGCGCGTTGCGAATTTCCACGCTGGATTGCAGCACCCAGTACAGAGCCATGAAGACAGGGATCTGAATAACGATGGGCAGGCAGCCGCCCATGGGGTTGACCTTCTCCTCGCGGTAGATGCGCATCATCTCCTGCTGCATCTGCTGGGGCTTGTCCTTCAGACGCTCGCGCATTTCCTGAATGCGGGGGTTGATGGCCTTCATCTTGGCCATCGAGGAGTAAGCCTTGGCGTTGAGCCAGTAGAAGGCAATCTTCAGCAGCACCACCAGGGCCACGATGGACCAGCCCCAGTTGCCGATGAACTTGTGCAGCTCGGACAGCAGCCAGTACAGCGGCTTGGCCAGAATCGTCAGCCAGCCATAGTCCTTGACCAGTTCCAGACCGGGCGAGAGCTTTTCCAGCATGGGCTCGACCTGAGGGCCGGAGAACAGGCGCGAGCTCACGGTCTTGGTCTGGCCGGGCTCCACGGTGCCCACGGGCGTGATCATGCCCACGGCGTAGAGGTTGTCACCCACCTTGCGCACGAAGTTGTCACGCTGGATGCCGTCGGCCAGCAGCCAGGCGCTGGCGAAGTAGTGCTGCACCATGGCCACATAGCCATTGGAGGATGCCTTGTCGACTTCGGCCTTGCCGTTCTCGATGTCCTTGAACTCGACCTTGTGGTACTTCTTGGCTTCGGTATAGACGGCCGGGCCAGTGAAGGTGGAGTAGAACGTGGACTCATGCTCGGGCTTGTTGCCGTCGCGCACCAGCTGCATGTACAGCTGGGGGTTCACGGCGGCAGAGCCGGTGTTGACCACATCGTGCTGCACATCGACGGCATAGGAGCCGCGCTTGAGCGTGAAGGTCTTGACCAGCTTCACGCCACCCTGGTCGGCCGACTCGAAGCGCACTTGCACGCTGTCCTGACCGTCCTTGAGCTCGCGCTCGCCGGGCATCACGGTCATGGGAGTCTTGTGCGTGGGGAAGTTGCCGCCGATCAGGCCGGTCTGACCCAGATACACACGCTTGGCGTTTTCCTCGAACACCTGCATGAGCTTCTTGTCATCCACGGTGTCGGAGTACTTGAGCAGCTCGGAAGCTTTCAGCGTGCCACCTTCGCTATCGAAGGTCAGACGCATCACATCGCTGCCCACGATCACGTCCTGACGGGGCGTCACGGCTGCTGCGGGCTGAGCCGCGGCATTGGCGGCACCGGGCACATCGCCGGCAGAAGCTGCTGCCGCGGGCTGGGGCACGCTGACGTCAGCAGGCTTGACATCGGCCGCAGCAGGCGCGCTGACCGTCTGCGGCGATGGGAAGAAGGTGGGCTTTTTGCCGTTATGGATTTGCCACTTGTCCCAGAGCAAAACCATGGAAAAGCCAAATATCACCCACAGTATGGTGCGGCGAATATCGTTCATGAAGACTTCTTAGGTGAGGAAGGTTGGGTGGTCGCGGAAGAGTCCGAGGCATCGTCCAGAAAGGAAAACAGCCTGGGCTTTTGCTGTGGCACGGGATCATGCCCTCCGTCACACCACGGATGACAACGCGCCAGCCGGCGCACCGTCAGATAAGAGCCTACCGCAGCGCCGTGTTGCTCCAGCGCTTGAAGGGAATAGGCCGAGCAGGTCGGCTCGAAGCGACAGGCCGAGCCCAGCCAGGGACTGAGCAGCAGCCTGTAGCCACGCACTACAGCCATGAGCAGTCGCTGCATCATGGCTGGTTCTCCGGCTGATTCGCTATCAAATCAGTAGCTTCTTGCGCTTTACCATCAATGGCTTGAGGTGAATTCTTCTTCAAATCCACCTCCGCCTCGGCGGTCTGACGGGCCTGCGTCAGGCGGCGCGCCCCGGTCGCAAAAAGCTGTTGCAGTTCCTTGCGGACCGCTGCCTTGAGCTGATCCGAAGTTGCACTGACGAATTGCTTACGGTCAAACCCCGAGCGCAGGCGCACCACATAGGAAGCACACAGCAGGGCGTCTTCGTACTCCGAGGACACCGCGTAGATCTGGCGCTTGATGGTGTGGCGCGTGACCGAGCGGCGTGCCCAGCGCTTGGGCACCATGGCACCCAGCCAGGCCTGCTTGCGCACGGCACCAATGCCAAACAGGGCCTGCGGATCGTTCGATCCGGGCCCTGTCCTGGGGTTGGCAACCATGTCGGGAACCTCGGCCACCAGCTCCATGCGATGCAGGGCGAAGTGCGGGGTACGGGCAATCGTGCCCGCGGACATGGTGGCCTGGAATTGCGGACGCGTTTTCAGCCTTTGCATAGGAGAGCCTCCGTTCAGAGGCCTTCAGCGCAGCGAATGAGCAGACCGCTAGCCAACGCCGGCCTTAGACGGCCAGACGCTTGCGGCCCTTGGCGCGACGTGCGTTGATCACGGCACGGCCACCCTTGGTCTTCATGCGGACCAGGAAACCGTGGGTACGGGCGCGGCGGATCTTGGAAGGTTGGTAAGTACGTTTCATGTTGGTTCCTTGAGAAGGTTCAGTATTTGCGTCGGCAAGGCGCCATGTCTGCGCCCGACCATTCCGGTTTTGCGCCGCACACTGTCACCGCCAAACCCGATATTTTTTCACATGCCGTGCATGTCATCGGACCAGAAGGCAACAAACGGAACAAAGCACCCGCCACAGCGCTAAAGCAACTGGGCGCGCGCGCACAAAAAAGGCGCCCGGCTCATATCACCCTGAACACATTCAGGGAAACCGGGGATTATCACAGCGTTGCGCCTTTGATGCAATGACCCTTGAATTTGCTAAGGACTCACGGGGTATCCCGTCAAGCACCTGCGCAGCCCAGAGATTCTTTACAAACAGCAGGCGGCCAATCTATTAGGATGTGCAGCCTATAACGCACCGGAGTCGGGGACAGCCTTCTGATATTTTGTGGATAACTTCCGCAAAAGCTACAATACCAACCCCGCAACTGTTCCTCCTATCCACAATTAGACTTTTGACAATGACAGAGGAACCAACCAATGATGCAGGCCAGGCCCTGTGGCAAGTCTGCGTTGAGCAACTGGGTCAGGAGCTGCCAGAGCAGCAATTCAACACCTGGATCAAGCCGCTGACGGCACTCGTTGCAGAAGATTTTTCCAAGGTCACCGTCTATGTGGCCAACCGCTTCAAGCTGGACTGGATCCGTGCCCAGTATGCGGGCCGCATCTCGGCCATGCTGGAGTCGCTCTACGGCCAACCCGTCACTCTTGAGTTAGCACTTGCTCAGCGGGAAAGCGTTGTTCGTACTTATGTGCGCCCTCCTTCATCGACTCAGCAGGCTGCACCGCAAACGCACAATGTCGCCGTGCCTACCGTCACCAGCGAAGAGGCCAGCGCACCGGTTTTCCGCACCCGATTGAACCCGGCTCTCACCTTCGAGACGCTGGTCGAAGGTACGGCCAACCGCATGGCGCGCTCGGCCGCCATGCATGTGGCAGGCTCGCCCGGTCATCTCTACAACCCGCTGTTCATCTATGGCGGTGTCGGTCTCGGTAAGACCCACCTGGTGCATGCTGTGGGTAACCAGCTGCTCAAGGACAAGCCCGACGCCAAGATTCTCTACATCCACGCCGAGCAGTTCGTCTCGGATGTGGTCAAGGCCTACCAGCGCCGCACCTTCGACGAGTTCAAGGAACGCTACCACTCGCTCGACCTGCTGCTGATCGACGATGTGCAGTTCTTCGCCAACAAGGACCGTACGCAGGAAGAATTCTTCAATGCCTTCGAGGCCCTGCTGGCCAAGAAGAGCCATATCGTGATGACGTCCGACACCTACCCCAAGGGTCTGGCCAATATTCACGAGCGCCTGGTCTCGCGCTTCGACTCCGGCCTGACGGTGGCCATCGAGCCGCCCGAGCTGGAAATGCGCGTGGCGATTCTGATCAACAAGGCCCGTGCCGAGAACGCCGACATGCCCGAGGAAGTTGCCTTCTTCGTGGCCAAGAACGTGCGCTCCAACGTGCGTGAGCTCGAAGGCGCGCTGCGCAAGATCCTGGCCTATTCGCGCTTCAACCAGAAGGAAGTGTCGATCCAGCTGGCCCGCGAGGCGCTGCGCGATCTGCTCAGTATTCAGAACCGCCAGATTTCTGTGGAAAACATCCAGAAGACGGTGGCCGACTACTACAAGATCAAGGTGGCCGACATGTATAGCAAGAAGCGTCCGGCCAGCATTGCCCGGCCGCGCCAGATTGCCATGTACCTGGCCAAGGAGCTGACGCAAAAAAGCCTGCCCGAGATCGGCGAGCTGTTCGGCGGCCGCGACCACACCACGGTGCTGCACGCCGTACGCAAGATTGCGGGCGAGCGCCAGACCAACACCGAGTTGAACCAGCAGCTGCATGTGCTGGAACAAACGCTCAAGGGTTAAGAGCGTGTTCACGATCTGCTCGCGCCGACGTAGAGATCATGACCACGCTCGGAAAAACTCCCCCATGAATGTCACTCACACAGGGCAAAATGGGGAATTCACGCGGCATGAGGGAGCGTCCGCCCAGCCCTGCGGATGCCGCCGCGTCAAAACAAATGCGCACTTAAATCACTGAGGTTGACATGATCGTCCTGAAAGCCACACAAGACAAAGTTCTCGCGGTCCTGCAATCGGTGGCCGGCATTGTCGAGCGCCGCCACACGCTGCCCATTCTGGCCAATGTGCTGATCAAGAAGACCGGCAATGCACTGCAGCTGACAACCAGCGATCTGGAAATCCAGATCCGCACCACGGCCGAGCTGGGCGGCGACGCCGGCGACTTCACCACCACCATCGGTGCCCGCAAGCTGATCGACATCCTGAAGACCATGCCCGGCGACCAGACCGTGAGCCTGGAGACGCAGCAGTCCAAGATGATTCTGAAAGGCGGCAAGAGCCGCTTCACGCTGCAGACCCTGCCCGCCGAAGACTTCCCGCTGGTACAGGAATCGGCCGCCTTCGGCCCCGCTTTCAGCGTGCCGCAGAAGGTGCTCAAGGACCTGCTGGGCCAGGTCTCCTTTGCCATGGCCGTGCAGGACATCCGCTACTACCTCAACGGCATTCTGTTCGTCGCCGAAGGCAACACCCTGAGCCTGGTGGCCACCGACGGCCACCGCCTGGCCTGGGCCAGCGCCACGCTGGACGTGGAAGTGCCCATCAAGCAGGAAGTGATTCTGCCGCGCAAGACCGTGCTGGAGCTGCAGCGCCTGCTGTCGGACGCCAGCGGCGAGAACCAGCCCGTCATCGAGATGCAGTTTGCCAACAACCAGGCCAAGTTCACCTTTGGCGGTATGGAGTTCGTGACCAAGCTGGTCGAGGGCAAGTTCCCCGACTACAACCGCGTCATCCCGCGCAACCACACCAACAGCGTGACCCTGGGCCGCGCCCCGCTGCTGGCATCGCTGCAGCGCACGGCCATCATGACCAGCGACAAGTTCAAGGGCGTGCGCCTGTCGGTCGAGCCTGGCACGCTGCGCGTGGCGTCCAACAACGCCGAGCAGGAAGAGGCCATGGACGAACTCGACATCGACTACGGTGGCGACACCATCGAGATCGGCTTCAACGTGACCTATCTGATCGACGTGCTCACCAATATGAGCCAGGACATGGTCAAGATCGATCTGCAGGACGGCAACAGCTCGGCGCTGGTGACCATCCCCGAGAACGAAAGCTTCAAGTACGTCGTGATGCCCATGCGCATCTGAGTGGACCGAACGCAGCCAGCCATTTCATTGCCTGAAATAACAGGAGCAGCTACCGCTCGTCCTGTAATGATTTCAGGCAAGTATTCATTTGAAAGTTATGCAGGTCAGGCGCCAACAGCTCCTGACCTTGTAGCAGCAAGGTAATTTCATGACCGAAGAGAACAAGCCAGACACCCAGACCGCCGCAGATGCAGGCGGCTATGGCGAAGGCGCAATCCAGATCCTGGAAGGCCTGGAAGCCGTGCGCAAGCGCCCGGGCATGTACATCGGTGACACCTCGGACGGCACCGGTCTGCACCACCTGGTCTTCGAGGTCGTGGACAACTCCATCGACGAAGCGCTGGCCGGCTACTGCGACGACATTCTGGTCACCATCCATGCCGACGGCTCGCTGTCCGTCATCGACAACGGCCGCGGCATTCCCACCGGCGTGAAGATGGACGACAAGCACGAGCCCAAGCGCTCGGCTGCCGAAATCGCGCTGACCGAGCTGCACGCCGGCGGCAAGTTCAACCAGAACAGCTACAAGGTCTCGGGCGGCCTGCACGGCGTGGGCGTGTCCTGCGTGAACGCGCTGTCCGTCTGGCTCAAGCTCACCGTCAGCCGCGACGGCCGACGCCACGAGATCGACTTCTCGCGCGGCTTTGTGCAAAACCGTTTGATCGAAGTCGTGGACGGCGCCGAGGTCTCGCCCATGCGCGTGGTCGGTGCCAGCGACAAGCGCGGCACCAAGGTGCACTTTCTGCCCGACCAGGAAATCTTCAAGGAGAACTTCGAGTTCCGCTACGAAATTCTGGCCAAGCGCCTGCGCGAGCTGTCCTTCCTGAACAACGGCGTGCGCATCCGCTTGAAGGACGAGCGCGACGGCAAGGAAGACGACTTCTCGGGCGCCGGCGGCGTCAAGGGCTTTGTGCAGTTCATCAACGGCACCAAGAAGGTGCTGCACCCCACCACCTTCCATGCCAACGGCTCGCGCCCCGCGGAAACCTATGGCGGCATTCCCGGCACCGAAATCGGTGTCGAAGTGTCCATGCAGTGGAACGACAGCTATGCCGAACAGGTGCTGTGCTTCACCAACAACATTCCCCAGCGTGACGGCGGCACCCACCTGACCGGCCTGCGCGCGGCCATGACCCGCGTGATCGGCAAATACATCGCCGACAACGAAATGGCCAAGAAGGCCAAGGTCGAAGTCTCCGGCGACGACATGCGCGAAGGCCTGTGCGCCGTGCTCAGCGTGAAGGTGCCCGAGCCCAAGTTCTCCAGCCAGACCAAGGACAAGCTGGTCAGCTCGGAAGTGCGAGCGCCCGTGGAAGACATCGTGGCCAAGAGCCTGACCGACTTCCTCGAAGAAAACCCCAACGACGCCAAGATCCTGTGCGGCAAGATCATCGAGGCGGCCCGTGCCCGTGAAGCCGCGCGCAAGGCCCGTGAAATGACGCGCCGCAAGGGCGTGCTCGACGGCATGGGCCTGCCCGGCAAGCTGGCCGACTGCCAGGAAAAAGATCCGGCGCTGTGCGAAATCTACATCGTCGAGGGTGACTCCGCCGGCGGCTCTGCCAAGCAGGGTCGCGATCGCAAGTTCCAGGCCATCCTGCCGCTGCGCGGCAAGATCCTGAACGTGGAAAAGGCCCGCTACGAAAAGCTGCTGTCCAGCCAGGAAATCATCACCCTGATCACGGCCCTGGGCACCGGCATCGGCAAGGTCAGCGAAGACTCGGGCAAGAGCAGCAGCGACGACTACAACCCCGACAAGCTGCGCTACCACCGCATCATCATCATGACCGACGCGGACGTGGACGGCGCCCACATCCGTACCCTGCTGCTGACCTTCTTCTACCGCCAGATGCCCGATCTGGTCGAGCGCGGCCATATCTACATCGCCCAGCCGCCGCTGTACAAGGTCAAGAACGGCAAGGAAGAGCTCTACCTCAAGGACGGCCCGGCCCTCAACAAATACCTGCTCAAGATCGCGCTGAACCATGCCAGCGTGAACACCGGCGGCGACAATCCGCGCACCGTCGAAGGCGAAGAACTGGCCAAGCTGGCCAACATGCACCTGGCCGCCGAAACCGTCATCGAGCGCCTGTCCAACTTCATGGATGCCGAAGCCCTGCGCGCCATTGCCGACGGCGTGCAGATCAAGCTCGACACCATCGAGGAAGCCCAGGAGTGCGCCCCGATTCTGGAAGCCAAGCTGCGCGAGCTGACCACCACCGGCGTTCCCGCCGATGTGACGGCCGAGATCGACCCCAACAGCGAGCACCCCATCCTGCGCATCAGCCGCCATCACCACGGCAATATCAAGAGCTCCATCCTGACCCAGGAGTTCGTGCGCAGCCATGACTACGCCGCTCTGTCCGACGAAGCGCAGAACTTCGTCGGCCTGCTGGGCGAAGGCGCCAAGGTCACGCGCGGCGAAGGCGAGAAGGCCAAGACCGAAAAGGTCGGCGACTTCCGTCAGGCCATGGCCTGGCTGATCTCCGAAGCCGAGCGCACCACGGGTCGCCAGCGCTACAAGGGTCTGGGTGAAATGAACCCCGAGCAGCTCTGGGAAACCACCATGGACCCCAACGTCCGCAGCCTGCTGCAGGTCAAGATCGGCGACGCCATCGAAGCCGACCGCGTCTTCACCATGCTCATGGGCGACGAGGTCGAGCCGCGCCGCAACTTCATCGAAGACAACGCGCTGCGGGCGGGGAATATTGATGTGTGATTTTTTGTAGGAGCAATTCTACAAATCGCCTCAAACAGACAGGCTGCTGTTGAAAAACAGCAGCCTGTCTGTTTATGCGCGAAGTGCTTTGCCAGTGTTTCAGCAATTGTGAGCATTTATCTACAATTCGTTGCATGCTCAGCCTCAGCCAGCAACGCACCCAGAAATACATCGCCGCGCGCCAGCAGCATCCGGCGTGGCTGTTGCTGGCGGCGCGGCGAGCGCCGCTGGTGCTCAGTTGTCTGGATGCGCTGTTTGAGCATCAGCGTGATGGCGTGCCTTTTGATGCGGCCGTGCAGGCACTGGCGGACATGCTGGCTGCACATGCCAACGATACCGATTTTGAAATTGATAGCACCGACACGCTGAACGATGCGCGACGTGAAATCCGTGAATGGATTCGTCGTGGACTGGTTGTGGAGCGTGAAGGCCACGTTTTCGAGACCGATGCACTCAAGACCGCACTGGGTTTCATCGCGCAGCTCGACGGTCGAATGATGACGTCCACCGCCTCTCGACTGGCCGTCGTGCAGCGCGAAATCGACAACCTTGCCGCTGCACTCAACCCCGACCCGCAAAGCCGCATCACGCATTTGCAGCGCCGTGTGGATGAAATGCAGCAGCAGCTGGATGCGGCGCTCGCAGGCAACATCACCGAGTTGACACCGGAGCAGGCAGTAGAAGGTATTCGCGAGATTTACACCTTGGCCACCAGTCTGCGTGCGGACTTTCGCCGTGTGGAAGACTCTTGGCGCAATGCCGATCGATCATTGCGCGAGGCCATCATCGGTGCCCGCCACCATCGCGGTGCAGTGATCGATCAATTGCTCGATGGCCATGCCACCCTGCTCAACACGCAGGAAGGCAGGGTGTTTGACAGCTTTCATCAACAGCTGTCCAACCAGACCGAGCTGACTGAGATGCGCCATCGCATCCGGCAGATTCTGCTGCACCCTGCGACAGATAAGGCCTTGGACGGCTTGCAGCGCAGCACCCTGCAAACGCTGGTGATGCAACTCATCAAAGAGGCCAAGGTCGTGCAAAGCGTTCGCGCACGCAGCGAGCGCGAGGTGAGTCAGTTCATGAAAACCGGGCAAGCCGCCGAAAACCTGCGCGTTGGGCAATTGCTCAATGAGGTGCTGGAGCAGGCTTTGCGCGTCAACTGGCAGCGCCAGCAGGTCAGGCGCACGCCCGCCCCCTTGCCGCCCTTGGGCGTGGCTCTGGGCAGCGTGCCCTTGCTGGAGCGGCTGCGCATCAAGTCATTGGAAGGCGGTGAGCAGGCAGCGCTGCTTCTGACGACCGAATACACCGACCTGAGCCAGATGGAGGGCGACTTCTGGTAGTCCTTTGAGGGGCTCGATCGTGAAGCCTTGTTGCATCAGACTTTGCAGCTGCTGGCCCAGCATGGCCAGCCCATGACGCTGGCCGAACTGGCTGCCGCGATGCCGCCTGCCGGACATGATCTGGAGACGCTGGCACTGTGGCTGTCAATGGCGCGTGAGGCAGGTATCGCGCTGCAGGATGCACAGGAGCAAATCGACACGCAGGACGGCGAGCAATCCTGGCGTTTTACCGTGCCGCGCGTAGCACTGGACGCGGCGCAACTGGCATCAATCGATTGGGAGCTTTGATGAACCAAGAGCCGGATATTTTTGACCTCCTTGCCAGCCAGCCCACAGCGCAACAGCAGGACCTGCCTCAAAAAGAAGAGTTGCCAGCGCATGAATATATAGAACTTGAAGCTGATATCCAACTGAGAACCCCGCAAAATCAGCGCAAGGCGCTTCAATTTCTATTGGCCAACGGTTGGCTGGAAGAAACCAGCAAGCCCACGCTGTTTCGCCTGATCGCGGCGCAGAGCGCCCAACTTGACCGGATGCTGGAGCCGCTGGACTTGCGCGTGCAGGTGGATGATGTACGCGGCCTGGCATTTCTGGCCGTGGTGGCTGACTACGAAAACGATGATGTCGACGAAAGCGAGCAAGACGACTGGACGCATCCGCTGATGCGGCGCCAGCGACTGAATCTCGAGCAATCCCTGCTGCTGGCGATCTTGCGTCGTGAATTTCTGCAGCGCGAGCAGGAAAGCGGCACCGGCGTGGCCGTGCGCATCACCGTGGAGAGCCTGCTGCCGCAACTGGAGACCTATCTGGGCGCAACCGGCAGTGACATGCAAGAGCGCAGACGCCTGAACCAATTGCTGGACACCCTGCGCAACCACGGCATGGTGTCCGAAGCCGATGCCCAGGACTGCATCACCATTCGTCCCATGATCGTCCACCTGCTCAACCCTGAGAACCTGCAAGCGCTGCTGCTGAAGCTGCGCGAAGTGGCCGACGGCGCAGCATCGGACAGCCCAAACAACGCCCCATGAGCACCGAGGCCTCCTACATCCTGCAAGAGCTGCATCTGTACAACTGGGGGCCGTTTGCGGGCCGCCACCAGGCAAATATCGATGCAGCCAATAGCGCCATCATCGGCCCTACGGGCAGCGGCAAGACCACGCTGGTCGATGCACTGATGACCTTGCTGTGTGCCAACCCGCGCTACAACCTGGCATCGACGGGCGGGCATGAAAGCGACCGCGATCTGGTCAGCTATGTGCGCGGCGCCAGCGGTCAGGGCAACGAAAGCGGCGACCATATTGCACGGTCGGGCCAGTGCATCACCGGCATCGCCGCCAGGCTGGAGCGCGGCACGGCGCCGTTCGCACAATCGGTTCTGTTGGGCGCACTGTTCTGGTTTGACGGTAGCAGCCAGTCGGCGGGCGATATGCAAAAGCGCTGGTTCTTTGCGCAGGGCCAAGGACAGACGCTGAACCTCTGGCTGGAAGAACTGCACAACGGCGGAGCACGCGCCTTGACGCGCCTGACCAAGGACAGTGACGACCTGCAGATGTACACCAGCAAGACGTCCTACCTGGCCAAGCTGCACAGCTTTTTCGAGGTCGGCGCCAACGCCTTCACCCTGCTCAACCGCGCCGCAGGCTTGAAGCAGCTCAACAGCATTGACGAAATTTTTCGGGAGCTGGTGCTGGACGACCACGCCGCCTTTGACGATGCACAGAAAGTCGTCGATGGCTTCGCGGAACTGGCCTCCATTCATGCGGATCTGGAACTCGCTAACATGCAATTCGTCTCGCTGCTGCCGCTGCGCGACATGGCCGCACGCGAGCAGCAGCAAAGCCTGCACCTTCAGCATTTGCAGACCTTGCAGCAACAGCTGCCACACTGGTTCGCAACGCAGGGCGCGCAATGGTGGCTGCAGCATGTGAATCAACTTCAGACGCAGGTTGAGCAGCGCAATCAGGAACTGCACAGCGCGCTGGCCTATGTCGACACCGCTCGCCAGCACGAGCAGGATCTGCACGGCATTTATCTGCAGGCTGGAGGTGCCGACATTGCCACGCTGGAGGAAAACATTCAGCTGGCCCACAAGGAGCTGGGACGCCAGCAGCACAACCTGGCTCAGTACCTGAAACTGGCTCGCAATCTGGGGCTGGACCCCGCGGCAGGTGCCCAGAGCCTGGTGCCCCATCAAGCCATGGCTACCGCCGCACTGCGGCAGCTGGAGGCTCAGCAGCAACAGTTGCAGGCCGATGCGGAAGCCGCCATCACGGCCGAACGCAATGCACACCAGATCTGGAAGGATCTGGAGGAAGAACATGAAGCCGTGCGCCAGCGCCCGGGCAGCAATCTGCCCATGGAATTTCAGCGCTTTCGTGCGGAGCTGGCTGCGAAACTGGACTTGCCTGAAGACGACCTACCCTTTGTGGCCGAGCTGGTGGAAGTGCAAAAAAACCAGCAGCACTGGCGCGGAGCCATCGAGCGCGCCATTGGCAGCCACCGGCTGCGCATTCTGGTGCCGCCCAAGGCCATGCGTGAGGCCTTGCACTGGGTCAACCATCGCCATAACCGCCTGCATGTGCGCCTGCTGGAAATACGGGCCACCACAGCCTCGGCCAGCTTTCTCAGCGATGGTTTTGCCTGCAAGCTCAACCTGAAACCACAGACCCCTGCCACGCAGCTTCACGCACTGCGCCAGTTGCTTGCCGATCTGGATCGCCACTGCGTTGCCGACGTCGAGACCTTGCAGAACACGCCACATGCGATGACGGCGCAAGGCCTGATGTCCGGCCGCGCCGATCAGTTTGACAAGCAAGACCACAAACGCCTGGATCAGGACTGGATGACGGGCTTCGATAACCGCGACCGGCTGGCACAACTGCTTCAACAAAAAGAGCAGACAGCGCAGGACTGGAAAGCGTTAGAGGCCAAGAAGACTCAAAAACTCCAAGCCCAAAACCATGCCCGCAGCCAGCGCCAGCTGTGGCATTCCCTGCAAGCGCTGCGCCCGGAAGACCTGGACACCACAACCACCCAACAGCAACTGCAGCAAAAACAGCATCAGTTGCAGGCACTGCTGAGCCCGCAATCCGATACCGCGCAGGCCAAGCAGCAATGGATGGATGCGCAGCTGCAGACGAAAAATGCCGAAGCCCATTTGCGAGAGCTGCAAAGCGCGCAGACGCAGGATGAAACCCTGCTACGTACCGCACACCAGAAGCACAGCGCTTTTGAGGATAGGCTGCGCAACGCAGCCCCCGTGGATGAGGACTTTCCGCAGTTGCTCAGGAAGCAGCTTGGCAAAGGCCTGCCTGTGCTGGATGGCGACAATCTCGATGCGCATGAACGCGATGCCGGCAATGCGCTGCAAGGCAAGATCAACGAGGCTCAGAAAAAACTCGCCGGCCAACACAACGAGATCATTCGCCAAATGGGCAAGACCAAGGCTGAAGACCGTGGCGCCTTGGAAAACCATGCGCCGGAGCTGGAAGCCTTGCCCCACTTTCTGCAGCGCCTGCAGGTGCTAGAAGAAGAAGCCCTGCCGCAGAAGCGCCAACGTTTTCAGGAGTACCTGAACGAGACGTCGCAGCAAGGCGTGGACACGCTGCTCAATGGCATTGCCGCCCATGTGGCAGACATCGAAGACCGCATCACCAAACTCAACGAAACGCTCAAGCGCGTGGATTTTCAACCCGGTCGCTACCTGCAGTTAGAGCCACGCTCCGTCGTGCACCAAAGCCTGCAAAGCCTGACCAAGGCACAGGCACAGCTGCGTACGGAGCGGCTGCGCGATGACGGCGGCAGCAGCCATTACCGGGCACTGCGCGCCATCGTCGAAATGCTGCAGGAGCATGCCAGCAACCGCCGCAGCAAGGCGGCTCAGGCGCTTCTGGACCCACGTTACCGGCTGCAGTTTGCCGTGCTGGTACTCGACCGAGCCAACGATCAATTACTGGAACGCCGCACGGGCTCGCAAGGCGGCAGCGGGGGCGAGAAAGAAATCATCGCCAGCTATGTGCTCACAGCATCGCTGAGCTATGCGCTGTGCCCCACCGGCAGCAGCCGCCCGGTGTTCGGCTCCATCGTGCTGGATGAGGCCTTCTCCAAAAGCTCGCAGGCTGTGGCAGCGCGCATCATCCAGGCACTGCGCGAGTTTGGCTTACATGCCTTGTTTGTCACCCCCAACAAGGAAGTTCGCCTGCTGCGCAGCTATACACGCTCGGCCGTTGTCGTGCACCGGCGCGGCGCGCAGGCCACCCTGGCATCCCTGCGTTGGGAAGAGATTGATGCTTTCCGAAAGGCGGTATGAGACACCCCTCTGAGTCGCTGCCCGCCTTCCCCCCGCTCTCGCATGGCTACGCCATGCGGGCAGGAGGACTCAGCCTTCACTGCGGGACGACCATTGCCCGGTTGCCGCTGGCCTGGGCTGCGCCAATTTCAAGGGATGTGGACCGCAGCCAACGCCCTGGATGTTTGCCATGAAATCTCCACAAGACCTAGCCGCCAGACTGGCACAGCAATGGCAAAGTGCAGACTGGCGCGAACGCCAGCTTTTGGGCGGGGCCAGCGCATGGCCCGTGGTGCTCTCCATTGGCCAGCCCACAGCACAAGTCTTCATGGGCGACTCGGCCCTGCTGCGCAGCCACCTGCAGCAGTGGCGCGGCATTGAGCAGCAAGGACCGGGCACCGTGCAATGGCAAGCACGCCGCTACCGCGGCAGCAACGATGTGATTGAAGTGCCCACACACTGGCAACTGGCTCGCCCCTCCGAATGGCTGGCCACCATTCAGCAACTCAAAGCCCCCGGCCATGCACAGATCCGGGCGGACTACACAAGACTCAGCGCCATCATCAAGGCGGTGCAGCACAGTGGCCTTCAGCGCCTACTAGTGCGACGCCTGACCCAATGGCAAAGCATTCCCTCCAGTGACGTCATTGCCGCCGCACAAATGGCGCTGCAGCTGGAGCCCGGCTGCGCCCAGGGCAAGCCTTTGCGCGCTCTGTCGGTCCAGGGAAATGACAGCAAGTTCTACGAACGCCATGCAGGCCTCTTGACAACCTTGCTGGATGAGCGTTTTGACAAGGAGGTCAGCCGCCAGGGCCTGACCGCCTTTCTGGGTGCCCTGGCTGAGGATGACCATTGGCTGCTGGTGGTGCCACTGGCCCCCGGCCTGCTGCCCTTTGCGCGCCAGCGTGTACCGGCCAGCGAGCTGCAAGCCACGCCCTTGCCCGCAAACCGCATCCTACTGGTGGAAAACGAGCGCAGTCTGCATCAGTTGCCGCAGCCGCTGGAGGACACCATCGCCATTCTTGGCGCGGGCCTGAACCTGAACTGGCTTGACGCACCCTGGCTGCGTGAGCGCAGCGTGGCTTACTGGGGTGATCTGGACACCTGGGGTCTGGCCATGCTGGTCACAGCTCGCCAGCACCTGCCTCATCTGCATGCGTTGTTGATGGACCAAACCACATTCGACACGCATAGTCATCTGGCCGTGACCGAACCCGTACACGCAGAAAAGTTTCCTGCTCTTCCACCTGGGGAAGCAGCTCTTGATGCACATCTTCGTAGACTGGAGCGTGGACGGCTGGAACAGGAATTCCTGCCCGCCAGCCTAGTGAAGCAGGCCGTACGGGCCTGGGCGGATCAAGCTGCCACAATATGAACAGCGCAACCACGCATTTGCTCAATCAACCCAGCTTCTGCACCGAAGCCCTGGCCTTCACGCGCTCAAAATGGGCTGCCACGCGCGGGAATTCGGCAATGTCCACGCCGTCGCCCTTGAGCCAGCCCGCCACGGTGTAGAGATAGCCATCGGCCACGGTAAATTGCTCGCCCATGATCCAGGTCTTGTCGCCCAGATAGTGCTGCTCGATCATGGCAAAGCAGTCGCGCATGTTCTGCGGCACCTTGGCGCGCATCGCGGCCTGGGCAGCCTCGTCGTCGGCCCAGCGCGAGGCGCGCGGACGGTGGGCGTGGGCGATGTGCGCGGTAGAGGCCAGATAGGCATTGAATTCCTGCATCTGCGCCAGCGCGAAGGGGTCCTCCAGCGGCGCCAGTCGGGCCTGCGGATGGGTCTGCGCCACATACAGCAGCAGCGCCGGGGTCTCGGTCAGCACGCCGCGTTCCGTGACCAGCGCGGGCACTCGGCCCTTGGGGTTGATGCTCAGGTATTCGGGGCTGCGCTGCTCGTTGTCGGCAAAGCTCAGCGTCTTGAGCGTGAACTGGGCATCGGCCTCATAAAGCGCAATCAGTACGGCCTGCGCGCAGGTGCCAGCTGCGTAGTAAAGCGTGGTTTGGCTTGCCAAAATCGTTCTCCCGTGGATGGTGATATGCCTGTGCAGTGTAGGCTGCTGCGCAGCCGGCTCAATCCCATGAACCGGGTCTGCTCATAGCAATGGCGCAAGGCAGACATCGACATCTCATGGCAGCATCGCGCTTCTCCCAGAAGTGCCCCACCCGAAATGAAATCCTCCATCCGCATTGTTGACGTCGACCGCCTGGAAACCTGGAGCAAGTACAAGGCCGGCATGTGTGAAAGCTGCGCGGCCAATTGCTGCACCATGCCGCTGGAGGTACGCCTGCCGGATCTGGTGCGCCTGGAGCTGGTGGACCCGTTCGAGGTCGAGAACATCGAGCCCAAGCTGATCGCCAAGCGGCTGCTGAAGATGCGCCTGATCGACCACTTCAACCCCAAGCACGAGATCTTCACCATGGCCCGCCGGGCAGGCGGAGACTGCAATTTTCTGGACAAGAACACGCGTCGCTGCACGGTCTATGAAAAGCGCCCGGAGACCTGCAGATTGCATCCCAAGAAGGGGCCAAAACCGGGGTTCTGCGCCTACGGCAACAAGGCGCTTTCGCAGATCTGAAAGCTTCTGGGCAGCGCTTCAGACATCGGCCACGGCAGGTAGCCAGATGCGCGCCACCATGCCTGGATGGGCGTTGTGAAAACTGAGCTTGCCGCCATGCAGCTGGACAATGGCCAGCACGCTGGCAAGGCCCAGTCCGTAGCCTGGGCGATCCGATTCTGCGCGATAGAAACGGGTGGTCATTTTCTCCAGGGTCTGAGGATCTGCGCCCGGTCCCTGGTCCTGCACGGTGATCTCCACCCCCCATGCGCCATCGCTGCCCTGCTCCTGCGCCGGGGCCGCACGCAGCAGCACGTCAGCGCCATGAATGTCGTTGGATGATGCTCCGTATTTGATAGCATTATCGACAAGATTGGAGACGGCGCTGGCCAACAAGTCACCATCGCCCAGGGCCTGCACACCTTGCTGCACATCCAGCCTGAGAATGCCGCCGGCATCTTCCACCAGCGGCTCGTAGAAGTCCACCACATCGACCAGCAAGGCCTGCAGATCAACCGGTGCAAAGCTCTTGCGGCTGGCTCCGCTTTCCACTTCGGCAATCTGCAAAAGCTTCTCGAACACCACACCGAGTTCAGCGACTTCTTCGGCCACCAGCGCCAGCGTGGCGGACTGCATTTCGGGGCTGGCCTGCTGCGCGTTGCGCAGGCGCAGCAGGATGCGCGTCAGCGGCGTTCTGAGGTTGTGCGCAATGCTGTTGGAGACATGGCGTATGCCTTCCATCAACTGCTCGAGCCGATCGAGCATGGCGTTGATATCGCGGTTGAGCAGCGTGAATTCATCGCCGCGCTGATCGACCGGAATGCGCTGTCGCAAATCGCCCGCCGCAACGCGCGACATGGTGTTGCGAATGGCGGCCGCGCGCTCATCCACCACACGCCTGAAAACCATGGCACCGATCAGGGCCATGATGCAGGCTGCAACGGCCGCCAGCAAGCTGGCCTGACCGAACAGCTCCTCCATGTCGCGCTGCAGCTGCATGTCGCTGCCTACGGCCAGCAGATTGCCATTGGGCATTTCAACCACGGCAACCCGGCCCACCATCAGCCGCCCGTTGCGCTTCACGGTCAGCTCGCGCACGCCCATGATGCTGAGCTTGCGCGGAGGATAGACCTCGGCATTGCTGACAATGGTCTCGCCCTGCGGGTTCATGAGAATGAGGATTTCCGTGTCGGTATTCACACCGTCACGAATGGTCTGCAATATCTCGCTTTCCAGCGCTCCGGGGCCGTATTTGGCCGAGTGCTCGGTCAGTCTGCGCACATGGTTTTCGGCCTGCTTGTCGAGCCTCACCCGCACCACGCCCACGGTCTGCACATAGAAGACAGCCAGCACAATGGCCATGGTCAGAACCAGGAGGCCGCCATAGCTGAGTGCCAGCCTGAAGGCCAGCGAACTCCAGGGTCTGGAGCGCATCATCAGACCACCTCGGGCAGGTCTTGCGGCTGGTCCGAAAGGCTGTAGCCCACACCGCGCACGGTATGGATGAGAGGCGTGGCAAAGCCTTTGTCCACCTTGCTGCGCAGGCGGCTGATGTGCACGTCGATCACATTGGTCTGCGGATCGAAGCGGTAATCCCAGACCGACTCCAGCAGCATGGTGCGCGTGACGATCTGGTGCGCGTGCTGCATGAGGAACGCCAGCAGACGGAACTCGCGCGGCTGCAGCGACAGCGGCTGGCCGGCGCGCTCGGCGCTGCGCGAAATCAGGTTGACGCGCAGATCGGCCACCTGCATCTCGCGCGTGGGAGCCGGGATCTGGGCGCGGCGCACCAGGGCTTCGAGCCTTGCCGATAGCTCGGAAAATGCAAAGGGCTTGGTCAGATAGTCATCGCAGCCGGCCTTGAGCCCGCGCACTCGCTCATCCGTGGCAGACAAGGCACTCAGCACCAGCACCGGCGTCTGTTTTCCCATGGAGCGCAGTGTCTGCAGAATCTGCAGCCCGTCAAAGCCATTGGGCAACATGCGGTCAAGGATGATGACATCCCAGTTCTCGCCAACGGCCTGTGCAATGCCTTGCACGCCGTCACCGCAGACGCTGACATGCGCGCCTTGCTGGCGCAACCCTTCAGCGATGTAACGCGCGTTGAGCGCATCGTCTTCGATGATGAGGTAGCGGTACATGCTGAGTCTGTCTCTGGCCGTTGGTGGACAGACACTATAAGCCGTTGCCTCCACCTTCGCAGCCGGCGATGCAGCAGCATCAGGAGGTGGTACAGGGGTTTGTGCCATCTCCCTCGCCTCGCTCAAGGCTGCACCTGTGGCAGATCGCCGCTGGCCAGACGCACTTCCCACTCCGCATCCAGCATGTCCTTGACCAGCTCCAGATGCTCCAGCCTGTGCTCGGTGATCGAGCCCAGCGCATCGATCAGCTCCAGAATCGTGCCCTTGCCCAGCTTGTAGGCGTCTTGTGCCATCTGGTGCAGCGGCGCAATCTGCGCCAGCCCTTCCTTCTCGTAGTCGCGCACGGCCGTTCGGCGCAGCGACAGCTGCTGCAAGGCGCGCTGCAGCTCGGACTGGGCGGCAAGCACAGCCGCATCGCGGCGCAGCTCGGCCTGATCGGCCTCGACCTTGGCGCGCTCGATGGGGCCTTGACGGCGGTCGAACAGCGGGATCTCCACGCTCACGCCCACCTGGTTGAAACTGCCATCCACGCTGTTGCGAATGCGGGCCAGACCAAAGGACGGCGTGGGCAATGCTTCACGCTGCTCCAGCTTGATTTTCTGGCGCGACCTGTCGAGCTCGGCCTGCGCGGCACGCAGACTCGGCAACTGGTTCTGCGCCTGGTTCCACAGCTGCTCGTAGCTGGCTGCCTTGCGAATGTCAGTGGCCTGCAGGCTGCCTTCCACACGCACCTGCCATTGCGGCAAGGCGGCAATGCTGGCCACGCGTGATGCTGCATCCCGCAAGGCGGCCTGGGCCTTGCTGACCTGCATGCTCATCTGTGCCTGTTGCAGGTTAAGGCGCGCGCCGTCATAGCGGCTGCGCGTGCCTGCTTCGATCTGGCCCTTGACGATGTTGCCGGCCTTCTCCAGCTCATCACGGGCAGCCAACCACACCTGATAGCGCTGCTGGGCCACCAGCAGCTCATTGAAGGCATGGGCTGCATCGCTCATGGTGACGGCGACTGCGACATCGGCATTCGCCGCGGCGGCCTTCTCGCCCAGCCTGGCGTTCTCGATGCGCATGCCACGCTGGCCGAAGATGGGGATGGCCTGCTCCACACCCCATTCCTTTTCTCCGCGCTTGCTGGAGTAGTGCATGGCGGGATTGGGTATGGTGGCAGCCGTTTTGCTGTCTGCCTTTGCCAGATCCAGCTGCATGCGATCTGCCGCCAGATTGGGCTGGTTCTGCACGACGATGCGCAGATATTCCTGCAGGGTCACAGGCTGTGCAGGGGCCGCCAGACGGCCCGCTGCAGCATTGCTCTGTGCGGCTGCATCCATAGTCTCGGCAGCATGGCCTGTGCCGCTGAAAGCGCCGCAGCACAGTGCAGCGGCCATGGCCAGAGAGTGCCACTTATTCATCTTGAGCGCTTTCATCACGTTCTTCCTGCGTCAACATGTTCTTGGGGCCCAGCAAGGCATACAGCACGGGCAGCAGCACCAGCGCCACCAGTGGCAGCACCACCATGCCGCCAACGATGACCGAGGCAAAGGGGCGCTGGGTTTCGCTACCCACGCCGGTAGACAGAGCCATGGGCAGCAGGCCCAGCAGCGCCAGCAGTGCCACCAGAATGATGGAGCGCATGCGCTCGGCTGCACCTTCGATCAGCGCCTGCATCAAGGGCATACCCTGGCGGCGCAAATCCTCGACCGCAGAGACCACCAGCAAGCCCGCCAAAGCCACCTGACCCAGCAAGGCGATAAAGCCGATGGCCGCGCTGATGGACAGCTCGATGTGTGCCAGATGCAAGGCTGCGATGCCGCCCACCATGGCAAACGGCGCGCACAGCAGGATGATGCCGGCGCTGCGGGCCTGGCCCAGCGCACCAAACAGCAGGGCATAGACGATGACCAGAGACAGCGGCACCACCACCTTCAGGCGTGCAGCCGCACGCTGCTGGTTCTCCCACTCGCCGCCCCAGACGGCCTGGTAGCCTTCGGGCAGCTTCACGTTCTGCTTGAAGGTGGCCAGCGTGTCCTTCACTACCGAGCCGATATCGCGGCCTTCCACGTTGAACTTGAGCGCCATATAGCGCGCATTGCCTTCGCGGAAG
Source organism: Comamonas thiooxydans (assembly GCF_000964545.1). Classification (GTDB taxonomy): domain Bacteria; phylum Pseudomonadota; class Gammaproteobacteria; order Burkholderiales; family Burkholderiaceae_C; genus Comamonas; species Comamonas thiooxydans. Next base: position 312,264 of record NZ_BBVD01000007.1, on the reverse strand, counting down.
ATGGAGGAGTTGCCGATCTTCATGCTGACCGTACCTACCGATCCCAGGGGGACCGAGCCACCATCGGGCAGCGGTATGGCGATGTTGCGAATGCGCTCCTCGTCCATGCGGTCTACATAGGGCAGGCGCACGCGCACCGGCACGGGGAATTCACCTTCCCACAGAGTGGTGGCCACATTGCCTGCCAGGGCCACTTCCAGCGTCTTTTGCGCGTCTTCCATGGCGATGCCCTGGCGTGCCAGCGCCTGGCGATCGAACTGCACATGCACCTGCGGCGCCGGAGCATCGCGATACAGATCCAGGTCAACCACTCCGTCGATGCCTTTCACCAGCGACTTGGTCTGCTGAAGAATGCCGCGCAGGGTGGGAATATCGGGGCCGAACAGCTTGAGTACCACCTGGCCGCGCGCGCCCGATGTGGACTCTTCCACGCTGTCGCGAATGGGCTGCGCAAAGTTGAAGGCCACGCCAGGAATTTCACCCAGCGTCGCACGCATTTCCTCGATCAGCGCGGGCTTGGTCAAGCCCTTGCGCCAATCGCCATGGGGCTTGAGGCGCACCAGCACCTTGGCCAGATTGAGCGTCTCGTTGTCGGTTCCCGATTCGGGGCGACCCTGCTCCGTGGTGACGGTGATCACCTCGGGGAAGACCTTGAGACGCAGACGCACATCGCGCAGCACTTCCTGGCCTTTTTCCAGCGAGATGGAAGCAGGCATCTGCACCAGCACATAGGCATCGCCCTCATCGAGCTCGGGCAGGAACTCGGTGCCCAGCCATTTGGCTGAAACCCCGGCCACCACCAGCACGCTCACGAACACGGCAATCACAGCCGTGCGGCGCTTGGCGGCGCCCAGCACCTTGGCGATCCAGTGCTGGTAGCCATGATGCGCGCGGTCGAAGATCTTGGGCTCTTCCACCATCACATGCTTGGGCTTGAGCATCAGGGCGCACAGCGCAGGCACCAGCCCCATGGCAAACACCAGCGCACCCAGCAGGGCAAAGCTGTAAGTCATGGCCAGCGGGCGGAAGATACGGCCTTCGATGCTCTGCAGCGAGAACACGGGAATCAGCGCCGCAATCACGATGGCCATGGCGAACAGCGTGGGCTTGGCCACGGCAACGGCCGAATCCACAATGATGTGGCGCATGTCGTTCGCCGTCTGCGGCTTGCGCTGGCGTGCGTTGCGGATGATGTTCTCGGCCAGCACCACGGCACCGTCCACCATGATGCCGAAGTCGATGGCTCCCATGGAGATCAGATTGGCGGGCATGCCCAGCCAGTGCAGGCCGATGAAGGCCACCAGCAGCGACAGCGGAATCACGGTGGCCACGATCAGCGAGCCACGCAGGCTGCGCAGGAACAGCCACAGCACGGCCACGATCAGCGTGGCCCCGAACAGCAGGTTGTGCTGCACGGTCTTGAGCGTATGGCCCACCAGATCGGAGCGGTCATAGTTGGTGACCATGTGCATGCCTTCAGGCAGGCCGCCACTGTTGAGCTCATCGACCTTGGCATGAATGTCATCGAGCACGATGGAAGGGTTGGCGCCGCGCTTGAGCAGCACAATGCCCTGCACCACATCGTTCTGGTCGTCCATGCCCACCGAGCCCTGACGCGGCGTATGCGACTGCGCGACACGCGCCACGTCACCGATGGTCACGGGAGCCTTGCCACGCATGGCAACGACCACATCCTGAATCTCCTGCGGATTGCGCAACAGGCCGATACCGCGAATGATGAAGGACTGTTCGCCGCGACGCATCAGACCACCGCCGACGTTGCGGTTGGACTTGGACAGTGCATCGCTCACATCGTCCAGCGACAGGCCCAGGCTGTAGAGCTTCTCGGGGTCCACTTCAACGTGGAACTCCTTGACGAAGCCGCCAATGCTCACCACGTCGGCCACGCCCTGCACCTGCTTGAGCACGCGCACCACATGCCATTCCTGCTCGGTGCGCAGCTGCGCCAGAGTGTGCCTGTCGCTTTGCAGGCGATAGTAGAAAATCTTGCCCAGCGGCGTGTAGTCAGGCGCCATTTCAGGCGTCACGCCGTTGGGCAGATCTGCCTGCGGCAGACGCTGCGAAACCTCGGCGCGCGCGGTGAAACTTTTCGCGTCGTCGTTGAAGACCAGGTTGATCATGGAGAGGCCGAAATAGCTCTCCGAGCGCAGCGATATCAGACCCGGCGTACCGTTGAGCTCACGCTCCAGCGGCTGGGTGATCTGGCGCTCCACTTCTTCAGGAGCCAGCCCCGGTGCCTGGGTGATCACGCCGACCTGCACATTGGTCACGTCAGGATAGGCTTCGATGGCTGTCTGCAGATAGGCGTAGACGCCATAGATGGCAATCGCCAGCGTGGCGCACAGCGCCAGCAGCCGGCGATGGACGACAAATGCAATAAATGAACGCAGCATGGTTCAGACTCCTGCCGGGACTACAGCAGCTGACTGGCCGCGCCGTCGAGCAGCAGGCCACCACGCACCACGATCTTCTCACCGACCTTGAGGCCGCTGATCACCGGCACCATGCCGCGCGATGGACGCCCCAGCGTCACCACGCGTGCCTCGAACTGGTTGTTCTCATGCTGCACATAGACCACGCTGCGGCTCTCATCCTTGATGAGCACGGCAGTGACGGGAATCAGCATCTCCTGCAGATTCGACAACTGCACGCCCACCTTGGCCTGCATGCCGGGACGCAGCACCGGGTTCTGTTCGCTCAGCTCCACCACCACGGCAGCGCGGCGCGACTCCTTGTCCAGGGTGGCCCCCAGATGACGGACCGTGCCCTTGATCGGCTTGGGCAGCTGCGGTACCTCGACCTGTACGGAACTGCCCAGGCGAATGCCTGGCAGATCGGACTCGAACACCTCAGCGACCACATTCATGGCCTGGGGATCGCCAATCATGAACAGCGCCGCTCCCGGCTCGGCAGCGGTACCCACCACGGCCTTGCGCTCGGCCACGATGCCGGCACGCGGTGCGCGCAGCTCGATCCGATCGCCGCCACCGGAGCCCAGCAGCGCTGCCGTGCCCTGTGCACGACCAAGTTCCTGCGAGGTTTCACGCAGCTTGGCCTGCGCGGCACGCAGATCGACCTCCACGCCCACGCCCTTGTCCACCATGGTCTGCTGGCGCTGGGCTTCCACCACAGCCACGTCGTGTGCGGTCTTGGCCGCAGCCACGTCATAGCGGGTGCGCAGTGCATCGGGGCTGACCAGCGTCGCCAGCAAATCACCGGCCTTGACCATATCGCCCACATGCGCATTGACAGCCACGACACGCGCCGATAACGGCACTGCAACCGAAGCCACACGATCCTCGACAAACGCCACGTGCGCAGGAGCCCAGGCCATCTGCACCCCTTGCGGATCGGCCACGGGCGCGATCTCCAGCATCTTCACGGATTCTGGCTTGACCTGAATAAAGCCTTTGGGCAGCTGCGCAACCGGTTTCTTCGCTTCCTCGGTGGCCTTGGAGGCATCACAGCCACCCAACAGACCCGCCACGGCAATGGCCGCAGCCACCACCGGCAGTCTTGCCCATGTCCAGTTTGGTAAATGTGCCGCTCCCGGCAGTCCCACAAGGCTTTTGTTCATCGTTCACCCTTTTCCATGACTGGCAAGTGACGAGCTGGTCCGCGGCTTCACTTGCAGTGATGCCACCATGCTAGGAACAGCCCCCAGCTGCGTGGATGACACACGCATTACGGTTTGGTAAGACCGGACACAGGTACAAGCACGACCAGAGAGCAGCCGGGCCAGGGTTGAACAGGGAAATCAGCCTGCAGACTCGACGAATTGCCCGTTTTTCAGGCAATTCATTGACAGCATCTGTCAATTGCTCAAAAAACAGGCATTTTTCATGTATTTTTTCATACATGAGTATTAAAAGTATCCAAAAATCGTGACCAAAGCCAAGGCCACGCCTTATCTCTGAATTCCTCAGAAAACACGATCAATCCATTGATAAGCAATGGATATCTACTATCAAAAGTAGAGCTTTGAAGTTATCCACGCAGTGGATAGATTGCGCCCCTCCCTCCTCCGCATCCCGGATTTCAACAGAAATGACCGCTCTGGCATACAAACCAGCGGCATGACCGTCATCAGTGGAAAATTCAGAGCCTGAATGCCTTCAGGAGCAGATCCGTCTAACCTGTGGATAAACCGAGAACTCCATACCCTGCAAGAGCGATGCAAGCCATGGATAAACTTACTCACAGCGCTTGAAAACTATGCAGATCCCGAAAAACCTCAGCAGTATCAAAATCTAGAAAAAGTTTTTATTCATAAAAATTTAACAACTATATCCACAGACATGAATACATGGTTGTCTCCAGGATATGTACAGGCCAATTCTCCAATCTCCCTGTGGATAAGTTTCTTGGTAACTACCATGGACGGAATCCACAACTACAATGAACAAGTCACATACAAGTGGTGGAAAAGTTTCATTGAAACCGCCCACTGGATACAAGCGCAGAACATACAAACTCCCCTGTTTTGTATGCCGTATCACATAAGAAATTCAATCTTATTTGATACATATCTCTGTACGAATACTTATAAAACGCCAAAGCACAGCGTCTTTGCGTCTCAAAAAACGCTGAAATGCATGAAAAAAAGTGGGCTGAAGAGGCCCTGAATTCCTTTGATGCCGTGGTCGGGGCCATGCCGGGGTTTCGCAGTCGTGATGGACAGCGAAAAATGGCGGCCCAGATCGCGCAAACGCTGAGCCAGGCCCAGCTCGGAAAAGTCGATGAAGGCGAACCGGAACCGCGTCGTGCCATCGCTGTCGTGCAAGCCGGAACCGGGGTCGGAAAATCGCTGGCCTACAGCATTCCGGCCATTCGCATGGCGCTGTCGCGCGGCACGCGCGTGCTGATCTCCACAGCCACGGTGGCGCTGCAGGAACAGCTGGTGAACAAGGATTTGCCGGCTCTGGCGCAAAAGCTGGACCAGCCATTCAAATTCGCACTGGCCAAGGGGCGTGGCCGCTTTGTCTGCAAGCTCAAGCTGGAACGTCTGGCGAGCACGGGGGAAGCACAGGACGAGATGGACGATCTGTTTGGCGATGAGCAGGGCCAGACCAAGTTCAGCCGTCCTCAGCATGAACTGCAGGCCCGCATGCAGTTCTACAAATCCATGGCCGATGCGCTGGCCACGGAGGCCTGGAACGGCGACCGCGATTCGCTGGAGACCCCGCCTGAGGCCGAGGCCTGGAGCCCCGTGGCAGCCGAGTCCTCTTCATGCACCGGAAAGCACTGCCCGGCCTTCGGCAACTGCGTCTATTACGAACGCCGCAAAGACCTGGTGGCGGCGCAAGTCATTGTCGCCAATCATGATTTGCTGCTTTCCTCGCTGGGCTCCAAGCTGCTGCCCGAGCTGGACAATTGCCTGCTCGTGCTCGATGAGGCCCACCACCTGCCCTCCACGGCTCTGGATCAGTTTGCCGGCGAGATGGATCTGAGCCGCCTGGGCTGGATCGACAAGCTGGCCAGCCGTGCGCTGCGCGTGAACCAGGTCGCCGAAGTCGAGGAACTGGCCGACGTGCCCAAGCATGCGGGTCAGCTGCGCCAGCAGATGCAGGAGCTGGCGCGGCTGGTCATGGAGCACTACGGAGAGACTCTCAAATCGCAGAAAGACAGCTATGGGCCAGCCAGGGTACGGGCACCCCGCGGAATGCTGCCAGAGGCCCTTCTGGAGCCTCTGGGACAGATTGCGCACCATGCCGACGGCTTTCTGGATGCGCTGCGTGCCGTCTCCAAGGCTCTGCGTGCCGAAATCAAGGAACAACCCGAGGAAGCACAACGCCTGTCCACCGTCTATGCGCAGGTAGGCGCCCTGGCGCCCAGGCTGGAAGCCATCTTCAACACCACGCAATTGCTGCTGCAGAACAACGAGAGCGATGGCGACGGCAAGATGGTGCCCCATGCCAAGTGGTTCACGCTGGAGATGGACGGCGAGTTCATCGTGGTCAAGGCCCATGCCAGCCCCATACAGCCCGGCTCCACCCTGCGCCAGCACCTGTGGTCGCAGGTGCGCGGTGCGGTGCTGACATCCGCCACGCTGACCAGCTGCGGCCACTTCGACTTCTTTCTGCGCGAAGCGGGGCTGGCCAATGACGATTCCGTCACCACGCTGGAAGTGCCCAGCCCATTCGACTATGCGCGCCAGGGCACGCTGGTGGCCCGTGAAACGGCCTCAGACCCGCGCGAAGCCGCCCGCTTTACCGAGGAGATGGTCGAGGCCCTGTTGAACGATCTGAGCCGCATAGAGGCCGGCGCACTGGTCCTGTTCACATCCCGCGAGCAGATGCGCCAGGCCGTGGACGCGCTTTCCACCAGCATGCGCAACCAGGTGCTGGTGCAGACCGCCCTGCCCCGCCAGACTCTGCTGGCACGCCATCGTGAGGCCGTGGCGATGGGCGAGCCCTCCATCATCTTCGGCATGCAGTCCTTTGGCGAAGGACTGGACCTGCCCGGAGCGCTCTGCGAGTCCCTGTTCATCACCAAGCTGCCCTTTGCTCCGCCCGATGACCCTGTTGGCGAGGCAAGAGCCGAATGGCTGCGCAGCAGCGGCCGCAACCCCTTCAACGAGCTGGTGGTGCCGGCCACGGCCATTCGCCTGGCCCAGTGGGTAGGCCGCGCCATCCGGACCGAGGAAGACCAGGCCCATGTGTACTGCTATGACCGCCGCCTGACGGGCACCAGCTACGGTCAATTGCTCATCAAGGGCCTGCCGCCCTTCACGCTGCAACGGCGCCCTGTTTCAATGCCTTGACGTCCTGAGCGAAGCGCGCCTTTCACACTGCTGATCCAAGGCCGTTTCGCTGCTCTTTTGCGCCATTCCTGAGACAGGTTTTCAGCGCTCCAGGCCTTTGCAGCATGGCTCTTTTCTGCACTGCTGCAGCGCCCTTCCTGCGCACGTTCACTCAGTCCCGGCGCACTCCGCGCAGTTGTAATTTTTCTAACAGTTGCCGGGCAATGCGAGACGGCATCCGTCTTGCAGGACTGGCAACCCGCAAGGTCTTGCCCGAAGCGGCGCAGCCGGGCAGGTGCGCTGCAGACCCCATGGTTGTTGAGCAACTCCGGATTTCAGACCTGTCGGTGTTGGCGGGTGCCGCACTTTCCCAGCGCTTGCCACATCTGGGCCGGGTCTTGCTTCACCGACAAGCGAAAAGCGAAAAGTTCTTTAAAAACAATGATCTATAGATCGTTGAATTTTTTTGAACGAGCAGGGCGCAATCATGGCTGATATCGATTGCACGCACGTTTGGCCAGTTTCCCCCAGCTGTTCATAACATTCTGTGGATAACAGTCGCTTCAAAGACTCTTCAATGGGAATTTATCCCCACCTCATTTCATTGAGGAGGCGCATCTTACGCCAATTTTTCGAGATCTGGCGCGTCAATTTTCCCAAAGCCCTTTTTTTCTGGACTTCCCTCTGAATCAAAGGGATTGGAGCGTCTGATCAGCTGCAATTTTGCATGGCCCCTGCTTTTGCCTGCGACTTTGCCTTCAGTTGTTCTTTAGAAGTTTTATAAAAATATAGTCGTAGTAGTAAGACTTGGCATCTGCTGTTGATAACTTTAAAAACTCAAGGCAAATCAAGCATCTTGCGTAATGACAAACATGGAGACAAATGACGGTTGCTGCTGTCCTCGATCCATGAACAACTTGGCCTTCTTCCATATTTTTGTGGAAAACATGAAAGTTGATATCCGCTTATCCACAGAAATCCATTTTTCTGTTGATTGGAATTAAATGCTATTTATCCGTTGATATATATACGTTTTTAGCTATTATTTTTATAGTGAACAACTGATGAAGACATGCTTGAGCACATCAGATGTCAAGGGTGTGATGTAGCAAGAACTTCTTGAAGCGGATCTGATTAGCCTCTTTTTTTATTCAGACCATCTCAGATTGCTGTGTACACTTCGGCCAAAGTTGTTATTTCTAGTCTTATCTTTTTACTTAGTAGTAATAGTAAGTAGTCCACTTAATTGTTGATAAGTAATTAAGTTCATTTAAAATCAATAACTTAGACTTTTCCAAAGTCTGTGCCCTTGCATGGGCTGCCGATGTCATTGATTTGGGAACAACTTTCCAGAAGCCAGCCTAGCTGTGGAAAACAGAAAATTTCCTTGGCTTTTATCACCATGTTTATTCACAGGCCGTGCAACCGCTGCAAAGCATGAAAAAAGCCGCCCGTTGGGCGGCCAGGTCGACCCGGATAGCGCTGCCCCGGGAATTCAGAAGTGGCGTGCGTATCGCAGCTGAAGAAAGTTCTCTCCCGGATTGGGGCGCTTGATGCCTGCATTGGATTGGTGCTCGAAGCGCAGGCTGATCTCGTTTTTCAGTTGCTCGCCAAACAGGTAGCCGATGCCTATATGGCTGGCAAAGTTGTAGCGGGTCGAAAATTCCTTGTGATCGGTGATGAAGCGGTGGTTGATGGCATAGCTCACGCCCAGGCCGGCTTGCAGAAACCAGGGAGGCTGGCCTTGAGAGGGGCGCCAGCGCAATGTGGGTTGTGCACCCAGAACCCAGGTTGAACGATTGCCGCCCTGATAGTCGGCCGACCAGCGGCTGACAGAGAGATCCCAGTAACCCGTCATCCGACCCGAGCCAAGGGCGTAGCTCCAGTTCCAGGGGAGGATGACGCCGCCTGTCCAGCTGTCGGTGCTGTGCTCCGCCGAGCCGTATTGCAGATAGAGGGCGCTGGTCGAGGATTGCACAGGCTGTGCATGAAGCATGGGGCTTGTCAGGCCGATCAGCATGGGGACTACAAGATTTGTTGCTAATTGCAGTTTTTTCATGTCAATTGCCATCTAAATGCTTGGAATCTGGTCGCGATATCGATACTACGACAATGCCTTGATTTCGCTCCCTCTGTGGATATGAATTTAGAAGCTTGTGAATAAATGTTCTGTCGGCAAGCGCTTGCGTTGGTAGTCAGCCAATTGATATCGAAATGAAAAAAGCCCCCGGTCATGACGACCGGGGGCTTTTATGGAGAAGGCGATTGAACTCGGCTTACTTGGCCGCAGGGGCAGGAGCTGCGGGACGTTCCTGGCCGGGTTTGCCGCCATGATGGCCGTGATGGTGCTCACCGCGCTGGTGATGCATGTGCAGGGTGGCCGCATCGAAGGTCTTTTTCTGCTCGGCATTGAGCTGGGCGTAGAAGGCCTTGGTGGCTTCGGCACGGCGGTCCATTTCCGCCATGCGCTTGCCGCGCATTTCACGCATCTTGTCGATGCGCTCGGGCGTGGTCAGCTTGGCAAAGGCTTCGCGGTCGCCGGGGGCAGGGCGTTCACCGGGCTTCATGGCCTGGGTGTAGGTGGTCCAGGCAGTTTGCTGCGCAGGCGTCAGCTTCAGATCGGCCTTGAGTTTTTCCATGCGCTGCTTCATATGCTCCATGCGGTCGCCGCGCTTGTCACCACGCTGGTGCTTGTGCGTCTCTGGCGCTTTCTGGGCTGCGGCAGGCTGCTCGGCGGCAGCGGTAGTCTGGGCAAAGCTGGGCAGGCTCAGCGAGGCGAGCAGGGCGGTTGCCACAGCGGCGCTGGTCAATGTCTGGCGAAAGCGGGTCATGTCTGTTTCCTTTTCGGTTGAAGTGGAAGAAGTGGCCGCCTGGTCTTGCTCCTGAATGGGCATTCGGTAGCGGATGACTGAAGTGTGGACCCCCCATGTTTCTGAGACGTGAGGTTTTGCAGCCGCTCTGTAAAGATTTGATAAGTTTGAGTGGCTGCGACTGCGCAACAATGCATGCATGGGCTGCATTGGCGGCCGATTTTTTCCCGCGAGATCCAGCTGCAGGAGCTGGCGACGATTGAAGGTTTAGCAAAGGTTTTTGATGTTCAAGAACATGATTGTTTATCGCATTGCCGAGAGCTGGCAGGGCGATCTGCAGCAGCTCGAAGATGCGCTGCAAAAGACGGTGTTTGAGGAGTGCGGTGCGACCCAGGAGCGCTCCGTGGGCTGGGTGCCGCCGCGCGGCGAGGCCCATGGCCCGCTGGCGGAAAGCGTGGCCGGCCAGTGGGTGATGCGCTTCATGAGCGAGTCCAAGATGCTGCCGGCCAGCGTGCTCAACCGCAAGGTCAACGAGAAGGCCGAGCACATCGAAAAGACCGAGGGCCGCAAGCCCGGCAAGAAGGAAAAGAAAGAGCTCAAGGACGAGGCCAAGCTGGACCTGCTGCCCATGGCTTTCACCAAGCAGGGCAGCATGTGGGTCTGGATCGATGCGCAGGCGCGCACGCTGGTGCTCGATACCAGTGCACAAGGCCGTGCCGACGAGATCGTGACGCTGCTGGTCGAAGGCCTGCCGGGCTTTGCGGTGGCGCTGCTGGATACGCAGACCAGTCCGCAGGCCGCCATGGCGCACTGGCTGATGACGCAGGAGCCGCCCGCAGGTTTTTCCATAGACCGCGAGTGCGAGCTCAAGGCCGCCGATGAGTCCAAGGCCGTGGTGCGCTATGCGCGCCACCCGCTCGATATCGACGAGGTGCGCCAGCACATCGAGCATGGCAAGCTGCCGACCAAGCTGGCCATGACCTGGGATGACCGCGTGAGCTTTGTGCTCAGCGAAGGTCTGCAGATCAAGAAGATCGCGTTGCTCGACGCAGTGATGGACGGCAACAGCCAGGACGATGGCGGTTTCGATACCGATGTGGCGATTGCCACGGGCGAGCTCTCGCGCCTGATTCCCGATCTGATCGAAGCGCTGGGCGGGGAAGGGCGTACGGGTCTGGGCGACGGCCTGCCGGCATCGCTGTCGTCGGCTCCTGCCGCAGAAACTCTGCCCGTGCGTCTGGCACAGGGGCGGAGCCAGGGGACGGTCACCGGGCCGGCCACGGCGCCCGCCGATACGGCCCCGGAAGAGGCACCGTTTTGACGCTATTTATGCTGTAGCTGTCTGCGCTTTCCAGGCAATGAATTCAGTATTTATTAATGCTGAAATCAAGCACTAGAAAGCGCAAGAAGCTATCAAAAAAGGCCTGCCAGATCACTCTGGCAGGCCTTTTTCATGGGCATTTCAGGTTCCCGGAAACGCGGGGATCAGACGCGCTCAAAAATCGCGGCAATACCCTGGCCGCCGCCGATGCACATGGTCACCAGCGCATAGCGGCCGCCGGTGCGCTGAAGCTCGTAGAGCGCCTTGGTGGTGATGATGGCGCCGGTGGCACCCACGGGGTGGCCCAGGGAGATGCCGGAGCCGTTGGGGTTGACCTTGGCAGGGTCCAGAGCGAGCTCCTGAATCACGGCGCAGGCCTGGGCGGCGAAGGCTTCGTTGGCTTCGATCACGTCCATCTGTTCGATCTTCAGACCGGTGCGTGCCAGCACCTTCTGCGTGGCAGGGACCGGGCCGATGCCCATGTATGCGGGCTCGACGCCGGCGTGGGCGTAGCCGACCAGGCGGGCAATGGGCTTGGCGCCGGAAGACTTCAGCGCCTGCTCGCTCATCATCAGCACGGCAGCCGCGCCATCGTTGATGCCGGAGGCGTTGCCGGCGGTGACCGTGCCGCCTTCCTTCTTGAACGCGGGCTTCATGCCGGCCAGGGTGTCCAGCGTGGTGGCCGCGCGCACATGTTCGTCGGTGTCGAACAGCACCACGCCCTTGCGGCTGGCAATTTCCACGGGAACGATCTGCTCCTTGAAGCGGCCGGCCTCGATGGCGGCAGCGGCGCGCTGCTGGCTGATGACGGCCAGCTCGTCCTGCATCACGCGGCTGATCTTGTAGCGCTCGGCCACGTTTTCAGCGGTGATGCCCATATGCATTTTTTGCCAGGGATCGTGCAGGATGCCCAGCATGTAGTCGATGCTCTTGGCATCGCCCATGCGTGCGCCCCAGCGCGCGGACATGTCGAAGTAGGGGCCGCGGCTCATGGATTCGGAGCCGGCGCCAATGGCCACTTCGCAGTCGCCCAGCGCAATCGATTGAGCTGCCGAGACGATGGCCTGCAGGCCAGAGCCGCACAGGCGGTTGACGTTGAAGGCAGGGGTTTCGATGGGGCAGCCGGCGTCCACCGCCGCCACGCGGGACAGGTAGGCGTCGCGCGTGTCGGTGGGGATGACGTTGCCCATCACCACATGACCCACGGTGTCGGCAGCGATGCCGGCACGCGCAATGGCGGCCTTGACCACGGTGGTGGCCAGCTGGGCGTTGGGAACGTCCTTGAGGCTGCCGCCAAAAGTGCCGATGGCCGTGCGCGCGGCGCTGACAACGAAGATGTCTCTGGTGCTCATGGTTTGTCTCCTGCATCGCGTCAGCAATGCTTGTGCTTGAGTGATTTGAAAAGATGAATGAGAGCAACCGCATTCATCGCACAGAGTATTCTGCAGTATTTGCTGCAGTGCAACATGTCTCATTGTTGACGCGGCCCTGCGTGGGCGGCGATGGTTTCACGTGAAACCCATGAGCAGCCTCAGGCCGCAGCCCTGCGCCGGCTTCTCGGAGTGGGGGCCCTGGGTTCGTGATGGGCCGGCGTCAGGTCGGTGTCCGCGCTGGCCAGGTCGTCGAGGATGGGGCAGTCCGGCCTGTCATCCCCATGGCAGCAATGCACCAGAGTCTGCAGCGTGCGCTGCATGGACTGCATGGCGGCGATGCGCTCGGTCAGCGTGGCGATGTGCTTTTGCGCGATGGCCTTGACCTGGCTGCTTGCGCGGCCCTGGTCCTGCCACAGGCCGAGCAGGGTGGCGATCTCGTCCATGGAAAAGCCGAGATCGCGCCCGCGGCGGATGAAGCGCAGCGCATGCACATCGGCTTCGGTGTACTGGCGATAGCCGCTGTCGGTGCGGTGCACGGGTGGCAGCAGGCCCAGTGACTCGTAGTGACGCACCATGCGCGCAGAAACCCCGGCGCGGCGTGCAGCCTCGCCGATGACGACAGGCCAGTTCTGAGCGATTTTTTGTGTCGATGGGTGGTTGGGCATGGACGATCCTGAAAAAACGCGCCAGCGGCCTTCTGATGGCTCGCGTGAGGTGCTGGCGCGGTGGGAGAGGCTGCGCTCAGGCTACCTTGTAGCCCTCTTCGGCAATGGCGGCTGCCACGGCCTCGCGGCTGGCGCCGGTTTCGACTTCCACTCGGTTGGCGGCGCGGTCGATCTTGATCTGCGCCTGGGCATCGACGCCCTGGATGGCATTGGTGACGGCGCGTTCGCAGTGGCCGCAGGTCATGCCTTGAACTTCAAAAACTTGTTGCATGGATGGCTCCTTCAGAAAGTGAGTCGACCGGACTGGCGGACTCCATGTCTTGAATGGTCAACCCTAACATCATGGCAAGGTCAAGCCTTTGACAAGACATGAAGCCGGCAGGGTTGATAAGCCGCAAAGACTGCCGATAAGAACTTGTCATATTGCTGATCGCCATGGCTTGGGCATCGCAGTCACGGGTTTTTCTTGGTGTCGGTGACAATCTGAAACAATTTGCAAGTTCTGGCCCGACAATGCCAGTCGTTCAAAGTGGAGAGGGATTCATGAGTCTGTTGGAAATGATGCGGGGCTTCACCATCCGCACGCGCATGCTGGGCGCCATTGGTGTGGTGATGGTGTTGCTGAGTCTGCTGGGCGGCGCCGGGATGTTGGGCATGTTCCGCATCCAGGACATGAGCCAGGAGTTTCTGAGCAACGCCTTTGTCAAATCGGGCCATATGGCGCAGTTGCGCACCGAGCTGGGTGGCATCCGTTCCAGCGAGAAGGACATGGTCATCCAGTACGAAAAGCCCGAAGAGGTGCGCAAGGCCTATCAGCAATGGGTCATGTTCATCGACAAATCCAAGGTGACATTGGGCAAGTTTGTGACCGACCAGAACGCGCAGGACGCACAGCTGACCAAGAGCATCATTGGGCACATCGACGCTTATCGAAAGCTCTTCGAGCCTGTTGCGCGCCAGCTTGAAGCCGGTGGCTATGACTCGGCCACCACGGCCAACCGCATGAGCGGCAAGGCTCTGGCCGAAGTCATGGAGGCCGACAAGCTGCTGGCGCAGCTGGACAACTTGCTGCGTGAGCAGGCCAATGCACTGGCCGCAGCCGAGCGCGACGTGGCCGACCAGACACGCTGGATGTTTGTGGCGGCCGTGATCCTGGCGCTGGTGGTGGTGATTCCGCTGACTTTGCTGAACATGCTGTCCATCTGCCGTCCGCTTGAAGTGGCCCGCCAGATGGCACTGACGATTGCCGGCGGCGATCTGTCGCACAGGGCCGAGGTCAGCGGCAAGGATGAGCTGACGGATCTGCAGCGTGCGCTGGACCAGATGCAGCAATCGCTGAGCACCACGGTGGCCCAGGTGCGCGATGCCAGCGGCAATATCGCCACGGCCAGCCAGGAAATTGCCACGGGCAATCAGGATCTGTCGGCCCGCACCGAACAGACTGCCAGCAATCTGCAGGAAACCGTCGCGTCGCTGGCTCAGCTGACGGCCACGGTGCAGCAGACCGCATCGTCTTCGCAGCTGGCCAACCAGCTGGCAGCCTCGGCCTCTTCGACGGCCGTGCAGGGCGGCGAGATCGTCGGCCAGGCCGTCAACAGCATGCAGGAGATTTCGGCCTCCAGCCGCAAGATCGGCGACATCATCGGCCTGATTGATTCCATTGCTTTCCAGACCAATATCCTGGCGCTGAATGCCGCTGTGGAAGCGGCCCGTGCCGGCGAGCAGGGCCGTGGTTTTGCCGTGGTGGCGGCCGAGGTGCGCAGCCTTGCCCAGCGTTCGGCCCAGGCCGCCAACGAGATCAAGTCCTTGATCAACACCAGCGTGCAGACCGTGGACGTGGGCGCGCGCCAGGTGGAGAGCGCAGGCAAGGCCATGCAGGAGACCGTGGACAGCGCACAGCGTGTGGGCGACATCATCGGCGAGATTACGGCGGCGTCCAGCGAGCAGTCGCTGGGCATCGGCCAGGTCAATCAGGCCGTGGGTGATATCGACCGCATGACCCAGCAGAATGCGGCCCTGGTGGAAGAGTCTGCCGCCGCCGCAGAATCGCTGCGCGAGCAGGCGGCGCGACTGGCACAGCTGGTCAGCCAGTTCAAGCTGGCGGGCGGCGCGATGCATGCAGTCATGCGCAGCCCCAGAGGCGCAGCCCATCCCGGCATGGCACCGGCGGTGCCTGCATCCGCGCAGACTGCTTTGCCTGGTCAGAAGGCGCAATTGCTGGAACATGCCTGAGCCCCGAGCGGCTCATTCCTGAGCGGCTCGTTCCATGAAAAAAGCCCGGTTGCAGTGATGCACCGGGCTTTTGCTTTCTATTCGATAGGCTCCAGCCAAATCAGAGAAAGGGCTGGAGGCTTGATGGATTGAAGTTACTGGCAGGCAACCGAGGGGTAGTCGGTATAACCATCGGCACCGCCCCCGTAGAAACGTTCGCTGTTCCAGGCATTGAGCGGCAGATCGTCGCGCAGACGATGCACCAGATCGGGGTTGGAGATATAGGCCTTGCCGAAGGCCACGACATCGGCATAGCCGCTTTCCACAGCGCGCGTGGCCAACTGGCGGTCATAGCCGTTGTTGACCATCCAGGCTCCCTTGCCGCCTGCAGAGCGATAGGCCTGCTTGAGCGCCTGGTAGTCGAAGGGACGATCCGCCAGCTCGCGCGGACCGCCTGTTGCGCCTTCGATCACATGGATATAGGACAGGCCCAGCGGGGCGAGCTGGCGCACCAGATATTCGAACAGCACCTGCGGGTTTTTGTCCACGATGTCATTGGCTGGCGTGACCGGAGAGATGCGGATGCCGACCTTTCCGGCACCGATGGCATCGGCCACGGAGCGCACGCATTCCAGCACCAGACGGGCGCGGTTCTCGATGCTGCCGCCGTAGTCGTCGCTGCGCTGGTTGGTGCCGGTCTTGAGGAATTGATCGAGCAGATAGCCGTTGGCTGCATGCAGCTCCACGCCATCGAAGCCCGCCGACTGTACGGCTTCGCGCGCGGCGGTGGCGAAACTGTGAACAATGCCCGGCAGCTCCTGCTGCCGGAGTGCGCGCGGTGCGGAGGTGGCGACAAACTGGCCTTGCCCCGTCTGCTTGTCGATCACATAGGTCTTGGAGCGGGCCGTCAGCGCGGAGGGCGCGACCGGGGACTGGCTGTCTGGCTGCAGCACGTTGTGGGAGATGCGACCCACATGCCAGAGCTGGGTGACGATGCGGCCACCCTTGGCATGCACGGCATCGGTGACTTTTTTCCAGGCCCGCAGTTGCTCTTCGCCATAAAGACCGGGCACATCGGCATAGCCTTGTCCCTGGTGGCTGATGGCCGTGCCTTCGCTGATCAGCAGACCGGCGGAGGCGCGCTGGACGTAGTAGGTTTGCATCAGTGGCGTGGGTATCGCGTCGGGGGCGCGGTTGCGCGTCAGCGGTGCCATGGCAATGCGGTTGGGCAGACGCAGGCTGCCTGCTTCAATCGGTTCGAACAATGAGGTCATGCAGAACTCCAGATGAAAAAAGCTCGGTGGGTACCGAGCTTTTGAGTTTGCATGGGTGTCGAAAAACTTACTTGAGCAAGCCCTCTGCCTTCATGGCAGCCTGCACTGCGGGGCGCGCCAGAATGCGCTCACGATAAGCCTGAAGGTGCTGGAGTTCAGAGATGTCCAGGCCCACAAATTGGGCCCAGCCTGTGACCGTGAAAAAGTAGGCATCGGCCACGGTGAACTGATCGCCCATCAGATAGGACTTGTTGGCGAGCTGCTCGTTGACCCAGCTCAGGCGCTTGAACAGATTGCCGAGCAGCACAGGCTTGAAGTCTTCGGGCGTTGCGGGGCTGAACAAGGGGCTGAAGCCCTTGTGCACCTCGGTACTGATGAAGTTCAGCCATTCCTGAAGGTGGTAGCGTGCCACGGTGCCGTTGGCCGGCGCCAGGTTCTTTTCGGGGGCCAGGTCGGCGAGGTACTGAACAATGGCCGGACCTTCGTGCAAGGTGTCGCCGTTGTCCAGCACCAGAAAGGGCACATAACCCAGCGGATTGATGCCGTAGTAATCCGTTCCGTCCTGGAGCTTGTGGCTCTTGGTGCTGACCATCACGGTTTCATGCGGCAGGCCTGCTTCATGCAGCACGATGTGCGGAGACATGGAGCAAGCGCCGGGGCTGTAGTAAAGCTTCATGGTGAGTGGCTCTCTATGCAATGAAAAGACAAGCGCCCATGCTAAACCGGTTGCACTTCATATGCATGCGCAGCCGGCAGAAGTCCGGATCGGAGAGGAGATTGCTCAGCCCAGGCGCCCTGCAGCCCACAGCACCTGCTGCACAAGAGCCTCCATGCCTTGCTGGTTCTGTGTACGCAGCAGATGACCCTGGGCATCGAAAGCCTCTGCAGCATGGCTCACGGCATGGCTGCGCGGTGCTACCCAGCATTCCAGATTCAATAGCAGCGCTGCGAGGTGAGACTGGGCTCTCAGGCCGCCTAGACCTCCAGGCGAGGCACTGGCCATGCCGACGACCTTGTTGCGAAAGGGCAGGACGCCATCAGACCACTGTGCATCGCCCTTGACCGGGCTGGAGGCCCAGTCAATCGCGTTCTTGAGCAGGGCAGGGTAGCTGCCGTTGTACTCGGGGCTGCAGACAATCCAGGCTGCATGGCTGTGCATGGCCTGCTTGAGGCGAATGACATCGGCTGGAGTGCCCTGCGCTTCGAGGTCGGCGTTGTAGAGCGGAATGTCGTAGTCCGACAATTCCAGCAGGCTGGGTTGTGCGCCCTGTTGTTCCGCGATGGAGGCGGCCACCTTGGCCAGCTTGCGGTTGTATGAGTCCTGGCGGGTACTGCCCGCAAAAATGAGAATTTGCATGCAGTGATTGCAGCACAGAGCAATTGCATTTTTCATGCATAGACGGGACTATCAGGGCAAACATCTAGGCTGGGCTTCAGGCCGCCATGTTTCACGTGAAACCCCCCTGGCAAGGCATTGTTGCGCCAATGGTGGGAAAATTGCAGGTTCCCCGCAGGGCTGGACATGGCGCGAGAACATGTCCGCCTGCCGTGAGAGCCGAGGCATGGTTGCTTCGTGCAGGGGCAAGGGCCGGGCTTGGCCCGGAGCAGGAATATGTTGTACCCACAGGAATTTGATGTGATCGTGGTCGGTGGCGGCCACGCCGGCACCGAGGCTGCGTTGGCCGCTGCGCGCATGGGCAGCAAGACATTGCTGCTGACCCACAATATCGAAACCCTGGGGCAGATGAGCTGCAACCCCAGTATCGGCGGTATCGGCAAGGGCCATCTGGTCAAGGAGGTCGATGCCCTGGGCGGCGCCATGGCCCTGGCGACAGACAAGGGCGGCATCCAGTTCCGCATCCTGAACAGCTCCAAGGGCCCGGCCGTACGCGCCACGCGCGCCCAGGCCGACCGCATTCTGTACAAGGCCGCGATTCGCGAGATGCTGGAAAACCAGCCCAATCTCTGGCTCTTCCAGCAGGCCGTGGATGACCTGATGGTGGAGGGCGACCGCGTGGTAGGTGCCGTCACCCAGGTGGGTCTCAAGTTCCGCAGCCGCACCGTGGTGCTGACGGCGGGCACCTTCCTCGATGGCAAGATTCACGTGGGCCTGAACAACTATGCAGCAGGCCGTGCCGGCGATCCTCCGGCCGTGAGCCTGTCGGCACGCCTGAAGGAACTCAAGCTGCCACAGGGGCGTCTGAAGACCGGCACGCCCCCCCGCATCGACGGCCGCAGCATCGATTTCAGCCAGTGCGAGGAACAGCCCGGCGACGGCATGCCTGGCGGCGTGAACGAGGGTGAAGTGCCTGTATTCAGCTTCATGGGCAACCGTGCCATGCATCCCCGGCAGATGCCTTGCTGGATCACGCACACCAATGCGCGCACGCACGAGATCATCCGCAGCGGCTTTGACCGCAGTCCCATGTTCACCGGCAAGATCGAGGGTGTAGGTCCGCGTTACTGTCCCAGCGTGGAAGACAAGATCAACCGTTTTGCGGACAAGGAAAGCCATCAGATCTTTCTGGAGCCCGAAGGCCTGACCACGCACGAGTTCTACCCCAACGGGATCTCAACCAGCCTGCCGTTCGACATCCAGTACGAACTGGTGCGAAGCATGAAGGGTCTGGAGAACGCCCATATTCTGCGTCCCGGCTATGCCATCGAGTACGACTATTTCGATCCCCGCTCGCTCAAGAGCAGTTTCGAGACCAAGCAAATTCAAGGGCTGTTCTTTGCGGGTCAGATCAATGGCACGACCGGCTATGAAGAGGCGGCCGCCCAGGGCCTGTTCGCCGGCTTGAACGCAGCGCTGCAGTGCCGTGGCGAAGGCCCCTGGATGCCGCGTCGTGACGAAGCCTATCTGGGCGTGCTGGTCGACGATCTGATCACCAAGGGCGTGACCGAGCCCTATCGCATGTTCACCAGCCGCGCCGAGTTCCGCCTGCAACTGCGTGAAGACAATGCCGATATGCGCCTGACCGAAGCGGGCCGCCAGATGGGGCTGGTCGACGATGCGCGCTGGGATTCCTTCAGCCGCAAGCGCGATGCTGTTTCACGTGAAACAGAGCGCCTCAAGTCCACCTGGGTGAACCCGCGTGTCGTGGCAGCGGAAGAGTCAGAGCGCGTGCTGGGCAAGGCCATGGAGCGCGAATACAACCTGTTCGATCTGCTGCGTCGCCCCGGTGTGGACTACGACAAGCTCATGGGCATGAACCAGGGCCGGTATGCATCTGCCGATGTGCAGCCCGAGGCTCTGGGCGAGCTCAGCGCTCCAGTGATCGAGCAGGTGGAGATTGCCGCCAAGTACTCTGGCTATATCGACCGCCAGAAGGATGAAGTCGAACGCGCTGCACATTTCGAGCGCCTGCGTCTGCCGCTGGACTTCGACTACATGCAGGTGGCGGCGCTGTCCTTCGAGGTGCGCCAGAAGCTGCAAAAGCACAGGCCCGAAACCCTGGGTCAGGCCTCGCGTATTTCGGGAGTGACGCCTGCCGCCATCTCGCTGCTCATGGTGCATCTGAAAAAAGGCGGCTTCAAGGGCTTTGCCAATCAGAACGAAGAGGCTTCCGCATGAGTCAGGTTTTGCGTACCCAACTGGAGCAGGGCGTTCAGGCACTGAAGCTGGAACTGGCTCCGGCGCAGATCGATCTGCTGATGTCCTTCATGGATCTGCTGCAGAAATGGAACAAGGTCTACAACCTGACGTCGGTGCGTGATCCCCAGGAGATGCTGACGCATCACCTGCTCGACAGCCTGGCCGCCGTGCCCGCCTTGCTGCGGCATGTGAACCGCCTGCCGCTGGAAGAAGGCAAGCGCCTGCCTCTGCTGGACGTGGGCTCAGGCGGTGGTCTGCCCGGTGTGGTGTTTGCCATCTGCTGCCCGCAGATCGATGTGAACTGCGTGGATACCGTGGGCAAGAAGGCTGCTTTCATCCAGCAGGTGGCTGCAGCCTTGCGCCTGCCCAATCTGCGCGGTATTCATGACCGGGTGGAAAATCTCAAGACCCGGTATCCGGTCATCAGCTGCCGTGCCTTTGCGTCGCTGGTGGACTTCACCACCTGGTCGCGCAAGGCTCTGGCCGAGGACGGTATCTGGTTTGCCATGAAGGGCAAGCACCCTGATGAGGAAATTGCTGCGCTGCCTGCCGATGTGAAGGTGTTTCACGTGGAACCATTACAGGTTCCCGGCCTGGATGCCGAGCGCTGCGTGATCTGGTTGAAACTGGCTTCTTGAGCGGTAAAGCTTGGTCGGGCACTTTGTTTCCAAGGGGAGCAAAGTGCCTTTTTACATACTGTGTCAGGCAACATCTGTGCAATGCAGATGCGTCGGTCACGGCCCTCGCATAAACTTGCTGTTTTCCATCGCGCAGGGTTTGAATGTTTGGCATCTCTGATTACGGCGCTTTTGCAGCCGCCGTTACCGTCTTCTTGCTGATCCCTGGACCAGGCAATCTGGCCTTGATTACTTCCACGGGCAAGGGCGGATGGAGGGCCGGTGTCGCCTGCTGCCTGGGTGTGATGGCTGCAGACCAGGTGCTGATGTGGCTGGCTGTAGCCGGCGTGGCAGCGGTGCTGGCAGCCTATCCGGCGGCCTTCCATGCCGTGCAATGGGTGGGGGCGGCCTATCTGGCCTGGCTGGGCTACAAGCTGCTCACGGCCAAGCCTGGCGATGCGCCGGCCATTGAAATCCAGCCGCGCCAGTATTTCCGCCAGGGTGCTTTGATCACCCTGATGAACCCCAAGGCCATCGTGTTCTACATGGCCTTCTTTCCCATGTTCGTGGACCCGGCCCGGCATCAGGGCGTCATCACCTTTGGTGTGATGGCAGTCACGGTGGCAGCAATTACCTTTATCTACAGCGTCATCGTGGTGATGCTGACCACGGTGCTGGCAGAGCGCTTGCGTGCCAACCCGGCCGTGGTGAAGTGGCTGGAAAAAACAGCCGGTGTGTTTTTGATCGGTTTTGGCCTCAAGCTGGCCGCCAACTAAAAGAGAAGTTCAATGGCCAAAATTTTCTGCGTTGCCAATCAAAAGGGTGGAGTGGGCAAGACCACGACCACGGTCAATCTTGCCGCCGGTCTGGCCAAGGTCGGCCAGCGTGTGTTGCTGATCGACCTGGACCCCCAGGGCAATGCCACCATGGGCTCCGGCGTAGACAAGCGCGCGCTGGAGTTGACGGTCTACGACGTGCTGCTGGAAAACGCCAGCGTCAAGGAAGTGGCCCAGAAGTCCGAGCAAGTCGGCTATGACGTGCTGGGCGCCAACCGCGAGCTGTCGGGTGCCGAGATCGAGCTGGTCTCGCTGGAGCGCCGCAACGAGCGCCTCAAGACCGCTCTGCAGGCCGTGGCCGCCGACTACGACTTCGTGCTGATCGATTGCCCGCCTTCGCTGTCCATGCTGACCCTGAACGGTCTGTGCTCGGCGCATGGCGTGATCGTGCCCATGCAGTGCGAGTACTTTGCACTGGAAGGCCTGACCGATCTGGTCAACACCATCAAGCAGGTGCATGCCAATATGAATCCCGACCTGCAGATCATCGGTCTGCTGCGCGTGATGTTCGATCCGCGCACTACGCTGCAGCAGCAGGTCAGCGACCAGCTCAAGGAGCATTTCGGCGACAAGGTGTTCGATACCGTGATTCCGCGCAATGTGCGCCTGGCCGAAGCCCCCAGCTACGGCCTGCCCGGCGTGGTGTTCGATGCCTCGGCCAAGGGCAGCAAGGCCTTTGTCGAGTTCGCCGAAGAGATGGTGCGCCGCATCAAGAAAATGTGAGGGTTTCACGTGAAACAGCTCCCAGTCTCCCATCCAGCCATCGCCAACCGTCATGACCTCTGAAGCACTGAACCCGCAGCATGTCTGGCTGCTGCCCGGCTGGCAGAACTCCGATCCCGGCCACTGGCAGAGTCTGTGGCAGGACCGGTATGGCTACCAGCGGCTGGAGCAGCATAGCTGGCAGCATCCGCTGCGCGGCGACTGGAGCATTCGCCTGCAGGAAACCGTGCTCGACGCTCCGGCTCCCGTCACCCTGGTGGCGCACAGCCTGGGCTGCGTGCTGGTGTCCTGGTGGGCGGCACATTCTCAGGTTGCCAGGAGCAAGGTGCGTGGTGCGTTGCTGGTGGCACCCGGCGACACCGAGCAGGAGAGTCTGCGCGGCGTCCTGCTGGGCTGGTCGCCCGTGCTGCTGCAAAAGCTGCCCTTCCCGTCGATACTGGTGGGCAGCGAGAACGACCCCAATTGCTCTGTAGCGCGCGCGCAGGCCATGGCACAGGGCTGGGGCAGCCGCTTCGTGAATGCGGGCGCCGCAGGCCATATCAACACGGCCAGCGGACTGGGACTGTGGGAAGCCGGGCATGAGCTGCTGCTCTCCCTTTAAAGAAAGAATTCAGCAATGGTGACTAAGAAACCCAAGGGCCTGGGACGAGGTCTGGAAGCCCTGCTGGGCCCCAAGGTCAGTGAAGCAGAGCAGGCCGCTGCGAGCGGGCAGCAGGCCAATCTGCCGAGCAGCCTGGCGCTCAATGTGATGGTGGCCGGCCAGTACCAGCCGCGCACCCGCATGGACGAAGGCGCCTTGTATGAGCTGGCCGAGAGCATCAAGGCCCAGGGCATCATGCAGCCGATTCTGGTGCGCCAGCTCTCCAGGGGCGACAACGCCGGCAAGTACGAAATCATTGCCGGCGAGCGACGCTTCCGTGCCGCGCATATCGCGGGTCTGTCCGAGGTACCGGTGCTGGTGCGCGAAGTGCCCGACGAGGCCGCTGCGGCCATGGCGCTGATCGAGAACATTCAGCGCGAAGACCTGAACCCGCTGGAAGAGGCGCAGGGGCTGGCCCGCCTGGTCAAGGAGTTCGGCCTGACCCACGAGCAGACCGCGCAGGCCGTGGGCCGCTCGCGCAGCGCCGCCACCAATCTGCTGCGTCTGCTGAATCTGGCCGAGCCCGTGCAGACCATGCTGATGGCCGGCGATATCGACATGGGCCATGCACGAGCACTGCTGACGCTGGACCGAGCCACCCAGATCACGGCAGGCAACCAGATCGCAGCCAAGAAGATGTCGGTGCGCGAGGCCGAGTCGCTGGTCAAGAAAATCGGTGCCGAGTTCAATCTGACGCGCCAGAAAGCCAAGAAGGATGGCAAGTCGCGCGACGTGAAACGCATCGAGGAAGAGTTGTCCGACCTGCTCACGGCCGATGTAGAGGTGCGCATCAAGAAGACCGTGCGTCGCCACGGCAAGCAGCAGGAAATGGGCGAGATCGCCATCCAGTTCGGCTCGCTGGAGGAGCTCAACGGCATCATCGAAAAGCTGCGTGGCGAAGTCTGAGTGCCTTACCACACCAAGGCTGATTCTGCGGCAATGGACGCCGCAGGATCTGCCGGAGTTTGCCGCGCTCAATGCGGACACGCAAGTCATGCGCTACTTCCCCAACGTGCTGGACAGACAGGCCAGCGATGCCCTGGCCGCCAAGGCCGAGGCTCTGATTGCCGAGCGTGGCTGGGGATTCTGGGTTGCGCAAGATAGAGCCACCGGGCACTTGGCAGGAATGATTGGCTTGCACACTCCCGCAGCAGAGCTACCGTTTTCACCCTGCGTGGAAGTGGGCTGGCGGCTGGCCCGGCCATACTGGGGCAAAGGTCTGGCGACAGAGGGCGCAAGAGCCGCGCTGGATTTTGCGTGGAATGAGCTGCAGCTGGATGAAGTTGTGGCGTTCACGGCGGTGCCGAACAAACCCTCACAGGCCGTAATGCAGCGCCTGGGAATGCAGCCCGATGCGCAGACATTCATGCACCCTGATCTGCCATCCGGCCACGCGCTTGCTGAGCACTGTCTCTACCGTATTCGCCGCAGCTGATGCTGCAAAAAAGGGCATCCATCTGGATGCCCTTTTTTGATTCCGGAGCGGTGTTCTAACTGCGGTAGCCGGGGTCGATTCTGTCGAGCTTGCGCAGCAGGGCGGGCCAGGCAAACTGGCCGCCCATGCCGCCGGTCTGTACCTTCATGGCATGGGCGATGCCTTGCAGAATCTGCGGGTCGAC
This sequence comes from Comamonas thiooxydans, assembly GCF_000964545.1. Classification (GTDB taxonomy): domain Bacteria; phylum Pseudomonadota; class Gammaproteobacteria; order Burkholderiales; family Burkholderiaceae_C; genus Comamonas; species Comamonas thiooxydans. The sequence goes on along the minus strand of NZ_BBVD01000007.1, from coordinate 287,814 downwards.
CTCGGTGAGTTCGGCGCCGCCGGACTGGGCCGAGATCTGGATTTGGCAGGCGGACTCGAAGACGTACATGGACAGAAAGGCGTCGGCAATCGTGGGGCCGCAGGTCAGCAGACCGTGGTTGCGCAGCATGAGGAAGTTGGCCTCGCCCATGTCGGCCAGCAGGCGCGGCTTCTCGTCCTCGCGAAAGGCCACGCCTTCGTAGACGTGATAGGCCAGGGACCCCAGGACAAACGTGCTTTGCTGGCTGATGGGCAGCAGACCTTGCTTCTGGGCCGCCACGGCCACGCCGGCGCGCGTGTGGGTATGGATCACGCATTGTGCATCGGCGCGAGCCTCGTGCACGGCGCTGTGGATGACGAAGCCGGCCGGGTTCACGGGGAAGGGCGAGTCCATGAGCTTGTTGCAGCCCAGGTCCACCTTGATCAGCGAGGATGCCGTGATCTCGTCGAACATCAGCCCGTAGGGGTTGATGAGAAAGTGATGTCCGGGGCCCGGCAGCCGTGCGCTGATGTGGGTGAAGACCAGATCGCTCCAGCCGTACAGCGCCACCAGCCGGTAGCAGGCGGCCAGATCCACGCGCAGTTGCCACTCTTCGGGGCTGACCAGATGCTGCACGCTGGGGATGTTCAAGGGCTCTTGGCTCACGGGCGACTCTCCTTCATCGTTGATTCGATGAATGTAGAGACTCGCGCGCCAGCGGTCTGTTGGCTAGGCGACAGAAGCTTGGAAATACGGATTACGCCAATTCAGATCAGGCAGGGTGTGCTCTCGATGGAAATGACGGCTGTGTCTTTCTGTTCGCGTAAGTAGCTGGAAATAAAAAAGGAGCTTACAGCGTAAGCTCCTTTTGATTTTCAGATAGCTTATGTACAAAAACTGAAGCAAATCAAGCGAAAGCCGCTATCAAAACCGCTTACTTGATCTGGCCGCGCGACAGGTCCTGGATCATGCGGGCGGCCAGATACAGGCGCGGTGCGATGGTGTTGATCTGCACGTATTCGGCATCGTTGGAATGCGCGCCATAGCCCGACAGGCCGAAGCCCTCGATCACGCCGCCCTTGGCCTTGAGGGCCGCGAAAGCCGCATCCGTGCCGCCACCCGTGGCCTTGTCCATGACCTTCATCGGCAGCTTCAGTTCCTGCTCATAAATGCCCTGGGCATGGGCGGCCAGTTTGCGTGCCGTGGCATTGGCCTCCAGCGGTGGGCGGCGCACTTCGAATTTCAGCTCCACCTTGCTGGCGGGGAGCAGCTTGTTGCCGATCTTGTCCTGCATGGCTTTTTCCAGCGCCGTGAAGTCGGCCACGCGCAGTGCGCGGGCATCGGCCTGGGCCGTGGCTTCGGCGGGAACCACATTGCGGTTGGTGCCGGCCTTCGACACCGTCCAGTTGAGCTTGAGGCCGTCCTGGGGCTGGGACAGATCCTTCATCTGCAGCAACTGATGCGACATCTCGTACAGCGCATTCACGCCGTCTTCGGGCTTGGCGCCCGCATGAGATGCCTTGCCCGTGACCTTGAGGTAGGCGGCGCCGATGCCGCTGGTGGCCAGGCGCAGGCTGCCGTCGGTGCCGCCGCCTTCAAAGCTGAACACGGCGTCCTGCTCGGCCCCCAGGCGGGTGATGGTGCTGCGTGCTCCGGGCGAGCTGATTTCCTCGTCGCCGTTGATCAGCACCGTGAGCGTACCGTAGTCCTCGATGCCCAGCTTCTTGAGCAGGGGCACGATATGCATGATCAGGGCCACGCCCTGCTTGTCGTCGGCAATGCCCAGGCCATAGGCCTTGTCGCCGTCGATGCGAAAGGGCTGGTCCTTGATCATGCCGGGCAGATAGACGGTGTCCATATGCGCGATCAGCATGATGCGGCTGCTGCCCTTGCCCTTGAATTCGGCATGCACCATGGGGCCGACTTTCTCGGGCGTGTCATCGAGGCGGTAGATGTCGCTGGGCTCGATCACCTCGACCTTGCCGCCCTGCGCGCGCAGCTTGCCCGCGATGTACTCGGCGATCTTCTTCACGCCCGCCACATCCTTGCTGCCGGACTCGATGTGCACCAGATCGCGCAGCGTATCCAGATAGGGCTGCTGCTCCTTTTTCGCATGCTCCAGCCATTCGGCCTGAGGGGCAGCCTGGGCAGAGCCGAAGGCCAGCACCAGGGCCAGGGGCAGGGCGCGCAGCAAAGGGGCAGAGGGCGTGTTCCAACGCATAGAAATTCTCCTTGGGGGGCGGGCCGCTCCCGGATAGGGCCGCGGCAGGAAAGCGGCGTGATGCGCCGCTGAGGGAATTCAGCTTAGCAGCGGTGTTTGCGGCCTCCGGGCTGCCGACCTAGGGATAAATACCAGGGTAACTTGATCTCTCGCGCCGACAAAAAAGCCCTGCAGCTTGCGCGGGCAGGGCTTGGTGGGTTGCGCCGTTTGCTCAGGCCGCCGCCAGATGGGCCTTGGTCTTCTTGCTCACACCGTCGCCGACGATGACGGCCGAGACCACAGACAGTACAAGCGCAATTGCCGAGCCATAGAACACTGCGTTGGTCATCTGGTGGTCCAGCATGTAGCCGAAGACCGGCGCCGCCAGGCAAAAGCCCAGATCCAGGCCCGAATACACCGTGCCGTAGACGCGGCCCGTGGCGCCGGGGGGCGCTGCGCGCTTGATCAGCATGTCGCGCGAGGGGCCGGCCAGGCCCGTGCCCAGACCGGCGACTGAGGCCACGACCACCGCCACCATGCCGGGTAGCCAGCCCGTTCCGACGACAAACAGCAACAGGCCCGAGCCCAGCATGCAGATGGAGATCACCTTTTCCAGCCGCTGCACGCGGCCGACCAGAAAGCCGCCCACGACCATGCCGGCAGCGCCGCACAGCATATAGCCGGTGACGATCAGCGCCGTCACGGAAAGCGGCAGGCCGTACATGGATTGCAGGGCCGGGCTGGCAAAGCTCTGGATGGCACTGAGCGCGCAGGTGCTCCAGAAGAAGAAGGAAAAGCACAGCCACACCGATGGCAGCTTCATGAAGGCCATGGGGTGTTCCTGAGGTGCGGCAATGGCTCCGGCGGCCGGCTTGGCGGCAGCTCCGGCGGATTCGGCGCGATCATCGAGCGCGTCGCGGTTGAAGACCATGATGGCCAGCACCACGGCTGCGCAGAGGGCTCCGCCCAGGCAGGCCAGGCGCCAGGAGCCCGTGGCCGTGGTGATGCCCGCCATGAATAGCGGCGCCAGCGCCCAGCCTAGATTGCCGGACAGGCCATGTACCGAGAACGCATGGCCTATGCGCTGCTGCGACACGCGCTTGTTGAGGATGGTGAAGTCCACGGGGTGGAAGGGCGCATTGCCCAGGCCCGCAAAAAAGGAGGCAGCCAGCAGCATGCTGTAGCCTTGGGCCGTGCTGGCAATCAGGCCTGCCACCACAAAGCTGCCGAGGGCGGCAAAGAGAATCGGGCGTGCGCCAAAGCGGTCCACCGCAAAGCCGGCCAGTGCCTGGCCGGTGCCGGAAACAATGAAGAACAGCGAGACCATGACGCTGAGCTCGGCATAGCTGTAGCCGAAGTCCTTGATCAGCCAGGGAAACAACGGCGGCAGCAGCAGATGGAAGAAATGCGACGAGCCATGGGCCAGACCGATGAGGCTGATGGTGCGCGCGTCACTGCGCAGTGTCTCTGGCGCCTGGTTTTGAGGTGTTGTGGAGGCAGGGCGGTTCATATGTCGCATCTTAGGCAGACTGCTCGCGTCTTGTATGCGATAGTCTGCCAATTGCTATCGCAAGCCAGCCAAACCATCATGTCCAGCCTCCACGACCCCGAGCCCCTGCGCGCAGGCAAGGCCAGCGCCTATGTGGAGACGCTGACACCCCATCTCTACATACCCACGGCACAGCGTCCGGTGCGTGCCAAATGCCGCTGGCTGGAGGCCGACACCCAGGTCAAGCCGCACCGTCATCCCTGGGGGCAGCTGGCCATCTCCACCACGGGCACCATACGCCTGACGGTAGCGCAGGGCACCTATATCGTGCCGCCCTCGCGCGTGCTGTGGGTGCCGCCGGGCATGGAGCATGCCGTGACCATGGTGGAAAGCGCCGATCTGCGCACCTTGTACTTCTTTCAGACCCAGGGGCGTTGCGGCCCCGATGTGGCCCCCGGCGAAGAGGCGGCCTGGCGCCAGTGCCGGGTGCTCAATGCCTCGGATCTGCTGCGCGCCGTGGTGCGCGAGCTGCCCACGCTGCCCGATGACAGCCAGCAGCTGTGCGAGCAGGACAGGGCACGCGAGCACCATCTGAGCCAGCTGCTGCTCGACGAGCTGCGCCGTGCCAGTGCCGTGCAGCTGGGCGTGAACCTGCCCCAGGACAAGCGCTTGCGCCAGCTCTGCGAGGCCGTGCTGGCCGATCCCACGCGCAACGAGACGCTGGAGGGCTGGGCGCGCGATACCGGGGCTAGTCCGCGCACCGTGGCGCGACTGTTTCGCCAGCAGCTGGAATGCAGTTTTACCCAGTGGCGCCAGCAGGTGGTGCTGGCCCATGCCGTCAGCCTGGCAGCGCGCAACTGGCCGATTCAGCGCATTGCGGCCGAGCTGGACTACAGTCCCAGCGCCTTCAGCGCCATGGTGCGCCGCACGGTGGGTATGCCTCCGGCACAATTTTTCGGCATGCATGCGCAAAATGTATAGCTGCTAGCGCTTTGTGCAAAAGGGTTTGAGGCTGTTTTTGTTATTTTGAGGGGCGGAGCCTCAAACAATATTTGCAGCGGCATGGAATGAAAGCTGCAAACCTGCGCTCTTTAGCACCATGATCTTCTCCGCCGAGTCGCGCTACAACCAGTGGGTGCGCGAGCACTACCGCTTTTTGCTGCGCAGCGCCTGGGCGCTGACGGGCTCTCGCGCCATGGCCGAGGATGTGGTGCAGGATTGCTTCACCAGCGCCTGGCGCTTTCGCCACCAGCTGTGCGATCAGAGCATGGCCAGGGCCTGGCTGTTCCAGATCATGCGCCGCCATGCCTTCAGGCACTTCGATCCTGTGCAATCGCAGACCGAGTCTCTGGATGAAGCCTGCGAGCAAGGCGTGAATCATCACGATGCACTCGATGCGCAACTGGACGTGGTCAAGGCGCTGAGCCGCATTGCCCCCATCCATCGTGAAGTGCTGGTGCTTTACTACTTTGACGACATGCCCACGGCCCAGATGGCCGAGGCGCTGGATATTGCACCAGGCACCGTGCTCTCTCGCCTGGCGCGGGCACGTGAAGCGCTCAAGACGGCACTGCAGGAGCCGGCGCGCCATCCCGCCGGTGCCGCCACTGAATCTTCTGCAGCTGCCAGCGTGATACCGCTGAGAAAGCGCGCACCATGAAACACCAAGACCGCCCCGAAGACACCGATTTCGACCTGCGTGCCCGTGCCGAGCTGGCGCTGGCTTTCGAGCCCGGCGAGCCGCCGGCCCATTTGCTGCGCCACACGCCATGGCATGCCCGTCGTGGCCTGCAGGTGCTGTGTGCCGCAGTGATCGTCGGCAGCGTCGCTGCGGGCAGCGTGCTGAGCCTGCGCCCGCCGCAGATGGTGCGCTCGGCCATCGAGCATGAGTATTACGAGCGCACGCTGCGTGGTCAGTTCATCCCGGAGGCCGAGATTGCCAGGCATATGGACTGGCCTGTCGACCAGAAGCTGCCTGGTTATACCCAGCTCATGCGGCCCTGCGACATCGACGGCAGTCGCGCCTATCACCTGACCACTTTCTTTGAAAAAGGCGGCATCGTTACCGTGCTGGCCTTCGAGCAGCCCCAGCGGATGGCCGACGGCCAGGGCTGGTGGGCCAACAGCTACTGGAAGGTGGTGCGTTCGAGAGAAGGCCGCCCGCTGGTGCTGATCGCACAGAAGAAACAGGCTCTGGCCGTGGCATCGCGCGCTCTGGGTGCCCCTGAGAAAGTCGATGGCTGAACCGGATTTTTCGCTCTGATCATTCACCAAAATTACCGAGGAGACCCCATGCAACAACCCACCTCTCTGCCACGTCGCCGCCTGCTCGCCGGTAGCGCCAGCGCGCTGGCTGCAGCCGGTCTGGCAAGCTTCCAGAGCCAGGCCATGGCACAGGCCGCTGCACCCGCAGCCAAGCCTCTACCCGGCTATGCCGGCTTCAAGAATGCCGATGCCGTGATCGTGCACAGCTCCACCACCATTGAGACCAAGCGCAGCGCGTTTGGCTCCAGCGTGGTCACGCCCACCAACCAGCTCTATGTGCGCAACAACCTGCCCACGCCTTCCGAGTCCATCGTGGCCGATCGCGATGCATGGGCGGTGCAGATTGATGGCGTGAAGAAGCCCGCCAAGCTAACCGTTGGCGAGCTCAAGAAGCTGGGCCTGGAAACTGTGACCATGGTGCTGCAATGCTCGGGCAATGGCCGCGCCTTCTTCCCCACCAAGCCCAGCGGCACGCAATGGACCGTAGGCGCTGCAGGCTGCGTGGTCTGGAGCGGCGTGCCAGTGCGCGAGGTGGTCAAGGCCCTGGGCGGCGTGGCCGACGGCATGGTCTACATGACGGGAACGGGCGGAGAGGTGCTGCCCGCAGGACTGGACCCCAAGAGCGTGCTGGTGGAGCGTTCCGTGCCTCTGTCGGCCATGGAGGACGCGCTGCTGGCCTGGGAGATGAACGGCGAGCCCGTGCCTCTGGCCCATGGCGGCCCGCTGCGCCTGATCGTGCCCGGCTACACCGGCGTGAACAACATCAAGTACATCAAGCAGCTGGCCTTTACCGTCAAGGAAAGCGAAGCGCACATCATGTCCCACGGCTACCGCATCTCGCCCCCCGGCAGCAAGGGCGACCCCAGCCAGCCTTCGGTGCAGGAAATGAGCGTCAAGTCCTGGATCAACAGCCCCATCCCCGAAGACGGCAACCAGGCCTCTGGCCTGGTGCAGATTCAGGGCGTGGCCTTCGGCGGCATGAACGCCGTCAAGGGGGTGGAAGTCTCCATCGACGGCGGCAAGACCTGGAAGCAGGCTCGCCTGATTGGCCCCGATATGGGCAAGTACGCCTGGCGCCAGTTCGTGCTGCAGGCACAGCTGCCCAAGGGTACCTACACCCTGGCCAGCCGCGCTACCGACGTCAAGGGCAATGTGCAGCCCGAAACGCGTGGTGAAAACCAGAGCGGCTACAACAACACCAGCTGGGCCGACCACGCCGTGACGGTCACCGTGGCCTGAGTGTCGCAATCACTGCCCATGCCCCGTGCCGGAAGAAGGGGCGCAGGGCATGGGATCCAACCCCGATGCATCGCATTTCTCCAAGAACAATGATGAAGACAAACCACACCCTCGCCGCCCTGCTCTTGACCGCCTTTGCGGGCACTGCAGCCCACGCCGATCAGGCTGCCCAGATGGCGCGCGGCAAAGAGCTGTTCACCACTGCTGCAGTCCCTGCCTGTGCGGTGTGCCATACCCTCAAGGACGCCGGTGCGGAAGGTGCCATAGGCCCGGTGCTGGACGAGTTGCAGCCCGATGCGGCCCGCGTGGCGCGTGCTCTGAAGGACGGCATCGGCTCCATGCCCTCCTTCAAGGCCACAATGAGCGAAGCCGATATCGCTGCCGTTGCTCTCTACGTGAGCAAGGCCAGCGGCGCAGCCAAATAAAGCGTCTCAGCTGCGTTCTGCGCCATCCAGCGGAATGGCGTAGATCCATACCTTGTGGCGGCTATTGCCTTGCAGGCATGCCGTCGCTTCCACGCCGGGCAGCTGGAAATCCAGGCTCACCAGCCAACTGCCGGGCTGCATCTCGGTGGCAGCCTTGACCGCGGCGCGGCCCATGCTTTCGGGCCGCTGGAACAGATAGACCAACTGATAGCCGCTCCAGTCGGCCAGCCAGATATCGCCACGCCGCACGCGTGCCCAGGGGCAGCGCAGGGCGCTGGCAATCGCCAGTGGCCAGCTCCATTCCAGACCATTGAGGCGGGCCTGCGGCAGCGCACTGCGCAGTGCGCGCAAGCCATCGCCCATGCCGCAGCCGGCGTCCAGCACCAGCGCCTGCACCGGCAATTGCACGACCTCTGCCAGCCCTTTGAGTGCATTTAACGGCGTTGGAAAGACCGGGGCATCACGCCATGCATTGAGCGGGTAGATCAGCAGCAGCAAGGCCAGAGGCAGCAGCCAGCCCCAGGCGGGCAACTGGCTGGCGCTGAGCACCAGAAACGACAGCGGAAACCCGGCCGCAATGATGAGCCTGCGCCACCAGTTGGGTCCGCAGAGACTGGCTGCCGTGCTGAAGCTGCCGGCGACCAGCAGGGCCAGCCACCAGGGCAGCAGGCGCGCCAGGCCCGCAAAGATCACCCAGGCCAGCAGCCAGACGAGCAGTGCAGGCAGAGGCCAGGTCGAGGCAAGCCATTTTTTTGTCATGAGTTTTTAAATGTATCCGTCATACACAGGCTCCAAGACACCGCAGCACAGACAAGGCCTTGTCGGGATTTTGCATTTTGTGCGGGATACCCCTCTTTGGTGGGGTATGCGTGTTGTCAACTCGTCGTAAAAATTACCGATTTTTGCTTATGTATACTTTTCGGCTTTCAGCGGCCGAGAATTCAGAGGAGACATCCATGCGCCTGCTCGCCCCCACCTTTTCATTGGCGGCTCTTGCATTGACAGCATGCGCGGTACAGACACCGCAGGAGCAGTTGGCACCTGCTTCGCCCACCGTGCGCCTGTGCGAAGGCAATAACTGTTCCGAGCTGCCGCGCAATGTCGCGACTTTCCGTGGCGAGCCCGTCAATCCCGAGGCGGAGCGCCGCCTGGCGGCACTGGTGCAAAAAGCCGAAGCCGATCCTCGCGCGGCCTATGACCTGGGGCTGCGCTATCTGCGCGGCGATGGCGTGGAGCGCAACAGCTATCAGGCCATCGAATGGATGCGCAAGGCCGGCGATGCCGGTAACGGTCAGGCCCAGTTTGCATTGGGCCGTCTGTATCTGCTGGGCTTTGAAGAAATGGGCCCGGACCCCGCCGAAGCCGAGGCCTGGCTGTCGCGTGCTGCCGCCAAGGGCTTCAAGGAAGCCAAGCGCCTGCTGCCCCAGGCGCAGGCCGCCAAACAGAATGCTCATGCACGCTATCAGGCCATCGAGGACGAGCGCAAGTCCTGGAATGGCTGGTATGTGGGCGCGCCCTACTACATGGTGTGGGGTTCGTCGGGTTGGTATTACCGCTGAGGCGCTGTGAGCGCTGCAGCATTTTCTATTTTTTTGAAAGCATCACTATGTCCAAGAAGACAACGCTGCGTCTGGCAGCTATCGCATCGGCCCTGGCACTGGGCGGTTGCGTGACCCCCGGCGGCGGCACCATTTCCACGGGTACGGCTCCCACGGCTGCCACTGGCGCAGCGGGCGGCGCAACCAGCGTGAATGCGAACTCTACGCTCGAGCGTTGCGATGCTCCTCTGGGTACGCTGGCCGTGGACGACGGTCGCGGCAAGGAGTGGTATGCGAGCTTTGGCGCCGCCACCAAGATCACGACCATCGAGCCCCTGATCCGTCTGGCTGTGCAGCAGTCCAACTGCTTTGTGATCACCTCCATCGGCAACAACCGCACCGAAAGCAAGATGTCGGCGATCACCGACAAGCAGCGCAACTCCGGTGAATTCCGCGCCGGCTCCAAGCAGCAAAAGGGCCAGCGCGTGGCAGCCGATTACTACATGGAGCCTTCCATCATCATCGACAACGATGCAACCGGTCAGCTGGCAGCGGGCGTGGGCGGTCTGTTCGGCAATGTGGGTACGCTGATCGGCGGTGCCATGCAGAGCAAGGCTTCGGTGGTGACGCTGAGCATGTTCGACATCCGTTCTGGCGTGCAGATCTCCATCTCCGAAGGCAACTCCACAGCCACCAACTTCGGCGCAGCCATGGGCGCGTTCGGCGGTGGCGTGGGTGGTGGTCTGGGCGGCTTCTCGCGCTCACCCGAAGGCAAGGCCACGGTGGCCGCCTTCATGGATGCCTACAACAACATGGTGATCTCGCTGCGCAACTACAAGGCGCAGGAAGTCAAGGGCGGCCTGGGTCGCGGCGGTCAACTCAAGGTCGGCAAGTAAAGCGCCGATCCGAGAACAGAAAAGGGCCTGCAACTGCAGGCCCTTTTTCATGGTTTGCGCGTCTTCAGCAAGCGCGAGCGAGGCTCACTGCAGCTGAAAGATCTTGCCCGGGTTCAGGATGTTCTTGGGGTCCAGAGCCTGCTTGATGGCACGCATCATCTGCACCGCACCAACGCCAGCCTCCTCCAGCAAAAAGCCCTGCTTGTGGATGCCGATGCCGTGCTCGCCCGTGCAGGTACCGCCCAGCGCAATCGCGCGCGCCACCAGCGTATGGTTGAGTTGCTCGGCCTGCTGGCGCTGGGTGTCGTTGTCGGGATCGATCAGATAGCCGAAGTGGAAGTTGCCGTCGCCCACGTGGCCGACCAGGAAGTAGGGGATGCCGCTGGCATCGGCTTCGGTCACGCACTCCAGCAGCGCATCGGCCAGGCGGCTGATGGGCACGCAGGCATCGGTGGTGATGCAGCGGCATCCGGGCACGCTGGAAACGGCCGCGAAATAGGCGTTGTGGCGCGCGGTGAACAGACGCGTACGGTCTTCGGGGCGTTCGGCCCATTCAAAGGCATTGCCGCCGAATTCATGGGCAATGTCCTGAACCATCTCGGCCTGCTCCTTCACGCCGGTGGGGGAGCCGTGGAACTCCATCAGCAGCATGGGCTCTTCACGCAGGGACAGCTTGCTGTAGGCATTGACCATGCGCACGGAGTTCACATCGACCAGTTCCACGCGGGCGATGGGAATGCCCATCTGGATGGTCTGGATCACCGTGTGCACGGCGTTCTCGATGCTGGAGAAAGAGCAGATGGCTGCGCTCACCGCTTCGGGCAGCGGGTAAATGCGCAGCGTGATCTCGGTGAAGATGCCCAGCGTGCCTTCGCTGCCCACCAGCAGGCGGGTCAGGTCGTAGCCGGCGGCGCTCTTCTTGGCGCGGTTGCCTGTGCGCACCACTTCGCCGCTGGCCGTCACTACCTCCAGGGCCAGCACGTTCTCGCGCATGGTGCCGTAGCGCACGGCATTGGTGCCGCTGGCGCGGGTCGAGGTCATGCCGCCGATCGAAGCGTCGGCACCGGGGTCGATGGGAAAGAAGAAGCCGGTGTCCTTGATGGCCTCGTTCAACGCCTTGCGCGTGATGCCGGGTTGCACGGTGATGGTCAGGTCTTCGGTGTTGACCGAGAGCACGCGACTCATGCGGCTGACGTCGATGGTGATGCCGCCTTGCACGGCCAGAAGATGACCTTCCAGCGACGATCCGGCGCCATAGGCAATCACGGGCACGCCGTACTGGTCGCAGAGCCTGACGGCATCCTGCACGTCCTGGGTGGATTCGGCAAACACCACGGCTGCCGGAGGGGGCGCGGAAATCGCGCCTTCGTCGCGGCCATGCTGCTCGCGCACGGCCAAGGCCGTGGAGCACTGGCCGCCGAAACGTGTTTGCAGGGCCTGCAGAAATTCTTCGGGGATGGGGCGCTGCACGAAATCGGGCTGCAGCGAGGTATGGGCAACAGGTGCGTTCATCGGGGTCTCCAGAGGAGAAAAAGAATACCACCTGGCCCGGTCCGGGCGTGTACGTATTGGGTACTAGGCCATGCCGCTCAAGGTCGCAATCGCTACGCATGGCGCATGCCCATTGGAGCTGGCGGAGATCGCGGTTTCGTCGTGGCGCAACTGTCTGGCGCGGGCACATAGATAAGTTCCGCCCTAGCTAATGAGAAATCAGTGTTTAGGGTTTGTGCCGGGTGTGCCTATATTGGCAAGCCTCATGGCGTGCGCTGCAGAGCTCGCTTCAAACCAAAAGCAGTTCGGAGGGCGGAGCTATGCGCGATACGGGTCGCAGATCATTCATACAGGGGCTGGCCGGGGTGTCGGCCGCAGGCATGCTGGGCGCGGCATGGCATGTGCGTGCCGCGCAGACGCAGGCCTGGCCGGTGCGGCCCATCAAACTGGTCGTGACCTTCCCACCCGGCGGTTCCAGCGATATCGTGGCCCGGGTGCTGGCTCCCGCGCTGGCCGAGAAGCTGGGCCAGAGCGTGGTCATAGACAACAAGCCGGGTGCGGGCTCGTCGATTGGCGCGCAGATCGTGGCGCACAGCGCCAATGATGGCTACACGCTGCTGGTATCCAATTCGGCGGCGCTGTCGATTGCGCCATCGCTGCTGCAAAGCCCTGGCTACGATCCCTTGCGCAGCTTCGAACACTTGGCCTATATCGGCGCCGTGCCCACGGTGTTTGCCGTGCATCCCTCGGTGCCCGCCAACAGCCTGAGCGAGCTGGTGAGCTGGATCAAGGAGCAGCCTGCCCCCGTGGCCTTTGGCAGCGGCGGCGCTGCCTCGGTGGGGCATCTGGTGGGTGAGCAGTTTGCGCAGACGCTCAAGCTGTCCATGGAGCATGTGCCTTACCGCGGCGCCGGCCCCATGCGTGCGGATCTGCTCAGCGGCCATATCAAGCTGGCGATCGACGCCCTGCCGCAGAACATCGCGCTGCACAAGCAGGGCCGGCTCAAGCTGCTGGCACTGACATCGCCACGCCGCGTAGCGCAGGCACCGGCGGTGCCCAGCGTGGCCGAACTGGGGCTGGCGCAGCTGGTCTCCGAAAACTTCGTCGGCATTTCGGCTCCCGCCGGCTTGCCCAGGGCGCTGGCCGAAAGAATCGCCAGCGCGGTGCGGCAGATCAGCGCGCGTCCCGAGTTTGCACAGACGCTCGAAGCCCAGGGATTCGTGACCCGGGATATGGAATCCAAGGCCTTCACCCAGCTGATTGCGGACCAGCATCTGGCCTGGGGAGATATCGCGAAAAAGACAGGTGCAAAACTTTAAGCAGAAGAGACAACAATGAGCAGCGAGAAACTGTATTCACCCCGTAAGCCACGCTATGCCGTGGTGCTGTTTGGCCCCGAAGGGCAGGGCAGTTTCAACGAGTCGGGACTGCGCGGAGCCCACAAGGCCAGAGAGGCCGGCCACGAGGTCGATGTGCTCTGGGTGGCCGGCCAGTCGGCGCAGCAGCGCGCCGCCGAAATGTCCGCATTGTGCGGCGGCCGCTATGCGCTGATTCTTGCGCATGGCGGTCAGGGTGACGGTCCGGTGAAGATCCTGGCCGAGCGCTGGCCCGAGCAGGCCTTTGCGGTCACGCAAGGCAGCTGGGCGGCAGCCAATGTGGCGCGTTACGAGGTGCTGCAGGAGCAGTCGGCATTCCTCGCCGGCGTGCTGGCCAGCCAGTGGAGCAAGACGGGCAAGGTGGGGCATTTCTCGGGCGAGAAAGTGCCGCCAGGTCTGCGTGGCCGCGCGGCCTATACGGACGGTCTCAGGCGCGCCGGTTTTGAGGGGCAGCTGGTCACCCAGTTCTGCGGTCACCAGCATCGCCCGGGCTGGGCCCGGACCTGTGTCTCGGCAATGGTCGAGCAGACGGGCCTGGACATTGTGTTTGCCATGCTGGATGGCGGCCGCCCCGGCGTCACGCAGGCCTGCCGGGCGCATGGCGTGGCGCAGATCGGCAATGTGCTGAACTGGGTGGAACGTGACCCCGAAGTGTTTGTGGCCTCGGCGATCTGCGATTCCGGCGAGGCCTTGTTTCGCGCCGTCGAGGACCATGCCCGGGGTCTGCTGCCGCTGGGTGGCTATCGTGCCTTTGGCCTTGAGGAGCCGAGCCTGGTGCGGCTGGAAATGGGGGAGCGGGTGAGTGCTGCGCAGCGCAGCCTGGTCGAAGACTGGGCGCAGCGCTTGCTGCGCCGCGAGTTCGAGATTCACCTGGACTATGTCGGGGCCGAGTTCGCCTTGCCGCAGGAGGAACTCGGCGCTGCGGCGTGATCAGGAAAGCGCCGCGGCAGGGCCTCAGTACTGCTGAGCACCCTTGTCGAATTCGGCGCGTGACAGCTGGCCGTTGCGGTCGCTGTCGATCTCTTCGAAGCGCTGGGAGATGACAGGCAGCTGGCGTGCTTCCTGCGCACTGAGCTGACCGTCGCGATTGGCGTCGGCACGCTCGAAGGCCGCTTGCACGCTGCTTTTTGCAGTCGGTGCCTGCTGCACGCCGGTGGCGGAACCAGACTGCACGATGCGCGCAGGCTCCTTGTTGTTGCCGGCGTTGCCGCCGCCGGTTTGCGCAAAAGCCATGCCCCCGCCCAGGGTGAGCGCAGAAAACAGCACCACGCTGACGACTTCGAATGACGAGACCTTGCAATTGAGCAGATTCTTCTTGTTCATGAATGGCATTCCTTCTCTATGCGATAACAGGAGTGCATTGCACCCTGTGAGGCGGCAAAGGGCCAGCACTTTTGCCTGCTGTTGCCTCAGACTACATTTGCCTGCGGGCTGTAACGCACAATGGCGGCAGTATCTGAGGGCCGCTCCGGCCCTGAAAACTCGCAGCTTTGACAAGGGATGACCCATGGGCAACCGCCTCACGCAAATCGCCACCCGCACCGGAGATGACGGAACCACCGGCCTCGGAGACAACACCCGCGTTTCCAAGAACAGCGGTCGCCCGCATGCCATGGGCGATGTGGATGAACTGAACTCGCATATCGGCCTGCTGCTGTGCGAGCCAATGCCCCAGGAGGTGCGCGACCTGCTGATCGACATCCAGCACCAGCTGTTCAACCTGGGCGGCGAGCTGTCCATGCCGGGCTATGAGCTGCTCAAGGACGATGCACTGCTGCAGCTCGACAACGCGCTGGCCCACTACAACGCGCAGCTGCCGCGTCTTCAGGAGTTCATCCTGCCGGCCGGCACACGTGCTGCCGCCCAGGCCCATGTATGCCGTACCGTGGCGCGCCGTGCCGAGCGCCAGGTGGTGGCACTGGAGCAGGCCGAGGCCATGCGAGCCGCGCCGCGCCAGTATCTGAATCGTCTGTCCGATCTGCTGTTCGTGCTGGCCCGCGTGCTCAACCGCCTCGACGGCGGCGACGATGTGTACTGGAAGAGCGAACGCCTGGCGCGCGCGCAGTCCGAGTGAGGCGGTGGCAGGAGGCCGGGCATGCGTCTGCGACATATCGAAGTCTTCAATGCCGTGATGCAGACCGGCAGCGTCAGCGCGGCCGCGCGCCTCATCAACGTCACCCAGCCCGCAGTCAGCCGCACGCTGCAGCATGCCGAGTTGCAGATGGGCTTTGCGCTGTTCCAGCGCGCGCGGGGGAGGCTGACGCCGACCAATGAAGCGCTGGCCCTGTTTCCGCATATCGAGAAGCTGTTCGAGCAGCTCGACGAGGTGCAGCGCCTGGCCGCCAATCTGCGTCATGGCCAGTCGGCCGACCGGCTCAATGTGCTGACGGTATTCGCGCTCAGCCGCGAGGTGCTGCCGCGCGCCGTGGCGGGCTTCAGGCGTCGCCATCCGCAGGTCCAGGTGCACGTGCAGGCGCTGCACACGCCGCAGGTGGTGTCGGCCCTGCTGCTGCAGGAGGCCGATGTGGGCTTTGTGATCAGCTCCGTGGGTCAGCCCGCGCTGGAGCACGAGCTGCTGGCCGAAGTGGACATGTTCTGCGTCTTGCCCAAGGGACTGCTGCCGCCTTCGCGCGTGCGCGCCGAAGGCATGGAACTCAAGGACCTGGCCGATCTGCCTGTGGTCGCGCTCGATGCGCGCGACCCGCTGGGCATGCGCCTGGGCCAGGCCTGCCGCGAGCATGGCGTGGGGCTGTCGCCTGTGGTGACGGTGCAGACCTACCATGCGGCGCTGTCCATGGCCGAATACGGGCTGGGCGCGGCCATCATGGATGGTTGCACGGCCCTGGCGGCCGACCGGCGCCGAGTGCATGTGGTGCCGCTGCTGCCGCGCATCACCGTGGGAGTGAATGCGCTGAGCCTGCCTCAACGCCCGGGCTCGGTGCTGGCGCGCGCCATGACCCAGGAAATGCGCAAGGCCCTGCAGGAGCTTCTGAGCGCCTCCTGAGTGGCAGGCCCGCGCTCAGGCAGCGTGCATCTGCGCGACCAGCCGCTGTGCCGAGCCGAAGGCCAGCGTCAGGCCCAGCGCGCCATGGCCGGTCTGCAGCCACAGATTGCGTGGGCCGCCGCGCTGGCGGCCGGTGATGGGCAGGCCCGTGGGGGTGGCCGGGCGCATGCCGCTCCAGGGATGCAGCGAGCCCTGCAGCGGTAGCTGGGCAAAGACCTGCTGCGTGGAGCGGCGCAGGCTGTCGATGCGGGCCGGATCGATACGCGTGTCGCGGCCGATGATCTCCACCATGCCGGCCACGCGCAGGCGCTCGCCTAGGCGCGCGAACACCACCTTGCGCGCGGTGTCGGTCACGCTCACGCGCGGCGCGGCCTGGCGGTGGTCGGACCCTATGTCCACGGTGATGCTGTAGCCCTTGAGCGGATAGACGGGAAGGCGCAGGCCCAGCTGGCGCGCGTGGGCCGGGCTTTCCCAGCCGCTGGCCAGCACGTAGTGCTCGGCCTGAAGCAGGCCTGCGGCGGTGCGCAGGCCCGTGACGGCGTCGCCCTGACGCTCGAAGCCCAGCACCTCGGTGTTGTAGCGCAGCTCGGCGCCGCGCACGGCCAGAAGCGCCGCCAGCTGCTCGCACAGCTGGCGGCAGTCGGCGGCGCTTTCGCTGGGGGTGTGAACGGCGCCCGCCATGCGGCCCCTGTAGCCGGCCAGCGCGGGCTCCAGTCGCACGGCGGCGTTGGCATCCACCACCTGCTGGCTGGCACCGCCAAGGCGCGATTGCAGGGCCACCTGCCGGGCTGCGGCATCCAGGCCCTGCTGTGTGTCGTACAGCACCAGCTTGCCCGGCGTGTGCAATGCGCAACTCAGGGACTCCTGCGCCTGCAGGCTCTCGAAGGCCTGCCGGCTTTCGGCGGCCAGCCTCAGCAGCGCCTGCGTGCCGGCCATGGAGGCGCGTGCATTGCAGGCGCCCAGAAAGCGCAGCCCCCAGGCCCATTGGGCGGGATCGGCGCGCAGACGCAGGGCCAGCGGCGAGTCCTTTTCCAGCAGCAGCTGCGGCAGCATCTTCCAGATACCGGGATCGGCCAGCGGCTGCACATAGGAATAGCTGAGCTGCGCGCCGTTGCCGCCGCTGGCGCCCGCTGCAGGGCCGGGCCCGCGCTCCAGGATCGTGATGCGGCAGCCCGCGCGCTGCAGCGCATAGGCAGTGGCCAGGCCGACGATGCCGGCGCCCACGATGCAGACATGCATTGATCGTTTCTCCATGCTGCCGTACTGTAGGCCCGTACGGGGCTGCGCAGCCATGGCATTTGGCATGCAGGGTATGCACCCAGGTTATGGTCTGCCCGCGCGATGTCGATGTATGCATGCGGCCGGGAAGCCCTCGGTTGCGGTGTTTACCCGGAGCATGGCGGTGCCTGCGCAGCCACCCATAAACCAGGGGCATGGACCAGCCCGATATTGTCATCCTCCGGAGCCTGGCGCGCTTTCTACACTGGCGGCACATCCACCACCGAAGAGGAGACACCGCATGCAACTTCACTCCACCGTGCTTTGTGCGGCACTGGGCCTGGGTTTTCTGGGCGCTGCCCATGCCGACACCCTGGCCAAGGTGCGCGACAGCGGGCGCATCACGCTGGCCTACCGCGAGTCCTCCGTGCCCTTCAGCTACCTGGACAACGGCAAGCCCATCGGCATGACCGTGGAGCTTTCGCAGGCAGTCGCCGAAGCCGTGAAGAAGGTGCTGAACCTGCCCGCGCTGGAGGTGCGCTGGCAGGCCGTGACCTCGCAGAACCGCATGCCGCTGCTGGCCAACGGCACCATAGACCTGGAGTGCGGATCGACCACCAACAACACGGTGCGGGCCAAGGAAGTGGGCTTTGCCATCAATCACTTCTACACCGGTACGCGGCTGCTGGTGAAGAAGAGCTCGGGCATCCAGAGCTATGCCGACCTCAAGGGCAAGACAGCGGCCATCACCACCGGCACCACCAATCTGCAGGTGCTGCGCAAGGCCAATGCCGAGCAGGGCTGGGGCATGAACATCGTCATGGCCAAAGACCATGCCGACGGCTTTCTGCTGGTCGAGAACGACCGCGCCGCAGCCTTCGGCATGGACGACATCCTGCTCTATGGCCTGATCGCCAACGCCAAGAATCCCAAGGACTTCCACGTCGTGGCCGATGCGCTGCAGGTCGAGCCCTATGCCTGCATGCTGCGCAAGGACGACCCGCAGTTCAAGCAGCTGGTGGATGGCGTGATCGGCGACATGATGAAGTCGGGCGCTTTCGCCAGGCTCTACGACAGATGGTTCATGCAGCCCATTCCGCCCAAGAACGCGGCACTGGGTCTGCCCATGAGCGAGCAGCTGCAACGCAACCTGCAGGAGCGCGGCGACAAGCCGGCGTTCTGAGATGCAGGCAGTGGGCATTCTCGGCGGCATGGGGCCTGCAGCGGGCGCGGATTTCGTGCGCCTGTTCGTGCAGGCCTGCACCCGGCACCTGCAGGACCAGGGCCTGCCCGTGCATGACCAGGCCTATCCCGAGCACTGGCTGGTGCAACTGCCCATGCCCGATCGCACACAGGCGCTGCGCCGCGATCCGCAGTCACCTGAGGGCCCGGCTGCGCATCTGCTGCAGGGCGCGGGCCGGCTCGCGGCCCTGGGTGTGCGCAGCGTGGCTCTGGCCTGCAACACGGCCCATGCCTGGCACGGGCAGATACAGGCGTTTTTCCCGCAGCTGCGCGTGCTGCACATCGCGCAGCAGACGGCGCTGTACCTGAAGACAGGCGGCGCGCGCCAAGCCCTGGTGCTGGCCACGGACGGAACCTATGACAGCGGGCTCTACGACGCGGCGCTGGCCGATTGCGGCATTGCCGCGCTGCGTCCCGGACAGGCGGGCCGGGCCCGGCTCATGCAAGGCATATACGAGGGCGTGAAACAAGGTGACATGCCGCTGGCCATGCAATGCTTCGGCGAGGTGCTGGCGCCGCTGCTGCAGCACCACGGCGCCGTGCCCGTGATCATGGGCTGCACCGAGATTCCGCTGGCCCTGCCGCAGGCGCCGCAGGCCTGTGGTGCCGAGCTGGTGGACCCGGCCTGGATACTGGCCTGCGCGCTGGCGCAGGACGCCTACGCGCATTAGTCGCGGCGAGGGAGGGCCAGAGCCCTGTAAAAAGATGAGCTGCAATCGCCTGCCACACAACAGATAGGTATCGAATAATGGCCAGATCTGTTGATGGGTGTGCGGTGCCAGCTCATCTTTTAATGGTGGTTTGCCGGCGCGTGCTAGGACTTCCGGGCGTCCCGCATCTCCGAGTCCATGGCGGCCTTGTAGATGCTTTGCCGGGGCCGCTGCATCAGGCGGCGCAGCATGGGCTCGAATTCACTCAGGGGCAAGGTCTCGGCCCGGGGATCGAAGGCCGGGTTGTCATAGAGTTCGCAGAACTCGGCCGTGCGCTGGTAGTGCGGATGTTCCCGGAACTGCTCGCGCATGTCCCTGTCCAGGCCGATGTGATGGAAGAAGTAATGGCCCTGGAAGATGCCGTGATGCTGGACCATCCAGTGATTGGCCTCGCTCACAAAGGGCTGGAGAATCGCGGCGGCTATGTCGGGGTGGTTGAAGGACCCCAGGGTATCGCCAATGTCGTGCAGCAGCGCGCACACCACATACTCCTCGTCACGGCCGTCGCGCAGCGCGCGCGTAGCGGTTTGCAGCGAGTGGGTGTAGCGGTCCACCGGAAAGCCGCCATAGTCGCCCTCCAGCAGCTTCAGATGGGCCATCACCCGCTCGGGCAGGCCCTGGCTGAACTGTGCAAATTCGCCGCCGATCAACAGCCAGTCTTCACGCGTGCTGTCTTGCATGCGCAGAAAGTTCGCCCGTGCATTCATGCCATGTCTTTCGTGGGTTATGGTCGTTGCACTGTAGGGCGCTGGCAGGGGCTGCGCTGTCAAGGGCATGACATGCAGCCGCTGCGTTGATGCGCGAATCCTGCTTGCCGTCCACAGGATTCGCGAGGGCTTGAGGCCTCAATAGGTTTCCAGGTGCAGACGTCCTTCGCGCTTGAGTCTGGCTCCCAGTTCCTCCCAGCCCAGGCCTGCTTGCTGGGCCACGTCGCGCAGGGCCAGCACGACGCCGTCCTCCATGCTTTTGAGACCGCAGACATAGATGTGCGTGTTGTCGTCGCGCAGCAATTCCATGAGATCGGCCGAGCGCTCGCGCATGGCGTCCTGCACATAGCGCCTGGGCTGGCCGGCCACGCGAGAGAAGGCGAAGTTGATGTCGATGAAATCCTTGGGCAGGTTTTGCAGGGGGCCGAAATAGGGCAGCTCCTGAGGCGTGCGCGCACCAAAGAACAGCAGCAGCTTCCCGCTGTCGAACTTGCCGCTCTTGCGCAGGCGGCGGCGCCATTCCGTCATGGCGCGCATGGGCGCGCTGCCCGTGCCGGTGCAGATCATCACGATGTGCGAGCGCGGGTGATTGGGCATGAGAAAACTGCTGCCGAACGGGCCTATGACTTGCACCTTGTCACCCACCTGCAGATCGCAGAGATAGTTGCTGGCCACGCCGCGCACGGGCTGGCCCTGATGATCCTCGACCACGCGTTTCACGGTCAATGCCAGATTGTTGTAGCCGGGGCGCTCGCCATTGCGGGCACTGGCAATCGAGTACTGGCGCGCCACATGGGGCTTGCCGCCGGCATCCACACCCGGCGGGATAATGCCCAGCGACTGGCCTTCGAGCACAGGGAAAGGCATGGCGCCGAAGTCCAGCACGATATGGTGGGTCTCGTTGTCGAAGCCGGCCTCCGTGCAGTTCAGATTACCCACCACCGTGGCCGTCACCGCAGCCTTGGGACCATGCAGATTGGTGTAGGCATGGGCGGCAGACCAGGGCGGTGTGGTGGCTCCGTAACTGGCTGCGCGAAAGACTTCCGCAGCGCCGCTTTCGGCCAAGCCGGCAGCGGCCGCGATCACGGCCTGGGCCTGGCTCAGATCCTGCACATCGCCGACATTCTCGGCCGTCTGCGCGGCGGCCAGCACATCGGCGGAAAGCTCTTCGGGCAGGCTCTCCCAGCCCAGTTGTTCGGCCACGCTGTAGGGCTTGCTTGCCGACACCAGCCGCCAGTTGTCGATGGAGCCGGTCGGGCAGGGCGAGATGCAGTCCATGCAGCCGTTGCACTTGTCCGCCATGACCACATAGTTGTTGTCGTCATGCGTGATGGCGTCCACGGGGCAGGTCGCCTCGCAGGTATTGCAGCGAATGCAGATTTCGGGGTCGATCAGATGCTGCTTCAGGATGCCGTTTTCAATCAGCGTGATGGTGCTCATTTCGTTCTCCAAACCGTGGCAACCCAACTCAGTGACATCGAGCAAGGGCCGCCCCGCCGCGAGGATGTCGTCCCCCTTGGGGGAAGCGGCTCAGCCGCTCAGGGGTGATCAAAATTTCACATACTCGAAGTCCACGGGCTGGCGATTGATGCCCATGACCGGTGGGGCAATCCAGCCGGCGAACTTGCCGGGCTCCAGGCATGGCTTCATCAGCGATGCGACAAAGCTGCGGTCGTCGTCGCTGGCCAGCCACTCGCTCTTCCTGGCCAGCCATTCCGGCTCGCTGACGGGACGACCGTCGGGGCTGATGCGCACGCCTGCCAGCGCGCCGATCTGCCGGTTGAAGGCCTTGTGCGGCACCGTCAGGCGGAAGTCGATTCCGGCCTTTTCCATCACCTTGTTCCAGCGGCCCACACCGGCATTGCTGTCCTTGATGTAGTCGTCGCGCAGCACCTCGTTCAAGGCGTTGAGCATGGGCACTTCCTTCTCCTGCAACTTGCCGTCCACCACCTCCAGAACCTTGTAGTTCTGGTCGTGCAACCTGTGGTCGTCCTCGCGCTTTCCCTCTTCGTAACGGCCCTTGAGGCCCGAGCTGTAGAAGGTGGCGGCATTGCTCGACTGGTCGGCACCAAACAGGTCGATGGTCACGCTGTAGTGAAAGTTCAGATAGCGCTGAATCGTGGGCAGGTCGATGACGCCCGCGCTGCGCAGCTTGTTCACATCGTCGGTCTTGAGTTCGTTCATGACTTGGCAGGTTCGGGCCAGCACGCGCGAGACGCCGGACTCGCCGACAAACATGTGGTGCGCCTCTTCGGTCAGCATGAATTTGGTGGTGCGCGCCAGCGGGTCGAACGCGGATTCGGCCAGCGCTGCGAGCTGGAATTTTCCGTCTCTGTCGGTGAAGTAGGTGAACATGAAGAACGCCAGCCAGTCCGGCGTTTTTTCGTTGAAGGCGCCCAGAATGCGAGGGTTGTTTTCATCGCCGCTCTGGCGCTCCAGCAGTGCCTCGGCTTCCTCGCGGCCGTCACGTCCGAAATGCTTGTGCAGCAGGTAGACCATGGCCCAGAGATGGCGGCCTTCTTCCACATTGACCTGGAACAGATTGCGCAGGTCGTACATGGACGGTGCGGTCAGGCCAAGGTGGCGCTGCTGCTCCACCGATGCGGGCTCGGTATCGCCTTGCGTGACGATGATGCGGCGCAGGTTGGCGCGGTGCTCGCCGGGCACGTCCTGCCAGGCTTTCTCGCCCTTGTGATCGCCAAAGTGAATGCTGCGTTCCTGATCCGCCGGATTCAGGAAGATGCCCCAGCGATAGTCACGCATCTTGACGTAGCCGAACTGCGCCCAGCCCTGCGGATCCACGCTCACCGCGGTGCGCAGATAGACATCGTAGTTGGTCGATCCTTCGGGGCCCACGTCGTCCCACCAGCGGATGAAATTAGGCTGCCAGCTCTCCAGGGCACGCTGCAACGTGCGGTCGCCGCTGAGGTCCACGTTGTTGGGAATCTTCTGGCTGTAGTCGATGCTGCTCATGGGGTGTCTCCTGTGATGTTTTGCCGATTCAGGGCCGTTGGCTCATACCCTGTTGAAATCGAAGCCGGCTTTCTGTCCGGTGCCGTAGAGCTTCAGCGCCCCTTTTTCGCCCACCGCGTTGGGGCGGTTGAAGATCCAGTTTTGCCAGGCCGACAGACGCCCGAAGATGCGCGTGACCATGTTTTCCTGGCTGGCAAAACGCAGGTTCGCTTCCAGACCCGTGAGCGCATCGGGCGACATCGCGGCGCGCTCTTCCATGGCGATGCGGATCTCGTCTTCCCAGTCGATATCGTCAAGCGCGGCGGTGACCAGTCCAAGCTGTTGCGCGGCATCGCCGTTGAGCGGCTTGCCCACCGCTGCGCGAGCGGCTTCCAGAGGCCCGGACTCCTCATAGAAGCGACGCTGCAGACGGCTTTGATCGTTGACCAGCGGCAGCAGGCCGAAGTTGAAGGCATCGAGCTCGATGACGGGCTCGCGCTCGGGCTCGTCGGGCAGCACCAGCATGTAGGCGCGGTCGGCGCAGAAGACCAGCTCGGCCAGCATGCCGGCAAAGCAGGAGCCGGGCTCGATCAGGGCGAACAGCGAGCGCGATGACACATCGAGGCGTGCAAAGGTTCGGCGCAGCAGGCCTGTGGTTTGCTGCACCAGCCAGTGATCCTTGTGCGCAATCAAAGACTGGTCCGCCGCCAGCACGGCGCGCGCATCGCCCTCGGTCTTGAGAATCCAGGTGCCCACATCGAGCTCGTTGGTGCGCAGATGCAGTATGGCGTCGTCGAGCTCGCGGCCCATGGCCAGCGGCCACCAGGCGGCGCCTGCGCTTTCTATGGCTTCAATGCTGCCGGGCTGTTCACCCTTGGGGGCCTTGACCGTGATGGTAGCGCTGCGCTTGCTGCGATCGATCTGCACGCTGACGTGGCGATAGTGCAGGCCGTCCGGGCTTTGCTCGCGCTGCAGCTTGGCTAGCTGTATGCCTTTGGCGGAAGCCGGGCGCGGGCTGCTTTCGCCCAGGGCCGTGGCACGTTGCTGCACTACTTCGGCAAATTGTGCGGGCTTGGCAATCGCGTCCACCAGCCGCCAGTCCACGGCGCGCTGGCCGCGCACGCCTTCCACGCTGGTGCAGAAGATGTCGGCCAGGTCGTGACGCACATGGCGCTTGTCGGTCACGCGCGTCAGCCCGCCCGTGCCGGGCAGCACGCCCAGCAGCGGAACCTCGGGCAGTGACACGGAAGAAGAGCGGTCGTCGATCAGCACGATGTCATCGCAGGCCAGAGCCAGCTCGTAGCCGCCGCCTGCGCAGGCACCGTTGACGGCGGCGACGAACTTGAGTCCGTCGTGCCTGGAGCTGTCTTCCATGCCGTTGCGCGTCTCGTTGGTGAACTTGCAGAAGTTCACCTTCCAGGCGTGAGACGAGACACCGAGCATGAAGATATTCGCACCTGAGCAGAAGATGCGTTCCTTGCCGCTGGTCACGATCACGGAGCGCACCTGCGGGTGCTCAAAACGGATGCGGTTGAGCGCATCGTGCAGCTCCACATCCACGCCCAGGTCATAGCTGTTGAGCTTGAGCTTGTAGCCGGGGCGTATGCCTGCGTCCTCGGCGATGTCCAGCTTGAGCCGGGCGATATTGCCATCCACTTCAAACGACCAGTGCCGGTACTGGCTGGGCTCTGTGCGGTAATCGACGTTGGTTTGCTGCTGCATGCTCGGCTCCTGCTGAGATGAAAGATAGTGCAGTTACTGACTCGGTGTTGGCACAATTATGCAGATTCATCGAAAAAAAGCACGTTGATTTAGGCACTATGTTGCATGTTTCGCTGAAACCAAGGGAAATCCTTAGGTGCTCATAGTTCGCAGAACGGCGCCGGATTTGAAGTGTTTTTGCGGCTATTCCATTGCTAGGAAAAGGCGAGAAGCTATCAATTACTGAGCAACCGAGCTGGATGCCCTTGATTCGCAAACCCAGCACTGGCGCGGGGTGATGAGCTGCTTGCAAAATGGATCCACCATGCTGACCTTTGCAGATATCCAAGCCGCCGCTGCGCGCCTGAATGGCGCCGTCCTTCAAACCCCTTTTGTGGAATCACGCACGCTCTCGCAGATCACGGGGGCGCAGGTCTATCTCAAGTTCGAGAACCTGCAGTTCACTGCATCCTTCAAGGAGCGTGGCGCGCTCAACAAGCTGCTCATGCTCAGCGATGCCGAGCGCGCACGCGGCGTGGTCGCCATGAGTGCGGGCAACCATGCCCAGGGCGTGGCCTATCACGCTCAAAGGCTGGGTCTGCGTGCCGTCATCGTCATGCCGCGCTTCACTCCCGGTGTGAAGGTGGAGCGCACGCGCGGCTTCGGTGCCGAGGTGGTGCTGCATGGCGACACATTGGCCGAGGCGCGAGCCCATGCCTATCAGCTGGCGCAGGAGCAGCAGCTGACCTTTGTCCATCCCTATGACGACGAAGCGATTGCTGCGGGCCAGGGCACGCTGGCGCTGGAAATCCTGCAGGCACAGCCCGATCTGGATGCGCTGATCATTGCCATTGGCGGCGGCGGTCTGATTGCGGGCATTGCCACGGCAGCCAAGGCCATCAAGCCCGAGATGGAGATCGTGGGTGTGCAGACGCAGCGCTTTCCCTCCATGGTCAATGCCCTGCGCCACACAGATCTTCCCATGGGGGCTTCGACGATCGCCGAGGGCATTGCGGTGACCCAGCCAGGCATCATCACCCAGGAGGTGGTGCAGCGCTGCGTGGACGATTTGTTGCTGGTGGACGAAGGAGATATAGAGCAGGCCGTGCTCATGCTGCTGGAGATCGAGAAGACCTTGGTCGAGGGCGCAGGGGCGGCGGGCCTGGCGGCCTTGCTGCGCTATCCCGCTCGCTTCAAGGGCCGGAAAATAGGTCTGGTGCTGTCGGGCGGCAATATCGACCCCATGCTGCTGGCTGCCATCATCGAGCGCGGCATGGTGCGCTCCGGTCGTCTGGCGCGTGTGCGTGTCAGCGCGCGCGACGTACCCGGCGTGCTGGCCCAGATCACGGCCACGGTGGCCGGAGCCGGCGCGAATATCGAGGAAGTCCATCACCAGCGTGCCTTCACCATGCTGGCCGCGCAGAATGTGGAGATCGAGTTCGTGCTGCAGACACGCGGCCACGCCCATGTGAGCGAGGTGCTGGAGCAACTGCGCCGCGCAGGCATGGAGGCGGCCCTGGTGTGAGGCTTGAGCCGCAGGCCTTGCTCAGGCCTGCAGGGGCGTGATCTTCTTGATCAGCGGGGTCACCAGGTCCATGGGCAAGGGGAACACCACGGTGGTGTTCCTGTCCGCGCCGATCACGGTCAGCGTCTCCAGGTAGCGCAGCAAGATGGCCTGAGGCTCCTGCGCCAGAACTTTCGCTGCCTGAGACAGTTTTTCCGAAGCCTGCAATTCGCCTTCGGCGTGAATCACCTTGGCGCGGCGTTCTCGCTCGGCCTCGGCCTGACGTGCGATCGCCCGGATCATGGATTCGGTCAGATCGACCTGCTTGATCTCCACGTTCGAGACCTTGATGCCCCAGGTGTCGGTTTGCGCATCCAGCGCCTGCTGGATGTCCAGGTTCAGCGATTCGCGCTCTGCCAGCATTTCGTCGAGCTGATGCTTGCCCAGTACGGAGCGCAGCATGGTTTGCGCGAGCTGACTGGTGGCCTCCAGATAATTGACCACCTGGATCACCGCCTTTTCCGCATCCACCACGCGCAGATAGATCACGGCATTGACCTTGACCGAGACGTTGTCGCGCGAGATCACATCCTGCGCGGGGACCTCCAGGACCACGGTGCGAAGATCCACCCGTACCACCTGCTGGATGGCAGGAATGATGAAGATCAGTCCCGGCCCCTTGACCTTCCAGAAGCGCCCCAGCGTGAAGACCACGCCGCGCTCATACTCGCGAAAAATCCGGATCGACGCCGTCCCCAGGCCAATCACCAGCATCAGCAGGATCAGCCAGAACAGGAAAGAAGCGCTAACCATAGAAGCCATCCTTTCAGCGAGGGACTTCGGCGCTGCGATCTGACGTTGGACGGTGCACATCGATTTCTTAATCGGCGCCGGGTCGTCCGCAAGCCCAGCATATGCTGTTGCACTCCGAGTGCGAACTTATCTGCGCATGGTCGACATCGAAGAAGTGCTGTTCGCCATTGGCGGACATGGGATACGGGTCTGAGCGCAAAGAGTGGCTATGGCTTTCCCTGAGCCATGTCGCCAGGGCTGTGCCTAGAATGGCCGCAGAGCTTGCTTGTTTCACCGCCTGCTTTCAGGAGGAGCATTGATCACATGTCAGATGATTCCGCAGTGAACCACGAGGCACAGGACGCGGCCGAAGCCGTTGTGCCCTATATCCCCATCATCATTCCCGCCGCTGGCGCCGTGATGATGTTCCTGCTGGCCTTTATCGCCGTGAACATGGCCTAGGCATTCCAACCTTCTCGAGCCCAACCCCGCGACGCGGGGTTTTTTTACGTCTGTGCAGGTTATGAATGAATGCGATATGCATATATTGATGCGCAAAATGCATAGATATTGCCCATGATTTGCTGACAAATTCAAGGCCCCTACCTAAAATCGATCTCCCGCTGCTATTCAAAACAAGGTTGTTTTGACTATTTCAGACGGATTTCAGGCGCCAACAAGCGCTAGGGAAAGCAAGCGAGACACCTTCAAAAGCCTTTTTTCAAAGACGCAGCCGAGGATGCTTCTTTGAAAAACTGGTTTTTTAATTGAAGGACTTCCCCCATGAACGCCGCTGTGCAAAGCCTGAACATCCAGGCTCCCGACTACGTCAAGAACCCCAAGCTCATTGCCTGGGTCGCCGAAATGGCCGCGCTGTGCAAGCCTGCCCAGATCCACTGGTGCGACGGCTCGCAAGCCGAATATGACGCG
This sequence comes from Comamonas thiooxydans, assembly GCF_000964545.1. Taxonomy (GTDB): domain Bacteria; phylum Pseudomonadota; class Gammaproteobacteria; order Burkholderiales; family Burkholderiaceae_C; genus Comamonas; species Comamonas thiooxydans. Next base: position 260,156 of record NZ_BBVD01000007.1, on the reverse strand, counting down.
CTGTGCCAGCAACTGGTGGATGCCGGCACCTTCAAGCCCCTGGCCAAGCGCCCTGGCTCCTTCCTGGCCTGGACCGATCCTTCGGACGTGGCTCGCGTGGAAGACCGCACCTATATCTGCTCCGCCAAAAAGGAAGACGCAGGCCCCACCAACAACTGGATGGAACCTGCCGAAATGCGCGCCACGCTGAACCCGCTGTTCGACGGCTGCATGGCTGGCCGCACCATGTACGTGGTGCCTTTCTCCATGGGCCCGCTGGGTTCGCCCATCGCCCACGTGGGTATCGAGCTGTCCGACAGCCCCTATGTGGCCGTCAACATGAAGATCATGACCCGCATGGGCAAGGCCGTGTATGACGTGATCGGCACCAGCGGCGAGTTCGTGCCCTGCGTGCACACCATCGGCGCACCTCTGGCCGCAGGCCAGAAGGACGAGACCACCTGGCCTTGCAGCAAGACCAAGTACATCGTTCACTATCCTGAAACCCGCGAAATCTGGTCTTACGGCTCGGGCTACGGCGGCAATGCGCTGCTGGGCAAGAAGTGCTTTGCGCTGCGTATCGCCTCCACCATGGGCCGTGACCAGGGCTGGCTGGCCGAGCACATGCTGATCCTGGGCGTTACCAACCCCGAAGGCAAGAAGTACCACGTGGCTGCGGCCTTCCCCTCGGCCTGCGGCAAGACCAATTTCTCCATGCTGGTGCCGCCCAAGGCCTTCGACGGCTGGAAGGTCACGACCATCGGCGACGACATCGCCTGGATCAAGCCCCAGGCCGACGGCTCGCTGCGCGCCATCAACCCCGAAGCCGGTTACTTCGGCGTGGCTCCTGGCACCAATATGCTCACGAACCCGAACTGCATGTTGAGCCTGGACAAGAACGTGATCTTCACCAATGTGGCCCTGACCGATGACGGCGACGTGTGGTGGGAAGGCATGGAAAAGGACCAGGGCAAGCTGCCCGATCACCTGATCGACTGGCAAGGCAAGGACTGGACGCCCCAGATCGCCAAGGAAACCGGCGCCAAGGCCGCCCACCCCAATGCCCGCTTTACCGTGGCTGCGACCAACAACCCCGCGCTGGACGAAGCCTGGGACGATCCCGCCGGCGTGAAGATCGATGCCATGATCTTCGGCGGCCGCCGCTCCACCACCGTGCCTCTGGTGACCGAAGCCCGCGACTGGACCGAGGGCGTGTACATGGCTGCGACCATGGGCTCCGAAACCACGGCCGCCGCCTTTGGCGCGCAAGGCGTGGTACGCCGCGACCCCTTCGCCATGCTGCCTTTTGCCGGCTACAACATGAGCGACTATTTCCAGCACTGGCTGGATCTGGGCGCCAAGATCGAAGGCCAGGGCGCAACTCTGCCCAAGATCTTCACCACCAACTGGTTCCGCAAGAATGCCGAAGGCAAGTTCGTCTGGCCCGGCTACGGTGAGAACATGCGCGTGCTGAAGTGGATGATCGACCGTCTGGAAGGCCAGGCTCAGGGTCAGGAAACCGCCTTTGGCATTGCTCCCCAGTACGCCGAAATCAACTGGAGCGGTCTGGACTTCGATGCTGCCCAGTTCGACAGCGTGACCAATATCGACAAGGCGGCCTGGGCCGAGGAAATGAAGCTGCACGGCGAGCATTTCGACAAGTTGGCCTACAACCTGCCCAAGGCCATGCTGGATACCAAGGCCAAGCTCAAAGAGCGTCTGTCCGCCTAAGCCTTTGACAGAATAAAAAAGCCCTGCAGGCCGTTGGCCGCAGGGCTTTTTGTTTTTGAACCGTTGTGTTGATAGCTGTTGGCGCCTGTCGGACAAGGGGTTGACGCCGATTTCATGAGACGCTGAGCGGGCATGAAAAAGCCGCTGGCCTTGTGGGCAGCGGCTTTTTTCGGAGAGGCGCGGAGCTTAGCGGCTCTGGCGATCCATGGCACGGGCCAGATCGGCCATCAGGCGGGCATCTTGCAGCGCGGCGTTCCAGACGCGTTCATCGGCAGCAGCTTGCTGGCGGCTCTTGACCCAGGCGCGGTAGCCGGTGCGCACCAGATTGATGGCACGGCGTGCGGGAGTGGAGAAGAGGGCAATGCTGGCAAAGGCCATGGCCCACAGAACCATCCAGGCAGCCATCATATGACCGTCGCTCCAGGTTTCGGTGGCCTGGAAGACGCCGGCGGCCAGGGCGGCCAGCACCACAGCCAGCACCATCCAGTACGACCTGGACTGGGATTGCGCCTCGTGCTCGGCGGCAATGGCGGCCATGCGTTCATCGCTGGCTTGATAGATACGCACCACACCAGGGTGCTCGACACAGTAGGAGTTGTAAATAAAGTTGCTCATGGCAGTTAACCCTTTGACCCACGCTTTTGGCGAATTGCCCGGGGAATAGGTGTAACTATAGGGATTACCCTAGGTGTGTTCAAATTTATATTTTGAATCTGTAGCATTCACGGCAGTGATGTATTGGGTGATGCCATGTCTTTGAACTTTCGTTCTCTGGATCTCAATCTGCTGCGCGTCTTCGACGAGGTCATGTCCGAGCGCAGTCTCACGCGTGCGGCGCACAAGCTCAGCATCACCCAGCCGGCGGTCAGCAATGCAATGCGCCGGCTGCGCGAGGTTCTGGGCGACGAGCTGCTGGTGCGCCAGGGACAGGGCGTGGAGCCCACGCCGCGTGCCCAGGCCCTGTGGCCGGTGATACGCGAGGCCTTGCAGCATCTGGAGGGTGCACTCGCACCCGATGAGTTCGATCCCGAGACGGCCGCCACCACGTTCGTGATCGCCATGGCCGATGCCACGGCAGCCACGCTGATTCCGCCGCTGTACCCGATTCTGGCGCGCGAGGCACCGGGCCTGGGCATACGCCTGCTGCCGCTGACCACGCGCGATCCAAGGCCCTTGCTCGATGATGGCGAGGCTGATATGGCCGTGGGCTATTTCCCCGCCGTACTGGCCGATCTGACGGCGCGTGCCCAGGCTGGCGGTCTGGTGGCGTTTGACAGCCGCCGTCTGTATGAGGGCGAGTACCTGTGCGTGATGCGCAAAGGCCATCCGCTGGCGCATGTTCCGCTGACGCTGGACAACTATTGCGCGGCACGCCATATGCTGGTCAGCTTTTCGGGCCGCTCCTTCGGCTTCATCGACGAGGCCCTGGCCTCGCTGGGGCGTTCGCGCGAAGTGGTGCTCACCGTCAACCAGTTCTTCACCGCGGCGCGCGTGGTGCTCAACTCCGATCTACTGACCATCTTGCCGCGCCATTTTGTGCCCGTGACCGGCATGAGCGACCAGCTGGAGCTGCGCGATCTGCCCTTCGATGTCACGCCCGTGCATGTGGATGCACTGTGGCGTCGGCGCGGCCCGCACCCGCAGGCCTATGACTGGCTGCTGAAAACGCTGACGCGCTCGGCCGAGATCACCTTTGCCAACGGTTCGGCCCAGGTCACTCACCATGGTTGACTAAACTAGCCACATGAAGATCCAGCTGCTGTCCGACCTGCACCTCGAAGTCCACCCCCAATTCGTGGCCCAGCCAGCCGCGGGCGCCGATGTGCTGGTGCTGGCCGGCGACATCGGCTCCTACCAGAGCAGTACCCAGGTCGACGGCGAGAACTTCGGGCTGGAGCGTTTCTCGCCGCTGCCGCAATACGCCAACTGGCCCACACCCGTGCTGTTCGTGCCCGGCAATCACGAATACGACATGCAGGACTTCGACGAGGCAAGGCTGCGCCTGCAGCGTGTGTGCGACAGGCTGGGTCTGATCTGGCTCGATCGTGAAACCGTGGTCATGGACGGGGTGCGTTTCATCGGCACCACGCTGTGGAGCGACTTCGACGCCATGGCCATGCATGAAGGCGTGAGTGATGCCACGCGCTTGCACAAGCTGCGCGAGAAGGCCTTTCGCGCCGCCAATTTCTATCTGCAAAAGACAGGTGGCAGTCGCCAGGGCGAGCCGTTTCTGGCCGCGCCCATGCGCGAGGAAAGCCTGCTCTGCCAGGACTGGCTGCGCGCTGCGCTGCAGCAGCCTTTTGACGGACCCACGGTGGCCGTGACCCACTTTGCGCCCAGCCTGCGCAGTGCCGATCCGCGCTACGGCCTGGTACCCGGCACGGCCGGTTTCTGCAATGTGATGGACGACTTTCTGCCCCATGCCCAGCTCTGGCTGCACGGCCATCTGCATTGCGCCAGCGACTACATCGCATGCGGCCAGCGCGAGGACGGCAGCGAATGGCAATGCCGTGTGGTGGCCAATCCCCTGGGCTATGCCCGCAAGGGAGAGCAGGATGACTTTCTGCCGGCATCGACAATTGACTTGAGCCAAGTCAAGATGCTGACTGTCCCCAGCCCTTAGGCTTGAGACATCAACAAGGAGAAATTGGTATGAAGATCTTGCTCGCCGTGGACGGCAGTGCCTATACCCAGAAAATGCTGGCCTATCTGACCTCGCATCAGGAGATGCTGGGCACGGGCCATGAGTACACCATCATCACCGTGCAGCCGCTGCTGCCGCCTCGTGCACGCGCCGCGCTGGGCAAGGAGGTGGTGGAGCAGTACTACGACGAAGAATCCGCCAAGATCCTGCAGCCCGTGCTGGAGTTCCTGAAGGGGCGTGGCGTCGAGGCGCAAAGCATCGCCAAGGTCGGCCCCATTGCCGACACCATCATCCATGCCGCCCAGGACGGCAAGTTCGACCTGATCGCCATGGGCACGCACGGCCACGGCGCGCTGGGCCGTCTGGTCATGGGTTCGGTCAGCTCGCAGGTGCTGGCGGGCTGCACCATCCCCGTGCTGCTAATTCGCTGATTTTCATAGCTGCTTGCGCTTGATTTACATACGTATCAGGCGTAAATCAGCTTCAAATCAAGGTTAGATGAGCGTCCACAGCTACAAAAACCAAAGTACCTCCGTTTGACATCAAGCTCTCAAGGCCGCGCTGCAAAGCACGGCCTTTTTTCTTGTCTGCATCAAACCGCTTGCAGCACTTGCCGGGCCTTGCCCAGCAAGGCCTGGCTGACACGGGCCAGCACGCGTGACTCCAGATTCCAGCAATGCCAGAACAGCGCGATGGACAGCGCATGGCCTGTTGCCACGTCGATCAGCTCACCGGCATCCAGCGCGGGCTGCACCAGCAGCTGCGGCAGCACGCCCACGCCCCAGCCGGCACGCACGGCGCGCACCTGCGCCTCGCAGCTGGGCAGCAGAATCTGATGCTGCAGCGACACATTGCGCAGACCCAGGCAACGCGCCACAAATTCGGCCTGCATATCGTCCTTGCGGTTGAAGGACAGATAGGGCAGCTGGTTGAAGTTCTTGCGGGTCAGCCCCTGCGGCAGTCTTTGCCCGGCAAACTCGCGCGAGGCCACGGCCACATAGCGCATGGCGCCCAGAGGCTGCACGGTGCAGCCGCGCATGGCCTGACTCAGCGTGGTGACGCAGCCCATGACCTGGCCCGAGCGCAGCAGCTCCTGCGTGAAGTCCTGATCGTCGACCACCACCTCCAGCGGCAGGCCGCTCTTCACCAGCTCGTCCAGAGCCGTCATGGCCCAGGTGGCAATGCTGTCGGCATTGATGGCGATGGAGACGATTTCTCCGGCCAGACTCTGACCGGTCTGCGGTGCCAGTTCCTGCAACTCATGAGCGAGATCGGCGCGCAGCAGGCGCAGCTGCTTGGCATGCTTGAGCAGCAGACGCCCGGCGCTGGTGGGCTTGACGGGACGCGTGCGCTCCACCAGTACCGAGCCCACCTGGGCTTCCAGTGCACGCAGGCGCTGGGACACGGCCGACTGGGTGATGTGCAGCCTTTGCGCCGCGCGCTCGAAGCCGCCTTCTTCCACGATGGCGGCCAGGCATTCCAGCGCAACAGGGTCCCAGGAGCTCATGGCAACTTCATTAGCATTTCTGATGAAACTGCTGAAAATTTAATGCTGCTTTTGTTTGCCCGCAAGAGTGCAGACACTGGCCGCATGAACATCATCGTCCTGGGCGCCGGCATCATCGGCATCAGCACCGCCTGGCATCTGCGCGAGCGCGGTCATCAAGTCACCGTGGTGGACCGCCAGAGCGGTCCGGCCCTGGAGACCAGCTATGCCAATGGCGGCCAGATCTCGGTCAGTTACTGCGAGCCCTGGGCGAATCGCCAGGCACCCTGGAAGGCGCTCAAATGGATGTTCGACAAAGAGGCTCCTCTGCTGCTGCGGCCCCAGGCCGACAGCGCGCAATGGCGCTGGTGCCTGCAGTTCCTGGCCCAGTGCAATGACCGCGCCTTTGCGCGCAATGTGCAGCAGATCGTGGCGCTGGGCGCCTACAGCCATCTGGCGCTCAAGGACATGGTCCAGAAGACCGGTATCGAGTTCGAGCGGCTGGAGCGCGGCATTGCCCATTTCTACAGCAGCCCGCAGGCGTTTGCCGAGGCCGCCGAAGGCGTGGAGCTGATGCGGCAATACGGCGTGCAGCGTCGTCTGGTCAGCCGCGAAGAGCTGCTTGCCATCGAGCCAGCATTCACGCCCTATGCCGCGCAGATTGCGGGCGGCACCTTCACTGCCACCGATGAGTCCGGTGATGCGCGTCTGTTCACCGAAAAGCTGGCCGGTCTCTGTGCCCAGGCCGGTGTGCAGTTCCTCTACGGCCACGACATCCTGAGCCTGCAGCCGGCGCGCAGGGGCAGGCCTGCCCAGGTGCAGATTCGCGACGGCAGCGATGGCGCCCCGCGCATGCTGAGCGCGGATGCAGTGGTGGTCGCCTGCGGCTCCTACACGCCGCTGCTGCTCAGGCCTCTGGGCGTGAAGGTTCCCATCTATCCGGGCAAGGGCTATAGCGCCACCTTACCGCTGCTGCGGCCTGAAAAAGCCCCCATGGTCTCCACCATCGACGACAGCCGCAAGGTCGCCATGAGCCGTTTGGGCAACCGACTGCGGGTAGCCGGCACCATAGAGTTGGGTGGCTTCGATCTGAGTCTGGACACGCCCACGGCCAGGGCGCGCTGCGAGATGCTGGTCAGGCGCGTGGAGGAGCTGATGCCCGGCGTCTGCGACACGCGCCTGCCCGAGCAGGGTGGCGATCCGCAGTTCTGGTGCGGTCTGCGGCCCGCCACGCCCACCAATATTCCCTGCATCGGGGCCACGCAGGCAAGAGGCATCTGGGTCAATGCCGGGCATGGCACCCTGGGCTGGACGCATGGAGCAGGCTCGGGCAAGGCCATGGCGGCCCTGATGAGCGGCGAGCGCCCGGCACTGGATTTCCGGTTCTGGGATGAGCCGGCACCCGAGGTCGCTCGCGGCGCGCGGATTGCGTCCGCCTGAGACAGGGCATAGGACTGCAGGACGAGTACGGGCTGGCTGACTCTTTTGCCCGGATTGACGGTATCGCTGCGTGGGGCTCTTACATACAATTACGCCAGCAACTCGTCCATGCCATGATCCAGCACGACATCACTCCTGCCCTTGAAACCTCACGTTCCTTTGCGCGCTCATTGCCCATGGCTTTGCTCAAGGCCCGCGAGGCGGTCATGGTGCGCTTTCGTCCCTCGCTGCGTGCGCACGGCCTGACCGAGCAGCAATGGCGCGTGCTGCGCATCATGTGGGTGGCCGACAAGCGCTTGCGTCCCATGGAGCTGTCGCAGCTGACCTTCATCAGCATGCCCAGCCTCTCGCGCCTGCTCAAGACGCTGGAAGGACGCCTGCTCATCAAGCGCGGCCGCCATGTAGCCGATCTGCGGGGCTCCGAGTTCGCCCTCACGCCAGCCGGCCAGGAGATGGTGGCCCAGATCGTGCCGCATTTCGAGACCATCTACACCGAGATCGAGGAGCAACTGGGCAGCGCCGAGAGCGAGCAGCTGTTCCGCATCCTCGAGCATGTGGTGCAGAGCCTGGGTCTGCCCGGCGAAGACGAGCTGGGTCAGGACTGAGGCGCCTGCCACGGCACAATGCAGTGATGAGTGCTGCGATTGCCGTCATCGACTTCGAAACCACGGGCATGACGCCCGCCCAGGGTGCCAGGGCCACCGAGGTAGCCATCGTGCTGCTGGAGCAGGGCCGCGTGGTGGACCGTTTCCAGAGCCTGATGCAGACCGGGGCCTGGGTCTCGCCCTTCATCACCGAACTCACCGGCATCACCAATGCCATGCTGCGCACGGCGCCGCCCGCCGCCGAGGTGATGCGCGATGCGGCCCGCTTTGTGGGCGCTGCGCCCATGGTGGCCCACAACGCATCGTTCGACAGCAAGTTCTGGCAGGCCGAGCTGGCGCTGGCGGGCGAAGCCGCCCCCCAGCTGTTTGCCTGCACCGTGCTGCTGTCGCGCCGCATCTACCCGCAGGCGCCCAGTCACAGCCTGGGCAATCTGGCGCGCTACCTGCACCTGCCTTCCACGGGCCGTGCCCACCGGGCGCTGGCGGATGCCGAGATGGCGGCGGCCCTGCTGGCCCGCATGCAGCAGGATCTGTGCGATCGCCATGCCTTGCCCTGGCCCGAGCATGAGCTGCTGATGCAGCTGCAACGCTGCAGCAAAGCCAAGGTCGGCGGCTGGCTGGCGCAGCAGGCCGGCCAAGGGCTGCTGGCAGCTCAGACCCCGGATTGATGAAGTTTTAGGACTGCAGGCCTGTGTATTACTGCGTGAGAAGCTATCAAAATTGATGATTCTGGCCTTAAGCCCTTACGGATTGTGACCGGCAAGGTTCAAGTTGATAATTGATCAAGTCCTGCAGATGCTCTTTGGATCTGCTGATCTTGAACCGTGGCGCACCGTTGTGGTCGCTGACCTGAGCTCTGAATTTCGTGAACTCCGCCTTGCCTACCTCCGTCTTGCGTTCGGCTTTGCCTTTCTCGCAGCGCGAATTTCGCGATGCGCTGGGGCAATTTGCCACCGGCGTGACCATCATCACGGCGCGCAGTGCAGAGGGCCATGCGGTGGGCTCCACGGTCAGCTCCTTCAACGCACTGTCGCTGGCGCCCTCGCTGGTGCTATGGAGCCTGGGTCTGAAGGCCAACTCACTGCCCGTGTTCCGCCACTGCACGTATTACGCGATTCATGTGCTGGCGGCTTCGCAAAAGCCGCTGGCCGAGCTGTTTGCACGCAAGGGCGCGGACCGTTTCAGCCATACCCAGCATCATGACTCCGAGCATGGCGTGCCGCTGCTCGAGGGCTGCAGCGCGGTCTTCGAGTGCCGCAATCTGCGCCAGCATGAGGAGGGCGACCATCTGCTCTTCATCGGCGAGGTGGAACGCTGCGAGCACCATGCCGACCGCGCGCCGCTGCTCTACCACTCGGGCCATATGCACGCCCACGGCTTCGTCAGGTAAAGCCGGCTGCCGACTGGGAACCCTACCTAGTCGGCTTGAACGATACCGATCTCCAAGGCCCGCCCTAGATTGCCCCCAGGCCTGCTGTGTCAGGCCCGAGGACAGTGGTTGCAACGCTTTGGAGACACATGATGATCGATTGCGAAGACAGGCCGGCCCATACCCAGCGCAAGGTGGCCGCGGCAAGCAGGACGGGGATCGAGTTCAAGCGCATCTCACCCGCCATCGGCGTGGAGGTTTCGGGCATAGACCTGCGCCAGCCCATGAGCGAGGAGCAGGCGCGCGAGCTGCGTCAGGCGCTGGTGGCGCACAAGGTGCTGGTGTTTCGCGAGCAGAACATCACGCCTGCCCAACATGTGGCGTTTGCGCGCCGCTTCGGCGAGCTGGAGCTGCATCCGGTATTTCCCCATCACCCCGATCATGCCGAACTGGTGCTGCTGGGTGGCAACAGCAAGATTCCAGGCACCGAGAACGTCTATCACACCGATGTCTCCTGGCGCGAGACGCCTTCCATGGCCTCGGTGCTGCGCTGCGTGGAATGCCCCGAGGTCGGCGGCGACACGGTCTGGATCAATATGGAGCAGGCCTACGAGCAGCTGCCCGAGACGCGCAAGCAGCAGATCGCCGGCCTGTATGCCGTGCATGACATCCTGCCTTCGTTCGGCGCGCGCATGACGCCCGCACAGCAGGCCCAAGCCCGCGGCAAATACCCGCCCGTGGTGCACCCGGTGGTGCGCACCCACCCCGAAAGCAGCCAAAAGATTCTCTACGTCAACGAGGCCTTCGTCACGCATTTCGCCAACTTCAGCTCGAACTTCGACAGCTTCCGCTCGGCCAACGAAATTCATGCCCAGCAACAGGAGCTGATGAACTATCTGCTGCGCCAGCCTGCGATTCTGGAATACCAGATGCGTCTGCACTGGGAGCCCAACACCATTGCCATGTGGGACAACCGCTCTACCCAGCATTACGCGATTCAGGACTATTTCCCGGCCGTGCGCCGCATGCATCGCGCCACGGTCGTGGGCGACAAACCGTTCTGAGCCGCCCGCCAATCAAACTGGGTCGTGCAGGTGGTTTAACGCTGCGTTAAACCACCTGCGGCAGTCTTGTCTTGTAGAGTTCAAAGCAGCAAGCATCTGCTTTGACCCTCCCAAACAGCGAGACAGAACATGCAGCAACAAGACTTTGATTACGATTTTCTGGTCATAGGCGGTGGCTCGGGCGGCGTGCGCGCCAGCCGTGTGGCTGCCGGCCTGGGGGCCCGTGTGGCGGTGGTGGAAGCTGCCCAATTGGGAGGTACCTGCGTCAACGTGGGCTGCATCCCCAAGAAGCTGCTCAGCCATGCCGCGCACTTCAGCCAACTGGCCGAGGAGGCCCGGGGCTTTGGCTGGCAGCTGGAGCGACCGCGCTTCGACTGGCCCACGCTGATTGCCAACAAGGACCGCGAAATCGAGCGCCTGAACGGTGTCTACGGCCGCATGCTGGCCGGGGCAGGCATTACCCTTATCCATGGCCGTGCGGCGCTCTCGGGGCCGCATAGCGTGCTGGTGAACGGCCAGACCATCCATGCCCGCCATATCCTGATTGCAACGGGCGGAACGCCCAGCCTGCCCGATATTCCTGGCGTGGAGCATGCCATCAGCTCTGACGAGGCCTTCCATCTGCCGCACCTGCCCAGGCGGGTGGTGGTCGTGGGCGGAGGCTATATCGCCGTGGAGTTCGCCTCCATCTTCAACGGTCTGGGCGCCGAGACGACCCTGCTGCACCGCCGCCAGCAGTTGCTGCGCGGCTTTGATGCAGACCTGGGTCTGCATCTGGGCCAGGAGATGGCTCAGTTGGGTGTGAACTTTCGCTGGGGCGAAGAAATACAGGCCATCGACAAGCAGGCGGACGGCCTGCACCTGCAGCTCAAGAGCGGCGAGCAACTGGTCGTGGACTGCGTGATGTATGCCACGGGTCGTGTGCCCCTGATCGAAGGCCTGGGGCTGGAGGCCGCGGGTGTCAAGGTCAACGACAAGGGCGCCATCGAGGTGGATCAGTATTTCTGCAGCAACCTGCCCTCCATCCATGCCGTGGGCGATGTGGTCGATCGCATGGCCCTGACGCCCGTGGCGCTGGCCGAGGGGACAGTGCTCGCCCATCATCTGTTCGGCCAGGGCGGCAAGAGCGCTCCCGACTATGAGCTGGTGCCGACGGCGGTGTTTTCCCATCCGCAGGTGGGCACCGTGGGCCTGTCGGAGGAAGTGGCGCGCGAGCGCTTCGGCGCAGTGCAGGTTTTCCAGTCCAGCTTCAGGCCGCTGACCAACCGCATGGGGGCCGAGCCCGAGAACGTCTTCCTCAAGCTCATCGTCTCCAAGGCCGACCAGCGCGTGCGCGGCGTGCATATGGTGGGAGAGGGCGCGGGCGAACTGATGCAGGGCTTTGCCGTGGCACTGCAATGCGGCGCGACCAAGCAGCAGTTCGATGCGACCATCGGCATACACCCGACCGTGGCCGAGGAGCTGGTGACCATGCGCGAGCCGGTGCGCGAATGAGAAACGGCTCCCGCGCTTTCGCAGGGGGCAGGGCCGCGCGGCGGCATCGCAATGAAAAATGGGCCTTTTCAGGCCCATTTCCTTGTCCATCAAGCGCTAGCGCTATGGATAGATGAGTTGGTATCAGCCACGCGCGGCGTCCGGCAGCTCGATCTTGACTTCCAGAACCTCAAGGTTTTCCTGGCGCTCCAGCTGTACCTTGATGTCATTGGGGTTGATGTCCACATACTTGGAAATCACGGCCATCAGCTCTTTTTGCAGGGCAGGCAGATAGTCGGGCTTGCCACTTTCGCCGCCCACGCGCTCGCGCGCGAGAATGATCTGCAGTCGCTCCTTGGCGACCGAGGCGGACTTCTTCTTCTCTCCGAGCAGAAACGACAACATGGACATCAGGCTTACCTCCCGCCAAACATGCGCTTGAAGAAACCGGGTTTGACGGCTTCGGTAAAGCGCATGGGTTTTTCTTCGCCCAGGAATCGGGCCACCACGTCCTGATAGGCCTCTGCCACATCCGTGCCTTGCATGTGCACGGCGGGAATGCCCTGGTTGGAGGCCTGGAGCACGGTTTCGGATTCGGGGATCACGCCGATCAGCTCGATGCGCAGAATGTCCTGGATATCCTCCAGCGACAGCATCTGGCCGTCTTCCACACGATTGGGGTTGTAGCGCGTGATCAGCAGATGCTCCTTGATGCGCTCGCCCTTGACCGCACGCTCCGTCTTGGAGCTGAGCATGCCCAAGATACGGTCCGAGTCTCGCACCGACGAGACTTCGGGGTTGGTCACCACCAGGGCCTCTTCGGCATAGTGCATGGCCATCAGTGCGCCGCTTTCAATGCCGGCGGGCGAGTCGCAGATGATGAACTCGAAGTCCATGGCGGACAGATCGTCCAGCACCTTCTTCACGCCTTCCTGCGTGAGGGCTTCCTTGTCTCGGGTCTGCGAAGCGGCCAGCACGAACAGGTTTTCGCACTGCTTGTCCTTGATCAGGGCCTGGTTCAGATTGGCTTCGCCCTGGATGACATTGATGAGGTCATAGACCACGCGGCGTTCGCAGCCCATGATCAGATCGAGATTGCGCAGACCCACATCGAAGTCAATCACTGCGGTCTTGTGGCCGCGCAGTGCGAGGCCGGATGCGAAGCTGGCGCTGGTGGTGGTCTTGCCGACACCGCCTTTGCCAGAGGTCACGACGACGATTTTGGCCATGTTTGCACGATTCCTTTAAGACAAATGGGGCAGGTTGATAGGGTGTCCGGTGTGTCTCTCATACCGGCTCGATAACGATTCTTTCTCCCTCCAGGCGCACCTTGGCAGCTTTGCCGGCGACGTCCTTGGGGAGATCGGTTTCAATTGTGCGGTAGATACCTGCGATGGAAAGCAGTTGCGCCTCCATGCAAGTGCTAAAAATTCTTGCGCTGGTGTTGCCGCTGGCCCCGGCCACGGCGCGGCCGCGCAGCGGCGCATAGACATGGACGTTGCCGTCGGCAATCACCTCGGCACCATAGCTGACCATGTCCAGAACCACAATGTCGGTGCCTTTGGCATAGACGCGCTGTCCCGAGCGCAGCGGCCGGTCCACGATGACGGCATCGGCCAGCGGAGCAGGCACCTCGACCTCCACTTCGCGAATGATTTCGTGGATTTCCGGCTCGGTGCGGCGCGTCGGCATGGCATCGGGGGCTGCGCTCAGACCAAGGGCCTTGGCTGCTTCCATCTGGGCCTCGCTGCCGCTGCGCACGGCAACGGGCACTGTGCGGTGGTTGCGCAGGGCCTCGATCAGGGCCGGGAAGTCGATTTCTTCCTCTGCTTCGCGCACCTGGCTGAGGTCGATCAGCACAGGGTCGTTGTCGAAGAAGTCCGGGTCGTCGGCAAGACGGCGGGCCAGATCCTGGGCCAGCGCCTGCATGTCGGTGCTGCGAAGTACCACGGAAAGCACCGGCAGTTGTGCGCTCTTGAGGTCAAAGCTGGGGCGCTCGGCGCCGGTCGATTCAACAGACATGGATGGGATCAGCGCACATCAGGTGCTCTATGAGGACGACAAAGTGTACCTGCCTACCGGCAAAAGATATGGTCACCGAGTGTTTGCACTGCAACACTTGATGCACCTCAGAGGCCTGTGTCTGTGCAGGTCTGGATGAAAATACAGTCATGTCTCCAGAGCTTTTGATCCAGGGCGCCTGTGCCAGCATCACCTTGCGCCGTCCCGAAGTTGCCAACAAACTGCTGCCCGAAGACCTGATCGTGCTGCGCCGTCAGATCGACGAGGTCAACGCCAGCCCCGCGGTACTGGTGCTGACGCTGCAGGCGGTGGGCAGGCATTTCTGCAGCGGTTATGACATTGGCGAGATCGCCAACAGCCAGAACGAGGGCAGCTCCTTCGGCGAGATGGTGGATGCCATCGAAAACTGCCGTCCCGTCACCATTGCCGCGATTCAGGGCGGCGTGTTCGGCGGTGCCACCGATATGGCACTGGCCTGCGACTTCCGCGTGGGCGGGGCCAACAGCCAGATGTTCATGCCCGCCGCGCGGCTGGGCCTGCATTTCTACCTCTCGGGCCTGGAGCGCTATGTGACCCGCCTGGGCGTGGATACGGCCAAGCGCCTGTTCCTGAGTTGCGAGAAGCTGCAGGCCCAGGCCATGAAGGACTGCGGCTTTCTGACCGATCTGGTGGACGGCACCGATATCGGCGAGCGCGTGATGCAGCTGCAGACCACGTTGGCCGGCATGGCGCCGCTGGCCTTGCTGGGAATGAAGAAACATCTCAACGCCATTGCCCGCGGCGTGCATGACAAGGCCGGCATCGATGCTGCCGTGCAGGCCACCATCGCCTCGGCCGATCTGAAGGAAGGCGGCGCGGCCTGGCGCGAAAAGAGAGCTGCCCGCTTTCAGGGGCACTGATCCCCAAGAAGGGACGTAATCCTTTGCAAGGCGGCGGGGGCCACTCAGGCCCTCGCACCGCGCCTGCCGTGTCAGGACACTGTGCCTGCTCCTGCCCGGGCCAGATATTCCCTGGCAAAGCCCTCGTACCAGTCCAGGCAGCCTGGGTTGGCCATGGCGTCCTTGTTGACCACCTTGGCCAGCGGCTGGCCCAGCAGCAGCTTCTTGATGGGCAGCTCCTGCTTTTTGCCGCTGAGCGTGCGCGGTATCTCGGCCACGGCAAAGATATCGTCGGGCACAAAGCGGGGCGACAGCGCCGAGCGGATGGCCTTGTTGATGCGCTCGCGCAGCGCCGCATCGAGCTCCACGCCCGGACGCAGGGCCACAAACAGCGGCATATAGCTGTCCTTGCCCAGATATTCGAGATCCACCACCATGCTGTCCAGCACCTCGGGCAGGGCCTCGACGGCGCTGTAGATCTCGCTGGTGCCCATGCGCAGGCCATGGCGGTTGATGGTGGCGTCGCTGCGGCCGTAGATGATGCAGCCGCCCTCGCCAAGCAGCTTGATCCAGTCGCCATGACGCCAGACCGGCCCCATTTCGGCGTCACCATCGCCGCCGCCCGGTTGGCGGCCATGGCCGGCCGGGTACATATCGAAGTAACTCGACAAATAGCGCTTGCCGTCCGCATCGCCCCAGAGAAACAGCGGCATGGAGGGAATGGGCTGGGTGCAGACCAGCTCGCCGACCTCGTCCATCACGGGCTGGCCTTCTTCGTTCCAGGCCTCGACGGCGGCGCCCAGCTGGCGGCACTGCATGACGCCGGGCACCAGGGGCAGATCGCGGTTGCCGCCAATGAAGGCCCCCGCGAAGTCGGTGCCGCCCGAGAGGTTGTTCCACCAAATGTCAGGGCGCCCAAGCTTGGCAAACTGCTCCGTCCCCCACTGCTGCACCTCGGCGGACAGCGGCGAGCCAGTGCTGCCCAGCCCGCGTATGCGCGACAGATCGCCGCAGCTGGACAGCTCAAGGCCGGCTTTCATGCAGTTGGCATAGAAGGCCGCGCCCGAGCCAAAGCTGGTCACGCCGGTCTCGGCCGCAAAGCGCCACAGCGTGCCCCAGTCGGGCTTGTCCTTGCTGCCGCCGGGGCTGCCGTCAAAGATCACGCAGCTCGTGCCGCCCAGCAGGCCCGAGACCTGGGCATTCCACATCACCCAGCCCGTGGAGCTGTACCAGTGGTAGCGCTCGCCCCAGCTATTGGGCTCGTAGCTGCAGCCGATGTCGTTGTGCAAGGCCTTGAGCTGCAGGGCCACCAGCACCATGCCGCCATGGCCGTGGACTATGGGCTTGGGCAGGCCCGTGGTGCCGCTGGAGTAGACGATCCACAACGGATGGTCGAACGCCAGCCACTCGGGCTCAAAGGCAGCGGTATCAGCATCATTTCTCGCTGTAACGCTTGTGTAGTCTGCGGTGTCGGCTATCTTTATCGAGGTATCCAGATTGGGCACCAGCACCACGTGCTGCACGCTGGGCAGGCCTTGGCGCAGCTCCTGCAGGACCTCGCGGCGGTCTATGTCCTTGCCTGCGTAATGCACGCCGTCCACGGCGATCAGCGCCTTGGGCGCTATCTGCTTGAAGCGGTCGAGCACGGCATGGGTGCCCATGTCGGGCGCGCAGATGCTCCAGATGGCGCCCAGACTGGCGCAGGCCAGAAAGGCGACGATGGTCTCGGGAATATTGGGCAGATAGGCCGCGACGCGGTCGCCTTTGGCGACGCCCTGGGCACGCAGATGCAGGGCCAGGGCCGCCACCTGGCGCTGCAGCTCGGGCCAGCTCAGCTCGCGCTGCAGACCCTGCTCGTTGCGGCTGATGACGGCCGGCATGCCGGCGGCATGGGCCGGCTGGACATGGCGCAGCACCTGCTGCACATAGTTCACCTGCGCGCCCGGGAACCACTGCGCGCCGGGCATGGTGTTCCTGGCCAGCACCGCGCTGTGCGGCGTGGGCGACTGCAGATCGAAGTAATCCCAGATGCTTTGCCAGAAGGTGTCGAGATCGCTGGTCGACCAGCGCCACAGCGCGTCATAGTCGGCAAAGCTCAGGCCGCGTGTTTCATGCAGCCAGTTCTGGTACAGCCGGATCTGAGGGATATAGGGAGCGGGGTGTTGCGGTGCGGAAGACATGGGTCCAGCCTAGCGCTGCAGCCCTTGCAAGTCATTGGTGGTGGCCCCGTCAGATGTCACCTGTGCAGCAGCGCGGTCGGCTGTATGGGCGCACACGAGCACAGCTGAGCGGTCAAACCGATAATCGGGGCCTGTCTACACCGTCAACGGCGCATGCCGGCGACCCGCACCCCATGTCCGCTTTGCCCACCCGCGTGCTGGCCGTCATTCCGCCGATGACGCAGCTCAACACTCCCTACCCCTCCACGGCCTATCTGACCGGCTTTCTGCGCTCGCGTGGCATCACCGCCATGCAGGAAGACCTGGCACTGGCCCTGGTGCTGCAGCTGCTCTCGCCCGATGGCCTGCGCGCAGTGGCCGAGCGCATCCAGAGTCTGCCTGCCAGGCAGCACACGCCTGCCGTCCAGTCCTTTGTCGCGCAGCAGGAGCGCTATCTGGCCACGATCGCGCCCACGATTGCGTTTTTGCAGGGGCGAGACTCCACGCTTGCCCATCGCATCGTGGGGCGCCACTTTCTGCCCGAAGGCCCGCGCTTTGCCACGCTCGATGTGTATGAGGACGAGGAAGGCGGCGATCCGCTGGGCTGGGCTTTCGGCGCTTTAGGCCTGCAGGACAAGGCCAAGCATCTGGCCACGCTGTACCTCAACGATCTGGCCGATGTGCTGCGCGATGCCGTGGACGAGCGCTTCGAGTTCGTGCGCTATGCCGAATCGCTGGCCGGCAGCCAGCCCAGCTTCGATCCGCTGGCCAGCGCACTGGCGGCAGAGCCGAATCTGGTGGACGAAGTGCTGGAGCGCCTGACGCTGGAGGCCGTGGAGCGCCACCAGCCCACGGTGGTGCTGCTGTCCGTGCCCTTTCCGGGCTCGGCCTATGCGGCGTTTCGCATTGCCCAGACCATCAAGCGGCGCTTCCCGCAGATCGCCACCGTGCTGGGCGGCGGCTTTGTCAACACCGAGCTGCGCGAGCTGGCTGAGCCGCGCGTGTTCGACTACTTCGATTTCGTGACGCTGGATGCGGGCGAACGCCCGCTGCTGGCGCTGCTCGAGCATCTGCGCGGCGAGCGCGGCAGATCGCGCCTGGTGCGCAGCTTTGTGCGCGGCGACGATGGCAAGGTGCAGTATGTGAACATGATGGAGTCCGATATCGCGTTTGCCGAGGTCGGAACGCCCACCTGGGACGGCCTGCCGCTGGACCGATACCTGTCGCTGCTGGACATGCTCAACCCCATGCACCGGCTCTGGAGCGACGGGCGCTGGAACAAGCTTACCGTGGCCCATGGCTGCTACTGGAAGAAGTGCAGCTTCTGCGATGTGAGCCTGGACTATATCGGTCGCTACGAGGGCGCCAGCGCCGCCGTGCTGGCCGACCGCATCGAGGCCATCGTCGCCGAGACCGGCCAGACCGGTTTTCACTTTGTCGACGAGGCCGCGCCGCCCAAGGCGCTCAAGGCGCTGTCGCAGGAGCTGATTGCGCGCAACGCCGGCATCTCCTGGTGGGGCAATGTGCGCTTTGAGAAGACCTTCACGCCCGAGCTGGCCGAGCTGATGGCCGACAGCGGCTGCATCGCCATCTCCGGCGGTCTGGAAGTAGCGTCCGACCGGCTGCTGGCGCTGATGAAAAAAGGCGTGACCGTGGACCAGGTGGCACGCGTGACCAAGGCGTTCTCGGAGGCCGGCATCCTGGTCCATGCCTATCTGATGTACGGCTTTCCGACGCAGACCGTGCAGGACACGGTGGACGCGCTCGAGTATGTGCGCCAGTTGTTCCTCAACGGCTGTATCCAAAGCGGCTTCTTTCACCGCTTCAGCTGCACCGTGCACTCGCCCGTGGGCCTCAACCCCGAGGAATACGGCATCGAGCTGCCGCCGCTGCCCGAGGGCAACTTCGCCAAGAACGACCGTCCCTTCATCGACCCCACGGGCGTCGATCACGATGCACTGGGCGCGGCGCTCAAGAAGGCCATCTACAACTTCATGCACGGCATAGCGCTGGAGGAGGATGTGCGCATGTGGTTCCCGTTCAAGGTGCCCAAGCCTACGGTCAAGCGCGATCGCATTGCGCGTGCGCTGCAGCAGAAGCAATGAATTTGATAGCTTCTTGCGCTTGCTGATCAATCACTTCATATCTATTTATCAATGAAATCATTGATGGGTTGGCGCTGAAAGCTATGTATTTGATAGTCTGACGTTCTGCCGCCGTTTTCCCGCGTGTGCAAGAGACCACAGTCCCTGGTTTACCAGTGCTTGCACGACCCCAGCGGGCAAGCACTGCTTGCCATAATCTGCTCCGTTTTTGATATCTCCAAGGAGCGATGGGATGGGAATGTTTCAATGGACGGAGCGATCGTCCGATGTCTTGCAGGGCGGTGGCGTCATCGGCCCCGATGAGCGACTGCCCTGGACGCAGACCGGTTTGATGGGTATCCAGCACGTGATCGCCATGTTCGGCTCCACCGTGCTGGCTCCCATCCTCATGGGGTTCGATCCCAATCTGGCGGTGTTGATGAGCGGCATCGGCACGCTGATCTTCTTTCTCATCACCGGCGGCAAGGTGCCCAGCTATCTGGGCTCTTCCTTTGCCTTCATCGGCGTGGTCAACATCGCCACCGGCTACGTGGCCAGCCAGGGCCCAGCCAACGCCAATATCGGCGTGGCGCTGGGCGGCATCATTGCCTGCGGCTTTGTCTACATGCTGGTCGGCCTGCTGGTGCAGATGGTGGGCACGGCCTGGATCGAACGCTTCATGCCGCCCGTGGTGACGGGCGCCGTGGTGGCCATCATCGGCCTGAACCTGGCCTCGATTCCCATCAAGAACATGGCGTCCAACAACTTCGAGTCCTGGATGCAGGCGCTGACCTTTGTGTCCGTGGCGCTGGTGGCCGTGTTCACGCGCGGCATGCTGCAGCGCCTGCTGATTCTGATCGGCCTGATCATTGCCAGCGTGCTCTACGCCGTCTTCACCAACGGCCTGGGCTGGGGCAAGCCGGTGGACCTGAGCGGAGTGCTCAATGCCGCCTGGTTCGGCATTCCCAGCTTCCATGCGCCGGTGTTCACCAGCAATGCCATGCTGCTGATCGTGCCCGTGGTCATCATCCTGGTGGCCGAGAACCTGGGCCATATCAAGGCCGTGACCGCCATGACGGGCAAGAACCTGGACCAGTACATGGGCCGTGCCTTCATCGGTGACGGCGTGGCCACCATGGTCTCCGGCGCAGCCGGCGGCACGGGCGTGACCACCTATGCCGAAAACATCGGCGTGATGGCGGCGACCCGCATCTACTCCACGGCCGTGTTCTTTGTGGCGGCCCTGCTGGCCGTGCTGCTGGGCTTCTCGCCCAAGTTCGGTGCGCTGATCCAGGCCATTCCCCTGCCCGTGATGGGCGGTGTCTCCATCGTGGTGTTCGGCCTGATCGCCATTGCCGGTGCCAAGATCTGGGTGGACAACAAGGTGGACTTCTCCGACACCAAGAATCTGATCGTGGCTGCCATCACCCTGATCCTGGGCACCGGAGAATTCACGCTGAGGTTCGGCGAATTCGCGCTGGGCGGCATCGGCTGCGCCACCTTTGGCGCCATCATCCTGTATGCGCTGCTGACCATGGGCGAGCGCAAATCTGAAACCAAGGTACAGGCCAAGTGAGTGCCAACATGTAATCGGGGGGACATTCCCCTGACAGCAGCGCGGGGCCTTTGCCGAGAATCCCGGTGTTAATGTTCCGCGCTGGTAACATTTCTCTCTGGAGATATGCCGCCCTACCCGGGCGGTTTTTTTTGGAGGTGCCAGCCTGAGCGCCGAGCATGAGCTGCAAGAATGCCAGCGCGTTGGCGCCGGTCAGGCTCGCGTGCCGGGCCGAGGCCTCTGAGTTTGGAGCATGCAATGTCCATCGCAGATCGCGTACGTTACCCAGAATTCCTCTCGCGCGTCATGACGGCCGAAGAGGCCGCCGCCCTGATTCCCCACGGTGTCAATGTCGGCATGAGCGGCTTTACCGGAGCCGGTTATCCCAAGGCGTTGCCACAGGCCATAGCGGCCCGTGCCAAGGCCGAGCATGCCCAGGGCAAGCCCTACAAGATCAATGTCTGGACCGGCGCGTCCACCGCCGCCGAATGCGACGGCGTGATGGCCGAAGCCCATGCACTGGGTCAGCGCCTGCCCTTCAACACCGATCCCATCGCGCGCAAGGCCGTGAACTCGGGTGAGATCGACTTCATCGACATGCACCTGTCCCATGTGGCGCAGCATGCCTGGTTCGGCTTTCTGGGCCATATGAACATCGCCGTGATCGAGGTGCTGGGCGTGACCGCCGACGGCCTGCTGATACCGTCGACTGCCGTGGGCAACAACAAGACCTGGCTGGAGATCGCCGACAAGGTGATTCTGGAAGTCAACACCAAGCCGCCCGCCCGGATGGAGGGCATGCACGACATCTACTACGGCACGGCCATCCCGCCGCGCCGCATGCCCATCAACATGACGCATGCCGATGATCGCATCGGCGATGCCTACCTGAAGGTGGACCCCGCCAAGGTCGTGGCCGTGGTCGAGACCCACAAGGGCGACCGCGACAATGTGTTTGCCACACCGGACGAAAACTCCCAGAAAATAGCCGGCTACATCATCGACTTCCTGGCCCACGAGATGAAGATGGGCCGTCTGCCAAAGGAAATGCTGCCCATCCAGTCGGGTGTGGGCAATGTGGCCAATGCCGTGCTGGCAGGCTTGCTGACCGGCCCGTTCGAGAACCTGCTGGGCTTTACCGAAGTGCTGCAGGACGGCATGCTGGATCTGCTGCGCGCGGGCAAGATGAGCAAGGCCTCGGCCACCTCCATCTCGCTGTCTGCCGCGGCCTACAAGGACTTCGAGGACAACATCGACTTCTACCGCGAGCGCATCATCCTGCGCCCGCAGGAAATCTCGAACCACCCCGAGCTGGTGCGCCGCCTGGGCATCATCGCCATGAACTCGATGATCGAGGCCGACATCTACGGCAACATCAACTCCACCCACGTCATGGGCACAGGCATGATGAACGGCATCGGCGGCTCGGGCGACTTTGCTCGCAACGGCTATCTGTCCTTCTTCGTCACGCCTTCGGTGGCCAAGGACGGCAAGATCAGCTGCATCGTGCCCATGTGCTCGCATGTGGACCACACCGAGCATGACACCCAGATCATCGTCACCGAGCAGGGTCTGGCCGATCTGCGTGGCCTGTCGCCCAAGCAGCGTGCGCAAGTCATCATCGACAAGTGTGCCCATCCGGACTACCGCGCCCAGCTGCAGGATTATTTCGACCGCTCGCGCCAGCAGGGTGCACAGCACACGCCGCATATCCTGACCGAGGCACTGTCCTGGCATCAGCGCTTCATGGACAAGGGCGATATGCGGGGCTGAGTTACCCCCTGAGCCGCTGCACCTGGGCGGCTCCGCGGCTTCCCCCAGGGGGACGACACCCTCGCTGCGGGGCGGTGGGGCCGCCTAGGCCCTTGCTTGGTGTCTCTGACTCGGGGTGTGGGTGGGCTGACCACCGCGAGCTAGTCCGCTTGGTGCTGGCGTCTGCTGCTCCAAGTCCTTAGCATCGAAGGACGCTCTGCAAAGAGCGTCCTTTTTTCATGCACCACAAGGACTGGTATGGCGATCTGGACCCGAGAGCTCGATCTGAAAGCGCTGAACGCAGGCAGCGCAAACACTGCAATTTCCCACCTGGGCATTGAGTTCACCGAATACGGCGACGACTATGTGCGCGCACGCATCCATGTGGATGAACGCACCTGCCAGCCCTATGGCATTTTGCACGGTGGTGTCAGCGTGGTGCTGGCCGAGACGCTGGGGTCGATGGCCGCGGCCTGCAGCATTCCCGAAGGCTACCGCTGCGTGGGCCTGGGCGTGACTGCCAATCATGTGCGAGCAGGCCGCAAGGGCAGCTGGATCACCGCCACGGCGCGGCCCACGCACCTGGGGCGCACCACGCATGTCTGGGCGGTGGAGCTGCGCGATGAAGAGGGCAAGCTGACCTGCAATTGCAGTCTGACGATGGCGATCCTGCCGCCAGAGGCGGCGAAGAATGTGCGACTGGATGCGGCGTCGTTGGGTGGGGTGTAGTAGGTTTTTGGTTTGCGAGACCGCTTTGTTTTGAGGATATAGGCCGGGTTTCGTCCCGGCCTCTGTCCATAAATCAGGTACCCAGTTTCACTCCAAACATCAAACAGAGGAGGTCTATCTATCAGGCGTGAACAGCTATCAAAACAAGACGACAGTCAAACTCCCAACAACACCGACAACTTCTCCGGTTGCCGCAACAGATCAGCGGACTCGGCCTGCAAGGCCAGCCGGCCTTTTTCCATCACCACGGCCTTATCGGTATGGGCCAGCACCTTTTTGTAGTCGCGGTCCACGATCAACGTGGAGATGCCGGTTTCACGAATCTGTGCAATCACGCGCCAGATTTCGGCCACCACCAGCGGAGCCAGTCCTTCGGTGGCCTCGTCCAGAATCATGAGGCGCGGATTGGTCATCAGTGCGCGGCCGATGGAGACCATCTGCTGCTCGCCGCCCGAGAGTTGGTCGCCGCCGTTGGACAGTCGCTCCTTGAGGCGTGGAAAGGTTTCCAGCACACGCTCGTAGGTCCAGCCCCGGCTGCCGTCCAGGCCGGCTCTGGCGCTCATCAAGAGGTTTTCCTTGACGGAGAGATTGGGGAATACGCCGCGCCCTTCGGGGACATAGCCAATGCCAAGACGCGCCATTTTTTCGGGGGCGGAATTCGTTACCTCCTTGCCGTCGGCAAACACCCGGCCCGAACGTGCCGCCACATAGCCCATCAGCGTACGGATCAGCGTGGTCTTGCCCATGCCGTTGCGGCCCAGCAGGCCCACGGCCTGGCCCTGGGGAAGGTCCAGCGAGATGCCGTGCAGGATATGGCTGTCGCCGTAAAAGCTGTGCACCTCTTGCAGGCTGAACATGGCATGGTTCGAAGCCCCGGAAAGTGGGCGCGTGCCTGTGCCAGAGGCAGCAAGCAAGGGCCGCCCCGCAGCGATGGTGCCGTCCCCCTCCCGCGCAGCGAGAGAGGGGGAAGCGACAGAGCCGCTCAGGGGGTGCCTTGTTTCAAGCATGTTCTTCTTCTCCCAGATAGGCGGTGCGCACGACCGGGTCGTTGCGAATCTGATCGGGCGTGCCCGTGGCTACCACGCTGCCGTTGACCATGACGGTGATGCGATCGGCGATGCGGAAAACGGCATCCATATCGTGCTCCACCAGCAGCACGGCATGCGCGGATTTGAGCTCCTGCAGCAGCTCCAGCATGCGTTCTGTCTCTTCGGCGCCCATGCCTGCCAGAGGTTCGTCAAGCAGCAGCACGCGCGGTGCTGTGGCCAGACACATGGCGACCTCCAGCTGGCGCTTGGCGCCGTGGCTGAGGCTGCCGGCGATGCGCTCGGCATGCTGGGCAAGACCTGCGCGCTGCAGCGCAGATTGCGCCCGCTGCATGCTGGCTGCGCAATGCTGGGCCGATTCCCAGATGCGCCAGGGCCTTGGTAGGGCCTGGGCCTGGGCCGTGAGGCGACAGTTCTCCAGCACCGTGAACTCGGGAAAGATGGTGGTGCGCTGATAGCTGCGCCCGATGCCGGCCTTGGCGCGCTGCGGCTGCGGCATCTGCGTGACGTCCCGGCCTTCAAGCGCAATGCTGCCGCTGCTGGCCGCTATCTCGCCCGAGAGCATGTTGATCAGCGTGGACTTGCCTGCGCCGTTGGTGCCGATGACGGCATGGACCTCGCCCTGGTGCAGATCCAGGTCCACATTGTTCACGGCCACCAGCCCGCCAAAGCGCCGCGTCAGGCCGCGCACCGACATCTGGGGAGCATTGTCTGCATCAGCCATGATCTGCTCCTTGCTGGCCAGCGCTTGCCGACTGAGAATTCTGCGCTGCTGCCTTCTTCTGCCATTTGTCGTTGATGCCCACCAGACCCTTGGGCAGCAGCGCGACCAGCGCGATGATGGCGATGCCCAACGTCAGCTGCCAGTGGTCTGCTGCATTGCCAACGATGGCGTGTGTGCTCAGCAGCTCCTTGAGCAGCACAAAGGTGATGGTGCCCAGCACGGCACCGCGCAGCGAGCCCACGCCACCCAGAATCAGCATCAGCAGTACCTCGCCGGAGTGGTGCCAGGCCAGCAGCTCTGGGTTGACCACGGCATCGCGTGCGGCCAGCAGAAAGCCCGCCAGACCCGCCAGCGCACCGGCAATCACAAAGCCGGCGAGCTTGTAGCCGTAGGTGGCAAAGCCGGCAGCGCGCATGCGCTGCTCGTTGACGCGAATGCCGGCCAGCGCATGGCCGAAGCGGGAGTGGCGCAGCATGGCGATGAAGGCATAGACCAGCACCAGCGCGGCCAGTACCACGAAGTACTGCGTGCTGCTGCTTTCCATGTCCAGTGCGCCTATGGCCGGGCGCTGCATCAGATAGATGCCGTCGCTGCCGCCGAAATAGCCCACGTCGTGCACGACAAAGAAAGCCAGTTGAGCGAATGCCAGCGTGACCATGATGAAGTACACGCCCTTGGTGCGCAGACTCAGGGCGCCCACCACCAGCGCATACAGGCCCGAGACACCGACGGCGGCGCCGAGCATGACGAGAAAGTTGCTGCCGTCCTGGCCGGCGGCCTTCACCGCAGCATAGGCACCGAGCCCGAAGTAGGCCGCATGGCCCAGGCTGACCAGCCCTGCGCCGCCCACCAGGATATGCAGGCTCAGCGCAAAGATGGACAGGATCATGATCTTGACCACCAGATCGGAGAGATAGGCCGACCAGAAGGGCTGTGCGGCAGCCAGCAGCGCTGCAACAGCCAGCGGCAGCACCACAGCTACCCACACGCTTTTGGCGCGAATGGGGCGGCTCTGGTTGGTGACGGCCGGTGCTTCTGCATAGGCCTGATTGGATTGCGGCAGCGGCGTATAGGAGGTATCGCTCATATCAGTGATCCTTGACACTGCTTGCAGAACTGGCGTGAGCCAAGCAGGGGACATGGGGCAAGGGCCTGGCCGGCCGCCCCGCAGCGAAGGTGTTGTCCCCCTCCCGCGTGGCGAGCGAGGGGGGAAGGCGCGAAGCGACTCAGGGGGAGCTTCATCATCTCTTGCCCATCAGGCCTTCCGGGCGCCATACAAGGATCACGGCCATGAGCAGATAGATGCTCATGCCGCTGAGCTCCTGAAAGAACACCTTGCCGAAGGTATCCACAAAGCCCACCAGCAGCGAGGCAATCAGCGCGCCGGTGATCGAGCCTATGCCGCCGATGACCACCACCACAAAGCAGATGATGAGCACGCTGGAGCCCATATTGGGGTAGACCGAACTCATGGGCGCCGCGATCATCCCGGCCAGGGCCGCCAGGGCGACGCCCACGGCAAAGACGATGCGGTACAGGCGCTTGATGTTGATGCCCAGGCCGCGCACCATGTCGCGGTTGCTGGCACCGGCACGAATCATCATGCCCAGACGCGTGCGGTTGACGGTGTAGTACATCAGCAGCGCCACCAGCAGGCAGGCAGCGGCTGCAAACACGTTGTACCAGGGGTACTGCATCATGCCCATCAAAGGGAAGCTGCCGGCCAGCCAGGCCGGCTTTTCCACACCATGCACATCGTTGCCCACGAGGATGGCGCGCAGGCCTTCAAACACCAGAATCAGGCCATAGGTCATCAGCACCTGCTGCAGGTGATCGCGTTCGTAGAGAAAGCTGAAGAATGCCCATTCGAGCAAATAGCCCAGCACCACGGCCAGCACCACGCCGACCAGCAGCATGATGATGAAATGCTGGCCCAGGTACGGTGCGAGCGAGAACGCCACATAGGCACCAATCATGTAGAAGCTGCCATGGGCGAGGTTGATCACCCCCATGATGCCGAAGATCAGCGTCAGGCCAGAGGCCAGCAGAAACAGAAGCAGTCCGTACTGAACAGAGTTCAGACACTGCACCAGAAAAGTGGCGAGATCCACGGCAATCCTTGTTGAAGCAGGAGGCTGCAAAGCGAGGCATACAGCACGGCGAATCGTCGATTCGCGCTGGAGACGAGGTGCTCTGTCGCAGGCGGCACCGAAGGTGCGGCAGGACAGAGCAACCAGGTATCGAGGGCGGTATGGCTCGCGTCTATTACATGCGGCAGCCGCGGGCCGGGTCCGCCAGCGCCTTCACTGCCACGCTGATCTTCTTGTTCTCCTTGCCGTCAACCTTGCGCAGATAGATGTCCTGCACGGGATTGTGTGCCTTGCTCAAGGTGAAGTCGCCGCGCGGGCTGGCAATAGTGGCTTTCTCGATGGCGGTACGGAAGACGTCTTTCTTGCCGATGTCGCCGCCGGCCGCCTTCAGGCCCACGGCCAGCATCTGTGCGGCGTCATAGCCTTGCACGGCATAGACATCGGGCTGCAGCTTGTAGTTCTTGGCGTAATTGGTGCGGAAGGCCTGATCGCGCGCCGTACCCAGTTCGTCGGCATAGTGCAGCGTGGTCAGCATGCCCTGGGCGGCCTCGCCCTGAGCGTCCAGCGTGCCGTCGGTCAGAAAGCCCGGTCCGTAGAGCGGAATGGTTTTGGACAGGCCCGAGGCGTGATAGTCCTTGACGAATTTCACGGCACCTGCGCCCGCGAAGAAGGAGAACACGGCATCGGGCTTGGCCGCAGCGATCTCGGTCAGCAGAGCCTGGAATTCGACGTTGGGAAACGGCAGCGTCAGCTGCTTGCTGACCTTGCCGCCGCTTTTCTCGAAGCCTTCCTTGAAGCCGTTGACGGCCTCTTCACCGGCAGCGTACTTCCAGGTCAGGGTCATGGCATTTTTCTTGCCTTCCTTGGCTGCGACCACGCCCATGGGGTAGGCTGTCTGCCAGTTGGAGAAGGAGCTGCGGAAGATATTGGGAGCGCACATGGGGCCGGTGACTGCATCGGCTCCCGCATTGGGCACGATGAGCACGGTGCCGCTTTCCTTGGCGGCCTTGGCCATGGCCATGGCCACGCCGGAGTGCACGGTGCCGACGATCACATCGACCTTGTCGCGCTTGATGAGGCGGTTGACGTTGTCCGTTGCCTTGGCGGGATCTGACTCATCGTCGACCTTGAAGTATTCGATCTCGCGCCCGCCCAGCTTGCCGCCTTGCTCGGCTACCTGCATGCGAAAGCCGTTCTCGATCGCCACGCCCAGGGCTGCATAAGTGCCGCTGAAAGGCAGCATGAAGCCGACCTTGATCTTCTCCTGCGCGATGGCGCTGCTGCCGCTTGCGGCGGCAGCCAGTGCGATTGCGCTCCATATTGCCCATTGCTTGCTCATGCTTGTCTCCTGCTGGTTGATGGACGAATGCCGGCTTACTCTCAGATCAACGGTTATGACTGGCTGTGGTGCTGGGGTTGGCACTGATGCACGAGCGCACTCTAACAACTTTAGGTTTAAAGCAACACCAGCGATTGCCCTAGTTTGTGACTACTGTTTTGATAGCTTCTTGCAACCTTGCGATAAGCAATTAGCGCGGCTTGGATTCCAGCTCACGCAAACGAAAGCGCTGGATCTTTCCTGTCGCGGTCTTTGGCAGCTCATCGACAAATTCAATGAAGCGCGGGTATTTGTAGGCGGCCAGCCGATTCTTCACAAAGGCCTTGAGTTCGGCCTCGCTGGCGCTCTGGCCGGGCTTGCACACCACATAGGATTTGGTCTTGGTCAGGCCCTGTTCGTCGGTCACGCCGATCACGGCCGCCTCCAGTACGGCAGGGTGCTGCTGCAGCGTGGACTCGACCTCGAAGGGCGAGACATAGATGCCGCTGACCTTGAGCATGTCGTCGCTGCGGCCTGCATAGGTGTAGTAGCCGTCTGCATCGCGCACATATTTGTCGCCGCTCTTGAGCCAGACGCCCTGGAAGGTGTCGCGTGTCTTGTCACGGTTGGCCCAGTACATCAGGGCGGCGCTCGGGCCCTTGATGTAGAGGTCGCCAATCTCGCCATCGGCCACGGGCTGACCGTCCTCGCCGCGCAACTCCACCACATAGCCTGGTACAGGCTTTCCCGTGCTGCCATAGCGTATGTCGTCCGGGCGGTTGGAGATGAAGATGTGCAGCATTTCGGTGGAGCCGATGCCGTCCACGATATCGGCGCCGAAGCGGGCCTTGAAGCGCTGGGCAATCTCGGCCGGCAGGGCCTCGCCCGCCGAGGAGCACATGCGCAGGCTGACCTGCTCGCGTGCAGGCAGGGCGGGGTGAGCCAGCATGCCCGCAAAGCCCGTCGGCGCGCCGAAAAACACCGTGGGCTGGTGTTCGGTCCAGCGCCTGAAGGTGGCTTCCGGCGTGGGGCGCTCGGCCATCAGCACCACACTGGCGCCCACGCTCAAGGGGAATGTCAGGGCGTTGCCAAGACCGTAGGCGAAGTAAAGCTTGGCGGCGGAAAAGCAGACATCGTCTTCGCTCAGGCCCAGCACCGGCTTGCCATACAGCTCGGCCGTCCAGTAGGGGTTGGCGTGGGTATGCACCGCGCCCTTGGGTTTGCCGGTGGAGCCCGAGGAATACAGCCAGAAGCCGGGGTCGTCGCCCATGGTTCTGGCGGCATGAGCGAGCGGCGTTTGCTGCTGCAGCCAGGGCTGCAGCGGCTCGAAGGCCGGCGGCAGGCCTTGCGGTGCTTCATCGGGTCTGGCGACCCAGATATGGTTGACCTCATGCTGCGCCTGCTCCAGGGCCTGCTGCACCACGGCAACCAGCGCGCCATTGGTCACGATCGCCTGAGCACGGCAATGCTCGAGCATATAGGCATAGTCGGCGGCCGTGAGCAAGGTATTCACCGCCACCGGCACCACGCCTGCGTACATGGAGCCGAGAAACGAGATCACCCACTCGCGCATATCGTGCATGACCAGCAGCACGCGCTCCTCGCGATGGATACCGGCAGCGAGCAGGCCATGGGCCAGGCGGCGCGCCTGCTCCTGCAGCTGGGCATAGCTGAGCGTGCCCTGGTCATCGGTGTAGGCGTTCTTGTCTCCCCGCAGCTGGTTGAGATCGAACAGATGCTGGGCGAAGTTGAAGGGCCGAGTGAAGTCGGTCATGGCTCATGCTCCCGTCGTTTCGGCCAGCGCCTGCAGAAGCTGTGGTGCGGCTTGTATGGCGCTTTTGCGATGATAGAAGTCCAGTGCCCGCAGGCCGCCGAGTTCGGAGCCGCCGCCGGCGCGGCCCGGACCGCCATGCAGGGACTGGGGCATGACATTGCCGTGGCCGGTATGCAGCCTGGCGACAGCGGGGGTTACTACATGCACGCGGCCATGGCTGGCTGCGAGATCGGTGGCGGCTGCGGCCAGTGCCTTGTCGTCATCGCCATAGATCGAGCAGACCAGCGAGCCCTGTCCGCGATGTGCAAGTGCCAGGCCATGTGCCAGGTCACGGTAGGGCATGAGAGTGGCCACGGGGCCAAAGACTTCCATGTCATGCACGAGTGCACTGCCATCGGGGTCCTGTGTTCCCAGCAGCACGGGCTGGGCGCAGGCGGCAATCGCCGGGTCGGCATCGATCAGCGCATTGCGCCGGCCGTCATGCAGGGCCGTGGTGTGCTCCAGCAACCGGCCCAGGCCCTGCTGCACGCTGTCGTACTGCTCGCGGTTGACCAGAGATCCCATGCGCACAGCGTCGTTGCGCGGGTTGCCTACGGTGATTTTGGCCAGTTGTGCACCGATGGCCTGGGCCACACCGTCGTACAGAGCTTGCGGTACCAGCACGCGGCGTATGGCCGTGCATTTCTGGCCGGATTTGACCGTCATTTCGCGCACCACTTCACGCGCCAGCAAGGCGGCAGCTTCGCTGTCCGGGCCATGGCCGGGCAGCAGCAGCGCGCAGTTCACGCTGTCGGCCTCGATATTGCTGCGCACCGAATGGCGGCTGATGGCCGCGTGAGAGCGTATGGTCGCAGCCGTCTCCGCAGACCCTGTGAACGAGACCACATCCATGGGCTGCAGCTGATCGAGCAATCCGGCGGCACTGCCGCAGATGACGGACAGCGCCCCCGGCGGCAATATGCCGGCATCGATCACATCCCTGACCATGCGCTGGGTCAGCCAGGCGGTGGCCGTGGCCGGCTTGACGATGACGGGCACGCCCGAGAGCAGGGCCGCAGCCGCTTTTTCCCACAGCCCCCAGGCAGGGAAGTTGAAGGCGTTGATGAACAGCGCCACGCCGCGTGTCGGGACCTGGATATGCCGGGACAGAAAAGCGCCGTCCTTGGCCAGCGCCACGGCTTCGCCGTCGCTCAGATGCTTCGCATCGCCGAGCGCCGCGCCCCATCTGGCGTATTGATTCAGGGTGTAGATGCCGCCATCCACATCGACGGCGGTATCGTTTCTGACGGTGCCGCTGTTGGAGGTGGAAATCTCGTAATACGCATCGCGCCGGCTTTGCAGCAGGGTCGCGATATCGGCCAGCAGTCTGGCGCGCTCCGCATAGCTCAGCGCGCGCAGCGCCTTGCCGCCAGTATCGCGTGCGAAGACAAAGGCGGCGCCCAGATCAAGCCCTGTGGCATCGACACGCACCAGCTCTGCTCCCAGTACCGGGTCGCGTAACAAACTGCCCGGGCCGCTGCCGGTTTGCCAGCGGCCAGCCACATGGTTGGCCAGTAACTCGGTCATGGGGGTCTCCTGAAGTGCTGTTCTGATCAGCATCAAATCCTTGATGAAACATGCAATATTGTGCGTGCAATCAAAAGATAAATACGAGACAATGCAGTGTCAAGCAATATATTGCATGATTCGCGTTAACCCCGACTGTTTATCATTCACGGCCTCTGAGGAGCTTTATGGATCAGTTAGACATGGCATCCGCGTCGGTTGCGGAAGGGGATGAAGCGGGCAAAAGCCCGCTGCTGCAGGCCTTGGGCGAGAGGGTGCGCAATCTGCGTGCGCGTCGCGGTCTCACGCGCCGCGGGCTGGCTTCGGCGGCCGTGGTGTCCGAGCGCCATCTGGCCAATCTCGAATACGGCACGGGCAATGTCTCCATCCTGGTGCTGCAGCAGATCGCGCATGCACTTCAGTGCAGCATGGCCGAGCTGCTGGGCGATGTGACGACGGCCAGTGCCGAATGGCTGTTGCTGCGCGAATTGCTGGAAGGCCGCAGCGAGGCCGATTTGCAGCGCGTGCGACTGGCGGCCGGAGAGATTCTGGGAACGGCGCCCATGGGCGATCCGCACCGGGCTTCGCGCATTGCCCTGATAGGCCTGCGTGGCGCGGGCAAGTCCACGCTGGGGCGTATGCTGGCAGAGCAGCTGAATGTGCCGTTTCTCGAGCTGAACCAGGAGATCGAGCGAGTGGCCGGTTGCAGCGTGCGCGAGATTTATGACCTCTATGGAGCTGGCGCCTATCGTCGTTACGAGCGCCGCGCACTGGAAGAGGCCGTGCAGATCTACAGCGACGTGGTGATTGCCACGCCGGGAGGCATTGTCTCGGACCCCGCGACCTTCAACGAGTTGCTCAGCCACTGCACCACGGTCTGGTTGCAGGCCCAGCCCGATGAGCATATGAGCCGTGTCGTGGCCCAGGGCGACACGCGGCCCATGGCGGCCAATCCCGAGGCCATGGATGATTTGCGCCGGATTCTGGACGGCCGATCGGCCTTTTATTCCAAGGCCGACCATGTGCTGGACACCAGCGGAAAGAGCGTGGCGCAAAGCCTCAAGCAGCTGAAAGTGCTGGTCGCAGCCTGACGGTATTCACAAGGGCAGGGCACGCTCCAGCACGGCGGCGATGTCAAGCCCAGCCGGGTCGAATGCTCCGACCACCATGGCCCCGTTCTGCGCGCCCAGGCGGGTGTGGATGAAGCCATCGGCCATGGGGTCGGGTGCATGTCTGTGCAGCAGGCAGGCCTGGGCCAGCAGACACAAGTCCTGCACCAGTCGGCGGACCTGCGGCTCCAGTGTCTCGGGGGAAGCGGACAGGCGTTTGGCCAGCGATTGCGCCGTGGACGTCAACAGGGGCTGGCCGGCAGCCATATCGCTGAGATCCTGCAACAGCAGGCGCGTGGCCTCGGGCTCTCGGCCCATGGCGCGCAGCACATCGAGACACATCACATTGCCCGAGCCTTCCCAGATGGAGTTGACCGGCGCTTCGCGGAACAGGCGCGCGACTATGCTGTCCTGTACATAGCCGTTGCCGCCAAAGACCTCCATGGCTTCGCCCGTGATCTCCACCGAGCGCTTGCAGACCCAGAATTTGGCGGCCGGAGTCATGATGCGCTTCCAGGCGCGAGCCAGCAGATCGCCTTCGGCCTCCAGCTCATAGGCCTGAGCCAGATGCATGGCGAGCTGCATGGAGGCTTCGCTTTCGAGGGCCAGGTCCGCGAGCACGGTGGCCATCAGCGGCTGATCCGCGAGATGTCTGCCAAAGGCCGAGCGCTGGCGCGCATAGGCAATCGACTGCACGGTGGCGCTGCGCAAAATGGCCGCGCTGCCCAGCACGCAGTTCAGCCGCGTGTAGCTGGCCATTTCGATGATGGTGGGAATGCCTCGGCCTTCCTCGCCCATGAGAATGCCCCAGGCGTCCTGCAGTTCTACTTCCGAGCTGGAGTTGCTGCGGTTGCCTACCTTGTCCTTGAGGCGCTGCACACGCACGGGATTCTTGCTTCCGTCAGGGCGCCAGCGCGGCACGAAAAAGCAGGCATGACCGCCGAGCTCACCGCTTGCCGTGGCCATGCGAGCCACCACCAGATGGGCGTCGCACATGGGGGCCGAGAAAAACCATTTGTGGCCGCGCAGCAGATACTCGCCGCCGCGACCTCCCTCATGCACGGGGCGAGCCACCGTGGTGTTGGCGCGCACGTCCGAGCCGCCCTGTTTCTCCGTCATGCCCATGCCTATCCAGATGGATTTTTTCTGGCTCAAGGGCAGATCGCGTGCGTCGTACTCGTGGCTGAACAACCGGGCCTGCAACTGGCTCCACAGCTGCGGCTCTTTTTGCAGCACGGGGATGGCCGCGGTGGTCATGGTGGCTGGGCATAGCGTGCCTTGCTCCACCTGGCCGTGCAGGTAAAAGCCGGCGGCCCAGGCGCTCCAGCGGCCGCGGCTTGGGCTCTCAAAGGGCAAGGAGATCAGGCCCTGTTTGCGATACAGCTCCATGAGGCGGTGCCAGCTGGGGTGGAATTCCACGGCATCTAGCACACGCCCGCGTGCGTCAAAACGCTGCAGCTCGGGCGTATGGCGGTTGGCGAGTTCGGCATGCTCCCAGTTGTGCTTCTCGCCAAGCTGTTGCGCAAAGCGGTTCAGAGCCGGCACAAAGCCCTGCGCCTGCTGGCGCTGCAGCACTTCCTGCAAGGCAGCGTCGGCCTGCAGCAGATTGATGCCGGTCAGCTCATCGAACTGGTTGAAGACGTCATGGGTGTCCAGGGCCTGCATGCGATCACTCCTGTGGCTGTGCGCTCGTCACAGGCCAATATAGAGCGCCGCATGGCTGACGCAAAGCGGGTTTTCAGCCGCCTTGTCGCTGGTGTTCAGCGCCTGCGTGCCTGCTCGTACAAGCCCATGACGCGCGGCACGTTACCCTCCAGCTGGCGGATGCGATCGGGGCCCGTCGGATGCGTGGAGAGAAAGCCTATGCCGCCTTCGCCCGTGGCCTGGCCCATCTTGCGCCACAGACTCACGGCGGCCTGCGGGTTGTAGCCGGCGCGTGCGGCCAGTTCCAGTCCGACCAGGTCGGCATCGCTTTCGTCGTTGCGGCTGAACTTGAGGCTGAGCAATTGCCCGCCCAGGCGTGCAGCGGCATTGCCAATATCGCCCAGACCCAGCAATTGCGCGCCCAGCGATATGCCTATGCTGGTGGCCTGGTTCTTGGCCAGTTGCTCGCGCGAATGCTCGCGCAGGGCATGGGCCATCTCGTGGCCCATGACCATGGCGATCTCGTCGTCCGTGAGCTTGAGCTGGTCGATGATGCCTGTGTAGAAGGCGATCTTGCCGCCGGGCATGCAGAACGCGTTGATCTGCTTGCTGCCTATGAGGTTGACTTCCCAGCGCCATTGGCTGGCGCGCGGGTTCCATTGCGCGGCATAAGGGATGAGGCGCTGGGCAATGCTGCGCAGGCGCTGCAGCTGCGGGTTGCCGGCGTCTGCCAGCGCGCCCTGGGCCTTGGCCTTTTGCAGCAGCTCCTGGTACTGCTGGGTCGCAGAGCTTTCCAGCGTCTCGGCCGGCACCAGCTGGCGCATCACCGATGCCTTGCCGACCTCCACCTGCGCCTGCGCTGGCGCGTGCATCAGCGCAGCACAGACCAGTGCGGGCAGCAGGCAGTTGCGGGTGGCGGGCAGGCGCAGGGATGAGATGAGGGCGTGCATAAGCGCCAAGTCTATGCGAGCTGCAGTCTGCCTCGGGTCAGACGGTTTCTGCAGTCTTGCGCTCTGCCTGCACTACCAGCCACAGACCGCCGATCACGCCGAGCAGACCGATCACGGACCACCAGGCGGGGCGCTCGCCGACCACCAGCAGCGACAGCGCAAAAGCGGTGATCGGCTCGGCCTTGCTCAGTGCCACGCCGGTCGCGGCAGACATGCCGCGCAGGCCCACGGAGAACAGCAGATAGGCAAAGCCCGTGGCGACCATGCCCAGATAGATCACCACGGCCCAGCCGCTGGCGCTGATCTGCAGCGGCCCGCCCAGCCAGGCCGAAACGGGCAGCGACAGCATGGCCGCGCAGGCAAACACCCAGGCATTGACCGTGGCCACACGCGCTTGCAGCACCAGTGCCTGGTTGACCAGCGCGTAGGCCGCATAGGACAGACCGGCTAGCAGACACAGGGCCATGCCCGCCCATGGCAGATGCTGTCTGTCGGTGGCGGCCAGCGCCATGACAATGCCTCCGCCCACGCCGGTGCAGGTACCAAGCCACCATTGAAGGCTGGGCATGCGCTTTTGCACCACGGCCTGCATCAGGCCGGCCCAGATGGGACCGCTGCCTATGGCCAGCGCCGTACCCAGGGCCACGCCGCTGGCCTTGACGCCGGCAAAGAAGCTGAGGTTGTAGATGGCCATGCAGAGGCCGCAGAACACGATACGCGCCCAGCGCATGGGCTGGCGCGCATGGCTTCGGTCCAGCAGCAGCGCCAGCGCGCCAAAGAACAGCGCGGCCATGACCATGCGCAGGCCGCCCACCCAGTAGGGCGAGAGCTGTGCAGGCGCGAAATGCTGTGCCGTGCCCGTGGTGCCCCAGAGCATGGCGGCGGCCAGCACCAGGCCGACAGGGCCCAAGGCGCTGCGGGGTGATGGGGAAGAGATAGCGGAAGTGACAGACATGAGTGAGCCATCATGCGCGGGCCCGGGCCGCCCATCTGTCGAGAAACGCTTGAAGTGCGAGGGGAGGCTCAGCGGCGCTCACGCAACTGGCGCGATGTCAGGCCGCGCTCGCGCCGCAATGCATAGGCCAGGGCGCTGGCCGATGCGTAGCCGCAGCGCAGTGCGGTCGCTTCGAGTGCCGCCCCCTTTCTGAGCTGCAGCACGGCAGCGTCCAGACGCAGGCCGCGAAGCCAGTCCTGCGGCGTGCGATCCGTCAACTCCACGAAACGGGCATGGAACTGGGCCACGCTCAGATGCACCAGGTCCGCCAGCCGGGCCGTGGGCCAGCTTTCATGCAAAGCCGCCTGCACTTGGCGCTGCAGCCACAGCAGATCCATGCCGCGACGTTGCAGCAAGGTGGGAGCCTGCAGCACCAGAGCCATCTGCGCGGCAGCTGACAGGCTTGATTGGGGAAAGCGCAACGCCGGGGGCACGGCAAAGCGGCGCAGCTTGTCCAGCCCCTGGATCATGGGCGCATCGATCACCAGCACCTGGGTTTGCGGTGCTGCCAGATAGCCGTGGCCGGTACCTGCGGGAATGACCATGCCGCAGGCGCTGTCCACAAAGCTGGGCCTGCCACCCACCTCCAGCTCCATGCGGCCCTGCAGCGCAAACAGAATCTGGGCATGGTCATGGGCATGGGCCTGATGCTCGCCGCTGTAGCTGCGCACCGATGCCTGTGCCTGGTCAAGCACGGGGTGCGGGGATGCGGTGTCACGGCTCATGGCTAATCTTGCTTGCTTACAGAAAGAGACGGTGATCCGGCCAATGGTAGCGCCCGGCGACTGGCGTGGGCAACCGATAATGCCCTCTGCCTCAGAGAACCAGACCATGACCGAGTCGTCCCAAACAAGTCGCAACCCCTCCTCCGCAGATGTCGTCATCAAGCCCAAGCGCAGCTGGAGCCAGGCCTTCAAGGTCTATGCCCAGCCCACCAGCTTGCGCATGCTGGCTTTGGGTTTTTCGGCCGGCCTGCCGCTGTTGCTGGTGCTGGGCACCTTGAGCTTCTGGCTGCGCGAGGCCGATATCGATCGCACGACGATCGGCTTCCTGAGTTGGGTGGGTCTGGCCTATGCCTTCAAATGGGTGTGGTCTCCGCTGGTGGACCGTTTGCCCTTGCCGGCACTGACGCGCATGCTGGGGCGTCGCCGCAGTTGGCTGTTGTTTTCGCAGCTGCTGATCGTGGCGGGCCTGCTCGGTATGTCCTTCATGGACCCCAAGCAATCCCTGCAGCCGCTGGTGCTGTGCGCGGTGCTGGTGGCTTTCGGCTCGGCTACGCAGGATATCGCGCTGGATGCCTATCGCATCGAGTCCGCCAAGGTCGACGATCAGGCGGCTCTGGCGGCCACCTACCAGACCGGCTATCGCCTGGCCATGATCTGGGCTGGCGCCGGCGTGCTGTGGGTGGCGGCCCAGGTTCAAGGTGATGTGCAGGGCTATATGGTGCAGGCCTGGCATGTGGCCTATACGGCAATGGCGGCGAGCATGCTGGTGGGCATGATCACGGTGCTGCTATCGCCCGAGCCTGAAGCCCGTCCCATGGCACCGGCACGCAATGCGGCCGAGTGGATCAAGGGCGCGCTGATCGCTCCGTTTGCCGACTTCATAGGCCGCTACCGCTGGCAGGCGTTGCTGCTGCTGGCGCTGATCGGCCTGTATCGCGTGAGCGACGTGGTCATGGGCATCATGGCCAATCCGTTCTATGTGGACATGGGCTATACCAAGGAAGAGGTGGCTGCCGTGACCAAGGTGTTCGGCGTCATCATGACGCTGCTGGGTGGCTTTGTGGGCGGCACCATGGCGGTGCGCTGGGGCGTGATGCGCGTGCTGATGCTGGGCGCGGTGCTGTCGGCCTGCACCAATATTCTGTTTGCCTGGCTGGCTACGCGCGGCCACGATGTCTCGGCGCTGGTCTGGGTGGTCAGCGCCGACAATCTCGCCGGGGGAATCGCCTCGGCGGCCTTCATCGCCTATCTCTCGGGCCTGACCAACGTGCAGTACTCGGCCACGCAATATGCGCTGTTCAGTTCGATGATGCTGCTGGCCCCCAAGTGGCTGGCGGGTTTCTCGGGGGCGTTTGTCGATGCTTATGGTTACGAGGCGTTTTTCCACACCACGGCGTTGATGGGCTTCCCCGTGCTGCTGCTGATTTTCCTGGCATCCAGAGTAAAAATTGGCTCTGACGCTTGATGAACAAGCACTGACAGCTATTGTTTTTGAGCGACTCGGCGTTTACCCAACTTTACGCACCAGACAAGAGCAGGTCACCTGCGTGCTGCAGCATGGCGTCTTGAAGAAATACCGAGGCGCGAGCATGACTACACTGCCCCCTATGAGCACGCACCAACTTCTGATGATTGAGGACGACGTTCGCCTGGCGCAAATGGTGAGCGATTACCTGGGCAATAACGGCCTGGAAGTGACCCATATGGCTGACGGCAAAAGCGGCCTGGAACAGCTGCAGCCCGGCGATGGCGGCTCGGTCGAGCTGCCCGATCTGGTGATCCTGGACCTGATGCTGCCCGATATGGACGGCCTTGAAGTCTGCCGCCGCATACGTTCTATGCCTGGTGCCCCCGCACAGGTTCCGGTGCTGATGCTGACCGCCAAGGGTGATCCCATGGACCGCATCATCGGTCTGGAGCTGGGCGCCGACGACTATCTGCCCAAGCCTTTCGAGCCGCGCGAGCTGCTGGCCCGCATTCGCGCCATCCTGCGCCGTAAAGGCAGCGAGAGCCAGGCGGCCCCCGCCAATGCCGTCATGCGCTTCGGCAGCCTGGAAATCGATCGTGATGCCCGCACCGTGTCGGTGGGCGAGCAGCAGGCCGATCTCACTTCCTACCAGTTCGACCTGCTCGTGGCACTGGCCGAGCGCGCCGGTCGCGTTCTGACGCGCGACCAGATCATGGAAGCCGTGCGCGGCCGCGAACTGGAGGCCTTCGACCGCTCCATCGACGTGCACATGGGCCGCATCCGCGCCGCCATCGAGGCCGACCCCAAGGCTCCCAAGCGCATTCTCACGGTGCGCGGCGTGGGCTATGTCTTTGCCAAGCAGCAAGACTGATGAAGCTGCTGCACATCTTCTCCCAGCGCCTCTATCTGCGCATCTGGCTGGCCGTGGTGGTCGGCGTGGCCGTGCTCACGCTGTGCGTGGCCTGGGCCTGGAATATTGCCGAAGAGCAGCGCGCCCAGAACAGCACCACGCCTCCCTCGCGCGAGATGGTGCTCAAGGGCCCTGAGGGCGAGGTGCTGGTGGAGGGGCGTGGCAACCGCATCTCCGGCTCGCCCGTGGATGGCGTGCGTTTTGAAATTGCCGCCAGAGACGGGCAGGTCTATGAGCTATGGATGGCGCCACGCGAGTGGCGTGAGGGCCGCCCTCCTCCGCGTGACGGTGCCGTCGCCTTCTGGCTGCGGCCGCCGTTCGGCTTTCTGTGGATGCTGGGCCTGGTCGGCGTGGCGGTGGTTGTGGGTGTGTTCCCCATCATTCGCCGTCTGCTCAAGCGTCTGGAAAACCTGCAGCGCGGCGTCAAGCGCTTTGGCGAGGGCGATCTGTCGGTGCGTGTCCCCGAGCATGGTCACGATGAGGTGGCGGATCTGGCGCACCAGTTCAACGCTGCTGCGGCGCGCATAGAGACCTTGATGACGTCTCACAAATCTCTGTTGGCCAACGCCTCGCATGAACTGCGCTCGCCGTTGACGCGCATCCGCATGGGCCTGGAGTTCATGGGTGACGACCCGGCCAGCGCACGCGCCAAGGCCGAGATCCAGCGCAATATTGGCGAGCTTGACCAACTGGTCGACGAGATCCTGCTGGCCAGCCGCCTGGACTCCAGCGAGGTCGATGTGGGCACGGTGGAGTCGGTCGATCTGATCGGTCTGGCGGCCGAGGAATGCGCGCGCATCGATGCCGATCTGGAGATGCAGACCGATGGTCCGCTTGAGGTGCAGGGGATCGCGAAACTGCTGCGCCGTGCCGTGCGCAATCTGCTGGAGAATGCGCGCCGCTACAGCGAGGGCGAGATCACTCTGTCCCTGTCCAAACAGGATGGCATGGCGTTGATCCGTGTCGAGGATCACGGCCCCGGGGTTCCCAAGGCGCAGCGCGAGCGTATCTTCGAGAAGTTCTATCGCCTGCCCGGGGCCAGCGAGCGCTCCGGCGGCGTGGGCCTGGGCCTGTCGCTGGTGCGCTCGATCGCCGAGCGGCATGGTGGCACGGTGCACTGCGAGGCACGCAAAGACGGCCATAGCGGTGCGAGCTTTGTGATCTGCCTGCCGCTGTCCTGAGCCGCTGCCCGGAAAAAAGCCCCGCAGGTTTCTGCCTGCGGGGCTTTTTGTTTCAGCGCGGCTGCTGGGCGGGGCGGCCTATGGAGACATAGCCCAGGCCATGGCTGGCAGGCAGGGCAGGCTCGTAGAGGTTGCGGCCGTCAAAAATCATTCTGTCGTTCAGTGTTGTGGCCAGCAGGTCGAAGTCCGGCGCACGGAAGATCTGCCATTCGGTCACGATGGCCAGACTGTCTGCATCCTGCACGGCAGCCAGGGGGCTGTCCACCAGCTCCAGGTCGGCACGCTCGCCGTAGATGCGACGGGCTTCCTTCATGGCAACGGGATCGTAGGCTTTCACCTTGGCACCGGCGGCCCAGAGCGACTCCAGAAGATTGCGGCTGGGCGCTTCGCGCATATCGTCGGTATTGGGCTTGAAAGCCAGGCCCCAGACGGCGATGGTCTTGCCCTCAAGCTGGCCGCTGTAGAAGGCGCTGATGCGCTCGAACAGCACATTGCGCTGGGCATGGTTGCGGTCCTCTACGGCATTGAGCAGCAGAGGCTCGAACTTGACCTCCCTGGCTGTGTGGATCAGCGCCTTCACGTCCTTGGGAAAGCAGCTGCCGCCATAGCCCACGCCCGGGTAGATGAAGTGGTAGCCGATGCGCGGGTCACTGCCAATGCCGCGGCGCACGGCCTCCACGTTGGCACCCAGCTTTTCCGCCAGGTT
Source organism: Comamonas thiooxydans (assembly GCF_000964545.1). GTDB lineage: Bacteria > Pseudomonadota > Gammaproteobacteria > Burkholderiales > Burkholderiaceae_C > Comamonas > Comamonas thiooxydans. Next base: position 219,002 of record NZ_BBVD01000007.1, on the reverse strand, counting down.
GGCAATCTCGTTCATGAAGCTGATCTTGGTCGCCAGCATGGCATTGGCCGCATATTTGGTCAGCTCGGCGCTTCGGACATCCATCATCACGATCTTGTCGCGATTGCGGTTGAAGGGAGCGTAGAGCTCGCGCAGCTTGGCTTCGGAAGCCGGGTTGCCGGTGCCTATGATGATGCGGTCCGGGCGCTGGCAATCGCCCACTGCCGCGCCTTCCTTGAGAAACTCGGGGTTCGACACCACATCGAAAGGGTGCTGCAGATTGCGCTGCGCAAGGCCTTCGGCAATCACGGCCGAGACCTTGTCCGCCGTGCCCACGGGCACGGTCGATTTGTTGATGACGATGCGCGGTCCGTCCATGTGCTGGGCGATGGTGCGGGCCACGGCCAGCACATATTGCAGGTCGGCGCTGCCGTCTTCGTCGGGCGGCGTGCCCACGGCCAGAAAGATCAGCTCGCTGTGCGCCACGCCTTCGGCGGCATTGGTGGTGAACTGCAAACGACCCAGTTGCTGGTTGTTGATGACGAGTGCATCGAGGCCTGGTTCATGGATGGGAATCTGGCCAGCCTTGAGTGCCGCGACTTTCTTCTCATCCACATCCACGCAAAGCACCTGGTGGCCGACATCGGCCAGCACGGCACCTTGCACAAGACCGACATAGCCGGTACCAAAGACAGTAACTTTCATACGCGATAAAAAGAGCGATACCAATCCACAAAATGCTGCACGCCCGTGGCCACGGGCATGGCTGGCGAGAAGCCGACCCAGGCTTGCAGGGCACGTGTGTCGGCCGAGGTGCTGTGCATGTCGCCGGGCTGTATGGGGAGCATTTGCTTGCGGGCGGTAATTTGCAGGGCGCCCTCCAGTGCCGCGATGTAGTCCATCAGCACGGTGGGCGAGTTGTTGCCGATATTGAAGATGCGATAGGGCGCGGTGCTGGTGCCGGGGTTGGGGTTCTGGCTGTCATAGCCAGCGTCGGGCGTGGCGGGCTTGTCCAGAACGCGCATGATGCCTTCGACGATATCGTCGATATAGGTGAAGTCGCGCACCAGCTTGCCTTCGCCATAGACATCGATGCTCTCGCCCGCCAGCATGGCCTTGGTGAACTTGAACAAGGCCATGTCGGGGCGGCCCCAGGGGCCGTACACCGTGAAGAAGCGCAGGCCTGTGGTGGGAATGCCGTACAGGTGCGCATAGCTATGGGCCATCAGCTCATTGGCCTTCTTGGTGGCTGCGTAGTAGCTGATGGGGTGGTCCACCGCGTCGCTTTCGGCAAACGGCATCCTGGTGTTGCCGCCATAGACGCTGGAGCTGCTGGCATAGACCAGATGCTCGACCTGGTGCTTGCGGCAGCCTTGCAGGACATTGCCAAAGCCCAGCAGATTCGAGTCGGTATAGTCGTCGGGCTGATCGATGGAGTAGCGCACACCGGCTTGCGCGGCCAGGTGCAGAACTTTGCTGGGGGCTACCTCGGCAAACAGGTCGGCCATGCCTTGCCGATCCGCCAGATCGAGTTCCACAAAGCGGAAGTGGGCGTGTGGGCGCAACTCGGCGAGGCGGGCATGCTTGAGCGCCACATCGTAGTAGCTGTTGAGGTTGTCGATGCCAACCACGGCCACACCTTGCTCAAGCAGTCGCTTGGCGCAATGCATGCCGATAAAGCCGGCACAGCCGGTGATCAGGACAGGATTCATGGGGCAATCCAGAGATATTGGTATTGCGCAGGTGTTGCGCTGGCAGGCATTTTCTCGAAAGGGATGCTCAGTGTCTGCAGCGCGGTTTTTGCCTGGGTGGTGAAGATGCCGTCCCACCATCCCGCGACGGGCTTGTCGGCGCGTGTGATCAGCAGCAGGCCGCCTGCGGTATCGGCGCCGGCCTGAGACAGGCACTGCCTCAGCTGGGCGCCATCGGAGCAGCCCAGGGCATAGGTTTGCGGGAACTGCGAATGCAGCATGGCCGCCATCATATGGTCCGAGCCGACGATGACGCCCTTGCCGTCATAACCGGCCTGGCGCAGTTCCTGGGCCAGTGTCTTGACCGGATGGTTGAGCTCGTCGGGATCGTTCTTGCGGCCGCCCTGCCAGGGGCGCAGCGTGGCCATGATCAGAAAGATCAGGGCAAAGACGATGACGAAGACGGTGAACATGCGGCCCACGCCCTGTTCCAGCAGTGCCGGGCGCCAGACATACAGGGCCAAGGGTGCAACAGCCGTCAGAGGCAGCATCCAGCGCTGCTTGAAGTCCGTGACATCAGCTGCCAGCACCATGCCCAGCAGGCAGACGGCAATGATGAGCAGGTAGTTGCGCAGCAAAGGCCTGGCCCATTCCTGGCTGGGCAAAGACGCGTCGGTGCCGGGCTTCCAGAGTCTGGAGCGATAGCTGAGTACGGCGGCAATCAGCCACAGGCCCAGGGTGGAAAGCAGGGCCTTGAGCAGATTGCCCAGACCTTTCAGATGCGAGGCCTCGGTGGAGATGGACATCTTCTGTACGGTCTCGGTGGTTGCCATGCCCCAGTGCGAAGCCAGCCAGAAGGCATGGGGCGCAAACACCAGCAAGCCCACCAGCGGAGCCAGCCACCAGCCCCTGGCGAAGATGGCCGAGCGGACCTGTGCCACCGTCATGGAGGCCACGAACAAGGCGCCAATGAGCATGGCATAGCTGTATTTGGACAGCATGCCCAGACCGCAGAAGAGGCCGATCCAGACAAAATTGACGGCTTGCGGCTTTTGAACCTGGCGCAGTACCGCCCACCACAAGCCCATGGTCATGGCCGTCACCATCACCGTATGAGTCTGGTCGCGCAGCGAGTCCCAGCCGAAGGGCGGCATCAGCAGCAGACCTGCGGCAACCCACCAGGCACCTTTTTGATTGAGCAACTGCCGGCCAGCCAGCCATGCCAGGCAATAGGCCAGGGCAATCAGCAGATGTTTGAGCAATGCCAGAGCCAGCACCGAAGGGCCGAGAAGCTGACAGACCGCCCATTGCATCCAGGTATACAGAGGCGGCTGCGGGCCATAACCCAGCTGCAATTGCTGGGCCCAGAGAATCTGTTCGGATTCATCCCATTTCATGCCTGCTGAAATGCTGATACGGGAAACGATATGGGCACAAACTAAAAGAGCCAGCCATATCCATGGCTTGGCATAAAGGGTCTGCTGCCAGTCTGGGCGAATAGAAGTCGAGGAGTTTGATGCCATAGGATTTGGCGGGTGCACATGTTTTGATAGTGCGCACTTACGATTGCGCTTGGCTTTGCAGGCCAAACAATGGGCCTGGCGCAAATGGCACCTAGGGTATTCAGTTAGTATAGGTGACTGTTATCCAAAATCATTGAGCATGACGTCCGTGCACGATTCCAATCCCGAAGTTTCCATCGTTGTTCCTGTTTATAACGAGTTCGATAATCTGCCCGATCTGGTGGCCCGCATTGACGAGGCCATGCGCACCCAGTCACTGAGCTACGAACTGATTGCGGTGGACGATGGGTCGACGGATGGCAGTGCCAGACGTCTGCGCGAGCTGGCCGAACAGCATCCCTGGGTGCGTGCCGTCTGTCTGGTGCGCAACTACGGCCAGTCCAGTGCCTTGCAGGCCGGTTTTGACCGGGTGCGCGGCCGGTATGTGGTCACGCTGGATGCCGACCTGCAAAACGAACCCGGCGATATTCCGCTGTTGCTGGAACGTCTGGAAAACGACCCCGATGTGGACATGATCTCGGGCTGGCGCAAGAACCGCCAGGACAAGGCCCTGTCGCGCCGCCTGCCCTCGGTGCTGGCCAACCGCCTGATTTCCAAATTCACCAATGTGCAGCTGCATGACTATGGCTGTGCATTGAAGGCCTATCGCCGCGAAATCATTGACCGCATTCGCCTCTATGGCGAGATGCACCGCTTCATTCCCTCACTGGCGCGTGATGCCGGTGCGCGTATCACGGAGATTCCGGTGCGTCACCATGCACGCACGCGCGGTGTTTCCAAATACGGCATAGATCGCACCTTCCGGGTGATTCTGGATCTGATCTTCATTGTCTTTTTCATGCGCTTTCGCCAGCGTCCGCTGCATGCCTTTGGCGGCATGGGACTGTGGATGGCAACGCCTGGCGTGCTGATCCTGCTGTGGCTGCTGGCACAGAAGATCATGGGCGAATCGATTGGCGGCCGACCCCTCTTGATGGCGGGAGTCATGCTGGTGCTGATGGGCATGCAGTTCATCGCAGCGGGCCTGATCGGCGAGCTGCTGACGCGTATCTATTACGAGTCGGGCAGCGGCCTTCAGTACCACGCCAAGGATTACAGCGCAGCCAGGCACAAGCCCGAAGAAAAAACAGCGAAAACCGAGACTACGGTCCTGTGAGCAAGGCGCGTAAGGCGGTTGTCCGAGCCCTGATGGGCATCGCTTTGCTGGCAGCCGTTGTCTATCTCGCCAACCCTGTGCAACTGTGGGGCCGGCTGCAGCAGGCCAGCCCCTGGTGGTTGCTGGGGGGCTTGGGGATTTCCATTGCCTCGAACGCGGTGTCGGCATGGCGCTGGCGTGCCATGGCGCGGTGGCTCGGGGCCAAGATGTCGCTGGCCTCTGGCATACGCTGGTACTTTCAGGCCATTGGCCTGAATGTGTTGCTGCCTGGCGCTGTTGTGGGCGGTGATGTCTATCGTGCGATTGCGCTGCAGAAGACCGGGCAGGCCAAGGCGGCAAGCAATCTTTCGGTGATTCTGGATCGCGTCAGCGGTTTGTGGATGTTGTGCGCGATCGGTGGCCTGGGGGCGGTGGCCTGTGCTTCCACACTGGCCCCCTGGATACACATGAACACCACGGTTTTCATCGCTCTGCTGCTTGTCGTCATCATGCTGTGGTTGCTGCTGCCTTGGGCTGTTCTGCAGGGCCTGCGCAGCAACTGGCTCAAGTTGCCTGGTGCATGGATGGAGCCTGTGCGCTTGGCGGCAAGTAGCCCGAACTTCCTGCTGCAACTGTGGGTGCAAGCCGCATCTTCGGCATTGGTGCAATTGCTGTCTGCTGGTGCGCTGGCCTGTGGCGCCATGGCTCTGGGCCTGCATTTGCCGCTGGCTGTATGGGCATTTGTCATTGCCCCCGTGTTTTTGATGGCTGCACTGCCTGTCAGTGTGGGCGGCTGGGGCACCCGTGAAGCTGCTGCAGTGGCAGCCCTGGCGCCCTTCGGAGTCCCTGCGGTACTAGCGGTTGGGGTTGGGCTCTTGTATGGTGTCTTTGCCCTGGGCCAGGGGGCTCTGGGAGCTCTGGCCCTGGGTTTGCCGGGCAGGTCTCAGGACTGAGTTTTGGCGACTGCAGACTGGGTTTCCATTCTGCAAATACCGCCCCAGAGCACGGCGAGGCTGAAAATATAGAACATGTTTCCGCTGTTGTGCGCGAAGAACACCTGGGTCCAGCCAAAGCCGAAGTAGGCCAGCGGCAGCAGCGTGGCGGCCGCGCGCAGAGCCAGCAGCTTGGAGCGCTGCGCCGCATCGGCATGCGCCAGACGGCGCTGCGTGGGCCAGAAAATGGCTGCAGGCACGGCATAGAACGCCAGCAGCAGGATCAGACCCGGCAGCCCGCGCTTGACCCACATGTCCAGGATTTCATTGTGCGCATGCCCATATTCCATGACCGAAGGGTGGGCCAGGCCTTGATCGACCATTTGCTGCTTGGCCGCAGGGTAGCCAGCCAGTCCCCAGCCGCTGAAGGGGCGCTGTTCGATCAGATGTATGGCAAGCCGCCATTGCTCCAGACGCTGGCCGACAGAGGTCACTGCATATTTCTGCGGGTCTTGCAGATACTGTGAGACTTCCCGAGCAGCTTCGCTGCTTCGTTGTTCCAGCTTCTGGTAGGCCGGCACTGCCACGATCAGCCCGAGCAGCAGCATGGCTGCCGCCGTCATGCTGGCCAGACGCTTGTAGCCATTGAGCCATGCCATCAGCCAGATGGCCGCGATCAGCAGCGGTATCGCGACCCAGGAGCCGCGGGAGTCGGAAAGAAAGGACGCATAAATACCGCATGCAGCCATTAGCCCCAGAGCTGCTGTTTGAGACTTGCTCCAGTGGCCCAGCAAAGCCAGGGACAAGGTGGCAAAACCCATATACATGGCGATGCCACCATACTGGATGGCATTGGTAAAGCCGGAGACACGTAGCATCTTGAGCACGTCGGCCTGATACGCAGCAATCGCCAGAGCACCCACACTCCCCAGAGCCAGGCCCCAGACAATGGCAGTGAGCCGGATACCTGTTTTGCTCAGATACCAGAGGCAGAGAGCGGCCAGCGCGTATTTCGCGCCATAACCCCAGCCCGCAGCCGAGAACCAGTGGTCGAAGGACAGGCTCCAGAGCAGGCCCAGCACCAGCAGAAGCCCCGCCAGCACGAAAGTCTCGCGCCTGGCAAGGCCTTGGGGGCGGGCAGCGATACAACCGGCGAGAGTCAAAAGAGCCAGGGCTGTGGATCCGTAAGAGTAGCCAGAGGGGACGCAAAGACTCAACGCAAAGAATGCAAAGCAGGCGGCATCCAGGGCATGCGCAAGAGCAGTCGCCCGCTTGCCGGTTCGAGGTGTGACTTGTGTAGGCACATTCATAGCTGTCAATCAGGTTCTCCTGCGAGGCAGTTGGCTTCAACCTACACTGCAGGTCTTGTATTCGGTGCAGAAGTGTATGTCGTCATTACCCATTGTCTTTATCAATCTGTCCAAGGATGCAAAGCGCCGCGAGCGGATGACAGCCCAGTTCTCGCAAATGGGGTTGACAGCGTCGCGCTTGCCTGCAGTGTGGTGGGCGGATCTGTCCGAGGCCGAGCAAAAACGTTACTTCTGTGCGCCGCAAAGCCATGGCCGCTACTTCAAACCCCTGAGCAACGGAGAGAAGGGCTGTTACGCCAGTCATCTGAGGTCATGGCAGCAACTCATGGATAGCGACGCTCCTGCCATGGTTGTCTTCGAGGATGATGTGCGGCTTCTGCCAGATTTGCCCCAGGCGCTGGCCGCGATTGAAGCACTGCCCGCCGATGGCAGCTGGGACATGATCAAGCTCTACGGGCGCGAGCCGGAAAAGATCGCGGATCAAGGTCCGTTGGTTCAGGGATCTTTGCAACTGATCTCCTATCAGCGGGTGCCCAGCTTTGCTGCCGGTTATGTCATCAGTCGATCCGGTGCCCGCAAGATGCTGGAGGCACGTGTTCCCTTCGATAGACCAGTCGATGTGGATATTCGCTTCTGGTTTGAGAACGACCTGCGTGTGTACGGGGTCTACCCCTCGGTCATTTCTCTGGATGACACCAGCGAGATCAGCAGCATCTGGGCCCAAAAAGAAGCACCGGCGAATCATTTGCAAAAAATGCGCAAATTCAAGATGAAGCTGGCTTTGAGCTGGGGGAACTTTCGGGCTTCAAAGCCTCTTGTAACGGCAGTTCTCAAGCGCTGACCGGCAGCAGTCTTTGATAGTGGGACCACATCTGTTCTCGTCCGTAGTGGCTTAGTGCGTGGACGCGCGCCGCTGCGCCCAGGCTCTGGGCCAGCGCTGGATTCTGGAGCAGTCTTTGCAAAGCGTCTGCCATGGAGTCGGGGTCTGACTCCCGCACCCGCAGGCCGTTCACCTCGGGGGTGACGACTTCCCGGGCTCCGATGACATCGGACACCACACAGGCACAGCCTGCGGCCATGCCTTCCACCAGCGCCAGAGGCATGCCTTCCCAGTGCGTAGCCAGAACAAAGATCTGAGTTCTGGACAGTCGCTGGGGCAGGTCCGAGACATTGCCCAGGAAGCGAACCTGCTGCTCAAGTCCCAGCTCAGCCACCAGCCGCTCGGCTCTGGCCCTGAGCGAACTCTTGCCTGCGCCGGCCAGATAGAGTGTGGGCGTCAGGCCGCGTTGCCTGAGCGCGGCCAGAGCCCTGATCAGCGTGTCGTGATCTTTCTGGCGCGCAAAGCGCGACGCCATGTAAATGGCCGGCTCGCGTTCCTGCCAGCGCTGGGGCATGGCGTCTTGAGCAAAGCGTGTCAGGTCGATGCCGTTGCAGATGGCAATGCATTTTTCGGCCGGGAAACCTCGTTCGACCAGACTGGTTCTGACGCCTTCAGAGACGCCGATATGGGCCTGGGTGAACGGCTCCAGCGCCAGGGCCTGGCGCAGACGACGCGGCGTGTAGCGCTCACGCGAGTTGTGCTCCACATGAAAGATATGCGCCACACCCTCGGCTGCAGCAGCGCGCCTGCCCCAGATATGGTCGCTGAAACCATGGGCGAACATCGCATCGGGCTTGAAGTCTCGAATGACTTTGCGCAACTCCCAGACGGTGAGTGCATGCAGCCAGTTGGACACCACCTTGACCTGCAGGCCTTGCTGGCGCAGGGCATCGATCTTGCGCTCATCCGTGCTGGGCTTGCGGCGCAGCACCAGCAGAACTTCATAGCCTGGCGTGTGTAGTGCGGCCAGACTCAGGTCTACCGCGACCTGGGTGGCGCCGGAAAACCCTCCGGTCACGAAGTGCAGGATTCGGATCGGCGTTGTAGCGTCAGTTTTTGGCTCAGGGAAAGAGTGTGAGTTCATTGTTCTGATGGACAATCTGCACAGATCATTTGCGTCTATTGTTTCTTTTTGTTCTCCGCACCATGACCCGGATTCCTGCCCAATTATTCAAAAGCGCATTGAAGCTGGTTCAGCCCCGGACGCTGAAATCCTCAGCAAGCTATTGCGACGCAATACCGGTCATTGTCGAAGGCAAGGTAGCTGCTCCCGCACCGCAATTAGCGGCGTCGCCGGGCGCTGCGATTCCCAAGAAATTGTGGACCTACTGGAACCATGCTCAGCCCGACTCGTTTGTGCGCGAATGCATCCAGAGCTGGCGTTTGCAGTGTCCGGATTATGAAGTATGCCTTGTGCATCCTGGCAACCTGGCCCAGTACGTGGCACAAGAAGCTTTGCCTGCCCGGTTCCATGAGCTGCATCCCACCAAACAATCTGACTGGCTGCGCCTGTACCTCGTGGCCCTGCATGGAGGCTTCTGGCTGGATGCCAGCACCCTGCTGACGCGCTCGTTGGGCTGGATGCAGGCAGCCGTCGACTCCAGGACTGAGTTTGTGGGTTTCTATCTTGAGAAATTCACCACCCAGGTGCAGAGGCCTGTGATCGAAAGCTGGGCATTTGGCGCTTTGGCGGGCTCCGATTTCATCGTCGCCTGGCAGCGGGAATTTCACCAAGCCTTGATTGTCGAGGGAACCGAGGCCTATCTGCAGCGGCTCCAGGCACAGCCCGATTGGGTCGATATCCGGCAGAACATTGGCGATCCTCATTACCTGCTGATCCATGTCACGGCACAGCAGGTGCTGCGCCAAAGACAGTATTCACGCATGGCATTGTTCAAGGCCGAGGACTCGGCTTATTACTATCACCATGCCTTGCGCTGGAAATGGTATTTGCTGTATCCCCAGTTGTGTCGGGTTCAGGGGCCGAAGATCAGTGCTCCCATCGTCAAGCTCAGAGGCGGAGAGAGGCGGCATTTCACGGAAATGTTCAAAGCCCATGGCGGGGCAGTGCCAGGCAGCACCTGGCATCGGGCTCTCAATCCCGAGGCATAAAAAAGAGGCTCCTATCGGGAGCCTCTTTCATGAACGGTGGTTGCTTCAATGCCCGCCAGCAAACACCTCACCGGCCTTGAGGCGGTAGGTCGTGCCGCAATAAGGGCATTTGGCGTCGCCGGTCTTGGCCACGTCCAGATAGACCTTGGGGTGGCTGTTCCACAGTTTCATGTCGGCCTTGGGGCTGGGGCAGAACACGCCACCTTGTGCGTTGAGGTCTTTGGCGGCCAGTTCGACGACGGCATTCGTGGTCATTTCTCGTGTCTTTCGTGTTTTCAATAATGAAGCATGGCCGGAAATACTGGCGCAATTGAGGTCAGAAGCACCAAGCAAGGGCCGTCCCGCAGCGACGGTGCTGTCCCCCGGGGGGGAAGCGGCAAAGCCGCCCAGGGGGTGATTTATACCAAGGTCAGCCAGTGTGCGTACTTGGGATTGCGGCCGTTGACGATGTCAAAGTAGGCCGCCTGGATTTTCTCGGTGATCGGGCCGCGGCAGCCTTCGCCGATCTGCACGCGGTCCACTTCGCGGATGGGCGTGACTTCTGCGGCAGTGCCGGTGAAGAACAGCTCGTCCGAAATGTAAAGCTCATCGCGGGTGATGCGCTTTTGCACCACTTCCAGGCCCAGGTCCTTGCAGATGTGCAGCACGGTGTTGCGCGTGATGCCGTTGAGTGCGCCAGCGGACAGGTCGGGGGTGTAGATCACGCCATCCTTGATCACAAAGATGTTCTCGCCCGATCCTTCGGAGACAAAGCCCGATGCGTCCAGCAGGATGGCCTCGTCGTAGCCGTCGTCCAGAGCCTCGGTATTGGCCAGGATGGAGTTGGTGTAGTTGCTCACCGCCTTCGCCTGGCTCATGGTGATGTTCACATGGTGGCGGGTGAAGCTGGAAATCTTGGTGCGGATGCCGCGCTGCATGCCTTCCTCGCCCAGATAGGCGCCCCAGGCCCAGGCCGCCACCATCAGGTGGATGGTGTTGCCCTTGGGCGAGACACCCAGCTTGCGGTCGCCGATCCAGGTCAGCGGGCGCAGATAGCAGGATTTGAGGCCGTTGGCCTTGACCACCTCGACCTGAGCCTGGTTGACCTGCTCCTGGCTGAATGGGATCTGCATGCGCAGGATCTTGGCGCTGTTGAACAGGCGCTTGGTGTGCTCTTCGAGGCGGAAGATGGCCGTGCCCTGTGCGGTTTCATAGGCGCGTACGCCTTCAAAGGCGCCGCAGCCATAGTGCAGCGTATGGGTCAGCACGTGGATCTTGGCATCGCGCCACTCCACCAGCTGACCATCCATCCAGATCTTGCCGTCGCGGTCGGACATCGAGGGAACAACAGGGCTCATAAAACCATCCTCTATGGGTTGTGTGTTCGGCGGGCGCTGCTGCCGGGGCGGCGGCAGCGCTTGTCTCCTGAAGCTGCCATTTTAGGGGGAGGTCGGGGCAGATGTCCGGTCTGTTGCTTGCGCATCAGCCGCCGCAGAGTCTTCCTTTTGCTCGGGACGCTGCAGCTCCCACTTCATGAGACGGCCAGCGACAAATTCGCAGGTCACATGGGACTGTGTACCGTCAGTCCAGCGGTAGATTTCCGGGCTCTGGCCCTCTTCGGACAGACGCTGACCCAGGGAGCGGGTCATGGCCACCACATGGACCAGAGGAGCCTTGGGCTTGAGCTTGGCATTGAGCATCACGGCGCTGCCCACATAGCCGATAGGCCGGTCCGACGCCTTCTTCATGATGGACATCAGGCGCGTGAAGTGCAGCAGCACCCACATGATGATGCCGCCTGCAACGGCCGCCACGCCGGGCCAGCCCGCAGAGTTGTAGGCCGCGATCACCAGCACGATCAAGCCCAGGGGAACCAAAATATTGCGCAAATTCATGGGCTTATTGTCATACGAGGGTATGGGTTTGAGTGTGCGGACAGTGCGTATGCCCGTACAGGCTGCTGTGATCAAGGGGTTTTCAAAAACAGTAGCTGCATGCGTATTTAGAAAAACGATTTCAGATTATTTACTACCTGATGTCGATGATTCATAAGCGCAAGCAGCTATCAAAATACATCAGTCAATGCCGCGCACGATGTTGATGGCTTCATCAACGCGCTCCACGGCATGGATGGTCAGGCCGGCGATGGGCTTCTTGGGGGCATTGGCCTTGGGAACTACGGCGATAGTGAATCCCAACTTTGCCGCCTCCTTGAGTCGCTCCTGACCCCGAGGGGCGGGGCGCACCTCGCCGGCCAGACCGACCTCGCCAAACGCGATAAAGCCCTTGGGCAGTGACTTGCCACGCAGGCTGGAAGTGATTGCTAACATCACCGCCAGGTCGGCTGCAGGCTCATTGATGCGCACGCCGCCCACTGCATTGACGAAGACATCCTGGTCGGCGCAGGCCACGCCCGCATGGCGGTTGAGCACGGCCAGCAGCATGGCCAGCCGGTCGCGGTCCAGGCCGACGGAGAGGCGGCGCGCGGCCGGGCCGCCCTGGTCCACCAGGGCCTGGATTTCCACCAGCATGGGGCGCGTGCCCTCCAGTGTCACCAGCACGCAGCTGCCGGGCACGGGCTCGCTGTGTTGGCTCAGAAAGATGGCGCTGGGGTTGGTCACGCCCTTGAGGCCTTTTTCTGTCATCGCGAAGACGCCGATCTCGTTGACGGCGCCAAAGCGGTTCTTGATGGCGCGCACCAGACGGAAGTTGCTGTGCGTGTCGCCTTCGAAATAGAGCACCGTGTCTACCATGTGCTCGAGCACGCGCGGGCCGGCCAGCGCGCCGTCCTTGGTCACATGGCCCACCAAAATGATGGTGATGCCCGTGGTCTTGGCCGCGCGCGTCAGATGGGCCGCGCACTCGCGCACCTGGGCCACGGATCCCGGTGCCGAGGAAAGCTGGTCCGAATACACGGTCTGGATCGAGTCGATGACCACCACGGCGGGCTGGGTGGCCTCCACGGTGGCCAGGATTTTCTCGAGCTGGATCTCGGCCAGCACATTGACCTGGCTGTTGTCCAGCCCCAGCCGGCGCGAGCGCAGCGCCACCTGGGCGCCGCTTTCCTCGCCCGTCACATAGAGCGTGGGCAGACCGATACGATGCAATGCATCCATGGCCTGCAGAAGAAGTGTGGACTTACCTATTCCAGGATCTCCGCCAATCAGCACCACGCCGCCTTCGACCACGCCGCCGCCCAGCACGCGGTCCAGCTCCTCGATACCGCTGGGGGTGCGCGCCACATCCTGGGCCTCGATGGCCGACAGCGGAGTGACGGGCTGGGCATTGGCCAGACCTGCATAGCCCTGGGGCTGGCTCAGGCGATTCTTGCCGCCCGAGGCGGAGTCGGCCACGGTCTCGACCAGGGTGTTCCAGGCGCCGCAGCCCGGGCATTTGCCCAGCCAGCGCGGGCTGGTGCCGCCACAGGCGTTGCAGGTGAAAGTGGTTTTCTCTTTGGCCATGGGCGGCAACTATACCGACTGGCCCGGGTGGCAATTGCTGCCCCCAATGCGGGGCGGGCGACAAATTTCAGAGCCAGTAACCATAAAAAGCGCGTGTTTATATAACTGCTCCGCATGACAGGCCGATTTAGGCTACAATTGCTCCTATCGACACAGCGACTGCTGTTGAGAAACAAATTACCGCGCGATGGAGCAGTCTGGTAGCTCGTTGGGCTCATAACCCAAAGGTCGGAGGTTCAAATCCTTCTCGCGCAACCAAACAAAAAAAGCCTTCTGGAAACAGAAGGCTTTTTTTGTTTGGGCCTCAAAGCCGCTTGCCCTCTCCAAGAGACGGCAAGCTGGGGCCGGACCGATGGCGAAGCCGGTATCCCCCTTCCGGTGGTGCCAGAGAGGGGGAAGCGGCAAAGCCGCTTCAGAGGCAGATCATGGATACAGGCCGCGTGCCTCGCGGGCGTGGAGAATGCGCTTGCAGGCCACGATGAAGGTGGCGGTGCGCAGTGTCACCTTGTGCTCCTGGGCCACGGCCCAGACGCCGGCAAAGGCTTCCTGCATGATGCGCACCAGACGGGCGTTGATTTCGTCTTCGGTCCAGAAGAAGCTGGAGAAATCCTGCACCCACTCGAAGTAGCTCACGGTCACGCCGCCGGCATTCGCAATCACGTCGGGCAGAACCAGCACGCCTTTTTCGCTGAGGATGTCGTCGGCCTCAGGAGTGGTGGGGCCGTTGGCACCTTCGATCACGAGCTTGGCCTTGATCTGGCCGGCGTTTTCCTCGGTGATCTGGCCTTCCAGTGCCGCCGGGATCAGGATGTCGCAATCCACGCCCCAGAAGGCGGCTGCATCCATGGCCTCGCCACCGGCAAAGCCACCCACGCCGCCGGTATTGCCCACATGCTCCAGCAATGCCGTCACATCCAGACCATTGGCGTTCTGAATGGTGCCTGTATGGTCTTGCACGGCCACGACCTTGGCACCGGCATCGGCAAACAGCTTGCCCGCAGTGCCGCCCACATTGCCGAAGCCCTGCACGGCCACGCGTGCGCCCTGCACATTCAGGCCGGTGAGCTTGGCTGCTTCCACGCCCACGGTGAACACGCCGCGGCCCGTGGCCTCGACGCGACCCAGCGAACCGCCCAGATCCACGGGCTTGCCGGTGACCACGCCGGTGGCCGTGGCGCCCGTGTTCATGGAGTAGGTGTCCATCATCCAGGCCATGACCTGGCCGTTGGTGTTCACGTCAGGTGCCGGAATGTCCTTGGTGGGGCCGATCAGCAGACCGATTTCGCTGGTATAGCGGCGTGTCAGGCGCTCCAGCTCGGCCTTGGAGAGCTTGCGCGGGTCGACACGGATGCCGCCCTTGGCGCCACCGTAGGGCACGTTCACGGCGGCATTCTTGATGCTCATCCAGGCCGACAGTGCCATCACTTCAGACAGCGTCACATCCTGGTGGAAGCGCACACCGCCCTTGCCGGGACCGCGGCTCAGGTTGTGCTGCACGCGGTAGCCCTCGAAGTGGGCGATACGGCCGTCGTCCATCTCGATGGGGACATCGACGATCAGGATGCGCTTGGGGCGCTTGAGCGTTTCCACCCAGCGGGCCAGCGAGCCCAGGTAGGGGGTGACACGGTCGACCTGTTGCAGATAAATGCCCCAGGGACCGAGATGATCGGAGTTGAGGTAGGAGGGCAGAGCATGCGCTGTGGACAGCGCTGAAGAGTCTTTGGCTTGCATGATGTAGGCCTGGTTGACTGAGTGGAGCAAGGTCGTTGTAAGCCCTTGCTGTCCGGGATTCACAGTGTGCGCGCGCCGAATTTTCCTGTCCAAGGCTTCTTGTTTGAGATGCTATGCATTTTGTGCATAACCATCCGAAAGCCGCTCTGGATGTGGGCCAAGCACTGAATTGCTGACATGGAGACCGGAAATTTGCCATCATTGCCGTCATGTCTGAAAACAATGATTGCAAAAGCGGCTGGTGCGGCCCGGCACCGTTTGCCAATACCCCGCCCATAGGTCTGGCTCCCGAGCTGCAGACGCAGGACGAGGTGCTGCCCGACTGGAAGACGTGGTGGCCCGAATTGCCCGAGGACAGCTATGCCACGGCCGATGCGCTGTGGTGGTCGCGCAAACTGGGCACGGCTCAGGCCCAGGGCGCCGACGTGGCGGCGCTGATGCGCGATGCCGCCGATGCCCGTGCCGTGCAAAGCGCGCTGGCGCGTACCTGGAACTGGTGGCCCGCCGATCGCGCGCCGCGCTACTGGAAGTCCGGCGGCCCGGGCCGCAACGCCGCGCTGCTGCATGTGCCGCTGCCCGAGGACGGCATTCGCCAGGGTGTGAATCCGGTGCCTGCGCCCGACACCGTCTTCAATCTGCGCTGTGCCGAGGCCGAGATCGCCCTGCGCATAGGCCTGGATGTGAGCGTCGATCAGGCCGCAGCCCTTGATTACGACAGCGCGCTGGCTCTGGTGGATGCCGTCTGCGTGGCTGTGGAATGGGTGGATGTGCGCTGGCGCGACGGCCTCAAGGCCCCGGCCCTGGCCTTGCTGGCCGACGGCCAATGCCATGGTGGACTGGCACTGGGCGAGTGGCAGAGCGCTTCTGTCATTGCCGGCCGCGACTGGGCCCGGCAGCTGTGCACGGTGACCGTGAATGACGGCCCGCCACAGCGCTTTACCGGAACGCACAGCCTGGGCGATCCGGCCTGGCTGCTGGTGGACTGGCTGCAGCATGTGGCGCGCGAATACGGCAGCGTGCCTGCCGGCACCGTGGTGACGACGGGAACCTGGTGCGGCTGCATGCCGCTTCAAGCCGGCGATCGCTTCGAGATGGAGTTCGACGGCCTGGGCGCACTGGGCTGGCAGTTCTGATCTGTCCCGGTAGTTTTCAAAAACAGGAGCTGCTAGCGCCTTTTGATGAATGACTTCAGATATTTTTCAATCTGAAAATCATTGAACACAAACGCTAATAGCTCTTTTTTTGAGAGCGATGTGCGAGCTCTGATGGCGGCGGCAGCTGTGTGCGTCACCGGACCTTGATGTGATCCAGCGCCGGTGCCCCAGGCGGATACTTGAGCTCCAGATTGCCCATCACCTCGCGCAACACCGTGGCTACCATCAGATTGCGGTGGGTCTTGGAGTCGGCGGGCACGATGGTCCAGGGTGCCCAGGGTGTGTGCGTGGCGCCCAGCAGCTGGCCGTAGGCCTGCTGATAGTCGTCCCACTGGGCGCGTACCTTGAGGTCGTTCTCGTCGAACTTCCAGTGCTTGCAGGGGTCGTCCAGCCGCTGCTGCAGCCGCTCGCGCTGTTCGTCCTTGCTGATGTGCAGCATGAACTTGACGATCACCGTGCCGGTCTCGCTGAGCATGCGCTCGAAGTCGTTGATCTGTGCATAGCGCTGGGTCTGCTGCTCGGGCGTGAGCCAGCCGTTGACCACAGGCACCAGCACATCCTCATACTGGCTGCGGTTGAAGAGCACGATCTCGCCCGCACCTGGCAACTGCTGGTGAATGCGCCACAGGTAGTCATGCGCCTTCTCGGTTTCGGTGGGCGCCTTCCAGCCCACGGTGCGCACGCCCAGCGGCGACATGCGACCGAAGACCGCGCGCAGCGTGCCGTCCTTGCCTGCGGCATCCATGCCCTGCAGGATGACCAGCAGCTTGAAACGCCGGTCGGCATAGAAAATATTCTGCAGCCCGTCCAGAGCCTCGGCCAGCTGGTTCACGCTGTCCTTGTCATATTGCTTGCCCTTGTCGGAGGAGAAGGGCTTGGCGGACGGGTCGAACTTCTGCAACTCCACTGCGGGCCGAGGGTGTCCGGTGGTCGAACGACTGTCCCGTGGCTGGCCCGGTTGCCAGGGCTGCCATAGCTTGCGCAGCGCCTTGTCCTTGGTCTCGAAAGGATAGACCTGGGCAGCGGCGGGCGCTTTTGCCGTGGGCGCAGCGGTCCGGCTCACGGTTTTGGCGGCAGGCTTTTTGCGCGGCACAGGCCGGGAGGGCGATGGCATGGCTGCCTTGGAGGCCTGTACCGATTCACTGGTCGGAAACGGCAGGCGCTTGCGCGCTGGCTGGCGATCGGATTCGGCCTGCACGGCAGACGAGGTAGCGGGGGCGGCTTTGGCGGGCTGACGGGGCATGTATTGAAACTCCTGTGCAGTGCAAATTGATTCGCTATGGAATGACTAGCGGCTGGCGCTTGTACATTCTGCTCCTTAAGCTTTTTTGTCTTCAAGACCAGATGTTGGAGGCCAGCCCATGGCGGTTCAGCGCTCGCGCAGCAGTTGCACAAAGCGCCTGGCCGCCAGACCCTGGGCCCGCTCCTTGGACCAGACCCAGTCCACGAACAAGGTCGTGCCGTTGCTGATGTTGAGCACGGGAATTTCCATCAGCGCACCGCTGCCGATATGCGACTCCACCAGGCCCTTGGGCAGCCAGCCCCAGGCCAGGCCTGCACTTATCAGCGAAAGCGCTGCCTGGTGGCTGTCCGTGCGCCAGAGCTGTCGCGCAAACACAAAGCGCGGATCTGTCTGCTGCGGGTCGCGGCTGGCCACCAGTACCTGACGCGTGGCAGCCAGTTGCTCCACCGTGAGCTGTGGCCGTGTGGTGCGGCCCTGCTCATGCTCGGCCAGCGCCTGCTGCCAGAGTTCGAACTGCGGCGACATCACGGCCACCAGCGTCTCGCGGCCCATTTCCTGGAAACCCTCGCGCCCGTCAATGGCGGGCCGCTCGAACACCAGGGCCAGATGGGCGCGGCCCGCATGCAAAAGCTCCAGCGCATCTGCCTGGGGAGCTGCCAGCACCTCAATGGGCAGCGCAGGAAACTCGCGCACCAGCCGGTTCAGCGGTTCGCTCCAGTGCGTGGCCAGCAGTTCGGGGGCGATGGCCAGCGTCAGCCTTTCCTCCAGCCCGGCATGCAGCGCCTGAGCCTGCCAGTTCAGCAACTGCAACTGCTCGGCCAGCAGGCGTGCCTGCGGCTCGAGCGCGCGGGCGGCGGCGCTGGGCACGGGCTCGCGTCCGCTGCGGTCAAACAGCTGCAGGTCCAGCTCTGCCTCCAGCTGGGCAATGGCCATGCTGACGGCCGAGGGCACACGCCCCAGCTTGCGTGCAGCCGCTGAGAAAGAGCCGGCATCGAGCACGGCAAGAAACAGCGGAACCTGGTCGGCGCTAAAGGGCATGGTGTCGATCTGTCAGAAAAATTGAAAGGAACTGACTTTTATCTTCAATTTATAGAACATACACTGCAGCCCATGTCTCAACAAGCCTCAGCGATGGCATCCGCTTCTTCCTCTGCCGTTTCTCTCAAAAATACCGCCGCTTTTGCCACCCCCGCCAAGGCCAAGGGCCTTCAAGGTCCCAAACGTCGCATCCTCTATGTGGGTCTGTACGAAATCATTGCCATCATCGTCTCCAGCCTGATCTTCATGGCCATCGGCCAGAAGGCCAGCGATTCCGGCGTCATGGCCGTGGCTGCCTCGGTGATCGCGATCTGCTGGAATCTGAGCTTCAACCACCTGTTCGAAAAATGGGAATCGCGCCAGAGCGTCAAGGGCCGCTCCCTGATGCGCCGCGTGGTGCACGCCATCGGTTTCGAAGGCGGCATCGCTGCCATGCTGATCCCGCTGATGGCCTGGTGGTTCGGCATCTCGCTGTGGGAAGCTGCAGTGATGGAAGCCGGTCTGCTGGTGTTCTTCATGGTCTACACCTTTGCCTTCAACTGGGCCTTTGACCGCATCTTCGGCTTGCCGGCTTCGGCCCAGGCCGTGGCTGCATGACCTGAGTCAGATATGTCTCTGGCGCTTTTCCATAAAGCGTGAATAGCTATGAAAAAAGGCGTGTTCCTGTTTGACAGGAACACGCCTTTTTTGTGGGCGCAAGCTGCGATCAGCGAACGATGCTGATCATGGCCTGCAGCACAAAGGCGTTGATGATGTCGATGAAGAAGGCTCCGACCAGGGGCACGATCAGAAAGGCCTTGTGCGACGGGCCGTACTGGTTGGTGATGGCCTGCATATTGGCAACGGCCGTGGGTGTGGCGCCCATGCCGAAACCGCAGTGGCCGGCAGCCAGCACGGCGGCGTCATAGTTCTTGCCCATGATGCGGAAGGTCACAAATGCCGCATACAGCGTCATGACGATGGCTTGTGCGGCCAGGATGACCATCAACGGGCCGGCCAGGTCGGTCAACTCCCACAGCTTGAGCGACAGCAGGGCAATGGCCAGATAGATGGATAGCGCGGCATTGCCGAAGACATCGATGGCGCGGTCAAACACCTTGAAGCCGAACATATAGTCCAGCACGTTGCGGATGACCACACCGCCCCCCAGCGCCCAGACAAAAGTAGGCAGCTGGATGGCCGTGCCCTTGGTCAGGCCGGTCATGAATTCGGCAAAGGCCAGGCAGCCAGCGAAGAGGGCCAGTGTTTCCACTGCAGCATCAGCCGTGATCAGGCGCGGGGCCTTGTTGGGTGACTCGAAGTTGGCGACCTCGCTGCCTTCGCTCACCGTGGGAGCATCGGCGCGCAGTTGCTCGGACTCGGTCAGCGGCTGGGCCAGCTGATGGCGCGTGATCAGCCGCTTGGCCAGCGGTCCACCCAGCAGGCCGCCGATGACCAGGCCGAAAGTGGCGCAGGCAATGCCCAGGGTGGTGGCTCCCGTGAGACCGTATTGGTTTTCCAGCACCGAGCCCCAGGCTCCGGCCGTTCCGTGGCCGCCTACCAGTGTGATGGAGCCTGCGACCAGGCCGATCAACGGGTCCAGTCCCAGCACGGTGGCCAGGCTTACGCCCACGATGTTCTGCATCATGATGAAGACGGCAATCACGCCCAGGAAGATGAACAGCGCAGAGCCGCCCTCACGCAGCTTCGCGAAGTTCGCACTCAGGCCGATGGACGAGAAGAACACCAGCATGAAAGCCGACTGCAGACTGCCCTCGAAGCTCAGCGCCAGTCCCGTGGTCTGATGCAGCATGAAGATGATGGCCGCCACGACCAGGCCGCCGGAGACAGGCTCGGGAATATTGAAGTCGCGCAGAAAGCGGATATGTCTTGTCATGAGCTTGCCAAGCATGAGCACAAGCACGGCCATGATGAGGGTGTAGTACGCGCCGAAGGTCACGTTCATAGGATCTCCTGGGTGTTCCATGCGAGGGCTGAATGGCCTGCCTGGTCATGGCTGGCAATCGGCTGTGCACGGCTGAGCACATGGACCAGACATTTGCTGTCGATGGTGCCAAAGACTCAAAGATAGGGGCTGTAGGTGCTTGTCCACTCATGGCAGGCGGCCCCGTCGGTGCCGGGCTGCCTGAGAGCAGGAAAGCGATGTGCGCCATTCCTTGCGGATGCGCACCATGCCGGGAATATGCTTGAAATGAGATGGTTGCATTCGTGTTTTGCGAAATTACCTTTTGCCCTGCTCCTGTTTTTGGGGTGTGGAAAGTCGAATCTGCTATAGCCGTTCGCAAAGAGCTATCCTGCACAGCCGCGGGGCAAAGCGCCTTGAAGCCCCGATTGCCCGCCCTCGCCGTAGAATGACGGGCTTCACCCCGAGGAGCGCTGCAGCCGGTCATCCCAGAGATGTTTGACCCGTCAGGCTCGGGGTCGCAGATCCGGTCGACGATCTGCTGGCACTCACAACGGCGCTCACCTGTTTTCGATTCTGTTTCTGGTTTTCACACAGGTGAGCTGATGTCCGCTGCTACCCCTTCCACTGCCATTCCTCCCATGCGCCTGTCGGGCCTGGAGCCCGTCTTCATCGGCGATGAGACTCTGTTCGTCAACGTGGGCGAGCGCACCAACGTCACCGGCTCCAAGGCCTTTGCGCGCCTGATCCTCAACGAGCAGTACGAAGAGGCTCTGGCCGTGGCGCGCCAGCAGGTGGAAAACGGCGCCCAGGTGATCGATGTGAACATGGACGAGGCCATGCTGGACAGCAAGGCCGCCATGGTGCGCTTTCTGAACCTGATTGCCTCTGAGCCCGATATCGCCAAGGTGCCGGTGATGGTGGACAGCTCCAAGTGGGACGTGATCGAGGCCGGTCTGCGCTGCCTGCAGGGCAAGGGCATCGTCAACTCGATCTCCATGAAGGAGGGCGTCGAGGAGTTCAAGAAGCACGCCAAGCTGGTCAAGCGCTATGGCGCTGCCGCCGTGGTGATGGCATTTGACGAAAAAGGCCAGGCCGACACCTTTGCGCGCAAGATCGAGATCTGCGAACGAGCCTACCGCATTCTGGTTGACGAAGTGGGCTTCCCGCCCGAGGACATCATCTTCGACCCCAACATCTTTGCCGTGGCCACCGGCATCGAAGAGCACAACAACTACGGCGTCGATTTCATCGAGGCCGTACGCTGGATCAAGCAGAACCTGCCCGGTGCCAAGGTCTCTGGCGGCGTCTCCAATGTCTCGTTCTCGTTCCGTGGCAACGACCCCGTGCGCGAGGCCATCCATACGGTGTTCCTCTATCATGCGATCGGGGCAGGCATGGACATGGGCATCGTCAATGCCGGCATGGTCGGTGTGTATGACGACCTGGAACCCCAGCTGCGCGAACGCGTGGAGGATGTGGTGCTCAACCGCCGCCCCGATGCGGCCGAGCGCCTGCTGGAGATCGCCGACAGCGCCAAGGGCGCGGCCAAGGACGACAGCAAGAAGCTCGAGTGGCGCGGCACGCCCGAGGCACCGAAGACTGTGGGTGAGCGTCTGTCGCACGCCTTGGTGCACGGCATCACCGACTTCATCACCGAAGACACCGAAGAGGCCTACCAGCAGATCGTGGTGCAGGGCGGCGGTCGCCCGCTGCACGTGATCGAAGGCCCGCTCATGGACGGCATGAATATCGTCGGCGACCTGTTCGGCGCCGGCAAGATGTTCCTGCCCCAGGTGGTAAAGTCCGCGCGCGTGATGAAGCAGGCCGTGGCCCACCTGGTGCCCTATATCGAGGAAGAGAAGCGCCAGCAGGAAGCGGCGGGCCTGGACGTGACCAGCAAGGGCAAGATCGTCATCGCCACCGTCAAGGGCGATGTGCACGACATCGGCAAGAACATCGTCACCGTGGTCCTGCAGTGCAACAACTTCGAAGTCATCAACATGGGCGTGATGGTGCCCTGCCACGAGATCCTGGCGCGTGCCAAGGCCGAGGGGGCGGACATCATCGGCCTGTCGGGACTGATCACTCCCAGCCTCGAAGAGATGCAGTATGTGGCCGGCGAGATGGACAAGGACGACTACTTCCGCATCAAGAAGATTCCGCTGCTGATCGGCGGCGCGACCTGCTCGCGCGTGCATACGGCCGTGAAGATTGCCCCCAAGTACGACGGCCCTGTGGTCTATGTGCCCGATGCCTCGCGCTCGGTCAGCGTGGCGCAGAGCCTGCTGGGCGACGGCAAGCAGGCCTATCTGGACGAGCTGAGCGCCGACTACGACAAGGTGCGCACCCAGCATGCCAACAAGAAGAAGACGCCGCTGTGGACGCTGGAGCAGGCCAGAGCCAATGCCGCCGTGGTGGGCCATGCGCCTGTGGTGCCGCGCACCCTGGGCCGCCGCGTGTTCAAGAACTTCGACCTGGCCGAAATTGCCCAGTACATCGACTGGGGCCCGTTCTTCCAGACCTGGGATCTGGCGGGTCCCTACCCGGCCATCCTCGACGATGAGGTCGTGGGCGTGGAGGCGCGCAAGGTGCTGGCCGATGCCAAGCTCATGCTGCAGAAGATCATTGACGGCCGCTGGCTGCAGGCCAATGGCGTGATGGGCCTGTTTCCCGCCAACCGCGTGGGCGACGACATCGTGTTCTACACCGACGAGTCGCGCAGCCAGGTGCTGACCACCTGGTACGGCATGCGCCAGCAGACCGAAAAACAGGCCGTGGACGGCCCGGATGGCCGGCCCGTGATGCGCCCCAGCCGCTGCCTGGCCGATTTTGTGGCCGCCAAGGAGTCGGGCATTGCCGACTATGCCGGCCTGTTTGCCGTGACCGCCGGCATCGGCGCCGAGAAGAAGGACAAGGAATTCGAAGCCGCGCTGGACGACTACAGCGGCATCATGTTCAAGGCCCTGGCCGACCGCCTGGCCGAAGCCTTTGCCGAGTGCCTGCACCAGCGCGTGCGCAAGGATCTGTGGGGCTATGCCGAAGACGAGAACCTGAGCAACGAGGAGCTCATCAAGGAAGCCTACAAGGGCATTCGCCCCGCGCCCGGCTACCCTGCCTGCCCCGATCACACGGCCAAGATCGACCTGTTCAAGGCGCTGCAGGCCGATGAGATCGGCATGACGCTGACCGAGAGCCTGGCCATGAACCCGGCATCCAGCGTGAGCGGCTTCTACATCGGCAACCCCGAGGCCAGCTACTTCAACGTGGGCCAGATCGGCGAAGACCAGCTCGCCGACATGGCTCAGCGACGTGGCATGGATGTCGAGGAACTGCGCCGCTATCTGGCGCCGAATCTGGGCTGAACCAGCTTCGAGATCGCACTTCGCAAATGAAAAAAGCCAGGGTCGACCCTGGCTTTTTGGTTTGGAGAGCGTTGCTCAGAGGCGTTGCTTAAGCACGGGGGCGAGCGTGGCACGCAATCGGCCGCCGGGCTCCTCGGTCTCGGTCGCACGGATTTCCAGCGAGCGTTCCACCATGCCTATATGTTCCAGCAGCAGCGCCTTGGCACCCTCGGTGTCGCCGCGTTCCAGGGCGGCCACGATGCGTTCGTGCTCGGCGCAGGACTGGCTGGCGCTGTGCGTGGATTGGTAGAGCGTGGCAGCCAGGGTGGTGCGTGCCGTCAGATCGCGCAGCGTGTCGGCCAGCAGCCTGTGGCCCATCTGTTCGGCCAGGCAGACATGGAAATCCGCAAGCAGGAAGGCACGCGTGGCGCTGTCCGCCCCGGCGATGGCTTTCTGCTCCTGGGCGATATGGCGGCGCAGTCTGGTGATGACGCGCTGCAGCGGCTTGCCGGCTTCCTGCAATATGCCGGTCTCGATGATTCGCCGTGCAGAGAATGCATCCATGGCCTCGGCAGCCGAGGGCTGGACCACGTACCAGCCCCTGCGGGCCTGGACCTGGACGAAGCCGCGAGCCTGCAGTTGCATCAGCGCTTCGCGCACCACGGTGCGGCTGACGTCGAAATTGTTGGCAAGCTCCTGCTCTCCCAGCCGCTCCCCGGGTGCCAGTTTCTGGGCCAGGATGGCTTCGACGACGCGTTCCGCGATGTGCTGTGGAGAGGCAGGAGTCATTGCTTGGTTCAGTGGCTGGAGTGAGGGATGGGGACTACGACAGGCGGCACGATAGCAGATGCATGGTCTTCTTCTTCGGTCAGTGGCTCGGCCTTGCCGTCAAGTACCGCATGGGCACGTTCGCGGTCGATGTCTCCCTCCCAGGCAGCAATCGCCACGGTGGCCACGCAGTTGCCGATCAGATTGCCCAGGGCGCGTGCAATGCCCATGAACCAGTCCACCGACAGCACCAGCACCAGGCCGATCGCAGGGATGGCGGGAATGGCATGCAGGGTGGCTGCCAGCACCACGATGGCCGAGCCCGGTACGCCGTGTGCGCCCTTGGAGGTCACCAGCGCGATGGCCAGAATGGTCAGCAGGTCGGACATGCTGATCGGGGTGTTGGTGGCCTGGGCGATGAAGACAGCAGCCAGTGTGATGTAGATGGAAAACGCGTCCAGGTTGAACGAGTAGCCGGTGGGAATCACCAGGCCCACGGTGGAGTCGCGCACACCCATATTGCGCAGCTTGGCCATGATCTGGGGCAGCACGCTGTCGGAGGAGGTTGTCGCGAAGACGATGGTCAGCTCCTCGCGCAGATAGCGCAGCAGCTTGATCAGGCTGAAGCCGGACAGGCGCATCACCAGACCCAGCACCACGAACACGAAGATCAGCACCGAGACGTAGAACAGCGCCACCAGCATGCCCAGCTGCTTGAGCGAGCCTATGCCGTACTGGCCCACGGTGAAGGCGATGGCGCCCAGCACGCCCAGCGGTGCCAGCTTGATGATGATGCCCATGACCTTGAACAGAGCCATGGACAAGGCGTCCACCAGCGCGGAGACGGGCTTGCCGCGTTCTCCCAGCATGGTCAGCGCGCAGCCGAACAGCACGGCGAACAGCAGCACCTGCAGCACGTCGCCCTTGGCGAAGGCTTCCACCACGGTGGTGGGAATGAGCTTCATGAGAAAGTCCACCGTGCCGCCGCTGGTCAGCTTGTCGGCATTGCTGGCATAGGCCGCCATGGCCGAGGCGTCGAGCTTGCTGGTGTCCACGTTCATGCCCACGCCGGGCTCGAAGACAAAGGCAAGCACCAGGCCCATGCCCAGGGCGATGGTGGTCAGCACCTCGAAATAGATCAGGGCCTTGACGCCCACGCGGCCTACGCGCTTGAGGTCGCCTGCACCGGCAATGCCGTGCACGACAACGCAGAACACCAGTATGGGGATGATCATCTTGATGAGCTTGATGAAGCCATCGCCCAGGGGTTTGAGTTTCACGGCCCATTCAGGGGCCAGTAGTCCGGCGAGCACACCCAGTATGAGTGCGATCACCACCTGTCCGAACAGTGATCTGACAAAGCGGCGCATAGTCGTCTTTCGCAAGTTGTGGAATCTTGTATGCAAGTTGTCTGCAACTTGCATACAAGAATGTAGGCAAGCGAAAGGCGTGCCAGCAGAGGGTATTCCTGCAGATTTGTGTAAATTAGGGGAGGATCAGCCCTGACTTTCACGTATGAAATAAAAGGGCGTTCCGCCTTGGTGCGAGTGGGTCACCAGTGTGCACGCGCGTGGTGCGCGGGCTTTGGGCATGCCCAAAGCCAGGGCATGGTGCTTACAGCAGCGGGCTCAGGGCGCCCAGCAGGTTGTCCCAGATGCGCTTCCACCAGGGAGCCGAATGCACCTGTGCCAGCGTCACCACATCGGAATCGCGGAGATAGCTTTGCTGGCGCTGACGGATGGCCTCGGTAATGGCTTCGTCGTGCAGCAATACATTGTTTTCGAAGTTCAGGTCAAAGCTGCGCAGATCCAGATTTGTGGAGCCGATCAGGCTGACCGATCCGTCCAGGCAGAGGGTCTTGGCATGCAGCAGGCCAGGGCGGAATTCGTGGATGTGGACGCCGGCGCTCAGCAGCCGCCAGTAATGGCTGCGGCTGACGGCACCGACTATCCATGAGTCATTGCGGGCGGGCAGGATCAGTGTGACCTGCACCTGGCGCAGCGCGGCGGCGCACAAGGCATCTAGCACCGTGCTGTCGGGCACGAAGTAGGGAGTGGAGATCACGACCTCGCGCTGCGCACAGGCCAGCAGGCTGGCAACCAGCTGGGGTGTAGAACGTGCCCTTTCCGTCGGCCCTTCGGCAATCGCAACGGCATGGAAGCCGTCGTCAGCGGCAGCGCCGGCCTCGATTGTCGGTGGTGCAAGGCTCGCATCGGACTGCGCCCAGTCGCTGGCAAAAGCCTGCTGCATCTGCATGACCACCGGACCCTGCAGGCGCAGCATGATGTCCACCCAGGGGGCATAGCGAGCCTTGATGCGAAAGCCTTCGTCGGCGCAGTTCTGGCTGCCGCAATAGTTGATCCTGCCGTCTATGAGCGTGATCTTGCGGTGGTTGCGCAGGTCGATGCGGCTGGTCAGCATGACTTTGAGCAGATTGCTAATGGGCAGGGCAATCGCCAGGTGCACGCCGGCCTGCCGCATCTGCTGCCACAGTGGCGAGCGTGTCAGTGCGCGCGAGCCCAGACCGTCGACCATGGCCCGGCAGGTCACGCCGCGCTGCGCGGCACGCATCAGGGCATAGGCCACATCGGTGCCGGTGCTGTCGTCCAGCCAGATGTAGTACAGCACATTGATCTCGTGGTGCGCGGCATCCATGTCGGCCAGCATCTGCGCACGGGCATGCGCGCCATCGCGCATGAGCTCGGCCCTGTGGCCGGGCAGCGGTACAAAGCCGTTGATGGACGAGGCATAGCGGAAGGCCGGCAGCCATTGATCGGGAATGGCGGGCCGTGCCTGCGGCATGGGGCCGGGGGCGGTCGCAAGGGCGCTGCCCCGGGTCTGGCAGAACTCGCGCACATTGAGCCTTCTGCGGCCTGGTACGCGGCCCAGGGCCACTTCCCCAAACAGGTAGTACAGCAGGCAGCTCACATAGGGCAGCAGCACGATGACCATGAGCCAGGCCAGCCGCACATCGGGCCGCATGTCTCTGCGCAGCAGAATGCGCAGGCCGAAGCCGGCAATCAGCAATACATGAAGAGTCAGCAGCAGCCAGGTCATGAATCAGTGCAGCAACGATGGACCTTGTCGAGCATAACGGGCTCAGGCCTGAGCACAAGCTGCCCGTCGTGGTTCTCATGAAACAGGCGCAAAGGCCTTGATGGGTCAACGCATGCTGCTATCCATCATGAAGCATCGACAGATCGACATGGCACTGGCATGGAACCTGCTTCCTTTTTTGTCAAAGCAAACAAGCAGGGGGGGAGTGCATGGAAATGGTGCCATTGACTGCCATCGACAAGGCAGATACCGGTTGGGTCATGGTCGCGTCGGCGCTGGTCTTGCTGATGACCTTGCCGGGCATTGCCCTGTTCTATGCGGGGCTGGTGCGGCGCAAGAATGTGGTCAACACCATGGTGGCCGTGTTTGCGGTGGCCTGCGTGGTGACCCTGACCTGGTTCGGCCTGGGCTACTCGCTCGCGTTCACCGCCGAGTCTGCCTGGCTTGGCAATCTGGGACGAGCCTGGTTTGCCTCGCTGCACTTCGATGGCCGGCGCAGCATGATCTCGGTCAGCCATCTGGCACCGCATCTGCCCGAGGCGGCCTATGCCCTGTTCCAGGCCGCATTCGCCATCATCACCACCTCGCTGATCGTGGGGGCCGTGGTAGAGCGCATGCGCTTTGCGGCCCTGCTGGTGTTTGCCGCGCTGTGGAGCGTGGTGGTCTATGCGCCGGTGGCCCACTGGGTGTGGGAGAGCGGGGGCTGGCTGAACCAGCTCGGCGCACTGGACTTTGCCGGCGGTGCCGTGGTGCATGTGAATGCGGGCGTGGCGGCACTGGTCTGTGCCTTCATGATGGGGCGCAGGCGCGGCTACGGAACCGAGCCATTCGAGCCGCACAGCCTGGGCTGGACGGCCATGGGCACGGCGCTGCTGCTGTTCGGCTGGTTCGGCTTCAACGCGGGATCGGCCCTGTCTGCCGACGGGCGTGCAGCGCTGGCCTTTGTGGTCACTCTCGTGGCGGCTGCGGCCGCCGGGCTGGCATGGATGGTGGTGGAGTGGCTGGTTCGCGGTGCTCCGACCTTGCTGGGCCTGCTCTCAGGCATGGTGGGCGGACTGGTGGCCATCACACCGGCTGCGGGCTTTGTGCAGGTGGGCAGTGCGGTGTGGATAGGCCTGATTGCGGGCGCCGTCTGCTTCTGGGGCGCAACCTGGCTCAAGCGCCGTCTCGGGGCCGATGACTCGCTCGATGTCTTCGGCGTGCATGGCGTGGGCGGCATTGCGGGCTCCATCCTCACGGCGGTGTTTGCCGACCCCCTGATTGCGGGCACAGGCGCCACGGTGATGAACCAGTTGATTGCCGTGGCCGCGGTGGCTGCCTACAGCGGCGCAGCCACGGCCGGGGTGCTGGTGCTGATCCGTCTGCTGATGCCTTTGCGTGTGGATGCCGTGCAGGAAATGGAGGGCCTGGATATCAGTCTGCATCTGGAGCGTCAGCACTAGTGATCCATCAAAGACAGGAGCGGTGTATGGAGGACAGCGAGCGAGTGGCGGTGGCCGCACATCTGCATGTGGTGCTGCGGCGCAGGACGGGCCGGGTGACCGATACCGAATGGATGGCCTGTAACCAGGCCTATGCACAGGCCATGGTGGCTTTTGCGCTGGAGCATGCACGAGAGCAACAGGACGAGGAGCTGGCGCGCCTGGCCCGGCGTCTGCAGGACAGCTGGAGCGGCGACAAGCCCCGGCATGCAGCGCCTGCCGAGACTGCGCAGAGCGACAGCTCCGTCACCGCCAAGGCCGCCGAGATACTGCGCACCTCGGCACGCTATATCGGCGGGCTGCGCTGAGGCACAAGCAGGTCCTGAGGCCGGGACGGCCCCGGCGCTCAGGCCGATGCCGGCTACGAGCCTGGCCTATGGCTTTTTCAGCTCGGCGATATAGGCTTCGCGAGCCTTGACGCCAGCAGCAGTGAAATCGGTGAATACGCCATCAATGCCCAGGCGGTAGTAAGCGAGGTATTCCTGAGCAGGGTCACCCTTGAAGATGCCAGCCAGGCGGCTGGCCTCACTGCGGAAGGTAAAGCTGTGCACCACCAGCCCTGCCTTGTGCGCGTTGGCGATCAGGCCGGTGTCCTTGAGCGTGTTGACGTCCTTGAGGCCTGCGCCGTCCTTGTAGGGAACGACGGAATGGGCCAGCACCTGGGGTTTCCAGGGGCCGATGCCGTCGGCATAGGTCTTGATCTCGGCCAGGCCTGCTGGCGTCTGCATGACCGCGAAGCTGCGCGCATCGCCGGCCAGAGTCCAGCTATAGGGGCGGCCGCTGATGAAGGTCCATTCGTCGGCGGTGATATAGCCGACGGAGCCGTCCCTGAAGTTGTAGTCGTTGCCATCGATCAGCTGCACCCCTTTGGCCCGCATGCCCGCCTTGCGCAGATACTTCAGGCTGTCAGGGTCGAAGCTCTGGATGTAGATGGGCGCATCCTTGGTGTTGAGCCGGTTTTTTTCCAGCAGCGCCATCACGGCATCTTCGAACGGATGCTCGCCCGTGCCGCAGCTGTTGGCGATGGCCTGCTGGTTGTTCCAGTAAGGGTTCTTGGTCTCGGCGTAGACGGCAATCGTGCGGCCTGCCGCCTTGCCCTTGGCCACGGCGATATCGATCACATCCTGTGCGCTGATCAGTGGCAGCTTGCCGTTCCATTCCGTGGGGCGATCGGCGCGGTTGTCCAGCGTGGTGCCGCCCAGCAGGGTGCGCAACTCATGCAGGCTGAAGTCCGAGATGGACCAGTCTCCGGTGTGGTCCTCGCCGTCAACCACCAGAGCCTGCAGCACCGACTTCTGATTGTTCGGGTCGATGCGGTCACTCAGGTACTGCGCGGGGCCGTTGGCGGCAATGGCCGGGTACTTCACGTTGACCAGCACGCCGGGCGTGTTGCGCTTGCGGCCCGCCACATAGGCATTGATCTTGGCGACCTCGGCGATATTGGTGCTGTCGCTGAGCCAGGCGTTGTGGCGAGCCACCAGCTGGCAGTCACGCGTCATGTGCATGTCCAGCTCGATCATGTCGGCACCGGCATCAATGGCTTTCTCATACGCCATCTGTGTCTGCTCGGGGTACAGTCCCGAATAGCCACGGTGGGCGATGACCTGGGGCTGCTTGCCGTCCAGCGTCAGAAACTGCGGCGCAGGCGCCGGCGTCGGGCCATCTCCGCCGCCACAGGCGCTCAGGGCAAGGGCGGCAAGCAAGGTCAGAGCAAAGACGGGGTGGCGGGTATGGGACATGGTTTCAGGCATGGATGGAGATCGCCTCATGCTTGCGGTTGTTGATGACGGTTCTGTGACCGTGCCCTCAGAGCATTTCACGCTCCGAAGCATAGGGCTGCCGGGGCGGCTGCCCTGTGCGGGATGCGGCAGTTACAGTCCCAGCTTCCTGGCGACGTAATCGGCATCCTTGTCGCCGCGACCCGATAGGTTGACCAGAATATGCTGGTCCTTGCCGAGCCCCGGCGCTTCGCGCATGGCCCAGGCCACGGCGTGCGCACTTTCCAGCGCCGGGATGATGCCCTCCACACGCGACAGCGTCATGAAGGCATTCAGGCATTCCTTGTCGTCCACGGACTGGTAGTCCACGCGGCCTATATCCTTGAGATAGCTGTGCTGCGGACCCACGCCGGGGTAGTCCAGGCCCGACGCAATGCTGTGCACGGCGGCCGGCGTGCCGTCGGCGTTCTCCAGCACATAGCACTTCATGCCGTGAATCTCGCCGGGCTTGCCAACCGACAGCGTGGCGGCATGGCGGCCGGGCTTGTCCACGCCCTCACCGGCAGGTTCCACGCCCACCAGATGCACGGACTCGTCACCCAGGAAGGCCGTGAAGATGCCCATGGCATTGCTGCCCCCGCCCACGCAGGCGGCCACATGGTCGGGCAGCTTGCCGTGCCGGGTCTGGAACTGTTCGCGTGCCTCACGACCGACGATGGACTGGAAGTCCCGCACCATCATGGGAAAGGGGTGGGGGCCGACCACCGAGCCGATGGCGTAAATGGTGTTGACGGGGTCCTGCAGATAGACCTCGAAGGCGCTGTCCACGGCCTCCTTCAGCGTGGCCGCGCCACGCGTGACGGGCACCAGATTGCAGCCCAGGATGCGCATCTTTGTGACGTTGGGGTGCTCCTTCTCGATATCCACCTGGCCCATGTGAATCTCGCAGGGAATGCCCACCAGCGCGCAGGCCGTGGCCAGGGCCACGCCATGCTGGCCGGCACCGGTCTCGGCAATGACTTTTTTCTTGCCCATGAACTTGGCCAGCAGTGCCTCGCCCAGGCAGTGGTTGATCTTGTGAGCCCCCGTGTGATTCAGATCCTCACGCTTGAGATGGATCTGTGCGCCGCCCAGTTGATCGGACAGGCGCCTGGCGTGAAAGATGGGGCTGGGCCGGCCCACATAGTCGGCAAACAGCGCGGCCAGCTCGTCCTGGAAGTCCTTGCGTTTGACGATCTCCTCGTAGGCTGCGGCAATCTCGTCCATGCATCGCTTGAGCTCTGGCGGCACGAGCTGGCCGCCGTAGGGGCCGAAGAAGCCTTGCGCATCGGGCATGGCCTGGGGGTTCTGGGTCATGGCGTGTCTCCTTGGTGTGTGGTGCAGCAAAGCTGCATTCATAGCACACGGCGGGCTCAAGTCGCTTGCAGGCAAGTCCGGATGGAATCAGCACAGAAATGAACGCAGCCCTCAAGATGAAAGCGCTGACAGCTATTGTTTTGATATTGGCAGGCAACCTGCCCCTGCTCTGAAACACAATAGCGACATGAAAGCCAGCTCAGCCCGCGATATTGTCTTTGCCCATGCCCTGGAAACCGCAGCTCCGCACGAGGCGCTGCCCACGACCGAGCGTTGCACGGCCATCACGCAGGAGTGCCTGCACGCCCAGGGCAAGGCCAAGGGCGGCGGCCGTGCAGCGTTCGAGAGTTTTCTGCAGGAGCGGGCACAACGCGTGATTGCTGCAGCGCAGCTGCCTGCCGACATACGCGCCGTGGCCCGGCAGCACGCCGGTATTTCACGCTGGTTGGTGCTGGCCGTGATGACAGCGGCATTTGCGCTGGGCTTTGCGGGTCATGCGATCACGGACCCGCATCGTGTGGATCTGCTCTCCGCCTCCCTGATCGGCATCGTGCTGTGGAACTTGCTGGTCTATGTGCTGTTGCTGCTGTCCTGGCTGCGCAGTCTTGTTCGGCGCAGGCAAACAGTGATTGCACCGCTGGAGCCTGAGCCAGGTCAGGGCGCTGCGGCACAGCGGCCCGTGGCTGCGCCCGGTGGCTGGCTGCAAAAGCTGCAGACGAAAAGGTGGAGTGTTTCGCGCGGCACCGGGCTGCGCAAGATGGCGCTGAACTTCGAGCGCAACTGGTGGCAGGTCAACCAGAGACCGCGCCGTGCGCAATGGCTTGTGTGTCTGCATCTGGGTGCGGCAATGCTGGCACTGGGTGCGCTGGCATCGCTATGGCTCACCGGCCTTACCAAGGCTTATCAAGTGGGGTGGGAGAGCACTTTCCTCTCGCCGTCTGCCGTGCAGACCTGTCTGAACATGCTGTTTGCGCCGGTGCAGCATCTGCTGGGCCAAGCACCGTGGAGTCTGGCGCAGATCCAGGCACTGCAGGGCTGGTCGGCCGGTGATGCCGCAGAGGCGGGGCCGCGCTGGGTGCAGCTCTACAGCTGGTTGCTGGGATTGATGGTGGTGGCACCGCGTCTGCTGCTGGCGCTGTGGCAAGGTGCCAGGGTCTGGTGGTTGAGCCAGCATCTGGCATTGCCGCTGCAGCAGCCCTATTTCCAGAAGCTGCAGCGTGACTGGGCGGGGCGTGCAACGGCGCTGCTGGTGCAGCCCTACAGCCTGGACATCACGCCTGAGCGCGAAGCCGCCCTGCGTAGCCATGTGGCGCAGAGCTACGGCGCTGGTGCGCAGCTTGCGTTGCTGCCCGTGCTGGCCTATGGATCGCCCTTGCCGGACGTTTCGGCTGTTGACGCACAGCAGGTGCTGCTGCTCAATCTGGCGGCTACGCCCGAGACGGAAATTCATGGCGTGCTGCTGGCGCAGGTATTGAACCGCTGGGGTGCGCATACCGATGTGTGGCTATGGGCGGCGGACTTTCGTGCGCGCAACAGCGGTGCCCCGGCGCGAGTGCAGGAGCGCGAGCAGCTGTGGCGGGAATTTGTGCGCGGCGCGGGTCTGAACGCGACCCTGGTGCCCGGCGCAGGAGTGTGATGATGAGTGAGAGCAACGAGCTGGTTCCGATTGACAGCAGCATTCAGTGGTGTCTTTTGTCGCACACCAATATCGGCAAGACCACGCTGACCCGTACGCTGATGGCCGACGATGTCGGCGAGATTGACGATGTCGCACATGTGACCACTCAGTCACAGCGCTATCTGCTTCAGAAAACGCAGCAGGGCGATGAGCTGTGGCTTTGGGATACGCCGGGCTTTGGCGACTCGGTGCGGCTGTATGAACGCCTGCGGCAGCAGGGCAATCCGCTGGGCTGGTTTCTCAGCAATGTCTGGGATCGCTGGCGCGACAGGCCTTTCTATCTGAGTCAGCGTGCCTTGCTCGCTGCGCGCGATCATGCGGATGTGATGCTCTACCTCGTCAACGCGGCAGAAGACCCGGCCGATGCAGGCTACTGGAGCGCCGAGATGAACATTCTGGCCTGGATGAACAAGCCGGTCATCGTGCTTCTCAACCAGATTGGCAGCGACACCACGGCAGAGCAGACACAGGAAGATTTGCGGCGCTGGCAGCAGGCGACGCAGAGCTTTCAAAGCGTGGTGCGCGATGTGCTGGTGTTGGATGCCTTCACGCGCAGCTGGTGGCATGAGCGCAAGATGATGCAAAGCATTGCGCCTTTGTTGCCTCAGTCCAAACAGTCTGCCTATCAGCGCCTGCTGGCACAGCGAGCTTTGCTGCAGCAGCAGCGCGAGCAGGCGAGCCTGGGGGTCATGGCAGATCAGCTGATAGCTGCGGCAGGTCTGCATGAAAAGCTTGATCCCGAGCAAGGCAAACTGCTGGCGCGAGCCTGGCAAAGCCTGAGCCAGCTCACCGCCAAATTGGGTAAATCGGCAGAGGGTGAAGAGCGGCTCGGAGCCCAGGCCAAGGCAGCCGTTCAGCGGCTGATGCAGGCTTTGCGTCAGGCCGATGTGCAGTCCACCCAGCGCTTGCTCGAGATTCATGGACTCGACGGTCAGGCGGCCAGTCAGATACAGGAGCAATTGCGCAGCCAGCTTCAGATCACCACGCCGGTCGATGCGCAGGCAGCCAGCTTGTGGGGGGCGTTGACTGCCGGCGCAGCCACAGGACTGGGGGCCGATCTGATGGCAGGAGGTTTGACGCTGGGTGCCGGTGCCCTGGTGGGGGCGCTGCTGGGGGCCATCACCTTTGGGGGCGCGGCTTGGGGCGCGAACAAGATGTTCGACCAGGAGCAGCAGAGCTTTCAACTCTCGACCGACTATCTGAACGCAGCAGCTGCTCAGGTATTGCTCAAGTACCTGCTGATCTCGCATTTCGGCCGTGGTCGCGGTCGCTACACCAGCCCTGCGGCGCCCAGTCAATGGAGTGAGCTGGCCCAAGGCACGGTGCAGACGCATGCCGCGCAATGGGCGGCACTCTGGGCGCAGCTGCGCGAAGCACATGCCGCAGGAGCGGCTGCCGATGCGCAGAGAGTCGCCATGATGGAGCTGCTCTCGCAAAGCCTGCAGCAGATCATGGCCGACCTCTATCCGGGGCTGAATGCAGAGTGCGGTGTCAGAGACGGGGAAAGCGCACGGTAAAAAGCGCGCCGCCACGCTCGGAGACGCCCGTGCTGACGGTGCCGCCCTGCGAGGTCACCAGAGCCTTGACGATGGACAGGCCCAGGCCAGAGCCTTCCCGACGGCGCTTTCCTGGGGCCTGGACAAAGCGCTGGAACGGATGGGCCTGAACTTCGTCAGCAAGGCCGGGCCCCGCATCGCCTACTTCCAGGATCACCCATGACTGGTTCTGGTGGTCGGAGCTCGCATACACCCGGATGCTCAGCCAGTGGCCGCTGCTGGCATGGCGCAGCACGTTGCTGATGAGGTTGGTGGTGATCTGGCGCAAGCGATCGGTGTCGGCCTTGATGTCGGTGCTGCCATCGCCGTCCTGCATGGGCAGATCCAGTGACAGGGCCATGTCCAGCTTCTGCAGCTGCGGGTGCAAGTCCTCGACGACATCACCGACCAGTGCGGCGAGGTCTATGCGTTCCTTGCGCAGAGACAGCTGTCCGGCGTCGGCCATGGAAAGGGTGTGCAGATCGCCGACCAGTCGTCCCAGATGCTCGACCTGAGCCAGCAGCGTCTTCATCTCGGCCTGGCTGGAGTCGATGACGCCGTCGCAGATCGCATGCAGTCTTGCCTGCAGCACCGTCAATGGGGTGCGCAGTTCGTGGGAGATGGAGGCGGCCGTGGCCAGACGCTCTGCTTCCAGCGTCTCCAGCGAATCAACCATGCCGTTGAAGGCATCGATCATTTCTGCCATCTCGCCATGGGCATTGCCCTTGACGGCTCTGGAGGCCAGATCGCCACGCTCCACGCGCGCAGCCACTTCCACCATGGAGGCCAGCGGACTGGTGATGCGTCGCGAAATCCAGAAGCCCACGGCCATGCCGAAAGGCAGGCTGACAGCCAGGCCGATGACCAGCGACCATTTCTCGCCAAACAGGCGGTCGCCTTCCCAGTACTCGGAGTAGATCTGCAGGGCTCTGGGGCTGTCTTCCAGATCCTGGGACTTCAGCGCCTCCAGCTCGGTTTTGACGGGGCTTGGCAGGTGGCGGTAGAACTCGCGGTACTGCAGCTCGGAAAACGCCAGCACGCCAATGGCCAGAGAGGCAATGGCCAGCAGCACAGCGGCCGTGATCCACAGACCAAAGCGGACCCAGATGCGGTTCAGTCCCAGGGCCATAGACGATAGCCAATACCGCGCACGGTCTCGATCAGCCCGTCCTGGCCGGCCAGTTGCAGCTTGCGGCGCAGTTTGGATAGGTGGGAGTCGATCACCCGCTCCAGCGCATCGCTTTCCGGCAGGCAGTTCTCAATCAGGTAGGCACGTGAAAAGCAGCGGCGTGGCTGGGCCGCCAGGCAGGCCAGCAGACGGAACTCCGTGAGCGTCAGCGCCAGAGGCACGGCCTGGCCCGCATCGTCATAGACGGCTGCACTATGGGCTTCCACGTCGATCTCTATGGGGCCGACGCGAATGGGAGCGGCCACCGGCGCAGGCTTGGCCTGGGTACGGCGCAGCACGGCACGCACCCGGGCCACCACCTCGGGAGGGTTGAAAGGCTTGACCACATAGTCGTCCGCCCCCAGGCGCAGTGCCAGCAGCTTGTCCACATCGTCTGCCAGGGCCGTCACCATGATGACGGGGACATCGCTGTCATTGCGAATCATGCGCAGCACATCCACTCCATCGACCTTGGGCAGATGAATGTCTAGCAGCACTAGGTCCGGGCGCAGCTGGCGAAAGCTCTGCAGGGCTTCCTCGCCGTCTTGCGCCATGCGAATGCGCAGGCCGTCGCGCTCCAGATAGGCGCTGAGAACGCCGGCAATTCCGGGTTCGTCTTCGACTACAAGCACCATGGGCGTGGAAGCAGGTTGAGCAAAAGTAGTCATGGTTTTGTGTGCAGCAAAGTCATGCATCTGCTGGACTCCCTGAAACTTGTTATCTGCACATTATGTGCGTTGCCGCTGCAATAGCCGAATGGCTACGGCTCTCCATAATTCCTACATAAACCCTGCAATCTGGCGAAAGCTTGCTGCCGTTCAATG
Organism: Comamonas thiooxydans; assembly: GCF_000964545.1. Classification (GTDB taxonomy): domain Bacteria; phylum Pseudomonadota; class Gammaproteobacteria; order Burkholderiales; family Burkholderiaceae_C; genus Comamonas; species Comamonas thiooxydans. Next base: position 182,002 of record NZ_BBVD01000007.1, on the reverse strand, counting down.
GCGAGGATGGAAAGCTGTTTCTGCTTTCTGCAGCTTCCCGGGTGACACCTATAGCTTGAGCCAACTGCGCTGTGATATTTCCTTCCCACGTCTCGCGTCTTCGCATGGGCAGTCTGTGTCTGTGTGCCTTGTCGTTGCTGGCAGGCTGTGCTGCGCCCGAGGCAGTCAAGCTGGACCGGACCACGCCACCTCAGTGGCAGCAGCAGGAGTCGGCTCAAAAGTCGGACCCTGCGGCATTGGCCCACTGGTGGCGCGCCTGGAATGACCCTGCTCTCAATGTGCTGGTGGACGAGGCGCTGGCCCAGAACCTTGATGTGGCTCAGGCCGTGCTGCGTCTGCGTCAGCAGCGCTTGCTGGCGGGTACGGCCGATGCGGCTTTCCGCCCCATAGTCAGCACCGGAGCGCGGACCCTGCAGGATATCGCGGCAGTTGACACCTACTTTCATGCCAGCATTGATGTGAGCTGGGATCTTGGCCTGTTTGGTGACTCCGAAGCGGCGCGCCGTGCAGGCACGGCCGGCGTGCTGGATGCGCAAGCCCAGCTGCATGCAGCGCGGGTGGCGTTGGTGGCCGAAGTGGTGCACCGTTATCTCGATATCCGGCTGGCCCAGGTGCAGCGCAGCCTGGTCGAGAGGCAATTGCAGCAGGCGCAGCGACAGCTGCAGCTCTTGCAGATTCGGCATGAGCAGAGACTGACAGATGCCCAGTCTCTGGAGCAGCAACAGCTGCAGCTGCGCACCGCAGAGTCTCAGCTGTTCACCCTGAACGAAGCCCAGGCGCGTGGTGCCCATGCGCTGGCTGCCCTGTTGGGACGTGAGCGTGCCGAGCCGCAGTGGCTGCAGCCCAGGACGGATGCCGCATTGCCCGCAATGCAGGCGCTTGCCGTATTGCCGGCAGACCTGCTGCGCAACCGCCCCGATATTCAAAGTGCCGAGGCTGCGGTGGAGCAGGCTGCGGCCGAGGTCGGCGTGTCGCGCGCGGCGCTCTATCCGCGGTTGACCCTGACGGGGTCCCTGCTGTATGCATACAACCTGACGCGCAATCACCGCACGACCTCGGACTCCATTCCCATGGTCGGTCCGCAGATCGACATTCCGCTCTTTGACTGGGGTCGCCGCCGTGCTGTGGCGGACGGCAAGGAGCTGGCGCTGCAGGCCAGCATCAAGGCATACCGCCAGGCCGTGCTCAATGGCATTGCCGAGTCCGAAACTGCCCTGGCAGCGGTTGCCGCCCAGCAGCAAAGGCAGCAGCAGCTGCAGTCCCAGCAGCAGATTCATGCCGGGCGCGAGAAGGCTCAGGCAGTGCGCCAGCAACTGGGCCTGTCCAGCGAGCTTGCGGGCATCGATAGCGCCCGCGCCAGCCTGCAAAACCAGAGCGAGCTGGCAACCGCCAGGGCTGCCGAGGCGCTGGCCTATGTGGCTCTCTACAAGGCAGTGGGTGCTGCGCCTGTCGATGCCGCGCTTGTTACCCGGACCACAGAGGCTCAGCCATGATTGCCCTGGCGCGCAAGACGCTGATCCATGAGTGGAGACGCTTTGTCCCTTCGGTGTTCGCCGTGGGCTTTTCGGGCGTTCTGCTGGCCATGCAGGCCGCCTTGGTGCTGGGCATCTTCGGCTCTGCCGCGATCTACGTGACGGCCTCTTCGGCCGATCTCTGGGTGGGCTATCCGGGCACGCAAAGCGTGAACTTCGGGCGCAATATCGGCAGCGATGTGGAGATGCGCCTGCGCATGGACCCCGATGTGGCGGCCGTGGAATCCTATGTCTGGGTCGATGGCGACTGGCGCGCGCGCGCCGGTGCCCAGGGCGCGACCGGAGGCGGAGTCTCGGTCTATCTCTCGGGCGTCAGCACTGCGGACAACTCCATGATGTTCACCAAGGTGCTCACATCCTGGCAGCGGCAGCTGCTGCGCGAGCCCGGTGCCGTGATTGTTGACAGGGCGGACCTGGGGACTCTGGGCGCGCAGGAAGGCAGCACGGCCTGGATCAACAACCATGCGGTCAAGATCGTGGCTGCCGTAGACGGCTTGCGCGGCCTGGGTGGCGTCAACGTGATCTCCTCGCTCAGCTCGGCCCGCGAAATTGCAGAAACCAGTGCCGAGCATGGCAGCACCTATTTCGTGGCACGCCTGAAGCAAGCTGCCAAGGCAGGCGAGGCCCAGGCGAGATTGAGCCAGTCCAGCAGCAGCTTCGGCCCGTACGAGGTCTGGACGGCCGATGCCTTTGCGCGCCGCTCTCAGCGTTACTGGATGCTCGATACCGGAGCCGGTGCCGGCGTGCTCTTCATGGCCGTCATCGTCTGCCTGGTGGGCGCCATCGTGACCAGCCAGTCGCTCAAGGCGGTGGTGGCAGGGTCCGCCCGCGAGTATGCGGTGCTCAATGCTCTGGGCGTGAGCCGAGCGGCACTGGGCCGCGTGGTGGTCGAGCAGGCCTGCTGGATTGGCGGCCTGGGCTTTGTGCTGGCGGCACTGGCCAGCGCGGTGCTGCTCAGCATTGCATCCAGCTACCGCGTCCCTGTTGCCCTCAACCTGTCAGCGGTACTCGCTTGTGGCTTTCTGGTGGCCGTGCTGTCGCTGCTGTCGGGTCTGGGCGCCATGCGCAGCCTGCTGCGTGCCGACCCGGCAACCCTGTTGCGTTAAGGCCTGAAACATGCAAGCCGAGACCATGATGGAACGCATCAAAACGCCTGCTGCAGCCAAGGATGCAGCGCCCAGCCTCGAGGCCGTGCGTCTCGACAAATCCTTTGTCTCGGGCATCGTCCAGGTGCATGTGCTGCAAGGGCTGTCCGTCAGCCTCTATGCGGGGGAGCTGAGCCTGATCTCCGGCCCTTCGGGCTGCGGCAAAAGCACGCTGCTGTCGCTGATGTCGGGACTGCAAAAGCCCGATGCCGGTCACGCGATCGCACTGGGCGAGGACCTGGCCAAGCTCGGCACGGCGGCGCTGGAGAAATTTCGTCTGCGCCATACGGGCTTCGTCTTCCAGGGCTTCAATCTGTTTCCGGCCTTGACGGCACTGGAGCAGGTGCAGTTGCCGCTTGGCTATATGGGGCTCAGAAACGCCGAGACATTGCGCCGTGCCAGGGAGGCGCTCGACGAAGTGGGGCTCTCGCACCGCAGTCATATGCGCCCGGCCCAGCTGTCGGGCGGCGAGAAGCAGCGTGTGGCCATCGCACGTGCCATGGCCAAGCAGCCCCGCCTGCTGTTTGCCGACGAGCCCACCAGTGCGCTGGATGCCGAGAGCGGCCAGCGCGTCATTGACTTGCTGCACCGTGCGGCGCGCACGCACGGCACCACGGTGCTCTGCGTCAGCCATGACCCGCGTCTGGTGCGCCACGCCGATCGTGTGCTGGGCATGGAAGACGGCGCCATTCGCAGCGACTGGCGCCAGAACAGCCCCATCAAGGAATAAACATGAACCCAAGCCCATTTCGTCTCAGCATTGTGTCGGGCGCGCCGCTGCTGGCGGCGGCCGTGCTGATGCTGGGCGGGTGCTCTCCGTCTCAGGATGCTGCCTCCGTGATCACGCCGGCTGCAGCCCAGATCAAGCCTCAAAGCCAGGTAGCCGTTGCGCGGGGCAAGATCGACGTAGAAGGTGGTCTGCTCGACCTCTCCTCGGCCGCATCGGGGGTGGTGCAGCAATTGCTGGTCAAGGAAGGCCAGAGCGTACAGAAAGGCCAGCCGGTGCTGCGTCTCGCGGACGATGCCGCGCGCGCCGATCTGGCGGTGGCGGAGTCCGAGCTGCAGCTGGCACAGACCAAACTCAAGACGCGCCAGGATCGCCTGCCCGCGCTCAAGTCCACGCTGACGCGCTGGCAGGCTGCTGCCAAACAGGGGGCAGCGGATCTGCAGAGCGTGGACGAAGCCGTGCAGGCCCTGCGTGATGCACAGTCCGAAGTGGATATTGCGGCTGCAGAAGTCACGGTCGCCAAGCGCAAGGCGGAGCAGTTGAGGGCTCTGCTGCAGCGCCACGAGCTGCGTGCGCCCGAGGCCGCAGTCGTGGTGCGTCTGCAGGCACAGGGCGGCAGCATGCTGCAAAGCGGCAGTCCGGTGGCGGTGCTGCTGCCCAAGCGCCCCTTTATCGTGCGTGCCGAAGTCAACGAAAGCTTTGTGACGGCGATTCGCGAAGGCATGAAGGCCCTGGTGACGGTGGACGCAGACGGCAGCGCTGCCCGCCAGGAGTTTCCCGCTGCGACCGTGCTGCGAATCAGCCCCGTCTACGGCACGGCCAGGCTGCAGGACGATGCACAGCGCGGCCCGGTAAGAGTTGTGGAATGCGTGCTGGCATTTGACCAGCCGCCGGCCAATGTCAAGGTCGGTCAGAACGTGAGGGTCAGTTTCCATGAATAAGCGCATTCAGATTTGCCCGTCGCCGGCAGGGACAGCTTCGGCCGGCTGGATGGTGCAAAGCGATTTCGACGGCACCATCAGCCTGCTGGACGTGACCGATACCCTGCTCAACCGCTTTGGCAGGCCGGGCTGGCAGGAGCTGGAGGACGCCTGGGAGCGTGGCGAGATCGGCTCGCGCGAATGCATGAAGGGGCAGGTGGCTCTGCTGGACATGAGCGAGGCTGAACTGCAGAACCATCTGGACAGCATCGAGATCGATGAGCACTTTGCCGGCTTCGTGGCCGAGGCCAGGCTGCATGGCATCAAGGTGCAGGTCGTCAGCGACGGCATTGACTATGCGATTCGCCATGTGCTCGCACGCCATGGCCTCGGGGATCTGGAAGTCATCGCCAACCATCTGGTTCAGACGGGCGAGCGCAGCTGGCGACTGGATTCGCCCTGGGCCAGCAATCGCTGCACACGGGCCAGCGGCAACTGCAAGTGCGAACGTCTGGCCGAGCAGCAGGCCGTGCACGGGCGGGTGCTCTATATCGGCGACAGCACGTCGGACTTCTGCGTTTCCGGCAAGGCGGATTTCGTGCTGGCCAAGTACAAGCTCATCGACTATTGCGAGAGCCAGGGGATTGCCCATGCGCGCTTCGAGCATTTTGCGCAGGCCACCCAGTTGCTGGAGCAAGTCATCTTCGGCATGGAGCAGACTGCATGAATGCCTCTGATGGATTTGGGTTGCTGCAGCAGCCGGATTTGCAGCAGCTATGTGTGACGCCGCATGAATTCGTCATGCCCGGCGAAGGCAGCAATGCCCGCACGGGCGTGCTGCTGATCCATGGCCTGACCGGCACGCCGGCCGAGATGCGCCTGCTCGCAAAAGGTCTGAACAAGCAGGGTTTCACGGTCTACGGGGTGCAGCTGGCAGGACATTGCGGCAGCATGGAGGACTTGGTGGCTGCCCGCTGGACGGACTGGCTGGCAAGTGTGGAGTCGGGTCTGCAGCGCTTCTTGCAGCATGTGGACCATATGGTGGTTGGCGGTCTGTCCATGGGGGCGCTGCTGTCGCTGGCCGTGGCCGAGCGCCATCCCGACAAGGTGGCGGGCGTCTGCGCGCTGTCCACCACCTTCCGCTATGACGGCTGGAGCATTCCGGCCTATACCAAGCTGGCGTTCCTGCTGCCGCTTTTTCGCCTGCTGGGCATTGGCCGCAACAGTGTCTTCATGGAGGCCCCACCCTACGGCATCAAGGACGAGGCCTTGCGCGCGCGCGTGGTCGAGCAGATGAACAGCGGCGACAGCTCTGCCGCAGGCCTGCCTGGCAATCCCTGGTGGAGCGTCATCGAGCTGCGCGCCCTGTCCGCGAATGTGCAGGCCGGACTGGCGCAGCTGCGCTCGCCCTGTCTGGTCATTCATGCCCGGGAAGACGATATTTCCTCGGTCAGCAATGCCCACGATATCCAACGTGGCGCGGTCAACGCCCATGTCGACCTGGTGCTGCTGGACAATTGCTATCACATGATCACCATCGACCGCGAGCGCCGCACAGTGATTGCCAAGCTCAACGAGTTCATCGCGCGCATCGCCAGCTCGGCGGCGCCTGCCAGGGGTGCGAATGGGTAGTGATCTCTCGCCCCTGGTGGTGACGCTGTGGATACTCAATGTGCTGGTGGACAGCGGGGGGCAGCTGGCCTTCAAGGCCGCGGCCAGCGAGCCGGGGCATCGCAATGGCACGGAGCGCTGGCGCTTCATGCTGGCCAGGCCCTGGCTGTGGGTGGGCATTGCCTGCTATGTGGCGGAGTTTCTGGTCTGGCTGGCGTTTCTGTCGCTGGTGCCGCTGTCGGACGGGGTGCTGCTGGGCTCGATCAACATCGTCGCCATCATGATTCTGGGGCGGGTGCTGTTTCGCGAAAAGCTCGCGCCCATGCGCGTGGCCGGCATCGTGCTGGTGTCCGTAGGCGTGGCCATCGTTGGATTGCACTGAGGGCCGTCGGCTATGAAGCGTTTTTACATTGTCGGCTTTCTGGTACTCATGGCCTTTGACACGCTGGCGCAGCTCAGCTTCAAGCAGGCCGGTGATTCCGCACTGCCGCTGGAGTTCTCCACCGGCTGGCTGCTGCGCGTGTTCAGCCAGCCCTGGATCTACGGTGCATTCGTTGGCTACATCGGTGCCTTTTTCACCTGGATGAGCCTGCTCAAGCACGCTCCCATCGGCCCGGCATTCGCTGCCTCGCATCTGGAGATCATCTCGGTGCTGGCGCTCTCGTACTGGCTGTTCAACGAGCCCATTGGCTGGCCGCAGATCATTGGCTGTCTGTTCATCGTGGCCGGCATCATGTGCCTGGCGGTGAGCGAGAAGCCAGAGGCCGAGCAGGTCGCCTGACATGCGCCAGCCCACGGTGCCGCCAACGGCCGGCCTGCCACTACAGCTCGGCGACCTCTGGCCTTCGGGTGCGGGCAGCCTGGCAGGACAGCTGGCTGCCTGGCTGGGCGTGGAGGCGGTGCAGCTCGAATGCTCGGGGACCTCGGCCCTGATGGTGGCGCTGCGCAGCCTGCAGGCCCTCAGTCCTGGGCGCAGCGAGGTCGTTGCACCGGCCTATACCTGTCCGCTGGTGGCGCTAGCGATTGCGCAGTGCGGGCTGCAGCTGCGCCTGTGCGATCTGCGCGCCGACGCGTTGGACATGGACCCTGTCTGCCTGCAGCGCCTGTGCAGCGACCGGACGCTGGCCGTGCTGCCCACGCATCTGTGCGGGCGTGTGGCCGATGTGGACGCCGCCCTGCAATGCGCGCGCGCCGTGGGCGCCTATGTGATCGAGGATGCCGCCCAGGCGCTGGGAGCGCGCAGCGGCGAAGCTTCGGTGGGCCTCAAAGGCGATATCGGCTTTTTCAGCCTGGCCGTCGGCAAGGGGTTGAGCACCTTTGAAGGTGGCGTGCTGATGGCGCGCGAGCCTTCCATGCGTGCTGCGCTGAGCGCAGCCGGCGCCGCCACCCGGTTCAGCCTGTGGTGGGAGCTGCGCCGAAGCATCGAGCTGCTGGGCTACGCCATGCTCTACCGGCCCTCGGGTCTGCGCATGGCCTATGGCAAGCCGCTGGAGAAATCATTGTCGCGTGGTGACTGGGTAGAGGCCGCAGGCGATGACTTCGACGATCTCATTCCACAGCACAGTCTGGGACGCTGGCGCCAGAGCGTGGGGGCAAGGGCATTGCGGCGGCTGGAGGCGTTTCAGCGGCAAGCATCCGGGCAGGCCGGCCTGCGCATCGCTCAGTTGCAGGCTTGCGGGCTGGAAGTGGTGCAGGATGCCGCCCCCCGGGCGCAGGGCGTGTGGCCGGTGATCCTGCTGCGCATGCCGAGCCAGCAGGCCAGGGATGCCGTGCTGCGCGCGCATTGGGGCGGTGGCTGTGGTCTGTCTCTGCCCTTTGTCCATGTGCTGCCCGACTATGGCCGCTACGACCATGTGCTGGGTGCTGCACGCGACGACGCGGTCAGCCAGGCGCGAGACTGGGCACAGCGCTTGCTCGCCATCAGCAATAGCCCATGGCTGGATGACGAGCGCTTTGCGGATTTGCTGGACACGCTGGCAGCACGCTGATACGCCTACGCCTGCAATCTGTCTGCAATAACGATATAGAAATCCATTCGTTCTGTTTTAGCCGGCTCGTTTCTACACTGAACTTGAACGGACTGCATGGCCTGTTGCCCCGCAGATCAAGGCACAAGGAGTGGTGAAAATGGGAGTAGGAAAACGCTCGAGGCAAGCGCTGTCAAGCGCGGCGGGGGCTTGCCAGCACGACGTGGATGTTCTGGTTATCGGCGCTGGACCAGCAGGGGCATGGGCTGCCATCAGCGCAGCCAGCCAGGGGGCAAACGTGCTGCTGGTCGACAAGGGATATTGCGGAACATCGGGCGCAACTGCACCTTCGGGCTGCGGCGTTTGGCATGTCGACAATACCGGGGATTTGCGTGAGAAAGCCAAAGCCAGTCGTTACACCATGGGTGGCATGCTGGCCGAGCAGGCATGGATGGATCGGGTGCTGGAGCAGACCTGGAACAACATCGAGCTGTTGACTGAATGGGGCTACCCGTTCCCTGTCGATGTGGAAGGCAAGCTGCGGCGCAACTCCCTGCAGGGCCCTGAATATATGCGTTTGATGCGCAAGCAGGTCAAGGCTGCCGGCGTACGTATTCTTGACCATAGCCCGGCGCTGGAATTGCTCGTGGATGACGCTGGCACGGTATGCGGCGCAACAGGTGTGCGCAGGCAAGCCGAAGATACCTGGGTCGTGCGTGCAAGTGCAACCATCATTGCCACCGGTGGCTGCGCTTTCCTTAGCCGCGCGCTGGGCTGCAATGTGCTGACCGGTGATGGATACCTGATGGCCGCCGAGGTGGGGGCACAGCTCTCGGGCATGGAATTCTCCAATGCCTATGGGCTGGGGCCAGCGTTCTCTTCGGTCACCAAGTCACTGTTCTACAACTGGGCCAGTTTTTACTATGCAGACGGCTCGCTGATCGATGGTGCAGGGTCTTCGCGCGGGCGCAGCATCATTGCGCAGACGTTGCAGACACAGCCTGTTTTTGCGCGCTTGGACAAAGCCGATGCGAGCATTCAGGCATGGATGCGCACGGCACAGCCCAACTTCTTTGTCTCGTTTGACCGCAAAGGCATCAACCCTTTTCATGAAATGTTCCCGGTCAGCTTGCGGCTGGAAGGAACGGTGCGTGGCACTGGCGGTCTGAATGTGGTGGATGCCGACTGTGCAACCTCCGTGGCCGGGCTGTACGCTGCAGGCGATGCAGCAACGCGCGAGCTGATCTGTGGTGGCTTTACCGGAGGCGGAAGTCATAACGCAGCCTGGGCGCTCTCTTCGGGATTCTGGGCTGGTGCCGGCGCTGCGCGCTTTGCCTTGCATAACCCGATGAAAACACGGCAGCTTTACCGCGCTGGCAGTCCAGGTCTTGAGGAGCAGGGTCAAGCTCGGCTGGACAGCAGTCAGCTGATTCAAGCGGTACAGGCCGAAGTCTTCCCGTACGAGCGCAACTGGAATCGCCAATCCGATGAGTTGCAGCAGTCTCTGCAGAACCTTGATGCCTTGTGGCTGCGCCTGCGTACTGGTGTGCAGTTCCAGTCCATCGAAGAGCGCCTGCGCCTGAGGGAGGCAACAGCCATGCTGGCTACCTCGCGATGGATGTACCGGAGTGCCTTGCAGCGTACCGAAACCCGGGGCATGCATCGCCGTCGCGATCATCAAGAATTGGACCCTGGCCAGAGACATCGATTGATTTCTGGCGGCCTTGATGAAGTCTGGGTGCGTCGTCAGCGGGTCAAAGAAGTGCCGTCTTCCGAAGGAGTGCTCGCATGATCGAAATCATCAGTTCAGAGCGTTGCACCGGCTGCAATATCTGCGTCCATGCCTGTCCTACCAATGTGTTCGACATGGTCAAAGGGCAGGCTCCGCGCATTGCCCGGCAAAGCGATTGCCAGACTTGCTTTATGTGCGAGCTGTATTGCCCTGAGGACGCCTTGTATGTTGCCCCGGTGGCAGATGCTGCAGCCCATGTTGATGAGCTCGCGCCTGCCACGCAAGCTTTGCTGGGCAGCTATCGCGCCTCCGTTGGTTGGGGCAAAGGTCGCCAATCTACCGCGGCACTGGATGCTAGCTACGAGCTGCTGGCGCGTGCGCATTAGAAATTTTGTCATCCATGTCAGAACATGAAATCCGTTTGTCGGAAGCAGGCTCTTGTGCCGCTTTCAATCGTCGTCAATGGCTGCTTGGCGCTTTGGCGGCAAGCATTCCCATGCTGGGTGAAGCGCAGTCTCAAAGCGCGGTGCAGACCTTGCGTATCGGCTATATCGGTCCTGGAAAGAAGCCTGCTTATGCCACGGGCTGGGCGCTGCAGCAGGGTATCTTGCAGCGGGAGCTGAGCACGTTGGGCTTCTCCCAGGTCGTGACCCGTGTGTTTCCCAATGGACCGGACTTGAACGAAGCATTCATTGCCGACCATCTGGACATCGGCATCTATGGCGACACACCCGCAGTGGTCGCTCATGCGCAAGGCTTTCAAGGTAAGTTGCTGGGTTTTGATTGCGTGGGCATGAACACCTGGCTGCTGACCCCCAAGGCTGGCATCAAGACGGTGGAGGAGCTCAAGGGCAAAGTCGTTGGCGTGGCTCTGGGCTCATACATGCACCGCTTTGTGCTGGGTCTGCTCAGGCAGCATGGTTTGAGCGGCAGGGTCAAGGTGGTGCATATGCTGCCGCGCGACGGTGCACCGGCGCTGGAGCGTGGGGATGTAGCTGCGTTTGCCGCACCTATCAATATGGGGCCGTTGCTGGCGCAGCAAGGCTTTCCGGTTCTGGCAGAGGCTGCGCAATATCCGACGCTGCTGGGCACATCGGTCATTGTGATTTCTCCCAAACTGCTTGCGAGGTTGCCGCAATTTCCTGCTACCTGGGGCCGTGCACGCAGCATTGCCCTGGGGGAGATTCGTAGCGACAGCGCAGCGTATTTGGCGTTTCATGCCGAGGCCAGCGGTTTCCCGGTGCCTGCGGTCAAAGCCTCTGTGGCATTGAGCAATCTGCCCGCTCAGGCCTATCCGGAGCAAGGCTTGCATTTGATCTCCGAGGCCAAACGCTTCCTGCTCAATGAAAAGCTGGTGCGCAAGGATTTTTCCGTTGAGAGCTGGAAGATTCCCGGGTTTTCATGAGCTTTTCTTCTGACAAGATCATTGGAGTCAAGCGATATTTGCCCTTGCTTCAGTGGGATCTGTCATCGCGGAGACTCTGCATTTCTGTCCGGATTCCCTGGCTTTCAGTGCTGTCTCACGCTCGGCGATATAGCTGCGCGTGAGCGGTACGGCATCCTGTCTGCGCGCCAGCTGAACCTGGAAGATGGCGATGTCCTGATAGCGGAACGCGGTCTCCGACATGGACAGATAGAACTCCCACATGCGGCAGAAGCGCTCGTCATACAGGGCTGCGGCTTCGGCACGGCGTGCCATGAAACGCTCGCGCCACAGGCGCAGGGTCTGGGCATAGTGCAGGCGTAGCACCTCGATATCGCAGATCACCAGCCCCGCGCGCTCTATGGCTGGCGTGAACTCCGACATCGACGGAATATGGCCTCCGGGAAAGATGTAGCGCTCAATCCAGGGATTGTTGAAGTCGGGCACATCGCTGTTGCCGATGAAGTGCAGCAGCATCACGCCGTCCTCGCTGAGCAGCTCATGGCATTTGCGGAAGAAGGCGTCATGGAATCTCGTGCCCACATGCTCGAACATGCCGACGGAGACAATGCGCTCGAACGGCCCATGTGTTTCGCGAGTCATGTCGCGGTAGTCTTCCAGTCGGTACTCCAGCCGCTCGCCATGGATGGATTGCGAGGCCCTGGACTGCGCGCCGGCCAGTTGCTCCGTGGACAGCGTGATGCCTGTGACATGGCCGGCACCGCCCACCTCGGCCAGATAGCGCGAGAGACCGCCCCAGCCGCAGCCGATATCGAGCACGCGCTGGCCCGGCTCGATTAGCAGCTTGGCGGCGATATGGCGCTTCTTGGCCAGCTGTGCCGTTTCAAGGTCTTCGTTGCCCTGCTCGAAATAGGCGCAGGAGTACTGGCGCTCGCTGTCGAGAAACAGCTGATAGAGCCGGTCGTCCAGATCGTAGTGATGCGCCACGTTGGCACGCGATTTGCCGCGCAGATTGTTCTGCAGCAAGGGCCGCAGCTTCATGCGCCAGGCATCGAGCAAGCGTACCGTGGCGCTGACGGGCACCTGCCTGGCGCCGCGCAGCACCAGCTCCAGTACGTCATAGACCGTGCCTTGCTCGACCAGCAGGCGCTGCTGCATGAACAGCTCGCCAAAGTTGAGGTCGGGGTCGCGCAGCAGCGCAAGGACGGCACGTCTGTCGGCAAAGCGCAGGCGCGCCTGAGGCTGGCCGCCGTCGCCGAAGATCAGCGCCTTTCCTGAAGGAGTGATGACTTCGAGCCGTCCCGTGGTGACCAGAGGTGCAAATGCCTGTTGCAGCAATTTTTCGGTCAACCGATCCAGCATGTCAGCTCCTTGAAGCGAAGTGTTGAAAAGTGGCCTGTGAAATCGCTCTAACTCGTGCTGCTGAGCGCTATGCGCTGTATCAGCCGCTGGTTCAATGCATGCTGCCCGGCCTGCCAGCCGGCCAGCGTAGCAGCGTCAATCTGTGTGTCCTGGCCGTCGCCCGCGCTCATCAGTCGCTTCCACCAGGTGCCATAGTGCCATGACGACACGTCGCCCGTGATGTCACTGCCCGCGATCTGTCCGCGCAGCGCATCGATCAGCTGCACGGCCTGCTCTTCCAGCATCCGGCCCTGGTCCCAGTTGGTGCGCACGACTTCGGCGGCGAACACATCCTTGTCTATGCTCAGATACGTGTCCTGCGGCCAGTCATGCAGATGGCTGGACAGCGCCTGTACCAGCTCCGAGATATTGGCAAAGCTGCGAAACGCCTTGCCCGCGCCCAGGCGCTTGGCCCAGCCGGTGTCCACGCCGCAGCTCCAGTAGGTGAGCTTGCCGGCGCGCAGCGGCCGCAGATAGTTCTCCCAGGCGTGGGCCGAGCCTATGTCCTGCGAGGTAATGCCTGCCACATGGACCTGCGACACGGCCGGGTGCATGGCCACGCGTCGCACCCAGGAGCCGCAGTGCACACCCCAGGGAAAGCGCATATTGTCCGGGTGGTTGTCCAGCACCACCACGCGCAGCGGATGCTTGGCGCTGAAGCCCTTCTGGGCAATGCAGCGCTCGATCAGCGGCCAGCTCAGATGGTGAAAGTCGCCGCTGCCCATGAGCACGGTACCGTGCTGCGCGGGCAACTGCTCCTGCATGGCCTGGGTGAAGCGCCTGAAGCTGCGCAGGCCGCAGCCAAAGCGCACCAGCTCCTGCCATTGGGCGAGCGCAAGCCGCTTCTCCTGGAGCAGCGGGCCTACCGATTCATCGACATCCAGCACCACAGGTGTTTGTTGCATCATGCCTTGTCACTCCACTGGCGATCGCTTTCAAACAGACCGGAGAAGCGCCGGCCCAAGGCGCGCAGCACGGGATTGCGGATGAAGACCAGATGCTGCGTCATGGTGAAGCTGGCGCCGAGCTGAGCCTTGACTTCCGGGTCGGTCCAGCCCGCTACATAGTGGGACAGGCCCCGCTCCAGTGCGTATTCAAGATTGACCATCCAGCTCACGAAATAGAGATTCGCTTCGCGCGCTGCGGGGTAGGACAGGCCTATGTATTTGTCGATCAACCTGCCGTCGTGCTCGAAGCACAGATTCCAGCCCAGCAGCGCATCGCTTTGCGCGTCGCGATACTCGAACACCATGCCGCCATTGTCCGCATCGCGCAGCAAGTCGGCAAAGAAGCTGCGCGTGAGTTTGTCGAAGTGAATGTCGCTTTGCGCGTACACCGCATCAAACAGCGCATAGTAGGCATCCACCTGGGCATCAGCGGCAAAGGCTGCGCCGGTAGGGATACGCTGTACGGAGAGCTGTGCGCGGCTTTTGAGCTTGCGCCTGAGGCTGCTGCGGCGGTTTTTGGACAGGCCGGCCAGATACTCGTCCGCACTGGCAAAGCTGATGGGCACATAGGCCAGGGCCTGGCCTTCGAGGGCAATGAACCCTTGCTCCGAAAGCGAGGAAGACAACTCCTGCGCAAAGCAGTTGTCTTCCTCGCTTAGCAAGGGCGATGCCTGGGGCAAATCCTTGATGATGGTGAGCATGGTCCGGCCCGCCACGGCGCGCAGCTGCCGCGCCAGCGTGGCCGCATCCACGCCCTGGGGCAGGGGCGCATACTCGCTGACCGTGCTGCCGATGAAGTCCGTCTTCAGCCTGAGCCTGGAGCTCAGACAGCGCCCGCCCGGCAACGACAGAAGACGCGCCTTGAGCGCGTCATCGGCTGTGGTCAGCAAATCGAAGGGGGCGGTGAATGCTGGCGCCGGCCATTCCTTCAGCAAGGCAAAGCCTTCTGGAGGATGGTTGGTGAACTGCTGCAGCAAGCCACTGGGTTCGAGCTGGTTGCGGAAATTTTCCGTCGCCATTTCGCCTTTTTGTAGTCGGTTGTGATGGCGCCTGAGTGTGTCTGCAGCGCAGAAAACTGGCACAACCCAAGCAAGAGACAGCGAGCAAGACCTGGGCGGCCTCCGCCGCCGCACAGCGAGGCTGTCGTCCCCCTCCCGAAGACAGAGGGGGAAGCGGCGGGGCCGCCTAGGCAAAGCCGCTCAGGGCGGTTACGCTTTTTTAGCCTTGCTCAGCAACTGATCCAGCAGCACCATGGCTTCGTCGATCTCGCTGCGCGAAATCATCAGCGAAGGCGCGAAGGTGATCACGTTCTTGTAGTAGCCGCCCACGTCCAGCACCAGGCCGCGCTTCTGGCCCTGGTATTCCAGGCCGCCTTCGAGGCCGATGTCCACCATCTTGTCCAGCAGCGCCTTGTTGGGCGTGAAGCCGTCCTCGGTGCAGATTTCGGCGCGCAGCGCCAGGCCCAGGCCGTCCACATCGCCGATTTCCTTGTGGCGCTTTTGCAGCTCCTTGAGGCCTTCGAGGAAGTAGGCACCCGATTCGCGCACCTGACGGCCGAAGTCCATCTCGTGGGTCATCTTCATGACTTCCAGGCCCAGGGCCGTACCCAGCGGGTTGGAGGCAAAGGTGGAATGGGTGGATCCGGGCGGGAACACCGTGGGGTTGATCAGCTCTTCGCGTGCCCACAGGCCGGACAGCGCATTCAGACCATTGGTCAGTGCCTTGGCAAACACCAGTACATCGGGCTTGATGCCGAAGTTTTCCACCGACCACAGCGTGCCGGTACGCCAGAAGCCCATCTGGATTTCGTCGACCACCATCAGCACGCCGTGATCGTCCAGCACCTTCTTCAGACCCTTGAAGAAGTTGGGAGGAGGAACCACGTAGCCGCCCGTGCCCTGAATGGGTTCCACGTAGAAGGCCGCGTATTCGCACTGGTTGGTCTTGGGGTCCCAGACCGCGTGGTATTCGTTTTCGAACTTGCGTGCGAATTCGCGCACGATCTGGTCCGCATACTCCTCGGACGTCATGCCCTTGGGACGGCGGAAGGGGTAGGGGAAGGGGATGAACTGCGCGCGGTCGCTGAAGTGGCCGAAACGGCGGCGGTAGCGGTAGCTGGAGGTGATCGAGGACGCGCCCAGCGTACGGCCGTGGTAGCCGCCTTCGAACGCGAACATCAGGCTCTTGCCGCCGCTGGCGTTGCGCACGACCTTCAGCGAGTCCTCGATGGCTTGCGCGCCGCCCACGTTGAAGTGCACGCGGCCGTCGTGGCCCCATTTGCGCTTGGCGTCTTCGGCAATGAACTTGGCCAGTTCGATCTTGGTGGGGTGCAGATACTGGCTGGCCACCTGGGGCAGCTCCTGCAGCTGCTCGATCATCTTGGCCTCAAGACGCTTGTTCTTGTAGCCGAAGTTGACGGCCGAATACCACATCTGCAGATCGAGGTAGGACGTGCCTGCATCGTCGTACATATAGCTGCCTTCGCAGCCCGTGAAAATCTTCGGAGGATTGACGTAGTGGACGGTGTCGCCAAACGAGCAGTATTTGGCTTCGTCAGCCAGCAATTGGGCAGTATTGATCACAGCAGAAAGTGCTCCGCAAAAATGGATTCGGTCAACGGTATGCGGCAGCAGTGTGCGTTTGCAATATTTCCGGGCTGTCGAGCATTTGTGTGGGAATTGTGGAGAGCTCTGCGTCGGCCAATTTTCAGCGCCGCAAATGGCGGCGACAGATGTCCGGGCGCGCGCAGCTGCCTGCAGCAGCTTGCCCGGCCCTGTTCAAAGTACGGGGCGCGGCTCGCTGCCGCTCGTCGAGGCGGCGTCCAGACCGCTGCCGAATCCGGGCCGATCAGCCCAGTGCCACCACGCGCAGCACCTCGGCGCCATAGGCATCGAGCTTCTTGGTGCCCATGCCGCTGACTCCCTGCAGCTCCTGCAGGCTCTGGGGGTTGAGTTCGGCAATCGATGCCAGCGTGGCGTCGTGGAAGATCACATAGGCCGGCAGATTGTGAGACTTGGCGACTTCGGCGCGCCAGGCCTTGAGATTGATGAAGCGAACCTGTGCGTCGGGACCCAGATTGACCGCAGCTGCATTGGAGGCCGATTTCTTGCCCTGCTTCTTGCTGCGCGATGCGGCTACGGCCTCGCGCAGCTGCACCTGTATCTCGCCCTTGAGCACGGCACGTGAGCCCGCGGCCAGACACAGGGTGTCAAACACATGGCCGCTGTTCTCGCTCACCACCTTGTGCAGGCCCAGGGCACCCGTGGCCAGCAACTGGCGCATCACGGCGCGCAGCTGCGGCTCCGAATACTCCTTGCCGATGCCGAAGGTGGATACCTTGTCATGCCCGTACTGCGTGACCTTGTCCGTCTCCTTGCCGCGCAGCACGTCCATGATGTGGCCCGCACCATAGGTCAGGCCGCTGGCCTCGTGCACGCGGAAGATGGTGGACAGCAGCTTGCGTGCCGCATCCGTGCCATCCCATAGCGCCGGCGGCTCCAGGCAGTTGTCGCAGTTGCCGCAATGGGTGCGGGCAACGGCCTGCAGTGGCTTGCCATCCAGGCTCGGCTCCTGTCCATATTGCTCGCCAAAATAGGCCAGCAGGCGTACGCGGCGGCAGTCGGTGGCCTCGGCCAGACCGAGCAGGGCATCGAGCTTGCCGCGCATCACCTGCTTGAACTGTTCCTCGGCCGGGCTTTCGTCGATCATGCGGCGCTGGTTGACCACGTCGCTGAGACCGTAGGCCATCCAGGCATCGGCGGGCAGGCCGTCGCGGCCCGCACGGCCGGTTTCCTGGTAGTAGCCCTCGATGTTCTTGGGCATGTCCACATGGGCCACAAAGCGCACATCGGGCTTGTTGATGCCCATGCCGAAGGCAATCGTGGCGCACATCACCACGCCTTCTTCGCGCAGAAAACGGTCCTGATGGTTCTGGCGCATTTCCTGGGGCAGGCCGGCGTGGTAAGGCAGGGCATTGATGCCGTTTTGCACCAGGGTCTGGGCCAGCTCCTCGACACGCTTGCGCGACTGGCAATAGACCACGCCGGCCTCGCCCTCATGCTCGCGCTCGATAAAGCGCAGCAGCTGGTTGCTGACGTCTTTTTTCTCGGCGATCTTGTAGCGGATGTTCGGGCGGTCAAAACTGCTGATGAAATGCTGGGCCGCTTCCAGCTGCAGGCGCTCGATGATGTCGGCGCGCGTCAGCGCATCGGCCGTGGCCGTCAGCGCGATGCGCGGCACATCGGCATAGCGCTGGTGCAGCACACTCAGCGCGCGGTATTCGGGGCGGAAGTCGTGCCCCCACTGGCTCACGCAATGCGCTTCGTCGATGGCGAACAGCGACAGCTTGCCCTGGGCATGCAGATCGTCGAGCAGACCCAGAAAGCGTGGCGTGTTCAGCCGCTCGGGAGCGGCATAGAGCAGGGTGATGTCGCCGCTTTGCAGGCGCAGCTCCACCTCCTGCGTCTCGTCGTAGCTCAGGGTGGAGTTCAGATAGGCGGCGCTGATGCCGGCCTCATGCAGCGCACCGACCTGGTCGTGCATGAGCGCGATCAGCGGCGAGACCACGATCGTCACGCCGTGGCCGAGCTGCTGGCGCGCAATGGCCGGAACCTGGTAGCACAGCGATTTGCCGCCGCCCGTGGGCATGAGCACCAGCGCATCGCCGCCGTTGATGACATGCGAGACGATGGCCTGCTGGGGGCCACGGAATTGCTCGTAGCCAAAAACGGCTTGCAGAATGGATTGCGCGGAAGACACCGGGTACTCTTGAATCGATAGCTGGAGGCGCTTGCTGGATATGGGGAAGAGGCCGATTTGGCCTCTGGTGCAAGCATCAGAACTGGCCCTATTGTGCGCCGCGACCCGGCGCGCTGCCCAGGCCGGGTTATGCGCAATCAGCCAGCCTGCCCTATGGTGGAGGGCGAAAAATGCGCATCCAGCTCGTAGAGATCGGCGGGATAGGTCAGGCGCACAAAGGTGATGGGCAGCTGCCCGGTCCAGGTACGGCGGTCGATCACCAGACAGGGAAAGCCGGGCTTGATCTCCAGCAGGCCGGCGGTTTCCTCGCTGGCCGCTTCGGCACGAATGCGGTGTTCGGCCGAGCTCCAGGGCACGTGGTTGACCATCCAGGAACTGGGACTGTGCTCGGTGAACGGCTCGTGCTCGGCGTCCGGCACGGATTCGAGATTGATCAGGCGGTCTTCTATGCAGAACGGACGCGATCCCGCCATGTGCAGGCACAGCACATGGACGATCGAGGCCGACCGGGTCATGCGCATGGCCTCCATGTCCTCGCGCGTGCTGCGCCTTTGCGTGCGCCCGAGCAGCCTGCTCGAATACTCCTGGCCCATGCCCAGCACCACCTGGCGCAGATCGGGAATCTCCAGCACGGCAGAGCTGGTTTGCGGGCGCGTCACAAAGCTTCCCGCCTTGCGCTTGCGCACCAGCAGACCGGCTTCTGCCAGCTTGTTGAGCACCTTGCTCACCGTCATGCGCGAGCATTGGTAATGGACGGTCAGCTCCATCTCCGACGGGATGCGATAGCCGGGCGGCCAGCGGCCACTGAGAATGTTCTGTTCAATCTCGGTGAGAATTTTCCCGTGCAGCGACATGGAAGAGTGTTTGTCCATGGAGTGGATTACACCAGCAAATCCGGCCGGGTGCCGCTGCGCCTTCTAAGCGTTCAATACGGAGCGTGCAATGATGGTGCGCTGAATCTCGGAAGAGCCTTCGTAGATGCGCAGAATGCGGGCATCGCGCACATAGCGCTCAAGCGGCATTTCCCGGGTATAGCCGTAGCCGCCATGGATCTGCAGCGCCTCGTCGGTCACGAAGCCCACCATCTCCGAGGCGAACAGCTTGGCCATGGCCGACTGCTGGGTGAACGGCTGCCCCTGCTGGCGCAGTGCCAGGGCCTGCATGGTCAGCGCCCAGGCGGCTTCCAGGCGCAGCTTCATGTCGGCGAGCTTGAACTGTATGCCCTGCTTGTTGGCTATCGGTTCGCCGCCCACCAGGCGCTGGTTGGCCCAGTCGGCCGCCGCCCTGAGTGCGGCCTCGGCAATGCCCAGAGAGGTCGCAGCCACGTCCAGGCGGCTGTTGTCCAGCACCTTCATGGCAGTCTTGAAGCCGCTGCCCTCGGCACCGAGGCGGTTGGCGGCAGGAACGCGCACGCTGTCCAGCGAGACTTCAAAGGCATGGCCGCCGCGAATGCCCATGAGCTTCTCGGGCGACGAAATCTGTATGCCGGGCAGATCGCGCGGCACGATGAAGGCGCTGACCCCGCGTGCCGCAGCTTCCGCATCGGTCTTGGCGAACACCACCATGAAGCGGGCCTCCGCCGCATTCGAGATGAAGTGCTTGACGCCTGTGATCAGATAGTCGTCGCCGTCGCGCACGGCCCGGGTACGCATGTCTGCAGGGTGGGATCCGCCGCGCGGCTCGGTCAGCGCAAAGGCCGCCAGCCATTCCCCGCTGGCGCAGCGCGGCAGCCATTGCTCGCGCTGCGTTTCGTCGCCGGCTATGAGAACGGCATCCGTGCCCAGGTAGTGAGCACCGATCATGGACGAGGTCGCGGCGCAGGCGCGCGAGATGGCGACCAGCGACATCAGCATGGCGGTGGGGGTGACGCCCGGTCCGCCAAAGCGTTCCGGCAGATTCATGCCCATCACGCCCAGTGCGGAAAGGCCGGGCACATGGCGCGTGGCGGAAAAGGCTTCCTCGTCCATGACCTGGGCCACGGGCGCCAAGGTTTCCTCGGCAAAGCGTGCAACGGCATCGGCAACGGCCTGATCTTCTTCGGTCGCGCCCAGACGAATCAATGACATGGCGGTCTCTCCTTGTTTTCTTGCTATCAAAATCAACCCAAAGCGCCAGCTTCGCGCAAGGCGGCAATGGCATCCGTGCTGCGGCCCAGCCAGCTTTGCAGCAGCAGCTCCGTGTGTTCGCCCAGGGCCGGTGCGCGTTGCGCACGATTGGGCAGAGCGCCGTTGAAATGCACGGGCTGTGTCGGCAGCTGCAGGCCCGGGAGGCGTTCGTCCTCGACCTCGCAGAGCAGGCCACGCGAGCGGATCTGCTCGGAGTTCAGGGCCTGCTCTATGTTCCAGATGGGGGCTGCGGGAACGCCTGCCGCTTCGAGCCGCGCCACCACATCGGCCACATCGTGCTGCGTGCTCCAGCCCTCCAGCGCGGCGCGCAATGCGGGCTCGTTGGCCGAGCGGGTTTCATCGCTGGCAAAACGTGGATCGCTGGCCAGCTCGGGCAGGTTCATGGCAGCAGCGGTGGCGTCGAACAGCTTCTTGTTGAGCACGGCCAGGGCGTAATGGCCGTCACGTGCCCTGTAGACGCCAAACGGCGCCGAGAGCGGATGCCGGTTGCCCACACGCCGGGCAGGCTGGCCGGTGAACAGATAGCGCGACATCGATGTCGCCAAAAAGCTCAGCGTGGTGTCGAACATGGCGACATCGACATGCTGGCCGACTCCGGTTCTCTGCGCCTGCAACAGGGCCGCCAGTGTCGCCCAGGAAGCAAACAGGCCGGCAACCACATCGCTGACCGCCTCGCCGACCAGGGTGGGGGCGCCTTGAGGCTCGCCCGTGGCCTCCATCAGGCCGCTCATGGCCTGAACAATGATGTCGTAGGCCGGGCGGTGGGCCAGCGGGCCGGTCTGGCCAAAGCCGGAGACGCTGACATACACCAGCCGGGGATTGAGGGCGCGCAGCGTTTCGGGGCCGATGCCCAGGCGCTCGGCCACGCCCGGCCTGAAGTTCTCGACCACCACATCGACCTGCCGGGCCAGCTCATGCACCACGGCGACCGCATCCGCATGTTTGAGGTCCAGCACCAGGCTTTGCTTGTTGCGATTCATGACCGTGAACAAGGCGCTTTGCCCATTCTTCATGGGGCCGATGGCGCGGTAGTCGTCGCCCTGGGGCGGCTCCACCTTCACGACTTCCGCGCCCAGATCGGCCAGCAAGGCCGTGGACATGGGGCCCGCCAGAACCCGGGTGAAGTCCAGGATGCGGATGCCGTCCAGCGGACGGGAGGCAGTTTTTTCGGTTGATGCAAGCATGGGAGTCCTGCTGTTGATCTGAAGCGATGCCTGCATGCTGCCCAAAACATGAATCAATGGAAAATATTCATTTCCCATTCACTGGATTCAAAAAATTGATTCAGATAAATCTGCGCCAGCTCGAATATTTTGTCGCCGCGGCACGCCACGGCAGCACGGCCAAGGCGGCGCTGGCCATCAATGTTTCACAGCCCTCCATCTCCAAGGCGATTGCCGACCTGGAGGCCCAATGGAGCGAGAAGCTTTTTGTGCGCAAACATGCCGTCGGGCTGGACCTGACCGCGGCAGGGCTGGCCAGAAGCCGGGAGGCCCTGAGTCTTCTGGAGGCTGCGCAACTGCTTCAGGAGCCACGCAAGCAGGCGGTTTCCGGCACGCTGAGGCTGGGCTTTCTGAGCACGCTGGGCGCGCTGTGGATTCCGCAACTGCTCACCCAGATGCAAAAGCGCCACCCGTCCATCGACATCGAGTTGATCGAAGGGGACATCGCCTCCCTGACGCGGCAAGTGGAGCGAGGGGAGATCCATGCCGCACTGCAATATGACCTGGGCCTGGCTCGCCCTTTGCTGACCATGCACCCGGTTGCCGCGTTGCCGCCCTATGCCTTGCTGCCTGCCAGGCACGCCCTGTCTGCGGCGCCCAGCGTGAGTCTGGCGGAGCTGGCCCAGTCGCCGTTGCTGCTGATCAACCTGCCTCAGAGCAGAGAGTACTTTCTCTCGCTGTTTCGGGAGGCGGGCGTGGTTCCCACGGTGAACTATGAACTGGCGTCGATAGAGCTGGTGCGTTCCATGGTCGCCAACGGGCATGGCGTCAGCGTTCTGACCACGCGGCCGGTGGTCGACCGAACCCACGACGGCAAGCGGCTGGTCTGCAAAAGAATCAAGGGCCGCGTCGCCAAGCAGGCCGTGGTGCTGTCGGTGCCCAGGAGCAATGCCTCGGCGCTGATTGCACCATTTCTGACCGTGGCAAAAAGCGTGATTGCACCCGACTAGCGCAACGCGGGGGCTGTTTTGGTGCGCGCCCACAAGGCCGGCGGAGGCGGCTCGCGGGCGAGCGAATTGGCACATAGCTTGCTTTTGTGGATTGTTGACTCATGTCTATACAGCTGGGAAATACGGTAACTATGGCGCTCGGGTAAGCCTGTATATACATGTTCAATCAGCAATCGCAAACTTCGCTGTCTGCACTGTCGTGCAAGGCTTGAAGTCCGCATCAACAACCGAACTGCTTTGGCATCGACCGAGGAGAGTCCCATGAAATCGACACGTCGCGTTCCAATCTGGCAACTGGCATTAGCCGCAACCGTTCTAGTGTCTGCTGCACAACATGCAGCGGCTCAGGAGACCAAGATCGTCCTGGGCATGTCGGGATGGACAGGCTTTGCGCCGCTGACGCTCGCGGACAAGGCCGGGATCTTTAAGAAGAACGGCCTCAATGTCGAAATCAAGATGATTCCCCAGAAGGACCGGCATCTGGCGCTGGCCTCGGGGGCCGTGCAATGCGCCGCCACCACCGTGGAGACGCATGTGGCCTGGAACACCAATGGTGTGCCGATCGTGCAGATCTTCCAGATGGACAAGTCCTTTGGAGCGGACGGCATTGCCGTGCGCAACGACGTCAAGAACTTTGCCGATCTGAAAGGCAAGACCGTCGCCGTCAGCGCGCCGGGTACGGCTCCCTACTTCGGGCTGGCCTGGATGCTGAACAAGAACGGCATGACCATGAAGGACATCAAGACCGTGTCGCTGGAGCCCCAGCCTGCGGCACAGGCCTTTGTCTCCGGTCAGAACGATGCGGCCATGACCTATGAGCCCTACCTGTCCACGGTGCGCGCCAACCCTAGCGCAGGCAAGATTCTGGCCACCACCATCGACTACCCGATGGTGATGGATACCGTGGGCTGTGATCCCAAGTGGCTCAAGGCCAACACGGCAGCCGCCAAGGCGCTGACCCAGTCCTATTTCGATGCCATCGCCATGATCAATTCCGACAAGGAAAAGAGCTACGAAATCATGGGCGCGGCCGTCAAGCAAAGCGGCGAGCAGTTCGGCAAGTCGGCAGCCTTTCTGAAATGGTCGGACAAGGAGGCCAATCAGAAATTCTTTGCCAGCGACCTGCTGCCTTTCATGAAGGAGTCTGCTGCCATCCTCAAGGAGGCCGGCGTGATTCGCAGCATTCCTGAGAACTACGGCGTCATGTACGACGCCAGCTTCATCAAGTAAGCGCAAAGAGGTTGCACATGGAAGCGGTATCACCTTCTATCAAGTCTGCATCACCCGCATCGGTTCAGGTGGCATCGCCTTCCGTGAGGCCGGCTCGCCGGCGCTACATGGCCCCTCTGGAGCCTGTCAGCCCCAAGGCCAAATGGCTGCTCGGCACGGGCTTCTTCGTGCTGTTCCTGCTGATCTGGTCGGCCGTCACCTTTGGCGGACTGGTCTCGCCGACCTTTCTCGCCAGCCCGCTGACGATGCTGCGCGAAGGCATTTTGCTGTTCACGGAGTTCGACTTTCATCATGACATCGGCATGACCGTATGGCGCGTCATGGGGGGCTTCATATTGGCCAGCGTCGTGGCCGTGCCGCTGGGCATTGCCATGGGGGCCTGGAAGCCCGTGGAGGCGTTCTTCGAGCCCTTTGTCTCGTTCTGCCGCTACCTGCCCGCCTCGGCCTTCATCCCGCTGCTGATTCTCTGGGCCGGCGTGGGCGAAGCCCAGAAGCTGCTGGTCATCTTCATCGGCTCGGTGTTCCAGATCACCCTCATGGTGGCCGTGACCGTGGGCGGTGCGCGCAAGGACCTGGTGGAGGCCGCCTACACACTGGGCGCCAGCAATACCGGCATCGTCAAGCGGGTGCTGATTCCCGGTGCCGCCCCGGGCATCGCGGAAACCCTGCGCCTGGTGCTGGGCTGGGCCTGGACCTACGTGATCGTCGCCGAGCTGATCGGCTCGTCCTCGGGCATCGGGCACATGATCACCGACAGCCAGGCGCTGCTCAATACCGGACAGATCATCTTCGGCATCATCATCATCGGGCTCATCGGTCTGGTGTCGGATTTCATCTTCAAAACCGTCAACCGTCGCATGTTCGAATGGAGTTCCCTGTGATGAACCAGCTGTCCATTCAAGGCGTTTCGCGCACCTTCACCAGCCACAAAGGCGTCAGCACCCAGGCCTTGCTGCCGGTGGATTTCGAGGTCCGGGAGAACGATTTCGTGACCATTCTCGGCCCCTCGGGCTGCGGCAAATCGACGATGCTGCGCATTGTTGCGGGTCTGGACTTCCCGACGACAGGGCAGGTGCTGCTGGACGGGAAACTGGTGCAGGAGCCTGGCGCCGACCGCGGCATGGTGTTCCAAAGCTACACCTTGTTCCCCTGGCTGACCGTGGCGCAGAACATCCGCTTCGGGCTGCGCGAGAAAGGCGTGAGCGAAGCCATTCAGAAAGAGCGCAGCGACTACTTCATTGCCAAGGTGGGTTTGCGCGGGTTTGAGAATCACTATCCCAAGCAGCTGTCTGGAGGCATGCAGCAACGCACGGCGATCGCGCGTGCGCTGGCCAACGATCCCAAGATCCTGCTCATGGACGAGCCCTTCGGTGCGCTGGACAACCAGACCCGGGTTCTGATGCAGGAATTGCTGCTGGGCATCTGGGAGGCCGAGCGCAAGACGGTGATGTTCGTGACCCACGATATCGATGAAGCCATCTTCATGGCCAATCGCGTGGCCGTGTTCAGCGCGCGTCCGGGCCGCATCAAGGCAGACATTCCGGTCCATCTGCCGCACCCGCGCCACTACACCGTCAAGACCTCGCCCGAGTTCATGGAGCTCAAGGCCCGGTTGACGGAAGAGATTCGCGCCGAGTCACTGGCTGCGGCTGCTCACTGAGGCCTGCATCATGAATGTCCGAGACCCTGCACAGCGCAAACCGGCTCCTGCCGCCCAGATGCCGCTCGCGCTGTACCAGCAGGTCAAGGACCATGTGCTGCGCAAGATCGGCGACGGATCGCTGGCCGCCGGTGCGCGCGTACCTTCCGAGCAGGAACTGGTGAA
The DNA here is from genome assembly GCF_000964545.1 of Comamonas thiooxydans. Taxonomy (GTDB): domain Bacteria; phylum Pseudomonadota; class Gammaproteobacteria; order Burkholderiales; family Burkholderiaceae_C; genus Comamonas; species Comamonas thiooxydans. The sequence goes on along the minus strand of NZ_BBVD01000007.1, from coordinate 156,524 downwards.
CGAGTTCGGCGTGGCGCGCATGACGGTGAACCGTGCGCTGCGCGAGCTGGCCGAGCAGGGCGTGATCGTGCGTGTGGCCGGTGTCGGCTCCTTCGTGGCCGAGGAAAAGCCGCAATCGACCCTGCTGCGCATCGCCAATATCGGTGAAGAGATCACCCAGCGCGGGCATGACCATCGCTTCGAGCTGCTCGACATGCGCCGCGAGTCCGCCTCGCCCGAGGTCGCTGCGGCGCTGGACCTGGCGGTTGGCGCCTCGGTCTTTCACCTGCACGGCGTGCACTTCGAAAACGAGCTGCCGGTCCAGATCGAAGACCGCTATGTGAACCCCCGCCTGGTCCCCGACTTCATGGACCAGGATTTCTCTGCCGTGCAACCCTCGGTCTATCTGGTGCGCAATGTGCAGTACGACCAGATCGAGCATGTGGTCGATGCGATCTTGCCTACGGCCGAGCAGGCCCGGCTGCTGCAGATGGCTCTCGACCAGCCTTGCCTGATGCTCACGCGTCGTACCTGGCTGCGCGGCGTCCCTATCACCTGGGTGCATTGCGTGCATCCGGGCATGCGCTACCGACTCGGTAGCCGTTTCCGAACCGATTCAGTGCACGGCGGCTGATCCCGGCCAGGCCCTTGAATCCCTCAGTACGTTTTTGTTTCTCTTGACTGTATAGACAGGTATAGCCATGAACACGACCACCACCCAAGAGCTCTCGAACTCCGAACTGGAACTGCATCCCGGCGAACTCACGCTGGCTCAGCTGCGCCGCATTCAGGACGGCGGCGTGCAGCTCAGCATGGCGCAGGCCGCCTATGCGGCCATGCGCAAGGCCGAGGCGCATGTGCAGCACATCGTCGATGAAGACCAGGTGGTCTACGGCATCAATACCGGTTTCGGCAAGCTGGCTTCGACCAAGATCGCCCATGAGCGTCTGGCCGAGCTGCAGCGCAATCTGGTGCTTTCGCACAGTGTCGGCACGGGCGAGCCGCTGCCGGATCATGTGGTGCGTCTGGTTCTGGCCACCAAGGCCGTGAGTCTGGCCCGCGGGCATTCGGGAGCCCGCACGGCGTTGGTGGACGCGCTGCTGGCCCTGGCCAATGCCGATGTCCTGCCCGTGATTCCCTCCAAGGGGTCGGTAGGGGCTTCGGGCGATCTGGCGCCTCTGTCGCACCTGGCCTGCGTGCTGATCGGCGAGGGGCAGGCCAAGGTGGGCGGCAAGCTCGTTTCCGGCCGTGAGGCCATGCAGCATATCGGCCTGGAGCCCTTTGTGCTCGGCCCCAAGGAAGGGCTGGCACTGCTCAATGGAACCCAGGTCTCCACCTCGCTGGCGCTTGCGGGTCTGTTCCAGGCCGAAAGCGTGCTGGCCGCAGGACTGGTCGCAGGTTGCCTGACGCTGGAAGCCATACAGGGCTCCATCAAGCCCTTCGATGCGCGCATCCACGCGGCACGCGGCCAGCAGGGACAGATCGCCGTGGCGGCTGCCGTGCGCTCGCTGCTGGACGGCAGCGCCATCGACCCCTCGCACCCCAATTGCGGGCGCGTGCAGGACCCCTATTCCATCCGCTGCGTGCCGCAGGTCATGGGCGCCTGCCTGGACAATCTCAGCCATGCCGCGCGCGTGCTGGTCATCGAAGCCAATGCAGCCTCGGACAATCCGCTGGTGTTCGATAACGGCGACGTGATTTCGGGCGGTAACTTTCATGCCGAACCCGTGGCTTTCGCCGCCGACATCATGGCCTTGGCGATCGCTGAAATCGGCGCCATCTCCGAGCGTCGCATGGCCTTGCTGCTGGACACCGGACTATCGCGCCTACCGGCCTTTCTGATCGAGGACAGCGGCGTCAACTCGGGCTTCATGATCGCCCAGGTCACGGCGGCTGCCCTGGCGGCCGAGAACCAGTGCCTGGCCCATCCCAGCAGCGTGACCAGTCTGCCCACCTCGGCCAACCAGGAAGACCATGTCTCCATGGCCACCTATGGCGCGCGTCGCCTGGCAGACATGGTCAGGAACACGGCCGTGATCGTGGGCGTGGAGGCCATGGCCGCAGTCCAGGGCATGGACTTCGACCGCCGGCTCAAGAGCTCGCCGCTGATCGAGGAGCAGTACGCGCTGATCCGCAGTCAGGTGCCCTATCTGGACAAGGACCGCTATCTGGCCCCCGATATCGAAATCATGCGTCTGTGGGCGCTGGAAACCGCCTGGCCCGAGGTGTTGCAGAGCATTCTGCCGAGCAACGCGGTCTGAGCCGCCACCATGCCGTCACGCCGCAAGCATCGGGCAAGAGCGGTTCTTGCCGTTGCGGGGCAGCGTTCCGGCTGCGCTTGCCGGGGCGGCGGGTCAGAAACTGCCGGCGAACTGGTAGCGCGAAGCCGGGTGCCACAGTGCCGAAACCGAGGCCACCTGGCCCTGGGAGCGGGTTCTGCGGCGCAATACCAGACAGGGTTCGGTGACCTCCATGCGCAAAAGCTCCGCCACCTCGGCCGTGGGCATGCTCGCTTCGATGGAGAAATTCACGCCCTGCAGCGGAGCCACGCGCACCAGGTAGGCATTGGGCGTCTGGCTTGCAAAGTCCTGGCTCAGATAGTCGGGAGCCACGGCCGGATTCACATAGCGGTCTTCGATCTGGATGGGGACATCGTTCTCGAAGTGCACGACCACGGAGTGAAACAGATGGGTGGCGGCGCTCAGCTCGAACTGGCGCAGCAGGGCGGCATCGACCTTGCAGCGCTCGAGCCGCTGCAACTCCCCCCGGTGCCGGTGGCCGCGTGCGCCAATTTCGTCGGCGATATTGCGCAGCTCCACCAGGGTGGCCTGGTACTTCTGCTGGGCCACGAAAGTGCCCGAGCCCTGGACACGCATCAGTGTTTTTTCGTCGCTGAGCTCGCGCAGCGCGCGGTTGACGGTCATGCGCGCCACATTGAACTGCTTGACCAGGGCGGCCTCGCTGGGAATGGCCTGGCCTTCCTGCCATACGCCACTTTGAATCTGCTGCAGCACATGGTCTTTGATGCGCTGGAACGCAGGTACGGCGGCGGTGGTATCGGTTCGCGACATAGGGTTTGTGTGGATCAGAAAAGCTGTCTAGATGATTGACGTGGGTGGGAGTAAATCACAAAATTCGTCTATACAACTTCGCGAAAATAAATGAAAGTTGTTCGGACATATAAGAGACATCCAGAGGGATTGACGGAGCAATTCATGAGTATTGATACAGCCACGCTGGGTTCCTCTGGCGCCATCGAGACCAGAACCATAGACATGGTTCCGGAGAGCGAGCGCCACGGCTCGCCCTCCAGCCAGTTCACCCTCTGGTTCGGAGCCAATTGCCAGATCACGGCCATTGTCGACGGAGCGCTGGCCATCGTGTTCGGCGCCGAGGCCATGACGGCCATCATCGGTCTGCTGATCGGCAACATTCTCGGCGGCATCGTCATGGCCCTGCATTCGGCCCAGGGCCCGCGCCTGGGCCTGCCCCAGATGATTTCCAGCCGCGTGCAGTTCGGCGTCAAGGGCGCGGCCCTGCCGCTGCTGCTGGTGATCCTCATGTACCTGGGCTTCGCGGCCACGGGCACGGTTCTCTCGGGCCAAGCCATCAACCGCATGTTCGATTTCTCGGCCCCGCAGACCGGCATGATCATCTTCGGCACGCTGACCGCCATCGTGGCCGTGGTGGGCTATCGCCTCATCCACGTGCTCGGCCGCGTGGCCACGGTGATCGGGCTGCTGGGCTTTGCCTACCTGGCCGTGCGCCTGGGCATGCAGTACGACGTGGCCAGCGCCTTCGGCCAGAAGCCCTTCACCTGGGCGAGCTTCCTGCTCACCATCGCGCTGTCGGCCGGCTGGCAGATGACCTTCGCGCCCTACGTCGCCGACTACTCGCGCTACCTGCCGTCCAACACGCCTACGTCGCGGGCCTTCACCACCACCTTCATGGGCAGCGTGATCGGCGCGCAGATCGCCATGACGCTGGGCGTGCTGGTCGCCGCGCTGGGGGGCCAGTTCCTGAAGAACCAGGTCGGCTTCATCGGTGACCTGGCTGGTCCGGCCGCCATCGTGATCTACCTGGTGATCGTCTCGGGCAAGCTCACGGTGAACTGCCTCAATGCCTACGGCGGCTTCATGACCATCCTGACCACGGTCAGCGGCTTCAACAACAAGACGCAGATCTCGCCCGTCGCGCGCATCGCCTACATCGTCGGCTTCGTGCTGCTGTCGCTGGTGGTGGCCTTGCTGGCCAGCGCCGACTTCCTGAACAACTTCAAGAACTTCGTGCTGCTGCTGCTCGCCGTCTTCGTGCCCTGGAGCGCGGTGAATCTGGTGGACTACTACCTGGTGTCCAAGGAGCGGGTCGACATTCCCGCGCTATACGACCCCCAGGGCCGTTATGGCAGCTACAACTTCATGGCGCTGGGTTGCTATGTGCTGGGCATCCTGGTGCAGATCCCGTTCCTGAACCAGGCGCTGTACAAGGGTCCGCTCGCCTCCATGCTGGGCGGTGCCGACATCTCCTGGATCGTCAGCCTGCTGGTGACATCGCTGGTGTACTACCCACTGGCCAAGCGGTCCATGAAGGTGCCTGCGGCCATGATCTATCCCAAGTGCAGCCCGGCCCCAGCCGTCGAGCCCGACTTCTACGCCGAGGCAACCCGCTTCCGCGCCGAGCCGTAACGCCTTTTCCATATTCTCTCCATTACTGTCAAAGGAGCAGCCATGACTACCCCTACCGATTCGCGCATCGACCCCACCCGCGTCATCCGCGCCCCTCGCGGCAACCAGCTCAGCTGCAAGAACTGGCTGACCGAAGCGGCCTACCGCATGATCCAGAACAACCTCGACCCCGAGGTCGCCGAGAACCCGCAAGCCCTGGTGGTCTACGGCGGCATCGGCCGCGCCGCCCGCAACTGGGAGTGCTACGACCAGATCCTGGCGTCCCTCAAGGAACTCAATGAGGACGAGTCCCTGCTGGTCCAGTCGGGCAAGCCTGTGGGCGTGTTCAAGACCCATCCGGGCGCGCCCCGCGTGCTGATCGCCAACTCCAACCTGGTGCCCAAGTGGGCCACCTGGGAGAAGTTCAACGAGCTGGATCGCAAGGGCCTGTTCATGTACGGCCAGATGACGGCCGGCAGCTGGATTTACATCGGCAGCCAGGGCATCGTGCAGGGCACTTTCGAGACCTTTGTCGAAGCCGGTCGCCAGCACTACAACAACGACCTGACCGGCAAGTGGATTCTCACGGCCGGCCTGGGCGGCATGGGCGGCGCCCAGCCCCTGGCCGCCACGCTGGCCGGCGCCTGCTCGCTGAACATCGAATGCAAGCAGTCCAGCATCGACTTCCGTCTGCGCACCCGCTATGTGGACAAGCAGGCCAAGGACGTCGACGACGCGCTGGCCCTGATCAAGCATCACACCGAAAAGGGTGAGGCGGTCTCCATCGCGCTGTTGGGCAATGCCGCTGAAATCCTGCCCGAGCTGGTCAAGCGCGCCAAGGCCGGCGGCCCCAAGCCCGACATCGTGACCGACCAGACTTCGGCCCACGACCTGATCAACGGCTACCTGCCCGTGGGCTGGACCGTGGCACAGTGGGAAGCAGCCGCTGCCGACCCCAGCCAGCACGCCAAGCTGACCAAGGCCGCGGCCCAGGGCTGCGCCGTGCATGTGCAGGCCATGCTGGACTTCCAGGCCATGGGCATCCCCACGGTGGACTACGGCAACAACATCCGTCAGGTGGCCTTCGACGAGGGTGTGAAGAACGCCTTCGACTTCCCCGGTTTCGTGCCCGCCTACATCCGTCCGCTGTTCTGCGAGGGCAAGGGCCCGTTCCGCTGGGTGGCGCTGTCGGGCGACCCCGAGGACATCTACAAGACCGACGCCAAGATCAAGGAGCTGTTCCCCGAGAACAAGCACACCCACCGCTGGCTGGACATGGCGCGCGAGCGCATCGCCTTCCAGGGCCTGCCCGCACGTATCTGCTGGCTGGGTCTGGGCGAGCGCCACAAGGCGGCCCTGGCCTTCAATGAAATGGTCAAGAACGGCGAACTCAAGGCCCCCATCGTCATCGGCCGCGACCACCTGGATACCGGCTCCGTGGCCAGCCCCAACCGTGAGACCGAAGCCATGAAGGACGGCACGGATGCCGTCTCCGACTGGCCGCTGCTCAACGCCCTGCTCAACACTGCCGGCGGCGCCACCTGGGTCAGCCTGCACCACGGCGGCGGCGTGGGCATGGGCTACTCGCAGCACTCCGGCATGGTCATCGTGGCCGACGGCACCGATGAAGCCGCCGCGCGGCTGGCGCGCGTGCTGGTCAACGACTGCGGCTCGGGCGTGATGCGCCATGCGGACGCAGGCTACGAGTTGGCCATTGAGACCGCACGCAAGCAGGGCCTGAAGCTGCCCATGGTGAAGTAAGCGCCATGGCCGCCGCGCACATGACTCAACGGAGAATCCTCCGTGCTCCCGCATTGCTGCGTGGCGTCGCCCTGGCCGCGGCGCTGCTGGTGCCCGGCTGGGCGGCCGCGCAGGAGCCCGCCGCGATCGATCGCCTGATGGGCGAGATGTACCCGCAGCTGGATACGCTGTACAAGGATCTGCACGCCCACCCCGAACTGGGCTTTGCCGAGACCCGTACCGCCGCCCGGCTGGCGAAGGAGCTGCGCAGCCTCGGCTTCGAGGTGACGGAGCAGGTCGGCAAGACCGGCGTGGTGGCCCTGCTGCGCAACGGCACGGGCCCCACGGTGATGGTCCGTACCGACATGGACGCGCTGCCTATGGAGGAAAAGACCGGCCTGCCCTATGCCAGCCGCGCCAAGACCACCTGGAACGGCCGCGAGACCTTCGTGGCGCATAGCTGCGGCCACGACGTTCACATGGCGGCGTGGGTCGGCGTGGCGCGCACGCTGTCGGCTCTGAAGTCGCAGTGGCGCGGCACGCTTATGCTGGTTGCCCAGCCCGCGGAAGAAACCGGCGCCGGTGCGCGTGCCATGCTGGCCGACGGACTGTTCACCCGCTTTCCCAAGCCCGACGTGGCGCTGGCGCTGCACACCGACCCGCGCCCCATCGGCACCGTCAGTTATGCGGTGGGGCCGATGACCTCGGCCGCCAACGAGGTGCAGATCACCTTCAAGGGCCGTGGCGGCCACGGCTCGGCGCCACACAAGGCGCTCGATCCGGTGATGATTGCCGCGCGCTTCATCGTCGACGTGCAGTCGGTCGTCAGCCGTGACAAGGACCCGATGGAATTCGGCGTCGTCACCATCGGCGCGATGCAGGCGGGCAGCTCCGGCAACATCATCCCCGACCGGGTGGTGCTGCGCGGCACGATCCGCAGTTACGCACCGGCGGTGCGGGCACAACTGCTCGACGGCGTGCGCCGTGTCGCGCTTGCCTCGACCGCAGCGGCTGGCGCGCCGGAGCCCGATATCTCGCTGCCGGACACCAGCTCCGCCACCGTCAATAACCCGGCCGTCGTGGCGCAGGTCGAGTCGGTGCTGAAGGCCGCATTGGGGGCCGACAACGTGGCGCGCACGCCGCCGCTGACCACCAGCGAAGACTTCGCCGAATACGGCGCCGAGGGCGTGCCCTCGATGTTCTTCCTGGTCGGCGTCACCGACCCGCAGGAAGTGGCCGCCTCGCAGCGCCCCGGCGGCAAGCCGCTGGTGTTCAACCACTCGCCGCAGTTCGCGCCGCTGCCGGAGCCCTCCATCAAGACCGGCGTGAAGGCCATGAGCCTGGCGGCGCTGGGCTTCCTGGGCAAGCCTTGACACGCATCATTGCGTGCCAGACGGCTGCGGCCCCGGCTCGGTACTCCCGCGCTGGGGTACGCCGGTTCTAGCGCGGCGTTTGTTTTAATTCTTTGTGCTTTTGATCGATGCAACGCTTTGACCTGAACCAGATTGCGCCCAGCCCGTGGAAGAACGGGGGCGGCAGCACGCGCGAGATTGCCTGCTGGCCGCAGGGTGCGGGCATGGACAGCTTTGGCTGGCGCGTGAGCGTGGCCACAATTGCCCAGGCCGGCCCGTTTTCTGCATTTCCGGGCATAGACCGCCAGATCATGCTGCTTGATGGCGACGGGGTACGGCTGCACAGCGCCCAGGCCGGGCTCGAGCATGCATTGACCGAGCGCTGGCAGCCATTCGCCTTTTCGGGCGATATGGCGCTGGATTGCGATCTGCTGGGCGGGCCGTCCAGCGACTTCAATGTCATGACCCGGCGCGGACAGTGGTCGGCCAGTCTGGAGCAGCTCGGTGGCCAGGCAGAGGCGGGGCTGAGCGCCGCAGGGCTTTGCATGGTGCTGGAGGGTGGCTGGAAATGCGCCGACGGGCGGATACTGCAAGCCGGTCAGGGCCTCTGGTGGACCAGCCCCCAGGCCGAGCCGCTGCTGGCGCAGGACGAGCAGGCCAGGCTGATTCTGGTCAACCTGACGCCGCACAGCTGAAACAGGAGCAGCTTGCGCGCTTTGGTTGGTCATTTCAATATGTATTGATATGAAAAATCAGGAGTGGCAAGCGCATGCAGCTATGAAATTAGTAGTTTCATGGTTTGAATTGCCGTAATCGAACACTAGGAGCATCGCCATGACGCAAGTTATTTCCCATCCTGCAGTCTCTGCCGACGGCTGCTGGTACAACCTGCGTCTGGCGCCGGAGCTGTATGTCTCCGAAGTGGCGGATATTCCCGAGGGCACGCTGGCCTGCATTGTGGTGCAGCAAGGCCGCATGGTCTGGGTGGGCCCGCAGGATGCCATGCCCGCCGAATACCAGGCGCTGCCCCGGCATGATGGCGCAGGGCGCCTGGCCACGCCGGGCCTGATCGACTGCCACACCCACCTGGTCTATGGCGGCGAGCGTGCCAACGAGTTTGCCATGCGCCTGGCCGGGGCCAGCTACGAAGAAGTGGCCCGTGCCGGCGGAGGCATCGTCTCCAGCGTCAGGGCCACGCGCGAAGCGTCGGAGGACGAGCTGGTGGCGCTGGCGTTGCCGCGTCTCGAGCAGTTGCTGGCCGAAGGCGTGACGGCCATAGAGATCAAGTCGGGCTACGGCCTGGCCCTGGAACACGAGCGCAAGCAACTGCGTGCCGCTCGGCGCCTGGGCGAGCTGTGTGCGGTGACTGTGCGCACCACATTTTTAGGGGCCCATGCGCTGCCGCCAGAGTATGCGGGCCGCAGCCAGGAATACACGGATCTGGTCTGTCAGGTCATGCTGCCGGCACTGGCCGCCGAAGGCCTGATCGATGCCGTCGATGTGTTCTGCGAGCGCATTGCCTTCTCGCTGGCAGAGACCGAGCAGGTCTTTCAGGCGGCCAAGGCATTGGGTCTGCCCGTCAAGCTGCATGCCGAGCAGCTGTCGAATATGGAGGGTGCAGCCCTCGCGGCCCGCTATGGTGCGCTGTCCTGCGACCACATCGAGCACCTGTCCGAACACGGCATTGACGAGATGAAGAAGGCCGGTACCGTGGCCGTGCTGCTGCCCGGAGCCTTCTACACGCTGCGCGACACCAAAGTGCCGCCGATTGAGGAGTTAAGGGCTGCCAAGGTCCCCATGGCCGTTTCTACCGATCACAATCCGGGTACCTCCCCGTGCTTGAGCTTGCTGCTCATGGCCAATATGGCTTGCACGCTGTTCCGTCTGACGGTTCCCGAGGCTCTGGCAGGCATCACCCGGCATGCCGCGCAGGCTCTGGGTCTGCAGGACGAGCAAGGCCTGATTGCCGTGGGCCGTCCCGCCAACTTCGTGCTCTGGCCCGTAAAGCAGGCTGCCGAGCTGGCCTACTGGTTCGGCAGCAAGCCTGACTGTACGGTGGTGCGCCAGGGCCTGATTGCGCAGCAAGCCAAAGCCTGAAAGCGGGGAGCGCGAAAGGTTGCTGATGTCTCACGAACAATTTCTCAATGAACTGATTTCCACCCTGGGCGCCGATGTGGCGCTGCACGGCACGGACACGCCCGAGCGTAGCCGCACCGACTGGAGCGGCACGCCGCCCCAGCAGCCGTTGGCGCTGGTGCGCCCACGGACCACGGAGGAAGTCAGCGCGGTCATGCGTCTGTGCAGCGCCCACCGGATTGCGGTAGTGCCGCAGGGCGGTCTGACCGGGCTGGCCGGTGCAGCGGTTCCGATGGAGGGGGCCGTGGCCCTGTCGCTGGATCGCATGAACCGCATCGAGGACATCGATGCCAAGACTGGACTGATGCAGGTGCAGGCCGGCGTCACCCTGCAAGCCGTGCAGGAAGCTGCCGTCGATGTCGGCATGGTGTTCGGCGTGGATCTCGGTGCTCGCGGCAGTTGCCAGATCGGCGGCAATGTCTCCACCAATGCGGGCGGCAACGGCGTGCTGCAGCACGGCATGATGCGCGAGCAGGTGCTGGGCCTGGAAGTGGTGCTGGCCGACGGCACGGTGCTGCCCATGCTGCGTCCCATGATCAAGAACAACACGGGCTACGACCTCAAGCAGTTCTTCATCGGTGCCGAAGGCACGCTGGGCATCATCACGCGCGTGCTGCTGCGCCTGCGCCCCGCGCCCCAGGCCACGGCCACGACGCTGGTGGCCATGCCCGATTTCGACTCGGCCCTGGCCGTGCTCAAGCGCATGCAATCGCGCTTCGGCAACAGCGTCGCGGCCTATGAGCTGATGTGGGACAGCTTTGTGCAGGCCTCCATGGCCTGGCTCAAGCTCGCTGCGCCTTTTGAGCAGCGGTACCCCTTGCTGGCCCTGATCAATGTGGACGGCAAGGACGAGGCGCAGCTGCAGGGCGATCTGCAGCAGGTGCTTGAGGAAGCCATGGAGGCCGGCGAGGTGCTCGATGCCATCGTGGCCCAGTCGGTCGCCCAGGTGCAGCAGCTGTGGAAGCTGCGCGAGGCACCGGCCGAGCTCAACAACAATATGCATCCCGCGATCAACTTCGACGTGAGCCTGCCTCAGGCCGACATCGGCCGTTTTGCCGAAGCCTGCATGCAGGCCTTTGCCGCTCGCTGGCCTGGTCACCAGGCGCTGTACTTCGGCCATGTGGGCGACGGCAACCTCCATGTCTCGGTGGATGGCAAGACCGTCAACGGCGAATGCGAGCAGGTGGAGGAGCTTCTCTACCGCATCGTGGGCGAGATGCAGGGCAGCGTCTCCGCAGAGCACGGCATCGGCCTGCACAAGAAACCGTATCTGGGCAACAGCCGCACGCCTGCGGAGCTGGCGGCGATGCGGGCCATCAAGCTGGCCCTCGATCCACTGGGCCTGATGAATCCCGGAAAGGTGTTTGATCTATGACGAATTCCCTGGTGGCCTCGCTGGCCCGTGCCCAGGTGCGCCCGCTGCCTGCGTACAACGCCGGCCTGTCCAACGAAGCGGTGCGGGCGCGCTATGGCGTGACCGATATTGCGCGACTGGCCAGCAATGAAAATCCCTTCGGTGCCAGCGCCTCGGTGCGCCGGGCGATTGCCGATGTGGCCAATGATGTGGGCAACTATCCCGATGCCAACTGCACGGCCTTGCGCGAAGCCATTGCCGAGCGCACGGGGCTGCCCGCCGGGCGCCTGGTGTTCGGCGACGGCTCGGAAGACCTGATCAAGATTCTCTGCGAGGTCTTTCTCGCTCCCGGCGATCTGGTTGTGACCCAGCGCCCCGTGTTCGGCCTGCACGAAATCTATCCGAAGATGATGGGCGCGGAGGTCGAGCTCCTCGACCTCAACGAGGAGCTGGGCTTCGATCTGGGCGCCTGGTGCGCTGCAGTGGCCAAGGCCCCCAAGATAGCCTTCCTGCCCAACCCGTCCAACCCCGTGGGCTGCATGATGGATGCGGCGCAGTTTGCGCAGGTGCTGGAGGCCACGCCCGTCAACACCGTGCTGGTGGTGGATGAGGCCTATTACGAATACGCGCTGCATGACGACGACTACCCCGATGTGCTGGCCATGCTGGAGGCGCGTGTCGGGCCCTGGATCGTGCTGCGCACCTTCTCCAAGGCCTGGGGCCTGGCCGGTCTGCGCGTGGGCTACGGCATGGCCGACAGCGCCGAGCTGGTGAGCCTGATGGACAAGGTGCGCTCGCCCTTCAATGTGAACATGGCGGCCCAGCGTGCGGCGCTGGCCGCCTGGAACGATCCCGCGCACATGCGCAGCGGTGTGGCGACCACGGTGGCGCTGCGCGAAGATCTGCGCAGACAGCTGCTGGCGCTGGCAGGGCCGGGCCGGCCGCTGCAAGGCCTGCGCATTGCGCCTTCGGTGGCCAACTTCCTGTTCCTCGACCTCGGCCGTCACAATGGCCCGGTGACCGAGGCGCTGCTCAGGCAGGGCGTGATCGTCAAACCCTGGAAGGAGCCCGGCTTCGAGCATTTCCTGCGCGTGTCCATAGGCACCGAAGGCGACAACGTGCGTTTTGTGCAGGCCTTGCTGGCCGCGCTCGAGGCCTGAGCCATGAAGCTGTTCCGGGGCTGGACGATTGTGGCGGCGGCCCATGGCCTGCTCGCCCTGGCCTTCGGTGCAGCTTATTCCTTTGGCGCTTTTTTCAAGAGCATCCAGACGCAGTTCGATGCGGGCCGTTTCTCCGTGGGCTCGCTGTTTGCCGTGACGGCTTTGCTGTATTACTGCGTGGGCGCTGTTGCCGGCCCCCTGGCCGACCGCATAGGCCTGCGCCGCGTGACCGGTGCGGGGGTCTTGCTGCTGGCCACAGGCTTTGCGCTGGCCAGCCAGACCCGCTCGCTGGCGCAGCTGTTCGTGGTTTTCGGCCTGTTCGTGGGCGCTGGCGTGGGCCTGATCTACGTACCGGCCCTGGTGGCCGTGCAGCGCTGGTTCATACGGCTACGCAGCCGTGCCTCCGGCCTGGCCTCGGCCGGCACCGGCGTCGGCACCTTCGCCGCGCCGCTGTTTGCGGGCTGGCTGCTGGAATTGCAGAGCTGGCAGATCACCATGCAGTGGTTTGCGCTGGCCATCTTGCTGCTGGGACTGCCGGCCGCGCTGTCCATGGTCGGCCAGCCCTCGCAGCTAGGCCTGAGCTGCGACGGCGATCCTCACCCTGCCCAGGCTGCAGCTCAGGCGCAGGGCATGGAGCTGTCCCAGGCCGTGCGCAGCAGCAGCTTCGGCTGGTTTTTCCTGGCCATCTTCCTGGCTTCGGTGAGCTTGTTTGCGGCCCTGGTGCATATCGCTCCCATGGCCCAGGGCCTGGATATCGATGCCGTTTCAAGCCAGTGGCTGATCGCCCTGATAGGCGCTGGCAATGTGCTGGGCCGGCCGCTGCTGGGCGGTCTCGGCGACAGGCTGGGAGCTCTGCGTCTGCTCATGGGTCTGAGCATTTTTCTGGCCCTGCTGCACCTGCTGTGGTGGCAGGCACATGGCTGGGCCGCGCTTGCCGTGTTTGCCCTGCTGTTCGGCGCGGCGCATGGCGGCTGCATCGCCCTGTTTCCCGTCCTTGCCGCCCAGTGGTTCGGCACCTTGCGGCTGGGTGCCATTTTGGGCATTCTTTACATCAGCGTGGGGCTGGCGGCAGTCGTCGGCGCCAGCGCGTCCGGCTGGGTGTTCGACCAGACTGGCGGCTACACCCAGGCCATCCAGGTCAGCGCCGCGCTGGCCTTGCTGGCTGTGGCTGCGCTGGCGCTTGCGGCCCGTGGCCAGCGTTTGGTTTCATCTCCTTCAGGCATTTCGAAATGATCATGCACTCTTCCTCCTCCAGCGGCACACTTTTTGCCGAAGACGCCTTACTGCCCACGGGATGGGCGCGCAATGTCCTGCTCAGCTGGGATGAGAGCGGGCGTCTGGCCGAGGTGCTCACCGATGTGGATCCGCAAAGCGGAGAGGCCGGCGAGGTCGATACCGCCATCCGCGCCGCTGGCCCGCTGATCCCCGGCATGCCCAATCTGCACTCGCATGCCTTCCAGCGTGCGTTCGGCGGGCTGACCGAGTTCCGTGGCCAGGCGCAGGACAGTTTCTGGAGCTGGCGCAAGCTGATGTACGGCTTTGCCAACCGCATGACGCCCGAGGCGCTGGAAGCGATTGCGACCTGGCTGTACCTGGAGATGCTGGAGGCAGGTTACACCTCGGTGTGCGAGTTTCACTATGTGCACCATGATGTGGGCGGCAAGCCCTATGCCAACGATGCCAGCCTGTCCCTGGCGCTGCTGCGTGCGGCGCAGAAGACGGGCATAGGCATGACCTTGCTGCCCGTGCTCTATCAGACCAGCGGCTTCGGGGGTCTTCCGCCTCGCGAGGATCAGGCCCGCTTCATTCGCAGCACGGACAACATGCTCTCCCTGCTGCAGCAGCTGGAGCCCGTGACCAGGACGCAGCAGGCAGCCCTGGGCCTGGCTCCGCATTCGCTGCGCGCCGTGCCGCCGGACAGCCTCAAGGCCGCGCTCGCAGGCCTGCACGCCATGCTGCCCAAGGCGCCGGTGCACATCCATATCGCCGAGCAGACCCAGGAGGTGGATGACTGCCTGGCCTGGAGCGGTCAGCGCCCCGTGCAATGGCTGCTCGAGCATGCGCCCGTCGATGCGCGCTGGTGCCTGGTTCATGCCACGCATATGACGCCCGAGGAATATGCGGGCGCGGCTCGCAGCGCTGCCGTGGCCGGCATCTGCCCCACCACCGAAGCCAACCTCGGTGATGGGATTTTCGATATGCCGGCGTGGCTCAGGCATGGCGGCCGCTGGGGCATTGGCTCGGACAGCCACGCCACGGTCAACGCGGCCGAAGAGCTGCTGATGCTCGAATACAGCCAGCGCCTGAACCTGCGCCAGCGCAATGTGCTCGGCGGCGGTGCCCAGCCCCAGGTGGCGACTTCCATGACCTTGCAGGCGGTGGCCGGCGGTGCCCAGGCATCCGGCCGCGCCATTGCCGGTCTGGCCGTGGGCCAGCAGGCCGACTTCGTGGTGCTCGATGCCCGGCATGTGGCCCTCAACGGCCTGCCAGCCGACAGCGGTCATGCGGCCCATGTGTTTGCAAGCCATCGCACCTCGGCCATTGCCGATGTCTGGGTTCGCGGCCAGCAGCGCGTGCAGGCAGGCCGCCATGCGCTGCACGAGGTTGCGCAACAGGGCTTTGTCCTGGCCCGCAAGGCATTGCTGCAAGGCGCCTGAGGGCGGCTGCATTCAGATTTTTGACAGAAGAGAGACGCTCCATGAGCCAAGCCATCGCCCCCTTTGTCTTCCACCAGGGTACGGCACCGCTGCTGATTTCCATGCCGCATACCGGTACCCATGTACCGGCCGACATTGCGGCCAGGCTCACGCCCGAAGGGCGCGAAGTCCACGACACCGACTGGCATATGCCGCAGCTCTACGACTTCGCCAAGGCGCTGGGCGCATCCATTCTGGTCGCCACGCATTCGCGCTATGTCATCGATCTGAACCGTCCGCCCGATGGTGCCAGCCTCTATCCAGGCCAGAGCGTGACCGGGCTGTGCCCGGTTGACGGCTTCGACAGCAAGCCCCTGTATGCCAGCAAGGACCTGGAGCCCGACGAGGCGGAGGTCGCGCGCCGCCGCGAACTCTACTGGCAGCCCTATCATGCGCAGCTGCGCGCCGAGCTCGATCGCATCAAGAGCCAGCACGGCGTGGCCATGCTGTGGGATGCGCACAGCATCCGCTCGGTGCTGCCGCGTTTTTTCGAGGGCAAGCTGCCCGACCTGAACCTGGGCACCGCCGACGGCAAGAGCTGCGCGCCGGCGCTGGCCCAGCAGCTGCTGGACATTGCACGGCAGGCGCCGGACCACACCAGCGTGCTCAACGGCCGCTTCAAGGGCGGCTTCATCACGCGCAACTATGGTCAGCCGGAGCAGGGCTTCCACGCCGTGCAGCTGGAGATGACGCAGTCCAGCTATATGCAGGAGCAGATGCCGTTTGACTACCTGCCCGAGGTCGCGGCCCGTATCCAGCCCACCATGCAGCGTCTGCTGCAGGCCGTGCTGGCCTTCGCCCAGGCCAGCGGCCGCTGAGCCCTGGCCGAGGCTAATGGTCCTCGGCCTGCAGCTCGTCGCCTAGCCAGCGGCGCGGCCCCGGGCCGCCGCGCTGGCATTGGTCGCCGGGGTTGTACATGCTGCAGACCTTGAGCGACAGACAGCCGCAGCCTATGCACTGGTTGAGGCTGTCGCGCAGGCGCTGCAGCTCGGTGATGCGCTCGTCCAGCCGCTGCTGCCAGATGCGCGACATCTTCTGCCAGTCGCCGCCCGTGGGCACATGCCGCGTCGGCAGCCGTGCCAGCTGCGCGGCGATCTCCTCCAGCGTGAAGCCCACGCGCTGCGCAAACACGATGTAGGCAATGCGCCGCAGGCCCGAGCGGTGGTAGCGCCGCCTGCCGCCGGCGCTGCGCACCGATTCGATCAGACCCAGCGACTCGTAAAAGCGCAGCGCCGATGCGTTGACGCCGCTGCGCTGCGCGAAGTCGCTGATGCTCATCAGCGGATCATCCTCAGTTTTCATGATGTCTTTCTCCGGAGCTTGACTTAAAGTTCACTTGAACTTGAAGAATGCCGCCATTGTGATCGATAGCCGGTGGAGCCGCAATCAACGGCCCAAGCGCTGGCCGGAGTTCTTCTGATATCCGTAGCTGTATTCGCTTGATGAAAAACGACTTCAGATGGTTTTGTGTCTGAGGTTGTTTGGTGAAGTGTGACAGAAGCTATCTTTATTGAATCTCTCCCAGCCACCTGCCAATGCTTGTCACAAGCCTGGCTGCTCCTGCGTCTTGTAGGCAGAGGTGGCCGTTCCGTCAGGCCTACTGCCGCCAGCAGGGCGGGCGCATTCATTCAGGGAGAGTCCATATGTCAGTCCATTCCATGCCGCCGCTGCGGCCCTTGCTGCTGGCCGGCGGCTTCGCGACGCTGGTCCTGCTTTCCGGCTGCGGCCGTCCCGGCGCGGGCGATGCACATGCCAGCAACGGCCCGCCGCCCGCGCCCGAGGTGCAGGTGGCCGAGGTTGCCTTGCAGGCCGTACGCCCCTGGGACGAATTCAACGGCCGCATCGAGGCCGTGGAGTCGGTGCAGCTGCGCTCGCGCGTGTCGGGCTATATCGAGCGCATCGCCTTCGCCGAGGGCCAGGAGGTGAAGAAGGGCCAGCTGCTGTTCGTGATCGACCAGCGGCCCTATCGCGCGGCCCTGGCCAGCGCTCAGGCCCAGCTCGAACGCGCGCGTGCCGCTGCCGGGCTGGCGCAGACGCAGGACCAACGCGCGCGTCAGCTGGTGGCCGAGAATGCGGTCTCGCGCGAAGAGGCCGATACAAGGGCCGCAACACTGGCCCAGGCCACGGCCCAGGTGCGCGCGGCAGAGGCCGATCTGGCCACCGCACGGCTGCAGCTCGATTTCACCGAGGTGCGCTCGCCCATCACGGGCCGTGCCAGCCGCGCCCTGCTCACCGTGGGCAATATGGCCCAGGCCGACCAGAGCGTGCTGACTACCCTGGTCTCGCAGGACCCGGTGTATGCCTATTTCGATGCCGACGAGCACAGCTTTTTGCGCTACCAGAAGGCCGGCCTGAGCGGCCAGGGCCGCGCGGTGCGCGTGGCCCTTGTCGGCGACAGCGGCTTTGCCCATGCGGGCACGCTGGATTTCAGCGACAACCAGCTCCAGCCGGGCACGGGCACCATGCGCCTGCGCGCGCGCCTGGCCAACCCCGATCGGGTGCTGACGCCAGGCCTGTTCGCACGCGTGCGGATGCAAAGCGGCCCGGATCCGCAGGGGGGCGAGTCCCAGGCGCTGCTGATCGACGACAAGGCCGTGCTTACCGACCAGGACCGCAAGTACGTCTATGTGGTGGGCGAAGGCAATGTGGCCGAGCGTCGCGACCTCACGCTGGGTCGCATGGTCGATGGCCGGCGCCTGGTGGAAAAAGGACTGGCCGCGGGTGACCGGCTGGTGGTGGGTGGCGTGCAGCGCATCTACTACCCCGGCATGCCCGTCAATCCCAGGCCGGTGGCGGCAGCGGCCGTGCAGCCTGTGCCTGCCGCTGCGCAGTAAGGGGGGAGTGCCATGGACTTCTCCAAATTCTTCATAGACCGGCCCATCTTCGCGGTCGTGCTCTCCATCATCATGTTCGCCGTCGGCCTGGTGGCCATTCCGCAACTGCCGGTGGGCGAATATCCCGAGGTCGTGCCGCCCAGTGTGGTGGTGCGCGCCACCTATCCGGGAGCCAATCCCAAGGAGGTCGCCGAGTCGGTGGCAGTGCCCCTGGAGGAAGCCATCAACGGAGTCGAAGGCCTGATGTACATGAAGTCGGTCGCGGCTTCGGACGGCAGCCTGCAGGTGGTCGCTACCTTCCGCCCCGAAATCGACCCCGACACGGCAGCTGTTCGCGTGCAGAACCGTGTCAGCCAGGCCCAGAGCCGGTTGCCCGAGGAGGTGCGACAGTTCGGCGTAACCACGCAGAAGCAGGCGTCCACGCCGCTGATGTACGTGGGCCTGGTGTCCCGCGACGGCGCGCATGATGCGCTGTATCTGCGCAACCATGTCACGCTCAAGATCAAGGATGTGCTGGCGCGCATTCCCGGCGTGGGCGACGTGGGCATCTACGGCGCGGGCGACTATGCGATGCGCGTCTGGCTGGACCCGCACAAGGTGGCGGCACGCCAGCTCACGGCCGGCGAGGTGATCGCCGCCATCCGCGAGCAGAACATCCAGGTCTCGGCCGGCCAGCTGGGCGCCGAGCCCAGTGCGCAGAAGTCCGACAAGCTGCTGTCCATCAATGTGCGCGGGCGGCTGAAGACGGCCGAGGAGTTCGGAGACATCGTGCTCAAGAGCGGCGAAGGCGGCCAGGTCGTGCGTCTGGCCGACGTGGCGCGCATCGAGCTGGGCGCCAGCGACTACACGCTGCGCTCGTGGAGCGACACCAAGAACATGGCTGCCGTTGGCATCTTCCTGTCACCGGGCGCGAATGCGCTGGGCGTGGCCGAGCAGGTCTACGCGGCCATGGACCGGCTCTCCAAGGATCTGCCCGAAGGCGTGGCCTTCGAGTCCGTCTGGGACCCCACGGTCTTTGTGCGCGACTCGATCAAGGCCGTGCAGAGCACGCTGATCGAGGCCGTGATCCTGGTGGTGCTGGTGGTCATCGTCTTTCTGCAGACCTGGCGCGCCTCCATCATTCCGCTGCTGGCCGTGCCTGTGTCCATCATCGGCACTTTCGCGGGCCTGTACCTGCTGGGCTACTCGATCAACACGCTGACGCTGTTCGGTCTGGTGCTGGCGATAGGCATCGTGGTGGACGACGCCATCGTCGTGGTCGAGAACGTGGAGCGCTACATCGAGCAGGGCCACAGCCCGCAGGAGGCTGCCCATCTGGCCATGAAGGAGGTCTCCGGGCCCATCATCGCCATCGCCCTGGTGCTGTGCGCGGTCTTCGTGCCCATGGCCTTTCTCAGCGGCGTCACGGGCCAGTTCTACCAGCAGTTCGCGGTGACCATCGCCATCTCCACGGTGATCTCGGCCATCAACTCGCTGACCCTGTCACCGGCACTGGCGGCCAAGCTGCTGCAGCCGCACGGCGCACCGCGCGACGCGCTGGCGCGCGTCATCGACAAGGGCCTGGGCTGGCTCTTCCGGCCCTTCAACCGCTTCTTCGATCGCAGCGCTCATGGCTACCAGAATTCGGTGGGCCGCTCGCTGCGTCGACGCGGCCTGGTGTTCGCGGTCTATGCGGCACTGCTGGCCGGCACCGCCGTGCTGTTCCATGCCGTGCCCGGGGGCTTCATCCCCATGCAGGACAAGCTCTACCTGTTTGCCGGCGCCAAGCTGCCCGAGGGCGCGTCGCTGAACCGCACCGATGCGGTCACGCGCCAGATGGTGGAGACGGCCAAGAGCGTGGATGGCGTGGACATGGTCGCGGCCTTCGCGGGCTTCAATGCGCTGCAGTCCACGACCACGCCCAATCTGACCAGCTCCTACATCATGCTCAAGCCCTTTGGCGAGCGCACACGTAGCGCCGAGGCCATCAATGCCGAACTGGGTGCCAAGTTCGCGCAGATCGAGGGCGGCTTCGCCTATGCGCTGATGCCGCCGCCCATCCAGGGCCTGGGCAACGGATCGGGTTATTCGCTGTTCCTGCAGGACCGCGCAGGCCTGGGCTATGCAGCGCTGCAGCAGGCGCTTGAGGCCTTTCAGGCCGAGATTGCCAAGACACCGGGCATGACCTACCCGGTCAGCAGCTACCAGTCCAACATTCCGCAGCTGGAAGTGAAGGTGGACCGCATCAAGGCCAAGGCCCAGGGTGTGGCGCTGACCGACCTGTTCCAGACCCTGCAGGCCTATCTGGGCTCGGTCTACGTCAACGACTTCAACGCCTTCGGCCGCGTCTGGCGCGTGATGCTGCAGGCCGATGCCGACTACCGCCAGGCCGTGGAGGACATCGCCCAGCTGCGCACGCGCAACACGCGCGGCGAGATGGTGCCCATAGGCTCCATGGTCACGGTGGTGCCCAGCTACGGGCCCGATCCGGTGCTGCGCTACAACGGCTTTCCGGCCGCCGACCTGATCGGCGACTCCGATCCGCGCCTGCTGTCCTCGGCCGAGGTGCTGACCAAGCTGCAGGAGATTGCGCAGCGCACGCTGCCGCGCGGCATCGAGCTGGCCTGGACGGACCTGAGCTACCAGCAGGTCGAGCAGAGCCATGCCGCAGCCGTGGTCTTCGTGATCGCCGTGATGCTGGTCTTTCTGGTGCTGGCCGCGCTGTACGAAAGCTGGACCCTGCCGCTGGCCGTGATCCTGATCGTGCCCGTGTGCATCTGCGCGGCGCTGTTCGGCGTCTGGCTGGCCGGGGGCGACAACAACGTCTTCGTGCAGGTGGGCCTGGTGGTGCTCATGGGTCTGGCCTGCAAGAACGCGATCCTGATCGTGGAGTTCGCACGCGAGCTGGAGATGCGCGGCTCGCCCATCGTCGATGCCGCGTTGCAGGCCTGCCGTCTGCGGCTGCGTCCCATCGTCATGACCTCCATCGCCTTCATCGCGGGCGCCGTGCCATTGCTGATCGGCGGCGGCGCGGGCAGCGAGGT
Organism: Comamonas thiooxydans; assembly: GCF_000964545.1. Lineage (GTDB taxonomy): Bacteria > Pseudomonadota > Gammaproteobacteria > Burkholderiales > Burkholderiaceae_C > Comamonas > Comamonas thiooxydans. The sequence goes on along the minus strand of NZ_BBVD01000007.1, from coordinate 135,586 downwards.
GCGCGCGGCCACGGGCGTGACGGTGTTCTCGGGAATGCTGGGCGTGACGCTGTTCGGCCTCTTCCTCACGCCGGTGTTCTACGTCACGCTGCGCCGCCTGTCGGGCCGGTCGCTGGCGACCCGCACGCCTGCCCATCCTGCTTCACCTGTTTCACCCACATCCCTGGAGGGCAGCCATGTCTGAGATCCGCAAACCCTTGCGCCGGCATGCTCTGGCATATGCCGTGGCGGGCCTTGCGACCCTGCTGGCAGGCTGCGCCGTCGGCCCCGATTTCCGCACGCCCGAGCTGCCTCAGGCCGGCGCGCAGTTTGCGCGGGCCGAGCCGTCTGCAGTCCTGAAGCAGGCATCGCCCGAGACCGGCTCCGACGCTGCGTTCTGGCGCCAGTTCCAGGATGCGCAACTCACGCAACTGGTCGAGCAGGCCCTGCGGGCCAACCAGGATCTGCGCGGTGCGCTGGCGCGGCTCGATGCGGCCCAGGCCCTGCTGCGCGAGAGCCGTCTTGATCAGCTCCCGACGCTTACCCTGTCGGGCCAGGCGCTGCAGCAAAGACGCAGCGAAAGCCAAGCCATGGGCGGGCCGCGCAGCCAGCGCAGCTACAGCGCCGGAATCAATGCGAGCTGGGAGCTGGACCTGTTTGGTCGCGTGCGTCGCAACATCGAGGCCGGCAGAGCCGATCTGCGGGCCAGTGCCGCTGATCTGGCTGCGCTGCAGGTCGCCATTGCGGCCCAGGTCGCGGCCAGCTACGCCGACCTGCGCGGCTGGCAGCAGCGCCTGCAGCTGGCCGAGGCCAATGCCGCCAATCAGCAAGATACGCTGCGCCTGGTGCAGCTGCGGCTGGCGCATGGCAGCGGCACAGACTTCGACCTGGCGCGCGCCCAGGCGCAACTGGAGACCACGCGCTCGCGCATTCCCGCGCTGCAAGCCCGGATCGCCGTGGCACAGCATCGGCTGGCCGTGCTCACCGGCCAGGTGCCCGAGGCACTGATCGCGGCGCTGGACGTGCCGGCCGCGTTGCCGCAGTTGCCAGAGACCATCGCTCCCGGCACGCCCGCCGACCTGTTGCGCCGTCGCCCCGATGTGGCCGCCGCCGAGGCGCGTCTGCATGCGGCCACGGCGCGGGTGGGCGTGACCACGGCCGAGCTGTTCCCGCGCCTGTCGCTGGGCGGTCTGCTGGGCAGCTCCGCTCTCAGCACGGGCGCGCTGTTCGGGGCCGGCAGTGCCAGCCGCAGCGTGTTCCTGGGCGTGGACTGGTCTTTCCTCGACGTGGGCCGCGTACGCGCGCGCATCGCTGCCAGCGAAGCGGGCGCCCAGGTCGCGCTGGCTCAGTACCAGCAAAGCGTGCTGCTGGCGCTGGAGGACACCGAGAACGCCCTGGTGCTTCTCACGCGCACCCGCAGCGAGGACGCCCATCTGGCCCAGGCCGCCGAGCAGCGTGCACGGGCCGAGCAGCTCGCGCAGCGCCGCTACCGCCTGGGCAGCGTGGGCCTGTACGAGGTGCTGGACGCGCAGCGCGACCTCTATGCGGCCCAGGACGCGGCGGCCGACAGCCGCGCGCGCGGCCTGCGTGCCGCCGTGGCGCTGTACCAGGCGCTGGCTGGCGGCTGGGAGGGCCAGTCGCCGGCCAGGCCTATGATGGCGTTGCAATGACGCTTTCGCTGTTTCCTGCCGACTCCCTGCCCGCCGAAATCATTGATGACGGTGCCGTGCTGCTGCGCGGGTTTGCGGCAGCCGAGGAGCAGCGCTGGGTGGCCGAGGTGACGGCTTTGCAGACGCGGGCCGCATTTCGCACCATGCAGGTGCCCGGCGGCAAGTTCATGTCGGTGGCGATCACCAACGCTGGCGGCTGGGGCTGGATTTCGGATCTGCAGGGCTATCGCTACAGCGCCGTCGATCCGCAGACCGGCAAGCCCTGGCCTGCCATCCCGGCTTTTCTGGGCGAGCAGGCCGCCAGGGCGGCGGCGCTGGCCGGCTATCCGGGCTTTGCACCCGATGCCTGCCTGATCAACCGCTATCAGCCGGGTGCGCGCATGGGCTTGCACCGCGACCAGGACGAGCATGACTTTGCTGCGCCCATAGTCTCGGTCTCGCTGGGCTTGCCCTGTCGTTTTCTCTGGGGCGGGCTGACGCGCCAGAGTCCCACCCGGCGCCTTGCGCTCACCCATGGCGATGTGCTGGTCTGGGGCGGGCCCTCGCGCCTGGTGTTTCATGGCGTCGCTCCGCTCATGGAGGGCCAGCACCCGCTGCTTGGCAATGAGCGCTGGAATCTGACGTTCCGCATGGCCAAGGCTCGCTACCCGGCAGGCCAGCCATCGGAATAGGCGCTGGCGACAGGGCAATGCCCGGCTGCCCGGCAAAGTCGGCTAGCTTTCCTACAATGGCGGTCTATGAGCCAGTCGCACCCCACCCCCGCCTACACTCGAGCCCAGGAGCTGCCCGCAACGCTTGCCAAGCGCCTCGTCATTCTTGACGGCGCCATGGGCACCATGATTCAGCGTTTCAAGCTGGGCGAGGCTCAGTATCGCGGCGAGGGCTATGCCGGTGCCGACGGTGCGGGCGAGCGCTTCAAGGACTTCGCCCATGACGTCAAGGGCAACAACGAACTGCTGTCGCTGACCCGTCCCGACGTGATTCGCGACATCCATGAGAAATACCTGGCTGCCGGCGCCGATCTGATCGAGACCAATACCTTTGGCGCGACCACGATTGCGCAGGAGGACTATCACATGGCCGATCTGGCCTATGAGATGAACCTCAAGAGCGCCCAGCTGGCGCGTGCGGCCTGTGACAAGTACAGCACGCCCGATCACAAGCGTTATGTGGCCGGCGCCCTGGGCCCCACGCCCAAGACGGCCTCCATCAGCCCCGATGTGAACGACCCTGCCGCGCGCAACATCACTTTCGAGCAGCTGCGCCAGGCCTATCTGGAGCAGACGCTGGCGCTGATTGAAGGCGGTGCCGACGTGATCCTGGTCGAGACCATCTTCGACACCCTCAACGCCAAGGCCGCGCTGTTTGCCGTGGACGAGGCCTTCGAGCAGACCGGCGAGCGCCTGCCCATCATGATCAGCGGCACGGTGACCGATGCCTCGGGCCGCATTCTGAGCGGACAGACCGTGACGGCCTTCTGGCACAGCGTGCGCCACAGCAACCCGCTGTCCGTGGGTCTGAACTGCGCCCTGGGTGCCACGCTGATGCGTCCCTATGTGCAGGAGCTGGCCAAGGCGGCTCCCGACACCTTCATCAGCTGCTACCCCAATGCCGGCCTGCCCAACCCCATGAGCGACACCGGTTTTGACGAAACGCCCGAGATCACCAGCCGTCTGGTGCACGAGTTCGCGGCCGAAGGTCTGGTCAATATCGTGGGCGGCTGCTGCGGCACCACGCCCGACCATATCGGTGCCATTGCCAAGGCCGTGCAGGCCACGGCCACGCGCAAGCTGTTCTACCCGGCCGAGGCCTGATTCCGCCTGGAATGGTTCGCCCCTGACCCGCGCTTCGGATCGCCGGTGTGAACCATGCGGCCCCGGCACGATCCGGGCAGCCCTGGTGCTTGAGCCGCAAGCATTGGCAGCTCTTTTTCCGATGCTTATCCGCAGGGGCGGGCACAATGCCCTGATTCCGGCTTTGCTGCCCCGCCACCGACGACCGCATGACTGCACCACTGCAACCCGTTGCCTCCGTACTGCCCGTGTCCGTGCCCACGGGCCAGGCGGCTGCGCAGGCCGGCAATGTGGCTGCAGCCGCTGTCTCGGACCTTCCCGCAGCGCAGCAACCGCCTGCTGCTCAAGCTGCGCCCCCGGCGACCAGCATGGTGCAGTGGTCGCCGCAAACCTTGCAGAACCTCAAGCTCCAGGCCTTTGAGCATCTGATTGCGCAGCTGGCACTGCAGGTGCAGGCCCAGCCCGGTGCACCTGCGGCAAGCTGGCCTAGCCAGGGCCTGCCAGCGGCCGTGCAGCAGTTTGTGCAAAGCCTGCTCGCGCAGGTTCAGGTCAGCCTGCAGGGACAGGCCCAGCCCTTGCAACTGCTGGCCGGCCAGCAAGGATCGGTTGCGCTGATGCAGGCCTTGGCGCAGGCTGCGGTGTCTGGCGTGCAGCCGCCCAGCTCGGCCTTGCAGACGGCTGCGGCCCTGTCGCCCACGGCGGCCGTGGCGCTGGAGCAGGCACAGCAGGGCATGGCAGCAACCGCTGGCGGCGCTGTCGCACCGCGTCTGCCCCAGCTGCAGAACTGGCTGGTGCAGCAAGGCACGCTGGTCACGCCGCAAGGCGAGCGCAGCTTTTCCCTGACATTGCAGGTACCCGCCGCCTGGGCGCAGGCTGTGGGTGCGGCAAGCATCCCGACAGCCCAGGGGCCGGGGACGGCCCTGCGCCTGCCCATGGCGGATCCGGGTGTCTTGAGCAGCGGTCCTCTGGCTCTGGTGGTGCAGCCGCAGTCGTCGGTGGCGACCAGCACACTTGCTACCAGCGCATTGCTGTGGCTGGAGCTGCAGCCCGTCACGGCGAGTTCCGCTCAGGCGACGCCGGTACAGATGGCCGGTCTGCCTCTGGCCATGCCCGCACCGGCGCTGGCGCAGGAAGTGCAGCAACTGCTGCAGAACAAGTCCGATCCCTGGCTGATGATGGCCGCGGCCCAGGCTGCCAATGCCCTGCCTGTGCCGCGCCGCAGCGGCGAGCACCGTTCGCATCTGTGCATGACCGAAGGCTGCCAGTACCAGGGCCTGGCACCCTGCGCCCAGCCGTTCTGCAGCGAGATGAATCGCATCTGGGCCGCCTCCGGCGTGGCGCGCAGCGGCTGAACCAAGCTGACGCAGGGCTGGACTCTGCGCGTGCCGCACTTTCATAATGCTTCCCGTTGCCTGCTTTTTGAGCAGGCTTCTCGGGTCGGAATTGGCAGCCAGGCTGCCAGCCATGTTCCGGCTGTCTTCAGTGCATCAGGCAGGGCCTGACTGCCTGTCATCACCTCATCTCACAGGTCTTCGACCTTCTCCGTCTTCTGCTGTGCCAAGAGCTGGCTGCGGGGGGCAGTGACTTCACAATTCAAGGAGAACCACCGGCATGCGCTTGCGTACTGGCATTGCTTGTTCCACATGTTTCACTCTTTTGTCTGCCGTGCTGCCTGCTGCGGCCCAGTCGTCCAGCGTCAGCATTGGCGGTCTGATCGACGGCGGCATCTATCGCGGCTTTGATGGCACGGCGCAGGCCGGCACGATTCAGCGCAGCAATCTTGCGATTGCCGGCTGGGAGGACCTGGGCGGTGGCCTCAAGGCCACCTTCCGCCTGAGCGCACGTTTCGATATCGATACCGGGCGTCTGGAGGATCAGGGCCGCAAGCCGTTCTGGCACGACGAGTCCACGGTGGGCTTGCAGGGCGGCTTTGGCCACTTGCGCCTGGGCCGCGCCCTGTCGGCCATGTGGTCGCAGGACTGGAAGTTCGACCCCTGGGCCAATTTCAACCGCATTTCCTCGCCCGCCTGGTATCAGTGGCACTACCTCACGCCTACCGACCGCTACAGCAACAACGGCACGGCCGAGTATGGGCGCATGGCCAATGGCATCTTCTACGACTCGCCCACGGTGGCCGGCTTCACCCTGCATCTGAGTGCCTCGCCGGAGCGCACCGAGGTACCGCTGACCTTGCGCCGCGAAGGGCGCGGTTATTCGGCCTCTCTCAACTACGACTCGGACAGCCTGAGCGGGATGCTGGCCTTCGAGCGCAACGGCAGCGGTGACAAGGACACTTTCGTGGCTGGCAAATACCGCTTTGGCGCAGCCGCCGTGATGGCCGCCTGGGACTATTCGCGCGTGGCACAGACGGCACTCTCGGCCAAGGCCGTGACGTTGGGCGCTACCTATCAGATGGGACAGACCACGCTGAAGGCCGGTTATGGACGCCAGCGCATGCAGGAGCAGACCAATCATTTCTACTCTCTGGGCGCCGACTACGCGCTGTCCAAGCGCACCACGCTCTATGCCAGCCTGGGGCGCAAGAGCTACGAGTACGGCGCGGACTCGGGAACTTCGTTCGGCGTGGGCATGGCTCACGCCTTCTAAGCCCAGGCCTCCAGCCCCACAGCCGCAGCCTTGCTGCGGCTTTTTTGCGCCCGGTGCGAATGTCCAACAAGAGTTGAGGGAATTAAATCCGCCAGTTTGGGGTGTTTGTCCGCCTTTGCACGGGCGGTACAGCACCGTTTCTGGCCCTGATCCAGGCCTTGTCCGGGTAAAAATCGCCAAAAACCGTGTTTTTTGCCGATATCTACGCTCTTCCTCGTTGAAATCCAAGGTCTGAATCTGGTGTGTTCCACTTAATTGAGTGCACAAGAGCTCAATTTGGCAGAAGTTATGGCTGGCTGTTTTTAATGAGTGCTGAAAATCTGTCAAATGCATTGAAATAGCGCTCAAAAATAGCGCTTCTTGTTGCAACTCTTTGGTGAGCAACTATTTGCATGCGGGCTCTGTAAATCCTTGATTTTTTTGCCCAAAATGCGCGGCATTCCCCCGATTGAGGAGAGACCGCGATGTCCTATTCCGTGCCCGAGCAAGACAACCCAGTGCGCGCCGCCGACGCGCAGCAAGCCGCTGCCTGCGGCAGCCAGACCATGCACTGGCATGCGCCGGCCAAGCCCGTCGCGGCTCCCGAAGCGCAGCGCTGGCCCGTGGAGGCAGTGCAGTCCTTGCTGGACCTGCCTTTTCTGGACTTGTTGCACCGTGCTCAGAGCGTGCACCGTGAGAACTGGCCTGCAGGCGAGATCGAGCTGGCGACCCTGCTGTCCGTCAAGACCGGCGGCTGCCCCGAGAACTGCGGCTATTGCCCGCAGTCGGCCGAGTTCGATACGGGCGTGAAGGCCGAGAAGCTGATGAGCGTGGAGGAGGTCACCCGCGCCGCCAAGGCGGCCCAGGATGCCGGAGCCACCCGCTTTTGCATGGGCGCTGCCTGGCGTGCGCCCAAGGACCGCGACATCGAGAAGATGAACGAGCTGATCGGTGCCGTGAAGGGACTGGGCATGCAGACCTGCGCCACGCTGGGTATGCTGCAGCCCCACCAGGCCGCATCGCTGCGCGATGCGGGTCTCGACTACTACAACCACAACCTCGACACCGCGCCCGAGTACTACAAGGATGTGGTCAGCACGCGCCAGTACCAGGATAGGCTGGACACGCTGGCTGCCGTGCGCGATGCGGGCATCAGCGTCTGCTGCGGCGGCATCATCGGCATGGGCGAGACCGAGGTCCACCGTGCCGGCCTGATTGCCCAGCTCGCGAACATGGAGCCCTACCCCGAGTCCGTGCCCATCAACAGCCTGGTGCCCGTGCCCGGCACGCCGCTGGCCGACAGCGAGCCGGTGGATCCGCTGGACTTTGTCCGTGTGATCGCCGTGGCGCGCATCACCATGCCCAAGGCTCGCGTGCGCCTGTCGGCGGGCCGCCAGCAACTGGGCGAGGCCGTGCAGACCCTGTGCTTCATGGCGGGAGCCAATTCCATCTTCTACGGTGACAAGCTGCTGGTGACCGGCAATCCAGATGTGGAGGCCGATACCACCTTGATGCGCAAGCTGGGCCTCAAGGGGCTGGGGGCATCGGCAGCAAGCTGATCCCTGAATCTTCCCCGGCCGTCGCGCCGGGGCTTTCTCATTGCAAATTGCATGGCCCTGCCTCTGGTGCGGGCCAGGCCGCGCTGCGCCTGCGTTTTGACAAGGCGGGTGATTCGCCTCAGGAGTTTTTGATGGAACACAGTCTTGCCAGCCGCAGCGTGCGCCATGTCTGGCATCCCTGCACCCAGATGAAGCGGCACGAAGCCGCGCCGCCGATTGCCATTGATCACGCCACCGGGCCCTGGCTGGTGGACACCGAGGGCCGCCGTTATCTGGACGGCATCAGTTCCTGGTGGGTCAATCTGTTCGGTCACTCGCATCCGCATATCCGGGCGGCGCTGACCGAGCAGATGTGCAAGCTCGATCATGTGATGCTGGCCGGCTTCACCCATGCCCCCGTGGTCGAGCTGTCCGAGCGCCTGGCCGGCCTGACCGGCCTGGGCCATGCGTTCTATGGCAGTGACGGCGCTTCGGCCACCGAGATCGCGCTGAAGATGAGCGCCCATTACTGGCGCAACCAGGGGCATCCTGCCAAGCACCGCTTCGTGGGCCTGGCTGGCGGCTACCACGGCGAGACGGTAGGCGCGCTGTCGGTCACCGATATTGCGCTGTTTCGCGATGCCTATGGCCCCCTGGTGCGTCTGTCGGCCACCGTGCCCAGCCCTGATGCACGTCAGGCCCGGCCTGGCGAAACCGCCGCCGATGTGGCACGCCGCGCAGCAGAGGGTCTGGAGTCCTGGTTGCAGGCGCATCACCAGGAGACTGCTGCCCTGATTCTGGAGCCGCTGGTGCAGTGCGCCGCCGGCATGGCCATGCACGATGTCGAATATCTGCGTCTGGCCCGTGCGCTGTGCGACCGCTATTCAGTGCATCTGGTGGTGGACGAGATCGCCGTGGGATTTGGCCGCACCGGCAGCCTGTTTGCCTACCAGCAGGCCGGTATCAGGCCGGACTTCATCTGCCTGTCCAAAGGGCTGACCGGTGGCACGCTGCCCTTGTCTGCCGTGCTGACCACCGACGCGGTCTATGCCGCTTTTTATGACGACGATGCCGCTCGCGGCTTTCTGCATTCGCATTCCTATACCGGCAACCCCCTGGCCTGCCGCGCTGCCGTGGCCACGCTGGAGCTGTTCGAGCAGCTGGACCAGCTGGCTGCCAATCGGCAGCTAGCCCGGAAAATCAGTGCTGCATTCGCCGGGCTGAATGCTCACCCCCGTGTCAGCAACGCGCGCCAGCAGGGAATGATCTGGGCCTGGGACATCGATACCTCCCTGCCGGACTTTGCGCAGCGCTACCACCAGGCGGCTCTGGATCTGGGCCTGCTGCTGCGCCCCATAGGACGCACGCTGTACTGCATGCCGCCCTATGTGCTGAACGATACCGATATCGCCCACCTGGGTCAGGCGGCGCTGGCCGCGTTGAATACCACTTTGCAGCAGGAAGCGGAGCTCGCCGCGAAGAAGGGAAAAGCATGATCGGCTGTTTCGTCACGGGCACCGATACCGGTGTGGGCAAGACCCTGGCCAGCTGCGCGCTGCTGCACGCACTGGCAGGCCACCATTCGCGCGTGGTGGGCATGAAGGCCGTGGCCGCAGGCGCCGAGCCCGACGGGCAGGGCGGCTGGGTCAACGAAGACACGGTGGCCTTGCGCGCGGCCTCCACGCTGGCCGTGCCGGCAGCGCTGGACAACCCCGTGCTGCTGCCCGACCCCATGTCGCCGCATATTGCAGCCCGGCGCGCAGGCGTGGAGGTGACGCTGGCGCCGATTCTCGACGCCTACCGACAACTGGCCGCGCAGGCCGACGCCGTGGTGGTCGAGGGCGCGGGTGGCTGGCGCGTGCCGCTGTCCGAGACTCTGTGCATTGCCGATCTGGCCGTGGCGCTGCAGCTGCCGGTGGTGCTGGTGGTCGGAGTCAAGCTCGGCTGTCTGAACCATGCGGTGCTGACCGCAGAGGCGATTCGCGCCGCCGGCTTGCCGCTGGCGGGCTGGGTGGCAAGCCGTGTGGAGCCGCAGATGCTGGTGCCTGAGGAAAACATGGACTGGCTGCGCAACCAGCTGGGACGGCTTGGCGCGCCGCTGCTGGCCGATATTCCGTGGCAGGCCACTCCCGATCCTCGCCTGACCAATTTCTCCTTGCCCAAGGAATGGCAATGACCGCATCTTCCAATTTCTGGCTGCAGGATATTCCACAGCAGCTGGCAGCCCTGGACGCCGCCGCGCTGCGCCGTACCCGCCGTACCGTAGCGCCCCTGCAAGGCGCGCGCATTCTGGTCGACGGGCAGCCCATGCTGCAGTTCTGCAGCAACGACTATCTGGGGCTGGCACAGCACCCGGCCATGATTGAGGCGGCCTGCGCCGGTGCGCAGGATTTCGGTGTGGGCTCGGGCGGCTCTCCAATGGTCAACGGCCATAGCACGGCCAATGCCGCGCTGGAGGAAGAACTGGCCCGCTTTGTGCAACTGCCCCGTGCGCTTTACTTCTATGCCGGGTTTGCCACCAACGCCAGCATCATCCCGGCGCTGGTGGGGGCGGGCGACGCCATTTTCTCTGACGCTCTGAACCACGCCAGCCTGATCGACGGCTGTCGCCTGTCGCGTGCCCAGATCCACCGTTTCGAGCATGGCGATCTGGCTGCCTTGGAGCAGCTGCTGGCTGCTTGCCCGGTGCAGCGCAAGCTGGTGGTGAGCGATGCCGTCTTCAGCATGGATGGCAATGTGGCAGATATCGAGGGGCTGCTGGCACTGTGCGAGCGCTACGACGCGTTGCTGCTGCTGGACGATGCCCACGGCTTCGGCGTACTCGGCCCGCAAGGCCGTGGCAGCCTGGCGGCTGCGGGGCTGACAGGGGTCAAGGCCTCGCCGCGTGTGCTTTACATGGCCACGCTGAGCAAGGCGGCTGGCGTGTCGGGGGCCTTTGTTGCAGGACATGCGCTGCTGATCGAATGGCTGCTGCAAAAAACGCGTAGCTACACCTTTGCGACCGCCGCCCCTGCGATGTTGGCGCGCGCATTGCAAACCAGTCTGCAACTGATTGAGGAGCAGAGCGCTTTGCGCGAGCAGCTGCAGGCTCGGATTGCCCAGCTGCGTGCGGGGCTGCAGCCCTTGTTGCAGGGCAAGGGCTGGCGGCTTTTGCCATCGGACACGGCCGTGCAGGCACTGGTGGTGGGCGGAAATGACGCTGCGCTCGGCCTTATGGAGGGGTTGCGCCGCCATGGCCTGTGGGTGCCGGCGATTCGCCCTCCCACCGTGCCCGTGGGCACGGCGCGGCTGCGTATTGCCTTGTCGGCGCTGCATACCGAGGCCGATGTGAAGCAATTGCTGGCGGCGCTGCAGGAGCTTGCCGGCTGAGGCCTGGCCGTTTTGCGCTGGCGCGCCGGTCGCTGTCAGTGGCGTAGCGCCTGCAGTACCTGCGCCAACTTCCTCGCGGCGACTTCCAGCTCATGCGGTGTGTGAGCGGCAAATCCCATGAGAAAACCCGCCTGTTGCGGGCTTGATGCATGCAGCTGCGTCAAGCCGAGCAGGTCTATGTCCGCCCTGCGCGCGCTATCCACGGCGGCGCGTTCAGCAATGCCGTGCAACAGGGTGCAAGGCATCTGCATGCCTCCCGCCGGCACCCGTGGCTCGAGGAAGTCGCCCAGATGCTCGCGCACCAGCCGCGCCAGCACATCGCGTCGCTCGGCATAGACGGCGCGCATGGTACGCACATGCGCACCCAGGTGCCCGCCTTCGATGAACCGCGCCAGCGTCAATTGCGCAATCGCTGCGCTGTGTCCATCCAGCAAGGTTCGCGCCACCGTCATGGGGGCGACCAGCGAAGCCGGCAACACCATATAGCCTATGCGTAGCCCAGGGAACATCGATTTGGTGAAGGTGCCGACATAGATCGTGCGCTCGTGCTGATCCAGCCCCTGCACGCAGGCCATGGGCTTGCCGGCGTAGTGAAATTCGCTGTCGTAGTCATCTTCGATGATCCAGGCCTGCTCCTGCTGCGCCCAGGCTATGGCGGCCAGCCGGCGATCCAGAGCCAGCGTGGTGCCCGTAGGGAACTGGTGGGAGGGTGTCAGAAACACCGCCCTGGCAGCGGGTAGGGTCTGCAGTAAGTCCACCCGCATGCCGTCGCCGTCCAGCGGCACGGGCACACATTCCAGCCCGGCCGCATCGAAGGCTTTGCGTGCGCCGTGATACACAGGGTCTTCGATGAAGATGCGATCACCGGCATCGAGCAGTACATTGGCGCACAGGGTCAGAGCCTGTTGCGAACTGGTCAGCACCAGCACGCGTTCAGGTGTGGCGCGCGCGCCGCGCTCCAGGTTGACATAGGCGGCAATGGCCTGGCGCAAAGCCTTGGTGCCCTGTGGCGGACTGTGCAGCAGAGCCCGGGTGCCGTGCTCCTTGAGCACCTGCCGCTGCAAGCGCTCCCAGGTCTGAAGCGGGAAGTTGCGTGTCTCGGGCACACCGGGCGCAAAAGCGCGTGGCGCGAGGAAATCACGCAGGCCACCGCCCGCGAACATGGCTGCGCCGCGTTGGCTCAAACGCAGGGCGGGAACGCGCGCCAAAGGACTTTGCATCAGGCCGCGTCCCGGAAGGCGTTGCACCTGCTCGGACACAAAGCTGCCGCTGCCCGTGCGTCGTTCGATAAAGCCTTCGGCATGCAGCTGGCCATAGGCGGCCTCCACCGTATCGCGCGAGACACCCAAAGATTGGGCCAGGGCTCGCGATGCCGGCAGGCGCCGGCCCACGTCCAGCGCGCCATCGAGGATCAGGTGCCGGATGGCCCGCTGGATGCGGGCATGCAGCGGCAAGGCGCCATGAGCGGGGTCTCCGATCCAGGCTTTGACGGATTCGAGTTGGGCGTGCTTGAACAAATGGTCTGTATTCCTGCAAAAAAGTGGCTGGGAGTATCAGGCCACTTCGATTCTATAAATCTGCTACCCCATGGGGTCAATCACTTTTCCGGGAGCCCTTGCAAGACCATGTCAACCACCCACTCGCCTTCGTCTCTTCGCTGGAACGATCTCACACATCCCATAGTGGCAGGCCTGATCTCGGTCATCGTCAACTACGGCGGTACCTTCATCCTTGTGTTCCAGGCGGCCAAGGTGGCGGGCCTCGGCCCCGAGCTGACGGCCTCCTGGGTATGGTCGATCTCGATTGGCGTAGGGCTGACAGGTCTGCTGCTGAGCTGGGTGACGCGCGAGCCCATCATCACGGCCTGGTCCACACCTGCTGCGGCATTCCTGGTGACTGCCCTGGCGAGCACGCCCTATGCCGAAGCAGTGGGGGCCTACCTGGTCTCCGCGCTGGCTTTCGTGGTGCTGGGGCTGTCGGGATATTTCGAGCGCGTCATCCGGCTTATTCCTGCCGGCATTGCGGCCGGACTGCTCGCGGGCATCCTGCTGCAATTCGGTATCAAGGCGTTTGGTGGCATGAGCGTCGATCCCATGCTGGCGGGCCTGCTGATCGCGACCTATGTGGTGCTCAAACGGATTTCGGCACGCTATGCCGTCGTCGGCATCCTGGTGCTGGGGCTGGTCTTTTTGCTGTCGCAGAATCGGGTCGATCTGTCTAGGCTGGAGTTGCAGCTTGCTGCCCCAGTGTTCACCAGGCCGGAGTTCTCGCTCAATGCCTTGCTCAGCGTCGCGCTGCCGCTGTTTCTCATCACGCTGACCGGCCAGTACATGCCCGGCATGCTGGTGCTGCGCAACGATGGCTTCAAGACCAGCGCCAATCCCATCGTCACGATCACGGGTCTGGGCTCGCTGCTCATGGCTCCGTTTGGTTCGCATGCGTTCAACATCGCCGCGATCACGGCTGCAATCGCTACCGGCCCGCAGGCGCATGAAGATCCCTCCAGGCGCTGGATTGCCGGCGTTGCTGCAGGCATGTGCTACATCCTGGTCGGCGTGTTCGGGGTCACGCTGGCGGCGGTCTTCATGGCCTTTCCCGCCACCTTCATCACCACGCTGGCAGGTCTCGCCCTGCTGGGCACCATTGGCGCCAGCCTGGCCACGGCCCTGGCGGATGCCAAGGTGCGCGAGGCCGCGCTGATCACCTTCCTGGCCGCCGCCGCCAACATCACGTTGCTGGGTATTGGCGGCGCCTTCTGGGGCCTGGTCATAGGACTGCTCGCCTATGCCGTCCTCAACGGCCGGCTGCCGTGGAGCGCACAGTCGGCCGCGATAGCCGCCATGGAAAAAGGATGAGGTGATGCCCATGACTTCAGAAACCCCGACCCGTCACGATCAACATGGCCTGTACCCCGAGGCCGGCACGGTAGAGGACTTTCTTCGCAACCTCGCCACCGTGCAGGAGCGCATTGCAGCTGCCTGCCAGCGCGTGGGGCGTGATCCAGCCAGCGTGCGCTTGCTGCCCGTCAGCAAGACCAAGCCGCAAGCCAGCCTGCGTCTGGCCTATGCAGCGGGCTGCCGCCTGTTGGGCGAGAACAAGGTACAGGAAGCGTTTGGGAAATGGGAGTCCATGCAGGACCTGGCCGATCTGCGCTGGTCGGTCATCGGTCACCTGCAGACCAACAAGGCCAGACTGGTGGCACGTTTTGCCAGCGAGTTCCAGGCATTGGACAGCCTGCGCGTGGCAGAGGCGCTGGACAGGCATCTGCAGGCCGAAGGGCGGTCGCTGGACGTGTTCGTGCAGGTCAATACCTCGGGCGAGGCCAGCAAATATGGCTTGAATCCCGAGGATGTGCCGGGTTTCATCCAGCAACTGCCCGTGTTTTCCGCGTTGCGCGTGCGTGGTGTGATGACGCTGGCGCTGTTTTCCGCCGAAGCCGAACGGGTGCGTCGGTGTTTCATTCTCCTGCGCGAGCTGCGCGATCAGCTGCAGCAAAGCGCGCCTGCGGGCATGGAGCTGGATGCGCTGTCGATGGGGATGTCCGGCGATTTCGAGATCGCCATCGAGGAGGGCGCTACCGTGGTGCGCGTGGGGCAGGCCATCTTCGGCGCGCGTCCGTTACCCGATAGCTATTACTGGCCAACGCGCTCTGATCCGGATACGCCGGAATCCGTTACCGATTGATATGGCATAGGCGCAATCGCAGGTGGCTTGTGCCTGCGCTGTGCGTTGCGGCCGTAGCAAGCCGGCCAACCTGCCGCCAAGTCCTGCAGGCGCAATGCGCGCTTTTGCCGCTGAGACCGGGCATTGGCCCGCTGCAGAGTTCTCTTGAACTGGTTGATATCCGCCAGCTTTCTTTTACATACCACGGAGCAATGCATGCCACAGACCGATTCCCATCTGATGAGGGCATACGCCCGCCAACCTGTTTCTTTTGTGCGCGGTCGCGGTGCCAGCCTCTGGGACGAGCAGGGGGTGGAATACCTGGACGCCATCGCCGGCGTGGCTGTCACCAGCCTGGGTCATGCCCATCCGGAGATCGCCGCCGTCATGGCCGAGCAAGCCGCGAGGCTGCTGCATACCTCCAACGTGTTCCGTATCGACTGGCAGGAGCAGCTTGGCGAGCGCTTATGCGCGCTCGCCGACATGGAAAAGGTGTTCTTCTGCAATTCGGGTGCCGAGGCCAATGAGACGGCTCTCAAGCTCGCCCGCTTGCACGGGCATCGCAAGCAGGTGGCCGAGCCGCAAATTCTCGTGATGGAGAACGCTTTTCATGGCCGCACGCTGGCGACACTCGCCGCCACGGGCAACGCGGCCAAGCAACAGGGCTTCGAGCCGCAGATGCCCGGTTTCGTGCGCGTGCCCTATGACGACATCGATGCAGTGCGCCGTGCGGCCCAGGAAGTACCAGGTATCGTCGCCGTGCTGGTCGAGCCCGTACAGGGCGAAGGCGGCATCCGTGTCGCCAGTCGCGGCTACCTGCGCGCTCTGCGCGAGCTCTGCGACAGCCAGGGCTGGCTGCTGATGCTCGACGAGATACAGACCGGCCTGGGCCGCACAGGGGCCTGGTTCGCGCACCGGCACGCCGGTATCACGCCCGATGTGATGACCCTGGCCAAAGCACTGGGCAATGGCGTTCCCATTGGCGCCTGTCTGGCACGTGGCACGGCCGCGAACCTGTTCTGTCCCGGCCAGCACGGCTCCACCTTCGGTGGCAATCCGCTGGCATGCCGCGTGGCCTGTGCCGTGCTCGACATCATGGAAAGAGACGGCATTGCGCAGCGGGCAGCCCTGCTGGGCGAGCGCCTGTTGGCCGGGCTGCGGCTGGCTCTGGGAGGACACCCGGGTGTGCAGGCCATCCGAGGCCTGGGGCTGATGGCAGGGATCGAGTTGAACCGTAACTGCCAGGAGCTGGTCGGCCGCGCGCTGGCTGAACAGCGATTGCTGATTACCGTGACCCGTGAGCGCACGATCCGGCTGTTGCCGCCGCTGATCTGCGACGAGGCACAGATTGACGACATCGTTGCCAGAGTCGCCAGCCTGTGCCAGGACAGTGCACCAAGCCGCCACGCCGTTTAGCTGCCGGTGCGTGAGCGCTGCGACCGAAGTCGTCGCTGGTCCGATGAGGTCGTTCCTGGCACCGCATTCCGGGCTCTGATGCGCTGTCCTGCATGCCTGCATCGCGTCGGGTGCAGGCATGTCTACGCTTTCTGAATCGATAAAAAGCCGCTGTGCTTGCAGCGGCTTTTTGACGGGAGCAGGCCGGTCTACTTGCCTGCTCCCTCCACCTGCTTGGGGACGCGGGGAGCCACGGCGCACATCAGCTCGTAGCCCAGTGTGCCGGCAGCAGCGGCTACCTCGTCGATGGGCAGCACGGCGCCATTGCTGGCGCGACCCCAGAGCGTGACCTCGCTGCCCAGCCTGGCCTTGGGAACGGGGCTCAGGTCCACGGCCATCATGTCCATGCTGACGCGGCCCAGCGTGCGGGTGCGCACACCGTCCACCAGCACGGGCGTACCCGTGGGGCAGACGCGCGGATAGCCGTCCGCATAGCCGCAGGCCACCACGCCCAGGCGCAGCGGTCCGTCGCATTGAAAACGCGAGCCGTAACCCACGGTGTCACCGGCATGCAGCTCCTGCGTGCCGATGATTTTTGACGACAGCGTCATGGTCGGCTCAAGACCCCAGTGAGCCGCATCATGGGTGGGAAAGTCTGGCGAGCTGCCGTAGAGCACGATGCCGGGGCGCACCCAGTCGCAGCGCACATTGTTTTCATCACCATGCAGCAAGGTGGCAGCGCTGTTGCTGACGCTGCGCTCGCCGGGCAGGTCCAGCGTGGTTTCGTGAAAGACCCTGAGCTGGTGATCCAGGCCATGCTCCACATCGGCATCGCTGAAGTGGGTCATGAACGAGATCTCGTCGACCTGGGGCAGAGCGTTCAGCCGCGCATAAGCCGCACGAAAACGCTCGGGTGTAAAGCCCAGCCGGTTCATCCCGCTGTTCATCTTGAGAAAGACACGGTGGCCGACCTGGGTCTTGTGGGCGGCCAGCCAGTCGATCTGCTCGTCGCAGTGCACTGCATGCCAGATGCCCAGACGCGAGCAGATTTCCAGGTCGCGCAACTCGAACACGCCTTCGAGCAGCAGGATGGGGCCGCGCCATCCCAGATTGCGCACGCGCTGGGCCTCATCGAGGTCCAGCATGGCAAAACCGTCCGTCGCTCGCAGACCCTCAAACACGTTTTCGATACCGTGGCCATAAGCGTTGGCTTTGATCACGGACCACAATTTGGCATCAGGGACGGCTTGCCGTACCCGCTCCAGGTTGTGGCGAACGGCTTCAGGATGGATGGTGGCAGTAATGGGACGAGGCATGGTTTTTCTCAATCAGACCAGTGGGATTCTGGCACTGTCAGCTGGAGCCTGCGTGATATAACCGCCAGTCACTTGCCACGGGGTCTATTATTTCCTTGGCATCGGTCCGTCCGGTGCCAGTTACAGCTAATTCATGAAGCGCGGTTTCTACACCATCATGTCAGCGCAGTTTTTCAGCTCGCTGGCAGACAACGCCTTGTTTGTGACCGCTGTAGAGCTGTTGCGTGCCAATGGTGCCCCCGAGTGGCAACGTGCTGCCCTGGTGCCCATGTTCGCCCTGTTCTATGTGGTCCTGGCCCCCTTTGTCGGAGCCTTTGCGGACGCCTTGCCCAAGGGCAAGGTCATGTTCATCAGCAATGCCATCAAGGTGATGGGTTGTCTGATGATGCTCTTCGGCCATCATCCCTTGATCGCCTACGCCGTCATCGGGCTGGGCGCGGCCGCCTATTCGCCGGCCAAGTACGGCATCCTGACCGAGCTGCTGCCGGCCTCTCAACTGGTCAAGGCCAATGGCTGGATCGAGGGGCTGACGATCACCTCCATCATTTTGGGCGTGCTGGTAGGCGGCCAACTGGTGGGGCCGACCATTTCCCAGCATCTGCTGGGCTTTGACTTCCCGTATTTCAATACCGGCGTGGACACCCCTGCCGAGGCCGCAATTGCCCTGCTGATCCTGATCTACGTCGTGGCGGCCTGGTTCAATCTGCATATTCCGCTGACGGGCGTGGCCATGCGCCCGCTGCGCGAAGACCCGAACAAGAGCCTGGTTGCCAATCTGCTGGGTCTGCTGCCCGACTTCTGGCAGTGCAGCAAGCGCCTGTGGGCCGACAAGCTGGGCCAGATTTCGCTGTCCACCACCACGTTGTTCTGGGGGGCTTCGGGCAATTTGCGCTATATCGTGCTGGCCTGGGGAGCTGCGGCCCTGGGTTACAGCACCACCCAGGCCTCGGCCCTGGTGGGGGTGGTGGCAATCGGTACGGCCGTCGGTGCGGTGCTGGCATCCATGCGCATGCGCCTGGACAACGCCACGCGTGTGATCCCCCTGGGCGTGCTCATGGGCCTGCTCGTGGTCTGCATGATCTTTATCGACAATCTCTGGGTGGCCGTGCCCTTCCTCATTCTGCTTGGCGGTTTGGGCGGATTTCTGGTTGTTCCCATGAATGCGCTGCTGCAGCATCGCGGCCATAATCTCATGGGCGCGGGTCGCTCGATTGCGGTGCAGAACTTCAACGAGCAACTGGCCATTCTGGCCATGGGCGGCTTCTACAGCCTGTCCACCAAGATGGGGCTGACTGCCTTTGGTGCGATCACGGTATTCGGTCTGCTGGTTGCCGCTAGCATGGTGCTGATCGGCATCTGGCACTGGAATAATTGCAGAAGGCACCCGGCAGAGGTTGAAAAGCTGCTGGAAGTCGCCCGCCGCGACTGCCATTGAAGCTCTGCAGCTGGCGCCGGCAAGCTGCATTCACTACACGATCAATAGCTTCTAACGCTTGCAGAGCAAACGTTAGAAGCCTTTTTTATGCATAGTCCACTGCCTGTATTTGCGCTGCTGCTCAATGCCCTGATCTGGGGCTTGTCATGGTGGCCGTTTCGTCTCATGCATGAGGCCGGACTGCATCCGCTGTGGGCCACGGCATCGATGTATGCGCTGGTGCTGGCCGGTCTGCTGGCGCTGCGTCCCGCCAGCCTCAGGCAGGCCTGGCAATACCCGGTGCTCCTGCTGCTGGCTGCCAGCTCGGGCCTGAACAACGTGGCTTTCAACTGGGCCGTGACCGTGGGCGACGTGGTGCGCGTCATCCTCTTGTTCTATCTCATGCCCGCCTGGGCGGTGCTGCTGGCCTGGAAGCTGCTGGGCGAAAAGCCCACGCCCATGGCGCTGCTGCGCCTGTTGCTGGCCTTTGGCGGTGTGGTGCTGGTGTTGCTGCCCGCCGATGCCTCGCTCTCCGGGTTGTTTGCCGGTCTCACCCTGGCCGATGCGCTGGCCGTGTTCGGCGGCTTCATGTTTGCGCTGACCAATGTGTTGCTGCGCCGCTTTCAAGGCATTCCGGCCCAGGCCCGCATGCTGGCCATGTTTGCCGGCTGCATGAGCATGGGCCTGCTGACCGCCTTGAGCGCCAGCAGCGCTGGCATGGTGCCGGGCTTTCCTGCTTTTGATAGCAGTTGGGCCTTTCTCGCACTTGGCTTGGCCGTGGTTTTGATGTTTGGCAACTGGGCTCTGCAGTTTGGCGCAGCGCGTCTGCCCTCGGGTGTGACCTCGGTGGTCATGCTGTCGGAAGTGGTGTTTGCCAGCATCTCCTCGGTGCTCATCGCCCACGAGCAGCTCAGCGCACGCACGCTGGCCGGCGGTGCGCTCATCATGGGAGCAGCCTTGCTGGCCACCTTGGGCAGAGCCCCGAGAAAATAGCCCAAACCACATCAAGGACACCGAGGAAGGGCCTGGGCCGGCCGCGCCGCCCCGCACCGAAGGTGTCGTCCCCCTCCCGAAGAGAGAGGGGGAAGGCGGGGCCGCCCAGGCGCACAGCGCCTCAGGGGGTCACATCAGCTTCCCCGCCAGGATCAGGTACCCGGGTACCCAGCCCGTAAGCACGCCCTGGGCAATGCACAGCCAGCCCGTGGGGCGTTCAATGCTTTTCCTCAGGGCCAGCAGCGCGAAGAACAAGGCCCAGAGTACGGCCCAGGCGGCCCAGTTGACGCCCATCCACCAGTCCAGCCCCGAGCTGGCGCTGGTCAGCGTATCGAGGGCGACGGGAACAGCGGTGATCGCCACGAACAGGCTGAACCAGCCCAGACCCCGGCCGTCGGCACCGCTGAAGCGATTGAAAGCCACCCAGAGATAGGTGAAGGCGAACAGCAGGGTCAGAGCGCCGCTCTTGACCGATGCCGCATCGGCTGCCGGACCGAAGATGCTGGCCAGACCAATACATAGCGACACCACCCCGGTGAAGATATTGATGACCCAGATTTCCTTGTCGGCAATCTTGCCCAGCATCCACAGGCCGTTGAGAAACAGCACCGCACCCACATAAAACAGCGACAAACCCAACCACATACACGCTCCTTGGCTGCAGGCCGGTGCAGCGCGGCCAGGATTGTGGGGCCGAGCGGGGCGGGGCGGAACCCTGGGCGAACGCAAAAGAGTCTTGCGCCATGGGTCGGGAATGGGCTCAGAAACCCTCGTCCCGACCGCCACGCAGGCGGCGATACAGCGTGCCGCGCGAGATGCCCAGGGCGCGCGCGGCCTGGGAGACATTGCCGCCATGCTGGTCCAGCGTCTCCCGGATCAGCTGCGCGCTGTGCTCGCGCAGCGTTGCCAGGGGTTGTGCCTCGGCGACGGGCGTTGCTTCGGTGGTTGCGGGGCTGGCCTGGTCTTCCACGCTGCTGGTGTCCAGGTGCGAGCCAAGGCCATGCGAGGTTTGCAGATGCGCCTGCATCCAGACGCCCAGGCCGCTGGCCAGGCGCAGCGGCGCGGGGGCGGGCTGGCCGCTCAGTTGAAGCAGGCACGATAGATCATGGCCCAGCAGTTCCTGCGCGCTGCACGCTGTATCCAAGGGCTGGCCGATGAGCTGGGCGGCGGTGCCGTTCATCCAGGCGACGCGGCCATCGGCGGCCACGCCCATCAGCGCCTGCAGCGGCGTGTGCAGCAGGGCAGGCGTCACCTGAAAGCGCAGCACCAGATGCTCGTGCGACTGAGCCTGCAGCAAGGTGTTTTCGATGGTCGTGGCGTACATGCCGACCACGGGAGCGGCATCGAAACTGAAATGCTGCTGCTCCACCATCAGATTGAGCACCCCGGCCAGGCGGCCGTGCACGTCGCGTATGGGGGCTGCTGCGCAGCGGAAGGCGTGCAGCTCGTCGAAATAGTGCTCGCCGTTGGTGACGGTACAGGCCTGGCCGGTGGCGGCGACGATGCCCGGGGCGGTCGTGCCCATGGCCTGCTCGGACATGTTCAGGCCGACCCGCTCGTCACGGGGCCTCATGGATGCTGGGGAGACATGGAGCACGATGCCCTTGTCGTCCGTCAGCATCACGCGCGTGCCGGTGCCCGCCAGTGCCTGCTCCAGGGTCGGCAGCTCGTGCTGCAACGCCTGCAGCAGGCCGCGGCAGCGCTCCTGCGTGGCATGCAGCCGGCTGGGGCTGACCGGAGCCAGAGCCAGCCGCCGTCCATTGCAGTGCTGGCGCTGGCTGCGCAGCCAGGACTGGATGACCGCCTCGCTGACCAGGCCCGAGGGGCGTATGCCGGCCTCGAAGAACTGGCGGCGAGCCTGCAAGGCCCGCTCCGCCCCGGTGCTCGAGAAGCACTGCTGTAGCGCGTCCATCGCGCGTGGCTCATCAACGTTCATGTCATGCCCAGGCTGTCCGCAGGAGCGGTCAATGTGTTCCGCAATGGAACAGTTCTAGCCTGGGGAAATCCCGATCATGAAGAAAAACAGGCGATACACCATGCTTTGCGGCATAGCAATCACAACAGGAGACCTCGATGAAACGGCTGATCGACAACTCTCATGGACGGCCCGGTCGCATGGCCTGGATGCTGGCCGCCTGCCTGGGCAGCGCAGCGGCCCTCGCGCAAGCCGACCCTGCGGCGCAGGCCGCGGCCGCCGTGCAGCGAGTCGATGGCGCTTTCATCAGCGCCAATGCCGCCAAGACGCCCGACTGGCCCACCATCGGCGTGGACTACGCCGAGACCCGCTACAGCCGCCTCGATCAGATCAATGCCGCCAACGTCAAGGACCTGGGCCTTGCATGGTCGTACAACCTCGAATCCACGCGCGGCGTGGAGGCCACGCCTGTCGTCGTGGACGGCATCATGTACGTCAGCGCTTCATGGAGTGTGGTGCACGCCATCGACACCCGTACCGGCAACAGGATCTGGACCTATGACCCGCAGGTCGACCGCAGCACCGGCTTCAAGGGGTGCTGCGACGTCGTCAACCGTGGCGTGGCGCTGTGGAAGGGCAAGGTCTTTGTGGGTGCCTGGGATGGCCGCCTGATCGCGCTGGACGCTGCCACCGGCAAGGAGGTCTGGCAGAAAAATACCTTCGAGGGGCAAAAGGGGTCGCTGACCATCACGGGTGCGCCGCGCGTGTTCAAGGGCAAGGTCATCATCGGCAACGGCGGCGCCGAATATGGCGTGCGCGGCTACATCACGGCCTATGACGCCGAGACCGGCGAGCAGAAATGGCGCTGGTTCAGCGTGCCCGGCGATCCGTCCAAACCCTTTGAGGACGAATCCATGAAACGCGCCGCCAGGACCTGGGACTCCAGCGGCAAATGGTGGGAGGCCGGCGGCGGCGGCACCATGTGGGACAGCATGACCTTCGATGCCGAGCTCAACACCATGTACGTGGGCACGGGCAACGGCTCGCCCTGGTCGCACAAGGTGCGCAGCCCCAAGGGCGGCGACAACCTGTATCTGGCTTCCATCGTGGCTCTGGATCCCGACACCGGCAAATACAAGTGGCACTACCAGGAAACGCCGGGCGACAACTGGGACTACACCTCCACCCAGCCCATGATCTTGGCCGACATCAAGATCGCCGGCAAGCCGCGAAAGGTCATACTGCATGCGCCCAAGAACGGCTTCTTCTTCGTGCTCGACCGCACCAATGGAAAGTTCATCTCGGCCAAGAACTTCGTGCCCGTGAACTGGGCCAGCGGCTACGACAAGAACGGCAAGCCCATCGGCATTGCTGCGGCACGCGACGGCAGCAAGCCCCAGGATGCAGTGCCGGGCCCCTATGGCGCGCACAACTGGCACCCCATGTCCTTCAACCCCCAGACTGGCCTGGTGTATCTGCCTGCGCAGAACGTGCCCGTCAACCTGATGGACGACAAGAAATGGGAGTTCAACCAGGCCGGACCGGGCAAGCCCCAGTCGGGCACGGGCTGGAACACCGCCAAGTTCTTCAATGCCGAGCCGCCCAAGAGCAAGCCTTTTGGCCGCCTGCTGGCCTGGGACCCGGTTGCGCAAAAGGCTGCCTGGAGCGTGGAGCATGTCTCGCCCTGGAACGGCGGCACGCTGACCACGGCGGGCAATGTGGTGTTCCAGGGCACGGCCGATGGCCGCTTTGTGGCCTATAACGCGACCAGCGGCGAAAAGCTGTGGGAAACGCCCACGGGCACCGGCGTGGTGGCCGCGCCCAGCACCTATATGGTGGACGGCAAGCAGTATGTCTCGGTGGCAGTGGGCTGGGGCGGTGTCTACGGCCTGGCTGCGCGCGCCACCGAGCGCCAGGGGCCGGGCACGGTCTATACCTTCGTCGTGGGCGGCAAGGCCAGGATGCCGGAATTCGTGGCCCAGCGCACAGGCCAGTTGCTGCAGGGCGTGAAATACGACCCCGCCAAGGTCGAGGCCGGCACCATGCTGTATGTGGCCAACTGCGTGTTCTGCCACGGCGTGCCTGGCGTGGACCGCGGCGGCAATATTCCCAACCTGGGCTATATGGACGCGAGCTATATCGAGAACCTGCCCAGCTTCGTCTTCAAGGGCCCGGCCATGGCGCGCGGCATGCCGGACTTTACGGGCAAGCTGTCGGGCGATGACGTGGAGTCCATCAAGGCCTTCATCCAGGGTACAGCGGACGCCATCCGGCCCAAGCCCTGAAGCCTGCACTTCACCACGCCGGTGCGCCCGAGTCACGCACCGGCGGGCCCAGATCGCAAACCTCTTCTTTTGACTCGATACCAAGGAAATAGCCTCATGCAAGACCATCTGCAGTTCTATATCGACGGCCAATGGGTGAATCCGGTCAGCCCGCGCAGCCTGGAGGTCATCAATCCCTCCAGCGAGCAAGCCATTGCCCGCATCAGCATGGGCTCGGCCGCCGACGTGGACAAGGCCGTGGCCGCCGCGCGTCGCGCCTTCGAGAGCTACTCGCGCACCAGCCGCGAAGAGCGCCTGGCCCTGCTGGCCAAGGTGCTGGAGGTCTACCAGAGCCGCTACGGCGACTTTGTGCAGACCATCTCGCAGGAGATGGGGGCGCCGCTGTGGCTGTCCAAGGCGGCACAGGCCGCCATGGGCGTGGCCCATCTGAGCTCCACCATCGAGGTCCTCAAGAACTTCGCCTTCGAACATGTGCAGGGCAGCACGGCCGTCGTGCATGAGCCCGTGGGCGTGGTCGGCATGATCACGCCCTGGAACTGGCCCATCAACCAGATCATGTGCAAGGTCGCCCCGGCCCTGGCCGCCGGCTGCACCATGGTGCTCAAGCCCTCGGAGGTCGCCCCGCTCAACGCCCTGCTCGTGGCCGAGGTGCTGCACGAGGCGGGCGTGCCGGCCGGCGTCTTCAACCTCGTCAACGGCGACGGCCCCGGTGTGGGCGAGGCCATGTCCTCCCACCCCGGCATAGACATGATGACCTTCACGGGCTCCACGCGCGCAGGCATTGCCGTGGCCAAGGCCGCGGCCGACAGCGTCAAGCGCGTGGCCCAGGAACTGGGCGGCAAGTCTGCCAACATCGTGCTGGATGACGCCAACCTGCAGAAGGCCGTGACCCAGGGCGTGCAGGCGGTGCTGATGAATTCGGGCCAGAGCTGCAACGCACCCACGCGCATGTTTGTGCCGCGCGCCCTGCATGGGCAGGCCGTGGAGATCGCCCGTAGCGTCGCCGGCGCAGCGACCGTGGCCGATGCGCTGGCCGAGGGCATGCACATGGGCCCCGTGGTCAGCGAGGCGCAATGGGGCAAGATCCAGGCCCTGATCCGCAAGGGCATTGAAGAGGGGGCGACCCTGGTGGCGGGCGGCACAGGCCGCCCCGAAGGGCTGGCCCGGGGCTACTTTGTCAAACCCACGGTGTTTGCCGATGTGAGCAATGACATGAGCATTGCGCGCGAGGAAATCTTCGGTCCCGTGCTGGTGATGATTCCCTACGACGACGAGGAAGACGCCATCCGCATGGCCAACGACACGGTGTACGGCCTTTCGGGCTATGTGCAATCGGGCAGTCTGGAGCGTGCGCGTCGCGTGGCCGCGCGCCTGCGCACAGGCATGGTCCACCTTAACGGCGCGGGGCCAGACTTCAATGCGCCGTTCGGCGGCTACAAGCAGTCAGGCAATGGCCGTGAATGGGGCGAGCACGGTTTCCGCGATTTCCTCGAAACCAAGGCAGTCATGGGCTACGGCGCGGCCTGATCTATTCAAAATCAATAGCTGCTGGCGCCCATTTGATGGGCGTCAGCAGCTATTTTTATTGAATATTCTGCTGGCGGCGACGCGCGCGTTCCAGCTGCTGTACGACCTGACGCGGATTCATGCCGTACATCTCGGCGAACTCCTGCTCCGAAGTCTGGCCGCTGAGCTGGAAGGAGCGCAGCAGCGCCTCGTCCTTGGCGGCGCGGGCATCGGCCTCGGCCAGGGCATCTACCACCAGGGCGTTGGTCTTTTCGTCACGGCCCTGCACGCGCTCGGCGTATTCCTCGCGCGTGAGACCGGAGGCTTCGTAGGCGACGACGATGCGGTTGCGCAGCTTGGGCGTCAGGTCTTCCTGCGTGCGCTGCTGGCGGCGGCGGAAGACTTCGATCAGCGCGTGGTGAACATGCTCGGGCAGCGTGGCTTCCACGGGCTGACCGCTCAGGTCATGGCGTTGCTGACCGCTGGCCATGGCCGCCAGATAGCGACCGGAGCGGGTGTGCTGCTGCAGCGCGCTCTTGAGTGCGTCCTTGTCCAGCTCCGGGTGGGCGGCAAGCAGGTCTTCAAAAATGCCGCGCTTGAAGGGCAGCAGCTGCTCGCCGAACAGGGCCGGGTGCCACTGTGCCAGCTGCTCCAGCAAGGGGTGTTGCGGACGTGCGGCCTGCGGGGCGGCTTTGGCTGCGGGAGCCGGGTTCTGGCGGCCACGGCCGCCTCGGCGCGAGCGTGAGCCGGGCTGCGAGTCCTGCACGCTGTGCTGCGATGCCGCTTGCGAGGCTTTCTGCTCTTGTGATTCAGACACGATTTCAGTCATGGCAAAGCCCGTGGGCCTGGGAAAACAAAACCCCCAATCATGCCAGCATTGCAAACTGCAGTGGCATGCGGGGGTGTCAGCCGGTGGCCAGGGCCTGATCCAGCAGCTCCACCCAATGCATGACCGGGACCTCGGTACCGTTTTGCAGATGGACGATGCAGCCCATATTGGCCGAGAGAATCGCTGCGGGCTTTTCTGGGGCGAACGGCTCGTCCAGTGCGGCGATCTTGCGGTCACGCAGCTGGTGCGAGATTTCAGGCTGCAGCACCGAGTAGGTACCTGCAGAGCCGCAGCACAGATGGGATTCGGTGCGCGCCACGCGCAGATCGAACCCCAGCTCGCGCAGGCCCGCTTCCACGCCGCCGCGCAGTTTCTGCCCATGCTGCAGCGTGCAGGGCGGGTGATAGGCCACGGGGGCCCGGGGCACCGTGATGCGGTCCTTGAGCTTGTCCACCAGCTCGGGCAGCATGTCGGGCAGCAGTTCGCTGAGGTCGCGGGTCAAGGCGCTGATGCGCGCGGCCTTGTCGGCGTATTGCGGCTCCAGCCGCAGCAGATGGCCGTACTCCTTGACGGTGACGCCACAGCCCGAGGCGTTCATCACGATTGCCTCGACCTCGCCGCGCTCCACCAGCGGCCACCAGGCGTCGATATTGGCGCGCATCTGGGCCTTGCCGCCGTCCTGGTCGTTGAGGTGGAACTTCACCGCGCCGCAGCAGCCGGCCTTGTCGGCAATCACGGTCTGCACGCCCACGGCATCCAGCACCCGGGCCGTGGCGTAGTTGATGCGGGGCATCATGGCCGGCTGCACGCAGCCTGCCAGCAGCAGCACCTTGCGCGCATGTTCCTGTGCGGGCCAGGCTCCGGCCTCCTGGGCGGCCGGAATTTTTTCGCCCAATGACTCCGGCAGCAGGCCTTTCACGGCGCGGCCCAGCTTCAGCGCGGGGGCGAACAGCGGGGAATTCATGCCCTCCTTGAGCAGCCAGCGCTGCAGCTTCTCGCCCGCCGGGCGTTCGACCTGTTCATCGACGATCTTGCGGCCGATATCGACCAGATGACCGTACTGCACGCCGCTGGGGCAGGTGGATTCGCAGTTGCGGCAGGTCAGGCAGCGGTCCAGGTGCAGCTGCGTGGCCCGCGTGGGTGTTTGCCCTTCCAGCACCTGCTTGATCAGATAGATGCGGCCGCGCGGGCCGTCCAGCTCGTCGCCCAGGGTCTGGTAGGTGGGGCAGGTGGCGGTGCAGAAGCCGCAATGCACGCATTTGCGCAAGATGGCTTCGGCTTCCTGGCCTTCTGGCGTGGCACGGTATTCGGGCGCGAGATTGGTTTGCATGGGGTGCTGTCCTTGTTCTTACCAATGCGCCGAGAGACGGCCCACATTGAGAATGCCGGCGGGGTCGAATGCCTGCTTGAGCCGGGCATGCAGCTGTGCCGATGTGCGGCCGGCCGGGCTGGCCTGCGCATGAACATCAAGATCGCTGTTGGCGCTTGTCTGATTGGCGTCCTCGGCTCTGAAAAGAGAAGCGGACCCGCCGGCTGCCTGCGCGAGTTGCTGCAAGGCTGCGGCAGCCGAACGCGGGGCCTGCACCCAGCGCTGAGCTCCATGCCAGTCGATGAACGGGCCTGCTGCACCTTGCGGCAGCTGCAGCGGCGCCGTGGTCGCAGGAACGGACAGACGCCACAGGCAATGATCGGCAGCGCGCTGCTGGAACCAGGGCAGGCTCAGATCGCGGCTGGCGCTCCAGTCGGCGGCAACGGCGTCGCTGTCCAGCCGCTCGCCGCCCAGGCGCAGCGTAGCGGCTTGAACGGCGGCGCGGGCGCCGCGCAGTCGCAGATACAGCGTGCCCTTTCCGTCTTCTTCCAGCCAGTTGCTGGCATTGAGCGGCAGAGGCTGGCCGCCCCAGTGATTGAGCCAGTCCAGAGCCTGTTCCTGGCTGCAGGCGTCAAAGCGCAGCGTGGCCTCGGCCGGAGCCACGGGCAGAACCTTGAGGCTGATCTCGGTGATCAGGCCCAGCGTGCCCCAACTGCCCGTCATCAGGCGCGAGACGTCATAGCCGGCCACATTCTTCATGACCTGGCCGCCGTAGCGCAGCAGCTCGCCCTGGCCGTTGATCATCTCCAGGCCCAGCACGAAGTCGCGTACTGCGCCAACGCTGGCACGCGACGGGCCCGACAGGCCTGCGGCGACCATGCCGCCCACGGTGCTGGCGGCGCCGAAGTGCGGCGGCTCGAAGGCCAGGCACTGGCCCTGGCTGGCCAATGTCGCCTCCAGCTCGGCCAGCGGCGTGCCAGCGCGAACGGTGACCACCAGCTCGCTGGGCTCGTAGCTGACGATGCCGCTGAGCGCGCGCGTGGACAGCGGCTCGCCCTGCAGACGCAGGCCGTAGAAGTCCTTGCTGCCGCCGCCGCAGATGCGCAGCGGGGTCTTGTCACTGGCAGCGGCGCGAATGCGCTCGCCGAGCTGATTGATTTGGCTGGTGGCTGAATCCATGGCCTGCATGGTAGCCGGGGCGCCCCCGGGGCAGGAAGGCCTGGTCTTTGATTTTTTTGAAAAGCAGGCGTGAATAAAAAAGCCCCGCAGTTCGCACTGCGGGGCAACGTAATGAAACTGAACTTGCGAAGAGCCTGCCGCTTAACGGGTGTAGGCCACCTCGCCGTGAGAAGTGATGTCCAGGCCCTGGCGCTCGGACTCTTCCGAGACACGCAGACCCACGGTCAGATCGGCAATCTTGTAGGCCAAGAAGGAGACCACGCCGGACCAGACGATGGTCACCAGCACGCTCTCGACCTGCACCCACAGCTGATGCGCCATGTTGTAGCCCTCGGGCTCGATACCGCCCAGGCCCTTGGCGCAGAACACGCCGGTCAGGATGGCACCCAGGATACCGCCGACGCCGTGGACGCCGAACACGTCGCAGACGTCGTCAACCTTGAGCAGGCGCTTGAGGCCGGACACGCCCCAGAAGCACAGAGGGCCGGCGATGATGCCCATGACGATGGAGCCCATGGGGCCGACAAAACCGGCGGCGGGGGTGATGGTCACCAGACCGGCCACGGCACCCGAGGCAGCACCCAGCATGGAGGCCTTGCCGCGCAGCAGCGCTTCGGCCACGATCCAGGAGATGGCGGCAGCGCCGGTCGCGAGGATGGTGTTGATGAAGGCCAGGCCGGCAACGCCGTTGGCGGCACCGGCAGAGCCGGCGTTGAAGCCGAACCAGCCCACCCACAGCAGGGAAGCGCCCACCATGGTCAGCGTCAGGCTGTGCGGAGGCAGGGCTTCCTTGCCGAAGCCGATGCGCTTGCCCAGCATGTAGGCACCCACCAGGCCGGCCACGGCGGCGTTGATGTGCACCACGGTGCCGCCAGCGAAGTCCAGTGCGCCATCGGCACCCAGCAGACCACCGCCCCACACCATGTGGGCCATGGGGATGTAGCTGAAGGTGAACCACAGCACGGAGAACACGATCACGGCCGCGAACTTGATGCGCTCGGCAAACGCACCCACGATCAGCGCCACGGTGATGGCGGCGAAGGTGGACTGGAAGGCTACGAACACGTATTCGGGGATGGTCTTGAGCATGGACGACAGCGTGTCAGGCGTGATGCCCATGAGGAACAGCTTGTCGAAGCCCGCGAAGAACTTGCCTTCGCCGCCAAAGGCCAGCGAGTAGCCGTAGATGGCCCACAGCACGGTGATCAGCGAAAAGATCACGAAGACCTGCGCCAGCACGGACAACATGTTCTTGCTGCGCACCAGGCCGCCGTAGAACAGCGCCAGGCCGGGGATGACCATCAGGATCACCAGCATGGTCGAGGTCAGCATCCAGGCGGTGTCGCCGGCGCTCAGGGTGGGAACGGCCTCGGCCGCTGCTTCGGCCACAGGCGCTGCGGCGGCGGCAGCCGTTGCAGCTTCCTGGGCAAAGCCGGTGGCGCCGGCAGCCAGCAGGCCCAGTCCCAGGCCTGCGCTCAATAGTTTCTTGATCATGGCAATCTTTCTCAAAACGGTTCCAGAGAGACTGGGCCTTTACAGGGCCGCGTCGCCGGTTTCTCCTGTACGGATACGGATCGACTGCTCCAGCGCCTGCACAAAAATCTTGCCGTCGCCGATCTTGCCGGTACGGGCTGCGCCCTCGATGGCGTCGATGGCGGCATCGACCAGATCGTCGGCAATCGCGGCCTCGATCTTCAGCTTGGGCAGAAAGTCCACCACATACTCGGCACCGCGGTACAGCTCGGTGTGGCCTTTCTGACGGCCAAAGCCCTTGACTTCGGTCACGGTGATGCCTTGAACACCGATTTGGGAAAGAGCTTCACGCACTTCGTCGAGCTTGAAGGGTTTGATGATGGCGATCACCATTTTCATGACGGGCTCCTGAAAAATTAGAAAGTCTTGGAGAGCGTCAGAATCAGACGCGCCTTGTTCACATCGCCGAAGTAGGCCTTCTTGTTGGCGCCGGTCACCGCTGCACCTGCAGAGAAGCCGTCGCCCAGGTCATAGGCACCACCGACGCTGTAGTCCACATAGTTGGGAACGCCCAGGTCCTTGATGTCGCTGGAGAAATGGGTGTAACCAACTGATGCTTTCAGTGTCACCTTGGGCATCACTTCCTGGCTGTAGGAGAACTGCAGATAACCGGTGTTGCGGCCCTTGAGACCCGAGCCTGCCTTGGCGCCGGCCCAGCCGAAGTAGTCCTTGGACACCGTGTGCGAGTACTTGGCCGTGAACGGGCCGTAGGTGCCGGAGCCATAGATCTCGGTGGTGTTGCCGTTGGCGTTGCCCGAGTACACATAGGTCAGCATGCCCACGTCCCAGTCCACATCGGCAGCCTTGAACTTGTAGCCGCCGTAGAAGTCGGTTTCCAGCGAGTTGCCGGGCAGCCAGTCCACGGAGGAGTTCCAGTTGCCGACGTAGAAGCCGCTGTCGCCGAACGTGTAGTCAAAACCGCCTTGCAGCGCGGGCTTGACGGCCCTGGTGCGGCTGGCGTCCTGGTCCTGACCACGGAACTTGTAGTTGGTGGTCAGGGCAACGTTGGCGGAGAGCTGGGCATGGGCCCACATGGGGGCGACAACGGCGCAGGCCAGGGCGGCAGTCTTGGCGAAAGTCTTGAAACGGCTTGCAGCGGGACTAGGCATTCAGGGTTCCTCCGGTTTGAAAATTTCGTGGCAAAAATCTCGGATGAACTCTCAAAGCACAGACCGTGCCAGTCTCTGCGGCGGCTGCGGCACGGTTCGCTGCCCAAGGCCCTAGAACAGGCAGCGGGCCATAGCTGCCCGGTACAAAAAGCTACGAGTTTTCACAATCACTGAGCGCAACTTTCGCCACCCGGTTGGCGGCCTGAACCGAATGCACCAGGATGGTGCGTTTTTGCAATGCACCGCCATGGCCCGGTTTTTATCCGGTTTTTGCACCAAACAGGTGATTTGAAAGTGAGTGCATGCTCTCTTTTTGGGCGTGGACGCAAAAAAGCCCATCGCCAGGGCGATGGGCTTGCAGGCAGCGCCCAGCTCAGAAGCTGGCCTGGGGCAGGTCTGCCTTGGTGAACACCAGCGAGACCTTGGCTTCCTCGGGAATCGGCGGCAGCTCCTGATTCCAGTGCTCCCAGGCGCTGCGCAGCTCGGCCAGTTTCCGGGGCTCGCGATCACGCAGATTGGCGCGCTCGCGCGGGTCGCTGGCGATGTTGAACAGGTATTCGATGCCCTCGATCTGCAGATATTTCCAGTCGCCCCGGATCAAGGCCTTTTGCTCGCGGTGCTTCATGCGCCAGGCCAGGTCGCGCTCGGGCATCCAGCTTTGATCCTGCATCAGGGGCAGCAGGCTGATGCCGTCCAGCGGATAGTCGGCATGCGCGTCCACGCCGGCGGCGGCCAGGAAGGTGGCCGACCAGTCCATGGTCAGGCTGGGCGTGTCGCAAACGGCACCAGCCTTCATGCGCGCCGGCCAGCGGGCCAGCAAAGGCACGCGGATGCCGCCTTCGAGCAGGTCCATCTTCTGGCCCACGAAGGGCCAGGTATTGGAGAAGCGCTCGCCGCCGTTGTCGCTGGTGAAGACGATGAGCGTGTTTTCGCTCAGGCCTTTCTCCTCCAGCGCATCCAGCAGCCAGCCTATGCCTTCGTCCATGTGATGGATCATGCGCTGGTAGGTGTCGATGGAGCCGCCGTCGGTGTGCTTGCCGAAGCCGCCGATGCGGCGCGACTCCTCTAGGTCGTCGCGCGTCAGCCAGGGCCAGTGCGGCGCGCTGTAGTGCAGCGAGAGGTAGAAGGGCTTGTCGGCCGTTTGTCGCTTGACGAAGTCCACCGCGCGGCGGCTCAGCAGGTCGGTCAGGTAGCCGTCTTCGGTGTGCGGCTCCTCGTTGATCCAGAAGTCGGGGCGCCCGCGCGGATCGCAGTGGGCGAAGTAGTCGGCGCCGCCGGCATGAAAGCCGTAGAACTCCTCGTAGCCCGACAGGCGCGGGCCGAAATGCGGCGGGTAGCCCAGATGCCATTTGCCGACCAGGGCCGTGGCGTAGTCGGCATCGCGCAGCAGCGAGGCCACCGTGGGGTGATCGGGCGGCAGGCCCAGCACCTTGTCGCCATGCACGCTGGCGATGGGTTCCTCGGCCGCACCGCGCAGGCGGTACTGCCAGCGGCCCGTGGCCAGCGCAAAGCGCGTGGGCGAGCACACCGAGGAGTTGGAGTAGCCGCGCGTGAAGCGCAGGCCCTGGGCGGCCATGGCGTCCAGGCGCGGCGAGACGTCGGTGGCGTTGTTGTGCGCATCGCGCGCACCGGTGCAGCCCAGGTCGGCATAGCCGAGGTCATCGGCCAGGATGAAGATCAGATTGGGGCGGGAGTCAGTCATGAGATAGCGGAGAACATTCAAAAACAGGAGCTTCTATCGCTTGTTATGCAAGGATTTTGAATAGATTTGATGCTGAAAATATTTGGTAACAAGCGATAGCTGCTCCTCAAATATCAGGGCTTGAAGCCTGAGCGCTGCACCACCGGCGCCCATTGCGCGCGGTAGGCTTTGAGCATTTTTTCCGTGTCCTGCGCGCTGCTGACCACGGGCACCAGGTTGGAGGCGGCGAACTTCTGCTGCGTGTCGGCTTCCTTCATCACCTCCTGCACCAGTTGGGACAGGCGTTGCACCGTGGCCGGCGCCATGCTTTGCGGCGCGAACAAGGTGTTCCAGCCCGTGCCGACCAGGTTCACGCCCAGTTCCTTGAGCGTAGGAATGCCGGGTGCCATGGTGCTGCGGCGCTCGCCCGAGGTGGCCAGCACGCGCAGCTTGCCTGCTTCGTGCTGGGCGATCTGGGTGTCTAGAGTGTCCACGGCGATGGGGACCTGCCCGCCCATCAGGTCGGTGAGCAGCGGGCCCGAGCCCTTGTAGCCCACGACCTCGACGGGCACTTTGGCGGTCTCGCCCAGCATCAGTGCGAAAAAGTGCGGCAGGCTGCCCGTGGCCGGCACGCCGAAATTGGCCTGCTGCGGATTGGCCTTGAGCCAGGCCAGCAGATGCGGCAGCTCCTTCACGGGCACGGCGCTGGCGACGGCCAGGCCGAACTCGTAGCGGTTGACCTCGCTGATGGGGCGGAAGTCCTTTTCCGGCTCGTAGCCCGAGTCCGGAAACACCAGCGGCGCCACCACCATCACGGCGGGATTGGCCAGCAGCACGGCGGGCTGGGAGGGGGGCGCGTTCTTCACGTACTGGGCCGACAGGCGGCCGCCTGCGCCGGGCTTGTTTTCCACGATCACCGGGCTGCCGAGGCGGGCCTGCAGCCGGTCGGCCACGATGCGTGCCACGCGGTCGGTGGCGCCACCGGGCGGATAGCCGACCACCATGCGCAGCGGTGTCTTGTTGGGAAACAGGGCATGGCTCTCCTGGGCCTGCAGCGCGCCGCCGCCCAGCAAGCCTGCGCTCAGGCAGAGCCCTGCGGCGAGCTTGCCGAAGATTCTTCTTTGCATCGTCATCTCTCTCCTGGTCTGTGGTCCGCGCCGGTACCGGCTCGCGGATTCACACCATTAATGATTGGAAACCGGGCAGTGTAGGTGGGTTCCGGCACCGGCCTGAACCGCTCAGATGGCCGGCGCCCGTGCCCGAGGCATCAATCGGGTTTCAGATTGATCTTGCGGGTCAGCGCTTCCCATTTGTCGGAGATCTCGCGCACCCTGGCCTGGGCCTGCTCGGGGCTGCTGCCCACCATCTCGATATCCACGGCCTTGACCCGATCCTGCTGCTGCGGCGAGCGGATGGCGGCATCCATGGCTGCGAGAAAGCGCTTCTGGATCTCGGCAGGAACGCCCTTGGGGGCGGCGAGCAACAGCCAGTAGGTGCCGTCGAAATCGGGGTAGCCGGACTCGGCAATCGTGGGCAATGTCGGCAGCAGCGGCGAGCGCGTGCGGCCCGAGGTGGCCAGGGCGGTGACGCGACCGCTCTGTATCTGTGGCAGCACCGTGGGTGCCGCCAGGAAGCCGCAGTTCACCTGGCCGCCCATGAGGTCCTGCATGGCAGGTGCCGGCCCCTTGTAGGGCACATGCACCATTTTCACGCCGGTGCTGGACAGCAGCGACTCCATGACCAGATGACCGGGCGAGCCCGCGCCGCCGGTGGCATAGGTCAGCTCGCGCGACTTGGCGGCCTCCAGCATGTCCTTGACGGACTTGAAACCGAGGCCGGGGTTGCAGATCAGGGTCTGCGAGAACCTGGCGGCGGCGTTGAGCACCACGATGGCATCGCTGGAATAGCCGATGTTCTTGTAGATATGCTTGTTGACGGTGAGCACCGGGTCCATGGCCCACAGCCATGTGTAGCCGTCGGCCGGGGCGCGGGCGACCTCGGCCGCACCGATATTGCCATTGGCACCGGCCCGGTTTTCCACGATCACGGCTTGACCTAGCGCCTTTTGCACGGCCGCCGCCAGCGGGCGCACGGCGATGTCGGAAGGGCCGGCGGGCGGCGTGGGAACGATGATGCGTATGGGCTTGGCGGGCCAGTTGTCGGCAGCATGGGATGCCGTCAGAAGCGCGGCGGCCGCCAGCCCGGCCAGAGTGCGGCGGGCGATACGGGTGCAAGGCATGGTGTCTCCTGTCGTTTTCTTTGGAGCCACTGTAAGCAGTGACTCGATAATGGATCTAATCCATCATTCCTAGAGAAAACCCACAAAGACCCATGACCAAGGCGCAGCGCCACCCCTGGCGGCAGCCGTCCGAGCTGGACGATCTGTTCCTCTACCATCTGGCCCGCCTGATGAGCTCGGCCGGGACCATGGTGGTGCGCCTGTGCGAGGGCGGCTTCGGCATCACCCGGCGCGAGTGGCGCATGATCGGCCTGCTGGCCACCAAGGGTGCCATGCAGCCGTCCCAGCTCGCAGAGCTGGCGCAGCTCGATCGCACGCGCACCTCGCGCACCATCTCCACGCTGATTGCCAAGGGGCTGCTGCACAAGCAGGGCATGGCCGGCGACGGGCGCCAGGCCATGGTGCAGCTGACGGACGCCGGGCTGGCGCTGCACACCCAGCTGTTTCCGCAGATACAGGCGATCAACCAGGAGCTGCTCGGCGACGTCAGCGATACCGAGCTTGAGGTGTTGTCCCAGGTGTTCGAGCGCGTGCGCAATCG
The DNA here is from genome assembly GCF_000964545.1 of Comamonas thiooxydans. Lineage (GTDB taxonomy): Bacteria > Pseudomonadota > Gammaproteobacteria > Burkholderiales > Burkholderiaceae_C > Comamonas > Comamonas thiooxydans. The sequence continues at coordinate 99,744 of NZ_BBVD01000007.1, read as the reverse complement.
GGCGGCGCTCATGCAGGAGCAGGGCAGCTTTCCCAAGGCCGAGCGCCGCCGTGGCCGGGCTGCCGGCAGGCAGCCTGCCCGTGACGACGACGCCGCCGGCTGACGGCCTGTGCACACCCCTATTGCCTGTTTGAGCCGCTGGCGCATACGCTAGGCCCTACAGTTCGGCTTGAAGGGGAGGAGCGTGATGGGTCTGGCACTGGTTCAAAGTCGTGCCCTGCTGGGCTTGCAGGCACCGGCTGTCACGGTGGAGGTCCATCTGGCCAACGGACTGCCTTCGTTCACCCTGGTGGGTCTGGCGGATGTGGAGGTCAAGGAGGCCCGCGAGCGCGTGCGCGCAGCCATCGTCAATGCGGGGCTGGAGTTCCCGAACAATCAGCGCATCACGGTCAATCTGGCTCCGGCGGATCTGCCCAAGGACTCAGGCCGCTTTGACCTGCCGATAGCGCTGGGCATTTTGGCGGCCAGCGGGCAGATCGATGCACAGCGGCTCGCCGATTATGAGTTTGCAGGAGAGCTGTCGCTGACCGGTGCCCTGCGTCCGGTGCGCGGGGCCCTGGCAACGGCGCTGGCCCTGCAGCGTCAGCAACAACGCGTGCGGCTGGTGCTGCCGCCGGACAGTGCGCTGGAGGCCGCCTTTGTGCCGGCCATCGAAGTCTTCGGCGCCGCGCATCTGCTGGATGTGGTCAGGCAGTTCATCGCGCATGACGCCACCCTGTCGGAGCAGGGCGATGGCGTGGAGGGCTGGCAGCGGGTGCACTCCAGACCTGCTGAAGCTTCTTTGCCGTCGCTGGATCTGCGCGAGGTGCGCGGCCAGATGCAGGCCAAGCGCGCGCTTGAAATTGCAGCCGCCGGCGCACATGGTGTGCTGATGATCGGCCCTCCGGGCTCGGGGAAATCCATGCTGGCCCAGCGCTTTGCCAGCTTGCTGCCGGGCATGACCGATGAAGAGGCGCTCGAAGCCGCAGCCATTGCCAGCCTCAGCGGTCGTTTTACGCCGCAGCTGTGGCGCCAGCGGCCGTTTGCCGCGCCTCATCACACGGCCAGCTCCATCGCGTTGGTCGGCGGCGGCTCTCCGCCCCGGCCCGGCGAGATTTCATATGCCCATTGCGGTGCGCTTTTCCTGGATGAGCTGCCCGAGTTCGCGCGCAGCGCCCTGGAGGCCCTGCGAGAGCCGCTGGAGACCGGGCGCATCACTATCGTGCGGGCCGTGCAGAGGGCGGAGTTCCCGGCCCGTTTCCAGCTGGTGGCAGCCATGAACCCCTGTCCCTGCGGCTTCTGGGGGGCGCGCATCAGGGCCTGCCGCTGCTCGCCCGATCAGGTGGCACGTTATCAGGCACGCATCAGCGGTCCCTTGCTGGACCGTATCGATCTGCATGTGGAGGTGGCAGCGCTGTCGCCCGAGGAGCTTCTGGCAGCGCCCGAAGGGGAGAGCAGCGCTGCCGTGCAGCAACGCGTGAGCGCGGCCAGGGACAAGGCCTTGCAGCGTCAGGGCCTGCCCAATCATCAGTTGCAGGGGGCACAGCTCGACACGCATCTGCAGCTGGAGCCCGAGGCGCTGACCTTTGCCCACAAGGCTGCAGCGCGCCTTGGCTGGTCGGCGCGCGGCACGCACCGGGCCCTGAAGGTGGCGCGCACCATTGCCGATCTGGCGGACTCGGATGCCATCACGCAAACCCATCTGGCCGAGGCATTGCAGTACCGCCGCGCGCTGATGCAGCCGTGATGTCCTGCCGCTCTCAGGCGGCAAGAGCCAGCGCCACGGGCTGTGCCCGTGTGGCTTGCGGATTGACACCCAGTACCTGCGCAAATGCATGCAGTGCCGGCGACCAGCCTTGTACGGCAGCGGTCACAAAACAGGTGTCGACAAAGGCCAGCTCCTGTCCGCTCCTGCCGGGCAGAGTCATCCAGTGCACGCCAAAGCGCTGCTGCTGGGCTTCGACCAGCGAGCGCGACAGCAGCGCATAGCCCATGCCGGCAGCCACGCAGCCGAGGATGGTGTCCAGCATGCCCAGCTCCATGATGCGTACCGCCGTCACACCCATAGAGGCCATCAGCAGCTCGATCCGCTGGCGGTAGCTGCAGCCCTGGCGAAAGGCCAGAAACACGGAGCTGCTGAACTCTGCGGCGGTGGGGAAGCGCGTCAGCGGCTGTCCGCTGACCAGCACCAGCTCTTCACGAAATACCGGCCAGGATTGCAGCTCGTTTTGTGGTGCGGCACCGTTGATGAAGGCACAGTCGATGCGACCGGCCGCCAGCTCCATCAGCAATGCGGCGCTGGGCTGGGCGTCCAGCTCCAGGTCGATATCCGGATGCTGCCTGCGCAACTCGGCCAGCAGTGGCGGCAGACGCAGTGCGGCCGTGGTTTCCATCGAGCCTATGCGCAAGGCACCCTTGACCTGGCCGGCTGCAAATTGCCGGGCTTGCAGCATGGCCAGCACCTGGTCATGCGACTGCAGCATCTGCCGCGCAGATTCCAGCAGCGTGCGTCCGGCCGGAGTGGGAAAGACCGGGTTGGCCCGCATCAGCAATTGCACGCCTGCTTCGTCCTCGAGCTTTTTGATATGGGCCGTGACATTGGATTGCACGGTGTGCAGAAGCTGGGCTGCGGCACCAAAGCTGCCGCTTTCGCAGACGGCTTCGAACATGCGCAGGGATTTGAGTTGCATATGCGGCTCCAATATCTTGAATTGAGATGCAAGTCATCATTTTGAATCATTGGACATGATCGAGTCGCAGCGTTTAGGCTTGATGCCAATTTCCCCTCCATAACCCGAGCTGTGATCGAACGCAAAGAACTTCCCCTGCTGTTGACCGGCTTCATGGCCACCCTGAGCGGCGTCGGCCTGGCTCGTTTCGCCTATACGGCGCTGATGCCGCAGATGGTTCATGCGGGCTGGTTCAGCGGCGAGCAGGTGGCTTATCTGGGTGCCGCCAATCTGCTCGGCTATCTGATCGGGGCTTTGGTCGCCGCGCCGCTGGCCGAGCGCATGGGCGCGCTGCGCGTGCTGGTGATCTGCTGGGTGGCCGTGACGCTGAGCTTTGCCGGCTGCAGCCTGCCCCAGCCTATGGCCCTGTTCTTTGTCTGGCGGCTGATCTCCGGCATTGCCGGTGCCGCGCTGATGGTGCTGGGCCCGTCGGTGGCCATGGCTGCAGCAGCGCCGCAGCGCCGTGCCACGCTGGGCCCGCTGATGTTCTGCGGCATTGGCGTGGGCGCCTTGCTGGCCGCCACGCTGGTGCCCATGTTTGCGCGCAGCAGCCTGAGCGCCGTCTGGTGGGCGTTGACGGCGCTGTCTGCGCTGTCGCTTTACAGCGGCTGGCATGCTGCGCGCCAGATCCCGCTGCATGCACCGGTGGCGATCCAGCCCACGGCGGTCGCAGCCTCCAGCACAACGCCGTGGAGCCTGGCGGTGATTCTGGTGCTGGTCGCCTATGCCTGCGACGCCTTCGGCTTTGTGCCGCACACGGTGTTCTGGGTGGACTACCTGGATCGCGAGCTGCAGCTGGGCGGCGCCTATGCCTCGACGCAATGGGCATTCTTCGGGCTTGGCGCGATGGTCGGGCCGCTGTGTGCGGCCTACTGTGCCACGCGCTGGGGCTGGTGGGGTACGACCACGGGCGCCTATGCACTCAAGGCCGTGGCCATCGGCCTGCCGCTGGCCTGGGCAGGTTTCGGCGGCCATGTGCTGTCGGGTTTTGTGGTGGGGGCGCTGTCACCGGGCATGGCGGCCATCACCTCGGGTTATCTGATGCAGCTCATCGGCCCCGGCCAGCACAAGAAAATGTGGGGCTATGCCACGGCGGCATTTGCGCTGCTGCAGGCCAGCTCCGGCTATCTGATGGCATTCGTCTACGCCAGCAGCGGCAGCTATCGCCAACTGTTCGTGCTGGGCTGCGCGGCGCTGGGGCTGGGCGCGCTGCTGGTGGCCTCTAGCCGCCTGGCCCGCACTGCGCAATGATTCATATCGAGAAGTGAAACCGGGAGACGCGCGATGAGCAAACTACCTTTGTGGATGACAGGCCTGGGCCTGCAGCATCCCATCATTCAGGCCCCGATGGCCGGGACCTCGACCCCGCAGCTGGCGGCTGCCGTGAGCAATGCATCGGCCCTGGGTTCGGTAGGCATAGGCGCCTACGGCCTTGAGCAGGCGCGCCAGCATATCGAGCAGACGCGTGCGCTGACCGATCGCCCCTTCAACGTCAACCTCTTCTGTCACCGTGAGCCGGTCGCAGATGCGGAGCGCGAAGCACAGTGGCTGCGCTATCTGGCGCCGGAGTTCGAGCGCTACGGCGCGTCCGTGCCGCCGGGCCTGCGCTGCATCTACGAGTCCGCGCTGGGCAATGCGCGATTGCAGGCCATGCTGCTGGAGCAGCGCCCTGCCGTGGTGAGCTTTCATTTCGGCCTGCCGGAGCAGAGTTTTGTCGATGCCTTGCGCGCCGCCGGCATCACCACGCTGGCCTGCGCCACCAGCCTCGACGAGGCGCGCCAGATCGAGCAGGCCGGGGTGGAGGTGATCGTGGCCCAGGGCATGGAGGCGGGCGGCCATCGCGGCGCTTTCGTGCCCGAGCAGGACAGACTGATGGGGACTTTGGCGCTGGTGCGGCTGCTGGCGCGCGAGTCCCGCCTGCCCGTGGTCGCCGCAGGCGGCATCATGGACGGTGCCGGCATCGCTGCCGCTTTGCAGCTCGGAGCCTGCGCCGTGCAGATGGGCACGGCCTTCATCCTCTGCCCCGAATCCGCCGCCAGCCAGGCCTACCGCGCCGAGCTGCAAGGCGACAGCGCGCAGCACACGGCCATCACCGCCGCCATTTCCGGACGCCCTGCGCGCGGCATGTTCAACCGTCTGCACCAGCTGGGACGAGACTATGCAGGAGCACTGCCCGCCTATCCCATGGTGTATGACGCAGGCAAGGCGCTGCACCAGGCCGCCAGCGCGCAAGGCAGCAGCGACTATGCCGCGCACTGGGCCGGCCAGGGCGCACCGCTGGCTCGCGCCATGCCAGCGGCCGAGCTCGTGCGCACGCTGGCGCAGGAGCTGGAGCAGGAGCTGGAGCAGGCGGAGCACGCCTGAGCGGGCTGGAGCGGATATTCGGTGCGCCTGGAGTAACCATCTGATTTGATAGCTGTCATCGCTTGTAATGCAAAAGATCTGGATTGTTTTCGCCAAGATTTGAATGCTGGCTTGCGATGACTGTTATGGTTTTAGCTGTTGCAGCGAATGACCGATGCATCCTTTGAAGCGAACAGACGTCGCACCGCATCGGCGCGCCGCGTCAGCACCGCGCGCTGGTTGACGTAGCCCTTGTCGGTGATCTCTCCGGCCTCCGCGTCCGGCGGATCGGCCAGCACCAGCGCACAGCCGGGGCTTTGCGAGCTGCCCGCGCCTGCGTCGCGCTGCTCGTGCATCACGCGGCGCAGTGCCTGTGCCAGGGTTTCGGGGGCGGCAGCGCCTGCGGGCGTGGCAAACACCAGCAGACCCAGCTCGTCGCGGTCGTGGCCTGCGATGACGATGTCCTGTACCCATGGCGCCAGGCGCGACACCAGTTCCACGCGCAGCGTTCCCACCGAGACCCAGGTGCCGCTGGAGAGCTTGAAGTCCTCGGCCACGCGGCCGTTGAAGATGACGCCGCGCTCGGGCCGCTGCTCGTCCACGACGAAGCCTGCGTCGCCGATGCGGTAATAACCTTCCTCGTCGAAGGCCGCAGCCGTTTCGCGCGGTGCGTCGCGGTAGCCGGGGAAAACCGACACGCCCTTCACGCGCATTTCCTGCTTGTTGCCGTTGGGGACGAACTTGAGCTCCAGCCCGGGCAGCGGCGCACCTATGCAGCCTGCGCCGTCGAGCTGCCAGTGGGCCGAGGTGATCGCGGGCGAGGTCTCGGTGCAGCCCCAGGAAGTGGTCAGCCACAGGGGGCGGCCCGGGCGCACGCGCTGGGCCACCGCCTCCAGTCGCTTCCAGGTCGAGGGGGCCAGCGCCGCAGCTGCGTAGAAGGCCAGGCGAAGGCGCGAGAGCATGTCCGCCGCCAGCGCGTCGTCGGCCTCCATCAGCGGCAGCACCATGTCGAAGCCGCGCGGCACGTTGAACCACAGCGTGGGGCGGACTTCGCGCAGATTGCGCACCGTCTTCTCGATCAGACCCGGTGCGGGCCTGCCCTCGTCGATGTAGAGCGTGCCGCCGTGCGCCAGTACCAGATGCAGGTTGTGGTTGCCGCCGAAGGTGTGGCTCCAGGGCAGCCAGTCCACGAGCACGGGCTTTTCATGCTCCAGGAAGCGCCAGGTCTGCGCCATTTGCTGCTGGTTGGCGCACAGCATGCGGTGCGTGTTGATGACGACCTTGGGCGTGCCTGTGGAGCCCGAGGTCAGCAGGTATTTGGCATGCGTGTCGGGCGCGATGGCCTCATAGGCGGTGTGCACGGCGGCCGTCTCGGGTCTGGCCATGAGCGCCCCGAAATCCAGCCCGCCAGGCCAGTGCGGTGCATGTGCGCTGAAGACGCAGGGCGCGCGGGTTTCGCAGGCCGCCAGCGCCGGTCCGTACAGACGCGCGTCCGATGCGTAGATCAGCGCGGGCTGCAGCACCTGGAGCATCTGGCGCAGCCGCCCGAAGTCGCGCGCCGTGCGCGAGTAGGCACTGGACAGCGAGCAGGCTGCCCGGCCCACGTGCATGGCGGCCAGCATCAGCACCGCGTGATCGATGGCATTGTCCGACAGGATGAGCACAGGGCCGGGGGGCAGATCCAGGTCCAGCAGCCCCTGGGCCGTGCGTCCCACGGCCTCGCGCAGCTCGCCCCAGCTCAGCATGCGCCAGCCGCTGCCGTCGGGCGTGCGCTCGGCCAGGGCCGGCGCCTCGGGTGTTTCGCGCGCCCAACGCTCCAGCCACTCGCCCACGCAACGTGCATAGGGCTTGAGCGCCACGGGCGATCGCAGCACGAAGCTGCCGTCGTCGAGATCGATGCGCAGGCTTCGCGGCGGGGCCACCTGCTGCGGATCGGACAGGAAGTCTATGGCTTGCATGCATGCTCCTTTATGTGGGCTCAGAACAGCGAGCCCTGGGCCTTGGCACGTATCAGGTCGGTCAGCAGGTCGTCGCGCGTGCGCTCCAGCTCCTCCTCGCGGCGCATGCCGCGCGCCTCGGCCACGCCCTGCACCACATGAGCCTTGAGCGCCTCTGTCATGGCCGGATTGCCAAGATCGCGCCACCAGCTTTCGATGGGGCCGCCCAGGTGCTCCAGCAGATGCTGCATGCCGCCCTGTCCGCCAGACAGATGCAGGTTCATGAATGGCCCCATCAGCGCCCAGCGCAGGCCGGGGCCGTGGGCGATGGCCGTGTCGATGTCGCTGACGCTGGCCACCCCCTGGTCAACAAGGTGAAAAGCCTCGCGCCACAGCGCGGCCTGCAGGCGGTTGGCGATGTGGCCAGCGATCTCGCGCCGCACATGAATGGGGCGCTTGCCCAGCGCTGCGTAGAAGTCCATGGCGCGCTGGATGCTGTCTGGCGAGGTGGCATCGCCACCACCCACTTCCACCAGCGGAATCAGGTGTGGCGGATTGAAGGGATGGCCCAGAACCACGCGCTGCGGCGTCTTGCAGCGTGCCTGCATGCCGCTGACCGGCAGACCCGAGCTGCTGCTGGCCAGCAGTACCCGGGGTGGTGTGGCCGCGTCCATGCGCGCATAGAGGTCCGCCTTGAAGTCGGCGCGTTCGGGGCCGCTTTCCTGCACGAAGTCGCAGCCGTCCAGCGCACGCTCAAGTTCGGCGTCGAAGCGCAGACGCTCGGGAGAAGCTCCATCCGCCAGCCCCATGCGTTGCATGGTCGGCCAGTGGCGCTGCACCGCTTCGCGCAGGCGCTGCTCGGCGCCGGGTGCTGGATCGGTGGCCGTCACATCCAGGCCGCGCGCCAGGAAGAACGCTGCCCAGCTGGCACCGATCACGCCGGTGCCGACCACGGCCACGCGCCGTATCACGGGTACGGCTGCGCTCATGATGTCTTCCATTGCGCGCAGCGCGTCTCGGCGCGTGTGGTCCAGGCGGCCTCGCCTCGGATGGTCTCGACCACCTTGTAGTAGTCCCAGGGCTCTCTGGATTCGGCCGGCGTCTTCACCTGCATCAGATGCATGTCATGCACCATCAGGCCGTCGGCGCGCAGCCAGCCATCCTTGACGAACATGTCGTTGAAACGGGTCTTCCTGAGCTGTTCCATCACCTTGGTGCCATCGTCCGTGCCCGCGGCCTGCACGGCCTTGAGGTACTGCAGCGTGGCGGAGTAGTCGCCCGCATGGAATGAGGTGGGCATGCGCTTGTGCTTGTCGAAGAAGCGCCGCGCCCATGCGCTGGCCTCGGGGCTCTGGTTCCAGTACCAGCTGTCGGTCAGATACATGCCCTGTGCTGTCTTCAGGCCCAGGGCGTGCACGTCCTGAATGGTGATGATCATGCCCGCGAGCTTCATCTTCTGCGCCAGCCCGAATTCCGCCGCCGACTTGATGGCGTTGACCGTGTCGCCGCCTGCGTTGGCCAGGGCCAGTACATCGGGCTTGGCCGCCAGAGCCTGCAGCATGAAGGACGAGAAGTCGCTGGCGCCCAGCGGGTGCTTGACCGCACCGGCCACGTTGCCGCTGCCGGCCTCAAGCACCTTGGCGGCATCGGCCTGAAGCGCATTGCCGAAGGCATAGTCGGCCGTCACGAAGAACCAGCGCTTGCCGCCGCTCTTGAGCACGGCGCTGGCCGTTCCGCGCGCCATGGCCACCGTGTCGTAGGCATACATGACCGTGTAGGGCGAACACTGCTCGTTGGTGAGGCTGGAAGCACCCGAGCCGACCACGAAATAGGGCTTGCGCTTATCGCGCGCCACGCCCGCCATGGCAATGGCCGCGCCCGAGTTCACGCCGCCGATCAGCATGTCGAAGCGCTCCACGTCGAACCATTGGCGCGCCTTGGCTGCGGCGATATCAGCCTTGTTCTGGTGGTCGGCCGCCACCAGCTCGATCTTCTTGCCGTTGATGGCTCCGCCCATGTCGGCGATGGCCATGCGTATGGCCTCTGCGCCTGCCGGTCCGTCGTAGTCGCGGTATACGCCCGACATGTCGCTGATGAAGCCTATGCGTATCACATCGTCCGAAATCTGAGCTGCTGCCGTGGCCGCACCGGCCAGCGTCACGGCGCCGGACAGGGCCTTGCATGTGAAGTTCATGATGCTGTCTCCTCGTTGTTGTGCGAACTGTGCTGCGTCGTGTGCTGCTCAGGCAGCCTGTGCCATGGCGGCGGGCGCGAACGCGGGCAGCGGCATGCCGCCGCGTTGCAGCCCCATGATCTGACGCGCTTCCTCGGGTGTGGCGGGCTCCATGTCGAGCTCGCGGATCAGGCGCACGATGCGCTCCGTCAGCTGCACATTGGTGGCCAGTTCGCCCTGGCGGTAGTAGAGGTTGTCCTCCAGGCCCACACGCGCATGGCCGCCCAGCAGCAGCGCAGCCACATTGGCCTCCAGCTGTGAGGGGCCGATGCCGCTGACGCAGAAGATGCTGTTGGCGGGCAGAACGTCCACCATCTGCTGCAGATAGCGCGGCGAGAACGGCATGGCGTTCTGGAAGTTGCGGTGGACGTTCATCACCAGGTTGATGAAGTGCGGTGCGGCATCGTGGTCTTCCTCGATCAGCGTGGTCACGTCCTGCAGGATATGGGTGTGTGCGAAGACTTCCCACTCTGGCTTGATGCCGCGTGCCTTCATGCCTACGGCCAGCTCGCGGCCCCGGGACAGCGGCGTGTCCATGAGGATCTCGCGCCCGCCGAAGCTCAGGTTCAGCGTGGTCGCATCCAGCGTGCACATCTCGGCGCCTGCGTCCATGCCCTTGATGCGTTCCTCCCAGGCGATTTCCCAGCGCCCGCCCTGCAGCTCGCGCACCATGTCGCCGTGCACGCCACCACCCGTGGAGTTGTTGATCACGATGTCGCAGCCCGCAGCGCGGATGCGGGTGTTGATGTCGCGGTAGATGTCGGCATTGCAGGTGGCGCCGTCATCGGGGCGGCGCGCATGGATGGCAGCCACGCTGGCGCCCGCATTGCAGCAGCGCACCACGTCCTCGGCGATCTCGTCCGGCTGGGTAGGGAGATGGGGGTTCTGCGATTTGTGGGCCATGCCGCCCGTGGGGGCAATGGTCACGATCACTTTGCGCTTGCTCATGGCGTCTCCTGATGCGTGGGGTTGGGTCGTCAGCTATTATTTTTTTCACCCCTGCACGAATCAGTCGTTGCGATGACATTTGACCTCGGGGTAAGTACGCAAGGAGCTTCACCATCGCCCGCCATCACCGCTCAACGGCCGCGGCCCGTCCCACCCTCGATGAACTGCTGTCTGGCTCGGCCTGGTTTCCCGCGCTCGACGTTGCCGTGCGCGAACGCGTGCGTGCCGAGATGCGCGAGGTGGACCTGCCCGCGGGCACTGCGCTGTGCCGTATGGGAGATGCGCCTCGGCACTGGTATGGCGCCATCGAAGGGCTGCTCAAATGGTCGGTGAGCAGCGCCGACGGTCGCTCGGTCACGCTGGGAGGTCTGTCGGTGGGCAGCTGGTTCGGCGAGGGAACGGTGCTGCGCGGAGTGGCGCGCACGGCGGACGTGATCGCTCTGCGAGACAGCCGCGTGGCCTTGATGCCTGCCGAGGTCTTTGAATGGCTGCGCGGCAGCGAGCGCAGCTTTGAAGCCTTTTTGCTGCGTCAGATCAACGAGCGCATGCACTGGTTCCTGGGCAACTTTGCGGCCCACCATCTGCTCGATACCGACAGTCAGGTGGCGCGTGCACTGGTAGGCCTGTTCCACACCTGGCTGCATCCGGGAAGCGACCCGCGCCTGCGGGTGTCCCAGGAGGAGATCGCCAACCTCTCTGGCCTGTCGCGCCAGCGCTGCAACGCAGCGCTGCGGCGCCTGGCGGCGGCCGGCCTGATAGAGATCGAATACGGCGGCATCACCGTCATCGACCTGCCGCGGCTGCGATCACGCGTGCTCGCCGCGGCGTCGTTCTAGCGGCCAGATTCGCTCTGCGTCACGTTGCTCTCGCCGTGCTCATGGTAGGCAGCGATGGCGTCCATCAGTTCCTGCAGCTGGACCGATACCTGCTGTTCCTCGCGCACCAACATATAGCGGGGGCGCACTGCCCAGGCGTCGGTCAGCGGCACGCGGCAGACGCGCGGCAGGCCGCGGTAGCGCTGGGCCACGGTCTCGGGAACCACGGCCACGCCAACGCCTGCCGCGACCATGCGGCACATCGAGTCGAAGCTGGACAACTGTATGCGCAGCTTCAGCGTGGTGCCCAGTTGCTGGCTCAGCCGCTCCAGAAAGGTCTGCAGCGTGCTGCCACGGTGCATGCCCACAAAGCGCTCGTGCAGCACATCGGCAAAGGCCACGCTGCTCATGTCCGCCCAGCGCGCTGTGTCGGGGGTCACCAGCACCAGCCGGTCGGTGCTGAAATGCAGCACGCGCAGGCCGTGCGTGTCCACCTCGCCAGCCACGATGCCCAGGTCGGCGCGGCCGTCGCGGATGTCGGCGGCAATGCCGGCATTGGGGCGCTCCTGCAGATCCACGCTGATGTGCGGGTGCTGGGTGAGGTAGGCCGCAAGTATGTCGGGCATGAACTCCGTCACGGCCGTGGTGTTGGCGAATACGCGCACATGGCCGCGCAGGCCCGCGCCGTACTCCTGCAGGTCGGCTTGCAATTGCTGCGAATGCTGCAGCATGGCGCGCGCATGGTGCAAAAAGGCCTCGCCGGGTGCCGACAGTTTTACCCCTCTAGCCTCTCGTATCAGCAAAGGCATGCCGGCCTGCTCCTCCAGTGCCTTGACACGTGCGCTGGTGGCTGCAAGCGATAGGTGAGATTGTTCAGAAGCCCTTGTCAGGCTTCCTGTCTGTGCTATCAAAACAAAGAGTCTTAAATCCTTGAGATCGAATTGCATGGCGGCTCATGGTTTATGCCAATCAAGTCAAGGCTTCGGAAAAACAAAAGGCTTGATTCCAATATCAGAGATTGTGCACAGAGCTGGCGCCAGCGAGCATAGGGCTATCAACCCCAAAAGAGGAGACAGTCGCCGTGCCAGTCCGATCAGCCCCGCCCTCCACTCCAGCGGTATCGCGCCGCAGCCTCTGCGCCGGCGCCCTGCTGACTCTGGGCCTGCCGACCTGGGCGCAGACCTCCTATCCCGCCCGCCCCATCGTGCTGGTGGTGCCCCAGGCAGCGGGCGGAACCAATGACATCGTGGGCCGTATCGTGGCGCAGAAACTGGGCGAGAAGCTGTCCGTGGGCACGGTGGTCGAGAACCGTCCCGGTGCGGGTGGCAACATCGGTACCCAGGCCGTGGCCAAGGCCGCCAGGGACGGCCATACATTGCTGATGACCATCAGCAGCAGCCAGGCCATCAATCCCGCACTCTACAAGTCGCCGGGCTTCGATCCGGTGGGCGACTTCACGCCGGTGAGCATGATCGGCGCCGTGCCCAATGTGCTGCTGGCGCATCCATCATTTCCTGCCCGGACTGTTCCCGAGTTGCTGGCCCTGGCCAGGTCCAAGCCCGGTGAATTGCAATATGCATCGGCAGGCAACGGTACGCTCAACCACCTGCTGGGCGAGATGCTTAACCAGATGGCCGGCGTGCAGCTGCAGCATGTCCCCTACAAGGGCGTGGCGCCGGCACTTAACGATGTGCTGGGCGGGCAGCTACCGCTGCTGTTCGGCAGCCTGCCGTCCACGCTGCAGTACATCAAGTCGGGCACTGGCGGTCAGCAGTGCAGCGCGCTCGCCCTTGCTGCCTGACGTGCCCTCGCTGGGTGAGTTCGTGCCTGGCTACAACGGCACGCTGTGGATTGCCCTGTTCGCGCCGCGCGGCCTGCCGCCTGCGGTGATGAGCCGGCTGCGCGAAGGCATGCAGCAGGCCATGGCGGACAAGGACATGCGCGCCCAGTTGCAGGCCCAGGGCGTGGAGCTTGCGGGCACGCCAGAGCGTCAAGTCACGCCCGACGAGCTGGCTGCCGTCCTCAAGCAGGACATCGCCAAATGGGCGCATATCGTGAAGACCTCCGGCGCCACGGTGAACTGAATCCCTTCCAGCACTTCCATCCATGAACCCGAACACTGTCCAGATCGACGCAGCCGCGCTGACCAAGCTCCAGTCTTGGCAGGCGCGCAGCGAGACCATGTCCGACATCATCACCGCCGCCCCGCTGCGTGCCCTCTCGGCCACGCTGGACCGTGACGACCCCGCGCCTGAGGATGGCTCAGCCGTGCCAGCGCTATGGCACTGGCTGTACTTTCTGCAGCATGCGCGCCAGAGCGAGATAGGTCCCGACGGGCATGCGAGGCGCGGCGGCTTTCTGCCGCCCGTGCCGCTGCCGCGCCGCATGTGGGCGGGCGGGCGGCTGCGCTGGGAAGCGGGCAATCCGCTGCGTGTGGGGCAGCAAGTGCAGCGCGTCTCCACCATCCGCAGCGTGCAGCACAAGACCGGACGCTCGGGCGAGTTGCTGTTCGTGCTGGTGGAACACCGGTTCTCGAACCAGGACGGTCTGGCGCTGACTGAAGAGCACGACATCGTCTACCGGGCCGCTGCAAGGCGCGGCGACCCGGTGCCGCCACCGCAGCAGCCGCCGCTCGCGGGCCAGGCTGCCTGGTCGCGCACCATCGTGCCCGATGACGTTCTGCTGTTTCGCTACTCGGCGCTGACCTTCAACGGCCACCGCATCCACTACGACCGCCGGTACGTGACCCAGGTCGAGGGCTACCCGGGCCTGATCGTGCATGGTCCGCTGATTGCCACGCTGCTGCTCGATCTGCTGCGCCGCCAGGTGCAGGGCGCCAGGGTGGTCGCGTTCGACTTCAAGGCCTTGCGACCGACCTTCGACCTGCATCCTTTCAGCGTGCACGGAAAGCCGCGCGAGGACGGCAGGACCATCGACCTGTGGGCGCAGGACCACGAAGGGCTTCTGACCATGCAGGCCACGGCCACAGTGGCTTGAAGACTGAAACCCATAGCTGATAGCGCTTGCTGGACAAGCGTTTGTCGCCAGAAGGCTTGAAATGATCGAACACACCAGCTCCAACAACCACCATGAGATCCGCGATGCCATCCGTGCGCTGTGTGCGGAGTTTCCCGACGAGTATTTCCGCAAGATCGACGAGCAGCGCGTCTACCCCGAAGCCTTCGTCAACGCGCTCACGCAGGCAGGCTGGCTGGCCGCGCTGATTCCGCAGGAGTACGGCGGCAGCGGCCTGGGCCTGACCGAGGCCAGCGTCATCATGGAGGAAATCAACCGCTGCGGCGGCAACTCGGGCGCCTGCCACGGCCAGATGTACAACATGGGCACACTGCTGCGCCATGGCTCGCCTGCGCAGAAGGAGAAATACCTGCCGCGCATCGCCTCGGGCGAATGGCGGCTGCAGTCCATGGGTGTCACAGAGCCCACCACGGGCACGGACACCACCAAGATCAAGACTAGCGCCGTGAAAAAGGACGGGCGCTATGTGATCAACGGCCAGAAGGTCTGGATCAGCCGCATCCAGCACAGCGACTTCATGATCTTGCTGGCGCGCACCACGCCGCTGGCAGAAGTGAAGAAGAAAAGCGAGGGCATGTCCATCTTCATGGTCGATCTGCGCGAGGCCGAGAAGAAGGGAATGACCGTGCGCCCCATCCTCAATATGGTCAACCACGAGACCAACGAGCTGTTCTTCGAGGATCTGGAAATTCCCGAGGAGAACCTGATTGGCGAGGAAGGAAAGGGCTTCAAGTACATCCTCGACGGCCTGAACGCCGAGCGCACGCTGATCGCGGCCGAGTGCATAGGCGACGGCTACTGGTTCCTGGACCGTGTGACGAATTACGTGAAGGACCGCCAGGTGTTCGGCCGTCCCATCGGCCAGAACCAGGGCGTGCAGTTCCCGATCGCCGATGCCTTCATCGAGGTCGAGGCCGCCAATCTCATGCGCTGGAAGGCCTGCGAGCTGTTCGATGCGAACCAGGCCATGGGTGCTCAGGCCAATATGGCCAAGTATCTCGCGGCCAAAGCCAGCTGGGAGGCCGCCAATGCCTGCATCCAGTTCCACGGTGGCTTCGGCTTTGCCTGCGAGTACGACGTGGAGCGCAAGTTCCGCGAAACCCGCCTCTATCAGGTGGCGCCGATCTCCACCAACCTGATCTATTCCTATGTGGCCGAGCACATCCTCGGGCTGCCCCGCTCGTTTTGATGTGCGACACCCCCCTGAGGCGCTGCGCGCCTTCCCCCCGCTCTCGCGCTGTGCGCGGGCAGGGGGACGACAGCCTCGCTGCGGGGCGGCGCGGCCGGCCCAGGCCCTTGCTTGTTGTCTCTGAGGTGGGCCATGCCCGGCGTGCCTTGGACTGCGCTATGGAAGACCGACATGACTGAAAAAAAACGACCCCTCGACGGCATCACCGTCGTTTCGCTGGAACATGCGGTGGCTGCGCCTTTCTGCACCCGCCAGCTCGCCGATCTGGGGGCGCGCGTGATCAAGGTGGAACGTCCGGGAAGCGGCGACTTTGCGCGTGGCTACGACCCGCGCGTCAACGGCCAGTCCTCGCACTTCACCTGGATCAACCGCAGCAAGCAAAGCCTGGCGCTCGATCTCAAGCGGCCCGACGCACTGGAGGCTCTGATGCAACTGCTCGAAGGCGCCGACGTGCTGGTGCAGAACCTGGCGCCCGGCGCGGCCGCGCGCATGGGTCTGTCCTGGGAGGTGCTGAAGGCCCACAACCCCAGGCTCATCGTCTGCGACATCAGCGGCTATGGCGCCGACGGTCCCTACCGCGACAAGAAGGCCTACGACCTGCTGATCCAGAGCGAGGCGGGGTTTCTATCGGTCACGGGCACGGAGCAGGTTCCGTCCAAGGCCGGCATCTCGGTGGCCGACATCGCGGCCGGGATGTACGCCTATACCAATGTTCTTTCTGCCCTGCTGCTGCGAGGCCGTACGGGCGAGGGCAGCCATATCGACGTCTCCATGCTGGAGGCGCTGGGCGAGTGGATGGGTTACCCCATGTACTACGCCTGGGACGGCGCGCCACCGCCGCCGCGCACGGGCGCATCGCATGCCAGCATCTACCCCTATGGCCCCTTCGAGGCGGGCGACGGCGGCACGGTGATGCTGGGCCTGCAGAACGAGCGCGAATGGAAGCTTTTCTGCGAGCAGGTGCTGCTGCAGCCTGCGCTGGCCAGTGATGCTCGTTTCGACAGCAATGCGCAGCGCAACGCCAACCGCGAGGAGCTGCGAGCGCTGATCCTGGATGTGTTCAACGCGCTGGATGCCGCCCAGGTCGTGCAGCGGCTGGACGCGGCCGGCATTGCCAATGCGCGAGTCAACGACATGGCCGGCCTGTGGGCCCATCCGCAACTGGCCGCGCGCCAGCGATGGTGCAGTGTGGGAACGCCGGCCGGGCCGGTGCAGGCACTGCTGCCGCCCGGCGCCAACAGCGCCTTTGACTATCGCATGGACGCCGTCCCGTCCGTAGGCGAGCACAGCGAGGCCATCCTGGCCGAGCTGGGCTGGTCGGGCAAGCGCATCCGTGCTCTGTACGCCGAAGAAGCAACTCTGTGAAAGCTGTGCGCAGAGTATGCGCGGGAGTGATTCCATGAAGAACGAGACCCAAGTGAGCATTCATCCGCTGGCCCGGTTCGCGGCCACGCTGTGCTGGGAGGATGTCCCACTGCAGGTGCAGCGCCGCGCCGAGGATCTGTGGGTGGACTGGTTCGGCTCCGCTCTCGCCGGCCAGAACGCGCGCCCCGTGCAGAGCATCACGCGCTTTGCTCTGTCGCAGGGACCTGCCGCGGGCCCTTGCGAGATACTGGGCAGTGCCGCCACCAGTTCCCCGCTGATGGCGACCCAGGCCAATGCCGCTGCTTCGCATGTGGCCGAGCAGGACGATGTGCACAACGGCTCGGTGTTCCATCCTGCCGCCGTGGTCTTCCCGCCCGCACTGGCCGTGGCGCAGAGCCTTGGTGCCAGCGGCGTCGAGCTCATGCAGGCCTGCGTGGCCGGCTATGAGGTCGGCATCCGGGTGGGCGAGTTTCTGGGCCGCAGCCACTACCGCATCTTCCACACTACGGCCACGGCCGGCACGCTGGCGGCGGCTGCCGCCGTGGGCCGTTTGCTCAAGCTGACGCCCGAGCAGATGCAGCATGCCTTCGGCTCGGCCGGCACGCAGTCGGCGGGGCTGTGGGAGTTTCTGCGCACAGGCGCCGACAGCAAGCAGCTGCACACGGCGCATGCTGCCTCAGCAGGACTGACGGCCGCCTTCCTGGCGCAGGACGGCTTCACAGGCGCGCAGGACATCTTCACGGGGCCGCAGGGACTGGCGGCAGGCATGTCCACGGATGCCGACCCGGCACGGCTCAGCGACGGGCTGGGCACACGCTGGGCCACGGCCGAGACCTCGTTCAAGTGGCATGCCTCATGCCGCCACACCCACCCGGCCGCCGATGCGCTGCTGCAGGTCATGCAGCAGCACGGCCTGGCGCCCGTCGACCTGGCCCAGGTCACCTGCCATGTGCACCAGGGCGCCATCGATGTACTCGGCCCCGTGGTCAGGCCGAGCACCGTGCACCAGAGCAAGTTCTCCATGGGCACCGTGCTGGCGCTGGCGGCGCGTCACGGCCACGCTGGGCTGACGGAGTTCGACCGCGACTATCTGGCACAGGAAACCGTGGAACTGCGCGACAAGGTGAGCATGGAGCTTGATGCCGAGGTCGACGCGGCCTATCCCCGGCGTTGGATAGGCAAGGTCAGCGTGCAGACCACGGATGGCCGTTTGCTCAAGGGCCGTGTCGACGAACCCAAGGGTGACCCCGGCAACACGCTGTCGCGCGAGGAAATCACGGCCAAGGCGCTGCGGCTGATTGCCTATGGCGGGGTGTTGCAGGACGCGCCTGCCAAGGCGGTCGTGCAGCGGCTGTGGCAGGTCGCGCAATGGCCGCGTGTGCGGCATCTGCTGGACTGAGTTTTCCCGCCGGTCCCGGCCGGCGGATCCAAGGGAAAGGCGCCGTCACAGAGCGCCTCCCGCTTCCACCAAAGTGCACAGGAGACAAACCATGCAAAGCACAAACCCTTTCCGCCGCCGCCTTGTTCACGCAGCGGCCGCCGCCTGCGCGCTGGCGGCATGCGCCGGCGCCCAAGCCAGTTCCTGGCCGGAGAAGCCGGTTGTCCTTGTCGTTCCCTACAGTGCGGGCGGACCTACCGACGTGGTGGCGCGCCTGCTGGCCATCCCCATGGGACAGGTGCTGGGCCAGAGCGTGCTGGTGGAAAACACCGTGGGAGCGGGCGGCACCATCGCACCGGCCCGCGTAGCCAAGGCCAAGGCGGACGGCTACACCATCCTCATCCACCACATGGGCATGGCCACGGCGCCGGCGCTGTACAAAAAGCTGCCCTACGACCCGCTCAAGGACTTCGAGTACATCGGTCAGGTGCTGGACGTCCCCATGACCCTGCTGTCGCGCAAGGACTTCCCGGCCAGCAACTTCGCCGAGCTGCTGGACTACGTGAGGAAGAACCAGGACAAGGTCTCTCTGGCCAATGCTGGCATCGGTGCCGTGTCCCAGTTGTGCGGCATGCTGTTCATGCACCAGGCGGGCGTCAAGCTCACCACCGTGCCCTACAAGGGCGCGGGCCCGGCCATGAACGACCTCATGGGCGGTCAGGTGGACTTGCTGTGCGACCAGACCACCCAGACCGTGCCCGTGATCAAGGACGGCCAGCGAGCCAAGGTCTTCGGCGTGACCACGCCCAAGCGTCTGTCGTCCCTGCCCAGCATTCCGACGCTGGACGAGCAGGGCCTCAAGGGCTTTGACGTCAAGGTCTGGCACGGCATGTACGCGCCCAAGGGTACGCCCAGGGAGGTGGTCATGGCCATCAACAAGGCGCTGAACGTGGCCATCAAGGACGAGAACGTCAAGAAGCGAATTGCCGAACTCAGCTCTGACCTGGTGACGCCTGAGAAGGCCACGCCCGAAGGCCTGCGCACCCACCTGCAGGCCGAGGTCGCGCGCTGGGACAAGGTCATCAAGGCGGCCGGCGTCTCGGCCGAATAAGCACTCCCGCAAGGACATACGCATGCACGATCTGGCACGACAGGCCACCTCCTTTCTTTTCATTCCTGCCACGCGCCCCGAGCGCCTTGGAAAGGCCATGGGCAGCGGTGCCGACATGGTGATCGCCGACTGGGAGGACGCCGTGGCACCGGCCGACAAGGAGGGCGCGCGCCAGGCGCTGGCCCAGGCCGTGGAAGCGCTGGAAGGCGCGCAGCGCGCACGCCTGCTGGTGCGCATCAACGCGGAAGGAACACCCTGGCATGCCGAGGACCTGCGTGCGCTGGCGCAACTGGTGGAGATGGGCGTGGCCGGTGCAGTGGTTTCCAAGGCAGAGCGTGCCCAGACCCTGCATGCGGTGGCCCGGGCTGCTGGAGCGCAGGCGGCCTTGCTGCCTCTGATCGAGAGCGTGGCCGGACTGGACGCCGCTGCTGCTCTGGCTGCCGCTCCTCAGGTGGTGCGGCTGGCCTTCGGCCATCTGGACTTCCAGGTCGATGCAGGCATGGCCTGCGGCCAGGACGAAGAGGAGCTGCTGCCCGTGCGCATGGCCCTGGTCCTGGCCTCGCGCCGCGCCGGCATTGGCGCGGTCGTGGACGGCGTGACCGTAGACATGTTCAACCCCGAGCGCCTGGCACTGGACGCGACGCGCGCCAGGCGCATGGGCTTTGGCGGCAAGCTGTGCATTCACCCGGCCCAGGTGCAGCCGCTGCACGCTGTCTTCGACCCCGACACCGCTGCAGTGACCCAGGCGCAGCGCCTGAGCCTGGCACTGGCCGAGGCCGGCGGCGGTGTCTGTGTTCTGGACGGCCGCATGGTCGATGCGCCGGTGCTCCACATGGCACAGCAGACATTGGCTCGTCACGCCCGAGCACAGCAGCGCATGCATCGCAAGACATAGTCTTATCAGACGTTGCCGGGCGCTGCGGTTTGCTCCAGATTCATGCTGCTTCAAGACACAAAGGAAAGAGCATGAACCAGGCTTTGGTATGTGTGGTGACGGGGGCCAGTCGTGGCGTGGGCCGGGGTGTGGCGCTGGCGCTGGGTGCGTCGGGTGCAACTGTCTATGTGACGGGGCGCAGCGTGAAGGAGGGCGACTCGCCGCTGCCGGGCACGGTAGGCAGAACAGCTGCCGATGTGACGGCAGCCGGCGGCCACGGCATTGCCGTGGCCTGTGACCATGGCGATGATGTCCAGGTGGCGGCGCTGTTCGAGCGTGTGCGTTGCGAGCATGGTCGGCTCGACATTCTGGTCAATTGTGCGATTGCGATTCCCGATGCGCTGACCGTTCCCGGCCCCTTCTGGCAGAAGCCGCTGGAGATGACCGGGCTGCTCGATGTGGGTCTGCGTTCCACCTACGTGGCCAGTCATTGCGCGGCCGGCCTGCTGATCGCGGCGCGTGGCCTGGTGGTCAATATCTCGTCGGCAGGCAGCCGCTGCTATATGCATGGGCCGGCTTATGGCGCGGGCAAGGCCGGCACGGACAAGATGAGATTCGACATGGCCCACGATTTCAAGCCTGCCGGCGTGAGTGTGGTTTCGCTCTGGCCCGGACTGGTCAGGACCGAGCGCTCCGAACGCGTCTGCGCGGCCGAGCCCGACAAGTACGGCGACAGCTTCGACAGCGCCGAAACGCCGCAATTCATAGGTCGGGTGGTACTGGCCTTGCATGGCGATGCCGACTGTCTGGAGCAGCGCTCCGGCGGCGTGTTCTATACGGCCGAGCTGGCCAGCGAGTACGGCGTGCAGGATATCGATGGCGCGCAGCCGCCGTCGCCGCGCGCCTACTTCGGCGCGCCACCGGAGTTCAGTCCGGTGGTGGTGGAGTAAGACAGCCGTTGGAGGGCACCTACTCAGCCTCCAATTCGGCATACCAGTCTTCGTAAATTTCCTGTACGGTTTTTCCGTTGAAAGACCAGAACGGCGAAGGCTGCAGGGAGTAGCCGTCGTGAAGCCCGTGCACTTTGCGTGTTGCAGAGGTCAAGGAGCATTCCTGACCTTCATGCAGCACTGTTTTGGCTCCTTGCACGGTGACTTGGGCATCGCCATTCTTGTGAATGAGAACGCTGCCGATAGGGATCTGAAGCTCGGTGAAGTCCAAGCGTGGGCGGCGCTTCTTCATACTTTCAGCTGCTTGCAAGTCCGCCTTGGTGGCATCGGCTTCGATCACGCTTTCGACCTCTTGCGTGGCATCTTCTACATGCAGCAGTTTGAGAATGGAAATGACGCGGTCGGGCTCAATGCGAAAGAATTCCCGATTGGTGTTGATGCGTACATTGCCGAACGCATGGTGAAGTGCTTTTTCCACTTCCAGGGAATTGGGCACACGGCAGGCAAAAGCGCAATCAAACGGCACGGGAACCCCGGTGCTGAACAACTGCTTCATTCGTCCATCAACTTCTTCCAGCGTGGTTCTTCCAATTTTGACTAGCCCCGGCATGGCAGGGTTGGTCAGAACGTACACAATTTGCAGGCCACTCATCAACGCATCTCTCTCGCTTCAAATACCCAGATATTTCTGGCGAATTGTCACATCGCTGGCCAGTTCGGCCATGCTGGCTGCGTGCACGATCTGGCCCTTTTCCAGTACATAGGCCCGGTCGGCCACGACCTCGGCAAACGGCAGGTTCTGCTCGCTGAGCAAGATTCCTATGCCCTGCGCCTTCAGCTCCAGAATCGTGCGCGCCATCTGCTCGACGATCAGCGGAGCAACCCCCTCGGAGGGCTCGTCCAGCAGCACCAGACAGGGCTGGCCCATCAGCGTGCGGGCCACGCTCAGCATCTGCTGCTCGCCACCGCTCATGCGCCCGCCCAGGCGGTCAGGCATCTCGCCCAGGTTGGGGAAAAGCGCAAACAGTTTTTCGGGCGTCCAGTGCGGAACGGCCTGGCCATCGGGCCAGCGGCGAGGCTTTTGCTTGCCGACCTCGAGGTTTTCCAGCACCGTCAGTTCGGTGAAGATGCGGCGATCCTCGGGCACATAGCCCAGGCCGCGCTGCGCGATCTGGTGCGAGGCCTTTTTTTCCATCGCCTCACCCATGAAGCGGATACTGCCCTCGCGGCGCGGCACCAGAGCAGCAATGCTTTTGAGCGTGGTGGACTTGCCCGCGCCATTGCGCCCCATCAGCGCCACGACCTCGCCGCGCCCCACGGACAGAGATACCTGATGCAGGATATGGGCCGCGCCATACCAGGCGTTGAGGTTCTGGACTTCAAGCAATTTGGGGCTCTTGCTTTTATCCATCAAGCGCTGGTTGCTATGCATTTGATTCATTGCTGTTTTTCAAGAACGAGGCCGGTACCGAGGTAGGCCTGCTGCACGCGCGCATCGTCGCGAATGGCTTGCGGCGTACCTTCGGCCAGCAACTGGCCGCGCACCAGCACGGCCACGCGATCGGCCTGACCGAAAACCACGTCCATGCTGTGCTCGGTAAACAGCACGCCCATGCGGCGCTGCTGCGCAATCTGGCGCGTCAGCTGCATCAACGCGACACGCTCGCCCGGGGCCATGCCGGCCGTGGGTTCGTCCATGAGCAGCAGCAGCGGATCATGGGCCAGCGCCATGGCCAGCTCCACTCGCTTCACATCGCCATAGGCCAGAGTGCTGCAGGCTCGATCGGCCTGAGCCGCCATGCCCACCTGCTCCAGCAGTGCCAGGGCGTCGGTACGCCGGTGGCTGGCGGCACGCGGCCACCAGCTGAAGATCCTGCGATCGGCCGACAGCAAAGCCATCTGCACGTTTTCCACCACGCTGAGCGAGGCAAAAGTCTGTGCAATCTGGAAGGTGCGTCCCACGCCCTTGCGCCAGATGGCGCGCGGCGGCAGGCCGGTGATGCTCTGGCCGTTGAGCAGCACCTGGCCGCTGTCGGGCGGCAACTGGCCGCCGACCATATTGAAGGTGGTGCTCTTGCCGGCACCGTTGGGGCCGATCAGGGCCAGCAGCTCGCCGGCCTGCAGGCTGAATGAGACCTGCTGCACGGCCTTCACGCCGCCAAAGGCCTTGCTGACGTTCTGTACCTGCAGCAGCTTCATGTCCTTGCTCCTGCTTTGTCCTTGGCGCATACCTTGCCACATGTGCGCGACCACAGCAGCTGCGCATAGCCTGCAATGCCCTGCGGTGCCAGCAGCACCAGAATCAGCATGGTCGCCCCCATCAGCGCGCGCCAGTATTCGGTGTTGCGTGCCACGGTGTCGTGCAGCCAGGTAAAGGCGGCCGCGCCCACCACGGGGCCGGCCAGTGTCTGCACGCCGCCCAGCAGCACCATGACCAGTGCATCCACCGATTTGGTGACCGACATGGCGTCGGGCGCAACGCCGCCCTTGCTGAAGGCAAACAGCGCTCCGGCCAGACCGGCAAACAGCCCGGCGATCACGAATGCCGTCCACTGAATGCGTCGCACGTCGATGCCGATCGCATCGGCCCGCAGCGCCGAGTCGCGCGATGCGCGCAGCGCATAGCCCAGCGGCGAAAACAGCAGGCGGCGCAGCAGATAGATGCCAAGCGCGCAGATGCCCAGAGCCAGCCAGTAGAACGCCGGGCCCTGCGATGCCCATTCGGGGGGCCAGACGCCGGTCAGGCCGTTGCTGCCGCCCGTGAAGTCATCCCACTGAAAGACGATGGCCCAGCTGATCTGCGCAAACGCCAGCGTCAGCATGGTCAGATAGACGCCCGACAGCCGCACGCAGAACCAGCCATAGAGCAGGGCGCCCGCAGCGGCGGCCAGGGGGCCGAGCAGCAGCGCCGCTTCCATGGGCAGATCCAGCGTACGCACCAGTAGTGCCGCACCGTAGGCACCGAGGCCAAAGTAGGCCGCATGACCGAAGGAGTGCATGCCGCCGGGCCCGAGTATGAAGTGCAGACTGCTCGCGAACAGTGCGGCGACAAAGATGTCGGCCAGCAGCACGGTGGCGTAGCTGCCGCCTTCGACGTCGCTGGCCATCAGCGGCAGCAGCACCAGCAGGGTCAGCAGGCCCAGCCATGCGGCTGCTGCTCCACGGCCAGCAGGATGTAGCGGTTGTTCGGGCTCGCCAGCGCTGCGTGCCAGCGCCTGTGGCTTGCCCAGCAGGCCCCAGGGCCGCCAGATCAGCACCACGGCCATGACCAGGAACTCCACCACCAGCGTGAGCTTGGAGAACGACAGCTCAAGACCCGCGATCTCCTGCATGCCCAGCCAGATGCAGACGGCTTTGAGCTCTGCCACCAGCAACGCGGCAATGAAGGCGCCAGGTATGCTGCCCATGCCGCCGACCACGACCACCACAAACGCGGCGCCAATGGTGAGCATGTCCATCTCGAGGCTCGCAGGCTCGCGCGGCAGCTGCAGCGCTCCGCCCAGGCCTGCCAGCAGCGTACCCAGTGCGAAGACGGCGGTGAACAGCCAGGCCTGGTTGACGCCAAGGGCGCCCACCATTTCGCGGTCCTGCGTGGCGGCACGCACCAGGGTGCCAAAGCGGGTCCTGGTCAACAGAAGCGTCAGGCCCAAAAGTACGCAGGGACCGACCGCTATCAAGAAAAGATCGTAAGTGGGGAACTGGCGGCCCAGAATCTCCACCGAGCCTTCAAGCCCTGCGGCACGCGGGCCGAACAGTTCCTCGGGGCCCCACAGCCACAGCGCAGCATCCTTGATGACCAGTACCAGCGCAAACGTGGCCAGCAGCTGAAACAGCTCTGGCGCCTTGTAGATGCGACGCAGAAGCAGTGTCTCGGTCAGCGCCCCCAGTGCGCCGCAGGCCAGCGGAGCCAGCAGCAGCGCTGGCCAGAAGCCGATATGGGGCGAGAGCCGGTCCACGCTGCTGTAGGCGATGAAGGCGCCCAGCATATAGAACGAGCCATGGGCGAAGTTGATGGTGCGGGTGACACCGAAGATCAGCGACAGCCCGACCGAAACCAGAAACAGCGACGATGCGCTGGCCAGTCCGTTGAGCAACTGGGCCAGCAGGCCGGATGCACTCATGCTGCGTAGCTCCTGAAGCTCGACATAGTGTGTTCAGAGATGAAAAAGCCACCTGCTGCAGTGCAGGTGGCCTGGTATTTTCGCCGATGCGAAATCAGTTCGCTGTCGCGGGGCGCAGCTTCTTCACTTCCTCGTCCGTGGGCTGGTAGTTCTTGCCGTCGGCATAGTGGTAGTTGACCAGCACGCCGCGCCCCAGCTTCTCGTCATAGGCGGTTTTGCCGATATAGGCGCCCATGGTGGACTGGTTGTCCTGTGCCCGGTAGGTGATGGGGCCGAAAGGCGTGGCGACTTCCAGGCCCTTGAAGGCCGCAATCAGTTTCTCGGTGTCGGGATCGCCCTTGGTCTTGCGCAGGCCCGCAGCAATCGACTGGATGGCGTTGTAGCCCACGATGGTGCCCAGACGCGGGTAGTCCTTGAACCTGGCCTGATAGGCCTTGAGGAAGGCTGCGTGCTCGGGGGTGTTGATGGAATACCAGGGGTAGCCGGTCACGGTCCAGCCGATAGGCGCTTCCTTCTTGAGCGGATCCAGGTATTCGGGTTCTGCCGTCAGCAGGCCCACGACTTCACGACCCTTGAACAGGCCGCGTGTATTGCCTTCGCGCACGAACTTGCCCAGGTCGGTGGCGAACAGCACGTTGAAGATGGCATCGGGCTTGGCGTCAGCAAGCGCCTGCACGACGGAGCCGGCGTCGATCTTGCCCAGCGCAGGTGCCTGCTCGGCCACAAACTCGATATCGGGCTGCTTGGCCTTCATCAGCGTCTTGAAGGTGGCAACCGCGGACTGGCCGTATTCGTAGTTGGGGTAGACGATGGCCCAGCGCTTCTTCTTGAGCTTGAGCGCTTCCTCCACCAGCATGGCGGTCTGCATATAGGTGGAGCCGCGCAGACGGTAGGTGTAGTGATTGCCGTCAGCCCAGACGATCTTGTCGGTCAGCGGCTCGGAGGCGAGGAAGAAGCGCTTTTTCTGCTTGGCGTAATCGGTCAGTGCCAGGCCCACATGCGAGAGAAAACTGCCCGTGAGCACATCGATCTTTTCGCGCGTGTAGAGCTCTTCGGCGGCACGCACGGCATCGCCCGGCGTGGCGTTGTCGTCGCGCACGATGAGCTGCAGCTTCTTGCCGGCAATGCCGCCTGCGGCATTGACCTGTTCAACCGCCAGCTCCATTCCCTTCTTGTAGGGCTCCAGAAACGCGGGTTGGGCCTTGTAGCTGTTGATTTCGCCAATCTTGATCACGCCCTGTGCCCAGGCGGGCAGGGCGGCCAGTGTCAGCAGGGGCAGGGACCAGCGCAACTGCATTGTCATTCTCCTCGATGCTAGGTGGGCGACCATGGCCTGAGACACAGGGTCGCCGCAATTACTAATGCTCAATCTGAGCATTTATATAGACAAATAAAGCGCTTGTTCAAAGCGCGTGGGGAATGATCCTAGAGCAGCGTTTTCCCTGAGTCAAGAACGGCGGGCAGTTTTTCGTCGATACCGCGGTATCGGACAGCTTCATTCTGCTTATCACTATTCGATCTCAAGACATTGATGGGTGATTCACCCGTTTCTGTGCAATTGCCGGACAATATAGGTCTTGTCCCGCTTGGCAACCGGCAGCCAACGCGCTAGCAGCCCTGACCTGCAGTGCCCCGCCACCGCCCAGCATTTGCCGCGCAGGTTTTCTGCTTAGAGTTTTTATTTCAGACGAATCATGAGTGCTTTTCTTGAAGAACGCGTGCTGTCCGTCCACCACTGGACCGACCGTCTTTTCTCCTTCACCACCACCCGCGACACATCGCTGCGCTTTTCCAACGGCCACTTCACCATGATCGGCCTGAAGGTGGATGGCAAGAATCTGCTGCGCGCCTACTCCATCGCCAGTCCCAATTACGAAGAGCATCTGGAGTTCCTGTCCATCAAGGTACCCGAAGGCCCTCTGACCTCCAAGCTGCAGAACATCCAGGTGGGTGACACCATCATCGTGGGCAAGAAGCCCACGGGCACGCTGCTGATCGACTATCTGCTGCCCGGCAAGAATCTGTATCTGATCGGCACGGGCACCGGCCTGGCTCCCTGGCTGGCTGTGGCGCGCGACCCCGAGACCTATGAGCGTTTCGACAACGTGGTCGTGGTGCATGGCGTGCGTCAGGTGCAGGAGCTGGCCTATCAGGAGCTGTTCGAGAAGGAATTGCCCGAGCACGAATTCCTTGGCGATATCGTCAAGGGCAAGCTGCACTACTACCCCACGGTGACACGCGAGCCCTTCCGCAACCAAGGGCGTATCTCCGCCCAGATCAACAACGGCACCTTCCCGCAAAACCTGGGTCTTCCCGATCTGAATCCCGAGACCGATCGCGTCATGCTGTGCGGCAGCCCCGCCATGCTGTCCGAACTCAAGGAGCTGCTGGAAAAGCGCGGTTTCAAGGAAGGCAACACCACCACGCCCGGCGACTTTGTCATTGAGCGTGCGTTTGTGGAAAAGTGATTCCACCTCGCCCCGAGCAAAAGGCCTGCATCAGCAGGCCTTTTTACATTGTCGACATGGCGCAGATGGTTGCGAGCCCAGGTATGGCAGTCGATCTCGGCGGCTTCATATGTTCTCCCCTGCATTTTCGGGAAGACGCTGCACATCCATGGGGGTGGCGCTGGATGGCTTGCGCGAGACAAACGGGATGCCCAGCTGGACCTTGGATTTGCTGCAGGCCTTGGCCGTGGCGGCCGAGAACAGCAGGATGGCCGAGGTGAAATAAAACCACATCAGCACGACCACCAGCGAGCCGGCTGCGCCATAGGCCGATACCACGGCGGCGGTGGACAGATACCAGGCCAGGGCCTGCTTGCCTATGGTGAACAGCGCGGCACCCGTCAGCGAGCCCAGCAGCAGGTATCTGGTGACGGGTTTGATGCCGGTACCCATGCGCATCAGGCCCCAGAACAGCAGCACCGCAATGCCGAAGGACAGGCCTTCGTTGATCAGTCCCATCAGCGGGCCCAGCGGCACAAGCTGCAGCTCGTCATTGGCCCATTTGGTGATCATCTGGATGGCGGTCGAAAGCACCATGGACACCAGCAGCAAAAAGCCCAGGCCCACGACATAGCTCAATCCCCACAGACGTGAGATGGCCATGCTCCACCAGGGCTTGTTCTCCTGCGGGCGAGACTCTTCGCCCATGGACCAGAGCTTGTCCAGCGAAGCCTGCAGCTCCACAAATACACCGGTGGCGCCCGAGAGCATCATCACCAGACCGAGTACGGACGCGAGCGAGCCCTGATTGGCATTCTGGGCGCTGGCCAGAGCGCTCTTGACGACCTGTGCTGCGCGCTCCCCGACCACGCTCTGTATCTGGCTGATCAAGGTGCTTTCCACATAGCTGCGATCCAGCCACCAGCCGAGCAGCCCCACGACGGCCAGCAACAGCGGCGCCAGGCTCAGCATGCCGTAGAAAGACATGGCGGCACTCATGCGCAGACCGTCGGCCTGCAGCCAGAGCTGTACGGAGTCGATCAGCGGTTGCAGGGGGTGGGCGAGGCGTCGCAGCTTGTGCTGCCAGCCGGAGGTATCAAAAGCCATGTGTCGAATTCTGGTTGCTGAACCATGGTGGTTTTGTCAGCCTATGTCTGCTGGCAGTGAGTACAGGCAAATATTTTGTAATTTCCGCCTGCATTCTGGCAACTCTGCCATGGTGGTCGATTTCAGCGGTTTCAAGTTTTCATCCTTTATCCGTTGAGCGATGAATGCTCACTTTTTTGAGTTGTGAATTCAATTTCGACGGCTTCTTTAAAGAAAGCACATCGGGGTTTTCTCTAGTCAACTACGCTTGGCGACTCCCTGTGTGTCGTAGTTCAATCCGGGTTTGCACCAGTCAAAGTGCAACCATTGAACTACAAAAAAATGCCATCCCTCTTCAAGAAGGCTGGCAAGACGAGACACATTACATGCAGACTTCCTTTTCCACCGCTTCTCCTGCAGATCGCGTGCTTTGCCCTGTCTTGCGCGAGCGCATCATGACGGCGGACCAGGCCGCCGGCCTGATTCAATCCGGCATGACACTGGGCATGAGCGGTTTCACACCCGCAGGTGCACCCAAGGCTGTGCCCCAGGCACTGGCACGCCGCATTGAAGAGCGCAACGCCAACGGCGGAAACTTCCGCATCAGTCTGTGGACGGGAGCCTCGACCTCGCCCGAACTCGATGGCGCACTGGCCAAGGTGCATGGCATCGAACGCCGTCTGCCCTATCAGTCGGACCCAACAGTGCGCAAGGAGATCAACGAGGGCCGCATGCAGTATGTGGACATCCATCTGTCCCATGTGGCGCAGCATGTGTGGTTCGGCTTCCTCGGTCATCTTGACGTGGCGGTGATCGAAGTGGCGGGCATCCTGCCCGACGGTCGCCTGATTCCGTCGACCTCGGTGGGCAACAACAAGACCTGGCTGGAGCAGGCCGACAAGATCATTCTCGAGGTCAACAGCGCACAGCCCGCCGAGCTCGAGGGCATGCACGATATCTACTACGGCGCGGCCGTGCCGCCAAAGCGCAAGCCCATACCCATGGAGCATCCGTTCGACCGCATCGGCGAGCCCTATCTGCATTGCGATCCGAGCAAGGTGATTGCCGTGGTGCCCACTGCCCAGCGCGACAGGTTGGCGGCGTTCACGGCACCCGATGAAGGCTCCATGCGCATTGCCGAGAACATCATCGACTTTTTGCAGCACGAGGTGAAGGCGGGTCGCCTGCCGCCCGAGCTGCTGCCGCTGCAGTCGGGCGTTGGCAATATCGCCAACGCCGTGCTGGCGGGGCTGAACAAGGGCCCGTTCGACCACCTGAACGCCTATACCGAGGTTCTGCAGGACGGCATGCTGGACATGCTGGAGTCGGGCAAGCTAGATACCGCGTCGACCACCTCGCTGGCGCTGAGCCCGGCGGCCATGGAGCGCTTTCTGGCCAACATCGACTACTACCGTCAGCGCATCATGCTGCGCCCGCAGGAGATATCGAACCACCCGGAGCTGATCCGCCGCATGGGTTTGATTTCGATGAACGCGCTGATCGAGGCCGATATGTACGGCAACGTCAACAGCACGCATGTCATGGGCTCGTCCATCATGAACGGCATTGGCGGCAGCGGCGACTTTGCACGCAACGCTTATCTGTCCATCTTCATGACGCCATCCACGGCCAAGGACGGCAAGATCAGCTGTATCGTGCCCATGGTCTCCCATGTCGATCACACCGAGCACGACGTGCAGGTCATCGTGACCGAGCAGGGCCTGGCCGATCTGCGCGGCCTGGCTCCGGTGCAGCGCGCGCGTCTGGTCATCGAGAAATGCGTGCACCCCGATTACAAGGTGGCGATGAGCGAGTATCTGGAGCGCGCGCTGCGCGACGCACCGGGAAAGCACACGCCGCATTTGCTCGACCAGGCGTATGCCTGGCATCAGCGCTATCTGAAGACTGGCTCCATGCAGGCCTGAGGGCGCATGCGCAAACCGGAAACGCTGCCATGGCAGCGTTTCCGGCGATTCTGTCTGCAGCTCAGGTAGAAGCTTCGCAAAGCGCTCTGGATTTGCAAGCGTTTCAGAGGTGAGGGCGCCGTACGGCTTCAGGTCACCGGGGCCGGGTTGAACAGCACCAGCGCGTTATGCAACTGCCAATGTTCGGCCCAGGTCTTTTTGCGACCGCTGGCGACATCGAGCATCAGCCTGAACATTTCCCAGCCTATGTCTTCGATTGTGGCCTCGCCGTCGGCAATGCGTCCGGCGTTGATATCCATCAGATCGTGCCAGCGTCGCGCCAGGTCGCTGCGCGTGGCCACCTTGATCACCGGCACCTGTGCCAGACCGTAAGGCGTGCCGCGGCCCGTGGTGAAGACATGCAGGTTCATTCCCGCCGCCAGCTGCAGCGTGCCGCAGATGAAATCGCTGGCCGGCGTGGCCGCATAGACCAGGCCCTGGCTGATGTCGCGATCGGCCAGCCGCTGGCCCGGCGACAGCACGCCGGTGATGGGGGCCGTGCCGCTCTTGATGATGGAGCCCATGGCCTTCTCGACGATGTTCGACAATCCGCCTTTTTTATTGCCCGGCGTGGTGTTGGCGCTGCGGTCCACGCGGCCCTTGTCGAGATAGGCGTCGTACCAGGCCATTTCCTCGATCATGGCTTCGGCCACTTCGGGGCTTGCGGCGCGCGAGGTGAGCTGGTCGATGCCGTCGCGCACCTCGGTCACCTCGCTGAACATCACGGTGGCGCCCGCGCGCACCAGCAGGTCGGTACAGAAGCCCACGGCGGGGTTGGCGGTGACGCCGCTGAAGGCATCGCTGCCCCCGCATTGCACGCCTACCACCAGGGCGCTGGCGGGTACAGTTTCGCGGCGGCGGGCGTCGAGGCGGCGCAGGTGCTGCTCGGCCTGGCGCATGATGGAGTCGATCATGGACATAAAGCCCACATGGGCCTCGTCCTGCAGGCAGACCACATCGAGTGCTGGTTCGCGTTCGTCGACGATGGGAAAGCTGC
Organism: Comamonas thiooxydans; assembly: GCF_000964545.1. Lineage (GTDB taxonomy): Bacteria > Pseudomonadota > Gammaproteobacteria > Burkholderiales > Burkholderiaceae_C > Comamonas > Comamonas thiooxydans. The sequence continues at coordinate 68,242 of NZ_BBVD01000007.1, read as the reverse complement.
CCGGCGGCAGCAGGCGCTCGGGCTGCAGCTTTTCGCAGCCCAGGCTGACCACCATGACCTCGCCGCCGAAGTTCGGGTTGCGGCTGATATTGCGCAGCGTGCGCTGCGGGATCTCGGCTCCCACGGCATCAATGGCCACGCCGCAGCCATAACTGTGCTCCAGGCCCACCACGTCGTCGACATGGGGGTATCGGGGCAGCAGCTCGGACTTGATGCGGCGCACGGCAAAGTCGAGCACCCCGGCCACGCATTGCACCGTGGTAGTGATGGCCAGGATGTTGCGCGTGCCCACCGTGCCGTCCGCATTGCGGTAGCCCTCGAAGGTATAGCCAGCCAGCGGCTCCAGCACGGGCGGCTGGACGGTGGCGATGGGCAGGCCCTCAAGCGAGTGTGCCTCGGGCATCTGCAGCAAGCGCTCGTGCACCCAGCTGCCGGCGGCAATGGGCTTGAGCGCATAGCCGATGATCACGTTGTAGCGGCGCACCTCGCCGCCCTCGGGAATGTCCACCAGCGCCACCTTGTGCGCTTGCGGCACCTTGTCGAGCAGCGTGAGGCCGGACGGCAGCACGGTGCCCGCAGGCAGGCCGCCGTCATTGGCCACGATGGCCACGTTGTCGGCTGCGTGCATGGTGATGGAAAGCGGTAGTGGGGTACTCATGGCAATGTCTCAATTTTCTAGAGGGCCAGCACGGCTACGGCGCAGCCCAAGGCGAGGGACACCGAGCAAGGGCCGCCCCGCAGCGATGGTGTCGTCCCCCTCCCTTGCGAAGCAAGTTAGAGAGGGGGAAGCCGCGAAGCGGCTCAGGGGGGCCTTACTTATTCAGCCTTTATTCCAGCAGACTTGATCACCTTGGCCCACTTGCTCACCTCGGCCTTCTGATAATCGGCCAGCTCGACGGTGCTCATGTTCGACGGCAGCATGCCGAAGTTCTTGAGGCGGGCCTGGACTTCGGGGGTGGCCACGATCTTCAGGATCTCGGTATGCAGGCGGTCCACGATGGGCTTGGGCGTTCCCGCAGGGGCGAAAACGGCCTGCCAGGAGCCCATGTCGAAACCCTTCTCGCCGGCCTCGGCGATCGTCGGTACATCGGGCAGCGATTCCAGGCGCTTGGAGCTGCTCACGGCGATGGGGCGCAGCTTGCCGGACTGGATGTGCGGGCCGACGACCAGGGCAGTGTCGAACATCATGTCCACCTGTCCGCCCATGACATCCTGCACGGCGGGGCCGCTGCCCTTGTAGGGCACATGGGTGAACTTCACGCCGGTCTGGTAGGCCAGCAGTTCCAGCGCCATGTGGTTGGAGGTGCCGTTGCCCGGAGAGGCCGAGGTCAGGCCGCCCGATGAGGCCTTGGCCTTGCTGCCGGCCAGCACGTCGGCCAGAGTCTTGTAGGGGCTGGAGGCAGGCACCACCAGAACCAGAGGGCCGGAGCCGAGCATGGCGACGGGCGTGAAGGACTTGACGGGGTCATAGTCCAGCTTGGAGTACAGGCTGACATTGATGGCGTGCGAGCTGATGGTGCCGCCCAGAATGGTGTAGCCGTCGGCCGGGGCGCGTGCCGCCAGGGCCGAACCCACGCTGCCGCCGGCGCCGCCCTTGTTCTCGATGACCACGGGCGTGCCCAGGGCCTTGCTCAGCGGCTGCGCAATCACGCGCGCCAGGGTGTCGGTATTGCCGCCGGGGGGGAACGGCACCAGATAGGTGATGGGCTTGCCCGTGGGCCAGTTGCCCTGTGCCAGGGCCGGTGCGGCGACAAGGGATGTGCCCAGCAGCAGGGCGCTGGCGGCGAGGGTGGATTGAAGCAGGGTGCGGCGTTGCATGATGGTTGTCTCCGGTTGAAAAGCGTCTTTTCGCGCTGTGGAAAGGGGGGGCGATCGAACCAGCTCGGCTTGGGCTGGATACTTGCTTTGTGCGGTCTGTTTTGTGCAGGAGTCGGAATTCAGAAGCGCGGTTGCTTGCCGGTGAATTCCGGGTCGTATTTGCGCATCTGGCCCAGGTCGTCGCGGTTGCGGATGCCGCAGTGCAGATAGTTGTCGTGCAGGCGGGCCAGGGCTTCGCGATCCAGGGTCACGCCCAGGCCGGGCGTGGTGGGCACGCGCAGGCTGCCCTGCTCGAACTGCAGGCGACCGCCTTCGACGACTTCCTCGTCCTGCCATGGATAGTGGGTGTCGCAGGCATAGGTCAGCAGGGGCACGCTGGCGCACAGATGAGTCATGGCCACCAGGCTCACGCCCAGGTGGGAGTTGCTGTGCATGGACAGGCCCAGATCGAAGGTGCGGCACAGCGTGGACAGGCGCTGTGTGGCGCGCAGGCCGCCCCAGTAATGGTGGTCGCTGAGTACGATCTTCACGGGGCAGCCCATGTCGGCGTTGCGGCGGAACTCGGCAAAGTCCGTCACCACCATATTCGTGGCCAGTGGCACATCGCACTCGCGTGCCACGGCGGCCATGCCGTCCAGGCCCGGGGCCGGGTCCTCGTAGTACTCAAGCACGCCGCGCAACTGCTGCACGATCTTCAGGCTGGTTTCCACGGTCCAGTTGCCGTTGGGGTCGATGCGCAGCGGTGTGCCGGGGAACGCCTCGGCCAGCGCCAGTATGCCGGCGGCCTCCTGCTCGGGCGCCAGCGTGCCGGCCTTGAGCTTGATGCTCTGGAAGCCGTACTGATCGATCATGCGCCGGGCCTGGGCCACTAACTGGGCCGGCGCCAGGGCCTCGCCCCAGGCGTCGGGTGCATAGGGCTGGCCCACATGCTCGGCGTATTTGTAAAACAGATAGGCCGAGTAGGGCACGCGGTCGCGTGCGGGTCCGCCCAGCAGGTCGACGATAGGGGCCTGGGCCATCTGGCCCTGCAGGTCCAGCATGGCGACCTCGAAGGCGCTGACCACCTTGGCCACGGTCTTGGAGACATGGGTGCCAGGGGCCAGCGAGACCTGCTGACCTAGAAATTCCGAGGCCGTGAGCTTGGGCGGAGTGACCAGGGCGGCGACACGGGCCTCCATTTCATTGAGGGCCCAGGGCGAGAGCCCGACCAGGGCCGGTGCGGCCTTGGCCAAAGCATCCAGCATGGGCTGGTCGCCATAGCTCTCGTTGATGCCGACCAGACCGGAAGCAGTTTCGATCTCGATGATGGAGCGCAGTGCCCAGGGCTCGTGAATGCCGGCGGCGTTGAGCAGCGGCGGATCACGGAAGGCAATCGGCGTGATGCGGATGTGGCGGATCTGGTGAGAAGTGCTCATCTTGAGATGACTGATGCGGCGCAGGAGCTGCGGACCGAAGTTGAAATAGGGAGGCTTTGTGGTATGTTGTCGTACAACTGAAAGCCATTATCATCAGGCTCATGAGTACTCAGACATCGGAATTACCCCAATCAACCCCGTCTTTGCCGCTGAAGGAGGGGTACGCGCTGCGCAGCAAAACCAGCAAGGGCAGCCGCAGTCTGGCGAATCTGTTGTCCGAGGAGTTCGAGCACAAGATCCGCCAGGGCCTGCTGCATGAGGGGGACAAGCTGCCCACCGAGTCCGAACTCGTGCGCAGCTATGACGTCAGCCGCACCGTGGTGCGTGAGGCGCTGTCCAAATTGCAGGCTGCAGGGCTGGTCGAGACCCGCCATGGCATAGGCACGTTTGTGCTGCCCGCGCGCCAGAGCGCAAGCCCCATGCTCAGCGCGCGCGAGCTCAGCGAGTCCGTCGATGTGCTGGCTGTGCTGGAGCTGCGCATCAGTCTGGAGACCGAGGCTGCCGGTCTGGCAGCCCAGCGCCGCAGCGAAGCCCATCTGCAGGTCATGAGCGAGGCTTTACAGGCGTTCGAGCATCACTTCGCCCTGGGGCACGACACCGTCGAGCATGATCTGGCCTTTCATCTGAGCATCGCGCAGGCCACAGGCAACCGGTATTTTCAGGACATCCTGCAGCACTTCGGAACGCTGCTGATTCCGCGCAATCGCATTGCCTCCATGCATACGCCGGCACGCGATCCCGACTATCTGCGCCGGGTGAACCGCGAGCACGAGGAGATCTATGCCGCCATCGTGCGCCAGGACGCCGATTCGGCCCGTGCCGCCATGCGCATCCATCTGACCAACTCACGGGAGCGTTTGCGTCTGGCCCAGCGTCTGAGTCTGAGCGCAGAGTCCTGAGCCCACTGCGCCCAGGCGCTTGGGTGGGAAAGCGCCTGACCGCAGCAACGGGCTGCCAGCGCCAGCGGCATGCTGCGGCCTCTGTGTCCCCGCTGCGCGGAGCCCTTTACGATGATTCAAAAAATAATAGCTGCAAGCGCTCTATGGCATTCAGCTTGAAGCGTATTTAATGGGTGAGAGTGGCGCCAGTTGAAGCCTGGTAAACGGCGGTGACCCGTGCTTACCCTTAGAAAAAATGTCTTGGTGTTCAAAAAAACCTAGTTGTATGATAACTGACCACAACAAGGAGACATTTCACCATGGTCCGACGCTCGCACTTTCTGCGCTCTCTGCTGGCCCTGGCGGCCGGCGGTTTGCTGTCGTCCACATTGCTGGCTGCTGATGCCTGGCCCAGCAAGCCCATCCGTCTGGTCGTTCCCTATCCGCCCGGCGGCAGCTCCGACATCATTGCGCGCTCCATCGGGCAGCTGATTTCCCAGGAGCTCAAGCAGACCGTGGTGATCGACAACAAGCCCGGCGCCAATGGCAATCTGGGGGCTGAATTCGTCGCCCGCGCACCCGCCGACGGCTATACCTGGCTGCTCTGCGATCTCGGTGCACTGGCCATCTCTCCCTCCATCTATACCAAGCTCAGCTTCGACCCTTCCAAGGCGCTGCGCGGTGCGGCCATGCTGGCCTATTCGCCCCATATGCTGGTGGTGCATCCCTCCGTTCAGGCCGGCAATCTCAAGGAACTGGTGGAGCTGTCCAAAAAGCAGGACCTGAACTTTGCCGTCACCGCATCGGGCAGTGCCCCCCATCTGGCTGGCGTGGAGCTGGCCCGCATCACCGGCGCCAAATGGGTGTATGTGCCCTACAAGGGCGGCGTGCAGTCGGTGCAGGACACGGTAGCCGGCCAGACCCAGGTGCTGATGAACGGCATGCTGGCTACCTATCCGCATGTGCAAAGCGGCAAGCTCAAGCTGCTGGGCATTTCCAAGAACACCCGCATGCCGCTGATCGCCGATGTGCCGACGCTGGCGGAGCAGGGCGCACAGGGTTTTGCCTCGGGCACCTGGCAGGGCGTGGTGCTGCCCGCCAAGACGCCTGAAGCCGTGGTGCAGCGTGTGAACCAGGTGTTGCTCGCTGCCATCCGCTCCACCGAGGTCCGCTCCCGACTGACCGGCCAGGGTGCCGAGGTCGTCACGATGACGCCCGCCGAAACCGACAAATTCTTCAACGCCGAGCGCGCGCGCTGGCGCGCCGTGGTGCAAGCCGCCCAACTGCAGCTGGATTGAGCTGCCAGATCTTTTTTGCTCTCTTCTTTTCAAGGATTACCATGACACCCCAAGACCTCAAAGACGTGATGAGTTCCGGCCTGCTGTCCTTCCCCGTGACGGACTTCGATGCCCAGGGCAACTTCAATGCCAAGGGTTATGCCGCACGCCTTGAATGGCTGGCTCCCTATGGCGCCAGTGCCCTGTTCGCCGCTGGTGGCACGGGCGAATACTTCTCGCTGTATGGCGAGGAATACGGCCAGATCATCAAGACCGCCGTGGATACCTGCCGTGGCAAGGTGCCCATCATCGCCGGCGCCGGCGGCCCCACCCGCAATGCCATCGCCCATGCCCAGGAGGCTGAACGACTGGGTGCCCACGGCATTCTGCTGATGCCTCATTACCTGACCGAAGCCGGCCAGGAAGGCCTGATCGCCCATGTGGAGCAGGTCTGCAAGAGCGTGAAGTTCGGCGTCATCGTCTACAACCGCGACCGCTCTCGCTTCACGCCTGAATCCCTGGCCATCCTGGCCGAGCGCTGCCCCAACCTGGTGGGCTTCAAGGACGGTCTGGGCAATATCGAGACCATGTCCTCCATCTTCATGAAGATGGGTGATCGCTTCGCCTATCTGGGTGGACTGCCTACGGCCGAGGTCTACGCGGCCGCCTACAAGGCTCTGGGTACCCCCGTCTACTCCTCTGCCGTCTTCAACTTCATCCCCAGGACGGCGATGGCGTTCTACGAAGCCGTGCGCACCGATGACCAGGCCACGCAGCACAAGCTGCTCAAGGAATTCTTCATGCCCTACCTGAAGATCCGCAACCGTGTCGAAGGCTACGGCGTGAGCATCATCAAGGCCGGCGCCAAGCTGGTCGGCCACGATGCCGGTCCCGTTCGCGCTCCCCTGACCGACCTCAAGCCTGCCGAGATGGAAGAACTCAAGGTCCTGATCGACAAGCTCGGCCCCCAGTAAGACCCGATGCAGGGGTCAGGCCAAGAACCGGGCCCCGCGTCTTCAGGAGACAAAGTATGAAAAGGATACTGATCACGCTGGGTGCCACCCTGGCCCTGGCCGCCCAGGCGGCTGGCAACTTTCCCGACCGGCCCGTGAACATCATCGTGCCGTTCCCGGCTGGCGGCTCCACCGACACCGTGGCGCGTGCGGTGGCCCTGAGCATGGCCGAGCAACTGGGCAAGCCCTTTGTCGTGGAAAACCGTCCTGGAGCCACGGGCACCATCGGTGCAGGAGCCGTCAAGCGCGCTGCGGCCGATGGCTACACCTTGCTGGTGGCATCGCTGGGCCCCTTTGTGGTGACCCCGCATATGGTGAAGAACGTGCCCTATGACGCCAGCAAGGATTTCGACTACATCACCATCCCCGTGCAGGCGCCCAATGTGCTCGTTGCCAGCACGACGCAAAAGGCCCGCAGCGTGAGCGAGGTGATTGCCGCGCTCAAGGCCAATCCCGGCAAGATCAGTTTTGCAAGCTCCGGCAATGGCTCTTCGGATCATTTGTCGGCCGAGCTGTTCTGGCAGCAAACGGGCACCGAAGCCGTGCATGTACCCTACAAGGGCGGAGCACCGGCCATCACCGATCTGCTGGGTGGACAGGTGGATTTTTCCTTCCAGAACGTCAACGCCGTGCTGCCCCATCTGCGTAGCGGCAAGCTGCGCGCCATTGCCGTGACCGGTAGCCAGCGTTCGCCTGTGCTGCCCGACGTTCCCACACTGGCCGAGTCCGGCGTCAAGGGAGCAGAGGTCTATTCGTGGCAAGGCATGGCCGCTCCCAGGGGCTTGCCGGCGGATGTCAAGTCCAGACTGGCCAAGGCCGCCATTGTCGCCGTGCAGCAACCCGATATCCGCAAGCGCTTTGTGGAGCAGGGGCTGGAAATCGTGGGCAACACGCCCGAAGAATTCACACGCTTTCAGGCCCAGGAGAACGAGCGCTGGAAAACCCTGATCCAAACGCGAAAGATCACCGCAGATTGAGCTAGAAACAACGGGATGGCCCCCAGGCCGTTTCCCGCAGGCCTGTCACCACGCGGGCCCTTTTCACAGGGGCTTTCAGTCCCCGCAAGTTCCAAGGATTCCAAGGCATGGCGACCATCCGACCACGCGTTCTTCAATACGGCAAGATGCCGCTGACCCAGCTTGATGCCGAACTGGCTCAGGCCTACGAGGTGAGCATCCTCTCCGAGCAGCCCGATCCCGAGCGCTTTCTTGCCGAGCATGGCGGCCAGTTCGAATATGCGGTCACCTCGGCCGCCATGGGCCTGCCCGCCCGTGTGGTCGACGCCCTGCCCAAGCTCAAGTTCGTGAGCAGCTTCGGCGTGGGATTCGATGCCCTGGACAAGGACGCCCTGCTGCGCCGCGGCGCGCGTGTGGGCTATACGCCGGGCGTGCTCGACGACTGTGTGGCCGACCTGGCCTTTGCCCTGCTGCTGGACGCCACGCGCGGCCTCAGCGAGTCCGACCGGTTCGTGCGCCGCGGCGACTGGAGCAAGAGCCGCTTCGGCATCCGTACCCGCGCCAGCGGCAAGCGCCTGGGCATCTTCGGCATGGGCCGCATCGGCAGCACCGTGGCGCGCCGCGCCTCGGGCTTCGACATGGAAGTGGCCTACTACAACCGCCGCCCCGTAGAGGGATCGCCCCATCAGTACCTGCCCTCGCTGCTGGAGCTGGCGCGCTGGGCCGACATCCTGGTCATCACCGCTGCCGGCGGTGAAGGCACGCGCCACCTGGTGAACGCCGAAGTGCTGGCGGCCCTGGGCCCGCAGGGCTTCCTGGTCAATGTGGCCCGCGGCAGCGTGGTCGACGAGGCCGCCCTGGCCGATGCCCTGGAGAACAAGCGCATCGCCGGTGCGGGCCTCGACGTGTTCGAGGACGAGCCCCGCCCCCTGCCTGCCCTGCTGGCCCTGGACAACGTGGTGCTGGCCCCCCATATCGCCAGCGGCACCCATGAAACCCGCCGCGCCATGGCCGACCTGGTTCTGCTGAATCTGCAGCAGTTCATCGCCACGGGCCGCCCTGCGGCCGAGGTGCCCTGGTCCGCCGCGCAGTGATTTCCCTTTCCCTCCGAGTCTGTTGAAGAGTCTTCCCATGTCCACTACCCCGACCATCACCGCCATCGAAGTCATTCCCGTCGCCGGCCGCGACGGCATGCTCATGAACCTCAGCGGCGCGCATGCGCCCTACTTCACGCGCAACGTCGTGCTGGTGCACGACAGCGCGGGCCGTACGGGGGTGGGCGAGGTGCCGGGCGGCGAAGGCATTCGACAGGCTCTGGAGGACAGCAGGCAGGTGCTGATCGGCCGCTCTGTCGGCCAGCACCTGCAGCTGCTGCAAGAGCTGCAGAAATCCCTGGAAGGCCGCGACACCGGCGGCCGCGGCCTGCAGACCTTTGACCTGCGCATCGGCGTGCACGCGGTCACGGCCATCGAATCCGCCCTGCTGGACCTGCTGGGCCAGCACCTGGGCGTGCCCGTGGCTGCCCTGCTGGGCGAAGGCCAGCAGCGCGAGCGCGTGGAAATGCTGGGCTACCTGTTCTTTGTGGGTCCCAGCGACAAGACCGGCCTGGACTATGTCAAGCCCGGCGAAGACAAGCTGGGCACGGACGACTGGACCCAGGTGCGCCACATGACTGCCATGACGCCCGAGGCCATCGTGCGCCAGGCCGAAGCGGCCTACGCACGCTACGGCTTCAACGACTTCAAGCTCAAGGGCGGCGTGCTGGCTGGCGAGCAGGAAGTCGAAGCCGTGACGGCCCTGGCGAAACGTTTTCCCGACGCCCGCGTCACCCTGGACCCCAACGGCGGCTGGCTGCTCAAGGACGCCATCCGCCTGATGCGCGACATGCGCGGCGTGCTGGCCTATGCCGAAGACCCCTGCGGCGCCGAAGGCGGTTTCTCGGGCCGCGAGGTCATGGCTGAATTTCGCCGCGCCACCGGCCTGCCCACGGCCACGAATATGGTCGCCACCGACTGGCGCCAGATGGTGCACGCCCTGTCGCTGCAGTCCGTGGACATCCCGCTGGCCGACCCCCATTTCTGGACCATGGCCGGCTCGGTGCGCGTGGGCCAGACCTGCCGCGACTGGGGCCTGACCTGGGGTTCGCACTCCAACAACCACTTCGACATCTCGCTGGCCATGTTCACCCACGTGGCCGCCGCCGTGCCCGGCAAGGTCACGGCCATCGACACGCACTGGATCTGGCAGGACGGCCAGTACCTCACGCAACAACCCTTGCAGATCAAGGGCGGTTTTGTGGAAGTGCCCAAGACCCCCGGCCTGGGCGTGACCGTGGACCGCGAGGCCCTCAAGCGCGCCAACGCCCTGTACCAGGAGCACGGCCTGGGCGCGCGTGACGACGCCATTGCCATGCAGCACCTGATCCCTGGCTGGAAGTTCGACAACAAACTGCCTTGCATGGTGCGCTGAGCACCCCCTGAGCGGCTGGCGCCGCTTCCCCCTCTCTCGCTGCGCGGGAGGGGGACGACACCTTCGCTGCGGGACGGCCCTTGCTCGGTGTCCATCGCTTTGGGCCGCGCCTGCTTCAAATGCAGCGCCCAACTAGCTCACCTCTTTTATCGAATCTCTCTTTTGGAGCATTTCATGTCCCGCTACGACAACCTCATCAACGGCCAGTGGACGGCTGCTGACAGCTATTCCCCCAACACCAACCCCAGCGACCTGTCCGATGTGATCGGCGCGTACGCCCAGGGCGGCGCATCCGATGTGCAGGCCGCTGTGTCTGCCGCTGCTGCAGCCTTCCCGGCCTGGTCTACCTCGGGCATACAGGCGCGCTCCGACGCCCTGGACAAGATCGGCACGGAGATCCTGGCGCGCAAGGCGGAGCTGGGCGAGCTGCTGGCGCGCGAAGAAGGCAAGACCCTGCCCGAAGCCATTGGCGAAGTCGGCCGCGCCGGCCAGATCTTCAAGTTCTTTGCGGGTGAATGCCTGCGCCTGAGCGGCGAGACCGTGCCGTCGGTGCGTCCAGGCATTGGCGTGGAAATCACGCGCGAGCCGATCGGCGTGGTCGGCCTGATCACGCCCTGGAACTTCCCCATTGCCATCCCCGCCTGGAAGATCGCCCCGGCCCTGGCCAACGGCTGCTGCGTGGTCTTGAAGCCCGCCGACCTGGTGCCCGGCAGTGCCTGGGCCCTGGCCGACATCATCCACCGCTCGGGCATCCCCGCCGGTGTGTTCAACCTGGTCATGGGCCGAGGCCGCGTGATCGGCGAAGCCTTGGTGAACCATGCCGATGTGGCGGCCATCAGTTTCACGGGCTCGGTGGGCGTGGGCCGCGGCATTGCGGCGGCCTGCGTGGCTTCGGGCAAGAAGGTGCAGTTGGAGATGGGCGGCAAGAACCCCCAGATCGTGCTCGACGATGCTGATCTCGCCCAGGCCGTGGAGCTGTCGGCGCAAAGCGGCTTTTACTCCACGGGCCAGCGCTGCACGGCATCGAGCCGCCTCATCGTGACCGACAAGATCTACCCGGCCTTCATCGAAGCCCTGCAGGCGCGCATGGCGCGGATCTTGGTCGGTGACGCACGCGCCGCCGGCACCGATATGGGCCCCGTGGTCAGCCAGGCCCAGCTGGAGCAGGACCTGAGCTACGTTGAAATCGCCAAGGCCGAAGGCGCGCGCCTGGCGGCCGGTGGCGCCCGCGTCGCCTGCCACACGGGAAGCGGCAAGCAGGGCTACTACATGGCGCCCACGCTGTTCGTGGACACCGAGGCCGGCATGCGCATCAACCGCGAGGAAGTCTTCGGCCCCGTGGCCAGCGTGATCCGCGTCAAGGACTATGAAGAGGCCCTGGCCATGGCCAACGACACGCCGTTTGGCCTGTCGGCCGGCATTGCGACCACCAGCCTCAAGCACGCCACGCACTTCAAGCGCCACAGCCAGGCCGGCATGGTCATGGTCAACCTGCCCACGGCGGGCGTGGACTACCACGTGCCGTTTGGCGGTCGCAAGGGCTCAAGCTACGGCCCGCGCGAGCAGGGGCGCTATGCCCAGGAGTTCTACACCACGGTGAAGACGGCCTATACGCTGGCCTGATGCTTGGGACCGCTCGAGCCCGCGACAGGGCTTGAGCAGTCCGCGTTTCAGAAGAAGAGCGAGCCCGCCCCGGTCGCGTCGGCCCTGCTGCGAAAGCTGCTACGCTGCGGCCCAGGTTTTCGCTCTTCTCTTCCATGGATTCGCTCACCCCTTTGCGCGCCTTTCGGCGCATTGTTGAACTGGGCAGCATTGCCAGGGCAGCCGATGCACTCGATCTTTCCTCGGCGGCTCTCAGCAAGCAGTTGCGCGCGCTGGAAGCACAGCTGGGTGCGGTGCTGATCCAGCGCACCACGCGCCGCATGAGCCTGACCGATACCGGCCGGGCCTACTACGCCGAATGCTGCCGGCTGCTCGATGGCTTTGACATGCTGGAGCAATCGGTGCGGGCGCAGTCCGAGCTGGTGACGGGGCGGCTGCGCGTGAATGCGCCGCTGTCGTTTGCACTGAGCACGCTGGCGCCGCTGCTGGCGCGCTTTATGCAGCGCCATCCGCAATTGCAGATCGATCTATCCATGGAAGACCGGCTGGTGGACGCTGTTGGCCAGGGCTTTGATGTCTCCATACGCCTGAGCGCCGAACTGGCGGACTCATCGCTGATTGCGCGGCGCCTGGCCTCGCTGTCGCAAATGTTGTGCGCTTCGCCGGCCTATTTACAGCAACACGGCCGCCCGGCCAGCGTGGCCGCACTGCGTGGCCAGGCACTGCTGAACTACAGCCTGGCACAGGCTGACGACGGCCTGCAAGTTCCGAGCGAAGCACGAGCCAGCGTCAACAACAGCCTGATGTTGCGGGAGCTGCTGGTGGCCGGCCTCGGCATCGGTGCACTGCCGTCCTTTCTGGCCCGGCCCGCCATCGCTCAGGGCCAGCTGGAGGCATTGAGCCTGCAAGACTGGGCAGAGCCGCCACGCCATGTCTACGTGGTCTACCCCACGCAACGCCACTTGCTGCCCAAGGTGCGCGCCTTTGTGGACTTTCTGGCAGAAGAGCTGCCTGCGGCCATGGGCGGCGATTCTTGACGCCGGATTAAGAGTCTCTCAAGCGCAGGCCTCTTACTCCTGCGAGGCCTGCGCCCTACGCTTGCTGTCCATCAGCCATGAAGGACACAAGCATGACGCAATGCCATGATTTTTCCTGCGCTCTGCCCGCGCAGGTCGCAGCTCATCCAGCCCCTGACCCGGTACTGTCCGCGGCAGTTGAGGCTGCTCCCACCATCGATTTCTTCCACGACGTGGTTTGCGGCTGGTGTTATGTGATGTCACCACGCCTGCGCCAGGTGGCCGGCGAGCTGGGCCTGCGCGTACGTCAGCGCAGCTTTGTGCTGCAAGCTTCCCGCGCCGAGATGGTGGCAAGGTTTGGCTCCATGGTGCAGGCCAAGCAGATCATTCTTGGGCACTGGGAGGCCTGCGCACGGCATGACGATACACAGCGTATCGACATCGAAGGCATGCGCCGCGAAACCTTTGAGTACCCCAGCGGCCTGGCCGGCGCACTGGCCTGCCAGGCTGCCCAGATCCTGGAGGGCGACGAGGCCCACTGGAATCTGTTCGATGCCATACAGCACGCCCATATGAGTGCCCATCGCAACATAGGCGACGCCGAGGTGCTGCTGGACATCGCCACGCACACCGGCTTCGAGCGCAATGCGTTTGCGCGCTGCATGGAAAGCACCGAGGCCTTGAACATGGTTCACCAGGACATCGCACTGGCTCAGCACCTGGGCCTGCGCAGCATTCCCACCTTGATCGCCCAGGGCCTGCCACCGCTGCAGACCCAGCCCCTGAACATGCTGCGTGAACGGCTGCGCGCCCTGGTGGGCTAAGCCATTTCCTCTCACTTTTTCACTGGCGCCGAAAGGCGCACCGCTTCTTAGGAAACACTCATGAACTTCTCTTTCCGCGCCGGTGTCCGGCGCTTGCCCACCCTGTTGCTCGCGATGGCAGCAGCGTTCTCCGGCCTGGCTCATGCCCACGGTGGCCACACGCTCCCGGCCGGTGCCGGCCAGGATGTGGGCACCAGCCCCTGGGGGCCGGGCGACGAGATCGGCCGCCTGAACCTGATAACGCCCGCCTCGCGCGCTGCCATCCTGCAGCGCATCGCAGGTGGCCAGGTCTATGACCTCGCCACCGAGTACTACGTGGGCATGCCCAGCTGGCAGGACGCCGGCGATCCGCACTACCAGTTCTGGATGACGCACACGCCACGCGGCACCGTGGTGGACGACCCCATGAACGTGGGCAAGAACATGAACGCCACGCGCAGCTACACGGGCACGGCTTTCTCCATGTACAGCCATACGGGCACGCACATCGACGCACTCAACCACTTCGGCATACGCGGCAGGATCTGGAACGGCTTCAGCGCCGACGAGCATCTGGGCGACCGCGGCTGGCAGCGCACAGGCATAGAGAAATTCCCGCCACTGGTGGCGCGCGGCGTGCTGATTGACGTGGCAGCGGCGAAGGGCCTGGACATGCTGCCCGACCAGTACCGGATCACGCGCCAGGACCTCAAGGACGCGCTGGAACGCCAGAACGTGACGCTGCAGAAGGGCGATGTCGTGCTGATTCGCACGGGACGCATGAAGCTCTACGAGCAACCCCAGGCCTATATGGCCAAACCGCCAGGGCTGGGCCTGGATGCCGCACGCTTTCTGGCCGAGGATGCCGGCGCCATGATTGTCGGCGCTGACAACCTGAGCCTGGAGACTTTCCCCTCAGAAGTGGACGATGACTATGTGCCGCTGCACAGCTACCTGCTGGCCCAGCAAGGCATTCCCATCATGGAATTGGTGGCCCTGGACGGGCTCTCGCGCGACAAGGTCTATGAGTTCGCATTCATCGGAAACCCGTTGAAGATCCGAGGCGGCGACGCCGCACCGCTGCGCCCGATTGCCATTCCGGTGCGCTGAGAGCGGCGCTTGCCGGAGCCGGTCCCTGAGCGCCGCTCAGAAAAACAATGTGCGCACCCAGGGCGCGGCCAGCACGTTGACGGCACCGGCAATCATCATCACCAGCGATGCCATCACGGCCTGCACCTCGCCGGCCTGGCGCGCCCTGGCCACGCCGCTGCCATGGGCGGCTCCGCCCCAGCTGGCGCCCGTGGCCAGCTTGCTGCGGATGCGGGGCAGCACACGCAGCACGGTCTCGCCCAGCAGCATGGCACTGACACCGGTCAACAGCACGAACAGCGCCGCCAGATCGGTGGGGCCGCCCAGCACTTTCTCGGCCTCGATCGCAAACGGTGTCGTGATGCTGCGCACGGCCAGGCCTTTTTGCAGCGCCTCGGACAGGCCGAACATATCGGCAAACGCAATGGTGGTGGAGATGGACACCAGGCTGGCCACAACCACGCCGGTGGCAATCGACATCCAGTGCTTGCGCAGCAGCTTGCGGTTCTCGTACAGAGGCAGTGCAAATGCCACCGTGGTGGGGCCCAGCAGCCAGACCAGCCAGTGTGTCTGGGCGATGTACTGCGGGTAGCTGACATGGGTCAGCAGCGACAGGCCGATCAGCACCATGGGAGTGGCGACTATGGGCATTAGCAACGGGTGGGGATGCTTGCGATACAGGCGCTTGTTGACCCAGTAGCAGGCCACGGTGGCCAGCAGCGAGAGCAGGCCGATGACTTCATTCGACAGCATGGCTTACTCCTCATCCAGGGCAGAGGCATCGCGGCTGGACTTGCGCCTTGCCAGCCACAGCTCGAAGCGATAGACACGATCGACTGCCAGTGCGGTCACGGCCATCACGCAGGCTGTGCTGGCCACGATGACGGCCAGAATGCGCAAGCCCTGATGGCGGATCAGATCGGGGTATTCGGTGACCACCAGCATGGCGGGCACGAAGAACAGCAGCATCTCGGCCAGCAGCCAGTTGGTGCCGCTTTGCAGCCAGCGTGCCTTGACCATGCCCGAAAAAAGGCCCACGGCCAGCAGGCCGAAACCGATCAGGCCGGCGGGCATGCTCCAGCCGAAATGCTGGCGCAGCACATCCATGGCAATCCAGATGGCACTGAGCAGGCACACTTGCAGCACGGCCTTGAGCAGTTGCCAGAGTGTCTGGGCGAAAGAATGGCTGCCGCCCTGGGCGCGAGGGGCGACAGCTTCCGTAATCTGTGACATGGGTGAATTCTAGGGTTTTCACTTATATTCATAAAATGACTTATTTTCATTTTTTCCATGCGTAAAAGGAATTCTCATGGACTTGCGCGCCCTGCGCTATTTCATCGAGGTTGTGCGCCAGAACGGCTTTACCCGCGCGGCCGACGCCTTGCATGTGACCCAGCCCACCATCAGCAAGATGGTCAAGGCGCTGGAAGATGAATTCGGTGGCCGTTTGCTGCTGCGCGAGGGGCGGGGCGTGCAGCTCACCGATGCCGGCCAGGTGGTCTATGACCGCGGGATGGAGATTCTCGAGCAGGCCCAGCTGCTGCGCCGCCAGGTGGCCGAGGTCGACCACATCACGCGCGGCGAGCTGTCCCTGGGCATCATGCCCACCACGGGCCATTACATGGCGCCGGTGATCGCGCTGTTCCAGCAGCGCTATCCGGGTGTGAACCTGCAGGTCAACGAGCAGGGGGCGCGTGCCCAGTACCAACTGATCCAGGAAGGCAAGCTGGACATGGCGCTGGGCCTGTTCTCCGCCCCCGATCCTGCGCTGGAGCGCTACACCGTGGCGCGTCAGAAGACGCGCGTGGTGCTGCCCGCCCGGCAGGTGACAGACCCGGGCCAACCCATGCGCTGGAGCGATCTGCGCGAGCTGCCGTTTGTGCTCTACACCTCGGACTTTGCTCTGCACGAGCATGTGCTGCAGCAATGCGAGGCAGCGGGCTTCACGCCACAGGTCAAGCTGCAGACGCGCTACTGGGATTTCATAGGCCATCTGGTCGCGGCCCAGGTGGGTGTGGCCGTGATGTTCGAGCATGTCATCGCCCGCTATGACCCGCAGCGCGTGGCCAGCCGCCCGCTGGTGGAGCCCGAGATCCCCTGGGATGTGGCGCTGATGTGGCGGCCCGGCTACCTGTCGCGTGCGGCCCAGGCCTGGCTGAACTGCGTGCGTGAGGTGTATCCACAGCCGCTCCTCGGTGCTGCTTTTCCGGATTTTCAAAACTGATAGCTGTTTTCCATTGTCCAGTAAGCGATACAAGGCTTTTTGATGCTTGATGCTAGTCCAGGTCTTTGTTGCTAAGCTTGTTGCCATGCCCCGCCCGTTCTCTTCCAATCGCTCCAGCAACTTGCGCCGCAGCACCGTGGTGCGCCAGCCCGCGCTCCGGCCCGAGGTCACGCGTCTGCTGTGCTTTCACAAGCCCTATGGAGTGCTCAGCCAGTTCACGCCCGAGGGCAAATGGCAGGGCCTCAAGGACTGGATCGATGTGCCTGGTGTCTATGTGGCGGGCCGGCTCGATGCCGACAGTGAAGGCTTGCTGCTGCTGACCAATGACGGCCAGTTGCAGGCCCGCATTGCCGATCCGCGCCACAAGATGGAGAAGACCTACTGGGTGCAGGTCGAAGGCATGCCTGACGAGGCCGCTTTGCAGCGCCTGCGCGACGGCGTGGAATTGAGCGACGGCAAGACACTGCCCGCCAAGGCCCGCCTGATAGAACCCCAGCCTCTGATGTGGCCGCGCAACCCGCCGATTCGCGTGCGCCAGAACATTCCCGATTGCTGGATCGAGCTCATCATCCGCGAGGGCAGGAACCGCCAGGTGCGCCGCATGACGGCAGCCGTCGGCCACCCCACGCTGAGGCTGGTGCGCATGGCCGTGGGGCCTTATTCGATTGAAGGGCTGGAGCCCGGCCAGTGGCTGGATGTGCTACCGCTCAGTGGTTCCTAGCGCAAAGTATCGAGCCGCTGCAGCTCATCTTCATCTTCCGGCAAGGCAGCTGCCTGCCAGCGCGGCAGAGCCGGCCAGGGGCGAAAGCGAATCCAGCCCACTTGCACCTCCTGTAGATTGCCCCGCAGCAATGGAAGAGCGGTCGCCAGCTCGGATTGGCGAGCCCGCACGCATTCGCGCAGCGATTGCATGGCTTGCTGGCCACGCCCGAAAAAGCGCTGTTTGCCCAACCAATCGGTGGAGGGCTGGCATTGGGCATAGGCCAGTGGCAGGCTGCTGGCCTCTCCTTCCACCACGGAAATCAGGGCCTGCAGATGCATGTTGAGTTGCTCCTGCGGCATCAGGCCCGCCAGTTGCATCTCCAGCGCATCCTCATGAAAACGATAGCGTGCGGGCAGGGCGGCGCTCAGGGTATAGCTGCCGCCGCTGCGCGAGCGGGCACGGTGACTCAGGATGCGGCTGCCTTGCTCCAGCATCGGGCGGACCAACTGCAACAAGGCCTGCTGGTGCTCGGCATCGTTGTGCTTCAGGGGGATGCGCAACTGCGTGCTGTCATAGCCGCGCCATTGCTCGCGCCAGACCATCCAGCCCGCCGTATGCGGTACGAAGAAAATCAGAGTGATCAGGGACAGCATGGGCACAATGCCCGCCGCCAGCGACCAGGCTGCCCTGATCTCGGCGGCGGCAGCGGCCTCCTCCCCCAGGCTGACGAGATTGCCGCTCAGCTTGATGAGGGTGGCAAGACTGATGGCAAATACCAGACCACAGATCAGAGAAAGCAGCTCGGGCGAGTAAAGGCTGTCGGGCAGATGAATCAGGGTGGCCAGTGCGGCGGCGCATCCCAGCAGAACCACGGCTGCGGACAGCAGATAGAACAGGGCGCAAGGGGCCTGCTGCTGGACATCGAGAGCCGGGTTCTGCTCCAGCTCGCGCAGCAACTGCCTGCGGCGCCACCAGCGCAGCGGCTGCCAGAGCAGGGCGCTGACCGCCAGGCCGGCGAGCATGCTGATGAACAGCGCCGAAAAAGCCCATAGCAGCAAGGCTGCCATCAGCAACATACCCAGTCCGACCAGCCAGTTCATGCCCGCGATTGTCCTTTTGAATTGATAGCTGCTTGTGTTTGATGGACAAGCAATCTAGCCTGTTGTGAATGAAAAATCGCGCTGCCTGCAATCGCAGGTCAGCGCGATGGTTTGATGCTACAGGTTCAGCTGCAGCTCTTGTTGTTGGCGCCATGCATGCCGGCGGCCTTGGCATCGGCCTCGCTCATGTACTTGCCGTTCTTGGTGGTGCCGTAAAAGCGGGTGCCGTGGCAGTGGTAGATCTTGCTGTCCTCATTGGCCCAGACCTTGCCTGCACCGCCGCCAGGTGCGGCGGTCGAGGCCGGCTTGGCGCCTGCAGCAGCCTTGGCAGTGGCCTGCTGATCAATGCCCTTGCGGCCCGAGCAAGCTCCCTTGGAGGACGCCACGCTCATGGTGGAGCCATCCTTGCAGACAAAGGTCTGCATGTCCGCCTTGGCAGCAGCAGGGGCCGGCGCAGCCTTTGCTGCGGGTTCTGCCGCTGGCTTGGCGGGCATGGGGGCTGTTTTGGCGGCCGGTGCGGCAGGCACCGTTGCCGGTGCCTGAGCAAGGCTCGCCCATGAGCTGCTGACCAGGGCTGAAGCCAGGCAAATTTTCCATAAATTGCGCATACGAACTCCCTCCAATAGATGTGATGTCACAAGGCGTGACAGGCGCATGCTGCTACGGAAGACCTGATTCCGCAAGCTTCGGCCGTCAGGCTTCAGGTCCCGCTGACATAGGGGTTCAGCTTGCGCTCGCGGCCAAAGCTGCTTTCCGGGCCATGCCCGGGGATGAAGATCGTCTGGTCACCCATGGGCCACAGGCGCTGAACGATGGAGTCGATCAACTGCTGATGATTGCCCTGCGGGAAGTCCGTGCGGCCTATGCTGCCGGCAAACAGCACATCGCCGACAAAGGCGCGGTCGATCTGCGGTGAGTGGAAGACCACATGGCCGGGCGTGTGACCGGGGCAGTGGCGCACGTTCAGCGTTTCCTGGCCGATGCTCACCGTATCGCCGTCATGCAGCCAGCGTGAGGGCACAAAAGGCTCGGAATGGGGAAAGCCGAACATGGCGCCCTGCTGGGGCAGACCGTCGATCCAGAACTGGTCGCCCTCATGCGGGCCAATGATGGGTAGCTCGTACTTGGCCGCCAGCTCGCTGGTGCCGCCCGCGTGGTCGATATGGGCGTGGGTGATCCAGATGGCCTTGAGATTCAGGCCCAGGCGTTCCACCTCCCACTCGATCTGCTCGAGATCTCCGCCAGGGTCGATGACGGCCGCATCCATGGTCTGGTCGCACCAGACGAGAGAGCAGTTCTGTTGAAAGGCTGTGACGGGGACAGTGTGATATTGCAACATGGGTGACTTGTATTTTTCGGGCGTTTGCGTAGTCTCGCGGGCTGCGAACCCCGCAAGCATGACACGGCATGACACGCGCATCAAAAATGCCCGCTCAGATTCTGGCGTCATCCCTCATTTGAGCTAGCATGGATGCGAGTGCCCCATTTTGGTGCGGGCTGCTAAAACGTATTTGTGCTGCAAGGCAGCGGGCATTCGCTTCATGGGAGGCGCCCCGACACAGTTTCAAGATCGTTCAGGCCGTGCCAATGCCCATGCAAGCAAGTTCCTCCTGCGGTAGGAATGGTTGGGGGGCGGGTCGGCCTGAAGGGAACCAGTTTTTAAACTCCAGGAGACTCCTCATGTCTACCTCTTCCAACCCGCCGACCGACGCCCAGCGTAGTGACGCCCAGCGTGGTGATGCCCAACGCATCGGCATCCCACGGGAAACCTTCCCGCTGGAAAAGCGCGTGGCCACCGTGCCCGATGTGGTTGAAAAACTCATCAAGCTGGGTTTTTCGGTCGCCATCGAATCGGGCGCCGGCGATGCCGCCAACTTCAGCGATGACGCTTATCGCGCAGTGGGTGCCGAGGTGCTGCCCAACGCTGCGGCGGTCTGGGCTGCTGCCGACATCATCTTCAAGGTGCGCCCGCCCACCCCGCAAGAAGTCGCGCTGATGCGCGAAGGCCAGATCCTGATCGACTTCATCTGGCCGGCCCAGAATCCCGATCTGATGCAACAACTGGCCGCCAGGAAAGTGACGGTGCTGGCGATCGACTCGCTGCCCCGGACATTGAGCCGCGCGCAGAAGATGGATGCACTGACCTCCATGGCCGGTGTTTCGGGTTACCGCGCCGTGATCGAGGCCGCCAACGCCTTCGGCCGCTATTTCAACGGCCAGATCACGGCCGCAGGCAAGGTGCCGCCAGCCAAGGTCTTCATTGCCGGCGCAGGTGTGGCCGGTCTGTCGGCCATTGGCACGGCCGCCAATCTGGGCGCCATCGTGCGCGCCAACGACACGCGCGCCGAAGTGGCCGATCAGGTCACATCGCTGGGCGGTGAGTTCGTCAAGGTCGACTACGAAGAGGACGGTGCTGGCGGCGGCGGCTATGCCAAGGTGATGAGCGAGGGCTTCCAGGCTGCGCAGCGCCAGATGTATGCCCAGCAGGCCAGGGACGCCGACATCATCATCACCACCGCGCTGATCCCTGGCAAACCGGCGCCCAAGCTGATCACGGCCGAGATGGTGCAGAGCATGAAGCCCGGCAGCGTGATCGTCGACATGGCGGCCGAGCAGGGCGGCAACTGCGAGCTGACCGTTCCCAATGAGGCCGTGGTGCGCCACGGCGTGACCATCATCGGCTACACCGACCTCGCATCGCGCCTGGCCAAGCAGTCGTCCACGCTGTACGCCACCAACCTGCTGCGCCTGACGGAAGAGCTGTGCAAGGCCAAGGATGGCGTCGCCGTGGTGAATATGGAAGACGATGCGATTCGCGGCCTGACCGTGGTCAAGGACGGCGAAATCACCTGGCCTGCCCCGCCCCTTGCCCAGGCACCCAAGCCAGCCCCCAAACCGGCCGCGGCTGTGGTGGAACAGAAGAAAAGCGGTCATGGCCATGGCGCTGCCGGCCCGCTGCCGGCCAAGACCTTGGCCATTATTTTTGCGATTGCCGCCCTGGCCTTCTGGTTCATCGGTGCCTACGCGCCAGCGGCCTTCCTGGGCCACTTCACGGTGTTCGTGCTGGCCTGCTTCATCGGCTACATGGTGGTGTGGAATGTGACACCGGCCTTGCACACGCCGCTGATGAGCGTGACCAACGCCATCTCCAGCATCATCGCCATTGGCGCTCTGGTGCAGATTGCACCGCCGGGAACGGCGGGTACCGCTCGCCCTGATGACTTGATTCGTTGGCTGGCCTTTGCAGCGCTGGTGCTGACTGCCATCAATATGTTTGGCGGCTTTGCCGTGACACGTCGCATGCTGGCCATGTTCCGCAAATAAGAAGAACGAGCACAAGAGAGAAACATCATGTCCCAAAGTCTCGCAACGGTGGCCTATCTGGGGGCTGCCATTTTGTTCATCCTCAGCCTCGGTGGCCTGTCCAACCCCGAAACCTCGCGCCGCGGCAATCTGTTCGGCATGGTCGGCATGGCGCTGGCCGTGCTGGCCACCGTGTTCGGCCCGCGCGTCGATGCCGGCGGCATCGCCTGGATCGTCGGCGCGCTGGTGGTCGGTGGCGGTATCGGCCTGTATGCGGCCAAGGTCGTCAAGATGACCCAGATGCCCGAGCTGGTCGCCCTCATGCACAGCCTGGTCGGCCTGGCCGCCTGTCTGGTGGGCTTTGCCAGCTATGTCGATACCTCCATCGAGCTGGCGGGCGCAGAAAAAGCCATTCACGAGGTGGAAATCTACGTGGGCATCCTGATCGGTGCCGTCACCTTCTCGGGCTCGCTGATAGCCTTCGGCAAGCTCAACGGCAGGATAGGCGGCAAGCCGCTGCTGCTGCCCGCACGCCACTGGCTCAATCTGCTCGCCCTGCTGGTGGTGATCTGGTTCGGGCGCGAGTTTCTGCATGCCCAAACCGTGGCTGACGGCATGTTGCCGCTGATCGTGATGAGCGTCATTGCGCTGCTGTTCGGCGTGCACATGGTCATGGCCATTGGTGGAGCCGACATGCCCGTGGTGGTGTCCATGCTCAACAGCTACTCGGGCTGGGCGGCTGCGGCGACCGGCTTCATGCTGGGCAATGACCTGCTGATCGTCACCGGCGCGCTGGTGGGCTCCTCGGGTGCCATCCTGAGCTACATCATGTGCCAGGCCATGAACCGCAACTTCATCAGCGTGATTGCCGGAGGCTTTGGTTCCGGTGCTCCCGCCAAGAAGGGCGATGCTTCTGCGGCTGCAGAGCCCCAGGGCGAAGTGGCGCCCGTCAGTGCAGCCGAGACCGCCGAGATGTTGCGCGAGGCAAAAAGCGCCATCATCGTGCCCGGCTACGGCATGGCCGTGGCCCAGGCCCAGCACACCGTCAATGAAATCACCCGGACCCTGCGCGAGCAGGGTGTGGATGTGCGCTTTGCCATCCACCCGGTGGCGGGTCGCATGCCCGGCCACATGAACGTGCTGCTGGCCGAGGCCAAGGTGCCTTACGACATCGTGATGGAGATGGACGAGATCAACGAAGACTTCCCCGAGACCGACGTGGCCATCGTCATCGGCGCGAACGACATCGTCAATCCGGCAGCCCAGGACGATCCCGAGAGCCCCATCGCCGGCATGCCGGTGCTGGAAGTGTGGAAGGCCAAGACCTCGATCGTGATGAAGCGCTCCATGGCCTCCGGTTATGCGGGCGTGGACAATCCGCTGTTCTACAAGGACAACAACCGCATGCTGTTTGGCGATGCGAAGAAGATGCTGGACGAGGTGCTGGGGGCACTGAAGAGCTGATGAGATGGAGTGGCCTCTGCTGAGGCGCTCTGCCCCCTCTGCCGCCTTGCCTTGCAATGCGGGAGCCCGGTGTCCCGGGTTGTGGCATATGCCTGTTCTTGAAATGCCTGCGGTTTTTGGCCGCAGGCATTTTTGCTGTCAGAGATGCTGAACGGCGATCTCGCCCAGCAGCACGGCGGCAATCACCAGCATCAGCGTGCCAGACAGGCGCGAGACGGCAAGCGCGGCGGCAGGCCGCGAGCGCAGCACACTTTGCGAGCCCCAGCCCACGCCGAAGTAGACCACGGCGCAACTGGCTGCATGGACCGCGCCCAGAGCCATGATTTGCGCAAACACCGGCCAGCTCTCGGCAGGCCGCACAAACTGCGGCAGCAGGGCCAGCAACAGCAACAGCTGCTTGGGGTTGAGGCCGCTGACGCTGGCTCCCTTGATCGTCCAGTGCCAGCGCGTGCCGCTCTCGGCGTCGCCGGCGCTGCCTATGGCTGCCGGGCTGCGCCACAGGCCCACGCCCATCCAGGCCAGGTAGAGCGCGCCGGTGGCCGTCAAGGCGGTGAGCAGGGCCGGGTTGCGCGCCACCAGGGCGCCCACGCCTGCAGCCACAGCCAGCGTGGCCAGCAGCGCGCCGCAGGCCAGGCCCAGCGTGGCGGGCAGCACCAGCCGCCGGCCACGCAGACCGGCCGAGATCACATAGGCCCAGTCGGCCCCGGGCGTGAGCACCAGAAGAAAGGAGACGGCCCAGAAGGCGGTCAAGGCGGCGTAGGACACGAAATTCCCTCGAAAAGCGTTGATGCCGAGAGAATATGGAAGAGGAGAGAGAATGTGCTCTCAATATTCGCCGCATATCGGCTTGAAATTGGAAGAAACTGCCTCGTGAACTCGCTGGATCGAAAAATTCTTGCTGCGCTCGAAAACAATGGCCGCCTCACGGTGACCGAGCTGGCCGAGCAGGTGGGCCTGAGCCTGTCGCCCTGCCACCGGCGTGTGCGTGCGCTGGAGGAATCGGGCGTGATTCGCGGCTACCGCGCCGAGCTGGACCCCGCGGCGCTGGGGCTGGATTTCTCGTCCCTGGTCTTTGTCACGCTCAAGGACAGCAAGTCCGTGCCTGCGTTCGAGGACGCCGTGGCCCGGCTCGACAATGTGGTGCAGGCCCAGCGCCTGTTCGGCGATCCCGACTATCTGCTGCAGGTCGTGGTGCGCGATCTGCCTGCCTACCAGCGGCTTTATGACGAGCAGCTGACCCGGCTGCCCGGCGTGCTGCGCATGACTTCCACGCTGGTGATGAAGCATGTGGTGATCAACAGGCCGCTGACGTCTGCGATGGAATAAGCCATGAAAAAAGCGCCTGTGACGCGAATCACAGGCGCTTTGGTACAGCTGATTTTGCTCCTTATTTCAGAGCGTCTGGCGCTTGTCCTTTAATGTCTTTCAGTTTGAATGGCTTCAAAACTTATATGAGGGAAGCGCTGCAAGCTCCTGAATCGGGAGCTTCGGAGCTCAGGAGCCCAGCTTGAGCGAGCCCTTCATGAGGGCCGAGTGACCGGGGAAGGAGCAGAAGAAGGCATAGTCAGTGCCAGCCTTGAGCTTGCTCGCATCGATATCGAACTTGGTAGTCTCGCCGCCACCGATCACCTTGGAGTGAGCCAGCACGCGTGCATCGCCGGCCTTCACATAGTCGGCGCCAGCACCAGCGGCCATGCCGTCGGTGATCACGGCCTGCATGTCGGCAGCGGTGCTGACCACGATGTTGTGGCCCATGGCGGTCTTGGGCATCTTGCCCACATGCTTGAGAGTCACGCTGAACTTCTTGCAGGACTTGGGCACATCGATGCTTTTGACATTGAACTGCATGGCATCGTTGCTTTCAACGACGGCTTCGCAGCCTGCCGCCATGGCGGGTGCGCTCAGGGCACCGACTGCACACAGGGCCAGGGTCATCAGGATCTTCTTCATTGGCTATTCCTTTTCCTAAAAGCGAAACGGGAACCGCTGTGGCCTTGTCGCCCTCCAGGTTCCGCAGTTCATTCTTTCGGAAACCTGCCCAGCCGGCTCAGTACAACTCATGCTCGCATGGGTTGTACTGTTGCACCTTGCGCTAACTCAATTCGCCGAGCATGCGTGCGTTCACTGCCTTGCAGGTCGCTGCCGGCGTTGCTTGCGCGCTTCAGATCGCCATGTCGTAACCAATGGTGATGGGCGCGTGGTCCGAGAACTTCTCGCCCTTGTAGATGGACTCGGTGCGGGCCAGGGCCGCGATCGCCGGTGTGGCCAGGTGGTAGTCCAGTCGCCATCCCACGTTGTTGGCATAGGCCTGGCCCCGATTGCTCCACCATGTGTAGCAGGCATCCGTGGTGTCGGGCTGAAGCTGACGATAGACGTCGACCAGACCGCCGCTGGCCTCGGTCTTGTGCAGCA
This sequence comes from Comamonas thiooxydans, assembly GCF_000964545.1. GTDB lineage: Bacteria > Pseudomonadota > Gammaproteobacteria > Burkholderiales > Burkholderiaceae_C > Comamonas > Comamonas thiooxydans. Next base: position 42,700 of record NZ_BBVD01000007.1, on the reverse strand, counting down.
ACTTGCTCATCCAGTCACGCTCTTCGGGCAGGAAGCCGCTGTTTTTCTGGTTGCCGCGCCAGTTCTTCAGGTCTTCCTTCTGGTGCGCGATATTGATATCGCCGCAGAGCACGAAGTCGCGCTCGGCCTTGAGGTGCATCAGGTGGCTGTGCATCTTGGCGAGAAAGCGGAACTTGGCCTCCTGGCGCAACTCGCCCGAGCTGCCGCTGGGAAAGTAGGCGCTGATGACGGAGAACTTGCGGCCTGGCGTGTCGAAGCGGGTTTCGACATAGCGGCCCTCGGCGTCGAACTCTTCGATATCGAAGCCCACGACCACATCGCTGGGCTCGTGGCGGGTATAGACGCCCACGCCCGAATAGCCCTTCTTCTCGGCAAAGTGGAAGTAGCCCTTCATGCCGGCCAACACCTCGAAGCGCCCGGCCATATCCGAAGCCTGGGCCTTGATTTCCTGGACGCAAATACAATCCGGCGCAGTGGCTTCGATCCAGGCTTCGGCGCCTTTGGTCGTGGCAGAGCGGATACCGTTGAGGTTGAGGCTGGTTAATTTGAACAAGGATGAATCCATGGTGGTGAGTGAGAAGCCAATGGGCGGTGCAGACCGTCTGGCGCAGGATTTTGTGCAGTTTGCCGTCGATGCGGGCGTGCTGCGTTTTGGTGAATTCAAGACCAAGGCCGGGCGCATCAGCCCGTACTTCTTCAATGCCGGCCTGTTCGACGATGGCGCCAAGATGGCCCGTCTGTCCGAATTCTATGCAAAAGCCATTCTGGCCAGCGGCATGGAGTTTGATATGGTCTTCGGGCCTGCCTACAAGGGCATCCCTTTGGCAGCCACGGTGGCGGTGGAACTGGCGCGGCAGGGCAAGAACGTACCCTTTGCCTACAACCGCAAGGAAGCCAAGGACCACGGTGAAGGCGGTACTTTGGTGGGCGCTCCCCTCAAGGGCCGCGTGCTCATCATTGACGACGTGATGTCGGCCGGTACGGCCGCGCGCGAGTCGATTGCTATCATCAAGGCGGCTGGTGCCGAGCCGCATGCCGTGGCTATCGCTCTGGATCGTCAGGAAATGGCGACAGAGAATGGCCAGGACGTGCCGCACAGCGCCGTGCAATATGTGCGCAATCAACTGGGCATGCAGGTCTGTGCGATTGCCAAGCTGGCAGATCTGTTGCTTTATCTCGAGCAGCAGGGCGGGGATGCCGGCCGCGAGCATCATGAGCGCGTGCTGGCCTACCGTCAGCGTTATGGTGTTGAAGACAAGGAATAAACACGCAAATGAAGCAGGCCTTGCATGCAAAACTGAGTTTGTATGTGGTAGCTACCGTCTGGGCAGGCGCCATGCCGGCTCAAGCCCAGGCCCCAGCCAATAGCGGCGGTATCTACGCCTGCACGGATGCCAATGGGCGGCGCATCACGGCCGACAGACCTATTGCCTCCTGCGTCGATCGCGAGCAGCGTGTGCTTGGTACCACGGGCGTCGAGTTGCGCCGCGTGGGCCCCACGCTGACCGATCAGGAGCGCAGTGCACAGGAGGCCAAGCGCCGCCAGGACCAGGCCGAGCAGCAACGCCTGCGTGAGGAGCGCTCGCGTGACCGTGCGATGCTGGCGCGCTTCCCCAATCAGGGCGTGCATGACGCCGCCAGAGCCGAGGCCATTGCCCAGGTCAACGATGTGATCGGCGTGGCCCAGCAGCGCCAGGTCGATCTCAAGGAACGCCGCCGCAAGCTCAATACCGAGCTGGAGTTCTATCAGAACGACCCGAAGAAGGCTCCCGCTAATCTGCGCCGCCAGCTGGACGACAACACGGAATCTCAGGCCGAGCAGCAGCGCTTCATCAAGCAGCAGGAAGAGGAAAAGCAGCGCATCAACCAGCGCTTCGATGCCGAGCTGCAGCAGCTGCGCAAACTATGGGCTGATCTGCAGCCGGCCGCAACGCGCTCGCACTGACGGCTGTGCCTTCAGTCTTCGTGGCCGTCTTTGTGCATGGCCATGACCCGACCCAGCAGCAGGGTCGCAATCCAGGCCACTCCGGCGATGATCAAGGGCATCTGCACCAGCAACGGTGCCTGAGCCATGAGCATCAGCGCATCGGCTTGCCACAGCGCCCCATAACCCTTGAACAAACCATAGGCCAGCCATAGCAGCAGGCCTGCGCTGGCAATGGCGGCCATGTTGCGCATATTGCGGCCGTCACGGCTGCCTGCGGGGATGCGCAGGGCGGTACGCCATAGCCAGCCCACGGCGGCCAGTACCAGCAGCACGCAGGCCGCAACGGACAGCGGCATCCACAACGAAAGAGGAATCAGCGACATGGCGCCGCACTTTAGCCCAGTTGATCCCTGGATGAAAAAGAAAATACCCACCGAAGTGGGCATGCATGAAGGGGCTTGTCAGCGGCTCAGTTTGCGCGCCAGACCACATGGTGGCCCGGCACGGACTGAATGCCCAGCACGGTGGCGTGGTGGGCGAGCAGCTCTTCGAAGGTCTTGGTGATTTCGCTGCTGGCAGTGCTGCCTTCGTATTCCGTGGCCACCTGTGTCGCGGTAAAGGAACTGGCTCCAAAGCTTTGCACTATGTTGCGCAGCTTGTCGAGGTTTGGGGTGAACACGGCGTCCATGGCAGCAACTCCTTTTCGGGCAATCAAACCAGTACTGCCCATAGTTTATCCAGCAGCCCAGGTCAGGCAAGAGGGCCTTTTCCCGCATGGCTATTGATTGATGGATAGCAAGGTGCGAATCACGTCGGAGCGCGTGATGACGCCGACCAGGGTCTTGCCTCGCAGCACGGCAATGAACTGCACGCTGTGCGATGCCAGCTCGTGCAGCAGATCGCCCATGGGTGTGTCTTCCTGCACGCTCATCTCTGGTGCGCGCATCAGTTCCTGGGCTACGGATTGCACTTTGGATGGCCGGCTGCGCAGGCGCTGCCAGAGGTTTTGCTGCTGGCGCGCGCGGTGATCCTGCCAGAGCCAGTCGAACAGGTCGGCGCGCAGCACGCGGCCAATCAGCTCACCTTGCGCATCGACCACGGGAAGGCTTTTGATCAGATGGCGGTGAAACAGCTCGGCGACCTCTTCTAGCGGAGTCTGCGGGCTCACGGTCAGGAGCTTGGCGGACATGACGGTGCCGCAGTTCACGCTGGACAGCCGGCGCTTGATGGCTTCCTCCTCAGCGGCGGCCAGCAGCGCGCCCAGATCCTCGGGTGTCAGGTTGTAGCTTTGCTCGAAGCGCTGCAACAGCTGCTCCAGATCCTGCTCGCTCAGCGCCAGGCGCGTGGTGGGGCGCTGGGTCTTGGCCGCTTGATGCGGCTGGTGCAGGTAGGGACGGCCGCAGGCGCGGTGGTAGAGCACTCCGACTGCTGCAAGGACGCCTGAGAGCACGGCCATGGGAATCAGCAGATGCCAGCCCAGTGGCGCCATCTGGGCCGCAGCCAGTACCGTCAGCAAGGCCACGGCGCCACCCGGCGGGTGCAGGGCACGCAGCAGCAGCATCAGGGCAATGGCTCCTGCCACGGCCAGCGCGGCCAGCGAGGTCTGGGACAGCGTGGGAAACGCCCAGAGCAGCAGCAAGGTATAGAGTGCAGGCACGGTGTTGCCGACGACACAGTTCCAGGGCTGGGCCAGCGGGCTGCTGGGCACGGCGAAGACCAGCACGGCGGTGGCGCCCAGCGGTGCGAACAGGAACAGGGTGTTGGGAAAGAAATGCTCGACCAGCCCCACCAGAATGCCGGCCAGCGCCAGACCCAGACCTGCGCCGATGCTGGCGCGGATCAGCTCTTTCCAAGAAGGGCGCGAGGCCACCGGCCCCAGGCGCTGCCACATTATTTGCATGACGGACATAGGCTCAGGCTACGGGGCGCAAATTTGATAGCTGCTCCCGCAATGTTGTATTGATTAATGCGGCAATTCTGTCAAAAAAAGCTCCACAGGGTGAGTTGTGGAGCTTTGGCGGGATTGGCGCTGCTTCAGGCGGTTGCGGCGGCTTGAACGGCTCCGGCACTCAGCATTTCGGCCAGCTGCTTGCGGCCCGAGGGCTGCTCGCGCTCGCGCAGATCGTCGGGCAGAGTGGCGGCATCGGCGCGGCGGCCCACGGCGATCACGCATTCGGGCACCAGATGCTCGGGCAGGTTCAGCACCTTGCGGGCTTCATCGGCAGAGAAGCCGCCCATGGCGTGGGTGGCCAGACCCATGGCATGGGCCTGCAGCGCCAGATAGCCCCAGGCGCAGCCCGCGTCGAAGCTGTGCTTGGCGGCGGAAGCCTGCCTGTCCGACAGCAACACGATCAGCGCGCCGCCATTCAGGCACCAGCGGCGGTTGGCTTCGTTGGGGATCTGCGAGAACGCCTGCCAGTTCGCGTCATCGCGCAGGGCGTAGGCAAAGTGCCAGGGCTGCTTGTTGCTGGCCGAAGGCGCCCAGCGGGCGGCTTCCACCAGCTGCTCGATCTGGGCAGCGCTCAGTGCTTCAGGCACAAAGGCGCGCGGCGACATGCGCTCGATGAATTGCGCGTGGACGGGGACGGTACTGCTACGGGTGGTGCTCATGGTGAATATCGCTGAACTGAAAAGAAAAGGGCCCGCCTACTGTACAGAGGCGGGCCCGAAACCATAGCGCAAGCTCCGGCCTTTGTGCCGGAGCCGGAAAATCAGGACTTCTGACCCGATTGCGCGCCGATACCGCGCAAATGGCGCTCCATGCGGAACATCACCAGCGCCATCATCACCATCACCAGGCAGGAAATCAGCAGCGTGGCAAAAGCCGTGTCCATGCCCAGAAACTCCCACTTTTCCTCATCGGGGTTGTCGCCGCGCAGCTTGGCGGCCGTGCGGTCGAACGACAGTGTGTAGTTGGTCAGCAAGGTGTTGACGATCTGCGGGGCGGACTGCTGCTGCAGCTTCTTGGTCAGGCTTTCGTTGCCCAGCACCTTCTCCAGCGCCACGGGCAGCCCCTTGATGTAGGCCGCGTACGAGCCCTCGCCATGCTCCATCTCGGCGGCCTGGGCACGGTCGTTGATTTCGGAGGCCAGGTTCACCGGATCCATCAGCATGGCGTCTTCGCCCGAAGCCTCGGCGGCTGCCGCAATCGCTGCATCGGCTGCAGCATCTGCGGCGGCACGGGCCATGCGGTCCTCGCGGGTCAGCGAGATGCGGCGAGCCGTCCAGGCGGCATCCACTTCGGCAGCGGCCGCGTCGGCAGCCTCCTTGTCGCAGCAGGAGTTTTCACGTGCCTCGCGCATCTTGATCTGGCGGTTGACATCGTCGGCCGAGGGCAGGGCATCGCCCTTGAGCAGGGGGTGGATGGGATCCAGTCCCTGGCTGCTGTTTTCCGTTTCTACGCGTTTGCGCGCAGCCGTGTCCCGGTAGATGAAGCCACGCAGCAGGCCGTCGGCCTTGCGGAAATCCGGACGCAGGGCGGGGTCGGCCAGACGCTTTTCCATGGGCACGGCGTTGCCGAGTACGCTCAGGTCGCGACCGGTCTCTTCTTCCATGTACTTGAGGTCGTAGGGCGCATCCTTCCAGTTCAGCGCCGTTGCGCCGGCAGTGGCGGTATCGGGCTTCTTGGGCTTGTAGTGGTCCCAGATCCAGTGGCCCATGCCAAACAGCACAAAGATGGAAAAGGCGAGCAAGACAAGACGCAGAACTTGAATCAGCAAATCTTCTGCGCGGCGCAAGAGGGTCAGCATAGGCAGCAAATCCTTGTAAAAAGCTTGAGTGGTCTGCACTTTCAACTATGAAATTGGAAGCGCGTGAATGATCGCGATTGTAGGAAGCGAATCGGAAAGTCGTAATTTGTTACAGCTGAGTCGACAAATGCACGCTTCCGTCCCGCCCAGCGCTCGTTTTTGGGCAGGGGACGCCGGTGCTGCTCCTATTCACTTCATGAAGGGGCGATGCACCCAGATCCTGTAACGGAATTACGAAACCGCTGTAATGGAGTTTTGATGGATCGAGGCTGGATCATGGGTAAGACGTCGCTGGATAAATCGAAGATCAAGTTTTTGCTGCTCGAGGGCATACATCCCTCCGCGCTCAAGGTGCTGCATGACGCGGGCTACACCAATGTGGAGGCACTGACCGGCGCGCTGGACGGCGAGGAGCTCAAGCGCAAGATTGCCGATGTGCACTTTGTCGGCATCCGCTCGCGCACCCAGCTCACGGCCGATGTGTTCGCGGCTGCGCAGAAACTGGTGGCCGTGGGCTGCTTTTGCATCGGCACCAACCAGGTGGATCTCAACGCAGCGCGCGAGCGCGGTGTGGTGGTCTTCAATGCGCCTTACTCCAACACCCGTTCGGTGGCGGAGCTGGTGCTGGGCGAAGCCATTTTGCTGCTGCGCGGCATCCCCGAAAAGAATGCCGTCTCCCACCGCGGCGGCTGGAAGAAGAGCGCGGAGAATTCCTTCGAGATCCGCGGCAAGACGCTGGGCATCGTCGGCTATGGCTCCATCGGCACCCAGCTGTCGGTGCTGGCCGAAGGCCTGGGCATGAAGGTCATCTTCCACGACGTGGTGACCAAGCTGCCGCTGGGCAATGCCCAGCAGAGCAGCGGTCTCAACGAGCTGCTGGCCCAGTCCGACATCGTCACCCTGCATGTGCCCGAGCTGGCCTCCACCAACGGCATGATGGGAGCGGCGCAGATTGCCGCCATGAAGCCCGGCAGCATTCTCATCAATGCATCGCGCGGCACGGTGGTCGATATCGAGGCGCTGGCGGAATCGCTGCAAAGCGGCAAGCTGCTGGGCGCGGCCATCGACGTCTTCCCCAAGGAGCCCAAGAGCAACAAGGACGAATTTCTGTCGCCGCTGCGTGGCATGGACAATGTCATCCTCACGCCGCATATCGGCGGCTCCACCATGGAGGCGCAGGCCAATATCGGTCTGGAAGTGGCGGAAAAGCTGGTCAAGTACAGCGACAACGGCACGACCACATCGGCCGTCAACTTCCCCGAAGTGGCGCTGCCCGAGCACCCCGGCAACAATCGCATCCTGCATGTGCACGAGAACCGTCCCGGCATTCTCTCTGCCATCAACCAGGTGTTTGCCGACAACGGCATCAATATCGCAGGTCAGTACCTGCGTACCGATGAAAAAGTGGGCTATGTGGTGATCGATATCGATGCCAAGTCCTCGGCGCTGGCGCTGGAAAAGCTCGCGCAGATTGCGGGCACCATCCGCTGCCGCGTGCTGTTCTGAAGCCTTGGCCGCTGAACGGAAAAGGAGACCTTGGTCTCCTTTTTTCATGGAGCGGCCATTGGCGATGCCAGGAGCTGGCCCGAAGGGCGCGCGACGGACATGGTGTTGCGCGCCGCTGATGCTAGGCTTGTGCCGTTACAGACCCTCCCGCTTGCACAATGAATACACCAATCAAGAGAGAGTTCACCTTTCGTGGCGTGCTGCTTGGCGCGCTCATCACCCTGGCGTTCACCGCCGCCAACGTCTATCTGGGGCTCAAGGTCGGGTTGACCTTTGCCTCGGCGATTCCCGCTGCCGTGATCTCCATGGCGCTGCTCTATCGCTTCAAGGATTCCAACATCCTTGAAAACAATCTGGTGCAGACCCAGGCCTCGGCGGCCGGCACCTTGTCTTCGGTCATCTTTGTGCTGCCGGCGTTGCTCATGCTGGGGCTGTGGACGGGTTTTCCGTTCTGGCAGACGGCATTGATCTGCGCGGCCGGCGGCACACTGGGCGTGCTCTACACCGTGCCCCTGCGCCGCGTGCTGGTGGTGCAGTCCGAGCTGCCCTATCCCGAGGGCGTGGCTGCTGCCGAGGTGTTGCGCGTAGGCGATGAGCAGCGCCATCTCCACGATCCGGAGAACCAGGGCAAGCCACGCAGTTCGGGCTTGCGCGAGCTGGGCTGGGGCACGGGGCTGGCAGCGCTGTTCGGCTTTCTCAGTGGCGGTCTGCGCCTGCTCGGCGATGCCTTCAATTTCTGGATTCCCGCAGGCGGCGTGGCCTTTCGCGTGGCGGCGGGCTTTTCGCCCGCCCTGCTGGCCGCAGGTTATCTGATGGGCGCGGCCGCAGGCATTGCAGTGCTTGTGGGGCTGGCGCTGTGCTGGGGCGTGGTCGTACCCTGGCTGACGGCCCAGGCTTCTCCTGCGGCCGGCCAGGCGCTCTCCGAGCTGTCCACCCAGCTCTGGGGCAGCAAGGCCCGCTTTCTGGGTGCGGGCGTCATCGGCATCTCGGCGCTGTGGACCGTGGCCACGCTGGCCAAGCCCATTGTCCAGGCGATTCGCAACCAGCCTGCACGCAGCGTCGCCGAGGGTGCCGGTGGCGATGAAACCGACAAGGACATGCCGCGCAGCTGGATGTTAATGATAGGAGCCGCCGCCCTGGGCGTTCTGTTCCTGGTGGTCAATGACTTCATCGTCGGGCATATGCCCGATCTGGCCGCTGGCGCACGCTACGGCCTGGCGGCCCTGTGCGTGTTGTTCGCGGCCCTGTTCGGCTTTCTGGTGGCGGCGGCCTGCGGCTATATGGCCGGTCTGGTGGGCTCGTCGGCCAGTCCCATCTCGGGCATCGGCATCATCGCCACCTTGCTCATGGGCGTGGCCCTGCTGGCGCTGCATGCCCTGGTGCCGGCCTATGCCAGCGCCGTGGCGGGGCAGATGGGCATTGCGCTGGTGCTGTTCATGGTTTCGGCCGTTCTGGCCATGGCTGCGATCTCCAACGACAACCTGCAGGATCTCAAGACCGGCTATCTGGTGGGGGCCACGCCCTGGCGTCAGCAGATCGTGCTCATCATCGGCTGTCTGGTGGGCGCGCTGGTCATACCGCCCGTGCTGGATCTGCTCTACAACGCCTACGGTTTTGCCGGCAGCATGCCGCGTGCCGGCATGGATCCGAATCAGGCCCTGGCCGCGCCGCAGGCCACGCTGATGATGCAGATTGCCAGCGGCATCTTCAAGGGCTCGCTGGACTGGAGCATGCTGGGTCTGGGCGTGGCCGTGGGCATTGTCGTCATCCTGATCGATCTGACCCTGCGCAAGAGCGGCAAGGGTGCGCTGCCGCCGCTGGCCGTGGGCCTGGGCATCTATCTGCCGCCCACCATAGGCCTGACGCTGACCATAGGCGCGGTGCTGGGCTGGTGCATTGCCAGAGCCATCAAGGCCTATGCGCAGCGCGGCGGCAAGGACTGGACGGCGGCGGCCGAGGAGCGCGGCCTGCTGCTGGCCTCCGGCCTCATCGTGGGCGAGAGCCTGATGGGCCTGTTGATTGCGGCACTCATAGGCTTCAGCGGCAAGGATGCGCCGCTGGCCCTGGTCGGCGAAGGCTTTGCGCCCGCCATGTGGCTGGGCCTGGCCTATTTCGTGGGCCTGTGTGTGTTCTTTTATCGCCGGGTGCTGCGCAAATGAAGACAGGAAGATTCGACGGGGAACAGGCCGAATATCGCCGGGGCAACTTCGGCTTCGCCCATGAGTGGCTGCAGGAGTTCAAGACGCTGGACGAGGTGCTGGAGCGGCTGGACGCGCTGCGTGCCGCCGACCCTGCACATCGCTACCTCTGCACGCTGGACGATGTGAGCCAGTGCAGCTACACCAGCGGCCATGCGAGCCAGGATGAGCGCCTGTATCTGGATGACCCCGAGGACATGGACTGGGACGACCCGGCGCAGGAGCAGGCCCTGACGCTGGCTTCGCTGCAGCACCGGGTGGCGCAGCTGCAGCGGCCCGAGCTGGTGCAGGACTGGGTGCAGGTCTGCGGCACGCTGCTGCTGGCGGCCGAGGATGTAGATGCCCTGCTGCAGGCCAACGGCAGTCCCGAGGTGCTGCTCGACGAGGTGGTCTATGTCCAGCGTCTGCCCGTGCCCAGCGACGAGCTCATGATTGCGGGCCAGCCAAACGGCTATTTCAGCGCGGACTGGGACAGTTTTCAGAACCACGCTGTCATCCGCCATCTTGCGGTGCAATATGGCTATCGCTTCTTCGGCATGGGCGCCGCATGGATGGGGTTTGTGCGCAGCAGCCTGCCCGATGCGGTGCTGGTCGATCGGCTGATAGAGGATTTGCGCATGCTCTACGGCCAGGGGCAGGGCGAGGTGCGGGAACATGCGGGCTGGGTACAGCTGGCGTCTGTGCTGCTATCTCGGCGTACGCTGATGCTGGGCTATGCCGAGAATCTGGCCGAAGGCATGGGGCTGGATCAGCCGCCTTATGAAAGCACCATGAAAAGCTGACAAGGCTGGATTCATCACCGCCGGAGCCGGCCGTGAGATGCCCGGTTTCAGCGGTGATGGTTTTATAGTGTGCGGGCTACCCCCGCGGCGCAGGCCGCTTTTTGCAACTGAAGGAGAAACCAATGGCAGGTCATTTCGAGTTGAGCAAGAGCAGCGATGGGCAGTTCCGGTTTGTGCTGAAGGCCGGCAATGGCGAGATCATCCTCACCAGCGAGCTGTACAAGGCACGGGCGGCGGCCGAGAGCGGCATTGCCTCGGTGCAGACCAACAGCCCGCTGGCCGAGCGCTATGAGAAAAAGACAGCCAGCAACGGCAAGGAGCATTTCAACCTCAAGGCGGCCAACCATCAGGTTATCGGCACAAGCCAGCTCTATGCCTCGGCAGCCTCGCGCGATGCGGGCATCGAGTCCGTCAGGAAAAACGGCGCGACGACGGTCGTCAAGGATTTGACGGGCACTTGAAACGCATCGCCGGACAGCTCCTGCTGGGAGCGTCAGAGGCCTTTCAGGCCGCTTTGTGATGCCCGTCCACAAACTGCTCTATGGCGCTCCAGAAGCCGTTGGCGCGGAAGATGGTCGAGTGATTCGCCTGGGCGAATTCCTGCACCTGCACCGCCTTGTCCCTGAGGCCGTGCAGCAGGGCGTCAGTGCGCTCGTGCTGCACCACCTGATCGCGTCCGGCGCGCAGCACCAGAATCGGCCCATGGTAATTGCGTAGATGCGCGGCAGAGTCGAACGGGTCGCGCAGCAGCAGTTCCACAGGCAGCCAGCCATACATGCCGCGCACCGTGTTCAGAATGCTGTCGAAGGGCGTGATCAGCACCAACTGGTCCGGCTGACGCAGGTCGGCCACGGCAGCCGCCACGCCCGTGCCCAGGCTGCGGCCGATCACGGTGATGGGCAGTTGTGGGTGCAGACGCCTGACCTCATCGAACAAGGCCGCGGCATCCAGCTCCATCAGCTCTTGCGTGGGCTCGCCCTCGCTGGCGCCGTAGCCGCGGTAGGCCAGCATATAGATATCGCTGTGCGGCAGGCTGCGCGACAGCTGCTGGCGCCGGTGGGCAATGTTCTCGGCATTCCCGCCAAAGTAGATCACCGCATTGCGCGCCTTGCCGTCGGCCGGGTGCAGCTGCCAGCCCCGCAGCAGCACATCGGCGCGCTGCAGCGAGAAATCGGTGCTCTCGGCCGCCACCTGTGTGCCGCCACCCGGAAAAATCATCTGGCGCTGCTGCGCAAACATATAGCTGCAGATACAGATATAGACCGCCAGGCACAAGGCCAGCAGCCAGAGCAGGGGCTTGAGCAGCTTGGAGAACATGGAGCGCAAAGATATGGGGTTTGCGCCGGATTGTGCGCAGATTTGTGTGGGTTTGGTGTGCGCTTTACCTTGGATTTATGTAATCAACGGTGGCTTTTGAAAAAGATAGCTGTCAGTGCTTGATGTTTTGTTTTGATGAGATGCCTTGTTTGATTGTTGGTTTACATGAGGGCATGTTTTACAAAGCCAACGACATGCCTGCTTTGCTTGCAGAGGGCGGGTCTCGGCCCGCCTGCCGACCTGCTTTCTGCTGCCGGTATGCCGGACCACCAGAAAGTAGGCAAAGAGCCTGTCCCTACTGCCCACGTCCTCTTCGTTGCGCGACGGGGGCAACCTGCGCCGCCCACCTCTTGCGGCTATGCGGCCCAACTCACTTCGCGGCATGCCGCTCCGTTCGAACAAACGGCCGCATATTTGAAGACGATGCAGTCGCACTCTGCGGTGCAACTGCCAGCCCCAAGAGGCCGCCGCAGGCGTGGGCACAAGGGGCGAAAACTGGAAACGGAATGGCTTCTTTAAGTTTTTTTGCTGCTTGCTTAATCTGGATAAGCGCTAGAGGCCGATCTCGTCCAAATTCAGGCAGTCCGCCTGTACCCGCATCCCCCCGTGTGTCAGCGCCTGCGGCACGCGGTTCGGGCTGCGGGCAGCGCTGTCGAAGGACAGCGTTGCATGGCGGATTCAACCGGTCGTTGCAACACACTAACCACCGCATAGGCGGCAGGAGTGTTGCAAATGAAGCAGCGACCCAGAATCTACTATTCGGATAGCCAGAAGACGCTGATGTGGGAGCGCTGGAAGCAAGGCTGGACGTTGCAAGAGATCGGCAAGCTCTTTGATCGCGCCCACTCTTCGATCCATCGAATCCTGGCCGAGACAGGTGGAATCCGTCCAGTCCAACGATCACGGGCCGCAACCGCATTGACGCAGGCCGAACGAGAAGAGATTTCGCGGTCAATGGTGACGGGCGCATCGATTCGCGCCATTGCCACTCGACTCGGACGAGCACCATCGACGATCAGTCGAGAGATCAAGCGCAATGGAGGCTGCAACAGCTACCGTGCCAACCAGGCAGATGAAGCAGCCTGGGATCGAGCGCGGCGCCCCAAGCGCTGCAAACTCGTTGCGAACCGCGCATTGGCCCGAGTCGTGGCCCGCAAGTTACGGGTGCTGTGGTCGCCAGAGCAGATTGCTGGTTGGCTCAAGCAGACTTATCCTTGCGACGAGGGGCACCGCGTGTCACACGAGACTATCTACCGCAGTCTGTTCATTCAAGCGCGTGGCGCCTTGAAGAAGGAACTGTTGGAACACCTCAGACGTACTCGCGGAATTCGTCGCTCACGGCACTACACGCAGAAGACGGCAATCCATGGCCAGATCGCCGATGCAGTCACGATCCGTGAACGTCCGGCGTGCGTTGAAGACCGAGCTGTGCCTGGGCATTGGGAAGGTGATCTGGTCTTTGGCAGTGGCAACAGCCAGATCGCGACGTTGGTCGAGCGTCAAACGCGCTACGTGATGTTGGTGAAGCTCGATGGCAAAGACACGCAGACGGTCGTCAACGCGCTCATCAAGCATGCCCGCAAGCTGCCACAGGAGCTCTACCAATCTCTGACCTGGGACCGGGGCACCGAGATGCATGCCCACAAGCAATTCACCTTGGCCACGGATATTCAGGTCTACTTCTGCGATCCGCAAAGCCCATGGCAGCGGGGAAGTAACGAGAACACGAATGGGTTGCTCAGGCAGTACATGCCCAAGGGCATGAACCTGTCAGGGCTGTCACAGCATCAACTCAACGCGATAGCGAGACAATTGAATGAGAGGCCACGCAAGACGCTCGGCTTCCATACACCCGCTGAGATGTTCAGCGCATGTGTTGCATCGACCGGTTGAATTCACCATCGTGACCTGACATTGACCTGCGGGCTGATTCAGTTGGAGTTCCTTGCTTCCAGCGAGCATGTGGCGACCTGATCAAGCAGTCCTCACGCCCCCGGCAAAAAGTACCCCGCCTTGTGCTGATTCCGACTGCTGCTGACACATAGCTTCAACCGCGCCTCCATGTACTGGCGCACTTCCGAGCGGTCGCACATCTGGGCCAGGTCTTCCCAATAGAGCAGGCTGGTGAAAGAAGGCTTCGCGGACTCAGCCGCGTCGCCCTCGCTCACTTCTGCGGCGCGCGAAGGGGTGGGAACATAGATAGGTCCATTCACCGGGGCGTAGTGCTGCACGGGGCGGCCTGCGGCTTCTTCCTTGCGTCTGGAGGTCAGCACAAAGTAATGCTGGCGGGCGTCTGCCAGATGGGACTTCTTATCGGCGTCGAAGACCTTGTCCAGCCGCTCCAGCCCTTTGGCCACATCGGCGGCGTAAGTCCAGTTGCTCAGGTATTTGGTCTCGATGAACAGAAAGACCTGCCGTGCGGGGTCTGAGATGAGCACATCGGCCAGCTTGCTGCGCAGGCGCTCGTGGCACAGGTAGGCGTGGGTGTCGAAGGAGATATGGGGGGACTGAAGGCCGAGGTCGTCGCGGCCCGTGACTTCCTGGATGTAGCGGTTGAACTGGACGATGCGCTTGGCATAGCCGGCCGTGAATTCGTTGAAAAAGTAACCGGCAAAAAACTTGCTGCAGAGGTTGCGCTCTTTTTCGGATTCGATGAGTGAGGCGTTCGAGAAGATCACTGATTTTTTCCTGGGCAGGCGCCACAGGGCATGGGGACCGAGGACTGGGATGAGCTGCAAGTAATAAGGCCGCAGGCATATGCTGCCTGCGGCCCTGGAGCGTGCTCCCATTATCTGGGGGCAGAGGCACGCCTTGAGGGACGTGCTTGTAACAGAGTTAGGCCAGCTTGGCCTTGAGCAGCTCGTTGACCTGGCTGGGGTTGGCCTTGCCCTTGGAAGCCTTCATGACCTGGCCGACCAGGGCGTTGAAGGCCTTGTCCTTGCCGGCGCGGTATTGCTCGACGTTGGCGGGGTTGGCGGCGATTACCTCGTCGATGATGGCTTCCAGTGCGCCGGTGTCGTTGGACTGCTTGAGGTCCTTGGCTTCGATGATGGCGTCCACATCGGAGCCTTCACCGGTCCACAGCGCCTCGAACACCTGCTTGGCGGAGTTGTTGCTGATAACGTTGCCATGGATGCGGGCGATCAGGGTGCCCAGTTGCTCGGCGGAGACCTTGACCTGGTCCATGCCGATCTCTTCCATGTTCAGGCGGCGCGAGATCTCGCCCATGATCCAGTTGGACGCCAGTTTGGGCTGGCCGCAGGCCTTGGCGGCGGCTTCAAAGTAGGCGGCCATGGCCTGGCTTTGCGTCAGCGTGGTGGCGTCGTACTCGGGCAGGCCGTATTGCGCTACAAAGCGCGCGGCCATGGCGCGGGGCAGCTCGGGCATTTCGGCCTTGACCTGCTCCACCCATTCGGGCGCCACGACCAGCGGAGGCAGGTCGGGGTCGGGGAAGTAGCGGTAGTCGGCCGCATCTTCCTTGGTGCGCATGGCGCGGGTCTCGCCCGTGTCGGGGTTGAACAGCACGGTGGCCTGCTGGATCTTGTGGCCGTCCTCGATCTGCTCGATCTGCCAGAGGATTTCGTAGTCGATGGCGATCTGCATATTCCTGAACGAGTTCAGGTTCTTGATCTCGCGGCGCGTGCCTAGGGGCTGGCCGGGCTTGCGCACGGACACGTTGGCGTCGCAGCGGAACGAGCCTTCCTGCATATTGCCGTCGCAGATGCCGATCCAGGTGACGATCTTGTGCAACTCCTTGGCATAGGCCACGGCTTCGGCGGTGCTGCGGATATCGGGCTCGGTCACGATTTCCAGCAGCGGCGTGCCGGCGCGGTTCAAATCGATGCCGGACTGGCCGATGAACTCGTCGTGCACGGACTTGCCGGCATCTTCCTCCAGGTGGGCACGCACCAGACGCACGGTCTTGAGGACGTTGTTCTTACCCTCTTCCAGATAGAAGCTGACTTCACCGCCTTGCACTACGGGGATCTCGAACTGGGAGATCTGGTAGCCCTTGGGCAGGTCGGGGTAGAAGTAGTTCTTGCGCGCGAAAATGGAACGCGGCGCAATCGTCGAGCCCAGCGACAGGCCGAGCTTGATTGCGCATTCCACGGCCTTTTTGTTCATCACCGGCAGCGTGCCGGGCAGGGCCAGGTCAACGGCGCTGGCCTGGGTGTTGGGCTCGGCGCCGAAGGCGGTGCTGGCACGGCTGAAGATCTTGCTGTTCGTGGCCAGCTGGGTATGGGTTTCGAAGCCGATGACGACTTCGTAGCCATTGATTAGTTTCACAGTCATGTTCTTGCTTCAAAAAGTGGGCTGTATCCATGGCGCCGCGCATGAAACTGGCGCGGCCCGATCCAGGGACAGCGAGCAAGGGCCGCCCCGCAGCGAGGCTGTCGTCCCCCTTGAGGGGGAAGGCGCGAAGCGACTCAGGGGGTGTTTCATTTAAATGCCAACAGGGCTCTTCAGGTGGAAGTCTGTCGCTTGCTGGAAGCGGTGGGCCGCGTTCAGCAGCTTGGCTTCGCCGAAGTAGTTGCCGATCAGCTGCAGGCCCACGGGCATGCCGCCGTCGCCAAAGCCTGCGGGCAGGGACAGGCCGGGCAGGCCGGCCAGCGATGCGGGCAGGGTGAAGATGTCGGCCAAGTAGTTGCTGACCGGGTCGGCCTTGCCGCCAATGGCCCATGCGGTTGTCGGCGCGGCCGCGCCGGCGATGACGTCGCAGTCCTTGAAGGCAGCCTGGAAATCGTCGGCAATCATGCGGCGGATCTTCTGCGCCTGCAGGTAGTAGGCGTCGTAATAGCCTTCGGACAGCACATAGGCGCCGATCATGATGCGGCGCTTGACCTCGTCGCCGAATCCTTCGGCGCGGGTCTTTTTGTACATATCGTTGAGGTCTTCGTACTTGGCGGCGCGGTGGCCGAACTTCACGCCGTCAAAGCGCGACAGATTGGACGAAGCCTCGGCCGGAGCCAGGATGTAGTACACGGGCACGGACAGTTCGGTGCGCGGCAGGCTCACGGGAACCAGCTTGGCACCCAGCTTTTCGTATTCCTTGAGCGCTGCGTTGACGGCTGCACGGACATCGTCGGACAGGCCTTCACCAAAGAACTCGGCGGGCACGCCGATGCGCAGGCCTTCGATCGAGTCACCCAGGCGGGCGCTGAAGTCCTCGGCGGGGTAGTCCAGGCTGGTGGAGTCGCGGTCCAGATCGGGGCCGCACATTTCGGAGAGCAGCAGCGCGCAATCTTCGGCGCTGCGGCCCATGGGGCCGGCCTGGTCGAGGCTGGAGGCAAAGGCGATCATGCCGTAGCGGCTGGCGCGGCCATAGGTGGGCTTGATGCCGGTGATGCCGCAGAACGAGGCGGGCTGGCGGATGGAGCCGCCGGTGTCGGTGCCGGTCACGGCCGGGGCCAGACGCGCGGCCACGGCAGCGGCGGAGCCACCGGACGAGCCGCCGGGCACGCGCTCGGTGTTCCAGGGGTTGCGCACGGGCTGTGCCGCGTCAAAGCCCACGGGGGCCACGGCCGAGTTCTCGTTGGCGCCGCCCATGGCGAATTCGTCGCAGTTGAGCTTGCCAAGGGTGACTACGCCGGCATCGGCCAGCTTCTTCACCACGGTGGCGTCAAACGGCGACTTGTAGCCCTCCAGCATCTTGCTGGCGGCGGTGGTGGGGAAGTCCTTGGTGACGAAGATGTCCTTGTGCGCAATGGGCACGCCGGCCAGCTTGCCGCCCTTGCCTTCGGCAATCAGGGCGTCGGCCGCCTTGGCCTGGGCCAGGGTGGCGTCTTCATCGATGGCGACAAAAGCGCCCAGCTGCTGGTGCTGCTTGGCGCGGGCCAGGAAATGCTGGGCGGCTTCGGTGGCTGAGACCTGCTTGGCGCGCAGCTGCGCGGCCAGCTCGGCCACGCTCAATTGGTGGAGTTCGGTTTGGCTCATGTTCTGATGTGTCCCGCGCGTTTATTCGATGACCTTGGGCACGAGGAAGTAACCCTTTTCGGCTGCAGGGGCGTTCTGCATGTTGGCGTCGCGGTTATTGCCCTCACTTACCAAATCGTCACGTAGCCGTAAGGCGACGTCCTGGATGGCTGCCACCGGATGTGACAGAGGGCTGACGCCTGAAGTATCCACAGCCTGCATTTTTTCGACGATGCCGAAAAAGTTGTTTAGTTGCGCGAGCATGCGCTTACTTTCGTCTTGCGACAGTTCAAGGCGGGCCAAGTTGGCGATGCGCGCAATGTCTTGATCGTTCAATGCCATAGAAATTATTTAACAGGGCCGCCGCGTGTAAAGCAGTGTTTCTAACCCTGACAGTAGAAGTTATTCACAGGGGATACGGTATTATCTCGGCTTTGCCGCAATACCTCCGTTCGGCTGGTCATTGTGCAAAAAATGCCCACCACCCAGACTCCATTACCTTACATCCCGGCGACGGCTAGCCGATGCGCAAGCCGTGCCTGAGAGGACCCTGAATGTTCGGAGCTTTCCGTCGGTACTTCTCCACCGACCTTGCCATTGACCTTGGCACAGCTAACACCCTGATTTTCGCCCGAGACAAGGGCATTGTTCTGGACGAACCTTCGGTGGTTGCGATCCGTCACGAAGGCGGCCCCCACGGCAAGAAGGTGATTCAGGCTGTCGGCCGCGAAGCCAAGGCCATGCTGGGCAAGGTGCCCGGCAACATCGAAGCCATTCGCCCCATGAAGGACGGCGTGATCGCCGACTTCGTGATCACCGAGCAGATGATCAAGCAGTTCATCAAGATGGTGCATCCGCGCTCGGTGCTGACGCCCAGCCCCCGCATCATCATCTGCGTGCCCTGCGGCTCCACCCAGGTCGAGCGCCGCGCCATCAAGGACGCCGCCGAAGCTGCGGGTGCCACGGCCGTGTACCTGATCGAAGAACCCATGGCTGCCGGCATCGGCGCGGGCCTGCCCGTCTCCGAAGCCTCTGGCTCCATGGTGGTGGACATCGGCGGCGGTACGACCGAAGTGGGCGTGATCTCGCTGGGCGGCATGGTCTACAAGGGCTCGGTGCGCGTGGGTGGCGACAAGTTCGATGAATCCATCATCAGCTATATCCGCCGCAACTACGGCATGCTGATCGGCGAGCCCACGGCAGAACTGATCAAGAAGCAGATCGGCTCGGCCTTCCCCGGCTCCGAAGTCAAGGAACTGGAAGTCAAGGGCCGTAACCTGTCCGAAGGCGTGCCGCGCAGCTTCACCATCTCTTCCAACGAAGTGCTGGAAGCGCTGACCGACCCCCTGAACCAGATCGTTTCCGCCGTGAAGAATGCGCTGGAGCAGACGCCTCCCGAGCTGGGCGCCGACATTGCCGAGCGCGGCATGATGCTGACTGGCGGCGGTGCGCTGCTGCGCGATCTGGATCGTCTGCTGGCCGAAGAGACGGGTCTGCCCGTGCTGGTGGCTGAGGAGCCGCTGACCTGCGTGGTGCGCGGCTGCGGCATGGCGCTGGAGACCATGGATCGCCAGGGCAGCATCTTCACCAGCGATTAATCGCTGTGCAATGTGGTGTTTTGCGGCACGCGGCATAGTGCGCGTACCGCAGCCACTTCCATGAACAGGGCCTGAGTCCGTGATACGCCTGCATACCGCGCTCTCTTTTTGCATTCCTTCTGATCCAGGTGGCCGTGCGCATGCGGCCATGCTGCGGGAGCACGCATGAGCCTGGACACCCTGGACCACCGCGCTCCATCACTGTTCAAGCAACAGGCCTCGCGCACTTCCCAGCTTGCCCTCTACAGCGCTTTGGCGCTGTTTTTGATGGTGGCCGACGCGCGTTTCAAGATCACCACGCCGGTGCGCGCGGCCTTGTCGGTGGCGCTGTCGCCCGTGCAATGGCTGGTAGCCCAGCCCGTGCTGGCCTACCAGAACGCCAGCCGCTATGCCGAGGTGCAGCAGCAGGCCGTGGCCCGCGAGGATGCTGCGCGCAAGGAGCTGGTCGTCATGGCTCAGCGCGCCGAGCTGGCCGACGAGTTGATCAAGGAGAACGAGCATCTGCGTTCCATGCTGGAGTTGCGTGAGCGCTCGTTGACGCCGGGGCAGGTGGCCGAGGTGGTCTATGACAGTCCTGACCCCTATACGCGCCGCGTGGTGATCGACAAGGGGCAGGCGGACAATATTGCGCCGGGCTCGCCCGTGCTCGATGAAAAAGGCGTGATAGGCCAGGTCACGCGCGTCTATCCGACGCGTGCCGAGGTCACGCTGCTGATCGATCGCGATCAGGCCATTCCCGTTTTCAACCCGCGCACTGGCGCGCGCAGTGTCGCCTATGGCGATGCATCCTCGACCCGCGCCGGCGGATTGGAGCTGCGCTTCATGCCCAGCAACGCCGATGTACAGGTGGGCGATCTGCTCACCACCAGCGGTATTGACGGGCTTTATCCCACGGGCCTGCCCGTGGCCAAGGTGGTGACCGTGGACCGCCGTGCCGACTCTGCCTTCACCCGCATCTACTGCGAGCCCGTGGGCCGCGTGCAGGGTGTGCGCCATGTGATGGTGCTCAAGCCCCAGGGCCGTACCGAGCATCCCGAGGCCGCCAATATGCAGGCCCAGGCCGATGCCGAGAAGGCCGACCGGGCTGCCAAGGCACGTGGCAAAAAGGAGGCGGCCGCTGCCGAAAAGGAGAAGGCCGCCGCTGAGAAGGCGGGGACCAAGGCCGCCAAGCCTGCAAAGGATCCCGCATGATCATGCCGCGCGGCCAGCAGTTGTTGCTGCCGGTCAATCCTCTGTTCATCGTCGTCACCCTGGTGATAGGCCTGGCCGTCAACATGCTTCCGCTGGGTCGCATAGTCTGGCTGCCGGACATGTTGCTGTTGCTGCTGGCCTTCTGGAGTCTGAACCAACCGCAGCGCGTGGGCCTGGGTATTGCCTTTGCACTGGGGCTGGTCATGGATGTGGACCGAGCCTCGCTGCTGGGTCAGCATGCACTGGCCTATACCTTGCTGGTTTTCGTGACAGGCTGGATGAGTCGCCGCCTGCTCTGGTTCTCGAGCCCCGTGCAGGCCCTGCATCTGCTGCCGGTGTTTGCTGCGGCGCACGGCATTCAGGTACTGCTGCGTGTCGCGACGGGAGGTATCTTCCCTGGGCTGGAGTTTCTGATAGCTCCAGTGATCGAGACCTTGCTGTGGCCCGTGGTCAGCGCTTTGCTGCTGGCGCCGCAGCGCCGTGCGCCGGACAGCGATGAAAACCGGCCTCTGTAGATGAAAGCCCCCTTGAGTCGCTGCGCGCCTTTCCCCCTCTCGCTTCGCGGGGGGGAACGACTGCCTCGCTGCGGGGCGGCCCTTGCTTGCAGTCACTGGCTTGGCGTGCGGGGAGCCTGCGCATGATGGAGATTCGCAACACCGAAGTCGAGCTGCAGCGCTTCCGGATGCGTGCAGTCGTCATGGGCTGCGTGGTATTTCTGGCGTTCTGTCTGCTGGTCTGGCGTCTGCTGGTGCTGCAGGTCGAGCGCCATGAGGAGTTTGCCGAGCGGGCCGAGAGCAATCGCACGGCGGTGGTCCCCATCGTGCCCAACAGGGGCCAGATCCTGGACCGCAACGGCGTGGTGCTGGCGACCAATTACTCGGCCTATACGCTGGAGATCACACGCTCCAAGGTCGAGGATCTGGACGAGACCATCGAAGGGCTGTCCGGGGTCATTGAGATCACGCCGCGCGACCGCCGCAAGTTCAAGCGGCTCATGGATGACTCCAAGAGCTTTGAGTCGATTCCTATCCGCTCGCGCCTGACGGATGAGGAAGTCGCCAAGTTTGCGGCCCAGCGCTATCGCTTTCCGGGTGTGGACATCAAGGCCCGCCTGTTTCGCACCTACCCGCTCAAGGAAACCGGCAGCCATTTGATCGGATACATCGGTCGTATCAATCAAAGGGAAAAGGAAGAGATCGACGACTCCGACGATGCCGCCAACTACCGTGGCACCGAGGTCATGGGCAAGCTGGGTGCCGAAAAGAGCTATGAACTGCAGCTCCACGGCCAGACCGGCTGGGAGGAAATGGAAACCTCGGCTGGCGGCCATGCCGTGCGTCGTCTGGGTAGTCGCCCTGCCACGCCGGGACACAGCCTGCAGCTGTCGGTGGACATCAAGCTGCAGAAGATGGTGGAAGACCTCTACGGCAACCGCCGTGGCGTGGCCATCGCCATGGACCCGCGCAATGGCGAGGTGCTGGCCATGGTCAGCAAGCCGACCTACGACCCGAATCTGTTTGTCGACGGCATCGACCAGGAAAGCTGGAAGGCGCTCAACGAATCGCTGGATCGCCCCTTGCTCAATCGCTCCATGCGCGGAACCTATCCCGTGGGCTCGACCTACAAGCCCTTCATGGGCCTGGCGGGCATAGAGACCGGCAAGCGCACGCCGGGCACGGTGATCCAGGACGGCGGCTCCTGGACTTTCGGCGGCCACACCTTCCGCTCCGGCCATGCGCTGGGCCCGGTGGATCTGGCGCGCGCCATCCAGCATTCCAGCAACGTCTATTTCTACACGCTGGCCAACGAGATGGGCGTGGATGCGATCCACGACTTCATGAAGCCGCTGGGCTTTGGCCAGATCACCGGCATCGACCTGCCCGGCGAGGTGCGCGGCGTGCTGCCCAGCAAGGAGTGGAAGCGCAAGACCTACAAGCGCGCCGCCCAGCAGCAATGGTTTGCAGGCGAGACGATCTCCCTGGGCATCGGCCAGGGCTACAACAACTTCACCATCCTCCAGCTCTCGCATGCGCTGGCCACGCTGGTCAACAACGGCTTGAGCTTCACGCCCCATGTGGGCAAGGAGCTGATCGACTCCGTCACCGGTACGCGCACGGCCATTGTTCAGCCGGCACCCGTCAACCTGGGCTACAAGCAGAGCAATGTCGATGCCGTCAAGCGTGGCATGGTGGGAGTGGTGACTGGCGGCACGGGCCGCGGCGTCTTCGGCAGTGCCAGCTATCTGTCGGGTGGCAAGACCGGCACGGCCCAGGCAGTAAGCGTGGGCCAGAAGGAAAAGTACAACGCTGCGCGTCTGGCCGAGTACCAGCGCGACCATTCGCTCTATATCGCCTACGGCCCGGCCGAAGCGCCCAGGATTGCCGTGGCCGTGATTGTGGAGAATGCAGGCTTCGGTGCAGCGGCTGCCGCACCTATCGCACGCCGCATACTGGACTACTGGCTGGTGGGCAACTATCCCAGCGAGGCTGATATCGCTGCCGTGCGCCAGGGCAAGGCAGGCGCACCGATCGGCACGCCGCGCCGTGTGGAAGATATCTCGGTGCTGTCCGACGACGAAACAGCACCTTGATAAATTGATAGCTATTAACGCTTGCTGTGTAATGGTTTAACGCAGAAAAGCGTCATAGCCAGTTTTCAGAATCAGCAGGCTGACCACGCCGATGAAAATCGTGCGCACAAAGCCCGTGCCGTGACGCAAGGCCATCCAGGTGCCCAGCATGCTGCCCAGCACATTGGCCACGGCCAGCGGAATCGCAAAGTGCCACCAGACATGGCCCTTGAGAGTGAACAGCAGCAGTGCCGCGGCGTTGGAGGCAAGGTTCAGCAGCTTGGCGCTGGCCGAGGCGTTGAGGAAGTCATAGCCCAGCAGGCGCACGAACAGGAACACGAAGAAGCTGCCTGTGCCCGGGCCGAAGAAGCCGTCGTAGAAACCGATCAGCAGGCCGATGGCGCTGGCGGTCAACATCTCGGTGCGCCCTGCCAGGCGCGGCTCGTGGTCGCGGCCCAGCTCTTTTTTGGCCAGGGTGTAGCCCAGCACGCCCAGCAGGATGAAGGGCAGCAGCTTGCGCAGAAAATCGGGCGAAATCAACGTGACGGCCCAGGCTCCGAGAAAAGCTCCCACCAGCGTCGTGCCGATGGCGGGCAGCAGCGTAGCCCAGGTGATATGCACACGCTTGCTGTACTGCCAGGCGGAAATGGCCGTGCCCCAGACGGCGGCGCTTTTGTTAGTGCCAAACAGCGTGGCGGGCGTGGTGGTGGGGAAGGCTGCAAACATGGCCGGCACCAGAATCAGTCCGCCGCCTCCCACGATGGCGTCAACAAACCCGGCCAGGGCCGAGGCGAGGGAAACAAGAATCCATTCCATGGAGCAAATGCCTGCAATTGGTGCATGCCGTGAGCAACGCGCGTTGCCGCTGGGCGGCGCTGCCGGAGGCGGGATGAAGAAGCCAGGGAGAGAGCGGGCTTGAATGCCCGAGGATGGCGCCGGCATTGTCGCACCGCTGCCTCAAGCCTGTGCGCAGGCATAAAAAAAGCGCCCACTGTGGGGCGCTTTTGAACGCATCTTTGATGCTTTTATATGTATTGGTCTGGTTGTGTCGAGTTGTCTCCTCGGCCCTCCATGCTGCTTCGTGGAGCAGCGAGAGTGACGAGAATGTAAGGGCTGCACCTGTGTGGTGCATTGGGGAATTCCCTTGGGTTATATCAAAAACGTCTGACAAATGAATCAGAAAGTTTCGTGACATCCTTATGAGTTTTGAGATATTTCAAAAACAATAGCGTCATATGCTTATAAGCAAAAGATCTCTGAGGGCTTTGATTCATGGGGCATGACGCCGCGCGGAATTCTTCCGCTCGGACAGACGTTGCGCTCCAGAGCGAATTTCGGGCGCTGACGGGCTTTTCGCAGTGAATCGCTCGGCTTTTCGAGAGGCCGTTTTTCAGGTCGCGTCACGAATCCACTGCGCCGCCTTCTCGGCCATCATCAGCGTCGGGCTGTTGGTATTGCCGCTGGTGATGGTGGGCATGGCGCCGGCATCGACCACGCGCAGACCCTGCACGCCTCGCACCTTGAAACGGCTGTCCAGGACTGCCATCGGGTCGTCGGCGCGTCCCATCTTGGTCGTGCCTACGGGGTGGAAGATGGTGGTGGCGATATCACCGGCCAGACGCGCCAGCTCTTCGTCGCTCTGGTATTGAGCACCGGGTTTGAACTCTTCGGGTTGGAAGCGCGCAAGCGCCGGCTGGCTGACGATGCGCCGCGTGACGCGCAGGCTGTCTGCCGCCACCTGCCGGTCTTCTGCCGTGGATAGGTAATGGGGTGCAATGGCCGGAGCCTGGCGGAAATCCGCGCTTTGCAGTTGCACCGTGCCGCGGCTGCTGGGGTTGAGGTTGCAGACGCTGGCGGTGAAGGCGGCAAAGTCGTGCAGCGGCTCGCCAAAGGCATCCAGCGACAGCGGCTGCACGTGATATTCCAGATTGGGGTGGGCCAACGCCGGATTGCTGCGTGTAAAGGCACCGAGTTGCGAAGGCGCCATGCTCATGGGGCCGCTGCGCTTGAGTGCGTATTCCAGGGCGATGGCCGCCTTGCCCCAGAGACTGCCGGCCATGGTGTTGAGCGTCTTGGCGTTCTGCACCTTGTAGACCGAGCGGATTTGTAGATGGTCCTGCAGATTGGCTCCCACGCCGGGCAGATCGCGGCGCACAGCCATCCCATGGCGCTGCAGCAATTCGCCGGGGCCTATGCCCGACAACTGCAGGATATGCGGCGAGTTGACCGCTCCCGCGCAGAGCAGCACCTCGCGCCCGGCCTGCACAGTCACCATCTCCTCTCCGGTCCAGACTTCGGCGCCGGTGCAGCGCTGGCTGCCGTCCGGCAGATCTTCCAGAATCAGCCGGCGCACCTGGGCGCGGGTCCACATCTCGAAGTTGGGACGGCCGTAGCAGGTGGGGCGCAGAAATGCCTTGGCAGTGTTCCAGCGCAGACCTGACTTCTGATTGACTTCAAAGTAGCCCACGCCCTCGTTGCAGCCGCGGTTGAAGTCGTCGGTGGCAGGAATGCCTGCCTGCTGCGCGGCCTGGGCAAAGGCGTCGAGTATGTCCCAGCGCAGACGCTGCTTCTCCACGCGCCACTCGCCGCTGCCGCCGGTGCTCTTGCTGCCGTGCAGGCGCATGAATTCTTCGCTGGCGCTGCCGACGGCGTCGAGACGCCAATGGTCTTCATGCTGTTTGAAGGCCGGCAGGACCTGCTCCCAGCGCCAGGTGTCGTCGCCGGTCAGCTCGGCCCATTGCTCGTAGTCGCGGGCCTGGCCGCGCATATAGATCATGCCGTTGATGCTGGAGCAGCCGCCCAGTGTCTTGCCGCGCGGGTAGCGCAGGCTGCGACCGTTGAGGCCGGGGTCGGGCTCGGTCTGATAGAGCCAGTCGGTGCGCGGGTTGCCTATGCAATAGAGATAGCCGACGGGGATATGGATCCAGTGGTAGTCATCCTTGCCGCCGGCTTCGATCAGCAGAATCCGGTGATTCTTGTTGCGGGTGAGACGGTTGCACAGCAGCGAACCTGCTGTGCCTCCGCCGATGACGATGTAGTCGAACTGGGTATCACTCATGGGCAGATCAAAAGGCCGGTACAGCTAGGCGCAGAGGCCAGAGCATCAGGCAGTCATGGGCAAAAAGGCTGGTTCATTAGGTGTGATGAGCTTGCGGGTGTCGATAGGGAAAGCGCTCGCATACTCCTGTTTTGGAAGCTGTCGGCGCAGTGCTGGTTTTGACTTTCGCGGATTTTTGATAAAAATTGCAACGCTATCATTACGTGGCATGCGGCAGCGGCCTACGTGCTGCGCTTGGCATGTTCCCCGCGTGGCGCGTTATGCTGGCCCCTGCGGCCAGCCCGCCTCCCTCAAGTTCTAGGAAGCTTTTCTTTGTCCAGCTCAGACCAACTACCTCAATGTCCGCTGCAGTCCCGCGAGGGTCAGCAATGGGCCGTGCCTGTGGGCCGCTGGAGTGCAGCAGAGCTGGGCGACCGCCATATCTGGCGCCGGCTGGCGCCGCAGATCAGGGCGGTGCCCAAGGGCGCGGCCTGGGATTTGCAGCAAATGGTCTGGTTCGACCATATCGGTGCGCAGCTGCTGTGGGAGCAATGGGGCAAGGCCTGGCCGGCCCACTTGCTGACGACCAAGACCCAGCGCTCCATGCTGGAGCGTGTGGCCAGGTTCAGCGAAGTGCCCGAGTCCAAGCCCGAGCCCTCGGGATGGATGTGCGAGGTCAATCGACTGGGCCAGATGGTGATCGATGCCTGCGGGCACTTTTCCAACTTGATCCAACTGGTCGGTCAGTTGCTGCTGGACTGCCTGCGCTTGCTGCGCAATCCGTTTCGTGGCCCATGGCGCGATATTTCGGGCCACCTCTATGCGACGGGGGCGACAGCCTTGCCGATCACGGCGCTCGTCGGCTTTCTGATCGGCGTGGTGCTGGCCTATCTGATGGCGCTGCAGTTGCGCCAGTTCGGGGCCGAATCCTTTATCGTCAACATTCTTGGCATTTCGCTGATCCGCGAACTCGGGCCGCTGCTGGCGGCGATTCTGGTGGCTGGGCGCAGCGGCTCGGCCATCACGGCGCAGATCGGCGTGATGCGCGTGACCGAAGAGCTCGACGCCATGCAGGTCATGGGCATTTCCCAGGGCTACCGGCTGGTGCTGCCACGTGCGCTGGCGCTGGCCGTGTCCATGCCGCTGGTGGCGTTGTGGACCATTCTTGCGGCACTGGCTGGCGGCATGGTCGCGGCGGACCTGACCATGGACATCACGCCCTCCTATTTCGTGCAAAGCCTGCCTGCGGCCGTGAAGATCGGCAATCTGGTGCTGGCCATGGGCAAGTCCGTGGTGTTTGGCGTGCTGATCGCCCTGATCGGCTGCCACTGGGGCCTGAAGGTAGAGCCCAATACCCAGAGCCTGGGGCGTGGCACCACGGCGGCGGTGGTGTCATCCATCACCATGGTCATCATCGTGGATGCCATTTTCGCCATCCTCTTCAGAAACGTGGGCTTTTAGGATGAACTACCCCCTGTGCGGCTTCGCCGCTTCCCCCCAAGGGGACGACACCTTCGCTGCGGGGCGGCCCTTGCTCGGCGTCTCTGGCTTGGGTCGCGCCAGCCTCGTGGAGCGGGGGGCACGCAAATGACAGAGGTGATGCACAACCGCCGTATCGAGGGTGCCGTGGGCGATTACGCGCCGCCGCAGGATGTGAAGCCGCTGGTGCAGGCAGTGGACCTGTGGACCGAGTTCGGCGAGGGCGAGTCGCGCTTTGCCGTGCACCAGGACTTGAACTTCGATGTCTACCCGGGCGAGATTCTTGCCTTGGTGGGCGGCTCCGGCACGGGCAAGACGGTGCTGCTGCGCCAGATACTGGGGCTGCTCTCGCCATCGCGCGGCACGGTGACCGTGGATGGCCGGCCCTCGCGCGAGGTCATCAGCGGCGAGCTGGCGGCGAGTCAGGTGGGCATGCTGTTCCAGCAAGGGGCGCTGTACTCGGCCTTCAACGTGCTCGACAACATCGCATTTGCGCTGCGTGAGCAGGGCACCCTGTCCGATGCCGTGGTGCGCGATGCGGCCATGGTCAAGCTACAGATGGTGGGCCTCAAGCCCGAGCATGCCTCGCGCATGCCTGCAGACCTGTCGGGCGGCATGATCAAGCGTGTGGCGCTGGCGCGTGCACTGATGATGGATCCGCCGCTGCTGCTGCTCGACGAACCCACAGCGGGGCTGGACCCCAAGGGCTCGGACGAGTTCTGTGAGCTGCTGCGCGATATCCATGCCGAGCTGGGCCTGACCGTGATCATGGTCACCCACGATCTGGATACGCTGTTCGCGCTGTCCACGCGCGTGGCCGTGCTGGCCGAGAAAAAAGTGCTGTTCACCGGAGCCCCGCGCGACGTGGCCAGGATCAAGCACCCGTTTATTGAACATTTCTTCCAGGGAGAGCGTGGCCGCCGTGCCATGGCCCCGGTGCAAGGCGGCGTGGCCGCAGAGGAAAGCTGATGGAAAACAAGTCCCATGCCATGGCTGCCGGCATCTTCGTGCTGGTGGTGGCGACCCTGCTGGCAGGGCTGGCTGTCTGGCTGACGCGCGACAACCGCGAATACCAGCTCTATGAAATGTCCACCAAGGACGGAGTCAGCGGCCTGCAGCCCCAGGCCACGGTGCGCTACAAGGGCGTGCCCGTGGGCAAGGTGGTGCGCATCGGCTTTGACCCGCAGATTCCTGGCAATGTGCTGATTCGCATTGCCGTGGGCGAGGACACGCCGGTCACGCCGGCCACCTACGCCCAGCTCGGCTATCAGGGAGTGACGGGTCTGGCACATATCCAGCTCGACGATGACAGCAAGTCTTCGCAACCGCTCAAGCCCGGGCCCAGCGGCCTGCCGCGCCTGCCCATGAAGTCATCGCCGCTGAACATGCTGGCCGACCAGGGGCCGGTGCTGCTGGAGCGGGTTGACGAAATTTCACGCCGCCTCAATGCCATGCTGGGTGAGGACAACCAGAAGCGGGTGAGCGTGGCGCTCGACAATATCGCTGCCGCATCCGGCGGGATCAAGGATCTGGCCGAGACCATGAACAAGACGGCCAAGGACTTTCCACAGATCACGGCAGATGCGCACCAGACCCTGCAGTCCCTTACCAAGGCCGGCAATGCCGCCACGGGCGTGGCGACCGATCTGCAACAGACCGTGCGCAAGGTCAATGCCCCCGACGGCCCGCTGCAGCAGATTGCCGAGGGCACGCAGGCCCTGTCGCAGGCGGCCGAGTCGCTGGGGCGCAGCACCTTGCCGCGCATGAACGGCGCGGCTGACGATGTCTCGCGCGCCGCGCGCACCATGGGCGCGGCCGCGGGCCGCTTCAATGACAACCCGCAATCCGTCATCTACGGCCAGGGAATGGGCTTGCCAGGCCCCGGCGAGCCAGGGTTCGTGGCTCCGGCCAAATGAACCCGCAACAAGGACACGACTTGCGCCAATTCGGATCAGGCAGGCTGTTTTTCGATGGAAATGCCTGCTGCCCAGCCTGGCTGGCCTAAGTCCCAAAGGAATCAATATGGCAGACACAAAGACTTCACTCACCGGCCGCGGAGCATGGCGATTGCTGGGCGCTTCTTCCCTGGTACTGGCGCTCGCCGCCTGCTCGGGCCTGCCCACGGCGCCCACGCAGCCGGTGCGCTATGACCTGGGCGTGGCCGACCTGGCCGCGCCGGCCGCGAACGCAGCCGCCCCTTTGGCGGCGCCGGTGCCTCTGGTGCTGGCCGAAGTCCAGGCGCCGGGGTTGCCTGAGGGCCTGACGGCCATGTTCTACCGTCTGAACTACAGCGACAGCCAGCAACTGCGTGCCTACCAGAACGCGCGCTGGAGCCTGCCTCCCGCCCAGATGGTGGAGCAGCGTCTGCGCATGCGTCTGGGGCTGGAGCGCCCCGTGCTTTCGGGCAAGGACAATGTCCGCCCCCTGTTGGCCGACAAGCGCTCGATTGCGCAGCTGCGCGTGACGGTGGACGAGTTCAACCAGGTCTTCGACAACGCCAGCAACAGCCGTGCGCTGCTGCGCCTGAGCGCCAGCCTGATCGGTGTCGGCGAGAGTGCAGGCAACCAGTTGCTGGGCCAGAAGGTGTTCACGGTCGAGGTTCCGGCTGCCTCGGCCGACGCAGCCGGCGGTGCCCAGGCCATGGCACGCGCGGTGGATGAGGCGGCTGTCCAGCTCAGCCGCTGGTTGCAGGGTTACGGGCGCTAGGGCCTGACCAGTCCCAGGCATTTCCGCTCCCAAAGCCCTGCCATGCAGGGCTTTGTTGATTCCGGGCAAGTCCTGGTTACTTGCGGGCAGCTGCTTTGCTGATGTGGGTCAATGGCCGGGCCGGGCCTTGTTCTTAAGCTGCCAGTTCCTCAACCTCGCACAAGGAACTGCCATGGCCAGCCTCGAATGGAATGCCGCTCTCATCCTGGATTTTCCCGTCATGGACGCGGTGCATGAAGAGTTCGTCACCCTGCTGGCCCAGGTGGAAGCTGCGGGCGACGAGCAGCTGTGCGCGCTCTGGGACGAGCTGATTGCCCATACCCAGCAGCACTTCGATCAGGAAGACCGCTGGATGCAGACCACGGGCTTTGCCACGGGCAACTGCCACAGCCAGCAGCACAAGGTGGTGCTGGCCGTGCTGCGCGAGGGGGCGGTCAAGGGCGGGCAGGGCGATCTGGCCACGATCCGCCATATGGCGGCCGAGCTGGGCCCGTGGTTCAGCCACCATGCGCAGAACATGGATGCCGCCCTGGCCCTGCATATGCGCCGCGCGGGCTTTGACCCGGTGACCGGCGCGGTGCTGGTGCCCGAGGCTTTGCCTGCAGAGCCGATCACTGGCTGTGGTGGTGCCTGTGGTGAAACTGAAAAAATGGAAGTGGTAACTGCCTGAAACTGGCGCGCGCTAAGGAGAGAGACAGCGAGCAAGCGCCGCCGCGCAGCAAAGCTGCCGTCCCCCTTGGGGGAAGCGGCGCAGCCGCTCAGGGGGAGTATTTTTTGGGTTAAGGGTATATCGCCGGGGAGGCCAGGATGGGGAAGATCTTGATCAGTCCGCCGGCCATCACCTCGATGGCCAGCGCGGCCAGAATCAGTCCCATGAGCCGGGTCATCACATTGATGCCGGTCTTGCCCAGTACGCGGGCAATCGGGTGGGCCAATGAAAAGCACACCATGATGGCTGCGGCCACCACCACGCCGTAACCGACCAGCGCCACATGCTGCCAGATGGTGCGCGCCTGATCGGCATAGATCACCACGGTGGACATGGCGGCAGGCCCGGTCAGCAGCGGAATGGTCAGCGGCACGACGGCAATGCTGTTGCCCTCGGCGGCCTTTTCGACGCCGGCTGCCAGCGTGGCATTGTTGGGGCGGTCTTCGGCGGGACGGGCGTTGAGCATGTTCATCGCGCTGATCAGCAGCAGCAGACCGCCGCCGACCTGAAAGCTTTGCAGCGAGATATTGAAGAACTGCAGAATCTGCAGCCCCAGCAGGGCGCAGACCGCAATCACGCAGAAGGCGGCAAAGGCGGCGGTGCGAATCGTCTGCCAGCGCTGCTCGGCGTCGAAGCCGGCCGTGTAGTGGATGAAGAACGGGACGATGGCCAGCGGGTTGATGATGGCGACCAGAGTGATCAACGGCTTGATATCCATTACAGCTCGCCTCCTGGCATGGGGGGCTTCTTGCGACTGTCGGCCTTTTGTGGGGCTGAGATAGCTTGCATCAACACTCCTGTGAAAAAATGGCCGAATCATCGACGCGGCATCAGCCATTACAGCATTGCTGGCGGCCGCGTCGCGGATTTCCCTTTTGAACCATGTTAAGGAGCTTCGCAATGGGCAGCTTTGTTGAACTGACAGCCGTGGATGGCGCAAAAACCCCGGCTTATGTGGCCATGCCCGAGGGCCAGGCACGCGGTGCCATCGTGGTGCTGCAGGAGATCTTCGGCGTGAACTCGCATATCCGCTCCGTGGCAGACCGCTACGCAGCCCAGGGCTATGTGGCCGTGGCGCCCGCCATGTTTGCCCGCGTCAAGCCCGATGTGGAGCTGGGTTACAGCGAAGAAGACATGAAGGCCGGCTTTGCGCTCAAGACCGCGGTAGAAGCCCTGCCCGAGCCGGGCGCGCTGCGCGATGTGGAAGCTGCCGTGGCCCATGCGGCGACTTTGGTGCCTGGCGGCAAGATCGGCGTGGTGGGCTTTTGCTGGGGCGGCCTCATGACCTGGCGCTCGGCCTGCAATCTGGCCAGCGTCTCGGCTGCAGTCTGCTATTACGGTGGCGGCATGACGGGCGAGCTGGAAGCCAGCCGTCTGGCGCTGTGCCCGGTGCTGGCCCATTTCGGCAGCAAGGATCACTACATCTCGCTTGAGTCCGTCGAAGCCTTCAAGAAGGCCCAGCCCAAGGTGGAAGTCCATGTCTATGAAGCCGACCATGGCTTCAACTGCGACCAGCGCGGCTCCTACAACGAAGCCGCTGCAGCGTTGGCAGGTGAGCGCACTCTGGCCTTCTTCGCCCAGCATCTGGGTTGATATAAAAACAATAGCTGCTTGTGCTTTATATATAAGCGCAAGCAGCTGTTTTTATCTAAAGCCCGTTGCCGCAGGGCGGTCCCCCATCAGAGACATCAAGCAAGCGCCGCCGCGCAGCGAGGATGTCGTCCCCCTTGGGGGAAGGCGCGGAAGCGCCTCAGGGGGTCATTCTTTTTCTTCGCTTTCCAGATAGCGTCGGCGCCAGAAATAGGCCACCAGCACCACGGTGATGAACACCATGGCCACCAGCGCCCAGATGAAGCCGTCCTTTTTGTGCACGAACGGGATGAACTCGAAGTTCATGCCGAAGATGCCGGCAATCAGGTTCAGAGGCAGAAAGATGGCCGTCACCGTGGTCAGCGTGCGCATGATGTCGTTGGCGCGGTTGCTCTGAGCCGAAAAGTGCATCTGCACGGCGGTCTCGGCGCTTTGCTCCATGCGGTGAATGTGGTGGGTCACGCGCTCTATATGTTCGAGCACGTCACGCGAGCGCACGCGCAGCAGTTCGCGTTCATGCTGGCGCGCAGGTGTGTGCTCGGGCGGCCATCCCTCCAGCGCCTCGGTCCAGTCCTGCACGGCGGCACGCTGGTCTTCGCAGATTTCATCAAGCTGGTGCAGCGCCAGGCGCACGTCGAGCACGCTGGCCCAGTTGCTGAAACGCCTGTTGGGCTTGAGCAGTGCCATCTGCCAGTGGTCGATCTGGCGCGTCAGTGTGCGGCGCAGGTCCAGATAGCCGTCCACCATGCCGTTGACCATGCGCAGCATCAGGTCGGCAGGCTCCACGGGCATCTTGGTGCTGACCTGGCGGCTGTCAGTCTTGGCGGGGCCGGAAATCAGGCGTTGCCAGAAGTTTTCCAGCACAAAGCAGCCGTCGGGATGCACGGACAGCAGGATCTGGTCATACAGCGCAAAGCCCACGGGCTGGGTTTCCACGCGTTGCAGCACCGGCGCTTCGCGCTGGCCGCTGTGGGCCGGGTTGTGCGATGGAGGCGGGGCGCTGGATGCAGCACTGCCGGTGCCTGCCATCACTGCAGGCAGGCCTGGCGGTGTGGCCACGGCTGGCGAGGCGGGGCTTCCATTGAGCGGCGGCAGATGGGCGTTGGCCAGGCGGCGGAACACCAGCACGTCGTACACCGAGGTGTAGTCGTAATTGGAAGGGATTGCGGGATTCAGCAGGTCGGAGACATGCAGGTCCACGAGGGCAGAGCCGCCCAGCCTGACCAACATGGTCTGAATGGCCGGCAGCTGAGCCTCCAGCTCCGAGCGTGTGCAGGAGACCCAGTAAAACCCCGTTGTTGCCGCCTGCGTGGGCAGTCCGTCAACAGGCTGGGCATAGAGGGGAGAGATATGCAGCACGCGCATGGGAATAGGCAGTCTCGATGTCAGTGCAAAAAGCAGATGCAAAACGGCCCGTGCAAGCTGCACGGGCCGTCAGATCATGCCTGAAATGCTCTCAGGCGCAAGCATGACCTGCGCTGACAGCTATCAATTTTGTTACAGGCCGCGCAGCTTCTTGGCGGCGTCGATGGCAAAGTAGGTCA
Source organism: Comamonas thiooxydans (assembly GCF_000964545.1). Taxonomy (GTDB): domain Bacteria; phylum Pseudomonadota; class Gammaproteobacteria; order Burkholderiales; family Burkholderiaceae_C; genus Comamonas; species Comamonas thiooxydans. The sequence continues at coordinate 8,885 of NZ_BBVD01000007.1, read as the reverse complement.
GGATGCCGTCGGCGCCCGCGCGCTTGAAGGCCAACAGGGCTTCCATCATCACGGCGTCGTGATCGAGCCAGCCGTTGGCGGCAGCAGCCTTGAGCATGGCGTATTCGCCGGACACCTGATAGGCGAAGGTCGGTACCTTGAACTCGTCCTTGACGCGGCGCACCACGTCCAGATACGGCATGCCGGGCTTGACCATGACCATGTCCGCGCCTTCGGCGATGTCCTGCGCCACTTCGCGCAGGGCTTCGTCGGTGTTGGCAGGGTCCATCTGGTAGACATTTTTGTCGGCCTTGCCCAGGGCGCCGCGTGTGCCCACGGCGTCGCGGAAGGGCCCGTAGAAGGCGCTGGCGTACTTGGCGCTATAGGCCATGATGCGGGTGTGAATATGGCCTTGCAGCTCCAGTGCCTCGCGGATGGCGCCGATGCGGCCGTCCATCATGTCGCTGGGGGCCACCATGTCCACGCCGGCTTCGGCATGGGCCAGGGCCTGACCGACCAGCACTTCCACGGTGTCATCGTTGATGATGTAGCCGCTCTCGTCGAGGATGCCGTCCTGGCCGTGGCTGGTGTAGGGGTCCAGGGCCACATCGGTCATCACGCCCAGCTGGGGGAATTCCTTTTTCAGCGCACGCACCACGCGCGGGATCAGGCCATCGGGGTTCAGGGCTTCCTTGCCATCGGGGGTCTTGAGGCTGGATTCGATGGCGGGGAACAGCGCCAGGTAGGGAATCTCCAGCTTCACGCATTCCTCGGCTACGGGCAGCAGCAGGTCCAGGCTCAGGCGGTCCACGCCGGGCATGGAGGGCACGGCCTCGCGCTTGTTCTGACCTTCATGCACGAACACGGGGTAGATGAAGTCGTGCGGCGTCAGCACGCTCTCGCGCACCAGATTGCGGGTGAAAGCATCGCGGCGCAGGCGGCGCGGACGATTCTGGGGAAAAGGAGTAGGGCTGGACAAATGCATGGGGAAAATTGTGCCCCATTCGTCATGGCTTGGCTTGCAGCTGCGTGACTATTCCATGACGGCCGGCGCGACAAGGCCCGAGCTTCGAGGTAAAGACGCGGCGCGCAGCGGCTGCGGCGCAGCGCAGGCCTTTACACTGGCTCCATGCTATGGGTCAAAGCCTTTCACATCGTTTTTGTCGCCAGCTGGTTTGCTGGTCTGTTCTACCTGCCGCGCATCTTTGTCAACATCGCCATGGTCACGCCGGGCTCGGTGGCCGAACGCGAGCGCCTGCTGCTGATGGCGCGCAAGCTGCTGCGCTTCACCACCATGCTGGCCGTGCCCGCGCTGGGACTGGGCCTGTGGCTGTGGCTGGGCTGGGGCTTCGCGGGCGGCTGGCTGCATGCCAAGCTGGCCGTGGTGCTGCTGGTCATCGGCTACCACCACAGCTGTGCCGTGCTGCTGCGCAAGCTGGCGGACAACACCTGTCATAAAAGTCATCGCTGGTTCCGTTTCTATAACGAAGTGCCGGTGCTGCTGCTGATCGCTGCCGTGATTCTGGTGGTGGTCAAGCCCTTCTGAATCTTGCGCTGAGAGTAGGAGGCGACTGTGTCCGATTCCGCGGTGCCGGTGATTTCCATGCGCCATACCTCGGCCTGGCCGCTGGCGCTGGTCTATGGCCTGCTCATCGTCTTTGCCAGCCTGTTCCCGTTCGACGGCTGGCGCGCCCAGGGCATCGACCCCAGCGTATTCCTGTTCGCCAGGATTCCGCCGCCTTACTGGACCTGGTTCGACGTCAACACCAATATCGTCGGCTATGCGCCGCTGGGCTTTTTCCTGGCGCTGGCCCTGATGCGCTCGGGCCAGCCAAGGCTGGCCGTGCCGCTGGCTTTTCTTGCCGGCACGCTGCTGTCGCTGTGCATGGAGTTTCTGCAGATCTATCTGCCGCGCCGCGTGCCGTCCAATCTGGATCTGGTGCTCAATGCCGGCGGTACCTTGATCGGTGCCTTGCTGGCTGCGCTGCTGGAGAGGCTGGGGGCTCTCTCGCGCTGGAGTGCATTTCGCAACCAGTGGCTGGGCGAGGGCGGTGCTGGCGTGCTGGTGCTGCTGGCGCTGTGGCCGTTTGCGCTGCTGTTTCCGGCAGCAGTGCCGTTTGGCCTGGGCCAGGTGCTGGAGCGCATCGACGACACCTTGCAGGACTGGCTGCTGAACACGCCGTTCGAAGACTGGCTGCCGCTGGGCGATTTCGCCATGACGCCGCTGTCGCTGGTGACGGAGATGCTATGCGTAATGCTGGGGCTGTGGATTCCCTGCCTGCTGGCCTATTGCGCCGTGCGCCATATGGGCCGCCGCGCGCTGGCCGGACTGCTTCTGGTGGCGGCAGGGGTGGGGGTGACGGCACTGTCGGCCGCGTTGAGCTGGGGTCCGGCCCATGCCTGGGAGTGGGTGGATCTGCCGGTGCGTCTGGGTGTCTGGGGTGGGCTGGGTCTGGCCGTGATTGCATTGCCTGCCTCGCGCAGCATGTGCGCCGTGCTATTGCTGCTGGTGCTGGTGCTGCATCTGAGCATCCTCAATCAGGCGCCGACGAATGTGTACTTCGCCCAGACCCTGCAGGCCTGGGAGCAAGGCCGTTTCATCCGCTTCTACGGCCTGGGCCAATGGCTGGGCTGGCTCTGGCCTTACGTGACACTGGCGTATGTAGTGATTCGACTCTCACGTCGCCAACAGCCTGCCTAGAATGATCCACCATGAGCGACATCCAGAATCAAGACCAGGCCGGCGGCTACTACCAGCGTCATATTTTCTTTTGCCTGAACGAGCGTCCCAACGGTGAGGACTGCTGTGCTCTGCATGGCGCCAAGGCGGGCTTTGACCACTGCAAGCGCAAAGTCAAGGAAGAGGGGCTTGCTGGAAAGGGGTTGGTGCGTGTGAACAAGGCCGGCTGCCTGGATCGCTGCGCCGGCGGTCCCGTGGCCGTGGTCTATCCCGAGGCTGTCTGGTACACCTTCATCGACGACAGCGATATCGATGAAATCGTCGAATCCCATCTCAAGAACGGCAAGGTGGTCGAGCGCCTGGTGCTGCCCGAAAGCGTGGGGCGCTGATCTGGCTGCCTTGAGTCCTTTGGCCGTCCCGACAGGCTTGCGGCAAGGCGGCGCTTGTCTGGTGCGGCCGACTTTGGGCTTGCTTGTTCAGGAACTTTAAGCGTTTTCAAGCGTCAGCCCAATTACAGCAAGCGCAAAAAGCTACAACTAGGATAGCAATCGTGAATTCCCAGACCGAACGACTGACGCTCACCGGCACCGCCGGTGCCATTGAGGCCCTGCGCGATGCGCCGCAACTGGTCGAAGGCCAGAGCCCCAAGGGCGTGGCCATCATCGCCCATCCGCATCCGCTGTTTGGCGGCACCATGGACAACAAGGTGGTCCAGACCCTGGCGCGTGCCTTTGTTCAGTGCGGCTACACGGTCGTGCGTTTCAACTTTCGCGGCGTGGGTGCCAGTGCCGGCGAATATGACGCCGGCAAGGCCGAGCTGCAGGATTTGCTGGCCGTGGTGCAGCAGGTGGCTCCCGAAGGCCCTGTAGCTCTGGCCGGCTTTTCCTTCGGCGCTTTCGTCACCAGCCATGCGCTGGCCCAGCTCTGGGGTACAGGCCGGGTGCAGAAGGCCGTGCTGGTAGGCACCGCCGCCAGTCGCTTCGAAGTGGCTCCCGTGCCTGCCGAGGCCCATGACCAGACCCTGGTGATCCATGGCGAGGCGGACGACACCGTCGAGCTGTCCGCAGTGATGGACTGGGCGCGCCCGCAGATACTGCCTGTTACCGTGATTCCGCAGGTCGGCCATTTCTTTCACGGACAATTGCCTCTGCTCAAGAGCCTGGTGGTGCGCCACCTGAAGTCCCTGTAAGAGCCATTTCCCACACCTTGACGCACGTGAATTGCTGCCCCGTCTTGGTTAACTCCCTTTTCATAGCGCCAGGCCGAGGTATATCCTTGGCCTTGGCCGTTTCCGACGGTAAATCACCGCGCTTACCTTTGCTTTAGCGAGAGTCCTCTTCATGAAGCCCATCTACTCCACACTGCGTGTTCTGGCCGTTGCTGCCGCAGTGGCGCCCGTGTTTGCCATGGCACAGGTGGCGGCCCCTGTTCCTCCCGAAATTGCAGCCCGCAACTATCTGCTGGTGGACGTCACTGCCGGCCAGGTGCTGGGTGCCAAGGACGTCGATGCTCCCGTCGAGCAGGCATCGCTGACCAAGCTGATGTCGGCCTATGTGGTGTTCGACGCCCTGCGCTCCAAGAAGATCACGCTGGAGCAGCGCATGCCCGTGAGCGAGCGTGCCTGGAAGATGCCCGGATCGCGCATGTTCATCGACCCCAAGATGCAGGTGCCCGTCAATGACCTGCTCAGCGGCATGATCATCCAGTCCGGCAACGATGCCACCATGGCATTGGCCGAGGCCGTGGGCGGCACGGCCGAGAACTTCGTCAAGATGATGAATGACCAGGCCAAGGCCCTGGGCATGAAGAACACCAGCTACAAGAACCCCGAAGGACTGACCGAGCCCGGTCACCTGACGACGGCGCGTGATCTGTCCATCCTGGCCCAGCGATTGATGCATGACTTCCCCGAGTACATGCACTACTACGCCACCAAGCAATACAGCTACCCCGGCACGCCTGCCTCCAACGGCAGCAACCGCAATGCCTTGCTGTTCCGCGATCCCACCGTGGACGGCCTGAAGACCGGCCACACCAACGCCGCAGGCTATTGCCTGGTGGCCACGGCCAAGCGAGACCTGCCCAATGTGGGCCAGCGCCGCCTGCTGTCCATCGTGCTGGGAACGGCCAGCGAAAAGGCGCGTGCCAACGAAAGCCAGAAGCTGCTGAACTGGGGTTACACCGCTTTCGATGCCGTCAAGCTGTTTGATTCCGATCAGCCCGTGGCCACTCCCGCCGTCTGGAAGGGCGCTGCCAATGCTGTCAAGATCGGCAAGGCCGACGGCGCCGTGGTGGTGACCGTGCCCTCGGGCACCGGCGGCAAGCTGACCACCGAGGTGGTGCGCCAGGATCCGCTGATCGCTCCTATCGCCAAGGGCCAGTCCATGGGCGTGCTCAAGGTCAAGTCGGGCGCGGATGTGGTGGCCGAGGTGCCGCTGGTAGCGCTTGAGGCCGTCGAGCAGGCCGGCTTCTTCGGCCGTCTGTGGGACACCATCCGCCTCTGGATCAAGTAAGTTCCCTGGCAGGCAGGAGGCGCTCCTGCCGGCGATAGCCCTTGGTCGGTTATGCAAAGTGTCTTGCTGCCTGGGGGCTATTGCCCACAGGTGGTTGTGCTGATTTGCACAAGCTGGTACATTCGAGGGCTTTTCGGAATTTCCGAAGGGATTCACGTTTCCGCATCGGCATCTGTTGCTGCGGATAAACCTTTTGCTTTCACGAAGCAAATTCACGTTTAGGGACGTTTAATTAATGCCAACCATTAACCAACTCGTGCGTCAGGGCCGCACGGTAGAAGTTGTTAAATCCAAGAGCCCTGCTATGGAAAACTGCCCCCAACGCCGTGGCGTGTGCACCCGTGTGTACACCACCACTCCCAAGAAGCCTAACTCGGCTCTGCGTAAGGTGGCCAAGGTTCGTCTGACCAACGGTTTCGAAGTGATTTCGTACATCGGCGGTGAAGGCCACAACCTGCAAGAGCACAGCGTTGTGCTGGTGCGCGGTGGTCGTGTGAAGGACTTGCCCGGTGTGCGTTACCACATCGTGCGCGGTTCCCTGGACCTGCAAGGCGTCAAGGACCGTAAGCAAGCTCGCTCCAAGTACGGTGCCAAGAAGCCTAAGGCTAAGTAATCAGCCCTGGTTTTTTGAAAACAAACGGTGTTTGATTCGCCTGACTGGCGCGGTCAAACGTAGTGGCCCTGAGCACGAATGTTTTGTGCGGGTCGAGTAAGTGAGAGTTTTGAATAGCTCTCGCGGTATCTGAAAAGATGCCAACTGAAGCAAAGATAGAGGTAAAAAATGCCACGTCGTCGCGAAGTCCCCAAACGTGAAATCCTGCCGGATCCCAAGTTCGGCAATGTAGAGCTGTCCAAATTCATGAACGTGATCATGGAAGGCGGCAAGAAGGCGGTTGCTGAGCGCATCATTTACGGCGCTCTGGACCTGATCGAGAAGAAGCATCCTGGCAAGGACCCTCTGGAAGCTTTCGTTGTTGCCATCAACAACGTCAAGCCCATGGTTGAAGTGAAGTCCCGCCGTGTTGGCGGTGCCAACTACCAGGTGCCCGTGGAAGTGCGTCCCGTCCGTCGTCTGGCTCTGGCCATGCGCTGGATCAAGGAAGCCTCCCGCAAGCGTGGCGAGAAGTCCATGGCTCAACGCCTGGCCAACGAGCTGCTGGAAGCTACGGAAGGCCGTGGCGGCGCCATGAAGCGTCGTGACGAAGTGCACCGTATGGCCGAAGCCAACAAGGCCTTCAGCCACTTCCGCTTCTAATCGGAATCTCGCTCGAGATGCAGGGCCGCATGCAAAAACTTGCTGCGGCCTTGTGTCGATTCTGAGCGCCCCCATATAGAGCTGCTGCCTCCTGCGCACAATGCGGGGCCGGCAGTACTCCCATACGATCAAGCAAGGATCCATCATGGCTCGCAAGACCCCCATTGAGCGCTATCGCAACATCGGTATTTCCGCTCACATTGACGCAGGTAAGACAACTACTACAGAACGTATCCTGTTCTATACCGGTGTGACCCACAAGCTGGGCGAAGTGCACGACGGTGCTGCTACGACCGACTGGATGGAGCAAGAGCAAGAGCGCGGCATCACGATTACTTCGGCTGCTGTGACCTGCTTCTGGAAGGGTATGGATCTGTCCTACCCAGAACACCGTTTCAACATCATCGACACCCCCGGTCACGTGGACTTCACGATTGAAGTGGAACGTTCCATGCGCGTGCTGGACGGTGCTTGCATGGTGTATTGCGCTGTGGGTGGCGTGCAGCCCCAGTCCGAAACCGTGTGGCGTCAGGCCAACAAGTACAAGGTGCCTCGTCTGGCCTTCGTGAACAAGATGGACCGTACCGGCGCCAACTTCTTCAAGGTCTATGAAGGCATGAAGACTCGCCTGAACGCGAACCCTGTGCCCGTGGTGATCCCAATCGGCGCTGAAGAAAACTTCCAGGGCGTGGTCGATCTGGTCAAGATGAAGGCCATCATCTGGGACGAAGCTTCCCAGGGCATGAAGTTCGAATACCAGGACATCCCCGCCGAGCTGGTGGAAACAGCCAACAAGTGGCGTGAAAACCTGGTGGAAGCCGCTGCCGAAGCTTCGGAAGAGCTGATGAACAAGTACCTGGAAGAAGGTACTCTGACTGAAGAAGAAGTGAAGCTCGGCGTGCGTACTCGTACCCTGGCCACCGAAATTCAGCCCATGCTGTGCGGCACCGCGTTCAAGAACAAGGGTGTGCAGCGCATGCTGGACGCCGTGATCGACTATCTGCCCGCTCCTGTGGACATCCCTGACGTTACCGGTACCGACCCCGATGACGAAGAGAAGAAGCTGAGCCGCAAGGCTGACGATGCTGAGAAGTTCTCGGCTCTGGCCTTCAAGCTGATGACCGACCCCTTCGTGGGCCAGCTGACTTTCGTGCGCGTGTACTCTGGCGTTCTGTCCAAGGGTGAGACCGTTCTGAATGCCGTCAAGGGCAAGAAGGAGCGTATCGGCCGTATCGTGCAGATGATGGCCAACGACCGCGTGGAAGTGGAAGAAATCCGTGCCGGCGACATCGCTGCCTGCGTGGGTCTGAAGGACGTGACCACCGGTGAAACCCTGTGCGACATCGCCGCGCCTATCGTGCTGGAGCGCATGGTGTTCCCCGAGCCCGTGATTGCACAGGCTGTGGAGCCCAAGTCCAAGACCGACCAGGAAAAGATGGGTATCGCTCTGTCGCGTCTGGCTGCAGAAGATCCTTCCTTCCGCGTGCGTACCGACGAAGAATCCGGTCAGACCATCATCGCCGGTATGGGCGAACTGCACCTGGAAATCATCGTTGACCGCATGAAGCGCGAATTCAACGTGGAAGCCAACGTGGGCAAGCCCCAGGTTGCCTACCGCGAAACCATCCGCAGCACGGTCAAGGACGTGGACGGCAAGTTCGTTCGCCAGTCCGGCGGTAAGGGCCAGTACGGCCACGTGGTTCTGACTCTGGAGCCCCAGGAAGCCGGCAAGGGCTTCGAGTTCGTCGACGAAATCAAGGGCGGTGTGGTTCCTCGCGAATACATCCCTGCGGTGGAGAAGGGCGTGATCGAAGCTCTGACTTCCGGCGTGCTGGCTGGCTACCCTGTGGTGGACGTCAAGGTTCGTCTGACCTTCGGTTCGTACCACGATGTGGACTCGAACGAAATGGCGTTCAAGATGGCCGCTATCTTCGGTTTCAAGGAAGCTGCCCGCAAGGCCAACCCCGTCATCCTGGAACCCATGATGGCTGTGGAAGTGGAAACGCCCGAAGACTACGCCGGTACCGTGATGGGCGATCTGTCCTCGCGTCGCGGCATGGTTCAGGGTATGGACGACATGGTTGGTGGCGGCAAGGCCATCAAGGCTGAAGTGCCTCTGTCCGAAATGTTCGGCTACGCCACTTCGCTGCGTTCCATGACTCAAGGTCGCGCCAGCTACACCATGGAGTTCAAGCACTACGCTGAAGCTCCTCGTAACGTGGCTGAAGCCATTGTTGCTGCCCGCGCCAAGTAATTGACGCAGGTTTGACGAATCCGTCATAATCTACGGCTTCCAATCGCGGCAGTCCTTTGAGGATTGCCGCGATTTTTGCCGGTCTGCGATCCCATGCCGTCCTGTTTCCTGTGCGGGGCGAGTCAGCAATGAGGTGCAGACCTTAAACATCACACAGGTTTTTGCTCTTTCGGAGAAATCATGGCAAAAGAAAAGTTCGAACGT
>NZ_BBVD01000008.1 GCF_000964545.1 Comamonas thiooxydans | reverse complement strand
CTCCATCAGCAGCGCCACGCTCAACCTTTCCGAAGAAGGGTTGCCGCATGGTCTGAAGGACGACCAGGGCAATACGGACACGACCGATGCCGTTACCTACTCCGGCAAGCTGACCATTGCCGATGTGGACGTGAACGACAGCCACACCGTCAAGCTGGTGCAGCCGGCGGCCAACGCCCTGAGTTCGCAAGGGAAACCTGTCGTCTGGACCTTGTCGAACAATGGCCACACCCTGATCGGCAAGGACTTCCACGGAAACTCCGTCATCACCGTCACGATGACCGACGCGGGCGCCTACACCGTCACCCTGTCGGGCCAGGTGGATCATCCGCAGAATTCCATCGAGGACGTGCTCCAGCTGGGCATCGGCGTGCAGGTCAGCGATGGTCACGCCACCAGCAACGGCACCATCACGATCAATATCGAGGATGACAGTCCGGATTTTGGCGCCGTCACCAATACGGTGATGGAGAACGCCGTCACCAGCGCCACCGGCACTCTGGAATTCCATACGGGTGCCGACGCCGTGGGCGCTACGCTGGTCGTATCGTCTGTCGGTCAGCTGCCACAAGGTTGGACGACCAGCGAACTCAACAAGTCTTCGGTCGACATTTTCTCGCCCAACGGAACCAAGATCTTCACGGTGACCCTGAATCTGGAGGGGGGCTATACCGTCACCCAGCACGAGGCTCGGCCCGGGACGACCGCGTCGATCGACTTGGCTTCCTCGATCAGCAACAACCCCCAATCCACCTATGACCTCGGTTATGCCACGCTGAGCGCAGGCGGCGGGAAGGTGTTTAACGCCAACACGTTCGGCAACGGAAACTCTTTCGGTATCGGAAACCCCTCCTTCGACGCGGGCGAAAGCTTCCGCATGGACTTCAGGAAAGCTCTCTCGGATTTCACGCTGAATGTCGCAGAAGTCAAGGGAAGCGGCACGCTCAATGTCACGATATGGAGCGATGGCGTTTCCAAGGTCATCGCCATACCCGTGAACAATACGACTGGCTCCATCCACATCACGAAGGAGATGTTGAGTCAGGGTAGTCCCTCGTTCTCTCAATTTGATAGTATTGATATCACCGCGGGCAGCGGCGTCAAGATGTCCTTCCTCACGACCGGCTCCTATACGGAAAGCGTTCCCGCCGGCCCGATGGACTTCACGGTTGGGGTGACCGGGACCGATGGTGACGGCGACAAGGTGAACACGCATTTCAACGTGACCTCCGCCGCGGAGTCCGCCGTTACGAGCGCAACGAATAAGGTGGCGGAAGCCACTGGGGACACCGTTTCGGGATCGATGCAGATCTCCGCAGCGTTGGGCATCATGAGCGTTGACGTAAATGGCGTGGACGTCACGAAGGCGACGAACGCCAACCCTATCAGCCTGACCACAGGCAAGGGCACGCTGAAGATAACAGGCTACGATCAAGCTACCGGTAAGCTCACCTACACCTATACTGAGAAGGGAAAATCCCAGGATCACTCTCACGGCAAGGATAGTGTGCATGACGACTTCACTGTGACCGCCAAGAATGCTAGCGGCCACGGCAGCAGCGGTAGCCTGACCATCCAGATCACCGACACCGCGCCCGAAGCAAAGCCGGACACGGCCAGCGTGACAGAAGACAAGACCTTGCAAGCCACGGGTAACGTCATCACCGGTACCGGTACGGGTGCAGACGCCGTGGGCGCAGACGTAACCACCGTGGTTGGCGTGGCCAAGGGTTCGGCCAACCCGAACAAGGCAATCGAAGGCAACGTCGACACCGAGGTCAACGGCGTGTACGGCAAGATCACCATCCACGCCGATGGCACCTATACCTACACCCTGAACAACAGCGATCCGCGCGTCAATGAACTGGGGCAAGGTGACAAGCTCTCGGATGTGTTCTCCTATACCATCCGTGATTCAGATGGTGACTTCAGCACCACGACCATCACCATCACGATCAATGGCACCAACGACGTGCCGACCGTGACCAATGATGCGAAGTCGGTCACTGAAGATGTGAACGTCACGGGCGGAAATCTCACCGTCAAGGGTGCGGTCACGATCACGGACCCCGATGCGGGCCAGTCGACCTTCGACACAGCCACCCTCAAGCTCACCAGCAGCACGCATGCGGGCGGAGCGCTGGGCGTCATCGTAATGAAGCCCGATGGCACCTATACCTACAACGTCGACAACGCCGCCGTCCAGTTCCTGAAGGCGGGCGAGAGCATCGTCGAGACCTACACGGTCGCATCCGCTGACGGCTCGGCCACCAGCACCATCACCATTACTATCAATGGTGTCAACGACGCGCCCACGACCGTGGACGGCTCCGCGAACCTGGAAGCTGGCGATAACCAGTACGTCTTCTCGCTGAATGATTTCCGCTTCGACGATGGCGCCGAAGGCAACAGCCTGCAAAGCGTCATCATCACCCAACCGCCCACCAGCGGCACGATGACCTATAACGGCAAGCCGGTGACGGCCGGCCAGGAGATTCCAAAGTCGGCCATCGAACAAGGCCTGCTGAAGTTCACTCCGGGCGCCGACAAGCAGGACAGCTCCTTCAATTTCCAAGTGAAGGACAATGGCGGCACGGCGAATGGCGGCAACGACACCTCGGCCGAGCACAAGTTCGTCATCTCCGCCGATCATCTGGTGACCAATGGCAATGAGAACAGCGGCATCGGCGGCAAGCCGCCGCTGAACGGTGGCTCGGGCGACGACATCATCCTGGGGGACAACGGCGGTTACGTCACGAATGTCACCCCCGGCACGAACTACAACATTGCGCTGGTGGTGGACCGTTCGGGTAGCATGTCCGCCCAATCGGGTTCCGGTGTCAACCGCATGCAGCTGGTGAAGGACGCGCTGGTCAAGCTTGCTGGCGATCTGGCGCACCATGACGGCGTTGTCAACGTAACGTTGATCGGCTTCGCGACCCATGCCCAAGACGCGATCACGTTCAACAACCTCACGCAGGCCAACCTGAACAAGTTGATCGAGGCGATCAACAAACTCACGATTGCGACCGGCGATACCGCGGGCACAAACTACGAGGCGGCGTTCAACGCTACCGTTAAATGGTTTGCTGACCAAGGCAAAGCGAACCCGAGTGGCGTGAAGTTCGAGAACCTGACGTTCTTCCTGACCGACGGCAACCCGACGCAGTACTACAGCAATAACAATCAGAAGTGGGTGTCCGGACTTGGTAACGATACTGATTACGACACGATGAAGGAATCCGTCGATGCCTTCAAATCGCTTAGCAACGCAAGCAAGGTGCATGGTATCGGCATCGGAACCGGTATCGACTCGAACATCCTGCGCTTCTTCGACAATACAGACAGCACCGGCAACGGTCAAATCACTTTGCCCAATAGCTGGAACTTTTGGGGGAACCCCAACGGGTGGGATACAGTCTCTGGCAAAACAGGCGCGATTGACATCGTCAACACCGCCAACGACCTGGCGGTCGCGCTTAAGGGAGGCAGCAGCACGAGCAATCCGGCTGAAGTCGGCCACGACACCGTCTACGGTGGCGACGGCAACGACATCATCTTCGGGGACGCGATCAATACTGACCACCTGGCGTGGGCGGGCCATCCCGCGGGATCCCACAATGGTGGCGGCCTCGACTCCTTGAAGGAGTACCTCACGGCACTGGATGGGGTCGCGCCGACGAATGATCGGATCTACGACTTCATCAAGCAGAATCCGGGACAGTTCGACGTCGCGGGCGACACGCGTGGTGGCAATGACGAACTGCACGGCGGCAAGGGCGACGACATCATCTATGGTCAGGGCGGCAACGATGTCTTGTGGGGCGATGACGGCAACGACAAGCTGTATGGCGGAACCGGCAACGACACGTTGATTGGTGGCAAGGGCGACGATATTCTGATCGGGGGAGCGGGCGACGATATCTTTGTCTGGCTCAAGGGAGATCAGGGAGCCCCTGATGCTCCTGCCAAGGATGTGATCAACGACTTTGGTAAGGGCGGCTCCGACGTCAACGGCAATGATGTGCTGGACCTGCATGATCTGCTCCAAGGGGAGGAGAAGAGTTCGGATCTGTCCCAGTTCCTGAACTTCTCCAAGAGTGGTGCAGATACCGTACTCAAGGTCTCCACCGACGGAAAATTGGGTGCTACAGGCTCCAACTACGATCAACTGATCACGTTCAAGGGAGTGGATCTCACCGCTGGGCACTCGTTGACCACCACGGCGGATCAGAACGCCTTGATCAAGGAGCTGATCGATCAAGGCAAGCTCAAGATCGATCACAGCTGATAAGCAGCCCCCAGCGAGGTCAGGTAGAAGTCTTGAAATATCAAGTCTTCTGCCTCTTCGCTCAGCTGTGATCGGCAGGTTGTTCCAAGAGCTTGCTTGATTGGTTACATTTGTGAGCATTGAATCTTGACTGTGTTCTCGTCGACCTTTCAAGATTCATAGCGGTCATCACAATATTTACAGGCGTCTCAAGCAATTTATGTCTTGCGCGCCTGCTCTTTTTACAGCTCGATTGAGTACTTCGCCTAGCCTCTTGTTTCCACAGCCCGTGGAAAAAATGCAGCGTCTGTCGCGCAGAGGCATGCTTTTGTATGGCTCGGCGATTCTCGGAACCTGGGCGCTGCAGAACGGGTTTGAAGCCGTCGCGCTGGATTTCGACGGCGAGCGGCTGCAGAGCAGCATGCAGTCTCGTTATGGCGCCGCAGGTGTCCATAGGCTGGGTCAGTGGCTGACGATGCTGCAAGCCCAGAAAGACAGGTCGCTACAGCAGCAGTTGCCGGCCGTCAACACGTTCTGGAATCGCGCAGTGCTGCAGTCGGAGGACAGCGTCCTCTGGTCCCAGTCGGACTATTGGGCAACGCCTCTCGAAACCCTGGGTAGGGGTGCTGGAGACTGCGAGGATTACGTGATTGGCAAGTATTTTTCGCTGCTGCGCCTAGGCGTGGCGGTAGAGAAACTGCGCCTGATCTATGTGCGTGCCCGCTTGGGGGGCGTGGGTAGTACGCAGAGCATTGCGCATATGGTGCTGGGCTATTACGAGACCCCTGCAGCCGAGCCGCTGGTGCTCGACAGCCTGCTGGACAACATCATGCCGGCCAGCCAGCGCAAGGACTTGACTCCTGTGTTCAGCTTCAATGCCCAGGGTGTATATGTCGCGGGTGCACAGCCTGCTTCGGTGGACAGGATCACGCGCTGGCGCGATCTGCTGGCGCGCATGAAACAGGAGGGTTTTTTGCCATGAATGCCATGTTTCGCGCTGCAGGCAGCGAAGCCCTATTGAATGGTCGACACAGATAAGGCAGCAAGATGTCGTTGTTGAAACAACTTTTGATCAGCGTGACGGTGGCCATCGTGGCCATCCTGATCGGCACCCTGGCTTTCAGCATTGGTGCTGCACGCCAGTATCTGGACGGGCAGTTGCAGTCCGAGAGTGAGAACGCCGCATCTTCGCTGGCCTTGTCGCTGTCGCAGCCGGCCAACCAGGATCCGGTCACGCAGGAGCTGCTGATGATGGCCTTGTTCGATGGCGGGCAGTTCAAGCTGCTCCGCCTGGCGTCCCCGCAGGGCGAGACCTTGTTCGAGCGCAGACGCGACAACGGCATTACCGATAGTTCTGCCAAGCTCAAGGACGGTGCTGCTCCGCCGTGGTTTGTGGAGGTGCTGCCGCTGCGTTCGCCAAAGGCAGAGCGTGTGATCAGCGACGGCTGGAAGCAGGTTGGGCAACTGACGCTGGTTGTGGACGACAGCTATGCGAGCCAGGCACTGTGGGGCAGCAGCGTGCGCTTGACGGGTGTGGTGGTGCTGGCCGGGCTGGCCTGGGCTTTCTTTGTAGTCTTGTTGTTCAGATGGTTTCGCAAGGTCTTGCAGCAGGAAATCTCGGCGCAGGTTCAGGCGATTGGACGTCAGGCAGGAAGTGAGGCACCGGCGAAGCCCGTCAAGGCCGCGGTTGCCGAGCTGGTGCCCGTACTCAGCGCCATTGCAGACACCCGAGAGCGGGTGCAGGCTACGGCGCAGGAGCAAATGGAGCGTATCGAATCACTGGAGCTGGAGGTCAATCTTGATCCAGTTACTCAGCTGCCGAATCGCAAGTACTTTGTCAATGAGTTGCGTCGCGCGCTCAGTGAAACTGATGGCGTTGCGGCACATGGCCATGTGATGCTGTTCAGGCAGCGTGATCTGCTGGCTCTGAATGCGCAGATGTCCCGGGCCAGTGCCGATGCATGGTTGGCTGCGATGGGTGAACAGGTCAATCAGGTGTTGAAGAGTCATGCCGAGTGCAAGGCCCAACTGGCGCGCCTCAATGGCTCGGACTTTGTGGTTCTCATGCCGGCCCTGGCCGGGCCCCAGGCCATGTCGTTGGTGCAGCAGATCCGACAGGTGCTGCTGTCCATGCGTGTGACCTTGAGCAGCGGCCAATGGTGCCGCTGGAGCTTTGCCCTGACCGATTACTCGGCATCGAGCTCGGTAACAGGTGTGCTTGCGCGGCTGGACTACGGTCTGATGCGAGCCGAGAGTTCGGGCCAGGCCGAGGTGGAATATGTAGCCTACGGCGATGATGAGGTGGTTTCCGATCTGGCCGGAGAAACCTTGTGGCGTCAGATGCTGATTGCCGCCCTGGAGGCACAGGATGCGCTTTCCCTGTCCGTTCAACTACTGCAATTCAAGGGCCGAAACGGGATGCAGGAGCGCGGCGAAGCGTCGCTCTCGCTGCGCACTGCTTCCGGCGAGACCTTGATGGGGTCGCTGTTCCTGCCGGTCGCCGTGCGCCTGGGCTTGTCGGCAGAATTCGATTTGCGAGCGGTGGCCCTCGGGGCTGCATGGCTTGAGCAGAACGATTGCGAGCTGGTCATTCGAATCTCCTTGCCCTCGCTGGCCCAGCCCGACTTCCTGGGCCGGCTGCGTGAAGAGCTGAGTGCACAGAAGTGGGAGCATCGCCTGTCCCTGCTCTGTCTGGAGCTGGATGCGCATGGACTGACGGCTTATCCCGAGGAAGTGGCCGAGTTCTGTCGGGTCATGGCATTGGCCGGTGTCGGCGTGGGACTGCGCCGTCTGGATCAGCAGCCCATGGGCCTGACCAAGCTCCACACCTTGCCGCTGCGCTATGTGAAACTGGGTGGTGAATTCTCGGAGCAGGCTGCGCAAAGCCCTGGTGCCTTGCATCTGCTGCAGGCCATCGTCGAGACTGCGACCGGGCTTGGAATTCAAGTGGTGGTGACCGATGTCGTCAATACGGAGGCTGCGAAGCTGCTGCGTCAGCAAAACGCGCTGACGCTGCTTACTTGAAATGATGGATCTTCCGTGAAAAGAACAAGGGGCGCATGAAGCGCCCCTTTTTATGGGTCTTGTGCTCTTAATGAACTTCGCTCTGATCGGCGATCTGCACACGCTTGGCATAGCGCTGCGCCAGTACGGCGCAGACCATGAGCTGGATCTGATGGAACAGCATCAGCGGCAGCACGATTGCACCCACGGAGGCGGCGGGAAAGAGCACATTGGCCATGGGAATACCACTGACCATGCTTTTCTTGGAGCCGCAGAAAACGAGAGTGATCTCGTCCTCCTTGCTGAAGCCCAGGCGGCGTGCACCCCAGGTGGTGATGAGGAGCACGACGGCCAGCAAAATGCAGCACAACACGATCAAGCCCAGCAGCGAGGGCAGGGGTGTCTGCTTCCACAGGCCGCTGATGACGGCCGCGCTGAAGGCGGCATAGACCACAAACAGGATGGAGCCCTGGTCCACCAGCTTGATGATGGAGGCACGACGCTGCAAAAAGCCGCCGATCACAGGGCGCATCAGATGACCGATGACAAAGGGCAGCAGCAGCGTCATGGCAATCTTGCCAATGGCATGCAGTGCATCGCCACCCTCTGCATTTTTGTGCAGTATCAGGCTCACCAGAATCGGCGTGACCAGAATGCCCAGCAGGGTAGAGGCGGATGCGCTGCACACGGCGGCCGGCACATTGCCGCGCGCCATGGAGGTGAAGGCAATCGCCGATTGCACCGTGGCGGGCAGGGTGCAGAGAAACAGCACGCCGATATACATCTCGGTGGTGACCAGGGGCGAAAGCACTGGGCGCAGCGCCAGCCCCAGCACGGGGAACAGCACAAAGGTGGCGATGAAGATCCAGATATGCAGGCGCCAGTGACCTATGCCCGCCAGGATGGCCTGGCGCGAGAGCTTGGCTCCGTGCAGAAAGAACAGCAGGCTGACGATGCCGGTGGTGGTCAGTTCCACATATTTGGCGACCTGGCCCGAGGCGGGCAGAAAGCTGGCGAAGATGACGGTGGCAATCAGTGCCAGTGTGAAGTTATCGGGGACAAAGCGGGGGCGAGACATATTCTTGAACTGAAGCCATCCATGCAAAGCACCGGACCGGTGCGCGATGGCTGCGTATTGGACACGCAATCCATTTAAAAGAGAAATGGATTTATTCGATAGACCTATAATTTTTTGATATGAATATTAGTCTGCGTCAACTGCGTGCCTTTGTGGCAGTGGCCCAAAGCAGCAGTTTCAGTCGTGCTGCCGATGCCCTGGCATTGACCCAGCCTGCTGTCAGCCGCAATGTGACGGATCTGGAGCAGGCCTTGGGCTTGCTGCTGCTGCATCGCACCACGCGTGAGGTGGAGCTGACCGAGGCAGGCCGTCTGCTGCTGGGCAATCTCTCGCGCGTGCTTGAGGATCTCGATGCCTGCCTGCTCGAAGTGCAAGGCCTGGCGACTCAGCGCAAGGGCCGCGTGAAGGTGGCCAGCAGTCCCACGCTTTCCGCCAACCTGCTGCCGCAATGCATTGCGCGTGGCAGACAACAGTCACCGGGCGTCAATATCCAGCTGCTCGATCGTATTCAAAGCGATGTGCTGCTCAGCGTGCGCAGCGGGGAGGTGGATTTTGGGGTGGTGATCGACCCATCCGAGAAACAGGACCTGCATGCACAGACCATCCTGACCGAGCCTTTTTGTCTGGTCTGCCTTTCCTCGCATAGCCTGGCGCGCAAGAAAGAGGTGCACTGGGAACAGCTGGCTGGTGAATCGTTGGTGCTGCTCGATCATGCGTCGGGCAGCCGACGCCTGATCGATGCCGCACTGCAGGCGCATGGCGCGGCTGCATCGGTGGTGCAGGAGGTGGGACATACGGCCACCATCTACAGCATGGTGCAGCAAGGTCTGGGTTTGAGCGTGGTGCCGCGTCTCGCCATTCCCTCGGCCTGGGCAGCTCAGACTGCTACGACTGCGGCAGCTGGCAGTGCCGCTTTGGTCAGCCGTCCCCTGGTGCCCAAGGTGCAGCGCAGCATCATGCTGGTCAAGCGGCAGCAGCGTGAGCTATCGCCTGTCGCGCATTTGGTCTGGGATCTGATTGCAGCGGAGGCTGTCGGCCTTCTGGGCGAATAGCGGCTCAGGGCCTGAGCACGATGCGTGAATCAATCACCAGCCCTTGCGGCTGCGGCGCGACATATACCGGCTGGGGCGGGGCTACATAAACCGGTTGTGGCGCATAGTAGGCATCTGGACGGTTTCTGCACTTGCGCTTTTCCTTGTACTCGCCATTGCTCTTCCACTTGCGCTCCACTTTGCAGTGGCCGTCCCAGTACTCTTCCTTGTGCTCGCGCTTGTGGTGATGGTGATGACGATCATGTGCCTGGCTGCTCAGTGGCGTGGCAATCAGCACCACAGGCAGGCAGATGGAAACAAGAGCAAGGATTTTCTTCATTGTGGGTGGGGCAGTCCATGGCCCAAGCCATGGCCGCATCGGTTTCAGAACGCTGCGAGCATAAGCGCAATGCACCGAAGAGACTGTATCAATTCATGAGCGAGATTTGTGCTGTGGCTGTGCACTGGACGTGCGTGAGGTGCTGGTACTTATGCAAAAGAGAGCGGCTTGTGCTTGAAATACATTAGCTTTGACATGATTTCTATCTGAAATTAAGTAAATTGAAGCGGAACAAGCTATTTAAAAGATAGCTTTTCAATGGATAACTGCTTTGATCTGGACCGTGGTAGTAGACACAGCTACTCGAATGCCATGGCTTCAGGAGGCGGACATTGATCTCGCAAACCGGCGCCGGGATTGGCTGCGCCTCGCAAGACCGTTTTGGGCTGGGCCGGTTCGCCGGTTTTCTCCCGGAACACACCTGCGCCTGAAGAGACTTTGAACCTGCAGGGTTGCAATTCTGAGACGTGCTGGGCTGCTTTGCGGGCAACTGTTCCATGATGGTGTCGCGTTGGTCGCCTTGGCCGACGCGTGCGGTCAAGAGATGGCTCGGCTCTGGCGCTGTCTATCGCCGGATCGATGGCGCCATAGGGGATTGACCCATGTCCTGCTCACTGGATGGATCATCCGTCTGCCAGCCGTTTCCATCGGCAAGCCAAGCAGGCTGAATGTCTTCTGTCGATGGGCTCCAGGCACAGTCTGTCGGATGCTGCCGCAGCCCTGGCAGCCCTGGGAGCCCTGGGAGCTGTGCCGCATGTTTCCTTGAGCAGGAATGATCGCTGCGGCCCTGTTGGCAGCGATTGAATCGTAGCTTCAGGTTCGGCCTCGTCTGCGGCTCTGTCCCGTGTCGTTTCACGAGATGGTGGAAAATTCGTCCCTACCCTGTCCAATCTGAGCAGGGAAGCTGCAGGCAATGCAAAAGTGCCGTTCTTGCCAGGTTGACGATGAGAGGAATGTCGAGGTGTGGTGTCGAAAGAAGAAGAGGGAGACCAGCGTCACCAGTCGTGATGGCGGGTGCAAAGTTCTGGCTGCCAAGCGCGATGCGCAGCTGGCGACCAGTCTGTTGTTGGTAATCTGGGTTTCTGTACTGGTAGCCACCAGCTGGCAAATCTGGTCGGCACATCAGCGCACTCTGAGCGAGATTGATACCAACAATCGCAATCTTGCACAGACGCTGAACACCTATGCCGAGGGGGTCTTCACCCAGAGCTCCATGCTGCTGCTCGGCATGCTTGAGCGCCTGGAGGTGCAGGGCACCACGCCTGAGCATCTTGTGCGCATGCAGCAGCTGGTCGGTCGCCAGGAACATCTGCTTTCCCAGCTCAATGAATTGCTCGTCCTCGATGCGAGCGGTAAATGGCTCATGTCATCGAGAGGGGGATTTCTCGAGGGAACCAACAGCGCTGACCGTCGCTTTTTTTCATACCACCGCGATAACCCGTCGCACGAGATCTTCATCGGTGCGCCCATACGCAGCCGCTCTACGGGTGAATGGGTGCTTACCATCAGCCGGCGATTTGAGAACCAAAAGGGTGACTTTGCCGGGGTCATCGTTGTCGTGCTGGGGATAGAGAACTTTCTGCACTTGTTCGGCAAGATCGATGTCGGCGAGCAAGGGTCTATCGGATTCGCAACGACCAGCGGACAGTTGTTGGTGCGTTATCCATTTCGTGAACAGGATCTGGGGCGTGACTTCTCTCGCTCCCCTAACTTTCTGCGCTATTACTCAAACCTGAAATCCGGCACGGCGTCCTTTGAGTCCGGCATAGATGGAACGGAAAGGCTATATGCCTTCAGGAGCAATGATCGTTATCCCGTTTTCACGGTGGTGGCCCGGGGGCGGTATGAGGCACTGCAAGCCTGGCGAAGTCAGGCGCTGCTGACGGCAGGTGTGGTGCTAGGTCTGCTGGCAGTTGTCACACTGATAGGCTGGCGTCTGATCCTGCTCATCCGACAGCGTGCGCAGGCAGAGACATCCTTGATGGCAGTGCGTGAGAAGTTACTGGATGCCAACCTCGAACTGGAGCGGCTGGCCACGCAGGATTCATTGACAGGGCTGGCGAACCGGCGACGCTTCGACGAGGTACTGCAACTGGAGGTCCGGCGTGCCGCGCGTGACGGGACGATGCTCTCGCTTTTGCTCATCGATCTGGATCATTTCAAGGGCTTCAATGACCGCTATGGTCATGTCGCCGGTGACGAATGCCTGAAAGCGGTGTCGCGGCAGCTGGAGCTGTCGGCCAAGCGTTCGGGGGATCTGGCAGCACGTTACGGCGGGGAGGAACTTGCCATCATTCTTCCCAATACCGCGCTGGAGGGCGCCATGCGCGTTGCCGAGGAGTTGCTGAAGTGCATACGGAGACTCGACATTGCCCATGAGTCCAGCCAATTCGGCCATGTCACTGTGAGCATAGGAGCGGCAAGCATGCAGGGTAGGCATGGACTGGCGAGTCCGCTGGATCTGGTTGAAGCGGCCGATCAAGCCCTGTATCGGGCCAAGGCGGCTGGGCGCAATCGTGCCGAGTGCTGAGCTGTCGGAGCTGATCTCTCGGATCCTTAGACGGCCTTCAAGCAATCTGAGGGCGCGAGCCGTCACTTCAAATCCGGCCTGAACACCGGTGCCCGCGAAGGCAGGCAGGTTGGCCTATCGCATGATTCACGACAGGGCATCATGTAGATGCTTGTTGATGCTGGCTCTGATGGTTATGACCTGCATCGACGCCAGTGCTACGCGCTGGAAGGTCGCAGATCTACAAGGAATTTCAACACTTGCAGCGAGGGGCAGGAGCTGGGATGAGGCCGGCGATAGCAACGCCACCGATGACTGGTGGCGGACTTTGTGCATATCTGATTCCAGACTGGCCAGGCTGGATGTGCAGGCTGTGGGAATCTCAAGCAAATGGCGTGAGAGTGCCTCCGCGATCCATATCGATACGCGCTGAAGGCAGTGCGAGCATTGAAGAGCCAGAGCTGACCGCTGCGATCTGCATCTGGAGCAGGCAGAGCTTGCAATTGAGCTGCAGGCCGGGTGCTTGCGCAGCCCCGTGATCCTGCAGCTGACACAAGCATGTCAGAACTGGTGGCCGTAGCGGCCGAGGCTTAGTGGCGGCGCTGCTGCGGCGTAGGGTTGCTGTTGTTGGAGCGCTCGATATGACGGAAGGTCAGGCGACCCTTGTTCAGATCATAGGGAGACATCTCCAGCGTTACCTTGTCGCCTGCCAGCACGCGAATACGGTGCTTGCGCATCTTGCCGCCGGAGTAGGCAATCAGCTGGTGGCCGTTGTCCAGCGTCACACGAAAACGGGCGTCCGGCAAAACCTCGTCCACTCTGCCTTGCATTTCAATCAATTCTTCTTTGGCCAAAATATTTCCTTTCTACAAAGAGGTCAGTTCAACTGGTTGTCCAGCACCATGCTGCGCCCCTCGGCGAGGGCATATTTGCTGGCCATATCCGGGGTGTCGAACTGGCGGATAAACCTGAAAATCCGGTCATAGGTTCCGCGTCGGATGGAAACCGCTGCAGCAACCTTGCCGGAGTGAGTCATTTGGGTGAGGGCAGTCACAATGTAGTTGCCGACACGCTCTGTGATTTGTTCTGTGTGCATATCGAGTCAACGGGCGGCACAAACCCAGGGCAGGGCATGCCGACCAATGAAAAATGAAGGAATCCAGCTCTGATGAGCCGGGATCAAATAAGCCAGCCGCTTGCGGGTGGCTTAAGCTTCTTGCCATGGAGTGCTATGACTGTATGGAGTCAAGCGTGGGCAACGTGAGAACTGCCTGAGAGATACTGCGCGGGGCAAGTGCCATGCAGCAATCGGCAGATTATAAAGCATTGTTCTTTTATGCGCAAATCGTGATGAAACCGAGTAGCTGCAAAAGAAAAAGCCCCAGGCTCTTGCGAACCTGGGGCTTTTATTCTGGTGCCGGAGACATGAATCGAACACGCGACCTTCTCATTACGAATGAGCTGCTCTACCGACTGAGCTACACCGGCGATAAGCTATAAATTATAGCGCTTTTTCATCGGCTTCGAGGTGGTAGCTGGTCACGCGTTCCACTTCGTTCTTGGAGCCGAGGACGACGCTCACGCGCTCGTGCAACTGCGTTGGCTGGATGTCCAGGATGCGCTGGCGGCCGTTGGTAGCCATGCCACCGGCCTGCTCGACAAGCCAGCTCATGGGATTGGCTTCGTACATCAGGCGCAGCTTGCCGGCCTTTTGCGGCTCGCGCTTGTCCCAGGGGTACATGAAGATGCCGCCGCGGCACAGAATGCGGTGGACGTCGGCCACCATGGCAGCAACCCAGCGCATGTTGAAATTCTTGCCGCGTGGGCCGTCTGCACCAGCCAGGCATTCGTCCACGTAGCGCTTCACAGGGGCATCCCAGTGGCGCATATTGGACATGTTGATGGCGAATTCCTTGGTGTCTTCGGGGATCTTGACGTTTTCCTCGATGAGCACGAACGAACCTTGCTCGCGGTCCAGCGTGAACATGGAGACACCGTCGCCCACGGTCAGCACCAGGGTGGTCTGGGGACCGTAGATGCAGTAGCCGGCAGCCACCTGCTGGGTGCCGGGCTGCATGAAGTCGCTGTCGTGCACGCCAGGGTGGCCTTCAGGCTTCTTGAGCACGCTGAAGATGGTGCCGATGGACATGTTGATGTCGATATTGGACGAGCCGTCCAGGGGGTCGAACATCAGCAGGTATTCGCCCTGAGGGTAGCGGTTGGGCACCACATAGATGCCTTCCATTTCCTCCGATGCCATTGCGGCCAGGTGACCGCCCCATTCATTGGCTTCGATCAGGGTCTCGTTGGCGATGATGTCCAGCTTTTTCTGCACTTCGCCCTGCACGTTTTCGCTGCCGGCCGTACCCATGACGTCGCCGAGCTCACCTTTGTTCACGGCAAAGCTGATGCGCTTGCAGGCGCGGGCCACCACTTCCAGCAGCAGGCGCAACTGGCCGGGGATGAGCCCGTCCACACGTTGTTGCTCGACCAGATAGCGGGTCAGGCTGATGTTTTTCTTCATGCTTCAACTCCTTGATATTCGATGCAAATCTGAAATGGACAGAAAACAGGGCAGGGCATCTGCTGTCATGGACGATGCCCCGCAGTGCGCTGCTCCAGTTCCGCCAGCAACTCCTTGACGCGGGTTTGCTGCTTGCTGTCTTTCTGGTTCAGCGCGTATTGTTCATAGCGGGCCAGCCACTGGCGGGCCTGCGGTTCTTGCTTTTGCTCATGGGCAAGGACCATGAGCTGGAAATAGCTGTCGTAGACGGTGGCATGGTCTTGCGCCGCCTGCGCAATCTGCAGACGCTCCTGAAGATAGGTGGCAGCCTGCTTCAGATCGCCCAGCTCATAGCAATTTTGCGCAATATTGGTGAGTACACCGCGTATTTGCTGCAGCTTGCCCATGGCTTTGAGGCGTTCACGTGCGACAGGAAGCAGTCGCTCGTTGGCTTGCCTGGCCGCGCGAAATCGCCCCAGTTCATGCAGCAGATAGCCTTCGTCCTCATAGACGCCGAGAATCTGCATCTGGCTCGGAAAATCCAGAGCCCGTGCAGGCCTCACGCTCTCGTCCCAGCGCATTTCGGCGGGCAGCCCGGCAATCTGCGGCAGCGGGTATTGAGCCTGAAAGGCTTTGACCTGCTTGAGCGCCGCTGCGTGATGCCCGGCATCTGCCAGCCAGCGGATGCTTGAGTAGCGCAGGAAAAAATGAGCGTATGACAGTTCAGGGTCCTGAGTGCCGGACAAAGCCGTCAGTGCCGTCTGCGCTGCTTCGGCTGCCTCTTTGGGCATGCCGCGGCGCGCATAGACGCTGGCCTGTGTGTAGTAGAGCCGGAAGATATCGCGTGCAGCGAACCCCGGCTTTTTCAACAGCGGCTCCAGCGCCTGCAGATCGGCACTCATGGCTCGCCCGCTGAAGCTGCCGCCTTCGCTGAAGACAGTGGCATAGAGGGGGGCAAAACGGGCTTCGAATCCCGCATCAGGCTTTGCTGCCTGAGTGCTCAGCGACATGCTCGCCGCAGCGACGGCAAGGGCCTTCATGCCCCGAGCCGCGTGTCGAGCAAGCATGTTCAGACCCATCAGTCCGCCAGAGCGCGGGTGATGACCTCGCGCACGTCGTTGGACAGATCGGGCTTGGCAGTCACACGGGCGATGGCTTCGCGGGCCGCAGAGCGGTAAGGCTCGGCCAGCTTCTTCCAGCGGTCCATCACCCGGGCCAGGCGGGAGGCCACCTGGGGGTTGAGGCCGTCGATCTCGATCACGCGATCGGCCCAGAACACATAGCCCGCCGCATCGGCGCGGTGGAAGGCGCCGGCATTGTTGCAGTAGCTGAAGATCAGGCTGCGTGCGCGGTTGGGGTTCTTGATCTGGAAGTCGGCATGCTTCATCAGCGCCTTGACGGCGGGAAGCACATCGCCGCCGCGATCGCTGGCTGCACCTTGCAGCGCAAACCATTTGTCCAGCACCAGTGCGTCCTGCTTGAACAGCGCGTGAAAGCGCTGCAGCGCCTGCTCGGCCAGCGGGCTGGCACTATAGACTAGGGCGGAGAGGGCCGCCATGCGGTCCGTCATATTGCCGGCATCCTTGCAGCGCTGGTAGGCCTTGCCGGGCCAGACCGTGTCGCCGGTGCGGGCCGCCTGCAGGCACAGCATGGACAGGGCGCGGCCCGCCAGCGCACGGCGGCCGGCGTTGACATGGTCGGGGCGGTAGGCACCGGTGTCGCGGTTGGCCTCCCAGGTGGTTTCCCACTCGGGCTGCAGGGCACTCGCGAGCTGCAAGATCATGGCTTCGCGCACGGCATGCACGCGCTGGGGATCGACTTCGGCCAGTTGCTCGGCGATATAGCTCTCGGACGGCAGCGTGAGCACCAGGTCCTTGAACGCCGCGTCCAGCTTGTCGTCGCGCAGCACGCGGCGCATGGCTTCGATAAAGGCTTCAGGCAGGATCTCGGCACTGGCGTCGCCGCTGGCCGCGATGGCCTTGAGGGCATAGCGCAGGCCCAGGCGCTGGCTGGCTTCCCATTGGTTGAACGGGTCGCTGTCATGGGCCAGCAGGGTCAGCAGATCGGCATCGCTGAATTCATGTTCCAGCACCACGGGGGCGCTGAAGCTGCGCAGTAGCGAGGGCACGGGGGCTTCGCTCACATTGCTGAAGACAAAGCGCTGTTCGGCTTCGGTCAGCACCAGCATGCGGCTGGCGACTGCCTGGGCTGCATCTTCGCCTGGCAATTGCAGGGCTATGGGTTGACCGCTGGCGGTGAGCAGACCCATTTGCACGGGAATGACGAAAGGCAGTTTCTCGGCCTGACCCACGGTGGGCGCGCAGCTTTGCGACAGCGTCAGCGTATAGGTCCGGGCTGCGGCATCGTACTGGCCCACGGCCTTGAGCACAGGCGTGCCGGCCTGGCTGTACCAGCGGCGGAACTGCTGCAGATGCTGGGCCAGGGGAGAGTCGGGGTTGGCGTCGGCGATGGCCTGCGAGAAGTCGTCGCAGGTCACGGCCTGGCCGTCATGGCGCTCGAAGTACAGCTTCATGCCCCTGGCAAAGCCTTCGCGGCCGACCAGGTTGTGCTGCATGCGCACGACTTCCGCACCTTTTTCGTAGATCGTGACCGTGTAGAAGTTGTTGATCTCGATATAGCTGTCGGGGCGCACGGGGTGGGCCATGGGGCCGGCATCCTCGGGGAACTGCACGGTGCGCAGCACGCGTACATCGTCAATGCGCTTGACGGCGCGTGCCGAGGCCGTGCCCGCCATGTCCATGCTGAACTCCTGGTCGCGGAACACCGTCAGGCCTTCCTTGAGGCTCAGCTGGAACCAGTCGCGGCAGGTGACGCGGTCACCGGTCCAGTTATGGAAGTATTCGTGACCGACGACGGATTCGATATTGGCGTAATCGGTGTCGGTGGCCGTGGCCTGGCTGGCCAGAACATACTTGGTGTTGAAGATGTTCAGGCCCTTGTTCTCCATGGCGCCCATGTTGAAGTCGCTGGTGGCGACGATCATGAAGCGGTCCAGATCCAGGCTCAGGCCAAAGCGCGCCTCGTCCCAGGCCACGGAGTGCATGAGGGAGTTCATGGCGTGCTCGGTCTTTTCGAGGTCGCCGGGGCGTACATAGACCTGCAGCAGGTGATCGCGGCCGGCACGGCTCTTGATCTTCTGCTCGCGGGCCACCAGATTGCCGGCCACCAGCGCAAACAGATAGCTGGGCTTTTTATGCGGATCGACCCACTTGGCAAAGTGGCGACCGTCCTCCAGGTCGCCGGACTCCACCAGATTGCCGTTGGACAGCAGCACCGGGTACTGGGCCTTGCTGGCGCGCAGCGTGACGGTGTACATGGCCATCACGTCGGGGCGGTCCAGGAAGTAGGTGATGCGGCGGAAACCTTCTGCCTCGCACTGCGTGAAGAACGTGTCCTCGCTCACATACAAGCCCATGAGCTTGGTGTTCTTGATGGGGGCGCAGGTGGTGAAGATCTCCAGCTCCACGGGCTCGTTGCCCTCGGGCAGGTTCTCCAGCACCAGCTGGTCGCCATCCATCTTGAAGGAGGTACCACCGCCGTTGACCATCACCCGCGCCAGATTCAGCTCGTCGCCGTCCAGGCGCAGCGCCTGTGCCGGCACCTCGGGGTTGCGGCGTACACGCATCTTGCTGAGCACGCGCGTCTTGGCCGGGTCCAGGTCAAAAGTCAGGTCCACCGTGTCGATCCACCAGGCCGGGGCCTCGTAGTCGGCACGGTAAATCGCGGTGGCCGGGGCTTGCCCGTCACGCAGTTGCAGCATATCGATTCCTTTCTAGGATCAGAGGCCTTGCTTGAGCGAGGCTTCGATAAACACATCCAGGTCGCCGTCCAGCACCTTCTGGGTGGCCGAGACTTCAACGTTGGTGCGCAAGTCCTTGATGCGGCTGTTGTCCAGCACATAGGAGCGGATCTGGTGACCCCAGCCCACATCGGTCTTGGTGTCCTCGAGCTTTTGCTGCTCTTCCATGCGCTTGCGCATCTCGAAGTCGTACAGCCTGGAGCGCAGGCGCTGCCATGCCACGTCACGGTTGCTATGCTGCGAGCGGCCATCCTGGCACTGCACCACGATGCCCGTGGGGATGTGGGTCAGGCGCACGGCCGAGTCGGTCTTGTTGATGTGCTGACCGCCGGCGCCCGAGGCGCGGTAGGTGTCGGTGCGCACATCCGACGGATTGATGTTGATCTCGATGGAGTCATCGATCTCGGGGTAGACGAACAGCGAGGAAAAGCTGGTGTGACGGCCGCCCGAGCTGTCGAAGGGCGACTTGCGCACCAGACGGTGCACGCCGGTTTCGGTGCGCAGCAGGCCGTAGGCATACTCGCCTTCGACCTTGATGGTGGCACTCTTGATGCCGGCTACGTCGCCCGGAGTCTCTTCTTCGACCGTGGCCTTGAAGCCCTTGCGTTCGGCGTACTTCAGGTACTGGCGCAGCAGCATGCTGGCCCAGTCGCAGGCTTCGGTGCCGCCGGCGCCGGCCTGGATGTCGATGAAGCAGTTGAGCGGATCGGCTTCGCCGCCGAACATGCGGCGGAACTCGAGCTCCTCGATCAGCGGCTTGAGCTTGGCGGTTTCGGCTTCGATGGTTTCAAGGCCGGCATCATCGCCTTCTTCCTTGCTCATCTCGAACAGCTCGGAATTGTCGGCCAGCTCGGTGGTGAGCTTCTCCAGGGTCAGCACGACGGAGTCGAGCGACTTCTTTTCCTTGCCCAGTTCCTGTGCCTTCTTGGGGTCGTTCCAGACGGCAGGGTCTTCCAGCGAGGCGTTTACCGTGCGCAGGCGTTCGTACTTGGCATCGTAGTCAAAGATACCTCCGGAGATCTGCCGTGCGCTCGGCCAGATCTTGGAGGGTGTTGCCGATAGAGTTGACGCGTTCTGCTTCCATGGTGAATCCGTTGTTCTTGCTGATAAATAAGGGCTGATTTTCTCATGCCGGACGGCTGTAAGGATGCAATGGCCTTCGACAGGGTTTTTGAGTGCTTCATCGGGGTGTCTTTTTGAGCCCCGCTATGCCCCTGATACCACCATCGGTTTTATTCATGGATGCCGTTACTCGAAGTAACAAATACTGAATAGAATTCGCAGGCACGCGCAGTGTGTACGCGCTTTTCAGGCAGTTTCCCCTATTCCCCATCTCGCAGGTGCCAGACCTTGCAGGTCGCCCAGGCGCCCAATTCCCCCATGAACTTCTTTCGCAACCTCAAGCTGGCCAACAAGCTGCTGGTGTCTTTTGTGCTGATCCTGCTGATCAGTGCGGTATCGGGCCTGTACGGCCTGGTCCAGATGGAGCGTGTCAATGCCACGGCCACCGATCTGGCGCGCCAGTGGCTGCCGGCGGCCCGCAATCTGCAGGACATGCGTTATCAGCTTCAGCGCTATCGCTCGCAGACCATGCAGCATGTGATGGCGCAGTCGTCCGAGGAAATGGCGGTCTATGACAAGAGCATGCCCAAGCTCTGGGACGAGCTGGTCCAGAACCAGCAGTCGTATGCCAAGTACGTGAGAACCGACAAGGAGCGAGCCCTGCTGGCCGAAATCGGCGAGGAGCTCAAGGCCTATGCCGTGCAGACGGCCAAGGTGGTGGATCTGTCGCATCAGCTGCTCAACGATGAGGCCAGTGAAATCTTGCGCGGCGAGTCGCTCAAGATCAGCCGCGGCATCAATACACGTCTGGATGCTCTCAGCGAGATCAACCATCAGGCGACCGAGGAAACCAATCAGGCCGGCGATGACCTGTATGCAGCTGCCCGCTGGTGGGTGATGGCGCTGCTGCTGGGCTCCATCGTCATCGGCGTGGCGCTGGCGGTGCTGATCGCACGCTCCATCTCGCGTCCTTTGCAGTCGGCCGTTCAGCTGGCCCAGTCCGTGGCTGCGGGCGATCTGAGCGCCAGCATCACTGTGCAAAGCCGCGATGAAGTGGGCCAGCTGCTGCAGGCGCTCAAGGACATGAACACCAGCCTGCAGCGTATCGTGGGTCAGGTGCGCCAGGGCACGGACTCGATTGCCTCGGCCAGCAGCCAGATTGCCAGCGGCAACCAGGATCTGTCCTCGCGCACCGAAGAGCAGGCCAGCTCGCTGGAGCAGACGGCGGCCTCGATGGAAGAGCTGACCGCCACCGTGCAGCAGAACGCCGGCAATGCCCAGCAGGCCAATCAGATGGCGTCTGCCGCATCGCAGGTGGCCGTGCGCGGCGGTGCCACCGTGGCCCAGGTGGTGCAGACCATGTCGGCCATCAACGAGTCCTCGCGCAAGATCGTGGACATCATCGGCGTGATCGACTCCATCGCCTTCCAGACCAATATCCTGGCGCTGAACGCGGCGGTGGAAGCGGCCCGTGCGGGTGACCAGGGCCGTGGCTTTGCCGTGGTGGCCTCCGAAGTGCGCACCCTGGCCCAGCGCTCGGCCGAGGCGGCCAAGCAGATCAAGCAGCTGATCGACGACTCCGTGAGCAAGGTGCAGGAAGGCAGCACCCAGGTCGACGAGGCCGGCAGGACCATGGATGAGATCGTGATGAGCGTGCGCCGCGTCACCGACATCATGGGCGAGATCTCGGTGGCCAGCCACCAGCAGACCTCGGGCATCGAGCAGGTCACCCAGGCCGTGACACAGATGGATCAGATGACCCAGCAGAACGCCGCCCTGGTGGAAGAGGCCGCAGCCGCGACCGACGCGCTGCGCAGTCAGGCCGCCGCGCTGGCCGAGACGGTGAGCTTCTTCAAGCTCGGCGCCCAGTCCGGTCTGCAAGCCACGCCAGCCCTGGCGCCTGCGGCGCTCAAGTCCGCGCCTGCCAGGGCTGCGATCAAGGCTGCGGCCCCGCTCAAGGCACCGTCGCCTGCGCTCAAGCGCCCGGCGATGTCGGCGGGGAGCAAGCCGCCGGTCCTGAGCCCCGCGAAAAGCGCAGCAGCGCCCCAGCCGCAAAAGGCAGCAACGGCAGACGATGGCGAGTGGGAGAGCTTCTAGGCCCGGTACGGGCGTGCGGTGCCGGGCCTGGTGCCGTTAGCTATGTTGCTATTGATTAAGAAGCTTATATCGTATGTATTCATTGAATTTCAATATGTTTTATATCTAAAATCGTTTGATATAAGGCGGTATAAGCTTCTTTAGTGATAGCGAGTAACAAGCCTGCCTTCGAAACAAAAACACCCCGCAGCCGTGGCTGACGGGGTGTTTTTGTTTCCGGGGAGCAGGAGCGGCGTGATCCGCTCCTGCCGCCTCGCATCAGCCGCCGCGCGTGATGGGCACTTCGGCGTTCTTGCCGTAGCTGCCGTATTTGCCCAGCTCCCATTTGGCGATCGCGTTGCGGTGCACCTCGTCGGGGCCGTCGGCAAAGCGCAGTGTGCGTGCTGCGGCATAGGCATAGGCCAGCGGGAAGTCGTCGCACATGCCGCCGCCGCCATGGACCTGCATGGCCCAGTCTATGACCTGGCAGGCCATGCTGGGTGCGACGACCTTGATCATGGCGATCTCGGTCCTTGCAACCTTGTTGCCGGCCACATCCATCAGCCAGGCGGCCTTGAGCGTGAGCAGGCGCGCCATGTCGATCTTGCAGCGCGCCTCGGCAATGCGCTCCTGCGTCACGGTCTGCTGGGCCACGCTCTTGCCGAAGGCCACGCGGCTGCTGGCGCGCTTGCACATCAGTTCCAGCGCACGCTCGGCCAGGCCGATCAGTCGCATGCAGTGGTGAATGCGGCCCGGGCCAAGGCGGCCCTGGGCGATCTCGAAGCCGCGCCCTTCGCCCAGCAAAATATTGCCGACGGGAACGCGCACGTTCTCGAAATACATCTCCATATGACCGTGGGGCGCATCGTCATAGCCCATCACGTTCAGCGGACGCACGATGCGGATACCCTTGGCATCGGCCGGGATGATGATCATGCTCTGCTGCGAATGCTTGGCCGCTTCGGGGTCGGTCTTACCCATGGTGATGAAGACCTGGCAGCGAGGATCGCCGGCACCCGAGATCCACCACTTGTGGCCGTTGATAACGTATTCGTCGCCCTGGCGCTCGATGCGCGTGCAGATATTGGTGGCGTCGGAGGAGGCGACTTCGGGCTCGGTCATGGCGAAGGCCGAGCGGATCTTGCCTTCCAGCAAGGGCTTGAGCCAGCGCTCCTTGAGCTCGGCACTGCCGTAGCGGGCAATGGTCTCCATATTGCCGGTGTCCGGCGCGGAGCAGTTGAAGACTTCGGAAGCCCATGGCACACGGCCCATGATTTCGGCCAGTGGAGCGTATTCCTGATTGGTCAGGCCCGCGCCGTGGTAGCCCGAGGCTTCGGCGCTGTCCACGGGCAGAAACAGATTCCACAGACCCGCGGCCTGGGCCTTGGGCTTGAGCTTTTCAATGGTTTGCAGCGGCGTCCAGCGCTTGCCGGCGGCCGTGTTGGCCTGCATCTCCTCGGCATACTCCTTTTCCGCCGGGTAGATGTGTTCGTCCATGAACTTGAGCAGGCGTTGCTGCAAGTCCTTGGTTTTGGGCGAGTAGTCGAAGTCCATGAGTGCTCCTTTTGTTGTGGGACGGTCAAGTTGCGTGGTGGTGGATAAAAAGTCAGGCGCGCTGAGCGAAGGACCAGGCCAGCTCCGCCATGGGGCGGGCGGTGTCGCCCGAGGCCTTGGCCTGGGCGCTGGAGGCCGTGCCGGCCTCGACACGTTTGGCAATGCCTTGCAGGATGGCCGCGATGCGGAACATGTTGTAGGCCAGGTAGAAGTTCCAGTCGCGCTGCAGCGTGGCCACATCGGCAATGCCGGTGCGCTGGCAGTAGCGCTGGATGTAATCGTGCTCGGCAGGGATGCCCAGGCCTGCGATGTCCAGCCCCGCGATGCCGCGGCCCAGCTCGGCCGGTATATGCCAGCTCATGCAGTGGTAGCTGAAGTCGGCCAGCGGATGCCCCAGCGTGGACAGCTCCCAGTCCAGCACGGCGATCACGCGCGGCTCGGTGGGGTGGAACATCAGGTTGTCCAGGCGGTAGTCGCCATGCACGATGGAGACACGTCCCTCGTCACGTGCGCTGGCAGGCATATGGGCGGGCAGCCACTCCATCAGCTTGTCCATCTCGGGAATCGGCTGGGTGACGGAGGCCACATACTGCTTGCTCCAGCGACCGATCTGGCGCTCGAAGTAGTTGCCGCTCTTGCCGTAGTCGGCCAGGCCGCGCTCGGCAAACTTCACGCTGTGCAGGGCTGCGATCACGCGGTTCATCTCGTCGTAGATCTGGCCGCGCTCGGCAGGCGTCATGCCGGGCAGGGACTGGTCCCAGAGCACGCGACCCTCCATGAACTCCATGATGTAGAAGGCGCGGCCGATGACGGATTCATCCTCGCATAGCGCATACATATGCGGCACGGGCACATCGGTGCCGGCCAGGCCCTTCATCACGCGGTATTCGCGCTCGATCGCATGGGCCGAAGGCAGCAGCTTGGCCACGGGACCGGGCTTGGCGCGCATCACATAGCTTTTGCCAGGCGTGATCAGCTTGTAGGTGGGGTTGGACTGGCCGCCCTTGAACATTTCCACCTGCAGCGGGCCCTCAAAGCCCTGGACATGCCGGCTCATCCAGTCGGTCATGGCATTGGTATCAAACGCATGCTGATCGGAAACCGCGCGGGTGCCGACGAAATGCTCATAAGTGCTCATGCTGTCTCAGTCCTTTGTTCGATTTGTGATGGGCAAGGCGCAGCCCGCCACGCCGCGCCGAAGGCGCAGCGAGCGAATGCGTGAAAGGGGGGAGAGTTGCCGCAGAACGCGGCAAGAGAGAAACGAAGGTGAAAACTGGCGCGATCCCCGCCAGAGATGCCGAGCAAGAGCCGCCTCGCGGCGATGGCATCGTCCCCCTCCCGCAAGCGCAGCGAAGCGAGAGAGGGGGAAGCGGCAAAGCCGCTCAGGGGGTGAATCAGTGGTCGGTGTCTGCAATACGCAGCAGCGTCACCCGGTCGCGCACGATGAGGCCACCCGGTTCGATGCGAATCACTTCCTCGCGCTCCATGGACTTGAGCTCCTGGTTCACGCGCTGGCGCGAGGCGCCCAGCAATTGCGCCAGCTCCTCCTGCGCCAGATGCAGGCCGATGCGGATCTCGTTGCTGTCCGACAGGCTCATCACGCCATAGCTGCGCGTCAGGTGCAACAGCTGCTTGGCCAGGCGCGCGCGCAGCGGCAAGGTGTTGAGGTCTTCCACCAGACCGTAGAGCTGACGTACTCGGCGTGCATTGAGGCGCAAGATCGCTTCGGAAAACTCCACATGCTCTGCCAGAATGCGCTTGAAGTCCGCCTTGGATACGCACAGCAGCGTGGTCTCGCCATGGGCATAGGCGTCGTGCGTGCGCTTGTCGCCATCCAGAATCGCCACATCCCCGAACCAGATGCCCGGCTCCACATAGGTCAGCGTGATCTGCTTGCCCGTGATGGAGGTGGAACTGACCCGCACCGCTCCACGTGCACAGGCAATCCACTCCTCGGGCGGTTCGCCGCGAGCGCAGATGAGCATGCCATCTTTGTATCGTTTGACGTAAGCGCATCGAAGAATGTCGTGCCGCAAAGAGGGCGAAAGGGATGAAAACCAGCGACCAGAGTTGATCGCCTCACGTTCTTCCATACTAAGAATTGGCTCGTCCATGTTCTGTCTTATGCGTGACTGGTAACCGCCCCATTGTCGCGTGTGGGACCGGCTGTGCCGCAACTGCGGGACTCAGGGTTGTCACCTGTGTGTCCGCTTCTAACGCGAAGAGGGCTTGCGCCGATCAAGAAAACCCAGCAGTCATGCGGGCTGCGGCGCGACGGAAAACAAAAATGCCCGCGGGCTGCGGGCATTCAGTCTTGTCATCTGCGGTATTTCATGCGCCGAGTTTTTCAGGCGCGATGGATCTGTGGCTTTAAGTGAAAATAGCTGGTAGCTCTTATCTTTCAAGCGCTCCAAGCTATTGAATTAGTAGTGCGTGGATTCACGCAGCAGCTTGCATGCGCGCCAGCAGATGCTTGGCCGCAGCTTCCGAATCGGGGGCGTTGACCAGGGCGCGTACCACGGCCACCGAGCCCACGCCCGTGGCACGCACGGCGGGGAACAGGTCCTCGGAAATGCCGCCAATCGCCACCAGCGGGTATTGCTGCATCAGCCGCACATAGCCCGCCAGCCGCGCCAGTCCTTGCGGGGCTGTCGCCATCTTCTTGAGCGTGGTGGGAAAGACCGCGCCCAGGGCGATATAGCTGGGCTGCACGGCATGGGCGCGCACCATTTCGGCGTAGCCATGGGTGGAGACGCCCAGGCGTGTGCCCGAGCTGCGGATGGTCTGCAGATCGCGCTGGCCGATCACGTCCAGATCTTCCTGGCCCACATGGATGCCGTAGGCGCCTGCGTCCAGCGCAGCCTGCCAGTGGTCGTTGATGAACAGGCGTGCATTCGTGCCCTTGACGGCTTCGACAGCAGCCTTGACTTCACGGGCCACGGCGGCCTGGTCGCCGGATTTGAAGCGCAGCTGCACCGTGGGCACGCCCGCGCGGGCCATGCGGCCCACCCATTCGGCCGTGGGCAGCACGCCATACAGGCCCAGCTCGCTCGGGCAATGGGCAAAAGCCAGTGCCGGGTCGGCCTTGCCGAGACCGAAGTCGCGTGGGTCGTCGGGCCAGTGGGTGACATCGAAATGATTGTTGCGTTCGCTCTGGCACTGCCAGGCCTGGGCCAGTGTCTGCGCATCCACGGCGATAAAGCCCAGTTGGCTGCAGGCTTCAAGCGCGGCCAGATAGGCGGGCTCCTGGCGCAGTGCGGGCGGCACGGGCTGGGGCGTCAACTCGACCGAGTTGGCATCGTGGTGCAACTGGGCGCCAAAATTGGCACTGTGCTGGTGGATGATGGCTTGCGCCAGGGCCTTGATTTCTGCGGAGTCCATGGGCCGGCCTTTATTCCTGATGCCAGAAAGGGGTGCCCAGCACGGGCGTGCTGGGCTGGGCGGCGTTCTGCTCCGCCATGGCGCCAGCGCGCCAGGCGGCGTGACCGGCATTGACGGCATCGGAGAATGCGCCGGCCATGGCCACAGGGTCTTCGGACAGGGCCACGGCGGTGTTCAGCAGCACGGCGTCATAACCCCACTCCATCACGGTGCAGGCATGGGAGGGACGGCCCAGGCCGGCATCGACGATCAGCGGCACCTTCAGGCGCTCGCGCAGCATCTGCATGGCATAGGGGTTGACGGGGCCGCGGCCGGTGCCTATGGGTGCGGCCCAGGGCATGACGGCCTGGCAGCCCACGTCGACGAGCTTCTGGCACAGCACCAGGTCGTAGGTGGTGTAGGGCAGGACCTGGAAGCCGTCCTTGATGAGGATGGAGGCGGCTTCCACCAGATTGAGCGTGTCGGGCTGCAGCGTGTAGTCGTCGCCGATCAGCTCCAGCTTGATCCAGGGTGTGTCGAAGACTTCACGTGCCATCTGGGCCGTGGTCACGGCTTCCTGGATGGTCATGCAGCCTGCCGTGTTAGGCAGCACGGGCACATTGAGCTTGCGCAGCAGCTCCCAGAAGCTGGCGCCGGTCTCGGCCGCATTGCTGCCCTGGCGGCGCAGCGAGGCCGTGACCATGGCGGGCCTGGAGCGCTCCACAGCCGCTTCGAGAATCGCCGGCGAGGGATAGCGCGAGGTGCCCAGCAGCAAGCGGCTTTCAAAACGTTGGCCGTAGAGAACCAGGGTGTCGTCGGTGGTTTTTGTATTCATGATCTATCTATATCTCTTGTCTTTGTACCGCAATGCGCGTGAAGCCCAGTGAGCCTCAAACAGGCATGTGCCAAGTCAGTGACACCGAGCAAGAGCCGTCTCGCCGCGAGGGTGTCGTCCCCTGGGGGAAGGCGCGAAGCGACTCAGGGGGATTCATTTCTAGCCGCCGGTGACGGGAGAGATGACTTCCATCCTGTCGCCCTCGTTGAGCGCATGGTCGGCGTACTGCGTCTTGGGCACAAACACCGTGTTGACCGCCACGGCAAACGGGGGCTTGGCCTGCATCTGCGCCAGCGCATCGGCCACGGTGGCATGGGCTTGCAGCTCGGTGGCTTGCTGATTGAGGGTGATCTTCATGGCATGAAACAGAAAATAAAGCGGGTGCTAAGTTAAACCTCTGCACGGCGGCGCTTGCGTGCGCAGGAGGTGCAAGTGCTGTGCGCCAAAGTTCGGGCTCGCGGCTCAGCCGCGATGCACGGCGACATCGAACTCGCGCGCCAGCGGCGAGTCGTTGCGGTCCACCAGCTCCAGCACCACGTCGAGCATGGCGGGCGAGATCATGAAGCCGTGGCGGTAGAGGCCGTTGACTTCCATGACGCGCGGCGTCAGCAGGCGCACGGCGGGCAGATTATCGGGCAGGGTGGGGCGGCACTGGGTGGCGATCTCCACAATCCGGCCTTCGGCAAAGCCCGAGTGCACGGTATAGGCCGCGCTCAGCAGCTCCAGCGTGGAGCGCACGCTGGCCGGCGACATATCGTCGGATTCGATCTCGGTCGCGCCAATCACGAACAGATGATCTTCCTTGGGCGCGATATAGATGGGGTAGCGTGGATGGATCAGGCGTGTGGGGCGCTGCAGCGTGACTTCGGGCGCGTGAATGCGCACCACCTCGCCGCGAATGCCGCGCAGTTGCTTCCACTGGCTGCGGGCACCCAGGCCGCGGCAGTCGAACACGAAGTCGGGCTGGCCGGCCGCGCCGGGACGGAAGTCGCCGACCTCGCGCGGGCTGTCCCAGTGCAGCTGCACGCCCAGGGCGCTGAGCTTGTCGACCAGCGCCGTCAGCAGCTGGCGGTTGTCGAGCTGGCCTTCGCCGGGCAGATAGACGGCCTGGTTGAAGCGTCCCTGCAGCGCGGGCTCGCAGTCCTGCAGCGCCGCGCCGGTCTTCTCCTGCATGGCCGGCAGGCTGGGGTTGATGCGCCGGTTTTTCTCCAGCAGGCCGAAAAAGCGTGCCGCATCGCCCTGATCCTGGCGGTGCCAGAGAATCAGCGTGCCGTTTTGCTGCAGAAACACATGCTGCTCGAGCTGAGCTATCAGCTCGGGCCAGCGCTTGAGCCCATGCTGGCCCATGCGCACCACGCCGGGCTCGGTAATGGCCGACTCGGCCAGCGGCGCCAGCATGGCGGCCGCCACGCGCGCCGCAGCACCATCGCCTTGCGGGCCATGGGCGTCATAGAGGTCGATGGCGTGACCGCGCTGGGCCAGGGCCAGAGCCAGCAGACGGCCCATGAGGCCGCCGCCGAGAATTGCGATCTTTGAAGAAGCTTGTAGCAATGACATGTGCAAATCGTTTTCCATCCGGACACAGGAACAGGGCCATGTGCAGGACAAAACGCGGCATGCCTTGCGGCTTGTGAAACTCCCCACGCCAGCATGACCTGGATCGGGTGCAGGGGGCACAGGGCACGGATGGTGCTCTGGTGCGCAGCCCGTGGCTGGCGCAGCCCCAGGGTGTTTCTCAGTCCGCACAGGCTGCTTGCCTGCGGGACACCCCTGTTTCGTCCGTTGGACATTACAGCACAACCGCAAACAGCACGCATTGACCATGCGCATGGGCGATAATTTTTGCCATGACAGTGATTGCTTCTTCCTCCATCTCCGGCGCCGCAAAAAAGCGCTATGCACGCGTGCTCTCCATAGCCGGCTCGGACAGCGGCGGTGGCGCCGGTATCCAGGCCGACCTCAAGACCTGTGCGGCTCTGGGCTGCTACGGCATGACGGCGATCACGGCCATCACCGTGCAGAACACGCTGGGTGTGACGGGTATTCACGGCATTCCGCTCGATACCGTGCGCGGCCAGATCGATGCCGTTGTGCAGGACATAGGCGTCGATGCCGTCAAGATCGGCATGCTGGCAACCCCCGATGTGGTGAGCGTGGTGGCGGATGCTATCCGTCGCCACGGTATCAGGAACGTGGTGCTGGACCCCGTGATGGTGGCCACCAGTGGTGACCGCCTGATCGTTCCCGAGACGGCACAGGCGCTGGTCCAGGAGCTGTTCCCGCTGGCGACGGTGATTACCCCCAATCTGGATGAAGCAGCTTTGCTGCTGGGTCGCAACATCGACGGCATTGGAGCGTTGGATGCGGCCGTGGCCGATCTGCTGGCCATGGGGGCGCCGGCCGTATTGCTCAAGGGCGGGCATCTGAGCGGCGATCTGGTCATGGATGTGCTGGGCCGGCAAGGCCAGCAGGTCGGCGACTATCTGCGCCTGCAGTCGCAGCGCATCGTCACCCATAACGGCCATGGCACGGGCTGCACGCTGTCGTCGGCGATTGCCTCCTTCCTGGCTCAGGGGCTGGCGCTGGAGGCCGCAGTGACCGAGGCGCGCCGCTATATTCTGGGCGCCATCGAGGCGGGAGCCGAGGTCTATACCGGCCAGGGTCACGGCCCCCTCAATCATGGCTATGCGCCGCGCGCGCAGCTGATCGTCGAAGGCTGATTGCCGGCACCCGCAAAAAAGGCCCGCTGCTGCAGGCCTTTGCTTTGGGTGTTCGTGTTGCAGGGCTTACCAGCCCCAGACCAGATTCTTGGCCACCCAGCCGCTCTGGCCGTTGCTGCGCTGCACCTGGGCCCAGCTGCCTTGCTTTTTCAGAGTCTGCAGCACCTCATGCTGCTCCAGCTTGCCCACGCGCTTGTGCTTCTGGCCGGGGCCGGAGCGCAGATTGGCCGTGCGCGCCGTCACCACCATATGCGGGCTCTTGCTGGTCAGCGGGGCGTGGACCCAGCCCAGCGTGGACTCGTAGTCCTTCACGCGCAGCCACTGCCCCTTGCGCTGGGTGACTTGCAGCGGATAGCCCTTGCTCAGTTCCCAGAGGGTTGCGGAGCGGGTGTTGGGCTGCTCGCGCACATTCACGGTCTTGCCCTTGATACTGACAAATTCCTGGGCTTGTGCGAGGGCCGGCAGCAGGCCGGCGGTGAGCGCACCCAGCGCGATCAGGCTTGAAGTGGCGGCGGTGCGGATCCAGCGGTTGCAAGGCACGGGGCAGATTCTCCTTTTATCGATTGAAAACAGGCTGTAACCCCCATCGGACTTGCGTGGCTAGCTATAGTTCCTGTAGAAAGCTGACAGGGGCTGAACACCCGACAGCCATAAAGGAATGCCATGAACCAGCCAACCAGCGCCCATGGGCGTGCCTCGTTGACCACCCGATTGACGCTTGCATTGACGGCTCTGGCCGCCGCGACCCTGCTCACGGCCTGCCAGAGTAGGGCGTCGGCGAATGCAGCGGCTGCAACACCTGCCGACGCTGCGGCGCCAAAAGCCGGGGACCCGCAGATGCTGGGCCAGCAATTGCTGGCCGCTGCCGCGCAGGGCGATGCCGTGGCGGTGCGCAATCTGCTGGCTGGCAACGCGCCTGTCGACGTGCAGGACGCCCGGGGCAATACCCCATTGCTGCTGGCCACGGCGGCCAACCATATCGAGGTGGCGCGATCGCTGCTGATGCACGGTGCCAGCCCCAATATCCAGAACCAGATGCAGGACAGCGCCTATCTGCTGGCCGGTGCGCAGGGCCGGCTGGAGATTGTGCGTATGACGATTTCCTATGGCGCCGATCTCAAGAGCACCAACCGCTATGGCGGCACGGCCCTGATTCCGGCTTGCGAGCGCGGCCATCTGGAAACGGCCCAGGCGCTGATCGCCGCCGGCGTGAATGTGAACCATGTCAACCGGCTGGGCTGGACCTGCCTGATGGAAGCCGTGGTGCTCAGCGACGGCGGGCCGCGCCATCAGGCCATCATCCGGGCCTTGATCGACGCGAAGGCGGATCTGAATCTGCCTGACAAGGATGGGGTGACGGCCCTGGCCCATGCACGCCAGCGCGGGCAGAAGGCTGTGGTTCATATGCTGCAGGCGGCGGGCGCCAAGTAAGAACAGAGGAGATGGCTGCAGAGCCTTTCTACCGCGCGTGTGATGCTATTGCCTTTGAGTTTCAGTCAGGCGGCAACGGAGCGAGGCTGCAGCTGGCGTGTGGCGAGAGCCACCACAAAAGTCAGCGCCAGCGTGGGCAGGGCCGAGCCCAGGGCCGTGCTCACATAGGGCAGCAGGTGATAGAAGGCAATGCCCAGCACCCAGATGGCCACGGCATCCCAGCGCATGGCGGGCGCTTTTTGCATCAGTTGCACGGCATCGGTGCCAAAGGCCAGGCGACCCAGCATCACGCCGAACAGCGGCACAAAGCAGGAGCTGAGCAGCAGCAAAAACGGCTCCAGACTGTGCATGGGCAGCACCATGGCCAGTGCCGTGCACAGGGCCGCGATCAGCAGGCCCCAGCGACGAATGCTCCAGCCCGGTTGCAGGCTGTGGGCCGACATGGCACCCGAGTAGGCATCGCCATAGGCATTGTCCACCTCGTCGATCAGAATCAGCGACAGGGCAATCAGCCCGCCCTGGGCCAGCAGCAGGGCCGTGACCAGGTCTTCGCTGGGCAGGGTCAGGGCCACCAGCACGCCCAGGGAGTAGCACCAGATATTGGCCAGGGCAAAGCCGGTCCAGGCACCCGACAGCGCGGACTTGCCGCTTTTGCCGTGGCGCGCATAGTCGGCCACCAGCGGCAGCCAGCTGATGGGCATGGCGATCACCAGATCGACGGCGCCGAGCATGCTCATGCCGCCTGCACCTTCGCGGGCCAGCAAGGTCCCGAGACCGGTGGCGCCGGCCATTTTGAGGAATTGCCAGCTCAGCCACAGCAGCGAGGCAATCACCAGCGGCAAGGCCACGCGCGAGATGATGCGGCGCACCAAGGTGGTCATGGAGCCGCTCATCAGCAGCAGGATCACGCCACCCCAGAGCAGAGTGGCCAGCCAGGGCCAGTAGGCAGCTCCCATGATGCCGCTTTGCTTGCCCAGCGCCACGGTGGCGTCGCGCATCACCACCAGCTCGAAACTGCCCCAGCCCAGCAGCTGGATGATGTTGAGCATGATAGGCAGTCGTGCGAAGTGGCGGCCGTAGACGCTGTGCATCAGCCCTGCACTGGACAGGCCGCTGTCGCAGCCCAGCTTGCCCACCCAGCCCAGCAGACCGGCGCCGATCAGCGAGCCTATGCCGATCGCGATCAGCGCATGTAGCGGGCTGAGCGCAGGCAGCAGATAGG
This sequence comes from Comamonas thiooxydans, assembly GCF_000964545.1. GTDB lineage: Bacteria > Pseudomonadota > Gammaproteobacteria > Burkholderiales > Burkholderiaceae_C > Comamonas > Comamonas thiooxydans. Next base: position 338,138 of record NZ_BBVD01000008.1, on the reverse strand, counting down.
CTCCCATCTGCATGACCAGCAGGCCCACGCCCAGGCTGAACCACAGCGAGGCATGGTCGCGCCAGGCAAAGACGCGCTCCTTAGCCGTCACCGGGGCCAGGGCCCGATTGGCCGATGTGGAAGAAGATGAATTCATGAATGCTCCGCCAGAAAAACGAAGCAGGGGCCGCATGGTTTGCGCGGCGAGCCAGCAAAGACATGGCCAGTCGCGGTCTGACACCTTGGACAGCTTCCCTGCGCGAGGATGATCTCGGGCAAGCGATGGTCAAGACACCGCTTGCGCAATCAGGTTCAAAGGGACTCTCTCAGCCCTGACCGGTCTTGGTCAGGACACCCCCAGCATTGCTGCCTGCCTTGGGCTGCAGCGAGCGCGATTGTGCCAGACATGCAGCGGCGGGGGCAGAACTGCAGCGCAAAGCTGTGTTGCAAATGCTTGCAAATCAGAGTGCCTGTCTTGACCCCGTTGCGTCCGCTGCTGCGTTTCAGCCTCCGACAAGTTTGTTTCACGCCGCTGTGGCTGTACCTTGAGGAGGCCTTGTCCATGTTGTCTGTCCATATCGAACCCCCGGTTCCAGGTTTCTTGCTGTCGCGCGGCCGTTTGCTGCGCGCTTCGCTGCTCTGCGCTGTCGCGATGGTGGCCGCCGCGCCGGCCTCGGCCTGGACGCGCGGCAACCACAAGCTGGCCCAGGTCAGCATCATCGAACGTGCCACGGGCCGGGTACTGCCCCAGTACAGTCACGAGGGAGAGCTGTGGGTGGTGGGCCGCCCCGGTGCCAACTATGCGGTGCGCATCCGCAACCTCGAGAGCCGCCGCATCATGGGCGTCATCAGCGTCGACGGGGTCAATGCCATCAATGGCCGCACGGCGAGCTCTCGCGCCGAAGGCGGCTATGTGCTGGATGCGGGCGACAGCTATGACGTGCGGGGCTGGCGCAAGAGCAATGACAACGTGGCCGCGTTCTATTTTTCCGAAAGCGATATGTCCTATGCCGCCAGAACCGGCAGGCCGCAGGATGTGGGCGTGATCGGGGTCGCGCTGTACCGTGAAAAGCTGCCCGAGCCTGCTGCCTACCAGGGGCCGCTCCATGAGCCGCAAGCGCAGGCCAGTGCCTCGTCGGCTGAATCTGCAGCGGCGGATGTCGCCGTGCCGCAGGCCGCCAGCAAGAGCCGCAGCGCCGAGCGCCGGGCACCATCGGCCTCGCCGGCCCCCTCGCCGGCCCCCTCGCCGGCCCCCTCGCCGGCCCCCTCGCCGGCCCCCTCGCTGGGCACGGGCCATGGCGCGGTGGAGCGCTCGCAAGTCACCCAGGTGGAATTCGAGGCCGACACCGAGCAGCCCCGGCAGATGGTGCGCATTCGTTACGACAGCTATGCCAATCTGGTCGCCAGAGGCGTGATTCGCGAGCCTCGTCCACGGCCGCCGCAGCCGCGCGTGCCCAATCCCTTTCCTGGCGACAATGGTTTTGTCCCGGACCCGCCGCGCAACTGAGCAAAGTGGGCTGCGGAGTTTGCATAATCGCGGGCATGCTTGCACCGCCGCTTGCCCAAGCCCAACTTGCCGATGAAGCCCTGATGCGCAGCTATGCCTCAGGGCAGGCCACGGCGTTCGAGACGCTTTATGCCCGGCACAGCCTGCGCATATGGCGCTATTTCTATCGCAACACGGGCGATGCGGCGCTGGCCGATGATCTGGCGCAAGACCTCTGGCTTGCCGTGGTGGACTGCGCCTGCCGCTATGAGGTGCGCAGCAGGTTCACGACCTGGCTGTTCACCATGGCGCACAACCGCCTGGTCGATCACTGGCGCAGGCAGCGGCCGGGCATCAGCCTGTCGGCAGACACGCAAGAGTCCATGCGGCTGGCCGAAAGCCTGTTTGCGGCCTCGGGCTTCGAGCCCGAGCAGCAGCTCGATCGTCAACTCATGGCCCAGGCCATCCTGGCAGCGCTTGCCCGGCTCCCGGCCGAGCAGCGCGAGTGCTTTCTGCTGCAGGTCGAGGCTGATCTGACGCTGGCCGAAATTGCCCAGGCCACCGGCGTTGCCGAGGAAACGGCCAAGAGCCGCTTGCGCTATGCGCGTGCCAAACTGCGCGCCGCGCTGGAGGAACTGGCATGAATATGCACCCCGAAAACCCGTCTGGCGACGACAAGCCCGATGCGCTGCGCGAGCTCTACCACGAGGCCGTGGCAGAGGATCGTGGCCCCAGTGCGCAAAGCAGCGCAGCCATCCTCAAGCGCGCACGTCAGTGCGCGGCAGCTGTGAGGCAGGCGCCCACGGAGCCTATGGACAAGCCTGCCGCCAATGACCGCTTCTGGCTGCGTCATGCGCTGGGCGGACTGGCGGCCGTCGGACTGGTGGGCTGGCTGATGCTGCAGCACGCCGCCTGGTGGAGTGGGCCGGACAAGGAGGGCGAGCGAGATTCCAGGGCCGAAGCAGTGGCCCAGCCAGCTCAATCGCAGCCGGCTCCGGCAGTTGAGGGGGCGGATCGCGCCGCCCTGGTGGAATCGGCTCCGGGCGCGGCGGCGCTGGCGCAGAAATCCACGGAAAAAAAGACTCGAATCCAGGCAGAGAAAAAACCAGAAGCTATGGATATGGAAGCATCTATAGCTGCATCAGCCCCTGTGCTGCGGCCAGAGGCTGCTCCGGCCCCGGGTGCTGCAGCCTCTGCTAGCCTGGCGCGCTCCGCAAAGCCGGCTGCCAAAGCGCCATCCCGCAGCGATGAGACCACAGAACCTGCTGCCGCGGCGGAGGCCATGGCGCCGCAGATCTCCAGGTCAAGCGCGCAATTGCCGCTATGCCCCTTGACTGCTGAGGTGCATGGCAATACGCAAGCTGCAAAAGAGGGGGCGGACAAAGCCTCTGGCATCGCAGGCAAGCCCCTGGATTGCCGCCCGCGAAAGCATGGGGAAACGCAGCCGGATGATGCCAAGTCTGGGCAGGATGCTTCTAAATATATAGCAGATCCGCCGCAGTGAGACAAAAAAAGCCCGCATGACGCGGGCTTGGGTGATGGTCTGGCCAGTACTTTTGGGTACTGACGTTAGATCATGTTACTGGATTTTTGCGCTTTTGCGCAGCTGATCTTGGAACTGCTGCTCTTTTTGCTGCTGCAGCTGTTGCGTGATCTGGGGTTTGACATCTTCGAACTTGGGCATTTCGGCCTGACGCTCGTCATCCATGCGGATGATGTGCCAGCCGAACTGGCTCTTGACGGGCGCGTCGGTCATCTCGCCCTTCTTGAGCTTGATCAGGGCTTCGGTGAACTCGGGTACGTAATTGTTGGGGTTGGCCCAGTCCAGATCACCGCCACGGGCACCCGATCCGGGATCCTTGGATTCCTTCTTGGCGATGTCTTCAAACTTCTTGCCGGCCTTCACCTCGGCAATGATGGCCTTGGCGCGGTCTTCGGATTCCACCAGGATGTGGCTGGCCTTGTATTCCTTGCCGCCATTGGCAGCGACGAATTTGTCGTACTCGGCCTTGGCTTCGGCATCGGTCACGGGGTTCTTCTTGCGGAAGTCGTCAAACAGCGCGCGGATCAGCACGGTCTGGCGTGCCATTTCCATCTGCTGCTTGTAGGCTTCGGAGCCGGCCAGGCCGCGGCGGTTGGCTTCCTGCATGAAGATTTCACGCGCGATGACTTCATCCTTGATCATCTTTTCCATCTCGGGCACAACGGGCTGGCCGCTGGCTTCGATCTGGGTCTTCAAGGCATTGACGCGGGCCATGGGAACGGCCTTGCCATTGACGATGGCCACATTCTGGGCCGAGGCGGACAGGGCGGCTGCGCCCAGAACAGCGGCGGCCACGATGCGGGCCAGTTGCTTTTGTTTCATGCTCATTCGAGTTGTGATTGAGAAAAGTGAGTGAAGTTCAGTCCATACGCAACAGGCTCCCGTCAAGGAGCCTGTGGTCAGAACAGTGCGTTCTCAAAGTACTTCAATGGCGATGGCATGAACACCCTGGTCAATGAAGTCTTGCAGTGCATCATACACAAGGCGGTGGCGTGCCACGCGGGTTTTTCCATCAAAGGCAGGGCCGGCGATGCGCACGCGAAAATGCGTGCCCACACCGCTGTCGTTGGCGCCGGCATGACCGGCATGCTGATAGCTCTCGTCGATGACTTCGAGTCGGGTCGGGGCCAGACGCTGGCGCAGGGCGGCGTCCATGGCCTGGGCACTGATGGTTACGCTCATGGCTGCTTGTCCTTGGCTTCGGCCGCGCTGGGCACGCCGTCCTGGGGCAGGTAGCGGCTCATGTAGATGGCTTGCGCAATCACAAACACCACCATCAGTCCCATGCCGCCAAACAGCTTGAAGTTGACCCAGGTATCGGTGTCGAAGTTATAGGCTACCCAGATGTTGAGTCCGCCCATGGCGGCGAAGAAAGCAGTCCAGGCCCAGTTGAGTTTGAGCCAGATGGCGTCGGGCAGTTGCAGCTGCGCGCCCATGACGGAGCGCAGCAGGTTCTTTTTGAAAACCAGCTGACCGATCAGCAGTGCGCCGCCCATGAGCCAGTAAAGCACCGTGGGCTTCCATTTGATGAAGTTGTCGTCATGGGCCAGCAAAGTGGCGCCGCCAAACAGCACGATGACGCCGAGGCTCATCCACTGCATGGGCTCGATCTTGCCGGTCTTGAAGCGCAGATAGGCGATCTGCGCCACAGTGGCGGCAATGGCCACGGCTGTGGCGGTGTATATGCCCCAGACCTTGAAGGCCACGAAAAACAGGATGATGGGGAAGAAATCAATCAGCAGCTTCATGCGCGAAATGGTAGTCGTTCTGAAATTCAGACTGCGTAGCACCGGCAAGGTTCCCGGCGCTGCGAGCAAAGCCGCATCATGCACCAAAGCCCAGCTCATACCGTGAGCAAAGCCTTGTACGCTGGACGGAATCAGCTATCAAAGCTGATACGCAACGCCAGCGCAGAAAGCCCGATTGGAAGCATAGCCCTTGCTGCTCAAGCCTTGCCAGCTCTTATTTTGGGGGCTCGTTCTGGAAATCCAGCGAGGCCGAGTTCATGCAGTAGCGCAGGCCTGTGTCAGTGGGACCGTCGGGAAAGACATGGCCCAGATGGGCTCCGCAGTTGCTGCACACCGTCTCGGTGCGCACCATGCCATGGCTGCGGTCCACGATATTGGTGATGGCACCGGGTAGGGCCTGGTCAAAGCTGGGCCAGCCGCAGCCGGCGTCAAACTTGGTATGGGAGTCGAACAGCTTGTTGCCGCAGCAGATGCAGTGGTAGCTGCCATCGGCCCAGAACTGCTCGTATTTGCCGGTGAAAGGTCGCTCGGTGGCTGCGTGGCGTGTGACCTGGAAGGCCGCAGCTTCGGCACCCTTGTCCTGCAACAGGGCTTGCCATTCTTGGTCGGATTTCTGGACAGGAAAGCTCATGATGAACAGCTGATTTCAATCGAGGAAGCCCAGTCGGGCGGGAAGCCGGCCCAGTCGTTGTGGTCCGGGTGCGAGTCATAAGGCGTCTGCAACACGGCCAGCATCTGCTGCACCGGGGCGAAGTCACCGGCCTGGGCGGCACGAATCACGGTCTCGCCCAGATGGTTGCGCAGCACAAAGCGCGGATTGGATTTTTGCATCAAATCGACGGTCTGTGCTTTGTCCACTTGCGCTAGCTGCTCTGAATAAGTGAGTGACCAGGCATCAAAGCTGGCGCGATCCAGAATGATGTCACGCAGTGGCTCAAAGTCGATTTTCGTTTCCTGCCTTTGTGCAACAGCATCGGTCAGGCGGCTGAAAAAGATGGTGTAGTCCACCTTGTTGTCGGCCAGGATCTGCAGCAGCGGGTTGACCAGTAGTGCAAAGCGGCCTTCGGTGGCAGGCGTGCCGGCCTCGTTTTCGGGCAGGCCCAGTTTGGACAGCATCTGGCGCGCATAGGCGGCGGGAAAGACGGTCTTGTACGACTCCAGAGCGGAGATCGTCAGCTCTTCGTTGCCAATCAGCGGCAGCAGGGCCTGGCCCAGGCAATACAGATTCCAGTAGGCCACCTGGGGCTGGCGGTTAAAGGCATAGCGGCCCTGGCTGTCGCTGTGGTTGCAGATATGGCCTGGGTCGAAGGCGTCGAGAAACTGGAAGGGGCCGTAGTCGATGGTCAGGCCCAGAATGCTCATATTGTCGGTATTCATCACACCATGGCAAAAGCCCACGCCTTGCCACTGGGCCATCAGTCGGGCAGTGCGCTCGCTTACGGCCTGCAGAAAATTGGCGTAGGGATTGCCGTTCAGTGCAACGGCCGTGCGGCATTCCGGGTAATGCTGGTCTATGACCAGATCGGCCAGGGCTTTAAGTTCGGTCTGCATGTCGCGCGCGGCGAAATGCTCGAAATGGCCGAAGCGGATGAAGCTCTCGGCCACACGGGTCACGACGGCGGCAGTTTCCATGGTCTCGCGCGCCACGGGCAAGGGCGAGCCCGTCAGCGCCAGCGCTCGCGTGGTGGGAATGCCCAGGGCTGCCATGGCTTCGCTGCAGAGAAATTCGCGAATCGACGAGCGCAGCACGGCCCGGCCGTCGCCCATGCGTGAATAGGGGGTGCGGCCAGCGCCCTTGAGCTGGACTTCAAAGCCCTGCTCAGTCTCGCCCAACAGGATGGCACGGCCGTCGCCAAGCTGGCCGGCCCAGACGCCGAACTGGTGACCGCTATAGACAGTGGCCAGCGGCTTGCTGCCGCCGTTGCCATGGCCGGAGACGGCATTGCCGCTGAGGATTTGCAGCGCTTCGGCGCTGTGCAGCCACTCGGTGTTCAGACCCATCCAGCGGGCCGTGCTGACGCTGGCTGCAATCCAGTGCGGCTCTGGCACGGGCGTGGGTTGGAGATAGGTGAAAAAAGCCGGGCCCAGAGCTTCGAAGCGGCCGGGCTTGCGCCATTGCGGGGCAGGGGATTCGCTCATGCAATCATTGTGCTTGAGCAGCATCAAGGACAGGGTTTGCAGGGTTGTTGAGCCGGTTTCCGTTGGAGAGCAGCCTAGGTTTTTCCCTGAGTGCGCGCACATCGTTCAGAGGGAGGATGCAGACAAAGGTCGCCAAGGTTACGCATTGGTGACAGTCCTCAGATGACGGCCTGGAAGCCCGCGCTAGGATGCTTCCCGATCATCACAACGATATCCAGGAGACTGCCAATGTTGGGTCTGATGCAAAGCCAGCCGCTGTTGATTTCTTCCCTGATCGAGTTTGCCGCGCGCAACCATGCCGATGGAGAGATAGTCTCCCGCCGTGTGGAAGGCGATATCCACCGCTATACCTACAAGGATCTGGCGGCGCGCTCGCGTCAGCTTGCCAACAAGCTCGATGCCATGGGCCTGGTGCAGGGCGAGCGCGTGGCCAGCCTGGCCTGGAATGGCTATCGCCACATGGAGATGTATTTTGGCGTCAGCGGCTCGGGCCGGGTGCTGCACACCATCAACCCGCGCCTGCATCCCGAGCAGGTCGCATGGATCGTCAATCACGCCGAAGACAAGGTGCTGTGCTTTGACCTGACCTTTTTGCCCATCATCCAGGCCGTGCATGCCAAATGCCCGCAGGTGCAGCAATGGGTGGTGCTCTGCGATACAGACCGGCTGCCGGCAGACAGCGGCATTCCAGGCCTCGTCAGCTACGAGAGCTGGATTGCGGGCCAGTCCGATCAATACCGCTGGCCGCAGTTCGACGAGAACACCGCATCCAGCATGTGCTACACCAGCGGCACCACGGGCAACCCCAAGGCCGTGCTCTACAGCCACCGCTCCAGCACGCTGCACGCCTATGCTGCCGCGCTGCCCGATGTGATGTGCTTGTCGGCCCGTGATTCGGTGCTGCCCGTGGTCCCCATGTTCCACGTCAATGCCTGGGGCCTGCCATATTCGGCGGCGCTCACGGGCTGCAAGATGGTCTTTCCGGGCCCGGCGCTCGATGGGAAGTCGGTCTACGAGCTGATCGAGTCGGAGGGCGTGACCTTTGCTGCTGGCGTGCCCACCGTCTGGCAGATGCTGCTCGGCTATATGAAGCCGGGCGGCCTGCGTTTTTCCAAGCTCAATCGCACGGTGATCGGCGGCTCCGCCTGCCCGCCAGCCATGATCACCGCCTTCCAGGACGACTACGGCGTGGAGGTGCTGCACGCATGGGGCATGACGGAGATGAGCCCGCTGGGCACGCTGTGCACGCTCAAGAACAAGCATCTGGAACTGCCCAAGGAAGAGCAGATGAAGATCCGGCAGAAGCAGGGGCGCGCGATCTATGGTGTGGAGATGAAGATCGTCAACGACGCCGGTGACGAACAGCCCTGGGATGGCAAGAGCTATGGCGACCTGCTGGTGCGCGGCCCCTGGATCATCGACAGCTATTACAAAGGCAGCGGCAACCCCTTGGTGCGCGGGGCCGACGGCCACGGTTGGTTCCCGACGGGGGATGTGGCGACGATAGATCCCGACGGCTATATGCAGATCACCGACCGCAGCAAGGATGTGATCAAGTCCGGCGGCGAATGGATCAGCTCCATCGATATTGAAAACATCGCCATGGCCAACCCGGCCGTGGCCATGGCTGCCTGCATAGGCATGCCGCATCCCAAGTGGGACGAGCGCCCCATCGTGGCCGTGGTCAAGAAGCCCGGTGCGGAAATCACGCGTGAGGAGCTGCTGAAGTTCTACGAGGGCAAGACGGCCAAGTGGCAGATTCCCGATGATGTGGTGTTTGTGGAGGCCATTCCGATCGGTGCCACAGGCAAGATGCTCAAGACCCGTCTGCGCGAGGAACTCAAGGACTACCAACTGCCCTCGGCAGCCTGAATGCAGCCGGCCCGGCCGGAGCAAAGCCATCATCGTGAGATGATGGCTTTTTTGCCTGTGCCTTTTCTGGCGCCATTGCTTGACATCCATGCCTTCAGCTCCCGGTTTTTGCGACTGCTCGTCACTCTTGATATCGGATGGTGGTCGTGCCCACGACTTGCCGCGACGCCAGCTTCTCGGAGCCGCCTTGCTAGGCGGACTGGGTACATGGAGTCTTCCTGCAGCAGCCTGCGGGCCAGAGGCTGTCGCCCAGGCTGCACCGCGCAATGTGTGTCTGGAGTGCCTGGCACGTCGGGCGCAGCAGCGCTCAGCCTTTGTGAACAAGGAGTTGCCATGAGCGCCGGGCCGCTCTGGCCGCAAACAAGACCTGCACGCAAGAGCTGGCCTCTGCGCTGGTCGCAGCTCGTCTCGACTGGTAAGCCAACAGGCAAGCCCTTGCAGCTGTATCTGTTGCTGGATGCGGCGCAGAACAGTGACTTGTTGGCGCAGGTGCCGCAAAGCGGTGCCGAGGCCTTGTTTGCGTTCACACGCGCGAGCAAGGAGGGCAAGCTCAGCCCCTGGTTGGTACACCTTGGCAGCACTGCTCAGGCCTTGAAAATGCCGCAGCAGAATTTTCTCGACGCCGTGCTCGATGTGGTGCAGGCCAGCCCTTGCGCCAGCTTGCTGGCGAGCGAGTGCGAGATGCCGGTGCTGCTGGCCCATCTGCGCCTGGCCATGGATCCAAGACTGCCTGGCGGCGACGGCAGCTATCTTGCCTTGTGGGACCCCGCCGTGCTGGCGGCCTTGCTCGGGCAAAGCGATCCGGACATGCAAACCGCCATCGAACCCGTGCTGCGCCCTGCCCAGTGCCTGGCCTTGCTGGGTCCGGTTGCACGCTGGTGGTGCTGGAGTCGATCGGGCCGGTTGCATGAATATGCGGTGGCTGATTTTGCCGGGCCTGCGGCGCCCCTGCCGTTTCAATTCAGCACCGCTCAGGTCGATGCGTTGGTAAAGGGCAATGTGCCCGATTTGCTGATCTATTACCTGAATCTGAACCAGGTCCATCTGCGCGACAGATTGCCGCCGCTGGCAATGCATTGGTTTGCGCGTCAGCAACTGGAGTTTGCGCGCCGCCATGGGCTTGCTGGTACGCGCGACCTGCTCAACTATCTGTGTCTGGCGCTGATTGCAGGAGCACGCTTTGATCAATTGCCCGGAGTGGTCGAACTGCTGGCCAGGGTCAAGGCCGGCAGGCTGAGTTTCGACGAGTTGATGCGCGATATAGGACCGCATCTGGAGGACAGGGAATTGCCGGAACCGCAGGTGCTGACCAGCGCCAGCGGCCTGCCGCTGACGGAAAGCCAGTTGCCGCTCTAGGCCGCTGAATCAGATAAGTCTCTGCATTTTTATAGGCGGGCGCCAGCAGCTATTGTTTTGGGAGCTTCGGCCTGAGGTAAACCCTGCAGTCGCCAAAGTGATATGCGCTAGGGCAACCCCCAAGCCGCAGGCGCTGGCTTGCCCTTTAGTCTGGGCGTCGCTCATAACCACCAACGGAGACGCTCTATGAAGTTTGCAATCAAGGCTTTGACAGCATCGGTGATCCTGGCGTGCGCGGGGAGTGCGATGGCGCAGAAGGGTGAGACCGTCAAGGTCGCCTGGATTGACCCGCTCTCGGGCCTGATGGCAGCGCTGGGATCCAATCAGCTCAAAAGCCTGCAGTACGTGGCCGAGGAAATCAACAAGAGCAGTGCTTCGGGGGTGAAGTTCGAAATCATCGGCATCGACAACAAGCTCAGCCCGCAGGAGACCACGGCCGCGCTGCGCTCGGCCATGGATCAGGGCGTGCGCTATGTGTTCCAGGGCAATGGCTCGGGCCCGGCGCTGGCCATCATGGATGCGCTGGAAAAGCACAATGCGCGCAACAAGGGCAAGGAGGTCGTGTTCCTCAACTATGCGGCGGTGGACCCGGACCTGACCAACAGCAAGTGCAGCTACTGGCATTTCCGCCTCGATGCCGATACCTCCATGAAGATGGAGGCCTTGACCACGTATATGAAGGACGTGCCAGAGGTCAAGAAGGTCTATCTGATCAACCAGAACTACTCGCATGGCCAGCAGGTGTCCAAGTTTGCCAAGGAGATGCTCAAGCGCAAGCGCCCCGATGTGGAAATCGTGGGTGACGACTTCTCTCCTCTGGCCCAGGTGCGCGACTTTGCACCCTATGTGGCCAAGATCAAGCAGTCGGGCGCCGATACGGTGATCACCGGCAACTGGGGCTCGGACCTGGCGCTGCTCATCAAGGCCGCCAATGATGCTGGCCTGAACAACGTCAAGTTCTACACCTATTACGCCATTGCCACGGGCGCGCCCACGGCCATGGGGGCGGCGGCGGCAGGCAAGGTCTATATGGTGGGCTACGGCCACCTGAACATGCCCGGCGCCATGGACAAGATCGTCAAGGGCTTCAAGGCCAAGGTCAACGAGGATATGTACACCGGTACCGTGTACACGGGGCTGAACATGCTCGACCAGGCTTTTGCAAAAGCCAAGACCACCGACCCGGTCAAGGTCGCCGCGACCATGGAGGGCATGAAGTTTCAGAACTACAACGGCGAGGTCGAGATGCGCAAGACCGATCACCAGCTGCAGCAGGGCCTGTACATCGCGCGATGGGAGAAGGCCGGCGGCAAATACCCCATGGACTCGGAGAACACGGGTTATACCTTTGCGCCCGTGAAGTACTTCGAGCCCTATGTGGCCAGCACCCCCACCAGTTGCCAGATGAAACGCCCCTCCTGAGCGGGGGAGGCTGGATCGATATTCGGGGCGCCCTGGTGGCGTCCTTTTTTATTCCCGGGTTTCATTCGCCTGCAAGTGCGAGCAGCTGTCGCACAAGTGTCGCCAACTGCCGCGAATCGGCCTTGGAAGTCGCATGCGTGATAGTTACTAAGGCTTTCCCCAGCGGGAAAAAGTCTACCGACCGGTAGATTGGCGGCAGTCGCTAGCAAAAACAATGAAAGGAGACAAGTATGAAATGGGTTATGCGTGCGGTGGCCCTCTCGGCTATGGCTGTGAGTGCAGGTGGTGCATGGGCTCAGAAGGGTGAAACCGTCAAGGTCGCCTGGATTGATCCCTTGTCGGGTCTGATGGCTGCCGTGGGAACGAATCAGCTCAAGACTTTTCAGCTGCTGGCGGAAGAGTTCAACAAGAAAAATGCCTCGGGCGTGAAGTTCGAGGTCGTGGCGCTGGACAACAAGCTCAGCCCGCAGGAGACCACGGCCGCGCTGCGCTCGGCCATGGATCAGGGCGTGCGCTATGTGACTCAGGGCAATGGCTCGGGACCGGCGCTGGCCATCATGGATGCGCTGGAAAAGCACAACAATCGCAACAAGGGCAAGGAGCTGCTCTATCTGAACTACGCTGCGGTGGATCCCGATCTCACCAACAGCAAGTGCAGCTACTGGCATTTCCGTCTCGATGCCGATACCTCCATGAAGATGGAGGCATTGACCACATTCATGAAGGACGATGCCGAGGTCAAGAAGGTCTATCTGATCAACCAGAACTACGGCCATGGCCAGCAGGTGTCCAAATACGCCAAGGACCTGCTCAAGAAAAAGCGCCCCGATGTGCAGATCGTGGGTGATGACTTCTCTCCTCTGGCCCAGGTGCGCGACTTTGCGCCCTATGTGGCCAAGATCAAGCAGTCTGGGGCCGATACGGTGATCACCGGCAACTGGGGAGCGGATCTGTCGCTGCTGCTCAAGGCTGCCAATGATGCGGGGATGAACAATGTCAAGTTCTATACCTACTATGCCTTCGGTCCTGGGGGGCCCACCGCCATGGGCGCAGCGTCCGAGGGCAAGGTCTATACCGTGACTTATGGGCACTACAACATGGGTGCGCCGATTCAGGCGAGCATGGAAAGCTTCAAGAAGAAGTTCAACGATGACCTGACGCAAAGCTCCATCTACCATGTATTCGCCTTGCTGGATGCAGCTTTTGTCAAGACAGGCTCCACCGACCCGGTCAAGGTTGCGGCGGCACTCGAGGGCATGAAGCTGAAAAGCTTCAACGGCGATGTCGAGATGCGCAAGAGCGACCACCAGTTGCAGCAAGGCCTGTATATCTCCAAGTGGCAGAAGGCTGGCGGCAAGTTCCCCTATGACGCGGAAAACACAGGTTACACCTTCGCCCCCGTGAAGTACTACGAGCCCTATGTGGCCAGCACGCCCACCAGTTGCCAGATGAAGCGTCCGTCCTGAGTCAGGCTCACTCTCCCTCGTGCTGCAGCATCCGTACCCACAAGAACGCATAACAGGTGCAGTGCTGCAGCAGTCTTTTTGCTCATGAGAACAAGGCAAGTCGATGACGCCTGAATTTTTCACCATATCGATGCTCAACGGTGTGAGCTACGGGCTGCTGCTCTTCATGCTCAGCTCAGGCCTGACGCTGATCTTCAGCATGATGGGCGTGCTGAATTTCGCTCACACCAGTTTCTACATGCTGGGTGCGTACTTCGCATACACGCTCAGCGGCATCATCGGGTTCTGGCCCGCGCTCTTTCTCTGCCCCGTGCTGGTGGGCGTGCTGGGGGCGCTGTTCGAGCGCTACAGCCTGCGCCGCGTGCACAAATATGGCCATGTGCCCGAGTTGCTGGTGACTTTTGGCCTGTCCTATCTGATTCTCGAGGTGGTGCAGCTGGTATGGGGGCGGGGCACTGTGCCTTATGCGCTGCCGTCGGCGCTGCAGGGGCCGCTGTTTACCTTGTATGGCACACAGTTCCCCAAGTCGCGCTCCTTTGTGATGCTGGTGGCGCTGCTGATGCTGGTGGCCGTCTGGCTGCTGCTGACGCGCACACGCATCGGCCTGGTGATTCAGGCCGCGCTCAAGAACCCCGAAATGGTGGAGGCGCTGGGCCACAACGTGCCGCGTGTCTTCATGCTGGTGTTTGGCGGTGGCTGCGCGCTGGCCGGCCTGGCCGGCGTGATCGGCGGCAACACCTATGTGACCGAGCCAGCCATGGCGGCCTCCGTGGGCTCCATCATTTTCGTGGTGGTGGTGGTCGGCGGCATGGGTTCGCTGGCCGGGGCTTTCGTGGCCTCGCTGCTGATCGGTGTGGTGCAGACCTTTGCCGTGGCGCTGGACTGGTCTCTGGCCGGCCTGTTTACCTCCATGGGCCATCAGGTCAATGAGTCCACCTTCGGCTGGCCCGTGCTGCGGCTGACGCTGTCGCAGGTCGCGCCGATCCTGCCTTACCTGTTCCTGGTGCTGATTCTGATCTTCCGCCCCAAGGGCTTGCTGGGTACCAGAGGGGATTGAGCCATGTCTTCGATTGCAAAAACATCCATGAATTCTTCTGCTGCCGACAAAGCTCGGTCCCAGGGACATTACCGCTTCAAGCCCTTGAACATAGGGCGAATTCTGGTCTGGGGCCTGTTTGCGCTGGCGCTGATCGTGGCACCGCTGATCTTCACCAGCTCGCTGGCTCTGACCATGCTCAGCCAGATCGGCTATCTGATCATCATCTGCCTGTCCTACAACATCCTGCTGGGGCAGGGCGGCATGCTGAGCTTCGGTCATGCGGTCTATACCGGCCTGGGGTCGTTTCTGGCCATTCATGCCATGAACAAGGCTGCTGCAGGCGAGATGGCAATTCCGCTGGTGCTGATTCCCGTTGTGGGTGGCCTGGCGGGCATGTTCTTCGCTGCGCTTTTCGGCTATGTGACGACCAAGAAATCCGGCACCACCTTTGCCATGATCACCATGGGTCTAGGTGAGCTGGTGGCATCCATGGCGCTGATGTTTCCCGAGTTCTTCGGCGGCGAGGGCGGCATCACCACGGACCGGGTCTACAGCAAGTTCTTCGGGCTGGATTTCGGCTCGGGCCTGCAGGTGTACTACCTGATTGCCGTGTATTGCTTTGTCTGCACGGCTGCCATGTTTGCCTTCACTGGCACGCCGCTGGGACGCATGCTGAACGCCGTGCGCGACAACCCCGAGCGTGTCGAGTTCGTGGGCTACAACACCCAGCGCGTGCGCTACTTCGCTTTCATCATTGCAGGCTTTTTTGCCGGCATTGGTGGCGGGTTGACGGCCATCAATTTCGAGATCATCACGGCCATGGATAGCGTCAGCGTGGTGCGCTCGGGAGGCTATCTGCTGTTCACCTTCCTGGGCGGTGCCACCTTCTTCTTCGGCCCCATCATCGGTGCCGTGCTGCTGGTGCTGGCATCGGTGCTGCTGTCTGAGCTGACCAAGGCCTGGCTGCTGTATCTGGGCCTGGTGTTCCTGCTCATGGTCATGTATGCCCCTGGCGGTGTGGCCAGCTTGATCATGATGAATCTGCGTGTGGCCAAGTTCGGGCATTTCAAGCGCCTGCTGATGCCCTATCTGGGCATTCTGGCGGCGGGCATCGTGACGGTGATCGGTGCCGCCTCGCTGATCGAGATGATCTATCACATGCAGCTCAATGCGGCTCTGGGGCCCAAGGTGCCGTTCATGGGAACCGAGCTGGACACCAGTGCTGCTGCCACCTGGACAGTGGCAATTGTGGTGTTCGTGGTGGGCCTGGGCCTGCTGGAGGGCGTGCGCCGACTGACGGCCCGTCGCTGGGGCCGCATACAGGAAGCGATCGAAGAAAGCATCAAGAAAGGGGAGGGCTGAACCATGTCCAGCATCGCCATCCATCAACCGGCTGCGCAAGCTGTGCAGCAGTCTGCTCATGCGCTGGAGCTGCGCGATCTGCGCAAAAGCTTCGGCAAGACAGAAATCATTCGCGGCGCCAATCTGGCGGTCAATGCGGGCGAGCGCGTCGCCATCATCGGCCCCAACGGTGCGGGCAAGAGCACGTTGTTCAATCTGATCAGCGGCCGCTTCGAGCCCAGCAGTGGCGAGGTGCTGCTGCACGGCCAGCGCATTGACGGCAAAAAGCCTTTCGAGATCAATCGCATGGGGCTGTCGCGCAGCTTTCAGATCACGAATATCTTTCCCAAGCTTTCGGTGTTTGAAAACCTGCGCTGCAGCGTGCTCTGGAGCCTGGGCTACCGCTACAGCTTCTGGCGTTTTCTCTCCAATTTGCACGACGCCAACGAACGTGCCAACGAGCTGATGGAGATGATCGGCCTGCACCGCAAGCGCGACACG
Source organism: Comamonas thiooxydans (assembly GCF_000964545.1). Lineage (GTDB taxonomy): Bacteria > Pseudomonadota > Gammaproteobacteria > Burkholderiales > Burkholderiaceae_C > Comamonas > Comamonas thiooxydans. The sequence continues at coordinate 322,246 of NZ_BBVD01000008.1, read as the reverse complement.
CTCGCGGTGAACCTGACCTATGCCGAGCAGCGCGCTCTGGAGATCGGTATCACCATCGGCGGCGGTGCCAGCGTCATCTTGCTGGACGAACCCACGGCAGGCATGAGCAACAGCGAAACCGCACATTTCATACAGCTGATCAAGAAAGTCACCGAAGGCAAGACGCTGCTGACCGTGGAGCACGACATGGGCGTGGTCTTCGGGCTGGCGGACAAGATTGCCGTGGTGGTCTATGGCGAGGTCATCGCCTATGACACGCCCGAAGCCGTGCGTGCCAACGCCAGAGTGCAAGAAGCATATCTGGGATCTTCCGTCGCAGACCAACAAGCAGGAGCGCATTGAGATGCTGAAGATCAACGATTTGCATGCCTACTACGGCAAAAGCCATGTGCTGCATGGCGTGGACTTCGAGGTCCATGCCGGCGAGATCGTGGCCTTGCTGGGGCGCAACGGCTCGGGCCGCTCCACCACAGCCAAGGCCATCATGGGACTGGTGCACTGGGAGGGGGCACTGGACTGGAAAGGCAAGAACCTGCATGGCAAGAAAGCCTACGAGGTGGCCCACCTGGGTATCGGCTATGTGCCCGAAAGCCGCGATGTCTTCCCCAATTTGACCGTGCATCAGAACCTGATGCTGGGCCAGAAAGGCAAGGGCAAAGGCAGTCGCTGGGGTTTTGACGACATGTATGCCATGTTTCCCCGCCTCAAGGAGCGTCAGCACACCGAGGCCGGCGTGATGTCGGGCGGCGAGCAGCAGATGCTCACGCTCTGCCGCACGCTGATGGGTGACCCGGATCTCATCATCATCGACGAACCCACGGAAGGGCTGGCACCCAAGATCGTGGAGCTGGTGGGTGAATACCTCAAGAAGATCAAGGATCGTGGCGTGTCCGTGCTGCTGATCGAGCAAAAGCTGACCATCGCCATGAATATCTCGGACCGGGCGCTTGTCATGGGCCATGGGCATATTGTTTTTGACGGAACTCCCGAAACCCTCAGAGCGAACGAAAAGGTTCGCAAGGAGTGGCTGGAGGTTTGAGCTGGCATACCTCTTGAGCGGCTTTGCCGCTTCCCCCTCTCTCGCTTTGCGGGAGGGGGACAACATCCTTGCTGCGCGGCGGTGGGGCCGCCCAGGCCCTTGCTTGCTGTCTCTGACATGAGGTGCGCTCATTCTGTGAGCTGTCTCGCTCAGGACAAGCATCAGTTGCGCAACGCAGCAAAATTCGGAAAATAAAAAACGCACGACCGTTCTTTTCTATTTATTGAACAGGGGACAACAGCATGACTGCTGAATACAAAGTGGACGGAGCCATCGCCGTCATTACCTTGAACAACCCGCCGGTCAACGGCCTGGGTCTGGCCACCAGACGAGGTGTGGTTGAGGGTTTGCGCCAGGCTCTGGCGGATGACGCCGTCAAGGCCATCGTCATTACTGGCGCCGGTAAGGCCTTCTCGGGCGGAGCCGATATCACCGAGTTCGGCCAGGAAGATGCCTACCGCGAGCCGCATCTGATTTCGGTCATCCAGCAACTGGACCTGTCGACCAAGCCTGTGATCGCCGCGATCCACAGCGTCTGCATGGGGGGCGGGCTGGAGTTGGCGCTGGGCTGCCATTACCGCATTGCGGCTCCCGGCACGGCCGTGGCGCTGCCCGAGGTCAAGCTGGGCCTTCTGCCAGGCGCCGGCGGCACCCAGCGCCTGCCGCGCGTACTGGGTGTGGAAGCCGCACTCAATATGATTGTCAGCGGCGAGACCGTGATGAGCGAAATGCTGGCCATGCTGCCTGGCCAGAAGCTGTTCAGCAAGATGTCTGCTTCGGCCGAGACGCTGCTGGCCGAGGCCAAGGCCTTGGCGCTGGAGGTCGCCGATGTCCGCCCGCTGCCGCGTGTGCGCGATCTGTCCTGCAAGCATCCCCAGGGCGAGGCCTATTTCGAGTTCGCCGCCACCATGGTGCAGGGCATGTCCAAGAACTTCCCAGCGCCGCTGCGCTGCCTGGAAGCCGTCAAGAATGCCACGACCAAGAAATTCGACGATGGCATGGTGGCTGAGCGCGAAGCCTTCATGCAACTGATGATGACGCCCGAGTCGCGTTCGCTGCGTCATCTGTTCATGGCCGAGCGTGCCGCCTCCAAGATCCCCGACGTGCCTGGCGATACACCGGTGCGCGAGATCCGGACCGTGGGTGTGATCGGTGCCGGCACCATGGGCGGCGGCATTTCCATGAACTTCCTCAATGCGGGCATTCCCGTCACGATTCTGGAGACCAAGCAGGAAGCCCTGGATCGCGGCGTGGCGACCATCCGCAAGAACTACGAGGCCCAGGTCAAAAAGGGCAAGCTCTCCGAGCAGAAGTACGAGCAGCGCATGGCGTTGCTCAGCACCACGCTCAACTATGGCGATCTGAAGAATGCCGACCTCATCATCGAGGCCGTGTTCGAGGAGCTGGGCGTGAAGGAGCAGGTCTTCAAGCAGCTCGATGAAGTGGCCAAGCCTGGCGCGATTCTGGCGTCCAACACTTCGACCCTGGATGTGGACAAGATCGCCGCCTTCACCAAGCGTCCGCAGGACGTGGTGGGCATGCATTTCTTCAGTCCCGCCAATGTGATGAAGCTGCTGGAAGTGGTGCGCGGCAAGGCCACGGCCAAGGATGTGCTGGCCACGGTGATGAAGGTGGGCAAGAAGATCAAGAAGACGGCCGTGGTCTCCGGCGTCTGCGACGGCTTCATCGGCAATCGCATGATCGAGCAGTACTCCCGCCAGGCCGGCTTCCTGCTGGACGAAGGTGCATCGCCACAGCAGGTGGACAAGGCCATCGAGAAGTTCGGCTTTGCCATGGGCCCGTTCCGCATGGGTGATCTGGCGGGTAACGATATCGGCTGGGCCATCCGCAAGCGTCGCTATGTCGAGAAGCCCGATATGAAGTACAGCGCCAGTGCGGACCGTCTGTGCGAGCTGGGTCGCTTCGGCCAGAAGACCGGTGCAGGCTGGTATGACTATGTGCCCGGCAAGCGCGATGCCATTCCTTCGGAGGTGGTGGCCAAGATGATCGACGAGCATCGCAAGAGCCTGGGTATCACGCCGCGCAAGATCTCCGACGAGGAAATCGTGCAGCGCCTGGTCTATGCGCTGGTCAACGAAGGCGCTCAGATTCTGGAAGATGGTATTGCCAGCAAGTCCGGCGATATCGACATGGTGTATCTGACCGGTTATGGCTTTCCGCTGTGGCGCGGCGGCCCCATGCACTATGCGGGCGAGGTCGGCCTGTTCAACGTGGTTCAGGCCATGGGCCGCTTTGCCCAGAACCCGAATGACGATGCCAAGTTCTGGCAGCCCGCGCCGTTGCTGGCCAAGCTGGCCACCGAAGGCAAGCAGTTCAGCTAGGCGCGGACGATTTGCCACGAAACACCCAGAATCAAAGGACAGAACATGACATCCGCAGTGATTGTTTCTACCGCGCGCACTCCGCTGGCCAAGAGCTGGAAGGGCGCTTTCAACATGACTTACGGCCCCACCATGGGCGCCCACGCCGTCAAGGCGGCCGTGGAGCGCGCAGGCATTGAGGGCGCCGAGGTCGAGGACGTGATCATGGGCATGTCCCTGCCCGAAGGCACGACAGGCGGCAACGTCGCCCGTCTGATTGCCATCCGTGCAGGCCTGCCGGTCACGACATCGGGGCTGACCATCAACCGCTTCTGTTCCTCGGGACTGCAGGCGATCGCGCTGGCCTCCCAGCGCATCATTGCGGGCGAGAACGATGTGCTGGTGGCGGGCGGCCTGGAGAGCATCTCCTGCGTGCAGCCCCACCTGAATCCGCATATGGCCTTCGATCCCGAGCTGACGGCCATGAAGCCCGAGATCTACTGGAATATGCTGCAGACTGCCGAGCAGGTTGCCAAGCGCTACAACATCAGCCGCGATGCCCAGGATGAGTACGGCGCCTCCAGCCAGCAGAAAGCGGCTGCGGCACAGGCGGCCGGTCTGTTCGAAGCGGAAATCGCCCCCATGAAGACCGTCATGGGCGTGGCCGACAAGGTGCGCGGACTGATCACCAAGGAGGTGACCGTCAGCAAGGATGAGGGCATTCGCGAGGGAACGACCAAGGAAGGCATCAGCGGCCTGCGCAGCGCGCTGCCCGGCGGCGTAGTCACAGCCGGCAATGCCAGCCAGTTCTCCGACGGCGCCGGTGCCTGCGCCATAGTCAGCGAAGCCTATGCATCGCGCAAGGGTCTGCAGCCCCTGGGTCGCTTCCTGGGCTTTGCCGTGGCTGGCTGCGAGCCCGACGAAATGGGCATCGGCCCCATCTATGCCATTCCCAAGGTACTCAAGAAGCTGGGTCTGTCGATCAATGACATCGACCTCTGGGAGCTCAACGAAGCCTTTGCCGTGCAGGTCATCTACTGCCGCGACAAGCTGGGTATTCCGGCCGACCGCCTCAACGTCAACGGCGGCGCGATTGCCGTGGGTCACCCCTATGGCGTCTCGGGCCAGCGCCTGACGGGCCATGCACTGATCGAAGGCAAGCGCCGTGGTGCCAAGCGCGTCTGCGTGACCATGTGCATTGGTGGCGGTATGGGCGCAGCGGGCGTGTTTGAAGTGCTGTAAGCACGGCTTCAGCCAAGCCGCCTTCTGGCCACCTTGGGGTAGGGGCTGGAGGCGGCTTTTTTCTCCTCTGGATATATGAAATTGATAGCTTCAAGCGCTTTACCCATAAGCGATGAAGCCTGCTTTGATAGGTAATCTATGCGCCTGCGTTCCACCATTGACTTTCTGCTCTACGACTGGCTGCAGGCCGAAGGCCTGACCAGCCGTCCCCGCTTTGCCGATCATTCGCGTGATACTTTCGATGCGGTGATGGATACCTGCGAGCGCATCGCGCGCGAGAAATATGCGCCCTTCAACCGCACGGTCGACTTGCAGGAGCCGCAGTTCGATGGCGAGAAGGTCATCCTGCCTCAATGCACCTACGAAGCCCGCGAGGCCTATGCCGAATCGGGCATGCTTAGCGCGGCCCAGGACTACGAGATGGGCGGCATGCAGCTGCCCTATACCGTGGAGGCGGCGGCCAACTGCTTTTTCGCGGCGGCCTCGATCAGCATCGGCTCGAACATGCTGACCTCGGGCAATGCCAACGCCATCATGGCCCATGGCAGCGAGCGGCAGAAAAAAGTCTTTGCCGCCAATGAGTTCAATGGTCGCTGGGCCGGCACCATGGCCTTGTCCGAGCCGCAGGCGGGCTCGTCGCTGTCGGACATCGCCACGCGCGCGGAACCCGATGGCATCGAGCATGAGAGTGACGCGCTGGGGCCGCGCTATCGGCTCAAGGGCAACAAGATGTGGATCAGCTCGGGCGACCACGAAATGACCGAGAACATCGTGCATCTGGTGCTGGCCAAGATTCCCGGTGCCGATGGCAAGACCATTGCCGGCGTGAAGGGCATTTCGCTGTTCATCGTGCCCAAAAAGCTGGTCGATGCCGAAGGCCGGCTGACCGGCGAGCGCAACGATGTGGCCCTGGCAGGCCTCAACCACAAGCTGGGCTGGCGGGGCACGACCAATACCTTGCTCAATTTCGGCGAGGGCAAATACCCTGTGCGCGGTCAGCATGGTGGCGGCCTGGACGGCCGCGGCGCGGGTGCGATCGGCTATCTGGTCGGCAAGCCCGGCGAGGGCCTCAAATGCATGTTCCACATGATGAACGAGGCGCGCATTTCCATCGGCATGGCGGCCTCCATGCTGGGCATGGCCGGCTATCACGCCAGTCTCGAATATGCGCAAAGCCGCCCACAGGGCAGGCCCATAGGCGAGGGTGGCAAGGATGCGAGCAAGCCGCAGTCGCGCATCATCGAGCATGCCGACGTCAAACGCATGCTGCTGGCGCAGAAGGCCTATTGCGAAGGTGCGCTGGCCTTGAACCTGCTGTGCGCCAGATTGGTGGACGAGCAGTACACGGGCGAAGCACAGCAGGCAGCAGAAGCCAGGCTGCTGCTGGAGGTGCTGACGCCGGTGGCCAAGAGCTGGCCCAGCGAGTTCTGCCTGGAGGCCAATTCGCTGGCCATCCAGATCCATGGCGGCTATGGCTATACGCGCGATTTCGCGGTCGAGCAGTACTGGCGCGACAACCGCCTGAACATGATTCACGAGGGCACGCACGGCATACAGGCCATGGACCTGCTGGGCCGCAAGGTCGTCATGGATGGCGGCAAGGGGCTGCAACTGCTGGCTGCACGCATCAATGCCACCATCCAGCGTGCCATGCAGCATGAGAAGCTGGGCACCTATGCCAACCAGCTGGCGCGCGCGCTGGCCGATGTTGGATCAACCACCAAGGCGGCCTGGGCCACGGGCAATCCGCAGGAGGCACTGGCCAATGCCGTGCCCTATATGCAGGCCTTCGGTCATCTGGTGCTGGCCTGGATCTGGCTGGATGTGGCGCTGGCCGTACTGGCCATGGACAAGGATCTGGCAATTGCCGCCCACCGCGGCAGCATGGCCGCGCAGCGCTACTTCTTCCATTACGAGCTGCCGCGTATCGGCGCCTGGCTGCAGGTGGTCAAGGCGCGCGACATGACCTGTGCAGGGATGGAGGAAGAGGCGTTCTGAGCCTCGCAGCGCTGCAAAAAGGCCCGCGTCAGCGGGCCTTTTTCATGGAGCAGGTTCAGCTCAGGGCTTTTCGCAGTTGCCGCTCATACCCACCATGCCGGACAGCTTTTGAAGGCTGGAGCGCTGTTTCAGGCAGTCCTGATAGCTGGCTTCGGCGGCTTTCTGCTGTGCTATTTGAGTGGCTTTGGTGCGTTCGGCGCGCAGCTGGGCGATGCGTTCGCGAATCTGTGGCATCAGTGCGGTGGCGGCCTTCTCGCCTTCCACAATCGCATGGCTGCGCTGCGCGAAGTCGGCCGGGCCGATGTCCAGCACCTTCGGACGAATGATGATGTCGGCACGCGCCAGCTCGGCCTGGCCCAGCTTCTGACCCATGATGGCAATCGACTGATTGAGCGCTCCCAGCATATTGGCGGGGGTCTTGCCGCTGGCCTTGTTGGAGATGTCCACGGCGATCACGATGTCGGCCCCCAGATTGCGCACGGCATCCACCGGCACGGGGCTGACAATGCCGCCGTCCACATAGTGGTGCTTGCCGATGGTGACGGGCTGGAACACGCCGGGCACGCTGCTGGAGGCGCGCACGGCCTGGCCTACATTGCCACGTGCGAACACGGTGCGTTCACCGTCTTCCAGGCGCGTGGAAACCGCAACAAAAGGCTTGGCCATCTGCTCCAGTGGTTTGCGGCGGACTTGTTCATTCACATAGTCCTCAAGCTTCTGGCCGAGCACCAGGCCGCCAGCGGACAGCTGCAGGTCGCGGATCTTGGCTTCGTCCAGCGCCACGGCTTTTTCCTGCAGCTCAAAGGCGTTCATGCCGCTTGCATAGAGCGCACCCACCACGCTGCCGGCGCTGGTGCCTGCCACGAACGAGGGCGTGAGGCCATTGGCCTCGAGCATCTTGATGACGCCGATATGGGCAAAGCCCTTGGCCGCACCGCCGCCCAGCGCCAGGCCGATCTTGATCGGAGGGGCTGATGTGGTGGTCGAGAGGGTCTCAGGAGTCGCAGCGGGGCTGGGGGGATTGCTGCCGCAGGCAGCAAGGCCAAGCAGACTCAAACAGACCAAGGGGCGCAAAAAAGCATTCAGGCACATGCCGGGAAATCCTGCTGTCATTAGGGCGCAAAGTATAGCGACGGGTGTTTGAACCGTTGACGTACTGGTTTTGGTCGTCAAAAAGCATAGCTTCCTGTGTTTGATAGCAAATAGTTTGAGACATGTATCCTTTGTTTGGCCTATGCGTGCCGATGCGACTCTGCAGACAATGTTCTCATCACAAGCAAGTGGCTGGCCCGCTTTGACGGCGCGGCAGGATGAACACCTGTCCGCTCTGTCCCTGTCGCAGGCCCGGCCCGATCAAGAGGCAGCAAATGTCGCAAAGCAATACATGGCAGGCCGGTGCCACAACGGCACAGGCCTCGGTCTGGTGGGTGGGCTTCGGCCTGGTGGTGGGAGTGCTGGGGGCGGCGCTGATCAGCCCTCTTTATGCGCTCTATCAGCAAGCCTGGCAGTTGCGGCCCAGCGATATCTCGTTGATCTATGTGCTCTATATGTGCGGTGGCCTGTGCGCCCTGCTGTTTCTGGGGCGTCTGCCCGACCGCATCGGCTTTCAGCGCGTGATGCTGTGTTTCCTGTGTCTGACGCTGGCAGGCACTCTGATCTCCATGCTGGCCTGGAATCTGCCCAGCCTGATCGTCGGGCGCTTCATGGTGGGGGTGTCATCAAGCCTCATCACCATCAGCGCCACCACGGGCCTGACACTGCTGGCTGCCAGCGCAAGCACCGGTCTGCAGCCGCAGCGCGTGGCCATGGTGGCCAGCTTTCTCAATGTGCTGGGCTTTGGTCTGGGGCCCTTGATCGGTGGCGTGGCGGGGCAGTGGCTGCCTCAGCCCTTGACGACGGCCTATCTGGTGCCGCTGGTGCTGGGCTGCATCGGTGTGGCAGGCGTTGTCACGCTCAAGCTGCCGGAGTCGGTGCAGCGGGATGCGGGCCAGCTGGGACAGGCCCCCGAACGTCTGCACTGGCGGGACTGTCTGCCGCGGCTGACATGGCCTGTGCGCGAGGATTCCCTGGCCTTTGCACTGACCTGTGGCTATCCGTTCGTGGCGTTCGGTGTATTCGGGCTGTACGCCTCCATGGCACCGCTGTTTCTGCAGCAGATGATTCCCTGGAGCGGCCCTATGGTCAGCGGTACGGCCATTGCCGTGATTTTGCTCGTCTCTGCAGGCATTCAGCTGGTGGCTGCCAGCCTGCCGCTGCACCGCTGCGGCTTTGCCGGCATGGCGCTGCTGGTGCTCAGCAACGGCATGCTGTTGCTGAATCTGCAACTGCAATCAACGCTGCTGTTCATCTTGGGCGTGGGCTTGACAGCACTGGGGCATGGCATGTGCATGCTGGCCGGCATGACCATGGTGGGCCGTCTTGCCAGGCCCGACAACCGGGCAGGCATGTTGTCTACCTATCAGACCATCGGTTTGCTTGGCTCCATGTTGCCCATGATGGCAGTGGGCTGGATTGCCGACCACTGGAGCATCAAGCTGGCCGTGAGCCCGTTTGCCTGCTTTGTCATGCTGTTGGCTACCCTGCTGGGCTTGGCATTTGCGCGTCATCCGCGCATGCAAGGGGTTGCGGATTAGCGCATGGCTTGCATAGAGTTTCTGTAAATTACAGAAGAGAACACTTATTAGTTAAATGTCACAAATTCGGACAAATTTGTCCTACAGGGATGCGGGAAAAGTTCGTATCCGAGCCAAAATGGTGGCTCGTTACAGTTGACCGTCATGTTTTTGCAAGCATTAAGGGAGAAATCGATATGACCACTATGTTCAAGCGTTCCGCTCAAGTTCTGGCCATTACCGCCTTGGCCTTTGGCTTGGCTGCCTGCGGCAAGTCCGACGACAACAAGACCGCTGGCCAGAAGCTCGATTCCGCCATTTCCCAGACCGAGAAGGCTGCGGAAAATGCTGGCAGCAAGATTGAAGAAGGTACGGCCAAGGCCGGCGATGCAGCTGCCGATGCATTGGCCAAGGCTGGTGAAGCTACCGGTGCCGCCATGGAAAAGGCTGGCAACAAGATGGAGGAAGGTGCTGCCAAGGCGGGTGCTGCCCTCGATGACGCTGGCATCACCGCTGCCGTCAAGACCGATTTCATCAAGGCCCCGGAAATCAGCGCTCTGCAGATCAATGTGGATACCAAGGGCGGCGTAGTGACCTTGACCGGCAACGTGCCCAGCGAAGCCGTCAAGACCCAGGCCGGCGATATCGCCAAGGCTGCCAAGGGCGTGACCTCGGTCAACAACAATCTGACCGTGAAGGCTGGCTGATACTCCTGGGCCGGCCACCTCGCATGAAGCCAGAGCGCGCAAGCCCTCTGGCTTTTTTGTGGCTGCATGGCACTAAGATCAGGGCATGACCCAAGCCGACCACAAGCTTTCCACCCATCTGATCCATCATCCCTACAAGCCTCCCACGGACTTCGAAGGCCCGCAGCTTGCCGTGCACAAGGCCTCGACCGTGTACTTCGAGAATGTGCAGGCCATGCGCGAGCGCCGCTGGCTGGACAAGAGCAGCTACACCTACGGTCTGCATGGCACGCCAACGACCTACGCCCTGGAAGAACGTCTGGCATCGCTGGAGGGCGGTCTGCAATGCCTGTTGGTACCCAGCGGTCTGGCCGCGATTGCCACGGTGTCGCTGGCGCTGCTCAGGACGGGCGACGAGGTGCTGGTGCCCGATAACGCATACGGTCCCAACAAGACGCTGACCGAGGGCGAGCTGGCCCATTTCGGCATTCGCCATCAGTACTACGACCCCATGTGCGTCGAAGACCTGGCGGCCAAGATTACTCCGGCCACCAAGCTGGTCTGGCTGGAGGCTCCTGGCTCGGTAACCATGGAGTTCCCCGATCTCGTCGAGCAGGTGCGCCTGTGCCGGGTCAGGGGCGTGACCATGGTGCTGGACAACACCTGGGGCGCGGGTCTGGCTTTCCGTCCCTTCGACCTGCTGGGCGATGGCAGCCTGGGCGTCGATGTCACGGTCCATGCCCTGACCAAATACCCCAGCGGCGGCGGTGATGTGCTGATGGGCAGCATCATCACGCGCAACCAGCCCCTGCATATGCGCATCAAGCTCGCGCACATGCGCCTGGGTCTGGGCGTGAGCGGCAACGACGCCGAAGCCGTGCTGCGCAGCCTGCCCAGCATCGGCCTGCGCTATCACGCGCAGGATCGCTCGGCACGCCAGCTGGCGCAGTGGCTGGCCACCCAGAGTGCCGTGGCGCAGGTGCTGCACCCCGCCATGCCTGATGCCCCGGGCCATGCTTGCTGGAAGCAGCTGTGCGGACAAGGGCAGGGCCAGGATGGCGTGGCCGCCGGTCTGTTCAGCGTGGTCATCGACGAGCGCTTCGACCAGGCAGCCGTCGATCGCTTCTGTGACAGCCTGCGCCTGTTCAAGCTGGGCTACAGCTGGGGCGGGCCTGTGAGCCTGGTTGTACCCTATGAGCTGCCCGAGATGCGCAGCCGTGCCACACCCCACATCAAGGCGGGCACTGTGGTGCGCTTTGCCATCGGCCTTGAGGATACTAGCGATCTGCAGGCCGACCTGGCCCAGGCCCTGCTCAGGGCCTTTGGTTGAAGCTATTTAAATAGGAGCTGGAAGCGCTTGTCGAGAAGCGATTTCAATGCTTTTATTGACTGAAGTCAATAAAGGATGGGCGCTATAAGCTCTTGTTTTTATAGTGAAAACGCGGAGGCCGGCATGCGGGCTTTCCGCAATGCAGATTCGAGGTTGAGCGGGTAACTTGTTCCTGTCAGCTGCCGCCACCGAGGCGCGGTACGGGCGACAAGGAGGGTCTCGCATGCAAGCTTCCCCTGTTTCCGAGGTCAAGGCCGAGTCCGGCAATCTGCAGATTCTGCAACTGCGCTGGAGCGAGCCCTGGCAATGGCTGCTGCTGGGCCTTAGCGATGTGCGTCGCGCACCAATGATTGCGCTGTTCTACGGCCTGTGTTTCTGGGGCATGGCGCGTCTGATGGCCTGGGTGTTTCGCTCCAGCCCCGAATATCTGATGTCCATGGCCAGCGGCTGTCTGCTGGTAGGCCCCTTCCTGGCCATGGGTCTGTACTACGTCAGCAAGCAACTGGAGCAGGGCAAGCCCGTGCTGCTGTCGGAGTCGTTGACCTGCTGGGACAAGCATCTGGCCAGCATGGGCATGCTGGTCATGGTGCTGATGGTGCTGGAGATGCTCTGGGGGCGCGCCGCCATGGTGGTGTTCGCCATCTCGTTCGATACCGGCATGCCCAGTACGGCAACCCTGCTGCAGACCCTGCTGCGGCCCGAGAACTGGGAGTTCCTGCTGGGCTACACCGCGGTTGGCGGGATATTTGCTGCCTTGGTGTTTGCCTGCATGGTGGTTTCACTGCCCGCCATTCTCGATCTGGATACCGATGCCTTGACGGCTTGCATCACCAGCATGCGCGTGGTGGGTGCCAACACGGGTGTGATGCTGCTGTGGGGGCTGATCATCACCTTGTTGATCGCGGTCTCGCTGCTCTTCTACAGTGCAGGTCTGATCGTCATCGGACCGCTGCTGGGTTGTACCAGCTGGCATGCCTATAAAGCCAGCGTCCGCGCCGAAAGCAAGGAGGACCCTGCTTGAGGCGCAATGAGGGGGATGTCATGGAGTTCTGGAACTGGTTGAAAAAAGTCTTTACGCCCCAGCCAGGCGCTTCGGGCCACAGCACCGATTCGCAGCTGACTTGGACTTCGGCGAGCAGCCGCGAGGACGGCCGCGACGTCTTCAACGACAGCTATTTTTGCGGCTCGGGCAGCAACGAGAGTGCCTGCAGCTCGGACGGCGGCGACTCTGGCGGTGATGGTGGAGGCAGCGGCGACTGAGGCCGCGCGGCCGTCACTTATTTCAGCAATGGCCTGAGCTTGGGCCAGACATTGGCCAGCATCTGTGGCTGAGCCTGGGCATTGGGGTGAATGCGGTCGCTCTGAAACCACTGCTCGGCGTCCGCCGCATCGCCGATGCCCGACAGCAGAAACGGCACCAGCGGCAGCTTTTGCGCGTCGGCAATGCTCCTGAACATCTCGGCAAACTGCTCGGTATGTGCCGCTCCATAGTTGGGCGGTACCTGCATGCCCACCAGCAGCACCTGGGCCCCGGCCTCCTTGGCGGCCTTGATCATGACTTCCAGATTCTGCTGAGTGCTCTGCAGCGCCAGGCCGCGCAATGCGTCGTTGCCGCCCAACTCCAGAATCAAGATGCCCGGCTCATGCTGCCTGAGCAGCGACGCCAGGCGCGCTCTGCCGCCGGCCGTGGTCTCGCCGCTGATGCTGGCATTGACCACCTTGCGCGGGTTTTTTTCATCATTCATGCGCTGCTGCAGCAACTGCACCCAGCCCTTGCCGCGCGTCAGGCCGTATTCGGCGCTCAGAGAATCGCCAAGCACCAGCACCGGGCCGGGTTTTGCGCCGGGAGCGGCCTTGGCCGGTTCCTTGTTCCTGGCGGGCGATGAGGCCACTGCCGCATCGCAAGCCCCTGAAATGGCGAGCGACAGACCAACAGCGATACAGTGACGGCGCTGCAGTGCAAAGTGCTGGCTGCGACTCTTGACGTTTTTGCTATCCAATTGATTCATGTCCACAACTCTTGCCATTCCTTTGATTGCCGTTGAGCAACTGTCCAAATCGGTGAGCGATTCCACAGGCGTGCTGGATATTTTGCGGGATATCAATCTGAGTTTCACGGCCGGCGAAACCGTTGCCATTGTGGGTGCCTCCGGCTCGGGTAAAAGCACTTTGCTGTCGATTCTGGCCGGCCTCGATACCCCCAGCCGCGGCACGGTCCGTTTGCTGGGCCAGGATCTGTTTGCACTTAGCGAGGACGACAGGGCGGCGGTGCGGGCACAGAAGATGGGCTTTGTCTTCCAGAGCTTTCAGTTGCTGGGCAATCTCACGGCGCTGGAAAACGTCATGCTGCCGCTGGAGCTGGCGGGTCAGCGCGATGCGAGAGCAAGAGCTTCGCAGATGCTGGAGCGCGTGGGCCTGGGCCAGCGTCTCAATCACTATCCCCGGCTGATGTCGGGCGGCGAGCAGCAGCGCGTGGCCCTGGCGCGTGCTTTTGTGGTGGAGCCGGCCGTGCTGCTGGCCGACGAGCCCACCGGCAGCCTGGACTTCGCCACGGGCCAGACCATCATGGAGCTGATGTTTGCGCTCAATCGCGAGCGCGGCACGACTCTGATTCTGGTTACGCATGACCGCGAGATTGCGGCGCAATGTGATCGAAGCATCACCATAGAAGCCGGGCGCTCTGTCTGAAAAACCAAAAGGCCTGTGTGATCACAGGCCTTTTTGGGGATCTGGCGCTTATCAAATAAGCGCTTGCAGCTATCAAATCAGTAGATTCTGAGCTCAAGCCTCAGATGCGCGCGACTTCCAGTCCGGCCCTGCGCTCTGCGGCGCGGCAGGCGGCTGCGGTAAACAGCACGTCGGTCGAGGAATTGAGGGCTGTCTCGGTCGAATCCTGAATCACGCCGATCACATAGCCGACACCCACCACCTGCATGGCCACATCGTTGGGAATGTTGAACAGGCTGCAGGCCAGCGGAATCAGCAGCAGCGAGCCACCGGGTACGCCCGAGGCACCGCAGGCACAGACCGCAGAGACCACGCACAGCAATATGGCCGTGGGGATGTCCACCGAGATGTTGAGCGTATGGGCAGCGGCCAGTGTCAGCACGCTGATGGTGACGGCAGCGCCGGCCATATTGATGGTGGCGCCCAGCGGGATGGAGATGCTGTAGGTGTTCTCGTCGAGCCTGAGCTTCTGGGCCAAGGCCAGATTGACGGGAATGTTGGCTCCCGAGCTGCGCGTGAAGAAGGCGGTCACTGCGCTTTCGCGCAGGCAGGTCAGCACCAGCGGGTAGGGGTTGCGGCGAGTCTGTGTCCAGACAATGACTGGGTTGATCACCAATGCCACAAACACCATGCAGCCGACCAGCACGGCCAGCAGGTGGGCGTAGTCCTTGAGTGCTTCCAGCCCGCCGGAGGAGAAGGTGGCGACCACCAGGCCGAAGATGCCGAAGGGGGCCAGGCGAATCACGCCTTGAATCACGCGGGTGATGGCATGGCCAAAGTCCTCCACCATGGTGCGGGTGGTGGGCGTGGCGTGGCGTAGTGCCAAGCCCAGCGCGATAGCCCAGGCCAGAATGCCGATGTAGTTGGCGTTCAGCAGTGCATTGACGGGGTTGTCGAACAGGCTTTGGACGACGGTGCTCAGCACCTGGCTGATCTCGCCGGGTACGCTCTGGACTTTGGGCGCTTCACGAAAGTGAATCACCGAGGGAAAGAGCGCGCTGGCTGCAACGGCCATGCAGGCCGCCGCCAGCGTGCCGATGACGTACAGCCAGAGCACGGGCTTGATTTGCGTTTCCTGGCCGGGGCGGTGGCTGCTGACGGCCGCCATGACCAGCAGCAGCACCAGAACCGGAGCGACAGCCTTGAGCGCGGCAATGAACAAGCTGCCCAACAGGGAAACCGACTGGGCGGCGGCCGGCCACAGCCAGGCCACCAGGCCGCCCAGAATCAGGGCAATCAGAATCTGCAGCACCAGGCTGCTGCGGTTGAACCAATCGAGCAAGGCGTTGAGCATGCTGGGTATTCGTTATGGAATTGGAGGGGGATGCAAACACGTAGGCCTCCTCATGCCGGACATGAAGAGGCGATATGCGTGAATGCAGGGGCAGCAGGCTCAAGCCTGTTGCCAGTCGTTCTGGGTGGCAGTGGAGCTTCATGTGAAGACTCGCACTCGGAAAAAGCCATGCTGGTGCTGCTTATTGAGCCGGTGCCTTGCCCGTTGGGGGCGCAGTGTAGCGGCAATGGAAAACCTCAGCTGTCAGCCCAGACATGGCCCTGCGAGTCTCAGGTCTGCCGTAAACGCCGGGATAATGTGGCCCCATGTCGTCCCCCAAAGTTCTTTTCGGCTTTCACGCCGTAGGCGTGCGTCTGAAGACCGCCCCCCAATCCATCATCGAAGTCTATTTCGAGGCTTCGCGCCGCGATGCGCGCATGCGCCAGTTTCTGGAACGTGCCAAGGAAGCCGGGGTGCGTCTGATCGAGGCCGATGCCCTGCGCCTTGCCAAGCTCGCCGGCTCTCACGGCCATCAGGGCGTGGCTGCACGCGTGGAAGAAGTCAAGGACACGCGCACGCTCGACGAGCTGCTCGACGACCTGGAGGAGGAGGGGGTGAAGGCCCCGCTGCTGCTGGTGCTCGACGGTGTGACCGATCCGCACAACCTGGGGGCCTGCCTGCGTGTAGCCGATGGTGCCGGTGTGCATGCCGTGATCGCTCCCAAGGACCACGCGGCCGGCATCAACGCCACCGTGGCCAAGGTGGCCAGCGGCGCGGCCGAGACCGTGCCTTACTTCATGGTCACCAATCTGGCGCGCACGCTCAAGGAACTCAAGGAGCGCGGCATCTGGATCATCGGTACCAGCGGCGATGCCGACAAACATCTCTATCAGATGGATCTGACCGGCCCGACAGCGCTGGTGCTTGGGGCCGAGGGCGATGGCATGCGCCAGCTTACCCGCAAGACCTGCGATGCGCTGGTCAGCATCCCCATGCAGGGCGCGGTGGAAAGCCTGAATGTGTCGGTCGCCAGCGGGGTATGCCTGTATGAGGCGTTGCGCCAGCGTCTGGCAGCGGCCGTGGCGATCAAGGCCTGAGCCGGCTGGTCCGGCCGCTGAAAGCGAAAGCAAGGCGCGACCGCAAGAGCAGTGGCGCCTTTTTTTGCGGGCGGCCGAACCGTTCTCAGACGGCGGGCAGATCGGCTGGCGTCGTGCAGTCCGGATGCAGCATGCGCTGTACGGTGCGTGCCAGCTCGCCAATCTCCATCGGCTTGCTCAGCACCACGTAGCGGCATTCCTGGGCATGTGGCACTTCGGCCTCTTCGCTGCTGGTCATGAGGATGAGCGGAATGAGAACATGCTCCCGGGCCAGCTTTTCCTGCATTTTTGCGATGCTCAAGGCACCGGAAAACTCATCGGCGGCAATGATGAGATCCACCTTCATGCCGCTGTTGATATAGCGCAGCGCGACTTCGGGTAAATATGCGGTCACGACCTGATAGCCAAGTCCGTAGAGCACCTGGGCCATGGCATTGCGCGTGGCCAGATCGGGCTCGATGAGCAAAATCGTTTCCTGCCGGCCCGCTGGGGCCGAGGCTTGCGGGCTCTGCGGCACGACCGGTTGCGCGCGCGGAAAGTACAGGCTCACGATGGTTCCCAGGCCTGGAGTGCTTTCCACTTCGATCAGGCCCTGGACATGGTCCATGAAGTTCTTGACCATGGGCAGGCCCAGGCCCGCGCCCTTGCCTTCGGGCTTGGTGGTGAAGAACATGTCGAAGATGCGGGCCTTGATCTCTTCACTCATGCCCATGCCGTTGTCGGCCACGCTGATCATTACGTAGTCGCCCGCATGGCTGGCGCGCTTGAGCAGCACGTTCTCCGCTGTCAGCGTGATCTGGCCCTGCTCTTCGGTAGCATCACGCGCGTTGATGCAGAGATTGATCAGCGAGTTTTCGAAATACAGCTTGTCCACGCTGATGGGCCAGATGCAGCTCGCCATGTGCAGCTGCAGTTCAGCGTTCTGGCCGACGGCCTTGCTCAGCAGCGGCTCCAGATCCTGCACCAGTGCGCGGGGGTCGGCGGCAGCCAGCTGCATGGATTTGCGACTGCTGAACCCCGTCAGATGCGATGCCAGGCTGCCTGCTTTCTGGATGGTGTTGAGTATCACATCCACATGTTCGAGCTGCTCGGGCTCGCCCAGCTGTTTCTCCAGCATGCCGGCATGCAGGCCGGTGATGAAAAGCAGGTTCTTCATGTCATGCGCGACACCGGCAGACAACTGGTTCACCATGCCCATTTTCTGGGCTTGGGCGAGGTAGGTTTCGGCCTGATCCAGCGCCTGCTGCTTGAGTCTCAGCTGGTGGCTCAGCGTGGTGATCTGGTCGCGCAGCTGATTCTCGGATTGCCGGACGCTGTCTATGCCCAGGTTGGCGCCGACCCAGTAGAGAATCCTGCCCTGCGCATTCTTGACGGGAGACAGCGATGAAAAAAACCAGTGGAACTGTCCGTCATGGCGCTTGATGCGCAGCCGGTATCCCGTCGGCTTTTCGGTGATCAGGGCGCGCGACAGCCCGGTGTTGACGGTCGCCAGATCGTCGGGATGCACGATATCAATCCATATGCCTTCACGAAGACTCAGGAGGCGTACTTCCCGGTAGGCGTATTCATGCAGGGCCCGGTTGAGCCAGGTCACCTCTCCATGGGGTGTTGCAATCCAGACCTGGTAGGGCAGGTGGTCCAGAAAGTCCTCAAAGCGGTTGACATGCCCCAGCCCGAGTTCGTCATCGGGTTCACGAAACGAGGTTTCGGTCGGCAATACATAGCATTGCACCGCTTCTGCCGCGCCATTGCCTTGAATCGGCGAAAAATGCCAGAGCCCGGGGTGATCGGGCAAGTTTGCAGTCGCTTCCAGGCCTGTCTCCATGCACTGCCTGATAGCCAGCCTGGCTGTTTCCAGAATCTCGCGCTCGGGAATGCCGGGTGCCTGGCGACTGGGCTGCAGAAGGCGCTGCAATGCAGGATTGGCAAAGCGCAGTTCCAATGTCTGGATATCAACAAGACCCCATGCCAGTGCTGCAGGCGTCATGGCTTGCTGAAGTGCGAACAATTGGCCCGATTCGTTCATATGCTGGTGTGGTGCAATATCAGGCAAAGAAGAAGCTCCGCAGAGAAATTCAAGTATTCCACGTTGCAACTCGATTTTTGAGGTTATAGCCTTGGTTCAAGCACTTATTGACAATTCTTCGACGTCCTTGGGTGCGATTGCCTGCGTACGTCGCTGGCTGGGCGAGGCGCAGCGACTGGCCGTGCTGACCGGGGCAGGTGTCAGCGCCGAGTCGGGAGTGCCCACTTTCAGGGAGGATGCAGACGGGTATTGGTCCCAGTTCAAGCCCGAGGAAATGGCCAGCGAGTTGGGGTATCGCCGCGATCCGGCTCATGTCTGGCGCTGGTACGAGCACCGACGTGCGCTGGTTGCCAAGGTGACTCCCAATGAGGGGCACCTGGCGCTGGCGCGTTGGGCGCGACAGCATCCCGGTCGAATGACTCTCATCACGCAGAATGTGGATGGTCTGCACCAGCAGGCGGGCAGTGAAGATGTGCTGAGCCTGCATGGGGAGCTGAGCAGGAATCGCTGGCTGAATCGCCGTTGTGCGTTATGTGACCTGGAGCAGGCTGTCCCGGGCGAGCCGCCTCATTGCGCCGCCTGCGGCAATTTGCTGCGGCCTGCCGTCGTGTGGTTTGGCGAGTCTCTGCCCAGCCAGACCTGGGCCAGGGCGGAGCAGGCGGCAGAGCAATGTCAGCTGATGCTGGTGATCGGCACGTCGGGCGCAGTCTACCCGGCAGCAGGTCTGGCCAAGATCGCACGGCGCAACCGGGCGCGCGTGGCCATCATCAACCCCCATGCCAGCGAGCTGGACTCGGTGGCCGACCAGATGATCGCCATGCCATCGGCACAGGTGCTGCCCTTGCTGCTGGCTAGTCCCGAGTAGGCTGGCATTGGATTGCTGGCGGCTGTCTCAGTGAGGAGACTGCTTTGGCGGTTGACGCCGATCTTCCGACCCCGGGGGCGGTACTGCGTTTACACCCAGCCCAGCGCACCCAGCGCCGCGCCGGCAGCCAGCAGCCACAGCAGATGAATGCGTGTGCGCCATACCAGCAATGTGCATGCAAGGCTCAGCAGCCATAGCTTCCAGTCCCTGCCAGGGTTGCCGCTGGCGCTGCCCAGCAGCCAGCCTGTCGCCAGCAGCAGACCAATCACCAGCGGAGCCATGCCTTGCTTGAAGGCGCGCACGCCGCGTTTGTCCCGGTTGCGCTGACCCCAGCGCGAGGCCTGCCAGGTCAGCAGCGAGCTGGGCAGCAAAATGCCCACCATGCATACGGCAACTCCGAGTGCTCCCAGTCCCCAGGCCGCCGGGCCGGTGCCGCCTCCCGCATTCAGACCCACGTTCCAGCCCAGCAGGGCGATGAACAACACATTGGGGCCGGGGGCGGCCTGGGCAATGGCGATGGAACTGGTGAACTGGGTTTCCGACAGCCAGCGATTGCCGTCGACCAGATAGCGGTGCATATCGGGCGCGGCGGTGATGGCTCCACCCACGGCCATCAGCGACAGCGTCAGGAAATAGGCAAAAAGATGCAGCCAGTCCACGGTCTGCAGCTCGATCACCAGTGTGTTCATGCCAGCCTCCGGTAGGTTAGCACGCAGCCTGTTGCGCCCACCAGCAGCAAGGCCCAGAACAGCGGCAGGCGCAGCACGGCCACCAGCACAAAGGCGGCGATGGCCAGCCCTGCGCAATACCACTTGCCCAGCGGGTGCTTGCGCAGCGTGCCAGCCAGCTTCAGGCCCATGCCCGCCACCAGCCCTGCCGCCACGGCGCCCATGCCGCGCAGGGCTCCGGCCACGGCCGGGTTGGCCGCGAACTGGGTATAGACTAGGGTGAGGCTGATGACCACCAGCATGGGAAACGTCAGCATTCCGCACAACCCCACGATGGCGCCGCGCCAGCCGAAGTAGCGTTCGCCCAGCATGATGGAAAGATTCACCACATTGGGGCCGGGCATGATCTGCGCCACGGCCCAATCCTCCATGAACTCCTCATTGCTCAGCCATTGGCGTTTTTCGACCAGTTCGCGCTGCACCACGGCCAGCACACCGCCAAAGCCCTGCAAGGCCAGAAAGGTCAGCGACCAGAACAGTTCACGCAGATGGCGGGGGCGTGGCCGCTCGGCTTGCGGCAAGTACGGTGGGGCGGGTGAGCTCATCGGGCGGGTCTCAAGGCCTCAGGGCGAGAGTGATCGGGGTCAGCTATGAATGCTAATCCGGGTGCTTCTCTCCGTACGGACTCGAGCCATCTTCAGTAGAGAAGGGCGTATCGATCACTTTGATGGCTCCCGTTGCCGGATCGCGACGCCGGCGGTGATCAGAGGTCGCCCAGTATCTGTTCCAGATCTGCGTCGTCGGCATCGGCCTCCAGGCGCAGGCTGCCCTGTATGTGGTCCAGGTGGCTGAGCATCAGCTGCTCTGCCTGCTCGCCATTGCCCGCGACGATGGCATCGACCACGGCCTCGTGCTCGTCCACCAGACAGCAGGTGTTGACAGCCGATTCATACAGCGAGATCGTCAGGCAGGTCAACGTGGACAGTTCACGCATGCTGCGCAGCAGCGCGGAGTTGCCGGCCAGTTCGGCAAGCAGTACATGAAATTCGCCGGACAGGCGAACCGTGGCTCGCTTGTCGGAATTGGCTCGTGCTTCGCGCTCCTGCTTCAAATGGGTCTGCAGGCGACGGATCTTGCTGTTGTCCATGTTCAGGACGAGGCGACGCACAATGCCCGGCTCTATCAGTCGGCGCGCTTCGAAGACGTCCAGCGCCTGCTCGATGCTGGGTTTGGCGACAAAGGCTCCGCGCTGCGGGAACAGCTCCACCATCTGGTCGCGGGCCATGCGGGCAAGGACCTCGCGCACGCGAGCCCGGCTGGTGTTGAAGATATTGGCCAGCCTGTCTTCGCCGAGCTTGGTTCCCGGCAGCAGGCGGTGCTCATGGATGGCTGTGGCAATGCGGGCTGCCATTTCATCCACGGTAATTTCAGATCGAGATGTGTTGCTTCGATTGTTCACTTTTGTAGTGTTTTTTGTCGACATGCTGGTGAATTCTAGTGTCACACGGCATGTCGGCTTCGAACGTCCCGATTGAGGTTATCCCGCAGAGTGTTCAGGGCAGCTGCTTCAATAGCTGGGTGAGCCCCGGGGGGAGGTTCTTGAAGTCCTTGCGCGGTGGTTTGGCAAAACTGCCTGCGCGTGCCGCAGCGGGAGCCAGCGAGACCAGGCTCTGCGCATGGTTGACGGCGCTGGAGACGCCATCGACGGCTGGCACCGGCAAACTCTGCTTGATGGAGCGTGCCAGGCCCGCCAGCGGGGCGCCGGCAATGATCAGTACATCGGCGCCATCTTCGCTGACCGCTGCTTCGCACAAGGCCTGCAGGCGTGCTGCATGGTCATCCTGCACACTTCCGATATCTCGCAGAGGCTCGTCCAGGCAGCGAATGCTGGCCAGCCGGTCTATGAGTCCGTTGCGCTCGACCATATCTCGGTACCAGGCGGTAATGCGCCTGGAGATGGCAATGATCGAGAAGCGTTTGCCCAGCATGCAGGCGCTCATGAGTGCGGACTCGGTCATGCCCAGCACGGGAATGTCCAGAGCCTCGCGCAGGCCTTCGAGGCCCGGATCGCCAAAGGCCGCCAGGATGACGGCGTCATGTTGGTGCGCATGTTCGGCGGCCAGCTCGGCCACGGCGTAGGCGGCAATCATGGCCTCGAAGCGCGTTTCGATATAGGCCACCCCCATGGGAGCGGTCAGCATGGTGATTTCCGTGTCTGGCGCGGCGGCCAGCCTGGCCTCTTTCTCGATGAGCACGGTGACGCTCTCGGAGATATTGGGGTTGATGATGAGCAGTTTCATGGTGTGTTCGTGCTGAAGTTTCAGAAGCGGGCCTGGTGGCGCTTGGGCAGCAGTGTGGGCGCGCCGCGCTGCAGGAAGCGGCCGCTGCCGGCGCGGGCGTGGAATTGCTCGCCGTCCCAGACCACCTGTCCCGCAGACAGGGTGAGGCAGGGCCAGGCCTTGAGCTGCTGGCCTTCATAGGGCGTGTAGTCCACGTTGTGGTGCAGATCGCGGTTGCTGATGGCGCGTTCGCCTTCCTGCCAGACCACGAGGTCGGCATCGGCGCCGATGGCAATGCTGCCCTTGCGCGGATGCAGGCCGTAGACCTTGGCCGGGTTGGTGGAGGTCAGCTCCACGAAGCGGTTGAGTGTCATGCGGCCCGTCAGCACACCATGCGTGTAGAGCAGCGACAGGCGGGTCTCGATGCCAGGAATACCGTTGGGAATGTGACCAAAGGACACCTCCTCGCCATTGGGCTTCTTGCCTTCGGGTGAATCGTAGTTGAACGGCGCATGGTCCGAGGAGAACACGGTGAACAGGCCGTCGTTCAGCCCGTTCCAGATCACTTCCTGGTTGGCCTGATCGCGCGGCGGTGGGCTGCACACGCACTTGGCGCCCTGGTAGCTGTCGTCTATGCCCAGATCCTCGGCGCTGAGGAACAGGTATTGCGGGCAGGTTTCGGCCATGATGTTCATGCCGTGGGAGCGGGCCCAGCGGATCTGCTCCACGGCTTCGCGGCCCGACACGTGGACGATGAGAATGGGCACGTCGGCCAACTCGGACAGAGCAATGGCGCGGTGGGTGGCTTCGCGCTCCACCAGCATGGGGCGAGAGACCGCGTGGTAGCGCGGAGCGGAGCGGCCGCTGGCTTCCAGGCGCTTGGTCAGCCACTGGATGCAGTCGGCATTCTCGGCATGGATCATGGCGGTGGCGTCGTACTTGCGCGCCACGTCCAGCACGTCGAGGATCTGGCCGTCGTTGAGCTTCAGATCGTCATAGGTCATGTAGATCTTGAAGGAGGTATAGCCTTCGCGGATCAGCGCGGGCAGTTCGTTTTCCAGTACTTCGGGCGTGGGGTCGCTGACGATCATGTGGAAACCGTAGTCCACGTGGGCCTTGCCGTCGGCGCGGCGGTGGTAGTCCTCAACGGCCGCGCGCAGCGACTGGCCCTTGGCCTGGGCCGCGAACGGAATCACGGTGGTGGTGCCGCCGCAGGCCGCGGCGCGCGTGCCGCTGTCGAAGTTGTCGGCCATGCGCACCGGCGGTTCCATGGGTTGGTCCAGGTGGCAGTGGGCGTCGATGCCGCCGGGCGTGACCACGCGGCCGGCAGCGTCATATTCGCGGGCGCCGGCGGGCAGGTTGGCGCCCAGCTGGACAATCTTGCCGTCGCGGATGGCTATATCGGATTCAAAGATGTCGCTGGCGGTGGCAACGCGCGCATTGCGCACTACGAGATCAAATTCGCTGGATTTCATGCTGAATATCAGAGTTTCGGGGTGTCGGTA
Organism: Comamonas thiooxydans; assembly: GCF_000964545.1. GTDB lineage: Bacteria > Pseudomonadota > Gammaproteobacteria > Burkholderiales > Burkholderiaceae_C > Comamonas > Comamonas thiooxydans. Next base: position 298,578 of record NZ_BBVD01000008.1, on the reverse strand, counting down.
GGGTCTGCCGGTGCTCCGGACTTGCCCTGGTGTTGTGATGCGAGTTCGAGTTCGCGCGCCAGCGCCTTGTGGCGGGCGGGCGTGGGTTTGGCATGGGCCTGGTTGCTCAGCGCGGGCAGCACGTAGTCATTGACCATGCGGCGGATGGCCAGCACGTTCCGGGATTCGCGCAGGCCGCCTTCGATGGGCAGCATGCTGGTCATGACCACCACGGCATTGCGCTCGGGCAATACCACAATGAACTGGCCCTTGAAGCCCATGGCGTGGGTTTCGGGCTCGGTGGCGACGATGTCGTTGATCCACCAGTAATAGCCATACCATGGCGCCGAGGCGGGCGCGGTCATGGTGCGGACCCAGGCCTGGGAGACGATCTGCTTGCCGTCCCAGCGGCCGCCGGTCAGCACCAGCTGGCCTAGCTTGGCCATGTCCACGGCGCGCAGGCGCAGCCCCCAGCCGGAGGAGACCAGGCCTTTGTCGTCAGCCCGCTCCCAGGCGTAATGGCTCATGCCCATAGGCTTGAAGAGTCTCTCCTTCGCAAAGTCCTGCAGTGGCATACCGGCGTCGGCTCCCAGCGTGGCGCTGGCCAGGATGGGGTTGACGTCGGTGTAGTCGAAGCTCGTGCCGGGCGCTACCTTGGGCGTAGTTTCGGCCGCCAGCTTGAGACGGTCGGGGGCGCCGTAGTAGATGGGGTCGTCGGTGGGCTTGAAGTTATAGACCAGGCCCGTGGACATGGACAGCACATGCCGCAGTTCGATGGATTGCTTGTCGGAGAAGGCGTCCTGGAGGTCGGGGCGGGCCTTGGCCAGGATGGGCGCCACTTTCTCGTCGAGCTTGCTGCGGCCCTCGTCCACCAGAACGCCGGCGGCCAGGGCCGTCACGTTCTTGGTGATGGAGTACAGCTCGTAGTTGTGGTTGCGCGTCAGGCCCTGGCTGTAGCGCTCATAGATCAGCTTGCCGTCCTTGACGACGAGAAAGCTGCGCACGTCGAGGTTTTCCTTGCGGATCATCTCGGACAACTGCACCAGAGGGCGCGAATCCACGCCTACGGACTCGGGGGCGGCAGCAGGGAAATCGGGACTCGCCTGGACGGCGACAGAGTTGCGGCTGGCTGGCGTGGCGGCATATGCGCTCAGGGTTGAGGCGATGGCCGTGGCGCAGGTCAGGGCCAAGGCTCGGCGTGTGGGCAAGGGCATGGGGTTCTCCATCAAAGTGTCCAGGCGAGGCGGGGGCGGTACTTAGACCGGGATCTTCTTGCTGTAGTCGATCACGATCGACGAGCAGACGAAGAGGCCTGCGCCCGCAGCAGCGAAGAGCATCATGGCCATGTCGTAGGAGCCGGTGGCCTGCACGATCACGCCCACCAGAATGGGTACGCCGATGCCGGCGAAGTTGCCGCCCAGGTTCATGACGCCACCCAGGAAGCCGACGCGCTTGCGGGTGCCCAGAATGGAAGGAACGCACCAGAACAGACCGCACCAGCGCAGGAAGAACAGCGTTACCGACAGCAGGATCACGATGGTCACGGGGTCCTTGAAGCGGGCCACGTTGTAGATGGCGATGGTGGCGATGATTGAGGCGATACCGAACAGCGTGCGCAGCACCTTGGCTTGCGAAGCGCCCGCAGCCTTCCACTTGTCGGCAATCCAGCCGCCGACCATCTCACCGACGAAGCCGGAGAAGAACATGATGAACACGGCGCCGCCCATCTGCTTGATGTCCATGCCATGCACCTTGGAAAGGTAGGTGGGCATCCAGGTCAGCAGGCCGTAGAACAGCGCGTTGAAGCACATCCAGCCGAAGAACATGCCCCATACCGAGCGGTACTTGAAGAAGTCCATCACCTTGCCGCTGGCATGGGCGGGCTCGGCGGCGAGGTCGGCGGCATGTGCTTCCTCGATGAAGGCAGCTTCGGCTTCATTGACGCCTGCGTGCTCACGGGGATGGTTGCGGATATACCACCAGGCAAAGACACCCGCGATCATGGTGCCAACGCCCGCGACGACGAAGGACACGCGCCAGGAGTCGAAGTGGGTCAGCAGGCCGGCGATGATCAGCGCACCCAGGGCGGCACCCAGAGGTGCGCCACCGTCCAGCAGTGTGGCGCCGCGGCCGCGTTCGTTCTGGGTCATCCAGATGCCGTTGAGCTTGCCGCCTGCGGGGTAGATGGGGGCCTCGGAGGCGCCCAGACCCAGACGGGTGATCAGCAGCGACACCCAGCCGGTGCAAGCTGCGGCGATGGCCTGGAAGAAGCCCCAACCCAGGGTGGAGCAGACGATGACCACGCGTGGGCCGAAACGGTCGGCCAGCATGCCGCCGGGAATCTGCATGAAGGCATAGGTCCAGAAGAAGGAGCTCATCAGCAGGCCCTGAACGGCAGGGCTGAGATCGAACTCCTTGGCGATCATGGGCATGGCCACGGACAGCGATGCGCGGTCAATGTAATTGACCGCGATCAGGAAAAGCATCATCAGGAAGATCTTCCAGCGCACCTTGGTCGGCGCTGCCGCCGCCTGTGGCGCGGCAAGTGTGGTTGGGTTTTGCATCTCGGGTCTCGCTCCATCGGTTGGTTGGTTGTTCGATGTGAGGTCGAAATCTAAATGTCGACAATATTGTCAACAATATCGTAAACACCTATTTGGGAATTTTTCTCTGAAATATGCTGTGAGGCGAAAGGCGGTGACGAAGTGAAGACTTTCTTGATAGATAACTTTGAGTGATTGAACTTTGATTTATTGTCAACAATATTGTTGACGTTTGTTCGGGTGAGGTGAACAATGCCGGCCAACCGGTTTGCCGGTTGGCCATACAACGGAGACAAGCAAGATGACTGCAACTACGACATGCCTGGGCGTGCTCACGCCTTCTTCCAACACCGCGCTGGAGCCTCTGACCAGCGCGCTGGCTGCCAGTGCCGGCAACTGCTCGGCCCATTTTTCGCGCTTCACGGTGACTGAGATTTCGCTGGCCGAGGGGGCACTGAACCAGTTTGACGACAGCAAGATCCTGGCCGCCGCCGAGCTGCTGGCCGATGCCAAGGTGGATGTGATCGGCTGGAGCGGCACGGCCGCAGGATGGCGCGGCTTTGAGACCGACATGCGGCTGTGCGAGCGTATTACCGAGCGCACTGGCATCAAGGCCACGACGGCCATCCTGGCACTCAATCAGCTGATGGAAAAGCTCTCCGTGAAGAAGCTGGCCATCGTCAGCCCGTACACGGCGGACGTGCAGCAATGCATCGTCAACAACTACCGCGCCGCAGGCGTCGAGACCACGGCAGAGCGCCATCTGGACATCTCGGTCAACCACAGCTTTGCGCTGGTGGAGCCCGAGCAACTGCTGCAACTCATCGGCAACGTGATCGAAGAAGGCAAACCTGACGCCGTCGTGACTTACTGCACCAATTTGCGCGCTGCGCACCTGGCCGAAGAGGTGGAGCGCCGTTGGGGAGTGCCGCTGCTCGATACCGTGAGTACCACGGTCTGGGGCATGCTGCGCGCGGCCGGGCGTGATCCTTCCGCCGTCAAGGGCTGGGGCCGCCTGTTCGATATTGCATGATGAAGGCCTTAGAGGGCGACACTGACCGATTCATAAGGAGACAACCATCGTGAAACTGCTTCGCTATGGCAGCGCGGGTGCGGAGCGCCCGGGCGTGCTGGACGCCGACGGCGTGCTGCGTGATGCATCGGCCCTGGTGCCCGATTGGGGCCCGGGCCAGCTAGGTCCCGATGCGCTGGAGCGCATACGGCATATGGACTGGAGCCGTTTGCCCAAGGTTGACGGAAGGCCACGTCTGGGCTGCCCCGTGGCACAGGTGGGCAAGCTGGTCTGTGCGGGCCTCAACTATGCTGACCACGCGGCCGAGGCCGGACTGCCAGCGCCGGCCGAACCCGTGCTGTTCATGAAGGCCGTGACGGCGATCTGCGGTCCTGGCGATGCGGTGCAGATTCCGCAGGGCGCGGACAAGGTCGACTGGGAGGTGGAGCTGGGCGTTGTCATCGGCAGCCGCGCACGGCGCGTGACCGAGGCGCAGGCTCTGTCCCATGTGGCCGGCTATCTGTTGGCCAACGATGTGTCCGAGCGCGGCTGGCAATTGGAGCGTGGCGGCACCTGGACCAAGGGCAAGAGCCATGACACGTTTGCGCCGCTGGGCCCCTGGCTGGTGACGGCCGACGAAATTGCCGATCCGCATCGCGTGGGCCTGTGGCTGGAAGTGAACGGCCAGCGCATGCAAAGCAGCAATACCAGCAATTTCATCTTTGGCGTGCCCGAGATCATCAGCTATATCAGCCAGTTCATGACGCTGGAGGCCGGCGATGTGATTCTGACCGGAACGCCTGCGGGCGTGGGTCTGGGACAAAAGCCGGAGCCCGTCTTTCTCAAGCCCGGCGATGTGGTGCGGCTGGGTGCCGATGGGCTGGGCGAGCAGCGCCAGGTCTGCGTGGCGGTGAACTGACGCAGCTTTTTCCCGGAGAGCTGGTTTTCAGAGCTTTCCTGGAGAAGCCGGGCCGCAAGGCGTGCGCTTTTCTTCGGCCGGCTGGAGCTGCCGGGCCTGCTTGATATCGATTCGTCTGGCCGTGATCCTGGCCACGCATTCGAGTTTTTGCAGGTCCTTGGCCGTCAGGCTTTCATCGGCCGCCTGGCTGAAGCAGCACAGCGTGCCGTAGACCTTGCCGCTGGCCAGCACGATGGGCGTGCTCAGATGGGCGCCCACGCGAAAAGGAGTTGCAGGCAGCTTGGCAAAGGCAGGGTGGCTGGTCGCATCCTGGACCAGGCCGGGCAGTATGCCGTCGAGCACGCACCGGCAAAACGACTCTTCCAGGGGACCGCCGCCGCCAGTGGCAATCAATTCCTTGCCGGGGGCGGTATCGACATGCTGGAACATGCGCTGGCCGTTGCGGATCTCGGAGACAAAAATCACCTCCATATTGAGGTGCTGGCGCAGCTCCTGCAGGACCAGGCGCACGTTTTCATCGACCAGTTCGTCGCTTCGATCTGCCGTGGCCAGCAACAATTCGCTGACCTGTACCTCCAGTGCCTCAGGTGCGTAATCCCAGTTGTGAATCGCCATCTCTCAAACCTCTGAATGTCGCGCAAAAAAACCTCGGACCATTGTTGCCGAGCAAACAGGGTTCTCAAGTTAACAATACGTAAGACTTCATAGCGAATCCTGGCCGGTCACCGGACTGGCGATGCGGTCGGCTGCAGCCGTCTGGCCGGTCTGAGGCTGAATCAGTGCCAGCACCTGGGCGTGCAGCTCGGCCGGCACGGCAATCAGCTCCATATTCAGCACACGGGCCATTTCCTGCAGAGTGGAAAAGCGTGGGTCTACGTCGCCGGTTTCAGTGCGTTGTACGGCCATGCGTGACAGGCCGGCACGTTCGGCCAGATCGGCCTGGGTGATGCGGGCGGCCTTGCGGGCCTGGGCCAGAGTCGTGATGAGTTCGGAAATCATGCGTATCAATATACTCTTTGTAGCGCGGTACAAAAGCATGGCGCCTGCTGGAGGGTGTTTCCCCCGGGCAGGCGGGTCGCCGCAGTCTGCCATGCCGCTGCCATACTGCGAGGGCATGGTGGTGATGGTTCATCGAACAACAGGAGTGTGCAATTGGACTGGATAGCAATGCAGCTGAGCCACGAGAGCGTCAAGCTCTGGCTGTCCGTGGGCTGGTCGCTGTATGTCGTCGTGGTAGGCATCTGGATTCTGCTGCAGCGCAGCCAGCCGATTGCCACACTGAGCTGGCTGTTGTCCATGGCTGCGTTACCTGTGGTGGGTCTGGTGGTCTATTACTACTTCGGTCCGCAACGCATGAAGCGCCAGCGTATCAAGCGGCTGCGCTCGCGCAAGCGTTCGCGTGTGCGCAACAGCATGCAAAAACTCAGGGAACGCATTCCGGCCCAGCAGGAGCGCCTGCGTCAGGTGGCACGGCTGGTTGGCATGACCAGCGATTTCCCGGTAAGCACGGCCACTTCCATGCAGTTGCTGGTGGGTGGCGCTGCGACCTTTGATGCGATTGCCGATGCCGTGAGCGCAGCACGCCACCATGTGCATCTGGAGTACTACATCTACGAGCCCGATCAGACCGGCACGGCCTTGCGTGATTTGCTGATCGAGAAAGCACGTGCAGGCGTGCAGGTGCGTTTGCTGGTGGATGCTCTGGGCTCCAAGAAGCTGGGGCGAAAGTTTCTGGAGCCGCTGCAGCAGGCCGGGGCCGAGGTGCTGCGCTTTCACGATGCCAAGATAGGGCGTCGGCTGCGACCCGTGGTCAACTTCCGTACCCACCGCAAGATTCTGGTCTGCGATGGAAAAGTGGGCTTTACGGGTGGCGTGAACGTCACCGATGAAGAGAACGAGCGCATTTGTGACGATGCTTATCATGACGTGCATATCCGGGTCGAAGGCTCCGTCGTCAACTGGCTGCAGACAGTGTTTCTCGAGGACTGGGCCTACACCCGCAGCGACGATCCGCACCGGCTGCCCAACGATCTTGACGATCTGCTGCCCGATTGCGAAGACGGCCCCATCCCCATGCAGGTCGTGACCTCGGGGCCTGACGACCAACTGGACGCCATCTACCGCTCCTATCTGGCGGCCATCAACGCGGCACAGCAACGCATCTTGCTGACCACGCCTTACTTTGTGCCGACCGAAGGCGCGCTGACGGCCCTCACCAATGCTGCACTGCGCGGTGTGGAGGTCCGCATTCTGGTGCCGAAGAAGTCTGATTCGCTATTGGTGACGGCCGCTGCGCGCTCCTATTTTGACGAGCTGATTCGCTGTGGAGTGCATATCTATGAATATGCGGCCAGCATGCTGCACTCCAAGACCTTGGTGGTCGATGACAATATGGCGATGATCGGCACGGCCAATTTTGACTATCGCAGCTTTTTCCTCAACTACGAGGTCTGTGTGATCGGCTACGGGCCAGAGCTGAATCAGGCCATCGCTGCGCAGTTCGAGGCCGACCTGGGCCAGGCTCGAATGGTGCAATATCGCAGCGAAAAAGGTCTGCGGCGACGGCTGGTCGGTTCCGTGGCCCGATTGACGTCGCCGCTGCTCTAATGAGTGAAACCGTGAACCATTGTGTGGATGCTCTGGCGCTGTGGCGCCTGCAAGACTGGCTGCATGCGCATCCGCGTGTGGTGGTCATTGGTGGCGCCGGCTGCAGCACTGAAGTCGGCATCCCTGACTATCGTGACCGCAACGGACAGTGGAAGCGCCCCCAGCCCGTGACCTATCAGGCCTTCATGGGCGATGTGCTGGTGCGTCAGCGCTACTGGGCGCGTTCCATGCTGGGCTGGCGCGTGATGGGGCAGGCGCGGCCCGGCTCCGCCCATCAGGCACTGGCGCGACTGGAGCAGCAAGGCCGGCTGGAGTTGCTGATCACCCAGAATGTCGATGGCCTGCATGATGCGGCCGGCAGCCTGAACATCGTGGACCTGCACGGGCGCATCGACACCGTGCGCTGCATGGACTGCGACAAGCGCTCTGCCCGCGCCGATCTGCAGCAGCGGCTGCTGGCGCTGAACCCGGCCTGGGTTGAACTGTATGCAGCACCAGCGCCCGATGGCGACGCCGATCTGGAAAACCAGGACTTCAGCCGCTTTGTCGTGCCGGCCTGCCCACATTGCGGGACAGGCCTGATCAAGCCCGATGTGGTGTTCTTTGGCGAGACCGTGCCGAGTGAACGCGTGCAGACCTGCATGGCGGCAGTGGCCAGGGCCGACGCCGTGCTGATCGCAGGCTCTTCATTGATGGTCTATTCGGGTTACCGTTTTGCGCTGGCTGCACATGAGCAGGGCAAGTCCATCGTGGCCATCAATCAAGGCGTGACAAGGGCCGATGCATTGCTGGCTTTCAAGGTGGAGGCCGATGTGGGTCAGGTTCTGATGGGCCTGATCGAGGCAAGCTAGCTCACGCCCCCCGCGCCTCGTTGAAGTAAAGGATGGCAGCATGCCTCTGGTGTCGCCGATCACGGTCTCGAGTTCGGCGCCACCGGTCGGGTGGAAATCGTGGCACAGCAGCGGCGCATGGCTGCGCTTCATGAAGCGGCGGGAAGTGCCAAGAGATTTTGTGTACTGCCATAGAGCCGCAGCCCCAGCGTGAAACTCATGGCGGAGCTCGCGTTGAGCGCATAGCTGCCGGAACGTACGGTGCAGGTATTCTGGTTCCTGCGAGTTCGGGGGCGCGTCTTGCACGTCGGCGCGGTTGACCTCCGCACAGAGGTTCGCGGTGGGGCGGATTGCAGGTCATGGCGAAAGCCAGGCCTGCGCGCTGCGCGGTATCCGAACTCCGTCTTCACCCTGGGAGCCATCGATTTCTGTCAGATGTTTTCAGGCTGCTGACTCAAGCGCGGCAAGGGCCCAGTCACCAGAGTACGATCTGCGAGCAACGGAATAGCGATAGCCTGCGCCCCTTGTCATCGAACAAGGTGGCCGACCACACCTGAGTTGTCCTTCCCAGATGTTCGGCCACGGCCTCCACGCGCAAGATTCCTTGCTTCGCAGTACCAAGGAAGTTGGATTTCAGCTCCAGTGTCGTGAATCCTTTTGCACCCTCCGGTAGATGCGCCAGGGTCGCATAGCCGGCGCAGGTGTCGGCCAGCATCACCTGCGTGGCGGCATGTAGAAAGCCATTGGGAGCCATCATCCACGGCGCAATAGTCAGCTCCATGGTCATGCGGCCTTCGGCAAGTGCCAGCGGCCGCGCGCCAAAGGTATCGGGCAGTGTGCCGCGCTGGCGTTCAAGCAGACTGTCCAGGGTTTCGGTGCTACGGAGCATCATGGTTTCCTTGAGTGGAGTTGAAGTCTTGGTCTTTGTCGATGTGAGCTCACGGTCTCTCAAGCACCGTAGCAATCCCTTGCCCACCGCCGATGCATTGGGTGGCCAGGGCATATCGTCCCTGCTGTCGTGCAAGCAAGGCAGCTGCCTTGCCTGTGATGCGCGCACCAGTGGCCCCCAGTGGATGACCGATGGCCAGCCCGCCGCCGTCAATATTCACGGTAGCCATGTCCAGGCCGAGGTCTCGGATGCAGGCTAGCGCCTGCGACGCAAAAGCTTCGTTGATCTCAACCACATCCAGATCGGCCACAGTGAGACCTGCACGGGCCAGCGCCTTGCGCGTGGCAGGGATCGGGCCTATGCCCATGATCGCTGGGTCCACTCCCACGGTCGCGAAGCTGCGGATGCGCGCCAGTGCCTGCAGACCATGGCGTTCGGCAAAATCGTCTCGGGTGACCAGCACGGCCGCAGCACCGTCGGTCAACGGCGACGATGTGCCCGCCGTGACCGCGCCATCAGGCCTGAAGGCGGGCTTGAGCCCGGCCAGGGCCTCCAGTGTGGTGGCCGGGCGTATGCAGCCGTCGGCATCCAGCAGCTCTCCGCCCGGTAAAAGAATAGGCACGATTTCATCGACCAGCAGACCCTGGTCGCGGGCAGCGGCGGCTTTCAGATGGGATTGCAGTGCCAGCAAATCCTGGTCGGCGCGGTTTACACCCCATCTCTGCGCCACGTTTTCCGCCGTTTCGCCCATTGAAATATAGGCGTCGGTATTTGCCTGCAACAGCGGGTTCGGGGAGAAGTTGAAGCCGCCCTGCGGAACCATCGTCATGGACTCCACGCCCACACAGAGGAAGGCGTCGCCCATGCCGGCCTCGATCTGCGCTGCGGCAATATGCACGGCCTGCATCGACGAGCCGCAAAACCGGTTCACGGTCATGCCGCCCACGGTTTCGGGCAGGTCGGCCAGCAGGCCGACGATACGCGCCAGATTGTTGCCTTGCGAGGCCTCGGGGTAGGCGCAGCCGAGGATCACATCCTCCAATAGTGCAGGATCGAGGTCCGAGCGCTTCAACAAACCCTGTACGACCTGGGCTGCCAGCGTGTCCGGCCGCACTTCGGCGAGGCGGCCTTTGCGGGCGAATTGGAATGGCGAGCGCGCATAAGCTGCAATTACGGCTTTCATGACTTGGGCTCCTTGCGATAGTCAGTGCGCGGTGGCGTAGCGCTGGGCGACGATGTTGCTCGACAGCTGGCCTGCCATAGCTCGGCGTGCGGCCTCATAGGCATCCCACTTCTCGCCAGCATGCAGCGAGGGGATGGAGACCTTTTCTCCTCGCTCAAACCCCAGCAGTGCTGCATCGACGAGGTCTTCGGCGCTCATCACGATGCTTGCATCCAGGTTCTCTACCGGCAATCCACCGATGGCCCAGAAGTCCGTGGCCGTAGCACCAGGCAACACTGCCTGCACCCGAACACCTTTGTCAGTCAACTCATGCTGCAGCGACTGACTGAAGGCCAGTACAAAAGCCTTGCTGGCACCGTAGACGCCATTCAGGGTCTCAGGGGAGATGGCGACGATGGACGCAATGTTGATGATCGCTCCACGTCCACGAGCCACGAAGCCAGGAGCTGCCGCATAGGCCAGCCGCATGGGCACCGTGGCATTCAGATCGACCATGCGGGTCATCTGTTCAACGTTGCTGTGCAGCAAGGGCGTATGTGTGCCCATGCCCGCGTTGTTGACCAGCAAGGTGATGCTGGCGTCCGTGCGCAATTGCTCTTCCACGCGTGCCAGTTCATTGCGGTCGTTCAGGTCGGTCGGCAGGACTTCTACCGCACGGCCGGTGCGAGTGCTGATGCTGCTCGCCAGCGCGTTCAGCTGTTCGCGATTGCGGGCGACCAGGATCAGGTCATAGCCACGCTGAGCGAGCTTTTCTGCATATAGCGCACCGATGCCGCTGGATGCCCCGGTAATGAGGGCGGTACCGAGATGGGTTTGTGCCATGGTGAAACTCCTTGAGGTTGACGGATGTTGTCCATGGCATGAATGGTGCGATGTGCGGGGTTTGTCGTAAATGACGTATATAGTTATGAAAAAGGACATTGGAAAGGACGTTTCTTATGCACCGCATCGGTTACATGCTGCCGGAAGGCTTCCAAGTCATGGCGCTGGCCACCCAGGCTGTGTTCGAACTCGCCAACCTGATGGTGGAGAAGCCCTTTTATGAGGTGGAGACCTATGCGATGAGTGGTACGGCCCGAGCTTCGGCAGGGCTTGCATTGCAGGCGAAGCCCCTCACCGCACACAGCAGGGCAGACACCTGGCTGGTTGCAGGCAACCTCGCTCCAAGGGACGTCGCTCCGGCACCGGAACTGATCCGGTTACTTAGCAAGGTGGCGGTATCCGCGCGGCGCGTGGCCGGTCTGTGCACGGGCGCTTTCCTGCTGGGCGACGCGGGCCTGCTTGACGGGCGCCGCGCCACCACACACTGGTATTGGGCCGAGGCCTTGCAGCAGCGCCACCCACAGGCGCAGATTGAGGCCGACCGCATCTACATCGCCGACGGACCGATCTGGACCTCTGCCGGTATGACAGCGGAGATCGACCTGGCGTTAGCGCTGGTGGAAAAAGATCTGGGCGCGAAGGTTGCACGGTCGGTTGCACATCGCCTGGTCATGCACCAGCGCCGCTCAGGCGGACAGTCACAGCACTCGGAGATGCTCAAGCTGGCACCCAAGTCAGACCGTATCCAGCAGGCGTTGGAGCATGCACGGCGCAACCTTTCTCAAGCACTGAGTGTGGAAGAGCTGGCCGAGGCTGCCAGCTTGAGTCCACGCCAGTTCAGCCGGGTGTTCACGGCCGAGACGGGCCAGTCCCCCGCCAAAGCCGTGGAGGGCCTTCGGCTAGAAGCCGCGCGGCTGATGATTGAAAGCAGTCGGCATCCGCTGGAGGTGATTGCTCGGGAGACAGGTTTTCGTGACCGCCGCCATATGCGCGAAGCCTTCCTGCGTGGCTTCGGCATGCCGCCACAGGCCGTGCGGCGCGAAGCTCGGGTGGAACTGTAAAACGTCTGTACACGTTCCGTGAAACGCGTAACTTGCACCTTGCGTGGAGCGACCAGCCGGACCCCGAACCAACTGGCCATGATGGCAATCTGTGAACTGCGAAGTGCCGCCGCAGCCGGCGGGGATATGCGAGTACTTGGATGTCTGCGCTAGTGCGGGGAGGCGCGTCCCCCAGAATCCCGATCTGTCATCGGCTCGAATAAAAACAGAGTTGCTGTCAGGGGTGATGACTGGCGGGCATCACGTAGGGCCGGTCGTTGTAATGCTCCCAAGGAGCCGCTGGCAGCAGGTCTTGGTGTGTGGAGTCGCTCATCGACTACGCATATCTGCTGCCAAGCACTGAGTTATGCAACGACACCGATAGGTTCAAAAAGCGGCAGGCTTGACGCCTCACCGCCTTTGCTCACGGATCCGCTCGGAAGCTCCCTCAAAAAGTTTCCCAGTCATCGCCATTCTTATTCGTGGCCTGCTGTGTTCCAGCGATAGCAACCGGGCGACGCAGCACAGGGGATTTGGTGGTCATGAGGGGCTTTGGAGGCGACTCCGATACCTTTGCCACTGTTGCCGTTTTTGTCGGGTTGACCGACGCTGCCTGCATTGCGGCAGAGGCATGTTGCTCGTGCTCTGACAACTTGAAGACTGCCACCGCTTCGACCAGGGACTGTGCTTGGTTGTGCAAGCTGCTGGCTGCGGCGGCCATTTCCTCGACCAAGGCTGCGTTCTGCTGCGTGGTTTGATCCATCTGGGTGACGGCTTCCCCAATCTGGGCCATGCCCGAGCTTTGCTCATGGCTGGCAGCGCTGATTTCACCCATGATGTCGGTGACGCGCCGAATGGCGGTGACCACACCGGTCATGGTCTCGCCAGCTTTGTCCACGAGCAAGGAACCCTGCTCCACGCGCTGGACACTGGTGGTAATGAGCTGCTTGATCTCCTTGGCGGCCTCAGCCGAGCGTCCAGCCAGAGCCCGAACTTCGCTTGCCACCACTGCAAAGCCTCGTCCTTGCTCGCCGGCGCGGGCAGCTTCGACGGCGGCATTTAAAGCCAGAATATTGGTCTGGAAAGCGATGCCATCAATGACACCGATGATGTCGGAAATCTTGTGGCTGCTTTCATTGATGCTCTTCATGGTCTCCACTACCTCTGCGACCACTTCACCACCCTGTGTAGCCACAGAGGATGCATTCACTGCCATCTGATTGGCCTGGCGTGCGTTGTCGGCATTCTGCTTGACCGTAGCACTCAACTGTTCCATGGACGCAGCAGTTTGCTCAAGAGCACTTGCTTGCTCTTCTGTGCGGCTGGATAGGTCGTTATTGCCCATGGCGATCTGAGCGCTGCCCGAAGCAACTCCCTGAGCATTGCCGCGTACCGCCGACACCGTGCTTACGAGGCTGTGTTGCATGCTTTGCAGCGCACTCAACAGTTGACCGGTTTCATCCTGAGATTTCACCGTGATCTGGCCGCTGAGATCGCCTCTGGCCACACGGTCGGCTGCTGCAATGGCCAGGGACAGGGGGCGGGTGATGGAGCGAGTGATCGTGATGGCAAGGGTCACCGCTAAAAGAATGGCGATTGCACTTGTCGCCAACACTTCCTGGAACAGGTTGTCTGCAGCAGCTTCTGCCTTCTGGCTGGCCACGTCGGAGCTTTGGGTCTGGTGATCCAGCATGCTGCGGATGACCCGCTGATATTCGAGCTGATTGGGGCGCAGTTGGGTTTCCAGCAATCTCAGTGCTTCATCTCTTTGGCCCTGATCGATCAGTCCAAGAAATTCATCACCGGATTTGAGGAAGGCCAGACGGCGCAGCTTCAGCTCCTCCAGCAGCGATTGGCCCAGGCCCGAGTGAGTGTGCTTGCCCAGGGAGTCCATTTCTGCAGCCAGCTCGGTGCGGGTCTTCTGAATCATGGCACGTGCGGAGGCCTGGAGCGTCTCCGTGGAAAAGATCGCGAGGTTGCGGAACTGAATCGCCTGTTCATTGGCTCCATCCGTGATGGTGTTCAGAGTGCGAATGATCGGGATTTGCTTCTGGGTGATGTCGGTGAGGGCTGAGCGCTGAGTCGACGACCCCCAAAGTGCAACCCCTCCCAGCACTAGTATCAGCACCATCAATGTCATGAACGAGAAAGTCAGCCGGGTGGAAATTTTCAAACGATCCATTTCGCGCGCCTCCTTTAGCAGCTAATGCTTTCGGTTTGAGAGCTCGTGTCAGTTTGTGTCCATGCATTCAAAGTGTAACTTTTTGCAAGTTACAGAGGCACCTTTTTATGAGTGATTGCGGCTTCTGAGCGACAGAGCCCGAGTCCTTGCCTTCTTCCTCCTTGCCGAACTGTATGAGCGCTGTTTTTTGTCTACTGATTTGCGTCATCCCGTCCTGCACTTTGGCGTAGCCGCCTGGACGCCAAAGCCAAGCTTTTCTTCAGGGCAGGTCGAGATCTGCCCCAACTTTCGCTGGCTGGCTCCCACTCGGTTCACTGCCATGTTTCAGCCAATGCCGGAGTGCCATGCGTCGGCAGAGCAAGACCGAGCTCCGATTGAGTCAGGGTGGATATGCGTCGAGGACTACCTTGATGACTATGTCCCATGCAGGACGTGCAGCAGCATCAGCAGCAGCGGCATGGTCACCAGGGCCAGCAGTGTGGAGAGGGCAATGCTGGCCACCACCTCATCCTCGGCAACCCGGTAGCGCTGGGTGAAGAGCAGTGCGTTGGCACCCACAGGCAAGGCCGAGCAGATCAGCATCACGCCCATGGCCGGGCCGCGCAGCTGAAGTGTCCAGGCGCAGACGAGAAACACAAGCGGGTGCACCAGTGACTTGACCAGCGTGATGCGCATCGCGGGTCGCCAGTAAGCTCCGATCCTGGTGTAGGCCAGCGTGATGCCGACGAGCAGCAACGCCATGGGACCCATGGCCGAGCCCAGCATCTTGAGTGAGGTATCAAGCACGTCTGGCAGAGGCCAGCCTGTCAATGACCACAGCAGGCCAGCCAGAATCGGCAAAGGCACGGGGTGAATGACGCTATTGCGCACTGCCTGCCAGACAGTGCGCCCCATGGACCGTTTGTTGTGGGTGTCGTCCGCGTGCTGTTCACGGGAGGATGCCAGCTCGAACACCATGGTCGCGGCCGTCAGCAATACCAGGGCATGCACCGAGATCAATGTGAACAGCGTCACCAGACCCTGCTCGCCAAAGGCCAGGCCCACGAGCGGTACGCCGATCATGGCTGCATTGCTGAACATGCTGGCCAATCCGCGCGCTGCAGCCAGAGTGTTGAAGCCGTAGACCAGCATCGTTGTCACGAATACGATGATGGCCGATAGGAAATACACACCAATTGGACGGTAATCCAATTCGCCGACATGGACCTGAGCCATGGTGCGAAACAGCAGTGCAGGCAGAAGCAATAGGAACACAAGGTTGGACATGTCCTTGACTGCTGCCTGCCGCACCAGCCCGACACGCGCCAAGCCAAACCCCGTACCGATCAACGCAATCACCGGTAGTAGTGCCGCTATTGCGGAACCATTCATTCAACTCTCCAACAAAACCGACTCGCTGCTTGCATCTTGCTCCAAGCTTGAGCATATGCACTTCTCGGGCGCTGAGCTTAACTCTTGTGCCTACTCGTTTTCAGAGCCTGCATCCTCTGCTCGCTATCGCACAACCTGCTAAATGAGCAAGTCTTGGTTGCTATTGGGCGAGGTGACGCCCCAGCCTGGCTTACCCGACTCTCCGGCAAGCAGCACCGTCATATCGTGCCTTTGTTTGAGTGCAGCGGCGCGCATGACTTCCAATAGCAGGTGTGCGCCCGGAATGGCTTTCTGTTCAATGGCTTGCACGATGGACCTTCTTTCTGGCAATGAGGCGTGAGTCCATGTTCCCGCCTCATTCAACCCTTGATGCTGAGGGTATGGTGCACTTCCACCAGCTCCTTCTGGGCGGCCATGACGGCATCGATGTCCTTGTAGACCATCGGGATCCCGTCGATCATGCCTTCCGTGGCCTTGATCCGACCGACCACCGAGTGCAGCGTCTTGGCCTTGGTGCGGTTCCTCACGCGGCCCGCGTGGTGGCTGCAGCTTTCAACGCTCTCGGGGTTGCCCATGCCGCGCACGATGTAGATGCACGCGCCCATGCTGCCGGGGATGATGCCCGTCTCGCTGCGCCTGGCGCTTACCGCATCCTTGCGGGTGACGAGCACATCCTCGCCAAAGTGACGCTCCTTCTGCACATCGTTGTGGTGGCAGTTCACGACTTCCACATGGCCTGGCAAGGCCTGGCAAGCATCTGGCGCCCGGTGGCAATCAGGTTGGCCGTCATCACTTTCTGTTTGACCGCTTGCAGCTGCAGCCCGTCATCACCGTCTGCCGCGCATCGACCACGCTGTCCGATGCGGGCCGCAAGTTGTTTGAGCAGGTGCGCCAGCAAAAAAAAAGCCTGGTCAACGATGCAGACCGGCTGCGCAAATTTCTGCATAAATTTGGTTTGAAATGGGAGTAGCTCAAACAATCATATTGATAGCTGCTTGCGTTTTATCCATAAGCGTTAAAGGCCAAAAAGGCTTTAAGTTGATGGACTGAGCCGCAAGCTGTGCCGGTTCGCAGGCATACTTCGGGCCCATGGCTCATACCTTCTTCTGGCACGACTACGAAACCTTTGGCGCCCAGCCGCGCTACGACCGTCCCGCGCAGTTTGCGGGCATACGCACGGATGACCAGCTCAACGAAATCGGCGAGCCCGTGATGTGGTACTGCCAGCCGGCCAATGACTATCTGCCCGACCCGCAATCCTGTCTGATCACGGGGATCACGCCCCAGCGGGCGCTGGAGGAGGGTGTTCCGGAGCATGAGTTTGCAGCGCTGATCGAGGCCGAACTGGCGCAGGCCGGCACCGTGGGCGTGGGCTACAACACCATTCGTTTCGACGACGAGATCACGCGCTTCATGTTCTGGCGCAATCTCATCGACCCTTATGCGCGCGAATGGCAGAACGGCTGCGGCCGCTGGGATTTGCTCGACGTGGTGCGCATGGTCTATGCGCTGCGTCCTGAAGGCATTCAGTGGCCGACCAAGGAAGACGGTACGCCCAGCTTCAGGTTGGAAGACCTGGCCCGCGCCAATGGACTGTTGCACGAGCAGGCCCACGATGCGCTAAGTGATGTGCGCGCCACGATTGCTCTGGCCCGACTGATTCGCGAAAAGCAGCCGCGCCTGTTTGACTTTGCCTTTGGTCTGCATAAAAAGGACGGCGCTCTGCGCGAGATGGGCCTGCCAGCCACGCAGGAGCACGCGCGCCCGTTTCTGCATGTGACCGGCATGATCAGCCCCGCGCGTGGCTGTCTGGGCGTGATGTGGCCGCTGGCCACCCATCCCACCAACAAGAACGAAGTCATCTGCTGGGATCTGGCGGCCGACCCGGCCGAGCTTTCGGGCATCAGCATCGAAGAGCTGCGCCTGCGCCTGTTCACGCGTCAGGCCGAGCTGCCCGAGGGCGTGACCCGTCTGCCCATCAAGAGCATCCACGTCAACAAGTCGCCCATGGTGGTGGGAAGCCTCAAGACCCTGAGTCCCGCGATGGCCGAAAAATGGGGCGTGGACATGGAGCTGGCGATGCAGCATGCGGCGATTGCCCGCGATCTGCCCGATATGAGCGCGCAGTGGAAGGCCGTCTTCACGCGCGAGGCGGGCGAGCCGCTGGATGCCGACCAGGATCTGTATGGCGGCTTTGTGGGCAATGAGGACCGTCGCCGTCTGGAGCGCATCAAGCGCCTCTCGCCCCAGGAGCTGGCGCTGGACAAGACCGGCTTTGACGATGCACGCCTGACAGAGCTGGCCTGGCGCTACCGTGCGCGCAATTTCCCTCAGACGCTCGATGCCGGGGAGCTGCAGCGCTGGGAGCAGCACCGTGCAGCCTGCCTGATCGAAGGACAGGGCGGGGCGCGCACGGCGGAGCAGATGTTCACCATGATCGATGCGCTGTCGGAATCCGTGGACGAGCGCGGCGAGGAGATTCTGGGCGATCTCTACGACTACGGCAGCAATCTGGTTCCCGAAAGCTGAGCGTAGCCGTTCAATTGAGCCGCATCAGCGCTCCTGCGGCAGGCTGCGCCTGGCAAGCTCGGTGAGCAGGGCGATGAGCACCCGCGCCGGCTCGCTCAGGTGCCGCTCTGCGCGATGCACCAGGCCCACGTCGCGGTGGAAGGTGTGCGCCCCCAGGTCGATGGCGCGCACGGCCGCGGGCCAGCGACGCTGCGCCGCGGTCTGGGGAACCAGGGCCACGCCCACGCCGTTGGACACCAGCTTGACGATGGCTTCCAGCTCGTCGGCTTCGCACACTTCCTTCAGCGTGAAGTGCATGCTGCGCAGGAAGCGATCCACCTGACGGCCGCCGAACGAGGCTCGGTCGTAACGTATGAAGGGCTGGCTGGCCAGCAGCTCGGCCCAGTTGTCGCCCCGGGTGGCGCGCGGCACCAGCAGCCGGAAAGGCTCGTGCGCCAGCGCCGTCCAGCGCAGATCGCTTTGCAGCGCAAAGGGCGGGCGTATCAGCGCGGCCATGTCCAGCTCGCCCGCATCCACCAGATTCATCAGCTGCAGCGACACGCCGGGGATGATGCGCGTGCGGCATTGGGGGAACTGCTGGTGAAGTCTGGCCAGCGCATCGGGCAGCAGTGAGCGCTGCAGCGATGCGATGGAGCCCAGCTGCACGGAAATGCTGGCGGGCTGACCCTGTCCCGAAGAACCCAGGTTGGCGTACAGCCGCAGCAGCTCCTGCGCTTGCAGCAGCACCTGCTGCCCCATCTTGTTCAGGCGGGCCGTGCGGCCGATGCGGTCGAACAAGGCGAACCCCAATTCACTTTCCAGGCGCTGCATTTGCGCGCTGACGGCGGCTTGCGTCAAACCGATCCGGTCGCCCGCCGCGGCGAAGGTGCCTTCTCGGGCCACGGCGATGAAGGTGTTCAGCTCTTTCAACATTCATAAATTTTATTTGTGTATTTGAGAAAAATATATTGATTTTGTTTTTTATCAAGGCTTTTTACGATGGCTGCAGTCTCAGGCATGTGCCAGGCCCGTAGCGACGCCGGACATCGAGGTCCGACGCAGCCAGGCCTTGCCCGCAGGCTTTTCCCTCGACCCCATAACGATTTCCGGAGTTTCCCCATGAGCCTGTCTCCCTTTCACTTGGCCATTCCCGTGTATGACCTACCCGCGGCGCGCCGTTTCTATGGCGAAGTGTTCGGCCTGCCCGAGGGGCGTTCCAGCACGCAGTGGGTGGACTTCGACTTCTACGGCCACCAGCTGGTGATTCACGAGCATCCCAAGACTGTCTCCCAGGACAGCGCCCACACCAATCCGGTCGACGGCCACGACGTCCCGGTGCCGCACTTCGGCATCGTGCTCGCATGGCCGCAATGGGAAGCCCTGGCCGAGCGCCTCAAGTCCTTTGGCACCGAATTCGTCATCGAGCCCTATATCCGCTTCAAGGGCCAGGTGGGTGAGCAGGCCACCATGTTCCTGCTCGACCCCTGCGGCAATGCGCTGGAGTTCAAGGCTTTCAAGGACATGAGCCAGCTGTTCGCCAAGTAGGCAGCGAGATGCGTCCGGGCCTGTTCCCGCAGCGCCCGCAAAACGGTGTTTTTCTCCAGGCAAGAACAAAAAGGATTGAACGATGAAAGTCATATTGAGCCATATCGTCATGGGGGCGGCGGCCTGCCTGGCCGGCGCAGCGCAGGCCGAGACGCTGGACAGGATCAGGGATACGGGCGTGGTGACCATGGGCGTGCGCGAGGCCTCGGGCACCATGTCCTACACCCTGGGCAACGGCAAGTACGCGGGCTTTCATGTGGAGCTGTGCGAGAAGGCGCTGGCACGCATGCAGCAGCAGTTGAAGCTGCCGCGGCTGGAGATCCGCTATCAGATGGTGACGGCGCAAAACCGCGTGCCCCTGGTCGCCAACGGCACGGTGGATGTGGAATGCGGCACTACCACCAACAATGCGGCACGCCAGAAGGAGGTGGCGTTCGCACCCACGGTCTATATGGAGGAGGTGCGCACGGCCGTGCGCAAGAGCTCGGGCATCACCGAGGTGGCGCAGCTCAAGGGACGCAACGTGGCCGCGACCACGGGCGCCACGGCCGTGACCCTGCTCAGGCGCTTCAGCAAGGAAAAGGGCGTGGACTTCAATATGCTGATGTCCAAGGACAATGCCGAATGCTTCATCCTGCTGGAAACGGGCCGCGCGGATGCCTGTGTGGCGGACGGCCAGATCCTGGCGTCGGGACTGTCGCGGCTGCGTGATCCGGGGCAGTACGCCATCGTGGGCGAGCCCTTCAGCGTGGAGCCCATTGCCATCATGCTGGACAGGAAGTCGCCTGAATTCAAGAAGCTGTTCGACGCCCAGATCCGCGAGATGGCATCTAGCGGCGAAGTGGCCGCGCTCTACGACAAGTGGTTCATGAAGCCCGTGCCGCCGACGGGAGTGGCCATCAATCTGCCGGCATCGGAGGCGACGCGCGCTGCCTGGGCCGCTCCCAGCGACAAGCCGCTGGAGGACTATGTGGCGGTGCGCCTTGTGGTGGGCCGCACGCAATAGCGTCAGGCCATGGCGCGAATGACGACGCCCGCCTGTCCTAGGCCACGGCCCGCTGCAGATTGCTGCGGGCCTGCTGCTCCAGCAGGGCGTGGAAGTGCGAGGTGGCGTAGATGGCCTTGCGCTGAAGAAAGCCCTTGAGCACCTGCCTTCGCTTGAGCGCATAGATTGGGCGTGGCACCCAGGCGTATTCGGCCCGCACCTGGGTGTCGTACTCGGCAAACCGGCTGGGGGCGGCGCCGAGGATGGCCAGGTCGATGTCCACGAGCAACCGGGCCTCATCGTCCTCGGGCGTGGATTCATGACAGGTGGCCATGATGAGGGCGTGCACGCGCCGGCAGGCGGCCTCGCCCACGCCGTTGTCGTCCAGGACCTGGACAGCCCAGCGTGCGCTGCGCAGTTCATTGTCCTTGCCCTTGACGTCGTAGACGGCGTCATGGAACCAGAGCGCGATCTCCACTTCGCCAGGGTGCCGGGCCTGGTACGCCACGGTTTCGAAATGCGCCAGGCATTCGCTCAGATGCTGCAGCGTGTGATAGTGGCGCTGCGGCTCGGCATAGGCGGCAAGAATGGCCTGTTGCAGGTCATGGGGCGGCGTGGCGTGAAGCGCCTGCCAGGCTCGCCGCCAGGAGCGTTCTAAGAGGGGGTCTGAAGCTGTCATGCGGTTTCCCGGACATCAACCAAAAAAGCGATAGCAAACCACGATGGCCGCCACCACGCCGGCCAGCTCGGCCACCAGCGCGCAGGGCACGGCATGGCGCGCGCGCTGAATGCCCACGGCACCAAAGTACACGGCCAGCACGTAGAACGTGGTTTCGGTACTGCCCTGAATCGTGGCTGCGGCCAGAGCCGCAAAACTGTCCACACCCTGGCTTTGCATGGTCTCGATCAGCATCGCGCGGGCCGCACTACCCGAAAAGGGTTTGACCAGCGCCGTGGGCAGCGCATCGACAAAGCGGGCGTCCACGCCCAGGACGTCCACCGTCCAGCGGATGGCCGACAGCGCATATTCCAGTGCCCCCGAGGCGCGAAACACGCCCACGGCGCAAAGCATGGCGACCAGATAGGGCAGCAGGCTCCTGGCCACATCGAAGCCCTCCTTGGCCCCCTCGATAAAGCTGTCGTACACGGCCACCTTGCGCAGCGCGCCCAGGCCCACGAACAGCACGATCAGCGCAAACAGCGTGAGGTTGCCCATGAGCGAGGACAGCTGGGCCAGCGCCGCCGCGCTGAGCGTGGCCAGAAAGGCCATAAAGGCTGCCAGCGCCAGCCCCACGGGCAGCAGGTAGGCCAGCACCACGGGACTGAACAGGGGCAGCCGCTGCACGAGTGCGACGCTGAACAGGCCCACCAGCGTAGAGGCGGAAGTGGCCAGCAGAATCGGCAGGAAGACCAGCGTCGGATCGGCCGCACCCTGCTGCATGCGGTACATGAAGATGGTGACCGGCAGCAGCGTCAGCGACGAGGCATTGAGCACGAGAAACAGAATCTGCGCATTGGTCGCGGTGTCGGGCTGCGGGTTCAGCTCCTGCAGAGCACGCATGGCCTTGAGGCCCATGGGCGTGGCAGCGTTGTCCAGCCCCAGCCCGTTGGCGGCAAAGTTCAGCGTGATCAGGCCCAGTGCTGGGTGACCGCGCGGCACCTCGGGCATGAGCTTGGCAAACAGCGGGCCCAGCATTTTTGCCAGCCATTCGACCACGCCCGCCTTTTCTGCAATGCGCAGAAAGCCCAGCCACAGCGTGAGCGTGCCAAACAGCAGCACCATCACTTCGACCGACAGCCTGGCCATGGCAAATAGAGCCTGCACCATGGATGAGAACACATCTGCCTGACCGCCCAGCAGCCATTGCGCGAGCGCAGCCACTGCTGCCACGAGAAAAAAACCGAGCCACAAGGCATTGAGCATATGAGCGCCTGTTTTGTACTGCAGCCGATTGTGGCGCGAAACCGGGGCTGCAATGGCACACTGTGGCTCCTTGGTTGCCTGAGTGAGCATGGCGGGCCCTCAGATGTTTTGAATCAGACAGGGACAGTGGACGGATGACAGCAAAGCAAGTTCTGTGGGAGCAGCCTTATGGCCGGGGGCTGGCCCTGTTGATGTGTCTGTTCGGCTTTCTTGGCCTGATGAGCGGGTGGATGTTGCTGGAGGCCGATTTCTCCGACGGCTGGCGTACTAGCGCCAGGATTCAGTGGGCGCTGGTGCTGCAGGCCATGCTGGCGCTGAACTCGGCCATGTGCTTCACTCTGGTGTGGCTGCTGTGGACGCGCAATCGCGCGGCTTTGCTGCTGGGCGCTCTTTACGTGGTGCTTGGCGTGGTCAGCCAGGCTGGCATGTTCTGGTATGTCAGCAGGCTCGGCAGCCAGGTCGATATGCTGTCGCTGGGCTTGTGGCTGGGAGAGGCCATCTTCTGGCTCTGCATAGTGGGCTATCTCTACTGGCTCAAAAGCCGCGGTGTGCTGCGCTGATCCGAGCTCAAGGCGTTGCCAGCACGCGCATCAATTGCCCATTGGATGAATCGGTGAGCAGATACAGCAGACCGTCCGGACCCTGGCGCACATCGCGTACGCGCTGGCCCAGGCGCGGCAGCAGCACTTCGGTGGCGGTGACCCTGCCATCGGCAATCTGCAGGCGCTGCAGCTGCATGGCCTTGAGCGCACCAGTGATGAAGGAGCCTTTCCAGGCCACGCCATAGCGCTCGCTGCTCAGATAGGCGAGCCCCGAGGTGGCAATCGACGGTACCCAGTAATGCCGGGGTTGCTCCATGCCTGTTTTTTCGGTGATGCCGGCACCAATCTTGCCGCCGCCATAGTTTTCGCCATAGGTAATGACGGGCCAGCCGTAATTCTTGCCTGGCTCGATGCGGTTGAGTTCATCGCCGCCCTGCGGGCCATGCTCTGTCATCCAGAGTTCGTCATCCGGCCCCAGTGCGGCGCCCTGGCTGTTGCGGTGGCCATAGCTCCAGATCTCGGCCAGCGTATCGGGCCTGCCCGCAAAGGGGTTGTCGCGAGGCACGCTGCCATCCTTGTTGACGCGCACGATCTTGCCCAGATGGGTCTGCAGGTTCTGGGCCTCCTGCATGGCCTTGTAGCGCTCGCCCAGGCTCAGAAACAGCGAGCCGTCGGGCTTGCCGTTCACCTTGCGCTCCACTATGCGGCAGCCGAAGTGCAGGGCCGAATCGATCTTGGGGCGCTGGCTGAACAGAATCTGCACGTTTTCCAGGGCGCTGGCGTCGGCTGAGAGTCGGGCTTTGGCCATGGCCGTGCTGTTCTTGCCCCGGTCCGCTCCCTGACCCGGTTCCGAGAAGCAGAAATAGAGCTGGCGGTTGCTGGCAAAGTCGCTGTCCAGCACCACGTCCAGCAGGCCGCCTTGCCCGGCTGCGGCAATGGCGGGAAGACCTTTGAGAGGGGCGTTGAGCCTGCCCCCGGCTTCCACAATGCGCATGCGGCCGGGGCGCTCCGTGACCAGATAGCGTCCGTCCGGCAAAAAGGCCAGTGCCCATGGGTGCTCCAGCCCTGTTGCCACGGTTTGCGTGCCCAGCTCGGCGGCCGCCAGGGCCTGCGAGCCGAGCAGGGCCAGCACGCTGCAGGTGAGGGCGTGAATGGTGATGCGGTGCATTTTTTTCCTCCTAGGTGGGCGGTCAGCCGCTTGCTGTTTGCCTGTATTTATGACCCGGACTTGATGCAGTTTGCCGACAAAAGATTGCGCGCAGGTGTATAAATCCGGCTTTTGCTCGCCGATGTTTTGGCGGGCGGCTTGCGTGTGCATAGCGCGGGTTTTGACAACATTCAACAAGGAACGCAGCCATGGGCGCGCAATGGAAAGCAAAGGGCAAGGCGCTGGTCGCCGATGCCAAGGGTAAGCTGTTTGGCAAGCTGGTCAAGGAAATCATGGTTGCAGCCCGTCTGGGCGGCGGCGACCCTGCTGCCAATTCGCGCCTGCGCATGGCGGTGGAAGCGGCCCGCAAGGCTTCCATGCCCAAGGACACGCTGGATCGCGCCATCAAGAAGGGCGCTGGCGTTGGCGCCGATGCCGTGAACTATTCCAGCGTGCTGTTTGAGGGCTATGCCCCTCATCGCGTGCCCGTGATGGTGGAATGTCTGACCGACAATCCCAATCGCACGGCTCCCAATATGCGTGTCTGCTTCCGCAAGGGCCAGATGAGCGCCGTGGCCTGGGATTTTGACCATGTGGGCATGATCGAAGGCGAGCCTGAAAACGGTGCCGACGTCGAAATGGCCGCCATCGAAGCCGGCGCGCAAGACTTCGAAGCTGGTGAAGAAGAAGGTACCACCCTGTTCATTACCGATATTGCCGATCTGGATGCAGTGAGCAAGGCTCTGCCCGCGCAAGGCATCAAGGTGCTGTCGGTCAAGCTGGGCTACAAGGCCAAGAACCCCATCAGCATGAGCAGCCTGTCTGCCGAGCAGCAGGAAGAAGTGCAGGAATTCCTGGCCGGTCTGGAAAACGACGACGACGTGCAGCATGTCTACGCAGGTCTGGTGGACTGAAGTCATCGCAGCATGGCAAAACGAGCGGCCCCGAGGGCCGCTCTTTTTTTGCCCCGAGTCGTCCCGGGCCAGCGGCCCGGCTGCCGCTTTCTATACTGCAAGCCTGCTGAACTGTCTTGTGGATCGACTTCATGGTTTTTTTACCTCGCATTCCCGCGCCTGTTTCCCTGACCGCGATGGCGGTGGCCTTGTTGCTGGCGGGCCCTGCGCCGCAGGCGGCCGAGCCTGAAAGGCAGACGGGGGTTGCGCGACAGGCGGATTCGCCTGCCGAACAGGATTCGCCTTTTTTCAGGCTGCGCCGTGCCGTGGTTGAGGCGGCACAGGGCAGGCGCTGGGACGATGCCGTTGCCCAGGCGCGCAAGCTGCTGGACATGACGCTGCCGCGCGGCAATCCTTACGAGCAGCTCGATGCCTCCGGTTTGCTCTACGCCTTGCTCTATCAGCAAGGGCAGTACGCGCAGGCCGTGTTGCAGACCGACCGGATGATGGCTCTGGCCGCGGCCGAGGGCTACGACCCGGTCAGCGGTCAGATGCAGGCGCTGATACAGCGCGGTCTGACGGCCGCCATGATGGCCGGCGATCAGGGCGCACTGGCTCGCTATCTGCAGGCGCTCAAGCAGGAGTCCAAGGCTTTTGAGCCGCTGTGGCAGTGGAATACAGCAGACCAGCAGCTGCACTACCAGGCCGCTCAACTGACAGTGCCGCTGGTGCAGGGGCGCTGGGTACTGGTCCAGCTGGAGCCGGCCCGGGATCGCAAGGATGTCGCGAGCCTGGAGTACGTCTATCTGAAGCCCGATGGCAGGCGCCTGCGGGTCCGCATGCGGCTCGGTTATGACGATAGTCTGAAAGACATGGATGCTGCAGCCAGGCAGCAGTTGCTGAAGCAGGAGCGCGGCAGTTTGGCTGGCGAGCAGACGCCCGAGCCTGCGCTCAGGCTGCCGGCCCTGCCGTTCGGCGATGCCGTGCAAAGCCAGCACGCCAGCCGCGAGAAAAGAGCAGAGGGGAGGCCCGACGTCCTGCACCTGGACTGGGGTCTGGTGCGCGGCAACTGGAATCTGAACCTGCATGCCGAGCAAATGGACAGCGAGCGTGATAGCGCGCTGCAGCAGCTGCCCCAGCTCTGGCAGGCCATGCAATGGCCCAAAGCGCCCGAGCTGCCGCCTGAGCTGCCGCGCCAGGAGCGCGAGGTGAGCCACGCCTGGCGGGGCGATGACGACTGGCCCAGGGCCGGTCAACTGGCCCGCGCGGCCTTGGCCGATGCCCAGTTTCCCGCCGAGCTGGCACGCCTGAATACGGTGGCGGGCATCTCGGCCTTCAAGGCCGGTCAGCAAGCCGAGGCTGGCCGCTATCTGGATCAGGCACTGCAGGCCTGGCCCTATGTCAGCCTGTTCAGGCTGGAGTCCGAACTGGTGGACCTGGCGCAGCAATATGGGGCCGAGCTGGCAGCGCAGCAGGGTCGCGACGGCGATGCCGCGCGGCTGATGCGCCAGTACCTGCGCAATGCTGGCGGGCTGCAGAACATCTGGGTGCAGGCCAGTGACCCGCAGGTGGCCGATCTGGAAAATCGGCGCACCGGCATGGTGCTGCCCATGCGTGCGGCGGGCTTTCATCTGCAGGAGCCACGGGACTCGCAGCGCATGATGTACCGCGATCTGATGACCGGGCAGCAACTGGGCCTGACCACGGGGCTGAAGATCCCCGAGTCCGACGAAGCACAGGAAAAGCTGCTGCGCATCGCGCTGGAAAAGCAGTTCCGCCTGAAGGCGGGGAGCTTGAAGAAGCGTAGCTTCACTGCGCAGACGCGCTCCAGGGACCGCCGGCCTGAAGGCCGCGAATGGACGTTTGAAGTGAGCCCGCAGGAGAGCAGGCCGGGCGTAGCTCCCGTCAAGCGCGTCGTCTTCTGGATCGTTGACCAGGGCGCAAGCCGCGCCATCCTGCGCGCCTCGGTGGCGAGTCCGCGCGAGCAAACCCGGGCCGAGCAGCTGGCCCAGGCGCTGAGCTGGTAGCCTTTTAGCTATTAATGCTTATTTGATAGCTGCTTTCGCAAGCTAGGTAAGGGATTGCTGCTGATTTTGCTGAATTTCATCGGCAATCAGCGCCAGCCCCTGCTGGTAGCTGGTCACGGAAAACCCCGGAAATGCCTGCTTGAACTTGCTGGAGTCAAACAGATTGTCGTGGGCATAGCGGGGCAGCAGCTCTCGCAGCTCTGCCACGGGTTTGGAGATCAGGCCGGCTGCGCTCAGTGTCCAGCGGGGCAGCAGGTGGTGGCGGGAAGACCGGGAAGAGCGGCCAAAGCTCTGGCTGGCCCAGTCGATCAGTTGCTTGTAGCTGGGACGCTCATCGTCGCAAGGCAGATGCCAGGTCTGGCCATAAGCATCGGGCGTGTTGCCCAGCAAGGCCAGTGAGCGGCTGGCATCGGGCGTCCAGATCAGGGTGCGCAGACGGTCGTCACGCACGGGGGCCAGCGGTGTCTTGCCGGCCTTGAGCCTGTCAATTACCAAGGTGTTGGTGATGCTCTGCGTCTGCGCCGGGCCGTAGAACTCGGGTGCGCGCGCGATCAGCACGGGAATCTCGCTGCGCGCCATCTCGGACAGCACCATCTCGGCCATGGCGGCGCGCACCCGGCCTTTGCGTCCCACAGGGGCAAACGCCGTCTGCTCGGTCTGCAGTTGCGCGTTCTGCGGGTACATATAGGTGTTGTCGAAGTAGACAAATGGAGCGCCTGCAGCGCGGCTGGCCGCCAGGGCGTTGTGCAGCATGGTCGGAAACTGCTGCTCCCAGAGTTGCGTATCGGGAGGCAGGCCTGCGGTGAAATACACCACGCTGCTGCCCTGAACGGCCCTGGCAGTCTGCTTGGTATCGAGCAGATCGGCGGCTTCGAGCAGGTCGGTGTCATGTACCTTGCGCGGGTTGCGGCTCACCAGCTTGAGCTCATCGCTGTAGTTGCGCTTGAGTTCGCGCGCCAGCTCGGTGGCGATCTGCCCGTTGGCGCCCAATATGGTCTGCATTCCTGCTCCTAGATGAATAGCTTCACCAGCCTTGATGGCCGGGAATAACGCTAGCGTAAGCTTGAAGCGTGGTTCAAGGTCAAGCGCGGATTGCGCGAGAATGGCGGACATGAGGATCGGAGAACTCGCCCAGCGCACAGGTCTTGCCGCATCGCGCATTCGCTTTTACGAACGCATCGGTTTGCTGAGCGCTGCCCAGCGCCAAGCCAACGGCTATCGCAGCTATCCCGAGGAGGCGGTGCTGGCGCTCAGGTTGATTGCCACGGCGCA
Organism: Comamonas thiooxydans; assembly: GCF_000964545.1. Classification (GTDB taxonomy): domain Bacteria; phylum Pseudomonadota; class Gammaproteobacteria; order Burkholderiales; family Burkholderiaceae_C; genus Comamonas; species Comamonas thiooxydans. Next base: position 270,358 of record NZ_BBVD01000008.1, on the reverse strand, counting down.
GCGGGCCGGCTTCAGCCTGCAGGAGCTGCGCCAGTTGCTGCCCGACGATCTCAAGCAGTGGCAGCATGACGAGTTGCTGGCCACACTGCATCGCAAGCTGCAGAGCATCGATCTGATGCTGGCACAGCTGACGCAAAATCGAGCCGAACTGGGCGAGCTGATCGCCCAGATCGAGGCCAGACCCGAAGACATGGACTGCGCTGGCAATGCAAGGCGCGTGCTGTCGCAGATGCGCTTGCTGGGGCGGGACGGGGAGGCGACGGGCCGGCCCGCTCAGCCCAGCAACTGAGCCACTTGCAGGGCAGTGGCCCGGGCCGACTGCGGGTTCTGCCCCGTCACCAGCCTGCCGTCCGTCACGACCTTGGAGACAAAGGGCAGCCAGGCTTTCTCATACCGGGCACCGCGCTGGCGCATCAACGCTTCGGCGTTGTATGGCACTTGGCCGGCCACGCCGGCCAGCCTTTCTTCCAGCCAGGAAAAACCAGTCAGCCGGCGCCCGGCGACCAGCAGCGAGCCATCGGACAGACGGGTTTCGAGCAAACCGCAATAACCGTGGCAGACCGAGGCAACGACGCCACCGCGCTCATGCATGTCGCGCGTGATGCGCTGCAGCCCCTGAGAGGGTGGAAAGTCCCACATCACGGCATGGCCGCCAGTGAAATAAATGGCATCAAAGTCTCGCGCATCCACGGCATCAGGCGCAGCCGTGTTGGAGAGCAGGGCCATGCGCGTTGCATCCAGCAGCCATGACTTGGCCGTGGCATCCCGGTTCGGCCATTTCAGCGAGCGCGGCTCCAGCGGCGAGCGGCCGCCCAGCGGGCTGACCAGTTGCTGCGCATAACCCCGCCGGGCAAAGACTTCCCAGGCATGGCTGAGCTCCGACAGCCATAGTCCGGTGGGCTCGGCAGGGTCATCGTAATGGGCGACGTTGCTGACGACGTGAAGAATGCGACGAGGCATGGGGCGTCTCCTGTGGCGCCCAACTTAAGCTTGAAGTGCAGTTCAATGTCAAGCATGCGATGTACTTGAGGTATTCCTGTTTTGATAGCTTTCATCGCTTTATGAGTAAGAGATTCGGCTGTTTTTATTGATATTTTCCGAGCTGCGCTGCCAGCCATTCCGCTTTGTGATGGGGGTGGGCTCCAGCCTGGCTGTTGTGGCGGGCTTTATGCGTTAAGTTTCAAGCTGCTGTCCCTGAGTGTGCACATGCTCGGCGGACCTGAGTTTCCCGGATTTGTCTTGAAAGGTGCCCATGGTGCACAAGCGCTCTCTCGTAAAAGCCCTGGCGGTTGCCGCCTTCGTACCTGCCGCATTGCTGGCCCAGGCCCAGGATCTGGCCGTGACCGTTGGCGTGACGGCCGGTCCCCACGCCCAGATTGCCGAAGTGGCCAAGCAGGTTGCAGCCAGGCAGGGCCTGAAGGTCAGGTTGGTGGAGTTTGGCGACTTCATCCAGCCCAATGCGGCGCTGTCCACCGGCGATCTCGACGCCAATATCTATCAGCACCAGCCCTTCCTCGATGCCCAGAACAAGGATCGTGGCTACAAGCTGGTGCCCGTAGCCAAGGCCGTGAACCAGCAAATGGGCGTGTACTCCAGAAAGGTCAGAAAGCTGGCCGATCTCAAGAGCGGCGCGCGTGTGGGTATTCCCAACGATCCCACCAATGGCTCGCGTGCTCTGATGGTGCTGGCCAAGCAAGGATTGATCACGCTCAAGGCCGATGCCGGTGCGCGGGCTTCGGTGCTGGACATCACGGCCAATCCCAGAAAGCTCAGGTTTGTCGAGCTCGAAGCCGCCCAGCTGGCCCGCGCCCTCGATGATCTGGATGCCGCGGCTGTCAATAGCAGCTATGCCGTGGCAGCCGGTCTGTCCCCCCAGGGCGATTCGCTGGCGCTGGAAGATGTGAACACGCCTTATGTGACCGTGCTCATCGTCACGCGCGTCGGTCATGAAAACAGCAAAGGCCTGCAGGCCTTTGTGAAGGCCTACCAGTCACCCGAGGTCAAGGCCTTTGTGGAAAAGACCTTCAAGGGTGCTTACACAACCGCATGGTGACCGCATGAATCAGCCCTGGAATCAACTGGATGCGCCGCTGTTCGAGCGCGCCAAGGCCTTGCTGGACGAGGAGTGGCTGAGCCGTGACGCCGATCTGGCGCCGCTGCTGCCCGTGGTACTGGAGCGCGGCGTGGGCCAGGATTGGCACAAGGCCGGTACTTTTCGCCACCATCTGGCAGGCGTGGCGCGCTCTCTGGCGCTATGGCAGCAGCCCAGGGAGGTGCGCCAGCTGGGTCTGCTGCACAGTGTCTACGGCAATGCCTTTGTCGATCTGGTCAAGTTCGATGCCGGCAACGAGCGCGATCAGCTCAAGCGCCTGGTCGGGGAGCAGGCCGAGCATCTGGTCTATCTGTTTTGCACCATGAGCCGCACCCAGTTCGTGCAAAAGCTGCTGGCTGGCAAGCTGGGGGCCGACGGCAGCCTGCAGATCGAGCGCACCGGCCCCGAGCCGCGCGAGACCATCAGGCTCGCAGCCTATGAAGTGGCTGTGTTCGCGATCGTCAGCATGGCCGACAGCATGGAGCAGTGGTTCAGCTGGCAGGAAGACATCTATTCGCGTTTCCCTTCCGTGGACCACAGTCGCCAGCAGGCCGTGCACTGGGCGGCGTCGCTGTGGCCCGGCCCCATGCGCCCCAGCAGCCGCATGCTCAGCCAGATCAGCGGCCTGGCCCAGGCGCTGCAGCATCCTGCGCTCAAGACTCAGCTGCCGCTGCCGCCCGTGTTTGCGAACTGCAGCCAGCTGCTGAGCGCGGGCAACGAGGCTGCGGCCGTGGCACTGTACTGGTCGGTGATTCAGCTCGATCAGCCGCTGGTCGATCTGGACGCTGCCACCGCCACGCTGGAGCAGGCCGTGGTCCTCAACCCCTGGGTGGGCGAGCCGCAGATGGTGCTGGCCCAGCTCTATCTGAGCGCGGGCCGCAGCGCCGATGCTGCTAGAGCCGCCGAGAGCGCGCTGCAGTGCTTTTGCACCTGGGGCAATGCCTGGGACAAGCGCGTGCAGTGGGATGCCTGGATTGCCTGGACGCGTATCTTGCTGCAGTCGGCCCGGCAGGACAGCTGGCCTGCACGGCTGGACAAGCTCAACAATATGGCGCTGAATCAGGCCTGAGCTGGATCTGAAATTGATAGCTGCCAGCGCTTGATAGATAAGCTCTGCAGGCTGTTCTGAGCATGAAAAAAGCCCCAGGACCTTGCGCCTGGGGCTTTTTGTTGGCAAGCAGCCGTGCTTACTTGGTGCCGAAGATACGGTCGCCCGCATCACCCAGGCCGGGCAGGATGTAGCCATGGCTGTCCAGCTCGCGGTCCACGGCGGCGGTGTAGATGTCCACATCGGGGTGGGCGGCCTGCATGGTCTTCACGCCTTCGGGGGCGGCCAGCAGGCACATGAACTTGATGGACTTGGGCGCGCTCTTGTCCTTGAGCTGCTGCACGGCCGCCACGGCCGAGTTGCCGGTGGCCAGCATGGGGTCGACCACGATCACGTCGCGCTCGCCCATGTTCTCGGGCATCTTGTAGTAGTACTCGACGGGCTTGAGGGTCTCGGGGTCGCGGAACAGGCCGATGTGACCGATACGGGCACCGGGCACCACGTTGAGCATGCCGTCCAGGAAGCCGTTGCCTGCGCGCAGGATGGAGACCAGCGCCAGCTTTTTGCCGTCGATGACCTTGCCCATGGTCTTTTCCATGGGGGTTTCGATCTCGACATCCTGCAGCGGGAAGTCGCGCGTCAGCTCATAGGCCATCAGCGTGGACAGCTCGCCCAGCATGCGGCGAAAGCTGTTGGTCGATGCTTCCTTGCGGCGCATCAGTGTCAGTTTGTGCTGGACCAGGGGGTGGTCGATCAAATGCAAAGTGCTCATGTTCTTGGTCTTTGTGGTGAAGGCAGGCAGGCCCGCTTGTGGCGGGCTCGTGCTTGCAAAATTGAGATCAGGCGGATGCGGGCCGGGCCGCAACGGACGCTATTTTCGCTGTCACTCGGACAGCAGGCTGGCAAAACGCTCTAAATCCACATTGCCGCCACTGATCACAATGCCCACGCGCTTGCCCTTGAGCGGCAAACCGCCGTGGATGGCGGCTGCCAGAGACAGCGATCCCGTGGGCTCGACCACGATTTTCATGCGCTCGGCATAAAAGCGCATGGCCTGGACCAATTGCTCGTCGTTGACGGTAAGAACCTCGTTCACTCGCTGCTGGATGATGGCAAAGGTCAGATCGCCCGGCGCCTGGGTCTGAGCACCGTCGGCAATGGTGCGCGGCGTAGCTATCTTGACGATATGGCCGGCGCGCAGCGACTGCTGCACATCGTTGCCGGCTTCGGGCTCGACGCCGATCACCTTGCATTGCGGAGCCAGGGCGTTGGCGGCCAGCAGACTGCCCGAGAGCAGACCGCCGCCGCCCAGGCAGACAAACAGATAGTCCAGATCCGGTACTTCTTCCAGCAGCTCCTTGACGGCCGTGCCCTGGCCGGCAATCACGTCGCGGTGGTTGTAGGGCGGGATCAGCGTCATACCGCGCTCGGTCGCCAGCTTGTCGGCGATGGCTTCGCGGTCTTCGGTGAAGCGGTTGTAGGTGACGACCTGGGCGCCATAGCCGCGCGTGGCCGCCATCTTGGAGGCCGGTGCATCCTCGGGCATGACGATCAGGGCAGGCATGTCCAGCAACTGCGCTGCCTGGGCAATGGCCTGGGCATGGTTGCCTGAGGAAAAGGCCAGGGCACCGCCCTTGCGCTTCTCGGGCGTGAACTGTGCCAGAGCGTTGTAGGCGCCGCGAAACTTGAAAGCACCTATGCGCTGCAGGTTCTCGCACTTGAAGAACAGGCGCGCGCCCAGCTGTTCGTCCATGGTGCGGCTGGTCAGTACCGGCGTGCGGTGGGCTACGCCCTGCAGGCGCTGGGCAGCGGCCACGACATCGTCATAAGTGGGCAGGGGGGCGGTATTTGTGCTCATGGCAAGACAGGCTGGGGTGGTGACTGATCCATGATAGCGGGGCATGGTCCACTTCAACCCGAATTGCTGCGTTGCAGCTCATCGACACTTCGATGGTGTGCTGCAGCGCATCGAAAAGATAGGCAAACAAGAGTAGGGGTAGCATGCGGCCCTTTTTTTGAAAAGGGCTGGTTGCTATCTAATCAGGAGCGATTGCCCGCTTGGGGCAGCGCTGGTGCAAACGCCTGCAGCGGCTCCAGCGGGGGGAAGTCGCCGGCGCGCTTGGCCTGCATGGCACTCACGGCCTCCATGACATGGCGGTTGCTCCAGATACCGCTCTGCACCCAGCCCATTTGCTGCAGCGAGTCGCTCACGCTGTGGTCGCGCGCGTAATTGATCACCTGCTTGCTGCCCCAGATGGCCACGGGCGGCTTGGCCGCAATTTCGCGCGCGCAGGCGAGAGCTGCTGTGACGGTAGCTTCGGGCGTGTCGTAGACGGCGTTGACCAGACCGTGGCTGGCGGCCTCCTGTGCAGTCATGCGGCGGCCGGTGTAGGCCAGCTCCTTGACGATGCCCAGCGGCATCAGCTTGGGCAGGCGCTGCAGGCTGCCCAGGTCGGCGGTCATGCCGATATTGATCTCCTGCACGCAGAAAAAGGACTCGGCGCTGGCATAGCGTATGCAGGCAGTGGCCACCAGATCCAGCCCACCACCCACGCAGGCGCCCTGAATGGCACAGATCACGGGCATGCGCAGGGCTTCGATCTTGTTGAAGGTGGACTGCAACTGGGCCAGGGTGTCGATGATGGCTGCGCGGCCCTCGGGCGTGCGGTCGTTGGGCGCAAAGTCGGGGTCGGCAAAGGTCTCGAGTGCCATGCCGGCGCAAAAATGCTTGCCCGTGCTGCTGATCACCAGCGCGCGCGACTGGCCGCTGCGCTGCAGTGTGTCCAGCACCAGGTCCAGCTCCTGCCAGAACCTGGGATTCAGGGTGTTGAAGGCATCGGGGCGGTTGAGCACCAGATGGGCGATATGGTCGACCAGGTCCAGGCGAAAGCTGCTCAGACCGGCGGTCAGCAAGGTGTCGTCAGAGGTATGGGGCATGCCGGCATGGTGTCTTGCTGCGTAGGCCGCGCCAGTCACACTTGCGACTGCAGACAGAAAAACCGGTCTGGGTCAAACCTGCGGTGCCAGCCGTTCCCTCCTGGGTGCAATGGAGCGGCTGGCAGAGAAGCTGGTGAAAAGGCAGATGCTGTGTTCCAGCAACTTCAACCAGGATCAGGCAGTCAGGGCCGGCGCTCTGTCTGCGGTATGGACCTTGAACACGGCCACCATGCCGGTCAGGCGCTGGGCCTGGTCGCTCAGAGAGACGGCGGCAGCCGTGGATTCCTCGACCAGGGCTGCATTTTGCTGCGTCATCTGATCCAGGTTGGTCACGGCCTGGTTGACCTGGCTGATACCGTCATGCTGTTCCGTGGCCGAGGCACTGATCTCGCCAATCATGTCCGAGACCTTGCTGACGCTGCTGACGATTTCTTCCATCACGCGGCCTGCCTGGGAGACCTGGTCTGCGCCTTCCTGGGCGGCGTCCACGGAGGTGGTGATGAGCGCCTTGATCTCCTTGGCGGCCTCGGCACTGCGGTGGGCCAGGGCGCGCACCTCGCCGGCGACCACGGCAAAGCCTCGGCCTTGCTCGCCGGCGCGCGCGGCTTCGACAGCCGCGTTGAGGGCCAGGATATTGGTCTGGAAGGCGATGGAGTCGATCACGCCGATGATGTCGGAGATTCGGTGCGCGCTGTCGCTGATGCGTCCCATGCTGCTGACCACGGACTGCACCACATGGCCGCCACGCTGGGCCACCTGTGCGGCATTGCCTGCCAGATGGTTGGCCTGGCGCGCGGTGTCCGAGGCCTGGGCGACGGTGGCGGTCAGCTGCTCCATGCTGGCTGCGGTTTCCTCAAGATTGGCGGCGGTCTGCTCGGTGCGTGCGGACAGATCGTGGTTGCCGGTGGCGATTTCGGCCGAGGCGGTGCTGATGGAGTGCACGCTGGTGCGTACATCGGCCACCAGGCTGCGCAGTTGGGCAGCCATGGTCGAGACGGAGCTCAGCAGGTGGCCGAACTCGTCATGGCGGTCGTTGCCTGCGGTGACCGTGAGATCGCCCTGTGCAATGGCCTGGGTCAGCTCCACGGCTTCGTTCAGAGGCTGGGTGATGGAGCGGGTGAGGGCCAGCGCCAGGCCCAGAGCGGCCGTCAGCACCAGGGCCTGAGCCACCCAGGACAGCCAGATCGCTTTTTGCTGATCTTGCTGCAACTGAAGGCTGGCGGCGTCGCGCTGATGCTCCTGCAGCTTCACAAAGTCCTGCAGCGAATCGGCGTAGCGGCCAATGGCACCCAGATATTGCTGGCGGATGAAGTCGCGCATGGCTTCGATATCGCCGGTCAGCTTGATCTCGCGCGCCTGCTTGTTCAGCGCCAGAACCTCGGCACGCACGGCTGCGATCTTTTGCAGGGCGGCCTTGTCGGCATCGCTTTGAGCCAGTTTGATGACCTGTGCCTGCAGCGCCCCATTGACGGCCACGCCTTCGCTGACACGCTCGTCCATGCGCTGGGTCAGCGCCTCGTCGGTGGTCATATTGCTGGTGAGCACGCGCTCGCCCGTGGTCTCGGTCGCACCTTTCCACTGCAGGGCGAGGTTGATGCGATTGTCATAGTCGGCCAGGGTCTGCATGCCGGTCTGCAGGGCCTGGGTGGACGAGTGCTGGTTCCAGAGCGAGACGGCCAGCATCATGGTCAGAAGCCCGCCCAAAGTGCACCACAGCTTGGTGGAGACACGCCATTGATTGAATTGCATTGGCTGAAAATATTGCAAAAGCACTGCCTGGCCGGAGCGAACTGGTGGTCTGCGGCAAGACCGGGCAGCGTGGTTAGCGTAGAGAAAGAAGCGGCTGTGCAGGCACAGCACCGTTCCAGGAGACTGGCGGCAGGCACCAGGAGCTGGATTTATTATGTATCGACATAATGAGTGCGGCCTTGAGGATTTTCTCTGCTGCGGCCATGAAAAAGGCCTGCTGAAGCAGGCCTTGGGAGCGGGGCGTGGTTTAGCGCTCAGCGTTTCTTGTTGCCCAGAATGCCGCCCAACACGCCGCGCAGGATTTCCTTGCCCAGGCTGTTGCCCACGGTGCGCACCGTGGACTTGGCCATGGTCTGCACCAGGCCGTCGTGCTGGCCGCCGCGCGGGCCGGTGCGACCGAACAGCAGCTCCTTGAGTCCGTCCATCATGGAGTCTGTGGCGCTGGCTTGCTGGGTCGAGCCTGCCGCAGCGGCAGCGGCAGGGGCGTCACCGGGCTTGGCAGGCGTGGCGCTCGCAGTGCGGTCGCGCAATATCTCGAAGGCGGATTCGCGGTCTACGGCTTTCTCGTAGACACCAGCGACCAGGGAGCCATCGATCAGCGCCTTGCGCTGCTCGGCCGTGATGGGGCCGAGCTGGCTGCCGGGCGGGATCACGAACACGCGCTCGGTTACGCTGGGGCGGCCTTTTTCGTCGAGGAAGCTGACCAGGGCCTCGCCCACGGCCAGCTCGGTGATGGCTGCGGCAATGTCCAGGCCGGGATTGGGGCGCATGGTGGAGGCTGCCGAGGCCACGGCCTTCTGGTCGCGCGGGGTGAAGGCGCGCAAGGCATGCTGCACGCGGTTGCCCAGCTGCCCAAGCACGCTGTCGGGAACGTCCAGCGGGTTCTGGGTGACGAAGTACACGCCCACGCCCTTGGAGCGCACCAGGCGCACGACCAGCTCGATGCGCTCGATCAGTACCTTGGGCGCATCGTTGAACAGCAGGTGAGCCTCGTCAAAGAAAAACACCAGCTTGGGCTTCTCGGGGTCGCCGATTTCCGGCAATTGCTCGAACAGCTCGGACAGAAGCCAGAGCAAAAAAGTCGAGTACAGGCGCGGCGCGTTCATCAGCTTGTCCGCCGCCAGCACATTGACCACGCCCATGCCGTTGGCGTCGGTCTGCATCAGATCGTTGATGTCGAGCATGGGCTCGCCAAAGAACTTGTCGCCGCCCTGGCTTTCGATGGTCAGCAGTCCGCGCTGTATGGCTCCCACGCTGGCCGAGCTGATGTTGCCGTACTGGGTGGTGAACTGCTTGGCGTTGTCGCCCACGAAGTTCAGCATGGCGCGCAGATCCTTGAGGTCCAGCAGCAGCATGCCGTTGTCGTCGGCGATCTTGAACACCAGATTGAGCACGCCCATCTGGGTCTCGTTCAGATTCAGCATGCGGCCTATGAGCAGAGGGCCCATGTCCGAGATGGTGGCGCGCACGGGATGGCCCTGCTCGCCGAACACATCCCACAGCGTGGCGGGGCAGGCCAGGGGCCGGGGCAGGTCCAGGCCGCGCTCCTTGAGCGAGGCGGCCAGCTTGTCGCCTATCTTGCCGGCCTGGCTGATACCGCTCAGGTCTCCTTTGACGTCGGCCATGAAGACCGGCACGCCTATCTGCGAGAAGCTTTCGGCCAGTTTTTGCAGCGTGACGGTCTTGCCGGTGCCGGTGGCACCGGTGATCAGGCCATGCCGATTGGCCAGTCCGGGCAGCAGTACACATTCTGTGGCAGAGTGCTGGGCAATCAAAAGGGGTGAAGCCATTTCGGGTTTCCTCTGGGGGGGGCATGCAGTCAAAAGTAAAATCGCTCCCGCTAGGTTAAATCAAATATCAAAGGATTCCCTGTGGCAGGACACAGCAAATGGGCCAACATCCAGCACCGCAAGGGTCGTCAGGATGAAAAACGTGGCCGCATCTGGACGCGCATCATTCGTGAAATCATGGTCGCAGCCCGCCAAGGCGGCGGCGATCTGAGCGCCAACCCGCGTCTGCGTCTGGCGGTGGACAAGGCCAAGGCCGCCAATATGCCGGCCGACAATATCAAGCGCAATATCGACAAGGCCACGGGTAACCTCGACGGCGTGACCTACGAGGAAATCCGTTACGAAGGCTATGGCATCGGCGGCGCGGCCATCATTGTGGACACAATGACGGACAATCGCGTACGTACGGTGGCCGATGTTCGCCATGCATTCAGCAAGTACGGTGGCAATATGGGCACCGAAGGCTCGGTGGCCTTCCAGTTCAAGCATGTGGGGCAGATCATGTTCGCCCCCGGCACGGACGAAGAAAAAGTCATGGAGATCGCGCTGGAGGCCGGTGCCGACGATGTGATTACCGATGACGAAGGTGGCATCGAGGTGCTGACGGCCCCCGGCGACTTTGAAGCCGTGCGTGACGCACTGCAGGCCGCCGGCTTTACCGCCGACATGGCCGAGGTGACCATGCGCCCCGAAAATACAATCGCTCTCGAAGGCGATGATGCAGCTCGCATGCAGAAGCTGCTGGACATGATTGAAGACTTGGATGACGTTCAGGACGTCTACCACAACGCAGAACTATGAAAATTCTTGTGATTGGCGGCGGTGGCCGTGAGCACGCTCTGGCGTGGAAGTTGGCCGAATCGCCCAAGGCGACCAAGGTCTATGTGGCTCCCGGTAACGGTGGCACTGCCCTGGCTGGCGGCAAGCTGGAGAACCTCGACATCACCGATGTGAAGGCTCTGCGCGAATGGGCCCAGGCGGAAAAGATTGCCGTGACCGTCGTGGGGCCCGAGGCTCCGCTGGCGGCTGGCGTGGTCGATGAGTTCCGAGCCCACGGACTCAAGGTCTTCGGCCCGACCAAGATGGCAGCCCAGCTGGAGTCGTCCAAGGCCTTTTCCAAGGACTTCATGGCGCGCCACAGCATCCCCACGGCGCAATATGAAACCTTCACCGACCCGGTTGCTGCCCATGCCTATGTGGATCGCCTCGGTGCGCCCATTGTCATCAAGGCCGACGGCCTGGCTGCAGGCAAGGGCGTGGTGGTTGCCATGTCGCTGCAGGAGGCCCATGACGCCGTGGACTTCATGCTGGTGGACAACAAATACGGTGTGCAGCACAACGAAGGCGGTGCACGCGTCGTGATCGAGGAATTCCTCGACGGCGAGGAAGCCAGCTTCATCGTGCTGTGCGACGGCAAGAACGTGCTGGCACTGGCGACCAGCCAGGACCACAAGCGTCTCAAGGATGGCGACCAGGGCCCCAACACCGGCGGCATGGGCGCTTATTCGCCGGCCCCTGTGGTGACCGCCGATGTGCATGCCCGCGCCATGCGCGAAATCATTCTGCCCACCATCCGTGGCATGGAAAAAGACGGTGTGCCCTATACCGGCTTCCTGTACGCAGGTCTGATGATCGACAAGGCAGGTCACCCCAAGACGCTGGAGTTCAACTGCCGCATGGGCGATCCGGAAACCCAGCCCATCATGATGCGTCTCAAGAGCGATCTGGTGGATGTGATGCTGGCAGCCTGCGAAGGCAGGCTCGACCAGCTGGAGCTGCAGTGGGACCGCCGTACCGCATTGGGCGTGGTCATGGCTGCTGCCGGCTACCCCGAAGACCCGCGCAAGGGCGATGTCATCACCGGTCTGCCCGCCGCAGCCGACGATGCCATGGTCTTCCATGCAGGCACCCAGCTGGGCGATGACGGCCAGCCCGTGACCAGCGGTGGCCGTGTGCTCTGCGTGACCGTGTTGGCCGACAGTGTCAAGCAGGCGCAGCAGAAGGTGTATGACGTGGCACGTGGCATCCATTTCGATGGTGCCCAGTATCGTCGCGACATCGGCTTCCGTGCCGTCAAGAAGGCCGACTGATGAGCCAGACATCCTCATCTTCTGTGGCTGATCAGCTGCCTGCGGCCGAGGTGCGTGAGTACCTCATGGGTCTGCAGACCCGCATCACCGAGGCGCTGGAAGCCATCGAAGGCGAGGGTGGTGCGCGTTTCCTGGCCGACGCCTGGCACAAGGAGCCGGGCGAAAAGCTGCAAGGCAACGGTGTCACCAAGATCATGGAGGGCGGGCGCGTGTTCGAGCGCGCAGGCTGCGGTTTCTCGCATGTGCGCGGGCCGCAACTGCCGCCCTCGGCCACACAGCATCGGCCCGAACTGGCCGGTGCGCCGTTCGAGGCCATGGGCGTGTCGCTGGTATTTCATCCGCGCAGTCCCTTGGTGCCAACGGTGCACATGAATGTGCGCATGATTTCGGCCGGCCATGAGGGGCAGCCCAAGACCTGCTGGTTTGGCGGCGGCATGGATTTGACGCCGGTCTACGGCTTCGAGGAAGACGCCGTGCATTTCCATCAGATCTGCCGTGATGCGCTGGCGCCATTTGGCGATCAGCTCTATCCGCGTTTCAAGCAATGGTGCGACGAGTACTTCTTCCTCAAGCATCGCAACGAGCAGCGCGGCATTGGCGGCATCTTCTTCGATGATTTCAGCGAACTGGGCCAGCAACAGAGCTTTGCCATGCTGCGCTCGGTGGGCGATGCCTTTTTGAAGGCCTATCTGCCCATCGTGGAGCGCCGCCGGAATGCGGATTACACGCAGCAGCAGGTGGATTTCCAGCGCTACCGCCGTGGTCGCTATGTAGAATTCAACCTGGTCTGGGACCGCGGCACGCATTTCGGCCTGCAGTCCGGCGGCCGCACCGAATCCATTCTGCTGTCCATGCCGCCTCATGCGGACTGGAGCTATCAGCGCGAGGATGCACCGGGTACCCCTGAGCGTGATCTGCTCGAGAAATTCCTGATTCGCCGTGACTGGCTCTGAGGCACAGGCCTTTGTCCAACAGGCCGGATTCCCCTGCTGATCGGGCATAAAGCCCTGTCAGCAGGGAAATTTTTAGAAAACTATAATTTCCATAGCTGGATGCGCGCTATCGACTGGCGCGTCAACCTTTTTCAATGCGTGAAGAGCGCAGGTCTTAGAGGCCTGAACGCAGACGCTAACCCAACCCTGATACGGGTGTGGCGCAGCACACGCTATATTGATCCCATCATTTACTGATTCCATCGCCTGATGACCACCTCCACCAAATCGGATTCCGCAGCCAAGCGCGACGTCACCAAACTCCAGCGAGCCATTGTTGACGGCCTCGAAGACGTCAAGGCCCACGACATCCAGGTGTTCAACACCGAAGCACTGTCCCCGCTGTTCGAGCGCGTGATCGTGGCTTCGGGTACTTCCAACCGCCAGACCAAGGCACTTGCCTCCAGCGTGCGCGAAGCCGTCAAGGAAGCAGGTTTTCCCGTGCCCCGCCAGGAAGGTGAGCAAAACGGCGAATGGATCATCGTGGACTGCGGCTCGGTTGTATGCCACATCATGCAGCCGGCCATCCGCCAGTACTACCGCCTGGAAGAAATCTGGGGCGAGACACCGGTGCGTATGAAGATCGGTGCCGCCAAGCCCAAGCCCGCAGAAGTGGCCGCCAAGAAACTGGCTGCCAAGCTGGCCGTGGAAAAGGCAGCAGCGGAAAACACCGTGGTCGAGAAAAAGCCTGCTGCCAAGAAGGCTGCGGCCAAGAAACCCGCAGCCAAGCCTGCAGCCAAGAAGCCTGCTGCCAAGTCCGCAGCCACCAAGACGGTCAAGACCGTGGTCGTCAAGCCCAGCACGCCCCGTACGGCCAAGCCGGTTGCGGCCAAGCCCGCAGCCAAGCGTGCTCCCCGCGCCAAGGCCTAAATGAAGCTGACCATCGTGGCTGTAGGCCTGCATGTGCCCGACTGGGCGCAGACGGCCTACGACGATTACGCCAAGCGCTTTCCGCCCGAACTCAAGGTCGAACTCAAGGCCGTCAAGACCGAGCCGCGCGGCTCCAAGACGCTGGAGACCCTGTATGCGGCAGAGCGCAAGCGTATCGAAGCCGCCATTCCCAGAGGCACCCGCATCGTGGTGCTCGACGAGCGCGGCACGAATCTGACCACCAAGGCGCTGGCCCAGCGTCTCAAGGGCTGGCAGCTCGAGAGCGATGATGTGGCCCTGGTCATCGGCGGCCCCGACGGGCTGGACCCCGAGTTCAAGGCAGCGGCACACGAGCGCATCCGCCTCTCCGATCTGACCCTGCCGCATGCCATGGTGCGCGTGCTGCTGATCGAGCAGCTCTACCGCGCCTGGTCGGTCAATGCCGGCCATCCCTACCATCGCGAATAAGCGCTTGTGATCGGACTCTGCGTGCAATTTCGCGCAGTGCGTGATACTATGATTTTGATAGCCTATTGCGCTTTATATATGGGCGCTAGAGGCCATTTTTAATCAAAATCATGGCGCCCATTCTCTATCTTGCATCCCAAAGTCCCCGCCGTCGTCAGTTGCTCGAGCAGCTGGGGGTGGCGCATGAATTGCTGCTGCCCAATGCAGCCGGCGACATCGCCGAGGATGCCGAGGCCATAGAGGCCGAGCTGGCTGGGGAAGACCCCCATGACTATGTGCAGCGCGTGACGGCCGGCAAGCTCGATGCGGCCGTGGCCCGCCATGCGCGGCGCGGTTTGCCGGTAGCGCCCATTCTGTGCTCCGACACCACCGTGGCCCTGGGCAAGCAGATTCTGGGCAAGCCCGCCGATGCCGAAGACGCGCGACGTATCCTGCGTCTGCTCTCCGGGGCCGAACATGAGGTGCTGACCGCCGTGGCGCTGCAAAGCGGCGTGCGGCGTCTGCAGGCCTTGTCGGTGTCCACCGTGCGCTTTGCGCCCATGACCGAGGCGCAGATCGATGCCTATGTGCTTACGGGTGAGCCCATGGGCAAGGCCGGTGCCTATGGCATACAGGGCAGGGCGGCCGCACATATTGCAGAGATCCGCGGCAGCTATTCGGCCATCATGGGCCTGCCGGTTTACGAAACTGCCGAGCTTTTGCGCCAGCTGGGCTGGCCGCTCTGAACCTTTGGCGCAATCGACACTCTGTTCTTGAGGCTTCCCCCAAGGGAAGGTCTGCATGGCAGCTGTCTTGCGCCAGCCATGCGTGCGTCGCACACTGGGCGCAGCAAAAGCCAGGACATATAAAGAAAGAACGACAGTCAATGCAGCAAGATATTTTGATCAACTGGTCGCCGCAGGAAACGCGGGTGGCGATTGTCGAAAACGGCGCCGTGCAGGAACTGCACATGGAGCGTCCGCTGGAGCGGGGACTCGTCGGCAACATCTATCTGGGCAAGGTCTCGCGTGTGCTTCCAGGCATGCAGTCGGCCTTCATCGATATCGGTCTGGAGCGTGCGGCCTTTTTGCATGTGGCCGATGTCTGGCAGCGTCAGGAAAATGGCGAAGCCCCGATGTTCGCGCGCAAGGACCAGCCGCTGACGCCCATCGAAAAACAGGTATTCGAGGGGCAGTCCATCATGGTGCAGGTCATCAAGGACCCCATAGGTACCAAGGGTGCGCGCCTGTCCACGCAGATCAGCATTGCCGGGCGTCTGCTGGTGTTTCTGCCGCAGGACGACCATATCGGCATCTCCCAGAAAATTCCCCAGAACGAGCGCGACGCCTTGCGGGCCCGTCTGCAGGAGCTGGTCGGCACCAAGGAGGGGGGCGGTGGCGGCGGGTTCATTCTGCGCACCAATGGCGAGGAATCCAGCGATGCCGAGCTGGCCGATGACATCCGCTATCTGCGCAAGACCTGGGCGCGCATCAAGGATGCGGCGCAGAAGCTGCCTGTCATGTCGGTGCTGCATCAGGATCTAAACCTGCTGCAACGTGTGCTGCGGGATCTGGTCGGCGAGAACACCCAGAGCATTCGCATCGATTCGCGCGAGCAGTTTGCGCTGCTCAAGAGCTTTGGCCAGGAATACATGCCTGCGGCCGTGCCCAAGCTGGCGCTTTACAAGGGCGAGAGGCCGATTTTCGACCTCTACAACATCGACGAGGAAATCGCGCGTGCGCTGGGGCGGCGTGTGGATCTGAAGTCGGGCGGCTATCTGATCGTCGATCAGACCGAAGCCCTGACCACCATCGATGTGAATACCGGCGGCTATGTCGGTGCGCGCAATTTTGACGACACCATCTTCAAGACCAACCTGGAAGCGGCGCACGCCATTGCACGTCAGCTGCGCCTGCGCAATCTGGGCGGCATCGTCATCGTGGACTTCATCGACATGGTGCGCGAGGAGCACCAGGGCGAGGTGCTCTCCGAATTCCGCCGCCAGCTGGCACGCGACCGCGTCAAGACCATGGCTGGAGGCTTCTCTCAGCTGGGTCTGGTGGAGATGACGCGCAAGCGTACGCGCGAGTCGCTGGCCCATATGCTGTGCGAGCCCTGTGAAGCCTGCTCCGGCAAGGGCAACGTCAAGACCGCGCGCAGCATCTGCTACGAGGTGCTGCGTGAAATCCTGCGCGAAGCCCGCCAGTTCAACCCGCATGAGTTCCGCGTCGTGGCATCGCCCAAAGTGGTGGAGATGTTCCTCGACGAGGAAAGCCAGCATCTGGCCAGCCTCTCGGACTTCATCGGCAAGCCCATTTCGCTGCAGGCCGAGACTGCTATGGCGCAGGAGCAATACGACATTGTGCTGCTGTGAGTGAGAGTGCATTCAGCGTCATTTGATTTGGAAATCGTTTTCCGAATTTAGACAATGCTCAAAGTAATTTGTTGCTCAACTTCTCCAAACTGATTTGCTTTCATTTGGCATTTTCAAGTAGCAGGAGTGTGGGACGTTAGGCGACGCCTACGAATTAAATGGAAAATTCCTGCGAATCTAAATGACCACGAGGCCTGACTGAGGGTTTGTACATCCGCGTCATAATCCCGGTGAAAAGCAATGAGGATGGCATGGAACGGGTTCAGGCAGGATGACTGCTGCATGAGGCAGGCCGTCGCTGCAATCTTGTTTGCGTAAGTCCTGGCAGATGTGTTCTAGGGATTCAAAAAAATAGCGGCTAGCGCTTTATCCATAAGCGTTAGCCGCTATTTCCATGCATTTCATGATGAGGCAGGGCGTTATCGCCCCGCCGTCAGGTGCAAGATCAGAACAGTTCCATGGGCAATGCCATCACGCTGGCCGCACCGTTGATCACGGCATCGGCCTGGCCGGGCACGCGGGTCAGGATATGTTCGGCATAGAACTGTGCCGTGGCCAGCTTGGCCTGCATGAAGGCCGTGTCCTGGCCCTTGGCCAGCAGCTCCTGCGCGGCCAGCACCGAGCGGCCCAGCTGCCAGCCGGCGACCAGGTTGCCGGTGAGCATCAGATAGGGGACGCTGCCGGCATAAGCGGCATTGGGGTCGGCCTTGGCCTTGGCCACGATGAAGTCCACCACCTGCACAAAGGCCTGACGGGCCTGGGCCAGATTCCTCGCGACTGCCTTGGCCGCATCGGTGCCGCTGGCAATGAGAGCCGCCTCGGTCTTTTCGATCTGGGCGGCAATGGCCTTGGCGGTCTGGCCGCCATCACGCGCGGTCTTGCGGCCGACCAGGTCATTGGCCTGGATGGCAGTCGTGCCCTCATAGATGGTCAGGATCTTGGCGTCGCGGTAGTACTGGGCGGCGCCGGTTTCCTCGATAAAGCCCATGCCGCCATGCACCTGCACGCCCAGGCTGGTGACTTCCAGACTCATTTCGGTGCTGTAGCCCTTGACCAGGGGCACCATGAATTCATAGAAGGTCTGGTTGGCCTGACGCACTTCGGCGTCCGGATGGTGGTGGGCGGCATCGTAGGCGGCAGCGGCGGCGGTTGCCATGGCGCGGCAGCCCTCGTTGCTGGCACGCATGGTCATCAGCATGCGGCGCACATCGGGGTGGTGGATGATGGTGGCGCTGGCCTTGACCGAGCCGTCGACGGGGCGGCTTTGCACGCGTTCCTTGGCGTAGGCCACGGCGTGCTGGTAGGACCGCTCGGCCACGGCCAGGCCCTGCAGGCCCACGGCATAGCGCGCTGCGTTCATCATGATGAACATGTATTCGAGGCCGCGGTTTTCCTCGCCCACGAGGTAGCCGATGGCTCCTCCGTTGTCGCCAAATTGCAGCACGGCCGTGGGCGAGGCCTTGATGCCCATCTTGTGCTCGATGCTGACGCAGTGCACATCGTTGCGCTTGCCCAAAGAGCCGTCCTGGTTCACCAGGAACTTGGGCACGACGAACAGGCTGATCCCCTTTACGCCTTCGGGCGCCCCCGCCACGCGGGCCAGCACCAGGTGGACGATGTTGTCCGCCATATCGTGCTCACCATAGGTGATGAAGATCTTGGTGCCGAAGACCTTGTAGCTGCCGTCGCCCTGAGGCTCGGCCCTGGTGCGCACCAGGGCCAGGTCGGAGCCGGCCTGGGGCTCGGTCAGGTTCATGGTGCCGGTCCACTCGCCGGTGACCAGCTTTTCCAGGTAGGTGGACTTGAGCTCGTCGCTGCCCGCAGTCAGCAGCGCCTCGATGGCGCCGTCGGTCAGCAGCGGGCACAGCGCAAAGCTCAGGTTGGCGCTGTTGAGCATCTCGATACAGGCCGCACCAATGGTCTTGGGCAGGCCCTGGCCGCCAAAGTCGGCAGGATGCTGCAGACCCTGCCAGCCGCCTTCGGCGTACTGCTTGAAGGCATCGGCAAAGCCGGGCGTGGTGGTGACCACACCATCCTTGAAGGACGAGGGATTGAGGTCGCCGGGAACATTCAGGGGGGCGACCACGCCTTCGCAGAGCTTGGCGCATTCTTCGAGAACGGCCTGCGCGGTTTCCAGCCCCGCATCTTCAAAGCCGGGAATCTGGGCGACCTGCTCGATCTGGGCCAGATGCTCCATGTCGAACAGCATGTCTTTGATGGGCGCTTTGTAGGTCATCGTCTCTGTTTCCTTGAATGCTGGCCCGGCTGGCTGCCAGACCTGGTTTGTGCCTTGGATTGTTGGGGATGTTGCCAGCCACGGATGGCAGGGGCTTCCCTCGACTTCATGTCCGGCGCCTGGCAAGAATGTCAGGCCCTCGCATTGGTTTGACGTTTACGTAAACGGAATGATTCTAGAGGCTGTGACGGGCTTGCCGCAGTCGCAGACGCGCAATATGGTGGCCAACGCTTGCGGCAAGCTTTCAATTAAATAGAAACTTCTAAGTAAACTTTTCTTTCCTGGTGTTTACCCGTGATGTCGCGTAAAGACAAGAGAGCGGCGTTCTCGGGAAATGTCCTGGAGAAGAATTCCCATAAATTCAGTCCAGTCTGAATGGAAGAATACCGGGGATATGACCTAAGTCATTGATTCGTATTGATTCGTATTGCTTCTGTTCGAGGTGAGGCAGTGTGCTGCATCACCTTTCGATTGGTATCTGACTGGGAGTTTGTATGGCTAAAGTAATCCGTTATCACGAAGTTGGCGGCCCCGAGGTGTTGCGACAGGAAGACATTGAAGTCGGCCAACCCGGTCCAGGTCAGGTCCGCCTCAAGCAAGGCGCTGTGGCCTTGAACTTTGCCGATACCTATTTCCGCTCCGGTCTGTATCCCGCTCCTTTGCCCGCGGGCGTGGGCAGCGAGGCTTGCGGCACGATCACGGCCGTGGGCGACGGCGTGACGGATTTCAAGGTCGGCGATCGCGTGACCTATACCGGTGCACTTAACACCATCGGCGCTTACGCCACGGAGCGCCTGATTTCTGCAGCCCCCCTGATCCGTCTGCCTGACAACATCAGCTTTGAAACCGCAGCAGCCATCACCATGCGTGGACTGACGGCGGCTTACCTGATGCGCCGCATCTGGGACTTCAAGAAGGGCGACACCATCTTGCTGCATGCTGCAGCCGGTGGTGTGGGTCTGCTGGTGTCGCAGTGGGCAAAGCTGGAAGGCCTGAACGTGATCGGCACAGTCTCCAGCGATGCCAAGGCCGAAGTGGCCAAGGCCAACGGCTGCGTTCACACCATCAACTACAGCCATGAGGACGTGGCCAAGCGCGTGCGTGAGCTGACGGACGGCGTGGGCGTGAATGCCGTCTTTGACAGCGTGGGCAAGGACACTTTCGAGGGCTCGCTCAACAGCCTGAAGGTGCGCGGGCTGATGGTCTGTCTGGGTACGGCTTCGGGCTCCATAGCGCCATTCAACCCGCAGATTCTGGCCGGCAAGGGCTCGCTCTTCCTGACCCGTCCTGCATCGGCGCATTACATCGCCGACCCCGCGGAGCGTGCAGAGCTGGCCAACGAGCTGTTCGCCCATGTGGCCGAAGGTCGTATCAAGGTGGACATCAGCAAGCGCTATGTGCTGGAAGACGCCGTGCAGGCTCACCGCGATCTGGAAGCCCGCAAGATTGTGGGATCGGCCATCTTCACGCTCTGAGATATCGAAGGCAGCAGGTCGGTATGAAAAGGGCTGAGCCATTCAGCCCTTTTTGCATCAACCCCGGTGATTGCCCAAGGAAATAAATGCCATGACTCAAAGCTCTGCTGCAACAACATTGCAGGTCGACTTTTCGCTGGACCTGATCTGCCCCTGGTGCTGGATCGGTCTGCGCAATCTGCTGGCTGCCCGTGAGATGCTGCTGGCCAGATATCCCGACCAGCAGCTTGCAATCCATTGGCATGCAGACACTTTGCTGCCCCAGATCCCGGAGCATGGAGTGCCTTACCAGGCCTTCTACGAAGCCAGGCTGGGCGGTCCCAGGGCCGTGGAGGTTCGCCGTGCCCAGGTGCGTTCGGCGGCCCACGCGGCGGGCCTGCAGATCAATCATGCGCTGATTGAAACCTTCCCCAGCACGCGCCTGGTTTGTGCGTTGGTCAACTACGCCCAGACTCTGCTCGATGGCGAATCCATGATCCGCTTTGTGGAGTCCATCTTTGCCGCTTACTTTGTGCAGGGCCGCGATATAGGCTCGGTCATGGTGCTGCAGCAACTGGCGCACTCGGCAGCACTGGACTGGAATCCTTCCCGCTTTGATGCACTGCGCTACCAAAGCGAGGCGGGCCACGCCGGCGGCGTGCCGCATATGGTGTTCAACCAGCGTCTGCAGGTGACGGGCGCTGTGGCGCCCGCGGAGCTGCTGCGCGCCATGGAGCATGCCCGTGTTGCCGACAGCATCTTCGCCTGATACCGCATTGCTGGCCGCCGGTGTCGTGCGGGACTTGCCGCCTGGCGGGCGAAAGCTGGTCTTCACGCCTGGTGGCCAGAGCATCTTGCTGCTGAATGTCGAAGGCGAGTTCTATGCCTTGGAGAACAGCTGCCCGCATGCGGGTGCCTCCATGGCCGGCGGCAATTGCGATGCCCATGTGCTGAGCTGCCCCGCGCATGGACTCAAGTTCGATATCCGCAGCGGCAAGTGCACGGCATCGCCGCAGATGACGATTCCTCTCTACGAAGTTCTTGTCAGAGAGGGACTGCTCTGGCTCAAACCGCCTGACAACTGCTGATACTCCATCGAGCGCCGATGTGCGCTGAAAAAGGCCCGCAGATTTTCTCTGCGGGCCTTCTTCTATGGTTTCAGGATTGATGTCCTCTGGCCGGCAACCGGCAACCGGCAGGCGCCGGTTGCCATGGGTTGGACTCAGAACGTGTGGCGAATGCCGATGTCAAAGCCTGAAGCATTGCCGCCTGCGACTGGAATCGGGCCTTGCAGCGCGCCCGTGGCCACCGGCAGGTTGATGCTGCCGCGGTTGTCTACATAGGCATAGGTGCCGTAGAGTGCGGTGCGCTTGGAGAGGTTGTGCACATAACCCACGGCGTACTTGTTGGAGCTGCTGCCGCTGTTGTCATTGCGGTTCAGGCGCATGAAGCTCATGGGGATATTGCCATTGCCGACCTTCCAGATGGCACCCAGCTGCCAGTAGCGTACATGGTCGGCATTGTCCAGACCTGCCAGGCGGTTGCCGGTGCGGTGATCGGCAGCCAGAACCATGAGGCGGTGGCCTTCCCAGAGGTAGGATGCGGCGGCATTGATCTGTCTGTAATCGTCGGCGGCACGGTTCTTGGTGGACGTGATGGCGACGGCTGCATCCCAGTTCTCGCCTCCATAGCCCAGGCGTGCACCATAGACGCGGCCGTCCTGGCGGTTGGGGCCGGCATCGTTTTCACCGAATGCAGTCATCAACTGATAGAACAGGCCTTTGCAACTGGAGCTGGAGCAGCCGGGCGAGAAGTAGCCAATGCTGTTCGATGCCCGAAAGCCCGTCACAGTGGTGCCGTGCAGCACATGCAGGCTCATGCCCACGCCCAGGCGAAAGGGGTCGTAGTTGAACATGTTCCAGAAGGCGGGCACATAGTCGCGGCCCAGACGTACCTCGCCCCATTGCTTGCTCTGCAGATAGACCAGGGCCTTGCGGTTGAAGCTCAGACCGTTGCTGCTGCCTGCCCCCGAAGGCTGGTTGTTGGTGTTGGAGGCCTGGCCGGTGCCGTTGTCGGTATTGAGACCCGCTTCCAGATCAAAGCCGGCGGCCAGACCGCTGCCGAGATCTTCACGGCCCTTGAAGCCCAGGCGGCTGGCCTGATTGCCGCTGGAGGTCAGCATCTGACGCGAGCCTGCGCCAGCGCCGCGGTAATTGGATACGGCCATATCCACCACGCCATAGACCTGCACAGAGGATTGTGCCGAGGCCGCCAGCGGCGCCAGCGTGCATGCGAGAGCGCTCAGCGCATTGAAAGCCATTTTTTTTGTAGTCATTCATGTCTCCTTGAACCGTTGAAAAAAGATGCCTGATAGCAAACCGACGAAAAACACAGCAGGGCAAGGCCGGGCCTGGGGATGGGTTGAGGGCGCAGGCAAGCCCCCAGCTCTAATCCCGCCAAAGGACTTGAGCCGGGTGCGGCCGCCCACGGTGCCAAGGGGGCACCGGGCAGAGGTCTTGAATCAGATAAGTAATGGAGCAGCTTGAGGGCAACTGCTCAAGGACCCGGGCCTCAGTTTTCTGGCTTGTAGCCTATGGACTTGAGCAGGGCTGCCTGCTTGCGGCTGGCCTCTTTGAGGTCGGCCGTCATTTCTGCCGTGGTAAGGGGCTGGCCGGGCTCCATGCCCACCGTGGCGAGCTGTTTGAGCACGGACTCCTTGCGGAAATGTGCCAGCGCCACGTCCCGCAGCTTCTGCTGGATGGCTGCCGGGGTTTGAGGATGGGACCACACGGCAAACCAGCCTGGTTTGGAAAGCTGGGGGTAGCCCAGCTCCGTGAAGGTCGGCACCTCTGGCAAAGTCTGCAGGCGGCTCGGGTAGACGACTGCCAGCGCCTTGATCTTGCCGCTGCGAATCAGGGGTAGCGAAGTGGTGACGCCATCGAACATCACCGGGACATGGCCGCCCATGAGGTCCACCAGAGCAGGGGGCGAGCCCTTGTAGCCCACATGGCGCATATTGATCTTGGCCAACTGGCCCAGCAGCATGCCCGAGGTGTGACCCTTCAGGCCCGTGGCGTAGGAGGCAAAGTCCACGCCGTCGCGTTGCTGTCTGGCGTAGCTGATGAATTCGGGCAGGGTCTGGAACGGCAGATCCTTGTTGGCGACCATGACCAGTCCGGTGCGTGTGAGCTGGGCCAGCGGCGTCAGGTCCTTGAACGGGTCGAAACTGACTTTCTGGGCCAGGGGCGCCTCGCTCAGTGCTCCGTCCTGAATCACCAGAAAGGTGTAGCCGTTTTTGCCATGGGACTTGAGGTCCTGGATGCCGATGGCCCCCGAGGCTCCGGCCTTGGACTCCACGATCACGGGCTGCTTGAGCTCTTGCTGCATGCCCTCTGCCAGCAGGCGGGCCAGGGTGTCAGCCGTGCCTCCGGCAGGCCCGGTGACGATCAGGCGTATGGGCTTGGTCGGCCAGTTCACGGTCTGCTCGGCCTGTGCGGGCAGGGCCAGGCTGGCGGCCACGGCCATGACGGCCAGGCCTAGTTTCCGGCGCAGTGCGCGAGAACCTGCGGTATCCACTGAATTGCGTGAGGCGGGTGTCGTTGCCTTCATTGCTTGTCTCCTTCAATGGGGAGATCTGGCTCCCCATCTGCGCGCACCTTTTATATCTTGTGGGTGGCTGCGCATTCATCGTGATGGTCTTCGGGCGGTTCAGGCCGTTGGCTCGGGCTGTCGGGCTTCGATCCGAGCCTGCAAATCCTCGATCAGCTGTTTTGCCTGCGGCCAGGGGCCGTGGCCCGAGGCCGGGTTCAGGTGGCCCTGGGGGCCCAGCTCCACCAGCTCGCTCCCCCAGTCGCGCGCAAAGCCGCGCGCGCGCTCCAACTGGGTCAGCGGGTCATTGCTGCTGGCTGCCAGCAGTGTGGGAAACGGCAGGCGCTGGCGCGGGATGGGCGTCCAGCCGTGGGCTGCCAGCACATCCTTGGGGGGGTAGCCGGCAGGCATCTGGGTTTCCACATCGGCGGGGGCTGCAAGCAAGGCTCCGAGAATGGGACGGGCTCGGCGCAGCGCCCAGTGCGCGACCATCATGCAGCCGGCGCTGTGTGCCACGATGATGACGGGGCCGTCGATGCTGTCCAGTGCACGGTCGATCGCGTCCAGGCGGGCCTGGCAGCTGAGCTTGTCCTGCTCCAGCGGTGGCACGGTGACGCAGGGGACGGACTGCGCAGTCAGCTCCTTGGCCAGCAGCGTCTGCCAGTGCTCTTCCACATGGTCGCGCAGGCCGGGGATGATGAGAATCGTGTGCTTCAAGGTCATCTTCTGTCTCCTGGCTCAGTCCGTGGGGCCGCCGATGATGGCGGTGCGTTCCATCTTGCGGTGGCAGGGCTGGTAGTCCATCACTGCGTAGTGCTGGGTGGAGCGGTTGTCCCAGAAGGCTACGCTGTTTTTGCTCCATTTGAAGCGCACCTGGTACTCGGGAATCATGGCCTGGCTGGTCAGGTAATTGAGCAGTTGCGAGGAACCGGGCGATTTGTCCAGGCCGAAGCGCACATTGGCGGGTGTGTTGTAGTTGGTGAAATGGGTGGTGAAGCTGCTGTTGACGAACAGAATCTTCTCGCCGGTTTCGGGGTGGATGCGGACCACGGGGTGCTCGGCGTCGGGGTATTGGGCCTTGAGTGCCAGACGCTTTTCGATAGGCATGACGGCACCAAAGCTCGCTTCGATGCTGTGGCGGGCACGCAGATGCTCGATCTTGACCTTGATGTCGTCTGGCAGGTTCTCATAGGCCATCACCATGTTCACCCACATGGTGTCGCCGCCCACTGGCGGGCATTCAACGCAGCGCAGCACGCAGCCCATGGGGGGCTGCTCGCGCCAGGTGGCATCGGTGTGCCATGAGTTCTCGTTGCGGTCCAGAGGGTTGTCGGGGGTCTTGTAGATCTGCACCAGGCCTGGGTGCTCGGGGTGGCTTCCCACCACCGGGTGGTCTTCCAGCTCGCCAAATTTACGCGCAAACGCCACATGCTCGGCGCGTGTGATGTCCTGGTCGCGGAAAAAGATCACGCGGTGCTTGAGCAGTGCCCGGCGGATTTCGGCCATCAAGCCTTCGTCCTCGGCGGCCGCTCCCAGGTGAACGTTGGACAGCTCCGCACCGATGGAGCAGGTCAGAGGATTGACTTCCAGCGAGCGGGTCAAAGAGCTGGAGCGGATAAGGGCGGGTGCTGCGCCAACCTTGTTTTTCATTGGGAAGTCTCCTTATAGAATCAATGTCGCCAGTGTGAAAACTCCCCTCGATCGGCGCTTGTCATTACATGACTGGTGCTTTGCAATTAGTGCCAAGTTAGTGAAACCCCATGGCCTCTCTCGTTCGCGCAGCCTGCTTGACCAATTACGCCGAAGTCGCCCAGGCTTCGGGGCTGAATGGCGCGCGCATGCTGCTCGATGCCGGCCTGAGCCCCGGTGTGCTCGACGAGCCGGATCTGATGATTCCGGTGGACAAGGTGGGGCGTTTGCTGCAGGCCTCGGCCATGCAGTCGGGCAATGAAAGCTTTGGTCTGTGCATGGCGCGCTCGCGCCTGCTGTCCAATATGGGGCCGGTGGGCCTGCTGATTCGCGATCAGGCTACGCTGCGCGATTCGCTGAACCTGCTGGTGCGTCATCTGGCCCTGCTCAACGGCGCCATGACGCTGGAGCTGGACGAGCAGGCCGACACGGTGCTGATCCGTGAGCTGTTGCTGGCCGGCCGTGCCCATGAGCCTACGCGCCAGCGCGTGGAGCTGGCGCTGGGCGTGATGGTGCGCGCCATTCGGCAGCTGATAGGTCGCGACTGGCAGCCTCGCATGGTGTGTTTCGAGCACGCCGCGCCCAAGGACCTGAGCATGCATCACCTGATGTTCGGCCCGCGCGTGGAGTTCAATCAAGAGTTCAACTGCATTGTTTGCGTCAAGGCCGATCTCGATACGCGCAACGAATTTGCCGACCCTGCCATGGTGCGCTATGCCCAGAAGCTGCTGGAGTCCGTGGCTCCCATGAGCGAGGAAGCAGTGCTGGACGATGTGCGCCGCACCATCTTGCTGCTGTTGCCCAGCGGGCGCTGCAGCATTGAGAAAGTCAGCGAGCACCTGGGTGTGGTGCCACGCACCATTCAGCGCCGGCTGACGGAAAAGGGCCAGAGCTTTTCCTCGCTGATGAACGATATCCGCAAGGAGCTGGCCGTGCGCTATGTGTTCGAGAGCAACCGCTCTCTGACCGAAGTGGCCGAGCTGCTGGGCTTTACGGCCCCCAGCAGTTTTTCACGCTGGTATCAGAGCCAGTTCGGCTGCAGTGCCAAGGACAGCCGTGCCAAGGCGCAGACCGAAGGCACGGGCGGCGCATAAAAAAGCGGGCCGTAAGGGCCCGCCAAACACACTACCAAAGTGCCACCCCAGGGAGAGGGCGGCTACGCCAGCGTCCTTCAGTTGCTGGCGATTCTGAGCTTGCTCAGAATTTTGCGGTTCTGCTCCACCGTGTTCAGCATTTTTTGTTGCAGCTCCGTCATCGTGCTGGGCTGGGGTGCGTCAAAGCCCTGGGTTTTGAGCTGCGCCTGAAACTTGGCGGATTGAGTCACCTTGTCCATTTCCTGGCGCACCTTCTGGATCAGGGCCGGGGGCGTGCTGCTCAGCACGAACAATCCCACACTGGCATCGGGCAGCACAAAGTCGGGCATGTTCTGCTCGGCAAAGCTGGGCACATCGGGTAGCAGGCGCGAGCGGTTGGGCGAGACCACGCCCAGGGCCTTGATCTTGCCGGCCTTGACCAGCGGGGCTGCATTGGTCACCACTTCAAAGGTCAGTTGTACCTGATTGCCGATCAGGTCGACGATAGCAGGGGCCGAGCCCTTGTAGGGCACGGCGGTGATCTTGCCGCCGCTTTTCTCGCTCAGCAACGCACCCAGCATGTCGGAGCGAGTGCCGGGGCTCAGGTTGGCGATATTGATGGGGCCGGAGCTCTTCTTTGCATAGTCCAGCACCTCCTGAATCCTGTTGGGGGGAAAGCTGTTGTTGGCCACCAGCATATGCACCATGGAGGCCACATCCGAGACATAGGTGAATGTCTTGTGCACGTCAAACGGCGTCTTCACGGTGAGTGGAAAGTCGGTCCAGATGCTGGAGGGCGCAATCATCAGCGTATGCCAGTCGGCAGGTGCATTCATCACGGCGCGCTCGGCAATCACGGCCGATCCGCCGGGTTTGTTGTCGACGACCACGGGCTGGCCCAGATTGGTCTGCAGATGATCGGCCACCAGGCGCGCCACACCATCGGTGATGCCACCAGGAGGCGCAGGAACGACGAGGCGGATGGGTTTGACGGGCCAGGCGGGTGCAGGGGTCTGAGCCTGTACGGCGGTGATGGCCATTGCGCCGACGCAAAGAATTGCGGCGCAGGAACGCAGGGTTCGAGGAATGTTTCGCATGTGTTGCTCCCTAAATGGAGTTGCTCAGATGGCGCTGGCGGGAGAGTCTGTGACCCGCCCATCTTCAAGAACGTGGGCATTCAGCGCCTGTCTTGCAGCGGTGCTATCGGCTCTGGCTCGCAAGACGCGAATCACGGGCATTACTTGCGGGCCGGGTGGTCCAGCAAAATTCACAGCGGTTGTCATTGATGTCTCCTGTCGTTTTTCATGGGGGGCAGACATTCGGCATGACGCCGATCTCTGTCTCGCAGGGGGCAGACCCAACGAATAGGTGATCCGCTGAACCTGCCGGCATGTCCCTGCGTTCTTGTGCTTGGGGTGTAGGAATGCACCAATTCATGATGGAGGTCCGCAAGTCCTGTGACTTGGCGTTTCATGCCTGCGACTTCGCATTTGATGACTGCAGTACTCCGCACTTACCCGATGTAGGGCTGCAGCCTGCATAGCTTCGATGCGTGCTTGTGGCGCGGTATGGGCGCCTTGCAATCGGAGCCGCGAGGAGGGGGAGATCGCAGGTTGCCGATGGTGCGCAGCAGTCGCCTGGACTTTTGCAGTGCATGAACCGATGTCGTCTCTCCGTTGCCTGCCCCAATCACCTTCAGGCATGGTTTGCCGGTCTTGTCGCGTTTGAGAAAGCGCGTGTCTTGAAATGCAAAGTGGCATCTCACACGGCATTTGATACTGGCCTCACG
The DNA here is from genome assembly GCF_000964545.1 of Comamonas thiooxydans. GTDB lineage: Bacteria > Pseudomonadota > Gammaproteobacteria > Burkholderiales > Burkholderiaceae_C > Comamonas > Comamonas thiooxydans. Next base: position 242,140 of record NZ_BBVD01000008.1, on the reverse strand, counting down.
CATCGGCAATGGCCTGAAATCGGCTGATGCAGTTTGTCCAGACACTGATTTCTCGCACTCAAACCGGAGACAACAACCATGAACTTTCTTGACGGTCACCTGTATCCCGAAAACCAGCAACCGCTGATCATCACTGCAGCTCCCTATGCTCCGGGCTGGATTCCCTCGGACTTCCCCGAGGACATCCCCATCACCATGGAAGAGCAGATTCAGAAGGCCGTGGACTGCTATGAGGCCGGCGCCACCGTGCTGCATCTGCATGTGCGTGAAGACGACGGCAAGGGCAGCAAGCGTCTGTCCAAGTTCAACGAGCTTATTGCCGGTGTGCGTGAGCGTGTGCCCGAGATGATCATCCAGGTCGGCGGCTCCATCAGCTTTGCGCCCGAAGGCCCGGACGGCGAAGCCAAGTGGCTCTCCGACGATACCCGCCATATGCTGGCCGAGCTGACTCCTGTACCCGACCAGGTGACGGTGACCGTGAACACCACGCAGATGAACGTGACTGAGCATGCCGGCGAAGACGACTTCCGCGGTGTCTCGCGCGGCTTCCCGCATCTGCACAAGACCTACAAGGACATGATTGTTCCCTCGAACCCCAGCTTCGTCGAAGAACATATTCGTCGCCTGTCCGAAAAGGGCATCCAGAGCGCCTTCCAGGTCTACAACATCAACAGTTTCGAGACCATAGAGCGCATGATCCGCCGTGGCGTCTACAAGGGCCCGCTGGTCATGAACTGGGTCGCCATCAGCGGCGGCATGGACCAGGCCAATATCTACAACCTGGCCAATATGCTGCGCGCCGTGCCCGACAACGCCATCGTGACGGTGGAAAGCTCGGTGCTGAACGTGCTGCCCATCAATATGATCGGCATGGCCCTGGGTCTGCATGTGCGCTGCGGTATTGAGGACGTGCTGTGGAATCAAACCCGCACCGGCAAGATGAGCACCGTGGAGCAGATCAAGCAGCTGGTGCGCATTGCGGGCGAGTTCGGTCGCCCGATTGCCACGGCCCAGCAGGCCCGCGAGATCAAGCAGATCGGCGTGTTCTACGAAACCGCCGACGAAACCCTGGCCAGGAACGGCTTCGCGCCCAACCGCAAGGGCGCCAACCAGGGCTTTCTGCGCAAGCCCATGGACGCTGTGGCCTGAGTCTCAAAGCCCGGGTGACCGGGCCCGGCTGATCTAGCCGCTGTGCGTTTGTCACGCTTGCCTGGTGGATGCGTGGCCAAGCGCCTACCCCCGCCGACTTCCTTGAGAAGTCGGCTTTTTTATTTCTCTGGATTCAGGCCCGCAGATAAAGGTCTTCGCCGCGCAGGTTGCGCTCCTGCAGGATTTCTCCGACAGCCAGCAGCTCATCCAGATGCTGGGAAATGCTGCGCGTCTCGGCCCCCTGTACCCAGGACGCATCAAAGCCTTGCGGGTAGAGCAGGCGCTGCTCCACCATCTGCGAGAGCGTCATGGGCCGCTGCGCCAGCCATTCGAGAATGCGTGCACCGCGCTCGTCAATGACGGCAGCAAAGCGCTTGAGGTCTCGCAGAAACGCCTTGCGTTCCGTGTAAATGCCCTTGTGGTGCGAGGTCACCCAGACCCGGGCATCGATCTCGGGCAGCCGCGCCAGGCTGCGGCGAAAGTCCGTCAGACAGGAGCAGGCATCGCCGTAATAAGGGCCGAAGCCCGTCAGGTCGATATCGCCGATAAAGGCTACACCTTCGGGCTCGATCAGCAGCACGGTATGGCCGGCGGTATGGCCAGGCATATGAATGGCGTGAATCTGCGACTGACCCAGCTCCCAGACGGCTCCATCTTCGTAGCCCCTGGCATCGGGTCTGGGGGCGTAGAAGAATTCGCTCTCCAGCTTGCTGCGCAGGATGCCGGCCTGAGCCGAATCGGCCCAGCCAAAGGTGGCAACCAGGCCCTCCCAGCTTTGCAAGGCCGCCAGATCGCCTACGTGAGCAAAGACCCGCGCGTCCGGTAGGCGGTGCAGGCCGGCCATATGGTCCTCATGCACATGACCCATCACCACCAGCTCGGTGGCATCGAACTCGGCCCCGATATGGTTGGCAACGATAGGCGTATCCAGCGCTGCCAGCGTATCGCTGCCGCGAATCATGATCTGGTTGCCGTCCGGATACTTGCCACCCTTGGCGCCGCGAAACACCGTCACGCGGCCAAACTGGTGGCGCTGTATGTCTGTCTGGGCTGTGTCGATGGGATGCATCATGGTCTGAGGGGGAAAGTGAAGCCGGCTTCTGCGAAGATTAAGACCTTGGATGTATTTGCGCTGTCACCACAGCGCTTTGAAAGACGAGTCGGAGATGACCCAACAAGACAAACAGGCTCAGGAAGCCCATCTGATCGAGCACCCCATCAAAAGCGAGCTGGTGCACCAGGGCAGTTTTCTGCAGGTGAGGCTCGATACCGTGCGCCTGCCTCATGGCGGGCAGGCCACGCGCGAGTATGTGGTGCACCCCGGCGCCGTGGTGGTGATAGGCCTGCTCGACGATGGCCGCGTGCTGCTGGAGCGGCAGTTTCGCTACCCCGTGGGCCGGGTCATGACGGAGTTTCCCGCAGGCAAGCTCGATGCGGGCGAGCAGCCGCTGCTCTGCGCCCAGCGCGAGCTGCTGGAGGAAACCGGCTACAGCGCGCGCGAATGGGCCTATGCCGGCCCCATGCATCTGGCGATCGGCTACTCCGACGAAGTCATTCACATCTTCTTCGCGCGCGGCCTGACCGCGGGCGAGCGCCAGCTCGATGCCGACGAGTTTCTCGATGTCTGCAGCATGACGGCTGACGAGCTGCTGGACGGCGTGCGTAGCGGCCAGGTCACGGATGCCAAAACCCTGAGCTGCTGCCTGTGGCTGCAGAACGTGCAAAGCGGTGCCTGGTCTCTGGAGTGGAGGCCGGCTTGATTTTTTTGATAGCTGCTTGCATACGCTGAATATGGATTTCAGCTATGAAAGTGCCTGAAATTCATATCAGTCAGGCGCTGGCTGCTTCTTTTTCGGGATTGCCTGATGCCAATCAGTGTTTGTCGTCGGGTGATGACAGGCGCTGCATGACCTTCCTATAAACTGGTGCCATGCACCATGGCCTACCACCTCTGTTTGAAGGTTGCAGTCTGAAGCGGTGTTCAGGAGTGTTTCATGGAATCGTCAGAGCTTGAGGATGACAGCGTTTTCGAGAGTGCGGCCGAGCTGTTCAAAGCTATGGCTGCGCCCATGCGGCTGAAGATCATCAGCGCGCTGTGCAATGGAGAAAAAAACGTCTCCGAGCTGCTGGCTTCCATAGACACGACCCAGCCCAATATGTCTCAGCACCTGAACACGCTGTACCAGTCCGGCATTCTGGGCCGCAGGCGTGAAGGGGTCAGCATCTACTATTTCATCGCCAACGAGAAGGTCGTCCATATGTGCCGCACCATCTGCGTGCAGATTGCCATCGAACAGAACTGATGGCTTGAGCCCCAAAAGAAGAAAGGCGCACCAGGCGCCTTTTTTCATGGCCGTATGCTGCTCAGGGCTTGAGATAGACAAAGCCTTCTCTGGCCTGCAGGCGTGCGACTTCGGCCACACCGGAGGGGACGACCGAGGCCTCCATTAGCAGGCTTGAGGCATCGAGCTTGCGCGTTTGCAGCGTGTTGTTGCAGACCTTGAACTCCACGCCGCGCCCCACCAGTGCGCTGACCTGGCCGCTGAACTCGCGGCCCTTGCTGTCCTTGGCGTTGTTCAGCAGAAAGTCTATGCCGGGCCCATGGGTGACCACCACGATCTTGTCCGTGGGCGAAGCATTGAGTTCGTTATTGATATTGGCGAGTATGGCGGCCGCGGTCTCCACTCCGGTGTTGACGTGATAGACCACTTTCACATCCTGAGCGGCGGCAATCGCCGTACACAGGGCAAAGCTCAGGGCAACGAACTGGCGCTTCATGGAATGTCTCCTGTGGTGTCTGTGGGAATCAGGGAAGATGCCCTTGGTTAAATATTGCCACTTGCTTATATTAACGATGACGCAAACATTCAAAAATAGGGCAAGCGCTAGTGGCGGCATTCATGCATGACGCGCCGCCCATGCAAGGGAGACAAAGCCATGACAAGCTGGGCAGGAGCTGCGCTGAGGAGCTTTGTGTGGGCAGCGGTTGCAGCGACAGGTACAGCGGCAGCGCATGATGCAGCCCCCAGGTCGCTCACTGCGCAAGCGGTCAGCGCGCCCGTGATGGAGTTGCAACAGGTGGCTGCCAATGTATTTTTTGTGCAGGGCGTATCGGCGCTGGGCAGTGCGGCCAATCGCAACTTCATCTCCAATGCGGGCTTTGTCATCACCCATGACAGCGTGGTTGTGATCGACGCGCTGGGTTCGCCCGCACTGGCCGAGGAGCTGGTGCAGAAAATCCGTACGCTGACGCCCAAACCCATCAGCCATGTGCTGCTGACCCACTATCACGCCGACCACATCTATGGCCTGCAGGTGTTCGAGGCCCTGGGCGCAAAAATCGTGGCCCATGCCCAGGCGCGTGAATACATCAACTCAGAAACCGCGCATCTGCGGCTTGAGGCTTCGCGCAAGGATCTGGCGCCCTGGGTCGACCGGAGCACGCGCCTGGTGCCCGCGAATCAATGGGTGGCAGGTGATAGCTCCACGCTGAAGGTGGGGGGCGTGGACTTTGTGCTGCAGCATATGGGGCCATCGCATACGGCGGAGGATACGGCCATCTTCCTGCCGCAAAGCGGTGTGCTGTTCATCGGCGATGTGGTGTTTCGCAACCGCATTCCCTATGTGGGCCAGGCCGACAGCCGCCACTGGATTGCCGCGCTGGACGAGTTGCTCAAGCTGCCCGTCAAGGTCATGGTGCCGGGCCACGGCCCGGCCTCCGAGCAGCCGCGCCAGGACATGCAGCTGACACGAGACTATCTGCACTATCTGCGCGAGGCCATGGGCAAGGCTGCAGCCAATCTTGACCCGTTTGACGAGGCCTATCAGGCGACGGACTGGTCCAGGTTCTCGGCTTACCCGCTGTTCAAGGAAGCCAATCGCATGAATGCCTACAACACCTTTTTGCTGATGGAGCAGGAAAAGCCGTGATGGAAACAGCCAGCTCCTTTCGTGCCCGCAGAAGACTGTGCTTGCAGCTGCTGCTGGCGGGCGCGGCCCCGGCGTGGGCGGCGCTTGATGCCTCTGAGCGCCTGCTGCCCACCAGTCAGAGTCTGCAGCACGACCTGGCCTTGGCGCTGGCCCGCAAGCAGCCGTTGGTGGTGATGGCAAGCCTGCATGGCTGTCCGTATTGCAAGATCGTGCGCGAACATTACCTGCTGCCGTTGCAGCAGTCCGGGGCTCTGGTGACTCAGATTCACTTTCTGTCGCGTGAGCCTTTGCAGAGCTGGGATGGCACGGCGACCACGCATGGCGACATGGTCAGGCAACTGGAGATCGAGGTTGCTCCCACCGTGCTTTTTCATGGAGCAGGACGGCGGGAAGTGGCTGATCGCCTGATTGGCAGCTCCATCCCCGATTTTTATGGCGCTTATCTGGATGAGCGCATGAAGACTGCCCGGGCAGCGGTGCAGGGGCGTTGAGCCGGGTATGGGTATCGCTATTCCTGTTCGGGAATAACGAGGGTTAGCGCGGGATCTCAAATCTGACGAGCTGTTGGATACTTTAAATAACAACATGCTTATATATAAATATAAGGAGACCAAGCGATGAAAACTGCATCCTGGCTGAGTGGCTTGACGGTGTTGCTGGGGCTGGCTGTTCCTGCACTGGCGCAGGCGGATCAGGCGCTGGCGCAGAAGAACGCCTGCATGGCCTGCCATGCGGCGGACAAGAAACTGGTAGGCCCGGCGTTCCAGGATGTGGCCAGGAAATATGCGGCCCAGGCCGATGCACAGGCCTATCTGGTCAAAAGCATCAAGGCCGGTGGCTCCGGCAAATGGGGGCCGGTGCCCATGCCAGCCCAGCCAGCACTCAGCGATGCGGACACCCAGACGCTGGCGGCCTGGATTCTCAAGGGTTCCAAATGAAGCAGGCGTGTCGTGCTTTCCCGGTAAGCGCCACCAAAGATCAAAGAGAGAGCTTATGCAAAGCCAGTTGATGGGCAAGGTGCGCAAGGCACCCGAAAACTTTGTGCGGGCGGACGATGTAGGTACGGTGTTTGCCGAAGCCCGGGCAGGTCGGCGTGACTTCATTCGCGGGGCTTTCGCGGCCGCGGCGACCAGCGCTGCAGCCGTCCATGCGCAGGGTCGGCAGGCCGTGAGCGCTGAGGGAGACCCCAATATTCTGGAGCTGCCCGCACACAGCAAGGGCCTGGGTCAGCCGGTGGTCACCGACGGCTACGGCAAGCCCTCCAGGTACGAGGCCAATGTGCAGCGCCGCCAGAGCCCGGGTCTGACCCAGACCAAGCAGGCCTCGGTATCGTTTGCGCCGCTGCAGTCGCTGTTCGGCATCGTCACGCCCAGCGGTCTGCATTTCGAGCGTCACCACCAGGGCTGGTGGGACATCGACCCCTCCAGGCACAGGCTGATGATCAATGGTCTGGTGAAGAATCCCAAGGTCTTCACCATGGACGAGATCATGCGTCTGCCTTCGGTGTCGCGCTTTCATTTCATAGAATGCGGCGCCAACACCGGCATGGAGTGGGGCAATGTGGCCGTGCCCACGGTGCAGTACACACACGGCATGCTGTCGTGCAGCGAGTTCACGGGCGTTCCCCTGATTACGCTGCTGGAGATGGCCGGTGCCGATCTCAAGAAGGGCAAGTTCATTCTGGCCGAGGGGGCGGATGGCTCGTCGATGACGCGAACCATCCCCGTAGAGCTGATTACCTCGGGCGAAGTGTTGGTGGCCTACGGCCAGAACGGCGAGATGTTGCGGCCCGAGCAGGGCTATCCGCTGCGTCTGGTGGTGCCGGGCGTGCAGGGCGTGAGCTGGGTGAAATACCTGCGCCGCATTGAGGTGGGCGACATGCCTTATGCAGCCAAGGACGAGGCGATCCACTATGTCGATCTAATGCCCGACGGACAGCACCGCCAGTACTCCAGCATTCAGGAGTGCAAGAGTGTGGTCACCACGCCGTCCGGCGGCCAGATGCTGCTGGACAAGGGTTTCTACAACATCACGGGCTTGGCCTGGTCGGGGCGTGGCAAGGTCAAACGCGTGGATGTGAGCGTGGATGGCGGTCGTAACTGGCGCACGGCCCGGCTCGAAGGGCCGGTGATGGGCAAATGCCTGACGCGCTTCAATCTGGACTGGGTCTGGAATGGCGAGGAATGCATCATCCAGAGCCGCGCCATGGATGAGACCGGCTATGTGCAGCCCACCTACCAGCAACTGCGTGCCGCGCGCGGCACGCGCTCCATCTATCACAACAATTCCATCCAGTCCTGGGCGGTACGAGCCAACGGGGAGGTCGCCAATGTTCAGCTTGCGTAAACCGCTGGTGCTGCTGACGCTGCTTGCCATGGGCGTGGCCGCCGGGCCCGCTGCGGCGCAGAGCAAGTCTGCCGAAGACCGCTATCCCGGCGTGGGCCGCAATGCCACGGGCAAGGAGGTTCTTGCCTGGGATATCGATGTGCGCCCCGACTTCAAGGGGCTGCCCGCAGGCTCGGGCTCGGTGCAAAAAGGCATGGATGTCTGGGAAGCCAAATGTGCATCCTGCCATGGGGTGTTCGGCGAATCCAACGAGGTGTTCAGCCCGCTGGTCGGCGGCACCACGGCCGAGGACATCAAGACCGGACATGTGGCGCGGCTCAAGGATCCGGCCTTTCCGGGCCGTACGACCATGATGAAGGTGGCCACGGTGTCCACGCTGTGGGATTACATCAATCGTGCCATGCCCTGGAATGCGCCCAAGTCGCTGTCCACCGAGGAGGTGTATGCCGTCACGGCCTATCTGCTCAACCTCGGTGGCGTGGTGCCCGAGAGCTTCACGCTCAGCGACACGAACATTGCCGAGGTGCAGCGGAAGCTGCCCAACCGCAATGGCATGACGACTCGGCATGCTCTGTGGCCCGGCAATGAGTTCGGCAAGAGCACCAGGCCCGATGTGCAGGCCACTGCCTGCATGAGCAACTGCGGCCCCGAGCCCAGGCTGCGCTCGGCCTTGCCCGAGCATGCCAGCAACAACCACGGCAATCTGGCTCAGCAGAACCGGCTGGTCGGTGCCCAGCGCGGCATCGAGACCGATGGCGGTGCAAGCAAGGCGGTCAATCCTGCGGTTGACAGGAAATCGGGCAGTGCGGCACCGACGGCCTTGCTGGAAAAGAACGCCTGCATGGCTTGTCACGGCATGGCGCAGAAACTCGTCGGCCCGGCCTTCAGCGAAATTGCCAGCAAGCACGGTGGCCAGTTGGACTATCTGGCAAACAAGATCAGGGTCGGAGGCTCCGGCGTCTGGGGATCAACACCCATGCCGCCCCAGCCCAATCTCAGCGATGCTGATGCCAAGGTGATTGCCCAGTGGCTGGCGGCGGGCGCCAAGCCCTGATGCAGCTTGTGTCGTGCGACTGTGAAGTGAATGAAAAGGAGACAAAGATGAAACGTAGAGACGCCCTCAGGAACAGTGCGGCCGTGCTCGGCATGCTGATGGCCGCCGGTCTGCTGCCGCAAGCAGCGCAGGCTGCCTATAACAAGACCGCTTTCGACGCCAAGACCGTGGCCGATGTGCTCAAGGCCATGGGAGCTGCTGCGCCTGCCGAAAGCAAGGACGTGACGCTGACGGCGCCCGACATCGCCGAAAACGGGGCCGTCGTGCCCCTGGGCGCAGCGACCAGCCTGCCCAATGTGAAGCAGATGCTGGTGCTGGTGGAAAAGAATCCCAACACGCTGGTTGCGGCCTTCACCGTCAACGAGGCGTTGGAAGCCAACTTCCTGACCCGCGCCAAGCTGGGCCAGTCCTCCGATGTGTATGCCGTGGCCATCACCAATGACGGCAAGGCTTTCTATGCCAAGAAGGAAGTCAAGGTCACCCTCGGTGGCTGCGGCGGTTGATTGCAACCAATCATCTGAAAAAGGAGAAGAACATGGCTGATCCAATGCGTATTCGTGCCCAGGCTGCAGGTGACAAGACCACCGTGCGCGTGCTGATGTCCCATGAAATGGAGACCGGCCAGCGCAAGGATGCGGAAGGCAAGACCGTGCCCGCCTGGTTTATTCAGGAGGTGACGGCCGCGCACAACGGCAAGCAGGTGCTGCAGGCTGAGTGGGGGCCTGCGGTTTCCAAGAACCCGTTTCTGCAGTTCGTGGTCAAGGGTGCCAAGGCTGGCGACAAGATCTCGGTGAGCTGGAAGGACAACAAGGGCGAGACCCGCACCGATGAAGCGACCGTGAGCTGAGCACGGCGCAGACACCGGCTGGCCACCGGCCAGCCTTCACCCCAGTCCAGAATCAATCAAAAACAGAGAGGTGCCCCATGAGACATTCCTCCCCGGGCCAGGCGGCTGCTGCCGTGCTGGCCTTGTGCATGGCCGCGCCGGTGCTGGCGCAAAAGTCCACAGCCGACGGCATTGCCGAGTACCGCGAGATGTTGCAGGACGGCAACCCTGCCGAGCTGTTCGAGATGAAGGGCGAGGAGCTGTGGAAGCAAAAGCGCGGCCCGCGCAAGACGTCCATGGAGCAGTGCGATCTGGGCAAGGGGCCGGGCGTGGTCAAGGGCGCATTTGTGGAGCTGCCGCGCTATTTTGCCGACACGGGCAAGGTGCAGGATCTGGAGTCGCGCCTGCTGACCTGCATGGAAAGGCTGCAGGGGCTGGATGCGCAAAAGATTGCGGCAACAGCGTTCGGCAAGGACGAGCAAAAGAACATGGAAGGGCTGGTGGCCTGGATTTCATCGCAGTCCAAAGGCATGAAGTTCAACCTGCCCCAGGGCCATGCGCAGGAAAGGCAGATGTACGAGGCGGGCAAGCGCATGTTCTATATGCGCGGAGGCCCGCATGATTTTGCCTGTGCCTCCTGCCATGGTGCGGATGGCAAGCGAATCCGCATGCAGGATCTGCCCAATCTGACCAGGAACCCCGGGGCTGCGGAAGGCTTTGGCGCCTGGCCCGCCTACCGGGTCTCATCGGGCGAGCTTTGGAGCATGCAGCGCCGCCTCAACGACTGCTTCCGTCAGCAGCGCTTTCCCTATCCCGGTTACGCCAGCGACGTGACGGTGGCGCTGGGTGTGTTCATGGGCGTCAACGGCAAGGGCGGGACGTCGACCGCACCGGCCATCAAGCGATAAGGAGGCCCTATGCGCAAGCAAAAACACATGTCGTACCTGGCCGTAGCCGCATCGTTGCTGGTGCTGGGCTGTGCCTCCGTCGACGGGGCTGCGGACATCGATGCCTTGACGGCCAAGATGGTGCAGACCTCTTTTCGCGATCAGGGCATCGCCAAGGTCGATCGCCTGCAGCAGGACGAATCGAATGCGGCCTGCAGTGCTGCCGATGCATCCGGCAAGCCGCTTGCGCCTGCGCGTGCGCAAGCCATCGAAGCTGCCAATCTCAAGACCGTCAAATGGCCTCAGGATGGCAAGCTGCTCGGCGACTGGAAGGAGGGCGAAAAAATCGCCCAGAACGGTCGTGGCATGACCTGGAGCGACAAGGCGGGCAGCGCCAATGGCGGCAATTGCTACAACTGCCACCAGATCAGCAAGGAAGAAATCTCCTTTGGCACGCTGGGCCCCAGTCTCTACAACTATGGAAAGATTCGCGGCATCAAGGATCCGGGTAGCCCCGAATCCAGAGCCATCGTCGAGTACACCTGGGGCAAGATCTGGAACGCCAAGGCCTACAACGCCTGCTCGGGCATGCCCCGCTTCGGTCACTCCGGCATCCTTACCGAAGCGCAGACACGAGATCTTGTCGCCTTGCTTGTCGATCCTGCCTCTCCCGTCAACAAATAGCCTTCTTCAAGCGGCGCTGCTGCTTGCCCGTCTCGCAGTGCCGAGCCATCCGGCAGGGGGTCGAGACCGGGCGGCGCAGCATTGCGGACATGGCTTGTGCCAGTTTGGATAGCGCGGAGCGTCCTGTCGACGGAAATGCCCGCGCTTGTCCCTGGTTGGCACAAGTACCAACGGATATCACCATGAGTCTTTCCAAACGCGAATTTCTGCAAGTGCTGGCGGCAGCCAGTGTCTCGGGCATGGGATTGCAGCGCTATGCCTACGCCGATCAGTCGCTGGCCGACAAGGCCTTGTATGAGGTGGCGCCGTTCGGCAATGTGTCCCTGTTGCATATGACGGACTGCCATGCTCAGCTCAACCCGATTCACTTCCGCGAACCCAGTGTCAATCTTGGTATCGCTGCGATGAAGAACCAGCGCCCGCATCTGGTGGGCGAGCATCTGCTGCGCTCCGTGGGCATCAAGCCAGGCACGGCGTCGGCCCATGCCTTCAGCTATCTGGACTTCGAGGCGGCGGCCAGGCGCTACGGCAAGGTGGGCGGGTTTGCCCATCTGTCCACGCTGGTCAAGCGCATGCGCGCCTCGCGTCCTGGCGCACTGCTGCTGGACGGCGGCGATACCTGGCAGGGCTCTGCCACTTCGCTCTGGACCAATGCCCAGGACATGGTGGATGCCTGCAAGCTGCTGGGCGTGGACGTGATGACGGGCCATTGGGAATTCACCTACGGCATGCAGCGCGTGCAGGAGATCATCGACAAGGATTTCGGCACGCAGCTCGACTTTGTGGCACAAAACGTCAAGACCGCCGATTTCGGCGATCCGGTGTTCAAGCCCTATGTGATCCGTGAGATCAACGGCGTGCCCGTGGCCATCATCGGCCAGGCCTTTCCGTACACGCCGATCGCCAACCCGCGCTACATGGTGGCGGACTGGAGCTTCGGCATCCAGGACGACAATCTGCAGAAGATGGTGGACGAGGTTCGCGCCAAGGGCGCCAAGGTGGTGGTCGTGCTCTCGCACAACGGCATGGACGTGGACCTCAAGATGGCCAGCCGCGTGCGCGGCATAGATGCCATCCTGGGCGGCCACACGCATGACGGCATGCCAGTGCCCACGCTGGTGCAGAACGCAGGCGGCAAGACCATAGTCACCAACGCGGGCTCGAACGGCAAGTTTCTCGGTGTGCTGGACTTTGACGTCAGGGACGGCAAGGTGCGCGGCTTCCAGTACCGACTGCTGCCGGTGTTCGCCAACATCCTGCCGGCCGATGCCCAGATGCAGGCCCTGATCACCAGAGTGCGTGCGCCCTATGAAAGCCGGCTGGGCGAAGTGCTGGCGCGCACCGACGGCACGCTGTACCGCCGTGGCAACTTCAACGGCACGGGCGACCAGTTGCTGCTGGACGCCATGATGGAGGTGCAGAATGCGCCGATTGCCTTCTCGCCGGGCTTTCGCTGGGGGACATCGTTGCTGGCCGGGCAGGACATCACGCGCGAATGGCTGATGGACATGACGGCCACCACCTATTCCTATGCCACGGTGACCGAGATGACGGGGGCCACGATCAAGACCGTGCTCGAAGACGTGGCCGACAATCTCTTCAATCCCGATCCTTACTACCAGCAGGGCGGCGACATGGTGCGCGTGGGCGGCCTGCATTACCAGTGCGACCCGGCGGCCGGCGCGGGCCAGCGCATCAGCGACATGCGCCTGAACGGTCAGCTGCTGGAGGCGGACAAGAAATACAAGGTGGCCGGCTGGGCGCCGGTGGCCGAGGAAGCCAGGACGGCCGGCAACAAGCCGATCTGGGAGCTGGTCGAGCCCTGGCTCAAGGACCGCAAGACGCTGGGGCCGCGCCGGCTTGACGAGCCAAGACTGATCAATGTCGGCGGCAATCAGGGGCTGGCCAAGGCCTGATGAAAGCTGATTGGAAAGCCGATTAAGACAGTGTTATTGCGCGGGCTGGGGTATATGCCATTGCCTTGAAGCCGGGCCGCGCCGTCCAATGCCCGCATGAGTCCTGCCGAGTTTGATTCCCTGACGGCCACCGTTCTGGTGGCCATTTTGTTGCTGGCCGCTGTGCTGGGCTTTGTGATGCGCGAGACCCGCTTTTGCACCGTGGGCGCCATCAGCGATGTGGTGTATCTGCAGGACTGGGGACGGGCGCGCCAGTGGTGCATGGCCATCGCTGTAAGCATGCTGGGCTTCACGGCGCTGGCGCTGTGGGGTCAGTTGCAGGTGGGTGATGCCCTTTATGCCAGCCGCCGCTTGCTGTGGCTTTCGGCCCTGGCAGGAGGGCTGTTGTTTGGCGGTGGCATGGTGCTGGCATCGGGTTGCGGGGCCAGGAATCTGACCCGGCTGGGCAGCGGCAGTCTCAAGGCGCTGGTGGTGCTGCTGGTCATGGGCGTGGCCGCCTTTGCCACGCTCAAGGGCATTACCGCCGTGGCGCGGGTGCGCTGGCTGGACAGCGTGCATCTTGAATTCACGGCCCCGGCCCTGCTGCCCGAATGGCTGGCCGGCCATATGGCCTGGCCCTTGACGCCATTGCGCGGCGTGCTGGGCCTGGGCCTGGGGACCTTGCTGCTGTTGCTGGCCTTCGATCCCCGGCCCGGCGCCGAGCGCAGCCAGATCGTGCTGCTGGGCGGGCTGTTGGTCGGCCTGTGCGTGACGGCGGCCTGGTGGCTAGGCGGCCATCTGGCGCTGGTGGCCGAACACCCCGAGACGCTGGAGCAGGTCTATGCCGCGACCTATAGCGGCCGCATCGAGGCCTTCAGCTTTGTCACGCCGGTGGCGCACACGCTGGACTGGCTGATGTTCTTCAGCGACCGCAACAAGGTGCTGACCTGGGGCATTGCCTCGGTCGCGGGCGTGGTTCTGGGCAGCTTTGTCCATGCGCTGTGGCGCAGGGACTTTCAGTGGCAGGGCTTTGCCGACCGTGGCGATCTGGCCCGTCATCTGCTGGGAGGGCTGATGATGGGCGTGGGCGGGGTGACGGCCATGGGCTGCACCGTAGGCCAGGGCATCAGTGCGATTTCCATGCTCAGCCTGGGCAGCTTTGTGGCGTTGGCCGGCATTGTGCTGGGGGCGGTGCTGATGCTGCGCCATCTGGCAGAGACGGCATGAAGCACGGCAAATTCAATAGCTGTCAGCGCTTGCTGATAAACAGATTCAGCATGAAAAAATGCTGAAAATGAGAAAAGGAGCGCGGTAGGCGCTCCTTTTTTATGGGCCGCAGCGTTTCAGAGCTGGCGCAGGCGCGCGGCTGCCTCGATCAGGGTTTCGTCCTTCTTGGCAAAGCAAAAGCGCACCACGCGCTGGTCGAAACCGTCGCCGTAGAAGGCCGACAGCGGAATCGCTGCCACGCCGATTTCCCGGACCAGCCACTGGCAGAACTCGGCCTCGTTGAGATCCGAGACCGAGGAGATGTCGGCACAGAGGAAATACGTACCGGCCGTGGGCAGCAGCTTCAGGCGCGAGCCCTGCAGGCCGCCGAGGAACAGATCGCGCTTGGCCTGGTAGAAGGCCGAAAGCTCCAGATAGGGCGCAGGGTCCTGCATGTACTGCGCGAGACCTGCCTGCATGGGCGTGTTCACGGTGAACACATTGAACTGGTGCACCTTGCGGAATTCGGCGGTGAGGGCGGCGGGCGCGGCCACGGTGCCGACCTTCCAGCCCGTGACATGGTAGGTCTTGCCAAAGCTGGAGACAATGAAGGCGCGCTCGGCCAGGCCCGGGTAGCGGGCGCTGCTCAGATGCTCGGCACCGTCGAAGACCATGTGCTCGTAGACCTCGTCGCTGATCAGCAGCACATTGGTGGGCGCCAGCAGGGCTTCGAGCTGGCGCATTTCCGCATCGGTCCAGATGGTGGCGCTGGGGTTGTGCGGGCTGTTGATGATCAGCAGGCGCGTGCGCGGCGTGATGGCGGCCGCGATCCTGGCAAAGTCGGGGCGGAAGCTGCCGGGCGTCAGCGGCACTCGCACGGCCACGCCGCCGGCCATCTCGATATTGGGCACATAGCTGTCGTAGCAGGGGTCGAGCACGATGACTTCGTCGCCTGCATGCACGGTGGCCAGGATGGCTGTGAGAATGGCTTGGGTGGCACCGGCGGTAATGGTGATTTCGCTGCCCGCGTCATAGCGGCGGCCGTGCAGTGTTTCGATCTTGGCAGCCACGGCCTCGCGCAGCGCGGGCCAGCCCGCCATGGGCGGGTACTGGTTGTGACCGGCGCGCATGGCATCGTTGACAGCGTCGAGCAACCTGGGGTCGCAGCCGAAGTCAGGGAAGCCCTGGCCCAGATTGACGGCCTGATGCTCGGCGGCCAGCGCCGACATGACGGTGAAAATGGTGGTGCCCACATTGGGCAGCTTGCTGGGGAAGTTGGGAGTCACGATGGTCTTGCAATGCGTGGGCCGGGCACGCAGGCACCAGCCCTTGAGGCGGGCCGGATCAGAGCCCGAAGTCGTCCACGCTGCCGTTCATGGCGCGCATGATGAGGTCTCGCGAGAGTCGGTCGCTGAGCAGCTCGGCAAACCTGTAGACGAAGTTGCGCAAGTATGCGCCGCGCTTGATGGCCACACGGGCCACGCTGGTGCCGAACAGATGGCCGACGGGGCGTACCACCAGGTCATTGACGGGGTCGTCGCGCATGGCCATCTCGGCCACGATGCCAATGCCCAGGCCCAGACGCACATAGGTCTTGATCACGTCGGCATCGATGGCTTCCAGCACGATGTGCGGGTGCAGGCGGCGCATCTCGAAGGCCTGGTCGATCTTGCCGCGTCCGGTAAACGACGGGTGGTAGGTGATCAGGGCCTCCTGGGCGATGTCCTCCAGCGTGATGCGCTCTTTCTGCGCCAGCGGGTGGCCCGTGGGGATGACCAGCACGTGCTGCCATTCGTAGCAGGGCAGGGTCACCAGATCGGGATAGTCGGCCAGCGATTCGGTGGCCATGCCGATCTCGGCGACTTCGTCGATCACCATGCGTGCGACTTCGGCAGGAGTGGCCTGGTGCAGGCTGATTGTGACCTTGGGATAGAGCTCGCGCAGGCGTGCCACGGCGGGCGGCAGCACATAACGGGCCTGGGTGTGGGTGGTGGCGATGCTCAGCGTGCCGCTGTCCTGGGCGCTGTATTGCTCGCCGATGCGCTTGAGATTGCCCACCTCGCGCATGATCAGCTCTATGCTCTTGAGGACTTCCTGTCCCGGCTCGGTGATGCGCTTGAGACGCTTGCCGTGGCGCGCAAAGATATCGATGCCCAGCTCTTCCTCAAGCTCGATGATGGCTTTGGAGACTCCGGGCTGGGAGGTGTGCAGGGCCTTGGCCGCCTCGGTGAGGTTGAGATTGCGGCGGGCGGCTTCCTGAACGAAGCGGAATTGATGCAGGTTCATGACGGCATGGACTAAGAACTTGCATCATTATGCTTCAAATATCTAAAGAAGCTATTTTTTATTTGAAATCTGTATGTTTGAGTGCTTCGGTCTCGGCTGCCGCCTCTATCGCCAACTGCGCCAGCAGGGACGTGACGCGAGGATTCTCACCCGCTGCGGTCTGCAGATCGAACCGACAGCCGGGATGGTGTCGGCGCAATTCGTCCAGCAGGCGCGGAATGTCTTCTCGTGCATGTTTGCCTGTACCGAGAAACAGCGGCAGCACGATCAGATGTTTGACACCTTGCGCAATCAGGGTCTGCGTGGCTGCAGGCAGATCCGGTGCGCAGGCATCCAGATAGGCGCAGACGCAGGGCAGGTCGGGGCGCATTGTCTGTACCAGCTGATGCACTGCCTCTATGGGCTGGCGCCAGAGAGCGTCTCTGGAGCCATGGGCCAGCAGGATCAGACCGGTTTGATCTGGAGAAGGGCGTTGCTCGTCGTTCATGGCCTAGCGCCTCAGTACCAGCCAGCCAAAGGCCGAGAGCGATAGCGCGGTGTAGAGCAGGCCCGGCGCCGCGGCGGCCAGCCAGGGCCACCAGGACTGCAGGGTGCCGATATAGCCGAACACGTTGTTGAGCAGGAAGAAGCTGATGCCTGCCATCACCCCGCCAAACACATAGGCCGTGATACCGCCCGAGCGGAAATGCAGATAGGCAAAAGGCAGGGCGAGAACCACCATCACCAGGCAGCTCAGTGGGTAGAAGACCTTGCGCCAGAACTCGATTTCGTACTTCTGCGCCGCCTGGCCGTTGTCCTGCAGGTGGCGTACGAACTGGAACAGTGCAATCGTGGTCATGCGATCGGGCTTGAGCAGCGCGCCCGAGACCATGGCCGCAGTGACCTTGGTTGGCCAGTTCATGCTGGCTTCGCTGATTCGGCTGAGCTTGGTGACATCGCCCTCTTGAGCGACCTTGCTGCCCTGCACACCATTCAAGGTCCACAGCTCCTTGTCTTCATCGACCTGGGCAGATTGAGCGTTGATCTGCGCGGCGATGCGGCCCTTGCTGTCGAATTCAAAAATGCGCACGTTGACGAAATCTCCAGGGGCCTTGACGGCACCGACGTTGATAGCGACGGAGTGATCGCCTTGCTTTTCCTTGAGCCAGGCGCCTGTCGCGCCCCGGGAGATCTGCCCCTTGGCGACCACGCGCAATTTCTGGCTGAAGTTGTCGGCAGCAGGCGCAATATAGTCACCGACCAGCACGGTGAGAACTACAAAGCTCATACCCAGTACCAGCAGCGTGCGCAGCGCCAGCCAGGGCCCCATGCCGCTGGTGCGCATGATGGTGAATTCCGAGCTCTGGGCGAACTTTGCCATCACGAAGATGGCGCCGATCAGCACGGCAATCGGCATCAGCTCGTAGAGGTGGCCCGGAATGGACAGAGTCACGAACAGCAGCGCGCGCGTGGCGGTGTAGCCGGCATTGCCGCTACCCACCCAGCGCATCTCATCGACCAGATCAAAAAAGAAGAACAGCGCCAGAAAGGCCAGCGAGACGTACAGAACGGCCTGTATGACTTCGCGATAGATCAGGTTGCGCAGAACTTTCATCGTGCGCTCTCCTGACGCTTGCCCGAGCGCCGCAGCAGGTCACGCGGTGACCAGCGGAAGTGGCGCGCCAGCAGTACCAGCACGCTGACGATCAGGATGCTTCCATGCAGAAGGCCCAGAATGCCCCACATGCCTATCTTGTTGGCGCTGACCCAGCTCTCGCCCAGGGTCATGAGGTTGTAGTAAACGATAAATGCGAAGAGGGCGATCATCAGGCTGCTGCTATTGCCCGCACGCGGGTTCACGCTGGAGATGGCCAGGCCCAGAATGACAAAATTCAGCGCGGCAAAGGGCAGGCCCAGGCGCCATGCCAGCACGGAGCGGGCGATCGGCTCGTCCTTGCCGATCAAGTCCTTGGTGGGCATGCTGCGCGCCGCCATCTCCTCGATGGTGACGGGGTTGTCGTTGTCGACCTGCACGCCATATTCCTTGAATTCGGTGATGCGCACCGAGCCGTCGTCGCTGCGCGTCTCCATGCGCTGGCCGTCCTCCAGGATCACCATGCGCTGGCCCTTGATGACGGCCAGATGCGCGCCCTTGGCGGAGGTCACGGACTCCTTGCCGGGGTCGCGCGAGACCACGAAGACATTGCTGGCCGCCATGTCAGAAGGGGAATCCTTGTCGACGAAGAACACGCGTGTGCCGCCCGCCGATTCCTGGAACTCGCCGGGTGCGATGCGATCCAAGTCGCTGCGCTGCTGGAACTGGGTCTTGATCTGCTCGATTTGCTGATAGGACCAGGGCAGCACGCCCAGGGCCAGCACGGCGGTGATGAGAATCACTGGCCAGGCAAAGCGCAGCAAGGGCTTGAGCAGACTGGCCAGGCCCTGGCCGGCGGCAAACCAGATGACCATCTCGCTGTCGCGGTACATGCGGGAAAGAGATCCCACAATGGCGACAAACAGGCTCAGGCCCAGAATGGTCGGGAGTTGCCCGAGCACGGTGAAACCCATGACCAGCATCACGTCGGAAGGGCTGACACTGCCCTTGTAAGCCTGACCCAGGGTGCGGATCAGCATCATGGTCATCACCACAGTGATCAGAACCACGGCCGTCGCACCAAAGCTGCGGGCCAGCTCTTTGCGTATGGATGAATCGAATAACATTGGCTAAAAGGAAAACACCGATTATGAACTTTGAACTGAAGGCTCTGACCGCTGCCGCCGCAGCGCGTGAAAAATGTGATCTGCTGTTGGTGCTGGTTTCTGAACAGGCAGCATCGGGCACATTCGGCAGCGACGCCATCGGAGCCATGGTGGCTCATGCGGTGAAGCAGGGTGATTTTGCCCTGTCTTGCGGCAAGCAATTGCCTTTGTACCAAGTGCCCGCCATTGCCGCACGCCGTGTGGTGCTGCTGGGCGCGGGAGCTGGTACTCCCAAGGACGTGCGCAATGCCTTGGCCGGCTGCGGCGCGGTGCTCAAGACCGAAGGCATTGCCAAGGCCGTTGTGAGCTTTGCCTTTGATGCCGATGCCCAGGCTGTAGCGGCTGCCGTACAGGCGGTTGCCGATGCGACCTACCTCTATACCCACACCAAATCCCAGGCCAAGCCCATTGCGCTGACCAAGCTCGTGCTGGGCGTATCGTCCAAGACGGCTGCTGTTACCGCTGCTTTCAATACCGCAGTGGCGCAGCAGGAGGGCGTGGCCATGGCCCGCGAATGGGCCAACCGCCCGGCCAACCATGCAACGCCCACCTTGCTGGCCAACGCTGCCAAGAGCATTGCCAAGGCAGCACGCATGAGCTGCAAGATTCACGGCCCTGCCGATGTGGCCAAGCTGGGCATGGGCGCTTTCATGGCGGTGGCCCAGGGCTCGCGCGAACCCCTGCGCTTCATCGAATTGCACTACAACGGTGCGGCCAAGAGCGTGGCTCCCATCGTGCTGGTGGGCAAGGGCATCACTTTTGACACCGGCGGCATATCGCTCAAGCCTGCAGCCGAGATGGACGAGATGAAGTTCGACATGGGCGGTGCTGCCAGCGTGCTGGGCGTGTTCCAGGCGCTGGCCAGGCTGCAGCCGGCCATCAATGTCGTGGGCCTGATCCCTGCATGCGAGAACATGCCCGACGGTGCAGCCGTCAAGCCCGGCGATGTGGTGACCAGCATGAGCGGCCAGACCATCGAAATCCTCAACACGGACGCAGAAGGCCGCCTGGTGCTGTGCGATGTGCTGCATTACGCAGCGCGCTTCAAGCCCTCTGCGCTGGTCGATATGGCCACGCTGACTGGCGCTTGCGTGATCGCTCTGGGCGGTTTGCGCAGCGGCCTGTTCTCGACCAGCGACGAGCTGGCATCGGCCTTGCAGACCGCTGGCGATATGGCACTCGATCCTTGCTGGCGCATGCCTCTGGACGATGAGTACGCCGATGGCCTCAAGAGTAATTTTGCGGACATGGGCAATGTGGCAGGGCGCGCCGCAGGTGCGGTGACGGCCGCCAAGTTCCTGCAGAAATTTGTGGGCGATATTCCCTGGGCACATCTGGATATCGCCGGTACTGCCTGGAAGAGCGGTGCTGCCAAGGGAGCTACGGGTCGCCCCGTAGGCCTGCTGGTGCAATATCTGCTGGGTCAGGAAGGCCGGGTTGCCGCTGCAGCAGCGACTGCTGCCAGGACCCCGGTGGCTCGCAAGAGTGCTGCCAAACCTGCGGCTTCGCGCCGCGCGCGTGTGACTGCCAAGGCTTCGGCTTAAGAAAAGTCGGCAGATGCGGCCTGGTTTCAGGCCGCATCTGCCGCCAAGAGTTGTGACAGAAATTGCCTTTCATTTCAATGCGCCAGACAAGCTGGGCTATGTGTGCCGATTCGCACGCAAGGCTCTGCGTCATGGTGCGCGCATCGTGGTTCTGGGGGATGGAGCTGCGCTGAGCCGGCTTTCGCCCCGTTTGTGGAGCGTGTCGGCCACGGATTTTCTCGCGCATGCTTGCGAGTCGGATGGAGCGCAGATGCTTGCTGCTTCTCCCGTCATCCTGGCCGAACACCTGCAGGACTTGCCTCATTACGATGTGCTGGTCAATCTCACGCCGCAGGTGCCATCGGGGTTTGAGCGCTTCGCGCGCGTGGTGGAAATCGTTTCTTCCGGCGATGAGATGGATCGCCAGGATGCGCGTGCCCGCTGGCGCGACTATGCAGCGCGTGGTTTTTCCATTGTCCGGCACGATCTGAATCTCAAGGGCTAGGTCATGAACTCCTCATCCAAAGTTCCGCCACGCTTCGTCCCCACCCTGACCGAGGTGGTTCAGCCCGAAGCTGCCGCGCTCGAAGACACTGCGGACAGCGCTCAGTCGGCGTCGCCGGAGCAGTCTCACGGAGCTGTGCAGCAGGTGCTAGGCCCGCGGACGCTGGGAGACAGCGTTGTCCCTCTGGCGAGGCCGTCGTTTCACACCTCATGGCTGGCGGATGGTCTCTACGGCCGTGGCCGGCCTGCAGGTATTCCGCATCAGTTGCCCCCTTTGCCGGAATCCTTGCCACCGCAGCAGTCATTTGCGCAGAGCATGGCTGGGCAGGTGGAGCCTGAGACTGAGTTGGTAACTGCCGAACTCGTGGAGGCATTTCCGCTTGCAGACCAGGCGGAGCAGCCATCCGTTACGGACGCTGGCCAACCCCAGGATGAAGAACTTCAACCCAGGCCTGAGATACTCGATGAGGAAGCCGCCGAGCCACTCGTCCAAGCACAAGATGTGGGGCAGGCTGTTGAACCCGCCCCGGTCTTTGGGGCAGCCGGCCTGCAGCAGGCACTGGATGAGCACGGTGCCGTGGTGGCCGAAGAATATCTGGTCCACCGGCTCATGCAACGAGTGGACCTTGTGCTGGAGCACAAGCTCAAGGAAGCAATAGCTCAGGTTGTGGAAGCACAGACCCGATCCATGGTGCTTCGTCTTCGTGAAGAAGTGGAGACCGTGGTGCGTCAATCGGTCTACGAAGCCGTGGAGGCCGAGCTGGCGCAGCAAGCCCAAGCCCGGCAGTAGTCGCCGAGCTCTCGCGGTTAGCGGTTCAAACGCAGTGGGCCGCTGAAAACTTCAGGATTCAGGATGTTGCTGGGCTGGCCGTCGGCAAAGTTCACAACGTTCTCAAATGCAGCACGGAAATACAGCTCATAGCTGTCCTGCTCCACGTAGCCGATATGGGGCGTGCAGATGCAGTTCTCCAGTCTGAGCAGGGCATGGCCTTGCAAGATTGGCTCGCTCTCGAATACATCAATCGCTGCCAGGCCCGGGCGGCCGCGGTTCAGGGCACAGAGCAATGCTTCGGGCTCCACCAGTTCGGCGCGCGAGGTATTGACGAACAAGGCTGTCGGTTTCATCCGTGCCAGGTCCTGTGCGGTCACAATGCCGCGCGTCGCATCGTGCAGGCGCAGATGCAGCGACAGCACATCGCATTGCTCGAAAAAGACTTCCTTGGACGGGGCGCTCAGATAACCATCGGCCTCGGCCTTGCGGCGCGAGGTTTCGCTGCCCCAGACACAGACCTGCATGCCAAAGGCCTTGCCATAGCCCGCCACCAGTTGCCCGATGCGGCCGTAGCCCCAGATACCCAGCATGCGCCCGCGCAGCACGCTGCCCAGTCCGAAGTTGGGCGGCATGGAGGCCGCCTTGAGACCGGACTGCTGCCATGCACCATGTTTGAGATTGGAGATGTACTGCGGCAGACGGCGCATGGCCGACATGATCAGAGACCAGGTCAGCTCTGCCGGCGCAATGGGAGAGCCCACGCCCTCTGCAATCGCCACGCCACGTTCGGTGCAAGCCTGCACATCGATATGGGCGCCAGCCTTGCCCGTCTGGGCAATCAGCTTGAGCCGGGGCAGCTTATCGAGCAACTGGCGCGAGATCTGGGTGCGTTCGCGAATCAGGACGATGACATCCGCGTCGCGCAGTCGAACCGAGAGCTGACCCACGCCCTTGATGGTGTTGGTATAGACCTTTGCGTTGAAGGCATCGAGCAGCTTGGCGCAATCGAGCTTGCGAACCG
This sequence comes from Comamonas thiooxydans, assembly GCF_000964545.1. Lineage (GTDB taxonomy): Bacteria > Pseudomonadota > Gammaproteobacteria > Burkholderiales > Burkholderiaceae_C > Comamonas > Comamonas thiooxydans. The sequence goes on along the minus strand of NZ_BBVD01000008.1, from coordinate 219,318 downwards.
CGTCTTGGTAATCGTCCAGGATAACGATGTTCACCACTGGAATCCTTAAATAAGTGGCTGAGTTTATTGAATGAAATTCAATGCGATCAAAGGCTTAGGATTGCTTCTGTGAAAACTTACGCCAAATCGACGCCACCAGATTCCCTACGCGCACCCTACACACTCCAGAGCTTAGCGTAGGTTTGGCGCAGGTTTTGAAAGCTACGCTGGCCCAAGGAGGTTGCATCTATCTTGATGCCCATGCCGCAAAAGCTCTGTCCGCTGGGAATGCTATTGTGATCCAAGGTTGTCCAGGGTTGCGACTGGAGGCTGTTGCGTCAGCTAAAAGTTGGGTTTATAGGTATAAGTCCCTGGTAGACGGGCGTATGAGACAGGTCAGGTTCGGGACTTGGCCGAGTAGCTGTTTCACCGATGCATCCAGGCCCCTCCAGAGGATGTGATGGGCGCTATTTCGGGTTATGTGATTCCCGGTGCGGCTGGCATCTATAACTGCCACAAATACGACGCCGAGAAGCAGCAATGGTTGTAGCCGTCTGGCACTGGGGCTCGAGGCCGTTGTTCAAGCAGATGCTGTGTGACTGCGGAGAGGCTTTTTGGGCGCCGGTGTGCTCCGGCGACTGCAATCGGGACAAAGAGTGCTTGTTCGCCCAGTCGTCAAGATCGCTAACCAGCCAGCGTCCCGCGCTGATTTGCCGAGGCTGAGGCAGGTCGTCTTGCCGTACAAGGCGCTCAAAGGTCTTCCCGGACAGGCCCGGCAGTTGGGCAGCGACTTCTTTGGCGATGATTTGGGGAGCGAATGCCTCGGAGGTACATCCTTGATTCAGTCATGAAAAGCCCGCTCAAAGGTGGGGCCGAGGCGAGTGCTGCGGGTGGGGTGATCGCGAGTTGCTGCTTCTTGACGGACTCGTGACGAATCAGGGAAACCGATGTGTTTTGGAGGAGATTTGCAGGGTTCTCGGCACAATTGTTAACATTCGGGCGTTTATCAGTCCACTTATCAAATGGACTCCACCTTCTGAGTCTCAGAGCATGGGTCACCACAATTGCGTTGCCGCGTGAATGAGCTTTTCTGATCCGCCAATTCATGCCTAGCAATTTGCAGCTCTACTTGTTGGTCGCGCCGGTATGCATAACGGCACTGGGCGCACTCATGGCTTTTTGCTGGCTTGCACAGCGCCGCTCCGTGTTTCTGCTCTCGACGGCTTGTGGGTTGACACTTACGGGGCTTGCCTTGGGTTGGCAATGCTTGACACCTCACGGACAACTGGTTCGGTGGGCTGTTTACACCGGGCCCATTTATCTGCTTGGTGCCTGGCTCTGTACCTGGGGCGTTGCTCAAAAGTTTTCCGTCTCCTCATATCCCAAGATCTCGGTCCTGGTATCGATCATCGTGGTTGCTGCTCTTTACGAGTACAGCATCGTGCAGGACAACATTGCTGCACGTGTGCTCTGGCTGAACACAGGGCTTGGCGTCATTCACTTCATACCGTTTCCTGCCATCGCGCTAAAAAAAGTCAGACGTGACGGGCTGGAGAAGCTGCTTTACCGGTCCTACGGGGCCTTTGCGATCTATACAGTGCTCAGGCCCATCATGGTGCTGTTTCTTGGATTCACTGAGCTCCAGGACATGCTCAGCTCCATTTACTGGTTGGTCACCATGCTGGGCTCGCTATTGTTCAGCCTGGTGTTCTCGGGCCTCATGCTCATCGTTTCGATGAGGGATGCAATGGCCACACTCAGAGACGAACGCAATCACGACATGCTGACTGGCGTGTTGAATCGTCGCGGCTTCTGGGAGTTTGCAGACCCGCTGGCCCGGGATCGAAAAGCGCAGCCGCTTTCCATCGTGGTGGCGGATCTGGATCACTTCAAGCGGGTCAACGACAGCTGGGGGCACGAGTATGGCGACGGAGTACTCAAGGCCGTCGCGGAAGTCATACAGGCAAGTGTCCGTGGTACCGACCTGGTGGCTCGCTTTGGAGGCGAAGAATTTGTGCTGTTGTTGACCCATGCCGACATTGAGACTGCACAACGTGTGGCGCAGCGTATTCGTGCCGGAGCGGTCGAGATCATTGCGCCATTGCCCGATGGTCAGCGCGTGACCTTGAGCATGGGTATCGTTGTCAGCCCATTCGGCAGCGATCTGCGCGAAGCTGTAATGAGGGCTGACCAGCAACTCTACAAGGCCAAGGAGCTTGGGCGCGATCAGGTCGTCGTGCATGGACCCGGGGACGTCGCGGCAGCGGCGTGAGATACAGGATGCACTCAGCTCTTCTTGCTGAAGAGTGACGGCCGCTCGGCGGATTGCGCTGCGTCACGCATAAATGGTGGCACGGACAGTACAAGCAAAAGAGCGGCCAGCGGAACCACGCAGATGAAGCCGATATACTTGAAGCCCAGCGCACCGGTAATGCCGCCCAGCACAAACATCAAGATCAGCCCTGCGGACACCTTCATACGGCGCCAGTCATGCCTAACCAGGGGTGATAGTTGCAGGTCGGCGTTGGCGTGGCGCTTCCAGAAGAACATCTTGCCCAGTTCCATGCCCAGATCCGTGAAATTGCCGGTCATGTGCGTGGTGCGAGTGCTGCCGCCGGATGTCTTGGAACCCACGGCATTCTGCAAACCCATCATGAAGGACAGCAGCAGCACGGTCAGCGGCACTGCGAAGGGCGTATTCCATGTCAAGGTGACTGTGCCCATCAGGCCGAAAGCAATCAGCATGACGGCCTCCAGCATCAGCGGCAGGGCATAGACGCTGTACAGATGGCGTTTGCGTCCCCAGTTCACCAGCAACGCGCAGACGGCCGCGCCCGTTGTAAAGGCGATGATGGCACCAAGCGCATTCAGCAGCAGCTTGGCGTTCTCAAGCACCAGGCCGTCAGCCAGTTGAGAGGCAAAGCCCGTCATGTGCGAGGTATACATCCGCAGCACAAGAAAGCCGCCAGCGTTGACCGCGCCCGCGTTAAAGGCCAGCAGCAGACCCAGGGCGATATTGGTGGACGGTGTGCGATGCCGGTTGGTGAGATGGCGAAGTCTGCGCATCAAGGATTCCACTGACAAAAGTGCACCCATGACGGGGTGCATCAATGCTGACAAATTGGTTTGTCAGCGACCATGCAGGAGTCATTGTGGGCCAACTTGGATACGTGAGCTGCCTGGTGCGGATGGCATTGGCCAGCGAGTTCACCGGCTTACGTCAGCAATGCCATGGGGTGGTCTGCCGGTATGGTGTGTTCAAAGCTGATGTCTGGGTAGCTGCGGCCTTCCACATGAACGCGGTCTCGGCCAGCATTTTTGGCGCTATACAGCAACTGGTCGGCTTGCCTCAGTGCACCTTCAAGCTGGTCGGCATTGCTGATTGAAGTGATGCCAAAGCTCAGCGTCAGGGCTGGCCCTTTCGGCAATAGCTCCTGGTCATTTCTCAACTCCAGGCCAATGCGCTTGGCGACTTGCTCGGCACCTAGCAAATCGATCTTTGTCAGCAGAACCATAAACTCTTCACCGCCGAAGCGTGCAACTAGATCGTTGCTGCGCACATTGTGCTGCATCGCTTTGGCGACAAGCTGCAAGACCGCGTCACCTTTGTCGTGCCCCCAGTTGTCGTTGATGCGTTTGAAATGATCAATATCGCTGGCCAGAAGCGCCATGGGATACAGGCGCTGGTCGGCCAGGCGATGCTGTGCGGCTTCACTGAATGCGCGGCGATTCAGTATCTGGGTCAAAGCATCCAGGTCGCGTTCAGTGCGCAGTTGACGGACTGTGTCCCTGATGGTGACTGCACAGACTAAAACCGTGAAGAGCAATGCAAAAAGCAAAATACTCATCAGCGTTGTCAGCCAATAGGTTGAGTTGGCATCCATGGCATCGCCGAGACCGTTATGCGCGAAAGTTGCGACCAGCGTCGGGCGCAGCATGGTAAAGACGGCATAAGACAGATAGGACCACAGCAAAATCCTATCCAGCCAGTCGTTGGTGAGGCCTCGTTTGAGAACTGCCGGCACTGGCAGCAAGAGCATTAGAGCTACGCCTATACCGAATGTGTGCAGCCGACCCACCTGGTTCTGTGCCACATTGGCAAAATAGTAGAGCGAGGCCAGCGTCGCGGCACACAAGACAAATGCTGCAAGCGGATATGTGGGTACGCACCGACGCTCTGAAAAGCTCTTGGTAAAACACCAAGCTCCCGCCAGAAACAGTGCGTTGACGAGAACCACATAATGATTGAGGACTTCAAACTTCAGCACGCTGCGAATGCTGATAGACATTGCGGTTAGCAGGAAAGAGGCGCACAGCCAGAGTAGAAAGCGTTGCTTGGGCTGGGTCGCCCAGCACACTCCCAGCAGACCGGCCAGAAAGAGCAGGGACAGAGATGGCATCAACACAAAGATGTGGTCGTTGCTCGTATGCATACACACAGCCCTTCTGCTAGTGATCACCAACAGACAGGCCAGACTGGCCATATCTCTAGTCAAATCTAAATGCCAAGGCGGCCATTAATGTGTCAGCCGCTCATCTTCCGGATCAGAAATTAACAACTTCTTGCGATTTCTGACAGTTCACTTTTCCTCTTTTGGAGGTGAAATAATTAAAAGTGACATTGGCTGACAGAGTGTCGCCAGCATCGTCGGTGCCAACCCTTAGCCCATATGTATGAAGGAAACGAGAAATTGATGTGAGTCAGGATTTTTTGCGGCTCCATGAAAAAGGCGGCATTTGCTACATTGAGTCCATGAAAAAAGCACTTGGAACCACCAGCGCAGTACTTTCTGCACTGGCCATCAGCGGTTGCGCCCAGCCTCAGTCCGCTGCGCCTGTGATCGGCATGGCCAACCCCGCATCGGTGTACTGTGCCAAGCTGGGCGGCAAGACCCGCATCGAGAAGACCACTGCCGGAGAGCGCGGCATCTGCGTGGCGCCCAACGGCACGGAAATCGACGAGTGGGAGTTGTTCCGCCGCGACCACCCTGCAAAGTAACCGAGCCGTAGTCCTAACATCAGCGGGCTCAAGTGCTAGCAGGTTCTTGGTGCGCGGTGGGTGGCTCGGGCATGTACCTCGCTGAGGCCAAGGGGTCGGCGCGACCCATCGCGCCTCCGTGAATGGCAGACAAAAAACCATACGGCGCAGGCAGGGTGGGCAGGGGCTGGACAGTTCAGCCAGCTTTACCAATGGGTAAGGCATTGGCTGTGCCCAAAACAGTCAGCATCGCGCCGTCTTGGGTCTGCGCAAAGAAGTCATGCCGCTCTTGCTGCAGCTGCATTCGATCTGCTTGCTGTATGCAAATCTGAAAAATCTGTGCGAACTTGTGGCGCTTTAGATGGGCCGCGTAGGCACCCTGTATGTCAAAGCATGCTTTTTGCTGCCAGCCGTGGATTGGACGGCGCAGACGGTGCCGTGCCGCATGCAGCAATTGGTAACTGATAAGTGCTCCTGGCAATGCCATGCGAATGACGTAGTGATAAGTTTTTTCAGCTGTCCTTCGGCTCACCAGCCATACCTGAAGAATTCCTTGGGGGCTCGAGGTGCAGCTCTTATGAAGGAGAAAATCATGGCCACTCCAGTCAGCGTTGAGAAGCTAGAAGTCAGGTCACACAGCGAGCCCGATGAACTTCGCACACCTAGCAAAACTCGCGTGGAGCTCGTAAAGCTTCAGGGCTACACGATTGGACGGTTCAACTTTGAGCCCGGATGGCGCTGGTCCGAATGCATCAAGCCCGTGGTGAAGACCGAATACTGCCAACTCTCGCATGTGGGGCACGTCGTTTCGGGAAAGCTCACCGTTCAAATGCAGGACGGCTCTCAGAAAATGCTCAGCGCAGGGGAGTCCTACGCCATCCCACCTGGTCACGATGCCTGGGTCGAAGGGACTGAACCCTTTGTCGGCCTTGAGGTGCTGAGTGCAGAGGTCTACGCAAAACCTGCCGAGTAACGCTCGCGCAAGTGCTTGCGGGCTTGCCATAGCAGATTGAGGTAGCGGTATTACATGCCAACCACTTGGCAAAAATGCCTGCTAGGTCTGGAACCTTGCGGGCTTCTGTCTGCTTGGCGGGCGCTTCCGAGCTTCTGAATTGGCGATTGCGTTGCGCCTGCCCTATCTGCATTTGAAAGTGTGCTGCTACTGATGGCATCGTCTGGATTGAACTAGCAGCCTTGCTTTCCATAGCAGGCAGCAGCCGGCTGTGTTGGCTGTCGCGGTGCTGTAGTTGTTGCCGTACGGTGTCGATGGGGCATGGGCTGTTCGCGGGGGCAGCGGGGCGGTAGATCAGGGCTTTTCGCGCAGGCACTGGACGGTGTGGGCGTCCAGCCACTCGGCGTGCATGCCTGGGCAGGCGAACTCGTCGCGCACGGATTTGGTGAGGGTGGTGGGTTCGTCTGCCTGGGCGTTGGGGGTGGCAAGCCACAGTACGCCCATGAAGATGGCGGCGACGAGGATCAGGGACTCGATGATCTTTTCCATGATATTTCTCCGGTCTGGCGCTTGTCAGGAAAACGCCTGTGGCTATCAAAAGCGATGAGGTTGACCGTTTACAGCGGCCAGGCTTGCGGGGTGGTGGCAATGACGACGGCCACGCCGATGAGGCAAAAGATCCCCAGGAGGCAGAGGCCCCATTGCGCGGCGGTCAGTAGCTTTGTTCCAAGGCCGGGGCGATCAAGAGCAGGACTGTCAGGAGCAGCGCGAGCAGGGCGGTGGGGATGTGTGGCCATTTCACAGGCCTCCCTTCTCGCGCAGGCGCTGCACGAGGTCTTCATCAACGGGTTGAGGAACGGTGCTGTACAGCATGGAGTCTCCTTTTGGCGAGAAGCAGGCCCGCTGGATGGGCGGGGGCGGATAAAAAAGACCAGCGCTCTTGAGAGCAGGTGAAACCAACAAAGGTATGGAGTGAATGCGCTTCGCGCTCCGGCGCAGCAAGCTGTTGCCTTGAATTTTACTGTTATTTTTATCAGTGCTGTTCATTTGTACAGTAGTTTAAATTTTCCCTGTACAGCGCGTCAACAGACATCGACCTCATGTGTTGCGTGGCCGCACTGAGCGTCTACCGGCAAAGAAAAAGCCCACCAGCGTTGGCTGGTGGGCTTGCGGGTAAAGGCCGATGCCTTGCGGCGTGCCTGGGGAAGCAGAGGGAGGGTAGAGAACCTCAGGCTCGGCAGAAAGCAATGGATATCATCACCATCTGGTGTGACCGCTCAGACCGCAGCTCACGGCTTGTGCACTACGGTATTGGAAAAGCGTATTTCAGGCCTCGATTTTGAGCAATACCTTGTACCAGGAACCATCACACCAGATGGCCCCGCTTGACCCTGCGGGGAGAGGTCGCGCTTAAGGCCCGCGGGGCCAGGAGGCTACATTTGAAAATCTCCGCGCAAAAAAAAGCCGACCGCGAGGTGGGCTGAACTCCAACTGGTTGGCGGCCGGCGCCGACCGGCCTGCGGTTCTTCTTGAGTTTGGGCACTAGCGCATGTGTGGTTGCGTGCCGGGGTTAGACAAAGGGCACACCGTAGTGGTCATAAACACGGCGGCCGTAGTCGTCGGTGTATTCGGGCAATGTGCCTCCCTCGTAGCGAGGGGCGTTTTCAAGCCGTTCCTTGGTGACGGAAACCACGTACCCGCCTTGGTTGGGTTCGTATTTGAGGCTATCCCACGGCAGTGGGTAGAGATCTGAGCCGATGCCCAGGAAACCGCCAAACTGCATCACTGCATATCGAATCTTGCCGGTGAGCTTGTCGATCATCAGTGAGTCGATAGCTCCCAGTTTGTCGCCGTTGGGGTTGTAGACGTTGGTGCCGTTGACACGATCGGATGAGATGACAGGTGAGGCTGGTTGCATTCCTGCTCCTTTCTTTGCGTGGTACAGAACAACGCTGGCAAGGTGGGCCAGCGCTGAGGCGCTCACTTTCACTGCTGGGGCATTTTGTGCTGCTGCCCAGGCTGCTGTTGCTGAGCAGGGGTCTTCTGCTGTCCTGGGGTTTGCTGTTGCTGCTGGCCGGGTTGGCTGGTGCTCTGGCCTGGTTGGCGTTGCCCAGGGTTTTGCTGCTGCTGTTGCTGCTTGTCCTGTTGGCTGGGGCTGTGCTGCTGGTTCGCCTGTTGCGTCATGTCCTTCACTCCTTCAGGTAGGTGACCAGCAAACCGGGTTGGCTTGCTGTGGATGCATGGTCGCCGAGTCATGGAAAACCCTTTTGTAGGAGAACGTGGCGCAACGCTGAATTTTGTGAATTCACGGCCATTACGTAGCATTTGGTTTACGTTTGAGGCGGAACTCTCGATATTCCTCACAGTATTCATCCGGACGCGCAGCAGGATGTGGTGGGTTCCGGGCTCATTCAGGATTGTGGTCGCTGCCTCCCCGATGCAAGTCGCTCCAACCGCAGTACCCTGAACCGGGTCCACCGGCCGGCCTTATGCCTTGGTGAAGGGCGTTGCCGTGATTCCGCCAGTCTTGCCGTTTTGCCCTGGTCCGCATTCGACAGGCCCATTGGCTTTTTCCAGAACTAGCCGTTTTGATAGCTTCCGGCGTTTGACGGATAAGCGCTGGAGGCCTATCTGACCTAAATGCCTGGATGCGGAGAAAAGCCCCTGCAACCACTGGTTGGCAGGGGCTGTTTTGTTCAGGCCAGGCAGTTCAGGTCGTAGCCCACCATGAAGAGTGAAGCTTCCATGGCGCGCATGCGATCGGGCTGGCCTGAAAACAGGCTGGGGGTCTTGCGCAGGGTCTCGGCCATTACCCAGGCCAGCCGCACCTTGGCGCCAGCCCAGCGCTGGGGCGTGCTTTGGCTGGTGTAGAGCAGGGTGCCCGGCGAGGGTGGCTGGTCAAACAGGCAAGCCAGTTTGTGCTGGGGCTTCTGGCTGCCGCCGGCCAGCGGGAAACTCAGCGTATCGGGCAGGTGGGGCCTGCCGCTGCTGCGGCGCCAGAACTCCACCAGTGCAGCAGCTGCGGCGCTGACCCGTGAGTCATAGATGGGCAAGCCTTCGGCCGAATAAAAGGCGTGTACCTTGGTGAGCATGGAGTTCATGAGCCGCACTGTCGGAAAGCCGGTGCGCAGGCTGGCCGAGCCAAGCGCCATTTCCTGGTGGGTCTGGGCGATGTAGTGGCTGATGTTAGTGCCAAGGCCCACAAGAAAGGGCCGCGCGCCTTCTTTGGGGTTGCGCTCGCCGCCCCAGTCCAGCACATCGCTACAGGCGGCCAGGGTGGCTGTCGCATCGTTGGCCTGCACGGCAGCGCGCAGCTTGGCAGAAAGAGCGCTTGTCTTGATGCACGACTCGGCCCAGTCGCCCGTTGCCAGGCCAGTCGCCCGCCAGCGGTAGTGGCGAGGTACCAAGTCGGCAAAACGGGCGGTGGCCATCAAGCCCTTGGGGACGTAGCTGGAAGAGCGAATGTTCAACTGAATCCGTCGCTGGGGGAGTGTGGCTGCAAGCCAGTCGGTAAAGCCAATGACTTCGGGCTGTTGCAGAAATTCGGTGCGGTTCATTGATGCCTTGTGGCCTGTCGGATTTCTTGTTTTGGTCAGTTGGTGCTGCTTTGACATTGTCGCCCGGCGTGGGCGGCTGACGGAGCAAGGAAAGGCAGGCTGCAGCAATGAGTGCGCACGCCCCTGGTTTGTCCTGTGGTGGTGTTTCGAGCGCGATTTCAGGCTCTGACTCTCCGGTGGTCGAGGTGACTCCATGCGCTGAAACCGAGAGAGATCGCGCACCAGGTAATCCAGTGCTATAGAGGGCCTGGCGCAGCTTGGTTCGCCCGCAGCGATTGCCATCGCCTATGCCATTGCTGCATGCGGCGTTGCAGCCGCAGGTCTGACGGGCTGGGTGTTGGCTATCCGCTGGTGGTTATCAGAACCTGAACGTCGCACCGACGATCGGGCCGCTCTGGCTGAAGTCCAGTCGCTTGCCGTCGTCACGGTAGTCCACGCTCAGGTGGCGGTAGCCCACGGACACAAAGATGTTTTCCTTGACTTGGTAGTTCACCGAGCCGTGCACCTGCCAGGTGAACTTCGAGCCCACATCCAGCCCACCCATATCGGCATACACCAAGGTGGACCAGCGCGGCGCAATATCGTAGCGCCAGCGTGCGGCGACCACTGGGTCAACGAACGAGGTGTTGGACTGCGCCGAACCTACCCCTGGCACACTCACTTTGGCCTTGATCTGCCATAGGCGCAGGCCCGCCATCAGGTCAACGCTCGACTGCGGACTCAGCATCCAGTTGTGCCCGCCGGTCATCGTCAGCGAGGTCTGGCGAATCTTGGCATTTGCGCTCAGGCCTAAGGGTAGGGCAGCCTTGTCCGATGTAGCGGCGTAGCTGAAGTCGCCCTGCAGCACATATTGCCCCTTGCGTGCCGTGCCGTTCACAAAGGCTGCAGCGTCCAGGTCCTCCAGAATGTCCGAGAACGATTTGTTCACGCTCACCGTTGGCGCTCCTCTGAACGGGCGGACGCTGCCGTCCAGCCCCGTCATCCATGCATAGGGCGTGAGCTGAAAGCGCCATGCATCGGCTGCTGTCTTGTCCTGTGCCCAGGCCGGCGTGCCTGCCAGCAGGCTCGCGGCCAGCGCCGCCGTTGCCATGCCTGGAGTGGTGTTGATGTACTGGGTCATTTGTCTCCCTTACAGCGTGTTTTTGTACACCTTGCCGTCCTTCATGATCAGGCGCAGGTTCTGTTCCGGGCTGCTCAGGAAGTCCAGATTCACCGTCGGGTCGCCATCGGCCACTAGAAGATCGGCAAATGCGCCAGGGGCGATGCGGCCCAGCGGCTGGGGATAGGGGTTGCGCTCGCCCGACAGGGCCAGCAGTTCGCCGTTGGTGCCCGTGGCCTGCTTCAGCAGCGTCATGGGGTCGTAAAAGCGCGTCAGCTTGGCCAGTTGCTTGCCCTGTGTGACAGTGCCCTTGGGGCTGAACAGAATGTCCGTGCCCCAGCCCGTCTTGATGCCGTACTTCTGCGCCATCTCATAGGCGCGCACCGTGCCCTGGGCCACGCGCGACTGGCTCTCGCGGCGCACTGCATCGGTATAGGGGTTGGCGTCCTCGTCCTGCAGAAATGGCTGCAGGCTCCACCACACGCCCTCGTCGCGCATCATGCGCACGCTTTCCTCGTCGGCCAACTGGCCGTGTTCGATGCTCTTCACGCCCGCCTTGATGGCCCGCTTGATGCCTTTGGGCGTGTAAACATGCGACATCACATAGGTGTTCCAGTCTGCGGCGGCTTCCACGCCGGCGCGCAGCTCCTTCTCGGTGAACTGGGTGCTGTCCAGCGGGTCATACAGCGATGCCACGCCGCCGCCTGCCAGCATCTTGATTTGCGATGCCCCCAGCATCAACTGCTCGCGCACGCGGCGCAGAACCTCGGCCTCGCCGTCCGCAATCATGGCCACGCCGGTTTGCTCCACCATGCTCAGCGGCTCGTTCGCCGCACGCGGAATATCGCTGCGAAGGCGGAAATCGCCATGACCCGAGGTCTGAGAAATCATCGCCCCGCTGGGATAGATGCGCGGGCCCGGGACCATGCCCTCGTCGATCGCGCGCTTGAGCGCAAAGGCGGGGCCGCCCGCGTCGCGCACCGAGGTAAAGCCGCGCATCAGCGTGCGCTGCGCCTCCTGCGCGGCGGAGATGTACAGATAGCCCAGATCTGCCGTCATGGCCGTCATCTGCGGAATGGCTGCCAGCATGGTGTGCCAGTGCGTATCGATCATGCCCGGCATCACCAGCTTGCCCTGGCAGTCGATCACCTGGGCACCTTCCACCTTCTCGCCGGCGGAGGGCAGGGCGGCAATCAGCTTGCCCTGGATCAACACCTGCACGCCTTGACGCACCGACTTGCCCGTACCGTCAAACAGGCGCAGATTGGTCAGCAACACGGGGCGGTCGGCCGGCCTGGCCGCCCCGCCCACGCCTCTCTCGGCAGCATGCAGGGCCACAAATGGCGCCATCATGGCCGCCACCCCGCCCACAAACATGCGGCGCGACATATCGCTCATTACCCGCTCATGCAGCAACTGGCACACCACGCTGCCGCAGGTGCAGGCTCTCGGGCGAATCGGGCCGGTCCGCCACGCCAGGCCGGCATCGGTTGCGATTGCGTGACTCATCTGCGTTTTCCCTTTTTCAAAATGAACCAGAGACGCCGCTGCCGGCGTGACAAATGGAACCAAAGGTTCACAATTTGATGCACCGATGCTACACGACGATCGGCCCATGAAAAAGCGCCCCACCGCACGAGGGCGATGGGGCGTTGCTTGCATTGTGAGAGCGGCCGGGAAGTGGCTGCGCTGCAGTCGATCAGGCCTAAACCGGGCGGTGCACCAGAACTGGAATGCTGCTGTTGACCAGTACGCGCTGGGTCTCACTGCCCAGCAAAATGCCGGCAATGCCCTTGCGGCCGTGTGATGCCATGCAGATCAGATCGCAGTTACCCTCCTGCGCCTGCTTGATGATGGCCTGATTGATGGAGATATTCGTGACCCGCACCGTCTGGCAGGCCACGCCCTCCGTCTTGGCAATGTCCAGGGCAGCTTGCAACACCTGATCTGCTTCCTTCTGGGCGCTCTTGTCGAACTCCGCAGAGTTGTAGGCGATCAGCGCCTCCGCTCCGTAAATCATGGCTGCGTAATCCGGCATCACATACAGCGCCGTCACCTGTGCGCCTTGTTCCTTGGCCAGTTGTATGCCCGCGCGCAGCGCGGCCTCAGAGAGCTTAGAGCCGTCCGTAGGAATCAAAATGTGCTTGAACATATCCAGCCTCCTTGCGCATAGGTGCGCGTCTTGTTGCCAAATCAATTCGATCGATCACTGAGCTCATACTCACACTCCAGGGCTGCTAATGCAACACCTTGAAATGAGTATTCAGACGGTTTCTTGATGGAAATCAAATTCATGAAGGCGCAGGTAGAAGCCGCCTCAAGCCCTTATCCATAAAGCGTTAGAAGCTATCAAAAGCAGACTATCCGAACGTCATGCAGAAGCTATCAAAAGCAGACTATCCGAACGTCATGCGCAGCATGCCCTGCGGCTGTTGCCAGCCTGGCCAGTTGGGCATCGGTCGAACCGATGATCTCGCCGTCGGCAATGCGCCATGGCAGGCTGTCGAAGGAGGCCGGCCTCAGCTCGGTCACAACCGGCGGTACATGGCGCAGGGTGGGGCGGCCGTAATTCAGGTTGGGCAGGTGGCTGCTGTGCTGCCATTTGTCGGCATCGCCCTGTATAGAGGTCTTGAACGCAGCGCGGTGCAGCCTTCGCGACCAGATTGAAGGCCAGCTCCAAGCGCCGAATGCCGGCAGCCTGCGGCGAATGGCCTCCATGCGTTGAAAGGCACATGCATATAAGCCAGTTTGAAGGCAAGCGCCTTCTTGCCCGTAAGGTCCATGGTCAGCTGCGTAAGGCCATCGCGGGCGATGCGGTAATCGGGGAGTGTGCGCCCTGCGGATCCAGTGAATTCGGCCAGGGCGTGGAGTCCTTTGAGAGCGCTAATCAGATTTCAACTGCGGCCCTTGCCGTTGGGTTGGGCGTGGGCTCGCCAATCTTGTGCAAGGTGTTGCGGTCGGTATGGGAAAAAGGCTTGCTCTGGCCGGGGATGGTCAACGTGGTTTCCTGCTCGTACGACCAGGTGCCGTCCGAGTGCTTGGTGACGGTGATGGTATAGGCGTCGGTTCTGAAGGCATGCTCCAGAAACGGGTTGCTGGAGATACCGTTGACGGTGGAGCCGCGCTCGGCCCTGAGAGTGAAGCTGGTGGCGTCGGCCGTGGTCTTGCCCGTGGCCATGGCGGTCTGTCCGCGCGGGATGGTCAGGGTCTGGATGATGTTGCCGGTGGCAGGCTCCCACAGCCAGTAACCGACCTGGTCGTGAAAGGTTTCCACGTCATCGGGCTTGACGATGCGTGTGTGGTAGCGCATGCCATAGAAGAGCTGTGGGCCGTTGGTTTGCGCATCGATAGGCTGGCACTCCATGTGCTCGATAAAGGCCTGCTTTTCGGGGCCGTCAGCCTTGGGGTTGATATCCAGGCCGCGCTTGCCGGTCCAGATGCCAGCCATGCCGGTGAGGGGGCCGAGGTTGGCCAGGGTATTCACATCGGGCGTGGGCTCGGTGTAGATGTCCTTGGGAAAGTTTTCCATATTGTGTAACGGGCTTTCACTTTGAATCTGTTGAAGCCAGTTTACAAGCCATGGACTGAGGGGTTCTTGACGGCAGTCAAGCTGTCAGGTGCTTTCTTCGGTGGTGAGCGTAAAGCGTGCGCTTTCGCCACGCTGGGCGGCTTCACGCGTGAGGAAGATCAGCACGCGATAGCTGGCACCACGCTCGATGCGGAAGGTGCAGATGTTGTTGTTGGCCGAGCCCTGGCATAGAGGCTGGGCAGAGCCGTCCTTGAAGACGTTCATCTGGCTGGACGGGTTGTTGGTGTTGAGCGTGACGGTCATGCGCTGGAAGGGCCGCGTTTCGAGTCCGTATTGCACGATACCGTTGCCCGTGATCTGGCCGCTGTAGGAGTTGGTGTAGCCGCCCGGGGTTGTAAAGGCGGCCTGTGCCATGGAACTGCTGCTGAGATGTAGCGTCATGAGACTGAGCAGGGCAGCAGTTGCAAGCATCGGTTGGAAGCGGGTCATGCAACTCTCCTGAATGTGTTGGACAGGATGGCGCTTCTGGCGCAGCGGCGGGTGTCCATGCCGACAGCCAAGCCACCATCCTCCACCGCCGCCGCGCCCTAGCGGCAGGAGACATTGCGCCAACTGAATTTGCCGTCGTTAAAGAACTCTGTCCATACCGACATGATGGGAGCCTGACGGTAAGAGAACGTAATCTGGTTAGGGATCTTTGGGCCTAGTGCGGCAGGCTGTCCATCCTTGTCGAAGACCTTGACGATATAGAGGGTGACGCCTCCGTCCTCGTCTGTGTGCAGGACTACCCGGTAGTCCTTGGTGAAGAGATCCCAGTCGAATTGCTTGGTCACATACGTGTGCAGACGGACAAAAGCGCGGTTCGCGTTCTTGGCGGCAGGATTAACTTTTCTCATGACGACACTCCCTGTTGCTCAACGACTTGCCGCAGGACCTGCGAGCTGACATTTCATTGCATTTGACTGATGTTGTATCAAGCGGATGTAAGGAAGTATGTAGGCACTTACAGATCGCGCTAATGGACAGAGCAGATCTGCTGTGTGAGCTTCTCTGAAGCGCTGGGGAGGTGCTTTGCCGGTGCCGCTGTCATCTTTTTTTGATGAAGTGGCCGTGCTAAGTAACTGAGTGAAAAGATAGATTTTTTTAATGAAATCTATTCTGAGCCGGCATGGGTTTGAGCGTAGAAGTCGCCTGATGATGACAATTTTTAGAGGGGCGCATTGAATTTCAGGAAGACGATGCTCTAGGCCTGAATCATCGAAATGAGGGCTGAATCGCCTTGCCTGAATACCAACAAGCAAGTCATCGGTAGGTACTCCCGAAATACTTGGCAATGCGGTGGCTGAGCAACTGACAAGCATCCAAAAGCCAGCTTATCCAATCCTTGAGATATGTCGCCGTGCAGGCTCAGGGTTCACCGCGGCTCTGGCCAGTCGCGCTTTGCCAGTTGTCTCTCAGGCCAGTCATCAAGCAGTGTTAAACCCTGAACCTATTGGTGATGTAGATTTTGTTTCTGCTGCACTTTTCGGTAAATTGGGCGTAGGAAAATTCTGATTTTTGATGCGCAAGTGGCGATCTAGCCCTGTGCCCTACTGAATTCAAAAAAAGCCCATGTCCCACCACCTGCAATACACTTTTGCCTCCCGTCTAGATGCCTGGATCAGGCACATGAAGCTGGCCAAGCCTTGCCATACGCAGCAGATGGCTTATGAGTTGGTGATCGACAGCTGGGTGCAAACTAATGCAGAGCTTGGTGCTTCGCAGGAATTTTTGAAGGCTTTGCGCCGGCGTCGGCTGTGCGAGGAGCATGGCTGGCGGGGGGTGAATACGAGCGTTGCGCACTGGGATCTGGATGATGCACGCACTGTGCGGATCTATCTGCACGAAGACGGCTCCATCGTGGTGCAGCAAATGGACTCGCAGAATCTCCAGATTCTGTTCACCTTGCCTGGGCATCGTGAGCGATTGGGAGAAGTATCGGAGCGATGTGCCTAGCAGCCAAAAAAATGCCCGCGCAAGGCGGGCAAGTTTCGGGGTCCTCTCGATCCGGTTCTGCAGCTCACACAGTCAATGCATTTGAATATTTGGCAGAGGCGTCACTTTGGCCTCAATCGCCGTTTATCGCTCTTGCACTGTTGCTGACGCGTTTGAACGGTTGACAGGTTGCCCCATCGGGAGCGGCCAGCAACTCCTGATTGGCTGGCCTGCATTTTGCAGCCATGACTTGCAAGTCGCTTGCTCATCTTGTATCGAGGCAAGCGTGCGACATGCAGGACTGCTATTCGATATTTCTGGCTCCTTAATGTTTGCCGGTGGAGGCGGGCCGGTGTACCAGCACCGGGACATGGCTGTGCGTCAGAACGCGCTGGGTTTCGCTGCCCAGCAAAATTCCGCCGATACCTTTGCGACCGTGTGAGGCCATGCAAATCAGGTCGCACTGCAATTCCTGCGCCTGCTGAACAATGGCTTGGTAAACAGAGGCGTGGGTGACTCGCACAAAGTTGCAGGGTACGCCTTCAGGTCTGGCAATCTGGTCAACGAACTGCAAAGCTGCATCTGCATCGCTGTTGGCACTTCGCTCGAACTCTGCGCTGTTGTAAGTCAGCAGTGCGTCCGCGCCGTAGATGATGGCGCGGTAATCGGGCATGACATAAAGGCCGGTCACCTTGGCGCCTTGTTCACGCGCAAGCAGAACGCCAGCACGCACGGCAGCCTCTGACAGTTTGGTGCCATCGGTGGGAATGAGCAGGTGCTTGAACATGTTCAGCCTCCTGATGCCGGAAGATGTGCCTCAGGATCAATTTATTCCAATATTTCGAGCCGCGCAATGCCTAGTTCTTGAATGCAGCAGAGTTGTAGACAGGAGGTAAGACTCTGTAACGGGGTCGATCGCGTCGAGTTGTTTCATTCCTCGGGCGAAGGGGGAACGCGATTGAGGATTTCGCCAGTGGCCTCTATCTCGAACTGCTGTGGATTGAGCCAGTTGACCTCCTGGTGATCGGCAGTTTCAAAGTAAATGGCAGACGGGCGTATGGAGACGCCATGCGGCATGTCGACCTCATCAAAGCTCTGATAGACCAGAATCAGGCGCAGGTTCCCATTGGCGTCTTTGGCCTGTATGTGCTGCAAGAGCTTGCGGTAGGCACTCATAAGACGCCCTCGTTGACATGTGTATATGAATGTTTCCACTGTCGAAGAGGTGCCGCAATACCCTGATCCGGGTATCCGCTCTGACGCATATTCGCGCCTGACAAGGAGTTTAGAAGGCTGCGAGGCTTGTGCGAAATGCGTTTCGGCGGACAGGCCCCTGCAGAGCATCAGTAAAAAATTTACATGGCGATCCAGATCGTTCGGCGCCAAGGCAGAGGGTCTGCTTTGGCGATATCGAGTTTTTCGCCTATGCACTGCTGGCAGAGTCGTCTGGCGTCATATCTGCCAGCCAATGGGCCAAGAGCGCTGAAATGGCTTCCTGTTGGATGCATATGGAAGCTTTGTTGCTCCGCCTGCAGGCCTATTGCGGGTCGGGCTCGGGGCCGCATAAGTGCAGGCCGTCAAACCTCACTGTGCTTTCAGACTTGCGGGGCTGTTTGCTCATGGAGTGCCATACGCTCCAGCGCTGCGCAGACATCGGCCATGCGGCCCGAGATCAACAGGCATTCGGGCTGACTGTGCGGCTCACGCTGCACGATCTTGAGCAGTCGCGGAGCGCCGACCTGCGCAGGTTCGGCGGTCATCGGCACATGTAGCTGGGCGGCTGCAACGGACTGAATGCGAAGCGCATGGCCGGCGAGACGGCCGCAGCTGCGGTTGGCGCGCATGAAAGGAATGCCGATCCGCGTCGCCTTCGGCCCACGGGCATTGAGGGAAGCAGGCTGCGTGGCGGCTGCGCCGTCCTCGCCGCAATGCAAGTCCGGGGGGAAAGATTGCATGGGCGACAGGCTTTTCAGGGTCCGGCGTGTCAAAGACTGCAGTGATGTGGCGAATCCCATTTGGCAACTCCTTTGATGACCTTGCGGCATGGATAAAGGCAGGATTGCGTTCTTCAGGCAAAGCTCCGCCCAGGGCGAAGCTCAACGGCTTCGCGCCTACCACCTGGGCTTGATAGGGAAAGAGGCTCGGTGCCTCCGCTGCATGGGCGGAGGGACGCCGTTTGCCCGTTACATGAACATGCTGTTGCGGATAAGGCCTACGGCCAGGCCTTCGATGGCGAATGGCTCTTCAGGATCGACGTGAATGATCTTGTAGTCGGGGTTCTCGGGCAGCAGCTCGATGCCCTGAGGCGTGCGCTTGAAGCGCTTGACGGTCACGTCGTCACCGAGGCGGGCCACCACAATCTGGCCGTTGCGCGCTTCATGCGTAGCCTGTACCGCCAGCAGGTCGCCGTCCATGATGCCCGCGTCACGCATGGACATGCCGCGGACCTTGAGCAGGTAATCAGGCTTGGCGGCAAACAGGCTGGGCTCGACCGAATAGCTCTGATCGATATGTTCCTGGGCCAGAATAGGCGAGCCGGCAGCGACGCGGCCGACCAGGGGAAGCACCAGTGGGGCCAGGGCCGTGAGCGGCAGCGCAAAGCTGGTGCCGCGTGCCGCATTGATGGTGCGCACGGTATCGGCGCGCAGGCGAATGCCGCGCGATGTGCCGCTGACCAGATCTATGACGCCCTTGCGGGCCAGTGCCTGCAAATGCTCTTCTGCAGCATTGGCCGACTTGAAGCCGAAGGTGCTGGCAATCTCGGCCCGGGTAGGGGGCGCACCCGTGCGAGCGATGCTGGACTGGATGAGGTCCAGAATCTGCTGCTGGCGGGGAGTGAGCTTGGGGTGGTCCATGGGCATTCCTTGATCGATCGATGATGAATACTGTGTGTTCATCCAGTACCTGTATTTTTAATCAGTTTGAAGAGGACTGCAAGTGGAACGTGACAAAAATATCGTCATCCTGGGCACCGGTGGCACGATTGCCGGTGTCGCCGAGCAGGCTGGCACCAGTGTGGGCTACCGTGCGGCCCAGTTGGGCGTGGCCCAGCTGCTGCAGGCCGTGCCGAACCTGGAACGCATTGCTGCTGCGTCGCTGCAGACGGAGCAGCTGGCGCAGCTGGACAGCAAGGATATGGATCACGCGACCTGGCATGCACTCGCGCTGCGATGTGCCGAGTTGCTCGCGCGTGATGATGTGAGCGGCATCGTCATTACCCACGGCACGGACACGCTGGAGGAAACCGCCTGGTTTCTGCAATGTGTTCTGCGCCCGGCAAAGCCCGTGGTGCTGACCTGTGCCATGCGCCCGGCCACAGCCATCTCGGCCGATGGCCCCGGCAATCTGCGCGATGCCGTGGCCTGTGCGGCCGATACGCAAGCTGCTGGCCGCGGTGTGCTTGCCGTGGTGGCGGGCCGGGTGTTCAGTGCGCGCCAGGTGCGCAAGGTGCATCCTTACCGTGTGGATGCCTTTGATGGCAGTGGCACCGGCCCGCAGGGCTGGGTGGAAGAGGGACGGGTGCGCTGGGCAACGGGCGGGCTGCCTAGGGCTGCTGCGGCTGGCTTGCCTGCAATCGCTTTACCGCCCGCAGGTCAATGGCCCCAGGTGGAGTTGCTGCACAGCCATGCGGGCTGCAACAGTGCCGTGGCGCTGGCGGTGATACAGGCCTGGTATGCGGCAGGCGTGCGTGCCGTGGTGGTGGTGGGCACGGGAAATGGCACGGTCCATCAGGCATTGGGGGCAGCCCTGGACTGGGCGCAGGCGCAAGGCATGGCTTTGCGCATCACGACCCGGTGCGAGGAGGGGCAGGTGGTGCAGGCTGAGAGAGCGGGGGATGGCCATGTGAGCAGCCTGCCGGCGGCCAAGGCCAGAATCAGCCTGATGCTGGAGCTGATGGGCTGGCCTTGCGCATTGGGTTGATGCTCTTATTCTGAGAGCTTCTATCCTTCGTACTACCTAGAATCTATGATGTTTTTTATCTAAAAACTAATGATTATGAGCGCAAATAGCTATGAATATTGATGGCGCCAACTCCACCTCGGTGCAGTTTGCCCGCATCGGATGGATTCCGGCCTAACGGAAGGGAGCTTGAGGTTTGAGAACAAAAAAGGCCGGTGAAGACACCGGCCTTTTTGCCCAGAGATGCCCGACCGACAAAGGTCGGCAAGGCTCCATGAGCGAGTGATCAGGGCGATCAGGAAGCCAGAGCGGCCAGAGCGCGTTCGGTGATCTCTTCAACGCTACCTGTGCCGCTGATGGCACGGTACTTGGGGGCCGCTGCTGCGTCGGCCTTGGCCCAGTTGCTGTAGTAGTCCACCAGAGGACGGGTCTGGTTGCTGTAGACGTCCAGGCGCTTCTTGACGGTTTCTTCCTTGTCGTCTTCGCGCTGCACCAGATCTTCACCGGTCACATCGTCCTTGCCTTCCACCTTGGGAGGGTTGAACTTGACGTGGTAGGTGCGGCCCGAGGCGGGGTGGCTGCGGCGGCCGCTCATGCGTTCGATGATGGCGTCGAAGGGCACATCGATTTCCAGCACATAGTCCAGCTTCACGCCAGCGGCCTTCATGGCATCGGCCTGGGGGATGGTGCGGGGGAAGCCGTCAAACAGGAAGCCCTTGGCGCAGTCGGGCTGAGCAATGCGTTCCTTGACCAGGTTGATGATCAGATCGTCGCTGACCAGCTGGCCGGCGTCCATCACGGCCTTGGCTTGCAGACCCAGAGGGGTGCCAGCCTTGACGGCGGCGCGCAGCATGTCGCCCGTGGAGATTTGAGGGATACCGTACTTTTGGCAAATAAAGGCCGCCTGAGTGCCTTTGCCGGCGCCGGGTGCACCCAACAAAATCAGTTTCATGGAAATCCTTGAGGAGAGTAGAAATTCTTGCTGGCCCAGGCAGACGGGTGGTCGTCCGTAGTCCCCGGGCCGTATTTTTTCGCGGGCAAGGATAGCACGCACAAGACCAACACAGGCTTACACAATTCAGTCAAGGCTGTCACAAGTGCGGCCAATTGAAGGCATGTATCCGCTGCAAACGCGATTGCTGTAGTTGTAATCCAGGTGCCGAAGCCCTTACATATGCTATTCGGACTATGCGGAAAGTATAGCGATCAGCGCTTTCCTGGACTGGCCCAGGGCCCTTTGGGACTGCGCGCGCGGACTGGGCAGCTGCCGGCTTGATGCGTGAGCGGCCCCGGATGAAGACAGCCTGCGGACCGGTGTCGCCAAAGTGCGCAGGTCTTTTTTCAACCAGCAAAAACAGCGCGCACACGCTCCAGGTCTTCGGGCGTGTCAACGCCGGCACCCGGTGCATCGGGCGTGATATGCACGGCAATGCGGTGGCCGTGCCAGAGGGCGCGCAGCTGCTCCAGCTGCTCCATGGCTTCGGTCGGCGCGGGTGCCAGTTGCGGGAATTCGCGCAGAAAACCGGCCTTGTAGCTGTAGATGCCAATATGGCGCAGCGGTGTGAAACCTGTGTGACCGGCCCTGGGGGCCGCCGTCTGCCACCAGGCTTCATCGCCGTGGTCGCGTGAGCAGGGGATGGGTGCGCGGCTGAAATAGCTGGCCAGACCCTTGGCGTCACAGACCACCTTCACCACGTTCGGGTTGCGGTAATCCGTCAGGCTATCAATAGGATGAGCTGCCGTGCCCATGCTGGCTTCAGGACGTGCCAGCAGCAGTTGCGCCACAGCCTCGATCAGCTTGGGGTCGATCAGCGGCTCGTCGCCCTGCACATTGACGACCACATCGTCACCGGACAGGCCCAGTTGCGCACAGGCTTCGGCCAGACGGTCGCTGCCGCTTGGATGATCCTTGCGGGTCAGGATGGCCTGGACGCCATGCTGGGCGCAGGCCGCCACGATGCTCTCGTCGTCGGCCGCCACCACGCAGCGGGCTGCGCCGGCCAGAGCCGCGCGCTGGGCCACGCGCACCACCATGGGCAGGCCGGCAATATCGGCCAGGGGCTTGCCGGGCAGACGGGTCGAGGACAGGCGGGCCGGGATCAGTACCGTATAGCTCATGGCTTATTGCTTTTCTTCTTCCAGCTCGTCGTCGGACAGGGTGCGGGCTTCGTTTTCCAGCAGCACCGGGATGCCGTCGCGCACGGGATAGGCCAGACGCGCGCTGTGGCTGATCAGCTCCTGATGCTCGCGGTCAAAGCGCAGCGGGCCCTTGGTGACGGGGCAGACCAGCAGTTCGAGAAGTTTGGCGTCCATGGAGTATTCCTGCAAAACGGGATGAGGGCGCCAGCAGTGAGCTGGCGCTGCAAAAAGAGGTGATCAAACGTCGTTGATCCATAGGCTCAATGATAGTCAGGCTGGCTTGCCATCGCGGCGAATATTGGCGTTGGCCTTGGCCAGCTGCGCATCCAGCAGCTCCCAGAAGGCCTGCGGCAGCTGCAGCTTGAGGGGCACGGCCCAGGCTTCAGGATGGGTGCGCCAGAGCTTGACGGCATCTTTTTCGGTGCAAATCAAGGGTTTGTCATTTTCCAGCGTGCGCGAGAAGCTCTCGAAATCATAGTGATCGGGCAGGGCCTGGGTTGCTGCCGGAGTGATGCCCTGGGCGGCCAGCATGGCAAAAAAGGACTCGGGGCGTGCCACGGCGGCCACGGCCTCCGGGCTCTGAGCGGCCAGACTGCGCAGCGGGATGCTCTGGCCATGGCCGTTGTGGGCGGTGTCGGCCAGGCTGCGCTGCAGCGCGAACGCCGGTGAAGAGCCCGGTGGCCGGGGCGGCTGGCCGGCATGCAGTGTGGCCGTCACCGGGCGAGGCCAGGGCTCGCGCAACGGGCCTGCGGGCAGCAGAAAGCCGTTTCCGACTCCTTCATCATTGAAGACGCACAGCTCCACATCGCGTGCCAGAGCCAGATGTTGCAGGCCGTCGTCGCTCACGATCACGTCGACCTGCGGGTAGCGCTGGCGCAGCGCTTGCGCCGCCTCCAGGCGCCTGGAGGCGACAAAGACCGGCACGCCGGTGCTGCGCGCAAGCAGGGCGGGCTCGTCGCCGACCTCGCTGGCGGGGCTGTCCGGCAGAGCCTCACGGCAATCCTGCCCGCTCTCTATGCTGCGGCCATAGCCGCGCGAGATGATGGCCGGCTGCCAGCCCCTGGCCTTGAGGTGGGCCACCACGGCCTGAGTCACGGGGGTCTTGCCCGCGCCGCCCGCAATCACATTGCCGACGACGATGACTGGCAGACCCGTGCTTTGCTGGCGGCCGAGCATGCGCCTGGCGTTCCAGGCCTGCAGCACTCCATAGAGCAGCGATAGCGGCCACAGCAGCCAGGCACCCGCTCCACGCTGGCGCCAGAGAGCGCGCAAGCCATGTTGCGAGGAGGATGCTTGGACGGTGTTTTGAGGCATAGGGGTTGGGATCATACGGGCGCGGCCGGAGTTCCCGCCGCCAGCGGGCCTGCGTGATGCGCAAATACCTGGGTCCTTATCCCGGGAGCCTGAGGTCAGAAGCTGCCAAACAGGCTGCCCAGCGCCACGATGACGGCAAGGGCAGCGACGGCCGGGACGATGGCCACCATGGCAATGTCCAGATAGGACTGGCGATGTGTGAGCCGGCAGATGCCCAGCAGGGTGATGACGGCGCCGTTGTGCGGCAAGGTGTCCAGCCCGCCCGTGGCGACGGCCGTGACGCGGTGCAGCAACTGGGGCGACAGGCCTGCAGCCTCGCCCATCTGCAGCCAGGTGCTGCCCAGGGTCTGCAGGGCAATGCTCATGCCGCCCGAGGCCGAGCCGGTGATGCCGGCCAGAACATTGATGGCGATCGACATCGAGATCAGCGGGTTGTCCGGGTAGATGTTCAGCACCGCATCGCGTATCAGCGTGAATCCTGCCAGCGAGGCGATGACCGCTCCATAACCGACCTGGGAGGCCGTGTTCAGCAGCGGCAGGGCCGAGGCGCTGGCGCCTTCGTCGAGCAGTTGCTTGAGCTGTGGCAGGCGGCCCCACCACAAGGCAACCAGCAGGCAGATTGCCGCGGTCAGGGCCGCAATCACGGCCCAGATGCCGCGCAGCGCCTCGATGCTGGTGGCGCCGAAACGGGCTTCGGCCAGATAGCGCGTGTCCAGACCTGCAAGCACATGCACCGATAAAAGATAGTTCAGAGCGATCACCACGGCAACAGGCAGCAAGGCCTTGCCCAGCTCCAGATGGCTGGGGGCGGCCTCTGCTTCTGGAGCAGGTTCGTCCGCCGGCTGCTGGGCTTCATCCTCGGCGGTAAAGCCTTCGCCTCTGGCGCGCGCCTGCGCGCTGCGCCAGTGCAGCCACCACAGGCCGAGCATCAGCATCACGGCTGCGGCGATCAGGCCCAGTCCCGGCGCGGCAAACGGTGTGGTGCCGAAATAGGGCATGGGAATCGCGTTCTGGATGGCCGGCGTGCCGGGCAGCGCCGTCATGGTGAAGGTAAAGGCTCCCAGCGCAATCGTGGCCGGCATGAGGCGGCGCGGGATGTCGGCACGCCGGAAAAGCGCCTGGGCGATGGGGTACACCGCAAAGGCCACGACAAACAGGGAAACACCGCCGTAGGTGAGAACGGCGCAGGCCAGCACCACGGCGAGTATGGCGCGCCGCTCGCCCAGTGCTGCCGCAATGCCCTGGGCAATGATGTGAGCTGCCCCCGAGGCTTCCATCAGCTTGCCGAAGACTGCGCCCAGCAAGAACAGCGGAAAGTAGGCGATGACAAAGCCGCCAAGGCTGAGCATGAAGATCTGGGTGTAGCTGGCCAGCATCAGCTCCGGTGCACCGAAGGCCACGGCCAGCAGGGCTGTCAGTGGTGCCAGCAGCAGCACGCTGACGCCGCGATAGGCCAAAGTGATGAGCAGACCGAGTGAAAGAACGATGCCCAAAATGCTGATCACATGCACCTCCCTAAGCAAACCGTTCAGTCACGGCGTTCAAGTCAAAAGCAGCGCAGCCCGTGCCGGGGCTGCGGCGGTACAGTCTCGCTGCAAGTGCTGCGCTGCAGGCCCATTGCGCAGCGTCATCGCGACACAGGTATGACAGCCGCCATCGTCTTTGATTCGCCGGCTTGCGCCGCTCAGGTTCCGAAGGGACGGCTGCCCAGCGTTTCCACCACATGGTCCACAAAGCAGGTGATGCGCGCCGCCAGTGCGGTGTTTCGATAGTAGACCGCATTGACGGGCTGGCAGATGTCCAGTGTCTGCTTGCCGAACAGCTGCACCAGATTTCCTTGCTCGCGGTCTGCGCGGGTCATGAAGTCCGACAGGCAGACTATGCCCAGGCCGGCCAGCGCCATTTGCCGGAGTGTCTCGCCACTGGAGGAGGCAATGTCCGGGCGAATGCGCACGGCGTTGCCGTCGGCGTCGCGCAGCGGCCAGTCGTTGAGCGACTCGGGCTGGGTAAAGCCCAGCAGGCTGTGCTGGGCGAGCTGTGTCGGACTGGCCGGCATGCCGTGGCGCTTGAGATAGGCCGGGCTGGCCAGCACGCGAATGCGACTGATGCCCACAGGGCGGGCGTGCAGCGTGGAGTCCTTGAGCACGCCGATGCGAAATGCCACGTCGGTACGCCTTTCGAGCAGGTCGATGATGCCTTCGTTGGAGTTCAGCTCCAGCTCCACCTCGGGG
The DNA here is from genome assembly GCF_000964545.1 of Comamonas thiooxydans. Lineage (GTDB taxonomy): Bacteria > Pseudomonadota > Gammaproteobacteria > Burkholderiales > Burkholderiaceae_C > Comamonas > Comamonas thiooxydans. Next base: position 193,666 of record NZ_BBVD01000008.1, on the reverse strand, counting down.
TAGCGCGTACGAAATCCTTCAATCAGCGGCACCAGCACATGCAGCATGAAAGGGGTGGCTGCATCGACACGCAATCTTCCCGCCGGCCGCATGCGCCGCGCCGCCATCAGCTCCTCCGCTTCGTCCACCGATGCAAGAATGGCACGGGCATGCTGCAAGAAGGTGGCGCCTTCCTCGGTGAGTTCCAGACGTCTGGTGGTGCGGCGCAGCAGCGTGGTCTGCAGCTTTTCTTCCAGACGCCCCAGCGTGCGGCTGGTAGCCGAAATTGTCAGGCCCAGCAGCTCCGAAGCTGCGGTGATGGACCCCGTGTCCACGACGGCCACAAAGGCCTGCAATTCATCGAGCGTGGTCTTCATTGTTGAATTCAGTTCAAGAAAATTGAGGAGATGCCAGGCTTGATCTGCAAATATCAACCGAGTGCACCGCCCTGGGAGCTCGTCTGTGGCTCTGTTCGCCCTGGTCACCGGCGCATTGCCGAATTCACTTCGGTGGAACGACTGTTGGTGATTGCCGATGGCACCCAAGCCAGCATTCCCGCGGCGGGCATGGCAGCCATGTCTGGTGGGGCATGTGTTGCTATCAAAGATGATGAAGACTGGTCACTGCTGGCGCAAGATTCGAGTTTTATATTTGATTTTATTTCAAAAGAATTTGTGAAATACAGGGCTTAATCTACAAATATGGGTTGGGCAAACTTCAGGCATCGGAAAAGCCTGGCCTGATAGCAGACATGCAAGCTCAGGACTGGCTGCCGTCTTCAATCTCATTCAGGAGTTATTTCATGAGCCATATTCCTTCCTTCGGCGTCGGTACCTTCCGCCTCTCCGGTCAGACCGTGATCGATTCCGTGCGCAATGCACTCGATGTGGGTTACCGCGCTGTCGACACGGCTCAGATCTATGGCAACGAAGCCGAAGTCGGTCAGGCGATTGCCGAGAGCGGCGTGGCACGTGGCGATCTGTTCGTCACGACCAAGATCTGGACCGATAACTACAGCCGCGCCAAGCTGATCCCCAGCCTGCAAGACAGCCTGAAGAAGCTGCGTACCGACTATGTGGACCTGACCCTGATCCACTGGCCCGCACCCGGCAACGGCGTGGAGCTGTCCGAGTACATGGAGGCGCTGGCCGAGGCCAAGGCCAAGGGCCTGACCCGCCAGATCGGTATCTCCAACTTCAATATCGAACTGACCAAGCAGGCCATCGCCGCTGTGGGTAGGGACCAGATCGCCACCAACCAGATAGAGCTGAGCCCCTATCTGCAAGGCTGGAAGTTGACGAGCTTCCTCAGGGAGCAGGGCATTCAGGTCACTTCGTACATGACGCTGGCCTACGGCAAGGTGCTCAAGGACCCGGTGCTGGCGCAGATCGCGGCCAAGCACAGCGCCACGGTGGCGCAGGTGGCCCTGGCCTGGGCGCTGCAGCTGGGCTATGCGGTGATTCCGTCGTCCACCAAGCGCGAGAACCTGGCCAGCAACCTGCTGGCGCGCGACCTCAAGCTGGATGCCGAAGACATGGCGCTGATCGCTGCGCTGGAGCGAAATGGGCGAGAAGTCAGCCCCGATGGCCTGGCTCCTGTGTGGGACTGATACTGGTGCCGTATTAGGCCCTTAACCGGGCCGCTTGGGCTGCCAATCCTGCCGCAGCAAGCAGGTCAGAGTACTCTGGCGACGTTTGCGTTTTCTCTTGAGCCAGCGTTCTAGCTTTTTCGCTTGATCCGGTGTGGAGATCAGGCGCAGGTTCTGGCGTAGCAGGCTTTCGCTGGCGGCAAGATCATTCAGCTCTCCGAGAGGTTGCTGAATTTTCTTGAGGCGTTTGAGCAGACCGTGATGATCTTTGGGCAGCAGAGGTTCGAACAGCTCCAGCAGATAACGAGTTTTCTTGCCAGCTTTTCTGACATCGTGAAATGCTTCGATATCTGGCTTGTTCGCTGTTATCGCCCGCTTGATGCGTTGGTGCAACTGCCGCCTGGACTTTGCGATCCGTGCTTCGGCAAGTGCTCCCAATCGCAGCTGGCGAGGCTTGGCGCGCAATCTTGCCTCTGTTTGTGTCAGAGTTTTCAGCAGGCATGTCTGTATATGCGGAGGCGACAGGATTTCTCTGCCAGCCTGCAAGGCTGCCTCGCGAGCGACGTATATTGCGGCAATGCCGGCTGCACTGCATTTGTCATGACGGCTTAGCAGCTCGATCAGAATGTCGTAATCGCGGGCCTTGCCTGCTGCGCCGGCAATCGATTTCAGGCAGCCGCGCTGCCGTGCATATTCCTCGGCGCCCATCAGGGGGCGGTAGAGCCACCATAGTGTCAGCAGGTTGCGCAGCGCAACGCGCAATTGATGAATTCCCTCGGCGGCGGGCTCTCGGGCTATGTGCCGGGCCTGTTCGACTGCCGAGTCGACAAGCGGGGATGCGATAGCTGAAAACGCCACTGCGGCGTCTGGTTTGCCTTTGCCCATACGAACTCCCGGGGCAGTTTTCATGAGGCTGAGACAAGCTTGCGACTAGCAAATCGATGCTTCGGTCCGCATTGCTCTCGCTGCTGTTTGCCACAGTGTGCCATGTTCCGTGCCCTATGTCCGTGGGCAGCTTCTGAATCGCGGCGGGAGCGTTCAGGCCGGTGACTGGCTTGGGCAGTGATGAGTCTGAAGGCCGGGCTTGGCTGCTACAGGTTGGCAACGAACACGGGCAGGCTCAAGGCTGCTTCTGCACCAGGGCCGTTCGGCCCAGCCTTGCCCCAGTCTGCATTGAGCCAGTCTTTCTTGACGATATGTTCTGCGATGGCGGCGAGCTCTGCAAAGGGGTCAATGGCGCAGCCGAAAGGCAGCCGGCCATGTGTGCTGGAGACAAGACTGAAGCGTAGCTGCCTCGTCTGTGCGTCATGCCAGCAATAGAAAAGCATGGATGAATTTCCGCTCAATTTCTCTCGCCTGGCTGTCATGACCTGGTTGATGAAATCGACAAGAGCTGCAGCGCTGAGGCCCAGGGACTCGTCATCGCACGGAGAAAAGCACCACAGATTGGACGATGCCTCGTGGTTGATGTCGGCGGCATCGATGACGACCTCGTCATCGCGCGCCATGGACAGCCATCTGCCTAAAGCCGGCGAATCCTTCACCGGATTTCGTGAATGTCGAGCCGCACCGGTCAATGGAGCTTTCTGTAGTGGTGCTTGTTTCGACGCAGCGGTTGATGAGCGCATCCTCGAGAAGCGGGTAGCCAGTCATTGTGATGAGAGCTAAGCTTGCGGCCTCTACCTCAGGAGTCTCGCATGCCACAGACCATTCGATTGCACCGTGTGATCAAAGCTCCGCCCGAACGCGTCTATCGGGCCTTCACGACCCCAGAAGCCATGGTCAAGTGGCTGCCGCCCCATGGTTTCGCGGCGCAGGTGCATGAATTTGACGCCCGTGTGGGCGGCCGCTATCGCATGAGCTTCATCAATTTTTCCGCCAACAGTCAAAACAGCTTTGGCGGCGAGTTTCTGGAGCTGGTGCCGGGCCAGCGCATACGCCATACCGACCGCTTCGAGGACCCGAATCTGCCGGGTGAAATGATCACCACCGTGAACTTGAAAGCCGTGTTTTGCGGCACCGAGCTGCATGTGGTGCAGGAGGGTGTTCCCGACGTGATTCCCGAGCAGGCCTGCTATCTGGGCTGGCAGGAGTCGCTGCAGCTGCTTGCCCTCCTGGTGGAGCCGAGCATCCCTGACGGAGCGTGAAAACGACGCAGAGCGCGACATTGACGGCCGGAGGTCAATGCATGGCGTGATCCATGCGTCGGCGTTCCAAGAGAGGAGCAGAAACAAAAAAGCCCGCTTTGCAGCGGGCTGTCTTGCTTGCAAGCTCTGGTTTTGCTTGCGATGTTTGGTAGGCGCGATTGGACTCGAACCAACGACCCCCACCATGTCAAGGTGGTGCTCTAACCAGCTGAGCTACGCGCCTGTCGTCGATGGGATGAATTCTAGCAGCGGAAAAATGGTGGTTTGGGCAAAGTCGCGACTTTTTTGCGCCTGAGGCTGAATTTTTTCAAATCCGGCAAGCGGCTCAAGGCTTGGCGGGGCGCTGCTGATTCGCTACTAAACTTTGATGTGTTTTCCAACCATTGAATCGGCAACCCCATGACAAAAGCACAAGCAGGCATTCTGGCGTCTCTTCCTGAACAGGGGCGCTATGTTTTCTTTACCCTGGCCGGTGCAGGTGCAGATTTGCAGAACAGTCTGAAGAAATTGCAGACCAGTGTTGACGGTCAGCAGGTAGTGGCGGGTCTGGGCCTGCAGGTGCTGCAGCAGCTGGACAAGAAACTGCCGCTGATGCGCGAGTTCCCGCACCTCAAGGGCCCGCAGTTCGAAGCACCCAGCACACCTTATGCGCTGTGCCTGTGGCTGCGCGGCGATCAACGCGGTGAGTTGATCGCTCTGACGGCCAAGCTGACCAACTTGCTGGCGCCGGTCTTCAAGCTTGATCACATCGTGGATGCCTTTGTGCACCAGCGTTCGAACAACGGTCACGGCCGTGATCTGACCGGTTATGAAGACGGCACCGAGAACCCCGAGGACGATGAGGCCGTGGCAGCCGGCATTGCGGCAGAGCAGGGGCCAGGAATGGACGGCTGCAGCTACTGGGCCTTGCAGCAGTGGGAACATGACTACTCGGCCTTTGGCGGCATGAGCACCACGGAGCAGGACCATGCCGTGGGTCGTCGCCGCAGCGACAACGAGGAGCTGGACGATGCCCCTGAATCGGCCCATGTCAAGCGCACGGCGCAGGAGAGCTTTGAGCCGGAAGCCTTTGTGGTGCGACGCTCCATGCCCTGGTGGAGTGTCAGCCCGCAGGGCAGTGATCGCAGCGGCTTGATGTTCTCCGCCTTTGGCTGCAGCTTTGACGCTTTCGAGGCTCAGATGCGCCGCATGCTGGGCATGGATGACGGCATCAGCGATGGACTGTTCCGCTTTTCCAGGCCGCTGACGGGCTGCTATTTCTGGTGCCCGCCGGTTTCTGGCGGCAAGCTGGATCTGACGGTGCTGGGTCTCCAGGCCTGAGAAATGGCATGGGTGCAAAGAAAAACGGGCCATCTGGCCCGTTTTTTCATGTGCTGCCCATTCCCCGAGGGGCTCCTAGTTGGCCTTGCCTGCGCTGGCCGAGGTCTGGGTGGCAAACGTGATCTGCGACAGTCCCGCGTGGCGGGCCGCTTCCATGACGGTCACCACCGACTGGTGCGGGGAGTTGGCATCTGCACTGATGATGATCACGCTGTCATTGCCCGCCGTTGCCGCACCGGACAGGGCGGCGGCAACAGAGGAGACGCTGCGGTCATCCACGCCTTGCTTGTTGACGGAGTAGCGGCCATCAGCGGAGACGCCGACGATGATTTCCTTGGGGCGATCGCGTTGCTGCTCGGTGTCGGCCACGGGCAAGGTCAGCTGCAGCTCGGTGAACTTGCTGTAAGTGGTGGAGAGCATCAAAAAGATCAGCACCACCAGCAGCACGTCGATGAAGGCAATCAGATTGATCTCGGGCTCATCGCGGTGACGAGGACGGAAGTTCATGATGGATGCGTTCCGCTTCTTACTTGGCAGGCTTGAGGCGACCCAGATGGCGCACGAACTGCTCGGACGCCAGTTCCATGCCCAGCAGATAGCCGTCCACACGGCCGCGGAAATAGCGCCAGAAGATCAGCGACGGAATGGCCACCATCAGGCCGAATGCCGTGTTGTAGAGCGCAATCGAGATGCCATGGGCGAGCTGGGCGGGGTTGCCGGCGCCGGAGCTGGCTCCGGGCTGGGAGCCGAAAATCTCGATCATGCCGATCACCGTGCCCAACAGGCCCAGCAGCGGCGCGGCCGAGGCAATGGTGGCCAGGGCGCTCAAATACTTTTCCAGCTTGTGAGCGGCGGCGCGGCCCGCGCCCTCCATGGCCGAGCGCAGCTCTTCCTCGCTGCTTTCGGGATGTGCCTGGCGGGTACGCAGACCAGTTGCCAGAACCTCACCCAATACCGAGCTTTGGGCCAGTTGCTGGGTGGTTTCAGCGCTGGGCAGGTGCTTGGTGGAGACCGAAATCGCTTCATTGAGCAGATTGGTCGGCGCGACCTTGCTGGCTTTCAGCGAGGCAAAGCGCTCAAAAATCAGGGCCAGGGCCAAAATCGAGCAGGCAATCAAAGGCCAGATAGGCCATCCTGCGGCTTGTATGATCGACAGCAACGTTGCTCTCCCTCGTCGTTCAGAAATTGCAGCCAACGATTATGACCCACTGCCGTGCCGCTGCGACCCGTTTTTACAGGCCTCGTACGGCAGGCTTGAGCCAGCGCAGCAAGATCGTGCGGCAGCGCTTGAAGCGCACGGAGCTTGGAGCGGTAGAGCAGGCACAAAGTGCTTGCGATTCTTTGCGAATGCTTTCGCGTATATCACAGAAATCTGTGGATAACTTTGTGATCTAGTTGCTATGCCGGTCGGTTATCTTCTTCGCTTTAAAGGCTTGTTACGAGTTTGACACCTGTGTGAAGCCTTATAAGTTGTTTTAAATCAATAAGATGGATGATGTTCTTCATGTGTTGTTTAGGATTTTTCTGGCTTTGTCGCCGACAGGGCTGGACGCCGACATCTGTGGAGAATCCGGCCCGCGTAAGACCTCGCTGACACCGCATGAATTCAATGTTTGAACGTCCAAACTCAGCAGCCACGCCGCATGTGTGGGAAGTTGGCGCGCTATGCCACGCCATTGGCGATGCCTTGCAGGCGCGCTTCAATCCGGTGGCCGTGCGCGGCGAGCTCAGTGGCTTTTCGCGCGCTGCCAGCGGGCATTGCTATTTCAACCTCAAGGACGCGAGCGGGCAGATTCGCTGTGCCATGTTCCGTCGTGCGGCCGAGCAGGTCGGTTTCTCGCCACGTGATGGCGAGCTGGTCGAAGTCAGAGGGCGTCTAGGCGTCTACGAGCAGCGTGGCGATCTGCAACTGGTGGTGGAGAGCATGCAGCGAGCCGGACAGGGGGCCTTGTTCGAGCAGTTTCTGCGCCTCAAGGCCCGGCTGGAGTCAGAGGGACTGTTCGACCCTGCGCGCAAGAGGCCGCTGCCGCCTTTGCCGCGCGGTATTGGCCTGGTCACTTCCCTGGGGGCGGCAGCCTTGCACGATGTGGTGACGGCGTTGCGCCGCCGCGTGCCGCATATCCCGGTGGTAATTGTTCCTGCCCTGGTACAGGGGCCCCAGGCGCCGCAGTCGCTTGTGCAGGCGCTATCAAAACTGTATCGCCTGGCGCAAGAGGGAAATGAGGCAAGCGGCGATTTTCGTGTTGAATCTGCACGGCAGCCGGTGATAGACACCATCTTGCTGGTGCGCGGTGGCGGCTCGCTGGAAGACCTGTGGGCCTTTAACGACGAACAACTGGCGCGCACCATTGTGCAAAGCCCGGTGCCGCTGATCAGCGGCGTGGGTCACGAAACCGACTTCACCATTGCCGACTTTTGCGCCGACCTGCGTGCGCCCACGCCCACGGCTGCGGCCGAGTTGGCAGCCCAGCCGCGCGAGGTCTGGCTGGGTGCGCTGGCTCTGGCCCAGGACCGCATGGACAACGCGGTGCAGCGTGTGCTGGACCGCCAGGCCCAGCGCCTGGATATCGCTGCACAGCGTTTGGGGCGGCCCAGCGAGCAGTTGGCGCGCAACCAGCTGCAGCTCAGCCGTCAGGCCCAGCGCCTGCGCCACTCCATGCTATTGAAGTTGCAGCGGATTGCGCAGAACCAGCAAGCGCTACAGGTCAATTTTCCCATTATCTTCCAGCGCAATCTGGAGCAGCAAAAGCAAGCGCTTGATCGTATCGACCTGCGCTTGCAACTGCTGGATCCGCGCCTGGTGCTGCAGCGCGGCTATGCCTTGCTGACGGATGAGCAGGGAAGGGCTGTGACCCAGGTCAGGCAGGCCGTTCCGGGAGCGGCGTTGAAGGCTCAGTTGTCGGACGGGGCGGTGGATGTGGTGGTCACTCAGCCGCGCCTGCTTTGATGCTCGCCAGCCACAAGCTGGCCTCAAAACACCTGCACGCTAACCGGGTTCTTCATCAGAACTCTTTTGCAATCTGCGCAGGCAATGCAACAGGGGCCAGTGTTCATGCGCTGTAAGCCGTGAGCGCATGCTTTTGGCTCCGTGCGCAATAGTCCTGATGAGTGGCGCGCAGCCACTCAGTTCTTTCTACAATGGTTCGGTTAGTGCAATACTTGACGTCTGTAGTACAGCAATGTGCCGGCCGGCACAGCGGTTACCGCTCAGGCGCCTTGGCACTGGACGGTCCCCAAAAAATTTCAACCACGAGGAAAACCATCATGGAACGCACTCTGCCCCCCCTGCCATACGCTATCGATGCACTGGCTCCGTTCGGTTACAGCCAGGAAACTCTGGAATTCCACCATGGCAAGCACCATAACGCCTATGTGGTGAACCTGAACAACCTGCAAAAGGGCACTGAATTCGAAAACATGGATCTGGAAGAAGTCGTCAAGAAGTCTTCCGGCGGTATCTACAACAACGCTGCCCAGATCTGGAACCACACTTTCTTCTGGAACTGCATGACCCCCAACGGCGGAGCAGAACCTACAGGCGCTCTGGCTGATGCCATCAACAAGAAGTGGGGCTCCTACGCCGAGTTCAAGAAGGCTTTCGTGGCTTCCGCTGTCGGCAACTTCGGTTCCGGCTGGACCTGGCTGGTGAAGAAGGCCGACGGTTCCGTGGACATCGTCAACATGGGCGCTGCCGGTACCCCCCTGACCACCGCCGACAAGGCGCTGCTGACCGTGGACGTGTGGGAACACGCTTACTACATCGACTACCGCAACCTGCGTCCCAAGTTTGTCGAAACCTTCCTGGAAAAGCTGGTGAACTGGAAGTTCGCCGAAGCCAACTTCGCTGCCTGATCACGGCAATGCGGCATCAGGTCTGCGGCTGCACGGTTCGGACCTGATCGTTGGCAAAAAACCTCCGCAAGGAGGTTTTTTTATGCATGTCTGCTAAGAATGAGGAGCTTTAGGTCTCCAGTTTTGATGGGAAAAGCGCAGGCGGCTATGTTTTTGATGACCTATTGATGCATGGGAGAGTCTGGCATGGAGGAGCGTGAAGGCCTGGACGGTCAGGCGGTTTCCGGGTTGATGGAGGCAGGCGCTCGCATGCCCGTGTACTTTCTCTGCCATGGAGCCGGCCCCTGGCCCTGGGTGCCCGAGATGCACGACTGGCATTCGCAGATGGCAGAGGGCTTGCGCAATATTCCGCGCCAACTGGCGCGCAGGCCCAGGGCCGTGTTGCTGATCTCCGCCCATTGGGAGGAGCCGGTTTTCACCGTGCAGAGTGCCGCCCATCCTGGCATGCTGTATGACTATGGCGGCTTTCCGTCGCACACCTATAACCTGCATTACCGTGCGCCCGGCTCGTCTGAGCTGGCAGGCAGGGTGCAGCAGTTGCTGGCGCAGGCTGGAGAGGACGTGCGGGCTGACGACCAGCGCGGCTACGACCATGGCATGTTTGTGCCCATGGCTGTGATCTATCCGCAGGCCGATGTGCCCGTGCTTCAGCTCAGCCTGCGCAGCAATCTGAATGCTGCAGAACACTTGGCCGTGGGCAGTGCGCTGGCCCCGTTGCGTGACGAGGGTGTTCTCATCATTGGCAGCGGCTCCAGCTATCACAATATGCGTAGCTTCGGCCCCGTGGGGCGGGCGCCTTCCAAGCTGTTTGACGATTGGTTGGCCGAGACGCTGATGCAGATGACACCTGCCGCGCGCAGCCAGCGGCTGGCCGATTGGGATCGGGCCCCCGGCGCGCGTATGGCCCATCCGCGGGAGGAGCATCTGCTGCCGCTGATGGTGGTGGTGGGGGCGGCCGAGCAGGACCTGGCCCGCCGCATTTACTTTGAAGAGGCCTTCATGGACTCGGCCACGCTGTCCAGTTACTGCTTTCAGGCTGGGGCGTAGCTCAGAGCTCCGCTCATTCCTGCTCGTCCAGTGGTCCATTCAAAAATTCTTCTCTGTCATCGTCAATCGAGTCGGCGGACGCTTGAAGATAGGCTGAGAAGCTGGGGGCAATCCAGTAGATCTGGTCGGGGTCGTGCACATAGGCAATGATCTGGCCGCGCTGTCCTTCGGGACCGGGATGATGATCGGCCATCAGCACGATGTCGCCATAGAAGCTGGCAAACGGCTGCCAGCCGGCGTGCCACCAGCGCCCGCTCAGGCGAGGGTCCTGGGACGCGGGGCCGGCCAGATCCCACATGCGCTGGGCCCGCTTTTCCATGCGGAGTGCCTGGGCCATGGCCTGCGACGGCGTGAGAAGGTCCAGTGCATCCACAAAGCCTGGCCGCTGAAACAGGGGCTGGGTGCTGTCGGTGCTGCTGCCCGCAGTCAGGCGCCAGAATGCGGCAAGATCGGTATCCAGAGGCCCCAGCGCGGCGGCCAAAGCGGCCAGATCCTGTTCGCTGGCCGGCGGCAAGGGGTGAAAGCGTAGCTGGAATGCAGCATACACAGCCTGCAAATGCGCAAGATATTGGTCAGGTGTCATGGTGGCAGGCATAGTAGTCCGAGGTAAGTGAATTGGGCAGCGAGGTCGGACTGATAGCGGTTGTTGGGGAATGACTGCTTGGGTACAAAGTGCGGCTCTTTGGATTTCCAGTGTAGTAAATCCGCAGTCTTTGCTTCATGCCAGCACTCCTTGCGCCAGAGGCAGTCATTGTGTTGCATTGTCCAGTTGAATCCACAGACGATAGTGATCAGCATAGCGCCACTGGCGTACTTACTTTTTTGCGTGGTGCGCATTTGAAGCGCTTCTTGTGTGCTTGGAATTCAGTCTGAGGCCGGAAGCAATAAGGTCGGCAGTTGCTTTTGGTTTCGACCTTTGAATATCATTTAAAGCAAATAGATGCCTGAAGATTATAAGTTTGAAAAAATGCAAGCTCGTATGAGGTTGGCAGTGAAAATGTATTGAGCTATGAATGTGCGAAGCTCGGGGAAAAGGAGCGAGCCTTGCAACCGTGGGATTATTTTCTCGCTATAGGTTAATTGGTTATCGGCTGAATTTATTGAATTTGTTGGCATGAAATTTCAGGCCTATCTATGAGATTTATGAGTCTTTTTTTTGTTGGTAGGTGCGTGATTTCATGTAATTGGCTATCCCGAAAAAGATGATTTATCCCGTAATTGGCATTTTGTGAAATCTTCGGCCCATTGCTGGAAATCGCTGGAAGGCATAGGTTTAGCGATGTAGTAGCCTTGTGCGATATCACAGCCAAGATCCTTGAGCAGATCCCAGTGCTCTTTGGTCTCCACACCTTCGGCAACTGTCTTCCGTCCAAGATCATGTATGAGATCAATGGTGGAGCGCACAATCGTGGCAGAATCCCGATCGCGATGCATTGCAGAAACGAATGACTGATCGATCTTGATGTAATCTACTGGTAGTTTTTGTAGATAGCTCAATGAGGAGTACCCTGTTCCAAAATCATCCACATAAAGAGGAATCCCAGCATCGCTCATCTCACTCAGTGCTCGTAGAGCATATTCAGCATGCTCCATTACGGTGCTTTCCGTAATCTCGATTTCCAATAGTCCGGTTGACACAGAGCGCTCTGAATGCCATTGGCGATATTTGGCGAAAAGCTGCTCATCTCTGAAGTTTCGCGCGGAGAGATTGATTGCTATAGGAACAGCACAACCTTTTGCCTGCCAGCTCTGCAGCAGATCAAGGGCTGCGACAATGACCCATTCCGTCAAAGGCTTGATCAGGCCTGTTTGCTCAGCCAGGTCGATAAACAATCCGGGAGGAATTAGGCCTTTAAGCGGATGCATCCAGCGTACCAAGGCCTCTGCTCCACAGATTTGCCCGGAGGAAAAATCAACTTTTGGCTGTAAAAATAGTCGCAGCTGGTTGCCTGCAATGGCTCGCCGAAGTTCCCCTGCCATGGTCAAGCGTCCCGCTTGATTTTTCTGATGCGACGGGTCGAATACGCACTGGCTCAATCCGCGGGCCTTGGCTTGATGGGTGGCCTTTCCCATTTGACGCAATAGTTCATCGGCAGTTGTGCCGTGTTCGGGAAACAAAGCTATGCCAGCTCTTGCGCTGACATCCAATTCAATATCTGCGATCGGGAAAGGGCGGGAGATGTTTTTTTCCAATTCTTCGGCCAAGGCTATGGCGGAACCTCTATCCAGAGTGGGTGCTAATACTGCGAATTCGTCTCCGCGTAAACGCGCAATATGTGCAGAATCAGGAATGCTTTGCCTTAGGCGCTCTCCGAAGTCTCTAAGAATCTGGTCCCCATTAGAGAAACCTAGCACCTCGTTGATTTCTCGAAGGCGTTCAATATTGAATTGCAAAGCCGCGATTGGTTCTGGATGTGAAGAGCGTTCTTCAATTTTCGCAGTCAGAACTTCCCTGAATTCAATCGAATTGGGTAGTCCAGTCAAGGGATCATGGCGCAGCATATGATTCATCTCTGCTTGTACACGTAGTTGCTCTGAGCGTGTACGCAGAATGGAAATGCCAAAGGCTAGATCGTCCGCTGACTCGGTCAGCAATGCGATTTCATCTTCGCCGAACGCGTCTGGTTCGGTGTCATAAATGGATAGTGCACCAATGACTTCGCCCTCAACCAATAAAGGGCAAGATACACCTGATTTAAGTTCACCAAGCTTGTCGCTCCATCGAACATGGTTGGAATCTACGCGCATGTCTCGGACAAATTGAACCTTGCCGCTGCGAATTGCGCTAGATGTCAGGCTTTGGCCTAGCTCCGTATCGGCTGCTATGAGTCCTAGGCTGCGAAGTGCTTCTATACCGCCTGGATAATTGCACTCGGCCATCGGACGTAGTTGTTGATCTGGCTCGTTACCCGAATACCAGACGGCAGCCATGCCATAGCCTCCTGCAGCCACGATGGCTCGGCACATGTTTTCAAGCAGACTCTGTTCTTCGCTGGCTCGTAACATGGTGCGATTACCGGCGCTCAAGGTTCGCAGTCCGCGGCCAATATGCTCTAACTCATGCACTCGTTGTTCAAGTTCCCCATTGAGCGTCTGGATACGTTCTTCATAGTGCTTGCGCTCAGTAATATCGGTGCCCAATACGTAATAGCCAGCAACCGTTCCATCGGCTTGGTGTTTGGGAACATACTGAATAGTCTGCCAAACTCCTGGAAAGGGCTGCCAATCATATGTTTGCGGCTCTCCTGCGAGGACCTTGCCAATCAAGTCATTGGCAACAACATAGCGTTCCTCTCCGAGGATTTTTCTTACCGACTCACCCGTGATGTCATCGCGGTCAGGTGCAAAGCACTCCCGGTACTGAGTGTTGACGTACTCGTAGTGCTGTTGTGCATTAACGTAGGCAATCAGCGCCGGAACGGCGCTGATGACGTTGTGCAAATGGCTTTGAATCTCATGCCATTGCAAAGTGCGTTGGTGCACGTCAGCTTCAAGTGACGCGTTTTGCTCACGGATGATCCGTTGTGCCTTTCGCTCCAAAGTAACGTCCCGAAAGACTAGTACAGCACCTCGTAGTTGGCCTTTGGAATCGCGGATGGGGGCGGCGCTATCAGAGATTGGACGTTCGGTGCCATCTCTGGCAATGATTGAGGTGTAGTCGGCAAGTACCTGCACTTCCCCGGTGGCTAACACCGTTGCTACAGGAATATGAGCAGGCTCGCGGGTCTGCTCATGAATGATATTGAATACTTCCCCGATAGAACGGCCTTGAGCCTCATTAATACTCCAGCCTGTGAGCTGTTCGGCCACTGAATTCATGCGAGTGATTCGCCCTTCAGTGTCTGTTGCGAGTACTGCATCGCCGATCGAGTGCAAGGTAGTCACAAGGCTTTCTTCATTGTCAGCCAGAGCACGCTGACTCGCTTCTGTTTCGCGCAATTGACGTCTTATCAGAAAATAGGAGGAACCCAATAGCAAGATAAGTGCCACAGCGACCAATGCTCCAGCCATCACCAGCTTATGACGCGCTTGCTTGTGCTCGGCCTCTTCCAGAGCGAGTCGCAGGCGCGCCTCGGTATCCATCTCGCTCAGCAATTCATAGGTGCGCAAACGCGTGGATGCAAGCGTAGTTGCGGCAGCAAATGCATTTGCTGCCTTCTGACCTTGGGTATTGCGCAATTTTTCAATTTGGCGTGCAGCTGCCATGCGCTGGTCAATGACTTTACGCAGCTCTGTCCAGCGACGTTGTTGATCTGGATTATCGATCGTTAGTTGCCGTATTTTTTCCAGCGAAAGCTCTCGCTCAGCCATCGCTGCATTTCGCTCGGCAATATGCTCGGCATTACCTGTCAGACGGAAATTTTGAGTGGTTAGTTCAGATTGGAGAGAATAGCCTCTGACGCGATCTATATTGTTGAGCAACTGGTGTGCATGTGTCACCATTTGGGCGGCTTTGGCTGCATCATTTGCAACTTCCCACGTCGATAGTGCCATCGCGATCACTACCAGCGCGGCTGTTCCAAATGCTGTGACAACCTTAGACTCGAAACTAGACCTCCGCACCATAGAACGCGCTCCTACGCTAGATGCAGGCCGCACAAGCCATTTTCACTTGCCGCTGGCCTAGGCTGACATCACCATCCATGCAAGGGATCCAGACACTCCGGATAGGAGGAGTGTGCAGGGTCCATCAACATGCAAACTGAGGTATACAAGCTCAAATATACAAACAATATGCGATTTGTTTCATTTGTTGTCATTGGTTCACATTGCCGGGGAGTTGAAATTTGCGAAATTCTGTGTGTCGGTTGCTCTTGACGCGTCTCTTTGCTAGTTCGGCAGAGCAATGTGATATTCAGTAGTCAGCAGATAAATAGCGTTCTTTTTCAGCGTTTTTGATACGATCAAGACGCATTACACAAATGCTGAATTCAATTTGCCGCGCATTTTTACGGTGGAGCCTCTAGAAGAGCTCGCTTTTTTCTTTTGAATTCTTGAGCCATATCAATTTGGAGAACGTTATAAAAACGCCCAGCTTTGATTGAAGACTGAGCAGTTTTCAGGAGTGGTGTTCGACTAGGGTTCGGCACACGAAAGCGAGCGAGGTGGCGAGGCTATCGCTGCATCCGGCTTCCTCCTGAGCGACTTGATCTTCTCGGGCTGGCCAAATGACTTGAAGTTTCTGGACTTGGGCCGAAAGCCCTGCTTGGACATGTGAGCAAGTCCCTTGTCGCAGCCCGCTGAATGTGGCTTCGCTCACGGCGTGGCTGTGAACCTATCAGCGGCATTCTGTGAATGACAGGCGACGCTTACATTGAGCAGCTTGCTTGGGCACAGATGGATCGATACGGTACGGCACGGCACATCCGCAGGGAGACTGAAGACACATGGTGTGTCGTTCGAGTAGGGGCAGTACGAGCTGAGGGCTGAAAAGCTCTGGAAAATCAAAGGCAAGGCCGCCATCAGCATCAACGACCGGATTCTGCAATCCGGGGATGCTTCAAGGACTTTGAGATGGAAGCCCGGCGGCGGGAGTGCGCGGTTGGCGGCGATGCGAATCAGCGCGAATGTGGCGAATTGGCGATTTAAAACCGGGCCAAGAGCGAGGAGCCAGCCGAGGCAGTGTTGAAAGAATCGCAAGTGGGCGAGCAAGACCGGTCGCTGCGGCAGTCGGGAGAAATAAAAAGTGGCCGCTAGGGCCACTTTCAAATCTCAAACTGAGAACGATCTTGATCTTTGATCCAGTTCGGAGGCTTTCCTCGACCGGACCAAGTCTGGCCTGTGGTTGGGTCACGATATTTTGGAGCCACAGAGCCAGCCTCGCGTTTTTGTTTTTGCTTGGCGGCAGGGAAGACATCATCCTGTGTCAGTCCGAAAGCCTCGATCAAGCCTTTGATTTTTTGCACCGCGTCTGCGACTTCGGTCTTGCGGGCGGCAGCAATCTGCTGCTCAAGAGCCTCGCGTTGCGCCAACAAATCCTTATAAGAATGTGTACTCATCTAAAAGAGGTCCTATGTAAAGTTATGAACCAGCACTAAAGGGATGCACCCATACATGAGATACGTCGTTTATGCAGTTGGTTCACTTTCAATCGAAAGTGACCGCGTACATTGTGTCTTGGTTTGAGGTACGTCAACTCCAAAAGCTCAGGCGCACACAAAAAATAAGATGAGCTTTAGAGACAAGCAGGTTTAGAGACAAGCAGGTACTGAAGCGTCTCGTACTGCACGACGTCTTATTCAAAGGTATGGAGCGATTGGCTAGGTGTGACCAGAAGCCATCCTATTGAGTGCCCACAAAGCATTCGTTCGGCGCTCGCGGTAAGCCGACTTGAGCCGCTCAGTCAGAAGTGACCCATATGGTTTTGCAGGACTCCTTTTCAGCAGAAACCTACAGGGCAGCTAAAGGCCTGTTCTTGCCAGTGCTCCCGGTTGGAGGTCAACTGGTCAACGCATCCATCCAACGCCCCCATCGTCAACGGAGACTGGTCGATGGGTGATAAAACAACACATTCGAGTACGTGATCGCTTGCCAATTTGTCAGCCTTGGTGCCAAAGCCTGTGCTACTTTGTGCCAAAGATGGCGCAAATTTGTGCCAAAGGCCGCGCAACGCAACTTTTCAACGCAACTTGCACGGCTGTGATGGCCGCTAAATGAATGCGGCAGTGCGACTTTTTACATGGCAGAAAACCGGGAAAAAAAGCCTGTTTCCCAATGAAAACGCCTTTTGAAAGTTGAGCTAAATCCTTGAGTCTTGTACAAGACTTGAAAAAATCGGCCCGGTTGCGCGTAGAATTTTGTATTGTGGGAACGCATTGCATCAAGAAAGTGTCGTCCCGCTGTGTCAGGCCCCATTGCGCAAGCCCGGGATGCAGGCCCAAGGCACCTTTCCCCCTTTTTTCACAACCTGAGACAAGAGATGAGTACGCAGCAACCCACCATCATCTACACCTTGACTGACGAGGCTCCCCGCCTGGCTACCAGCGCATTCCTGCCCGTGATCCGTGCTTTCGCAGCACCGGCCGGCATCAATGTGGAGACCAGCGATATCTCGCTGGCAGGCCGCATCTTGGGCGAGTTCCCCGACTTTTTGACCGAAGCCCAACGCGCTCCGAACAACCTGGCTGAACTGGGCAAGCTGACGCTGACGCCTGAAGCCAACATCATCAAGCTGCCCAATATCTCCGCATCCGTGGGCCAGCTGCAAGAAGCGATCAAGGAATTGCAGGGCAAGGGCTACGCCATCCCCGACTATCCTGAAACCGCCACGACCGATGCCGAAAAGGACATCAAGGCACGCTACAACAAGTGCATCGGCTCTGCCGTGAACCCCGTGCTGCGCGAAGGCAACTCGGATCGCCGCGCGCCTGCTGCGGTCAAGAACTATGCCAAGAAGCACCCCCATTCCATGGGTGAGTGGAAGCAGTGGTCGCAAACACATGTGTCGCACATGGAAGAGGGCGACTTCTACCACGGCGAAAAGTCCATGACGCTGGACAAGGCCCGCGAAGTGAAGATGGTGCTGGAGACCAAGTCCGGCAACAGCATCGTTCTCAAGGACAAGGTCAAGCTGCAGGCGGCAGAAGTGATCGATTCCATGTTCATGAGCAAGAAGGCCTTGTGCGCCTTCTATGAAAAGGAAATCGAAGACTGCCGCGAGTCGGGCATCCTGTTCTCGCTGCACGTGAAGGCCACCATGATGAAGGTATCCCACCCCATCGTGTTCGGTCACTGCGTGAAGATCTTCTACAAGGAAGCCTTCGAAAAGCACGGCAAGCTGTTCGATCAGCTGGGCGTGAACGTGAACAACGGCATGGCCAATCTGTACGAGAAGATCGAGACCCTGCCTGCTTCGCAGCGCGAAGAAATCATCCGTGACCTGCACAAGTGCCAGGAGCACCGTCCGCGTCTGGCCATGGTCGATTCCGCCAAGGGCATCACCAACTTCCATTCGCCCAACGACGTGATCGTGGATGCTTCCATGCCCGCCATGATCCGCGTGGGCGGCAAGATGTGGGCCGCTGACGGCAAGCCTTACGACTGCAAGGCCGTGATGCCTGAGTCCACCTTTGCCCGTATCTACCAGGAAGTGATCAACTTCTGCAAGTGGCACGGCAACTTCGACCCCAAGACCATGGGCACCGTGCCCAACGTGGGTCTGATGGCGCAAAAGGCCGAAGAGTACGGCTCGCACGACAAGACGTTTGAGATCGCCGAAGACGGCGTGGCCAACATCGTGGACATCGCCACCGGCGAAGTGCTGCTGAGCCAGAACGTGGAAGCTGGCGACATCTGGCGCATGTGCCAGGTCAAGGATGCTCCTATCCGTGACTGGGTGAAGCTGGCTGTGACCCGTGCCCGCAACTCCGGCATGCCTGCCGTGTTCTGGCTGGACCCCTATCGTCCGCACGAAGCCGAGCTGATCAAGAAGGTGCAGACCTACTTGAAGGAATACGACACCAACGGCCTGGAAATCCACATCCTCTCGCAAGTGCGCGCCATGCGCTACACGCTGGAGCGCGTGGCCCGCGGTCTGGACACCATCTCGGTGACCGGCAACATTCTGCGTGACTATCTGACCGACCTGTTCCCGATTCTGGAACTGGGCACCTCGGCCAAGATGCTGTCCATCGTGCCTCTGATGGCCGGTGGCGGCATGTACGAAACCGGTGCTGGCGGTTCCGCTCCCAAGCATGTGCAGCAACTGGTGGAAGAAAACCACCTGCGCTGGGACTCGCTGGGTGAATTCCTGGCTCTGGCCGTCTCGTTTGAAGACCTGGGCATCAAGGAAAACAATGCCCGCGCCAAGCTGTTGGCCAAGACTCTGGACGAAGCCACCGGCAAGCTGCTGGACGAAGACAAGTCGCCTTCGCGCCGCACCGGCGAGCTGGACAACCGTGGTTCGCAGTTCTATATCGCTCTGTACTGGGCCCAGGCTCTGGCTGCTCAGACCGAAGATGCAGCACTGGCGGCCAAGTTCGCACCTCTGGCCAAGAGCCTGACCGAGAACGAAGCCAAGATCGTGGCCGAGATGAAGGAAGTGCAAGGCAAGGCTGCCGATATTGGCGGCTACTACATGCCCGACGTGGCCAAGCTGGACGCCGTGATGCGCCCCAGCGCCACCTTCAACGCCGCCATCGCGTCGGTGTAAGCCAGCTTGCCTCGCAGCGCGGGTTGCCCCGCCTGCGTGCAGGCAGTGCTCCATAAAAAGCCGGTGGACCTGAAAAGGTCGCCGGCTTTTTTGTGTCCGGTCTCAGTAGTTGCTATATAAATGGAAGCTTCCTGTGCCTGATGTATAAGCGCTGTAGCTTGATTTGATCCGAATTTATGAAAGGCGCTCCATGCCGCTGTATCAGTGTCCTTGCTGCGACTATTTCTCGCTGGATGAGCGTGGTGAGTACAGCATCTGCAGCGTCTGCTTCTGGGAAGACAGTGGCTGGGATGTGGACTGCCCGGATGAATACTCCGGCCCCAACCATATGACGCTGCGCGAAGGTCGGCGCAACTTTCAGTACTTTGGGGCCTGCGATTACCGAATGCTCAAGAGCGTGCTCCCACCGGCAGCGCGCAACCGCTATCGGCATGAACCGCGCGCTCTGAGTAAAGTGGCATCAATCCGCGTGGGGCAGTGATTGCCGTGCCTCGTCAACCCAGCGCACAAATCGTATGCCGGGATGCTGGTGCAGCAGCGGATAGCGTTGGCGGTGGTAGCAGTCCCAGTAACTGGCGGCCTGCTGCTTGCAGGTAGTTACAAAATCGGGGTTTTCGGCAGCAAAACGCCCGTAGCTGTGTGGCGATAGCCTATGGGTCTGGGCTGTCAGATGCTCGGCAATTTCCAGTACATACTCGCCAGCCGCGCGGACCACAAACGGCCGCACCCAGTCGCAGTCATGCGCCAGCAACTGGCGCAGACAGATTTCGCGCACATGCCCGTTGGCGTGGCGGCTGCCCAGGCACAGGGCCAGTTGATGTGTGGGGCCGCTGCTTTTTTGAATGCATTGCTGCAGCTCACGTTCGTCATAGTAGACGCGGTAGGGTGCATGCAGCAATTCGCCATTGATCCTTACCGTGAAGCCGGGGTAGGACTCAAGCGCTTGCGATTTTTCCAATCTCCGCAGCAATGCAACGGCGATATCGCTCAGTGCCTGTGGAAACCGCGGCTGGTAGAGCATGAAGGATGCTGATTCTGGCGGTGTTTAGCGATTGAAGGGCGCGCCACCCAGTTTGGTGCCGGCCTTGATGCCGCGCTTGGCAAACCAGCCCTGGTTCATCTCCAGCACATAGCGCACGGGCTTGGCCGAACAGTGGGAGTCCTCGCTCATGGGTTTCATGTCGGCCAGATTGACGATGGTGCCGTCATCGGCCACAAAGGCCGCCGTCAGCGGCAGGATGGTGTTGCGCATCCAGAAGCACTGCACGCCGGGTACTTCGAAGACAAAGAGCATGCCTTCCTGCTGCGGCATCTCCTTGCGGAACATGAGACCGATCTCGCGCTGCTGCGGCGTGATGGCCAGTTGGGTGTCGATGCGGTACATGCCGGCCGTCAGATCGATGCGGCGCAGATTCGTCTGCGGCTGACCTTCTTCGCGGGCCATGGCCGGGTTGCCGAACAGGCCCAGCAGGGCGGTGCAGGCCAGGGCCAGCAGCGGGGCGCGCCAGCCGGATTTGGGGATTGTCTTGGTGGGGAGGTTCTTCATGAGCCTTGCATGCCAAACAGGAAGTCGGAAGTCACAAGCCTATAGCAATCCGCGTGGGTTGCGGTGCAAATCGCTGTCGCAAATAGGCGGCCGGAGCCGGTCTGCAAAATGCAAAGCCTGCAGAACTTTCCGTCCGGCAGGCTTGGGTGTGAGTCAGATCCGGCGTGCAGAGGCTTGGAGTGCCGGTATCGTCAGACCGGTTTTCAGCGCGCGATCAGGCTGGCTTTTGCATCTTTTTGCTGCTGTGCTGCATATGATGCTTTTTGGCAGGTTTTGCCTTCATATGCTTGACGGTGGGCGCCGCTGCTGCTGCGGAAGGTGTGGCAGGCTGCGCCGGCGCGGCGGCTTGAGCAAAAGCGCCAGCAGCGAACGAACCAGCAATCAGGACAGCGAGTAGTTTTTTCATAGTTGCCAATTTCCTAGAGATGCGGCAATGCCAGGTTTCAGATTGAAGTGAGGAGCAGCCCATCTGACCCTCACACCCTCTCAACAGCAGCTCTGTGCCGCCGTTGACAGGTTTTTATGCTGTATTTCTTAAAATTTGCTTAGAGCAAGGTGCCAAAATCGGGGGCAACAAAATAGCACCAAAAAGGTGCGCCGCCGCGCAATATTCAAGACTAGGAGATTCCACAACATGAGCACGTCCCA
The DNA here is from genome assembly GCF_000964545.1 of Comamonas thiooxydans. Classification (GTDB taxonomy): domain Bacteria; phylum Pseudomonadota; class Gammaproteobacteria; order Burkholderiales; family Burkholderiaceae_C; genus Comamonas; species Comamonas thiooxydans. Next base: position 172,388 of record NZ_BBVD01000008.1, on the reverse strand, counting down.
GCACATCCAGGTTCCGCCGCAGGGGGAGAAGATCAGCGTCAACGCGGACAAGACACTGAATGTTCCGAGCCAACCCATCATCCCCTTCATCGAGGGCGATGGTGTCGGTGTCGATGTGACGCCGGTGATGCGCAAGGTGGCTGACGCTGCCGTTGCCAAGGTCTACGGCAGCCAGCGCAAGATTGCCTGGATGGAGGTGTATGCGGGCGAGAAGGCCACGCGCGTCTACGGCCCCGATGTCTGGCTGCCCGAGGAAACCGTCGCCGCTGTGCGCGACTATGCCGTGTCCATCAAGGGCCCGCTGACCACGCCCGTGGGCGGCGGTATCCGCTCGCTGAACGTGGCGTTGCGCCAGGAACTGGATCTGTATGTCTGCCTGCGCCCCGTGCAGTACTTCAAGGGCGTGCCTTCGCCGCTCAAGGAGCCCGAAAAGACGAATATGGTGATCTTCCGCGAGAACTCGGAGGACATCTACGCGGGCATCGAATACGCGGCCGGCAGCGAGAAGGCGAAAAAGCTCATCGACTTCCTGGCCAAGGAAATGGGAGCCAACAAGATCCGCTTTCCCGAAACCTCGGGCATCGGCATCAAGCCCGTCTCGCGCGAGGGCACGGAGCGCCTGGTGCGCAAGGCCATCCAGTACGCCATCGACAACAACAAGCCCAGTGTGACCCTGGTTCACAAGGGCAACATCATGAAGTACACGGAAGGCGCTTTCCGTGACTGGGGCTATGCCCTGGCGCAGCGCGAGTTCGGTGCCGAGCTGATCGACGGCGGCCCCTGGTGCCGGATCAAGCACCCGAAGACGGGCAAGGACATCATCATCAAGGACTCGATCACTGATGCCTTTTTGCAGCAGATTCTGATGCGTCCGGCCGAATATTCGGTGGTGGCCACGCTCAACCTCAACGGCGACTACATCTCGGATGCGCTGGCCGCGCAGGTGGGCGGGATCGGCATTGCTCCCGGTGCCAATCTGTCGGAGAGCATTGCCTGCTTCGAAGCCACCCACGGCACGGCGCCGCGCTATGCGGGCAAGGATTATGTGAACCCCGGCTCCATGATTCTGTGCGCCGAGATGATGCTGCGCCACATGGGCTGGCGCGAGGCTGCGGATCTGATCGTCGAGTCGCTGGAAAAAGCCATCCAGAGCAAGCATGTGACCTATGACTTCGCCCGCCTGATGGACGGTGCGACCCAGGTGTCCTGCTCGGGCTTCGGGGATGTGGTGATCTCGATGATGGACTGAGCTGCGCCGCCTGCCTGGCAGCTTTGAAGATCTGCCGGCACTGTCATCTCAGCGGCCGCACCGTCTCCACGGTGCGGTTTTTTTATGCCTTCTTACCTGGGGCTTGTAGTCCTGAGGCTGGCGTGCAAAGCCTCGAAAGTATGTCGATGTGTATCGGCGTTAAGGCGTGCAATACACAAATGGCAATTAATTTCAGGTGAGGCTATGGCTCCTTCATCCAATGACGGGCGCTGGTACTGGCTTGCAGTGGCGTTGCTGATGCTGCTCATGGGTCTGTACCTGACCATAGGCGGCGGCATTCTGCTCGGCAAGGGAGGCAGCTGGTACTTTGTGCTGATGGGGTTGGCGATGCTGGCGTCGGCCACACTGCTGCTGGCGCGGCGCAGGGCTGGCGCCCATCTCTATGCGCTGGCCTTTGTGCTGAGCATGGTCTGGGCCTGGTGGGATGCGGGCTGGGAGTTCTGGCCGCTGGTGTCGCGCCTGATGGTGTTTGCCGTGCTGGGCCTGCTGGTGGCCCTGGGCTATGCACAGCTTGAGGCGGGCAAGCTGGTCATGAACGACTACGGACGCCTGGGAGCCGCAGTGTCGGTGGTGGTGCTGGGCCTGGGCATAGTCGCGACGGCCGTCAGTGCCTTCTCACCCAAGGGCGTGATTGCCCCCGAGGTCACCGAAGTGCCTTCGGTAGGCTCCATGGAGATCAAGGCCTCGGACTGGACGGACTGGGGGCAGGGCCCCGCAGGACAGCGCTTTGCGGCTGTCGAGCAGATCAGCCGGGACAATGTCGACAAGCTGGCCGTGGCCTGGACGGCGCGCACCGGCGATGTGCCGCAGAGCACTGGCTCGGGTGCCGAAGACCAGAACACGCCGCAGCAGATCGGTGACCGCCTGTATGTCTGCACGGCCTACGGCAAGGTGCTGGCGCTGGATGTGGACACGGGCGAGGAGAAGTGGAAATTCGACCCCGAAGCCAGGTCACCCAACTGGCAGCGCTGCCGAGGCCTGGGTTACTTCGATGGCAATGAGGCCGCAATCAAGGCCTCGGGCGCACTCGGCAAGCCCAGAGATGCTGTGCCAGGCTGCAGGCGTCGTCTGTTCCTGCCCACCATCGATGCGCGCCTGATCGCGCTGGACCCCGACTCCGGCAAGCCATGCACCGACTTCGGCAAGGACGGTGTGCTGGATCTGACCGAAGGCATGGGCGAGGTCAAGCAGGGCTGGTATCAGCAGACCTCGGCGCCGCTGGTGGCCGAGAACCTGGTGATCGTGGGCGGCCGCGTGGCCGACAATTTCTCGACCGACGAGCCCTCGGGCGTGGTGCGCGCCTTTGATGTGCACAGCGGCAGGCTGGTCTGGGCCTGGGACCCGGGCAATGCCGACATCACCGGACAGCCGCCCCAGGGGCAGACCTATACGCGCAACTCGCCCAATGTCTGGGGCGGCATGTCCTATGACGCCAGACTGGGGCTGGCCTATCTGGGCACGGGCAATGCGACGCCGGACTTCTATGCGGCCCAGCGCACGCCGGAGATGGAGAAGAACAGCTCCGCCATCGTGGCCATGGATATCAGGACCGGCAAGCCGCGCTGGCTCTACCAGACTGTGCACCACGATCTGTGGGACTTCGACATTCCGTCCCAGCCCGCTCTGGTCGATGTGAGCAATGCCCAGGGCGGGGTGGACCCCGCGCTGCTGCAGGTGACCAAGCAGGGCATGATCTTCATGCTCAACCGCGAGACCGGCGAGCCTCTGGCAGAGGTGCAGGAGCTGCCCGTGCCGCAAGGCCATGTGCCCGGTGAGCGCTATGCGCCGACCCAGCCGCATTCCACGGGCATGCCCAATATCGGCAACCAGACCCTCAAGGAGTCCGATATGTGGGGGGCCACGCCTTTCGATCAGCTGCTGTGCCGCATTGCCTTCAAGGACATGGATCATCAGGGCGTGTTCACGCCGCCGGGAATGGGGCCGACGCTGCAGTTTCCGGGCTCGCTGGGCGGCATGAACTGGGGCAGTGTCTCCATAGACCCGATCAGTCAGACCATGTTCGTCAACGATATGCGCCTGGGTCTGGCGAACTACATGATTGCGCGCGCTGATATGAAGCCGGGCGCCAGCGGCATCGAGATGGGGGCCGTGCCCCAGGAGGGCACGCCGTTCGGCGCCATGCGCCAGCGCTTTCTGTCGCCGCTGGGCATTCCCTGCCAGAAGCCGCCCTTTGGCACCATGACGGCCGTGGATCTGAAATCGCGGCAGATCAAATGGCAGGTACCCGTGGGCACTGTGCGTGACACCGGTCCTCTAGGCATTCCCATGTGGCTGACCATTCCCATCGGCATGCCCACGCTGGGGCCGTCCATGGTCACCAAGTCGGGGCTGGTGTTCTTCGCGGGCACGCAGGACTTCTATCTGCGCGCCTTCGACAGCGCCAACGGCAAGGAGATCTGGCGCTCACGCCTGCCCGTGGGCAGCCAGGGCGGGCCGATGAGCTATGTCTCGCCCAGAACCGGCAGGCAGTATGTGGTGATCACCGCCGGTGGCGCACGCCAGTCGCCCAAGCGCGGTGACTATGTGATCGCCTATGCCCTGCCGCAGTAGCGAAGGCAATAGCGACAGGGTGTGGAGCCGTCGGCAGATGGATTAAAAAAGATAGCTTCTTGCGCTTGATGAATAAGGAATTAAGATTGAATAATGCCTGAACTCTTTAAATACAAAGCGCTGTGAGCTATGAATAAAAGAGTATCTGCCGCGCAGGCTGTACCGCTCAGCGCGCTGGCAGCTCGCAGCCGTCGGGGCCGCAACTGGGGTCGCCACTGGTGTCGGTGTTGCCGGCCTGCTGCTGGTTGAGCTCGGCAATCTGCTCGGCCCAGGCGGCCAGCTGCTGCTTCCAGCCGTCGACATCGCCCAGCCATTCGCCGATCTCGATGCGCTGCACGGCGCGCTGGCCAGCCTGCTCGGGGTGGTCGAACTCCAGCGCCAGGGTGGGGAAGCCCTGGCCCTGCACCATGCCCAGCCATTCGCGGCTTTCGGCAATATGCTTTTGCGTGGCCGCGCCGCTTTGCTCGGCGTAGGCCACGTCATAGGCCGTGCTGTCCAGGCCGATGCCGGCTGCCAGTTCGCGCAGCACGGCGGGCTCGCTGATGCGGCGGCCTTCCACGTAATGGGCTTTTTGCTCGGCAGCCAGCATCTCCAGGCCCTTGCCTGCCAGCGCTTCGGCGGCCAGCAGGGCCGTGGTCGGGGGCTCGGAGTCCAGCGGCGCGCCAATGTCATTGAGCAGACCGTTGAGATAGGCATCGCCAAAAGGCTGGCCCGTCATCTCTGCAATGCGCTGGTCGCTGGGCATGACTTTGTCACGCCAGTCCGCGGTGATGGTGCGCGTGTGGGCTCCGGTCAGCATACCGCCAGCATGCCATTGAACCTCGATGCCGGGCACCTCGCGCGCGGCCTTGACCAGCGGGGCAGCGGCATAGCACCAGCCGCACAGAGGATCGAAAATATAGTGCAGCACCAGGGCGGGCAGCTTGGATGTGTTCATATTGGGCGACCTTGCAGGCCGGTAGATTTGCAAACAAGCTTCAATGTAAGCGCGGTAGCGGCGCTGGCGCCGTAATGGCCGGGTATGACCTTGGCGCCGGTCTTGGCAAAATGGCTGCATTGTCCTCAGCTTGTTTGCCTGCCCATGCGCCTGAATGTCACGCCGCCGCCCCAGTCCTCGCCAGAGTCCGAGCCTTCCCCGCAATCCGTGGCACGGCGCAGCACCATGCTGTTTCTGCTGTTCTGGCTGGTGGTCATGGCTGCGATGTATCTGGCCATGCAGCATTTCCTCAAGCCGGCCCAGGCCAAGGTCATGGCCGACGGCACGGTGCGCATAGAGCGCGGCATGGACGGGCATTTCCGTGTCAAGGGCTATGTCAACGATCAGCCCGTCACCTTTATGGTCGATACCGGTGCCACCTCGGTCAGCGTGACCGATGCGCTGGCCGAGCGTGCCGGCCTGGAGGGGGGCGAGAAAGTGCGTTTTCGCACGGCCAACGGCGAACGTGACGGCCGCATCGTCACCGCCGACGAGGTCCGTATCGCCAGCCTGCGTGTGCGCGACGTGCGCGTGGGCACGGGCTATACGGGCGACGATAGCGACGACGCCTTGCTGGGCCAGAACTTTCTGCGCTTCTTCGATGTGCAGATGAGCGGCGATGAAATGCTGCTGCGCCCGCGCAAGTGAGTGCCGTGAAGACACTGGCCGTGATTTTTCGCACTTGTGCGAGTCATAGGTCGCGGCAGCCCAAAAGCGATCGCAGACTGGATTAAAGTAGGGCGCTTTGCCAACCGGCAAACAGGAATAGTGCGCTGTGCGTGGGCCTCACACGGGCCTCTTGCGGTTGCCGCACTCGCCGCTCATGGGTGAAAGACATGTTCCGGGACTGTTGCCATTCAATGGACCGCAGGCGAAAGCTGGCTGCGGCAGACGACACTCAATGGACTGGTTAACCCAACTCTTCAAAGCCCTCAACGATATTGTCTGGGGCGTTCCCATGATCGTGCTGATTCTCGGCACGGGTTTTTATCTGCAGGTCCGCCTGGGCTTCATGCCGCTGCGCAACATCGTGCGCGGCTTCCGCATGATCTGGCGCAGCCGCCGTCCCGGCGACAAGGCCGATGGCGACATCACTCCCTATGCAGCGCTGATGACGGCACTGTCCGCCACCGTGGGCACGGGCAATATTGCCGGCGTGGCCACGGCCATTGCCGTGGGCGGCCCGGGCGCACTGTTCTGGATGTGGATGACGGCGCTGCTGGGCATGGCTACCAAGTATGGCGAGGTGGTGCTGGCGGTGAAGTACCGTGAGAAAAACGACCACGGCCAGTGGGTGGGCGGCCCGATGTACGCCATCAAAAACGGTCTGGGCAGCAAATGGAAATGGCTGGGTACGCTGTTTGCCATCTTTGGCGGTCTGGCCGGTTTCGGCATCGGCTCCATGGTGCAGTCCAACGGTATTGCATCGGCCATGCACACGGCTTTCGGTCTGGAGAGCTGGATCACAGGCCTGGGCCTGGCCGTGCTTACCGGTGCCGTGGTGCTGGGAGGCATCACCCGCATCGGCGCGGTGGCCGAAAAGCTGGTGCCTGCCATGTGCGTGGCCTATGTGATCTGCGTGCTCTATGTGCTGGGCGTGTACTTCGACCGCATTCCGGCTGCGTTTGCACTGATCTTCGAGCAGGCCTTCAGCCCCACGGCGGCCACGGGCGGCTTTCTGGGCTCGACGGTGCTGATGGCCATCCGCATGGGCGTGGCGCGCGGCATTTTTTCCAACGAAGCGGGCCTGGGCACGGCCGGCATCGCCCAGGCTGCTGGTGCCACGCGTGACCCCGTTTTCTCGGGGCTGGTAGGCATGATGGGTACCTTCATCGACACCATCATCGTCTGCACCATGACCGGGCTGGCCATCGTGGTCAGCGGCGTCTGGAATTCCGGCGCTACCGGGGCCGTGCTGTCCACCCAGAGCTTCGAGGCCGCCATGCCCGGTGTGGGCAAATATGTGCTGGCCGTTTCGCTGTCGGTATTTGCCTTCACCACGATTCTGGGCTGGGCCTATTACGGTGAAAAATGCTGGACCTATCTGGTCGGCACCATCTGTGAAAAGCCCTTCCGCATCCTCTGGACCATCAGCGCCTTTGTGGGTGCCGTGGCCACGCTGGACTTTGCCTGGCTGGTCGCCGATACGCTGAACGCGCTGATGGCGATTCCCAATCTGATCTCGCTGCTGCTGCTCTCACCCGTGATCGTGCAGCTCACGCGCGAATACTTTGCGCGCCAGGATAACCAAGCCTGATCATTTTGATAGCTCTAGGCACTTGACGCACAAGTGCTGGAGCTTGACTTGACCTCACACAGGGCGCAGTTGTGCAAGCAGCTGCGCCCTGTGCAGTTTTGGGGCCGTGGCTGAAGCAGCCCCGCATATCTGCGAAAATACCCCCTATACAGGGAATGACTGTTGCGGAAAATCTTGCCGCAGCCGTTGTGCGTATCGAGGCTCGATCCACGCCCTTGCTTCGTGGCCTGCCGGTCTTCATCTTGAGATGAGACTGCAGGTTTTTCATGTTGCCGAGCCTCAGGTCGAATCGCTGCATTGTCGCGATTCCCGCTTTGCGCCCGACCACACGCCATTGCCCGGCAGCCATGCAGGCCGTCAGGCGCAGCCATGGATAGTCCGCCGTGTCCCACCGCCAGCCCGTTCGCGTTCCCGAACGTCACCAGTTTGATGCCCTGATCGATGCCCGCTCGCCCGCCGAGTTTGAGCAGGACCATATCCCCGGCTCCATCAACTGTCCGGTACTGAGCAATGCCGAGCGTGCCGAGATCGGCACCATCTACAAGCAGGTCAGCCCTTTTGAGGCCAAGCGTCTGGGGGCGGCCTATGTGTCGGCGAATCTGGCACGCCATCTGCGCGAAACCTTTGCCGACAAGCCTGCCAACTGGAAGCCCCTGGTCTATTGCTGGCGCGGTGGCCTGCGCAGCGGCTCCATGGTGACCTGGCTGCGTCTGGTCGGCTGGGATGCCCAGCAGCTGGCCGGCGGCTACAAGGCGTTTCGCGGCCATGTGATTGCGCAGCTTGAAAGCCTGGTGCCTAAGCTGCAGATGCGCGTGCTCTGCGGCGCCACCGGCTCGGCCAAGACCCGTGTGCTGCATGCGCTGGCCCAAAGCGGCGAGCAGGTGCTGGACCTGGAGGGCTATGCCAGCCACAAGGGCTCCTTGCTGGGCGGTCTGCCCGGCATCGAGCAGCCCAGCCAGAAGCGTTTCGAGACCCTGATTGCCGAGCAGCTTGAGACCTTCGATCTCTCGCGTCCCGTCTATCTGGAGGGTGAGAGCGCAAAGATCGGCCGCGTCGGCCTGCCGCTGGTGCTGGTGCAGCATCTGCACAAGGCTCCGGTCATCGAGGTGCGTGCGACGACCGCCGCACGTCTTTCCTATCTGCTGCGCGACTATGCCTACCTGGGGGACGATCCCGAAGTGCTGGCCACCAAGCTGGGCTGGCTCAAGGAGCTGCAGGGCAAGGAGACCGTGGGCCGCTGGCAGCAATGGGCGCGGGCCGGGGAGCTGCATTCGCTGTTCGAAGAGCTGATGCTGAGGCACTATGACCCGCACTACGAGCGCTCCCAGTCGAATCACTTCGAGCAATGGCCTCGGCGCCAGGTTCTGGAGACAGACCAGCTTTCGGACGAGGCCATCGCCGGTCTGGCGCAGCAGATCATTGCGATGCAGGCGCGCTGAGCCAAGCCGCTTGTTCAAGCCTGCCGGCTGGAACGGGCCGGTGCGATGCGGATTAGTCCAGCTTCATCACCATCAGCACCTCGTCGAAATACTCGCCGTCCACATACAGGGCCGCAGGCTCCAGCCCATATTCGCTAAAACCTGCTTGCTCATACAAGCGTAGTGCGTTGCCGTTGCCGGCATTGCAGCCCAGCATCAGCTGTCGCAAGTTCAGCGCTCTGCCGTGCTCAACAGCCGTCTCCAGCAGGCGGCGGGCCAGGCCTTGGCCTCGGGCCGGCGCAGCCACGTACATGGCAAAGAGATTGCCCTTGTGCGCAGTCTTTTCTCCTTGCTCGCGATACATGCCCAGGGTGGCGCAGAGTCTGCCGTCTGCGTCAAAGCCTCCCCACATGGCTTGACCTGGCGTGCTGCCGAAACGATTCAGTATCTGCGCATCACCGAGTGCCTGTTCGCTGGCAGGTGTGGCACCGAAGGCGGTGGGGCATTCTGTCAGGGCTTGCAGGCGCAGGGCGCGATAACTGCAAAGGTCGGACTCGGTCAGTTGGCGTATGTCATATTGCATGGACCGAGTTTAGACATGCTCGGCAAAAATGGGCACCAGCGACAGCAGCAGCAGACCGGCCATCACGCCGTTGAACATGCGCAGTGCCTGTGGAGTGCGCAGTGCGCGCCCCACGGTGCTGCCGAACAGGGTCCAGACGCTGATGCTGGGATAGTTGACCAGGCCCAGAACAAGGGCCGACAACATCAGATTGACGAAAAAGCCTTCGCGCGGTGTGTAAGTCGCGACCACGCCCACGGCCATGATCCAGGCCTTGGGGTTGACCCACTGGAAGGCAGCGGCCTGCCAGAAACTGAACGGTCGGCTGCCCGACTGACCCTGGTCCACGCCGCCGGCACGGGCGATTTTCCATGCCAGCCAGATCAGATAGGCCGCGCCCACATATTTGAGCAGGGTGTAGATGCGTGGCTCGGCCTCGAACAGCTTGCCCAGGCCCGCGCCGATCAGCAGCACCATGATGACCACGCCCAGACAGATACCCAGCATATGCGGCACGCTGCGGCGATAGCCGAAAGTGGCCCCCGAGGCCGTCAGCATCACATTGTTGGGGCCGGGCGTCACGGAGCTGACAAAGGCAAACATGGCCAGTGGCAGGATGAAGGCTGAGGATTCAGGCAGAAATGGCATGGTGAACCTTGGGGCTGCATAAGCGTTGTGCCTCTATACTAAGATCTGTAGTCAGTACACTATCAGTACACTTTTGCGGGCCAGTTGATGAGCTGGCCTGCTCTAATTGACCTGACACTTTGAGGAAGCACTTCATGCTGGATGCTCATATCGACGGCAGGGCAGCGACCCCGGCAGCCTTGCCTGTGGCCGCTACGGCATCCCTGGGCTGGCAGCCCATGCGCTCCAGTGCAGCAGGCCTGGTGGAGCAGTTGGTCGAGCATTTCGGCGGGCTGATCCGCAACCACGGCCTGCGTGTGGGCGTGCGCCTGCCTTCGGTGCGGGCGTTGGCGGAAAGCGCAGGTGTCAGCCGAGACACCGTGGTCCAGGCCTACGACAAGCTGGCTGCCCAGGGCCTGGTGCAATCGCGGCGCGGCAGCGGTTTTTATGTGGCTGCCCAGCGCCGCGTGATGGAGCCTGCCGCCGTGGCTGCCGCCTCGGCACAGCCGGCGGACTTCGACACCGCTTATCTGCTGCGCGGCATTTTTCGCGACGACAGCGCGGGCACCGGGGGCGCAGGCTGCCTGCCTTCGAGCTGGATGGACCAGGGCCTGATCACGGGCGCCATGCGCGCCATCACCCGTAACAATGCGCGGGCCGAGCAGAGCTTTCTCAGCTATGGCCATCCACAGGGCTTTCTGCCATTGCGCCAGCAGATCGCCTCGAATCTGCAGGCCCAGGAGGTGCCGGCTCATCCCGAGGCCAACCTCATGACGGTGGGCGGCGTGACCCATGGTCTGGACCTGGTGGTGCGCTGTTTTCTCAAGCCCGGCGATACCGTGCTGGTCGAAGACCCGGCCTGGTTCCTGATCTTCGGGCGGCTCAAATACATGGGCGTGAATGTCGTCGGCGTGCCGCGCCTGCCCGGCGGGCCCGATGTGGCGGCCCTGGCATCGCTGGCCCAGAGCCACAAGCCCAAGCTCTTCATCCTCAACACGGCGGTACACAATCCCACGGGACTGAGCCTGTCTGCCGGCGTGGCCCACGAGGTGCTGCGCATTGCCGAGCGCCATGATTTCCTGCTGGTCGAGGACGACACCTATGCCGAATTCCTGGGCGCCATGCCGCTGAGGCTGGCGGCCATGGACAGATTGCAGCGCGTGATTCTGGTGGGGGGCTATTCCAAGACCTTGTCGGGCGGCCTGCGCGTGGGCTATATCGCGGCCAAACCCGAGTATGTGCACCGCCTGACCGACATGAAGCTGCTGGCGGGGCTGACTTCGTCGCTGCCGGCGGAGCAGATCGTGCACCATATTCTGGCCGACGGTTCCTTTCGCAAGCATGTGGACCGGCTGCGTGAGCGCGTGGACCGCGCGCGCGGGCGCTGCCTGCGCAAGCTCGAAGCGCTGGGCTGCCATGCGGAGTACGAACCCGTGGCCGGCACTTTTGCCTGGGTCGATTGCGGCGTGGACACCGAGGTTCTGGCGCGTCAGGCGGCGCTGAGCAATCTGCTGCTGGCTCCGGGCCTGCTGTTTTCGCCGCAGCAGGCAACCAGCAGCAAGCTGCGCGTGCCCGTGGCGATGGCTGACCAGACCGAGCCATGGAAGGTGCTGGAGCAGATCCTCAGGCAGCTGCGCAAATAGCGCCGAAACCGGTGCCTGGGCGGGGCGTCGTTCACGATTGATAACAATCGCGCGCCTCTAGCGTGATTGAGCGCATCGCATCTGCTGTTATGTTTGTAGCATGACAGCAGCACGAGCTTTGCCCCATGCCGCCGCAGGCCACTGCAGGCGCGATTTCCTGCGTGCTCGCCCGCGCATGGGGCGGTGGCTGCTGTCAGGGCTTGTGCTTTGCGGTCTGGCCGCTTGTTCCAGCGCCCCCACGAATCACGGCGAAGTGAAGGGCGAGAACTTTCACTCGCTCGAGCTGCTGCAGTCCGACAGCAACCGCATGGCAACGCTGGCCATGAAGGAGAATCTGGAGAGCCTGTTTCTCATCATGGACAAGCTCTATCGCCGCAACCCCGCCGAATGGAAAAAGACGGCTTCCAGCCGTGAAGCGGCCATGACCTATGTGCGTATTGCCGTCATGGAGCGCCAGCCCTGGCATGAGCTGCAGGACAAGCGTGACGTGGCGGCGCTGTCCCTGGCCTTGCAGCCCGAGTTCGCCGGAGACCGGGTCGCAGCCTTCGTCCATGCTGCAGCCGATATGCTGATCACCGCGCATGGCGGGCGAACCAGCTTCACGCTGATCGACGGGCTGGACCCGCAGCATGTCTTCAATGCGGCGCGCAATCTGGAAATTGCCAACTGGATTCTCAACTCGCGCAAAGCACCCGGAGGAAAGCCCTTGCTGTTATCGAATCAGATAGCGGAAGAGGGGCGCAATCTGAGCTTCGAGCGCGAGATGGGAAAGATCATCGGCCGGCTGGATCTGGTGGCGGATTACACCACCGAGCGCTACCGGCGCTCCGTCATCGGCTATGCGCAGGGATTGCTTGCCGGCCCGTTCATGCAGTTTTTGCCCGTTCGATAGAAGTTCTTCAGACCTCACAGAGCACGATGGTGGCAATCGCGGACGAGTCTTCCATGGCACGCACAGCGTGGGGCATATTGGCTGGCAGATGCATGAGTTGCTTGGGGCCCAGTTCATGCACGGTCTGGCCGATGAGAACTTCGAGCCGACCTTCCAGGCATTGAAGGCTGACGCTGCCAGGCACGCGATGCGGCGGCAGCGACTGGCCCGAGCGCAGCACGACGCGAATGACTTCCAGATCTTCCGCCTTGAAGAGCACGCTCGAGTGAGCGGCAGGAAGCCTGGCTCCGTAAGGAGCGACATCCAGAGCTTGGTGGGTGGGCGTGGAGTGGATATGGTCCATGACAGCACCTGAGCGAAAGCGGTAATAAGGCATTCTCCCCCGAGTGGGGCCCAAGTTCAATCACCGTTTTGTGACAGCGCTGTAGGGCATCAGGCCTTATCGCCTCGTTTCGTTGCTCATCAGCGGTGTTTGGCGCGTATCACTGAGGCCCGGGCGCGACTGACAGCTGTCATGCCAGGTGCCGCAGATTCTCGGCAGGCATGGGGCTGAAGCCCGCTGCCGCGAATTCTGCAGCCCAGCGTTTCAGCAGGATCGAATAAGCGTTCAGGAAGAACTGTCGAGGAGCCTGAATCTGCCAGGTTGCGGGAAGGTAGAAGCAGTCGTCGTGGCTGTCTTCCAGTGGGGCTGCAAAGTCGTATTGCAGGCTTTGCAAGGCGGCTTGCAATGACCGGGTCAGCATCACTTTATGCGCAGTGCTCCATGAAGCCTGCTCACAGCAGGGAAAGAAATAGCGATCGAGCAACTGCAGCAACTGCTGGGGATCGTTGGGATCATAGGCTGCGAGCTCCTGCCCCAAAGACTCTTCCCGATCATAGATGTCGAAGGGCGCCAGCAAAAGAGACGGGTCGGCATGGAACTCGATGTCGCTGCCGGGGTGCTTGAGAGGCTCGGCCATGGTCGGAGGAATACAGAGGAAACAAGGCGACAGTCTGCCATTGGGCGGCGCTTCAACGCCGTATCCGCTCCAGCTATTTGCTCAAACTGAATGCCTTGCGCCAGCACCAGACCGAGCGACTAGTTGTGGTGTGGCTCATGCGGAGCACGTATTGCCGCCAGGCGTCGGAGCCGCTCTTGCTCTCGCTGTCGCTGCTGCCACCTCAAGGGCATAAGGGCTGTGGACGCAGGTACGAATCCGGCTCATTTCTCCGTGTAGAGGGGGAAGGCGAGGCGTCGTGCGCAGCGGCTGGGAATGTCTAGCTGGATTTAATGATTCGTAAATCGAATAATTTATGCGGTTTAAACAATTGGACTTGAATGATTGAACGCTTCAGCATGCAGTGCAGGCACCGGATACAGGTGCCGCAGCCTGAACAAGGAGACAAGCATGAACAAGCGATTCTTACTGCGCGCCTGTGCGAGCGCAGGCCTGGCAGCCACCATGAGCATGGGCTTTGGCGGGACGGTGCTGGCTCAGGAGAGCTATCCCGCAGCCCCCATCACGCTGGTGGTGCCGTTTGCTGCTGGCAGCGGCACCGATGCGGTGGCGCGCGTGGTGGCCAACAAGCTGGGCGAGCGACTCAAGCAGCCCGTGGTGGTGGACAACCGGGCCGGGGCCAATGCCCAGATTGCAGCCGCGCATGTGGTCAAGGCCAAGCCGGACGGCTATACGCTGTTCATGACCACCAACACCTCGCATTCGGCCAATCCCTGGCTGGTCAAGGGGCTCAAGTACGACCCCGTCAAGGACTTCACGCCCGTGGCCCGCGTGGGCGAGCTGCCGTTCGCGCTGGTGGTCCATCCCTCGGTGCCGGCCAAGACCGTGGCCGAGCTGATTGCCTATGCCAGGTCGCATCCGGACAAGCTCTCCTACGGCACGCCCAACAGCACCTCGCTGGTGGCTTCGGAAACCTTCAAATACATCACGGGTACGCAGATCACCGGCGTGCCCTACAAGTCCAGCCCGCAGGCATTGACCGATGTGATGGGCAACCAGATCCAGATGTATGTGGCCGACCTGGGTTCGGCCTGGGGCACGCTCAAGACCGAGCGCGTGCGCACGCTGGGCGTGACGGCGGCCAAGGGGTCGCAGCTGCTGCCCAATGTGCCCGCCATCGGCAAGACGCTGCCGGGCTTCGACATCACCTCGTGGAACGGCATCTTCGGCCCGGCCGGCATGCCCAAGGCCATTGCCGAGCGCATCAACAGCGAGCTGCAGCTCATTCTCAAGGACAAGGCCGTGCAGGAGCAACTGGCCCAGGTCGGCTTCGAAGTCTGGCCCACGGCCACGCCCGACGAGTTCGCGCTCTATGTGAAGGAGCAGCTCGCCAAATGGGGGCAACTGGTCAAGCAGGCCGGCATCGAGGCGCAGTGAGATGACGAGCATGTATAGCGATAGCCGTCAGGCTGCGGGCCACACAGCGGGCCCATCAGCGGGTACTTCGGCTGGTCCATTGGCCGGTGTCAGGATAGTGGACATGACCTCGGTGATCATGGGGCCGTTTGCCACGCAGATTCTGGCCGCCCTGGGTGCCGATGTGATCAAGGTGGAATCGCCCGATGGCGACAACATGCGCCATGTAGGCCCCATGCGCAACCCCGGCATGGGCCCCATTTTTCTGCAGGCCAACCAGGGCAAGCGCTCCGTGGTGCTCGATCTCAAGCAGGCCGCCGCGCGTCAGGCGCTGCTGCAGCTTCTGGTCGATGCCGATGTCTTCATCAGCAATGTACGCCCCCAGGCCATGGCCCGGCTGGGACTGGACTGGCAGACGCTGGAGCAGAGCCATCCGCGCCTGATCCATGTGAGCTGCTGCGGCTTCGATCAGGCCGGCCCCTATGCGACCAAGCCGGCTTACGACGACCTGATACAGGGGGCGACCGGCGTGCCCTGGCTGGCCCAGCAGTACGGCGGGGGCGAGCCGTCCTATGCGCCCATGACGCTGGGAGACCGGGTCACGGGCCTGCATGCGGTCTATGCGGTTACCGCCGCACTGTATGCGCGCGAGAAGAGCGGCCAGGGCCAGGCGGTGGTCGTGCCCATGTTCGAGGCCATGACGCAGTTCATCCTGGGCGATCACATGGCCGGGCTGAGCTTCGAGCCACCGCTGGGCGATGCCGGCTATGCGCGGCTGCTGACGCGCCATCGCAAGCCCTACCGCACCAGCGACGGCCATCTCTGCGTGCTGATCTACAACGACAAGCACTGGCACAGCTTTTTCCAGGCCATAGGGCAGGGCGAGCGCATGCATGAGCCCATGTTTGCCACCCACGGCCAGCGCGCAGCGAATATCGATGCCGTCTATGCCGAGGTGGCGAGCCTGATGCGCGAGCGCAGCACGGCCGAGTGGCGCGCGCTGCTCGATGCGGCCGATGTGCCGAATATGCCCATGGCTTCGCCCGAGGACTTGCTGGCCGACCCCCACCATGCGGCTACGGGTTTTGTGCGCGAGATCGAGCATCCCAGCGAGGGGCGGCTGCGCACCACGGCCAATCCCACGCAGTGGAGTGCAACGCCTCCGGGCCGCGAGGTCAGCGCTGCGCCGCAGCTGGGCCAGCACACGCTGCAGGTGCTGCGCGAGGCGGGTCTTGGCGAGGCGCAGATCGCCGCACTGCAGGCCAGCGGTGCCTGCATGCAGGCTTCATCATCCAACGATCAAAGAGAGGCAGAGACATGCCCCGCTATCTGATCCGCGAGCAGGACGTACAGGGCTACAGCCCCGCCAACCACCACGGCACGGTGAACCGCCGCCTGGTCAGCCAGGCCAATGTAGGCGCCCAGCACATGGAGGTGGTGCTCGGAACGCTGGAAAAAGGCGGTGGTGCGCTACCACATGCCCACCCCGGCATGGAGCAGGCCTGCTATCTGCTGGACGGCACGGCCGAGGTGGAGGTGCAAAGCCAGGGCCAGACCGAGCGCTTTGCCATGCAGGCGGGCGACACCTGCTTTTTCCCCGAAGACTGCATGCATGTGTTTCGCGTCACCAGCGACACACCCGTGCGTCTGCTGGTCATCTACAGCCCGCCCTATGGCGAGAACCCGGCGCGCGTGCGCCGGCCTGATTGATAAAAAACAATAGCTGATAGCGCTTGTGAGACAGGCGTTTGAGGTGGATTTCATTGAGATTCAACCGATAGAGAGAAGCCGCCATGGATTTTTTATGGAGCGCCGAGCAGGAACAGATCCGGGAAGCCGTGCAGCGGGCCTGCGCGCCTTTCGACGACGACTACTGGCTGAAGAAGGACAGGGACGGCGGCTTTCCGCACGACTTCCACCAGGCCCTGGCCGAAGCCGGCTGGCTGGGCATCGCCATGCCCGAGGAGTTCGGTGGCGCGGGTCTTGGCATCACCGAGGCCGCGCTGATGATGCACACCATCTCGGCCACGGGTGCGGGCCTGTCGGGGGCCTCGGCCGTGCACATGAATATCTTCGGCTTGCACCCGGCCGTGGTCTTCGGCACGGACGAGCAAAGACAGCGCTGGCTGCCGCCGCTGATCGCTGGCCGGGACAAGGCCTGCTTCGGCGTGACCGAACCCAATGCCGGGCTCAACACCCTCAAGCTGCAGACCCGTGCCGTGCGCGAAGGCGATGTCTATGTGGTGCATGGGCAGAAGGTCTTCATCTCCACGGCCCAGGTGGCCAACAAGATATTGCTGCTGGCTCGCACCAGGCCTGTGGAGGAGTGCAAGGGCACCGAGGGCCTGTCGCTGTTCTATACCGACCTGGACCGCAGCCGCATCGCCGTGACCGAGATCGAGAAGATGGGCCGCAAATGCGTGGACACCAACCAGCTCTTCATCGACGGGCTGCGCATCCCGGTGCAGGACCGCATTGGCGAGGAGGGCAAGGGCTTTTCGTACATCTTGCACGGACTCAACCCCGAGCGCATCCTGATCGCGGCCGAAGCCGTGGGCCTGGGCCGCGCAGCCCTGGCGCGCGCCACTCAGTACGCGAACGAACGCGTGGTCTTCGATCGGCCCATAGGCCAGAACCAGGGCGTACAGCACCCGCTGGCCCAGGCCTGGATGGGGCTGGAGGCCGCACACCTGATGGTGCAGAAGGCCGCTTTCCTCTATGACAAGGGCCTGCCCTGCGGCGCCGAGGCCAATGCAGCCAAGTACCTGGCCGCCGAAGCCTGCGCCAAGGCCTGCGAGACCGCCATCTTCACGCATGGCGGCATGGGCTATGCCAAGGAGTTCCATGTGGAGCGCTATATGCGCGAGTCCTGGATTCCGCGCCTAGCACCCGTGAGCCCGCAGCTCATCATGTGCTTTATCGCCGAGAAGGTGCTGGGCTTGCCGAAGTCATATTGATGACCCCCTGAGCCGCTGCGCGGCTTCCCCCTGGAAGGGGGACGACGCCCTCGCCGCGAGGCGGCTCTTGCTCGGCGTCCCTGGCGAAAGGAACGATGCCTGCCGCCGTGCCTGCATGGCAAGATCAGGTTATGAAGACTCATCTGTTGCGCTATTTTGTGGTTCTGGCCGAGGAGCTGCACTTCGGTCGGGCCGCCCAGCGCCTGTGCATCACCCAGCCGCCGCTGAGCATGGCGCTCAAGGCGCTGGAGCAGGAACTGGGCACGGTACTCATGGAGCGCGACGCCAAGAACGTGAAGCTCACGCCTGCAGGCGAGGCCTTTTTGCATGAGGCGCGCAAGGTGCTGGCTCAGCTCCAGCATGCGGCCGAGGTGGTGCGTGGCGTGGCCCAAGGGCTGCAGGGGCGGCTGGACATAGGCATCACGGGGTCCATGGTCTACCGCCAGGTGCCGGGGTTCTGCCGGGCCTTTCGCGCCGAGCGCCCGCTGGTCGAGCTATGCCTGCACGAGATGTCCACGCGCGATCAGCTGCAGGCCATTGCCAGGGGGCAGATCGACTGCGGCTTTCTCAACATCGGCACGCCCCAGGACGATATACGCACGCTGTCCATAGGCGAGGAGGCTTTTGTCTGCTGCCTGCCCAGCGACCATGCGCTGGCCCGGCGTGCCGAAATCGACCTGCGCGAACTGGCCCAGGACACTTTTGTGATGTTTGCGCGCGAGGTGGCGCCGGCCAATTACGACAACGTCATCGCCTGTCTGCAGCAAGCCGGCATCCATCCCCATACACGGCATGCCGCGCGCCAGTGGCTGACCGTCATGGCACTGGTCTCTGCCGGTCAGGGCGTGGCCCTGGTGCCGGCCTGCATGCAGACCGTGGGCATGAACGGCGTGCGCTTTGCGGCGCTGCGCGGCAGCCGGGTGACCACTCCGGCCGTGCTGGCCTGGCGGCCACGGGGCATGCCGGCCGTGCTCGAAGCCTTTGTGGCCAGCGTGCAGAATCTGGTGCAGGCCGCACAGCCAGGACTCTTGAATGGAGTCCGTTAACCCCGGAATCCGCGTTGCATGGCCTCCCTGGCAGTCAAGGGCTGCGGTACCTGTGCCTCACCCGAATTGAATGCCTTGCGCCAGCGGTAGCTCGCGCGAGTAGTTGATGGTGTTGGTCGTGCGGCGCATGTATTGCTTCCAGGCGTCCGAGCCGCTCTCACGGTCGCCGCCAGTCTCTTTTTCACCGCCAAAGGCGCCGCCGATCTCGGCACCGCTGGGCCCGATGTTGACATTGGCCATGCCGCAGTCCGAACCGGCCGCGCTCAGAAAGACTTCCACCTCGCGCAAATCGTTGGAGAAAATGCAGGAGGACAGGCCTTGAGGCACATCGTTGTTGAGCGCAATGGCCTGCTCCAGCCCGTCGTAGCTCAGCACATAGAGCAGGGGGGCAAAGGTCTCGTGCCGAACGATGCTGGTCTGGGCCGGCATGTCCACGATCGCCGGTGCCACATAGAAGCCCTGCGGAAACTGCTGCTCCAGCTGGCGCTGGCCGCCCGTCAGCAAATGGCCGCCGTCTTTCAGTGCCTGACTCAGCGAGTGCTGCAGCGCCTCGAACGATGCCTCGTTGATCAAGGGGCCGACCAGGGTGTCCGGCTGCAGCGGGTTGCCGATGCGCAGGCTGCGATAGGCCGGCAGCAGCCTGTCCAGCAGCGGCTGTTTGACATCGCGGTGCACGATCAGGCGTCGCAGCGAGGTGCAGCGCTGGCCGGCCGTGCCCACGGCGCTGAAGACAATGGCGCGCACGGCCAGATCCAGATCGGCTGCCGGCGTGACCACCATGGCATTGTTGCCGCCCAGCTCCAGAATGCGCTTGCCAAAGCGCGCCGCCACCTTGGGACCCACGGCGCGGCCCATGCGGCTCGATCCCGTGGCCGATACCAGCGCAATCCGGGGGCTGTCCACCAGGGCCTCGGCGGCAGCCGCGCCGCCCAGCACGATCTGCGCCAGACCTGCTGGAGCCCGGTCGCCAAACCGGGCAATGGCGCGCTCCAGTGCCTTGAAGGTGGCGAGGCCCGATAGCGGTGCCTTGTCGGAGGGCTTGAAGATCACCGGGTTGCCGCAGACCAGGGCAATCGCCGCGTTCCAGGCAAACACGGCACTCGGAAAGTTGAAGGCCGTGATGACGGCCACCGGCCCCAGCGGGTGGTATTGCTCCATGATGCGGTGGCCGGGACGCTCGGAAACAATGGTCTTGCCATGCAGCTGGCGCGACAGGCCCAGTGCGAATTCGCAGATGTCCACGCCTTCCTGCACCTCGCCCAGGCCCTCCTGAGCTATCTTGCCGACCTCGCAGCAAATCACATGGCCTATATCGGCCTTGGCGCGGCGCAGCTCCTCGCCCCAGAGCCGCACCAGCTCGCCACGCACCGGGGCGGGCACCAGGCGCCACTGCTTGAAAGCCTGCACCGCATGGTCTATGACCTGAGGCACCTGGGCACCGGGCAGGGCGGCCAGACTGGCCAGTTCCGTGCCGTCGATGGGCGAGTGCACGCTGATGTCCTTACCCTCAAGGGCCTGCAGTTCTATGCCGCAGCGGCTCAGCACGGTCTGGAAGTCGGTTGCGGAGATGGCGGTCATGGCATTCCCTCCTGATGGGTGTGAGATACAGGCCTCAGCCGAGCAGGCCGTTGAAGTAGGGGGCCACGCGGGTGCCCGAGAGTGCGGCCAGCGTGCATTGCTCCTGGCGCACAAAGCCCTGCTGCGGCAGTTGGCCCGTGGCGAACAGCTCCACGGCGGCCAGCATGCCGGCCGAGGTCGTGAGCTCTATGGCCGTGCGCTGTCTGCCGCGCAGCGCCGCACCGAAGATGCGGGCGCCGCGCGTCAGCTGCTCCAGCCGGCCCGCGCGCTTGCCGCTGGCCATGGCGGCAACCACCACCATGTCTTCACGGCTGTGGGGCACCGCGCCTTCGAGCACCTGGCGCAGCAGATCGCGTCGCTCGATCAGGCGCAGGCCGTGTAGCAGCAAATGCATGGCATCGCGGTGGCCGGGGTGGCGTATGGTCTTGTAGTTGAGGTTGCGCACCCGGCCCTGCAGCGTCTCGCACAGCGTGCCCAGACCGCCTGAGGTGTTGAAAGCCTCGAAGTTCTCGCCGTCCAGGATCAGCGGCTCGACCCCCTCCAGCGGCGGCACCAGCATGGGCTGTCCATTGACGATGGTGTTGCAGGGCTTGCAGTACTCGTTGATGACGCCGTCCACGCTCCAGGTGAAGTGGTAGCGCAGCGCATTCGTCGCATGGCGCGTGAGCGCGCCCACGCGCAGCTGCAGATCGAACAGCTCGTCGAACTGCTGGGCCAGATGGCCGCCCAGCATGCCGATCAGGCCCGGTGCCAGTCCGCACTGCGGCATCAGCACCGAGCGCGTCTGCGCCGCCATGTCCTGTATGGCGCGCATGGCCGCCACATCCTCGGTCAGATCGAAGTAATGCACGCCCTGCTGCGCCGCTGCCCGGGCCACGCGCTCGGCACAGAAGAAGGGTAGTGCATTGATGACCAGCGAGTGCTGCTGCAGCGCGTGGGTCAGCGCCGCATCGTCGTCGATGTCCAGCTGCAGCGGGCGGATCTGCGGGTCGTTGCCGGGCGGGGGTTGCATATCGGCCAGCGTGACGGTGGCTTCATGCAGCTCGGCAGCCATGTCGGCGATCGTTGAGCCGATCTTGCCGGCGCCGAGGATGAGAATGTTCTGTCCAGTCAGCTTCATCATGGAGAACTCCTTGAGAGCAACGCAGCGATCACTTCCTCTGGGGCCATCTTAAACACAGGGCAGAGATTTGCACCACTGAGAAAAGCGTCAGCAGGAGTCGATTTGCGTGGGCAGACAAGGAGTCTTCAGCAGGAGCAGTCCGCTTCGGAAAGAATAGCTGTCAGCACTTGCGGAGTCAGAGCTGACAGCTTGACAGGCTTCAAGCCCGGAGGCCTGCCGTGATACCCGCTGCAGCAGAGCGGGGTCAGCTGGCCGGTGACCGGGTCTGGTGGTTAGTGCTTGTGCAGCACGATGGTGATCAGGGCCGAGGAGTCGTGTTCGGCCTCGACCTCATGCATGGTTTGGGCGGGCAGAAACAGCAGCTGCCCCGCGTTCAATGTCTGGCGGCTTGCGCCCTGGATGACGGCGAGCTGCCCCTCCAGACATTGAATCGTCAGTTCGCCCGGCACCTGATGCGCAGGCAGGCGTTTGCCTGCCATCAACACCAGACGGATTACTTCCAGGGTGTCGGACTTGAAGAGTGCAGCGGTCTTCTGGTTTCCCAGCGAAGTGCCGTGGGGCTGCACTTCGACGGGAACCCCGGGTTGGGCGTGGGGCAGGGCCATGGTCTCAGGCCTTTTTCTGCAGCATCTTGATGATGCTGGAAAAGTCTTCGCCGCCATGGCCGGACAGGCTGTGCGCCGCATAGATGGAACGCGCCATGCCGCCCAGCGGCGTGCTGGCGCGGTTGGCCGTGGCGTTGTCCTGCGCCAGGCCCAGATCCTTGAGCATCAGGTCCGTGCCGAAGCCGCCTGCATAGCCCTTGCTGGCCGGCGCGTTCTCATGCACGCCGGGGAAGGGGTTGTATTTTTCAAGGGCCCAGTTGCCGCCCGAGCTGCGGCGCATGATTTCGGACAACACCTTGGGGTCCAGACCGTTGGCCACGCCCAGGGCGATTGCTTCGCTGGTGCCCACCATCAGAATGCCCAGCAGCATGTTGTTGCAGATCTTGGCCGTCTGGCCCGCGCCGACACCGCCCGCGTGGAAGATATTGGCGCCCATTTTTTCGAGCAATGGCTGGGCGCGTGCCAACTGCGCGTCGCTGCCGCCCACCATGAAGGTCAGCGTGCCGGCAATGGCACCGCCGGTGCCGCCCGAGACCGGGGCGTCGATAAAGTCTATGCCCGCTGCCTGGGCCGCCTTGGCCACCTTCTGGCTGGTGGCCGCGGCGATGGTGGAGCTGTCGATCACCAGCGTGCCCTTGGCGATGTGCGCGAGCAGACCGGCCGCGCCGTCGCGGCCCAGGAACAGGCTCTCTACATGCTGGCTGGCGGGCAGCATGGTGATGACGGCTTCGGCGCCTTGCACGGCTTCCTGGGCACTGGAGGCCGCCTGTGCCCCGGCGGCCACGACCTTGGCGATGGCCTCCTGGCTCAGGTCGAAGGCTTTGACACTGTGGCCGGCCTTGGCCAGATTGACGGCCATGGGGGCACCCATATTGCCCAGACCGATAAAAGCGATTTGCATGTCTGTCTCCTTGCTGTTATTGAATTGATAGCGTCTAGCGCTTTATCCATAAGCGATTGATTGGTTTTTCGCTTAATTCTTGAGAATGGCACCCTTGTCAGCGAGCAGGCTGCGCAAGATGCTGCGGTGGCAATGCGCCTCGTCGTCGCAGTAGCAGCCCAGAGAAAAGGCGGAGCTGTGCGACAAGGCTGCGAGCAGGCCCAGGGTGCGATCGGCTGCGGGCTCGGCCAGTTGCTTGCGGAACTGCTTTTCAAACTGCTTCCAGAGCTTGTCGGCCTGTGCCTCCTGGCCGGCTGTGCGCAGCCTGATGGCCTCCAGGGCCTGCTGCATCAGCTCCACCTCGGGCGAGAGTTCGGGATACCAGCAGTCGTAGTAGTTGCGGCTTGCGAACTCGGCCTTGGGCACGCCGCGCGGCGGTCTGCGCACCGTACCTATGCGCAGGCCCTCGTCGGGGGCGCGTTCGCTGCCTAGCTGGACTATGCGTATGGCCATGAGGTCCGTCCTTTGTGCTTATTCGCTGTCGAAAATAGGATGTTTTCTGGGGGCGTCGGCATCAGCCGGTTTCGGGGCAGCCCTGGTGCGCTTGCGCCCGCTGCTGGTGCCCTGACCGGCAGGGCTTTTTCCACCGCCCGGCTTCTTGCTATCGGTCTCGCTGCTGGCCTTGCTGCCGGTCTTGCGTTTTGGCGTGGCCTTTGCCAACGGGTTGAAAGCCAGGGCTTCGCTGATCCAGTGCTGCCACTGTTCACGCCTGGCGTAGGCCGTGGGGCCGACGAGAAAGTAGCCGTCCATCAGTCCGCGCGAGGACAGCGGGCGCACGCCCGGCATCTCCGCAATCTGCGCATGACTGGCGGGGGGCAGGCGCACCAGCAACTCGTCGTTTTCCACGCCCAGGCACATCTTGCCGTCGACCATGAAAACATGGCAGCCGAACATGGTCTTCTCTTCCACGGCTGTGCAATCCTGCAGCGCATCGCGCACGGCATCTATGAGCTGCAGGGTTTCAGGGGCGATGGGCTTGGCGGGCATGACGATCCTTGCGTTGCGTGATGGCAGCAGCTTAGCGAATGACCTCCGGAGCATCGCCCTCCAGCATGCGCCTGGCAATGATGACGCGCATGATTTCGTTCGTGCCTTCCAGAATCTGGTGCACGCGGGCATCGCGCATCAGGCGCTCCAGCGGGTACTCGCGGATATAGCCATAACCGCCATGCAGCTGCAGAGCCTCGTTGCAGACCATGAAGCCGGCATCGGTGGCAAAGCGCTTGGCCATGGCGCAGTAGGTCGATGCATCACGCGCGCCGGCATCCAGCTTGGATGCTGCCAGGCGCACCATCTGCCGCGCTGCGACCAGCTCGGTCGCCATATCGGCCAGCTTGAACTGCAGGGCCTGAAAGCTCGCAATGGCCTTGCCGAACTGCTTGCGCTCCTGCATATAGCTTTGTGCCTGGGTCAGTGCCCCCTGGGCTGCGCCCACCGAGCAGGTGGCGATATTGATGCGGCCGCCGTCCAGGCCCTTCATGGCGATCTTGAAGCCTTCGCCCTCGCGGCCCAGCAGGTTGTGCGCGGGAATGCGCACATTGTCGAAGCTGATGACGCGCGTGGGCTGGCTGTTCCAGCCCATCTTCTCTTCCTTTTTGCCATAGCTCACGCCGGCCGCATCGGCTGGCACGGCAAAGGCCGAGATGCCCGAAGCCCCGGAGCCGGCATCGCCGGTTCTTGCCATCAGCACCAGCACATCGGTGCTGCCCGCGCCGCTGATGAAGGCTTTGCTGCCGTTGACGATGTACTCGTTGCCGACCAGCTCGGCCCGGGTCTTGAGCGAGGCCGCATCCGAGCCTGCGCCGGGCTCGGTCAGGCAGTAGCTGGCCAGCTTGCTGCCGCTGGTCAAGGCTTCGCCCCACTGGGCGCGCACGGCATCGGTGGCCCAGGTGCCCAGCATCCAGGTCGCCATATTGTGGATGGTGATGAAGGCCGTGGTCGATGGATCGACGGCCGCCATTTCTTCGAATACCAGCGTTGCATCGAGTCGTGGCAGGGCCAGACCGCCAATGCTTTCCGGAGCATAGAGGCCGCAGAAGCCCAGCTCGCCGGCCTTGGCAATCGCCTCGCGCGGGAAGATGTGCTCGCGG
The DNA here is from genome assembly GCF_000964545.1 of Comamonas thiooxydans. Classification (GTDB taxonomy): domain Bacteria; phylum Pseudomonadota; class Gammaproteobacteria; order Burkholderiales; family Burkholderiaceae_C; genus Comamonas; species Comamonas thiooxydans. The sequence continues at coordinate 147,479 of NZ_BBVD01000008.1, read as the reverse complement.
TCCCACTCGGCTGCATGCGGCGCCAGCTCGGCCTGCGCAAAAGCACGGGCAGTATCGGCAAAAGCGCGTTGATCTTCGCTGAGTTCAAAGTCCATTTCATGTCTCCTTTTTTGTTCTACTCGTCTTCTGGCCCCTGACGGCTTTGCAGCTTAGTCCGGCGGCCCCTGGTGCAGCCAGCGTTTGAGCACCGCATCGCGGGCCGTGATCTGCTGCACCAGACAGCCGTGGTAGCGGCTGGGCCAGTCGGGCTGCGCTTCAAAGGCCTTTGTGGCCTGCTTGCAATGGGTGATGCGCTGGCGGCTCCATTCGCCTTGCTCCTTGCGCAGGGCGGGGCGCTCATGGGCCGATAGCGCGCGCATCACATCGCCATAGAGAATCTGGTGGTCGGTGTCGGCTTGCTGGAAGTCCTTGATGGCACAGGCATTGATCTGGGCCTTGGTGCCGCCGGGCACGCAGTCGGCTCCGGCCTGGGCCAGGGCGTGCTGGCTCAAGCTTGCTGCAATAAGAAGAGCGGCAAGCGATTTGGTGTCAATGGTTGCAGGCCGCGGTTGCCTGAATTTCTGAATGCGGATCGTCATGCCCGCATCATCGCAGCCCGGGCTGGCCTGCTGGCGCAAGTGATATGAGTTTGCCCGGTTCATGGCTGCTTTTCACCCTGTGCGTTCTTTGCCAGCGGATACCACTGGTTCTTGAAGGCCTTGACCCGGCTCAGGGCCATGCCGATGCGGCAAGCAGCCATGTCCTCAGCCTCATGGACATAGCCATTGGGCTGGCAGCGCCGGTCGCGCTCCTGCGTCCAGTCGTCCTGTTCGGTTTGCAGGGCCTGGGCGTTGGCCTGCGGCAGCTGGCGCTGCAGGTACAGGTAGAGCACCTGCATGCTCCGTTCCAGAATCTGGGCCTGTTGCTCAAGGCAGGCAAGAGACAGTGGCTGATCTGAGGGGCAGTGCAGCGGGGCCGGCTCGCTGTCCTGGGCCGATGCCACAGGCAGATGGGCAATCAGCAGGCTGCCGGCTGCCAGGGCGCACAGACGGGCCAGCCGCCGTGCGGGGCTGTGAGATGTGTTTGCGGCTGGGCGCAGGGGGGAGGAGCGTGACAATTCTTGAACGTACATGCCAGCCATCATCGGCAAAGCCACACAGCGCAGCCCGGGCCTGGCAAGAGGCAGGGCTGCACTGTCGGGTTTCATGGCCGGCTTACTTCAGGCTGATGGTGGTGTTCACGCCGTGGCTGGTGGTGCTGTCGTCGAACCAGCGCGCCGTGATGGTCTTGGTCTGGGTGTAGAACATGACCACCTGCTTGCCGTAAGGGCCCAGGTCGCCCAGCTTGGATGCACGGCTGCCCGTGAACGAGAACAGCGGCACGGGCACGGGGATGGGCACATTGATGCCGACCTGGCCCACATCGATCTCTTCCTGGAACTTGCGCGCGGCCGCACCCGATTGGGTGAAGATGGCTGTGCCGTTGCCATTGGGGTTGGCGTTGATGAACTCGATGGCCTGATCGATGTCCTCGGCAGCGACCAGACACAGCACGGGGCCGAAGATTTCCTGCTCGTAGATGCTCATGCCGGGCTTGACGCCGCTGAAGATGGTGGGGCCGACAAAATTGCCCTTGGCATAGGCGGCCACCTCGGGTTTACGGCCATCCAGCTCCAGCGTGGCGCCGTCGGCCAGACCGCGTTCGATCAGGCCTTCGACACGCGACAGGGCCGCGCAGCTCACCAGAGGACCGACATCGGTGCCGGGCTCGGTGCCGCCATTGACCTTGAGGGTCTTGGACTTGGCCACCAGATCGGGAATCCAGTTGCGTGCCTCTCCCACCAGAACGGCCACGGAGACCGCCATGCAACGCTGGCCGGCCGCACCGAAGGCAGCGCCCAGCAGGGCATTGAGCGACTGCTCCTTGTTGGCGTCGGGCATGACGATGGCGTGATTCTTGGCGCCCATCATGCATTGCACGCGCTTGCCGTTGAGGCTGGCGCGGTTGTAGACATGGGTGCCGACCTTGGTCGAGCCCACAAAGCTGATGGCCTTGATATCGGGGTGGTCGCAGATGGCGTTGACTACGTCCTCGCCGCCGTGGATGACGTTGAGCACGCCAGGAGGCACGCCGGCTTCCAGTGCCAGCTCGGCCAGACGCATGGTGACAATGGGGTCCTGCTCGGAAGGCTTGAGAATGAAGGTATTGCCCGTAGCGATCGCCATGGGGAACATCCACAGCGGAATCATGGCCGGGAAGTTGAAGGGCGTGATGCCTGCACACACGCCCAGCGGCTGGTTCAGCGTATAGGTATCGACACCGTTGGCCACATTGTTGGCCAGCTCGCCCAGCTGCAGATTGCCGATGCTGGCCGCGTGCTCCACGACTTCCAGGCCGCGGAAGACATCGCCTTCGGCGTCGGGCAGGGTCTTGCCCTGTTCGGCCGTCAGCAGGGCGGCCAGCTCCTTCATGTTTTCGCGGATCAGCTGCTGCAGCTTCAGAAAGATGCGGGCGCGTGCGCCGATGGGCGTCTTTTTCCAGGTCTTGAACGCTTGCTTGGCATTGGCCACGGCGGCGTTGACCTCGTCGGGCGTGGCGAACGGTACGCGCGCCAGCACTTCCTGCGTCGCGGGGTTGACCACATCGCGCCACTGGGTGGTTTTGGATTCGACCATCTGCCCGTTGATGAGCAGCTTGACCGTGGGCGCCAGAACCTTGGCGGAAGTCGGTGCGTTCATGAGGTGTCTCCGTTGGTGAATTCGTTCCTCATGGTATGTGTGCGGATTTGCTGTAGCAATAGCAAACACTGCACATAGGGTGTGCAAATGTGCACAAGTGGATGCTATGTCTGCCAGCGCTTTGGAGCTTGTCGTGCAGGCATGGCTGCAGTACCTGCGGCGGCAAAATGCAAAAGGGCCCACCCGGGCCCTTTTGCCGTTCTCAGGTTCTCTTAGAGCTCGCTGAACATCTCGTCAAAGGCTTCGCTAGCGAAGTCGTTACGCCAGGCCTTGTCCTTGTCCTTGGGCACCATGCCCAGGGAAAGCACGCCCTCGTAGGTGTAGCTGGCGGGGGCTGAGTATGCAGCTTGCAGCTTCTTGAGTTCGCCTTGCACCTGATCCAGGCTGAGCTTGTTGCGCACCATGCGTTGAATGCCCTCGGCCCAGGTCTCGGGGGTCTTGACCAGCTGGCAGCTGAACTTCACATCGGTATTGAGCACGCCATGCTTGTCGAGCTTGGGCTTGGTGGCCGAGACGGTCTTGCACTGCGATTGCTGGCGCGCCTTTTGCACCGTGCTCATCAGGCTTTCCACGGGCGCACGCAGGGCGTTGCGCTGCGCCTCGGGGAACAGGGGCAGGGCCATGTCGGTGACTTCACGCGGGAAGTCCTTGTCGGCTTGCTTGAGTTCGGCGGCGTTGGCGTAGTCCGCGCTGCGGCCCGAGCGCAGGCGGTCCGGACGCAGATAGTCATTGAGCTGGCTGATGGCCTGCTCGTCGTGATTGACCAGAGTGCGGATATACAGCTCGGCCGCAGCAATGGGCGAGGGCGGCTCGGCCGCCTGCGAAGCGGCGGCCAGGGGCAGCAGCAAAAAAGCGATAGCAGTCTTGATGGAATTGTTCATCTTTTTATAACGATTTAAAGGGGCTGAATCACGTGGAGTCACGTGAAAACAGCATGGGGCCCCTGGCAGACAGGCGGCGCTGCGGCTTGGGCGGGAAGCTGCCGAACAGCCCTGACGCTTATCAGCGGGGACTCATGGCATACGGGCGCTCTAGAGGTGGGATGGAAATCCGGAGAAACGCCTCGCAACAAGTGTAACCCCGGGTCGAGGTCGTTTTCTGCACGCCTTTGGAGCTCTGCCGTCTATGTGCGGCCTTCTTGATCCGGAGCGAGGCGGGTCGTCGCGTCAATGAAAAAAGCCCCGTGCACTCTGTGCTGACGGGGCTTTGCCGGCTGCAGGCGTAGGCCTGTACCGTGATCTATTTGATGGCCGCCAGCGGCTCTCAATCCAGGCTGATCTGGGCTTTTTCAATCAGCAGCTTGTATTGCTCGGACTTCTTCTTGGCAAATTGCTGCATCTCGGGCACGGTGAAGCTCATGGGCTGGAAGGCGAAGGTGGAGAACTTCTCTTTGACCTGCGGGTCCTGCAGCACGGCCACCACATCGCTGCGGATCTTGTCGCGCACGGCGGTGTCCACGCCCTTGGGGCTGAGCAGGGAGACAAAGGAGTTCACATCCAGCTCGGCTGGGCCGCCGGCTTCGGCGACCGTCGGCACGTCGGGCATTTGCGCGATGCGCTTGGGCGCGGCCACGGCTAGATAGCGGATCTTGCCGCTTTTGTAGATGCCCTGGCTGGAGGGCAGGCTGGCAAAGCTCCAGCTTGGGTCGCCGTTGGCAACCGAGGTGAACAACTGGCTGACCTCGCGGTAAGGCACATGGGTCATCTTGCTGCCCGTCAGATAGTCCAGCCATTCGCCGCCCAGATGGCCGGGGCTGCCAACGCCCCAGGAGCCGTAGCTGATCTTGCCGGGCTCGGCCTTGGCGGACTTGATCAGGTCGCCCATGTTCTTCCACGGCGAATTCGTGGGTACGGCCACAAAAAAAGGAGTCAGGAACAGTGGGGCCACGGGGTCGAAGTGGCTCAGCGTGTTGAAGTTCTTGTTCTTGTAGAGATAGGGCAGGGCCGAGATATGTTCGCTGTCCAGTTGCAGCAGGGTATAGCCGTCGGGCTTGGCGCGGCGCGCGTACTCGATGGCGACAAAGCCGCCGCCACCGGGGCGGTTGTCCACCGTCACGCCCTGTTTCCAGCGCTGGGCCAGTTTTTCGCCCACGATGCGCAGCACGGCATCGGGGCCGCTGCCCACGGCAAAGGCCGTGACCACGGTCACCGGGCGGTTGGGATAGTTGGAGGCATCACCCTGGGCCAGCGCCTGGCCGGCTGCGGCCAGCATGGCAGCTGCGGAAACTATTGTTTTAATAGCTGTTTTCGTAGGTATGGATTGGCTTTGGTGCTGATTTTGCTCGTATTTCACAGTTTGTCTCCGGTGGGCGTTTTTTAGGGACTGCAAAGCGTTGCTGGGCAGCCGCGTCCGGGCGCGGCCGCAGGGGATGGGTCTATTGCGGAGCGTCGGGCTGGGCCAGAGGCGCTGCCTGGGCAAAGGCGGGCAGGGCGCTGCAAGCCGCATCGACAGCGCTGATCAGCGGCCAGCGGGCCAGATCCACGCCAAAGCGGCGTGCGCTCTCGACCTGCGGAATCAGGTAGACATCGGCCAGACCGGGGGCCTTGCCGAAGCAGAAGCTGCCGCGTGTGTCGTCCTGTGCCAGCAAGGCTTCGATGGCGTCAAAGCCGGCCGTGATCCAGGTGGCGCACCAAGCGTTGATGGCGGCCTCGTCGGCGCCGAACTGCTGGCGCAGGGTCTGCAGGATGCGGCGGTTGTTGATGGGGTGCACATCACAGCCCACGATGGCCGTCAGGGCGCGCACATGGGCGCGGGCCTCGGGGTCGGCAGGCAGCAGCGCAGGCTCGGGGTAGCGCTCTTCCAGCCATTCGATGATGGCGGGCGACTGGATCAGCGTCTCGCCGTTGTCCAGCGTCAGCGCGGGCACCAGGCCTTGAGGGTTGATGCGCTTGAACGGCGCTTCGGCCTGCTCGTCCACACGCAGATCGACAGGGAAGTAGTCGGGCGTGAGGCCCTTGAGATTGAGGGCGATGCGCAGGCGGTGCGAGGTGCCGCTGCGAAAAAAGCTGTAGAGCTTCATGGTCTGCGCGCCTTACTCGGGCTGGCCCACGTTCAGGGCAATCTCGCCCACGCCTTCCACACGACCTGTGATCCGGTCGCCGGGCAGCACGGCGCCCACGCCTTCGGGAGTGCCCGTGTAGATCAGATCACCGGCTTGCAGGTGATAGAACAGCGACAGATCGGCAATGATTTCGCGGATATTCCAGATCAGCTTGTTCACATCGGACTGCTGCTTGACCTGACCGTTGACGCTCAGCTCGATGAGGCCGGACTCGATCACCTTGCTGGCCATGGGCACGATTTCGCTGGCGATGGAGGACTGCTCCACATCCTTGCCCAGATCCCAGGGGCGACCCTTGTCGCGTGCGACCAGCTGCAGGTCGCGGCGCGTCATATCGAGGCCGCAGGCATAGCCGTAGATGTACTCATGGGCCTGGTCGGCAGGAATGCGAAAGCCCGCTTTGCCGATGGCCACGACCAGCTCCATCTCGAAGTGGTAGTTCTGGGTCTCGGGTGGATAGGCCACGGTGGCGCCCGATTCGGTCAGCGTCTGCGGGGCCTTGGTGAAGTAGAAGGGGCGCTCTGTGCTTTTGTCCACGGGGCGGCCCATCTCCAGCGCATGGGCGTGGTAGTTGCGGCCCACAAAGAACAGGCGGTTGACGGGCAGGCGCTGCTCGCTGCCGCGCACGGGCAGGGATTGCACGGGGGATGGCGCCCAGAGATAGTTGGCTTGGGTCATGTGTGATTCCTGATGGGTATCGGTGACTAGGTGCTTGAAAAAGACGCGTTCCATGTGTGAGACAGCCAGCAAGGGCCTGGGCGGCACCGCAGCCAAGGCTGTCTCCCCCTTGAGGGGGAAGACGCGAAGCGGCTCAGGGGGTATCTGCCCTGTACGCGTGGACCGCCTCGAAAATCGGCGTATCGGCAAAACGGAACAGATCCAGCTGCGCTTGGTCGGCATCGCATTGCGCGCTGAACAACTGCCAGGAGGGCACGACAAACATGTCGCCGCGCCGCACCTGCCATTGGCGCTCGCCCACGGTCACCGTTCCCTGGCCGTCAAAGACCTGGAAGACGGCAGAGCCCACTTCGCGTTTTGGCCGGGTGCTGGCGCTGCAAGCCACGCGGTGCATTTCGCAGCGAATGGTGGGCAGCACGTCGCGGCCATTGCATGGATTGGTGTAGCGCACGGCGGCATGGCCTGGGCTGATCGTGGCGGCGCAGCCTTCGGCTTCGAGTGCCAGTTGCTCGGTCAGCGCGCGGTCGGTATCCACCCAGCGGTAGGCCAGCAAAGGCGTGCTCGGGCTGTTCTGCAGATGCGCCACAGGGCTCAGTCCGGGATGGCCCCAGAGGCGCTCGGAGCGCGAGAACTCTGGCGTGGCACGCTCCTGCGGGTCCAGATGCAGGCGGCCATGCTCGAAGAACTGGGACTCGGTGTAGTAGGCAAACGGAATATCCAGCCCATCTATCCAGGCCATGGGCTGGCTGGCCGCATTGTGGTGGGCGTGCCAGTTCCAGCCGCCCTGGGGCAGAAAGTCGCCGCGCGACATGCGGATCGAGTCGCCGTTGACCACGGTCCATACGCCTTCGCCTTCGACCACAAAGCGGAAGGCATGCTGAGTGTGGCGGTGCTCGGGCGCATCTTCGCCGGGCATCAGGTACTGGATGGCAGCCCACAGCGTGGGCGTGGCAAACGGGCGGCCGCCCAGCGCCGGATTGGCCAGGGCAATCGCGCGGCGCTCGCCGCCCCGGCCAACGGGGACGATGCGACCGGCTTCATCAGCCAGCTTGAGCAGATTCTCCCAACGCCACAGATGAGCGGCGGCCTGGCTTTTGGGGTGGGCGGGCATCAGTCCGCCGATTTCCGTCCACAGCGGCACCAGCATTTCCTGCTCGAAACCTCGGTACAACTGCGCAAGCGCAGCTGTAGGCTCGGGTTGGCCGGGGGCGTCGCGGGCCGTGAGCTTGACCGGTGAGGGCTGGGCTTGCGCAAGGCTCATGGTTTGTCTCTTTCTTTGGTATCTGCTTGGCAGTGCGTTGCTGCCGGGTCTGGCGGCTTGCGGCCTGGAATTGGGTCAACAAGAGGCTGCTAATCAAATAAACAGCACACTGATGATTAGCATAATGTTGATCTGCGTCAGCGATGATTGGGTTAAACCCGGTAGCAGGCCTGGCTCGAATCGGTGCGGCAGTCGTGCGAATATCGGGGTCTTTCAGTCATGGCCCTTCAACTGCCGCAAGGCAGGGCGGGCTCGGCTTCGGCCACCCAAGACATGCAATACCAACCCGCAGAACTAGAAAACTATCCCGGCTATCACATCCGCAGGCTGCAGCAGATCGCTGTGGCCGTGTTCATGGAAGAAACCGAGGAATTCGGCGTGACGCCCGTGCAATACGCGGCCCTGTCGGCCGTGCTGCGTCAGCCGGGCATCGACCAGCGCACGCTGGCACGCAATATCGGCTTCGACACATCCACCATAGGCAGCGTGATCGACCGCCTGGAAGCACGCGGCCTGATGGCGCGCAATGCCAGCCCTGCGGACCGGCGCGTGCGTTTGCTGAGCCTGACGGAAGAGGGGCGCGGCCTGCTGGTGGCCGCCGAGCCTTCGGTGCTGCGCGCTCAGCGCCGCATGCTGGAGCCTCTTCCTGACGACAAACGGGCGCAGTTCATGGAAATGCTGTCGCTGCTGATTCACGAGAACGACGAGTTCGCGCGCGCCCCGAGCGCGGTGGCCCAGCGCAGTGCCGAGCGCAAGCGCAGTGCTGCCGTCAAGGCGGTCAAGGGCCTTACGGGCAAGGTGCAGGGCAGCGTGAACGACTGAACCACGGATCGCAAGGAAAGACATTGGACTGGGACCATCTGCGTTTTTTTGGCGAACTGGCGCGCAGCGGCAGCATGGCGGCGGCTGCGCGACGCATGGGAGTCGAGCACACCACGGTGTCGCGGCGCATTCAGGCGCTGGAAAAGCAGCTCGGTGCCGTACTGTTTGCGCGCGAAGGCGGCCAGTGGCGGCTGACCGAGGCCGGGCGGCAGTTGCAGGAAGTGACCAACACCATGCAAAGCGCGGTCGACGGGCTGGAGCGGGGCCCCCTGGCGCATGCAGCGACTGCCGAAGGGCTGGCCGGGCTGGTGCGGGTGGGTGCCACCGAAGGCTTTGGTACGCAGATGCTGGCCTCCGAGCTCGCCAGGCTCACATTGCGCTATCCGCTGCTCAGTGTGGACCTGCTGGCGCTGCCGCGCATGCTGCATTTGTCCAGCCGCGAGGCCGATATCGTCATCTCGCTGGAGCGGCCCAAGCGCGGCTCGGTCGTGGTCACCAAGCTGACCGATTACCGGCTCTATCTGTACGGCCAGCGTGAATATCTGGCGCGCAAGCCATTGGTGGCCAGAACCGAGGACCTGCGCCATCACAGCTTTGTGCACTATGTGGACGATCTGCTGTTCACGCGCGAGCTGCAATTGCTGGATACCTTGCACCGGCCCGAGCGTTTTGCGCTGCGCAGCACCAGCATCACCGCTCAATACGAGGCCGTGCGTGCCGGTGCCGGTCTGGCCGTGTTGCCAGCATTTGTGGCCGACAAGGATCCGATACTGAGCCGCGTGCTACCCGAGCAGGCGTGTTTCACACGCACCTTCTGGATGAGCATGCCCGTGGAGTCGCGCCAGATTCCGCGCATAGCCACGACCTGGAGCTTTCTGCGCGATGCCGTGCAAGGCATGCAGAAGCTGCTATTGCCCGATGCATGATTTTTGATGGCGTCTTGCCCTTGATGGGGCGGCCTGACTTCTGATTTGACCTGCATCCATGCGCTGCATGGTGGAGGCTGGTCTGCGCTGCCGGACCAGTTTGGAGTCAGTCATGAAAAGTCCTGAACGCCGATGGATGCAGCCGCCATCGCCTTGATAACAGCACAGATTGCACGCATATACTGATCCGACCGGATGACTCGGCGCCTGCGACAAGGCAAGGCCTGTATCTGCCTTTGCCTCTGCCACGCGCAGCGCTATGACCAGAGCGTATGGCTGCCAGTCTCCTTGCGCTGATTTTTAAGAAAGCAAAGCATGATCGTCACAACCACTCCCTCCATCGAAGGCAAACGCATCACCCGCTATTGCGGCGTGGTGGCGGGCGAGGCCATTCTGGGCGCCAATGTGTTCAAGGACTTCTTTGCCGGAATTCGCGATATCGTGGGCGGGCGTTCTGGAACCTACGAACGCGAGCTGCAAAGAGCGCGTGAAATTGCCCTCAAGGAACTGGAGCAACGCGCCGCCGAGGCGGGTGCCAATGCGGTGGTTGGCGTGGACCTTGACTTCGAGGTGCTGGGTCAGGGCAATGGCATGCTCATGGTCTCGGCCAGCGGCACGGCTGTCGTCGTGGAATAGGCAGCCAGCGACTGAGCTGGCTTGACGCCAGGAAGGCTGCAAACCTATTCCATGTGCAATTGCACATTTTTGGACTACTTCGAAATTTATAGCGAAAAGTCGTTGTAGAATTCGTTCCATCGTAGGGGAGTCGCCAAGCTGGTTAAGGCACTGGATTTTGATTCCAGCATGCGAAGGTTCGAATCCTTCCTCCCCTGCCAAAATCCCAAACCCTGCTCATTGCAATGAGCAGGGTTTTTTGTTTGTGAGCTTGGAAAGCATGCAAGCGAGCCCAAAGCTTTCAGTCATGCGCGATTGGGGCACTCGGGTATGCGCTATCGCGCGTCCAGCCTTGCTGGCAGCAAAAGGCGCAGTTGTCGGTGATTGGGGGCTGCTTGCAGCCTGGTGGGCTCAGGCATTGCTGAAAGCGACGCACCAGGCCAAGGGATAACCTAGGGTAAGCACTTACCTTTTGCAGATATTTGCGGAAAACCAGCCAAACTTACCGAGTGTTTTCGCCGTATCGTCGGTGGCATCGATGAGCGCGGGAAAACAACCATTAGACTCTTCGCTCTTTTGTGTCGCTGTTACTCGGTGAGCGCACTTGGGTCCTTGTGAACGAGCTTGACCGCTCGCCCACGACAGAGGCCTGGTCTCGGCCGGAGTCACTCTGACGTACCGCAGTGCGCCCTTGCCATGGTCACAAGCGCAGGCAAGTGCAGATATGTTGATATATCTTGCCTGATTGAAACAAATGTATACATATTTGCCATCTGAAAAGACAAGCTCACTACCAGGCTGGGTTAGCTGACACAATGATTGGCTGTTAGGTGTCGCTGAGGTTCGCTCTACGCGTATGACTGAGGGCGAACAGCAACAGAAGTCGCGCGGCGTAATGCACGGCTGCAGGTGGTGGCAGAGAGTTCTTGGGGTTTGTGTTTAACGCAGCGTTTGCGTAAGTGCACGGCAAGATTTGGATAGACAAGGTATGGAATATCGACTGGATGAAACGGACCGCCAGCTGCTGCGCCTGCTGCAGACCAACGCGCGTGCCTCGACCGCGCATTTGGCTCGGCAGATGAATCTGGCTCGGACCACGGTGGTCGCTCGCATCGCCAAGCTGGAGCAGGAGGGCGTGATCGCCGGCTATGGCGTTCGCCTTGGCTCGCGCATGGAGCAATCTGCCGTGCGCGCCTATTGCGGTATCCGTGTTCAGCCCAAGACAGCAACTTCGGTGATGCAGGCGCTCAACCGCTTCACCGAGGTGGAAGAGGTGTCGGCCGTCAGCGGACAGTACGACTACATGGTGTTTGTGCGCTGCGAGAGCAATGAGAAACTGGATGCGCTGCTCGACCGTATCGGTCTGATCGACGGCATCCAGCAGACCTATACCTCGGTGGTGCTGAGCCGCAAGATCGACCGCCGCACCACGGCCGAGGTTGTGGGAGAGGCTTAGAAGCCCAGAGTCATAATCTGACGCTCATATGCAAAACGCCCGGTTTGAGCCGGGCGTTTTGCATTCTGTGGTGGAAGGAGAGCAGGGCTGCGCTCCTTCTCGACTGCCTGGTGCGCTCAGTCCACAAAGACCTTGGGCGCGCCTGCCTCCATGCGGCCAATCACTGCAGCATCGCCAAAGCCGCTGTCGGCAAAGACCTTGAGCACCTGCTGGACAGCATCCGCCGCACAGGAAACAAGCAGGCCGCCAGAGGTCTGAGGGTCGGTCAGCAGCGCTTTCTGGGCGTCTGTCACGGTCGATGCCAACTGGATGTGCTCACCATAGGATGCCCAGTTGCGCCCCGATGCGCCCGTGAAAATGCCTTGCTCTGCAAGCGCCTGAACACCGGGCAGCACGGGTAGCTTGGCGCTTTCAATGCGTGCGCTGAGCTGGGCACCACGGGCCAGCTCCAGGCCGTGGCCCAGCAGGCCAAAACCGGTCACGTCGGTCAGCGCGTGCACGCCGTCAAGCTTGGCAAGCTCGGCGCCGGGGCGGTTGAGCTTGGTGGTTGCATCCACCATGGCACGGTAGCCTGCATCGTCCAGCAGATTCTTCTTGAGCGCCGCCGAGAGAATGCCCACGCCCAGGGGCTTGCCCAGAATCAGCACATCGCCGTCCTTGGCATCGGCATTGCGCTTCATCTGCTTGGGGTTGACGATACCGATGCCGACCAGGCCGTAGATGGGCTCCACCGAATCAATCGAGTGGCCGCCCGCCAGAGGAATGCCTGCATCGCGGCAGACCGATTCACCGCCTTCCAGAATCTTGGCAATCACATCGTGTGGCAGCACATTGATGGGCATGCCCACAATGGCCAGCGCCATCAGCGGCGTGCCGCCCATGGCGTAGATATCGGACAGCGCATTGGTGGCGGCAATGCGGCCAAAGTCATAAGGGTCGTCGACGATGGGCATGAAAAAGTCCGTCGTCGCCACGATGGCCTGCTCGTCATTGATCTTGTAAACGGCCGCGTCGTCTGCGGTCTCTGTGCCTACCAGCAGGTCGGGAAAAAACTGCTTGGGCAGATTGCTTTTGGCCAGCAGCTCCGACAGCACGCCGGGTGCAATCTTGCAGCCGCAGCCGCCGCCGTGGGAGAGAGAGGTCAGGCGCGGGGTCGCGGGGGAGGCGGTTTCTTGAGTGGTGTTCATGTCAATCCAGACGGCAAGCAGCACTTATGTTGCTGCGGTAGTGATAGAGATGCTTGTGCTCTGCCGGAAGTTCATCCCGGATGCACAGTAGGCTCTCATTATTGACTGTCTGGGGTGTTGGACTGCAGTCTATTGTCGATTCTCTGGGGGATGTGCTTGGAGAGGCATCAAGATGGCTCCGCTGTGTACCTGGCGTTGCGGAATATTGTTTTTGAATACTCAATAACTAAAGTTTTTAATGGCCAGACTCCAGGGATTTAGGCTTTGTAATTCTTGAATGATATTTCTCGAAATCGGTGTGAGAGATGAATGGCATATTCATGCGATAACGTACCCCGCAGATTGAAAAAATTTCAGTTAACTACCTTTAACATTGAAATAATTAAATAGTTAAAATAAATCAACCTGATCTTATCAATAGATTATTTGTAATGTAATTGAATGTGTTATAGGCGTGGTTGTAAGCTGTAATAAGGTTTTGCTTATGTTTTCATTTATAATTTTTCGATTGGATTTCAGTGCGTCTTGAGTCCAAAGGAACGAGGATTTATTTTGGACTCAGCCCCGCCTTCTGGTGAAATCACAGCACCACGTAGTTCACTTTCCGTTACTTTTGCGGTCTGGAGCGCACTTTTCCTGCGCGAAGCCGTTGCCCGCCTGAGCGCCACGCGCGGAGCCTGGGTGCTCATCGTGCTGGAGCCGGTGTTGCATACCTGCTTCATGTTGCTGCTGTACACCGTTTTGCGTGCACGCTCTGTGGCTGGCGCAGATGTTGCCGTCTGGCTGGTCTTGGGCTTGACTGGCTACTTCACAGTGCAAAACGTCTTTCAGCGTGCCATGGGGGCGGTCGATGCAAACAAGGCCTTGTTTGCTTATCGTCAGGTTCGACCCATAGACACAGTGATCGTGCGAGCTGCGCTTGAGACGTTGCTTGGAGTCGTTATTTTGCTGGTCTTGCTAGGAGGCCTGGCTTTTTTTGGTCACTCCTTTGTTCCTGATGCTCCAATGGAAACCATTCTTTCCTGGGCCGGGCTGATGCTTTGCGCATTAGGGGTTGGTCTGGTTCTTTCCGTGCTCAGTGACTTGGTTCCTGAAGCGGGAAATCTGACGGTATTCCTTTTCAGACCTTTGTATTTTTTATCGGGGGCAATATTTCCATTGTCTGCTATTCCGATTCAATACAGAGAGTGGGCATTTTTAAATCCATTTGCACATGGACTGGAACTGCTGAGAAGCAGTTTTTTTCCTGTTTATCATGCAGCTCCTGAGGCGAACTTTGAATATCTTTTTGGATTTGCTGCTGTCTCCATATTTTTCGGCCTAGCACTGCAGGTGCGTTTTGCTCAAAAGCTGAGGGCGCAATGATTATTGTGGATGACGTGCATAAGCGATACCAGACCCCGCACGGAGCAGGGCGCTGGATACTCAAAGGTGTCAATCTAGTAATTCCTGCCAATGTCAGCGTAGGCTTGGTAGGACGCAATGGTGCGGGAAAGTCAACTTTGCTCAACTTGATTGGCGGCGTGGACACACCCACACGTGGCATTGTGGAACGGCGTAGCCGGGTTTCCTGGCCTATGGGCTATGGTGGAGGCTTGCAAGGCTCTTTGACTGGGCGGCAGAACGCCAAGTTTGTCTGCCGCTTACATGGCTTTGGCGACGCACAGGCCATGGCGGACAGGATTGACTATATTGAAGAATTTGCAGAATTGGGCTCATCATTTGATGAGCCCGTTCGTACTTATTCTTCGGGCATGAAATCGCGTTTGCAGTTCGGATTATCTCTGGCATTTGATTTTGATGTGTATATATCTGATGAGGCCACTTCAGCTGGCGATGCCTCGTTTAGAAAAAAAGCATCTGATGCTTTCAAGCGTATTGCGGATCGCTCCGGGCTCATAATGGTTTCGCACAGTGATGGTACTTTGCGCGAGTTCTGTCAGGCAGGTATCTGGTTGCATGAAGGCCAAGCCCATTGGTTCGACAGCATCGAAGATGCTATGAAAAACTATAAAGACAGTATTTCCACATGAATGATTTTCAAAAAAAAGAACGCCTCAAAGTCTATTGCAAAGCAATCTGGCGCATGAAGGCGCTGGCCATTGCATTATGTGTATCAGTATTGGCGATTATCTACTGGGGTTTTATCGCGTCTGATCGCTATGTTTCCGAAGCCCGCGTTCTGATTCAGCGTACTGACATGGCAGCTTCGCAGGCTATGGATTTCAGCTCGCTCTTGGCTGGCGGCGATGGAATATCACGTGCAGACCAGATGTTGCTGCGCGATAGACTGCTCTCTGTCGATATGCTGCTGCAACTGGATAAGGATCTGAATCTACGCGAGCATTACAGCAGCCACGATCACGACGTGCTTTCGCGCATGTTCTTCCATGATGCGTCTCTGGAGTTTTTTCATAGGCATTTTCTCTCGCGCATCAGTGTGGAATATGACGAATATGCTGGTGTGCTGGTCATTCAGGCTCAGGCTTATGACGCTGAAATGGCCCGGAAGATCACCAGCGCACTGGTACATGAGGGCGAGCGTTATATGAATACGTTGGGCCACCAACTGGCGCAGGAGCAGGTGAACTTTCTGGAAAAGCAGGTCAAGGAACGTAGTGAGCATGCGCTGAACGCGCGCCAACGTGTGCTGGCCTTTCAGAATGCCAAGGGGCTAATTTCTCCCCAGTCCGCGGCCGAAAATCTGGCCGGCGTAGTCAACAAACTGGATGAGCAGTTGACCGAGCTTAGCGCGCGCAAGACAGCGTTGCTGGGCTATCTTGCTCCTACAGCCCCTGCGGTTGTGGAAGTCGATCTGCAGATTCAGGCCGTGGAAAAGCAGATCAAGACGGAAAAAGCCCGTTTGACCAGCGCTAAAGGGCAGTCGCTGAACAAGACTGTAGAAGAGTACCAGCGTCTGGAACTGGAGGCTCAGTTTCAGCAGGATGCTTACAAAAGTGCTTTGGTCGCACTGGAAAAAGGCCGCGTGGAAGCAACACGTACCTTGAAAAAAGTGCTGGTACTGCAAAGCCCATCGATGCCTGAATACCCTCTACGTCCCCGCCGACTCTATAACATTGCCACCTTTATTCTTGGTGCTTTGCTGCTGGCAGGGTTGGTGCAATTGCTGGCTTCTATCGTGCGCGACCACCGCGATTGATTTTTGAATTTTTCGAGTTTTATCATGCAACGTTTTATCGCGCGTACCTGTATCAGTTCGGCAGTCGCGGTGCTGCTGACTGGTTTGGTACCGGCTCAGGCACAGGTCTCTAAAGCTGGCTCAAGTAAGGATGCATCAGCATCCGGTACTGATCCTTTCCAGATCAATCAGGCGCTGGGATTGACCCCTTCTAGCGGAGCTTCCAGCGACGCTTCGGCAAGCCGCGCAACTTCTACAGTTCCCATGCAGGCCCCTGTGTTGCCGCAAGCTCCACAGACCGCTGATTACACGGCCAATCTCAATAGCGATGTTTTTGGCGCGAACCTGTTTACCGGCAACTTTGCACGTGCCGGTGCGACGCAGTTCAACCCCGATTATCTGGTTACGGTAGGCGACCGCATTCATTTGCGGTTGTGGGGTGGCTTTACCTTTGACAGCGTGGCCGCTGTTGACCCACAGGGCAATATCTTCCTACCTCAGGTCGGGCCCATCAAGGTGCTGGGCATTGCCAACAAGAATCTTCAGCAACAGGTAGAGGCAGCAGTACGCCGTGTATTCCGCGCCAATGTTTACAGCTATGCCAGCCTGGCTGCAGCCCAGCCGGTGCGTATCTTTGTGGGCGGCAATGTCATGCGTCCGGGCCTCTACAACGGCACCAGCATGGACAGCTTGCTTAACTACCTGGACCAGGCGGGTGGCATTGACCCTGAGCGCGGCAGCTTTTTGACTGTGCAGGTCAAGCGCGGCAGCACCGTGCGTGCCACCTTCAATCTCTATGACTTTCTGCTCAAAGGCCAGTTGCCGCTGCTGCAACTCAATGATGGAGATGTGATATTTGTCCCCCCCATTGCCAACCGGGTACGCGTTTCGGGTCTTGTGAACAATGCCAAGCGCTTCGAATTTGCCCAAGGCTCGGAAACCGTGGCTCAGTTGATGCAACTGGCCAAGCCCCAAGCGCAGGCAACCCATGTGCGTATTGCACGCAATACCGGCACAGTTAAAAACACGGAGTACTACCCGCTGCAGGAGGCCAATGCATTGGTATTGCAAAACGGCGATGAGCTGGAATTCACTGCAGACAAAAAGCCCGGCACCATTACCGTGCGCGTCGAAGGCGAGCATATGAACTCGCAGGAATATGTGCTGCCCTATGGCACTCGTCTGGGCTCTCTGATGCAAAACATTCAGACCTCGACAGACGCCGAGCCTGAAAGCATTCAACTCTTTCGCCAGAGTGTGAAAGATCGCCAGAAGGAAATGCTGGCGACCAGCTTGCGCAGCCTCGAAACGGCACTGCTCACAGCACGCAGTGGTAGTGTCGATGAAGCCCGTTTGCGTCAAGAGGAAGCAAATCTTGCCTTGCAATGGGTGGAGCGTGCCAAGAAGGTTGAGCCCACAGGCCAGGTACAGATTGCACAGGCAGCACAGCGTGACAATATGTTGCTGGAAAACGGCGATGTCATTCGCATACCGCGCAAGGACGGTTTGGTGCTGGTCAGTGGGGAGGTACTCTTTCCGAATGCCGTGGCATTTGATGGCTCTTTGAGCCTCAAGCAATATATTGACCGTGCTGGAGGATTTACCCAATCCGCAGATAACGCCCGCGTAGTGGTTGCCCATCGTGATGGTGCTTTCGAGCAGGTCGATACCAGCAAGCTGTTTGCAGATGCATCTATCAAGGCTGGTGATCAGATTCTGGTTTTACCCAAAATGGATGAGAAAAAGCGCCAATTCTGGAAGGATATGACGCAGATAATGTATCAGATCGCGATTAGTGCAAAAGTGGTTTTAGGACTATAAATATTTACTTAAATGAAAAAACTCAAAAAACTCAAAAAGATTAAGAATAAATACGACTTTAGTATTATTGTTCCTGCTTTTAATGCTGCCAATTCTATTGCAAATACAATTGAAAGTTTTTCTGAGCAAAATTATGATAATAAAAGGTATGAATTAATTTTAGTTAATGACGGATCTAAAGATAATACGCTTAATGTTCTTTATGATTTGAAATCAAGATTTAATGAATTGAATATTAATATTATTGATAAATCTAATGGAGGGGTTTCTTCTGCAAGAAATGCAGGAATAAAAAAATCCGAAGGAAAATATCTAATATTTTTAGATGCTGATGATTCATTAGGCGTCGATACTTTAAAAAATATATTTATCTTTTTTGAAAAAAACCATGATGAAATAGATGTTGCGACTTATGACTTGGTTTATAAAAAATCAGGTAAAAAACACTATCGATCTGATTTTTTCAAGGAAAGTTGTATTGTTGATTCAAGTGATATTCGTGGAATTACTTTAACTACCATTAATTTCTGTATAAAGAATAGATTTTCATTAAATGAGTATTTTAATGAAAATCTATTCATGCATGAGGATGAGGAGTATGCAGCTAGATTGATTCTAAAAAAAGGAAAGTTTGGATATGTAAAAGGAGCTGAGTATTTTTATGATAATAGGAATAATCTTTCTGCAACTGCAACCAAACTAAATCCCTATCACTCATTCGATAAGTCGATGGGGATGTATGAAAATCTTTGTAGACTGTATAGCAAAGATGGTAAAGTTGATAGATATATACAGAATTTGATAATTAATGATTTTTCCTGGAAGATTCGCTCAAACGTTTTATTAAACGTAGATTCTGATAGCGTTAAATTTAATCGTGACATAAAAAGAGTATCATCTCTGATAGATATTTTGGATGATGAATTAATTCTTAATCATCCTAATACTGATAAATATCATAAACATTATTTTCTCTCTCTTAAAAAGAAGAGGCCTACCATTGTGAAAAATGGAGAGAGAATTTTATTAAATTTAAGTGATGATTCTCAAATTCATGTAAAAGAAAACAATATATATATATCTGATATTAAATTTTCAAAAAATAATATCGTATTGAGTGGTTTTCTAAAAAACTACATCTCAAATTATATAGAGAGAGGTGAAATTGGTTTATATTATAGTGATGGATTTGATTTTAAGAAAATAAAAACAAAATTCACATATTATAGTTATCATCGTAGCAAACTAAAAACCAATGATTTTAATGGATTTGAGTTGCACTTGGATCCGAAAATATTTTTGAATAAAGAAATAAGATTTTTCACTTCATTTAAGGATAGTGTTTATCCTATTAGAAGCTTTTCTTTTGCTCCTGATAGTAATTTTGGGAGAAATTTATGTAAATTCTCCAATGAATATTGTATATATTTTGATAAAGAGAAATCTGCATTCATAGTTAAAAAAGGCTTTGAAAGATTGAAGCTGCTTTCTTCTGATCTGACTTCGAGAATAAATAAAAATCCTGGTAAATCTATTTTGGCAATGTTCGCCAAATCTTATTCATATTCAAAAATATGGATTTACTGTGATAGAGATGGATTATTTGATAATTCTTTTTATCAATTTAAAGATGATTTAAAGAGAAACGATTCTATTAAGAGATATTACATCTGCCATAATGAATTAGACATGGAGAAAGTTGTTGCTCAAGGTATTCCTCGGCGAAATATCTTGAGGAGCAAGTCCTTGCAGCATAAGGTGGCGTTTCTTAAAAGTGAATATGTTTTTACATCTTTTGTAGATGATTCATTTTATCTTCCTTTTGGGAGAAAGAATTACTATAATAATTACTCTAACAAATTTAGTCCAAAAATAATATATATGCAGCATGGTGTTTTACATGCACATACTATTCACTATGCAAAAGAGTTTTTGGGTATAGATAAAATTGTAATTTCTACAAAAATAGAAAGAGAATTGTATTTGAAATTAGGATTTTCCGAGGATCAGCTACTTCCTTTTGGGATGCCTAGACTCTCAAGTAATGAGAAGAATGTTTTTCACTTGGGAAAGATTAGAAAAATTATCTACCTGCCATCTTGGAGATCATACTTGGCAGCTCGCTCTGAAAATAATACTTGGTCTTTTGATAAGGCTAAGATGAGTAGAAGTAATTTTTGGCTGGGTATCTCGGACTTGTTAAAAGATAATTTTGTAAATTTTCTTAAGAGCAAAGATGCCTTATTAGATATTGGGCTTCATCCAATATTTCGAGGTGCAGAAAAAGAATTTATAGAAAATGATAGGGTTAAGTTTGTCGAGAGCTTTAATATAAATGATTATGACCTGGTGGTTACGGATTTTTCCTCTGTAATATACGATGCTGTATATTTGGGTAAGCCAATAATGTATTACTGTCCTGATTATGACGAAATCAATGGCGGACTGAATTTGTATAGCAAAATATCAACTCCAATGGAAAATGGATTTGGGTTGTTTTCAAGAAATATTAATGAGCTTAGTAAATCTTTAAAATTGTACTTTGATGATGCGGATGGTGTTTCCAAAAAATTCTCGAAAAAATATGAGGAATGCTTTTATGATTTCTCATCATCGAGTGACTTGATTTATAAAAAAATCTCTATTAATTGATTAATGAAGTGAGCGATAAATGAAAGCAATTGCTGTTATTTTGTCTGGCGGATCTGGTTCTCGTTTTGGAGGGGCTTTACCAAAGCAGTTTACCAAGCTTGCAGGTAAGGCTATTATCGAATACACAGTAGATGTATTTGAAAAATCGGAGCATATTGACGAAATTTTAATTGTTTCCCAAGCTCCTCATATTGAGAGGACTTGGGAGATTATTAAAAAGAATGGCTGGAAGAAGGTTACAAAAGTAGTATCCGGTGGCAAAGAGCGCTTTGACTCGACTTATTCTGCATTACAGGCTCTGAAAGAATATGAGAAAAATTCTCAGGTGCTATTTCATGATGCTGTGCGCCCTTTGATAAGCCAGGCAATTATTCGAGACTCTCTCAAAGCCCTTGAAAATTTCGAAGCGGTTGATGTTGTTATTCCATCAGCAGACACATTGGTGGAAGTATATGATGATGGCTGTATTGCAAATATTCCGAACCGAGCAATGATGCGTAGAGGACAGACTCCTCAAGGCTTTTTGCTGGGAACAATTCAAGAGGCATACCAAAAGGCAATCGATGCGAATCGATACGTTTTTACATGTGATTGTGGAGTAGTTCGCTCCATGTTGCCTCATGTTCGTGTAGCGACTGTGGAAGGAAGCGAGCGCAACTTAAAGGTCACGCAGCCTGTGGATCTCTTCATCGCAGAAAAGCTTCTGCAAGCAGGCAGCAAGGGTGATTATCTTGAAGGAGATAGTCTGGCGTCTTTGAATGGAAAGAATATTGTCATTTTTGGTGGCTCAAGTGGCATTGGCTTGGAAATGAAGAACCTTGCAATGCTTAACGGTGCCAAAGTTGAGGTCGCCAGCCGAAGTGCCAATGGCATTGATATTCGTGATCTGGACTCTGTGAAAAGTTACCTTGAAGCAGCTAACAAGTCTATGGGCGGGATTGATTATGTTGTTAATACAGCGGGCTTGCTAATTAAGAAGCCAATTGACACCTTGTCGATTGAAGAAATTACAGATCTTATTAATATCAATTACACGGGTGCTGTAAATGTGGCAATTGCAGCTAAGAAATATTTGGTGAAAAACGCAGGTATGTTGTTAAATTTCACCTCTAGCTCTTACACCCGTGGACGGGCATACTATGCTCTTTACTCTTCTACGAATGCCGCAATTGTCAACTTCACGCAGGCTCTAGCAGAAGAATGGGAGAGTGATGGTGTGCGAGTAAACTGCATCAATCCCGAACGTACAGCAACACCGATGCGAACTGCTAATTTTGGCGTGGAACCTTCGGGACTTCTGCTAGATGCGAAAGATGTTGCATCTACAAGCCTTCGTGTTTTGTCATCAGATCATACGGGTATTATTGTGGACGTTCGTAAAGACGGACGTTAAGTTAATTAGCTGAATTGATAAAATTCGTATGGTGACGTGGTTAATACGAATCCATACGATATTTTTTTCGCCCTTGAGAGTCGTTATGCTTCGAATAATTAAAACGCTATTAAAGTTTATAGACTTGAAATGGGGAACGGGGAAAAATAAACCTGAAGAATTTTCGGGATATTCATTGATTTTTATTGACAATAAATTTGAAAATTTCTTTGAGCAAATTGAAATTTTTTTTAATTCAGGTTTTTTAAATAAGAAAAAAACAATTCTCGTAGTTAAATTTTATAAAAATAATTACTATAAAATTTTTGAAAATGCCAATAGGCTAGGAATAAGAGTTGTTTTTTATTTATTTTATAGACAAATACCAGTTTTGGATGGAAAAATTATTTTCTATCCATACAACTCTCAATCTAATTGCCGATTAATATTGAATCGTAATGCTCGTCATGTTTTTTTAACACATGGCGAAAGCAATAAGAAGGCGAGTATTAATAGAATGGTTCGTTTGTATGACCATGTGCTAGCGGCAGGTGATTTTTCTCGTCAGCGCTATTTGGAAAGTGAGATATTCACGTCTCATGATATCGAGGCTGGGCGGGTTATTAGGGTTGGAGCCGCTCTGAGTGCCCAGTGCTTTGAGTACTTGTCTTTTAATGCAACGCAGCCATGTATAGCTTATATGCCGACTTGGGAAGGGGGGGCTGGAAGATGAGAATTTTTCCAGTATCGCAATACCGAAGGTAGTGGATATATTATGTGGTATTTTAAATTATTTTAAGATAAATTGTATTCTTATAAAATGCCATCCGAACACAGGTGGTCGAATTAAATCGTATAAAGATGCATTGGCTGTTATTTCTCGAAAGTTGCTAAGCAGGGGGGTTGATGTTCATGTTGATCCCTCATCAATGCACTATTTAGATGGATATAGTAGTATTCGAACCGCTATAAAGTCGGGTGATGAGAATCTGAAGATAAGGTTTGGCGTTGTAGATATATCCGCGGCAGAATTTATGCTTGCTGCAAAGAAAATACCCACTGTGGTACTTTTGCGTAAAAAAGAAAAATGCTTCGCTCCATTGGATTATTGGCGTATTAGAGAAAAAGCAATTATTAATTTGGATGATGGTTCAAGTGTAGAGGGGGCTATTGATTACCTGAATTCTTCAGACAGTATAGACGAATTTATTCTAAATTCATTCAGTTTAGAAAATAATCTAAAAGAAGAGAATGCACAAAGAATTGGAGAGATTCTAATTGATCGATGGCATAATGAAATGCAAGAAAACAACTTAATACTTGAAAAATCTTAAATTAGTAACCTTCCATATCTTTCTCAAGGCCTTTTATAAGATTAAAAGATATATAAATTATAATAAATAAGATCATACTTAAGAGAATTAATATTTTTTCCATTTATTTCCTTAAATTTACTTATTGTATGAACCTCTTGTGTCAGTATTATTAAGGTTTTTTTAGAATCTATTTTCGATTATTTGTTATTTAAAAATAAATCTAATGAGTCTTTTGACGTGATGGAGAAAATTGGCGTAATTTCTCGGGGAATCTATAGAATTCCCTTCCTTGCAGCTTTAGTTGGCATGCCTTTGGTGAAGTTGCCGGCGCGGCAATACATAAGCGTCAATGCAATTGTTGGCTGGGGTTTGCGTCCCAGTACCAAAAAGGCCCTGGCATATGCCGCTCAGCATGCACTACCGTATGTGGCGCTGGAGGATGGCTTTCTGCGCTCCTTTGGCACAGGCGAGCATTTCCCGCCGCTGTCGCTGGTGGTTGATGAAGAAGGCATCTACTACGACTGCACACGACCCAGTGCGTTGGAGCAACTGCTGAGCAGCGATGCCGATGTGCTGGCACCAGATGCCGCGCTGGTGCGGCTGGCCCGCGAGAAGCTGCTTTCAGCGGGCCTCAGCAAATACAACCATGCACCGGATCTGCCCGCAGGCGTATTGCGCGCTGATGATGTTCAGCGGGTTCTGGTGGTGGACCAGACGGCTGGGGATATGAGTGTGGCAAAGGGTGGGGCGGATGCCGCTACGTTTGAAGCCATGCTGGCGGCAGCGCTGGACGAAAATCCGCAGGCCACTGTCTATGTCAAGACCCATCCCGAGGTGACTTCGGGCCGCAAGAGTGGTTATCTGACGGGCGTGCAGCCCGATGCCCGTACGGTGGTGTTGCGTGATGCGGTCAACCCGATGAGCCTGATTGCTCAGATGGACAAGGTCTATGTGGTCAGCTCGACCATGGGCTTTGAAGCCTTGCTTGCCAGCAAGCCGGTGGTCTGCTTTGGTGTGCCCTGGTATGCGGGCTGGGGCGTGACGGATGATCGCCAGCCGCAGCATCCAGCCATGGGGCGCCGGGCCGGCCGCAGGCGCTCGGTGGACGAATTGTTTGCCGCTGGCTATATGCATTACAGCCGCTATCTGAACCCTGAGACTCGGCAGCGCGGCAATGTACTGGATGTGTTGGACTGGCTGCAGCGACAGCGCCAGGTGGCCCAGCGCTTTGGTGGGCGCATGATTGTGGTGGGCTTTCGGCGCTGGAAGGCCGCGAACGTGAAGGCCATGCTGTCACTGCATCCCGGCAAGGTGGTCTTTGTCAAGAATGCCGCTGCAGCCAGGGCTTTGCGGCCTGCTGGAGACGATTGTCTGGTCTGCTGGGGTCGGGTGCCGCCAAAGGGTGTGCAGGAGTTGGCTGATGAATCAGGCGTGCGCCTGCTTCGCATGGAGGATGGCTTTGTGCGCTCCGTGGGGCTGGGTTCCGACCTGATCCCGCCGCAGTCCTTTGTGCTGGATGCCAAGGGCATTTATTTCGATCCGGGCCAGCCTTCGGAGCTGGAGGATCTGCTCAATACCCGGGCATTCACGGCGCAGGACCTGGAGCGTGCGCGCAATGTGCGCGCCTTCATCGTCGAGCACGGCATCACCAAGTACAACCTGGAGCCCAATCGCCCGGTGGACTGGTTCAGCGATGAACATCCGCAGGCCGGTCGCAAGGTGGTGCTGGTGCCGGGTCAGGTGGAGGACGATGCTTCCATTCGCTTTGGCTGCGATGCAGAGGGTGTTTGCACGAATCTGGGTCTGCTCCAGGCTGCACGCTCTGCATTTCCCGATGCTTTCATTGTTTTCAAGCCGCACCCTGATGTGAGCAGCGGCAATCGCAAGGGGCGTGTCGAGCCGGCTCAGGCTTTGCTGTATGCCGACCACATGGAGCAAGGCGCGTCAGTGGTGAGCTGTATTGAGGCCTGCGATGTGGTGGTGACCATGACCTCGTTGACAGGCTTTGATGCCTTGCTGCGCAACAAGCAAGTGGTGGTGCACGGGCGGCCGTTCTACGCTGGTTGGGGCCTCACGCAGGACTGTCTGCCCGTGCCGCGCCGCAGCCGCTCGCTGTCTCTGGACGAGCTGGTTGCCGGGGCGCTGCTGCACTATCCCTTGTACTGGGATCCGGTGCTCAGAGGCTACACAAGCTGCGAAGCGGTGCTCAGGCGTTTGCTTGAGCAACGTACCGCCCTGGAGGAGTCGGGCAGTTTGCAGGGCCTGAAGTCCGGCTGGTTGCGGCGGCAATGGCGCAAATCCAAGGTATTGCTTCAGTCGATTTTGTCGGATTGGTGATACTTACCTTTTTTTGCATTTATTTTTCATCGATTTGTCACGATCGTGCAGACATGTGAACGTGTTTCGCTCGGTGAAACCCCCTAAAATACAAGGGTCATGCTTCATGACACCTCCATAAAGATACCAAGCGGCATGACAGCCCGCAGTTCCTAACGCATGAAGAACAAGAGTGGATTTGCGTCTAAACGTGTTTTGTTGCTACAAGGCCCGGTAGGGCCTTTTTTCTGGAACCTGGCCAAGGACTTGCGCTCGGTAGGGGCGACTGTTTTCAAGTTCAACTTCAATGCAGGGGATTGGCTGTTCTATCCGCGCAAGGCCCATTCGTTTAAGGGGGAGTTGGCACAGTGGCCCGAGGTTCTGGAGGCCTTCATCATCAGGCACCGGATTGATGCGGTGCTGCTGTTCGGCGATTGCCGGCCTGTGCATGCGTGCGTGCGCTCCATGACGGAGCGTCTGGGTTGTGCCTTCGGCGTGTTTGAAGAAGGCTATCTGCGGCCCGACCACATCACCTTTGAGCCCATGGGCGTGAATGGGCATTCTCATTTTGAAAAGAGACTGGCCATATGGCTTAAGCAGAGGGCGCAGCAAGAGACTGCGCCACAGCGCTCTCATCCGAATGGACCGATGACGGAGTCATGGAAGAAGGTCGGGAATTCATTCTGGCATTCGGCCATGTGGGGCATGCTGTATTTCTTTGCTGCCTGGCTGGGGCAGTGGTTCTGGAATAACTCCCTGCATCACAGAAGCATGACCGTGCGGGATGCGCCTTGGTGGTGGCTGAGTTATCTGCGTAAATTCTGGTATCGCCGCACGGAAAAGGAAATCGAAGAGCGGCTGCTCGGCGATTTGCGCAAGAAATTCTTCCTGGCTCCGTTGCAGGTATATAACGATGCCCAGATCGTGGTTCACTCGAACTATGATTTCGTGACGGATTTCATCAATCACGTTTTGCATTCATTTTCCAGGGCACAGGCGCTGGAGCGCATGAACGGTGTGCCTGAAGGTGGAAAGTCGATTGCGAATGACGTGGTGGTGTTCAAGCACCACCCCATGGACCGGGGGCACCGGAACTACGCCAATATCATCAGTCTGTTGGCAAGGCGCCATGGTTTGCAGGGCAAGGTCTTATATATCCATGACCAGCATCTGCCATCGTTGCTCAAGAATGCCAAGGGGGTGGTGCTGGTCAATAGTACGACTGGTCTTTCCGCATTGGGGCATGGTGCCCCTGTCAAGGTTTGCGGCAATGCCTTGTATGACCTGGAAGGCTTGACCTTTCAGGGCAAGATGCGGGATTTCTGGTTTCGGGCTCATCAGGCCATTCCTGATCAGGATATGCTCTCGCGCTTTCGCAGGGCCTTGATAGAGTGCACGCAGATCAATGGCAGCTTCTATCGCCGGCTTTCGGCGGTCTCATGGCGTTGCGGGGCCGCGCTGGACGGACAGATGGCCCAGCGCCTGTGGGGAGGCGGTTCGTCGGTGGATCCCTTGCTTTGGCCCGAAGAGGCTGTGGAGCCAGTATTCGTTGCCCGACAGGAAAATCAGGAAAATGCCATGCCTTCTATGTTGCAGGGGGTGGCCTCTGTCGAATAA
Organism: Comamonas thiooxydans; assembly: GCF_000964545.1. GTDB lineage: Bacteria > Pseudomonadota > Gammaproteobacteria > Burkholderiales > Burkholderiaceae_C > Comamonas > Comamonas thiooxydans. The sequence continues at coordinate 120,523 of NZ_BBVD01000008.1, read as the reverse complement.
GCCATGGTATGGAAGGATTCCGTTTTCCGGAGTGCAATGACTAGCAGAGAAAAGAATATCTCATTCGAGTCTTCCGGGAAGACAAGCGATTGCGAGCGCCTGGTGATCTTCATGGGTGGCTTCGACCCCCGTGGGGCAAGGCATTATCACCAGTTGATGCGCGCGGAATCGCAAAAGCAGCCGTCTGTTTCCGAGGATAGAAAATACGCGATTGGCGGCAGAGAGAAGTGGAATGAGGGCGAGGCCGCGCAAGAAAAATCACTGCATTCTCGATGGCGGGTTTCTCAGGCGGGGTCCGAAAATACTGCATCTGCCGATTTTGTTTTCTTTGACTGGCATGATCAGGTTCGTCTTCATTGGCCCCAGAGTCGGGCGGAAGTCTTTCGCCAGGCCCTGGGAACCTATATTGCTGTCTGGAATTTGAGGCAGTGGCTGAAACCTGTGCGAGAGCAGGCGCGCTTTACTTTGTGGGCGCTGATGTACCCGCTGTTTTATGTGCTGCTGGTGCTGCTGGCCGGAATCGGCATGGGATCCTTGCTCGTTAATCTATGGGACGGTTTGCCGAAAGCGGGCGCATTCGCACTGATGCTTGCGGTGCTTGCTGCCGTTTGCTGGGGCGGCTTTGTGCTGGACCGGTATCTGCATATCAGCTGGCTTTTGAGAATTTTGAACTTTGCCCATGCCAGTTCCGGGAAAACATTCCCCGTGCTGGATGCGCGTATCGAGGCGATGGCCGCCGAGGTGGCGCAGGCCATGCAGCAGCAGCGTTGGCGCGAGGTGGTCGTGGTCGGCTTCAGTGTCGGCAGTGTGCAGGCTCTGAAGCTGACTCAGGCGCTTCGCCGTAAGCTGGCTGAAGATCCGTTATCCTCACACGCTTCTCGCAAGCCGCTGGTGAGCTTGGTCACCCTGGGCAATTGCATTCCGTTGTTTGCGCTGTTTCCCGGCGCTGGCGCGTTGCGGCAAACCTTGCGTGAGGTCGCCATGGACGACGCGGTGTACTGGGCCGATATTTCTTCTCCCAGCGATAGCGTGTGTTTCGGCATGTGCGATGTGGTGGGGCTGTCGTTGCGCGAAGATGGGCGCAAGGATGGGGCCCCGTCCGTCAACTCCGTTGCTGATTCCAGCAAGCGCCGGCCGCAGTGGGGATTCAATCCGCAGGCGATATGCTCCCCGCGCTTTCACAAGCTGTTTTTGCCGACAACCTACCGTTGGTTGCGCAGGAACAAGATGCGCATGCATTTTCAGTATCTGATGGCCGGCGAAGTTGCCGGTGCCTATGATTATTTCGAGTTGCTCACCAGCGCCGGTCCGATGCGTGACTACATAGAGAGGAAATTGGTGCGATGAGTCGTTTCTGTCCCGTTTATCCCAAGCCCCACCCCGAACAGACATCGAAGCTGCGCATGTTCTGGCATGCGCGGCGCTCCTGGATGGACGCCCTGTTCGAGCGCAGCTACAGCATGCAGATGGGTGAGGTTCATCTGCCCGGCGTGGATCTCTACATGCTCAATGACATCAAAGAGGTCAAGAGAGTCATGCAGAGCGAGGCGCAGCAGTTTCCCAAAAGCCATCTGCTGCATGAATCGCTGGAGCCTTTGCTGGGAGACAGCATCTTCACGACCAATGGCGAGCAGTGGCAGCGTCAGCGCACCATGATGAACCCCGCGTTTGCCCAGGCGCGCGTGAACGTCGCTTTCCCGCGCATGCTGGGAGCCGCGCAATCCATGCTGGAGCGCCTGGATGCCGTGGAGGAGGCACAGCCGTACGACATCGAGATCGAGATGACCCATGTCACGGCCGACATCATTTTCCGCACGATTTTCTCCAAGCCCATGCAGGGGCCGGATGCGCATCGCATCTTCGAGGCATTTGCCCGCTATCAGTCACTGGCGCCCAAGCTCATGCTGCCAGCGCTGTTCGGTGCTCGCTGGTTGACCATGCCCTGGTATCGCTGGCAGAGCAACCAGGCGGCCAGGGAGATTCGTGGCTTGCTGCACGCCATGATCAAGCCGCGCTATGAAGCGCATCTGAAGGGCGATGCCGAGGAGCAGGAGGATATTCTTGCCGCCTTCATGCAGGCCAAGGATCCGAACACAGGCGAGCCTTTTAACGAGGAAGAGCTGGTCAATCAGGTCGCCATGCTGTTTCTGGCAGGGCATGAAACTTCGGCCAGCGCGCTGACCTGGGCCAGCTATCTTCTGGCCCAGTCACCCGACATACAGCAGCGTGCCTACGAGCAAGTGGTGGAAGTGGTTGGCGATCGTCTGCCGCAGCAGGCGGACATGAAGAGCTTCTCTCAGGTCTGGAATATCTTTCGGGAGACCTTGCGATTGTTTCCCCCTGTGGGCTTCTTCGCCCGGGAGAATGTTCAGTCCTGCCCTATCAGGGGCAAGCAGCTGAAGGAGCGCAGCACGGTGGTGGTGGCGCCCTGGCTGCTGCAGCGCCACCGAAAATGGTGGAAGAACCCCGATGCCTTCGACCCGGATCGCTTTGACCGTGAGGAGGACAAGGAAGCCATCAAACACGCCTACATGCCTTTCAGCATGGGTCCGCGCGTCTGCCTGGGAGCTGCATTTGCCTTGCAGGAGGCGGTCTTGATTCTGGCCTGCCTGCTGCAGCGCTATGAAATCCTGCCGGCGGCAGGCCATGTGCCGCAGCCTGTGGGGCGGCTGACGATTCGCTCCGAAAATGGCGTACGCATCAATTTGCGCAAGAGAGAGGCTGCATGAAGGAGCGCCTGGCAGGTTTTGCGCTGATGTGTGCAGTCGTTCCGCTGGCGGTCGTGGGCTGGCTGATTCTTTGCTGGGTCGGCCTGTTCGGCAAGACGGAGCGGGGCAGGGCCGGAGTGCGGGCGCTGGACCATTTTGTCAATGCGGCAGTGCTCAATGGCTATGCCTGGGAAAGCGTGTCATCGCATGCCTGGCGCGAGCGCGAGAACAAGCGCTGGGCGCGTTGGGTCATCCGGATCACCGACCACTTCCAGAAGGATCACTGCATGCGTGCCAACAAGCGCGAGCAGCCCGTGGTGGACCTGATTCTGAAAAAAGGTCTGCAGGGCCAGACGATCAGGTGACAGGGCTGTCAGGCCATTCAGCCCATGAGCCGGATGAGCTCATTACGCCTCATTACGCTTCATGCCAGGTCCAGGTCAGCGAGATTCGGCTCTGGTGCGTTAAGGACTGAAGCGTTTCCGGGACGAAGCGCGATCTCGCCGGCCCACGGTGATCTATATCGAGCATGGAGACATATGTCCAATCGCACTTCACTCATCCGCAGCCTGGCAGCCTTGGCGCTGGTTTGCGCAGCGGGTGCCGCCCAGGCGCAGGCCTATATCAGCGGCTCCATCTCAGGGCAGCTGGCGCCCGGGGTTTACGGTCAGGTCAATATCGGTAATGCACCGCCGCCGCTGCTGTATGCCCAGCCGATGTGGGGCGGCCCGGTAGTGCCGCAGGTGCAGCCCATCTATATGTGGGTGCCGCCCGGCCATTCGCGCAACTGGCGCCGCTACTGCGGCCGCTACCACGCCTGCGGCCAGCCGGTCTATTTCCTGCGCAATCCGCCACCCCATTGGCGCGCTGCGCCGCCGCGCCACCATCACCACGAGCGACGCGACTGGCATGACGACCGCCGGGACCATAGGCACTGGGACAGAGACGATCGCCGCGATCGACGTGACTGGGATAGGCATGATCGCGATGACCGGGGGCGTGGTCATGGTCACGGGCGTGGGCATGGACGCCATGACGACTGAATTAGGGGTTAACCATTAAATTCACTGTTGCTTATGCGCAGCAATGAAGGCTGATTGCTATTAAAAAAATAGCAATCAGCCTTTTATTTTTATTGGCTTCATGCTTTGTTTGTAGGTATTTATACGTGTTATGAGCAAGCACTTTGCTATGCCTTTGCGGCATAGCTGCTAGCAGAGGGCTTGCCTAGTGGGAGGGCGCGGGGCTGCCGACAATAGTCTCATTCGTTTTGACTAGATGGTTGCCCTGATGCAAGCCCTGTTGAGCGCTTCGTCCTGCCGGTGCAGTCTGCCCGCAGCGTGACGGGAGTGGCTTGAAAGGCCTCGATGGCCGGGACGCGGCATTCGAGATTGCGGGGCAGCCATGGCATCCACTTCAGGAGTCTTCCGGCATGAGCGCAGCACTCAAAGGCATTTCTTCCATGGCAACCCGCCAGGTCCTCGCGGATCTGGTTGCAGCCTGGCAGGAGCAGGGCTGCGAGCCGGTGCAGATCGAATCCGTGGGCGGTGTGGATGCCGCGCAGCGTGTGCAGTCCGGTGAAGAGGCTTTTGATGTGGTCTTCCTGGCCTCCAACGCCATCGACAAGCTGCAGGCCGCCGGCCGTGTGGTTGCAGGCAGCAAGGTGGACTTGGTGCTCTCCAGTACTGCCGTGGCCGTGCCCGCTGCTGCGGAGCAGCCTGATATCGGTTCTGAAGAGGCGGTGCGTGCTGCCGTGCTGGCCGCGCCCAGCATTGGCTATTCCACCGGCCCCAGCGGTGTGGCACTGCAAAAGCTGTTCGAGCGCTGGGGCATTGCCGACGAGATCAAGTCCCGCATCGTGCAGGCCAGGCCCGGTGTACCTGTGGGCTCCATGATTGCTTCGGGCGAAGTGGCGCTGGGCTTTCAGCAACTGAGCGAGCTGATCCATGTCGCGGGCATACAGATCGTGGGCGGCCTGCCTGCAGCGATTGCCATCGACACGGTGTTTTCTGCCGGCGTTGTGACGGGCTCGGCACATGCGGATGCCGTGCAGCGTCTGCTGGCCTTCATGGCTTCGCCTGAAGCCGAAGCGGCCAAGCGCCGCCAGGGCATGGAGCCCGCTTGAATTGATTCGTGTCCAGGCGGGGGCCTGGCACTGACACCCCATCCAGCAAAAGGGCAGTCATAGCCCTTTCGTGACGGACGTACCAGATGCCTTTGAGGCTTTGGCGCCAGCCGCGAGACAGGAGATAGAGGCGACAAAGAGAGGCAACTGAGATTCCAAATATGACTTCGCAAACTAGCAAACAGAGCACCGGCCCGGCGGTCGTCAACGTGCAGACCGTGCTCAACGAGAGCCCGTTTTCACGCTTCCAGTGGGGGATTTTCTTCCTCTGTTTTTTGATTGTTCTGCTCGACGGTTTTGATACCGCCGCCATCGGCTTCATCGCTCCTTCGCTGCTCGGCGAATGGGGCATCGACAAGTCCCATCTGGGCCCGGTGCTGAGCGCGGCCCTGTTCGGCCTGGCGTTCGGCGCGCTGGGCGCGGGCCCGCTGGCGGACCGCGTGGGCCGCAAGACCGTGCTGATCATCGCTTCGGTGGTGATGGGCGGTGCATCGATTGCTTCCGGTCTGGTGCACGATCTGCAAGGCCTGACCATCTGGCGCTTCATCACCGGCCTGGGTCTTGGCGCGGCCATGCCCAACGCCATCACGCTGATGAACGAATACTGCCCTGACAGCAAGCGTTCCTTCATCACCAACTGCATGTTCTGCGGCTTCCCCATCGGCTCGGCCTTCGGCGGCTTTATCGCGGCCTGGATGATTCCGCATTTCGGCTGGCGCAGCCTGCTGATCGTGGGCGGCGTGGTGCCCCTGATCCTGGCCGTGCTGATGATCGTGATGCTGCCCGAGTCGGTGCGTTTCATGGTGCTCAAGAACTACTCGGCCGACCGCGTGCGCAAGGTGATGGTGCGCATCGCCGCCGGCACCCGCAATGCAGCGCGTTTTGTGCTGAACGACGGCGGCGAGGCGGCTGCCCAGGCACAGCAAGGTCCTCAGGGCCTGCGTCTGGTGTTCTCGCAGAAATATCTGGTCGGCACGCTGGCCCTGTGGGTGACGTATTTCATGGGCCTGGTGATCGTCTATGGCCTGGTCAACTGGATGCCTGTGCTGTTCAAGGAAGCAGGCGTACCCGCCAGCCAGGCGGCCGTGATTGCCGCGTTGTTCCAGCTCGGCGGCGTGGGCGCGATCTTCGTCGGTTTGCTGATGGACCGCTGGAATGCCAATCTGATCATCGCGACGGGCTACTTCCTGACCAGCCTGGGCGTGGCCTTCATCGGCCAGGTGCTCGGCGGCGGCGTGGGCATGCTGGTGGCTTCGGTATTCATTGCCGGTTTGCTGATGAATGCGGCACAGTCGTCCATGCAGGCGCTGGCTGCCGAGTACTACCCCACGGAATGCCGCGCCAGTGGCGTGTCCTGGATGCTGGGCATAGGCCGCTTTGGCGGCATTGCAGGCTCTTTCCTGGTGGCCGAGCTGTCGCGCCGTCACCTGGAGCTGCCGCAGGTCTTCATGGTGGTTGCCATTCCCGGTGTCATCGCCGCGCTGGCGCTGCTGGTCAAGAACCGCTATGCCGGCGGCGCACCGCGCACCTCCATGCTGGGCCTGGGCGGCGCGCACTGAACTTTTTGATTGACGAATTATTTTTAACGGAGCTTGAAGATGATCATTGACGTACACGGTCACTACACCACGGCGCCTGCGGCTCTGGGCGCATGGCGCGATCTGCAGATCGCCGGCCTCAAGGACCCGAGCAAGACCCCGTCGGTGGCCGATCTGAAGATCAGCGACGATGAAATCCGCGAGACCATCGAAACCAATCAGCTGCGCCTGATGAAGGAGCGTGGTTCCGATCTGACCATCTTCAGCCCCCGTGCCTCGTTCATGGCGCACCACATCGGTGACTTCCAGACCTCCAGCACCTGGGCCGCCATCTGCAACGAGCTGTGCTTCCGCGTCAGCGAGCTGTTCCCCGATCACTTCATTCCCGCCGCCATGCTGCCCCAGTCGCCCGGCGTGGACCCTGCAACCTGCATTCCCGAGCTGGTCAAGTGCGTGGAGCAATACGGCAACGTGGGCCTGAACCTGAACCCCGATCCCTCGGGTGGCCACTGGACTTCGCCCCCGCTGTCCGACAAGAGCTGGTACCCCATCTACGAAAAGATGGTGGAGTACGACATCCCCGCGATGATCCACGTATCCACCAGCTGCAATTCATGCTTTCACACCACGGGCAGCCACTATCTGAATGCCGACACCACGGCCTTCATGCAGTGCCTGACTTCGGATCTGTTCAAGGACTTCCCGACCCTGAAGTTCCTGATCCCCCATGGCGGTGGCGCCGTGCCTTACCACTGGGGCCGTTTCCGCGGTCTGGCGCAGGAGATGAAGAAGCCGCTGCTGGAAGAGCATCTGCTGAACAACATCTACTTCGACACCTGCGTCTACCACCAGCCGGGCATCAACCTGCTGACGGAAGTGATTCCGACCAAGAACATCCTGTTCGCCAGCGAAATGATCGGTGCCGTGCGCGGCATCGATCCGCAGACCGGTCACTACTACGACGACACCAAGCGCTACATCGAAGCCACGCAGAACCTGACGGCCGATGAAAAGCACGCCGTTTACGAAGGCAATGCCCGCCGCGTGTTCACGCGCCTGGACAAGGCGCTCAAGGCCAAGGGTCTGTAACTTCTCAAAAAAGAGAGCTGCTAGCGTACGGTCTGAAAGGTTTTCAATAAGAAAACTATTCAAATTTGATGAATGACAAGCGCTAACAGCTCACTTTTTGGATTCAATAACGTCAAAGCAAAGAGGTATTTCCATGTACGAACTGGGAGTTGTCTACCGCAATATCCAGCGCGCCGACCGCGCTGCTGCTGACGGCCTGGCCGCCCTGGGCTCCGCCACCGTGCACGAGGCCATGGGCCGCGTCGGTCTGCTCAAGCCCTATATGCGCCCCATCTATGCCGGCAAGCAGGTCTCGGGTACGGCCGTCACGGTGCTGCTGCAGCCCGGCGACAACTGGATGATGCATGTGGCTGCCGAGCAGATTCAGCCCGGCGACATCGTGGTTGCTGCCGTCACCGCCGAGTGCTCCGACGGCTACTTCGGCGACCTGCTGGCCACCAGCTTTCAGGCGCGCGGCGCACGCGCTCTGATCATCGATGCCGGCGTGCGCGACGTGAAGACGCTGCAGGAGATGGACTTCCCGGTCTGGAGCAAGGCCATCTCTTCCAAGGGCACGATCAAGGCCACCCTGGGCTCGGTCAACATCCCCATCGTCTGCGCCGGCATGCTGGTCACGCCCGGTGACGTGATCGTGGCCGACGACGACGGCGTGGTCTGCGTGCCCGCCGCGCGTGCCGTGGAAGTGCTGGCCGCTGCCCAGAAGCGCGAAAGCTTCGAAGGCGAAAAGCGCGCCAAGCTGGCCTCGGGTGTCCTGGGCCTGGATATGTACAAGATGCGCGAGCCCCTGGAAAAGGCCGGCTTGCGCTATGTGGATTAACACCCCCTGAGCGGCTGCGCCGCTTCCCCCTCTCTCGCTGCGCGGGAAGGGGACGACACCCTCGGTGCGGGGCGGCCCTTCCTCGGTGTCTCTGAGATGTGGCAGCGCCAGTTTCATGGATGGTGGGAAGTGCGCAGCGCACGGTGCAATCAACAATTGAGGAGCAAACAGATGAGCGCCTTTGAAAAAACCCCCGGTTGGCTGGACTGGTATGCCAACCCCAGCAAGCCCCAGTTCAAGCTGCCTGCCGGCGCTGTGGATGCGCACTGCCATGTGTTCGGTCCCGGCAACGAGTTCCCCTTCGCCCCCGAGCGCAAGTACACGCCCTGCGATGCCAGCAAGGCCCAGCTGTATGCGCTGCGCGACCACCTGGGTTTTGCACGCAATGTGGTGGTGCAGGCCACCTGCCACGGTGCGGACAACCGCGCCATGGTCGATGCCTGCAAGTCCTCGGGCGGCAAGGCCCGCGGCGTGGCCACGGTCAAGCGCTCCATCAGCGATGCCGAACTGCAGGAGCTGCACGACGCCGGCGTGCGCGGCGTGCGCTTCAACTTCGTCAAGCGCCTGGTGGACTTCACGCCCAAGGACGAGCTGATGGAGATCGCTGGCCGCATCGCCAAGCTGGGCTGGCATGTGGTGATCTATTTCGAAGCCGTGGATCTGCCCGAGCTGTGGGACTTCTTCACTGCGCTGCCCACCACCGTGGTGGTTGACCACATGGGCCGCCCCGACGTGACCAAGGGCGTGGACAGCGAGGAGTTCGCGCTGTTCCTGAAGTTCATGCGCGAGCACAAGAATGTCTGGAGCAAGGTTTCCTGCCCCGAGCGCCTGTCCGTCTCCGGCCCCAAGGCGCTGAATGGTGAGCAGAACGCCTACCAGGACGTGGTGCCTTTCGCGCGTCGCGTGGTCGAGGAGTTCCCCGAGCGCGTGCTCTGGGGCACGGACTGGCCGCACCCCAACCTGAAGGACCACATGCCCGACGATGGCCTGCTGGTGGACTTCATTCCCCATATCGCTCCTACCGCGCAGCTGCAGCAAAAGCTGCTGGTGGACAACCCCATGCGTCTGTACTGGCCCGAAGAGGTCTGACGGAGTTCCGGCGACACATACACCCGGAAACAGGCCGCAGCCTTGTCGCATGGGCTGCGTCATCCGCAACGAGGAGAATTTATGGCTTTGGAAAAACCGTATCTGGACGTGCCCGGCACCATCATTTTCGATGCCGAGCAGTCCCGCAAGGGCTACTGGCTCAACCAGTTCTGCATGAGCCTGATGAAGGCCGAGAACCGCGAGCGCTTCCGCGCCAACGAGCGTGCCTATCTGGACGAGTGGGCGATGACCGAGGAGCAGAAGCAGGCCGTGCTGGCGCGCGATCTGAACTGGTGCATGCGCACCGGCGGCAATATCTACTTCCTGGCCAAGATCGGCGCCACCGACGGCAAGAGCTTCCAGCAGATGGCGGGCTCCATGACCGGCATGACCGAAGAAGAGTACCGCGCCATGATGATGGGCGGCGGCCGCTCTGCCGATGGCAATCGCTATGTGGGCGAGGACGGTGATGCGCAGGCGCATCGCCAGCCACAAGGAAGTGCTCGCAGCGCAGGCAACCAGAACAAGGAAGGCAACTAAGACATGGCACGCATCACCGCATCCGTTTTCACCTCGCACGTGCCTGCCATCGGCGCCGCCATGGACATGGGCAAGACCCAGGAAGCCTACTGGGCGCCTCTGTTCAAGGGTTATGACTTCTCCCGTCAGTGGATGAAGGACAACAAGCCCGATGTGATCTTCCTGGTCTACAACGACCACGCCACGGCCTTCAGCCTGGACTGCATTCCCACCTTCGCCATCGGCACGGCTGCGGAATTCCAGCCCGCCGACGAAGGCTGGGGCCCGCGCCCCGTGCCCAAGGTGGTCGGCCATCCCGATCTGGCCAGCCACATTGCCCAGTCCGTGATCCAACAGGACTTCGACCTGACCATCGTCAACAAGATGGACGTGGACCACGGCCTCACGGTGCCGCTGTCGCTGATGTGCGGCGAGCAGGACCCCAAGACCGGCTCCTGGCCCTGCCCGGTGATCCCCTTCGCCGTGAACGTGGTGCAGTATCCCGTGCCCACCGGCCAGCGCTGCTTCAACCTGGGCCGAGCCATCCGCAAGGCCGTGGAGAGCTACGACCAGGACATCAACGTCCATATCTGGGGCACGGGCGGCATGAGCCACCAGTTGCAGGGCGCGCGCGCGGGCCTGATCAACAAGGAATGGGACAACCAGTTCCTGGATCTGCTGATCGAGAACCCCCACGGTCTGGCGCAGATGCCGCATATCGACTACGTGCGCGAAGCCGGCTCGGAAGGCATCGAGCTGGTGATGTGGCTGATTGCGCGCGGCGCCATGTCCGATGTGGACGGCCCCGCACCGCTGCCCAAGGTGGCGCACCGCTTCTACCATGTGCCCGCATCGAACACCGCAGTGGGCCATCTGATCCTCGAGAATCAGTAAACGTTTCACCACGTTCGCTGCTTCGCGTATTCACTGCCCCCTGTGGGGGGCTTCGCCTCCTTGAGGCGGCTCTACGGAGATCCCAATCATGAGCAAGAACATCAAAGTAGCGCTGGCTGGCGCAGGTGCCTTCGGCATCAAGCACCTGGACGGCATCAAGAACATCGACGGCGTGGAAGTCGTCTCCCTGGTCGGTCGCCGTTTTGACCAGACCAAGGAAGTGGCCGACAAGTACGGCATCAAGCATGTGGCAACCGATCTGGCCGAAAGCCTGGCGCTGCCCGAAGTCGATGCCGTGATCCTGTGCACGCCCACGCAGATGCACGCCGAACAGGCCATTGCCTGCATGAAGGCCGGCAAGCATGTGCAGGTCGAGATTCCTCTGGCCGATGCCCTGAAGGACGCCCAGGAAGTGGCCGAGCTGCAAAAGCAGACCGGTCTGGTGGCCATGGTGGGTCACACCCGCCGCTTCAATCCCAGCCACCAGTGGGTGCACAAGAAGATAGCAGCCGGCGAGTTCAACATCCAGCAGATGGATGTGCAAACCTACTTCTTCCGCCGCACCAATATGAACGCGCTGGGCCAGGCTCGCAGCTGGACCGACCACCTGCTGTGGCACCATGCCGCCCACACCGTGGACCTGTTCGCCTACCAGGCCGGCAGCCCCATCGTCAAGGCCAACGCCGTGCAAGGCCCGATCCACAAGGATCTGGGCATCGCCATGGACATGAGCATCCAGCTCAAGGCCGCCAACGGCGCGATCTGCACGCTGAGCCTGTCGTTCAACAATGACGGCCCTCTGGGCACCTTCTTCCGCTACATCGGCGACACCGGCACCTATCTGGCCCGCTACGACGATCTGTTCAACGGCAAGGACGAGAAGATCGACGTGTCCCAGGTCGATGTGTCCATGAACGGCATCGAGCTGCAGGATCGCGAATTCTTCGCCGCCATCCGCGAAGGCCGCGAGCCCAACTCCAGCGTGCAGCAGGTGTTCAACTGCTACAAGGTCTTGCACGATCTGGAGCAGCAACTCAACGCCGAATAAGTCCCGGTGATCGATTGAGACAGACAAAGGCCGGGGCATGCTCCGGCCTTTGCTGTTTTTGCTTTGAAATTTATAGCTTTAAACGCTCTGTTCATATGGGCTATAGGCTATAAATGACTTAACTTTGCCATCCTCAAGGAGCATCCGTGCAAAACCGACCACTAGGCCCATTCAGCGTCGCCAATGTCGCGCTGGGCTGCATGAATTTCTGCCATGCCTACGGCAACCCCGTCTCTACCGAGCAGTCGCACGCCGTGCTGCATGCGGCACTGGACGCGGGCGTCACGCTGTTCGACACTGCCGCGCTCTATGGCTTTGGCGCCAGCGAATCGCTGATCGGACCCGTGCTCAAGCCCCATCGCAACCACATCACCCTGGCCAGCAAATGCGGCATGGCGGGCGTGCGCGGCGAAGACGGCGTGATGCGCCGCGTCATCGACGGTCGTCCCAAAACCCTGCGCCAGAACTGCGAAGACAGCCTCAAGCGCCTGGGCACTGATGTGATCGATCTCTACTATCTGCATCGCTGGGACAGGAACGTGCCCATCGAGGAGTCGGTGGGCGAGATGGCACGCCTGAAGGAAGAGGGCAAGGTTCGCGCTCTGGGTCTGTCGGAAGTGGGCGTCGATGCGCTGCGCCGCGCGCACAAGGAGCACCCGATTGCCGCACTGCAAAGCGAATATTCGCTGTGGTCGCGCAATGCGGAGCTGGGCACGCTCGCCGCCTGCAAGGAGCTGGGCATTGCCTATGTGGCTTTCAGTCCCATGGGCCGCGCCTTCTTCAGCGGCAAGCTGCAGCAGGTGGACAACCTGGTCAAGGGCGATATCCGCGCCACCATGCCGCGCTTTGCCGGCGAGGCCTATGCGCAGAATCTGCGCCTGCTCGCGCCCATGCAGGCCGTGGCGGAAAAGGCTGGCTGCACGCTGGCCGAGCTGGCCATCGCCTGGGTGCTGCACCAGGGCGAGCATGTGATTGCCTTGCCCGGCACCACCAGCGTGGAGCATCTGCACGAAGACATTCGCGGCGGCAGCGTAAAGCTCGACGCCGAGCTGCTGGCCGAGCTCGATGACATCTTCAAGCCCGAAGCCATTGCCGGCGACCGCTATGCGCTGCAAGGCCAGGGCGAGGTCGATACCGAGAAATACGCGTTTGAAAAACGCCCAGGCTAGTGCCTTTGCGGACGCCCGGTCAGGGGCCGTCTGCGGCGTTGCCTCGCCGGTCGCGCAAATCCTCGCAATAGCACCACTATTGCTGCGGTATCGCGCGCGGGGGGCCGCCCCCTAGCATCCCATTCCGCGAAGGCCCTGGCGCGGAGGGGGAGCGTAAACAGGTTCTGGTTTGCTTCAGGTTTGGGGCAGGGCGTGCAGGGGAATATCCTTCTCCTGTGCCAGCTGCATCAGTTGCGCGCAGCTGCGTGCGGCCAGAAACCGGGCCACGCCCTGATGGATCTCGGGCTTGCGCATATCGGTTGGGTTGCTGAACAGCAGGTCTGCCGCTTCACACAGGCGCTGGGCAAAGTGAGGCTCCAGCGCGGCCACGGCCACGATGCCGTCGGCACAGGGATAGATGCGGTAGCCCGCATGGGCGCCGCCGACATCGCCTGCGGGCTGGGTCAGGCCCCAGTGCCAGGGCAGGGCCAGCCATTGCGCGGCCTGGGCCAGTCCGACCTCGCGCAGTATGCCGCGCCCGCTGCGGCTGCTGACCAGCACGGCCTGGAGCACGGCTTCGCTGGCCATCAGCGCCCCCGCCATATCGGCAAACAGGCTGGGGGGCAGGGCGGTGCTGTGCACGAGGCCCGCTTCGGCCTGATAGGTGAGGTCATGGCCGGGGACATCGGCCAGCTCGCCCGCGCTGCCGACCACGCGCACCAGCGACAGCCCGGGGTAGCGCTGCTGCAGGGCTTCCCAGCCCAGGCCCAGCTTGCTCAGGGCCGAGGGACGGAACGAGGTCAGCAGCACATCGGTTTGCGCCAGTTGCGCATGCAGACTGGCCTGACCTTCGGCGGTCTTGAGATCGGCCTGCAGGGTTTGCACCCTGTCATGCATCTGCGCGTAGGCATCTGGGCAGTAGAGGCCCATGGGGTCGGCGCTGCGGCTTGCGCCGGAGGCCAGAGGCTCGAGCTTGCGGCAATCGGCTCCCATGCCGGCGCAGCGCCACAGTGCGGCAGGGCCGGGCAGGTTCAGAGCCAGGCTCAGTATGCGAATTCCTTGCAGGGGTTGAATGGCGGTGCTGGGCATGAGTGGGAGTATTCCTTGTCTGGGCTTGTGCAAGCCAGGGTGGCATCAGGATGGTTTCCTTGAAGCGAAGCCCTTGCCTGAGCCTGTTTGGCGTGAGTCGTGCTTGTGCAACTGCCGTTGTAGTGCAAGCCGGGCCCTGACCCTGGCACTTTCAGGACAGTCTGTTGCGGTGGCGGTGCTTTCAGGCGCTGTTGCGCTGTGGCAAGCTTGTCCTATCTGTAAAAAAATGCCCCTAGGGGCGTGTTCGATTGACCGAGATGCGTAGACGTACGCTTTTGTCCCTGGGCGCAGCCTCCGTGCTGGCCGCCGGCGGGGGCTGGAAGGCTTTTTCCATGAACTCCACTTCTTCTTCCCTGTTGCCCGAGCAACTGTTGCAGCAGCTCAAGCCTTCGCCGCGCATGCCGGTGATGTTCCTGGGCCACGGCAGTCCCATGAATGTGATCGAGGACACGCACTGGCGCCAGAGCTGGAAGGCGCTGGGCCAGGAACTGACGGCCAAGGGCATTGAGCCGCAGCTGATTCTCTGCGTTTCGGCCCACTGGCTGACCGAGTCCGACTGGGCGCTGACCGGCATGGCCCAGCCGCGCACGATTCATGACTTCGGCGGCTTTCCGCAAGAGCTGTTCGACCAGCAATATCCGGCTCCCGGCGCGCCAGAGGTGGCGAGACAGCTGGCGGCCGAGCTGCATTCGCCGCTGGACGGATCGGCCCTGCTGGTGGACCAGAAATGGGGTTTTGACCACGGAACCTGGTCGGTGCTGCTGCCCATGTTCCCCGAGGCCAGCATTCCCGTCATGCAGCTGAGCATGCCCTATGGACTGGCGCCCGAAAAGCATTTCGAGATGGGTCGCCAGCTGCGCGCGCTGCGCGACCGCGGCGTGCTCATCGTGGGCAGCGGCAATGTCGTGCACAACCTGCGCGCCATGCAGCGCGGTGCCAGCGACAACCAGGCCTATGACTGGACGATACAGTTCGACACCGAAGTGCAGCAGCGCCTGGACAGCGGCAATCTGGCGGACCTGAGCACCTTTCTGGACTGGGGTCCGCAGGCCCGTCTGGCCCATCCCACGCACGACCACTATCTGCCTCTGCTGTATGCGGCAGGTGCCGTGCAGGAGGGCGAAGCGCCGCGCGTGTTCAACACGGCCTACCAGTATGCGGCGCTGTCCATGCGCTCGGCCATCTGGGGACTGAGCGCCTGATCAAGATTTTGATAGCTTGCTGCGCTTGGTTTACAAGGTTTTCAGATAATTTTCTGCCTGAAAGCGATATGGGAAGAGCGCTGGCAGCTATCAATTAATAGGTGGACACTGAAGCAGCCATAAAAAAGAGCAACGGATTGAAAGTCCGTTGCTCTTTGGTCTTCAGGGCCGAAGCCCCGCATCGTGAGCTTAAATCACGGCGGCGATGGCCTTGCAGACATAGTCGATGTTCTTGCTGTTCAGCGCAGCCACGCACATGCGACCGGTGTCGGTGCCGTACACGCCGAACTCGGAGCGCAGGCGTACCATCTGGTCCTTGGACAGGCCGGAGTACGAGAACATGCCGATCTGGGTGGTGATGAAGGACATGTCCTGGGTCACGCCAGCAGCCTTCAGGCCGTCAACCAGCTTCTGGCGCATGGCCTTGATGCGCACGCGCATCTCGCCCAGTTCCTTTTCCCACAGAGCGTGCAGCTCAGGGTTGTTCAGCACGGCTGCCACGACGGCGCCGCCATGGGTGGGAGGGTTGGAGTAGTTGGTGCGGATGACGATCTTCAGCTGCGACAGCACGCGAGCGGCTTCTTCCTTGTCGGAGGCCACCACGGACAGGGCGCCCACGCGCTCGCCGTACAGGCTGAAGCTCTTGGAGAAGGAAGTCGAGACAAAGATGTTCAGGCCGGCAGCCACGAACTTGCCGATCACGGCGCCGTCTTCGGCGATGCCGTGGCCAAAGCCCTGGTAGGCCATGTCCAGGAAGGCGACCAGGCCCTTGGCCTTGACGACGGCGATCACTTCATCCCACTGGGCGGCAGTGATGTCGTAGCCGGTGGGGTTGTGGCAGCAGGCGTGCAGCACGACCACGGTGCCGGCAGCGGCAGCGTTCAGGTCGGCCAGCATGCCGGCGAAGTCGATGGAGCGGGTGGCTGCATCGTAGTAAGCGTAGGTGCCGACTTCAAAACCAGCGTTGGTGAAGATGGCCTTGTGGTTTTCCCAGCTGGGGTTGGAGATCAGGACCTTGGCGTTGGGGTTGAGCTTCTTGAGGAAGTCGGCGCCGATCTTCAGGCCGCCGGTGCCGCCGATGGCTTGCACGGTGGCCACGCGGCCGGACTTGACCACGTCGGACTCGGCTCCGAACACCAGGGCCTTGACGCCGTTGTCATAGGCGGCAATACCGTCGATGGGCAGATAGCCACGGGCGGTGGGCTTTTCCATCATGGCCTTCTCGGCGGCCTGCACGCACTCCAGCAGGGGCAGCTTGCCGTTGTCGTCGAAGTACACGCCCACGCCCAGGTTCACTTTGTTGGGGTTGGAGTCAGCGTTGAATTGCTCGTTCAGACCCAGGATGGGGTCGCGGGGGGCCATTTCGACGGCGGTAAACAGAGACATGAAAAAATCCTTGAGGGATGGAAATAAGTCAGGTCACCCCCAGCTACTGCTCCGAGCGCGTTAGACGGGCAGGGCATTGCCCGGTGCTCGAAAAAACGCATCAGCCTAGGTTAGGCTTGAGGGTTGGGCTGCCATTCTACTCCGCGCTTACCCTATGCGTCATGGACATGAGATCATGCAAGAACAAAATATGAATGCCAAGCCGCAAGGCCGTTTCGTGCAATACCCGGACTCGCCGTTCGAGCTGTTCCAGCCCTATCCACCGGCGGGCGATCAGCCTGCGGCCATCGAAAAACTGGTCGAAGGCGTCAATGACGGCGAGTCTTTCCAGACGCTGCTGGGCGTGACGGGTTCGGGCAAGACCTTCACCATGGCCAACGTGATCGCGCGTCTGGGCAAGCCCGCCATCGTGTTTGCGCCCAACAAGACGCTGGCGGCACAGCTGTACTCGGAGTTCAGGGAGTTTTTCCCGAAAAACGCGGTCGAGTACTTCGTCAGCTACTACGACTACTACCAGCCCGAAGCCTATGTGCCCCAGCGCGACCTGTTCATCGAAAAGGACAGCGCCATCAACGAGCACATCGAGCAGATGCGCCTGTCCTGCACCAAGAGCATCATGGAGCGGCGCGACGTGGTGATCGTGGCCACCGTCTCTGCCATCTACGGCATCGGCGAGCCCGAGAGCTACCACCGCATGATCATGACGCTGCGCGCGGGCGACACGCTCAACCAGCGCGATGCGATTGCGCAGCTGATCCGCATGCAGTATCAGCGCAACGACCAGGATTTCTCGCGCGGCACCTTCCGCGTGCGCGGTGACACCATCGATGTGTTCCCGGCCGAGCATTCGGAGCTGGCCGTGCGCATCGAGCTGTTCGACGATGAGGTCGAGAGTCTGCAACTGTTCGATCCGCTCACGGGCCGGGTGCGCCAGAACATTCCGCGCTTCACCATCTATCCCAGCAGCCACTATGTGACGCCGCGCGACAAGGTGCTGGCGGCCGTGGAGACCATCAAGGAAGAGCTGGCCGAGCGCCTCAAGCAGCTCGTGGGCATGGGCAAGCTGGTGGAGGCGCAGCGCCTGGAGCAGCGCACGCGCTTCGATCTGGAAATGCTCAGCGAAGTGGGGCACTGCAAGGGCATCGAGAACTACACGCGCCATCTCTCGGCCTCCAAGCCCGGCGATCCGCCCAGCACGCTGACGGACTATCTGCCGCGCGACGCCATCATGTTCCTCGACGAGAGCCATCAGATGATCGGCCAGCTCAACGCCATGTACAACGGCGACCGGGCGCGCAAGACCACGCTGGTGGAATATGGCTTCCGCCTGCCTTCGGCGCTGGACAACCGGCCGCTCAAGTTCGAGGAGTTCGAGCAGCGCATGCGCCAGGTGGTGTTCGTCTCGGCCACGCCCGCCGAATATGAAAAGACTCATGCCGGGCAGGTGGTGGAGCAGGTGGTGCGCCCCACGGGCCTGGTCGATCCCGAGATCGAAGTGAGGCCGGCCATTCATCAGGTCGACGACGTGCTGCAGGAGATCCGCCAGCGCGTGGAGCTGGAGGAGCGCGTGCTTATCACCACGCTGACCAAGCGCATGGCCGAGCAGCTGACCGAATACCTGACCGACAACGGTGTGAAGGTGCGCTATCTGCACTCCGACGTGGATACGGTGGAGCGCGTGGAAATCATCCGCGACCTGCGTCTGGGAGCCTTCGATGTGCTGGTCGGCATCAACCTGCTGCGCGAAGGCCTGGATATTCCCGAGGTTTCGCTGGTGGCGATTCTGGATGCCGACAAGGAAGGCTTTCTGCGTGCCGAGCGCAGCCTGATCCAGACCATCGGTCGCGCGGCGCGCAACGTCAACGGCAAGGCGATCCTGTACGCGGACCGCATCACGGAGTCCATGAAGAAAGCCATCGGCGAAACCGAAAGACGCCGCGAAAAACAGATGGCTTTCAATGAAGCCAATGGAATCGTGCCAAAACAGATTGTCAAGAGGGTGAAAGACCTGATTGATGGTGTCTACAGCGAAAAAAGCGGCAAAGAGGCCGAACGTCTGCAGGAGCAGGCTCTACAACAGGCACGTGTCGAGGATATGTCGGAGAAAGACATCGCCAAGGAGATCAAGCGTCTGGAGAAGCAAATGCTGGAGCACGCCAGGAACCTGGAATTCGAGCAGGCAGCGCGTGTGCGAGACCAGCTTTCGCTTCTCAAACAGCAATTGTTCGGGGCGGCACCGTAGGAATATTTCTTCGCAAATCTCGGGGTTATTACGTGAGTGCACGCTGTTACCCGACAAAATTGATGGGGAATGTGATATACTCGCCTCAAACACTCAACAACAAACTTCCCTCACAGAAGGGCTCTGAACCTAATCACAGGACGGAGTAAGGGCGGAGACTGTGCTCGTCTAGGTACTGTGACCGGGCGTGCGTTTCTGTAACGAACAATCCTGACTGAAGGAGCTCGTATGCGTCTTACGACCAAAGGCCGCTTTGCGGTCACCGCGATGATCGACCTGGCACTGCGCCAGAACAATGGCCCTGTGACTCTGGCTGCCATCAGCCAGCGTCAGCAGATTTCGCTGTCCTATCTGGAACAGTTGTTTGGCAAGCTGCGTCGCCACGAACTGGTGGAATCCACCCGTGGCCCCGGCGGCGGCTACACCCTGGCCCGTAAGGCAACGGACATCACCGTGGCTGACATCATCGTCTCGGTGGATGAACCTATTGATGCGACCCAGTGCGGTGGCAAGGAAAACTGTCTGGGCGAAGCAGGCCGCTGCATGACCCATGAGCTGTGGGCTGCACTGAATCAGCGCATGGTGGAATTCCTGGACTCCGTCACTCTGCAAAAGCTGGTGGACGAGCAACTGGCCAAGGGCATCCAGATCGAGGACAAGCCCGTGGTGCGCCGCGCCATCTCCACAGCACCCGTGGTCAAGCCCATTCGTGTGAACGCACCGAACTCGGTGTTCGCCCTGGGTAACGCCTTCGCGAAATCCTGATCCGGGGCCGCTCGAGCAGTGCTCAGGCGGCAACCAGATCGGCATGAAGCCCGACTCCGATAGTCAGGGCCTGGATGCATGCATGGCTGTGCGGCATGTTTCTTCGCCCTGATGGCACCACAAGGTGCATCGATTCCTCACGATTTGTCAGCCAAAAACAAGACGAGCCAGTCATGGACATGACCCCGCACTTTCCCATTTATCTCGACTACGGTGCAACCACTCCGGTGGACCCCCGCGTGGCGGACGCCATGATTCCCTGGCTGCGTGAACATTTTGGCAATGCCGCATCGCGCAGCCATGCCTGGGGCTGGGAAGCCGAAGAAGCCGTCGAGAAGGCCCGCAAGCAGGTCGCCGATCTGATTGGCGCCGACCCGCGTGAAATCGTCTGGACCAGCGGTGCGACCGAGTCCGACAACCTGGCCATCAAGGGTGCAGCGCATTTCTACCAGGGCAAGGGCAAGCACCTGATCACCGTGAAGACCGAGCACAAGGCTGTGCTGGACACCATGCGTGAACTGGAGCGCCAGGGCTTTGAAGTCAGCTATCTGGACGTGCAGGAAAACGGTCTGCTGGACATCGAAGTGTTCAAGGCCGCGATCCGTCCCGACACCATCCTCGCCAGCGTGATGGCCGTGAACAACGAGATCGGTGTGGTTCAGGATCTGAACACCATTGGCGCTCTGTGCCGTGAGAAGGGCATCATCTTCCACGTCGACGCCGCTCAGGCCTCGGGCAAGATGGATCTGAACATGCAGACCATGCCCATCGACCTGATGAGCCTGGCTTCGCACAAGACCTACGGCCCCAAGGGCATCGGTGCGCTGTACGTGCGCCGCAAGCCGCGCGTGCGTCTGGAAGCTCAGATGCACGGCGGCGGTCATGAACGCGGCATGCGTTCCGGCACGCTGGCAACCCACCAGATCGTGGGCATGGGCGAAGCCTTCCGCATTGCCAAGGAAGAGATGGCCAAGGATATGGAGCACGCACGTGCACTGCGCAAGCGTCTGCTCGATGGTCTGAAGGATCTGGAGCAGGTGTTCGTGAACGGCGATATGGAGAACGGCGTTCCCCATTACCTGAACATGAGCTTCAACTTCGTCGAAGGCGAGTCGCTGATCATGGGCATCAAGGGTCTGGCCGTGTCCTCGGGTTCCGCCTGCACATCCGCCAGCCTGGAGCCCAGCTATGTGCTGCGTGCCCTGGGCCGCAGCGATGAGCTGGCACACAGCTCCTTGCGCATGACCTTTGGTCGCTTCACGACGGAAGAAGAAATTGACTACGCGATCAAGTCGATCCGCGAAAACGTGCTGAAGCTGCGCGAGCTGAGCCCTCTGTGGGAGATGTACAAAGACGGCATCGACCTCAGCACTATTCAATGGGCTGCACACTAAGCATAGATTACAAAGAGTTCAAGAGGTAGACACCATGGCTTACTCCGAAAAAGTTGTTGACCACTATGAAAACCCCCGCAACGTGGGCTCGTTCGATAAGAGCGATGACTCCGTGGGCACGGGTATGGTGGGTGCGCCCGCTTGCGGCGACGTGATGAAGCTGCAGATCAAGGTCAATCCTGCCACCGGCGTGATCGAAGATGCACGCTTCAAGACCTATGGCTGCGGCTCTGCCATCGCCTCGTCTTCGCTGGTGACCGAATGGGTCAAGGGCAAGACGCTGGATGAGGCTGCCGCCCTGAAGAACAGCCAGATCGCCGAAGAACTGGCGCTGCCACCGGTCAAGGTTCATTGCTCCATCCTGGCTGAAGACGCCATCAAGGCTGCTGTGAACGACTACCGCGCAAAGCGCACGGCGACGGAAGCCTAAGGCCATGGCCATCTCAATGACCGAGGCGGCTGCCCGTCATGTGAACCGCTACCTTTCGCGTCGCGGCAAGGGGATTGGCGTACGCCTCGGCGTGAAGACCACGGGCTGTTCCGGCTTGGCCTACAAGCTGGAATATGTGGACGAAGTCCAGCCCGATGATGTGGTGTTTGAAGACCACGGCATCAAGGTGTTGATCGACCCCAAGAGCCTGGCCTATATCGATGGCACGGAACTGGATTTTGTGCGCGAAGGCCTGAACGAGGGCTTCAAGTTCCACAACCCCAATGAGCGTGATCGCTGCGGTTGTGGCGAGAGCTTCAGGATTTGATTTTCCCCTGAGTCGCTTCGCGCCTTCCCCCCAAGGGGACGACACCTTCGCTGCGAGGCGGCTCTTGCTCGGTGTCCCTGGCGTGTGTAGCGCCCAAGCGTAAGAACGGAACCGCCTCAGCGCTGCTGCAGGCGGTTTTTTTAATGCCATGAATCTGCAATCTGACGACTTTGAATTGTTTGGCTTGCCGCGCAAGTTTGCGCAGGAGCGCAGCCAGATCGACGCACGCTGGAAAGAGCTGCAGCGCGAAGCGCACCCCGACCGTTTTGCCGCCCAGGGCGCAGCCGCGCAGCGCGTGGCCATGCAATGGTCGGTGCGCATCAACGAGGCCTATCAGCGCCTCAAGGACCCGCTCAAGCGCGCTGCCTATTTGTGCGAGCTGGCGGGAGCGCCGGTGCGGGCTGAAGACAACACGGCCATGCCTGCGGCATTTCTGATGCAGCAGATGGAGTGGCGCGAAGCGCTGGAAGACGCTGCCAGCGAGCAGGAGCTGGATGCTCTGGAGGGCGAGATGCTCGCCGCCAAACAGCAGATGCTTGGCGAATGCGGTCGTCTGCTGGACGAGGCTGGAGATGCCGCCGCTGCCGTGCAGCAGGTGAGAGCCCTCATGTTTGTTGCGCGATTTGCGCAAGATGTGGATCGCCGTCGCGATCAACTGGGACAATAAGAGCCAGAGCAACGCGCTGTGCCCTAGGCACGCAGCGTATCCACCTTGAGCGGGCCAGCCACGCTGGCCTCTGATGTTTCAAAAGAAGAATTTCATGGCGCTTTTGCAGATTTCCGAGCCCGGCCAATCCCCCGATCCCCACCAGCGACGCATTGCTGTAGGTATCGACCTGGGCACCACGCATTCTCTGGTCGCTGCAGTGCGCAACGGCGTGGCCGAATGCCTGCCCGACGATCAGGGGCGTGTGCTGCTGCCATCGGTGGTGCGTTACATGGAAATGGGCCGCCGACAGATCGGTTTTGATGCCAAGGCCGCGCAGGCGCAGGATGCTGCCAACACTATCAGCTCGGCCAAGCGCTTCATGGGGCGAAGCCTGACCGATATCGAATCGCCCGAGAAGCTGCCTTATCGCTTCAAGACCGATGACAGCAGCGTCATCTCCGTCGAAACCGTGGACGGCGCCAAGACGGCCGTGGAAATCAGTGCCGAAATTCTGGCGACCTTGCGTTTCCGTGCCGAAGACACGTTCGACAACGATCTGTATGGTGCAGTCATCACGGTGCCTGCGTACTTTGACGATGCCCAGCGCCAGGCCACCAAGGATGCAGCCAAGCTGGCAGGCATCAACTTGCTGCGCCTGATCAACGAGCCCACGGCAGCAGCCATTGCCTACGGCCTGGACAACGCGGCAGAGGGCGTCTACGCCGTCTACGATCTGGGTGGCGGCACCTTTGACATCTCTGTGCTGCGTCTTGCACAGGGTGTGTTCGAAGTGATCGCCACAGGTGGTGACTCGGCATTGGGCGGCGACGACTACGATGACGCGCTGGCTGCCTGGGTGGCGGAAAAGACCGGCACGCAGCTGGAGTCGGCAGCAGACAAGACCGCCTGGCGCATTGCTGCGCGCCATTGCAAGCAGGCCCTGACTGAATCAGAAGTTGTAGCGTTTACCGCTGATATTTCCTCGGGTTCAGTGTCTTTTGATGTCAAGCGTGAGGAATTCATTGCGCTGACTGCTCACTTAACCAGCAAGAGCCTTGCGGCTGTGCGCCGCGCGCTCAAGGATGCAGACCTGGGCCGCGATGAGGTGCAGGGCGTGGTCATGGTCGGCGGCTCCACCCGCATGCCCCAGATTCGCCAGGCCGTGGCCGACTTCTTCGGCAGCGAGCCGCTGATCAATCTCAACCCTGACGAAGTGGTGGCCCTGGGCGCTGCCATTCAGGCCAATCAGCTGGCCGGCAACAATACCGCCGGCGACCTGCTGCTGCTGGATGTGATCCCGCTGTCGCTGGGCGTGGAAACCATGGGCGGCCTGTCCGAGCGCATCATCACGCGCAACGAGACCATCCCCACGGCCCGCGCACAGGACTTCACGACGTACAAGGACGGCCAGACCGCTCTGGCCATTCACGTGGTGCAAGGCGAGCGTGATCTGGTTGCGGACTGCCGCAGCCTGGCGCGTTTCGAGTTGCGCGGCATTCCGCCCATGGCTGCCGGTGCGGCGCGCATCCGCGTGACCTTCACGGTCGATGCCGACGGCCTGCTGTCCGTCAGCGCCAAGGAGCAGACCAGCGGCGTCGAAGCGCATATCAACGTCAAGCCTTCCTACGGCATTTCCGACGACCAGATCGCCCAGATGCTGCAGGACGGTTTTGCCACGGCCCAGGAAGACATGAAAGCCCGCGCCCTGGTCGAGGCCCGCGTGGATGCCGATCGCATGTTGCTGGCCACTCAGAGCGCGCTGGATGTGGATGGGGATGTGCTCAGCGCCGAGCAGCGCGACAGCATCGACGGCCTGATGACAGCGCTACGCGCGGCCGTCGCCAGCGATGATCCGGCCGTCGTGGAAGGCGCAACGCAGGCCCTGGCCAAGGGAACCGAGTCGTTTGCGGCCGAACGCATGAATCGCAGCATCCAGCAGGCGCTGGCTGGCAAGAGTGTCAACACCATTTAATTCATAAACAGAACAATGCCCATCATCAAAATTCTTCCTCACGCCGAGTACTGCCCCAATGGCACGGAAATCGAAGCTCCCGTCGGCACTTCGATCTGTGAAGCCATGCTGGACAACGGCATCAATATCGAGCATGCCTGTGATATGAGCTGCGCCTGCACGACCTGCCATGTCATCGTCAAGGAGGGCTTCAACTCCCTGAACGAGGCGGAGGAAGAGGAAGAAGACCTGCTCGACAAGGCCTGGGGTCTGCAGCCTCAGTCGCGCCTGTCCTGCCAGGCGATTCTGGCGCGCGAGAATGTGACGGTGGAGATCCCCAAGTACTCCATCAACCACGCTAAGGAAAATCACTGAGCACCCCCTGAGGCGCTTTGCGCCTTCCCCCTCTCTCTACGCGCTTCGCGCTAGGGGAGGGGGACGACACCCTCGGTGCGCGGCGGCGCTTCCTCGGTGTCCTGGCTTTGGTGCGCGCTTGTTTTAGAAATTGTTGGGCGATGTGAGCGCCGCAGGTAATTGGGAGAAATTGAATGTCGCGCCAAATTGTTCTGGATACGGAAACGACCGGCCTGTCGGCCATCGATGGCGATCGTCTGATCGAGCTGGGCTGCGTGGAGCTGGTCAACCGCAAGCTCACCGGCAACAATCTGCATCTGTACTTCAATGCGGGTCGGGACAGCCATCCAGATGCCTTGCGCGTGCACGGCATCACCACGGAGTTCCTCAAGGACAAGCCGCGCTTTGAGGAAAAGATCGACGAGATCTGGGAGTATCTGCAGGGCGCAGAGCTCATCATCCACAATGCGCCGTTCGACCTGGGCTTTCTGAACAACGAACTCAAGCTGGCCAAGCGCCCGCCACTCAAGCAATGCGTGGGCGGAGTCCTCGACACCCTGGTCATGGCCAAGGAGATGTATCCGGGCAAGCGCAACTCGCTGGACTCGCTCTGCGATCGCCTGGGTGTCGACAATTCCAACCGCACGCTGCACGGCGCTTTGCTGGATGCGGAGCTGCTGGCGGATGTCTACATCAATCTCACGCGCGGGCAAGATGCCTTGCTCATGACCGAGGAGCCGGCAGATGCTCCGGCGGCTGGAGCGATTGTCGTTCCCTCGGTGGACCTGAGCAGCTTCAAGTTGCCAGTGCTGCGCGCCAATGAGCAGGAGCAGCAATCCCACGATGATGTGCTCAAGCAGATGGATAAATCCAGCGGTGGCAAGACTGCCTGGCGCAACTTTGAAAATGTGAGCGCCAATCCTTGATATAATCACGCCTATCGGGTGATTAGCTCAGCGGTAGAGCACTGCCTTCACACGGCAGGGGTCACATGTTCGATCCATGTATCACCCACCAAATACGAAAACCTCTTAGGTCATTGACCTAAGAGGTTTTTTGTTTGTGTGCGTACTGCGTACATCCCGTTGACACAGGCTTTGCAGCTTGAAGTGGACGGCGTGGCAGCAGCCATTCCGGCCGAAGCAAGGTATGTGCCCGGCTGGCCAAGGGGCGAAAAGCCCTTCGGCATATGCTGCAATCTGCCAGGCCAGCGCATTGATCCCGACCTTGCCGTGGTGGCAATCGTGGACGCTGATCCAGCCGCGCCGGCTGTGCCTGAGTACCTCGTCCTGCTGCGTGCGCTGGCTAAGCGGTGGCTGCATGAGGAGGCAGAGGGGGAGCGAAGACATGCTGCACAGGCTGCTGGCGGTGGTGCCGGACATGACCGAAGCCGATGGGCAGGATGGTATTCATAGGGCGCCCTTGATGCGGCAGGATCGTCAGGGCGTGCAGCAGGCCATCAGCTGCGCCGACAATTGCTGCTCTGCCGCAGCATCGCTGAGATGGAGTCGCTATGGGCGCGTTTTCTTTACCAGAACCGGTTCGCTGCGGTAGCTGTCGGGGAAGAGACGCTTGAGGCTGTTCACCTTGGGAATATCGTTGAAGACGATATAGGGGTGGCGCGGGTTTTCGGTCATGAAGTCCTGGTGGTAGAGCTCGGCCGGATAGAAGCTGGCCTTGTCCTCGAGGCGGGTGACTATGGGCTTGGGATACAGGCGCGCTGCATCGAGCTGTGCGACGTAAGCCTGCGCTGTCTTGAGCTGGGCCGGGCTGGTCGTGAAAATTGCCGAGCGATACTGCGTTCCTGTGTCCGGACCCTGTCGGTTGAGCTGGGTGGGATCGTGGACGACAGAGAAAAATATCTGCAGCAGCTTTCCATAGCTCACCTGGGTCGGATCGAAGGTGATCTCGACCGATTCTGCATGGCCGGTGTTGCCGCGGCTGACCAGCTCGTAGGAGGCGGTGGATGCAGCACCTCCGCTATAGCCGGAGACCGCGCGTTGCACGCCCTTGACGTGCTGGAATACGCCCTGTACTCCCCAGAAGCAGCCGCCGGCAAAGATTGCACGCTGCGGGGAGGGTCCGGTGGCCGGGAGGTCCAGGACAGGGGCAGGAAGGCGAACCGCTTCTTCGGCCGAGAAGGCCATTGGTTGCCAGAGCAGTCCGCCGCCCGGCAAAACGATGCTGCCGGCCAGTGTCTGGAGCAGGCCGCGCCGGTTCAAGGCGGCCCCTGAGATGATGCGCGTGTTCATATGGCTATCCGAAAGTGAAGGCATAGGCGGAAACGCCGCTGTCCAGGAACTCGATGCTGAAGGTGTGCTCGGTAATGACTCCGGATTGGCGCACCAGTTGGTAAAGCCGCTGGCCGGTGACAGTGCCGCTGCCGTCGGCGGCCACGTCCACGCCGTGGGCGGTGCCGGGTGGTTTGCCGTCAATGCGGACCTTGAAGCGCACGGGCTTTCCGTCAGGGCCGGGGCTCAACACCAGATGCAGGTCACGTGCCTTGAAACGGTAGACGATGCTGCCTGATGGACCGGTCAGCAAGGCGCTTTCCGCTCCAACCATCCATTGCCCGGCAAGGCCCCAGGTGTTCAGCCTGGGCTGTTCCGGTTCCCGATACGTTGCCGTCCTGTCGGGAACGGCTTTGGGTGTGGAGAGAAAGTTCTCGGCACGCTCATAACCCAGATAGGTCTCGGGGGACGCGACCTCATCCATGTTGGCGGCCAGTTGAACGCCCCCGGCATCTACCTCCGTCAGGCCCATGGTTGACTGGGAGCTGCCTGCCTCTTGGAGAAGCTGTTGTATCACCCGCTCCGACTCTGCGTAGCCGCCTTCGCCAAAGTGGTGATGGCGGATGCGTCCCGTGGCATCGATGAAGTAGTGAGCAGGCCAATACTGGTTCTTGAATGCACGCCAGATTGCATACTGGTTGTCAACGGCCACCGGATAGTTGATGCCCAGGTCTTTCATGGCCTTGCTCACGTTGCCGATGTCGCGCTCAAAAGCAAACTCGGGGGCGTGCACACCGACCACGATCAGGCCTTGATCACGGTATTTTTCTGCCCATGCCTTCACATAGGGAAGGGTGCGCAGGCAGTTGATGCAGGAGTAGGTCCAGAAATCCACCAGCACCACCTTGCCACGCAGGTCTTGCCCGCTCAGAGGCTTGGAGTTGAGCCATTGGGTTGCCCCGCCCAGCGACGGTGCGATGCCTTCATCGGGCAGTGCAGGGGCTTTATTCGATGGTCCGCTCATGCGCATTGCGGCTCCTGCAGCCATCATGGCGCCCCCTTCGGCGGGTGCGAGGGCTGGTCCCTGCATCATCGTGCCCGGATTGCCGCGCATGGTCGTGGAGTCTTCTCCATGAGGCTGGTTAAGGCGCTCGACCAGTTTCTGCTCCAGGCCGCCGGTGGATGCGGTTGACAGTCGAGCCAGCACGCCGGTATCGATCCCCAGGGCGATGGCGGCCACGCCCGCGAGCATGGCTGCACCGAGGCCGCGACGTACCCATTCACCGGCACCCAGCGAACGCTTGAGCGCGGCAAATACCCGCCCCCCCAGCAGCAAAGCCGCAGCCATGGAAGTCGCAGCCCCGGCGGCATAGGCCAGAAGCAGCAGGGTCGAGGTGGTGTTGGCGCCCTGGAGGGCGGCACCGGTCAATATCAGTCCCAGGATGGGCCCGGCACATGGAGCCCATAGCAGCCCCGTTGCGACTCCCAGCAAGACGGAGGATCCTGTTTGCGGTGCAACGCCGGTCTGTGCCGATTCCGACAGGCGTGCGCCGACTGCCACCAATGGGCGGGTCAGCCGCTCCGACAGATGCGGCAGCAGCAGTGTCAGCCCGAAAACCGCCACCAGAGCGAGTGCCAGCCAGCGGCCATACTTATTGGCAGCCACCACCCAGCCGCCGCCGACGGCGGCGAGAGAGGCAACGATCGCAAAGGTCAATGCCATGCCTGCCAGCAGTGGCAGGCCGTTGCGCACAAAGGGCTGGTTCGCGCGAGAGAACACAAACGGCAGCACGGGCAGGATGCAGGGACTGACGATGGTCAGCACACCGCCCAGATAGGCAAGGACGATCAGCAGCATGGCCTGTTTCTCCTCAGGCAGGTTTGGGTGTGAAAGCCAAGGCCAGGCCGTTCATGCAATAGCGCAGACCTGTGGGAGGCGGTCCGTCTTCGAAGACATGGCCAAGGTGACCGCCGCAGCGCCGGCAGTGCGCTTCGACACGCACCATGCCGTAGCTTCGGTCCTTGCGGGTGGCGACGGCGTTGTCCAGCGGCTTCCAGAAACTGGGCCAGCCGGTGCCGCTGTCGAACTTGGTGGAGGAGGCAAACAAGGGCAAGGAACAGCCTGCGCAGGAAAATGTTCCAGGACGATGCTCCTTGTTGAGCGGACTGCTGCCGGGGGGCTCCGTGGCCTCCTGGCGCAGCACGGCATATTGCTGAGGACTGAGCCGGGCACGCCACTGGGCGTCGGTATAGCTGATTTCGAAGGTCTCTGTCGCTGCAGTCGCGTGGCGCTGGAAGATTCCGGTGGCAAGCGCTGCGGTGGAGGCTGCTGCGCCCAGCAGCATATGGCGTCGGGTGGTCATGGCATCGGCTTTCTGGGTTCGATGGCATTGAGCTTATGGAGTGGCGATCCCGAAGTCCTCACGCAAAGTTAAAAAAAACGTGATAACTCCCCGCGAGCAGTTTGAGCACAATGTGAAATCATGTGGCTGTGCTCCACGGTGCTGCATCAACCACCCCTGCCGGAGACCTGATTACCCATGACTCTCGCCCGTCGCATTCTGCTGGTCGAGGACGATGCCCACATCGCCGATCTGCTTTCGCTCCACCTTCGGGACGAAGGGCTGGAGGTGGTGCATTGCGCCCGCGGCGATGACGGCCTCGCGCATCTGGAGCGCGGTGGCTGGGATGCGCTGGTGCTGGATCTGATGTTGCCTGGCGTGGACGGCTTGGAGATATGCAGGCGTGCGCGTGCCATGACCCGCTACACGCCGATCATCATCATCAGTGCCCGCTCCAGCGAGGTGCATCGCATTCTGGGGCTGGAGATCGGCGCGGACGACTATCTGGCCAAGCCGTTTTCCGTTCTGGAGCTCGTGGCACGGGTGAAGGCTCTGCTGCGCCGGGTCGATGCTCTGGCTCTGAGTGCGCGCCTGGAATCAGGCAGCCTGTCGGTCAATGGGCTGGTCATGGATCCGGTGGCAAGAGATGCATGCCTGAACGGACGCCGTCTTGATCTCACGCCCCGTGAGTTCGATCTTCTGTATTTCTTTGCTCGCCAGTCGGGCAAGGTGTTTTCGCGCATGGACCTGCTCAATGCGGTCTGGGGCTATCAGCACGAGGGCTACGAGCACACCGTCAACACCCATATCAACCGGCTTCGTGCCAAGGTGGAGCTCGATCCAGCACAGCCGACGCGGATCCTCACGGTTTGGGGGCGCGGCTACAAGTTCGCTGAAACTGGAGAGGGCGAATGAACCTGACTCTGACCCAGCGGCTGGCGATCGTGTTTGCCGTGTTGCTACTGGTCTGCAGCGGTACCTCGGCCTGGCTGCAGCTTCGCTCCAACCGCATGCATGAACTGGAGGTGGTGCAAGCCTTGTCCCGGGACGTCGCAGAGAGTATTGCCCGCGATGCCCAGCTGACCGATGCGAATGGCTTGATGCCTAACGCGGTGCGAAATCTTTTCAACCAGCTGATGATGGTGAACCCGAGTGTGGAGGTCTATCTGCTGGAGCCTGACGGCCGCATTGCCGGCCACGCGGCACCCGAGGGGCGTTTGCGTCGCGACCGGGTCGATCTTGAGCCGGTGCATCGATTCATCGATGGACAGATGCTGCCGATTCTGGGCGATGATCCGCGCAGCCGCGATGGCCGCAAGGTCTTCAGTGCGGCCCCTTTGAGCGTGAACGGGCGGCAAGTCGGCTTCATCTATGTGGTGCTGCTTGGCGAGGCCCATGATCTTCTTGCAGCCAGAGGCTCGGCAGATGCGGTGTTGAAGACGGCACTGCTGTCGATTGGCATGGTCGGGCTGCTCTGTCTCGCTGCGGGCCTTGTCGCCTTCACCTTGATCACGCGTCCCTTGCGGCGCCTGACCGAGTCGGTTCGGCAGTTTGACATGCATGGCGCACCTTCCGAGATGCCGGAACGCTCCCCGGATGTGGCCAATCACAGCCGTGACGAGATTGCAGTGCTGGACGCTGCCTATCGGCAGATGGTGCTGCGCATCAGCGAGCAATGGGAAGCTCTCACGCGGCAGGATCAGGAGCGCAGGGAATTGATCGCGAATATTTCCCACGATCTGCGCACACCGCTGTCATCCTTGCATGGGTATCTGGAGACCTTGCTTCTGAAGGATGCAAGCCTGGAGCCTGCAGAGCGCAGGCGCTACCTTGGCATTGCGCTCGACCAGAGTCGAAGGGTGGGGGCCCTGTCCCAAAGCCTGTTCGAGCTGGCCAGACTGGAATACGGCTTTGTGCAACCGGAGCTCGAATCATTCTTCCTGGCTGATCTGGTGCAGGACGTTTTCCAGAAGTTCGAGCTTGCGGCAGAGTCGCGCCATATCGCCCTGCAGGCGGACCTTGCTCCTCAACTTCCGGCAGTTCGTGCGGATCTGGGAATGATAGAGCGCGTCCTGAGCAATCTGCTGGATAACGCCTTGCGCTATACCCCTGAAGGCGGGGTGATCAGGATCGCCATAAGAGCAGTGGGCCAAGAGCTGGAGGTGACGATCAGCGACTCCGGCCCGGGCATCCCGCCAGAGTTGCGCGAAGGCCTGTTCAGGCGTCCATTTACCGTAGGTGGTGCTCGCCGTGACGGTGGCCTGGGCTTGAGAATCGTGCACCAGATGCTGGAGCTGCACGGAGTCTCCATTCATCTTGTCGAGAGTGGCGGACAGGGCACCACGTTCCGGTTTTCATTGCCACGGACTCCAGCTTAGTGTCGACAAAGTGCGCCGTCACCTTCCCTCTTTTGGCCGTATGAGTAAGCAGTGAAGGGCGAGTCTGGGCTTCTCCATCGTCTTGAGTCTGGCATCACTGCCTGGCAGCGTCTTGGGCCGCAGAGTAGTAGGTAGGCGGTCTTATGTCTTATATCTAAGTGAAAACCCCAGTTGCGCACTCCAATGAAAAACCACGACCTGCTGGCAGGCAAGTAGCTTGCCTGGTACAGATACTTGCCAGCGCAACTATTATCAAATTGTTAAGGCGGTATGGGCCGGCTTGAAAAAAGACTTTGGCTCTGCGTATGAGTGCCCGCTTTGCGGGCATTTTCTTTGGGGTGTGTGCTTCTTTCTGCCCGACCTCAAACCCACCGCTGATTCAAAAAACCTGAACACTCGGTCATCGCGCAACTGGCTGTGCATGGCCGAGGTTCGCACGATGTAGGAATCGCACAATGTCCAACTTTTCCCCACCAAGCCGCAGATCCTTTCTGTTCGCCTCCGGTGCTGGCGTCGCACTGGCTGGAACGGCCGTGGCAATGCGTGCCAACTCCAAAGAGCCTGCGCTCAAACTGGATGCATACAAGCCCGAGTACTTCAATGCGGACGAGTGGGCTTTTGTTCTGGCGGCAACAGCTCGCCTGATCCCGTCCGAAGGGGATGGACCTGGAGCGATCGAAGCTCATGTGCCGGTGTTCATCGATCGCCAGCTCAAGGGCTACTACGGCAATGCCGAGATCTGGTACATGGAAGGCCCGCACGACCCGGCCGCCACGCCCGATCGCGGCTGGCAATCGCCTCTGAACCCTGCGCAGCTCTATCGCAAGGCCATTCCCGCCTTCAATGCGGCTTGCACGGAGCGCTTTGGCAAGGAGTTCAAAAGCCTTGCCGCAGAGCAGCAGGACGAAGCTCTGACCGCGTTGCAAAAGGGCGAAATCAAGCTAGACCCTGAACTGAGCTTTTTCTTTACCACCTTGCTGGCCAATACCAAGGAAGGCTATTTCGCCGACCCCTTGCATGGCGGCAACCACGGCATGCAGTCCTGGAAATACATCGGCTTCCCTGGCGCCCGCGCCAGCTACGCCGAATGGGTCGATCAGCACAACGTGAAGTACCCGCTGGGACCGGTATCCATCAAGGGCGAAAGGGCTTGAGTCATGGCACGCATTGAAAAGAAAAAAGACGTGGTCATCGTTGGCCTGGGCTGGACAGGCTCCATCGCCGGCATGGAACTGGCCGCTGAGGGCCTGGAAATCGTGGCGCTGGAGCGCGGCGGCGACCAGAACACGGTGCCCGAATTCAAGTACCCCAATCAGATCGACGAGCTGACCTATGGCGTGCGCCTGAAGAATATGCAGCATCCCCGTCAGGCGACCGTGACGGTGCGCCGCGACGACAGCGAAATCGCTTTGCCTTACCGTTCGATGGGGTCCTTCCTGCCAGCGAATGGCGTGGGCGGTGCCGGCACGCACTGGAATGGCTTGCTGTGGCGCCCTCAGCCCGAGGAAATCAAGCTGCGCAGCTATGTGAGGGAAAAATGGGGCGAGTCCATCATTCCGGAAGGCATGAACCTGATGGATTACCCCGTCAGTTACGACGAGCTGGAGCCTTTCTTCACCCGGTTTGACGAAGTGGCTGGCGTCTCGGGCAAGGCCGGCAATATCAAGGGCCAGATCCAGGCCGGCGGCAATCCGTTTGAAGGCTGGCGCTCGAAAGAGTACCCCATGCCTGCTCTGCCATCGACCTACGACGCGAGCAAGTTCGAAGCCTGTGCCAGGAGCATGGGCCTGCATCCCTTCCCGGCGCCTGCCGGCATTGCGTCCACGTCCTACGTGAACCCTTACGGCATGCAGATGGCTCCCTGCAACTTCTGCGGCTTCTGCGAGCGTTTTGGTTGCTACCAGTATTCCAAGTCCTCGCCCCAGACGGCGGTGCTGGATGCGCTCAAGCGCAAGAAGAATTTCTCCTATCGCACGCACTGCGAAGTGCTGCGTGTGGAGAGCTCGGAAGACGGCAAGACCGCAACCGGCGTGACCTACTTCGACTCCAACACGAACGAGGAAGTGTTCCAGCCCGCCGACCTGGTGATTCTGTCGTCCTATCAGCTCAACAACGTGCACCTGCTGCTGGTCTCCGGCATCGGCAAACCTTACGACCCCAAGACCAACACCGGGGTGACAGGCAAGAACTACGCCTACCAGATGAATGGTGGCGTGACCCTGTTCTTCAAGGAAGAGAACTTCAATCCCTTTATCGGTCACGGCTCCAACGGCATGTGTATCGACGACTACGGTATCAACCAGAACGACTTCGGCAAGCTGGGCTTCATTGGCGGCGCCTACTGGCGCGTGGGCACCATGAATGGCCAGCCCATCCGTTCCATGCCGCTGCCCAAGGGCACGCCGGGCTGGGGCGCAGGCTGGAAGAAGGGCATTGGCGAGTGGTATGGCCATTCCATGTCGATCGGCACGCACGGCTCGCACATGTCCTACCGCAACAACCATCTTGATCTGGACCCCACCTACAAGGATCCACATGGTCGTCCCTTGATGCGCATGACCTTCAACTGGCAGGACAACGACATCCGGATGACTCAGTACCAGAAGATCAAGGCCGAGGAGGTGGGCAACGCCTTGAAACCGGATCTGCTGCAGTCGGGTTTCAAGAATATCGGTGCCAAGTTCGACGTGCGTCCCTACCAGACCACGCACAACACCGGCGGTCACATCATGTCCGACAAGCCCACGGACGGCGTGGTCAATCGCTACTGCCAGGCCTGGGATAAGCACAACGTGTTCGTCTTCGGTGCCGGCAACTTCGTGCAGAACACCCAGTACAACCCTACCGGCATGGTCGGCGGCCTGGCGTACTGGACGCTGCATGCGATTCGCACCATGTATCTGAAAAACCCACGTCCGCTGGTCTGAGGAGAGCAAGACATGAAGAAAATCCTCAGCATTCTGATTGCGCTGATCGTTCTGGGCGCTGTTGCGGCGCTGGCGCTGATCTACGTCCCTTTCAAGCCCACACCCGCGAATGAAGCGCTGGCCGCCGACTGGAAAGCCGAAGCCGGCCGCGGCGAATATGTCATGCGCGCCAGTGATTGCATGGCCTGTCATACCGCCAAGGGGGGTGAGCTCATGGCCGGTGGTCGCGGCATTGACAGCCCCATGGGCACGATCTGGTCCTCCAACATCACGCCAGACAAGGAAACCGGCATCGGCAACTGGACTCTGGAGCAGTTCCGTGCCGCGATGGTGGACGGTATCGGTGGTCATGGCCAGCAGCTGTATCCGGCCATGCCCTACGAGAACTATCGCTTCATGAAGGAAAGCGATATTCGCGCGCTGTTCGACTACCTCCAGACCGAGGTGAAGCCCGTCAGGAACGAGGTACAGGCCACCAGCCTGAGCTTCCCGTTCAATATGCGCTTCGGCATCCGTGCCTGGAACTGGCTTGCGCTGTCGGGTGACGCAGACTTCAAGCCCATGGCTGGTGACGATCAGCAGATTCGCGGTCAGTACCTGGTCGAAGGCGCCGGTCACTGCGCAGCCTGCCACAGCCCCCGCACTGCCTTCATGGCGCAGAACGGCACACGCCTGTCCGACTCCGGCTTTCTTACCGGCGGTATGGTGGATGACTGGTCTGCTCCAGCGCTGCGCGGCAAGGACTCGCGTGTTCAGAAATGGACGACCGAGCAGGTGGCAGCCTATCTGGCAACCGGCCGCAATGCCCATGCGGTGGCCAACGGAGAAATGGCGCTGGTGGTCGAACACTCCATGCAGTACATGACCGACGCGGACCTGAACGCCATGGCCAAGTTCCTCAAGACCATGGACGGCCAAGCCGCAGATGCAGCCCCTGAAAAAGTGGCCACGCCAGGCCCTCGCAGCACTGCGGTTGCCAGGGCTGACGAAGCTGGTGAAGCCACGGCCAAGCTGCTGAAGTCCGCAGCGCCCGACATGCCCTTGGGTGCTCGTCTGTATCTCGACAACTGCGCAGCCTGCCACTTTGTCAGCGGCAAGGGTGCTCCGGAGATCTTCCCCGAGCTGCAAGGCAATGCCATGGTGCTGGGCAAGGATGCCAGCCCGCTGGTGTCGGTGATTCTCAAGGGCGCCTCATCGCCCGCTACGGAGCGCCGTCCCATGCATCTGGTGATGCAGGGCTATGCCGACCGCCTGACCGACGGCGAAGTGGCCGCACTGGCCACCTTCCTGCGCAAGGGCTGGGGCAACCAGGCTTCGGATGTGAGCGAAAGTCTGGTTAGCAAGGTGCGCAAGCATGTGCAAGCCGATGCTGCTCCGCAGCGAGCCCTGTAGACAGCATGAGCGTCCGCCAGGTGCCTTGTGCGCCGGGCCGGCTCCCGAAAACCCGGCCCGATGGAAATCCGGCCGGGTTTTTTCATGCCGCTGTCGTTTGCCGGAGTGACTGAGCAGTCCAAATATCAACAGGCCGCATCACTGTGCTTAAGTGATGCGGCCTGTTGCATATGCGTATTGCGGATCAACCAACCGGATGCTGACGGTAAACGGCGCGGTATGTTGAATGGTTTTGCTGCGTCGGTAAACGTGCTTCCATGGACTCAAGTGTGCATGTTGCAGTGCAGAAAATGTTGCTTCAAATTCTGTAAATACAGTGTTGCTACAGAAAATTTTTCTGTTTTTGAATTTTTGGCAGTAAATTCCAAGATATGGATACTCTGGATAAAAAGATTCTTGCTGCATTGCAGGCTAACGCGCGCGCCAGTCTGCAGGAGATTGGCGCGGCCGTGGGTCTGAGTGCATCACCATGCTGGGCACGCATCAAGAAGATGGAGGAGGCCGGCGTGATCGAGGGCTATACCGTGCGTCTGAACCCGCAGGCGCTGGGACTGGCCGATTCGGTTCTGGTCATGGTCACGCTGGACAGCCACTCGGACAACACCCTGGAAAAGTTCGGTGAGGTGCTGGCCACCATTCCCGAGGTAGTGGAGGCGCATCTGGTTTCGGGCGAGTACGACTATCTGCTGCGTATCGTTGTCAAGGACACGCGTGATTACGAGCGCCTGCTGCGCGAGAAGCTCTACAAGATCAAGGGCATACGCCATAGCCAGTCCAGCTTTGTGCTGCGCACGCTGAAGAAGGCCGACCTGCCCCTGGGAGTGTGAAGCAGCATCGCTAAGCGGTGCCAGGTGTGGCCGAAGTCATTCAGGTTTCAACTCTCATCGAGACCTGGATGCAGACCGGATCGCCGGCAGCGTTGGCCCATCTGGGGGGGCTGCGCGGCGGATGTGATGGAGGAACGGATGAAGCTGATTCGGTGCTAGGGCGCCGCGTCAACTGTCTCAACGCATGGCGCGGCGCAGGCCGGCGCTGCTCCAGTCCACGGCAATGCTCAGCAAAAGCATGGCCATGATCACGGTGCTGGCCTGGGCATAGTGGAACAACGAAAGCTCGAAGTACAGCAGTTGGCCCAGACCGCCGGCACCCACAAAGCCCAGAATCGCGGCCATGCGGATATTCATTTCCCAGCGGTACAGCGTGTATGCCAGCAACTGCGGCGCTGCGCCAGGGAGGGTCCCATAGCAAAATGCCAGCAGGCGATTGCTGCCGCTGAGCTTGAGCGCATTCGCGGGAGCGGCCGGAGCATTCTGCAAGGCCTCGGCAAACAGGCGGCCCAGCACGCCGGTGGTATGCAGGGCCAGGGCCAGCGCACCGGCAAACGGGCCCAGGCCCACGGCCAGCGCGGTAATCGTGGCCCAGACCAGCTCGGGCACGGAGCGCAGCACGTTGAGCACCACATTCCATGGCGCACGCCAGCGCGGCAGGGCCAGCAGCAGGCCCGCGATCGCGGCCAGCAAGGTGCCGACTATGGAGATGGCCAGGGTCTCCCAGATGCCTTGCAGCACCTTGAGCAGCCAGGGCTGGCTCAGGTCGGGCGGGAAAAAGCCACGGACGAAGTCGCCCATGCTGGCGGCAGCATCCGCCGTGAACAGCGCCGAGAAATCAATATCCAGAAGCCGCAGACTGGCCCATAGCACCGCGCAGGCCGCCAGCACAAATGTGCCGGTTCGCCAGCCGAAGGGCAGGGCGCGCGCGGCAGGCGCGGCGTCGAGCGCGCGACGCAGCCACCAGGAAAGCAGATCGGCCGCAGCCACCAGCAGCATGAAGGCCAGCAGAATGCTGGCGGCTTCGCCGCCGTTGAGCATCTTCATGGCCTGATCCATGAGCTGGCCTAGACCTCCCGCCCCGACAAAGCCCATGACCACCGAGGCGCGGACCGCGCATTCCCAGCGGTAGACGGTGTAGGAGGTCAGCTCCTTGGCCGCCTGCGGAAGCAGGCCGTAGAGCAAGGCCTGAATACGGCCGGTGCCGCTGGCACGCAGGGCACGGGCCGGGGCGGGATCGGTGGATTCGAGAATTTCCGCATAGACCTTGGCCAGCATGCCGCCATAGGTCAGGCCCAGGGCCAGCACGCCGGCTGCAGGACCCAGGCCGAAGACACGCACGAACACCAGAGCCCAGACCAGCTCGGGAATGCCGCGCAGGATGGTGAGCACGCTGCGGGCGATGGGGTTGAGCGTGACCCTCTCGCGTGCCGCGCCCGTGGACAGATAGGCCATGGGTACGGCAATCACAAAGGCGAGCGCCATGCCGGCGGTGGCGATGGCCAGGGTCTCCAGCGTGGCCTGAGCCAGATAGGCCAGGAACTCCCCACTGGTTTCGGGCGGCAGAAACTGCGCGAGAAAGCCGCCTATGACCTTGAGATTGTCGGCATCGAAAAGCGGCTTGAGCGAAAAGCCCGAGGTCTGCAGCATGGGCCAGAGCACGACCAGGGCCAGGATCAGCCCGCTCAGGCGGCCGCGAGCAGAGGGGTCGCGGCGTGATGGCCGGGCTTGCTCGACCATGTCTACCGGCATGCGTTCACCTGAATGGGAGTGGGCGTGGCGCTGGCGGGATCGCGCTGAGCCAGGCGGTTGTGCAGCATGGGCAGGTCGGCCGCTCTGCCATCGGCATGGGCATAGAGGGCTTGCAACTGCGCATCGCTGACCTGGGCGGCTGGCAGGTCAAAGGCCAGGCGGCCATCGCGCACGCCCACGATGCGGGCAAAGTTGGCCAGCGCCAGATCGACGGCATGCAGGCTGGCCACCAGCGTGGCCTTGCGCGCGGCGGCTTCCCGCACCAGCAACTGCACCGTGGCCTGCGAGAGTGCCGGGTCCAGGGCCGAGACCGGCTCGTCGGCCAGAATCAGCTCGGCCTGCTGGTAGAGCACGCGGGCAATGCCCACACGCTGCAGCTGGCCGCCGGAGAGCTGGTCGCAGCGTGCAAACAGCT
Source organism: Comamonas thiooxydans (assembly GCF_000964545.1). Classification (GTDB taxonomy): domain Bacteria; phylum Pseudomonadota; class Gammaproteobacteria; order Burkholderiales; family Burkholderiaceae_C; genus Comamonas; species Comamonas thiooxydans. Next base: position 81,494 of record NZ_BBVD01000008.1, on the reverse strand, counting down.
TGTCCTCGAGCTGCACGCGAGCCAGGGCTTCGCGCGCGCCCGCAATGTCCTGCGGATAGGCCAGCGATGCCAGGGCCTTCCACAGCGGCCAATGGCCGAGCTTGCCGGCCAGCACGGCCGTGACCACGCGCTGGCGCAGCGGAATGGGCGCGGCCTGGTGCACGGTGCCGATGCGGCTGCGCAAAGTCTTGAGTTCGCGGGCGGCGGATTGCGCAGACGCGGTCCGGCCCAGCACCTGCATGCGACCTGCCGTGGGCAGGTAGGCTGTGCCTATGGTGCTGAGCAGCGAAGTCTTGCCGGCACCCGAGGGGCCGATGAGCGCAATGCTATCGCCCTGGATGGCGGACAAGGAGATATGGGACAGGGCGGTAAAGCCGTTGCTGTGGGTCAGGCCCACATCGTCCAGCATGAAGCTCATGAGACGAATACTCTGAAAACAATAGCTGCCAACGCCTGATAGATAAGCGTTGGCAGTCAAAAAAGCTGAATTTCTTACTTCAGCAGACCGGCGGACTTGGCGGCAGCTTCGATGCCGTCGTAGTTCTTGGAGTCGGTGGCGATGAACTTGGAGGCGCGCTGCAGGTCCATGATGGCCTTGTGCTCTGGCTTGCTGGGGTCCAGTGCCAGGAAGGCCGCGGTCAGCTTCTTGACGATGGCCGGGTCCAGGTCGCCGCGCACCGTCCAGTTGTAGTCAAAGTAGGTGGGTGTCGTGGCGAACACACGCACCTTGCTGGTGTCCACCTTCTTGGATTCGACCAGCTTGTCCCACACCGAAGTGTTGAGCACGCCGGCCTCGGCCTTGCCTGCGGCCACAAAGGCCACGGTGGCGTCATGCGCGCCCGAGTAGGCCACGGTCTTGAAATCTTTTTCGGGATTCAGGCCGTCCTGCTGCAGGAAGAAGCGCGGCATCAGGCTGCCCGAGGTGGACGAAGGTGCACCGAAGGCAAAGGTCTTGCCCTTGAGGTCGGCCAGCGTCTTGATGGCGGGGTCGGCCGTGATGAACTTGCTGGTGAAGACCGCATCTTCGGCCCGTTGCACGATGGGGATGGCCGTGCCGTTGGTGCGAATCTTGGCCTGCACATAGGTGAAACCGCCCAGCCAGGCCAGGTCCAGCTTTTTGGTGGCCAGGGACTCGACCACGGCTGCGTAGTCGGATACGGGGGTGAACACCACCTTCATGCCGGTGGCTTGCGAGAGGTATTCGCCCAGGGGCTTGAACTTGCGCTGCAGCTCGGTCGGCGCCTCGTCAGGAATGGCCGAAACGCGCAGCACGGCGGGGGTGTCTGCATGCGCTGCGGACAGCAGGGAGGAGGAGGCGAGAGCTGCCACGGCCAAGCCGCGCAGCGCCTGGCGGCGAGCGAAAGAGTGCGTCATTAAGTGCTCCGTTCAAAAAGCCACCGCCGTCCGGATACACGGCGGTTTAGTAGGTCGCAAGCGTCTGGCTTGCGGCGAATGGGAACCCATAGGCGGTACACCGACCGCTGGCGCTTATTGTTACGTAATTGAGAAACCCTCGGCGCAGTCTTTGCTTGATTTGAATAGCAAAAAGCCCCGTGGGGACGGGGCCTGGCATGAAAGCGATTGCTTGTCTGCAGGTTTCAATATTGCAGATTGAGCTGGTAGATGGCCGTGGTGCCGCTGACCTCGTTGCCCACCATCAGCAAGGGCTTGCCGTTGGGTGACTTGGCGGCAGAAATGAAGTGCAGGCCTTCGGGGCCCAGATCGCCCACATCGCTGAGTGCGGTACCTGCCGGCGCGGACTTGCCGTCAAAGCTGGCGGTCCAGTTCTCGCGAGTGTTCAGATAGTCGATCTGCTTGGGTGCCTTGGGGTCGGTGATGTCGAACACCAGAATGCCGCCCATGCGTTCCAGGCCCACAAAGACAAAGGTCTTGGTGCCGATCTGGCCCACGGTCAGGCCTTCGGGCTCGGGACCCTTGGCGCTGCTGCGCGCATCGAGCCTGGCCGTTTCGTCATGACCGGTGTTGAAGTAGGTGGCGCAGGCAATGTCACGTCTGGCGCCCAGCTTGCATTCGGGGCCGGCGATGAATTTTTCAATGGCCGCGCCAGAGTCCCAGACCTGCTTGCCCCTGGCATCCCAGATGGAGATGGAGCGGCCGCCATAGGCGTATAGCCTGTCATAGGTCAGATAGCCCTTGCCATCCTTGACGGGGTTGCCGCTGCTGTCGGTCTGGTAGCCCATGGTCCAGGTGACCTTGAGGCGGCCCAGTTTGTCATCGTCGCGGCAGGTCTTGGGGTCTGTGCCGAACGCACCGCACCAGGCAAAGTTGCTGGCATTCAGATAGGCGCCGCTGGCCAACTGAGCCAGATGGGCAGGCAGATCGTCGCCCGCACGGCGCAAAAAGCCGTCCTTGTGCACCAGGTGCTTGATGCGCCACTCTTCCACAAAGCCCTTGCTCATATCGCCCGCCGTGGCCGGAGTGCCAGCCGTCTTGTCGGCGGCCGTACCGAAGTAGCTCTTGTTGCCCTCGCCCCAGGCACGTGCATCGCCTTCGTTGGCAGTGACCAGATAGGTCGCACCGTCGGCGGCCTTATAGGCGGCGATGGAGTCGGGCTGGTACATGCCAAACACATTGGCGGCCTGGGTGATGTTGATGACCGGGCTCTTGCCGTCGCTGTCGGCGAAGTCCAGCTCGTTGCCGGCCGCGCCATGATCCTTGAAGCCCAGAGCCACCACATCGGTCACGGTGGCGCTGGCGATGTCCACGATGGCCAGCGCATTGTTTTCCTGCAGCGTCACCCAGGCCGTCTTGCCGTCCGGGGCCACGGCAATGTATTCGGGCTCCAGGTCATTGGCCACGGCGGCCGTTCCCAGGCCGTCTGCGGTCGGGCCGAAGATGCGCACGCCCTTGGCCAGCAACTGCGCCTTCTGGCTGTTGAAGGCCTTGAAGTCGGCAGTGCGCGCCACGGGCTTGGCGGGCGTGCTCACATCGATCACGCTGATCGAGCCTTCGGGGTCGATCTGGTAGTCATCGCTGGGCTCGCCCTCGTTGGCGACCAGAATGGTCTTGCCGTCGGGGGTGAAGGTCAGCATATCGGGCAGGGCGCCCACGGGCACTTCGGCGATCACGCCGAGCTTGTCGGCGTCATAGATGACGACCATGCCCTTGTCCGTCTTGACCGATGCCTGCACGGCTGCAGCCACCAGGCCGCCATGCACGGCCACGCTGTTGATGGAGGCCCCCGCACCCAGCGAGAGCTTTGTGGCATCCAGGCTGGCCAGCATGCGCGGTGCGGCGGGGTTGCTCATGTCCAGCACGTCGAGCGCACCCTTTTGGGCGTTGACCACAAAGCCGCGCTTGGTGACGGGATCGAAAGCCGTAATTTCGGCGGCGCTCTGCAAAAAAATGCCCGACTGATAGCTGCCGATTTTCTCCAGTGTGAGCGAGGTGGGCGTCTTCTCGGGCTCGGGTGCCGGCGCCGGGACTTCAGGAACCGGAGCAGGCGCTGGTGTGGTGGTGTTAGTGTTGTTGTCACCGCCACCACAGGCGGCCAGGGCAGCGGCTGCGATCAGGGAAATCAGAAGAGGTTGGCGCAAGGTCTGTGCAGATGTCATTGAGAGTTTGGCAGGTGCAGGAAGAAAATACGATTTGTAACCAGCCTGTGTTTCATCTCTGTGAAACCGTTTTGTGTTCTTTGCGCAACAAGTTTCGGTCAAGCGCTTGGCAGTTGGGCTTGCAAGCAAATACACTCGCCAGCCTTGCTCCACTTGCGCTATTAGCTCTCATTTTTGAGGTGCACCATGTCCCGCCGTATTCGTTTGAGCTAAACGACTTCGTCACACGCTGATCCTTCTCGCGTGTGCGCTGCGGTGTGGAACTCCCGTTCTGTGAAGGGCGGCAATCTTCCTGCTTGGCGTCTCTGGCCTGAATTGCATTCAGGCTCCAAGCTCCTCCCACTCTCTGAACTCTAGGCCGGCCCTTTGCTTGGCGGCTTGGGTTCTGTCTTTTTCCGATGGCAGCGGAGAGCGGCGCTGTCCATGTCCTTGATTTGTCTGCCGCGCCTTTTTTGCGCGTGGCTTATTCCCTTTTAGGAAAGCACAACATGACTTCACCACATCTATTCAATCTGGAGATCCTCAAATATCCGCGCACGCCGCATCTGCGTGGCTCGCGGCTGCAGGTCGGCGATCAGGCCGATGCCGTGCCTTATGAAGCGCTGGCCGGCCGTCATATCGTGGTCGAGGAAAAGCTGGACGGTGCCAATGCGGCGCTGAGCTTTGGTGCCGACGGCAGCTTGCTGCTGCAGTCGCGCGGCCACTATCTGCAAGCCGATCAGATGGGCGGGCGCGAGCGTCAGTTCAACGCCTACAAGCAATGGGCCCGAGCCCATGAAAGCGCGCTGATGGCCCTGCTGGACGATCGCTATGTGATGTATGGCGAATGGCTGTATGCCAAGCACTCTCTGTACTACGACGCCTTGCCGCACTGGTTTTGCGAGTTCGATATCTGGGATCGCTCGGCGCAGCAGTTTCTGGACACGCCACGGCGCCACGCGCTGCTGGACGGTGTGCCCGTGGTGTCCGTGCCCGTGCTCTACGCGGGCATCGCACCGAGGCGCATGCAGGATTTGCTGGCATTGCTGACACCGTCTCTGGGGCGTAGTGCGCGCTGGCAGGCGGTGTTCGAGGATCAGGTGCAAAGACAGAAGCTGGATCTGCCGCTGGCCTGGCGCCAGACCGACAGATCCGAGCTGGCCGAAGGTCTGTACATCAAGGTCGAGGAAAACGGCCAGACCGTGGAGCGCTACAAGTTCGTGCGCTCCGACTTCGTGCAGGTGATCCTGGAGTCGGGCTCGCACCACAGCGAGCGGCCCATTGTCGCCAACGGTCTGCGTACAGGCGTCGATATCTTTGCCAACAAGATTCAGAAAAGCTGGTGAGGCTTGTCCAACAAGCGTTGATAGCTATCAAAACCGTGGTTTTCATGAAGAGGCTGCGGTGAAAGGAGAATTTATGTGGAGCTGGAAACAGATCGCGGCCCTGGTGCCGCATTCCGCTCGCCATGCGGTGGACTGGGCAGCCTGCCTGGAGGCTTTTCCGCAACTGGAGCTGGCCAAGACCACGCCGCAAGACCCGATCTACCATGCAGAAGGCGATGTCTGGACGCATACGCAGATGGTGGTGACCGAGCTGCTGCAGGACAGCGACTATGCAGGGCTCACCAACGAGGAGCGCGAGACGGTCTTTCTGGCCGCGCTGCTGCACGATGTCGCCAAGTGCTCGACCACGCAGATAGCCGACGACGGCCGCATCTCGCAGCCTGGCCATTCGCGTCGGGGTGCACTCGATGCGCGGCTCATGCTCTGGGAGGCTGGCGCGCCCGTGGCCCGGCGCGAGGCGGTCTGCCGCCTGATTGCCGTGCATCAGGTGCCGTTCTTCGCCTTTGCCGATTCGCGCCGAGGCGTCTCGCCCGAGTTCATGGTCAGAGAGCTGTCCTGGCAGGTCGATCTGCATTTGCTGGTGCTGCTGGCCCGTGCCGATATTCGCGGCCGCATCTGCCCCGATGTGGGCAATGTGCTGGTGAATATCGAGCTGTTCAAAGAGCTGGCGCTGGAAGAGGGCTGTTTGCGCAAGCCGCGCAGCTTTGCTTCGGCCGAGACGGCAGTGCGCTATTTCCGCGGTGCCGAGTTGCACCCGGACTACGCCTTGCACGAAGAGCCGGGCTCGCGCGTCATCGTCATGTGCGGTCTGCCTGCATCGGGCAAGAACCACTGGGTCGCCCAGCATCATGCGGGCCTGCCCGTGGTGTCGTTTGACGATGCGCGCACCGAACTGGGTCTGCGCCACGGCGAGAACGAGGGCGCTGCGGCCCATCATGCGGTGGACAAGGCCAAGAGCCTGCTGCGCGCCAAGGCCGCTTTTGTCTGGAATGCCACGCATCTGTCCAGGCAGATGCGCGGCAAGACGCTGGACCTGTGCCTGGCCTATGGCGCGCAGGTGGCGCTGGTGCATCTGGAGGCAAGCAGGTCCACCTTGCTGGCGCGCAACAGCAAGCGCGACACCACGCTCGGCAATGCCGCATTGCTGGGCATGTTGCACCGATGGGAGGTACCCTTGCCGACCGAGGCGCATGGGCTGCAACTGCTGGTCAACGAGTAGTCCGCACAAAAACGAAAAGGAAAAAGGGCCTGGAAGTTTCCAGGCCCTTTTTTGGGGATCGCAATGCCGTGCTCAAGGCTGCTGCATGGCTTGCGGGTAGCCCTGGGGGTTGAAGCGTGTCACCAGCAGACAGACCAGCGCGGCGACGCCGGCCTGATAAAGCCAGCCCGTCATCCAGCTGTCGCTGATCTGGTGCAGCTGTGCCATGACCAGAGGGGCCAGTGCGGCGAGGATGAAGCCGCCGCCCTGCATCAGCGAGTTGAGGGCACCGGCCTGTGTGGGCGAGGGCAGATGGTCCAGCGCCACCAGCATGAAGAGCGAAAAGCAGCCGCCCAGACCCAGACCCAGCACGATGGCATTGAGTGTGGGCATGGCATCGGGCCAGAGCCCGAGGCCGGCAAAGCCGATGATCTGCAGCAGCAAGGCCAGCATGAGCCAGCAGCGACGGTCCAGGCTGCGGCGCGCGAGAGCGGGCATGGCCAGCGCCGATGCGGCCTGCGCAATCGACAAGATGGCCAGCAGCGAGCCGCTTTGCGTGGCCGTCCAGCCATGGGTTTGATAGAACGGAGCGAGCCAGGCAACGGTGGAACCATAACCGCCGTTCATCAGGCCAAAGCTGATCAGCAGCAGCCAGGTGCGGCCACGGCGCAGCAGCCAGCCGGTGTCGCTATCAGCTTGTACCAGCGGCACGGAGGGGGCAGGGGCAACGGGCTCGTGCATCAGCGTCAGCGCATGCCAGGCCAGCGGCAATGCCAGCAGCACTGGGATGGCCCAGATGGCCAGCGAAGCCTGCCAGCTCAGACCCAGTTGCATGGCCACGGGCGAGAGCTGGGCGCTGAGTGCGCCGCCGCCCATGAGTGCGGCCGAGTACAGGCCCATCATGGGTGCCACGTTGTGGGGAGACTGGCGCTTGATCAGCCCCGGCAGAATGCTTTGTGCCAGCGCCACGCCCACGCCGCAGAGGCCGGCCGTGACGATCAGCAGACTGCCGGTGGCGGCGCCAGCAGGCGTCAGGCGCAGGGCGCAGCCCAGCGCAATCAGCAGCAGCGAGGCGCAGATGGCGGCGCGCGCGCCCCAGCGTCGCAATGCCGTGGGAGCGAGCCAGCCACCAATGCCCATCAGCGCCATGGGCAGCAGCGTGAGCCAGGAAAAGCTGCGCAAATCCATGCCCGTGGCCTGCTGTATGGTCGGTGCCAAGGGACCCGGAGCCGTCAGAAAGGGACGCAGATTGATGGTGACCAGTATCACCACGGCCAGCCACAGCAATGGCGGCACGCGATGTGTGCGGGAAGATGTCGATGTCATGAAGCTCGGGGCTGGCTGCGCTGCGGCGCGCCGGTGTGCGCGCCGCTCGTCCTGGGCAGCCCGGTTTGTTGTTATGGTTTTGGCGGCAACGAGGATCAGGCGGCGGGCCAGGCCTCGTCCCCATAGAGCTGGGCTGCGTGGATGCCGGTGTCGATGCGGGTGATGGGCAGCGGCTGCGGCGTCAGCGACAGGCGCAGGCGCTGGTAGCTGCTCTCGCTGGACAGGCCATAGGGCGCGGCGTCTTGGTTGTCGAAGGCGAAGAACACCTGCTCGGCACCATTCATGACCAGGGCTGCCAGGCACATGGGGCAAGGGTGGCCGCTGGCATAGATGGACAGGCCTGCCAGGCTGGGGTTGGCGCGTTTTTGCGTGCCCGCGCGTATGGCCTGCATTTCGGCATGGGTGCTGGGGTCGTGGCTGGCAATGATTTCGTTGACGCCGGTGGCAATGATTTCATTTCCCTGGGCGAGCACAGCGCCGAACGGGCGGCCGCCCTTGAGGCGGTTGGCATGGGCCAGGTCCACGGCCAGGCGCATCAGTTGTTGTGGGGTGGCGGAAGTTGGGCTCATGACTAAGAAAGATATGGCGGCGAGCGTCGGATGCTTGATGCATCGGCGTCGAGGTACTGTGTTTGAAAGGGGCGGGGCGGCGCCCGGCGCCGTGCAGCGTACACCTGCACGGCCATGCCGCTACCCGCCCTCAGAGCAAAGCTTATTTGCTCTGAGGACGTTGGCGGCCTATTAGTTCCGCCCAGGCCGAGCAGGCGAGCTCGACCTGCTGGCGCGCCGCCGGGCTGGCAGCCAGCATGCGCGCAAAGCCGTGGACCATGGCCGGCGCGCGCAAAAGCTGCAGCGGTGCGCCCAGGGCCTGGGCTGCATGGGCAAAGGCTTCGGCCTCGTCGCGCAGAATATCGTGGCTGGCCGTCATCAGCAGCGTGGGCGGCAAAGCAGCGATGGCTGCGCTGCAGCAGCCCGGCGTCAGCCATTGCGAGGCCTGGCCCTCGGGCCTGCCCAGTTCCTGCCAGTAGCGCTGCATGGCGGCGGGCGTGAGCCCGAAGCCCGTGGCAAAGCAGCGCATGCTGTCATTGTCCTGATCGGGCTCAAGCGGCGGGTAGAGCAGCAGCAGGCCCGCGATGCGGGAGGCATCGGTGGGTTGCTGAATCTGGCGTACGGCCGCTGCCAGCGCCAGATGGGCGCCAGCGCTATCGCCTCCGAGCAGGACCTGCTCTGCCGCAAAAGGCAGCAGTCCGCGCATATCGCTCAGCCACTGCAGCACGGCCATCACATCGTCCAGCGGCGCGGGAAAGCGGCTCTCCGGCGTGCGGCGGTAATGTACGGACAGCACCACATGACCGGTGAACTGGGCCAGATGCTCGCACAGGTCGTCATGGGTGTTGAGATCGCCCACCATCCAGCCGCCGCCATGCAGCCAGACCAGCGTCCGGCCGCTGCCCGCACCTTGCTTGCGATAGCTGCGCACGCAGATCACGCGGCCCTCGGCCGCCACGAAATGCTCGGCCTTGAAAATGCCGGGCAGGGCCGAGCGAATCAGCCCGGCCTGCAGCTCGCTGAGCAGACGCCGGCGTTGCACATAGTCGAGCTGCGGGGTCGGCGTCTCCGCATCGAGCCGGGCAAAGCGCTGCAACGTGCGTGCCAGAGCAGGGTCCACGGGCTGCAGAGGCAGGCTGCGGCTCTGATCTGTGCCCTCGCTCATGGCTGCTGGTCCGCAGCCAGTGCAGGAGCGCGATAGACCATGACCTTGAGGCTGCGCTCCTCGTCCACATCGGCAAATACGGCCGGGTTGGCCAGGCGCTCGACGAACTGCAGCTCGGGTGCGATTTCCGCCATCTGCTCGCGCAGAAAGTCGGTGCCGAGTTCGGGGGCGTTCAGGCACAGCAGGACCTGGCCGCCCGGCACCAGCAGATCGGGCAGGCGGCGCATCAGGCGCGCATAGTCCTTGGTGGCGATGAAGCTGCCTTTTTGGTAGCTGGGCGGGTCCACGACGATCAGGTCGTACGGTCCGCTGCGGTTGATCTTGCCCCAGCTGCTGAAAATATCGTGGGCGGCGAAGCTGGCGCCGGCCTTGACGCCGTTGAGCTGATGGTTGTGCTGACCCGTGGCCAGAGCGCCTTTGCTCATGTCCATATTGAGAACCTGGCCCGCGCCGGCCAGCTTGGCCACGACCGAGAACGCGCAGGTATAGGCAAACAGATTGAGCACCTTCATGCGCGCGGGCCGCTCATGGGCCAGCACCTGCCGGCGCACCCAGTCGCGGCCGGCGGCCATGTCGAGAAACAGGCCGTGGTTCTGCCCGCGTGCGATATGGATCAGATAGCGGGCGCCGTTCTCTGTGACCACATGCGGCTCGGGCAGCTCGCCGGCCATGACGCGGGTTTCGACCTTGCCGCCGCTTTCGCGGGTCTGGAAGGCCCAGGTCAGAGGCAGTCCGGCCGGGGCGATCTGCTGCCAGCGCTGCTCCAGCGCCTGACCGATCTGGCTCAGCTGGGCTTCCTCCATGGGGGCAAAGCTGGTCAGCACGATGACGGGCGCAAAAGCATCCAGCGAGATCTGCTCGCAGCCCGGATACCGCCCGCCGCGGCCATGAAAGATGCGCTGGGCATCAGTGGGGAAGGGCATCTGGGCAATGGCGGCTAGCAGGGCTTGCATGGAAAGAGAACAGTCACACGGTCAAACAAGCCGCCAGTGTAGGCATTGCAGCGAGCTCCGGTGGCCAGGGCGGCACATGTCCCTTGCAATGGTTGGCGGCCCGGGCCGGCGCTGACGGCCTCGGGACTCGCGCCGCCCGCGCCCGTTCACTCAGTGGTAGATGCGCCGCACATCGAAAAAACAGCTTTCGGTGCCGCCAATGCCTTGCAGGCCGGCTTCGGCAGCGGCGCGGGCGGCTTTCATCCAGCGCTGGAAGGTGAGCTTGGCGTCGTCGGTGATTTCTTCGGGCGGGGTGTCTTCCAGGCCTTGCACCAGCGACAGGGCTTCGCCGACCTGTTCCTCTCCGCCGAGCTGGCGGGCCAGCACGCGAGCATAGCGTGCCTCGGCCTGCTGGCGTTTGTCTTCGGGCAGCTCGGGGTAGTCGCAAAGAGAGACGGTGAAATGGGCTTCTTGCATGTCCGTATATCCACAGTGTTTTGACTGTTTAAATGTACAGTAATTAACTGTTTTTGCATCCAGTCTCTCTGGAAATTTTTGCAAAAACAAATGGACTGCGTTTTGTAGACTGTGGCAATGAATCCTGCTGCTTCATTGCCCTTGCCAGGGCATGCCCTGTTTGTCACGCGCATCGGTGCCTGTGGTCTGGCCTGGAATGCCGCTGCCATCTGCGCCGTGCAACTGCCCGAGGCCAGCTGGGGCGAGACCCGGGAGCGCATGCTGCTGGGTCTGTCCAAACGCCATGCGCTGCAGCCGCAGCGCGGGCCTGCGGCATATGATGCCGTGACCTCCATCTCCGCTGTTCCGGGCTTTGCCGTGCAGGCCATGGCCGGGGTGCAGTGTCTGCTGGCCGGAGTGAATGCGCAGATCGAGCCGTGCTGGGCGCAGCCCAGCGCAGAGGCCGTGGCTGCCGGCGTGCTGGGAGATATGCGGCAGGACAGAGTGCAAGGCCCGGTTGGTGTTCTGCCTGACCTGCAGGAGATTGCACTCGACGAGTTCGCCGTGCCTGCATTTCACGGCCAGGTCTATGCCTTCACGCGCGCACTGGCGCCAGGGCGGACCAGCACTTATGGCGAAGTTGCCGCAGCGCTGGGCGAGCCCGGTGCAGCGCGCGCCGTGGGCCAAGCGTTGGGAGCCAATCCGTTTGCGCCGATTGTTCCCTGCCATCGCGTGCTGGCCGCAGGGCGGGCACCGGGAGGCTTCTCGGGCGGTCAGGGCGCTTTGACCAAGCTGCGCATGCTGGAGATCGAAGGCGGGGCCTGGGGCGGCACGCAGTCGCTGTTTGCCGATTGATGCCGATTGAAGGCGCCGGATGCGCTTTGCCTGGCTGCTGCCGGCAGACCCTGCAAGCCGCGCCAGCGCGGGCTCTGCCACCTGCGGGACAGCGCCGACACGCAGGTGACAACACCGGGCCTGAGGCGCCCGCACAATTCATGCAGCTTTTGACGGGCAGGCCTTGCAAGGCACTGCGCACCCGGTTTGAACCTTGAAAACAAACAGGAGACATGAGAATGACACGTACGGTGCAGCAACTTTTCGACCTCTCGGGCAAGACGGCCCTGGTGACCGGCGGCTCGCGTGGCCTGGGTCTGCAGATGGCGCATGCGCTGGGCGAGGCCGGCGCGAAGATTCTGCTGAGCTCGCGCAAGGCCAAGGATCTGGAAGAGGCCGCAGCCGAGCTCAAGGCCGCTGGCATAGAGGCCGACTGGATTGCTGCCGACTGCTCGGACGAGGCCGATATCACGCGCCTGGCCAAGGAGGCCGTGCAGCGTCTCGGCCATGTGGACATTCTGATCAACAATGCCGGAGCCAGCTGGGGCGCTCCTGCCGAGGACCACCCGACAGCGGCCTGGGACAAGGTGATGAACCTGAATGTGCGCGGCTATTTTCTGCTGAGCCAGCAGATCGCCCGCCTGTCCATGCTGGAGCGCAAGAGCGGCCGCATCATCAATCTGGCCTCGATCGCCGGCCTGGGCGGCAATCCCACGGGCATGAAGACCATTGCCTACAACACCTCCAAGGGCGCAGTCATCAATTTCACGCGCGCGCTGGCCGGCGAGTGGGGAGAGCACGGCATCACCGTCAATGCCATCTGCCCGGGCTTTTTCAAGACCAAGATGGCAGCCGTGCTGATCGAGACATTGGGCGAGGACGAAATGCGCTCCCATGCGCCGCTGCGCCGCCTGGGCGACGATGAGGATCTCAAGGGCCTGACGCTGCTCTATGCCAGCGATGCCGGCAAGCACATCACCGGCCAGTGGATGGCCGTGGATGGCGGCGTGAGCGCTCTGGTCGGTGGTTGACAGTGGCAGATGAAGGGTGAGTCATGTTTTTTGTGCGGCGCAGCATTCTGAGGTTGTCCGCCGCGCTTACATTCACGGTTCAGCAGCTGCAGTCTGCGGCGCATCACTCTTCTGAAAGGTTTCGCGGTGTTGTCATTTGGTCCTGAAATTCCCTTTGTGCATGAGCTGGGCTTCACCCTCCACAAGATGGAGAACGGTGAGTCCGAGCTGCACTTCACACCGCGTCCCGAACATCTGAATTCCTTTGGCATCACCCATGGCGGAGCCTCGATGACGTTGATGGATGTGACCATGGCCGTGGCTGCGCGCAGTGTGGATTTCGATCTGGGCGTGGTCACCATCGAGATGAAAACCTCGTTCATGCAGGCAGCCAATGGCCCGCTGGTCGGCAAGGGCGCGCTGCTGCATCGCACCGGCACCATGGCTTTTACCGAAGGCCGCATCTATGACGCGCAGGGTCGACTCTGCGTACATGCCACGGGCACCTTCAAGTACATGAAGCGCAGACCTGCGGCCGAAGGCGGATTGCAAGCCCTGCCCACGGATTGAGTACGGATCGGTTGCTCTGTTTTTATGAGCGGCCACCGCTTTACCTATCGTTGTTTTGTGTGTTATCAGCTCCAAGTGCGAGGTATATCAAGCGCTTGAAGCTATGAAATCTGAAGTTCAAACAGGAGACGAAACATGACGGTCAATCAGCAAATCCTTCTGGACAACCGCCCCCAGGGCGAGGCGATGGAGAGCAATTTCAAGCTGGTGCAGTCGCCGCTGCCCACGGTGGGCGAGGGCCAGGTGCTGGTGCGCCACCACTATCTGAGCCTGGACCCCTATATGCGCGGCCGCATGAACGACTCCAAGAGCTATGCCCAGCCCCAGCCGCTGGGCGAGGTCATGCAGGGCGGCACGGTAGGCGAGATCGTCGAGAGCCGCCACCCCAAGTTCAAGGCTGGCGACAAGGTGGTCGGCATGGGCGGCTGGCAGGAATATTCGTTGCTCGACCCCAGCGTGCCCGGTGCGCTGCGCAAGGTCGACACCGCCCATGTGCCGCTGTCCTACTATCTGGGCGCCGTGGGCATGCCGGGCGTGACGGCCTGGTATGGCCTGGTCAAGATCATCAACCCCAAGGCCGGTGAAACCATGGTCGTCAGCGCTGCCACCGGTGCCGTGGGCAGCGCCTTTGTGGCGCTGGCCAAGGCACGTGGCTGCCGGGTGGTGGGCATTGCGGGCGGTGCCGAGAAATGCCGCTACGCCGTGCATGAGTTGGGCTTTGATGCCTGCATCGATTACCGCGAGCACCCCGATGTCAAGACCATGGCCAAGGCCTTGAAGGATGCCTGCCCCAACGGCATCGACGGCTATTTCGAGAACGTGGGCGGCTATATCTTCGACGCCGTGCTGCTGCGCACCAATGCCTTTGCGCGTGTGGCCCTGTGCGGAATGATTGCCGGCTATGACGGCCAGCCCCTGCCGCTGGCCAATCCGGCGCTGCTGCTGGTCAACCGCATCAAGCTCGAAGGCTTTATCGTCAGCGAGCACATGGAAGTCTGGGGCGAGGCCCTGACCGAGCTGGGCGGCCTGGTGGCAGCCGGCAAGCTCAAGCCGCGCGAGACGATTTCCCAAGGTCTGGCCTCGGCGCCCGGCGCGTTCCTGGGCCTGCTCAAGGGCAAGAACTTCGGCAAGCAGCTGGTGAAGCTGATTTAACCCACTGCGGCTGAAAAAATCACCCCCTGAGGCGCTTTGCCTGGGCGGCCCCGCGCCTTCCCCCTCTCTCGCTTCGCGGGAGGGGGACGATGCCTTCGCCGGGGCGGCCCCGCAGCGAGGCGGCTCTTGCTTGGCATCTCTAAGCTGGAGTGCGCCAGTTGCAGGCGCTATTCCCATATAAAAAATATCCGGAGACAAGAATGATCACGAATTTCGCGGGAAAGACGGCGGTTCTGACAGGTGCGGGCTCGGGCTTCGGGCTGGAGTGCGCGCGCATCGGAGCCGCCAGAGGCATGAATCTGGTGCTGGTCGATGTGCAGCAGGAGGCGCTGGACAAGGCCGAGGCCGAGCTCAAGGCTGCCGGTGCCAAGGTGCTGGCGCGCAGGGTCGATGTCTCGGATGCGGCGCAGATGGAAAGACTGGCTGCCGAAGTCAAGGAGACCTTTGGTGCGCCGCACTTTGTCTTCAACAACGCGGGCGTCGGCGCGGGCGGCCTGGTCTGGGAAAACACCGTTTCCGACTGGCAATGGGTGCTGGGCGTCAATGTCTGGGGCGTAATCCATGGCGTGCGCCTGTTCACGCCCATGATGCTGGAGGCCGCCAAGGCCGATCCCGCCTATGAAGGCCATATCGTCAATACCGCCAGCATGGCGGGTCTGCTGGCGCCGCCGAACATGGGCATCTACAACGTCAGCAAGCACGCGGTGGTGTCGCTGACCGAGACGCTGTACCAGGACCTGGCCCTGGTCTCGGACCAGGTCAGTGCCAGTCTGCTCTGCCCCTTCTTCGTGCCCACGGGCATAGGCCATAGCGAGCGCAACCGACCCCAGGGCCTGGAGGCGCAGCCTTTGACGGCCAGCCAGAAGATCGGCCAGGCCATGACCGACAAGGCCGTGGGCTCGGGCAAGGTCACGGCGACCGAGGTGGCGCAGAAGGTGTTCGATGCCATTGCGTCGGGTCAGTTCTATATCTACAGCCACCCGCAGGCCCTGGGCTCGGTGCAGGTGCGCCTGGAAGATGTGGTTCAGGGCCGCAACCCGACGGATCCGTTTGCGCACAAGCCCGAACTGGGCGAGAGCCTCAAGGCAGCACTGCGCGCCGGCTAAGCGTGCGGGAGTTGAAAAAGCCTTGCCAAAGCGGCAAGGCTTTTTTCATGGTGCGGCCGAAGTCTGGGGGCCGAGCTCGGCCTCGGTGGCTGGGCGCACCAGGCGCAGCAGCAAGGCATTGCCTTTGCCCATATCGGGCACGGCCTGCAGTGTCTCGGTGTTGACCGCCCAGGCCTGCTGGGCGGAGAGGCCGGAGAGGCTGCTGGATTTGTCCACCTGGGCGTAGTTGTAGGTGTTCAGGCGCTGGGCATTTACGGCGGCCGTGCCCGTCCAGTGCCAGTCGCGTGGCGCATTGGGAAAGAGTTCCGGGTTCAGGCCCTGGGGTTTGCTGCTGCGGTCCAGCAGGCGCTTGAGTTCATTGACGCGTGGCAGGCGCCAGCGCAGGTTTTCGGCCTTGCTGCGTTCTGCGGCATGGGTTACGGCCTGCTTGTAGCTGAAGACCTCGGCCTGACCGCCGCAGGCCTTGCCATTCCAGCTCATGCCCTCGGCGCAGCGTGACCAGGCCAGCCTGGCGCGCGTGTCTATCACCATGCTGGCATCGGGCGAGAGCTGAAAGGCCGGGGCAGCAGGCGCGGGCTGTGCGCCGGCCGACTGAGACGCCAGACATAGCGCAGCGAGTGTGGTCAGGAGTGAAAAGGGCAGACGTGGGAAGGAGCTTGCAGCAATCACGGCGAGAGCAGGGAATGGTGGTTGAGCCCATTGTGCTTGTTGTCCATGCGGTCATGGCCTGGATGACCGGGTCTAAAGCCTTGTAATTGAGGGCTTAGGCACAGGCGCTGCCCGGCGGACTGGCGTGAGCCTGCAAGGTCATGCAGGAAACCGGCAGCTGTTCAGCACATAAATCAAGTTACCACGACAATCACACCCCTATGCAAGCTTCTGTTTCCCTGCGTCTGGTTCTGATCCTGGGCCTGTTGTCGGCCATCGGGCCTTTCGCCATCGATATGTATCTGCCGGCCTTGCCCCAGATCGGCGCCAGCCTGGATGCCCAGGTTGGGGCCGTGCAAGCCAGTCTGACCGCGTTCTTTCTCTCCATTGGTGTGGGCCAGCTGCTCTATGGGCCGGTCTCCGACATGCTGGGCCGCAAGCCGCCGCTGTACTTTGGTCTGACGGTCTTTGCCGCAGCCAGCGTGGGATGCGCGCTGGCTCCGAATATCGAGACATTGGTGGCGTTTCGCTTTGTGCAGGGCCTGGGCGCTGCGGCCTGCATGGCCGTGCCGCGTGCCGTGGTGCGTGATCTACATACCGGCCATGCTGCCGCGCGCATGATGTCGCTGCTGATGCTGGTGTTCAGCGTCTCGCCGATTCTGGCGCCTCTGGCCGGCAGCGGCGTGATTGCCCTGGCTGGCTGGCGTGCCGTGTTCTGGGTGGTGGCGGGCGCAGCCGTGCTGGGCCTGGTTGCCACGTGGCGCGGCGTGGAAGAGACCCGCACGGCCGAGGCGCGGCTGGACAGCAGCCTTGGCGGTGCGCTCAAGGCCTATCTGGTCCTGTTGCGTGACTGGCACTACCTGGGCCTGGTGTTCATCGGCGGCTGCGCCATGGCGGGCTTTTTCGTCTACCTGGCGGGCTCGCCCTTTGTGCTCATCAACTACTACGGTCTCTCGTCCACCCAGTACAGCATGGCGTTCGCGCTGAACTCCATCGCCTTTATCGGCGCGGCGCAGCTGACGGGGCGGCTGGGCCAGCGCTTTGGCCTGGTCAATGTGGTCAAGGCTGCGGCTTCTGCTTCGGGCCTGACCATGGCCGCATTGCTGCTCTATTACCTGCTGGGCGGTGAGAAGCTGGCGGTGCTGATCGTGCTGTACTTCATTGCCAGCGCCTTCATGGGCCTGGTGATTCCCACGACCTCGGTGCTGGCCCTGGAAGAGCATGGCGAGATTGCGGGCACGGCCTCTGCCTTGCTGGGAACGCTGCAGATGCTGAGCGGCGCGGCCGCCATGCAGATCGTGGGGCATTTTTCCAACGGCAAGCCTCTGCCCATGGTGGTGGGCATGGCGACAGGGGCACTGGTGGGTGTGGCGCTGACCTGGATCACGCTGGGCCGTGTGCACCGAGTCGCCCATGACTGAGAGCACTGCTCAAGCTTCCCCTGCCTACGATGGCCTGCCTGACGGTGCGCGTGGCCGCGCCATGCTGGTCATCATTCTGGGACTGACGCTGTCGGTGCTGGACAGCAGCATCGTCAATCTGGCCTTGCCCGCCATTGCGCGCGAGTTGCAGGCCAGCTCGGCCCTGACGCTATGGGTGGTCAACGCCTATCAGCTCGCCGGCCTGGTGCTGCTGCTGCCGCTGGCAGCCCTGGGCGAGCGCCTGGGTTATCGGCGCATCTATCTGCTGGGCATGACGGTGTTTGTCATTGCCTCGGTGGCGGCCACGCTGGCCAGCTCGCTGAGCACGTTGATTGCAGCGCGCGTGTTTCAAGGCATGGGTGCGGCGGGCATCATGAGCGTGAATGCAGCGCTGGTGCGCTTGACCTATCCGCGCGCCATGCTGGGACGCGGCATGGCCATCAACTCGCTGGTGGTGGCGACCTCGTCCATGGCCGGGCCTTCGGTGGCCGCTGCCATCCTGTCGGTTGCCAGCTGGCCCTGGCTGTTCGCCATCAATGTGCCGCTGGGCTTGATGACCTTGTGGATGGGGCGCAAGGCGCTGCCGGCCAACCCCATGGTGCGCAAGGATGGCGAGCCGATAGCGGCGCTTGACGTTTTGCTCAATATTCTGATGTTCACCCTGCTTTTTCTGGGCGGTGAGCAACTGGGCGTGCGCATGGGGCAGGATCAGGGCGCTGCGGGCAGCCCGCTGATGCCTTCGGGCTGGTGGCTGCTGGGCGCCGGGCTGGTGGTCGGCTACGTCTATCTGCGCCGTCAGTGGCACAAGGCGGCTCCCTTGTTTCCGGTCGATCTGATGCGCATTCCCGTGTTCCGGCTGTCGATGTGCGGCTCGGTCTCTGCCTTCTGCGCGCAGATGCTGTCCTATCTGGCCCTGCCATTCCTGCTGCTGGAGGCGCGCGGTCTGTCACCCATGGAGGCAGGCATGCTGATCACGGCCTGGCCGCTGGCCACCGTGCTGACGGCGCCGGTGGCCGGGCGCCTGATCGGCAAGTATCCCGACGGGCTGCTGGGCGGCATCGGCATGGCCATGTTTGCCTGCGGGCTGTGGCTGCTGGCGGCCATGCCGGTCGATGTGGCGCACTGGGACATGGTCTGGCGCATGCTGCTGGCGGGCAGCGGTTTCGCGCTTTATCAGTCGCCCAACAATCACACCATCGTCACCTCGGCTCCCATGTCGCGCAGCGGCGCGGCGGGCGGCATGCTGAGTTCTGCCCGCATGACAGGTCAGACACTGGGAGCCGTGGTGTTGGCCACCATCTTTGCCATCTCGGGCGGGCATGGTGGCAATGCTGAACTGCTGGCGCTGGCTGTGGCCGGCTGTTTTGCAGCGCTGGCCGGAGTTTTCAGCATCTTGCGCGTACGTCCGGGCAAGCAGCAGCATTGATTGGCAGCAAAAGCGGTTTCTGTCCTGATATAGAGAGCGCAGCCAGTTGCCGATTCCGGGGTTTTGCGGGTTCTGGCTCTAGTCCGTTATGACGAGGAGCCTTGCTGCCAAGGTTTTCTACAGTGGTGTCTCAAGCCAGAGACCGCTGCGACGCCGCATGCCCGCATGACAGGAGAATGGCAAGCGGGTGATTGCCGGCATGTCATTGCGCCTTTGGCTGCTTTACATTTTATTAATATTGTCGGCGCACAATGTTGACAAGTTCTTTAGTTCAGACCGCTCCACGTATGAAGATTGACCAGCCCGCTTCGCTGAGCCCGCGCCGAGAGGCGCATTTTTCTTGCCTTCCCAGAGCAAGCCAGCAAGGTCATCGCCAGCAGCGCTGGACTCTGGCTGTGGGAGCCATGCTGATTGCCGCTGCGCTGGCGGGCTGCTCCAAGCCCGAGGCGGAGCAAAAAGGCCCGCCCAAGTCCGAGCCCAAGGTCGGCGTGGTTACCTTGCAGTCGCAAAGCCAGCAGCTGGATGCCAGCCTGCCGGGGCGCACCCGTGCCTTCATGACGGCCGAAGTGCGTCCCCAGGTCTCGGGCATCATTCAGCAGCGCTTGTTCACCGAAGGTGCGCTGGTCAAACAGGGCCAGCAGCTCTATCAGATCGACGCCGCATCGTTGAAGGCTGCCGAGGCCAGCGCTGCGGCTGCCGTGGCCAAGGCCGAAGCCAGCCAGCGTACGCTGGCTGCAACGGCACGGCGCAATGCCGAGCTGGTCAAGATCGACGCGATCAGCAAACAGGCGTTTGACGAAAGCCAGGCGGCGGCGGCCCAGTCCGCATCGGATGTGGCCGTGGCCAAGGCGAATCTGGAAACCGCACGCATCAATCTCAAGTACAGCCGAATCGAAGCCCCTATCGGCGGTCGCATCGCGCTGTCTGCCGTCACGCCCGGTGCGCTGGTCACGGCCAATCAGGCCACGGCGCTCACCACCATCGTGCGGCTGGACCCCATGTATGTGGACTTCACCCAGTCCAGCACCGATCTGATGCAGCTCAAGCGCGATCTGGATTCCGGCCGCTACCAGAAAGTGGAAGGCAACAAGATTCCCGTGCGCATCCAGCTCGATGACGGCAGCGACTACCCGCATCAGGGCAAGCTGGCCTTTGCGGGCGTGATCGTCAACGACACGACCGGCACACTGACCTTGCGCGCCGAGGTGCCCAATCCCGACGGCATGCTCATGCCCGGCATGTATGTGAAGGCCTTGCTGCCAACGGCTCTGGCACCCGATGCATTGCTGGTGCCGCAGCAGTCGGTGACCCGCGATCTGACCGGGCGTGCCAACGTCATGGTCGTCAAGGACGGCGATGTGGTTGAAAAGCGCGATGTGGAACTGGACCGCGCCGTGGGCGCTTTCTGGTTGCTCAAGACGGGCCTGAAAGCAGGCGAGCGTGTGATGGTGGATGGCTTTCAGCGCATCAAGCCCGGCGACAAGGTTCAGACCGTGGAGGTGGATCTGAAGGCCAAGGCCGAGCGCAAGAGCCAGCGGGGCGAGCCGCCCGTGCAGGCCGCTGCCGATGCACCTGCCAAGAAGTAAGCAAGGCAGGCGACACACATGGCTCAGTTCTTCATCAACCGGCCCATCTTTGCGTGGGTCATCGCCATCATCATCATGCTGGCCGGGGCTTTGTCGATCAAGCTGCTGCCGCTGGAGCAGTACCCCGAGATCGCTCCTCCCCGCGTGACCATCGGCGCCCAGTACACGGGCGCTTCGGCCGAGACGGTCGAAAACTCGGTGACGCAGATCATCGAGCAGCAGATCAAGGGCATCGACAACATGCTCTATATGAGCTCGACCAGCAATGCCTCCGGTCAGGCTCGCATCACGCTGACCTTTGCTCCGGGCACCAATGTCGACGTGGCCCAGGTGCAGGTGCAAAACAAGATCCAGGGCGCGGTCAACCGCCTGCCGGACTCCGTGAAGACGCGTGGCGTATTCATCAACAAGGGCGGCCAGGATTTTCTGGTCACCTACAGCTTCTATTCGCCCGATGAAGATGTGACCGCAGTGGACATCGGCGACTACATCAACAGCAATCTGGTGGACATCATCGGTCGCATCGAAGGCGTCGGCGACATCAACGTCTTCGGCACGCCCTATGCCATGCGCATCTGGATGGACCCCGCCAAGATGGAGAAGTACGGGCTGATCCCCTCCGATCTGAGCAGCGCGCTCAACGCGCAAAATGCCCAGGTCTCGGCGGGCCAGCTGGGGGCCTTGCCTGCGGTGCAGAACCAGCAGCTGAACGCCACCATCACGGCGCGCACCAAGCTCAAGACCGTGGAGCAGTTCGAGGGCATCGTGCTCAAATCCTCGAATGACGGCTCTGTCGTCACCATCAAGGACGTGGCCCGGGTGGAACTGGGGGCCGACAATCTGTCCATCCAGGCCAAACTCAATGGCATGCCGGGCGCAGGCATGGGCATCATCCTGGCCGATGGTGCCAACGCCATGGCGGTGTCGGATGCCGTGGCGGCCAAGCTGGCCGAGCTCAAGCCCTTCTTTCCCAATCAGATCGACTATTTCGTGAGCTCGGACTCCACGCCCTTCGTGCGGGCCTCGATCAGCGAAGTGGTGCATGCGCTGGGCGAGGCCATGGTGCTGGTGGTGATCGTGATGTTCGTGTTCCTGCAGAACTTCCGCGCCACGCTGATTCCCGCCATTGCCGTGCCGGTGGTGCTGCTGGGCACCTTCGGCGTGCTGTCCGTCGCGGGCTTCTCCATCAATACCCTGACCATGTTTGCCATGGTGCTGGCCATCGGCCTGCTGGTGGACGATGCCATCGTGGTGGTCGAAAACGTGGAGCGGGTGATGCACGAGACGGGCAAGTCTCCCAAGGAGGCGACGCGCCAGTCCATGAAGGAAATCACGCCTGCGCTGGTCGGCATCGGGGTCACGCTGTCGGCGGTGTTTGTGCCCATGGCCTTCTTTGGCGGCTCCACGGGTGTGATCTATCGCCAGTTCTCCATCACCATCGTGGCGGCCATGGCGCTGTCCGTGTTTGTGGCCCTGACGCTGACACCGGCGCTGTGCGCGACGCTTCTCAAGGCACCGGATCGCAGCCATGGCGACGGCCATGAGCGTCCCATACGCTCCGGGGTGCTGGGCATCAACGACCGGTTCTTCCGCTGGTTCAACCGCAATTTCGATGCCGCCGCCAATCGCTACCAAAGCACCGTGGCCTTCAGCCTGGGCCGGGCCAAGCGCATGATGCTGATCTTCCTGGCTGTGCTGGCTGCGGTCTGGCTGCTGATGGCCAAGCTGCCCACTTCCTTTCTGCCCGATGAGGACCAGGGGTTTGTCTACGTCAACGTGAACCTGCCTTCCGGTGCTTCGAATGCCCGTCTTCAGGAAGTGCTGGACGAGGTGCGCGAGTACCTGGCCAAGCAGCCGGATGTGATCAGCTTCAACCAGGTGTCCGGTCTCAACGGCGACCAGAGTTCGGCGCGCGGCTTCATCCGTCTGAAGCCCTGGAGCATGCGCCCGCTGCCTTCTCAATCGGCCGCGGCCATTGCAAACAAGGCGACCAGGGAACTGGCCAGCATCCGCGATGCACGCGTGCAAGTGGTGCTGCCGCCTGCAGTGCGCGGCCTGGGTTCGAGTTCGGGCTACAACTTCATGATCAAGGACATCAATGGTGTGGGCCATGAAGCACTGCTCGCCGCGCGTGATCAGGTGCTTGGCGAAATGCGCGCCAACAATCTGCTGACTGCCGTGCGCACCACCAATCTGGAAGACGCCAGCGAGCTGCGCGTGGATGTGGATGACCGCAAGGCCGCCGCGCTGGGGCTGGCGTACAGCGACATCAACAGCGTGCTCTCCAGCGCCATGGGTGGCACCTATGTGAACGACTTCTTGAACAATGGTCGCGTCAAGCGTGTCTACATCATGGGCGATGCCCAGTACCGCATGCTGCCCACCGATATCGCCAAATGGACGGTGCGCAACAACAAGGGCGAGATGGTGCCTTTCGGAGCCTTCTCCAAAAGCTACTGGGCCTACGGCTCGCCCCAGCTGCTGCGCTATAACGGCAGCCCGGCCTATGAGTTCGAAGGCCGTGCCGCAGCCGGCATCAGCTCGGGCACAGCCATGGAGACGGTGGAAGATATCTTGAAGAAGCTGCCCAACGGCATTGCCTACGAATGGACGGGCGCTTCTCTGCAGGAGCGCCAGTCCGGTGCGCAGGCGCCCATGCTGTATGCCATCTCGATTCTGTTCGTCTTCCTGTGCCTGGCCGCACTCTATGAAAGCTGGACGGTGCCGCTGTCGGTGATGCTGGCCGTGCCGCTGGGTGTGGTGGGCGCGCTGCTGGCGACCTATACCCGTGGCCTGACCAACGACGTGTATTTCCAGGTCGGTCTGCTCACCACCGTGGGTCTTGCGGCAAAGAACGCGATCCTGATTGTGGAGTTTGCCGTGCAGTTGCAGGAGCAGGGCAAGAAGCTGTTCGATGCGACGGTGGAAGCCGTGCGTCTGCGTCTGCGTCCCATCCTGATGACTTCTCTGGCCTTTGGTTTCGGCGTGATCCCGCTGGCCATCGGCACCGGCGCTGGCGCTGGTGGTCGCAATGCCATCGGCACGGCCGTGCTGGGCGGCATGGTGGCATCGACGGTGCTGGGTATCTTCCTCGTGCCGGTGTTCTTCCTGCTGGTTCGCAGCTGGTTCAAGAGCCGCTCGCGCAGCGATGAGGCGGCTGACGTCAACAAGGAGAGCGCGGCATGAGGCGCCCGAGCATGAAATTTTCGACCATGGCGGCCGCCGCAGTGACGGCCTTGCTGGCGGGCTGCAACCTGGCTCCGGCCTATAAAACGCCTGATCTGCCCGTGCCAGAGACCGTGTCCGGCAACGCCGCGCCGGCCCAGGCCAGCGAGGCGGCGCTGCAACAGGCCCAGGCGCTGCAATGGTTGCAGTCGCCGCAGCTGCGCGAGGTGGTGGCGCTGGCGCTGAGCAACAATCGCGATCTACGTGTCGCGCTGGAGAACATCGAGAAGGCCCGGGCCCAGTACGGCATCACCAGAGCCGATCTGCTGCCGGGCATCACGGCCCAGGCACAGAGCAATCGCACGCGCACCGCAGGGGATCTGACGACGGCAGGGCGCTCCAGCATCACCGAGCAATACACGGCCCAGCTGGGTTTCGCCAGCTACGAGCTGGACCTGTGGGGGCGCATCCGCAATCTGAGCGAAGCCTCGTTGCAGCAGTTTTTGCAAAGCCAGGATAACCGGCGCAATGTGCAGATCGGCCTGGTGGCTGATGTCGCCAATGCCTGGCTGACACTGGCGGCCGATCAGGCGCGCCTGCAACTGGCCAGGGACACGCTGGACAGCCGCATCAAGGCTTTCGAGCTGACACGGCGCATGCATGAGCTGGGCTCGACCTCCGGCCTGGTGCTGGCCCAGAACCAGACCACGGTCGATACGGCGCGCGGCGATGTGGCCAGCTACACCTCCCAGGTCGACAGGGACCGCAATGCCCTGCAACTGCTGGTGGGGGGCGCGGTGCCCGTGCAACTGCTGCCCACTGCGCAGACCCTGGCGGGCGCGGCAGACACGGCGGCTCTCAAGGCCGTTCCCGTACCCCTGCCATCATCGGTACTGCTCAAGCGTCCCGATGTACAGGCCGCCGAGCGCAATCTGCAGGCCATGAACGCCAATATCGGCGCAGCCAGAGCGGCGCTGTTTCCCAGCATCACGCTCACCGGCAGTGTCGGTACCGGCAGCAACGAGCTGGACCGTTTGTTCGGCAACAACAACAGCACCTGGAGTTTCATCCCTCTGGTCAAGCTGCCGATTTTTGATGGCGGGCGCAACCGCGCCAATGTACAGGTGGCCGAAAGCAATCAGCGCATTGCACTGAGTCAGTACGAGAAGTCCGTGCAGACAGCCTTCAAGGAGGTGGCGGATGTGCTGGCCGACCGAGCCCAGTGGGGTGAGCGGCTGGCGGCCCAGACCAGCATGGTGGCCAATACGCAGAAAGCCTTCGATTTGTCGAACGCTCGCTTCAAGGCCGGCGTGGATAACTATCTGACGGTGCTGGATGCGCAGCGCAGCCTCTATACCGCGCAGCAGACCTTGATAGGCCTGCGCCTGTCGGAGCAGCTCAACCGCGTGACCTTGTGGAAGGCACTGGGTGGAGAAAAAGAGGCCGCACAGCAGGGTTGATGGACGAACTCGCCCGATGAACAAAGCCGCAGTCTTTCGAACTGCGGCTTTGTTTTTGATAGCTTCTCACGCTTTACCAGTAAGCGATTGAGTCGGATTTCATTGAATTTTCAACGCGCCAACACTCAAGGCATCTTGAACAGCAGAGCCACCTGAAGCCGGAACAGGGTTCCGGCATTCATGGGCACTTCGGGATGGATGACGGTGTTGTTCATCATGGCCAGCCACAGCGGCGCAAGCAGCAATTCGGGGTGCTGCACCAGCTCCGGCGCCTTGAGTTCGCCGCGTTTGGCGGCCAGCTGCGCGAGCCGGGTGAAATGCTCGAGCAAGGCATCGTGCACGTAACGACGATACATCTGCGCCAGCAGTGGAAATTCCAGGCCTTCGGCGACGACCAGCCTGGCCGTTGCGGAGCGGCCGCTGCTGTCTATGACTTCCGCCGCGGCTCCCACTGTGCGCAGCAGATACTCGCCCACGGATTCATGCTCGTGCATGGGGCTGGACTGCAAGGCCACGGCGGCCGAGGCGATATGTGTCTGGATCACGGCCTCGAACAGGGCTTCCTTGCTGTCGAAATAGCGAAACAGCGTGACCTTGGACAGTCCTGCGCGCTGTGCAACCGACGCCGTGGTGCCACGCGCATAGCCGTGTTCCAGAAATTCTGCAAACGCAGCCGCCACGATGGAGCGGCGTGTGGCCTGGGTCTTTTGCGGACTGGGGCCGCGTGGCGTGCGCTTGGGGCGTTCGGTGTCTGGTTCAATCATGGACGCAAGAGCTGGTGAAGTCGCAGACTATGCCTGCTTGGGAGCGCGCTTCGGGGGCAAAGCATGCGCGAGCAATGATGGCACATTTATACAACTCGATTCGAAGGCTCCATTCTTGCCTTTGTATGGAGCCTGTCCTGCCCGGAATGATGCGGGCAAACCCTTGTTTTTCTAAAAAATGCCCAAGGCCAGTCCCGTGGCCAGCGATTGCCCCAATTCTTCGCAGCGCTGCAAATCGGCGGCCGGTATCTGTTTGGGGGCGAGTATGGCCTCCGGCGTCTGGGCATGGGTGCAGATGATGAGCGGTTCTGCCACGGCCTTCAGGCGCCAGCCGGTGGCAATGCGTTCCATCTGCCTTGCTGCGTTATGACCGTCGCTGCCGGCGCAGACCAAACTGGCATAGGGGCGGCCCTGTATTCGGTCGAGCACGCCGTAATAGCTTCGATCGAAGAAATCCTTCATCAGACCGCTGATGGCGGCCAGATTCTCCGGCGTGGCAAACAGATAGCCCTGAGCTTGCAGCAGGTCTTGCGGGCCGGCCTGGGAGGCATGCAGCACGCGGACCTCGACGGATTCCTCCTGCCGGGCGCCGGTGCTGGCCGCTTCAACCATCTGGAGCGTGCCGCCGGTCAGTGAGTGGTAGACGATCAGCAGGGTCGTGCGTTGTGACATGGTTGCTTTATTGCCGGTGGACAAACCGCAGGCGCTTGCAGGCGGGAATAACCGGGTACAGCGCTGTGGTTCTGCTTGATTGTTGCTAAAAAGATACGGGCTGTCGTGGTTTGTGATGCGGCCTGAATGGGACTAAGCTCCGACAAATATTGACATTTGTCAATTTTGCGACCTGAGGTTGCTCTTGATTTTGCAGCGCTTTGTAATGGATATACAAGCTTATGCCTATGATTTGATCTAAATCTAGACGCAATCATGCCAAGGCTTTCAGGGTAATCACTTGGTGTGAATGTTCTTTGGATGTAGGTTTGCTCCTACAAACTATGTCGCTCCTCATGTTGGCTCATGGTGCTGCAGCCTTTGCTGCAAGGTGCCACTGTCGACTGGAGCCGCCTCGCAACTCAGGAATCTTGTGTCTTTTGCATGTCGCAATTCGCAACGCAGCCAGTGATGAAAGTGCGTAAACCTTGGTTGGCGCTGCTGGCATTGGGTTTTGGAATTTCCTGTGGCAGTT
Organism: Comamonas thiooxydans; assembly: GCF_000964545.1. Taxonomy (GTDB): domain Bacteria; phylum Pseudomonadota; class Gammaproteobacteria; order Burkholderiales; family Burkholderiaceae_C; genus Comamonas; species Comamonas thiooxydans. The sequence continues at coordinate 54,641 of NZ_BBVD01000008.1, read as the reverse complement.
TGGGGGGCTGGATGCTCCATCAACGCCAGGAGTCGCGCATGCAACAGCGCTTGCAGCTCAGTGCCGATATGGCGACGCGAGCTCTGGAGCAACGCCTGGGCAGCTATGACCGTCTGCTCGTCAAGCTCGCCGAGCAAATGGCCAGCAATGCGGATGCGGGCCAGCAGGTGTTTGCCCAGCATGCCCATGCTCTGCTCAGTCAGGATAGTCTGGTGGGGCTGCAGGCCCTGAGTCTGACCCGTGCGCTGACTGCGGAGCAGCACACCGATCTTGCGCGTGATTCACAGGCCTTCGAGGTTTCCTACGTCTGGCCGCTGATAGGCAACGAGGCACTGGCGGGAAGCAACGCGCGTCAGCCGGCGGCGGCATTTCATTCCTTGATGCAGGCGTGGAACTCTCGCCAGATGTCGATGTCGGCTCCATTTCGCTTTCTGCAACTGCCCGATAGTCCCAAGGGCGTGGTGTTGCGGGCTCCGTTGTGGGCTGCAGCAGAGGAGGGCGGCGCCGCCAAATCTTCAGTAAAGCCGCTCGGGACGCTCAATGCCCGGATCCGTCTGGGCGAATTTGCGAGGGGGCTGGTTCCGGCCAACCTCTACCCTCAGGTCGCCTTCAAGCTGGTGGATCTCAGCCCAGCCGACCCATCGCCAAAGGCCGGTGGGGACCACAGGAGACTGACCACGCCGCTGTCGATGCTTGCTGGCGGCTCGGAGATCTTGTTCACTGGCTCGCTGTGGGCGGAGGCGGAAACCCATCCTGAATTTGCCTTGATCAAGCCGCTGGAGCGGCAGATACAGGTGTATGACCGCATCTGGTCGCTGCAGTTCAAGCCAGCACTCAGCACTCAGAGAAGGTTTGAGAGGTATCTGCCCTGGCTGGTATTGGGCCTGGGTCTGCTGGCGGGGCTGGTGCTGGCAGCCTGGGTCTCGGGCTGGTGGCAAAGCCGCTGGAGCTGGAGCCGGCGCCTCAAGTTCAGTGCTCAGGCAAGGCAGGATAGTGATGCGCGTTTTCATGCCATGTGCGAGCAGGCTGCCATGGGCGTGCTCGAGCTTGATATCGCCACGCGCAGCGTACTCAAGGTCAACCAGCATTTCTGTCAGTTGCTGGGCTATGAGGCCCAGGAGATTCACAGACGCAGCGTGCTGGAGCTGGTCATGCCCGAAGACCAGGCGCACTGTGCGCAACTGCTTGAAGGGCTGGACTTGCAGCAGTTCCAGCACAACGCGGGCGAGTTCTGTCTGCGTTCCAGGGAGGGTGCGCCAGTCTGGGTTGAACTCAATGCGTTTCTGACCGGACGTCATGAATCGCGGCGCCTGCAGGTGCTGGTGCAGGACATCGGCGGGCGCAAGCGCCTCGAGCAGATGGAGCGGCTGGGTCATCAGCAGTTGCGCAATCTCATGCAAAGACTTCCGGTGGGTCTGGTCATGGAGGATCTGGATGGGCGCCTGGTCTACTGGAACGAAGAGTTTCTGCGTCTGGCCGGCCATGGGGGCAAGCCCGGCGTATCAACCCAGCAGTGGTGGGAGCGCATGTTCCCCGATGCCGCTGAGCGTGAGCGCGTCATCCAGCGCTGGGAAGTCGCCAAGGCTCAGGCCCGCCGGACGTTGCTGCTGCGTCAATCCGAGCGTGTCGACGATGTGCAGGCCCAGTGGGACGAGCTCGCCACCGAGGCGTCGGCCTGCACGGTGTCTGCGCAGACATTGATGCTCAGTGGGGTAGACGGTCTGCGCCGCCCGGTTGCGGTCAGTGCCGTGTTGCAAGCCGAAGGGTGCTTGATGGTGCTGCAGGATCAGAGCCAGCGCATGGCGGCCGAGCAGGAGGTCCGCCGTCTGGCCTTCTACGACGCCTTGACTGGCCTGCCCAACCGGCGCCTGCTGGCTGATCGGCTGCAACAGGCTCTGGCTGTGGCGCAACGCAAGGCCCATTTTGGCGGTGTGGTGCTGCTGGATATCGACAACTTCAAAGCCTTCAACGAGACCTATGGCCTGGATCAGGGCGATTTGCTGCTGCAGTCGATGAGTCAGCGCATCCGTGGTCTGCTTCCTTCAGGGGCCACGATTGCTCGTCAGGGCGGCGATGATTTTGTGCTGCTGATCGAGGACCTTGGCAGCGATTCCGTGGCGGCTGCCGCCAGGCTGGAGCAGCAGGCCGACCAGTGGCTGAGCCGTTTGCGTGAGCCCATAGAAATCGGCGGCATTCCGCGCTCCATCACCGTCAGCATGGGCCTGAGCCTGTTTGGCGAGCCAGAACTGACGGGTGAAGAAGTGCAGCGCCGCGCTGAAATGGCCATGTACCAGGCCAAGAGCCAGGGGCGCAATGTCAGTTGCTTCTTCGATCCCCAGCTGCAATCGGCGCTGCAGGAGCGTCGTACGCTTGAGCAGGACATGCGTGCCGGTCTGCAGGCCGGTGAATTCGAGCTGTTCTATCAACCCCAGGTGGAGATGGGCAAGGTGATTGGCGCCGAAGGTCTGCTGCGCTGGAAGCATCCTGAAAAAGGCTTTGTCCCTCCTGCGCATTTCATTCCGCTGGCCGAGGAAACAGGCGTCATCCTGCCCCTGGGCGACTGGGTGCTGCAGGCCGCCTGCCAGCAACTGGCGACGTGGGCCAAACACCCCCGTTATGCGCAACTGGTGCTCTCGGTTAACGTCAGCCCCAAGCAGTTCCATCAGAGCGGATTTGTCGAACAGGTGCTCAAGGCGCTGGCCGAGCATGGGGCCGATGCGCGTCGGCTCAAGCTGGAGCTGACCGAAGGCATGCTGGTCTCCGACGTAGACGACACCATCGCCAAGATGATGCGTCTGAAGTCCTACGGCATCGGATTTTCGCTGGACGATTTTGGTACCGGCTATTCCTCGCTGTCCTATCTGAAACGGCTGCCGCTGGACCAGCTCAAGATCGACCGCAGTTTTGTGCGTGACGTGCTGACCGATCCCAATGACGCGGCCATTGCCCGCACCATTGTGGCTCTGGCCAAGAGCCTGAGTCTGCATGTGATCGCCGAAGGCGTGGAGACCCAGGCGCAGTGTCGTTTTCTCGAAGGCATACGCTGCTATGCCTGGCAGGGCTATCTGATGAGTCCGCCCGTGCCCGTCAGCGAGTTCGAGAGCCTGGTCACCAATGGCAATGTGCCGGGATCTCTGACGCCGGCTCTCAGTCCGGTGTCCATGCGTTGAGGCAGTCCATGCTCTCTACAATGCCCGCATTTCGCTGTGTGAGAGATTGAATTGCCTGAGATCAAGACCCTGTTGCTATTTGTTTTGACCGCAGTGGCGGAGATTGTGGGCTGCTACCTGCCCTGGCTCTGGCTCAAGCAGGGCGGCAGCGCCTGGCTGCTGCTGCCCGCTGCGGTCAGCCTGGCCTTGTTTGTCTGGCTGCTGACTTTGCATCCCTCGGCATCGGGTCGTATCTACGCGGCCTACGGCGGCATCTACATCAGCGTGGCGCTTCTGTGGCTGTGGCTGGTGGATGGCATCAAACCCAGCGCCTGGGATATGGCAGGGGTGGCCGTCTGTCTGCTGGGTGCGGGTCTGATTGCTTTTCAGCCGCGCACCTGAGGCGTCCGCTGCTCTCTTACTCGATCAAAATCTGCCCCAATCCCTTGCCGATCCTGCGCAGGCAGCTATGGTTTGCGTGTATGCAGCAATCTTGGCTGACGAGGGGGCAGGCCGCGTTATGATTCCCGTCTGTTGACGGTTGCGAGCAAGAACAGGGCTTTTTCAAGTTTTGCGTTTGTGCAACCGCTTTTGCCGTTTTTCTTTCCCAATCACAAGCCTTTGCTGGCCAGCCTCTAGACCGACACCGACACCGTGCGCCTGAACTCCATCAAGCTCTCCGGCTTCAAATCCTTTGCCGAGCCCACCAATTTCATTCTGCCGGGGCAGATGGTCGGTGTGGTGGGGCCCAACGGTTGCGGCAAGTCCAACATCATGGATGCGGTGCGCTGGGTGCTTGGGGAGAGCAAGGCCAGCGAGCTGCGTGGCGAGTCCATGCAGGACGTGATCTTCAACGGCACCACGCATCGCAAGCCGTCCAGCCGTGCCAGTGTGGAGCTGACCTTCGACAACAGCGACCACCGTGCGGGCGGTCAGTGGGGGCAGTTCGGCGAAATCGCCGTCAAGCGCGTGCTCACGCGCGAGGGCAACAGCAGCTACTTCATCAACAACCAGCCCGTGCGTCGTCGCGACGTTCAGGACGTGTTTCTGGGTACGGGTCTGGGGCCGCGTGCCTACGCCATCATCGGTCAGGGCACGATCAGCCGCATCATCGAGTCGCGCCCCGAAGAGCTGCGCCTGTTCCTCGAAGAAGCGGCCGGGGTTTCCAAGTACAAGGAGCGTCGTCGTGAGACGGAAAACCGCCTCTCGGCCACGACCGAGAATCTCACCCGTGTGGAAGACATTCTGCGCGAGCTCAATGCCAATCTGGACAAGCTGGAAAAGCAGGCCGAAGTTGCGGCCAAGTACAACGGCCTGAACGCCCAGGTCACGCTCAAGCAGCACCAACTGTGGTTCATGAAGCGGGCCGATGCCGAGGCCGAGCAGGACCGCGTGCGTGTCGAAGGCCTCAAGGTCGTCAACGAGCTCGAAGAGCGCATGGCCGATATCCGCAACAACGAGAGCGGACTCGAGACCCTGCGCCAGTCGCACTACGACGCCAGCGATCAGGTCAATCAGGCTCAGAGCAAGCTCTACGAAGCCACGGCCGAGGTCGGCAAGCTGGAGGCCGAAATCCGCTATGTGGTCGAAGGCCGCCAGCGCGTGCAACTGCGTCTGCAGCAACTGGCCGAGCAACTGCTGCTGTGGAGCAGCCGCAGCGAAGAGGCCCAGGGCGAGATCGAGAACATCGAGGGTGCGGGCATGGATGCCGAAGAGCAGGCCGAGATGCTGGCTGCCCAGCTCGAGGAGCAAAGCACCCGCCTGCCCGATCTGGAAGATTCTCTGCATAAGGCGCAGAAAGCCGATGCAGACCAGCGCAACTCGGTGGTGCAGGTGCAGCAGCAGATTCAGGTGCTGGCCGCCGAGCAGCGCAGTCTCGATGAGCAGCGTCGCCAGTTTGAAACCCGTTACGAACGTTTGCGGGCCGACCGCAATGCACTGGAAACGCCGGACGAAGCGCGCCTGAACAATTTGCAGGCGCAACTGGCCGAGGCGCAGGAGCTGGCCGAGATGGCCGATGCCGTCCTCAATGAGTTGCAGGATAGCGTGCCGCAACTCGATGAGGATAGGCGCGCACGTCAGCAGGCCGTGAATGCCGAAAACAGTCGTCACGCCGATCTGTCGGCGCGGCTCGATGCGCTCAAGGCCTTGCAGGAAAAGGTCAAGACCGATGGCAAGCTTCAGCCCTGGCTGGCCAAGCATGGGTTGGACGGCATGCAAGGCCTGTGGAGCCGCATAGCCATCGAGTCGGGCTGGGAAAATGCGCTGGAAGCCGCACTGCGCGAACGTCTGGGTGCGCTGGAAGTCGGTCGCCTCGACATGGTGCGCGGTTTTCTGGGCTCGGGGGGGCTGGACGCTCCGCCGGCCCGGCTGGCCTTCTTCAGCCAGGCTCAGGCCGCGGGTGCACCTGCGGCTGCGCGCTTTGCGCGTCTCAGCGATCTGCTCAAGATCAATGACGCCGGCCTGCGCACCGTGCTGGTGGACTGGCTGACGGGCTGCTATACCGCGCCCACGCTCGACGAGGCCCTGGCCAAGCGTGCCGATCTGCAGGCTGGCGAGACCATTTATGTGCCCACCGGCCATGCGGTGACCGCGCACAGCGTGACCTTTTATGCGCAGGACTCCGAACAATCGGGGCTGCTGGCGCGGGCGCAGGAAATCGAGCACCTGGAAAAGGAGGTCCGCGCCCAGGCGCTGATCGCCGATGAATCGCGTTCGGCCTTGGTACGCGCCGAAAGCGCTTACGCCGATGCCTCGCAGCGTCTTGTGTCCGCACGCCGCGAAGCGAGCGAGTCGCAAAGCCGTGCCCATGAGCTGCAGGTCGAGACCTTGCGCCTGTCTCAACTGGCCGAGCAGGCGCGCGCACGCAATGCGCAAATTTCGGCGGATCTGTCCGAAGTCGAAACCCAGCTCTCCGATATCGAAGAGCGCAAGGTCGCCGCCGAGGCCCGCTTTGAAGAGCTGGACATGCAACTGGCCGACAGCCAGGAGCGCCATGCCCAGCTGGGAGATCGCGTGCTGGAGGCCGAGCGCCGCCTGAACGAATCCCGCGAGCAGTTGCGCAGCCTGGAGCGTCAGGCCCAGGAGGCGACCTTCTCGCAGCGCACGCTGCACGCGCGTCGCGCCGAGCTGTCGCGCACCATCGAAACCGCCAGCCAGCAGGCCAAGTCCCTGGCCGAGGAGCAGCAACGCGCTCAGGACGAACTGGCAAGACTGTCTGATGCCGCAGCGCAGGGCGGCTTACAGGATGCGCTGGATCTGAAGATGCAGCGCGAAAAAGACGTCGCCGAGCGCCGCAGCGAATATGAGGATCTGACCAACAAGCTGCGTGCCAGCGACGAGCGCCGCCAGAGCCTGGAAAAGGCACTGGACCCGCTGCGTCAGCGCATCACAGAATTCCAGCTCAAGGAGCAGGCTGCGCGCCTGGGTCTGGAGCAGTACAGCAATCTGCTGACCGAAGCCGAGGCCGATCTGGCTGCTGTGGCTCAGTCGATTGCCGAAGGCAATGTGCGCATGCACGGCCTGCAGGGTGAGATCGACCGCCTGCACCGCGAAATCCAGGCTCTGGGGGCCGTGAATCTGGCCGCGCTGGATGAGTTGACCCTGGCGCGTGAGCGCAAGACCTTCCTTGATGCGCAGATGGATGATCTGACCAAGGCCATGAACACCTTGGAAGAAGCCATTCGCAAGATCGATGCCGAGACGCGGGATTTGCTGACCGGTACCTTCGACATCGTCAATCGCCATTTTGGCCGCATGTTTCCCGAGCTGTTCGGTGGCGGTCAGGCCAAGCTGGTGATCACCGGCGACGAGATTCTCGATGCCGGGGTACAGGTGATTGCCCAGCCGCCCGGCAAGAAGAACCAGACCATTCACCTGCTCTCGGGCGGCGAGAAGGCGCTGACCGCGATTGCGCTGGTGTTTGCCATCTTCCAGCTCAACCCGGCGCCATTCTGTCTGCTTGACGAGGTGGATGCGCCGCTGGACGACGCCAATACCGAACGTTATGCCAAGCTGGTTTACAGCATGAGCAAGGGAACCCAGTTCCTGTTCATCAGTCACAACAAGATCGCCATGGAGATGGCCGAGCAGCTGATTGGTGTGACCATGCAGGAGCAGGGCGTTTCACGAATTGTTGCGGTGGACATGGAGTCCGCCCTCTCCATGGCTGAGCTATCCTGAGCCCGGTCATCCCCTATTGAAGAACCGTTTTCTCACATGAGTAACTTGCAAATCAGTCTGGCCGTCCTGGGTGTGGTGCTGTTGGCGCTGATCGTTGCCTACAACTCCTGGACTGCGCGTCGCAATGCGCCCAAGCGGGCCGAGCCTGAGGAAGAAAGCACAGATCCTCAGCGCCTTGAGCCCGGAATGAACACCGTCGGTCATGGTGCGGACCTGACCAAATATCAGCATGAGCCCGTGCTGGGGGATTTCGGCAAGGCCATTCCCGGTACCGAGCCCCTGCAGATGCCCGAATCCGCAGGTCGCTTTGCCGAAGCCGATGCCGAACTGGCCCGCCTGGTGGCGCGCGAAGCCCATGAGGAAGCGCAGCGTCAGGAAGCCCTGGCGGCCGCCCAGCACAAGGCCGAGACGACCGAGGCTGCGCATGCTGTGGAGGAGGTGAACGCTCAGGGCACGGATGCAGCCATTGCAGCAGTGACCGAGCAGGCCGCGCAGGCTGTGGAGCCCGTGTTGACGGATGCTCCTCTGGCCGCTTCGATTCCTCCCGCGCCGTCAGTGGAGCGACGCGGCCATCTGGATGCGCTGATCGATGCGATTGCTCCGATCACCGTGGCCCAGATTGTTCCTGGTGAAGTGGCCTTGCAGGCCCAGCCCAGTACCCGCCGTGCCGGCAACAAGCCCTTTGCCATTGAAGGCATGAACCAGGACAGCAAGCAGTGGGAGCCGTTGCAGACCGGCCAGCGCTATCTGGGCTTTCAGGCCGGTGTTCAGCTGGCCAACCGTACCGGTGCCCTCAACGAGATCGAGTTTTCGGAGTTCGTCACCAAGGTGCAGCGCTTCGCCGATGCGCTGGGCGCCATGGCCGACGTGCCCAATATGCTCAACGAGGTCTCGCGTGCACGCGAGCTCGATCAGTTCGCCAGCGAGCACGATGCGCAGCTGAGCTTTATGCTGCGTGCGCGTCAGGCGTCCTGGAGTGCTGGTTATGTCCAGCAAAATGCCCAGCGCCTGGGCTTTGTCATCACGCCCATGCCGGGCCGCATGGTGCTTGCCTCCCCCATCCAGGGCCTGCCTCCGGTGCTGGTGCTGAACTACGACCCCCAGGCCGCCATGGGCGATGATCTGGATCAGTCCGTCGTGCGCGAATTCCTGCTCAGCCTGGATGTGGCCCAGGTGCCGCGTGGACAGCAGCCGTTTGCGCGCCTGCGTCAGGTGGCGGAGCAACTGTGCCAGACCATGGATGGCGTGCTCTGCGACCAGAACGGCTATCTGCTGCCGGTTTCGGCACTGGACCCGATTCAGCATGACCTGGAGCTGCTCTACGACAAGCTCGACAGCGCAGAGCTGTCGGCCGGCTCACTTCTTGCCAGAAGGCTTTTCAGCTAAAACAAACAGGCCAACAATGTTGGCCTTTTTTATCCCGGACCTTGAATATCCAGCGGGCAGAGCATGACCGAGAATTTAGACCTTTTTTCCGCTGAACCCCAGGGCCAGAAAGCGCCAGCAGTTGTCAAAAATGGGGTTCCTGAAAGCGTGATGGCCAAGGCCGCCGCGTTGCGCTCCCAGCTCAACCAGTGGGCACATGAATACTATGTGCTCGATACGCCAACGGTTCCCGACGGGGAATATGACCGCGTCTATCAGCAACTCGAAGCACTGGAGGGGGCTTACCCCGCACTCGTTACGCCGGACTCTCCCACGCAGCGCGTGATCGGTGCGGTGCTGGACGGTTTGACTCCGGTTCGCCATGCCGTGCCCATGCTGAGCATCCAGACAGAGACCGATAACGAGGCCACGGGTGCCATTGCCTTCGACCAGCGTGTGCGCAAGGAGCTGGGGCTGGATGAGTCCGCTGCAGCCATCGAATATGTGGCCGAGCCCAAGTTCGACGGCCTGGCCATGAATCTGCGTTATGAAAACGGTCGCCTGGTGCAGGCCACCACGCGCGGCGATGGCGAGGTGGGGGAAGACGTCACGCACAATATCCGTACCATTCGCCAGATTCCACTGACCCTGTCCGCAGGCCGCGATGTACCCCCCGTGGTGGAGGTGCGAGGCGAGGTGCATATGGCCAAGGCCGATCTGGACAAGCTCAACGCGCGCCAGCAGGCCGCAGGTGCCAAGACCTTTGCCAATCCGCGCAATGCGGCGGCCGGATCGGTCCGTCAGCTCGACTCGAATATCGCGGCCCAGCGTCCGCTGTCGTTCTTCGCCTATGGTCTGGGCGAGATCACGCCGCCGCAGCAGGGCGGGCCGGAGTTCGGCACGCACTACGCCATGCTGCAGACTTTGAAATCCTGGGGCTTCCCGGTTGCACCGCAAGTCAGTATTGCGCTGGGTGCTTCTGAACTGGTAGCGTTTCACGAGCGCATCGGTGCCGAGCGCGCCAATCTGCCCTATGAAATCGACGGCGTGGTCTACAAGGTCAACAGCCTGGCCCTGCAGCGTCAGCTGGGCTTCAAGTCGCGAGAGCCGCGCTGGGCCGTGGCGCACAAATATCCGGCGCAGGAGATGCCTACGCTCATGGAAGCCATTGATGTGCAGGTGGGGCGCACGGGCAAGCTGACGCCCGTGGCCCGCCTGGCTCCTGTGCAGGTGGGCGGTGTGGTGGTGACCAATGCCACGCTGTCCAATCTGTTCGACATCCGCAAGAAGGGTGTGCGCGTGGGCGATCAGGTCATAGTGCGCCGTGCGGGCGACGTGATCCCCGAGGTGGTGGGACGGGTGCCGGGCGAGCGGCCGGCTTATGTGCCCAACTTCCGCATGCCCAAGACCTGTCCCATCTGCGGCAGCGAGGTGGTGCGTGAAAAAGGCGAGGCTAACCACCGCTGCACGGGCGGCCTGTTCTGTGGCGCACAGCGCAAGGAAGCAATCTTGCACTTTGCCCACCGCCGTGCCATGGACATCGAAGGTCTGGGCGACAAGCTGGTCGATCAGCTCGTGGATGCCCAGGTGGTGCGCGTGCTGCCTGACCTTTACAGGCTGGGCCTGAGCTCGCTGGCGGCGCTGGATCGCATGGCCGAGAAATCCGCCCAGAACGTGCTGGCAGCCCTGGAAAAATCCAAGAGCACCACGCTGCAGCGCTTTCTGTTTGGCTTGGGCATTCGCAATGTGGGCGAATCCACGGCCAGGGATCTGGCCAAGCATTTCGGCAAGCTCGACGCCATCATGGACGCCAGCGTGGAGGAGTTGCTGCAAGTCAAGGATGTCGGGCCGGTGGTGGCCGACAGCATTCACACCTTTTTTGCCCAGCCCCATAACCGCGAGGTGGTGGAACAGTTGCGCGCCTGCGGCGTGCATTGGGAGGAAGGCGAGCCAGCCGAGAAGGCGCCTCAGATTCTGGCCGGCCTGACCGTGGTGCTGACCGGCACCTTGCCCACGCTGGGCCGCGACGCCGCCAAGGATATGCTGGAGGCGGCGGGTGCCAAGGTCTCGGGTTCGGTCAGCAAAAAGACCAGCTATGTGGTGGCTGGGGCCGAGGCGGGCAGCAAGCTGGCCAAGGCCGAGGAACTGGGCGTGCCCGTGCTGGACGAAGCTGGCATGCTGGCACTGCTAAGGGGCGAGCAGCCCGGTTGAGTCGACTGTAGAAGCAGCAAGGGGGCTACATGAACAAATTGCGACGCAAACCCGTTGTGGGCCTGGCCCTGGGCAGCGGCTCCGCAAGAGGCTGGGCGCATTTTGGCGTGCTGCGCGCGCTGCGCGAGGCCGGTGTCAGCCCCGACATCATCTGCGGCACTTCCATTGGCTCATTGGTCGGTGCAACCTATGCCGCCGGCGAAATGGATGCCTTCGAGAGCTGGGTGCTGGGCCTGGGTAAGCGCAAGGTCTTCGGCTTCATGGACTTCAATCTGGGCGGCGGATTGCTCAAGGGCGAGAAGATCATCGAGTTCTGGCGCGAGAATTTCGTCCAGGAAACCGTGGAGCAACTGGGCACGCCATTCGGCTGCGTGGCCACCGATCTGCAGACAGGTGCCGAGGTCTGGCTGCGCAAGGGCTCGATTGCCGAAGCCGTGCGCGCATCCATCGCCTTGCCCGGCCTGTTCACTCCGGTGATGCGAGAGGGGCGGCTGCTGGTCGATGGCGGTCTGGTAAACCCGGTGCCGGTGTCGCTGGCGCGCGCCATGGGTGCGGACATCGTCATCGCCGTCGATTTGAATGCCGACATTATGCGCAGGCATATGAAGCCCGTTGACATGAGCGAGAGCGAAATCAACCTGCATTCCCGCGAGCTCAGGGTCTCGCAGCTGCATCTGGATGAGGAAGAGCCTCCGGTGCCGCTGGGCCAGATTCCTGAAGCGCTGGCGGCGAATGGCTCACCGCTCGGTTGGGCGGGCGCATGGATGCGCAGCATGACGAGCGTGAAGACATTGTCCTCATCCGTCATGCGCAGGGGCCGCAAGGGGGAGGGCGATGCCGAGGACGGGGATTCTGTGCCTGTGCCCTCGCTGGTCAATGTGGTCATGGCCAGTGTCAACATCATGCAGATGCGCATCACCCGCAGCCGCATGGCGGGTGACCCGGCCGAGGTGCTGATTGCTCCGCGCCTCTCGCATGTCGGGCTGATGGACTTCTACCGGGGGCGCGAGTCCATCGATGAAGGCTATGCCGCAACCCAGCTGGCGTTGCCTGCGCTCAAGGACTGGGGTCTTTAGCCCGGAGTGCGCACGGCTCTGCAGTGCCGAGCACAGCCTGCTCAGCTGCGGATATAGGTCCAGCCATCCTGCTGCATGCGGGCGATGGCTTCGACGGCGCCCATGGGCAGCACCTGAATATTGTCCGGTGCGCTGATGCCGGCGTTCCTGAGCGTGTTGGGGCACAGCAGCACATGTGCCAGAGCAGGACCCATGTCGTCCGGCTGGTCCAGCACGGCTTGCACGGCCTGGGCATTGACGACAATCCAGACTTCCAACTCGGGGTTGGCGGCTTTCAGGTTCTTGAAGTTGCCGCGTGCGCGGACCAGTGCTTGCGTGCTGGGTGCGTGCAGCACGATGCGGGTGCTGGGGCGCAGGGCGGGCAGCAGGGTGTTCCAGTCAGGTCGGCTCATGGTGTTGGGGCAGATTTGCTAGCGCGATGATAGCCGCTTGCAAATTCTGTGCAGGGGCTATGCGGTGACTGGAATCCTAATGTGCGGGCGACTTGGCGGGAGCTTTGTCCATCAACTCGTCCAGCAGCCCGGGCGGCATGCCGGTGCGGATCTGCACCAGCCCCTGGGCATTCTTCCAGATCGTCGCGGGTGTGGCACGCAGGCCTGCGTTGTTCATCAGCGCGGCGTTGTTGGCTAGTGCATCGCGGGCCGAAAGGGGGATGCGCTGCAGCGGTGCAATACCTAGGACATCGGGATTCTTGCCATGAGCGTCGGCATAGGCCATGGCATGGCTGGCAAGAGCCTGCTCGGGTGCCTTGGAGGCCAGAATGGCGGCGGCCTTGCCTTCGCTGCTGGGGCGCAGCATGCCCACCAGAATATGGCGCAACTGCAACTGGCCAGCTTGCACCAGTGGCCTGGCATCGCGCCAGAGCTGGTTGCAATAAGGGCAGTTGGGATCGGTGAACACATAGGCGATGCGGGCGGCATCGGGCTTGCCGTCGCCAATCCAGTGTGTACGCTCCAGATCGGTCCAGAACTCCTGGCCCATGGGCTTTTGCACGGCGTTGTGCAAGGCTTTGGCGTTGACGTCCTTGCCCTGGGCATCGATGACGGTGCCAATCACCCAGTGCTTGCCGTCAGGCATGCGGTAGATGGGGATGGGCTGCTGGTCGCGGTAGGCGGCCCAGGCCTTGAGGCCGCCGGCGCTTTGCATGGGGCCCACGATCTGCAGGCCTTGCTCGGCGAGAAACTGCGCTGAGGGCAGGTCGCTGCTTGCCGCACCGCTTGCTGCAGCGCCACTGGCGGCAATCACGTCGCGGGTATAGGCCACGGCGACTACGGTGGCTGCGGCTGCAGCGAAGATGGGGAGGATCAGCGCCATCAATTGGCGTGACAGGGGCTGTAAACGTGGCACGATAAACCTTTGTCCATCTTGAGTCATGGGGCCTGTGTTGGAGGCGCAATGATGCGCAACTGCTCGCTCAGGCTTGCGCGGGAGAGCTCCCCCGTACGCGTGGACCGCAGGCGTCCGTTCGCGTCATAGAAATAGGTGGATGGCAGGGCGCGCTGCTGCCAGCGCTGACCGGCGAGCTGCTCAGGGTCCAGGAGCACCTGGGCTGGGGGTAGAGGCATGGACTGCAAATAGCGCAGCACTGCAGCGGCGTCTTCACCCTGGTTGATCCAGATGAAACGCACACCTGGATGGTCTTTTTGCGCTTGGGCCAGTACCGGCATCTCGCGCTTGCAGGGCGGGCACCAACTGGCCCAGAGGTTGATGACCAGCGGTTGACCGCCGTAGCTGCGCAGATCCGTGGGCTGAGCGGCAGCGCTGACCAGCGTCAGAGAGGGGAGTGAAGACTCTGAAGGCTCAACCCAATTTCGCAATGTGTAAGCTGCCATCAGGATGAACGCACCCACACCCAGGGACTGCAGCACGCCACGTTTCAGGAGTGCATGGCTGCGGCAGCTCCAGGCTGCCCAGAGAATCGCCACCAGCAGTCCGGCCCAAAGGTTCCAGCCACCGTCGCGAATATCCAGAATCTGCAGCACGCTGGCGGGAGATGCGCTCACGGGCCCCCAGTACTCGGGCCACCATTGCACGACGTAGGCCGTGCGCGCCGCCACCAGTCCGGCAAGCGTGGCGTGAAGCAGCACAGTCTCTACAGGCTGATTGCTTTGCCGCTGCCTGAGCCGTGCCCACCACTGGCTGGCAAACAATGCCAGAAATGCGGCAAGAGCCATGGTGGGCAGAGCGAGAGGGCCTATCCGCACACTGGCGGGCAAGGCCAGTGCCTGCAACAAGCCGGGTTGAGCTGCTTCGGTATTGCCTTCGCCAAGGGCAGGAGTCGGGGCATCCGCATTCCCGTCCATGCCTGCTTGAGCGGCGCTGATGCTCTGCTGCTGTACCGGGTAGCAGATGCCTATCTCGGCACAGCCCTGCCATTGCAGCTCCAGCGGCCATTGCGCCGGCCGTTCAGGCAGCGTGGCCTGAATGCGCAACTCCCGGTGAAAGACCTGCACACGGCCAAAGAAGGCATCGCTCAGGGTCCGACCTTCAGGAATCTGCAGCGGTATTGGCTGACCCTGAGCATCGAGCAGGCGCAACTGGTCGCGGTAGAGATAGTGACCAGGAGCAATGTTCCAGCGCAGCTCCAGCAGGCGGCGGCCGTCAGCCTCTGTTTGGATGGCGCTTTGCTCGGTGTGGACGAGCTCGAAAGCCTGTTCGGCAGTCAGGACTTCGGGTTGCGCAGCGGGCTTGTCGGCACTCAGGCCGGGCAGGGTCAGCGGCTGTGCCCAGGCAGTCATTCCCATCAGCAGGACTGAAAGCAGAGCTAGGGCTGCGGCAGAGCGAAGAGACATGAATGGTGGTGGCTGAGTGTCTTGGATGAGGCAGCCCGCATCTTGGGCGCAAGGGATTAAGCAGGGGTTAACGCTGCGAAAAGACAAATCTGCGATGCTCGACCGCTTCGGATAAACAAGGCGCGTAACGGGTACTCACATCTCCGGATGTGATGGTGAGGGTGGCGGTTGCGCAGTGAAAAAATGCATGTGCTGTTAGTGGAAGATAACGCTTTGGTCGCCAGCGGGGTGAAGGCGGGCCTGCAGCTACAGGGCTTTGGCGTGGACGTGGTGGGTTGCGCCAGCCAGGCTGATGCGGCACTCAAATCCTCCCACTTCGATGTATGTGTGCTGGATCTGGGTCTGCCCGATGAGGACGGTCTGCATCTGCTGGCGCGGTGGCGCCGTCAGGGGCTGGAGCTGCCGGTGCTGGTGCTGACCGCACGTGATGCAGTGGACCAGCGCATCGAAGGCTTGCAGACCGGAGCTGACGACTATCTGGTCAAGCCCTTCGATCTGCACGAGCTGGCGGCACGGCTGCATGCGCTGCTGCGACGGGCGGCGGGGCGTACCGTGGACTGGATTGTGCTGGGCGATGTCAAAGTGGATCTGGCCGCTGGCCAGGCCATACGGGAGGGCAGCATCGTGGACCTGTCGCGTCGTGAATGGGCGTTGCTGCGCGCGCTGCTGCAGTCGCCCGGGCGAGTGCTGAGCCTGGAGCAACTGCGCGACAGCCTCTATGGCTACAGCCTTGATGTGGAAAGCAACGCGGTCAATGTGCATGTGCACCATCTGCGTCGCAAGCTGGGCTCGGACATGGTGGAGACCGTGCGTGGTGTGGGCTTCAGATTAGGGCGCGTGCAGGGAGGCAGTTGCTGATGCGCAGCCTGCGGGTCCGTTTGCTGGTCTGGCTGTGCCTGGCGCTGTGCACTCTATGGGGCGGTGTGGCCGCCTGGATGTTTGCCGACATGAGGCATGAGCTGCGTTCCGTGCTCGACGACCGGCTGATTGCATCGGCCCGCATGGTGGCGGGCATTGTTCACCAGTTCAAGCCGCACAACACCAGTCCCGAGGACTGGGGTCCCATGCTCAATGTGGTGGCACGTGATGGTGTGGCTTGCGAGGTCAGCATGATTCGCAGCGAAGTGCATACCGCACCTACGCATGATGTTATGGATCCGGATGCAGATGCTGTGTCGGACGAGGCGAGCGGCAAGGCGGCTCGCCCGGCACTGATTCCTGCATCTCCGCTGGATGCACCGCGCGCCAAAACTGCAAAGACCGGCCGCGCCGAGGACTCCGCAGATACGGCTTCCGAGCAGGCGGCCGAGCCTACCGATTCTCAGGTGCTGGCTCGCACTGCGGGTGCGCCCAGCTTCCAGGGGCCGCTGCCGCTGGGCTTCTCGAGCATCACCAAAGGCGGCAAGCCCTGGCGTACCTATGTGCTTGAGGAGCATGGCGTGCGCATTGCCACGGCCGACCGCATCGATGTGCGCGAGGGGCTGATACATGGTTTCGCCTACACCATCATCCTGCCCTTTGTGCTGGCGCTGCTGGCCAGCATGGTGTTGATGTGGTGGGGGGTGACACGCGGCCTGCGCCCCCTTGAGTCGCTGCGCCAGGAGTTGAGCGAGCGCCCGCCCGGAGATGATTCGCCCGTGGCGCAAGGCAGGCAGGTCAAGGAGCTGGCGCCACTGGTGCAGACCATCAATCACCTGCTGCAGCGCGTGCACAAAGCCATTGAGCGCGAACGTCGCTGGAGCGACGATGCCGCCCATGAGCTGCGCACTCCGCTGACTGCCGTCAAAACCCATGTACAGGTGGCGCAGATGGCGGTGGCCAATGCGGGGTCTCAGATGGTCGCTTTGAGGGATCAGCCCGGCGCTGGCAAAGAGGATGCTGCGCCCAGGCCGATTTCAGAGACCGCACAGTGGCAGATGACCCGGCAGGCGCTGGAGCAGGCGGGGGAGGGCGTGGAGCATTTGCAGCACACGCTGGAGCAATTGCTGCTCTTGGCCAGGCTGGATTGCCAGCCGGTGAGCGAAGGTGCAGGAGGCTCTCGCGCCATGGCCTGCGGTAGCGAGCCCGCCTGTGCGTGGGAGGCTCTGGAAAAAGCCTGGGGATTGGCCGCCACGGCCATTCCTTCAGGCTCGCTGCGCTTGCGCTGGTTGCCTCAGCAAGCCCTGAATGACGCCAGGCTGCAGGACTTGCGTGTGGCCGTGCCTCAGCCCCTGCTGGTGTCGGCATTGCGCAATCTGATGGAAAACGCCTTGCGCTATGGGCAGCAGGCAAGTGGCGAGCCGGACGACTCTGCGGTGCTGCTCGGCCTGCGCCACATTCCGCAGCTGGCGCAGGTCGGCGGCGACAAGCCACAGACGATGCCTGTCAATCCTGCCGGTTATGTGGAGTTCACGGTGATTGACCATGGGCCCGGGCTGAGCAGCGAGGACTGTGCCGTGGCGACCCAGCGCTTCTGGCGCAAGCAGCATCAGGCCCATGGCAGCGGTCTGGGGCTGGCGATAGTGCAGCGCATTGCACAGTGCAGCGACGGTGAGCTGGAGCTGCTGCCCTTGGCCCAGTGGCAGCAGCATAAGGGCTATGCATTCGAGCAGGTGCACAACGGCCTGGCGCCAGAAGCGGCGACAGGGCTGGTGGTGCGTTTATGCCTGCCGGTGAAGTCCTGTGCTGCGCCGCCTGATTACTGATTAGTCAGATTGGGGGGCCAATTGTTTGCAGCATTAATTGGCTCTTAATCTTCTATAAGTATCTTCGGGCAATGTGCTTGCTGTCATTGGGCTGCTTTGGCTCGTGACATTCCAGGTCAGACGTCGGCGTTCAGCACACGCCTGATGTGCGGCAGATCTGAGCCGCTTAAACCTCCATTCCCAAGATGAATCGCTTGAACACAAAGACTCTGCCCCGGTCGTGGGTGGCTGTCGGCATTTCCATGCTGATGGCGACCAGCGCCTGGGCGCAAGAACCTGCTGCCGCCAAGGCTGCATTGAACGGCAATGTCGCTGCCGGTGCAAAGATAGCTCAGTCCGGCTCGGCCGGCGGTGCGGCTGCCTGTGTCACCTGCCATGGTGCCAAGGGCGAGGGCCAGCCTGGCTTCCCTGCACTGGCGGGCCAGCACGCCGGTTACCTGGAGCGTCAGCTGAACCAGCTGGCGGCTGGAGCCCGTCAGTCCGCTGTCATGGCTCCCATGGCCAAGGCCTTGAGCGAGCAGGAACGCGCCGATGTGGCCGTCTATTACGCCAGCCTGCAACTGCCTATCAAGAGCGTGCGTGGTGCCTTGCCCGGCAAGAGCGACGATAGCGGTGCCTGGTTGGTCGAGCGTGGTCGCTGGGCTGACGGCATTCCTGCCTGTGCGCAGTGCCATGGCCCCGGTGGCGTGGGCGTGGGCAAGGACTTTCCGGCCATCGGCCATCTATCTGCCGACTATATGCAAAGTCAGATCGATGCCTGGAACAAGGGGCAGCGCGAGGCCGGCCCACTGGGTCTGATGGGGGCTGTGGCCAAGAAGCTCACGGCTGATGACGTCAAGGCCGTTGCTGCGTACTACCAGCGCCTGCACAACCCCGCTGCTGCCGCAGCAACCGCCAAGCCTTAAGAGTTCGGGAGTTGACAATGTCGGACAAACAACAAACTGCTTCCAAAAGCTCCAATCTCGCTGAATACGCGGTGGTGGCCTGCCTGTTCGCCGGTCTGGGCGGCGCGCTCTGGTATGGCATGAGCATCAGCAGCCCCAAGAAGGCTGAAGAACCAGCCAAGGTGGCTGCGCCTGCTGCAGACGCCAAGGCCGTGACCGTGGCAGCCAAGCCCGGCGAATTCACACCTCCCGGCGTCAGCGACTATCCGGAAGGCCCCATGGGCGAGTGGGTACGCCGTGGCGAAGCGATCTTCACACGCACGCCGGTCAATGCCGTGGGCTTCTCGGGCAACCCGCTGAGCTGCACCAATTGCCACCTTGACGCGGGTCGCTTGAAGGGCGCAGCCCCCATGTGGGGGGCCTACCCCATGTACCCGGCCTATCGCAAGAAGACCGACCATGTGGACACCTTTGCCGAGCGCGTGCGCGGCTGCTTCATGTACTCCATGAACGGCAAGGCACCGGACGACGGTCATGACGTTCTGGTGGCACTGGAGTCCTATGCCTACTGGATGGCACAGAAGGCCCCCACGGGCGAGAAGCTGCCCGGTGCAGGTTTCAAGAAGGCGGGCAAGCCCGAAGAGACTCCCACCTATGAAGCCGGTGCCAAGGTTTATGAAGCCAAGTGCGCGCTATGCCACGCAGCAGACGGCAAGGGCCAGTTTGTCGGCGATGTGGCCGTGTTCCCGCCGCTGTGGGGCAAGGACTCCTATAACTGGGGTGCCGGCATGCATGACATCGACAAGGCGGCCAACTTCATCAAGAACAACATGCCCTACGGCAATGCAACGCTGAGCGATCAGGAAGCCTGGGATGTGGCGACCTTCATCAACAGCCAGGAGCGTGGCCAGGATCCGCGCTTCAACGGCAATCTGCAGGCCACGGCCGAAAAGCACCATGGCCAATACTCCATGTACGGCAAGGAGGTGAACGGCAAGCTGCTCAAGGGTCTGTAAATGGACGCTTGATTAGGTCTGCCGGATGCAGGCTCAAGGCCAGCCCTGTAGTCGGGGCTGGCCTTTTTTGGTGATCGGGGTGATCAGAGTGGGTGTCCGGCCAGGCCGCCGTTGAGCCGTCGGCGGTACGTTGCGCCCTGGGCACGGAGCCCGGGGTTTGGCAGGGCTGCACAAGATCCATTGAATCCGCACTCAAACCTAGACTCGGAACGCACGGGAAGATCACTTTCCGACAGACGTAGAAAAGCCCGGCGAGCCGGGCTTTTGCAATGGCAGGGCTTGAAAGATCAGGCCATGAACAGGTAGTGATCCACGAGCAGGGCGAGAAACAGCAGGCTCAGGTGAAGCAGTGAAAAACGGAATGTGCGGCGCGACAGCTCGTCCGAGTAATTGCGGTACAGGGCCACGGCATAGGCGATGAAGCCTGCACCCAGAACGACAGCCGCGAACAGATACAGCCAGCTGCTCATGCCGTACATGAAGGGCAGCAGACCGGCCGCAAACAGCACAACGGTGTAGAGCAGAATCTGCAGGCGTGTGTATTCGCTGCCATGGGTCACGGGCAGCATGGGCAGGCCGGATTGGCGGTAGTCCTCCACGCGGTACAGGGCCAGGGCCCAGAAGTGGGGCGGAGTCCAGAGGAAGATGATGAGGAACAGAATCAGCGCCTCGGGGCCGACATTGCCTGTCATGGCGGCCCAGCCGAGCACGGGTGGCATGGCGCCTGAAGCTCCGCCGATCACGATGTTCTGTGGCGTGGCGGGCTTGAGAACCACGGTGTAGATCACCGCATAGCCGACAAAGGTGGCCAGTGTCAGCCACATCGTCAGCGCATTGGTCCAGACCAGCAAGATCGTGGCGCCAATCATGCAGAGAATGGCCGAGAAGGCCAGTGCCTGCTGACTGGAGAGTTCGCCGCGCGCCGTGGGGCGCCATGATGTGCGCTTCATCTTGGCATCGATATGACGTTCCACCAGGCAGTTGAAGGCCGCAGCGGCAGCCGCCACCAGCCAGATGCCGACGCAGGCGACGCCCATATGGATCCACTGATTGGCTGTGGGCCAGCCGGGTACGGCCAGCACCATGCCGATCAGGGCGCAGAACACGATGAGCTGCACCACGCGCGGCTTGGTCAGCGCGTAGAACTGGCTGATTCGCGAGGTGTTGTTCAACAAGGCTTCACTTTGACTCATGCAATCACTCTTTTGCGCTATGCCTCAGACAGGGCGGTGCGCCATTTCAGGGTCGGGGGCGGTGACGGCATGGCTACGCGTCACGGCCAGGCTCCAGACCACAATCGTTACCAGGGCCGCGGCTCCACCGGTGTGGAGCACGGCCGCCACCAGGGGCCAGTCCAACACCACGTTGGACAGACCTGTCAGAACTTGCAGCACCGCAAAAAATCCCAGCAGCCGGCGCTGCTTGGCCAGTGCAGGGGCATGACGCAATGCCCACCACAGGCTGGCCAGTGCCAGAACCACCACATAGGCTGCCAGCCTGTGGGTGTAGTGGATCGCGGTCAGCGCTTCGAAGCTGATGTGGCTGCCGTCCTTGAGCATGCCCAGAGGGCGCCAGATCTGCAGCGCTTCGGCGAAATTCATGGCCGGCCACCAACTGCCCTGGCAGCCAGGGAAGCTCGTGCAGGCCAGCACGGCGTAATTGGTGCTGACCCAGCCGCCCAGGCTGACCTGGACGATGAGCAGCGCCAGACACAGCCATAGCGCGATGCGCAAGCGTCCGGCAATCGGGGCCGCAGAGCGACCGGCCTGCTGCTGGCTCAGTCCCGATGCAGGAATGGCCAGCAAGGCCAGCAAGCCGGTACCGCCCAGCAGATGCAGCGTGACGATGGCCGGAAACAGTTTCATGGTGACCGTCAAGGCGCCGAAAGCGCCCTGTATACAGACCCATACCAGAGCCAGAGTTGGCCACCAGGGGTTGGCCGCGCCGCTGAAAGACGCATGCTGGCCCTTGCGCCTGGCGGCCCGTACCTGCTTCCAGCTCATGACCGTCATGGCAATGATGAGCACGCCGACCGTGGTCGCCAGATAGCGGTGAATCATTTCCACCCAGGCCTTGCCATGGGTGACCGGGCCGGTCGGCATGGCAGCTTGCGCCTCGGAGATCTGGGCATGTGCTGCGATAGGGCTGGCCGTGCCATAGCAGCCAGGCCAATCAGGGCAACCCAGGCCCGAGTCCGTCAGCCGTGTGAAGGCGCCGAACAAGACCAGATCGAAGGTCAGGAACAGCGTCAGCACGCAAAGGGCCTGCAGACGTTTGCCGGGGCCGGTGCCGCGACTGCGCCACCAGACCCAGCACAAGGGCCCCAGGGCCAGCACCAGACCGAAAGCCATCAGCTCCAGCGCAGGAGCCAGGTCATAAAGCTGCTGCTCCGTCATGCCGCAACTCCGCGAGCCGGCTTCCATCGTCCAGCCGCCTGTGCTTCAGACAAGGCACGGCGGTCAGCGGGCAGGAAAAAATCGCAGAAGCAAAGCGGCATGATTCGGCAGGGGCGGTCAGTACTTGGCCAGTATTTACAGAAATTATTGAAGATCTTGGTCAAGCGTAAATCGCGAGGAACCTGTTTGCCCGTAGCGAGACTTGCGTGCTCCAGGACCAGGACTTTGCTCGACGCTTGGAGCAGCAGTTGAATGCAGGCTCTTTGATCCCGCACAATTTTACCCATGTGATTTGAGGCTAGGCAGTCGTGACCGGAGTGTCCCTAACAACGAGGAAGAAAGGCTGGTCCTCAAAACCCTGCTTTCGGGGAAACTCCGAGGCAAAAAATTGCCTAAATGCTCCGATTTTGAACGGAGGCTACACAGCCTTGATGTACGATAGCCCAAGCTCGCAGCCTGGAACTGTGAGCGTGTCGAAGACAGCTGCAGTCGTGGCTTCGTCGCAGACGCGGGTGTCGTTCAATGGTAGGACTCTTGCTTCCCAAGCAAATAACGTGGGTTCGATTCCCATCACCCGCTCCAGTTTTATTCTTCTAAAACAAAGACTTATGGCTATCTTTGTTTTTGCAGGGGAGTTCCTGGGGAGTTTTGTCCGATGAAGGACTCCAGCTTCGCCTGCTCTATATTCCCCTGACCGTTGTCCAGCCACTTGGAATAGACGTTCAACAACATCTCTACCGAATGCCCGATCTGCTTGGCTGCGTAGGCCGGCGTGGCACCTGCCATGAGCAGCATCGTCGCATAGGTGTGGCGCATATGGTTGGGCAGCCGGTAACGAATGCCCAGGGCCTTGAGCACCGGCACCCAGAAAGGGTTGTGAAACCGCTTCTCGTCAGCCCAGGGCTCTCCATGCGTCGGTTCCACAAAGACCGTCTGTGAGTCCTTGGGTGTGGTTTGGCGCATGACGTCCCCGGCCACGTTGCCGAGTTGCGCCCTCGGGGGTCTGCTCCTTTTGTCTTTCCAATGCATCCAGGGCCCGGCTGTTCAAGCTGACGAGGCGGGCCTTGTTCGTCTTGGCCTGCTTGCGCAGGCCGCCTTGTGGGATCAGCACCTGCATTTTGTTGCAGTCGATGCTTTGCCAGCGCAGGGTCACCATCTCGCTGGTGCGCAGACCTGAGAAGAATCGAAACGCGATCAAGTTGGCGACCGTCGGCGCAAAGTTGGTGCGCGCGTGGTCAATGATTTTCTCCACTTCCTCACAGTCGAACGGGTCGGGCGGTTCTCGCTCAGCAGTTTGTCGAGCACGGCCAGGTCCATCGCGGACCTGAGGGCCGATACATAGTTGTTGATGGCCTGCTCGCCCGCCAGTCGCCCCAGTTCGTCGCGGTCTGAGGTATCGGTCGTCAAGACTCCTTGGTGAAAAAAAAAGCCCGCGTGTGCGGGCTGTTCCATTGATTGCATCCTTAATCTGGGCTTTCTTCGTTTAACGCTTCTTGAGCAATCTGTTCGGCTTCGTTCAGTAGCTCCTCTGTGCAGCCTTTGGCTATGAACATTTTTCGCCTGCTGATTGACAGAGCGCCATCGTTTTGCACGAGTAGTCTTGTGATCAGGTTCATGAGGTTGTTGTTCATGTCAATGGCTTTATTGAGCCGTGAATACACACGATCAAATCGGCCGAGGAAATGAACTTCTTCATGCAGGTCACGCTGGAGTGCCTCTTTGGCCATCTCCAGGCCAAACTGCACGCACTGTGTGGCGTCCCAGAAATGGTAGATCTCGGGTGAGCCGTCAAAGGCGCAGTCGTACTCCAGGTCTGAGACTTTGGCCACTGTCCATAGGTCGCGCGCGGGGGCAGAGAAGGACTTGAGGGCCCTCAGGTAGTGGCCTTCATGGCGTGCCATCGCTGTAGAGATGGGAAGTACCAGACCGTTGGGTAAATTGGCATTGCGGCAGGCAATTTTGTGGAACAAGAAACGCGATAGGCGACCGTTTCCGTCCATGAAGGGGTGGGCGAATACAAATCCAAAGCTGACCAGCGATCCCAGAACCAGTGGATGGATGCTGTTGTCTTTTTGGTTGGCCAGTGTGAGCAGGCCTTTCATTACGGGGAGGAGGTGCTCAGGTGCTGGCGGTACGTAGGTGATGCTGCTGTCACGTCGCAGCCAGTTTTGCTGTTTGCGGTACTCCACTGCCTGATCCATGGCCGATTGCACGGTGAGATTTTGAAGCTCGACCAGATATTCTTCAGTGAGAAGGATCTCTTCATGAGCGCGAGCAAGAAGCTTGGCAAATGCTTCTGTGCGGTTGCCTGTAGGCGCTTCGCGCTCAATCGCGTATGAACCTTCGGTCTCGCTGAGATACGCCCAGCGCACCGCGCGCTCGACCATGTCGGGGTCCATGGATTGGATGAACTCGCGGGCCTGACCAAGGATATCTTCGGCCAGCAGAGCCTTGATTTCAGGGGTGAGTCTGACGGTGGGGCTGTACTGTATGGAACCTATGCCGTTGAAGTCCACGCGCCATCGGGTGTATTTGCTCGATGGGCCGGTGAGAAATAGATTGGGGTCAAATAGCGGCTTGGTCGCACCTTTGGCTGGTGGTGCATTCAAAGTTTGCTGGTTGGCTATTTCCCAGAGGAAGCAGGCTTGCTGGAGATAGCTGCTGCTGGTGGCCTGTGAAAATTGCTCCACCAGTGGTACTGGGTCGATTTTGAGGGCTAGTATCGCGGCTTGCAGATCCAGCTCTTCATGCTTGAGGGCGAAGAGCAGATGCTCCAATGCACTGGCATCGGAGGCAGGAGCGGCGTGTTCAGGTACTTGCACGCAGTCAGACAGTCGCACAAATTTCTGGACAGGGTAGACTTTGGCAGGTTGTGACGGCTCGAATGCCCCTGTGCTCAGGCGCTCACGTAGATGTGCATAACCACTTTACGGTGATGTGCCATCTGTTCCTTGAGGAAAAAAGTTATTTGGCAAATGCTAAACAAAATTTTTCCGACTTCACTGAAGAAAAAATTACTTTCTTTGTCTTTTTGAAGATTTTTCTTATCTCTGATGCCTCTGCTTAGCTGCGAAGCAATTGTTCGCGGTCTGAGGTGTCGGTCATCAAGATTCCTTGGGAATCAAGAAAGCCCGCAAGGTCTGGAACCTTGCGGGCTTTTTGTTGAGGTGAGAGGTGCTTAGCTTTTACAGAAAGGCCTGTCTCTGCGATCTGAGCGCATCGCGGTCGATGCTGGCGGCGAGCAGCTCCATGTCGGACTTGCTGACCCCCAGCGCAGTAAAGTGCGTGGCCCAGCGATCGACGGCAGCGGCCATCTGCCGTATCAGTTCGATGGCGCGGGGCATTTTGATGCCGTACTCGTTGATCTGGGTGAGTGCGTTTTCCAGGCTGGATTCGGAGCCTGCGGTACCCACCACGAGTGCCTGATAGCCAAGGTTTTGCAGGCTGGGCACCACGTCATAGGCGGGCGTGAGGTCGTAGTAGCCGTCTGCCAGATTGAGGCTGATGCTGTGGTTGCGCTCATGGTCGTCGGTGTTGTCCATGAGGATGTTGAAGACCATGCGCTTGAACAGTTCCTCGCGCATGGCGGCCTGCCGGTCCGGGTGGCCCAGGCGCAGCAGGATGGTGGCCAGATTGCTGTAGCTTTGCTCCAGCCCCGCAGCGCGCAGGGCGGTGTGGGCGGACTGGCAGTGCACGCGGTAGGGGCCCAGGCGGTCGAAGCGCTCGATGGTGAGAGCGTGCCGAGCCTTGCCGTAGCGTGGCGGCAGTGGCAGCACGGCGGTGTCGGCCACATACATGCCGGCCTGTGCGGCCAGCGTCATGGTGGCGTGCTCGATGAGCGGGGTGTCCACGGGGTCGTCGAGCTCGCTGAACTTGATGACGCAGGGGCCGTTATCCGTCTGCAGCAATGCCTTGGGCCGCGCGCCGCCGAGGGTGACGCCGGGCTGGATAAGGCGCTGTATCTCTGCGGTGATCGGGGCCTGGGTCTGCACGTCTTCTACCGCGGCGGCGAGTTGGGCCAGATCCTTCAACTGCGGATAGGGCCCGAGGTAGCGCGGAATGTACTGCTCTGCCGAGGTCGACACGCCCAGCGCGCCAAAGCGGTCGTCGCCCGCGAAGAGCAGCATTTCCAGAATGGACAGGCGGGCAGGCCGGTCGATGTGGCGAATGATGCGCTCGCCCCAGCGGTCGGGGCGGGCGTCGTCGATTGCGCCGGGGGCCGTGTTCCTCTCGCCCGTGCTGAAGATCTGCCCCTGGACGATGGGCATGTCCTCGCTGAGCGCAAAGTTCCACCAGTCCTGCGTGTAGGTAAAAGTGGCGCAGTCTGCCACCAGCTGCGAGAGGCTGAGCTCGCCCACCAGCGTGGGCGCCGCAGGGTTGACCATAGCCCACACATAGAGCTGGTCTTGCGGCACGTAGGTGCGTGGCGAGACGGCGTTGATGGGCAGGCTCATAGCTTTTGAGGCGTTGATTTGTTCATGAGAGCGGCTAGTCCTGCTGCTGCAGCTGTCTTTTTGTCGCCCTGAGCTTGCATCTCTTGCTCTAAAGCGTACCTGGCCATCCGTTCAACCAGTCCAGCCAAGCCTTTCGTTTCTGAAGTCGATGGCTGAGGCGATGCAGCTTTCGTTGCCGCCGTTGACGGCTTGTTCTTTTTGGGAGCGCTGCTCTTGCGCTTGCTGTCAATCTTCGCGACCTCCTTCTCCAGCGCCGCATGGTCGTTCTGCGGCGCGATCAGGTCGGCCAGGCCGCCGGCCTGATTGACCAGCCACATGCACATCACATACGAGGCCATGGCGACGGACGGGTCGCCGCGCTCTATGCGCGCCATGGTGGGCTGCGATATGCCCAGCTTCTTGGCCCACTGCGCCTGCGACTCGCCGCGCCGTTTACGGGCGATGACGATGTTCTGCGCAAGCTGCTCGATCTGCTGGAGTACGGCTTGCGGGTAGTCTGCGGGCGATGTGTTCTGGCGTGGCATGCATAGATATTAGTGTTTTGGTCAAAACATGTAAATCTATGAATTATTTTTGTCTCTAAAGCATTGCTTGCATGCGACAGCAGGCGACTTCATTGTTGTCTGTATGCTTATTCAATACATAGATGTATTTAAATATCGATTTTTGATTCATCTATAAATAATTTTGTGCTTTCTATATATGAATTTGTGAGCACGTTGCGCTTGATCTGACTGCGTTTTAAATTAGTTTGATGTCGATAGCTTTGCTGGGCTGGCGGTGGCTGCTTTGCTTTTCATAGCGCGTGGCAGGCGGCTGCGCTGGCGACCGCGGTGCTGCAATTCGAGCAGCTCGGTGTCTATCGGATGTATCGGCGGGAGACCCCCAAGCCCAGGCGGCCCGGTGCGGCAAAGCCATGGTCAAGCCATTGCCAGCGACGTTGGCATGTGCCGCAAGACACCAGTACTGCTGATGCAATGAACTGCCGGCGCAATGAACTACCGGCGCAATGAACTACTGAGCCCAGAGGCTCCTCAATGATTCATTCCTTGTTGAGGTAACTTTTCTGCAGCAAATACATGCGCAACACGCTTCGATATTGGCCGTTGGCAAAGAATTCATCGACCAGTTCACCTTCCGGCTGAAAGCCAAGCTTCGTATAGACATGGATAGCCTTGGCATTCTCCTTGTCCACATGCAAAAAGATCTTGTGCAGATTGAGAACCTTGAAGCCATAGTCAAGCGCCAGGCGAGTAGCACGAGTGGCAATCCCCTTGCCCTGCTGATCAGGCGCAACAATGATCTGGAACTCCGCTCGGCGGTGTACCAGGTCGATTTCCACCAACTCAACCAGCCCCCCTCGGGCCCCTTCATGCTCGACTACAAAGCGACGTTCAGTTTGGTCGTGAACATGTGAGTCGTAGAGGCTGGTCAGTTCATCAAAGGTCGCATAAGGCTCTTCAAACCAGTACCGCATGATGCTGGCGTTGTTATCCAGGTGGTGCACAAAGCGCAAATCGTCGCGCTCCAATGGTCTTAGCTGAATGGATGTCGTCATGGATTCTTTCGTTCAATGGTTGGAGAGGCCGCTTGAAGCGACCATGTTGCCAATGATCAATCAATTTTTTGTTTGAGAAAAGTTCAGATCAATCAGTAAAATTGATCTATGGAATGGACACTAGAACGTTTGAGCCAATTCGTTGCCGTGGCGGACTGTGGCTCGATGACCCAGGCCGCTCGGCGCCAGGGCCGAACCCAATCTTCAGTGAGCATGGCCATGGGACTGCTGGAGGCGGATCTCGGGCTGGAGTTGTTTCATCGTGTAGGCCGGTCGGTGCGACTCACGCAGGCTGGCGAAGTCATCCTGCTGGAGGCACGGGCCTTGCTCAATCAGGCCCAGGCGCTAGAACTGCGCGCGCGCAAGCTGTCGCATGGCCAGACAGCCAAGCTTTGCGTGGCTATCGACGAAGCCTTGCCCTATCCGCCGATTGCCAGGCTGCTGCAGGAGCTGGCGCACCAGTTCCCGGCTTTGGAGTTGACCCTGCTCAATGGCACGGCGGCAGAAGTCGCACGCCAGGTGCAATCAGGTCGAGCTGAGCTTGCCTTTCAGTTTGACCGAGGCCCGGCAGGCGCTCAGTTTGCTCAAACTTATGTGGCTGGCGTACCTCAGATGGTGTTCGTATCGCGCGACCACGAGCTGGCCAAGTGCAATGGAATCAAGCGCGAGGACCTGGCCTCTCACCGGCAGTTGGTGATGCACATCGAGGGTGTTGAAGACCTCGTGATCAGTCCGAGCATCTGGCGCTCGGAGAGCTTCTACGTGCTTGCCGACATGCTGGCCGACGGCATAGGCTGGGGAATTCTGCCGCGCAATATTGCCCAAGCACCCGATATTGAGCCCCGCATCGTGGCACTGGACTGCGCGGAACTGCAGCTTCCGCCGTTAGCCGTGCGTATGCTCAATTTGCAAGGTGCAGAGCTGGGCGCTACGGCCTTGTGGATCGAGCAACGGCTGGCAACGCTGCTGCGTTCGAGCTAGCAAGGAGGCTTCAGCACCTGGGAAGATGAAGCCATGAAGAGCTCGAACAAGCTCTCCCCCGAGGTTCGCGAGCGCGCGGTGAGGCTGGTGCAGGAGCTACATCGGGGAGGGCCCATCACTGTGGGCAAGCATCGAATCCATCGCTTCCAGGATTGACTGCGTGTCGCAGACCTTGAACGAATGGGTCAAGCGTGCCGAGGTCGATGCCTGCGTACGCGAAGGCACCACGACCGGCGAGCTTCAGCGCATGAAGGAACTGGAGCGCGGGTCAAGGAACTGCGCCGGCCCAGCGAGATATTGAAGCTGGCCAGCGCGTTTTTCGCCCAGGTGGAGCTCGGCCGCCGACTCAAGCCCTGAAGGACTTCAAATCTTGGAGTCGGTAGCCTACAAGTAGCTCATGATGAATATCAGCTCTGTATTTGCGGTTCCAGGCTTGTATCTAGGCTCGTTTGTTAATCGGTAATAGTTCGCCTTCAGCGGGATCTGAAAACTACCGCCCTGGCGGGAGTCGTAGCCTGTAAATGTATGGGGAGTATCCAAAGCAAGAGGTACGTCATTGCCGTCTCTGATT
Organism: Comamonas thiooxydans; assembly: GCF_000964545.1. GTDB lineage: Bacteria > Pseudomonadota > Gammaproteobacteria > Burkholderiales > Burkholderiaceae_C > Comamonas > Comamonas thiooxydans. The sequence continues at coordinate 25,322 of NZ_BBVD01000008.1, read as the reverse complement.
TGAAGCCCGACTCCAATGGCGCCTGATCCATTATTAAGCCCGACGATTCCCTGACTGGCGTCAATGACCTTTGTCAACGCAACAAAGGTGTAATTGACCTTGCCCATTCCAGGTGGGCATCGGTTTAGATTCAGGTTGAAGGAGACCGGTATGGTACGGGTACCTGGTCCATCAAAATCGGACGAAATATAGTCATCCCCCATGGGAACGTTCACGTCCGGACTCTCGCAGGAGCCTGCGATAAAGTTTATGGGTTGGGCCAGTCTATATGTGACGAGGATATCGGGTCCAATCTTTAGGGTTCCGATCTCGCCTGCTTTAATCTGGCCGCTGGGATCAAATGCCGAAGTCTTGAGAAGTTCCAGTGTCATGTTGTTGACCAGCTCCCATTGACCGGCTTCAACCTCTATCGGAGGAGTTATGACGCCCCCGTTTCGCGCCTTTATTCGAAACGACAGTCCAGGTGTACCGGTAGGAAAGTAAGACGAATCTACTGGAGTCGGTCCTCGCGCAGGAGCGGCGAGTATCCCATACAGGGTTGTACTGGTGTTGCAGGTGAAGCGGATGTCTTTGGAGAGTGGCTTAATGTCAGTAAAGACCAGAGTCTCATTCGGTACATCACGAGGCACCATGAGCTCTCCCGGGCCATCGAACGTCAACGTTTGGAGCCCCCCCACCAGTTACAGTACACCGCGACTGTGCCTCTGCCTGAGACGAGATTCCCATCAAGGCCACCACCACCAGCCAACACAACATTATTCGGCGCATTTGGCATTTGGCATTTGGCATTTGGCATTTGGCATTTGGCATTTGGCATTTGGCATTTGGCATTTGGCATTTGGCATTTGGCATTTGGCATTTGGCATCCTATCAGTGAATATCCGAGGAGATTAAAAATCCAGTCAAAGCTGCGTGAAGTATGTAATCAATGGCTATGCGAAAAAATAAGAAAAATCTTATTTTTACCAAGACCTTTTCGTGCACCGTCCTGCCCGGCGTCTGCACGATGGCGCTCCGTTTGAATGCCCGCACAAGTGCCCAACTCGTACTGCAACATGGCTTGGGAGTGGTGCCAGCCCTTGCTGCTTCAAGCGCGGGCGTGGTTGGAGTGCTGGTCAGCCTGGTCGAACGCCGAGACGCCCAGGTCAATGCCTTGATAGGGCAGGTGCAGGTGGACAGGCAACTGCTGGCGACCCACTGACCAAGCCCGCAGAAAAGGTGAAAGCCCCAGGCGTTCAGACCGACTGAGGCTTTCGTTCCCATCCCTTGAAAGCCCAAGGATCGGAGCGCCGATGATGCTTTCCAAAGTGACCGTCACCACACCATTGAATGCCGCCGCCGCAGACCGCCATGTCCGCCGTATCGCAGTGGCCTATGTGCTGGCCGCATTGGGCACCACAGCCGCAGGCTTGGGCGGCTTGATCGCCGCCATTCGCGGGTGGTGAGCAGTTTTACTCTTTGATCACAGGCCTGTGCACCAGCACCGGAATGTGGCTGTTCACCAGCACGCGCTGGGTTTCGCTGCCCAGCAAAATGCCGGCAATGCCCTTGCGGCCGTGCGATGCCATGCAGATCAGGTCGCAGTGGCTTTCCTCGGCCTGCCGGATGATGGCCTTGTGCACCGAGGCGTTCATGGCTCGCGCAGTCTTGCAATACACCCCCTCGGCCCTGGCAATGTCCTGCACCTCCTGCAGCACCCTGTCGGCCGTTTTCTCGGCGTCCTTGTTCAGGTCGCTGGTGTTGTAGGTCATCATCGCCTCGCCGCTGTACATCAAGGCGGCATAGTCCGGCATCACATACAGCACCGTCACCTGGGAGTCTTGCTCCTTGGCCAGCTGCATGCCCGCGCGCAGCGCGGCTTCGGATAGTTTCGAGCCGTCCGTAGGAATCAGAATGTGCATGAACATTTTCAGCCTCCTTGCGCGCCAGCGCCTGTGGGGTTGCCACGCAATCCGAACGATTGCCAAACCCATACTCACACTCCGGGGCGGCTGATGCAACACCCAGAAGTAGGTATTCAAGCGGTTTTTTTGATGGGCAAGAAAAGGCCTGAAATTCAGTGGGAATCGGCTCGGACCTCTTTGACCACAGGCCTATGCACCAGCACCGGAATGCCGCTGTTCACCAGCACGCGCTGGGTTTCACTGCCCAGCAAAATGCCGGCAAGGCCCTTGCGACCGTGGGACGCCATGCAGATCAGGTCGCAGTGGCTGTCCTTGGCCTGTTGGATGATGGCCTGGTGCACCGAAAAGTTCATCGTCCGCTCCAACTTGCAGTCCACTCCCTCGGCCTTGGCAATGTCCTGCACCGCCTTTAGCACTGTGTCGGCCGTTAGTTCGGCGTCCCGGCGCATCTCGCTGGGGTTGTAGGCCACCATCCCCTCGCCGCTATACATCAAGGCCGAATAGTCCGGCATCACATAAAGCACCGTCACCTCGGAGCCTTGCTCCTTGGCCAACTGCATGCCCGCGCGCAGCGCGGCTTCGGAGAGTTTCGAGCCGTCTGTCGGAATCAGAATGTGCTTGAACATTTTCAGCCTCCTTGGGCATCAGCGGTAGCTACGCAATCCGAACGATTGCCTACCCATACTCACACTCGAAGGCAGCCATTGCAACACCTGGCGTCAATATTCAAGCATTCCCCCGCTTGTGCTTGTTGCCGCATGACGGTGGCGGCGGCGCGACAGGGCGCAAGGCAAGCTCCAGGCTTGGGTAGCATCCAGACAATGTCCTCATCTTTCGGATGACAAGGAAGTCCCATGCTCAATACGGATACCGTTGCGAAGAGGCTGTTTGGTGCCTCCGCAGATACCTTGGACGCCAGAGCGCTCAAGGTCGCCCAGCACATTGCCCGGCGCAAGCACATTTCACGCAATGTGGACCAGGAGCTAGATCAGACACCGCCCACCTTCGGCCAGCGCGCAGCCGATGCCGTCGCCACCTTTGGCGGCTCCTGGGCCTTTGTGGCGCTGTTTTGCGCAACCATGCTGGTCTGGGTGGGCCTCAACGCCTTTTTGCTTTGGGCGCGCGGCTCCACGTTCGACCCGTATCCCTACATTCTGCTGAACCTGTTTCTGTCCATGCTGGCGGCCATACAGGCGCCCATCATTCTCATGTCGCAGAACCGCCAGGCAGACAAGGACCGCATTCGCGGAGAGCACGACTACGAAGTCAACCTCAAGGCCGAGCTGGAAATCATGCTGCTGCACCAAAAAATCGACGAGCTGCAGAAAACGCAGTGGAGTGAGCTCATCACCATCCAGAGCGAACAGCTCCAGCTGCTGCGCCGGCTGGCGGACGGGCCGCGGCCCGTTTAACTGCGCAGGTTTTGCGTAGTCTGAGGTGCTTGCCAGCGCCTCGCCGGTGCCACACGGGGCCTGCCGCATCCGCGGTGCAGATTGTTAAGAACAGGTAGGGCGGGAAGGGCGGTAGTACGATTCACCCATAGCAACTTGGAGAGGGTATGGGCAAATCGACGTATCGCGCATTGGTGATCGCTTCGCTGGGCATCCCGTTATTCGGAATGCTGGCGGAATATGGCTTCGATCTGGTGCCCCATGAGCTGACCGATCTTTCCCAGAGCCTTTTGATGCAGTCGGAAGTCGGCCCCACGGACTGGATTTTCTTGCTGGCGCTCTCGGTGCTCGTGGTGCTCGGCCTCATTGCTTTTTACGGCCTGCTGCGGTTCAGAGCATGGGCGCCTCGGTTTACCCTGTGGTCTTCTGTTGCGACCGTAGTCGTCGCCTGTTTCAGTCCGCCGATTGTGCTGTCCGGCCTGGGGAACGCGACATCGGCCTTGGGCTTTGCACTATTTGGTGCGGTGCTTGTCTTGCCGTACTACGCACCCGAAGTGCGAGAGATGTTCTGGCCCTCCAAGGCAGAGGACTGAACAAAAGCCCCTGTCAGGGGCTTTTTGCATGGCAAAGCGCGTCGGGCTTCAGAGCAGGCTACCTGAACGTCATGCGCCGCAGGCCTTCATCGGGCTGCGTGGCTGGCAAGGCTGGTGCAGGCGCGGGGTGCTGGCCGGGGTACACCGGCAGCGTCACCTGCCTTTCGCGGTGCTGGGCGCAGGCCGTAGTGGGTGATGCGGTAGACGGGGCGACTCTCGCCTTTGGCATCCGTGTAATCAACCAGTCGAAAATCCAATTGGCGCTCATGCGGCAGGTCTGCGATGAGGGCTCGAGTGCGCTCCATGACGTGCAGATGTTGCTAGCCGCAGTGCAAAGCGACTTCGCTGCTGGTGGTGCAAGGTTTTCCGTCAACGAGCGTGACGGCGGGAGGTAAAGGGAGATAAAGCCAGATTGGACTTGGACATGCTGGCGCTCCGTGATGAGACTTTGAGGGCCTATCGCAGCGTTCTTACGCACTGCAATAGGCGGCCGGGAGGGTAAGAACCTAGATCACGCTAGGCGGACGTGAAGATAAAAGTGGTTGAATAATTTATTTAGATAAAAGAAAAGGTGCAATTTCTTGCACCTTGAAAAATATTTAATCTGATTAGAGAATTTTTAATTCTGTGAATTCAGAATGGATTCAACTTGCTCAAGCACTGTAAGAAAATACTTGAAGTCTTCTTCCGTTCCGTTACTACACAACCAGTCGCAGAGATTCCCTTTTTCATCCTTGTTAACTTTTTTGACAAGAGGTGCATCCGTGATAATTCCCCGCTCTCTTTTTCGAGAGGCTTCAAAAACATCAATGAATTCTGGCTTGAAATTCTCGGCTTTACTGATTGCCTCTTCAGGAAATAGATTTTCAATACCCTTTTGTATAGGGTTTTCTTCAACGATTTTCATCGCTGAACGATAAATTTTTCCTTTATTTTCAGACTTTCTTTCCTGATCGCAATCATATAGTAATACTATCTTGCATTCTGGTAAGTGTGCAAGCGCATTGTCATATGATCTCCAGATTTTATCTAAATTACCGAAGCCTCCACCATCTTTTAGATGTATCTTGGATAAAAGTTCTTCTTTTTTGAATAAATTGGCTGCTTTATTTAAATAGCGAATGTCGTAATCGCCCTCGACATAAACAATGGGAGCTGATCTTTGTGCCAGAATTTTATCTATAGCATCACGATGTTGTTTTGTTTCTCTGAACGCATCAAATGCTACCTGAAATTCTGAAAAATCTCCTGAGGAAATAGATTTGCCATCTGGCATATTTATTATCTGAAAGCCATCTGCTCCATAGCACTCATCCATTCCCAATAAAAATAACGGGGAGTGTGAGGTGATAATAAATTGAACTTTTGGAAAAAGCTTTAATAATTTAGGAGGTATTTCTCGTTGATGAATTGTGTGCAGGTGGGCGTCAATTTCATCGATAACCACTATCCCTTTGACATCCGAAAGCTGATTTATCTCATTTTTGCTTAAGTCAAAATCTCGAATGATAGATAAGAATAGGTTGATTAGAAGAACTTCACCAGTTGAGAGTTGAAAAAGATCAGGCACCCAGAGCTTTTCATTTTTAATAATAGATATTAATCTATTATGTCTTCGACCCGCGCCAAAGCGAATTGCATCATCAGGTTTGTTTAGTGCTGTCTTAAGTATTATTGAAATTTCTAAGTAAATTCGGGCTGCTTGGCCTTCAAATCCTTTAAATAAAGGCAAATTTATTGGCTATTTATCATTATCGCAGAAGTGCGGTGTATTTTCTATTTTGAAATCTAAAACATGTCTATCGAAAAGTAGGTCTAGAAGCCAATCTCTATTTTGCTTTAAAGGAGATATACAAATAAGGTCTCTGTTGGAATTTCTTTTCGTGTGAAATAGATGAGTGTAGGTGGCTTTGTTCTTTAGATTTTGTGTGTTTAGCCAAGATGGCTCTTCAAATCTATTAACGGGAAAATAAAGGCAGCATTGTTTTTCGTGTAAATCTCTGACTAAGTCTTGCTGACTATGAAAGTTTTCGGAAAACAAACTAGTTTCTTCTTCAGGAATTTGCTCCCAAGAAGGATTTTCTGGCGTGTAGTTGAATTTTTCTAAAAAATCTTTTTTAGATGATAAAAGTTGCCATTCTATTAGATGTAATCCGGAGTCAAAATCTATTCTTGAATAAGAATGACTTTTCCCGGATTTGATGTATTTGGGTGTTCGTAATTTAAATACTTTTCCCTCTTCAACTTCCACATCATCAAATATCACCTGTTTGCTGGCCATTAGTGAGTTAACTATATGTGCCAGTAATATGCTTTTTCCTGATCCATTTTCGCCGACTATAATTAGCGGAATGGGGTTATTGTCTTTTATAATGGTGTCGATGACTAAGTGATCAATAGGACCAATATTATCTAATTCTACTTTTCTTAGGTACATGTTATGTTTGATTGAATGGTGATTATTTTTCAACGTAAGATAAATAAAACCGTTAGCACTTTAGTCGATATTGCTCATCTCTGGCCAACTTGCGCTCCCTCCGCACCCAATCCAGGTCGTAATACTGGCTGCCAGCGCGTCCCATGCTATCCAGAGCTTTGACACGTTCTTCCAGCGCGTCACAGACTTGTTTTTTGCCGGGTTCGGCAGGCTGGGCAGGGCGGTTTTGGTAGACAACCGCAGGGGCTGCGGTATTGCGCTGGGTTTTGCGCCATTGGGCTTCGGCCTGGGCGACTTTTTGATCCCATGGCAGGCCGGAGGGCACGGTTTCAGTACGTTCGAGAAAAGCGTTGTGCTGGCCGCATTGCGAACTTGACCAGAAAAGCCCGCCGCCATGGCCTTTGCACAAATAAACGGTACTGCCTGAGTGGCCGCTGTGCAGAGTGGTGGTTTTGTCTTCCACCACTTTGCCGCCTTTGCATGCTTCTTGAGAATAGGTATTGCCGCAGCGATAGATGGGCTGCGCTATGGCTTGGGTCATAGCTGCGGCTGGCAGCAAAAATGCTGCGACAGTCAAGGCAGGCAGAAAATGCATGCGAAGCATTATCTGTAAAAATTAGTTACCAAGACATTAACCCCGGCCTGCAGTGCGATGTTGGGTCACTGTAATAAACCAAAGAAAAAGGCAATGTAAAGAGCTACATTGCCTTTGTGCGTTAGCAGGCGCTTTTTTTGGGGCGCTAATCAGATTTCAATGGCAGCCTGCATCGGGCTGGCGCGCGCATGTATTCATCTCGCAAAGCGCTTGATGCAACTGGTGACGACACCCCAGATTTCCAGAGTCTGTCCTTCTGGCGGCGCGATATCGGGGTAGGTGGGGGCGCCTGCCCTGAGCTTGCAAGTGTCGCCATCGCTGTCCAGCGCTCTGATGACGAGTTCGCGCTCGACAACCGCCACGACGATGCTCCCATCGCGAGCGCGCAGCTCCCTGTCCACCACGACAATATCGCCGTCATCAATGCCGTGTTCCTGCATGGACGGGCCGGCCACGCGCAGCAGGAACGTGGCTTTGGGGTGCGTGACCAGCAGGTCTGTAATATCCAGCCGCTTGCCTGCAAAGTCATTCGCGGGCGAGCCTGCGCGTGCGCTGCGATCAGCCAGCGGCAAAGTAACCGGGGACGCGATCAGTTGGACGGGCATACCACTCATAAGACGATGACTGTGCATATGTACAGTGTAGCGATTGATGCGACTCCGGTGTCATGAATCCACGTTGATGTCGCATGCTTTCCACTCGATCCTGCACCCGGTTCTGTGCGGAGCCGGGGGGCCATGTTGAGTTGCATATGCTGTGCCGAAAGCTGGCCAGCCCGCAGTGGTGACTGTGGCGGGCGGCCATTAGCAGGCATTAGTGGACATTAACGGGCACTAGAAAATGACTAGCCGCATGCATTGCAACCACGCAGGCATTGTCCGAAAGACTGCGCTACGCGGCGGCTAGAGCAGCCAAGTGAATATCCGCCGCCCCTTGAGTGCTGGCTGCATTCACATGGTCAAAATAGTCGTACCAGCCGCTGGCTTTGATGCCCGCCAGCAGGGCGTCACGAGCGGCCTGGTCAGGAAAGCGCCAAATACCAAGGAATGTATGCGCGGTTCCCTGGTCAATGCTGGAGTCCGTTTCTGCCAGGGAGAGGACTTCGACACCGAGGGTGGAGAGTTGATTCAATGCGAGTCCGATGCCGCCAAGAAAATGTTGCCTTTGTTCGGCGGACAGCGCGAGCCAAGCCGAATTGGGGGTGTAGAGCTCTACGAGGTAATGAGACATGGTTCCACTTTCACTTGAGATTGCGCAGTGCGCGTTGACATATACGATGTGTGGCGGCGGCTTGGGAGCTTTGAAGCCATTGGGCACAGATGTCACGCACCCAGGCTGGCTAGTCCTTGGCGGCATCATTGAGCCAGTTGGCGACCGAGTCCTGCACATAGACCGAAAGGTCGCTCTTCAGAGCTGAGAGCAAAGGCAGCGCTTGCTCGGGTGAGTGTTTGAGCTGCGAGATATGCGTGCTCCACACCCCGCGGGGGCGCAAAACCTCGCACGCGAATCGTCGGACACGTTCAGAAGGATCTTGTGTCCATGGCATCAGCTGTGTGATAGCCGCAGCCAGGTCTTGTACCAGGTGCGGCCGCATCGCCATCCAAGCCCATTCGCGCACACCAAAATGGGCATCGTCTGCCAGCGGGTGCATTGCGGCCAGCCGTGCACCGAGATCCAGGTTAGGCTGAGCACCGATCATGAAACATGCCCAGCCTCGTGCCATATCGGCGCGGTGCGTTTGGCATTGTGCGATGCCCTCAGTACCCAGGGCCTCCAGCAAGACTGCGCCGATACGGGCCATGCGTTTGAGCACACCTAGTTGGCAGGCTTCATCGATCGTGCTCAGTGCTTGAGCCGTAAGTGCCGGAAAGAGTGTTCGTGCCAGTACGGCCTGGTCGACTGCCAGGCACTCGGCCAGCGTTGCACATTGCAACTCCCCGCGCGATAGCGCGTGCAGAACGTCTCGAGGAATGTCAGCGGTGCGCGTCGCACCCTTGCGGACTGGATCCCTCATGATTCAACGTCCGATTCAGGGCCTCGTACTTTCTCCAGCAACGCTGCCAGCTGCTTTCGCTCATCTACGGACAGGTTGCCAAACAGGCCTGCAATCCACCGACCATGCTGGTCGATAACGGTACTGGCAAGTTGTTTTCCTTTTGCGGTCAGTCGAATGCAAAGTGCGCGGCGGTCTTCGGCGTTGGCGTGACGTTCAATCAGACCCTCGCGCTCCAGTCCGTCTAAGAGGCCGGTCACCGTGGCGCGGGTCACGCCAGCCTGTTCGGCCAGCGCGTTGGGTGCGAGTCCGTCAGGCGCCACATCGAGAAGGAACAACAACACAAAGCGCCCCTCGGACAAACCATGAGGGGCCAGCAAAGCAGCGCAGTCGCGGTCGATGTTTGCAGCCATCGACAGCACTTGAAAGCACAGCTGGATGCCATCCACATCAGGAAGATTGCGTCGTTGTGCCTCTTCAATTAGCGCCTGGTACTTCTGTTCAAGCTTCATTAGTTAGCCAAAATATAATATTGTGGCTAATTATATGAGGAAGATCACTGCATGAATAGTGGACCGAGCACCACTGAGACAGATGCCGGCTTGTCGATTGCAGGCCTTGGCCTAGCGGAGCGCCGATTCAATGACCAGGCAGAGTAGGGTGGCTGTGAGCACTGAACCGTGGGGAGCGCTCAGGGACGGCGCTTGCTTGCGATCAAGTTGGGCAGCGATATCGGTGTGCCGGGAGCGTGTTGATCTTCATGGTCTTGTTCAAGCAGGGCAAGCAAGCCTGCTTGAACTTGGGCGGGCCGAGGCCCGCGCTTTCATCCCGCTCAGTTGGTCGCAAAGCAGTACATCAGCCCGGCGCTGCCGCTCTGCTGCAACTGCTCGACGCTGCAGCCGCGCGTGCCGTGCGATGAGTTCCACGAGGCATTGGCCACAGGGTCGGGGTTGGTGCCCTTGTGGTCGTGGTGGCCCACGATGGCAGAGCCGCCGTCACTCTTGGTCCAGTTGCCGCAGGTGGTGTCCTTGCCGGGCTCGGGCACGGCCAGCGTGCCGTCAGGGCGCGAGCCGGTCAGGATGTCGTGGCGGTTGACCTCATCGCCAAAGCCCGAGACGACTTCGCCCTTCTCGGTCAGCGAGGTGTCCTTGCCGACCTTGGCATTGGCGCTGTGCAGGTCGGCCACGCTGGTGGCAATGACCACGCCCTTGGCGTTGCGCCACGGGCCGTTGCCGATGCGATCGCGCGCATTGACCGCCGGTTGGCCATTCAGCGCTGCATTGCTCAGATAGGCGCGCCAGGTCTTGTTGCCTGCGCCCACGCTTGCGGCCAGCGACTGGCAGTAGCGGTCGGCCCCGGCCAGCCCGCCCAGGTCGCCGCCCTTGCCGGGGTTGGCGCTGGTGATAAAGAAGCTCATGGGGTTGCCGCCCGACGCCCCCATGGCGCCGCAACCCACAATCAGAGCGGCAGCCGCAAGGGCGGTGCTGGCGGAAAGAACCAAACGACGGGACATGGCAGGCTCCTGAGCAATGGTGGAGCACGCAGGCTAACGCAAGCTTGTGTTAGCGGCAATACGAGAAAGGGCTTTGTGGCTGGCGCGAATCGTGTCTACTGGCAAACGCAAGCATCCAATGAAGCTGGTCGCGCGTTCTGCGACAAGTTAGCCAAACATAGCGGATTTAGCGTCTACGGCCATGAGCTATAGCCTGTTGCGGCATACTGGCACGATGAGGCCGCAGCTTGGGTTTGACCTGAGGCTGTCGCAGTACGAACATGAACATACATTCGATCATTAGTTGTTGTGGCTAAAACGGGCTGTAATATTGAAGTTTTTAGGGTTGCCTAGAAAATAACTTGGCAGTTGTTTACTAAAAATTCGCGGATAAATTCCTCCTTATACGAACGACAAAAGCTTTTTGTTCATCATCTAAATCTAGTTAAACGTCAAAGTCAAACCGTCAGCGGGTTAGTCAATGAAGGCAAGGTTATCTCGATTGTCACGGGCCCGGTCAGCACGGAATTGACACTGGAAGTTGCCCCTGGTGTGAGAGTCACGTCCTCTATTACCTCGACGTCGGCCCAGTCCCTGGGGTTGAAAGAGGGCGACAACGCATATGCCGTCATTAAAGCGTCGTCGGTAATGGTCGCTGTGGATTAAACAGCTCTTCTGTCTAAGCAAGGAGGCTCCTAAGGGAGCCTTTCTGATTCAGCCAGTTCAGATCAGTTGGATGCGCTAAGTTAAAAACTTCTTTTGCAAGCAACGACCTCCAGACCGGCGCAGCGGATAGCGCGGCAATGTTTGCGCAGACAGCTAACAGGCATCAGAAGCCGGACAAGGGATTGCTGCGCTTCTGAATTCCGGGGGCGTCTGAGGTCCAATCAGGTCAGGTGGTCTTCCACAATCAACCAGCCCATGCTCCCAACCCCATCATTGATGATGTCCAGGTGGTTGCCGCCCTCGTACAGGCGAATGTTCTGACCAACAAAGGCTCTGGGTGCAAGGCGCTCAATATTGGACAGGGCCAGCCTTATTTGCTCGCCAAGCTCAGAAAGTGACTTTTGAGAGTAGTCAATGTCGATAGCCTCGGCCAGCAGTCCATAGACAACTCTCTTTTTTCTCTCTTCGGGGAAAGCGAGCACCTTTGTATGTAAGAGCTCTGCATCCGAAAATTTGCGACCAGTGAGCTTTTCAAAAACTTCAATGCTTGGCAAAGTTCCCTCCTAGCGCTGCGTGACTCAATGTAACCAGCATAGTCGAGCGCATTGAAGAGATGCAAGCACCAAGAGCGCGTAGTTACGCCTACTTCACCAATGAATTCAGGACTGCAAACGACGCAGACCAGCTGCTGCGCATGGTTTGTCAATCGCCCTCAGGTGCCTGATCCTGCCCGTGAAAGGCTTCCCATGCAGCTGCTTCCAGCTCACCGCAATCAGAGATGAGATTGCCGTCCTCATCATGCAGCGTATACGTTTGTTGCTCACCTCCAATGCTCGCGGCGCCATCAAGTCCCAGCAGCAAGGTATACATGGTGTCTTTCAGCACCGCATCCAGAATCGCTCGAAGTTGCTCGTGCTGCTTGGGCGTGAGCTCTAGGGCTTCGATCCGCGCTGCGACCTCCGACTCCTCATGAGCATTCATGAAAGACAAAAGAAGTTCTGATTTGAGCTTGACCCAGTTTTCAACAAATTGTTTGGCGTTCATCGTTACATGCGCAGTCATCGGCAGCGTCCAGGAGACTGAAGAAAAATTACCGCAAAAGTCGCGACTTGTGGCAACTCACTGCTGCCCAGCATTCGGTTTGCAGCTGTTCATCACAGCAAGCCTGAGCCAGGCCAACGCGGGATCATTGTGCTTTCGCGCATGCCAGGCCTGTTGGTATGCCATTTTCGGTAGTTGCAATTGGCGTGGAGGCGCAAACTGCCGCAGATTCTTGAATGAGCGCAGCGGGCCGACAGCACGACGGGCAATCGTCAGAACCAGATCGGTACCTGGCAGCAATTCAACCGCAGCGCTCCAGTGTGGCAAGGCCACCGCAATCCTCCTTTTGAGTCCCTTGGCGGCGAGTGCGCGCTCGATCTCGTCGTTCGCGTCCGGCCTCAATGCCAGCATGACATGAGGGCGCGTCAGCCATTCCTCTAGCGACAGTCCTCCTTTTTCCGGACTGACGGCCTTGTCTGCGAGACAGATGAAATCCTCTTCAAACAGTGTTTCGACCTGGATGTCTTGTGCAAGATCGGGAAAGATCCCGAGAGCCAGGTCCAGTTCACCATCGGCTAGCTGTACCAGCATGGCATCCCGGCTGGCCTGACTGATGGCGAAGTCAAAGCCGGGCGCATGTTTGCGGACATATCGCATCAGGTCCGGAAGTACCAGACGAGCCGCATAGTCGGACAGTGACAGCCTGAATCGTCGTTGTGCCTGCAGTGGATCGAACTGAGGTGTTCCCAGCAGAGTATTGAGGCTGCCCAAAGCCTCCGAGAGTGGTTGCAGCAGCGCATTGCCTCGGGCCGTCAGCTCCAGCTTTCCCTGTTTGCGCACCAGCAATGGGTCATTGAAATGTTCGCGCAGCTGAGCTAGCGAATGACTCACGGCCGGTTGGCTCTTGTGCAGGCGCATGGCAGCCCTGGTCACGTGCTTCTCGGTCAGCAACGCGTGAAGTGCCAGCAGCAGATTGAGGTCGATACGACGCAGATCATCCATGCGAAGAATAGTACATGTGCATATAAACGATTTCCATAATTAATCCGTATGCGAGACCATCCAAGCATTGCTTGTAGACGTTTGAAGGAGTGGCAGATATGAACAGCAAGATGGCATTGATGACGGTCGCCTCACTGGGCATGGCCTTGCTGGCGGGGGCCATCCTGCCTTTTCAGGCCGCTGCAAATGCCAACGTAGGCCGTGCTCTTGGTCACCCTTTCTGGGGGGCTGCCACATCGCTGGTGATCAGCCTGGCCGTGATGGTGCCCATGCTGATTCTGGTCAAAGCCCCCATGCCGAATTTCAGCAATGCGTTTCACGGTCCCTGGTGGTTGTGGATCGGTGGTGTCCTGGGGGCTGTTTACGTCGCCAGTGCTGCAGCCCTGATACCCAAACTGGGTGCCGGCGGATTTCTGGTCGCCGTGGTCGCAGGACAGATGGTCGTGGCGGTATTGATCGATCACTTCGGTGTCATGGGGCTGGAACCCAAGCCTATCAACGTCATGCGTGTGCTGGGTGTGCTCCTGATTCTTGGCGGGGTGTTCCTGATCCAGGGAGCGGGAGCAGCCAGGCCTGCAGCCACAGCGATCCCCGCCACCTCCAGCGTGGGCTTGGCTTGAGCACAAAAATAGTGATGGCCCCACTGGCGCGGCGCCAGTGCGCTGAGCACTTCTCGAAAGGAAATGGACATCAGCGCCTCACGCCGAAATGCTCAATGCGAGGATCGAAAAAATGTCCCTGACGCTCGCCGAACGTCTGGGGTTCCATCACACCAAGTGCATACGATTAGGAGTGTGCATGCCTGGAGCAGGAGATCGCCATGAGCAAATTCAGTATTCAGCACATTGATCACATCGTGTTGCGCGTCACCGACCTGGAGCGCAGCATCCGCTTTTACCAAGCGGTCCTGGGCTGTGCCTTGGTGAAGCGTCGCGAGGATTTGGGTATGGTTCATCTGCGAGCTGGTGCATCCATGATTGACCTGGTGGATGTTGAGGGCCCTTTAGGCCGTGCGGGCGGAGCTGCGGCCTCAAGCGAGCGCAGAAATGTCGATCATTTTTGCCTGCGTATCGAGCCTTTTGACGAGCAAGCCATACTCACCCATTTGGCTGGCCATGGTCTTGAGGCGGATAGGGCGGTGCGGCGCTTTGGTGCTGACGGCATGGGCCTGTCCATTTACTGCAAAGACCCGGACGGCAATCAGCTTGAACTTAAAGGGCCAGCGAGCGCCGATTGACAACTCAGGCGGCAGTCCGAACTCCCTGAGTGTTCGCTATGCCCGATCTGGTTGCTCGAAAGACAGCCTCTGGCTGTGGATTCAAGCGATTGCGGCTGTCGCTGTCCGGCCCGCAAGAGACGCTCCCCATCGCGGCAAGGTGTCACCGCCACTGTCCCTGTCACCTCAGGACGGGTTCGTTTGACCCTTAAACTAGCCGCATGAATCGACGTAGTCTGGTCTTATCCGCCCTGGCCGCAGGGTTTGCTCAAGTGACGGCGGCTGGCCCCCAGCCTCAAGAAATGGCCGAGTGGTCTCGGTTTTTCGCAGAAGCCGATGCGCAAGGCAGCATCGTTGTTCTCGATGCACGCGATAACTCTGAAACTACCCACGTCTACAACGTGTCGCGTTCCGCTCGGCGTTACTCGCCAGCCTCTACCTTCAAGATTCCGCACAGCTTGTTTGCGCTTGATGCAGGGCTGCTGCGTGACGAATTTCAGCTCATTCAATGGGATGGTGTGAAACGACCTGTGGAGGCCTGGAACGTGGACCAGAATCTGCGCTCCGCGATGAGGAACTCCACCGTCTGGGTGTATGAGCGCTTCGCCAAGGAACTCGGCGATGCACGCGAGAGCGCCTATATGCGAAAGATTGGGTATGGCAATGCGGTCGCCACTGGCGACAAGCCATTCTGGGTTGAGGGCGACCTCGCCATCTCGTCCTTCGAGCAGATTGCTTTCTTGCAACGGCTTTACCGCAATCAACTGCCTTTCCAGGTCGAGCACCAGCGGCTCGTGAAGGACGTGATGGTCAATGAAGCGGGGCCTGACTGGATACTGCGTGCAAAAACGGGCTGGACCGGAAAAATCGGCTGGTGGGTGGGCTGGGTAGAGTGGCCCAGCGGCCCCGTCTTCTTCGCCTTGAACATGGACACTCCCAACAGACTTGCCGACCTTGCCAAACGGCAAAGCATCACACGCAATGTTCTGCGCTCCATTAAAGCGCTACCCACTTCAGCATAGATCTGGACCGGGAGCAGAAGCCGGCAGGGCTGTGTCTTGAAGAGCTCTTGCGGCCGGTTCCTGCCTCCCGTTTGCATGTTCCAAAGGGATACTTGAGATGTGGGCCGACATGGATAGTCAGGCGACGATCTCTCCGTTGCGGATCGCTACGCGAATGGCCTGCGCCGTCGTGGCGACGCCCAGGCGCTTGCGGATGCGGCGCAGGTGGTTTTCCACAGTGCGTTCGGACAGGCCGAGGGTTGCGGCAATCTCCGTCTGCCGCCGGCCGGCGGCCGTCCATGCGAGCACCTCACGTTCGCGATCGGACAAGGGGCCGAGCTCCTCTTGCGCGGGCAGCTCCAGCAGCCTGCGCGCCGTGCGGAATGCGGTTTGGGCGATCAGCTCCAGCGCCAGCCGGGCCTGCGGCGAGGCATCGATGCGCTCGCCGCCCAGGCTCATTGCGCCTTCCAGCCCCAGGAGGCCGAATACAGGCACTTGCAGACCGTGGATACCCGGGCCTTGCGGCGCGCGGACGACGCTGTAACGCTCGCCCTGAGCGCCGTTCGTCTTGGTCCAGAAGAAGGGCTGGTTCGTCTCCAGGATATGGCGCGTCACCGGGCAGTGCCGCACGTAGGTTTCAGCATCCACAGGCGCGCCCGTGCCGAACCAGTCGCCTTCGATCCAGTAGATGCGCTCCACCGCATCGTCCCGAGCGCTGGAAGCCGAGAACAGCACAAAACGGTCGTACCCCAGCGGCGCGCCGACAGCACGCACCGTATCCTGGATTGCGGCGAGGCTGCGGGCGCCCTCGATGGCGAGGGCTCCGTGCAATGCCGCCTGCGCGATTGCAGTGCTCATCTCAGGCCGTGACTTCCTTGAGCAAGGTTTCGGCCGCGAGCTTGCCAAGCGCATTGCCAGCCAAAGGGCTGTCGCCGGTGATCAGCTGGCGGTCCCGGTGCACGGCACCCGAGATGCCGTCGTTGACGATCTCGAAACCCAGGGTCTTGAGCCTTTCGCCGAACTTCCAGGTCAGGTGACCCGGCATGTAGCCGATGGCCGGGGTCTGCGCATCAAGTGCATCGGGGAAGGCGCAGATCTTGTAGCCTCGGTAGATGTCGCTGTCGCCAACCGCTAGGAAGGCAGCAGGTCCGTGGCACAGTGAGATGACGAACCGGTTGTTGGCCGCAGCCCATTCCAGCACCGCACCTACGTCACGGCTGTCGGGGATGCCTATCAGCGCGCCATGCCCGCCGGGGACGAAGATGGCTGCGTACTGCTCCAGCCCTTGCTCAAGCACCGTCGACAGGCGCAGCGGCTCCTTGAATTGCGAGTGGTACTTGTTGAAGAAGCCCTTGACCGTCTCGTCTTCGGAAGGCATTGCCCAGAACTCGAACTTGACGGGATTTCCCGACACCGTGGCCACATCGAACGCGAAGCCCGCCTTGTCCAGGTGGTACATGGGCAGCAGTGTCTCGACCGGGTGGTTGCCGGTGGAGAAAAAGCTGCCGTTATCGGTCAGCAGGTAGCGCTCGTCTGCGCCGATCATCAGGATCTTCTTGCTGCCTTGATAGGTTTTCGCGTAGTCGGCGCCGCTCAGGTCGGACTTGGGCGACGTGAACTGGCTGAGCGAGTAGGGGGAGGGGAAGAACGCATTGAGTTCGGCCGGATCGGGTTGCGGTTGCTTGTCGGGAGTCGATGGTTCAGCCATGGGGCACCTCTGGGGTAGTTTGCGGAGGGCACAACAATGCGGCGGCAAGAAACCTGTGGCAATGAGGGATTTCCGTCAACGCGGGTCGGGTGAAGCCGGAATTTTGCTCCCGGCCTGTTTCAGGCTCGCACAGAGCCAAGGTCGGGAGCAGAAGCCTGGAGGCGCTCCGCCAATTCGCGTGTCTCAATGGTTGAGTCACTTTGGGCCGACTGCATTTTCGATGCTCGCCGCGCCTGTTTGTCCGCATACATGCACTGATCCGCCTCCTTGAGCACAGCCTGCGGAGAGCTGGCGGATGGATCGGCACTCACAATGCCAAAGCTGGCTCCTGGGTAGTCGAAGCTGCACTCGGCAAATTTATAGCTTCCGATCAGCAGCGGTGCCAATCGACTGCGCATGGCTTCAAGAGCCTTGTCCTGATCCATTGGGCCAGGTGGAGCAATCAGCCCGATGACGACAAATTCATCACCACCTAGTCGCCCCAGCATGTCACTCTTGCGCAAACCCGCAGACATGCGCCGGCCGACTTCGACGAGGAATTGGTCACCGACCACATGTCCGTAGGTGTCGTTGATCGCCTTGAACCCATCCAGATCGATGAAGGCCACCAGGACCCATTGCTGCGTGCGGCCCGCTAAAGCGAACAGCCGATCCAGTTGGGCCATCACATTGCGCCGGTTCGGCAGATTGGTCAGTGCATCATGGTTCGCCGCATGTCGCTCGTCCTGCCGCCGCGCCACCATTTGCCCGATCACGTGGCTGGAGAGCAGGATGAAAAGCAAGCCGATCGCCGCCACCAGCCCTGCCATCCAATAGTGCTGTCGACGCATGGCAGGCAGGTGATCCAGGGCCGCCATCGTGATCAGCTGGTACTGTGTTTTGGATAGCGGCTCACGCTGCAGCAGATAGGGTTTGCCATCGATGAGCCACTGATCAGCATGGCCGGAGCTGGCCATGGCTTGCACATCCAGAGCTATTCCTGGATCTTCTCCATTGTCTGGCGAAGAGGGCGTGCTGGAAGACTGCGCAGTACCCGGCGAAAGAAGCCCTGCCGCATTGCGCAGCATGAATGGAGCGGACGAAGCGGTGGTCACTCTTCCCTGGCGATCCACGATCAGTGCAATGTGGTGTCCAGTCAGGTAGAGCGCTATTTCCGGGGTATCGAACTTCACCGTGACGGAGCCCAGAGGCATGTCGTCTTCGTTCTCAATGCGGCTGGCTACAAAATAGGATGGTGTCTTGTTCAGCCGGGCGATACCGAACGAATGGCCATTGCCGTCACGCAATGCATCAATCAGATAGGGACGGCCAGAGTAGATCATGCCCACGATGCTGTCAGGCTCGTTCCAGTTGCTGGCCGTCACCGTGTCGTCCGACATGTTGTTCATGTAGATGCGGGCATAGCGCAGATCACTGGAGAGTTCATGCATGAAGTTGCCGACCTTGCGCACCAACGGATCCTGTGTGAATTGCGCCGCGCGCTGCTGGCGCGTGAGCCTGGCCAGACTTGGCGGATCGTCGCGATACCGGGTGGCCAGCTGGATCACCGAGCCCTGGCGCGCCACCATATTGGCCACACTCGACATTTCAGTGAACAGCCGATCCATGATGCGTGCGGTCGTCTTGGCTTCATATTCGGCGCTGGCCGCCAGGCGATCCAGCTCTGCACCCACGACTCGCTGTGACATCCACCACCCCAGACCAGCCACCAAGGTCAGCCACGCAACGGCCATTCCCAGTGTCGCCATGCGCACGGTGGGGCGCATTGACTGTTTGTGCTGAGCTTGCAGCGGTAATGCCTTGCCCACGTACACCCTCCAGACTGTTTTGAAAGCATGGTAGCAAGTACGTCTGGAGCGAAAAGTCAGGAAAGGTCATCGGTGAAGCCGGTGTCGCGGCCGTATGAGTCCTCTGCGAAAAAAGCCGGCGCAGTCGATGGTTGAGCCGGCCTGGATGCGACCGCATTGAGGGTGCTCCTGAATGGTGCACCGTCTTTCCCGGGCACTTAAACCACCGCAGCGCTGAACGGCTCTGGCCTTCGTGCAAGCAGATGAGACAGCTTTTGAAGGCCCGTCTGCAAGCGTCCACGGTCCTTGATGCTGCCCAGCGAGATGCGAATGGCATTGACGGAGCCGCTGCCGGTGGCGCTGGTTGCGAATGCCTCCGCCGGCGTGACGGCGATGCCCTCGCCGTCGGCCGCACGCGCAAGCTGTGAGGAGTTCCAATACCCTGGCAACTCCAGCCATACATGCAGGCCGTCTCCAGTGCCGCTGTACCTCCCCGCAAGAATATCCCTGGCCATCCAGTGGCGCAGACGCGCCTCCTTGCGTACGCCCTCCATCAAAGCAGCAGCCGAACCGTCGAGAATCCACTGTGTGGCCAGTGCGGCCGTCAGAGGAGCGACCATCAGCGCAAATGACCTGAGCGCGACCAGGAAACGTTCGCGTTCATGCGGGTCACGTATGAGCACGAAGGCGACACGCAAGCCGGGCGTCAGGCATTTCGACAGGGTCGAGATGTAGGACACCTGTTCCGGGGCAAACGTGGCAATAGGTGGTGGCGGTGCATCGGCAAGCAGCCAGTAGGGATCATCTTCGACAATGCGTACATTGCAGCGCTTCGCGATGTTGGCGAGCTCCTTGCGCCGGCGCTCCGGAATGGTGATGGCGGTCGGGTTCTGCAATGTAGGGTTGAGGTAGACCAGCCCAGGCAGGTGCTGATGGCAGGCCTGCTCCAGCATCTCGGGCACCATCCCGTGCTGGTCCGCTTCCACCGCAACGATGCGCCGGCCGAACTGGGTCGCAGCAGTACGCAGGCCCGGATAACTTGCTGGCTCTGTCAGTATCACATCGCCAGGCTTCGTCAGCGCCAGGATCAATGCGGCAATTGCAGCTTGAGCGCCCGGACAGACAACAACCTGTGCTGAATCCAGAGCTCCAAACATCGGCTCCAGCCATCTGGCTCCTGCCTTGCGGTCGGAGTCGCTTCCTCCGCCCAGGTGGTAAGTCATCAGCAATGCGGTGTCTGCCCCCATCATTACCTGAGAAAGGCCTTGTTTCAGCAGGTCGTCGAAGTCCACGCCAGCGGGTGGGGGAGGAGTGTTCATGCTCAGGTCGAGGACCGAGGTCAGTTCAATTCTCGGTGCTGCGACATAGGTGCCTCGCGCGCCGCGGCCTTCGAGCAGATGGCGGCGTCTGGCTTCGTCGTATGCGCGCGTGACCGTTGTCAGGTCGAGGTTCAGCTGTGCTGCCAACTGGCGCTGCGGGGGCAGACGATCACCCGGTTTCAGCGAACCGTCTGCCATTGCCGACTGCAAGGCATCCGCAATCTGCAAGAAGCGCGGCCCGCCATGCACGGCCAATCGCGGCAGCCAAACTGGCAAACTGTCATCTTGTATGGTTTTCATACGCAGACATTTTGTCTCAATGTATGGAAATTGCTTTTAAGTAATATGCCTCAGAGCGTGTAGCGACCCCATTCTTGTATGGCAATCGCCGACGTTTTCGCCTCTCTCCCTAGGGGGGCGGTGTTCCTCACGGTAGACAGTGTCAAGTCATAGGCTGGAAATTTTCAAAATGATCGATTGGGTCCCTGTAATCTTTGTTACGTTCAAGGTTCTCATCTTCGGCGCATGCATGTTCTTCGCCATCAAGTGGCATTACGACCAAGGCAAGAAGGGGATGGACAGGCGCGCGCTGCTGCGCACGGGCGGCAAGGTGGCTGCCGCCTTCATGCTGGCGCTGTTGTGTGTGCTGCTGTTCACCTTCGGCCTTGCCAATATGCTCGGCATGGACTTGAGCCTGCCATGACGGCGAAGGCTGCTTGGCCGATATCCAGTCATGCAATGAACCTTGCATTCATCGCTCGGCCATGACTGGCTGCCTTATCGAAGATGGCAATCTGCCTTGCATGGCCTTTGCAGACTACCTTTGGCTCCAGGCACTCGGGAGACCACTTGCTTCGGATGACGAGGTTTATTCAATCGCCAGGCTGCCTCTGCTTTTCCGGGCCAGCTCGACAAAAGCCAAAGCAGCGGGCGAGAGCTTGTCAAACCTCAGCGCGGCCAGCGCGATTTTCCGGCGACAACGGGGCTTTAGCGGGCGGTAGACAACACCTGCCGGGGGCTCGGGCAGAGCCAGGCGTGCGGCAATGGTGACTGCCTCGCCTTGCGCTACAAAGCCCATCATCGAGGTGAGCTGCTCAAACTTGAACAGAGTTCTGGGTGAGGCGCCCTGGCTGGCCAAAAAAGCATCGATATGGGGGCCTGAGCCTGCGCTGGTACGGATAAAGGGCTGTCCATGAAAGCTCATGGCAGCAATGGCCGATTGGGACGCCAGGGGGTGTGCAGCAGGCAGCACCGCCACCAGCTCGTCTTCGGCCAGGGTCAGGGTGTCAAAGCGCTCGTCGGGCAAGACGACAAAGCCCAGTTCCACGCGCCGCTCCAGCAGCCACTGAACGACTGTGTCGTCCATGGCTTCCTCAATGTGCACCTCGACCAGGGGGTGCTTCTGCTGAAAACGTGCCAGGAGCTTCGGCAGCAGACGCAGCGACGAGGTGGCGCCAAAAGATGCGATGCGCAAGGTGCCCCGGGCAATGCCATGCTCCGCATCGGCTTCCTGCTGCAATGCCTCTTTTTGCTGAAGGATGTCATTGGCGCGGCTCAGTAGCCTGGCGCCCACTTCGGTCAGTGTTGCCGCTACTCCTTCTCGCTTGAAAAGCGAGACGCCCAGCTCTGTCTCCAACTGCTTGATGGCATGGCTGACGCCGCTCTGGGAAATACCCAGCACACCCGCTGCGCGAGAGAAGCTGCCGACTCGGGCGAGCGCTGCAAAGACTTCGAGTTGCGTGAATGTCATGAGCTTTTACTCATTCGACGATGAATACTGATTATCAGATAGTAACGTCTCATGAACACATTACGAACTTCCACCCATTTGGGATTGATCGGCATGGCTGCCCTGTGGGGCGCCTCCTGGCCCTGGGGGCGCATCGTCGCGCAAGCCATGCCTCCGCTGGCTGCGGCCAGCCTGCGCTTCTTTCTGGCTGGTTTCCTGCTGGTGCTGTGGCTGTACCGCAGCGGGCGCATGGGTGCATTGCGTACCCTGGGGCCTCGCCAATGGGCGGATCTGGCCTGCGCTTCTGCCGTGGGCGTGCTGGGCTACTCCGTGTTCTTCTTGCTGGCACTCAAGACCGTGCCTGCCGGCAAGGCGGCCATGGTGGTGGCGCTCAACCCGGTCCTGACCATGCTGTTCGCAGCGCTGCTGTTTCGTGAGCGCGTGAATGCCATCATGTGCCTGGGCTTGGGGCTGGCCGTGACGGGCGCCCTGTATGCGCTGAGCGGCGGTGCTTTGGGGGAGCTGGTGTCTTCCTCGTCCGGCATGGGAGAGTGGCTGCTGCTTGGCTGCGCTGCATGCTGGGTTGCCTATACCCTGATAGGACGCATTGTTCTGACCCGCGTGGATGCGCTGACCACGACGACGGCAACCGCACTCATTGGCGCTGCACTGCTTCTTATGGCCAGCATTGCTCTGGAGGGCTCGTCCGCCTGGACTGGCCTGGCAAAAGCCCCTGCCGTCGCCTGGTACAGCGTTGTGGCGCTGGCCCTGGGTGCTACGGCATTGGCTTACGCCTGGTACTTGAAGGGCGTCCAGGAGCTGGGTGCTGGCGCCGCAGCTGCGTATATGTCACTGGTGCCGCTGTTTGGCATGCTGCTGTCCAGCGTCTGGCTCGGAGAGCCCATTACCAGCTCGCTGCTGGGTGGCGGCGCTACGGCCATCTTCGGCATGTTGTTGATGAATATCGGGCGCATACGACTGGAGAGAGCCTCTCACTCTGCGGCAGCCTGATTCGGGTCGAGTGCTGCTGCTTGCGGCCAGGAGCAGACCTCGACTGATATATTCAAATGCAACAACACTTAAGAAACCATCATGCCTGGCTTTGAGAATTGGCTTGCCTTCGGCCTTGTTTCCCTTGGAATGGTCCTCACTCCAGGACCGAACATGGTTTATTTGATTTCCCGATCGATATGCCAGGGGCGGGCCGCCGGGCTTATCTCCCTGGGGGGAGTTGCTCTCGGTTTCGTGTTCTACATGATGTGCGCGGCACTGGGCATTACGGCGATCGTCATGGCGATACCCTATGCCTACGATGCGTTGCGCATTGGCGGGGCTCTGTACCTGATCTATCTAGCATGGCAAGCCGTCAAGCCGGGCGGCCGCTCTCCGTTCGAAGTCAGGAACCTTCCGCAGGACGGCCCAAAGAAGCTGTTCCTGATGGGCTTCCTGACCAATCTTCTCAACCCGAAGATCGCCGTGATGTATCTGTCCCTGCTGCCTCAATTCATCAGCCCTGAACATGGCAGCGTGCTCTCGCAATCCCTGGTTCTGGGCTTTACCCAGATTGTGATCAGCGTCAGTGTGAACGCTACGATTGCCATGCTTGCAGGATCGATAGCAGTATTTCTTTCCGGCCGTCCGACCTGGATCCTGGTCCAGCGATGGCTGATGGGAACGGTTCTCGCCGGCTTGGCCGTTCGGATGTTGACTGAAGCAAGGAAATAGCACCTTGCCGAACCACCTTGGAACGTATTGCGACAGTCACAGATTGACCATATGCGTCCTGCCATACCTGTCGGAAACGGTCACTGGGAGATGAAGCCATTGGCAACGGCGATGCTCAACAGCCAATCGGCGTTCAGCATCTTCGAACCTTACACGCCCGCCCCTTAGAAGCGGTAGCGCACTGTCACCAGCACATTGCGCGGATCGCCGTAGACACCCGTGCCGTAAGAGCCCAGACCCGGCATATAGGTCTTGTCGAGCAGGTTGTTCACGTGGACCGACATCGACCAGTGTTTGTCCATTTCGTAGCGTGCCATCAGTCCCACCACGGCATAAGAAGGCTGGGTGGCGCGCCAGTACGGAGCGCTGGGTTGCTGGTAATAGGTTTCGGTTTGCCAGGTGATATTGCCACCCACTGTTCTTTGCGGAGCCGCCGCGCCAATGGCTCTGTGCCATCGCTCCATTCACGGTGGGGCGCTACATTTGCATCATGGCTCCCATGGCGCACCGCGAAATCGCCACAGCAGCTTTGCCGCCTGCTGTCGGCCAGGAGCTGTCCTTGAACCGGCAATGAAATTTCAAGTCAAGCGAACGAGTTGCTGCTCGGTAACCGTGCTTCCCCATTGCGCTCCTTGTTCCTCCTTGTGCAGCTTGAAGCCAAAAGACTCATACAGCTTGCGGGCGGCGTCCAAGCCTTTGAATGTCCACAGGTGGACTTCACGGAACCCGCGTATATCGCAGAATGTCATCGCTTCTGTCATCAACTGCCTGCCGACACCGCTACCGCGACAACCATCGTCCAAGATGAACCATCGCAGATGGGCTCTGTTGTCGCCCAGGTCCTGGCCGTCAATTGCGAGCGAGCCAACAATTCGGTCATTGAGCAGGGCGGTCCATACCCTATTGCATGGCTCGTTCAGCCGTCCGGCGAACTCTGCCGCGCCAGTCGCGACCTGGCTCTCGAAAAACTGCCCGAAATTGGAGTGCTTCGAGTAGAACGCCGCATGCATTTCGGCAATGCGCCCAACCAGTCCGGGGCGATATCCTGCGCTTACGGTGATTGGGCTTTGCTGCTTTTCCGCCATATTCAAGCGATGGGCTTTGAGCGCTCCTGCATATGCAGACAAGCCCTGCGCAACCGCCTGTTGCTGGGAGCGATTGAGGTGCTGAAACGCAGCTTGCACCTGCATCTGGCCATAGGAATGAATCTGCCTGACCGTGCTGCGCCCCTGGTCCGTCAACTGCAGTAGCTTGAAACGGCCATCATCGATAGCAGCCACCTCCTTGATCTCTCCTGCTGCAACCAGCTTCGCAAGCATTCGGCTGACGCTTGACTTCTCCAACCCCAAAAGCTGCACAAGTTGAACCGAGGTCATGCCTTCATGGGCGTCGATTTCAAGCAATGCATGCACAGCCGATGCCGAGTAATCCGTTGCGGCCAGTGTCGGCTGCATGAATCCGAGCTCTCTTACCAGGGCGCGGGAGTCGGCTCGAATCGAGTCAATTTCAGACATGGTGTTGGTCATCTGTGGCGTCATCTAATCAATATTGGTTGCAATATACAACTATGTAGTTGTATTGTGCAACTGATTTGTGACGCAACCTGGTCTGGGTGGATTGCTGGCGATGGCAAGGCCCAGCATGCCGGTCAAGACTGGTAAGAATGCCCGGATGTACAGGACGATGCCTTTGCGCATCGCAATGCGGTGATTGGCGAGTGTGG
>NZ_BBVD01000009.1 GCF_000964545.1 Comamonas thiooxydans | reverse complement strand
AATGAAGGAGCTACCAATCGATTGGGTAGATCAGTGTCTTGAGTCGCCAAGCCCCGAGTAAGGCGGCTATTGGTCTTAAAAGCCCGCTCAGTGGCGGGCCGGAAAGTTGTCAAGGTTGAGGTTGTCAGTGGCCGCAAGGAAGTGGCTGACCTTGTTCCTCTTTGAAGTCTTGAGGCAGCGGCGCGCCGCAGCTTCCGCAACGCTTATCGGTGGTGGTGTTTGTCATGCTGGTGAAACTCATAAAAAAGCCCGCTCAATGGCGGGCAAAGGCAATTTTGTGGAGGCTCTCTAAATCTTGCTGCGGCCTCGGTAGTCGAGGTCTGTGGCGGAGTAGTTTTCTCGCTTCCGCCATTCCATTTGCACTGGGCCGGCATGTTCAGGAGGGTAGGTGATGCGCTCTTTTTCGCGACTGAGCTCCCATCGCTTGGCCTCCACGACATGGTGAACGGGTGATTTTTTAGTTTTCGTCATTGGTGAGGCTCTCTGTAAATATCCGAACGCTAGGCCCACAGTACATGGTTAATCCTTAGTGGTCTATCAATTTATTTTTTGAAGGCTTTGATGTGAGGGACGTCAGGCCGGGAGAGCGGAAGATTTCCAACCAAAGGTCTTTCGGTTCACCTATACTGGCCTCACTCGCTGTTAAGGCCGTTCGCCCCAACAGTGCCTGTCTGACACCAATGCCGCCCCTTGGCCGCAGGTAGCCGCTCTTCTAGCAAAGCACGCGGTGGTCACTCCCCTCTAGGCGAACTCACCAGATCCTGAACATCCTTATGGATCTGCGTTGCCCCCTGCATTCACAGCGGGCCTTCCCTATCTCACTTGATGGTCTGCGCAATCGTGCGTGCGGCCGTCCGTTTTCATGCTGCACAAAAACATTACAGAGCAGATTGGCCGCTACGTGGTCACACCTCTGACACAGCCGAGCACCAGCGGCCAATTCCTGGCTGCTGTTTCCATTCGCCGCGGTGCATATGACCGCGTCATTCGATTTGTTCCCCAGTTTTCTAACGAGTCGCTTGCCTCTAGCTATGCCCTGACTGAAGGGCGAAACATGGTCTTGAACCACAGTCTGAATTGAGCGGCTGAATCCTTCACTCACAGGAGCTAACTTGGCAAAAGAAGAACTAATCGAGATGTCAGGACGAGTTGATGAAGTGCTGCCGGATGCGCGATTTCGCGTGACTCTGGAAAACGGCCATCAGCTCATTGCTTACAGCGGCGGAAAGATGCGCAAGCATCGTATTCGTGTTCTGGCTGGTGACAAAGTGACCGTCGAAATGTCGCCCTACGACCTGAACAAAGGGCGTGTGACCTTTCGCCATCTTCCTCCTCGTACTGGTGCTGCTACTGGGGCCAAACCTGCCTTCAAGCGCCGCCGCTGACCCTTATCAATCTTGTAACCGCTCATCGCTGACATGCGTGAGCAATCTTTGAAAGAACACAATGCAATCCAATCTCTACGTTACCAATCTCGGCTATTCCATCGACAGCGAAGCCCTGCGCACACATTTCGGCAGCTGCGGTGATGTGATCGCTGCAGACGTCATCATTGATCGTGACACCGGCCGTTCGCGCGGTTTCGGCTTCGTTGAAATGGGCACTCAAGAGCAAGCGCAGAAAGCTATCCAGGAGCTGAACGACCAACCGCTGGGCGGTCGCGCTGTGGGAGTGGCCCTGGCCCGTCCACGCAAGTAATCTTCTTCGATCTGTAAGAAGGGCTCACGCCAAAAGCGTGAGCTTTTTTCTTTTGCTGCTCCTCTTCCCGCAAGAGCAACTCAAGCGACTACCTTCTTGATTTCCTGAAGGTGAACCTCCAGCCAGCCTGCCTTGATGGCCAACTCTTTGCAGAGCTGGGCGGCTTCTTGAAGGGGGTACGGCTTGCTGCGCACTGCGGTGCGCTTGGCGGGGCGCAGCCATGCACCTTCATCAAATGGTTCTGGTGGCTTGCCGCCTGCCTTCTGCGCCATCTGGCAAAGCCGCTCATGCGCCTGCTTTGCCTCATCCAGCATTCCGGGCTTGATGCCAGAGACGCGCCACCCCTTGTGCACGGATACCACATCCGCTTTGGCAGCTAGGCGGCGCTGGCGCTCGAGCTCCATTCCTTGAGCTCGCATGGCAGCCATGCGGGAATCTGTGATGGGGTCGCCGTTGTGATTCACGAAAGTCAGACTCATGGGAGCCTCCAAAGAACAAGCCCGCTCATTGGCGGGCAGTCGATTCATTGATGTGGGCACTTGGCCCTGCTCATAAAGATCTATGAATGGGTGGTCAGTTGCTGGCGCTGCCAGCCAGCGAGGCGGGCAGGTCGCCAAGGCGGGTGCGGCCTTCGCCGCCCAATGCTTCGATCAGGTTGGGAATCAGGCGCGACAACTCGCCGGTGGTAATCGCCACATCGGTATCAAAGCCGCTGTCGTCCTTGCTGTTGCCGTCCATGACCGCATCCAGCAGCGCGATGTTCTTGATCTGCAGGCCTTCGGTCAGCACAAAGCTCACACGGTCGTCCCAGGTCATCGCCAGCTTGGTCGGCAGCTTGCCTTGCTCGATGTGCTTGCGGACCTCATCAATATCCAGCGGGTGGCGGGCGTAGCGCACGACAGCCTTGGATTCGTCCGCGGCTTTCAGCTCAGTTTCGCGGTCTGCTGTGAAGCTGGCGGGCGGCTCCTGCATCATCAGCCAGTGCGCCATAGCGGCCTGTGGGCTGGTCTGGGTATCCAGCAGGGCCAGGGCAAAGCCGGGCAGGCCTTCGACTAGCAGCGTCACCACCTCGTCGGCGCGGCCCTGGGCGCTGGTATCGAGCACCAGGGTGCGCGCCTGAGGATCCATCCAGACCCACATGCTGCCCTGCTTGGTGAAGGCCATGGGCAGAAGATCCAGCTTGGCCTCGTCCTTGAGGTCGCGCTTCTCCTTCTTGCCAGGCTTGCGGCCTTCGGTCTTTTCGATGTGCTCGGCCTTCTCGTTGACCTTGCGATTGAGCACGCTGGCCGGCAGTACTTTGGCCTCGGTCATGAAGCGCATGACCCATTGACCGGCCACGGAATCGACCAGAGGACCGTGCGGCTCGCCGCGCGGCGGCACCCAGCCCACGGAGCGCTCCTGTGTGGCGCCGCACTCCTCAAACACCGTCTTTTGCAGCGCATCTTCCAGCAGCTGCAGATCCCCCTGCCAGCTCTCGGCAATGCGGTAAATGATCATGTTCTTAAGCATCAGAACTCCAGAAATGCGAAAGCCCGCATGTGCGGGCTTTGGTTGGTTAAATGGAAAAAGTATCTCGCTAGCAGAGATGGCGCTCGCACTTTGTCGTTTGAGGCCTATTTGCTAGGTTTTGCGATCACAACGGTTTGCAAGTGATCCAACTTTGGGCCGAATAGCGATCCAGCATCAGCCCAACCAGAGTTGGCCAGGATTTGAAATCCGTTACCCCAATGCCACTGGACTTGGATCTCATCACGGCAGGCGCGGCCGTTACGTTGGCACACCTGCCGGATGCCCGTAACAACAATGGAGTGGCCGTTAAATCGTCTCTTGTCGCAGTCCGTCATGCACACTCCAAGCATGGGTAGCTCTCCTGCTTGCAAGCTCGTCCTGATAACGCTGAGTGCATTTTCAATACTTGTACCGAGGTATTGGCTATTGGGCGGCAGATCTGTATATCTGTCATGAACATGAAACTGAACGTCGTATTTCGGCAGTGTGAATTTCTCCTTGCAGTCTTTTTTGTAGAGCAAGGCTTCGTAATAACGCAGTGGTGAATTTTCACGCAGAGCGCTTTGAACCTGCTCCAAGCTCAGCGGCAGTCCATAGAACACCAACAAGGCGTTTGCTAGTTGAGCGGCGTGAGCATTGTTGGTGCCTTGGTTCCATTCCCACGCTTTGCGCATGAATTCAAGGCTGCGTGGATAGATTTCTCCAGGTGCAGGGGTCATCTCTGCGCGTAGCTGATCTGGCAACAGTGGGAGAAGTACATTTTTCACCCTCGCGCGATAACGCTCACCCAATATCTCTGGGCCGATGGTATTGAGCGTGTAGACGTAACTGCCGGTTCCGAAAACCGTAGTCATTATCTGATTCTCATGGGTGCATGATCGTTGTCGGATCGTCACGTCGCCCTTTGCTGTTTGTTGAAACACGGGCCAGTCGAAGCCGCCTTCTTTCAACAACTCCGCACCATGCTCCGTGAATTCGGTCACAGACAGCTTTTCACTAGTGAATAGTGCACTACAAAGACCTTTTCCCTCTTTGCACCGCCAGTACTCAGTGACATAGGCTGCGGTATGTGCATAGCAGAAGCCTTGATCCAATTGTGTGATGTCGGGGGGCAGTTGCGTGATGGGAATGCTAACTTGGCTCTTCACTACGCTAAAAACTTGCGGATCAGCAAAACGAATGGTCGGCAAGCCTTTCGCGTCGGGGGTCTTCCAGTGGCTTTGGGCCATGGCGCTTGGGGAGCCCTGCATCAACAATGCGCTGAGTAGGAGCACTACACCTTTGATCATGATCTCTCCCTGGCAGGTTCTATCTGTCAGCATTAAAGCTGGTTTTGAAGGGGGCGCATCTCCTGCCGATTATGGATTTTCCTTTAAGCATTGCACGGTCTTTTCATCCAGCCACTCGGCATGCATGCCAGGGCAGGCGAACTCGTCGCGCAGGCGTTGAGTGATGGTCTGGGGCTCATCGGCTTGGGCATCAGGCGCGGCCAACCAGGCTGCCAGAAGTAAGGCGCAAACGATGACCAGCGCGGAATCAACAATCGTCTTCAGCATGAGGATCTCCTCTTCAAAAATCGTGTTCAGCTATCCAAGCTCTATGCTCAGAGGGGCCAGGCTTCTGGCGTGAGTGCGATCACCACAGCCGCGCCGACCAGGCAGAAGAGGCCGAAGCCGATGAGAGCCCATTGCGCCGCGAGCAGCAGCTTTGTGGTGTGGGCAGGGGATGGAGTCGAATGCATGGAATCTCCTGAGGGCAAAGAAAAAGCCCGCGAGCGGTTGCTGCGGGCTTGAATAAAGAGCCGGTGACCTTTCGGTCTTGCCTGGGTGAGCAAAAGGGAGTGAAAAGGTGCCCCAAGCCCGGCGAAACAGGTATATGACGCAGCAGTTTTCCCATGGTTAAAGAAAAGGTTCTGCGCCCTCTGGCGTGACCACTGTCGCTCACGACGCAAAGCGCCGTGCTCCCAATTGACGGCAGCCCAGGCTCATTCCTGAGTTGCCGTACCTGCTTGAGTGGCCACACCGGATGGCTCTGGCTTTGGTTTAAAAGAAGCCACCCCGCGAAGGGTGGCTTAAAGAGGCTTCTCTCACACCTGAGTAGCTGCGCTCATTCAAAGACATCAATTAAGGTGAATGCTTTCACTGATTGCAGGCGTTGTCAGTATTTTCTATTGATTGAGGCAAATTAATACATATTTTGTATTTTCGATCTGCCCGCTAGAACCCTCCTGCAGGGAACGGCGCATGTGAGGCCGAGGCAGGTGAGCGCCTATTGCGCCGCGAGGAGCAGCTTTGTCGTAGGGGCGGTGGGAGTCTCCTGTGGGCAAAGAAAAAGCCCGCGAGCGATTACTGCGGGCGTTAGTTGAGTGGCGGTGCTTCTCGTGGTGATTGGGCGATCAAGTTTTCATCGCGCCGCTGAAACTACGTGATCCATCGGCAATAGCGACTTGATATGCTGATAAGTCATCAGAATTAATGAGGGAAGCTATGTCGAGTTTGGGATCGATCGCGCTAGTCGTCGGCGGCGCATTGAGTGCATTTGCCGCAGTAGCACACTTGGCGTGTATCGCAATTGGCGCTCCCGCATACCGGGTGATGGGAGCGAGTGATCGGATGGTCCGCGCTGCGGAGCAAGGAAAGCCTCGGCCAGCACTGATAACGCTTTTCATCGCAATGATTTTGTTCATTTGGGCGGGTTACGCATTGGCCGGGGCTGGCGTCATCGAGCCTCTGCCGCTAACCAAACTCGCTCTCACCGCTATCTGTGCCGTGTATCTGGCGCGGGCGGTTGCTTTCCCATTTCTCAAACCGGTGTTCCCTGCAAACACGCAGACTTTCTGGCTGATGTCATCTGGTATCTGTCTTGTGATTGGGCTGTTTCACTTGGTTGGCCTCGTTGAATTGTGGGGCGCACTCTAGGCAATTCTCTGATCGACATTCAGTGCTTTGCGCTCCCGCTCGTGATGACAAAAGAAAGCCCGCGCTCAGTTGCTGCGGGCTTGGATAAAGAGCCGGCTACCTTTCGGGTCTGCTTGGGGAAGGGTTCAGAGATGGTGGAAAGAAATGAGCCCCATGCACGGCTGGAAACTAAAATGGGTCAACAGACTGGAGGTGCTTCATGACCCAGGAGGAATCTGGCGCATTCGCTGCGCTGTCCATGATCTTAACGGCAGTCGTCAAGGTGCTTCCACCAGAGACTGCGCACCAGGTGGCGAGAGAGCTGCGCGCTGCACAGCTAGATGCCAAGCATCAGGATGGACCTGATAGGACGGATCCCGAATTCAGGCTTGGCCGCGATCACTTGGTGAATGCGTATCGCGAGCTTCTCAACAACGTGGCTGAGGGCAACGTCTACCTTGTCGGTGGTGGAAAGAAATCAACTTGACTTGCCACCTGGCGTGACCGCTGCCGCATCTAGCGGCACGAGACATTGCGCCAAGTGAATTTGCCGTCGTTGAAGAACTCAGTCCATACCGACATGATGGGCGCCTGGCGGTACGAGAACGTAATCTGGTTAGGGATCTTTGGCCCTAGTGCAGCTAACTGGCCGTTCTTGTCGAAGACTTTGACGATGTAAAGCGTGACGCCTCCGTCCTCGTCGGTGTTCAGGACTACGCGGTAGTCTTTGGTGAAGAGATCCCAGTCAAAATGTTTCGTCACATATGTATGCATGCGTACATAGGCGCGGTTTGCGTGCTTGGCAGCAGGATTAACTTTCTTCATGAGGACACTCCCTACATCTCAGAGACTGGCCGCAGAACCTGCGAGCTGACGTATCTTTGTGAGTCCGTCTTGTTGTAACTGGCAGATGTAAGCAGGTATGTAGGCGCTTACAGATTGAGCGATTGGATACCTTTGATTCAACTTGTGATATCTGTCGAACCTCAAACGGTGCACCCTCCCTTCGCGGTTGTCATCTTTCTTTGATTAGGTTGCCAAGCTAAATGCTGCGTGACTGCGTGTCTCAAAAAGAAAAGCCCGCGAGCAGGTGCTGCGGGCTTGAATAAAGAGCCGGTGACCCTTTCGGGCCCTGCCTGGGGAAGAGGTCAGTAAGGGAGGGAGGAGGGATCCCAGGCCCGGCATAACAGGTAGATGGGGCCGAATTCTGCATGACGCTTTTCGGGCGATCAATAGGAGTCCGTCTTACACCAAAGGGGGTAGAGCCATCTGGTGTGACCGCTGTCGCCACGACGCAAGCGTCGCGTTCCTGATTGCCGCCAGCCCAGGCCCATTCCTGAACTGCCGTACCTGCTCGAGCAGTCACGCCAGATAGCCCCCGCTACTTTCCCGGGGTGGTCATGATGGGCACCTAAGACCGGTGCGATTACCCTCTTGCAGTATTCCAGCCAAGCCCTTGCAGGCCTGGTTTGTAAGAGCCGGGGAGCCGACCCCCGGCACCATCACGGCGATGGACTGGGCCGCCTAGACCTAGCGCGCAAGGCGCATCGGTGTAGCCCACGGAGTCGAACCGTGTCCAGTCCACCTGCGTGATGGCCCCGCTATAGCCCTGCGGGATAGGGCACATGCATGCCACATGCTGGCTAAGCGCTCACATTTCAACTCTCCGGACGCAAAAAAACCACCTCATGGGTGGCTGGTGAAAGAAACCGTATTTCTCGGGTCGTTGCTCGCTGTTTAGCTGTTACTGCTTTCGCTGCCGCTGCTGTTCATCCCTGTTCTGCTTTTGGGGAACAAGTGGGGGGCCTTGTTGCTCTGGAGCTGCGACCCCGTCCGTGAATAAGAACATCAGCTTCAAGGTGTCCCAAAAGGATGGGGTAGAGATGGGAATGGGGTTACCTGACAAATAGACCTCCGGTCTAAGGTGGCTGGTCAAGATTGACTGCCTTGTCCCACCGTACTCTTTTAAATGACCTTAAACGGTGCCCTTGAAAAATAGACGCTAGCCATGTTGTTGCAGCTGCAGCAGCGATCAGTCGATGAAGCCGAGTTCGCGCAGCGCTTCTGTCTCTTGGGTGTACTCGGCGTCTTCGATCAGCAGCGTGCCGTCAGGCCCATAAATATTGCGCTGGGGCGCGCCCATTACTTGCTCAATGCGTTCGACTCTGTAGCCGTGCCGCTCCCAGATTTCGGTGGTGTTTATGCGTGTCATGGGTTCACTGTACTCAAACGAAAGCGCTGCTAGCAAGGCTTTCGTTTGAACCCCGGATGCGCTCCGGGCGGCGGCGCTAGCGCGCTGGGCGTTTTTGCTCTTGGCCTCCCTGTATGCCTCACCGCCGTATAGAACCCAGCGGATGGATTTCGCGTGGCCTTTCGATGTTCTTGTTGCCGATCCCATCCGGGGGCAGAGCAGTACTGACTAGAGCGACCGACGACCTTTTGTATCCCGCTGCCGCCCGCGGTGCCCTGTGTTTACCCAGCCGTGCGGCTGCATGAGCTTCGGTGCTGGCTCGATCACTTGGCACCCATTGACAGCAACACGGTGATTGCTGTGATGCATGGATTTAAACATGGTGTTCTGCATGTGTCAACACAGTGTTTGAACATGGTGTTTTTGAGTGGGCATGAAAAAGCCCGCCTAAGCGGGCTTTAGGGTGGCTCGAAGAATGCTTAGAAGATCATGGCGTCAGGGCCAACACAGCCTGCCACCCGGTCAACGCACTCGATGTCCTCTTTGCTGATTGTCATTGGCTCGTAGCCGTTGTTGATGCTCACGAACTGCATTTCATCACCTCGAGTCCAGTTGAGCTGCTTGAGCAAGCACTTTCCGTCAATCAGCTTGACGACCACATCACGACCTGATTGCGCCTCAATGCTGGGAGTCACAACTACGTACTCTCCAGCGCGGTAGCGAGGATGCATGGAGTCCCCCTTGATACGCAAAGCATATGCCCGAGGGTCGCCAGTCCAGTACTCTACCCAGCCCTCAGTGCCGTTGTCTTGAACTAGATAGCCATCAGGTCCGCCACGGACGCTTCCTGTGACTGGGACGCGCCGAGATTTTTTCAAGTCAAGCGCTGGCTCAACGTTAGAGGGTTCAGTCGTTATTGAGTCTGTTGTCATTGGTCCGGTGCCTTGTCGTAACCACTTCACGCTGATTCCTCGCTCTGCAGCGGCCACAAGACCGTCGCTGGAAGGGCCCCGCGACTCCCAGTTTTTGGCGGTCTGAGAGTTGGCCAGTCCCAGAAATTGGGAGACGTCCGTAGGCCCGACGTCGGACTTACCGGTGATATGGGCCACGGCCTGGTAAATGCGTTCGGTTACTGGATGCATAGCAGTGATTTTTAAACTTATTGTTTAAACATGCTGTTGCGATTAAGGCGAACATGGTGTTTAATTAACGACATGAATGCACCAGCTACTGAACTGATCAATCGTCTTGGTGGAAGCACCGCTGTTGCCAATCGACTCGGCTGGCGCTCACTCAATGGATCTCGCCGCGTCAACAACTGGAAGCGCCGAGGAATTCCCCCGGCCGTGCAGTTGAGGTACGACTGGCTCCGCCCACCCGCCGATCTGAAACAGCCATCCACCCCAGAAAAGGAGGTGGGCAATGACTGACACCACCACCCAGGCCCTTCGGGCTGCGCGCCTGGCGCTTGCGTTGCACCACAACTGCCTGATTACCGACAGGCCAGACCTGCCGCGCTCGGCGGACTCGAGCTGGACTACTGATTTCTCGGACGAGCTGACGCTGATTGGTGCCGCTATCGAGCTGCGTACTGCTTCTCTATGTGCGCATGGAAGTAGCGTCCAGCAGAAGGCGCTGATAACAAGCCCTGCCACACGGCTGGTGGAACCCGAAAGAAATCGTAGCCCTGAGCGGGATCGCTTGTGAACCAGATTCTCAGCACCCCCGTTTGCGCATCGAATCCTGCTCGACTGATGGCAGATGAGCGCAATTGTCGAATTTCCATGTCTACCCCTCCCGGGAATGGTTGTGTAGGAGCTTCCATTCTGCCCCGGGAGGCGGTGGGCACCCAGGCGCAGCACGCCGCGCAAAACCGAATCTCCTTGGCTTTGGCCAATCGCTACCCGGTGGGTTCCCCGCTGTGGCACCTGTTCAACAACTTCTATCGCCATACCGTGCATCAAGCGGAATGCGCGGAGAGCCTGCACGAGGAGGTCACGCATGGCTGACTCCAACACTCACGTCAAGCAACTTACGCACCTGTCCAAAGCTCAGAACGCTGCCCTCGGCGCTGTGCTGAATGCCCTCAAGGGGCTGCCTCTCGAGGACGCGCAGGAGGTCTTGGATCACGCAATTGGCCAACTGGCCGGGGACGAGCTCACGCCGATGTTTGCCCGTGGCATTGCCGGCCCGCTGGGCAAGCTGGATCACGAATTGAAGACGAAGGTTGATGAAGTGACCTTTCATCGGTTCCGCAGGAGCTGTGCTTTGTTGAAGTTGGATACCTCGGCGCGCATCCGCGATGCCATCTATGTGCTGGAGTGGCAAAAACCTTACCGACAGATGGTGGCAGAGAGGATGCTTCATGAGGATGAGCATAGCCAAGGGTTGCAGGCGCTGGTAGGCCACGTTCAGGCCCCCGAATTCGGAGGGCGTGGCCGATGAGTCTGAATTCGACACTTTCGCCGACGGCCGTGCCGCTGACCATGAGCAGCCGCGACATTGCGGATCTAACCGGTAAGGAGCACTTTCACGTCATGCGTGACCTGCGTGCCTTGCAAGGCCAGCTCGGCGTGGCCTTCGGTGGGTCTATCCAGAAGTGGATACACCCCCAGAACGAGCAGACCTACGACGAGTACCTGCTGGACAAGAACACGGTCCTCACACTGCTGCTGGGCTACGACCCGGTGGCGCGCATGAAGGTGGTCAAGCGCTGGCAGGAGCTGGAGGCCCAGGCAGCGCCAGCAGTGCCCCAGACCATGGCCCAGGCCTTGCGGCTGGCAGCTGATCAGGCTGAACAGCTTGACGCCCAGAGAGAGCAGCTGGCGCTGGCCGCGCCCAAGGTGGAGTACGTGGACCGCTACGTGGCGGCCAACGGCTCCATGGGCTTCAGGCAGGTAGCCAAGCTGCTGCAGGCCAATGAGCATGAATTTCGCACCTGGCTGCAGGACGCCAAGATCATGTACCGCCTCGGCAATGAGTGGACCGCTTACCAGAACCATATCGAAGCTGGCCGCTTTGTGGTGCGCGCCGGTGTGGCAACGGCCAACGAGCATGCGTTCAACACCACCAAGTTCACCCCCAAGGGCGTGGAGTGGGTTGCTGGCTTGTGGGGCAAGCACAAGGCCCGTCAGGCTCAGGAAGCTGGGGTGCAGGCATGAGCACCATCAGCACCTATTTGGATCGCCCAATCGCATTTCAGCGGGTCTTTGTCGCTCTTGGCGCGGGCATCACCGGCGCTTTGCTGCTGAGCCAGGCCGTCTACTGGTCGCGCCGCAGTGGCGATGACTCGGGCTGGTTCTTCAAGACCCAGATTGAATGGGAGGAAGAAACAGGCCTGACACGCCGCGAACAGGAGGGCGCCCGCAGCCGCCTGCAGTCAATGGGCCTGCTGCGCGAAGAGCGCCGAGGAATCCCCGCCAAGCTGTTCTACCGCGTGGACTTCGATGCCTTGCAATCAAGCTTGGATGAATGCGCCAAACAAGATTGCACAAAACCGCCAATCAAGGATGAGCAAAGCGAGCAAACAGGTACGCACAAAACCGCCAAACAGGATCGCGCAAAACGTGCAAACAGGGCTGCGCAAAACCGCCAATCTAAATTAAGTAAGACTACAACAGAGACTACTTCAGAGACTACGGCAGAGAGTAGTGCAGCCCCGGCTGAAGCCAAGGCTGAGCCGATGAGGGTGGAGGCTGGTGACGGGACGATCTACGAGATTCCTGCAGAGCTGCGCTATCCCGGACCTCACACCAAGAGCCACAAGGCGTGGGTGGCCTACGCCATTGCCTACGAGAAGCGCTACGGCAGCTGGCCCCTCTGGAATGCCACGGTTGGCGGCCAGTTCATGAACTTCATCGACCGCGTAGGGGCCGAACTCGCTCCCCGTGTGGCCGTGCACTACGTTCGCCGCGTCAACGAGGAATTCGTTGTGAAGCAGATGCACCCGGTCAAGCTGCTGCAGTCGGATGCCGAGAAGTGGGCGACCCAGCACCACACCGGCGCCAGCATGACCAGCACCCGTGCCAAGCAAACCGACCAGCTGGAGGCAAACGCCAGCGTGGCCGATGAGGCCATGGCCATCATTCGAGCCCAGCGTGCTGCGCAGCAAGGGGGCACAGATGCTGAATGATGCAGAACTGACCCGCTTGTGCACTCATCTGGCACTGACTGCCGAAGCCATGGGGCATGCCGTATCGGCCACTGCGGCCGCGATGATGGCTGATGACCTGAGCATTTACCCGCTGCCTGCCCTTGAGCGTGCCCTGAAGCGCGTTCGTGCCCAGCACACGGGCAAGCTCACCCTGAAGGCGGTCCTGGATCAGCTGGAGACACTGGCAGGCCGCCTGGCTCCAAGCGAAGCATGGGCGCTGGCGCTGAAATCCGCCGACGAGGCAGCCACGGTGGTATGGAGCGATGAGATTCAGCGTGCCTTTGAACAAGCGCGCGGGATGCTCGCCGCTGGCGACAAGGTGGGCGCCCGCATGGCCTTCATTGCCGCCTACGAGCGAATCACCACCACGGCCCGCGAGCAGCGCCAGCTGCCGGTGATTCAAGTTTCCATCGGCTGGGACGGCGCCCAGCGCCAGGAGGCCCTGACTCAAGCAGTCAGTGCAGGCCTGTTGCCGCCGGCCGTGGCTGCGGAGCACCTGGACCGCTTGTCTCTTCCGGCGCCTGTGTTCAACCCGATTGCATTGCTGGAGGGAAAGCCCAGCGTCACCGTCGCGGCCCCGCCCGAGCTGCGAGCCCGCCTGGATGATCTGCGCGACCAGCTTGCCCGCAAGGCAGGCCGCTTCACCAAAGCCCAGGTTCAGGCGCGGGCAGACCGTATTCGGCTGCTCCAGGACAAGCGCAGGGCCGCCGCTGCTGTGCAGGCCTATCAGCAGGAGGGCAGGTGATGAATGCCAAACGATCTACCAACGCACTACCTCGCCGCCAGGGACCATCTGGTGCGGCTGGCAATGACGCCGGGATGGTGGCACTACTCAAGGCAAAGGGCTTTGGAGTTGGAAGAGGAATCCGTGACACATGGGCACGGCCTGTGGCCGGGAATGCGGGAAGCGGTGCGAGCCGAGCTCAAGCGCCTGGGGTTCAAGCCACTGCCAAGCGATCTGGACCCGGTGGAGCCAAGTACGGTAACAAGAAGACCGTTACCCCCGATGGTGTGAAGTTCGACAGCCGTGCCGAGGCCAGCCGCTGGGGGCATCTGTGCATGCAGCTGCGCGCAGGGGACATCAGCGAGCTGCGCCGCCAGGTGGCCTATGAGCTGGTGCCCGCCGTGAAGTTTGCCGATGGGAGCCGCGTCAAGCCGGCCATTCGCTATGTGGCCGATTTCGTCTATGTGGAAAAGGGCGTGGAGGTCATCGAGGACGTGAAGGGCGTGCTGACCCCCGAATTCAAACTCAAGCGCCACCTGATGAAGGCTCTGCTGGGCCTGGAAGTGAGGTTGGTCAAATGATCCAGCCTTTGAACCCAGCCTTCTTTGGCAAGGTCGTGCCGCTGGCCGGCGAACGCAAGCCCCGCAGCGCATCGCGCATCACGCGGCTGCTGCATCCCCATCTGGACCGCATGAGTGATGGCCGGTACATGCACCGCGTCACCATGGAAAACCGCTGCGGCAACACCATCGAGGTGGGTGCACGCCGGATCTACGTGATGGACGAGTACGGCGATACCGTGCTGGTCGACGACTGGGGGCACTCATGGTACTGAGCCGCATTGAGCAAGCCTTAGAGGCTGATCGCGAACACTCCCTGAAGCGTTCTAGGCGCGACAGGATGCTGCGTGACTGGATGAATCCGCGCATCAAGCGAGTGGCAGGCACATGGGTTTGCACTGGGCGCGGCGCAACAGCGACAGGACTCAGCCCTGTGGCGGCCTATAGCGCGTGGCTGATGGCCCAATCGCAAAGCATCATCTACGCGACAACGAATGCCGCATATAGCAGGGCATTAAAGGGGGCCGCATGCTGATGCGCCGCGCCCCTCTCAAGCCCGGTAAGGGCTTCAAGTCTCGCAGCGGCTGGGCTGGCGCTGGGCTCCTTGATGAGCAGGACGATGGCCACCACTGCGAACCCGGCCAGGCTGAAAGCCGTGAACAGCGCCTTGCTGAGCGCGCCGCCCGCCAGATAGAGAGCGCCCTTGCAACGGCCAGCATGGTTCCCGGGAACGTCACCATGGCCCCCGGGGCTGG
This sequence comes from Comamonas thiooxydans, assembly GCF_000964545.1. Taxonomy (GTDB): domain Bacteria; phylum Pseudomonadota; class Gammaproteobacteria; order Burkholderiales; family Burkholderiaceae_C; genus Comamonas; species Comamonas thiooxydans. The sequence goes on along the minus strand of NZ_BBVD01000009.1, from coordinate 293,043 downwards.
AACGACTGGCATAGCTGTGCTGAAAGAGAACGCCATCGAGAGCGAGCCCTACCGCCGTCTGGTGGCAGAACTGCCTTGCTTTTGGTGCGGCATCAGCGGCTATAGCCAGCATGCCCATCTCAACTACGGCAAGGGCCTTGGCATGAAGACAGACGACCGCACGGGGTTCCCGCTCTGTTGCAGCCGTCCTGGCATCGAGGGCTGCCATGTGGCCTATGACAACTACCGGCTGCTGGAGTCTGGAGGGCGAGAGGCCCACCGCGAGTACGGCATTGAAGCTGGCCGCTTTACCCGCGAACAAATCCTGAAGGCTGGACTCTGGCCCAAGAAGTTGCCCCTGTGGGCCTGACAAGCGTATCGAACCAAATACCCTGGAGCATCAATGAATTCCACACAAGCAAAGCAAACCTCTGGAACATCGACACACCGCGCCCGTGATGGGGGCGTGGATCTTGGAACCACGGAGGAGACGCCGACGCTCATGCTGGTGTTTGAGGCAATCAGGCAGATTAACGATTCCGGCGGAGAGCCCACGCGCGAGCGCATTGTGGCCATGACAGGGCTCAAGCCCACCACAGTGGACGACCGCATCAAGGTGCTGCGAGGCGAGGGCATGATCAGCCCACACAAGCAGTGCTATCGCCCGCTACATCAGCATGTGGCTGCACAGGCTGTCTCGTGCACGGTCATGCCCAACGGGATTTACAAGATCGAGAAAGGCGACGAAGTGATGACATTGGTGCCGGCCGAGGCGCGTCAGCTGGCGCCTATGTTGGCAGGTAAGGCGCTGGAGGCTTCTGCGCTGGAGCGCGTGCAGGAGATGGAGGCCCGCATGGTGGAGATGGCGCAGCAGCTGAGAGAGGTGGACAGACGCTACAAGGCGCTGAAAGCCAGTAGATCAGACAACGGAGCTCAGCAGGTGTTACAGCTTGCCCAATAGCAATACCGGTGCGGGCTGGATTGCTGTGTGCGGACATCTTTGCTTTCCAGCTATGCTGCAGGGAAGTTCATAGGGAGGTGGAGATGGCTGCAGAGTGGGGATGGAATCCTGAGGCCGTTGGAGCGATTGGCACTGCTGCCAGCGCATTGCTAGCTGCTGGTGTTGCGGTATGGGTTGGCGTTGTCGCGCCCAAGAAAATGAGCCACGAGGTGCAGCGCCGACAGCTTCTTATGATTGGTCCTCGGCTTAGAGGCGAGCTAAGCGCAATGCAGTTTCGCCTTGGGCTCTTTCTGGCCACCTGGAAACCGGAGGGCGATTATCCAAGGTCCGGTTATGCAGATATTGCAACTGCACTGCAGTGTCCGGTGCTGTCCGAAAGTCTCGCATCAGGAACCTTGTTCCCTGAAGCTGAAACCAGATTGATGACCAAGGTTCAAGAGGAGTCACAGTTGCTGGCATCTCTGCTACTTACGGAGAGTAAGTTGAAAAGCAGCATTCCTGGATCGATGCTGAACTATGAAAAACGTGTCAAAGAGCTCATGCGTGTTGTCACTGAATTGCTTGAGGTGCTGAACGCCTTGGCGGGTATCAAGCGCGAGAGCTTTATTCCTGCCGCAAGGAGCGGGTCCTAACACTCGCCCATCAGGCTGCCTCGGTGCGAGCGGTCGAGGAAAGAAGAAAGTCACCCGGCTAGGGTTCGACACCCAAAGCCATGCCCCGCAGCATTCCGGGCATGGCACCCATTCCAGCGGGTAAGAGGCCCGGAGAACCCCCTAAAAAATCGAAGTCCCCCAAGCAGCCTGCAGGCAAGAGGAAGCCAGCAGGCAAAGCCGCGCCCATGCGGGACGCGCACCACAGCCGTCTGACTGTCAAGCAGCAGCGCTTTGTCGATGAGTATTTGGTCGATTGCAATGCGACCCAGGCAGCCATCCGTGCGGGCTACAGCAAGGCCACTGCCAACGAGCAAGCAGGTCGCCTGTTGGTAAATGTTAGTGTTCAAGCTGCAATTTCGATAGCACGGCAAGAGCAACAGAAGCGCACCCAGATCAGCGCAGACAGAGTAGTCACAGAAGCCTGGCACATCGCCACGGCAGACGCCCGTGAGCTGGTGGAGGTCAAGATCGGCTGCTGCCGCCACTGTCATGGCGAGGGCCACAAGTGGCAACGCACCGTGGCAGAGATGAACTATGACGTTGAGCAGTGGGTTTCTTCTGGCAATGACCTAGAGGCCTTCGAGCACCAAGGCGGCATTGGCTACACCCCTCTCAAGCCGCCGCACCCAACCTGCCCCGAGTGCTTTGGTGACGGCCAAAGCCGTGTGGTGCTCAAGGACACCAGAACGCTGTCCCCTGCAGCGTTGTCCCTGTATGCCGGCGCCAAGCACGGCAAGCACGGCATAGAGATTCAGGTGCATGACAAGGCCGCGGCCATGGAGAAGCTCTTCAAGCACCTTGGCCTGTACGAGCGCGACAACGAGCAGAAGACCGATCCGCTCAAGGCCTTGCTGATGCGCGTGGCATCAAGCAGCAATAACGGCTTCACACCGATTGCAGAGGATCCGGAGCGCCCAGCTCAGCCCCCTGGGTCTTCGGCCTTGCCAGTCAATCCCAATCCGTCCGCGCAGGATGACGAGGACGATTGACCATGGCCGGCCTGGTGCACACGACCCCCCTGAATCAGATCCCGAACAACCCGGAGGAGCTGGAGCGCTGCCTGGCTGATCCTGAGTGGCGCATCTTTTCGGGGTGCCTCTACAAGATCATGATCAAGGGCGATGGGGACGATGATGCTTACTCGGTCCCCTTCAAGCCCAATCGCGCCCAGAAGCGCTTCCTGAAGCGGCTTTGGCATCGCAACATCATTCTCAAGGCGCGCCAGCTGGGTTTCACAACCCTGATCGCCATCCTCTGGCTGGACCATGCGCTTTTCAACGCTGACCAGCGCTGCGGCATCATTGCCCAGGACCGAGAAGCCGCTGAGGTGATCTTTCGGGACAAGGTGCGCTATGCGTACAACAACCTGCCCGATGAGATCCGCGAGCGCTTTCCTCTGAAGCGCGACAGCGCGACGGAGCTGCTTTTCGCGCACAACAATAGCTCGGTGCGTGTGGCTACATCCATGCGATCGGGCACCATCCACCGCCTGCATATCTCGGAGTTCGGCAAGATCTGCGCGAAGTATCCCGAGAAAGCCAAGGAAGTGATGACAGGCTCCATCCCGGCAGTGCCTACTAACGGCATTCTGGTGATCGAGAGCACTGCAGAGGGTGCCAACGGCGAGTTCTACGAGCTATCGAGCCGCGCCGAAACGCTGCATTACACGCATGTCAAGTTGACCGTGCGCGACTACCGTTTCCACTTCTATGCCTGGTGGCAAGAGCCGAACTACCGCATGGACAGCTCCCTGGTGGAAATCACGCCAGAGCAGCATGAATACTTTGAGCGCATCGAGCAAGAGGCCGGTTGCTCCATCGACCTGGACCAGCGCGCCTGGTACGTGGCCACCCAGGCCGCCGACTTTGCAGGGCGCGAAGAACGCATGTGGCAGGAGTACCCCAGCACTCCAGCCGAAGCATTCCAGCAGTCCACCGAAGGGCACTATCTCACCAAGGTGCTGCAGGTTGTCACCAAGCGCGGCGGCATCTGCAAGGTGCCAGTGCTGGATTTGCCCGTGTACACCTTCTGGGACATTGGGGCGAGCGATGGCTGCGCTATCTGGTTTGCCCAGTCCCTGCGCGGCGAAGATCGGTTCATCGACTACTACGAAGAGCACGACGAGGATCTGCGCCACTACGTGCGCCACCTGCAGGGTCTGGGCTATGTCTTCGGCAAGCACTACCTGCCACACGACGCGGCGCACAAGCGTCTGGGCGACTACAACAAGTCCACCCAAGAGCAGCTGCAGGCGCTGATGCCGGGCCAGAGCTTTGTCATCGTGCCGCGCATCACAGAGCTGCAGACCGGCATCAACACCCTGCGCAAGCACATGAAGGGCGCCTGGTACGACAAGGAGCGCTGCGCCTTTGGGGTCGAGCGCCTGCGCGGCTACAAGAAGAAATACAGCACTGCCTTGGCCAAGTTCATCAATGAGCCAGACAAGGGCAACGGATGCACCGAAGGCGCGGACGCGCACCGGCAGTGGGCCCAGGCGAAGGAAACCGGGCTGTACATCCCGAGCGATGACAGCTACGGCTCCAGTCATTCCAGCTACGAAGAACCTGAAGCGCCCGATTGGCGCGCGTGAGAGCAACCATGCAATACATCAAGCCCCCTCAAAACGCGGATCTGGGAGAGCCCATGACCGTGCTGGAATACGCCAAGATCGTGCAGGAATGCATTGATCAGCCACCCTGGCGCGCGGCAGCCGACAAGGAGGCCGACTATGCCGATGGCAACCAGCTGAGCACCGAACTGCTCAAGCGCCTGCAGGCGACGGGCGTGCCGCCGGCCAAAGAGAACGTGATTGGCCCGGCCATTGCGGCTATCTGCGGGTTTGAGGCTAAGACGCGCACAGATTGGCGAGTGACCCCGGACGGCGACCCCACAGGCAAGGATGTGGCCGACGCGCTGAACTACCGGCTCAACCAGGCCGAGCGCTTTTCCAAGGCGGATGCGGCCATGAGCGAGGCCTTCAAGCCGCAGGCGGCCGTGGGCCTGGGCTGGGTAGAGGTGGCGCGCAGCAGCAACCCGCTCGAGTACAAGACCCGCTGCCACTACATCCACCGCAATGAAATCCATTGGGATATGCGCGCCTCTGAAAAGGATCTATCCGATGCGCGCTGGCTGCTGCGCGAGCGCTTCATCAGCAAGGAGCGAACTGCGCGCGCGTTTGAGAACATGGCGCAGCTGATCATGCAGGCGCAGACCGTCAGTGGCCTGGGCGGATACGGTGGCTATGTGACCGAAGGTGGCGTATCGACCGGGTTGCTCTCGGCTGCCGATGCCAATCGCGCCTGGACCACGCGCGAGCAGGCCTGGTACCGCCATGAGTCGGACGAGGTGTGCCTGGGCGAGCTCTGGTACCGGCGCTGGGTCAATGTCGTGCTGCTCAAGATGCGCGGCGGCAGGGTGGTCGAGTTTGATGTGACAAACCCAGCCCATCAGGCCGCGGTGGCTGGCGGCCAGGGCAAGCTGGAGCGCGCCACCGTTGCACGCATGCGCCGCTCTTATTGGATGGGGCCGCACATGCTGCATGACAGCGCCAGCCCCTATCCGCACCCGCATTTCCCATATGTGCCGTTCTGGGGCTACCGCGAGGACATGACGCGCGTGCCGTTCGGCCTGGTGCGCGACATGATCTTTCCGCAGGACAACCTCAATAGCTCCATTGCCAAGCTGCGTTGGGGCATGGCCAGCACCCGGACCGAGCGTACCAAGGGCGCGGTGGCTATGTCGGATGAGCAATTCCGGCGCCAGATTGCCCGACCGGACGCGGATATTGTGCTGGACCCCACAGCCATGTCCCAGACAGGCGCGCGCTTTGAGGTCAAGCGCGACTTTCAGCTCAACAATCAGCAGTTGCAGATGATGGCCGACAGCCGCGCGGCGCTGCAGCGTGTCGGATCCATCACCGCAGCTTTCCAGGGGCAGAAGGGCAATGCGACCAGTGGCGTGCAGGAGCAGACCCAGGTAGAGCAGTCGCAGATCAGCATTGCCGACCTGATGGACAACTTCAAGGAAGGGCGCGCCATGGTGGGCGAGCTGATCCTGGCACTGGAGATCGAGGACCTGGGCGAGGAGCGCGAGGTGATCGTGATCGAGGGCGACACTATCAATCCGCCCCGCACCGTGGTGCTCAATGAAACCGTGGAAGAGGGCGGGCTGCGCTATCTGTCCAATGATGTGCAGCGCACGCGCCTCAAAGTGGCCTTGTCGGATGTGCCATCGTCATCGAGCTTCCGCGCTCAGCAGCTTGCGGCCTTGTCCGAAGCCGTCAAGGCCTTGCCGCCTCAGATGCAGCAGGTGGTGATGCCGTTCATGCTGGATCTGATGGACTTGCCACGCAAGGAAGAAATCATCACGGTCATCAAGAACGCGACCCAGCAGACCGACCCCGAGCAACTGCGCAAGCAGATCGAGCAGGAGCTGCAACGCGACCTCAAGATGCGAGAGCTGGACCTGCGCGAGCGCGAAGTGGCGGCGCGCGAGAAGCTGCTGGCGGCCCAGCAAGTGCAGGTCGGCGTGCAGGCGGCGTACAGCGCCATGCAGGGCGGCGCCCAGGTGGCCCAGATGCCGATGATTGCGCCCATCGCGGACGAAATCATGAAGGGAGCCGGCTACCAGGCACCGAACCCTGGCGGCGACGACCCGAATTTCCCCACAGCCAGCCAAACGGCAGCCATGAACATCAAGAGCCCTTACATCCAGGGTCAAGGACCGGAAGGCGCGGGCGCGGCTGCAGCAGGTGTTGGTACCGAAGCCGGCGCGCCGCCGGAGGTGCGGGAGAACACCAGCCCTGCATACCCACCAGTGCCCCAGGAGGCCGGTACCGGCATGCAGGGAATAGAGACTCCGCGCACGGGCGACAACCTGGTTTAGCGGCTGTACCCCACTAGAGTTAGACCGCCGCGCGACGACCGGAGACACTTCATTCCATCGAAGCGCGAAAGCGAAGAGATACAGCCCACTCGTGATGAGTCGGCCCATTCCCACCGCTGGAGAGTGTGATGGTCAGGGCTTCGGCCCTGGCCTGATCCTCGAATCGGTGTGCCCCACCAACAGGCCCAGCCGGATAGCTGGGAACGGAGCACAGCAGAGTGAACGAAGCTCAAAAACTCTTGGCAGCAGCCTTTGCAGGCGAATTGGATCTGGATGCGGATGCTTCCGGGTCTTCTGGCGTTTCTGCAACCCAAGGCACGGCCGCCCCGGCAAACGCCGAGAGCACCCAGGCCGCTACTGAAGCTGCCGCCGGCGCTGAAGCCGCCAACACAGCCACCACAGCAGGCACTGCCGCAAACGCATCGGCTCAGGAAGAGCACGAGGGCGCGCCCATTGCAAGCAAGTCCGGTGGCTACACCATCCCCTATGAAAAGCTGACAGAGGCACGCACCGCGCGCGACTCGGCTATTGCCGAGCGCGACCAACTGCGCGCCCAGCTGGAGCAGATGACGGCCGCACAGGCTGCCAATCTGCAGCATGCCCAGGCCGAAGCCCAAGCCCGTGCGGATGCCGGGAAGGCACCGACCCAGGCCGACCAGAACCTAGCAGCGGCCAAGAGCCTGGTGGACGGTGGCGCTGACGCCTCTCTGTTCGGGAGCTTTTCCGAAGAAGACATTGCAGCCGGCATTAACAAGCTGGTTGCTGATCAAGTCGCCGCGCGAGTGGAGGCTGCATTGGCACCCCAACGCGAGGCGCAAGCCCGTGAGCAGGCCGTGACGGCAGAGCAGGTGCACGCCCAGAAGATTCTGGACGCACACAAAGATGCCTTTGAAGTTGCTGAATCCAAGGAGTTCGCCAGCTGGAAGTCTGGTCAGCCTGGATACATGCAGGCAGCCATCGACCGCACCCTGCAAGCGGGTACCGCCCAGGATGTGATTGACCTGCTCGGCCAGTTCAAGAAGTTCCATGCGGGCACGGCCGGCACGGCGGCTGGTGATCCCACGGCCGAAGCAGTGGCCAAGGCCCTGGCCAACGCCAAGACCGAGCCCCCCGTGAGCCTGTCGAGTCTGCCCGGAGCGGCACCCGCAGGCACGGAGGCAGAACGCGCAGTTGCGCTGGCCAGCGATCCGGCCGCTCTGTTGGAGTACGTGAGCAGCCTGCCCCGCGACCGCCAGACCAGTCTGATGAATAGCGTGGTGTAGCCGTCAGGCCCGCCACAAACCATTTCCCGGGCCATCTCGTGATGAGAGCGCCCTTGTCCCATAGCAGGAGGACTTGATATGTCCAAGACCAGTGTAGGCGCAGGTTCGTCCAATGCGCAGTTCGTACAAGCTGCCGGACTGTTCGCGCAGTCCATGCAGCGCAACTCCAAGCTCAACCAGATGGTGGGCACCATGCCCAAGGGCGAGGGCTCGGCAGCTGCAACGCTGCGCAAGCAGACCACCAACGATATGCCCATTGTGCGTACCGTTGACCTGTCGCGCGGCAAGGGCGATGAGGTGGAATTCCACTTTGTGCAGCCCGTAGGCGCGTACCCCATCATGGGTGCCCGCATGGCCGAGGGCAAGGGCACGGGCGTGTCGCTGGACAAGGCCCGCGTGCGTGTCAACCAGGCGCGTTTCCCCGTGGATGTGGGCGACACCATGACCGACCTGCGCTCGCCCGTCGAGTTTCGCAAGATTGGCCGTCCCATCGCCCAAGGCCTGATGGATCGCTACCAGGACCAGGGATCGCTGATGCACCTGGCCGGCGCGCGCGGCTTCCACAACAACATCGAGTGGGCCATTCCCACCGAAGAGCACGCGGACTTTGAAGCGATTGCGGTCAACCCCGTGCTGGCTCCCACCAAGAACCGCCACTATGTGGCCGATGGCGATGCGATCAAGGGCTTCGCGGTCAATGCCGGCGAAATGGATATCGCATCCACCGATGCGCTGACTATGACGATTGTGGATGCCTGCCGCACGCTGGTGGAGTCCATCGCGCTGCCGCCCCCTGCGATCCGTCTGCCAGGCGACCATGCCGCCGACGATTCCCCTCTGCGCATGCTGATGGTGAGCCCCGCTCAATATCACCAGTTCTCGCAGGACAAGGATTTCCGCGCATTCCAGGCCAACGCACTGACCCGCGCCAGCCAGGCCGAGCGTCATCCTCTGTTCCTGGGCGAAGTGGGTCTGTGGAACGGCATTCTGATCTGCAAGCAGCCGCGCCCCATCCGCTTCTATGCCGGCGACACCATCAAGTACTGCGCCAGCCACACCAGCGATCAGGAAAGCTCCTGCATCGTGCCGGCCAGCTTCGGCACGACCCATGCCGTGGATCGCGCGCTGCTGCTGGGCGGCCAGGCTCTGGCGCAAGCGTTTGCTTCCAGCCGCCATGGTGGCATGCCCTTCTTCTGGAAGGAGAAGGAATTCGACCACGACGACAAGATGGAGCTGCTGATTGGCGCCATCCAAGGCACATCCAAGGTGCGCTGGGCCGTTGACCAAGGCAATGGCACCAAGCATTACACCGACCACGGTGTGATCGCCCTCGATACCGCAGTGCCCATCATCGGCGCGCGCCAGTAATCCGGCAGAGCAGGGCGCGGCCATGGTGCGGCGCCTTGCCTGACTGGATGGAGTGATTCCTCTCGTTTCAATCTAGGAGCCGACCATGGCCACCGTGACCAACTCTCAAAAGCACCGCAACCAACTCGGTGCGACACCCTGGGGCAACCTCAATGTCCTGCATTTCATCCTGAAGACAGGCGCCAACGGCGGCGCGCTGGACGCTGACTCCAATGTGCCTTTGGCCGCCGGCGACAAGGTGCGTCTGGGCGTGCTGCCTGCTGGCTCCACGCTGGTGGACTCCGCTGCCATTGTCTCTGTAGGCCTGACCGCCACCGTCAAGGGCGACCTGGGCTTTGAATACGTCGATGCTGTGGACGACGCCAAGACGCCCCAGGATGCTACCTACTTTGGCGCGGCTTTGGATCTGGCCGCCGCCGCGCGCCTGCGCAATACATCCACTAAGGCGCCCGTGACCCTGCCCAAGGATGCCTATCTGGTGCTGACCACCTCGGGCGCGGCCAATGCCAAGGCCGCCCGCGTCGATGTGGTGGTGCAGGCCATCTCCACCGGCGCCCTGTAAAGAGCGCTCCCAGGATGCGGGCCTGCCTTTGGGTAGCGCCCGTATTCGTCCATCTGAACACTCCCCAGCATCATGAACTTTGTACGCATTACCTATATCGGCCGAAAAATCTACCGTGACCGCGCTACGGGCCACATCTGGCAACCCGAAGAGGAGCGCCTGGTGAGCGAAGCCATTGCCAAGCCGCTGCTCAAGTTTGTGGAGTTCAAGCGCACTGCAGACCTCAAGCCCGCGGCTGCTGAACAGCAGCAACTGAGCCAGGAGCAGACCGGCACAGAAGGCCTGGAACTGGGCGCGATGCTGACTGCAGATCAAAGCAGCGACCCATCCAATGCGCAGAAGCCTGAGCTCACTGAGCAAGAGATTGCAGCGCTCGAGCAGCAAGCGCTGGACGACAAGGCCAAGGAAGTGGACGACCAGCGCGAAGCCATGTTGATCACCGTGCAAGGCATGAACAAAACAGCGCTTACCGAGTACGCCAAGAAGTACGACCACGCCTTTGATGCCAAGGCCAAGGTGGACGAAATGCGTATTACGGTCAACGGCCTGATTCACCAGTTCGGGGTGCGCTGATGAACCTCGAGGACCTGATTGCCTCTTTCCGCGAGGACGCCACCGACAAGCTGGAGCCCTATCTGTGGGAAGACGACGCTGTAACGCGCTGGCTCAATGAAGCGCAGGACGAGGCAGCCGTGCGCGGCCGTCTGCTGCTCGATGACAGCACGCCGGCGGTGACCACCATTGCGGTGAACGCGGGTCAGGCTTCGTATCAGCTCCACGCCAAGGTTTATGAAATCGCGCATCTGCACTGGCAGACGAGCGCGGCGGCCCATCGTGGCAAGGCCGTGGATCTGGTGACGCGCGAATGGCTGGATCGACACCACCCCGACTGGCGTGTGCGCCTGGATTGCGATGCGATGTATGCCATCCAGACCGAGGGCGCGCTGCGCCTGGTGCCCACGCCGCGCGAGGCTGGGGTGCTGACGCTGGAGGCTTACCGCCTGCCGCTCAAACCCCTGGCCAACGATACCGACAAGCCGGAAATCCACGCGGCCAGCCACCAGCATCTGGTGTATTGGGCGCTGCACCGGGCTTTCAGCCAGCCCGATAGCGACGGGTTTGACCCGCAGCGCGCGGCCACGGCCGAGGCGGCCTTTACCGGCTACTTTGGCGCGCGGCCCGATGCAGACCTGCGCCGCGCCACTCGCCACGATGTTCCCCAGGTCAACGCGACCTACATCTTTTAAGGTGCCGCATGTTCGGACTGTCCAAACCTATCCCCACAGACAAGAGCGCGAAGCTGGACAAAGCCAGAGCCCAAGCCCAGAACCAGGCGCCCGACAGCATTCCTGGCATGTTCAAGCCGGGCGAATTCGTACTGCCGCCCGATACTGTGCATGCCATGGGCGGTAAGCAAGCACTTCAGGGTGTAGTGGATGCCACGCATACGCCTGTGGCTGCATACGGTCTGAATGCACCCCGCGCCAGCGGCGCGCAATCCAAGGCCGCGCCACAACTGGGGCTCAAGCCAGAGGTGTTCTTTGCCAACGGCGGCGCGCCAGAGGATCAGCTGCCCGGACTGGGCCTGAAGCTGAGCGCGGCTCCGAGCCCCAGCAATACCTTCCCAGGCAACCGCCTGCCGGGTAACAGCGGATTCAGCAGCGCGCCACCCAGCGCGCCAGCGGCCAGTCCAACACCAGCGCCAGCCGGCATGACGGACGGTCAGCGCGCTGATGCTTTGGCTCAGATCCCAACCGGCGGGCCCAAGGCACCCGCTGCTGATGGATCGCAGGACTCTTGGAGCAATACCGAAGCGGGGCGAAATATTGGCAATGCCGTGGCTTCCCTGCCCGGGCTGGGCGGTGTTGGCCGTGTTGCATCGACTGGCGGCGCAATCAGCCGCGGCCTCAACGCGGCATCCACTGCACTGAATAGCGCTGGCCGCGCGGCAAATGCAGTTCCAGCCATTGGTGCTGGGCTCTATGGTGGTGCTTCGCCGGCGGCTGCAGCAGCCGTGGCAGCCTCTCCTCCTGCGACTTTTTCCGCCGGCGCTGGCCGTGGTTCCTCCAATCCGGCGCCTGCAAGCCAGAGTGCATCTACAACTCCGACAGGCTCAGCGGCGGAAACCCCGAGCAACCAGGTGATGGAGGGCGTGTACAGCCATGGGCGCGGCCAGTACAGTGACCAAGCAGGCGGTATGGGCTTCCCGGCTGGATTCACTGGCAAGCCAAATGCGCGGAATTTGGCTGCTGCTGACAACCTTGCAGCTTCCAATGCAGCCACGGGGGGCGCTGGTGGTCCATCGGATGAGGGTGGCTTTGGCCTGCGCGCGCCTGCCGTTGCGCATAGTGGCAATGACTGGGCAGCGCGCCAGCGCCTTAAGAATCTGGAAACCTCAGCCAGCTCCATCATGAACACTCAGCGCTGGGGCGGAAGAGGCGCGGCCAACAATCCTGCAGCCCAGAACTTCCTGGATGCGAGTCGCGCCGACCTGGCGGCTCAGGGCAAAGTGCCCGATATGCAACTGCGCACCAATGAAGTCAATGCAGGCCTGCACCGCGCGGCCATGGCTGAGGCGGGTGCTGATCGCCGTGCGCAGGGGCAGTTGGGCTTGGGACTGCGCCGCCTGGATATCGATCAGCGGCGCAACCAGCTCGATGCTCAGCGCATCAACAGCGACGAACGCCTGCGCGCGCCACAGATTCGCGCAGCCGAGCGCTTGGGGCAGTTGCAGGAGGCATACATCAATGCCAAGACTCCCGAAGAGCAGGCCGCGCTTGCAAACCAGATGCGCGCTTATTCAGGCAAGGATGAAGCTGATTGGAAGGTGCAAGTCACGCCTGCAACCAAGAACTTGGACGGCTCCACAACTGCAGGGTCTGTCATTCGCTACAACAGCCGTACTGGAGATGTGCAGGAGGTGGGTGGAGTTGGCGGTAAACCGCCGGTCCCCGCCAAGGACTCGCTGAAAGCTGGTCAGGTCTATCAAACTCCACGCGGACAAGCGCGCTGGAATGGATCGGAGTTTGAGTTGGTTGGCTAGCGTCCTGAGCCGTAGGCCTCTTCATATGTGAAGGTGGGCTTGTCATACAGCTTCCTGCAGGCGACTCCGATCATGGCTGCAGCCTGGTTGCTTCGAGTGTCCTTGGCCTTAGCTACGACACACTCGGCGCCAGAGTTGTAGCCCATGAGGCCGCGACCTGAACCTTGCTGGACTGCCTGAATGGCACCTGGGTTTGCCTTTAGACAAACCTGGTGTACTGCTTGGGCCGCAATGTCGTTTACTGCGCCAGGGGCCTTGTCCAGGATGCAGGTGGCGTAGTTGGCTGCCTGGGCCTGCGCGGCGACCAGCGCCAGCAGTGCGCCACCTAGCATCGCTCTCATCCTCTTTTGCATGTTCCCTCCTGCAAGGGAACTGTAGCAGAGCCAACTACCACACTAGGTAGCAGCGTTTGCCATACCTTTAGCCCATTTCCGAGTCTCCACGATCGAAAATTATGGGTGTAACGCCATCGAACTTTCAAGAGTTGCTGTATAACTGTATATATGTACAGTATTTGGCTCCATTGATTCTTGTAGCATGTGGTTACAGGAGATGTGGATGGATCCGAATAAGCAGAAAGAGGAATTCCAGCATGCTTATCTGTGCGCGCTTGCGGCGCAGGCAGGGCTGAATCGAGGCGAGTTTAGGGTTGACGACGATAGCGTTGATGTAACTTTTCAGACCAAAGGTTATGTGGGCACGCTTGTCCGAAATCCTGCAATTCAATTGCAGATGAAGTGCACCTCACAGAATTTAATCAACAAGGGAGTGATCAAGTTTCCTTTGTCAAGGAAAAATTACGATGATTTGCGTGGGAAGAACGTCGCTGTTCCTCGGTATCTTGCCGTGCTGATTGTTCCGAACGTTACAGATCAGTGGATTTCGCACCGCAAAAAGCACATGGCTTTGAACAATTGCTGTTACTGGGTATCGCTTCGGGATGCCCCAGCCACGGAAAATAGCTCAACCATCACTGTCGATGTACCTCTGCGTCAAAAGCTCACAACGGATGTGTTGCGGCAGATGATGGATGCAGCCAGCAGGCTGGAGGGCTTATGACAAGTCGTACACATCGTTCGTTTGAGAGCGTGACTATTAAGCAGCTTGAGACCTACCTGCAAAAAAATGGATGGTCTCTTGATGGAAAAATTCGTGATGTCGCTTCCGTATGGCATCGGGCTGAGGTCATGGATGCCGAGGTGCTTCTGCCGACCTCTGTGGACCTCAAGGACTATGCAGAGCGCATGCGCGACGTTGTCGAATCGATAGCTAGATTTGAGAAGAGATCGATTGAGGACATTACGAGCGAAATTTTGGATCTGTTTTCCAGCATCGTCTCTATACGAGTGATCGGCGCAGACACTAAAGGTGGCGCCATCCCGATCAGCGATGGAGTCTTGCTTGTCTCGAAAGCTAAAGAAATGCTCATGTCGGCAGCCATGGCTATGTTTGCGAAGCGTAAGCAATTCGCTGGAAAACCTCCCAAGGAAGCTGCTAGCTACATTGATTCACTGCTACTCGGGCAAACACAAGTGGGCAGCTACGTGGTCAATGTCCTAGTGCCGCAGCAGGATCCTCCTCGACAGGACTCAATTCAAGGAGCGGAACCAGTAGAGGGGGTAGCGCTGAGCTTGGCTCATGGCTTAGACGCCTTAAGAACAGCGGGCGGCCAATATGATCAAACTGGTGATGTGGCTGCCTTTGACAAAGCAGTCGCTTCAGGTGCGAGTGCTAACCTGTGCGATGCATTGATGGGATTCAGTGGAGAGGGGCAGAAGCGAGATTTTGAAATTCGCATTAGTGGGGCATCTGGCCCGTGGTTCGATGGAGTGACCAAGGTCTATTCATTTGTTTCAGAGGATGTTCAAACTCTGAAAGTCGCTGCGAATTACTACAGAGATGACTATGTCCTTCGCAACCAGACAATCATAGGTTTCGTCAGGAAGTTGCATCGTGACAATGGATCCAATGTTGGGAAAGTTGCGATCGAAGCGTCAGTTAATGATTCGACTCGTAGTGTGAACATCGAGTTAGATGCGAAGGAATACCATGAGGCTGTAACCGCTCACGATAAGCGAAAGTGGATAGAGTGCCGTGGTGATATTCATATCAAAGGACGAACGACGCGGCTCCTAAATCACTCTAACTTTCGCATCTTGGAGGTTGGTGACCTTTTTTGAGATCGCACACCAACATGGCAGGCCCCACTAGTGTGGGGCTTTTCCACATTTGACCTCATGATTCGTTATGGCCTGATGTCCACCGACTAGGGTTCGACACTTCGGCTTGGAGTGAGGTGTCATTGGGGGATGAGCAAAAGCACTTTCTCCTATGAAGATGCCTACGGACAGGCGCCCGCCGATAGCAGCCCCCCATCAAAGCAGGCTGGTAAATTTTCCTATGAGGATGCATTTGGGTCAGAGCCTGCACCTCCTGCCTCTCGTGGCATAAAAGGCATAGCCCAGGACGTAGCCGCCACAACTGTCAAGGCCGCGCTGGCTGTGCCGGAGGCGGCAGTTGGCGTTGCAGACCTTGTGTCGGGTGGCAAAGCCGGCAAGGCGCTGGAGGGCGCTGGCGTCCGGTTCAAGGAAGCTCGCGAGATTGCCGAGGGCTGGCACTCTGTTATGACCAAGGCCCAGAAGGCTGAATTCCAGAATGCAGATGGTGTCGCCGGAAAGGCTGCTGTTGCACTCTCAAATCCCTCGCTGATCGCTATGGCGGTGGGTGAATCACTGGGGGCGATGGGCGCAGGCGGTGCCATCGGGCGCGGCGCCATGGCTGCTACACGCCTTGGGCAGATGGGGGCCAAGGGCGCTGCCATCGCTGGCGCTGCTGGCGAGGGTGTGGTGGGCGCTGGCTCGGCCGCAGAGCAGATCCGTCAGGAGACAGCAGACGGTGAGCTGACCGCCAAGCAGGCGGCCCTGGCCGCTGGCACTGGCCTGGCTACCGGTGCGCTGGGCTTTGCCGGCAATAAGGTTGCCAACCGTCTGGGCATTGGCGATGCCGACATGATGCTGGCCCAGGGCACCAAAGGCATGGCCAAGCATGCCGCAGAGCGCGCCACAGCCGCAGCCGTCAATCCTCTGGCCCAGCCTGCACAGAAGAGCATCCTGCGCCAGATGGGCGAGGGCGCGATTACCGAGGGCGTGCTGGAAGAGCTGCCCCAGTCTGTGTCCGAGCAGATCCTGCAGAACGAGGCACTGGGCAAGTCTTGGAGCGAAGGCCTGGACGACGCCATCGTGATGGGTATCCTGTCGGGAGGCACCATGGGTGCTGGCGCGGCTGGCTATCGTGGCTTCAAGGACAAGCAGATCGATGATGCAGCGGCGAATGCCAGGAACGCTGCAGCCAATGCCCCAGGCGCGATCCCCGGCCAAGATCAGGCCGCCGGTGCCTTGCAGCCTGCCGCGTGGACAACCTCGGCCGGCGCGGCTGCCGAGATGGAGCCCGGCACAGCGCCGGCATCCCCAGCCAATGCTCCAAATCTGGATTATGAAACCCTGCCTGGCGCGGCCCCCGAGGCGCAAGGCAATGAAATCGACTTCACGCGCGACTTTCCTGCCCCGGAGTGGGGCACGGAGCTGGGTGCTGCTGGCCAGCAACCTGCCGCGACGGCCGCGCCAGAGCTGACACCTTCTCAGGCCATGGGCCTGGATCCGAGCGCGGGCGCACTTTCCAAGGCTGCCGCCATGGCTGTGGATTCTGGCGCTTCCCCTGTGCTGCAGCCCCAGGCCTCGCCAGTGGCTGAGCAGCAGCAGGCCGCACCCCAGGTGCCTGCCGGCGTGGATCCGGATACCGGCGAGGTATCGCTGCAGGCCCAGATGGACGAGCTCAAGGATCGCATTGCCTTTATGCAGCAGCAGGGGTCGGCCCAGGGCTGGGACGGCAATAGGGCTGCCCAGCGCAATGCGCTGCAGACCCAGCTCACCCGACTGGAGCTGCAGGCCGCCGGTGGTCAGGGGCGCGGCGCTTCGACTGCCGGCGCGCCCGCACCCGTGCAGCTGACCGGCATCAACCAGATCCTGGCCAAGCAGGTCCCTGACATGAGCGAGCAGGAGCTGCAGCAGGCCATCGCCCATTACGGACCCAACCACAAGCGCACCAAGAAATTTGAAAAAGCACTCCAAGCGCTTGCGCAAAAACCGCTGACAGCTATTGAATCAGGAGCAAATGGCAATGTCTCTCAAGCCGATCAAACCCAGCAAGGCGGCGCGCAACCTGCGCAAGCAGGAGCAGCGCAAGCTGGCCAAGATGCAGGCCAAGGGGTAGGCAATGGCACCACCCCAACTGCGAACCCTGGAGCGCAAGACCAGAGCGCGAGCCTTGCGAAAGCTCAAGCGCAAGTCTCGGAAGCGGCCGGCGCGGCAACAGCGGCCGTAGGCAAGGCCGCCCAGATCGCGCGCGAAGGCAATGCCGACCGTGAAGCCCAGCGCCAGCGACAGCTTGATGCCAGCGAACGCTGGACACGCATGACCACGGTAGAGCGCCAGGCCGTGACGGCCACCGCGCCAGGCCTGAACCCCATTGCACGCAAGAACCTGCACACGCGGGCATGGCCGGATATTGGCGAGAAGATCCGCAACAAGCTGATGGATTCGCTGGTGCAGCCGCTTGTAGCGCCTGCCAGTAAAGCGCCAGACGCTGCAGAAAGCGTAGCAAATGCAGCGCCTTCTGCTGTCTCCGGAGAGGCCCCGGCGAAGCCTGCCGCGCAGCCCGTGGGCGATGAAAAGCAGTTCGCGGCAGAGACTGGCACGCTGGGCATTCCACGCGCTGAGATGCCCCAGGTGCCCACGGCCAACCATGGCGGACTGGTCAAGCACGTGAATGCACAGGGGATTGCCCATGAAACCACGACCGTGGACGCGGCCCAGCTCAAGCCGACCCAGGCTGAATACTCTCCGTCCAAGGTGGAGGCCGCCAAGAGCGCCACCGGCGATCGCGCAGTGATCGTGTCGAGCGATGGCCACATCATCGACGGCCACCACCAGGCAGTCGCGGCAGCCGATGAAGGCAAGCAGGTCAAGGCCATCGTGCTGGATGCACCGGTGGAGCAGGCGCTGGCTGCGGTGAAGGCTTCGCCCAGCGCCAACACGGAAGCTGCAGCAGCCCCGTCGCCGGAACCTGTGACTACGCCCAAGTCGGTGCCGGAGCGCATGAAGGAGGCCAAGGCTGCCAGGGAGGCCGCCAGCGTGGCCGCTGCAGCCCCAGCAGCGAAGCCCAAGAGCGTGCCTGAAAGGATGCGCGAGGCGGCTGCAGCCCGTACAGAAAAGCCAGCATTTCGGCGCGATGCTGCAGGCACGGCCAAAGGGGAAGACTTTGATGTGGCAGGCTTTCTCCAAGCCATGAATGAGGGACAGTCAGCCAGTGCCGCTGCAGCTGCAGCCCCCGCAGTGAATGTACGCCCCAGCTATTCGCCGGCGGCCCGTGCCGAGGCGGTGCGCGCGGTCAAGGGCACGGCCGATGCCATTCGGCAGGCCTGGGCCAACGGGCCCGAGGTGATCGTGGCCTTTGATATGCAGGACGCGGTGGTGCCCGAGAGCGCGCGGCGTGCTGACCTCAAGCAGCGCAGCGGCGGCGCCCGGGGCGCTCCGGAGGGCTTCTATTACCAGGGCAAGGTGTATTTGATGGCGTCCAAGCTCAAGACGCCCAACGATGCAGCGCGCGTGCTATTCCATGAGGCCTTGGGCCACCACGGCCTGCGCGGCTTGTTCGGCAAGGACCTGGGCCTGATCCTGAATCAGGTGGCCACCATGCGCAAGGCAGATGTGGATGCAAAGATCGAGGAGTATGGTCTGCGCCGCGTCAATCGCCTGGACCGCCGCACGGCTGCCGAGGAGGTGCTGGCTGAGATGGCGCAGAACACGCCCGAGTTGGGCTTTGTGCGCCGTGCCGTGGCTGCAATCCGCACCTGGTTGCGCACCAACGTGCCGGGCTTCAAGTCGCTGGCGCTGACGGATGCTGAGCTGATTCGCAACTTCATCTTGCCGGCGCGGGCATGGGTGGAGAACGGCGGTTCAGTAGGGGCTGGGAGTGGAGTGGCCTCGTTCAGCCGTGGCTCCCGTGCAGAACCGCAAACCGACATGGAAAAAGCTCTGCTGCTGCAGGGCGCGCCGGTGGCGGTCCTGGATCTGAAGAACGCGCCATCAGGCGGATATGCCGCCATTGAGCAATGGGCTGCGGAGCTCTTTGCTCAGCAAGGAGGCAAAGCTATAAGTCCGGAGTTCGGTGAGGTGGTTCTGGATGCGCGCTCTGCCAAAAGCTCGATAGCGCACGGCGGTGCCAACGATGCCAAGAAGGTGGCTTTTGCAGCAGTCAAGGATGTGATCGAGCGTGGTGCACTGGTGTATCGAACCACTGCCGGCAATACCGATAGTTTTTACACATCCGCGCCGGTGAGCATTTCAGGCAAGGACAACATCGTGACGGTTCTGGTTCGCCGTGACCACAACACCCAACGGATGTACCTGCATAGTGTTTCGCTCAAAGAAAATCTCCTGAAGCCGAGAGTATCCAGTGTTGATGCCAAAAAGGCATCCGAACGGTCTGGCTCAACGACATCAGGAGACGCCCCCACTTTAACAAATGGCGTGCAGCAGGGCAAGGCGGCCACGGAAGATGTTGCACGCGAACTCAACCGCCTGCTGAGGCTGGATACCAAAAGTCCGCTGGAGCGAGAGCGGGGTGGATCTGCTCAGTCCGCCAATGAAAAATCCCCCGCAGCTCAGTGGGTGGACGCATCTGCCAAGGCCGATGGCCAAGACCTGACTTCCATCCGCTCTGCGGGGGAGAGCACCAGTCTATCCAAAGGTACGGAACAGCGCGATGCAGACGAGCCGATGTTCAGCCGCTCGCGCTTCGCAGACCTCAAGGACAGCGCCCTTGACCAGCTGAGCAAGACTTTCACCCACGAGGGCAAGGTATCGCTCTGGGACAAGTCCGTGGGCACCATGCGCCACCTGGCCGAGCGCGCGCCAGCGTTCAAGCCGGTCTATGAATCGGCCCAGCAAAACATCGACGATGTGAGCATGCTGGCCAATGACGCGGCCGACATGGCGCCGCGCATTCTGCCGCGTGTGGAGTCTCTGGGCGACCTCAAGAAAAAGCCTGTCTCTGCCGCCGACAACAAGGCCGTGGCCCGACCGCTGTTTGAGGGTACGCTGATCTGGGCGCGCGACGAGAACGGCAAGCCGACCCTGGTGGATGATCTGCAAAAGCGCTATGCGAATCTGTCGGCCCACAACAAGGCGGCGATGCTGCTCAAGCACGGCAAGATCAAATCTGAGGTGCTGGCCATGTGGCAGGGCCTGCCTGTGGCCCAGTTTGAAAAGAACATCAACGCGCGCTTTGAGAACAAGATGCTCAAGGCCGGCATTGTCTGGACCGATGCGGAGCTGCAGGCGCAGTTTGGAGCCGATGCCAACCAGATCAGCCTGTACCGCGAGGCCCGCGCGGCCATCGATCGCTCCATCGACATGACGGCCCGCACCGACATGCTGCGCATAGTGGGCGAGAAGTACGAGCCTATGCGCGATGCGGTGCTGGCGCAGCCCTCCGTGGAGGCCGCCGCACAGCTGCTGCTGGATACGCTGGAGCAGGATGCCAAGGCCGACCCGGACTCGCGCGACCGCCTGGCTGGCTATATGCAGCTGATCAACCGCCGCCTGGAGACGGCCGTGGATCTGCAGCAGGGCGGCTATGCCCCGCTGTCGCGCTTTGGCCGCTATACGGTGGATGTGGTGGATGCCAATGGTGAGCGCCTGTATTTCGGCATGTACGAAACCGCGCGCGACTCCAACCGGGCCAAGATGCAACTCGAGCACGAGTTCAAGAGCGCGACCATCACCACGGGCACCATGAGTGCCGAGGCGTACAAGCTGTTTGCCGGCGTGACGCCCGAGACTCTGGAGCAGTTTGGCGAGATGCTGGGCCTGAAAGCCGAGGGCAATGAAGCCCAGGACAAGGCATTCCAGGAGTTTCTGAAGCTCACCAAGAACAACCACAGCGCCATGAAGCGGCTGATTCACCGCAAGGGCATCGCCGGTTTCAGCGAGGATGTGGGGCGAGTGGTGGCGAACTTTGTTTACTCCAACGCACGCGCCGGGGCCATGGGCCTGAACGCGGGCAAGATGGAAACGGCCATCGGCAAGATCCCCAAGGAGCAGGGCGAGCTCAAGGATCTGGCCATGGGCCTGCGCGACTACATCCGCGACCCGCAGGAGGAAGGCCAGGCCGTGCGCGGCATGCTGTTTGCTCAGTACCTGGGCGGTTCCATTGCTTCGGCCTTTGTGAATACGACCCAGCCATTCGCGGTCACGCTGCCCTGGCTGAGCCAGTACGGCGGCATGAAGAAGGCCGGCGCGCAACTGGCCCGCGCGCTCAAGGACATGGGGACCAAGGGTTTCAAGTACGAGAGCGACCTGGCCAAGGCGCTGCAGTCGGCAGAGGATGACGGCGTGGTGAGTCCCCAGGAAATCCACCAGCTGATGGCCCAGGCCCGCGGCGCGGGCATGCTGCGCTCGGGCGACGGTACCAAGACGGGCGATCTGCGCGCCAAGGCCGGCAACCTGTGGGAGCAGGGCAAGGTGCTCTGGGGTCAGCCCTTTGCGCTGGCCGAGCAGTTCAACCGTCGCAGCACCTTCATTGCTTCTTACCGCATTGCCAAGGACCAGGGTATGGCGGATCCGGGGGCGTTCGCTCGCAAGGCGGTGCTGGAAACACAGTTCGTCTATTCCAAGGCCAACAAGCCCAAGTGGGCGCGCGGCGCAGTGGGTGGGACTTTGTTCACCTTCAAGACCTATTCGGTCAGCTATCTGGAGCTGATGCAGCGCATGTGGACCCAGGGCGGCCCAGAAGGCAAGCGCGCGGTGGGCTGGGCCCTGGCCATGCTGCTGCTGATGAGCGGCGCCGGCGGCGTGCCCTTCATGGAGGATGCCGAGGACCTGATCGATGGCGCCGGCCAGATGATGGGCTACAACATCAGCGCCAAGCAATGGCGCAAGGAACTGTTGGCCAACGTGGTGGGCAAGGAGCTGGGCGAGTTCATGGAGCAGGGCCTGTCTGGCCTGCCGGGCGCGCCCATCGATGTGTCCGGACGCCTGGGCATGGGCAACCTGCTGCCCGGTACCGGCCTGTTCCTGGACAAGCCCAACCGCGAGCGGGACATGACGGAAATCATTGGGCCTGCTGGCGACCTAGTTTCACGCGGCTTTTCTGGCGCGCGTGATGTGATCAAGGGAGTCGTGAACGGCGATGCAGCAACTGCAGGCAGGGGAGTGCTGGAATGGGCGCCCACTGCGGTGCGTAATCTGGCAAAGGGTCTGGACATGGTGGCCACAGGCATGTACCGCGATACCAAGGGCTACAAGGTGATCGACACGACCCTGGCCGAAGCCGCAGCGAAAGCGATCGGTTTCCAGCCCAAGAGCGTGGCCGAGGTGCAGGAGGCCAATAGCTTCATGCAGCGCAGCAAGTCGTTCTATACCCAGACCAGCAGCGAAATCAAAGCGCAATGGGCTGACGCGCTATTCCGCAAGGACGATGCCGCCGTTCAACGGGTGCGCGAGCGCCTGGCGGACTGGAACCGCGACAACCCCGAGCAACCCATCGTGGTCAAGATGCCCGATGTGTGGAAGCGCGTGCGGGAGATGGGCAAGGACCGCAGCGACCGCATTGCCGAGACCGCGCCCAAGGCGCTGCGACAGCAGATGCACGAGCAGGTGCGGTCGTTGGGGTAGCACCGCTGGAATACGTATCCATGGCAGTTAAGGGTTGCCACATCGCTGCCCGTTCTGGTGAGGCTCTAGTGGTAGGTTAACGTACAACGATTGACAGAGTGGTGCCTGGCGGCACTGAAACGGTCTCTGTGTATGTTCCATATACTGCAGGTCGAACAACGGGGAAGCTGCCTAGCGGCACCAGTTCTGCTGGGACAGAGGTCGGCAGCACTCGATCCAAGATGTACGCAGGGCCATCAATAGCATACAGTGTGATGCCATTTTCTGTTCGCGGAGGCATGCCAAATCCAGCTGGGGAGCCGCTTGCGGGCAGAAGTGCAGCATTGAGCGCGGCGCGGCGAATGGCTTCCACTGTCCCAGGGCCTCCGGCATCTCGAATGGCTTTATCCAGAATCACGAACCCGTCGACTGAATTGTTGCCACGTAGAAGGTTTTGGTAGAAGCCTATTCCATAGTGGCGCAATAAGTACGCTCCGAAGCTGCCTCCAATGCTGTAGCCGAAACAATTGGAGCTAGGGTCGAAATCCCAGTCAATCAAATTGCAATTGAAGCCGGATTGGTTCAAGTAGTCGGGGAAGCGACCATCGCGGATTGGACTATATCCAGGTGTGAGTATGTCGGAGAGCACGTCCTCGAGCATCAGCGCCGAAGTCTCTTCAAGCCATGTTTCGAAGGTGTTATCAAGCAACACGCCGCGCTGATAGAAGTTCACCATATGCATGAATTCATGTGCCAGTGTGTTGTACTGGGTGTTCAAGCCGATGTCCCCTGGAGTGCGGTAAATGGTTTCCGTGTCCAAATAGACCGATAGCGACTCGTTGCTTTCCGGAGTGCTCGGGGTGACTTTGAAATTGTTGTATGACCAGAAGTAGCCCATCAATCCATATGGCTGCTGATCTCGATCAAAGTTGACTAACACAATGTCCAGCGGTTGTTCTGTCTGGATCAGGTCGTCGAACTCGTGGGCACCCCAAGGCTGGCCCACCATCGCAGTAGCACGGTGGTACACAGCATTGGAGTTTGTGAAGAAGCGGGACATTATTCCGTCGAGTACTGCAGCAGAGATCTTGTTGTCCCCCGCTTCGCCATCCTCCAGCCAGATATTGACGGTCATGCCATCGCGTGTAGCACTGCGCACCAAAGTGGCTTGACGAGTTTCCATGGCCTCCACATGCACGTACCACTGGCGGGAAGCGCCAATGGATGGAGGGATCGCACGTTGCAGCGCTCGGCGCGATGGCGCGAAGCTGCTTTTTCTCAGCAAGGCAGGAGCACCGACGCGGTTGAATTCGCTGATTTCCGATGGAACGGGTCTTATGCCTTGGGAAGTCCTTGTCTGCTGCATGGAGCGAAGAACTGACGATCTCGGAACACTTGGTGTCAGTGTGATTGGCGTCATGGGCTGTGATGTGAGCGTGGTATTGGTAAACACCAATGTCACGTCCTGACCGCTGAGCCCCCTGATGGATAGTGGTACGGCGACTGCCTTGTTGCTGCTGTTGGACACCTTCCAAATGCCAACCCCGCCGCCTGCGTACGTGTCATTGGCCAGCGATCCACAGTTGGGCCCAAGGCAGTCGGCCTTAAGGCCTCCCAACGGCAACGTCGAGATGGGGGGGACTTCTGGAGGGGTGGTAGGCGGCTTAACCTCCGGTGGGGTGGGCGAAACTTCCGGAGGGGTGGATGGCAACTCTGTACTTGGTTTGTCGACAGCGGCAGTTGGGCTGTCGCCGCCACAAGCCACGAGAATCAAAGCCCAGAGCACCACGCAGGCCAGTCTGCATCCGTTGACAGCTTGATGACGAGAATCAGGACTGATCCGCATGGGTTCCCTCACGATCGTAAGTATTTGTTCGGCGATTATCTGGACTTCGCAACTCAACGCAATACGCGGATAACCAAATCTTTACGCTTCAGTTGAGTGTCAGCGCTCTGATGATTCGTACGGGGGATTCCTCATTCTTCTGGGCTACTGCTGGTCACCCCTCTAGGGTTCGCCAGCGAGCCCTGATTCTTGGACATTGGCTGCAATCTCTGGAGAGCAGCCATGTCCAACACCGCATACCCCAAGGGTGCCGAGAAGATTCTTTCGGGCGCCATCAACTTTGCCGCAGCCACCATCAAGGTGGCACTGGTATCTGACGCCTATACCTACAGCGCGGCGCATGAGTTTCTGTCGGCCGTCACCCGTGTCGGTACCGATCAGACGCTGACGAGCAAGAGCGTGACCGGTGGCGTGTTCGACGCAGCCCCCGCTGAATTTGGCATTCTTGCTCCCGGCAGCAAGATCAAGGCTGTGGTGCTCTATATGGACACCGGTAGCCCTTCGACTTCGCCGCTGCTGTTCTATATGGATTCGGTGCAAGGCCTGCCCATGGATACCAATGGTGGCGAGGTGCGCGTGCCCTGGGATACCGGCCCCAACAAGATCGCGGCCGTGGGTCTGCCGTTCTATCCCAAGGCCGCTGAGCGTTTGCTCTCAGCCGAGCTACCCTTGACCGGCGCGACGCTCAAGGCCGTGATGCTGCCCGGCAGCTATGTCTATGACGCGGCCCATGAGTTTCTGCCTGACCTGGGCGCGGTGGTGGGCGCGGCTGTTACCTTGACGGGCGTCACGGTGGCGGGCGGCGTGCTGGACGCCAACGATGTGGACTTTGGCGCGGTCGCAGCAGGTTCTACGGCGTCTTACATCGCCCTCTACGCCGACACAGGCACGGCTGCCACTTCCCCGGTGGTGCTGTATTTGCCCAGCGTGGTGGGCTTTCCCATGACGACC
The DNA here is from genome assembly GCF_000964545.1 of Comamonas thiooxydans. GTDB lineage: Bacteria > Pseudomonadota > Gammaproteobacteria > Burkholderiales > Burkholderiaceae_C > Comamonas > Comamonas thiooxydans. Next base: position 267,821 of record NZ_BBVD01000009.1, on the reverse strand, counting down.
AACGGCAGCGGCGTGGTGGTGCAGTGGTCGAACGCGGCCGCCAAGATCGTCAGCCTGCTGGGCACGGCGTAAGGGGGAGGGGAGCGCCATGGCCCGCAAGATGCTTTTTAGCAATAGCGCTGAAGCTGCGCTGCAGACCCCGTTGCTGGACACCCCTCCACCGTACTACACACTCTTGCCGGATGGCAGTCAGTATGAAGATCTGCCGGAGTCCTGGGTTCCTGGTGATGGCAGTTACTACGTATTTGAGGTGAGTGATCCAGCGCATGCGGACCTGTTTGTAGAAGGTACTGGTCAGCTGGATCGCGCCCAGCCCGTCACGCTCACCCATGACAGCATGCCCGGTGTGTTTGAAATCGTGCATGTATACACCCGCTTTACCAATATCTTTGAGGTGTTTCGCGCCCAAGAAGGGACCTTGGCCAAGGCGTGGCCTGTTGGCACCAAGGTCAGCGCCAATGTGACTGCCGGCATGCTGGAGTCGTTCTTGCAGGACGATGGCACGGTGGCGCGCATTGGTGGCGAGAACCAGTCGGTATTGCTCGGTGCTGCGGTCGAGGCAGGCGAGAAGCGCCCCGCTGGAACCAACAGTTTTGTGTTCAGGTCACGTTCGCTCGTCGATTGGGCGGTGCAGCTCGGCGCCTACCCCGTGCTGCAGCCCTTGCCAGCCCAGCGCCCAAAAGACAGAGAGTACAGCGGTAACCATTACCGGATCTGGCAGGACCTGGCGCTGGCGCATGAGAGTACCGGAGGCTTTTGGCCGGCAGACATTGGGGCGCCCAAGGCTTGGGCTGCTGGTAGCTACAACAACTTCAAGCAAGGCGCGGTGTTCACGCCTTCCACGCCCAACGGCTATCAATACTGGGCCGATGTGGTGGTCGAGAAAGCGATTGATTCCCTGACCTTCAGCGAAGAACCCGCATTGATCCCCGGCGAAATTTTGTCGGTGCTTGATACCGAGGACAACTCGCTGCGCGGGAACCTGGTGCCGCAGGTCATGCCGGTGGTGCAGAGCACCAACTTTCGCCACCCTCTGATGGTGACCGAGGTGGGCTTTATGGGGCGCGCGAGCACGGATGTGACGCAGATGCCCGTGGTTTCCCTTGGCACCGAGGCCGATCCCACCCGCTTTGCCAATGCCGTGAGCCTGGATTCGCTGGTGGCCAGCGGGAACTTGAGCGTCCATCGCATCCCGATTGCCGCCGGTGGCGCGCTGGTCGAAGACATTAAAGTCACGGTCACTCAAGCCGGCGTCGGTGGCCCCATCCCTGGACGCTTCTATTGGCGCGGTGTCTTTATGGTGGATGGCGGTTCATGAGTTATCCGCTCATCAATGGCGCTTCCATCAATAGCTCGGGGGGCTCGTCCGAAGCACCGCTGGTACCTACGCGCGGCATTCCCATGGCGCTCAGCGGCACGCAAACCTCTGTGCGGGTGTTGCTGGCGCCATCGGCCGACGCGCTGGCGCTGGGCGCACACAGGATTCAGCAGCCGATTCGCCCACCTTCGCTGACGCTGGCGCAGGCCGGCGTGCCAACTGCCAAGTTCCAGGCCACGCTATACCCAGCACCGCTGCCCATGGCCGTTGAAGGGCAAGCCCGCCTGGTGCTGACGGTTTTCCCCGAGCCTGCCGACGCGCTGGCGCTGGGCGCTGCCAAGGTCAAGACCGGCACCGATGTGGAGCTCAAGCCCTGGGGCCTGGGCATGTGCGTGGCGGGCCAGGCGACCGCGACTCAGGCCCAGCCGCAACCTTCGGTGACCTACCAGGTGCCGGCGGCGCGCGCGATGCGCTTTGGCGCGGCGGCTATCGAGCTGCCGTCCATCGTGGTGAAGCCACAAAGCGCGGATGCATTGCGCATGGGCAGCGCGCGGATGGTGCAGGTAGCCAAGGCTGCACCCAGCCAAGCCATGGCCTTGGGCCAGCCGCGCACGGTACAGGTCGTCAAGCCGGCCAGTGGGCATGCTCTGACTCTGGGGCGGGCGGGGATTCACACAGGCCTGCGGCCGGCAGGCATCCCTCTGGCCGTGGGTGGCGTGCCTTCCGTCAGGCTGGCGCAGAGGGTGGTGCAGGTCGAGTCGGCTGATTCCCTGCAGTTGGGCCATCCCGGCCCGCTGACCTACGCCTTCCATGTTCGCCAGAGCTTTGCCCTGGAGCTGGGCAGCCCGACCGTTGCAAGGACGAATCAATGCTGACCTTCAAGAGCTTTACCGGTATCAACAATGTGCAGGCCGAGCATCGTCTGAAGGCTTCGGACTTGCTGGCCGCCAAGGATGTGGACATTGGCCTGGATGGCGAGGTATCGCGCCGCGGTGGCTACCAGCGCCTGTCTGAGGTCTGCCATAAGAACCTCTGGCAAGGGGCTGGGTTTCAGCTGGCGACGACCGAGGGGGCACTGGTTTCGATTGCTGCGCACGGACTTACCACGGTGCTATGGCCCAACATTGGCCCCGAGCGGGTCTGGTACTGCAATCTGCCTGACGGGCGCACGCTGTTTTCGACGGGGCTGCAGCGCGGCATCACGGACGGGCTGACGGCCCAGATGCTCGCGGTGCCCGAGCCGGACATCCTGGGATCGCTGGATTTTGCCTTTGGCGAGTTGGAGCCGGGGCAGTACCGCTACGGCCTGAGCCATGTGCGCCTAAGCGACCGCGCCGAGGGGCCGGTGCGGGTGTCCGAGCCGGTATCGGTGCTGCAAGGCGGCCTGCGCCTGGATGGGCTGCCGCAGCTGCCTGGGTATGCCCTGAATGTCTACCTGAGCGGGCGCGATGGCGAGGGCATGTTCTTTGCCGGTACTGCGGTGGAGCGCAGCTTTGAATTCGGCGGGCGCAATAGTGCGCTGGTGCTGCCGGCCCGCACGCTGGGAGCCCAGGTGCTGCCAGATGGCACGCTGATGGCGTTCTGGCGCGGCCGTGTGCTTGTGGCCCAGGGCAAGGTGCTGTGGGCCAGCCGACCCGCCGTGCCGCATCTGAGCGACTGGCGCGACTTCAAGCCCATGACGGCAGAGATTACGGCCTTGGTGCCCGTGGATACGGGCATCTATGTGGGCACGACCCAGGATCTGATTTTCCTGGGCGGGGAAACCTTTGACGGCCTGATCTATACCGCGACCAAGCGCGGCCCGGTTGTGCTGGGCTCAGGAATAGAGGCACCGGGCCATCGGCTGGCGCTGGGCGACGGCACCGGGGCGGGCGCGGCCATGTTGTGCATTGCCGGCGGCGAGGTGGTGGCCGGCTTTGACGGTGGACAGACCACCAGCCTGACGGCCAACCGGTTCAAGACTCCAGCCAAGGAGGTAAGCGCGGCCTTCCGCGAGGTGAATGGCATTCCTCAGTACATGGCGGTGCCGCATGGCTGAGCTATTCAATCCCTTCAATCGCAGGGTGACGGGCGAGCCCTTCAACGGGCTTGCGCCGGTGCAGCTGCGTGTTGAGGAGGGCAGTGCTTCGCGCGACCAGGTGAGGGCGGTGCAGGATGCTTTCGCTCGCTTTGCACGGCGCGCGACGTTTGCGCATGTGCCCAATCCCACCGAAAGCGGCGTGCTGGGCGACGGCAGCCCGTATCGCATCACCACGGTGGGCAATACCACCATCGTGCAGCTGTGGCCCGAGCAGCCCGATCTGGAAAGCGGGGATCGAGGCGTGCTGGTTCGCACCGCAGCGCAGCTGTACCTGGTCGGCTACCACGCCGGCCGCTGGCGCTATCGCAAAGTGAACAGTGCATTTGGCGGCACGGGAGCCTGGGTCTCCAACCGCAGCGCGCGCTATTTCACGGACGCGACGAACCGAGGGGGCGACATTGAAGAAATGCCCAATCGCAAGCACCGACTGCGCGACTCCGTGGTGCCCCAGCCCAGAAGCGCGAGCAGCATTGCCCTGGGTATGGCCTACGGTGATGCCAATGGCGGCCTGGGTTTTATCGGCGTCCATGGTGTCTATGTCCAAGCGAAGCTGGACAAGCAGAGCGTGAGTGTGGCCGAGGCGCCGCTGGTGTCCGATGCGTCTTTTGTCATCAGCCCGGATGAAGTGTTTGCGGTACCCGAAGTCATTGCGACCTTCACGCCAGTGCTCCCTGCTGACACCGTGATTGCGGATGTGAACGGGGTAGCACGCGAGAGCCGGCTGCGCGGCGGTACCGGCGTGAGCGTGGGCGTGGTGAGCCCTAGTCAGAGCATTGGCCTGAAGGAATTGCCGACCCTGGCGCAGCGCAAGTGGATTGCCGAGCAGGCACTAACCCACGAGCTGAAGCTGCGCATCAATTCGGCTGGTGGCTATGAACTGGATACGGTGGCGGTCGGCTCGGCCAACATGACGGTGGTGATACCAGCGGGTGTGAGCTTTCCTCCCACTTCGCCGCAATGGCGTCAGAGCTCGCAAGGCTCCATGAGGTCGAGTCAATCCGGCTTGTTCGTGATTCCGTTCCGCGAGGGCGGCATCGCTCCGGCGCAGGTCAATTTCACGAGGCAGGTGGCCTGGGATTGGGTCTATCAGTATGAGTTCACCCGCAGCGCGCCGGTGCTGCTGGGCTATGGCTGGAATGATGACCGGCAAGTCTTCAGCCTGCAGTCGCAGGACAGCCAGCATGTGACCGTGCGCCTGGATCGCCCGGATGCAGACTCGCAGGCATTGGCGCGGGGAGACGGCATATATTTCTACCGCTATATCAACGTCGAGAACATCGAAGATCCGCCAGAAGGCGGCCGCGTCAGCCTCTTGTTTCAGCTACCCGAGGGAGAAGCTGGTGCCGCTGTATTGCAGGAGTGGCGTGACTTCATTGCCAGTGCAGCGATCAGCGAGGCGGCCGTCAAGACGCGTAGCGGCCAGCTGGTTTCCAAGAAGCTGCTGCAGACGCCCTGGGGGTCGATAGCCCTTCTGGATGTCGATGTGCAAGTGGTCACCGAATACAGCTACGAAGTGCGCCACAACAACGAGCTGTTGCAGCCGGAGCTGTTCACGATCCGTGCCGTCGAAGGCATCGCGGCGCGCAGGCAGTTGCTGTACATCGATCCCTTGCTGGAATTCGTGGCCTATCTGGAGGTGGTGACACAGGCCTTTGTGCCTGCTGGTGTCAATGACGCGAGCACGGTCACGACCAGCGGCACCAAGGCGGCCGTGGTGTTTGAGCGCAAGGGGCAGGTGTTCTTTCGCCAGTCGCTGGCCGGCGTTGCCGAGGCATCGGTGACCGGCGGCAAAGGCTCTTGGCTGGCTACCGAGGATCTGGAGCGATCCGTGCCGCCCGAATACCAGTCCATGACCGAGAAGGGCCAGCTTCCGGCGACGGGCCCCGAAGGCGAGCAGCTGATTGTGGGCTGCGATGTGCCTTATTACGTGCCCTCCTACGACGCGCCGCTGGAAGTCGTGACCACTGGCGCCACGCTCACGCCCCAGAACTACCCCATCCCCTGGCCCAGTTTGGAGGCCTTGCCATCGCTGGCGGTGCGCGCCGCCATCGACCCGGGGAGCTGGCAGGGCAGCAGTGCCGCTGGCGTTGTGGAGCTACTGCAGGAGGACAAAGTGGTTGCGGCCTGGGCACTTCCGCCCCGGGGTTCGCCCGTGCCGCTGGCGTCCATCGCCCCGATCAACCCGGCCCAGATGACCGGATTCATAGCCTCTGCCTAGAACCATGAACACCATTGTTTGCAACACCTTGAGCGGCGCCGTCACCGAGTACACGCGCCATGATTTTGATAGCGTCACGACCACGCACTGCGCGGGTGTGGACGGGCTGTTTGCCTTTGGCGGCGATAATGATGCAGGTCTGCCGATCACGACCGAGCTGCGCCTGCCGGCCACGCTGCGAGAGAACACCCTGAAGCAGCAGATTGCCATGGTCTATCTGTCCATGCGCGGCCAGGGCGAGGCGCGGTTTACGGTATTTGGCCCGAAAGATCAGGCTTGGGGCTACACCTTTCCACTGCGCGAGAGCGACCAGACGCGCTGCCCGGTGGGCAAGGGCATCCGCGAGAACTATCTGGGCTTCGGCCTGAGCACCCCAGACGGCCAGGCCTTCACGCTGGACCGCGTGGAGGTGATGAGCGTGAAGTCCAAAACACGGAGAGTTTGAGATGGCAGAGTTTGATTTCAACGGCCCGGCCGAAATTGTTCAGGACAAGTACCAGCGCTCGATTGCACTGGCCGACCAGGCTCTGCGCGAGTCCAAGTCCATGCAGGACGCTTTCAACAACCTGGTGCTGCCCACCCCCACCATCAGCGTGCGCTGGGGCACGATTGCGGCACCATCTTTGCCCGAAGTGCCGGACCTGCCCACGATGCCGCAGGTGGGCTTTGCGGTGCCGGGCGATATGCCTGGCCAGCTGGATCTGGCCAGCCTGCCCGATGTGGAGGTGCCCGGCTTTGATCTGCAGCCGCCGGCCATGGACTTTGGCGCCGCTCCCGAGCTGGTGATCGGCCAGGCGCCGGTCTTGCCCCAGATGCGCGAGGTGGCGATTCCCGATGCCCCCGATGTGAGCCTGCCCGATGCGCCGGAGTTTCTGGCGCTGACCACGCACCAGTTTGGCGGGGTGAACCTGCACGAGGACTGGCTGGCCAAACTGGACGACATGCCCGAGCTGCAGCTGCTGGAGCCTGCGCCATTCGAGTTCAAGCGTGCGCCAGGCTATGCCTCGCAGTTGCTGAGTAATCTGCAGGCCGTAATCAGCGCCCGCATTCAGGGCGGCACCGGGCTGAAGCCCGAAGCAGAGCAGGCCATCTGGGATCGATCGCGCGACCGCGAAACCCAGGTGGCGCTGGCGCGTGAGCAGGAGGTGATGCGCGCGGCCGAGGCGCTGGGCTTTCCGCTGCCGTCCGGCGTGCTGGTCGGCCAACTGGCCGATGCCCGGCGCGAGTTCCACGACAAGCTCTCGGGCCTGTCGCGCGATATTGCCATCAAGCAGGCCGAGCTTGAGCAGAGCAACGTCAAGGATGCAATCACCCAGGGGCTGGCGCTGGAAGGGCAGTTGATGGACCAGGCCATGCAGCTCGATCGCCTGTCGTTTGAGGCGGCCAAGGCGACGGCCGACCATGGCATTGCGACCCATAACGCGGCGCTCGAGCGCTTCAAGGCACTGCTGGATGGCTACCGCGCCTATGCCATGGCCTATGAAACTGTCATCAAGGCCGAGATGAACAAGGTGGAGGTCTACAAGGCCATGCTGCAGGCCGAGCAGACCAAGGCCGAGATCAATCAGTCGCTGGTGGCGCGCTACAAGGCCGAGATTGATGGGCGCATGGCGGCCGTGGAGATTTACAAGACCCGCGTGCAGGCCGCCCAGACGCTGGTGAGCCTGGAGCAGACCCGGATTCAGGCCGGTGGCGAGGCAATCCGCGCCTTTGTGGCAACCCTCAATGCCGAGACTTCCAAGGTGGAGCTGTACAAGGCGCGCGCCCAGGGCGAGGCCATCAAACAGGATGCCTACCGATCCCAGGTACAGGCGTATAGCGCCTTTGCCAGCGCTCAGGCCGAGCGTGCCCGGGTGGCGATTGCCCAGGCCCAGGTCAAGATTGCCGCGAAGGGCCTGGAGTGGGATGGCTGGAAGGCGCGCCTGTCGGCTGAAGTAGCCAAGATGGACGCCGCGGCCAAGCAGTCGGCCATTCTGGTGGATGGCTACAAGGTGAGCGCCAATGCCATCGAGGCGACGGCCGCGAACTATACGCGCCGCTGGGAGGCTGACATCAAGCAGTACGAGGCCGGCAGCAACATCAGCCTGCAGACGGCCAAGCTCAATGCCGATGTGGCCATCCAGAGCAATGCCGTGCGGCTGGAGGCGGCCAAGATTGGCCTCACGACTTCAGCGCAGCGCGTGGCCAGCGCCTGGAGCATGGTGTCTGCGTCGGCGGACATTCGCGGTGGGGTTAGCTGGAACTACAGCGGATCGCTGGATCAGTAAGAAGGGCCTGGTGACGAATCAATCCAGGTTGAAGCTCTGGTAGGTCTGGTGAATTTCCTCCGCGATAGTTTTATCGAAACTCAAAGTGTTCTCTGTGCAGTTGCCAGGAATCCGCTGGTAGCGATTGCTTGAGGGTCAGCTCTAATTGCTTGCCCATGGCAGCGGGACCACAAAACCACACCCGCAGCGGCTTATTGGTTTGATAACGTTGAAGCACCTCTTTGGGCGACCAGCGACGGCCATCAGCAAAGATATCCAGATGCACATCGGGATGAAGCGTCGCAGCCTCTTCCAGAGCTTGGGCAAGAGGATCGGCTGCATGCTGGCAGGCGTATTGCAGCCAGGCCTGAGGGGCATGACCGTCATGGTGTAGTTGGCCTAGCCACGATAGAAAGGGGGTTGCGCCAACGCCGGCGCCAACCCATACGTGCACGGCACCATCATCGTGATCCGGAGGCACAAAGCGGCCATAAGGACCGTCCAGCTCCACAACGATGCCGGGCTGCAGACGCTCGGGCAGGCTGCGAGTCCAGTCGCCCAGTTGTTTGATGTGAAAGCGCACGACATGATCTTGCTGGTCCGCATCGGACAGCGTGAACGGGTGCGCCTCTTGCTCCCCCGCTAGGCGCAAAAAGGCGAATTGCCCCGCAGCATGGCCTGGCCAGGAATCATCCATACGGCATTGCACCTCCAGCACATCGCCGAGCTGTGTGCATGACAGTACGGTGCCCGCATGGGGATAGCGCGATCGCAGGTCACGCACCAGTTGCATCACGGCGGCAACGACGCCGAGGGCCATTGTCAACGCCAGCAGCCAGCCGCCCACTCCGCTCCAATAGCCAGGAGGAGTCAGCACAATGCCATGAAACACCAGTATCAAATACGCCAGAGGCATGAATCGATGAAACCAGTACCAGCGCTTGTATGGAACTGCGCGACGAGCCAGCGTAATGACCAGCATCAGGATCAATGCATAGAAGGTCCATTCGCCCAAGGTTTTGGCATAGGGCTTTAGGAGGCTGACCCACTCGGGCACGGGTACTTTGGCCAGCCTGCCAGTGCTACCAATAGCCGTCGCGATAAGGGGCTTGGACTGCTTGGCCAGCCAGTGCGCCAAGCTCAACGTAATGGCAATGATGCCCAGCCATTTGTGCAAACGGTATGCCTTATCCATGCCGCCCAAAGGCGACTCCACCCACCGAGGGCGCAAGGCCAAAACCATGATGGCAGTCATGGCCCCCAAAGCCAGAATACCGGTGAGCAGCATGCCTTCTTGCCGCATCACCCACAGCAGGTCACCAGGTGGCGATGGTGAGAGCCAAAAAGCCTCCACTGCCCAAATCACAAAGAAAGAAGCGAGGACAAGAAGAATGGAACGGCGCAAGGCAGCACTCCGGTTGGCTCGATGGCCGGCAGAACCAGAGTGCAGAAACAGATGCACGCAATAGCTCTGGTTCGTTCACCGCAGGCGGCTCCAGCACATTCGAGCTTGTTCAAGACTGATCAAGGTAAGGCTAGCATGTTGCTAGATAGACGTTCTACATTACCAACTGATTTGCCGCGCATTGTTGCGGTATGTCTAGAAACGATAAGGATTACTTCTGGCCCTAGATCGATATTCGTAGCACCCCTCTAGGGTTCGACCGCTGAGCCCGCTCCCGGAAAACTTCGGGGCATGAAAAAAGCTCTCGCATCAATGCTGGCGCTGCTGGGCATTCACCAGCATCTGAGTGCCGAGCAAAAACAAGACATAGCCATTGCGGCCGTGCAGACCACGCCCGGAGCCGCATCAGCCGGCGCAGCGCGACTGGGCGGGCTTCCTCTCAGTGATTGGGCCGTGGTGGCAACCATCGCTTTTGTGGCGCTGCAGGCGGCCTATCTGATTTGGAAATGGCGCCGTGACTATGTGCATGAGCAGGCGCGCCAGGAGCTGCGCGATAAGGCCAAGGCTGCCGTAGGGGGCACGCCATGAGCAAGATTCCAGCGCAATTGCGCGCCAGCATTTGTGCCTTGCTGGTGTTGAGCGGCTTGGGCGGCGGCAGCTATTACGTTGACCAGGCCGCGACGGCTGAGGCACAGCAGAATCAATACATCCAGACCGTGGCGGCCGACCTCGACATGCCGGATGGCATGCGCATTGCCATGGTCATGGCCGCGTTCTATGAATCCAGCAATCGCCACATCGGCACGCCCTACGTGGACAAGCTGGGTAAGGGGCAGCCGCTGACGGTCTGCAATGGATTGACCGGCAAGGATGTGATCGCCGGCAAGTGGTACAGCCTTGCCGATTGTTTCCGCCTGGAGAAACAGCGCTATGTGCAGTATGAGCAGATCGCCAAGCGCTCACTGACTTACTGGGGCAGCTACAACCCATTTCAGCAGGCTACGTTCTACGACTTCCTGCACAACAAGGGCGATGGGAATTTCCAGACCAGCACCATGAGGCGCGATGCGAACGCGGGCAACTGGGTCAAGGCCTGCCGTGAAAACGTCCGCTGGAACAAGGGTACGGTCAATGGCTTGTCCGTGGTGCTGCCCGGTTTGAAGATCCGCGGGGATGCGAATGCCGAGCTCTGCGAGTGGGGGCTGTCATGGCGCGGCTGACCCTCTACACATCCCTGGCGGCCGCGGCTGCCGGCGCGACGCTGGCGTGGTCTTTCCAGGCTGCGCGCCTGGGAGCGGAGCTGGCCGACGAGCGTCTGCAGGCCAGCCAGTACCGCGAGCAGATCGCTGATGAACGCACGTCCGCGGGCCGGCGCGTGCTGGCCGTGGAACGCACGGTCAACGACAAATACCAAGGAGCCCTGAATGACGCCATCCAGAAGCAGGCCGGCTTGCAGGCTGCTGCAGATCGCGCTCGCCGTGAGCGTGACGGCCTGCACAAGCAACTGTCCGAAGCCGAGCAGCGACTTGCCGACGCTTCCCCCGCCGCCCTCATCGAGTACGCCCGAGCCCTCAGCCGCGTATTCGGACAGTGCAGCCAGCGATACACGGAGCTGGCAATCCGAGCTGATGGCCACGCAGCTGATGCAGCAACCTGCCGCGCAGCCTGGCCAGTGATTCCTCAAACCAAGGAAACCCAATGAGCAAAATTGCGATCACGGAGCAGATGGTCGGCCGCTTCCTGTCCTGGCCACTGCCGGCTGACTTTGCGCCTGACTGTGGCATTACCTTCACCCGCCCGGCACACGCTGGCATGAGCCCCACTGGCACGAACCTGCTGCACTTCGGCCAGGCCAAGGCGATGCTGGAGCACTGCATCAACGGTGGCACTGCCAGCGCCGGCGCGCTACCGCCTCACCAGCAACGCGTGCTGGATGAAAAGCAGGAGCTGGACATTCGTATCACCAAGCTGGATGAGTTCATCCTGCGCAATGCCTTGTTCCGCCAGCTGGACCCCGATGAGCAGGCCCGCATGCGCCGCCAGCTCGATGTGATGCGCGAGCTGTCTGTGATCCTGGGCGAGCGCATCTCTGCTTTCTAAGCCTTCCGGCCCGCACCGGCCGGCTGCCGGAATCTGGAGTAACCATGCAATTCATCAAGAAGCACGCGACAGCCATCCTCTATGTGGTCATCGCCTTGCTCCTGGCCGTGTTCGGCTACCGTCTTTGCAGCGATTCCGCCCTGGTGATCGACATCATGCTGTTCGCGCTGTTCAGCTCCGCGCTGCTGGCGCTGCCCATCGTGGAAGTGGCCGACAAGATCCTGAAGAAGCTCAAGGAGCTGGAACCCAAGACGGGTGGCACACTAGGGTCGAACGTGGTCGGGGTGCAGCGCGATCACCGCAACGACCTGGAGTATTCCCTTGTGCATGCGCTGGCGCCTCATTTGGTGCACACCAAGAGCGCGACAGAACTGGGGGCATTTATCCGGGATGTGGTCAACTCAATTCAGGGTCGCGGATCTCAGACGCTTACAGCGGTCTGCACCTGTGGCCCGAATGCCGGCTGCACCAATTGCCCTGCTGGTGGCGGTCAGAGTCTGCAGGCCGCCCAGGATGGCCTGTCGCAGTCAGCTACAAGGACCGCAGAGGCTTGGGCTAAAAGTCTGAATCTGCCCTCATGAACTCGCTGCTTCCTCAATAGCCTTCCACCAAAGGCATTTCCGTCCCATCGACCGCAATCATCACGCCCGTGGTGTTGGGGGGCTGCGGCTTCAATTGGGATGCCTCACTGGACTTACCTTGCAAAGGCATGGCCTGTTAGTGAAGAGCTGGCCGCCGCCGCGCTATGCCATGGCGTGGAGCGGGTGGAGGATTTGACGGAAGAGCTGGTGCGCCGCTATGTGCAGCGGCTGGGTGGGCTCAATGTCTATGTGCGCAATGAGCGGGAGCGGGAGCGGGAGCGGGAGCGTGTGGCTCAAGAGATTCGCGCCAGCTTTGATAGGTGTAATGCGCGGGAGCTGGCTTGCCGGTTTGGGCTGAGTGTGAGACAGGTGCAGCGGTTGCTTTCTAGCACAGAGGTTGGCTCTAAGCCTATTGCACCTTGTTCTGTGCCACCGAAATCTCGTAGTCTCACTTAGAGCTGTCTCCTGTTGTCGATACTTATAATCATCCAGCTATGCAAAGCCCTGAAAAAATCCGTCAAATGCTCCGCTCGTGGGTCGTCAATGCCAAAGATCCTGGGCCTGCGGATGTATTGGTTGATGAGCTGTGCATCATCGACAAGACCTGCCGGGCCGATTTAGTGCATGCAAACGGAAAGTTGACGGGTTTTGAAGTTAAGTCCGAAGCTGATACGTTGACTCGCTGGCCGCACCAGATGGATGCTTACCTGCGAGTTTTTGATGAAGTGTGGCTTTGCTGCCACCGTAAGCATGCCGTTCGAGCTCTGTCGGAGTCCATTCCTGCTGTCGGAATTCTCATTGTTGATGAGTACGGTGCGTTGGCTGTTTTGCGACCTGCTCAACAGAACAAGTCTGTTAATTCGTATGATCTAACTGGTTTGCTGTGGAGAAAAGAGCTCGATGAATTGTGCAAAGAGCAAGGGCTTTCTGTTACAAGAAAAGAGTTGATTAAAGAAGTTCGACACCGAGTTTCAAATTCGGTGTCGGTCGATTTGTTGAAGGCTTATGTGCTAAAGGCGATTAAAGAAAGATACTCTGTATCTTAGAACTCGTCTTCATCCTCATCTGCTTGTCCACTTCCTTGTGAACCAGAAGAGCTAGCTACAATTTTGCTGAAGTTCTCAAGAATGGCGCAAATATGCTGGTTTACTTTGTAACCATTCCAGCTACCGTTGCTACCATATCTTTCTCCTTGTATTGCTGGTAGTTTTGCGATTCTAGATATTTCCTTAGTAGCCCAGCAGAAGTTATCTCCGTGATATCCGGGAAGGCTGATGATATCTTTGGCTAAGTCAACATATTTTGAAAATTCTTTGTCTTTACCTTTGCGGCCTTGCCACCAATCGTAAGTCTCCAAATAATTTGCAAAAGGTATGACAGCCATCCCCGGAATATATTCCACAATGGAGTCCGGGTTTGTGGCTGCATAATCGCCATAGATAATGTTATCTTTTTTCTCTGCTCTTATAAGGGGGATTTGCCAAATTAGGTCATTGCATGGCATGTATCTAGTTGTCCCTGATGGTGGTTTATCTTCCGGGAAAGATGAACTGAGCAGGATTATTTTTCGCACACCATAATTTTTCATCAATTCATTTACAATTGCAGATGCATTTGATGGTGTTGTTGTTAGTTTTAATTGTTTCCCATAGTCAATGATTACGTCAAATTTTTTTGGATTTTGTACTGAGTTTAATATGTTTCTAACGATGTTGATTTCGTTATCGCCGTCAGCTGCAGCATCAAATCTTATTGCGATGCACTCGTAAGATTTCTCTAGATTTAATGCGAACTGTACTATTTCTCTTGCTGGGTCATTTGCTTTCCAGCCGACTGTTGGTATCAATGAGTTATTTATTGATTTACAGCTTTGATAAAAATCGAATTTATTTTTGTAAAAATTGCTTGGATCGTTAACTTGGCTTGAGACCAAGAATGGGTCATCTTCGTCGATTTTATATCTGGATGTGTCTAGATAAAAATTGGTAGGTCCCCACGTTTGAAGAAAATTATCTATATATTTTCTGTCGATGCCTCGCATCATCAAAATAGGGGCGAATCTATCCCTTCTGAAACTTTCTAAATTAACAAGAGCTTTAATATCATTCTGACCAACCTTCAGTGCTGCTGCGTACTCCATTGGATCCTCTTGTGAATTAACCAAAATTGGTTAATTACATTTTGTATCTTTTTGTTATTTTATTTGCATTACCCAGCGATTAGGTGCGAAATTCCCTTGACAAGGATTTTCGGATGAATAAACGAATTGCAGCTGTAGTTTGTTTTGAAGTAGAATTTGAGCGTCACGCCCGTAAGCGTGATCTGGGCTTGGCAGCCCGGAAACAACAGGCGCAGCGGCCGCGCCATACAAAGATGGTCAGCGGCTTTTTGCTTTCTAGAGCATGTCTGCGTGCACATGGCTCCGCTTTACGGTGGGCCGTGTGGGGACACCCGCGAGGGTGTGCCGGTGCCTGTTGCCGGTCTGCCAACCCTGCACGGTCCACCACCTTCTCTTGGCAGGGGAGGTGATGGCTCAAAGTCCATCAACAGGAGCCTCACCATGGCTGACATCTCTACCGGTTCTTCTGCATCCGTCGTCGCTGCTCGTCCTGAGCTTTCCATTCACGACGGCACTGTCACCACTACAAGTCTTCAGGTCGCTCAGTTCTTTGGCAAACGTCATCGTGATGTGATGCGCGCCATCCGGAGCTTGACTGCAGAGATGCCAGAAGACCATGCGCGCAATTTTGCGCGCATGGTTCATTTCGTTGAAATCGGCAGCGGTGCATCACGCGAGGAAAGTGCCTACCGCATGACCCGCGAAGGCTTCATGTTGCTGGCCATGGGCTTTACCGGCAAAGAGGCGCTTGGCCTATATCGCCGCCTTCAACCGCATGGAAGCCGAGCTGCAGAAGCCCGCGCAAGACCCGCAGCGCATCCAGCTCGCCCAGCGACTGGCCACTCAGGCGGCAGCCCAGGTCACGCAGGCCGTGTTCGACGCCGTGATGGCTGCAGACAGCACCGACTGGCGCCACGCCCGCTATCTGCTCAACCTGGGCTACGATCGCGAAGGCCAGCCCAGCGTGCCCCATGCCCAGCCCATTGGTGACGACCAGATGATCGTCTCCTTCAACGCGCTGCCCGAGCGCATTGCCAGCGGCGAGATCCTCTCAGCCACCGACGCCCAGCTCGCCACCCTGGCCACCGCTTGCACCCAGCGCCTTACCCAACGCGCCCAGCATCGCGAAAAGCAGGCCGCCAAGCCCGGCCTTCCCACCTCGCAAGCCGCGCCCGACCTGCTGATGATGACCTTCAAGTAAGCAAATTTGATAGCTTCTAGCGCTTGATGGATAAGCGCTAGAGGCTGATTCGGCTTGAAGTTTTTGTCACTATGACAAAAAGCCCCTGCTGGCGTTGGCTGGCAGGGGCTTTGTTTTTGTTCGGGGGTTACTGCAGGCGTTGCAAGGTTTCTTTCAAGATCACGTGGCGTATCGCTAGCAGCAGGCGCCACTCGCCGCCCTGGTATTGCGCTGCTTTGCCAGGGTCTGGGCTGGCTGCGATTTGGGCGGGGTAGCTGGCTTCTATTTCGGCAAGCAACTGGTCTGCCTGTTCGGGCAGTGTTTTGCGCATTTTCTCCAGCTCGCGCAGGGCGGTAGATTGACTCAGGCCCAGCGCTTTACCTGCTTGAAGCATGGTGGCACGGTTGATCTGGTCAAATCTTGTGGCTTCACCCAGGCTAAGAGCTAGCTGCGTTGCTGGCCATACAGGGTTGTCGTTGAAAGCCTTTGTGTCATACACGGCAGTACAAAGTAGATCGTAGGCAGGGGCCAGTCGGATGCCTTCGTGGCTGATGTGGAATGAGATGTTCTTGAGGTGGTTGTCTGCGTTGCCGATCAGGTAGTTGAACACCAGCCAGCGGTACAGTTGCAAGCGTGTCAGCGCCTTGGCGCTGCATTGCTCAATGGCCTGTGTCAAGGTGCCCAGTGTGGCTTGCTCGTATTTGAAAGCGCGTGATTTGCCCAGTAGTTGGCAGGTATCAATGATGTGCAGGCGCTGTGTGCTGCCGTCTGGTGCTGGGCTGCGGTCAAAGCGATTAATAAGGTAAACGGGCTCTGGCGCATAGAGGTGGTGTACGGCGGGTACGTTCAAGCCCACTGCAGCGGCCAGCCGCATGCTGAAGTATTCGTTGATGACGGAGTGCGGGTAGTCCGTCGATTGGCTGTCGGGCTTGAGGATGTGGGTGGACGGGGTGCCGGTCAGTGGCTCAAATAGCTCGCCCTCTCGGTAGATCACCACCATCTTGTGCTGCGCACCTGCCAAAGACATGCGCTTGGGGGCGTTGTGCGTCAGTGTGGCACGGGGCAGGTTGCGAATGCGCGCATCCAGCTCTGGCAGGGGCAGCGCAATCAGGCCGGTTGCCGCTGCAGGTGCATTTGGCAAAGCAAGAACCAGTGAGCCTGCTGATTCCGCCCCAAAGTAGGTGAGCAGCCCAAAGGCATCGGCTTCGTCAATCTGGGCTTCTTTGGCTAAAACGCTGCGCAGGTTTTCTTCGGGCAGCAGGTTGTCAAAGTACCACTGCACGGGGCGCTGGGTTGAGCCATCGATATATTCATTTTCAGACAGCGGTAGCCCGGGAGCCATCGCAAATGCTTGGGAGTTTGCTATCCATTCAGGTCTATAAGCAAAGCGCCAGATATCGTCTTGTGCACTGAGGGTGCCGACAATCTGGTCATTGATGCGCACCTGTAGTTGACGTGCAGTGCTCATGACTGGGTCTGCTTGTTATTGCTGCTTGTACGGGGCTTCAAGGGCTTGAGACCGGTGGCTTGCAGCGCTTGCAGGTGTTCTAGCGCATCTGAAGGAATTTCAACGCTGAGCTTGATCCCAGCTTCTTCCAGCAGCTTGAGCACGCGGCCCATTTGCACGGTTTCCTTGCCATGCTCCACTTCGCGGGCAAATACATGGCCTACGCCAGCGCTACCAGCCAAGTCATCCAGACGCAGGCCCTGGCTCTTGCGTACGGCCCGCAGCACCAGGCCCAAATCAGCGACGGATTGAATGGTGTGTTGCATGGTTCAGAAAAAGATTGGTTCGCATCTATTTTTGCATGCTTTTGCAAATTTTTCTACTGATAGATGCTTTTGCATCTTTTTTTAAATTACAGCAGATGATCTTGCTTAAAAAGAAGCAATCGGATCTATTTTTATGAATCAGAGCCTCAGTTGCAATAAAAAGATGCGATTGCATCTTTAAAGGTGTGTACATCATGTTCACGCACGTCGACGGCGTGCAGTCCAAATTCGTCGCGTAGGTACGGACGGCGCAAAGGGCATGTGGCGGGCTGAAACGGTGTTGGCTTTGTGTGGTGCTTCTGTTGAAGGCAGAACCGGGGGCTCTGCACGATGGAGCTGGATGAGATCGCGTAGCAAGTAATCCAGTGTCACTTGCCGGTTGTGCAGTACAGGGAATAGGGACGAAAAGAGGTACAGGACCAGCTCATAGATTTGGCGCAAAACCTGATACGCGACAACGCACGCAACGAATGTCACGACGGCTAGCTGTGCCAATGCCTTCAAAAAAGCCCATGTTCCTTCATCACCCATCGTCTCCATGAAGTTCAAGGCTTCACTCTTGCCAAGAAAGGCGATAACCAGGCCAATCAACGCGGTCATGAGTGTCAGCAGCCGCGCTTTGGATTCAGGGTCGTAGATTTTGGGAAATAGCTCGTCAAAGTCTTTGTCAGAGGTCGAGCGGCAGGCTTTTTCCAGGGCCCGAAGTTCAATGATTTCTTTGGCTGTTGCCATGAACTTCCACGCGGGCCTTTCAAGTAGGGCCTCTAGCCTTGATCTTTTGGACATGGTCAGGCGCTCAATCGGCCTTAGATCACTGTCTTCGCTGGTCGCTCGCACAGTGAGTTTGAAACGTTCGAATGCAATTAGCCCACAAGATAAAAGGAAGGCAACTTCTATTCCCAAGAACTGCCAAAACGGCTTGTCTGCTGATGGCATTTCAGCGAAGAAAAATTCGTAGCCAAAGTAGAAAAACAGTGCGAATAGGAAGATCGATAAATACCAGTGGTAGCTCTTGAGTCCGGGAAACGAGCTTCTTGGCTCGAACTCCTTGAAATAAGCGGCAGCTAGCTTGTAGTAGTCGTCCATTTTCCCTCTCAAGATATTGTTTTCTGTGCCGGGTATCTTATCTTTGCTATTAATTTGATTGTTAAAGGCATTGCTGCATAAGATCCCAAGGGGGCGGACATAATTTGGTGACATCTGTCCTCTGTAAATGTCCGCGCTGCGCTGAGAAGCTTGGCGCATGGGTCTCTACAGCCACCTCACTACCGAACAGCTCACCGCCCGGCGCGACAGTTATCTGGCCGCCATCGATGTGCGCCTGACCGGCCCCACTCAGGCCAGCCACAGCACCGATGGCGTGGGCGCGCGCTCCGTGCAGTTCAATGCCGACACGACGCAGCTGCGCCGCGCCATTGACGATATCAACGCCGAACTGGCCCAGCGCAACGGCCAGGCCGTGCGCAAGCCCATCTACCTGGTGTAAGCATGGGCCGCAAGAACCAACTAAGCCGCCAAAGCCGCAGCCGCACGTCGTTTGCGGCGCCGCTGGGCGCAGCGCCGCTCAAGGGCGGGGCTGCGATGTCTGCCTACCAGGGCGCATCACACACCGACCTGGTGCTGAGCGACTGGCAGCCCATGGCGGGCAGCGCCGATGCCGACCTGCTGCCCGAGCTGCACTCTGATAACGAGCTCGCGCTCGACAACCGCCACGACGATGCTCCCATCACGAGCGCGCAACTCCCTGTCCACCACGACGATATCGCCGTCATCGATGCCGTGTTCCTGCATGGACGGGCCGGCCACGCGCAACACAAACGTGGCCTTGGGGTGCGTGACCAGCAGGTCTGTAATATCCAGCTGCTTGCCTGCGAAGTCATTGGCGGGCGAGCCCGCGCGTGCGCTGCGATCAGCCAGCGGCAAAGTAACCGGGGACGCAATCAGTTGGACGGGCATGCCACTCATGAACCCTTTTGGCGGTGGATGCATGCCTGCCGCGCGTTGTGCCGAAGACGGCCCGAACCAAGGCATAATAACGACCGGTCATATCAAACGAGAAATGACCGATGCGGAGCGCTCCGCAAATCTAGGTTGAGTCCAGAGCGAAAAAACCTAGTGAAATCAATCATCTGCCCGTAGCTCAGTTGGATAGAGCAACAGCCTTCTAAGCTGTGGGTCACAGGTTCGATCCCTGTCGGGCAGGCCAAGCGAAGAAAAAGCCCGTTCATGCAATTGCATGAACGGGCTTTTGATTTCTGCATCAGCCGTGCTGCAGAGTGCATTTAAGACTCTGCGATCTTGCCTCTATATTTTCATTCCATTTCTTCTTCAAAAACGACCGATGGTGCGGCGACGACGCGTGCAATGTCCGTGAGGGCAGTAATCAGGCTTTTGCTTACATAGCTGAAAGGTGTGTCAGGCTCGAGGGCTGCAGTCGCCAAATGCGCTTTTGCCTGGTTGAGAGTGATGTAGTAGCTGCCCATTGGCGCTTCAATGGCGCCACGCGTCAGCACAGGGGTGTTGCTGCTGGTACGGGATGGGGTGTAGTTTTCTGCCAGCATCTGACCAGATTCTGCAATCTGCATGACTTGCACCCCCTGCAGGCGCAAACGGTCGACGGCTCGCCCTGAGTCAGCTGACAGCCAGTAACCGCATGGGCGGGGACGGCTTTGTTCGGGCTTTATGTTCAGCGATGAATTCCAGTCCACACGGGCTTCGATTTCCTGGCCGGATTCGGCCTGCAGCATGCGGATGGTGCGCTGCTCAGGTGTTTGTTTGGCCTGGATGGTCAGGGTGTTGCGGCAAGCGAGAGCGGAAATGTCGCGGGACACAAAGGATTCGACCTGCTTCAGGTTTTTTGATTTCTCGGCTGTGGCTCGCAGTGCTGCAGTTGCCGCAGTGACCAGGCTGTGCACGCGGCGCTGAATGTGCAGGCGCCCCAGATCGGAGCCGCGGCTGGCTATCAGCAGAGCGACAGAGTTTTTGAGACTGCTGGTGTTGGCAAGAGTGTCGGCAGTCAAACCGGCCATGGACATTGATTTGTCCTCAGGCTGAGCGCTGGGCTGAAAAAACCATTCATTGCTGAGCTCTGCCTGCTTGAGAGCGTTGCGTATGGGTTGACTGAACCACTCTCGCGCTGCCTTGTTGACAAATTCGTGTGCATTGGCCGTGGCAGCGGGTTGCAGCAGTACGTCGTAGCGCTGCACGGCCTGAAATTTCTGCAGCAACGTGCCAGCTGCTGCAAATTCACGTAGATCAATCACAGCTGCAGGCCGGTAGTTACGGGTCAGGCGGGCGAGGGCCTGTGCTTCCGGAGTGCTCAGCAGCAAATGATCGTGAACGAGGTCTGTGCCATCTGCTGTGACGTGGCTGGCCGTGCCTGCCGCATCAGGATTGGCCCGGGGTACGATGATGATGTTGGTCTGCTGCAGCAAAGGCGCCAGCAGGCCGCCCTGGCTCAGTTCGCGTGCGACGACCAGCAGGGCCTCAGTGCTGGCGGGTTCGTCGCCACGCTGGCCGCCGACCAAAAGCACGGTGGGTTTGCCGCTGCTGTTGATGGCTGTTGCCTGGGTGCTTTGGCCCTGAGTCGCAATAAGTGCTTGAATCGGCAGCCCTCTTTGAGAGGTGCCGATAGTGACGGTGGACAGTTGCGAGCCGTTACCGGCCTTGCTGCTCATTGATTGCAGCCATGCAGAAATTTCTGTCTGCGTGCTGAACTGTTGTCGCCCGCTACCCAGACCCGGTGTGTCATAAAGAGTGGTGGGGTCGGTAAAGCGAGACTCGATGGCCGGGTTATAGGGCAGGGCTGTCAGCTGTGGCGTAGGGGCAACCGCTTGGCTGATCACCGAAGGGGCGGCAGGAGAACTTGCTGCGGAAGGGGCCGGTGCCGGGCCTGACATGCCAGTCCAGGGCGGCAGCTGCACATTGGCACAGGCCGTCAACAGCACTGCCGAGCCCACTGTCGTCAGCTTGAGCATGCTTTGGGTCCAGACGGACTGCGTGCGCTTGGCATGAGAGAAAACAGGCTTGGTAAGAAATGTCATAAGTTCAACGCAGATAAAAAGAACATGCCAAGAGCGAAAGCTCGAGCTTCGCACATCTGGAACCCATATTAGGTCGGCTGGCTTGCTGTCGGCTGTCAGCGCGCAGCGATGCTGCAGCTGGAAAAAACAGAAGGGCTGCAATATTGGAGATTGCAGCCCTTCAGGAGGTTGGGTTGAAGGTGATTTCACACCTTCAGCCATAGACGCCGTGGATTAACGGCCGTAACCGCCGCCAAAGCCTCCACGGTTGCCACCGCGATTGCCTCCGCCAAAGCCACCACGACCACCGCCAAAGCCGCCACGGCGACCACGGTCAGCCATGCTGTCCACGCTGGTGCGCATTGGATCTGGCTGGCCACCAGCGTTGCCGCCGCGCGCGCCGTTGTGGCGGGCGTGGCCTTGTTGCGTACCCAGGTGCGCATCGGCACGGGGGGGCTGGTCGTCGTAGCGGTTGCCGCGCTCACGATCACCGAACTGGCGGGCGCCGCCGCGTTTGGGGGCTCGCTGTTGATCGCTATTGCCTTGGGGGCGCGGAGCGCGGTCGCTTTGGCCAAACGAGTTGCTGCGATCGGAGTTGCGTTCGCCACGTTCCACCGCTTGCTGACCCTGGCCGCGCTGGCTGTTGACGCGGCTGTTGCTGCGAGGCTTGTGCTGGCGTGCGGGGCGTTGCTGTGCTTCACCTTCTGCTTCGCCTTGCTGGGCATCTGCAGCAGGACGGCGACCACCGCGGCTGCCATTGGGAGTCTTGTTGGAGCGGATACGCTCCATCATTTCCTGGCGGGCTGCCTTGGCAGCTGCCTGCATTACATCGCGGCTGGGAGGCTTGCCAGCGCCACCCCACAGGGTCTGTCGGCCCATGGCGATGGGCTCGGCGATCTCGCCTTCTTCAGGACCAAAACCTTCGATGGGCTGTACCGGAATCTCCTGCTTGGTAAAGCGCTCGATATCCATCATGAAGCCTTCTTCGTCCATGCAGACCAGGCTGACTGCGTTGCCTTCGCGGCCGGCACGGCCGGTACGGCCGATACGGTGTACATAGTCTTCCGAGATATTGGGGATCTCGTAGTTCACCACGTTGGGCAGTTCATCAATGTCGATGCCGCGTGCCGCGATATCGGTTGCCACCAGCGCGCGCAGTTCGCCTGTCTTGAAGCCTTCCAAGGCCTGGGTACGGGCGCTCTGGCTCTTGTTGCCGTGCAAGGCCATGGCGGAAACGCCGTTCTTGGTCAGGTACTCGGCCACATTGTTGGCGCCAAACTTGGTGCGGGTGAACACCAGCACCTGACTCCAGTTGTTTTCCTGGATGATGTGCAGCAGCACCTGCTTTTTCTTGCCGCGCCCCACGGGGTGGATGACCTGCTTGATACGCTGCACGGTGGTGTTGCGCGGCGTGACCTGGATGGATTGGGGGTTGCGCAGCAGACCATTGGCCAGCTCGCGAATTTCATCGCTGAAGGTGGCAGAGAACAGCAGGCTTTGCTTGTCCTTGGGCACAAGAGCCAGAACCTTCTTGACGTCATGGATGAAGCCCATGTCCAGCATGCGGTCGGCCTCGTCCAGGATCAGCATCTCGACGGTGGACAGGTCCATGAAGCCCTGACCAGCCAGGTCCAGCAGACGGCCTGGCGTGGCAACCAGAACGTCAACGCCTTTTTCGATGCGTGCGATCTGCGGCTTCATGCCGACACCGCCAAAAATCACGGTGGAGGTAATGTCCAGATATTTGGCGTAGCTACGCAGGTTTTCTTCCACCTGGGCCGCCAGTTCGCGGGTAGGGGTCAGCACCAGAGTGCGGATGCCCTTGCCGCCAAACTTGTTCTTGGGCGCTGTGCCGCTTGCCAGGCGCTGCAACATGGGCAGCGTGAAGGCGGCAGTCTTGCCGGTACCGGTCTGGGCGCCGGCCAGCAGATCGTGCCCGGCGAGAACCAGAGGAATGGCCTGTGCCTGAATGGGAGTCGGGTTTTCATAACCCTGTTCTTGTACGGCCTTCAGAATGGCGGGTGCCAGATTCAGTTCTTCAAATGTCATTGTGATCAATTGCGCCAATCCTGGGCGCGGGGTATCAGCCTGTCATGGCACCCGTGGGGTGCCTGGCCAGTTGTAGGCAGATATAGTTTGCGTGTTGGGAGCTTGGAAACGCTTCCTTTGTCCCCAGCTGAAGTGCTGCTGCAGCAGGCAACTGGACGCCTGTTGCGAGGGGTATTGTCGCATGCACTGATAATCATGGTTTGATTGCCGTGTAAAGCGGCACACTTTTTTGCATAAATCCAAGTAACTCAAAGCAATTCGGACATGGCTCAATACGTTTTTTCGATGAATCAGCTGACCAAGACGGTGCCGCCCAAGCGCCAGATCTTGAAAGGCATTTCCCTGAGTTTCTTCCCCGGCGCCAAGATCGGCGTGCTGGGTCTGAACGGCTCGGGCAAGTCTTCGCTGTTGAAGATCATGGCCGGTGTGGACAAGGAGTATGAAGGCGAAGCCATCCCCATGCAGGGCCTGTCCATCGGCTACCTGCCCCAGGAGCCTCAGCTCAATCCCGAACACACCGTGCGCCAGGCTGTGGAAGAAGCCATGGCCGAGGTGAACAATGCCAAGGCTCGTCTGGAAGAGGTGTACGCCGCTTACGCAGAAGAAGATGCGGACTTTGACGCCCTGGCTGCCGAGCAAGGTGAGCTGGAAGCCATCATCGCTGCTGCGGGAACGGACTCCGAGCATCAGCTGGAAATCGCTGCGGATGCACTGCGCCTGCCGGCATGGGACGCTATCGTGGGGCAGCTCTCCGGTGGCGAAAAGCGCCGCGTTGCCCTGTGCAAGCTGCTGCTGTCCAAGCCTGACATGCTGCTGCTGGACGAGCCGACCAACCACTTGGATGCCGAGTCCGTGGACTGGCTGGAGCAGTTCCTGCATCGCTTCTCCGGCACCGTGGTGGCCATTACCCACGACCGCTACTTCCTCGACAACGCGGCCGAATGGATTCTGGAACTGGACCGTGGACACGGCATTCCTTACAAGGGCAACTACTCCGACTGGCTGATCCAGAAGGGCAACCGCCTGGAAGCCGAGCAAAAGGGCGAAGAAGCCCGTGCCAAGGCCCTGAAGAAGGAACTGGAGTGGGTACGCCAGAACGCCAAGGGGCGTCAGGCCAAGTCCAAGGCCCGTATTGCGCGCTTTGAAGAGCTGAGCGATTACGAATACCAGCAGCGCAATGAAACACAGGAAATTTTCATTCCTGTTGCCGAGCGTCTGGGCTCCAAGGTCATCGAGTTCACCAATGTCTCCAAGTCCTTTGGCGACCGCATGCTGATCGACAACCTTTCGATGAACATTCCCGCTGGTGCCATCGTCGGCATCATCGGACCGAATGGTGCCGGTAAGTCGACTCTGTTCAAGCTGATAGCGGGTAAGGAGCAGCCTGATTCAGGTACGGTGGATATCGGCCAGACCGTGAAGATGGCCTTTGTGGACCAGCACCGTGATGAACTGGCCAACGAAAAGACCGTGTGGGAAGACATCTCCGGCGGTTTGGACATGATCACCGTGGGCAAGTTCACCATGGCGTCGCGCGCTTACGCGGGCCGCTTCAACTTCAACGGCCAAGACCAGCAAAAGAAGGTCGGCAACCTCTCCGGTGGCGAGCGCGGTCGCCTGCACCTGGCCAAGACGCTGATTCAAGGCGGCAACGTGCTGCTGCTGGACGAGCCCTCCAATGACTTGGACGTGGAAACCCTGCGTGCGCTGGAAGACGCGCTGCTGGAATATGCCGGTACCGTGATGGTCATCTCGCATGACCGCTGGTTCCTGGACCGTATTGCCACGCATATCCTGGCCGCCGAAGGCGATTCCCAGTGGGTATTCTTTGACGGCAACTACCAGGAGTACGAAGCCGATAAGAAGAAACGACTGGGTGAGGAAGGTGCTGCGCCCAAGCGCATGCGTTACAAGGCGTTGAAGTAAGCATCAAAATGTCTCCAGCATCGGCTGGAGCGGGTATTCTTAGGGGCTATGAGCCTCGCACATGCATCCGTTTCCGTGCTGCGCACCTGCCTTGTCCAGGTGGTGCGTGGCGCTGATGCATTCGCGCTGCGATTGTTGCAGCGCACCGAATATGCGTTGGAGCAATCGCTTTCGACGGGTTCCCACTCTGTAAGGCGCGATGTGCTCGGCGCTGCGCTGCATAACCTGCAGCAGCACCGGGCCTCGGTGATCAGCAGCTTCCCGCAGAATTTGCTGGAGGCGCTGGTACTGTCAGCGCGCCAACCTTTTTCCTTTTCTGCACAGACGCTGGATACTGTCACTGGCCGGCTTTTGCCATTGGCGGCCATGGCCGAGTCGGCCAGCCGCCAGCTCAAGGCCGAGCACAAGCTGGTGCAGATGGTCGAGCCCCAGGTCGAGCTGGCGCTGGCCGATCTGGATGCGTTGATGAGCGGCGCTCAGGGGCTTGAATCCGCTCGGCCAGAGTGCAATCCGCTGCGGCTGGAGAACTATGTACGCGCTTTGAGCCAGTCGTTGACGGCTGTTCAGCCCGCCACGGAAGTGGCCGATTGCTGGCATGAATTCATGTCGCAGCAGCTGGGCTCGATTCTGGCTTCTGAATATTCCCGTGCTGCCAATTTGCTGCGCCAGCATGGCGTGCAGCCTGCTCGCTATGGCGCGGACGGTGACACCCGGCCTCAATGCCTGTTGACCTTGCGGTTGTTGCAGGAGTTGGCCTCAGATCTGCGCTGGATTGATGATTCGCGCTGCACCGTGCCCCAGTCGCTGACGGACTCCATGCTGGCGGGTTGGCCGGCGACCGAGCCGGCCTCTATCGCGCCTGTGCAAGATTCGGGGCTGGAGCCAGGCTGGACTTCGTATTCGGCCAATGCGCTGCAGACTTCGCAACAACCCTGGGTACCCAGTGCTCTGAGGGGATTGCGCGCACCACAGCCCAGTCAGGCGCCCAGTGCTCTGATTCAGATACGCACGCTGCAGCGAATGATGAGCCATATGACCAGCGACGGCCGCCTGCTGCCGCCGGTGCAGCGGGTCTTGTTGCGGCTTGAACCCATGTTGAGCCAGTTGGTGGCGCAAGACGGTGTTTTCTTTGAAGATCGCTTGCACCCGGCACGGCAGTTGCTGGACGAGCTGACGGCTCGCAGTCTCTGGTTTGCCAGCGAATCTGCTCTGGGATTTGCCCACTTCATCACCGTGGCAGAGGCT
Organism: Comamonas thiooxydans; assembly: GCF_000964545.1. Lineage (GTDB taxonomy): Bacteria > Pseudomonadota > Gammaproteobacteria > Burkholderiales > Burkholderiaceae_C > Comamonas > Comamonas thiooxydans. The sequence continues at coordinate 241,559 of NZ_BBVD01000009.1, read as the reverse complement.
GCGGCGAACCAGTTGGCTAGTGCAGGGCAGGCAAATGCCAATGTATTTGCCCGAGTGCTGCAATTTGTGCGCGAGCAGTGGCCGCCGGAAGGTCGTATGAGCCGCATTGCGGCGCTGAGCCAGCATACCGAAGTCGAGCATTCCACGCGGCAAGGGCTGATGAGCTCGGCGCTGGGGCTGGTCGATCGTCAAGTTGTGAGCGCCATCGAGCAGACCAAGCCCGATGCCCTGCAACTGGCGCAGATGATTCGCAGCTTGCCCAGTGCCAAGGGTGTGCCTGAAGATATTCTGGATTTTGTGACGGGCCCGTGGGCCGGTGTGATTGCCCAAGCACAGCAGCGGGCCGAACCAGGGCAGGAGCGCGACCCGGGTGGCTATCTGGCGCTGGTGCCCAGCCTGCTGTGGAGCGTGTCGCCGCAGGCCGCTCAGGATGTGACGCGGCTGGTGGCCATGGCGCCCAAGTTGCAGCGCCGCCTGGCGCGAGGCTTGCGCAGCGTGGGCCGCACGGATGTCGAAATCGCCGCACTGGCGGCCCGGCTGGGAAGCCTTCAGCAGCGGGTATTGGATGCGGCCGAGGCTGCGGGCCTGTCCGGCTCCGACGAATTTGCCAGGGTGGATGTACTCGGTGAACTGCCCAGCGTGCTGGCGGGTCTGGATGGTGCCTCAGAAACCGTGCGCGCAGGACTGGATATCACCTTGCCGGTGCTGACCGACAGAGTCGAGGATCCGCCATCAGTGGCCGTGATGCGAGAGGCGCAGGTTCAGGCTGCAACCCATTCCTCAGGACCTGTCTTCAAGACCACAGCGCCGCAAAAGATAGTCAGTGCTCCATTGAATGAGACTGAAGCAGTTGTTTCTGCTCCCATGCCGACGCATGCATCCATGGGGCAGAGCAAGCCTGCTGATGTTGCCGAATGGCCTTTGGGCACCTGGGTGGAGCTGTGCAACGAGCGCCAGCAGCTGCGCACCAAGCTCACCTGGGTCAGCCCGCAGCAAAGCCTGTTTCTGTTTACCGCCGAAGACGGAAGCACCCAGTCCATGACGCGCCGCATGCGCGATAAATTGTTGACACAGGGGCAGTTGCGGCGACTTGAGGCGATGGCCTAGCTTCTTGCGCTTAAATCCTGGTGGCTGGGTAGTGTCGTCTGGCCTTCGATCTGTACCGATTGAGCCAGCAAGACGGCGCGTGCGGTGGCTATGGCCACGGCTTCGGCCGCCAAGGTGCTCAGCGTCATCATTCCCGGCGATTTTCCGCTGCGGCCAGTGCCCAGGGCAAACAGGCTGTCGCCATCGCTCATGGTGTGCACGGGGTTGATGGCACGTGCCAGGCCATCATGGGCTACCACGGCCAGGCGGTGGGCCTGGGCTTTGGTGATGGTAGCGTCGGTCGCTACGACGCCTATCGTGGTGTTGCTGCCGGCCAGAATCGGCCTGGGCTCTTCGCCCGTCAGCAAGGCATCGCGGGTGCCGCACAATTGCAGGCCGTCTGCCGTGCGTGCCCCGGCCAGCAACTCACCGTTGAAGGGGTTGAATACATCGCCCAGCGCATTGCAGGCAATGATGGCTCCTACGGTGACGCCATCGACGGTAAAGCTGGCCGTGCCTATGCCGCCCTTCATGGCGCGCTCGTGGCCGAAGACCTTGCCTACCACGGCGCCAGCGCCAGCGCCTACGCTGCCTTCGGCGGGTCGCCCGGTGCCGGAGTCCGGCCCCGCATTCCGGCAGGCGGCATAGCCGGCCGCAGCATCGGGGCGTATGCGCATATCGCCCATCATCACGTCAAACAACACGGCTGCCGGCACCAGCGGAATCCGGCCCACGCCGATATTCAGGCCGGCACCTTGCTCTTCCAGCCAGCGCACGGCCCCTGTGGCTGCGTCCAGCCCCCAGGCACTGCCGCCGGCCAGCATGATGCCGTGGACCTCCTGCACCAGATTGCTGGGGTGCAGCAAATCGGTCTCGCGCGTGCCAGGGGCTGCGCCGCGCACATCCACACCGCCCACGGCACCCTGGGGGCACAGCACGACGGTGCAGCCCGTGGGGCGACGCGAGTCGCTGAAATGGCCCACGGAAATGCCCTGCACACGGCCGATATGGCCTTCGTGCGCGAGCAGATCCTCAATAGTTGAAAAAGCGCTCATGCCAGTGCTCCTTGTATTTCTTATATATGTTTATGGATAAACAGATGGTTTTTTATTCTTTAGGGTTTGCCCGTGTAGGGGTCATACTTGCTCACATTGTTGCAGCTCGGTAAACAAATGAGAGCCGTGCTGCCCACGCGAATCCAATTCCAGGAGAGATCCATGCCCGCCCATTTTTCTTTTGCCGCCAGCCGCCGTGCCGTTCTGGGCACTGCCGCAGTAGCATTGCTGGCGACTGCCGGTGTACCTGCTCTGGCACAGGGCCCGGCCAAAAAGAACCTGCTGATTGGCGCCACCGCCGGCTCCAATTACGACCTGCTGCAAAAAGGCATAGTGCCCCAGCTGCAGAAAAAGGGCTACCAGATCAAGCTGATCGAGTTCAACGACTATGTGCAGCCCAATCTGGCGCTGTCCGATGGCTCGCTGGATGCCAATTTCTTCCAGCATCGTGCCTATTTCGATCAGTTCACCACGGATCGCAAGCTGGCGCTGACTGCGATTGCTCAGGGCCCGGTGGCACCCATGGGTGTGTACAGCAAAAAGCACAAGTCTCTGGCCGATATCAAGAGTGGCGCCAAGGTGGCTCTGCCCAATGACCCCAGCAACCTGGCGCGTGCATTGCTGGTGTTGCAGCAGGCAGGCCTCGTCAAGGTCAAGGAAGGGGTGAACCCGGCCCGTATCTCCGAGCTGGATCTGGCCGCTAATCCCCACAAGCTCAAGTTTGTGGCGCTGGAGGCAGCCCAGTTGCCGCGTGTGCTGGAAGACGCCGACTATGTGGTGGTCAATGGCAACTTTGCCATTTCCTCGGGTCTGAAGCTGAGCGAGGCCGTGGTGCTGGAAAAGACTCCCGATCTGTACCTGAACGTGGTGGCCGTGAAGACCGGCAACGAAAACAGCCAGTGGGCCAAGGATCTGTCCGCTGCCTACCGCTCGCCAGAGTTCAAGGCCGTGGTGGACAGCCAGTTCCCCGGCTACTCCAAGCCTGCTTTCCTGAAGTGATGGGGTTGGACTGAATACGCCAAGGGCCGCGATGCGGCCCTTTTTTCATGCCCGTGGATTTGCTGGTTTTAGATGAAAAGCAAATAAGAGCATGGGTTTTTATTGGTTGGAATTTGCTCTCCCTGTCTGGATACTGCAAAGGCCTCTGCATGGATGCAGAGTCAGACCTTTGATATCAAAACACAGTACATCAACGAGGAGCAAGCATGACCCATCTTTTTTCCGTGGCACGGCGCCGCCGCAGTCTTCTAGCCACCACTTTGCTGGCAGGTGCTGCACTGGTCATGGGCGTCTTGCCGGCGGCGGCCCAGGACGCGGGCAAAAAGCAATTGGTGATTGGCGGCACGGCAGGCTCCAACATTGATCAGCTGCAATACGGCATCGTCCCCATCCTGCAGAAAAAGGGCTACAAGGTGCGTCTGGTGGAGTTCAACGACTATGTGCAGCCCAATCTGGCCCTGGCCGATGGCTCGCTCGATGCCAACTTCTTCCAGCATGAGGTCTATTTCAACCAGTTCAAGGGCGACCGCAAGCTCGATCTGACGGCCCTGGTACAGGGGCCGATTGCACCAATGGGCGTCTACAGCAAGCAGCGCAAAAGTCTGGCCGACCTGAAGGAGGGGGATCGCATTGCCCTGCCCAACGACGCCAGCAATCTGGCTCGGGGCATTCTGCTGCTGCAGCAGGCGGGACTGGTCAGGCTCAAGGAAGGCGTGAACCCGCTGCGCGTGTCCGAGCTGGATCTGGCCTCCAATCCCAAGAAGATCAAGCTCGTGCCCCTGGATGCGGCTCATCTGCCGCGCGCGCTTGATGATGCACAGTACGCCATCATCAACGGCAACTTTGCGATTTCCTCGGGCCTGAAGCTGTCGGACTCGGTGCTGCTGGAAAAAACGCCCGAGCATTATCTGAACATCGTGGCCGTCAAGACCAAGGACAAGGATGCGCAATGGGCCAAGGATCTGGCTGCAGCTTACAAGTCCGCCGAGTTCAAGGGCGTGGTGGACAGCAAGTTTGCGGGTTATGCCAAGCCCGCATTCTTGCAATAAGACTCAGCCGACAAGAGCCTGAACCTCGTTTTCCAGGTGGCGCAGCGCACGCAGCTCGATCTGCTGCAGCAGCGCTTGCTGCGTTTCGGGCAGGCCTTGCAAAAGCGCGGCGGCGCCAAAGTCGCTGAGCACGGCCTGCCCGGTCTGCAGATTGCACAGGATATTGTGGGCATACAGATCTCCATGGAGCAGACCACGGCCGTGCAGATGGGTGATGGCAGAACGTATGCCTTGCAGCAGCTGCTGGGCCTGGTCGGCTTGCAGGCGAAGTTCGGGGTCATAGACATCTCGTGTGCAGCTGTCGAAGCTGGGCGGCCCGGCCAGCGGGTGCATGGCTGAATCCAGCAGGGGCAGGGCCGTGGCCATTTGTCCGTCAGGAGCGCCCAGAACCTGCGCCAGCGGCGTCAGCAGATGAGGGTGCTGTCCTGCCGCAATGCCTGCCGCCAGTTCGGATTGCGGCGTGCCGTCGCTGGTCTGGGCGGCCTTGAAAACCTTGAGTGCCAGATCCTGTCCGTTGAGGCTGGCGCGGTAGATACGGCCGCTGGCACCTTCGCCCAGCTTGCCGGCGATTTGCAAATCTTGATAGGAAATGGGCTCAATCCCATGCCCTGAAAGCGTATCCAGCTCCTGTTTTTGAGTTAATGGATTGCCTGCCAGCGCCAGCCATGCCAGGCGAGGCAGCCGGAAGATGACTTCGGGAGCATCTTCGAAACGGTTGCTTGCAATGCGCAGCAACTCCAGCGCTTGGCAATGCTCCAGGCTCTGGGGCAACTGACTCAGCTGGTTGCACGACAGCATGAGTTTTTGCAGGCGCGTGCATCGGCCCATGGATTCGGGCAGCCGCTGCACGCGGTTGTCCGTGAGAATCAGCCTGCGCAATCGCGGCGGCAGGCTGTCCTCGGGCACATGCTCGATGCGGCAGGCCTTGAAGCCCACCATTTCAAGTTGCGGCATGCGGCCCAGCACGCGGGGCAGTTCGCTGAACGGATTGTTCGAGGCAAACAGAATACGCAGCCGCGCAAAACGCGTCAGCTCTTCTGGCAATGTGGTGAGCTGGTTGCCGGACAGATCGAGGATCTCCAGCGTCTCGGTCAGCTGAGAAAGCGCGGCGGGGAACTCGGTCAGCCCATCGCAGAGCCTGATATGGTGTGCGCGGGCCAGTGAACCATTGGCCAGCCCGGAGTGAAACTGCTCTAGCGTCAACATAGGACGCGCAGTCTACGCCCTGTGCACCCCATGCACCTAAAACACACAATGCACGGAATGCCTGCATGAAAATCTTCAAAGACCTGCCTGCGCTGGTGCAGGCATTGCCCGAACTGACGCTGAGCGACTGGGTGGATCTGCCTGCCGATGCCGCTGCCCAGCTCGATGCGCCACATCAGTCCCCGCCAGCAGGTCTGCTGGCACAGCCTGCCTTGCGCTTTGTGGTGCGTGATGCGAATGAGGCGCCGCGCATGGGCCATAAGCCCTGGATGCCGGTGGCGGTGCTCGCTCAGATGCACTGGCCTTCACCCTCGGACGCGGTGGCATGGTCTCGTTTTTTGCAGGCCGAGTTCGGGCGCAGCCAGCGCTTTGTAGAAAACCATGATGTGTGGGATGAGGCCGACCTGCCCGAGCCGTATTGGCAGCCCGCCGATGCTTCGCTCGATCAGCGGCTGGCCCACTGGTATCAAGGCCTGCAGGCTCATGCCTGGATGGATGAAGAGCCCGCCCAAGCCAGGCCATTCAGCCGGGCCGAGCTGCGCCTGTGCGAATGGCGCCTGGGTTGCAATCTGCCCGAGTCCTTGCGTGACTATCTTTTGCAGCTCGGTGTGCTGGACTGGGCCGAGCGCTTGCTGAGTCCGTGCTTTGATCTCATGGCGCCGGATGCAGACATGGATGCCATCGGGCCGGTGCAAGTCGTGTTTCCGGGCATCGCCGATATTGTGGAGATGAGTGCGCCGCAACAGGCGCTGGCCTTGAAGGCGCAGTTGAGCGAGCTGGTGGTGTTCGGGGACTACCTGGGCAATGGCAATCTATGGTGCTTTGACCGTCGCGATGGCTCTGTCTGGTATCTGGACCATGACAGCAGCCCCTTGCTGACCCGCATGTTCGACGATGTGGGCGACTATCTGGACGCGCTGGCCTTGATGTCGCTATGCCGCAGTCACGCTGTGGCCCAGGGGCAGGATGATGGCGATGAGCAGGCCGAAGTGCTGCTGGCAAAGCGCTTTGGGCGGGCGCTGATCAGGAAATGGATGTACTGAGATGAGTATGAAACTGCTCAAGGCCGCTGAAAAAGGCGATATTGCTGCGCTGGAGCTGCGCCTGAGGGACGGTGACGATATAGCCTATGTGCAAAAGAGCACAGGCCTCAATGCGCTGATCACGGCCCTCAATTGCGGCAACGATGCCGCGGCCCAATGGCTGGTGGAGCAAGGCAGTCCGCTGGATCAGGTGAGCCTGACAACCGGCATGACCGCCACCGCCTGGGCGGCCTTCAACGGGCGCACAGAGATGCTGCAAGTGCTGCTGCAAGCGGGGAGCGACCTCGACAGGACCGGGGATGACAAGGGCCGAACCCCGTATCTGATGGCCGTGGACCATGGCGCGTGGGAGGCTGTGCGCTGGTTCTGGTCGGCCGGGGTCGATCTTCGGCGCAGAGATGCGCAGGGTCGCAATGCCTTTGATCTGCTGGTGCACAGCGGTCGTGATGTGCCCGGGGATGTACTGGAGCGCGTGGCAGGCCATGCGGGAGTGACATCCACGGGGTTGTGACGGGATGACGATGCCATGCTTGCATGGCATCGTCATCGCTTTAACGGCGAGACTGCATCAGGGCGCTGGCTGGATGCGGGTGATGATCAGGGAGCCATCCTTGTCCTCGGCGCGGAACAGCACTTTGTCACCGGCTTTGAAATCGTTGGACTGGCTGGCGTCCGCCAGCGCAAACACCATGGTCATGGGAGGCATGTCCAGGTTCTTGATTTCTTCGTGGCGAATCGTCAGCTTGCCTGTGCGCTTGTCCACGCGGGTGATTTCACCGGCGGTCAATGCATCGGCCTGAGCTGCAGGTGCGGTTGTAGAAGTGCCGGCTGCTGCGCCGTGACCAGCGTGTGCCGAGTGATCCTGCGCCAAAGCGGGAGTGGTCAGCGCAAAGCCCAGGCTCAGGGCTGCCAAAGTGGTGTGAAAGAGGTTTCTCATCATGTTCTCCTGAATTGAGGGGGTCAGCCGCGATAGCTGGTGAAGACCGAGGTGCTGACATCGCTGCGCATCAGGCTTGGGGTGACCAGCAGCACGTCGTAGGGGTCTTTGCGGCCACCGTACTCGGGGCCGTCCATGCCGGGACTGCCGATGGGCATGCCCGGTACGGCGATGCCCAGCGCCTTGGGTTTTTGCTTCAGCAGCTTGTGCACATCGGCGGCAGGCACATGGCCTTCGACCAGATAACCGCCTACCAGGGCGGTATGGCAGGAACCCAGGCGGGTAGGCAGGCCCAGTTTGGCGCGTACGGCGCTGTTGCCCACGTCGTGCACCTTGACGGCGAAGCCAGCCTGCTCCATCAGGGCAATCCAGTCCTTGCAGCAGCCGCAGTTCGGGTCTTTCCAGACCTCCATGGCAATCTTGGCAGGAGTGGCTGCCATTGCTGGCAGCGCAGCCATGCCGGCAGCGGCGGCCAGCAGATGCAGGACGTGGCGGCGGTTGGTGCTTGTCATCGGGAATTCCTTTCTTGCGTTATTCGGTGACGGTGAAGTGCCCCGTCATGCCGGCCTGGTAATGGCCGGCGATCAGGCAGGCGAAGTCGAATTCGCCTGCGCGGTTGAAGCTCCACACCATGTCTTCGGTCTGGCCTGTGGCCACATGGGCCATATAGGGTTCGGCATGTTCCATGCCGGGGTACTTGAGCATCATCTGCGCGTGCTCATCGAGCGATGCCCGGGTGCCCAGCACCATCTCGTGCATGAGAAGGCCTTTGTTGACCACGCGCAGGCGCAGGGTTTCGCCCTTTTTCACGCTGAAATGACTGGGGCTGAAGCGCATGTCGTCCGTCATCTCGATGGTGATGGTGCGCCGGGCCTCCCTGGCCTCGGCGGCAATGCCCCAGGGCTTTTGCTCCTTGAGCACGGGACCGCTGGCATGGGTGCTGTTTCCATGCGCAAAACTAGCGCCAGCGCTTGCTGCCAAAGTGCAGGCAGCTATGAAATGAATAGTCTTCATGGGAGTCTCCTGGCATCAGTGCTGGGTGTGTGCACCCGTGGCGGGGCCGGTTTCGGGTTTGCGTACGGTGGCGGCTCCGGGAGCGGTGCCGGGCGTGCTCTGGCGGGGGGCCTTGGCATCGAAAGGTGCGCCCTGCCATTCATAGGCACGGGTCCCTTTGGGCTGCTGGTACCAGCCGGGGTCCTTGTAGTCGTTGGCACCCAGGTTTTTGCGTACCTTGAAGCTGGTGAACATCCCGCCCATTTCGATGGGGCCGTAAGGGCCCTGGCCGGTCATCATGGGGAAGGTGTTGTCGGGCAAAGGCATTTCCATGGCGCCCATATCGCCCATGCCGCGCTCGCCCATCAGCATGTAGTCGGGCACGATCTTCTGGATCTTGCCCACCAGGCCGCGGTGGTCCACGCCGATCATGGTGGGCACGTCGTGACCCATGGCGCCCATGGTGTGGTGGCTCTTGTGGCAGTGGAAAGCCCAGTCGCCGGGTTCGTCGGCAATGAATTCGACCTGGCGCATCTGACCCACGGCCACATCCGTCGTCACCTCGGGCCAGCGGGCGGACTTTGGCACAGGGCCGCCATCGGTGCCTGTAACCTCGAACTCATGGCCGTGGATATGGATGGGGTGGTTGGTCATGGTCAGATTGCCCACGCGGATGCGCACCTTGTCGCCCTGACGAGCCACCAGTGGGCTGATGGCGGGGAAGGCGCGGCTGTTGAAGGTCCAGATATTGAAATCCGTCATCTCGTTGATGCGCGGTGTCATGGTGCCGGGCTCGACTGCATAGGCGCTGAGCAGGAAGGCATAGTCGCGCTGCACCTTGTCGATCAGCGGGTGGGCTGTCTTGGGGTGGGTGATCCACAAGCCCATCATGCCCATGGCCATCTGCACCATCTCGTCCGAATGCGGGTGGTACATGAAGGTGCCGGGGCGGCGCGCCTCGAACTCATAGACGAAGGTCTTGCCCGGCGGGATGTGGGGCTGGTTCAGACCGCCCACACCGTCCATGCCATTGGGCAGACGCTGGCCATGCCAGTGGATGGTGGTGCTCTCGGGCAGGCGGTTGGTGACGAAGATGCGCACCTTGTCGCCTTCCACCACTTCGATCGTGGGGCCCGGCGACTGGCCGTTGTAGCCCCACATATTGACGAAAAATCCGGGCGCCACCTCGCGCACCACGGGCTCGGCCACGAGGTGGAACTCCTTGACGCCCGCATTCATGCGCCAGGGCGTGGTCCAGCCGTTGAGCGTGACCACGGGTTGGTAGGGGCGACCGTTGGGCGGCGTCAAAGGCGCAGCCGTGTCGGCGCTGCCTTGCATGACGGGCTCGGGCAGGGCCGCCATGGCAACCCGGCTGACGGCCATTGAAGTTGTGGCAGCTGCCACTGCAGTGGCAGCGCCAGTGAAAAAGGATCGGCGTTGCATATCAGTGACCTGCTTCGGCTTGTGCAGCGGGCGCTGCGCTGGTGTTGACGGTGGGGGTGGTTCCTGGCGATGTGCCTGTCAGGGCCAGGCGCAGATCGGTCTCGGCTAGCCAGAAGTCGCGCTGTGCCTCGGTGGCGGTCACCACCGCTTGCGTGGTGCTGCGGGCCTGGGCCAACAACTGCCACACACTCATGAACATGCCGTTGTAGCGATAGACGGTTTCTTCCTGCATCAGCTTGGCCAAGGGCAGAACCTCGGCCTGCTGCTGCTGGGCCAGGTCGTAAGCCGTGCGGTAGGCCAGCCAGTTGCTGCGGGCTTCGCTGCGTGCGCGTATGGCGTTGTCGCGCAGCAGCGATGCGCTGCGCAGAACCTGGTTGCGTGCCATGCCGCGCGCGGCAAAGCCCCAGTCAAACAGCGGCAGCGGCACGTCGAACTCCCAGCCTTGCGTCTTGTCGCTGTGGCCGGTGGCGCGTTCAGTACTGGTGTTGTTGCTGTAGCTGGCGCCGATATCACCAAAGATGGTGCCAATCGTGGCCCAGCCCTGGCGGCCGGCGGTCACATCAAGGTCGCGGCGCAGAGCGCCCAAGTCCAGCCGCTGGCGCAAGGCGGTGGCTTCGGCGTCATTGCCGCCGCGCAGCTCGGTCGCTTTGGGCAAGGCGGGCAGTTGCTCGGGCAGCTTGTAGGCCAACTGCTCGCCCCACAGGCCCATGCGGCGGGCCAGCTGCTCGCGCTCCAGCTGGGCGTTCAGGCGTGCACGCGCCAGCTGGGCGGCGGCCTGCTGCTGCTGGGCCAGCTCTCTGGCTTGATCCATCTTGCTGAAGTTGCCGACCTGCGCCATGCGGCGGGCCAGCTCACCGCCCAGGGCCGCTGCCTCGTGCATGCGCTCGTTGGCGGCCAGGGCTTGCTCGGCTGCCACGGCGCGCAGCCATGCGCGGCGTGTGTCGGAGGCCAGCAGCAGCACCTGCTGGGCGGCCGTCAGAGTGGCCTGTTCCATCTGCCAGCCCTGCCAGCGGCTGCGCCAGGGCAGGGTGATGAGCTGCACCAGCCCAAAGCTGAGCTGGCGCTCGATCTCGCGCTCGTGGCCGTTGCGAAAGCGGCCGAAGGTAAAGCTGGGGTTGGGCAGGGTCAGCACTTGCACGCGCTGCGCGTCGGCAATGCCGAGCGCAGCCAGCTGGGCCTGCAGACCAGGGTTGTTGAGCAGGGCGATGCGCACGGCGGTGTCGGCATCGACAGGGGCTTTGAGCCAGTCGGCAATCTGGGTCTGCGCATCCTGCAGGGCCTGGGCGTCCGGCGACGGCAGCTGTGCACCCGCGGGCAGCCTGCCTTCGGTATGTCTGGCCACGTCGCCGCGAAGTCCGTCGGGCGAGATGCTGGCGCAGCCGGCCAGCACAAGTGTGAGTGACATTGCGGCGAGCAAAGGCGTGGCTTTGAATGCAAGGCGCTTCATGGCTGGCCTCCGTGATGGTGCTGATGTGCGGAAGCACCGCTGTCCGGGGCTGGGCCGGAGGCATTGCCCTGGGATTTCTCCCACCTGAGCACATCGCCATGGCCGCGCGGGAACTCGCTCACCGCGGCATTGGCGGCCTTCCAGTCACCGGGCTGGGCGACGATGGCCGCGCTGGCGGCAAGTGGCTGGTGCTGCAGCGCCAGCGTGGGAGCATCGGGATCGAAAACGCGGTTGCCGTTGGCTGGGGATTGGGCCACCGGGAGAGTCGATGCAGACGGCTGGGCCAGAACCGGCGGGCTGACGCCGGCCATGAGCAAAGCCATGGCTATCAAAGAAAGAGGATGCGCTTGGCGCATAGAGGATTCCTGTCGTCTAAAACCGGGAGAAGGTCCGCAGTTTTGAGCGTTTGACGGCTCGAAACTAGACAGCTAGCGCGATGGCTGCTATCAAAATGCGGACGCACCTATGGCGTCAGAGCGCAGAAATCGGTGGTTTGACGAGGTCGGCAGGCGCTGCGCTGGCAAAGCGCGCTGCACCATGGGCCGGCTGGGCGGCCAGGGGGAGGCTGGAGTGAAGCGTCAGCAACTCGGGGTTGGCCAGCGTCGAGTGGCAGATGCCGCAGGCCGTGCAATGGCCTTCATGCTGGTGGCAGTCGCTGTCGGCGGCATTGGCGCTGCAGTTGACGGTCCCTGCAGGGCCTGCCTTGTGGGACGCGGCCATGTCGTGATGCGGCTGTGCGTCGGCCGCGAGGCTTACATGCGCGTGGTGCACAGCGGCTGCCATGGCGGCCACTTCGTCCAAGCTCTGCGTCTGCACAAACGCATGTCCCATGTGATGGGACTGGTCGGTGTTCTGCTCCATGGCCATGGCATCGCCTGCCAGGCCGCGCAGGGCCAGCAGCAAAACCAGGAACAAGGAGAAAAAGCGACGCATGGGCTGAATGATAGCGAAGGGCGGGGTTTAGTTCCCCGCCCGGTGCAGTAAATCGTAAATTAGATAGCTGCTTGCGCTTGCCGATCAAGGGTTAAGGTCGAATTTTATGTGTTTTCAGGCCTGTTCCCCCAATGGCGCAGGCGCAGGCCATTGGCGACCACCAGCAGGCTCACGCCCATATCGGCCAGCACGGCCAGCCACATGCTGGCATTGCCGCTGACGGCCAGAATGAAGAAGGCCAGCTTGATGCCCAGGGCCAGGCTGATGTTCTGCCACAGCACGCTGTGAGCGCGCTGCGAGAGATCGACCACCTCGGGGATACGGCGCAGGTCGTCGTTCATGAGCACCACATCGGCAGTCTCCATGGCCATGTCGGTGGCATGCATGCCGCCCATGGCAAAGCCTATATCGGCCTGAGCCAGCGCCGGCGCGTCGTTGATGCCGTCGCCTGTCATGGCCGTTGGGCCGATGTCGCGCTGCAGCTCGCTCAGGGTCTTGAGCTTGTCCTCGGGCAGCATATTGCCGCGCGCATCGCTGATGCCCGCTTCTGCGGCCACCGTGCGCACGGTGGCGCTGTTGTCGCCGCTGAGCACAATGGGTTTGACGCCAAGCGATTGCAACTGGGCCACGGCCGCCTTGGCCTGCGGGCGCAGCGGGTCGGCCACGGCAAACAGCGCCTGCACGCCCTGCTCACTGGCCAGCAGGGTGACCGTACGGCCCTGTTGCTCCTGCAGCATCAGCGCGGCCTGGAGCTCGGCACTGTCCCAGCCTTGCTCGCCCACCCAGCGCAGATTGGCCAGCGTCCAGCGTTCACCGTCGATCTGGGCTTGCACGCCGCGGCCGGGCAGGGCCTGCAATTGCTGAGCCGAGGCCTGGGCTGTGGCAAGTTCCTTGCCTGTTTGCTCCTCCAGCCCTTGGGCAATCGCGCGCGATACGGGGTGGTCGGAGCGCGATGCCAGAGCATAGGCGCGGGCTGCGGCTTCATCGCTGCTCGCAGCATTCCAGCCCTGCCAGTCCACCAGCTTGGGTGAGCCCGTGGTCAGCGTGCCGGTCTTGTCGAGTGCGATGGCCTTGAGCTGGCGGGCCGATTCCAGTGCGCTGCCTCCCTTGATGAGAATACCGCGCTTGGCAGCAGCCGTGAGCGCGCTGACCACGGTGACGGGGGTGGACAGCACCAGGGCGCAGGGGCAGGCGATGACCAGCAGGGCCAGGGCCTGGTAAGCGGCCTGATGCCAGCTCCAGTCCAGCAGCCAGGGCGCGAGCAGGCCCAGGGCAATCGCCAGCACCAGCACGATCGGGGTGTAGATCTCGGCAAAGCGGTCGACAAAGCGCTGTGTAGGGGCCTTCGAGGACTGCGCCTGCTCCACGGCATGGACGATGCGTGCAATCAGGCTGTCGCTGGCCGGCGCGGTTACACGCAAGTGCAGCTCGCCGTCCTGGTTGATGGAGCCGGCATACAGTTCGTCGCCCGGGCCTTTGTGCGCCAGCGCGCTCTCGCCCGTGATGGGGGCCTGGTTGACCGAGCTTTCGCCCTCGGTGACCAGGCCGTCGAGTGGGACGCGAGCGCCTGGCGTCACACGCAGCACGGCGCCCAAAGGTACCTCGCTGGCGGCCATGCGCACAGTGCTGCCGTCGGGCTGCAGCACATCGGCGGTCTCTGGCGCCAGTTGCAGCAGATTGCGGATGGCCAGGCGGGCCTTGTCCATGGCCTGGTCTTCGATGCGCTCGGCCGCCGCATAAAGGGCCATGACCATGGCGGCTTCGGGCCACTGGCCGATGATGAAGGCGCCCGTGACGGCCACCGCCATCAGAGCATGAATTCCGAGCTTGAAGCGCAGCAGATCCTTGAGGCCGGCCTTGTAGACCCCCAGACCCGACAACGCGATACCCAGCACGGCCAGTGCCATGCCCAGATATTGAAGCGTCGAGTTGGCGTCGTCGCCGCCAAACCAGTGGCAGGCCTCGGCCGCCAGAGCCGCCGCCAGAGCGGCATAGATGCGCGGCCAGCCGGGCAGCACGCCATGGTCGTGAGCATGGTCATGACCGTCACCCTCATCGTGAGCCTGGCTCTTGGCTGGCTCGCTGATGGAAAACGGTGCGCAGCAGCCGGTTCCGCAGGCCGATGTGGCTGTGGCGGCAATAGGTTTCGACGTGGCTGGCACATGTTCATGCGGATGTGCATGATCGTGATCATGTGAATGACCATTGTGGCCGCCGCCATGGGCGTGGGTGGACAGGCTTTCTTGCTTCATGGCAGTATTGAAAACAATAAAGTCACTTCAAGGTCAAGCATGTCCCTCAATTCGCACGATATTCCGCGCTGGCGCATTGGCGAGGCAGCGAAGCGTTCCGGCATCGCCGCGGCCAATATCCGTTACTACGAGAAGGAGCAACTGCTCTCGCCTGGCATGCGCGAGGACAACCAGTACCGTCTCTACACCGATGGCGATGTTCACAGGCTGCGTTTTATTCGGCTGTGCCGGGCCATGGATATGTCGCTCGACGAAGTGCGCACCCTGCTGGCGCTCGATGGTGCGCGCAAGGCCGATTGCGTGGCTGCCAACAAAACCCTGGACGCCCATCTGGGCCATGTGCGCGAGCGACTGGCCGAGCTGCAGGCTCTGGAGCATGAGCTGATGCAACTGCGCAGTCAGTGCGACGGCTCGGACAGCTTTTGTCACATCATCGAGGCCTTGCATGCCCAGGCCGATGAGCCCTTGCCCGAAGGCTTGCAGGGCAGTGCTGCGGCAAAGCGCCATGTCTGACAGGCGGCAACCGTGGCGGCTGCGCCCGTACCCTGAAGTGGACGCTATCATTCCTGCATGAGCTGGAGTGAAACCACCATCAAGCTGCCGGGGCGGATCTGGGCCGCGCTGGGCGCGCAGGCCCTGGCGTGGTGGCGCAGCATTTATCTGACAGCCGTGCTGCTGGTGCTGGTCAGCTCGCCGTCGAGCTACCAGAAGCGCGGGCGGGCCATGCTGGCCCAGCAGATGTTTGCGCAGACTGCCCCCATACTCACAGGCTTTACCGCGCTGGCGGCCCTGCTGTGTGCGGTGATTGCGCGCATCGTCATTGTCACCGCACAAAGTTACGGTCTGTCGCGCTATGCACTGGATCTGGTGGTGCGGGTGATGGTGATCGAGCTGATACCGCTGACGGCCGCACTGTTTGTGGCCATGCGCTGCACCATTCCCGCCGGCGTGCAGGTGGTGCAGATGCGTATGCAGGGCCAGCTCGCGAAGTGGAAGACGCAAGGCATTGACCCCGTCCGTGCGGCGCTGGTGCCGCGTGCGGCGGCGGGCGTGTTTGCCGCCATCACACTGGCCGCACTCAGCTGCATCGTGGCCTTGGTCACCGTGTATCTGAGCGTCTACGGCTTCAGCCTGGCCGGGTTTGGTGCGTACACACGCATCTTTGGTCAGATCTTCACACCGTCGCTGACGCTGGTGTTCGTGCTCAAGACCTGGTTTTTCAGCCTCACGGTGGCCGTCATGCCGCTGGCCTCTGCCATGTACACGCCGGTTGCACGGCACCGGCAGGGCGGGGCGGAGCTGGGTGGCTTTGCACGCATGTTTGCCGTGTTGCTCCTGATCGAGGTGATCTCGCTCATGGGCAACTATTACTGAAAAGGATGGAGCCATGAGCGAAACGCGTATGGCCGAGGAGCAGCTGATTGACGAGGAGTTGCTCAGCCTCAAACCCGTCGCGCACCTGCGCGCCAAGGCAGCCGCGCTGCTGGCGCTGACCCTGGTCTTGATTCTGAGTGCTGCTGCTTATCTGCTCTATGCGCGCGGGGTGTTCGAGCCCACGCAGCGTCTGGTGCTGACGGCCGATGACTCCGAAGGCGTGGTCGTGGGCATGGACATGACCTTCTCGGGCTTTCCCATAGGCCGCGTGCGCAAGATAGAGCTGGCCAAGGACGGCTCGGTTCGCATTCTGGTCGATGTGACCGAGAAGGATGCCCACTGGCTGCGCCAGTCCAGCGTGTTCACGCTGGTCAAGGGCCTGGTGGGCGGTACCACCATCAAGGCCTATACCGGCATGCTGGACGATGCGCCGCTGCCGCCGGATTCCGTGCGACCCGTGCTCAGCGGCGACGCCACGGCAGAGCTGCCCCAGATCATCAATTCCGCCAAGGAGGTGCTGGCCAATGTGGCTGCACTGACCGCCACGGATTCGGCCTTGGGCGGATCACTGGCCGAAGTGCGCAAGCTGGCCGAGCGCATGCAGGGCCAGGGCGGGGTTCTCGGAGCGGTGCTGGGCAGCGACGAGGAAGCGAAGAAGGTCGGCCAGATGCTGGAGCGCGCCAACTCCCTGCTCGGACGCATGGACCGCATGGTGGCGCGCGCCGACAGCCAGGTCTTCGATGCGAATGGCGTCATGCCCCAGGTCAAGGCCACCATGGAGCAGCTCAACGGCTTGTTGGCCGATACGCGCAAAAGCATGGCCAAGGTCGATGCCGTACTGGCCGATATGCAGGTGGTGGGCAGCAATGCCCGCGAGGCCTCGACCGACCTGGGTGCGCTGCGCGCCGAGGTCGAAAGCAATCTGCTGAGGCTGGAGTCCGTGCTCAACGATCTGCAGCGCAAATGGCCGTTTTCCCACAAGCCGGAGTTGAAGCTGCCATGACGCAAAAAATCAAGAAAAAACAGACTCTAGGCCAATGGGGTAGAGCGCTGGCTGCTATATCTGTCATAGCGATTTCGGCCTGTGGCAACCAAGCCCCGGCACCGGATTGGGCCTTGAGTGCCGAAGCTGCGGCGCAAAAAGCTACTCAGGCCTATTTGCAGGGGCATCAGCGCGTGGAGGCGCTGCAGTGGCAGAAGGCGCGTGATGCAGTGGCAAGCACCGGCCAGCCCGCGCAGGCCGCCAAGCTGGAGCTGATGCGCTGCGCGGCGCAGGTGGCCAGCCTGGACTGGAACAGCTGCCCGGCCTATGAGGCGCTGGCGCAGGATGCGGGCAAGCCAGAGCAAGCCTATGCCCGCTATCTGCAGGCCAGTCCGCAAGCGGGTGATATCGAGCTTTTGCCCGAGGCGCAGCGCGGCGTGGCGCGGCAGTTGCTCGGCGGCGGAACAGGTGTAGCCGCTACGGCTGAGATCAAGGATCCGCTATCGAGACTGGTGGCTGCGGGTGTGCTGCTGCGTGGCGGCGCTGCGGTGCCTGACCTGCTGCAGCAAGGCGTCGATACCGCTTCGGAGCAAGGCTGGCGCAGGCCTTTGATGGCCTGGCTTCTGCTGCAACTCAAGGCAGCGCAGCAGGGCGGCGATGTGGAAAAGCAGGCGCAGCTGCAGCGTCGGCTGAAGCTTCTGGAGACATCCGCACCCAAGTGAATCGGCCGGCCACCGGATTGAAAATGAAAAAGCGAGGCCTGAGCCTCGCTTTTGAGTGGAGGGCGAGCCAGAGGCTCGCTCAAACCCGGTGCTTAGAAGCGGTGACGGATACCGGCGATCAGGCTGGTGCCGGTCTTGGGGTTGGCATCGGTCACGCGGTCATACATCAGAGCGGTGTAGACATCGGTGCGCTTGGACAGGAAGTGGTCGTAGCCCAGGGTTGCTGTGGTGCGGGTGGCGTCGGTGGCCGCTTCGTACTTGGTGCGGGCCACGGCGGCCTTGACAGTACCGGGGGTGCCGGAGACAGGAATGTCCAGGCCCAGCGAGTAGGTCTTGCTCTTGCTATCCAGATCCTTGACCTTGGCCTGGCCGTAGGTGGCGTAGAGCTTCACGACGTTGAAGTTGTAGCTGCCGCCGACCATCCAGTCGCTCTTGGTGGGCATGACTGTGCCGCTGCCGGGGTTGGTGATCTGGTCGCGCTCGTAGAAGGCCGTCAGGCTCAGAGGACCGTTGAAGTACAGGGCGTTCACGCCGACGTTCTTCTTGCTCTTGTTGCCAGGAGTCGTTTGCTCGCCGAACTGGTAGTAGACATTGGCAGTCAGACCGCCGAAGCTAGGTGTCGTGTAGACCAGCATATTGCTCCAGCCGGTGTCGGCGGGCGTTGTCAGGCGGTTGCCGCCCCAGGCTGCGGTGGGCGTGTTCGCGTGCAGCACCAGAGGCGAGATGGTGAACGAATCGCCGAAGGGGTTGGTCAGAATGGTGGGCAGGAAGTTGGGCGCCTTGTCGCGGCCCAGGCCGATGCGGCCGAAATTGCCGTTCAGGCCGATGTTGGCATCGCGCGAGAAAAAGGTATCGCCGGGGAAGCGGCCGGGTTCACCCGTGTCCATGCGCATGAAGGCGGTGAGGTTGAAATCGACCTTCAGGCCGCCGCCCAGGTCTTCCGTGCCCTTCAGGCCCCACCAGGAAGTGGTCATGCCGCCGGAGCCGACAACGCCCTTGCGATCCTGGCCGGCCATTTTGACCGAGCCGGCATACATATCGGCCAGTCCGGTCAGTTGCACATTGCTCTGGGCAAAAGCGGCGCCGGAGCAGGCCAGGGCTGCAGCCATGGCGATAAAAGCAGTCTTCATGAGTGTCCTCTCGAGTTAGATATTGGATTTACGTTTTGAAATATAGCGGGGGTTTGTATACAGCTTGCTCTGCAGTTCCGCGGATGCCGATGAAATCATCTTTTCAGCGATATGACAGTGGTTTTTTTACCTCAAGGACTCAGGGAAATCTCTTGTGTGCACCGTGTTGGTGCTATCGATATTGCCGTGCAAAGCGGCTGGGTGAAGCCAGCTGAGCGAGAGTGAGTACTGAGGGTTTCGTGATCAAGGAATAACAGTCATTCCTGGTGGACCAGGTTTGATCAGGAGGTTCGGGGATGACAGCGTCAGCGGATGGAACAGGAGTGACTCGGCGATGGATGCCTGCCTGGAATCGCTGAAGCGCCCACTCTTGTCGTTCCCTTGGGTAGTCTTGGTCAGGCCCTGCGCAGGGCTCGCGATTGGCCGGAGTGTGCTGTGCGTGCTGAGCGCTTATGCGGCCGGGTGTGCGTTGATATCAGGCCTGCAGCTTTCAGCACCAGTTCGATACTTTTTTGAAAAAAGTGCGCGTTTTCCCCGGGGAGGGTGTTTTTCCTCCCTATAATTCATCCCATCGACACGGAATGTAGCGCAGCCTGGTAGCGCACTTGCATGGGGTGCAAGGGGTCGCGAGTTCGAATCCCGCCATTCCGACCAAATTGAAAAGGCCTGTGATGAAAATCACAGGCCTTTTTCAATGCCGCTGCGAGGTTTGCTATGAAACCTGCAGCGTCAGATGACCGTCGTGGCTAATAACCGAGCAACTGCTTGAGTTGCAGCCTTCCCAAAAGATGGTCGAAAATCGGTTACAATAGCGTCATAGACACGGAATGTAGCGCAGCCTGGTAGCGCACTTGCATGGGGTGCAAGGGGTCGCGAGTTCGAATCCCGCCATTCCGACCAATCTAAAAAGGCTCCTAACTGTAAAGTTAGGAGCCTTTTTTCTATCCAGGTCGCATGATGTCGTACGCCTCTTCAGGGCGATGGCTCGAAGAGAGATAGAAGTGGTGTCTCAACTTCTGCTGTTGCACTCCTAGCCCTTGCGGGAGCGAAAAAGCAGCCACAGCAGATACACCCCACCCAGCAAGCCCGTCACCAGTCCAATAGGCAGATGCAGGTGCACCGGCGCCCACTGGCTGAGCAGGTCGGCCGCCAGCAGCAGCACGGCCCCCATGGCTGCGGCCGTGAAAAGAGGCACGTCGGGCGACCGGCCCAGGCGCCTGGCCACCTGGGGCGCTGCCAGCGCGATGAACGCGATGGGCCCGGCCGCCGCCGTGGCAATGGCCGTCAGGGCAACGGCGCACATCACCATGATCAGCCGGGTACGCGGCACGTTGATGCCGAGCTGGGTGGCTGCGTCATCGCCCAGTTCCAGAAGGTTGATGCGGCGGGCACACAGCAGCACGACCGGCACGATGGCGACGAAGCTGAATGCGGCTGGCACGACATGCGCCCAGGTCCGCGCACTGAGCGAGCCGGCCAGCCAGCGCTGTGCGGAGACGGCCCGGTCCAGATCGCCCATGACCAGCAGGATGGTGTTCAGGCCCGAGAGCGTGGCCCCCACGCCTATGCCCACCAGCACCAGCCGGTAGCCCCCTGCCACGCGCCGGCCGCTGGACAGCGCGAGCACGACCGCCGCCGTGGCCATGCCCGACAGCACGGCGGCCAGCGATATCCACAGTGGCCCGGCATCGCCCAGTACGATCAGTGCAATCGCCCCGCTGGCAGCGCCCGTGGTGAAGCCGATCACGTCCGGCGAGCCCAGCGCATTGCGGGAGACGGACTGGAAGATGGCACCGGCCATGCCCAGCGCCGCACCCACGAAGACCGCCGTGAGCACGCGCGGCAGCCGCACGCGCAGAACCACGCGCTCGGCGGCGGGGCTGGCGCCCGTGTTCAGCAGACTGTCCAGCACCTCGGCCGGGCTCAGCGACAGGGTTCCCGTGCCCAGCAGCAACACACCCAGCATCAGGGTCAGAACGACCAGTGCCATGCCTGCGGCCAGCGGCCTTGGCCGCCAGCGGAACGAATATGGGCCCCAGCGCAGTACCGAGGTCTTCACGGACGCCTTCATAGCCTGCTTAACCGGTATCTGCACGCCACCCAGACAAAGAACGGCCCGCCGATCAGGCAGGCGACGATGCCCGCAGCCACTTCCGCGGGCGTTGCGATGACGCGGCCGAGTACGTCGGCGCCCAGCAGCAGCACTGCAGCGTAGAGCGCGGACAGCGGCAGGATCCAGCGGTAGTCGGGCCCGGACGAGAGGCGCGCAATATGTGGGGCCACAAGGCCGACAAACGCGATGGGGCCTACGGCAGCCGTGGCTGCGCCGGCCAGCAGCATGACCGCAACGCAGGCTAGTTGAGCGGTGGCGCGGACATTGACGCCCAGCGCCAGGCCCAGGTCATGGCCCAGCGCCATGGCGTTGAGCTGGCCGACAATGGCCCAGGCTGCCGCCAGCCCCGCCGCTACGGCGGCCGCCAGCACGGCGGCGTTGGCGTAGCCGCTGCCCTCCAGTGAACCGGCTGCCCAGTGTCGGAAGCCGTCAAAGACTTCCGGAGGCGCATTGAGCAGGATGATGCCGACGCTGGAGGTGAGCATGACGGACAGGCCGGCCCCGGCCAGCACCAGGCGCACCGGGTGCGTGCCCGCCCCCCGAAACTGGCCGAACGCGAAGACGGCCGCGCCGGCCAGCCCCGCGCCGGCAAAGGCGCACCAGACATACTGGGCCACGGTTGTCAGGTCGAAGGCCGTCATGCCGATCAGCACGGCCAGAGCTGCGCCGGCATTGACACCCAGCAGGCCCGGCTCAGCCAGAGGATTGCGGGTCACGGCCTGCATGAGCGCGCCAGCAACGCCCAGGGCCATGCCGGCCAGGATGGCCACCACGGTACGAGGCATGCGCAGCAGGCTGACCACCAGATGTCGGTCATCGCCCAGGTCCGGTGCGCGCAGTGCCCCGAGGATGTCGGCCAGCGCAATGTCGCGCGAGCCCACGGTGATGCTCAGCATGGCGATGAGGCCTAAGGCCAGCATGCCGGTCGTCAAGCCCAGGCTGCGACTGCGGCGCCGGCGTGAGCCTTGAGCGGGCCGCGCCATCGCGCGTTCAGGCAATTCATGCATGGTTCAGTGGAAATGGCTGGCCACGGCATCGACCATCTGTTGCCCGGAGTAGTAGTCGATGCGAAACGATGTCGGCCCCAGCGCATAGACGCGCCGGCCGGCGACGGCTGGAAGGTTGGCCAGCAGCGGGTCGGCCAGGAAGGCCTGGACATCGCTTTGCGAGGCGCCCAGCAGAAAGACGGCATCCCCGGTGATGGCGGCCGACAGGTTTTCGCGGGAAATGAATTCGAAGTCCGAGGAGCGCGTCACCTGCGCGGCCAGCGTGGGCGGCAGACCTTCCACCTTGAAGCCCAGCGCGGCCAGCAGCCGCGCATGCGGGCTGGCAGGACGGCCGATGGAGTAGCTGCCGGCCAGGTTGTAGGCGACGATGCTGACCGGCTTGGCGGGTGGCGTGATGGATGCGGCGGCCTGGGCGACGTGGGCATCGAAGCGGGCAATCGCCGCCGCTGCCTCCTTCGTGCGACCGGTGATGCTGCCCAACTGCGTGGCGATGTCCTGCCAGGACTGGCTGGAGTAGTCGACCATGACCATGGGAACGCCTTGGGCCTGCAGCTCGGAACGGTGCTGGGCCACGCTGTCGGCGCCGGTGGCAGAGGCCACCAGCAGATCAGGGTTGGCGCCCAGGACGGCCTCAATGTCGAACTGCAGGTTGCGGTAGAGCACCTGCACGTCACGTTCGTCGGCAACATGGGCCCATTGCGAGAAAAAGCCCTTGTCGTCGGTCAACCGGCTGGGCGTGGTGGCTGCGGTTGCCGCCACGGGGGCATCGATGGCCAACAGGATGCCCGTCACGCTGGGTGAGGTGGACACGATGCGCTGCGGTAGCGAGGTCTGCTGCGTGGCGCCCGCCTCGGGGGCGGTGTTGCGCTGCATGAGCGCGATACCGGCCAGCACGGACAGTGCCGCAGTTGCGCCAAGGGCGGTAAGTTTTAGTCTGTTCATATCGATCTGACCGTGACAGGGCCGAGTGCATCCAGGTTCTTCAGGGTATTCCTCATTGTAGAATGCATTCCAAATTTGTAATGCCTAAGAACCTATTGCTTGTGGGGCATGACCGGCCATGACACATCGACTGAGTGCTGATGCAGTGACGCTGCGCTACGGCGAGCGCACCATTTCGCAGGGCCTGTCCCTTGCTGTTCCAGATGGTTCCTTTGCCGTCATCGTGGGGCCGAACGCCTGCGGCAAGTCCACCCTGCTGCGCGCGCTGTCGCGCCTGCTGGCACCGGCCATAGGGAGGGTCATCCTGGATGGCAGGCATATCGCGCAATGGCCTGCCAAGGAGGTCGCGCGGCGCCTGGGATTGCTGCCGCAAAGCGCGATCGCGCCCGAGGGCATCACGGTGGCAGACCTGGTGGCGCGTGGGCGCTACCCCCATCAGTCTTTCCTGAAGCAGTGGACGGATGCCGACGAGCAGGCGGTGGCCGAGGCCATGCAGGCCACTGATGTGATGGCCCTTTCGGATCGGCTTCTGGACGAGTTGTCAGGCGGGCAGCGCCAACGTGTGTGGATTGCGATGGTGCTGGCGCAGCAGACGCCCATCCTGTTGCTGGACGAGCCCACGACGTTTCTGGACATTGCACACCAGATCGAGTTGCTGGAGTTGCTGGCGGACCTCAACCGGGCCGGCCGCACCGTGATTGCGGTGCTGCACGATCTCAACCACGCCTGCCGCTACGCCTCACACCTGATCGCCATGCGTGACGGGCGCATCGCCGCACAGGGCAAGCCCGGGGCGATCTTTACCGAGCAATTGGTTGAGGAGGTGTTCGGCCTGTCATCGGTGATCATTCCTGACCCTGTGACCGGGACTCCCCTGGTGGTGCCAAGGGGGCGCAAGGCGGTGCATGCTATGCAAGGCTGAAGCGCCGGGGTATCTTCTTGCGCGTCGCTTCTAGGGAGAGTCTGAGCCAAAGGCTCGTCCGCCTGTAGCTTGGTTGATCAGGCTGGCTTCGCGCAGCAGCGCATGCCTGTCGTCGGGCGACTTGAGCTGGCCCAGGTCAGAGACAGTGGTGACCGCGCAGGCGATCTCATGCTGTGCGTCGAACACCGGGGCTGCCTGGCCCGTGACGTTGGACAGAAGGTGGCTGGTCAATTCGGACCAGCAGCGCTCGCGCACTTCATCGAGCACGGCCTTGGTCGGTGGCTTGCCGCGGAAATGGGCGGGTTGCTGGCGGCGCGCGGCGTCGATGGTGGCCTTGGGCAGGAAGGCCTGGAACACCAGACCGCAGGCGGTGTTGTCTATGGGAAGGATGTCGCCAAGCGCCAGCGGATTGATAGAGAAGTAGGCGCTTCGGTACCAGCGCACCAGGGTCGGCCCGCGGTCGGTCCAGATGGCCACGCCGCCGCTGAGCGCGTGCTGGTGTGTCAGCGACTTCATATGCTGCGCCGCAATTTCCACCGCATCCACGCGCTTGAGCGCGCCAATGCCGATGCTCAGTGCCGCGCTGCCCAGGTCGTAGAGGCCGCTGGCCGGGTCCTGTCTTGCCAGACCTTCCTTGACCAGGCTTTGCAGGTAGCGGTGGGCCGTGGAGCCCCCCGTTCCGGTGCGCCTTGCCACCTCTCCAAGCGCCAGCTCGCTTTCGGCATTGGCCAGGACCATGAGGAAGCGGGCGGCGATCGAGACCGACTGGATGGTGCCGGAGCGCTTCTCCCCGGCGGTTGTCTGAGGTGTTGTTGTTTTCAAAGGCTCGGCTTCCTTGCCTGTACTTGGAGCATCGCAGGTGGGCGCCCGGGCGCCGCTGGTCTCGATGATACCGGCTCCTTTCGGGTGAAAGGCCCCCCCCGGTACGCATACATCTTTTCAGTGTTGTTCTTGCTTTCCGCAGGTAGGAATGAATTCCTAATGGTGGAATTTCAATGCATCATGCTGTAACATAAAAACAAGAATCATTCTCATTAAAGGAAGATGCCGTGAAACTGTGTTTGCATCGCAGGCTCCCCTCCCGGGCGGGCGCTGTCGTACTCTCAACCTTGATGGCGCCGGCCGGCGTCTTTGCACAGGGTGTGCCGGGCTCCGAAGGCGAGGGGGAAACCGCCACGCTTGATGTGGTCGTGGTCAGCGGTGAAAAGGTCAGACGCGAACTCAAGGACACGGCATCCTCCGTGTCGGTCAAATCTGGCAAGGACATCGAGAAGGATGAGAGCGGCAATGCCTCGGTTCACGAGGTGCTGCATGACGTGCCCAACGTGGTCTACACCGACACGGTGGGTGCGCCCATCATCCGCGGACAGGACACGCAGGGCCCCAACAACGGGCAGAACGTCTTCTGGGGCGGCACGGTACCGCGCGCCACCATCAACCTCGATGGCCATTACCTCAACTACAACGAGATGTTCTTCGGCGCCACCTCGGTCTGGGATGTGGAGAGCATCGAGGTGTTCCGTGGCCCGCAGACCACCTCGCAGGGCGCGAATGCGATTGCCGGCGCGATCATCGTCAACACCAAGGATCCGAGCTTCAAGCCCGAGGCGGCCTACCAGCTGGAGGCCGGCAACTACAACTCGCACCGCGCCTCCATCGCCGTCTCCGGCCCCGTGGGCGAGGAGCTGGCCGCGCGGCTGGCCGTGGACTACTCGGGGCGCGACACCTTCATCGACTACAACAATCCGCGGTTCCAGCAGGGCCAGGCCAACCAGGATTTCCGTGCGCTCAACGCGCGCCTGAAGCTCCTGTGGCTGCCAAACAGCATTCCCGGCCTGGAGGCCAAATTCACCTACTCGCACAACGACAGCAACCGCCCGACCCAGGAGGCGGCTTCAGCTCCGTTCGGCGCGCTCAAGCACTGGACGACGACCATGCCCAGCTGGAAGCAAAAAACCGATACCGGCATTCTCGATCTGAGCTACGAACTGGGCAACGGCCTGCGGCTGGTCAACCAGGCTCAGTATTCGCGCTCGTCCGTGCAGCGCTACACAGGCATTTCCGGCGAGGGTGATGCCGATATCCGCCAGAATAATTTCTCCAACGAATTCCGCGCCCTCGTGGGCAACGAGAAAGATCGCCTGAGCGGCTTTGGCGGCATCTATTACGCCCGTACCAGCACCGACGAAAGCCTGCTGCTGCGCGGCCTGTCCGCCTTCGACGACACGAAAAAGAACCTGGGTATTTTCGGTGAGCTGAACTTGCGCCTGACCGATCGCTGGACCTTGAGCAGCGGGCTGCGCTACCAGCAGGACGAGGTGGCGCGCAACGGCAGCTCGGTGCTGGCGCCCACCCCTCTGGGCTACACCAAGACCTTCTCGGCCCTGCTGCCCAAGGTCTCGTTGGCCTATGCAGCCACGCCACGCTGGACGGTGGGTGCCTTGGTCAGCCGTGGCTACAACCCGGGCGGCGTCTCGCTGAACCTCACCAGCCGGCAATGGGCCTACTTCAAGAAGGAGTCGATCTGGAATTACGAGCTGTTCAGCCGCACCAGCCTGTTCGATGACAGGCTGATGCTCAACACCAACCTGTTCTACATGGACATGCGGGATGCGCAGTACAACATCCCGGTGGTGATCTCGCCGGGCGTGGCTCAGTCCTACACCATCAACGCCGAGAAGGCCCATGCCTATGGCTTTGAACTGGGCGCGGACTACCGCGCGCTGGACAATCTGAGGATCAAGGCCGGCGCCGGCGTGCTGCGCACGAGGATCGAGGAGATGAGCAGCAACCCTGGCTACGAGCGCAACCGCTTCGCCCGCTCGCCCGGCTACACCGTCAGCGTCGGTGTGAGCTGGGATGCCACTCCCCGGTTCAATGTCTCGGCTCAGGTGCGCCACCTGGACGGCTACTACTCCGATACAGCCAACACCCGTGCCTATGTGGTTGGCTCCAACACCATCACCGACCTGCGCATGAGCTATGCGTACAACGCGCACGTGCAACTGTACGGCTACATCAAGAACGTCTTCGACAGGCGGGCACCCACTTACCTGCAGCAAAACCGCGGCATCGGCGGTATCGAGGCCAGTATGACGGCGCCACGCATGATCGGCGTGGGCGTGCGCGGAACGTTCTAAGAGGGGAAGGATGCAAGCATGACAAAGCGCAAACCACTGCACATCGGCCTTTCGCTGGCCCCCACCTGGCTGAGCGGCGACGCCTGGAGGCGACCCGGCAGCAATATCGAAGGGCTGTACTCCAGCGACTTCGCCCTTGACCTGGCCCGGCGCGCCGAGGCCGCGCACCTGGACTTCGTCTTCCGGCCCGACGTGAGCTTTCTGCCCATGGAGGTTCTGGAGACGGGCGCCGGCTTCGCCAGCCTGGACCCCACGGTACTGATGGCCGCGCTTGCGCGCGAGACTTCGCGCATCGGCCTGGTGTCCACGGTCTCCACCACCTTTTTTCCGCCTTATGCAGTGGCGCGCCAGCTCCAGTCGCTGCACTGGATCAGCAACGGCCGCGCCGGCTGGAACATCGTCACCGCCTTGCAGGGGCACGAGAATTTCGGGCTGCAGGTCATGCCCGACGCCGACGAACGCTATGCGCGGGCTGCTGAGTTCACAGAGGTGGTGCGCCGGCTGTGGGCCAGCTTCCCCAACGAGGCCTTGAAGATCGACCGGGAAAGCGGCCGCTACGCCGATGCCTCGCTCGTGCGTGCCATAGACCATGAGGGAGCACACCTCAAGGTGCGTGGGCCCCTGAACCTGCCGGCCTTCGGCGGCCCGCGGATTCCGCTGATCCAGGCGGGCGCGTCCAGCACCGGGCGCGACTTCGCCGCCTCGGTGGCCGACATCGTCTTCGCGCCCACGCCCGACCTCGACGCGGCACTGGAGCTGCGCCGGGACCTGTCGCAGCGCGCGCAGCGCCATGGCCGCCAGGCGCGGGATGTGCGCCTGCTGCCGGGCCTGAGCCTGTACCTGGCCGACAGCCGCGAGCAGGCCCGGGAGCTGTTCAGGCAGACGCATGGCAGGGTCGACAAAGGCCGCAAGCTCGCATCGATCAAGGCCATGACCGGTCTGGACCTCACGGACTGGCCTGCGGACCGACCGATTACCGGAGCTGACCTGCCGGCGCCAGTGGCGACACCTTCCAGCCGCACGCATGCGAATCTGCTCAGGCGCCTGATTGAGCGCGAGTCACTGCGGATCGACGAGTTGCTGCTGCGGCCGGAGATCCTCTCGGCTGCGCACTGGCAGGTGGTCGGCACGGTGGACGATGCCGTCGAGCAGATCGTCGAATGGAGCGCCGCCGGTGCCATCGACGGCTTTCTGGCCGCGCCCGGGGGCTCCGTCGAGTCCCTGCATTGCGTGCTGGAGCAGTTGGTGCCCCGCCTGGTGGAAGCCGGCCTGTTCCGCTCTCGCTACACAGGCACCACGTTCATGGAGCACCTTGAAGAGTCGCGTCAGGAGCGTGTTCATGCAGCAGCCTACCCATCTGCTCGCTCGTAGCGGCGATCACGCAGCTTAGTTGTCGCAGTCACGTCCGTCATTGGCCGCAATACTCTGTGGGCTAAACCCTCCCTGGGCTTGCAGTTGGAGTCGATTGCCTGTGGATCAGGACATTCTTTGTTACGTTGGCGCCTGCCAATGAGATACGGAGAAAAAGCATGGCGAGAGCATCGCCGTGCTTGGGGAGTCACACCAGCGCAGCCCGCCAATGCCGCGGCGGCCGCTGATGCGCTGCGCTAGCGCGTGAAGGCGCAGCACTTGACGTCGATCAGTTGGTGACTCGGTTTCCTGCTGCCCTTGATGTTGATCATCGTGCGGCCTTAGCGTTTTATGCTCATCGGCGCAGGCGCGCAATTTTTCCCGGATGTGCTGTCACCTTCCCAGCCCCTGGCCGGAACCTGCGTGGAGGTCATCGGGATATTGCAGGTGTCGCTGTCGCCCGGCTCACGCGGGTCGGCCTGGTTGCTTCCGCGCCGGCTCCCTGCGCGAGAGGCTCCTGCATGTCGATGCACGTGGCCGATGCCGTGGCCAGAGCAGGCATTCTTGGGGGCAGACACTTGCCCTAGCTGTTGGTCTTTCCTACCCGATAGCGTGTGTTGTCCAGAACCAAGAAGTGGTGGCAGTAATTGCCCGCACACGCTTCGTGGAGCGGTGCTGTGAGCTGCTCTAGACCTGCGGCTCCGGCCTGAGCCACAGCCAGAGCAATACGCAGGCCATGATGCTCAGCGTCATGGCCGTGAGCCATGGCTTGTACGAGAAATACAGAATCAGCAGGCTGCTGGCGCCCATGCTGACGGTTGCCGTCCATTTGGCACGGCGGCTGACCTTGCCGCCAGTGTCCCAGTTGTGCAGCAGCGGGCCGAACACACGGTGAGCATAGAGCCAGCGATGCAGTCTGGGTGAGCTGCGCACAGCCGCCCAGGCGGCCATCAATATGAATACCGTGGTGGGCATGCCGGGAACCACGGCGCCTATCAGCCCCAATATCACGCAAACCAGCGCAAAGGCAATGAGCAGATAGCGCAGCGGCGCGGAAAGCTGCTTGGACTCCAGGTGCGGTTCTTCGCGAGGGGTTTCGGGCGGTGGTGGCAGATCGTTCATGAGGCAGAAGGTGGGCCGCAGAAGCTGGTGAAGCTGCAGCCTGGCACGGCTCCCATATTAGTCAGCATTGCAGACCGCTCGGGCTTTGTGGCTGCGATGCTGGCGGTATTTGTCACGTCCTTGTCCCTGCTTGCGTGGAGTGCAACCGCATAATCGGTGCGCATGGCCTGGCGACCGATTGGCGACCAGCATGGAATTGATTCAAGGAGCAAGACAATGACCCCCACCCCGAGCGCCGATATGTCCGATGTGATTGCCGAAGTCCGTGGCAAGCTGGGCATGATTACGCTCAACCGGCCCAAGGCGCTCAACGCGCTGTCTCTGGGTATGGTGCGCGATCTGCTGGGTACTTTGCTGGCCTGGCAAAAAGACGACTCGATTCTGGGCGTGGCCATTCGTGGCAGCAACAAGGAAGGGGTGTTCGGGGCGTTCTGCGCCGGTGGCGACATTCGCTTCCTGCACGCGGCCGGCAGCAGCGGCAATCCGCAGCTCGAAGATTTCTTCACCGAGGAATATGCGCTCAACCACCTGATTCACAGCTTTGGCAAGCCCTATATCGCTTTCATGGATGGCATCGTCATGGGCGGTGGCATGGGCATCAGCCAGGGCGGCTCGCTGCGTATCGTGACCGAGCGCACCAAGATGGCAATGCCCGAGACGGCCATTGGCCTGTTCCCCGATGTGGGGGGCGGCTATTTCCTCTCGCGCTGTCCCGGTGCCGTGGGCGAATGGCTGGCCTTGACCGGCGACACCATCGGCGCGGGCGATGCCCTGGCTTTTGGTCTGGCCGATGGCTGCATTCCTGCCGAACAGCAGACAGAGCTGTGGGAGACCCTTGCGACCACGGACTTTGCCAATGTAGAGGCGCTCAATGCCGTGGTGCGCTCCCGCTTTGTGAGCGCCGAACCAAAGACAACCGCTCACCGCGCGGAAATCGATGCCTGTTTTTCTCAGCCCACGGTGGCTGCGGTTGTGCAGGCCTTGCAGGCCGGCAGCGAATGGGCCCAGTCCGAAGCTGCCACGCTGCGCAAGCGCTCGCCGCTGATGCTGCATGTGGTGCTGGAGCAAATCCGCCGTGCGCGCCAGATGGATCTGGCCGAAGATCTGCGCATGGAGCGCGATATGGTGCGCCACTGCTTTTATCTGCGTCCGGGTCGCAGCGAGACCGTGGAGGGCATCCGCGCACTGGCGGTGGACAAGGATCACAGCCCGCGCTGGAATCCCGCCAGCATCGAAGAGGTGAGCGATGCCGAGTGGCAAGCGTTCTTTGACAGCCCCTGGCCTGCGCATTCGCACCCGCTGGCGGCGCTGAAGGACTGATTGAAGTTCTCATTCAGAAAGCCCGGCAGGTTTGTGGCCTGTCGGGCTTTGTTTTTGATAGCCATCAGCGCTTTGAAAGTAAGCGTCTGAGGGGGATTCGAGTATTAATTCAGGATGACGGCCGCGGATGCTTGTCAGAGCCTGAGTCTGAAAGACTCGCAAGCGCCTGCGCCAGCAGCGCTATCGAGCGGGGGGCACATCCCTCGGCATCGTTGCTGATGGTCACAAAAGCGGGTTGACCGGCACCGGTGATGCCGGCAATCATGCGGGCCAGCCGCTCGCGGGTATGCCGATCTTCGCTGAGGATCTCGTTGAACGGCTGGTGCTTCTTCTGGGCATCGGCATAGCCATAGGCGCCAAAGATGCGATTCAGGTTCCAGCGGCACACCAGTGGCCCGGGCCACAGCGCACGCAGCATGGGCAACTGCTCTTCAATCGTAGGCATCTTGCCGTGCAGGCCCAGACAATAGGTTGCGCCATGGGCCTTGAGTGTCTGGGGCAGCGCCGGGGTCAGCAGCTCGGGGTCTCTGACCTCGACGGCCACGACGACTTGCGGATGTGCTTGCAGTGCCAGCCTCACGGCGGACAGCAGAAGGCCCAGCTTGTCCATCAACAGGCCGGGGCGGCTGAGCAGACTCCACGGCAGGGGGCTGAGCTGAAAGACCAGAACGCCCAGCTTGCTGCCCAGTCCTTCGAGTGTGGGCTCCACAAAATGCTCTATGGCCAGGTGAGGGTCGAGAAACGCCGGGTTGCTCTCGCGCGGCTTGCCTTCCTCGCTGCGTACCTGGGCATCGGTGATTCCGGCCGGGCATTTGACGACAAAGCGAAAGTCGTCATCGACCTGCGCGGCAAATGCGGCGTACTGGCTGACTGTCAGCGGTCGCCAGAAGCTGCGGTCGACGCAGACGGTGCGTAGCAGTGGGTGCTGGTGATAGGCCGTCAGACCTTTTTTGGCCAGCACGCTGCTGTCGTAGGCACCGTCCCAGACCAGGCCTTCCCAGCCCGGGTAGGACCAGGTCGAGACGCCCATGCGCAGCAGGAGAGGCAGTTGCGCGGCCAGGTCCTGGTACTGCGCAGCTGCAGGGGCCAGAGAAATAGCGCCGCGCCTGGGTTTGCGTTCAACTGTGTCATCGGCCTGCGGCGCTTCTTCAGTCCGAGCCTTGCCGGTACCGTCTCCGGGTGGAGGCAGCTCATCGGCAAAAAAATCGTCCTGGAAGGTATCGGGCATGTCGCAATAATTTTAATGAAATTGGCCTTCCGTGCATGCTCATCAAGGGAAAGCAGCTATGGAAAGCATAGTTTTTAAGGTTTGCTTGCACTTATGCTGGATATCGAGGGCAGTCTGGCGGCATGCCTATGGCAAACTCATTGGCTTCCTGTGTTGAACGCCGTGGGGCGAATATCGAATGCAAAAAATCATTGGTCAGATTGCTCAAGAACTGAATGTCAAGCCGCAGCAGGTGAGCGCGGCTGTGGAGTTGCTCGATGGCGGCGCCACGGTTCCGTTTGTGGCCCGCTACCGCAAGGAGGCCACGGGCGGTCTGGACGATACGCAACTGCGCACGCTGGACGAGCGCCTGACCTATCTGCGTGAGCTGGACGACCGCCGTGAGACAGTGCTCAAGGCCATTGACGAGCAGGGCAAGCTGACCGATGCGCTGCGCCTGGCGATTGCCAGTGCGCCGACCAAGCAGGAGCTGGAGGACATTTACCTGCCCTTCAAGCAAAAGCGCCGTACCAAAGGCCAGATTGCCAAGGAGTTCGGCATCGAGCCGCTGGCCGACAAGCTGTTTGCCGACCCCACACTGGATCCGCACAAGGAAGCCGAGGCTTTCTGCAAGCCAGCGACGACCCTGGACGATGGCAAGCCCGGCCCCGACTTCAGTACCACCTTTGCCGTGCTGGACGGCGTACGCGACATCCTGTCCGAGCGCTGGGCCGAAGACCCGGCACTGGTGCAGAAGCTGCGCGAATGGCTGTGGGATGAGGGCCTGCTCAAGTCCAAGAAGGTCGAGAGCAAGAACGAAAACGACCCCGAGGTCGCCAAGTTTCGCGACTACTTCGAATACGACGAGCCCATTGGCCGCGTGCCCTCGCACCGTGCCCTGGCCGTGTTCCGTGGCCGTGCACTGGAGGTTCTCGAAGCGAAGCTGGTGCAACCGGTCGAGCCTGAACCGGGCCAACCCAGCCTTGCTGAAGGCAAGATCGCGCTGCACCTGGGCTGGAGCCATGCCAAGCGCGCCGCTGACGATCTGATTCGTAAATGCGTCGCCTGGACATGGCGCGTGAAGCTGAGCCTGTCCACCGAGCGCGACCTGTTCAGCCGCCTGCGCGAAGATGCCGAGAAGGTGGCGATCAAGGTGTTTGGCGACAATCTGCGTGACCTGCTGCTGGCGGCGCCCGCCGGCCAGCGTGCCGTGATTGGCCTGGACCCCGGTATTCGCACCGGCGTCAAGGTGGCCGTGGTGGACAGCACGGGCAAGCTGGTGGACACCACCACCATCTACCCGCACGAGCCGCGCCGCGACTGGGATGGCTCGCTGGCCGTGCTCGCCCGTCTGGTGGAAAAGCACGATATCAATCTGATCGCCATCGGCAACGGTACGGCCAGCCGCGAGACGGACAAGCTGGCGGCGGACCTGATCAAGATAGCCTCCAAGGCCGACAAGAAAATCGACAAGGTGGTGGTGAGCGAGGCAGGTGCCTCGGTCTATTCGGCCAGCGAGTTTGCGGCGCAGGAAATGCCGGACATCGATGTGAGCCTGCGTGGTGCGGCATCGATTGCCCGCCGCCTGCAGGATCCGCTGGCCGAGCTGGTCAAGATCGACCCCAAGAGCATTGGCGTGGGCCAGTACCAGCACGATGTGAACCAGAGCGAGCTGGCGCGCCAGCTGGATGCCGTGGTCGAGGATTGCGTGAACTCCGTGGGTGTGGACTTGAACACCGCTTCGGCTCCGCTGCTGACGCGCGTCTCAGGCCTGTCGGGTTCGGTCGCCAAGTCGGTGGTGCGTTGGCGCGATGCCAATGGCTCGTTCAAGAACCGCAAGCAACTGATGGAAGTGGCCGGTCTGGGGGCCAAGACCTTCGAGCAGGCCGCAGGCTTTCTGCGCATTCGCGGTGGCGACAATCCGCTCGATATGACAGGCGTTCACCCCGAAACCTATCCCGTGGTGGAGCAGATCATTGTCTCTACCGGCAAGCCCGTGGACCAGATCATGGGTCGTGGCGAGGTGCTCAAGTCTTTGAAGCCTGAGCAGTTTGCCAATGACAAATTTGGTGCTGTGACCATCAAGGATATTCTTGGCGAGCTGGAGAAGCCCGGCCGTGACCCGCGCCCCGACTTTGTCGTCGCCCGCTTCAATGATGGTGTGGAAGACATCAAGGATCTGAAGGAAGGCATGACGCTGGAGGGTACGGTCAGCAACGTGGCCCAGTTCGGCGCGTTTGTGGACTTGGGCGTGCATCAGGACGGGCTGGTGCACGTGAGCCAGATGAGTCACAAGTTCATCGAAGATGCGCGTGAAGTGGTAAAGACCGGCCAGATCGTCAAGGTCAAGGTGCTGGAGGTCGATGTGGACCGCAAGCGCATCAGCCTGACCATGAAGCTGGACGCTGCGCCTGCGCGCCGAGATGGCCCGCGCGACAACCGCTTTGAAGGCGCTGGTCGTGGCAACAGTTACGGCGCCGGCAACCGTGGTGGCTATGCGCAACCCCAGCGTGGCAGCCAGCCCACACAGCAAAACGCCATGGCATCAGCCTTTGCGAAGTTGCAGGGACTGAAGAAATAATCTCCTACCGGGCCGCCACTTAATTCATATTACAGGCGGCTTTTTTGTGGGAGCACATCAATGCGCAAAGCGAGAGGGCGGGTGATACTACCGGCCATAGGGGTGGCAATCTTGGTGGTCTTTATTGGCACCAAGATGGCATCGCGCGGCTGGATATCGTTGGACAGAATCAAAGATAAGGCCCATGCCCAGCAGCCTGCACCCCTGGTCTGGCCACCAGCCCTGGCGACAGAGAACGATGACTTTTGTCATACCGTCAAGCTCAATCTTGCCCAGGTTGATAAGGCCCAGGAAGAGGGCATCAACATAGATCAGCAGCGGCGCTGCATCACGCGTGCAGCGATGGCAGAGCATGAGATGGCCAAAGTGCGTCACGCTGCCGCGCGCAAGCAGCACGCGAGCCAGCGCGCGGAGCAGGTGCAGATCGAGCAGGTGGTGGATCAACAGATCGCTTCCGGCGAAATCGCTCTGCAGAACCTGATGCAGGCTCGCGCCGGCAAGACAACACAGATTGCGACAGCCTTGTTGCCGGCGGCCCATAAGCCTATCCAGCCGATGCCGACACCGCCTTCTCAGCTGTTTGTTCCCATGAGCTATCCGAGCGGGGATCTGAAACTCAATGCCTTTGTCACCCCGGACCCCAGAGATGGGAGGAAGCAGCCTTTGATGGTCTGGCTGACGGGGGGAGATACCAATAGCCTGGACGATTTCTGGAGCGAAGGGCCAGCCGCCAATGATCAAAGCGCCAGCGCTTTTCGCAAGGCTGGCATGGCGATGCTGTTTCCCACATTGCGCGGCGGCAATGACAATCCCGGCCAGCGTGAGTATTTCTGGGGGGAGGTGCAGGATGTGGCTGCAGCCATCCTGCAGGCCGCACAGCTGTCTTATGTCGACCCGGCACGCATCTATCTCGGTGGGCACAGTACCGGCGCCACGCTGGCCTTGCTGACGGCGACAGCAGGCTTGCCCGTTCAGGGGGTGTTCGCGTTTGGTCCGGTGGACGAGATCGGCAGCTATGGCTGGCCCGTGAAATGGGGCTTGCTCTTGGCGGATGAAAAGCGCTTGCGTTCGCCCGTCTACTGGCTGCATGCCATAAAGAGCCCGACGTGGATCATCGAGGGCAGCAAGAGCCCCGGCAATATCAACAGTCTTGACAATATGTGCGCCGCACGAAAATCGAATCAGCTGCACTGTGTCTCGGTTCAGGGGGCTGATCACTTTTCCGTGTTACAACCCCTGACACGCAAGCTTGCCAGCCAGCTGGTCATGGGTCAGCCAGTGCAACTGAATAGAGATGAAAAGCTCTGACCTTCCTATGGGCCCACTCGTGTTCATTTCGTGGTGGCGACAGCCTTGCCACTGCCTTTGATCCAGATGAGCCGCGTCAAACCATTGAGCCTGTCAACGTTGCTGGAGCAGCATGTATTGCTGCCAAGCCAGCCGCGCGTCGTTGCGCTGCTGTCGAGTGAACTGCGCAAGCCGGAGCCCGGCATGCGCAGCCTGGTGCAATTGTTTTCCAGCGATCCGGTTCTGACCGCTCGTCTGCTGGCTGCGGCCAATGGGCCAGCGCATCTGCTGGGGCAGCGCGTGCACAACATTCCCGAAGCACTGGTGCTGCTGGCGCCGGTTCAGCTGCGGCAATTGGTGCAGAAGGCGGCTCCAGTCAGCGCATCTCATGTTTCGGCAGGCTGGAGTCTGGCGAATTTCTGGCGCTACAGCCTGGACACGGCACGCATGGCACGCGCGCTTGCAATGTCGGTTCAGGCCAACGCCTCGCAGGCCTATGCGTTGGGACTGCTGCATGGCCTGGGAGAGTTGTTGCTGCAGGCTGCCGACCCTGACACTTTCTTCCGACTTTCCGAGTTGCTGGAGCCCATGCATCCCAAGCGCCCCCAGGTGGAAATGCAGCTGATGGGCTATTGCTCGGGCCAGATTACGGCCCATCTGGCGCGACAGTGGAATTTTCCGGAGCAGATCAGCGATGCCTTTCAGTTCATGCATGCGCCGATGGAGCAGCCTGTATTCGAGCCTTTGACGGGGGTGCTGCATCTGGCCATCTGGCGGGCATCGACCCGCGCGCTTAACTGGGGTGAGCGCCAGCTGGCTGTGACTTTCCCTGCTGAAACTGGACTGGCGCTGAGCATGGACATCGACATGGTGCTGCGTCAGGCATCCATCGACTGGCACGCGGCAGGCTCTCTGGATGTTCAGTTTTAGGGCTCCTGGGCGCCTGGGATGAGGAGTCGGCGGTTTTGAGTAGGTGTCGTCAGAAAACCGTGATTACTCAAATTGCATTTTTTCTTACGCTGAGTTGCAGTTTTAATTGCTAAAAACTATCTAATGACGCGCTGGGGAGTTTTTATCTATATGGTGTCTTGAGCACCATCCTGAGTCCCCGGCAGGCAACTCTGGCCAGGAGAGAGAAATGACCCCGAACGGTGCAAACAACTCTGGTGATGCCTTGATGCTCCGACCCATGGCTGTGGAGCTCGGTAGTCCTTCCATGTGGCCCGATCATATGGTGGGGCAGCCCGACAAGCCCGTCAGAGTGCTGTTGGTGGACGATGATGCGCATCTGCGCATGGTGATCGCACAGGAAATCATGAATGATCGGCGCACCATGGTGGTTGCTCAGGCGGACAACCTCAAGGATGCAAGAAAAGCCATTCGTCAACATGAGTTTGATGTCATGTTGCTGGACCTGAAGCTGGGGGCTGACGATGGTCTTGAGTTGATCGAGGTGATGAAAAGCCACCGCCCGCAGGCCGAGGTCATTGTGGTTTCGGTGGTGGAGACGGAGGAGCAGGTGTTGCACGCTTTCGAGCTGGGAGCAACCGGCTATCTGGTCAAGAACTCCTGGTTTGGCAACTATCCTCAAGCGGTGCTGCAGGTCGTCAATGGCGGTGCATCCATCACTCCCAGTCTCGCCAGGCGGCTGTTGCAGCGGTATGACAAGCGGCCGGCCAGCGGGGCCGTGCCAGGGTCCGATATGTCCGACAGGCTCTCAAGTCGCGAATGCGAGGTCTTGCGCATGGTTGCCAGTGGCAATACCAGTGCAGAGATCGGCGTGCAGTTGGAGATCAGCACCATGACGGTCAACACGCACATCAAGAACATCTATCGAAAGCTCCAGGTGCGCACCCGAGCACAAGCCGTGCGTTTCGCCTACCTGCGTGGCTGGTTCTAGGCGCCAGTATCTGCGAACGCATTCACCATGTCCTACGTCTGGCAGCTGCTTCTCTGGAGTGTTCAGCTGCTGCTGTGGCTGCCCTGGCTTTTGCAGCCTGGAGCGGTGTTCAATTCAGCTCCCTGGTGGACTGCTGCGCTAGGCGCGGCGGGCAGCATGGCGGCTGTCGTCTGGCTGTTGCCTCTGGCATATCGCAGCGTGCTGTGGCGCAGACGTAAAAGCGCACGTCCATCGAGAGAGGTACAGCTGGAGCGCAGGCGCATAGCGGAGGCATTGCATGACGATGTCGGCAGCCAACTGGTGCAACTGATCAGCCTGACAGGGCTCGGCACGGACCCGGCGATTCGCAGCAACGCAGAACAATGCCTGCTCGATCTAAGGCTGATTGTTGATTCCATGGATAGCCGAAACGAACCCTTGGGTGTCCTTCTTGCACGTTTCAGGCACAGGCTGCAACCTGTGCTGGATCATCGAGGCATGAATCTGCACTGGGATGTTTGGGACCCGGAGATGTCTGGCGATGCCGGCAGTCTGCCATGCGGCGCCATGGCCGAGGAAATCATGGCAGTGGTGAAGGAGGCCGTGAGCAATGTGCTGCAGCACACTGACGCGCCTGAACTCTGGATCACGCTGGCTGCCGACGAACAGTGGAAAAGTGCTTCAAATGTTTCAGATGCCTCCTTTGTGCATGCTCGCCTGAGCATTGAGGATGCGGGGCCCGTCAGACCGGCTGATGGCAGGCAAATCCCGGGCTTAACATCTGCTGGCATGGGGTGGGTCAATATGCGCCGCAGAGCGCTTGTCATGGGGGCGAAACTGAGCATCTCCGCTCGACCCGGTGGCGGTACCTCGGTCACGCTCAACTGGTGAAGTCGCCGAGCTGATCGCGAGCAACGGGGCTTGCAAGCACAATGCCCACATGACGTCATCCACAAGAGCATTGCGAATCTATGCCGGTCTCAAGGCGCGGCAATCTATAGAGCGGCGGGGCTTGCAGCCGGATATGGTCAGAGTCATACCGGCGGCTGCAGGCGGTCCCAAGGGCTTGATTCTCGGACCTCTGGATCGCTTCATCTTTGGACAGTGGTTGCAGGCCAGCGCGCAGCCGGTGGATCTGATTGGTGCCTCCATCGGTGCCTGGCGCATGGCGACAGCTTGCCTGGACGCACCAGTGGAAGCCTTTGAGCGACTGGAGCGTGACTATATTGCACAGCGCTTCGATCCCCCCGAAGGGCAGAGGCGCACGCCGTCGTCGCTGGTCAGTGAGCGGTTTGCGCAGTCGCTGCAGGATTTTTACGGGGGGCGTGTGAGTGAGGTTCTGGCGAATCCGCGTTATAGGCTGCATGTGATCGCCGCCCGCGGGCGTGGTCTGCTGTCACGTGCATCGCCCTGGCGCACTCCATTGGGCTATGCGGCCGCGTTTGCAGGCAATGCATTGCATCGGTCGGCATTGGGCTGCTTGCTGGAGCGGGTGATCTTTTCCTCTTCTGCAAGCGATGCCGTGCATGCTCTTCCCTTTGGTGTTGCGGACATTCGGTCTGCGCAGACCCGGCTGACGGAGAGTAATTTCATGGATGCCTTGCGAGCCAGTTGCTCCATCCCTTTCGTGCTGGATGCCGTGCAAGACATTTCAGATGCTCCCAAGGGAGCCTACTGGGATGGCGGCATTACCGACTATCACATGCATCTGGATTATCTGGCCTCTCGTAACGGCGATGGGGTGGTGCTATATCCTCATTTTCAGAAGGCGGTGATTCCAGGATGGTTGGACAAGGGGCTGAAATGGCGTCATGGACCGAGTTCGTATCTGGACTCGATGATTGTGCTGGCCCCTGATCCCGCCTGGGTGGCTTGCCTGCCGAACGCCAAGTTGCCGGATCGGCACGATTTTCTGAGCTATGGCACAGACCATGATGCGCGCGCCAAGGCCTGGAATGCCGCGGCGGCGGCCAGTCTGCAACTGGCCGATGAGTTTGCTCAGTGGCTGCATGCACCTGATCCGGGTCGAGTCGAGGCTCTATAGCGCTTTTTTGCAATTTACGACAAAGCCTGACAGCAGAGGGGGGCAGAGCCAGTTGGAATTCTGGATGAGCGCACTTTGTCTCAGAAAATCATAGACAACAGTCCATCAAGGATGCCAATGTCAGAGAACCGAAACGAGAATTCCCCGTCCGATGAGTCGTCTGCAATCCCCGAGGTCAACTTTGGTGCGGTTGCGCCAACCAAGCCGTATGCGGGGGCACCGGTCGAAATCGAGACTTTCTCGCGAGAGGCGGGTTCGGCCGGAGAGGGCCGGCAGCCAGCTCCCGGTTTGTGGGAGGGCATGGACAGACGAGCCAGGGCCAACGTGGCTCCGGGGCTTGTGCATCTGGCGGAAATGCTGCCGGCCCTGCGTTTGCTCATCGGGCTGATGATTGCTTCCATCGTGATTCTTGCCCTCTATTTCGGGCGGGACATGCTGATTCCTCTGGCCCTGGCAATGCTGTTCGGCTTCTTGCTCGACCCTGCTGTCAGCAAGCTCAAGCGCTGGGGTCTGCCGCGAATGGCTTCGGCCATTGTGGTCGTGGCTTTTTCTCTGGCAGCACTCGGCGGCTTGGGCATGTATCTGGGCAGTCAGGTGCAGCAACTCAGTGCCGATCTGCCGACCTATCAATCGACGATTCGCGACAAATTGCGCAGCCTGCGCAAGAGCGCAAACATGCCCAGCGCCTGGGATGGCGTTTTCAAGACCTACAACACCGTTGAGAAAGAGATTGCCAGCGTGGACAACGCCAGGGCGCGTGTGCAGAAAGTGGAGGTTCAGCCTCCCGAGTCCAAGCCCACTACACGGATGCTTCAGTGGCTGGGGCGTATTGCCGAGCCGGTGACGACCGCAGGCATCGTGTTGCTGTTTGTCATATTGATTCTGCTTGACAGGGACGAGCTGAGGGATCGGTTGCTTAGGCTGGTGGGGGGCAACCTCAATGTGGCCACCGATGCGCTGGATGAGGCCTCGCAGCGCATTGGCAAATATCTGCGCATGCAGTTCATCGTCAACGTCAGCTATGGCGTGCCACTCGCCATGGGATTGTTGCTCATCGGTGTGCCAGGGGCGATTCTCTGGGGGGTGCTGGGCGCCATCATGC
This sequence comes from Comamonas thiooxydans, assembly GCF_000964545.1. GTDB lineage: Bacteria > Pseudomonadota > Gammaproteobacteria > Burkholderiales > Burkholderiaceae_C > Comamonas > Comamonas thiooxydans. The sequence goes on along the minus strand of NZ_BBVD01000009.1, from coordinate 200,892 downwards.
GATTTGTGCCTTATGTGGGTCCGATGATGTCTGCGGTATTTCCGCTGGCACTGGCCTTTGCGGTCGATCCCAGCTGGGATATGTTTTTGATGACTCTGGGCCTGATTCTGCTGCTGGAGTTGATCAGCAACAATGTGATCGAGCCGTGGCTATATGGCTCAAGTACAGGTTTGTCGACCTTGTCAATCATTGTTGCCGCAACCTTCTGGACAGCGCTTTGGGGGCCGATCGGCCTGATTCTTTCCACACCTTTGACGGTGTGCCTGCTGGTGCTGGGGCGCTACATTCCCTCGCTCAAATTCATGGAGGTATTGCTGGGCAGCGAGCCTGTTCTCGGGCCGCAGCAACGGCTGTACCAGCGTCTGCTGGCCGATGACGCTGATGATGCCATCAGCATGGCTGTACAGTCCGTGGAGGAGCGCCTGCTCTCGAAGTCCGGCCAGGATGACAGAGCCAGTGCCGTCAGCGGGTTTTATGATGAGGTTGCCATTCCTGCTCTGCGTATTGCAACCCAGCAGCATCTGGAGTCGGCAACGGCCGAACATCGCTTGCGGCTGTCCAATGGCATGGCAGCCTTGCTTGATGAGTTGCAGGACCAATATGCATTCAGAAGCAGTGGCGAGCATGCCCAGGCGGCTCCCGGTGAAGGTGATCAGCGTCGATGCCTGCGCATTCATTGCGCGGGTGTGCGCTGGGAGGTGGATGCCCTGGGCGCAGCCATGGTGGCCCATGCAGAGAGTTTGCATGGTCATGAGGTTAGCTGCTCCGGATGGGCACTTGCCCCGGACTCGAAGTCCTTGCAGTTTGACGCCAATGGCTTGTTGGCGGATCGCGAGTGGGTTCAGGCCGTAAAGCAATCGGATCTATTGGTGCTGTCGATTTTCAATCACCAGCCACAAAGCATGGCGAGACGCATTGTGCGGCGCATTCGCCGCCATTGGCCGGGTGCACGAGTGGTGCTGTGCCTGTGGAATGCTCCAGCCGTGGCAGCTGACCCCGAGTTTGCCCGACAGACAGGAGCGCAGGCCTGCGTTACCAGTCTGCGTGAGTTGCATCTGTGGGTAGAGGCCATGCAGGTTGGAGATCCCGGCGAGTGTGTGATTGCTGCTCCGATTCCCGATGACGATGAGCAGCGCGTCAGAATGCTGCATGAAAGCGGAGTGCTGGCATCAGCATTGACAGCGCTATATCGCGATACGGCCAAGAAGGCCGTCAACGCTTTCAACACCAAGTGGGCTCAAGTTTCCTGGGTGGATGCTGAACGTGTCTTTGCGCCGGGCAGTCTGCTTCCGCTGTCAGCGCAAGAGGGCGCTCAACAAGGCGTCCCTCGTGATGGCTCGGTGTGCTCGTATGTCGTGTATGAAGAAGAGGCCATTGTGGTCGGAGACTTGGCGCGAGACCCCCGATTTGCAAGTGACTCGGTGGTGCATAGCCTTAAGCTGCGCTTTTACGCGGGTGTGCCTCTGGTGGACAAAAAAGGCAATGTGCTGGGCTGCCTTTCCATACTTGATGACGAGCCTCGAAACATGTCCGACGATGAGCTCGAGGTGCTCAGCAGCATGGCGAGGCAATTGATGGACGATGTGCGCGAAGCGCTCAAGCCGGGCCCTGTCGTTGAGGCTTGAGCACTGTGTGCAGTCTGTCAGAGCGAGGTGCTGAGCATCTGCTCATAGTCCTGCGCGGATGCCAGCCGTGGATTGGTGGCGTGGCAGTGGTCCTTGAGTGCACCGCTGATGATTGCATCAAACTGCGCGCGCTCCACGCCCATGGCAGCCAGACCCGATGGCAGGTTCAGGCGGGCATTCATATCTCGAATAGCGTCGGGGATATCGCTTCCGCTGCTGAGACCCATGGCATGTGCCATGCGGTTGAGGCGGTCCTCGCGCTGAACGCTTTCGGCTTCGGCATTGAAGCGCACGACTGCGGGCAGGAACATGGCGTTGAGCGTGCCGTGGTGCAGGCGCGGGTTGATGCCGCCCAGGCTGTGACTGAGGCTATGCACGCAGCCCAGCCCTTTCTGAAAAGCCATGGCCCCTTGCATGCTTGCGCTCATCAATTGGCGGCGGGCTTCCGCGTCGTTGCCATTGAGCATGGCCCGCTCGATATGCGCCCAGCCCCGGGTCAGCCCGTCCAGGCCAATGCCGTCGGCCGGTGGATTGAAGGCCGAGGCCATAAAGGTTTCCATGCAATGGGCTATGGCATCCATGCCGGTTGCTGCCGTCAGCATGGGGGGGAGGCCGAAGGTGAGCTCGGGGTCGCAGATGGCAGCCTTGGGCACCAGATGCCAGCTGTGAAAACCCAGTTTGCGATGGTCGTCCACGATGATGATGGCTCCACGCGCTACCTCGCTGCCTGTACCGCTGGTGGTGGGTACGGCAATCAGCGGAGCAACTCGCTCGGTAATACGAGGCGAGCCGCCTTCAATCGTCGCGTAGTACGAGAGCGGGCCTTCATGCGTAGCTGCAATTGCCACGCCTTTGGCGCAGTCAATGGCACTGCCTCCGCCCACAGCGATCAATCCATCGCAGTTCTGGGATCTGTAGATTTCAGCCGCAGCGCGCACCGCCGCTTCGGTGGGGTTGGAAGGAGTCTGGTCAAATACTGCATGGGGCAGGCCGCCCAGTGCATTTATGGCTTTTTGCAAGATTCCTGCCGCCTTGACGCCGGGGTCGGTCACGATCAGCGGCTTGCTGATACCGACACGCTCGCATTCCTGGCGCAGCATTTGAACGGCGCCAAAGTCAAACTGGATCTGAGTCACGTAATTGATGAAGGCCATGTTCTGTTTGCTCAGTAAAAAGGGAGTCTTGGCAATCTAGAAGCCTAGAAGCCGAATGCGGCCACGCAAAGACAGCAAACCCTAGGGAGGTGGAAAAATCGTCTCCCAGGGGACAGGGGGTGTTCTGGGCAGAGTCGATCACGCCACCCCTTTAGATGCCAACCTGAAGCACTGATGTTTCATACCTTCATGGCAAGACAATCCGTTAACAAAGAACTGTGGCGATGGCTGCCGCCCTAATTCCAGCCTTTGCACCTTTGCCAAAGGTTGTGCACGTAAGCTCTCTGTGAGAGATAAAGCAGTTCTCAATGGCATCCAGTGTGTGGCCGGGGGCGAGCTCGACTGAAAACGACACATCGTAGGAGATGCCAGAGGCATCATTGCTGGTGATCCTTGTTAGTGGTGCAAATAGGCCTACTTCATGACGTTCGAAACGTATCTGGAAGCAATGCAGCCGTTGCAGATCTGTCGGGGCGGTCACGCAAACAAATGGTAAGGCTTCACATCGAAAAAGGTTACGACAACAGACGCTGCCGTGTTTGCTTGAGGTAGTTCGGTATCGCCTGCAGGTTTGCCAGGCGAGGAGTCGAGAGCTGCAATTCGGCAAGCTGGCCTTGAAGGGCAGCTGGATACCCGGAGTGTTGCGGAAACCGGCTGCCGCAATCATCTGTGCATGCTTCGTGGATGGGGAGTGTGAGCGGCAGAGGTTCTGGTCCAGATCCGATTGCTGCATGCGCCGGGATGCAGCTGCAATTGGCACGCATGCGCAAGCACATGCGTGCTGGATTTATCCAGAGGTTTCCTAAGCGATCCACATGCGTGACACAAACGCAAGCAGGCGCTGAGTCGAAATTCAGGTTGCGCGCAAGTGCTAGAACGCAGTCGGTCACAGCCAGTGGGCTGGTCGGTCGTGGCCAGTTCAATCGGAGTGGACATTCAGGCGTGGGCCGTACGATACGCTACAGGCGTCATGCCGGTAGCTTGTCTGAATGCCCGGATGAGGCTCGCTTCGCTGGCGAAGCCAAGGTCATCGACAATGCGTTTGAGCGGCTGTTGGGTTTCACATAGTGCTTCGGCCACTTGGCGCAGTTTGATGCGTCGCATCCACTGAGCTGCTGCCAGGCCCGTATGTTCATGTACTCGCCGAGCCAATGTTCGTGAAGAGATATGCAATTGGGCAGCAAGCGTCGGCAAGCGCAACTCGCCTGCGGGGCTTCGTTGCACAATCACCTGTGCATGTCGTAGAGACTCATCAGTCAGAGTAATGAGTTCCAGATTGGCAAATGCGGCATGCAATACCGCCGGGCGTGGCAGCATTAGTAGATTTTGTAGATCGCGAAGCTCAGTGGGATCTAGCCTCTTGGTCAACATGTGCTGCACAAGCGGCAGATATCCGTGAGCGCCGGCAGCAGTCAACAAGCCTTCGCTGATGATCATTGGGTCATCAAAGCTCCATTCAACGTGTGGAAAGCTGGTTTGCAATGACTCCCGCAGCCACCACGTTGCTGTAGCACGTTGCCCATGCAACCTCCCGCTCGCAGCAACTGGCAGAACTCCTGCGCAATAGCTCCACACCTGAGTTTCCTTGGGCAATTCCCGCAATGCTCGGATCACCGGAGCCAGTTTCTGCAATGGGGCTCGCAGGTCACTTGCAGACGATAGCCACAGGCCTGGTACCACCACTGCGTCTGCGCGTACCTCATGTAAGCAGGTCTTCGGAGCTATCGACGGTCCTTGCCAGGTTGTGACTGGCGTTGTATCTACTCCTGCCCAGATCACATCGCACACCATACGCCTGGCACGCAGGTTAGCGGCTCGCACCATATCTGCTACAGAAAATAGGCCGGCCGGCATGCATTCGGGATACAGCAGCAATGCAAGGCGGAATGGCTTCATTTGAGACGTGAAATCTGGCATGAATTGGTAATTAATTGACTAGTCTTGCCATTTTCCATGCAGAGGCATATCGGAAGAATGAGGCATTTCCTCCACCTCCGAGTTTTTCATGCAGATCACCCAGCTACGTAATGCCACTATCGTTCTAGAGTTTGAGGTCCAAGGCAGAGCCATTGGTCTGCTTGTCGATCCAATGCTCGCCCCTCGCGGAAGTCTGCCTGGGTTGCGTTATCTGGGACGTGGGCGGCAGCGCAATCCAATCGTCGAACTTCCTGCGAATTCAGAGGCCGTGCTTGAACGAGTTACGCATGCGCTGATTACCCATTGCCAGCGCGGACACTTCGATCACCTGGATCGCATCGGTAAGCGCTTTCTACGTGAGAGAAGGGTCCCTGTGTTCTGCATGCCACGTGACGCGGAGTACCTTTGCCAGAGGGGCCTCAATGCAGAGTCGTTGAGCGGTCATGAGCGTCAGTTGTGGAGTCTCGGTGGTCACATTACTCCAATCCTCTGTGTACATGGGAAGGGGTGGGTCGGGCGATTCATGGAGCATGGTCACGGCTACCTGCTGGAATTGCCTGGCGAACCTAGTGTCTATGTGGCCGGCGACACTTTGCTTACTCCAGCAGTAAGTGACTGCCTGCATAGGCTGAGACCCGATATCGCCATCCTGCCTGCAGGCGGAGCACGCTTCGATCTGGGAGGGGAAATCCTTATGGATGCCAAGGATGTAATAGACGCTGCAAGTTGCTGGCCTGGCGAGATGGTGGTGAATCATCTTGAAGCGCTGGACCATTGCCCAGTCACGCGAGAGGAAGTGCGAGCTCTCGCTCAAGATGAGGGCATCGCTGCTCGAGTATGGGTGCCTGAAGATGGGCAGTGTCGTCGCTACAAGTCAGTCTTGCCGCCATTGGCTAGCAAGGGCACCTTCTGAGATAAGGTGTCACACGCGTGTGACGCGAGAAGCTCCATGTATGGCTGCTTGAAACTGTGCAGGAAAGACCGTCTCTAGGGGCATAGAAAGACTATGGGGGTACCAGCTTCCTGGAAGACAAGCAGCTTTTATGAAGAATCGCTGTTCACTCACCGCAATGGAGCAGTGCGTGCAATATTGCCGATTTGTTCAAAATCCAATTCATCCAGTGCATGCCTGACCGCACTGACCAAGCCTTGGTAGTCTGTGCCGTTGTCCATGGCATCAATCCAGGCGTGCAAATCGCTCCAGTTCCCCCGCCTTGCAAGCTGCTCCAATTCGTACTTCTGCTCCTCCTGAAGAGCCTCCAGCTTCTGCATGGTCTTGTGCTCACTGTGTTTATCAGATGTGGGTGGAGGCATCAACGCTTGGAAGAGAGGACTATCCGATACCTGTTTGACCATCAGAAAAAAAACTGCATTGGTACCACGCCCTAGATGGCTATCAATAGATAGATGGCCGGTCATCTTCTCAATGATGCGTTGCGCGATCAGTAGCCCCAGTCCTCTCTTTGCATGAGTGCGACTAGCCGTCAGCGATTTTTGAATTCTGGCGAGAACTTCCGGCTCCATGCCGGAGCCACTGTCGCTAACCTCAAAGCGAAGATGCCATTTGTCTCGGCCAACGTACTTACCTTGCAGCTTCAGGTCAATGCTTCCGTCGAATGTAAATTTCGCGGCGTTGGACAAGAGATTGAGTACAGCCTGTTGCAGGCGCTTGCCGTCCAAGTAGATCTGCACGGGCAGCATGCTCTGTATTTGCAGTGAGAACTTATTGCGTTGACGATGGGCCAGCGCATGGGCATACTTGGTGAGTTCATCCAGCAGAGAGCTTAGATCTACCAACTGCTCATTCAATGCCAAAGGAGGCTGCAACTCATCTTTGGCATAGTCCACCAATTCGTCGATTAATGCCAATTGATAAGTAGCGCTTCTTTCAACTGCGGCCAATTTATCTATGTCAATTTTGCTCGGGGACCGGTGCATCAGTTGTAGATAAGCAATGATCGCGGAGACTGGCGCTCGCAAATCATGACTGACATAGGCGAGCAGCTCCTTTTGCTCCAACGAACGTTGCTCAGCTTGTTCCAGAGCCTCTTTAAGAGCGCGAGTTTTGTACTTGACCTCATGTTCAAGGCGTTCTTGCTGCTGGCTTTGCCATTGGAGCAATGTGCGCTGCGCCTGGTGACGTTGGTGGGAATGCTGATAGGCCCAGCTGCTGATGACGAACAGACCAACTATCAAGGCGGGTAGTACAAGCGCATATTGCTCGAAGAGCTGAACCAGTGCGATGTTAGGTATCAAGAGAGCGACGGCGCGCAGCAATGCACAGCATGCCAAGACAGATACGAGCAGCAAAGCTGTCAGGCTGCCAGGCCCTCCGCTACGATGATAGATGTATGTGCAAGCCAGAATTGCCAGCAGACTCAGTGGTGCAACGATGATGCCAGTTGGGGCAAACCAGTCATAAGGCCCAAATAAAGCACCGATGAGAACAATGCTTTCTAAGAGGGCAACGACCTTGAGCAGGATTACTCCTGCTGAGGGTAGATAGTTCTGGGTTTTTTCTAATCTCGCACGCAGATATAGCAATATGCTCAGCACGATTCCTGCAACCAAAACGTGATGAGCTCGATAGCCCCATTCTGTACTGTTGGGCCAAAGTATTGTTTGTGCATAGCCACGGTAGGTAGCTTCATAGAGTGCGGTCAGCAACAGCCCCAGTGTTTGCCATCCCATCAAGGGAGATCGCAGAATTCTCCAGAGCGCCGCGGAATAGACTACGAACACCAGTATGCTGCCAATCAGAAGTCCGCTGAACAACGCATAGTCACGCTCCACCCTATGCCATTGATCTACTGTATGCAGCGTGACTTTCAACTTACTTGACGCGTGACTATTGACGTGAACAAGTATGCGCACCTTCTCTCCTGGCGCGAGATTTATGGCGATCTGAGGTACTCGATTGAGCGACTCGCTAGGATCGCTGATTCCCGCCAGGGTTCGACTTGCACGAACTTGACCTTCCTGCATGCGTACAACATAAAAAGTCACGTGTTGTAGCCAACTAACCCCCAAAGCCAGTTGCACTGATTGAGGGGTGTTTAGATCGTTGTGCAGTGCCAGCCTGAGCCACAGATGTGTCATATCGAATCGCCCTTCAAGCGCCTTGGCTGTAACGGTATGGAATCCGTCAATCTCATTGCTAGGAAGGGCTGCAACCTGTAGTGGTGCTTCGTTTGCCATACCTCGCTCCCAGACCTCAACAGTGTTGTCCAGGACCGGGAGGCCGAGAGCTACATCGCTGATCTGAATTCGAGGGGGCGTAGACGTTTCAAGTGCGCTCGCATTGATTGCCCACCATAGAAATATGCTGCAGAGCAGACGAACGTAGCTCGATGTGCATTGCCTCATGGTTTTGCACTCATGTATGAGCGCCGAAAAGATGATGGAGTACACCCAAAATAGGAATGAAAGGCGGATGAGAAATTAGCAGCGCTGGAAAATCCTACCGCTGCCGCAACTTCCTCTATATGCATGGCAGAGCTAGCAAGCATGCGTTGAGCTTCGTGAAGGCGAGTCTCCCGGATGAACTTGTAAACCGTGCTGCCTGTGTGCGCCTGGAAGACGCGTGTTAAGCGCTTTTCATTGGTGCCTAATTTGGAGGCTAATTCAGGCAGAGTAGGAACCTTGGACAAATCAGAAAGCACCAACTGCTGGGCCGCTCGCAGCAACGTTAAATTGTGATCGATGCTCAGTGTTTCCGTTACTCGCTCAAGAGCAGGGACTGACGGTTGCGGCTCTGGTGAAGCGCGAACATCTTGATGTTGCATTCCCTGGCGTTTCGCCAAAGCCAAGTGGATTTCCACACGCGCTAAAACTTCATTGATGTCGAACGGCTTTGGAATGTAGTCCACAGCACCTAACTGCAACCCCATTAGACGCTCTTTGGGGGAGGCACAAGAAGTCACAAAGATAACGGGTATACCTACTGTGGATGGATCTGCCTTCAATAGCCTGCAGGCGGCAAATCCATCTACGTTGCCCATATTTACGTCCAATAGGATTAGGTCAAATTGCTGAGTAGTGGCGCGGCGATAGCCTTGCATGGCATCCATGGCGACGGAAAGACGATAGCCATTACTTCGAAGCAGTTCCAGCAGGATTTTCAGTTCAGTCACGTTGTCGTCGATGACGAGAATTCGTTCACTCGAAGGGCCTGCAGGTGACCAGTAAGACACGGCAACAATCCGAAGTTAGATGGTTATTTTGAAAAACTATGGATTGTGAAGATGATTTTTAACGATGTGTTACGTTTTGGAGCTGAAGGTCACGTGGATGCGCCGAATCTGACGTTTGTTTACAAGTTTTTCTGAAATTCAAAAGCAAATTCCTGTTTTTAAACATCGCTGTGATGGGGCGAATGTCTGCCGAGAGCGAAATTGACATTTGTTTTGAATCGTTGTCTGGTAGCCAGATGGAATGTTCGCTTTTCCAAAAGCGTTCCAGATCGCTAACTCCTAGCATTCGCGAGCATTTGGCATTGAGCACCCCAAAGTAGAGGGTTCAGAACTTTGCCAAGGTTAGGAATCAAGGAGAAGTTCATGGAAGCCGTATACAAGTCTGGTGGAAAAGTCGCCTTTACAGAGCAAGGCCTGGTTTTAGATAAGCCTTCTGCAGTCATCCTCAAAGTTGCACCGGAACAGATCACCAAATCGACTCGTGTCGGTAATGATCTGGTGCTGACTTTGGTCGATGGCACGCAAATCTATGTGAACGGATTTTTCGCGGCATATGCAGAGGAAGGGCGTAACGATCTGGTCTTGGAAGATCAGCAGGGCGTGCTTTGGTGGGGTCAATATGGCGGGGCCTGGGAAGGCTTCGAGTTCACTGAGATCGAATCGAATGAGTCGGTTGCTGCGTGGCTGCCTTGGCTTGTGGGGTTGGGTCTGGGGGGGCTGGCTGTGTCGAGTGGCGGGAGCGGTGGAGGTGGCAAGAATGTCAACAATCCTCCAGAGCCCATCGATCCCAATGAAGGGCTGAGCCCTGGTGCCTCGGGTCACGTGCCGGGGCAGGAGTTCAGCAATGGCGGTTACAAAGTCACTGTGCGCGAAGATCAGCCCTTCAATGGCAAGGTTGTGGGCCAGGATTCTGATGGTGATTCGTTGACCTACGGATTGGGCACACCGCCCGCTCATGGCACAGTGACCATCGACAAGAACACCGGCGAGTACACCTACACGCCCAACAAGGACTGGAACGGTCCCGGCACGGACAGCTTCGAAGTGATCGTGGACGACGGCAAGGGCGGCAAGACCGCCACTACAGTGACGGTCAATGTCGGAGCGGAGCAGGATGCGTACGACGACATCGAGGGCACCGGCTTTGGGAAGTCCGTCACCGTCGACGTGTTGGGCAATGACAAGTTCGCAGGCCACAACGTCACGATCACGCAGGTCGATGGCAAGGCCATCACCGAAGGCGGTGCTGCGGTGGCTCTGACCGACGGCAGCGGCAGCGTCAAGCTGGTGGGCGGCCAATTGGAGTTCACGCCCAGCGCAGGCTTTGTGGGCGACGCCAAGTTCACTTACACAGCGCAGACCGATGGCGGCACGCCCGAGACGGCCAATGTCACCGTGACCGTGGCGGCCAATCAGCTGCCTGAGCCTACCGATCCCAATATTGACCCGGGCAACCCGGAGTTCCCCGGTCAGACGTTCACGCCAGGCCCTGGCGGTGGCTACAAGATCACCGTGGGTGAGGACCAGCCTTTCAATGGCAAGGTCACCGGCACGGACAAGGACGGCGACGAGCTGACTTACACCCAGGGCACAGGCCCCAGCCACGGCACGGTGACCATCGACAAGGACACCGGCAAGTACACCTACACCCCCGATCCGGACTACAACGGCCCTGATGCATTCACGGTGATCGTGGACGATGGCAAGGGCGGCAAGACCACCACCACGGTGACGGTCGAGTTCACGCCCGAGCAGGACGTGATCGACGACACAGCCACCACCGGCTACGACAAGCCCGTCAGCATCGACGTGCTGGGTAACGACGACTTTGAAGGCGCCAACCTCACGATCACGCAGGTCGATGGCAAGGCCATCACCGAAGGCGGTGCTGCGGTGGCTCTGACCGACGGCAGCGGCAGCGTCAAGCTGGTGGGCGGCCAATTGGAGTTCACGCCCAGCGCAGGCTTTGTGGGCGACGCCAAGTTCACTTACACAGCGCAGACCGATGGCGGCACGCCCGAGCAGGCGGACGTTACCGTGACCGTGAGCAAGCCACCGGTGTTTGTCGATCCAGGCGACCCGGGCGAGCAGCCGGTGACGGACTACACCTTCAGCTATGACGAGAACAGCCCTGTAGGCACAGTGCTGGGCCAGGTGAAGGCCATCGATACTGACAGCATATCGTTGACCTACAGCATTGACCCGGCCAGCGACCCTAATGGCTGGTATGCGATCGACCCACTGACTGGAAAGATCACGCTGACAGCGGCTGGAGCGGCTTCGGATGCCAACGACTTTGAGAAGGGCGGCAACGTTCAACAACTCAAGGTTGTGGCAACCGATACCGAAGGTGGGAAGACTGAGATCACAGTCACGCTCCAGGAAAAGGATCTGAACGACACCGCCCCTGTGGTGGAGATAGCTCCTGAAGACAAGGTCCTGCACGTTGCGGAAGAAGCACTGCCCGGCGGCATCAAAGATGACCTGAGCAGCACGACCACAGCCACGGGCAAAATTACCTTTACCGATGCGGACAAGACGCCGGACATCAACACCTTTTCGGTGGAGATGGAGGGCCCTGTGGATGGCAGCGTCAAGTCGGGCGGCGTTGATGTGACCTGGCACTGGGATGCCAGCACCAGCACGCTGACCGGCATGGCCGGCGCCAAGGAAGTCATGACCGTCAAGGTCGGTGCCCTGACCGAGGTTGGTGGCAAGTACGAGGCAAGCTATACGGTGACCCTCAAGGGCCCAGTGGATCATGCCATCGGCAATGATGAAAACCTGCTGGAGTTGGGCTTCAAGGCTGTCGTCAAGGATGGTGCGAATATCTCCAACTCGATCGACTTCACCGTGGAAGTCAAGGACGATATGCCGGTGCTCAATAACGATCAGGAATTGCTGATCGATCTGGCTCCGCTTCAGACCAATTTGCTGATTACGCTGGACCTGTCAGGCAGCATGGGCCAGGAGATACCGACCCGGTTGGCGCGAGCCAAGACGGCGATTCAGAATCTGATCGACGGCTATGACCAGTATGGTGATGTCAAGGTGCAGTTGGTGACGTTCAGCACGGACGGGACCGTTCGGAGTCCTGTGTGGATGACGGTGACGGAGGCCAAGAATCTAGTGGCAGGACTGACTGCCAATGGCAACACCAACTATGACGCGGCATTGAACAAGGCTATGGAAGCGTTTGCCACGGGAGGCAAGCTAACAGGGGCCAATGTGCAGAATGTCTCGTATTTCTTCACCGATGGCGAGCCAACTCGGGGCAGTGGCGATAAGGATTCTTTGAATGGGAGCACCAATAGCAACGCAGATGACTTTGGTATCCAGGAGGGTGAAGAGGCGATCTGGATCAAATTCCTGACGGACAACAAGATCAACTCGATCGCCGTGGGCATTGGCAACAGTCTAGATGCTTCGCACAAGGAGGTTGTGAGTCCTATCGCCTATGACGGAACGAAGGGTGTGGACACCGACGCGAAGATCATCAGCGACACCAGCCAGTTGGATGGAGCACTCAAGGATTCCATCACCTTGCCAAAGCAAGAAGGCTCGCTTAAGGGCGATCTTAGCGGCCAGGAGGGCTTTGGCGCAGACGACGGATTTGTCAATGTGCTGGAGGTCGACGGTGTGACCTATACCTATGAGAAGGGCATTATGCTGATCACGGCAGGCAATCCTGCCGCAGATACCTACGTCTACGATGCAAGCCTGCATATCATTGTTGTCAAAACTGCTGCGGGCGGAACCCTGACCGTGGAGTTCGACACCGGCAAGTATGTCTACGAAGGCAAGGCGCTGGCGTCCTACTGGGACAAGTTCGGCTACACCATTCAGGATATGGATGGTGACACCGCATCGACCGTCAAGGATGTAAAGGTGGTCTACGACCATGGGGATCCTGGACCCAAACCTACGCCGTTTGCGTCGCCGATGATGGCTATGAGCCTGGGCCTGGAGCATCTCGACGCTCTGGCGACGGATGCGGACGATCCTGCCGCTCTGCCTGCGCTGCACGATGTGCTGCAGCCCCAGACTGCAGCCGACGAGGCTGGCGGCAATATCGCAGGACTGGGTTCGGCGGACGCGCCTGCTGCACCCGCAGCGCCTGTAGCTGCACCGCAGGATCTGGCCCTGTATATGCCGGCTCCGCTGCCCGAGGAGGAGCTGCTCCAGCCGGTGCACGTTTGATATTTCATCAAACTTGATAGCTGCTAGCGACTGAAGTACGCCGTTTCAAGTATGAGAAATGCTTGAAACGGCGTGCTGTGAGCGCTGCCAGCTATATACGCGATAGCAATCAGAAGAACAAACAGTCTGTGTCGCCGGCCTGGGTGCTGCGATGCAGAACGGTGATCGCGTTGTAGTGCCGTGATACCGGGCTGTGAAACAGCGACAGAGATAGCGATAGATGGATATGTTGATCAAGTCCAAACTCCCTTTGCCTTGCATACGTCATGCCGCCGCAGTGGGCGCACTGGCCTGTGCCATGGGCGGAACCCATGCGGCAGAGCCCGCGGGCCAAGCCACGCCAAGCCAAGCCAGGCCAGGCCAGGCCATGGATATGCGTGCAGCGGTACAGGCGGCTGTGGCATGGCACCCTGCCGTGCGCACGGCGCAGGGGCAGTTGCTGGGAGCGGACGAGGGCGTGGCTTCGGCCCGCGCCGGTTACTACCCGCAGGTCAAGGGCGGGTTGGGGGCGCAGGTGAACAACCGAGATGTCTATCCCTATACCTCGCGGCGTGTCTATGACGCCAGCGTCTCGGTGTCGCAGATGTTGTACGACTTCGGCAAGGTGGACAGCGCCGTGCAGCAGGCCGAGGCCAGCATCGAGGTTGCCCAGGCGCAGGTTTATCTGTCCACCGACGATGTAGCTCGCGAGGCTGCGCAGGCCTGGGTGGAGCTGCGCCGCCAGCAGTCCATGGCGGCGATTGCACAAGATCAGCTTAAGGGAGTGGGTGCGCTGGCCGAACTGGCGCGTGAGCGTCAGGTCAAGGGCGCGAGCACCCGCTCGGACTTTATGCAAGCGCAGTCACGCATGGATGGCGCGCGCGGCCAAGTAATCAATTACGAGGCGCAGGCGCGCCGTTGGCAAGCGCGGCTGATGGCTCTGACCGGGTTGCAGACGCCGCCGACAGTGGGTGAAGCGAATACAGGAAAAGGCGGTGTGCCTGATGCTCTGCCGCAGGCCTGCGCCGCCGCGCAGGTGCAACCCACGGCAGCGGTGCGCCGGGCCCAGGGGCAGCGAGCGCAGGCCCAGGCCGAATTGAAGGCAGCAGATGCGCAACTCATGCCGACGCTGTCGGTGGATGGCTCGGCCTCGCGCGGGTTGAATGCAGCCTCGCGTCCGGCAGGTTATCCGGATGTGGACATGCGCGTGATGTTCAATGTCTCGGCACCGCTGTTCGAAGGTGGGCGCAACCAGGCACGCCAGCGCGCGGCCGGCCATGCGCTGGAGGCCGCCGACGCGGCAGTGGCCAACGCCGAGTTCCAGGCGCGTCAGTCGCTGCGCGACGCGCAGGACCAGAGCCTGGGTCTGTTGGAGCGTCAGCCAGTGGTGGACCAGCGTATCACCAGCATCCGCATCACGCGCGATCTGTACCGTGAGCAATATCTGCAACTGGGCACACGCTCGCTGCTGGATCTGCTCAACGCCGAACAGGAATATCACAGCGCACGTTTCGAGCAGGTGGATAGCTCACATGACCTGCAGCGGCTGGCTGTGGAGTGTTGGTACCAGAGCGGGCGGTTGGCCGATGAGTTCGCGCTGGATACCCGGCTGCGTGACCGGGGCCAGGGAGCGATGCGATGAACCAAGTGGCTGCCGAGCAGGCAAGCGCCAAGCAATTGCCGCCATTGATGCAGGGCTGGCTGGACGCCGTCCTGGCAGTGGCAGCGCATTACCAGATCGATACCTCGCGCGAGCGTCTGCGTGTGGACGCGGCCTGGGCGGCCGATGGTATGTCTAGCGAGGATTTGCGCCACTGCATACGCCAGATGGCCCAGCAGGCAGGCCTTGCCGTGACCGAGGTGGCTCCGGACCTGACGCGGTTGACGGCCTGGCGTCTACCCGTGGCCGTGCAGCTGCGCGGGGGGCAGGTGGCTGTCGTCACGGCTCTGACCGAGGGCGGCTTGCGCCTGCTGCTGAGCGGCGACGAGGGCGGCGAGAGCACGCACACGCAGGCCGAACTGCAGCCCGAGGTGGAGACCATGGCGGTGCTGCGTCCGTTGCAGTCGGCCCCCGATTCGCGTGTGGACAGCTACCTGCGCCCCGTGGAGCGTCACTGGCTGCGCGAGATCGTGTTTGCTGATCTGCGACCCTATGGCCATATTCTGCTGGCCTCGTTCATCACCAATCTGATGGCCTTGGGCGGCATTCTGTTTTCCATGCAGGTCTATGACCGCGTGGTGCCGTCCCAGTCCGAGCCTACGCTGTACGTGTTGTTCGGCGGTGTGCTGCTGTCCATTGCGTTCGCCTGGGCCATGCGCGCCGCGCGCATGCACATTACCGACATGCTGGGCAAGCGGGCAGACCTGCGCATTTCGGACCGCGTCTTCGGTCATGCGCTGCGCGTGAAGAACGGCGCCCGCCCGCGTGCCACAGGAACTTTTGTGGCCCAGATCCGTGAGCTGGAGCCGGTGCGGGAGATGCTGACCTCCACCACGGCAGCGGCCGTGGCCGACCTGCCGTTCTTTCTGTTGTTCTGCTTCATCTTCTGGATGATCGCGGGCTCGCTGGTGTGGGTGCCGCTGGCGGCCTTTGTGCTGCTGCTCGCGCCCAGCCTGCTGGCCCAAAAGCGTCTGCGCAACCTGGCTCAGGCCAGCATGCGCGAATCGGCGCTGCGCAACGCCATGCTGGTGGAGACGGTGCAGGGCATTGAAGACATCAAGCTGCTGCAGGCCGAGCCGCGCTTTCAGAATCAGTGGAATCACTACAACGTCGTGAATGCCGAGTCGGGTCTGAAGCTGCGGGCGTTGTTGCATCATCTGAGCAACTGGATGCAGACGGTGCAGGGCAGTGCTTTCGCCTTTGTGGTGTTCTTTGGCGCTCCCCAGGTGATGCGCGGCGAGATGAGCACAGGCGTGCTGGTTGCCTCTTCCATTCTGGTCAGCCGCATGCTGGCACCCTTGTCCAGTGTGACCGGTGTGCTCAATCGCTGGCAGCAGGCCAAGATGGCCAGCGATGGGTTGGACCAGCTCATGCACCTGCCCGTGGACCACGCCGAGGACGGCAGCCGCGTCCACCGCCCTGTCATCGAAGGGCGCTACGACTTCAGCGAAGCCGTGTTCAGCTACGACGGCAAGACCCCGGCACTGAAGGTCAAGAAACTGCAGATCGCAGCCGGTGAGCGCATCGCCATTCTGGGGCGCAACGGAGCGGGCAAGTCGACGCTGCTGCAGGCGTTGTCGGGCCTGTCCGAGCCTGTGAGCGGGCGCCTGCTGTTGGACGATGTGGCTCTGGCCCACATAGACCCGGCAGATGTGCGCCGCGATGTAGGCCTGCTGACGCAGAATGCCCGCCTGTTCTACGGTTCGTTGCGTGAGAACCTGCTGTTGGGCGCTCCTCATGCCAGCGATGCGGAACTTATGACCGCGCTGCTGGACGCTGGCGCCTGGTCCTTCGTACAGACCCTGCCAACGGGGCTCGATCACATGGTCATGGAAGGGGGCTTGGGCTTGTCGGGGGGGCAGCGCCAGAGCCTGTTGCTGGCGCGCCTGCTGTTGCGCCAGCCACGAGTGCTGCTGCTGGATGAGCCTACGGCAGCGCTGGACGATGTGGCCGAGCGCGACGTGATTGCCCGGTTGCGCAAGCTTGCACCGGGGCGCACTCTGGTCGTGGCCACGCACCGGCCCGCTGTGTTACAGGCGGTGGACAAGATCATTGTGGTGGACAAGGGCCAGGTGGTGTTGCAGGGCGCGCGCGATGAGGTGCTCAAGCGCCTGAATGGCGGTGTCCAACCGGCAGCCCCGCAGCAGAATGTTCGCGTCGTGCAGAGCGGGCGCATGAAGGTCGCGGTGCAGCCGGTGAAAAGGCTGGCCTCTGCAGAGGAGGGACAGGAATGACGGAGACAGCAGTGCCCGGTGATACATCGAAGGCCACATCTACCACATCACCCGCGATGACGGATGAGTCCGCGTCCATGCTTTCTCCTATGCCCGAGCCTGCGCGTCGGCGCGCGGCCATGCCGGCCATAGGCGACTTCGACGAGGTACGCGCAAGCCACTCGGATCGCGTAGTGTGGCTGGTCACGGCCTTTGTGCTGGCCTTTCTGGCCTGGGCCTGGTTCTTCGAGATTGACGAAGTGTCCAACGGCGGTGGCAAGGTGATTCCATCCTCGCGCGAGCAGCGCATCCAGTCTCTGGAGGGCGGTATTCTGGCCGAGTTGCTGGTGCGCGAGGGCGATATCGTGGAGAAAGGCCAGGTGCTGGCCAAGCTGGAACCTACGCGTGGCGAATCCAGTGTGGAGGAGACGGCGGCCCGCTACCGCGCAGCCTTGGCTGCCAGCGTACGTCTGCGCGCCGAGGTTGAAGGGCGCGACAACCTGCAGTTTCCTCAAGAGCTGGATGGACATGCACAGCTCAAGGCTTCGGAGAGTGCGCTGTTCCGTTCTCGCCGCATGGCGTTGAGCGATACGGTGGCCGGTCTGAACCAGGCGCTGGCATTGGTGCGCAAGGAGCTGGGCATCACGCAGTCGCTGCAAGCCAGCGGTGCTGCCAGCAGCGTCGAACTCATCCGCCTGCAGCGTCAGGGAGCGGAGCTGGAGCTGAAGATCGCCGAGGCGCGTTCTGGCTACATGGTGCGCAGCCGCGAAGAACTTGCCAAGGCGGATGCGGAGGCGAAGTCCCTGTCTTCAGTGGTGCGCGGGCGTGCGGATTCACTGGATCGCCTGACACTTCAGTCGCCTGTGCGGGGCGTGGTCAAGAGCCTGCAGGTCACTACCATCGGCGGCGTGGTGCCGCCCAACGGCCTGCTGATGGCCTTGGTACCTCTCGATGATCAATTGCTGGTGGAGGCCCATATCTCGCCGCGCGACATTGCTTTCATTCGCCCCGGACAGGAGGCTCTGGTCAAGGTGACGGCCTACGACTACGCAGTCTATGGCGGCCTCAAGGGCCAGGTGGTGACGATTGCCCCGGATACCCAGCGCGACGAGGTCAAGCCCGAAATCGTCTATTACCCGGTTCTGGTGCGCACCGACTCGGATGTGCTTGTGAACAAGGCCGGCCAGCGCATGCCCATTGTGCCGGGCATGGTGGCAGCCACCGATATCCGCACGGGCCGCAAGACCGTCTGGGACTATTTGACCAAGCCGCTGAACAAGGCGCGCGAGGCCTTGCGTGAGCGCTGAAGCCCAGCAGCGCGTGACTTTCGATTTTGATGAAAGAGGATGCCATGAGCATGTTTGAATCTACCTTCCGCCTTTCCACTCTGGTACTGGCTGCGGCCGCTTGCTTTGCCATGCCGGCCGTGGCTCGTGACAATCCGGAGGATGCTGTCAGCAATCCCGACAAGCTGCAGTATTCCGACGTCAATATGCGCTATGCCGACATGAAGAAGGACTTCGTCCGCGACGGCGTGCTGGCAGAGCAGCTTGAAGGTATTCGCGCCATCCAGACTGGCATGACCCAGGACAAGGTGAAGCAGACGTTGGGCGCGCCTCTGACGCAAACTACAGGCCAGAGAGGCCAAGAGTGGGACTACAACTTCAAGCTCCGTCAAGCGCAATCCGGTAACCTGCTGGTGTGCCAGTACAAAGTGGTGTTCGATGAGGCCGGAGCCGTACGCGAGTCTGTCTGGCGCCGCCGGCAATGCCAGCAACTGATGCAGCGCTGAGGCGCTGTTGGAACGCTTCCAACTTCATCAACATTTGTGTAGTGGTGTCTGGTCGGTGGCCATATATCCAGCTCTATGTGTGAGCGAGTGCGGTCACTCAATAAGCATCAGCGAACCCAGGTATTTCATCTGTACGGCGCGCAGCAGAGCCAAGGCTGATGACTGCGGGATCTATCGTTCTGCGACGTCGGCAGAGGCGCTCAAGCGCGTGATCGCCGGTATCCGGAGCATGTGAACTGCGCTTTGCCAATTGACGGGCACTGTCTGCTGCTTGCCCGCCCCCGTAGGTTGGTCTTCAAGAACGGCCCAGGGGGTGGCGATGATCAATTGCAGGAGGCGGATAAAGGCTTGGATTGGGTGATGCCGGCAATCGAAGCATTGATCATCGCCACTCGGCCGGCAGCATGGGGCAGTTGCTGCCGGTGGCCAGATCAAGCATGCCGGTCATCGCATCGCGCAATGCTGGTCAAGTAAGACCGGGGGCCCAACAAGGCCTCTATAGGCCTCAGCGAGCGATGGACTGCAAACGAGCTTCCCGAGCTGCTGGAGATTCGCGCAGCAATTCGTTGATCACTTCTTCGCGTGTTTTACCGGGACCTGCAGGGGGTGCAAAGTTGGGGAAGTTGCTTTCTCCATACGACAGGCGACCGTTCTTCATCGCATCTGCAGTTTCGGCCTTGACTTGATCACGTGTCTTCTGGCTCACGAAGTGTTCGGGGTGAACAGTCACGCCTTGCTCGTTATTGGCTGGGTGTTCATAGGCTGCCGAAGCCATCCCCGGCATGGCTAGTACAGCTACTGCTGCTGCGCTTGCAAATACGGACGCGATGGAGAGACGACGTTGAGACATGGTGGGAGCTCCTAAGAAAGTCGGTGAAACACAATCTCCCAGGCCTTGATAAAGGTAAGGAGGAGATGTGTGGATCTTAGGAATCCGACCCCAACAGAAGCGGGACAGCGCGGTGACATTGTTGTCAGCTTCTTCTCATGCCGACCTGGACTGCCCTTGGGCAGTTAGATATGTCCGGTCTATGTTGGTGAACGAGCACCGCCTGGGGAATGTCACTTCTTCTGAAAAGCGGGTGCAGGCCACCAGGCTACCCGCACCCGCTGTATTGGCTCCGGCTTTAGAACGTATGGCGCAGGCCCATGCCAAAGCCAGTCTGGTTGACGCCAGGCAGCGGTGTTCCACCAGCTTGAGCGCTGCTTGCTCCAAAGGCCGCATTGCCGCTGTTCTTCATATAGCCCAGCGAGGCATAGGCCGCAGTGCGCTTGGACAGGTTGTAGGTACCGCGCAGTACCAGCAGCTGACCCTTGTCCGCGTTGTCCTTGTACTTGAGCTGGTTGTACTGGGCGTCCACGCTCCATTGCCCAATGGGGTAGGTCACGCCCAAAAACCACAGGTCGTTGCGCGGCGATGCGATATAACCGTCATTCTTGCGGCGCATATAGCCACCACCAATCTTGGCGCCACCAAGCTTCACATAGCCGTTGAGCATGGTGCGCTTGTCGACTTTGTCGCTGCTGGTCAGCCCCGCGAAAGCACCGGGGCCGCCGCGCAGCTCGTCATGCGCCAGCGCCGCTCCCCATGTCGTGGTGTCGTACTTGAGCATGGCCGACCACTCGCGGCAGGTCTTGGAGTCGGTGCTGCTTTCTCCCGCGCAGTTGGTACCGCCGGGACTGGGGCCCGCATTGACGGCATCGCGGCCGAAGCTATAGGTTGCGCCGACTGTCAGGCCCGAGAACGTGCCCTTGTAGGAGATCGCATTGTCGGCACGTGCATTGGGAAAGTAGTTGTCCAGACTGGCCATGCTGTGCAGGCTCGGACCGATCACGTCAGCGTCGAGCACGGACCAGAACAGCATGGTGTATTGACGGCCCAGCCCCAGCGATCCCCAGGGGCCGTTGAGGCTGACGAAGGACTGGCGGCCGAAACCACGACCGCCCTGGTTGAGAGCTCCGCTGTCGGGGCCGATACCCATCTCCAGCGTGAAGGATGCGCTCAATCCGCCTCCCAGATCCTCGCGGCCGCGAAAGCCCAGACGCGATGGAACGCTGCCCGTCAGATTGGGCATGCGTGTGAGGCTGGACTTGGTTGCGCCCACGTTGTTCATGGTTTCGACGGCCGTGTCCATGATGCCGTAAATCTGTACGGACGATTGTGCATGTGCCAATCCTCCCACCCCCAGAAGCGCAATGGCGCTCGCTACCTTCTTCAGCATGAATGTCTCCAATTTTTAATGTCGTTCAGTATTTTTTGCATGCGTGGCTTGATGTGATTGAGCTGTTGAGTCGTGAGCCTCCTTGCTGGTCGGAGCAAAAACAGTGCTTACTTGTGCAGAGACTGGAGCCATTCCCGGCATTCGGATGCAGCTGTGGCAGGCCACTCGACACAGATCGTCTTGTCCATCTGACGCACTTCTACGCGTATGACCTGGCCGCCGCGGCGTGCATTGCGGGCACCTCCGAAGATGCGGGCCCACCAGCCGGCTTCGCTGTATGTGTCCTGTGTCGAGGCTGTGATGGCTGCCTCCATCTGTCCCTGCGGTACTGCGCTAGAGGAGACGGTCGATGCGGCGACAGGTTTGATCTCAGGGCTCGCGACAGCTTGCTTGGCCAATGAAGGCATGGTGGGCGCTGTCGAGGGGCTGGCGGAGGAATGTGGTGCTGCATCAACGATCAAGCCACCAGCTTCGATGCGAGCAGCCAGATTGCTGCCAAACTCTTCCCAGAGACGGTCGGCCTTGGTTTTCATGACCGACAGGCCGAAGGCGCCCAGGCGGCCCAGCACGTCGACATTGACCTTGATCCGTAGATCAGTGCCGCCGTTGGCAGCAGGCGTCAGGAACACTTCGCTGGTCTGCTTGAGCGAACTGGCCACCGAGGCATCCTCGCCGGTGCCTTCCACGCGCATGTATTCCGGAGCCTTCTGCTCGACGATCTTGGTCTTGAGCTTGAACTTGGCGCTGATGAAGGAAATCTTCTGGTGCATCTCCGCCACGTATTCCGTGGGGCTAATGACATCGATGGACTTCATTCCGGGCACGGCGCCGGCCATGATCTGGGGATTGAGGAGCAGATCCCAGACCTGCTGGGGAGGGGCTGAAACGGTCAGGGTTTTTTCAATTTCCATGATGCATCTCCTGTGCTGCATGCAGCACGGATTCGACGATTTGGGTGTAGCCGGTGCAACGGCAGAGATTGCCGTTGAGGCCGTGGCGCACTTCCTCGCAGTTGGGCTGGGGCGTGTTCTTGAGCAGGTCGCAGGAGGCCATGATGAAACCCGGCGTGCAGTAGCCGCATTGCAGGCCGCCGCACTGTATGAAGTTCTTCTGCAGGGGGTGCAGCTGCTCGTTGGCGGCCAGCCCTTCGATGGTGGTGATGCTGCGCCCCTGAACCTGCACGGCCAGCATCAGACAGGATTTGATGACTTCACCGTCCAGCAGCACCGAGCAGGCGCCGCAGGTGCCGGTCTCGCAACCCCGCTTGGTGCCGGTCAGGTGCAGGTCGTCCCGCAGGAAATCCGATAGCAGTCGCCGTGATGCGACTTCGGCGCTGTGCGATTCGCCGTTGACCTGGCATTCGATGCGATGCGTGCTCATGCGGCAACTCCTTCATTGATATCAATTCCGAACAACGTGGCCACCGTGCGGCGGGTCACCGTGCGCACCATGGCGCGGCGAAACTCGCTGCTGCCCCGCAGGTCGGAGACCGGCTGGATGTCCTCGGCCACGATGCTTGCGACCTCTGAAGCGAGCTGCGCATTCACGGTCTTGCCGCGCAAGCAGTCTTCGGCACGGCGCAGCCTGGTGGGAATGGGCGTGGATGCCCCAATAGCCAGACGTGCCTGGTGACATATCTGCCCCTCTCTTTGCACGACCAGGGCCACGCTGACCAGGGGACGGTGCTCTGCTGCCGTGCGCAGAAAGCGCGTGTATTCCCCCTGGGTGCAGGGCGCCTGCAGCGGCACCCGGATTTCCAGCAGTAGCTCATCGCTCTCCATGGCCGTGGTGTAGTAGTCGACCAGGAACTCTTCCATCGACAGCACGCGTTCTCCGCGTGTGCTGCCCAGAACGACCGAGGCGTCGAGGGCCATCAGACAGCCGGGCGGGTCCGTGGATGGGTCGGCATAACAGAGATTGCCGCCTATCGTGCCCTGGTTGCGCACCTGCGGATTGGCCACCTGGGCGGCCATCCGGGCCAGCACCGGTGCATGCGCCTTCACGAGCTCGGAGCGAGCCACATCGATATGGCGGCTCATGGCCCCGATACGCAGACCTTGGTGCGGATCGAAATCGATGCCATGCAGCCGGGGCAGCCTTGCCACCGAGATCAGGTGCGTGGGCGCAAGCATGCGTTGGCGCATGGCCAGCATCAGCGCCGACCCGCCCGCGATGATGCGTGCATCGTCACCGTACTCGGCCAGCATCTGGCTGGCCTCCGCAACCGAGCGGGGCTCCGCAAAATCAAATTCACGCATGGCTTGCTCCTTGCTGCTGCTTGTCGCGCAATGCAGCCAGCACTTTTTCCGGGGTGATGGGCAGATCGGTGATGCGCACGCCAATCGCGTCATAGACGGCGTTGGCTATGGCTGGCGCGCCGGGCAGGATGGCTGTTTCGCTGGCACCCTTGGCGCCATAGGGGCCGTTGGGATCGTTGGATTCCACAAGGCCGCCGCGCAGCATGGGAACCGCATCGGCGGTGGCCATGTTGTAGTCCGCGAAATTGCCGTTCGCCAGGCGCCCGCCCTCGTAGTGCAACTGCTCATACAGCGTCCAGCCTATGGCCTGAACGGTGGCGCCATTGGTCTGGCCGTGAATCGCAGTGGGGTTGAGCGCCTTGCCGCAGTCGTCGGCGACATAGCTGTCGATGACGCTGACCTGGCCGGTCTCGATATCCACTTCGACTTCAACGGCCTGGGCGGCGTAGGAGTAGGCAGCGGCGATATTGCCGTAGAGCTTGTCGTCATGCATGACGGTCTTTGGGTCCCAGGTTCCGGCGACCTGGATACCACCTCCACCATGGCGCCAGATATGCTGGCGCGCCAGCTCGGCCACGGTGCTGCGGCGTTCAGGCTCCGCGCTCACATAGACGGCACCGCCTTTCAGCGTCAGCGCGTCGTGCGATGCACCCAGGCGCTCGGCAGCCAGGCTCAGCAACTCTTGCCGCGCCTTGCGCGCGGCGATGATGGCCGCGTTGCCGCCCGACATGGTGACGCGTGAAGCCAGAGTGCCCACGGCCACCGGTGCGACATCGGTGTCGGGCGCAAGCACATGAATATCGGCCAGAGGCAGGTCCAGTTCGTGGGCCACGATCTGGCTGAGCATGGTGCTCGCTCCCTGGCCCATATCGCATTCACCGCTGATGAGGAAAACTCGACCGTCCTCATTGATCTTGATGACCAGCGTCGATCCATCCCAGTTGCCTATGGTGCGATTGCCGCTCACATGCATGGCCGCTGCCATGCCCACGCCGCGGCGCTTGATGCCACTGGCCTTGACGCGTTGGCGTTTGCTTGCCCACCCTATGGCCTCGGTTGCCATGTCTATGCACTCCAGCAGTCCTGTGCTGCCGATATGCCAGCCGTGAATCGAGACATCACCGGCCTTGAGCGCGTTGAGCTTGTGCACCTGCACCGGGTCCAGGCCCAGTTTCTCCGCCATGGTGTGGATATGGCTGTTGAGCGCAAACTGCATCTGGGTTCCGCCAAAGCCCCGGAAGGCACCGCGTGGCGGATTGTTGGTGTAGTACAGCGTCGCTTCAGAACGCACATTGGGATTGCGGTGCATGTTGTCGCTGCGCATGGCACTGACGTGCATCACATCACCGGCAAGGCCTGCATATGCACCGCATTCGGCAATGATGCGAACCTGCTTGGCGACAATGCTGCCGTCCTTGAGCATGCCCAGCTTGAGGGTGATGCGCTCGGGCACGCTGGCACATGCGGCCTGGAAGTCCTCCAGGCGGTTGTTGACCAGCCGCACCGGACGTCGGGTATGCAGAGCCAGCAGGCCGGCAAGCAACTGGTTGTCGTCCTCCACGATCTTGCCGCCGAAGCCACCTCCGGTCGCGGCCTGAATCACGCGCACGTGGGAAATGGGCAGACCCAGGGTCATGGCCACCTGCATGCGCACCAGATTCACTGCCTGGGTCGAGGTATAGAGCACAAGCCGGCCATCGGGGTCCAGCGAGGCCACCGTGGCCATGGGCTCCATATAGCCGGGGTATTGAGAATGCGTGGTGTAGGTGGCTTCGTGAATCAGATCCGCGGCGGCAAAGCCTGCCTCCACGTCACCGCGCTCGAACTGGATATGCTGGGCCACATTGTTGCGCCCTGGATGGATGCCGAAGGCTTCCTCGTCCATGGCTTCCTCGGGCGTCAGAATGGCGGGCAGTTCTTCGTATTCCACCCGAATCAGATCCAGCGCGTCGCGTGCGATCTCTTCGGAAACAGCGGCCACGGCGGCCACCTCTTCGCCGCAATAACGCACCACGCCTTTGGCCAGGACGGCGCGCTCCTTGTGATGCGCCCCCCAAAGATTGGCGGGCGCATCCTCGCCGGTCAGAACCGCCTTGACGCCAGGCAGCGCGCGCGCCTCGGTGGTGTCTATGCGAGCGATGCGCGCATGCGGGTAAGGGCTGCGCAGAACCTTGCCATGCAGCATGCCGGCAAGTTTGAGATCTCCTGCGTAGATGGCCCGACCAAGCACTTTTGCCTTGGCCGTCACCTGTGGAGTGTCCATGCCCAGCGTGGATCGAGATGAAAGAGCAGATGTCATATCCGTACCTCGCAGCGGAAGGCCCGGGGTCGCTGCGGACCAGAGGCTCGTGCTACTTCAGTCATATAGAGGTCTGTTGGAATCGCCCAGGACTGCGCCTGAACGATTCATTGGTGTCACTCGGCCACGATGCCGAGTTCCTTGATGGCTTTGCCCATCACCATGTACTCGCGTTGATTGAGATCGCTGAGCACCTTGGGCGACCCGCCCGCAGGCAGGGCGCCGAAGACAGCCAGTTTTTCCACGACTTCGGGCTCACGCAAAATGGCATTGAGGTGCTCGTTGAGCAGATTGATTACCGCTGCCGGAGTTTTTTTCGGCGCGAAGAAGCCGTTCCAGGCGCTGACCACCACATCCTTGTAGCCCAGCTCGGTCAATGTCGGAACGGCAGGTGCCAGCGATGAGCGCTTGGTATCGCCGATGGCCAGCGCCACCAGCTTGCCGGAGTCCAGATACTGGCGCACAGGCCCGAAAGTGACCCAGGCAGTATCGACATGGCCGGCCACGACATCGGTTACCGACGGGCCGACGCCGCGGTATGGAACATGGGACAACTTGACGCCAGCGGCTTTGTTCAGCCATTCGCCGGCGATGTGCATGGGCGAGCCGGCGCCGGGGCTGGCATAGGAGACGGTGGCGCCACTCTTGGCCCTGGCAATCAGTTCGGGCAGGTTTTTGACACCGAGCTTGGGACTCGTGACCAGCACCAGGGGCTGGGTGGCGGTGTTGATGATGGCTTCGTAGCCGTTGAGTACGTCGTAGGCTGCAGCGCCCGACAGCTTCATGACCAGGGGGGCGGTGGTGAAGGGGTTGGGAGTGAACAGCAATGTGTAGCCATCGGAGCGTGCACGCCCCACCATGCCGTTGCCTATCGCCCCGCCGGCACCCGGGCGGTTGTCGATCAGCACGGTCTGCTTGAGCCTGTGGCTGAGCTTGTCGGCAAAGAGGCGGGCGATTGCATCGGTATCCCCGCCCGGCGGGTAGGACACGATCACCGTGATGGGCTTGCTCGGATAACTTTCTTCGGCAAGCACCGGCTGCGCAAGCAGCGTGCCGCAGGCAAGAGCGGTAAAGCAAAACTGGCGTCTATCAACTGACATGGTCGCCTCTCCTTGGGCCGTGGGTATAAATCTGGCGTGCGATCTCAAATGATTCATAAGTGAAACATTGAATCGCAAAAGAAACAATAAACGGAGTTATACGCTTATGGTTGATCGATCAAATTGCTGTTTTCACTATTGACATATGAATTTGTTAATTCAGATGGAACAATGGCGCATGAACAAGAAAACATGCGAAACGCCCTGGTCGCAGCTCAATGCGCAAGGCGACGGACTGACAGTGGACGACTTCATCACCACCTTGATGAGCCAGGTGGGAAATGCTCTGCGGCGCACGATTACCGTGCCCTATGCCGAGAAACACGATCTGACGGTCTCTGAGTGGCGCTTGCTGGCCTTGATTGCTCACTCGAAGCGGTTGGCCTTCTCGGATCTGGTCATTCAGTCCACCTCGGACAAGGCCTTGGTGAGCCGCGCTCTCAAGCGGCTGCAAGCCAAAGGCCTGGTGGATCTGCAGGGTGAAGGCAATACGCCGCGCAAGAAGATTTTTTGTCAGGTCACCGAACAGGGCGAGGCCCTGCATGCACAGGTCATGCCCTTGGCGCGTGCCAGCCAGGCTGCCGCCATTCGGGCATTGCCTGAAGATGAGCGCAATGCCATGTACAACGCGCTGATGCGCTTGCGTGCACATTGCGAGAAAGCAGGCGCTTTGTCCGGCGAGGATGAAGCAGGTCTGGAATAGTTCCTGTGTCCCTGTGTTGGACAACCGCCAGAATGCTGTTGCAACACATATAGACGCACGAATTTCCGCATGCTGCAGGCGGGGTCATCCGCACATTACATGTGCTTCGCCGGTTGATGCGTCATTTGAGAATGAGGGCCGGGGTCCGCAACTTCCAAAGCAGCGGCCGGAAGTCACAGGCCAGTACTTTCTCGCCTGGCTTCCGAGGCCGCTCGTCACCGTCCTCTGACATGTCTCGCAAGTCAGCAGCGCTTGGCGAGATCCGGATCCGCCATGGCAAGATGCGCTCCCGCAGATGCCTGTTTTCTTGCTCATGGGCAGAGGCAGGCTCATGCAATGGGCCAAGCAAGGCATGGGCGCCTGCCAGCCATGCACCGTGGCTTTTCGCCAGATGCCGACAGCGCCACGATGCCCGTTCAAGACCGCACCATCAACCCCCGAAGGCGCTGCGCAGGGCAACACTGCCGGGGTGTACTGTCGTTTAGGTAGAGCAGGCAACCGGCTCGGCCGTCAAAGCAACTTGCCACGCGTCATAGCCATAGACCCAGTCGGCATTGCCTCCGGCACGCAGCCAGTTATTGCCTCGCGAGCCTATCTGGATCTGGCTGGTGCGCTGCTTGCGCATGGCCTCGTAGTTCTGCAAGGCTTGCGCAACGCCTTCGGCATCCTGCACTGCATCAAGGTTGCGGGCCAGCACCACGGCATCTTCGATAGCCATGCCGGCGCCCTGGGCCATGAACGGCATCATGGGATGGCTGGCATCGCCGAGCAGCGACACTCGTCCCTGCGACCAGTGCGGCAGCGGGTCGCGTTCATACAAAGCCGTCTTGAGCACGCTGTCACACGCATCCAGCAAGGCTCGTGCATGTGGATGAAAGCCGGCATAAAAGCTGCGCAGTTCGGTCACGCTGCCCTCGGTGGTCCAGGATTCCTCATGCCAGGATTCCTGCGCCGTGGTGGCGAAGATAAAGGTGTCGCGGCCCTGATTGAGCGGAAAGGTCACGATCTGGCTGTCAGGAGTCGGTCCCCACCATTTGGTGAAGGCCCCGATATCGGGAACATGGCGCACACGCTCGGTGGGCACCACGGTGCGAAATGCCACCACTCCGGTAAAGCGTGGGCTCTCTGCGCCAAACAGGGATGTGCGCACCACCGAATGAATTCCGTCCGAGCCTATCAGCGCATCCAGTCCATCGACTCGCGCGCCGTCGGAAAATTCCACGGCAACACCGGCATCGGTTTGCACAATCCGGTTGACGCGTTTGGCGAACTTCACCTGCTCATGGGGAAAGGCGTCGGCCAGCGCAGCCAGCAGGTCGGCGCGATGGATGGTGAGTTGTGGCGCACCGTATTGACGCTCGGCCTCATTGCCCATGGTCAGGCGCGATGTTTCCTCGCCGTTGTCCCAGGTGCGGCTGATACGGTGCGTTGGGCGGGCTGCCGAAGCCCGTACGGCAGCCGCAATGGCATCGCCCAGTCCGTCTAGTGCGCGCACAGCATTGGGCGTCAGATTGATATCGGCGCCCACGCGCAGGTATTGCCGGCTCTGCTCGAACACCGTCACCTCGTGTCCGCTGCGGTGCAGCGCGTTGGCGGCGGCCAGGCCACCAATGCCGCCGCCCACAATGCCTATTTTCAATCGTGTCTTGGACATGTTTGCTCCTTGATATGGGTATGGTTTGCTCGTTCCGGGCTGCGCAGGCAGCCCGCATACGGTGCCAGCCAGTGTCGACAAGGCCGCCTGTCACGTGAAGCGCAAAGCATCCATAAAATGACACAAATCGTCCGGAATCCTCCATGAAACAAAGCAGCGACCATTTAAGCGACGTGCTGGCCATCTGCCGAGCCGAGCGCGCGGTGACGGCCAGCTTTTCATTGGGTGAGCCTTGGGCGCTGGCGTCCGAGGGAGTGCCGGGGACCATGATCCGCATCGCCCAGGGGCAGCCGTACTGGCTGCAAGTACAAGGCCAGTCACCGTTGCAGGTCTTGCCTGGCGATCTGGTGGTGTTGCCGCTGGGCAGTCCGCACGTAATTGCGTCGGACCTCGCGCTGGCACCGGTTCCGTTCGCACGCATGATCGAACGCTTTGCCCAGGGGCCGAAGGACGAGAATCCTCTGACGTTCGAGCATGGCGGAGGCGGGGCCCAGACCCGCATCGATTCGGTGCTGCTCTGGATATCGGCCTACTGCCGGCACTCCATATTGACTCTGCTGCCGCCGCTGCTGCACATACCTGCAGCGCAGGCCGCTCCACCGGCCATGCTGGGCAACATGCTGCAGACTCTGATAGAGGACTCGCTGGCGCGACGCGCCGGCTGGCGTTTGGCAGCCGCGCGCCTGGGTGAGTTGGTCCTGATCCACGTGCTCAGCAACCATTTCGCCGCACAGCAGCAGCGCGGTCAAGGCTGGGTGCGCGGCCTGGCCGATGTGCAGATTGCCAGGGCCATGGCCGCCATCCACGGCCGCCCCAGCCATGGCTGGACCTTGCAGGCCCTGGCCAGGGAGGCGGCCATGTCGCGCTCGCTCTTTGCCGAAAAATTCAAGGCGCTGGTTGGAGAATCGCCCATGGCCTATCTGCAGCAGCAGCGTATGGCCCATGCAGCCCAGCAACTGGAATCGGGTTTGCCGCTGGCCCAGATCGCCGAGGATTGCGGCTACGAGTCAGAGCGTGTTTTTGCCCGCGCCTTCAAGCGCTGGTGCGGTTTGCCACCGCGCGCCTATCAGCGCAGCGCCAAGGCGCTCAGAAACGAATTTGCTGCGCTGAAATGAGGTTCTCCAGCCGCTTGCGTGCAGCACTTCAATCAAACGCAGCCTGCCTTGCCAGCCGACCTCACAAACTGAAGAGAAGGTGTCTTTGACGCCTTCGCCTCGGATTTCATAGTGGCGGCTGGACATTGTTCGCATTGCCTGCCCGTTCAGTAACGATAGGTGGCAGTCAGCAGAAAGTTGCGGCGTTCGCCGTAGAAGCAGTCGCCGCGCGACAGGCATTGGGTGATCACCACCTTGTCGCCGATATTGTTGGCATGCAGGGCAAGGCGCCAGTCGCCGGCGTCATAGGCCACCATCGCTTCTGCCAGCAGGGATGAGGGCGTGTCGATGGCAGAGGTGCCGCTCCACTGTGGTCCGATATAGCGCAGACCGGCGCCGAGACTCCAGCCTCCGCGGCCCTGAGCGGTAAATCGATGCATCAGCCAACTGGAGGCCATATGGCGCGATACCGATGCCACGCGCTGCCCCTGGTCGCCAGCGTTGCTGCGGCTGATTTTTGCGTCGGTATAGGCGTAGGCCAGCGTCCAGTCCCAGTTTTTGGCCAGGCTTGCGATCAGCTCGGCTTCAAAGCCCTGGGTTTTGACCTCGCCCAGTTGCAGGCTGTTGAGCGGGTTGCCCGGATCATTGGTCTTGCGATTCTGTTCACGCAGGCCGTAAACCGCGGCATAGCCAGATATGCCTTTGCCCTCGGGAATCCATTTCACGCCGGCTTCCAACTGCTTGCCGCGCTGGGGCTTGAACGGCGTGCCGTAGAAGTCCACGCCGCCCAGTGGCTGGAAAGACTCGGTGTAGCTGACATACGGAGCCCAGCCGCCACCGGCCTGGTAGGTCATACCCAGGCGCTTGGTGGTGGCAGAGTCGTCGGCAGCCGCTGCCGGGCGACCTTCGGTCTCGGTTTTGGCCTTGTCGTGACGCAAGCCTACAGTTGCGGTCCAGGGGCCCCAACGCAACTGGTCCTGCAGATAGAAACCGAGCTGGCGCTGTGACACGTTGGGCGCACGTACCAGCCGGGAGGCCGAGGGAGGCGTGAACGTGCCATACACGGGGTTGTAGACATCCAGCGCCGTGCCTGGCCCGCGCCAGTTGGACTGGTTGCTGGTGTTGCGCTGCCAGTCCATGCCTGCAAGCAGCTGGTGCTGAACCTCACCGGTTTGCAGCAGCCCTTCGAGTTGCGTGTCGACCAGCAGCATGCGTCCGCCATTGATCTGCCATGCGGCATCGCGCTGTACGGTGCGGCCGTTGGCGTCAAACACCGGACGTGCCGGACGGCCCGTGGCTGCGTTGGCTGCAAAGCTGGTGTAGAGCGTGCGGTAGTCCACTTCGCTGATGGTGCGGCGCAGGTTCTGACGCAGTGTCCATTGAGGGCTCAGACGATGGCTGAACAGATAGCCAAAGGACTTGTTTTCGGAGTCGTACTTGTCCCAGCCCGGTTCGCTGATAAAGGTGTTTGTCGGAATCTGCCCATAGGGGCTGGGCAGGCGCGTGCCCTGCCAGGGAAAGAACTGGGTGATGGAGCCGCTCTTGTCCTTTTGGTACAGGGCTTGCAGCGTCAGCGAAGTATCGGTGCTGGGACGATAGGTCAGCGAAGGCGCAATCACCACGCGGTCGTCCTTGACATGATCGACCTGGGTGTTGCTGTCGCGGCCAACGGCCACCAGTCGGTAGAGCCACTTTCCTTCGTCGTCCATGGCGCCCGTCATGTCGCTGGCAATCTGTTTGCGGCCGTGGCTGCCCAGCTGTATCTGCACCTCACGCATGCGCTCGGCCTGGGGGCGTTTGCTGGTCAGGTTGAGCACACCGCCCACGCTGCCCTGGCCATAAAGCACGGAGGAGGGGCCGCGCAGGAATTCCACGCGCTCCAGCGTGTAGGGCTCGACCTTGATGTTGTTGTAGGTGCCGTAAGTGCGCAGCAACCCGTCCTGGTACTGACTGACATCGCCGCCGCGGGCCTTGAAAGAGTCCACGCGGTTGTCGAAAGCGATGGAATTGATGCCCGCCGTGTAGCGTGTGGTTTCGCGCAGTGTGGTCACGCCCTGGGCCTCGAACTGGTCGCGCGTGACCACGCTGATCGATTGCGGCGTTTCGATCAAGGGTGTATCTGTCTTGGTGGCCGAGATCGCACGCCGGGCGACAAAGCCGCTGACCGGACCTGTGGCAGTTTCGCCGGCCAGGCTGTCTTGCACGGTAACAGGGGCCAGCATGACTTCGGCACTGCCGTCTGCGCTGGGTGCGGGAAGCGAGGTCTGTGCCTGAGTGCCCAGGCTCAGGCAGGCCAGGGCGCTGAGCAAGGTCAGCGATGGTCGGCTGGGTACGCCGGGGAATGGGTGGTTCATGATGCTGCTGTCAAATGGATGGTCACGGACAATGACCATCAGGGTTGGTTGGAGCGGTTGCAGGAGTGAATGGGAGGCTCTGCGTCAGGGCTTGATGGCGGACGGCAGGGCGGGGGATGGCATGCCGTCCTTGACGCTGAAGCTCAACGTGGTCACATAGCTGGCTTCGCCATAGCGCTTGCCTTGCGCTTCGCCGCCTTGCTTGTCGCTGTGATGCACTTCGGCCACGTACAGGCCCTTCCAGGGCAAGGCAAAGTTGACCCGGCCCTGCTCGTCGCTTTGCGCCTCGCGCGACCAGCCCGAGGGGGCGACGATTTGCACCTTGGCCTTGGGCAGGGCCTGACCGTTGAAGCTCACCATGAATTGGCCCTGCTGGCCCGTGGGCACCAAATCCAGGGCCTGGGCATTGACGGCTACGGCCTGTGTCGGCGTTGCTACCCAGCGGGCCGCAGGTACCCACAGCAAAGCTGGTTCATTGCGCTTGCTGCGGTCAATCAAGGGATAGGAGGCGCTGGCAAAAAGGGTTTGGGCCTGGCTTGCCGCGTTGTAGCTGAAACCCGTGGCATTTCGCTGGCCGCTCAGTTGCAGCGTGCCGCTGGCTGTTTGCTGGGCCAGCGTGGGTGTGGCCAGAAATTTGTCCAATGCACCGGGCGAAGTCTCGCGCAGGTTGTCATTGAACTCGCCAAAAAACAACTGGGCCTGGCCGCCATCGTTCTCCAGCCAGACTTGATGAGCATGGGCTGTGCCCAGACTGGCAAGCAGCAGAGTGGCGAGAGCAATGGGATGATAAAAATTGCGCATGAAAATCTCCTTGGATGCTGGATAGGTGAATGAATTGCTCTGCACGAGTGAAGGTCTTCTGCCCGATATCCAGACTCAAGCACCGGTCTGGATTCCAAGAAAAGAGCGCCTGTTGATCTCTTGTATGGCCCTGTGCTCTTTCCTTGCACCTCTTGTTCAATCGATTGGTCACGGCCAGCCATGCAAGGGCCGAGGCGGCTGCTGCATCGCGATGCGCATGCAATGTCCTTGCCCGGTCATGATCGGGATTCCTGTTGCATCAATAGCTGCCTGGGTTCTCAGCCATTGATGCTCAGCGACTCTCTGATTCGTGGCCCCTGCGGGTTCTGGGTGCAGTCCGTCAAGGACCGAGGCGGTCGAAGGTAAAAACCAGTATTCCCAGTGCCAGTGCCATCAAGCCAAACAGAGGCAGGCGCTGCGCTTGCCAGGTCGCCATGCTGGTGGCGGCCAGAGCCGCCAGGCAAAGAGCGGCCGTCCACACGGTGGCCGACATGGCTGCGGTGGTTGCGCCCGGAAAGCCCAGAGCAATGCCCAGTGACAAGGCCAGCAGGATCCAGCCGGCTTGGAACAGGCGCTGGCGGCGCAGTACTGTGGCGGGAGCTTCACTATCGATATCCGGCCAAGCGTCTTCATGGTGTCGGTCCATGGCCAGGGCAAGAGCCGTCCAGGCGGCAAAGCACAACAGAAAGTCGAGCAGCATTGCTATGCCTCCTGCGCAGTGTTGTCGCCAGGGATCCCTTGGGAGCCGGGCTGGCGTCCCGGGGCTGTCGCAGCCTTGGCGGGGAGCGCATGTCTGACTGCAGGCTGGGATTTGCGTTGCAGCAGATGTCGGGTGAGGGCGGCAAGCATCAGCCCCATGGCCGCAAAACTCAGGTCCATGCCGGCCCAGCTCCAGTCCATGGCCGGCAGGCTGATGCCCAGATGAGTTGAAGTGGTCAAGGCATTGACCAAAGGCAATAGCAGGTATGCGGTGGCGGCCATGCCCAGCACCAGTGCCCATCCTTGGCGCGTGGGCCGGATCAGGCCCAGTAGCAAGGCCAGCGCCCAGGTGCCGAAGAAGCAGGACAGTTCGGCATCGGGGCGGCCTGGCATCTCCAATGGCAGCAGCCGGTTGGCCAGCAGATAGGCCGCGATCGCCAGCGGCAGACCGCCCATGAGGCCGATATTGAAACTTGCCACCAGCCGTTCGCCAAAGGGCAGGGGGGCGGCAGGTGTCTTGCGCAGGGCCTGGGCGCGGCGCTTGACCGACCACAGTATCAGGCCCGAGGCAATCATCAGCGACCCCATGACGCCAAAGCCAAACAGCACCCAGCGCATCCCGATGTCGGCGAAACGTCCCAGATGCAGGCCGTAGAGCACGCCATAGGTTTTGATGGCCGGGCTTTGCGGATCGACCTGGGTTTGCAGCTGGCCGGTGCGGCCATCGAAACGCAGCCGCGCTGGTCCGTATTGCAGCCTGTCGCCGTCGTGGCGGGTGATTTCCACCAGCGGGCCCTGGCTGTCGCTGCGCACGGTGATGCTGCCGACACGACCGCCCCGCCACAGCTGACTGGCCTGGCTCAGCATGGGGCCCAGATCCAGCATGGGCAGGGGTTCGGCCTGTGCGTTGCTGCCACGCCTGGCGCTGCGCGCACCGGGAACATCGCCCTGCAACTCGGAGAAATAGCTTTGCGAATCCGTTCCTTTTGCGCCAGGGTAGGCGGCGGCTATGCCGGCCGGCATATACATGGCGTGAAAAATCATCAGACCGCTGAACGTAATCATCAGATAGAACGGCAGCACCAGTACCCCCGAGACGTTGTGTGCGTCCAGCCAGGCGCGCTGTCCGCCCTTGCGCGGGCGAAAGGTGAAGAAGTCCTTGAAGATTCGGCGATGCGTGACCACGCCGGTCAGCAAGGCAATGAACATCATCAGCGTCGCCGCGCCCACCACCCAGCGGCCCTGGATCGTCCAGCGGCCCTTGTGAGCGGTGCGAAGCTCGAAATGGAAGCGGTAGAAAAATTCTCCGCCAGCGGTCTCTCGGGCCTGCAGTGCGGCCCCGGTTTGCGGGTGCAGCAGCAAAGTCTCGAAGCGGCTGTTGGGCTTGTCGCGCCACAGTACATTGACGGCCGGCGTACGTTCATCGGGCAGACGCATGATGAAGTTGCTGACGCCAGGCGCGTGCTCGTGCAGCGCCGCCTGGGCGCGTTGCGCAACGTCGCTGTCGGACGGTGGCAGGCCATGCAGCTCGGGTCGCATCCACAGATTGAATTCGTTCTTGAAGAAGCTCAGCGTGCCGGTGACGAAAATCGCAAACAGAAGCCAGCCGAGAATCAGGCCCGACCAGGTGTGCAGCCAGGACATGGCCTGGCGAAAACCTTCCTGTTCGGGTTGGTGCGTGGTTCGAGAGCCGCTCATGCCTGGACTCCCCACCACGATGTTCCGTAAATCACTGCCCCCAA
The DNA here is from genome assembly GCF_000964545.1 of Comamonas thiooxydans. Taxonomy (GTDB): domain Bacteria; phylum Pseudomonadota; class Gammaproteobacteria; order Burkholderiales; family Burkholderiaceae_C; genus Comamonas; species Comamonas thiooxydans. The sequence goes on along the minus strand of NZ_BBVD01000009.1, from coordinate 165,233 downwards.
GAACAGCGTCGGAAGAAGTACTCCGGCCCAGGCAAGCCAGGCTGTGCGCGCATAGAAAGTCCAGCCAATTGCCATGGCGTAGACGACCCAGGACAGCAGGGTGGCCGTCATCACCGCCTCCACGCGACTCATCAGCGAACTCAGCAGCAGACTCAGGGCAGCAGTACTGAATGCGGCCAGCGCATAGCCTCCAAGGACGGCAGCCAAACTGCGCGAGGCAATCGCAAGGCGGTAGCGAATAAGGGGCGATGTGGCTTTCATACCGCCTCCTGATGCGCTGGAGCTGGGCGGCAAGGATTGCCGCAGACAGGAGCTGCAACGACAAAGCGCGGGTGAATCACCCTTGATGAGGAAAAGCAGGTATACGGAGAGCTCAGCATGACAGACAACCAAACGATGCAGTCGATTCGCTGGCTGGCTTGCGTCAAGAAATCATGCTGGCGTGCGAAGAAATGTAAAGCCGAGTATAGATGTAATTGAGAATGATTGTTATTTATTTGTTATTCGGATTACAGGGCCTAAAAAGCGACATCTGAAGTTCTTCCCATCATTGGGCCAATGCCTGCCTGGCGGACGCCTGAAGGCCCTTCCTGGAGCGGTGGGCGACTCATCGCCGGGGCAGACCGGTATTCCCCTGAGCCCTACCTGGTGCGCAAGCTAGTTCTTCTTCTCTTCTGCACACGCTCTATTGCGACCACCACGGATGGCAGTTGAACTGGCTGAAGCGGGGAGTGCATTGTGTGCAGGATGCTTAGGATCTGGCACAGGACACCTTCATGCGTCTTCTCAGGCAGTACTCGCAGGAATTGCAGGAGCCGCGTGCTTTTTTGCCGCTGTGTTGGCGGGCGGAATGGGCAGCCGCGATGCACAGGCCCTGCATGGGCTCTCTGGCCGTTCTGGCCTCTTTGCTGTTGTGGTTCACCTCGACTCAGGTGAGCGACGATGTCGGCATGTCGGGCCTGCTCTACGGACTGATGGTCTGGATGCTCCTGCCGCAGGTCCTGCTTCACCGGGATCCCGCGGCTGCCGCCGTGCTGCTGCTTGTCATGGGCTGGCTCCCTGGAACGTCTGCGACGGTATCGATTACCAACAATTGTCGGCATTGGCCTGCAGACTTCGGAGTTGCAACGCACAATGCCATCCTGTGTTTTTTTACCGTCGTGATCATGTCCGATTCTTCTGCGGCTTTGCCAGCCAGTCTGACACCCTCCATGCGCGATGTGCTGCGCCGCATGGAGCGGGCCGCGCGCACTCCCATGCATCAGCTCGGTGCGGAAGCTGCCAAGGCGGCTTATGAAGCTGGCGCCGGCGTGCTTGAGATCCCCAAGCAGGCCTTGCCCCGTGTGGAGGACCTGCAGATTCCCTCACGCGACGGAGCGAATCTGCCGGCCCGCCTCTATGCTCCTGTGACCCGCGATGAAGCCCCCGCTGCGGGCTTGCCTGCGCTGCTGTATCTGCATGGTGGCGGCTTTACGGTAGGCAGCGTGGCCACGCATGACCAGCTTTGCCGCCAGCTCGCACACCTGGCGGGTTGCATGGTTGTGTCGCTGGACTACCGCCTGGCGCCGCAGTTCCAGTTCCCCGTTGCACATAACGATGCCTGGGATGCGCTGCAGTGGCTGACGACCCATGCGGCGAGCCTGGGGGCGGATGGCAGCCGCATGGCTGTCGGCGGCGACAGCGCCGGCGGTACGCTGGCGGCAGCCTGTGCCATCGAAGCGCGCAACACCGGCCTCAAGCTTGCCTTGCAGCTGCTGATCTATCCGGGAACCACGGCGCACCAGGATACCGACTCCCATCGCCGCTTTGCCCATGGACTGGTTCTTGAAGAAGCTTCCATCACCTGGTTTTTTGCGCAATATATCGCCAGACGCCAGGATCGCGAGGATTGGCGCTTCGCTCCTTTGCTGGCCCCCGATGTCGACGATGTCGCACCCGCCTGGATCGGCCTGGCCGAGTGCGATCCCCTTGTGGACGAGGGCGTGGAATATGCTGACAAGTTGCGCATGGCAGGCGTGTCTGTGGATCTGGAAATCTACAAGGGCGTGACCCATGAGTTCGTCAAGATGGGCCGCGTGATTGCCGAGGCGCGTCAGGCGCACCGTGACATGGCGCAGGCCTTGCGCGGCGCGTTTGGATTGAATTGAAACCAGAGTGAGAACCATGAATCGACAGGACTTTCGCAGCTTTACCCGTATCGAGGTGCGCTGGGCCGAAGTGGACGCGCAGAAGATCGTCTTCAATGCCCACTATCTGATGTATGCCGATGTGGCCATCACCAACTACTGGCGCCAGCTGGCCATTCCTTACGAGGCAGGCTTTGCATCGCTGGGCGGCGAGCTGTTTGTGAAAAAGGCCAGCACGGTCTATCACGGCTCGGCCACTTTGGGCGATGTGCTGGATGTCGGCATCCGCTGCGTTAAACAGGGCAATACCTCGCTGCAGTTCGAGGCAGGCATCTTCCGGGGCATGGAGCTGCTCAACACCGTGGAGCTGGTCTATGTGTTTGCCGACGCGGCGACTCAGACCCCCAGGCCCGTACCCCAGGCCATGCGGGATCTGCTCACGGCCTATGAAGCAGGGCAGGAGGTCGTCACGCTGCGCTCGGGCAGCTGGAACGATCTGGGGCGCGACGCCGAGCGCCTGCGCCTGGCCGTGTTTGTGCGCGAGCAGGGCGTGCCGCGCGAGATCGAGATCGACGAGCTCGACCCTGTGGCGCGTCATGTGGTCTTGTTCAACGGCTTGAACCAGCCCGTGGCCACGGGCCGGCTGGTCAGCGATGCGCCGGGCGTGGGGCGTATCGGCCGCATGGCCGTGGATCGCAGCGTGCGCGGCGGCCGCTGGGGGCGCATGGTGCTCGAGAGCCTGATGGATGCGGCGCGCGATCGCGGTGACAAGGAAATCGTGCTGCACGCGCAGCGCCATGCTGAAGCCTTCTATTTGCGCGCAGGCTTTACGCCGGTAGGCGAGCCTTATGAGGAGGCCGGCATTCCCCACATCACCATGTGCAAAGTACTTTGATACATTTTTTGATAGCTTGTAGCGCTTTATCTGTAGGCGTTCAAGCCCGATTTGATGCTTGATGCGAAGGAGCACCCATGGCAAGAATCATGACCGTCCTCTGTCTGATCGGGGTGGCGGCGGCTGCCTATGTGGCTTATCGCTACGGGGTCTTCTGAGTCCGTTCGGGCGAGGTCCGGGGCAGAGGTGACCGGGCGGCTGAAGGTGGGGGCCACCCGCTGGCGGGAGAGCTCTGCTGCCTGCTTCGCAGGCTTTGCCGCACGCAGGCTCGAAGCCTGTTCTTTCTAGCCTGCGTGCCGGCAGCTTTACTGCAGCTGATCCTTCAGCGCGGTGATGGCCTTATGAACGCAGGCTTCGTCGAGATAGCCGCCAGGCGCACCGGCCACGCCAATCGCACTAATCGCACCAATGGTTTCATTGCCGGTCTTCAGGGGCACGCCGCCACCTAGTACCAGGAAGCCAGGGATATTCGCCATGCCGGCCGCATCTGGATTGGACTGAATGGCCTTGGCGATGCCGCTGGTGGGGTTGCGCGACGAGGCAGAGGTGAAGGCCTTGGCGCGCGAGGCTTCAGCGGTGTGAGGACCTGCCCCACCGGCACGCACCATGGCCAGCAGCACGCCCGAGCGGTCCACCACCGAGGCGCTGACGTTGTAGCCGTCGGCGCTGCAGGCCGCCACGGTCTGCTGGGCCAGCTGCACGGCGCTGGTGCTGGCAATGCTGCGGGTGGAGGCGGTCGCTGCAGCTGCGCTGCGGGCTCCAGCAAAGTCTGGCCGTTGAGGCGTCGCAGCCCACTGCCGTCCGGCAGGACTTTGTCGTCCAGCAAGTGGGAGGAATCAATGCGAACGCAGAGTCAGCCTTCGGGGTCTGCTATCTTTTTGAGGAAAAGATAATGACCCAGGTGCAAGTAAAGTTTAGCGGTGGCCGGGCCCGCACTGCCAGGCCTGCGGCAGTGCGGGCCCGAGACGTTCAGATATCCGCCAGCAGCTCGTAGGGCAGGGGCAGGGGCTGCAGCGCAATGCCCTTGCCCGCATCGGCGCTCTGGCCTTCGGCCAGCGCAGCATGGGCAAACAGATCGTCGCGGCTGGAAGAGGCAATCTGCATCGAGACGATGGCATCCCAGCCGCCTTGCACAGCTGCTGCTGCCTGCACCACGGTGCCGGTTGCCTGCTCGAGGTCTTCGGCGCTGAAGACTTCCTGGCCGACGCTCAGAGCCTGCTCGGCATGAACCAGATAGGCGCGGCGCTTGAGCGTGCCGCGGAACTGGCTGCGAGCCACCACTTCCTGGCCGGGGTAGCAGCCCTTCTTGAAGTTGACGCCGCCCAGGGATTCGTAGTTCAGCATCTGGGGCACAAAGGCATCGACCACGGGAGCCGATAGCGTGGCCACGCCGCTCTGGACTTCGGACCATTGCCAGAGGTCTTCGCTCAGCAACTGCCCTTCGGGGGCCTGGCCCGCAGGGCCTACCCAAAGCGCACGCTGGTTGCCTGCAGCGGGGTAGAGCGCGATCACATGGGCATCGCCTTGCTGCTTGAGCGCCCAGGCCGCCGCATTCTTGCCGGCAAGCTGCTCGGCGGCCTGGCCGGCCAGGCCGTAGAGAGCAAAGTCGGCTGTTGCATCGCTGAGCTTGCACTGGGCGCGCAGCACAAACATGGACAGGCGCTTGAGCGTGGGGGCTAGCAGGCTGCGGTCACAGATCAGCACAATTTCATCAGCGCTGCGCCTGAAGCCGATAAAGCTGGCCAGCATGCGGCCCTTGGCCGTGCAAAAAGCCGCAAGGCGGGCCTGATCGAACTTGAGCAGCGCGAAATCGTTGCTCAACTGGCCATGGAGAAAGCTGGCTGCGTCGGCGCCAACGGCGCGGATGACACCAAGGTGGGAAATGGGGGTAATGCCGTTCAGGGGCAGCGTCTTGGGCTGGGTCATGGCTGAATTATGATCGTCGCTCTGTGTACTGATGGATCTAGCTTGTGCGTGCCCTTATTCGAGCACTGATATTTTTGCTGCTTCTGGCTGCCCTGGCGGCGGGAGGCGCCTGGTGGTGGCTGAACCAGCCGCTGCAGTTGTCCGAACCCAGTCTGGAGCTGGAGATAGAGCCCGGCACCACGCCACGTGGCGTGGCGCAAAACGTGGTCAAGGCCGGGGTGCAAACCGATGCGCGCCTGCTCTATGCGTGGTTTCGCTTCTCTGGCAAGGACCGCGCCATCAAGGCTGGCAACTACGAACTGAGCACGGGGCTCACGCCCTATGTGCTGCTGCAAAAGCTGGCGCGTGGCGAGGAAAGCCTGCGTGCGCTGACGCTTGTCGAAGGCTGGAACTGGCGTCAGGTGCGTGCGGCGCTGGCGCGTGAGGAATTCCTCAAGCAAGACAGCGCAGGGCTCAGCGACGAGGCCGTGATGACGGCACTGGAGCGCGCGGGCGTGCCGCCCGAAGGCCGCTTCTTCCCCGACACCTATACCTACGCCAAGGGCAGCTCGGACATGGCCGTGCTGCGCCGTGCGCTGCATGCCATGGATCGCCGTCTGGCTGATGCCTGGGCCATGCGGGCGGCCAATACCCCGCTCAAATCCGCCGATGAAGCCCTGATCCTGGCCAGCATCGTGGAAAAGGAAACCGGCCGCGCCGCAGACCGCGCACAGATTGCCGGCGTTTTCTCCAACCGCCTGCGCATAGGCATGCGCCTGCAGACCGATCCTTCGGTCATCTATGGCGTGGGGGCCAGCTTTGACGGCAATCTGCGCAAGCGTGATCTGCTGGAGGACACGCCCTGGAACACCTATACCCGTGCGGGCCTGCCCGTCACGCCGATCGCCATGCCCGGCAAGGCTGCGCTGATGGCGGCCGTGCAGCCCGATCAGACCAAGGCTCTGTACTTCGTGGCCAAGGGCGATGGCACCAGCCATTTCAGCGCCTCGCTGGACGAGCACAATAGGGCCGTCAACCGCTACCAACGCGGTCAATAAGCAATCCTTGAGGGCTGCAGGCCGTGGTCTGTGCCCTGTGTCGAATCAAACAACTGGTGCCGCCATGCGCCGCACTAGAGGAAATATCAGTGAGTACAGCTTTACCCAAGGGTCTGTTCATCAGTTTTGAGGGCATCGATGGCGCGGGCAAGTCCTCGCATATCGAGGCACTGGCCCAGGCTTTTCGCGATCAGGGCCGGGTGGTCACGCTCACGCGCGAGCCCGGCGGCACGCCACTGGCCGAAAAGCTGCGCGCCCTGATGCTGCATGACGCCATGGACCCGCTGACCGAGGCGCTGATTGCCTTCGCGGCCCGGCGCGACCATCTGGTGCAAGTCATCGAGCCAGCGCTGGCGCGTGGCGAGGTGGTCATCAGCGACCGCTTCACCGATGCCACTTTCGCCTACCAGGGCGCGGGCCGCGGCTTCAGCTGGGAGCAGTTGTCGGTTCTGGAGCGCATGGCTCAGACCGGTACTGCGCTGCAGGCAGGGCCGTCCCCGGACTTCATGCGCGAGCCCGACATGACGCTGTGGTTTGACCTGCCTGCCGAAGTGGCGGCCGAGCGACTGGCCACGGCCCGTGTTCCCGACCGCTTCGAAGCCCAGCCCGGCGAGTTCTTTGCTCGCGTGGCCCAAGGCTATGCGGAGCGAGCCCGGACTGCGCCTCAGCGCTTTGTGCGCATCGATGCCCATGCCAGCCGCCACGCCGTGTGGCAGCAGATCACCCAGGCCGTGGTGCGCAAGGGCTGGCTGGCCATCATGGTGGGCAGCAAGCCATGAGTGCCGTCGACGTTGAAGCGCCCTGGATCGCCGCGCAGCGTGGCCGCCTGCTGGCCCAGCGTGGCCATGCCTGGCTGCTGCAAGGGCCTTCGGGTCTGGGCCAGTACGCTCTGGGACTGTCGCTGGTGCGCGCCCGGCTTTGCGAGCAGCCGTCTGCGCAAGGCGCTTGCGGCCACTGCGCCAGCTGCCATGCCATTGAGGTGCGTGCCCATGCCGATCTGTGCGTGCTCATGCCCGAGGTGCAGATGATGGAGCTGGGCTGGCCGCTGCCGGAAAAAGCCCAGGCCGACATCGACGACAAAAAGCGCAAGCCCAGCAAGGAAATCCGCGTGGAAGCCATGCGCGATGCCGTGGAGTTCTGCCAGCGCACCAGCGCGCGCGGACGCGGCAAGGCCGTGCTGGTCTACCCGGCCGAGCAAATGAATGCGATTACCGCCAACGCCCTGCTCAAGACGCTGGAGGAGCCGCCTGGAGACACCCGCTTCGTGCTGGCCAGCGAGGCAGCGCACCAGCTGCTGCCCACCATTCGCAGCCGCTGCCTGACGCACACCATGACCTGGCCTGCGGCGGCCGAGGCCGCGCAGTGGCTGCAGGCGCAAGGTCTTAACGAGTCGGATGCCGCTGCGGTCTTGCAGGCTGCCGGCGGCCGACCCGGCGATGCGCTGCGCATGGCGGCGGACGCGGGCAAGGCCGCAGCCTGGGCGCAACTGCCAAGGCAGCTGGCCAAGGGAGATGTGGCTGCGCTGGCGGCTTTTGCTCCCGTGGATGCCGTGCAGGCGCTGCAGAAAATCTGCCATGACCTGATGGCCCTGGCCGGCGGCGGCGAGCCCCGGTATTTCTCGCCCGCCGATCTGCCGGGTAAGCCGCTGCCCATGGCGCTGCTGGCCGAATGGTCACGCGAGCTGGTGCAGGCGGCGCGCACGGCCGATCACCCCTTCAATGCCGGGTTGATGATGGAGGCCCTGGCCTCCAGGGCTCGGGCGGTGCTGATCTCGGGCAAAGCCGCCAGAGCCGTGCGCTAGGTCATGAGGCAAGGGTTTGGTCAAAATTTTTCCGGGTGTTAACCTCGCGAGTACAGCCGCCCGGCTGCCACAAGAATTCTGCTATCCACTATGAACGCAACTACCACCCCTCGTCCCAGCGTGATGCAGCTGGCGATCAAGGAGAAGGCGGCGCTGTATGCCGCCTATATTCCGTTGTTCGCCGAAGGGGGGATTTTTGTGCCCACGCAGCGTGACTACCGATTGGGCGATGATGTCTATGTGCTGCTGACCCTGCCCGACGATCCGCAGCGCTACCCGGTCGCGGGCCGTGTGGCCTGGGTGACACCCGAGCGTGCTTCCGGCAATCGCACCCAGGGCGTGGGCATCCAGTTTCCCAAGGATGCCAAGTCCGCCGAGCTCAAGGCCAAGATCGAGCAGATTCTGGGCACGGCCCTGAGCTCCGAGAAGCCGACCCAGACAATCTGATTTTTAACACTGGCGCGCTCCCACATCAGAGACGCCGAGCAAGAGCCGTCTCGCAGCGATGGCGTCGTCCCCTGGGGAAGCGGCGCAGCCGCTCAGGAGCGGTCCAATTTCTATGTTTACCGATTCCCACTGCCACCTGAATTTCCCCGAGCTGAGCGCCAATATCGCGCAGATCCGCGAAGCCATGGCTGCTGCCAAGGTCACGCGCGCGCTGTGCATCAGCACGACGATGGAAGAGTTTCCCGAAGTGCACCAGCTGGCGCTGGACTACGACAATTTCTGGGCCACCGTGGGCGTGCACCCCGACACCGAGGACATGACCGAGCCCAGCGTGCAGGACCTGGTGGAGCGCGCAGCGTTGCCGCGCGTGGTGGCGATCGGCGAGACCGGTCTCGATTACTACGGCATGGAAGACCGCAAGGGTGGTCGCACGATTGCCGATCTGGAATGGCAGCGCGAGCGTTTCCGCACGCATATCAAGGCGGCGCAGATCACGCAAAAGCCGCTGGTCATCCACACCCGCAGCAGCTCTGACGACACCCTGGGCATTTTGCGCGAGTGCGGCGAGGCGGATTCCGCCACCCAGGCCGGCGGGGTGTTTCACTGTTTCACCGAAACCGCCGAAGTGGCCCGTGCCGGGCTGGACATGGGTTACTACATCTCCCTGTCGGGCATCGTGACCTTCAAGAATGCCCAGCATCTGCGCGACGTGGCGGCCTTCGTTCCGCTGGACAGGCTGTTGATAGAAACCGACAGTCCTTATCTGGCGCCCGTGCCCTACCGCGGCAAGACCAATAATCCTTCATATGTGCCCTTTGTGGCCAAGCAGATTGCCGAGGTGCGCGGCATTTCCATCGAGGAGGTGGCCGCCGCCACCAGTGCCAACTTTGACCGCCTGTTCAAGGGCGTGACCTTGTCAGCGAACTCTGGAGCCAGTGCATGAGTCTTTTTGCTGCCCCATCGATTGCATCATCATTGAGCCGCCGCCAGAGCCTGCGCTGGGCCGGTGCTGCCGTCGTCGGGGTGGCTGGCCTGCCAGGACTGGCACGAGCCAATGACTACGAGGACTATTCGCGGGCGCTGGTCAGCGACAACTCCAGTGCCATGGTGAATCTGATCTTTCGCGGCTTCAACGCTAACACCCTGGATTCGCGCGGGCGGCCGGGGCTAGTGGCGGCCCTGCATCAGGACTCGCTCAAAGTCTTCGATGTGCTGCTCAAGGCGCCGCGCATCGATGTCAATCTGGCCTCGCGCCAGAATGAGACGCCGCTGATGATGGCCTGCATCAAGGGCCATCTCGACATTGTGCGCGAGCTGATCAAGCGCGGTGCCGACGTCAATCGCGAGGGCTGGACGCCGCTGCATTACGCGGCCTCTGCCGATACGCCGCAGACGCTGGACATCATCAAGCTGCTGCTGGAGGAAAGCGCCTATATCGATGCCGCTTCACCGAACGGCAGCACGCCGCTGATGCTGGCCGCCCAGTACAGCAGCGAAGCCGTGGTCAGGCTGCTGCTGCAGGAGGGGGCGGACATCACGCTGCGCAACCAGCGCAATATGACGGCAGCGGATTTCGCCAGACTCGTGGACCGGCAGTACATGGTCGATCTGCTGGGCAAGGCGCTGCAGCATGAGCGCCGTACCCAGCCCTCGCGCGGGAGCTGGTAGCGGACGGGGTTCAGCGCCACTTATTACTATTTTGATAGCTGCTAGCGCCCAATGAAAAAGGACTTCAGGGTCATTTGACTCTGAAGTCCTTTATTTATATGCGGTAGCAGCTCTTAAATTTGAGGCTCTCCGGGGGTCGAGCTGCGCACCTGATTGTGCAGGCGGGCGTAGAGGCCGCCCAGTTCCATCAGCTGTGCATGCGAGCCTTGCTCGGCGATCTGGCCGCGCTCCATGACGACCACGCGGTCCGCATGCTCGATGGTGGACAGGCGGTGGGCGATCACCAGCGTGGTGCGGCCCTGCATCAGCCGGTTCAGGGCTTGCTGGACCAGGCGCTCGGATTCGTTGTCCAGCGCCGAGGTGGCTTCGTCCAGAATCAGGATGGGCGCGTCCTTGTAGAGCGCGCGCGCAATGGCCAGGCGCTGGCGCTGGCCGCCCGAGAGCTGGCTGGCATTGTGGCCCACCAGGGTGTGCAGGCCCTGAGGCAGATTGCGCACAAAGTCGCCCAGATTGGCCGCCTCCAGCGCGGACCAGACGCGGGCCTCGTCAATATCCTTGCCCAGCGCCACATTGGCCGCGACGCTGTCGTTGAGCATGACCACGTCCTGGCTGACCATGGCGAACTGCTGGCGCAGCGTGTTCAGGTCCCAGTCGGCCACGGGCACGCCTTCCAGAGTGATCTGGCCGCTGGTGGGCGAGAAAAAGCGGGGCAGCAGATTGACCAGCGTGGTCTTGCCGGCACCGGACGGACCGACCAGGGCTACGACTTCGCCGGCTCTGACGTTCAGGCTCAGGTGCGAGAGGGCCGGAGCCTTGTCCGCGCCGAACTGCACGCTCACATCGCTCAGCTGGAGTGCGCCGCTGACCTTGGCGGAGGGCTTGAAACTACCGCCTTGCTCGTCGGTGGAGCCTTCGAGCAGGGCCAGGCCACGCTCCAGTGCGGCGACGCCGCGCGTGATGGGGTTGGCCACATCGGCTATGCGGCGAATGGGCGCAATCAGCATCAGCATGGCCGAGATGAAGGCGGCAAAGCCGCCCACGGTCACGTCCTGCACGCTGGCCGAGCCGATGGCGGCGCCGCCTTCGCGGCTTTGCCACAGGGCGATGCAGAGAATCACCGACAGCGCAATCGCCGCCAGCACCTGGGTCAGCGGCGTCATGGCGGCCGAGGCGATGGTGGCCTTGGTGTTCAGGCCGCGCAGCTGCCGGCTCAACTCGCCAAAGCGCGACTGCTGCGAAGCCTGGGCACCATGCAGGCGCACCATGCGGTGGGCCAGAACGTTCTCCTCCACCACATAGGCCAGCTCGTCGGTGGCCGTCTGGCTGGACTTGGTGATGCGATAGAGGCGGCGCGACAGCGTCTTCATGACCCAGGCCACACCCGGCACCATGAAGGCCACGATCAGCGTGAGCTGCCAGTTCAGATAGATCAGGTAGCCAAGCAGGGCGATCAGCGTGAAGCCGTCGCGGGAGATGCTCATCATGGCCTGCACCAGCTGCTGGGCACCGGTCTGTACCTCGTAGACGATGGTGTTGGACAGTGCCGATGCCGATTGCCTGGAAAACAGGCTCATGTCGGCGGCCAGCAGACGCTCGAAGAGTTTCTGGCGCAGACCCAGCATGCCGTCATTGGTGATGCGTGCCAGAGCGTACTGGCCCGTGAACTGGGCCAGGCCGCGAATGACGAACAGGCCGATCAGAAACACCGGCACCGTCCACAGCGCAAGCGAGCCAGCCGTAAAGCCGCTGTCAAGCAAGGGCTTGAGCAGTGCCGGCATGGCGGGCTCGGTGGCTGCCCCCACCAGCGTGGCCAGGATGGCCAGACCCCAGGCCCAGCGCTGGCCCGAGAAATAAGGCGTCAGGCGCTTGAGGCGCTGCATCAGCGGTAGCTCGGATGGATTGACGGGGGCTGCTTGAGCGGGAGCTGGGGCAGGGACGGCCTTGGCGGTCTCGCTCGGCGATGGGGACGGTGTGGCTTGCATAAGCGCGTGATTTTAGGGCTTGTGCTTTTGGAGTCCGCACGGATCTCAATAGATGAAATTTGGGATGAAGTTGTAACCAACTATGCCTGTTTGAATATAAAGCGCAAGCCTGCGGCAGAATCGGCGAGGGGATTGCCTCTGCGCTCCTGCAGACTCTGGCATGCTCCCGATCTGAAAGTTTTGTGGCACTTGCGTTTGATCACCCTACTGAGCACGTTCTTACATCAGGAATCCGTCAGTGTGTGTAACATTCGCGCTTGTGTTTGTACCGGGCAATTCCGGAAATTTTGATGGCTGCCAATGACTATTGACCGACTTCCATCCCTGACAACCTGGGCGGCAGGGCCGCGCGCTTCCCGCAGAGCCATGCTGGCAACGTTAGCCGCCACGCCGGCCCTTCCGGCACTGGCCCAGTTCAGGGTTGAGGTAACAGGCGTGGGCCTGACACAGTTGCCGATCGCAATTGCCCAGTTCAAGGGAGAGGGCTCGGCCCCACAGAAGATTTCCGCCATCATCCAGGCCGACCTGGAGCGCAGCGGACAGTTCCGCGGTGTGGATGCCTCGGGCCTGGCGCTTGACGAGACCTCACGCCCCGATGTGGCCCAGTGGCGTCAGAAGGGTGCCGATTCGCTGGCGACCGGCAGCATCACGCGTCTGGCGGATGGCCGCTGGGATGTGCGCTTCCGCCTTTGGGATGTGGTCAAGGGCCAGGATCTGGGTGGTCAGGGCTTCGCAGTCACCACCGGCGATCTGCGCCTCGTGGCCCACCGCATTGCCGACTACATCTATGAAAAGCTCACGGGCGAGAAAGGCATTTTCTCCACCCGCATTGCCTATGTGACCAAGGCAGGTGCCCATTACCGCCTGTGGATTGCCGATGCGGACGGCGAGAATGCCCAGTCCGCGCTGTCCAGTCCCGAGCCCATCATTTCCCCAGCCTGGGCGCCCAACGGCACGCAACTGGCCTATGTGTCCTTCGAGTCACGCAAGCCCGTGGTCTATGTGCATGATGTAGCCAGCGGCCATCGTCGTCTGCTGGCCAACTTCCGCGGTTCCAACAGCGCTCCCGCCTGGTCGCCAGACGGCAGCCGTCTGGCCGTGACGCTGAGCCGCGACGGCGGCTCGCAGCTGTATCTTCTCAGCGCCCAGGGCGGCGAGCCCCGTCGTCTCATGCAAAGCAGCGGCATCGATACCGAGCCCTGCTTCTCCAGTGACGGCCGCACCATTTACTTTGTCAGCGATCGTGGCGGTGCACCTCAGGTCTACAAGGTCTCGTCCTCGGGCGGCAGCGCCGAGCGAGTGACCTTCACCGGCAACTACAACATCTCGCCCGCCATCAGCCCCGACGGCAAATGGCTGGCCTATATCTCCCGCGTAGGCGGTGGTTTCAAGCTCCAGGTCATGGATCTGGCGACAGGCACAGTGAACTCGGTCACGGACACCACGGCGGACGAAAGCCCGAGTTTTGCGCCCAATAGCCGTCTGATTGTTTACGCCACCATTCAGGGCGGCCGTGAAGCACTCATGACCACAACGCTGGACGGCAAGATCAAGGCGCGTCTAGCCGGTGCAAGTGGAGACATACGTGAGCCCGACTGGGGCCCGTTCCAAAAACACTGATCTGAAGTTTGCTTTCCCTCTTTCTTTCTAGTGATGAAGTCCGTTGTGGACTGTTCGGAGAAATCTCATGTTGACTATCAAACGTCTTTCCCTGGCTTTGGCTGTGACCGCGCTGGTCGCAGGTTGCAGCTCTGGCGTCAAGCTGGACGACAAGCCCGTTGACGGTTCGCTGTCCAGCCAGGGTGCTGGCGCAAGCGGCCAGGGCCAAAGTGGCGTGTCGGGCGTGGACCTGACCGGTTCCGCCGCTTCCAAGGCAGGCCCTCAGGGTGTCAGCCGCATCGTCTACTTCGACTTTGACAGCTACTCTGTCAAGGCTGATGCACAGCCCCAGATCGAAGCCCATGCCAAGTTCATCAAGGCCAACCCCGCAGCCAAGGTGCAGCTGGAAGGCCATACCGACGAGCGCGGCGGCCGTGAATACAACCTGGCCCTGGGTCAAAAGCGCGCTGAAGCCGTGCGCCGTTCTCTGGGCCTGCTGGGCGTGAACGACGCTCAGGTTGAAGCGGTGAGCTACGGCAAGGAAAAGCCCGCTGCTGAAGGTCATAGCGAAGACGCTTACGCCCAAAACCGTCGCGTTGAAATCAACTACCGTTAATGATGAAGCAGGCCTTGTTGACTCTCCGTCACGCAACGCTGCCTCGCATGGTGGCGGCCGGCCTGCTGGCCGGCTCTGCCATCAGCGCCCATGCAGCCCTGTTTGGTGATGACGAGGCGCGCCGCGCCATCATCGAACTGCGCCAGCGCGTTGACAGCCTGCAGCAATCGCAGGAGCAGACCCGCCGCAGCCTGCTGGATCTGCAGTCGCAGATCGAGTCGCTCAAGTCGGACCAGGCCAAGCTGCGAGGTCAGAACGAGCAACTGACACGCGACGCCGCGGAGTTGCAGCGTGGCCAGAAAGATCTGGCCAAGGGCTTTGACGAGCGCCTGCGTCAGTTCGAGCCCGTCAGCGTCACCGTGGACGGCGTGGAGTTCACTGCCGATCGCAATGAGCAGCAGGAATTCGAGCAGGCTCTGGGCATGTTCCGTTCGGGCAAGTTCCCCGAGGCCGGTCAGGCCTTCGCCGCTTTCCTGCGCCAATGGCCCAAGAGCGGCTATACGCCGTCGGTGCGCTTCTGGCTGGGCAACTCGCAGTACGCCACGCGCGACTACAAGAATGCCATCGCCAATTTCCGTTCGGTCATGACCAATGCGCCCATGCATGCTCGTGCACCCGAAGCGGCCCTGTCCATCGCCAATTGTCTGGTGGAACTCAAGGACACCAAGGCAGCTCGCAAGACCCTGGAGGAGCTGCTGCAGGCCTATCCGAACTCGGAAGCCGCAGGGATTGCCAAGTCCAAGCTGGCGACGCTCAAGTAATGGCCGAATATTCTCAGCCTCAAGCGGAAACAGCGCCCCGATCCGGCGCTGTTTTTTCTATGGAAGAAGCAGATGTGCAGCGCCGCTTTGGCGGTTTGGAGCGCCTCTACGGCGTGCAGGGGGCAGCCCGGATTCGTGCGGCCCATGTGGTGGTGGTTGGTGTGGGCGGAGTCGGTTCATGGACGGCCGAGGCTCTGGCGCGCAGCGGCGTGAGCCGCTTGACTCTGATCGATATGGACCATGTGGCCGAGTCCAATATCAATCGCCAGATCCACGCGCTGACCAGCACTGTCGGTCAGGCCAAGATCGATGCCATGCGTGATCGCATCGCCGAGATCAATCCAGCCTGCGAGGTCAATTGCATCGATGAATTTGTCGATCCAGACAACTGGCAGCAACTCTTGCCGGCAGATGTTGATGCGGTGATAGATGCTTGCGATCAGATCAAGGCCAAGGCCGAAATGGCGGCGCATGCGCGCAAAACCAGGCAGTGCTTTATCTCCGTTGGTGCTGCAGGTGGCAAGCGCATGGCCCACTTGGTGGACATTGCAGACCTGAGTGCGACAACCCATGATCCGCTTCTATCGCAGCTGCGCTACCGACTGCGCAAGCAGCATGGCGCTCCCAAGGATGGCAAGCGCATGGGGGTGACTTGTGTGTTCAGCCGCGAGGCTGTCGCACCACCTGATGCATCTTGCTCAATCGAGGGCGGTGATGGCAGTCTCAACTGCCACGGCTATGGCTCGGTCGTGGCTGTGACAGCTACCTTTGGTCAGTGCGCAGCAGGCTGGGTACTTGATCAGTTGGCTCGCAAACCAAGCTAATCCAACTAATTCAAGAATTAGGCAAAGAGCCGGAAAAAATAGATTACAATAACGTCATTCCACTGATTAGGCAACTACTGCTTTTGATGTGTGGCAGGGTCTTTAGCTCAGTCGGTAGAGCAGCGGACTTTTAATCCGTTGGTCGCGAGTTCGAATCTCGCAGGACCCACCAAAGAATTCAAGGACTTAGGTTAACACCTAAGTCCTTTTTTCGTTCCAGTTGTCAACCAACTGTCAACGCAGACAACGGGTTGAGCCGGACCACCTCTTGCAGGTGATCGGGGGCCAGGTGGGCGTAGCGCATCGTCATGGCCAGATTGGCGTGGCCCAGGCTGCGCTGGAGCACCAGGATGTTGCCCCCATTCATCATGAAGTGCGATGCGAACGTGTGCCGCAGCACATGCGTGAGCTGCCCATCCTGCAGCCCGATGCCGGAGCGCCCGACGGCATCGCGAAACGCCGCGTAGCAGGGAGCAAAAAGGCGCTGGCCTGTCTCTGCTTTGAGATGATGTGATCGAAGCTGCTGTGCAAATTCGGGTTCGATAGGGATGGCGCGCACCTTTCCGGACTTGGTGCCTGCAAACTGAATCTGGTCGTTGCGCAGGTGGCGGACTTCCAGACTCTCGGCTTCGCTCCAGCGCGCACCGGTTGCCAGGCAGACCCTTGCGACCATCGCTGCGTGGCGATTCTTGCCCTTCTGTAGCTCCGATAAAAGCTCGTGGATTTGATCCACTGCCAGGTAAGACAGCTCGGACTCTTGCACCTTGAACTGGCGCAGTTCGGCAAGGGGGTTGGGTTTGCTCCATTGCCCGAGTCTTCGCAGTTCATTGAATACGGAGCGCAGATAGGCATGCTCGCGATTGATGCTGTTGGGGGCTATGCCTGCCGCGAGCCGTTCGGTGCGATATGCCGTGAAGGTGTTGACCGTGAACCGGTCGGCTATGGGGTCACCCATGGCAGCGCAAGCGAGCTTGAGCCGGTTGTAGGTATCGGCGCCGGCTTTGAGGCTGATCCCATGGAGGGTATGCCAGAGGTCAATCAACTCACTGAGCTTGCGCGTGTCTCTTTTCTCGGGTTGCCACTTTGCATCTTGGTTGACCTGTGTCTTTAGCCAAGCCTCCCATGCCTTGGCCTCGGCCTGCGTTTTGAATGTCTTGCGGAAGCGCTTTGAACCACGGCCACCAGGCTGGCTGTCTACGAGCCAGCCGGATTCAGTCTTTTTGAGTGCCACGTCGTGTTTTGCGTGCTGGAGGTTGGGTGAATATGGCGTTGAACGCGTTTTCCGCTTCTGCAATTTCTGCCGGGGAAACTGCGGCCAAGGCTTGGCGCTCTTCCCCTCGAAGTTCAGGGTGCGCGAATGAGCCGCTGAAGTGTTCCTCTTCCGAGGGGTCAACTTGCGTGCTGCTCATGACCTCGCCCATCACCATCCACTCTAGGTACTTGGGTCTGAACTCGCGAGCTAGAGCCGCGATCATTTCGATGCTGGGTTGTTGAACCCTGTTGCAAAGGTTTTTCCATTTGCGAGCGCTGATTCCGGTGCGCTCCTCTAGGTAGGGGTACTTGTGAGTTGTTCCCACGGAGTGGTTTATGACCCAGATGACCCGTTCGCGGATGTCATTGAAGTCTGTCATGGGTTCTTTGATGTGTTGCTGATTTTGTGAATCGTACTTGAATTTGGTACGGATCGATGCCACAATCAAAACGTACCAAAAAATGGTATGAATTGGGGGTGGTATGACGGTTGATGAGCAAGATCGAGTTGGCAATCAAGGCGCTGTAGCAGCAGGGCGGCACGCTTCTTCGTTTTCGCACACTGCGTATAGCCCATTGATGACTCGGCAGGCATTTGCACAGGTCATCGGTCTGCCTGTTGGTGTTCTGGTGGCGCAGGCTGAGCGTGGCTACTGGCCGCAAATCACGATCGGCAAACGTGTCTTCATCAATGTGGAAGCCATCCGCCTTCTGGCTGCAGAGCGCGCAGCGGAGTTCTCGTTATGAACTTCTTCGGCATGAGCGGCGGTGCCCGCCTTCTTTACATCGTGCGTCGCGCGCATGTGCTGCATGGTGACGACGCTTACCTCATGGAGGCCCGAAAGATCGCTGCAAAGCTGATCGGTGCGGGATGTGAGGTGGTCGATGAATAGCTTCACGTTCACCAGCATGGATGCGGCCGCGATCGCTAACACGGAGCGCTCCGGCGCCTGCCCGCAGCGCAGCGAGGACAGCCGCCGGGGCGCTTCGCGCCGCGTATCCCCCCCGAGTAATACGGGGATGAACAAATGAAGGTGAGCTACCAGACTGACGAGCGCCTGGTGCTCGAAGGCAAGAAGGTCAAGCTTCTTTGTGCCGAGCGCGCCGCATATGCCGATGCCGGTGTCATCGTGGATTACTTCCGCTGCACCGTCCAGCGCGAAGCCTTGTTTGCGGCCCAGATTCCCAGCAAGGGTGAGCTGATCGTGGATGGCCTGCAGCTCGACAGCGAGATCGTGCAAGACCTGGCTGTTCATTTCGCCAAGCTCCTGGGCTTTCTGCCCGGTGAAGCTCGGCCAGGCCGGGACTATTACGACCACTCGTACACCATCATCAACGAGCACGGCAAGGAAGTGGCCAGCGTTAGCGGTGGTGGTGCCAGCCAGCGCGGCACCTTCTGCTTTACTGTGAAGGGGGAAGGCTGCACCTTCGGGCAAGCAGGCTGGGAACAGCGCCTGTATGACTTCTTCCTGCCCTTGCAAGGCAAGGTGACCCGCATTGACCTGGCCCGAGATTTCTTCGATGGCAAATACGGGTTCGATGCGGCCTACGAGGCCTACCAGAATGACGAATTCTCCTACCGGGGGCGCAAGCCATCGTTCGATGACGCCGGTAGCAAAAAAGGGTTTGCCTCCACGTTCTATGTGGGCAAGCGCGACAGCGGAAAAATGTTCCGAGGCTACGACAAAGGCCACCAGTTCAAGCTGCTGGACGATCCCTGGTGGCGTGCCGAAGTCGAGCTGCGCAGTGCAAACCGGGTCATCCCTCTGGAAACGTTGATCCGCCCGGCCTCTTTCTTTGCCGGAGCCTACGGCTTCACTGCCCGCATCCTGGAAAACGTCGAACCCCAGGCCATTCCCACGCTGCAAAAAGTTGCGGAGTCTTCCGTCGAACGAACGGTGCGCTGGTTTGAACGCACCGTCGCCCCATCCCTGGTGCATCTCTCCCTTGCCGCCGGCTTCGACTGGCTGATGGACATCGCGGAAAACCAGGCGCATCGACCACTCCCGAAATCACTCAATGGCCTGTCACTGGAGGCCATGCGTGCGGGCATCCGCAAATCCCTCAAACGCTTTTCTTCAACGCCTCCCGAACCGGCCGGGCTGGCGACTGCTTAACGCCGGAATCAAGGAAACACCATGAAGTTCACATCCCGCATCACCGTGCAAGGCATCAAGGGCAGCAAGGGGCAGCTGGAAAGCGGGCAGTCCTACGACAGCACCAAGATCTACGTGCAGACCGCGCTGGACGACAGCAAAGGCATGGGCAAAGGCTTTGCCACTGCCGAATACAACTTCGGCACCAGCGACGAATACCACAAGTACAAGCACCTGCCGTTTCCCATCGACTGCGAAGCCGAGCTGGAAATCGTCACCAACGGCAAGACGCAAAAGACCCAGATCGTCAGCTTGCGCCCGCTGGAAATCACGAAGCCGGTCAAGGGGGCCTGACATGGACTGCCGCCCTTGCTGGTACGTCCAGTCCATTGATGACGGTGCCTTTCTTGCGCCGGATGGTGAGGGTGGCGTCGTGACCCAAAGCCTGCTGGCTCACGCCGTGCCCTTCGATACCCGCGAAGCGGCCGTGCACGCTGCCGTCGATCACTTCGACGGTCGTGCCTCGCTGATCCAGCTCTATCAACCACTGAGCTGCGAAGAGTTCGTGCAGTGAGCCAAGCCTACATCCTCTATTGCGAAACGCCCCACGGCACCGAGGCCGGCATTACCGCCAGCCAATGCCCGGACGCCTATCGCAAGGAGGTTGCCGTCGATCTGCAAGCGCTCCAGCAACTCAGCAGTGCCGCTCCCCAGCTCGACCCCGGCGATGTGGCCCAGGCCTTCGGCATGGGCTTCGGTGTCGTCGTGCTGTTCTTCCTGGTCGGCCGGGGAGTTGGTGAAGTTTTGCGGCTCATCCGTCATGGATGAAGCCAACCGACGAGCGGGCGGTTCCCGTTCAAACAACCCAAGAAAGGACTTCGTATGAAGAAGCAATTCAACCCCAAGACCGTGATCGCCACGGCAGCCACCATGGCCCTGGTTCTTGCCAGCGGTGTGGCATCGGCACAGACCGCGCCTGCCATCGATCTGTCGCCCATCACCGGTGCTTTCAAGGCAAGTGATGTGGTCACGGCTGTGCTGGCGGTAGCTGGTGTGCTGGCCGCCATCTACGCGACCATGACGGCAGCCAAGATGGCCCTGCGCTGGATTCGTGGCGGCTAAAGCAATCACAAATTGAGTGAATCGGGCGGGCCTGATCACCCCGCTCGTTTGCTTTCTGGAACGGAGTTTTTGATGACTTCTCTTTGGTACTTATTCATCTTTGCCTGGGGCATCACCTGTGCCTGGGCACTCATCAAGGGGCTGGAATGAGATTCTTCAAATCCTGGCTGATTGCCAAGCTGTGCTTGCTGCTGCTATTGCCGGTTCCGGGCTGGTCGCAGGCACTTCCCAAGCCTCAACCTGAGCGTGTTAACCGCGCGGTATCGGGTGTCTTGCAGGATGCGATGCGAGGGCGGGGCTTTGCCGCCAATGATCCACGGTTCGGGAATACGTTGGCGCGTGTTTCGCCGGGCCTGTCGGCTGTTGCTGGCACTTCGGCTGCTGCGATCACGGTGGGCACCGTGACGGCACCGGCATGGGCAACGGTGGCTCTTGCGGCGGGTATCGGCGCTGTGATCACCTATGCCGTGTCTCTTGGCATAGACGCGCTCGTGAATTGGCTTTTTCGTGATGATGGACTGATTGATCAATCGAGTGCGGAAAACTCGGCTTATCCGTCGGGAGCTTTCAACGCAGGTGATCGTGTGTGGACTTATCGAGATTGGTCTGGGACGGATCACTACGGTGCGAATGCAGATGCCCTGGCACGCGAGTATCGGTACACGGACATGAAGCGGCAGGGGTATCCAACGGTCTCTGAGCCCACCTGTTTTGCGGACGGTACAACGGCCTACTGGTGTGGTAACTATCGGGTGACTTTGACGGCAAATGCGTCAGTGAGCTGCGGGGCCGGGATGCAGGCAGTCGGTAGTACCTGCATGTCATTCTCCTACCCGCTACCAAACACATTTCCCGATGCGCAGGGCCTGACGCCACAAGAAGCAATCAACAATTTACCCGAAACCGAACTCAACAAGTCTTTGAATCCGGCCCTGGTCGCCGCACTGGCGAACCAAGCTTGGCAACAGGCCGCATCTCAGCCGGGTTATGACGGCTTGCCGTATCCGCAATCCAACCCCATCACACAAGCTGAAGCGCAGCCTTGGCTACAAGCTAACCCAGAATATGCGCCGACTGTGCGTGATTTCGTGTCGCCTAATCCTGTGCCCGAAGCGGGGTCCAATCCTTGGGCCTTACCGTCGAATCCGACTGCGATAGCCCCGACACCTTCTGTACCAAACACGGGCACCACGAACCCAGCGCAGGACAACCCACAAGCGAACCTTGGACCCGACCCTGGTATCGGCGCGCCCACTTTGGAGTCGATCCCTACGGCTCAACAAATCGCTAATCCCATTTTGCAGTTAGCGCCTGATCTGCGCACGTTCCAGGCCCAGGGGCAGACGGGCGTTTGCCCTAGGCCGACTATCGAGCTGTATGGCACCCATGTGCTTGATGCCCACTGCAAGCTGATCGAAGACAACAAGCCTATCCTGCAGATGGCGATGGCCTTCGCCTGGGCGGCCCTGGCCCTGTTCATCGTGCTGTCGGCGTGAGGGAGTGAACCATGTTTGGCATCCTGCTCTCTGCTCTCAATTCCGTCCTGGCTTGGGTGTTCCGCTCGCTGCTGGTCAAGTTTGCGTTGTTCTTCGCGCTGTACTTCATCACCAATGAGTTCGTGGGCTTCATCGCGGCGCTGCTGCCCAATGCCAGTTCCCTCAATGGCACGTTGTCCAGCATCACGGCCAGCACCTGGTTCTTCCTCGATGCATTCCATTTGCCGATGGGGATTTCAGCTCTGGTGTCGGCCTATGCCACGCGCTTCATCATCCGCCGCATGCCGGTGATCGGATAGCCCATGCCCATCAACACTTATACGGGCCTGATGGGGTCTGGAAAATCCTATGAATGCGTGTCCTCGGTGATCGTGCCCGCCGTCAAGGCCGGACGCCGCGTGGTCACCAACGTGGACGGTATCGACAGCGATGCCATTCGCGCCTACTGCCAAGACAAATTCAGCGTGCCAATGGAACAGCTCGGCGAGGTCGTGCATTGCACCAACGACGATGTGTCCAAAGCCAGCTTTCTGCCGTACGGCCAGGACGTGGATACCTTCTGCCAGCCTGGCGATATCATCTGCATTGACGAGGCTTGGCGATTCTGGGGCACGGACTGCAAGCTGCTGCCCGAACACAAGATCTTCTTCCGCGAACACCGGCATTTCGTGCATTCCGACACCAAGGTCTGCTGCGACTTGGTGCTGATGGTGCAGGACATTACCGACCTGCACCGCACGCTGAAAGTCGTGGTCGAAGTCACGTTCAGAACCACCAAGATCAAGACCCTGGGCTGGCAGAAGACCTACCGCGTCGAAATGTGGGAAGGCTACAAGCTCACGGCCAAGGGCCGCGTGTCGGTCGAGAACAAGCGCTACGACGATAAGATTTTTCCGCTGTACAGCAGCTACACCGGCGGCACGGGCAAGGAACTGCAGGTGGACAGCCGGCAGAACGTGTTGCGCAACCCCAAGCTGTGGTTTCTGGCCGTGGGCGTGGTACTGCTGTTCGGATGGGGTGTTTACACCATCTTGGGTTTCTTCAATGGCTCGCGCGCAAAACCAAGCGGTACTGATAGCTCTAGCAAGACAATTTCAGCATCCACAGAGATTGCACGCGAGAGCAATTTCAAGACAATTTCAGCGCAAAGAGGCATGCAAATTTCGGGTGCTTGGCGTCTCGTTGGAATGCTCCAGGCGCAAGGTAAACAGTTTGTTGTCATAGAAGGTGAGGGAGGTCGTTTGCGCCTAGAGCATCCCTCGGCCTTCATGCACGTGGGTGCAGCCATGGTCGGCGAGGTCGATGGTCAGCGCGTGACGGCCTGGAGTGGTCCGCAACCCAGCGCAGGAGCCAAGCCATGAAGCGCCTGCGTTCCTCCCTGGTGGCCTGCTGCCTGGCGATCAGCTTGGGCCTGGCACTGCCCGCCCATGCTGCTAACTCCACGAACCCAGCGGCCAGCTTCGATCTGCAGTCTGCCAACGTGGCCCAGGTGCTCCAACTGCTCTACGGCGAGGCTTTGAGCACGCCCTATGTGCTCGATCCCGAAGTCCTGAGCGACACGCGTACCGTGTCCTTCCGCTACAAGAGCGGGCAAGGCGATCTGCAAGCCTTCCTGGATGGGTTTCTGGGCAGCCTGGGCTACGCCGTGGAGCGCAAGGGCGGCGTGGACTTCGTGCGCAAGCGCAAAACCGAAGAGGCGCAGCCACCGGAGGCCCGCCTGCACCTGTACCGGCCGCAATACCGCGATGTAGCCTACCTGGCCCGGATCATGGCGCCATTGTTCAAGGGATCGTTTTCGGTCAACCGCAGTGTCCGGGCTTCGGGTCAGGCCATGCCCGAAGGCCACGTGCCCAACGGCTCGGCGGCCGCCATGATCGACCAGGACGCCGACGTGCTGCTGTTCTCCGGCATTCAACAGGAAATTGAGAAACTACAGCAACTTTTGCCTCAGGTCGATGTGGCCACAGGCGAAGTGTTGGTGCGCGGTCTGGTCTATGAGGTTAGCCGTACCGACAAATCAGGCTCGGCGTTTGGACTGTTGGCGAACCTCTTGGGCGGCAAGCTCAATCTGGGTATCGGTTCGGCCGTGGGCAACCTGGGCAACTTCATTCAGCTCAAGAATACAGCGCTCGATGCCGTGTATTCCATGCTGGAGACGGACAGCCGCTTCAAGGTGATTTCGTCGCCATCGCTGCGCATTCAGTCGGGCACGCGCGGCGTGTTCAGCGTTGGCCAGGAAGTGCCGGTGCTAGGGGCGCTGTCATTCCCGCAAGGGGCTGGCCAGGCCGTGCAGTCGGTTGAATACCGCAGCTCGGGCGTGATCTTCGACATCAGGCCGACGGTTCGCGATGCGGTGATTGAAATGGAGATCAGTCAGCAGCTCTCAGACTTCATCAAGACCACCACTGGCGTGAACAACAGCCCGACTCTGACCAAGCGAGAGCTCAAGACCACGGTGGGCCTGCAGGACGGTGACGTGATCGTCTTGGGGGGCTTGGCGGAAGACAAGACCTCTAGCAGCCACGATGGACTTTCGTTCTTGCCCAGTTTCTTGCACACCAAAGGTCATGAGTCGTCTGGTACCGAGGTCTTGCTTGTGCTGCAGGCACAGCGTGTGAAATAGCCTGATGGACGAGTCTTTGATCAAGGTCAAAGAAGATCATCGGCCACGTTCGCTCTCCTAGCGAAGTGATGAGAGCTGTTGGGTCTGTACTAAATACCGCCTTCGTCAGGAAGGACCCAAGTGTCATTGTCTTGAGGGCTACTGGCGTCACGAGTGCAACATACAACGATGTCGGTGAGATCCAAGTTGGCTGCCCCCTTTGCTTGTGTTCAAATGTAAATTTGATAACTTCGTGATTTTTGCAAAAAGTTCCAACGAAAGGGTTCAGGCGTGCGTGCATTGATGGATGTTAGGCCAACACCAGAGCAGCTTGCTCTATTTTCCAGGGTCCCTACTGGTGTTTCGGTAATACGTGGAGCTGCGGGTAGTGGAAAAACGACAACGGCGTTATTAAAACTTCGCGCTTCGGTTGGATTTCACCTTAGGCGCGTTCGTCGACAACAAACGCGAGATCCTTTAAAAGTACTTGTTTTGACATTTAACCGAACTTTGCGAGGATATATTGCGGAGTTAGCTGCTCAACAGTTTGAAGAAGGCGATCAAATTACTCTAACTGTAGATACATTTTCGCGTTGGGGTAAGGAATTGGTTGGTGATCCTAAAATAATTGATTTAGATAGTTGTAGAGTTAAGCTAAGAGAATTAGCTGCTGCTTTAGATCTTCCTAGAGAATTTGCAGTTGATGAAGCACTTTATGTGATGGGGCGTTTTCTTCCTGAAAACTTTACAGACTATTTGACGGCTCGTAGAGATGGTCGTGGCACAATGCCGCGAATGTTACAGCCTGCAAGGATGGAGTTGCTCGAGAGGGTTATATTTCCATTTATGGAATATAAAAATAAAAATAATCTAATGGACTGGAATGACATTGCTGTTAACTTGGCAGTCAATAATTATGAGCGTAATGACATAGTAATTCTCGATGAAACTCAGGATTTCTCAAATAATGAGATACGTGCAGTTTTGAATCAGATCTCAGATGAGTATACTGTTACTTTTGTTTTAGATAGTGCGCAGCGGATTTACGATAAAAAATTCATTTGGAGCGAAGTTGGATTAAATATTCGCCCAGAAAATAGTCATAGGCTAATATCGAATTATAGAAATACTAGAGAAATAGCGCAGTTTGCTGCTGCTTTGTTGGAAGGAATTGTTGTCGATGACGATGGTAGTCTTCCGGACTTTAGCAGTGCTAATCGGATTGGGCCAAAGCCAAATATTTTAATTGGGAGATACCCCGGTCAAATTGATTTTGCAGTCAATTTTATTCGTGAAAATGTGGATCTTAATAGTGAATCAGTTGCTTTCTTGCATCCCAAGGGCTATGGATGGTTTAGCTATACAAAGAGAGTGCTGCAGGAAAATGGTATGGATTATGTGTCAATTGAAAGAAAGGTAGATTGGCCGGGCGGTGATGAAAATATTGCACTAAGCACACTGCATTCGGCTAAGGGGCTGGAATTTGATCATGTTTTTATTTTGGGATTGGATGAGGAAACATTGGCTGATTACACTGCTGATAATGAGGATGATATAAAAGAGCAAGAAATTGCGGCCAGAAGATTGGTCGCGATGGGGGTTGGGCGCGCTAGAAAAACAGTAACTATTGGATATCGTCCTGACGATGCTCCTCGCTTGGCAGAGTTCTTCAATCCTGCATTCTGTACAAGGGTCGCAGTATGACGATTCCTGATGTAATTCAGCAGCGTGGGATAGCAGAGCTACTTCACTTCACAACGAATCGTGGAGCGCTCGGCGTTTTGGCTTGCAACGCAATCAAGCCTCTTGCTCGGTTGAAGAAGGATCCGCAGTTAGAGAAAATATTTTTTCCTAACGCTAAAGATCGAAGTAGAGATGCGGCGTGGCATGACTATGTGAATTTGTCTATAACGTCAATTAATTCAAGATTTTTTTCTATATCTGCAAATAATTGGCATAGAGAGCAGAATTTTTGGTGGGCAATATTCTCAATTAATCCAGAAGTAATGGATCATAATGGCGTTTATTTCGCGACAACAAATAACATGTATAGTGGTGTGTCTCGTGGAGTAGGGGAGCGTGGTCTACAAAGTTTGTTTGCTTCAAATATAGAGCAATGGAGAGGGAAAACGGTTTTCCGTCAGGAAGGTGTTCCAGAAAACCAGCCAACTTGTAATCAAGCTGAAGTATTGTATCCTGGAGAACTTTCTACGGATTATATACAGGAGGTTTACGTGTATAATGAGGATTGCGGCGATGAGTTGGCTGGTCAAATGGCGGCGGTGGGCCATTCTCATATACCTATTTCTGTAAAGAAAAGCCTGTTTGGAGTAATTGAATGAATGCTGAGAAGTCGCGTAACTCTCGAAGAGAGCGTACACTGAGATCAGCTTTATGGGCTGCCTACGGAGATGCTCTGGGATTTATTACAGAGCTCGGGGGGAGCTCTGTAGTTGCTCATCGGACGGGGGGCTCTCTTTCTGTTTCTACCACTATTCCTTGGCGTCGTCTTATTGGGGGGCGCTTTGGTGCCTCAGTGGATTTACCTGCCGGGACATACTCCGATGATACCCAGTTGAGACTGGCAACTTGCAGGTCAATTCAGGCTGATGGATATTTCGATATAGAATCATTTGCTAAAGTAGAGCTTCCTGTTTGGCTTAGTTATGCATTGGGAGCTGGTTTGGGTAGTAAGTCGGCTGCAACCTCTCTAGGTCATTCTTCAGTTACTTGGTATAGTAATTTTTTCCGAACTGGGAAATCAGTTTACGTCAATGGGGGGGGGAATGGGGCTGCAATGCGCGTGCAGCCCCATGTCTGGGCTGCCCCTGATCTTTTAAACAGTAAGAGTTACCTTTCTGCTGTAGTTAAGAACTCTATCGTGACGCATGGGCATGTCAGAGCAATAGCCGGTGCTTTGGTTCATGCTGAATCGTTGGCATTTGTTCTGCGGGAAGAGAGGCTTCCTAGGCCTGATGAGTGGGCCTATTTCGAAACTGCAATTCAACTATTGCCGGAAATAGTTGCAGAGGATGGCGATTTAAGTACATTTTGGCTTCCTGCGTGGGAACAGGAAAGTGGATTCTCCTTGGTGGAAGCTACGGCGCGAGTTTCGGAGGAGTGGTACAGCGATTTTCTTATTGTATCAAAAAGTCGTCTTGAGACTAGCGAGGATTACAGGAAGGTCGCTTTTGATTTGGGGGCGCTAAATCCCGATGAAAGAGGATCTGGTATCAAGTCTGCGATTCTTTCTCTTTGTGCAGCATGGGCGCATCGTCATATGAGCCCAGAGTCTGCTTTAGAAAGTGTAGCTAATTTTTTGGAGAGTGATACCGATACCATTGCCACAATGGCAGGAGCGCTGATAGGTGCAGTTGCAAAAAATGAACCTACAGGTAACATTCAGGATGCAGAGTATATCCGAGAGGCTGCAGAGCGTCTATATGAAGTAAGTCAGAAAAATAATGTGGTAACTAGATTTACTTATCCTGACTCACTGTACTGGCAGCCGCCAAAAACAACACTGGATGTTGTCGGCAGTGAAAATGATAAATTTGTAGTAGCTGGTTTGGGAGAGGCTGAGCCATTAGGTGATGTGTATTTAACACGCCAAGGTGATACGTCATATCAATGGTTTAGATTGGAATTTGGCCAGACTATTCTATGTAAACGACGAGTTAAGATTCGAAAATTTCGCTCTGATGAGAAGGTGATCAAAAATGTCGTTGAAAAGCTTCCTGCTAAAGAGTCGCGTGACTTGTTTAATAATGATTCGCTAGAGTCGAATGTCGCTGAAAAATTTAATTTCGAAGAAAAATCACCGTCTTTAGATGTCGCAACCGATATCGCTATTAAATCTAATTTTGATCCTGAAATTGTTGGGCGTTACCTTCTTTTGTTGGCTCAAGGTGAGAGTGGGATAGAGTTGTCCGTAGCATTTGCTGCGATTGTTGCAAAAGCTAAAATTGCCAGAAAGAAGCGTAATTTATAAATATTATTTATGTTGGTCTCTTGTGTGAATTTAAGTCACGATTTTTCGAAAGATATTAGATATTTTGAAATAAATTCGATTTACTTATTTATAAGCAAAAGATAAAATACTCGGCGATTTATTATAGGTAGCGGCGTCTGATAGACGCTGTAGCTGGCCCTGGTCCTCTGATAGCTGAGAGTTGGTGAAGGTCCAGAAACGTGAAGTGCCCCTGGCTTGGTTTCCAGCCTCCCGTGTCAATGAAAAATACGTTGCCCAGCTTCTGCATGCTGCTCACTGTTACATGCCCATGGACAACGGCGCGAACACTACGCACAGGATTCGCATAGCTACGTTGAAATCGCTCTCGTGACCACAGGCAGCAATCAGCTGCGCTTGCTGAAAGAGGCCGGTTCTGCATGTCCTGCCAATCGTCATAAGGGCAGTCTGCATGTACTAGCCCGACGAGGCCCTCGGGTGTTTCTACTTCGAATGCCAGGGGCAGTTCCGCGAGTCGCTTACCGACCCGTCGTTGGGCCTCCTGGTCGAGCTCGTTTAGCCAGCCGCCGCCATGCTCCAAGTGATTTACTTCGGGGTAAGGGTCACCAAGCGCACTGCGCCAAATCATGAAGTCATGGTTGCCGCAGATCGCATGAAACCAAGGACGGGCCAGCCAGTCCAGCACCTGGCCGGATTCTGGTCCTCGGTCTACCAAGTCTCCTACAGAGAACAGGCGAT
Organism: Comamonas thiooxydans; assembly: GCF_000964545.1. Lineage (GTDB taxonomy): Bacteria > Pseudomonadota > Gammaproteobacteria > Burkholderiales > Burkholderiaceae_C > Comamonas > Comamonas thiooxydans. Next base: position 136,276 of record NZ_BBVD01000009.1, on the reverse strand, counting down.
CCTTGGCTGGATTGAAATTGATGTGATCCAAGGCCTGTTGCAGCGCTGTGAAGCAGCCGTGGATGTCGCCTACGGCGAAATCGCTCCCTTGGGTGTTAATACTGAAACGTACGAGCTGAGGGGTCGTGGGGCTGGAGTCCATCGTCCAATGCTACCCGTTAGACTCTCGCAGAGTCCCCTTTTTTGGGGGTATGGGGGAGGTATCCCCCATGTTAGTTTTTTGTCGCGCGACGTGCCCAGCGCTTAGGGCGCGGCATCACCAGCGCGCCCGCCGCTGCCATGGTCTTGTCGGTTGATGAGTCACTGTCGTTTCGCTGCGATGGTGATCGCGCAGGAATCGGCCGCGTAGCTTATTTCACGCAAGGCAAGGCGTATGTTGCGCGCCCTGTAAGACAGGCTCGCCGCAGGCGTTCTGAAAGAAGCCTCCAGCGTCAACAAACTGTCGACGCAATAGCGGGATAATGCATGGCTAATGCTGCTGTAGCTCATGCAAACCATTGTTTTTGCTGGATATAGCAGTTTAATGAAGGCTTATGGCGCGGACTTTTAATCCGTTGGTCGCGAGTTCGAATCTCGCAGGACCCACCAGAATACATAAGCCGCTACAGCTGTTAAAGCTGTAGCGGCTTTTATGTTTTATTCCCATGGTGGGAGCATTCATCGCTCCAAGGAATTGCGGTTTGCTCTCCTGAGCGTTCATGGACACGGGCGGCCCTTGCTCTGTCGGCCTACGGTTCGGATAGCGCTCCGTATCGATTTCTGTGCCGGGTTATCAATCAGCAGAAACGACTCTTGCGAGGCTGAGTGGCCTCTGCAGCCAGGTTTTGTGCTTCACCAGAGGCTTTGTCCGTCGGAGTGGCGAACCTGCTTTTCGCTGGAGAGGCAGCGGCTCAGCAGATCGGTCAGTTTAGGTGATGGTGGAGCCAGGCCTTGTCTTCTGGCGGACCAGCGGTGCTGGCGCTGGTCGCCGTGTGCTTGTCGAAAAAGCAGAACCCCGCTCAGTTCAACAGTGGCGGGGTTCGTCAGGAGATCGGAGACCGAGCTGCTGTTATGGGGTTTTGCTTCTTCCCCGGTAGTTCAGGTCAGTGGCCGAGTAGTTCTCACGCTTGCGCCAGTCCATTTGAATCGGGCCGGCGTGGTTGGCAGGATAGGTGATGCGCTCTTTTTCGCGATTGAGTTCCCACTGCTTTGCATCCACGATGCGATGGACTGTGGACTCTTTGGATTTGCTCATGGGGAAGGCGGCCTTCAATCAAGTTTCTGAACCTAAAGAAGACGGTACAGCTGCCGGGATGGCGAGTCCAGTGAATTCGCCTGATGAATGACGGATCGCCTGGATTGCGTTGGAATCACGACTACTAGGGGGTATTTTTAGGGTGGATGCGGATAGTTGCTGCTTGGAGGATGGGGCTGTGTTCCCGTCAAGGCGCCAGCCTTGAAGCGGCCTGAGCCCTGTGTGGCAGCTCAAACGCTGCAAACAGAGCGTCGGGGAATTCTCGTCGGGCATATTGGCCCCTGGAATGAGAAAAGTCCGCTTTGGAAGATGGGCAGGGTGATGGATTCCAGGTGAGCGATGCCTTCGGCTGTGACTGCTAGACCCAAATACATGCAGCCGGCGATCTGTCATCCACATCCTGCCTCGATGCGTATTCCGGTTGGGCCGACTCCTCGCGCCGGAGGCGAGGCATGGTATTGCATCGGCCCATTGAATCCACCGCCTGAAGCAGTCAGCCTGAGCATTTTCTTGGTGAACTGCTTCAGGCCGATTGCGACGCGCAGCTAGGGTATATGCGTTCAATGCGGGAGTGCTCGAAGTGAATGACACTCTCGTGAATCGTTAGCTTGCTTGAGGTAGGCAATCAAGTCGCTACGCTCCTTGGGGTCAGGGATTCCAGCGTACGTCATTGTCGTGCCTGGTAGCACCTTCATGGGCTGGGTCAGGAAACGATCGAGTGTTTTTTCGTCCCAGATAAAGCCGGAATTCTTCATCGCATCCGAGTAAGCAAAGCCGGGAACCGTGCCAGCACGCCGTCCCAACAGGCCGCAATGATGCGGTCCCACTCGGTCGTATGCCAGCGCATGGCAGGCCGCACAGCGAGCGTATATCTGCTCGCCAGGAAGTTTGTCAGGTGCTGCATGCACTGTCGCAGCGAACGACAGCATGCCAAGCAGCAGCCACCGTTCGGTGTTCATGATACGAATGCCGTGGGGACCGGTGCTTCGCCCACTGCCTGGCGCAGTACTGCCCAGTGCATGGCTTCATCACCCAGAATGCTGGCCGCAGCCTTGGATAGCTCTCGATTGCCGAACAAGGGAACGGCTCCCAGATAAGCACTGACGGCCCCTTGCTCCAGTCGTGCCGCAAAGCGCAGCACATCCTCCTGGGATTTCAGCTGATTTGCTGGGAAGTTGTAAGCAGTCTTGGGGACTACCGGCTTGCCACCCAGTTTTTCAACCGTCTTGGCAAGTAGTTCAGCATGCGCTTTGTGATGGCCCTGGAAGGTCAGGGCCAGATCCAGCACCGAGTGTTGCAGCAGTTTGCTTTCGGCTCCCAACTGATAAGCAGCGATGGCCTCCAGCTCTGCACTCAGGGCGGTGTTCAGGATTTGAGTGTCCTGGGCTTTTCCATCGCCGGTTTTGGCGGCTAGCGCTTCACGGCCGGCTAGTAGCGCAACAGCGGCACCTGAAAGCATCAGCCCGGATTGGCCAAGAAAGAGGCGGCGCGCCTCGTGTGGATGAGCGATATGCAAAAACGACATGATGCACTCCTTCGTAGGTGACGAGGCCAGCTTTGGGAGACCGGAAATCCGGTGGCCAGGGCAAGCACTCATCCATTGGATGGATCGGAGCGTCACCACGTTCCGCCCCTGTTGGCAGCAGGGCCGAGAATCAGATCGACACGGGAACGCTGGACGCGGATACACCATCCAATGGTCAAAGGAGGCGTACATGCCGCACACTCAACCTTCGAACCACAGCCCTGCGGTTGCTGATGCTTCGGATCTGGAGCTCGCTTTCAGAGCCGCAGCTGGCGATGAGGTGGCTTTCGAGGCCATCATGCGACGCCACAATCGCTTGTTGTTCCGCACCGCACGAGCCATATTGAAAAGTGACACGGATGCCGAAGATGTCGTGCAGCAGGCCTATTTGCAGGCTTGGCAGGCATTGGGGAATTTCAGGGCGGATGCCAAGTTGTCGACATGGCTGGTACGCATTGTCGTTAACGAAGCACTTGGACAGATTAGACGTCGTCAGTTGAAGATCGTGCCGCTGGAGTCCGCGATGGCATCGACCCAGCAGATGGATGCCAGTTGGCAGCAAGACGATATGGACCGCGGCCCCGATCGAACCGTCATGCGTTCGGAGTTGCGTCGAATCATGGAGGCGCGCATTGACCTGCTGCCCGATGACTTCCGCAGGGTTTTCATGTTGCGCGGCGTCGAAGAGATGAGTGCGCAAGAGGTGTCGCAGATACTGGAAATTCCAGAGGCCACGGTGCGCACGCGCTTCTTCCGTGCACGAAGCATGCTTCGTGAAGGGCTTTCACAGGATCTGGATATGGCGCTCAGCGACGCCTTCAATTTCGATGGGGAGCGGTGCAATCGCATCGTGTCCTTGGTACGGGCAAGACTACCCCGGCGTTAAGCAGACATGCTTGAATCATTGGTTCTGATGACCATGCAGCAAATGCAGACCGATTCGCAAGAGTGGATAGTAGATCTGCGCTTCACTAACTCTGGATTTCTTCATGCGTAGACCTCCCTGGGGTGGGCTCTCTACTTTTGAGTGGAGCGAGGATTTGAGGAGGCTTCAAAGCGGATAACAGGTGGCGACATATGCCACGAAGCCGTCATACAGAAAAACTCACCGCGGAAACATTCCTGGAGCAGCAGCTGAAATCCAGGTGGATGGCGAAACTGGTGGATTGATTGACATTTTCGCCACGGCAGCTGCTGAGACACTTGTTGGATATCGATGATCATCGCTTCACATTGCATGCTTTTCCAGATTAAATATTGACAAAAGCCGTGTGAGTCGACTGTATGTAAGAGGGGGGCATGCAGATGAACGATCTGGAGGTTGACGGGAATCGCCATCTCAATCATTTGATGAGATCAGGTGTGTGCGCAGAAGGAGTGGATCGCATACTGCGTGCGGTTCGCAAGCATCTGGGAATGGATATCGCCTTTGTCTCACACTTCGGTGCGGCCGAACGGGTGCTCAAGCATTTGGACAGTGTTTCGGGCGGGCCGCTCCATCAAGGCCAGAGCATTCCCATGCAGGAGGGATACTGCCTGAAGGTTGTTCATGGCGAGCTGCCCGAATGCATTCCGGACACAAGTCGTGTGCCGGCTGCTCAGCACATTTCTGCAACACATGCAATTCCAATTGGGTCCCATTTGAGTGTTCCCGTCCGTCTCACGGATGGGCATGTGTATGGGACGCTTTGCTGCTTCAGCTATCTCCCGAATCCAACACTAGGGGAGCGCGACATGCAATTGCTGCGCGCATTTGCAGAGATTCTGGCAGACCGTATCGAAGAGCAGGCTGCCGAGGAGCAGGTCAAGGCACGGTTGGTCGGTGAGGTCCGATCCGCGTTGGCGCACGGTGATCCGAGGATGGTTTTCCAGCCGATCTGCAGTTTGCGTGACAAGGCCATCTGCGGCTTTGAAAGCCTTTCGCGTTTTGATGTCGAGCCCAGGCATGCGCCGGATTATTGGTTCGATGTGGCAGACAAGGCAGGTTTGGGCATTGACCTGGAGTTGTGCGCTGTTTCCAAGGTGCTGCCAGCGCTGGAGCGGCTGCCCGCCAACAGCAGCGTAAGTGTCAACTGCTCGCCACAATTGCTGCTTAGCAGCAAATTCCATCAACTACTTGATGGCATTGATGATCTCTCACGTCTGGTCCTGGAGATTACAGAACATGCTGCGGTCAAGGATTACAAGGCTCTTGCCATTGGGCTGGAGCCTTACCGTCGCCGGGGCGCGAAACTGGCGGTTGACGATGCTGGTGCAGGCTATTCCAGCATGCGGCATATCCTCAATCTCGAGCCCGAGATCATCAAGCTGGATATGAGTCTTACTCACTCTATCGATACAGATGAGAAACGGCGTGCACTGGCCAGAGGCCTCATCAGCTTCGCGCATGAAATAGGAAGCCTGGTGATTGCAGAGGGCGTTGAACGGGCGGAAGAGCTGGATATGCTGCAAAGGCTTGGAGTGGATTGCGCTCAAGGGTATTTGCTTTCCAGGCCACTTGAGATTGATGCCGCGGCGGTGTTCTCGCTTCACTAGTCGGCAGGTGTCGCTACATGGGCGGTCGCATCGTTTGGGTGTCTGGCAACCGATCTCGTCCTGCAGACGGCTGGCTTAGCTGGCTTCGTTCGCCTGCATCGAGCAGGCCTTGGCTCTTCTCGTGACTCCTTTGCAAAGGGCCTGAGCCCATATGGAGCCTCGGGTGACGGGTGCTTGGTTTGAGCTTGGTTTGTGCTTGGCCCTAGCGTAAACATCTATGTAGTGCTGTCAATCAATGCGAGCATACTGTTTGCGAATATCAATTGCACGAGGACGCTATGAAGTGGCTGCTTGTCAGTTTTGCGCTCATGGTGTTGACGCTCTGCGTCAGCTTTGTCGCGTCGGTCGCGGACGACCTGAGGCAAGGCAGCGATCAGGATTGACTGCCGGGGTTTTCAGCACCCCTCATGAGGCATTTCCGCGCCATCGATTGCAATCGTCACGCCCATGATGTTGCGGTCGATTTCCATTGGGCGTCCAGACCCCTCAAGCTTGACGATGTAGCTGCCGCGACTGAACTGCCTGGCTTTGCTGGAGCAGTTTGATGTGCCTGGTGGGCGTTGTTGTGCGTCTTCCAATGCCTCGGAATGCCTGGCAAGCGCGCTTGCGAACGGTGTTGATCTGAAATTCACAGCTCAGGGCTGAAATCTCCAATAGCAGCTATGCGCCGTCGGCTCTGAGAAAACCCGAAGGAGCGCCTTGCTGTCTCCAACCGGAAGCGGCTTTGGAAGCAGCCTCAGGCAGCTACACACTGCACCACAACCGACTCGCTTGACCAGTCTCCACCAAGGACTCAATGCACCAATTGGGGCAAAAAATGAGTGCGGCTGCATGGTGCTTCTGGCAGAAGAAATACCTGATTTCAGTGATTGCGGTTGTCACCTTTGATCAGTAATATCGCGAACACATTTTTTGACAATTAAGACTTTTGCATACTTTTTGAGGTTTGGTGCATAGATTCCATCTGGGCCAGTCTTCTTGTCAAACCGTCTTTGCCACCATCCCCTTGCGAATATGAACGCCATTGCTCACTGCCGGTCCGAGACAAATTTTCGTGGCCGTGTCCGGCTCACGGCCTTGTTGGGCTCTGCCATCTGGCTCACTGGCTGTGCCAACCTGAGCAGTCAGGCGCTCTCGACAGAAGAAATTCAGTCGCAGGTCCAGGCCGATCGGCAAAGCCTCGGCAAGGACGTTGCTCCGCTGACTGGTGCGGTGAGTCTTGAAGAGGCCATTGCGAGAGCCATCAAATACAACGCAGCCCAGCGCCTGCGTGGCATGGAAGAGGCAGTGGCCCAGGGCACGGCCAATGTTGCCAAGTTCGACATGCTGCCCAAGCTGGTGGCCTCGGCCGGCTACCGCTACCGCGACAAGGACCTGATCAGCCGCAGCACGGACTCGGTCACGGGCGCGCCTTCCCTGGCTCATCCCTATATCTCGTCGGATCGTGAGTCGACCTTGGCTTCGCTGAGCTTCTCATGGAGCCTGCTGGACTTCGGTCAAAGCTATTACGCCGCTCGTCAGCATGCGGATCGCGCCCAAATTGCGGCTGAGCGTCGCCGCAAGGCCATACACACGCTGATCCAGGATGTACGTATCGCTTACTGGCGTGTGGCTGCGGCCCAGGCCCTGGAGTCTTCGCTGCAGACCGCAGGCCGGGATGCAGACAAGGCCCTGGAAGACTCGCGCAAGGTCGAGGCGGAAAAACTGCGCTCCCCCATGGAGCCGCTGCGCTATCAGCGCCAGTTGCTGGAGAACATCCGCCTGCTGGAGGCCATTCAGCAGGAGCTGTCTTCCTCGCGCATCGAGCTGGCATCCTTGATGGGGGTCTCGCCCGCAGAGCTGAACCAGCCGCTGCGCGTGATCGAGCCTGCGGCCTCGAATGCCCAGCGCTGGCTGGAGCAGCCGGTGGACAAGCTGGAGGACCGGGCCCTACTGCTGAACCCGGATCTGCGCGAGAGCCTGTACAACGCCCGTATCGCCAATGAAGAGACCAAGCGCGCCATGCTGCGCATGTTCCCCGGCCTTTCCTTCAACTACGGTGTCAACAAGAGCAGCGACAGCTATCTGATTAACGACCGCTGGCAGGATGCGGGCCTGCAGATCTCCTTCAATCTGCTGGGGCTGCTGTCACTGCCTGCACAGCGTCAGCTGGCTGACGCGGGTGTCCAACTGGCCGATCAGCGTCGTCTGGCTACCCAGATGGCGGTATTGACACAGCTGCATGTGGCGCGTCTGCAATTTGCAAACGCCGTGCGCCAGTACGAAAGAGCTCAGACCATTGCCTCGGTGGACCAGCGCCTGTCCGAGCATGTGAACAACCAGGTGCAGGCCGACAAACTCAATGCGCTTGAGCGCGTCTCCCAGCAGACCACGACCATTCTTTCCGTGCTGCGCCGGTATCAGGCCCAATCCAATATGCAGGCCGCCAGCTCCCGCCTGCAAGCCACCTTGGGCATGGAGCCCGTGATCGAAGGCTCGGACAGCATGCCCTTGCCTGAACTAACACAGGCCGTTGGTAAATCGCTGCAAAGCTGGGACGCAGGTCAATTCCAATGAAGTCTTGCGTGTCTCCCTTGATTCTGGGCCTGGCATTGGGCCTGTCGCTCGCCGCTCATGGCCAGAGCGGCCCGGCAGCCCAGAGCCTTCCCAAGACTCAGACCTCCCTGCCCAGCGTGCTGGATCAGCGCGAGATCCGCGCCCAGCTGGCGCCGCGCCGCTACACCACCTTGGCGGCTGAAATCGGTGCCAAGGTGCAGCGCCTGCCCGTGGTGGAGGGCGGTGCCTTTCGCCAGGGGCAACTGCTGGTGCAGTTTGACTGCAGCCTGCCACAGGCCCAGCTGAACAAGGCCCAGGCGGGCGTGGATGCCACCGAGAAGACCTGGAAGGCCAACCAGCGCCTGGCGGAGCTGAACTCCGTCGGCAAGGTGGAGCTGGATGTCTCGCAGGCTGAATGGAACAAGGCCAGGGCCGAGGTCGCCGCCAACCGCAGCCTGCTGAGCAAATGCCAGATCATCGCGCCCTATGCGGGGCGGGTGGCCGAGCAGAAGATCCGCGAGCAGCAATATGCGCAGCCGGGTCAGGCACTGCTGGACATTCTGGACGACTCCGCGCTGGAGCTGGAGTTTCTGGTGCCTTCGCGCTGGCTCAGCTGGCTGCATTCGGGCTCGGAATTCCAGGTGCGCATTGACGAGACCGGCAAAACCTATCCCGCCAAGGTGCAGCGCCTGGCTGCGCGCGTGGACCCGGTGAGCCAGTCGGTGAAAGTCAATGCGGCCATTCACGGAAAGTTTACCGAGCTGATCGCCGGAATGAGCGGGCAGGTGCTGCTGGCACCACCCCAGACTGGCAAGCCCTAGACATTCAAATACAAGAGCATATTGCGCATGCCATTCAAAGGTTTCAGATTACTTTAATGCTGAAGTCTATATATGAAAGGCGCCAAAAGCTCATATTTTTATAGTCCGATAGCAAGAGACCGACAGCTCCCTGGAAGAGGGCAAGCCAGCGGTCTGAACCTGCAAGGCAGGTAAGCGCCATGCCACCTTCATCCCGGAAGGACACTTTGATGATCCGCAAATCTCGCTCATTCTGGAGCCGTCTGACACAGGCCATGACGACGCAGGCAGTGAAGACCGATGCTCCCCAGCGCCTGCAGCCGGCCTCTGCCGTGCGCCCGCTGGCATTGGAGCAGCGCTTTATGTTTGACGGTGCAGCGGCGGTGGATGTGGCGCATGCGGCTACAGATGCTGCGGCGCCTGCGGCCGCAGAGCATATGGTGGACACGGCAACTGCGCTGCGACATGCGCTGACCTCGGAAGCGCAGAGAGCGACCGAGGCTTCGCCGGCGACTACACAGCGCCAGGAAGTGGTCTTCGTTGACAGCAATATCAAGGATTACGAGCAGCTCATCAGCGGCCTGAAACCAGGCACTGAAGTCGTCGTGCTGGATGCGAACAAGGATGGGCTGCAGCAGATTGCCGATTACCTGGACGGCCGCAGTGGCATCGACAGCATCCATGTGCTCAGCCACGGCAAGGTCGGCCAGGTGCAGCTGGGTAGCGATTGGCTCGACAGCGCGGATCTGGCCAGCCGCAGCGAGCTGTTGAATGCCATCGGTCAATCGATGGCCAGTGATGGCGACATCCTGCTCTACGGCTGCCAGGTGGGCGCCAATGGAGAAGGGCGTGCATTCATTGATGGCCTGTCTGCGGCCACCGGCGCCGATGTCGCCGCGTCCAACGACCTGACCGGGGCCGCTTCGATGGGTGGCGACTGGGTGCTGGAGGTCAACCAGGGCACGATCGAATCCAGGGTCGTCGATGGTGTGGCGTCCTATTCCGGGCTGCTGGTGGCAGCAGACGAAAACTACGACGACGACGCCAATCAGAGCTTCAGCACCAGTGTCTTCACCCTGGATGGCGTGAAATACACCATCACCGGTGCCGGAGGGGCCAACTACAGCAGCTTGGTGAGCCGCGACCCTCTCGCCTCCCCCTTGGGGGACGGCGGCTCGGACTACTTCCTGCTCTTGGACTCGGCAGGGCTGTTCGGCGTTACCAGCATCAAGGTCGAGATGGCCGATGGCAGTATGTTCCGCCTCAACGGGCTGAGCTTCGACGGTCTCGCCGACACGAACATACTCATCACCCCCAATGGGGGCTCTGCACTCAGCTTTATCAGCAACAGCTCGTTCATTACCCACGAAAACATCAACACGTCGGGCAACACTGATTTCCAGAACATTTCCAGCTTCACCATCAGCGGCGGCAATATCAGTATTGCCCTGGATGACCTCAATTTCGAGGCGCCACAGGTAATTCCCACCTTGACCTCGGCGACTGTAGCCGACCCCAGTCTCAAGGCTGGCGAGACGTCACTGGTGACCTTCACGTTCAACACTGCCGTGAGTGGTTTCACTACCGCTGACCTCACGGTCGATCACGGGGTTATCACCGGGCTCAGTTCTAGTAACGGCGGCCTCACCTGGACCGGTACCCTGACGCCCGACGCTGACGTCACTGATACGAGCAACCTGGTCACGGTGAACTTGGCGGGGGTTACCTCGGTCAGCAGCAGTACTGCGGGTTCGGGTGCGGCCAGTTCCAACAACTACGCCATCGACACCCATCTCCCGACGGTTACCTCGGTCTCGTCATCGACATCCAATGGAACCTACGCGCCGGGCGCTGTCATCTCCATCACTGTGACCTTCGACGAAGTGGTCACGGTCACCGGTGTTCCCCAGCTCACCCTGGAAACGGGCTCCACCGACCGGGTGGTCAGTTACGCCAGCGGCTCAGGCACCAACACCCTGACCTTCAACTACACGGTGCAGGCGGGCGACACCAGTGCCGACCTCGATTACGTCAGCAGCAGTGCCCTATCGCTCAATGGCGGCACCATCCGCGATGCCGCCACCAACAACGCCACTCTGACTCTGGCTTCACCTGGAGCCGCCGGCTCGCTGGGGGCCAACAAGGCCATCGTCATCGACTCGTCTCCCTCCTTCAGCAACCTCAACGGCGACAGCGTGGCCTGGGCCGGCGTTGGTGGCACCGTGACCCTCGATGTCAGCGGCAATGCCACACTCGCTGACGCCGAATTCGGCGCGCTCAACGGTGGCAATGGCAACTGGGCCGGCGCAAGCCTGACCGTGCAGCGCCCTGGCACTGCGGTTTCCGCCGATATCTTCGGCTTCAATACCTCGGGCGCACTGTTCACCGTCAGTGGCAACGCCCTGCAATCCGGCGGCCTGACCTTCGCCACTTTCACCAACACGGGCGGCGTGCTGACGATCGCCTTTACCAGCAGCGGCACCGCTGCCACGACCGCCCTGATCAACGATGTGGCACACCGCGTCACCTACCGCAGCGACACGCCGGCCGGCGATGCTACCGTCCGCTTCACCCTGAGCGACGGCCCCTCCAGCGCCACGGCTGATACCACGGTCACCAGTGACACCATCTACATCACCAACACCAGCGACACCGCCACGATCAACGTGAGTGACGGCGTGAGCTTCAGCGAAGCGGTGGCGATTGCCGCTGCAGACGCCACTGGCAGCCAAACGCTGGTCTTCTCCAGCAATTTCAACAGCGCCGTATCGTTGGCTGGCAGCCTGTCCATCAACGAAAGCCTGACCCTCAACGCCGATTCGGCCTCGGGCCTAATCATTAGCGGCGGCAATACCATCACCTTGGGTGGCGGCACCACGCTGAACTTCACCAATTCCACCGGCACCGTCACCATCGCCGCCACGCTCGGCGGCAGCGGTGCGTTGAGCAAGGCCGGCGCTGGCACGTTGGTACTGTCGAGTGTCAGCAACGAAGCGAACATGTCAGGTGGCATTACCGTCACCGGCGGCACCTTGCAGGTGCAGAGCGACGATCACCTGTCCTCCGGCACCCTGACGTTGAACGGAGGGACCCTCACCAACGGTACCTCCGCGTTTACCATCGACAATGCCATTGCGCTGGGTGCCAGCGGCGGTACCTTCAATATCGGGGGGGGGAGCGGCGCCGCGCAGGTCACCTTGAGTGGTGTCGTTTCCGGTAGCGGCAGCCTGATCAAGAATGGCCAGGCCATCCTGGAGCTCAGTGGCAACAACACCTATACCGGTGCCACCAATGTCACGGCGGGTACGGTGATCGCCAGCCACGCCAACGCTTTGGGGACCACGGCCGGCGCCACCACTGTCGCCAGCGGCGCCACCGTGCGCCTTGCCGGAGCGCTCACAGTCGCCGAGTCCTTCAGTATCGCTGGCACCGGCAAGGCGGTGTCTGCCGTCAACTACGGCGCGCTCCACCTGAACAGCGGCAGCACGACCGTAAGTGGCACAGTGACGCTGACGGCAGCTGCCGACATCAGCGCGGCCTCCGGCAGTACGCTGACCCTCGCCGGAGCCCTGAATGGGGCGTTCAGCCTGAACAAGACCGACGCCGGCACGCTGGCCCTATCCAATAGCGGCAACGAGGCGGGGCTCACCGCCGGCACCTCCATCACCGCCGGTACGCTGTCGATCGCCAATGACGATTACCTGAGTTCCGGCACCATCACGCTGAACGGCGGCACCCTGGCCATCACCGGCGCCACCACGATCGATAACGCCATTGCGCTGGCTTCCGCTGCGGTCATTTCCACCAGCGCCAATGCCACCCTGAGCGGCGTTCTCAGCGGCAGCGGCACCCTGACCAAATCCGGTGCCTCCACCCTGACCCTTAGCGGCAGTAATACCCACAGCGGTGCCGTCAACTTGTCCGCCGGCGGCCTGACCCTCAGCGGCGGCTCGGCGATTGGCAACAGCAGTGCGGTGACGCTATCGGGCGGCACTACGCTGACCCTCTTCAACGCCGAAACCATCGGCTCCCTGGCTGGCACAGGCAGCGTGGTACTCAACGCGGGTCTGACGACGGGTGGCGACAACACCAGCACGACCTATTCCGGCGTGATCTCCGGCACGTCCGGCCTCACCAAGTCAGGCTCTGGCACACTGACGCTGACCGGCAACAACACCTACACCGGCGCCACCAACGTGTCGGCGGGCGGGCTGACGCTCAACCGCGTCGGCGGCGCGCTGGACGACAACACGTCGGTGGCGGTGGCGTCCGGCGCGACCTTGACCGTCGCGGCCGGCGAGACCATCGACGCCTTGTCCGGCGCCGGTACGGTGGCCCTCGGTACCTCCGCGCTGACGATCGGCATTAACGGCACCAGCAGCACCTTCTCGGGCGCGATCACCGGTTCCGGCACCCTGACGCTGGATGGCGGCGGCACCTTCACGTTGTCCGGTACCAACAGCGGACAGAGCTGGGGGATGCAGGTGTTGAGCGGCGGCACCGTTTCGATCGCCGGCGACGCCAATCTGGGCAGCGGAACCCTGCAACTGAACGACGGCACGCTGTCTGTTACTAGCGCCGGAACCATCGACAATGCGATCTCGTTGGGCGCGAGCGCCGGCAGCATCTCAGTGGGCTCCGGCCTGGCCGTCAGCCTGAGCAGCGCGATCGGCGGTACTGGCGCCCTGACCAAGACTGGCAGCGGTGCACTGACACTCTCGGGCAGCAACAACTACGCCGGCACCACCACTGTGTCCGCCGGCACTCTGTCCGTAGCTGGCAGCACTGCCAGTGCCACCACAGTGGCCGCCGGGGGCACGCTGGCCGGTACCGGTATCCTGGGCGGCAATGTGACGGTGCAGAGCAGTGGCTTGCTCTCCCCGGGTAATGCCGGCGCGGGCAGTCTGACGATCAACGGCAATCTGCAGATGAACGCGGGCAGCGTCCTGGCTGTCGAGATCAACGGCACCACAGCTGGCACCCAGTACGACCAAGTAGTGGTGAATGGCGCGGTGATCGTTGCCGGCGCCACCCTTTCCGCCACCCATGGCTACACGCCCGGCCTCGGCGACGTCTACACCATCATTTCCAACAATCTCGCGGATGCCGTCACCGGTAGCTTCAGCGGCCTCGCCGAAGGCGGCACCCTGACTGCCGGTGGCAATAGCATCCAGCTGACCGCCAACTACGCCGCTGGCGACGGCAACGACTTCACCCTCACAGCGCCGATCAACAGCATGCCGGTGGTGACTGGTCTTGACGGCGACAGCACGCCCTATACCGCCGGCACCACGGTGGTGCTCGACGCCGGCGGCAACGCTGTAGTCAGCGACGCCGAAGACGACTTGGCGAACTGGAGCGGCGCCAGCCTGGTGGTGCAGCGCTATACCGGCGGAAGCGCCGACCCGAGCGCCAACGACCTGTTCGGTTTCGACCTCAGCAACGCCAACTTCAGTGTCAGTGGCAACGCCTTCAGCGGCGACCTGCAGTTCGCCGGTCTCACCTTCGCGACCTACAACTACGCCGGCGGCGTGCTGACCATCACCTTCACCGGCAGCAGCTTTCCGGCGTCCACCGCGCTGGTGCAGGACGTGGTACGCCATATCAGCTACAACAACGCCACGCCCTACGGCGACGCGAACATCCGTTTCGCGCTCACCGACAGCCTGGGCGGCACAGTCAACAGCGACGTGACGCTCACCTGCAACACCATCTACGTCGACCAGAGCAACGACGACGCCGGCGGCGACGCGGCGGACGGCTTCAGCCTGCGTGAAGCGTTGGCTCGCGGTGCGGCCCAGGGCGGCGCGGACACGATTCGAGTGGTACTGGCTGATAACAGCACCATCACCCTCGGCAGCGGCGTCACCGGAGGCGCGGGCGACACACTCGATCTGGATGGTGCCAATGGACTTACTATCGGTGGCAGCACCATTACCCTGGGTGGTGGTTTCACCATCAGCAACGGTTTTACCGACACCGCCACGATCGCCAGCACGCTGGCCGGCAGCGGCTCACTGACCAAGACAGGCGCCGGCACGCTGACGTTGGCCAGCACCGGCAACGAAGCCGGCTTCTCGGGGGCTATCGCCATTGATGGCGGCACCCTGGCGGTCGGCACCGGCGATGCGCTCGGCAGCGGTGAGCTGCAGTTCAACGGCGGCACCTTCGATGTCACCACTGGCGGTGTCACGGTCGACAACAACATGGTCTTCGGTGCCGGTGGTGGCTCGCTCCACGCCGACGTCGACTGGACCGCCTCGGGTGTGTTCTCCGGCGGCGGCACGCTGAGCAAGACCGGTATATTCGGCACCCTGGCGCTGAGCGGTACCAGCCAGCACACGGGCACTACAGTTCTCGGTGAGGGCATCCTGGCCGTCGGCAGCGACAGCAACCTCGGCAGCGGTCTGGTGAGCGTCTATGGCGGCACCTTCTCGGTGACCAGCAACGGCCAGACCATCGACAATGCGTTCGACATCACCAGCCGCTCGGGCGCAATCGAGCTCGGCTTCGGCATCGAAGCCACGCTGTCGGGCCTGATTACCGGCAGCGGCGACTTCTTCAAGAGCGGCAGTGGCACGCTCAACCTGATCAACATTGGCAACAGCGCCAGCAACTGGACCTTCGGCCAGATCAACGGCACGACGGTGGTCACCTCGGCCGACCAGATCGGCGGCGGTATCCTCAAGCTCGCCGGCGGTACGCTGGCGGTCAATTCCAACAGCACCTTCACCCTCAACCGCACGACTCAGGTGCTCAGCGCGGTCACTCTCGACGCCACTGGCAGCGGCACTGGCGTGGTGATCAGCCTCGGTGGCCTGACGAGCGGCAGTGGGGCGTTCAACCTCAACGCTGGCGATAGTCAGATCTACCTGAGCAACGCCAGCGGCCTGAGCGGCAATCTCACCCTGTCCTCAAGCGGCGGTACCGGCCTGGTGGCCGCGATCGGCAACAGCACCCTGGGCAGCGGCACGATCAACCTGACCGCTGGCGCCACGCTCGGCGTGGCCGGCAGCGGCCGTACCTTCAGCAACGACATCGTGCTGCTCGGCGACGCCACGCTGCGCACCGGTTCCCCGGCTACGGGCGATGACGACATCACCTTCAGCGGCGTCATCAGCGAAAGCGGCGGCGCGCGCAACCTGACGGTGAATGCCTACTCGGTCGGCGGCAACCATACCGACGTGGTGCTGGCGGGCAACAACACCTACACCGGCACGACCACGCTGGTCGCTGGCACCTTGAGCGTGGCGTCCGACGCCAACCTCGGTGGCGGCGACCTGATCCTTG
The DNA here is from genome assembly GCF_000964545.1 of Comamonas thiooxydans. Lineage (GTDB taxonomy): Bacteria > Pseudomonadota > Gammaproteobacteria > Burkholderiales > Burkholderiaceae_C > Comamonas > Comamonas thiooxydans. The sequence continues at coordinate 120,357 of NZ_BBVD01000009.1, read as the reverse complement.
CCGGCGGTACGCTGGCCGTTGGCGGCGCTACCACTATCGACAACAACGTGATTATGTCGGGTGGGGCGACTATCCAGGCTGATGCGGCGACCACCCTGTCCGGTGTGATTTCCGGTGGCGGCACACTGACCAAGAGCGGCAGCGCGACCCTGACGCTGACCGGTGCCGAGACCCACACCGGCGCGACCACCGTCTCCGCCGGCACCCTGGCGGTCAACGGTAGCACGGCCAGCGCCACCACCGTGTCCAACGGCGGCACCCTGGCCGGTACTGGTGCCCTGGGCGCAGTGACGGTGCTGAGCGGCGGTACGCTTGCCCCGGGCGGTAACGCGGCGGGCATCCTCACCATCAATGGCCCCCTCTCCATGGCCGCCGGGAGCACCCTGGCGCTGCAGATCAATGGCCTGACCGCGGGCTCCGGCTACGACCAGGTCGTGGTGAACGGTACGGTGGACATGAGCGCCGCCAACCTGGCCGTCACCCACGGCTATGCGTCGGCGGAAGGCGACGCCTACACCATCATCAGCAATGACCTCGCCGATAGCGTGACCGGCACCTTCAGCGGTCTTGCCGAGGGCGGCATCATGGCCGCCACTGGCAACGGCACCGCGCTGACCACCAGCTACATCGGCGGCAACGGCAACGACGTCACCCTCACGGCACCCATCTTCCCGCGGGTGACCGGTGTGACCTCCAGCAACGGCAATGGCCAGTACGGCATCGGCGACGTCATCACCATCACGGTGACCTTCGACGCCAATGTCAGCGTCACTGGTACCCCCCAGCTGCTGCTGGAGACCGGTGCCACCGACCGGCCCCTCAACTACGTTTCCGGTTCGGGCAGCAATACCCTGACCTTCAGCTACACGGTGCAGGCGGGTGACGTTGCGGTCGATCTCGACTATGCCGCCACCACGGCGCTGACCCTCAACGGCGGCACTATCAAGGGCGCTGCCAGCCAGGATGCCATCCTCACCTTGGCCGCCCCCGGCGCCGCCGGCTCCCTGGGGGCCAACAAGGCCCTGGTGGTCGATGGCGTGCGGCCGTCCGCCAGCATCTCGCTCAGCGACAGCAGCCTGACGGCGGGTGAGACCGCCACGGTGACCATCACCTTCAGCGAGGCGGTGACTGGTTTCAGCCTGGCGGACCTGACGGCCCGCTACGGTACCCTGAGCAACCTGAGCACCAGCGACAACATCCACTGGACCGCGACCCTGACGCCGGACGCCGGCAATACCAGCAACGGCAACTATGTCTCTCTGGACAACAGCCTCTACACAGATGCCTCGGGCAACACAGGCGCCGGCGTGGCCCTGTCCAGCCTCTACGCCGTCGATACCCAACGGCCGACCGCAACGATCGTGGTCAGCAACAACTCGTTGAATATCGGTGGCAGCAGCCTGGTAACCATCACCTTCAGCGAGGCGGTGACCAATTTCGGCCTGGCCGACATGTGGGCGACCAACGGCACCCTGAGCAACTTGAGCACCAGCGACAACATCACCTGGACCGCGACCCTGACCCCGACCAATGGCGTCACCCACAGCGGCAATGTCGTCACCCTGAGCAACTTCGAGGTCAACGACCTGGTGGGCAACGCCGGCACCGGCACCACCAACTCCAACACCTACTCGGTCGACACCCAGCGGCCGACCGCGACCATCGTGTTCGCCAAACCGAACATGGGCATCGGCCAGATGTCGCTGGTGACCATCACCTTCAGCGAAGCGGTGAGCGACTTTACCAATGATGACCTGACGGTGAGCAACGGTACCCTGAGCGCGGTGAGCAGCAGCGACGGCGGCGTCACCTGGACGGCCACCTTCACCCCGACGGCGGGCATCAACAGCGCCAGCAACTACGTCATTCTCGACAACACGGGTGTGCTCGACGGGGCGGGCAACGTCGGTAGCGGCACCACCACGTCCAACAACTATGGCATCGATGGCGTGCGACCCACCGCCACCGTGGCCATCGACAAGAGCTCATTGATCATCGGCCAGACCGCGCAGGTGACCATCACCTTCAGCGAGGCGGTGACCAGTTTCTCCAACAGCGACCTGACGGTGAGCAACGGTACCCTGAGCGCGGTGAGCAGCAGCGACGGTGGTGTCACCTGGACCGCCACCTTCACTCCGGCCGGGAACATCACCAGCGCCAGCAACGTCATCACCCTGGGCAATACTGGCTACACCGACACCGCTGGCAACGCCGGGACTGGCACCAGCGTGTCGAGCAACTACGCGATCGACACCCAGCGCCCGACCGCCACCATCGTCATGTCGGACCCAAACCTGAGCGCCGGCGAGACCTCGCAGGTGACGATCACCTTCAGCGAGGCGGTGACCGGTTTTACCTTGGGCGAATTGAACGCCGGCAACGGCACCCTGAGCAACCTGAGCAGCAGCGACGGCGGCGTCACCTGGACCGCGACCTTCACCCCGAACGCCAACACCAGCAGTGGGACCAACGTCATCACCCTGGCCAATACCGGGATCTTCGACATCGCGGGCAACAGTGGCGCGGGTACCACCAGTTCGGTCAACTACAGCATCGACACCGTGCGTCCCACCGCGACCATCGTGGTGGCCAATCCGGCGCTGAAGATCGGCGACACCTCCCAGGTGACCATCACCTTCAGCCAGGCGGTGAGCGGTTTTACCAACGCCGACCTGACGGTGGTGGGGGGCACCCTGAGCGCGGTGAGCAGCGCCGACGGCGGTGTCACCTGGACCGCCACCTTCACCCCGGCCGGCGACATCAGCAACGCGGCCAACCTGATCACCCTGGACAACAGTGGTGTCAATGCGGCCTCGTCGGGCAACACCGGCACGGGTCTCACCACCTCCAACAACTATGTGATCGATACCCAGCGGCCGACCGCAACCATCGTGGTGGCCAAAGACCAACTGGGTATTGGCGGCAGTTCGCAGGTGACCATCATCTTCAGCGAGGCGGTGACCGGTTTCAGCCTGGCCGACCTGACGGCCGGCAACGGTACCCTGAGCAACCTGACCACCAGCGACAACATCACCTGGACTGCCACCCTGACGCCGGCGGTGGGCGTGAACGCGGGCAACAACCATGTCAGCCTGGATAACACCGGCGTGACAGACATTGCAGGTAACGCGGGTTCCGGCACCACCGACTCGAATGCCTATGCAGTGGACAGCATCCGGCCTACAGCGACCATCGTGATAAACGATCCAACGTTGTCGGCTGGCGAGAGCACCACCGTGACCATCACTTTCAGTGAGGCGGTGACCGGTCTCGACAACAACGATCTGAGCGTGCCCAACGGCACGCTCGGCACGCTCAGTTCCAGCGATGGCGGGATCACATGGACGGCGACCTACACCCCGAATCTCAACGTTCGCGACACCAGCAACGTCATCGTCCTGAACAACACCGGCTATACCGACCTAGCCGGCAACGCCGGCGTCAGCGTGACCAACTCGGCGAACTTCACCATCGACACGGTGCGCCCGACGGCGACCATCGTGGTGGCCAACCCGGCACTGAATGTCGGCGCCACTTCGCTGGTGACCATCACCTTCAGCGAGGCGGTCAGTGGGTTCACCAATGCCGATCTGGTGGTGAGCAACGGTACCCTGAGCGCCGTAAGCAGCAGCGACGGTGGCGTCACTTGGACCGCGACCTTCACACCGTCGGTGAATATCGCCGACACCACCAACGTCATCACCCTGGACAACAGCGGCGTGCAGAACGCGTCAGGCAACGCCGGCAGCGGCGCCACTACGTCCAACAACTACTCGATCGATACCCTGCGCCCGACTGCGACCATTACCGTGGCCAATCCCAATCTGGGCGTCGGCCAGGCCACGATGGTGACCATCGCCTTCAGTGAGGTGGTAAGCGGTTTCAGCCTGGCTGACCTCAGCGTCGCCAACGGGGTGCTGTCCAACCTGGCAAGCAGTGACGGCGGTAAGACCTGGACCGCGACCCTGACGCCCACTGCGGCGATTACCGATCAGGCCAACCTGATCGTGTTCGATACCGCGCTGGTTTCCGACAATGCGGGCAATGCCGGGGTCGGTATCGCGATTTCCAACAACTACGCCGTCGACACCCTGCGACCGACGGCCACCATCGTCGTAGCGGATGCGGCGCTGCAAGCCGGAGAGACCACCACGGTCACTATCACCTTCAGTGAAGCGGTGAACGACTTTACCAATACCGACCTGAGCGTCAGCGGCGGCACCTTGAGCCCGGTCACGAGCAGCGATGGCGGCATCACCTGGACGGCGACCTTCACGCCCACGGCCAACCTGGAGAGCACGGTCAACCGGATCACGCTGAGCAACGCTGGAGTGACAGACAAGGCGGGCAATGCGGGAGTGGGCACCACCGACTCGAACAACTACGCCGTCGACACCCTGCGACCGACGGCCACCATCGTCGTAGCGGATGCAGCACTGCAAGCGGGAGAGAGCACCCTGGTCACTATCACCTTCAGCGAAGCGGTGACGGGGCTGGATGTTGGTGACTTCACAGTTGCCAATGGCAGTCTGAGCAATCTGATGTCCAGCGACGGTGGCTTGACCTGGACGGCGTCGGTGACGCCGACTGCCGGCATCACCGACGCCACGAATATGATCGGCCTGAACAACGCCAGCTACACCGATCTGGCGGGTAACACGGGAAGCGGCACAACCGACTCGAACAACTTTGCCATCGACACCCTGCGACCTACGGCCACCATCGTCGTAGCGGACGCAGCGCTGACGGTAGGCGAGACCACCATGGTCACCATCACCTTCAGCGAAGCAGTGAACGACTTCACCAATGCCGACCTGAGCGTCAGCGGCGGCACCTTGAGCACGGTCACGAGCAGCGATGGCGGCGTCACCTGGATTGCGACCTTCACACCCGCGGCCAACCTGGAGAGCACGGTCAACCGGATCACACTGAACAATACCGGAGTGACAGACAAGGCGGGTAATGCGGGAGTGGGAACCAGCGACTCGAACAACTACGCCATCGATACGCTGCGCCCGACCGCGACCATCGTGGTGGCCGACAACAACCTCCGGATCGGTGAAACCTCGCTGGTGACTATCACCTTTAGTGAAGCGGTCACCGGCTTCACCAATGCCGACCTGACGGTGGCCAACGGCACGCTGAGCAACGTCAGCAGCAGCGATGGCGGCGTCACCTGGACTGCGACGTTCACGCCGACCAGCAACATCACTGACGCCAGCAACCTGATCACCCTGGACAATTCCGGGGTGACTGACGCTGCCGGCAATGCTGGCAGCGGCACCACCGATTCGAACAACTACGCCATCGACACCCAGCGCCCGAGAGCCAACATTGTGGTGAACGACGCGGCGCTGGCGGTGGGCGAGAGTTCCACGGTCATCATTACCTTCAGCGAAGCGGTGACGGGGCTGGATATTGGTGACTTCACTGTGGCGAACGGCAGTCTGAGCAACCTCAGCAGCAGCGACGGCGTCACCTGGACGGCGACCCTGACGCCGACAGCCAGCATCACCGATGCCAGCAATGTGATCACGTTGAACAACACCGGCTATATGGATGCGGCAGGCAACAGCGGCATCGGCACCGCAATATCCAACTCTTATGCCATCGATACCCTTGATCCGGTTGCGCCAGAAATTACTCTGGATCAAGCCACGCTGGTGAATGGGCGGCAAGTCTCGCCAACGGGCTTGGTCTTCATTTCTGGTCTGGAAACGGGAGGAAGCTGGCAGTACTCCTTGGACAATGGCGTTTCCTGGCTTGAAGGCCGCGGGAACTCCCTCCAGCTACCTGGTCTCGGGGCATTCAGCCTCTGGGTTCAGCAAAGGGACGTGGCGGGCAATGCATCTTCGGTAACTTCACTCAGCGGCGTTGTTGAACCGCTGGTACCTCCTGCCGTGCATGCTCCATTTGCCTTTGCTGTGAGTAATTCCTCTGATGGACTTGGTCTCGCTCCATTTCAACCTTCCGAGGTACCAGAACCGAATGCTGATTTTCTGCATCCTGCGTCGATGATGCTCGGCTCCGTATCTCGAGACACAGGGATGCCTCGTCAAGATAGCTGGTCTGAATATGGCCTTCCGCAGTCAATTGCAGGCGTCAATGACTGGATGTGGGCGTCGCTTTTCGCACCGGCAGAACCCAATCGCTCTGGATTTGATCCGGCTCCTGAGCAGTTCTCGGTCACGACTGGAGCCAGCATTCTGGATCTGAAGCCCGTCCTCCTGGCGTCGGAGAGCCCGTGGGATATCGAGTCACTCCAGTTCAGCCTCTCCGGTAAGCAGGAGCTTCCCGGATGGGTTCGCCTGGACCGTCAAAGCGGTCAGCTAACCATCAACGCACCCAAGGACCTCAGCGCAACGCTTGTCCTTCAGATCAAGGTCAGCGATGGAAAAGGCCACGAGTCGGTGCGGACTGTCAAAGTGGTCATCGGCGATGCAAGGGCGACGTCCAGCGCACCCGCAGGGCGGGCTGGGCTGAGTGAGAAGATGGCAAATGCAGCGAATCAGCAGGTGGGGAAAAGGATGTCCATGTATGTCCATGGCTAAAGGATTGATGGGTGATGCCCATGAGGCGGTTGTGCGATGAATGCAGCCGTTTCTCCTCAGAACGCAAACCCGGCAATGCTGCTGCTCGAGCTTGGGCATCGAGCCAGGGCCGCACGCAGCAGCGCCGAACTGCGCTTTTTGCTGGTCAACGACAGCCGTTTGCTCGTACCTTACCGTCAAGCATGTTTGTGGCTGGACAAGGAGGGTGTGACGGCGCTGTCCGGCGTGGTCGAGACCGACAGGAACACTCCTTATGCGCAGTGGCTGCACGGGGTTGGCCAGTTTCTCCAGGCGCAGCCATCCGTTCAGGTGCGGCGCATTGAACCGGCCCAGCTTCCTCCCGAGCTGGCCAGTTCCTGGCACGAATGGCTGGGCGCCTATGCGATATGGGTGCCTCTTGTGCAGGATGCCCAGACACCTGTTTGTTGCGGCGGGCTGTTGCTTTCAGGGGCGCAGCCTATTGAAGAGCAGCGTTTTCCGCTGCTCGCCGAATGGTGTCATATCTGGTTCCATGCGTACTCTGCATTGCAGGTAGGCCAATCCAGGTTCTGGCGAAAGCCTGCGGTATCAATAACTGCGGCCAGGAGCTGGTGGCAGAGAAAGCCTGTCTGGATCATTGGCGGGCTTGTTGCGATTGGTGCTGTCCCTGTGCATATGAGCGTTCTTGCTCCAGGTGAACTGGTAGCGGCCCAGCCTGTGGTGTTGAGAGCACCCTTGGATGGCGTCATCGATCAGATCCATGTCCAGCCCAATCAAATGGTACGTAAAGGCGAGCGCTTGTTTGGACTGGATGAGGCGCAGATCAGCAGCCGATTGGAAGTTGCCCGGCAAGCTCTGCTGACCGCTGAAGCCGAATATCGACAATCTGCCCAACTGGCCTTGGGCGACGCTCGCTCAAAGGCACAGCTTGCAGCGCTAGTCGGGCGCATAGGAGAGAAGCGTGCCGAGGTGCAATATCTGAGTGACCAACGTGATCGCAGCCGGGTACTGGCACCTGAAGATGGCATGGTTTTGTTTGACTCGCCCACCGAATGGCTTGGCAAACCTGTACAGACGGGCGAGCGGGTGATGCGTATTGCCCGGCCTGATGAAGTGGAAATCGAGGCCTGGGTTCCCATCGGCGATGCCATTCCATTGGCCCAGGGCGCCACAGTGAAGCTGTATCTGGCAGCGAATCCCATGGCCGGGCTGGAGGGCAAGCTACGGTACATGGCGTATGACGCCAATGCCAGGCCAGATGGCAGCTACGCCTATCGAGTGCGTGCGTCCATGTCGCTCGCCAAGGAGGAGGCTCGTATAGGCCTCAAAGGTACCGCCAAGCTGCAAGGCGATTGGGTGCCTTTGGTCTACTGGGTTCTGCGCAAGCCCTGGGCCGTCCTGCGCCAGTTTATTGCCTGGTAAGTCGACATGAGTACCGCATGGCCTGCTTTGCGTGAAGAACTGGATTTGCTTCCCGGTCCTGTGCTGCCCGATGGTCAGCCCAGCTGGACCCTGCATGATCCCGTACGCAACCTTTTCTTTCAGCTGGACTGGGCCAGCTTTGAGGTGTTCAAGCGTTGGCATCTGGGCGTCGCTGACGCGATTGTGCAAGATGTCTGTGCTCAAACGACATTGACGCTCCACGAGGAAGACGTGAATGCGCTTTTGCAGTTTGCGCAGAGAAATGATCTGTTGGAGCCTCCTCCCAATAGCGCCGATGCGATGGCTGAGCGGTGGCAGGGAAGACGCTCAAGCTGGATGCAATGGCTTCTTCATAACTACCTCTTTTTTCGGGTCCCGCTGATCAGGCCTGATCGCTGGCTGACACGATGGGCGCCCTCGCTGGAGTTTCTATTCAGCCGAACCTTTGGCTGGGTCAGCTTGTTGGCTCTGTTTGCTGGGGTCTGGGGCGTTTCACGCTCCTGGGGAACGTTCACGGCCACCCTGGTTGATTCGCTGACCTGGCAAGGACTGCTGGCCTATGGATTGACGCTAGGGTTTGTCAAGGTGCTTCATGAACTGGGGCATGGCTTGATGGCCAAGCGATTTGGATGCCGCGTTCCGACCATGGGTGTTGCCTTTCTGGTGCTTTGGCCGGTGGCGTACACCGATACCAACGAGGTCTGGAAATTGACCCGGCGTGATCAGCGCCTCAAGGTCGCGGGTGCTGGCATCGCAACGGAGCTGATGATTGCCGCATGGGCCTTGCTGGCGTGGGTCTGGTTACCTGAAGGAGCCCCCAAGTCCATGGCCTTTTTGCTGGCCACTACGACATGGGTCAGCACGCTGGCCATCAATGCAAGTCCGTTCATGCGTTTTGATGGATATTTTCTGTTGTCCGACTTTCTGCAGATGCCTAATCTGCACTCACGTGCCTTTGCACTGGCACGCTGGGATCTCAGAGAGAAATTATTCAAGCTCGGTGAACCTCCCCCGGAGTCTTTTGCCGATGCCAAACGTCGCGGACTCATCTTGTTTGCCTGGGCTACCTGGATTTATCGATTGGTTCTTTTTTTGGGTATTGCCGCCTTGGTCTATCACTTCTTCATCAAGGCGCTGGGCATCTTGCTGTTTCTGGTGGAGATTGTGTGGTTCATTGCCAAGCCTCTCTGGTCCGAGATTGCAGCATGGTATTTGCGCTGGCCTCAGATCGTCCGTAGTCGAAGAGCACGTTGGAGTGCCATCGGAGCCTTTGCTCTTATTGCGCTTTGCTGGCTGCCCCTGCCTGCCCCAATCCGCACCGAGGGTATGTTGCAATCCAGCGAAATATGGCCTTTGCATGCGCTTGATGCATCGCAGCTGCAGCAGCAAATGTTTGGCGACGCACGAATGGTCAAGGTTGATGCCCCTGTCTTTTTGCTGGACTCCCCGGCTCTCAAGGCCGCTCAGGCTCAAAACGATGCGCAGAGGACCCAGTATTCGCAGCAAATAGCGGCAGCAGGTTTCGACTCTGAGCTGCGCAGGGACTGGCAGGTTCTGCAAGAGCGTCAGCTGCAGGCGGCTACTCAACAGCAGGCGGTGGAAACCGAAGCCAGTCGCTACCGTCTGAATGCCTCGGGCACTGGAGTTCTGCGCGACGTGGATCCGGATCTTCGACCGGGAGACTGGCTGGCCCGGAATGAATTGCTGGGTAGAGTCGTGGGCGGCGATCGGCTGGAGGTTCTTGCCTATGTGCAGGAAGAAGATATTCAACGCATCAGCATCGGCGACAGCGCAATTTTTATCGCTGACGCTGGTGTGGGTCCGGTATTGGATTTGACGGTGCGCAGCGTTGATCAGGATGCGAGTCGTACCCTCTCGGAGGCTGCGCTGTCTGCGGCAGCTGGACGCATGATTCAGGTCCGAAGCATGCAAGGCACCCTATACCCGGAGCGTCCGGTCTACAGAGTGGTGCTGGATGTGGTGACACCGCTCGAAACAGACGCTGTTTTGCAACACCGCTGGCGTGGCAAAGTCAGCATTCGCGGCCAATGGGAAGCGGCTGCGGCGCAGTTTGTGAAAACTGCGACGAGTGTTTTTTGGAGGGAGGCAGGTTTTTAGCCTCAATGAATGACTGCAATGGGCGGTGATTCAACCGGTCGATGCATCCGCCCCGCAGCAGGCTGTGGCCGTATTCCTTGGCCGTGCGGAGTTTCACGGAACGAAAGTGGGGGGCTTGCCGACCCCTGCTGTCGCAGCAAAGAGCGGTGGATGAGAACTAAGGAAGGACGCTGTCAGCGTAAGCCTGCACGAGTGCCCAGCGTGTGCACGCGCTTTATCCAGACGGCGCGCTTGGCGGCACTGGACTTGAGCACAGGGCCAAAACTATGCACATGCACGGGCCGGATCCCGCTGAACTCCAGAATGCTCTGTTTCATTTGCCGATGACCTGGTTGGCGCTGTACCCAGCGGTAGTACCAAGGGGGGGAATCCATTGTCACAAGCAGTTCAGCAGTGCGGCCGCCCAGCAGGCGGTCCCACAATGCAGAGTCGGCTCGGTATTTGAAGGCGAAACCTGGCAGGAAGATGCGATCGAGAAAGCCCTTGAGCAGCGCCGGTAGCCCGCCCCACCATATCGGATAGACCCACACCAGGTGTTGCGCCCAGGTAATGTCGAGCTGAGCGCCTTGGAGGTCGGCCTCCAGCGGCTGGCTATGCTCGTATCCGTGGCGCAGGATGGGGTCGAATTGCATTTCACCCAGCTCCAGAAGTCGGACCTCGGCTCCAGCGTGGCGCGCGGCATCGGCATAGGTGCTCGCCAAGGCGGCACATAGACTGTTGGTGGAGGGCTGGCCGAGGATGATGAGGATGCGACGGGACATGGCGATAGAGGCGGGCTGAGTTCGTAAGCCGCCAGCATCACCTTGTCCTTGGGGACAGAGTCAAGCCCTACAACGTCAAATGGAGAGTGGCTCTGGTGAACCGCATGTCTTTGCACCGTTGCATGTGCTCAGCTCCATGGACAATGCCGCCAGGGCGATGTCGGCAGCTTGCAGCCGCGCCAGTTCGTCGGCAATGGCGCGTCGCCGGGTCTGGAGCAGGGTCTGGACGGCGGCAGCGCCGGAGGGAGTGTCGATGCTGCGTAGCGGCTGTAGCGCAGCCAGGCGAAAACCCAGCGACAGCGCCTGGCGGATCCACTGCACGCGCTGCACATCTTCCGGTTCGTAGTGGCGGTAGCTGCCCTGGCGTGCCACGGTGCCGAGCAAGCCGTGCGCCTCATACAGGCGTAGCGCTTTGGGCGTGCAGCCTGTGAGTGCGGCGAGTTCACCGATACGCATAGGTGACTCCCGTGCGCTTGGCAGTATGTATCTTTCTTGCTGAAAGTGCTGTTGGCTCAGGGTGCATGAATGCCTGGGGTCGTTTGAATGTGTTGTGGGAGTTGTTGACCCATGAATTTCGAGTGGTCGTGACAAAGGGTTCACGGCCATAGGCCTTGTCAGGAGCCATCGTGCGAATTTACGGCAATCCCATGGCGCGATTGCAGCAAATTTCGGCGCGGCCCTGGCACTCGACAATCGTCAGGGTTGTCCAGTGCGTGTCGAAAATCCTCTGCTAACGGCTTTTCTCTGGTAAGCAATGCCTTGCTGCCGCTCCTTTATCTGCTCATATTGACTGCGCTCGCTGCAGCAAGCATTGAGGGCGACTATTGGATGCCTCTTGCTAGGTAGGGCAGGGAGGTTTCAAGCATCCATCGCATACCTTAGCCCTGGGAAGACCTGGAGGGCGCGAGCAGCCTGGGTGCGCAACTGGTAAAATCAATCGATTAACCTGTTTTGGGCCGTGTCAATGCTTGTTGGTGACTCGGGCTTTTAATCCGTTGGTCGCGAGCTTGAATCTCGTGGAACCAGCCAGAATACAGGCGCTACAGCTATAGAAGCGGTAGCGCCTTTTTCGTTTACCAGTTTTTCATCGTGCGTGTGGCTGGCTCGAACAACAGAGTCGAGTCTGCTGATTTGGCCGTTGAAATAAAATTTCTGCTTGGCGCGTAGACGCTGCGCTGCTGGAAAAATCAAATGAAATCAATCGACTCCGTTAGCCCCACGCAAACCGCAATCCCCAAAGTGGGCTTTGTTTCGCTGGGCTGCCCGAGTGATGCTCAATGTATATCATCATAGCCTTCAACTGCTGCAACGAAAAAGGGCCTGTCCATCAATGGACAGGCCCTTTCACTTTGGGCTGCTGTAATAGTGCGATAACTCTCTATGCGTACTATGACCCTTTTAACAGAAGGGAGTAACTATGTCTCAGGATACGTTCCGCGCTGGTACGCAATACGGCGACTTTAAAGGCTCCGCATCGGCCGATCGCCATGACACAGCGGATATTTCTAGCTACCTTAAAGCAAGGGGTCTGATTCAAGAAGGTGAACTAGCTCTTGCCATTGAGTTGTACTCTGGAGAAGTGCACGCGCGAACACAGGACGAAAATGTGTTCGTCACTGTTTTGCTGGCGACAGGTGAAGGGCACGACAATATTCAGGCAGCCATCGATTCCGGTGAGCCGCTCAAGGTTCGCAAGGTTCGCTTGGAGATGCACCTGAATGAGTTCTTCGGCTTGTTCAAGCGCTTCAACATTTGCATCTCGAATCATGGGATGCTGGAAGGCAAAGAATTCCAGTTCGATGATTAATCGAGTTTCTTCGCCATGAAAAAGGGCCTGTCCATTGCTAGACAGGCCCTTCGTACTTGGCAAGGTTTACTCACCCCATTTGGTGCCTGGTGGGAGCTCCAAGGGCTTGATGTAGACGACCTCGTCTTCAATAGTGCCGAGAACTGGAATTCTGCGCAGCCCTGGAGTAGTTTCTTTGGTCAACCGCTCGATCAGATCGGCAGCTTTTTGTGCAGTGGCATCTCCCTGGCGCAGGTCTTTGATGAGTTGCGATATCTCGGTGCTGTTCATATTTTCCATTCGGGAAACCTCTATCAAGTTGCATCGTCGTGCGCCTTCTAGGGTAGCGCAGAAAATTCAGACGAGAAAAAAGCCGGCGTTTGCCGGCTTTGTTGCTTTCAATCTGTTTAGAGCTTTTTGACCAAGTCGGGAAGGTTGACCTCGCCAGCAGCGATCGCTGCCAGCTCCGCCTCGGGAAGTACCGAAAGAAGACTGCTGGCTCTGCGGTCGAGCTCCAGCTTTGCCATGTGGCTCCAATCTGGGTAGTTGATAACGTGCTCGCGGCCGGCGGGATTGTTGCGTGTGTATCCGTTCAGATAGTCGGTGAGGCTTTGTTCAATGCTGGTCATGTTGGTCTGATTTGCTTGGTTCGTCGTCATGGACACCATTGACGCTCTGACTGGCCAGATGTCCAAGCAGTATCTGGCGTGTCCGACGCGTTCGTCGGACACTGCTCAAGTGCTTGACTGGGCTCTTAGAAAAGCCCTGCGGGTTCGGCCTCGCGGTTCCAGCTGTAGATCACTAGCTCGCCGCGCTCTACACGATTGGCTGCGCCGCCCACGGTGTAGTCCAGTTTCAGATCCTCCATCTCGAAGTCCTTGAAGCACTCCCTGATCGCAGGGTGGTCGTTGATGCTGATGACGGCCTTGCCCTTGATCGCCTTCAGCTTCTTGGCCATGAGCTCGTACTGCTCCCAGGGGAACGGCACGCCATAGCCTTCGGTCTCCCAGTACGGCGGATCCATGTAGAAGAGGGTGTGCGCGCGGTCGTAGCGGTCGATGCAGGCTGCCCAATCGAGTTGCTCGATGTAAGTACCAGCAGCAAGGCGCAGGTGGGCGGCAGACAGGTTTTCCTCGATGCGCAGCAAGTTGATCGCCGGGGCCGTTGTGGCAGTGCCGAATGACTGGCCAGCTACCTTGCCGCCGAAGGATTGGTGTTGCAGGTAGAAGAACCGTGCGGCACGCTGAATGTCCGTCAGGGTCTCGGGCTTCGTGTCCTGCATCCACTTGAAGACCTGGCGGCTGGTGAGCGCCCATTTGAACTGGCGGACAAACTCCTCGAGATGGTGGGTCACTACCCGGTAAAGATTTACCAGATCCCCGTTGACGTCGTTGAGTACTTCGACATCGGCGGGGTGCCGGGCGAAGTAGACGGCAGCGCCGCCTGCGAATACTTCAACATAGCAGTCATGCGCTGGAAAGCGCTTGAGCAGCATGTCCACCAGGCGGCGTTTGCCGCCTATCCACGGAATGATTGGGTTGGTCATTTATCTCAGCTACTGGCACGCTTTGGTGCTCTTGAGGGGCGCGCTGGGCGCTCAGCTGATTGAATGCTCCGCATCTGGGGCATTTGATAGATAGACGAGTGTATTCACCTTCGCCCAGTTTGCGGCGGCAGTTGCCGCAGCGAATTTCCTGCATATGCTCTTTCCGAGGGGAAAAATTGGCTAGACTCGTCACGCTGTCGCGACAGTGGCGGGTCTTCGCCTGGCATGCAGGCCCGTTCTGCTGTTGGGGTCTTGCTCGGGTGTTACAGCACCTTTGCAAGTCGCCCGTCTTTTTTGATTTCGAGAAACCCGCTGTACTCAGGTCGGCGGGTTTTTTTTCGCACCCGATCGCAGCGGCCGTGCGCAGAACGAACAAGCGCGTGGCTCGGGGTGGTTGATTGGTTAGCGCCATCTGTCGCGCTTGTCGCCACGGTCGCTAGCTCGCTTGCTCATTTGCAGTCCTTCATGCAGTGACCAAAGCAACCGAGTGACATGCACTCTGGCCGCTGACAGTCTCTTGATTGAGGGTGCTGCTTCTGCTCTGGAACATTTTTTGGCGCTTTGATGCTTATTGATGTTCCAACAGCTCCGGAAGCCTTGATGGGCTTCAATTCACTTGGAACATTTTCTGAAACAAAGCTGGAATTCCCGCGTAAGAATGTTCCAGCAAGTCCTTTGCGCTTTAGGTAGTCCAGCGCGCGGGTGCCAATTTCGCTGTCTGGTGAGGATTTGCGCAGTGTGTGGACTAGTTGACGCACCAGCATCGCCAGTTCGCCCACTGTCCTTTGATGCGATCCGCAGGGCGTTTCGCACAGTGATTGGCATGGCTCCCCAGTGGTGGGGCAGTAGTCATCACGGTGATAGCTCATGCTTGTCCTTTTGCGTTGCCGTTCGAGGCTCATCAAGCACCGAGCCATCTTTCCCGCTCCAGTTGTTGCAGATCGAATTCGGCGTAATGCCGAAGTAGTGGAGCCCGCAGTGCTGGTTCTTGCGGAACGTGTTGCTGTTGGTGCTCAGGCGTATCTGGGCCTGCCGGTAGTGCTTGCAGTTCATGCAGCGCGGCACGTCGCCCTCAAAGCCGACGCGCTTTTTCAGTTGACCGAGTTTGCTCATCGTGTGTCCTTCGCACGGACCATGGCGCCGCGTTTGTCCACGGGAACAACGTGCTTGCCTCGCCAGCGGTAGCCAATGGGCGGGAGTAGCGTGCGCCATACCCAGGCGAATTTGTAGGCAAAGTCGTCTGGACCATACCCATAGGCTCCCATCAAGTAGTACGCACGCTTATCGCGCTTGCTCAATTTTCTGAGCTTGGAGCGTTGATCACGTTCAAGGTCGTGGGCCCTACTCATCACTCGCCTCCTTGCGCTGCCTGGGCGGCGCGCTGTGCTCGTGCCCAGTTGGCCATTACGCCAGCTTGGGCCTTTTCGAGGGTGCGTTCGTTGAGCAACACGCTGGCGTTGCATCCGATGTTTGTGCAAAAGATGCGTGCCTGAAACAGCGACACGCTGCCAAAAGCTTCGTTGTTGACGCTGGAGCGCATGAGAGCCGTGTGGGCGCAGAACGGGCACAGGGGTATGACCCCGCTGCACATGGCTATCTTCAGCTCCAGTTCGTTGGGTGCCAGATCTTGCTTAGCCATTGCTCTGCACTTTCTGCGCTTGGGCGCGCTGTGTGGCATTAACTGCATTCGCCTCCACGTGAGCAATGAGCGCATCATGGTCTTCCCGGCTGCGGATTACCGGGTTCGCCAGGGCGAAGGCCTGCTTCGCAGACTGGTAACGCTTGATGATTGGGGGCAGCTCGCTGCTGATGGTGGCGAATAGGCTGCGCAAGCCTGCCTCATGCGGTTTCAGGTAGTGCTTGCCCATCTGCTTGTAGAAAACTTCAAGAAAGCTATCCGTGCCATAGCCCGCAAGCGCTTCAAGCGCCTGCACTTCGGCCATGGTCAGCTTGATGTTCACATCCACTTCGATGCGTGGCCATTGAGTGAGTCTGTTCATTCAGGGTCCTTAAATGCAGAACCCCGCTCTGTGGCGGGGCTCCGGTTATCGATATTCCCGAGCGGGAAATTTGTGCGTTCAGGCGGTCGGTTTTGCTGTTTCATTCCCGTTCGGGAAAGTCGGGGAAGGGCGCTCACTTGCTCTGCTCCTTCTGCGTTCTTTCCTTGGCTGCTGCATGGGCTACCCTGCGCGCTTCCTTATCGGGGTCAAGTTGTGCGCCGCGCTTGGCTTCCTCGAAAGCCTCCTTTGCGGTCTTCGATGCAGAGTCAGTCCACCAGCCGTCATAGGCATACGATCCACAAGGGGCCGTCACCCGGATGTACCAGTTGTCCTTTCGGCTCTCGCGCTGAACTGTGATGGAGTGCTTCTTGAAAGTGCGTGTGTATTGCATTCACTCACTCCCATGCGCTGTCTGGGCGGCGATGGCGGCGCGGATTGCCTCGCGCGGCGTCGATCCGGTGCCATGGTGATTCGGCTGTCCCTCGTCGTTGTAGATCTCGGCGTCCCATGGGCCTTCGTACTCGGGCACCACAGCGATGCGCTGCCTCTCCATGGCATCCAGCAGAGCGCTGTCATCGGACTGGGCGCTGATAGCGACCCGATCACATTCCCGTTGGATTAAGTGAATCTGGCCGGCACGGTATTTCTTCTCGCACCGAGGGCAGTGTGCATAGAGGGTGGCGTGCTCGCGGCCGATTCCGTCGATGGCTCCGCGACCCATTCGCATGTACTCGCCACCGCTGTAATCGTGCTCGCGCGATTTGTGGCCGAACAATTTGCACAGGATGCTCATGCTGTACCACCTTCCTTTGCTGTAGCGATAGCGGCGCGGTTGATGCTTGCGGTGCTTGGTGCTTCGGCGTATGCCCAATGAGTCCAAGAGTCCTCGTAGATCGGACTCGGGGCGACAGGTCCATCGACGGTGTTTGTGTCCTGGCAGTACAGCCAGATCAGATCGTCGCAAGTGGGTAGCGTGCTGATGTCCTGCCATTCGTTACCCGCATCCCGCGCGTGTGCCTGAGCAGCCAGCTGCAGCCTGCGCAGTTGATCGCGAGTACCTGATACATCGCAGACCTCGTCCTTGATGGGAGTTCCGCCGTTCATGCTTCGCCCTTCTCCTGATGCGCCGATGAACGCAGCAATAAGCCGCGCCTCTGGCGACTCATGGCCGCACCATTTGTCGATCGCAACCACGGCCACTCGATAACGGCTGATTCGTTCATCGGCCGCATTCATGTCCCTGCGAAGTACGCGAATGGCCAGGTGTTGTTTGACGGACCATACGAAGCAGATGTAGAACCCTGCGATATAAATTGCTTCAGCCATCACTCCCCCTTTGCTGCCGCGATAGCGGCGCGGGCTGCGGTGAGGCCCGCATTCAAGATGCCTCGGTACTGCTCAATTGACGCTTTCGCAACTTCGCCATTCAGAGCATCGGAAACATTCATGGCTTCGGCTTGCATAGCCTCGTGGTAGGCATCGCCTGCGGGTGTGTCTAACAGAGTGGTTGCCCAATGCAGCCCGCGCAGCAACTCCGCATCCCGCGTGTCTGCCTGCGCCAAAGAATCAATGGTGGGTTTGAGCATTCGCGCCAAATCAACCATCGTCACTTCTGGCAATTGCACTCGGCCATTCGAGATTGGGAATGGACCCGCAGTGCCAATTTGTTCAAATTCAACAACCACCTGCGCGGGAAGTCCGGTAGCAGTAGCCAGAAGGGCGCGCAGCTTCGTTTCGATGGTGCTGCGCGCCTTATCCATCCCGGTCACAAAGTAGTCCTGCACCAGCCCCATCACTTCCGTGACTGCCGCATCGGTCTCAGGCAGCACCACTGGCGCGGCTGCAGGTGTCTTGCTAACCCACTCATCAGGAATCAGGCTGCTGCATTCAAGGCAAGCCTCATCGTTGCAGTTAGGAAGATGGTTCTGGCGTGGCCCCAACATTTTCTCGCCATCTGCAGCGCCGGCTTCTGTGGTGGCGGCAAGCGCCCATTGATAGCCTTCCCAGCCGAATCGCAGGCGAGGCAAGTCGTCGCCGTAGGTTGCGCCTTCGCGCCAACTTTTAACCTCTGCAGCCAGCTGCTCCACAGTCTCATCGCCATGGCGCGACTTGTGCCATTCGGTCGCATAAGCCAGCTCAAATGCTTCTTGAGCATCAGGCACTGCCACGGCTTCGGGTTCTTCCAGAGGTTCTTGCCTGGCTCGCTTTTTCCCTTCGTTGTAGCCAATTCTCCATGCCGCATCACAGCCCCATTCACTGCTGTATGGGTTTGCGATCTCAGAATTGCTCCAGCCAGCAGTCAGCCCTTTGCCCATACCTTGCACGTAAGCGGTGGTGATGGCAATGACTTGGCTGTCTGTGATTTCAGGTGTCTTGTCTTGCATATAGGTGGCTCCCAGAATGAGAAAAGCCCGCGGCGGCGGGCTGGGGTGTTGGTTAGGTGGCAGATGCTTGTTGCTTCGCGTTGTCGTAGGCCTTGATCCCCCAGGCGATGGCATAGCAGTTCCAGAGGAAATGGAATTTGAATTCCTTGCAGTTCCACTCCCAGCAGTCATCCATCTGAAAGCCAGGCACGTCATCGCATCGAAAGTCGCGGGCAGCGTCGTAGGCTCGCACTTCGCCATCATCGGCAGTCGATAGAACTTCATCGTTCAGAGCACTCCAAAGCGCGGCCTTGTCGTCGCTGAATTTGTCGCGCTCCGCCTGGGTGCTGTATTCAGCATCGGGTTCGCTGCACTCCGCCCAGCTATCAAATGCCTCTTTGACATGCTGCCGAAAACTATCGGCACTAAATTCCATGACATCCCTTGGCGCCGGCGCGAGCAGCTTCTCGTCCCAGTAGCCAGGGTTGATTGCCAGTCGATCGGCGCGTCCTGTTTTGTTGAAATGCTCTTGATCAGTGCGAAAGAACTCGAACATGTCCTGCAAGCGTCGGAATACGAAAGTTCCCATATCACCATCGATGCACAGCGTGCCTGGCCAAGTGATGATGTCGAACCAGTAGGCGCGGCTGTTCGGATCTTTGAACCGCAAATGACGGTTCACACCGTCGTCGCGCACGACTTCCATCTGGTGTGCTTGCGCATCCTTGAGGAAACGATCCTCGGTGCATGCAATTTCTCGGGGCATTCGTGTCTCCAGAAATAAAAGCCCGCTCAGTGGCGGGCTGGGGTGTTGGTGGTTAGGCGACTTTTCGCAGCTGGCCCGATTCGCTGTAGTTCGCGGCCACGATCAGCCGCATGGGTAGAGGGCTGACACTGTTGCCGGCCATCCGTACCTGTGCCGTTTTCGTCAGGGGCTTGCCTGCGGCCGTGCGATCAATGATGTAGTCCGACGGGAAGTCCTGAGCGTTGTAGAGCTCGCGCGGCACCAGCATGCGCAGCGTGATGTCTACGATCACCCATGGCTCGCCCTTGAGCCAGACGGTCACCAGTGCCAGGCGGTCGCGTGTGGTGATGGTCGTTGCCGGCTCGCGCAGATCAGACCATTGGCCGCCGCTTCCGTGGTACCGCATGAGGAATGCAGCGCAGCGCAGAGCACCGGCTTCGTCCTCTTTGCCCAGCTCATAGCGCAGCAAGGCGTGATGCTCGCCGCCTGCTGCCACCACTGGCACCGGTTCGGTCATGGCCTTGCCAGTGCTGTTGCGGCGTAGGGTGGTCAGGTGAGCTACGGCCAACTGCTGCTGGCTTCCGCTTGTTGTGACTGTGGACATGCCGCCGCGCAGGTCACGTGCTGGGGTGGTGTTGAATCCGCCATTGGCTTGGACCATGAATGCAGTTGCCAGGCTCTGGCCGCCACCGCTGGCGGTGATCGTGCCGATGGGGCCCCTGATGTCGTTGGTGCCGTGGCTGCGGCGCTTTGTCGCGCCAGTGCCCTCGCCATGGCCCGCTTGCACAAGGTAGGCAGAAGCTGTTGCGAACTTGTTGCCACCAGCAACCACGGTGCCGAAGGCCTGCTGCAGATCCAGAGCGCGCGGCTCCTGACCTTCTCGCTCTCCATAACCCATCTGAACCAAGGTGCGAGCCGCGCCCTCAACGATGAAAGGATCCTTGCTGCCCAGCACGTATTTCTGCATGCCGTGGGCTATGCGGCGCATCGTGGCCTCGGCCAGATCTTTCTTACGGCCGAATATGCTGGTACCGGGAATGCTCCAGTCGATGCACTCTGCAGACCATTTGTGCGGCTTGAGTTTGCCTACTGGCTTCTTGGCATGTGTCTTCTCGGGCCAAACGATGGGCAGACCGTCGCGGCGGGCGATCATATAGAGCCGGGTCCGGGTGCTCTTGCAGCCGACATCAGCATTGCAGAGCACGCGCCACTGCACGACATAGCCCTGATTGCGCAGCATCTGCACAAAGCGATTCCAGGTCTTGCCAAGCTGCTTCTTGTCTGGCACCAGATACTGGTTATGGCGCGGCACGCGCTCGCCTGGGTCTGCTACGCGGTAGGTGGTCTTGCCCTTGGCAGTCTTCAGCTTGTCCAGCGTGACAACGCGGCCGGTTTCAGGGCAGCGCTTGGCAATAAGCCTGCACCAGAGCAGCATCTGCTCCACGTTCTCCAGGGTGATGACATCCGGCTTGGCAATGCCGCCCCAGCGCGGCACCACCCAGGCCAGAGAGCGGATCTCTTTGCTGCGCGGCTGGCCGCCCAGCGCCTGGCTGTGGTGGGTGCAGTCCGGGGATGCATGCAGCAGGCCTACCGGCTGCCCGCCCGTGGCTTGACGGGGGCAGACCTCCCAGATGTCGGCGCGGTAGTGGCGCGTCTGAGGGTGGTTGGCTTCATGCATGCCGATGGCGTCGGCGTCATGGTTGATCGCAATGTCAACTGGGCGGCCGATGGCCTGTTCAATGCCTGTGCTGGCTCCACCGCCACCGGCAAACAGGTCAATCACCAGCTTGGCAGACAGTGCCAGTACAAATTGAGGGGTAAGCATAGGGTTCCAGAAAACAGAAAGCCCGCTCAGGGGCGGGCTGTGATTCATTAATGTGTGCTAGAAGGTCGACTCTTGAAGATCTATGAATGAATCGAAGGTGTGCGCATAGCTCCCAGTAGCGCAGCCTCTTCAAACGATGGGGCAGTGCCAGAAGATTGAAAGTGCCAATAGTCGGGATCGTTACCGCCCCCAGAGATGAATACGGCACTCAGGTCCATGCCGCCGAGCCAGCTCTTCCAGTGGCCATCGGACTCGCGCCACCAAGTCAGTGCCCCGACTTGGCGGCTTTCATGCTGGTGGCCTGTGGCGCGCTGCAATGCCGTGGGGATGTCAGGCGCGTAGTCGGTTACTCTCACATATCGCCTACCACCAAGCGTCAAGAGCGATGACCAACGTATGAAGTTGCCATCCACTTTGGCGTGCTCTCCTGCAGGGGAGATGCTCAGCGTCAGCTGATGACCATTTTCGAGCTCGATGTGCTTCGATAGTTCTGCGGGATGGTCATGGCTTGTCATGAGAAAGGCACTCCAGCCGTCCAGGCTGCCCGTGCCGTCCGCATAGGTTGGACTCCAATGCCAGTCGGCCGTGCTGATGCCATTTTCGTCAACCCAGGCGATGGCCTTGTGAGGCGTGTAGGTGGTGCTCATAGATACTCCAGATACCAAAAAGCCCGCTCAAGGCGGGCCGGTGGCTTGTCATAGATGACTGCACATCTATGAATGAATGGGGTGGGGGTTTAGGCTGCTTTCCGCAGTGGAGGAATGGGGCAGCTTTGCACGCGCAGATGGCCCAGGCCTTTGAGGGTGTTGCGGTAGCAGCTGACGATTGCGGCCTCGAGCTCTTGCGCCACATTGACGCCAGCGGCGATGATCTGGCCGTCCTCGGTGATGATGGCCAGCTGCGCGGGCTTGCCGTGGAAGGTTGCCTTCGGTGGCTCGTGGCTGACGGTGTGGATGTAGACGCCTTCGATGGCGCCTGTGGCTTGTTCACCCAGCATGGCGGTTCTCCTTTGCCTTGATGCGTGCCTGCTCAGCCTGCACGCGCGTGACGGTGTTGTGTGCTTCGAGCATCTGCTGTGGACTGCTTGCGTCCATGATGGTCTGGGCATAGCTAAGAGCCTCTGCCACCGGAGCGATTTCCTCGGGGGTGAGGCGCATGACCTTTGTTTGCTCGTAGCGCTCGCGAAGGCCGTTCATGACGTCATGCGATGGCGCGATCAGATCCACGAGCTTCTGATCAATGTCTGCAGCCCTGGCCATGGCGACATTCAGGGCAGCGGACACCCTAAGAAAGTCGTCTTCTGTGCCGGTGCCTTCGTGCAGGCGCGTGAAGGCGTCCAGCGTGTCGAATCCGTCCTTGAGCGTTTCACCCTCGTCGTAGGGGCGGCAGTGGTTCAACAGGTGGATCGGGTACAGGGACTGTTCTTTCGGCGGTCGTGCCCGCTTGAATCGGGCCGCTCTGCGATCGGCGCGGTTCACTGTGGCAGCTCCTTGACCGTGCCGTCCGGGTAATGCAGGCGGTTGCCTACGCGGCTTGGCAGTGCAAATGCACGCATACGTGAGGCCGGGATGCCGGGCGTGTCCTTGAGCTCGGGGCATTTGTAGGGCTCGCTGTTTCGGCCCTGCCAGGGGTATGTCTGCAGCGGTGCGATCGAGCGGCTTGCGCGGCGCTTCTTGAGTTCGCTGCTGCGCAGCACGGGCGTGGCGTGAGTGATGCTGACCGCGCTGTCCTCACTGGGTTTGATGGGTCGACGTTGCATGGCGGTTTGGTAGAGGAATGCAGAGGTTGTAGATCGCCAGCCAGTGCAGGCCGCACTGACTGTGGAAGGGGTAGGGGCAGGCATCGTTGGGCTTCAGGCCGGCTGCATAGGCTGCCTGCGCCTCACGTTCGACCGTGGCTTTGGGGATGCTGATCAGGCCGGTGACGGCGAAGCAGTGCAGCTTGTCAGGCACAGGCCGCCTCCTTGCTGCGGGCCGGTACCAGCGCACAGCTCAGCACGTTGGCGAGCATTTCGGTGCGTGGTGGGCGGCAGACAAGGGAGTGGATGCGTGCACGCTCCAGGTTTACGACCAGAGCGCGGCCTGGCGTCAGCTCGCTCTTGTATTCGTCCCAGAAGCGCTGCGCGCTCGTGCCTGACCATGTCACTCGCCAGGGCTCAACGTGGTGGTTGCCAAGCCGGTCATAAACCAGCAGCTCCAGCTGGAAGACGCCGCATGCCGCCTTGGTGGCTTGTGGTGGGGTGCGGCTGAGATAGACGGTGCCGGTGTGGTTCATGGTGCCTCCTGTCGCTGGCAATGAAAAAAGCCCACGCGGCATCTGCCGGGCGGGCTGGGTGAATCAATCTGGCAAGCGTCCGGAGAGGGCGCTTGGCAGATTCCCCTCGGGTGAGGGGAGGTGGTAGATCAGGCGAAGGGATAGCCTGCGGGCTCGTGCTGCAGGCGGCGCAGCGCTTCATCAATGTGCAGAGCGCGGCGGCTTCGCTCGGGGGCGTTGGTCATCAAGATGAGAGCGCCGGTGGCCGGCAGCTCTTGCACCCCATGAACTTCCTCGCCGTCGAACACTGTGCCCAGAGCGAAGTGTTTGCGCAGGGCCTCGGCGTGACGGGTCTTGCCCGAGCCCTGCGGGCCGTAGACGATGATGGATTTCTTGTCTGCCATGGTGCTTAGCGGCTCTTCTCGTAGGTGCCGATCAGCACGGTCAGTGTGTTTTCGACCGACTTGCGAATGTCATCGGCAAACTCGGTGGCCATCTGCTCGATCAGCTCTTCCCAGCCCATGGGGCGCAGTGTCATGGTGGGCTTGCCGTCGGTGGTCACGCTCAGGCGCATCACGAATTCGCGCTCGATCAGTTCGGGGTATGGCTTGCACTTCACGATGATGTGCGTGGGCAGCGTTTCCGTGTCGCCTTTGATCGCCACGCTCTCGAAGGCTGAGCGCTGGGTGCTCAGTGCTTGTTCTTCGTGATTCGACCGCGCGATGGCCTCGACAGAGATGTTGCGCACGGCCGTAATTGCCTTGGGCATATCGATGGGCGTATCTCCAGACTTGGCGGTCAGGATCGGTGCCCAGTCCTCCAGCCACTCAGCCATGCCGCGCTGAGTCAGGCCTACATTCATGACCTTTTTGAGCGCGGCATAGGCTGCAGTGGCCTTGAGCTCCAGCGTGGCCCGGCTGGCGCAATGACCTGGCTGGGTAGGGGAGCCCAGATCCAGCACCGCGGTCGCGTTCATAGCGTCAGCGTTCACGAAGATGCAGCAGCCGTCTTGTTTGTGCTCTTGGGTGTATGCCACGAAGTCGTTGATGTAGGGCGTGCGCATCGTGCCAGCGGCGCGTCGGCGCGTAGGCATGAACTGCTCCAGATCCTCGAGCTTGAAGTCATGCGGCAGGGCTGCAGCGGTGAGGTAAGCGCCATCCTCAGGCCGCGTCATCTGCAGCGCAAAGTTGATTTGTTCGATCCGCGTGTCGCGTTGATCGTTGATGTACTGGGGCGGCAGTGCCGCAGCGCTCAGTGCGCCCAGCAGTTGGGCTTGATCGTTGGCCTGTGTGGTCTGTTCGGGGTTGTTCATGCTTGATGTGTCGTATTGCGGAAAAGAAAAAGCCCGCTGGAAATGACTCCAGGCGGGCGGGCTGGTTGTTGCGGTGATGGCTGTTTCAGGCCTTGACAGCAATGCCGGGAATCTTCAGCTGGTTGGCCGGGATGAGCGACATCACGCCATTCGTGCCGACATGCATAACCGTCTTGCGCGTGACTTCCTCGCTACGCTTACCGTCTGCGGTGGGGCGCTGGAACTTCAACGTGTGTGCCACGGTCACCTGATGGGTGCCGGGAATGCGCGAAAGGTGCAGCTTGACGTTGACCTCGCCCACTTTGTCGTTGTCGACCACGCCTGCGGCGACTTCGCCCAGGGCCATGGACAGCATGCGGTCAAACTGGCCGCCGTCCAGATCGGTGATGAACTCGCTCACATTGGTTTGAGCAGCGCTGGTGTTGGGAACTGGATGCATGGATTTCTCCGGTGGTGGTGGCTTGCGCCGGGGTGGTAAATCAGAAAGGTGGTTCTTCGTAGATCTGGGGGCCAGGGGCGAAGTGCATTTCGCCACGCTTGTCGACGTCGTTGAAACGAGATCCATTGGAGATCCAGCGGCGTTTCTTGTTCAGGTGGAAATACAACTCGCGGCCCAGAATATTGCGCGTGAAGGTCTTGTGATCAGGTGCCACGCCATCGAGCTGCACCTTCAGTGCTGGTCTTCGGTTGGCCGTGCCCGGCCAGTAGTAAGTGACCGTGGCTGGAAACTGCTCCCAAATGAGGCCGTTTCTCCCAACCACCACCACGGTCCCCTTGGTACCTATGTTTGCCGTAAAGGTGTGCATGGGACGTGCTCAAGGGAAAAGCGGCGGACTGGCGAGCCCGTGGGCCAGCACCAGGGCGATGCAAGCGCCGAGGATGACGACCCAGGCGACGGCTGTTGCTTTGATCAGGGTGCTCTGTGACTTGCTCAGCGAAGGCATCGGCAGGAAATTCCTTTGTTGAGGTGGCCGAGGTGCTGGAATGCATAGTCAAGTGCGTCCCAGACAGAGTCGGCCTGGTGGCTGATGGACACGCCGCCGCTGGAGAGGATGAAGGTCAGCATGGAGCGGCCTCATTGAAAAGCGACAGGTTGAGGTGGCCGGTAGTGCCAGCACGCACGCGGCGAATGGTCATTACTGGCGGGCGCTTTCGGGGTTTGCGCACTGTGCTGTTGGCTTGCTGTTGAGCCGCCATGGCCTGGCGGTGGCGCTCCCAGGTCTGGGCTACATCGGTCCGGCCACTGTTTCGATACACGAATTCAGGGCTGGTGATGGGCACGCTGGGCATGGTGACGCGGGCTGTCTGCATGGCGGTCTCCTGTGGGTGCAAAAAAGCCCGCTCAGCAATCACGATGCTGGCGGGCGATCGGGAACTAAAAGGCCCGCGTGTTGCGGGCCTTGGGATAGAGAGCCGGTGCCATCGCTGGCAGCCATGGGAAAGAAAAGGTGGAGGGCGGATAAGTTGCTCCCCTGGCCCGGCTGGAAATGGGTGATGGTTGCCGTGTTCGCCCCGGCTTGTTCCTACTTGCAGATTCGCCTTGCGGCTTGGGAGGTTCCAAAGGACTTTCACCTTGATGCTGGCGGGCAACTACCAGTCAGACCATCTTGAGTGCAGCCGGCAATCTGGTGCTTACTGGCTGCACTCAGGATGGCCCCGCTATTTCGCTGCGGGATCGGGTATACGTTCAAATCACATGCGGGCTTCAAATGAATGCACTTCAGGTTGCAAAACTTAACGACCCGTTACCCGATACATTTGAGGGTGGATACGTTCGTAACTACTGATGAGGCGCTATGAAAACTGTACTGTCAGCACTTGCTGCATCCATGCTTGTTTTGAGTTTCAGCATGCCTGTCTCAGCGGCTGGTAAACAGTCGAAGCCCAAGGCGACTGTTGTTGAAAAGGAAACGGGACCTGTTGGATTTGGTCCATTGAAAATCGGGATGACGAAATCCGCTGTTGAAGCGCTGACGTCGGGCGATGTCTATCTAGCTTCGCCCTTGGAATTGGCGCCGGTGAAGAACGCGGAGCCAGATCCGACAAAGGAGCGTTACTCCAGCACTCTGATGACACCAGTATCTACAACGCCAGTCAAAATCAGCCTGACGTTCGTAAATGGCGCTCTGTCGTTCTTGTCAATGTCGGCAACGGAGCAGAACTCCGTCATCACAAAGTTGTCGAGTCAAGTGCAGGAAAAGTACGGCGAAGGTAGCTTCTCTGACAACACGCGAGACGAGCAGTGCCTGTATAGGAATGGAGCCAACTTCACTATCAAGAACGGTGATGCAGCTCGTATGTGGTCGCAGCAAGGAAGTGGTGGAACAACCATTCAGACCACTTTCCGGCGTGCGCTGATGGACATGTGTCCATCAAATCTGCGTTACGACGGTATCACGAAGATGACTCTGGAAATGCTCTCGATTGAAGAGCTACAGCAGGCTAAGCAGCCTGCTGCAAAGAATCTTTTTTGATTTCACTGTGATAAGTGCACCTGGCACCATCAGCCCGATGATGCCAGGCACTACAACCGTTACCGCGCCACGGCTGGTGTCAGGCGCTGCACCGAAGTGCAGAACACTGCTATGAGCCTCGGCACACGCCACACAGGTCATGCCTGGCGTGCTCAGCTCGGGGAGCAGTGATTTACCAGTCTTCGCGCAAGGCCTGCAGCTGGTGGGAGCAGATTTCCGATGGCATCGCGGCGCTTCGCAGCGGGGCGTGCTGGACACATTTATCCGGCAGTTTCGAGAATGGTGAAGGCGGCCAGCTGGTTGACGGTCCAGCCGACCTCGGGGTGTTCCACATCTGCGCGCTGCTCCATAACGCCCCCCTGTTGCAGCCATCGCCTTGCGTCAGATTGTCAGTCTGCGCAGGTAGCCGCCTTCACCACTCTCTTTTTAAAGGACCGGGCTGATGCCCGGTCGATGCCGCGCTGCCCATCACGTTTTTTGTGATGGGTTGACTGTAGCTATTCGCTAGAAATGGGGCAAGCGAATCGCTAGAAATGTTGACTAGCGAAAAAGGTTATTCGCTATTTTTGTAGCGATTAGCCGCCTTGCCGGTAGATGAACTCGCCTTTGATGACAAGCATGTCAGTGCTCTCCGGAGGGATGCGTTCATCAGGGAATCTGCCTTTGTTGAGATTTCTGCTTTCAAGGACCCAAGCTCCATCGATGTCCCTCCGGAGCTGCTTGATCTTCAAGCCGTCTGGGTGCTCGATCAGAAAAATGGTCCCGCTTCTAGGGGTGGTTTTTGTGGTGTCAAAGATGACGATATCGCCGTCCACGATGAAGTCCGACATGCTGTCGCCATTCGCTCTTATTGCGAGCGCATCGGTGGGCTTGATCTTGTAGCGTTGGAACCAGCTTGATTCTTTGGTAAGCCGGCCCTTCAATTTGGTCTCCGTGTTGATGCTCCCACCGCCACAAGATCCCTGGGCATCCCAATAGTCAATAAATAGCGTCTCTCCACCATCATCCTCTTTGGATTGAAGTGCTAAATCGAGCAATTCAGCATTCGACCCGTTTTCCTCTCCACCCAGTGCCTTTGGAAGATTTCTATGGCTGTCAAACCAGCCCCTGCCTAGGCCCCACTCATCCTCGATTTTTTCTGCGGCCTGATCCCCTAGCGACCTTGGATTCTGGGTGCCATCTTTTTTGGGTGGCAGGAGGGTGCCATTCAGTATTTGTGTCAGTGTTTGATAGTTCAAGCCAGCCGCATCTGCGACTGCTCTAACCCCCCCTGGGACTGCGTCACAGAGGAGTTGAAGTTTGCGCTTTCTGCGCTCAGCTGCTGTTTCCATAGTTACTTTCTAGCAAACCGCTATTAGCGAATCTAGCTAATCGCTTGCTGACCATCTAGCGAATCGTTAGAATCGCTATATGGCTACACCATCCTTCACCCCTGATGAGAGGCGCGCTTTAGCTGCCCGAGTCGGAGTCAGCGAGCAGTACCTCTATCAATGCTTGACCGGCCGGCGCGATATGAGTGCGCCTGAAGCGCGTCGTATTGAGACTGCGACAGGGGGCGTGCTTACGAGACTCATGCTCTGCCAGAAGACCTGGTCTTTGATCTGGCCCGAGCTGGCAACCCAAGGCGGCACCCATGAACAGGTGAGCGCCGCCCATGGCTAAGGTCCGCACCTTTCTCGATCAATACGCACCAGCCACCGTTCGCGGCGTTCTGCCCGTTCATGAAGGCTGGGTTTGCCTGTCCTTCGACCAGTGCGGCAGCGTGGTTCGCATGCGTTTGTCTGTGGAGCAGCTCAAGGCTTTGCAGGCAACGGTGGCCTTGGCTGTGGCTGGCTTTACTCACGCTGTGACCCTCCCGCACAAGCCGCGCAACGCGGCAATGGTGGCGGGTGGTGCGGAGTTGGTCTGCTCCATGCGAGATGAGCACGCCTGCACCCAGCGCTCGAGCTTCTCGGCAGAGAAGCCTGCAGATCCTTCGGCCTCCAGCACGAATATCAGTTGGCTGAGCAGCAGCTCGACGGCTGATTCCCAGGGTGTTGGCGAGGTGGTGGTGTTGGACATACCAGTTAAGGGGGTTGGTCGCTGATGTCTCTAACTATCTCAATTCAAGGCCTGCCGGGATACGGCGATGAGCAGGGCGAGGCCGACAGTGCCGCTGGCATGGATCTGGTGGACGCCGCGCAGATGACGGCCCAGCATTTCCCTGGTGGTGTGCCTGCACTGGCCAAAGCCATGGGGGTGTCGCCCAACACGCTGCAGCACAAGCTCAATACCAACAACGATCGCTACATCCTGGGCCTGAAGGAATCGCTGCTCATCCAGCAGGTGACGGGCAATAACGCGGTGTTGCATGCCATGGCTGCTGCCCTTGGCTTCACCTGCACTCGTGCTGTGGCTGATCAGTCGGGTGGCGATCCGATGGAGGCGTTCTGGCGCTTCCAGCAGGAGATGGTCGACTTCACCCAGCAGGCGACCAATTGCTTCAGGCCTGGTGCAACGCCATCGCGCAATGCACATCGCCGGCTGGAGTACCACGCCAATGAACTGGCTGCAGCCCTCAACCATATGGTGGCCGCATCAGCAGCCTTGCTCCCCAAGGATAGGGACGCAGTTTGATTTCAGCGCGCGCAACGGCAAAGCATTCACTCGGCCAGTCTCTGTCGGACTGCGTGGCCTGTGGTGGTTACTCCCATTCGATTCGTGTGAATGGTTGCGCGCGCTCTTTTATTGCCACGGCATCGGCATCGACAGACAGCACGCCGGGGGGTGACAGCCCTGGTGCAAGCACAAGAAACACAAGCATGTTCAATCCCTCAATCAGTCGCCGCGCCGCGCCGCGTGGGGCTTCGCCGTTCCCCGCCCCCCTTCGGTTTAGAAGAAGGCGCACACACGTTTCGTTGTCAGTTGGAGCGGCTCTGCGCGCTGCGTCGGGCATGTGGTTCGCATGCAACACCGATCACGGGTCCTTCCTGGCCTTCTTGCATGCGGGTAATTCGATCCTCGTCAAGTCTGTAGTTAGCGAGGCAGGAAGTTACTGACATGTCCTCCAACTATGACAACGTACTGAGCCAGCTGCAGGCGGCAGGCCTGCTGGTTGACTCGCTTGAGATTGGTCGGTTGCGCCGCTGCCGCACAGCCGATGGCGGGCGAGAAAAGCGCGGGTGGTTTCTGCTGCATGAAATTCGCCTGGACAACGGCAACGACCTGATCGTTGGCAGCTTCGGGGTCTGGCAAGGCAACGAAAACAATGCTCGCAAGGTTGAGATCAGCAAGAACGAGCTCAGCCGCGAGCAGGCAGAGGCACTGCGCAAGCGACTGGCCGAGGACAAGCGCCGCTCGGAGCTGGAACGCAAGGCCGAGGCCGATCGGGCTGCTGCTCGCGCTTCGGCCGCATGGAAAAAGTGCGATGCCACTGGCGAGAGTACTTACCTGCAGCGCAAAGGTGTGGCC
Source organism: Comamonas thiooxydans (assembly GCF_000964545.1). GTDB lineage: Bacteria > Pseudomonadota > Gammaproteobacteria > Burkholderiales > Burkholderiaceae_C > Comamonas > Comamonas thiooxydans. The sequence goes on along the minus strand of NZ_BBVD01000009.1, from coordinate 89,772 downwards.
GGGTACGGAGTGCGCTACTCGCCCAGCGGGGCGATGGTCATTCCGCTGCTCGACACCAGCAACAACATTCACGGTCTGCAGATCATCCGCGGCAAAAACCGCAAGCCGGGCACGCAAGAGAAGGAATACTGGCCGGTTGGCTTGATCAAGAAGGGCCGGTTCCATCTGATCGGCATGCCCACGGCTGGCGGTCTGCTGCTGCTGGTTGAAGGCTATGCGACAGGTGCCAGCCTTCATGCCGCGACTGGCCTGCCGGTGGCCGTGGCCTTCGACGCGAACAATCTCGTGCCCGTGGGCGAGGCACTGCGCGCGCGGTACAAGGGCCTGCGAATCCTGGCCTGCGCCGATGACGACAACACGCAGAAGTGCCACGCCAGGAATGAGGCCGAGTCGGTGCGCCAGGGAAAGCACGTTGAGTGCAAAACCCGAGTCTGGGTGGCCGACGGCCCGAAATGCCCTCACTGCGGCGAAGATCACAAGGCCGGTAATGCCGGCGTGAGCATGGCCAGCACTTGCGCGATGCAGGTGGGCGGCTCGTGGCTGGCCCCTGCGTTCGCAGATCCAGCGGCCGTGCGTGAGGCCTGGCTGAGCAAGGGCGAGAAGTTCAACGACTTCAACGACCTGCACCTGGCAGAAGGCTTGCACGTAGTGCGCGACCAGATCGAGGTCCGCCTGCTGGAGCTTGGCTGGCGCTCGCGCAATGCAGCCAAGGCCTTGCTCAATACACAGGGGGGCGGGGAGGCGGGTGTTCTCGCGCCGCTCAAGCCTATTGATAGCCTTGATGAACTGCTGGAGCGCTACTCGCTTGTCTACGGGCAAGGCAGGGCGGCGTTTGACCACGTTGAGCATTGCTTGGTTTCGTTGACAGATATGCAAGATATCTGTCTAAGTCGTGACATCTATCGAACTTGGGCGGAGCATCCTGAGCGCCATATCGTTCGTCGCCAAGAGGTTGGGTTCGATCCCGCGGAAACCGATCCAAAGATCACATGCAATATGTGGGCAGGCTGGCCTACCAAACCGAAGGCCGGCAACTGTGAGAAGTTGCTTGATCTGCTTTGGCACATGTGCTCTGCCGAGTCGCAGAAGGATGACCTCTTCATGTGGGTGCTCAAGTGGCTGGCTTACCCACTGCAGCATCCTGGCGCCAAGATGAAGTCGACCATCGTCATGCACGGGCCGCAGGGTACGGGCAAGAACATGTTCTTCGAGGCTTACATGGACATCTTCGGCGAGTACGGCTGGACGATCGACCAGAGCGCTATCGAGGACAAGTTCAACGACTGGGCCAGCCGCAAGCTGTTCCTGATCGCTGATGAGGTGGTGGCGCGTTCTGACCTGTACCACGTCAAGAACAAGCTGAAGGCCTTCATCACGGGCGACAAGATTCGTATCAATCCGAAGAATTTCGCTGCCTACTACGAGTCCAACCACGTCAACATGGTCTTCCTCTCGAACGAGGCCATGCCCGTGGTGCTTGAGGAGGATGACCGCCGTCATGCAGTGATCTGGACGCCGGAGAAGCTCTCGGCCGACTTCTACAAAGCAGTAAAGGCTGAGATTGATGCAGGTGGTGCCGCTGCTCTTTACGACTTCCTGCTGCAGCTCGAACTGGGAGACTTCACGAACGCCACCAATCCGCCCATGACGGATGCTAAGCGCGAGCTGATCGACCTGAGCCTGGATAGCCCCAGCAAGTTCGTGAAGGTGTTTGAGGCGGGCGACCTGCCCGGCTTCCCGGCAAAGGGTGCGCCAGCGCTTCTCACGCCTTGCCTGATGTCGGATATGTATGAGCTCTACAAGTGGTGGTGCACGTCCACCAATGAGCGGGCGCTGACTTTGCCGCGATTCTCAAACTCGATGACGCGTAAGCACAAGGGCGAGGTGTTGCGCAAGCGCTATCGCCTGGATGTTCATCAGGTCAGAGGGCCGGTCAGCGTTTGCTATTTGCCGGGTGGCAATGAATTGCCGGCAGGTTATAGCGAAGTTGATTGGCTGGGCGAGCGCATCGACATCTTCAAAAGGGCCGTGCGCGACCTGAAGGGCGGTGTCGCATGAGCATCGCAGCAGTGATTCGCCCAGAACTGTGCGCTATGTGCGGCAGCGTGTGCGGCATGGTGTGCGCTGTTAAGTCATTGATTTTTAAGGTGTGTGCGCCATGTGCGCTATCACCCTTTACGGGGGTGCAGGCGGGCGCGTGCACACACATGCATGCAGGCGTGCGTATGTGTGTGCATGTTCATAGCGCACATAGCGCACACAGCGCACACCTCATACACATCAATCACTTACGTGCTTGTCATGCCGCACAAAATGCCGCACTTCATAGCGCACATCTCTCTACACCCCCCTTTTTGAAAGAAATAGAGATGGAAGAAGAGAAGAAGAGGGTGATTCCCTGCACGCCTGAAAACGCTGCAGAGGTTCGCGCCGCGGTCAAAGCCTGGCCTCAACTGCAGTCGCTGGTGAAGTCTTTGCAGGACGGTGGGCACTTCCCTGGCCTGCGTGCCATGACGTTCACGCTCACAGGCAGCGCGGAGTACGTGGGCAAGGGGATGGGGGCGCTGCACCCAGAAAGCCGCCCCACGGCCCCACAAACCGGCGAGGAGGCGTAATGCAGATCACGAGCAGCATCAAAGGGCTCAAGCCTGTTCAGACCTTGATGGACCGCCTCTCGCGCTCCAAGGTTCGGGAGGCCTCTGTGAAGGCGGTCAATGACGCCGGCTTTGAGGTGCGCCGTGCCATGCAAGAGGAAATGCGCAGCGTTTTCGATCGCCCGACCGATTACATCCTGCGCAGCCCCATGCTGAAGAGGGCGACGGTAGACAAGCCCATGGCCACGATCGAGCCGGAATACATGGGCGGCAAAGGGGTCGACCCCAAGAAGATCCTGAAGGCCCAGAACCTGGGCGGCAAGCGTCGGGACAAACGCAGCGAGGTCGCGCTGCGGCGTGCCGGCATCCTGCCCAAGGGCTACCAGACCGCAATTCCTGCTGAGCCCTTTCCTGGGAGCGAGGACCGCTATGGGAATCTCAAGGGCGGCTTTATCGTCCAGCTGCTCAGCTATTTCCGTGCGTTCGGAGAGCAGGGCTACCGCGCCAACATGACTGACGCCCGGCGCAAAGCTCTGCAGTTGCGCGGCGGTGCCGGCGTGCGCAAGGTGGGCCCGAACATTGGGCGCCGCTACATCCTGGCCTACGGAAAGCTGCGCGGAGGTGCCCGGTGGACGGCCAAAGGCGAGAACGACCGCCGTGCCTCCAACCTGGCGCCGGGGATCTGGGCGGTGGTTGGTAACTCCGGAGCCGACATCCGGCCCGTGCTGATGTTCGTGCGGGCCGGCAATTATCAAGAGCGCCTGGACATGGAGAAGGTGGGTCAGCGTGCTGATGTCGAAAACTACTTGAGCCGCAGAATCCGTTACCGGATGCGGCAGACGGCAGGCGTATGAGCAATATGCAAAGCAGACACCCCGAGACGCTCACATTGAGCGAGTTCAACAGGCACATGGGCTACAAGGGCCGCTTTGTCTATCAGCTGCGCAACGAGGGGCGGCTGGTAATGACTGATGACGGGAAGCTGGTGCGCGTGGCCGAATCCATCCGGCGCATCGCGGAGACGAGAGACCCAAGCCGTGCAGGTGTCGCGGCCAGGCATGCAGCCAGTCGCGGTCATGAGCTGACCAGCCCGGACCCCGCCGAGCCTCCGGACGATGGAGCAGACGCTGGGGAGGGTGATGAAGGGGGCACCGGCAAGAGTGGCTTTCACTTTCAGGACAGCAAAGCCAAGCGCGAGCACTATGCCGCCCTGCGGGAGGAGAACGCCTACCGCAAGGAAGTGGGCGAGCTCATGGACGCTGATGAGGCCATTGGCGCATTTTCAGACGCGGCAGCCAAGATCGCCAGCGTTCTGGATGCAGTGCCGTCGACCGTCGGACCCATGCTGGCAGGCCTGGAGTCCGACGAGGTGATCCGCATTCTGGGCGAGCAGATGGACATCGCCAGAACTGAACTCTCGGCCGCCATCAATAAGCTGGCCGATGAGATCGAGAGCCGTCGAAACGGAGGGGCAGGCGAGTGAGAGCTTTGAATTCAGGTGCTCTGTCGTGCCCGTCGAGGGCATTGCGCTCCATGGCGCGCAGCGTGGCGCCGCGCAAGCGCAGGACGGTCAGTGAATGGGCCGACAAGAATCGGGTGCTCAGCACCAAGGGCTCCAGCCTGCCGGGCCAGTGGCGCACGGCTCGCAATCCGCCTCTGCAGGAGCCCATGGACGCCTGCAGCAACAAGAGCGGCGTGCGTGAGGTGGTGCTCATGTTCCCTATTCAGTTCGGCAAGACAGAGGTGGAGGTGAACGCGCTCGGCTACATCATGGCCGAGAATCCGGGCCCGGTAATGGTCTGCCTGCCCGGCGAAGTCAGCATGGAGAAGTGGGTCAACCAGAAGCTAGACCCCATGATCGAGGAGACCAAGGCCGTCAAGGAAGCCCTGCGAAGCATCTCCAGCCGCAACTCGAGCAACACCAAGACCTTCAAGGATTTCATCGGTGGCCAGCTCTATCTGGAGCACGCCGGCAGCCCGTCCCGCCTCAAGTCCACCACAGTGCGCTTCTTGCTGGTTGACGAATTGGATGAGTTCGCCGCGGCATTGCGCACCGGCGACGACCCGCTGCTCATGCTGGAGGGGCGCACCTCTGCCTTCCCGGCCACCAGCCTGCGCATCTACATCAGCAGCCCTCAGATCAAGGGGCAGAGCCGTATCGAAGAGAAGTTTCTCGCGGGTGATCAGCGCCGGTACCACGTGCCATGCCCTCACTGCGGCCATATGCAGCATTTGCAGTGGTCGGGCCTCAAGTGGGCCCCCGATTGTTCCAAGGCCTGGTACGTGTGCCAGGAGCACGGCTGCATCATCGAAGAGCACCACAAAACGGCCATGATCGCCGCGGGCCGCTGGATTGCCACCAATCCCAATGGCGCGAAGGGGGTACGCAGCTACACCATCAACTGCCTCTATTACCAGTTCGGCCTGGGCCCGACCTGGGCGGAGCTGGCTGCCATGTGGCTGGATGCTCAGGCCGACCCGGCCAAGCTCAAGGTGTTCCTAAATGACCGCCTGGCCGAGACTTGGGAAGACGCCACCATGCGCTCGGTGCGTTACAACGCCATTCAGGAGCGCGCGGAGCAGTATCCGATCCGTGTTGCACCGAAGGGCGTGCTCTGGGTGACCGCAGGGGTAGATACCCAGGATGACCGCCTTGCCTTGCACCTCAGCGGCTGGGGGCGCAGCATGGGACTTTGGGCGCTCGACTATCACGAGTTCCCCGGCGATCCTGCAGACGATGCCGTATGGGTGGCGCTGACCGAATACCTGAATCGACCGATTCAATCGGAGGCCGGTTACCTGCTAGGCGTCGATGCGACAGCTGTTGACATGGGCGGGCACAGGTCCGAGGCCGTCAAGCACTGGGTGCGCCTGGGCCTGGTGCGTCGTCCCATGGTGATTCAGGGCGCCGTGCCCAATAACGCGCCGGTGCTGGGAAAGCCTCGCTTGCTGGACGTCACCCGCAATGGTCAGACTGACCGAAAGGGCGTGCGCGGCTATTACGTTGGCACTGTCGCGGCCAAGAACTGGCTGTTCGGCCGTCTCAGTGTGGACGCTGATCGCAAGCCGGAGGAGCGCTGCACCCACTTTTCGCAGGAGCTGGACCAGTTCTACTTCAAGGGCCTGGTCAGTGAAACCTTCGACCCAGCCAAGAACCGCTACGAGAAAAAGCGCGGAGCCCGCAATGAGCCGCTCGATACGGCCATTTACAGCTATGCCGCTGCGCATCACCCCGAGCTACGCCTGCACCGCAAACGCGAGATTGACTATCAGCTGCGTGAGCAGTTTCTCGAGAGCCAGCTGGCCGGGAGAAGCGATGGCGTACTGCTGCCGGCCGACTCCGGCAGTCCCTTGGTCTTGCCGGAGCCAAAGCCCCTGCCAAAGAAGCGAAGTGTTTTCACCCCCATCAGCCTTTCATAAGACATTCACGCCACTTTAAGCTATAAAAATATGAGTAATAAACGCCTTGAACTGATCGATATCCTGCGTGAGGAGCTGAATGCTGCAGGTCTGTGCTTCGGTGTCGATCGCGCTACGGACCTGACTGAAAGCGTGCTGCGCCGTGTCGTCACCCGCATTGGTGGGATGAATGCCTATGCCCGCAACACTGTCCGAAGCCGCAAGGAAGTCCGGGCCGCCGTTCTACGCGAGTTTGATGGAAACAATAGCCGGGAAGTGGCGCGCAAGCATGGAGTGTCAACTCGGACGGTCTATCGATGGGTTGCGGGTAGTCGCGATTGCTCTCAAAACAATATTCAGTAGTGCACCGTTTTTTTTCATTGAGGCAGCGGCTTTATATCGTTGTCGGGGAGGATTTTTATCCCATCCGAACTAGATTGCTCCTTAGTGTTGGCATCGTCGTCGTTGATAAGAGCGGGAGTGGCTGTTTCTTGTATCCCTCCAAATAGCTCTCGCGTGAAGATGATCTGACGCTCTTCTCTCAATCGTTGATTCTCAAGAAGTTCAGACTTGGTGTCTTGCAGAGATTTCAGAGCGTCCCTATAAAGTTGTGGCATCCCTTCGTCAGCAAGTCCTGCATTGGCAACAACGTGTGTGCGCAGACGGATGGCCTTCATACCGAGATCTGCATATTGCATTCGTCGTTGATAGAAGTAATCGTAGTAATCGGGTGGGTCTGGTTCAAAATTGGCTCCGGCGATGCTCCAGTTCGCTTCGTCAACCAATAGTGAGAGTTTGAACAACTGATCTACCAGGTTGGGCTCGAGATACTTCCACTGTGCGTCGGTGGAGCTAGGCTCCCAATTAGGCAGGTCAGTGGTGGGGGAACAGTAGGGCTCAGATCCTTCCCGGCCGCGGCCTGCGGGTTGGCCATACTCATCGAGTCCTTCATCTGCTGCAACCAACAGACACCCCTTAATAAATACTGCTAGCCGGTTGCTTATGAGAACTGATGCGAGCTTTAGCTCTCGCTCGTTGGAGATTTTCTCCTTTTCGTTCTCATGTTTGACTTTGTCCTGATGGATCTTGTATGCCCATCTGCCCCCAAAAAACGCAGCAAGTAAGGTCGCAATTGGTGCTGTGGCGCGGATGACTTCAACGGTCATTTCAAATGTCGTGGCAGGCATTATGAGGTTCGAACTAAATGTTGGAATAGGTTCATGATATGTTCTGTTACATGCATGCGGGGCCCATGATGCCCTGGGATAGCCACCACTTCTCAAAATCTCTATCACGGAATCTGTGCCAAAAATAGTGACACTGTCACAAGTAACTGTCACAGCATCGCGCCGACCATCGGCGCATGGGACTTTATAGCCACTACAGCACGCAGCAGCTCACCGATCTTCGGGATCGCCTGAGCGTTGCCCATGAGCAGCAGCTCACTGGTCCCAGTTCCGCCAGCGGTCACGGCCGCTCGGTCCAGTTCCGCGACACAAGCGTCCGTGATCTGCAAAAGCAGATCAGCGACATCAACGATGAGTTGACCCGTCGCAGCGGCAAGCGCGCACGTCGACCCATCTATCTGGTGGGCTGAACATGGCGCGCAAGAATCGCAACAGTCGCCACCTTCGTGCCGCCGCCAGCGCCTCTCATGGTTCGCGTGCTGGCATGACTGCGTATCAAGGGGCGTCGCACTCCGATCTCGCATTTTCTGGCTGGCATCCCTCGCAGAGCAGCGCTGATGCAGCATTGCTGCCAGAGCTGGGCACCCTGAGCAGCCGCTCGCTGGACCTGACCCGCAACAATGGTCTGGTCTCCGGTGGCATGCAGACCATGCGCGACAACATCATCGGCGCGGTGCTGCGTCTGTCGTCGCGCCCCGATTACCGTCTGCTGGGCTGGACACCTGAGCAGGCCAGAGAGTGGGGCAACAACACTGAGGCTCACTTTCGCAGCTGGGCCGATACGACTGAGTGTGATGCAGCGCTCACTTTGAATCTGCTGGGGCTGACCACTCAAGCGTTGACCAGCGGCATGACGACTGGAGATGCGGTGGCACTGCCGCTCTGGCGACCTCGCCCTGGGATGATCTGGAACACCAGGCTGAGCCTGATCGCATCCGCACGACTGGGGACGCCGCCTGGGCTCGCCGGCATGCCGCGTATGCGGGAAGGCATCGAGTTCGACAACGACGGTGCTCCCGTCGCTTATCACTTTCAAAAGGCGCATCCGGGCGATGCGCCCTACCTGTCAGGTTCTGAGGCCATGGATTTGACCCGCTGGGAGCGGGTTCCGGCGTTTACAGAGTGGGGCCGCCGTCGGGTTGTGCATCTCCACGACAAGGAACAGACGGGGCAGTCCCGTGGTAAGCCCATCCTGGCCGCGGTCATGCGTGAATTTCACATGGCCGGCAAGTACTCGCAAAACGAGTTGCAAGCCAGCATGGCCAACTCCCTGGTGGCGGCGTTCCTCGAGTCCAACATGGACCAGCGCTCATCCGAGGAGTTGTTCGGAGATGCGCCCCGCGATGCTTGGGAAACGTCGATGGAAGAGGCCCAGGCCATCCGCAAGCTGGAAGGCGCGGCCATCATTCCTCTGCCAGCCGGAGCCAAAGTCAGCCCATTCACGCCAGGCCGCCCCAACGTGGCCTTCGAGGCATTCATGCTGGCCGTGCTGCGCAACATCGCTGCCGGTCTGAACATTCCCTATGAGCTGCTGGTCAAGGACTTCAGCAAGACCAACTATTCCTCGGCTCGGGCTGCTTTGCTCGAAGCCTGGCGCTATTTCCACGGCCGTCGCCGTTGGCTGACCGACTACTGGCTGCGCCCTATCTATGAGCTGTGGCTGGAAGAAGCCGTCAATGCCGGCGTGATCGATGCACCCGGCTTCTATGAAAAGCGCTATGCCTACACACGCTGCCGCTTCATCTTTGGTGGCCGTGGATACGTCGACCCGGTGAAAGAGGCCGAAGCCGCCCAGAAGCGCATGGAGACGGGCCTTTCCACCATGGAAGACGAATGCGCAGAGCAGGGTAAGGACTACGAAGAGGTTCTTGACCAGCAGCGCATTGAGGACCAGATGCGTGCCGAGCGTGGACTTCCTTCTCTGTATGAATTGAGCAGGGGCCGTTCTCCAACTACCAAGGCCGAGAAGCCTGCCGAGCAAGAGGAATGAAAACCATGAACGCATTCAATTTTCATCCTCACATCGCTCAGCGCGTCTTCAACACCCCGCTGCTGATGCATCCCCAGAAGCTGGACGCCATCATCGCCGGGGTTGGCCAGAGAGTGCTTGGCACATCTGCCCCCTTGATTCAGGTGGGCGAAGCCGCGAAAGCCGAACTTGCGCCGGAGATGTTCACCACGAAGCGCGGTCAGCGCACAGATCGCGGCTGGCGTCTGGTGGATGGTGTCGCTGTGGTCAATGCCATGGGCGCATTGGTACATCGCACACGCCTGGAGGCCGACAGCACGCTGCTCATTGGCTACAACGATATGGCTGCCGACATGGAAGACGCCATGGCACATCCTGATGTGCATGCCATCTTGCAGGTCTATGACACGCCAGGCGGCGAAGTGGCAGGTGCTTTTGAATACGGCCAGCGCATCTTCGACATGCGAGGCCGCAAGCCCATCGTTGCTATTGCCGACGGTATGGCAGCCAGCGCCGGATACCTGGGCGCAAGCGCTGCGGACGAGGTGGTCATCACCTCTACGGGCTATGCCGGATCCATCGGTGTGGTGATGCGGCATGTGGACTTTTCCCGTGCCCTTGCGAACGAGGGCATTCAGGTCACTCACATCTTCGCCGGTTCACACAAGGTCGACGGCAACCCTTATGAGCCTTTGCCGGTTGCAGTACGTGAGCACCTACAGGCCGATATCGAGGGCCTCTACACGATGTTTGTGCAGGCGGTCTCGAAACATCGCGGCCTGAGTGAGCAAGCCATTCGTGACACCGGCGCGGCCGTCTTCCGTGGCCAGGCAGCCATTGCAGCGGGCCTGGCCAGCCGCATCAGCACGACCGACTCCCTGATTACCGAATTGTCTGCGCGTCGTGCGCGGACGTATCCCGCTGGTGGGCAGCCCGCCCACGGCACCGCTGTCTCGAAAGGAGCAATCATGAGCAGCACCGCACCCGAGGCGGGCAACCAGCCCGCAAACCTCTCTGCCACCACTTCGGCGGCTCCTGCCGCTTCAGCTGCTGTACCTGCGCAAGCATCCGTGGATGCCGTTCGCGCTGAAGGTGCTGCCGCGGAGCGTGCGCGTGTAAGCGCCATCCTGGGTCATCCCAACGCATCCGCCAATCCAGCCATCACACGCCAGTGCATCGACACCGGCCTGACTGCCGAACAGGCAAAGGGCTTTCTGGATGCCGCGCCACAGACCGTTGCTCCTGCAGCTCCGGCCGCAGCTGGTGGTGCGTCCGAATTCTCCAAGCACATGGCAGCCATGGGCAACCCTGCTGTGTCGGGTGTCGAGGCCAAGAACGGCGATCAGGGCATGGATAGCGGTGCTATCCAGAGCAGCTGGGCTGGTGTCTTCGGCACTAAGTAACGCTGAAGTCTGAAAAGTAGAGGACCCAAAGCATGACGATTCTTACAGAAGGCCCCCGCAATGCGGGCTACCTGGTCAGCGAGGCTAACGGCACTCGCTCGCGCGAAGTGGTGACCTTGGAGGCTGGCCACATTTACTTGCCTGGTGCAGTTCTGGGCAAAGTGACCGCTACCGATAAGTATGGCCCGCTCAACCCGGCCGGCAATGACGGCAGCGAAAAGGCTGCTGCCGTGCTGTACGCGGGCGTGGACGCCACTGATGCCGACAAGCCCGGCGTGGTTACCGCACGCGACAGCGAAGTGCAAGCCAGTGAGCTGATCTATCCCGCTGGCATCACCCCTGAACAGACAACCACTGCCCTGGCTGACCTGGCCGTGTTGGGCATTGTTGCGCGCTGATCGGCGCGCGGAAAGGAAAAGGAGCACTCATGGCTCACATGGACATCTTCCGCCACAACGCTTTCCAGATGGTGGAGCTCTCGGTGGCAATTCAGAACGCACCCTATGTGCCCCAATATCTGGGCGGCCTGGGTATCTTCACGCCTAAGCGCGTTCGCACGGCCACCATTTCGGTGGAAGACAAGGGTGGTGTGCTCTCGCTGATTCAAACCAGCGAGCGTGGCGCTCCCATCGAGCAAGCGAAGGGCGAAAAGCGCACCATGCGTGATTTCCGCTCTGTGCGAATCGCCCGCGGCAAGACTTTGAATGCCGCTGAAATTGATGGCATCCGCGCCTTCGGTACCGACAGCGAGCTCCTGGCGGTGCAAAAGGAAGTGGGTGACATCATGAACGGCAAGACCGGCCTGCGTGCTGCTGTCGAGCTGACCCATGAAAACATGCGCCTGGGCGCTGTTCAAGGCCGGGTGCTGGATGCCGATGGCAGCGAGTTGTTCAACTGGTTTGATGCCTTTGGTATTGCGCAGCCTGCCGAGATCAACTTCGACTTCGCCAACGCCACGGCTGAAGGCGGTGAGATCCGCAAGAAGTGCAACCAGATCATTCGCAACATGGTCAAGGCGTCGGCTGGAGCCTGGATCAACGGACAGACCTATGTTGTGGGCCTGTGCGGCGACAACTTCTTCGATGATCTGACCCAGAACAAGGAAACGCGCGGCACCTACCTGAACCAGCAGGAAGCCGGCGATCTGCGTAACAGCGTAGGTCAGGCTTATGGCTCGTTCACCTACGGCAACATTTTGTTTGTGAACTACCGTGGCACGGATGACGGCAGTACCGTTGCAGTGGGTACGGACAAGTGCCGCTTCTTCCCAGTGGGTGCACCTGACGCCTTCATTTCCGGCTTCTCTCCTGCGGAGTTCCTTCCTTTTGTGAACACGCCTGGTCAGGATGTGTATGCCATGGTGGTGCCCGACAACGAGCGCCAAGCATGGGTAAAGCCCGAGGTGTACAGCTACCCGCTGATGATGTGCACCCGTCCTGCAATGCTGCAGCGCGCTAAGCGAGCCTGACGGGTAGGCCATGCAGCCCTTCAACCCCCAGGCCCATACCAGCCTCGCGCCCTTTGCGGGCGTCGAGCAGCTCATCAACACCTCCGTGCTCGGGGTGCTGGCCAATGCCACTGCAACTTGGCTCGGCGGAGCGCCGTTCGCTGTCATCTTCGACAGCAAGCCCCATGACGGCTTGGGGGTTGGGCAGTTTGAGCCGAGCTGCAGCCTGCCACTGGCCTCCGCGCCTGGCCTTGAAGAAGGTGACGTGCTGGTGATCAACGGCCAGGAATGGGAGGTGATCGAGCCCGTGGTCGCTGACAGCTCGGGCTGGGCCACGGTGCTTCTGCGAAGGGGCGGCAATGGCTAAACCCAATCACCTGCAGCTTCAGATCCTCGAGTCACTGCAGGCCGTGCTTTTGGCTGCCAACACCGATGCCGGCTCACGTGTCCGTGTCGAAGGGCTCAACAACCTGCCGACATCGTCTCTGCCAGCGATCGAGATCGAGGTCAGCGATGAAGAGATCGATCGCAAGACCATGGGATCTGGTGGTCGCGCCACGCTTCAGCGGGACTTGATTGTGGAGGTCGGCTGCCTGGTCAAGGGCGGCGGCGACTACCTCAAGCGCGCCAGCGAGTTGATGGCTCAGGTCGAAGAGGCGCTGTTCCCTGATGGGCCTACCGAGCTTGATTGCTTGCTGGACGGCAGGCCTCGCTTGAGGGGTACACGGCCGCAGCACGACGACCGCGGCGCCGATCCCGTCTATCGCATCCGTATCGGCTGGATCTTCCGCTATTTCACCGCCGAGGGGCGCCCGCGCGCCCTGGGCAACTGATCACCCCATTTGAAAGGAATTCGCCATGAGCTCCGAAGACGTCCAAACCTCTGCCGGCAGCACCCTGCGTGTCTGCCCCAATCGCCCTGCCGAATACACCCCTGCCGGCTACAAAGCCCTGCAATGGACCGAAGTTGCTGAAATCACCGACCTGGGTGAATTCGGTCGCGAATACAGCAAGGTCACTCACAACCCTGTTTCCACGCGACGCACCAACAAGCGCAAGGGATCGTTCGATGAAGGTGCCATCACTCTGCCCATGGCCCGTTCCAAGAACGATGCCGGCCAGAAGCTGATGGCTGCGGCCTCTGAATCCGATGACAGCTTCAGCTACTGCATCCGTCTGCAAGATGGCACCTGCCACTACTTCACTGCGCAGTGCATGTCTTTCAAGACCAATGTCGGCGGCGTGGACAGCATTACTGGCAAGACCGCAGTGCTGGAAATCGACAGCGACATCTTCGAGGTCGAGCCTCAAACCTTCCAGCTCAAGTATGAGGCCGGCATCAACGGCTCCATTCTGGGTGTGGCCACTCAGACAGTGGCCGAAGGTGGCAGCGGTACGCCTGTCACTGCCAAGGCTGCTGCCGGCTATGCCTTCGATAAGTGGAGCGACGACAGCACGGACAACCCGCGCGTGGACACACAGGTCACCGCCGCCGTCACCGTGACAGCCAGCTTCGTTGCCGTGCCCTGATCGATTTGTCGCACTCACTTTCATAAAGATTCAAGGAAATAGACATGGGTCTCATCAAGCGTGCCTCCCTCCAGACTGTCCAAACCGGAACCCTGCACCTCAAGGATGTGCGTGGTATTCCGATGATGTACACCCCAGAAGCGGTCGAGGCTGGCGGGGAAGTAATGCCTCAGCCTGTCCTCGTCACGATCTACGGTCCCGGCTCCGAGCAGCATCGCAAGGCGCAACTGGCCGCCAAGCAACGCATCCTCGAATTGCTGCGCCAGGCTGGAGGTGATGGGCGACCACGCGACCTGTCGGAGGAAGAGCGCCATGCAAATGGTGCCGATCTACTGGCCGATTTGGTTGAAGGCATCACGGGCTTCGACTTTGAAGGGCAGACGCAGCGCGAGTTTCTGCGCGGCCTGTTTGCCGACCCATCGTGTGGCTACATCACCGACCAGGTCAACGCCTTTGCAGGTGACTGGGCAAATTTTTGCAAGGGTGCAGCCAACGCCTGACGCTGCATGTTCGCACCCTGGCGTGGCTCAGCGCCACGCTCAAGCCGTCGACTCCATCCAAGAAATCCAGCCGCAGTGAAGAACCACCGCTCACACGCCGCCAGAAACTGGCAGAGGAAGGCCGCACGCACGATGTGCCTGACGCCGGCCCTGCTGCGTATCTGCTCGAGTACCTCTGGGATTTTGGCCCGGCAGAGCACAACGGCATGGGCCTGGTGCCGATTGGCTATTCGCAGATCAGTGCCTGGCAGCAGGTTACAGGTCTGCGGCTATCGCCCTGGGAGAGTGCAACCCTGCGGCAGCTCTCGTGCTCGTACTGCGCAGAGCTGGCCACGGCCACGGACCCCATGGCTGCAGCACCTGGCAGTGCAAATGAAACCCCAGAGCAGGCTGCTGAGCGCCGTGACCGCGTCAGTGGTGCTTTGTCAAGCATGCTCCGTAGACGCGCAAAGCGTCGCCGTTGAGGTGCAAGCATGAGCGAGAGCGTGCAGTTCCTTAAATTCGTCATCTCGGGTGATGATGCCGAGCTGGCAGAGGTCGTTGCGCGTTCGCGCAAAACGGTCACAGGGCTGTTTGACGTTCAGACTGCTGGTGCCAAGCGCCTGGTTGATTCCTCGGTCTATGTCAATGGCTGGCGCGAGTCCTTGGTCGAGGCCAGCGGCGCCGAGCAGCGCATGAGCGCCACGGCGCTGTTTGAGGCCCAGCATCAGTCCGCGAAGAAGCTGGCCACGGATGCTGGTTATGTGGACTTCTGGGTCAATGCGCTGCATCAGCAGGAGGCGGCTGAAAAAAAGGTCGCCTCTGACAATGCCTTTTTGAAGTCATTGCAGGACCGCTCGAGCCAGATTGGCAAGACTACTGCTGACATTCTGGAAATGCAGGCTGCCGAGCGTGGGCTGTCCTCCCAGGCCGCGCCCATGATCGCCCAGCTGCGGCAGGCCGAGAAGTCTTTCGGGGCCACCGGGGTCAGCGCAGCCCAGACGGCAGCGGCGATGCGCATGGTGCCCGCGCAGTTCACCGATATCGTCGTTTCCCTGCAGGGTGGGCAACAGCCGCTGACAGTGCTGCTGCAGCAGGGCGGCCAGCTCAAGGATATGTTCGGCGGCACTGGGGCAGCCGCAAAGGCATTGGCCGGCTACATACTCGGCTTGGTCAATCCCTATACGGTTGCTGCTGGTGCAGTCGGCGTCTTGGCTCTTGCTTATTACCATGGCAGCCGTGAAGCAGACCGCATGCGTGCGGCGGTGATTGAGTCGGGCAATGCTTCTGGCGTCACCATGGGGCAAATGCGCTCCTATGCCACAAGCATTGATGGGGTGATCGGCACCCATGGCAAGGCCGTTGAAGCAATTACTGCCATGGTGGCGGCAGGCGTGCGCGGTGGCGACCAGCTGCGTGACTACTCGGAAGCTGCGATTCGCTGGGAGCGGGCTACAGGCACGGCTGTTGACAAAACCGCCGAAAAATTTGGCAGCCTCCAAAACGAGCCTCTGAAGGCAACTCTCAAGCTGAACGAGGGCACCAACTATCTCACCTCGTCGGTCTATCTGCAGATCAAGGCGCTGGAAGATCAAGGTCGCACTACGGAAGCAGCCCAGGTAGCGCAGAAGGCGTTTGCGGATTCGCTGGTTTCTCGGTCCGACGAGATGGTGAAGCATCTGGGCCTGGTCGAGCGAAGCTGGATCGCCATCAAGGACGCCATCAAGGACGTCTGGGATCTCATCAAGAGCGTTGGCCGGGAGTCTGCTACCGATGACTTGCTTAAAAAGCAGCAGGAGACGGTCGACAACCTCCGAATGCTGGCGGATAAGTCCCCGTGGAATGCCAGTATCAAGCCGAAGCTTGCTGCTGCAGAGGCGCATCTCGAAGTGCTCCGCAAGCAGCAAGCCACTGAGAAGGAAACGGCAGCCGCAGAGAGTGCCCGTGCCGTCAACCTGAAGGCGACGGAAAAATGGGAGGCCCTTCTCGATCAGCATGCCGACAACCAGGCAAAGAAGAAAAAGGCACTGCTCAAGCTCGAGACCGAGTATCAAAACAAGCTCAAAGCAGTTGGCGACGACCCAAAAGCCAAGAATCGGGTTGAGCAAGAATACCTTCAGCTCCAGAAAGCCACCGAGGAGCAGTACAAGGACAAGGGTGCAGCCGCAAGCGCCAAGAGAGAGCAGACGGCGTATGAGTCCCTGATCGCTAGCATCCGCACCAAGGTGGACGAGGTCAAGAAGGAACTTGAAGTCGAGCGCGAGCTCACTGACAGCCAGAAGATCCGTGCGAAGCTGGATAACGACGTCGCAGCAGGCCGTCTCAAGCTATCTGACGCTCACCGCAAGAATGTCGAAGCGGCCTTGGCCGACCTGCAGGCCCAGGAAAAGCTCGCAGACGCCCGTAAGGGGCGAAAGCTGACCGATCAGCTGCTGTCGGAAAACTCTCCGCTGGCTCCCGACTTCGCCCAGCAGTGGAAGCAGATCGGCGCTGCCTACGACGGCACTGAGGCTAGCCTACAGCGCCTGATTCAGGCCCAGGCAGTGCTGTTGGCCAAGCAACCTTTTGCTCAGCAGGCTACGGCTATTGCCCAGGCTCGTGCAGAGGCCGAGCAGTACCTGACCACCATGCAGCGCGCTCAGGGTCGTGAGGTTCAACTGGTTGGTATGGGCGGGCGTCAGCGTGAGTACTTCAACGGCATCAACCAGATTGAGGACGCCTACGCCGGCCGACGTTACGACCTTAGCCGAGACCGCGATCAGGCCCGTGTGCGTGCAGGCGGCGAGCTTACTGCCGAACTGGAGAACTACTACAAGGAAAAGGCCGCGCTGATTGACGAATTCGAGCGCAAGGCCAAGGCCAGCTATAGCAGCACGTTTGAGGCCATCGGTCAGGCCCAGAGCAACTGGGTCAATGGCGCCACTCGAGCATTCGACGACTACGCCGCCAGCGCGGCCAATGTGGCCGAGCAAACTGCTGGTGTCTTCAACCGCTTGTACAGCGGCTTTGAAGACAACGCCGTTTCATTTGCCATGACTGGCAAGACCTCTTTCAAGGACTATTCCCAGTCGGTGATCTCCGATCTGATTCGGATCCAGCTCAGGGCACAGATGGTGTCCATTCTGGGCGGAACGAAAGGTAGCGGTCTGTTGGGCACGCTGATCTCTGGTGTGACCAGTCTTTTCGGCGGAGGCATGCAGGCTGCCGGCGTACAGGCTTCTGGTGCGGAGACCATGGCGGTCTCGGGATGGGGCTCGGTAAGCGGTGTTGATCTGGGGCCGGTGGCTGGCGGTCGCGCCAATGGCGGTCCTGTGACGGCAGGCAACCTCTATGAGGTCAATGAAAGAAAGATTCCTGAGCTGCTCAACATCGGTGATCAGCAGTTCCTGATGATGGCCGGCGCCGACGGCTATGTGACCCCACTGCAGTCGGCAGGTTCTGCACCCGCTGGCAGCGGGCAGTCTTCCCCTGTACGCATTGACTTGCAGGTGATCAATCAAGGCGCCCCTGTGCAGGCTCAGGTCCAGTCTCAAAACCGTGCAGACGGCAGCGTTGCCATCAAGTTGTTTCTGAATGCCGTTGCTGAAGACATGGCCGGTGGCGGTGTTACGGCGCGCGCTACCCGGCAGCGCTTTAACTTGCAGGAGGCCTGACCATGGCGCAACTACCAGACTATCTCACCATCCTGCTGGACGACACCGGCGAAGAGTTCGATCCAGGCGTCATCAAAAGCGATATGGAGCGAGGCCTTGCCAAGATGCGCGTGGGCCAAAGCCGTGTGGT
Organism: Comamonas thiooxydans; assembly: GCF_000964545.1. GTDB lineage: Bacteria > Pseudomonadota > Gammaproteobacteria > Burkholderiales > Burkholderiaceae_C > Comamonas > Comamonas thiooxydans. Next base: position 71,981 of record NZ_BBVD01000009.1, on the reverse strand, counting down.
GGTAGAGGTTCCCGTCACGCTGCTGTTCGACAGCGCTGCAGATGCGGAGTCCTTCTACGACTGGTACTTCAACACCATCAGGCGCATCGGCTTCTTCACCTGGACCGATCCGCGTTCCCAAACCGTTCGCACTGGCCGCTTCAAGGATGGTGCCATTGGCAAGCTGGTACCCACTATTGCGGAATACGCACAGAGCAAGCGCTCTTGCGTGCTGGAGTACCTGCGATGAACGACTTTCGCACACGTAACCAGCGCGTCACCGACGACGTCGGGCATATCGAGCTCCTCGAGGTGTCCAACCCCAGCTTTTCGGAGTCCATGTACATCTGCAATGACGTGCAGGACTTTGTGAGTCGTGGCGAAGACTATATCGGTCTGCCTTTCGGCTTCACGCTGCCTGATGACGTTTCCGGCCAGGCGCCGCGCATGCGCCTGACCATGGACAACGTGGGCCGCGGCGTCAGTGACGAACTGGAGCGCCGTCAGCCAGGCACCACAACGATGGCCAAGCTGACCATCGTGCCGCGCGACACGCCAGATGTGCACCAGCACGTTTACTGGCTGCCCATGACCAGCGTGAGCATCAGCGGGGCATCTGCCCAGGCGACCTGCAGTGTGGATGAGCTCATGCGCCGTTCGGCCTGCCTGCAGATCGCCAACCCTCACACCTTGCCGGGGGTCTTCTGATGCTGGATGCCACGCAACTGGATCGCTTCACCGGCATTCCCTATTGCCCGCGCCACATGGACTGCGCCGACCTGGCCCTGCTGGTGCAGCGCGAGCTTTTCGGGCGTCAGGTGGTGCTAGCCGGCAAACGGGCACGACCGCTCGAGCTGGATGGGCAGGCTGCCGCGATTGCCAGCTACTGCTCTGAGCTGGGCATGGCGGTGGAGCTGCCCCAGGACGGCGATGCCGTGCTGATGCGTGACTTTGACGTCGAGCAGGCCGGTCATATCGGCATTTATGTGTTTACCAATTACGCACCGCATGTGCTGCACACCTCCCACAAGCTGGGTTCGTCTGTGCTTCACCGAGTGCAGGACTTACAAGGCTACGGCCTGATTGTTGAGGGCTACTACCGATGGAAGTGAATCGCGCTGAGTCTGCTGCTGTGGCTGCCGTTGGCGGGGTGCCTGCCGATGTGCTGGACACGGCGGGTCGCCTGGTTGTCACGCCTAATGCGCTGACGCTGGACGGTCAGCGCAACGTGCCGGCCGATCTGCAGCCCGGAGAGAGCCTGGCGTCTTTCCTCGATCGCCATGTGCCCGGTATCGACTCCGGGGCCTGGACCGTGATGATCGGCGGGGCCGTGGTGCCCCAGGCCATGTGGGTGCACACCTTCCCCAAGCATGGGCAGTTGATCGCCTGCCGTGCCGTGCTGCGCAAGAGTGCCCTGCAACTGGTGGCCATCGCTGCGCTGTCGTATTTCACGATGGGGGCTGGAGCGGGGTGGATTGCGGGGTCATTCGGAGTCAGCGCCGGGGTGGCCGGCGCCATTGGGCTTGGCATGTTCATGGCCGGCTCGGTGTTGATCAACAAAGTACTGGCTCCCAAGATCCCATCGGCACAGTCTCTGGCCCAGAAGCAGATCTACAGCCTGAGCGACCAGCGAAACACCGCGCGGCCGTATGAGCCTATTCCCGTCCTCTGGGGAGAGATGCGCGTGACGCCGGATCTGGCCAGTAAGTCCTATGCCTGGTACGAGGGCGATGACCAGTACCTGAGCACCATCCTACTCGGCGGCATCAACGTTCACAGCGTTGCAGATCTCGCTATCGGAGATACGCCCATCGGCAACTATTCCGATGTGAGCATCTACTACAACGGATTTCCCGGCATGACCAGCCAGAATGTCCCCCTGTATAGCAATGTGGATGCCGTGGCCGGGGCGGAGTTCGTCAACGGCGGTGACTGGATCACGCGCACGGGCTCGGCGGGGGCCGGCGTGCTGCAACTGGACATCGAGGGCCAGTTGTATGACGTAGGCGGCAAAGGCAATATCAATTCCAACTGGGTTGACCTGACGATTCAAGCTCGTTTAGTCGGTACGCCTGTCTGGACCACGCTGAGCAGCAGCACGCTGACCAATGCCAGCACGGATGTCCTGCGCCGCACCTTCTCATTTGATGTGGCGCCCGGCCAGTATGAGGTGCGTGCCAAGCTGGGCGTTCCGCGCTGGAACGATGGCGGCTCTGGCGATGCCTGCAAGTTCTCCTGGGTGTCGCTCAAGAGCGTGCAGGCCGACGCAACGGATTACAGCCAGTGGGGCCGTATCGGCATCAAGATCCGTGCCTCCGGTCAGCTCAGCGGCAGCCTGGACCAGGTGCGCGCCACCTACCGCGCCAAGCCCATGCCGATCTGGACAGGCACTGGCTGGGCCACGGCCACCACGCGTGCTGATGGCCTGTCCAACCCTGGCGCCATCCTGCTTCAAACGCTGCGGGGCATCTGGACCGTCAACCCGCAGGGGCAGCGCGTTTTGCAGTTCGGCTTTGGCCTGTCCGACGAGCAGATCGACATCGAAGGCCTGAAGGCTTTCATGCTGCACTGCGCGGCGCGCGGCTATACCTACGACAAGTGGATCACTCCCTCCATGTCGCTGGGCGCATTCTGCGAAGAGGTTGCTCTGGCCGGCATGGGCGAATTCGCCTGGACCGATGGCAGCCGGCCCACCGCCGTTTTTGTGTCCAATGGCCAGCCCAACAGCGCCGTGGTCAACATGGCCAACATGCTCAAGGGTGGTTTCAGCGTGGATTACGCGCTGAGCAATGCTGCAGATGGCATTGAGTACCAATGGCTGAACCGCGACACCTGGGAGATGACGACCCTGCGCGTGATGGCGCCCGGCGTGACCACCATGCTGAGCCCGGCCCGCGTGACGGGCGAGGGCATCACCAGCGAGGCCCATGCCGCTGTCATGGCGCGTTACCACCTGGCCCAAAGCCTGTACCAGTACAAGACCGTGCATTACACGGCAGACATCGAGCATCTGGACTATCGCCGGCTGTCGGTGCTGTCGGTCTCCCACGACCTGACGCAATGGGGCTTTGGCGGCCGGGTGATGGAAGCCAAGCGCATCGGCGCCCAGGTGCAGCTAACCCTCGATGAACCGGTGCCGGCCCTGGCCTCTGCCTACATCGGCCTGCGTGTGCCTGGTGCACGCGACTACCGCGTGTGGCCCGTGCAGCCGCTGGCGGCCGAGTCGGATGTTGTCACCCTCGTGGGCGAGTGGCCCGCAGATCTGGACTTCCCCGGCGAAGGTATCGGCAACCCAGCACACGACACCCTGTGGTGCTACGACTTCAAGGCCACGCCCGGCTATCGCGTGCGCGTGACTGGCATCGATCCCGAGTCGGATCTGAAGGGGGCGCGCATCACGGCCGTGCCCGAAGGGCCTGAGTTCTGGGACTACGTGCTCAACGGCACCTATGTGCCGGCGCCCAACCAGAGCAGCATTCCCCAACTGGGCCGCCCCGCCGTTAAAAACCTGCGCGTGTCCGAAAAAGTCAACCTGCAGGGAGATACCGAGTGGTATGAGCTGTCCTGCGTCTGGGATGTGGAGGGCGATTGCGACCACGCCCAGGTATGGGCAGGCCGTGACGGGTCCGAGCTGCGCCTAGTGGACGGCAACGCCCAGGGCGCGCGCAGCACCTTCCGCATCGATGGAGCCGGGGAGTGGTTGATTGTCGTGCGCCCATTCAATGCGAGCGGCCAGGCAGGGCAGTCGGCCACGCTGCTCTACATCACGACGATGACGCAGCTGCCCCCGCGCAACCCCGGCACGTTTGTGGTCCAGCAGGTTGCCGGTGGTCTGCGCCGCTTCGCCTGGTTGTACGCCAGCGACAAGCCTGCGGCATTCGCAGGAGTGCAGATCCGCTACCTGCCCGGCGATATTTCGCTCAGTGTGGACATGTGGGATGACATGCAGCCCCTGGGCGAGGCAGGCGACATCTACACGGCCCAGTTCGAGACGACCAAGCCGCAGGCCGGCCTATGGACCTTTGGTCTGCGAGCCATCGATACCGCTGGGCAACTGGCCAACGGCATCGTGCGCTTTGCTATCACCCTGGACCAGAGCTTTGACCAGATCCAGCAGCCGGATCTGACGCCACCACCACAGGTGACGGGCCTTGCTGCGATGGGCATGTTCACCAGCGTGCAGGTCACCTGGGATGTAGCGAGCTACACCCAGGGCCACGGCCATGCCCGCACCATCATCTATGCGGCCGAGGGTGCCGGGGCGCAGTTCTCTGCAGCGCGCCAGGTGGCCGAGGCTTTTGGCGGGCCTGCCTCCTTTGCCAGCGACCCGGCTACCACCTGGAGCATCTGGGCCAAGCACCAGTCCGTTGATGGCGTGCTGTCCGACCTGCCGACCGGTCCCGTGGTGGTGGAGACTGGCCAGGACCTGCAGAAGGTGCAAGAGGCGCTGGGCGGTCACATTTCTGAATCGTGGTTGGCCAATAGCCTGGGCCAGCGCATCGATCTGCTGGACAAGGACAACGGCCCGCTCGGGCGTAGCCTGGTCACGGCCGCCCAGCAGCAGGATGCTCTCAATCAGTCCGTGCGCGGCAACATCAACCAGATGGCCGAGGGTCTTCTCGAGGCGGCGCTGGCAGCGGACAAGGCACTCGAGCGCATCACCGACGCCGGTGTGTATGTCGATCCGGCCACTGGCCAGGTCAAGATCTACGGCCTGGAGCAGACGAATGAGCATGTGACCACGCTGCAGATTCTGCTCGATGCGGTGCAGGGCCAGATGCTGCTTAAAGCCAGCACGGCTTACGTGGACGGCAAGATCGCAGAGGCTGTGCTGTCGCCTGCGGATCTGCTTCTCTATGAGGGGATCGATGCGCGCCTGATCACTGTGACGCAGGAGCTCGACAGCATCAACGGTCGGCTGACGCAAAAGGCTGATGCACTGGAGCTGCAGGGGGCATTGGTGCGGTTGACCACGGCCGAGAGCAATCTGGATGCACTCGGCGGTCAGATCGCCCTGCGGGTCACGCGGGCCGAATACCAAGCCGATCAGGATGCCTTGCAACAGCGCATGGGCAGCGCCGAGCTGACACTCAGCGCCCTGGATGTGCCTGCGATCACGGCTACGGTCACAGCGGCCAGCCGTGCTGAGCGCGATGCAGAAAAGACTGCCGAGGCGCTGCTTCGAGACATTCTTTCGGGTGAGCGCAACCGCGAACAGGCTGCCGATGCGTTAGCGTTCGCTCGCAACCAGCTTAGCGCGGCCATTGCAGACGGCTTGGCGGCTGAAGCCCAGCAGCGCCTTGAACTGGCGGCCGTTGTCGGCGCGCAGGGTGCGGCACTGACCCAAGAGTCCAAGACCCGCGCGGACGCCATTTCTGCTGAAGCGCTCTCCCGTCAACAGCTGGCAGCCGAGACGCAGCGTGGGCAGCAGAGTCTGGCTGCAGACATCGAGCAGGAGGCAGTGACTCGAGCGAGTGCTGTCTTGGCAGAAGCGGAACAGCGTCAGCAATTGCAGGCAACCGTTGGTAGCAACCACACAGCGGCCATGCAGGCGGCTCAGGCCGCCAGCGATGCCGCCGGGGGCAAGGGCAAGGTGATATTTGGCAGCTCGCAGCCGGCTGCAGCAGATAGGTTGGCGCAAAACCTCTGGATCGACACCGCTGGTGGCGCCAACACGCCCAAGCGATGGAGCGGCACGGCCTGGATCGTTGCGACGGACAAGGTGGCCACGGATGCTGCGGCTGCAGCAGCCACGGCACAATCCACGGCCAATAACGCAGTGGCAGCCATCCAGGCTGAGCAGTCGGTGCGGGCCAACGAGACCGGCCACCTCGGTGCGCTGTACTCCGTGCGTATGCAGCTGTCGCAAGGCGGTCAGCAGGTGGTCGGCGGATTTGCGCTATCGGGTACCTCTAATGGCACTGCCGGCCCAACTATCGACTTTGGTGTTATGGCCAATTCGTTCTGGATTGCGGCGCCTAGCGGCTCGCCGGCCGGCGTGTCCAACGTCAAGCCGTTCTCGGTGCAGACCACGGCGCAAACCATCAACGGGGTGGTGGTGCCTGCGGGCGTCTATATGGATGCCGCCTACATCAACAACGTGACGGTGCTCTTCGGGCGCTTCGGCACCTTGCTGGCCGACAAGATACAGGCCACGGCCATCAGTGCCAGCCAGCTCACCGCCGGCAATGGCGTGATCGGCGGCAGCTTGAAGTCAAGCAACTACGTGGCCGGCTCCAGCGGCTGGATATTGCGCCCGGATGGGATGGCCGAATTCTCGGGCGTCACCGTGCGCGGCACGATCTACAGCACTGCGGGAACGATTGGGGGCATCACCATCAATGGCAATGGTCTGAACGCGGGTGGCTTCTGGGGCTATGTGTGGCCGCCGGCGGGGCAGAGTGGCTTTCACATTGGTCCGAATGGCATCTTGTTGGGCAATGCCAATAACGGCAGATACATCGAGATCCAGAGCAGCGGCAACATCTATGCGCCAGGACTGCGCATCGAGAACGGAAACGCGACCTTCTCCGGCAACCTTTCCGGCGCATCGGGCACCTTTAGCGGCACGCTCACTGCGCAAAAGGTCATCACTACCGGGAACCTGGAGGACAACGCGGCTGCAGTGCCGTTGTTCGCCCAGTCCGCGTCCACATACACGGCTTTGTGGGTGCCTGCGTTCGACGGCGCGATGACATGCGTCGTTCATTACGGCGGGTCCTTCAACTTCATCAATTTTCGTGATGAGGCCGTGTATTTGACGCTCTATGTGGATGGCGGAGCCGTTCAAAGCATCGTTATTGGCAGCCTCAACTATCCAGGCAATGGTGCTTTCGCTTTCGCGTTTTCTGGAAACGGGGCCGGCCGCTCCATTGAGCTTCGGCTGAGCGCAGGAAGTCAGACCCCATCAGCCAATGTGTTCTTGCAAGCAACGCTCCACAAGAGGTAACACCAATGCGCTACGCAATGCACCGAGCTGGCGAGACCGCCATTTTTCAGATCCTTGAGTGTCCCGAATCCGTCGTGGCGGAGATTACGCCCCCTGGTGTGATCTGTGTCCCGGTTGGCATCGACGTGTCGGATGCCACTCACCTCATCGTGGACGGTAACGCCGTACCCATTCCGACAAGCACCAATCCATAAGGAGCAGAAATGGCCTGGTACAGAACTGGCACCGTCGCGGTGACCAACAACAGCAACGTCATCACCGGCACAGGCACCTCATGGGTGGATGGTGCAGCGGTTGGCGAAACCTTCCTGGGGCCGGACGCGCAGGTCTATGAGATCACGTCCATCGTCAGCGGCACCAGCTTGCGCATCAGCCCGAACTACAAAGGCAGCACGGCCACGGTCCAAGCCTACGCAATCATGCCCACCCAAGGCTATTTGCGCGACCTAGCCGCGCAGGCGGCTGCACTGGTCAATAGCTATCAGGCGGTGCGCGATGGAGCCGGGGCCGGCAAGTTCGCTGCAGGCACGGCGGCGGCGCCCAGTCTGCGCGGCGCAGCCGACGAAAACACCGGTCTCAACTTCCCCGGCGCAGACATCCTGCAACTCATCACCAATGGGGTGGTGCGGTTGCAGATTGCAGCTGATGGCACACCGAGTGGTGTGTTTGTGGACAAGCTGCCGATCGGTACCGCTACCCAGACGGCCATCAATAACTTGGCGGCCGCATGCCTTGCGTTGACATCCTTGGGATCTGGTCCTGACCAGGTGCCCGTCAATCAGAACCTGGGTGCCCTGGCCTTTCAGGATGTTGTCGGGGTGCTGCAGGTGTACCGCAACGCGCGCAATAGCCAGCCTGGTGATGTGTGGCATGAGCGCGTCAGCGACACCCAGCTCATCAAGCGTTACCACGGCCTGGATGGCGTGGTGCGCAGCATTTCGGAGACCTATGCATGACAACAATCACTGATTTTCCAGGCATCCGGCCCAGCCTGCTGCTGGACTTTGCCAACAGTGGCCGAGTGGATCCGCGCATCAGCTGCACGCGGGCTAGCACCGCAACGTGCTACGGCCCTGATGGAGTACTGCGCACAGTTGCGAACAATGTGCCGCGTGTCGACTACGATCCAGAAACAGGCAAGTGCCTGGGTTTGTTGGTGGAGGAAGCTCGCACCAACATATTGCTCAACTCGGTGTTTGCGGGAGCGACTTCGGGGGCTCCAGGGACTGCTCCCACAAACTTCCCATTCTCGGTTGGCAATGGCAGCACAGAGGTCATTTCTGCAGGTATCTACACGTCACTGCGGCTGACAACAGCGACTCCAGCAAGACATTTCCTCACGCAGTTGAATACTCCGATGGATGTCGGTCAGTACGTTTTCCATCTGCCATGCAATTTCTATGTGGCCTCATCCGTTGGAAACTTCCTGGGTGCATCGGCTGGAACTGCGGTGTTCACGGCTCGCTACTTTGTTGACGGTGTTGAGATCGCTTCTGGCACTTCTGTTGGCACCGGCAAAAAGAAGGTGTCAATGCTGTTGGACGTGACAACGGCTGGCACTCTTTCAGTACGCTTCGGAGTCGGTGTTGTTGTCTCAACAGTGGGGGATGTTGAAGTCAGTCTCCCTCAGCTAGAAAAGGGAGCCTTCCCCACTTCATTCATACCAACGACGACAGCGGCAGCTACTCGCGCAGCAGATATTGTTAGTTTCACGGGTGCGGCACCGCTTGCCACCAACTTTAGTGTTGTCCAAGAGGCGGCACTCGTTGGGGGGCCAGCGTCGGACGGCACATTCGGAATATCTGTTTATGCGGAAGAAAATAAGCGATTTAGATTTATGTGCTCTGGAGCGCGGAATATCTATTTCAGTTATAAGTTTAATGAAGAAAACACAAAAAATATTGCCCTTCAAAACCTAGCCGTCGGAAGCTTTTTACGCTGTGCGCTTGCCGTGACTCCAAATAGCCTTAGCGTGACTTCAAGTGGGGCAGAGCCTTTAAAAGCAGATGCTTCTGTTTCTGTTGGGGCTTATCCAGAGCTTTCTCTTGGTACATATAGAAAGACAAATCCCATCGCATCCGTGAGCTCTCGCATTAGAAGTCTTGCTTTTTACAACCAGGCACTTAGCAATTCTCAGCTCAAAAGGCTCACAGCATGATGTACCTGCAATTTGCCAGCGAGGCGGCTGCTCGCCTCGCTCTCGCACCCTGGATCGTTGAAAACGCATGGCCTTCCTATATAGAGGATGTGGCAGTCGATGTCGTTGGGAGGATTCAGCGGCCCACAGGCACAGTGATTGAGACTCCGGAGGGGTCCATCCCGGAGATGGCGCTCATACCTGGGTGGCATGTCAACTTGAGCGCACCCGTATCCGCCTTGGCTGCCTATGAGATCCCGGCGCCTTCAACGCCTGACAGGGTGTTTGCGGGTAGTGGCGATGTATCGCCACCGCGAGTGCCAGCCGAAGTCGCGCGCTGGCAAGCCAAGCTGGCCCTGATGCAGCAGGTGGATGGGCAGGGCGTGTCTCTCTGGGATCGCCTGCAGCAGCTGCGCGAGTCGCTCACGGATGCTGAGCAGCAGACCATGCTCGATGCCGCGATGAACGAGGTGCTGAACTGGAAGCGCGCCAGCCCTACGGTGCTGTGGGCGGCCGAGCAACTCGAGCTCAGCGCCCAGCAGGTGGACGAGCTCTTTATCTACGCGCACGCGCTGGAGCTGTAGCCATGGACTGGACACCTTTGATTCACGCGCTGATCGCCATGCTGGCCCAGGCCCTGGTCGGCCTGGTGCTGGGTAACTGGTGGTTGGGTGGCGCGCTGGCCTGCAGCTGGTGGCTGGCCCGCGAGCACACCCAGGCGGAATACCGCTGGATTCAGACGTTTGCGGCCGGCCATCGTGAGGGCATGCCCTGGTGGGGTGGGTTTGACCCCAGGGTCTGGAACTGGGCCAGTGGCCTGGATGCACTGGCACCGGCTCTGTTTTGCCTGCTGCTGTTCATTACAACCAAGCCATAGGAGGGGCTGATGGAGGAGCTAATCGATGAACTGCCCGTGCTGGAGCATGAGCAGATTAAAGAACGGTTGGATGAAGGGAGTGAGCGTATGGCAACCATCGAGCGCGATCTGAAAGCCTTAGCGCAGGGCCTTCATGAGGAGCGTCAGGAGCTGCAGGAGCTCAAGCAGCAACTGGCGGAAATGCTGGAGTTTTTCACCGCCATGAAGGGCGCTTTCAAGGTGCTGAATTGGGTGGGCAAGGTAGCCAAGCCTCTGGCAGCCATCGTCATGCTGGGCGGTGCCTGTGTGGGCTTCTGGACTGCAATCAAAGGAGTGACAAGCCGATGAGCTGGAAAGAAAGACTTATTGCGGCCATTGGCGGCGCAGCCGTGGCCCTGGCCGTGCCCCTGGTGCAGAAGTACGAGGGCACTGTGCTGCGCAGCTACCGCGACCCGGTCAACGTGTTGACCAGTTGCACGGGGCATACCGGTCCCGAGCTGCGCGATGGCCAGACGTTCACCCGTGAGCAGTGCGAGGAGATGCTTTACAAGGACTTGGCCAAGCATGCCGACGCCCTGAGCTGCGTTCGTGCGCCGCTGACGGATGCCCAGCGTGCGGCCTTCCTGAGCTTCGCCTTCAATGTGGGGGATGACGCCTTCTGCCGCAGTACCTTGGTACGCAAGGCCAATGCCGGCGATATGGATGGCGCCTGTGCCGAGCTGAGCCGCTGGACCTACGCCGGCGGCAAGCAGCTGCCCGGCCTGGTCAAGCGCCGCGCGGCCGAGCGGCAACTGTGCGAGCGGGGGCTGGCATGACAGGCGCGTCCCGCATCTGGCCGTGGCTGGCCTTGGCTCTTGCCTTACTGCTGGCTGCACAGACTCAGCGGCTGGCCAAGGTCGAGACTTCACATGCAAAAGCGGCTGTGGCGCAGGCTCAGCAGGCGCAAGCAGATACAGAAAATAAAGCGGAGGCCTTAGTGGAGCACGGCACCGCCCAACAGGAAAACACCCATGACTACACGCAAGAAATGGCCCGCCTGGAGGCTGGCCGCACTGCTGATGCTGCCCGCATTGCAGGCCTGCAGCACGACATCAGTGCCGCTGCCACCCGCAACGCCCAACTTGCCGGTGATGCCGCTGCCTGCCGAGATCTCGCAGATCAGCACCAGCGACTCGCAGCCATTGCTGCAGAAAGCGCGGGCGTGGTTGGCCAGCTTGTCGGACTGGTCGAGCGCCGAGACGCCCAAGTAAAGCTGTTACATGGGCAGGTTGTCGCTGATAGAGCGCTTCTGGGAATAATTCAGTGATTCAAATTTAATAATAAGCGTAAGAAAAAATCTAATGACTTTGATTTATCAGAGTATGCAGATACTCATGTAATAGGCTACGATTAACTTTGTTGTTTGAATAATCAATCTCATAAACTACAGGCTCAAAAATTAATGATTGTTGAAAATCATTGGTAAGGTTTATTAATAAGACACCACCGCCATATATCTGAAGTATAAATAAAAGAAAATTTTGTGACCCAATGATTTGCGGATACAAAATTGCTAAATGTATTTTTCGTTTTTCTTGTGATAGTAGTTCTTTTATCTCAGGTATATCAATAACTGGTGAATCTCCAACACCTCTTAATATATATTCTTTAATTGTTCTGAATGAAGCTTGGCGAACTGTATTGTCACCATATTCGTGGCATGCAAAATTGACGCCTATTTTTGCTATTGCTCGGAAGACCTTAGTTATCTCCACTTTCATTCCGACATTAACTAATGGATTTTTAAGCTCCTTCTCTTTGCGCTGTGAGTCTTCTGAGATTTGCGGTAGAGTGCGCCTTACTTTAGAAAGGAAATCAGAAATTTCTGCTGTTCTTGATAGCTTTATTACAATCTGTCCCTTTAGCCGTTTAAATAATCTAGGATGGCCATCATTCAAATCTTGGTTGTTGCCTAAGTTTTCAAACCAGATTCCCTTTGGTGGTTTTGGATATACATCATCGTTCGTCTTAATATAATCGTGACCGTTCCATTCGTACTTTGACACTTCATAATAGATATCGATTTCATTTGATCTCTTAACAATAACAGATACTGAGCTTCCAAGGGAAATTTTTAATTCATTTATAAATGAATTAATTTCATGGTTATTGCTACCTCCAATTTCAATATTGTTATTGAATATTTGAAGCTGAGGTAGTATCAAAGTCTTAAAACCTGCAGTTATATGTGCCTCTGATATCACTCCGTTATCGTCAACAACCACGCATCTTGATGGATTAAATTCAGGTGGTTTTGCTTTGTTTCCTCTTGTGCGTCCAGTTGGCTGAAACTGTAGCCTCCCCATTGCGAATGGGGAGTTTCGCATTAATTGCGCTTCTAACGGAGAAAAAACTTGTGTATTACAGTCACAGCAAACTAAATTTTTCAACAAGTAATCTTTGTCATCCCCTCCCATACCTGCTGGGAATATATGCTCGTCAGTGAATTTTTTGTATTCATTGCAATAGATGCATGTCGTGGCAGGTGTTGTTGTCAACTTTTTACTCCTTCTGCTTTATGAATGGGTCAAGATCGCAGTTCATAGTTGCTAAGGCCTTGATGCGCATGCTTGAGATTTGTCAACCAGTTTATCTTTTGCTTGTTGGTGTTCAAGTGCGCAGCAAGGGCGATTGAGCGCACGTTCAGTCGCGCTATCTCATTTAGTCGCGGCACCTTAGCCGATGCTCTGACCGTCAATGAAGGAAGAATAAAGTAAATGAACCCGCTTGCTTTATGGCTCGCAATCCTCTGCCAGCCACTGCCGCATTTGCAGATAGGGGGAGTGGCTGGCGAAGTCCAGGCAGGTGGGGTGCTTGGCCTGCAGGAACTCATAGAAAAGGTGCATGGCGGTTCCGGGGTGCGGGTGTATGTCGGCCTCGGCCAGCCTTTCTTGCCAGTTGACCCAGTGGCCCAGAATGGCCTGTTTTGCATCGGTTCGTCTCATCAGGCCCTCGCAATCGGTATGTCGTCAATCTTGGTGGTGTAGCGCGGTGTGCGACGCTCTTGGCGCATGCGCCAGCCGCTTTCATCCTGCTCGGGCACGCCGGTGCTGGCGACATGCACTGTGCCCTTGCCGAAGCGCTTGTTGACCTTGTCCATGGCTTCCATCAGCTTGCTTTGATCGCGGCTGGGTTCCTCGAAAAGCAGGTCGCCTTGCTGCACTTCTGCAGGGCACAGGTCTTGCAGCATGACGCCGGCCTTGGAGAGCTGATAGCCGGGCTGGTAGATCGATCGCAAGCCGCGCACGGCCGCATTCACAAGCGCCTTGGTGTCGGATGAGGGCGGCTGGAGTTGAATCACTGCCGTTTCGTAGAACCTGCGGCCTGGTCTGAATGGCGATGTGTGTGCGAAAACATGCAGGGCGCCAGCGCGCAAACCGCCAGCGCGCAGCTTTTCTGCGGCCCTGGTTGCAAATTCGCTCACTGCTTCAATCAATGGGGGCAGGGTGGTGATGGGGTGGCCGAAGCTGCGGGTGCATGCAATCTGCTTTTTGGCGGCAGGGGCCGTCTCCAAGCTCATGCAGCTCACGCCTTGCAGCTCGCGCACGGTGCGCTCGAGCACCACGCTCCAGCCATCGCGCGCGGCATGGGCGGGCAGCCTGGCCAGGTCAAGCGCAGTCAGCACGCCTTGCTCGGCCAGCTGGGCAGAGATGCGCCGGCCCACGCCCCAGACCTCGCCGGCGGCGGTGCGGCCGAGAATGTCGGTGCGTTGCTGTTCGGACAGCTCGGCCCAGTTGCAGACCCGCTGCAGCTCGGCAGGATAGCTGCCCGGCTTGCGCTCCGAGTCCTTGGCGACATGGTTGCAGAGCTTGGCCAGGGTCTTGGTGGGGGCCAGGCCCACGCATGTGGGGATGCCTGTCCATCTGAGGATGCGTGTGCGAATGGCAAAGGCGCGGCGCGTCAGATCCCGCACGCCGTCCAGATCCCCGATGAATGATTCATCGATGCTATAAATTTCCTGAGTGGGGCCCAGGCCGGCAGCGAGCGACATCATGCGGTCGCTCATGTCGCCGTACAGCTCAAAATTCGGAGAGAGGCAAACCAGGCCCTTGTGCTCGACCAGATCGCGCAATTGAAAAAACGGCTGCCCCATCTTCACGCCCAGGGCCTTGGCCTCGTCGGAGCGTGAGATGGCGCAGCCGTCGTTATTGCTCAGGACGACAACGGGGATGCCCTGCAGCGCAGGCCTGAAAGCCCGCTCGCAGCTGACATAGAAGTTGTTGCCGTCGATGAGCGCGAACATACATGCTCATGCAAAGCGTTTGATGCAGGACTTGACCACGCCCCAGATTTCCAGCTCTTGGTTCTCTTTGGGGACGATGTCGGGATAGGTGGGATTGCCGGCCCTGAGCTTGAAGCAGCCACCAGCGTTGTGCAGGACCTTGACGGTGAAGTCATTGTCAAGGACGGCCACGACGATGCTGCCATGGCGTGCGCGCAGTGCCCGGTCGACCACGATAATGTCGCCATCATCAATGCCGTACTCGCGCATGGATGGCCCTGCCACGCGCAGTAGGAATGTGGCCTGTGGATGCTCGACAAGCAGCTCGGTAATGTCCAATCGCTTGCCCGAGAAGTCCTCTGCTGGTGAGGGAAAGCCTGCGCGCACGCTGCAATCAGCCAGCGGCAAGACAACTGGGGTGGCAGTGAGTTGGACGGGCATGCCGCTCAGTAGACGATGACTGTACATGCATACAGTATATAGCCGCCTTTTCTTGGCGAATATTGAAAGCCCCTGCTGCCAGCGCACGGGGCCTTTGTGGTGTCGGCGCTGATGGATTAGTCAGCAGCTTCGTAGTTTTCGCCATGTACCCAGTTGCCATCCCGGTCAATGCGAAGCCATCTGGAGCTGCCGCCTTTGGCGACCAGCATCAGGTCAATGTAGTAGTCGCGGGACTTTGGTGTGTGATTGGGGCGAAGGCCGTGGTGGTAGACCGATATGCGGCTGAAGGTGTCCGCTACAAGCTGGCGCGCTTGCAGTCGTGTCTCTATGTCCTGGGCTTCCACGCCGGCAGCGAGTGCCCGCCATTTCTCATCAGCACCAGATATATCGCGGCGGGCGAGCATGGCGATATCGCGCTCTTGGGCTGTCAGAGATTTCTCTGCGACTGCCAGATCCTCTTCGAGCTGGCGGGCGCGGCGGGCAAATGTGAGTGGTATTCCTTCATCAGCCGAGGCAAGCATTGCGTCCGTCAGCTTGTCGAGCTGGGCCTTTATCGCCTCGACATTCTTTTGTGCCTTCAGAAGCTCCTTGCGGCTTTCAGAGCTGGTGTCCGCTTCAAACAAGCCTTGCAGATTCATCATGTCGGAGCAGTAAGACATGATTGCGCGCTCGATGGGGGCAACCGAGGTTGAGCCGCGAACCGGGCACACCGCACTGAAGGTGGCAGCGGCCGAGCACAGCAGGCGCCTGTAGCCATCCCGAATGCGGCCGTCAGACAGCCGCTTCTTGCTGGCCAGGTGCTGCCCGGCCATGGGGTGCCCGCAGTACCCGCAGAACGTGATGCCTATGCCGGTGATTACGTGGGGCAGATCCCCCTTCACCCTGCGGCGTCCAGAACTCTTGACAACCCGTTGCAGGTCTTCCCATTCGAGCTCCGACAGCAGTGGTGGGTAATAGCCTTTGAGCAGGTACTCGTCGCCATCCACGCTGATGGGCTTGTGCCCGGCCAGTTGGGGCATTTTGGTGACGCGGTAGACCTGCAGCGTCTGGTTTTCCTTGCTCGTTGGGTAGATGCGCAGGCCCTCGGCATTGAGCTTTTCAATAATGCGCTTGCCGCCCAGGCCTTGCTTATACATCTCGATCGTGCGCAGGATGGCCTTGACCGTCTCGGGCTTGAAGTCCCAGCCGTCGGCGTCATTGCGGGTCAGCCAGGCAGGGTCGTGGCCCTGTTCGACGCGGCCGCGGTAGGAACCATCAATCCATTTTTCGCAGAGACGGCGGACGCTGGCCTTGACCCGCTTGCTCTTGGTGTCCGACTCTTCGTGAGCGCGAATCATCACCAGCAGGCTATAGACAAGGTCCATCGGGTTGTCTTTGAGCCGCTGCCGGCTGTAGGTCTTCCCGTCGCTAGCGGTGACCACTGTGATGCCCGCATTTACAATCTGGGCTAGTTGCGCCTGTGCCTGGATGGGTTCAGCGCGAGATAGGCGGTCCAAGCCCTCAACAATGAGTACTGAGCCAAAGGGAACACGCCCTTCTTCGACAGCACGCAGGAAAACGCCCAGAGCGCCTGATTTGATGTGCTGTTGATGGTAGGCAGAAAGACCCTCGTCCCTTAACGATAGATGGGTATCAAGTTTTAGGTCGTGCTCGGCAGCCCACTTGGCAGCATATGCAAGCTGTCGGTCTGTGCTGCCTCCTGCCGATTGCTTTGGATCAGAGAACCGCAGATAGCTATACACCAAACCATTTTTTGCAGAATCCCCCATGACTGAAGCCATCTCCCAGAAAGATCAAATTCCCCGTATAGGTATGGTATCACTCGGGTGCCCCAAGGCCTTGACTGATAGCGAGCTGATTCTCACGCAGCTCAGCGCCGAGGGTTACCAGACTTCCAAGACCTTTGAAGGCGCGGATTTGGTCATCGTCAACACCTGTGGCTTCATTGACGATGCCGTCAAGGAAAGCCTGGACACCATTGGCGAAGCTCTGGCAGCTAACGGCAAGGTGATCGTGACCGGTTGCCTGGGTGCCAAGGCTGGCAAAGAGGGCGGCTCCACCATGGTGGCCGAAGTGCACCCCAGTGTGCTGGCCGTCACCGGCCCCCATGCTACCCAAGAGGTGATGGACGCCGTGCACACCCACCTGCCCAAGCCGCATGACCCGTTCGTGGACCTGGTGCCTGGCAGCTTTGGCGATGCTGGCATCAAGCTCACGCCCAAGCACTATGCCTATCTGAAGATTTCCGAGGGCTGCAACCATCGCTGCACCTTTTGCATCATTCCCAGCATGCGCGGCGATCTGGTTTCGCGTCCGATCGGCGATGTGCTCAAGGAAGCCAAGGCGTTGTTCGAAGGGGGCGTGAAAGAGCTGTTGGTGATCAGCCAGGATACCTCGGCCTATGGTGTGGATGTGAAGTACCGCACCGGTTTCTGGGACGGCAAGCCCGTCAAGACCCGCATGCTGGAGCTGGCCGACGAGCTGGGCAAGCTGGCGCAGCAGCACGGTGCCTGGGTGCGTCTGCACTATGTCTACCCCTATCCCACCGTGGATGCGGTCCTGCCCTTGATGGCCGAGGGCAAGATCCTGCCTTACCTGGATGTGCCCTTGCAGCACAGCCACCCCGATGTGCTCAAGCGCATGAAGCGACCCGCATCGGGCGAAAAGAACCTGGACCGTATCCGCGAGTGGCGCAAGATCTGCCCCGAGCTGGTGATTCGTTCCACCTTCATTGCCGGCTTTCCCGGCGAGACCGAGGAGGAGTTCGAGCATCTGCTGGACTTCATTCGCGAAGCCGAGATCGACCGTGCCGGCTGCTTTGCCTACAGCCCCGTCGAAGGCGCCACCGCCAACGAACTTCCCGGCATGCTGCCTGAAGAAGTACGCGAAGCACGTCGTGCGCGCTTCATGGAGGTGGCCGAGGAGGTCTCCACCAAGCGTCTGCAGCGCCGCGTAGGCCAGGTCATGAAGGTGTTGGTGGACAAGGCTGTCAGCCTGGGTAAAAAGGGCGGTGTGGGCCGGACTTATGCCGATGCTCCCGAGATCGATGGTGTGGTTCACATCCAGCCGCCCGAGAAGGCCAGCAAGACCTACAAGGTGGGCGAGCTGATCAGCGTGCGCATCGTGGGCACGCAGGGGCATGATCTGGTGGGCGTTCCGGTTTGAATTTTCATGGCGTCACCGTGCGGCGTCATTTCAATCCAGTAGGGACAAAAAGGCCGCGACTGCGGCCTTTTTTGCATCTGATCTCTTGGCCTCTTGGTTGCCGCTCTTGTCTGCCAACGGCCTGCGGGAGATCCTGATGCAATGAAGGGTTCAGATTCGGTTCTGATCGGGACGGCACCGCCCCCGGGGTCGATTTGAGACCCAGGGCATGACGTCAGCACGAAACACTTTTCCTGTACTTTTCCCGGGAGAAGCACTGCAGCATTTGTTGTTCATGTGAGGAATTGCCTTTCTCGGAAGACAGCCTCTTGTCTGTAAAGAGGGTTCCATCGAAAGGTGACGAGCCTGATCTCGGCACTGTATCCACAGTTAGGGCTGCTTGGTTCCCCACCTGACCCGGTTGGCTGCTTCCCCATGCGAGGAGGCCCGTCACATTCGATTATAGATGCAAAACCGACACAGCTCCGCGAGCTGTGAAATGAGATTCCAGGAGCAGGCTTGTTGGCATGCCCCGGCCCCGTAGAATCAGAGGCTATGTCTTATTTAGTGCTTGCTCGCAAATACCGGCCTCGTACCTTCACCGAAATGGTGGGGCAGGAGCACGTGGTTCAGGCTCTGACCAATGCGTTGACCCAGCAGCGTCTGCACCATGCCTATCTGTTCACGGGCACACGTGGCGTGGGCAAGACCACGGTGTCGCGCATTCTGGCCAAGTCCCTGAATTGCCAGGGCCTGGACGGTAACGGTGGAATCACCGCAACCCCTTGCGGGGTTTGCGCAGCATGCACGGAAATCGATAGCGGGCGTTTCCCCGACTACACCGAGCTGGATGCTGCGTCCAACCGGGGTGTGGATGAGGTGCAGAGCTTGCTGGAGCAGGCGGTGTACAAGCCGGTGCAGGGGCGCTTCAAGGTCTTCATGATCGACGAGGTGCACATGCTGACAAACACCGCGTTCAACGCCATGCTCAAGACGCTGGAAGAGCCTCCGGAGTATCTGAAGTTCGTGCTGGCCACGACCGATCCGCAGAAAGTGCCGGTCACTGTGCTCTCGCGCTGCCTTCAGTTCAATCTGCGCCCGATGGCGCCCGAGACGGTTCTGGAGCACCTGACCCATGTGCTGGACAAGGAAAGCGTGCCGGCAGAGCCTCAGGCGCTGCGATTGCTGTCGCGTGCTGCGCGTGGCTCCATGCGCGATGCGCTGAGCCTGACCGACCAGGCGATTGCCTTTGGCAGCGGGCAGTTGCAGGAGGCGACGGTGCGCCAGATGCTGGGCAGCGTGGATCGCAGCCATGTCTTTCGCCTGATCGATGCCTTGGCGCAGGGTCATGG
The DNA here is from genome assembly GCF_000964545.1 of Comamonas thiooxydans. GTDB lineage: Bacteria > Pseudomonadota > Gammaproteobacteria > Burkholderiales > Burkholderiaceae_C > Comamonas > Comamonas thiooxydans. The sequence goes on along the minus strand of NZ_BBVD01000009.1, from coordinate 52,862 downwards.
GCGTACGGTGGTTGAAGTCTCCGAAGAGCTGCGCCACAACGGTCTGTCTGCTGCATCGACTCTGGAAGAAATGTGCGCCGTGCTGCAACGCATGGCCGTGTTGCAGGCCGTACCCGATATGCCGCTGGATGCCAGCGACCCGGAGGCTGCCGAAGTAGACCGACTGGCCAGTCTGATGCCGCGCGACGAGACTCAGCTGCTCTACAGCATCTGCCTGCACGGCCGTGCCGAACTGGGGCTGGCCCCGGATGAGTACGCTGCGCTGACCATGGCACTGCTGCGGTTGCTGGCTTTCAAGCCTGAAAACGCCGAAGCCGGCACGGCTGAAAAAAAAACTCCGGCGCTGAGGCCTAGCCGGCCTGTTGTCCAGGCTCCGAATCCGATTCAGCAGCCTCCGGCTTCACCGCCAGCGGCGATGGAGGCGCCACCGGCCAAGGTTCATTCCGTGCAGCCGGTGGTGGAATCCGCACTGGAGTCCGCACCGGCGCAGGAGCCTGCGTCAGTGGCCGGCATGGCCGAGCCAGAACATATTCAAGTTGTTGCCGATCGCTCGGATTCAGCAGCGTATTCCGTCGCAAGGCCGGTGATGCAGGCAGTGCCGGAGTCGACCCGCTTGCCTGCTCCTGCAGTGACGCCTGAGCCTGCTGCGGTTCGGCAAAACATGCCTGCTGAGGATCAGGAGGCCGTCGCCGAGGCAGACCAGACGCCTGTCGACGATGCGTCCGAGAGTGCAGAGGGCAGCGATATGGCTGATGCTCCCGAAGAGCAGGATGCCAGCGAGGCGGCCTGGGCAGGCATGCCCGATGAGGGCTGGGCTGACGATGGGCGCTGGGGCGATGATGCCGACCTGGATGTCGGGCAGCCCCCGCATGCCATGCCGCCCATGGAGTCTGACGAGCCGGCGGCCCAGAGCGCAAGCGGCGGCTATGTCAGTACGGCCCAGGACGCAGCCCCTGTGGAACGCACAGCCGAGGGCGATCTGTGGTTTGGCGTGGTGCAGCAGTTGCTGCAGAGCGAAGCCGTGGTGGCCGTGGCGCGGCAGCTGGCGCTGCAGTCTCAACTTCTGGGCCGTGACGGCGATCTGTGGCGGCTGCGCGTGGAGTCCAACTCGCTCAATCAGGCTGGCACACGTGATCGTCTGCGTGCTGCGCTGGAAGCGGCCGGTCATGCGCGACAATTGCAGGTCGAGCAGGGGCCCGTGACGGATAGTCCCGCCCGCCGACTGGCCCTGGAAAGAAAAGCCAGCCAGTTGCTGGCCGAGGACATTGTCAAAAGCAATCCGCAGGTTCAAACCTTGATGCGAGACTTTGGCGCGAAAATCGTGCCCGGTAGCATCAAGCCCATATCTATTCAGCCTGAATAAGGCGTTTCAACAAAAGAAGGAATTCTCATGTTCAACAAAGGACAACTCGCCGGTTTGATGAAGCAAGCTCAGGCCATGCAGGACAACCTGAAGAAGGCTCAGGAAGAGCTGGGCAATATCGAAGTCGAAGGCGAATCCGGTGCCGGTCTGGTCAAGGTCGTGATGACCTGCAAGCATGACGTCAAGCGCATCACCATCGACCCCAGCCTGCTGGCCGAAGACAAGGACATGCTGGAAGACCTGGTGGCTGCCGCCTTCAACGCGGCTGTGCGCAAAGCCGAAGAGACTTCCAACGAGAAGATGGGCAAGATCACTGCCGGTATGCCCGGCCTGCCCGGCGGGATGAAGTTCCCGTTCTGACGGATTTCCCCCTGAGCGGCAGTGCCGCTTCCCCGACTTAGGGCATGCAAGTGTTGTGGGCAGGGGAATGAATGGCGATCTGCGTAGTGGCAGATCGCCTTTTTTCTGGTGACTGAAAGGACAAGCCTGTGTCTGATGTGCAATCTCTGGACGCCTTGATCGAGGCCTTGCGCCGACTGCCGGGTGTGGGCATCAAGTCGGCGCAGCGTATGGCGTTTCATTTGCTGCAGCGTGATCAGGCTGGTGCGCTGCAGCTGGCGCGGGCGCTGGACTCGGCGGTGAACTCTGTTCATCACTGCGAGCGCTGCCATACGTTTACCGAAGGTGCTATCTGCAGCATCTGTGATGACGCCGGGCGCGACGGGGCTCGGTTGTGCGTGGTCGAGGCTCCGGCCGATCTGGCTGCGATGGAGCGCACGGGGGCCTATCAGGGCTATTACTATGTGCTGATGGGGCGGCTGTCCCCGCTCGACGGCGTGGGCCCCAAGGAAATCGGCATGAAGCAGTTGCTGGAGCGTGCCTGTGATGGCGTGGTGCAGGAGGTGATTCTGGCCACCAGCTTCACGGCAGAGGGCGAGGCCACGGCCCATGCTGTCAGCGAGGCGCTCAAGTCGCGCGGCATTCTGGTCACGCGGCTGGCGCGTGGCGTGCCGATAGGCAGCGAACTTGAATATGTGGATCTGGGCACGATTGCCCACGCGCTGGTGGACAGGCGCTGAAAATATCGCTTGAATTGGGAGCCAGCGCTTCTATATCAGGCGTGTGCTGCTATCGATTTCTTTGAATGAGTAGAGATAAAAAAGCCCGCCGGTTTTTACGAACAGCGGGCTTTTTGGCGGGCGGCGAAGCTTATTTGCGCTTCTTGGCTGGTGTGCCGCCACGTGCCTTGGGTTCGCTCTTGCCGCCACGGGGAGCGGGCGCGCTACTGGTTCTGGCGTTCTTGGTGGAGGCTGCCACCTTGCTGCCGCTACGGGTGTTGCGGGCTGACTCGCGTGGGCTGTCGTTGGCTTCGGCACGTGCGCTGCGGGCTGCACGGCTGGGCAGGTAGGCAATCAGCGACTGGCCGGGGCGCAAGGATGCCGTGGATTTGAGGTCGTTCCAGTCCGCGAGGTTGGAGACGCTGATGCCATAGCGGCTGGCCACGCTGACCAGGGTATCGCGTTTGCGCGCCTTGACCGTGGTGCGCACGGTCACGATTTCGGGGGCGAAGGAGATCTGACCGTTGTCGGCCACATGGCCGGGCACGTCGGTCTTGACGTTGGCATCGCGCGGCACCATCAGAGCCGAGCCGGCCTTGATCAGCATGCGCGGCGGGATGTTGTTGATGGCGCGCAGGTCGGCTTCGCCCAGGCCTGCACGCTGGGCGGCTTCGGCCACGGTAATGGTGGTGGGCACGGTCCATACCGTCCAGCTGGCAAACTGGCCTTCGCTATAGGCCTGCAGATTGCGGCGGAAAACCTTGGCGTTGTCCCAGGGCAGCAGCACCTGTGGCGTGGCGCGCGCAAAGATCACCGGTTTGTGAAAGCTGGGATTGAGTGCCTTGAAGTCCTTGACGCTGACATCGGCCAGCTTGGCTACCAGCTCAACGTCGATGTCGTGCGGCAGATCCACGGCCTGGAAATAGGGGTGGTTCTCGATGATGGGAAGCTCGGTGTTGAACTTCTCGGGTTCGGCCACGATGTTCTTGACGGCTTGCAGCTTGGGCACGTAATTGCGGGTTTCGGCCGGCATCTGCAGGTCGAGGTAGCCTGCGGGCTGGCCCAGCTTTTCATTGCGCTTGATGGCGCGGCCCACGCTGCCCTCTCCCCAGTTATAGGCGGCCAGGGCCAGATGCCAGTCGCCGAACATGTTGTAGAGCTTTTGCAGATAGTCGAGCGCGGCGCGGGTCGAGGCCAGCACATCGCGGCGATCATCGCGGAAGACATTCTGCTTGAGGTCGAAATAGGTGCCCGTGGCCGGCATGAACTGCCACATGCCGGCGGCCTTGGCGCTGGAGACGGCCTGAGGGTTGAAGGCGCTCTCGATGAAAGGCAACAGCGCCAACTCTGTCGGCATGTTGCGGCGCTCCAGTTCCTCGACGATGTGGAACAGGTATTTGCTCGACCGCTCCGTCATGCGCTGTATGTAGTCGGGGCGCGTGGCATACCACTGCTCCTGGTTCTGGACCAGATCCTGCTCAAGGTTGGGCATGGCAAAGCCCTTGCGGATACGTACCCAGAGGTCGCCTGTGGCTTCAAGCTCAGCGACTTCAGCGCTGCCGACTTTGCCCTGGCCCAGGGGTTTGAGCGGGCCATTGGGATACATGGGGTCGACACTGCTGGTGGTGGCGCAGCCAGTCAATATCAGTGCGCTTGTCAGCAGCAGGGTGGATAGCAGCTTCATCAGAAAACGTTTTTCCATTGGCGCAAGGTAGCCAGAACGCTGGCGGGCTCCTCGGGCCTGGTTTGAGGATCATGGTGCACGGCGGCTGCGATCACATCTGCAGCGCGGCTTCGCATGAACGGGTTGATGGCCAGCTCGGTCTGCAATGTGGAGGGTAGCGTCGGCTGCCCGCTCTTGCGCAGTTGCAGGCAATGTTCCAGATACTGAGCCAGTTCCGGGTTGTTTGGTTCCACGGCCTGCGCAAATCGCAGGTTGGAAATTGTGTACTCATGTGCGCAGCACACCAGCGTGTTGCCGGGCAGGGCGGCCAGTGCGTCCAGCGAGGCCTGCATCTGCGCTGCCGTGCCTTCGAAAAGGCGACCGCAGCCGCCCGAGAACAGTGTGTCGCCGCAGAACAGCAGGGGCTGGCTTTGCGCCCGGGTGCTGAAGAAGGCGATATGGCCGCTGGTGTGCCCCGGCACATCGATGACCTGCCAGGGGCCGCCCAGCAGCTCCACGCTGTTGCCCCCCTGCACGCGCGTCACGGGCTCGGGCAGGGTCTCGTAGGCGGGGCCCCAGACCGGAGCACCCGTGGCCGCGCGAATGGCGTCCACGCCGCCCACATGGTCGGCATGATGGTGGGTGACTAAAATGCCCTGCAGTTTCAGACCCCGCTGTGCCAAGGTGGCCAGCACAGGCTCGGCCTGACCCGGATCGACGACCACGGCATGTTCTGCATCGTGGAGCATCCAGATGTAGTTGTCGGAAAAAGCGGGAATGGGCAACAGGTTCATGAGCTGCAAAATTATAGAGATGCATCACTGGACGGATTCAGCCCTCGGGCACTATCTACTGAAATGGGAGCAGCAGCGCTTTGACGAGGCGGTGGCCGATATCTTTGGCTACCACGCCTTGCAGCTGGGCTTGCCGCAGCTGCAAGGCCTGCGCAGCAATCGCATGCCTCATCGCTGGCTGGCGCTGGAGGGTCTCGATCCCGTTCCGGATGCAAAAGCAGGCACTGTAGCGCAAGCGGCGGCGGCCGGAGTGTCACAGGTGCAGCCGCCCGCTGATGAAGCACAGAATTCTGCCCCGTTGATGCCGGCGCTCAGAACCGCCCCGGAAGCCCTGCCTTTTGCCGAGGCCAGCCTCGACCTGTTGCTGATGCCGCATACGCTGGAGGCTTGCAACGATCCGCATGCCGCGCTGCGCGAGGCTGCGCGCGTGCTGGTGCCGGAAGGCAGGCTGGTGATCAGCGGGCTGAACCCCTCAAGCCTGCTGGGCTTGCAGCGCCGGGTGGAGCGCAGTGCGGGCTATTTGCCGGACTTGAGCCTGGGTGTGGGCTACTGGCGTTTGCGCGATTGGCTGCGATTGCTGAGCTTCGAGATCGAAGCAGTGCAATTTGGCTGTTATCGTCCTGCCACTCAAAGTGAAAAGTGGCTGAGCCGCTGGCAGTTCATGGAAGGCCTGGGCCACCGCTGCTGGCCGGTGATGGGGGGCGTCTATTGCGTGGTGGCCGTCAAGCGTGTGCAGGGCATGCGGCTGATGAGCCCGAGCTGGCGCAAGAGCAGCGTGCCGGCCGGCATGAAGGCGCCCGTGACCCAGAGGCAGCCGCCGGACATGTCCTGGCGTAACAAGGAAGAAAATTGAATCAAGTTGTGATCTATACCGATGGTGCCTGCAAGGGCAATCCCGGCCCTGGCGGCTGGGGCGCATTGCTGCAGGCCGGATCGGCACAGAAGGAACTCTTCGGTGGTGAACTGGGAACCACCAATAACCGCATGGAACTCAAGGCCGTGATCGAGGCGCTGTCCGCGCTCAAGCGTCCCTGCGATGTGGTGCTGTATCTGGATAGTCAGTACGTGCGCAAAGGCATTACCGAGTGGATCCAGGGTTGGAAGGCCAAGGGCTGGGTTACCGCTTCCAAGGAGCCCGTCAAGAATGTCGAGCTCTGGAAGCAGCTGGACGCGCTGGTGCAGGGCAGCGGCCACCGCATCGACTGGCGCTGGGTCAAGGGCCATGCCGGAGACCCCGGCAATGAGCGCGCCGATGCGCTTGCCAACAAGGGCGTGGAGCTGGCACTTAAGAAGGGCTGAGCCAGGAGCCGGGGTAGATGCGCTGGCTCAGTTCGTGATTTGTGCCAGCGCTTCTTGGATCTGTTGCTCGGATTCGGGGCGCACGATGCGCGCTACTTCCTTGCCGTCACGCAGAAAAATCAGCGTGGGCCAGAGCTTGACGCGATAGCTGCGGCCCAGCGGCCGGCCGGGACCGTCTTCCACCTTGATGTGCGCTAGTTCTGGCTGGGTTGCCAGCGCAGCCTGCAACAGCGGCTGGGCGCGCTGGCAGTGGCCGCACCAGGGAGTTCCGAATTCCAGCAAATTCGCGCCCTTGAGCGCATCGATGGCCTGCCTTGTGGGTTCTGTGGCCCAGTGGGTGGCTTGGTATGGCATGAAATATTTCCCAGAATGGATCGAGGGTAGAAGACCAGGCAGAAAGTCCGTCTTCAGATCAGCCCCTGCAGCAGCAGGACATTGACGGATTCTCCGGGCTGGACGTCGCCGCGTGCATCGTCCAGCACGATGATGCAGTCGGCGGCGACCATGGAGCTGAGCACGCCCGAGCCTTGCGGTCCCGTGGTGCGCACGGCGGCCTGACCCTTCTCATTGAGTTCGAGCACGCCGCGCAGATATTCGGTGCGGCCCGGGCGTTTGCGCAGGCGCTCGCGGCTGATCGCCTGCAGCAATGGCACGGAGGGGCTGCGTTCGCCTGCCAGCATGGCCAGGGCCGGGCGCACAAACATCAGAAAGCTCACCATGGCGGCCACCGGGTTGCCGGGCAGTCCCAGCAGCACCGCAGGGCGCTGAGTGGGCGGTGGATTGCTCAGATTTTGTGAGCTGTTTGCGCTTGTCTTGATCGGGATGCCTGTTGATCTGGTCAATGAGATTCCACCGGCGGGAGCAAGCAGGCCCACCGCCAGTGGCCGACCGGGACGCATGGCCACCCGCCAGAACTGCACAGTGCCCAGGCGCTGCAGCATCGCACGGGTGTGATCGGCCTCACCGGCGCTGATGCCGCCACTGGTCAGCACCACATCGGCCAGGGTGGCTGCCTCGCGCAAGCGCTCTTCCAGTGCGGCCGGTTCATCGGGCACGGCCCCCAGATCCAGCACATGGGCTCCCAGCCGGCGCAGCAGCGCCTGCAGGCTGAAGCGGTTGCTGTCGTAGATGGCTCCCTCGCGCGGCTCGGCACCTGGGCTCAGCAGCTCGTCGCCGGTGGAGAAGTAAGCCACGCTGAGGCGGCGTCGCACGCTGACCTGGCCCAGTCCCAGACTGGCCAGCAGACCCAGGGCGGCTGGTGTGAGGCGCTGGCCGGCCTGCAGTGCCACAGAGCCTTGCTCCAGGTCTTCGCCGCGCAGGCGACGATTGGCGCCTGCACGCAGGGCACTGCCGTCAAACTGAATGCACTCCTCACCAGAGCTGGCTTGCTCATGGGCGACTACGGTATCCGCACCCACCGGCATGACCGCACCCGTCATGATCTTCACGCATTCGCCCGCGCCAAGCCGGCCTTGCCAAGGCCCTCCTGCCAGAGCCGTCCCCACCACACGCAGCATCAGCGGCTGGCCGGGCCGCGCCTGCTCCAGTTCGCTGCCGGCAAAGGCATAGCCGTCCATGGCACTGTTGTCGTGGGGCGGTACGTTGACGGGGCAGATCACATCGGCTGCCAGCACTCGATCCAGGGCATCGGGCAGGGCGACGGCTTCCACTTCGGCGACCGCACCCAGCGGCTGCAGCAAGGCTTGCAGCTGTTGCAGTACCTGGTCAGTGGTCAGCGTCTGGGCGCTGGTGGAAGCGGCAGGTTGAAAAGTCGCAGTCATAACAGCAAAAAATAAAAAAACCTCATGACGGATGCGGCCATGGGGCTGCGTGGCACTTTACGCCTTTGGCTGGTGGTGCCGGTGACTCAGGATTGGCGTTCGGGGGCGATTTGCTCCAGATCAAGCAACTGGGCCAGCGTGTTGGCGTTGCTGAAGGCCTGTTCGTCCCCGGGGCGGTCAAATACGGCCTGGGCGCTGTGATGCTGGCCGGTCCAGGCGTCTATCTTGCGGCCACCACTGGTGATGAAGCGCTCAAGGCTGCAGGCGAGTCCGGCCCGCAGCAGGCAGAACACGGGCTGGGGGCGCAGTTGCGGCGGCTGCCCCGGCTGGGCATGCTCGGTATCCCAGCCGTGAGCGATGACGATATCGGCATCGCCACGCGACGCCAGCATTCGCGCAGCCAGATCGAGGGGCAGCAGCGGCGTATCGCAGGGCACGCACAGCAGCCATGGCGTGCGGCAATGCGCGAGGCCGGCCATGAAGCCCGCCAACGGGCCTGGGTAGTCGGGCAGGCTGTCGGCGCAGACCTCGGCAGCCAGTGGCCGACCCAGCTCGGCGTAAGCTGCTGTATTGCGATTGGCATTGATGAGCAAGGGGCCGACCTGCGGAGCCAGGCGCTGCAATGCATGCAGTGCCAGTGGCAAGCCTTGAAAGCTCTGCAGGCCCTTGTCCACACCGCCCATGCGCGCACCGCGTCCTCCGGCCAGCACGCAACCGGTGATCTGCTCGGGGGTGATGCGTGAGTCAGCCACCGATATAGCTCATCTCGATGCGCCGACCTTGCCGCACTGGCGCCATATCGGGGGGCATTTCGCTGCGCATTTGCGAGTAGCGATCGTCGCGCTGCTGCCAGATGGGGGCAATGGCGGCTGCAATCTCAGCATCGCTGGCACCGGTGCGCAGCAGGCTACGCAAGTCCCAGCCCTGGCTGGCGAACAGGCACAGATAGAGCTGACCCTCGGTGGACAGGCGTGCACGGTTGCAGTCGCCGCAGAAAGCGTGGGTCACACTGCTGATGACGCCCACCTCGCCCAGCTGCGGATCATGTCGGCCGCCGGCATCGGCATAGCCCCAGCGCACGGCGGTCTCGCCCGGGGCGCTGGGTGCCAGCGGGATTAGCGGCAGTTCGGCGCGCAGACGGGCTATGACCTCGTCGGAGGGCAGCACCTCGTCCATGCGCCAGCCGTTGGTGGCTCCCACGTCCATGTATTCGATGAATCGCAGCGTGATTCCCGTGCCGCGGAAGTAGCGGGCCATGGGCAGGATCTGGTCGTCATTGGTGCCGCGCTTGACCACCATGTTCACCTTGATGTGCGACAGGCCCGCGGTCTGTGCAGCCTCGATGCCGGCCAGCACATCGGTCACGGGGAAGTCCACATCGTTCATGCGCCGGAACACGGCGTCGTCCAGTCCGTCGAGGCTGACGGTCACGCGGTTCAGGCCGGCGTCCTTCAGGGCGCGGGCCTTGCGTGCCAGCAGCGAGGCGTTGGTGGTCAGTGTCAGGTCCAGCGGCTGGCCGTCGGGCGTGCGCAGCTCGGCCAGCTGGGCAATCAGGGCTTCAATATTCTTGCGCAGCAGCGGCTCGCCGCCGGTCAGGCGCAGCTTGCGCACGCCATGGGCGACAAAAAGCCTGGCCAGGCGCGTAATTTCCTCGAAGCTCAACAGCGAGCTGTGGGGCAGATATTGGTAGTTCTTGTCAAAAACTTCCTTGGGCATGCAGTAGTTGCAGCGGAAGTTGCAGCGGTCGGTGACGCTGATGCGCAGGTCGCGCAAAGGCCGTCCCCATTGATCCTGCAGCAGCCCGGTAGGGGCCTGCAGGGGGCTGGGGACGATTGCGCTGCGGGATGCCGCACGCTCATCGACCAAGGGGATCACACGTTCTGCCATGAGCTCGATTGTGCCGCAAGAGTGAAGTCCGGGCCGGCTGCGGGCTTGTTGTGGGCTATCAAAATTGATAGCTGGTGGCGCTTGATGGTATTGTGGATCAGTCTTTTGTAGTGGTTTTCACGGGTTGCTGAGAGAGCGGCTTCCAGCCCTTGAACTCGGGGTAGAACTCGGCCACGCCGGGGCCGTTGAAGTCCCAGCCCAGGCACTGACCCAGATGACGTGGCGGCAGGCCCGAGCCATTGGGGCCGAACTGGTTGAGCACGGTGTGAAAAGCGGGCGTTGCCATATTGAACAGCAGCTCGCGCAGATGCGTGCAGCCCACTACCCCGCCCAGATTGTCGGCAATGGCGCGGCGCCAGCCGCGGGCTATGCAGCAGCCCACCATCTTCTGCATGGACTTTGTGGCCTGGGGGCAGTGGCCCAGGGGGTGGTCGTCCATGGCGGCCTCTATGCCGTGGACCACCATGTCGGCATCGATGGTCAGGCGGATCCACATATGGTGAATCGGCTTGCCCGCTGGCACTTTGCGGCGGCCATGAAGCTCGATGTCATAGGTTTTCTGGTCGATCAGCTCGGCTTCCACGTCCCACATGCCGTCATCACGGGCATAGCCCCGGTATTTGACGTCGCGCATATTGATGGGGACTGGCTTGCGGCTGGCACTGGGAGACAGGGGCATGGGGTATCCGTTGTTATGGCGGGCGACAACGACGGCATGTCGGAACTCGGCTGGGTCGCCCGCGATGATCTTGAGCCGGGTCTGGTGCATCAGACCCGATTTCATTATCAAAGAGATAGCAGGCTTGTCCAGCACCAAGCGGACAGCGGGGCGGGACGGGGGACCCCGAGCCAGGCCGGCAGCGCCTAGCTGCTCGTGGGGATTTGCCCGGTGAGTGCTGCGGCCTTGAGTGCAGCCAGGTCGAGAACCTCCAGCTTGCCGCGCCGCAGTTGCAGCCAGCCAGCTTGCTGCAACTCCTGCAGGATCTGGTTGGTGGTCTGGCGTGACAGGCCGAGCATGCGTGCGATCTGCTCCTGGGAGACGGCCAGCTCGCGGTGAGTGCGCATGCGGTCGGCCCACTGCTCGTGGCCCATGGCCATTTGCACCAGACGGCACATCACGCGCTGCGGTGCAGGCAGCACGGTCTGCTCCTCCAGCGCGATCAGGCTGGCACGCAGCTTGTGGGTCAGCAGCAGGGCCATGTGGCGCCAGCAATGCGGGTTGGCATCCAGCCATTCGCGCAGCGGCGGTATAGGGATATGCAGCAGGGCGCAGGCGGTGTTGGCGCAGGCGTCGTGGGTGCGGGGCTCGCCATCGAAGAGGGCGATCTCGCCCAGCCAGCTCGGCGGCTCGATCAAGGTCAGCAAGGCCGTGCGGGTGTTTTCCTGAAGCGCTGCCGTGCCGGAGATGCTGAGCGATCCCCTGGCCACCGCATACAGGCCGCAGGGGGCATCGCCGCGGCGAAACAGCCATTCGCCGGCGGCCAGCAGCCTTGGCTGGGCCAGTTGCTGCATCTGGGCGGTCAATTCCGGCGGCAGCGAGCGGAACCAGCGGCCGGCCTGCACGATGGCCCAGAGATCATTGGAGTTGACATGCTCGAAGCTGCCGCGCTTGCGTGCAGTGGGCACTGAGGCCAGTGCAGGCCTGGGTGAAGGGTTTAGCGCTTGTGTCGGTGGCATGACAGACGGCAAGGTTGATGCTGCGCCACCATGCTCTGACAAGCGACAAGGAGATACAGCGATGAAAACCCTAATCGATCAACTGTCCAACTACGCCGACTACCACCGCGACCCGCGCAATATCGTCACGCACTACATCGGTGTGCCCATGATCATGCAGGCGGTGGTGATTCTGCTGGCCAGGCTGCAATGGGGAGCGCTTGGCGGCATGCCGATCTCGCTGGCTCTGCTGGCAGCGGTTGCTGCAGCAGTGTATTACTGGCGGCTCGACGGGCGATACGGCCTGTTCATGAGCGTGTTGCTGGCCGCCATGCTGGCGCTGGCAACTCCTGTCGCCGCGCAGCCCATGGGGAGCTGGCTGGCCTGGGGGCTGGGCCTGTTTGTGCTGGGCTGGGTGATCCAGTTCATCGGTCACTACTGGGAAGGACGCAAGCCCGCTTTTCTTGACGATGTGATGGGCCTGCTGATAGGCCCGCTGTTTGTGGCGGCCGAGTTGGGTTTTGCTTTGGGCCTGCGCAAGGAGGTGCAGGCTGCGGTGGAGCAGCGCAGCGGGCCCGTGCGTCGCCGCCATCCGGTGAGCGCCTGACATGCTCTTGTTCTGAGAGCTGACACCGATTTATGGGTATTGGTTTGAGTGGGTTTTCATGATTGAAGTGGGCGAGGCTGCCCGGCGGGAATACACGACTGCACGCGCATCTTTCAAACATGTAATGCCAGCGTTAGGGTCATGCGCCTAAAATCGCGGGCTGACCCTCAGGTGCCGATGCTTTGTTGGCTCTGGCGGGCTTTTTGTATTACTTCTCCCAACCATCATGTCTCTGAACAATGTGACCCCCGGCTCCAAGACGCCTGAAGTCTTCAACGTCGTCATCGAAATCTCGGCCAACTCGGCTCCCGTGAAGTACGAAGTGGACAAGGAATCCGGCTGCCTGTTCGTGGATCGTTTCCTGGGCACTGCCATGCATTACCCCGTGAACTACGGCTATGTGCCCCAGACCCTGTCTGGCGACGGCGACCCCGTGGACGTGCTGGTGATGACTCCCTTCCCCCTGCCCAGCGGCGTGGTGGTGCCCTGCCGTGCCATCGGCATTCTGGAGATGGAAGACGAATCCGGCGTCGACGGCAAGGTTCTGGCCGTTCCCACACAGAAGCTGCTGCCTTCCTACGACAAGATCAACCACCTCAGCGACATCCATGAGCTGACCCTGCAGCAGATTGCCCACTTCTTCGAGCACTACAAGGATCTGGAAAAGGGCAAGTGGGTCAAGGTTCTGGGTTGGAAGGGCGTGGACGCGGCACACAAGGAAATCGTGGACGGTATCGCCAACTACAAGGGCTGATCCAAACTAGTAAAGGGTCTCTAACCTTTACTTGCAGAGAAGCCTCGCTATCTGCATCTATACAATTTGAAACGCACCCGGCGGGCCTCGCTTGGTGCGTTTTTTATTGCCTGTATCGATATATACGAGGGGGTGCGCATGAGTTGGAAGATTTCGGACTGGCGCGTGGGGACCAAGTTGGGCATCAGCTTTACGGCGCTGGTGTTGTTGTCTGCATTGCTCGGTCTGGTGGCCTGGCTGCAGCTGTCCAGCATTCATGCAGCGGGCCGCGAGGTTTCCGAAGTGGCGCTGCCCAGTGTCTACAACGCGGCCTCCATGCGTTCCGAGTACAACCGGCTGCGCCGCCATGAGGCAGGTATCGCCACCGCTCGCACCCTGGTCGAGGTCGAAGGCTACGAGCAGCAGATCCAGCAGCGCCTGAAAACCATTGCCGAGCAGGAGAAAGTGGTCAACGAGCTGATTGCCAGCCAGCCGCTGCGCGAGGCCTACGAGGGCTATCAGGCCAACAAGGCGAATTTCCTGAAGCTGCACGAGCAGTTGCTGGGGCGGGCACGCGATGGCGACTACAACACCGTGGACAGCCAGGCAGGTATGGCCGACGAGCTGGGGCTGTTTTTCGCAGGGCTGTCCGAACAGGCCTTCAGCCAGCTGGCGGAAAGCACGGGCAAGCTGATGACGCTGCAGCTCGAGAACGCGGCTCAGGCCCAGCAGGCCGAAAAGTCCAGTTTTGAGCTGGCCCGCTACTGGCTGCTCGGTACGCTGGCGCTGGTGGTGCTGTTTGCCGCCGTGGTCGGCATTGCGATGACACGTGCCATCACGGCTCCCGTGGCCACGGCAGTTGAGCTGGCGCAGGCCGTGGCTGCCGGTAGGCTGGGCATGGTGGTGAAGAACCAGCGCCGCGATGAAATGGGCTTGCTGCTCAATGCGCTGGAAGACATGCGTCGGCAACTGTCCTCCGTGGTCCAGGATGTGCGCGGCAATGCCCATGGCGTGGCCCTTGCGTCCAGCGAAATCGCTCAGGGCAATGCGGATCTTTCGGCGCGCACCGAAAGCCAGGCCAGCGCCCTGGAGGAAACGGCGGCCTCCATGGAGCAACTGGGTTCGACCGTGCGCCAGAACGCCGACAACGCCCAGACAGCCAATCAAATGGCAAAGAATGCCTCCGATGTCGCGGGTCGAGGCGGGGATGTGGTTGCCCAGGTGGTGGACACCATGAAGGGCATCAACGACAGCAGCCGCCAGATCGCCGACATCATCGGCGTCATCGACTCGATTGCCTTCCAGACCAATATCCTGGCCCTGAATGCGGCCGTGGAAGCCGCGCGTGCCGGCGAGCAAGGCCGTGGTTTTGCCGTGGTGGCGGGCGAGGTGCGCACGCTGGCCCAGCGCAGCGCCGAGGCGGCCAAGGAAATCAAGCAGCTCATCCATGCCAGCGTGGAGCGCGTGGAGCAAGGCTCGCAGCTGGTGGACAAGGCCGGTGACACCATGGCCGAAATCGTGACGGCCATAGGCCGCGTGACCGACATCATGGGCGAGATCAGCGCGGCCAGCCGCGAACAGAGCCAGGGCGTGGCCCAGGTGGGTGAAGCCGTCACCCAGATGGATCAGACCACGCAGCAGAATGCGGCCCTTGTGGAGCAGAGCGCGGCGGCCGCCGATTCTTTGCAGCGCCAGGCCAAGGCGCTGGTCGATTCGGTGGCGATTTTTCAGTTGGGGAATCAGGCACAGAGCTTTGCCGCTGCGGCGCTGAAAAATCGGGTCGAGCCGGTTGCAAAGGCTGGCATGAGCGCTGGCCCGCGGGCTGCGGCGTTAGCCGATCAAGGCCCAGGCAAGGCTGTGCCTGCGCCGGTCAAAACGGCTCAGCCCGCCTTGAGCAATGACCAGGATTGGGAGCAGTTCTGAGGTCGAGGTATTGCCGGTTTCAACGGCTTCCGTCTCAAAACCCCGATAGCGAATGCTGTCGGGGTTTTTTACAAGCTTTCTTCAAACTGTCTTGATATTGATCAAGAAGAGGGGTGGCTTGATGCTTTTTCAAGGCTATGTAGGTTGCCATGGCATCGAGAATCTCTGCTGTCACTGATTGGTAACTTTCAGTAACTCAAGTGCGGCGTAAGCGACTGCCTACATGACTGTAGGCTCGTGAAGATAGGCAAGGAATATGAAACTGGAAACAATTGAAAACATATAAGCCGGTATCAAGGAGCATTCCATCTCTGGTATGCCATTCAGAGAGATATTTCCCGATCGAGCAGAAACATTGAATCCTTGCGCTTTGTGGGCATGGATTCAAAAGAAGTATTTATAAAAACTAATTGGTAATAGAGGGAGGTGCAATCAATGAAAAGCATCAAAATCTCCACGCGGATTCTCGGTACGTTCGGGGTTCTTGTCTTGCTGCTGGTCGTGGTGGTTGCCATGGCATTGCTGCAGCTGCGCTCCATGCGCTCCAGTGCTGAAACCATCACCGGCAATGCCCTGCCCAGTGTGGAAGTGATCAATACACTCAATACCGACCTGGCGCGCACCCGCTTGCTCGAGCTGCGACATGTCAATAATGACGAGACCGGCTATATGGCTCAGGTGGAAGCTCAATTCGAGCAATTGCAGAAACACCTGGCGGAGGCAAAAAAGCTCTATGAACCTTTGATTGTCACTGCCGAGGAGCGCGAGCTCTACACGCAGTTCCTGCGCGAGAGAGAGCATTATGTGGAGTTGAACAAGCAACTGTTCGAAGTTTCGCGTCGAGGCGATAAAGAGCAGGCCAAGCAACTGCTGGGAGGCGAATCTCTCAAGCTCTATGAACAGTCTTCGGCGACCCTGCAAAAGCTGATCAAGTTCAACAGCGATGTGGCAAAGGGCGAGACTCTGGCTTCGGAGAGGGTTTACGACCGGGCTGTGAGCATGCTTGCCTTGGCTGCCTTGATTGCGGTGCTGGTGGCTGCAGGGGCAGGCATCTGGCTGGTGCGTTCCATCCGTGCGCCGCTGGAGCAGGCGGTGCAGGCCGCGGACCGTGTGGCCAATGGGGATCTGAGCGGCGTCATCCGCGTGGAGCGAGAGGACGAAACAGGCCGCTTGCTCAGCGCCCTGGAGCGTATGCAAAGCAGTCTGGTGCAGACCGTGCGCTCGGTACGCCAGAACGCGGAAGGCGTGGCCTCGGCCAGTTCGCAGATTGCCTCGGGCAATGCTGATCTCTCCGGTCGCACCGAGGAGCAGGCCAGTGCGCTGGAGGAAACCGCCGCCTCCATGGAGCAGCTGGGCTCTACCGTGCGCCAGAACGCCGACAACGCCCGTGCCGCCAATCAGATGGCGGTGAATGCTTCCCAGGTGGCAGCGCATGGCGGTGCCGTGGTGGCCGAAGTGGTGGAAACCATGAAGGGCATCAACAACAGCAGCCAGCAGATTGCCGACATCATCACCGTCATCGACTCCATCGCCTTCCAGACCAATATTCTGGCGCTGAATGCGGCCGTGGAAGCAGCGCGCGCCGGTGAGCAGGGCCGTGGTTTTGCCGTGGTGGCGGGCGAGGTGCGTACCCTGGCCCAGCGCAGTGCCGAGGCAGCCAAGGAAATCAAGGCCTTGATCAGCACCAGCGTGCAGCGGGTGGAGCAGGGCACGCAGCTGGTGGACAAGGCCGGTGCCACCATGGCCGACATCGTGTCGGCGATCAGCCGGGTGACTGATTTGATGGCCGAGATCAGCGCTGCCAGCCAGGAGCAAAGCCAGGGTGTGGCCCAGGTTGGCGAGGCGGTGACGCAAATGGATCAGACGACGCAGCAAAACGCGGCGCTGGTGGAGGAAAGTGCTGCAGCCGCTGGTGCGCTGCGCAAGCAGGCGCAGGATCTGGTTCAGGCTGTGGCGGTCTTCCAGCTGCCTGCCAGTGCGCTTTATGACCAGGCACCCAAAGCTGCAGCCCGTGCAGCGGCGCCGGCCGTGGTCGCCGCTGCCGCACCGGCGCGTCAGGCACCTGTCCGTCGTGTGGCTGCCCGTCCTGCCCCCATGCCGGCAGCCCCGCGCTCTTTGATGGGGGGCGCGGTTGCTGGCGAATCCGCTACTGCCCGTAATGTGCAAAAGTCCTCGCTGGATGAGGATGACTGGGAAACCTTCTGAATGTCTCCTGGAGTCCGAGCTTCAAGGCCGCTGCAAAGCGGCCTTTTTTTGTCTCCACCTTCAGGCCTTGCGCAGCGGGCTATGGGATTGCAGCTCTTCCACATATTGGGCCATGCCTTCGCTCTCGCGCTGCAAGAAGCGCTCGATGGCATCGGCAAAAGCGGGATGGGCCACCCAGTGGGCGCTCGGTGTTTCCACGGGCAGCAGCGCGCGGGCCATCTTGTGCTCGCCCTGGGCACCGCCTTCGAAGCGGGTAAAGCCATTGGCGATGCACCATTCGATGGGCTGGTAGTAGCAGGCTTCGAAATGCAGGCTGTCGACCCGTTCCAGAGCGCCCCAGTAGCGGCCATAGGCGACCTTGTTATTGATAGCTGCTAGCGCTTGTTTATCCTCAAAAAACAATGGTTTTGATGCTGAAATCATTGATTGCAAGGCGGTAATAGCTATCAAACTTGAGGCTACAGGCTGTCCGTCGCGCTCGGCGATGAACATCACCCAGTTCTCGGGCATGGCCGAGGCCATGGAGGCAAAGAACTCCGGTGTCAGATACGGCGGGTTGCCATGCTCCAGGTAGGTGCGCTCATAGCAGCGGTAGAAGAAGGACCAGTCCTGCGCACCGATGTCGCTACCCTGCATGGCTTTGAAGCTCACGCCGGCTTCGCGTATCTTGCGCCGCTCCTGGCGGATTTTCTTGCGCTTTTCCTGGTTCAGCGAGCCCAGAAAGTCGTCGAAGTCCTTCCAGCGGGACGGTGCCATTGCTGTGTCATTGCTCGCTTGCATGCTGCCGGGTAGTGCCCCGGCTGGCAGGGGAGCGCCCGCAGCGGGAAGTGCGGGCAGTGTGTTCGTCCAGTGAAACTGCACTGTGCTGCGCTGCATCCAGCCCGCTGCGGCGCAGGCGGCAAGATCGTCGGCATCGCCGAACAGCAGGTGCAGCGATGACAGCTGCTGCTCGGCTGCCCAGGCCTGGACGGCATGCACCAGCGCCACGCGCAGTGCCTGGCTGCGTGCCAGCAGGCGGGAGCCTGGCACGGGCGTGAAGGGGACGGCCAGCAATCCCTTGGGGTAGTAAGGCAGGCCATGCTGCTGATAGGCGCGCGCCCAGGCCCAGTCAAACACATATTCGCCGTAGGAGTGGGTCTTGATATAGAGGGGGCAGGCCGCCAGCAGCTCATCGCCGTCCCAGACGGTGATGACCCGGGCGATCCAGCCGGTATCGGGCGTGGCGCTGCCGCTTTGCTCCATGGCTGCCAGGTATTCGTGGCGCATGAAGGGCGTGGGCGTGGATTGAGAGGCCAGCAGCACATTCCAGGTTTGTGCGTCCAGCTGCTGCACGCTGGCAAGCACGCGAGTGATAATCTTGTTTTCGGCCATGCCCTGATTGTCGCGGGGGCTGGTGGCCTCACCGCCTAGCTTGCTTTTCATGACGCTTTCCATTTGCTGTGCCCAACGCAATTTTGTTGTGGGAGACCTCTCTGGCAATGTCCAGAAAATCATCGCCGCTGCTGCTGAAGCTTATGCCAACGGTGCCCGCCTGATGCTCACGCCCGAGCTTGCCCTGTGTGGCTACGCGGCCGAGGACCTGTATCTGCGTCCGGCATTTTTGGAAGCCTGCGATGCGGCCCTGCAGCAGTTGCAGCAAGCCAGTGCCCAATGGCCGGGGCTGGCGCTGGTCATCGGTCACCCGCAGCGCGATGAGCAAGGTGAGAAACTGTTCAACGCTGCCAGCGTGCTGCGCGATGGTCAGCAGATTGCGCGCTATTTCAAGCAACTGCTGCCCAACTTTGGCGTGTTCGACGAACAGCGCTACTTTGCGGCCGGTGAAGAGAGCTGTGTCTTCGAGCTGGACGGCATCCAGATCGGACTGCTGATTTGCGAAGACGCCTGGCATGCCGGCCCTGCGCGGGCGGCCGTGGCCGCAGGCGCCCAGTTGCTGGCCGTCATCAATGCCTCGCCGTTCCATAGCGGCAAACCCTCCGAGCGCGAGGCGGTGATTGCGCAGCGCGCCATGGAAAATGCGGCTCCCCTGGTGTATGCCCATCTGGTGGGCGGCCAGGACGAGGTCGTGTTCGACGGCTGCTCGTTTGCGGTGGACGTCAGCGGTCAGGTGGTGGCGCGTGCGGCGGCCTTCGAGGAAGAGCTGCCCATGATGGCTGCGCAGCTGGTGGATGGGCGCGTGAAGCTGATGGGGCAAGTCAAGCCCCAGCTGAACCACCATCATGCGCTTTGGTCGGCGCTGGTGCTGTCCGTGCGCGACTATGTGGGCAAGAACCGTTTTCCGGGTGCGCTCATCGGCCTGTCGGGCGGCATGGATTCGGCCCTGGTGCTGGCCATTGCCGTGGACGCGCTGGGTGCGGACAAGGTGCGCACGGTCATGATGCCTTCGCCCTATACGGCCGATATCAGCTGGCTTGATGCGCGCGAAATGTCCGAGCGCGTGGGCGTGCAGCACGAAGAGATCGATATCGCGCCGCAGTTCGAAGCCTTCAAGGCAGCGCTGGCTGGCACTTTTGCCGGACGCGCCGAAGACACGACCGAGGAAAACCTGCAAGCCCGTATTCGCGGCACCCTGCTGATGGCTATGAGTAACAAGTTTGGCTCCATCGTGCTGACCACGGGCAACAAGAGCGAGATGTCCACCGGCTACTGCACGCTGTACGGCGACATGGCCGGCGGTTTTGCCGTCATCAAGGATGTGTTCAAGACCGAGGTGTTTGCGCTGGCACGCTGGCGCAATGCCAACGATCCCTTCGGCACGGGGCTCGATCCCATTCCCGAGCGCATCATCACGCGTCCGCCCAGCGCCGAGCTGCGCCCCGATCAGAAGGATCAGGACAGCCTGCCGGACTACGAGGTGCTGGATGCCATCGTGGCCCGTTACATGGAAAACAACGAGAGCATAAGCTCCATCGTCGCCGAGGGTTTTGCGCCTGCGGATGTGGAGCGGGTCACGCGTCTGATACAAATCAACGAGTACAAGCGTCGCCAGGCGCCAGTCGGTCCACGTCTGACAATGCGCAGCTTTGGCAAGGACTGGCGCTACCCCATTACCAATAAATTTCGCGCCTGAGGTTCTGCCTCCGGTGTTTTGCCGATTTCAATCAATTGAGGAACCAGCCCCATGAAAATGATTACCGCCGTCATCAAGCCCTTCAAGCTCGAGGAAGTGCGCGAGGCCCTGGCCGAGTGTGGGGTGAATGGTCTGACCGTGACCGAAGTCAAGGGTTTTGGCCGCCAGAAAGGCCATACCGAGCTCTATCGTGGCGCGGAGTATGTGGTGGATTTTCTGCCCAAGGTGAAGATCGAAGTCGTGGTGCGAGATGAAGACGTGGACCGCTGCGTGGATGCCGTCGTCAACGTCGCGCGCACCGGCAAGATTGGTGACGGCAAGATCTTCATCACCCCCGTGGAGCGCGTGGTGCGCATCCGTACGGGTGAGCTGGACGACACTGCTGTCTAAGTCGCCATGTCGCGCCCCAGTCATGCGCCCCATGAAAAAAGCCAGACCTTGAGTCTGGCTTTTTTCATGGTCTGGGGCCGGGTGTGCGCACTGTCGGCAGCGCTACGGGCCGACGGATGACGCCCTGCAGTGTTTTTCAGGGCTCAGATTACCGAGCGCAGAGGCGGTGTATCCAGCTGGCTGCCGGCATTCTGGACGAGATTTTGCAGCAGGGCCGAGGTGTCGCTGCTGCTTTCGACCAGGCCCATCTGCCACTCGCCCATGAAGCCGTTGCCCACACAGGACTGAAGAAACTGCAGCATGGCGTCGTAATAGCCATCCACATTGAGAATGCCGACGGGCTTGTCGTGGTAGCCCAGCTGGCGCCAGGTCCAGACTTCGAACAGCTCTTCAAAAGTACCGATGCCGCCGGGCAGGGCCACGAAGGCATCGCTGCGCTCGGCCATCATGGCCTTGCGTTCGTGCATGTTCTTGACGATGTGCAGTTCGTCGCAGGCCTGGTTGGCCAGCTCCTTGTCGACCAGTGCCTGAGGGATGATGCCGACGACACGGCCGCCAGCTTGTTGCGTGGCTTCGGCCACCACGCCCATCAGGCCGCTGCGTCCACCGCCATAGACCAGCTGGCCGCCGCGCGAGCCTATCCATTGGCCCACGGCCTTGGCGACTTCGGTGAATTGAGGGTTGGTGCCGGGGCGTGAGCCGCAGTACACGCAAATGGAAAAAGCGGGTTGAGTCATACGATGAAACGGTGATAAAGAGCGGCAGCCCAGACGGCTCCGCAAAGGCACAGGGCCAGAAATACAGCAGCGCTGCCCATGTCCTTGGCTTTCTTGGACAGCTCGTGCCATTCGGGCCCAATACGGTCTATGGCTGCCTCTAGGCCGGTATTGAGCAATTCCACAATGAGCACCAGGATGACGGTGCCGGCCAACAGCGCTGTCTGCTCCCAGCTCTGGCCCAGCCAGAGCGCCAGAGGAATCATGACGGCAGCACAGATTGCTTCTTGCTGGAATGCTTTTTCATGCCAGCCGGCCTTGAGGCCAGCCAGTGAGTAGCCGCCGGCATGCAGCACCCGGGACAGTCCGGTACGGCTTTTTTGCGGGTTGACGGGGTCGGGTGAGGAGGTACTCATGGAGGGGGGGTCAGCGGATGCGTTTGGGAGTGGGGGCCTGATGCACCAGCTGGGTGCCGGCCCAGGCGTCGTGCCAGAACTGCTTTCTGGGGTGAAAGCGGCTCAGCAGCGCCCAGATCAGAATCCAGCCCATGAGCAGCACCAGAACCTCCAGTGGCGGCAGGCCCAGCGGGTAGAGTAGGGCCAGCGGTGGCAGCCACCACATCCAGCTGGCTGCGTAACGCAGCAGGGCGCGGGTTTGCGTCAGGGGGCGACCTTGGGTATCGACCACGCGGATATGCCAGGTCTTCATGGCCAGCGTCTGGCCCTTGCTCCAGAACCAGACAAAGTAGATCCCCAGCACCACCAGCATGAAGGCCTGCAGCAGATGCCGATTGTCGAGTGCATTGCGCGTCTGAGACAACGTTCCGAACAAATAGCCGGCGATGAACACCACGCCAAACAAAAGCATGCCTTCATAAAGCCAGCAAGCCATGCGGCGACGCAGGCTTGGTGCTATGAAGTCAGGAGTCGATGGGGCTGCCGGCCGGGTGTCTTGCTGCATGAAGGCATTGTAGGGCTCAGCTCAGCCGGCTTGGCGCTCGGTTGCCGCACCGACACTGTCATTGGTGCGCGTCTTGACCTGGCGCATCCAGCGGCGGCAGCGTGATGGGTGTGGCGCGAGGAATGTCCACGGGAGCCGTCTCCACAATCACCGAGGGCGTACGGATGGGGTGCGTCTCCACCATGGCAGGTGTTGCGGGCACGGGCGGTGGTGGGTGATGAATGGTTGCGGGTGGAATCTTGGGCAGATTGGGCACCGTATTGGGGGAGGCCGTGGCAGCAGGAATGCGCGCCAGCTTCTTGGAAGGCACGGGCTTGATGGCCGGTGCGGCGCTTACCACCTTGGGAGTGGCGCGGGCCGCCAGCAGTCGCTTTTCTTCATCGCTCAGAGCCTGGTAGGCCTCCCACTGGGCCTGCTTGTCAGTCGCGAGCTTGTTGGTAATGGCGAAATTCAGCCGGGCCTGATTGCGCTGGGCAGCACTCAGGCCGGACCAGGCTTCCATGCGGTCATGAAGCTTTTGCTGTTCGCGCTCGCTGAGTTTGTCAAAACCATCCGCCAGGGCAATCCAGCGGCGCTTCTGCACCGAGCCGATCATGGCCCAGCGCTCTTGCAGCGGCTGCAGAATCTCGCGCTGGTGGCTGCTGAGTTCGCCCCAGCGTGGACCTGAGGCCTGCGCCGAGGCTCTCTGGCGCGTGGACGGGTCTGCATGCATGGATCTGGATGCAGCTACCGTGGCGGGGGGGACGGAGCTGGGTGCCAGCCTGACTTGCTGTACGACATTCCATCCTGTCCAGCTCAAGGCCACCAACAACAGCGCCGCCATGATGGCGGCGGTGTTGTCGGGTTTCAGGAGGGAGCGCTTCTCAGTGGGCATCAAGGCAGAGGTGGCAGGCTGTTTAGTGTTCTGATGGGGTGGCTGCCGAGGTCTTGATGTACTGGATGAAGCCAGGGTCAGAGTAGGCAGCAGGGGGCAGATCATCGGTCAGCAAGGCTGTATCGACCTCGGTGACTTCGCTTAGCATACTTTGTTCGGTGTCGGAGTTGTAGATTACCAGGCCCGCAATGAGTGCAAAAACGGGGATGGCCGAGACCAGGGGGCGCCACCAGCCGTTACCCTCGTCGGGGTTGCCCAGTGTCAGGGTACTGCCCTGGGCAGATGCTGCAGTACTGGTCTGAACGCGCAGTACAGACGCTTCGCGGCGACGTATGGACACGGCTTGCTCGCGGGAGGCGCGCAGGCGTTCGGTAATTTCGTAAGGGAGCAAGGCTTCGCCCTCGCTCAGGCGGGCAGTGATTTGACGGGCGATGCGGTCGGCGGTCTGTTCTTGCCGGAGGGTGGGCGCGGATTTCATAACTCGATTCCTTTGGCCTTGAGTGCCTTGCTCAATGTTTGAATGGCGCGGAAGCAATGGGTTTTGACGCTGCCTTCAGAGCAACCCATGGCGGCAGCAGTCTCTGCGACATCCATCTCTTCCCAGTAACGCATGAGAAAGGCCTCGCGTTGACGCGCAGGCAGCTCCTGTATCTCTTTTTCTATGCTTTGCAGCGTCTGCTTGCGTTCGGTCAGGCTCTCGGCGTTGCTGGCGGCGGATGCGTCGCCGTTGGTGGCATAGGTTTCCAGCCAATCGAAGTCGCTGTCCCCGTCTACGGAAGACTCCAGGTCGCTGAAGTGAGTGAAAACGGCTTTCTGTGTCTTCTGGCGGCGAAACCAGTCAAGAGTGCTGTTCGACAGAATGCGCTGGAACAGCATGGGCAGTTCATTGACCGGTTTGTCCCCATAGTGCTGGGCCAGTTTGAGCATGCTGTCCTGCACGATATCCAGGGCGGCCTCCTCGTCGCGGACATGGAAAACGCTGCGTTTGAAGGCGCGCTTTTCAACGTCTTTGAGGAATGCAGACAGTTCTTGTTCTGTGGCCAAGAGAGAGTAACCCTGGAGAAAGCGGGAGTTAGGTAGTGACGAAAGCGGCAGATTATCGCATCCGATGATGTTTTTTTGTGTACTGCATTTGAAGGTCTTGTTGCAGTGCGATAATGATCTTCAACTTAAAGAAGCAAACGGATCACGGTCCGGCGTATACACAAACGTCCATGGCATGTGGTCTTAAGTCCTAAACCGGCCTCACAAGGGCTTCAGGCTAAGGGCACCGAAGGTTTTTCGTTAGAGAAATTCACAAAGGTTGATCATGGAAATCTCCAAAGCCGAGCTGGCCTCTGCAGCCGCCGCATCGTCCCCCAAGGGCGCCCAGGAATTGATGGGCTCCGAAATCCTCATCAAGTCTCTTCAGGCTGAAGGTGTCAAGCACCTGTGGGGTTACCCTGGCGGGGCAGTTCTCTATATTTACGACGCGCTCTACAAGCAGGACAGCATTCAGCATGTGCTGGTGCGCCACGAGCAGGCGGCCGTGCATGCAGCCGACGGTTTTGCGCGTGCCACCGGTGAGGTGGGCGTGGCGTTGGTGACTTCCGGCCCCGGTCTGACCAATGCGGTGACGGGCATTGCCACCGCCTATACCGACTCCATCCCCATGGTGGTGATTGCCGGCCAGACATCGACCAATTACATCGGTACCGACGCATTTCAAGAGTGCGACACAGTGGGCATCACGCGCCCCATCGTCAAGCACAACTTCCTGGTCAAGGATGTGCGCGAGCTGGCCGAGACCATGAAAAAGGCTTTCCACATCGCCCGCACCGGCCGTCCCGGCCCCGTGGTGGTGGATATTCCCAAGGACGTGTCCTTCAAGAAGGCGCTGTACACGGGCTATCCTGAAAAAGTGGAAATGCGCTCGTACAACCCCGTCAAAAAGGGACATGCAGGCCAGATCCGCAAGGCCTTGCAACTGCTGCTGACGGCCAAGCGCCCTTATATCTACACCGGCGGCGGCGTGCTGCTGGGCAATGCCTGCAACGAGCTGCGTCAGCTGGTGGACATGCTGGGCTACCCGGTCACGAATACGCTGATGGGCCTGGGCGCCTACCCGGCCAGCGACCGGAAGTTCCTGGGCATGCTGGGCATGCACGGCACCATCGAAGCCAACAATGCCATGCAGAACTGCGATGTGCTGCTGGCCGTGGGTGCGCGCTTTGACGATCGCGTGATCGGCAATCCCAAGCATTTCATGTCGGTGGAGCGCAAGATCATCCATATCGACATCGATCCTTCCTCCATCTCCAAGCGCGTGAAGGTGGATGTGCCCATCGTGGGCGATGTCAAGGACGTGCTCAACGAGCTGATTGGCATGCTGCGCGAGTCGGCACAGCGCCCCGATGAGGCGGCTT
The DNA here is from genome assembly GCF_000964545.1 of Comamonas thiooxydans. Taxonomy (GTDB): domain Bacteria; phylum Pseudomonadota; class Gammaproteobacteria; order Burkholderiales; family Burkholderiaceae_C; genus Comamonas; species Comamonas thiooxydans. The sequence continues at coordinate 27,481 of NZ_BBVD01000009.1, read as the reverse complement.
TGGGCCAATGGTGGAGCACCATCGAAGGCTGGCGCAGCCGCGACTGCCTGAGCTACGACAAGTCCAACACCGAAGTCATCAAGCCCCAGTACGTTGTCGACACACTGTGGAACATGACCAAGGATGCCGATGCCTACATCACCTCCGATGTGGGCCAGCACCAGATGTGGGCGGCGCAGTATTACCGCTTCGATGAACCCCGTCGCTGGATCAACTCCGGCGGTCTGGGCACCATGGGCGTGGGCCTGCCTTACGCCATGGGCATCAAGCTGGCCAAGCCCGACTCCGAAGTCTTCTGCATCACGGGCGAAGGCTCGATCCAGATGAATATCCAGGAGCTGGCCACCTGCAAGCAGTACAACACCCCGGTGGTCATCTGTGCGCTGAACAACCGCTTCCTGGGCATGGTGCGCCAGTGGCAGGAAATTGAATACTCGGGTCGCTACTCAAGCAGCTATATGGATTCGCTGCCCGACTTCGTGAAGCTGGCGGAAGCCTTCGGCCACCGTGGCCTGCTGATCGAGAAGCCTGCCGATGTCGAGGCTGCGCTGCGCGAGGCGCGCCGTATCGTGCGCGAGGAAAGCAAGACGGTCTTCCTGGACTTCCGCACCGATCCGACTGAGAACGTGTTCCCCATGGTGCAAGCCGGCCGTGGCATCACGGAAATGCTGCTGGGCGCCGACGATCTGTGATGCCGGGTAGCCGGTTTTGAAAAAATCGGCCTCAAGCACTTACATATCAAGCGCAAGCAGCTATATTTTAAATAGCATTTTTTGACGAATCTATTGTCCGCCGAGCCTGGCACTTACCGGTGTCAGGGGAGGGCGGCGAAAAGAGGAATCTCCCAATGAAACACATTATTGCCGTGCTGCTCGAGAACGAGCCTGGAGCACTGTCGCGCGTCGTGGGCCTGTTTTCCGCCCGTGGCTACAACATCGAATCCCTGACTGTCGCACCGACCGAGGACCCCTCGCTGTCGCGCATGACCATCCTGACCACGGGCTCGGACGATGTGATTGAGCAAATCACAAAGCACCTGAACCGACTGATTGAAGTGGTTAAAGTGGTGGACCTGACCGAAGGTGCCTACACCGAGCGCGAGCTGATGATGGTCAAGGTGCGTGCCGTGGGCAAGGAACGCGAGGAAATGAAGCGCATGGCGGACATCTTCCGCGGCCGCATCATCGACGTGACCGAGAAGAGCTACACCGTGGAGCTGACCGGCGACCAGTCCAAGAACGACGCCTTCCTGCAAGCCATTGATCGCACTGCCATCCTTGAGACCGTTCGCACAGGCGCCTCGGGTATTGGTCGTGGCGAGCGCATTCTGCGTGTCTAATGGCTGCGTTGCACCACTTTTGAATCTGAACAAACCTTTTTAACCCCCTCAAGATAAGAGACCTGGAGCCATCATGAAAGTTTTCTACGACAAGGACTGTGACCTGAGCCTGATCAAGGGCAAGACTGTTGCCATCATCGGCTACGGCAGCCAAGGCCACGCACATGCTCAAAACCTGAACGACAGCGGCGTTAAGGTTGTGGTCGGTCTGCGCAAGGGCGGCTCTTCCTGGGACAAGGTCGGCAAGGCCGGCCTGACGGTGATGGAAGTGAACGACGCGGTGAAGGCTGCCGACGTGGTCATGATCCTGCTGCCCGACGAGAACATCCCCGAGGTGTACAAGAACAACGTCGAGCCCAACATCAAGTCCGGCGCTACCCTGGCTTTCGCTCACGGCTTCAACGTGCACTACAACCAGGTCGTGCCCCGCGCCGATCTGGACGTGATCATGGTCGCTCCCAAGGGCCCCGGCCACACCGTGCGCTCCGAATACCTGAAGGGCGGCGGCGTGCCTTCCCTGATCGCCATCTACCAGGACAAGTCCGGCAAGGCCCGTGACGTGGCCCTGTCCTATGCTTCCGCCAACGGCGGCGGCAAGGGCGGCATCATCGAAACCAACTTCAAGGAAGAAACCGAGACCGACCTGTTCGGCGAGCAGGCCGTGCTGTGCGGCGGTGCCGTGGAACTGGTGAAGATGGGCTTCGAGACGCTGACCGAAGCTGGCTACGCTCCCGAAATGGCTTACTTCGAGTGCCTGCACGAGTTGAAGCTGATCGTTGACCTGATGTATGAAGGCGGCATCGCCAACATGAACTACTCCATCTCCAACAACGCGGAGTATGGCGAGTACGTGACCGGCCCCGAAGTCATCAACGAAGAATCCCGCAAGGCCATGCGCAACGCCCTCAAGCGCATCCAGAGCGGTGAATACGCCAAGATGTTCATCAGCGAAGGCCGTCTGAACTATCCTTCGATGACTGCCCGTCGTCGCCAGAACGCCGACCATGCCATCGAGCAAGTGGGCGGCCAGCTGCGCTCCATGATGCCCTGGATCTCCAAGAACAAGCTGGTCGACCAGACCCGCAACTAATGCAGGCAGGTCATTCGGCGCGAGCCGGATGACTGCGCTTGGGCAAGAGGCCACCTTTGAGGTGGCCTTTTTTCATTCCGGATGCGATCTGTGTGGCGGGTACACTGGTGGCAGGGACATGGCCATGATGGCCATGCTTGAAATACTATCGTTTTAATAGCTGCATGCAGTTGACATGCAAGCACTGGAGGTCTGTTTGATGCAAAACAGCAATGATTCTGCCGATCTGAGTGGAATGCCGCGCAAGCCGCGCAAAGGCATTTATGTGCTGCCCAATCTGTTCACGCTGGCAGCGCTGTTTGGCGGTTTCTACGCCATCGTCATGGCCATGAACAACAAGTTCGAGCTGGCGGCCGTGGGCGTTTTCTGCGCCATGGTGCTCGACAGTCTTGACGGTCGCGTGGCGCGCATGACGCACACGCAAAGCGCGTTCGGTGAGCAGATGGACTCGCTCTCCGACATGGTGTCCTTCGGTGCCGCGCCAGCGCTGATTGCTTATGAATGGGCCTTGCGTCCCCTGGGGCGCTGGGGCTGGATTGCCGCCTTTGTGTATTGCGCCTGCGCCGCATTGCGCCTGGCGCGCTTCAACGTGAATACGGCCGTGGTGGACAAGCGCTATTTCCAGGGCATGCCTTCGCCTGCGGCTGCGGCCCTGGTGGCGGGCTTTATCTGGCTGACCAGTGCGCTGATGGTTTCCCATCGTGATGTACCCATCTTCGGCGATGTGATTTCCTGGTTTGGCGGCTATCCCACGGACAGGGCCGATCTCTCCTGGATCATGTTCGCCATCACGCTGTTCGCAGGTCTGACCATGGTCACCAATATTCCCTATTACAGCTTCAAGGACATCGGCGGCGCCAAGAGCATGCCGTTCGTCTCGCTGGTGGTGGTGGCCCTGCTGATGGCCGTGGTCAGCATCGAGCCTGCAACCATGCTCTTCCTGGTGTTTGTCGGCTACTCGGTTTCGGGCTATGTGATCTATGTCTGGCGCCGTGCCAAGGGTGAGCAGGTCAGCATTGTGGCGACCTCCAAGGACGAGCCCGATGAGCGTGGTCTGCACGACGATTGAAGCGCGGCCTCAAAAAATCCTGGCCCTGCCAACTTTTCTTGTGTTAAAGTGACTCGCATGCAAAACCTGTCGCTAGCTCTACTACTAATGTCCAACGGGCAGAGAAAGTAGCGCGCGCGTACAAACACACCCTACTTGGCGGCCCGTAGCATCAGCGACGGGCCGTTTTTGCTTTTGGGCGTCGCTGGAGCTGGGTTCAATTTCCTCTAATTTCGACTAAAGAGACTCACCATGTTGCAAAACCCTTCCACCAAATACCGCGCTTTCGCCCCCGTGCGTCTGACCGATCGCACCTGGCCCGACGCGGTCATCACCAAGCCCCCGGTCTGGTGCAGCGTGGATCTGCGTGACGGCAACCAGGCCCTGATCGAGCCCATGGACATCGAGCGCAAGGTGCGCATGTTCGAGCAACTGGTGAAGATCGGTTTCAAGGAAATCGAAGTCGGCTTTCCTTCGGCCTCGCAGATCGAGTTCGACTTCATGCGCAAGCTCATCGAGGAAAACCGCATTCCCGACGACGTGACCGTGCAGGTGCTGACCCAGGCGCGTGAGCACCTGATTCGCCGCACCTTCGAAGCGCTCGAAGGTGTGCCCCGCGCCATCGTCCATCTCTACAACGCCACGGCTCCCGTGATGCGCCGCGTGGTGCTGAACATGACTGAAGACGAGATTGTGGAATTGGCTGTGACCAATGCCCAGATGTTCAAGGACATCGCGGCCCAGCACCCCAACACCAAATGGACCTTCCAGTACTCGCCCGAAATGTATTCGGACACCGAGCTGGAGTTCTCCAAGCGCGTGATAGACGCCGTCACCGACGTCTGGCAGCCCACGCCCGAGAACAAGTGCATCATCAACCTGCCCACCACCGTGGAGCACTCAACGCCTAATATCTTTGCCGACATGGTGGAGTGGACGCATCGCAACATCAAGCGCCGTGACAGCGTGGTGATCTCGGTCCATCCGCATAACGACCGCGGCACGGGAACGGCGGCTGCCGAGCTGTCCCTGATGGCCGGCGCGGACCGCCTGGAAGGTTGCCTGTTCGGCAACGGCGAGCGCACCGGCAATCTGGACGTGGTGAATGTGGCGCTCAATATGTATATCCAGGGCGTGAACCCCGGCCTGGATTTCTCCGACATCGACGATATCCGTGCAACGGTTGAGCATTGCAACCAGTTGCCCGTGCATCCTCGTCACCCTTACGTGGGTGACTTGGTCTACACCTCCTTCTCCGGCTCCCACCAGGACGCCATTAAGAAGGCTTTCGCCGCCCACAAGGAAGGCGATATCTGGGATATGCCTTATCTGCCCATCGATCCCAAGGACCTGGGGCGCAGCTATGAGGCAGTGATTCGCGTGAACAGCCAGTCGGGCAAGGGTGGTATTGCCTATCTGCTCGAGAGCGAATATGGGCTTCAGCTGCCTCGCCGCCTGCAGATCGAGTTCAGCCAGGTCGTGCAGCGCGAGATGGATGCCAGCGGCAAGGAATTGTCGGCTGCGGATCTGTGGGAGCTGTTCCAGCGCGAATATGGGGTCAACACTGTCAAGGCACCCCAATATCGCCTGAGCGAGGCAGATGGCGTTGTCAATATGACTTCCCACATCGAGATCGCCGGAGAAAAGTATTTTTTGGAAGGCGAAGGTACGGGCCCCATTGATGCCTTCGTGCAGGCGCTGTCGGCTAACGTCGGCCGCAATGTGCGCGTGCTCAACTATGCCGAGCATGCGATTGGCGAGGGAGCGAATGCCAAGGCGATTGCCTATGTGGAGCTGCGCGTGGATGACGCTCAGGTCTGCTATGGCGTCGGGGTCGATGCCAATATCGTTTCTGCCTCGTTGCGCGCCATCATCTCGGGAGTGCAGCGCGTCCCTGCTGTCGCCGAAGAGGCGGTAGCCGCATAAAAGGTTCAAAGCCGGTGTCGCCAAAAGCGCACCGGCTTTTTTGTCGGCAATCCTCCAGTCAAAACAGGCGTCTACCGGCGCCATTACATAGAGAGTCCCCACCATGTCCGATCAGCTCATTATTTTTGACACCACCTTGCGTGACGGCGAGCAGTCGCCCGGCGCATCCATGACGCGCGATGAAAAGCTGCGCATTGCACGCCAGCTGGAGCGCCTCAAGGTCGATGTGATCGAGGCAGGGTTTGCCGCGGCATCCAATGGCGACTTCGAGTCCATCCAGACCATTGCGCGTGCCATCAAGGACTCCACAGTCTGCTCGCTCTCCCGCGCCAACGACCGAGACATCGCGCGTGCGGCCGAGTCCTTGAAGGGGGCCAACCGCGCTCGCATTCACACCTTCATCGCCACCAGTCCGCTGCACATGGAGAAAAAGCTGCGCATGACACCCGAGCAGGTGCTGGAGCAGGCCAAGCAGGCGGTGCGCTTCGGGCGCAATCTCATCGAAGACATCGAGTTCAGCGCGGAGGACGGCTATCGCAGCGAACCCGATTTTCTGGCGCGCGTGATCGAGGCCGTCATCAAGGAGGGTGCAACCACCATCAACGTGCCCGACACCGTGGGCTACGCGATTCCCGAGCTTTATGGCGAGTTCATTCGCAACTTGCGCGAGCGCGTGCCCAACAGCGACAAGGCCGTCTGGTCCGTGCATTGCCACAACGACCTGGGCATGGCGGTTGCCAATTCGCTGGCGGGCGTGAAGATTGGCGGCGCACGCCAGATCGAATGCACCATCAACGGGTTGGGTGAGCGTGCGGGTAACTGCTCACTTGAAGAAGTAGTCATGGCCATCAAGACGCGCAAGGACTACTTTGGTCTCGACGTGAATATCGATACCCAGCATATCGTGGCCGCCAGCCGCCTGGTCAGCCAGACCACGGGCTTTGTGGTGCAGCCCAACAAGGCGGTGGTGGGAGCCAATGCCTTTGCCCATGCCTCCGGCATTCATCAGGATGGCGTGCTCAAGGCGCGTGATACCTACGAAATCATGCGTGCTGAGGATGTGGGCTGGGCGGCCAACAAGATCGTGCTGGGCAAGCTCAGCGGTCGCAACGCCTTCAAGCAGCGCCTGCAGGAGCTGGGGGTGGAGCTGGACAGCGAAGCTGCCATCAACCAGGCCTTCACGCGCTTCAAGGAGCTCGCGGATCGCAAGAGCGAAATCTTTGACGAGGACATTCTGGCGCTGGTGAATGCCGAAGGCGCGGAGCACCAGGACAATCAGTTTCAGTTCATTTCGCTGGCCCAGCAGAGCGAAACGGGTGAGCGCCCACATGCCAGCGTGGTCTTCAGCAATGCAGGTCGGGAAATCAAGGCCAGCTCCGAGGGCAATGGTCCGGTCGATGCCTCGTTCAAGGCCATCGAGTCCGAAGTCAAGAGCGGTGCCGAAATGGTGCTGTATTCCGTCAATGCCATCAGCGGCTCAACCGAGAGTCAGGGCGAGGTGACGGTGCGCCTGCAGCGCAGTGGTCGCATCGTCAACGGAGTGGGTGCTGACCCCGATATTGTGGTCGCATCGGCCAAGGCATATCTGAGCGCTTTGAACAAATTGCATAGCAATCAGGAAGTTGTTGCAGCACAAGGTTGACTGCTGGATTTATAATTTCACTCAGATTATCGAGAAGGTTGTGCAAGTGCTTGTCACTGCACAACTTTTTTGATTGAATTAAATCCTTACACCTTGTTGTCTGGAGTATCGCATGCAGCTGCTGCGTCCATTTCGCCTTGCAAAACTCACCCAGGTGGTGTCTTTGGCTCTGTTGAGCTGCGCTCTGGCTGCTCCGGCAGCGCATGCGGCGACGCCCAAAAAAGACTCCAAAAAGCCCGTGGCTGCTGCGGCTTCGGCTAAGAAAGCGGCCAAGGAGCCGGCTGGCAAGGTTCGTGCCGCAGCGCAGCCCAAAAGCGCAAAGGTCGCCAAAGGCAAGCCGGAAAAGGCAGACGCCAAACTTGCAAGCAAGAAGGGCGGCAAGACTTCTCTGGCAGCCAAGGCCGAAAGAGACGAGAAGACCGGCGGCAAGAAGCGTCTGGCCAGGGCAGGAGCCGCTGGCGCTACGGTTGCGGCAGCAGCTGCTGCAACGGCAGTCGAGCCCGCACGCCTGTCCTATGGGCAGATGGCGGGTCTTCACTCCGTCTCGGATCCCCTGGATCTGCAAAGCAGCGTGGCTTATGTGATCGACCAGGACACACATGAGGTGCTGCTGAGCAAGAACGATCAGGCAGTGCTGCCGATTGCCTCGCTGACCAAGCTGATGACCGGTCTGCTGATCTCTCAGGCCCGCCTGCCCATGGATGAGATGATCACCATCACGCAGGACGATGTGGACACCGAAAAGCACAGCAGCTCCCGCCTGCGTGTCGGTACCACCTTGACGCGTGCCGAGATGATGCATCTGGCGCTGATGTCCAGCGAGAACCGTGCTGCCCATGCCCTGGGACGCACTTATCCCGGCGGTCTGGCGCAGTTTGTGCAACTGATGAACTCCAAGGCGCTGCAACTGGGCATGAAGGACACGCGCTATGTGGAGCCCACCGGCCTGTCCAGCAGCAACCAGTCCAGCGCACGCGATCTGGCGCGCCTGGTGGCGGTGGCGCATGCCGATCCGCTGATGCGCGAGTACTCCACATCGCCCGGCTATGAAGTGGCCGTCGGTCGCCGCACGCTGCAGTTCAACAACACCAACCGTCTGGTCAAGAGCGACAACTGGGATATTGGCCTGCAAAAGACCGGCTATATCTCCGAAGCCGGACGCTGCCTTGTGATGCAGGCCCATGTGGCCGGGCGCAAGCTGATCATGGTGTTCCTGGATTCCGCAGGCAAGTTCAGCCGCCTGGCAGATGCCGAGCGCGTGCGCCACTGGATGGAAAGCAAGGGGCCCACCGCCAGCAATACGATTGCAAGCCGTATCAGGGGCTAAGCAGGTACAGGTCCAGTCAAAAAGCGCTACCCAGGTAGCGCTTTTTTATTGGGTCTACACCTGAAATGGAATTCCAGCTCCTTTGCAGATTGCGAGAGGCGCCCCTGTATTCAACTGTGCTGGCTGCGGCTATAGGGGTTGGGGGCGGCCTGAGCCGAGGCCGGGCGTGTGCCGCTGAAACCCAGCGCCACGGAAATTTCCTGCACCGTGGCCTGCAATCTGGGGGCCCAGCTCTCGTCAAGGCGGTCTGCTGGGGCAGAGATGGACAGGCCCGCAATCAGCTTGCTCTGGTCGTCGTAAATGCCGGCTGCCATGCAACGCACGCCTAATTCCAGCTCTTCGTTGTCGCGGGCAATGCCGTATTGACGTACCTTGGCCAGCTCATGTTCGAGGTCACCCAGCTGGGTGATGCTGAAATGGGTCTTGCCGGGCAGGCCGGTGCGCATGGCATAGGCGCGCACCTGCTGGGAATCGTCAGCTGCCAGAAACAGCTTGCCGTTGGAGGTCAAATGCAAAGGCGCGTGGCCGCCAATGGCGCGTACCACCTGCATGCCAGAGCGCTCGCTGTAGGCGCGTTCCACATAGACAATCTCGTCGCCCTGGCGCACGGACAGGCTGATGGGTTGCTGAATCTGCTTGTAAAGCTGACGCATGGGGGTCAGCGCCACTTCACGTACGTTCAGCCGGGCCTTGACCAGGTTGCCCAGTTCCAGAAAGCGCATGCCCAGGCGGTAGCTGCCCGATTCGGGGCGATCCACAAAGCGGCCCAGTGCAAGGTCATTGAGTATGCGGTGCGTGGTCGATGGATGCAGGCCCGTGCGTTCGCTGATCTCCTTCAAAGAAACCGCTTCCTCACGCGATGCCAGCACGTCGATCAACGTGAACATGCGTTCCAGAACCTGGACGCTGGGCTTTGCGGAGGCCGATAGGTCGTCTTTTTTCATGCGTTGGAGATACTTTGCGGGATGAGGGCATTCTAGCGGTGCTGCAGCCGTGCAGCCATGTCATCCGCTCATATATCCATGTGCTGTTTTTTGCAGCGTCACTCTTCAATTTGCGAGCGCACAATGCTTTGCCTGTCTACGCGCTGCCATAGCTCGCCCTGGCGGATCTCATGTGGCAAAAAGCTGGCCTTGTAGCGCATCTTCTGGCTCTCGGAGATCCAGTAGCCAAGATAGACATAAGGCAGGTTCATGGCTTTGGCCTGCTGAATTTGCCACAGCACATTGAAGGTTCCATAGCTGGCGTGGTCCTCCGGATCGTAGAAGGTGTAGACCGCCGACAGCCCGTCCTCCAGTACGTCCAGAATGGAGAGCATTTTGAGTGTGCCGGGCTGACCGTCTGCGCCCGGCTCGCGGAACTCGACCAATCGGGAGTTGACCCGGCTTTGCAGCAGAAACTGCGTGTACTGGTCCACGCTGTCGTTGTCCATGCCGCCGCCGCTATGGCGGTGCTGCTGGTAGCGTAGGTAGAGCTGGTAGTGTTCGTCGGAGTAGTGCAGGCGCTGAATGGAGGCGACAAGTTGCCCATGCTGTTTTGCAGCGCGCCGCTGGCTGCGGCTGGGGCGAAACTCCTGGGCCAGAATTCGCAGAGGAACGCAGGCCTTGCAGCCATCGCAATAGGGGCGATAGGTGAACATGCCGCTGCGCCTGAAGCCCAGCGTGACCAGTTCCGAATAGGTGGTGTTCTGAATCAGGTGACTGGGTGTGGCGACCTGAGAACGTGCCAGCCGGCCCGGCAGATAGCTGCAGGGATAGGCTGCCGTGGCATAAAACTGCAGGGCATGTAGCGGGAGGTCGTTCGGGTGCGTCATGATCGGACTCAGCTGCAGATGCGGTGCGTCAAGCCTCAGTATGGCTCAGCAACTGTTCCCAGTATATGGGCCTGAATTGCCACTGCATATCGGGCAGCTGGGCCTGGGCTTGAACGGTCCGGGCGAACTGCGCTCTTGTGACTTCTCGAGCGCCCATGAAAGATAGATGTGCGGTGGCCTGCTGGCAGTCGATCTGCGGCACCTGATGAGCCCTGCACAGGGCCACCAGCGCCGACAGTGCAATCTTGGAGGCATCGGTCTGCAGTGCGAACATGGATTCGCCAAAAACCGCTCTGCCCAGCGCCACGCAGTAGAGGCCTCCAACCAGCTGGCCGTCGATCCAGGTTTCCACGCTGTGTGCAGCGCCCTGCTGATGCAGCTCGGTATAGGCATCGACAATGCTTTGCACAATCCAGGTGCCGTTCTGGCCGTCGCGCGGGGTCTGTGCGCAATGCTGCATCACCGTGGCAAAAGCGCTGTCGATGCGAATTTCGCAGCGCGGATCATTGCGAAATTTCTGCAATCTTTTGCGCAGGCTGCGGTGCAGACGAAACTCGTCGGGATGCAGAGCCATGCGTGGATTGGGGGACCACCAGAGCACGGGCTGGCCCTCGCTGAACCAAGGGAAAATTCCCTGGCTGTAAGCCGTGCGAAGGCGGGCGGCATCCAGGGTGTTGCCGGCAGCGAGCAGCCCTGGAATGGGATCCCTCTCCCCCCAGGTCTGATCAATGGGGGGGAATTCTTGTTCGGGCTGCAGCCAGGGCAGGGAGTGCGTCATTGGCAGTGGGAGTGGATGGACTGCCCTTAGTCTTGCACAGACTGAAGCGGTTTTGAGTGTCGCGGCAGACGAAGGCGGCTGGCGTAATCCCGTTGTTGGAGGCGGAAATAAAAAAAGGCTTCCTGAGGAAGCCTTTTGCCGGGGAGCAGCTGCGGCAGCTGCCGCCACATTACACGCGCTTGCGGTATTCGCCGGTGCGGGTGTCGATTTCGATCTTGTCTTCTTGAGACACGAACAGGGGCACGGCCACTTCGAAGCCGGTAGCGATCTTGGCGGGCTTCAGAACCTTGCCGGAGGTATCGCCCTTGACGGCGGGTTCGGTCCAGGTGATTTCGCGCACGATGGTGGTGGGCAGCTCGACGGAGATGGCCTTGCCGTCGTAGAACACCACTTCGGCAGTCATGCCGTCTTCCAGGTAGTTCAGTGCGTCAGCCATGTTTTCGGCTTCGACTTCGTACTGGTTGAATTCTTCGTCCATCCACACGTACATGGGGTCGGCGAAGTAGGAGTAGGTGCAATCCTTCTTGTCCAGGATCACGTTGTCGATCTTGTCGTCGGCCTTGAACACGTTTTCCGTGCCGAAGTTGCCGATCAGGCTCTTGAGCTTCATGCGCACGGTAGCAGCGCCACGGCCGCCACGAGCGTATTCGGTCTTCAGAACGATCATGGGGTCCTTGCCGAACATGATCACATTGCCTGCGCGGATTTCTTGAGCGATTTTCATGGCTTGCTTGCGTTTGAAAGGTTGGAGCCGCTCTACACGGCAGGCAAGCTGTTCGCAATGGTCGCTGGAGAAAGCAACGCATCAAAGGTGCGGCGGCGGGGCCTGCCGCATGTACCGCGGCGGGGCGCGACCCCGAAAGCAAGATCGCTCGGCATACCGGCTGCGACTGCCCTCAGAGAGGCAAAACGTGGATTTTAGCTTTTTTCGGCGACAAAAGCTTGAAGCTGCGCAATCAGCTCGGTTTGTTCCGTCAATCTGCTGCGCGCAGCCCTGATGCAGCAGGCCCATTCATTGAGCATTTCGCGCGTCAGCAAAGGCAATGTTTGCGGTGCGGTCATGCCGTTCCAGGTGTGGTGAAAGCGCCTGAGGCTGTCCGGGGCCTGGAGCCAGTCGAGAAAGGCATTCAGCTTGTCGTGGTGGGCGTTGTCATGCTGAGGGTAGATCTGCCAGACCATGGGCTGGCCCGCCCAGAGCGCACGTACCAGGGAATCCTCGCCACGCACCAGGTTCAGGTCGCAGCCCCAGAGCATTTCGTCGAACCGGGCCTGAGGGCGGGCTTGCAGATAGACCGGCTGCATCTGCTGCGCTTCGGGCAGCGCCTGCACGGCAGCCGTTGCGCGTCCCGGGGTTACCAGCAGCCTGGCATTGAGCGCCTGCTTGTCCGAGAGCTGCGCGAGCAACCGGGGCAGGGCGGCAGGCTCGTAGCAAAACAGCGAGACGGCGCATTCGTCATGCTGAATGCCTGCTGCGCGGCGCCATGATTCGCGCTGCGCCATGAAGGTCTGCTGGCGCTGTGCCAGGTTCTGCTCGCGCACCAGCGAGCCGGTGGCAGCCGTGAAGCCGGGGTAGAAGAACCAGCGTGTCAGCCCGGCAGCAGGGCCGCTCATGATGCGTGAGGGCAGGCGATGGCAGCGCTCCACATAGTCTTCGGCCGAGAGATATTCGAGGTTGATCCAGACTGGAGGCTTGCTCTTCGACGCCTTGTCTGCAATGGCGCTCAGAAATGCTGCGGGAATCTCGCAGCCGAATGCCTCGATGACCACATCGCCGATTGGCGCAGGGATGTCAGCAGCTTGCACAGGCCAGGCATGCACGCTCAAGCCCGGCGGCCAGGGCTGAGGTGCCATCCATTGCAGGGCACTGGCATCGTCCATCCACAGGCGTACCTGTTGGCCGCGTGCGGCGAGTTCTGCGGCCGTGCGCCAGCACACGCCCACGTCGCCAAAGTTGTCTATGACCTGGCAGAAGATGTCCCAGCACAGCGACGGATTGGGCGTCCCGGGGGCGGGCAGAGGCATTGGTGAGAAATCAGGCATGGGTTCAGTTTTTATCGGTTGAGGCGCTCTGGCACAGGTGCTCGACCAGCAGTTGCGCGACGGGCGAGAGTGCGTCCTGGGAGCGTACGCAGAGCATGAGCTGGCGCTCCGCCCAGACTTCGTCCAGGCGGATGCAGCGCAAGGGCAGGGCGCCCATGTAGATATGGGCGCTGCCCTCGGGAAGAATGCCCACGCCCAGGCCGGCGGCCACCATCAGGCACAGGGCGTCATAGCCGGTGACTTTCATGCGCAGGCGCGGCTGCAGGCCCTGATCGGCGGCAGAGCGGGTGATGAGATGGTTGAGTGCGCTGTCGGCATGCATGCCGATCAGATCATGCTCGAGGACTTGTTCCAGGCGCAGTCTGTGCTCGCCGGCCAGCGGATGCGATCGAGGCATGACCACGGCCAGCCGGTCCCGGCGATAGGGGCGCAGGCTAATCTTGCTGCCGTAGCTGCCGTTGTTGAGCAGGCCGATATCGGCTTCGTTGTCTGCCACGGCGCGCGCGATATCGGTGCTCACGCGCTCCTGCAGCCGCACGTCCACCAGCGGGTGCCGGCTCAGAAAGCTTTGCAGCTGGGCCGGCAGAAACTGGGTGATGCTAGAAATATTCGCCATTACCCTCACATGGCCGCGCAGGCCTTGCTCGCCGCCCTGGGCATAGCCCTTCATCTGCGTGGCGATGCCGTCCAGCTCGTTGAGCACGCCGCGCGCCATGTTCAGCAGGGCGTAGGCGGCGGCCGTGGGCTGGCTGCCACGGTTGCTGCGTGTGAACAGTTCAAGCTGCAACTGGCCCTCCAGCTCGGCCAGGCGGCGGCTGGCGGCCGAGGGGGCTATGTGCTCGCGTGCCGCGGCACGCGCGATGGCGTTCTCCTCCATCACGGCCACAAACAGGCGCAGGGTGATCGGGTCCAGTTTCATGAGGACTGCATTATCCCGCCTGGCTATGCCCAAATGCGATGGCAGCTTCGCATTTCAGCGTTTTGCAGGACTGATCTTCAAGGGCAAGATGATTGAAAAGCCGTTTTGCCTGGTGTTGGTCAACGCAAAGCGGCACAGCAAGACAACCATCGAGAGACAAACGGATGACGACGATGAATATCCAAGACCCTGCCACACAGACTGCCACGCCGCGCGCGCTGGAAGGTGTGAAAGTGGTGGAAATGGGCCAGCTGATTGCCGGCCCCTTCTGTGGCAAGACCCTGGGCGAGTTTGGTGCCGATGTCATCAAGATCGAAGCGCCCGGTGCTGGCGATCCTCTGCGCAACTGGCGCCTGATCAAGGAAGGCACCTCCGTCTGGTGGCAGGTGCAGTCGCGCAACAAGCGCTCGGTCGCGCTCGATCTGCGCCAGCAGGAGGCGCAGTCCGTGGCGCGCCAGCTGATTGCCGAAGCCGACGTGCTGGTCGAGAACTTCCGTCCCGGCACGCTGGAGGGCTGGGGCATGTCGCCCGAGGAGCTGCACGCCATCAACCCAGGCCTGGTGATCCTGCGCATCTCTGGCTACGGCCAGACCGGCCCCTATCGCGATCTGCCGGGCTTTGGCGTGATCGGCGAAGCCATGGGCGGGCTGCGCCATCTGACGGCCGAGCCGGGCCGGGTGCCGGTACGCGTGGGCGTGTCGATCGGCGATACGCTGGCGGCCCTGCACGGCGTGATCGGCGTGATGATGGCTCTGTATCACCGCAAGGTGAACGGCGGTCCCGGCCAGGTGATCGATGTGGCCCTGCATGAGGCCGTGTTCAACATCATGGAGAGCCTGATCCCCGAGTACAGTGCCTTTGGCGCCGTGCGCGAGGCCGCCGGCAGCGCGCTGCCGGGCATTGCACCCTCGAATGCCTACCCCTGCCAGGATGGCTGGGTGCTGGTGGCGGGCAATGGCGACTCCATCTTCAAGCGACTCATGACGGCCATCGGCCGTCAGGATCTGGCCGATGCGCCCGATCTGGCCGACAACGCGGGCCGCGTCCAGCGCGTGGCCGAGATTGATGCCGCGATTGGCGCCTGGACGCAGGCGCGCAGCGTGCAGACGGTGATGGACGAGCTGGGCGCGGCACGCGTGCCGGCCGGCAAGGTCTACACGGCCAAGGATATTGCCGAGGATCCGCATTACCAGGCGCGCGAGATGATTCTGACCCAGCGCACCCGCGATGGTTTCGAGCTGCAGGTGCCCGGCGTGGTGCCCAAGCTTTCGTTGACGCCGGGAACAGTGCGCAGCAGCGCCCCCCATGTGGGCGACGACACCGATGCCGTGCTGGCCGAGATCGGCCTGAGCGCCGAGCAGATCGCGCAGCTGCGCGCCAAGGGGATTGTCCAATGATGGCCGCCGACCTGAATGCTACGGTGTGGATTGGTGCGGGTCGCCGCATCCATATGAACGAAGTCGGCACGCGCGACGGTCTGCAGATGGAGCAGGCCTTCGTGCCCACCGAGGACAAGATCGCGCTGGTCAATGCGCTGTCCGAGGCGGGCCTGTCCAAGATCGAAGTCACGGCCTTTGTCTCGCCCAAGGCCATCCCGGCCCTGCGCGACGGCGAGATCGTGATGCGCGAGATTGCGCGCCGACCGGGCACGGTCTACACGGCGCTGGTGCCCAATGTGCGCGGCGCGGAGCGCGCCATCGATGCGCAGACTGACGAGCTCAATCTGGTGATGTCGGTCAGCGAGACGCACAACCTCTGCAATCTGCGCATGCAGCGCAGCCAGTCCTTCGAGGCGCTCAGGCAGGTGATCGCCACGGCGCAGCAGGCGGCAACGCCCGTCAACGTGTCGCTTTCCTGCTGCTTTGGCTGCCCCATGGAGGGCGATGTGGCCGAGGCCGAAGTGCTGGCCTGGGTGCAGCGCTTTACCGATCTGGGCGTGCAGGGCATCACGCTGTGCGACACCACGGGCATGGCCTATCCCAGCCAGGTGCATTCCATGGTCCTGGCCTTCAAGGCGCGCTGGCCGCAGCTGGGCCTGACCCTGCATTTCCACAACACGCGCGGCATGGCGCTGGCCAATGTGCTGGCCTCCATCGCTGCGGGAGCGGATCGCTTTGACGCCTCGATTGGCGGTCTGGGCGGCTGTCCCTATGCGCCGGGCGCCTCGGGCAATGCCTGCACCGAAGAGATCGTGCATGCGCTGCAGCTCATGGGCTATGACACGGGCACGGACCTGGATCGCATCGTCGCGGCCGCGCGCAGCCTGCCCGCACTGATAGGGCACGAGACGCCCAGTCAGATCGTCAAGGCCGGTGCGCGCTGGGATCTGCACCGGCCGCCCGCGGATTTTGCCGAGATTAAGGAACGCGCCCAGGCCAGGGCCTGAGACGGTTTTTGCCCCCGCTGCAGCGGCTCTTTCGGGGGAAGGAGCTGGCGCAGTTCAACATTCCAACAAGGAGACAAACATGACTGTTCAACGTCAACGCCTTTATTTCATGCTGGCTGCGGCTACTGCCGCCGCCGGTCTGGCCAGCGCCCCGGCCATGGCCCAGGGCAGCTATCCCAGCAAAACCGTGCTGATGATCGTGCCCGCAGCCGCAGGCGGCACCACAGATCTGGCCGGCCGCATGGCCGCACAGGCGCTGGCGCCGGTGATGGGGCAATCGGTGGTGGTGGACAACAAGGGCGGCGGCAACGGCGCCATTGCCGCCAATCTGGTCAAGCGTGCGGATGCCGACGGCTACACGCTGCTGATGCAGTACTCGGGCTACCACGTCATCTCGCCCCACCTGACCAAGGCCAAGAGCTGGGAGCAGGGCGACTTTGCCCCCGTGGCCAATGTGCTGTCGGCACCGCAGATCATCGTGGTGCGCTCCGAGCTGCCGGTGAAGACTCTGGCCGAACTGGTGAACTACACCAAGGCCAATCCCGGCAAGCTCAACTATGCCTCGTCGGGCAACGGCTCGCTGCAGCATGTGACGGGCGCCATGCTGGAGCAGCAGGCTGGCGTGAAGATGGTGCACGTCCCCTACAAGGGCACGGGTCCGGCGTTGCAGGACTTGCTGGGCGGCCAGGTGGACCTGACCTTCGGCACCGCGCCTCCCTTCATGCCCCATGTGCAAAGCGGCAAGCTGCGCGTGCTGGCCGTAACGGGCAAGCTGCGCCTGCCCAGTCTGCCCAATGTGCCCACCACGGCTGAAGCCGGCTATCCGGGCGTGAACGCTACCTCCTGGTTTGCCGTGTTTGCGCCCAAGGCCACGCCGCAGCCCGTGATCGACAAGCTGGCTGCCGATATCAAGAAGGTGGTGGAGGATCCTGCCTTCAGGAAAAAGGCCGAAGAGCAGGGCGCCACGGCGGACTATATGAGCCCGCAGCAACTGGCGGCCATGGTCAAGACCGAATACGGCAACTGGGCGCAGGTGGTGAAGTCGTCCAAGATCGAAGCCGAGTAAGCTGCAAGCCGCAGGGGTTTCCTTGCATCCTTGGCTCTAAAAAAAGGAGCTGCTATCGCTCGATTGATAAAGATTTCAGGTTGAAAACTATCTGAAATTCAATCTGATCAGGCGCTAGCAGCTCCTTTTATTGAGGTGCTACAGACTGCCCGGTGTTTGCACCGCTTGCTGCCGGATTCGTCCACATGCGCGGACAATAGCGCCCATGTCTTCCACGCATTCCGCCGAACTGCTGGCCCAGGTGGCCGCGCTGCCGCCATTGCCGGGCGTCTATCGCTATTTCGATGCTGCCGGTGTCCTGCTCTATGTGGGCAAGGCCATCAACCTCAAGCGCCGCGTTTCCAGCTATTTCCAGAAGGACCATGGCGGCACACGCATAGGCCATATGGTCAGCAAGATCGCGCGTCTGGAGACCACGGTGGTGCGCTCAGAAGCCGAGGCGCTGCTGCTAGAAAACAACCTCATCAAGACGCTGTACCCCAAGTACAACATCCTGTTCAGGGACGACAAAAGCTATCCCTATCTCAAGATCACCGGTGTGGCGCATCGTGATGGCAAGGAGGGCGAACCGGCGTTTCAGGAGTTCCCGCGCATCGCCTACTACCGGGGTGCAGTGGACAAGAAGCACCGCTACTTCGGCCCCTATCCCAGTGCCTGGGCGGTCAAGGAAAGCATTCAGCTGCTGCAGAAAGTCTTTAGGCTGCGCACCTGCGAGGACACGGTGTTTGCCAACCGCAGCCGTCCCTGTCTGCTCTATCAGATCAAGCGCTGCACCGGCCCCTGCGTGGATCTGATA
The DNA here is from genome assembly GCF_000964545.1 of Comamonas thiooxydans. Classification (GTDB taxonomy): domain Bacteria; phylum Pseudomonadota; class Gammaproteobacteria; order Burkholderiales; family Burkholderiaceae_C; genus Comamonas; species Comamonas thiooxydans. The sequence goes on along the minus strand of NZ_BBVD01000009.1, from coordinate 9,311 downwards.
TCGCCCGAGGCCTATGCGCTGGATGTGCGCAATGCCGAGGCCATGCTGCGCGGCGAAACCAGCGAGCTGCTGCAGCAGCTTGAAGCGCGCATGATGGCGCACTCCGACAAGCTGGAGTTTGAGCAGGCGGCCGAGGTGCGCAACCAGCTCACGGCCCTGTCGCGCGTGCTGCACCAACAGGCGATCGAAACCACGGACGACAAGGATGTGGACATCCTGGCCGTGCGCGTGCAGGGCGGCCGCGCCTGCGTCAACCTGGCCATGGTGCGCGGCGGCCGCCACCTGGGCGACAGGCCTTACTTCCCGGCGAATCTGGGCGATGCCGCATCGGTCTACTCCAGCGAGGAGGAGGTGGACGCCGCGGCCGAGGCGCGGCCCGTGGAGGAGCTGGTGCTGGAGGCCTTCATCGCCCAGCACTATGTTGGCGTGGCCGTGCCGCCCACGCTCATCGTCAGCCATCCCGTGGAGAAGCGGCTGGTGGAACTGCTGACCGAGCAGACCGGCGTGCGCATCACCGTGGTCCAGCAGCCGCGCGAGCAGCGCCGCATCTGGCTGGAGATGGCACAGAAAAATGCCGACATCCAGCTGGCCCGTCTGCTGGCTGAGGAAGGCTCGCAACAGGCGCGCACGCGTGCCCTGGCCGAGGCGCTGGATCTGCCGGTCGAGAATCTCGACGAGCTGACCATCGAATGCTTCGATATCTCGCACACCAGCGGTGAAAGCACCAAGGCGTCCTGCGTGGTGTTCCATCACCACAAGATGCAGAGCAGCGATTACCGCCGTTTCAATATCGAAGGCATCACCGGCGGCGACGACTATGCGGCCATGCGCCAGGTGCTCACGCGTCGCTACAAGCCCGTGGCCGAGGCGCAGCGCGAGGCGGGCGGCGCCGAGCTGACCGGCAAGCAGCCGCATCTGCCGGATCTGGTGCTGGTCGACGGCGGCAAGGGCCAGGTCAGCATGGCGCGCGAGGTGTTCACGGAACTGGGCCTTGATCTGTCGCGCATCGTGGGCGTGGAAAAAGGCGAGGGCCGCAAGGTCGGCCTGGAAGAGCTGGTGTTTGCCGATGGGCGCGACAAGGTCTACCTGGGCCATGACTCGGCGGCGCTGATGCTGGTGGCGCAGATTCGCGACGAGGCGCACCGCTTCGCCATCACCGGCATGCGCGCGGCCCGCGCCAAGGTGCGCACAGGCAGCAGCTCTCTGGAAGACATTGCCGGCGTGGGGCCCAAGAAGCGGGCGCGATTGCTGCAGCGTTTTGGCGGCGTGCGCGGCGTGGCCGATGCCAGCGTGGACGATCTGATGACCGTGGAGGGCATTTCCGCAACGCTGGCCGAAGAAATCTACAAGGCACTGCATTGATGCAGGCTGCGCGAGCGCGAATCCGCGCTGGCGCTGCGTGCTCGTGACACAATGACACCCATGTTCTTCACCATCCCTACTGTGCTGACCCTTACGCGGATCGTGGCGATTCCGCTCATCGTGGGGGTGTTTTACGCGCCGCTGGATCAGGCGACCCGCAATCTCATCGCCACCGTGATGTTCATCGTGTTTGCCGCCACCGACTGGTTCGATGGTTATCTTGCGCGCAAGCTCAATCAGACATCGGCATTCGGTGCTTTTCTAGATCCCGTTGCCGACAAATTTCTGGTCTGTGCATCGCTGCTGGTACTGGTTCATCTGCAACGCGCCGATGTGTTCGTGGCGCTGATCATCATCGGACGCGAGATCGCAATCTCGGCGCTGCGTGAATGGATGGCTCAGATCGGTGCCAGCAAGAGCGTGGCCGTGCACATGATCGGCAAGGCCAAGACCATGGCCCAGATGGTGGCCATTCCCTTTCTGCTCTATGACGGAGTGGCGTTCGGAGTGATCGATACCGGCGTCTGGGGGCAGTGGCTGATCTGGATTGCAGCGGTGCTGACCGTCTGGTCCATGGTCTACTACCTGCAAAAGGCATTGCCCGAAATTCGTGCCAGGCTCTGAAATCCGAAATGGACCTCTCTGAAAGCGCTTGTTCATCAAGCGCTTTTTGCTATCTGGCGGGCTGTTTTCGGAGCGGCAAAAAGACTTTGCGGCGGTGCCTTGCATGACTTGATCGGACTGCAGATTTTGTCAATTGTTGTCAATCGGTGAAGCCGACACGGAAGAAGCTTGAAAAAAGCCGCTGTGGATGGCCGAACCCGCTCAAAAACCGCATAGAATCTGGTTCTGTCGCTGGAATGCGCAGCGCGAGTTGGCGTCAAAAATGTCAGCGGCTTCAGGGAGAAATGGGCTTGCCCATACGCAGAAACTGATAGGCTGGCTTCCGTCTTTATCGCGACTGGTTTCTTGCTACGCAAGGTCTGCGTTTGCAGAGACATTCCATTCACTTATTTCTCGAGAGGCATCTTGTGAATAAAACCGAACTGATTGAGCACATCGCTAACAACGCCGATATTTCCAAGGCCGCAGCTGCGCGTGCACTGGACTCTACGATCGACGCAGTGAAGAAAACACTGAAAAAAGGTGGTACAGTATCGCTTGTTGGTTTTGGCACATTTGCTGTTGGCAAGCGTGCAGCTCGCACCGGTCGTAATCCTCGCACCGGCGATTCCATCAAGATCAAAGCGGCCAAGGTGCCTAAATTCCGTCCGGGCAAAGCATTGAAAGATGCTCTGAACTGACACCCAGTTTTAGTGGGTCCTTAGCTCAGTTGGTAGAGCGGCTCCTTTACACGGAGTAGGTCGGCGGTTCGAGACCGTCAGGACCCACCACTAAAAAACTAAAGAAATCAAGGGCTTAGAGCGATCTAAGCCCTTTTTCTTTGTCCTCTCTACCAACCCGAATAGCCGCCACAAGCCGCCTCTACCAACTGAAAATCGTTGTCTACCAACTCTGCAGGGATTAGTATGGCGCTCCTTTTTGGGAGGCTAGATGGCAGGCAAGAAACAGTTCGCAAATGGATCGTGGCAGTACGTCTTCAAAAGGAAGGGTGTCCTGGACAAGCCGCTGTATCTCACGTTTTCCACAGAGGCGGAAGGCGATGCATATGCGGTCAAGTTGGAGGCGTTGCTGGCGCGCGGCATCGTTCCTCTTGAGCATCAAAAGACCGAACAGGTTTTGACCATCGCTGATCTCGTTGGCGATTACGAGCGCGAGGCCCATCCCTCGCCCAAAGATATAGCGTCGCTGAAAACCATCCTGCCGGTCCTCGGCACGGTGCGCTTGACTGAAATCAATGCTGCTTGGGTGGATCAATGGATCGCTAAGATGAAGCGCATTGATAAGGTAGCGCCCACTACGATTCACGCGAAGGTCGGCGCACTCGCTCGCGCCACGGACTGGGGCATGCGCAAAGGCTTCCTCACGATGCCTGACCATGCGCTTCGTTCGCTGCCAAGCGGCTACGCTCAATACACCAAGGCTGATGCGGCCGTGGCGGGAGTGCAACGAAAAGACAACGAACGGGACCGGCGCCTTGAGCCCGGCGAGTGGGAAAAAATCTTGGAAGTGATCGCCACGGGTGTGCTGCCCCGCACTCAGCGGCCCCTGGTGCTCGAGGGGCGGCGGGACAAAGTGGCGTTGAGGTGCATCACAGTGCTGGCTGTGGAGACTGCGATGCGGATGCGCGAAATGTATACGCTGCGCTGGAGCCAGGTGGATCTGCCCCAAAAGACAGTTTTCCTGGACAAGACCAAAAACGGGGACAAACGGCAAGTTCCGTTGTCGTCTGTGGCACTGGCGGAACTGCGCGCGTTCCAGCCAAGTGATGCCGACCCTGCTGATTTGGTGTTCCCCTTCCTGCAGGGGGAAGAGTCACCGAAAGTGCTGAATGACACGACTGATTTCTTGTCGCGGCTGTTCGTGGATATTTTTGAGCTCGCTGGCGCGAAGGGGTTGCTGTTCCATGATCTGCGCCACGAGGCGACGAGTCGCTTGTTTGAGCGCACCAAACTCAGCGAGACGCAGATCATGAAAATTACCGGCCACAAGAGCCACCGAATGCTCATGCGATACGCAAACTTGCGCGGATCGACCTTGGCCGATGACCTTTGGTAAGCCGCTCGGCGGTCTGGTCAAGGATGACTTTTTCTGCATATCTGTGCACATCACTGGTTCGCATCACGTAGGCGCGACCAATGCGGCCGGCCGGCAGCTCACCGCCGGCAATGAGCTTTTCAACGGTGGAACTATGCACCTGAAGAATCTCGGCCGCTTCTGTGACGGAGCAGGTGAAATTGTTTGTGGCTTTGGTCATAGTGCTATCAAAAGTTAAGCCCCTCTCGGGGCTTTGTGTTTTCTCAGAGGATGCGAAGTAGCGGTTAGCGCTTGGAATGCCTGCAGGTACAGGTCCCATAGGTGCTGGCCATCGGCGCAGCGCGCCTGCTTGCCACCGGATAGACCGGCAGCGCAGCAGGTAGGGCAGTTGAAGTGGTGGGCTATGTAGGTCTTGTCTTCTGGCAGGCCTACCGTGCTGGCAGTCATGGCTTGAGGGAATCGCGGCTGATGCACTGCAATCCCCGAATACCCCTCACGGAAACGCCGCCGCGAGCCGTACAGGAATCATCAAATTCATTGTTTTCCGTCCATTTCAAGACTGCGAGGACGACAAGCAGAATGATGCAAGCAATGAGGATGTATTCAACGATCTTCATTTGAGTTGTCCAAAAAAGAACCCCGCTCATTGGCGGGGCTGGTTGTCAGGTATGTGGGAACTCGTCCCAGGTGCGGCCATCGAGCAGGCGGCCAGCGGCCTTCTTACCGACGCGGGCCGCGCACGTACCGTCTGGCCAGTCGTAGAACTCGGGGTTCGCTGGGCCGTGTGGTCCTGCTGCTGGGAAAGTCAGCTTCACGGTGTCGCCTTCCTTTTCGCCGGGCATCCAGTCGCCCCACTGCTTGAAAAGAATGTCCGTGCCGGCGTCCTGGCACTGATCGCGCAGGGAGCGCGCCCAGTCGGGGTGCATGGGGCGCGAGCCGGGCCCGGACTCGCCACCGACGATCACCCAGTCCAGCAAGGCCACACTTCCACGGCGTAGTGCTGCTGCGCATTTGATGGGGTCGGCCATGTCCCGCCATGTCCCTTTGCAGACTTGTGCCTCAGCCAAATCACACGCTTGCTCCAAGTTCACCGGCCCCAGCAGTGGCTCCATGCTTAGGAAGCGCACCTTGGCAGGCACGGCCAGCAGCTTGGGAATGTCGCGGTCTGCCTCTTCCTGATTCACCACCGTGGCCCCGATCCAGACATTGGGCAACGGCATCATGTCCAGCAGGCTCAGGTCTGGGTCATTGCCGTGGGCCATCTCGTCAAGCATGGGATTCACGTTGCCTATGCGCTTGGTCAGCAGCAGCCAGTCAAGGTGCGGCGTTTTCAGAATCAGGCCGAACAGGGCAATGCGCCAGCTCGTGTTTACCGCGTTGTCGAACACATCGGCCAGAGACGCGCAGAACACGCGCTGACGGCGGCCGTGCTCTGCAAAGAAGGCTTCATGGTTGGCATTCCAGGCCAGAGGCTTTTTCCAGTTGCCGGCGCTGGTCAGGCGGCGCGGCGCACCAGGCCCCCAGTTCACTGCCTGGCCACCAGCAAAGCGGGCATTGCGGGTTTCGGCGTAGCAGTGGTCGCAACCCGGGCCTACCTTCTGGCAGCCTTCCCAGGGGTTAAACGTGTGGTCTGTCCACTCGATCTTGGTGTTTTCGGCCATCTGGCCCTCCAGAAATGAAGAACCCCGCTCTGTGGCGGGGTTGCGTACATTGATTCAGTTGATCTAGCCCGGTGCTTAGTCTGAATCCAAAGCCCAGCATTCAGCGCGCTGCTTGTCGTAGTAAACCTGACGGCCTTTGAACTTCGCACTACAGGCTGTGCCGTAAAACTGCACACCCTGTTTTCCGGTTGAACTATCCATCCAACTGCGCTCTTTTCCACCTGGCTTGATCACGGCAGCTTGTTTCGGCTGTTTGCAGTCCGATTTTTCTCCAGCGCACCAGTACGCCTGCAGGGGCTCCTTGCAGGTGTTCTGGATTGCATACCAGTACATGCTCTTAACCGTTTTATCCTGGGCAACATCTATCACTCGCAGGCATTGGGATTTCTGAGGCAAGAACACCTGATTTCTTGGACCATTGCTGCGATTGGCTTCGGACTTCATAACTTCTTCACCTTGTTCAAGGATGGCTGAGAAGTTCGCTTCCTGTTTGTCATCGAGCCTCTTGGCTTCGTTGCGGCTGCGCTCGGCCGATTGACCAGAGCTGTCTTTCGCTGCACTCGCTTTACTTGGGGCGACATAGTCGGTTGCGCTTGGCCAACCTTGATTGCGGTGGCATTCGTAAGCTGCGAGACGACCTTGTGCCAACTGAATGACCCACTGGTCGCGGTCGGTGGTCGAGTTAATGCTAATTCCTTGAGGAGGCTGAGAACCGCTCAGGCTTGTATTGGCATTACCTTCTGCGGCGGGGCGCCCACTCGCATAGAGTTCACCTTTTATTCTTCCGTCGTCAGTTTTCGTGAAGTATTGACCAGATGCAAAGTACCCGGTGCTTTTTGCATCAATCAGTCCTTGATTGACGTACTTGTAAAAGGTCTCTAGTTCTTGTGTCGTGAGAATCTTGTCTCTCAAAGGCGTGAAAATGATTGTGTCAACGCCGAGGCGGACTCCTGCTCCATAGCCAATTTCTCCGGTCCATGAAATTGGACATTCTTTGGCTGCATAGGCAAAGGAGGAAACAGCTATCCCTATAACTAAAGTCGCTAGCTTTCTCATATTTAGTACCCTCAAAAGTATTAGAAGTGTTCGCAACTCATCCGCTCAGACTCGGCGCGCTGAGATGATCCAAAGCTTCTGTGATAAGTGCAAGTCATACAAGCACTACTTGGCGCTATTCTGGTCACGAAGACCATTGGATGGAGTTCGTATGTGGAAATGCAAAAAATGCGGCTTGCTTGTGATGTTCAGTGCCGTTGATCCAGAAGTGGATGCAGACGGCTGCTACTTCCTGTGCCCGGGGTGTGAGCACAGGAATAAGCTGGAGAACGTGGATAAGTCAGGCGAGGGCATTGCCCTTGCTCAACCTTCGGACTGATTCGCCGGGGCGCACCGTTCTTCTTCTGCGCGCTTCCAGTAGCCGTCAACTCGTCCTATGCAGTAAGCCGCGGCCAGGACAGTTACACCGAGGCTAATAAATAGGCACGTCTCGCCCATCACTGGCCCCCTTGCGCTACCTGGGCGGCGCGCTGTGTCGATTTCGGCGGGTGAATCGTCACATCGCGCTGATCGCCGCCGTCGATGGTGATGGGCTTGCTGGTATCTTCGCCCTTGTGCTTGAGGTATCCAACCACCAAGGAGACAAACATGCCGGTTGCAACCGACATGGCGTCGGCAATCCCGACTTCATCAAGAAAGCGGTCGAATGCCGCGCTGAAATCGTCGTGTGCTTTGGACATCACTCCCCCTTTACTGCCGCGATAGCGGCGCGGTGTGCGGCATCGCGGTCGGCTTGAGTTGTGAAGGGCAATATGCGCGCCCGCTCCCAGTCATTCAGAAGGTAGCTGCCGAAAGATGTGATTTCGTAGCGACCGAAGCCGCAGTTTTTTAGGCATCCAAAGCTGGACAAGCGCTGCACAGAGTCTTTGCCAATGTCATAGCTCTGGTCGTCATCAGTGGTTTCTGCAAAGCGCTCCAGGGCGGCCATGTCTGCGGGCTGCAACCAAACCGCATCCCGCGCGTCTGCCTGCACAGGGGCAGGCTCCTCAATCTGCTGCAGGCAGGGCGCGGGCGCAACGCGCTTGTTCCACGATGCTTCAAGTTCTTCATAGGTTTGGCAGTAGTCGAATTCAAAGGCGCAATCCACACACTCGGCTTTGTGATAGTTGCGGTCGCTCCAGACTTCATATTTCGGCTCGGCACCGCAGAAGGGGCAGGGCAGCAGGTTGTTGGTGTTGGTCATTGTTTCGATGGCTCCCAGAATGAGAAAAGCCCGCGGCGGCGGGCTTGATGGTCGGAAAGGTTTGCCAGCGATCGCGTGGACTTACTTCGGTGGCTGGGGCAATCACAGTAGGATGTACCTCTTTTTGGGGAGGAGTGGTTATGGAGCGGACAATTCAGGGTCTACAGGTGTTTTCATCGGCTTCGCTGACAGGAATCGATTCGATGTATGCGGCCAGGGTAGGGGTCTGTTCTCAGGGTGGAGAGACTCACTACTTTCAAGTCGGGGAAGCCGAGACGGAGTTGCACGCTGAGCAGCTCGCTGCGGAATACATCTTGCTGATGAAGGAGCTACCAGCCGATTGGTTAGATCAGTGTCTTGCGTCTCCAAATCCAGAGTAAGGCTGCTGTTGGTCTTAAAGCCCGCGCCATCGGGCTGGGGCTGTGTAGTTAGCAGGACGATCTGGGGTATATCAATAGCTCCATCAGGTCTGCCTTGGCGGCCACGGTCACAAGTCCAGCCGCCGCGAGTGCGCGCACAAAGCCGAACCCATGCTGGCGAGCGTTCTCCAGCTGTATCGCCGAATCCGGCTTCCTGTCATAGGCTGCGCGAACTCTGTCAACGATGATCTTCCAATCAGCGCGAAGGTTTTCTGGCAACAGTTCGTAGCGGTATGTTTGTACGGTTACTGAAGCATTGCTCGTCATGTTCGCTCCTCCGTGACTTGGCTGAAAGCTTACGCTTCTTCCTTGTTAGTACGCTTTCTTCGTAATGCGGAAAGCCCGCGGCGGCTGGCTAGAGTGGGTTGAGTACTATGTAGCTTCGCAATCGGGAGAGGTCATGGAACTACAAATGACAGAGGTGGAATCTCACGTTTTCGAGTTGAACGGGGAGATTTTTTTGATCGATACAGGGAGGGTTGAGAGTGGTTGGTGGTGGGAGTCTCCCGGTTTTCACAATAGCGAAGGTACCCGCCCGACGCGAATCGGCGCTCTAGAAGCCGCTGAACGCGAGATTCAAGAACGAGTGGGATGACCTTTCGTGGGCAGGCGAGGATGTCACCTGCTCTGTCGTTTACTGAAAAGGGAATTGAATCAGATGCCCGGGCTTTCTAAGCGACAGGCCTGTTCCACTGTTGATGATTTTCTACAGCTATGTCTGGATAGGAAACTCCCGATACATGAACCCGATCACGCCCCGCATTCTTGGCCTGGTAAAGGAGCCGATCGGCTTCCTTCATGGCTTGTTCAAACTGGTGGGACCTGGTGATCAATGAAATTCCAAAGCTCATGGTCAATTTGGGGCCAGTTGGAAGAACGGTATTTCTTGACCCGAGGTCACGCTGGATTCGCTGTGCTATGAGTTCTGCCTCTTCCAGCGTGATGTCGGCCAATAGCAGCACAAACTCTTCA
>NZ_BBVD01000010.1 GCF_000964545.1 Comamonas thiooxydans | reverse complement strand
TTAGGCTATTTGGGGGTAAGTTTCTGCTGCTTCATGGAGGCCATCATGCTGATTTACGTTAGCAACTGCCGTCAAGCACCAAGCGTTGAGTCGCAGGCCGAGGTTGACCTGTACCACTGGCGCATCCTGCAACTCAGCTCTGGATTGCTGCGCATTGCGGCACAGCTGGACTCTGGGTCATTTCGAGTGACAACCTCACTTAGTGCAATCGATCTTCCTCGGAGGGTTGTCAGAACCGAATCCGGTCGAAGATATCGCTTGTGTGCACCTCCAGAAGATGACCCATGCTTGGCGATGTTGATGATTGCCAATGTTGCACGTGGGTCCGGTGCGATCACGCATGATGTGAGTGAGGTTGTATGGAGTGCGGTGGAAGCTGGTGCGTGGCTAAGCGAAGGGGAGAGCTTAATTCCTGCGATGCAATAAGGTTGGCTGCTTTGATCGAAGTCAGGCGGACAATTCACGCTTAACCAATCCGTGCCAAGCATGCGGAGGAGTTGTTCAGTGCTAGCTCAAATTGCAAGCGATAGCGAGCAATGATACGGACATGTTTCTGACTTCCCTTTTGAGAATTGATGAGATGAGAATAGTTCCTGCACGATGCTAGGTGGATCTATTAGCGTCGGGAAAATCTTACGGCTAGCCTTGAGGTCTGTTGGGACTTCCTTGGCATGGACGCACGAGGATTTAAAAATCGAGTCGATTTAGACCGTGCAGCAACAAGAAAAAGTGAGCTAGTCTCTTTGGTCGGGATGTGTTTACGACATTAAGTACGCAGCTTGTACAGAGGGGCGACCTGGCAGCCGCATGGATCCTAGCCCAGTGTTTACGACATTAATTGGTTGGAATAGCTGTTCGGGGTAATTGAAGTCGTAGGCAGCGATCTGGTCTCCATGCGATCTTCCGTGGAGCTAGATTGCGTCAGCAAAGCCTAGACCCCTTCTCCTCGTAAAAGCGCTCCTTGTGAGCGCTTTTTTTATTGAGATTCAACACTCAAGCTTCGGTGATGCGGTGTTGAACAAGACGACTGCAGCAAATGAAAGTGTGAAGTCTGCCTTGGCCTGAGGACTCAGCTGATCCCTGCTAAACGGCTTTCAAGCGTGATCGATAACATGCCGGCGTTTCACCGAAGGTCCGGCGAAACAGGCTGATGTAAGCGCTGATACTGGCATAGCCGAGATCCAGTGCAATGGCTGTAATGCTTATGCCTTCTGCAAGCATCTCAAGTGATCGCAATAGGCGTACGCGCTGGCGCCAGGCAGTGAAATTAAAGCCTGTCTCGCTGACAAATCTGCGACTGAGAGTGCGTGAGCTGATGGCTCCGAAATTTGCCCAGTCATCGATGCTGCGCTCGTCGGCTGGATTGGCTATCAAAGCTTTGGCGATACGTTGCAGACGCGCATCTGCTGGTATGGGCAGACCAAACTCCTCAACCGGCAGGCTTCTGATCTCGTCCAGAACCACAGCGCATATATGTGACTGTGCTTGACTCGATAGATCGGAGGCTTGCGGCATGGAGCTGGCAATACGCAGCACCGCTTCGCGCAGCAGGCCCGATACCCTGATGATGCAGGGCTGTGTCGGCAAATTGGCGCATGCGGCTTCTGCCACATAGGCGCTCCATCCATGGTAGGGGCCGAAGGAGCGCCCAGCGTGAGCATGATGGGGAGGAAGCCAAACGGCATGTATGGCCGGCACCACCCAGAGACCGCCATCGACCTGCACCGAGATCAGGCCTTTGATTGAACCAAACAATTGACCGCGTGCATGCTGATGCATCTCGGAAGATAGTTCACTCTCCAGCATTTGAGTGGCCGCTACAACACTGGGCCCGTCAGGAGAGTCCATATAGGAGCCCAACAGATGCATGAGATCAGGCATGGCGGATTTGAGTTATCTAATGGCCGATAAATTCTACAGCCGCCATATCACCTAGGCCTACGCTTGCAACTTTCCTCAAACACAGGAGTTTCACGTGCCTTTATCAAAAGACTCGGCGGATCAAGGGTTGCACGAGAGCAGTCAGTCAGATGCAGTTGATCTGAATCGGCTATACGCGCACCCAACGGAGCGAATTCAGAAAGCGGTTCTCGATCATTTGATGGATTTCCACAAGGCGTATTTGGCAAAAGCGACGTTTTTCTGTCTTGCCACGGGAGATGGGAATGGCTTGGATGCATCGCCACGCGGAGGTCCTCCCGGTTTTGTGCGGGTACTGGATGCACGCACCTTGGTTTTTGCGGACTGGCCCGGCAACAATCGCATTGCCTCCTTGCGCAATCTTCAGAATGACGACCGGTTGGCGATGCTGTTTCTCTTCCCTGGTCTGGAAACCTTTTTGCGAATCAATGGACGCGGTCGAGTTTCATCCGATGGTGACCTGATGCAAGAGTTGCGAGAAGGGATCAAGGTGCCAAAAACTGCAATAGTGATTCGGATCGATGAAGTGTTGTTCCACTGTGGACGTGCCATCAATCGCGCCCGGTTGTGGCGTGACGAGAGTCATCTGGACCCCAATCATCTGCCTACAGTCGGAGATGTGATGGCTGGCCTGGCCCAATTGCAGGGTGACGCTCAATTCACATCAGAACAGATCGTTCACGCAAATGAGCGCTACTCAAGTGCCGTAAGAACTGAGCTTTATTGAGCACTCACAGCTTCGCCCCATCTCTGCCGCATGCCCCCTGCGGTCTCGCAGGACTCGAATTACTTGTTTATGCGGGCGCCGATCTTGGGGTCTGGCCTGCTTTCGAGTAGCCCCAGGGCTCCTGCTATCAAGGCATGGGTTCCCTCAAGCAATTCTGCCTCCATCTCTGCCTCTTGCAGTTGCCCGTCCGCTTCGTCAAGCGGCTCCAGGCGGGCTGCGGCATACACCGTGTCGGCCGCAGAGATGCAAAAGAAGGTCACGGTGGAGAGCAGCCAGCGTGATTGTTCCTTGGTGATGCCGTAGGCCTGTGCAATATGGGCCTGATGGGCGCTGATCTTCTCCAGCATGGCCGGTGTGGCCGCCAGGCGGCGAATCACGAAGGGAGTGACGCCGGGGTGCGCTTTTACGAACTGTCGTGTGGACGCAGTGAACCCCATAAGGTATTCCTCCAGCCCGATCTGCTGAGGGCTTGTTGCCTGCGGCAACTCCCAGCGCTTGAAGATTTCCTCTGCAATCAGGTGTTTGAGTGCTTCCAGGCTTGGCACATGCTTGTAGAGCGCCATGTGGCTGACGCCCAGTGCAGCGGCAACGCCGACGAACGTAATGCCAGGAAGGCCGATGGAAATTCCGGCGTCTGCAATTTTCTCTCTGGTGATGGAGCGTGGTCTCCCACGAGTCGAGGGCTTGGGTGTGTGGGGCATACGCTGGTTCTCAGTCTCTGGGCGAGATTGTCGGTGATTCACATCACTCGTCGTAGACCTATTGCTTGAATCGTTTTGAATTAGTTTATCATCATGCAACTAATTCTCGTAAAGCTTCTCGTTCGCATCTTTGTGAGAGATGGCCTTCTTCCATATCGAATGTCTACCTCTGAATCGCTTGCAGTTGCTGCCAGACCCGCGCAGCCGATCGCCCGGATATTCGCGCCTGTTCGCGGGCGCTTGATGCTTGCTGGCCTGAGCGCTGCGGTTGGCACCATGTTCACGCTGGTGCCACTGGCGGTCATCGCGCATATCGTCAAGCAAGCCTTGCTCGATGACTTGGGGGGCATATGGGTCAGCATCGCTGTCGGAGTGCTGTGCATGTTCGTAGGCATGGGTTTGGTGATCGTCGCCGAGCTGATCGCGCACCTGGCAGACAACCGCCTCACTTACGATCTGCGCCTTGCTGTAATCAAGCGGCTGTCGCAAGTGCCTTTGGGCTGGTTTACTGCCCGCGCCTCAGGGGAGGTCAAGCAGGCGCTGCAGGACGATATCGCGACGCTGCACAGTCTGACTGCGCATTTCTATACCGCCGTGGGGCGTGCGGCCGGGGCGATCGTGATTGCAGTGATTTATCTGTTTGTGCTGGATTGGCGCATGGCGATCTTTGCGCTGCTGCCATTTCCCGGATTCTTCGTTTTTCTCAAGCGCGCAATGAAAGCCAGCAATGCGCACATGCAGGAGTTCGTTGCACGACTGGGGCGGATCAACAGCGCTACGGTGGAGTTCGCGGGCGGGATTCCGGTCATCAAGGCCTTTGGTGGAGCGAGCCTGGTCCACGCAGGTTACAGAGATGCCGTGGATGGATTTGCCAGTGCCTTTACGGATTTCACTCGCCCGCTGGTGATCTCCATGGCTCGTGCGCATGCATTGATTGCGCCTGTGACCGTGCTCGGTGTGGTGCTGGCTTCTGGCGCTGCGTTTGTGGCCATGGGCTGGATGCAGCCTCTTGATGTATTGCCGTTCGCACTCGTCGCGCCCGGTATTTGTGCGCCGCTTTTGCTTTTGCATACCTTGCTGCATGACCTGCAGGGTGCAACCGGTGCGGCCCAGCGCGTGCTGGCATTGCTGGACACTCCGGTGCTGCCGCAACCGGCGCCGGGGCAGCCATCGCATCCTGAAGGCAATGCCGTGCGTTTCGAGCAGGTGGGTTATGCGTATGCGGCAGAGCATCAGGTGCTGTCCGGCATCAGCTTCGACATGCATCCCGGCACCGTCACGGCCGTGGTCGGCCCTTCGGGTTCAGGAAAATCCACGCTGGCACGTTTGCTGTTGCGGTTTTTCGATCCCGCACAGGGGCGCATCACTCTGGGTGGAGTCGATTTACGGCAGATCACCAGCACAACCCTGTATCAACGCATTGGCTTTGTGCTGCAGGAAGTGCAGCTGATTCACGCCAGTGTGCGCGAGAACATTGCGCTGGCCCGTCCATCGGCCACTATGGAGGAAATCGAGGCAGCAGCCCGCGCAGCCCACATCCACGATCGCATTCTGGCGTTGCCGCGTGGCTACGACTCCGTGGTTGGCGAGGATGCGCAGCTCTCCGGTGGGGAGCGCCAGCGCCTGAGCATTGCCCGGGCAGTGCTGCTGAATCCGCCCATTCTCGTGCTGGATGAAGCTACCGCATCTGCAGATGTGGAAAGCGAAGCCTTCATTCAGGACGCACTTTCTCGCTTTGCACGTGGGCGCACCTTGCTGGTGATTGCACACCGGCTCGACACCATCGTGCATGCGGATCGCATTCTGGTGCTGCGCGATGGAGAGATTGCCGAGCAAGGCAGACATGCGCAACTGATGGCGGAAGACGGTCTCTATGCGCGGCTGTGGCAGCTTGGTGCTTATGCCAGCCCGATGCCAAAGAGTGAGCTGCCATGCTGAAGACCTTTTTGAAGTTGCTGGGTGATGATGCACGCCTGCTGCACCGCTACACATGGATGGCTGTTGCCTACGGTGTGCTGTGCGGTCTGACGATGGCAGTGCTGCAACCGTTGCTGACGCATTGGTTGCAAGGTGACTGGCGTGCAGCCATGGGCTGGCTATGCGTGCTGCTGCTGGGTGTGCTGCTGTCATGGATTGCCAGACGTGTCGTGGAGCAGGCGGGCATCCGTGTCGGCGTGGCGGTTCTGCAAGGCGGACGGCATCGCCTGGGCCTTCATATGGCGAGTCTGCCCATCGGCTGGTATACGCCGAAAAATACCGCGCGCATCGGCCATGTGGTGACGCAGGGGATGATGGGCATCGCGCAATTGCCAGCGCATGTTTTCACTCCACTCATCAGTGGTGCGGCCACGGCCGTGATCGTGTTGGTGGCACTTCTGGTTGTGAGTCCGGTCCTGGGGCTCACTGCGCTGATTGCGCTTCCATTGCTTGCAGGATCGTTCGCATTGACCTCGTCGATGTCGGCGCGCGCCAATGCAGCTTTTCAGCGCGACTTTGCCCAAGCCAGTCAGCGTGTGGTGGAGTTTGCCCAGGCCCAATCCGTGCTGCGCGCGTTCAGCGGCGATGGCCGCAGCACACGCTTTCTGGAGCAGGCCATTACCGAGCAACGTCAATCCGGACTGCGGCTGGTGGTGTTGTCATCGCTGTCCTCCGTATTCTGTGTATGGACCGTGCAGCTGATCTTTGCCGTGCAGCTGGTGGTCGCGATATCCGGTTTGAACGCAGCGTCCGGTGGCTCTTTGTCCACAGCGCAAATCATTGCCTTGACGGTTGCGTTATTGCTTGTGGTGCGTTTTATCGAGCCCTTGCAGGAAATCGCCGGCTACGCGGAAGTGCTTAGGAGTGCAGGCTCGCAGCTGCAAGCAGTACAGGAGCTATTTGCCGTGCAGCCGCTGCCGCAACCGAAGCAGGCAACACTTGTTGGCGATTCTTGCGTGGAGTTGCGTGATGTGCGGTTTCAATATCCAGGGTCTGCAGATGAAGTGCTGCACGGTGTGAGCTTGCATGTGCCGCCGCGCAGCATGACGGCGCTGATAGGTGCATCTGGTTCCGGCAAGTCCACGGTGATGCGACTGATCGCCCGTTTCTTCGATGCCACGCAGGGCGAGGTCTTGATCGCAGGCGTGGATGTCCGTGACATTGGCGATGCGCAACTGGCCGGGCAAATCAGCCAGATCTTTCAGGATAGCTATCTGCTTTGCGGCAGCATTGCCGACAACATCCGCATTGGCAAATCGGACGCCAGCGATGCGCAAGTTCTGCAAGCTGCGCATCAGGCCGGGCTTGATGAAGTCATTGCGCGATTGCCAGACGGGGTGCTGACAATGGTGGGCGAAAACGGCGCACGTCTTTCCGGAGGGGAACGCCAGCGCATAGCGATTGCCCGGGCCTTGATCAAGGAGTCCCCCATCCTGCTGGTGGATGAAGCCACTGCTGCGCTGGACGCAGAGAACCAGTCCATCATCGCTCAAACACTTGCACGGCTGAAGGGGCAGCGCACGCTCATCGTGATCGCGCACCAGCTCTCCACCATTGCCATGGCAGATCAGATTGTGGTGCTGGAAGGCGGCGGCGTGGTAGAGAGCGGATCACCTGCGCAGTTAAAGGCAAGTCAGGGTCGCTATGCCCAATTGCTTGCGCAGAGCCGCGCTGCCAAAGGCTGGCGCATGAACGCAGTGCAAATGTCCGAGGATGCCGTGTGATGCGCAAGCGTTGGTTGCTGGTGTTTGCTGTGCTGTGCGTGGTGTCCGTGCTGCTGGGGGCGCGGCAGATGGTGTGGTCGGACGTGCTTTCATTCTCCGGCGATGCCTGGCTCACCCTGACTGCAAGCCGCTTGCCGCGTTTGGCGGCGCTGGTGCTTACGGGGGCGGGTCTGTCGGTGTGCGGCGTGATCCTGCAGCACATCGTGCGCAACAAGTTTGTGGAGCCGGGCACCACAGGGGGGCTGGATGCGGCCAAGCTCGGTATCTTGGTGGCGCTGACCGTGATGCCTGCTGCGGGAACCCTGAGCCGGATGCTGTTTGCGCTGGTGTTCTGCCTGATGGCAAGTCTGCTGTTCATTGCCGTGATTCGACGTATCCAGTTTCGCAATCTGGTGCTGGTGCCCGTCGTCGGTCTGATGTACGGCAGCGTGCTCACCTCGATTGCCGAGTTCTATGCATACAGCCACAACATTCTGCAAAGCATGCAGGGCTGGTTGCTGGGTGACTTTTCCCGCGTGGTGCAAGGCCATTACGAGATTCTCTACATTATTTTTCCGGTAGTGATGCTGGCCTATCTGTATGCGCACCGCTTCACTGTGCTGGGCATGGGCGAAGACATCGCCACGAGTCTGGGCCTGGGTTATGCAGCCACGGCCATCATCGGTTTGGTGCTGGTGGCATTGACGATTTCTGCCACGGTGATTGCCGTGGGGGCGATTCCTTTTGTGGGCCTTGTCGTGCCCCAGCTGGTTGCCATGCGCTGTGGTGAGAACTTGCGACGCACATTGCCATTGGTGGCTTTGGGAGGTGCATCACTGCTGTTGGCCTGCGACATTGCAGGCCGCCTGGTGATGTACCCGTTCGAGGTGCCTATCGGCCTTACTGCCGGTGCGGTGGGCGGTGTGATGTTCCTGGTGCTGATTGTGCGGGGACTTCGCTGATGCGCATGTCGTTGACCAAGACCTGCTGGTTCGCAGCGCTGTCGATTGCACTCCTGGCGCTTGCTTTTGTGCTGCTGGGCTCCGGACTGGATACGGATTATGTGATCCCCAAGCGCCTTGTACGCCTTGCGTCGATTGTCATTGGCGGCATCTGTGTGGCAGTGTCGGCCATAGTGTTTCAGGCGCTGGTGAACAACCGCATTCTGACGCCGTCCATCATGGGTTACGAGGCCGTGTATCTGCTGTGGCAGGCCATGCTGCTGTTGCTGCTGGGTACACATGGCTTGAGCATGCTTGGCGTACACGGGAATTTCCTCGTCTCCGTGCTGTTGATGCTGACCTATTCATGGGCACTTCAATGGTGGCTGTTGCGCCGCGGCCGCAATGATGTCTATGTGCTGCTGCTGCTCGGTCTGGTGCTGACCATGGTGATCGGCACGTTCACCCAGTTTGTGCAACTGCGCATCAGCCCCGGCGAGTTTGCAGTGTTTCAGGGCGTGAGCTACACATCCTTCAATCGTGCCAAGCCGCAGACTTTGCTCTATGCAGCTATTGCGGTAGCGGTCGCCTGTGCCGTGGTCCGCAAGACGCTGGCGGTGCTGGATGTGCTGGCTCTGGGGCGTGAGCAGGCCATTTCTCTGGGCGTGCCGCATGGCCGGTATTTGCAGCTCTACCTGGCGCTGATCGCCATTTTGGTGGCGCTGTCCACCAGCCTTGTGGGACCCACAGCCTTCATGGGCATCTTTGTGGCCAACATCGTCTACGCCCTGGTTCCGCATGCACGCCACCGCGTCACGCTGCCGCTGGGGTGTGTGGTTGCCATTGCCATTTTTCTTGCCGCTCAACTGCTGGTTGAGCATGTTTTCAACTACAAGACCACCGTCAGCATCCTGGTGAATCTGGTGTGCGGTGTGTATTTCCTGGCACTGATTGTGCGCAAACGGGGTGCAGCATGATGGGTGTCAACCATCTTTCCAAGCAATATGGCGGCAGGACGGTGTTGTCAGACGTGAGCGTGGAGTTTCCTGCTCAGCGCGTCACATCGCTGATCGGACCCAATGGTGCGGGCAAGTCCACGCTGCTCATGCTGATGGCGCGCTTGCTGGAGCCCAACAGCGGTGCGATTCAGTGGCAGGCACGTGACGTCAGCCGAATTCCCGTTGCCGAATACGCACGGCATGTTGCCACGCTGCGCCAGGCCCCCGGCTTCAATATGCGCCTGACGGTGGAAGAACTGGTCGCTTTTGGACGTTTCCCGCATAGCCGTGGCGCGCTGACTGTTCAGGATCGCCGAGCCATGGATGAGGCAATCGCCTTTCTGTCTTTGGAGTCGCTGCGTCACGCTTTCATCGATGAGATCAGCGGCGGCCAGCGGCAGATGGCATTTCTCGCAATGACGATTGCGCAGCAGACAGATGTGCTGCTGCTCGACGAGCCACTCAACAACCTCGACATGAGGCATGCCGTACAGATCATGCGCGCACTGCGTCGCCTCTGCGATGAGCAGGGCCGCACCGTGATTTTGGTGATTCACGACATCAACTTTGCGGTCAATTACTCGGACCACATAGTCGCGCTCAAGAACGGAGCCCTGCGCTTTCACGGCCCGGCTCAGGACGTGGTGACCGAGACGCGCATGGCCGATCTGTACGAGCTGGATTTCGAGATCACGCGCAATCAGCGTGGCTGTTTCTGCAATTACTTCACATCCAGGGAAGATCACTCATGAATTCGTTGCGCAGGCAAATCCTGCTCTCTGTTGCCGGCATGGCGGCTTTGTCCTCCGCGCCAGGCATGGCCCACGCCTATGAGCCTATTTCCATCCGTCACAAACTGGGCGCCACGCTTATCAAGCGTCTGCCGCAGCGTGTGGCGGCGCTGGAGATGAACGAGGTGGACTTCCTCGATCAGCTTGGCGTGCCCGTTGCGGGAATGGTGAAGGACTACGTTCCCCATTTCCTCGCCAAGTACAAGGGCGACGCCAAGGTGCAGGACCTCGGCGCCATCGTTCAGCCTAATCTGGAGCGTGTGCACGCGCTGCGGCCGGATCTCATCCTGATGACATCGTTGCAGGCCGGCAAATACGAGGAGCTGGCTGAAATTGCCCCCGCCTTGTACTACGAGGTGGACTTCAAGAACAGCGAGAAGGGACATATCGAAGTCGTCAAGAACCATCTGCTGACCCTGGGCCGCATATTCAACAAGGAAGGGCTTGCCAGCGCCAAGGCTGCAGAGCTGGATGCACAGGTTCAACAGGTGCGGCGCATCACGCAAGGTCGGCCGGAGCGGGCCATGATCGTGTTGCACAACAACGGAGCTTTCAGCTCCTTCGGTCTGCAATCGCGTTACGGCTTCGTGTTCAGCGCGCTGGGCGTGAAGCCCGCAAGCTCTGCGCTGGAAACCAGTCTGCATGGGCAACCCATCTCCAGCGAATTCATCCAGCAGGCGGATCCGGAGATCCTTTATGTGGTGGATCGCACTGCGGTGATGGAGCGCCGCCCCGTCATCAATGCCGATGGCATTGCCAATCCCTTGCTGCGCCAGACCAAGGCCTGGAAGAACGGGCGCGTGGTGTTTGTCGATGCAGATGCCTGGTACACCACAGGTGCCAGCCCAAGCTCACTGAAGCTGTTGTTTAGCGATGTGCTCAAGGGCTATTCGCGCTGATTGCTTCTTTATTTGTCGTAGCCAGGTCCATACCCAGCCAGCAGTTCTATTAAGCATGCGGTGCAAAAACATCATGCATGTATCGACAGGAATCGGGTATGTCCAAGAACCCAGGTCTCATTTCACAAAACTCTCTGACGACTCCTCCATTTGCACGCCGGCGTAGCGTGATGTGCCCCTATGTGCTGCTGGGACTGGCCATGGGCAGTCAGCTGGCGGGAGCGGCGCACGCCCAAGTGCCAACCAGCGAGGTCGAGGCCACTCTGCCACAGGTCACCGTGCAAGAAAAAGTCGCTCCCGTCACCGCTCCCTATGCAGGGGGCCAGGTCAATTCCGGCGGTCGTGTCGGCCTGTTGGGAGACAAGGACTTCATGGAGACGCCCTTCAGCACCATCAGCTATACGGAAAAGTTCACGCAGGATCGTCAGGCACAGTCCATTACCGATGTGATCTCTGCCACCGATCCCACGGTGTTCAGCAATGGGGTTGCCGCGTCATGGAGCGAGAACTACTCGATTCGCGGTTTCTCTTCGAGCAGCTCCGACATGACGCTGGGCGGTCTCTATGGCATGGCTCCTTACTACCGCACCACGCCGGAGATGTTCGAGCGCATCGAAGTCCTCAAAGGACCGTCCGCATTGCTCAATGGCATGCCCCCTGGAGGATCAGTGGGGGGCTCCGTCAACCTGGTTCCCAAACGCGCTACCAGCGATCCCATCACGCGGCTGACTACCACCTATATGTCGGATTCGCAGTTTGGCGGCCATATTGATCTGGGGCGCAGATTTGGCGCAGACAAGCAGTTCGGCATCCGCTTCAATGGTGTTTACCGTGGAGGTGAAGGGGCCGTAAACCAGCAGGACAAGAAATCCAGGCTTGCATCATTGGGCCTTGACTGGCGTGGCGATCGAGCCCGTATCTCCGCCGACTTCTACACCAGCGATGACCGCGTGAACGGCGTGACACGCGGCATCAGTCTGGCTCCGGGGGGGGCCATTCCCAGGCCGCCCAAGCCTGAGACCTTGCTGAACCCCAACTGGTCGCATGTGCACAACCAGGACAAGGCGGCGATGGTGCGCGGTGAATTCGATGTGAGCGATCAGGTAATGGCCTACGCGGCCTTCGGCGTCAGCAAAACCGACTATGAATACAACGGTGCGATGTCGGCTCAGGTGCTCAACGCAGCGGGCGATTTCAAGACCGCCATGGGACAACTGGCCTTCGAGCAGAAAAAGCGTTCGGCTGAAATTGGTCTCAAGGGAAGGCTCCAAACCGGAGCCATCAAGCATCAATGGGCGCTCAATGCAACGCACTATGCTCACAAGCAGGATGACTATGGTCGCCGCAGCGTGCCGGGTGCAGACTGGACCACCAACCTCTACAACCCGGTCTGGGGACCGGAAGCGCCCTTTGTTGCGCCGCACATCTCGCACACCGAGGTGCGCCTGAGCAGCTATGGCCTGGCGGACACCATGTCATTTGCCGAAGATCGTGTGCAACTCACCCTGGGGGTGCGCCGCCAGCAAGTGGTCAGCGACGCCTTCAGTATCACCACCGGGGCGCGCACTTCGCGATATGACCAAAGCGCCACATCGCCTGCTGCAGCATTGCTGTTCAGGGCGACGGAGCATGTTTCGGCCTATGCCAATTACATCGAAGGCCTGAGCCAGGGCGCAACCGCACCAATGACCGCGGCGAATGCGGGCGAAGTGTTTGCGCCTTACAAGACCAAGCAGAAAGAAGTGGGTGTCAAACTTGATCTTGGGGAATTCGCGCACACGCTCAGTCTGTTCGAGATCACTCGTCCCAGCAGCTATACGGACCCGGTCACCAATATCTTCTCGTTCGGCGGAGAGCAGCGCAATCGCGGCGTCGAATGGGGCTTCTGGGGATCGCCGCTGCGTGGCGTACGCCTGATGGGCGGGATTGCCTACACCGCGCCCAAGCTGACGCAGACCGCAGCCGGCGTCAATCAGGGCAAAGTCGCCACGGGTGTACCCAAGCTGCAAGGAAAATTGGGTGCTGAATGGGATGTTCCTGCCATTGCCGGGCTGACTGTTACGGGTAATGCCACGGCGGTGTCCAAGCAATACATCAGTGCGGACAACAGCCTTTGGGCGGCAGGTCGTGTGACCTACGACCTCGGTGCACGCTATGCAACCAAGGTCGCCGGCAACCCAGTCACGTTTCGTGCGACGGTGCTGAACGTTTCCAACAAGGCCTATTGGGGCATGCCACTGCTGTCCAGCTTGGCACTGGGGGCGCCACGCACGCTGGCGCTGTCGGCAACGGTTGACTTCTGACGCGGGTGTGCAGGAGCTGGGCTGGAGGGGTTGCTGGAGTTTGCAGCCAGGCCTCTGGTCTTCAGGTGGATGACGCTCTTGCTAATTCAGAGCAGGTACGGATCCGAGATCCTTTGACGACGGCCGCGCAGTTGATGCATCTGCGCGGCTGCTATGACTCTTGGCCGGACCGGGTCTGGCTTGGCGGAGGGCTGTGGGGCTTTTGCATAGGTGAGAATGGGTATCATTTATGTAAAATCGTTGCATTTCCAATGCACGAGAGACTTCGGTGCCTACCCACGCCAACAGCATCGCCAGTGAAGCACTTGGCAGCATGTACACACTGCACAACCGCTGGCTGATCTCCTGGCTGCAGCGCAAGCTTGGCGACCGCTGCGATGCGGCAGACATTGCGCAGGACACATTCACGCGCATTTGGACAACTGCCAGAACGCAAGCAATCGAAGACATCAGAGAGCCCAGGGCTTATCTGACAACTGTTGCCAGGCGATTGATGATCAATCACCTGGAACGCCGCTCGCTCGAACAGGCATATCTTGCCTCCTTGCAGCTGTTGCCTGAAGCCACTGCGCTCTCGGTGGAGGCTCGAGCCATCTTGCTGGAGACTCTGGAGGAGCTGGATGCATTGCTGGGAGAGCTTCCAGCGAAAGTTCGCACTGCATTCCTGCTTTCGCAGCTCGAAGGGCTTGCTTATGAGGAGATTGCCACGCAGATGCAAGTAAGCGTGCGTACGGTCACCCGCTATATGGCGCAAGGCTTCCGGCAATGCCTGCGCGTGATGCTGGATGCCTGAAATGAGTGCAATCGATGCAAGCATTCTCGATGAGGCCGCTCAATGGCTGGCTCGCCGGCATGCATCGGATTTCAGCGAAGCAGAGCAGGCCGAGCTTGCTCGATGGCGCAGCCGCAGTGCAACTCACGAGGCAATCTGGCAACGCATAGAGCAACTGAAATTCCGAATGGATGGTGTTCCCTCGGCAGTCGGCATGGCCGTTCTGGATCGTCCACGTGCCGCAGGAAATCGCCGGCAGATTCTGCGTGCATCGGCACTCGCTCTGGCAACTCCAATGCTTGGCTGGCTCTCCTACCGCTATCTGCCATGGCATATCTGGAATGCGGACTTCAGGACAGCAACAGGCGAACGACGCGAACTGACCTTGGCTGACAACAGTCAGGTGCTGTTGAATACGGCTTCCGCAATAAGCGTTCAGTTCGATGGCAAAGAACGTCTGATCCAGCATCTTGCAGGTGAGTTTCTGGTGGAAACCGCACACCTGAGCGAATACAAGACCTTGCCCTTTGTTGTCCAGACTGCCGATGGGCGGCTGCAGGCACTGGGCACCAAATTCATCGTTCGAAAGCATGCGCGAAGCACGACGCTGTCGGTGCTGCAAGGCGCGGTGCAGGTAATGCCAGCCCATTCCAGTCAGTCGCTTGTCGTGCAGGCTGGCGAGCAAGTGATCTTCGATGCTCACAAGGCGGGGGCCTTCACGTCGCTGCCACCCCACGCCGATGCCTGGACTCGGGGTGTGCTGTATGCCGAGAACATGCGCCTGGCTGACTTCCTGGAGGAGTTGCAGCGCTATCGCGAAGGGATCCTGCGCTGCGATCCGGGTGCTGCTGAGCTGCTCGTGTCCGGCACATTCCATTTGCGCGATACAGATCGCATTCTCGAGTTGCTGGCTCGGACCATGCCGATCCATAGGCAGCAACGCACCCGTTACTGGATCACCTTCACGCGTTCCTGACGTTTCCCGGGATCAGGTTTTCGCACGCTGTCCTCCGAAAATCAGGCCGCAGCGATGACTCTGCTAAATCGCTGTCCTGTTTTTCAATCTCGCCTGTCAAGTGCATCAAGACCCGTTTATTGACAGCCAAGAGGATTGAGCAGATGCCTGAAAAATACGTCCGGAAACTCAACAGAAACGCCAAAGCGAGGCGGCTGCGCCCGGTCGCAACGGCAGTCGGAGGAGTTCTTGTTGCCATCGTCGGCACAGCCGCTATCGGTTTGCACATGCCAGAGGCTTACGCTGCAGATCAGGTTACCAGCCCTGCGCAGAAGTCCTATCAGGTATCCGCTGGCCCGCTCGGTCCCGCACTGATGG
The DNA here is from genome assembly GCF_000964545.1 of Comamonas thiooxydans. Classification (GTDB taxonomy): domain Bacteria; phylum Pseudomonadota; class Gammaproteobacteria; order Burkholderiales; family Burkholderiaceae_C; genus Comamonas; species Comamonas thiooxydans. The sequence goes on along the minus strand of NZ_BBVD01000010.1, from coordinate 266,645 downwards.
ACTTTGCAGCTCAGGCAGGCATCAATCTCAGCGTGGATCTGAGCAGACTCAAGGACAAGCGTACCGCCGGCCTGTCCGGTTTCCACACCGTCGATGGCGGTTTTGCACATTTGCTGGAAAGCTCGGGACTGAGTGCACGTCGTCTAAGTGAAGGCAACTATGCACTGGAAGTCCCGGGGACCACCAAGGCATCCATCGAACAAAAGAGCAGTGCTTCCGTGCCCGCCAGCGACCAAGGCTCTCCCGAGCTTGCCGCCGTTACGGTGATGGCACGTACCCAGAATAATCTCGTCGCGCCGTCTAGGCAGGTCAGTATTCTCGAAGGTGAAGAAGTTCAGCAACTTCGGCAAGGCTCCGACAGTCTGGCAACCATGCTCAGCAAAGTCGTCCCAGGGATGGCAGATTCCAGCCACACAATCACCGACTATGGGCAGACTCTGCGTGGCCGGAACATGCTTGTCCTCGTGGACGGCGTTCCGCTGAACACCAATCGCGACTCATCCAGAAACCTCGCCAACATCAACCCAGCGGACATCGAACAGATCGAGGTGCTTCGCGGCAGCAGCGCCATCTACGGCAGCGGCGCAGCAGGCGGCATCATCTCTGTGCGTACCAAACGCCCCTCGGGCGAGACCAAGGCAGAGACCATAGTGACGGGATCTGCACCGCTGTCCAAACTCAGAGGTGCCGGGCTTGGAGCCGAAGTCCAGCACTATCTTTCTGGCGGCGGCGATGTGGTCGACTATTCCGTCAGCCTGGGCGCAAAGCATGTCGGAGGCTCATTCGACGCCAAGGGGCGCCGCATTGCACCAGAGCCCAGCCAGGGAGACTTGTTCGACTCCAATATCTACAACGCGTCGGCCAAGCTCGGCTTCAAGCTGGACGCAAATCAACGGCTTCAATTCTCCGCGAGCCACTACAACGCCAGCCAGGACACTGACTATGCATCCGATCCGTCAGTGGCCCGCTTGCCCGCAGGTACGGCAGCCGCCAGGCCTATCAAGGGCTTGGTACTTGCAGATCAAAACCAGATCAAGAACACCATGCTGGGTCTTGACTATGAGAACCGCGATCTCGCAGGCAGCGCCGTGGCGGCTCAACTCTATTACCGGGATTTTTATACGCGCTTTGCGCCCTTCGATGCACGAGCCGTTCCTGTGCGAGGCGCCAACGTCGATCAGTCCATGCAGAACTCCGATGTGTTCGGTGGTCGCCTGACCATCAAAACACCTCTCGGACAAGAGAGGAACACCTTGCTGATCTGGGGGGCGGACTTCAATCACGAGCGCACCGACATGCCGATCGATATCTTTGATCCCAAGGCCTATGACGCCAGTGAAGGTCTGGTGTTCAACAAGATTGGCCGCCTGATCTATATGCCCCAGGTCACGACCCGAAGCATTGGCGCCTTTGCCCAGCTGCAACACAAATTCAACGATCAGTGGTCTGTGGAAGGCGGAGCGCGCTACGACCGAGCTCAGGCCAGCTTCAACGACTTCACCCCTTTGTCGCAATCGAAATTGCCCAGTCCCCAGTCCGTCTCTGGCGGTACCGTTAAATATGGCTCATGGTCTTACAACCTGGGCACGGTCTTTGCGCCTACCAAGGGTCACGAGTTCTATACGTCCTACAGCCAGGGCTTTGAGCTACCGGATATCGGGGTCGTGGTACGTAATGCCACAGCGGGCTTCAACATCGGCAACTCCAACCTGCAGGCCGTCAAAACAGATACCGTGGAAGTCGGTTGGCGCGGCAAGTTTTCCAACGTCATTGCCAACCTGGGAGCCTTTCAATCGAGCTCCGACCTCGGTGCCGTGCAGAGCTTCAACAACGGACTCACGCTGCTGCGAACCAAAGAAAAAATCAGGGGGATCGAAGGCGGCCTCGATTACTTCAGCGATGATGACCGCTGGAGCAGCGGTGGGAGCTTTACCTGGATGAAAGGTCGTGAACTCCCGCAGGGCTCAAGCCTTTATCAGGACATGACGGGCTATCGTATTCCGCCCCTCAAACTGACTGCCTATGTGGAATACCGTCCCAATGCCAGCTGGAGCCACCGTATCCAGGCAAGCGCATATGCCTCCAAGGATTACCGCCTGGATGGCAAGACCAGCTTTGGGCGCCATGACACCAAAGGCTACACCACAGTGGACTTGATCAGCCAATGGAAAATCGACTCCAAGAACCGCGTATCGCTCGGTGTGGAAAACCTGCTCAACCGCAACTACTTCCCGCTATACAGCCAGCTGCTTCGCAATAACAACAACACCAGCCGCCTCCCTGCAGCGGGCACTGTGTTGCGAGTCAGCTACGCACACACTTGGTAGATGCCCGCCATACAAGCCGATCGACGAATGGCGATGATTTGCGACAGCAGCGCCTGATAGGTGCAAAGGGCCGCAGTTTCGACTGCGGCCCTTTTTGCTGCTCGGCCCGGCTTGTTGACTTGGCTCAATATGAGCTGGGGCAAAGCCCGGCACAGTGTGGCGCATATGTTCACCATGCCCTCCATGTCGCAAATCGCTTCCACGTTTGGGCAGCCTGAGAGCTTTGCTCCAGGCTCTTGGCTCAGGCAACGTCGCCAACCCCTCGATTCGGTGCTGTATCTGGAAAGCGGCAGCGTGATGCTCGGGGTCGGGCAGGATTCGGCCATGCGCCATCAACTGGGGCAGGTGGAAGGGCCGACCTGGCTGGATGCCGCTTTTGCGCTGCAAGAGCGTCCTTCCTGCCTCGATATGCAGGCGCAGACGGCCGGGCGCATCTACATCATTCCTCTGGCGCGCTTTCTAAGCTCTGTGGCGGAGCTTGCACCCGCCGTGCAGCACTTGCTCAAAGATCTGGCCAGGGCCTATTGCTCGCAGACCGAGCTGGCGGTCAGCCGCCTGGCTCAGGACGCCGAAGCTCGCTGCGCCCAGTGGCTGCTGAACCATGCGAGCCCGGGAGGAAATGACAATGCCCTGCATGTCACCCTCAAGGCACGCAAACGCCTGATTGCAGCGCAACTGGGTATTGCGCCGGAAACATTCTCGCGCGTGCTCCGACAGTTGCGAGAGCATGGGCTGATTGCCGGGCGAGGCAATGTCATTGAATTGCCCAAGCCCGGCGCACTGGAGGTGCTGGCGCTGGGGTAAATACCGGGCCGGGTTGCAGGCCATGCAGCGCTTGGCTTCTGCTCTGAGCAGGAGCTTGCGGCGTAGCATTTGTCGACAATCTCCGGGGTTTCCTCTCGTTGGGTTGCAGACATCGGCTCTCTATATTGAGGCCCATGTCAGATGCTGTCTTCTCCCTGCAAGCAGAGCCGCCATGGGTTGCGCCGTCGCAGCCAGAGGAGGTTGCTGCCGCGCCACAGTCTGGGCGAATACGCAGAGGCCCAGGCCCCATGCTGCGCAGCATGGTGCTTGTTGCCATGATTGCAGTGCTGCTGGCTGGAGCTGGCGCTGCGGGCTGGGTGGCTTATTCACTGCGCCGGGCGGTCATGGACGGAGCGCTGCCGGCGCAGACCAAGGCGTTGGAATACGCGGCTCGTTCGCTGGCCTTCAGAGTCGAGCAGCAGCAAAAGCCCCTGCATAGTCTGTCCTCTGTGCTGGCGGGCCATATGCATGATTCTCCGGAGTCACTGCAGGCCATGCTCAAGCAGCCCACATCCATGGCACAGCAGTATGAGCAACTTCAACTGGCTGATGGAAAAGGGCAGTTGCTGGTCAATCTGCATCAGGAGCAGGCGCTGGCCGCAGAACAGCTTGAAGAGCCGCTGCGTGAAGTGCTCAAGCGTTCGTTGGCTGAGGGCAAGCCGATCACCCAAGCCTGGGTGCGTGCCGGTGATGCGGGCCTGCAGCTGGAGTTTCAGAATGTCGTGCCGGTGCGTGATCTGCAAGGCAAGTTGCAAGGCGTTCTTGGCGGCAGCTACCGGACGCCTTTGTCGGTGTTGTTTTCGCTGGAGGTTGCCTCTGCCGAAGCGGGTAGCCAGTTGCTGCTGATCGACCGTGATCTGCGTCCGCTGGCTCTCAGCAGCAAGGGGCAGTGGCAATTGCCCCCTGCCTTGGGAGATGCTGCGCTACCTCGCGGGCTGGATCAAGCCTGGCTCAAGACGGCACAGACCGGTGCGGTCAGTGAACAGAGAAATAACCAGCTCTGGAGCGCCATGCCGCTGCCTTGGGCGCAATGGACTCTGCTGAAGGTCAGCAACGTTCAGGAATGGGTGCCGGGAGTCTCGGTCAAGATGATGGGCTGGCTGGCCACGGCCCTTCTGATACTGGCTGGACTGCTTGGCGCGGTGCTTTGCCTGATCGCCTATCCGCTGACGGCCTTGTTCCGCTCGGCAGAGCAGGCTTCTCGACGCGGGCTGATGTTGGAAGTGGACTTGGGCAGCCGGGGGGACAACTGGTGGCATGGCCTGTCCGATCATGACTGGGGAGAGGCCCAGACCCTGCGCACTGCCTTGCAGGCCCTGGGCGGTGGATATGAGGCGCATGGCGAGCTGGAGCGTGATTTGCAAATGCAGTTGCAGACCTTGATGGACTATGCCCCCGTGGGTTTGATCGTGACGCATGGCTCGAAAGTGCAGCGTGTGGGCATGCAGGCAGCCAGAGTACTTGGCTATCAGCCTCAGGAAATGCAGGGCCTGGCTGTGCGTGATCTGTGTGCCAGCGATGCCGACTATGAGGATCTGATGGGGCGGGTCCGGCGGGCTCTGGATACTTACGGACAATTTGATAGCGAAGTCTGCTTGGTACGCAAGGATTCAAGGCCGATATGGGTGCGAATTCACGGTCAGAGCATGCAGCGCATGCACAGGGCCTGGGAGCAGTCGGGCAAGGCGCTGGATGGTCAATACCTGGTCTGGGAGCTGGAGGATGTGACCACGCAGCGGCAGTTGCGCGAGCAATCGAGCTGGAAAGCCATGCACGATCCCTTGACCCGTCTGCCCAACCGAACGGCGTTTGCTCTGCGGCTCAAGGAATGGCTGCGCGAATATACGACTCCAGACTATCTGGAGAGCCTGGGCGGCGCGAATGTGATCGCCCGTTCGCAGAGCGAGCCCAAGGCGCATGGCATCGTGCTGTATGTGGACCTGGACCACTTCTCCCAGGTCAATCGCCAGGGCGGGCGTGAAGTGGGTGACGAGGTGCTCGGCCATATCGCCCGATTGATCGAATCAACGGTACGCCCTCATGGCTGGGTGGCCAGGGTAGGGGGCGATGAATTTGCCATTCTCATGGCCGGAATCAGCCGGGAAGAGGGAATGCGCCATGCGCAGCTGCTGTGCATGGCCATCCAGGACTGGGAGGGCTCCTACCAGGGGCAGCGCTATATGCTGAGTGCCAGCATCGGCATGCTGTTGCTGGATGCCAGCTACCACACGGCGGCCAGCGCCTTTAAGGGGGCCGATATGGCCTGCTACGCCGCCAAGCGCAAAGGGCGCAACCGTGTGGAAGTGATGACGGCTGCGGTCTGAGCCGGATTGCGCATGCTGAATTCAAGGCAGATATGACAGCCTAGAGGGCAATCCCTTGGCTGCTCAAAGGGGCTGACTGAGTTACGCTCTGCGGCTGCTTTGTATACAAAATGGATGAGGCTGGCCGTGCCAAAGCGCCCGGATGGCCGTGACCTATGCGTGACCAGACCTTGTTCGACAAGATAGATTTGCACCTGATCAGGGTGCTGCACACGGTGCTGACGGAGCGCAGCGTTTCCAGGGCAGCGCTGCGATTGGGCATGCACCAGCCGGCGGTGTCTGCAGCACTGCGGCGTCTGCGCGAGCTCGCTGGCGACCCTTTGCTGGTGCGCTCCGGGGCACAGATGCAGCCTACCGATGTGGGGCTGCGCATGGTGCAACCCTCGGCAGACATTCTGCGTGCGGCCGAGGGGCTGTTCAGCGATGCGCGGCAGTTTGACCCGCGCACCTCGACTCGTACCTTCCGCATTGCGGCCAGCGACTATCTGGATCCCCAGTTCCTGCCGCGGCTGATGTCGGCCATGAAGGCACAGGCCCCGCATTGCCCGGTGGACTTTCTGCCGCTGAGCGCCGAGGCGCATTACGAGGGGCAACTGGCCGATGGCGAGATCGACGTCGTCATCGGAAACTGGCCGCAGCCACCGGAAGGCCTGCACATGGCCAAGCTGTTCGAGGACGAGGTGGTCTGTCTGGTCAGTCCCAAGCATCCGGCAGTGCGCAGGGGTTGGGATGTACAGCAATGGCTGCAGGCCGAGCATATTGCGCCAACCCCGGCCTATCCCGGTGCCCTGGGCGTGATAGACGAACAATTGGCAGACATGGGCTTGAGCCGCCAGGTGGTGGCACGCTGCGCGCATTTCAGTCTGATTCCCGACATGGTGGCATCAAGCTTGCTTGTCATGACCTCGGGCAGATTGTTCTGTGAGCGTTTCAGCGAACGTCTGTCCCTGGCCATACTGCCTTGCCCCGTGGAATTCCCTCCGTTGGTCTATTACCAGCTCTGGCATGCGCGTTCGCATGCCGGAGCCGCCACACGCTGGCTGCGAGAGGTGGTTCGCAACGTTGCACTAACGCTGCGAAATCAATAGCTTGTATCGTATTCCTGTTCAGCGCATAGAGCCTGTTTGAGTCAATTTGTTATTTGAATTGAGAGACAATCCAGCGATGAATCCCCCCCCGACACATTCCCCATCTGCGAGTGCACCTGCGCGTTTGCAGCTGGAGGGTATTACCAAGCGGTACCCGGCTGTGGTTGCAAACAGCAAGGTATCGCTGAAAGTTAAGCCCGGCGAGATCCACGCCATCCTGGGCGAAAACGGCGCTGGCAAGTCCACGCTGATGAAGATCATCTACGGTGCGGTCAAGCCTGATGAGGGAGCCATCCTGGTCGACGGCAAGCCGGTGCAGATCCGCAATCCGCAGGAAGCCCGGGCACTGGGCATTGCCATGGTGTTCCAGCATTTCAGCCTGTTCGACACGCTGACCGTGGCCGAGAACGTCTGGCTGGGCCTGGACAAGAGCATTGCACTGGCCAAGGTGATCGAGAACATTCAGGCCACGGCCCGCGATTACGGGCTGGAGGTGGACCCGCATCGTCCCGTACACACGCTTTCCGTCGGCGAAATGCAGCGCGTGGAAATCATCCGCGCCCTGCTGACCAATCCCCGCGTGCTGATTCTGGACGAGCCCACCTCGGTGCTCACGCCCCAGGCCGTGGAGATGCTGTTTGTGGTGCTGCGCCGCCTGGCCGCGGAAGGTTGCTCCATCCTCTATATCAGCCACAAGCTGCATGAAATCCGCTCGCTGTGCACGGCTTGCACGGTGTTGCGCGGCGGTGTGGTGACGGGAGAGTGCAACCCGGCCAACGAGACCAATGCTTCGCTGTCGCGCATGATGATCGGCTCGGAGCCGCCGGAACTGGAGCACCGCAGTGCAAATACCGGCGATACCGTGCTGCGTGTACAGGGCCTGTCGCTCAGAAGCCAGGATCCTTTTGGTGTCGATCTGCAGAGCATTGCTCTGCAGGTGCGTGCGGGCGAAGTCGTCGGTATTGCCGGCGTCTCCGGCAACGGCCAGAAAGAGCTGATGTATGCGCTGTCCGGCGAGGACACACGTTCCGAGGCAGAGGCCGTGCAGTTGCTGGGCAAGGGCGTGGGACGCATGGGGCCTGGTCGGCGCCGTGGCATGGGCCTGCATTTTGTGCCCGAAGAGCGTCTGGGGCGCGGAGCCGTGCCCAGCATGGGCCTGGCCCACAACCTGTTGCTGACGCGCAAGACTGCGGTGGGCAAGGGCGGCTGGATTCGCATGGCGGCTCTGCAGGCGCAGGCGCGGGACATCATCGGTCGCTTCAACGTCAAGGCCGGGGGCCCGAATTCGGCCGCGCAGTCGCTGTCGGGCGGCAATCTGCAGAAGTTCATCGTGGGTCGTGAAATTGATGCCAAACCGCGTCTGCTCATCATCTCTCAACCCACCTGGGGGGTGGATGTGGGGGCTGCGGCACAGATTCGGGGCGAGATTCTCAAGCTGCGCGACCAGGGTTGCGCCGTGCTGGTGGTCAGTGAGGAGTTGGACGAGTTGTTTGAGATTTGTGACCGCCTGCATGTGGTGGCCAAGGGCCGCCTGAGTCCTTCGGTGGATAGAGCGGCTGCCACGGTGCAGCAGATTGGTGAATGGATGAGCGGCCTGTGGGATGCGGCAGTCGTGCAGGGAGGTGCCCATGCTTAAGCTGGAACAACGCCCCCAGGCATCGAAGTTCTGGACCTATGGCTCGCCGATTCTGGCCTTGCTGATCACCGTGCTGGTAGGGGTCTGCCTGTTTGCCCTGCTGGGCAAGGATCCGGTCAAGGGCTTGCAGGCCTTTTTCTGGGAACCCATCAAATCGGGCTATGCCCTGGGCGAGCTGGCCGTGAAGGCCACGCCTTTGCTGCTGATCGCGCTGGGGCTGGCCGTATGCTTTCGCTCCAATGTCTGGAATATCGGTGCCGAAGGCCAGTTCGTCATCGGGGCGGTGGCTGCGGGCGGCATTGCCTTGCTGGCCGACAAGACCACCGGTCCCTGGATCGTGCCGGCCATCCTGATCGCCGGCATGCTGGGCGGCATGCTCTGGGCGGGCATAGTCGCCTTGCTGCGTGACCGCTTCAACGCCAACGAGATTCTGGTCAGCCTGATGCTGGTCTATGTGGCCACGCTGGTACTGGGCTATCTGGTCTATGGTCCCTGGAAGGACCCCATGGGCTACAACTTCCCGCAGACCAAGAGCTTTGAGCGCGTCACGCAGATTCCTCGGCTGGTGCAGGGCATGCGCATGAATATCGGCGTCATCATCTCGCTGGTGGGGGCCGGTCTGCTGTGGGCATTTCTGTTTCGCACGCGTGCAGGTTTTGCCCTGCAGGTCGGTGGCCTGGCGCCGTCGGCGGCACGCTATGCCGGTTTTTCCTCGCGCAAGGCGCTGTGGACGGCGCTGCTGATCTCCGGCGCCACCGCCGGTCTGGCGGGGGCACTGGAAGTCGCTGGCCCTCTGGGTCAGCTCACGCCCTATGTGCCCGCCGGCTACGGCTTTGCGGCCATCATCGTGGCCTTTGTGGGGCGCCTGCATCCTGTGGGCATGATTTTCTCGGCCATTCTCATGAGCATGTTTTATATCGGTGGCGAGCTGGCGCAGTCGCGTCTGGGCCTGCCCAAGGCGCTGACCGGCGTCTTCCAGGGACTGCTGCTGTTCGCGCTGCTGGCCTGCGACACGCTGGTGGCCTATCGCATCCGCTGGGTGGCAAAAAAAGCCGGCAGCGCCATTTCTGCAGTGAAGGGAGCCTGATCCATGGAATCCTATGCACTGCTGCTGGGCTCCACCCTCAGCGCCGGCACTGTTCTGGCGCTGGCGGCCCTGGGCCTGCTGATCAATGAAAAATCGGGCATCGTCAATCTCGGTGCCGAAGGCATGATGCTCTGCGCTGCCATTGCCGGTTTTGCCGCTACCGTGCACACCGGCAATACCTGGATGGGCTTTGGCGCGGGCATGCTGGCAGGGGCCTTGCTGGCCGCCATCTTCGGGGGACTGGTGATCTGGTTCAACACCAACCAGTACGCAACCGGTCTTGCGCTGTCGCTGTTCGGCGCGGGCTTCTCGGCTTTCGTGGGCCTGGGCTATGTGCAGGCCAAGCTGCCAGAGCTGCCCAAGTACTCCATCCCGGGCCTGGCAGATCTGCCGCTCGTGGGCCCGGCCTTGTTCACGTTGCACCCGCTGGTCTACGGCGCCATCGTGCTGGCCGCCCTGATGGTCTGGTTTCTGTACCGCACGCGTGCGGGTCTTGTGTTGCGTTCGGTCGGCGAGTCGCCCTCGTCGGCCCATGCCCTGGGCTACCCCGTGCGCCGCATCCGTCTGATGGCCGTGATGTTTGGCGGTGCCATGTGCGGTCTGGCGGGGGCCTTCATCTCCGTGGTCTACACGCCGCTGTGGGTGGAGAACATGGTGTCGGGTCGAGGCTGGATTGCTCTGGCGCTGACGACTTTCGCGACCTGGCGACCGGCCCGCGTCCTGCTGGGCGCCTATCTGTTTGGCGGCGTGACCATGTTGCAGTTCCATCTGCAGGCCACGGGGGTCCAGGTGCCCAGCCAGATTCTGTCCATGCTGCCATATCTGGCCACCATCGTGGTGCTGGTACTGATCTCGCGTAATCCGACCTGGATTCGAGCCAATATGCCGGCCTCCCTGGGAAAACCCTTCTACCCTGGAGCGTGATGCCCAAATGTGGTGCAATCCGCTTTTCAAAAATAACGAGAGGACAACTTCGATGACAACTCTGGGCAAACGCGCTCTGATCAAGATGATCGGCCTGACGGCTGTTTCCATGGCTGTGCTGACCGCTTGCGGCAAGAAGGAAGAAGCACCAGCGGCTCCTGCCGCCGCACCTGCGGCTGCTCCTGCTGCCGACAAGCTCAAGATCGGCTTCATGTATGTGAGCCCCATCGGCGACGGCGGCTGGACCTACCAGCACGAGCTGGGCCGCAAGGCCATCCAGGAGAAGTTCGGCGACAAGATCGAGACTTCCATGGTCGAGAGCGTGCCAGAGTCTGCCGATGCCGAGCGCGTGATGCGCGACATGATCGGTCAGGGCAACAAGCTGGTCTTCGCCACCAGCTTCGGCTATCAGGACTTTGTGCAGAAAGTCGCCGCCGACGTCAAGGATGTGAAGTTCGAGCACGCCACCGGCTACAAGACGGCCGACAACGCAGCCGTGTACGACACCAAGACCTTTGAAGGTGCTTATCTGGCTGGCATCGTGGCGGGCGCCATGACCAAGACCAAGACCGTGGGCGTGGTGGCTTCGGTACCAATCCCCGAAGTGGTGCGCAACATCAACAGCTTTGTGCTGGGCGCCCAGAGCATCGACCCCTCCATCAAGGCCAAGGTGGTCTGGGTGAACGAGTGGTTCGCTCCTCCCAAGGAATCCGAAGCCGCCAACAGCCTGATCAACGGCGGCGTGGACGTGATGTACCAGAACACCAATTCTCCAGCCGTGCTGAAGACGGCCGAGGAGCGCGGTGCCCGTGCTTTCGGCAAGGACGGCGACATGAGCGGCTTCGCGCCCAAGGCTCATCTGGGCTCGGCCGTGATCGACTGGACTCCCTACTACAGCAAGGTGGTGGAAGACACGCTGGCAGGCAAGTGGCAGACCGGCAACTTCTGGTGGGGTGTGAAGGAAGGCGCCATCGACCTGAAGAAGATCGCTGACGACGTGCCCCAGGAAATCAAGGACAAGGTTGAGAAGGCTCGCGCCGGCCTGAAGGACGGCTCCTTCGCCGTCTGGACCGGTCCCATCAAGGACAACACCGGCAAGGAACTGCTGGAAGCCGGCAAGGTTGCCGATGACGCCTGGCTGCGCAGCATCAATTTCTATGTGAACGGTATCGAGGGCAAGGTGCCCGGTGCCAAATAAGCACTGTTTGCGGGGCGCCTGACCAGCGTCCGATCAAAGGCCCCTAGGGGCCTTTCTTTTTGCGCTGTCGTTTTCAGGATACCTATCTGCAATTTGGCGCAGTTTATGCATATATTGCCCAAGGTGTAACCGGTATCCATGGGCTTGCGCTCCTGTCGGTTTCAAACCTCACTCTTTGTTCCAAGGAAACTTTAATGACTGATTTGCACAAGCGTTCATTGATCAAGGTCGCCGCACTGACGGCTATTGCCTCGGCCGCTCTCGTGGGCTGCGGCAAGAAGGAAGAAGCAGCTGCGCCGGCAGCAGCCCCCGCTGCCGCTCCTGCGGCCGCTGCTCCCGAACCTCTGAAGATTGCTTTTGCTTATGTCGGCCCGGTGGGCGACGGTGGTTGGTCCTTTGCCCATGACCAGGCCCGCAAAGCCCTGGAAAAAGAGTTCGGTGACAAGATCAAGACCAGCTATGTGGAGAGCGTGCCCGAAGGTGCCGATGCCGAGCGCGTGCTGCGCGACATGGCTTCACAGGGCAACAAGCTGGTGTTCGGTACCACCTTCGGCTATATGGACGTGATCCAGAAGCTGGCCCCCGAATTTGCCGATGTGAAGTGGGAACACGCCACCGGCTACAAGACCGCCGCCAATGTCAGCACCTATGACAGCCGCACTTACGAAGGTGCCTATCTGGCCGGCATCATTGCCGGTGGCATGACCAAGTCCAACACCCTGGGCGTGGTGGGCTCGGTGCCTATTCCCGAAGTGATCCGCAATATCAACAGCTTCACCCTGGGCGCCCAGTCCGTGAATCCCAAGATCAAGACCAAGGTGGTCTGGGTCAACGAATGGTTCAGCCCTCCCAAGGAGACCGAAGCTGCGACCAGCCTGATCAACGGCGGCGCCGACATCCTGTTCCAGAACACCGATTCGCCGGCGGTGCTGAAGACGGCCGAGGAAAAGGGCAAGCGTGCCTTCGGCTGGGATTCGGACATGACTGCCTATGGTCCCAAGGCTCACCTGGGCTCGTCCATCATCAACTGGGCGCCTTACTACATCGACTCCACCCGCAGCGCGCTGGAAGGAAAGTGGAGCAGCCGCCAGACCTGGTGGGGCGTCAAGGAAGGCGTGATCGACATCGTTTCACTGGCTGACGACATTCCAGCCGACCTCAAGGCAAAGGTTGAGGACGTGAAAAAGGGACTGAAGGAAGGTACATTCACCATCTGGAAGGGCCCTATCACCGGCCAGGACGGCAAGGAACTGATCGCTGCCGACAAGGTTGCCGATGACGGTTTCCTCAAAGGCATCAATTTCTACGTCAAGGGCGTGGAAGGCAAAGTGCCCGGCGGCGACGCCAAGTAAGCACTGCGGATCAGGCATCGCGCCGCCTCGTCGCACCGATTGCGGCCTGTGGCGCATGTCTTCAAGGCAGACCCCGGGTTTGCCGGGTAGTGTTGGCTGTTAGCAGTCGTCCAGACACGACTTGCAGCGACAGGGCCGCCGCAGAGCGGCCCTTTGTATTTCGATAATGACGAGTATCCCCATGACTGAACGTACCCTCTGGCATCCTGTTGCCCAATCCTCCGAGGTGGTGAGCGCGCCGTTTTCCGTGCTGCTGCTGGAACAGCCGCTGGTGCTGTGGCGCAATACCGAGGGACTGGTGCAGTCCTTTGTGGATCGCTGCCCGCATCGCGGTGCACGCCTGTCCATGGGGCGCGTGGAGAAAGGACATCTGGAGTGCCCCTATCACGGCTGGCAATTCTCCTCCGGTGGCCAATGCGTGAAAGTGCCCGCCGTGCCCGATTTCACTCCCCCCGCATCGCAGCGCGTGCAGGCCTTCGAGGTGCAGGAAGCCTATGGGCTGATCTGGGTGCGCCTGGAGTCTTCCGACAGCCAGCTGCCCGTGTTCGCGGCCGAGACGGACGAGCATCTGCGCAAGGTGAACTGCGGGCCTTACGATGTGGCAGCCAGTGCGCCGCGCATCATCGAGAACTTCCTCGACATGTCCCACTTCGGCTTTGTGCACGAAGGCTGGCTGGGCAGCCGTGACGCCACGGCCATTGCCACCTACAAGGTGGAGAGCACCTCCACCGGCGTGCTGGCGACGGGCTGCAAGGCCGTGCAGCCCCAGTCCAATCTGCACTCCACCCAGGCGGCCGAGGTGGAGTACACCTACGAGGTGACCGCCGCCTACACCGCCGTGCTGACCAAGATTCCCGAAGAGGGCAGCTCCAAGCAGGGCTGGCGCGAGCAGATCGGCCTGTTCATCTGCCCCGTCACCCCCGAAACCAGCCGCGTCTGGTTCCGTCTGGCGGTCGCGGACTTCGAATCGACCGATGAGCAGTTGCAGACCTTCCAGCACACCATCTTTGTGCAGGACCAGCCTGTGCTGGAGTCGCAGCTGCCCAAGGCCCTGCCGCTGGATCCGCGCGCAGAAATGCACTCGGCGGCCGACCGCATGTCGTCGGCTTATCGCCGTTTCCTGAAGGCCCAGGAGATCGCCTTCGGAACCTGCTGAGACAGGCCTGAGAGGCTTTGCCGCCTGCCCCGGCTTGGCGTCCATGCGGCTCGCCGGGAGGCCGCACCAAGGGCTTGTGGCCGCCAGGCCGAAGTCACAGACTGGTCGGGGCTGGCCATATGGCTTGAGCTGCGCCGGTTTGATAGGCTAGACATTGAATGGCGCGTAGCGCCAAGGAGAATAAAGATGAACACCGTGCCTGCCGTAGATGTTTCCCGTCTGCCGGAGCTGCTGCGAGCCATGCCCAAGGCCGAGCTGCATATGCATATCGAGGGTTCGCTGGAGCCCGAACTGATTTTTGCGCTGGCGCAGCGCAACAAGGTGGCTCTGGCCTATGACAGCGTGGAAGCTCTGCGCGCGGCCTATGCCTTCACCGATCTGCAGAGCTTTCTGGACATCTATTACGCGGGTGCCAGCGTGCTGCTGCACGAGCAGGACTTCTACGACATGGCGCGTGCCTATCTGGATCGCGTCGTGGCCGACAATGTGGTGCACACGGAAATCTTCTTTGACCCGCAGACCCACACCGAGCGCGGCGTGGCCATGGAGACCGTCATCAACGGTCTTTACCGCGCCTGCCGCGATGCGCAGATCGAGCAGGGCATTTCCTCCTCGCTGATCCTGAGCTTTCTGCGCCATCTGAGCGAAGAAAGCGCCCTGCAGACGCTGGAGGCCGCGCTGCCGCTGCGTGACCGCTTCATCGGCGTGGGGCTGGACAGCAGCGAGCTGGTCAATCCGCCCGAAAAGTTCGCCCGCGTTTTTGCGCGCTGCAAGCAACTGGGCCTGCACCTGGTGGCCCATGCCGGGGAGGAGGGGCCGCCTGCCTATATCTGGGGTGCTCTGGATGTGCTGAATGTGGAGCGCATCGACCATGGCGTGCAGTCAGAGCAGGATGCGCTGCTGATGCAGAGGCTGGTCAAGGAGCAGATACCGCTGACGGTCTGCCCTTTGTCCAATCTCAAGCTCTGCGTGATCAAGGACCTGGCCGATCACAATTTGCCGCGCCTGCTGGCGGCCGGGCTCAAGGTCATGATCAACTCGGACGACCCTGCCTATTTCGGCGGCTATGTCAACGAAAACTACACCCAGCTATTTGCTGCCACGGGCATGGGCGCGCCCGAGGCCTACCAGCTGGCGCGCAACAGCCTGGAAGCGAGTTTTGCCGCTGAGGCGCAGAAGGCCGAGTGGATTGCAAAGCTGGATGCAATATTCGCGCAATTTGCGGCTTAAAAATAGGAGCTTCCAGCGCTTGCTATATGTGGATTTCAGATGGTTTTCTATCTGAAATCTATGAATATCAATCGCTGACAGCTCTTTTTTTATCAGTGGCTTGCTTCAGGAAAGCTGGGCCTTGATGCGCTCAGCCAACTCTCCCAGTGCCGCAAAGCCCGGCTCCTCGCGCTTCCAGACCACGGACAGGCCATCGCCCTCGAAGCGCGGCAGCACATGCAGATGAAAGTGAAACACCGTCTGCCCCGCAGGCGCGCCATTGGCCTGGAAGATGTTGATGCCGTCGGGATCGAAAGCCTTGTTCACCGCAGCCGCCACGCGCTGGGCCGTCTGCATCACGGCGCCGGCTTCCTCGGGCGTCAGCTCCAGCAGATTGACGGCATGGCGCTTGCTGGCTACCAGCACATGGCCTCGTGTGGCCTGGCCGATGTCCATGAAGGCGATGGTCAGATCGTCCTCATAGACCTTGGCCGATGGAATCTCCCCTTTGACGAGCTTGCAGAAAATGCACTCGCCAGGGGGCGAGTGGTCTACAAACATGGGCATGACGCTCTCCTTTTTTATGGTTCAAGCGTTCTATCTTAGAGGCTGAGCGGTTTCAGGCCCGCGTCGCGCGCAGGCAGCTTGGGGTGATCTCGGCCATGGATGTCGCGCCCAGCATGGCCATATTGCGGTCCACCTCGTCACGCAGCAAGGTGATGGCGTGATGAACGCCCTGCGCACCGCCAACTGCGGCGGCGTACATGAAGGGGCGGCCCAGAAACACCATGCGCGCGCCCAGGGCCACGGCCTTGAGCACATCGCTGCCGCGGCGAATGCCGCTGTCCATCATCACGGCCGTGCGGTGGCCCACGCGGTCCACCACATAGGGCAGCATCTGCAGCGGCGCGACCACGCCGTCGAGCTGGCGGCCGCCGTGGTTGGAGACCACGATGCCTTGCGCACCGATATCGGTGGCCATCACGGCATCGTCTTCGTTGAGGATGCCCTTGATGATGAGGTTGCCCTTCCAGCGCTGGCGAATGCGTTCGATGTTCTTCCAGTTCAGGTGGTCACGGCCCGAGGTGTCGCGGATGGCAGTGCCCGACAGCAAAGGCGCGCCGCGCGTGGCAAACGAATTCTCGAAGTGCGGCATGCCGTGGTTGATCAGCGTGCGCAGCATGGTGCCCACCATCCAGCGCGGGCGGGTGATGCCGTCATAGGCCAGGCGCAGCGAGGGGCGCAGCGGCATCGAGAAACCGGTGCGCACATTGTTTTCGCGGTTGGCCCAGACGGGGATGTCCACGGTGATGACCAGGGTGCCGAAGCCTGCGGCTTCGATGCGGTCGATCAGGCCGTCGATGCGCGTGGTGTCGCCGGGCAGATAGGCCTGGAACCAGGTAGACGGTGCGGCCTTGGCTACATCTTCCATGGGGATCAGCGAGGTGCCGCTCATGATGGCGGGAATGCGGTTGGCAGCCGCCGTCTGTGCCAGCACCAGATCGCCTCGGTAGGCGTTGATGGCGCTGATGCCCACGGGGGCCACGCCGAATGGCGAGTCCCAGGTCTGGCCGAACAGCTCGACCTTCTGGTTGCGCTGCGACACATCCACCATGACCCTGGAGCTGAAGCCGTATTGCTGGAAGCTGTCACGGTTGGCCTGCAGCGAGACGCAGTCTTCAGCCGCGCCGGAGACATAGCCAAACAAGGGGCGGGGCAGGTGCTTGCGTGCGGCGGCCTCGAAGTCATGCAGCGACAGAATGTTCTGCAGATGACGGGGAAGCCCTGCGCGTTGGCCGTAGGCGGCTTGCGCTTTGGGGGCGGAGGCTGCGTTTGCAGCAGGGGCTTGTGACGATGCCATGGTAGGGCGCCTCGGGAGCGAAATTCAGGGGTTTAACTGGCTGCGCCCCCGCACACTTGCGGTGCACGGGGGCGTGACAGAAACATCAGGTGTTCAAGGTTTACTGAGCGAATGTACCGCGCTGACGCATCAGCTCGCGGTGCAGTTGCTCGTTACGCTCGAACGGTGCGCGACCGTGCACATAGAAGTAGTTGTTCAGAACCACCAGGTCGCCAGCGGGCAGGCTGACGGTGCGGGTGCCGGGCGAATTTTCCATCGATTCGGACAGGTTCTGCAGATATTCGGCTTCTGCGTCGTTGGCGGGCTGCACGAACTGGTCGATGAAGGAGATCGACAGGCCGAACTCGCCGTGGAAGAACACGGGGCGTTCCACGCGCTCGTTCACGTTCTTGGAGCCCGGGGCCTTGTACAGCAGGGGCTTGGCGCCCAGCGGGTCCTGCACGAAGCAGTCCAGCTCGCTCCAGTCGTCCAGGTGCAGAAAGCGCGACTCACCGCCCACGGCGTTCTGCTCGTCGAACTTCATCATCAGCAGCCAGTCGGTGGCTTCGGTCACGAAGGTGCCGTCGGTGTGCATGGTGAACAGACGGTAAGCCTGGCGCAGATAGGAGTCGCTGGCGTCGGTGTGCTTGACCAGGAAACGTGCGTAGTACTTGTTGGACATGGAGTCGTGGTTGGCCGGGCCCAGGATATGGCCGATGGCGGTGCCGAACTTCACGTAGTCGTCGCTATCCTGGCTAACGCCTTCCAGACCCAGCACAAAGCCGCCATGCTTGCGGTCCTTGATGATGTTCACCAGGGTCTCGCCAAAGTCGGCACCCATGTGGGCCTTCAGGCGGCGTGCCAGATGAAAGCGCATGAAAGGCACGTACTCGAGGTTCTGCACGTCGATATCGCGCACATCGGCCAGGAAGGCGTTCAGGGCTTCGGTGTTCAGGGTCAGCTTCAGCAGGCGGGGATGCTCGGGGTGAGCGGCGATCTCGTAGGCGGCAGGCTGAATCAGTTGCTGGGGGGTAGTAGCGTTCATGGTGGGCGGGTACTTCAATCAGGAATGGTGTGATTGAACACTTCTTGTTTGATACGATCTATGGGGTTAAATGCATTTTTTGATAAGAATTTCAGATTAAATCCATGCTCAGCTACCGCCAACTCGAGCACTTCGTCACCGTGGCCCAGGAGCTGCATTTCTCGCGTGCCGCCGACAAGCTGGGCGTGGCCCAGTCCGCCGTCAGCGTGCAGGTGCAGCAACTGGAGCAGCAGCTGGGCGTGCGCCTGCTGCAGCGCAACAAGCGCAAGCCCATCACGCTGACCGATGCGGGCGAGCTGCTTTATGACGAAGCCGTGGCCGTGCTGCGCCATATGGAGCGGGCCCAGCAGATCGGGCAGCTGGCGGCCCAGGGCATGAGCGGTCATGTCAAGCTGGGCTATATCTCCTCGTCCGTGACCTCGGGTGTGCTGGCGCGCATGCTCACGCAGTTCCGCCCCGGCCATGAGCAGGTGCACATGCAGGTGCTGGCCATGGAGACGCCGCGCCAGCTGCAGGCGCTGCAGCAGGGCGAGATCGATGCCGGTCTGCTGCGGCCGCGCCGACGCTACCCAGAGGGCGTCAAGGCGGTCATCGTGCACAGCGAGCCCTTCATGGTGGCACTGGCCGAGAACCACCCGCTGGCACGCCATGAATCCATCAGCGTGGCCGATTTGCGCGGCCAGACCTTTATTGCGCCGCAGTTCATCAACGAAAGCGAAGGCTTTGCCGAGGTGCTGGCGCGGCTGGCCGAGACGGCCGGGTTTTCGGCTCGCGAGGCCTATCGCGTCAACGACTTCGTCACGGCGACCAGCCTGGCTGCTGCCGGGTATGGCATTGTGGTGCTGCCCGAGTCGAACCGCCTGCTCAATCAGCCGGGCGTGGCCTTCAGGCCGCTGCGCGACTTCAAGGAAAACGTGCACATGGCACTGGCCTACCGCGAGCGCGAGAACTCACCCGCGGTGCGCGCCTTTCTGGCCGTGGCCAGAAGCTGCGCCGCCTAGTTACGCGGCTGCGGGCAGGGCGGTGTTGCAGCGCAGGGTTTCGGGTGTTTAACTACCTAAAGTGATAGCTGCTATCGCTTGCTGATATTGGTTTATGGATATGAATTGCATTGAAATCAATGTATGAAAAGCGCAATAAGCTTTGTTATTGATAGCGCAAGCCCTGGCCTGCGCGCAGCCGTATAGCCTCTATAAGCGCTGCCGTGTTCCGCAGGCAAGATCGGGCGCGTAAGCTCTGGTCCATGAAAATCTATCGTAGTGCCCTGCTGCGCTTCGCCGATGACGGCCAAGCGGTTTATGACTCCGACGCCTTGCTGGCGATTGCTCCCGATGCCGCGGGTGTGCAGCGCGTGGTGGCTGCGGGCAGCTGGCAGGCGCTGGCCGACCAGTACCTTGAGCGCGAAGGCGTGCAAGTCATTCACCTGCCCGGCAAGCTGCTGGCACCGGGCTTTATCGACCTGCATATCCACTATCCGCAGACCGATGTGATCGGCGCGCCGGCCCCGGGCCTGCTGCCCTGGCTGGAGAACTACACCTTCCCGCACGAGTCGCGTTTCCACGATCGCGAATATGCCGATGGCGTGGCCGATTTCTTCATGAACGAGCTGCTGCGCAACGGCGTGACCACGGCGCTGGCCTTTGCAACTTCGCATCCGGCATCGGTGGATGCCATCATGACGGCTGCGCAAAAGCGCAGCATGCGCATGATTGCCGGCAAGGTGCTGCAGGACCGCAACAGCCCCGACGGCGTGCGCGACGACACCGAGCAAGGCCTGATCGACACCGAAACCCTGATCCAGCGCTGGCATGGCGTGGACCGCCTGGGCTATGCGATCACGCCGCGCTTCGCGCCCACCAGCACGCCCGAGCAGCTGCGCGGTGCGGGCGAGCTGGCAGCCAGGTACGGCGATGTCTGGATCCAGTCCCATGTGGCCGAGAACCTTGACGAAATTGCCTGGGTCAAGGAGCTGTTCCCCGCCGCGCGCAGCTATCTGGCGGTCTACGACGACTTCGGCCTGATGCGCGAGCGCGCCGTCTATGCGCACAGCATCTGGCTCGATGAAACCGACCGCCAGCTCATGCATGACACGCGCTCGGCAGCGGCCATCAGCCCGACCAGCAACCAGTTTCTGGCCAGCGGCTATTTCGACTACCTCAAGGCCGACCAGGCAGGCATGCTCTATGGCCTGGCCAGCGATGTGGGCGGTGGCATGAGCTTCTCGCCGTTTCGCACCATGCAGGCCGCCTATGTGGTGGGGCGCGAGAGCCATGCCAAGCAGGGTCAGAGCCTGTCGCCGCAAAACCTGTGGTGGCAGCACACGGCAGGCGCTGCGCGTGCGCTGGGCCTGCAGGGCGTGATCGGCAATCTGCAGCCCGGCTGCGAGGCCGACCTGGTCGTCATCAACCCTGGCTGCACGCCGCTGCTGGCGCGCAAGACGGCCCAGGCGCGCAATCTGGACGAGCTGCTGTTTGCCATGATCATCCTCGGAGATGACCGCCTGATTGAGCAAACCATTGTTTCTCAAGCAAAATAGCGGTCTTGCGCTTGATTTGTGAGCGCACAACGCTATGAAAAATCAAGCGATACAGGATTTCTAATGAGCATCAAGAGCGACAAATGGATCCGTCAGATGGCGGAGCAGCACGGCATGATCGAGCCTTTCGAGCCTGGCCAGGTGCGCCAGGTCGACGGCAAGAAGATCATCAGCTACGGCACTTCGAGCTATGGCTACGACATCCGCTGCGCCCGCGAATTCAAGGTCTTCACGAATATCCATAGCACGGTGGTGGACCCCAAGAATTTTGACGAGAAGAGCTTTGTCGACTTCGAGGGCGACTACTGCATCATCCCGCCCAACAGCTTTGCACTGGCCCGCACGGTGGAGTATTTCCGCATTCCCCGTGACGTGCTGACCGTCTGCCTGGGCAAGAGCACTTATGCGCGCTGCGGCATCATCGTCAACGTGACGCCCTTCGAGCCCGAGTGGGAGGGCTATGTGACGCTGGAGTTCTCCAACACCACGCCGCTGCCGGCCAAGATCTATGCGGGCGAAGGCTGCGCCCAGGTGCTGTTCTTCCAGGGCGACGAGCAATGCGAAGTCAGCTACAAGGACCGCAACGGCAAGTACCAGGGCCAGCATGGCGTGACCCTGCCCAAGGCCTGAGGCCTGTTGCTCCGCCAAAAAAGCCCGCTGCGGATACAGCGGGCTTTTTTGCTTTCCAGGATGGCTGCTGGGCGGGATCAGGCGGCTGCTGCTTCGAGGGCCGGCCAATCCAGATTGCAGTGCGCGCCCACGCTGGCATGGCGCTGCAGCGCCGCGTCCACCATCAGGCTGCACAGGGCCAACTGGTTGCGCAGTGCAGGGTCGACACCGCGCCATTGAGCGCGCCACAGCACCAGTTGCTTGGCCGCTGCAATCAGGCTATGGTTGCTGCGCACAATGCCCACGTTGTGCAGCATGAGCTGCTGCAGCAATTGGCGCATCTCCTGCTGGCTTTCAGCGCTCAGGCTCTTGCCGGGCTTGCGCTGCCTGCCAGGAATAGCCGCGGGCTTGTGCAAGGGCTGCTCGGCCATGCGCAGCGCGGCAGACCTGCCCATGACCACGCACTCCAGCAAGGAGTTGCTGGCCAGACGGTTGGCGCCATGCAGGCCGGTGCGGGCCACCTCGCCAATCGCCCATAGCCCGGCCACGGCAGTGCGGCCGTCCACATGGGCCTGTACACCGCCGCAGGCATAGTGGGCACAGGGCGCAACAGGGATGGGCTGGGTGGCAATGTCTATGCCGTACGCAGCACACAGTGCCATGACGCCGGGGAAATGCTGCTCCAGCCAGTCGCGGCTGCGGTGTGTGATGTCCAGCAGCACATGGGGCAGCTGGTGGGCACGCATCTCGCGGTCGATGGCGCGGGCCACGATGTCGCGTGGCGCCAGTTCAGCGCGTGGGTCGTGGCGCAGCATGAAGCGCTCGCCGGGCTGGCCTTGTCGGTCCGGCAGGCAAAGCAAGGCTCCTTCGCCGCGCAGCGCTTCCGAGACCAGGCCCACGGACCGGCCGCCCACCTGCAAGGCCGTGGGGTGGAACTGCATGAATTCCAGGTCGCGCACGACACAGCCCGCGCGCCAGGCCATGGCAATGCCGTCGCCGGTCGCCGTGGCCGGGTTGGTGGTGCTGGGGTAGATCTGGCCCATGCCGCCCGTGGCCAGCACGGTATGGCTGGCCAGCATAGGCTGCTGCTGGCCATCGGCATTGCGCACGTTGGCACCCACGCAGCGCTGCTGCACGTCCAGCAGCAGTTCCATGGCGGTGCAATGCTGCAGCAAGGTGATGTGCTTCAGATGCCGGCAGGCTTGCAGCAGGGTCTGGTGCACGGCCTGCCCGGTGCGGTCGGCCGCATGCACAATGCGCCGAGCGCTGTGACCGCCTTCGCGCGTCAGGTGCAGGCGGCCGTCTGCATCGGTGCTGAAGGGCACACCCAGGGCCTGCAGCCAGGCGATAGCCTGGGGGCCTTGCTCCAGGATGCGGCGCACGGCGCCTTCGTCGCAGAGGCCGGCGCCGGCGATCAGCGTGTCCTGAACATGGGCTTCCAGGCTGTCGACGGGGTCCAGCACAGCGGCAACGCCGCCTTGGGCCCAGGCGCTGGCGCATTCGTCGGCACTGCTTTTGCTGAGCACGGTGATGCGCAGTGTGTTGGGCAGGCTGAGTGCCAGCGTCAGGCCGGCAAGTCCAGAGCCGATGATGAGTACATCGCTGCAAGTCTGAGATTGGGGCATGGTGCTTGTTCTCTCTCAGGCCGGACCGAAGTTCTGGAACAGGGCTGCGTCGCGTTCCAGCTCGCCACTGGCGCGTACCGGCTGGCGCTGGGCAGCGGCAAAATCCAGCATGCGCTGTATGGGCTTGCGGGCGGCCAGGCCCAGCATCGCGTCAAGCTCGATGGCACCGCTGCCTTGCAGCAGGGTCCGCTCCACGCCCGGCAGGCTGTTCATGGCCATCCAGGGGCAAAAGGCACAGCTTTTGCAGCTGCCGCCCGTGCCCGCCGTCGGGGCAGGCAGAAAGCGCTTGCCCGGATAGCGCTGGCGCATGTCGTGAAGAATGCCCTGGTCGGTGGCGACGATAAAGGTGTCGGTGGGCAGCCTGCCCACGGCGGCGATCAGCTGGGTGGTGGAGCCCACCACATCGGCCAGCGCAGTGACGGCGGCCGGCGATTCGGGGTGAACCAGAATCGCGGCCTCGGGGTGGGCATTGGCCAGGGCCTGCAGCTCGTCGGCCTTGAATTCGTCATGGACCACGCAACTGCCCTGCCACAACAGCATGTCGGCACCGGTCTGTTGCTGGATGTGGCTGCCCAGGTGGCGGTCGGGTGCCCAGAGGATTTTCTCGCCGCGCGCGTGCAGGGCGGCCACGATGTCCTGCCCAACCGAAGAGGTGACTACCCAGTCGGCCCGGGCTTTGACGGCAGCGCTGGTGTTGGCATAGACGACCACGGTGCGGTCGGGGTGGGCGTCGCAGAAGCGGCTGAACTCGTCGGCCGGGCAGCCCAGGTCCAGCGAGCAGGTGGCATCGCCGTCGGGCATGAGCACGGTCTTCTCGGGGCTGAGGATTTTTGCGGTCTCGCCCATGAAGCGCACGCCGGCCACGATCAGGGTCTTGGCGGGATGGTTGGCACCAAAGCGCGCCATCTCCAGCGAGTCGCCCACGCAGCCGCCGGTATCGCGTGCGAGGTCCTGCAATGCACCGTCCACATAGTAGTGGGCGACCATGACGGCATTGCGTTCCTTGAGAAGAGCCTTGATGCGCTGCGCCGTCTCGCGCTGCTGCTGGCGGTCTTGCTGCGGCAGCACCCTGGCCCAGGCCTGGCCTGTGCTGCACTGGCTGCTGCTGCCCGGTGCGGGTTGGTCGAATTCCACGGTTCTGATCGTCATCGTCTCCATCCTGAGTTGCGCTGTTAAATATTTATACTCAATCTGAGTATTATTAAAACCGCTTTTTTTGAATTTGTCATCAGGGAGACAAATTAGGCTGGATGGCGTTGCTTTTCAGCGCAGTCAGTGCTCGGGAAGACAATCCAGAGCATGGATGGATCGCTTATTCAGCAATGACTTGATGCTTCTGAAAAATGAGCAAGTGGAGGATGCTCAGGTGGATTGCCTGAGCAGGTGCTGGCGCAGGGCCAGGCGGGTGGCGGCCAGATCCCAGCCGCCCCAGCCGCAGGATTTGAAGAGTACAGGCTTCGTGGAGCGCGACCAGTCCTGATGCACCACGGCGGCCAGCGTGGGCAGGGTGTCGACCTCGATGCCGGCCTGCAGCAGGTCGCCGGCCTCGTGCGCAGCATCGGCGGTGTCGACGACGATCTGGCCCTGGTGCAGAAAGCGTCGGCACAACTCGGGATCCAGCTCCACCATTTGCGGCGTGAAGGCGCCGACAGCGCAGACAAAGGCATCGGGTCTTGCCGCCTCATGCAGCACCACGGCCTGCGCGGGCGTGCAGGTCACAATCAGCGGGCAGTGCCGGGCGGCCTCCTCCAGGTCGTCGGTGATGCGCGCATGCAGACCCAGGTCGTGGGCCTCGTCTGCAAGCCGCTGCGCGCTGCTGGCACTGCGCGAGTGAATCCAGACCTCCTGCGTGCCAAGACCCTGGGCAAAAGCCTGCAGATGGGCGCTGCCCTGCACGCCGGCGCCGACGATGAGCAGCGCGCCTTGAGGCCTGGGGGCCAGGCGGCGCGCCGCCAGCAGCGAGACGGCTGCGGTGCGTCTGGCCGTGACGGTGGGGCCGTCCAGAATCAGTTGACGCACTCCGGTCGCTGCATCAAAAACCACGATATCGCCCTGAATGGTAGGTCTGCCCATCCGGGCATTGCCTGGCGTGAAACTGATGAGCTTGGTCATGACCACCTGGCCATCGGTGGCCGGCATGCAGAACAGGCAATTGCCCGCAGCCGTCGGCATGACGATGCGTGGCGGAACCGAGACACTGCAACTGTTTTGCGGCTGGCGTAAAAGTGCTTCGATCTCGTCGGCCAGGGCGGACCATGGCAGCAGTGCGGCAGTGGCGCGGGCGTCCAGAGACGCTGTCGAGGGTTGGGTCTGGGCATTCATGGGCAGTCGTATGGGGGCAGCGGACAAGCTTCTGAGCTTACAGAATTGCAAGCCCGGCCCGGTGTTGACCGACAGAATCTCGCAGCACGAACGCTTCTGGCGAAGGCTGCCAGCGCGCACAATAGCCACTGTCTTATCCTTCGATTCTGTCGTACACATGTTTGGCTTTTCTCCCCGCTCCGGGCAACGCAAGGACCCTACCTGGACACAAGCGCCTTCCAGCCGTGGTCATGTCGAGCCTGTCTGGCGGGATGGCGGCTCGGCTGCAAGCTATGAGCCGACCCAGCAGCAGGCGGCAGCACCGCGCAAATCCTCTTCGGCCAAGCTCTGGGTATCGGCGGCCCTGGCGGTGGTGGGCCTGCTGGCAGTGGCCTTTCTGTTTCTGAGCATGGTCGATGTGGTGGAGGAACAGGTAGCCCGCAACCAGCCTCAGTCGATGCCTGGCGCGCCGGGCGTGCCCTTGATCTCCACGCCTGCCGGCCGCTGAACACCAGGCCAAACGTCAACAATGCTGCGCTGCAGCTTGACTGAGGTGGCAAAAGCACAGCTTGATACCTGCATTCGGAGCCGCAGCCCTTAATATCGCCACCCGGCGCAGGCCGCGTGCAACACAGCTAAGGAGTAAGCACCATGAGATGGGAAGGTAACCGCGAGTCGGACAACGTCGAGGATCGCCGTGGAGACGGTGGTGGTGGTGGCGGTGGTTTTCCCATTGGTGGTCGCAGCATCGGCATCGGCACCGTGGTGCTGGCGCTGATTGGCTGGGGCGTGTTCGGCATCAACCCACTGACCACGATTGGCGTTCTCTCCGGAGGGGGCTCGCCCCAGGTGCAGCAGGCTCCGGCGCATCGCCCGGCTGGCGATGATCAGGGGGCCAAGTTTGTCTCCACGGTGCTGGCTTCAACCGAGGATGTCTGGACCCAGATCTTCCGTGAAGGCGGTGCTCAGTATCAGAACCCCAAGCTGGTGCTGTTCACCGGCGTGACGCGCACGGCCTGCGGCACGGGACAGTCGGCCATGGGGCCGTTTTACTGCCCGGGTGACTACAAGGTCTATCTGGACATGGACTTCTTCAACACCATGAGTCGTCAGCTTGGTGCTCCCGGTGAGTTCGCGCGCGCTTATGTGGTTGCCCACGAAGTGGGCCATCATGTGCAGAACCTGCTCGGCATCTCGGGCAAGGTGGACAGCATGCGTGGCCGTGTCAGCGAACGCGAGCAAAATGCCATGTCCGTGCGCCTGGAGCTGCAGGCCGACTGCCTGGCCGGCATCTGGGCCAACAAGTCGCAGCAGGCCAAGAGCTGGCTGGAGCAGGGCGATATCGAGTCGGCGATGAATGCCGCACAGCAGATCGGCGACGATAAGCTGCAGCGCGAAGCCACGGGCACGGTGCGTCCCGACAGCTTTACCCATGGCTCCAGCGCCCAGCGTGTGCGCTGGTTCACCCAGGGCTACAAGAGCGGCAGCGTCAAGGCCTGCGATACCTTCGCAGCTCAGTCGCTTTGAGCCACAAGCTGGCCTGAACCAGGCGTGTGCACTGTCACACGCCTTTGTTTTTGGGGCGGCAGAATGTGAAAATCCGGGTTATCCCGATAGATTGCACGGGATATTGGCAAGGCTTTTTACGCGTGAAAACAGAGGGGGCGAAGGCTTTTCATCTGCAGAAAATCACAAAGCCAACGCGAAAAACCCACTCGGTGCGACAATAACGCCCTCAATGACAAGCTCTTTCTCCAATCTTCACTTGGCTGAGCCCCTGGCACGCGCAGTGGCCGACATGGGCTATGAGTCCATGACTCCGATTCAGGCGCAGGCCATTCCGGTGGTATTGACCGGCAAGGACGTCATGGGCGCAGCCCAGACCGGCACAGGCAAGACGGCGGCTTTCTCCCTGCCCCTGCTGCAGCGCCTGATGCGCCATGAAAACGCCTCGGCATCGCCTGCCCGCCATCCGGTGCGTGCCCTGGTGCTGCTGCCCACGCGTGAGCTGGCCGACCAGGTGGCACAACAGATTGCCCTGTACGCCAAGCACACCAAGCTGCGCAGCACCGTGGTGTTTGGTGGCATGGATATGAAGCCCCAGACCATCGAGCTGAAAAAAGGCGTCGAGGTGCTGGTGGCCACGCCCGGTCGTCTGCTGGACCACATCGAGGCCAAGAATGTGGTGCTCAATCAGGTGGAGTATGTGGTGCTGGACGAGGCCGACCGCATGCTGGATATCGGCTTTCTGCCCGATTTGCAGCGCATCCTCTCCTATCTGCCCAAGAGCCGCACCACGCTGCTGTTCTCGGCCACGTTCTCGCCAGAGATCAAGCGTCTGGCCGGCAGCTATCTGCAGGATCCGGTGACCATCGAGGTGGCTCGTCCCAACGAGACTGCATCCACCGTGGAGCAGCGCTTCTACAAGGTCACGGATGACGACAAGCGTTACGCGATTCGTTCCGTGCTCAAGGAGCGCGACATTCGCCAGGCCTTCATCTTCTCCAACAGCAAGCTGGGTTGTGCGCGTCTGACGCGAGCCCTGGAGCGTGACGGTCTGCGTGCCGCCGCACTGCATGGAGACAAGAGCCAGGACGAGCGCCTGAAGGCGCTGGAAGCCTTCAAAGCCGGCGAGGTGGATCTGCTGGTCTGTACCGATGTGGCCGCGCGAGGTCTGGACATCAAGGATGTGCCCGCAGTCTTCAACTACGACGTGCCTTTCAATGCGGAAGACTATGTGCACCGCATCGGCCGTACCGGCCGAGCCGGCGCATCGGGCCTGGCAGTGACTCTGGTGACCGATCATGACAGCCGCAATGTGGCCGACATCGAAAAGCTCACCAAGAAGAAGATCGAAGTCGAGCCCGCGCCCATGCTGGATTTTCGTCCCGCACGCCGCAGCCGCAGCGACGAGGAGTATCGTCCGCGTCGCGAGCGCGAATTCGATGCAGCATCGCGTGGCGGTCATGCGCATCGTCCATCGCGCATGGCCCAGCGTCCTGTCAATCTGGATCCGTTCTTTGACAAGCCCTATGAGGCCAGCAGCGTCAGCGAGACCGCATCCTGGGACAGCAAGCATGCAGCCCCGGTCAAGAGCACAAGCATCAAGCCCAAGCGCAAGATTGCCGCTTTGTTCAAGGCTCCCGTCGTGGCTTCCTGAACACAGGGTCATCGCGCCACAAGAAACGCCTGCGGATGCAGGCGTTTCTTTTTTTGAAGCTTCAGCCCTTGCTGCCAGGCACCTGAGCCTGCGGGCACTGCAGCTGTATCAGCTCTCGTTCGTCCATGCGCTCCCCGATTCTCATCATGCTGAGGCAGCCTCCCCAGACGCAACCGGTGTCCATGGCCATCAGATCGGGTCGGTTGACATGGCCCAGCGTGGACCAGTGCCCAACAGCCATGGGTGTATCGGCAGTGAGCCGGCCCGGCACATCGAACCAGGGCATCAGTCCTTCGGGTGCGTGATCGGCGGATTCCGCGCTCTCAAAATCCATGACGCCGTCGGCACTGCAAAAACGCAGGCGGGTAAAGGCGTTGACGATGCAGCGCAGCCGGTCATCGCCTTGCAGGTCGGTGGACCAGCGATCGGGCTGGTTGCCGTACATATTCTGCAAAAAACGCCCATGGTCGGCATGCTGAAGCACGGCCTGAACTTCGGTGCTCAAGGCCACGGCATCCTGCACATTCCATTGAGGAAGCACGCCGGCATGCACCATGAGAAGGTTCTCACCCAGCGCATTGGTGTGCAGGCGAGCCAGAGGCTGCTGGCGCAGCCAGTGCAGCAGGGCATCGCAATCGGGTGCGCTCAGAACCTGGGCCAGAGTGTCGCGCTTGCTTTGACGGCGAAGGCCCCGGGCTGCGGCCAGCAGGTGCAGGTCGTGATTGCCGAGCAGAGGGCGAATGGCATCGCCGCCCTGCATGCAGCGGCGCAATACCTCGGCGGATTTGGGGCCGCGATTGACAAGGTCGCCGAGCACGTAAAGTGTGTCCCGACTTGCGGAAAAATCCACGGTTTGCAATAAGCGCTCGAAAGCGTCATCGCAGCCCTGGATGTCCCCGATACAGTAAAGTGCCATGGTCTTCTTTCTGGTGGACGAGTCAGGGATTTTCTGCTGTTTGCATTGCTGACACTGCTTAACAGGGTGTTTGTAATCTCGAAACTGGCATTGGCCTTCCGATTGCAGGGCAGGATTGCCGGCTTTGGCAAAGTTCGTGAGCAAGGACGCCCAAGCTGTGCTGGAGTTGCTTGAGAGTCCACGCAGTTTCTGTCTTTCGTGCAGCTTGGAATTACCTCCATCGGACGCTCAACGGTATTGGGGTGGGGTTGCGATCAGCGATGGATTGGCCGTTTGGCTGATATCTCCGGGAATATCGGAAAAGAGAGCAACCATTTCGGCAACGACTATCGTCGTAACTGCTATTACATTTATAACGATTATCTTTGGAGAGCTGGCTCAAAAGCGTATCGGGCAGCCCTATTCAGAGCTGGTTTCGGCATGGCAAGGCGCTCCATGGCCTGGGTTGCATCTATCGCAAAGTCCTTTGTGCGTTTGTTGTCATTTTCAACGCATCTCATATTGACTTTGCTGCGGATTAGTGAGTTCGCCTGTGCAGCAATGACCGAGGAAGAAATCGCAACTGGTTTGGAGCAGGGCTTCAGCTAGGTTTGATGGAGGTGCATGAACATCAGGCGGCGTAAGCGTATTTCATTTAGACGATATTTATTTGACGTATTCAATGTTATTTACGCCGATATGTATTGACTTGGTGGCGAAATGGCGATGCGTCAGGTTCTGCAGGCCTGTGCCTGGCTGTTGCCCGGATGGAGAGCTGGGAAGACATCCTGGTTACTGCATGCCGAAGCCAGCTGGATGAGATGCAAGGCATCATCGGCGTGCCCAATAGGTCGGTAGTCGCTGAGAAATCACAAGACTTGCAAGGAGAGCAGGCGCTGGCTTTGAAATTTTTTCCTGAGACTTGATGTGAGATGAGGCTGCTGGATCAACTGCGTGCCAATGCAGGGAGCGGGGTGTTGGTCGTCGAGGAATATGGGGCGGAGCAGGGCATCACGACACCGCATGGTTGGCTCTAAGTCAGTGCCAGAGAGCTTTGCTCCTTGGAGGAGGCTGAGGTCTGGGCAACTCGCAGAGAAGACGGATTCTGACTGCTCAAGGTGCTGGTGCCTATTCAGAATTGAAGGCCGGGCTGACTATTTGAGTATTGCCAGGCGAAGGCTGGGGGCGCCATAAAACGCCGGCCGGGTTATTCCCTGCCACAGCAGCCATTTGCCCGGTCTGGAGTGGTTTGGATGAAAGCGTATCGACAAGATATTGGCAGCTCCGGAGGCTGAATAGCTATTTATTAACACGTAGTTGCATTTTATAAATATTCTGAATTGTGGTTTTTGCTTACTCAGAAAATTATGAATTTGAAATTCCGGCATTTATAATGAATCCACTTTAATCAACCAAGAAGCGCAAATCATGAGCACTTACAAGGAACTCCTGAAGCAGAGAGAAGAGCTGGAACAGCAAATCAACGAAGCCCGTTCGCGTGAACTGGCCGAAGCCGTGAGCAAGGTTCGCGGCCTGATTGCCGAGTACGGCTTGACTGCTGAAGATGTTTTCCCTCCCGCTCGCGCGCGCTCTTCCGCCAATGCTGGCGCCAAGGTGGCTCCCAAGTATCGTGATCCTGCAACGGGTCAGACCTGGACCGGCCGCGGCAAGCCACCAAAGTGGATTGCAGACCAGGATCGCGAAAAGTTCGCCATTTGATCTGCTTTTGCGCACGTTGAAAGAGCCCGCCTTGGCGGGCTTTTTTCATGGCTGCAAGGTTTGCGGCAGCGCAAACAAGAGTTCTCTTCGATGCTGGTGACTACGCGGCACAATAAGAGTCCATGAACAAGCAGGTGTTGATTGCGGGGGGCGGTATTGGCGGTCTGGCAGCAGCCATTGCGGCGGTGCGGGCTGACTGGGATGTGCGCCTGTTCGAGCGTGCAGCGCAGTTTTCCGAAGTCGGAGCCGGTATTCAGTTGGGACCCAATGTGGTGCGCTGTCTTCAGGCATGGGGGCTGCAGCGATCATTGCAGCAGGTCGTGGCCTGTCCTTTGTCCTTGCGAGCCTGCAGTGCCGTGACAGGGCAAGAGCTGGGGCGATTGCCCCTGGGCGCAGATATGGTGCAGCGCTATGGAGCCAGCTACCTCACCATTCATCGCGCCGACCTGCACCAGATTCTGCTGGAGGCCTTGCAGGCTCTGCCAGAGGCTCACCTCAACCTCGACCAGTTCGTCAGCAGCTATAGCCAGCAGGACGGCGTGGTCACCATTCGCACCAGTACCGGCAAGCTCATCGAGGGCGATGCCCTGATCGGCGCTGATGGCGTGCGCAGTGCAGTGCGTGCACAGATGCTGGGTGATGGCCCGCCGCGTGTGACCGGGCACCTGGCTTACCGTGCCCTGGTGCATCAGGCCAATCTGCCCAAGCGCTTGCGCACCAGCGAGGTCACGGCCTGGCTGGGGCCGCAATTGCACGCCATTCAGTATCCCGTGCGCCGGGGCGAGCTGCAGAATCTGGTGGTCATTGTGCAGGGGC
The DNA here is from genome assembly GCF_000964545.1 of Comamonas thiooxydans. Taxonomy (GTDB): domain Bacteria; phylum Pseudomonadota; class Gammaproteobacteria; order Burkholderiales; family Burkholderiaceae_C; genus Comamonas; species Comamonas thiooxydans. Next base: position 234,994 of record NZ_BBVD01000010.1, on the reverse strand, counting down.
CGGCCCCCGAGGATCTGGACAGCTGGGATCACTCGGCCAATCTGCCTGATCTGCTCCAGCATCTTCAGGGCGCATGCGCTTACCTGCAGGATCTGGTTCAACATGTTCCCGATGTGGGCGGCGAATGGCGTTTGTGGCCGGTGGCCGACCGGCAGCCGGTGTCGTCAGAGGCCCAGATGGCGCAGGGCCTTGTAGCCCTGCTGGGCGATGCGGCCCATCCCATGCGTCCCTATCTGGCGCAGGGTGCGGGCATGGCCATCGAGGATGCAGCCGAGTTGCAGAGTGCTCTGTCCATGCATGATCTGGATGTCAGTCTGCGGCTGCGCCGCTATGCGCTGAATCGCTGGCAGCGCAATGCCAGGGTGCAGGAACGCTCGCTGCGCAATGGCCGGATCTTCCATGCGACAGGGCCTGTTCGCTGGGGGCGCGATCTGTCGCTGCGCGCCCTGGGCGGGCGCATCATGGATGTGCCCTGGCTCTATGAGGGCGCGCTCTAGCAACCGGTTGCCATAACCGGAATGGTTTTCGCGCCGCTGCCTGCTTGGCAGATAGACAGCTTCAATTGCTGGCCTTGTGCAGCAGCGGCGAAGGTTTGATGAGCTGGTAAGCCAGCACGCCGCTGCCCAGCATGGCGGCAATCATCAGCATCACGGCTTGATAGATGTCGGCATTCTGGCGTTCCGCAACGCCTGCGACCAGACCGGACAGCCACTGCATGAGCGCGGCTCCGAGAAACATGGCCATGGTGAAGATGGACAGTGCGCGTCCCGTCGTGGCCGGTGGGTAGGATGAGCGCACATCGGCATAGATCAGCGTGCCGTAGCCCGACAGCACGCTCATGACCAGCAGCAGCAGCACGCTGCCTACGGATTGGTGGAGCAGGGCCAGTGCTACAAAAACGGCTGCCATGAGCAGCGCAAAGCGTGCAATGCGCTGGCGACGCCTGGCCGGACCGGGGTCCAGCCGGCCGAACATGGAAGGCACAAACAGCGAAATGACGGAGCAGGCCAGGGCCACATTGCCGGTCGTGACCAATGAAAACTGGTAGCGATCCATCAGCATGGGACTGAGCCAGAGGCCGCGCACGGTGAGAAACGAGGCATAGCTGACCATGCCCAGCAGCACAATGCCCCAGGTATGGGGCAGCAGCAGCAGGCTGCCAAAACCCTGCAGCGCCTGCATGAAGCCGGGCTTGGGCTGGGAGTCCCCAGGAAGCTCGGGCTCGTGCACCTTGAAGAAAATCAGCAGCCAGGACAGCGCACTCAGCACCGCCAGCAGCGCAAAGCCGGCGCGCCAGCCCATGTGCTGCACCAGCCAGGCCATGGGTGTGCCGGTAAACAGCAGGCCCAGCCCGCCCAGGCCAAGGCCTATGCCCGAGAGGTAGGCAAATTTATCGGCCGGAAAGTGGCGCGCGATGAACATGGTGCTGGCCAGAAAGGCGGGCGAGCAGCCCACGCCGATCAGCAGCTGACCCAGCATCAGCCAGGAATAGCTGGGTGCCAGTGCGGACAGCGCGGCGCCCGCAATCGACAGCGGAAAGGCCAGCAGCACGGTGCGGCGCAGCCCATAGATATCCATGCCTATGCCCATGAGCAGCTGGGCCACGCCGAAGGACAGCGCAAACAGCCCGGCAAACGATCCCAGCGACTGCGCGGACAGGCCGAAGTCCGTGCGCAGACCGTCGGCGATGATGGAGGTGACGGTTCTGAAGGCCTGGCTCAGAGCAAAGCCAGTGAGCAGGCAGACCAGCATGGCCCAGGCGGAAGAGTCGGGCTTGGGGCCGGTGTTCGGCGCAGCCTCGGCGGCGCTGTGATCGGAGGGCATGGGCATTTTGTTGCGATGTTAGGTTTTGCACGGAGCCTAAAGAATTCAGGCTGCCCGCGCTGTCACGAAAGAGCAGCAGGGGCAGCCTGAATGGCGATGGCCTTGATGACCGGCCTACAGCTCGGTGCGCAGGCTCCAGATCTCGGGGAACAGCACCACGTCCAGCATCTTCTTGAGGTAGCTCACGCCGCCGGTGCCGCCCGTGCCGCGCTTGAAGCCGATGACGCGCTCCACCGTTGTCAGGTGGCGGAAGCGCCAGAGGCGGAAGGCATCCTCGATATCGGCCAGCTTTTCTCCCAGCTGGTACAGATCCCAGTGCTTGTGCGGATCGCGGTAGACGGTGATCCATGCCTGTTTCACGCCCTCGCTGGCCTCATAGGGCTGGGTCCAGTCGCGCTGCAGGCGGTCGGCAGGCACGGCGATGCCTTCGCGGGCCAGCAGCTGCAGGGCCACGTCGTACAACGATGGCGATTCGTAGGCGGCCTGCACCTGGGCCAGCAGATCGCTGCGGTGGGCGTGGGGCTGGAGCATGGCCGCGTTCTTGTTGCCCAGCGCAAACTCGATGCAGCGGTACTGGTAGCTCTGGAAGCCGCTGGAGTTGGCCAGATAGGGGCGCATGGCCGAGTACTCAGGCGGTGTCATGGTGGACAGCACGGTCCAGGCGCTGACCAGCTGCTCCATGATGCGCGAGACGCGCGCCAGCATCTTGAAGGCATCGGGCTTGGTCTCGCCCGATGCATTGGCAATGGCTGCCGTAGCCGCGCGCACCTCGTGCAGCATCAGCTTCATCCACAGCTCGCTGGTCTGGTGCTGCACGATGAACAGCATCTCGTCATGGGCGGGCGACAGCGGATGCTGGGCCGTGAGAATCTGGTCCAGATGCAGATAGTCGCCATAGCTCATGTCACGGCTGAAGTCGAGCTGTGCTTTCTCGTCGCGGACGATGGCTGCGCCGCCATGCAGGGGGCAACCGGAGGATTCATTCGTCATGGTCAAATCATCTTTGATAGGTCAGTGCGCGCAGCGTAACCGAATCCGGGCACACAAAGCCTGCAAGAACGTGGATGCAAGCTGCCATAGCTTTGCGTAAAGTCGGGACAGTCACAGACCGATGACAGAAAACGCACTCAGCCGAGATTCACGCCATGCCCAGTCCTCTGCCTTTCGCCGCCACTGCAAATTCGCAAACAGATGAGCGCATGATCCAGTGCTGCCGCTGGCTGGAGAGCGAAGAGCCCATGCCTGGGCTGGAGGAGCTGGCTCAGCGCCTCGGGCTCAGTCCCTGGCAGTTGCACCGCAACTTCAAGCGCGCCACGGGGCTCACGCCCAAGGCCTATGCCAAGGCCCATCGCGGCAGGCATGTGCGTGCCGCGCTGGCGCAGGAGGCCAGCGAGTCGGTCACCGATGCGGCCTATCTGAGCGGCTATGAAGCCAGCAGCAGCTTCTACAAGGACGCCCCGGCCATGCTGGGCATGGCGCCGCAGTCCTATCGCAGGCGCGGCCAGGACCAGCGTATCCGCTTTGCCCTGGCCGAATGCTCGCTGGGCAGCCTGCTGGTGGCCAGCACCGACAAGGGCGTGTGCTGCGTGCTGCTGGGCGATGATCCCCATGCGCTGGTGGACGATCTGCAGCAGCGTTTTGCGGCGGCGCAACTGATCGGGGCCGACGCCCAGTATGAACAGACCGTGGCCCAGGTGGTGGCCCTGATGGAGCAGCCCAGGCTGGGGCTGGCCCTGCCGCTGGATATTCAGGGCACGGCGTTTCAGCAGCGCGTCTGGCAGGCGCTGCAGAGCATTCCGGCCGGCCAGACCGTGAGCTACAGCGAACTGGCCCGGCAGCTGGGCCAGCCCAGCGCAACGCGGGCCGTGGCCAGCGCGGTGGCGGCCAATCCGATTGCAGTGGCAGTGCCCTGTCACCGTGTGCTGCGCAACGATGGCAGCATCTCGGGCTATCGCTGGGGTGTGGAGCGCAAGCGTGCGCTGCTGTTGCGCGAGGCCCAGCAGGCCCAACTCAAGCTCTCTTAAAGAGAGCTGCTATCGCATGCTAATCATGCGTTTTTGGATGGATATTTATCTGAAATCGTTGATTGATGGGCGATAGCAGCTATGAATTTAATGAATGAAGCGCGGGCACGCTCCGACGTTGCCCCTGTGATAGAAAACCGCATGCTGCTTGAAGTCTCCATTGTCCTGCCCGCGCGTTACCGCTTCGATGAATTCGTGCATTTCCATGATCGCGACGAGCAGCAACTGGCTGAGCGGGTCGATGCCGGTGCGCACAGCCTGCACAAGGCCATCATGTGGAAGCGCAGTCCCGCCTTGCTGCAGCTGCAATGGCAGACCGGACAGGTGCAGGCCAGCCTGCATGCGCCGCACGCAGAGCCGGCCGAGGCAGACCGGGCCGCGCTGCAGGCCATGGTGAAACGCATGCTGGGGCTGATCTACGCGCCCGACCAGTTGGAGTTGGCGCATGGCGACCACCCCGAGCTGGGCGCGCTGCTGTCGCGCCAGGCCGGCCTGCATGTGCCCGGCTCGCCCACACCCTTCGAGGCGCTGACCTGGGCCATCACCGGCCAGCAGATCACGGTGGCCGTGGCCGTTTCGCTGCGGCGCAAGCTGATCGCGCTGGCGGGCGAGCCGCTGGCGCAAGACGGGGACATGCCGGCCCTGCACGCCTATCCCAATGCACAGCGCGTGGCGGCCTTGGGGCTGGACGCACTGCGCGGCGCGGGCTTTTCCCAGGCCAAGGCCCAGACCCTGCTGGCCGTGGCCCAGGCCGTTGCCGAAGGCCGGCTGCCGCTGGACGACTGGGCCGCCCGCAGCGCCGCCGGGCGCTGGAGCGAGGAGGATGTGGCCGCTGCCTCGGCGCAATTGTTGGAGGTCAAGGGCATCGGGCCGTGGACGGTGAACTACACCTTGCTGCGCGGCTATGGCTGGCCCGACGGCAGCTTGCACGGCGATGTGGCGGTGCGCCGGGCCATAGGCTTGCTCACGGGTGGCGACAAACCCGATGCGCGTGCCGCCAGCGACTGGCTGGAACAGTTCAAGCCCTGGCGCGCGCTGGTGGCCGCGCACCTCTGGGCCTCGCTGGCCGACAGCGCCTATTAAGAGGCGACAGGCAAGAGGCGACAGGCGGCAGCGCTTCAGAGCGGCGGCGACAGCACCAGCAGCAGCAGGCGTGCGGGCTGGCCCGAGGCGTTGGCCAGCCGGTGCTCGCTGTCCACCACCAGAGTGGCCGTGTCGCCCGCATGCAGCAGCACCTGCTCCTGGGCGGTGAAGACTTCGATGCTGCCTTCGAGCACGTGAAAGACCTCGCGCGTGCCTGCGCGATGGGCCGCGAAATGGCTGGAGACCGCATGCGGCGGAAAGCGGTAATGCACGAGATTCACGCCTGCGCTGGGGCTGGCCAGGGCCAGGCGCTCCACGCCGCTGGCCTCGTCGACAAAGCGCAGATTCTCGCCGGCGCGCGTGACCTGCGCGCTGGGCGCGCTTTGCACCAACTCGCCCAGCTCGCAGCCCAGGCCCTGTGCAATCGCCATGGCATTGCGCAGGCTGGTGGCCAGCAGGCCGCGCTCCACGCGCGACAGCGCACCCGGCGAAACACCGCTGGCCTGGGCCAGCTGATCCAGTGTGATGCCCAGCTGGGCGCGGCGCGCGCGGACGGCGGCGCCGAAAAGCGCATCCTGCTCCGATGCCTGCGATGCGGTGGTGGAGTTCAAGTCTGGCTCCTTGTCATGGCGTCTGTGCTTGTGTTGAAAATTTTCCTATGAGAAAATAATTTTGCGTATAGGAAATTATTTTTCGAGGATGAATGCAATGTACATGTTTATCAGTGCCTTGCCCGTGGCCACCGTCATCGCCGTCCTGCTGGCGGGCTGGCGCTCGCTGCATGCCGCAGCGCTGGGCGTGGCGGTGGCGCTGCTGGTGATTGCCGCAGCCTTTGCGCAGCCCGCTTCAGCATGGCTGGCCGCCGGCATGCACTGGGCGCCGGTGCTGCTGGAAGTGTTGCTGATCGTGGCAGGCGGGCTGCTGCTGTCCGAGGTGCTGCGCGCGTCGGGAGCGCAGAAGGCTCTGGCCGACTGGCTGCTGGCCAGGGCCGGCAGCGGCACGGGCGCCGTGCTGCTGGTGGTGCATGGCATCACGCCGTTTGCCGAGTCGGTCACCGGCTTTGGCGTGGGCGTGACCATAGGCATTCCGCTGCTCGCGCACTTCGGCTTGCCGCCGCGCAAGGTGGGGCTCATCGGCCTGCTGGGCCTTTGCGCCGTGCCCTGGGGCTCCATGGGGCCGGGGACGCTGGTGGCGGCTACCATGGCGGGTCTGCCGTTCAAGGAGCTGGGTCAGGCTTCGGCCCTGGTCAGCGTGATTCCGTTTGTCATCATCGGCATGGCGGCGGCGGCTCTGGCGAGTGCGCCGGGCCGTCGCTGGCCGGCTCTGCTGCAGGGCCTGCTGTCGGGTCTGTTGCTGACGGCGGCCGTGGCTCTGATGAATACCCTGGCCGGCACGGCACCCGCGGGGGCGCTGGGGGCGTTGCTGGTGGTGGGCTGGCATCTGCTGCGCCTGCGCCTGCGCGTGTCGCAAGCGGACGCGGACAAGCCGCCCCTGAGTGCACCGGGACGGCGAGCGCTGGCGGCCTATGCGTTGCTGCTGGGCGGCGTGCTGGCGGCGGCAGCGCTGCTGCGCACCCTGGATCTGCCCGCTGCCTTGCATGGGCTGGCTTCGCCGGGACTGTGGCTGCTGGTAGCGGCGGTTTTTTTCACGCGAGGCCGGCCGGCGCGCCCATCGTTGGCAAAGGTCTGGCGCTCCTGGCTGCAGGTGGCGCCGGTCACGGCGCTGTTCATTGTGCTGGGCGTGCTGATGGCGGTTTCGGGCATGGCCGCGCAACTGGCGCAGGCACTGGCCCGCAGCGGGCCGCTGTATCTGCTGGCCGCACCATTTGTGGGCGCGCTGGGCGGCTTCGTGACCGGCTCCAACACCGGGGCCAATGCCATGTTTGCGGCCACGCAGGCCGAGATCGCCCATGCGCTGGGCGCGCCGCTGCTGCCATTCATGGCGGTGCACAACGTCAGTGCCTCGCTGCTGCTCATGGCTTCGCCCGGCAAGGTGGAGATGGCCGTGCAGTTGCTGGCGCAGGGCGCTGACCAGCGGCGCTGGGTGCAGCGAAGCGTGCTGATGCTGGACCTGGCCGCCGTGGCGCTGATGGGCGTGCTCAATTGGAGCTGGGCGCGGGCCTGATCGGAGCTCGCCCGGCCCGCCCCCGGTGCCTGCTTCAGGTCACGGCGTGTACGGTATTGAACTCGGGTCGTTGCCATTCGCCCGATTCCAGCACCTGGCGCAGATGCTCGACGGCATTCCAGACATCGGCAAAGCCCACATACAGCGGCGTGAAGCCGAAGCGCAGAATGTCCTTGTGCCTGCCCGTGCCGCCGTCGCCCTTGCGGAAATCACCGATCACGCCGCGTGCAATCAGCGCCTGGACAATGGCGTAGGCGCCGCTGCCCTGGCCGTTCACGCCCAGGCCTTCTTCCCGGGTCAGGCAGACCTGGGAGCCGCGTGCCGCATGCTCGCGCGGTGTCGCCAGACCCAGGCCGTGGCCCTGGCAGCGCTCTTCCACGAGCTGGATGAACAGATCGGTCAGCGCCAGCGATTTCTTGCGCAGCGCGGCCATGCCGCCGAAAGCCTCGGCTTCGGTGTAGATGTCGATACCGCATTGCAGCACGCTCATGCTGATCATGGGCTGGGTGCCGCAGAGATAGCGCTGTATGCCCTGGGCGGGGTGGTAGTCGGGCACGAACTTGAAGGGCTCGGCGTGGCCGAACCAGCCCGACAGCGGTTGCCAGAAACGGTTGATCAGGCGCGGATGCGCCCAGACAAAGGCCGGCGCGCCGGGGCCGCCGTTGAGGTATTTGTAGCTGCAGCCCACGGCAAAGTCGGCATCAGCGCCCTTGAGGTCCACGGGCACGGCACCTGCGCTGTGGCACAGATCCCAGACGCAGAGAATGCCTTTGGCATGGGCGGCGGCCGTGACGGCTGCCATATCGTGCATGGCACCCGTGCGGTAGTTGACATGGGTGAGCATGGAGATCGCCACATCGGTCTGCAGCGCGCCGGCGATTTCCTCGGGTTCGAGCAGCACCAGTTCCAGGCCGTATTCCTGGCAGACGGACTGGGCGATATAGAGATCGGTCGGGAAGTTGCTGCGCTCGCTGATCAGCTTTTTGCGGCCGGGCGCATCTTCGCGGGCGATGCGCGCGGCAGCGCTCAGCACCTTGTAGAGATTGATGGAGGTGGTGTCGGTGAACACCAGCTCGCCTTGGCCCACGCCCAGCCAGGGGGCGAACTGGTTGCCCAGGCGCTCGGGCAGCGTGATCCAGCCCGCCTTGTTCCAGGAAGTGATGAGGTCCTGGCCCCATTCCTGCGCCACCACTTCGGCCGCGCGCGCGGCGGCGGCCTTGGGCTGGGCGCCCAGGGAATTGCCGTCCAGGTAGATCACGCCCTGGGGCAGGGCAAAGCGCTCGCGCAGCGCGCGCAGCGGCTCCTGGGCATCCAGAGCCTGGCAGTCTTGCAAAGTGGTCATTGTCTTCTTTCTCTCATTTTGATAGCTACTGACGATGATTGTGTCTACGTCAGAGCCGGTTCTGATTCAAATATGGCTGGACTCGAATTCGCCCATTGTGTCCGAGACCGGGTCGGCCCGGCCGCCTTGCAACGAGGACATCGGTTTCTTTGCGCCAAGCGCTTCAGAGCAGGCTGCGCAGCACGGCGCGCACTGGCGAGGCATCGGCTTCGGTGAGCTTGAGCGGCAAGGCGATCAGCTCATAGTCGCCTTCGCTCACTTCATCGAGCACCAGGTTCTCGAGCACGCGCAGGCCGCGCTGGCGGATCACCATATGGCTGTCCAGGCTCTTGCTGCTGGCAGGGTCTATGCTGGCAGTGTCTATGCCGATCAGCTTAACGCCGAGGTCGGCCAGCTTTTGCACGGTCTCGGGGGCATAGGCGGCCAACTCGGCATCCCAGCCGGTGGGTGCTTTCTCGTAGGTGCGCACCAGCACGCGCGCGGGCAGGCCGGCATCGATGGCGTGCGCTATGTGACGCCATTCGATCAGCGGCCCGCAGCCCATGGCGTGGATCACGCGGCAGGGGCCCAGAAAGGCGTCCAGATCGACGGCGCCGATGGCTGCGCCCTGCGGATCGTAGTGCAGCGGCGCATCGGCATGCGCGCCCACATGGGGCGAGAGATGAATGGCACTGACATTGACCGGGCAGCCCGGGCCAATGCTGGCTACCCATTCCTGGCTATAGGGCGTGTCGCCCGGAAACACCGGGGCGGCAGGATGAATGGCAGGAGAAATATCCCAGATCTGGCGTGTCATGGTGTGTATGAATGGGTTCGGTCACTCTTGATCGATAACAGGCCCGAGTGCGGGACAGCCAGCAAGGGCCGGGGCCGGCCGCGCCGCCCCGCAGCAAAGGCTGTCGTCCCCCTTGGGGGAAGGCGCGCTAGCGCCTCAGGGGGCCACCTTCTTCTTTCTATACCAAAGAGCATAGACCAGCACCAGCACGATCAGAAACGGCACGCCCACCAGCACGGTGGTGTGGAACTCCTTGGTAAACAGCGTGGTGACGATCACGCCCGCCATCAGCAAGGCGCCTACCAGGGTCAGCACGGGAAAGCCCCACATGCGGAACTCCAGCTTCTGGCCCGGGTGTTCGCGCTGCCAGCGTGGGCGGAAGAACAGATGGGTCACGAACACCATGAACCAGGCAAACATGGCGCCGAACATGGCGATCGACATCATCAGCTCCAGCGACTGCTCGGGTTTGAGCACGTTGAGCACCATGGCCACGGCCATGCCCAGGCAGGAGACGGCAATCGCGCCCAGCGGCACTCCGCTTTTGCTGAGCTTGCTCAGACCCTTGGGGGCATAGCCGCCGCGCGAGAGGCTGAACATCATGCGCGAGGTGACGTAGAGCTGGCTGTTCATGGCCGACAGCGAGGCCAGCAGCACCACGAAGTTGAGGGCCGCGGCCGCGCCGGGGATCTGCAAAATCTCCATCACCTTGACGAACGGGCTCTTGTCCGTGCCCGCATGGCTCCAGGGCACGACGGCCAGCATCAGTGCCAGCGATAGCAGATAGAACAGCACCAGGCGCAGCACCGTGGTGCGGAAGGCGCGGGTCACGGCCTGCTTGGGGTTCTGGGCTTCGCCGGCAGCAATGGCAATGGATTCCAGGCTCAGATAGCTGAAGATGGCCACGATCACGCCGACCCAGGTGCCCCACCAGCCGTTGGGGAAGAAGCCGCCATCGACAAAGTAGTTGTCGAAACCCACACCCTCGGGTCGGGTGCCGAAGACCACATAGGCAGCGATCAGGATGAAGGCCACGATGGCAATCACCTTGACCATGGAGAACCAGTACTCGACCTGGCCGAAGGCCTTGACGCTGGTGGCATTGACGGCGGCCAGCAGGGCCGAGAACAGCGCCACCCATACCCATTGCTCCACGTTGGGGAACCAGTAGGCCATGTACTTGCCCACGGCCGTGACCTCCATGCCCACGGCCAGCACCACGGCACCCCAGTAGGCATAGCGCACCACAAAGCCGGCCAGAGGGCTGATGTAGTGCTCGGCGTAGGCGCCGAAGGAGCCCGAGGTGGGGTGGGCCACGGTCATCTCGGCCAGGCATCCCATGAGCAGCAGGCCGATGAAGGCGCCGATGGCGTAGCTGATGAGCACGCTGGGGCCGGCAAAGCCGATGGCAAAGGCGCTGCCCATGAAGAGACCGGTACCGATGGCGCCACCGATGGCGATCATGGTCATCTGGGCCGAGTTCAGGTGCTGCTGCAGGCCTGTCTCGCGTTGCTGAATACTGTCAAAGTTGGCCATTGCTGACTTGCGCGTGCGAAAAATCGAAGCGGCAAGTATCCCGCGAATGACCGGCTGCGGCGGCGTGGCGGCGAATGTCCCTGACCCGGCCGGCTTAGCGCTGCATGCCGGCGTAGTTGCCGGGCGTCAGCGCATGATGGGCCTTGAAGGCGCGTTGCATGTGGGCCTGATCGGCAAAGCCCATCTGTTGAGCGACCGAGGCCAGGGGCTCGCCCTGGGCCAGCAGGTGGCGCACGCCATTGAGGCGCAGGTTGAGGCGGTAGGCCCCGGGCGTGACGCCGGTGACGGCCCTGAAGCGGCGGATGAAACGGCTGGGGCTCATGCCGCAGCGCAGGGCCAGGGCCTGGACGCTGGTGTCGTCTTCGGGGCTGCGGTGCATGTGTTGCAGCGCAGGCAGGACGGCATCGGGCGGCTGGGGCTCTGGGGCAGGGGAGTCGGCGGCACGGCCCAGCAGCTGCAGGAAATCCGTCAGCGATTGCTCGTGCTGCCGCAGCTGCGCATCCGTGGCGCTGCCGGCAAGCGGCTGGCAGAGACGGTCTGCCCAGCGCGAGATTTCTGGCTTGTGCAGCGCGCGCCGTGCAAAGCGCAGGCCGCCGACGCCGAGCCGCTCATGAACCCAGTCGGCCTGCACGAACAGCATGCGGTAAGACCAGGGCTGCAATGTCTCGGGGTTGCAGGCATGCCAGTGGCCGGGCTCGATCAGCACCACGCTGCCAGCGCTCAATGCTTCGGGGCCATCGTCATGCAGAAACAGGGTCTCGCCCTCATCCACGATGCCTATGGAGTACTGCGCGTGCGCATGCAGCCGGTAGCTGTAGCAGGACTGGCGGCTGATGCGCAGCTCGGCCCAGGGCAGGGCCGGGTGGCGGTGGAAATGGTGACTGGGGGCTGGCATGACGGCCTCATCATGCCAGCATGCTGACCACGCTTGCCACCAGCACCATGGCCAGGGCCTGGTTCAGCCGCCGTTGGCGCAGGGGCGTGCTCAGCCACCGGGTCAGTGCATGGCCCAGCGCGGCCCAGCAGCCAACGCCGAGCAGGCAGGCCAGCAAGGAGACGCTGCAAAACAGCAGCAAGGCGGTTGGCAGCGAGACCTGCTGCGCGGCCAGCGGGGCGACAAACATGCCGATGCCCGAAAGCGCCACCAGCCAGGCCTTGGGGTTGAGGCTCTGAATGGCAATGCCTTGCACGAACGCTCCGCCTGGACCGGCCGGCAGTGATGCGGGGGCGCTCTCCCTGGCCGCCCGGCCATGGGTCCCGGGGGCATTGGCCAGCTGCCAGGCCAGCCAGAGCAGATAGAGAGCACAGACGCGCGGCGCCCAGCGCAGCAGCTCTGGCTGCTTGAGCAGCCATTGCCCGCTCTGGCCCATCAGCCAGACGATGACGGCGTAGCTGAGGCTGGCTCCCAGTACATAGCAGAAGGCGGCGCCAGCGCGGCCGTTGCCATGGCGCAGGGCCAGCACGTTCACCGGCCCTGGCGTGATGGCGCCGGCCAGTGCAAATCCGGCCATGGCCAGAACAGAAGAAAGCATGGACAAACCTGAAACAAGAGGTCGCCAGTCTGAGTCCTTGGCTTTTCCAGGTATTGAACAAAATTGCGCCTTTGCTTGGTTAACAAGTGCAAAACGGCTCTTTTCGACCGACACAAGAAGGTGACTTGCGTTACGCTTGAATGCTTTCGCGAACCTGACCCCCATCCCATCTTCCATGCCATCCGCAGCAGCTTCTAGCCCATCCCGAGTCTGGCCGGCCGTACGCATGGTGGGGCGTGCAGACATGGGTCGACAGCGCAGCAATAACGAAGACTCGGTGGGGCTGGAGCCGCAGGCCAGGCCCTGGCCGGTTGCCGTGCTGGCCGACGGCATGGGCGGCTATAACGCGGGCGAGGTGGCCAGCGTCATGGCCGTGGAGCTGATCACGACCAGCGTGCAGCACGGTCCGGCAGCCGATGAATCCATGCTGGCAGCACAGTGCGAGCTGACGGACGCCCTGCACATGGCCAATACGGCCATCTATGCCGCCGCGCAGTCCACGCCCGGCTGCAGCGGCATGGGCACCACGGTGGTGGCCGCCCTGGTGCTGGCGAGCGAAGTGCTGATTGCCCATCTGGGCGACTCCAGGGCCTATGCCTGGCGTGCCGGCCGGCTGCAGCGCCTGACGCGCGACCATTCGCTGGTGCAGCAGGATATCGATGCCGGCCTGATCAGCGAGGCCGATGCCAGGACCTCGCGCTACGGCCATCTGGTGACCAGAGCGCTGGGTGTGATGCCCCAGGTGGAGCCGGAGCTGAACCACTGGCCGCTGCAGCAGGGTGACCGCATCCTGCTGTGCTCGGACGGCCTGACCGATATGCTGAGTGACGCCAGCCTTGCCTCCCTGTTCGATGAAAACCTGCCGCTGGCGCGGTTGCAGGAGGCATTGATCGAGGCGGCCAATGCCGCAGGCGGCAAGGACAATATAGGCGTGGTGCTGATCGAGCAGGACGCCTGATCCCGGTATCTTGCGGGACTCTTAGATCAGACCGCTTTCCAGCTGAGGCAGATTGTGGCGCTGGCGCACGCGGTTGCAGGCGTCCGAACCCGCGGCGAACTCCCGGCAAGGGGAGGGGCGCCATTCATAAATGCCGCAGTACGCCTTCTCTCCCACCTTGCCCACCAGAGCTGCACAGCGTGGCCTGGCCCAGTCCGTGCCGCGCATGCGGCAGGTGTAGTCGGTAACTTCCTCAACCAGTCCTGCGGGGACACTGCCCCCATGCTCCTGGGACTCGTGCACGGAAAAATCGACACGAAAGGACGCGCAACAGGCGCCGCAGCTAAGGCAGGGATGGGTCATTGGAGAGGCGGAATTTTTCCGGTGGGGCGGCGATTTTCGCAGCTGTGCAAACCCTTTGGTTGTGCCGGGCCGCAGATTTGTCAACCGCGCCGCTCAATACCCGCCCAAAAGTCCATGCTGCTGGTGCCAATTCGCCACCGTTGTGCACCAATCGCCTACAGTAAATGGAAAATGAGAATCAAAATCAATTAATAATGCGCTATGAGTTCTTTGCAGTCCCCCTCGGCGAGGTCTGAGGCAGTGTCAGTTACTTCGTCCATGAATGCTTTTCCTGTTCAAGCGTCTGAATCCGGCGTGTCATCTTCCAGCGCTGCAGCCATGGCCGCCGCAACCGGGCCCATCATGGGCCTGGATCAGCTGGTGGTGAATCAGCCAGCCCGGGTGGTGGATCTGGCTTCCTCCGAAGGCGAGGATGAAAACCTGCTGCTCAGACTCATGGAAATCGGCTTTCTGCCCGGCGAGTCCGTGCGCGTCGTCGCCACCGGCTTTCCCGGCCCCGACCCGCTGGCCGTGCGCATAGGCCAGGCGACGTTTGCGCTGCGCCGCCACGAGGCGTCCCAGGTGCTGGTGCAGCTGGAGGCCGCAGCATGAACGTGCGCGAATCCCAGATCACCATGATGAGTCCTCAAGCCGTGGAGCAGGCGCCCTTGCGCGCTGCGCTGCTGGGCAACCCGAATTGCGGCAAGACGGCGCTGTTCAATCTGCTGACCGGCGCCCGCCAGAAGGTGGCCAACTACGCGGGCGTGACCGTGGAGCGCAAGGAAGGCTGGCTGAGCACGCCCGGCAAGCGCCGCGTGCGCGTGCTGGACCTGCCCGGCACCTACAGCCTCGATGCGCACAGCGAGGACGAGCGCATCACGCGCGACATCGTCAAGGGCCAGCACCCGCGCGAAGCGCCGCCCGAGTTGCTGGTCTGCGTGACCGATGCCACCCATCTGCGTCTGAACCTGCGTCTGGTGCTGGAGGCACGCGCCCTGGGCCTGCCCATGGTGGTGGTGCTCAATATGAGCGATATGGCACGCCGTCAGGGACTGGTCATCGACAAGGCCAAGCTCAGCGAGCTGCTGGGCGTGCCCGTGGTGGAGAGCGTGGGCGTGCATCTGTCCGGCGCCAAGGATTTGCTGGCCTGGCTGGACAGCGAGCAGGCCAGGCAGCTCAAGGCGCCGACGCTCGAAGGCCAGTTCAAGCCCGTGACGGGCAGCAATTCGCGTGCCCAGCTGCTGGCCCTGCACCAGCAGGTGGCCGAGATCATGCGCCAGACCGTGCAGGAGCCCGCGGCTCCCACGCAGCGTGATGATCGCATCGACTCCGTGGTGCTGCACCCGCTGTGGGGCACGCTGCTGCTGGTGGTGACGCTGTTCCTGATGTTCCAGGCAGTGTTCAGCTGGGCCGAGCCCCTGATGGACGGCATCGAAGGCCTGGTCAGCGACTTCGGCCAGTGGGTGCATGGCGTGATGCCCGATGGCGTGCTGCGCAGCCTGCTGGTGGACGGCGTGATTGCCGGCAGCGGCTCGGTGGTGGTCTTTTTGCCGCAGATCCTGATTCTGTTCTTCTTCATCCTGGTGCTGGAAGACTCGGGCTATCTGCCGCGCGCCGCCTTTTTGCTGGACCGCATCATGGGCAGCGTGGGCCTGTCCGGACGCTCCTTCATCCCGCTGCTGTCCAGCTTTGCCTGTGCCGTGCCCGGCATCATGGCCACGCGTTCGATCTCCAGCTGGCGCGACCGTCTGCTGACCATCATGATCGCGCCGCTGATGACCTGCTCGGCACGCCTGCCCGTCTACACGTTGCTGATCGGAGCCTTCATCCCAGAGCAGACCGTGGCCGGCTTCTTCAATCTGCAGGGCCTGGTGCTGTTTGCCCTCTATGTGGGCGGCATCGTCAGTGCCATGGCCGTGGCCTGGGTGGGCAAGCTGGCCACCAAGGTCAAGACCCGCACGCCGCTGCTGATGGAGCTGCCTTCCTACCGCATCCCCAGCCTGCGCAGCCTGGTGCTGGGCCTGTACGAGCGGGCCATGATCTTCCTGCGCCGCGTCGGCGGCATCATCCTGACCGTCAGCATCGTGCTGTGGTTCCTCTCCAGCTACCCAGGTGCTCCCGAGGGCGTGACCGAAGGCGCGATTCGCTACAGCTTCGCGGGCCAGATCGGCCGTGCGCTGGAAGTGGTGCTGGCGCCCATCGGCTTCAACTGGCAGATCGCCATTGCGCTGGTGCCCGGCATGGCCGCACGCGAGGTGGCCGTGGGTGCGCTCGGTACGGTGTATGCGCTGTCGGCCGTGGGCGATGACGCCATGGCCCAGCAGCTGAGCCCGCTGATCGCCAGCAGCTGGTCAATGGCGACCGCGCTGTCGCTGCTGGTCTGGTTTGTGTTTGCGCCCCAGTGCATCTCCACGCTGGCCATGGTCAAGCGCGAGACCAATGGCTGGCGCTATCCGCTGCTGATGGCCGGTTATCTGTTTGCTCTGGCCTATCTGGCCAGCTTTGTGACCTATCGCGTCGCCGTGGCCCTGGGCTGGGGCTGAGAAAGGATTGTCTATGTGGCAGGAACTGATAGTGGGCGCCATCGTGCTGGTGGCCGCCGTGTCGCTGGCCTGGCGTTTCATGCCCGCCGGTCTGCGCAGCAAGCTGACGCGGGTTCATCCTTCGCTGGCGCCTGCGGGCAAGAGCGGCAGCTGCGGCGGTTGCAGCGCCTGTGGCGGCGACAGTTGCTCGGATACGCGCAAGGCCTGAAGCGGACACAGTCCTCCTTGTAAAAACATAGCTGCCTGCGCTTGCTATCTATACATTTCAGATACTTTTGTATCTGAAATGATTGATTGGCAAGCGCAGGCAGCTTTTTATTTGGTAGCGATAGTGCTTGCGGGCTTGCCGAAAGCTCAGGCGGCTTCCAGCCAGGGCTGGACTTCCTCATCGCTCAGTGCCGACAGGCCGAACTTCTCGCGCGTGTCGTGGCAGCCGTAGGAGGCAAACGGAAAGTCGCGGCAGGGGCGCGAGCGCTGCTCGTAGATGCCGCAGCCTATGCAGCCCGCGCCCACCTCGGGCAGCTCGCGCAGCGCCGCGCAGCGCACCGGGTGACGTTCCGTGCCGTTCATGCGCGCGCGATTGCCCTTGCCGGGCACTTCATGGGCCAGCTCATCGGGAACGGTGCCGCCCATGGATTGCAGCTCGTAAATGGAAAATTCAACGCGGTAGTTCTGGCAGCAGGCGCCACAGTTCAGGCAGGGGTGGACGGATTCGGACATCGTGTTTCTTCAAGGATTCAGGCATCGGGGTCGCGCCGTCCTCCTTGGGCAAGGACGGCTTTTTGAGGTCTGGAGGAGAAGCCGGCACGCAGGGCTGCCTGCGGCTTCCGGTGCCTGGGCCACTAGGTATGGCCTTGAAGAAACTTCAGATAGAAGGTGTGGATGCGTACATAAAGTGCACGCACGCGCGCGGCAAAGGATTTGCGCGGGCCGAAGAAGGAGGGCACGCGCGTGTGGCGTGCCATATGGGGCTGGCGCAGCGCCAGCAGGCCGCCGCGCTGGCCGTAGCGGACATCCCCGTGGATGGGGCGCAGCGGAAACAGAAACACCGCCAGCTGGCGCAGGGCCCGCTGGCGGTGTGGGGATGTGATGTGGCTCAGGTGCATGGGTGTGGTGGTATGCAGATGAGCCCGGACGTGCCGAATCAGCCTGGCTGGCGGCCCAGCAGCAGGTACTCCATGAGCGCCTTTTGCACATGCATGCGATTTTGGCTTTGGCACGCGGCATGCTGCCGCTTCACACCCGCGAAGCGGGTATGAGCCTGCGCCCGAATCGCATGCTGGCTCTGGCGAGCCGTCGCGTGCACCGATGTCTTCGCCATCAGTCCACGCGACCCAGCAAAAGGTACTCCATGAGCGCCTTTTGCACATGCATGCGATTCTCAGCCTCGTCCCAGACCACGGATTGAGGGCCGTCTATGACTTCGGCTTCCACTTCCTCGCCGCGGTGGGCGGGCAGGCAGTGCATGAACAGGGCATCGGCCTTGGCCGAGGCCATCATCTCGGCGTCCACGCACCAGTCGGCAAAAGCCTTCTTGCGCGCTTCGTTCTCGGCCTCGTAGCCCATGCTGGTCCAGACATCGGTGGTGACCAGATCGGCACCCTTGCAGGCTTCGAGAGGGTCCTTGAACACCTTGTAGCAGCCGGGGTTGACGGGCTTGCCGTTGAAGGCCAGCTGCTCGTCCACCTCGTAGCCGCCGGGCGTGCTGACATGGACCGTGAAGCCCAGCAGATCGGCGGCCTGCAGCCAGGTGTTGGCCATGTTGTTGCCGTCGCCCACCCAGGCCACCACCTTGCCCTTGATCGAGCCGCGGTGCTCGATGAAGGTGAAGATGTCGGCCAGGATCTGGCAGGGGTGGAACTCGTTGGTCAGTCCGTTGATAACGGGCACGCGCGAGTACTGGGCAAAGCGCTCTATCTTGTCCTGACCGAAGGTGCGGATCATGACCAGGTCGGTCATGCGGCTGATGACGCGTGCGCTATCTTCAATCGGCTCGGAGCGGCCCAGCTGGCTGTCGCCCGTGGTCAGGTGGACCACGGAGCCACCGAGCTGGTACATACCGGCTTCGAAGCTGACGCGGGTGCGCGTGCTGGCCTTCTCGAAGATCATGGCCATGGTGCGGTCGATCAGCGTGTGGTGCTTTTCATAGCCCTTGAACTTTTTCTTGATCAGGGCGGCGCGTTCCAGCAGGTAGTCGTATTCATCTGCCGTGAAGTCGCTAAATTGCAGGTAATGCTTCATGCGGAATTCCTTGGAGGATCAGGCAGCCAGAATAGCTTGAACCAGGGGCTTGAGCCTGGCGACGATTTCGTCGGCTTCGGCCTTGCTCAGGATCAGCGGCGGCACCAGGCGAATCACGGTGTCGGCGGTCACGCTCAGCAGCAGGCCGGCTTCTGCGGCCTGGCCAATTAGCTCGCCACAGGGCTTGGTCAGCTCCACGCCAATCATCAGGCCCTGGCCGCGCACTTCGACGAAGCCTTCGAGGCTGCCCAGTTCAGCCTGCAGTTTAGCTTTCAGATATTCGCCTACTTCAGTGGTATGAGCCAGCAGGCCGTCTTCCTCCATGATGCGGATGGTTTCCACCCCGGCGCGCATGGACAGAGGGTTGCCGCCAAAGGTGGAGCCATGGTTGCCTGCCTTGAGCACTTCGGCAGCCGCCTTGTGCGCCACTACGGCGCCCACGGGAACGCCAGAGCCCAGTCCCTTGGCCAGGGTCATCACATCGGGTGTGATGCCGGCCCACTGGTGGGCAAACCATTTGCCGGTGCGGCCCATGCCGGCCTGCACCTCGTCCATGATCAGCAGCCAGCCCTTGGCATCGCACAGCTCGCGCACCTTCTTCAGATAGTCGGCGCGCATGGGGTGCAGACCGCCTTCGCCCTGGATGGGCTCCATCATGATGGCGACGATGTTGGGATTGCCTTCGGTCGCGTCGATCAGGGCTTCGTAATCATTGGGTGCGATGCGGGTGAAGCCAGCGAGCAGATCGCCAAAGCCGTTGCGTACCTTGGGGTTGGCCGTGGCGCTCATGGTGGCGATGGAGCGGCCGTGGAAAGCATGGTCATAGACCACGATTTCGGGCTTGGCAATGCCCTTGTCCACGCCGTATTTGCGGGCGATCTTGATCGCGGCTTCGTTGGCTTCCAGGCCGGTGTTGCAGAAGAACACATTGGTCATGCCCGAGCGCTCGGTCAGCAGCTTGGCCAGGGTTTCCTGGCCGGGCACATGATAGTAGTTGCTGGTGTGGATCAGCTTGGCCACCTGCTCTTGCAGGGCAGGCACCAGCTTGGGGTGGTTGTGCCCCAGGGTGTTGACGGCAATGCCGCCCAGCGCGTCCAGGTATTCCTTGCCGTTCACGTCCCAAACGCGGCAGCCCTGGCCGCGCTCCAGCGCGATGGGTACGCGGCCGTAAGTGGGCATAACGTGGGGCGAAGCTGCCTCGATGAAAGCGGTCATTGCAAGAATCTCCTGAGAAGGAAGGTCAACGGCGCACGGTGGCGCCTGAAAAATGAGAGCTTTGATTCTAGAGTGCCCGGATAACCCCAACATTGCGGATTGCGCATCGCTGCCATGCAATCAACCTACGCCATTGTGGGGTTGACAGCATGGCTCTTATACAAGAGTTAGAATGCTTGTTTAGGCATGTTGGCGGGGATCCCGCCTGGTTGCCGGATCTTTTTGGCGAATATTTGATGGTTACCCCTTCCAGCAAAGAACTGTTCATCATGGGTATGACCCATGCCGGAAAAACCTTTCGACCCAGCGACTGGGCCGAGCGCTTGGCCGGGGTCATGAGTCAGTTTCGCCCTGGTGGTGCCTGCGCCGGAAGCCATCTGAGCTACTCTCCCTGGTGCGTGCCTACGGTGATGAACGGCACCAAATGCGTGGTCATCAACCGGGATCTGCGCGACTACGAGCCCATGGCCTGGGACTTCTGCCTGAACTTCGCCAAGGACAACGATCTGCAAGTGGCCGAGGCCTGCCTGCTGCCAGACAAGCTGCCAGCCGGAAAGAAGTGATTTTTAGGTGCCAAGAGGCGCCGCGCAAACGACAAAGGCTTCCACGGGAAGCTTTTTTTGTATCTGTGTGCAGCGGGACTAGCTCTGCGCTGTCGTGCCGTCCAGCAGCCGTGACCGGCGCCATGGGCCCCAGCGGTAGTGGGCGATGGACAGCAGCATGGATGCCAGCGCGCTGAGCGGAAAACTCCACCACAGCGCATCCTGCCCCCACAGCGGCTGCAGCCCCCAGGCCAGAGGCAGGCGCAGGCCCCAGAGCGTCAGGGCCAGGATGGCCAGGGGCGCCAGCACCGCACCCGTGGAGCGCACCACACCGGCCAGCACGCAGCTCACGCCCAGCAGCATGAACGAGCCCAGCACGATGCGGTTGAGGTGGCGTGCAGGCTCCAGGGCCGTACTGTCCTCGGGCAGGAACAGGGCCAGCACGGAGCGGTCGCAGGCCAGAATCAGGGCCACGCAGGCGCCGGTCAGCAACAGGTGGCAGGCCACGCCGGCACGCGCCGTGCGCGCCACGCGCGACCAGTGGCCGGCGCCCACGTTCTGGGCGGCGATGGTGGTGCAGGCCGAGGCCACGGCAATGGCCGGCATCTGGACATAGGCCCACAGCTGCAGGGCCGCGCCGTAGGCGGCCGAAACCTGGGCGCCATGGGCGTTGATCAGGGTCAGCATCAGCACCAGGGAGAGTGAGACCAGCAGCATCTGCAGGCCCATGGGCAGGCCCTTGATGACCAGGCAGCGCAGCAGCTCAGGCACAGGCCGCCAATGGCGGCGCTGGCGCCAGCCTATCCACAGCGGCAGGCGCTGCCAGCGCAGCCAGGCCAGCAGGCCCGCAAGGCCGAGGCTGTTGGCCACCAGGGTGGCCAGGGCCGAGCCCGCCATGCCAAGGCCTGGCAGGGGGCCGGCGCCGAAGATGAACAAGGGGTTGAGCAAGGCATCGCCCAGGGCCACGCCCAGCAGGGCCACGAAAGGCGTGCGACTGTCGCCTGTGCCGCGCAGCACGGCGGCCACGAAGATCAGCAGCAGCATGGGCGGCAGCGCGAGAAAGAGCACGCGCAGATAGTCCACGGCCAGTGCGGTGGTGGCAGGCTCGGCCCCCATTGCACCCAGCATGGGGACGGCCAGCGGCCAGCCCAGGGCGGCCATCAGCAGGGACATGCCCAGAAACAGGCTGGCACTGGTGCCTGTGATGCGGCGGGCCAGGGCCCAGCGGCCCGCGCCCACGGCCTGAGCCACCAGCAGATTGGCGGCCTGGCTGATGCCGAACACCAGAGCAATCAGCGCAAACAGCAGATTGTTGGCATGCACGGCTGCAGACAGCGCACTCTCGCCCAGATGGCGTCCGATCCAGAAGGCATTGACCGAGGTATTGAGCGACTGCAGCACATAGCCGCCCCACAGAGGCAGGGAAAACCGCAGCAGGGCGCGGCCTATCGGTGCATGGGTCAGTGGCTGGTGCATGGAAAAAAGAAGGCTGCGCAACCTCAAGCGCTGGGGCTTGGCAAGAAAAAACCCCGCGCGGCACAGGCCGGCGGGGCGGGCACCGGCGGGGCCGGTGCGGGGAGTGCCGGGCTTAGAGCGCCTGCATTTCCTTGTTCAGCTGGGTGGGGTTCTGAGGAGCTACGGCAGGCGCGGGAGCCGCTTCGGCCTTCTTGCCCAGGTCGACAGGGACATCCACATAGGGCAGCTTCAGGGCCGAGCTGGTCATGCGGCGGATCTCGTTGGTATAGGCGGCATCTTCGTTGATCTTGCGGCCGTAGGAGGGCACGATCTGCTGGATCTGGGCCTTCCACCCGGCGCTGGCCATTTGCTCGGGGAAGGACTTCTTGAGCAGGTTCAGCATGATGTGGGGAGCGGTCGAGGCGCCGGGCGAGGCACCCAGCAGGGCGGCGATGCTGCCGTCTTCCGAGCCAACGATTTCGGTGCCGAACTGCAGCACGGCACCCTTTTCGGGATCGCGCTTGATGATCTGCACACGCTGGCCGGCGGTGACCAGCTTCCAGTCCTCGCGCTTGGCTTCGGGGAAGTACTGGGCCAGTACGGCCTGACGGTCTGCGTCGGTCAGCTCGGCCTGCTGCATCAGGTACTGGACCAGGTCCAGGTTGTGGATGCCCACGCGCAGCATGCCCATCAGATTGTCATGGGTGACCGAGGAGAACAGGTCCCACCAGGAGCCGTTCTTGAGGAACTTGGTGGTGGCCAGTGCAAAGGGGCCGAACAGCACCACGGGCTTGCCGTCGAGCTGGCGGGCGTCCAGATGGGGTACGGACATGGGAGGCGAGCCGGTGGAGGCAATGCCGTAGGCCTTGACGTCGTGGCGCTTGGCCAGCTCGGGGTTCTCGATGGCCAGGAACTGGCCGCCCACGGGGAAGCCGGCGTAATTCTTGGATTCGGGGATGCCCGAGGCCTGCAGCAGCTTGAGTGCGGCACCGCCGGCACCGACGAAGACGAACTTGGCCTTGACGGTCTTTTCCTGGCCGCCCTTGGCCAGATCGGCCACGGTCACGTTCCAGGTCTTGTCGGTGTTCTGGCGCAGGGCCGTGACTTCGCTTTGCAGGTGCAGCTGGAAGTTGGGGCTCTTCTGGAGCGAGGCCATCAGCTGCTCGGTCCAGACGCCATGGTTCACGTCGGTGCCCAGGGGCATATAGGTGGCGGCGATCTTCTGGGCCGGGTCACGGCCTTCGATCATCAGCGGGGCCCACTTCTTGATCTGTGCCTGGTCTTCGGAGTACTCCATGCCGTAGAACAGCGGGTTCTGGACCAGGGCCTGCTGGCGCTTCTTGAGGAAGGCGATGTTGTCATCACCCCAGACGAAGCTCATATGGGGCGTGGCGTTCACGAAAGTCTCGGGCGACTGTAGGTGGCCGCGGCCGACCTGGTGGGCCCAGAACTGGCGCGTCACCTCGAACTGCTCGGCAATGCTCACGGCACGCTTGGTTTCCACGCTGCCGTCGGGCAGCTGGGGCGTGTAGTTGAGCTCGGCAAAGCCGGAGTGGCCGGTGCCGGCGTTGTTCCAGCCGTTGGAGCTTTCCAGGGCCACGCCGTCCAGGCGTTCGAAGACCTCGATCTTCCAGTCGGGCTGCAGTTCCTGCAGATAGGTGGCCAGCGTCGTGCTCATCACGCCGGCGCCTACCATCACCACATCGACGGGCTGCTCGTTCTCGGCCTTGGGCACGGAGCGAGGGAATATTGGCCAAAACAAAAATAACAGCGCGGCCAGGACCAGGGCCGCAACGGCTCCCAGTCCTGCTTTGATCGACTTTTTCATGACTTTTTCTAGACTTGACTATCAAAAAAGCCTGCGGGCAGGCGGCAGGCTTTTTGCGAAGATACGGGGCAAGTCCTATAAAAGACATGAGACTCCCCGACCTGGGGATTGTCCTAGGGAAGTCAAAAACTGACGCTAATCAATTCGTATTAGGGCGCTTTGTGCTAGGCGTGAGGCGGGTCTGTGCATGCCTTGATGAGGCAGTCATGTCGGGCACAGGCAACAAAAAAACCGCCCTGAGGCGGTTTTGATGTTTTTGCTGACAGCGCACCCGTTACAAACGGCAGACGACCGAAGTCATCCGTGCTTGAGGGAGGCTGGTATTAAGCAGCCAGAGCCAGGGTCTTGACCTTGGCGGACAGGCGGCTCTTGTCGCGAGCTGCCTTGTTCTTGTGGAAGATGCCCTTGTCCGCGATCGCGTCGATCACGGACTGAGCCTTGGCAAACAGTTCGGCTGCCTTGGTCTTGTCGCCGGCCACAACAGCCTTCTCGACATTCTTGACAGCAGTACGGTACTTGGAACGCAGCGAAGTGTTCGCGGCGTTCAGCTTGACGTTCTGGCGGGCGCGCTTGCGGCCAGAAGCCAGGCGGGGGTTCTTTTTGGCTTTAGTTGCCATGATTTATTTCCTTGTGTGTCTGAGGATGATGTCAGCAAAACCGTGGATTGTATCACCCCCTGTGCGGCTTTGCCGCTTCCCCCTTTAAGGGGGACGACATCCTCGCGGCGGGGCGGCGGGGCCGCCAAGGCCCTTGCTCGATGTCTCTGTGTTGGGCCGTGTCTGGTTTGAGATCGCTGGATTGCTACAGAGTGAAAAGCGCCGCAAATCAGCCTGCAGCGCTTGGCATGAACGCATACACTTCGCTGCGTGTCACTGTTCAAAGCCGCCTCCACCGTATCCCTGATGACGCTGGCCTCCCGTGTTTCGGGGCTGGTTCGCGATCTGCTCATGGCCTCCATGTTTGGAGCCAATGCCCTCACAGACGCGTTCAATGTCGCCTTCAGAATTCCCAACCTGTTCCGGCGCCTGTTCGCCGAAGGGGCTTTCAGCCAGGCCTTTGTGCCGGTGCTGGCTGCGAGCAAGACCCGGGATGGCGAGGAGGCCACGCGCCACCTGATCAGCCATGTCGCGACCATGCTGTTCTGGGCTCTGCTGGTGGTCTGCGTCTTGGGCGTGATCGGCGCACCGCTGCTGGTCTGGCTGCTGGCCAGCGGCATGCGCCAGTCACCCGACGGCTATCACGCAGCCGTGGTGATGACGCGCTGGATGTTCCCCTATATCGGCTTTATGTCGCTGGTGGCTCTGTCGGCAGGCATTCTCAATACTTGGAAGAAGTTCGCGGTGTCGGCAGCCACGCCCGTGCTGCTCAATATCAGCATGATCGTGGCGGCTCTGCTGGGAGCCCCCTGGTTCGAGAAGCAGGGCATAGAACCCATCTATGCCATGGCTGGCGGCGTGATGCTGGGCGGCGTGCTGCAACTGGCGGTGCAGATTCCTGCGTTGCGCTCCATGAGGCTGATGCCACGCATAGGCTTCTCGTACGCAGCCATTCGCGCAGCCTGGGACGAGGCGGGTGTGCGTCGCATCCTGGCACTGATGGGGCCGGCGCTGCTGGGGGTAGGGGTGGCCCAGGTCTCATTGATGATCAACACCCAGATAGCTTCCTATATGGCGCCCGGAAGCGTGACCTGGTTGTTCTATGCCGACCGTCTGATGGAGTTTCCCACGGCCTTGCTGGGCGTGGCTCTGGGAGTGGTGCTGACGCCGCAGCTGGCTTCAGCCAAGGCGGCAGGTGATGGCGAGCGCTATTCCAATATGCTGGACTGGGGTCTGCGCCTGGTCGTGCTGCTGGCCGTGCCCTGCGCCGTGGGCCTGCTGACCTTTGCCACGCCGCTGGTGGCCACGCTATTCCATCGTGGTGCCTTGCATGACAGCGATGTGGGGCAGATTGCCCTGGCGCTGATGGGCTACGGCGCCGGCCTGCTGGGCCTGGTGGCCATCAAGGTGCTGGCCCCCGGCTACTACGCCAGCCAGGACATCCGCACACCCGTGAAGATCGCAATCGTGGTGCTGGTGATTACGCAGTTGCTCAATCTGGTGCTGGTGCCCTGGCTCAAGCACACCGGGCTGGCCCTGTCCATCGGTCTGGCTGCACTGGTCAACGCGAGCTGGCTGCTCACGGGCTTGTTGCGTCGCGGTACCTACAAGCCCAGGCCGGGCTGGTTGAAGTTCATCATGCAGGTGATTGCGGCCAGTGCCTTGCTGGCGGTGCTGCTGCTCTGGGGCAGTCAGCACTTCGACTGGGTGGGCTTGCGCAGCAATGGCTTGCTGCGCGCAGGTCTGCTGGCAGCCATGATGGTTGGTGCCGCCGTGCTTTACTTTGGCGTGCTGATGCTGTCGGGCCTGAATCTGCGTCAATTGCTGCGTCGTTAAAGCTTGAGCTGCTCATGGAAAAGTGAGCGGTCAGTGCAGGTTTTACAGGCGTATCAAGGGGATTTCGCTTGCATGACCTGCCAAGGCGGCTTACAAATCAGCCTATGAGCTGGACGATAGACGAGTACCCCACGGCCCTGCAGTATTTTGCGTCTTTGGTGCAGAGTGATGAAAACTTTGCCTTGATGGAAGCCGCCATCAGCATTGCTCAGGATGCCGAACCTGATCTTGACCTGCAGGCCGTGCTGGCCGAGCTGGACAGGCTGCAAGTGCGTTTGGTGCAGCGTCTGGCCGGCGAGGAGGACGGTTTGCGCAAGCTCGGTGTGCTCAACAAGTTCTTCTATGGCGAGCTGGGCTTTGCCGGCAACCTCAACAACTATTACGACCCTGCCAACAGCTACATCCACCATGTGCTGCAGACAAGGCGCGGCATTCCCATCAGCGTGGCACTGGTCTGGCTGGAGCTGGCTGCCGGCATCGGTCTGACGGTGGAGGGCATAGGCTTTCCAGGGCATTTTCTGGTCAAGGTCATGCTGCCGCAGGGGCAGGTGGTGCAGGATCCGTTGACAGGCGACTCCTATTCCGCAAGCGCCTTGGCAGAGCGCCTGCAGCCGTTTCTCGATCAGGCCGGCATTTCACCCGATGATGCGCCGCCGCTGGGGCTGTATCTGCAGGCCGCTCATCCGCGAGATGTTGTGGCGCGCATGCTGCGCAATCTGCAGGAGATTCATCAGGTCCAGAAAGACTGGCCCATGCTGGTGGCCGTGCTCAATCGCCTGATCCTGTTGCAGCCTGGCCGCGAGGAGCTGTTCCGGGACCGCGGCATGGCGTATGCCCAATGGGGAGTGATTGAAAGAGCGCTATCGGATCTGGAGCGTTATGCGCCTGCCGCACAAGGGCAGGAGGCCGATTACATCGCCAAAACCATTGCCCGGCTGCGCCGCACGGGTTGAGCGCCTTGGTGGCAAGCAGCTTGCTTACACCAGTTGTGCGGCTTCCAGCTCTTTCTTGAGATAGGCATAGAACAGCGGCGCTGCCACCAGACCTGCTGGGCCGAAGACGGACTCGGCCACAAACATTACGGCCAGCAGCTCCCATACGCCCATATGCGTGCGTGTTCCCACCACTTTGGCGTTGATCACGTATTCAGCCTTGTGAATCAGGATCAGGAAGCCCAGGCAGGCAGCAGCAGCTATGGGCGATACGGACAGGCCGACCAGCGTCAGCACGGCATTGCACAGCAAGTTGCCGACGATGGGGATCAGCCCGGCGATAAAAGTCAGCGTGATCAGCGCGGGGGTGTAAGGCAGTTGCAGCTTCCAGATCGGCAATATGGCCAACAGGAAGATGGACGTCAGCAGCGTGTTGAAGGCCGCAATCCAGAACTGGGCGGCCACGATCTGCTTGAAGGCCAGGGCAAAGTGACCGATGCGCTGCTGCAGGGCCTGCACCAGCGGCGGGTGACGCGTGGCGATGGGGCGAACGGCTGCCAGCGCGCCGATGATCAGGCCCACATAGGCATAGAGCAAGCCAGTGAGCCAGGCTCGGCCTGCAGTGGCCAGCACACCGGCCTTGGCGGCCAGATAGCCGGCCAGCTTGCTTTGAATTTCCTGGGCACCGTCAGGCAGCTGATCGGCAATGTCCGAGGGCAGTTTCTCTCGCAGCTCCAGTACCGTGGCCGCCAGATAGTCCAGCAGTTCCTTGTACTGGGCGGGGGCTTCGGTGATATAGGTCCGGGTCTGGGAGAGGGCGCCGCTGAGCAGGGCCAGTGGCGCCAGAATCACGATGGTGGTGGCAACCACCTGGGCCCAGCGTGGCAGCTGGTTGCTGGCAAAGGCGCGAGGGTTGGCGCGTGACAGCAGGCGCGAAAGCGAGCGGGTAAGCATGAAGCCTACGCACACACACAGCAGGCCGGGGAGTATTCCCTGATGCATGACGAGCAGCAATGCTGCTCCCATCAATATGTAACTGGCCAGTATGACCTTGGGCGAAGGGCCCGGTTGCGTAGTGATGGGGGCGGGCAAATGCTGCGTCATTCAGGCTCGGGGTAGAGGGGCTGTGATGAAGATTTGCTTAGCGAACTTCAACGGGCTTGCCGGAGCCGATTTCCGTGATGGCGCCGATGCTGTAGACCTTCTCGCCCAGCTCGGCCAGTGTGGCTGCCGTGGCTTCTGCGTCTTCAGCGGCCACCACGACCACCATGCCGATACCGTTGTTGAACGTGCGGTTCATCTCGATATCGTCAATGCCGGCAGTCTTTTGCAGCCAGGCGAACAGCTCGGTCTGGGGCCAGCTGCCGGCCTTCAGATGGGCCGCGGTGCCTTCGGGCAGCACGCGGGGAATGTTCTCCAGCAGGCCGCCGCCCGTAATGTGGGCCAGGGCCTTGATGGGGTGCTTGTCCAGTGCGGCCAGCACATTCTTTACATACAGACGGGTGGGCTCCATGATGGCGGCCTTGAAGGGCTTGCCGTCCAGGGTCTCGGGCACGCTGCCCTGGGCTTCTGCGCGCTCGATGCACTTGCGTACCAGCGAGAAACCGTTGGAGTGCACGCCGTGGGAAGCCAGGCCCAGCACCACATCGCCGGGCTTGACGTTCTGACCGCTGAGGATCTTGGACTTTTCGACCGCGCCGACGGCAAAGCCGGCCAGATCGTATTCGCCATCGGGGTACATGCCGGGCATCTCGGCGGTTTCACCGCCGATCAGCGCGCAGCCCGACAGCTCGCAACCCTTGGCAATGCCGCCCACCACGGCAGCTGCCGTGTCCACATGCAGCTTGCCGCAGGCGAAATAGTCGAGGAAGAACAGAGGCTCGGCACCCTGCACCAGCACATCGTTCACGCTCATGGCCACCAGGTCGATGCCCACGGTGTCGTGCATATTCCACTCGAAGGCCAGCTTGAGCTTGGTGCCCACGCCGTCGGTGCCGGACACCAGCACGGGTTCCTTGTAGCGCTTGGGCACTTCGAACAGGGCGCCGAAGCCGCCGATGCCGGCCATCACGCCTTCGCGCATGGTTTTCTTGGCCAGGGGCTTGATGCGTTCGACCAGGGCGTCGCCTGCGTCGATGTCAACACCGGCGTCTTTGTAGGAAATGGGGGTAGAGGAGGATGCGGAAGAGCTCATCGATGGATCCGGTGCGGGGGCGCCCTGCTGGGCGGAAACCCCGGGATTCTACGGCGCTTGCCCGTGCAGCGGGGGCGCCCGGACATGCGTCAAAGGGTTTTGCTGGAGCATTCATGGCCTGACTACAACAACGGCAGTAGGCAAAATCAGCCCGAAGCCGCTCGGGGGCTGCGAGTGCAGACTAAAATTGGTGCTTTTGTTACCGAGTGATCACGCTAGGGCATATTGCAGGGCCTGATCTAAGTGCGCGTCCGGGCCTTTGTTTCTTCCACCATTGATGCTGATGAATCTCCTGCCAGATTTCGCCGCATGGGCTGTTGAGTGCCCAGGAAAGGGGGCGCTGCGCGTATGTCGCAGATGAAGCAGCTGGCTCTGGATATCAGCATGGCGCCCGGCCCGACGCTCGCGCGTTTCTTTGTCGGCCCCAATGCTGCGTTGATCGATCACCTGCGTCACTGGGTGGGCGATGGCCAGCTGCAGCAGTCGCGAACGCCGGTACCCACCTATCTCTGGGGAGAGGCCGGGTCCGGCAAGAGTCATTTGCTCAAGGCGGTGCGCGAAGCCCTGCGCGAGCAAGGAGCCATGGTGGGCTGGATGGATGCATCCACGCCGTTCCCGCCCGAGTTCGACGAACGCTGGGCCGCCGTGCTCATGGACGATGTGGACATCTACACCCCGTTCCAGCAGGCGCGTGCCTTCAACTGGTTTGTGAATGCCACCAGCCCTGCCACCGGCCTGCCGCGCTGGGTGCTGGCTGCAGGCCAGCTGCCAGTCGCCGATCTCAAGATGCGCGAGGACTTGCGCACCCGCCTTGGCTGGGGTCATGTCTATCAGCTGCATCTGCTCGACGAGTCGGCACGGCGTGCCGTGCTGCGTCAGGAAGCCGATGCCCGTGGCGTGTTTCTGAGCGACGAAGTGATGGATTACATGCTCAGGCGCTTTTCGCGCGATCTGGGCTCGCTGATGCAGTTGCTGGACATGCTGGACGGTTTTGCCCTGCGCAACAAGCGCGCCATCACCATCCCGCTGCTCAAGACCATGCTGGAAACCGAGTGAGGCCTGTGCTCACGCTTTCTGCTTTGGCCATGCCACAGCACTTTTTGTTGGATTTGTATGTCGACTTCTGAATTGGCTATCAAGCCCAGGCTGGCCCTGTTTGACCTGGACCATACGCTGCTGCCGCTGGACTCCGACCATGGCTGGGGCGAGTTCTCCATTGCCATCGGCTGGTGCGACCGCGAGGAGTTCGGGCGCCAGAACGACGCCTTTTTTGACGACTATCTGGCCGGCCGTCTCAACATTCCCGACTATGTGCGCTTTGCCACGGCTGCCGTGGTCCAGCGCGGCGAGGCTGCAGCCACGGCTGCGCACCTGCGTTTCATGGACGAGGTGATTCGCCCGGCGATCAAGCCTGCCGCCCTGGCCCTGGTGCAGCAGCACCTGGATGCGGGCGACACCGTGGTCATCACCTCGGCCACCAACGAGTTTGTGACGCGCCCCATCGCCCAGGCTTTCGGCGTGCAGCATCTGCTGGCGACCGAGCTGGTGCGTGATGGCAGCGGCTGGTTCACGGGCGAGATTGACGGTATTCCCAATATGCGCGAGGGCAAGGTCGTGCGCATGACCGAATGGCTGACCCAGCGCGGCCTGCGCTGGGAGGATGTGGAAGCGACCTTCTACAGCGACTCCATGAACGATGTGCCCCTGCTTGAAAAAGTGGATCACCCGGTGGCCACCAACCCCGATGCGCGCTTGCGTGCCCTGGCCGAGGAACGCGGCTGGCGCATCGTGGACCTATTTAGCGAAGCACCATGATCAAGACCATTATTGACAAGCTGCTGGGCAAGGCGCCCGCAGCCCCCCGCTCGCGCAAGCCCAAGTTCGGCAAGCGTGAGGAAGTGCCGGTTCAGGTGCATGGCATAGACCCGAATCTGGTGGACCGTCGCGCCATCGATGTGGTGCAGACCCTCAAGCGCTCGGGCCACGAGGCTTATATCGTCGGCGGCGCCGTGCGCGACCTGCTGCTGGGCCTGCGTCCCAAGGACTTCGACGTGGCCACCGATGCCACGCCCGAGCAGGTCAAGAACCTCTTTCGCCGCGCCTTCATCATCGGCAAGCGTTTTCGCATCGTGCATGTGGTCTATGGCCGCGGCCGGGAAAACGAAGTTATCGAGGTTTCCACCTTTCGGGCCTTTCTGGACAACAGCGCGGCCGAGCAGGTCAGCGGCAATGAACGTACCAGCAAAAATCAGCTCGCAGGGCTGAAACATGCAGTGGATGCCAGCGGCCGAGTGCTACGTGACAACGTCTGGGGCCCGCAGGACCAGGATGCCACGCGCCGCGACTTCACCATCAACGCCATGTACTACGACCCCGAGACACAGATTGTGGTCGACTATCACGGCGGTATTGCGGACGCCAAGAAGAAGGTGCTGCGCATGATCGGCGATCCGGCCACGCGCTACCGTGAAGACCCGGTGCGCATCATTCGGGCCGTGCGCTTTGCCGCCAAGCTCAGCGGCAAGGGCTTCAAGCTCGAAGCCAAGACCGCCAAGCCCCTGGTCGAGTGCGAGCCGCTGCTGCAGGAAGTGCCGCAAAGCCGCTTGTTCGACGAAATGCTCAAGCTGCTGCAGACCGGTCACGCGCTGGCCTCGGTGGCTCAGCTCAAGGAGCTGGGCCTCTCGCGCGGCATCTATCCGCTGCTGGACGTGGTCATGGAGCGCTCCGATCATCCCTTCGTGCAGGCCGCACTGATGGATACCGACCGCCGTGTGGCCGAAGGCAAGCCCGTGGCACCCAGCTTTTTGCTGGCCTGTGTGCTGTGGCAGGATGTCAAGCAGGGCTGGGAAAAGCGTCTGGCCAAGAGCTATCACCCTTTCCCTGCGCTGCAGGAGTCGATCGACGAGGTGTTCGATCAGCGTATCGGCGATGTCTCGGGTCGGGGCAAGCTGGCTGCCGATATGCGCGAGATCTGGGTCATGCAGCCGCGCTTTGACAAGCGCACCGGAGCCACTCCGCACTCCATGGTGGCGCAGCCGCGCTTCCGCGCCGGTTTTGACTTCATGCGCCTGCGTGCCGATATCGGCGAGGTCGAGGAAAGTCTGGCCAGCTGGTGGCAGGAGTTCCAGCAGGCCGACGATGCCCAGCGAGATGACCTGATTGCCCAGGCTCGCGACGAGCAGCGCGCCCGCCAGCGTGCCCAGCAGCAGACGGCGCCCAAGGTGCACCGAGTGGCCAAGAAGAAAGCCGAAGGCGATCAGGAGAGCCCGCTGGATCAGGTGGCCGCAGAAGGCGATGCAGCCGCTCCCAAAAAGCGCCGCCGCCGTCGCCGCAAACCATCCGCTGGCGCTGCTCCTGTAGTCGGTGGTAATGAATAAACCGGCCGCGTTGGCGGCCGACACGGTTGCGGTCGGTCTCGGGGCAAACCTCGGCGATGCACGCCGGACCCTGTCCTGGGCCGTGGCGGCGATGGCCGGGCTGGCCCGGACCGAGCTGCTGGCCGTGTCCTCGCTCTACAGCAGCAAACCCATTGATTCGTCCGGGCCGGACTATCTGAATGCGGTGGCGTTGCTGCGCACCGGGCAGGAGCCGCTGGATCTGCTGCATGCGCTGCAGGCGATCGAGCTGCAGGCCGGACGCGAGCGCCCCTACCGCAATGCACCGCGCACGCTGGATCTGGATATCGAGCTATGGGGTGACCGGCACTCGGATGCTACCGAGCTGACCCTTCCCCACCCGCGCATGTGGCAGCGCGCCTTTGTGCTGCTGCCGCTGGCCGAAATTGCGCCTGGCTGCGTGAGTGCCGAACAACTGCAGGCAGTGGCAGACCAGGGCATAGAGCGCAGCCTGGCCCAGGGCTGGTGGATAGAGCAGTCAGCGTAGTTTAGATTTGATGGCTTCTCGCGCTTGCCTGGCAAGCGATTGAGGCTGAAACTACCTACAAAAGCCCCGGAGCCGTCAGGCTGCCGGGGCTTTTTTATCAGTGCCAGGACTCGTCAGTCGACCTTGGCGCCGGAGGCCTTGACGATGGGCTGGTATTTGGCGCGCTCGGAGGCCATGAACTTGTCGAATTCGGCGGGCGTGGAGCCCACGGGTTCGGCCATCAGTGCGTTGAAGCGGGTCTTGGTTTCCGGTGCTTGCAGAGCATCATTGAAGGCCTTGCTCAGCTTGTCCAGCACGGGCTTGGGGGTGCCGGCCGGGGCAACCAGTCCCCACCAGGTGTCGATGGCAAAACCGGGGTAGCTCTTGGACAGCGCGGGCACGCCGGGCAGCAGCGGCGAGGCATTGAGAGAAGTCACAGCCAGTGCCACCAGCTTGCCGCTCTTGATATTGGGCGCGGCCGCCGCCAGGTTGTCGATATTGAAGTCCACCTCGCCAGACAGCAGGGCCAGCTGGGCGGGGTTGGCGCCACGGTAGGGTACGTGCAGGGCGAAGATGCCGGCCTTTTGCTTGAGCATCTCGCCGGCCAGATGGCCTGCGGAGCCATTGCCGCCGCTGCCGTAGTTGAGCTTGCCGGGATGGCCCTTGGCGTAGGTGATCAGATCGGCCACGCTATGGATCTTGAGTTGCTCGGCCTTGGCAGCATTCATCACCAGCACATTGGGCACGCGCACCATCTGGGTGATGCCGGCAAAGTCCTTGCCCGCGTCATAAGGCATCTTGGTATAGAGCCAGGGGTTGACGGCATGCGTGGCCGTGGCGGCCAGGCCTATGGTCAGGCCGTCGGGCTGGGCCTTGGCAATGGCGTCGGCGCCAATGTTGCCACCGGCACCGGCCTTGTTGTCGATGATGACGACGCCCAGAGAATCACGTACCCGCTCTGCCAGCGCGCGGGAGGTGATGTCCAGCGGACCACCGGGCGCATAGGGCACGATCAGACGGATGGGTTCTTGGGCCTGGGAGAGGGGAGAGGCCAAGGCAGCAACGGCCGCCATGACCGAGAGAAGGCTGTTTCTACGGTTCATAGAGCTCTATTGTGCAAAAAATTGCATCGGCTCCGGAACTGGCGGTTACTTGTGCAAAAAAATTGCGTGTAAACCCTGATGCGCCATGGAATGCATCGGGGTTTGCGCAAAACAGCGCTCTTACTTGTCAGCTTCGGAGGTAAAGGCGTCGGCGTAGAACTCTTCGGCAGGCAGCGCGCGTTCGCTGGTATAAGCGGCGCGGGCCGAATCCACGACGATGGGAGCACCGCAGGCATAGACCTGGTAGCCGGACAGGTCGGCAAAGTCGTCCAGTACGGCCTGATGGACAAAGCCGGTGCGGCCCGTCCAGGCATCCTCGGCCAGGGCGTCGGAGATCACGGGCACATACCTGAACTGGGGCATGGCGGCCGTGTGTTCGGCAATCCAGCTGGCGTCATACAGGTCGGTGGGGCGGCGGCCACCCCAGTACAGCGTGACGGGGCGGTTGATGCCCTTGTGGCGCATATGCTCGATCAGTGCCTTGATAGGGGCAAAGCCCGTGCCCGAGGCGAGCAGGATGATGGGCTTGTCCGAGTCCTCGCGCAGGAAGAAGCTGCCGAACGGGCCCTCCACACGCAGGATTTCCTTTTCCTTCATGCCGCCGAAGACATGGTCGGTGAACTTGCCGCCTTCCATGTGACGGATATGCAGCTCGATGCCGGGTGCCGTCTCCTGCACGTGGGGCGCGGTGGCCATGGAGTAGGCTCGGCGGGCACCGTCGCGCAGGATGAACTCCACATACTGACCTGCGTGGTAGCGGAACTTCTCGCTGGCCGGCAGCTGCAGGCGCACCTGCATCACGTCATGCGATTTCTTCTCGAGAGCGGCCACGCGCACGGGCATCTTCTTGATGGGGAAGGAGCTGGCGTCCGTGACCTGGCGCGACTCCAGCACCACATCGCTGTGGGGCGTGGCGCAGCAGGTCAGCACATAGCCGCCGGCTTCCTCTTCGGCTGTCAGAGCCTTGTCCGAGTGCGTGCCGTGGCTGACTTCGCCGCTGAGCTTCTTGCACTTGCAGGAGCCGCAAGCACCGTCCTTGCAGCCATAGGGCAGGCCGACGCCGGTGCGAATGGCCGCGGCCAGAATGGTTTCAGCGCCCTGAGTGGCAAAAGCACGTCCGCTGGGCTGGACGGTAATTTCAAACGAAGCGTGGGCAATCTCGGTCATGACGTTTTGGTTATCCTTGAAGGCGTATCCGGCAGCCTTTTTGTCGGCGCTGCTGCTGTCGCAGCAACGCCAGTGGCTCCTTAGATCTTGTACGCAGCAGGTCCCGATTTTGCCTTCAAACCAAAGCCCATTGGGCGCGCTGCCAGCGCGCTTTCGTCGTGAACGCTTATTGATCGTCGGCCACGGCGATGTGGGTCAGCGCGTGGCCCGATTGCTGGTCGCTTCAGGCCGTGGCAGGCACGGAATTCAGGTACTGGCAGTGAGCCGCAGCCCAAGTCGGGCCGAGCAACTGCATGCCCAGGCTGTGAGGCCCTTGTGGGGGGATCTGGATGATCCGGCCAGCCTGCGCAGACTGGCAGGCATTGCGACGCGGGTGCTGCACCTGGCGCCGCCTCAGGCACCGGCCGCCGGGGATGAATGCTCGTGGCTGGACTCCCGCACCACGGCTCTCATGCGGGCACTGCGCCTGCGCAGTCTGCCGCGCAGCCTGGTCTATGCATCGACCTCGGGCGTTTATGGCGACTGCGAGGGGCAGTGGGTGGCCGAAACCCGGTCCGTCGCGCCGACGACTGCCAGAGCGCAGCGCCGTGTGAATGCCGAACTCGCAGTGCGCTTTGCCGGTCGCTCGGGCCTGCGGGCTAGCATCTTGCGCATTCCCGGCATCTACGCACCTGATCGTGAGGGCGGTACGCCCCGCGCCCGGCTGCAGCGTGGCACGGCCGTGCTGCAGTCCACGGACGACGTCTATACCAATCATATTCATGCAGACGATCTGGCGCGTGCCTGCCTGCTTGCGCTGTGGCGTGGCAAGCCGCAGCGCATCTATCACGCCAGCGACGATACACAGTTGAAGATGGGGGATTACTTCGATCTGGCGGCCGATCTCTACGGCCTGGCCCGCCCGCCGCGCATTTCGCGCGAGCAGGCACAGACAGAATTGCCGGCGAGTCTGCTGAGTTTCATGAGCGAGTCGCGGCGGCTGTCGAATCAGCGGCTCAAGCGCGAATTGCGGCTCAGGCTGCGCTATCCCTCGGTGACCGAGGGCCTGCAAAGCTAGGCAGAGCAAAGAGCACGACCCTCAAAAATTGGCGCGGTCAGGCATTGGGCAGCAAGCAAGCACCGCCGCGCAGCGAAACTGTCGTCCCTTGGGGAAGGCGTACAGCGCCTCAGGGGGATTACGGTATCGGATGCACGCCGCCTCGGTTGTCGTAGCAGCGGAAGACATTGCAGTTGACGATCTTGGCGGGCGGCTGCGATGGCGTGGGATGTGCCGGCGGGTAGCGGTTGGGATAGCCGTAGCCCCACTGCGGGCGGTTGATGGCATTGGGCTGCAGCGCCCGGCTTTGCTGCAGTTGCTGGTAGGCGGCTGCGCCCAGGCAGTTCATCTCCATCTGGGCCTGGGCCGCCTGGCTGCGCTCTCCCCAGGTGGCCAGGTCGGGGCTGGCTTCGGCCAGTATGGCGTTGTAGCGCTCGCGGGCCTGACGGCAGGCGGCCGTGTTTTCCAGATTGGCTACAGCCCGGGCCTGGGCTCTCTCGGCGGCCTCGCGTTCCTTGCGCTCCTGCTCTTCACGCTGGCGGCGCTGGGCTTCGTCGCGCGCCATCTGGGCCTTGCTGCGTTCCCGCGCCTGGCTGGCATTGGCACGCTCGGACGCAATTTCCTCGGCGCTTTGTGCCGCCTGAATCTGCGTGCTCATTTCGCCCGAGATGCAGCGGCCATTGGTATAGGTCACCTCGCCGGTCTTGGCATCGACACAGCGCATGACCTGAGCCTGGGCCGTGCCTGCGATCAGCGCCCAGCCCAGCAGCAAGCCCAGCGGCAGCTTGCGCATGATGACAGTGGGAGATAGGGGCTCTGGCATGACCGCTCCTTCAAAGGCGTTTGAGTGCCTGCAAATTATGAAGTGGCGGCAGGAAAAGCAGAAGCGGTGCCGTGCCACAGCGCCCGGTCAGCGCCAGTCACCGCGAGGAGGAAAGCCTTGCTGCTGGCCTTCGCGCTGGCGTTGCTGCTGGCGCTGATCGCGCTCACGTTCGCGGTC
Source organism: Comamonas thiooxydans (assembly GCF_000964545.1). GTDB lineage: Bacteria > Pseudomonadota > Gammaproteobacteria > Burkholderiales > Burkholderiaceae_C > Comamonas > Comamonas thiooxydans. The sequence continues at coordinate 197,926 of NZ_BBVD01000010.1, read as the reverse complement.
TTGCTGTTGGCGGTCGCGGGCCTGTTGCTGGCGATCGCGTTCGGCCTGCATGCGGTCACGCTCGCGCTGTTGCGATTGCTGTTGCTGCTCGCGCTCCTGCTGGCGGCGCATCTGGTCCTGATCGCGGCGATTCTGGGATTGCTGGCGATCCCATTCGCGGCGCTGCTGGTCCCGGTCACGCTGCTGCTGAGCGCGGTCGCGCTCCATCTGGCGTTGCCATTGTTCGCGATCGCGCATGTTCTGGGCGCGATCACGTTCCAACTCGCGCTGGCGCTCCCATTGACGACGCTCACGCTCGCGCCAGGCCCAGTCATTGCGGTCCTGACCCTGGTACACAGGGTAGGCGGGATAGGCCGGATAAGCGGGCTGCGGGCTGTAGATGGTGGTGGAGCCATAGCTGCCACCGTAGCCGCCGCCATAGCCGGAGTCGTACTCGCCGGGAACCGCGCAGGCAGTGCACAGCACGGCCAAAGCCCCCATGCTGGCCCAGCGCGTGGAGGTGGACATCAATGCCTGCAGGGATGGTTTCATGGCGTGTCTGGTGAGGTGTGGGTGGGCGCAATGCCCTGTGCTCTTAACGTCCGGCATCTGTTCCGGGTTGACTTCGCTACGCTGTATGCTCATCAAATGAGAGCTCGTTTCGCTTTGTGGACGAGCGTTAAGGGTGGTTTTTTCTTGATTTTTCAGATTGACGCCATAGTGACCCTTTTATCAAAAGCGCAGCCAAAGCGTCGCTAGAATGACTTCGTCTTGTGGTGAATCCAGGTTCGCCGCAAAGCAGCGTTCTCAGGGCGGGGTGCAATTCCCCACCGGCGGTATCTGTGGCAATGCCTTGCATTGACTGCAGCAGCCCGCGAGCGCCTGCAGTCTCGCCAGAGCCAGCAGGGTCAGCAGATCTGGTGAGATGCCAGAGCCGACGGTCATAGTCCGGATGAAAGAGATCGCGCAGCATCGGTTCGTGATGCAGCTATCGCTGCCGCATGGGCGGGTGTATCAGCGCACGCCCTGATTCATTGGAATTTTCTGGAAATACCACCATGAATCAGACCCCCATCTCCATGAACTTTGCCACTCACGCGACTTCCGAAGGTACACCCTGGAAGGCCGTCGCCAGCCGCAGCCGCATTGCTATCATCAGCGCCAGCTGGCACACCGAAGTGGTCTATCAGGCCCGCGATGCCGCCCAGGCCGAACTCCTGGCACAGGGCGTGCAGGCCGGCAATATCACGCATTTCAGCGTGCCCGGCGCCTTTGAAATCCCGCTGCTGGCCAAGAAGCTGGCGCAAAGCGGTCGTTTCGATGCAGTGATCGCCACGGCACTGATCGTCAACGGCGGCATCTATCGCCATGAATTCGTGACCACGGCCGTGATCGACGGCCTGATGCGCGTGCAGATGGACTCCGAAGTGCCCGTGTTCTCCGCCGTGCTGACGCCGCGCGATTTTCACGAGCATGGTGATCATGTGGAGTTCTTCCGCCAGCACTTCGTGAAGAAGGGCGTGGAAGTAGCCCATGCTTGCCTGAGCACGCTGGACCAGCATGCCAAGGTGGATGCTCTGCTGCAGGCCAAGGCTGCCTGAGTAGCGGGCCTTGATGAAAAACGCCCCAGTCTGGGGCGTTTTTCTTTGGCGCTGCTGCCATTTCGCGAGCAAGGGCTTGCGGCGGTTTTTTCCAGCACAGCCCGGGGCGCTTGCCGATCCCTGAAAACACTGATTGTTGTGCCGGTGTAGCACTCGCTGCACCTATGTGATTGCCTCATTGCCAATTGCCTGTCGCGGGGCATAAGGTTGCGTCTTGTCTCAACCGAGTGGAGTGCGCAATGAAGAATTTTGGCAAGTTGTGTATCGCGACAGTCGTAGCAGGTATGGCAGGGGGCGTGATGGCCCAGGAGCAGATCATCAAGATCGGCCATATCGGCCCGACCTCCGGCCCTCAGGCTCACTTCGGCAAGGACGATGAAAACGGCGTGCGCATGGCCATCGAGGACCTGAACGCTAAGGGCATGGAAATCGGAGGCAAGAAGGTCAAGTTCGTGCTGGTGGCCGAGGACGATGTGGCCGATCCCAAGCAGGGCACGGCGGCTTCGCAAAAACTGTGCGATGACAAGGTGGCCGGTGCAGTGGCCTTTGTGAACTCCGGCGTGGCGATTCCTTCTTCCAAGGTGTTCCAGGACTGCGGCATTCCCATGATCACGGGCGCTGCGACCAATCCCGATCTGACCAAACCCGGCTGGAACACCACCTACCGCGTGATTGCCAACGACAACGCCCTGGGCGCGGCGCTGGCTAGCTATGCGGCCAAGAATCTCAAGCTCAAGAATGTGGCCGTGATCGACGACCGCACGGCCTATGGCCAGGGCCTGGCCAATGTGTTCAAGAAGGATGCCGCAAAGCATGGCATCAAGATCGTGGCCAACGAGTTCACCAACGACAAGGCCACGGACTTCATGGCCATTCTGACCTCCATCAAGGCCAAGAAACCCGATGCCATCTTCTACGGCGGCATGTATGGTCAGGCCGGCCCCATGCTGCGTCAGATGGCCCAGCTGGGCATGAACGACGTCAAGATGTTTGGCGGTGACGGCATTTGCGTGACCGAGCTGGCCAAGGTGGCTGCCGGAGCTAAGCCGCTGGAGAACGTGGTCTGCGCCGATGGCGGAGCCTCCATTGCCAAGATGCCTGGCGGCACGGAGTGGAAGAAGCGCTATGACGCCAAGTATCCGGGCCAGTTCCAGGTCTACAGCCCCTACTTCTATGACGGCACCATGCTGCTGGCCGACGCCATGAAGCGTGCCAATTCATGGGACCCCAAGGTCTATATCCCCTTCCTGCAGAAGTCCGACTATTCGGGTGTGACCTCCAAGATCCAGTTCGAGAAGAATGGCGAGATGAAGAACCCCAGCTATACGCTGAGCCGCTATGTGAACGGCAACAAAACGCCTATCGACCTGAACTGATTGCCTTGAGTGCACCAGGCCATGTGGTGTGGCCTGTTTTGCAAAGCCTGCGGATGCCTCGCATTTGCAGGCTTTTTTGCTTTCGGCCTTTGGGGGCAGGCATGGATGTGGGGCGTTGCATGCGAAAGGATTGCGCTAGTTCTGCATGCCCTCTAGCTGCGCAAAATACTGGCGCAGCACCTCGATGGCCTCGCGCACCTTGGCGGGCAGGCTGTCGCGGCTGGCGGTGACGGCCCAGATATCCAGCATGCCCATATCCCAATCAGGCAGCAGGCGCACCAGGCTGCCCGTCTCCAGACTTGCCGCCACGTCATGGGCCGAGAGCAATGCAAGTCCCAGGCCTGCTTCACAGAACTGCTGCACCGCGCTGCGATGGTTGCTTACCATGAGCGGCCGCACCTGCAGCCGGTACTCCTGCGCCGTGCCCTGCTGGCGCCATAGAAAATCGGCCTGGGCGTCGTCGCTGCGGCTCATTTCCAGCCAGGGCAGCTGTGCCAGCTCGCCAGGGTGTCGAGGCGTGCTGCCGTGTGCCTTGATCCAATGCGGCGAGGCGCAGAGCACGGTGGCGCTGCGTCCCAGGTGGCGGGCCACCCAGCTGGAATCCTGCAGATTGCCGAAGCGCAGCGCCAGATCCACGCGCGCCTGGATCAGGTCTATGGGTGCGTCATCCATGAGCAGACGCAACCGCAGCTCAGGATGCATGGCCAGCCACTGGCCCAGTGCCGGGGCCGCATGCTGGGTAAAGCCGGCCGGAGCAGCCAGACGCAGCTCGCCGCTGGGCCGCTGATGCTCGGCAGCCAGTTCGGCGCGCGCCCGGCTGGCGGCATCGCACATGGCGGCGCACTGGGTGTAGAAGCGCTGGCCGGCATCGGTCAGCGTCAGCTGGCGCGTGGAGCGGTGCAGCAGCGTCAGGCCAGCATCGTGCTCCAGCTGACGGATATGCTGGCTGACGGCCGAGGGCGTCATGTCGAGCTGGCGGGCGGCTGCGCTCATGCTGCCGCGCTCCACCACGGCGGCAAAAATGGCCATGCGTCTGAAATCTTCCATGGGGCTATTTTGAAGTACTGCTTCAAGGTCATGGTGGCTGAAAGGGGTTTTTCTCGCGATTAATGCCGATTAATCTTTAGCCCTGTTGAAGATACAAGGAGTTTTCCAATGAAAGTCGCATTGATTGGCGCCACGGGTTTTGTCGGTGCCGGGTTGCTGGATGAGTTGCTGCGTCGCGGTCACGAGGTCGTGGCCCTGGTCCGCAAGCCCGAGGCCACTGCCCCACGCGAACATGTGCAGTTCGTCAAGGCCGATGTGCTCAAGGCCGACGAGGTGCAGCGCGCCGTGACCGGCTGCGATGCGGTGGTCAGCGCCTATAACGCAGGCTGGAGCAATCCCAATATCTATGACGATTTCATGCAGGGCTCGCGTGCCATCGTGCAAGGAGTCAAGGCTGCGGGCATCAAGCGTTATCTGGTCGTGGGCGGAGCCGGCAGCCTGTATGTGAATGGCCAGCAACTGGTGGATTCGCCCGATTTTCCGGCTTTCATCAAGCCCGGCGCCTCGGCGGCACGCGACATGTTTGCCGAGCTGCAAAAGGAGGCCGCCCTGGACTGGACCATGCTGAGCCCGGCCGTGGGCTTCCATGGCGGCTCCGATGCGCAGTCCAGAGGCCGTAGCGGTCACTACCGTACAGGCAAGGACGAACCTTTGGTGCAGGCCGACGGCCAGCCCGGCGATATTTCGGTTCAGGACCTGGCCGTGGCATTGGTCGATGCCCTGGACAGGAACGAACACGTCAAGGCTCGTTTCACCGTCGCGTATTGATCAAGCCCTGCCGTCGCCCGGTCCGACCCCATTGATTGATGGGGCAAGGTCGGGCTGTCTGTCTGCTGTCATGCTGCAAGCGCACAATTTCGGGTTTTGCGGCGCCAGACGCCTGCACGCCTTGATTGCATGACAGAAACCTTGACTGCCCCTATCGAATCGACCCGATCTCCCACCCAGGCCTGGCTCAGCGTGATTGCGCTGGCGCTGGGTGCTTTTGTCTTCAACACCAGCGAGTTTGTGCCGGTCGGTCTGCTCAGCAGCATTGGCGCCAGCTTTGACATGCAGGTGGAGCAGGTCGGACTGATGCTCACCATCTATGCCTGGGTGGTGGCGCTGGCTTCGCTGCCCTTCATGCTGCTCACGCGCAAGGTGGAGCGGCGCAAGCTGCTGATGGGCGTGTTTGCGGTGTTCGTGCTCAGCCATCTGGTATCGGGCGTGGCCTGGAGCTATGCATCCCTGGTCATCAGCCGTATAGGCATTGCGCTGTCGCATGCGGTGTTCTGGTCCATCACGGCCTCTCTGGCCGTGCGGGTGGCGCCTCCGGGCAAGAAGGCCATGGCGCTGAGCCTGCTGGCCACGGGGACTTCCGTGGCCATGGTGCTGGGTATTCCGCTGGGCCGCATCGTGGGTGAATGGCTGGGCTGGCGCATGACGTTTCTGGCCATTGGCGCGGTGGCAGCGGCGGTGATGCTGGTGCTGGGCAAGCTGTTGCCTCTGCTGCCCAGCGAGAACGCAGGCTCCCTGTCCAGTGTGCCCATGCTGTTCAGGCGCCCGGCCCTGGTTGGCATCTATGTGCTGCTGGTGGTGGTGATTACCGGCCAGTTCACGGCGTATAGCTATATCGAGCCCTTTGTGCAGGACATTGCCGGCCACGCCGGCGATGTGACCACGGCCGTGCTGCTGCTGTATGGCGGCATGGGCATTGTGGGCAGCGTGCTGTTCGGCTGGTTCGGTCTGCGCTTTCCGCGCGGCTTTCTGCTGGCGTCCATCGGCGTGCTGGCGCTGAGCCTGTTGCTGCTGGTCATGAGCAGCACGCATGTCTGGAGCCTGTATCTGCAAAGCTCGGTCTGGGGCATCTCCATGATCTGCTTTGCGCTGTCCATGCAGTCCAAGGTGCTGAATCTGGCGCCCGATGCCACCGATGTGGCCATGTCCATGTTCTCGGGCATTTTCAATATCGGCATTGGCGGCGGCGCACTGCTGGGCAGCATCGTCAGCCAGCAATGGGGCATGACGCATATAGGCCTCGTGGGCGGCCTGCTGATTGCCATGGGCGGCGCGCTCTGGTTGTACATGATGCTCAAGCTGGCCGACAGCTTCCGTTTGAAGTCCTAGTTTTGTATACAAAACTGGCCTGACTCTTGCATGGGTGGTTTGTCTCAAACTTTTTAGAGAGGAAACCATCCATGAAAGCGTTTGCCACTACCTTCACCACCATCGCCCTGGCTGTGGCCAGCCTGTCGGCTCAGGCCCAGAGTTCCGTGCAGCTCACCGGCACCATCGATAGCTATGCGGGCTCCATGAAGCTGGCAGGGCAAGAACGCGTGGCCTCGGTCGGCTCCGGCGGTCTGACCACTTCCTGGTGGGGTGTGAAAGGCGTGGAGGATCTGGGTGGCGGTCTCAAGGCCGACTTCAATATCACCAGCTTTTTTCGTGCCGATACCGGTACTCCTGGTCGCTTTGATGCCGACCCCTTTTTCTCGCGTGATGCCAATGTGGGTCTGGCTGGCAGCTTTGGTCGTGTGAGCCTGGGTCGTGGCATGGCACCGAACTTTCTGCCCACTGTGCTGACCAATCCGTTTGGCGACTCCTTCACAGTCTCGCCGCTGGTGCTGCATGCCAATATGACGACTGCGGCCTGGGGCGCGGACAGCCTGACCACGGCATCCAACACCGGCTGGAGCAATCAGATCCTGTATTCCACGCCCAGCTTCGGCGGTCTCAAGGCCAATGTGCATTACCAGTTCGGCGAGCAGAGCAGCAGTGGCAACAAGGGCAAGAAGAATGTGGGCCTGAACCTGATGTACTCGGGCGGCCCGCTGAGCCTGACCGCGTTCTACGAGCGTGCGCAGATCAGCAACCCGGTATCGCTGGCGGTGATGCCGACCAAGAGCAACTGGATGGTGGGCGGCAGCTACGACTTCAGCGTGGCCAAGCTCTATGCCACTTACGGCCAGGCCAAGATCAACGCCCAGGATCGTGAGAACACCACCTACTCGCTGGGTCTGGACATTCCAGTCAGCGGCACGCCTGGAACCTTCAAGGCTGCGGCGGCGCGTACCAAGTCGGAAGTGGGCAATGTCAGCGGCACACGCACCACCGTCAGCCTGGGCTACGACCATTTCCTGTCAAAGCGCACCGATGTCTATGCCGTGGCCATGTATGACCGCGTGAGCATGGACATTCCCAACAAGTCCGGCACCAGTGCCCTGGTGGGCATCCGTCACCGCTTCTGAGAACAGGTCTTGTGCTGCACCAGTTTCAGGCATGGGCACCTGGCTTGTGCATGAGGCAAGGCAAAGAAAAAGCCCTCGCCGGTATGTGCCGGCGAGGGCTTTTTTCATGCGCAGCAGACGCTTATTCGTCCATCTTCAGATTCTGCTTTTGCACCACGTTCTTGTAGACGGCCAGCTCTTCGGCCATCTGCTTGGCAAAGGCTTCGGGGGTGTCGGCCATGATGATGGAGCCGCTTTCCTCGATGCGCTTTTTCACGTTGGGGTCCTGCACGGCCTTGCGCACGGCGGCATTGATCTTGGCCACCACCTCCTTGGGCAGGTTCTTGGGGCCGACGATGCCGTAGTACGCCATGCGGTTGACCTGGGGCAGGCCGATTTCCTTGAAGGTCGGCACATCAGGCAGGGCGGCAACGCGCTGGGGGGCGGCGACGACCAGAGCCGTGAGGCGCTTTTCCTTCACAAAGGGCAGGGTGGAGGGCAGGTTGTCGAAAATCAGCGGCACCTGGCCGGCCACGGTGTCGTTGAGCGCAGGGCCGGAGCCACGGTAGGGCACGTGGGTCATCTCGGTCTTGGTTTCCAGCTTGAACATTTCCATCATCAGATGGGTGATGGAGCCCAGACCGGGCGAAGCGTAGGAGTACTTGGCAGGGTTGTTCTTGATCTCGGTCAGGAAGTTTTTGTAGTCCTTGCCGGCAAACTTGGGATTGGCCGCAATGATGTTGGGCGTGGCCGCAATGTTCACGATGGGCGTGAAGTCGGTGGCGACGTTGTAGGGAATCTTGGGGTTGATGGCCGGGTTGGTCGCCGTGGTGGACACGGTGGCAATGCCGAGGTTGTAGCCATCGGGCGCGGCGCGGGCGGTTTCGGAGGCACCGATGCTGCCGCCGCCGCCGCCCTTGTTTTCCACCACCACGGACTGGCCCAGTTCGCGGCTCAGCGGCTCGGCAATGATGCGGGCGATCAGGTCGGTCGTGCCGCCAGCAGCAAAGGGAACCAGCAGGCGGATGGGCTTGTTGGGATAGGCGCCTTGTGCCTGTGCAGCGCCGCAAAAAGCCATGGCAGCCAGAACGGTGGCTGTGAACTTGAACATCAATGTCTCCTTGGAAAGTGTGATTGGCAGTGCATCTCTGGTGGAATTGCCTGCGGTTTTCGGGGCTTGGGCCCTCTTTTGTTGTCAGGAGCTTGCTTTGGCCGTGAAGGCCTCAAACCACTCCTTGCTCATGCAACGCAGCAATGGCGTTGTCATCAAGTCCGAATTCGCGCAGCACCTCATCGGTGTGCTGGCCGAGGGCAGGTGGGGCGTTGCGGTAAGTCACCGGCGTGGCCGACAGACGTATGGGGTTGGCGACGGTGGCGATATGGCCAATGCCGTTACTGGCGTTTCTCGGCAAGCTTTTCTGAATGCCGCGTGCCTTGACCTGGGGGTCTTCAAAGGCCTGGGCAATGGTGTTGATGGGGCCGCATGGCACGGCTTTGTCTTCGAGCAGCGCAATCCAGTCCGCCGTGCTGCGCTGAAGCATCTGTGGCTTCATCAACTCCAGCAGTGCAGCACGGTTCTGTACACGGGCGGTATTGGTGGCAAAGCGTGCATCCAGGGCCCAGCCGTCCTGGCCGATGGCTGCGCAAAAGCGCGCGAACTGACCGTCATTGCCTATGGCCAGCAGCACATTGCCGTCCAATGTCGGAAAGTCCTGATACGGCGCCAGGCTGGGGTGGGTGTTGCCGGCGCGTCCCGGCGCCTGGCCGGTGGCCAGAAACCCTGCAGCCTGGTTGGCCAGCACGGCCATGCCCACGTCCAGCAGCGCCATATCGATGTACTGGCCCTGGTTGGTGCCGTTTCTCGCATTGTCGCGGGCGTTGAGTGCGGCCAGGATGGCATTGCTGGCATAGAGCCCCGTGAACACATCGATCACGGCCACGCCAACCTTGAGAGGGCCTCCGCCGGGTTCGCCATCTGCATGGCCGGTGATGCTCATCAGGCCGCACATGGCTTGCACCATGAGGTCATAGCCGGCGCGCTCGGCATAAGGGCCGTCCTGGCCGAAACCCGTGATGGAGCAGTACACCAGGCGCGGGTTCAGCGCCTTGAGGCTCTCATAGTCCAGACCGTATTGAGCGAGCCCTCCGGTCTTGAAGTTCTCCACCACCACATCGGCCTCTTGCGCCATGCGCTGCAGCAGTGCCCGGCCTTCGGGGTGGGCCATGTCCACGGTGAGGCTGCGCTTGTTGCGGTTGCAGGCCGTGAAGTAGCTGGCTTCGCGCGTGTCGTTGCCTGCATCGTCCTTGAGAAACGGAGGACCCCAGTGGCGCGTATCGTCGCCGGCAACCGGGCGCTCCACCTTGACCACGTCGGCCCCCAGATCGGCCAGCATCTGAGTGGCCCAGGGGCCCGCCAGCACGCGCGACAGATCCAGCACCTTGATGCCTGCCAGTGCGCCCGTGGAAGTGCTTGTCGATGCGTTCATGTCGGATGACCTCGTAAAGCGAAACAATGAAATAAATAGCTGCTTACGCTTTATTTGTCTGGGTTTTGAGATGAAAACTATCCAAAACACAGACAAATCAAGCGGTACCAGCTAACAAATGAATAGCGGTGGTTGGCATTGCCCCGAGGTAAGGGCAGCCAGCAAGAGCCGCCTCGCGGCGAAGCTGCCGTCCCCCTCCCGAAGAGAGAGGGGGAAGCGGCGTAGCCGCTCAGGGGGAGCTATCAGTTCGCAAACGCCGCAATGCCGGTCTGGGCGCGACCCAGAATCAGTGCATGCACATCGTGCGTGCCTTCGTAGGTGTTCACCACTTCCAGGTTCACCAGGTGGCGGGCCACACCGAACTCGTCGCTGATGCCGTTGCCGCCCAGCATGTCGCGCGCCATGCGGGCGATGTCCAGCGACTTGCCGCAGTTGTTGCGCTTGACCAGAGAGGTGATCTCGATCACGTTCTGGTGTTCGTCCTTCATGCGGCCCACGCGCAGTGCGGCTTGCAGGCCCAGCGTGATTTCGGTCTGCATATCGGCCAGCTTCTTCTGGATCAGCTGGTTGGCGGCCAGGGGACGGCCGAACTGCTTGCGGTCCAGCGTGTACTGGCGGGCGGTGTGCCAGCAGTCTTCTGCCGCACCCAGCGCACCCCAGGCAATGCCGAAGCGGGCGCTGTTCAGGCAGGTGAATGGGCCCTTGAGGCCGCGCACGTCGGGGAAGGCGTTTTCTTCGGGGCAGAACACATCGTCCATCACGATTTCACCAGTGATGGAGGCGCGCAGGCCCACCTTGCCGTGGATGGCGGGGGCGGACAAACCCTTCATGCCCTTTTCCAGCACAAAGCCGCGGATCTGGCCCACGGTGCCGTCCTCGGAGACTTCCTTGGCCCAGACCACGAACACGTCGGCCACGGGGCTGTTGGTGATCCACATCTTGTTGCCCTTGAGGCGATAGCCGCCGTCGACCTTGTAGGCGCGTGTGGCCATGGAGCCGGGGTCGGAGCCGTGGTCGGGCTCAGTCAGGCCGAAGCAGCCGATGAACTCGCCCGAAGCCAGCTTGGGCAGGTATTTCATCTTCTGCGCTTCGGTGCCGAACTCGTTGATGGGCACCATCACCAGCGACGATTGCACGGAGGCCATGGAACGATAGCCCGAATCAACACGCTCGATCTCGCGCGCCACCAGGCCGTAGCTCACATAGTTCAGACCCGCGCCACCGTATTGCGTGGGGATGGTGGGGCCCAGCAGGCCCAGCTCGCCCATCTCGCGGAAGATGCTGACGTCCACGGACTCGTTGCGGAACATGGCTTGCACGCGAGGCTTGAGCTTGTCCTGGCAGTACTCGCGCGCTGCGTCGCGGATCATGCGCTCGTCTTCGGTCAGTTGCTGGTCGAGTTGGAAGCAGTCGTCCCACTGGTAGCCATTGGCCATGTTCATCTCCTGAATGCAAGGTGTCGGATTGCAGGCGCATTTCCGCCTGAGTGCTTGCACACATATTAGGTTTGCAGAACAAGGGCTGGCAAACGATGAATAATCATCTATGGATGAGTAAAACGCATGTATAAAAGAATTATTCAGGGTTTCCCCGTTGTTTTTAGATTGATTGATGCGTTCTAAGCACAAGAGATATGCGCAGAGTTCTCCCTTCCACCCAGGCCCTGGCCTGCTTTGAATCGGCTGCCCGCCATGTCAGCTACACCAAGGCTGCGCAGGAGCTGTCGCTGACGCAAAGTGCCGTCTCGCGCCAGATCATTGCGCTGGAGGAGTTTGTGGGCGTGGCGCTGTTCAAGCGCACACGCCACGGCGTGCTGCTCACCGATGCGGGACTGCATTACGCCAAGCAGGTGGGACGCTGGCTGCAGGGGCTGGAGCGCGACACGCTGGATCTGATGAGCCATCAGGGCGAGGGCGGCCCCATCAATCTGGCGGCCGTGCCCACCTTTGCCACGCGCTGGCTGCTGCCGCGCCTGCCGCAACTGGCACAGCAGCACCCCGACATCACTGTGCATATCGATGTGCAGACCCGGCCTTTCCTGTTTGCCGACACGGTGTTCGATGCCGCTCTCTACGCGGGCACGCCCGAGCAGGTGGTCCGCTGGCCCGGCGTGCAGGCGCAGTGGCTGATGGACGAAGAGGTCGTGCCCGTGTGCAGCCCGCAACTGCTGGCCACGGCCCAGCAGCGTGATCCAGGCCGTGCCTGGCTGCCGGTCGGCCCCGAGGTGATTGCGCGCCTGCCGCTGCTGCAGCAAAGCACGCGTCCCCAGGGCTGGCGCCAGTGGTTCGACGCGATGCATGTCGATGCGCCGCGGGCGCTCGACGGCATGCGGCTCGAACTGTTTTCCATGCTGGCCGTGGCTGCCAGCCAGGGTCTAGGCGTAGCCCTGATCCCGCCCATGCTGATCGAGCAGGAGATTGCGCGCGGCGATCTCATCGTCGCCTGTCCCCAGCCGCTGCGCGGTAACCGCGCCTATTACCTGGTCACGCCCGAGCTGGCGGCCGAGGCACAACCGTCGCCAGCGCTACGCGTGTTCAGCCAGTGGTTGCAGCACAAGGCACAGGAGGCCGCAGGACGCAAGCCAGAGCGCCATCCTTGAAATACAGCTTTGACCGCATGGCCGCCGGGCTTTGGGCCTTCGATGCAGGTATCTAGGCAAGAATGATTGCTTGCCCGGCCAGTAAAGCGCTGGCTGCTATGAATTCTTGCAGTGGAGAGTCGAATCATGTCTTTCAGCCAAAGTCTGTGGAACGCCAACCAGGCACTGTTTCAAAGTACCCTGGAGCTGCCCTTCAACCAGGAGCTGGCTGCCGGCACGCTGAGCCGGGAGCGCTTTCGCCACTACATGATTCAGGATGCGCACTACCTCGTCGCCTATGGCCGCGCGCTGGCCGTGACGGCGGCGAAATCCGATAACGCCGAAGGCGTGGTGCAGTTTGCCAATGCCGCCAATGAGGCCGTGGTGGTGGAGCGCGCTCTGCATGGCGGCTTCATGCGTGACTTCGGCGTGACGCCCGAGCAGTTTGCAGCCACTCCGCTGACACCGGCCTGCCATCACTACACCAGCTATCTGCTGGCCACGGCATGGAGCGCCACTTACCCGGTGGCCGTGGCCGCGCTGCTGCCCTGCTTCTGGATCTATGCCGAGGTGGGGCGCGACATTCATGCGCGCTCGGCCAAGGACAATCCGTATCAGGCCTGGGTGGACACCTATGCCAGCGAGGAATTCCACGCGGCCGTGCGCGGCGTCTGCGCCACGGTGGATCGCCTGGCCGAGGAGGCCACCGAGGCCACGCGCGCGGCCATGCATGCGGCCTATAAGGATGCGGCCCGGCTGGAATGGATGTTCTGGGACAGTGCCTACCGCCTGGGAGACTGGCAAGGGCCGCTGCGCTGAGTGACTGAGTTTTAGTGCATGAACGGGGTGCTGATTAAAAAATAATCAGCACCCCATTTTTTCTAATGTGACAAGGGGTTAAGTCGCTTATTCAAGTGCTTGCTCCGGCTTGTCCACAAGCTTGTAGTGATTTAGTGGGGAAAACTGGGCTACAGCCCAATTTTGGTAGGCGTGAGCTGCTATGAAATGCGGAGTTTGTAGGCTTTAAGAGCCGTATAGTGTGATTTGCTTAAAAATCAAGCAGATATTGAAAAGTCTTTGCAGAACAATGGCTTGATGCGCTTATCCCGCTGAGTGGCGGGATTTGTCCACAAGCTTGTAGCGGGCGAATGGGGATATCCCGATACGATGCCCGGTAAACATCGAGGGAGAGGGAATTGAAGAAGTCGACATACCGGGCCATTGTTCTTGCCTCCTCGGCAATTCCTTTGGCGGGCCTGTGCCTGGACGCCTTTTTCCCGCTGATCCCCGCGAGTCTGAAGTCGGTGCATGACAGCATGGTGCAATTCGGCGGCATCAAGCGCTATCCGCCCGGAGTATTGCTGGCCATGGCGGTGGTGGTTGTGACTACGCTGGCTTCTTTTTACGGGCAACTGCGCTTCAGGAGCTGGGCGCCGAGTCTGGCTGTGAGCTCGACGCTAGCCGGCTTGCTGTTGTCCTGTTTTACCGGCCCTGTCTTGCAATCGGGTCTGGGCAGCGCTGCCGCCGATGCGGGCGGCATGTTGAGCGGGATTGCGCTGATCCTGCCCTATGCCAGCGCTGAAGTGCGCGCTCTTTTCTGGCCACAGGCCGCCGCAGCGACTGTCGATGCGGCTGGCCTTCAGGCTGCTGCGATTGGGCCAGTTTGAGTCATGGGTTTAATGCTTTCCGGCATCGACTAGGTGATCAATCAGCGCCCGCACCTTGAGCGGCAGGTGGCGCGAGGGCATATACAGTGCATAGGCGGTGCGCGGCGCGTAATTGCCCGTCAGCTGCCAGTCGGGCAGCACCTGCACCAGCGCACCGCTGCTCAGCACGGCCTGGGCCGCAAAGTCTGCCACCAGGCCTATGCCCTGATGCTGCAATGCCAAGTTAATGATGCCGGTGCTGCTGTCCATGGACAAAGGAGAGTGAACGGCGACTTCGGTCACGACAGCCTCTGGGCTGCGAATTGGGCCGTGCACCCATTGCAGCCGACTCTGAAAGTCGCCATAGCCCAGCGTGATGCATGCCACGCCATGCTCGCGTCCCAGCTCCTGTGGATGCTCGGGCGGCTTGATCAGACCCCTGAGGTAGGCCGGCGAGGCCACGGCGATGTAGCGCACCTGGCGCAGCTCGCGCGCCACCATATGCGGTGGTAACTGTTCGGGCCGGGTCAGGCGGATGGCCAGATCCAGACCTTGCTGCGCCAGATCCTGCATCTGGTCGCTGAGGCTGACGGCGACCTCAAGCTCGGGCCATTGGCGGCGCAGCGCAGGCAGCTGTGCACTGAGCCAGATTTCCCCAAAGATGGTTGGAGCCGTCAGTCGCACCGTGCCGCGCGGCACGCCGCTGTAATGGCCGGCAATGGCGTGGATATCGCTGGCCGTCTGTGCCAGCTGGCTGCAGGCTGCATAGACCTCGGCTCCGAGCTCGGTCAGGGACAGCGAGCGGGTCGTGCGATGCAGCAGCTGCACGCCCCAATGGGCTTCGAGCCGGCCCACGCTACGGCTGACGGCCGAGGTGGTCAGATCCAGTTGCCGCGCGGCGGCGGCAAAGCTGCGCAGCTCTACCACCTTGGCGAAAACCAGCATTTCAGGAAGCAGGCCGGGCTCTGTGCTCATGGTTCAGCTTGATTGTTGATCTGTGGGTAATAGTAAGTGGAATAGCGCTGTATTGATGCTTGGAGGTGATTGAGGGACCATGCCATCATGACTTCCCAGACATCTTCCTCTTTGCAAGTGCTGGCTTCCAAGCCGGCTTTGGCCGCCACCTCGCCGCCCAATGCAGCAGCCGGCGGTAGCTGGCGCATGGTGCTGGCCATGGCGCTTTCCGGAACCATCGGCCTGCTGGTGGTGGAGAGCGGCCTGCCCGTGCTGTGGGTGGTGTGGTTGCGTTGCCTGCTCGGCGGACTCGGGCTGGCAGCCTGGGTGCTTTGGTCGGGCCAGTGGTCCAGGCCGACCTGGCGCGAGAGCGGCTGGCTGCTGCTGGGGGCTGCGGCGCTCATCGTCAATTGGCTGTGCCTGTTTCGTGCCTATGAATACAGCGGCATTGCCATTGCCACGGTGGTCTATCACGTACAGCCCTTCCTGCTGTTGCTGCTGGCGGCTCTGCTGCAGGGCGAGCCTCTGCCGCTCAATCGGCTGTCCTGGCTGGTATTGGCGCTGGTAGGCGTGGGCTTGAGCAGCGGCCTGGTCGGGCTGACTGACCAGCAGGCGTCGCAAGGGCAATCCTTGGGCATTGTGCTGGCACTGCTGGCAGCCAGTCTTTATGCCCTGGCCACCTTGGCCACCCAGCGGCTCAGGCGGCTTGCGCCGGCGCAGATAGCCATGCTGCAGATGCTGCTTGGTGCACTGAGCTTGCTGCCCTGGGTGTGGGAGCTGCGCGCCCAGGCACTCTTCAGTCCCAAGGTCTGGGCTGCGGTGCTGGTGCTGGGCCTGGTGCACACGGCCTGGATGTACACACTGATGTACACGGCATTTCAAAGACTGCAGGCGCAGGCGATCGCCGGCTTGTCCTTTATCTACCCCGTCATGGCTTTGCTGGTGGATCTGCTCTGGTTTGGTGCCAAGCCGCAGCCGGCGCAGTGGCTGGGGATGGCGCTGATTCTGGGGGCGCTTGCAGCTTACCGGCGTAGCGAGCGCAAGCCTAATCAAAAATAGCTGCCAGCGGTTATGCATCAAGCGCCAGCAGCTATTGTTTTAAATCCAGGGGGTAATGGCCAGCACCAGTGGCATCAGCACAGCCGTGGCCACGCCGTTCAAACCCATGGCCAGAGCGGAGAACGCAGCGGCCGTGGGGTTGAGCTGAATGGCGCGTGCCGTGCCAATCGCATGGGCCGTAAGTCCGATGGCAAAGCCTTGAACCGCTGGATCCTTGAGACGCAGGACGCGGCACAGCAGCGGTGCCATCATGGTGCCGCTGATGCCGGTAATGGCCACGGCCACGGCGGCCAGCGAAGGTGTCCCTCCAAAACGCTCGGCCATGGGCAGGGCGATGGGAATGGTGGCCGACTTGGGGGCCACGGCGATCAGCGTAGCTTGCGAGCCGCCAAAGGCCCAGGCAATGCCCAGCGCCGAAAACAGAGCGACCAGACAGCCCACCAGCAGCGCCACGCTGATGGGCAACCACAACTGACGGATGCGCTCGCGCTGGGCGTAGAGCGGGATGGCCAGTGCCACGGTGGCCGGGCCTATCATCAGACCCAGCAGGGATACGCCGCTGCGATAGGTTTCATAAGGCGTGCCTGTGAGCAACAGAATCGCGACGATGACGACCACGCCGGTAAACACCGGAATCAGCATGGGGCGGTTGCCGCTTTTCCTGTAGATGGCCATGGCCGCTAGATAGACCAGCATGGTCAGCACCAGCCAGGGCAGGGGCGAGCCTTGGGCCAGGCTCAGCCAGGCGGTGTGCAGGCGTTCAAGCAGGGGTGTGCTCATGCGCTGGGCTCCTGCTTTGCTGCGGACTCGTCATCCAGCTTGCGAGTGCGTTGGCGCTGCAGGCAGAAGCGGAAGGTGAGGGCGGTTGCGGTGAATGTGATGGCAGCTCCGGCAATGCAGGCCAGCACAAACGGCAGCCATTCCCGGCGCAGGTGGTCGAATTCCAGCATCACGCCTGCAATGACGGGGATGAAAAGCAGCATCATGTTCTGCAACAGAACCTGAGCAGTATCTTCCAGTGTCTTGGGTAGGCGTTTGTAAAACAGAAGGCCCAGCAGCAAAAGCAGGATGCCGATCAGCGCGCCGGGCAGGGGCAGGCCCGTGACGCGGGCCAGGAACTCCCCCAATAGCTGAAAGGCGAAAAGTACAGCAAGCGCATACAGCATAAAGGTGGTCAGCTCCTGAATAATGAGTTGGCAGCCTGTTGTCAGGCTGCCAGGTCTGTGAGGGTGGGGTATGGCTTGGGTGAATAAAGGTAAAGCAGGCGGGTAACTATTGCGTGTCGCGGATGACAGGTTTATCTTGGCTCTCAGGCGCTTCGGAGCCGAAGCGGCCAGTCATCGCACGAGCTTAGGAGAAGTCACCATGCAAACCGCAGTCTATCGCGCACCTGTGTATGAACCTACGGTCGATGAATTGGAAACGCTCAAGAAGCTGGAGCTGGGCGAGGATGTCTCTCTGTGGTCGGCCGCCAAGGAGTATCTCTCCAAGCGCCTGCTGGAGCGGGGGCTGGTGGAGCAGGATGCAGAAAAGCACTGGCATATCACCGAGTCGGGGCGTATGGTGATTCGGCGCCAGCTCTGAATGGGGCAAAGGGTTAACCCTTGTATTGCAATTGCCTGATTTGGAGGCAACCTACCTTTCAGCCCGCAAGTACAAGGGCTTGTGTGCTGTTATCACCAGGATTTCACTGAATATCCACAGTCATGTCCACATGATCTGTGGAAAAAAAGCGCTGTCATGGACAGCGCTTTTTTGTGGCTTGACTCAAGCCTGGGTTGCTCTGATTGACAGCAATGGATCTCGTTGACAGTACAAGTGCAGCGGTGTTCAAAAGGCATTTTTCAGAGAGAAATGCCCCTGGTGACCTGCTATGTGCCATAGGCTTGAAGCGAATGGATGTTTGCCAGATGGACGATGCTGTCAGTGCCTGGCATGGCATTGCAAGGCATGGATCCGCACCAGATTGCGCAAAGTTATGCACAGTGGCGGTGCAACTTCGAAAAGATGAGCGGGCAAGAGAGATCCTGCCTTATTCCGGCAAGGGAAAGGCATGGGGCTGTGGCGTAATTGATGCGCCGGCTTTTCGCGTGGAGAACGGAAGGCTGGATGGCAGTGAAGCAGCCTTCTCGGCTTGGGTATGTAGTGCCGGATTGGACCGGAGCACCCTGCTGCGGGGATTTCAACTCCCTCCACTCACCCTGGAGGGATGCGGATTGTATTCGAAATTCAGGCGCAAAAATTTGTCGTGGCGTTCCTTTGGCAAAAAAACGCGTTGCGCCCATGATGTCGACATGGGGTCGAGGCTGGATCGATTTGTCTGCAGGTACTTCGCTTGAAGTCGTTATCAGTGTTGAGTGGCTGCATATTTGCAGAGCACAAATCAACAAGGGCGGGTTGAAGCCCGCCCTTGTTAGGTGAGTTGCTGTCAGCACCAAAGGAGTGCTGCCGTCCTGTTATGCCTTTGACCAGTCTATTCGCTTGTAGGCACGAAGAACAGGTACTCACCTGGCCCCATCTGCGGGGTAATCACATAGCCTTCGCACTGCCTGTCCTTGCATTTCACAGGGATAGCGCGGGGCCATATCGTTGCTGCAGTCGGATAGCCAGGCAGGTACTGCGGCACATGCCAGACGCCATAGTCGCCCACCGGCTCTGCTTGCTGCGAGCCTACTGCACCTTGCTCGCCACTTCCGAAGATCTGGCGTTGAATGCTCAACGGTTCATTGATGGCCCTGGAGTCGGGTGCAGCCAAAGACGAAGCGCAACACAGTGCAATCGCTAAAAGAGCTAGAGTCTTGCCCATAGCGGCCTCCTAGATTAGGAATCACGCCCACTAATTGTCGTACAGCTGTGCTGTACGTGGGTCATCCATCACAGATGTTACAAGCGAGGGGCGAGTGACTTCAGGTGTCAAACTTGACTGAACCTCTGTGGGAGCTGAAGCGGGAGTGGGGCTACCTTGTGCCGAAGCATCCGGCCCGTAGTTGTTCCGGCGCTCATCTGCAGTCATGGATTGCGGGCATTTCGAACCCGTGATCTCCAGTGCCACGCGAGCGGCGGGATCCATGCAGTCCATTGCCAGCGAGGCTGCCTTCATGCCCTTGTTCCAGAGCTCACGGCTCATTTTCAGGCGTTTGCAATGCTCGTCCGTCCAGGTTGTGCCGAAGCTCACGCCAAAGCCAGGGCCGTTGGCACTGCCGCTGCTGCTGCCCATGCAGGTGTCATTGCTGGTCGTGAGATTGGGGCCGTTCACGCTGGGAACGTTCTTCATGGTGTAAGTACCTGTGTACTCCACAATATTCTTGGACGTCCCGGACACAGTGCTGTTCAGGTTCTGGGTGGTCGTGCCGTTCGTTGTGATGTTTTGATCGGAGGTTGAAGTGGATCTGCTGTCCATCGTGGATACAGATCGACTTTCCGCCGGGGCAACGACCGGATTGACAATGGTGACCGACTGATTCTGTTGCGCCCCCACGGAAGAGGAGCTAGAGGAGCTTTGCGCGCTGCTGTCGGCACTTTGCGCATAACTGCACAAAGGAACGCAAAGACTTAACAGAGCTATTGAGAATTTCATGCTTTGCTCCTACGTTGCCCGAGCCCGGCCAGGCAGCCAGACCCGGGACAAACACAACTATCTTGGGACAGCTGCCTTAGTTGGCATTGGCAGTAGAGCCTGCACCAGCAGTACCGGAGGTGCCACCACCGTTGGAGAAGTAGCCGGCGTTACCCCAGGAGCCGGCATTCTGATGGACGGTACCCACAGAGCCTGCGTTCGATGTGGTATTGGTCAGCGAGCCCCAAGGTGAGGAAACGGCTCCCGATGTGGCGTTGTAGCCAGAGGTGGTGCCAGCATTGTTGTTGATGTAAGCCAAGCCGCCGCCAGGGCCGGCGCCAGTTGCAGCAACATTCGCGGTCTGAGAAGAGGCGCCGCCGAAGGCCGTGCCACTGACGGGTCCTGCGTTATAGCCGGCAGCAGCAGTCGAGCCCGCATTGGCATTGGTAGCCGCTACGCCGCCTGCAACACCGTTGCCGGTGGTTGCGGAAAGGCTCTTCACATTACCGAAAGTAGTTGCGCTACCGCCGACAGCTGCCCCACCGATGCCAAAACCGCCTGCGCCGATAGCGCCGCCAGCAGCGTTTGCATTCGACGTTGCACCGGAGGTTGCACTATTCATGCTCAGCGCACTTCCGTTGCCCGAGCTGGCCGCACCCGACAGCGTGGCAGACGATGCGCTCGACGTCGTGTTTGTGGCTGCAATGCTTGAGCTGCTCACAGCAGCAGATGCAACACCAGCCAACGCAATAACCGCCATGGCAATCAGAGACTTTTTCATGATCATTCCTTTGAATAGCGAGTTCCCAGACAACTGAGAGTGTGTGAGCGAGAGACCGATGCTGGTTCGCAAAGGCCAGTGTTAACCGTCAACAAGTTCTGGAGTGCTTTGTTACGTTCCAAAACTGCTTTCGGTGAGGGCAGTTTCAGAAAACGACGGAGAAACAGTAATACCCCATTCAAAGATATTTTCTGAAGAATTTAAAATGATGAAAAAAATGATTGATTTGTTGTGGATTGTGGATGATGTGCTATTGAAAGAATAGTGCTTGTTGGAAAATTCTTACAATGCTAAAAAATGTAATCTATATTTCTTTTTATTTTATATGCCCATTGTTTCAAAAATAAAGGGTTTACATCTATTTTTGTGATGAGATTAAGTTAATACCTTGTATTCAAGTATTAATTTGTAAAAATTTAAACCTTATTTTTCTTTATTTGTTTTTTGTGGATTTTCAATGGGAGGAATTCTATTTTTTCGCGAGATTCCCAAGAAATCGACTCATCAAATGGAGTGTCACATGTATCTATCCGACGCATTTATGAGCTCACGGTTTGATGATGCAGGCAGTGCAGAAGTCACATCTACTGTCTTTGGGCGCATGTGGCCGTCCGACATGAAGGGTCAGCAGAACCAGCCTGTGCGAGTCTTTCTGGTTGACGAAGACAGCCATGTCAGGAATGTGATCTCGCAGGAGCTCATGCGTGACCCGCGCACTCTTCTGGTAGGGCAGGCCTCCAGTTACAGAGATGCTCGTAAGAACATCTTTTTGCAAGAGTTCGATGTGCTCCTCATTGACCTGTCTCTTGGTGAAGGCCAAGGAACCGAGTTGCTGGAATCGATCCAGCTAAAGAGGCCTGACGTGCTGAGCATTGCAATTTCTGCAAGTGAAAACGACGACGCGGCCATGAATGCTCTTAAAAGAGGCGCTGTTGGGTACCTAGTGAAGAACTCATGGTTTGGAAGCTACTCGCAAGCTGTGCTGGAAGTTGCGAATGGTGGAGCCGCTATATCTCCAGTAGTGGCGAAGAAAATCATTCCAAAAATATTCAAGGCCAATTTTCATGAGGAAAGTATCTTCAAACACAAGAGCTTTGAGTCTCTGACTGAAAGAGAAGTGGAAATATTGAAATTGATAGCCCAAGGAAAAAGCTCTCTCGAGGTTGCGTCCTACTTGCAAATAAGCCCTTTGACTGTGTCAACGCATATAAAAAATATTTACGGAAAAATGCAAGTAAGAACCAGGGCGCAAGCCGTCAGATGTGCAATATTGATGGGAATTATTTGAATACTGTTGTTAAGTGTGTTCTAGGTCTTAAATGTAAAAATACTCTGTCTGAAATCTCATATTGAAATGATATTTGAGTCTGAAATATTTTTTGCAGGTTTCTTGATAGAGAAATTTCTTTCATGAGGTGGAAGGAGCTTTTACCTGGTCACTTTCAAGCATGTGGTCCTTGTTGGACAAAGCTTGCGTGCTGCTTTCCCATGGCTGCGATCCAGCAGCTTTGACGCTTCATCGATGTCATGGATGGGTCGGCCGCGAAGTTGCGCATGTCGCACATAGGAATGGCGCGGATTCGTTTGCCAGCCTCTTCATTGCCGGTGACAAGAATGAGGTTGCCCTGTTGCAATAGCTGTTCGAGACATTCAACGAGTGGGCGGGACGGGAGATCGTGAGGCGGCCTCCTTATGAAGTAAATCTGAGCTGACCACTGCACTCTATTCGGCGGCACTAGGAGGGGGAGTCAATGAATGGGGATACCACTCCGAAATGACCGATGCTGCATGCGCATGTGCTGATCGCCAGAGGTCGCTCTGGTTGGAGCCAGGATGGTCTGGTAGTTCGATGTGTCTATCAGCCGCCCGAATAGCGAACCAGATGCCATGGTCCCAGTCTTGGTCTCGTCGCTGCTTCTTGAGGGCAGGTGCAGTAATCACGATCACTCTCTTATTGCCCGCTCTTGCATAGCCGATCTCAACCAGCGTTCCAAAAGCCTCCAGGTCTTCGAGATAGGCGACAACAACGTCGGCCCGTGAGATGCCTTGAAGAGCTCCGCGATAGGCTGCGCTTTGTGGGTTGGAGGGAGAGTAAGAGTTCGCGCCATGCATGTATCCATGGCTGCCATTTCTCGCTTTCCACGGACCTGAATACATGAACCTCGTACGAGTTCCGTGAAATAGCATTTCTTCCGGCGGCGCGATCAGCACATCGGTATCTGAATTCTCGATCCCTAGATCACCAAGTGCCTTGGATCTGGATACGTCGAAGATTCGCCAACAGGAAAACTCTCTGCCCGGGTTCTCATTGTCTAAAGCTGCCCCCATTTTTCCCGCCATGTAGACGACAGGTAGAACCAGGTTCGCTTGGCGAATTGCTTTGCTCGCCTGCAGCCAGCTTTCGACATCCGTTTCAAACCAGCCAATGGCTCTGTTGCTCATCGGTGTGGGATGAGGAAACTTGTCCTTGCGCAACAGCTTGTAGAGCATCGATCTTGATAACCCAGTCCGTGTCAGAACCTCATCCACAGGGATGACATTCTTCGTGAAGCGTGACGTGCTATCCGTAGACATATGGTTTCTTGAGCTCGTGTGCTGGGTGGATGAGCTAGCGTTAATTAATGCAATAAGTATTAAGTTCTGATAGCTATGTCCAATGTAGGAGTGGCTCTGACATTGCTGTCAAATACGAACGATTTGTATTCCATACGTATTTTGATCTACTTTTACCATTCGGAGGGACATGACGTTCCCGCCGCGCCTGCCTGCTTCGTGGGTGCAAATTACGAGCTGGTCGGCATATCGCGAACCTGCGCTAATGCACGGGATACACGGTATTTGGGTGATTTTTTTGTATGCGGGAAATTACGAGGCGTGCGGGATGCCAGGTCGACTGACGCCTTGTTGGCTGGGGCTTGAGGTCCGCGCCTCTGCCCAAAGCGAGAGCTGCCATCTCGCCATGCAAGCGGGAGGACACAGGCATGCTTTCGGATGTCGTCGCATGGTTTTTGCGCTAATCGTTTTTTTGAGATGCGCCAAATCGCAAATTGCGAGGGGACCATTGCGGCAAAGAAAAAAGCCGTTAAGTCTTTGAGACTTAACGGCTTTTTGTATATGGTGCCGGGGCCGCACTCACACTCTGCCTTGAAACCCGCATGAATACTGGGGTGTAGTCTGAAAAAGTCAAAATGTGCCCCCAAATGTGCCCCCAGACTGTCGAGGATACCCCCCATGAAGTTGACTGATGCCAAGCTGCGAACCCTGTCCGAACCCGGCAAACACTTTGATGGCGGTGGCCTGTATCTGGAACTGACTGCAGCCGGTGGCCGCTACTGGCGCTTGAAGTACCGCATTGCCGGAAAAGAAAAGCGGCTGGCGCTGGGTGTCTATCCAACAGTGGGCTTGAAGGATGCGCGAGAGCAGGCCAGCCAGGCGCGCCAGGCTATCCAGTCGGGGGATGATCCAAGCGAGCTGCGTAAAACGGCCAAAGCCAAGGCCGTGCATGAGGCCGTGAACACCTTCCGGGCCGTGGCTGGGGAATGGATGGAGCACCAGGCAGCACGATGGACGCCTGAAACTCGTGAGCGAATCCGGGCTTCACTGGAGGCTGACATTCTCAAGACCATGGGCGCGCGGCCACTGGCCAGCGTCAAGCCGCTGGAGGTGATGACCGCTATCAAGGCTATCGAGGCCCGGGGCGCGGGTGACCAAGCGGGCCGCGTGCTGCAGCGGGTCAAGGCCATCTTTCGTTGGGCGGTTATCCATAGACGGTTGGACAGCAACCCCATGCTTGACCTGGTGCAGTCCGAAATCCTCAAGCCCCGCGAAGTGCAGCACCGTGCGGCACTTGATGCGAAAGAGCTGCCCGCCTTCCTGGCGCAACTGGATGCCTACGACGGCGACCCCCACACCGTGCATGCCCTGCGCCTGCTGATGCTGACCGCCACGCGCCCCGGCGAGGTGCGCGGCGCGCGCTGGAGTGAAGTGGACATGGATGCAGCCATGTGGACGATCCCCGCCGAGCGCATGAAGATGCGCAGCGAGCACCGCGTGCCGCTGTCCCGCCAGTCCCTGGAGCTGCTGCAGTCCATGCAGACCCTGAGCGGCGGGCGTGAGCTGATCTTTCCCAGCCCGTACTATCCCAGCAAGCCCCTGAGCGAGAACACCTTCAATTCAGCCATGGCTCGCATGGGCTACAAGAACCTGGCCACGGCCCACGGCTTTCGGGCGCTGTTCTCTACCGTGGCCAATGAAACCGGCTGGCGGCCTGATGTGATTGAGCGCCAGTTGGCCCACAAGGAACGCAACGAAGTGCGGGCCGCCTACCATCGCAGCACTTACATGGCCGAGCGCACCAAGCTGCTGCAGTGGTGGGCCGACTATCTGGAGGGCTGCAAAACCGGCAAGGTGCTGCACCAGCGTCAGCGCGCCGGATAGTCCGGCCAGGTCAGACCCGGGCCGCAGCGTCAGCCATACGGCTGCACTCACTCCACCAGCCGCCCACCGAGGCGGCTGATTGTGCCCGCATGCCAGGCGGCGGCGCGGTCCGAAAGGCAAACTAACTCGCGTAGGAGATGATTTTCCGTGGGGACATGGGGACACGGCGTTTTCTGAAAAGGCTATAGGCTTGAAACACTGATGAATAAATGATTTAGCGCTATCAAATAGTTTGGGGACGTTTTGGGGTCAAAGTGGGGACGTTTTGGGGACAAAAGAGAAATATTTCTTAATATGAAATATTGATGTTCTTTTCTCTCTCTCTCTTTTACCTGTGTAGAGCTGTCCCCAAAGTCTTTGCCGCGCTGTTTTGGGAAGTGCAGCGCGGCTCCAGAAAAGGGCGTGGCAAAGCCGGGGCGGTGGGGGCTGAGGCCAGGCCGCGCGCCTGGGCCTGGCTGGCCCGTGCTGGCACTGGGCGGCACGGTGATGTATGTGGGTGGACAGTGCGGGAAATGCACGCGAAAGGCATTTCCCTGGTGCCCCATTTTTGTGGCGGGTTGATTGGGGCTTAAAGCGAGCCGAACTGGATGGTCCTTTCGCGGTAGGCCGTGGTTGTGTTGCAGCAGATGCGGCTCATCTCCGAACGGCTGGAGCTGGTCGTTCCCAGCCCGTTCTACAGCACCAAGCCGCTGAGCGAGAACACCTTCAACTCGGCCATGGCTCGCATGGGCTACAAGTACCTGGCCACGGCCCACGGCTTTCGGACCTTGTTCTCGACTGTGGCCAACGAGGCAGGCTGGCGCCCCGACGTTATCGAGCGGCAACTGGCCCACAAAGAGCGCAACCAGGTGCGGGCCGCCTACCACCGCAGCACCTATATGGCAGAGCGCACCCAGCTCATGCAATGGTGGGCCGGCTACCTGGATGCCCGTAGAGCGGGGCAGACGCTGGCCATGCCCCAGCAGGCCAGGGGCTAACCGCACCCGACACGAGAGACCGACGAGCAGTCGCTCGCCAAGGCGGATTTTTGCGTCTGCTAACCAAGAAGTGTCACTTTGTTACAACGCAATTTGCTTCGGGACCGTTCCTGCAAAAACCGTGGGAACAAATGGGAATATGGTGGGAACAGAGGTATCGATGACTACCTTTGTTTTTTCTTGCCCCTATTCACTCGGTGCTGAAAGTGTCTTGCTCTTGTTTGGTCAGAAGATTCGTTTTGCTTAGTAAATTTCTTTCCAATATCAATAGCTTTAGATACTCCTGGATTTAGCATTAATCTTCCGGATATTTTAACTTTTGGTGCAATATTGTTTGCTGATCGCTCTCTGTACGACCAATGAAAGAAAGTCTCATTTGCACCATCCAACTCTTCGGAGTAACCAATTAAATTTACATCATAGAGTAGCTGAAGTAATGACTCTGCATCCCTTAAATATATTGTTGCACTGAATTTCTCTCCTTCAGCCCATCTCTTGAATTTATCAAAAGCTATTCTAAATTCGCTCATGTCAAACTTTGAGCTACCATTTAGATACTGGAATATTTTTAGGTACTTGGAAAAATCATCTTGAGTCATGTAGAAGGCTGCATAATTTCTCACTTCACCCAAAAGATAATCTGAATAATCTCGACCTAATGCGATGTCGTCTACGAAATACGGATCAAATTTAATATTTTTTAATTTACCTTTTTTCCCTGCATGTGTTTTTGATATTCTAATGAAAGTTAGTATGTCTCTTGGTTTTTGAAATGATGTTTTAAGTAATTTTTTGAAGCTGTATCCTGGGCTGGTATCTTCTTCATAATAATGATGCCATGCATCTTCTGAATTTCCCTTTGCTTGCTGTACTGCGAAAAATTTATTGCTCAAAGTATAAAGAGGTGAATTTTGATACTCTTTCTCTGTTGTGGACCAATCCAGAAAAATGCAATTGTCTTGCAATCTTGAATTTGAATTATAAAGATTCAGTACGTGAAAAACATCTGGGCGAATGAGTAATACGATTTTCAATCGACCTTTGGAGTCGCGAATATTATTAAAATACTCGGTATTTAGCTGCCAAGCAGCTTCACCTAGACCTTTAATGCAATTGATATACTCATTATAATTTACATTCTCAGGTCTAAAATCTATTCCGTCAATGAACAAAATATGATTTTCAGAAAGCTTCAGTGAGGAAATAGCCTCTTTGAATGTCGACTCTGTCTCTAGCAGGTGATGCCGCAAGATAACATCTTTAGCCGTTTGCTTATTTTCCAGGTCCGCACTAGCTTCCCCCACAGTCGGTGCTTTTATGGTCGTTTTGATTGCTTCAGATGTAATCGCTTCAAATGCGCTCTCAATCTCTGGATTCATGGCTTTTGAGGACCATTTTTTTACTGCGGCTTCCACCTTGGAAAATTTCCCGGTGAGATAATGCATAGGGCCTTTTGATTTTTCCACAATCATGCTGCCCATCATAAATAAGAGCATTGATCGCCATATATTAGCATAATCGCTAATAACTAATTTTCCCTGCTTTTTTAGATTGATAAATCTCAAATATTGAGTTTCAGTCATGGTTGTGAGCTGAGACTTATATCCGTTGGGTGGATTGTTTTCGTAGTAAACAGCGTATGCAGTCTTACCAGAGCCTTTTTCTCCGATAATGTAGTAAACAGAAGGATTTTTTAAGCTATTGAGTTCATCTGTTCTTAAAAAAATTTTCTGAAAGAATTCCTTCTCACTCCTACCTCGATAATTTATGGCATCATTATATGGAGTCTTAATATCACCAATTGATTTCCAATTAAATTGGGTTTTACTTGTTTGATTCGGTTCCATGAATTATAAATTTTTAGTTAAATAGAATATATATAATAGCAACACACAAAAGAAAAATCATTACAAAAAAACTAGTAGTAAGAAACTACGCTTTGAAATGTGATTTCATGGCACAATTACGTAGCCCCCTGTCCCGGGGCTGGTGCTTCAAAACACCTGTAGTGAGCGGTGCAGCCTCCCCGATAGCGAGGCTTTGTCACGTCTGAATACTTAGGCTGTGGGCGTTCGCTCCCATCCTCATGGTTACGGGCGGGATGGGGCTATCCGTAAGGACGCCCGCACGTCTTGCTACGTGTTTTGAACATCCCGTCCACCTGTCTCGTGCTTCAAAACGCGGTGCAGGTGGTTCAAGTCTCAGCAAGGAGCACGGAACCATGAACACCGTATCTCGTCCCCTGGCCAGCCCTCTGCCTTCTGGTGCAGCACGCCAGTCTCTGCCCGCTATGGGTATTACCCCCGACCCAATCCAGCTGCATGCTGATGCGCATAACGCGCTGAGCATGGCAGTGTTCTACCTGCGCCAGCCAGCAGCCAATGTGCCCGGCGCGCGCCGCAAGGCTGTGCAGGCCCTGGCCGCGCTGCGTGGCTTGTCCTTGAGCATGGAGGGCTGAGCCATGGCAATGCAAAACAATGGCCGTGATGGCTACAGCCAAGCACAGTTACTCATGGTTCTGCGAAGCATTGCAGGTCACATGTCTGCATTGAACGGCCTGCTGATGGTTGCGCAAACGCTGGAAGATGAATGGGTGCGCTCGCAGTTGGTCAACGCTGCACAGTCGCTTGCGCAGAGCGTTGGTGGCTTGGCTGATGAAGCTGCAGATTGTCCGATCCTGGGCAGTGCGTGGCGCTGGCACTGCGGCAAGGACTTTGCGGACGCAGGAGGTGCAGCATGAGCAGCATCGCCTTCACCCGGCGCATGGGCGCGCATTCGCGCTACGTGGTCAGCTCTGAGGCTGCCTTGTCAGGCGGGCGTTATCTGACCGTCAACGCAGCGCGCAGTACTGGTCTAGTGGAACTGGGCTTGTTCTACTCTGCCGCTCTTGCTTCCTATCAATCCTTGATGACGTTCACTCCTGAGCAGGCGCGTGCTGTAGCCGCTGAGTTGGTGGCCTGTGCTGATGCTCATTCGGGAAGTATGTTGAGCGCAAAAAAGTAGCGTGCGCATTTGTGGTGCAGGTGCACTGAGTGCATAGCCATACCTGCGCCTATTTTCTGGTGCTAATTGCTCTGAATGCTAGGGCTGCGCCAGCCGTGCAAATAGTCTCATTTCTCGGCATGAAATGAGACTGCATTTTTCGGAGCATGTACGCATGCATCCGTAGAAGTGCACAGAGTCCATGACGCACTAAAAATCGTCTCAGTTTTCCGTGAATTGAGACGGTGATTTCGGGATGCTCCTTTTGTTCCATTAAGACGCATAGGAGTCCACATGCAAAGCAGTAACGCGAAAGAGCGCTTGATTCGTCTGCCTGTTGTTGAAGAGGTGACCGGCTGCAAGAAAAGCACCATCTACAAGCTGATGAAGGAGGGCAAGTTTCCTCCTTGCGTTCGCATCACATCGCGCATGGTGGCCTGGCCAGAGACTGCGGTGCTGACTTGGGTACAGGCGCGCATTCAAGGCCAGCAGATGGTGTGAGGAAAGGCATGAAGAACATGAACTGCAACCCGAGCACAGCTGCACAAGCTACGACCGAAAACGATGTCATGGGCAAGGCACAGGCTGAGGCAAGAGAGCATGCAGCGCAGCGCTTGCGTTGGGGTGTCAGGGCCTTGCAGGAAGAAGCCATGCGCAAGGGGGGCTTGCTGATGGCGGTGCAACGCAGGCGCAATTCGCTGGAACAGGCGCTGCTCTTCTGGCCAGGCACGGTGCAGGTACTGGAGATAGGCAGCGGCAAGTTGATTGCCGACCTACTTGCCTTAGATCTGCAGAGGCTGAGGCCGGATCTGGTCGAGCTGTTCACCAGTAAGGCTAGAGAGAGGCCGGTGCTCAGTAGTCCATTTACGTCACCACACGGTACACGCTTGCGCACCAGTCTGAGCGTGCAGGGCGTGGTGACGGTGTATTCCCAGGTCAGCAAGCAGATGCTGGCCATGTCCGAGCCCTGGCAGCCAGGCGTGCTGCGTTCGGACTTTCAGCTGTTCAGGCCCGAAGACATGAGGCCGCGTATCCAATGATCTAGACCACCATCACCCCCGAGCTGCTGCGCAATGCCTTGAGCTTTGTGCCAGCGAACCTGCCGCGCGATGAGTGGGCGCGTGTGGGCATGGCCATCAAGAGCGAGTATCCCGACGACACGGGCTTGCAGCTCTTTAGTGATTGGAGCGCGGCCAGCGGTGGCGGCTTTGATGCTGGTGCTGTGGGCAGCACCTGGCGCAGCATCAAGGCTGGGGGCGGTGTGGGTGTGTCTACTTTGCTCTACCTGGCCAAGCGGCACGGCTTCAAGCTGCCGCGCCAGGGGAAAGACTCTAAGCCTGTTAGCGATGCAGAGCGTCAGCGCCAGGAGAATGAACGCAAGCTGCGCCAGCAGGCCGAGGACGCGGCGATACAGGCCACGCAAGAGGCTGCAGCGGTTGAGGCTGCAGCACAGTGGGCCAGTGCCAGCGAAACCGGCTCCAGCGCTTACCTGGAGCGCAAGGGCGTGCAAGGCTTTGGCGTGCGCTACGGGGCTGATGGCTGGCTGTTGGTGCCGCTGCGCGATGGTGATGGCAGGCTGTGGAATGTGCAGCGTATTGCGCCGGTCAAGCCTGCCAGGGGTACGGACAAGTTCCTGGGTAAGGGCGGGCGCAAGTCGGGCCTGTGGCATGTGCTGGGTGATCTGGCTGGCGCTGCGGTGGTGCTGGTGGCAGAGGGTTATGCCACTGCGGCCAGCTTGCACATGGCGACGGGCTGGCCGGTGGTGGTTGCGTTTGACGCGGGCAACCTGATGCATGTAGCCAAGGCCCTGCGGGCCCTGCACGCGGGCGCGCTGGTGGTGGTGTGCGGTGATGACGATACGGGCACGCAGGCCCGCACAGGCCGCAACCCTGGCCGCGACAAGGCCGAAGCCGTGGCGCGCGCTGTGGGTGGCGTGGCCGTGTTTCCTGTTGAGCTGCCTGATCGCGGCAAAGACTTCAACGATATGCACCAGGCGCAAGGCCTGGAGGCCGTGCAGACGTGTGTACAGCAAGCCATTGATGCATTGCATGCCAAGACGGGCGGCAATGATGCTGGCGCTGGTCAAGGTGGCGGCGCTGGCCTGCTTTCTTCTGGTGCTGGTGGTTCTGGCGGCGGCAATGGTGGCGGCAATGGTGGCGGTCGCGGTGGCAAGCGCAAGGGGGCGTCAAGCGCTCCAGATGATGAGCCTGTATGGGATGACCCTTTTACCCTGGATGACGGCGGTGTGTGGTTTCATGGTCGTGACAAGGACGGCAACCCGGCCCGCCCGCTGTGGCTGTGCTCTGCGCTGCATGTGGAGGCTTTGACGCGCAACCAAGAGGGCGCAGGGTGGGGTTATCTGCTGACCTTTGCTGACCCGCTGGGCGTACCCAAGCAGTGGGCGATGCCCGCGCGCATGTTGAGCGGTGATGGTGGCGAGTACCGCGCCGCGCTGCTGAATATGGGTCTGCGCATTGCCACAGCGCCAGCAGCGCGCAACCGGCTGACCGAGTACATACAGACGCGCAAGCCCGAAGAGTTCGCCAGTTGCACAGACCGCATAGGCTGGCATGGCCGCGCCTTTGTGCTGCCGCATGAAACCATTGGCGATGATGCCGAGCGCATCGTGTTCCAGTCTGAAAACCAGATGGAAAATACGTTCCGCATCAAGCGTGATGCGCAAGACTGGACAGACCGCATAGGCCGCCTGTGTGCTGGCAATAGCCGCATGGTGTTTGCGGTGTCCTGCGCCTTTGCCGGGCCACTGCTGCGCCCTGCGGGCATGGAGAGCGGCGGGTTTCACTTGCGGGGCGATAGCTCTTGCGGCAAGACCACGGCGCTGCGCCTGGCTGCCAGCGTGTACGGTGGGCCCAGCTATATGCAGCGCTGGCGAACCACGGACAACGCGCTGGAGGCCATTGCTGCTCAGCACTGCGATAGCCTGCTGATCTTGGACGAGCTGGCACAGGTAGAGGGCAAGGTGGCGGGCGAGTGCGCCTACATGCTGGCCAATGAACAAAGCAAGGCGCGCGCCACACGCAATGGGGCCGCACGCTCGCGCCTTTCCTGGCGCCTGCTGTTTTTGAGTGCGGGTGAGCGGGGCCTCGCTGACCACATGGCCGAGGGCGGCAAGCGCACGCGCACCGGGCAAGAGGTACGCATGGCCGATATTCCCGCTGATGCTGGCGCTGGTATGGGGGCGTTTGAGCGCCTGCATGGCCTGGGTGATGGGGCTGCATTCTCTTCCCATTTGGCGCGTGAGGCGGGGCTTTGTCATGGCGCGGTGGGGCATGCCTTTTTGCAGTGGGCTGCGCAGTGTGCAGATACCTTGTCCCGGCGTGTGCGTGATGCTGTGACCGTGCTGGCTGGGGCCTGGGTGCCAGGCGGTGCCAGCGGTCAGGTGGCCCGCGTGGCCGCGCGCTTTGCCCTGGTGGGCGTGGCGGGTGCATTGGCAACCGAGGCGGGCCTGACGGGCTGGGATGAAGGCGAAAGCGAGGACGCGGCGAAGGCCTGCTTTGATGCCTGGTTGCAGGCCCGTGGTGGTGCAGGTAATGGTGAGGTCAAGGCCATGCTGCGCCAGGTGCGCGGCTTCCTGGAGGCGCACGGCGAGGGGCGCTTTACCTGGTGGCACAGGGCCATGGATGACCACAATGCCAAGACGCTGATGCGGGCCGGATTCCGTCGCCTGATTGATGAAGAGGGGCAGCCCATCAAGGTGCAGAAGACGGTCTACACGCCGCGCGCCGACAAAGAGATATACGACGAGCTGACGGCTATTGATGGCGAGCAGACCCGCATTGAGTACTTTGTGCTGCCCGAAGTGTTCCGCACCGAGATCTGCCGGGGCTTTGACCACAAGGCAGTGTGCAAGGTGCTGCTGCAGCACGGCTGCCTCAAGCCGGACAAGGGCCGAGAGGTCGATGCCAAGCCGCGCTTGCCTGGCATGGGGCCTACCTGGTGCTATCGCATCAGCCCCGCCATCATGGAGCTGGACATATAGCCAGCCATGGGCCAATAGCCCAGCGCCAGCAGCCACGCATAGGCACAGCAGCACACAGGCCCAAGGTTCACCACCTTGGGCCTTTTGCTATCTGCACCACGCTTAGGCATGGCCTGGCTGCCTGTGCGTAGCAACAGGCGGCCCATCGTTGCCGTGCACGGCGGCAGCCGTGCCTATACATGAGGGTGCACAGTACGGCCAGCCATTGCGGTTTGGGCAGCCTGGTCTGTGCCCATGCATGCGTGTGCATGCCGTAAGGCGGGCAGCCGCGCGCCGTGTGGGGCGCAGGGGGATTTAATTCCGCGATGGAATAAATAATCGGGTTCGATTGTGCGAAGGCTAGCGAGAAGACAGTACCAGAGAAAACAGGTGTCCTGCCTGCCTCAAGCCATGAATGCGCCTTATGAGTGGCTTTTAGGGCGGTTTGCCCACAAAAACAGGCAATTTGTCCCCAGTGTCCCCAAGAAAAAAGTCTTGTCCCCAAACTTTTATGGGGACATTTTTATTCAATGATGACAATGGCTTAAGTGCTGTTTTTGCATTTGTCCCCAATGTCCCCAAGATTTTTGGTCAATACCCGGAAGAAAGTGCGCGGCGTGGTGGTGCTGATTCATTCCTGAAATGAATCAATGAGGCGTGATGGGCGGGCTACCTAGAGTTGGCGTTGCGGTGGCCAGGTGTGCATGTCTCTCGGAACTGGTGGGGGCTAGAGGGCTGTGGGTCCTCCCAGGGGGCTTCGGAAGCGGGTAATTCGAGCCGCGATATCGCGCTATTGCGCGGCGCTCTAAAGGGGGTTAAGTGAAGGCTTGTTCTGTGGTGGTGTGGCTGCGCCACATGTACAGACCCGGCCTAGGTCTGGGTGATCTGCCTACCTGCACCGCATGGCGCGGCGGGTGCTGGGGTGACCGTCCGTATGGGGCATATTTAAATGTGCCCCCACTTTTGGAATTTATGCCCCCAAATGTGCCCCCAGAAGCCCCCGGATTGAGAGACACTTCAACGGACTTTGACGGACTTCGCTCAGGACTCTACAGAGGGAAAAAAGAAAAAGGCCGGAAGGTTATGAACCTTCACGGCCTTGAATGTGGTGCCCGGGGCCGGAATCGAACCGGCACGCCTTGCGGCGGGGGATTTTGAGTCCCCTGCGTCTACCAATTTCACCACCCGGGCTTCGCTTAGCGCAGACGCGAATTATGGCACAGTATTGGACATGAAAACTTATTCGACCATCGAACATGCTATCGGTCACACGCCGCTGGTGGCATTGCAACGCATCGGCGCGGATGCAAACCGTGAACGTGCAAACGTAGTGCTGGGCAAGCTCGAAGGCAACAACCCGGCTGGCTCCGTCAAGGACCGGCCTGCGCTGTCCATGATCCAGCGTGCTGAAGAGCGCGGCGAGATCAAGCCGGGCGACGCACTGATCGAGGCAACGTCGGGCAACACCGGCATTGCCTTGGCCATGGCTGCAGCCATCAAGGGCTATCGCATGATTCTGATCATGCCCGAGGACCTGTCCATCGAACGCGCACAGACCATGAAGGCTTACGGCGCCGAACTGATTCTGACGCCCAAGAGTGGCGGCATGGAATATGCGCGCGATCTGGCCGACCAGATGGTGGCCCAGGGCAAGGGTGTGCTGCTGGATCAGTTTGCCAACCCCGACAATCCCAGGGCCCACTATGAAACCACAGGGCCGGAACTGTGGGAGCAGACCGGTGGTGAGATCACCCACTTTGTGAGTGCCATGGGTACTACCGGCACCATTACCGGCGTGGCCAGGTTCCTCAAGGAAAAGAACCCGAACATCAAGATCATCGGCGCTCAGCCTTCCGAGGGATCGCGCATTCCTGGCATCCGCAAGTGGCCCGAGGAGTATCTGCCCAAGATCTATGACGCTTCGCTGGTTGACGAGCTGGTCTATGTGACGCAGGACGATGCCGAAGACATGGCCCGCCGCATGGCGCGCGAAGAGGGCATCTTCGCGGGCATCTCGGCCGCCGGGGCACTGTGGGTGGCCCAGGAAATTGCCAAACGCGAGCAGAACGCCACCATCGTGTTTGTGGTGTGCGACCGTGGTGATCGCTACCTCTCTACAGGCGTGTTTCCGGCATGAGCAATGTCTTTTGCGTGATAGCGCAAAAGACAATCAAAGCTCCAAATGACAGTCAGCGCTTATCCATCAAGCGCTGAGTGCTACCAATATCAAGAATACGGAGAGCTTCATGGCTTATGAAGTCCGCTTTTGTTCCAACTGCGCGACTGAGCTGCAATGGATTGTGGCCAGCGAGGACAGCGGCGAGGTGCAGCGTCTGCGTTGCCCGAGTTGCGGGTTCACGCATTGGGGCAATCCCACGCCGGTGCTGGCGGCTGTGGTGGAGGGGGATGACGGCCGGGTGCTGCTGGCGCGCAATGCGCTGTGGCAAGAGGGCGTTTTCGGCCTGATTACGGGCTTTATGGAAGCCGGTGAATCGCCAGAAGCCGGTATCTGTCGCGAGGTTCTCGAAGAGACGGGGCTGCGCGTGAAGGCACTGCGTCTGCTGTGCTGCTCGGAGTTTCTGCGCATGAATCAGGTGCTGATTGCCTACCATGTGCGCGTGCAGGGCCGACCTGAGGATGTGAAGCTCTCGCCCGAGCTGCTGGAATACCGCTGGCAGACGGCTCAGGAGTCGCTGTGCTGGCCTGCAGGCACGGGCTACGCTCTGGCAGAGTGGATCAAGCAAAAAGGCTTCGAGCCGCGCTTTGGCGCTTTCCGTCCCGGCCAGAATCCGGAGCCTGATCCCGCCAAATGGCCTGTGCGACGCTGGGCTGAGGACACTCGCTTTACGGTGGCACCGGCTCTGGATTGAGCAAAGACCGCGCTGGCACTGCCAGCGCCTGGTTTTTCTACAATCGGCGCTGACGAGGAATCCACCCCATGCAAGTAGATCAAGAAGTTGACACCCGCGGCCTGAACTGTCCGCTGCCCATTCTCAAGGCCAAGAAGGCGCTGGCTGCCATGCAAAGCGGTCAGTTGCTCAAGGTCGTGGCCACGGATACCGGCTCGATACGGGACTTCCAGGCATTTGCCAAGCAGACCGGCAATGAACTGGTCGAGCAGCAGACGGTCGGTGATGAATTCATCCATATCCTGCGTCGGCGCTGAGCGCTGAATCGGCCTGAGAGCATTGGACGGACAAAAGGCCTGCAAGTGCAGGCCTTTTGTCATCAGAGCGGCTTTGGCCGATCTTGCTTACAGGCTCAAGTTCTTGAGGTATTCGCGAAAGCTGTCGCCCACATCGGGGTGCTGCAGCGCCAGCTCCACCGTGGCTTCCAGAAAGCCTTCCTTGCTGCCACAGTCATAGCGCTTGCCAGCATACTGGAAGGCATAGACGGCTTCATGAGCCATCAGTCGTTCGATGGCATCGGTCAGCTGGATCTCGCCACCCACACCCTTTGGCTGGTTGCGGATCTCGTCGAAGATGGCGGGTGTCAGTACGTAGCGGCCCGCCACACCCATGCGCGATGGCGCTTTCTCGGGAGCGGGCTTCTCCACGATCTCGTCGATGCGCATCAGTGGGCCGCCTGCGGGCTCGCCCTTTACGATGCCGTAGCGCTTGGTGTGCTCGAGCGGAACTTCCTGAACGGCCAGCAGAGAGCGGCCCTGCTTCTGGAAAGCGGCCGTCATCTGCGCCATCACGCCGGGGCCGCCATTCTCTCCTGTCATCAGGTCGTCGGCCAGGATGACGGCAAAGGGTTCATTGCCGACCAGGGGTTGCGCGCACAGAACGGCATGGCCCAGGCCCAGGGAGCGGGGCTGGCGCACGAACAGGCAGTTCATATCGGCAGGGCTGACGCTGCGCACCAGGTCCAGCATGGCCTGCTTGCCGGCATTCTCCAGCTCGTTCTCGAGTTCGTACGAAGTGTCGAAATGGTCTTCAATGGCCCGCTTGCTGCGGCCGGTGACAAAGACCATGTCGCGGATGCCTGCCTCGTACGCCTCTTCCACGGCGTACTGGATCAGCGGCTTGTCCACCACAGGCAGCATTTCCTTGGGTGAAGCCTTGGTGGCGGGCAGAAAACGGGTGCCCAGGCCTGCAACTGGGAACACGGCTTTGCGGACGCGGGTTTGATTGCTCATGTGCTTGTCTTTTCTGGATGGAAAAAAGGCGCAGTTGCCTGCGCCTTGTTTTGGAGAGAGTTTAGCGGGGTTTAGCCCAGACGAGCGAGCTGCTCGTTGATGCGTGTCAGTGTCGCGCCGAAGTCGGCCAGGCGCTTGCGCTCCTGTTCCAGCACTGCGGCAGGAGCCTTGGCGCAGAAGGCCTCGTTGCTCAGCTTGCCGTTGGCCTTGACGATCTCGCCTTCGAGGCGCTTGGCTTCCTTGGACAGGCGGGCCTTCTCGGCTGCAACGTCGATTTCGACAAACAAAGCCATGCGGATGTCGCCCAGGACGTTGACCGGAGCAGTCTGTGCGGCGGTGGCCCATGCGGCTTCGTCATCGAACACCTTGACTTCGCTGAGCTTGGCCAGGTTCTTGAGCACGTCGGCATTGGCGCGCATAAATGCCGAGTCCTCGGCATTGCCGGCCACGGTGAGCAACGGCAGGCGTTGAGCGGGCGACACGCCCATCTCGCCACGCAGCGCGCGGCAGGCATCCACCATCTGCTTGATGCGGCCCACGTAGGCGATAGAGGCTTCGTCGATCTTCTCCGGCTGTGCTTCGGGGTAGCGTGCCACGGCGATGGACTCGCCCTTGAGTCCGGCCACGGGGGCGACCTGCTGCCACAGCTCTTCGGTCACGAACGGGATGATGGGGTGGGCCAAGCGCAGAATCGCCTCCAGCGTACGGATCAGCGTGCGGCGCGTGGCGCGCTGCTGGGCCTCGTTGCCGGTCTGGATCTGCACCTTGGCGATTTCCAGATACCAGTCGCAGAACTCGTTCCAGACGAAGTCGTAAATGGCATTGGCCACGTTGTCGAGGCGGAACTCGGCAAAGCCCTTGGCCACTTCTGCCTCGACCTTTTGCAGCTGCGAGCTGATCCAGCGGTCGGGCTGGCTGAAGTGCATATAGCCAGCGAACTCGCCGCCCGGTTGACACTGCTCCTTGGTGTGGGGTGCCAGACCGCAGTCATGGCCTTCGCAGTTCATCAGCACGAAACGCGAAGCATTCCAGAGCTTGTTGCAGAAGTTGCGGTAGCCCTCGCAGCGCTTGCTGTCGAAGTTGATGCTGCGGCCCAGCGATGCCAGGGCGGCAAAGGTGAAGCGCAGTGCATCTGCGCCATAGGCGGGAATGCCTTCGGGGAATTCCTTTTGAGTGTTCTTGCGCACCTGAGGAGCGGTCTCGGGCTTGCGCAGGCCGGTGGTACGCTTTTCCAGCAGCGGCTCCAGCGAGATGCCGTCGATCAGATCCACGGGGTCCAGCACATTGCCTTCGGACTTGCTCATCTTCTTGCCTTGCGCATCGCGCACCAGGCCGTGGATGTAGACATGCTTGAACGGCACGCGACCTGTGAAGTGCGTGGTCATCATGATCATGCGGGCGACCCAGAAGAAAATGATGTCGTAACCCGTCACCAGCACCGAGGAGGGCAGGTAGAGGTTGAAGTCGTCATCGGCGGCATTGCCCTGCTCGGGCCAGCCCATGGTGCTGAACGGCACCATGGCGGAGGAGTACCAGGTGTCCAGCACGTCGGCATCGCGGGTCAGCTTCTTGCCAGGGGAAACCTTGTCAGCTTGTGCCTGGGCTTCGGCTTCGTTCTTGGCAACATAGATATTGCCTTCTTCGTCATACCAGGCAGGAATCTGGTGGCCCCACCACAGCTGGCGCGATATGCACCAGTCCTGGATGTTGTTCATCCACTGGTTGTAAGTGTTGACCCAGTTCTCGGGCACGAACTGAACTTCACCGGAAGCGACGGCGTCGATGGCTTTCTGGGCGATGGACTTGCCGCTCGGGTCCTGGTCGCTGACCTTGCTCATGGCGATGAACCACTGGTCGGTCAGCATGGGTTCGATCACCTGGCCGGTACGGTCGCAGATGGGCACCATCAGCTTGTGCTTCTTGATCTCGACCATCAGGCCCAGCTCTTCCAGGTCGGCCACGATGGCCTTGCGGGCCACGAAGCGGTCCATGCCGCGGTATTTTTCAGGCGCTTCGTCGTTGATCTTGGCGGTCAGCGTCAGCACGCAGATCATGGGCAGCTTGTGGCGCTGGCCCACCTGATAGTCGTTCTGATCGTGCGCAGGCGTGACTTTCACCACGCCGGTGCCGAACTCGCGGTCCACGTATTCGTCGGCGATGATGGGGATCTGGCGGCCGACAAGGGGCAGGGTCACGGTCTGGCCGATCAGGTGCTTGTAACGCTCGTCTTCGGGGTGGACCATCACGGCCACGTCGCCCAGCATGGTTTCGGGACGGGTGGTTGCTACCACCAGATTGCCTTCGCCGCTGGTCAGCGGGTAGGCGATATGCCACAGGCTGCCGTCCTTTTCCTGGTTCTCGACTTCCAGGTCGGAGACTGCAGACTGCAGCACCGGATCCCAGTTCACCAGGCGCTTGCCGCGGTAGATCAGGCCTTGCTGGTACAGCTTCACAAAGGTCTCGGTCACCACCTTGGACAGCTTGTCGTCCATGGTGAAGTATTCGCGGCTCCAGTCCACGGTGTCGCCCATGCGGCGCATCTGGGTGGTGATGGTGTCGCCGGACTTTTCCTTCCACTCCCAGACCTTTTTGGTGAACTCGTCGCGGCCCAGGTCATAGCGGCTCACGCCCTGAGTTTGCAACTGGCGCTCCACCACGATCTGGGTAGCGATGCCTGCATGGTCGGTTCCGGGAATCCAGGCCGTGTTGTAGCCCTTCATGCGGTGGTAGCGTGTCAGCGAGTCCATGATGGTCTGGTTGAACGCATGGCCCATGTGCAGCGTACCTGTCACATTGGGTGGGGGCAACTGGATGGAGAAATTGTTGCCTGCAGCGGTAGCTTCGGTACCGGGTTTGCCCGTGCCGCGATAGCCGGCATTGCCGTAGCCGCGCTTTTCCCATTCAGGTCCCCAATGGGCTTCGATGGAGGCAGGTTCAAAAGACTTGGAGAGGCTGTCGAGGCCGGGCTGTTGAATGGTGTCGCTCATGGCTGCGGTACAAGAACTCTGGAAATGAAAACGGCATCCTGAAAAGGGATGCCGTCTGCATGAAAGATAAGGACGGATTGCCAATGATTTTAGCGATCCGATCCGGTGATGAGCGCGGTAGGTCTTATTTCGCCCTCTTGCGCTTATTTATCAAGCGCTTGTAGCTATTGAATTAGCGAGACTTCGCTTGATGTACCACGCCAGAGACGTCGAGCAAGGCCTGGGCGGCCCCAACCGCCCCGCAGCGAGGGCGTCGTGTCCCCCTTGGGGGAAGCGGCGTAGCCGCTCAGGGGGTGTTACTTACCAGGAACAAACTCCGGCCGGTCGTTGTTCTGCGGCTTGAGGGGAGCGCTGGACTTGCCCTCGGCACGTTCCTTGCGCCACTGCTCCTTGCGGGCCGTCCACTCGTCCAGGCGTGCATGGGCGGTCTTGCTTTCCTTGAGCATCTGCAGCTCGTCGGCCAGTTGGGCCGTCAGCTCCAGGCGGATGCCGTTGGGGTCGAAGAAATAAATGCTCTTGAAGATGTGGTGATCGGTCACGCCCAGCACTTCCACGCCGCAGGCCTGCAGGCGGGCCTTGGTGTTTTCCAGCTCCTGCACGGAGTCCACGCGGAAGGAGATGTGATTGATCCAGATCGGAGTGTTGGGTGAGGGCAGGGCCGCTTCGTCGTCGCCAATGTCGAAGAAGGCGATGAAGGAGCCGTCCTTGAGGCGGAAGAAGAAATGGGTGTAGGGGCAGTACTCGCCCGTGGAGGGGACGTAGTCGCTCTGGATGATGTGGTAGAGCGGCAGGCCGAGGATGTCCTCGTAGAAGTGACGAGTCTCTTCTGCATCCTTGGCCTTGTAGGCGTAGTGGTGCAACTGCTGCACGGCTGCAGGTGCGGGCAGCTGGCTCATGTCTGCACGCCGGGGCTGGGAGTAAACCGGGGTAGGGGCGGCTTGGCTCATGCGATGTCTCCTTCAATTGTGTGAGTGAGATTATTCTACTATTCGTAATCAATTAACCTAAAGTAAATTTTTTAATGAAAGGGATTTGTGTCTGAAGCAGGCTGCAGACGCAAAAAAGCCCGGACCGCTTGCACGGGCCGGGCCAAAGAGAGAGCCCGCAAGGGGCTTCACTCGAGAGTCTTTGCGAACCTGGATTACTGCTTCACGGCTTCGATCTGCATGACCAGGCGCACTTGCTTGGAGAAGCCATAGGGGATGCCGTAGTCCACGCCCCACTGGGTACGGTCGATGGATGCTTCAAAGTCGCCGCCGCAGACTTCACGCTTTTGCAGCATGGGGCTTTCGTAGCAGGTGAACTTGTTGGCCTTGAGGGTAACGGGGGCGGTCTTGCCCTTGAGCGTCAGATGGCCGCTTACTTCCTTGAGCTTGTCGCCGTCGAAGACAAATTTGTCGGAGACAAACTTGGCGTTGGGGAATTTCTCGACGTCAAAGATGTCGGCGCTTTGCAGATGCTTGTTAAAAGCGGCGGTGCCGGAGTTCACCGATGTCATGTCCAGCTCGACATCGACCTTGCCGGTCTTGCCTGCCTTGTCGAACTGCACGTTGCCGCTCTTCTTGTCGAAGCGGGCACGGTTGGTGGAGGCGCCAAAGTGATCGATCTCGAAAGTCGCAAACGTGTGTGTGGGGTCGATGGCGTAAGTGGCTGGTGCCGCCTGGACAGCGGTGGCAAACAGGGACGCAGCGGCCAGAGCGAACAGAGTGGAACGCATGGTGAATACTCCTTCAGGGATTGGAACTATCAAAACATGAGCTTTCAGCGCTTGCCTATCAAGCGCTGGAGCCGAGAAACGCTTAGAGCTTGCCGACGCCAGTCAGAGCCAGCTTGAATTGCACATTGACCTCGTCGGCCACCATGGAGGTGTCCTTCCAGTCGCCATCGCCGATCTTGAAGTTCAGACGCTTGAGCGCCAGTGTGCCGGTGGCCGTGGTGGTGGCGCCGGACTGGGTCAGCGTCACGGGCAGGCTCACCTTCTGTGCATTGCCCTTGATGGTCAGCGTGCCGTCCACCTGGAACTTGCCACCGCCCAGAGCCTTGACAGCGCTGGAGTCAAAAGTGGCCTGAGGGAATTT
The DNA here is from genome assembly GCF_000964545.1 of Comamonas thiooxydans. Lineage (GTDB taxonomy): Bacteria > Pseudomonadota > Gammaproteobacteria > Burkholderiales > Burkholderiaceae_C > Comamonas > Comamonas thiooxydans. The sequence goes on along the minus strand of NZ_BBVD01000010.1, from coordinate 156,076 downwards.
GGCAACGTTGAACCAGTCTGCCTTGGGCAGTTCGGCATCGGTTTCCTTGGCGCCCATGGTGGCGCTGCCGGTATCGACCGTGAAATGGATCTTGCTGCTCTCGGGCTTGGCGGCGTCGAAGGCAATCTGGGCGTCGAACTTCTTGAAGTGGCCCTTGAGCGGCACGCCCATCTGCTTGGCTTCAAAGTTGACGGCGCTCTGTGCGGGCACCAGGGCTTGAGCGGCCTGTGCCGTGTTGCCCAGGAAAGCGGCTGCAATCAGTGCAGAGGAAAAAAGGACTTTCATCAAAAACTCCTTGTGATGAACATACAAAAAACTCAAAAGCCGGTACGGCTTGAAGGAGCGAGACAGCAAGCAAGCGCCGCCGCGCAGCAAAGCTGTTGTCCCCCTGGGGGGAAGCGGCGGGGCCGCCCCGGCAACGCCGCTCAGGGGGGGACTATTGGCCCGGAACCATGCGTGACAGCAGTCCGTCGCGGTCAATAATCTGATGCTTGATGACGGCAGCGATATGCATCACCACCAGGGCTGCCAGCGCATAGGCCAGATAGCCATGCCAGGGTTTGAGCGCTTCGGCCAGCTCGGGGCTCTTGCTCACCAGGTCAGGCAGGGGCAATTGTCCGAACAGCACGATGGGAAATCCTGCTGCCGAGCTGTACATCCAGCCCACCAGCGGGATGGCAAAGAACAGCGCATACATCAGGTGATGCACGCCGTGGTGGGCCATGCGCTGCCAGCCTGGCATGGTGCGGGTGACGGCTTCGGGCAGCTCCGGTGGTCGGTGGGTGATGCGCCAGACCAGGCGCAGCACGGACAGGATCAGAATCGTCATGCCGGCCCATTTGTGCCAGTTGAAGTACTTGAGGCGTGTGGGCGAGAAAGGCAGGCCTGTCATATAGAGGCCAAAGGCGAAGATGCCGATCAGTGCCAAGGCCAGAACCCAGTGCAGGGCGATGGCGGTACCGGTATAGCGGGAGCTCGAGTTCATGGAAACTGCAATCAGAAAGTGCGGGTCGCGGGCGCTGGAGGCCTGCTGAAATTGATATGCAGTGTATGAAGCGGAGAATGCAAAAAGGTTCAGCAGGATTGAGGGCTCGATTCAAAAAAGCTGAATGTCCGAACCAAAAAGCGCTGGCTTCAGCAAGGTCATCGAACATTCGATGCACAGCGAAGTGGGCGCATGCCGTTTTGCACGACGAGCACTAATGAAGGAAGTCGGTATTGATAAGTATCAATTTTCCGAGTATTTAACTTGTGAATTTGGGTGGCGAGAAATCATGCAGGCCGCTGTTTTTATACTCCGCGCCTCTTAGTCTTTTAAAAGACCAAAGCGTGGCGGACGGCCAAGGCTGGCGATATGTGGGCAGAAATGCCGACAACAACTGCAGCCGTTATCACCTGCTTTTTGACTCTCGGACGCATACAACGTTCGGGAATACATAGTCATCTAGCGATGTGCCCACGCCAGTCCTTGCTGTTGCTGTGCGCATTGCAGCAAGGAGTTGGAACCGTGTCCAAACTGGACTTGAATAGGCGCAGTTTTCTGAAGGCTGCCGCCGCCATGGGCGTGATTGCGAGTGTGCGCCCGGTCAAAGACGCACTTGCGGAATTGATAACGCCCGCCAGCGGTCAGGAGACCCACTGGATCAATGGCAACACGCTCAACTACCGCCGCGACGGCATGGCCAAAGTCACCGGGCAGAAGGTCTTTGCCATCGACCTGCGCGCCAGGGACATGCAGGGCTGGCCTGCGCAGCAGTCGCACGCGCTGACCATCCATATCCCGCGCGCCGACCGCATCTACGAAGGCCTGGATCTGTCGGTGCTGGGCAGCGACTACCAGCCTGATGTGCTGATCGACGCCGAGTCCATCGCCGCCGACGGCGTTGGAATGCCCGAACCGGGCTTCTATGGCGAGTTCTTCGTCAAGAAGGGCCAGGTCTCGCCCATGCTGGGGCACCCGGTGGCCGTGGCCATCTGGCACGACTACGAGAAGTTCCGCGTGGCCAACCAGCGCCTGCGCTTCAATGATGCGATCTTCCGCTTCGGAGCCGAGGCGGCCCAGCCGCCGCGCGCGCCTTATGTGGCCGCGCGCTACGTACGCGTGCAAGGCGAGGACGGCTATGGCGAGGACAGGTTCTCGCCCATGAAGAACACCGTCATCTGGCCTCAGCTCGATGAAAAAGGCGTGCACTGGCCTGACAGCAGCCACCCTGCCTTCGGCGCGCTGATGGGCGAGTCGGCCCGCATCCAGGCCGAGATGAAACAGCCCAAGGACGGTTTGCGCGCGTTTGCACGCAAGTACTACAGCCAGTCCATCGAGCACGTGGCCATGGAAATGGAAAACGGCCTGGCCTGGTATGAGCAGGGCAGCGGTGCGCTGCACATGGTGGCCGCGAGCCAGGCGCCCTATGGCACGGCCGAGCATGTGATGCACATGCTCAAGGACAGCAAGTTGCCGCTGAACCAGCTCGACTACATCAGCTCCTACACCGTGGGCTACGGCCAGAAGGAGCACCATCCCTTCCCGTTCTACGTGGCACTGGCGTCGCTGTACGCCCAGGGCCGCCCGGTGCGGCTGGCGCTGGACCGCTGGAAGCACTTCCAGTTCGCCCTCAAGCGCCATCCCTTCGATGTAGAGACAGCGATCTCGGTGGACAAGGACGGCAAGTTCCACGCGCTGACCTGCCACATGGTGGGCGACGGCGGCGGCGTGACCAACTTCAGCCCCTCGGTGGGCACGGTGGCAGTGACGGCGGCGCAATCCATTTACTACTTCCCCGAGAGCGACTTGTCGACCGAGGTGTACCCCTCCATCGGCGTCACGGCCGGCTCCATGCGCGGCTACGGCACGGTGCAGTCCATGGCCTATACCGAGATGCTGGTCGACGAGATCGCCCAGGAGATCGGCCTCGATGCCATCGAGCTGCGCCGGCGCAATGTGCTCAAGAGCAGCATGAAGAACACCCAGGGCGCCTCGCCTTCGGGTCATCTGCGCATCGGCGAGATCCTCGACATGGCCGCCAAGGACCCGATGTGGACCGAGCGCGCCAAGCGCAAGGCCGACTTCGAGGCCGCCAACCCCGGCCTGCGCTACGGCATAGGCTTCGGTGCCGTGCAAAAGGACTTCGGCACGGGCGCGGAAGCCTCGATTGCGCAGCTCGAGATCACTCCCGAGGGCCGCATCAAGATGCGCCACATCGCCACCGAGATCGGCACCGGCAGCACCACGGCGCAGCTGGTGGCGGTCGAGCCCTTCCTGGGGCGCCCGGCGGACGACGTGGACTTCGCGGTGAACCACTGGGACAACCTGCCGTTGCATACCAAGGACGAGCCCTATACCACGCCTCAGGCCAAGGAGGATGAGCTGGCCAGGGACCCAAGCTGGGTGCCGCGCCTGGTGTCGCCGGTATCGGCCTCGAACTCGGCCTATTACTTCCGCCACGCCACGCAACAGGCGGCGCAGTTGCTGCTCAAGCTCTGCCTGTGGCCTGCAGCCCAGTCGATCTGGTCCGGCAAGGAGGGCGGGGGGCAGATGCTGCCCAGCACCGTCACCGAAGACATGCTGGAGTGGCGCGATCGCATGCTCGTGGCCGAGGGCCTGGAGCCGTTGAGCCTGGAGCGCCTGGCCGAGCGCGCGCACGAGCTCGGCATCGTGACCGGCGTGTGCGTGCACGCCTTTAACCGCTGGGCCTGGGCCAAGGCCGACTTCACGGTCGAGGGCAGGAAGTTCCAGGCCATGATCGACGCCCTGTCCGTGCAGTACGGCAAGGGAGCTGGCGAGGCCAAGAAGGCCGCGATGAAATCCGGCGGCTATGCCTTCATCGCACGCGACAAGGTCTATTACCCGCCGGTGCAGCGCACCAATGCGGGCACGGTGTACTACGCGCCCTGCGCCACCATGGTGGAGCTGTCCGTGTCCCCGGGTACGGGCAAGGTGAACCTCCTCTCGCACAAGACCTGGCTGGAATGCGGCGCGCAAATCGTGCCCGAGCTGGTCTCCGGCCAGATCCAGGGCGGTGTGGCCATGGGTATTGGCCATGCGCTGTACGAAGACCTGCCGCGCCATGAGACCGGCCCCGGCAACGGCCAGTGGAACCTGAATCGCTACCACGTGCCGCGCGCCAGCGAAGTGGCCGTGTGGAAGGCCGAGGGCGTGGTGCTGCCGCCGCTGTCGCGCACCGATCCGCCCAAGGGCATGGCCGAGGTGGTGATGATCCCGGTGGTCGCCGCCTGCGTCAACGCCATCGCCCATGCCACGGGCATGCGCTTCCATGCGACCCCCGTGACCCCCGACAAAATCAAAGAGGCACTGTGATGCAGGACCGTATCCAATTTTCCGCCACCATCAATCGCAAACAGGTAGGCCCCGTCGACGTTCCCAAGGACCTGATGATGATCGAGTTCCTGCAGGAGTACGCGGGCATGAACGGCACGCGCCTGGGCTGCGGCCAGGGCGTGTGCCGCGCCTGCACCATCATCGTCGACGACCCGGAAAAAGGCTCGATCACCGTGCCCGCCTGTGTGACCGGCGTGACCTGGCTCAACGGCAAGACCATTCGTACCGTGGAAGGCATTGCCTCGGTGGACGACAAGGGCGTGGTCCATCCCTCGCCGGTGCAGAAGGCCTTTCTCGAGCACTATTCCTTCCAGTGCGGCTACTGCACGCCCGGTTTCGTGAACTCGGCCACCGTGCTGGTGGAAAAGCTCCAGAAGCAGCCGGTACCCGCCGATGAGGTGGAAAAAGCCATCGAGGAGCAACTGGAGCCCCATATCTGCCGTTGCACCGGCTATGTGCGCTACTACAACGCCGTGCGCGACGTGATCCTGAAGACGCCGGGCCTGACCACGGGCAAGCGCAGCAAGGAGGTCGTCAACAATGGCTAAGACCTGGATCAAGGGCCTGGGCGCAGCCGCCGTGCTGGGTGTGCTCGTGGCCGGAGGCATGTATCTGTACGGCAGCGCAAGCGGCGACGTCCCGCCGGCCACGGTGGACTTTGCCAAGCTGGGCCCGCAGGAGTTCGATGCGCTCTACAAGCGCGGCGAGCAGGTGTTTCGCGGCGGTGACTGTGCGGCCTGCCACAGCTCGCCCGCCACGGGGGCGGAGCTGGCGGGCGGCGTGCCCATGGTCACCCCCATGGGCACGCTTTACGGTAGCAATATCTCGCCTTCCAAGGAGCACGGCATCGGCGGCTGGACGGCCGACGATCTGTACCGAGCAGTGGCTGCCGGCATGGCGCCCGGCCGCAAGAACCTCTATCCGGCCATGCCCTATGCCAGCTACCACCAGATCACGCGTGCCGATGTCGATGCGCTGTGGGTGTGGCTGATGAAGCAGCCGGCCGTGGAAGTCGCCAACAAGCCCAGCGAGATGAATTTCCCGTTCAGCATCCGCCCTGCCGTGGCCATGTGGAATGCGCTCAATCGCCCCGCTGCCAAGGAGTTCGACATGTCGGTGGACGAACTGGTGCGCGGCAAGTATCTGGTGGATGTGCTGGGTCACTGTGCCGAATGCCACAGCCCGCGCACCAAGGCCACCTTCGCCATGGATGGCTCGCGCTATCTTGAGGGCAACACCATCGAAGGTTCCTACGCTCCGGCGCTGACCCCCGATGCCCTGAGCGAGCGCGGCTGGACCAAGGACGATCTGGTCAAGTTCTTCCGCACCGGCCTGTCGCCGCAAGGGGTGATGACTTTCCGTATGTCATCGGTACTCGAACATTCCACCTCGCGCATGGCGGAGGCCGATGTGCGCGCCATGGCCGCCTATCTGACCCAGAACCGCGAGATGCCAGGGCCCAAGCTCAAGGCTGCCGAGGGGCAGATCAGCGTCAAGGGCGAAAACCTGTACCTTGGCCTGTGTGCAGGCTGCCACGGTGCGCAGGGCCAAGGCCAGCCGCATTCGTCGGTGCCCATGAGCACCAACACCACGGCCATGTTCCCCACGCCCATCAACCTGATTCGCGTGATCCGCGAGGGCGTGCACGAGCGTGACCTGGCCCATGGCGAACGCATGCAGACCATGCCTGGCTATGCCGACAAGCTCAGCAACGAGGAGATGGCCGACCTGGTCAACTACATGCGTCAGACCTGGGGCGGCCGCCCTGGCGACGTGACCGCCGCGCAGGTGGCGGAGCATGTGAAGACCATAGAGCACAGCAAGTAAGTCCAGACCTGGCTTGAGGCCACGGTCGCTCGCGGCTTGCCGCGGCGGTCGTGGCCTTTTGCTTTGCGCTCGGCGAGAGCAGGGTAGTTGGCCGCACAGCGTCCGCGCAACTCAGTGCCGCAGTAGCGGCTTGCCTGTTGCTTGTAAGCCGTGTCGGAGCGCGCCTATTCGTCCTGCGCCGGATTGTCCGGTAGCACCACCATGGCCTGGGCTGCGAGCTTCCAGGCGATGGCCGAGGCCTCCATATCGCCACGGTGCTCGGCCATCAGCGCCAGGCGCTGCCAGGCGCGCGTGCGCAGCTGGGGGTCTTGCAGCAGCGGTGCGGCGCGGGTCAGCAACTGCTGGGCCTTGCCCCATAGCTCGCGCTGCACGCAGGCCATGCCGGCCAGGTATTGCAGGCGCGATTCGCGCGGGTTGGCATTGGCTGCGGCTTCCATGCGAGCCAGCCAGGCTCCATCCAGCTTGCCCAGGCTTGACTGCAACACTTCCACCAGCTTGGGCAGATGGGTTTCCGTGCGTGGTCCGGGCTGGGTCAGCAAATGCTCCCACACGGGCAGCAGCCAGGCGCGTGCCTGCTGGGCTTCGCCACCCAGCTCGATCAGGCGTTCCGTGGCTGGGATGGCCACTTCGGGCATGGCGCGCTCGTCTTCGTCCAGCGACAGCCAGAACTGCTGCAGCGACGAGGTGTCACGTGCGTCGCGAATGCTGGCCAGCAACAGGCCGCGGACCACGCTGGCCGAGGCCGCGGGAGAGAAGGCGCGGTGCTTGGCCAGCAGACGGGCGGTGTCGAGCGCCGCCTGCGTGTCGCCAGACAGGCGTGCTGCCTTGAGCTTGATGCGCAGGGCAATCGTGCGGCGGCCTGCGCCCAGCGGCAACTCGCCCAGGCGGCGAATCGATTCGGCGGCATCGCGGTCGTCCAGTGCCCAGCGGGCTGCGCGCATCTGGGCGCCTTCGCGAATTTCCATGTCCTGGGTGTTGCCGGGGATGGGCAGCACGTCCAGAGCCTGTTGCCAGTGCTTGTCGCGCAAGGCTGCATCCTGCAGGGCGTGGGAGGCATCGGCGGCGATCAGATGGGCCGTTGCGTTCAGGCGTTCGCCATAAGGCAGGCCGGCCTTTGCTTCGCGCAGCGATTGCTCGGTGGACAAGGCGGCCAAAGCCGATTTGCGGGCGCGCAAAAAGCGGCCGGCCTGCAGATGCGAGAGCGCTTCGAGCAGGCTCTGGTTCATGCCGCGCTCTTTTTGCTGCATGCGCCAGCGGCGTGCCTGATGCGGCATTTGCAGCAGCACTGCCAGGGCACGCAGCGCGACATAAAGCAGCACAAAAGCCAGAAAGAGCAGAACCAGGGCCAGGTTCAGCGACATGTCCACCCGGTAGGGCGACCAGAACCAGGTGACCGAGCTCTGGTTATTGCCGGCAAACAGTGCCATGGCCACGGCCACGGCAAACAGACCCATCAACCACAAGGCGGCGCGCATTTCTGTGTCCTCCTCGATTAGCGGCCGGCGGCCGCTGTGGTCAGAGCGTTCAGCGTGTCTTCAAGCTCCACGCGTCCGCCCGTATGCAGATTGGCCTGAATCTGCTGCAACTGCGCCTGGGCGATCTGGGTACGCCGCGAGCGTGCGTCAAAGTATTTGTTGAGCAAGGTGCCTGCAGAGCTCAGGTCGGCGCGTGCCGATTCCCACTGGCGCGACAGCAGGGCCAGACGGGCATTGAGCAGTTGCAGCTTGAGGTTCTCGCGCAGGAAATAGCCCTGCTCGGGGGCCAGCAGGGCCACCTCGGGGTGATCGATGCGGCGCACGCGCACCAGATCGGCCGCGCCATCCTTGAAGGAGTCCCAGACCCGCTGACCCTGGCCCTGCCACCAGGCCCATTGAGTGAGGGAGAGGCTGGCGTCCTCGGGAGTGTCATGAGCGGCCGCCGTCTTGCGGGGCTGAGCATCGCGCGTACGCGGGCGACCCACATCGTTGATGAGAGCCAGGTCGTCCACCTGACGGATCAGGTCCTCGATACGGCTGAGCACCCCTGTGGTGTCCGTCACGCTCATGCGCGAGAGCTTGTCCAGATCCAGATCAATGGCGCGCACGACGGGCGCCAGACGCGGCTGGGCCGTGCTTTCCACGCGCTTTCTGGCTGATTTGAGGCTCGCCACCAATGGCTGCAGGCTGCCTGAGAGTTCAGCCTGTTGCTGGGCCATGCGTATCGAGGATTCGATATCAGCCACGAGGTTTTCATCGCGCGAGCGCGACATGCTTTGCATCAGTTCTTCAAGCTGGTTGCGTTGCAGGCTGAGTTCGGCCACACGCGCTTCCATCACGGAGACACGTGCTGCGCTGTCGCGAGCCAGATCCTGAGCATCCTTGGCCAGGGTACGAGCCTCCACCGACTGCGCGCCGGACTGCGCCGACTGACGCGCCAGTTGCTCCTGCATATTGCCCACGCGCTGCCACAGCATGCCGCAGGCGACCAGGGCTGCGGCAGCCACCGCTCCCAGCGTCAGCACCAAAGCCGTGGGGACTCCACGCCCGGTCTGAGCGGGCGCGGAAGGGTCCTGGCTGGGGGAGGAGGCTGAGGGTTGGTTGTCGGAGGTGGGGATGGCATCGGAGCTCATAGAGCCGATTCTATAGACGCAACCACATCGTCCAGACTTGGGCGACTGTGCAAAACCCGACCGAAACCTGCTGAAAGTGCTTTGCTGGCAATGCGTTCATGGGTGGTGAGCGCTAACCCCGAGTGCCATTGCTGCTGGGGCAGCAGCTGTTGCAGGTTGGCAACAGCTTCCGAGCTGCTGAACAGCCACAGGCTGCCGTCGCTGGCGGCTTGCCGGGCCAGATCCAGCTGTTGCGCCGTCCATGGCGGAAGCTGGCGCTCATACACGGCCAGCAGTTCCACCTCGGCTCCGGCTTCGCGCAGCCGGGCTGCCAGCCAGTCACGGCCTGCGCCTTGTGTGGACGGTACTGGCATGCCGGCATTGCCGGCGACGGGGGCGGTCGCAGGGCTGGTGCCGCGCACGATCAGCACGCGGTCGCCGGTTCGAACCTGGCCGTGGACGTTCTGCCAAAGCGCTTCGGACTCGAACTGCGCTGCGTCAGGCGAAGGGCCGTCGATCTGAAGAGAGGCCAGTCCTGCTTCGAGCAGGGCCCGCTCTGTGCCCGGGCCGGGGGTCCACGCCCTGGTATCAGGCGCTAGCAACGCTTCAGCATCCAACGCTGGAGTTTGATCCTGGGCAAAAAAATACTGCACCGCATTGCCGCTGACAAACATCACGGCCCGGTAGTGACCGGGTTTCAGCGCCAACTGTCGCGCCCTCAGCAGAGCCTGGTGTGCAGCCGGGTCTGTGCAGGGCCCTATGCCTATCAGCGGCAAGGCCTCGGCCTGCAGGCCGCGGGCGCGAAACGCATCGACCCAGGGTTTCGCATCATGCAAGGGGCGGGTGACCAGAACGCGGCACATGGGCAGGCGCGGCTCAGTCCTGCTTGGGCACCGCAGGCACGGCACCCGCGGCTTGCAGCTGCGCGGCCAGTTGCTCGCCCAGAGCGTTGGCGCTGGCAAAGTCCGTGACGCTGGCGCTGGCCTGCACGCGCACCAGGCCCTTGCTGCCCTCCATATCGCCCCAGGCTGCATCCATGTGCAGGGTGTTGCCTTCAAAGCGGCCGTAGGCGGCCAGCGGCATGGAGCAGCTGCCGCCCATGCAGCGGCTGACGGCGCGCTCGGCGGTCACGGTCAGCCAGGTGGGCATATGGGCCAGCGGGGCCAGAGCGTCGATGATGTCCTGGCGATCCGCGCGTACCTCGATGCCCAGTGCGCCCTGACCGGCAGCGGGCAGCATCTGGGCCGGGTCGAACCTGGCGCGGATGCGCTCGCTCATCTCCAGGCGCATCAGGCCGGCGGCTGCCAGCACGATGGCGTCGTACTGACCTTCGTCGAGCTTGCGCAGGCGGGTGTTGACATTGCCACGCAGGGCCTCGATCCTGAGATCGGGACGCAGCGCCTGCAGCAGGGCCTGGCGACGCAGGCTGGAGGTGCCGACCACGGCTCCCTGGGGCAGCTCGTCCAGCGATGCATATCGGTTGGAGACAAAGGCGTCGCGCGGGTCTTCGCGCGTCATCACGCAGGCCAGCACAAAGCCCTCGGGCAGCTCCATGGGCACATCCTTCAAGGAATGCACGGCCAGATCGGCGCGGCCTTCCTCGAGAGCCACTTCGAGCTCCTTGACGAACAGACCCTTGCCACCCACCTTGGACAGGGCTCGGTCCAGAATCTGATCGCCCTTGGTCGTCATCCCCAGCAGATCGACGCTGTGGCCACGGCCGCGCAAGATCGCCTGCACATGCTCGGCCTGCCACATGGCCAGCTGGCTCTCACGTGTGGCAATGACGATGGATGTGGGTGAGGATGCAGAAAATTTCATGACGGCGCGGTCTCAAGCGGGTAACGGGGAATGCTAGCATGGCAAGTTGCCCTACACCGTGCCCAAGGAGAATAGTTCATGCCTTCCGCCCGCCCCAAGAGCGCCGCACATACAGACAAACATGGCGACAAGCCGGTGCGCAAGACCGACAAGGATTTGCCGCTGATCGAGGACATACGGCTGCTGGGGCGCATTCTGGGCGATGTGATTCGCGAGCAGGAAGGCGGGCCGGCCTACGAGCTGGTCGAGCAGGTGCGCCAGCTATCGGTGGCCTTCAGGCGCGATGCCGACGAGGCGGCCGACAAGGCGCTCAAGAAGCTGCTCAAGGGACTGTCCAGCGATCAGACGGTGAGCGTGATTCGCGCCTTCACCTACTTCTCGCACCTGGCCAATCTGGCCGAAGACCGCCACCACATCCGCCGCCGCGCCGTGCACGAGCGCGCCGGCAACACGCAGGAAGGCAGCATCGAGGTGGCACTGGCGCGCCTGCGCTGGGCGGGCATCTCGACGGCCACCGTGGTCGATACGCTGGCCAAGAGTTTCATCTCGCCCGTGCTGACGGCTCACCCCACCGAGGTGCAGCGCCAGAGCATTCTGACGGCCGAGCGCCGCATCGCCCAGTTGCTGGCCGAGCGCGACGATATCCTGATGCGCGCCCAGCTCTACAACAGCGCCAAGGACGCGCTGACCCCACGCGAGTTGACGCGGGTGGAGGCGCAACTGCGAGCCTGCGTGGCCCAGCTGTGGCAGACGCGGCTGCTGCGTCATTCCAAGCTGACGGTGGCCGACGAGATCGAGAACGCTCTGTCCTATTACGAGGCCACGTTCCTGCAGGAGATCCCCAAGATCTACGAGCAGCTGGAGCAGGAGCTGGGCGAGAAGCTGCCCGAGCAGAGCTTTTTGCGCATGGGCCAATGGATTGGCGGTGATCGCGACGGCAACCCCTTTGTGACGGCCGAGAGTCTGGAGCTGGCCCTGTCGCGCCAGGCCGATGTGGCTCTGCGCCACTATCTGCGCGAGGTGCACTATCTGGGCGGCGAGCTGTCGCTGTCGGCCAATCTGGTGGACATCACGCCCGAGATGCAGGCACTGGCCGATGCTTCGCCCGACCACAATGTGCACCGTAGCGACGAGCCTTATCGCCGGGCGCTGACGGGCATTTATGCGCGGCTGGCCGCGACGCTCAGGCAGCTGACGGGCGGCGAGGCGGCACGCCATGCCGTGGCGCCCCAGAATGCCTATGCATCGGCCGACGCCTTTCTGGCCGATCTGCAGATCATCGACGACTCGCTGTCGCGCTATCACGGCGATGCCCTGGCGCCGCAGCGCCTGCGCCCGCTGATGCGTGCCGTGCGGGTCTTCGGCTTCTATCTGTCCACGGTGGACCTGCGCCAAAGCTCGGACAAGCATGAGGAAGTGGTGCGCGAGCTGCTCTCGGTCGCCAAGGTCGAGCTCGATTACAGCCTGCTCGAAGAAGACGCCAAATGCGCGCTGCTGGTGCGCCTGCTCGAAGACGCACGACCCTTGCGCGTGATGGGCGCCGACTACGGTGACCACACCCGCAGCGAGCTGGCCATCTTCGAGACCGCCAAGCGCCTGCGCGAGCGCCTGGGCAGCGAGGCGATTCGTCATTGCATCATCAGCCACACCGAGACCGTCAGCGATCTGCTCGAGGTGCTGCTTTTGCAAAAGGAAGTGGGCCTGCTGCGCGGCACCCTGCAGGACGGCGCGCAATGCGATCTGATCGTGGTGCCGCTGTTCGAGACCATCGAGGACCTGCGCAATGCCGCGCCCATCATGCGCCGCTACTACCAGTTGCCCGGCATTGCCGAGCTGGTCCGAAAAAGCGGTGGCGAGCAGGACATCATGCTGGGCTACAGCGACAGCAACAAGGACGGCGGCATCTTCACCAGCAACTGGGAGCTGTACCGGGCCGAGATTGCGCTGGTCGATCTGTTTGACGATCTGGCCGATCACTACGGCATCCGGCTGCGCATGTTCCACGGCCGCGGCGGCACCGTGGGGCGTGGCGGCGGCCCCAGCTACCAGGCCATTCTGGCACAGCCGCCAGGCACGGTGCGCGGTCAGATCCGTCTGACCGAGCAGGGCGAGGTCATCGCTTCCAAATACGCCAACCCCGAGATCGGACGCCGCAACCTGGAGACCCTGGTGGCCGCCACACTGGAGGCCACGCTGCTGCAGCCGACCAAGCCGGCGACCAAGGCCTTCCTGGAGGCCGCTGCATTTCTGTCCGAAACCAGCATGGCGGCTTATCGCGCGCTGGTCTACGAGACTCCGGGCTTTACCAATTACTTCTTCAGCAGCACGCCGATTCGCGAGATCGCCGAACTCAATATCGGCTCGCGCCCCGCATCGCGCAAGGCAACCCAGGCCATCGAAGACCTGCGTGCCATTCCCTGGGGCTTCAGCTGGGGCCAGTGCCGGCTGACGCTGCCGGGCTGGTACGGTTTCGGCTCGGCGATCCAGGCCTTCATCCACCGTCCGGGCAAGGATGCCAAGGCGCAACTGGCGCTGCTGCAGAAGATGTATCGCCAGTGGCCGTTCTTCCGCACCCTGCTCTCGAATATGGACATGGTGCTGGCCAAGAGCGACTTGAATCTGGCCTCGCGCTACAGCGAGCTGGTGACCGACACGCGCTTGCGCCGCCGCATCTTCGGCGCGATCGAAGCCGAGTGGCAGAGCACGGTGGAAGCGCTCAACCAGATCACGGGCGACAAGCAGCGCCTGGAGCACAACTCCGCACTGGCGCGCTCCATCCGCCACCGCTTCCCCTATATCGACCCGCTGAACCACCTGCAGGTGGAGCTGGTGCGCCGCTGGCGTGCGGGACAGACCGACGACAGGGTCAAGAACGGCATCCACCTGTCCATCAACGGCATTGCCGCCGGAGTGCGCAACACGGGTTGAGGTCGCTGATGGCAGCTCCTGAATTGGGAGCTTATGTCGCCAATGAATAAAGGGTTTGAAGCAGATAAATGCTTCAAACCCTTTGTTGTTTGGCGCTGTCAGCTATGGAAGTTGAAGAGTCCTCAAACAAGCGCGCTTGCATGGCGAGCCATCCAGCAAGCGCTGTCGCAGTTTCTCGGCCATCAAGGCCGGACACGCTGAAGCCGCCGCAGCAGATCACGGAAGATAGGCTGCATCTTTAGGAGCTGCATGCGCCAACGCATAAAGGGTTTGAGGCCAATAAATGCTTCAAACCCTTTGTTGTATGGCGCTACCAGCTATGAAAGTTGAGCTTTAAAACTGGCGTGCTCCAGGCCGGAGGCAGCGAGCAAGCGCCGCCGCGCAGCGAGGCTGCCGTCCCCCTCCCGAAGAGAGAGGGGGAAGCGGCGCAGCCGCTCAGGGGGTTAGTGAAGCATTAAGGACCCGGCGGCCTTGCTCTTGCCGGCGCGAGCGGGAGGATTGCACAGGCCGCACTGGTAGTGGCGCGCATTCTCGTAAGGCTCGGTCACGAACTGGCCCTTGCAGACCGAGCATTGCGTGCGCGTCAGCATCTGCGCATCGACAAACTTCACGAGGCGCCAGGCGCGGGTAAAGGACAGCAGCACCTCGAGTTCGGCCGCCTGGATCTGCTCGGTATAGAGGCGGTAGGCTTTGGTCAGCTGCTCGGCCGAGTCCAGCTCCACGCCCTTGGACAGGTATTCGTAAATGTTGAGGAACAGCGAGCTGTGGATGTTTTCCTGCCAGGTCAGAAACCAGTCCGTGGAAAACGGCAACTGGCCCTTGGATGGAGATTTGCCCGAGATTTCCTTGTACAGCCGGATCAGGCGTTCATAAGACAGCGTGGTCTCGGACTCCAGCACCTGCATGCGGGCGCCCATCTCGATGAGCATGGCGGCGCGCTCGATTTGCTTGGATTCGTTCAGAACGCTTTTGGTGGCAGTCTTGGCGGCGGGCATCAATCTCTCCTTAAAACCAGGTAGTCGCTAGCGGGTGCTCAGAGCACTTCGGAGACACGGCTGGCCATCAGGATGTTGGCGTGCAGCGTATTGGTGGCGGCATTACCGATCTTGTTGCTGCTGTGGTTGGTCAGCAGGCTCCAGACCATTTCGTCGTCGGCGCGGAAGCTGGCCAGCAAGGTGTTGCGCGATGCCAGCTTGAGCACCTGGGCCGAAGACAGCGAGCCCAGCAGGTCGCAGGACTCTTCGTTAAGACCCAGACGGAACACGGCCTCGGCCTTGTCCTGGCGGATCAGGGTCTGGGCCAGCATCAGATAGGTGAGGTTGGCTTCGCGGATCTCGGCAAGCAGTTGTTCGTTGTTCATGGGTCCAGTCCTTTCAATCTCGACAGACCGTCACGGCGCACACAAACAAGACGTTAGAAGTGTTTCGATCTGTTGAAATGAATTGTGTTTCAAGCCCTGATCGAACTGAAGTCGGGGAGCGTCGGTATCGCCGGTCTGGTTTCACAGGCAGGCATGTAGGATTTCCCTTACTGTCTTGCCGTCCTTCGGGATGACTCGGAGTGCCGGGTGGGGGCTGACATTGCGTCAGGCCGGATTCCACTGGTGCATGTATTGTGAATCTGTCCGGAAGATGACAAACGAGCAAATAGGCGGCTTTTTATTCGGTATCTGATCGCCTATGAAAAAAGGCCGCTGGGATTTCCTGTGATAGCGGCCCGAATCCGGGTTGCCAAGCTGCATCGACATGCGAGTGCGGACATGTGCCTCGGCCATTTCGCCAAGGCCCGGAGCGCCGAGAAGCAATGGGCCTGGTCTGGCTTGGCGCTGAGCAAGCGCGCCGCACCGCGCTTGCGCCTGTCCACAGTGATCACGGTGCGCTCTGTCCGTGGCCCAGGGAGTGAACCCGGCAAACGCGGGGGAGCGTGCCTGTTCACAGCCGGTGCCTGACGCGACACCGGCATATGGCAGCTCAGCCTCGCTCGGCCGGGCGGGAGGGCTGGCTGCACCACTCGCTCCAGCTGCCGGCAAACAAGGCTGTGGGCGCAAAGCCGGCAATGCGCATGGCCAGCACATTGGGCGTGGCACTGACACCGCTGCCGCACTGGTGAACCACGCTGGCGGGATCGCGTCCGGCCAGCAACTGATCAAACTCGGCTTTGAGCAGCGCTGCGGGCTTGAAGCGTCCATCGGCCGCGATATTGCTGCTGAACGGCCGATTCAGTGCACCCGGAATATGGCCTGCCACGGGGTCCAGGGGCTCGACCTCGCCGCGGTAGCGGGCCGGGGCCCGGGCATCGATGAGGGTCTGGGTGGTCTGGCCCAGGTCGGCCTCGACCTGATCTACGGTCTTGAGTGTCTCCAGCGGCTGGCCCAGTTCAAAGTTGGACTGGAAATGGCGGGGCTCTTCCCCGCTGCCCACCGCCTGGCCGGCCGCCTGCCAGGCTTGCAGTCCGCCATCGAGCACTGCCACGGCATCGTGGCCGGCCCAGCGCAGCATCCACCACAGGCGGCCGCAGTAATTGGCGGCGTTGCGGTCATAGACCACGGCCTGCATATTGTTGGCAAAGCCTATGGACGACAGCCAGGCGGAAAAGCGCTCGAGCGTGGGCAGGGGGTGGCGGCCGCCGGAGGCCGATTGCACGCTGGTGGCGACCTGGCCGTCTTCGCCGGGTGCTCCGTGCGGTGCGCTGAGGTCTTTGTCCAGATCGGCGAACAGGGCGCCATCGATATGGATCTGCAGATATTGCTCGCGGCCGGCAGGCGGATTCATGAGGTCAAAGCTGCAGTCAAACACCATCAAGGGCTTGCCGCTGGCCTTGAGTCTGGCCAGCTCTTCGACGGAAATCAGGGTGTTGTAGTGCTCGGGCGCCGAGTGGTTCATGGCTTGCTGCTCCAAAGATTGAACGGCTGCAGACGGCATGGCGTGCAGTCTTGCGGCATGCAGACCATTATGCGATCGGGTCGCAGCGCCTGAGCCCTGCAGGCTTCATTGTTTGGATATGGCAAGCCGCGCAGATCCGGCGTGGACTGCGCGGCAGGCTGGGGCTGCTGACGTGCATGGCGAAGGCGCCAGGCACCGCTGCCATGGCTAGCCCCTGGAGCGTAAGGCGGTTGCTGCGGCTCCGCTGGCAACGATGAGCACAATGCCCAGCCAGCCGATCAGAGGGATGCTTTCGCCGAACAGCACCAGGCTGAGCAGGGCGGCAAACACAATGCCCGAGTACTGCAGATTGGCGACGACCAGGGTGTTGCTCTTGCTGCCGGCCGAGGCATAGGCTTTGGTCATGCAGACCTGGGCCACGGCGGCCAGCACGCCCACGGGCAGCAGCCACAGAGCGCTCCAGCCGGGGAAGGGCGAGATGCCGGTGAACAGCATGGTGATGCCGCCGGCAATGGCCGATCCCACCGAGAAATAGAACACCACGCGGGTTTCAGGTTCGCCCAGGCGCGACAGGGTGGTCACCTGCATATAGGCCATGGCCGCAAACATGCCGCCAAACAGGCCGCCGAGTGCGGCCACCCATTCGCTGGCCGGGGCGCTGGTCGGGCGCAGCACCAGCAGCACGCCGACAAAGCCCGCCACCACCGTGGACACCAGGCCCCAGGGAAAGGGCGGAATGGCGCGGCGGGTTTCGGGCTCGGCCGCATAGGATTTGCGCAGCGTGTGGCGCATCCACAGGCCCTGGGCGATGAGAAAGACCGCCATCCAGATGCTGCTCATGGAGTTGAGCGTGGTGGCCGTGGCCAGCGGCAGATGGCCGATGGCGTAGAACCAGGCACCCATGGAGATCACGCCGACAAAGCTGCGCCAGGCATGCTCGCGCGAGTACTGGGTGGTCAGCGTCACGCCGCTGCGCCTGGCCAGCCAGACCAGCAGCGCCATGCTGACCAGGCCGCGGTAGAACACGATCTCCGCCGCATTGAAGTCCTGGGAGGCAAACTTCACACACACACTCATGACCGCAAAAATCAAGGCGGCCAACACCATCCACAGGGCTTGCATATCTCACTCAATTCAGCATAAAAAATAGCTGCTGTGCTTATGGGGTAAGCGATAGCAGCTATCAGTCTTGAGGTTTACCTCATTCAGCGTTGGGGGACGCTGTCGCCCATGATGCGGCGATACCACTCGTGGAAATGCTGCATGCCGTCTTCCATGGGGCTCTGATAGGGGCCGACCTCGTTGTCGCCGCGTTCATAAAGCGCCCTGCGGCCGCCGTCCATGCGTTCGGCGATCTCGTCGTCCTCGATGCAGGTTTCCATGTAGGCGGCCTTCTGGGCCTGCACGAACTCGGGCTCGAAGGCGGCGATTTCCTCAGGGTAGAAGAACTCCACCACATTCAGCGTCCGGTCCACGGCCAGCGGGTGCAGGGTCGAGACGGTCAGCACATGCGGATACCACTCCACCATGATGTGGGGGTAGTAGGTCAGCCAGATGGCGCCGCGATCGGGCAGCTCGCCGTTGCGGTAGGCCAGCAGCACTTCGTGCCACTTCTTGTAGATGTCCGAGCCCGGGTTGCCGAAGCCGGGGGCCACGCCCACGGTCTGCACCGAGTACTCGCTGGCGAATTCCCACTTCAGATCGTCGCAGGTGACGAAGTTGCCCAGACCGGGGTGGAAGGGGCCGACGTGATAGTCCTCCAGATAGACCTCGATAAAGGTCTTCCAGTTGTAGTTGCACTCGTGCATCTCGACATGGTCGAGCACGAAGCCGTCGAACCGGAGCTGCTCGCGCAGCTTCATGCCGGCCAGATCGGCCTCTATGTCGCGACCGTTGTCCTCGAACAGCAGTCCGTTCCACTCGCGCAGACGGTAGTTGTTGAGGTTCAGGCAGGGGTCGTGGCTGAAATGCGGGGCGCCCAGCAGCTCGCCGCTGGTACTGTAGGTCCAGCGGTGCAGCGGGCAGACGATATTGCCTCCGGCATGGCCCTTGCCCTCGGACAGCAGATTGCCGCGCCCCTTGAGCATCACCGCCTGGCGGTGACGGCAGACGTTGGAGATCAGCTCGATCTCGCCTTTGGCATTGCGTACCAGCGCCCGCCCCTCTTTTTCCTGAGGCAGGGCGTAGTAGTCGCCTATCTCGGGAACGGCCAGCTGGTGACCCACGTAGCGCGGGCCGCGCTTGAAAATCGTTTCCAACTCACGCTGGAACAGCGCCTCGTCGAAATAACTTGAAACTGGTAGTTGGCTTGCGGCCTGCTGCAGTTGAAGACTTAAATCAGTCATGGATGACCTGACCTAAAGACTCCCCACAGGGAGGGTGCACGTGCGCACACGGTAAAAAACGAAACCGGCCTTGTCTGGACACGGGCCTCAGGCAATGGGCGGTGGCGCATGGCCAGCCGACTCGTTTGCCCGACCGGATGACCAGGCACGTGGCCGGCTTGACGGGAATGGGATTATAGGCTGTGGGGTTATTTCCGTTTTTCTGGTACGTGTATTGACGTTATTTCGACGTTGTAGCGAAGGATCCTGTCAGCAAGCTGCCAGCCGTCCGCAAACCGTGGCAGGTCGTCAAAAAGGCTGGTGCGGACGGCATCGACCTGACCGGAAGTCACAGCCAAGACATCTCCCGCCTGCCGGCTTTGCGGGCATTGCACGCCAATGGTGCAGGGGCGCCTAAAATCGTCGTTTTCGTCCAACATAGCCCACACCATCCATGCCCAAGGCCGCTGCCGCCAAAAAATCCGAACAGCCTGTCAGCTATGAAGCTGCTTTGCAGGAGCTGGAACAACTGATTGCGCAGATCGAATCGGGTCAGCTTCCGCTGGAGCAGATGCTCAGCGGCTACCAGCGTGCGGCCGAGCTGCTGGGTTTTTGCCGCAGCCAGCTCGAAGCCGTGCAGGAGCAGGTCAAGGTACTGGACGAAGGCAAGCTGTCCGCCTGGACCCAGGACTGATCCCGGCGTCCGCGCTTTTTGCCTTGAAGATGCAGCCCATGAATGAATCAATGATTGCCGAACCATCGACGCCTTTGAACGAGGGCAAGCCTGCCCTGGATTTTTCCGTCTGGATGCAGGAGCGACTGGCGCGCACCGAAGATGCGCTGTCGCGCTGGGTGGGCATCAATGCACCTGCGGGCCTGGGCGAGGCCATGCGCTACGCCGTGCTCGATGGCGGCAAGCGCTTGCGACCGCTGCTGGTCTGGGCGGCCGCCGAGGCGGTGGGCGGTCTGGCTGCGGCCACGCTGCGCGCAGGTTGTGCCGTAGAACTGATTCACGCTTATTCCCTGGTGCACGACGACATGCCCTGCATGGACAATGACACCATGCGCCGTGGCAAGCCCACCGTGCATGTGCAGTTTGGCGAAGCCTCGGCCCTGCTGGCCGGCGATGCCCTGCAGGCCCTGGCGTTCGAGTTGTTGCTGCCTGACGACGACGGCATTCCCTGCTCCATGCAGGCCAGGCTGTGCCGCCTGCTTGGCGCAGCGGCGGGCAGCCAGGGCATGGCCGGCGGCCAGGCCATTGACCTGGCCAGCGTGGGCAAGCAACTGAGCGAGGCGCAGTTGCGCGAGATGCACCGTCTCAAGACCGGTGCGCTGCTGTTGGGCAGCGTGCTCATGGGGGCCGCCTGCAATGCACAGACCGATGCCCGGGCACTGGCCGCGCTGACCGACTATGGCCAGGCACTGGGCGTGGCCTTCCAGGTGGTGGACGACATTCTGGATGTGGTGGCCGACTCCGCAACGCTGGGCAAGACGGCCGGCAAGGATGCGGCCAATGACAAGCCCACTTTTGTGTCGCTGCTGGGGCTGGAGGCGGCAAGAGCCCATGCCGAGCAGTTGCGCCAGCAGGCTCACGCCGCCTTGACGCGCAGCGGATTGGCCGACACCCAGGCCCTGGCCGCACTGGCCGATATGGTTGTGCAGCGCACCCACTGAAATTTAATAGAGAAGCCCTGTAATCCAGTATTGGTAAACACTAGCAGCTATTAAAAATATAGAACATGTCCACGAATACTTCTTCCCTGCTGCACAGCATCAACGATCCCGCAGATATGCGCGGCCTCTCGCGCTCCCAGCTCAAAAGCCTGGCCGCAGAGCTGCGCACCTATGTGATCGACAGCGTTTCCAGGACTGGCGGGCACCTCAGCTCCAACCTGGGGACGGTGGAGTTGACCGTGGCGCTGCACTCGGTGTTCAACACGCCCTATGACCGCATCGTCTGGGATGTGGGTCATCAGACTTATCCGCACAAGATATTGACTGGCCGCCGTGATCGCATGGGCACGCTGCGCCAGTTCGGCGGCCTGTCCGGCTTTCCCCAGCGGGCCGAGAGCGAATACGACACCTTTGGCACGGCGCACTCGTCGACCAGCATCTCTGCGGCGCTGGGCATGGCGCTGGCCGCCAAGCAAAAAGGTGAAGACCGGCGGGCCATTGCCGTGATCGGTGACGGCGCGATGACGGCCGGCATGGCTTTCGAGGCGCTGAACAACGGCGGCGTGCATGACGCCAACCTGCTGGTCATCCTCAATGACAACGACATGAGCATCAGCCCGCCCGTGGGCGCGCTCAATCGCTATCTGGCCCAGCTGATGAGCGGCCAGTTCTACGCCAAGGCCCGTGATGTGGGCAAGAGCGTCCTGAAGCAGGTGCCGCCCTTGCTGGAGCTGGCCAAGCGTCTGGAACAACAGGCCAAGGGCATGGTCGTGCCTGCCACCATGTTCGAGCAATTCGGCTTCAACTACATCGGTCCCATCGATGGTCATGATCTCGATTCGCTGATTCCCACGTTGGAGAATATCAAGGGTCTCAAGGGTCCTCAGTTCCTGCATGTGGTCACCAAGAAAGGCCAGGGCTACAAGCTGGCCGAGGCCGACCCCGTGGCCTATCACGGCCCCGGGAAATTCGACCCGGCGGTCGGTCTGGTCAAGCCAGCCACGCCTGCCAAGCAGACCTTCACCCAGGTGTTTGGTCACTGGCTCTGCGATATGGCGGCCAAGGACCAGCGTCTGGTCGGCATCACACCCGCCATGCGCGAGGGCTCGGGCATGGTGGAGTTCCACAAGCGCTTTCCCGGCCGCTATTACGACGTGGGCATTGCCGAGCAGCATGCAGTCACTTTCGCCGGCGGTATGGCCTGCGAAGGCGTCAAGCCCGTGGTGGCCATCTATTCCACTTTCTTGCAGCGTGCCTATGACCAGCTGATCCACGACGTTGCGCTGCAGAACCTGCCTGTGGTGTTTGCGCTGGACCGCGCCGGTCTGGTGGGCGCCGACGGTGCCACACACGCTGGCGCTTACGACATCGCCTTTGTGCGCTGCATTCCCAATATGAGCATGGCCTGCCCGGCGGACGAACGTGAAACGCGCCAGTTGCTGACCACGGCCTATGAGCAGGATCACCCTGTCTGCGTGCGCTACCCGCGCGGCGCCGGGGTGGGCGTGACTCCGCTTGACAGCCTGGAAGGCCTGCCCTTTGGCAAGGGCGAGATGCGCCGTGAGTCGGCCTCCAAAAAGGTGGCGATTCTGGCCTTCGGCAGCTTGCTGTACCCGGCCTTGCAGGCTGCCGAAGCCTTGGATGCCAGCGTGGCCAATATGCGCTGGGCCAAGCCTCTCGATGAAGAGCTGTTGCTCCAGATCGCTGCAGATCATGAGCTTATCGTCACGCTGGAAGAAGGCTGCGTCATGGGGGGCGCTGGCAGTGCCGTCATGGAGAGCCTTGCCGCCCATGGCCTGAGCAAGAGCGTGCTGCAGCTGGGGCTGCCCGACGAGTTCATCGAGCATGGCGACCCCGCCAAGCTGCTTGCGCTGCAGGGGCTGGATGCGGCAGGCATCGAGGCCTCCATCCGAAAGCGTCTGGCTGCGGGCTGAGGCGACAGGGACATCGTTTACGCAAAACGGGTTCAGGCAGATGCACGCTCCAGATGGGGCAGGCCGTTGCTGCATCCTTGTTTGCGTAAGTCCTGATGGACTGAAACCAGGCCCTTCATCGAAGGGCCTTTTTCTTTGCTTGTCGTCAAGAAAACTGACGGCAACCGCGAATCGCCACACGGCCGGCGTCTGCGTTTCTAGAATGCCTGTGGCTGCCGGCCTGTGATCAGGCTGTTGCAGCCGGCTTTGCAATGGACAACTACTAGCGGAGAAATATTCATGGATCGTCGCTCACTCGTCAAACATGTGGGCATGGCTGGTGTGCTGGCAGCGGGCGTGGCTCCTGCGGTGCGCAGTCAGGAAGTGCTGCGCTGGCGCTTGGTGACGAGTTTTCCCAAAGTCCTTGACGCCATTTCTGGCGGAGCAGAAAAATTTGCCCAATCTCTGCGCTTCATGTCCGGTGGGCAGATCGAGGTCAGCGTGCACTCTGCAGGTGAGCTGATGCCTGCCTTTGGCGTGATGGAGGGGGTGCAGAACGGCTCGGTCGAAATGGCTTTGACCGCTCCCTACTATTTCACCGACAAGGACTATTGCTTTGCACTGGGCTGCGCCGTGCCCTTTGGTCTGACGGCGCGGCAGATGGATGCCTGGATGGAGTGGGGCGGCGGGCGCAAGCTCATGGATGATTTCTACGCCCAGTACAACATCAAGAGTCTGAGTGCCGGCAACACCGGCACGCAGATGGGGGGCTGGTACCGCAAGGAAATCAGGACCGTGCAGGATCTGCATGGTCTGCGCATGCGCGCTGGCGGCGGCTTGCTGGGTGATGCGCTGCAAAAGCTGGGCGTGCAGGCCGTCAACATGCCAATTGCCGATGCGCAGCAGGCGCTGGAAAAGAACCGCCTCGATGCGGTGGAGTTCGTCGGCCCTTATGACGACCAGAAGCTGGGCTTCGGCAAGATCGCGCCTTACTACTACTATCCGGGCTGGTGGGAGGGCGGTGCAGAGCTGGCCTATTTCATCAATGCCAAGGCCTTTGCGGCCCTGACGCCCGAGCTGCGCGCCATGGTGGAGGCCGCAGCGGCGCTGGCCGCCAAGGATCTGACTGCCAAGTACCTGGCGTACAACCCCGCAGCGCTCAAGAAGCTGCTCAGCGAACGCGTGCAACTGCGAGCCTTTCCGCGCGAGCTCATGGATGCGGGGTTCAAGGCCGTGATGGCCACCATGGCCGAGCATGAGGGCAGGTCGGCGCAGTTCAAGAAAATTCACAGAAGCATGCGCGGATTTCAGCACGACCAGTTGCTCTGGGATCGTTTCTCCGAGTTCCGCTATGCCAGCTATATGAGTGCGGTACGTCTGTAGTGATTGATTGTTTTCAGTTGGGCGCGCATCACTAGGTAGAACTTCTTAAGCGAACGGTCACTTTTTAGCGCTTGCGAATCGGTTGGCTCGTGTACATTTTGTGCCTGTTGCATAAAACAAGCTGGCATAGATCAGTGGTCTGTATCAGCTCAATTCGTTCCTCAAGGAGACTAAAGTGGATCGTCGTTCCATTCTGAAAAATGCCGGTATCGCCGGCGTTCTGGCCGCAGGTGCAGCACCTGCTGTTCACGCCCAGGCCGCTGTGCGCTGGCGCCTGGCCTCCAGCTTCCCCAAGTCGCTGGACACCATCTTCGGCAGTGCTGAAAAGCTGTCGCAACTGGTCAAGGCCATGTCGGGCGGCAAGTTCGAGATTTCGGTGCACCCCGCTGGCGAGCTGATGCCCGCTTTCGGTGTGGTGGATGCGCTGCAGGGCGATACCATTGACATGGCACAGACCGCTGCCTACTACTTCACCGGCAAGGACCCCATCTTCGCCTTCAGCTGCGCCGTGCCCTTCGGCCTGACCGCACTGCAGATGAACGGCTGGAAGGATCATGGCAACGGCCGCAAGCTCCTTGACGCCTTCTTTGCCAAGTACAACTTCAAGACCGCATCGGCCGGCAACACCACGACCCAGATGGGCGGCTGGTATCGCAAGGAAATCAAGACCGTGGAAGACCTCAAGGGTCTGAAGATGCGTCTGGGCGGCGGCGTGTTCGGCGAGGCCATGGCCAAGCTGGGCGTGGTGGCGCAGAACATGCCCGCAGGCGATGTTTACCAGGCTCTGGAAAAGGGTACGCTGGACGCCGTGGAGTTCGTCGGTCCCTACGACGATGAAAAGCTGGGCTTCAACAAGGTTGCGCCTTACTACTACTACCCCGGCTGGTGGGAAGGCTCTGCCGAGCTGGAGTTCTTCATCAACATCAAGAAGTACAACGCGCTGTCGCCCGAGAACAAGGCGATCCTGGACGCCGCAACCCGCGTGGCTGCCGCCGATATGACCAGCAAGTACCAGGTGTTGAACCCTCAGGCCATCAAGCGCCTGGTGGCCAACAAGACCCAGCTCAAGATGTTCCCCAAGCCTTTGATGGATGCAGGCTTCAAGGCCTCCATGGAAGTGTTTGCCGAGCACGAAGCCAAGTCGCCCGAATTCAAGAAGATCCACCAGGACATGCGCGCCTTCCAGCGCGACCAAATTCTGTGGAATCGCTTCTCCGAGTACCCCTTCAATCAGTACATGGCGACTGCCAAGATCTGATTCCAGTCAGACTCAAGACTGCCGGCGCCATGCGCTGGCTGCAAAAAAACCGCAGCTTGCTGCGGTTTTTTCATGTGCCCGAAATCATGCGAGCCTGAGTTGAGCGGCTCCTGCGTCGGACAGCGCAAACAGCAAATCTTCCAGGGCTTCGACAGGTGCAGAGCCAAGATCTATGGTCGCTTTCACTCCTCCTGCCAGGACTTGCGGGTCCGACATGAAGTGAACGACCTGCTGCAGCCCCGCTGCATCCGGCTCGTTTTCATCATCTCCATCAAACCAATCGTTGAACCAGTCGATGAGTGCCTTGGAGGCCTTCTCTTCTGTCAGACCTTGCACTTCCAGCGACAGCCAGTCCCAGACAAAGGGCTGCAGCTCCACTGCGGAATCACCGATGCGGAAATGAATGGGTTCGAAATCGAGCCGCGTCTGTGAATCCACTTGTACAGGTTCTGCGCCGTCTTCCGATACGGGGATGACATCGACCCGGCAGGGCAGATTCCATGCACCTTCTGTGGCCAGCGTCCCATCGCTGTTGCGATAGGCCGGCTCCACATAAGAGTCCTGGGCATTGGCGGCCTGTGACAGCAGGTCTGCGTACGGTTGACGGATGGCCGTCAGCAATTCGGCGATGGTCATTGCGGTTTTCTGGGAAAACAGCAAATCTATCACTCGGCAACCTCTGCCCAATGAAAAAGCCCCGGCTCTGGCGAGCCGGGGCTGTATCAGCGGAGGGGCGAAGATTTACTTGCTCGCAGGAGCTGCGTTCAGTGAGTCCTGCAGGGCCTTGGCCGGATCATCCGAGCCATAGCCGCCTGCATCGGGTGCGGCCGGGGCAGGCTGGTTGCCTTCGGCAGGGGCCGCTGGCACTGCAGAGCCTTCTTCGCCGCCCTCAGGGGCCCCGAAGGGGTTGTCTGCGCCATAGCCACCGCCAGCATCGTTGAGCTGGTTGAGCATCTCGTCGCCCACCTTGTTCATGTCCACGACCACCGGTTTGTCGAGCGCGCCGGTCACGATGCCGGGGAAGGCGATCAGCACACCCACCATCACCAGCTGAATCAGCACAAAAGGCACGGCACCCTTGTAGATCTGCATGGTGGTGACGGGCTCGATGACCTTATGCGTGACCTTGTCGACGTACTGCTTGTCCGGAGCGACCGAGCGAAGGAAGAACAGTGCAAAACCGAAGGGCGGATGCATGAACGAGGTCTGCATGTTCACGGCCAGCAGCACGCCGAACCAGATCAGGTCGATGCCCATCTTCTCGGCCACGGGTCCCAGCAGCGGCACCACGATGAACGAGAGTTCAAAGTAGTCCAGGAAGAAGGCCAGGAAGAAGATCATGATGTTGACCACGATCAGGAAGCCCACCTGGCCGCCGGGCAGGCTGGTCAGCAGGTGTTCCACCCACTTGGGGCCGTCGGCGGCCTGGAACACCAGGCTGAAGGTGGTGGCGCCGATCATGATGAACATCACGAAGCTAGCCAGCTTGGTGGTCGAGGCCAGGGCCTGCTTGAGCAGGTCCATGTTCAGGCGTCGGCGGGCAAAACCCATGATCAGTGCGGCCATGGCTCCCATGGCGCCGCCTTCTGTCGGAGTCGCAATGCCCAGGAAGATGGTGCCCAGCACGAGGAAGATCAGCAGCAGCGGAGGGATCAGCACAAAGGTCACGCGCTCGGCCAGCTTGGACAGCAGGCCCAGCTTGAGAACCCGGTTGAGCGAGGCGATCACAAAGGCGATGAATGTGCCGCCGCACATGGCGGTGACGATTTTCTCGTCAGTGGGTACATCCAGCACTTCCTTGCCCTGCCACCAGGTGTGAAGGTCGGCCATGTGATTGGCCAGGAAGATGGCCACGATGGTCGAGATGCCCATGACCACGGCCAGCGAGGTATAGCCACCGTTGCCATTGGCTTCGCGGTAGATACGTGCCTCCACAGGCAGGGCAGGCACCATCTTGGGCTTGAAGATGGCCAGAATCACCACCCACAGAACATACAGACCCATGAGCATGAAGCCGGGAATGAAGGCGCCCTTGTACATATCGCCCACGCTCTTGCCCAACTGGTCGGCCATCAGAATCAGCACCAGCGAGGGCGGAATGATCTGTGCCAGCGTGCCAGACGCTGCAATCACGCCCGATGACAGACGACGATCATAGCCATAGCGCAGCATGATGGGCAGAGAGATCAGGCCCATGGAAATCACCGAAGCAGCAACCACGCCGGTGGTGGCGGCCAGCAGTGCACCCACAAAGATCACGGCCAGAGCCAGACCGCCGCGGATGGGACCGAACACCTGGCCGACAGTGTCAAGCAGGTCCTCTGCCATGCCCGAGCGTTCGAGAATCAGGCCCATCAAAGTGAAAAAGGGAACGGCCAGCAAGGTGTCGTTGGCCATGATGCCGATCAGGCGCTGGGGCAGCCAGGCCATCACGGAGGAGGGAAAGACCCCCAGTTCGATGCCCAGAAAGCCGAAGGCCAGGCCTGCAGCCCCCAGGCTGAAGGCTACGGGAAATCCCAGCAGCAAAAAGCAGATCAGCCCCGCAAACATGATGGGGGCGTAGTTGGTAGCGATAAATTCCATCGATTGTCTCCCGCTACCGTTATGCCTTGGCCTGGGCGGCCAGCGCCTCAGCCTGCTTGCGATCGGCTTCGGCACGCAGGGCCTCGGCCAGTTCTTCCTCGGCGCTCTTGTCGCTGAGCTTGCCCATGGGGTCGGGGCCGTCGCCGGTCAGGAAGGCAATGCGCTTGATCAGCTCGGAGATGCCCTGCAGCAGCAGCAAGGTGATGCCCACAGGAATCGCCGTCCATACGGGCCAGCGGATCAGCCCGCCGGGGTTGCCCGACATTTCGCCGGACTGGTACATCTGAATTACCACCGGCATGCTCAGCCACAGAATGGTCAGGCATAGCGGGGTGAGAAAGAAGGCAAAGCCGATGATGTCGATCCAGACCTGGGCCTTTTTGGACAGACGGCTGTTGATCACGTCGATGCGTACATGCTCGCGATGCAGCAGGGTGTAGCCCGCAGCAATCAGAAAGGACCATGCGAACAGATACCACTGGACTTCCAGAAAGGCATTGGAGCTGGTGTCAAAGGCCTTGCGAACAATGGCGTTGGCGGCGCTGATGAAGGTGGCGGCAAATATCAGCCAGATGGAATATTTGCCGACAAAGGCGTTGAGCCTGTCGATAGCCCTGGACAGGGCGAGTAAAGCCTGCATGGTGTCTCCAAAAAGTAGGCTGTGTATGCGTCGCGCTGTTGGGGCTGGTAAGCCTCAGGGCGATCTGAGTTTTTGAACCAAACTGGAGATTCTACGGACGCAGGTATGGTGTTTTTTACAAATACGCACGCAAATGTGGCGTCCGAGCGTCAGTTGTGCCTGCTATATGTACGATAGCTGAAAGTGCACGGCTGGTGCAGCTTAGATGATTGTTTTATTGAGGTATTTTGTATTTTTCATGGGCTTGCTTGCTAGTGTGCGCCTGCTGTCGTGGAGGGCGTTTTTGCGCTGAAACTAGGGCAAATCCGTAGAGAGCCAAACTGCATCAGATCCGGTTCAAGACCTCTTATTTGCTGGCCAGCCGGCGATAGAGCGTGGCCCGGCTCAATCCCAGGTTGCGAGCTGCCAAGGTTACATTCCCGTGAGCCTCCTGCATGGCCTGCTGAATCAGCAGCAACTCGCTGGTGCGCAGCGGTGTGGTCATGGCATTGGCAGATGTTGCCTGACAGGCTGCGCCGGAACCCTGCATGACTGGGACACGCAGCAAGGGACCGGCCTGTGCCAGTGCCAGCAGGCGCAGACCGGACCACAGCGGTAGTTGCAGTGGCGCCTCGGGCCGCTGGCGCGCATGTTCGATCAGATGACTCCAGGGCAGGGCCAGCAGCTCATGGCTCTGGATGAGCGAGTCCCCCCCAGGGGCTTGCAGAGGACGCGGCACCAGTTGCCTGGCCACGGTATTGCTGCCCAGCAATCGGCCTTCGGCATCAAATACCATCAGGCCTTCGCCTTCCTGGCCCAGAGGTCCGCCGGGCCAGTTCACGCGCAGCAGCAGGGTATGAGGCAGGGCCCGCAGCAATCGATCTTCGATGGCGCGTGCGCAGCGCAGTGCCAGCAGCAGCAGTTCGGGGCGCTCGGGTACATCAATGCCGGTGATGTCCAGCATGCCCAGACACTCGCCCTGAGGGCCGAATACCGGAGCGCCTGCGCAACTGTAGTCGCGCAGATCGTCAAAGAAATGCTCCTGCCTGTGCAGCCATACCGGGCTGAGTTCGGCCAGTGTCGCGCCTATGGCCGAGGTGCCCACGCCGCGCTCGGACAGATCCACGCCGACACGGCCTACGGCCAGCGCACGCAGATCGCTATGGTCGACGGGACCTTGCACTTCAAGTGCCAGTCCCTGGGCATCGGTCAGCAGGCAGAAGTAGCGCATGGCACCCACGGCCGCGACCAGCTGCGTCATGACCGGGCGTGCAGCCTGCAGCAGCAACTGGTGCTTGTCCTGGGCGTGGCGCAGCGCGTGAGGTCCGACGGCCTCGAACTCCACTTTTTGCGCGGGATGACGGCCCTGCGCCACGCAGCGCTGCCACGAGCGCCAGAGCCAGGGAGCCAGGCCAGACGGTGCCAGCGCATGGGATGAGTCCATCGCCAGCAACTGCTGCCTGGCCTGGGCAAGCAGGGAATGGCGTGCACCTGGATGCGCTGCGGCTTGCGCGGAAATGGCGGGGCTGGCGGGCGACATGCGGACTCCGGACAGTGTTTCATTTTGAGAATATCTGTGCGTGTTTCGTCTGGCTTGGGGGTCAACCCTAGCGCCTTGCATGGCGGTAACTGCCCACCATAGAGAGTGCGGTTGTGCTTTGTTACCCAATTCTTCGGATAAAGGCAGGAGGCATCACGATGAATGTTCAGTTCACGGTCAATGGCCGCGCGGCCAGCATTGACGTCCCCCCCAATACCTTGCTGGTGCAGGCGCTGCGTGAACAGCTGCGCCTGACGGGCACCCATGTGGGCTGCGATACCAGCCAGTGCGGAGCCTGCACGGTGCTGGTCAATGGCAAGGCCATCAAGTCCTGCACCATGCTGGCCGTGCAGGCCCAGGGCGCAGAGGTGCAGACCATAGAGGGCATGGCCGCTGCCGATGGAACCATGCATCCCATGCAGGCGGCCTTCAAGCAGTGCCATGGCCTGCAGTGCGGCTTCTGCACGCCCGGCATGGTGATGAGTGCGGTGGATCTGTGCCGCCAGAAGCCTCAGGCCACCGATGCCGAGATCCGCGAACTGCTCGAAGGCAATATCTGCCGCTGCACGGGCTACCAGAACATCGTCGCTGCCGTCAAAGTGGGTCGCGACGGCATGAGCGCCAGCTGAGCCGCGCATCACAACTAGAAGAGGAGACACACCATGGGTGCATCTGACTTTTCCAAGCTGCCGCATATCGGCGAAGCCGTTCTGCGCCGCGAGGATGATCGCTTTCTGACCGGCGCAGGCCAGTACACGGACGACATCACGCTGGGCGCGCAGGCCTATGCGGTATTTGTGCGCTCGCCCCATGCCCACGCGAGGCTGCGCAGCGTCAACGTGGATGCCGCCAAGGCGGCGCCAGGCGTGGTCGGCGTGCTCACGGGCGCCGATGTGGCGGCCGCCGGCATCAACGGCCTGCCCTGCGGCTGGCTGATCACCAGCACCAATGGCGAGCCCATGAAGGAGCCGCCGCACCCGATCCTGGCCCTCGATACCGTGCGCTATGTGGGCGACCAGGTGGCCATGGTGGTTGCCGAGACCCTGCAGCAGGCACGCGATGCGGCCGAGCTGGTGGAGGTCGATTACGCGGTGCTGCCTGCGGTCGTGAACGTGGCCGATGCGGCGGGTGGCAAAAAGCCCGGCGCCGTGGTTCACGATATCGCTCCCGACAACCGCTGCTACCAGTGGGCGATAGGCGACAAGGCAGCCGTGGATGCCGTGTTTGCGGGCGCGGCCCATGTGACGCGGCTGGATCTGGTCAACAACCGGCTGATCCCCAATGCCATGGAGCCGCGCGTGGCCATCGGCAGCTACAACCGCGCCATGGATGAGTACACACTGTACGTGGCCAACCAGAACCCGCATGTGGAGCGGCTGCTGATGACGGCTTTCGTCATGGGCCTGCCCGAGAGCAGGGTGCGCGTGATTGCTCCCGATGTGGGCGGCGGCTTCGGCTCCAAGATCTTTCTGTATGCCGAGGATGTCTGCCTGACCTGGGCGGCCAAGAAGCTCAACCGCAATATCAAGTGGACGGCCGATCGCAGCGAGTCCTTTCTGACCGATGCGCATGGCCGCGACCATGTCAGCCATGCCGAGATGGCCATGGACGCCGATGGCAAGTTCCTCGCCATGCGCGTGCACACCGATGCGAACCTGGGCGCCTATCTGTCCACCTTTGCCAGCGCCGTTCCGACGATTCTTTACGCAACGCTGCTGGCGGGGCAGTACACCACGCCGCAAATCCATATCGAGGTCGATGCCTGGTTCACCAACACTTCGCCCGTGGATGCCTACCGGGGTGCAGGCCGCCCCGAGGCCACTTATCTGCTCGAGCGCCTGGTCAGCCGCTGTGCCTGGGAGATGAATCTGTCCCAGGCGGAGATCCGGCGCCGCAACTTCATCACCAGCTTTCCCTATCAGACGCCAGTGGCGCTGCAGTACGACACCGGCGACTACAAGGCCTGCATGGATCAGGCCGAGCAACTGGCCGATGTGGCGGGCTTTGCGACCAGGCGCGCAGCCAGCGAGGCCAAAGGACTCAAGCGCGGCCTGGGCTACAGCAGCTACATCGAGGCCTGTGGCCTTGCTCCCAGCAATATTGCCGGGGCGCTAGGCGCTCGTGCCGGTCTGTTCGAGTGCGGCGAGGTGCGCGTCCATCCCACGGGTAGCGTGACGGTGTTTACGGGCTCGCACAGTCATGGTCAGGGGCATGAGACCACTTTTGCCCAGGTGGTGGCGGCCCGACTGGGCATTCCCGTCGAGCATGTGGAGATCGTCCATGGCGATACGGGCCGCGTGCCCTTTGGCATGGGTACCTATGGCTCGCGCTCCATCAGCGTGGGAGGGGCGGCCATCATGAAGGCGCTGGACAAGATCGAGGCCAAGGCCAAGAAGATCGCCGCCCACCTGATGGAGGCCAGCGATGCCGACATCGATTTCGAGGGAGGCGAGTTCACGGTGCGCGGCACCGACAGAAAGCTGCCGTTTGCCCAGATTGCGCTGACGGCCTATGTGCCGCACAACTATCCGCTGGACAAGCTGGAGCCGGGGCTGGACGAGACTGCTTTCTACGATCCCACCAACTTCACCTTCCCGGCCGGCACCTATATCTGCGAGGTCGAGGTGGACCCTGCCACGGGCGTGGTGCGTGTCGACCGCTTCAGTGCCGTGGACGATTTCGGCACCATCATCAACCCCATGATTGTGGAGGGTCAGGTCCATGGCGGACTGGCCCAGGGCATAGGCCAGGCGCTGCTGGAAAACTGCGTCTACGACCGTGACTCGGGTCAGTTGCTGACCGGCAGCTTCATGGACTACGCCATGCCCCGCGCCGACGATCTGCCCGACTTCAAGCTGGGCACGGTCTGTACGCCCTGCACCCATAACCCGTTGGGCACCAAGGGCTGCGGCGAGGCCGGGGCCATAGGCTCGCCGCCAGCCGTCATCAATGCCGTGCTCGATGCTCTGCATTCCCTGGGCGTCAAGGATCTGGACATGCCTGCCAGCCCGCACCGCGTGTGGGAAGCCATCGATGCTGCACGCCCCTGACTGTGGCCTGCACACACCCGACTGAGAGGAAGAGAGGACAACATATATGTATGCCTTCAGTTACTCCAATCCCCGGACGCTGGATGAGGTGAGCGCTGCCAGCGGGCAGTTTCTGGCCGGCGGCCAGAGCCTGATTCCTTCCATGAAGCTGCGCCTGGCTCAGCCCGGCGCGATTGTGGACCTCAACCAGGTCGATGGTCTGGCGGGAATCCGCGTCAGCGGTGATCAGGTCGAGATCGGCGCCATGACCCGTCATGCCGATGTCGCCGCCAGCCGCGAGGTGCAGCACGCCATTCCCGCGCTGGCCGAACTGGCCGGCGGCATTGGCGATCGGCAGGTGCGCGCGCGAGGCACGATGGGCGGCTCGCTGGCCAACAACGACCCCGCGGCATGCTATCCCAGTGCGGTGCTGGGTCTGGGCGCCACCGTGCTCACCCAGCGGCGCGAGATAGCGGCCGACGACTTCTTCCAGGGCATGTACACCACGGCACTGGAAGAGGGCGAGCTGATCAAGGCCGTGCGCTTTCCTGTGCCCAGAAGGGCCGCCTATATCAAGTTCAAGCAGCCCGCTTCGCGCTTTGCGCTGGTGGGCGTGTTTGTGGCGCAGACGGCGCAGGGCGTGCATGTGGCCGTGACCGGCGCGGGACTATCGGTCTTCCGCCACGCAGGCCTGGAAGCGGCGCTCAACCAGAGTCTCACGGCCGCTTCGGCGGCTGCAGTGCCTATCGACGACAGCGAGCTCAACAGCGATCTGCACGCGAGTGCGCGCTACCGGGCGCAACTGATCAGTGTCCTGACGCAGCGGGCGGTGGATCAACTGCTCTCAGTCTGAGCGGCTTGGCCGCTTTCCCCTCTCTCGCTTCGCGGGAGGGGGCAACAGCCTCGCTGCGGGGCGGCCCTTGCTTGCTGTCTCGTTCTTGTATTTTGAAGAAAAGTGGCTCTGGTCTATATGGATAAAGCGCAGGCAGCTATGAATACTGATGTGAACAGCGCTTTGGAGTCGGTGGATGGGCTGCTGGCCGCCTTGCAGGAGGTCGGCTATTTCGCGGACCGGCGTCTGGCTACGGCCGTGTTTCTGGCGCTCAGGCTTCAGCGGCCCCTGCTGCTGGAGGGCGAGCCGGGCGTTGGCAAGACCTCGCTGGCTCAGGCGCTGTCCCAGGTGCTGGCGCGGCAGCTGATCCGGCTGCAGTGCTATGACGGCCTGGAGCAGCGTGAAGCGCTGTATGAGTGGAATTACGCGGCGCAGCTGCTGCATCTGCGCGCGGCCGAGCTGCGTGGTGCGGCGGAACTGGAAGCTGTCGAGCAGGAGGTCTATCAGCCGCGCTATCTGGTGCGCCGGCCTTTGCTGCAGGCCCTGCAGGCGCCCGCGCCCGGCGCGGTGCTGCTGATTGACGAGGTGGACCGGGCTGACGAGCCTTTCGAGGCCTTTTTGCTCGAGTATCTGGGGGAGTACCAGGTCAGCATTCCCGAGCTCGGGGTCATCAGGGCCCAACTGCCGCCGGTCACCATTCTTACCAGCAATCGCACGCGTGATCTGCATGACGCGGTCAAGCGCCGCTGTCTCTATCACTGGCTGGACTATCCCGAGCGCGAGCGCGAGCTGGCCATTGTCCAGTCCAAGGTGCCTGAGGCCGCAGCGGCCTTGACCGAGCAGATCGCGCGCTTTGTGGACCGGCTGCGCAGCCGCCCGTTTGCCGATGCCTTCGAGCGCACGCCCGGCATTGCCGAAAGCGTGGAGTGGGCCAAGGCGCTGGTGGCGCTCGACACCCTGGTCATAGACCCCGAGCTGGTGCACGAGACGGCGGGCATTCTGTTCAAGCAGCGCGAGGACGTGGCCGCGCTCACGCCAGAGCGTCTGCAGCAATTGCTGGAGCCCGATGCCACAGCCTGAGCTGCAGGCGCAGGCGCCAGCCCGTTCCGCAAGCGTGAGCTGGTGGGGCGATGCGCGCAGCGGCAAGCTGCCCATCAATCTGCTGGGGTTTGGCCGAGCCCTGCGCCGCGCGGGGCTGGCGGTGGATGCCGAGCGCCTGGCGCTGGCCCAACAAGGCCTGATGCTGGTGGGCGTGAACCGCGAGGACGTGGCCGCCGCGCTGGAGGCTGTGCTGGTTTCGCGTGAACAGGATCTGGCGGTCTTTCGCGAGCTGTTCGCGGCCTACTTTCGCAATCCCGAGGTGGCGCAGCAGCTTCTGAGCCAGTTGTTGCCGGGCGCGCCGGAGGCTGCCAGGCCGCGTCACAGGCCGCGTGTTCAGGAGGCCTTGTCGGCGATTCGCGCCGCACAGCAAAAGACCGCGAGCGAGGAGTTGACGCTGGATGCTGCCATGTCGGCCAGCGACCGGCACAGGCTGCAGCATGCGGATTTCAACCAGCTCAGTGCCAGCGAGTACCGCCTGGTGCAGCAGCTGGCGCGCGATATCCGCTTGCCGCTGCCTAGCTATCGCAGTCGCAGAAGCGAGCTGCGCGCCTCGGGACTGCGCGTGCACTGGCCCGCCAGTCTGAAGGCAGCGGCGGCCACGGGCGGCGAGTTGGCAAGTCTCAAATGGCGCAGGCGCAAGCGGCTGCCCATGCCCTGGCTGGCGCTGGTTGATGTCTCGGGCTCCATGGAGCGCTATGTGCGTCTGCTGCTGGCATTTCTGCACCAGGCCACCAGCCCCCGGCGCTATCCGCAGCTGCGCCGCCATGTCTACAGCATGGGAACCGGCCTGCAGGAGCTGAACCGCGCTTTTGCCTACAGCGACCCCGATGCCATGCTGGCCCAGCTCAATCACGACATCGACGATTTCGGCGGCGGTACCTGCCTGGGAGAGTGCCTGGCACAGTTGCGCCAGCAGGGGGCGCGCCATCTGGTAGGGCGACGTACCCTGGTGCTGCTGGTCAGCGACGGGCTGGATACCGGCGACAGTACGCTGCTGGAGCGGGAGCTGCAGTGGCTGGCCCGGCACAGTGCGCGCATTGTCTGGCTCAACCCCTTGTTGCGTTTTGACGGGTATGCCCCGCTGGCCAAAGGCGCGCAGGTACTGCATCGTCACAGCCATGCCATGCTGGCCGTGCACAACCTGCAGTCGTTGCAGCAACTGGCTGCCCATCTGGCGAAGCTGCTGCAACTGCCGCACCGAGATTGAAAAGGAGAACACCATGGAAATGCATGCCAGCCGTCCTCTTGCCGTGAGCCAGCAGCAGGCCTGGGAGGCGCTCAACGATCCGCAAACCTTGCAGCAATGCCTGGCCGGCTGCGAGAAGTTTGAGGATGCGGGCGATGGCTCCTATGCGGTGATCATGTCCGTGAAGATCGGTCCGGTATCGGCCAAGTTCAACGGCCGGGTCACGCTGTCGGACGTGCAGCCGCCCAAGAGCTACACGATTGCCTTTGAAGGGCAGGGCGGTGTGGCCGGCTTTGGCAAGGGCCAGGCCAAGGTGGATCTGACGCCCATCGATGCAGGGCATTGCGAGCTGCAGTACAAGGTGCAGGCCCAGGTCGGCGGCAAGATTGCCCAGCTGGGCCAGCGCCTGATCGACGGCGCAGCCAAGAGCATGGCCGAGGACTTCTTTGCGCGCTTCGAGGCCTTGATGCAGCAGCGCCACCCGAGCGAGCAGTCCGAAGACGAAGGCGGTGCGGAGGAGCTGGATACACGCTCCTGGGAACACGACGCGGCCTCCACCAGCTACGCGCCGCTGGACGCCACACCCTCGGCGCCGCCGCGCGAATCGTCCGGCATCCCCGTCTGGGCCTGGGGCCTGGGGGCTGTCATCGTGCTGGGCGCGCTCTGGCTGCTGACTCGTTGACCAGCGCATGAATAAAAAAAGCCCCTGAGCCTGAGGCCAGGGGCTTGGTGCAGGTAGCCAAACCTTACTGAGGCTGGGCGTGGAAAGCCTTGTTGGCAATCTTCCAGCCCTGCTCGGTCTTGAGCAGCACAAAGTAGTCGGTGAAGGTCACGGCACCGTGGTAGAGCGTGACCTTGGCCATGGCGGCCGTGCCCACGATGTCCAGGGAGTCGATGACGCGGCGACGCGTGGCTTCGTCGGCAGCGGGCGTGTTCTTGAAGCGCTGGCAGTAGAAGTCCAGGTCCCAGGAGGTCAGCGGGCCTTCGCGCACGGACTCCAGCCGGGCCGTGGGCATGAAGGCTGCGCGCATATGCTCGGCATTGTCTTCGGCATGGCCGCGCATATACAGCTCCAGCGGCACGCGCACGGCGGCTTCTTCGGGGTGATTGGTCAGGCGTTCGGTGGTCATATGGGTTTCTCCTTGGAGCCGGATTCCTTGCGCCGCATGGCGGACGCAGAAATGGCAGTGTCAGCCGCCAAGCATGAGGCCTGCCAACGCCGTCATTGATGCTATGAAAGTCAGCACTGTTTAAGTCTCCGAATACGGAACTTCAGCAGGTAAACCCAAGGTAAAGCGGGGGTAAATGCTGGCAAAGCCGGCGCTGCCTGACCCGGGGTTTGATTGCAACTGGATACCATTGGCGCCAATTCAGGCTCGAAATTCCTGCGCTCAACCATGTCCAGCTCATCCAAATTGCACCCCAATCGTCATTCTTTACAGCAGGGCAAGGTCCGGCCCGTCTTGCTTGCCAGTGTGGTGCTCGCCCTGGCAGCCGCTGGCGGTGGCTATTGGTGGTATGCGCAAAAACAGGGTGCAAGCGGCGATACGTCTGCGTCTGCAGCTCCTAAGCAAGGAGCAGGCGGGCCCGGTGCTCGTGCAGGGCGCAATGGTCGCGCAGGGCCGGGCGGCCCCGGCGGCGTGAGCCAGGCTCAGCCTGTGAGCGTAGGCCTGGTGGAGCAGCGCGACATGCGCGTGCTCGTCAGCGCCATCGGTACGATGAATGCACGCGCCACGGCCGTGGTGCGCGCCAAGGTCTCGGGCGAGCTGCTCAAGCTGCACTTCAAGGAGGGGGACGAGGTCAAGGCAGGTCAGTTGCTGGCCGAGATCGACCCGCGCAGCTTTG
Source organism: Comamonas thiooxydans (assembly GCF_000964545.1). GTDB lineage: Bacteria > Pseudomonadota > Gammaproteobacteria > Burkholderiales > Burkholderiaceae_C > Comamonas > Comamonas thiooxydans. The sequence goes on along the minus strand of NZ_BBVD01000010.1, from coordinate 118,408 downwards.
CGGCTTCGCTGGCGCAGGTGCAGGGCTCTCTGGCACGCGACCAGGCCCAGCTCAAGAATGCGCAGCTCGATCTGCAGCGCTACAAGGAGCTGCAGGCCCAGGACTCGATTGCCCGCCAGCAGGTCGATACCCAGGCCGCGCTGGTGCGCCAGCTGCAGGGCACGGTGGCGGCCGACCAGGGCCAGGTCGATGCGGCCAAGCTGCAGCTGAGCTATACCAGGATCACGGCTCCCATCTCGGGCCGCCTCGGCCTGCGCCAGGCCGACCTCGGCAACGTGGTCAACCCTTCCGATATCAACGGACTGGTGACAATCTCCCAGATTCGCCCCATCGATGCCGTTTTCTCCATCCCCGAAGCCCATGTCGGGACGCTGGCCCAGCAACTGCGCGAGGGCAAGCTCATGCCCGTAGAGCTCTGGGATCGCGAGCAAAAGCAGATGCTGGCCAAGGGCCAGCTCAATGCGCTGGACAACACCATCGACACGACCACGGGCACGGTCAAGGCCAAGGCCTCGTTTGACAACGCCGAGCGCAAACTGTTCGCGAATCAGTTCGTCAACGTCAAGCTGCAGCTGCGCCAGATCGATCAGGCACTGGTCGTGCCCGCGAATGCGGTGCAGAACAACTTTGTCTATCTGGTCAAGCCCGACAACACGGTCACCCAGCGCAAGATCACCGTGGGGGTGACGGACGGTGACTATGTCAGCGTGCGCGGCGAGCTGGAGCCCGGCGACAAGGTGGTGACCGACGGCATCGACCGCCTGCGCGAAGGCGCGCAGGTGACGGTGGTGGACTCCGAAAAGGTCAAGAAGGTCGACCAGGCCGTGCAGGATGCAGCCAACCAGCCGCGCGGCATGATGCGCAACCTCAGTCCCGAGCAGCGTGAAAAAGTCTCCAAGATGACGCCCGAGGAACGCAAGGAGTTCTTCCAGAAGCTGCGCGCCGAGCGTGGTGCCAATGGCGGCAATGCGGGCCCAGGCCAGGGACCTCGCGGCGCGGACGCCCGTGGCGATCAGCCGCGCGAGGCGCAGGGCAGTCCCTCCAAGCCGGACCCCAAGGCAGAAGCCAAGCCGGAGGCCAAGCCTGCGGCTGCGAACGAGGCCAGGCCTCAGGCCGGCGCCGAGCGTGGTGAAGGCGGCGAGGCTCGCACGGAAAGATCCGAGGGTCGGGGTGAGCGCCCCCAGCTGACTCCCGAGCAGCGCGCCAAGCTGGAGGCCCTGTCGCCCGAAGAGCGCCGCGCTTTCTTCCAGAAGCTGCGCGCTGAGCGCGAAGCCAATGGCCAGACCGGTACGGCAGCCGGTGGCACGGGTCGCTGAGCATAGTCAGAGCCTGCGGCCATCATGAATCTCTCGCGCCTCTTCATTCTCAGGCCCATCGCCACCAGCTTGCTGATGGTGGCGGTGCTGATCTCGGGCATTCTTGCCTACCGCCTGCTGCCCATCTCGGCCCTGCCCGAGGTGGACTACCCCACCATACAGGTCACCACGCTCTACCCCGGTGCCAGCCCCGATGTGATGACCTCCAACGTCACGGCACCGTTGGAGCGCCAGTTCGGTCAGATGCCGGGTCTGGACCAGATGTCCTCGACCAGTTCGGGCGGCGCATCGGTGATCAGCCTGCGCTTTGCGCTCGATATGTCCATGGACGTGGCCGAGCAGCAGGTGCAGGCCGCGATCAACGCGGGCACCAATCTGCTGCCCAGCGACCTGCCCATGCCCCCGCTCTACAGCAAGGTCAACCCGGCCGATGCGCCGGTGCTGACGCTGGCCATCAGCTCGCCTTCGCTGCCCGTCATCAAGATCAACGATCTGGTGGAGAACCGCCTTGCGCCCAAGCTCTCCCAGGTCAAGGGTGTGGGCCTGGTGGCCATTGCCGGTGCGCGCCGCCCGGCCGTGCGCATCCAGGCCAACCCCGCAGCGCTGGCCAGCTTCGGCATGACGCTGGATGACGTGCGCACCGCCATCTCTGCGGCCAACGTCAAGACCGCCAAGGGCAGCTTTGATGGCCCCAACCGCGCATCGACCATCGATGCCAACGACCAGATGCAGTCGGCGGCCGAGTACCGCAACTTGATCATCGCCTTCAAGAACGGCAACCCCGTGCGCCTGTCCGATGTGGCGCAGACCGTGGACGACGCCGAGAACACGCGTCTGGCCGCCTGGTCGGGCACGCCCGAGACCGGCTCCAAGTCGGCCGTGATCCTCAATATCCGCCGCCAGCCCGGCGCGAACGTGATTGACACCGTCGATGCCATCAAGAACCTGCTGCCCCAGCTCAAGGAGACGCTACCTGCCTCGATCGACGTGCAGGTGCTGACCGACCGCACCGTGACCATTCGCGCCTCGGTCAAGGACATGCAGTTCGAACTGGCCCTGGCCATCGCCCTAGTGGTGATGGTGATCTTCCTGTTTCTGCGCAGTGCATCGGCCACGCTGATTCCCAGCGTAGCGGTGCCGCTGTCGCTGGTAGGCACTTTCGGCGTCATGTATCTGGCGGGCTTTTCCATCAACAACCTCACGCTGATGGCCCTGACCATTGCCACGGGCTTTGTGGTGGACGATGCCATCGTGATGATCGAGAACATCGCCCGCTATGTGGAAAAGGGCGAGCCGCCCATGCAGGCCGCGCTCAAGGGTGCCAAGCAGATCGGCTTCACCATCATCTCGCTGACCATCTCCCTGGTCGCGGTGCTGATTCCGCTGCTGTTCATGGGAGATGTGGTGGGCCGTCTGTTCCACGAATTCGCCATCACCATGACGGTGGCGATCCTGATCTCGGCCGTGGTTTCGCTCACGCTCACCCCCATGCTGTGCGCGCGCCTGCTGCGCCACCAGCCCGAGGGCGAGAAGAACCAGGCGCAGTCCAAGGGCTTCAGCGCTGCGGTCGCGCGCTCTTTCGACAAGGTGATTGCCGAATACGGCCGCATGCTGACCTGGGTGCTGGATCACAGCAAGCTGACCTGGCTGGTGTTCATCGCCACGCTGGTGGTCACGGTGCTGCTGTATTTCGTCGTGCCCAAGGGATTTTTCCCCGAGCAGGATACGGGCACGATTGCCGCGACCACCGAGGCCGACCAGTCCATCTCCTTTGCCGCCATGGCCGAGCGCCAGCAGGCGCTGGCCGAGCATTTGCTCAAGGACCCGGCCGTGGCATCCATCTCCTCGTTTATCGGTGTGGATGGCACCAACACCACGCTCAATACCGGCCGCATCCAGATCGACCTCAAGCCCCATGCCCAGCGCGACCGTCTGCCCGTGGTGCTCAACCGCCTGGCCGAGGATTCCCGCGCCGTGCCCGGCATCCGCCTCTATGCCCAGCCCGTGCAGGACCTGACCATAGAGGATCGCCAGGCCCGCACCCAGTACCAGCTGCTGCTCTCCTCGCCGGACATGAACCAGCTCACGGCCAGCACCAGGATGTTGGTCGAGCGTCTGCAGCAACTGCCCCAGCTGCTCGATGTGAGCAGCGATCTGCAGAGCCAGGGCCGTCAGGCCTATGTGCAGATCGACCGGGCCCAGGCCAGCCGCCTGGGCGTGACGGTCTCGTCGGTGGACTCGGCGCTCTACAACGCTTTCGGCCAGCGTCTGATCTCGACTATCTTCACGCAGTCCAACCAGTACCGCGTGGTGCTGGAGGTGGCGCCGCAGTTCAAGATCGGGCCCGAGGCCCTGCAGAACATCTATGCCGCATCGAGCAACGGTGCGCCGGTGCCGTTGTCCTCGATTGCCACGGTGAGCGAGCGCCCGATGGCGCTGGCCGTCAACCATGTCGGGCAGCTGCCCGCGGCCACGATCTCCTTCAATACCGCCTCCGGCGTCTCGCTGGGCCATGCGGTGGAGGCGGCCCAGGCCATCATCGCCCAGCTGCGCGACGAAGGGCAGATTCCGCTGTCGGTGGACACGCAGTTCCAGGGCGCGGCGCTGGCTTTCCAGGCCTCGCTGTCCAACACCCTGCTGCTGGTGCTGGCCGCCATCATCACCATGTACATCGTGCTGGGCGTGCTCTACGAGAGCACGATTCACCCGATCACGATTCTCTCCACCCTGCCGTCGGCGGGCGTGGGGGCGCTGCTGGCCTTGCTGGTGGCGGGGCTGGACCTGGACATCATCGCCATCATCGGCATCATCTTGCTGATCGGCATCGTCAAGAAGAACGCCATCATGATGATCGACTTCGCGCTGGACGCCCAGCGCGAGGAAGGCATGAATGCGCGCGATGCGATCTATCAGGCCTGTCTGCTGCGTTTCAGGCCGATTCTCATGACCACGCTGGCGGCCCTGCTGAGCGCGCTGCCCATGATGCTGGGAACCGGCGTGGGCAGCGAGCTGCGCCAGCCCCTGGGCGTGACCCTGGTGGGCGGCCTGCTGCTGAGCCAGCTGCTGACCCTGTTCACCACGCCGGTGATCTATCTGACCTTTGAGAGCTGGGCCGAGGGCTGGCGCACCAGGCGCGGTCTGCAGGCCGTCAAGCATGTGCCGCATTCCGAAGCCGAAGTCATGGGCGAGGCCGAGGATGGCGGCCAGGACGGGGCGCGTCCATGAGCATCTCCACGCCCTTCATCTTCCGGCCCATTGCGACCCTGCTGCTGACCATCGGCATGGCCCTGGTGGGCGGCGTGGCCTATTTCCAGCTGCCTGTGGCGCCGCTGCCGCAGGTGGACTATCCGACGATATCGGTGACCGCCAGCCTGCCCGGCGCGGCGCCGGACACCATGGCGGCCACCGTGGCCACGCCGCTAGAGCGCGCCCTGGGCGCGATTGCCGGCGTCAACGAGATGACGTCCAGCTCCAGCATGGGCAGCACGCGCATCACGCTGCAGTTCGATCTGACGCGCACGGTGGACAGCGCGGCCCACGATGTACAGGCCGCCATCAATGCGGCGCGCACGCTGCTGCCTTCGGGCATGCCGGGCAACCCGACCTATCGCAAGGTCAACCCGGCCGACGCGCCCATCATGATTCTGGCGCTGACGTCAGATTCGCTCACGCGCGGCCAGATGTATGACGCGGCCTCCACGGTGCTGGCGCAGAAGCTGGCCCAGGTGGAAGGTGTGGGCCAGGCATCGATCAACGGCGGCGCGCTGCCGGCCGTGCGCGTGGAGCTGGACCCGGTGCGGCTGGCCGCCAACGGCGTCTCGCTGGATGCGGTGCGCACGGCCATCACCGCCACCAATGCCAACCGTCCCCTGGGCGCCGTGGAGCGCGAAGACCATTACTGGCAGGTGGCGACCAATGATCAGGCCCGCACCGCCGCCGAATACGCGCCGCTGGTGCTGCGCTGGAACAACGGCAATGCCGTGCGCCTGTCCGATGTGGCCGATGTCACCGACTCCGTGCAGGACATACGCAACTACGGCGTGATGAACGGCAAGCCCGCCGTGCTGCTGCAGGTGTTCAAGCAGCCCGACGCCAACATCCTGCAGGCCGTGGACAAGGTGCGCGCCATGCTGCCCCAGCTCAGGGCCTCCATCAATCCGGCCATCGATGTCACGGTGATCTCGGACCGCACGCCCACGCTGCGCGCCTCGGTCAAGGAGGTGCAGAACGCGCTGCTGATCTCGATAGCGCTGGTCATCATGGTGGTGTTCGTCTTTCTGCGCCGCCTGCGCGCCACGCTGATTCCGGCCGTGGCCGTGCCTGCCTCGCTGATGGGGACCTTCGGCGTCATGTACCTGTGCGGCTATACGCTGGACAACCTCTCGCTGATGGCGCTGACGGTGGCCGCAGGCTTTGTGGTGGACGATGCCATCGTGGTGCTGGAGAACGTGATGCGCCACATGGAGCGTGGAAAGTCCGCGATGCAGGCGGCCATCGAGGGCGCGCGCGAGATCGGTTTCACCGTTGTCTCCATGAGCCTGTCGCTGATTGCGGTGTTCGTGCCCATTCTGTTCATGGCCGGCATCGTGGGGCGGTTCTTTCGTGAATTTGCCGTGGTCATGTCGGCGGCGATTCTGGTCTCCATGATCATCTCGCTGACCACCACGCCCATGATGTGCGCGGCTCTGCTGCACACACCGGCAGAGGAGGAGCGCCGCCGCGCCGAGCGTGCCCGGCGCCCGTTCACGCGCCGCTGGGATGCGCTCTGGTTGCACGTCTCGCTGGCCATGGATCGCTTCGAGCTGCGAGTGACGGCGCTGTATCGTCACACCCTGGCCTGGGGTCTGCGCCACCAGCCCGTGGTGCTGCTCAGTCTGGTGGCGGTCATCGGCCTCAACATCCATCTCTACCAGACCATAGACAAGGGCTTCATGCCCAGCGAGGACACAGGCCGTGTCATGGGCTTCATCCGTGCCGACCAGTCCACGTCCTTTCAGGCCATGGAGCGCCGCATCAAGCGTTTTCTCGATGTGGTGCAGCAGGACCCGGCCGTGGAGTATGTGACCGGCTTTACCGGCGGCGGCCAGGCCAATTCGGCCAATATGTTCATGTCGCTCAAGCCCATGGCCGAGCGCAAGGTGCCCAGCGACGAGGTCATCAACCGCCTGCGTGAAAAGCTCAAGGATGAACCGGGCGCGCGGCTGTTCATGATGACCCAGAGCGATGTGCGCATCGGTGGGCGCCAGAGCATGTCCTCCTATCAGTACACGCTGCAGGCCGACGATACGGCCGAGCTGCGCCTGTGGGAGCCGCGCATCCGTCAGGTGCTGTCCACCCTGCCGGAGCTGACCGATGTCAACAGCGATGTGCAGGATAACGGCATGCAGACCAAGCTGGTCATAGACCGCGACCAGGCCACGCGCCTGGGCCTGACGGTGGCGCAGATCGACAACACGCTCAACGATGCCTTCGGCCAGCGCCAGGTGGGCGTGATCTACAACCCGCTCAATCAGTACCGCGTGGTGATGACGGCCTCGTCCCAGTATCTGCAGAGCCCGGAGACGCTGCGCGGCTTCTTCTTCGTCAACAGCGCGGGCCAGCAGATTCCGCTGACGGCCTTTGCCAGGATCACCACCTCGACCACGCCGCTGTCCGTGCAGCACCAGAGCGGCACGCCGGCCAGCACCGTGAGCTACAACCTGGCGCCCAATGTCTCGCTGTCGCAGGCCAATGACGCGATCCGCAATGCCATGCTGGAGCTGGGCGTTCCGGTGTCCATCCGCGGCAGCTTCAGTGGCTCGGCCGGTGCCTTCCAGCAGGCGCTGGCGGGCCAGCCCCTGCTGATCCTCGCGGCCATCATCACCATCTATCTGGTGCTGGGCATCCTCTACGAGAACCTGGTCCATCCGCTGACGATTCTGTCCACGCTGCCCTCGGCCGGCGTGGGCGCGCTGCTGGCGCTGATGTGGTTCAAGACCGAGTTCTCGCTGATCGCCTTCATCGGCGTGATCCTGCTGATCGGACTGGTCAAGAAGAACGCCATCATGATGATCGACTTTGCGCTGGAGCGCGAGAAAGGCGGCCATGCCACGGCGGCCCAGGCCATCTATCGGGCCTGCCATCTGCGCCTGCGCCCCATTCTGATGACCACCATGGCGGCCCTGTTCGGCGCGCTGCCCCTGGCCCTGGGCCGGGGCGACGGTGCCGAGCTGCGCCAGCCCCTGGGCATTGCGATCGTGGGTGGCCTGCTGCTGAGCCAGTTGCTCACGCTCTACACCACGCCCGTGGTCTATGTGCTGCTGGACCGTGTGCGCCGCAGCGTGCTGCGCCTCTGGGCGCGCCGTCCGGCCAGAAAGCGCGGCGGCCAGGCCTCTGCCATGGCTGAGGCGAAGTGAGATGAATATGCCAGCACACTTTTTGAATCAAATCGGCTTCAAATCCAGTCAGGAGAAGCGCAAGCAGCTCACTTTTATGAATACATCCGTCATGGCGCTGCCTCGCTCGCTTCCCCGTCTATTGCCGATCGTTGTCGCTGTCTTGCTGGCCGCATGCTCCACTCAGCCTGCTTATCAAGTGCCAAAGCTGGAAGTGCCCGCGCAGTTCAAGGAAGCCACTCCGCAGGCTGCGCAGTTCGGCATTTGGCAACCGGCGCAGAGCTCGGCGGCCAGCCCGGCCGCGGCAGTGCCCGACCAGTGGTGGACGGTGTATGGCGACAGCACGCTGGATCAGCTGCAGCAGGCGGCAGCCGCAGGCAATCCCGGCGTGGAGCAGGCCGTGGCCCGTCTGCGCTCGGCCCAGGCCGCCGTCGCCAGCAGCCGCGCCGCGCAATTGCCCACGCTCGGCACCACGGGCAGCGGCTCGCGTGCCTTGACTGGCGGCGGCACCTACAGCAACACCAATGGCGAGAACGTGGCGCGCAGCGGCAGCATCAACAACAACTTCTCGCTGGGCCTGAGCGCCAGCTGGGAGCTGGATCTCTGGGGCAAGCTTTCTGGCGCGGTGGATGCCAGCCGCGCTTCGGCCCAGGCCAGTGCCGACGATCTGGCGGCAGCGCGCCTCTCGGCCCAGGCATCGGTGGCCCAGACCTATTTCTCGCTGCGTGCCGCCGAGGCGCAGATGAAGTATCTGCAGGAGAGTCTGGAGACCTACGAGCAAAGCCTGAAGCTCACGCAGAATCGCTACCAGGCGGGCGTGGTGTCTTCGGCCGATGTGGCACAGGCCCAGTCTCAGTACAAGAGCACCCAGGCCAGCCTGCTGGAAGCCCGGATTACCCGCGCGCAGTACGAGCATGCACTGGCGGCCTTGCTGGGCAAGGCCCCGGCCAATTTCAGCCTGCCGGTGACCGGCCACCTGCCGACGCCGCCCGCCGTGCCCGAGATGCTGGCCTCCACCTTGCTGGAGAGGCGCCCCGACATCGCTGCCGCCGAGCGCCGCGTGGCCATGGCCAATGCGCAGATCGGCGTGGCGCGTGCGGCCTATTTTCCTTCGCTGACCCTGTCGGCATCGGCGGGCTATCGCAACTCCGTACTCTCCGATCTGCTCAATGCACCGAATCTGTTCTGGTCGCTGGGACCGGCGCTGGCCATGAGCCTGTTTGACGGCGGCGCGCGTTCGGCGGCCGTGGAGTCGGCCCGTGCCACGCTGGACCTGAATGCCGCCACCTACAAGCAGACCGTGCTGACGGCGCTGCAGGAGGTGGAGGACAATCTGGTCGCTGCCGTCAATCTGGCCCAGGAGGAGCAGGTGCAGACCGAGGCCCTGGCCGCAGCGCAGAAGTCGCTGACCGTGGCCAACAACCAGTACCAGGCCGGCATCGTGGCCTATCTGAATGTGCTCTCGGCCCAGACGACGGTGCTCGGCGCCCAGAACAGCCTCAACAGCGTCAGAAACCGCAGGCTGACGGCCGTGAACACCTTGCTCAAGAATGTGGCAGGGCGCTGGGAGCCGCTGGATGCGGGGCAGCGCAAAGAGTGAGCACGCCGTGCAGGCTTGTGGTCTGGGTTACAACCGTGGCTCTGTTGTTGTGAAGATCAAACCATGAGCATTGCTGTTTTCTACCTGCGCAATTCCGAGCCAGAGGGCCAGACACCGGTCTGGCAGCCGCAATGCCGGGCCTTCTCCGATGCGCAGATGAGCGAGGCGCTGGCCCTGTGCCAGCAACTGCGCAAGGACGAGCGCCATGCCCATGTGGTGATTTCGTCGGAGTTGCGCGATATGGTCGGGCCCGTAGGCGTGTCTGCGGTCGAGGACGGCAAGACGCCCGACGGCGTGGACTATCAGTGGAGCAAGGCCGGGCGTGCCGGAGCCAGTCGCAGAAATGCGGCCGAGCCACCCAGGCAGCGACAGGATATGGATCGCTAGGCGGCCGCCTGTATCCTGGCCAGATAGCCCGCCAGCAACTGCATGCTGCCGCTCCAGCCCATGTTCATGCTGGCGTGCGAGCTGTCGAACACCGCTTCTTCCACGGCACTGGCGTTGAGGGCGCGCCACTCCAGATGCAGGCGCGTGCCGCCGGCTTCCTCGCTGAGCGTGGTGGTCGACAAGGTATAGAGCGGCCATTGCGGCGCCATCGGGTGGCGCGTGACGCCGCCTGCGGCATCGCTGAACTGCACCACGACGACGATGCGCTCGGGCGCTTTCAGCTCCCTGAAGCTCCATTTGCCCCACATGGCGGGCGCCTGGGGCATGGCCTCGGCGCGCATGCCGTAATGAAAGCTGCCGCCTTCGCGTGCATCCACTTCGCATTGCGTCATCACCATGCCCGGCGGGCGCATCCAGTGGCTCAGGTGCTCGCCTTGCGTGAAGGCCGCATAGACCAGCTCGCGCGGTGCCTTGATGAATTGCTCGATGACAAACGGGGCAGAGAGTCGCTCGGTCATGGCATTGCCTTTGCAAATCGCTTTGAGCCTTCCATTGTGCACAGCACGCACCTGACTTCAAGCGCCGTGGCTGCAGGCCCGGATGTCAGGCTTCGAGATCAAAGGCCTGGCGCAGTGCATCGCCGAACTGCATGGAGCCGGAAAGGCAAAGGCTGACCGTGGTGCGGCCCGTGGCCGAGGCCTGCAGCTCCAGCCTGCCTGCTGCCCTGTCGAAGCGGGCGCTCAGGGGCTGGCCGTCGTCGTCCTGCGCCTGCAGGTCATAGTCCCAGTCATTGCCGTCTTCCAGGGCGCCCTGGCGGCCAGCAAACTTCTGGCTTGCCCAGCGCAGCAGGGATTCGATTTCGCCGGCCAAAGCTGGTACGCGCTCGGCCTTGACGCTGGCCATGGTGTCCCAGGTGCCCGTGCCTTCTTCATCTTCGCTGTAATCGAATTCCAGATAATCCAGAGCCATGGCATATTGCGCGCTGTTGAGGGGGACGCCATTGTGCCTGTGCCTTGCTTTGCGCATGGCCGTGGGTTCTTTGGACACAATCAGCCGTGGACATATATACAAAGGCGTTGTCAGCTATGAATTCTGAACTCGATGATGGCTGCGAGTCGCTGTGCATGGTGCAGGCTCTGCAGGTGAGCTTCGGCTACCCGGGCCGGGTGGTGGCCCATGAGGCCTCGCATTGCTGGCATGCCGGACTGTGTCTGCTGCAAGGCGACGAGGGCACGGGCAAGACCAGCTGGCTCAAGGCATTGGCCGGGCAATTGCCGCTGCGCATGGGCTTGCTGCACTATCCGTTCGCCGACAACGGCCGCCTGGCTGCAAGCTCCTGCTTCTGGCAGGACCCACGCCAGCCGCTCAACGATGTCTACAGCCAGATGCCGGCCGAGAGCTGGGTGGCTTTGCAGCGCACGCTGTATCCGCATTGGTCGCAGCAGCAGTTCGAGCAGCATGTGCAGGGCTTCGGGCTGGAGCCGCATCTGCACAAGCCGCTGCTGGCCCTGTCGTCGGGCACGCAGCGCAAGCTGTGGATGGCCGCTGGCTGGGCCAGCGCAGCCGAGCTGGTACTGATCGACGAGCCGCTGGCGGCGCTGGACAAGCCGTCCGAGCGTTATGTGCAGCATGCGCTGGCTGCCATGGCAGCCGAGCTCAAGAACCCGGCGCGACCCCGCAGCGTCATCGTGGCGCATTGGGATGCCATGCAGGGGGTGGACTGGGAGGATGTGATGGAGCTGGCTACATCGCCTTGAACCGTGTTGCGTATAGACGGCTGACGGCCAGTTTTTCAGGGCGGTCACGCAGCAGTAGGCCGAGGCGCCCGGACTCGTCACGCTGGGCGCTGGCAATGGCTTGAACGCGCACCACGGTACCGCGATGGATTTGCCAGAACTCGCTGGCGTCGAGCTGCGGCAGCAAATCCTTGAGCGGGGTGCGGATCAGATACTCCTGAGCGGCCGTCAGCACGCGCAGATATTTGTCGGCGGCTTCGAGGTAGATGATGTCCTGCACCCTCACCATATGGATCTGGTTGCCGACGCTGGCCTGAATGATCTGCAGCGCGGCGGGGACCTGCCCCAGCAGTTGCTGCTGCAGCCCGAGCAACTGTTCGAGCTGACGGTGATTGTGCATGGCAAGGTCCGTGCCCTGTACCGGCTGGCGCTGCTGCCACCACTGCTGCAGGCGCTGCACGGTCTGGCCCAGACGTGCTGCCTGCACCGGCTTGAGCAGATAGTCCATGGCGCAGGCCTCGAAGGCCGCCAGGGCGTACTGGTCGTAGGCGGTGACAAAGACAATCGCCGGCAGCGCTTGCTCCTCAGGCCAGGCGTCGGCGATTTCGGCGGCGGCTTCCAGCCCCGTCTGGCCGGGCATGCGAATGTCCAGGAACAGCAGATCGGGCAGCAGGGTCAGCGCCTGCTGCACGGCGCTGATGCCGTCGGCCACCCTGGCCTCGATCTGCAACTGGGGCCAGAGCTGGCCCAGCAACTGCTGCAATGCCAGGGCCAGCAGCGGTTCGTCTTCGGCAATCAGGGCGCGTGGCGGACTGGTGTTCATGGCTGGGACTTCAGGGGTAATACGATGCAGGCCCTGGTTCCGCCTGCGCTGTCTGCTGTCAGATCGAAGCGGGCAGCGCTGCCGTAGCGACTGGCCAGGCGTTCGCGAATCTGCTGCAGGCCAAAGCCGGAGCCGGAAGGGGGCTGGCCAGGCAGCGCCGGCAGGCCCAGGCCATTGTCATGCACGCTGAGCAGGAGATGGCGGTCATCCAGCATGCCGGCCTGAACGGCAATGTGGCCGCCGGCCAGCTGGGGCTCCAGTCCGTGGCGAATGCTGTTCTCCACCAGCGGTTGCAGCAGCAGGGTTGGCACGGGCAGTTCGGCCAGTTCAGCGGGCAGATGCAGGCCATAGCTGAGCCGGTCGCCCATGCGGATCTGCATCAAGGCCAGATAGTCGGCCAGCAAGGCAAATTCGCTGGCAAGACTGTGCGTGCCGTGGCGTGAGCCGGCCAGCGTGGCACGCAGGTAGGCAATCAGATGATCGAGCATCTGCTCGGCGCGTGGTGCATCGGTGGCGATCAGCACGCGAAGATTGGCCAGGGTGTTGAACAGCATATGCGGCTCCAGCTGGGCTTGCAGCAGGCTGAGCCGGGCTTCGGCGGCCTGGCGCTGGGCCTGCTCTGCCTGCATTTGCAGATGGCGCGACTTGCCCACCACATAAAAACCCCAGGACATGGCAATGCTGGTCGCCATGGTGATGGCAAGCGGCAACCATAGCGAGGGCCGGGCTGCGGCGGGCAGTTCGGGATGGAGTTGCTGAACGTAGAAACTACCCAGCGGATTGCCCAGAATCAGGCCTGCTGCAATTCCCAGCGGCACCACGGCCATGCCGCGCATGCCGCGCGGCCAGGGGATCTCGTCGGACTCGCGCCAGCGCAGCCTGAGCAGATCGATGCTCAGCCAGCTGATCAGGCCTATGGCCAGCGAGTAGGCGAGATTGACATCCCACAGGCCCTGGCCGAGTGCCGTCAAGGCCGCAGCGATCAGCAGACAGGCAGCCACGGTGATGCCGGCGTGACGAAGCAGGGGAGCGGGCGCAAACATGGGCATGACGGGCATGGTAGGTGATGGGCGGTCCGGCATCTAGCGCTTTTCGCTGCGCTGCAGCGTTTTCAGCTCGTGCTCCAGCAGTTGTTGAAAGAGCGGACTGCCGGGTGCCAGCAGCCAGACCACTGCACGATGAATCAGCAGGCCCAGACCCCAGCCCAGAGCCGGGTAGACGGCCCAGTGCCGTCCCTGGCTCAGGGCCAGGGCCATGAGCCCGAGATTCACCGCAGCATAGACCGCTGCATGGATATACCAGCCCAGCTTCATGCCGGCGCGGCGGCGTGCCTGCTGGTGCAGAGTGTCTTCAGAGATCGGGTTCATGTCTTTTCCTTGTCGAGCGTGGGGGTGAGAACGGGGATCAGGCCAATCGCTGCCACAGCAGATTGCCGAGCAGCCGGCCCGGAAGCAGCGTGAACAGTCCAGCGACGACGCAGCTGCCGAAGTACAGTTTGCGCATGACGCTGCGATGCTGGGCAATGCGTCGATGGGCCAGATGCCAGAAGGACAGTGCGAGGCCGCCCAGCGTCACGGGAATCAGCAGATGAATGGGCGTGAAGCCTGCCCAGTTGGGCAGCTTGAAGTCGCGTATGAACAAGGCGGAGATGGCGGTGGCCAGCATGAGCAGCACAAAGCCATAGCCTGCGATTCTGTGCAGCCAGGGCAGCGGGCCGGCCTGGCGCCTGGCCCAGAGTGCAGTGGCTCCGGTCAAGGTGGCTGCGATGGCGCAACCCATGTGAAAGGCAATCAGAGGTGTGAGTGTCATGGCTGGCTCCTGGTGCTTGCACATGACTGTGCAAGCCGGGCCTGCTGCCGACCAGTGCTTTGCGACGAAGTGACCAGACACGGGAGCCAGTTGCTCCTCAGCAGGTGTGAGTGGTGTACTGGTTTTGCCTGTGTTTGTTTGTGCGTTTGTTTGTGCGCGCACACATATCACGCGGCAGCTTCAGGACTTGCAGCCTGCCTTGGATCCCGTTGAGATCTCAGGGTGTTTGGCATCGGCAAAGGAGATTGATTATTAAAATTAACGATTCTGAAAATCATTCTCAATAACATTAATAATGTTCCTGCTCCGACCGATTTCCCTGGCTGCTCTCGCACTGTGCAGCCAGCAGAGTGTTTTTGCCCAGACTTCCAGCACTGAATCAGAAGCTGCCCTGCAGACCGTGACCGTGGAGGCCAGCGCCGATGCTTCGGCCCTGGGTCTGGCCAAGTCTTTTGCGGGTGGGCAGGTGGCGCGCGGCGCGCGTGTCGGCGTGCTTGGAAACCAGGACATGATGGAGACCCCGTTTTCCGCTACCAGCTATACCAGTGATCTGATTCAGGATCAGCAGGCCAAGAGCGTGGGCGATGTGTTGCTCAACGATGCCGGCGTGCGCTCGGCACGCGGCTTCGGCAACTTCCAGCAGGCTTACTTTGTGCGCGGCTTTGTGCTGTATTCCGACGATGTGGCCTATAACGGTCTGTACGGTCTGGTGCCGCGCCAGTACATGGCGTCGGAGTTCGTGGAACGTGTGGAGGTGTTTCGCGGAGCGAATGCCTTTCTCAGCGGCGCGGGCGCAGGCAGCGTCAGCGGTGGCGGTCTGGGCGGACTCATCAATGTGGTGCCCAAGCGTGCGGGCAACGAGCCGCTCAATCGTGTGACCCTGGGTGGCGCCAGTGGCGGGCAGGCCTACGCGGCTGCTGATGTGGCTCGCCGCTTCGGCCCCGATGATGCAGCCGGTGTGCGCCTGAATCTTGCGCGGCGCAGCGGCGGCACCGGCGTGAGCAGCGAGAAGGTTCACACCACAGTCGGCTCGCTGGGCCTGGACTGGCACAGCAGCCGTGCACGCCTGTCGGCCGATCTGGGCTGGCAGGAACACAAGCTGACGGCGCCGCGTCCCTCGCTGACACCTTCGGGCAATCTACCCATTCCGGCCGCACCGGACAGCAAGACCAACTATGCACAGCCCTGGACCTACTCCAACAGCCGCGACCTGTTCGGCACCGTGCGCGGGGAGTACGACTTCAACGACCAGTGGACTGGCTGGGCCGCTGTGGGCATGCGCCGGGGCAGCGAGGACAACGCGCTGTCGGGCCTGACGCTGTCCAGCGCGGCTGGCGATGCCACGGTCAACCGCTTCGACAACACGCGCAAGAACCGCGTCAAGACCGGCGAGCTGGGCCTGCGCGGCAAGTTTGAGACCGGCTCGGTCAAGCATTCGGTGGTGGCTTCGCTGTCGGCCTTTGATTCCAGCGAGCGCAATGCCTGGGGCTATAACTACGCAACCGGCCAGAGCAACAACATCTACAACCCGGTGGCCCTGCCTGCGCCTGGCTATACCGGGCTGGGCGGCATACTGGGCAGCCCGCGCGAGACCGAGCGCATCAAGACCAGCAGCCTGGCGCTGGCCGATACCCTGGGCTTCATGGACGAGCGCCTGCTGCTGACGGTGGGCATGCGCTACCAGAGCATCAAGGTCGACGGCTTCGATGCAACGACGGGCGCAAGCTCGGGCAACTACGACAAGAGCCGCGTGACTCCGGTGGCGGGCCTGGTGTTCAAGCTGACTCCTGAGGTGTCGGCTTATGCCAACTACATCGAAGGGCTGGCCAAGGGCGGTAGCGCACCCATGACCAACGGAGGCCAGGTGGTCAGCAATGCTGGCCAGGTGTTCGCTCCCTATGTCTCCCGCCAGAAGGAGGCAGGCCTCAAATACGACGGCGGCAATATCGGCGCCAGCGCCTCCTTCTTCACCACCAGCATGCCCAGCGCCTATGTGGAGAACAATGTCTACGGCGTGTTCGGCAAGCAGCGCAATCGCGGTCTGGAGTTCAATGTGTTCGGCGAGCCCGTCAAGGGCCTGCGCTTGCTCGGCGGCCTGACTCTGCTGGACGCCAAATACCTGACCACGGCGAGTGGCGCCAATGATGGCAAGCGCGTGGTGGGCGTGCCCCGCAGCCAGGCCAATATCGGCGCTGACTGGGATGTGCCGGGCGTGCACGGCCTGGCATTGAATGCGCGGCTGATGTATACCGGCGCGCAGTACGCCAATGCCGGCAACACCCAGCGCGTGCCGGCCTGGACCCGCTTTGACCTGGGCGCCCGCTATCTGATGGACGTCGGCGGCAAGCTGGTGACCCTGAATGCACGCGTGGACAACGTGGCCAACCGCAACTACTGGGCCTCGGTCGGCGGTTATGCCACCAACGGCTATCTGGTGCAGGGCGCGCCGCGTACCTTCTCGCTGACCGCCAGCGTGGACTTCTGATGCGAGCTCTGTGGACCGTGGTTCATCGCTGGGTCGGCCTGTTTCTCGCGGCCTTCCTGGTCATGACCGGTCTCACGGGAGCGGTGCTCTCGTGGGATCATGAAATCGACGACTGGCTCAATGCCGACATGCTGCACACGCCGGGACGCGGCCCGCTGCAGACGCCGCTGCAACTGGCCCAGGCCGTGCAGGCAGCCGATGCGCGCGCCGAGATCTCGTATATGAGCCTGGGCCTGCGCGAGGGCGAGGCGGCTTCCTTTCTGGTGCGCCCGCTGGTGGACCAGGCCACGGGCAAGCCCCATGTGCTGGGCTACAACACGGTGTTCGTGGACCCGGTGACGGGAGTCATCACCGGCCACCGTGACTCCAAGAGCCTGGCCCTGAGCTGGCGCAATCTCATGCCCTGGCTGCGCCATCTGCATGAAAGCCTGCTCAGTCCCACGTTTGCGGGCAGCAACCGCTGGGGCTATTGGTTCATGGGCGGTCTCGCACTGCTGTGGCTGGCCGACAGCTTCTGGGCGCTGGTGCTGACCCTGCCGGTGAAGAAGAAGGCTGCTGCTGCCGGGGCGCAGGACGCGCCCGCCAAGGCTGGCAGCAAGTCCTGGTGGGCGCGCTGGATGCCGTCCTGGCGCATACGCTGGGGCGCCGGTGCCTACAAGCTCAATTTCGACCTGCACCGCGCAGGTGCGCTGTGGATCTGGGGGGTAATCGTCATCGTGGCCTTCACCTCGTTCTCGATCAATCTCTACCGCGAGGTGTTCTATCCCGTGATGAGCAAGGTGTCGACCACCACGCCCGGCCCCTACGAGACGCTCAAGCCGGCACCTCTGGGCAGCTTTATCGAGCCTAAGATCGGTTTTGCCACGGCCATTGAGATCGCGCGCAGGGAGGCGGTGCGGCTGGGCATCAAGACCGAGGCCGGCGGCATCTGGTATGGCGGGGATTTCCCGTTCTACAACGTGTCCTTCTTCGATCCCGACGACGAGACCGGGGCCATGGGCATGGGGCTGTCCAATGTCTACGTGAGCTCGGAAAGCGGCGAGGTGCTGGGCAGCTATCGTCCCTGGCACGGCACGGGAGCCGATGTGTTCGTGCAACTGCAGCTGCCGCTGCATAGCGGTCGCATCCTGGGCACCTTCGGGCGTGTGCTGATATCAGTGGTCGGCGTGATGGTGGCCATGCTGTCCATCACCGGTGTCGTCATCTGGTTAAAAAAACGCCGCGCCCGGCGAACGGCCTCGGCCGTTGCCTCCGCCTGAAACCACAAAGCCACCTTGCGGTGGCTTTGTGCATTGCGCAGCGCGGAAGCGGCAAAGCCGCTAAGGCAGCTCAGTCCTTCTTCAGGCACTCGCTCATGAAGGCCTTGCGCTCGTTGCCCTTTTTGCCGGCAGCGTCGGCATTGCAGCTCTTCATGCGTTCCTGCTGACGCTTCTTGCCGTCGGACAGGCAGGACTTCATGAACTCCTTGCGTTCATCGCCTTTTTTGCCGGTGGCTTCAGTGTTGCAGGTGCCCATGAGCTGCTGCTGGGCGGTTTTGGGCTTGTCGCCGGCAGCCATGCTCATGCTGCAGGCCAGGGACACGACAGCCAGGACCACAAATTTTTTCATGATGGTGTGATTTTTGAAAAAACGCCGACAACCGGCGCGCAGCTATTGCAGCACAGGCGCGTGACTTTGCCCAGAATCACCAACCATGTCTTGTAAAAGTTTGCGATTGTCTGTCGATTGGCGGGCGGAAAAGGTCTTGTGAGCGCGAGCGGGAAAATGGCGAGCGGATAATGGGCGGCTTTGCTTCAACCCTGCATCCAAAGGACGATTCGCGTGGATACTTTATTGCTGGTCAAGGCCGCCATCATGGGCATTGTGGAAGGGCTGACCGAGTTCTTGCCGATTTCCTCAACCGGCCACCTGATCCTGGCGGGTTCGCTGATGGGTTTTGTCGGAGGCAAGGCCAAGGTGTTTGAGATTGCGATCCAAACCGGCGCCATCTTTGCCGTGATGCTGGTGTACTGGCAGAAGATCCGGGACACGCTGGTGGAGTTGCCCAGCAGCCGCCAGGCACAGAAGTTCGCGCTCAACGTCATCATCGGCTTTTTGCCTGCCGTGGTGCTGGCGCTGCTGTTCGGCAAATATGTGCAGGAGCATCTGTTCACGCCGGTCATCGTGGCGACCACCTTCATCCTCGGCGGCTTCGTGATTCTGTGGGCCGAGAACCGCCCTGCCGCTGCCACCCGCGTGCAGTCGGTGGACGATATGACGGCTCTCGATGCGCTCAAGGTCGGCCTGGTGCAGTGCTTTGCCCTGGTGCCCGGCACCAGCCGCAGCGGCTCCACCATCATCGGCGGCATGCTCATGGGCCTGTCGCGCAAGGCCGCCACGGACTTCTCGTTCTTCCTGGCCATGCCCACGCTGATCGGCGCGGGCGTCTACAGCCTCTACAAGGAGCGCGCGCTGCTGTCCATGGCGGATGTGCCTCTGTTTGCCGTGGGCCTGATCTTCTCGTTCATCAGCGCCTGGCTGTGCGTGCGCTGGCTGCTGCGCTTTATCTCCACCAACAGCTTTGTGCCCTTTGCCTGGTACCGCATCGTTTTCGGCATCATCGTGCTGGTGACGGCCTATACCGGCATCGTGGACTGGCACCATTGAGCGGCTTGGCGCTGCCCACAAAAAAAGCCGCTTGCGTGATAGCAAGCGGCTTTTTTAATAGCTTGCAGCGCTTGTTTTGATTGAATTTCAGGTTGTTTTGATACTGAAATCGTTAGCTGAAAAGCGCAAGATGCTACTTATTTATGAGTGCTGCCAGCAGATTTCTGCAAAATGGTCTGCTCCATATTGAGCAGCGAAGCCTCGATGGCGGCGGCCGTGGCCTCGGGCCGCTCCATGGGAAACAGATGGCCGCCGTCCAGCATGGTGATGCGCCCGCGGGTGATGCGCTGCGTCATCTCCATGCCCACCTGGCGCATCTCCACCGACGAGCGACCGCCGATGAAGGCCACCGGGCAGCGCACCGGGTGACGCCTGAGCTGGTTGTTGAGATTGCTGGGCAGGGTGTTGTAGATGGCGGTTTCCACCTCGCGCCTGAACAGCAGGCTGCGCTTGCCCTGGTCGTCCTCCAGGCCGTGCTGCACATAGTCCTGCAGCACCTGCGGATGCCACTGGGCAAAGGCCTTCTTGCCGCGGAAATACTCCAGCGCCTCTTCGTTGCTGGCCCAGGTGGTGCGTCGGCGCTGGCTGATCTTGCCGGGGGAGACCGAGGCCACGATCTGCGTCTGCTTGGCCAGGCCCACGGCGTTCGCCTTCCAGCCGCCCAGCAGGGGCGAGTCGATGAGCAGCACGCCGCGCGCCAGATCAGGGCGTTTGGAGGCGGCCTGAAAACTCAGAATGCCGCCCAGCGAGTGGCCCACCAGATAGACCGGCTGGCCGTGCCGCTCGACCTGCTGCTCGATGTATTCGATCAGTTCGTCCACCAGATGCGGCCAGTGGTTGGTGACGGGATGCAGAGGGTCGTGGCCGAAGCGCTGCACGCCGCCGGCTTCGATGCCGCGCTGGCGCAGCAGCGAAAACAGCAGGCGATAGGTACCTATGGGAAAGCTGTTGGCATGCGCGAAGACCACGGGCAGGGTGTTCGTCGTGCTGGCGGTGGCAGTGGGCTGGGACATGGCGCTGAACGGGCTGGACAGGAAAAACGCCCCAAAGGGGCGTTGGATGCGTCGATCAGTTTAGCGCCTGGACAGCGCCGCCTGTCTTTGCATGCGCGCCTGCTCCTCTGCCGTCTGCAAGCGCTGGTATTCATCGGCCATGCTCAGGCCAGCCTGAGCCGGCACCACGGGCTGGCGCAGCGCGGCGGGCGGAATATTGCCTGCACCCAGTCCATGGGCCGAGCGTGATGCAGCAGGTGCTCCCACTTTGACCAGAGGATGGGCGCGCGGGCTGTGGATGCGAATCGGCGTGTCGGTCTGGCCGCCGTCCCAGGCCGGATCGTCGATGCTGTCGAAGACATGGCGCAGGCGCTCGCCCCAGCTGTCGTGCAGCATGCGCAGATAGGGGTTGTCGGCGTCCAGGCAGACAATGCGGTCCGTGGCGAAGCGGTTGTTCTCGTAGACGATCAGATCCAGCGGCAGGCCCACCGAGAGGTTGGACTTGAGCGTGCTGTCCATGGATACCAGCGCGCACTTGGCGGCTTCGTCCAGCGGGGTCTCGGAGGTGATGACGCGGTCCAGCACGGGCTTGCCGTACTTGGATTCGCCGATCTGGAAGTAGGGCGTCTCGCCCGTGGCCTCGATGAAGTTGCCCGCCGAATAGACCTGGAACAGGCGCATGCGCTCGCCCTGGATCTGGCCGCCAAAAATCATGGAGACATTGAAGTCCACCCCGGCGCGCTGCAGCGCCGTGGCTTCGCGCTCATGCACATGGCGCACGGCCGCGCCCAGCACGCGCGCGGCATCGAACATGCTGCGCACATTCCAGATGGTCAGCATCTCGTCCGTGGTCGTGTCGTGCAGCTGAAAGCTCTCCAGCAGCTCGCGCACCGACTGGGTGATGGACAGATTGCCGGCCGATTGCAGCACCATGAAGCGCTCGCCCGGTTGCTCATACAGCATGACTTTGCGGAAGGTGCTGATCTGGTCGAGTCCGGCATTGGTGCGGGAGTCGGACAGAAACACCAGGCCGGCGTTGAGCTTGAGGGCGACGCAGTATGTCATGGGTGATAGAGACAATAATGAAAAACGTATGAACACCAGATGCAGCAAGCGTCGAGTGCTTCTGAATATATAGCTGTAAACGCAGGCTGCAACGCGATTTTAGAAGGGTTTTAATAGTGCCGTTGGCGGCCCTGTAACTGTTGCCAATGCCCTGCCCAGGCACGGCTGCGGGGCCGGGCTGAGGAAGTCCCTGAGATGCACGCCCGGGATGCGTGAGAAGATGCCGCCCCTTGATAGAACACTTGCTTACAGCTGGTTAGAAGAGGGAATCCCATGCACGCATTTCGCAACCTGTCGATACGGACCAAGCTCATGTCCAGCATGGTGAGCTGCCTGCTGCTGTTCGTGGCAATTTCCACGACGCTGGGCTTTGTGCTGACGGGCGCCAGCCTGCGCGAGCGTGTGGTGGGGCAGGAGCTTCCGGCCGTGGTGGGGGAGATCCGCAACGACATACTGCGCCAGATCGGCACGCCGCTGGCCATGGCCAGGTCGGTGGCAGGCAACAGCTTTGTGCTGGACTGGGAAGCCGCGGGCGAGCCCGAGGACGGTAATGCGGCCTGGGCAAGGTATGCCCAGGCCGTCAAGCAGCAGGCCGGGGCCTCATCGGTGTTCTGGGTGTCGGGAACCACGGGCCAGTATTTCGGTGAGCAGGGGCCGATGCGCAAGCTGGCGCCCAAGGGCCAGGGTGACCAATGGTTCTATGAGCTGCTGGCCGGGGACAAGTCGCAGGTGCTGGAAATCGACAAGGACGTCAGCTCCAACGCCTATATGCTGTTCATCAATGTCCGCTTCGATGCGGGCCAGGGCAGGCAGGGCATTGCGGGCTTGGGCCTGTCGGTGGATGAGCTGGCCCAGGCCGTGCGTGCCTACCAGGTGGGCGAGTCCGGTTCGGTCTCCCTGGTGCGCGGCAACGGCAGCATTCTCGTGCACCGCGACCCGGCGCTGGTGGATGGCAAGCACTGGCTCAAGGACAGGCCCGGTTTCAGCGCCGGGCTCAGCGCCGCGCTGCTGAACCGCGAGCGTTTTGCCCATGCCATGTACGAGGCGCCCTCGGGCCGGCAGCTGATTGCTTCCTCCTATGTCCCCGAGCTGGACCTGTACGTGGTTGCCGAGCTGCCCGAGGCCCAGGTGCTCGGCGGCGTGCGGCGAACCATTGCGCTGACCTCTGCCGTGGCCGGCCTGGTGGGCGGCGGCATAGGTCTGCTGGTGATCTGGCTGGTGAGCCGGGCGATTGCGGCGCCCGTGGGGCGCGCGGCGCGCATGCTGGAGGAGATTGCCGACGGCCATGGCGATCTGAGCCGTCGCATGCCGGTGGAGAGCAATGACGAGGTGGGGGCGCTGGCCTCGGCCTTCAACCGCTTTGTCTCGTCGCTGGAGCGCATGGTTGGGGCTGTGCGCCAGGCCGCCGATTCGATTTCCGTGGCCAGCTCCGAGGTGGCCCAGGGCAACCAGGACCTGAGTCAGCGCACCGAGCAGGCGGCCAGTGCCTTGCAGCAGACGGCGGCATCGCTGTCGGTGCTGACGGACAGCGTGCAGGCCAATACCGAGGCCACGCGCAGTGCGGGCGAGCTGGCGCAGTCGGCGCGCGGCGTGGCCGAGCGCGGCGGAACGGCTTTCCAGCAAGTGGTGGTGACCATGGAGGGCATCAACCACTCGTCGCGCAAGATTGCCGACATCATCGGCGTGATCGACTCCATCGCCTTCCAGACCAATATCCTGGCGCTGAACGCAGCCGTGGAGGCCGCGCGTGCCGGCGAGCAGGGCCGTGGCTTTTCCGTGGTGGCGGCCGAGGTGCGCAGCCTGGCCCAGCGCTCGGCGGAAGCTGCAAGGGAAGTGCGCCAGCTCATCACCGACTCCGTGACCCAGGTGGGCAGCGGATCGCAGCAGGTGGTGCATGCGGGCGCCACCATGCAGGAGTTGCTGGACGCCGTGGCCAGGGTGACGCGGATCATCGAGGAGATCAGCGATGCTTCGCAGACCCAGGGGCGCGGCATTGCCGAGATCAACCAGTCCGTGGCCGGGCTGGACGATGCCACGCAGCAGAACTCAGCCCTGGTCGAGCAGTCGGCCGCTGCAGCGACCAGCCTGCGCGAGCAGGCCGCACGCCTGATGGGCGAGGTGTCTGCCTTCAAGCTGGGCGAAGTACCGCAGCGCAGCCCGTCCGAGCAGGAGCGGCAGCCGCAACTGCTGGAGGCCTGAACGCAAGCCGGGCCTGAAGAGATCAGGCCCGGGCTTGAGTCCGCAAGGCTTGGAACGTGTTCCTAGGCGGCGCTGGTGCTCAGTTTCTTGAGCTGGTAGAGCACTTCCAGCGCTTCGCGCGGGCTCAGCGCATCGGGGTTGACGTCGGCCATGGCCTGGTCCAGCGGGCTGGGCGCGGCGCTAGCGTCCACCAGCTCCGGCGCATCGAACAGATTGACCTGCAGCTCGTTCTCGCCGGCCTGGGATTCGAGTGCCTCCAGCGCATGGCGCGCATGGTTGAGAACGCCAGCGGGCATGCCGGCCAGCTTGGCGACCTGGATACCGTAGCTGCGACTGGCGGGGCCGGCCTGAATCTCATGCAGAAACACGATGTCGCTGCCCGACTCCGCTGCGCTGACATGCACGTTGACGGCGGCCTTGGCCTTGGCGGGCAGCTCGGTCAGCTCGAAGTAGTGCGTGGCAAACAGCGTGAACGCCTTGGTCTTGTCATGCAGCTGGCTGGCAATGCCGCTGGCCAGGGCCAGTCCGTCGAAGGTGCTGGTGCCGCGACCGATCTCGTCCATCAGCACCAGGGAGTGGGGCGTGGCCGAATGCAGAATCTGCGCGGCCTCGGTCATCTCCATCATGAAGGTGGACTGGGCGTTGGCCAGGTCGTCGGCGGCGCCGATACGCGTGTGGATGGCATCGATGGGCCCCAGGCGGCAGGCGCTGGCGGGCACATAGCTGCCCATGCTGGCCAGCAGCACGATCAAGGCCACCTGGCGCATATAGGTCGATTTGCCGCCCATGTTCGGGCCGGTGATGATCTGCATGCGCGTGTTGAGATTCATGCGCGTGTGGTTGGCGATGAAGCTGCCGCTGGAGGTCTCTGCCATGCGTGCTTCCACCACGGGGTGGCGGCCAGCCTCAATCTCTATGCAGGGCTGGCTGACGAACTGCGGCTCGGCCCAGTTCAGCGTCAGCGAGCGCTCGGCCAGCGTGCACAGAACGTCCAGTGCGGCAATCGCCTGGGCCACGCGCGTGAGCTGGGGCACATGGGGCTGAAGCTGGTCGAGCAGTTGCTCGAACAGGAACTTCTCGCGCTGCAGCGCTCGCTCCTGGGCCGACAAGGCCTTGTCCTCGAAAGCCTTGAGTTCGGGCGTGATGTAACGCTCGGCGTTCTTGAGCGTCTGGCGGCGGCGAAAACGCTCGGGTACCGCATCCTTGTAGCTGTTGGTGACCTCGATATAGAAGCCATGCACCTTGTTGAACTGCACGCGCAGGTTGGGAATGCCGGTGAGCAGCTTTTCCTTGGCTTCCAGCTCCAGCAGAAACTCGTCGCAGTTGTTCTGGATGGCGCGCAGCTCGTCGAGTTCGGCGTCAAAGCCTGTGGCGATCACGCCGCCGTCACGCACCAGCGCTGCAGGCTCTTCATGAATAGCGCGCGCCAGCAGCTCGGCACAGCCTTCGGGCGGAATCAGGTCGCTGAAGATCTGCGTCAGATAGTCCGACGGAGCCTGTCCGGACTGTGCCAGCAGCTTCGCTTTTTCCAGTGTTTTGGACAGACCTACCAGCTCGCGCGGGCGCACCTGGCGCAGGGCGATGCGGGCGGTAATGCGCTCCACATCGCTCACGCCCTTGAGCTCGGTGCGCAGGGCTTGCCAGGGAGCCATGCCCGCGCCCGTGCCGCGCAGCACGCCAATCGCTTCCAGGCGTTGCATGGCGGCCTTGCGATTGCGTTCGGGCTCCAGCAGCCAGGTCTTGAGCAGGCGGCTGCCCATGCCGGTCATGCAGCTGTCCAGCAGCGAAAACAGCGTGGGCGTATCTTCGCCGCGCAGCGTCTTGACCAGCTCCAGATTGCGGCGTGTGGCCAGCGGCAGGGCAATCAGCTCGTCGTCACGCTGCACCTGGATGGCGTGGATATGGGTGAGATTGCGGCCCTGGGTATGTTCGGCATAGGACAGCAGGGCGGCACCGGCACCATGGGCCAGCGGCAGACCCTCGGCCTCCCAGGCCTTGAGGCTGGCCGCGCCCAGCAGCTCCAGCAGCTTGCGCTCGCCGAGGCCCGAGTCAAACTGCCAGTCAGGGCGGGGTGACAGAGGGCAGCTGATGGCGCCGCTGTGCTTGACGGCGAACAGGGCTTGCTCGAAGCGCTCGGTGACTCCGGCGCTGTAGATCACTTCGCTGGGCGCGATGCGCGACAGCCAGGCGCCCAGTTCATCGGCCGCGCATTCGGCCATGTGAATGCGGCCCTGGGTCATGGCCATCCAGGCCAGTCCCACGCGCTGGCGGCCGGCGGTGTGCAGGGCCAGCAGAATGGCTTCGCTCTTGTCGGAGAGCAGCTCGCTGTCCGTCAGTGTGCCGGGCGTGACCACGCGCACGACCTTGCGCTCCACCGGACCCTTGCCCACGCCGATTTCGCCGACCTGCTCGCAGATCGCCACCGACTCGCCCATCTTGATCAGGCGGCCCAGATAGTTTTCCAGGGCGTGGAAAGGTACGCCGGCCATGGGAATGGGCTGGCCTGCGGTCTGGCCGCGCGTGGTCAGCGTGATGTCCAGCAGGCGCGTGACTTTTTCGGCATCGCCAAAGAACAGCTCGTAAAAGTCACCCATGCGGTAGAAAACCAGCGTGTCGGGGTGGTCGGCTTTGAGCTTGAAGTACTGCTGCATCATAGGTGTATGTGCAGAGATATCGCCGCCGCTAAGTGCTTGATTTATCCAGGATTCACTCATAACAATTATTTAAATCAATCACTTAGTATGGTTTGCTGTTTTTATTTACAGTGTATCTGTGTCATGCCAAAACCCATCTAAACTTCGTGCTTTGGCGTAGGTTTTTGGCGTTGATCTTTATGAATCTACGCCGAGCTGGTTGGGGTCCTCTCGGGAAACCTACGCCGATCAGGAACTGCGGCATGGGGTTCGATGCGAAGAAGGCCAAGGCTCTGGCGGCTGGGGAGCACATTATTGTCGATGATGCTCCTGGCCTGCGACTTGTGGCTACTGCCACGCGCAAGACTTGGACATACAGATACAAAAGCCCCATTGATGGGCGCATGCGCCAGGTGGCCATGGGGCAGTGGCCTGCCATGACCTACGCTGCGGCGCTGGGTGTTTGGGATGAATTGCGCACCAGGCGTGATACCGGCGAAGACTTGGCCAAGGAAAAGAAGCGTGCCGGCGCGGTGGCCAAGGCCAAGGCGCATCTCAAAGAGGCGCAGGGTATCTATACCGTCGAGCGCCTGATCGAGGACTATCTGCAGGGTCATGTGGAGCGGCACCGAAAGCTCAAAGGGCAGAAGGAGACGAGGCGCCTGATGTTGGGCTACAGCGATTTTCTGCTGCCCATGAAGCCAGAGGATGTGAAGCGCACGCACGCGTTTGCACTGCTGGAGAAGGTTGGTGCGAGCACGCCTGTCCTGGCCAGCAATTTGCGCACGGAGCTGGGGGCGGCCTGGGACTATGCGCTCGATGCTGGCCGGATCTCTGAAGAGACCCCTAACTGGTGGCGACTGATCCTCAAGGGAAAGCTGCGCAGCCGAGGAAAGATCGTCGATGGCGAGCACCAGGGGGTAAACCTCCGTGCACTACAAGGCCCTGAGGTTGTGGCGCTGATTCGGTTTTTGCCCAACTTGTCCAGCCTGCTGGATGATCTTTTTACTTTGTACCTGTGGACGGGCTGCCGTGGTTCTGAGCTGGTGCAGATAATGGGCCAGGAGGTCACTCAAGAGTCGGATGGCTGGTGGTGGACCATCCCGCGTGGCAAGCTGAAGATGGCTCGCAATGACTTGGCAACTGACTTACGGGTGCCGTTGGTGGGGCGTGCCCTGGTGCTAGTGCGCCGGCGTATTGCGGCATATGGAGCTGGTCATCTCTTCCCCTCGCAACCTGGTTCGGCTCTGCCTCATGTCGAGCAGAAGGTGCTAGGTGTTGCCGCGTGGTGCAGCCGGCCAGGAACCAGCGGCCGATTGGGTGCCAATGGGAAGATGAAACTGGATATTGAGCCGTGGGCGCCGCATGACCTGCGCCGCACTGTTCGCACGACGCTGGCGATGCTTGGCTGCCCTGATGGCGTGGCCGAAGCAGTACTGGGGCACTTGCCCAGCGGTATCGTCGGCGTTTACAACCGACACAGCTATGACAGAGAGCGGCGGGAGTGGCTAACCAAACTGTCGGCATACTGGGAGGAGCTTGTCCTGTAGGAGGATGTACGACCGGTTGGCTGTATCGATGAGATCTAATTCGTCATATCAGTCTCGGCGGATGCCCACTGAAACTTCGCTGAGAATTAAGCTGGCTTCGACTGCAATATTCTCTGTCGGTATCTCCGGATATCGTGGACTATGAAGTGCAGCAGATTGGCATTGACTTGATTGAATTCGTGGCAGTATGTCTAGATGATCTTGTCCATGAGTGCTTGGTAGTCATTTGCTGCAATTACTCCAGCATCCAGGCCAATTTGATACTTTGGATTAAAGCTAAATCGAGAAGTCTTGAATTCAAACCCGATTTCAGTCAGTGCCTTGGAAAGCATGTTGAACTCTTGGTTATCAGCTAAGTTCTCGTGGATACCTATGTGCGGCGCGCATACATCACGGGCACTAGTTGATGGACAAAAATGATGGACTGTCCAGCCCACGGATTTAAGAACCGATTCAATTTCGCTAGAGAGTTGCTGGCTCTCTTTTGAGTTATGGCGAAACGCAATAACGTTCATAGGCCGGGCGCCAGTAAGCGATTTGGCTAATTGCTCACGCTGCTCTTTGGTGAGGTGACGCTGATGAAGTGGTTGGATGTCCGTGGTTCTTTGCTTCAGATCCTTCACTTCGCCCTTGAACTTTGACTCTTGTGCTGCAGCAACGGCGTCTTTACGCTGAGATACTACGAAGGAGGCGGCGCCAACTAGTCCAGTAATGATGCCGAACACCACGAGAGCCAGCTGCAAGTGCTGGTTAATTTTCCCTAGTTGCTCTGCAGAGTTCCAGAACTCCATATTGTCTCCTGAATTCAAACTAAATCTAGAAGTGATGCAATGTGCATTCCCATTTCGGTTAGTACTGTAACTGACTGAGTGTGAAGTTCGAAACTTGAATTCGTGGCTTCCTCGCTTGGAGGATCTGGAGTTTTAGTTTTCACCATCTTTGGTGGGGTCGAACATCAATGATCAATTGGGTGTTACTGGTAGGTAATTTCCGCTAGATGTGTTCATTTGCTTCCTGCAGGATTGAATTCGCAAGAGCCTGAGCCTTGGTGCTTCGGGGCTTCTTCGCTCCAGTGTTATCCGGCGGCAGCAGGTCCGACAAAGGTAGGCCAGCCAGCCATGCGTCGAGTTCTGAGCGCAGCCATGCAACGCGGCGGCGACCGGGGAAGCGGCGGGCTTTCGGCGCAGTCCCGTCTTGGACCATTTGTTCAAACATGGTGATGCCCACGGAGCAATAGGCCGCAGCCATCTCTTTGTCCAGTGCGGCGGGAGTGCAGTTGAATGCGATGGTGGCCATGATCAGGCTCGCTTTCTTTGTTCTTGTTTGTATGTTGTCAGGGTGGCCATGTTGTTGTCGGCCTGGTAGACATCGCCGCCGGCGGACTTGGTGCGGGCCACCAGGCGCTGTGCAGCCAGGTGCACTTCGCGTGCGGTGAGCTGCTGCAGCTGGTACTCGTGCAGATCCAGCATCGCGCCCAGTGCATCCAGCTCGTGGAAGTGCATATCGCTGGGCGCCCAGTTCTCGGCATAGCCGCTGCGCTCCTGGTAGGAGGCGCAGGCCTGCAGTGCGGCCGTGATGTGCTCCTGCAGGCCGCGCACGACGCCCATCTGCTCAATCTCTTGTGCAATCAGCATATTGGAATGTAGAACCACGTATTCGTTGTGCGTGGCCACGCCTTCACGCATGTGCGCAAAGGCTGTGCGCAGTGAGCCCATGGTCTCGGCGACCTCGGCAGGCGTGAGCTTGCTGTTGTGCTGGTTGAAGACCATCAGCGGGTTTCTGCCGCGCTTGGGCTGCGGTGTGTGGAAGCGTCGCCGTGCCATCATTCCCCCTTTGATGTCGCCATAGAGGCGCGGGCCGATGCTTCGGCACCTTGAACCCAGTTGACGCCGAGAGCTTTCTGAATCGCATCAAGTGCCTTACTTGCTGCAGCTCCACCGTGCTGGCGGGTGTCCAGGGCAAAGTAGTAGTCACGGACTGCTTGAGTCACAGCTTCCCGCGCTTCTGCCTGCGCCTGGGGTGCAGGTTCATACTCCGGCCAACCCATGATCTTGTGCTTGATGAAATTGCCGACGCGTGCAGCCACGCCGCAGTGCGCCTTGTCGCGGCCATAGGTGGTGACGTGCTCGCCGCGTGGCTCGGGCTCGTCGCCGACACGGCGCGCGATGATGACCACTTGGTCGTAGCCATAGCGATCGGCGATGTCCTTGGCGGCAGACACCGGGATTTCCAACATGGGGCGGGTGGCTTTGTTCATTGGATCACCTCAACTTCTGAGATATGGAAAGCCACGCGAATGGGCTTGCAGCGCGGGGCGCGCACGATGGAGACGTCTACGGACTCGGGGCCAATCTGGGCCACGACCGTGCCCTCGTAGCCAATCCAGGGCTTTTGCTGCTTGCCGGTAGCGTTCTCCCGGATCTGCACGCGCTCGGCCACCAGCTCCTCGGCCGTCCATTGCTTCGCTGCAGCCCCTGTCTTCGCGCCTGCATTGCCTTGGCCATCTTCAGCGGCCGCAGCCTGCGCAACAGCAGGCTGCTGGGCGTCATCGTCCGGGTAGGGAAAGTCGTCCTCGATCTCGGAGGCGGGCGGCAGACCATGAGCCGCTTTGGCGGCTACAGGGGCTGCTTTGTCGCCTTGCGCTTTAGCGCCTGATATGGGTGCCTGGGCGACAGCCACAGGCGCCCCATCGTTGCCCTGCGCGGCTGCGGCCGCGCCTGATCCTTCCAACTCCTGCAACGCCTCAGCAATCTGGGCAGACGCATGCGCAGCGCTGGTTTTCGGCTTTTCGCTGGCCTGCGCAGCGGGCTTCTTGCCTTTTTGGGCCTTGCCTTGCCCGCCATCACCGCCAGCGCGCGCAGCGGGGTGTTGGGGTAGATCGGTCTTCGGGGCGGCAGTTTGAGGGGGGACAGCGGCCTTTCGGGCGGCTTCGGCCGCGCGCATGTTCGCTTTGGCCTTGGCTTTTGCAGCCTCTACGTCCACGCCGCAGGCCTCGGCCATAGCCAATAGCTCGGGGTTGGTGTGGGGCTTGTGGCTATTCGATTCCCAGTCGTAGCGGTCCCAGTAGCCACGGTCGTGCAGGGCGATGATGCAGCCCGTCAGCAGCTCGGGGCTTGTCCAGTCGTTGGCGGCTTGCTTGATCGCTTCCTTTGGCACGACCTTGCCCAGATCCAAGAGCTTGCACAGCAGCTTGGAATCGTCGCCGTTGAGCTGGCCTGCCAGGCGCTGGGCTGCCAAGCGATTGCCGGCCTTGACCATGGGCGAGGCGTAGCGCTCGACCGTCTGCTCTTCTTGCTGCAGTCGCTTGATGACTGCCTGCAGCACGTCCATGCGCCAGGCGCGCTCGTAGTCGTTTTTGGCCTGGGTCTTGGCTTCCTTTTCCTCACGCTCGGCGCGCTGCAGCGCTTCTGTGGCCAGCTTCTCCTCGGCCTCGGCGTGGCCGGCCATCTGCAGCAGCTGCTGGGCCTGCTCGGGGGTCACGCAAGGTATGAGTTCCTTGGGGTTGTTGGGGTTGGTGATCATGGTGGGCTTGATGCCCGACTGCTCCATGACCTTGGCGCCGATGGCCTTGCGCAGCGTCTTGCCCTCGATGGGGCAGTCGTGCCGGCTATCCAGGCGCTTGTAGCCAGGCACCCCGGTGAAGTCGCTGTAGTAGTTGCCGATCAGCTGCTTGGCTTCCCTCTCGCCCAGCACTTCACAGCCTCGCTCCTGGGCCTGCTTGCGCAGTTGCTCGGCGTGGGCCTGCTCCTTGTTGCGGTAGCAAGGTGGGTTTGTGCACACGTCTGCACTCTTGCTGTCTTCGTCCTGGTCGGCGCCAGTGCGGTGCGGGCAAGTGGTGCATGCGCCGGCAGAAGGGCAAAGGTCTGCGTCCTTGCGGCTGAATGGGGCCTTGTGCAAGTCCAGCATGTAGTTGCTCTTGACGTGGGTCTGCACGTCACGTGCACTGCGCTTTTCATTGCGGTAGTCAGTCTCCAGGGACCACTTCAGTGCCTCGCGCTGCAGGTCGAAGGTGGCGATGCGGGCAATGGGGAGGGCGCAGCTGTAGTCCAACTCCCCCTGGCGCATGGCCTCGCGGCCCTCGGGGCATAGGTCAAGGATCTTCAGGCGGGCATAGATATAGCCGCGGCTCTTCTTGATCTTTTCTGCGACCTCATCGGCATTCATGCCGCTTTCTTTCATCAGAGCCTGGTAGCCCTCGGCCTCCTCAAGCGCTGTCACATCCTCGCGCTGCAGGTTCTCGATGATTTGCGCTTCCAGGGCCTGGGCGTCCGTCATTTCGCGGATCATCGCCGGGATGTACTCCAGGCCGGCCATCTGTGTTCCGCGCCAGCGTCGCTCGCCGCACACCAGCTCATACTGGGCGGGCTCACGCCCCTCCAGCTTGGCCTGGGCAATCTCTTCTTGAATGCGTGATTCAGGCAAGGGGCGCACAAGAATGGGCTGGTGCACCCCGGTTGCCTTGATGCTCTCGGCCAGTTCGGTGAGTTTGAAGGGGCAGAAGAACTTGCGGGGGTTGGTCTTGCTGGTGATGATGCTCAGCACCCGCAGGTGCTGCATGGCCTCGCCGCCGCCGGGTGTGGGCATGGCCAAGGTGACTGTGTCCTGAGTGTCGGTCATGCTGCTTGTCCTTTGCATGCCACGTAAAGGCCGGGAGGGTTTGCATAGACAGCGGGGTCTGCTGTCCAGGCATGTTGTTTGCGGAATTCTTGGCCGCGATATGCAAGCCCTAAGCCGCAATGCGTGCATTTGCGGGACTTGTGGGTGTACGGCTTGCCCTCGCTAGTGCGCAGATGCAGCGTTACGGTCTGGCCTTGTGTCATGCAGCCTCCTGGGCTTTGCCAAGCTTGGCCAGCAACGCATAGGCCTGCTTGTGCAGGTGGGTGATGCTGTGGCTGTTGACCAGTTGGTAGTCGGGGGCAAACTCGGCGCCGGTGGTTTCGCTGCTGTGCGAGCCTGGTTGGGGGGCAAAGCCGGGGCGGGTGATCTGCCACAGGCTGGCGCCCAGTTCGCGTAGGAGTTCGGCCTCGTTGGCATTGCGTACATCAGTCACCACAAAGCGGTTCTGGCCGTCTCGGTGCGCCCTGACGAATCGCGTCGTGAAGGCATCGAGCCAGTAATGCGGATTGTTGGCGCGGCGGTATTCGGTGCCCCACCATTGCATGATCTGGCGCGGGCTGCGGGGCGCGCTCAGGTCCAGTTTGTCGAGGTGGACCCAGATCCGATTCACAAACTCGTTGTCCATGCAGCGGCGCAGGGCCAGTGCTGACATGGGGTGCTCTTTGGTCTCGCGCTGGATGAGCAGCTGGATCGACACGTCAAAGGCACGGCCGATTTCATCGCGCAGCGCATCGGCAAAGGCCAGCTTCGTGTAGCCGTGATGTTCAGCCAGGTAGTCGGCCACAGTGTCCTTGCCCGCGCCGGCGGGGCCAGTCAGGGCGACGATGATGGGGTCAAGCATGGGCATGTGCTGCCTCCTTGGGTGGGGTTGCGTTGGCCTGCGGGGCGCGGCCGTGGACTTGGATACGGCTGGACATGCCAAGCGTGGTGCGCAGCTGGGCGATGGGTGCCCAGACCGTGACGCGCATGCCTTTTTTCATGCTCTTGGCGGCGCGGTCTGCATCGCCACGCATTGCGGCGGGGTAGACCTGCTCGGCCCGCACAGGGGCGGTGCAGCTGCCGTCTGTTTCCATGACCAGGCAGAGCACGGGCATGGCGGTGTTGTCGTCGCCCATGGGGAGGGTTCGGACTTCGGCGTCCTGCAGCAGCACGCCGCTCATTTGGATCTGGGTGTCGGTCAATGCGTTGGGCATCACAGCACTCCAGCGTCAATCGCCACGCGCAGCGCAGCCAGGGCCAATGCCACAGCACAGAGTGCGGCGCAACGGATATATGCCCGCCGAACACGTTTGCGCATGGGGGGTGTCGGAGCCCCGTCCAGTTGAACGATGGGCGCGCTCATGCTGCAGCCCTCCGTGCGCTGATGGGGTGGGCGTTGCCGAAGCGGGCCATAGCGCGAGCGATGGCGTCGCAGCTGCCGGTCGCAAGAGTGGTGCGGCGTTTCCCGCCACAGGTGACGATGTAGCGGGTCAGCATGTGGAGACTTCCACCAGTTCGCCGTGATCGTCTTCGACCAGGCGGATTTCGCGCCTGAATTCGGTGCCCGCCGCGTCGTAGCGGTACTCAATGCCGATCCATGCGCCTGCGCGCTCGGGCGTCCACTTCGTCTCCCAATTGGTCAGGTGTCGGCGAACCACAAGGGAGCCTTTGCCACCCTCGGCAATCAGAACGAGTGCATCGCTGAACGGGCTGTGACTGCAGTCGGTTAATCCGGTCAGTCCGGGCAATACGACTGGGCTATTGGTTGCTGTGCACACGTGTGCACAGGCTTGTGTGGTGCTCATCCTCTGCTCCTTGGGCAAGAAAAAGCCCGCCTGGTCGGGGCGGGCTGGTCCTGCTGAGCACATGCGGCACCACTCGGGGTGGCTGGTAGGATCAAGGCCGAGTAGAGGTCTTGAGGGGAAAAGATGTTGAGGAATCGAATCG
The DNA here is from genome assembly GCF_000964545.1 of Comamonas thiooxydans. Classification (GTDB taxonomy): domain Bacteria; phylum Pseudomonadota; class Gammaproteobacteria; order Burkholderiales; family Burkholderiaceae_C; genus Comamonas; species Comamonas thiooxydans. The sequence goes on along the minus strand of NZ_BBVD01000010.1, from coordinate 84,250 downwards.
CCGCTTGGTTTGCGGCCGGGGCTGTTGCTGTCTCATTGGCTGCGTGCGGTGACAGCAAGCAGGAGCAGGAGCGTCTGAATCAGTTGGCTATTCAGCGCCTAGAGGAGCAGAAGACTCCTGAACAAAAGGCCGAAGACGCAAAGCGTCTGGCGGATCGCGCCATCGCAGAGGCGGTGGATAAAGCCATGTTCTCTCGCATGTTGAACACAGCCTACGCCATGCGCGCGATAGCGAAGAACCCAAAGTCATTTGAGCTGGTCTCCATCATTCATATCAAGAAGACGGATACCGTATGCCTAGTGTTCCGGGCAACCAACAGCTTCAATGCAGTGGTGACCGAGAGCGTTGCAGCAAACGCAGCAGGCAAGGCCGTTGACTGGAATACCAGCTGCGCAGGTCAGTCCGGTACGGATTGGACCAAACGCGTTCAAGCGAGTCTGTGAGCTTGGCCTACATGCACCAACCGCCCTTGAGGCGGTTTTTTTTTGTGCCCGAAGAAAAGCCCGCATAGCCCGTGGCAAGTAAGAGAGGGAGGGAGGAGAAGAACCACGGGCGCGGCACAAACCTAAGCGCTTTGGCCGGGTTGGCAAAGCGCTTAGGTTTGCCCTGCACGGGGCAGGGCAAGGCACCAAAGGGTGCCGTATGTGCTCAGCAGGTTTTTAACGACCGGGGCTGGCCCGGTCGATGCCGTGGAGCCCACAACTCACGCGAGTTGCGGGGTGGACTTTAGCTCACTAAAGTTTAGTTTGCAAGCTGGCTAAATTAATTTCTTAAGTGTGCTCAACGAAAGCGACGCTCAACTGCTCTCACTACTCCAACGATTTTCATGTCCGAGGTGAAGGTCTTCATGGGATAACGTTCGTTGAGAGGCTTGAGATACCAATCCGCGCCGTCCTTCACAAGTTGCTTGAATGTGGATTCTTCACTGCCGTTCTTGGCGATCACAAAATCGTTGGGCAGAGGCTCTAGATCTGGCTCAACGATGATGACCATGCCTTCTTTGAAGTCTGGCTCCATCGAGTCGCCTTCAACTCGCAGGGCGAATGTGTATTGCCTGACTGGGACGGCAGTCGGGATCTGCTCTGCATCACTTGCCATCGGGGAATAGTTGTTCACTAACTCTTTGGGGTTGCCTGCTTGGACGCTAGAAAGAAGGGGCACGGTGCCGCCCATGTTGGGGCCTAGCGCCACATTGGAAGCTTCTGCAGCGAGCCGTGGTCCATTGCCTGTGGCAAGCCATACGGCACTGAAGCCGGTAACGGCTTGGATGCCGGCTGCTGAATCGGACTTCAACTCCTTGGTATCGCCGCTGAGCCATTGCGTCACTGCGCTTTGGGACTTTTTCGCGGCTTTAGCGATCTCTGTGCGAGTGAACCCCGCGTCTATGAGTGCCTGGATGCGATCTTTAAGGGCCATGGATTAATTAAGCCACCTAAACACTTTAGGCTGCTTTCGTTTGTGACTTGAGTGTGCTAAAGTCAGCGGCATGGAAAAGTCTCATGCGTTTGAACTGTTGGGTGGTACAGCCGCGTCAGTCGCGCGCGAGTGCCGGATTACACCGTCTGCGGTATCGCAATGGCCTGATGAGCTGTCTAAGGATCAGGTTGACCGCGTTCAAGCGGCGCTGTGGCGTAAGCACGTTGCTGCGATGAGCCATGTCGGCGCTCAGCCTTCGCAGGAGTCGGCCCTTGGTTGACTGCCTGACCTTCACCCACCGCCCAGATCGGAGCTGCACAGCTGCCGGGCGTTTTGTCTCCTCGCTCCATCAAGGTGCTGCACACGCAGGAAGGTGTGTGCGGCTTGTTGTGCTGCGGGCGGTGGGCTTTTCTATTCATGGACGCAGTGTCGTTGCTGCGGTCGCGGGCCGAAAGCCTGAAATTTTTCTGTTTCAAGGGGGTGGGCGATGACCTGCTATCTGTCTCCCAATGCATGGCGCGATGTGCTCTACAACGCGGTGCGCAACACCCCCGGTGGCGTATCAGCCGCTGCCACCTTTCTGACCGTGCGCCGTGGTCGCAGCATTCACACCGAGACCCTGCGCGCCCGTCTGCGTGGCGTGGATGGCGAGTGGATCAATCTGGAGATGCTGGAGCTGCTGACGGAATGGATGCAGGAATGCCGCGAGCCCAGCGCCCTCAAGTGGCTGAGCATGCTGAACCAGCAATACGGCATGGTGGCTATGACCTTGCCCCCGGCTCCTCCTGGTGGCTGGCCCTGCGAGGCCGAAGCCATTCAGAAGAAGTTGCTGCAGCTGGGCGTTGAGGGTGGGTCTTTGACCGCCCTGGGCATGCGCGTCACCGAGGACAAGCGCGTGGAGCCGGCTGAGGCCGAGCAGATGTGCGCCCAGATCATGGGCGAGGTTGAGCTGCTTCTGCGCTTGCACCGCAATGTGCGCCGCGCTGCCGGCCTGGAGGTGGATCAATGAGGCCCGCAGGAGAAATCAGCCTTGCCATCGAGCAGACCGTGCAGCAGCTGTGGACGCCCGAGCGCGCCCCGACCCTGGCAGAGATTGCCGCCCATTTGATGGCTTCGGCACCCGTGGCCTTCAAGGCGATTCGTCAGACGGTCGGAAACATGAAGCGCTACGGCCGCCTAGTGCAGGTGCGCGAGCGCAAGGTGCCTGGCCGCAACCGCCCTGCAGCGGAATACGGCCGCCCGCAAACAGATTCAAACGACGCCGCGAACGATGCGGTTTTTGGGCTTTCGCAAGCTCTGCAACTCTGGGGGTAATGAATGGTTTTGGCACACGCTGCCGGTGTTAGGGACGCCGGCGTGTTCTTCTGTTTTCTCATGCTTGGAGGTGCCGCATGAAAGAGCACCGCGAAGAACTGCCGCCGCTCAAGTTTCGGGCGCTGGCCGATGCATTGCTGGATCAGATCGATACGCTGGTCGGGGCATGGTTGTCTGGGGGTAAGAGGGAGGGGCACGAGTGGAAGTGCGCCGACCGAAATGGCGGCGCCGGCCGCAGCTTCAGTGTGTGCTTGTCCGGGAAGAAGGCTGGCTATTGGTCCGACTTCAATTCGAAGGAATCCGGCAAGGATTTGCTGAGCCTGTACGCAGAAATCAACGATTTGACGATGGTGCAGGCCACGTTGGAGCTTGCGCGCGATCTTGGCCTTGAGGATGTGGCTGGTGTGGTGAAGACGGCCAGCGGTGCTGCTGTGGCACCACCAGCAAAGCCACGCCCGGCGCCTGCACCCAAGCCCCAGAAAGATAAAGAAAACTGGACTTCAGTGTGGCCTGTGCCTTCCATCGCGTCCAAGCCCACATTTGCGCATTACCACCGCAAGCCGGAGGATCTGCAGAACACGGCCGAATACCGCGACGGCGCTGAGCTGCTGGGCTATGTGCTGCGATTCGGCACCAGCGACGGCGGCAAAGATACGCTGCCCTATACCTTTGCAAAGTCAGACCGCGATGGCAGCATGGGCTGGAAGTGGCGCACCTGGGACGAGCCCCGGCCGCTGTATTTCCCTGGCGGCACACGCCCGGGTGAGCGCACGGTCATCCTGGTTGAGGGCGAGGTCAAGGCCCAGGTGCTGCAGGCCTTGCTGGATGCGTGCGCCCCCGGCATCTACTGCGTGGTGTCCTGGCCGGGCGGCTGCAAGGCCTGGGCCAAGGCCATGTGGGAATGGCTGGCTGGCTGCACGGTGCTGCTGTGGCCTGACTGTGATGCCCACCGAGAGAAGCTGACCAAGGCCGAGCAGGCCACGGTAAAGGGTGACCAGGAAGCCAAGGCTGCACTTGAAGCCAGCAAGCCATTGCTGCCTGCAGAGAAGCAGCCCGGCATGAAGGCGATGCTGGATATTGGCGGTGCGCTGCTGGCTGACCATGGCTGCAAGGTGCAACTGCTGCCCATTCCCGCCCCTGGTGAGAAGCCCAGCGGCTGGGACTGCAAGGACGCCATCGCCGATGAAGGCTGGACGGGCGAGGATGTTCTGGCCTTCTTCGGCCGCGCGCAGCCTTTGCCGGTTGTGGACGCGCCTGCAGACGCGCCCGCTCAGGCTGACGCTCCTGCACCAGCGGGCGGCAGCGGTGGCAAGCCGCCAAAAAACAATGATCCCGTTGGCACGGGCGGCACTGATGATGACGATTTTGACGACGATATGGTCAAGATCGGCGGCTATTTGGTGCCGAGCTGGATGTCGTACTACTACGACAGCGAGAAGTCGCGCTGGAATGTCTCGCGCAAGTTTGTGATTCGCTGCCTGGAGCGCCTGCCGGACATCAAGGATGTGCTGGGCTTTGATGAGCTGCGCAATACGGTGCAGTGCCGCAAGGCCTGGCCATGGCCTTATGCCAAGCCCGGCGAGGTGCGCAATGCCGACTCTCTGCTGCTGGGCAAGTGGCTGACCGATACCTATGGGCTGCCGAGCATCAGCAAGGCCGCGCTGGAAGAGGGCATGTTGACGGTCGCGGCCACGCGCCGCTATCACCCGATCAGGGACTATCTGACGGGCCTGAAGTGGGATGGCAAGCCGCGCGTGGATAACTGGCTGGTGCATGTGCTGGGCGATAAGCCTGACACGATCAAGCCCGCGCTGTTTGAGTACCTGGGCCTGGTTGGCCGGTTCTGGCTGCTGGGCATGGTCTACCGCGTGATGGAGCCAGGCTGCAAGTTTGACTATTGCCCTGTGCTTGAGGGCAGCGGTGGCTTGCGCAAGTCCACCCTGGTGGAGACGCTGGCGACCAGCGAATACTTCAGCGATACCCCGTTTGAAGTGGGCAAGGGCAAGGAAGCGCAGGAGCAGGTGCAAGGCCTGTGGCTGTATGAGATTGCCGAGCTGACCCATTTCAGCAAGTCAGAGGTGGGCGCGATCAAGGCCTTTATCTCGGCCAAGGTGGACCGTTACCGGGTGGCCTATGGCACGACGGTCGAGTCGTTCCCGCGTCAGTGCGTGCTGGTGGGCACCACCAATGAGGACACGTACCTGCGCGACCGCACGGGCAACCGGCGCTTCTGGCCGATCCCGGTCAAGCGTCAGATCAATACCGAGTTCGTGGCCAAGTACCGCGAGCAACTGCTTGCCGAGGCTTTTGCCCGCTATCTGCAGGGTGAGGCTTACACGCCCACGGGCGACCAGGAAGAACGCCTGTTCAAGCCGATGCAGGAGAGCCGCCTGGTGGAAACCGCCGTCGATGGCGAGCTGCTGCAGGTGCTGACTCGGGCACCGATGCAGAACGGCATCCAGAGCGTGGTCAATCACCTGGCCGACTTTGTGACGCTACCGCAGTTGGTGCAAGCATTGGGTGCAGACCCGGCCAAGGCGCCGCCTGGACTGCAGGGGCAGATTACCAGCTGGCTCAAGCATGAGGGCTGGGAGCGCAAGCGTAGCAGCGTGGCGCCGAGGCCTTGGGGTTATGTGCGGCCCGCGAACTGGCCGCCGGAATCGCGTGTGGGTGGTTTGGATGAGCAGGCGCCAGCGGTGGCTCCGGGTGTGGCCGAGGCTGTGGAGGACGTGACGTTTGTAGCGCCGCCTCTGCCGCCCGAGTTTGCGCCTGACCACGCAGTGCCTTGGGGCGGGGACGATGCGCCCTTCTGATTACCAATCTTTTCAATGGAGGGCAGCGCCTGAATCGCGCTGCACTGCCTACGTGGCTGGAGGCGTGATTCGCGTCCACGTAGTGGCTATGGCAATGGTGTGCCAGGCCTGCGGTGCAGTGGCGGGGACGGCCTGCTTTGGTGTGCCTATCGGCTGATGTCTGTCCATGTCCACGATGTCCATGCGTTTTGCATGGACCTCACCAGATACCCCTTCTCCTGGTTTCCAGGGTTGAGGCCGCTGCATTGCCGAATGGTTGTGGTGTCCTGGTGTCTGCGGAGTTGGACTTGCGGGCGGGCACAGGCCGATGCGTTAGGGGTGCAGGTGCGCGTGCGCGTGGCTTGCAGGCGGGTTCTCTGAACTCTATATATAAAGGGTGGACAGAATGGACAAAGGGACAACAGATCAGAAAGTGAGCAGTCAGTGGTCAGAACATGAGCGTTGGTTGATCACACAGGGGCAGCATCGAATCAAGGCCAAGATGCCCGAGGTGTACAAGACGATCCTGCGCTATGCCGAGAAGGACAAGGCTGTGTGGGGCATCGTGCGTATGGGCCTGACTGGGCGGCCCGACTTCTTTTGGGCATGCGAGGGCGGCGAGGTGGTCGGTGCGCCCTTCACGCGCTTTGCTCGGGCGGTTGAGGTGTCGCGTCTGATGGCTCGCTTTGGTTGTGCACACGTGTGCATGATCGCCGGCCACGGTGATCTGGGGGGCTCCTGACCATGGCGCGGATCGAGCACATCAAGCGCCGCCTGGACAACTGGGCATTGTGGCGGGCACGGAGAGACAACAATGGTCTCGGCTTCCCATCGCAGAACATCCTGGCCGTGTGGGGTGCCAGCGTTGAGCAGCCGCAGAAGAACCGCGAGTCGGTCATGCCGGTGCTGCACCTGGAGGCGGAGGAGACGGACAAGGCGGTGGAGTCGCTGAAGGGCGGCAAGTCCCACCTGTATGAGACGCTGCACTGCATCTATGTCCGTGACCTGGGCGTGACGGGCACCGCCCGCCAGATTGGCCGCGCCCCGTCAACAGTGCATGCGCAACTGGATGCTGCAGACCGTGCCATTGATGCCTGGCTGGTGGCACTTGCTCAGGATAAAGAGCGCAGACGCTCCCATGCGCAGCTCCAAGGGAGTTTTACAACATAGAGAGTTGCAGTACATTTGCGGCAAGCTAGTGCTCGGTGCCCCTAACCGCTGAGTCCTTGCCGGGAACCCCGCCAGTTTGCGCTGTGCGGGGTTTTCTTTTGTCCTCCCCCTCGGAGCAACTATGAGCAACGCCAGCAAACGGGCGCATGACGACCGGCGCGGCAGCTCGCACTCGCGCGGCTACAACTACGCCTGGCAACAGGCCCGCGATCAGTTCCTGCGTGACAACCCGCTGTGTGCAGAGCACGCGAAGCAGGGAGAAGTGGAGCCAGCATCTGTGGTTGACCACATCGAAGCGCCGCGACTGCGCGAGGCCAGGGAGTCGGGAGATCCGGCCCGCCTGGCTGCAGCTCAGCAGTTGTTCTGGAGCCGGTCCAACTGGCAGCCCTTGTGCAAGCACTGCCATGACTCGGTGAAGCAGCGGGCCGAAAAGTCCGGTCGGGTGCCTGGATGCGACCCCTCGGGCCGCCCCTCAGACCCGTTTCACCCATGGAACCGACGCCGACCCGAGGGGGAGGGGGGGTGAAAAATTCGACCCTTTGAAGGTTCGAGACCGACAGCCCCTCTCCGTTCGCAAAATGCGGGAAATATGGGGAGGGGGGGTATCAAGTCAGGAGGCCTGTATGGCTGGAAATGCAAACTCTGGCCGCAGCGCCAAACCCTCTTTTCTGCACCTCGCAGGCGGAAATGCCAGCAAAAAAAACGCGGCTGACCTGCTCCGCGAAGTGGAGGCCCAGACGGTCGCATCGAGCGAGCCGCCGATGCCGGAATTCCTCAGCCCGGCCGCACAGGATGAGTGGCGCCGCGTGGTGGTCGATCTGCTCACGCTGGGCTGGGTGCATCAGCTGGACATGATGGCCCTTGCCTCCTACTGCGAGGCCGTGGCCGACTGGCGCCGCTTCCGTGAATTGATCGCAAAGAAGAACCTGGCAGATCCAGAAAGCGGCGATGTGCAGACCTACGCCACGGGCGCAAGGCAGATCAGCGTCTGGCGCCAGTTGGCAAACGACGCGGAAAAGCGCGCGAACGCCGCCGGCGCGCTGTTCGGTATGTCGCCCCTGGCCCGGCGAAACATGAAATCTGCGCCGCTGCCGCAAGGGGAGTTGTTCGGTAATGACGAAAAGGACGCCGTTAAGCGCTACTTCAGCTGATTGCCGCGTCCTTAAATTCGCGCGCCGCGTGCTGCAGGGGCGCATCATCGCAGGCCCACTGGTGCGCGCTGCATGCAAGCGCCATCTCAGTGACCTCAAGTCCGGTCACAAGCGCGGCCTGGTGTGGAGCCAGGATGCAGCAGACCGCGCCATCGGCTACTTTGAGGATGTCCTCAAACTCAATGGCGGCGACTACGAAGGCAAGCCCTTCCTGCTGGCGCCCTGGCAGGCCTTCATCGTAGGCAGCTTGTACGGCTGGTTCATGGATGACGGGCAGCGCCGTTTCCGCGTGGTCTACATCGAGACGGGCAAAGGCTCGGGCAAAAGCCCGTTGGTGGCGGGCATCGGCCTGTATGGTCTGACGGCTGACTCTGAGCAGCGGGCGGAAATCTACGCTGCAGCGACGAAGAAAGACCAGGCGCAGATCCTGTTTCGTGATGCGGTGGCCATGGTCAACCAGTCGCCCGACCTTGCCTCTCGCCTGGTGCAGTCGGGTCGGGATGAGAAGGTCTGGAACCTGTTCTACGCGAACACGAACAGTTTCTTCAAGACCATCTCTGCAGACGAGGGCAGCTCTGGTCCTCGCCCTCATGTAGGCCTGATTGACGAGGTGCACGAGCACAAGACCGCGACAGTCATTGACATGATGGTTGCTGGCACAAAGAGCCGCCGGCGGGCCATGGTGATCATGATCACCAACAGCGGCAGCGACAAGAACACGCCCTGCGGTCGGTATCACGACTACGGTGCAGACGTGTGCACGGGCAAGGCGCAGGATGATCGGTTCTTCGGCTTCATCTGCTCGCTCGATAAGGGCGACGACCCGATCAAGGATGAGCGCTGCTGGCCCAAGGTCAATCCGTCGCTGCGATATCGCCTGCCAGGTCAGCGCGAAGGCATTCCAGGCTATGCCTACCTGCGGGCGCAGGTGCAGAGCGCAAGGGGCATGCCGTCGCTGCAGGCCAAGGTGCTGCGCCTGAACTTCTGCGTGTGGACGCAGGCCGAGTCGCCATGGATCGACTGGGAGATATGGACGGCAGCAGAAGAGAAGTTTCCGCTGAAGCTACTCAGGAATCGTAGGGCAGTGGGCGGCCTGGACTTGTCCAGCACCACCGACCTGACGGCCTTTGTATTGCTGTTCTTCCCGACCATTGAAGACCCCTGCTGGCGGCTGATGGCCTATTTCTGGATACCGGATCACGACCTGGATGCCAGGGAGAAAAAGGATCGCGTCCCCTATAGGGAGTGGATCGAAAAGCGCTGGCTGGAGACTACGCCAGGCAGAGCAGTCAGCAAGCTGTTTGTGCTGCGGCGTTTGAAAGCCATCTGCGAATACTTCGCCGGGGTGGAAAAGATCGCCTACGACCGTTGGCGCATTGCCGACCTGCTGCAGCTCATGGCTGACAACAACATCACGCTGCCAGCCATGGAAGGCTTCGGCCAGGGCTACCAGTCCATGGGGCCTGCCGTCGATGAGTTTGAACGCCGTCTTCTGGGTGCACCAGAGCTTGTCGCAGATGAGTCGGGCGAGGAGCAGATCCCGGAGCAGGACGCTGATATCGAACGGCTGATGCATGACGGCAATCCGGTGCTGACCTGGAATGCGGCAAATGCCGTGGTGACTCATGACCCGGCCAACAACCGAAAGGTGGACAAGTCCAAGGCCATCGGCCGAATTGACGGCATCGTCGCCTCGGTCATGGCTTGCGGTATCAGCGGGAAGGGCTCCCAGTTGGGCGGACCTTCCATTTACGAATCAGGAGTGCGGATATGAAGCTGCGGATTCTCTCGTTTGTGTTTGGAGTGCTCGGCTTCGCCCTCCTGGTTGGTGGGCTGGCTCTGTGGAGCATTCCGGTGGCGCTGTGCGTGGCCGGGGTCGGTCTGTTGTTGTATGCGCTGCTGCTGGATAAGGCCGCAGCCGCATTGATCGCCAAGGGCGATGCCCAAAAGTAAAGGATCGCCATGTTTTTCTCTTCGCTGCTTGGCGGTGGTGGCACCGGCGACTTGGTCGACAGCAAAGGCGGTTTCTGGAACGGCTTTCTGGGATCGGTCGGGGTGAGCGCCTCCGGTGTGCGTGTCACGCCTGAATCTGCGTTGGCCCTGCCCATCTTGCAGAACTGCGTCACGCTGCTGGCTGAGAGCTTGGCCTCTTGCCCGGCTGAGCTGTATGAGCGCCTCGACGATGGGGGGCGGGTCGCTGCCACTGATCATCCGCTCTACAACGTCCTGCGCAGCAAGCCCAACGACTTCCAGACTCCCTACGAACGGGTGGAACTGTCGCAGATGGCCGCAGGTCTGCGCGGCAACAGTTATTCCTTCATCGACCGTGACGATCACGGCCAGGTCAAGGCACTTTGGCCTTTGGATTCATCCAAGGTCACAGTGCTGAAGGGGCCGGATCTACTGCCCTATTACCAGGTGGCCGGCGCCGGTGCACCGCTGCCCATGCGCCTGGTGCACCACGTTCGCTGGCACAGCCATAACGGCTATCTGGGGCTGTCGCCCATTCAGCTGCACGCCGATGCCATTGGCCTTGCGCAGACAGTACGGACATTTGCGGGAAAGTCTTTTGCCAACGGAGCCAGTCTGTCGGGCGTCATTGAGCGGCCCAAGGAGATGAGGGCCATCACTGACCAGGCCACCATCGACGGGATCATCAACCAGTGGGGCAGCAAATTTAGCGGTGCAGACAATGCTCGGAAAGTGGCGCTGCTGCAGGAGGGCATGACCTTCAAGGCGGTTTCACTGTCCAACGTCGATGCCGAGATGATCTCCATGCTCAAGACATCGGGCGTGGATGTGGCTCGGATCTACAAGATCCCGCTGCCCATGGTCAACGACCTGGAGAAGGCCAACTACAACACCATTGAACAGCTGCTGATCCATTTCGTGGTGTTCGCGCTGTTGCCTTGGGCCAAGCGGCACGAGGGCGCAATGATGCGCGACTTTCTGCTTGATAAGGAGCGGGGGCGCTACTTCATCGAGTTCAACCTGTCCGGCCTCATGCGGGGCGATCAAAAAAGCCGCTACGAGGCCTACGCCATCGGGCGGCAGTGGGGCTGGCTGTCGGTCAACGACATTCGGCGCCTGGAAAACATGCCGCCCATCGGTGGAGGGGATACCTACCTGCAGCCGCTGAACATGGTGGATGCCAGCAAGGGCACTCCGGATCTCAACAACCCTCAAGTGCGCGCCCAGCTGGTGAACCAGCAGCGTGAAATTGAAAAACTACTGGCACCGCAATGAAGAGCTATCTCCGTGCAGCCGGGCTGCTGTTCAATCAGCCCCTTCTCGCCACGCCCGACACGGTCGAAATGGCCGTGCGCTGGGCCAATCAGACCATGGGCCTGAACATCATCAACCTGCCAGGCCCGACCGAGCCGCGCATGTGGCACGACGATGACGACTATTCAGCTGCGCTGGCCAGGCAGGAGGCCGAGCGCCGGGCGGTCGTTGAGTCCACGGGCGTGGAAGTGATCGCTGTGCATGGCCTGCTGGTCAGCCGTGGCGCACACATGAACGTCTGCGAGACCATGACCAGCTATGAAGGGCTGCGCAGCGAACTGCGCCGTGCGGTGGCTGATCCCAAGGTGGAGCGCATCGTCCTGGACATCGACAGCCCCGGCGGTTCTGCCACGGGTGCTTTTGAGCTGGCCTCGGATCTGCGGGCCATGAGTCGGCAAAAGCCCATCACGGGCATCGTCAACTTCCAGGCCTTTAGCGGTGGCTACCTGATTGGGGCGGCTTGTTCGGAGCTGGTGGTCAGCCGCACCAGCGGCGTGGGCAGCATCGGCGTGATTGCCAAGCATATGGACCGCTCTGTGATGGAGGAGCGGGCCGGCGTCAAAGTGACCACGGTCTACGCTGGTGCCCACAAGAATGACCTCTCGCCGCATGAACCCCTCACGGAGCAGTCTCTGCAGTACTTGCAGGGACTGGTCAATGAAGGCTATGCAATGTTCGTCGATGCGATTGCGGAATATCGCGGGCTGAGCCCCGATGCCGTGCGCGCCACGGAGGCCGGGGTCTATCGAGGTCAAGCGGCAATCAGCCTGGGCCTGGCCGACCGCCTGGAAGCGCCGACCGACGCTCTCGACAACATCACCCGCGCTATCGCCGTGACACGGGCCAACCGCCCCAGCGGCAGTCGGCTCTCTGTACGCGCTGCAGCTGCTGCAGCACAAGTTCAACTCTGACGCGTTCGCGGCAGATCCCCCGGCCCGCAGGCAATCGCCGTGCGGGCTTTTTTATTGCCTCAAGGAAGCAAACCATGTCTCTCGTGACTCAACTCCGCAGCGAACGCGCCCAGCTCAATACCCAGCTGCAGGCCTTGGCCAAGAAGGAAGCCGACGGCGCAACCCTCTCGGCCGAAGAACTGCAACAGTTCACATCCCTGGAAAGCCAGATGGCTGACCTGACCGCAAAAATTACCCGTGCCGAATCGGCAGAGCGCCTGGCAGCCTCGGCGGCGGTGCCGGTCACTGAATCTGGCCGTGGCATTGCATCCCCTCCAGCTGCTGCACCCCATATCACGGTCCACGACAACGCGCCCGCCGGCACTCGTGTCGCGCAGATGGCTCGCATGATCGCTCAGGCTCAAGGCAACCAGATGCAGGCTGCCGAGCTGGCCCGCCAAGGCGGTTTGGACGAGGGCGTGGTCATGGCGCTGTCCACAACCACTCCCGGAGCTGGCGGGGTGCTCATCCCTGAAAACATGGCCCGCGAGGTCATTGAATCGCTGCGCCCGGTATCCATCCTGCGCAGCTTCGGTGTGAAGACATTGCCGTTGATCAACGGCAACATGGGACTGCCTCGCGTCAAGGGCAACACCTCGGTGGGCTATATCGGCATGGATACCGACATTCCCGTGACTGGCATGACCTTTGAGGACCTGAAGCTCCAGGCCAAGAAGCTGGCGGCTCTGGTGCCTATCAGCAATGACCTGCTCAAGTTCCAGGGCGTCAATCCGCAAGTGGACGCGATTGTTGTGGATGATCTTTTTACAAGCGTTGGCTTGTATGAAGACATCACCTTCATCCGTTCCAACGGTAACGGCGGGCTCACCCCTAAAGGTCTGCGCTACTGGGCGCCGGCCTTCAACGTGGTGGCCGCACCGGCGGGTGCAACCATGGCGGAAATCGATGCCTTCTGCGGCAGCCTGATGCTTCGCGTGGAGCTGGCGAACGCCAAGCTGGCTAGCTGTGGCTGGATGATGAATCCGCGTACCGTCCGCTTCCTGCAGACGGTTCGTGATGGAAACGGCAACCTGGCCTATCCCGAGATCAATGAAGGCCGTTTCAAGGGCTACCCCTACAAGCTGTCCACGCAGATCCCGATCAACCTGGGGGCGGGTGGTGACGAATCCGAAATCTACTTCGGTGACTACTCCGATTGCTACATCGGTGAAACCGGGCAGCTCGCTCTGGCCTATAGCACCGAAGCCTCTTACAAGGACGCCAACGGTGACACCGTCAGCGCCTTCCAACGTGACCAGACTTTGGTGCGCGTGATCAATCACAACGACTTCGGTCCCCGTCACGTCGAATCCATCGCCGTGGGCACTGCCGTGAAGTGGGGCAAGGAGATGCTGGCCTAAGCATCTTCGCCTCTCCCGCCTGGTAGCAACTGGGCGGAGGTTCAACCTCAAGGAATATTCATCATGAGCAAAGATAAAAAAGTCGCTGTGACGTTCAAGAAGCCCTGGCGTGGCTACAACAAGGGCGAGGTGGCCGGTTTCGATGAGGAAACGGCTACATCCCTGGTCGATGCCGGCCTGGCCGATTCGCAGACTCAAGCCAAGCCCGCGCGCGGAAAGCAGAATGCGGCAGAAGGCGGAGGCGAAAAGACTCCCGCGACTAAGACCGCAGATGGCAAGGGCACCGGCGATGGCGGCGACAGGTCCCCTGATGGCAGCGGCGCCGGCACTGGTGGCTCTGACGACGACCGGCCCTGATCATGGCGCGCCGCATTCGATACAGCGGCGATCCAGTGCTGACCGTCCAGGATGTGGTGGCCTGGGTCCGTGATGACCTGGCCAACGTCGAGGAGGCGCTGATCCGCGATCTGATCATTCCCACGGTCACAACTCAATGTGAGACCGAAACGGGGGCTGCGATACGCCAGGCTGAGTATGTGGAGGACTGGCCTGCGGGCCTGCTGAGCCGTGCGCTCGATGTGGGTCAGGCCGTTGAAGTGCTGGAGGTGAAGTCTCTTGCTTCAGGCGGCCAGGTACTTTCGCCGGCTCAGTACAGCCTGCAGGTAGGTCAGCGGGTCAGCCATCTAACCCTGGCTGGTGGTGGCGGTCCTGTACGCATCAAATACAAGGCTGGCGTGGACTTCGACGCTTACCCATCGGTCAAGACCTGGATGCTGCTCCAGGCCGGGACATTGTTTCAGCAGCGCGAGTCCCTGATTACAGGAACCATCGTGGCTGAGTTGCCGCTGAAGTTCATCGGCAGCATGCTGGCCGACATCACCGTCCCGCCGCGCTTCTGAGGTGCCTATGCTGAAAGCTGGAAAGTTCAACTGTCGCATAGACATTGAGGCGCCTACGTTCACAAAAGGCACCTCGGGCGGAGTCAAGGCCGCCTGGGCGTCAGTCGCATCGCAGGTCTGGGCCACGCGCACCAGCAAAAGCGGGTTTGAGCGCGCGGGCACTTCTGCTGGTGGTGAGGTCGCTGTCGCCCGAGAGGAGTTCTTTCTCTACTGGCGGCCTGGCATTACCGCAGAGATGCGGGTCGTTCTGAATGGCCAGATCTTCAACATCAAACATGTCAATCCAGTTGTGGATCGTCGGCGTGCTTTGCTCCTGACTTGTGAAAGCGGTCTGAACAATGGCTAAAACCGAAACCCTCGGCATTGGCGAGATGCGGGCCGAGTTCACGAGAGTGCGCACTGACATGCAAAAGCGTGTTGCGCGCAAGGTGGTGGTGGCAGGCGGGCGTGTGCTCAAGGCTGAGGCGATTGCGATTGCCACGGCCAACGGCTCCAAGGTCTCCGGCGACATGATCAAGAACATCGCCATCAAGCGTGAATCCAAGGCGCCACAAGGCACTGAGCAAATTCACCTGGGTGTGCGTCATGGCCGGGAGCAGACCAAGAAGGTGCGCAGCCAGGGCAAGAAAACCCTGGCTGTGAATGGCCAGGGTCGAGTCGTCACGCGCCGCGATAACGATCCCTACTACTGGCGCTTTGTGGAGCTGGGTCACAAGATCGTTCCTCGGCGCAGTGCCAGCGGCAGTAGGTCGATCCGCAAGCGGCGCAAGGAGGCAGTTGCTCATGTGGAGCCCAAGCCTTTCATTCGGCCTGCTCTGGAGCGCAAGCGCACTCAAGCCATCGACGCCATGGGCAAGGCGGTGGTGCAGGAAGTGCTCAAGGGGGGCAGTTGATGCCGACCATTCACGAAACCATTACTGCAGCCCTGCAGGATGTGCCCAACAGCTGGGCCATTGAGCTGCCGCCCCGGCCCCAGTTCCCTGCGGTGGTCTTCAATGTGGAGACCATCCCGGAGGATTCCTGGTGCATGGGCGGTGGCTACGACCAGCACACGGTCCAGATCGTGGCCCTGGCCGACACGCTGGAGGAGCTGGATGCATTGATGCCGACCTCGCCCGCTGCCGGCCCGATCCGAGCCGCCATGGAAGCCCTGGACAGCTTCCAGTACGAGGACTCTAGCGGCGATGCCGTCTATGAGCCCGACCCCAAGAAGTATGGGCGCCACGTCACGGTGGTGCTGCGTACACCTCGCTACTGAAACTCTCTCAAATCACCATGAGCACTAAAGAAAAGACTGCGCCCAAGGCTGCGCAGGGTGTGCACACGTCTGCACAAACCAAGCCCGAGAAGCCCGCCGAGCACAAACCCAGTGCACCGCTTCCCGTGGATGAGTTCCACGGCAAAGCCGGTTGCTTTGTGCGTGACCCAGTTACCGGCGAGCGCAAGCCCGATCCGGCGGCCGAAGTGCAGGCGCCTGCCGCCGAGCCCTCGGCTGAATGATTCAACTGAAGAAAGGTTAGATCACCATGGCAAAGTCTATGAAAAAGATGCTGCTGCTGGCGGCCGTGCAGACGGTGGTCGGCACGGCAGTGGTTCCCACTGCTGCAGCCAATGCCGTTCTGGTGCGTGGCTTCACCCCGGAGCCCATTGCGGCAGAGCAAGTCTCCCGCGACCTGATCCGCCCCTACAAGGGCAACAGCGGCAAGCTCACGGTGGGCGAGCACCGCAAATTCAGCTTTGAAGTGGAGCTGGCCGGCAGCGGCACCGCTGGCACGGCGCCGGCCTGGGCACCGATCCTCATGGCCTGCGGCTTCTCCCAGACCATCACGGCTGGCACGGACGTGCGCTATTCGCCCGTGAGCGAGGGCGAGCCCGTCATGACCATGTATGGCTACGTGGACGGCACGCTCTTCAAGATGGAGGACGCGCGGGGCACTGTCACCTTTGAGCTGAACGCCAAGGGCATCCCCGTGATGAAGTTTGAATTCCTGGGCACTTATTCCCCGGCCTCCGAGGTGGCGATGCCCACGGGCGTGGACTACACCAAGTTCAAGCAGCCGTTCACGGTGGGCAAGAAGAACACGCCCACGCTGGAGATCCACGGGCACGCAGCCTGCACCAGCGCATTCAGCGTCAACTGGGCCAACCAGCTGGCCTGGCGCGAGCTGATCAACTGCGCGGGCACCTCCAGCGCTGACCGTCAGCCCACTGGCTCCATCACCATGGAGTTCCCCAAGGTCACGACCAAGGACTGGGCAGAGATTGTGCGCACCAGCGTGGGAGGCCCGCTCAACATCGTGCACGGCACCACCGCCGGCAACATCGTTGAGCTGCAGATGCCGTTCATCCAGCCCGGCCCGTTCACGCTGCAGGACGATGCATCCAACGTGATGATGACCCTGCCTTTCGACGTCAACCCAGTGGTGGGCAATGACGAGCTGGTGGTCATCGTTCGCTGACCGCTTCCACCTTTCATCACCCCACAAGGGCCGCAACTGCTGCGGCCCTTTTTCTTTTCTCGTTTGATTTCAGGAGATACCCCATGTTTGAACTGGCCCGCAAGGAAACCTTCAAGGAAAAAGTCACCGTCCAAGTCAAGACCGACAGCGGCTGGCGCGAAGAGCACTTCATCGGCATCTTCAAGCGCGTGGACGATGACCGTCAGCGCGAACTCGCCAGCATGAACTTCAAGGACGTGGTGGATGAAGTCCTGATTGGCTGGGAAATGCAGGACATGGAGCGCAAGCCGGTCGAGTTCACTCCCGAAAACTTGGCGGCCTTCAAGTCTCTGCCAGGTGCAGCCCGCGAAGCTGTGCTGGCCTTCATGGGCGCCAACAGCGGTGCCAAGCAAAAAAACTGATCGAGGCCGCGCGCTGGTGGGCTGGGCTTCGTCAGGTCCAGCCTGACCCCTGGGCGGTGGATGAATCGGTGCTGGAGGCTATGCGCGCCTTTGGCGCACCCGCCGAGGACATCGAGCGCGCGGCCCGTCTGATCGAGGACGGCGGCAAGCCCGCCGAGCCCGCAGCCTTTGAGGTCCATCACGACAACCTGCGCAGCGTGCGCGCCTGGCTGGGCATCAGCACCCAGTGGCAGTTTGCCGGCATGGCTGGTGTGCGTGTTGGCCTCAACTACGCCGGCGTGCTGGCCTGGTTGCAGATCCACGTGCGGCCCCGCCTTCGGCGCGCGGTCATGAGTGACATCGAACTAATGGAGCGCGCTGCCCTGCAGGCGCTCAACGAGATCCGCGAGGCGGAAGAGCAGGAGTAGCTATGTCGGCACTGGGTTCGCTGGTCGTCAAGCTCGCGCTGGAGTATGCGCAGTTCACGCAGGGCCTCGATAAGAACGAGCAGGCCGCGCTGAAGAACGCCAAGAATGTGCAGGACGCCTACGATAAGATGGCGGGCGCCGTGGAGGACCGCTACAAGTCCGTCAAGGAAAGCATCGCCAACACGGTGGGCGGCATCATCTCTGTGGCAGGGCTGCTGGCTGCGGCCGCCAAGGTCCGCGAAGAAACCATCAATGCAGAGAAAGAGCAGGCCCAGCTCGCGGCCGCGCTCAAGTCCACGGGCGAGGCTGCCGGCTGGAGCCAGGACCGGCTCAACGACATGGCGGACGCCATGGAGAAGGCCACGACCTATTCGGCGGGCGAGGTCAACCAGGCGCAGGCGCGTCTGCTGGCCTATGTGAATATCACGGGCGAGCAGGTTCCCCGTGCCATCCGGGCAGCCATGGACATGGGCACCCGGCTGGAAATGAACCTCAACCAGTCCATGGAGACGGTGGCCAAGGCGCTGGACAAGCCCAGCACGGGCATGCAGTCACTGCAGCGCCAGGGCTTCAAGTTCACTGAGTCTCAGATCGAAATGGCCAAGGCGCTGGAAAACAGCGGCCGCCTGGCCGATGCGCAGGCCATTGTGTTTGCAGAGCTGGAAAGCTCCTATGGCGGTGCTGCTGAGGCGGCCCGCGATACCTTGGGCGGTGCACTCACTGCGGTGGGCAACACCATCAACAGTCTGATGACTGCGGACAGTGCCAGCCTGCCGGCTCTGCGTCAGAGCGTGGAAGACCTCAACACCACGCTGCAGTCCGAAGGTACGCGCGCTGCATTCCAGACCTTCACTGGCTGGGTGGTCGGGGTCGGTGGTGCTGCGGTACGCGCTGCGGCCAATCTGGTCACGTTCCTGAATATCGTTCGCAA
The DNA here is from genome assembly GCF_000964545.1 of Comamonas thiooxydans. Taxonomy (GTDB): domain Bacteria; phylum Pseudomonadota; class Gammaproteobacteria; order Burkholderiales; family Burkholderiaceae_C; genus Comamonas; species Comamonas thiooxydans. The sequence continues at coordinate 65,714 of NZ_BBVD01000010.1, read as the reverse complement.
TGCAGATCCGCAGGCGAAGGCAAATCAGAGCGCCAACACGCTGCAGGCGCGCAGCCGCTACCTGCTCAGTCAGGCGGACCTATTCACCCAACTGAGCGAAGCGGAGCCGAGTAACGAAAACTACAAGCGGCACCTTGCCGCCGTGCGTTCTGAGCTGAACCAGGTATCGGCCTCGATGACGGCCACCTCAGAACAGCTCAAGGGCTTGTCTGGCTCCACGAACACGCTGGCTCAGGAGACCAAGGGCGCCACTCAGGAGACTGCCAAGCAGGCCACCGTGGTGGGCCTGACTGATACCTATCTGAAGAAATACGGCAGCAGCGCGCAGAAGGCCGCGATTGAGATTGCCGAATGGAAAAGCAAGCTGGGCGCTGCCTTCACCCCCGAGATGGAGGCCAAGATCCGCGAGGCCTATGCCAAGCAGGATGCCGGGGCCAGGGGCGCTGCGCAGTCCGTCAAGCAGCTGCAGACGGCCTATGACAACATGGCCAAGGGCCTGGACGAAAAGATCGCCAGCCAGCGCCTGGAGCTGGCCACCTCTGAAAAGCTCACTGACTCGGCCAAGCTGCGTATCAAGTATGAGCAGGAGTTGAAGGGCTCGCTGGCTGGTTTGAGCCAGGTGCAGCGCGACAGCCTGGACACTCGCCTCAAGACCCTTGCAGCGCTGGAGGAGGAGATCGAGGCGCAGCAAAAGCTCGCCAAGCTGGCCGAGGAGGAGAGGGCTTACCGGCAGCAGTGGTGGGGCGACCAGGCCAAGACCGTGGAAGAGCTGGTGGCCGGCAACAAGGCCCTGCGCGAGGAAATGGAGCTGGTTGGACTCAACGCCATCCAGCAGGGCGAAGTGCTGCGCCTGCGTGCACAGGCGGTGCTGCTGACCAAGGAGCAAACGCTTGCGGAGCTGGAGCGCAACTCGCTGCTGACGGGCACCATGACGCGGGAGCAGATCGCGCTGCAGCAGGAGATCGAGCTGCTGCGTGAACGTCTGGCGCTCACTTCCTTGAAGTCGGCTCACGAGGCCAGCGCAGCAGCGGCCGAGGCCAGTCTGCAGGAGTGGCAGGTGGGCGTTGACCAGGTCACGCAAAGCCTGTCAGATCAACTGATGGCGGGCGGGCGCGGCTTTGGTGACTATCTCAAGAACCTGGCGCGCACGCTGCTGTTCAAGCCGATCATTCAGGCCATCGTGCAGCCGGTCGCCGGCGGCGTGACTTCCATGCTGGGCCTGAATGCGGCGCAGAGCAGCAGCAATGCCATGGGCTTGCTCAGCAATGGGCGCAGCCTGCTCAGCGGGTCGTCTGCGATCTTCTCGGACTTCGGCGGCTACCTGTCGAACACCATGTATGAGTGGGGCGGCAAGCTCTTCAGCATGGGCGCGGACACCATCGGCAACGGCGCGTACAAGATTGCCGATGCGCTGGCAGGCGCGGCCGACACCATCAACGTGGCCGGCAATGTTCTGGGCTACGGCAAGGCGCTGCTGGATCTGACCAAGGGCAACTATGGCGGCGCCATCGGCACGGCCGTGGGCACGTGGTTCGGTGGTCCAGTTGGCGCATTTATTGGTTCCACGCTGGGCAACCTGGTGGGCGGCTCCATCTTCGGCGGCAAGGTCTCCAAGCGCGGCGAGGGCATTGACGGTCAGCTGGGCGGCGAACTTCGCACCTATGCGGATTACAAAAAGTCGGGCGGCTGGTTTGGCTCCAACAAGTATTGGACCGACTATGGCGCGATGGAGGGCAATGCCCAGATTCAGACCACCTTTGCAGCACTGCAGACCAGCATCACCCAGCAGGCCAAGGTGCTCGGCGTCTCTGCAGACGCCGTCGCTACCTACACCCGCAAGATCCGCTTCTCCACCGAGGGGTTGTCTGGCGACCAGGTGGCAGCGCGGCTGCAGGAGGAGATGGCTGCGGCCGGCGATGAAATGGCGGCTCTGGTGCTGGGCACCGCGCAGTACACCAAGGCAGGCGAGACGGCCACTGCAACTCTGCAGCGCCTCACTGGCAGCCTGGGCGTGGTCAACACCACGCTGGAGGTCACACGGGGTAAGCTGTTTGACGTGGGCCTGGCTGGTGCGAACATGGCCAGCGACCTGGTGGACCGCTTCGGCGGCCTGGATGCCTATATCTCTGCCAGCGAGGCCTATTACCAGGCCTACTACACGCAGGCCGAGCGGGCGAACCAGAGCACCGACGCCATGCGCAAGCAGCTGGAGGCCCTGGGCCTGTCGCTGCCGCAGTCGCGCGAGCAGTTCCGCCAGTTGGTGGGCAGCCTGGATCTGACCACGGCCAGCGGCCGCGAGGCCTATGCCACGCTGATCAAGATGGCGCCCCAGTTCGATGAGACGGCCACCATGCTGGACGAACTGGCGCGCGCTGCTGCGGCCGATCTGATCGCCACCTACACCAAGGCGGCGGCAGTGGCGCCAGGCATGAAGATCGCGCAGGACGCCATGGCGGCCGTGGTCACGCAGTCGGATCGGTTTGCAGGCAGTGTCTCGACCATCAACAAGATCCTGGGGGACTCCTCCAGCGGTGTGCTGGTGTTCGGGGACCGTGTGCAGACCGTGACCTCGGCACTCGACCCGGCGCAGCTCGCTGTGCAGCGCTTGCGTGCCGAGATCATGGACATGCAGGCCTCGGCCTCGGGGACGGTGGTGGACATCGACGGGCTCGCCAAGGCGCTGGAAGGGGTGGACGTTCGCTCGTTCTCTGCCACGGTGGTGGGGGTGTTCGATCTCATCGCCAACCGCATACGCAGCAACCTGGCAGACATTGCCAGCGAGCGCGAGGCGGTGCGTGAGGCGGCCATCAGCATCATCGCGCCGCGTGCCATGACGCCGGCGCAGATCCGCGAGCAGATCAAGGCTCAAACCGTGGCCTTGCCTAATCAGAACGGCATTGCGGCCGCACAGGCGGCGCTTGCCAAGGCCGATACCTTGGTCAAGAAGCGCGAGGCCGAATGGTCTGCGGCCGTTGCCAACAACGCCAACCGCTCGCCGGGTCTGTACAACTCGGCTGCCCAGCTGGAGGCGCAGCGCGGCAACGCGGCGCGCAGCTTTGTAGCTACATATCTGCGCTTTGGCAACGTGCAGGATGGCGTAAAGGGCGAGTCTGTGCCTGGAAGCTTGGCGGGGCTGGCTGTCTACAACGATACCCAGGCCAACATGCTGGCCAAGATGCAGAACCTGCCAACGTCTGAGATTCAGGCGTTTGCAGATCAACTGGCGCGTTTGGGGTCGTCTGGTCTGCGAGGCGATCTGGGAAGCACCCAGACCTATCTCAGCTACATGGAGGCATACAACAAGGCGGTGGCATCCGAGGGCGCCAACCTGGCCAAGGCGGCAAGTCTGCGAGAGCAGGCTGCAGCGCTGGCAACCAAGGCCACTACGGCAGAGCAGGCCCTGGCTGCAGCCCGTGCGCAGCAGTCCGCCGCAACCGGCAACGCTCAAAAGGCGCAGCTGGACTATGTGGCGGCCCTGCAGAAGTACAGCATGGACAGCGGCAAGGCCGTCTCCAACCTCAGCAAGCTGCGGGAAGAGACGGTGGCCTGGTATCAAAGCCAGGCGCAACTGGCCCAGACCATGGGAGACAGCGCCTCTGGCCTGCGTCAAACCGTGGCCGATGTGCGCTTCGGAATGCTGGACACGCCTGCTCAGTTCGCCAACTTGCAGGAGCGTTTCAACGTCGCCTACAGCATGGCCATGTCCACCTCCGGGGAGACGCTGGCTGGCTACGGCAACGAACTGAATTCGCTGCTCAATCCGCTGCTGCAGAAGGCGCAGGAGGCGGGGCTATCCAGCTCCGAATACAGCAGCCTGGTGCAAACCATGCTGGCCCGCGCCGAGGCAGTGGCCAATCGCCTGGATAAGGAGGCGCCCAAGAACTACCAGGAAGAAAGCCTGGGCCTGCTGGGCCAGATCGACAGCACGCTGGCCGCCCTGGAGGCTGGTGCCAAAAGCACCGAGCAACTGATGGTAGAGGCAATCAAGGCTGGCACCGACACCACGCGGGATGGGCTTCGGGCCGTGATCGCGGTGTTGCGGGGACAGGCGGTTCCTGCATTTGCCGAGGGCGGTTTGCACGCCGGCGGCCTGCGTCTCGTGGGCGAGCGCGGCCGTGAGCTGGAAGTGACCGGGGCGGCCCGGTACTACAGCGCAGAGCAAACCGCTCGCTTGCTGGCCGGGGCTCAGCCGCCCGTGGTCGCGCAACTGGTGCATAGCCCTGGTGTGGATCTGCGGCCGCTGGTCGATGAGGTGAAGCAGCTGCGGCGCGATGTCACGGGTCTGCTGCAAAGGGTGGGCGGCGCCACGGAGGCCGTCGCCGTCAATACAGGTCGGTTGCAGCGCAACGTAGACCGCATCACTGTGGAGGGAATGCCTGTGCGCAATGTTGAAAACGAGCACCTTGCGGTGCTGGTGGAGGCTGCTGATGCTGCTGATTCGGCCAACTAAGCTCACGCCGGCCATGGTGACGGCCAGTAGTGCAGGGGTTGCGGACCCCGACTATGCGGCCGACACCAGCTATGCGTTGAACAGTCGGGTGTATTTGCCGGCCAATGGGAAGACCTACGAATGCGTGCAGGCCCCTGCGCTGGACAAGTACCCGCCGACCGAGCCGCTGTACTGGAAGGTGGCGGCGCCGTCTAACCGTTGGTCCATGTTCGATGGGGAACCCAGCACCTCAACCACTACGGCCGGAGATCTCACTACCACGGTGGTGGTTCCCGGCCGTATCAATGCGGTTGCGCTGTTCGGTCTGGTCGGCTCGCGCCTGCAGATTACCCAGCGCAGCGTCGCCAACACTGTGCTGGCGACCTTCGATAAGGAACTGGTCCGACCGCCTGCCAGTTGGTACGGGTATTTCTACCGCACCAGCGAGCAGATCCCCGATGCGGTGTTTACCGGCCTGGTGCCATCTACTGGCTCCAGGCTGGAAATCACCATCAAGGGGCCGGCCGCTTGTGCCGCCATTGTCGTGGGCAACCAGTTTGACCTGGGCAACGCCAAGCTGGGTGCCAACACTTCAATCGTTGACTACAGCAAGAAGGCCACCAGCGCAGAAGGTGTGCAGAGCTTTGAGCCGGGCCGCTTCAGCCGCCGCATGTCGGTGGTCCTGGAGCAGCCTGGTGAACGCTATCCAGCGGTGCAGCGCGAGCTGGAGAAGGTGCGCGCAACGCCCTGCGTATGGCTTGGGGTGCCTGACGTGGAGCGCTACAGCCCCATGACGATCTATGGCTTCTACCGGGATTTTTCCCTGGAGGTGGCCTATACGACGACGAACCTGTGTTCGCTTGAAATTGAAAGTCTCACATGACGCTGATTCCACAACTACCGCCACCGCCGCAGTCAACGGACCCTGCAAACTTTGACCCGAGAGCCGATGCCTTTCTGTTGGCTCTGGTTTTATTTTCGGAGGCTGCAAACCAGCAGGCTGCGGAAAACAACCAGGCAGCGGCCTTGGCTGCGGGCTCTCGTGAAGCAGCTGCTGCATCTGCAGCCAGCTCTAAGAATGCCTCTGACCTGGCTGCTGCCGCAGCTGCGGCTGCGAGGTTCGATCCTGCGTCGAGCTATGGGGCAGGCAACTTGGCATGGAGTCCGGTTACGGGCTTGATCTACCGGCGCATGGTCGCGGGAAGGTCCACTTTAGATCCAAGCGCGGATAAAGCCAATTGGATCGAGGTGATGAATATGCCTGTAGGTGTAGCTCCCAACCAGGTGCCAATAGGTCAACAGTTGGGGGCATTGGCATTCATGGATGTGGTCGGCGTGACGGTTGTTCGTCGTCACCCGCTTGATAGTAAGCCAGGCGACATCTGGCGTGAGTGGGTCAGCGACAGCACCACGACGATCAAATTTCACGGGTTTGACGGCGTAGTCCGTACCCGTACGGAGGCTTGGACATGAGCATTGTTGAGAACTATCCTGATTTGCGCCCTAGTCTTTTAATCGACTTTGCCAATAGCGGCCGTGTGCATCCCTTGGTCCAATGCCTGCGAGCCAGTGCCGCAACATGCTTTGGCTCAGATGGTCGCTTGCGTACTGTTGCCAACAATGTGCCGCGGATTGATCATGATCCTGCCACCGGCCGATGCGTTGGTATGCGTGTCGAGGCTGCTCGTACCAACCGCTTGCTCCGTTCGACAGATATGTCCAGCTCACCGAATTGGACGGGGAGCTCAGGCCATGAATGCACGCTTGCACCGGCGGATGCTCCTTTGCCTTGGCGGGTTGCTACCTCCGGTCTAGTTTCTTCCTCTGGCTGGATACAGTCTCTGGATATCCCTGCTGGTGTGGTTACTGCGTCAGTGGAGTGTGCTCGTGGAGATCGTGACAAAGCCCGGTTCGGAGTCACTTTTGGCGCTGATTTTTCATGGGTTCAAATAGACTTTGTCACAGGTACAGTGAGCATTGGCGCTAACGCTACTCTGGTGCCAATTCTGTCAATCGGAGCTCGACCAACTTCTGTAGGTTATCGGGTTTGGATGACTTTCACGTCTCCTGGCGGGGCTGCGGCCTTCCGTGTGTATGCTGGCTCTGAGGTGGGCGTCTCTGTCGGGTACACCTACTATGGATATCCGCAGGTAGAGGATGGCTCTTACCCGACATCCTTCATTCCTACGACGACTACTGCTGCGACCCGTGCAGCCGAAGCTATATCGCTCACTCCACAGGCGCTACAGCTTGGAGCAGAGTTCACCGTGTTGCAGGAGATCAGGCCATCGCGCAATTTGCCGTCCTCTGGGCAACAAACCCTCGGCATATCGCTCTATTCCTCTGATACCAACCGCATGCGCGTTATGCGGTCGCAGTCAGGGGCAATCTTCCTGAGTCACCGCTTGTCAGAAGCCGCAACCATGGACTTGGTATTCCCATCTCCATCTACAGCGGAAGAGATTGCGGTAGCCATGTCGGTCTCGCGCAGTGGACTGGCAGCATGTCTGGGTGGTGGTGCTGTGGTCTCGCGCGCGCGCTCCGGTGCAGCTTTCGGGGCTACGCCAGAGATGACGTTTGGGTCTTACCGATTAACCAGTCCGCTTGATCCGTTTGACGGACATTTGCGCCGCGTCGTTCTCTATAACCGTGCATTGACCGATGCCCAACTGAGGAGGCTTACAGCATGATGGTCTATCTGAAGTTCGCAGATGAGACGGCTGCACGCTTGGCCCTTGCGCCCTGGATCGTGGATGGCTTACTACCCGCTTATATCGGTCTTGCAGCTGTTGATGTAGTTGGTGCTGTTCAATGTCCGACATGCAACACTGTTGAAACGCCAGATGGCAGTGTTCATGAGATGGCGCCCGTTCCTGGATGGCATATCAATTTGTCCGAGCGTGTAGCCGAATTGCAGCAGTTCGAGATATCGGCTCCCGCAACCCCTACGCGCACCTTTGCTGGTAGCGATGATCCTGCGCCCCCAGCATTCCCTGTGTTTGTCGGCAACGCCAAACTAGACCACTTCACAAGGGCAGAGCAACTTGCGGTCGTGCAGGCCACGATGACTGACGCATTGGTCAAGCTGATGTACGACCGTCTGCTCGCCGCTGCTTATTTGACCTATGCGGATCCCGAGACACAGCAAGGACTGTCATTGCTGGTCAGCAAAGGCTTGCTGACACCAGAGCGCAAAGAAGAAATTGTGGCCGCGATGCAGCCGCGTTGACAGCGATTCAAACCCACCAAGCCCGCCCTGTGCGGGCTTTTTTTCTGCCCGAGGGAGGGCAACAGATGGCAGAACCTTCATCGACCGCGACGGCAGTGACCATCATCGGCGCCGCCGTCTCCACACAAGCGCTCACGGCTTTTGGGGTGCCGCTTGGGCTACGTGCTGACGTACTGCTCGCCGGCTTTCTGGGCAGCCTGATCGCAATCATTTTGCTGAACACAGTGCCAGGCAGCAACGACACCTTGAGGGACATGGTGCGCTTGGCTTTTCGCCGCATGGCCGTGGCTGGAGCCAGTTCCCTGACGGCGGGTTACCTCACGCCGCTGGTGCTACTTGTGGCCAACGTGCCTGAGTCCGTCCTGCTGTCGATGGCTTGCATTGTCGGGGCTGGCGCGCAGAGCTTTCTGCGGTCGTTCATTGGCAAGTACCTGCCCAAGCAGGGCCAAGCGGAAGGGGGCTGACCATGTTCTATCCCGTGATTACTTTGCTCAGCGTGCTGCACTGGCTCTGCGGCCTGGTCGTTGTGGCCGAGGCGCTTAACAAGCTGGAGCGCACGGCCCCATGCATGCCTGGGCTTGCTCCTCGCACTCGCCTGGTGGCCTGGCTCAAGGCCATCGCCTGGGCGCTGCTCGCCCTGGGCGGTGCCGGCGCCCTGGTGGCGCCATGGCTGCGACCCACGCCACCAACCCTTGCCGATGTCTGCGTTATCGCGGGCTTCACCTTTCTCATCATTCGCACCCGTTTTAAGGAGGGTTGACCTATGACTATCGGATCGATCATCGTTACTGCCATCAAACCCGCTATGGAGCTGCTACCCGCAGCCATGCACACGCCGCAGGCGCACGTGATGCTGTTGGCCACCGGCCTGCAGGAGAGCCGCCTTGAGCATCGCTACCAGGTCGTGCAGGGGCGGCCTGGCGTGAAGGGACCAGCACGTGGTTTCTGGCAGTTTGAGCTGGGTACTCAGGCGAGTCGCGGCGGCGTGTGGGGCGTGTATCTGCACGAAGCCAGCCGCTATTGGCTGAGCATTGTTTGTGCCGCACGAGGCGTGGCATTCGAGCCGCGCGCCATCTGGGAGCGCTTGGAGACGGACGATGTACTAGCCGCTGCGGTGGCTCGCCTGCTGATGTTTACAGATCCACAGCGCTTGCCCGCTGTGGAGGATGAGGAGGGGGCTTGGCAACTCTATCTGCGTACATGGCGCCCCGGGGCCTGGGCGCGCGGCAGCGCACAGCAGCGCTCTGATCTGCGGGCCAAGTGGGCACGCAACCATGCTCAGGCCGAAGCGTCCGCCAGTTGGGACTTCGCATGATGCGGCAGTTGACATTGGCGCTGCTGGTCAGCCTTGGGGTCAACCTAGCACAAGGTTGGGCCTACCTGCAAAAGCGTGATGCAGCAACCTTGGCCAGATCCGATGCCGAGCATGCGGCCGAGAAGGAATCTTTGGCGCGCGAGAGTGCAGACGTGTGCACAAAGGCGGTCGATGCATTGCTGCTGGCCGGTGAAGGTCTCAAGAGCGAGCGCGACCAGGCCCGTGCACAGGCGGCTGCGGTCGCAGCTGGACACAAGGCCCGCGCGGACAAGATCCTGAGCACGGCGGCCGCAGTGCCTGGTGACGCATGCGTAAGCGCACAGGCCCGAGTGGCTGAGCTGCTGGCGTCCCGAAAGTCTGCAGGAGGTCAGTAATGCGCCGTCTACCCCTACTCTCGGCTGCGCTGGCGGCCGCTGTCCTCCTGGCTGGTTGCGGTGCTGCGCCGCCAGCGAGGGTTGAGATTCAGCAGGTCAAGGTCCCTGTGCCGGTGCCTTGCGATGAGCCCGAGCCTGAGCGGCCCAATATGCCTACGGAGCACCTGCCTGCTGGTGCGGACGTGGACCTGTACGTCCAGGCTGCCGGTGCTGAACTTGAGCGGCGCGAGGGTTATGAAACCGAGTTGCGGGCGGCCCTGGCTAACTGCAGGCGACCGCTAAAAGTAGGCATCTAAGTATGAAAACCTCCCCGGTGCTTAGGCATCGGGGAGGTTTTTTTATTTGGTCATCAAGTTTTCAGCCCATTGAATAACATGGACTCTCAAGGCAGTTTCCAAATTTTCTGCGTTTCTTCTATCGATCGATAAGTGCTCTTTAACAAGTCTCTGCATTTCAGAAATATATTCTTCTTTGCTCTTGGCCCCATTTGTCTTCGGCTCAAATTCGTTTAGCTTTGATTGTGCTGATCTAAGTTCAGCATCAAAACTTGTCATAATACAGCCGCATGCAAATGCAGCACACTCTCCCATTATTATTATTTCCCAGTCCGTTGTAGGGACAGTGTCGGAGCTGTAAAAGCGCTCTATATTTGCAATGGTATCGTTTTTCCTGTCATCAAAGCCATGAGCTAAAACTTGGTTTCTGAGATCGCGTAGGCCGTTCCAGCTCTGTATTTTTTGTGCAAATGGTTCGTTTGCAATAATTGCTAAATCGATTTCAGCTGTTCGCGGTAGCTTCTTGAACGCATCAAAAACTTCGATGAATGATCTCGCATTAACCAAAAGATAGTTGCCAATTACAAAGCGCGACTCTTCATTATGAATATGTCGTTTAAACGTTCTTATTGTCGACTCTGTGATCGATTTTACGCCTGCAAATCTGAGAAGAATTTCTTCTAACGCGGTAAGTTGTTTCATAAAGATCCTTTTGTGTTTAACGAGATGCCTACAGAACAGCTTTGTCACTATGCGCGTGCGATAGGAATTTCTTGAAGTTTAGTTGTATAGCGTGGCGTCCGGCGCTCTTGGCGCATGCGCCATCCGCTCTCATCCTGCTCGGGCACGCCGGTGCTTGCGACATGCACCGTGCCCTTGCCGAAGCGCTTGTTGACCTTGTCCATGGCCTCCATCAGCTTGCTTTGGTCGCGGCCAGGTTCCTCGAAAAGCAGGTCGCCCTGTTGAACGGTTGCCGGGCACAGATCCTGCAGCATCACGCCGGCCTTGGAGAGCTGATAGCCAGGCTGGTAGATCGACCGCAAGCCGCGAACGGCTGCATTCACAAGCGCCTTGGTATCGGATGAGGGCGGCTGAAGTTGAACTACGGCCGTTTCGTAGAACCTGCGGCCGGGCCTAAATGGCGACGTGTGCGCGAAAACATGCAGGGCACCGGCGCGCAAACCGCCAGCGCGCAGCTTTTCTGCAGCCCTGGTTGCAAATTCGCTCACGGCTTCAATCAATGGGGGCAGGGTTGTGATGGGGTGGCCGAAGCTGCGGGTGCATGCAATCTGCTTTTTGGCGGCAGGGGCCGTCTCCAAGCTCATGCAGCTCACGCCTTGCAGCTCGCGCACGGTGCGCTCGAGCACCACGCTCCAGCCATCGCGCGCGGCATGGGCGGGCAGCCTTGCCAGGTCAAGCGCAGTCAGCACGCCCTGCTCGGCCAGCTGGGCAGAGATGCGCCGGCCTACGCCCCAGACCTCGCCGGCGGCGGTGCGGCCGAGAATGTCGGTGCGTTGCTGTTCGGACAGCTCGGCCCAGTTGCAGACCCGCTGCAGCTCGGCGGGATAGCTGCCGGGCTTGCGCTCCGAGTCTTTGGCGACATGGTTGCAGAGCTTGGCCAGGGTCTTGGTGGGAGCTAGGCCCACACAAGTGGGGATGCCCGTCCATTTCAGAATGCGTGCGCGAATGGCCAAGGCGCGGCGCGTGAGATCCCGCACGCCGTCCAGATCCCCGATGAATGACTCGTCAATGCTGTAGATCTCTTGGGTGGGGCCCAGGCCGGCAGCCAGCGACATCATGCGGTCGCTCATGTCGCCGTACAGCTCAAAGTTTGGTGAGAGGCAGACAAGCCCCTTGTGCTCGACCAGGTCGCGCAATTGAAAAAACGGCTGTCCCATCTTCACGCCCAAGGCTTTGGCCTCGTCGGAGCGTGAGATGGCGCAGCCGTCGTTATTGCTTAGGACGACGACAGGGATGCCCTCAAGGGCAGGCCTGAAAGCTCGCTCGCAGCTGACGTAGAAGTTGTTGCCGTCGATGAGCGCGAACATACATGCTCATGCAAAGCGTTTGATGCAGGACTTGACCACGCCCCAGATCTCCAGCTCTTGGTTTTCTTTGGGGACGATGTCGGGGTAGGTGGGGTTGCCGGCTCGGAGCCTGAAATTGCCGCCAGCGTTGTACAAGACTTTGACAGTGAAGTCATTGTCAAGAACGGCCACGACGATGCTGCCATGGCGAGCGCGCAGCGCCCGATCCACCACGATGAGGTCGCCGTCATCGATGCCGTACTCACGCATGGATGGACCGGCCACGCGCAGCAGGAATGTGGCCTGCGGGTGCTCAACCAGCAGCTCGGCAATGTCCAGCCGTTTGCCGGAGAAGTCCTCGGCTGGAGAGGGAAAGCCTGCGCGCACGCTGCAATCTGCCAGAGGCAAAGCAACTGGGGAGGCAGTGAGTTGGACGGGCATGCCGCTCAAAAGTCGATGACTGTACATGCATACAGTATATCGATTGATTGAAATCAAACTCTATGAATCCACTTTTACGTCGCATCTATTGGCTGCGTGAGAAGAACCCGACATAAAAAAACCTCCTGAGTGGGAGGTTTGTTTGGCGTAGGTTTAGGCGTAGGTTTTTCGGTAATCTGAAATTTATCAGAGGTATTAAAACCAATGCATCATCGGCGTATGCGCCGAGAGGTCAGTCATGTCTGGGGAGTAGGGCAGCGACGGGGATTCTGTGCTTGTCTGGGTCATCGCTTCAGCGGTATGCAAAACAGGGGGCGCCGCGCCGGTGCTGGGCGGGCGCCGAATGCTGCATTATCCGTGATGCCCAATAGCAGGGGGCATGGCTGTTTTTTGGCTATTTGGCAGAGGCCGTCTGCACGCCTTGCTCGGATTGAGAGCCAGAGCCTTGATCGTCGTCATGAATGGGGCGGTAGCCCGGGCCGAAGGACACATCGCCCAGCCTCCAGCCCGCGCGGCAACTGAAGGCTCCCCAGAAGCGCTTCAAGGTGTACCACTGCATGGCGATCAGGCCGCGCTCGTTGTCGGCATCGACCTCGGGGTCACTCACGCCCGTGGGGCGTAGTTCCTCGTCGTGATAGAGGGCGGTGCCGAACAACTGATCCCACCAGGGCAGAACCTGGCCGAAGTTGCAGTTGTGGCGCTCGGGGCGCTCGGCATCGCGCAGCATATGGTGGTTGCGGTGAAAGCGTGGGCCGACCAGCAGGCGCTCGCCCATTTGGCCCAGCCAGCCCAGACGCAGCGCTACATTGGCATGGGAGAAGTTCTGCACCAGTTCGCTGAGCAGACCCAGCATGGCGAACTCGGATGGCTCCACACCCATGGCCAGACCTACGCTGGCCAGCACAAAGCTTTGCAGCATGCCGTCCAGATAGTTGCTGCGGTCGTTGCTCCAGCAGCTCATCTGGCGCTGGCTGTGGTGCATGCTGTGCATGGCCCACCACCAGGGAATGACGTGCTGGGCGCGGTGCATCCAGTAATACGTCAAGTCGTAGACGACGTAGTACACGGCAAACAATATATAGGGGTGGCCTTCAAACCAGGGCAGCCAGGCCTTGAGGCCGCTGGCCACCTCGGTGGCTGGCCCGCCGCCCAGCATATGGGCGACCGGCATGAGGATCAAAAAGCTGAACAGCGGAAACAGGCCCAGCAGCATGAGCAGGGTGTAGTTGCGGTCCACCGTGGTGTGGCGGCGGTCGGCCCAGCGTTCGGCGGGAAGCAGACTCTCCAGCGGCCGCATCACACAACCGATCAGAAACAGCTGCAGCAGCGCGATCAGGATGCCAGCGGCTATCTCGCGCGGATCGCCCGCTGCCTCGGCAATATGGAGTGCGTTGACCACGGGAGTCACCGCATGCATGGATACCCAGTCAATGGCCAGCGCCCAGTGCTGGCTGAAGAAGTCCATCATATTGTTCTGCCCATTTATCGTCGGACAGATTCTGGACCGGGAGTTTGTGGATTCTGTGGAGAGAAATACACCTCCGACGCTTGTCCATTGCTTGTGGACGCTGCCCCCAAGGAGCGTCTATTGCCTGGTGGCGGCCTCTGGCGACATAAAAAAAGGGCCCGGTCCACCGGACCAGGCCCTTTCCGCAGTCGTGGGGCGACCGCCTTTTTTATTCTGCGTTCTTCTGGCCTTCTTCGGCCACAGCTTCGGTGTCTTCCTCGGCGGGGGCTTCGAATTCGCCAGTCTTGACAGCCTGACGCACGGCCGCTTTTTCGCCAGCGGTGGCGAACTTGCTGAACTTGCCCAGCACGGGAATCAGCGAACCATAGATGCGTGGGTTGGCGGCCAGGATTTCGCGTTGTTCCAGGAAGTCGGCTTCACCCGTGAAGTTGCCCACCAGACCACCGGCTTCGCTGACCAGCAGAGAACCGGCAGCCACGTCCCAGATGGACAGGCCGGACTCAAAGAAACCGTCGGCAAAGCCGGCAGCCACATAGGCCAGATCCAGGGCTGCGGAGCCGGGGCGACGCACGCCGGCGGTGCGCTGCATGACTTCGCCCAGCATCAGCATGTATTGCTTGAAGTTGTCGCCACGGCGGAAGGGGAAGCCCGTGGAGATCAGGCAATCACGCAGCTGGGTGCGCTTGGAGACGCGGATGCGGCGCTCGTTCAGATAGGCTCCGCGACCCTTGGTGGCCGTGAACAGGTCGTTGCGGCTGGGGTCATAGATCACGGCGTGCTCGATCTTGCCCTTGTAGGCCAGGGCGATGCTCACGCAGTACACGGGGAAGCCGTGGATGAAGTTGGTGGTGCCGTCCAGGGGATCGATGATCCAGACATGGTCGGAGTTCTTGGCACCATGCTCGCTGCCCGATTCTTCGGCCAGGATGGAATGCTGGGGGTAGGCGTTGAGCAGCGTCTCGATGATGATGCGCTCGGCCGCCTGGTCTACCTCGGTCACAAAGTCGTTCACCTGCTTTTGCGCAACGCGCACCGATTCCACATCCAGTGCGGCACGGTTGATGAGGGCGCCAGCGGCGCGAGCAGCCTTGATGGCCACGTTGAGCATGGGGTGCAGGGAGTTCGACATAAATTGTGAGTGCGTTGGCGATGCAGCCCGGAGCAAAACTGGGCTGAACTACGCGGGTAAGAACGTAAAAGCCGCGACCGGCGATGCGGGGCGGCGACAATGGGCGCAATTCTACCCAGGCTGCGCGTTTTTTGCTTGTTCGTCCCGGCGACCCGAGGGTCTTCTCTGCGGCGCTTGCGGATGTCAGAGAGAGAGCTGGCCGCGTAGTCTGCTGTCTTATCAAGGCCACAAGTGGGGCCTTTTGCATTGTTCTGCGTTGATGAAAACCCGATTCGTACTGATTGAAACCAGCCATGCCGGCAATGTGGGCGCGGCTGCCCGAGCGCTCAAGACCATGGGCTTCGACGACCTGGTGCTGGTGCGCCCACGCTACAAGAACGTGCTGCGCAAGGAAGAAACCATTCAGCGTGCCAGTGGCGCACTGGATGTGCTGGACAAGGCCCGCGTGGTCGACACCCTGGAGGAAGCCCTGGACGGCATCAGCCATATGTGCGCGACGGCAATGACGCCACGCGACTTCGGCCCGCCTACACGCACTCCGCGCGAGCATTTCGAGTTGCTCCTGAAAGGAGAGCTCGATGTGCGCTCTGTGTCTGAAGTAGACGCAGGTCTGACCGATAACCTGCCCACATCCGGTGCGGCCTGCAACCAGAAGGGCGTGGCATTTCTGTTCGGTTGCGAGCGCTTTGGCATGAGCAACGACGATGTCTATCGCTGTGATGTGGCGCTGTCGATTCCGTCCAATCCGCAGTTCGGTTCGCTCAATCTGGGCTCGGCCATTCAGGTCGTTGCCTATGACTGGCGCGTGGCACTGGGTGGTTTTCCCGTGGTGGAGCACACGCCTGAGGCGCATCGCGCCGACATGGCCCAGGTGCAGGGTATGCTGGGCCACTGGGAACAGGCCCTGGCCCATATCGGCTTTCTGGACCCGGCAGCACCCAAGAAGCTCATGCCCAGGCTTAACCAGCTTTTCAACCGCGCGCAGCTGACCCAGGAAGAAATCCATATTCTTCGCGGTGTTGCCAAAGCCATGCTGCAGAGCCAGCCACCAACCCGCTAGACTTCACAAGCTAAACATTCCTCACGTTGTTATTTGATGCTTGATCGCCTGCGCTCCGACATCCAGTGCATTCTTGACCGCGACCCCGCGGCCCGCAGCACCTGGGAGGTCATCACCTGTTATCCGGGGCTGCACGCCATCTGGCTGCAGCGTCCTGCGCACTGGTGCTGGACGCATGGCTTCAAATGGCTGGGACGCTTCATCTCGCACATGGGGCGCTGGTTCACCGGCATTGAAATCCACCCCGGTGCCGTCATCGGTCGCGAGGTCTTCATCGATCACGGCATGGGTGTCGTGATCGGCGAAACCGCCGTGGTGGGCGATGGCTGCACCATCTATCACGGTGTCACCTTGGGCGGTACCTCGCTTTACAAGGGGGCCAAGCGCCACCCAACGCTGGGCAAGAACGTGGTGGTCAGTGCCGGCGCCAAGGTGCTGGGCGGCTTCGAGGTAGGCGATGGTGCCAAGATAGGCAGCAATGCCGTGGTCATCAAGCCAGTGCCTGCAGGTGCGACTGCCGTGGGCATTCCGGCGCGCATCATTCCCAGCAAGACCGGGCATAGCGCCGATGTGACCGAGCATGAGTCGGCACCCAAGGTCGAGGCCAAGGCGCAAACGGCTGTCGTGATTGACGAGGATTGCGGCAAGAGCGGCTTCACCGCCTATGGCGTGACGGCCGAAGTCGACCCCGTGGCCCAGGCCATGCGCTCTCTGTCCGAAGGCGCTGCCGGCCATGAAAAGCAGATTGCACTGCTGTGGGCCGCCATCGAGAAGCTCTCGATTCAAGGCCATGTAAAGGACTGTGTGCCCTGTGAGTCCGAACGACCCGAGGCATTCCAGAAGGACAAGATCGATCAGATTCTGGGCAAGTAAACCCCAGGCGCTTGTCCATGGATCGCTTGATGCTTCTGCTCTGCCAGTGAAAGCCAACGCCTGTCGTTGGCTTTTTTCATGGTGCTTGCCCGTAGTCGATTTGAGGGGCGAAAGCCCTGCCTGTCCGGCCGAGACTGCTTGTCAACTCAAACCCGAGGCAAGCAATGATGAATGTGGAACAGGCCATGCAGCAGCGCCATTCGGTGCGTGCTTTTTTGCCAAGGAGGGTGGATGCGGCGCTGGTCAGGGATTTGCTGGCGCAGGCCGGACTTGCGGCTTCAGGCGGCAACCTCCAGCCCTGGCGCGTGATAGCGCTGACGGGGGACAGCCTTCAGGCCTTGCGCCAGGCCATGCCTGCGGCGACCCCCAACTCTGATCCGGCCCTGGTCTATCCACCTCAGCTGTGGGAGCCCTATCGCAGCCGCCGCTTTGACAATGGCGAGGATCTCTATCGTTCCATAGGCATGGGGCGTGAGGACAGGAGTGGGCGGCTGCTGCAGCTAGCCCGGAACACTCACATGTTTGGCGCACCTGTAGGCGTATTCGTCGCGGTCGAGAACCGCATGTTGCATGCGCAGTGGGTGGATCTGGGCATCTATCTGCAATCGCTGATGCTGCTGGCGACCGGAAAGGGGCTCGCCACCTGCGCCCAGGGCTTCTGGCGCAATTACAGCGATTTTGTGAGCCGGCATCTGGCGCTGCCGCAGGGCTACCAGATCGCTTTTGGCATGGCACTGGGCTATGAGGACAGCGCGGCACCCATCAACCAGTGGCGCTCCACCAGGGCAGAGCCCGGGGAATGGTGCGAGATGCGCGGGTTCGAATGAGCCTTGTCTTGATGCCGGTGCGGGCAGTCGCTTGACGCTTCTTCTTGCTGCGTGGCAAGAAGACGAGGACGAAGCGCAAGGCATCAAGCCGGGTGCCATGCAGGCAACCCGGCCGCTTCTTCAATGCCGACCGACTACTTCCACAGAGCGCACTTGCTCTCTTCCTTGGTGGTGAAGACCTGGTCGCCGGGCAGGGTCTTGAGCACCTTGAAGTAATCCCAGGCCTTCTTCGATTCGGCCGGTGCCTTGACCTGCAGCAGATACATATCGTGAGCGTAGCGGCCGTCGGGGCGGATCACGCCCTTGGCATAGAAGTCCGATAGCGGCGTGGCCTTGAAGCCGGCCATGATCTTGTCGGCATCCGTCGTGCCCAGCTTCTCGGCCAGCTTCAGATACTGCATGGCGGCCGAGTAGTTGGCTGCCTGCAGCGAGGTGGGCATCTTCTTGAACTTGGCAAAGAAGCGATCCGAGAACTTGCGGCTTTCGGGATTCAGGTCCCAATGCCAGCTGTCGGTGAACATCAGGCCTTCCGTGGCTTTGAGACCCAGGCTGTGGATGTCGGAGCTGAACAGCAGCAGGCCGGCCAGCTTCATGGTCTTGGTCAGGCCGAACTCGCGTGCCGACTTGATGGCATTGATGGTGTCGCCACCTGCATTGGCCAGGCCCAGAATCTGGGCCTTGGAGTTCTGAGCCTGCAGAAGGAAGGAAGAGAAGTCGGCTGTGTTCAGAGGGTGCCTGACGTTGCCCTGCACCTTGCCGCCAGCGGCATTGACCACGCGGGTGGTGTCGGCTTCCAGCGCCTGGCCAAAGGCATAGTCGGCCGTCAGAAAGAACCAGCTCTTGCCACCCAGCTCCACCACTGCCTTGCCCGTGCCCTTGGCCAGCGCCACGGTGTCATAGGCATAGTGCACGAAATAGGGGCTGCACTGGTCGTTGGTCAGGGCCGAAGTGCCCGCGCCGTTGATGATGTAGACCTTTTTCTTCTCATCGGCCACCTTGCCCATGGCCAGACCGGCACTGGAGGTGGTGCCGCCGATCAGCATGTTCATGCCCTGGGTGTCGAACCACTCGCGTGCCTTGCTGGCCGCGATATCGGCCTTGTTCTGGTGGTCGGCCGTCAGCACCTCGACGGGCTTGCCCAGCAGCTTGCCGCCAAAGTCGTCCACGGCCATCTGCACGGCCAGGGCTCCGCCCTTGCCGTCCACATCGGCATAGAGGCCCGACATATCGGTGATGAAGCCGATGCGAATCTTGTCCTGCGCCTGAGCGCCTGCAGCGGTCAGCAGGCATCCCAGTGCCAGCGTCAATGTTCTTGGGGAAAAAGAGGTAGCGGAGCAAACAGAGCGAGGCTTCATCAGAGTCATCTCCTGAGGTGGTGAGTACCCAGTCACTGCGACGGGCAGCCAGCATGGTCGCAGTTGGAGCAGGGCGCGCCATCAGGGCAAGCACCGGGGCGGCTGCGACAAGGTATCCACGGCGACTCGGGAAAATGCCGCAAGCTCCTACACTGCACACCAGCGATTTAGGAGAGTAGAAGAGATGGATATTCGTCAAGCATTGCAGCAGCGTCGTTCGGTGCGCGCTTTTCTGCCGCAGGCCGTGGCTGCTGCCACGGTGCGGGACTTGCTGGAGACCGCAGCACAGGCGCCGTCCGGCGGCAATATGCAGCCCTGGCGTGTGACCGCTGTAGGCGGACAGGCGCTCAAGGATCTGTGCGCCAGGGCCAGGGAGACCGAGGCCGTGCAGCGCCCCGGCCTGTCCTATCCACCCGGTTTGTGGGAGCCCTACCGCAGTCGCCGCTTTGAAAACGGCGAAGATCTTTACCGTGCAATCAATATCGGCCGCGAGGACAAGGCAGCACGTCTGGCCCAGCTGGCCAAGAACGGCCAGATGTTCGGTGCGCCTGTGGGCATTTTCGTGGCCGTGGAGGAGCGCATGGGCTATGCGCAATGGGTGGATCTGGGCATCTATCTGCAGTCCTTCATGCTGCTGGCCGTGGAAAAAGGTCTGGCCACCTGTGCCCAGGGCTTCTGGCGCATGTACAACGACATGCTGATCGAACAGCTGGCATTGCCGGATGGCTACCAGATTGCCTTTGGCATCGCCCTGGGCTACGAGGATGTCAGCGCGCCCATCAACCAGTGGCGCGCAAGCCGTGCCGCCAGCAATGAATGGCTGGTGTTGCAAGGGCTGGATTGAACGGCGGATTAGACGCTTGAGGGTCAGGATAGTTAAACAGCTTCAAGAGTGCGCAAATTGTGGCAAAACCAGCCTATACTGCGTGCAGCTCCGGGGTGTGCGAAAGCGCTGAGATGCCAGTCACTGTGAAAACAGTGCAGGCGAACCCGACGAACTTGATCCGGTTCATACCGGCGGAAGAAGAGCGGGACCCTGACGCAGGGCCGATGGATTGACAGGGCAACTGGCACGAGTGCCAACCCTGAAAGCCATAGGCACAGCAAACCCCAGGCGCCTCGCGCACTGGGGTTTTGTCTTTTCTGGACAGCCGGTGCGTGAAGAACCAGGCCGAAATTGCGGAATTTCGGCGGCACAGGCCGGATACCCCATAGCGGGCCGGGCCCGTGCAGGGCAAGATCAGAGCAGGGCCGCACTCCACGGAGCGTTTGATGCACTTCAACCGCTTTGAGGAGACTGCGATGAACGCCCCTGATTCCATTTTTACGCCTGCTGCAGGTCATGCCCCCGATGCCGCCCGTTTTGCCGAGCTGCTGGCACAGTCGCGCCAGCCGTTTCCCGCATCGACCAAGAGCTATCTGAGTGGCGCGCTGCATCCGCAGCTGCGTGTGCCGGTGCGCGATATTGCGCTCACCAATGGAGAGCAGGTCAGCGTCTACGACACCTCGGGTCCCTATACCGACCCCGCCGTACAGATCGACGTGCGCCAGGGCTTGCCCAGCGTGCGAGGTGCCTGGATCGAAGCGCGCGGCGACAGCGAATACTACGTGGGTCGCCTGCGTGTGGCGCTGGACGACGGCGGCAAGCGCGGCGAGGAAGATGCACGCGTGGACCAGTTGCGCGCCGAGGCGGCCGCGCTGCAGCGCCAGCCGCGCCGTGCCAAATCTGGCCAGAACGTGACCCAGATGCACTATGCCAAGCGCGGCATCATCACGCCCGAGATGGAATATGTGGCCCTGCGTGAAAACGGTCGCCGTGAATGGATGGCGCAGTACCAGCAGGACGCGGCGCGCGAGCTGCGCCTGGCCGGCAACAGCCTGGGCGCAGCGATCCCGAAGATCATCACACCCGAATTCGTGCGCGACGAAGTGGCGCGAGGCCGCGCCATCATTCCGGCCAATATCAACCACCCTGAAATCGAGCCCATGGCCATCGGCCGCAATTTCAAGGTCAAGATCAATGCCAACATCGGCAATTCGGCCGTGACTTCCAGCATCGAGGAAGAGGTGGAAAAGCTGGTCTGGGCGATTCGCTGGGGTGCGGACAATGTCATGGACCTGTCCACCGGCAGGAACATCCACACCACGCGCGACTGGATTGTGCGCAACTCGCCCGTGCCCATCGGCACCGTGCCCATCTACCAGGCGCTGGAAAAGGTCGGCGGCATTGCCGAGGATCTGACCTGGGAAATCTTCCGTGACACGCTGGTCGAGCAGGCCGAGCAGGGCGTGGACTACTTCACCATCCACGCCGGCGTGCGCCTGGCCTACATCCACCTCACGGCCCAGCGCCGCACCGGCATCGTCTCGCGCGGCGGCTCCATCATGGCCAAGTGGTGCATGGCTCATCACCGCGAGAGCTTCCTCTACGAACATTTCGAGGACATCTGCGACATCATGAAGCAGTATGACGTGAGCTTCTCGCTGGGCGATGGCCTGCGTCCCGGCTGCGCGTCGGATGCCAACGACGATGCCCAGTTTGCCGAGCTGGCCACGCTGGGCGAGCTGACGCAAGTCGCCTGGAAGCACGATGTGCAGACCATGATCGAAGGCCCTGGCCATGTGCCCATGCACATGATCCAGCAGAACATGACCGAGCAGCTCAAGCACTGCCACGAGGCCCCGTTCTACACCCTGGGCCCGCTGACCATAGACATCGCCCCCGGCTACGACCATATCGCTTCGGCCATTGGCGCGGCCATGATCGGCTGGTTCGGCACGGCCATGCTGTGCTATGTCACGCCCAAGGAGCATCTGGGCCTGCCCGACCGCGACGACGTCAAGCAGGGCATCATCGCCTACAAGATTGCGGCCCATGCGGCCGACGTTGCCAAGGGCCATCCGGGCGCACGCTCGCGCGACGATGCATTGAGCCAGGCACGCTTCGACTTCCGCTGGCAGGACCAGTTCAACCTGGGACTGGATCCCGATACGGCCCAGGCCTACCACGACGAGACCCTGCCCAAGGACAGCGCCAAGGTGGCCCATTTCTGCTCCATGTGCGGACCCAAGTTCTGCTCCATGAAGATCACCCAGGAAGTGCGCGACTTTGCCAAGCAGCAAGGCGTGAGCGCCGAGAACAGCATTGCCGTGGGCATGCAGGCCAAGGCGGCGGAGTTCAATCAGGCGGGCGGCGATTTCTACATTCCCATCGTCAATGCATCGACCGACACCACGGCACGTTGACCTGAGCTGAAGCCGGGCTGCGGCACTTGTGCATCAAGCGCTTTTGCCCGTCGCCATGAAAAAGGCAGGCCGCAGGGCCTGCCTTTTTGCCGAGTGATGCCGCAGGGGCTGCGGCGTTCGGCTTGGAAAGGGTCGCTGGGGACGCCGCCCGTCAGGTCCATCTCGATAAGGCGCAAATATCGAGATGTAAGTTTGTTGCGGGTTGAAACCTGGAGCCGCTGGAACTGCTGCCATAAAAAAACGGACAGCTGCCGTGGCTCGCTGTCCGTTGTTCCGATGCGGGGCGTATGCCTCGCGGGTTCAAGTCACCGCCAGTACTGGCATTTGCTTTCCGCCTTGGTGGTCCAGATCTGCTCGGCAGGCAGCTTCTTGATGATCTTGTAATAGTCCCAGGTGCCCTTGGATTCGGCCGGCGACTTGACCTGCATCAGGTACATATCGTGCACATAGCGGCCGTCTTCGCGGATATAGCCCTGGCCGAAGAAGTCGTCGATCTTGGTGCTTTTCAAGGTGGCCATGACCTTGTCGGCATCGAGCGTGCCGGCTTTTTCCACGGCCTTGAGGTAGTTCATGGTGGCCGAGTAGTCGGCAGCCTGGATCTCGCTGGGGCGGCGCTGGGTCTTGGCCATGAAGGCGTCGGCAAACTTGCGCGAGCCATCGTTCATGTCCCAGTACCAGGGGGCGGTGAACTGCATGCCTTCGGTGTTCTTCAGGCCCAGGCTGTGGATGTCGCTGAAGAAAACCAGCAGGCCGGCCAGCTTCATGTTCTTGGTGACGCCGAATTCCTTGGCCGCCTTGATGGAGTTGATGGTGTCTCCGCCGGCATTGGCAAGGCCCAGGATCTGCGCCTTGCTGTTCTGGGCCTGCAGCATGAAGCTGGAGAAGTCGCTGGCGTTGAGCGGCGTCTTGACCGAGCCCAGCACCTTGCCGCCACGCGCTTCGATGATCTTGCTGGTGTCGGCTTCCAGTGCATGGCCGAAGGCATAGTCGGCCGTCACAAAGAACCAGTTCTTGCCGCCGGTGTCCACCACGGCTCCGCCCGTGCCCTTGGCCAGGGCCACGGTATCGAAGGCGTAGTGCACGGTATAGGGGCTGCATTGCTCGTTGGTCAGTGCCGAGCTACCCGCGCCATTGTCGATAAAGACCCGCTTTTTCTCCTGCGCGACCTTGGCCATGGCCAGGGCGGTGGCGGAGTTGGTGCCGCCGAACACCAGGCTGATGCCTTGCGTGTCTATCCATTCGCGGGCCTTGCTGGCCGCTATATCGGCCTTGTTCTGGTGGTCGGCCGTCAGCAGCTCGATGGGCTTGCCCAGTACCTTGCCGCCAAAGTCGTCAATCGCCATCTGTATGGCAACGGCACCGTTCTTGCCTTCCACATCGGCATAGAGGCTGGACATGTCGGTGATGAAGCCGATCTTGACTTTTTCCTGTGCCATGACGGGGGCCGCGAAGGCCGCCGTCAGGGCGAGAGCCAGCAGGCAGGCAGAGGGCGCAGACTGGGACAAGCGATGCATGGAGTCTCCTGAAAATTATGAGAAATGTGGAGAGAGCGTGCAGCGTCCGGGCGGCGGGTGGCCGCTGTCGCTGCATCGCAGCAAACATGCTAGGGGCGGCGATTGCGTCTGGCATCGGGGCAAGCACTTGCGGGAAATCCCAAGGGATACACCAGATTTGATAGCTGCTAGCGCTTGTTGTCCATGGATTTCATATTGATTTATTGCTGAAGTCCATGAATGAAAGGCGAAAAGTGCTTTTATTCTGATAGCGGTTGCAGCGAGATACCCGCAGCAGCCATGCCACGTGAGCGCCATGAAAAAAGCAGCCCGTAGGCTGCTTTGGTGGATGTTTTGGCAGGGATTGCACCTGCAGGCTATGCCGTGCGCGGTGCGCGAATCGCGGTCTTGGGGCGGAAGGCCTTGCAGATCTCGTCATGGGTTTCGAGATAGGGGCCGCCGATCAGGTCGATGCAGTAGGGAACGGCAGCAAAAATGCCGTTGACCTTGGATTTGCCGTCGGCGTCCTTAAGGCCTTCCAGCGTCTCGGCAATCGCCTTGGGCTGTCCCGGCAGATTGATGATCAGGCTGCTGCCGCGTATCACCGCCACCTGGCGCGAGAGTATGGCCGTGGGTACAAAAGCCAGGCTGATCTGGCGCATCTGCTCGCCAAAGCCCGGCATTTCCTTGTGGGCCACGGCCAGGGTGGCCTCGGGCGTCACATCGCGCAGCGCGGGGCCGGTGCCGCCGGTGGTCAGCACCAGGCTGCAGCCTGCATCGACCAGCTCGATCAGCGCCGCGCTGATGCCGGCCTGCTCGTCGGGAATCAGGCGCGGCTCGAACTGGATAGGGTTCTTGAGCGCGCGGCTCAGCCATTCCTGGAGCGCGGGCAGGCCCTTGTCTTCATAGACGCCGCTGCTGGCGCGGTCGCTGATGGAGACAATGCCGATCTTCACGGCATCGTGAAGATATACGGGCGCATCACTCATCGCCGTCATCCTCGGCGCTCGCACCGGCCTTGCCGGCGCTGGCCAGTTGCTCACGCACCAGCTGGAACAGGTCGCGGTAGGCGCGGCCCTTGCTGACTTCCTTGGGCTCGGCATCGGGGCCGGCGGCAGCGGCCGCTGCGGCGGCTTGCTCCTTGGCCTTGTCGATGTCCTTGCGCGACTGGCGGATCAGCGAGCGCAGCTGCTGCACATCGGTGCCGGGGAAATGCTCCAGCCAGATGGACAGGGCCGCTTCCTCGACGATCAGGCGGTCGCGCCATTGCTCGGCCACCTGCAGCGACATTTTTTCGCTGGCCGAGCCATTGCGCTGCTCGTCCAGTGCCTGCTTGACGGCCGCGACCTGTTCCGGCGTCAGCTTGCGCATGAGCTTGCCCACATACTGGAGCTGGCGGCGCTTGCCTTCGAAGTTGGTGATGCGCTTGGCTTCGGCCAACGCGTCGATCAGTTGGTCGGACAGCTGCAGGCGCTTGAAGAGGTCGCTGCGCAGCGTCATCAGCTCCTTGCCCAGATCCTGCAGCGCATCACTTTCGCGCTTGAGGTCGGTCTTGGTGGAGTCGTAGGTGCCTTTGAGTTCGGCCTTCAGCTCAAGGTCCAGCTCGCTGCCTTCGGCAACGAACTTTCCGCGAACAAAATAGCCTTTGGTGGGTTTGCGTGACATGGTAAGGGGGCAATATCGGTGGCAGCGCAGAGGGCGCCGCAGTGGCGGCTATCATATCCGCCGCTATGAAAAAACCTCGCTCCAGCAATACAAGCACTTCCAGTGCACAGGCCCAATCCGCACCGCAAGCCGGTTTCAGCTTCAGCCAAGCCTTTTTCGAGGGGCTGGTGGACCAGGCTTTGCAGCATGCCAAAAAGCTGGGTGCGACGGACGCCGGCGCCGAGGCTTCCGAAGGCTGCGGCCTGTCGGTCAGCGTGCGCAAGGGCCAGCTGGAGACCGTGGAGCGCAACCGCGACAAGTCGCTGGGCGTGACCGTCTATCTGGGCCAGCGCCGGGGCAATGCCAGCACCTCGGACTTCTCCGAAGCCGCCATCAAGCAGACCGTGCAGGCTGCCTATGACATCGCCCGCTTCACCGCAGAAGACCCGTTTGCCCGCCTGCCCGACAGCGCAGATATTGCGCTGCCCGGCACGCACCGCGATCTGGATCTGTTCCATCCCTGGGATATCACCAGCGAAGCCGCTGCGGAGATGGCACTGCGCTGCGAGGAGGCCGCCTTCAAGACCCACCGCCGCGTGAGCAACAGCGAAGGTGCGGGCGTCTCGGCCCAGCAAAGCCATTTCTTCACGGCCCATACCAACGGTTTTCGTGGCGGCTACGCCAGCTCGCGCCACAGCATGTCGGTGGCGCCCATCGCCAAGCTGCCCGGCAAGAATGGCGAGATGCAGCGCGACTACTGGTACAGCTCCATGCGCAATGCTGCAGATCTGGCCTCGCCAGAGGCCGTGGGCCGCTACGCCGCAGAGCGCACGCTGAGCCGTCTGGGCAGCCGCAAGATCCCGACCACCGAATGCCCGGTGCTGTTCGAGTCTCCGCTGGCCGCCGGCCTGCTGGGCAGCTTTGTGCAGGCCGTCAGCGGCAGCGCGCTCTATCGCAAGAGCACGTTCTTGCTCGACTCCATGGGCAAGCCCATCTTCCCCAAGCACATCGATGTCGAGGAAGACCCCTTTGTCCTGGGCGGCAAGGGCAGCTCGCCCTTTGACGAAGAGGGCGTGCGCGTGCAGGCTCGAAAGGTGGTCGATGCCGGCCGCGTGGAAGGCTATTTCCTGTCCAGCTACTCGGCGCGCAAGCTGGGCATGAAGACCACGGGCAATGCCGGCGGCTCGCACAATCTGGTCATGACTTCGCGCCGCACCAAGGCGAGCGATGATCTGGATGCCATGCTCAAGAAGCTTGGTACGGGCCTGTTCGTGGTCGAGCTGATGGGCCAGGGCGTGAACTATGTGACCGGCGACTATTCGCGCGGCGCCAGCGGCTTCTGGGTGGAGAACGGCGAGATCGCTTTCCCCGTGGACGAAATCACGATCGCGGGCAACCTCAAGACCATGTTCAAGGGCATAGAGGCCATCGGAGCCGATGCCTATAACTATGGTGCCAAGACCGTGGGCTCCATGCTGATCAATCGCATGAAGGTGGCTGGCAGCTGATCGCTGTCGGTCGCTCCATGAAAAAAGCAGCCCGGTGGCTGCTTTTTTTCATTTCTGCATCAGCTTTCGGCTGCGGCCTGAACTATGCAGTGCGAGAGTTTCTCGAAATGCTTGTGGGCGTCGGCACTGAGCTCGATCTGCTTGCGTCTGGCATCCTCGGTATCGGCCAGCAGGATCCAGCCTTTCTGGCGCATGGATTTCAGACGGGTGTGAATCGTGGCCGGAGACCCGAGTTCACGCTGGGCCATCAGATCCCGGACGCAAAGACGCTCCTGGCGCGTGCCGGCATTGGCAATTTGCTCCAGCAGGCGTTCCTCCAGTGGATCCAGTGCGGGCAGCACTGGCAGGTTGCGGATGGTCGCTGCCAGGTGCAGAAAGCGTAAATAGATATCGGCAGACAGGGACTTTGGCATGAGAAGGCAAAAACAGGCGACGTGCCGCTAACGAAGAGCGAATAAACGGCACTCATAATACTGTGCAGACAGTGAACAAGCTCGGCGGCAGCGCATGAAGAACATTTGGACGCAATTTTCGGTGGCGGTTATCACGGCTTTGCTGTTCCTGGCGATGCTGGCTCTTAATCAGTGGATTTTCTCCGAACTGGAATTTGTCAGGGGCGTCAACTGGATTTACCTGCCTGCAGGTGCTCGTCTGCTTTGTACCCTGCTTTTTGCGGAGGCGGGCGTGGCCGGGCTTTTTGCCGTGTCATGGCTGGTCTGCAACTTCTACTTTTTCCCGGATGACTGGCTGCGGGCATTTGCGGGCGGCATCATGGCCACGCTTGCCCCTTATGGCACCTATTGCGCAGCTCGCAAATGGATGGGGCTCGGGCGATCTCTCAGTGATCTCACGCCGCGTCGCCTGCTGTGGCTCAGTGTCATTTACGGACTGAGCAATGCCTTGCTGCACCAGGCCTGGTCCGTGGTCATAGGGGATGGTTTTCAGATGGACCAGCTTCTGGTGATGATCCTGGGCGACTTCAGTGGCACTTTGATCGTCCTGTATGTATTCAAGGCCTTGCTCATGCTGCCGATCAAAATGGACCGGTATCTGCTCAAGTAAGACCGTTTGCAGTCCCGGTATTCGATTTGACCGCTTTCGCAGCCAGTCATGACTGATGGCAAGTCATACTAGGGGGCTTGATCTAGAAAATCCAATATCAGTTGTCAGTGTCATGAGTTCTGCATCCTCACCCACCTCCGGCATGAGCCGTCCGGACTGGCTCAGCGCCATCATCGTCATCGTGGTCTGGGGTCTTAATTTCGTGGTCATGAAGTGGGGGCTGGCCAAGCTCTCGCCCCTGCTGCTGTGCGCGCTGCGCTTTGCCGCGGCATCGCTGCCATTTCTGCTGTTCGTGCGTCCGCCCAAAAATCTTTCCTGGGGTCTGCTGGCCGCCTACGGTCTGGTGCAAGGGGTCGGGCAGTTCGGCCTGCTGTTCACCGGCATGAAGCTGGGCATGCCTGCCGGCATGGCATCCGTGGTGCTGCAGACCCAGGCCTTCATCACCATGCTGCTGGCGGCTGCGTTCTTGCACGAGAAACCGCAGCGCTGGCAATGGCTGGGTCTGCTCATCGCTCTTGCCGGACTGCTGCTGATCGGTGCAGCCCATGGTGAGGGGGCATCGGATATGACGCTGATCGGTTTTGTGCTGACCGTGGGCGCCGCTGCCATGTGGGCCGGCTCGAACCTGCTGACGCGGATGGCGGCCAAGCAAGGCTCGTATGAGCCGGTGTCCTTCATCGTCTGGACCAGCGTCTTCCCCATGCTGCCGCTGCTGTTGCTGTCCCTGTGGGTGGATGGCGCGGATTCGGTGGCTTCGCAGCTGCAGTCCATAGGCTGGAGCGAGCTTGGGGTGATCGCCTATCTGGCTTTTCTGTCCACCTTGCTGGGCTATGGTCTGTGGACGCGGTTGTTGCAGCGCTATGCGGCCAGCACCGTGGCCCCTTTGTCGCTGCTGGTGCCGGTGATCGGTCTGCTGTCGGCCATGCTGCTGCTGGGAGAAGCCCCCAATGGCCTGCAATGGCTGGGTACGCTGGGCGTTCTGCTGGGCATGGTGGTTAATCAGTTTGGCGGCAAATGGCGGCGCTGAGACACCGGCTGGCGATAGCAGGGCACACCGTTGCTCTGCCGCAGCAGCCTGTGACTGCCCAGTAGAGCACTTTGCCAGCGCAGCACAGGCTCGCAAGTCAATAGCGGTTGTCGATCGAAGTTTTTTTGAACACTCGGCCTGAATCACGAATATTGAATCTCGTTTTCGTCATTATTATTGCCGGCATCCAGATAAAAGCATGACTTTTCCATTCCGGATTCGAGCCGGCCTGGGATGCGAATATGCAAAGGAATAATGATGCGAGAGGGAGATATTGGCGCGATGCCTCCTGAGCTGCAGCTGGCCCAGCTGCAGGCCTTGGACAGGGTAATGGCCATGGCTGAATTTGGCCTGGATGGGGCGTTGCACCGTGCCAATGACAACTATCTGCAGCTCATGGGCTTTACGCGTGAGCAGTCTCTGGGTCGCCCACATCGCAGCTTTTGCTCTGCGCGTCTGGCCGACAGTGCCAGGTATCGGGAAATCTGGACGCATCTGTGTGCAGGCAATGCCTACTCCGGAGTGGTGGAGCGACTACGCAGCGATGGCAGCAGTTGCTGGCTGGAGGCTACCTATTCACCGGTGATGGATGCCCAGGGCCGGGTGATGCATATTCTGAAGATCGCTACCGACGTCACGCAGCGGCGCGCCCGGGAGCAGGCGCAGCAGGAGCACCTGCGTCGCTTGTCCCTGGTGGCCGATGCCTCCGATACGGCAGTGGTCATCAGTGACGGAAGCTCACGCATCGTGCATGTCAACGGCGGCTTTACGCGCATGTTCGGCTGGCACTCCGAGGAGGTCGCGGGACGCATGCCGATTGCCCTGCTGGCTCCCCAGGTGTCCGAGGCTTCGGTGGATCTGTACCGTTCGGAGCTGCGCGCCGGCCAGCCCGTGGGGCGCGAGGAAATAGTGGTCGGCAAGAACGGTCAGCGCTACTGGGCCAAGGTCATCAGCAACCCCATCCTCGACGCGGACGGGCACTGGCAATACACGGTGTCGATGCTGACCGATATCACGCGTTCCAAGATGCATGAGGCCTTGCAGCACCGCGTGCTGGAAGCCATGGCACGCGAGCGGCCGCTGGTGGAGGTGCTGGAGATGGTGTGCCTGGAGGTCGAGAGGATTGCTCCGGAGGTGACGGCATCGATTCTCGAGGTGGATGCCCAGGGGCTGCTTCACCCGCTGGCCGGGCCAAGCCTGCCCCAGTCCTATTCGGCGCTGATCGAGGGGCTGGCCATAGGTCCTAACGTGGGTTCGTGCGGCACAGCAGCCTGGCGCAACGCGCCGGTGCTGGTCGACGATATTGCAAAAGACCCGCTGTGGGCGGATTTCAAGCACCTGATCCTGCCGCTGGGGTTCAAAGCCTGCTGGTCCACTCCCATCTGCAACAGCGGTGGAAAGCCGATCGGTACTTTCGCGTTCTATTACCGGGAGCAACTGACCGGGGATGCCTCGGCTTTTCACCAGCAACTGGTGGATGCCTGCATTCATCTCTGCGCCCTGGCGCTGGAGCGTGAGCTGTCGCGCGCGCGCATTCGTCAGCTGGCTTTCTACGACGGCCTGACCGGATTGCCCAATCGAAGTCTGCTGCAGGCCAAGGCCGATCAGGCGATTGCGTCAGCTGCCGGCAATGACGAGCAGTTGGCGGTGCTGTTCATCGATCTGGACCGGTTCAAGCAGGTCAATGACTCTCTGGGTCATCCTGTAGGGGATGAATTGCTGCGCAATGTCGCGACGCGATTACAGCGCGTGCTGCGCAGTTCCGATATTGCCGGGCGTTTGTCGGGTGACGAGTTTGTTGCCGTGCTGCCGCAATGCGATGCGGAGCATGTGGCCAATACCATTGAACGCCTGCAGGAGTTGCTGTCAGAGCCTCTGAATATTGCCGACACCTCGCTGACCATATCCGCCAGCGTGGGCATTGCAATGTTTCCCATGGACGGCAGGGATATGGAGACCCTGGTGCATCGTGCCGACATGGCCATGTACCAGGCCAAGAGCAAGGGGCGCGGCCGTTTCTGTTTCTTCAGCAGCGAAATGAACCGCTTGGCCCAGGAGCGCCTGGCACTGGAGACGGCACTGCGCAAGGCGCTCAAAAGCGGCGGCCTGCGCCTGCACTATCAGCCTCAGATCGAAATGGCCACCGGCCGTCTGTATGGCGTGGAGGCCCTGGCGCGCTGGACCCATGCAGAGCTTGGCGAGATTTCGCCTGCCCGCTTTATCCCGCTGGCCGAAGAGTGCGGGCTGATCGCCGATCTTGGAAGCTGGGCACTGGAAGAGGCCTGTCGCCAGTTGTCGCAGTGGCGGGCCAGGGGGATGGAAGTCCCCGCGGTATCGGTCAATCTGTCGCCGTCGAGCTTTCACAATCTGGATTTGCCTCGGATGATCGCCGACACGCTGGACCGAAACGATCTGGTGCCGCAGGACCTGACCCTGGAGCTGACGGAAAGCATTTTGCTGGACACCAACCCCAGCACCATGAAGACCATAGACGAGGTGCATGCGCATGGCGTGCGCCTGTCCATGGATGATTTCGGCACCGGCTACTCCAGCCTCAGCTATCTGCGCCGCCTGCCGGTCAGCGAACTCAAGCTGGATCGCAGCTTCGTGGCCGATCTTGAACATGACGAGGCGGCTCGGGCGTTGAGCAGTGCTATTTTGGGCATTGGCAAGAGTCTGCACCTGACCGTGGTGGCGGAAGGAGTGGAGACGCCAACGCAGAGCGTGATGCTGTGCGAGCAGGGCTACCCGGTGGCGCAAGGCTTTCTGTTCGCCCGGCCGCTGGCACCGAAGGAGTTTGAGCATTGGCTGGCCGCCAACCCGCCGACCGCGCCAGGCGCCGTCGCCGCATGAACTTGCGGTGCAGAGGTTTGGCACAGAGCGCTCCAGCAGCGATGACCTGATGTGCAGATGTGGCTGAGAGGCCACGCGCATTGTGATGCGACCGAGGTTTGGGCGGCTCTGCGACATTTCCATCAGGATATGCGGGCATGGTTGCAACTTCTGCACGGTGCTTCAAGGCTTCAGTAGGCGGCTCCTGGCAGTGCCGGGGCCGCCACCGTGGAGCCGGCAAACTGGGTACGCAGCTTGCGCGCGGCATTCACGAACATCAGCACATCCACGCCCACGGCCACAAAGCTGCAGCCGAGCTGAAGGTAGCGCTGTGCCAGCGCGGGGTCCGAGGTCAGCGTACCTGCAGCCTTGCCGCAGGCAACAATGGTCCGCATCGCTGCCTCGATGGCAGCCTGCACCTCGGGGTGGCCGGGGTTGCCGCGGTGGCCCATGGAGGCCGCCAGGTCGGCCGGGCCTATGAAGACGCCGTGCACGCCGTCCACGGCGCAGATGGCTTCGAGATTTTTCAGGGCCGTGGTGGTCTCGGCCTGCACCAGCAGGCAGACCTCGTCGTCGGCCACATTCAGATAGTCGGCGCGGCTGCTCCACTGAGAGGCACGTCCCACGGCACTGCCGACGCCGCGCACGCCCAGGGGCGGGTATTGCGTGGCGGCCACGATGGCCTGGGCCTGGTCTGCCGTGTCCACCATGGGCACGAGCAGTGTCTTGGCGCCAATGTCCAGCATCTGCTTGATCAGGGCCGTGCTGCCTTCCACGACTCGCACCACCGGCTGAGCCGGGTGCGAGGCCACGGCCTGCAGGGCAGCCAGGGTGCTGCGCAGGTCGTTGGGCGCATGCTCGCCGTCGATCAGCAACCAGTCATAGCCTGTGGTGGCGGCCGCTTCGGCCAGGTAGGGGGCGGCCATGGACAGCCACAGTCCGATCTGGGGCTGGCGTGCGGTGATGGCGGTCTTGAAGGGGTTCAGTGCGGGCATGGGAGTCTCGATTCAGTGAAAGGGCTGAGTGCAGGTGAATAGGCGTGGCGCCTGTAACTGGCGCGGCACAAGCCAGAGACGCCAAGCAAGGGCCTGGCTGGCCGCGCAGCGCCTCAGGGAGGTGTCCTGCATTCAATCCAATCCACCTTGGCAGACGTATTTGGTGTGCAGGTAATCGTCGAGCCCGTGGGTCGAGCCTTCGCGGCCGTAGCCTGACTCCTTGACACCGCCAAAGGGCGCGGCCTCGGCGGCCAGAGCGCCTTCGTTGACGCCCACGATGCCCGATTCCAGGGCATCGGCGACACGCCAGATGCGACGTATGTCCTGACTGTAGAAATAGGCGGCCAGACCGAACGGCGTGTCGTTGGCGGCGGCGATGACCTCGGCCTCGTCGTCGAACACGGTCAGCGGAGCCACCGGGCCGAAGGTTTCTTCGCAGGCGCAGGCCATGGAGGCCGTGGTGCCCGAGAGCACGGTGGGGGCGTAGTAGGTGGGGCCCAGTTCCGTCAGGCGCTTGCCGCCGGTGAGCACCTTGGCGCCCTTGGCCACCGCGTCCTCCACATGGCGGGCGATCTTCTCGACCGCACGGTCATTGATCATGGGGCCGATCTGTGAGGCCGGGTCGCTGGCCGGGCCCACGTGCAGGGCTGCCACGCGGGCGCTGAGTTGCTGGGCAAAGGCCTCGTACACGGTGCGGTGCACAAAGACGCGATTGGGGCAGACGCAGGTCTGGCCGCCGTTGCGGAACTTGGCGGCCATGAAGCCGTCCACGGCGGCTGCCACATCGGCATCCTCGAAGACGATGAAGGGCGCATTGCCGCCCAGTTCCAGCGAGAGCTTTTTCAGCGTGTCGGCGCTGCGGCGCGCCAGGTGCTTGCCCACGGGCGTGGAGCCTGTGAAGGTGATCTTGCGCACGCGGCTGTCATCCAGCCATTGATCGACCACCTCGGGCGTGCGCTCACGCGAAGCCGTGACGATGTTGAGCACACCGGCCGGCACGCCGGCTTCGTGCGCCAGCAGCACCAGGGCCAGCGAGGTCAGCGGCGTGTCCTCGGCCGGCTTGCAGACCACGGTGCAGCCCGCAGCCAGGGCCGGCGCGATCTTGCGCGCAATCATGGCGGCCGGGAAATTCCAGGGCGTGATGGCGGCGACCACGCCAACGGGTTCGAGCAGGGCGAACATGCGCCGGCCCGGCACGGGCGCTGGGATGACTTCGCCATTCATGCGCGTGGCGGCCTCGCCGAACCATTCGATATAGCTGGCTGCATAGGCCACTTCGCCCTTGCCTTCGGCCAGGGGCTTGCCCTGCTCCAGCGAGATCAGCGTGCCTAGATCGTCCTGATGGGCCAGCACCAGATCGTTCCAGCGCTTGATGATGGCAGCGCGCTGCTTGGCCGGCAGCTTGCGCCAGGCGGGCAGGGCGGCCTGGGCGGCGTCCACGGCGGCGTGCGCATCGGCCGCACCTGAATCTGGCACGCTGGTGATGGTGTTGCCCGTGGCCGGATCGGTCACGGCAAAGCTGGCGCCGCTGGCAGCAGGCATCCAGACACCGGCGATGAAGTTGGCGCTGCGCTGCAGTTCGGTGCGTTGCAGTCTGAGTGGCGTGGCGTTCATGGTGAAAATCGCGGAAAGTGAAGATTGGATATGGGCGGGAAGCTCTGGAAGATGCGTTTTCCTCAGCTCACGATGCCCAGATGCCAGGGCACGAATTCATGGTCGCCCAGTCCCAGGGCTTCGCTCTTGGTTGGCTCGCCGCTGGCATGGTGCAGGATCCGCTCGAAGATCTGCTGGCCCAGCTCGGGCACGCTCAGCTCTCCGTCGACGACCACGCCGCAGTTGATGTCCATGTCTTCCTGCAGGCGCTTGTACATGGGGGTGTTGCTGGCCAGCTTGATGGTGGGTGCGGGCTTGCTGCCGAACATGGAGCCGCGGCCCGTGGTAAAGCAGATCAGCTGGGCGCCGCTGGCGATCTGGCCCGTGGAGGCCACCGGGTCGTAGCCCGGCGAGTCCATGAAGACGAAGCCGTGTTCGGTGATGGGCTCGGCATATTCATAGACGGCGCGCAGCGGCGTGGTGCCGCCCTTCATGGCGCTGCCCAGGGATTTCTCAAAGATGTTGGCCAGGCCGCCGGCCTGGTTGCCATGACCGACCACGCCGTTGAACTGGGCGTTCTGGCCGGCTGCGTAGCGTTCCCACCAGGCCAGGCGGTCCAGCAGCTTCTGGCCGACTTCGGGACTGATGGCGCGGCGCGTGAGCATGAACTCCACGCCATGGATCTCGGGTGTCTCGGACAGAATGGCCGTGCCGCCGTGGCGCACCAGAATGTCCATGGCCGCGCCCAGGCCGGGGTTGGCAGTGATGCCCGAGAAGCCGTCCGAGCCGCCGCATTCCAGGCCGATCTTGAGATGGGCGGCGCTGACGGTGCTGCGCTGCGCCTGGTTGGCGATGGGCAGCATTTCTTCGATGGCGGCAATACCTGCTTCGATGGTGGCGCGCGTGCCACCCACTTCCTGCATCACCAGGGTGCGCAGCAACTGGCCTTCCTTGAGGCCTTGCGAATCCACCAATGCATCGACCTGGTTGCGTTCGCAGCCCAGGCCCACGATGAGCACGCCCGCCAGGTTGGGGTGGCGCGCATAGCCGGCCAGGGTGCGGCGCAGCACATCGAAGTGCTCGCTGGGTGAGGACATGCCGCAGCCGCTGCTCTGGGCAAAGGCGGCCACGCCGTCCACATTGGGAAAGGCTGCCAGCCGTTCGGGCGTGAAGTGGGCGGCGATGCGCTTGATCACGGTGGCCGAGCAGTTGACCGAGGACAGGATGCCGATGAAGTTGCGCGTGCCCACGCCGCCGCCCGCTCGCACAAACCCCTGGAAAGTGGCGCGCAGCTCCTCGGGCACGTAGTCCACGGGCCGTACGTCAGCACCGAACGACGGGTCGCGGTAGTAGTCCACCAGCTTGAGGTTGTGGCTGTGCACATAGTCGCCAGGCTCCAGGTCGCGTGTGGCGACGCCGATCACCGTGTCGTACTTCTTGACCTGCTCGCCCTCGGCGATGCGGCGTGCCGCGATCTTGTGGCCGGCCGGCACCTGGGCGCGCGTGCGCACTCCCAGCTCGGGAATGTCCTGGCCCAGGGCCAGGGCGGTCTTGGCCACCAGCACGTTGTCGTTGGGGTGCAGGTGCAGCAGGGAAGAAGAGGAGGAGAGCATCTTGGAGTCCGGGGATGGCGGGCTTGAGGCAGTGGGGATGCGGCGGGGACGCGGCGCGTCAGCGCATCAGCTCGCGCAGTTTGAGTTTGTCGATGAGCACGGTTTCCTTCTGGTAGACCGTGTTCACATATTTGGCGTAGTCGGGGCCGTCCAGGTAGAGCAAGGGCGCGTCCAGCCTGTCGGCCACGGACTTGAACTCGGGGCTGGCCACGGCCTGGCGGAAGGCATCGCGCAGCTTGGCTTCGACGGCGGGCGGCAGGCCCTTGGGCGCGCCGATGCCGTTGGGCGCATCGACGACCACGTTGTAGCCCAGGTCCTTGAGCGTGGGCACGTCCTTGAAGCGCGGCGTGCGCTGCTCGCCCCAGGTGGCCAGCAGGCGCAGCTTGCCGGCTTCGACATGCGGAGCCCAGGAGCTGGAGTCGGCCAGCGCATCCACATGGCCGCCCAGCACGCCCTGCAGCGCCTCGGCGCCGCCCTTGTAGGGCACGTGGCTGAGCTGTATGCCGGCTGCGGCCGCAAATTCTTCCATGCCCACATGCGTGGCGCCGCCCACGCCGGCGTGGGCGTAAGTGATGCTGCCGGGCTTGGCCTTGGCGGCGGCGACGAAGTCCTGCAGGGTCTTGAAGCGCGAGTTGGCCGGCACGGCGATACCGAAGGTCTGGCCCGAGGTACGCGCGATATAGGTGTAGTCCTTGCGCGGATCGGCCTGCAGCGTGCCCAGCTGGGAGAAGCGCGTGACCGAGATCGGGATCTGGCCGATGGTGTAGCCGTCGGGCTTCGCCGAGGCCAGGGCCTTGGAGCCGATCATGCCCGAGGCTCCGGCGCGGTTCTCCACTGCAATCGCCTGGCCCAGGATGCGGCTGGCCACGGTGCACAGCGCGCGCATGGACTGGTCGGCCGTGCCGCCGGCAGGCCAGGGGCAGATGAAGGTGATGGGGCGTTCGGGCCAGGTCTGGGCCAGCAGGCGGGTGGAACTGCCGAGGGTGGCTGCGCCGAGGGTGCCGAGCACAAAGCTGCGTCGGCTGCTGTGTGGGGGGATCATCGCTTGTCTCCTGTCGTTATATGAACTGCCAGCCCCGATTGTTCAAAACTGCTCCATGACAATCCAATGAAAAGATAGACTCTCTTCATAACTATTAGGTAATGAAGCCCCATGAGCAAGATCGATCGTGTGCTGCGCTCCAACCTCAAGCTGCGCCATCTGCAGCTGCTGGTGGCGCTGGACCAGTTCCGCCACCTGGGCCGTGCGGCCGAGTTTCTGGCCGTGACCCAGCCTGCCGTCTCCAAGACTCTGGCCGAGGTCGAACGCATGCTGGGCATGGCTCTGTTCGAGCGCTCCACGCGCGGCACCGAACCCACGGCAGCCGGTGTCAGCATGGTGCGTTTTGCACGCTCGGTGCTGGCCGGTTTCGAACGCACGCGCGACGAGATGGCCGCCGAGGCCAGCGGTGCCCGCGGGCGCGCCAGTGTGGGGGCCATGGTGGTGGCCACGCCGGTGCTGCTGGCGCGCGCCGTGGAGCGCTTGAAAGCGCGTTCGGACCAGACCACGGTGATGGTAGAGGAAGGGGACCTGACGCGCTTGCTGCCCAAGCTGCGCCTGGGCGA
The DNA here is from genome assembly GCF_000964545.1 of Comamonas thiooxydans. Taxonomy (GTDB): domain Bacteria; phylum Pseudomonadota; class Gammaproteobacteria; order Burkholderiales; family Burkholderiaceae_C; genus Comamonas; species Comamonas thiooxydans. The sequence continues at coordinate 28,294 of NZ_BBVD01000010.1, read as the reverse complement.
GCTGGATCTGTTCGTGGGACGGCTGGAGCCTGGCTATGCCGCGCCTGATCTGGAGACCGAGGCACTGTACGACGATCCCATGGTGGCCGTGGTGCGACCCGGTCATGCGCTGCTGGCGCCGGGCGCGGCCAGCTGGCAGGCCCTGGCGGGCCAGCCCTGTGTGCTGCCACCGCCCTGGGCCTCGCTGCGCGTGAAGCTGGAGCAGCAGTTCTATGCCCACGGCCTGCACCCGCCGGCCGACATCGTGGAGACCGCGTCCTTTCTCTCGCAGCTGACCTTTGTACACCAGCGCGGCGCCGTGGCCTTCATGGCGCGCGGTGTGGCCCGCTGCCATGCTGCCCTGGGTACGCTGGCCATGCTGGATCTGGTCGTGCCCATAGACCTGCCGCCGGTGGGATTGATCACCTTGCGTGGCCAGCCGCTGACGCCGACCACGGGCTTGCTGGTCGAATGCCTGCGCGAGGTTGCGGGGGAGCTGGGCTGAGTCTGGTATGAGCCTGATATAGGGCGGGCTGGCACTCTGGGACCGCTCTGCTCCGGCGTGCTACCGTGGTGCAATCCTTGTCCCATGTCTTGAGCCTTGTGCCGGACATGATTCCAGGTCCAACCATGGAGGCCCATCTATGACTGCCTTGCTACCCATGCCTGCACCTCCGGCCGAGCCTGTCAGCGGCCCCGAGGCTTCGGCTCTGATCGATGCCAGGATTGCCGGCCTGGACGACTGGCGCGGCGCCATGCTGGCCCGCGTGCGGGCGCTGATCCGCGAGGCCTTGCCCGCCGTGGTGGAAGAGCTGAAATGGCGTGGAACGCCCGTATGGTCGCAGGACGGCATCCTGTGTACGGGCGAGACCTACAAGGCCGTGGTCAAGCTGACCTTCGCGCATGGCGCGGCCCTGGCCGATCCGGCCGGCCTGTTCAATGCCAGTCTTGAAGGCGCCACGCGCCGGGCCATAGACCTGCATGTCGGCGAAGCGCTCGACGGCGCAGCGTTCCAGGCACTGGTGCAGGCCGCTGCGCAGCGCAATGCCCAGGCCCGGGCGGCCAGAAAACCGGCTTCGCAAGCCAAAGCCAAATCCCCGGGCTGAAGCCTGCGCCGCCGTTGGGCCTGGGCGTTCAGACGTAAAAAGCACCCTGGTGCAGGTTGTGCCTGCACGGGTGCTTCTCATTTTGAATCAGGCCGGCCGCGGCCAGCCTGGAGCCATCAGGCCTTGGCGATGGCCGCAGCGATGGCTTTGCCCACCTCGGTGGTGTCGGCTTTGCCGCCCAGATCGGGCGTCAGCGGACCGGCCTTGATCGTGTGCTCAATAGCGGCCACGATGGTGTCGTGGGCCTGGCGCCAGGCACCTTCGCTGCGGCCCAGGAAGTCCAGCATCAGCGCGCCCGACCAGACCATGGCGATGGGGTTGGCGATGTTCTTGCCGTAGATGTCGGGCGCCGAGCCATGCACGGGCTCGAACAGCGAGGGGAAGTTGCGATCGGGGTTGAGGTTGGCCGACGGTGCCAGGCCGATGGTGCCCGTGGTGGCAGGGCCCAGGTCGGACAGGATGTCGCCAAACAGATTGGTGGCGGCCACCACGTCGAAGCGGCCGGGCTGAAGCACGAAGCGCGCGGTAAGGATGTCGATGTGCTGCTTGTCCAGCGTGACTTCGGGGTAGTCCTTGGCCACGTCGTCGGCGCGCTTGTCCCACCAGGGCATGCTGATGGCAATGCCATTGCTCTTGGTGGCCAGGGTCACGTGCTTCTTGGCGCGGCTCTGGGCCAGATCGAAGGCGTACTTGAGCAGGCGATCGGCGCCATGCTTGCTATAGACCGATTCCTGGATGCAGATCTCGCGGTCTGTGCCTTCGAACATCACGCCGCCCAGCGAGGTGTATTCGCCTTCGGTGTTCTCGCGCACCACGTAGTAGTCGATGTCGCCGGGCTTGCGGCCGGCCAGGGGACAGGGAACGCCTTCGAACAGGCGCACCGGACGCAGATTGATGTACTGGTCGAATTCGCGGCGGAACTTGAGGAGGGACCCCCACAGCGAGACATGGTCGGGCACGGTGGCGGGCCAGCCCACGGCGCCGAAGAAGATGGCGTCCATGCCCGACAGCTGGGCCTTCCAGTCGTCGGGCATCATCTGGCCGTGTTCGGCGTAGTAGTCGCAATGGGCCCAGTCGAAATGGTGGAACTCCAGCGGCAGGTCGAAGCGCTTGGCTGCGGCTTCCAGCGCGCGCAGGCCTTCGGGCATGACTTCCTTGCCGATGCCGTCGCCGGCGATGACTGCAATCTTGTTGGGAGTGGACATGGTGCTCTCTCGTGAATGTGTTGGGTGGCGAGGCAGCGGCTCAGCCTGTGCCTGGCGGTATTCTGCACCTTGCATAACTGAATACAATTGACTGATCGTGGCCTGATTGTTTACAGATCGTGCAGAAAATGCCCTCGCCCGAAGACCTGCGTGTCTTCACCACCGTGGTGCGCAAAGCCAGCTTTGCCGAGGCTGCGGCCGCGCACAATGCTTCGCCGGCCTTTGTCAGCAAGCGCATCCGCCTGCTGGAGCAGGAGCTGGGCGTGAAGCTGCTGCATCGCACCACACGGCGGGTAGCTGTCACCGAGCAGGGCGAGCGCGTCTACCACTGGGCGCAGCGCATTCTGGACGAGGTCGAGCATCTGCTGCAGGAGGTGGATGTGACGCGGCGCCAGCCGCGCGGCCTGCTGCGGGTGTCCACCAGCTTCGGTTTTGGCCGCAATGTGGTTGCGCCCGCACTGTCGCAGCTGATTGCGCAATATCCGGCGCTGCAGCTACGCCTGGAGGTGTTTGACCGCATCGTCGATGTTGCGGCCGAGGGCTTCGATCTAGACGTACGCGTGGGCGACGAGATCGCCCCGCACCTGATTGCCCGGCATCTGGCCGACAACCATCGCGTGCTGTGTGCGGCCCCGGCCTATGTGCAGCGGCGTGGCAGCCCGCGCACGCTCGACGAGCTGGCTGCGCATGACTGCCTGGTCATCAAGGAGCGTGACCATCCCTTCGGTGTCTGGAAACTGCGCTCGGGCAGTCAGGAGCGCAGCGTGAAAGTGACCGGGCCGCTGTCCACCAATCATGGCGAGATGGCCGTGCAATGGGCGCGCGACGGCCATGGCATCGTGTTGCGATCGCTCTGGGATGTGGCGGCCGATCTGCAGGCCGGCAGCCTGCTGCAGTTGCTGCCCGAGTGGCAGCAGCAGGCGAATATCTGGGCCGTCTATCCGACGCGACTGGAGCGCTCGGCCAAGGTGCGGGTCTGCGTCGAGTTTCTGCAGGAGTTCTTCAGCAAACAGGCGCCCATGGGATTCAGAAATGCTATAAAAAAAGAAGCTGCTATCGCTTGATATACATAAATTTCAGATCATTTTTAATCTGAAAGATATGTACTGCAAGCGCAAGCAGCTTCTGTTTTTGAGCCTGGTGCCGCATGGTGGCTCAGGCCGGTTGCCAACTATCGGGTCAGCGCGGCCTTCACGGCAGCGGACACCAGGCCCATATCGGCCTTGCCGGCCAGCTGGGCCTTGACGGCGCCCATCACCTTGCCCATGTCGCCGGGGCCGGAGGCACCCAGTTCGGCCACGATGGCCTGCACGGCTGTGGTGATCTCGGCCTCGCCCATGCGTTCGGGCAGATAGACCTTGAGCACTTCCATTTCGGCCTTTTCCACATCGGCCAGATCGCTGCGGTTGGCGGCTTCGAAGGCGGCGATGGAGTCCTTGCGCTGCTTGATCAGCTTGTCGACGATGGCGATGACGGCGGCGTCGTCGAGCTCGATGCGCTCGTCCACTTCCTTTTGCTTCATCGCGGCCTGCAGCAGGCGGATGGTGCCCAGGCGCGCGCTGTCCTTGGCACGCATGGCGGTCTTCATGTCTTCGGTAATCTGGGCTTTCAGGCTCATGGCTTTCTCCTTGGGGTGGGCGAACGGACGCTGACTGTCCATGCGCTGGGAGGTCACTGCGCAGCCGGGCAGGCTTGGCAGTGGCCAGAAAACAAAAAACCCGCGCCTGGCGTCCCGAGCGCGGGTTTGCGGCTGTTTTAAGGCCGACTGGTCCTAATCAACGATTAGTACAGCTTCTTAGGCAGTTGCATGCTGCGAACGCGCTTGTAGTGACGCTTCACGGCAGCAGCCTTCTTGCGCTTGCGCTCGGCTGTGGGCTTTTCGTAGAACTCGCGAGCACGCAGATCGGTCAGCAGACCCAGCTTTTCGATGGTGCGCTTGAAGCGGCGCAGGGCAACTTCATAGGGCTCGTTTTCTTTGACGCGGATGGTAGTCATTTAATTTCCAGATATATCTGTGCTGACAGAGGGTTCTCGGGAAGATCGGGCCTGAGAGCCGTGAACAGCGGTTTCCCCGCCACTTTTTAACTAGTATGGCCGACGGGGTAATGCCAGCAAAGTCGAGCATTATAGACCAAGACTTGGGCCGCGTCTTGAATGGGGCGTGAAGCAATTCGGCGTCGGTCGCGCGTGCATGGTTTTGCGGCAGCAGGCAGGGCGTTGTCGCAGACCAGATTCAGGCACCGCCATTGTGCCTTTTGGACTATCGGCGCGTTCAAGTCGCGTGTATTGCGGAGCGAGGCCGGATGCGCAATGCAAGAGCACGGTGCTGCCCAGGCGCCAGGACAGCCGAGCCCGGCGCTGGGGTTTCTTGGGAGCACCGTGTGCACGGAAATTGCATACAGTTTGGAGGCTTTATTTCGTGACCGAGGTCAAGGAATAAGTGGGTTTCGTGCCTGTGCGCGTCGCTGTTTTTCTGTGTTCAAGGAGCTTCCATCTTGTCCAGCGCTTCTCATTCCTCATTTATTTCGCGTCGCCAATGGATGGCTTCGGCCGTAGCCGTGCCGGGCTTGCTGGCATTGACGGCCTGTGCCGGCAGGGCCGGAGTTTCCGGGCCTGCCGCATCCGGCGGTTCCCTGGTGGTGGGCGGTCTGTTTGCGGGCTCGCGCAGCGACAAGGGCTTTATGGAGGCCGGCTGGCGCGGCCTGGAAAAAGCACGCCAGGAGCTGGGCGTGCAGACCCGCTTTCTCGACGGCATGGCGCCCAGGAAGGAGTTGCTGGTGCCGGCTCTTGCACAGCTTGCGGAGCAGGGTGCGCAGCTGGTGATTGCCCATGGCGGGCAGAACAATCAGGCCGCAGCCGAAGTTGCTGCGCGCTTCCCCAGAACCCAGTTCGTCGTGACCCAGGGCGCGGTACAGGGAGGCAATCTCTGCAGCTATGACGTGCTGCAGGAAGAGTCGGCCTATCTGGCGGGCGTGCTGGCGGCGCTGACCACCAAAACCGGTGTGGTCGGCCATATGTCGGGCATTCGCGTGCCCCCGGGGCTCAAGGGGCGTGCTGCCTATGTGGCCGGTGTGCGCGATACCGACCCCAGGGTCAAGCTGCTGACGAACTTCTCGGGCGATCAGGACGACAACGCTTTGTCGCACCGCATTGCCAAGGCCCAGATGGCTGCCGGTGCCGATGTGATCTTCACCATGCTCAACTCCGGCCGCGATGGCGTGACTCAGGCCTGCCGCGAAGCGGGCACGCGCCAGATTGGCAATGTGATCGACTGGACCACGGTGGACCCGCAGGTGTTCGTCGCTTCCGCCTGGGCCGATGTGGGCATTGGCGCGTTCTTGGCCGTCAAGGATATGCAGGAGCGCGGTGCGCCCGGCCCGGGTATTCGCAAGATTGGCCTGAGCGACCCGGCGGCCGTACGCCTGACCATGGGCCAGGGCGTGGCCGCCGCTGTGCGCGAGCGCGTGGCCAAGGCGTCGGCTGCCATCGCCTCGGGGCAGCTCAAGGTTCCCGAGCACTATGAAGGCAAGGAGTTTTCTGCCTGACCGGATGGTGCGCCGGAGGCGCTGGCAGCAAAAAAGGATGGCTCAACCATCCTTTTTTCATGGGGCAGGCGCTTCGGTTCCAGTCGCTCAAGCCATGACCGATTGCTTTTCCGCCATGGCTTGGGCGCAGGCGGCGGCACTGGCCCAGGCCCACTGGAAGTTGTAGCCACCCAGCCAGCCGGTGATGTCCACCACCTCGCCGATAAAGTACAGGCCCGGCCGGGTCTTGCACTCCATGGTTTGCTGGGACAGCACCTTGGTGTCCACGCCGCCCAGCGTGACCTCGGCTTTTTTATAGCCCTCGGTACCCGTGGGAGTGATCTCCCAGCGCGACAGCTGCTCGGCTAGTCTGGCCAGGGCCTTGTCGCTGGCCTCGTTGATGGGGCGCTGCAACTCGGGCATGCGGCTGACCCAGGTATCGGCCAGGCGCGCGGGCAGATGGGCGGCCAGCTCGTTGGCCACAAGCTTGCGCGAGTGGAGCTTGGCCTGGGCCAGCACCTCGGCCAGATCCACACTAGGCAGCAGATTGATCTGCAGCGGGGTGCCGGGCTTCCAGTAGCTGGAGATTTGCAGTACCGCAGGGCCGGAGAGGCCGCGATGGGTGAACAGCAAATCCTCGTGGAAGCTCATGCGCTCCTTTTTGCTGCCGGTGCTGATTTCCACGGGCAGGGCCAGACCGGCCAGGCCCGCGTAGGGTTGCCAGCCTTCGCCGTCGAAGGTCATGGGCACCAAGCCGGGCGTGCGCTCGATCAGCGGCAGATCGAACTGCTGGGCCAGGCGGTAGCCGAAGTCGGTGGCGCCTATCTTGGGAATGCTCAGGCCGCCGGTGGCAATGACCAGATTGGCGGCCTGTACCAGGCCACGATCGGTTTCAATCTGATAGCTGAAATCGCTTTCTGTGTCTTGGTTTGACGGCGAAAGCACTACTTTCTTGACCTGGCAAGGCTGCCAGCGCTGCACGCCGCCCGCGCTGCACTCGGCCAGCAGCATGGCGATGATGTCCTCGGCCGAATGGTCGGCAAACAACTGGCCTTTGTGCTTTTCGTGGTGGGCAATGCCATGCCTGTCCATCAGCGTGATGAAGTCGGCAGGCGTGAAGCGCGAGAGGGCCGAGCGGCAGAACTGGGGGTTCTGCCCCACAAAATGCTTGTGCGGCGCACGCACGTCCAGATCGCGGTTGGTGAAGTTGCAGCGTCCGCCGCCCGAGATGCGGATCTTCTCGGCCACCTTGGGCGCATGATCGATCAGCAGCACCTTCAGGCCCTGCTGGCCGGCCTGGGCCGCGCAGAACAGGCCGGCGGCACCGGCGCCGATGATGATGGCGTCAAAAATCTGGAAGGGGACCTGTGAAGAGGAGGACACGGCAGGCAGGGCGATGGAGCAAGAACAAGGCCGCGATTGTCCCAGATGCCTCAGATTTTGGGCTCGTCCACTACAAAGCCCCAGAAACCGTCGTCGCAGTGAATGCAGCAGGCCGTAAAGTGATTCAGGTCACTGGCGTGAAACCAGATCAGGCCCAGCTTGGAGTCGCACAGTGCGTCGGCCTGATCGGCGAGGCTGAGTGCCGCAATATGCTCCAGCTCCATATCGCCGAAGAATTCCTGCAGATCGCTGGCGCCCAGAAAAAGGTCGTGGTCCAGACTGCCGATCTTTCCTTTGTGCCGACCGTGCAGAACTTCCACAAATGGGTTGCCACCCTGGTCGTGGCCAATGGCCACGAACCAGCGGGCCAGCAGAAATTCGGACTGTACGGTTTTCAGGTCTTCCTGATGCTGTTGCGCGCCAAAGCTGAAGAGGTCGGCAAAGTTGGCGTGGCTTTCGCTGGCAATCTCGGTGCTGTCATGAAGATAGCTGGCGTGGTCTGAGGCCTGTTCCAGCGCATACATGGAAAAGCCGTTCTGTGTGATCAGAAACTGCGCATAAGCATCTGAGAAGCCAATGTGTGCCTGCAGCGCTGCAACTTCCTGTGCGCTGGCGGCGGGCTGGCCGAAGGGGTTGGGAAACAGAACTTGCAAGACGCACTCCTGAGACTTACAGCACGGTGTAAGTCGGTACTTGTTTATATCTGCAGCCCATTGTCCCATTGGGGTATGCGCAAGGGTTCAGCGTGCGTTCCGGATCACTTCTAGAATCGCGCCCCATGAATACACCATCCCACCAGCTGAGCATGACCGTGCTCATGTCGCCTGACATGGCCAACTTCTCCGGCAATGTGCACGGGGGCGCCATCTTGAAATTGCTGGACCAGGTTGCCTATGCCTGCGCCAGCCGCTATGCGGGCCGCTATGTCGTGACGCTGAGCGTGGATCAGGTGATGTTTCTGCAGCCTATCCACGTAGGTGAGCTGGTGACTTTTCTGGCCAGCGTGAACCACACCGGCAAGTCCTCCATGGAAATCGGCATCAAGGTGATTGCCGAGGAGATTCGCAGCCAGGTGGTGCGCCACGTGAACAGCTGCTTCTTCACCATGGTGGCCGTGGACGATGACAAAAAGCCTGCCCCCGTGCCTCCGCTGCAGCTCGAAACCGACGAGGAAAAGCGCCGCTGGGACGCCGCCATCATCCGCAAGGAACTGCGCAAGGAGCTGGCCGAGCGCTTCGCCGAGACTCGTACGCCCTGAGTCGGGTCGCCGCTAGCCTGGGTTGCGGGACAGCCCGGGGGCGGTCCAGTCTCAGGCGGCCGCTGATTGCGGCAAGGCTTGGGGCTGGTTCTGCCAGGCGGCAATACCCTGGACCACATCGCCGACGATGATGATGCTGGGGCTGCCCAGCTGATGCTCGGCAATGCTCTGCGGCAAATCCTTCAGCAAAGTCAGCGCATGCCGCTGCTGCGGCAGGCTGGCATGCTGGATCACGGCAACGGGCGTGCTGCCGGGCAGGCCGCTGAGCAACTCGCTGCTGATGCGCTCCACGCTGCTCACTCCCATGTAGATCACCAGCGTCAGCTTGGCCGCATGGGCCGTGGCGGCGATCTGGCGCCAGTCGGGGCCGCTGTCGCCGGGTTTGGCATGGCCGGTCATGAAAAGCACGCCATGCGCGCGGTCGCGGTGAGTCAGCGGGGCGCCAAGGCTGGTCAGGCCCGCGAGACCGGAGGTGATGCCATTGATGACATCCACCTCGATACCGGCCTCACGCAGATGTTCGACCTCTTCGCCGCCACGGCCAAAGATGAAGGGGTCCCCGCCCTTGAGGCGCACCACGCGTTCGCCGTCCTGCACGGCGGCAATCATGAGCTTTTCGATAAAGGCCTGGGGGGTGCTCTTGCAGCCGCCGCGCTTGCCCACATAGACCACGCGGGCAGAGGGCGAGGCGTGGCTCATCACGCCATCGCTGACCAGATCGTCGACAAACAGCACGCTGGCCGCGGCAATGGCCTTGGCGGCCTTGATGGTCAGCAGCTCGGGGTCGCCGGGGCCGGCACCCACCAGGGTGCAGGAGCCGCGCTGATTGGGGCTGTGGGAAATGGCAGTCATTGTGGGGTCTCAGTCGGGGCTGCGGTTATAGGCTTGCAGTGCGGCGCGGCTGGCGGCAGCGCCGGCATCGGTGACCTGCATGGCCTGGTGCAGGGCTTGTATCTGTTCCAATTGTTGCGCGATCGGCGCCGGCACAGGCAACTGGCCGTTCAGAATGTCCAGCGTCAGCCGGGCTGTCTGCTCGGCATTCAGATCTTGTTCCGGGGCACTGATCTCGGTGCCGGATGCGAGCTGGCTGCTGTGCAGGGAAGAGCGCTCAAAGCAGATTTCTCCGGCAATCACACCCGTGCTCACGGGTTCGCGGTGAGGGGCGGCCACGGCCTCGCCCTCCGTGCCGCGCACCAGCAGCGCACTGGTTGCGCGCAGGGCCAGCGTCTGGAGCATGGGCTGGGCATAGGCCGGGTGGGTATAGCTGGCCAGCACCAGCCCGGATTGCGCGGTGCTGCTGCCATGGATGGGGTCCAGCAGTTTGACGATGCTGTGCGAGGGGTTGCGCAGGCCCATCTGGCGGCGAATCTGCAGCAGCCGATCCAGCGGCGCCAGCAGGTGACGGGTCTGCATCCAGACCTTGTCTCCAGGCTCCAGAGCGACGGGGCGCTCGATGGCCGTCCAGCCGAGTTGCCGCCACACCTGGTCCGTGCCCAGGCGCTTGTCTTCGGTATGGCTGCCGTGCACCAGCACCGGCAGGCCTTGCTGCGCCAGCAAACCAGCCAGCAGCGGTGTGAGGTTGGCCAGCTTGCGCGAGCCGTTGTAGCTGGGGATGACCACCACGGGCTGGGCCTTATGGGCCTGTGGCCACACGGGCAGACGTTGCTGGGTGGCGTCGAGAAAGCCTGCCAGCTCTTCGGCGCTTTCGCCCTTGAAACGCATGGCAATGCAAAAGCCGCCCAGCTCCAGATCACTGACCTTGCCGTCCAGCACCTGCCCCATCAGATCGCAGGCCTGGGCCCGCGAAAGAGAGCGCGCGCCCTTGGTGCCGCGACCGATTTCCTTGATGTAGTGGCTGATGCTCATGATTAACGTAATTGTCGCTATAAAAACCATGAGTTGTCAGACGATTTGGTTATATAAATCAAACCGGCTGTGCTCGAGACTCCGTCGCTCCCTGTTGCGCCAGCTGTGCAGCCAGGGCCTGTAGCTGGGATTGCGCGAGCTGGGCGACAAGGTCCAGCATCGGGTTGCTTTTAAGCGCTTCGGCAGATGCGAGGACGGCGAGCCGGCTGACCTGGCGCGAAGCCCGAAGCGGCCGGAACACGATCTGCTCGCGGTGGAACATCGCGAAGGACGCCGGCACGATGGCTACGCCCAGACCGCAGGCCACGAGTGCCAGCACATTCACCAGCTGGCCAGCCTCGTGGCGTATCAGCGGAGTGAAGCCGGCCTCGGCGCACAGCGCGACAGTGCGGTCGAAGTAGTCAGTGTCCTGATAGCGGGTGAAGCCCACAAAGGGCTGATGCACGGCTGCTTGAAGATCCAGCATTCCACTGCCTCCGGCCAGAGTGTGGGAGGCCGGAACTGCCAGGCAATAGGGGTCATCAATGCTGGCCAGCTCAAGCTCGTCGGCCTCCTTGTGCCCGGGGCGGGCAAAGCCGAGTTCCAGCTCGCCCTGGCGCAAGGCCCGCTGCTGCAGGGAGGAAATCATTTCGCGAGCTTCGATCTGCACATCACAGCCGGCCTGTGCCACATCCCGCAGCAAGCCGGGCAGCAGTGACTGCATGGCCGAGGGAACCAGCCCCAGGCGCAGCACGGTCTGGCTGCTGCGCTCTCGTTCGCGCGCGCGCAAGGGGGCTTGCTCGGCACGCGCCAATATGACGCGCGCATCTTCCAGCAGCGACTCGCCCGCAGCGGTGAGTTGCATGCCGCGCGGCAGGCGGGTGAAGAGCTGCGTGCCGACCTCATCCTCGAGTTGCTTGAGCTGCTGCGACAACGGCGGCTGGGCGATGAATAGCTTGCGGGCGGCCCTGCTGACGTTGCCCTGCTCGGCAACCGCCACGAAATAGCGCAGATGTCTCAGTTCCATGCCTGAATAAATCCATATTTAGAAAGTATGAGTTTTATATTAAATCAGTGTTGGACATATGAATGAAGGGCGGCAACACTGCCGATCCTGTTCGTTCTGAGATGCATGTCCACGCATGCATTGCCTCTCTCATGCAAGCCTTGCAAAAAACCGAGTCCGCCAAGGGACTGAAGCTCAACGAGGTCGACATGCCGTCGCCTGCCGCAGGTGAGGTGCTGCTGCGGGTTCATTCCACCGGTGTCTGTGGTACGGATCTGCATATCGATGCCTGGACGGCGAGCTATCACTTTTTGCAGGCCGCGCTGCCGGTGACCGTGGGTCACGAGTTCAGCGGCGAGATCGTGGCCAGAGGCGAGGGGGCCGAGCACCTGCCCCTGGGCCAGTTGGTGGCCGTGCGGCCTTCGGTCACCTGCGGCAGATGCCCCAGTTGCAGTGCCGGCGACTTCGATGCCTGCACCACCCGCCGCGGCATCGGTGTCATGCGCCATGGCGGTTTTGCCGAGTATGTGGCCGTGCCCCTGCGCAATTGCGTGCCGATTCCACACGGCGTGGACCCCGAGGTTGCCGCATTGGCCGAGCCGCTGTCGGTGAGCTTCGAAGCCGTGCGCACGGGCAATGTCCAGCCCGGCGATCGCGTGCTGATCCTGGGGCCTGGCAATATCGGCCAGGGCATTGCGCTGTTTGCGCGTGCCGCGGGGGCGGCCCAGGTGGTGGTGGCCGGCCATGGCGATGCCGCGCGGCTGGAGGTCCTACGCTCCATGGGGTTCGAGGATTTGCTGGACTTCGAGGGGCAGGACATCGACGAAGCCCTTGCCGCGTACACGCAACAAGCTCTCTTTGATGTGGTGATCGAAGCCACCGGGGCGGCTGCCGTGCTGGCGCCGGCCCTGCGAGCGCTCAAGACCCATGGCGTGCTGGTGATTGCCGGCATTCATTCCGCTCCCGTGCCGCTGGATCTGACGGCCCTGGTGCGACGTCATCAGCAGCTGCGCGGCTCCTATCGCACGCCCGAGCGCTGCTGGCTGGAGGTTGTTGAATTCATGCAGACCCATCAAGATCAACTGCGCCTCATGATCACCCATCGCGTGCCGCTTGCGCAGGCCGGGCAGGGTTTTGAGCTGGCGCGTGCACGGCTGGCGAGCAAGGTGCTGATTCAACCCGGCGCGGGTTCTGCATCATGAGCAGCGCCTTTCTGGCCTTGTGGAACGACATCGACCGGCCTGAGGCTCGCGCAGAATACGAGGCTTGGCATGCCCTCGAGCATGTTCCCGAGCGCGTGGGCTTGCCGGGCTTTGTCTACGGCCATCGCTATGTCGGAGCCTGCGGATACTTCACGCTCTACGGTCTGGAGTCTCTGGCAGCCCTGGACTCGGCCGAGTATGCGGATGTGATCGCCAATCCCACGCCCTGGTCGGCACGCATGAGGCCGCGCCTGAGTGCTTTCATGCGCAGGCCCTGCCTATTGCAGGTCCAGGTTGGAGCATCCAGCGGTGCGGCGTTGACGACGCTCAAGGCCGTCACCACCGATGCGCAGGCCTGGGCCGCGCAGGCAGCCCGCTGGGCGGAGCAGGCGGTGCGGCAAGGGCGTCTGCTGCGTGTCACGGCGGGCGTGGTGCCTGTGGAGCGTTGCTTGCACTACCCCGTTGGCGGGGAGCGCATTGTCGAGCAGGCCCAGGGGGAAGTCACGGTGGTCATGCTGGCCGAGCATCTGGATGGACCGGCATGCGCCCAAGGCAGCCAATGGTGGGCCGACCGAATGCAGGCGCATCACCTCGAAAAGCCGCAGCAGCGGGACTTTGTCCTGCAAACCCGGGTGTACCGTTCGCAGCTTGCCCTGCCCGCCAGCGGACGCCTGCCACCGATGATGGAACTAATGGCTGGATACGCCGATTGTTGATCCGAGACTGAGACCGAGATTCTGGAGACATGAAGATGACAAAAAAATCGATGCCCGTGCGCCGGGCTGCCCTGCTGCTGTGCGCCGCTGCCTGCCTGCCCTTGGTGGCTCAGGCCCAGGGCAAGGCTGACTGGCCCACCCGCCCCATACGTTTGATCGTCGGCTATGCCAGCGGCTCTTCGCCCGATGTGCAGGCCCGATTGCTGGCCGAGCCCCTGACCAAGGCCCTGGGGCAGCCTGTGGTGGTGGAGAACAAAGGGGGTGCCAGCGGCAATATCGGCGCCGACGCCGTGGCCAAGGCCGGCGACGGCCACACCATAGGCGTGATCGGCAACGGCCCGTTGACCAGCTCCAAGTTTCTCTACAGCAAGCTGCCCTACGATCCGATCAAGGATCTCGCACCGCTGGCCATGATCGGCTCGGCGCCTCTGGTGCTGGTGGCTCCCAAGTCCATGGCTGCGAATGCGGGCGCCTATTTCAAGGCGCTCAAGACCGGGACCCAGGGCAACTACGGCTCGGTGGGCACGGGGTCCGGCGGCCACCTGGGCGTGGAGCTGATCAAGGAAGCCATGGGCCTGAATCTGCAGCATGTGCCCTATAACGGCGGTCCTGCCGTGGTCAACGCCTTGATGGGCGATCAGGTGCAGATGGCCTTGCTGCCGGCCTCCACCGTCATGCCCCTGGTCCAGTCCGGCAAGCTGGCCGCCCTGGCCGTGAGTTCCAGCAAGCGCAGCCCGCTCGCGCCCGGCGTCCCGGCCATGCCCGAGATTGGTGCCGGCAATGTGGACATCGAAGTCTGGAATGCGGTCATGGCACCGGCCTCCATGCCTGCAGAGCATCGCGCCAAGCTGGCCGCGGCCTTGGAAAAGATTCTTCATGCTCCCGATATCCGCAGCAAGCTGCTTGCCCAGGGCTGGCGCATCGACGATACCAGCGCCGCCTCGCTGGCCAGGCGCATCGAAAACGATGCACGCATCTACGGCAGCCTGATCACGCAAAAGAACATCCGCCTCGAATGAGCGCGGCCGGCGCAATCTGAGGCGTCGGACTCCCACACAGTGTCCCCGCAACTGCGGCGGATGCTGCTGTCAGCGGCTCGATAGCGGCAGGACTCTGCCGCGAGCCCCATCCATTATTAAAAAAGAGAGACTTCATGACATCCTTGCAATCGGGAGGCTTGGCCGTGGCCGCTGCCTTCATCTCCACATGCTCGCTGGCTCAGGCCCAGACCGCAGCGCCCGCCACATCCCAGCTCACGCTGTACGGTGTGGTGGACATGGCCGCCGAGTCGGTGTCCACCGGCGCGGGTCGCACCCTGCGCGCGGAAAGCGGTGTCCTGGCGGGCTCGCGCTGGGGTGTTCGCGGGACTGAGGATCTGGGCGGTGGCCTGCGTGCGCTGTACGTGATGGAGGCCGGACTGAATGCCGATACCGGCGAGCGCGGTCAAGGAGGGCTGGCCTTCGGTCGACAGATCTTTGTCGGCATGGGCGGCGACTGGGGTCAGCTGACGGTAGGTCGCCACTACACCACGTTTCATACCTCGCTGGCTTCCTATGCCCTGACGGGCCTGATCTGGGGCAATGCCGCCAACTATTTCCGTGACGGCACGGTGCTGCGCGCCGACAACTCGCTGCGCTTTCAGTCGGCTTCCATGGCAGGACTGGTGGTGCGGGGCATGTACTCGTTCGGGGAGAACGCCGGCACCAGTGTGGGGCGCCAGTTCGGCGGCTCGCTGGACTACACGCGCGGTCCCTGGAGCCTGGGTGCTTCGCTGTGGGAGCGTCGCACCACGGCCCAGAACACCGACCGCTATCGCTTGCTGGGCGGCTCCTATGACTTCAAGGTGGCCCGGGCTGCCTTGCTGCTGTCCACCCGGGAGGATGATTTGCCGGATGCCGCCAGCAAGCGCGGACGCTTCTTTGAAGCCAGCATGACCATACCGGTCAGCACGGCAGGGCAGTTGCTGCTGTCCTATGGGCAGTTCCAGGGGCGTGCGCGCGCGAACAGCGATGCGCGAGCCCTGAGCGTGCGCTACGACCATGCGCTGTCCAAGCGCACCAAGCTGTATGCGGGTGTCTCCGCAATCCGCAACGAGGCCGACGCAGCGTTCACCATCAACAGCGCCAGCAATGCCGGGCCTTCGGTTCCCAAGGGCAGCAAGCCGCGCTCGCTGCTGGTGGGCATCTCGCACTCCTTCTGAGCCAAGCCGTCACAGGACGCAGCGGCCTGCAGGAGGCCCTGTCCAGGGCGCAGGCCGCCTCAATGGTCTATAGCCCGGGAGGGGCTTGCGTAGTGAATGAACATTGATCACATTTCGGGACACAGGGCGCGCGTACCATGTGCGCTGTTTTTGAGGAGTGTTGAAATGACCGCGAACGCATCTTTGACCGACGAACTCATGGGCCAGCTGCAGGGCGCTCCCATGCAGGGCCTGGCCAAGCAGCTGGGCATCGACTCCGTGCAGGCCGAGCAGGCCGTGGGTGTGGCGCTGCCCATGCTGTTTGGTGCGCTGGGCCAGAACACGGCCCAGCCTCAGGGAGCTGCCGATCTGTTCGGTGCGCTGCAGCGCGATCACAGCAGTGCCAATGGCGCGATGGATATGGGCGGTCTGCTGGGCGGGCTCGGCGGCCTGCTCGGCGCAGCGGGCGGTGGCGCCGGTGCGGCTGGCGGCCTGGGTGGGCTGGGCAGCATTCTGGGCTCGGTGCTGGGAGGCGGCTCCGGTGCCGGAAACTCGCAGCTGGATGCAGGTGCCATCCTGGGAAATATCTTTGGCGGTCAGCAGCAGCAGGCCGAGTCCCGGCTGGGTCAGGCCACGGGCCTGGGTGGCAATGCGGGTCAGTTGCTGGCCCTGCTGGCCCCGCTGGTGATGTCCTTCCTGGCCAATCGAGTCCAGTCGCAGGGCATGGGGGCCGGCGACCTGGGCAATGCCCTGGATCAGGAGCGCGGCCAGATCCAGTCGCAAGGCGGTGCGGCAGGAGGCATCCTCGGCAGCCTGCTCGATCAGAATGGCGACGGCAAGCTGGATGCCGGAGATCTGTTCAAGCTGGGCGCGGGTCTGCTGGGCGGTCGGCGCTGAGCCCGGATTGAGTGACAGTATCAAGGCAGCTTTGGCTGCCTTTTTTGTTTTTGTATACGGGCATAGCCTGATTGCCGCAATGCAGCAGGATTCTCACACTGGTCATGTCGTCATGCGTTTTGCATGACAGGCCGATCCAGAAAGGAGAACCAGATGACGACCGTCGCCGAAATTCTGCGCGCCAAGGGCAACAGCACTATCTACAGCGTTTCTCCCTCCGACACCATGCTGGCTGCACTGCAGCTCATGGCGGAAAAAAGCATTGGCGCGCTGCTGGTGCTCGAAGGTGGCGATATCGCGGGCATCGTGACCGAGCGCGACTACGCGCGCAAGATCGCTTTGCAAGGGCGAAGCTCGGCCAGCACGCGCGTGGACGAGGTCATGACGCGCAAGGTGCATTGCGTGCTGCCGCGCCAGACCAGCGAGGAGTGCATGTCGCTGATGACCAGCAATCGCATGCGCCATCTGCCCGTGATCAACGAGACCCGCGAGCTGCAGGGGCTGATTTCGATTGGCGACATCGTCAAGGAAATCATCTCGGCCCAGCAGTTCACGATTCATCAGTTGGAACACTATATTTCCGGGACCCCCAATGTGAATCAACCGTAGGATGCTATGAATTGAATAGCAAAGGCGGGCAGGGCTAATGTCCGCCTTTTCTGCATCTGGAAGGCGCAAGTTCTACACTTGCGGCCATGAGTTTGCTGATCCTGGGAATCGAATCCTCTTGTGATGAAACCGGTGTGGCCCTGGTGCGCACGCCGGACGGCCAAGGTGTGCCCACCTTGCTGAGTCATGCGCTGCACAGTCAGATTGAAATGCACCGCGCCTATGGCGGCGTGGTGCCCGAGCTTGCCAGCCGTGACCATATTCGCCGTGTGCTGCCGCTGACCGAGAAGGTGTTGGCCGAATCCGGGGAGCAGCTCGAAAACGTCGATGTGATTGCCTTTACGCGCGGACCCGGTCTTGCCGGGGCTTTGCTGGTAGGCTCCGGTGCAGCCTGCGCCATGGCAGCCGCGCTGGACAAGCCTGTGCTGGGCGTGCACCACCTCGAAGGCCATCTGCTCTCGCCTTTCCTGAGTGCCGACCCGCCGGAGTTCCCGTTTGTGGCCCTGCTGGTCTCGGGGGGGCACACCCAGCTCATGCGTGTGGACGGCGTGGGCGAATACGAAATCCTCGGTGAAACCATAGACGATGCGGCGGGCGAGGCTTTCGACAAATCGGCCAAGCTCATGGGCTTGCCCTATCCGGGCGGTCCCGTGCTCTCGAAGCTGGCGGAGGGCGGCGATCCTCAGGCCTTCAAGCTGCCTCGCCCCTTGCTGCATTCGGGTGACCTGGACTTTTCGTTTGCCGGCCTCAAGACGGCCGTGCTGACCCAGGCCAAGAAGCTGGGTGAAGAGCTGGAAGCGCGCAAGGCCGATCTGGCCGCCAGCACGCAGGCCGCGATTGTGGATGTGCTGGTCAAGAAAACCATGGCTGCACTCAAGCAGACCGGCATGAAGCGGGTGGTGGTGGCGGGAGGTGTGGGTGCCAACAAGCAGCTGCGCGAGCAGCTCAATGAAGCCTGCGCCAAGCACAAGATTCGCGTGCATTACCCCGAGCTGCATCTGTGTACCGACAACGGCGCCATGATTGCCATGGCTGCCGCCATGCGCATACAGGCGGGACGTGAGCAGGCCCTGCATGAATATGCGTTTGACGTGAAGCCGCGCTGGCCGCTGGATTCGCTCAGGTGAATCCGTGCAATAGAAAGCAGCCCAGGTGGCTGCTTTTTTCATGGTTGCCTGCGTTTATCCGGCCAGCTTTACGGCCAGTTTCGCTACGTTCTGGCCCTGGTAGCGGGCAATGCTCAGCTCGTCGGGATGAGGCTGGCGCGAACCATCGGCACCCGCAATCGTCGAGGCGCCATAAGGCGAGTTGCCGCCCTTGACCGCGCTCAGATTGGTCTGTTCGGGCAGCGGATAGCCGAGCGGCACGATGATCATGCCGTGATGGGCCAGTGTCGCCCAGGTGGTAGTGGCCGTCATTTCCTGGCCGCCGCCGGTGCCGGTCGAGGTGAAGACACTGCCGATCTTGTTGATCAAGGCCCCCTTGACCCAGAGACCGCCGGTCTGGTCGAGAAAACTGCGCATCTGGCCCGGCATATTGCCAAAGCGCGTGGGCACGCCAAACAGGATGGCGTCGTAGCCGGCCAGCTCGGCGGGGCTGGCGACCTCTGCGGCCTGATTGGCCTTGCCGCCTGCGTTCTTGAAGACATCCTCGGGCATGGTTTCGGGCACGCGCTTGACGGTGACCTCGGCACCGCTGACGCTGCGGGCGCCTTCGGCCACGGCCTGAGCCATGGTTTCGATATGTCCGTACATGGAGTAGTAGAGAACCAGCACTTTCGCCATGGGTGAATTCCTCAAGCGGGGGTTGGAAAGCGGTGCAGCAATGGCGCACCCGGCTGAACCCACAGTGTAGGAATTCAAGATGGCGGCGCGACACGCACCGGCAGTCTGCGCCTGTAGGCCAAAGCGCCGAATCAGCTCAACTCCCGGAATCGGCCATGGCATTGGCATGAAAAAAGCCCGCAACGCCAAGGCAGTGCGGGCTTTGTGCTTTCCGGCCGACCTCTTGCTAAGAGGAGATGGAAGAAAGGATGAGGCTGGCCGGTCGGCGTAAACCAGCGCTTATTCGATGCTCAGCGTCACGGCCTTGCTCTGGGGCTCGAGCTTGGCCAGGGTCAGCGTCAGCACTCCATGCTCGAGCTTGGCCTTGCTGTTGGCAGCATCGATTTCATGGCCCAGATCCCAGGTGTATCTGACCTGGCGGGCAGCGCCTTCCACACTTTCGAGCTTGACGACAGAGCCTTCCAGCGAGAGTTTGAGTTGCTCGCGTGCCAGGCCTGGCACATCCAGGGTCAGGGTCGTGAATTGGTTGTCGCGGCTGACTTGAACCTGGCGTTGTACGGGGCTTGCAGCGCCCAGGGTTTCCTGCAGAAAACGTTGCAGGGCCAAGTCGGCGGCGCGAGGGGATACAAAGGTATTACGGCTCATCACAGGGGCGAAGAACATGGTGTTTAACTCCTTTAAACTGCGCGGCTTGCGTTGTTGCCGCTTGATTCATAGGTAGGTGGTGGCAAGCGCATTTCAAGAGGTTTTTTTGATGAATAAATTGCGTCGTGATGTCTTGAAATACCTGCAGTTGCCACTACTATGCGCGCCGTTCGGCATTGCTGGCGCTGCTGTGGCTGCAGCCAATGCCAAGCTTGCGCAACCCATCAGGCTGGCACTGGTGGAGAGTCTTTCGGGCCCGTTTGCAAACACGGGCGAGGCCGTGTTCCGCAATCTGCTGTGGGCGACCGAGCGGGTGAACGCGCGCGGCGGTGTGAGCCTGGCCGACGGTCCGCATGAGCTGGTGATAGAGCGCTATGACAGCAAGGGCCAGAACGAAGAGGCGCTGTCGGCGCTGCGCGCGGCCATAGACAGCGGTGCGCGCATCATCATGCAGGGCAACTCGTCGGCCACAGCGGCGGCGCTTCTCGACGCCATCGACAAGCACAACAGCCGAGACCCTTCGCGCCGTGTGCTGTATCTGAACTATTCGGCCGTGGACCCGGCGCTGACCAACGAGCGCTGCAGCTTCTGGCATTTCCGCTTCGATGCCCATGCCGATATGCGCATGGCTGCGCTGATGGAGGTCATCAAGGACGACAAGGCCGTACACAGTGCCTATCTGATCGGGCAGGACTACAGCTTTGGCCAGGCCGTGCTGCGCGAGGCAAGGCGCCAGCTTGGCGTGCAACGGCCCGATGTGCGCATCGTGGGCGACGAGTTGCATCCCGTGGGCCGCGTCAAGGACTTTGCGCCCTATGCGGTCAAGATCAAGCAAAGCGGTGCCCAGGCCGTGATCACCGGCAACTGGGGCAATGATCTGATGCTGCTCGTCAAGGCTGCGCGCGAGGCAGGCTATGAAGGGCGTTTCTACACCTTCTACGGCAATGCACTGGGCGCTCCGGCGGCCTTGGGTGATGCCGGTGTGGGCAAGGTGCTGGCAGTGGCCGACTGGCTGCCCAATGTGCCCACGGCCGAGAGCCGCGCCTTCTACCAGTCCTTCCGTCAGCGCTTTCCCAGGCCGCAGGACGACTATGTGCATATGCGCATGCAGCTCATGATCGAGGCTCTTGCGCAGAGCCTCGAAAAAGCCGGCAGCACGGACACCGTCGCCGTGGCCCACGCCATGGAGCATGCCAGGGTCCAGATGGCGGGCCGCTCGGGCAGCATGCGGGCGGCAGACCACCAGTTTCAGCAATCGCTGGTGGTTGGCATGATGGAAAAAAGAGGCAGCGCAGGCGTGGACTTCGATGTGGAAGGCTCGGGCTACGGCTTCAAGGTAGTGCGCGAGATTGCTGCGGCCAGGGCAGAGATGCCTGGTCAGTGCCAGATGAAGCGCTTTTGAGTGGCCGGAGAACTATCGAATCAATAGCTGCCAGCGCTTGTTGGAAATGCGCTGCAGCTCGAATGAATCTAGTTGCGTGTGGCAGAGGCGGTCTGGCTGGCCAGATAGGCTTCATGTACCTCGCGCCCCAGCTCTATCACCGACAGCGCATAGAACGCCGACCAGTTGTAGCGCGTGATGGCGTAGAAGTTCTCGGTACCCGCGATGTACTCCGTGGGGCCGGAGCTGCCGTTTTTCAGCTCGATCAGTGCCAGCGGACGCTCATAGTTGTCGGCGCCCAGCACACGTACTTCACGTTCTGCCATCTGCGCGGCAGTGAATGTGGGGTTGATATCGGGTGCGAGCAGGATTGCCAGATTCTCACCCTGGGCGCGCATGTCCACGGTAAAGGCTGTGGGCAGGCCTGGCTTCCAGCCATGGCCGACGAAGTAGTTGGCGACCGAGCCGATGGCGTCGGTGGCGCTGTTGAACAGGTCTATGCGACCATCACCGTCAAAGTCGACCGCGTACTTGTCCCAGCTGGTGGGCATGAACTGACCCAGGCCCATGGCGCCGGCATAGCTGCCGCGTAGCTCAAACGGGTCACTGCCCGTGCGGCTGGCCGTGACCAGCACCTGCTCGAGCTCGCCACGGAAGTAGTCGGTGCGGGCCTGGGCGCGAGGGTGGGATTGCGGAAAGTCCAGTGCCAGCGTGGCCAGGGCATCCATCACGCGAAAGTTGCCCATGTTGCGGCCGTAAATGGTTTCCACGCCGATGATGCCGACAATGATCTCTGCGGGCACGCCGAACTGATGCTCGGCACGCGCGAGCGCCTGGTGGTTGGCCTGCCAGAACTTCACGCCGGCGCGTATGCGCACGGGGTCGATAAAGCGGCTGCGGTATACCGTCCAGTTCTTCACAAAGGTCTTGCCGGCCGGCGTCATCAGGCGTGTGACTACGGGCAGGTTGCGCGCTTCGCTCAGCTGCGCACGCACCCAGTCGACAGGCAGATCGCGGCGGACTGCGATTTCTTCGGCCAGTTGCATGGCGTCGCCCCGACCGGCATAGGCCACGGCCGTGGCGGCTGCAGCCGTGGCTACGGCAGCCGGTGCTGCCTTGCGGACGGCTTTTTTGGCCGGTGCGGCGATGACGCTGGCGGTCAGCAGGCACAGGGCCAGAGTACTCAGTGTTTTAGCTTTGAGGTGCTTGCTGTTATTGAGGGTGATGCTCATGTTTTATTTCTTGAGGGATAGGGCCAGCGTTGCTTCCGGATGGACAGCCAGCGTCGGCGCAAGGACTTCAATTCGGTGACTTCGGTATTGGAGGATGGCGCATAGCGTAGCCTTTCCATGTCCAGCAGCCAGTCGGATACGGCCGTAGCCAGGGGTGCGGATGCAGATTCCTTGGCCCAGCTCTCCTGCACGCGGCGCGACAGGCTGCGCGCGGAGTCGCTGGCACCGCTCGCTATGCCTGCGCGCTGCAGCCGCAGTCTGGCAGCGTGCATGAGCTGGCTCCAGCCGTCGCGTTGCGGACGTGTGGCGCGGGCCCAGATCAGCCACAGCAGCGCCAGAGCGCTCAAGCTGCCCGCCAGCAGGCGCAGCAGATCCGTCCAGCTTGGCGATTCGAAGCCCAGGCTCTGCAGCAGATTGAGCTGACGGCTTTGCGTGTAGTTGATTACCCACTGGTTCCAGCGGTTGTTGACGGCCTCCCAGACGGCGCGCAGCTTCTCCAGCGTGCCGGTATCGACGAAGTTGCCAACGGCGCTGGCAAAGGCACCGGGGGGAGGGCTCAGGCGCTGGAACTGGCCGACCCGGCTGGGTGCGACAGCGCCCGTGGGATCCACGCGGACCCAGCCCCGGCCGGCAATCCAGACCTCGGTCCAGGCATGGGCATCGCTGCTGCGCACGGTCCAGTAATTGTCCACGCTGTTGCGGTCGCCGCCCTGGTAGCCGGTCACGATGCGCGCGGGCACTCCCATGCTGCGCATGAGCACGGCAAAGGCTGAGGCGATGTGCTCGCAAAAGCCTTGCTTGCTGTCAAACCAGAAGTCATCGGCGGTGTGGTCGCTGTCGACCACGCCGGGCTCCAGTGTGTAGGTGTAGCCGCCGGTTTTGAGGCGCTGCAGGGCGGAGGCGATCAGCCTGTCCGTATCCGCGCCGGCGCCCGGCTGGGCGCGCAATTCGGCCTGCAAATGTTCGCCCAAAGCCTGTGTGCGTGGGTTGCTGCCGGCTGGCAGCTGCAGATAGCGCTTGAGCTCTGGAGTAAGCTGCAGCGGCCCATGACTGAAGTCGAGATGGCTTTGGGCATCGACACGCAGCACATCGGTAATTGGGCGCCAGCTCAGCCACTGGAGGCTGGAGCTCATGCGAAGCCTGCCTACCGAGGCGCCCGGCGGAATCTGCGGTTCGGTCTTGGCGGCATCCAGCAGGGTCAGCCAGCGACGCTTGCTCGGCTCGATCAGCATCTGGTAGTGAATGGGTTCACCGCTCACGCGCAACTGAGGCATGGCCATGGCGTCGAGCACAGGGTCGGCCTGCCAACGGCGGCCATCGAACTGGCTGAGAACCGGGCCGCGAAAGTACAGGGCGTTGGCCGGCGGCTCTTTGCCCTCGGGGGTATCGAAACGGATGCGCAGGGCCACGCTGTCGTCCATGGCCAACGAGGCGACCTCGCCCACGCGCATGCTTTCGGACAGGCCCGAACGCCCGGCCATATCATCGGATGGCACGCCCCATAGCGGTGTCATGCGCGGAAAAAACAGAAACAGCGACACCATCACGGGCGCTCCCCAGAGCGCGAGCCAGCCTGCAGTGCGCAGAGCCTGTGTCAATGGAGGCTTGCCGGCCGTCATATGGGCGTTGACCAGGGCTGTGAGCAGGCCCATCAGCCCGAGCACCATGGCCATGGCTGTGGGCAGGGACTGCGAATAGAAAAAGTTGCTGAGCAGTACAAAAAAACCCAGAAAGAACACCACCATGGCATCGCGCCGCGCGCGCAGCTCCAGTGTCTTGAGCGCCAGCAGCATGACGACCAGGGTCACGCCGGCATCGCGGCCCACAATCGTTTTGTGCGTGGCCCAGGTCGCTCCAATGGCGATGGTCAGTACGCCCGCCAGCACCCAGCGGCTGGGCAGGGGGGCGCTGGTCAGTGCCAGGCGTGCGCGCCACAGCAACAGGACTGAGGCAAAGGCGCTGGTCCACCAAGGTGTGTGCTGAACCTGAGGCAGCATGATCCAGGCAATGACGGCGAGCAGAAACAGCGTGTCCCGTGCATCGCGCGGCAGGGCAGTCAGGCGCTGCAGCCAGCTGCTGCCGGCGGAAGAGGCGGTTGCTTTCATGGACAGGCGGCCAATGCTTCGAGGCAGCGCGTGGTGTGCTGTACACCGCTGGCCGGCGCGATTTCCTGGCCTCCGGGCAGGCGCAGGCCCCAGGTACGGCCTTGCTGCTGAGCCATCAGCACCCAGGCGGCAAGGCGCGACAACCGCGCCTCATGGTCGGCCAGGCCGGTATGGCGCGCATCGAGCCAGAGACGGTGATGGTGGGCCATGGGCCGGTCGCGGCTGACCAGTTGGTGGCTGCCTGCGGCAAAGGACTGAGCCGCTTTCTTCCATACCACCAGCTTGAGCGGGTCGCCAGTCTGATAGCTGCGCACGTCATCGAATTCATCACCGCTGCGTACCTGGGCGCTGCTGCGGCCGCCGGCTTCGGGGCTGGCGGCTGGCAGCGGCGGGGCATGGGTTTCAGGTGCGGGATAGACCCAGACCAGGGTTTGGGGCCGCCACAGAGCCCAGACGCGAAATGCGCCCAGCGGGTAGCGCGTGAGTATGGAGATGGCGGGCAGCTCCTGCCGGCCGCGACGTGTGGGCATGAAGCTCAGCTGCACGGCGGTGCTGCCTTGCTCGGGAATGTCGACCCAGGTCCAGGCATCAGAGTGATCGGTGTTGTGCCGGGTCTTGTGCAATGCGAGACCTATGCCCCAGCGGCGCAAGCGGCGGGCATTGTGCAGGCTGATATGCATGGGGCAGGGCGCATGGGCAAAGCAGCCGCCCGACGCGTTGCCTTGAGTACCTGCGCCGCTGAGGCTCAACTGCAGACCGCGCAGATTGCCATGGCCCACAACCATGCTGGCGGCCGCGCTGCCTGCCAGCAGGAACGTGAGCAGGTAGCCCAGGTTGAGTTGGTAGTTGATGGCAGCAATCAACAGCACGATCAGCGTGGCCAGCATGGCCCAGCCCGCGCGCGAGGGCAGGATGTAGACATTGCCCTGGGTCAGCGTGAGCTGGTCGCTGCGCGGCAGACGTGCAAACATCCACTCGCGCACCCTGGCGCGGGGCGAGAGCCGCTGGAAGATATTGGAAGTCTCTGGCTGCTCGCCCTTTGATGCCGAGCGCTTCATGCTATGAAATTCATGACGAAATACATCGGCAGCATCAAGATAGCGGTACGGCTTGCATCATGGCGCGCACCTGCTCCACGGCACCACGGCCTGCATGGCCCACGGGAACCAGACGGTGGGCAATCACCTGGGGCAGTATGGCTTGCACATCGTCGGGCGCCACATAGTCGCGGCCTTCCATCAGCGCGATGGTCTTGGCCGCACGTAGCAGCGCGATGCCTGCGCGTGGTGACAGGCCCTGGGCAAACCACTGGCCGTTGCGTGTGGCGGCAATCAGATCCTGCACATAGTCGAGCAGGGCGTCGCTGGCATGCACGGCCAGAGCAGCAGCCTGCAGTTGCTGCAGCTGCTGCTGGGAGATGACGGGCAGCAGTGCATCGGCAGCGGCGCGCCGGCCATTGCCCGCGAGCAGCTTGCGCTCGGAATCGCGCGAGGGATAGCCCAGGCTGATGCGCATGAGAAAACGGTCCAGTTGGCTTTCGGGCAACGGGAAGGTTCCCAGCTGCTCCAGGGGGTTCTGGGTGGCAATCACAAAGAAGGGGGCGGGCAGGCTGTGGGTCTTGCCTTCGGTCGTGACCTGGCGCTCCTCCATGGCTTCGAGCAGCGCACTCTGGGTCTTGGGGCTGGCACGGTTGATTTCGTCGGCCAGCAATACCTGAGCAAACACCGGCCCGGGATGGAACACAAAAGCCTCTTGTCCGCGATCGTAGATGGAGACCCCCGTGAGGTCGCTGGGCATGAGGTCGGCAGTGAACTGCACACGAGAGAACTGCAGGCCGAAACTGCGTGCCAGCGCATGGGCCAGGGTGGTCTTGCCTACACCAGGAACGTCTTCGATCAGCAGGTGACCGCCTGCTAGCAAACAGGCGACACCGTCTCTGACCTGATCCGGCTTGCCCTCCATCACCGTGTTAAGCTGACTCAAAAGCGCATTAATTGTGTTCTGTGCATGCATGGCAGAAACATATCCTAAATAAGCGATAGCGGAGACATGACTGTGGGCAAGACAGGTTATTTCACCCACCGGGATTGCTGGTTGCATGAGATGGGGCCGGGCCACCCTGAATGCCCGGCGCGGCTGGACGCGATAGAGGACAGGCTGCTGGTCAGCGGCGTGGGCGATGCGCTGGAGCGCTGCAATGTGCCGCTGGCATCATTGGCCGAGATCGAGCTGGCGCATGACCCCATGCATATTGCCGCCCTGCAGGGCCTGACCGACCGGCTGGAGCAGGAGCTGGCAGCTGGCGGGCCCGAGCACAGGCAGCTCGACACAGATACCTCCATCAACCGCCACACCTTCAAGGCCGCACTGCGTGCTGCAGGGGCCACACTGGCTGCTACCGATGCCGTGCTGGCCGGTGAACTGGAAAATGCCTTTTGCAGCGTGCGCCCGCCTGGTCACCATGCCACGCGCAACCAGGCCATGGGTTTTTGCTTTTTCAACAATGTGGCTGTGGGCGTCAAGTATGCGCTGGAGCGCCACCATCTCAAGCGCGTGGCCGTGATCGACTTTGATGTACATCACGGCAACGGCACGGAAGACATCCTGGCCGGTGATCCGCGCGTGCTGATGTGCGGCATCTTCCAGCATCCCTTCTACCCGTTCAGCGGCGACAAGGACCCGGCCTCCAATATGCTCAACGTGCCCGTGGCCGCTTACACAAAGGGCATGGACATTCGAGAGATCATCGAGATGATGTGGATTCCGCGCCTCGAAGCATTCAAGCCCGAGATGATCTTCATCAGTGCCGGCTTTGATGCGCATCGCGAAGACGATATGGGCCAGCTCGGCATGACGGAAAACGACTTTGCCTGGATCACCACTCGCATCAAGGACATCGCACGGCGTTTTTCCAAGGGTCGCATTGTTTCCTGCCTCGAAGGCGGTTACGTAATGGACCCGCTGGCGCGCAGCGTGGAAGCACATCTGCGCGTATTGGCCGATATCTAGTCCGAAAGCAGGGTGACAGCAATGAGCGATTCCTTGGTACAACTGAGTCAGGATGAGCGCGGCGTGGCGCGCATCACGTTGAGCGACGCGCAGCGTTTCAATGCCTTGAGCAGTGAAATGCTCATGGCCCTGCAGTCGGCGCTGGATGCCGTGGCCAAGGACGAGCAGGCGCGTGTGGTGGTGCTGGCCGCCCAAGGCAAGGCCTTTTGCGCCGGGCATAACCTCAAGGACATGGCGGCCCATACGGAGCTGGCTTACTACCAGCAACTGTTTGCCCAGTGCAGCCGCATGATGCTCTCGATTCAGAAGCTGCCTGTTCCCGTCATTGCAAGAGTACAGGGTATCGCAACGGCAGCAGGTTGCCAGTTGGTGGCGCAGTGTGATCTGGCCGTGGCCAGCAGTGAGGCTCGCTTTGCCACCAGCGGCATTCAATACGGCTTGTTCTGCTCCACGCCCAGCGTGCCCCTGGTGCGCAACATGCCGATCAAACAGTCCATGGAAATGCTGCTGACGGGTGAGTTCATCGATGCGCAGACGGCTCTGCACTACGGTCTGCTCAATCGCGTGGTCGAGCCGGAGCGGCTCGATGCCGGGGTGGAAGAGCTGGTGTCTGCCATCGTGAGCAAGCCCCGGGTGGCCATCAGAATGGGCAAGGAGCTGGTCTATCGCCAGCGTGAAATGGGCCTGGAGTCGGCTTATCAGCTGGCGGGTCAGACCATGGCTACCAATATGCTGGATGCCGACGCGCAGGAAGGCGCTCAGGCTTTTGCGCAAAAGCGCCGGCCTCGCTGGCGCTAAACCCTGGATTTGCGCTCCCCAGCCTTCGTTGTTGGGCAGGCGGAGCTGCGTGGATGGCGTCGTTCACAGCGCAGAGTCTTGTGTTTTCAGCCCGTCCATTTGAACGACGAGGCCGCTTTCTGGCAGTGTTACCGTGAGGCCTATCTGGATGCAGGCATGGCACTGATGGACTCAATTCCTAGGTTTTACCCTGATTTGACCCATCTGAGACCCATGATTTCGCAAGGCTTGTGCATAAAATTGAACGGTCGTTCTTTTTTATGCCGTTCCACCTGCGAAGGCTGCTGCACAGATCTCCGGGCAGATTGTCTGGAAAATTGTGCAGAGAGTGTTGCGGTGCCGCATAAAATGAATCCAGTTTACGTAAACGTCAATGCAGTAATCATTAAGGAGCCGCAGCAATGAAGGTATTGGTCCCTGTCA
Source organism: Comamonas thiooxydans (assembly GCF_000964545.1). Lineage (GTDB taxonomy): Bacteria > Pseudomonadota > Gammaproteobacteria > Burkholderiales > Burkholderiaceae_C > Comamonas > Comamonas thiooxydans. Next base: position 8 of record NZ_BBVD01000010.1, on the reverse strand, counting down.
AGCGCGTG
>NZ_BBVD01000011.1 GCF_000964545.1 Comamonas thiooxydans | reverse complement strand
TTGGCCCCCCCGACTCCCTCTGACAGTACGCGGCACATACGAAAAAAGGAGCTCAACGGCTCCCTTTTTCTTTGGCAACCGCCTCCCATCGAGGCGATATGTCGCTTACTTGCGCAGCAATTGCTTGAGTGCGGTCTGCAGGCGACGGGCAGATACCTCATCGCTGGCACTGCCCAGCACAGTGGCCACGTCCTGACCCCAGGTCTGCTGGGGAGAAGGATCGTTGCGGCGGGTCAGCATCTGCAGCTGCAGCGCACGGCGTGCCGCCAGCTGATCGGCAGGAGTGTGCACATCGGCAGCCATTTCCAGGCGCAGCAGGGCCTCTGCAGCATTGCCCTTGGGTGCAGCAGCCACAGCACCGGACCAGGAAGAGCGCACAGGCGCCGTCACCTTGCTGCCCAGTTGCTGAGCCGATGGCAGCTGCGCAGCATCACGAGCCTGCCAGGCACCGAGCAGCTGAGTCAGCGCTTCGCCGTGCGCCTGTGCCGCCAGCTTGCGCAGAGCTTCCTGGGCATGCTCCACGGCATCACGCTGGGCGCGGAAGGCCGGATCGGCCAGGCGCGGTCCGCGCTCCTCTCGCGTGAACTCGCGACGGCCACGGCCGGCATCACGGCTGTCGCGACCATCGCGCTCGCCGCGCGCTGCATCGCGTCCACGGCCGCCATCCTTGCGATCACCAGGACGACCACCTGCAGCAGCTGCCGCTTCCTTCCTCATGCCAGGGCGGTCATCGCCACGCACGGCCACCACGGGACGTGCCGGCTTGGCCACTGCAGCGGCTTCGCTCGCTTGCGCCTCAACAGCTTCAGACGCTTGCTCTGCCTGGCCCTGGGGCTGGTTTTCATCAGACTTGGCGGGCTGAGCCTTGATGGCTGCTTCGAGCTCGGCCAGCGCTGCGTGAATCTTTTGCGCATCGCCGCTGGCATTGGCCGCCTCGACCGCCTTGGACGCATCCAGCACCCGACGATCATGCTCGGACAACTCAACCGCCACCTGGCTGCGACCACCACGCTCCACACTCTTGCGATTGAAGGCATCGTCCAGCGGCTTGCGGAATGCATCCCAGAGCTTTTGCTCGTGCTTGCGATCCAGCGGCACCACCTGGGCTTCGGCCTGCCAGCGCTGCTGCAGCGCCTTCACCGCGTCGATACGCAGGCTGGGGGCTGCGCCCAAGGCCGTGGCTTCGTCGATCATGGCATGGCGACGCTCCAGGCTGGCCTTTTGTGCAGCCTGCAGGGGCGCTTCGGCAGCAGCCATGGCCTGCTTGAACAGGGGCTGCAGTTCGGCAAACAGCTTTTCGCCGATATGGCCGCTTTCACGCCAGCGCTCGCCAAACTGGCGCAGCGCGCGCAACATGCTCTTCCAGTCCTGGCTGGCCGCATTGCTTGCAGCCCAGGCCTTGATTTCTTCGATCAGCGCCAGACGCTGCGCCTTGGCCTGCGTGCTGTCCTGACGAATCTTGTCGTGCCAGGACTCGACCACCTTGTAGGCTGCGTTGCAGGCCTCGTCAAACTTCTTCCACAGCGCATGATTGGCCATGGCACCCTGGTCGGCCTGCTTCCATTGTTCGCGCAGGCTGCGCAGGGTTTCCTGGATCTTGCGACCACCCAGTGCCTGGCCTTCGGGACGGTTGAGCAAGGCTTCGGCCTTGGCCACCAGGTCCTCGCGCAGTTTCTCGGCCAGATGGCGCTGCCAACCCTCGGCCTCACCGGCGGCCAACAGGGCTTCATGCACTTCGCCCACCAGCGCTTCGTCCACAAAACGGCCATGGGCCTTGATGGCTGCGCGCATGGCTTGCACGGCTTCGGAGCCGGCCTGGCTGTTGCCAGCTGCAGTTTCTGCCTTCAGCGCCTGCAGGGCCTGGCCCAGGCCAGCCTTGGCTGCTTCCACCTGCTCGGGCGTGGGCTTGCCACGGCCGGCGGCTGCTGCGCGCGGTGCGGCGGGCTTGGCCACTTCCACAGCTGCGGCTTCGGGAGGCAAACCACGAGCCACGCGGATTTCGTCGGCCCAGACGGGGACCGTGGGCAACGGCGCTGCCTCGTCGGCGGCAGCGGCCTCGGTCTGTGCCAGTGCAGACTGGAAAGCATCCCAAACCAGCGCCAGTTGTGCAGAGGCTGCCTCCAGCTGAGGCGGGAAACGGCCGTCCACGCTGCCCCAGCTGGCGTCGCCGGTCAGCTCCTTGGCCTGCTCCTGCCAGCGCGCGACATCGACTCCCAGGGCTTCCAGCACCGCCTTGGCATCCTTCCAGGACTTGGTGGACAGCACTTCGATGCGCTGCGCCAGCAGCAGCGCCACTTCGCGCTGCACCTGGGTGCGATGCTGCAGGTCTTCCACAGCCTTCACGCGCTCGCCCAATCGGGCCTTGAACTGCGACAGAGGCTCGCGCGACAGCGCGGCACCGGCCTTGGCGGCATCACGCTGCCAGGCAGCTGCAGCCGCGGCATCGAAGGGCTCTGCAGCCAGCAGTGCCTGAGCCTTCTCGGCCCATTCCACGGAAATTTTTTCCTGATTCGCGGTGCGACGGATTTCGTCAAGGCGCTCGCGCACGGCACGGGCAGCACTCTTGTCGCCCTTGCTCAGTTCCTTGTGAACGTCCTGGAGTTGCTCGACCGTGGGCTGAGTCGCCAACCAGTCGCGAATGCGCGCGGCGCGATCACCCGACGTCTCGGCGGAGAAAGCACCACCCGTCAATGCATCCAGCGGATGTTGCTCAGTATTCTTGGCAGAGGCCGGGTTCACTTCAGATGCATCAGACATGGTGCTGCTAGGAGAAATAGATGTCATGTAAGGGTCAGAAAATGCTTGGCAGCCAGCGCAGTCAACGCTGCAACGGGCCAGTGCCAACCCACATGAGGGCAGACTTTCCAAGCGCAAGCCCAGGCACATAAGCACCTGGGCAAACCGGTATTTTCGCCTTTATTTAAAGGCAAGCCAAAAAATGCGAAATCGCAAGGTGTTTCGCAGCACTTTCATCACTGCGCAGACAGGCTCAACTGGGCACGTGGCGTCCAGTCCTTATCCTGCACATCCAGCTTGGGAGCGCCCAGGAACAGGCGCTCCAGCGGCAGCTGTTGCGTGGCCAGATAGTCCCGCACAGCCACACCGCGCGCCAGCGCCAGCTCGCGCATGGCATCGTCAGGCACCTTGATGCTGGCCACCAGCAGCGCCGTCATCTGGTCTGCAGGCAGATCCTTGGCCATTCCGACCATGTTGCGGGGCTTTTTGATGTCGGCTCGACCGTAAACGGCCTTGAGCAGAGCCGGACGCTCGGCATCGCTGAACTCCATCACCTCGTCTCCACTCTTGCCTTCGCGAATCACGTTGCGGCGCTTTTGGGCCAGCAGCAGACGATCCAGCTCTTCAGTCTTCCAGGCCTCCTTGTCTTCGGCCTCACGCGACTCGCCCACCACCGTCATCTTGAGCGCGGGGCGGTCGTTCAGTGCCTTGACGATCTTGGCCAGTTGCTCCCTGGCCTTGCCGTCGAGCTTGGCGCTGCCCGGCGCAAAGTTGACTGCGCCCGACTCGTCGCCACCCGAGAACGCCCCCGACAACAGCGCAAACGGCGCGGTCACTGCCTTCATGATGATGTTGCCGATCACCTTGAAGATGATGGGCGCCAGACGGAACTGCGGATCGTTGAGCGAGCCGCTCAGAGGCACATCGAGATCGATCACGCCGTTGCGGTCGGACAGCAGGGCCACAGCCAGCTTGACGGGCAGCGATGCGGGCGCGCCCTCCACCTTGTCGCCAAAGGTCAATTGGCGCAGCACCAGCTTGTTCGATGCCGTGAGCTGCCCATCAGGCTGCACCTTGTAGTTCACATCCATATAGAGCTTGCCGCGCTCTATGCCATAGCCCGCGTACTTGATGGAATATGGCGACAGCGGCGACAGCTCCAGGTCATTCATCTGGGCGCGTACATCCAGCGCCAGAGGCTTGGCCAGCGGATTGACCTTGCCGCTGATATCGAGCTTCGCCGTACCCTGGGCCTTGCCCTTGATTTCAAGATCGGCCATTTGCGGCTCGACCTGGCCTGCAGGAGCCTGCGAAGAGAAGGCGCTCAGACGGCCGTTCAGCTCACTCAGATCGGCCGAGTAGTTGGGCTGAATGAAATAGTCGGAAAACTGCACCTTGCCGCCCGTCAGCACAATGGGCCCGACCTTGATGATGGGCGCGGGGCCGACATCTTCGGGCTTTACGGGCTCAGCCACAGGTCTGCTGAGCTCGGGCTTCTCGCCAGCAGCCGCCTGGGCGTTCGCCTCTTCGTTCTGTGCGACGGACTGCTCGGACTTTTCGGTCTTCACAATGTCCTGCAGATTAATGCGGCCGTTGCGCTGCACGATGACGCGCGCAAAAAAGTCGCTCAGCGCGGTTTCGCGCACGCTCACCCGCAGCGGCTGAGCCGGTTGCATATTCAGGTCCAGGCCGCGCACCATCAGCGTTTTCCAGGCCAGCAAATCATCGCCCAGACCCAGACCTGTGCGCGCAGCCAGTGCCTTGGCACGGTCTGCCGTTGAGTCATTGAGCACTGCCGTCAGCGCGCCCTTGGCGGTACTGGGCTTGCCCACCTCTTCCTGCACCGGGGCCGCAAGCGTGGAGCGTACGCGCAGGTCGTTGAGCTCCACATCGCCCGACACAGACAGCTGAGGCCCCTTGGCATGGGCCAGATAGTTAAGCTTGCCCCGGAAGTTGCCGTCGGCACGCACTAGATCCACATTGAGCTTGTGACCGAAATACGGCTCCAGCGCATGCAAGGGCACGGCACGGGCCTGCAACTGCCCCTGAGCCGAAACAGGGGTCAGACCCAACTGCCCCTTGAACTGAATATGACCAGCCTGCACACGGCGACTGGCAGCCAGCTGAGCCGAGACCTCCAGCGGAGTCGGCGCTGCCTTGGCCGCCAGAGGCTCGAAAGCCCCCAGGCGTATGCGCAAGGCGCTCACATCCAGCTGCACGGGCCGTGCATTCCCGCCTTGCACAGGTGCTGCATCGCGAAACTGCAGCGCACCGCCATCCACGGCAATCGCTGCCAGCTTGACCGACCAGGGTTTGCCCGGTTCCACCTTGCTGCCCTGCGTTGCCGGCCTGGCTGCAGGCGATGCCACGGGCAACCAACGCTCGTACATCCAGTGCCCTTGTGCGTCACGCAGGGCCGCGAGTTGCGGCTTCTGCACGGCAATGGCCTCCACCTGCACCTGCCGGGCAGCAAGATCGACCTGAACGCCGCTGACCTTGATCTGTTCGATATTGACAGGGGCCTGCTTGTCCTGCAGCTGCAGCTTGTCGGCAGTCAGCTCGGCCACCTCTGCCACGACTCCGCCCTCACCCCAGGAAATCCGGGCATCGGTATTGAGCATGGCGCTGAGCTGCGGCTTGAAATGCGCTTCCGTATAGGGCTGCACCCATTGCAGCGGCAACTGCTCGAGCTTGAGATTGAGCTTGCCCGCCTTGTCCGTGGCTTCTCCATCCACAGCCAGCCTGGCAGCCCCTTCCACCCGGGCCTGCTCAGCCGTTTGCAAACCTGCAGTGGCCGTCAGTTGCAAAGGCGCATTCATGGGCCAAGCCAGATTCTTGGCCTGCAGCATCAAAGGAGCCAGGGTCAGCGCCGCAGGCGCCGCGCCTGTAGCAGCATCCCTCCAATGCACTGTAGCGCTATCAATATCGAACTGTTTCACGCTCACTGCGAGGGACTGGGCGGGCGCCTCGGCCTTGGTGCCCGCCTGGACCGAAGCCTTGGCGTCGGAGGAATCAGACTCAGGCTCTGCATTTTCGGCGGGCGCTGCTGCAGCAGTGGACGGCGCATTCAACCCCAGCCAGTTGATCACGCCCTGCGCATTGCGGCTGGCATGAACCTCGGGCTTGACCCAGCGCACCGATTCGAGCGCAATCTGGTTCTGCAGAGGCTGAACATTCTTGAGCTGCACCTCCAGCGCCTCAAAGTTCAGCAGCGGCGCGCTCTGGCGGTCCTGCACCGCGACATTGCTCAAGGCCAGCTTGCCGCTGATGCTGACCACAGGCTGGTCTTTTTGCTCGAAGCTGATCTGCAGATCCGTGTCCAGCACGCCAGACAGAGGCTGCACGGGAACGCTGGCAGGCACATAGCCCAGATAAGGGGCCAGATCGATGTGCTCCCATTTGAGTTGCATCGCCGTCTGGCGGGTGTCAGTGAACGGCGTGCTCTCGCCCGAGGTATCGAACTTGCTGCCGTTGAGATCGAAAGCCAGATGCGGCAGCACCTTGATCTCGCGCTTGGACGCCAGATTGCTGATGAAAGGAATGCTCAGCTGCAAGTCCTTGAGCTCGTGCTTGCGCTGCACAAACTCGTCATTGAGCTCGATACGGCCGTCGCGCAAGGCAATGTTGTAGAGCGCAAAGCTCAGGGGCTTGGATGGCTCCTCGTCATCGGGCTCGGAGAGCTTGGCAATCACATCGTCGATATCGAGCTTGCCCAGTGAATGCTGCGTCAGGCGCACCACCGGCGCATCGACCTCGATCGCATCCAGCACAGGAGCGAGCCTGAACAAGGACTGCGCGCTGGCATTGATGAAGATGCGCTTGATCTGCAGCTGTGGCTCGGCGGCGGATTTCAGATCTTTCTGAGCCGCAGAGCTCTCTGCACCAGCGGTTTCAGCTACTTTTTTTATAGCCTTATCGATCACCAGTTCATGCAGGGTGATGGACATGGCCCAGGGCGCAAACTCGATCTTGCCCACATGGACGCCGCGCCCCAGTTTCTCGGCAGCCCGTTTTTCCAGCTGGCTTTTGGCCACCCAGGGCACTACCGCCCAGAGCAGCAGCCATAACAGCAAAAGAGCAAGAACAGACCAGATCAGCCGGCGAAGCCAGCGATTCGATGTGAGCAAGGACATGGGCAATTGTTATTGATGCAGAGATTGAAAGCCTTCCAAGACTCTCAGGGGCGGGACCCGCCGCGCGCCCGGAACACCACTGTACCTTGAGCGCACCCTGGTGTATCTAGATTGCGCTCTATATATAGATAGAGGCAAGAGGCGTTTCAGAGGCAAGAGGCGTTTCCAGGGAGAAGTTTGCGCTATAGGAATGCCGACCAGAGGCAGATGAGCGCGAAAAATGCAAACAATGCGCTGCAGAGAAAAGACAACGCCGGAAATGACAAAGCCCGGAAGTGGCGAAACCGACTTCCGGGCTTTACGGCCGGTACCAGACCGGGCCGTTTTTCGCGGATCAAGGAGGGTGTGGTCCTTGCCGCTGGAAGCAACGATTGCTCCCTTTTGTGCCTCAAGCGAAGATAAAGAGCAAGTGCCAACAGCCCATGGAATCAAAGGCCTCGGCGGAATTTGCTTTTCCTTTCCTTTGGCAAGCACCTGCAACGTGCAGGCAGATTCACTATATCTGTGCTCGCGTAGGGCTACCAGGCTTTTTGCACTTTATTTCGCCTTGATGACAAATAAAACGATGTGAGCGTATACACCTCTTGAATCCGTGATTTTTTGCTGTAATTTTTTGAGCAAGCTGTACATTCATACAGTTTTCATATAATTTTAAAATCTAAAAAGTATTTTTGTTAGTGTTGACTGAATATTTAGGGCGCTTCTAGAATCCGCCAGCGCTCGAAATGAGCGTTTTTTGTTTCCGCTGCCTCACGACTGAGCAGACCGATCGGCGCCCCAAGGGGCGCTTTTAATCGGCCCGCAGCAAACCTCATCGGCCAGTTGTCCTGGTTGTACCGCGAGATTGATCCGGTGCGACCTCGGGCGATAGCCAAGAAAGGACAAGCTATGCCAGCGTCAGGAAAATTAATCGCCTCTGCGCGAACGTTGGGCCATAAGACGGCCCACGGTTTTCTTGCTCTTACTCACAACGGTTTCGCCCTGCTGGGCTTGGCCGTGGCCATTTCGGCCCTGATTCTGATCTCTCGTCCGGACCTGCGTCTGGCCGGTGCAACCGAGCTGCGCGAGTGGCTCGACACACGCCTGCCCGCCAGCACCGTGGTGGCTGCCGCCGAAGTGGAGGAAGCCCCTGCTTCCGCCAACATCGTCGTCGCCAGCGACCGCGCCACGGCCGTCAACCCCAAGAACCTGCCCAAGGAGCAGGCGGCTGTGGCCTATTGGCTCAGCAAAAAATACCGGGTGGCGCCCGAGCCGATTGCCGCCCTGGTCAGCGAAGCCTATGTCCAGGGCAAAGCCAACAAGCTGGATCCGACGCTGATTCTGGCCATCATGGCCATTGAATCGAGCTTCAACCCGTTTGCCCAAAGTTCGGTCGGTGCCCAGGGCCTGATGCAGGTGATGACTTCCGTGCACACCGACAAGTACGAAAGCTTTGGCGGCCAGCACGCTGCCTTCGACCCAGTGACCAATCTCAAGGTCGGCGTCAAGGTGCTCAAGGAATGCATTGCCCGCGCCGGCTCCATCGAGGGTGGCCTGCGCTATTACGTGGGTGCAGCCAATCTTCCTTCGGACGGCGGCTATGCGGCCAAGGTGCTTGCCGAACACCAGCGTCTGCGCCAGGGCGTGGGCCTGCAGGCCAGCCCGCTGATGACGGCCAAGTCCGACGAAGCCACCAAGGTCTCTCACGCTCAGCAAGTGGCACTGGCCAACTCCAACCTCTAAGCGACAGACCCCTGCATTTCTCAAGCTGGCTCCGGCCAGCTTTTTTTATGCCCCGGCCAGGTCCTGCGGGAAAAACGGGCATAGGTTCTTCAGCCATGCCAGCTCAGCTACACTAGCGGGTGTACGCAACTGGCGATAGGCGCAGAATTTTCTGCCGCTGACGTGGAATCCGGCAGACTGCAAGGTCTGTGAACCACCGGGGAGCGTACCGCCCAGGGTCGCAGCGACTGCAGCCTGCAAGCGTTTCAGCCGTTCGCCTGGGCAGCCCTTGGCCTCAAGGGAATTTCTAAGTTCACAGGACTGCCATGTTTCAACGCACCGATACCGTCGCGAAAGTCGACCCCGAACTGTTTGCAGCTATTGAAGCTGAAAACCATCGCCAGCAAGAGCACATCGAGCTGATCGCCAGCGAGAACTACTGCTCGCCCGCAGTGATGGAAGCCCAGGGCTCCCAGCTGACCAACAAGTACGCCGAAGGCTATCCCGGCAAGCGCTACTACGGTGGCTGCGAGCATGTGGACGTGGTCGAACAGCTGGCCATTGACCGCATCAAGCAGATCTTTGGCGCCGAAGCCGCCAACGTGCAGCCCAATTCCGGCTCTCAGGCCAACCAGGCTGTGCTGATGGCTTTCGCCAAGCCAGGCGACACCATTCTGGGCATGAGCCTGGCCGAAGGCGGTCACCTGACCCACGGCATGGCGCTGAACATGTCCGGCAAATGGTTCAAGGCCGTCTCCTACGGTCTGAATGCCGACGAAGCCATCGACTACGACAAGCTCGAGGAGCTGGCCCGCGAGCACAAGCCCCGCATCATCGTGGCTGGCGCTTCCGCCTATGCCCTGCGCATCGACTTCGAGCGCTTCGCCAAGATCGCCAAGGAAGTCGGCGCCATCTTCTGGGTGGACATGGCCCACTATGCCGGCCTGATTGCCGCAGGCGTGTACCCCAACCCCGTGCCCCATGCCGACGTGGTCACCACCACCACCCACAAGAGCCTGCGTGGCCCCCGTGGCGGCGTGATCCTGATGAAGGCCGAGCACGAGAAGGCCATCAACAGCGCCATCTTCCCCGGCCTGCAAGGCGGCCCCCTGATGCATGTCATCGCCGGCAAGGCCGTGGCATTCAAGGAAGCCCTGACTCCCGAGTTCAAGGCCTACCAGGAACAGGTCGTGAAGAATGCCAAGGTGTTTGCCGAAACGCTGACCGAGCGCGGTCTGCGCATCGTCTCCGGCCGCACCGAAAGCCACGTGATGCTGGTGGACCTGCGCGCCAAGGGCATTACCGGAAAGGCTGCCGAAGCGGCCCTGGGTCTGGCTCACATCACAGTGAACAAGAACGCCATCCCCAATGACCCCGAAAAGCCTTTCGTGACCAGCGGCATCCGTATCGGCACGCCCGCCATGACCACCCGTGGTTTCGGCGAGGAAGAAGCCCGCATCACCGCCAATCTGGTGGCCGATGTGCTGGACAAGCCCGAAGACGAAGCCAATCTGGCTGCCGTGCGCGCCAAGGTGGCCGAGCTGACCGCCAAGTTCCCTGTCTACAGCAAGTAAATCCTGCTGCGCTGAGCTGTCATGAAGTGCCCCTTCTGCAACCATCCGGACACGCAAGTGGTTGAGACCCGCGAGTCCGAGGACGGGGGCTTCATCCGCCGCCGCCGCCGCTGCGGCGGCTGCGACAAGCGCTTCACGACCTACGAGCGCCCCGAGGTCAGCTTTCCCACCGTGGTCAAGAGAGACGGCCGCCGTATCGAATACGAGCGCGCCAAGCTGCAAGGCTCTTTTCAGATCGCGCTGCGCAAGCGTCCCGTGAGCACCGAACTCATAGATGCCGCCATAGAGCGCATTGAGGACAGGCTGCTCAATCTGGGCCAGCGTGAAATCGATTCCAGCCGCCTCGGCGAGTTGGTGATGGATGAACTCAAGGGCTTGGACAAGGTCGGCTATATCCGCTTTGCCAGCGTCTACCGCAGCTTCGAGGATGTGGACGACTTCAAGAACATCATGGATGAGGTTCGCAGCCCCAAGGCCAAGGCCGCCAAAAAGCCCTAGCCCTGACCGCCGTGCCTTGCCATGCCAAAAGCCACCCTTGGGTGGCTTTTGTTTTGCGCGCTTGATGGCAGGCATAAGCTATGAACTAATGAGCATCTAGCGCCTGATCTAAAAGGAAATCAGACAAGTTTTTATCTGATCTCCTTAATGAACACGCGTAACACGCTCCTTCAAAGGTAGCGCCATCGGCCCGCTGCGGCTTTGTTCGTGTACATGCTCCGCCAGTGCATCCAGATCCAGCATGCCGCCCACCACGTCGATGCCTTGCGTGAAAATGCTGAAATTGTCGCCGCCACTGCCCAGGTAGCTCTGCAGTCCCACGCGGTAGCGCTGTGACATCTTGAGCAACCGGCCGTTGAGGCGCAACTCGCTCACGCGCCGGCCCGCGGGCAGGCGACGGTCAAAGCGGTAGCTAAAGCCCTCGGAGACCTGCAGGATGCGTGGCGCATTCACGGTGTTGCTGCCACTGTCGAATTGCTGCTCCAGCGCCTGGCGAATCTGCTCGCCCGTCAGACTCATCACCATCAGCGTATTGCCGAACGGCTGAACGCTGAACAACTGTCCATAAGTCACGCTGCCGTCGGCCGCGGGCAGCAGGTCGGCGCGCACACCGCCGGGGTTCACAAAGGCCAGCTGTGCCCCGCCCGCGGCGACATCGCGCGTGGCCGCAAGTATGGCGTCGGCCACGATGCGCCCCATCACGCTTTCGCCATTGGCTTGCGGCACGCGGCTGACAGGCCCGGCCAGCTGCCCTGCAACGGCCTCGGCCAGCGGCCGCGCCGCAGCCTTGTAGCGCGCCACCAATGCAGCAACAGGGGCGTCGGCATCAAGGACCGGGAATTCGGGCTGCAGACTCACCAGACCGGCAGCGCTGCGATAGGCCTCGCCCTGCACGATGGTCTGGTGCGCCGATTTGCGGCTGACGCGGCGTGTGCGCGCATCCACCGTCAGTCTGACTTCGGTCAGCAGCGTGCCGTACTGACCCGCGCTGGTCAGCAAGAACGGCTTGCGGGCATTCACCCTGGCGTAATCGCAGATATAGGAGCGATGGGTATGGCCGGAGATCACCACATCGACCTCGCCGGAGAGCTGCTCCAGAATCGGCACGATGGCGCCAGACAGCCCTTGGCAGCTATCGTCCTGCAGGCCCGAAGTGGTGGCCCCGCCCTCATGGATCAGCACCACGATCACATCGGCGCCCTGCGCCCTCAGCTGCGGGATCAGCGCATTCGCCGTCTGCGCCTCGTCGGCAAACGTCAGCCCCTCGACCCCGCTGGGGCGCACCATATGCGGCGTGTTCCTGAGTGTCATGCCGATGAAGCCCACGCCTATGCGCAGACCGTCCTGCTCGAAGAACTTCAGCCCGGTCGCAGGAAACAGCGGCCGGCCGTCTTCACGCAGCGTATTGGCCGCGAGAAACGGGAACTCCGCCCCCTTGAAGGGCTGGCTGATCTGGCATGGCTGCTTGCTGGTGAACTTCTCGCAGCCCCCATGCTGCATGCGCAGCAGCTCGGCCACGCCCTGGTCGTATTCGTGATTGCCGGTGGCCGCGAAGTCCACCCGCATGAGGTTAAGAACTTCTATCGTCGGCTCATCGAGAAACAGTGCAGAGACCATGGGCGAGGCCCCTATCATGTCCCCGGCCGTGACCAGCGCCACATGGCGGCTGGCCTGGCGGCGCTGGGCGATGGCCCGGGCCATATAGGCCACGCCGCCAGCGGGCACGGCAATGTTCTGCCCCTGCGCGTTCTGGGCCGTCACGGCCAGTCTGGGCGGCTCCAGATGGCCGTGCAGGTCATTGAAGCCCAGCAAGGTGATCTCCATGCTGGCCGGCCTGAGCGCACCGCCACCGCAAGCACTCAAACCCAGCACGAGCAGCCCAGCGCACATGGGGCGGAAGGCATTGCGCAAAGCGCAACGCCAGCCTGGCGACAGGGCGCGAGGCTGGCGTTGATCCGGTTTTTTGTCAGCTGAAACCATCGGACTCTCCTGAGTCAGAGGTTTTAACGCACAAAGAGGTCTGGGCGATGTCAGGCGGCCGATGCCGGAATCGGGGCCAGGCCGGAATCCACATCGGCATTTTGCGCACGGTGGCGCAGCGCATGGTCCATCACCACCAGCGCCAGCAGCGCCTCGGCAATCGGCGCGGCGCGGATACCCACGCAGGGGTCGTGGCGCCCCTTGGTGATGACTTCGGTGCTCTGGCCGTGCACATCTATGGACTCACGCGGCGTGATGATGGAGCTGGTGGGCTTGATGCCGATGCGCACTTCCAGATCCTGGCCGGTGCTGATGCCGCCCACGATACCGCCCGCGTTATTGCTGCGGAAACCCTCGGGGCTCAGCGAATCGCCATGCGTGGTGCCACGCTGGGCCACGCTGTCAAAGCCTGCGCCGATCTCCACGGCCTTGACGGCGTTCAGACCCATCATGGCGTAGGCGATGTCGGCGTCCAGGCGGTCATACAGGGGCTGGCCCAGGCCGACCGGCATATTGCTGGCGTTCACACGCAGCGCCGCACCGCAGGAATCGCCGCTCTTGCGCAGCTGCTCCATGTATTCCTCGAAGCGGCTCACATCGGCCACAGGCGCAAAAAAGGGATTGTTCGGCACATGCTCCCAGCTCTCGAAGCCTATGGACAGCTCGCCGATCTGGGTCATGCAGGCGCGGAACTCGGTGCCGAACTTTTCCTTGAGCCATTTCTTGGCCACGGCACCCGCGGCCACGGTGGGCGCCGTCAGGCGTGCCGAGGAGCGACCGCCGCCGCGCGGATCGCGGATGCCATACTTCTGGAAATAGGCATAGTCGGCATGACCGGGACGAAAGCTCTGTGCGATATTGGAGTAATCCTTGCTGCGCTGGTCGGTGTTGCGGATCAGCAGCGCAATCGGCGTGCCCGTGGTCTTGCCTTCATAGACGCCGGAGAGAATCTCCACGGCATCGGGCTCGTTGCGCTGGGTGACGAACTTGCTGGTGCCGGGGCGACGTCGATCCAGATCATGCTGGATGTCCGCCTCGCTCAAGGCCATGCCCGGAGGGCAGCCGTCAATCACACAGCCAATGGCCGGGCCGTGGGACTCACCGAAATTGGTGACCGTGAAAATTGTGCCGAAGGTATTGCCGCTCATAGGCTGCCGATTATCGTTGAAGTGATGATTGACGGCTGCACACTGTCCTGCCTAAAGTCTTTTCACCATGCTCAAACTTGCGTTTATTCTGGCCTCGGCCCTGGTGTCCGTGGTGATCGGCGGCGTCGGCGGTCTGCTGTTCTTCGAATTTGCACCGTCGCGCTGCGCGGGCCAGTATGCCTGCGGCTACGGCAAGGCCGTGATCGGCATGATGGTGGGCCTGGGTGTCGCCGTGCTGTGCTTTGTGGGGCTGCTACTCAAGGGTCTGCGCAAGGCAAAGTCGCCAACAACTGTATTGCAGAGCCCGCACAGCCCAGCCGACCGACAGCCATAAGGCAGCGCTGCGTCGCCTGCAGAGCACATCAGGCTGGACATGAAAAACCCCGCCTCGGCGGGGTCTGCAGCAAAAGCGGGCTTATTCGGCGCCCTGGCGCTCGCCTTCGGGCCAGTCGCGGATATAGGCCTTGAGCATGCGGTTCTCGAAGTTCTGGCTGTCCACCACGGCCTTGGCCACGTCGTACAGCGAGATCACGCCCATCAGCATGCGCTTGTCCATCACGGGCATATAGCGCGCATGGCGGTCCAGCATCATGCGGCGCACCTCGTCCATATCAGTTTCCATGGTGCAGGTCATGGGCGAGTCGTCCATGGCGCCGCGCACGGAGATGTTCTCCACGCCGCCGGTCTTCACAAAGCCCTGGATCACTTCGCGGAAGGTGAGCATGCCCACCACATCGCCGTGATCCATCACGACCAGCGAGCCAATGTCCTTCTCCGACATCACCTGCACCGCCGCGGCCAGGCTTTCGTCGGGCGACACCGTGTACAGGGTATTGCCTTTGACGCGCAGGATGTCACTAACTTTCATTGCTGTTCTCCGAATCTGTTTGGCACGCTGTGGCAGCTTTTGTCCTGCATGTGTCAGCACATGCGGCATCGCTTTGCACAGAATGCAGGTGCGTGCACAAATATAGCCCACAATGGCTTGCATTGAGAAAAACTAAATCAATGACGAAACATATGAATTTCCACATATTCATTCGTCTATCCGACCAAATCGATATTTGATTGCGTGCTCGATCACACATTGCGTCGATCAAAACCAGCCATGGAGACAAAACATGCCCGGCTACTCTGACCCCGGCTTTGACACCCTGAGCCTGCATGCAGGCGCCCAGCCCGACCCCGCCACCGGCGCACGTGCCGTACCCATCCATCTGACGACGTCCTTTGTCTTCGAATCCAGCGACCACGCGGCCAGCCTGTTCAATCTGGAGCGCCCCGGCCACGTCTACAGCCGCATCTCCAATCCCACCAACGCGGTGCTCGAGCAACGCGTCTCGGCCCTGGAAGGCGGCGTGGGCGCAATTGCCGTGGCCAGCGGCCAGGCGGCGCTGCACCTGTCGATTGCCACGCTGATGGGCGCGGGCAGCCATATCGTGGCCAGCACGGCCCTGTATGGCGGCTCGCAGAACCTGCTGCACTACACGCTGGCGCGCTTCGGCATAGAGACTACCTTCGTCAAGCCAGGCGACATCGATGGCTGGAAGGCTGCGGTGCGCCCCAACACCAAGCTGTTCTTTGGCGAGACCGTGGGCAACCCCGGACTCGATGTGCTGGACATTCCCACGGTCAGCCAGATCGCCCACGAAGCCGGCGTGCCGCTGCTGGTGGACTCGACGCTGACCTCGCCCTGGCTGATCAAGCCTTTCGAGCATGGCGCGGACATCGTCTATCACTCGGCCACCAAGTTCCTGTCCGGCCACGGCACGGTGATCGGCGGCATCGTCGTCGATGGCGGCAGCTTCGACTGGGAAAAATCGGGGCGCTTTCCCGAGCTGACCCAGCCCTATGACGGCTTTCACAACATGGTGTTCAGCGAGGAGTCCACCACGGGTGCATTTTTGCTGCGCGCTCGCCGCGAAGGCCTGCGTGACTTCGGCGCCTGCATGAGCCCGCACAGCGCCTGGCTGATCCTGCAAGGCATAGAGACTCTGCCGCTGCGCATGGAGCGCCATATGCGCAACACCGAAAAAGTGGTGCAGTTCCTCGCCAGCCACCCGCTGGTCAGCCGCGTGGGCCACCCCATGCTGGAGACCCATGCCTCGCACGCCCTGGCCAGGAAGCTGCTGCCGCGCGGCGCCGGCTCGGTGTTCAGCTTTGACATTGCCGGCAACCGCAACCAGGGCAAGAAGTTCATCGAAACGCTGAAGGTCTTCAGCCATCTGGCCAATGTGGGCGACTGCCGCTCGCTGGTGATCCACCCTGCCAGCACCACGCATTTCCGCATGAGCGACGAGGCCCTGGCCCAGGCCGGCATAGGCCAGGGAACGATCCGCCTGTCGATCGGCCTGGAAGACGCCGACGACCTGATCGACGACCTCAAGCGCGCGCTGAAGGCGGCCGAGAAAGCAGCCTGAGAGACCTGAACAAACATGGTTGCCACAACTTCTGCATCGCTGGACTGGAAGCAGTTTGAACAGACTTTATTCAGCATCTACTGGCAAGATGCTCAGGCGTTCCTGGCCGCGAACCCTCAAGAAAGCATCTACGCACTGGCACTGAACGGCCTGTACCGCGAGGAGGACGGCCCCATTTACCTACCCACGCTGTCTGCCAATAGCGAGCAGGCTTATTCACAAATGGTGAATGCCCCCGAGCCGCAGGGTCGCTTGTCCGAATTCGACCTGGATACCGGCCAGTTGGGCACTCTGCGCTGGAACCCGCCGGATTGGGAATGGGAGGAGCTGGATTCAGCCTCGGACTCTCAGGAGTTGGAGCAACTGGAACAAGCCTTGCTGGCCGAGGCCAATAAAAGCACGCCTGCCCACTGGTTGCGTACCGAGGCGCAGCTGATCAAGGCGCTGATCCGCATCTGCAAGCAACTGACCAAAGCCTGCCAAAAATCGCCCTGGTCCGGCCAGCTCACTCCAGAGTTTGCGGTGCTGATCTATGTGGAAGACACTCAGGAATGCGAAGCCATGGCACGCGAGAGCATGGGGGAGGCACGCTTTCTTGCATTGTTTCCCGGCCATGACCAGCAAGCGCAAAGACGCGCCAGAGTTGCCGCGCTCTCCCCCGCTCAACAGCTGCAATACCATCTGAGCTGTCTTGAAGGTATCGGGTGCCCGGAACCGGGACTGAGCCCAAAAGAGGCGCAATTGCTGGGGGAAGAGGCCGAGACTGCGCTGCTTGTCATGAATCACAGCCAGGTGGCCCATGCGCTGCTGCCCATGCTGAATCGGCCTGGCAAACAGTGGCGCGCGGCCATGTTGCTGGCCCAGATAGCTTACCGAGACGAACAGGTACTGACTGCACTGCGTCAGCAGGTTCAGGCCCCCATCCGCAGCACCCGGGAAGAAAGCGAGCGAGGCTGGTGCGCCAGTGCCTTGGGGTCGTTAGGTGACCAGGAATGGCTGCAGCAGCAAATAGGCACCACGGCCGTGCCTGTGGACAGAATCGCGCAAGGCATTGCCTATCCCTACCGTTCCTGGAACAGCAAGCCAGGCACCACGGCCCTGCACCTTGACTATGCGCCGCTGGAGCGGGCGCTCGACCTCAAGCATCCGGCCTTGACCCAGGCGCTGAATGAAGAGCTATCACCCGGAACCGGTTATTGCAGCCTTCGGGTTGAGGATTTGGAGCAAGCCCTGCTCGCTCTGCAGTCCGTTCACGCTCTGGTGCGCGTTCATGCGGCTTGCATCATGGGAGAGCGAAGCCTTGGGGCCGCCGCGGGCAGGCGCATCACTCCTGTACTGGCACAAGCCCTGAGTCACGACCGCAACGAAAACGTACGTTATCAGGCCATGCTGGGCCTGCGGTATTGGAAACAAGCCAGCGCAGCGCAGCGCGCCACGATTGAGCATGCCGCTGAACACGATGCCAGCGACGACATACGCGAGCTGGCTCAGCAATGGCTTAATGAACACTGCTGAATCACAAAGAACAGAACCGGAGACAAACATGCAAATCAATGTGCAAGGCGCAGACATCTACGCCTACACCGGCGGCAAGGCTTTCGACGCGGCCAAGCCCACGGCCATTTTCATCCACGGCGTGCTCTGCGATCACAGCGTCTGGGCTCTGCAAAGCCGCTATATGGCCAATCACGGCTGGAACGTGCTGGCCATCGATTTGCCTGGCCATTGCAAAAGCGGCGGCCAAGCACCGGAATCCGTCGAGGAGGCTGCAGGCTTCATAGGCGCGCTGATGGATGCGGCAAACCTGCAGCAAGCTGCGCTGATCGGCCATAGCTGGGGCAGCCTGATTGCCATGGAGACCGCGGCCAGGCTAAATAACCGCATCAGCCATCTGCTGCTGGTGGGCACGGCCTTTCCCATGAAGGTCTCGCCCGCGCTGCTGGAGTCGGCCCTGAATACGCCCGAGAAAGCCATCCAGATGGTCAACACCTTCTCGCGCGCCACGCTGGCACCGCCCAATGGCGCAGGCAGCTGGGTGTTTGGCGCCGGCGTGGCCCTGGGCCGCCGCGTGCTGGCCAGCAATGCTCACACGAATCTGCTGCATGCAGGCTTCAAGGCCTGTGACAGCTATGCGGGCGGCGAAGCGGCCATGACGCAGGTCAGCTGCCCGCTTCTGTTTTTGCTGGGCGAGCAAGACCAGATGACACCACCCAAGGCTGCAAAAGGCTTGATAGAAGCCGCCAAAGGCGCGGGCAAAACGGTGAGCGTGCAGATCATTCCCAACGGCCACAACCAGATGACGGAGTCGCCCGACGCGACGCTGTTTGCGATTCGGGATTTTCTGGCTGCATGAGCCATTAAGCTTGGGCCATGAGCCAAACCTTCCAGCACCACGGCCAACTGGCTGCCGCCTGCGCCGAATGGGCCAAGATTTCACTGACCGGTTTGCAGCCCCGGCGCAATCTCAATCTGAGCGATAAAAAAGCCGACTGGAAGGAAGCACTGAGCGCGCTCAAGCGCTTTGCCAACAGCGATAGCTATAAAGCTCACCAGGATTTCCAGGCACATGCCGCGCTGGAGAACTACTGGAAATGGAAGGAAGCGGGCGAGCAGGCGCGCTGGCTGCTGATCTATGGTATCGATCTGGGCCTGAACGGCGATGTGCTGCGCCCCATCTACCAGGAAGTGACCGCGCTGTGGATTGATGCCGCCTCGGTGGCCGAGCATGCGCGCGCCAGCATGGCGCAGGAGACTGGCGAGGACTATGGCGTAGGTGCGCCCATCAACACACGCGCTGACGACTACGCTGTTGCCGTGACCCTGCTGTCGCTGGCCACACTGCTGGATGCACAGGATGACGTACCGGCGATTGATGAGCATGTGCTGGCCTTCGATACGGACCAGCTGCTGGATTATCTGTGCGCAGGCGGTCTGCAGTTGCAGCAGGTCAGCGAGGAGCTTTTCCACAAACGCCCTTACGGCGCCATGAAGCCTTTTTTTGAACAGCTCGAAGCCCTGCCTGACCCGCTGCTGCCCTACCTGCAAACCCAGTACCAGGAGTTTCTCAAGCTCTCGCCCAAGCAGCAGAAGAAAGGCAGTCCGTGGCTGGGCACGGGCTACTGGGCACTGGAGGTGGCCGCCTTGGCCGTGCTCTATGGCTGGGATGACAGCGCTTTGCGCAGCAGCCCGCACTACCCGGCCGATCTGGTCGACTACGCCCGCGGGCGCCTGGCTCAAACAGAGTCAGGCGATTCTTGACAGAAAACCGGCGATGCGGCTGCTGATGCGATCAGGCAGCTCGCGGTGCGGCACATGGCCGCCGCCGGCAATGATTTCCGCTTCGCAAGGGCCCTGCGCCCAGGTGCAGATGTTCTCCGGATGCACGAGGGAGCCGAATTCATCAAGCTCGCCGTGGATCGCCAGCACCGGGCAATGCACCTTTTTCAAGGCCGCATCCAGCCGGTAATGCGCGAAAGGTGGGCTCAGCCAGGTGTCCACCCAGGCTGACAGCACCCAGGCCGCCTTGTCGCCATGGTAGCGGGCAAGCCGCTCCAGTTGGCCGGGCTGGGCAAAGTTGTCGCGCGCCGCCCTGATGCCCTGCAAGGTGCGGTCTTCGACAAAGCTCTGGGCCGATTCGGTAATCAACGCCTGGCATTGCCGTCCATACGCAGCTGCCACCATGGCCGCCATGCCGCCGCCCACGCTGTGTCCCAGCATCACGAAATCGCCCAGGCCCAGCGCCTGATGAAGCGGCGTGAAGCCGGCCTCGACCTCGCTTTCCACAAAACTGGGTTGAAGCCGATGCGGATTGGGGTCCGAATGACCGAAGCCCAGGCGGTCATAGGCAATGACTTCACGCCCGGTGGCCGCGGCCAGCTGCGCGGGAAATTCGCGCCACAGATCCACGCTGCCCAGAGAGTCGTGCATCAGCACCAGCGGCGCCTTGGCCGCCCCGCCCTGCGCTTGCCAGCGTTTGACATGGAGCTGCCCGTCGGGCGCCTGAACACGGGTTTCACTGGAGCTGATCACAACGGGCGGCATGGTGTCGTCAAACATGGGCAGGGTCTGAGTTGAATGGCGATGAGGTGCACGGTCACCTTAGCAAGAGAACGCTCATGGCAGCCTAGCCAGAAGCTGGAGTGGCCGCAAAGATGACGAATCTGGCCGATTTTGCGCAGTCTTACCGTATATAGCCTGTCGTTCAGGTGACGAAGACCTCCGGCAGCAAATTGCCAGCACTCGCTAACCCGCTGGCCTGACCATGCTGTCGGCAGTATAAAAACAGCATCAACTTCACCGGGGTTCGCCATGTCACAGACCACGACCTCAGAACCGGACGACGCTGTCAAAGCCAGCGTGGACCCGCGCCAGTTCAAGAGCTTTGCCGAGTTCTACCCCTTCTACCTGGGCGAGCACAGCAACGCCACCTGCAGACGGCTGCACTTCATCGGCACCAGCCTGTCGCTGGTGTTCCTGCTGGCGCTGTTTTTGACGGGCGACTGGTGGTATTTGCTCGCAGGCCTGATCTGCGGCTATGCCTTTGCCTGGGTGGGGCATTTCGGCTTTGAGAAAAACAAGCCCGCCAGCTTCAAGCGTCCGCTCTACAGCTTTCTCGGCGACTGGATGATGTGGCGCGACATCTTGCTGGGCCGCATCAAGATGTAGTGCCACTCCCCCCTCTGAAGCGCGCCCGCTGGCCTGCTTTGCAGGCAGCGAATCGGCGGCCCGATCTTGAGCGCAGATATTCATAGATATCCGCCACAGCCATCAAACTCTATGAATATTTCCTCCAGGCGCGGCAATCAGTTCGGCCACGGTCATGGAATCGAGCTGGGCACGCTGCCACAGCGGCCGCACGGCCTCTGAGGGTTCGAGCAACAGGCTCTGCACCAGGGGCTCGACCCGCGTGGCATGCGGATCGACCAGCAGCACATAGCGCGGCTCGGTGCTCTCAAGCGACACATAGGCATCGGGCGGCTGCACGGCCCCGACCCAGTCCAGCTTGGCCAGCGCCTGCAGCACGGGTTGAATCTGGGAGGCTTCCACGCGCAGGCGCCGCGAAAGCTGGTGCACATACAGGCCCTTGTGCGGCAGCTCGCGCTCCTTGGCCAGGCATTGCAGCACCTCGACGGCCAGCTCGAACTGCCAGCCCCGATGTCCTGTCAGCCGTTCCACCCCGGCAAGCACCGTGGGCAGATAGGCCGTGACCAGAGCCCCCAGCAGCACAATGCTCCAGGCCACATACATCCAGATCAGCAAGATGGGCAGCGTGGCAAACGCGCCGTAGATCACCGAGTAGGTCGGCACGGACGACAGATACAGGCCCAGCACCTTCTTGGCCACTTCCATGAACACGGCCACAAACACGCCCCCCACCAAGGCATGGCGCCAGCGCACCGGCGTGTTGGGCACATAGTGGTAGAGCCCGGCCATGCCAGCGGCCAGCACCACGAACTCTATGGAATCAAAGACAAAGCGCAGGCTGCCGGGCAGCGCATTGACCATGCCCTTGGAGGCCGACATCACATAGGACGACAGCACCAGGCTCAGACCCAGCAGCAGCGGCCCCAGCGTGATGGCGGCCCAGTAGATCAACACGCGCTGGCCCAGCGGCCTGAGCTGGCGCACGCGCCAGATGTTGTTGAGCGTACGGTCTATGGTCAGGATCAGCGCAATCGCCGTGACCATCAGTATGGAAAAGCCGACCAGGCCCAGCTGGCTGGCCTTGGAGGCAAACTGCGTGAGATAGCCCAGCACCTGGCGCGCAATGGTCTCGGGAATAAGGCTGTCCATCAGCCAGCGCTCCAGCACCTTCTGCGCCTTGCCAAAGATCGGGAAGGCCGTGAACAAGGCCAGCGCCACGGTAAAAAATGGCACCAGCGCCAGCAGCGATGTGAAAGTAAGACTGCTGGCCGTCACGCCCAGGCGGTCTTCCTTGAAGCGCGCCAGCAGCACCTGGGCCGTGTTGTGCCAGGGGAAGGTACGCAGGCGCTGCTGCGCACGGCGGCTTCTGCGGCGCAGCTCAGTCCTGAGCTCCTGCTGGCTGGGCATCTGGGGCTTGGGGATACGCCCGGCCAGATCCTTGCAGCTAGCCGCCAGCGCCCTGGCCTTGTCGAGTCTGCTGCTGCGCGGGCTCTCGGCAACGCGCTGCGAGCTGTCGTCAGGACTGTCGGTCACTCCTGAAACGCAAGCATGCACCGCTTTCTGTTCCTGAGCTGGCGTCGTATTCGGCGTGGAATAGCTGGTCCAGCCCTGAGCTGCCGTGCTGAATGCCGCCGCAGGCGTCGCGGCAGGAGCTGGCACGGGTTCGTGCCGAGCCAGATCGTTGCCAAGATCGGGCAAGGGTTCGAACACTGGCTCCAGCGGTAGGCCCGGACCATCGAGGCTGGGTTCCTGGCGCTGCTCTACCTGTCTGGGCTCGGCGGCAACGTTCGCGGCAGCAGTTGCGGCTGTCGACGCCGGCGATACCACACGGTCCCGATCTTCCGTCACCGGCCTGGCTTGCTGCGCCTTGCCTTCCAACGCAGCCCAAAAGCCGGCACGCTCGTTTTTCTTCATGACGGCACTCCTTCACGAACGCAAAAGGAGGACGGGTGCTGCGCAACATCAAGCGCAGAACGCAAAACAAAACGACCGGATTCAAACAGAGCTGGCATGACCGATATGATGCCACTGCTATGACCGACGCCCTCTCGCCCCAAGCCGCCGAAAACACTTCTTCACCAATCCAGCAGCCCGGCTCCGATGTGGCCGCCACGCGCTGGCTGGCCGTGGGCAGCCTGCTGGCACTGATGCTGCTGTGCGTGGCCTGGGAGTTGTGGCTGGCACCGCTGCGCGAGGGCGGCACCTGGCTGTTTCTCAAGGCCCTGCCGCTGGCGTTCGCCGTGATCGGCCTGCTCAAGCGCCGCATGTACACCTATCGCTGGCTCAGTCTGCTGGTGTGGCTCTACTTCACCGAAGGCGTGGTGCGGGCCTGGAGCGATGCCGCGCCCAGCCGCTGGCTGGCGCTGGCAGAGGTGGCGCTGTGCGTGCTGCTCTTCATCGCCTGCGCAGCACATGTGCGCCTGCGCCAGCGTGCCGTCAAGGCGGCCCGGCTCAATCAGGCATGATGCCTTCGAACTGCGCCAGCGTCCGTACCTGCGCCGCCAGCGCATCGAACAGCAGCTGCGCGGCCGGCGACAGCGCACGGCGCGGGCGCTGAATCAGCAGCGTGCGGCGCAGAATGCGCGGCTCGTCCAGCAGGCGAAAGCCCAGATCGCCCTGCAGACCCAGCGAAGGGTGGCGCGCCGTCAGCGCCGGAACGATGCTGACGCCCAGGCCCAGACTCACGGCCTCGAACAGCAATTGCGGATTGGACAGGCGCAGCGGTGTCTGCAGCAGGTTCTGCGGCATGCCCGGGGCCGAAGCCAGCAGCTGGCTGATGGCGGTATCGGTGGTCAGGCCCACAAAAGCCAGATGGGGCAACCGGGCCAGATCGGCCGCCGTCAGCCGCCCCGCCTGCAGCAGAGGTTCATCGAGCCTGGCCACCAGTCCCATGGCATCGCTGATCAGCGGCTGGGTCAGCAAATCGCCGCCGGCCGGGTGTGCCGCTCCCACGCCGAAATCCACACTGCCGGCCTGCACACGCTGGGCGATGCCCTCTGCGCTGTCCTCGATCAGGTCTACCTCGATGCCCGGATGACGGGTGCGCAAGGCCGGCAGCACCGGCAGCAGCAGCACCGCCAGCACCGACGGAGCGGCAGCAATACGCACCTTGCCGCGGCGCAGTGCGGCCAGATCGCCCAGGTTCTGAAAGCCCTGCTCCAGGGTCTCGAAGGCCTGGCGCACATCGAGCAAAAAGGCCTGGCCGGCAGCCGTCAGCCCCACGGTTCGCGTGGTGCGGTCAAACAGCCGCAGACCCAGGGCCTCTTCCAGCTGGCGAATGGATTCGGACAGGGCCGACTGCGTCAGGCACAGCTCGCGTGCCGCGGGGGCAAACGCGCCCTGGCGCGCCACCTCGTCAAAGGCACGCAATTGGCGCAGGCTGACATTATTCGGAAAAACTGGCATAACCAAGCAATTTATTTCGATTGTCCCGTAGTCTGCCATGCTCTACGCTTGCAGCTTCATGGTTTTCCTGCAGCCGCCCCGTGCGTGGCTTAGGATTTCCGTCTGTACTCCCTCTCTGCCGCCCCTGCTGCGGCCTGCTTGTCATGACTTCCACCGCTTTGCTTGAATCCCTGCGCCAGATTGTGGGCGCTCCCCATGTGCTGACCGACGGCGACCTCAGCGCCTACGAACAGGACTGGCGCAAGCGCGTGCACGGCAAGTCCCTGGCCGTGGTACGCCCCGGCAACACGGCCGAAGTGGCCGGCGTGGTCAAGGCCTGCGCCGCAGCCGGCGTGCAGATCGTGCCCCAGGGCGGCAATACCGGGCTTTCCGTAGGCTCCACCCCCGACGACAGCGGCCGGCAGGTCGTGCTCAGCCTGACGCGCCTGAACGCCGTGCGCCATATCGACAAGGACAATCTGACCTTCACCGTCGAAGCCGGCTGCATTTTGCAGAACCTGCAGGAGCTGGCCGATCAGCAAGGCCTGCTGTTCCCGCTGTCGCTGGCCGCCGAAGGCAGTTGCACGATCGGCGGCAATCTGGGCACCAACGCGGGCGGCACACAGGTGGTGCGCTATGGCAACACCCGCGATCTGTGCCTGGGCCTGGAAGTGGTGACGCCTCAGGGCGAAATCTGGGACGGCCTCAAGGGCCTGCGCAAGGACAACACCGGCTATGACCTGCGCGATCTGTTCATCGGCAGCGAAGGCACGCTGGGCATCATCACCGCCGCCACCATGAAGCTGTTCCCGCAGCCGGCCGCCCAGCTCACGGCCTTTGCCGCCGTGCCCTCCATGGAAGCCGCCGTGCGCCTGCTGGGCCTCGCGCACCAGCACCTGGGTGCGGGACTCACGGGCTTTGAAGTCATGGGCCAGTTCGCACTGAGCCTGGTCGTCAAGCACATGCCGCAGCTGCGCGTGCCCTTTGCCGACATGGGCGACGAAGCCCCTTATTGCGTGCTGCTGGAGAACAGCGACAGCGAGTCCGAGCAGCATGCGCGCCTGCGCTTCGAGCACTTGCTGGAGCTGGCCTTTGAGGACGGCTGCGTGGTCAACGCCGTGGTGGCGGAGAGCCTGACCCAGGCCCATGACCTGTGGCATATCCGCGAGAGCATTCCTCTGGCCCAGGCCGAGGAAGGCCTGAACATCAAGCACGATATCTCGGTCGCAGCCTCGCGCATTCCGGCATTTGTCGAGCATGCCGACGCCGTGCTCAAGCGCGAGATTCCCGGCGTGCGTCTGGTCAACTTCGGCCATCTGGGCGACGGCAATCTGCACTACAACGTGCAAGTACCCGAGGGCGAGGACGGCAAGGCCTTTCTGCGCGACAAGGAAGCCCTGGTCAACCATCTGGTCTACGAGGCCGTGGACGCCTTCGGCGGCTCGTTCTCGGCCGAACATGGCGTGGGCGCACTCAAGACGGACAAGCTCGAAAAATACCAGTCCCCCGTTGCGCTGCAGATGATGCGCGCCATCAAGAATGCGCTGGATCCCCAGGGCCTCATGAACCCCGGCGTGGTGCTGACGCGCGGCTGATCCTGGCATCGCCGACAAAAAAGCCCTGCATTGCTGTGCAGGGCTTTTTGCATTGACCAGGGCTTTAGCGAGAGGCCACGATATTGCGCAGCATGTTCTCAACCGCGCTGGGCCAGGGGATGTCTGCGCCATCCACATCGGTGAACACGGTCTGCCTGCCCTCGCTGAGCAACCAGACACGCAAGCCGTTGCGCACAGGATCAATCACCACGGCTGCCATTTCCTCGCCCCCTTGATGCTGGCGATTTCCCATCACATAGAGCAGCCCTGCAGAGGGCTCCAGCGGGCCCAGGGCCTGCAGATTCTTGAGCAGCGTCTCGTACTGACTGCCGCCCATCAGCGTCTTCAGCCGCTGGGCCAGCACGCCGTCCTTCACATAGTCCACGCCATCCCAGCGGTACTTGCCCTGCAGCGGCTTGAGGCTGTCCAGGCTTGGCTCGCCGTCCTTGACCACATGGGGAACGCGTACTTCCTCGATGGAGACCGTGGCCGCCTCCTCGATCTGCGCCGTGGCAGCGGACTCTTGGGTCTGGGGCATGGCATCGGGCGGGGCGGCAGCCGCAGCGGCCGCTGCCCGGGCATCCGCTGCAGCGGCGGTGGGAGATGGTGCCTTGGTCTTGTCGCAGGCAGCCATCAAGGCCGCAATCGCCAGCGCAACAGCCGCAGTGCTCACAAAATTGCGTGACATGAACTCACTCTCCTTGTTCGGCTCGGTTGTTTTCCATGACATTGTGAAGCCAGCTGCGGCAGATTTGAGACTGACAGGGCCGCAGGACGGGTCATTGACAGCGGGCAACTCGGCATGCTCCGGCACGTGGCACACTTCGGCTATCGCGGCCCTCGGGGCCCACCCTCTTCAAGAGCTGCGGCACCTTGTGTACGCTGCCAGCACAGCCAGTCTTTGCCAGTCTTTGACCGCTTTTTGCACCATGAACTCCAGCACCTGCACCCTGCGCCCCGTGCGCTGCCAGTACGAAACCTTTATGC
This sequence comes from Comamonas thiooxydans, assembly GCF_000964545.1. Taxonomy (GTDB): domain Bacteria; phylum Pseudomonadota; class Gammaproteobacteria; order Burkholderiales; family Burkholderiaceae_C; genus Comamonas; species Comamonas thiooxydans. The sequence goes on along the minus strand of NZ_BBVD01000011.1, from coordinate 121,230 downwards.
GCCATGTGTACGAGCACGGCGCGTCCAAGACCGACCGCACGGGCACGGGCACGCGCAGCGTTTTCGGCTACCAGATGCGCTTCAACCTCAATGAAGGCTTCCCCCTGGTCACCACCAAGAAGGTGCACCTGAAATCCATCATTCTGGAGCTGCTGTGGTTTCTGCGCGGCGACAGCAATGTGAAGTGGCTGCAGGAACGCGGCTGCACCATCTGGGACGAGTGGGCCGACAAGCAAACCGGCGACCTGGGCCCGGTGTATGGCGTGCAATGGCGCAGCTGGCCCAAGGCCGACGGCACGCATGTCGACCAGATTGCCGAAGTCGTCAAGCAGCTCAAGAGCAATCCCGACAGCCGCCGCATCATCGTCAGCGCCTGGAACGTGGCCGAGCTGGACCAGATGGCGCTCATGCCCTGCCACTCCTTCTTCCAGTTCTATGTGGCCGACGGCAAGCTCAGCTGCCAGCTCTACCAGCGCAGCGCCGACATCTTCCTGGGCGTGCCCTTCAACATCGCCAGCTATGCGCTGCTGACCCATATGCTGGCCCAGCAATGCGGCCTGGAAGTGGGCGACTTCATCTGGACCGGCGGCGACTGCCATATCTACAACAACCACTTCGAGCAGGTGCAGACCCAGCTGTCTCGACAGCCCTTCGCCTATCCGACGCTGAACATCAAGCGCAAGCCCGCATCCATCTTCGACTACGAGTACGAAGACTTCGAAGTGCTGGACTATCAGCACCATGCCGGCATCAAGGCGCCTGTGGCGGTCTGAGCTGCGCCCTCCGGATCACTATAAAAATCAAAGCTGCTTGCGCTTGCCATCCTGCGATTTCAGATACTTTCACATCTGAAATCCATGAATAACAAGCGCCAGCAGCTTCTTTATTGATAGCTATGGCCATTCAACTCATTTACGCACGCGCAGCCAACGGCGTCATCGGCAAGGACAACACCATGCCCTGGCATCTGCCCGAAGACATGGCGCATTTCAAGGAACTGACCCGGGGCTGCGCCGTCATCATGGGCCGCAAGACCTGGGACTCGCTGCCGCCGCGCTTTCGTCCCCTGCCGGGCCGCAGCAATATCGTCGTCACCCGCCAGGCCGACTGGCAAGCCGAGCCGGCATCCGATCAGGTCCTGCGCGCTGCCAGCCTGTCAGAAGCGCTAGAGCTGGGCCACAAGCTCTCGCAAGACGTCTGGGTCATCGGCGGCGCGCAAATCTATGCCCAGGCTCTGCCGCTGGCCGATGCCGTGGAAGTGACCGAAATCGGCCGCGACTTCGAAGGCGATGCCTTTGCCCCCGAGCTGGGCGAGCAGTGGCAAGCCGTGAGCCGCAGCGAGCATGTCTCCGCCAATGGCCTGCCCTACTGCTTTGTGCGCTTCGAGCGCCGGGGCTGACCCTTGTCTCGTGCCGTGCGGGATCGCATCCGCACGGGGCGGCCAGCAGTCTGGCAAGAGACAAAACTCTCTTGCCTTCGCGGTGTTGCGTTGCAACAATTGTCAGCTTCATTGCATGACTGCCGTATGACAATGGCAAGGCAGCCTGCTGCAGCCTGAGCCCTCCAAACCCGCAAGCCTATCGCCCTTCATCATGAGCCTAGTCCAGCCCCTGCCTCCTGGCGCCCTCGATATCGTCGGCGATATCCACGGCGAATATGCCGCGCTGGTGCAATTGCTGGGCCATCTGGGCTACGACCTGCAGGGCAATCACCCCGAAGGACGGCGACTGGTGTTTGTCGGCGACTTCTGCGACCGCGGGCCGGACAGCCCTTCCGTGCTCGCGCTGGTCGGCGCCATGCTGGCCTCGGGCACGGCCCATGCGGTGCTGGGCAACCACGAAATCAATCTGCTGCGCGAAGATGCCAAGGATGGCTCGGGCTGGTTCTTCGACAGCCGCATCGACTCCGACCAGCCCAAGTACGCGCCTTTTGCACGCATGCCGGCCGAGCAGATTCCCGCCATGCTCGAGCGGCTCGGCCAGTTGCCGATCGCACTGGAGCGTGAGGATCTGCGCATTGTTCACGCCGCCTGGAGGCCCGAACAGATCGCCATGATTCGCCAGCTGCCCAGTGGCAGCGCACGCGCCGCCTACGACCACTTCGAGACAATTGCCGAAGAACAGTCCGTCGCTCAATGCGTGGCCGAACGCATGCGCCAGGAAGAACTGAGCTGGCCCTACAGCCTGGAAGACTATCGCCACGAGCCACCCTTTTTGCAAGCGCACAGCGAGAACGAACTCAACAAGGCCATGGTCAACCCTTTGAAGGTGCTGACGGCCGGCGTGGAGCGCGAATGCCGCAACCCCTTTTACGCGGGCGGCAAATGGCGTTTTGTCGAACGCGTGGGCTGGTGGAATGAATATGAAGAAGCGCCCGCCGTCATCGTCGGCCACTATTGGCGCCGCCTGCGCCCGGCTGACGCACCGGCGCATGGCTCGCAGTTTGAAAACCTGTTTGGCGCAACACCCCCGCTGTCATGGCACGGCCTGCGCGGCAATGTGTTCTGCGTGGACTATTCGGTAGGAGCGCGCTGGCTGGACCGCCTGCGCGGCGACAACCCCGTGCAGCGCAGCAAGCTCGCCGCCATGCGCTGGCCCGAGCGCGTACTGGTCTTTGACGACGGCACTCAGGCCATATCGGAAAATTTCGAGCACTCCGTGATGCTGCGCGATTGAAGCCAGCTTCCACGCCTGCCAGGCCTCGCGGCATCAAGGCAGCTCTGGCCTGAGCAGCGTCCTGCCACTGCCTGAAGCCAGGTCTGGGCCTAGACCTATTTCGCGGGCGGCTGCCGCGCGTGCTGGACCCATTCCTCAAAAGCAGAGCCGTCAGGCAGCACGCAGGTATTTCGATCAGCATCCGTCCCCTTTTCGGTGCGCAGCACGCCGCCCTGCTTTTTGCAGTTGGCTTCCGAGGGGTTGCCAAAATTGACGGAAACCGATTGCGCGCAGCCACCGGCTGCCGCCACCACAATCATCATCCCTGCCAGGCTTGAAGCATGTTTCATGGGCTCAATGTAGCAAACCCCTGCAGGCCCGCTTGTGAGCAATTTGCTTTTCGAAGGCATCAAGAAAGACCATGTTCCTTCGGAAAGTCCAGCCTCCCGAAGCCCTGAAAGGGATCGCTGCAAACCACCCTGCCTGCACCAGATCTTGATCTGCTGCCAGCCACAGGCTGAACCAGGTTTGGATTGCCACGCACCACGTGGACAGCTGGCAGGCTCGCCTGTCGGGTGGCTGGAGAGGGGTCCAGCTCGCGTGAGTTTCGCAGCGGGGGAACATGCCCGAACTCACCATTTGCGTGCACAGCATTAATGCGCCAGGTGCCTATTCTGGTGTACTCCCACTCCTGCATCTGCGGCCCTCGCTATTGACCAGGGCCCCTCTATCCTTCGTCTTTTAGCTGTTTTAGCTGTGAAAGAACTGCTTGAGCCTTTCATAGAGGAAATCATTGAGCAACTTGATGCGCCGGGGCGTGTGTTCGCGCTGGGGAATGAAAACATGCACGTCGAGACGAGGGCCGCTGTAGCCAAGGGGGAGCTCTACCAGCGCTCCGCTGGCTATGAGAGGTCGCGCAAAGTAATCTGTCAGTTGGCCGATGCCAGCCCCCTGCAGCACGAGCTGCCGCTGTACGGCAGGGTCCTGCGTGATGAAGGAGAACGGCGGCTCCAGCATCGTCTGCCGGCGCGCCGATTGAAAGGTCCAGGGCCAGATGCGGTTGGTGCGTGGGTGCCTCAGGCCGATGCAGCAGTGCTGCAGCAGTTCCTGCGGGCTCTTGGGTGTCCCCTTGGCGGCCAGATAGGCAGGCGCAGCGCAGAGCATGTGAGTGAAGCGCCCGACTCTGCGCGCGACCAGCGATACGTTGAGCAGTGGTCCGCCGATCACACCGATGTCCATGCCCAGGTCCACCGTGTCGGGCCAGGGGTTCTGCGTCACGAGTTCGATGCGGATATCGGGATAGCTTTCATTGAACTGTGCCAGCAGTGGCGCCACCAGCAACTGCCCGAGACTCAGGCTTGAGGCCACCTTGATCGAGCCGGTGATGCCGCTTGCGCGGTCGCGCAATTCACGCTCGCCCTGGTCGATCGACTGAAGACCGACGCGGCAACGTTCATAGAACACACGGCCGTCTTCCGTCAATGCCATGCGGCGCGTGGAGCGGTGGAACAGGCGCACGCCCAACCACGATTCGAGCTGTGATATTTGCAGACTCACAGCCTGTGGCGTCAGGTGCAGCGATTGCGCGGCACGGCTGAAATTCTCTGCCTCAGCCACGTTCATGAATGTGGTGATGAGTCTAAGCCTGTCCATGGATTTACAAATTTTGCTTGAAGCTATTTCAATCTCTCACCCACTGTGACAGCAAGCGGGCGCTAAGTAAAGTTTGGCAAACATTCAAAATCGCCGGAGACACACAGATGCCCCACCTGCTTGGACAACTATTACTTCCCCTTTGCCTCGGCCTCAGCGGGGCAGCTTGGGGCGCGGCCGCGCAAACCGGCATGCCCACACATCCGGACAGGCCCATCACCTTGGTCGTCTCGTTCCCGCCAGGAGGGGCTCCCGACCAGATAGCGCGCCTGTTGGCGCCCCAGCTTCAAGCGCGCTGGAAAAATCCCGTCATCGTGGTGAACAGGGCGGGAGCGTCGGGCAACCTGGGCAACGACTCCGTAGCCCGCGCCGAGGCCGACGGCCACACCCTGCTGGTGACACCGAATACCTTCACCATGGTCCCTCACGTGCTGCCGGCGGGCGGGCAGCATGCCGATGTCGTCAAGGACTACACTCCGATCGCGCTGCTCTCATCAGCCTCCATGCTGATGCTCGCCAACCCCAGACTCGGTGCAAAAACGGCGGGCGATGTGGCCCGGATGGCGAAGACACAGCCCGACCTGGGCTACGCCACCTCGGGCAATGGGTCTCCCATGCATATCGTGGGAGAACTCTTCAACAAGGTAGCTCGCGTGCAATTGCGCCATGTGCCCTACAAAGGCACGACACCGGCGATCAACGACGTGCTGGGCAGCCATGTGATGCTGACCTTCCTCGGCATGCCTGTTGCCAAGCCCCTGATCGATGCGGGACGCCTGGTACCGCTGGCCGTGGCAGACAAGGCCCGCAGCTCTTTTCTGCCCAGCTTGCCAACCATGCAGGAACAAGGCTTTACAGGGGTGGAGGTCGACATTTCCTTCGGCGTCTATGGCCCCCGCAACATGGACCCGGCGCTGGCTGACGATATCAACAAGACCTTGCGCGAGATTCTGGCCAAGCCCGAGGTCGCAGCCCAGTTCAGAAACCTGTACCAGAGCGTGGAAAACCAGCCACGCAGCGCTTTCGCCGAAAAGACCCGCGCCGACTACAAGCGCTACGGCAAGCTTGTGAAAGAACTTGGCATCACTGCCGACTGAAAGCCGGCCTCATGACGAACAAGACTCCCAACGTGCTGCTGATCGTCACCGACCAGCAGCGTGCCGACCACCTGGGCTGCGCGGGCAACACGCTGCTGAGGACGCCAAACATCGACCGCCTGGCCCGCACCGGCGTACGCGCCAGTAACTTCCATGCGGCCAGCACCACCTGCATGTCCAATCGCGCCACGCTGATGACCGGACGGCTGCCATCGCTGCATGGCGTGGTGCACAACGGCATCAGTCTCTCGCGCGATCACACTACCTTTGTGGAACTGCTGCGCGCAGGAGGCTATGCCACGGCACTCATAGGCAAGTCTCACCTGCAGTCTTTTGGCTATGACGGCCCGGCACGCCGTCGCTGGAGCCATGCTGACCAAGGTGTCGCGCCGCCGCTCGAGCTACTGGACGCACGAAAGCGCCAGCGTGACGGCGACGGGTATTTGAACGAATGGACGCCCGATTGGCGCAGTGGCAAGCGCATGGCGGTGACCACCCCTTACTACGGCTTCGAACATGTGGAGCTGGCTACGTTCCACGGCGACCAGGTCGACGGTGACTATGCCCGCTGGCTGGCCCAACGCCACCCCGCAGCCGACAGTCTGCGCGGCCGTGCCAACGCCCTGCCTTCACCAGGCTACAGCGCGCCGCAGGCATGGCGCACGGCCATGCCCGAGGCACTGTACCCCTCGGCCTGGGTGGGGGAGCGCGGCTGCAACTGGCTCAGAAAACATGTGCAAGGCTCGTCCGGCAAGCCGTTCTTTCTCAACCTGTCCTTTCCCGATCCGCACCATCCGTTCACCCCTCCGGGACGGTTCTGGGATATGTACCAGCCTGAGGACATGCCATTGCCGCCCAGCTTCGGCAAGCCCGGCAACTCTCAACTGCTGGTCGACGTGCACCGCTACACCAGAGAGGGAGGCTCCCGCGAGGGTTACGGCGCCTACGCCGTAACCAGCCGTGAATGCCAGGAAACGCTGGCCCTGACCTACGGCATGGTCAGCATGATCGACGAGCAGGTCGGGCAGTTACTCCAGACTCTTCAGGAGTTGGGCATAGAGGACGACACGGTCATCATCTTCACCAGCGACCACGGCGACATGATGGGCGACCATGGCATCGTGCTCAAGGGCGCCATGCATTTCAGTGGGCTCACGCGCGTACCCTTCATCTGGAAGGACCCATGCAGCCGGGCCGCTCCTCCAGTCCTGGATCTGCCATCCGGAACCATCGACATTGCCAAGACCGTGCTGGCGCGCTGCGGGCTCGCCCCCTACAACGGGATCCAGGGACTCAATCTGCTGCCCTGGCTGGACGGGCAATCGCAAACAGTCCCATCGCGCCCTGGTGTCATTGTCGAAAGCGAGCCCGTGGTGCTGCCGCACGGAAGAACGCGCCGCTACCGCCTTCGCAGCCTCGTCAGCGAAGAATGGCGCCTGACCTTGAGCAACTTGCCCGAGCTGTGCGAGCTCTACGACCTGCACGCCGATCCGCTCGAGCAACACAACCTGTGGCATGAGCGCGCTGCCGAGCGCGGACAGTTGTGTATGCAGTTGCTGATGGAGCTCAGCGAACAGGCTGATTGCTCGCCACTGCCGACGGCTATCGCCTGAGGTACGTGCGGAAGTTGGACCGCAATGCTGGAGGAGACCCCGATGAACAAGCAATTTTTCTGTGCCGCTGCATTCCTGTGGTTGGGAGGCGCCTGTCATGCCCAACCAAGCATCACGATCTATGGGTTGCTCGACACCGCTGTCGAGCACATCAACCATGTGGGCGCCACTGGTTCTGGGCTCACGCGCATCCCCAGCAATGCGGGCAACATTCCATCCCGGCTGGGATTTCGTGGCCGTGAAGATTTGGGTGGCGGAATAAGTGCCCAGTTCGTTCTCGAAATGGGCATCGCACCTGATTCGGGCGTCTTGAACCAAGGTGGGCGCGGGTTTGGGCGACAGTCGTTTGTTGGCCTGAACGGCCCCTGGGGTCAGGTTGGCCTGGGCCGGCAGTACACGATGCTGTTTTGGTCGATGCATGACGCCGATGTCATCGGGCCGGGTATGCACAGCATTGCGAACTTCGACAGCTATTTTCCGAATGCACGCGCCGACAACGCCATCTCCTACAAGGGCACATTCTCAGGACTGACCGTGGGCATGACTTACAGCTTTGGGCGCGATACGGTCAATGCTGGCCCTAGCCCCGCCGGCACAAATTGTGCCGGCGAGAGTGGCACCGACAGGAACGCTTGCCGCGAATGGTCGATGTTGCTCAAGTACGACTCCGCCAGTTGGGGAACTGCGCTGGCTCATGACGTGCTCAAAGGAGGCTCAGGTGCATTTGGTGGTCTCAGCCAAAGCGGCATGAGTGACAAGCGCACCATGCTCAACGGCTATGTGAAATTCAACGGAGTCAAGATTGGAGCGGGATTTCTGCGCCGCGACAACGATGGCTACAAGGTCTCCCCCCGCAGCGACCTGTGGTTCGTCGGCCTTTCGTATCCCGCAGGAGCATGGACTTTCGACACCCAGTACTACCGGCTCCAGTACAAGTCCAATAGCGACAAAGGCCAGTTCATGGTGCTGCGTGGCACCTACCACTTCTCCAAACGAACCGCCGCCTACGCGTCACTGGGACACATGAAGAACAGCGGCAATGCCACATTCAGCGCTAGCAGCGGCCAGGCTGGCAGCCTGCCGGTCGCCGGAATCAACCAGACAGGCTTCGGCGTCGGTATACGTCATATGTTTTAGCCAATGGCACTCGCCCAAATACGAGCCTGACGGAGATGCCGAACCTGCCTTGTTGCTGTGACATGGCTCAACCACCTCGCTGATACAAGCCGTCAAGGCCCTGGAGCGTGTGCGTAGCCTGATCGCACTCTGGCTGTAACACCGGCACATGCACGTGATGCCACATGTGCGACGGCTCAAAGGCATGTTCATCACTCATAGGCTTGCGACTGCAACTTGGCCACCTTATTCCAAAACGCGCTCGCTCAGCGGGAACTATGTGGCTGATACGATAGAAGGAGCTGAAAGCACGACCATCTTTTGAACACCTTTTTTGGGTAGCTAGCTGGGTAGCTAGAGCTAGAAACCTAAAAATCAGATACGCAACCCATTGAATTCAAGTGGGCTTATATGACAATGAAAATTGCCACCTGGAATGTGAACTCCTTGTCCGTACGACTGCCGCAGGTGCTGGACTGGCTTGCCGCCAACCCCGTCGATGCGCTGGGACTGCAGGAGCTCAAGCTCACCGACGACAAGTTCCCGCACATGGCGTTCGAGGAAGCCGGCTACAAGGCAGTCAGCCACGGCCAGAAGACCTATAACGGCGTGGCCTGGATCACGCGCGACACGGGGCGCGATGTGGTGCGCAACATCCCTGGGCTTGACGACGAACAGGCCCGCATCATTGCCACGACCATAGACTCGCCGAACGGCGAAATTCGTCTGATCAACGGCTACTTCGTCAACGGCCAGGAACCTGGCTCGGAAAAATTTGCCTACAAGATGCGCTGGCTGCAGGCGTTGCACGATTGGATCCAGAACCAGATGACCCTGCATCCGCGCCTGGTGCTGGTGGGGGACTTCAACGTGGCTCCCGAAGATCGCGACTCCTACGACCCCGTCGGCCTCAAGGACACGATCCACCACACGGTGGAAGAGCGCGACCATTTCCAGCGCCTGCTGCAACTGGGCTTGAGCGATGCCTTCCGCATGTTCGAGCAACCGGAGAAAAGCTACTCCTGGTGGGATTACCGCATGCTGGGCTTTCAGAAGAATCGCGGCCTGCGCATCGACCATATTCTGGTCAGCGAGGCTCTCAAGAGCAAGGTCAGCGCCTGCAGCGTGGACCGTGCTCCGCGCAAGAACAAACAGCCCAGCGACCACGCCCCCGTGGTCGTTACACTGGACTGAGGCGGTACGGATCAGACGGCGCCATGGCTCAGCCACTGCAAGGCCTGCAGCTGGCCACGCAACAGCATCACATGGCGTTTGAGCAGCTTGGCGACTTTGACCGGCAAATCCAGCTGAACAGTGTGCTCGGTGCGCTCCAGCCAGGTCTGCAAGCGCCGCAGCACATCCAGCCAGGTTTCGGCCACCGTTTCTCCCAGATAGTCAAGCCAGGTCTTGCGCACCCGCTCCAGCAGACCGCCCTCATCCAAGGCCATGGATAGCGGGGCCGCCGGAACACCATCAAGCAGCTCCTCCAGCTCGGAAACCAGCTTGTGTGAATCCTGCGAGAAGCGGCGCAGGGCATCAACAGCCATGCTGGCGTCCGCAGTCGTCAAAAACAGTCTGGAGCTTTGCGCGAAACGCAGTCCTGCCTGCAACGCCAGAGCAAGACTGTTCTTCGCCATCTGGCCCAGTACGGCCTCCGCGCAAGGCTTGGACGCGGGTGGAACAATCGCACGGCGCCAGGCTGCCTTGACGGCTGCTCTGACCTGAGACCAGTCCAACAGGCTGCCCCCGCAATGCAGCGACCAATGCCGGCGCAGCTCGGCCTCCAGGGATTCGAAACTCCTGCTCCCCCCCGAAGCCGTCTGCCGAGCCCGATATCTGCCGGCCTGCCAGCCCAGCAGATAGGCGGGGTAATACTGATCAAAGCTACGCCCTGGGACAAAGTAAGGCTCGCACATATAGCGCTCGTGCCAGAAGGCCTCCTCGGCCTCCGGCATCTGCAGCAATGGCGACAAGGCGTTCGCATCCCGCGGAAAAGACTCCGGTGCAGGTGGGAAAGAGATGGATAAAGGCAAGGCAGACAACGCAAACAGTCCAATCAACAAAAGGCCTGTTGATTTTTACCCCTGCGCCATCTGCCTCATGTCGTCAACCGTGATTGCACCATGTAGGACGGATAAAACCCACCGCGAGAGCGAGTGGCCACTGCACTGCTTCAGTCGAAATTCTCGTTTTCCAATCCCAGCTCCTGCAGCTTCCGGGTTATGGTGTTGCGGCCAATCCCCAGCCGGCTGGCAGCTTCCACTCTGCGACCATGCGTGGCTGCCAGAGCCGTTCGCAGCAACTGTGCCTCGAACTGATGGGACAGCTGATCCCATACATCGTGGTGGCCTTGCGACAACAGTTCCTCGGCCTGCTTGCCCAACCCTTCCAGCCAGCCCTCGGTCAATGTCGGAGCTTCGGTCAAAGGAGCTGCCGCAGTGCCAGGCACGGACATGGACGCCGCCTCCGGCAGGTTTACCTTGGACTGGTCAAGGCCCACACCACTGCTCAATGCGCCGGCAAAGACTGCTGTGCTCACCGATGCAGAGCTGCCTAGCACTTCGGGCGGCAAGTCCTTGAGTGCAATCTGCTGGGCCGGAGCCATGACGGTCAACCAGTGGCAGATGTTTTCCAGCTGGCGCACATTGCCCGGGAAGTTGAAGGCCTGCAGGCGGCTCATGGCGGCCGTGCTCATGCGTTTGGGCTCAACCCCCAGCTGACGCGCGCTTTGCTGCAGGAAATGCTGAGTCAGCATGGGGACGTCTTCCTTGCGCTCGCGCAGCGCGGGCAGGCGCAGGCGGATCACATTCAGACGATGGAACAAGTCCTCGCGGAAAGCACCGTCCTTGACGCGCAGCTCCAGATCCTGGTGCGTCGCCGCAATCACACGCACATGGGCCTTGACGGCCTGATGTCCGCCAACCCGGTAGAAATGGCCGTCGGAGAGCACCCGCAGCAGACGCGTCTGCAGCTCGAACGGCATGTCGCCGATTTCATCGAGAAACAGCGTACCGCCTTCGGCCTGCTCGAAACGCCCCCTGCGCTGGGTCTGCGCGCCGGTAAAGGCGCCGCGCTCGTGGCCGAACAGCTCGGACTCCAGCAGATCTTTCGGAATGGCTGCGGTATTGATGGCCACAAACGGTCCGCCGGCAACCGGAGAATGCTTGTGCAGCGCCCGTGCCACCAGCTCCTTGCCGGCACCGGACTCCCCGGTGATCAGCACCGTGACATGACTCTGGCTCAATCTGCCGATGGCACGAAACACGTCCTGCATGGCGGGTGCCTGACCCAGCATTTCCGCCTGCACCGGAGCCTGCACATCGGCCACCTCCTCGCGCTGGCTTTCCTCGACGGCGCGCCGGATCAACTCCACGGCCTTGGGTACGTCAAATGGCTTGGGCAGATACTCGAAGGCCCCGCGCTGGAATGCCGAGACTGCACTGTCCAGATCGGAATAGGCCGTCATGATGATCATGGGCAGCCCAGGCTGCTGCGCCCTGACCTGCTCCAGCAGCTCAAGGCCCGAGCCGCCAGGCATGCGTATATCGCTGACCAGCACCTGTGGAGCCTGACGCTCGGGATCGCTGTTGTCCACATCAGCCAGGGCCTTGAGCACATCGCGCGGCTGGGTAAAGCTGCGAATGGGCCAGCCTTCACGCCCCAATGCCTTTTCAAGCACAAAGCGGATGGAAGGGTCGTCGTCCACAATCCAGATTGGCTTCATTCGTGCAACATCCTTCCCTTCTTCTGCATATTGATAATGTCAGGCTTTATGGCAGCGGTATCAGGATTCGGAAATCCGTCCTCCCCGGCTGGCTCTCGCATTCGATCAGGCCATGGTGACGCTGCACAAAGGTCTGAGCCAGTGTCAGCCCCAGGCCGGATCCGCCGTCTCTGCCTGAGACCAAAGGATAGAAAATCCGCTCCTTGATGGCATCTGGCACGCCTGACCCGTTGTCGATTACATGCAATTCCAGTGCCAATCTGTAGCGCTCACGCCCCAGAGTGACCTGTCTGGCCACACGCGTCCTCAGAATGATCTCGGCATCGCCCTCTGCAATGCGCCGCCCCAGCGCCTGGGCCGCGTTCTGAACGATATTGAGCAAGGCCTGTATCAGCTGTGCGCTGTCGCCTCTGAACTCGGGGATGGAGATGTCATAGTCGCGCGTGATCCTGAGCCCCTGGGGGTGCTCGACCAGCACCAGCGAACGCACGCGCTCGCAGACCTCGTGGATGTTGACGTCGCCCACCTCATGCGGGTGGCGATGCGGGGCCAGCAATCTGTCCACCAGCGCCTGCAGGCGATCGGCCTCGTGAATGATGACCGTGGTGTATTCCAGCAGCTCGGGCGTGACCAGATCCATCTGCAGCAACTGGGCCGCGCCGCGAATGCCGCCCAGCGGATTCTTGATCTCGTGCGCCAGATTGCGGATCAGTTCCTTGTTCGCCAGCGCCTGCTCTCGGATGCGCTCCTCGCGATCCTGACGGGCCTGCTGTTCCAGCGGCCACATCTCCACCATGACATGGCCGGCCTTCTCGGCCAGCGAAACCGCCGCATGAATCGGCAAGGGCTCCTGCCCCAGGCGCAGCAGGCTGGCCTCGAAGCGCAGCGCAGCAAAGTCGTTGGAACGGGCGCCGCTGAGCGCCTTGTCCAGCAAGGCAGGCTCGGCAAAGCAGGTAGCAAAGTCACTGCCCACCATGATGCGGCGCGACTGGCCCAGGGCGTTTTCCAGCGCCGCGTTGACGAAGCGCACCATGCCGTACTCGTCAAGCACGGCAATCAGGGTGCAAAGCCAGTCCAGCGACTGGTAGCCGTGAGCATTGGCCTGATCCGGATCAGGCCTGGGGATATCGGGGAGCGGGGCTGCAGTGGAACTCATTCGATAGACCAAAAATGACCAGCCCCAGGGGCCGGATTAATTGACCGCAGGCAGCCGGTCCAGCTCTCGCCTGATGCCTGCGATATCACTTTCCTGGCGTGTGATATCGGCTTTCAGCTTGGCCACCCGCTCCGGGTAGCCCTGAGGATTGCGCAGCTCCAGCGCCGTGCGCACGGGGTTGCCATCGTTGTACTCCGCCTTCAGCTCGGACAGTCTGGCCTGGGCCTTGTTCAGCTCGCCTTGCAAGATGGCTCGTGCATCGGAGTCACGCGCTTTCTGCGCGGCACTGTCGCTACGGGCCGTGGCCGGCGCGCTCGATGCAGAGCTACTTGCCGGCTTGGGCTTGGCCGAAGCCGCAGCGGCATTGCCACCCGAGGGCCTGGTGCCGTGAATCACCGTCACGCCACTTCCATCGACCGGCTTGCATCCCTTGGCCTTGGCCTGCGAAACATTGTTGGTGTACTCATTGCCGCAGCGGTAGATCACATCCTGGGCAGAAACCAGCCCGGATGCAAGACACAGCAACGACAACACATAAAACTTCTTCATTCGGTCCTCTCAGGCAGACGGCGGCCGCAAGTCCGCAATACCCTGAGTATCGCTCCAAGCCTGCGGCTTTTATTGACTACTTGACCGCCACCAACCCGTTTGGTTCCTTTGCTGCCACGCCCGCCGCAGCGGGCGCTCAATAAAAAAGGCGGCTTGCGCCGCCTTTTTTGACCTCTGCTTTACAGCGAGAAGTACATATCGTATTCGACAGGGTGCACCGACTGGCGATAGCGAGTCACTTCGCCCATCTTCAGCTCGATGTAGGCATCCAGCATGCTGTCGGAGAACACACCGCCCTTGGTCAGGAACGCACGGTCTGCGTCCAGGGCGTCCAGAGCCTGATCCAGGCTGTGGCAGACGGTAGGCACCAGCTTGTCTTCCTCGGGGGGCAGGTGGTAGAGATCCTTGGTCGCGGCTTCGCCGGGATGGATCTTGTTTTCCACGCCGTCCAGGCCGGCCATCAGCAGAGCTGCGAAACCCAGGTAGGGGTTCATCAGAGGATCGGGGAAGCGTGCTTCCACGCGACGAGCCTTGGGGTTGCTGACGTAAGGAATACGGATGGAGGCCGAGCGATTCTTGGCCGAGTAAGCCAGCTTCACGGGCGCTTCAAAGCCGGGAACCAGACGCTTGTAGCTGTTGGTGCCAGGGTTGGTGATGGCGTTCAGCGCACGAGCGTGCTTGATGATGCCGCCGATGTAGTACAGGGCGAAGTCGGACAGGCCGGCATAGCCGTCGCCGGCAAACAGGTTCTTGCCATCCTTCCACACGGACTGGTGCACGTGCATGCCGGAGCCGTTATCGCCAGCGTAGGGCTTGGGCATGAAGGTTGCCGTCTTGCCGTAGGTGTTGGCCACGTTCCAGATGATGTACTTCTGCAGCTGTGTCCAGTCGGCACGCTCGACCAGGGTCGAGAAGCGTGTGCCGATTTCGTTCTGACCGGCGCCGGCCACTTCATGGTGGAACACTTCGACAGGAATGCCGACCGCTTCCAGCAGCAGCGACATCTCTGCACGCATGTCCTGGGTGCTGTCGACAGGAGGAACGGGGAAGTAGCCACCCTTGACGCGAGGACGGTGACCACGGTTACCGGTCTCGAACTTGGTGCCGGTGTTCCAGGGAGCCTCATATTCTTCGATTTCGAAGAAGGGGTTGTGAGGCTCGGTACCCCAGCGCACGCCGTCGAAGATGAAGAATTCGGGTTCGGGACCAAAGTAAGCGGTATCGCCCAGGCCGGAAGCCTTCAGGTAGGCTTCAGCACGCTTGGCAATGGAACGGGGATCGCGGTCGTAGGCCTTGCCATCACCGGGTTCGATCACATCGCACTGCAGAATCAGTGTGGTCTCTTCGAAGAAGGGATCGATATTGGCAGTGTTGGGATCGGGAACCAGCTGCATGTCCGAGGCTTCGATACCCTTCCAGCCGGCAACGGAAGAACCGTCGAAAGCATGGCCCGAGGCGAACTTGTCCTCGTCGAAGTGCGACACGGGCACGGTCACGTGCTGTTCCTTGCCGCGGGTATCGGTAAAGCGCAGGTCCACGAACTTGACCTCGTTATCCTGCACCATCTGCATCACGTCTGCAACGGTCTTCGCCATTAGATCTCTCCTGCCAACTTTGGCTGATCAAATAAAGAATGAATAGTATCTAGCAGTTTGCGTGCCAACTCGACCTCGGCGCCTCACAACAACATCTGCGCACCGAAACCGAGCCTTGGTGTAAAGATATTCGGCACAAGACATAAGCACTTACCAGAGCTGCATCTGCAAACTGCACCAAACAGACGCGCATTGTCTCACTGCCAGAGCACGCCAAACAATTGCACCATCTTGGTGAATTAATTAGCACCAATTTGGTGCATTTCTGAAACAAGATTGTTTTTGGTGCATGGCACCTGATTCAACCTGCTGCAGACGCTTTTCAGCGAGCCACCGAAGCTGCACCATCCGAATCATCTGCACCAGGTGCAAACGGGACCTGCGGGTCGGCAGCACTCGGCATGGTCTGCGCCCTCATCTGCTCCAGCGCCGCCAGACAGAAGTGGGCAAACCACAGTGCAGAGAAGGCAAATACCAGCGCATAGATCCAGATGGCAATGGGCACAAGAATCCAGAAGGCGGCCAGGAACAGCAGCCCGGAAATCCAGACCACACCGGGCGCTGCGCCCAGATAGCCGCAGATCACGCCCATCAGAATGAGCGACATGCGATGACGGGCAAACAGGGCCCGGCGCTCGTCCTTGCTGGCATGCTCGGACAATGCGTCAAATGCCATGACCCTGTAGGTGAGCCATCCCCAGATCAAAGGCGCCACCACCAGCATCAGCGGCGGGAACACCCATAACGGCAGAGTGACAAACAAGGCCAGCAGCGCAATCAGCGTGGAGCCGCCCGACCAGACCAGGCTGGCCATGGTGGAGCCGCCATGCTTTTTCTCGAGACCGACAAAGCGTTTCTCGGCCACCAGCTGGGTGAGCACTGGTGCCATGAACAGGCCCACCAGCAGCAAAACCAGCACCACGAGTACAGGCATTGCTCCCAACACAACAAAAATGGAAGCCACCACCTCCGAGGCATACCCAAGGCCCAGCCCTTGCAGCCATAGCCACAAGGAATGCAGCCAGCCCACCCCGTCCAGCAGGCTTTGCACCTTGAGGACCGCATCGGCCCAGAAGAAGTAGCCCAGAAGCCAGGCCATCAAGGCCATGGCCAGCAGCGGCAAGAGTGACCAGACAATGACCCGCTTATGCAGGCAATACGCCATGGCACGCCAAAAAGAGTCAAGTAGCAAGCTCATGCTGGCAAGCATACTCAAGGATTGACTTATGCGCGACCCATCAATCGCAGGACAGCCAGCCACTGCTGCGCCCAGAAGCCACGGCCATAGTCGCGCAATTGACCTTTTGCATTCGCTTGCACCTGATCGCGAATACCCGTGGGGTCATAGCGCAGATCAAAGTTGGCCGTGCCAAACAATATGTCCCACCAGGGCAACAATACGCCGAAATTGTTGCCATGCACCTTCTTGTTGCGCACGGGCGCCATGGGTTCGTGACCAATACCGATGGCGTGGTGGCGACGG
The DNA here is from genome assembly GCF_000964545.1 of Comamonas thiooxydans. Lineage (GTDB taxonomy): Bacteria > Pseudomonadota > Gammaproteobacteria > Burkholderiales > Burkholderiaceae_C > Comamonas > Comamonas thiooxydans. The sequence goes on along the minus strand of NZ_BBVD01000011.1, from coordinate 104,590 downwards.
TGAAAGCGTGGACTGATCCACAAGCGCTCGCCCAATTGGCCAAACCAGATGCGCACGTTGGCATGCTGAAAGCTCTCGCTGAGCTGGGTCAGGGCCACGATGGCCACGAACTGCCCCGGAGCCACGCCAATCAGCTGTGCCACCAGCACGATGATGGCGTCATGGATCACGTCGTCGAGCAGGTGATTGCGATTGTCGCTCCACACCGTCATCTGGCGCTGCGAGTGGTGCACGGCATGCAGCTTCCACCACCAGGTAAAACCGTGCTGACCTCGATGAATCCAGTACTCGACCAGATCGAAGACGACCAGATACATCAACAGACTGACCCAGGCGTTGTCCGTCACGCCCGGCCAGATATCGTCAAGATGAAAGCCAGGCATGCCCAAGACATGAAGCCTGCCCATGAGGGCATCCCACAAGGGATCGATCGTGAAGAACAATGCCAGCCGGAAAAATCCCAGCCGGTGAATCAGCGTGTAGAGGATGTCCACGCGAATCGCCTGGCGGTCCACCACGGGCTCGACCGGCCTCCAGCGCTGCAGCGGCACGATCACCGCGACCATGACCGCTATCTGCAGCAGCCCCACCAGCAGCCAGCCCGTGGCTGTGTAGCCATCTTCGAGCAGGTTCGCCATGCCGAAATGGAACAGAAACGGCTGAACCACGCCTTCAAACAAGCGTTGCTGCGCCTCTCCAAACATCTGAACCAACCAATCCACAACTCACTCCTCTTGCCGCACTCAGCGGTGCTGCGCAATCCAGCCCTGGTACGCCGGATGCTCGGCCAGCGTACGAAAGCAAAAACCCTTATCCAGCAGACCGACGATCAGCGGCTCCAGCACCGCCGGGGCCCAGGGGTCCTGGCGCGACCAGATGCCGAGGTGGGCCAGCAAGATATCGCCGCCGCCTATGCTTTTGAGTGCCTGGGCCAGCAAGCGTTCATTGGGATACCTGTCGCTGGGCAACTCGTCGCCCAGAAAGCCTGCCGGCGCCCAGCCCACATGCTGAAAGCCGCCCTGCTGCGCTGCGGCAATCAGCGCTGGCGATGTCTTGCCGCCCGGCGCACGATACAGCGGCAAGGTCTTGCGACCCGTGATCTGCGCCAGCCTCTGAGCGGAGCGGGCAATCTCCTGGCGGTACTCATCGGCAGACACCACATAGCTCTGACCGGCTCTGGGCCCGGCCGATGGCTTGACCTTGAAGTGCGTGACCTGGCCCGTGGCCTTGTCGCGGATATCGGCCAGCCAGTACATATGGTCGAAGGTATGGGATGCGAACTGGTGACCTTCGTCGGCACGCGCCTTCCACCAGGGCGCCCAGAAGTCGCTCAGACTGCTGCCCCCCTCCTTCGTGGCCTCATTGGCCGCAAAAAATGTGACGGGCACCTTGTGCTTTTGCAGAACCTGGGCGACAAGCTGGGCTATGCCCATATGCCCGGTGTCGAAGGTCAGGTAGACCGCCTTGGAGCAAGCGCCTGAAGCCATCTTCCTTGCAGCTTCGGCAGCAAAGGCTGGGACGGCAGGCAGGCCGCCGACCAGCGAGCCGAGCATGAAACAACGTCTTTGCATCCACCCTCCTTGAGGTGGTCAACACGGAGACCAAGCCATCCCTGCCGTTTCGATACAGCAGGGACAAGCACCTTAGCGCGCAGCGTGGGACAGCGTCCAGACACCGTGAGGCGACTTGCCCACATTGACCTGATTGACCACCTTCTTCTCCACCGTGTCGATCACCGACAGCTTGCGGGCCCAGCGCGAGGCCACGAAGATGTAGCGGCCGTCGGCCGAGACATCCATGCAGTCGGGGCCGCCAGGCGCCGGGTAATTGGCAACGACCTGGCTGCTGAGCATATCGATCTTGCTGATGGTATTGGCCACGCGATTGCTCACGTACAGATGGCGGTCATCGCCGGCGGCGCGGAAGGCATGGGCGCCGGCTGCCGTCTTGATCTGACCCAGGCTGCGTGGTTCGGGACCGGTGATGTCGAACACTTCGACACCATCGCCGCCCGTCAGGCCGACAAACAGCTTTTTGCCATCAGGGCTGCCATAGACGTCCGCAGGCATGGGGCCGGTGGGCACTCGGGCCTTGATGGTCTGGGTGGCGATATCGATGGCCACCAGGGCGTCGCTGTCCTGCATAGTGGAGTACAGCGTCTTGCTCTGCGCGTCGATGAACAAATGGCTGGGCGTCTTGCCGGTGGAGACGCGCTTGACCAGCGTCGGCGTCTGCGTGGCCGCATCCCAGCGGTAGAAATCGATGTGGTTGAGGCGGTTGGCAGCCGTGACAAACCACTTCATGTCCGGCGAAAAGCGCAGGTGGTATGGGTCCACGATATCGCGGATCACGCGCTGCACGGCACCCGTGCGCGGATCCACCAGAGTCAGCGAATCGCCCAGCGCATTGGCCACCACCAGTGATTTCTCGTCTGGCGTCAGATACAGGTGGTGAGGCTCCTTGCCCGTGGGAATGCGCGACTGCTCCTTCCAGGTCTGCGGATCGATCACGCTGATGGATGCATCCAGGGAATTGAGCACAAAGATGGGCGTCGGGCCTTGCACGGCACGCGCTGCCTGTGCCGGCTTGACAGCAGCTGGCGGCAAAGGTGCACCGGTTGCAACCGCCGCCGCGGGCGCGACCACAGGAGCGGCAGGGACCGCCGGTGCGGCTGCCTTGGCAGACTTGAAACCGGGCAAGGCCGAAGCCCCCAACCATGCCGCAGCGCCCACGCCCACGACCAATGCCACAGCAGCGCCAGTGCGCCCAATAGAAAGACGTCCCACAACCACCACCTTCTCAGAATCCATGCAGTGTAGCTGCGTCAATGCAGCCGCTGCCAACACAAGCCTTCTGGTTTACAAAGCTTGTTGAAATGCCGCGCCAAGCTTGCCTGATCGGCGCAGGCCGCATCATGACAACAATTCAAAAACAGGAGCAGCTAGCTCCTGCTTTTATTACGGTACAGCCTTAAAAAAGCTTGAAACCGTTGGAATAAAGGCACATGACGCTCATCCATTGATGAACATCATTGCTCTATAAAAAAAGGAGCCCCAAAAGGGCTCCTTTGCCAACGTCGGTGACGGGTCCTCAGACCTTCCACTTCTCCGCCAGCTTTTCGGGATTCAGCGTGTCATAGCCTTCGAAAGGCTGGTGAATCCAGGGGTTGGTGGCCAGGAAGTCCACCGAATAGTCAGGCTCGAAGGTCGACACGCCCTTGGTCCAGATCACGGCGCTGCGCAGCTCCGTAATAGGTGCGTAGTTGGTCTTGAGCATGGCGATCACGGCCTTGAGCGTGGCGCCCGAGTCCGCCAGATCGTCCACCAGCAGCACGCGGCCGGAAATGTCGCCCTTGGGCGTGGCGATGAAACGGCCGATGTCCAGATGGCCCTGCACCGTGCCGGCTTCGGCGCGGTAGGAGCTGGTGGACATGATGGCCAGGGGCTTGTCGAAAATGCGGCTCAGGATGTCGCCGGGACGCAGACCACCGCGTGCCAGGCACAGGATGGTGTCGAATTCCCAGCCGGACTGGTGGATCTTGATGGCGAGCTTTTCGATGAGACCGTGGTACTCGTCGTAGCTCACATACAGGTGCTTACCGTCTTCTGTCAGCATGGGCACAGTTCCTTTGAAAGTTCAGTAAAACCCGGACCGATCAGGCGGCGCTGTACGGGTTGTGCATCAGGATGGTGTGGTCGCGGTCGGGACTGGTGGACACCATGGCAATGGGCACACCAGTCACTTCGGCGATACGGTCCAGATAGCGGCGAGCGTTCACGGGCAGCTTGTCGTACTCGGTCACGCCCACGGTGGAGTCTGTCCAGCCAGGGATAGATTCGTAGATGGGCTTGCAGCGCTCGATATCATCCGCGCCCAGAGGCAGCAGGTCGATCTTCTCGCCGTCGAGCTCGTAGCCCACGCACAGTTGCAGCTCTTCAATGCCGTCGAGCACGTCCAGCTTGGTGATGCACAGACCGGACAGACCGTTGATCTGGGCCGAACGCTTGAGCAGCGCAGCGTCGAACCAGCCGCAGCGGCGCGAGCGGCCGGTGGTCACACCCTTCTCAGCGCCCACGGTGGACATGACCCAGCCGGGAGTGCCTTCCTTTTCCCATTCCAGCTCGGTGGGGAAGGGACCGCCGCCCACGCGAGTGCAGTAAGCCTTGGTGATGCCCAGGATGTAGTGCAGCAGACCCGGGCCCACGCCAGCGCCTGCGGCGGCATTGCCAGCCACGCAGTTGGACGATGTGACATAGGGGTAGGTGCCGTGATCCACGTCCAGCAGCGTGCCTTGCGCGCCTTCGAACAGCAGGTTGCCACCCTCGGCGTGCACAGCATTGAGCTCGCGCGAAACATCGGCAATCATGGGCTTGATCAGCTCGGCATGACGCATGGCTTCTTCGTACACGGCGTCGAATTGCACTTCGCCGTCCTTCATGTAGGGAGCCAGGCCAGCGCCGAAGTCGAAGTTCTTGGAGCCCAGCACATTCACCAGAATGTGGTTGTGCAGGCTCAGCAGCTCGCGCAGCTTGGTGGCGAAGCGCTCGGGGTGCTTCAGGTCCTGCACGCGCAGGGCACGGCGGGCGATCTTGTCTTCGTAGGAGGGGCCGATGCCCTTGCCGGTGGTACCGATCTTCTGCACGCCACCCTTTTCACGGGCCGCTTCACGGGCCACGTCCAGAGCCTGGTGGAAAGGCAGGATCAGCGGGCAGGCTTCGGACACGCGCAGACGCTCACGCACCTGCACGCCGGCCTTTTCCAGGCCTTCGATTTCTTCAAACAGCTTGCCCACGGAGAGCACCACACCGTTGCCGATGTAGCACTTCACGCCGGGACGCATGATGCCGCTGGGAATCAGGTGCAGAGCCGTCTTCACGCCGTTGATGACCAATGTGTGACCGGCGTTGTGACCGCCCTGGAAACGCACGACGCCGTTGGCGCTTTCGGTCAGCCAGTCAACCAGCTTGCCCTTGCCCTCATCACCCCACTGGGTGCCGACGACGACCACATTGCGACCTTTGGATGTATTCATATTCCAATCCGATAAATCGAAGAATTAGTCAAATGCCTTAAATGGCTTGCACGACCCATTGCCCGCCGACATTGGCAAGCTCACGGTCGCAGTGGAACTCATCCACTTCGCTTTCATGCCCTGGCAGCACGCAGACCACCGTCTCGCCCTGCTGGCGCAATGCGGCAATGGCGGCAGCCACTTGCGCGTCATCACCCCAGGGGGCGCGAATGGCAGCCTTGAGCGGACGCTCGGGCACGACAGCCACCAGTTGTTTGATATCGAGACTGAAGCCGGCAGCGGGACGATTGCGCCCGAACACTGCACCGACTTCGTCGTAACGGCCACCGCGCACCAGGGCATCGCTGCCACCGGGCACATAGATCGCAAAGCGCGTGCCGCTGTAGTAGGAGTAGCCACGCAGGTCGGCCAGGTCGAAGCTGACCTTGACGCCATCCAGATGCTGCACCAGCCAGCGCAAATGTGACAGCACATTGCGCACGCCGGCAGTGCGCTCCAGCAGCTTTTCAGCTTGATCGAGCACTTCCATGCCGCCGTACAACTGCAGCAGCGCCATCAGGCCTTCACGCGAGGCTTCGGGGAAATCGCGGGTCAGCTGAGCCAGCTCGGTTGCATCCTTGGAGGCCAGGGCCGCATGCACGCCACGCAGCACCTGCTCGTCCACCATCACGCCAGCCAGCAGGCTGCGCACAATGCGCACATCGGCCAGATCCACGATGACGTCCTTGACGCCCGCTCCCTTGAGGCAGTCGAGAGCCAGATGCAGGGCTTCGAGGTCGGCTTCCAGGCCTTCATGGCCGTAGATTTCAGCACCGAACTGGAACGGCTCACGCGTGGCACGCGGACGATCGGGGCGCGCATGAACGACAGGACCGCAGTAGCACAGACGGGTTACGCCCTTGCGATTGAGCAAATGTGCATCAATGCGTGCCACCTGCTGCGTCATGTCTGCACGCAGGCCCATGGTGCGACCGGAGAGCTGGTCAATCAGTTTGGAGGTTTGAAGGGCAAGAGCTTCGCCTGTACCCGTCAGCAAGGACTCCAGATACTCCAGCATGGGTGGCATGACAAGCTCATAGCCATAGCTGCGCGCAGTATCGAGCAATCCTCGACGCAATTCTTCGATGTGCCGTGCCTCGGAGGGCAAAACATCGGCAATGTGATCCGGCAGGACCCAAGCAGACATGGAGAAATGGGGAGGCTGTTAAAAATGCGATTCTACCGGCTTTGCCAGCCCTGCCCAATTTGACCGCTAAGGCCTAGCCAGTATCGGCAGTATTTAAAGCAGCACCAGCATGATGGCGCCTGCTGCGATACAGAGCAATCCGCAAAAGCGCAGCTGCCCATCCCTGAGTTGCAGCAACTGGGAAAACAGCTGGCGCCACAGCCCGGGCGCGAACAGGGGCAGCAGCCCCTCCAGCACCAGCAACATGGCGATCGCCAGTCCCAGGATCTCCCACCAGTCCATTGCCATCTCCCAATAGAAAATGGCCCTCAAGGGGCCATTGCTTGTATCGTTGTCAGAGCTTTCCGAACTTGCGCAAACAAGGATGCACAACAGGCATTTCTATCGGCAAAACACCATGCCTGATCCGAATTTGCGCAAGCCAAGGCCTATTTGCCAGCGGAGCCGCCACTGCGATAAGCCTTGAAGAAGTCGCTTTGCGAAGGATCTAACACCAGCACATCGCTCTTCTTGGAGAAGCTCTCCTTGTAAGCATCCAGACTGCGATAGAACTGCGCAAACTGCGGATCCTTGCCAAAGGCTTCTGCGTAGACCCGTGCCGCTTCAGCATCGCCCTCACCCTTGATCTTCTGTGCATCGCGGTAGGCATTGGCAATGGTGATGTCACGTTGACGGTCGGCCTCGGCGCGAATCTTTTCCCCCTCCGCCGCGCCTGTGGAGCGCAGCTCGTTGGCCACGCGCTTGCGTTCGGCCTCCATACGGCGATAGACGGACTCGGTGATGGTCTCGGCATAGTCCACGCGAGTGATGCGCACATCGACGATGTCGACACCCCAGGGCTTGGAGCCGCGCACGGTTTCCAGCACTTCACGCTTGACGTCGGCCATCAGCGTTTCACGCTTGGAAGACAGCAGCTCACGCACGGTACGGCGGTTGATCTCTTCCTGAAAGGCATTGCGCACCACGCGGTTGAGCTGCATGGCACCGGCAGATTCATCCAGACCCACGTTACGGATGTATTCCGAAGGCTCGGAGATGCGCCAGCGCACATACCAGTCGATGACCACGCGCTGCTTTTCAGCCGTGAGCATGGGCTCGGTATCGGTGCTGTCGAGCGTCAGCAGACGCTTGTCGATGTAACGCACGTTCTGCAGCGGTGGCGGCAGCTTGAAGTTAAGCCCGGGCTCGGTGATCACTTCCTTGATCTGACCCAGCGCATAGACCACACCGAACTGACGCTGATCCACGACAAACAGGGTCGAGCTCAGCAAGGCCAGCACCACGAGAATGCTGGTGACAAAAAATCCGATTCGATTCACTGCATTCTCTCCTAGCGTGCGTCACGGTCACGGCTGCGCGCATCGCGGCTGCGGGCATCACCGGCGGGATTGGGTACTACACGTACGTTGGCTGGAGCCGAAGCTGCACCGCCGGCAGCTGCATCACCCGACGCAGCGGGAGCAGTGGCGCTGCCACCCACGTTCTGCATGATCTTGTCCAGAGGCAGATACAGCAGATTGGAGCCCTGGCGCGACTCCAGCAGAACCTTGGTCACGTTGGTGTAGACCTGCTGCATCGCATCGATGTAAAGACGGTCACGTGTGACCTGAGGAGCCTTCTGGTACTCGGAATACAGCGAACTGAAGCGTCCGGCATCACCCTGAGCCTGGGCCACGATCTTGGACTTGTAGGCAGCAGCCTCCTCACCCAGACGCGCCGCTGCACCCGCAGCACGGGGCACCACATCGTTGGCATAAGCCTGGGCCTCATTCTTGGCACGCTCACGCTCCTGACCAGCCTTGAGCACATCGTCAAACGAGGCCTGCACCTGCTCGGGCGGCCGCACGCCGCCTTGCTGCATATTGATGCCCACCACCTCAACGCCCACCTTGTAGCGATCCAGAATGGACTGCATCAGATCGCGCACTCGCGGCGCGATCTGGTCACGCTCCTCAGCCAGAGCCGCGTCCATCTTCATCTTGCCGACGACTTCGCGCACAGCGGACTCTGCCACCTGGATCACGGCCTCGGAAGGACTGCGGCTTTCGAACAGCCAGGCTCGCGCATCGCTCAGGCGGTACTGCACGGCAAACTTGATCTCGACGATGTTCTCGTCCTCGGTCAGCATTGCCGATTCACGCAACCCCGTGCTGCGCACGATGTTGTCGCTCCCCACCTCCGCAGAGCGAATCTGCGAAACATAGACCAGCTCATGCTTTTGAACGGGATAAGGCAGGCGCCAGTTGAAGCCCGCTCCCACGGTGCTCTTGTACTTGCCGAACTGCGTGATGACGGCCTGCTGGCCTTCCTGCACGATGAAAAAGCCCGTACCCAGCCAGATCAGCACAGCCACGCCGGCAATCAGGAAAATTCCTTTGCCGGGGTTGAAAGGCTCGCCAGGCTGACCGCCGCTGCGGCTGGGCGGCACACCACGGCCGTTGCCGGAGCCACCACCAAACAGGCCGGAAAGCTTGCGATTGAGATCACGCCACACCTCTTCCAGATCAGGCGGCTGGCCTTGCTGAGGAGAGGAAGGACGGGGTCGCTGCTCGGGTGCGGGCGGCATCGGAGGACGCTCCCCTTCGGGTGCCGAGCCGTCCGGCTTGGAGCCATCTTCGTTGTTGTTGTCGCCACGACCCCAGCGCGGATCGTTCAAATTGAACATCCCGCGAATGCGTTGCGGCAGCACCGCCAGGCGATGGACGCGTTGTGAAAAATTCATGCGAGACGTCTCTGTGTTTTCAAAAAGACATGGACCATGGCAAGCATTGTGCCCAATAGGAACGCAAGCCCCTAGTATTGCGCGTCGTCATCAGGGGACATCCAGTACGTATCGTCCTGCCCCTCGACTTCTTCGCGTGCCGCCTCTTCACGTACCTGCAAAACCCGGTCAGCCAACATCTGCCGCAGCTGCGCCAGCCCCTGCCCCGAGCGAGCACTGACAAACACACGCGGCACCGGCGTGCCATCGAGCTCATACATATCCTGCAGCAGGGCAGGCTGACGCTCGGGCTCAATGGCATCCAGCTTGTTGAAAACCAGAATCTGGGGCACATCATCGGCCCCGATTTCACCCAGAACTTTTTGGACTTGTTGTATTTGTTCGGGGAATCCGGGGTTCGATGCATCCACGACATGCAGCAGCAGATCGGCGTCAATCGCCTCCTGCAAGGTGGCCTGGAAAGCATCCACCAGACCGTGCGGCAAGTCACGAATAAAACCGACGGTATCCGACAGGGAAACCGACTCCTCGGCCTCCGCCAGATACATCTGCCGGGTGGTGGTATCCAGCGTGGCAAACAGCTGATCTGCGGCATAGGCGCGAGCCTTCACCATGGCATTGAACAGCGTGGATTTGCCGGCATTGGTATAGCCAACCAGGGAAATATTGAAAACTTCACGACGCGAGCGCTGACGCCTCTGCGTAGAACGCTGCTTCTTGACCTTTTTAAGGCGCTCCTTGGTGCGCTTGATGGCATCGTCAATCATGCGGCGGTCAAGCTCGATCTGCTTTTCACCGGGGCCGCCACGGCCACCGATACCGCCAGCCTGGCGCTCCAGGTGACTCCAGCGGCGCACCAGGCGCGTGCTGATGTATTGCAGGCGAGCCAGCTCCACCTGCAGTTTGCCTTCATGGCTGCGTGCACGCTGGGCGAAGATTTCCAGGATCAGCATGGTCCGGTCGTTGACCGGCATCTGGATATGGCGCTCCAGATTGCGCTGCTGCGCCGGGCTCAGAGCCTGGTCGAACCAGACTTCCTTGGCGCCGTGCATCTGGGCCAGCATGCGGATCTCATCCGCCTTGCCACTGCCCACGAACAACGCGGGATCGGGAGCTTTGCGCTTGCAGGTCAAGCGCGCCACGGGTTGCAAGCCAGCAGTCTGTGCCAGCAGGCCCAGCTCTTCCAGCTCGTCATCGAAATGGGGAACACCAAAATCCACGCCTACCAGCAGCACTGGCGCAGACGCGGAACGTTCAAAGGATTCAGAACTCAAATACCTGTCCCGTAGGGTAAGAGCCGCGCCGGACTAGCCGGCGGGCGTTGACGCAAGAAAGCTTAGGCAGCAGCGGCGTCGTTGTCAGCCGGAGTAGCGGCCGAGAAGTTCACGGCGCGACCGGGAACGATGGTGGAGATGGCGTGCTTGTATACCATCTGGGTCACAGTGTTGCGCAAAAGCACCACATATTGGTCGAACGACTCGATTTGGCCCTGCAGCTTGATGCCGTTGACCAGATAGATGGAGACCGGCACATGTTCACGACGCAGTGCGTTCAGGAACGGATCTTGGAGGAGTTGACCTTTATTGCTCACGATATTCTCCGTGTTCGAAGAGTGTTGTTGTAAACCGACACATTACCACAGGGCCCGGGAAAAACAGCGAAAAGGGTTTTCCCGTAGGCACCAGCAGACAGCTATTAATCCTTGTCGGCGTAAGGATTATGGGAGGTTTTCAAGTCGATGCGCAACGGGGTGCCGACAAGATTGAACTCCTTGCGGAAACGGCCTTCCAGAAAGCGCTTGTACGCATCGGTGACCAGTTCCAGCGAGTTGCCATGGATCACGATGATGGGCGGGTTCATGCCACCCTGGTGGGCATAGCGCATCTTGGGACGATAGGCCCCCACCTTCTTGGGCGTCTGGAACTGGATCGACTCCATAAGAATGCGCGTCAGCACAGGAGTAGGCATCTTGCAGGTGGCTGCACGATGAGCCTGGATGATGGATTTCCACAGCGGCTCGAGACCCTGGCGCTTTTGTGCCGAGATGAAGTGCAGCGGCGCAAACTTCAGGAAGGACAGGCGCGTCTCGATGGAGCGCTCCAGCATCTGACGCTGGTAGTCATCCACGGCATCCCATTTGTTGATGCCCAGCACGACCGAGCGGCCGCTTTCCAGGATATAGCCCGCAATATGGGCGTCCTGGTCGGTCACGCCTTGCGTGGCATCGATCAGCAGCAGCACGACGTTGGCGCCTTCGATGGCCTGCAGCGTCTTGACCACCGAGAATTTCTCGATGGCTTCGAACACCTTGCCCTTGCGGCGCAGACCTGCGGTGTCGATCAGCTCGAACTTCTGGCCATTGCGCTCGAAAGGCACCGTGATCGCATCGCGCGTGGTGCCTGGCATGTCAAAAGCCACCAGGCGCTCTTCACCCAGCCAGGTATTGATCAGCGTGGACTTGCCAGCATTGGGACGACCTGCCACCGCCAGACGCACGGGCTTCTGATCTTCCTCGCCAAAGACCTCGTCTTCAGGCTCAGGCAGATTCAGCAGACCCAGGGCCGCATCGACCAGGCTGCGCACACCCTGACCGTGGGCGGCAGACACGGGCACGACCTCACCGAGGCCCAGTTCATAGAACTCGGACAGCTGCACGCCATCCTTCATGCCTTCGGCCTTGTTGGCCACCAGAATGGTGGGCTTGCCCAGACGGCGCAGGTAGTTGCCGATCTCGTGATCCTGACCGGACAGACCGGCACGCGCATCCAGCACGAAGATCACGACATCGGCTTCCGCCACGGCTTGCTGCGTCTGCTTGGCCATCTCCTTGAAGATGCCGCGCGATGCGTCCGGCTCGAAGCCGCCCGTATCGATGACGATGTACTCATGCTTGCCCTGACGGCCCTGGCCGTAATGGCGGTCACGCGTCAGCCCTGCAAAGTCGGCGACGATGGCATCCCTCGACTTCGTGAGTCGATTGAACAGCGTCGACTTGCCCACATTGGGGCGCCCTACCAGGGCAATAACTGGCTTCATTCCAAAAACAACCTATCAATCCGGCTTGAAGCCATACACAGTTCCGCTTCGGCTGACGATCACCAGAGTATTGGCGGCGACAACCGGGGAAGTGGCAACTCCTGCCTTGTCAGTTTCCAAACGGGCCAGTGCAGAGCCGTCTTCACGCGAGAGCATATGCACTGTCCCCAAATCATCGGCCAGCACCACGGAGCGGCCCAGCACCAGAGGTGCCGTCAGCTTGCGGTACTGCAGCTTGTCGATGGACCACAGACGCTGACCGTCTGCACGATTCCAAGCCTGTACCGTGCCGTTGCTTTCGGCGCCAAACACGGCCTGCTCGTCGCCCGCCACGCCATCGCTACCCTTGGAGGTCTGCGCCCAGCGCACATTGGCAGTGCTCACATCCACGCACCCCACCGAGGCCTGGAACGCACGTGCGCAGACACTGCTGCCCACACGGCTGACGGGACCGACCAGATCCACCAGTCGCTCCACATCGTTGGTCCCGCGCGGTGCGGCCAGAGGAGCCATCCAGCGCACCGAGCCATTGTCAGGATCAACACCTGCCAGACGTCCGGACACGCCTACCACCAGATTATTACCAACGGCCTGCAAAACGCCTGGCTGGCGCAGAATAAGCGGTTCATTGCTGGGGCCTTCAACCGACCACAGCTCACGACCCGTATTGGCATCGAAGGCCGCCAGAGAACGGTCCGCCGCCATCACGAACACGCGGCCGCCAGCCACCAGAGGCGGCGTATAGACTGCGGCAGTCAGATTGTTCTTCCACAGCTGCTTGCCTTCGGCAAACACCATGAGCTGGTTGCTGCGTGTAACCACCGCCGTGCGCTGTCCGTCGCTGCCCACACCGGTGGTCAGCGGCTCGCCCGCACTGAACTTGCCCAGCTGGCTGCCGGTATTGCCATCAAGCGTCGTAACGCTGCCATCCTTGGTGACCACGGTGACGGTATTGCCCTGCACCAGCGCAGGCATGGCCAGAGGCACTTCGTTGCCGAGCTTGGCCGACCAAGCCTGATGCACCGCGATCTTGCCTGGATTGGCCCCCAGGTCCAGAGGCTTGGGCTTGTCCTTGCCGCCGAACATGGAGCAGGCAGCCAGCGACGCGGCCACAGCAGTCAGCACCAGCACACGGGCTGCGGATTGCGCTGCGGGGGCAGCGAACTTCACTTGATGGGCAAAAGTCTTCAAGATTATTTCTCCGACGGCGTTGTCTTGACCAGGGTTGCGGCTTCCGGAGCCACGCCCAGCGCGTTCAGCTTGAATTCCACCAGATGGCGGTAGTCCAGATCCTTGTCCAGTGCCTTGTAGGCAGCCTGGTACTGGGCAACCGCCTCAGCCTGCTTGCCCAGCGCCACATACAGATCGCCACGGCGATCAGCCTGCAGACCGGCATAGGACTCGGGCATGGCCGCCTCAAGTACCTTCAGGCCTTCGTCATAGCTTTTTTGCTGCTCCAGCACGGAAGACAGACGAATGCGAGCCAGGGCCTTGAAGCTTTCATCGCCCTTGTCGGCCACCCAGCTCAGCTGAGCCTTGGCGTCATCGAGCTTGCCGGCATCCACCGAGGCCTTGGCCATCAGCAAAGCCGTCTGGGCGGCCTGTGCCGTGCCCGCGTACTTGTCCCGCAACTCGCTGAAAGCCTGGTCTGCGCGCGCCGCATCCTTGGCCGTCAGCGCTTCGTCCACGGCGAACTCCAGGGCCGAGGCCTGGGTGGCCTGACGCTTTTGCCAGTACTGCCAGCCATTCCAGCCGGCCAGTCCGAGAAAGACCACAACCAGCACGCTGGTGATCAGAGTTCCCCAGGAATTCCAGAAATGCTTGAGCTGCTCAATTTGCTCTTGTTCTTCAAGATCGAGATGATTTGCCATGGCTACTTAGATTGAGTGGAACGCTGGTCGGAAAACGAGGTGCGGAAAATCAAACCGCCGATTTTAGGCTGCCGGCCCACAAGGCCACATCCGCCAGAGCTTGCTGCACCTGCTGGCCTTCGCCGTCGCGCAGCGACTTCACGGTCACCTTGCCCTGGGCCAGCTCGTCGGAGCCGAAGATCAGGGCAAAGCGTGCTCCCGAGCCATCGGCCTTCTTGAACTGGGACTTCATCGAGCCCATGCCCTCGGCCGAGCCGCCGGCCGCTGCATGCATCTGAACCGCCACACCGGCTGCACGCAGCTGCTGCACGGTCTTGAAGACCTGAGGCAGCACCGAGGCGTCGGGAATGATGGCGTAGACATCGGCTGCGGGCTGGGGAATCTCTACCCCCACCTCCTTGAGCACTTCGAGCACGCGCTCCACACCCATGCCCCAGCCCACGGCCGGAGCGGGTTTGCCGCCGATTTCCTCGATCAGATAGTCGTAACGACCGCCGCCGCAGATCGTGCTCTGCGAACCCAGCTTGTCGGTAATGAACTCGAACACCGTGAGGTTGTAGTAGTCCATGCCGCGCACCAGACGCGGGTTCAGGCTCCAGGCCACGTCGTTGGCATCCAGAATGTCCTGCACGGCCTTCAGATGCGCCTTGGATGCATCGCCCAAATAGTCCATCAGCCTGGGAGCTGCGTTGACCATTTCCTGCATGGCAGGATTCTTGGTGTCCAGCACGCGCAACGGATTGCTGTACATGCGGCGCTTGGCTTCCTCGTCCATCACCTCGGTGTGCTGCTCGAAGTAGGCAATCAACGCCTCGCGGTGGGTCTTGCGCTCCTCGGGCTGACCCAGGCTGTTGAGTTCCAGACGCACGCCTTCAATGCCCAGCTCTTTCCAAAGTTGAGCGGCCAGCAGAATCACTTCGGCATCCAGCTCGGGACCGGCAAAACCCAGGGCTTCCACACCGACCTGGTGGAACTGGCGATAGCGACCGCGCTGGGGTTTTTCGCGCCGAAACATCTGACCGATGTAGAACAGACGCTTGCCGCCTTCATACAGCAGATTGTTTTCCACTACCGAACGCACCACGCCGGCCGTACCTTCAGGACGCAGGGTCAGATGCTCGGCCTGGCCATGCTTATCCGCCCGGTCCTCAAAGGAGTACATCTCCTTTTCGACGATATCGGTCACCTCGCCCAGGCCACGCACGAACAGGGCCGTGGGCTCGACGATGGGGGTGCGCATATTGCGATAGGCAAAGCGGCCCATCAGATCGCGCACCTTGGCTTCAAACCACTCCCAACGCGCCGAATCGGGTGGGAGAATGTCGTTCATGCCTTTGACGGCGGTCAGTTTTTCGTTCTTGGCCACGTGAAGTCTCACACTTGGATTACTAGCAAAACAAGAGCATATTGCGCATGGCAATCATGCCCTTCAACTAGAAACCTAATTCAAATCCATACAGATAGTGCGCAAGCAGCTATCAATTCCAAAGTCTTGGCTCGCTGGCATTGTGCCAGCAAGCGTAATCACCACCCGCATGCCGGGCCGCTGCAAGCGTTCGAGTCGCTCAGGCCTTCAGGCCGTAGCGGCGCTGCACATATTCCAGCACCAGGGTCTGGAACTCCTCGGCGATATGCTCGCCGCGCAGCGTCAAGGCCTTCTCGCCGTCAATGAAAACGGGCGCCGCTGGCGCTTCGCCGTTGCCCGGCAGGCTGATGCCGATATCGGCATGCTTGCTCTCGCCGGGGCCGTTGACGATGCAACCCATCACGGCCACCTTCATGGCTTCCACGCCAGGAAACTGGGTGCGCCAGACCGGCATTTCGCCACGCAGGAAATCGTCGATCTTCTTGGCCAGTTCCTGGAAGGTGGTGCTGGTGGTGCGGCCGCAGCCCGGGCAGGCGGTGACGCTGGGCACGAACACGCGCAGGCCCAGAGCCTGCAGAATCTCGGAGGCTACCACGACCTCCTGCGTGCGCGCTTCACCGGGCTGGGGCGTGAGCGAGACGCGAATCGTGTCACCAATGCCCTCCTGCAGCAGCACCGACAGCGCAGCCGTCGATGCCACCGTGCCCTTAGTGCCCATGCCGGCCTCGGTCAGACCCAGATGCAGCGCATAGTCGCAGCGGCGCGCCAGCTCGCGATAAACCGAGATCAGATCCTGCACACCGCTGACCTTGCAGGACAGGATGATGTTGTCGGGGTTCAGGCCGATGTTCCTCGCCAGCTCGGCCGAGCTGATGGCCGAGGTGATCAGCGCCTCGTACATGACCTGGCGTGTCTCCCAGGGCCTCTCGCGACGGCTGTTCTGATCCATCAGATCGGCCATGATTTCCTGGTCCAGCGAGCCCCAGTTCACGCCGATGCGCACAGCCTTGTCGTACTTTGCAGCGATCTCGATCATCTGGCCGAACTGCTTGTCCTTTTTGTCGCCCTTGCCCACGTTGCCGGGGTTGATGCGGTACTTGGACAGCGCTTGGGCGCAGTCGGGGTAGTCGGTCAGCAGACGGTGGCCGTTGTAGTGAAAGTCCCCCACCAGCGGCACATATTCGCCCATGCGGTCGAGCTGCTCGCGGATATAGGGCACGGCCGCCGCCGCCTCGGGCGTGTTCACCGTGATGCGCACCATCTCCGAGCCGGCCTGGGCCAGCTGGCGCACCTGGATGGCGGTTTCCACCGCATCCACGGTGTCGGTATTGGTCATGGACTGCACGCGCACGGGTGCATCGCCCCCGACAGTGACCACGTTGTTGCGCCACACCACACGGGCCTGGCGTGATTTGCGCGGCAGCGGGCTGGCAATGGCTATCGCCTGGCTGAGCTGCTGCGAGCTTTGAGAATCTTGCACTCTTGTTTACCTCGAACGGTTACTTCACCTCGAAGCGAGCCACATTGTCGCGTGTGCTCGAGATATCGAAGGGTTCGCCACGTACCGTCACCTGCGTGCCCTTGGCATTGCCCACAATCACCGACAGGGGCAACTGGCCTTCGGCAGTCGCAGATTCGTCCTTGGACAGGGTCTTTTCCAGCACCACCTTACCGGTTGCGTCCTTGACCTTGACCCAGGACTGGCCGGTATTCACCTTCAGCACCAGCAGGCCGCCAGCGCCGGTCGCCGGCGTGGCCACCTCGGCTGCCGGGGCTGCGGTTTGGGCAGCGGTCGCAGATGCGGGAGCGCTTGCTGCAGCGCCGTCGCCCGGCATGCCGGCAGCAGCAGCAACCGGCACAGATTCTGTCACTGGCGCAGCAGGGGTAGCAGAGCTAGCCTGTGCACCACCCTCAACCTGGGCAAGCGGCTGTGCAGCCGGCGCGCTCACCGCTGCCGCCTGGCCGGACTGGGCCTGAGTCGGCACTGGCGCGCCTGCCCCATCGGGGCCGTCCACCATCTGCTGGAATGGCACAAAGTACACGGCAGCGGCAGCTGCCAGCAGAATCAGCACGCCTGCCGCAATCTTGCGAGAGCTGCTGTTGCCGGAGTCCAGCGGCGTACCCGTGACCTTGAAGCTGCTGCGCACCTTGACGGTCTCGTTGATGCCTGGACCCGCATTGGCAAGGCTTTTGATCTCGCTGCGTGGCAGCTTGGCCAGCACCGATTCGGCATCGATATGCAAGGTCCGGCACATTCCCATGGCCAGGGCACGCATGAACACATGATCGGGAAAGGCCGCATAGTCATCGGCCTCCAGCGCCTCCAGCTTGTGCTGTGGCACCTTCAATGTCGCAGCCATCACGGGCAACTGCATCCGGGCTGCTTCCCGTGCCTGACGCAACAAGACTCCGGCCGTGGCCTGACCCTGAGTTGGCACCTGCTCTTCGCTTTGCATAGTTTCCTCTTCCACCGCAGCCTCATTCATTGAAAGCTCCACGTTCATAGGCCAGCCACTGACGCGATTGAGGAAAACGCTCGCGCAATTGATCGGCCTGTTGACGCACTCCAATATCGTCGTGCAGTGCCCTGTCTATTTTGATCCCCAGCCAGAGGCTTTCCGCACTGGCCTGATTGCTATTGTTATTCAAGCGCCGGATGTAGAACTGCGCCTTCTTCAGATCACCTTTGAGCCAAAGCACATTTGCCAGGTTGTAGCCTGCAGCGGGGTTGCCCACATCCATCTCGTAGGCACGAAACATGTTCTGGTAGGCCTGCTCCAACTGTCCTGCCTGCTGGTAGCACATGCCCTTGGCCAGCAGGGTCCTGGGCTGTTCACGGTAGCCCGGAGCCTGCAAGGCTCTATCAAACCACTGCTGGGCTACGTCGAAATGCTTTTGCTGGCATTGCATCCAGCCGTAATTGTGAATCTGGTTGCCGTCGCGCGGATTGAGATCCACGGCCTTGCGCATGGCGATCTCGGCCTGCGTCCAGTCCTGGTTCTGCATGAGGATCAGGCCCAGCAGGCCGTATGCATCGGCGTAATCGGGCTTGGCAGCCAAGGCCTGCCCTACCTCGTCCATGGCCACATCCAGGCGCCCGGCCTGAAAGTAATTGGCAGCCAATTCCAGGCGAATCTGGGCACGGCGATTGGCATCGGCGATCTGGGCCCCGCCCGTGCCAACCACGGAAGCCTGGGGTACGGACGTAGAGGAAGTGGTGGTGGTCGTTGTCGAAGTACAACCCACAAGTGCCGCGACCGCAACCGGTACCCCCCACCGGGCCAACAAGCCCCAATGTTGCCAAACCGGTCGCTGTACCACTGCCCTCATTGATTGTCCTTTATTCAAAACTCCGTCAAGACACCTGCTTGAGCGGGATAGTACGCTGCTTGGCCATGCGCTCGGCAGCGCGAGTTCTGTCCTTCACGTCGCCCGCGAGCTGACCACAGGCCGCATCGATATCGTCACCGCGGGTCTTGCGCACCGTGGTCACGATGCCGGCATTGCTCAGCAACGTAGCGAACTCGGTCACACGGGCCGAAGGCGAGCGCAGCAGACCCGAAGCGGGGAAGGGATTGAACGGGATCAGATTGAACTTGCACCAGCTCTTGCCATCGCCGCGCGCGCGCACCAACTCTATCAGCTGGCGCGCATGCTCAGGCTGATCGTTAACGCCGTCGAGCATGCAATATTCAAAGGTGATGAAGTCACGCGGCGCGAACTCCAGATAGCGCTCGCAGGCGTCCAGCAGCTCGGCAATCGGGTACTTCCTGTTCAGCGGCACCAGGTTGTCACGCAGCGGATCATTGGGCGCGTGCAGCGACACAGCAAGCGCCACGGCGCAGTCCTGCGACAGTCGGTCCATCATGGGCACCACGCCCGAGGTGGACACCGTCACGCGACGACGCGACAGGCCGTAGCCATGGTCGTCCAACATCACGCGCAAGGCAGGCACCAGCGCACTGTAGTTCTGCAAAGGCTCGCCCATGCCCATCATCACCACGTTGGAGATGATGCGATCTTCGGTGCCGAAGCGCTTGCGCAGCGAATGCTCGGCATACCAGAGCTGGGCAAGGATTTCGCCAGTATTGAGGTTGCGACTGAAGCCCTGATGCCCCGTCGAGCAAAAGCGGCAGCCCACGGCGCAACCTGCCTGGGACGATACACACAGCGTGCCTCGGTCGTCCTCAGGAATGAAAACGGATTCAACGGCATTGCCGTCACCCACATCGAACAGCCACTTCACGGTGCCATCGGCAGAGACATGCTCGGTCACCACAGGCAAAGCGGTAATGTGGGCCCGGCTTTTGAGCTTTTCGCGCAAAGACTTGGCCAGATCTGTCATCTGGTCGAAATCGGATGCGCCACGCTGGTGAATCCAGCGGAACAGCTGCGTCGCACGGAAACGCTTCTCCCCGAGCTGCTCGCAATAAGCGGTCAGTCCTTCGAGGTCAAAATCAAGCAAATTAGTAGTCATATCGGCATGTGGCGAGGCGTCTTGCGAACGGTGTTTGCCACGCCGTGGCCAGCATCTTCAAGTGCTGACACCCGCCTTGCACGAATGCAAAGCGCTGGCGTCAGCGAGAGCATGCTGTAAAGCTAGCGTGGATTAACGCGAGTACACGTTCATGCCGGGGAAGAAGAAGGCAACTTCCACAGCAGCAGTTTCAGCAGCGTCGGAGCCGTGCACGGCGTTGGCATCGATGCTGTCGGCGAAGTCGGCGCGGATGGTGCCCTTTTCGGCCTTCTTGGGGTCGGTGGCGCCCATCAGTTCACGGTTCTTCAGGATGGCGTTCTCGCCTTCCAGAGCTTGAATCATCACGGGGCCGGAGACCATGAAGTCCACCAGATCCTTGAAGAAAGGACGGGCAGCGTGCACAGCGTAGAACTGCTCGGCTTCGCCGCGCGACAGGTGCACCAGCTTGGCAGCCACGATCTTCAGGCCAGCAGCTTCGAAGCGGGCGTAGATTTGGCCGATCACGTTCTTGGCAACTGCGTCGGGCTTGATGATGGAGAGGGTACGTTCGATAGCCATGATGATTATTTCCTAATCAGGGTTACTATGGGTTTTTGCCGAAAAAGCAAAACAGTTGATTTTAGCGGTGCCGCCATAGACCTTGAAGTCCGGGCAGCACTCAAATCCTTACGGACGCCTTTTTAGCGGCCGCCGCGGCGGCCACCACCACCGCCGCCACCAGGGCGACGCTTGGCGTTCTGACGGGCACGCGAGAGGCTGTCGCCGCCGATATAGCCCACCGAGGTGCGCATGGGATCGGGCTGACCGCCTCCCTGCGAGCGCCCCGAGCCACCGGAGCGACCGCCGGACTTGTTGCGCGGGTTGTCGCCCAGCATGCCGCTGGGTGCCGGACGATTGCCGTCCCACTCGCCACGGCGCTGGCCGCCGCCCTCGCGTCGCCCCTGAGGCGCGCGATCGGCATTCATGCCATTGCCGCTGCGGCTGTTGCGGCCGCCACGGTTGTTGGCGCCACGGGCGCCGCCGTTGTTGCGCTCGACGGGAGCGCGCTCCTTGACACCCGCTGCCGACATCAGCGCCTGGATATCGGCCTGATCAAGCTCCACCCAGGCGCCGCGCTTGAGGCCGCGCGGCAGCATCATGGCGCCGTAGCGGATACGGATCAGACGGCTGACGGCATGGCCCACGGCCTCGAACATGCGACGCACTTCACGGTTGCGGCCTTCGGAGATGGTCACGCGGTACCAGCAGTTGGCACCTTCGCCGCCGCCATCTTCCACGGCACCAAAGCTGGCTTCGCCGTCTTCGAGCTGCACGCCATCCAGCAGACGCTGCTTTTCTTCCTTGCTCAGCGCGCCCAGCACACGGGCCGCGTACTCACGCTCCAGGCCGAAGCGGGGGTGCATCAGCGAGTTCGCCAGCTCGCCCGAGCTGGTGAACAGCAGCAGACCCTCGGTATTCAGGTCCAGGCGACCCACCGACTGCCACTTGCCATGCTGCAACTTGGGCAGCTTGCGGAACACCGTGGGGCGGTTTTGCGGATCGTCATGCGTCACCACTTCGCCCACGGGCTTGTGATAGGCAATCACGCGTGCGGGCGGCGGGTCGATACGGAAGCGGATGGGCTGGCCGTTGACCTTGACGATATCGCCGAATTGAATGCGCTGGCCGACGTGGGCAGGCTCGTTGTTGACCGAGATGCGCCCTTCCAGGATCAGTTGCTCCATCTCCAGGCGCGAACCCATGCCGGCCTGGGCCAGCACCTTGTGCAGCTTGGGAGAATCGACCTGGGGCGCAAGCACGCGCTTGGCGGGCATGGCGCTGCCGTTCTCTTCCTCGTCATCGAAGTCGCCCGAGATCACATCGGCAAAGTCGATGTTCTGACCCTTGCGCCCCTTGGGCTCACGAGGAGCGGCAACGCTCTCCACGGCCACATCCGCGACGACGGCATCTGCTGCGTCATGGTCCTGATCCTGGTCCTGGGACTGCGCCTCCTGCTCGGCCACGGGCTGAGCAGGCTCCTCGACGGCCGCGGGTTCCTCGGCCCGGGGCTTGGTCACTCGCTTGCGCGCAGGCTTGGCCTCGCCAGCAGCGTCCTTCTTGACGCCGGCGCGCTTACGCGGTGCGGCAGGCTTCTTGGCCTCGGCGGCATCCTTGGCCCCATCGGCCTTGGCTGCGCGGGGCTTGCGAGTCTTCTTGACCGGCTCGGCTTCGAGCGAAGCGGCTGCAGACTCGGGCATCGGGTTCGATGTCTCGTTGTTCATTCCAGTTTTCCTTCGGGGATGACGCCATCGTCATCCTCCACAATTCGTTGTTCTGCCGACTCGACGGCATCGTCGGCCCGCGCTTTCGTCTTTGCGTCCTCGGCCTCGTCGTCGTCGCTGCCGTAGTCATCCTCGAGAAACGCTTTCAGGCCCACCCACTCGGTACGTCCAGCTTTCTTGGCCGCCGGTTTGGGCTCGGGCTCTGCCGCCTTGGCAGTCCTGGCGGGCCTGGCCGCTTTGGGCTTGCTCACGGATGGCGGCTCCTCAGTCGGCCCTGGCTCCGAATCCGGTAGCTCAATCACTATCTCTTCAGTAGCATCTTGCTCAATATCACTCTGCGCCTGATCCGGATATGACTCCAACTCTGGCGCATCCACCTCGGGCTGAAGCTCCGACACAAGCTCTGCAGGCTTTTGCGCTGCTGGGTCCGCATCGGTATCCGGCAGCACCTCGGCGCCATCTTCCTCGTCCGGGGCACCCAGGATTTCACTCTCAGCAGCATCGGACTCTGTAGCGACATCCGCACCCTCTGCGACCTCGACCGGCTCTGAGGCTTCCACACCCTCCTGGGGCTGGGCATCCTCCGCATCGGCCTGCGGCACGGCGGTCTGGTCGCCCTCCTCCCCATCCAGCGCCTTGAACAGACTTTGCTGAGCCTGGGTTTCCTCCAGCATGGGCAGTTGATCCAGCGACTGCAGACCCAGATCATCGAGAAACTGGCGCGTGGTGGCAAACAGCGCGGGCCGCCCCACGGTTTCACGATGGCCGATGACCTCGATCCAGCCTCGGTCTTCCAGCTGCTTGATGATCAGGCTGTTCACGGTCACGCCGCGAATATCCTCGATATCACCCCGCGTGACCGGCTGACGGTAGGCGATGATGGCCAGCGTCTCCAGCGTCGCCCGCGTGTACTTGGGCGGCTTCTCGGGGTGAAGCTTGTCCAGATAGACGCGCATCTCTGGCCGGCTCTGGAAACGCCAGCCCGAAGCCACCTGCACCAGTTCCACGCCCTTGAGGGCCCAGTCCTTTTGCAGGTCCAGCAGCAAATCCTTAACCGTGTCCGAGCCCAGCACATCATCAAAAAGTGAGCGCAATTCCCGCAGCGTCACAGGCTGCGGGGCACAAATCAATGCTGTTTCAAGAACCCGCTTGGCATCTACCGTATTCATGGGCGCAGCGTTTCGGGAGCGGCTGTCGCACCGACTGCGGTGGGACGCCTGATTCTAAGAAGAGAGGGAAGCGCCCCAAAGATGCCATGCGAGTGATGGTCAGAGGCTTTCCGGCAGATTGTAACGCAGACCCCATAAATCCAGTGCACCGGCCATGTCTTGTGGCAGCGGCGCATAGTGGACCAGCGGCTTTTTCGTCACAGGGTGCTCAAAGGCCAGCCTGAAGGCATGCAGTGCCTGGCGCTCCAGCCCGCCCTCGGGCTGGCCGCCATACAGCGTATCGGCTATCAGCGGATGACCAAGCGAAGCCATGTGCACCCGAATCTGGTGCGTGCGTCCGGTGTGCAGCGTGCAGCGCACCAGGCTGTGCGCGGCATCGCCATCGAGCAGATCGAAGTCGGTACGCGCCTGCTTGCCGGGATGCAGATTCAGGTCCACCACCGCCATGCGCAGACGGTTGCGCGGATCGCGGCCGATCGGCGCATCGACTTCGCGACGCTTGCGGCTGCCCCATTGCTTGTGGGCAAGCGCCAGATACTGGCGACTCACATCGCGCGCGGCAATCATCTTGATGAGCGCATCCATGGTGCTGCGATTGCGCGCCACCACCATCAAACCGCTGGTGTCCTTGTCCAGCCGGTGAACAATGCCGGCACGCGGCATCTGACGCGCCTTTTCGTCACGCGCCAGCAGGCCGTTGAGCAATGTGCCCGTCCAGTTGCCGGGCGCCGGATGCACCACCAGACCCGCAGGCTTGTTGATGACCAGCAGATCCTCGTCCTCATAGACTACCTGCAGATCCATGGTCTCGGGCTGGAAAGCCATGCTCTGCTGGGTGGGCCGCATTTCCACGCTCAGGCGGTCGCCCACGGCCACCTTGACCGAGGGCTTGAGCAGAACCTTGCCGTTGAGAGTGACCGCACCGTCGGCCAGCAACTGCTGCAGATAGCTGCGCGAGAACTCGGACACCCCCAGCGCCAGCACCTTGTCCACACGCTGACCATGATGCTCGGCGGCGACCGTGAATTCGCGGTTCTCGACCTCGGCCGAGGCAATGGCGTCTTCGGCTGCTTCGTCCCAGCTCTGCTCGACCGCGTCAGAAGGCACAAGCCCCTGCGAGGCAGGGGCTTGTGCGGCTTGCTTGCGTTGCGAGGCCATGCTCAACGCGAGGGCAGATAACGCGAAGGATCGACAGGCTTGCCCTGGCGACGCACCTCGAAGTGCAGCTTGACGCGATCGGCATCGGTGCTGCCCATCTCGGCAATCTTCTGTCCCTTCTTCACGGCCTGATCTTCCTTGACCAGCAGAGACTGGTTGTGGGCGTAGGCGGTCAGATAGGTGTTGTTGTGCTTGAGGATGATGAGATTGCCGTAGCCACGCAGGCCGGCACCGGCATACACCACACGGCCATCGGCAGCAGCCAGCACGGGATCGCCGGCCTTGCCGCTGATGTCGTAGCCCTTGTTGCGCTGCTCGTCGAAGCCGGCAATCAACGAGCCGCTGGCAGGCCAGATGAAGTTCACATCATCGGCACCCTTGGCAACAGGCGCCGGGCTTGTTGCAGGCGTGGATGGCACTGGCGTTGCGGTTGCAGCCGGGGGAGTCACGGGTGTGGTCGTCGTTGCGGCGCTGCCACCACCCACAACCACGGGCGCGACACCGCGGCCCGAACCGGACGATGCGACAGGCGCCTCGCGTCCGGGTGGTACCACACGCACCACCTGACCGACTTCAATCACGTTGGGATTGTCCAGATTGCTCCAGCGAGCAATGTCCTTCCAGCTCTGGCCGTGCTCCAGACCAATCCTGATCAGAGTGTCGCCAGGCTTGATCGTGTAGTAACCCGGCTTGCCGGCATTTTCAGCGCCGGGCAGCGACTTGACGTCCACAGTTGAAGACGAGGAGGCCGACTGTCCGCGATCCTCCACAGGAGCCCTGTTTGCCTGGGCAGCACAACCGGCCAGGATGACACCTGCCAGCACAGCCGTTCCCCATGCACCAAGACTTCGCGATACCAACATAAGCTATTCCCTTCTAGGCGATCCCCGATTTTAGAGGGACAAAGTTGACTGCTTCCAAAACTGTCTGCGTAAAACCGTGTGAACTCTTGTCAATCACCAGCAGTGCCTGCTTACCCGCGCCCACCACGACCGGAGCCACCAGACGCCCGCCCACCGCCAACTGATCGCACCACTCTTGCGGCACCACGTCACCGCCAGCAGCGGAGATGATGCCCGCATAGGGCGCGCCACTGGCAAAACCTACCATGCCATCTCCGAGAATCAGATGCACATTCGACAGGCGCATGGGGCGCAGATGGCTGCGTGCTTTCTCATGCAGGCCGCGCAGCCGCTCTATCGAATAGACCTCCTTGGTGAGCATGGACAGCACTGCAGCCTGATAGCCGCAGCCCGTACCGATCTCCAGCACGCGCCCTTGCCCGTTGCGGGCCGCATCGGAGTCGAGCAGCAGCTCGATCATGCGGGCCACGATGCTGGGCTTGGAGATGGTCTGGCCCATGCCGATAGGCAGACTGGTGTCTTCGTAGGCCTGGTTGACCAGAGCGCTGTCGACAAAGCGGTGACGCTCCACCGTGGCCATGGCCTGCAGCACGGCAGGGTTGCTGACCCCGGCCGCACCGATGCGCTGGGCCATGCGGGCACGCACCGTGGATGAGTCCAGCCCCACGCCCACCGGCGAGGCGGCCACACGCAAGGGATTGATGGGCTTGGGAGCAACAGGCGGCCGTGCCGCGCCGGTGCCCGTCTGCACCGAGCGTGCAATCCAGCCCGGGACCTGAGGCGGACGACGCTCGCTCACGATGCGGCCGCCGATGTGTTGGATGGACCTGCCAGCTTGCTGGCCGTCTGCGCCCAATAGCCGAGGTTTTCATGATCGGTCAAATCGACCTTGAGCGGAGTCATGGAGACATGGCCGTGGGCCGTGGCATGGAAGTCCGTGCCTTCGGAGTCGTCCTTTGCTGCGCCGGCACTGCCGATCCAGTACATAGTCTCGCCACGCGGGCTTTGCTGCTGAATGGCCTGCTCGGCCGCATGACGGCGCCCCAGGCGACACAGCTTGACGCTTTTGAGTGCATGCAGCGGCATATTGGGAATATTCACGTTCAGCAGCCAGGGAGCAGTACCGATCAGTTGCTGGGCCTGCATCTGTTGAACCATCTGACGGGCGGTGGCAGCTGCCGCTTCCAGCTCGGCCCAGCCCTTGTCCACCTGCGAGAAGGCAATCGAGGGAATGCCGAACAGATAGCCTTCCATGGCCGCGCCCACGGTGCCCGAGTAAATCGTGTCGTCGCCCATATTGGCGCCGTTGTTGATGCCCGAGACCACCAGATCGGGCCGGTAGCCAAGCAGGCCGGTCAACGCGATATGCACGCAGTCTGCTGGCGTGCCGTTCACATAGCGAAAGCCGTTATAGGCCTGATGCACATACAGCGGTGCATTCAGCGTCAAGGCATTGGACTTGGCGCTGTTGTTGTGCTCGGGCGCCACCACTTCGACGTCTGCCACGGTGCGCAGCGCATCGTGCAGGGCCACGATGCCTGGGGCCTGGAAGCCGTCGTCATTGCAAATAAGAATCTTCATGGATGAGGCGGATTGTAGGCGGCTCCAAGGTCACGACAGAGACACGCGGCATTCGCACCACACTTCTATCATCTGCGAGCCGATTCCCCCCAATCTCACCTCAAGAAGATCAGGAGACAAGATATGCACGCATGGCTTTGCACCACCCCCACCGGCGTCGAGACCCTGAAATGGACCGAGCAGCCCACGCCACAGCCCGGCCCCGGCCAGGTGCTGCTGGAAGTCAAGGCCGCCAGCCTGAACTTTCCCGATCTGCTGATCGTGCAGAACAAATACCAGATCAAGCCGCCCCTGCCCTTTGTGCCGGGCTCGGAATATGCCGGCGTAGTGCAGGCCGTGGGCGAAGGGGTCAAACATCTCAAGCCAGGCCAGCATGTGGCCTGTCTTTCGGGCACGGGCGGGTTCGCCACGCATACGCTGGCACCCGCTGCCATGTGCATGCCGCTGCCGGCCGACTTCCCCTTTGTCGATGCCGCCGCCTTCATCATGACCTATGCCACCTCCCACCATGCGCTGATCGATCGCGGTCAGCTCAAGGCCGGCGAGACCGTACTCGTGCTGGGCGCGGCGGGCGGCGTGGGCACGGCAGCCATACAGATTGCCAAGGCGGCCGGTGCCCGGGTGATTGCCGCTGCCTCCACCGACGAGAAATGTGCGCTGTGCAAGGCCCAGGGCGCCGACCTCACCATCAACTACAGCCAGGGCGATCTGCGTGAAGCCATCAAGGCAGCGACAGACGGCAAGGGACCCGACGTGATCTACGATCCCGTAGGCGGCGATTTTGCCGAACCTGCCTTCCGCTCCATTGCCTGGCGCGGCCGCTATCTGATCATCGGATTTGCCTCCGGCCCCATCCCCTCGCTACCGCTGAACCTGCCTCTGCTCAAGGGCGCTTCCCTGGTCGGCGTGTTCTGGGGCGACTTCGCCAAGCGCGAGCCGCAGAACAATGCCGCCATGATGCAGGAGCTGGCACAGTGGTGGGCGCAAGGCAGGATCAAGCCCGTAATCGACCGCACCATGCCCATGAGCGAGCTGTTCGCGGCCTATGAGCGCATGGGCTCGCGCCAGGTACAGGGCAAGCTGGTGCTGGTCAACGCGTAAAGCTGCGGTAAATCGCGGCGATGCCTGTGGGCTCGGGGAGATACTTCCAGCCACTGGCTACAAAACCCCGACACCGCAGCATCGCCATGTTTTCTCCTGCCCACACGCCCGCGCCGGATCGCCGGCGCTTTCTGATTGCCTCCAGCCTTGCCACGGCCGTGGGTGCCCTGCCCGCCTGGGCCCGCGCCACGGAATCACTGGCCCACAACCCGTTCACCCTGGGAGTGGCCAGCGGCGACCCGGAACCCGACAACATCCTGATCTGGACACGGCTCACAGCGCCTCTGGCCTATCTTGGTACGGCGGTCGCGCCCGACCTGGCAGCACGGACCGTGCATTGGGAGGTGGCGCACGATGCCCAGTTCCGCCAGCCCGTGGCTCATGGGCAGACTCAGGCCAGGGCCGAATGGGGCCATGCCGTCCATGTGCAGGTCAACGGCCTGAGTCCGGACCGCTGGTATTTCTACCGCTTCCGCTGTGGCGACGCCTTCAGCACCACCGCACGCTGCCGTACCGCCCCGGTGCCCGGGGCAGATGTACGCAAGCTGCGTCTGGCCGTGGCCTCCTGCCAGCGCTGGGAACATGGCTTCTACAGTGCCTGGGCCGATGCCGCGCAGGCCTCGCCCGATCTGGTGCTGTTTCTCGGCGACTACATCTATGAATATGCGCAACCGGCGAAGCCTGATGGACTGGCGCGTCCGCAGCCGCTGCGTACCGCCCAGACCTTGCAGGACTACCGCGACCGCTATGCGCTGCACAAAAGCGATGCCCATCTGCAGGCCGCCCATGCCGTGTGCAACTGGTCCGTCATCTGGGACGATCACGAGGTTGAAAACGACTATGTAGCCCAGTACGGGCGCGGGGACAGCGCTCACTTTTTAGCTAGGCGCATGGCGGCCTGGCAGGCTTTCTACGAAAACATGCCGCTGCGTAACAGCGCATTGCAGCGCAACTCTCAGGGACTGGCGCTGTACCGCAGCCTGCAGTGGGGCAAGCTCGCCAGGCTGCATCTGCTGGACGGCCGCCAGTACCGCGATCTGCAGGCCTGCCGCCCCGAGGGAAAGGCCAGCACCGGCACCGTGGACCCTGCCGAATGCCCTGCCCTGCAAGATCCGGCACGCAGTTTTCTGGGCTGGGACCAGGAGCGCTGGCTGGCCCGGCAGTTGCAGGATGATGCTCGCCAGAGGGCCGAGGCCACCCGCTGGAGCACCGTGGTGCAGACCACCTTGTTCGCGGCCCGCAGGCATCCCAATGGCAGGCAGTCGACCGACAGCTGGGACGGCTACCCCCAGGCACGCCAGCGCCTGGTGCGCCAGATTGCCGAGAGCCAGCCGCGCAACAGCGTGCTGCTCGGCGGAGACATTCACCAGAACTATGTCTGCGCCATTGCGGCCCAGGCCGATCAGACCCCGGACAGGGCCAACCCGGTGATTGCCAGCGAATTTTGCGGCACCTCCATCAGCTCGCACAGCGGCACCACACAAGCCAGGGTCGATGCCATCGTGGCCCACAACCCTCAGGTGCTTTTCGCACGCTGCGAGGAGCGTGGCTACAGCCTCGTGGATATCGCGCCGCAGTCCATGACCACGGAGCTACGCGCCGTGAGCAACCCGCTCCAGGCCGACAGCAGTCTCTATACGCTGGCACGCTTTGTGGTGGAAGATCGCCGCCCCGGCCCTGTGAAGATCGCCTGATGCGCTGCGGCATACTCGGGTCATGCAAAACACACAGGCCTCGAGACCCGAACTTCCCCTGTGGCGCGGTACGGCGGCCGCCCTTCTGATCGCGGGGCTGCTCACAGGCTGCGGCCTGCCTCCCCTGCCGGATCGCATGGCCAGCGAGGCCCTAAGCGCCGAGCAGGCCCTGCAAACCCGGCTCGGCCAGGCGCTGGCGCCGCTGCAGCAGGCACATCCTGGGCAGAGCGGCATCCATATGCTGGCCGATGCCCATGACGCCTATGCCGCCCGAGCGCTGCTGGCCCGAGCCGCGCAGCGCACGCTCGATGTGCAGTACTACATCTGGCGCAACGACACCACCGGCCATTTGCTGCTCGATGAGTTGCTGCTTGCGGCAGACCGCGGCGTGCGCGTGCGCCTGCTCTTGGACGATGGCGGCACCGGCGGCATGGACGCCACACTGGCCGCCCTGGACCAGCACCCTCTAATCGAGGTGCGGCTATTCAACCCCTTCGCCCTGCGCACGCCCAAGGCGATTGGCTATGTGACGGACTTCGCACGCACCCAGCGGCGCATGCACAACAAGAGCTACACGGCCGACTCCTCCGCCACCATCGTGGGCGGGCGCAATATCGGCGACGAGTACTTTGCCGCCTCCGACGGCGTGCTGTTCGCCGACCTCGATGTGGTGGCAACAGGCTCGGTGGTGGGCGAGGTGGCAGCGGAGTTCGACCGTTACTGGAACAGCCCCTCCGCCTACCCGGCAGCCAGCCTGCTGCCCGCCATGCCACAGCAGGCCGTGGACAAGGTCTATGCAAGCCTGCACGCCGATGTGAATCGCCCCGAATCACAGGCCTATGTGAAGGCCGTCAGCCGCAGCCGCTTCAGCACCGATTTGCTGGCAGGTCAACTGCCGCTGCAATGGGCCGAGACCACCCTGGTCAGCGACGACCCGGCCAAGGTCCTGCGCGAAGCCGCGCCCGAGGACTTGCTGCTGTCCCAGCTCCAGCCGGTGATTGGCCAGCCACAGCAGTTGCTGGAAGTGGTGTCGCCCTATTTCGTGCCCACCCAGGCCGGAGTCGGCGCCTTTGGCCATCTGCGCCAGCAAGGTGTGCGGGTGCGCATTCTGACCAATAGCCTGGAGGCAACCGATGTGGCCGTGGTGCATGCCGGCTACGAGAAATACCGCAAACCGCTGCTGAAGATGGGCGTGGAGCTCTACGAAATGCGCCGCCAGATCGATCTGCGCAACCAGCCCGCAGCCAACGAGCCGGACAAGACCCGGAAGAGCGAGCCTGCCGAAAAGACTCCCAAGCGAGAAGCTCCGTCACCTGCAGCGCTGAGCGGCAGCTCCGCCACAACGGGCAGCTCGGGCGCCAGCCTGCATGCCAAGACCTTCGCGGTCGACGGCAAGCAGCTCTTTGTCGGCTCCTTCAACTTCGATCCGCGCTCGGCCATGCTCAATACCGAAATGGGCTTGGTCATCAAAGACCCGGCCTTGAGCCAGCAGGTCAGCACCTCGCTGGATCAGCATCTGCCGTACATGGCCTACGAGGTGCAACTGGACGCGCAGGGCAAGCTGAGCTGGACAGGCCAGAGTCCGCAGCCGCCCCATGAAGCCCAGACCTTCAGTGCCGACCCCGGCACCAGCTGGTGGCAGCGCTTCATGGTGCGGGTGCTGAGCTGGCTGCCCATCGAAGGATTTTTGTAACTCAGTCCAGGCGGATGGAGGGCCGCAGCCGCGCGTTCATCAGGTCGATCAGCCACAGCAGGCCGCCGCGCCAGAAGCCGTAAAGCCGCGCCTGGTGCGAGCGGTACAGCATGATGTGGCTGAGCATGGCCATGCGGCCGCGGATCACGCCGCCGTTGAACAGGCCGAACTTGCCCAGCGAGCCATAGGCGTCGTAATGCGCAAGCGACACCAGGGCTCCAAAGTCACGATAGGCAAAGCCTACGGGTTTGGCACCGGGACGCTCCAGCACATGGGGCAGGGTCTCGATCAGATAGCGGGCCTGCTGGTGGGCAACCTGGGCCGTAGGAGGCAAAGCCTCCTGCTTGCCCGGCAGGGTATAGCTGGCGCAGTCGCCCAGGGCATAGATATCGGGGTCGCTGGTCTGCATCTCGTCATTGACCAGTAGCTGATTGCTGCGCGTGGTCTGCAAACCCAGCTGCATCAAGAATTCCGGGGCCTTTACCCCCGCTGCCCAGACACGCAGGCTGGCAGGAATCAGCTCGCCATTGGCCAGCTCGAAACCTTGCTCGGTCGCACGGCTGACGCGGCCGCCGACGATCACGGAAACGCCCAGGGCCTGCAGTCGCACACGCGTGGCTTCGGAGATCTCCTCGGGAAAGCTGGGCAGCAGGCGCGAGCCGGCCTCGATCAGCACGATGCGGAACTTGGCGGCCTCGCCCAAGGCGCCGTAGGCCGTGGCACTCTCTGCAAGCTGAACCAGCTCCGCCGCCAGCTCTACCCCGGTGGCACCGCCGCCCACGATGGCCACCTGCAGTTGCTCGCCGCTGGTCATGCAGCGCACCATGCGCAAACGAATTTCCTGGTTGAAGGCATCGGCCTTGCGGCGCGAATCGATCATGAAGCAATGCTCATGCACGCCGGGCGTGCCGAAGTCGTTGGCACCGCTGCCCACCGCAATCACCAGCTTGTCATAGGCAAGACGCCGACCCGCCACCAGCTCGCGGCCATCGGGTGCATAAATGGGGGCCAGCAGAATCTCGCGTGCCTCACGGTCCAGACCGCACATCTCGCCGGGCTGGTAGGCAAAGTCGGCATCGGTGGCCTGAGCAAGATAAGTGGTCTGCTGCTGGGCCAGATCGCGAGTGCCGGCTGCAATCGTGTGCAGCATGGGCTTCCAGACATGGGCGGAGTCGCTGTCCACCAGCGTCACCGTGTCAATGCTTTCACTCTTGAGCTTGCCGAGGGCCGTGGCCACCTCCAGCCCCGCCACACCACCGCCCACGACCACGATGCGGGCCGCATGCCCATTGCGTGGATGCTGTGGCTTTCGAGCTTGCGGCTCCTGGGATTCGGTGATGGGCTGCTCGCCCTGCTCTGCTTGATTGACTGCGTTTTCCATGAACGACCCTGACTCTGCGTCTGTTGTGACCGGACGCCAGAACATCTCAAGATATCTGGCACGCATTGATTGTTCTTCAATTTTTATAGCAGGAAACTCAATATGGACAAGGCAAATACTGATGATATATATCTTTTATAAGACTTGAGCTGCACGAATGCAAGGTCTGCCTTGAAAGCTTTCAATTTTCTGAATAACCCTGGCTGCAAGCAATGCCAATCAAGCGTGGCGCGCTATCAACTTCTTGAGCGCCATGTCGTACGACGTGGCCTTAAAACCCCATTCGACGAACAGCGCTTGTCAAGCAGCGGCAAAACCGCTGCTTCAACCATGCAATTTGCGTTTGTCAATATACGAAACGTATACAGACCTTATGATGCTCGGCCATGGGAATCGTCAAAATTTCAGACCAGTTGCACGACCAGATTCGTGTCTCCAGCGCGGCCCTCGGCCGCTCCATCAATGCCCAGGCCGAGCACTGGCTGCGTGTAGGCCAGCTGGCCGAGCATCACCCCCAGCTCAATTACGAAGGCATCTGCGCCCTGCTGCTGCAGCAAGCCGAGCGTGAGCTGCAGCCTGCCAGCGCTCATGAAGCCGACACAGTCGTGCGCCGCCCCCGTCCGGTGCGCCTGGTAGGAGGCATGCAATGAAGCGCGACAAACAGAAAGTCGTACCCATTCATGACGCCACCGACATCTACCTCTCGCGCAAGGCCGGCGGCCTGGCCGCCAAGGTGCTGGCCATGCTCACCCCTCATGTGCAGCCCGGCGTAAGCACAGAGGAACTGGACAAGATCTGCCACGACTACATCGTCAACGAGCTGAAATGCACGCCCACCAATGTGGGCTACTATGGTTTTCCCAAAACCGTGTGCACCTCGGTCAACCATGTGGTCTGCCACGGCATCCCAGATACCAAGCAGGTCCTCAAGGACGGCGACATCATCAATGTCGACGTCGCAGTAACCACGCCCGAAGGCTGGATCGGCGACACCAGCCGCATGTACTACGTGGGCCAGCCCAGCAATCTGGCCAAGCGCCTGGTCAACACCACCTATGAAGCGCTGGTGGCCGGCATCCGCTCCGTCAAGCCCGGGGCCACGCTAGGCGATGTGGGGCATGTCATCCAGACCGTGGCCCAACGCGAGCGCTTTTCCATCGTGCGCGAGTACTGCGGCCATGGCATCGGCAAGGTCTATCACGACGAGCCCCAGGTGCTGCACTACGGCACGCCCGGTCAGGGCCTGACGCTGCAGCCCGGCATGATCTTCACCATCGAGCCCATGCTCAACGCCGGCAAGGCCGCCACGCGCGAACTGGCGGACGGTTGGACCGTGATCACCAATGACAAGTCGCTCTCCGCCCAGTGGGAGCATATGGTGCTGGTGACGGAGACCGGATTTGAGGTGCTGACCCCCTGGCCCGAGGGTACAGGCGACTACCCCGCCATCTGATCAAGCGCGGCGAACCGCGCATATTGCCCTCGGCTATGTGCGCACAGCCGCTGGAGTTTGGCAATAACGGCCAGAAGCGGTCCGGGGTCTTGAAACCAGCCTGGAAACAGCCCGGCCCCAGCCGCACTACAGTGCCCGGCATGACAAATTACCTGTATCTGGGTCTGGCCATCATCTGCGAGGTGATTGCCACCTCCTTCCTCGCCAGATCGGAAGGCTTCTCCAGGCTCGGCCCTACCGCGGTTTCCCTGGTGGGCTATGCGATTTCTTTCTATCTGCTGTCGCTGACGCTGCGTACCGTGCCCACGGGCGTGGCCTATGCAATCTGGTCCGGCGTGGGCATCGTGCTGGTCTCGGCCGTTGCCTACTTCTGGCAGGGCCAGAAGCTCGATGCCCCCGCTCTGGCCGGCATGGCCATGATTGTGGGGGGCGTGCTGGTGATCAATCTGTTTTCAAAGACCGCCGGTCACTGATCGCCCTCGCCCCCGAAGTCCTCCACTGACTGCGTCAGATCCTGCAACCACTGCATGCTGGCGCGCAGCTCCTCGGGCCGGATCTCATGGGCGCCCGGGTACTCGTGATAGCTCAGTTGCAAGGGCAAGGAGGCCAGGCGGTCACGCACGGCATGGGCGCTGGTCAGCGGAATCACATTGTCATAAGTGCCGTGGCTGACCCAGGCCGACTTGCCCTCAAATGCGGCAGCGGGCGCGTGCAGCGACGCGATCTCGGGCAATAGACGACTGTGCCAGACCAGTGCGGCACGCAAGGTCTGGGGCTGGGTCAGCAACTGACTCAGACTCATGATGCCGCCCTGGCTGAAGCCCCCCAGCACCACCCGCTCGGGTGGAATGTCCAGCTGCTGCGCGGCCTGCTCCACCGTCTGCTGCAGCAAGATACGCGCCTGCTGCTCCTGCGGCACATTGATATGGCGCGTACCATCGGCATCCACAGTGAACTGAAACCAGGCATAAGCACCCATACCCATGGCAAAGGGCGCACGCAGACTGAGCACATGAAATTGCGGCGGCACATAGGGCACTAGGCCGAACAGGTCCTGCTCATTGCTGCCCACGCCATGCATGAGCACCAGCAGCCAGGCAGGCCGGCCGGCGTCAAGCTGCGCGGGCCGCTCCAGATAAGTCAAAGGCAATGTGCTCATGGACAACTCCCGAAGGCAGCACAGAATTTGATGGGAAACAGGCTGTAGCGCTTTTGCATTCTGCGACTGCAGCTATCAAAACAATATAGCGCAGACCCGCAGCCGGCTGACCGATCCGTACTCGGCCCGACAGGGTGCGCGCATGCCTTTTGATACAGTTGACCGACCTGAGCGTGGCTTTGCCGCTACACAAGCTCAGTCATGCACCCGCCCGCGCAATGCCTTGATGCCGGAGCGCAGGCTTTTGCCCTGCAGGCGTCTTTGCTGCGAGCCCCAGGTCGGCTTGGTGGGCTTGCGCGGGCGTGGCGGCCTTGCAACCGTGGCTACCAACGCATTGAGGCGCTGCAGCCCATCCCACAGATTGTGTTCCTGAGTGCGGTATTTTTGCGCCTTGATGACCACCACTCCATCGGTGGTGATGCGCGAATCGCCCAACGCCAGCAAGCGCTGCTGCACATCGACCGGCAGACGCGAGGCTCGAACGTCAAAGCGCAGATGCACAGCGCTGGCCACCTTGTTCACATTCTGGCCGCCCGGGCCTTGAGCGCGCACGGCGCTCCATTGCACATCGGCTTCGGTCAGCTCGAAGGCGGCCGCATTGCTCACGACAGAGCCTCCTGCAGCGCGGCGCAGAAGGTGGCCGGATCCTCGTGCTGTACCCAATGGCCGACGTTCCGCATCACCTGCCAGTCCAGCGCCCCCAGGCACTGACGCTGCATCAGCAGTTGCAGCTCGGCCAGGCAGCCCGCATACAGAGGGTCATGCTCGCCATAGATCGCCGCCACCGGCACCTTGATATGGGTCAGGGCCCGGGCCAGCACATCGGTGCGCGACAGCCGTCTGCGCGGCAGTCGGTCGCGAGCCACATTGAGCGCATGCAGTGCCAGCGTCTCTTCATCGATCAGCACCTCGTCATGCAGCATGAGGGCCGCGATATTGTGACGATGGGCCTGCATCTGTGCCTCCAGCCCCGGCAGGTGGCGCCAGCCCAGCAGGCGTACGCTGCGTCCCTCGGTCATTCCCATGCCGGGAGCGCCGACCAACACCAGCCTCCGGGCCAGCTCCGGATGCTCGGCAGCCAGCAGACCGGCTGTCATGCCGCCAAAGGAAAAGCCGACCAGATCGCAGACCGGACCCGTATCGGCATTGCCCAGCAACTGCCGAATGCCATAGGCCAGAGGCTCCAGCATGGTGTCCACATCCATGCCGCCGGGCACTCCATCGGATTCACCAAAACCCGGCAGATCGGCCAGCCACAGGCTGTAGCCCGCCTCGGTCAGCGGCTGAATCACACGCAACCAATGCGTCCAGCTGCCACTGCCGCCATGCAGCAGCACCAGGGGCAGACCGCGCTGCACCACCCCGGCCGGGGGCTGCCAGCCATGCCAGACCATCAAGCCGCTGTCGGCGGCTTCTCCAAGCCGGGTCTGCACGCGCTGCGCCGTGGCCTGCAGCCGGGCAATGGCTGCCGGCAGCTCGACCCCCAGTTCCTGCGAGACCTGCTCCAGCGAACAGGCTGCTTCAACCGCCGATGTCACCACTGCGCCACCGCATCGATGGCCAGACCGTAGCCTGCCACGCCGAAGCCGCACATCACGGCGCGCGCCGTGGCCGACAGATAGGAATGGTGGCGAAAGCTCTCACGCGCATGGACATTGCTGATGTGCAACTCCACCAGCGGCACGGCCGTGCCCTTGACGGCATCGAGAATTGCCACACTGGTATGGGTGTAGGCCGCTGCATTCATGATCAGCGCCTGCAACTCCCCCTTGGAGTGCAACCGGCCTGCCTCGTGAATCCAGTCCACCAGCTCGCCCTCATGGTTGCTCTGGCGGAACTCCAGCTTCAGGCCATGGCGTGCACAGGCCTCTTCGCAAAGCTGGCGCACATCGGCCAGCGTGGCCGATCCATAGATGGCGGGTTCGCGCATGCCCAGCAGATTGAGATTCGGGCCATTGAGGACATAGACGGTTTTCACGGAAGCACTCTCCTGATTTTTGAGGACTGCCCGGATTATGCGAGCGCTGCAACCGACCCGCAGGCATAAAAAACGGCTGCCTGGGCAGCCGTCTGTGGTGCAGAGTCTTTCAGGGCTCCGTCATCGATGTCATCAGCGATAGTGATGATGATGATGGCGATGACCACGCCAGCGCGGGCCGCCACCGTAATAGACCGGGCCGGGCACAACCATCACGGGTGCGGGACGATACACGGGAGGCGGCGGCGCATAGTAGACCGGTGCCGGAGGCGCATAGTAGACAGGGCGCGGCGGCATATAGACCGGGGCGGGCGCCATATAGGGTGTGGCGTAAACGGGAGCGCCGACGCCCACGGCCACGCCGGGCACGCCGATGCCGACCGACAGGCTGACGCCGCCATGCGCCTGGGCGCCTGCGGCAGCCATCAGGCCAGCAATAGCGATAGAGCCAGCGGCAAGCAGCCTGGCCATGCGGGGGGAAGTTGTTCTGGACATCACAATCTCTCCTCTGTTTATGTGTCACCGGGGCAAGCTTGCAAATCTGTGCTGCGCCTTCGGCCCTTGGGGATATAACGTTTCAGAGTCCCGTCAGGATGGCACGGTTCCTCCAAAACATTGTGTCCAAATGCACACGCGGCAAAGCTGCAGTGTCCGCAGATCGACATGAGGTCATGGCAGCCGGCCTAAAATGGTGCAATGAGCTCTGCTGACGCCTCCAAATCCAACAACACCGCCCCCGAAGCGGTCAAGCCCACAAACTTCCTGCGCCAGATCATCGAATCGGATCTGGACAAGGGCACTTATGCCGCCCGTCACTGGGGCGGCGCGCCCGGCGATGCCCAGCATCACCAGAGCGGCCAGGTAGACGAAGCCAAGATCCGCACCCGCTTTCCGCCAGAGCCCAACGGCTATCTGCACGTGGGTCATGCCAAGTCCATCTGCCTGAACTTCGGCCTGGCACGCGACTTCGGCGGCGTCTGCCATCTGCGCTTCGACGACACCAATCCGGAAAAGGAAGACCAGGAATATGTGGACGGCATCATCGATGCCGTGCGCTGGCTGGGCTTCGACTGGAAGGATGCCGACGGACACGAGAACCTCTACTTCGCCAGCAATTACTTCGACTTCATGTACCGCTGTGCGGTCTACCTGATCGAGCAAGGCCTGGCCTACGTGGACGAGCAGTCGGCCGACGAGATGAAGGCCAACCGCGGCGACTTCACCCGTCCCGGCGTGAACAGCCCCTTCCGCGACCGCTCCGTGGCCGAAAACCTGCAGCGCTTTGCCGACATGAAGGACGGCAAGCTGGCCGATGGCGCCGCCGTGCTGCGCGCCAAGATCGACATGGCTGCGCCCAATATCAATCTGCGCGACCCTGCCATCTACCGCGTGCGCCACGCCGAGCATCACAACACTGGCAATCAGTGGTGCATCTACCCGATGTATACCTTTGCGCACCCTATCGAGGATGCCTACGAGCACATCACCCACTCCATCTGCACACTGGAGTTCGAGGATCAGCGCCCCTTCTACGACTGGCTGCTGAACCACCTGCGCGAAGGCGGTCTGATCGACGCCCCCCAGCCCCGCCAGTACGAGTTCTCGCGCCTGAACCTGACCTATGTGATCACCAGCAAGCGCAAGCTCAAGCATCTGGTGGACAACCAGTTCGTCACCGGCTGGGACGACCCGCGCATGCCCACCGTGGTCGGCCTGCGCCGCCGCGGCTACACGCCGGAGTCCATCCGCAACTTCTGCGAACGCATCGGCGTGACCAAGGACTACGCCTGGATTGACTACGGCACGCTGGACGGCTGCCTGCGTGAAGATCTGGAAAACAAGGCACACCGCGCCATGGTCGTGCTGGACCCGGTCAAGCTCGAACTCAGCAACTGGGCCGAAGTGTTTGGCAGCGCCGAACATCTGGAGGACTGCCACCTGCCCGCCCTGCCCCACGCGGTGGAAGGTGAAACCGTGCCAGAGCGCCGTTTCACCCTTGGCCGCGAAGTCTGGATCGAGCGCGAAGACTTTGCCGAAGTGCCGCCCAAGGGCTACAAGCGCCTGTTCCCCGGCAACAAGGTCCGCCTCAAGGGCGGCTATGTGATCGAATGCACGGGCGCCGAAAAGGACGCCGATGGCAATGTGACCAAGGTGCTGGCCACCGTGGTGCCCGACACCAAGAGCGGCACACCGGGCGCCGACAGCGTCAAGGTCAAGGCCGCCATCACCTGGGTGGGCGCGGCCGATGGCCTGCAGGCCGAAGTGCGCATGTACGACCGTCTGTTCACCGACCCGCAGCCCGATGCCGGCGGCAAGGATTTCCTGACCCTGCTGAACCCCGACAGCCTGAAGGTCGTCACCGCCTATGTGGAGCCTTCGCTCAAGGCGGCTCTGGCTGACGACAAGTTCCAGTTCGAGCGTTTTGGCTACTTTGTGGCCGACCGCAAGGATCACCGCAGCGACAAGCCCGTGTTCAACAAGATCACGGGACTCAAGGACAGCTGGGGCAAGTAAACACTCCAGCCGGTTTCAACAAGGCTGCCAGGATTCACTGGCGGCCTTTTTTTATTGCGCAAACTGCCGCGGCATTTATCCCGAGAAAAGCTATTCGGTTCTCCGATCGGAAAATGGATAGCGCCCAATGAATTCTGGTTACATATTGAAATGAATACCGCCGGTATTGATTTTCAATACTCGATAAACATTTGCATAAAATGTTCTGAAATTCAGAGCATTTGATTATTTTCTTTCTAGAATCCTGCTCACCGCAACATTACCAATCCGCAATTCATTCGCGGATTTTTTATTTTCATCAAAGGTCAAGAATGAACAGAAAAGCAGGAGCAGGCATTGCAGCGGCCATCGCCGTGATCGTGGCAGGAACACTGGGCACCAGCTATTACATGGGCGGCAAACTGCAGCAAAGCTTTACCGAAGGCCTGGACAAGTGGAGCGAGCATGGCGTGAAGATTCAGGTCACCAGCTATGACCGCGGCGCTTTTTCCTCCACCGCCAAAACGGTATGGACCCTGGACAGCAGCGACGAGCCCGTCCAGTTCACCGCCGAGCACAAGATCAGCCACGGTCCGCTGCCCCTTGGCCATGCCGCCGAGATTCACACCAGCTTCGATCTGCCCGAAGACGCGGACCCGGCGCTGAAAACCGCGCTCAACGGCCGC
Source organism: Comamonas thiooxydans (assembly GCF_000964545.1). GTDB lineage: Bacteria > Pseudomonadota > Gammaproteobacteria > Burkholderiales > Burkholderiaceae_C > Comamonas > Comamonas thiooxydans. The sequence goes on along the minus strand of NZ_BBVD01000011.1, from coordinate 64,230 downwards.
TCTCCGCTGGAAGTCGACACCAAGGTCGGCTGGGGCCGCAGCAGCTCCAACGTCATGACGTCGCCGGCCGTGAGCAGCAAGATCAAGGACAGCGAAATGAACTGGGGCGGCATGAAGATCGTCTGGGACATGCCCGCCGACATGAAGGCCGCCAAGGGCACGGGCAGCTTCGCCGGCCTGCAGTTCAAGGACGAGGAAGGCAGCGTGACGCTGGACAAGGCCGATATGCGCTTCGACATGAAACAGCCCCCGGGCCAGCAGTTCTGGACCGGCCCTTTTGCCATGACGATTGCCAAGATTGCCGCCACCAAGCAGGAAGAGGAAGGCAAAAGCTCTGCCAGCCACTTCGAAGGCATCACCATGGATTCGGACACCATCCTCAAAGGCGAGGTCGTGGAAATGACGCTCAAGACCGGCATCAAGACCGCCAAACTCGAAGACAAACAGGCTGACGACCTGATGCTGGACATGGCCTTCAACAATGTCGATGCCAACTGGATCAACCAGGTCGTGGAAATGAGCAAGCGCAAGAACCCGCTGCTCGGCGAGGCCACTGACGACGAAGATGCCGAGGAGCAGGGCAGCGGCGATCTGCGCGAGAAAATGCTCAAGTCGCTGACACAGGCCCTGGCGCGCCAGCCCGTGATCGAGCTCAAACGCCTGTCCATGCGCACCCCCGACGGCGTGAGCGAGTTCGCGGCAGCCATTCAGTATCTGGGCGATGGCGAGAAGATGGGCACTCTGCTGCAGGATCTGAAGGTCAGCCTCAAGGCCGATATGCCCAAGCCCTTCATGGAAAACATGATGCTCTCGCGCAGACGTTCCAGCCTGCTGGCCGTGTTTGAAGACGAGAGCGAGTACAAACCCGAAGATATCGAGGAAGCCGCCAAAGCCCAGACTCAAGCCAGCCTGGACATGCTCAAGGAGCAAGGCATCTTTGAAGACAAGGACGGCAAGATGCGCACCGAGATCGTCTATGCCAAGGGGGAATTCCAGGTCAACGGCAAGCCGCTGGACGCCATGGGTACCAGCACACTCATGGGCACCATGACCGAATGATGTGACCCAGACCCGGGAGGCCTGTTGCTTCGCGGATAGCTCCAAGGCCTGCCTCGCGCAGGCCTTTTTCATGGGAAGAACGCCCCCCGAGTATGAAGATGCAGACGAGAAAGCACCGTCAGCAACTCCTGCCCGAAGTGTTCATTGTTTTCAGCCTTCAGCCCTTACCCACACTGCGAAAGAAGCTATCAAAATTCACGATATCTCTCGGAGCATGGCCTGCAACCACACGCTTTATTTGCTTACAACACTCTGTCAACAACGGCTCAAAACTGGCGTTAAAACAGCATCCGCCAAAGCACCGTGATTTGCACGGCGCGGCGCAAGGAGCGTCAGATGTCGCATTTCCCCAGGACCCGGCCCGAGCAGCCGGAACTGCAGCCAAAAACGGTCGCCCGCCTATGGCATCCAGGCATGATTGCCCTGGCCGCCGCCATGGCGCTGAGCGCCTGCAACGATAAGGATTCGCCGATCAAGGCGGACAGTGCGCCGCCAGCCTCGGTACCTTCCGCCACGCCCGATGCCGCCCAGCCTCAGCCCGCAGCCTATGTGCCACCCGGTGCTGACGCGCTCTACCGGATGGTGGCGCCGATTGCGCTTTACCCGGACAAGCTTGTGGCCCAGATCCTGGCCGGTGCCACCTATCCAGACCAGATCAGCGCCGCCGAAACCTGGCTGGGGCAGAACCCCGGACTGCAGAAGACGGCGCTGAGCAATGCCGTCAACGCCCAGAACTGGGACCCTTCCGTCAAATCACTAACCCAGTTTCCCAATGTGCTGGAACAGATGGCCTCCAACCTGCCCTGGACCACGGCGCTGGGCAAAGCCTATTACAACGATCCCTCGGATGTGATGAACGCCATACAGGTCATGCGCAACCGTGCCTACAAGGCCGGCACGCTCAAGACCTCCAGCCAGCTCAAGGTCAACCTGGCGTCCACGCCTGCCGCCGTGGCCTATACGCCAGGAGCCGTGGTCACACCGCTGCCCGACCCGGTCATAGAGCCGCCGGAGCAGTTCATTGAAATCAGCCCCACCCAAGTGGATACGGTCTACGTTCCTCAGTACGACCCGGCTGCAGTCTACGGTCAGCCGCTGCCCGTATATGGCGGCTACCGCTATGTGGAGGTGCCGCCTCCAGCTCCCGTGGCAGGCGTGCCCGTGATTGCCGGCCTGCTGGGCTTTGGCACCGCCATCGTGCTGGCCGGGTCCATGGACAGACATCCGTCCTGGGGCTGGAATGCCTGGAATATGCACTGGGGCGATCCCGAAAGGCCCTGGCGTCACGGCGAGCGCCCCCCGCCCCCGCAAGCCCGTCCGGCCGTGGTCTACAACAACACCACCTATATATCGCAGTCGCGAACCGTGGTGCAGAACATCCATCGCACGGACAACACCTATATCAACAGCACCCATGAAAATGCCGCAGGCGAGCGCCAGGTACAAACCGGACAGCCTCAGACTGCAGGCATCTTCGCTGCACAGCATGGACTGCAGCCGGACGCGATTGCTGGCGGCGCAACAGCAGCGGCCCTCGCTGCCGGTGGTCATGCCCTGAGCCAGCGCCAGCCAGCACAGAATCCTCTGGCTACACAGCTACAGGGCAGGCCGGGCTTTGCCCAGGGACCCAACCAGGTTCCAGGCGGGCCACGCGCGTCCAATGGCAATACTTTGATGCCGCCGCAAGACCCGCATGATCGCCATCCACCGCAGGCGCCGCAGATGCAGGCTGCCACGGCGGAGAAAGCCATGCAGCAACGCCCACAGGAGCCAACCCAGCGCCAGCAAGCAATGCAGCAGCAGACTCCTGTGCAGGTGCAACAGCAGCACACCCAGGAGCAGGCCCAGCGTCAGCAGCCCATGCAGCAAGTCCGCGAGCAGCAGGAGCTCCAGCGACAAGCCCAGATGCAGCAGCAACAGCAGCGTGCCCAGGAGAAGGCTCAACGCCAACAGCAAATGCAGCAAGCCCGTGATCAGCAAGAGCATCGGCAACAGGCACAGCTGCAGCAGATGCAACAGCAGCGCGCCCAGGAGCAGGCTCAGCGCCAGCAACAAATGCAGCAACAAGCCCTTGAACAGCAAGAGCGTCGGCAACAGGCACAGATGCAGCAGATGCAACAGCAGCGCGCCCAGGAACAGGCTCAGCGCCAGCAACAAATGCAGCAGCAACAAGCCCGTGAACAACAGCAGCGCCAGCAGCAGGCCCAGATGCAGCAGATGCAGCAGATGCAACAGCAGCACGCCCAGGAGCAAGCTCAGCGCCAGCAGCAAATGCAGCAGCAACAGGCTCGTGAACAACAACAGCGCCAGCAGCAGGCCCAGATGCAGCAACAACGGGCACAGGAACAGGCCCAACGCCAGCAGCAGGCACAGATGCAGGCTCAACAGCACCAAGCCGAGCAACAGGCTCGCATGCAAGCGACGCGGTCTGAGGGCCGCTCGCGCGGGGATCGCGAGCACCGCTGAAACGCCACTCGCCTTCGTACCATGCCGCCTGCCATGCAGGCGGCTTGTCAGTGCGCAGCCTGCATGACGGTATAAACAAGCTCATAGAAGCTCATTCGTTTTTGCGCCACTCATTGCAGCAGCCTTCATGTACAAACCCAGCCATTTCAAGGTCGACGACCCCACTGCCCTGCATGCTCTGATCCAGGCTCACCCGCTGGGTTGCCTGGTCACCCATTCCGACTCGGGGCTGGACGCCAATCACCTGCCTTTCGAGCTGTTGCAGGACGAGGACGGCGTTTTGCGCCTGATCGCCCACGTGGCGCGCGCCAACCCTGTGTGGCAGCAGATCCGGGACGACAGCTCCGTGCTGGTGATCTTCCGTGCCGAGCAGGCCTATATCTCCCCCAACTGGTATCCCAGCAAGCACGAGAACCATGAGCAGGTCCCGACCTGGAACTACCGTGTGGTCCATGCGCACGGCCGCATCGGTGTGCGCGATGATGAAAAGTTCGTGCGCGGCGTGGTGGGCCGGCTCACCCGCCGCCATGAGGCTCGGAACAATGCCCAGGCCCCATGGAAAATGAGCGATGCTCCGCCCGACTATCTGCAACGCATGCTCGGCGCCATCGTGGGCCTGGAAATTACCGTCGACCGCCTGGAAGCCAAGTTCAAGCTGAGCCAGAACAAGCAGCAGCGCGACCGGCTCGGTGCAGTGCAGGCCCTGGAGCAACTGGGACAGCTGGATCTGGCCCTGAGCATGCGCCTGCCCTGATCGCCGCTGCCGACCTGCAAGTCATAGACATGCGTAAAGCTCCCATCCCTGTATCGCCTTTAGCTCCGCTATCGATAGCAATACAGCACAATGCCTGCACAACCCGATAAGCACCATGCCAGCCGAAAAAATTTCCAACCCTTCTCTCCCTCCCGAGCGCCGTCGCCTGCTGCAATGGATGGCGCAATCGGCGCTGTTTGCCGCAGCACCAGCCTGGGCTGCGCGCAGCGCCAACTCGGACAGCGCGCTCTGGCCGCAGGACAGCAGGGTTCCCGGCGGCGTCGCACGCCTGTCGCTGGGCCCTGCTTCCGCACGTCCCCTGGTCACGGCAGCGGAGGCCGAGGTTCTGGTGGTGGGAGACATGATCGAATGGACTGCACTCGTGGGCATACCGCTTGCCACCACACTGGGTGAGCAAAGCGTTGGCGTGAGGGCCGACGGCCGTTTGCGCACCATGAGCTATACGGTGCGCGACAAACAGTATGTGGAGCAACGCCTCAAGGTCTCACCCAAGACGGTGGACCTGTCTGCCGAAGACAATGCCCGCTACGAACGCGAGGCCGCCCACCTGAAGACCGTGATGGCCACCTTCACAGAGCCGCTGCCTTCCGGCAGCCTGCACATGCGCGTGCCGGTGCCGGGTCGCCGCTCCAGCAGTTTCGGCCTGCGCCGTGTCTTCAACGGCCAGTCGCGCAATCCGCACAGCGGCATGGACATCGCCGCCCCTACGGGCACGCCGGTGCGTGCACCGCTACCCGGCAAGGTGATCGATGTGGGCGACTATTTCTTCAACGGCGGCACGGTCTGGCTGGACCATGGCGGCGGCCTGCTCACCATGTACTGCCACCTGAGCCAGGTGGACTGCAAGCCGGGCGACCAGTTGCAGACAGGCGATTCCTTTTGCAAGGTCGGAGCCACAGGCCGCGTGACCGGTCCCCACCTGCACTGGAGCGTGATGCTGAACCGCGCCATGGTGGACCCGGCGCTGTTCATCTGAACGGATCTCGCAGACGAAAAAGCGGCTCAGCGAGCCGCTTTTTAGTTCTTGCTACCAGATCAGAATCACAAGCGCCCGACCTACCAAACGCTGCAGATCGGTTTGCTCGAAACTATGGTGCATCCCGATCCTGCTTCAGATAGTTCTCCACCAACTCAAAGAAACTGTCGTAGAAGCTGCGTTTGGAAATGGTCTCGCTGCCCACCTTGACCAGCGAATCGTTGCTGGAGGAAAACGGCAGAGACAGCGAACCCAGAGCGCTCACCCCCACGCTGGCCGAGGTTGCACTCTTCTTTAGCGAATAGCGATCCTGCAACGCTGTCGCAAAACCCAGACTGACCAGGCCATCACTGGTCTGCGGCACGCAGACCACACGGAAATTGATTTCCAGATTGGTCTCCGTATTGGGCTGGAAGTTCTTGCGCCCTTCTATCAGCTCCTGCGTCCTGGCCGTTGCGATATAACCCTGGCTCAACAAGGCGCGACGTGCGGCCTCGCAAGTCTGTGCCGGTGTCGCATCAAAGCCGCGGGAAAACGTGGAACTGGAGTCAAAAGTCTCCTGTACCGGCATATGCTGAGGTGCGGTTGCCGAGCATGCCCCCAGCAAACCTGCCAATATGCCCACAGAACCCAGCCGCCCCCAATTCAGCCCAAACAAAGCAACACCACCTAAGCGCACAGAAACTCCTTGATGCCTGGGCCGTAGTTTCTTCATAGCCCGAACCTTTGAAGCGTAGCAGCTTGGCAAAGACTAATTTGACGAAGCGCTGTCTAGTCGTACGGATTTTTTCGATCTTTACAGGGGCTTCACGCCCGGGCGGCACATCTGATTTCTCCGCCCTTCCGCGTGCAGCATTTGTTGACACTCTGAGGTTGTCGAAGCGCAAAACAACCGCAACGTTGGGTTAAGGTCAGATAAAACCCGCAGGGAACTGATATGGTCAACAGAGACTCTGTTTCTGCTGACACGGTTTGCCGTATTCCTCTATTCGACCTTAAGGAAACCCTATGAAATTTCGCTGGACCTGGTGCCTTCCCCTTGTTGCTTCCATGACGCTTGCCGCCTGCGGTACGACAAGCGGTGGCGGTGCAAGCAAGCCCGGCCCTACAGGCTCCGCAGGCGATGCCGCGTCGCTGACCGCCTACCACTGGAAACTGCAGCAGGCCTACACACCGGCTGGCAATGAGGACCAGAGCTGGTTTCTGGGCTCCAGCCAGGCACCTATCGAGCTGGACTTCGTGGATCAGCGCGTCGTCGTCAAGAATCTGTGCAACGTCATCTCGTCGGCTTACACCGTTGAGGGCCAGCGCATCAATCTGCAGCGCGGCATGAGCACCCTGCGTGCCTGCAATGACAACCAGCTGATGATGCTGGAGCAGAAGGTAGCGCGCATTCTGCCTACGGCCAAGCAATGGAATGTGCAGCTCGGCGGCTCCTCCACTGAACAGCCTCGCCTGACGCTGCAATTCATTGATGGCACGCGCTGGCAGCTCAACGGCAAGCCCACTGCCCAGACCCAATACGGCGGCGCGCCCGAACGCATATTTCTCGAGGTCGGTCCCGAGCGCAAGGCCTGTAGTGCAGGTGCAGGCCGCCATCAGTGTCTGCAGGTACGCGAGATCCGCTATGGCGACAACGGCGTCAAGACCTATACCGGCCAATGGGAGAACTTCTACAGCGAGATTGAAGGCTACAAGCACGAAACCGGTGTGAGCAATGTGCTGCGCATCAACCGCTTCAAGCGCCAGAATGTACCCGCCGATGCTTCAAGCTATGTCTATGTGCTGGACATGGTGGTGTCCTCGGCCATCGCCGACAAGCGCAAGTAAGCCGGCGCTCAGGCATTGAAAAAGCCGGCCCTGGTGCCGGCTTTTCTATTTTCATGCGTACATTCAACGCCGATGTTTCACGCACCACGTTTCATCAAACATGGTTCGTTGCCAAAGGACGATTTTCTTTTGGCAATAACTACTTAGGGAATGTTTTCTGAACGCAGTAGTTCGGAAAACAGGATTACAGGTTATGCCCAACGTCTGTGGAGCCGCCTGTGGACAAGCCTCGGAAAAGCAGAGCGAGGCCGCACAGGCATTGACTTCGGGCCCTGCGATCAAAAAATACGCAGGGATGATTGAGCCTGCAATGTTTCACGGAGAAAAAAGCCGACACCTTTCGGATGTCGGCAAGAGAGGAAAGTCACTGACCTCACACACAAATCATTGAGCTGGCTCCTGCCCCGGCTCCATGCCCCAGGCAATAGCAGACAGATTCAACGCAGACGGAAACGACCTTCCACAAACATGGAAGAACGATGGCCGCTTTCGCACTGGTTGTCAGCGTAGGACCAGAAAGCCTGCACCGTGCCCTTGGCCGAGTCTATGACCTGGCTGACCGTGAAGCCGGTTTTCTCGATCCAGTTCAAAAAATGCAGGTGGTCGCTGAGTTGCAGATAGCTGAGGTTCTCGCAGCCCTCGGAAATATGCCCTTGCGAGTCCACCACGCGCCAGCGCATCTGACCGCTGGCGGTGTAGCGGACTTGGGCCTGGCTGTCCGGGAATTCAATGACTGCTTCGCGGCCCAGAAGAGTTCCTGCGTATTGCATCGAAAGCATGGACATGATGTGACTCCTTGAGAGAAAGCTTCGCTATTCATAACGCCAAACCATTTGTGTGAAGCTATGATGAATCGCCGCCGTTTCTTTGCGTGTGGGAAAGTGACTCATGCCTTCGTCGGTAAACATTTTTTGACAAACAAGGCTTCTCTCCTGCATGGCATGAAGGTTAATCCGCAGCCTGCTTGCCGGATATGAACCGCAGCAGAAGTGAATGCTCAGAACGGCCATAGGCACTGCAGAAAACAAGGCGATCGCGCATACTCGGCCCTCTGACATTTCAGGTCGCCAAGGCAGGACGTCGGCCCAGGCCAACTCCCGCCTCCTCAGCCGCACTCACGGATCTCACCTTGTCCACCCCCGTCACCTCTACAGCGCCTCAGGCCTCCTCCATCCCGCCATTGCGCGATCCCGCTTTTGTCAATTTCGTGCTGGCACGCATGCTTGCCATGTTTGCCCAGCAGATGCAGGCAGTGGTGGTGGCCTGGCAGGTGTACGACATCACCCGCGAGCCTCTGTCTCTGGCCTATGTCGGGCTGGCGCAGTTCCTGCCCATGGCGGGTCTGCTGATTCCCGCTGGCGATCTCAGCGACCGCATGAGCCGCAAGCGCCTGCTTGGCATCAGCTGGCTGGTGGCCGCAGTCTGCTCGGGCCTGCTCTGGCTGCTGGCCGAGAGCGGCGCGCACAATGTGCACTGGATTTATGCAGTGCTGGTGCTGTTTGGCTGCAGTCGCGCCTTCAGCGGTCCGGCGCTGCAAAGCCTGTTGCCGCAGATCGTTGCCCGCGAGCAACTGGCCCAGGCCCTGGCCACCAACAGCATGCTGATGCGTATCTCGGCGATTGCCGCTCCCGTGCTGGGCGGCCTGCTGTACGCGCTCGGCGGCGGCGTGCTGACCTATGCGGTCTGCGGCGTCGCTCTGCTTCTGGGTGCGGGCCTGCTGAGCCAGGTCCCCGTACACTTTGCCGGCCCCAGGATCGTCACTGACGTGCAAACCACCATGTGGCAACGCTTTGCCGAAGGTCTGCATTTCATGCGTACCCGCCCCATCATCCTTGGCACCATCTCGCTCGATCTGTTTGCCGTGCTGCTGGGTGGCGTTGTGGCCCTGCTGCCCGTTTATGCGCACGAGGTGCTTCAGGTAGGTCCGCAAGGCCTGGGCCTGCTGCGCTCCTCCATGGCTGCGGGAGAGGTCTGCATGGGCCTGTGGCTGGCATCGCGCCCCATCAACCGCCGCGTGGGCAAGGTGATGTTTGCCGCCGTAGCAGTGTTCGGACTGGCCAATCTGGTGTTTGCGCTCTCGCACTGGTTTGTACTGTCCATGCTTGCACTGGCCGTGGCCGGTGCAGCCGATATGGTCAGCGTCTATATTCGCGGCGCATTGGTGCAGTTTTCCACGCCCGACCATATGCGCGGCCGCGTGAATGCGGTGAACATGCTGTTCATCGGCTCCTCCAACGAGCTGGGCGAGTTCCGCGCAGGCAGCAGCGCGTCCTGGTTCGGCGCAGTTCCCGCCGCCATTCTGGGCAGCCTGTGCACGCTGGGCGTGGTGGGTGGTTGGATGGCACTGTTCAAGCCCCTGCGCGATGTGGACAGGCTCGAAGATGCGGCGCGCGTAAGCGGCCTCGAGCCCCCGCAAGCACTTGAAAATCAATAGCTGCCAATCATCGGGCAATTGACGCTGCAACCCGTTTCGACACAAAAAAGCCTCGCAGACCCTGCGAGGCTTTTTGCTGATCGCGGCGGCTGATTTACAGCAGCTCGGCACGCAGTTGTTCGGCGCTCTTGGGCGACAGCAGGCCAGGGGCCACGTCAAATACCGTCTTGCAGCCATGTTGGCCAGCCTGGGCCAGGCGATGCACGGCGCGTGCATAAGCCACAAGCACGCTGGAAGTGAACTCGGGGTTGCTGTCCAGCTGCAGGCGGTATTCGATGACCTGCTTGTTTTCGGCACTGGTATTGCCGCTGCGGATCACAAAGCCGCCATGGGGCATGGCAGAGTGATCGCGAGCCAGCTCTTCGGCACTGATGAAGTGGACCGTGGTGTCGTACTGGTCGAAGTAGTGAGGCATTTCCACAATGGTCTTGCGCACGGCTTCGGCGTCGGCGCCATCCTTGAGCACCACATGGCATTCACGCTGGTGCTTCTCGCGGGTGGACAGCTCGGGGCGCACGCCGGAGCGCACCTTGTTGGCCGCCTCTTCCACAGGGATGGTGTACTGCACGCCGCCGGCCACGCCTTCCACGCGGCGGATGGCGTCGGAATGGCCCTGACTCAGGCCCTTGCCCCAGAAGGTGTAGGTAGCGCCGTCAGGCAGCAGGGCTTCACCCAGCACGCGGTTGATGGAGAACATGCCGGGGTCCCAGCCGGCCGAGATCAGGGCCGTGCATTGACCCCCCTGAGCGGCCTTGTCCACATTGGCAAAGTGTTCGGGGATGCGGGCATGGGTGTCAAAGCTGTCGACCAGATTGAAATGAGCCGCCAGCTCGGGCGCCTGCCTGGGTAAATCGTCCTTGGAGCCGCCGCAGAGAATCAGCACATCGACCTGACCTTTGTGCGACAGCAAAACATCCATGGAATGCACAGGCGTACCTGCATTCAGGGGCTGGAGCTGGGAAGGGTCGCGACGGGTGTAAATCCCCTTGAGCTGCATATCGGGGTTCTTGGCGACAGCAGCTTCCACGCCGCGGCCCAGATTGCCGTAACCGACGATAGCAACGCGGATAGGGGATGAGGTCGATGCCATGACGAGCTATTCCTTCAAACAAAACAAAACTTCAATTATTGCCCTGCGATGCACCAACTTGGGGCTGGAACTGCAGCAATCTCAGTCCGATGTGTGTGAACGCCCACGCCATGAATGTCGCAAGCCATCGCCGATCAGCAGGCCCACGGCGGCAAAGATCAGCGCATAGCTCAGTTGCTGCTGCGGCTCCATGCTCTCACCCAGCAGCCAGGCCACCACGACCAGCAGGGCCGGTTCCACATAGGACAGCAGACCGAACAGGCCCAGCGGCAGCCAGCGACTGGCAATCATGTACAGCGCCAGCGCCACGGCGCTGACGATGCCCAGCAAGGGCAGCAGGCCCCATAACGTCGGATGACCCGCGACCAGCGGCCAACTGTCTGGCGTGCGCAGCGTGAAGGCAATGGCCACCGGAACCAGCAGCGCCATGTCTATCCAGTGACCGGCCAGGGTATCGGTCTGCAGCCAGCGGCGCAGCGAGAAATACACCGTATAGCCCAGCGCCACCACCCAGGTCTCCCAGGACATGCCGCCGGCCTGCCAGAACTCATGCGCCACGCCCGCAGCCGCCAGGAGCGTAGCCAGGCTCTGGCCCAGCGTCAGACGCTCGGCAAACAGCACACGCCCGGCCACGACCATCACCAGCGGCAGCAGAAAATAGCCCAGCGACACTGGCAACGCACGCCCGTTCATGGGTGCCCACATGAAAATCCATAGCTGCACGCCCAGCAGCGCCGAGCTCAGCACCAGCAGCATTCCAAACCGGGGCTGGGCCAGAGCTCTCGCCAGCAAGTCGCGTACCGCCGCCACCTCCTTGAGAGCGAACAGCAGGGCAGTGGTAAAGGGCAACGTCACCAGCACGCGCCAGCCAAAGATCTGCTCGCCATCGAGCGGGGCAAGAAAAGGCGAGAGGTAGTACAGCGAGGCGAACAGCACGGACGCCAGGGCCGAAACCACCACACCCTTGAACATCACAGACACAAGATCAAGCCTCCAAATGGCGGCCAGCATTGATCCGTCAAGCGCTGGCAGCTACTTCAAAAAATGAGCCGACGTCAAGCGGCCCGCACCGATTCTCGGCCACGAAGCGGCCTGTCGGCAGGCAGACCCTGGTCAGCAAAGCTTTGCACTGTGCGCTAGAGTGCGGCTCGCCCTCTTCTGTCTGCCTTCCACATGCCCGATACCGCCCTGCCCGACGGCTCTGCCAATCCGCCTTTGCACATACTCTGGCAGGACGAGCATATGGTCGTGGTCTACAAACCCGCCAGCTGGCTGGTGCATCGCACGGGCCTGGATGCGCACGAGACCCGCTTTGTCATGCAGACGCTGCGCGACCAACTGGGCCATCATGTCTGGCCCGTGCACCGGCTGGACAAGGGCACTTGCGGCGTGCTGCTCATGGCACTGCACAAGCAAGCGGCCCAGGCTCTGGCTGCCAGCTTTGCAGCCCATGAAACCCGCAAGGAATATCGGGCCCTGGTGCGCGGCTGGCTGCCCGAAACGTTGGAAGTCGATCATCCCCTCAAGCCCGACGATGCACCCGAGGATGCCCCGGTGCAGGACGCGCACACGCACTTGCGCTGTCTGGCGCGCCTGTCCTGGCCCGAAAGCTATGACGGCCGACACCCCGAAACCCGCATCAGCCTGGTCGAAGCCCTGCCGACCACGGGCCGCAGACACCAGATACGCCGCCATCTCAAGCATGTGGCCCACCCCATCATCGGCGACGCCACCCATGGCAAGGGGCCGCTGAATCGCTGGTGGGCCGAACGCCTGGGTCAACAGCGGCTATGGCTTCATGCCAGGGCACTGGAGATTGCCCACCCCGTGAGCGGGCAGCTCATGCGCTTCGAGGCCGACTGGTCCAGTCTGACTCAGCTGCAGGAAGCGCGGGACTGGCAAAAGCTGCTGGCGCTGCCGGGCTGGCAACCCATAGCATAAGAAACAGCTGTCAGCGCTTGTATCTCAAGCGTTGACAGCTATGATTTTCTGCAACTACGCAGACTTTGGCGTAGCGCGAATCCACTTGCCCTCTTCGTCGAACTGCAGGCCTGGTGCGGCCGCAAACTCGTATTGCGCTTCGGGTTCGGCCTTGAGCTCACCCTGCAGCAACTCCACCAGACGCTCGTTGCCCATCTTGAAGCCACAGGCCTGGGCATGGCCTCCGCCGCCAAAGCTCTCTGCCAGAGGAATGCAGTTGAACTCCGAGCGCGAGCGCAGGCCCACCTTGGTGCCCTTGTGATTGGCATGCCACATCAGGGCAAAGCTGCCGCTCTGGCGCGCCAGCAAATCACCCACCTGGCTGTGGAACATGCCCGGGCAGTTGACCATCAGGCCCTGCCTGCCGTTGAAGACCAGCACCTGGGCGCCGTCGGCAATATCGGCGCAAAGCTTCTGGAATTTCTCGTCCATGGCGCCGCCACGGGCCATATAGACGGTTTCCTGCTCGGGCGTGAAGGCCGCAATCTCGGCCCAGCGCTCAAAGCTGCGCACGGGCTCCATGTCCAGAGCCGCGAGAAACGCCGCGCTTTCGGGGAATTCCCATTTCCAGATATCGCGGTCCTCGATGTAGCGAATCAGACCGGGCACGGGCTTGTCGGCCTGGAAAAACTCCCAGGCCAGACGCGCGCCGGACTTGCTCATATCGAAATGCACCACGCCGCATTGGCATTGGTAGCCGCTGAGTTTCTCGGCCGCACTCTTGTGATGGTCCAGCACCACGAGCTTGGCCACGCGCGACTCGATCTCGGTCATCAACGTGGGCTCAAAGGCAAAGTCCAGCACATAGACGGCGCGACCGGCCAGATCGCCCAGGTCGTCGGCCACCTGAATCTCGCCGTGATCCAGACCGCGAAACTCGGCCTGACCTTCATAGAACAGCCAGGCCGCCAGCGCCGCGCCAAAGCCGTCGGGGCAGCGACGGCCATGGTAGAGGATGAGGGGCTTGGGATCGTTGCGATCGGGGCGTACCAGCAACTGCTGGAACAGGGAAATTTTGGCGTTCTGTGCGGTCATAACCGGGTATTTTCGCCGTTTGCGCCGGAGCGAGGCGACGCACGGGCATTGCGGGCTCACGGCTGACTGCTTCCGTGGCGGGTGTTTCGCCCTGCAAGACACTGCCTGCAGGGCTCATCCGGCTGCCCGCAAGAGGCTTCACGCCTTGTAAGTCATCGCTTGCTTTTTCCTTGGTTAGCACAAGCGCTGAAATCCCTGATTTCGGTATCTACCTAAGCCCCCACTCTTCGCATACGCCTATGATGGGGGTCTTGCTATTGAAATGCTGCGGTCACCGGCAGGCCCGCAACGCTTGCCTGCCACGACAGTTACAGCGCTGGGTGCTCCGCGGCCCCTGTATGCGATCTACACCCGATATCACTCCTCACCTCGGTACGCTGCTCAGTTTTCGCCGCGACCTGCACGCCAATCCTGAGCTCAAATACGAAGAGCACCGCACCGGCGACAAGGTCGCCGCATACCTCACGGCCCTGGGCCTGACCGTGCATCGCGGCCTGGGCCAGACTGGCGTTGTCGCCAGCATCTACGGCAAGGGCCGCAGCAAGGACAACCCCGGTCGCAGCATCGGCATCCGCGCCGACATGGACGCCCTGCCCGTCACGGAAATCAACACCTTCGGGCACATCAGCCAGAACAAGGGCCGCATGCATGCCTGCGGCCACGACGGCCACACCACCATGCTGCTGGGCGCTGCAACCACCCTGGCGCAGCAACCCGACTTTGACGGCACGGTGCACCTGATCTTCCAGCCAGCCGAAGAAGGCGGCGCTGGGGCCAAGGCCATGATGGATGACGGCCTGTTCGACAAATTCCCCTGCGAAGCCGTGTTTGCGCTGCACAACTGGCCATCGCTGCCGGCAGGTCAAATGGCGGTGCGCGTTGGCCCCATCATGGCCTCCACCCTGCGCTTTCAGATCAGGGTCCATGGCAAGGGTGGCCATGCGGCCATGCCCCACACCACGCTGGACCCGATTCCCGTGGCCTGCGCCATCGTCAGCCAGTTGCAGACCCTGGTCTCACGCAGCACCGATCCGCTGGACTCGGCCGTGCTCACCGTGGGCAAGATCACCAGCGGCACGGTGGAAAACATCATTCCCGATGACGCCATCATCGCCGGCACCGTGCGCACCCTGAAGAAGGAAACGCGCGAGATGTTTGTCGAAGGCCTCAAACGCATCAGCAGCCACGTGGCAGCCGCCCATCTGTGCACGGCCGAGTTGACGCTGCGCCCCGGCTCCTACCCCAACACAACCAACCACGCCCGCGAAGCCAAGTTCATGGCCGCCGTGATGCGTGAAGTGGTCGGTGACGACAACGCCTTTGACGACGTGCTGCCCGCCATGACCTCCGAAGACTTCGGCTTCATGCTGGAGGCCGTCCCCGGCGCCTATGGCTGGATTGGCAATGCCAAGGGCGACCAGCCCGGCGTGAGCCTGCACAATCCGGCCTACGACTTCAACGATGACAATATCGGTCGCGGCTCCAGATTCTGGGATCTGCTGGCACGTCGCTATTTTGAGCAGCCGGCCGCCTGACGACAGCCAAGAACTACGCTATTCATAGCTGAAAGCCCTCAACCAGCAATGGTTGTGGGCTTTTTTCATATCTTGGCAGCGGCATCGGGCTCGCCCAACACCTCGACCAGCCAACGCTGCTGCGGCATGGGCATGCCGAGCAGCATGCCCTGAAGCACGATGTCCGGGTTCCACTGCGTCAACTGCAGCGCCTGCTCGGACAGCTCCACACCTTCTGCCACCACGCGCAGTTGCAAGCGGCGCGCCACCAGCAACATGGCTTCGACCAGGGCAGCATCTTTTTCGGAGCGATGGCTGCCGCTGACAAAGCTTCTGTCGATCTTGAGCTCCTGAATCGGCAGGTGCTGCAGGCTGTACATACTGGAATAGCCGGTCCCGAAGTCATCGAGAGAAATCTCTATGCCCAGGCCACGCAGTGCCAGCATGCGCCGACGCGCCTGATCCAGATCCCGCAGCAAGGTGCCTTCGGTGATCTCCAGTGTCAGCTGGCGAGCATTGGCACCGGTTTCCCTCAAGACCTTGTCCAGCGTGGCCATGAAATCGTCATGCGCAAATTGCTGAGCGCTGACGTTGACCGACAGACGCAGTCCACGCTCTGCCATGGCCGGCCTGGCCAGCAGCATGCAGGCCTGACGCAGCACCCAGTCGCCCAGACGCACGATGAGCTCGGACTCCTCGGCCACCGGAATGAACTCTCCCGGGCTTACCAGCCCCCATTCGGGGTGCTGCCAGCGCACCAGCGCCTCGGCACCCACGCAGCGACCGCGCGCATCGGTCTGGCTCTGCAGATACAGACGCAACTCCCCGTCGGAGATGCCGTGGTACAAATCCCGGGCAATGCGCACGCGCCGATATACATCCTGGGCCATGCGCGGCTCGAACAGCACCACGCTGCCCGGACCGCCCAGCTTGGCCTCATGCAAGGCCACGCTGGCAAAGCGCAGCACGTCATGGCTGTTGCCGCCTTTGATGGCCGGCTCCAGCACGGCGCCGCCAATGCAGCAGCTGACAAACTCGGTTTCCACCCAGCTGTTGAGAGAAAACGGCTTTTGCAAGGCCTTCTTCAAGGTCAGCGCATACTGCTGCAGCTGCTCATCCACACCTTCGGCCTGCTTGTGCAGGCTATCAAAAACAATAGCAAACTCCGCAGCCGCAACACGCGCAATCCAGGCATCGTCAGGCAGAACCTCGACCAATCTGGCCCCCATGGCCTGCACCAGCTCGTCGCTGTGCTGCATGCCATGCACATCGTTGAAGACGGAAAAGCGATCTACGTCCAGCAGCAGCAATCCATGGCTGGCATCCTGCCGAACCAGGGCCAGTTCGCGCAGATGCAAGGTCAGCGAATGGCGGTTGGGCAGCCCCGTGAGCGAGTCCAGGTAGACCAGGTCGTGGATACGGCGCTCGGCCAGAACGCGCTCGGAGAGATCGCGCTTGAGCTCCACATAATTGACGACCTCTCCCTGAGGCGTGCGAATCGGCGTCACCAGCACCGACTCCCGCAAGGCCTCACCCTTGCTCGTGCGATTGGTCATCTCGCCACGCCATAGCGTGCCCTTGGCCAGTTGCTTGAGCGCGCGCTGGCGGTGACTGCGATCCATGCCCATGGTGGACACCAGCTCGGTAGACTGGCCGATCACCTGCTCGCGCGCATAGCCCGAGCGCAGCAAAAAGGCCTCGTTGACATAGATGACCTTCAGCTCGGGATCGGTGATGACGATGCTCTCGGGGTTCTGCTCGACCGCCCGATAGAACTTGCGCAGCTCGTTCTGGCTGGCCTCCAGTGCGGCCAGCATTTCCTGGCTTTTCTGCACGCGCCGCCCCAGGCTGGCTCTTGCCTGCAAGCAAATGATGAGCACCAGCATCATCATGCCCAGCAAATGAACCATCGCCAGCAGATGCTCGGCTGCCGATAGGGCTGCAAACGGCGTGCCGATATGAGGAGCCAGCCACCATAGAGCGGCAACGACGATGGAGGACAGCCCCAGCATCGTCAGGGCGGCACGCGTGCCCTGCACCCAGAGCGCAACAGCCAGCCAGGCAGGAAATGCCATCACGGCCGGCCCATAAAGCCCTCCCATGTGCCAAACCCAGAGCAAGCTCAACAGCCAGTTGCCCCAGACAAAGCAGGACACTGCCCAGACCCACTGCCTGGCCTTGGCCAGGCCCATGCACAGCAGCGACAGCAGCATGACGCCGCCGGACAGCGCCAGATCCATGTCGTCCATCGCCGGCATCAGCAACCAGACCAGACTCATTGCAGCGCCCAGAACCCACATCCAGAGACAGCCCAGCCACACCATGCGGCGCATGGGCAACCGGTATCTGGCCTCAACGAAGTGACGCTGCATGCAAGCCCTTTGGCATTCAGACTGAATGATGAATGCTAGGGGCAGTTGCCAATTAGTTCAATCGTCCGGCGAGCCAGGTCTTGAAAGCCCAGACGCACGGCCTGCCCGGCTTGAGTGCATGCAAGGCCTGGCCTGGCCGCATCAGGCTTGTCGCCTGCAGCCTAACGCTGCTGCTGCTGCCGCCGCGCGCTTCGGCGTGCCTTGGTCTGTGCATCTTTCCTGGCCTGGCGCTCCGCATCTTTTTGCTGGCCCTCGGCAAGCCAGACCTCGAATTCGGCCGGAGTCTCCAGCGTGATGCGGCCAATGCTCACATCACGGAAGTCGGTCAGCACCAGCTCGGCCGCCTTTTGCAGGTTCACGCGGCCGCCACTCATCACGGCGCCACGCTTTTTGCCGATCATTGTCAGCAGCTCGTCATCATGCAACGCCGCAATTTCATCGGCCGAAATGCCCAGCTTGTAGCGCGCCTCCAGCATGGAAGCGTAGTGCTTTTGCAGATACAAAAGCAGCTCCAGCGCCACCAGGTCTTCGTCGTAGGCATTGCGCCCCACGGCACCGCTGGCCGCCAGGTTGTAGCCGCTTTTCTCCACGATGATGCGCGGCCACAGCATGCCGGGCGTGTCCCAGAGGTAGAAGTCGTCGGCCAGCACGATGCGCTGCTCCAGCTTGGTCACACCGGCCTCATTACCGGTCTTGGCCTGGGTCTTGCCGCTCATGGAGTTGATCAGCGTGGACTTGCCCACATTGGGCACGCCGCAGATCAGCACCCGCATGGGCTTGGCCAGACCGCCACGCGAGGGCGTCAGCAGCTTGCACTGCTCGATCAGACGCTTGGTGGGAGCAGGTTCCGAGGCGTCCAGCGCAATGGCGCGCGTCTCGCTCTGGGCGTTGTACCAGTCCATCCAGGCCTTGGTCTGGACCGGATCGGCCATATCCTGCTTGTTGAGTATCTTCAGGCGCGGCTTGTGGCCCGTCATCTCCTGCAGCAAGGGGTTGGCGCTGGAGCCGGGCAAGCGCGCATCCAGAACCTCGATGACCACATCGATTTCCTTGACGCGCTCCGTGATGGCCTGACGCGTCAGATGCATGTGACCGGGAAACCATTGGATGGCCATAAGCGGAGATCTTTCTTTTTTGCAGGGTGCGAGCACGCAATGGGCGCAAACACCCTTTTATGTCAGTGAATTCAGGCGCGCAAGGATAATCTCCCTCTGCTTTTCTGACCTGCCAGCTCGCTTATGCCCTTGCCCTCCGCCCCCCAAAAGTCCAAAGCCCGCAACGAAATTCTGATCAAGGGCCTGACGATTGCACTGATCGGCATCATCATCTTGCTGGCCCCTGTGTTCAAGCCTGAAAGCGGTATTGCCCAGCTGTTTGCCCAGTCCCATATCGTGGGCTGGTTTGCTCTGGTGCTGGGTCTGGCCTTCATAGCCCAGTTTCTCTGGGTTCGCTTCAAGAAATGAGCGACACAGCCCTGCTGCAGCCGCTGACACAGGCGCGCAGCCAGATTGCGCTGTGGCAGCAGCGCGCAGCAGCAGCGGCGGTGACGCTGCGCCAGCCGCCGCCCGAGCCCACGAGTTGCTGCGGGCGCGGCTGCAACGGCTGCGTCTGGGAAGGCTATTACGGCGCGCTGACTTTCTGGCTGGAGGATGCGGCCCAAGCCATGACCGAGGCCTGAAACCCGCTACTCGGGACTCATGCCATTTCGGCTTCCAGCGCAGCCAGGCGAGGCACATGGACTTCTTTTTCCATGACGTCCACCTCGATATCGGCGATCTCGTTATCCAGCGCTTGATAGTCAATACGGAAGCGCCCCGCCCCTGCCTCCAGCCTTTGCGCCTGATGGAATAGCTCGCGCGCTGCTGCGCTGGATTCGGCCACCAGACCCGCGTTCTGGCTGGTCATATGGTCCAGTGCCTGCACCGCCTCGCTGATCTGGGCGATACCCTGGTTCTGCGCCTGTGCCGCCTCGGTGATCGAGGCGATCAGACCGCTGACCGTGCGCACATCGCGCACGATATGCTCCATGCGCTGGCCGGCCTGCAGCGCCAATGTCTGTCCCGACTTCATCTGTTTGGTGGAGTGCTCCATGAGCTGGCGGATCTGCTTGGCCGCTTCGGCACTGCGCTGGGCCAGCTCGCGTACCTCGGCCGCCACCACGGCAAAGCCACGGCCCTGAGTGCCTGCCCGCGCCGCTTCCACGGCGGCATTCAGCGCCAGGATATTGGTCTGGAAGGCAATGCCGTCAATCACCCCCACAATGGCAGCCACCTGCTGGCTGCTTTGCGCCATGTGCTCCATATTGCGAACCACCTCCTGCACCACGCTGCCTCCGCTGGCCGCCGCCTCGGCGGCACTGCGCGCACTCTGGTCGGCATGGCGCGCACTGTCGGCCGAATGGGTGACCAGGGTGACCATGTTTTCTATGCTGCTGACCGTGGCCTTGAGTTGCTCTGCAGCATGGGCTGTGCGATCGGAGAGATCGCTGTTGTCCTGCGCCATCTGGCTGGATGCGGCAGCCACGGCCTCCACACCCCCCTGCACCTCGCCTACCAGGCCGCGCAACTGCCTAGTCATCAGCGCCAGCGACTGCATGAGCCGACCCAGCTCGTCGCCGCGCTCCGCCGCCGGCGGTGCATAGCTGAGATCGCCCGCCGCAATGGTCTGCGCCAGCTGCACCGCCTCGCTCAAGGGCGTGGTGATGGAGCGAATCGTCGTCAACGACAGCAACGCCCCCACCAGGCCCATGAACAAGCCCACGCCCATGGCCATGCGCTTGGCGATGGCGGTTTGCTCGCGCCCATGCTGCTCGGCGTCCAGACGCTGCTGCTGCTGAGCCTCGATAAAGGCATCCTGCGCCTGGACATAGCGCCTGGAAGCGGGAATCAGTTGTTCGTCCACCAGCTTCTGCGCCTCCCAGGCCTTGCCCAGATCACGCGCCTGATAGGCCTGCTCGTAGATATCGAGCACTGCCTTGCGTTCCTGCTCCACCCTGGCCAAGCCGCTTCGATCGACTTCGCTCTGAGCATCGGCCTGCACCTGTTGCTGCAGACCACCAGCCTGTTGCATCAGCCCGCGAGCTTTCTGCGAGAGCTGAGCAATCAGATGCTCTTCCGAAGAGAGCACGCTGGCCAGCGCAGCCTCCACGCTCTGCAGCGTCAGCGCCTGCCAGCGCAGCGCAAGATTGATGCGCTTGTCCGTGGCCTGAACAGCGGCGCTGACCCGCTGCTCCACATTCTGCAGATAGCTGAACAGGCCGCCTGCCACCAGCACATTGCACAGCAACAGCCCCAGGAACAAGGCCCACATCTTGCGAGCCACCGAAAGGTTCTGGAATTTCTTCAACAACATGAGCACACCGCCGATCAAGCGCGGAGCGCAGTGCTCCGCTGGTCGTTACGATATGAAACACAGATGACAATGACGTGACAGCCGCAGCACCTAATGCAATAAAAAAGCGCCTGCAACCCAGAGATTGCAAGCGCTCCCAGCTATCAAATTCCAAGAATTACAGCAGGCTGGCTGGATCCATATAGCGCTGGCGCCACTCTTCGAACGTCATGGTGTCGGCAGCCTCGATGGCTTGCTGCGCGGTCACCGACTCCTGGCTCATCCGCTCGTAGCGCGCCTGCTGCTCAGCCGTCCAGGGCATGGCCAGCAAGGCATCGCGCGCCTTGGCGGACTGCGTGGTCATGAAGTCTATGAAACGATTGTCATAGGCGCCGGTGAGCTCCTTGAGCACATGGGCCGAAGGCGTGGACTGCGCGTCCTGCACGCGGGCCAGGGCCTGATCCAGCGCAGCGCTGTAGTCGCTTGTGCCATGAGCAGCATCCAGCGCCTGGGCATAGGGACGACATTGCTCGAGCACTTCCTGTGCCCAGTCGGTCAGCAGCACCTGCTGGCCGTTGCGCACCAGCTTCAGGCCCGGCTCGCGGCCCTGTTCCGCAGCCAGATGCTGGTTGTGCTTGAGGTCGGCAATTTCCTGGGGCGTGTCGTCGGGGCTGTCGCTGTGCAGGCAGTGCAGCAGGAAGACGTCGATCATGCGCATGGTGGCCGGCGCAATGCCCACGGTTTCATAGGGATCGATATCCATGAGCCGCACTTCCACATATTCCACACCGCGCTCGCGCAGCGCGTGCAGCGGGCGCTCGCCGCTCTTGACGGTGCGCTTGGGACGGATGGTGCCGTAGAACTCGTTCTCGATCTGCAGCAGGCCCGTGCCCAGCTGGTTGTAGTCGCCACCGGGGTTGCGCACGCCCAGTTGCTCGTAGGCCGGGTAAGGACGGGTCAGCGCCTCGTGCAGCGAGTCCGCATAGCCGTCGAGTCCGTTGTAGCTGACGTTGATGCTGGACTGCGCGTCGCTCTGATAGCCCAGGCGCCCCATGCGTAGCGATGTGGCATAGGGCAGGTACAGCGCATGCCTGCCGTCGCCCAGCGGCTGCAGGCGATGCTCGCGCCCTTCCACAAAGCAGGGACACAGCGCGGGAGAGGCGCCATACAGATACAGCAGCACAAAGGCGTTGCGGCGGAAGTTGCGGATCAGCGCAAAGTACTGGTCGCTGCTCACTCCGGGCAGCGACCAGTTGTAATGAATCCCCGAGATGGTCTGCATGCGACGGCCATAGCGGTGGCCCAGACCCATGCGGTACACACTCTTGGAACGGCCCGAGTGCGAGCTGCCATAGCGGCCCAGCGGAATCGTCTCGTCGGTGGGCAGGCGGCAGGGCATGCTGGAATTCCACATCAGCTCGCCGCTTTCGCTGAGGTTGCGCAGCACGAACTGATGGACTTCGGTCAGCTCGTCCAGGCATTCCTCGACACCCAGGCGTGCGCCGGTGATGAGTTCCAGCTGGGACTCGCTGTAATCGGTGGTGATGTGCGGGTGCGTGAGAGCCGAGCCCAGTTCCGCAGGGTGCGGCGTCAGGGCCAGCGAGCCCGTGGCCAGTGCCCGCAGTCCCTCTTTCTCGATGCCGCGACGAATGCCCAGCAGCCTTTCGGCGGTGGGCATATTCACGGCGGCCTGCGATGTCTTCATTGTTCTTACCTTCTTAGTGAAGACGCTGACGACAAACTTCGTCTGCCCAATCGCGCCCAGACGGCGAATGATAGAGAAACAAGACGCAACGCGATGGCGGCTGGCCGCTTAACCACGTTTTTCGGCCTGTTGAGCCGCCAAGAGCCAGGGCCTCTGCCAGAAATTTGTCAGGTTAACAGCAACCCAAACATGAGCACATGCTCACTCCAAAACAGAAAAAGCCCTCGCGAGAGGGCTTTTTTCAGCTGTGCTAATCGCAATCGCCAGCTGCTCTTGCCGCTCGTGCAGGGCAAAAAATGCTGCGACTTTGGCCTTGATCAATGTCCATGCGCTTTCATGGCCTTGCCCACTTCCACCTGTCCCTGGACGGCGCCACTGGCCGGCACCTGCTGGCCTTCGCTGGCCGTGACTTCAGCCAGACGCGCGGCCAACTCTTCGGGAACGGTCTCACCCATGCCCAGATAAACGCCTTCGGTCATGGTGATATGAGCAGCCTCGAAACCGCCTGCGCCGGCGCAGACAATGGTGCGCGTAGGCGCGCTCTCGTGCGCCAGCACCAGCATGGCAGGCACCACGGCCTCCGGCTTCAAGGCTTCCAGCACCGGCTCGGGCAGCAGTCCCGCCGTCATACGTGTGGCAGCCGTGGGGGCCAGTGCGTTGACCCGGATATTGTGTTTGGCCCCTTCGATGGCCAGCGTCTGCATCAGGCCCACCTGGGCCAGCTTTGCCGCGCCATAGTTGGCCTGGCCGAAATTGCCGTAGAGGCCCGTCGACGAAGTCGTCATCACGATGCGGCCATAGTTCTGCTCCTGCATATAGGGCCAGACCGCCTTGCAGCAATTGGCCGCTCCCATCAGGTGTACGTCGACGACAAGGCGGAAGTCCGCCATGTCCATCTTGGCAAAGCTCTTGTCGCGCAGAATGCCGGCGTTGTTGACCAGAATGTCCACGCGCCCCCAGGCCGTGATGGCCTGCTTGACCATGGCCTGCACGGCGTCGAAGTCGGTCACGGAGGCCGCGTTGGCAATCGCCTCGCCGCCCGCTGCGCGGATTTCATCCACTACCTGCTGCGCCGCCGTGGCCGAACCGCCCGAGCCGTCCACCGCGCCGCCCAGATCGTTGACCACCACCTTGGCACCGCGCCTGGCCAGAGCCAGCGCATGCAGACGCCCCAGACCGCCGCCCGCTCCCGTCACGATGGCCACACGACCTTGAAAATCCATTGCCATGATGTCCTGCTCCTTGCTTGTGCATTGATGCAGCCACTTTAAGCGCCCATGCTGCAGCGCAACGTAGCGTTTGCGACTGCCTGCGGGTAAGTCTGGAGAATGCTATCAATCCGGGAGCTGTTACCGCAAAAAATCAATTGGTTTCAATATTAAAACTATTCAAATTTCAATATCTGTATTCGCTACAAGCTCTTCTTTCAATAGCAAAAATCAGTCATCCACAAGCGACGGGCTTTTCCCCAATTTTTCTCAACAAGCCTGTGGACAAGCCTGAATAGCTTTTGCAGCAATGGATCAAGCATTTGATTTATATGGAATTTTTCAAACTGCCTATTTTTTGATCAGCTCCTATCCGACAACCAGCCACTTATCCCGTCCTACGCTGGACATCCTTGTGAACAACTGCAACCGTCCCATGAATAAGTCAGGCAAGTCATTGATTTCAAAAGGTTCATTTTTCAGCGCTGAAAAAACAGGCAATCCGCACCGGGCCCACGGCCTTGGCAAACCAGCTAAAACAACGGGTTTTGCAAAGAATCACTACAGCGCCTCATGTCCAACGACTCTGCTTTTGCCCCTCCCTTCTTCATCGCCAAGTGCGAGCCCAGCGGCCAGCAGGTCGACGCCTGGGCCGACCAGTCCTTGCTGGACTCGCTGGAGAGCGGCGGCGTGAACTGGCCCAGCTCCTGCCGCAACGGCACCTGCCGCACCTGCATGGGGCAGCTGGTATCGGGCAGCGTGCACTACGACATCGAGTGGCCGGGGGTGACGACCGAAGAGCAGGCCGAAGGCTATGTGCTGCCCTGCTGTGCCTATCCCGACAGCGATGTGGTGCTCAAGGATCATGAGTATTTGTAAGCCCCCTGAGCGGCGGGGCGGCTCTTGCCGGATGCCACGCCTTGGAACTGCATCCGGTTCTTGCACTGCATCATGGTTTCAGGGTCGGCTTGCGCGCTCAAAGCCCGCTCTGCAATAGAATGAGCGCTTTCCGCAAGGCCTTGTCCTGCAGAAAGCGGCTCCGCCCAGGCGGCCTCCCGCCTCACACGTTCTTTGGAAGTCCTGCCTGCGCCCATGGCGGCGTCGGCAATGCCTCACTGGTGCGTGTCATGCGCCAGCCGCCGACTGCAGTGCATCGCATCCAGTTCACGTCCAAGAAGGCATTCCATGAACAGCTCCCTCCAACCTGTGCCCATCTCGCCCGTCGAAGAAATCGTGGCGGAAATGCGTGCCGGCCGCATGGTCGTTCTCGTTGACGAAGAAGACCGTGAGAACGAAGGCGATCTGGTTCTGGCATCCGACCATGTCACAGCAGAAGCCATCAACTTCATGGCCCGCTTCGGCCGTGGCCTGATCTGCCTGACGCTGACCCGCGAGCGCTGCGAATTCCTCAAGCTGCCTCCCATGGCCGCGCGCAACGGCACCGTGTACAGCACGGCCTTCACCATTTCCATCGAAGCCGCCGAAGGCGTGACCACCGGCATCTCGGCCGCCGACCGTGCACGTACCATCCAGGTGGCCGTGAACAAGAACAGCCAGCCCAGCGATCTGGTGCAGCCCGGCCATATCTTCCCGCTGCAGGCCGTGGACGGCGGCGTGCTCATGCGCGCCGGCCATACCGAGGCTGGTTGCGATCTGGCCGCGCTGGCAGGCTGCACGCCCTCGGCCGTGATCTGCGAGATCATGAAGGACGACGGCACCATGGCCCGCCTGCCCGATCTGCAGCTGTTCTGTGCCGAGCACGGTATCAAGATCGGCACGATTGCCGACCTCATCGAATACCGCAGCCGCAACGAATCCCTGCTGCAGAAAGTGGGCAGCCGTCCCATGCAGACGGCCCATGGCGAATTCATCGCCCATGCCTTCCGCGACGTGCCCAGCGGCTCCGTGCATCTGGCACTGGTCAAGGGCGAATGGCAGCCCGACACCACCGTGCCCGTGCGTGTGCACGAGCCGCTGTCGGTGCTCGATGCGCTCGAAACCGGCCGCAACCAGCATTCCTGGTGCCTGGACGAGAGTCTCAAGTACATCAACGGCAATGGCCAGGGCGTGGCCGTGCTGCTCAACTGCAGCGAGTCCGGCGAGCAGTTGCTGACCCAGTTCGAAGGCAAGGCCCGTTCGGCCCAGGCGCCCGAGCGTGGCCGCATGGACCTGCGCACCTATGGCGTGGGCGCGCAAATCCTGCGCGAGTTGGGCGTGAGCAAGATGCACCTCATGGGCCAGCCCCGCCGCATGCCCAGCATGGCAGGCTACGGCCTGGAAATCACGGGTTACATCCCCAAAGAATAAGAGACGGAACACCAGATGCAAAACGCAGAAAAAGGCCAAGGCCAGAACCTCAACGGAGCCGAACTGAAGATCGGCATCGTGCAAGCACGCTTCAACGAAAGCATTACCAACACCCTGTTTGCCTCCTGCCGCGATGAGCTGCTGGCATTGGGTGTGAAGAGCGAGAACATCGACCATGTCACCGTCCCCGGCGCACTCGAAGTGCCCGTGGCGCTGCAGACACTGGCCGACACCGATCAGTACGACGCCCTGGTGGCGCTGGGCTGCATCATCCGTGGGGAGACATACCACTTCGAGCTGGTAGCCAACGAATCGGGCGCAGGCGTGACACGCCTGTCCCTGGACTACCGCCTGCCGATCGCCAACGCGATCATCACCACTGAAAACATGGAGCAAGCCATTGCCCGCCAGGTAGACAAGGGCCGCGACGCCGCCCAGGTCGCCGTGGAAATGGCCAATCTGCTCAACTCCTACGACGACCATGAGTGAAGAACAATCCAGCGAGTCCGGCTCGCGCCGCCCTCCCCAGAAGCGCACCGGCCTGACCAGCACCGGCGCACGCAAGGCGGGCTCCAAATCCAATCGCAGCCGCGCACGCGAGTTCGCACTGCAAGGCCTGTATCAGCACATCGTGGGCCGCAATGCGGTGCTCGACATCGACCGCTTCACGCGCGATCTGGCCGGCTTTCACAAGGCCGACGTGGTGCACTACGATGCACTGCTGCGCGGCTGCGTGGAAAACGAAGCTGCACTGGATGCACTGATCACGCCCAAGCTCGATCGCGGCCTGACCGAGATCTCGCCCATCGAACATGCCTGCATGTGGATTGGTGTGTACGAGTTCCAGAACTGCCCCGACGTGCCCTGGCGCGTGGTGCTCAACGAGTGCATCGAGCTGGCCAAGGAATTCGGCGGCACCGACGGTCACAAGTATGTCAACGCCGTGCTCAACGGACTGGCTCCCGAGCTGCGCGCCACCGAAGTGGCGCATGACCGCGCCAACAAGTCTGCGAGCTGAACCGCTTGATCTGCAGCGCCGTGCCTGCGCGGCCCTGCTGGCGCCACATGCATAGTCAATGCAAATACTGCAACAGGGCCGCAGGTGCTATCGTGCACCGGCTGGCTGGTTGCAGTTTTTTTATGGGTGCCAGGCTGCTGTACCGGCTGCATCCTCCGGCACCAGACTGCACCCGAACGCTGATTGATTGAAAGAATAACGTCGTCCATGTCCGTCATCGAGCTTTCCCGCCGCGCCCAACGTATCGAGCCTTTTTACGTCATGGAAATGGCCAAGCACGCGCAGGAAGTGGCCCGCCAGTCCAGCGCCAGCGGCACGCCCATGATCTATCTGAACATCGGCGAGCCGGACTTCAGCGCCCCGCCTCTGGTGCAGCAAGCGGCAGAGCGCGCCATCCGCGACGGCCGCACGCAATATACCCAGGCACCGGGCCTGCCCGAGCTGCGCGAGCGTATCAGCGCCTGGTATGCCAGCCGCTTCGGCGTGGATGTGCCGGCGCGCCGCATCATCATCACGGCCGGCGCCTCGGCTGCGCTGCAGCTGGCCTGTCTGGCTCTGATCGACGAGGGCGACGAGGTGCTGATGCCCGATCCCAGCTACCCCTGCAACCGCCACTTTGTCTCGGCGGCCGAGGGCAAGCCGGTGCTCATCCCCTCCTCGGCGGCGGAGCGCTTCCAGCTCAGCGCCGCCAAGGTCGAAGCAGCCTGGGGCGAGCGCACGCGCGGCGTGATGCTGGCCTCGCCGTCCAACCCCACGGGCACTTCGATTGCTCCCGATGAGCTGCGCCGCATCCACGACGTCGTGCGCGCCAAAGGCGGGTTGACCATCGTCGACGAAATCTACCTGGGCCTGTCCTACGACGAAGCCTTTGGCCAATCGGCCCTGAAGCTGGGCGATGACATCATCTCCATCAACAGCTTC
Source organism: Comamonas thiooxydans (assembly GCF_000964545.1). Taxonomy (GTDB): domain Bacteria; phylum Pseudomonadota; class Gammaproteobacteria; order Burkholderiales; family Burkholderiaceae_C; genus Comamonas; species Comamonas thiooxydans. The sequence continues at coordinate 36,210 of NZ_BBVD01000011.1, read as the reverse complement.
AGCAAATATTTCAATATGACGGGCTGGCGCCTGGGCTGGATGGTCGTGCCCGAGTCGCTGGTCGCGCCCATAGAGATGCTGGCCCAGCATCTGTTCATCTGTGCCAGCACCGTATCGCAATATGCGGCCCTCGCCTGCTTCGAGCCCGAGAGCATTGTCGAATACGAGCGCCGCCGCGCCGAGTTCAAGGCCCGCCGCGACTACTTCATCCCGGCTCTCGAATCGATAGGCCTGCCCGTGCCCGTCAAGCCCGACGGCGCTTTCTACGCCTGGGCCGACTGCCGCGCTGCCGCCGAAAAGCTCGGCGTGAAAGGCAGCTGGGACTTTGCCTATGCGCTGATGAACCAGGCTCACCTGGCCATCACCCCCGGCCGCGACTTCGGTCAGGCCGAGACGGCGAACTATGTGCGCTTTTCCACCGCCAACTCCATGGAGCAGCTGCAGGAAGCCATTGCTCGCATGAAAAAGCTCTTCTGCTGAATCCGTGATGATGCAGAGCCAACCAGCGCCTTTGCCTGACGGGGCCGATGCCATGCAAGCCGCCGCAGCCGGGGTGTTCACATTCCCGATGCGCGTTTACTGGGAAGACACCGATGCCGGCGGCGCCGTGTTCTATGCCAACTACCTCAAGTTCTTCGAGCGTGCCCGCACCGAGTGGTTGCGCTCGCTGGGCATCGCCCAGCAAAAGTTGCGGGAACAAACCGGCGGCATCTTTGTCGTAACGTCTGCGCAGCTTGAATATCTGCACCCGGCGCGACTCGATGACCAACTCTTTGTTACCGCTAGCTTGAAAAGTGCCGGCCGCGCTTCGCTCACAATCGAGCAGCAGGCGCTGCTGGTCCATTCCGACAGTCAAGCCCAAGAGCCCACGCCGCTGTGCACGGGCTCCATCCGAATTGGGTGGGTGGATGGCAAGACCATGCGCCCCGCGAGAATTCCGAACCATATCCTGGAGCAACTTTCATGAACTCCCAAGACATGTCCATCCTCAGCCTCATCATGCAGGCCAGCTGGGTGGTACAACTGGTCATGCTGATCCTGGTGATCGCATCCATAGCGAGCTGGGCCACCATTTTTCGCAAGGCCCAGACCTTGAAGCGAGTGCGCTCGCTCAACGACAACTTCGAGCAGGACTTCTGGTCGGGCACCAGCCTCAACGACCTCTATGCCTCTGCCGCGCAGAACGCCAAGACCGGCGGCCCCATGGAGCGCATCTTTGCCAGCGGCATGCGTGAGTACCAGAAGCTGCGCGAGCGCCGCATCGGCGATGTCGCCACGCTGATGGACGGCACGCGCCGAGCCATGCGCGCAAGCTTTCAGCGCGAACTCGACGAGATCGAATCCGGCCTGTCCTTCCTGGGCACCGTAGCCTCGGTCTCGCCCTACGTCGGCCTGTTCGGCACCGTATGGGGCGTGATGCACGCCTTCACCGGCTTTGCCAACATGGAGCAGATCACTCTGGCCACCGTGGCCCCCGGCATTGCCGAGGCCCTGGTCGCCACCGCCATGGGCCTGTTTGCAGCCATCCCCGCCGTGACGGCCTACAACCGCTACGCCCACCACATCGACCGCATCGCCAGCCAGGAAGAAACCTTCATCGAAGAGTTCTCCAATATCCTGCAGCGCAATGTCGGTGCCACTGCCAGCGGCTCCGCCTCCGGCCATTGAGATGAAACTGTTCCCGAGTCGCTTCAGGCCTCTGGCCTTGACAGGACACAAGGCCCGCGGGCCTTTGCACTGCGCCTCTGGATTGAGCCTCGCGCAAGCAGGACGGCTGCGCGCCAAGCAGCCTATTTGTAAGGAGTGTGATCCATGCCAGCCATGAGTTCACGCGGTCGCAATCGCCGCACCGTCAACGAAATCAATATGGTGCCCTTCATCGACGTGATGCTGGTGCTGCTCATCATCTTCATGGTGACGGCGCCCATGCTCACGCCGGGCTCCATCAACGTACCTAGCGCAGGCAAGTCCTCGCGCCCGCCGACCAAGAACATTGCCTATGTGCTGCTCGACAAGGATGGCAGCATCCAGTTCAAGAACGGCAGCAACACCCAGACCATCAAGCTCGACGACCTCAAGGGTCTGGCCCAGTCCTGGCAGCAAGGCCAGGGCGAGGACAGCGCCATCCAGATCATCGCCGACAAGGGTCTGCCTTTTGACGACGTCATGAAGGCGCACACCACGCTGTCCAAGGCCGGCGTCAAGCGCATTGCCTTCGGCGTCGTTTCCTCTTCCAGCAATTGATCCCCTACAGGAAGCTCTGCCGCCGGCCGCGACTTTGATGCCTTGAAGCCGCAGCCCGCGCAGACCACCAATTCACCATGCCTAACCAGCAAGATCGCGATCAGTTTGCCCCGCCCCGCCCCAAAGGCCGGGCGCGCTCATGGTCGCTCGCCCTGGCCGCGCACGGGTTGCTGATCGCGGCCCTGCTGTGGACGGTGCGCCCCCCCAAAGAAGCCGACGAGGCCATGGTCGAAGCCGAGGTCTGGAGCAGTTCCGCCCCGGCTTCCGCAGCCGCCGTGACACCGCCGCCTCCTGCTCCGGAGCCCACGCCGGAGCCGGCTCCGGCTCCCGAGCCGCCACCACCTCCGCCGGAACCCGTGGTGGCACCGCTGCCTCCTCCTGCGCCTGCCCCCAAGGCTCAGGCCCATGACGACGATCATGAGGCCGAGATTGCCCTGGCCAAAAAGAAAAAGCAGGAGCAGCTGAAGAAGGAAAAGGCCGAGCAGGAAGCCCGCGAGCAGCGGGAAAAAGAGCGCAAGGAAAAAGCCGAAAAGGACAAGGCCGAGAAGGACAAGGCCGAAAAGGCTCAGCTGGAAAAACAGAAGGCTGAAAAGGCGGAGAAGGAACGCAAGGAAAAGCTCGAGCACGAGAAAAAGGAAAAGGCCGAAAAGGCGGCCAAGGACAAGGCCGAGAAGGAAAAAGCGGAAAAGGCTGAGAAAGAGAAAGCCGAGAAAGCTGCCAAGGACAAGGCTGCCAGGGAAAAAGCCGAGAAGGACAAGGCCGACAAGGAAAAAGCCGCCAAGGAAGCCAAGGAGAAGGCGGCCAGGGACGCCAGGGATGCCAAGGCAGCCGATGACCGTCGCAAGGCCGAGCTGGCACGCCTGCAAGGGCTGGCCGGCGGGTCCGGCGGCAGCGATCAGGCCGGCAGCGGCGGCAGCCGCACGGGCGGCGCGGGCAGCAGTGCCAGCGGCGGACCATCGGCCGGCTATGCCGCCAAGGTGGCCGCGCGCGTCAAGCCCAACATCGTCTACCCCGATGCGGTCAGCGGCAATCCGCGTGCCGAGGTCCGCGTGCGCACGGCACCGGACGGCACCATCACCAGTGCCACGATCTCCAAGTCCAGTGGCAACGCGGCCTGGGATGAGGCCGTGGTGCGCGCCCTGCACAAGACCGACAAGCTGCCGCGCGATATCGACGGCAAGGTGCCCTCGGATCTGGTCATAGGCTTCAGACCCCAGGACTGACGCGGGACTGCTCCCCGCGCTTTCCCCCAAGCCCCGCTGGCATGGCCCGCGGGGCTTTTTTATCTGTGGCCATTCCACAACGCACCGAGCTGCACGGCTTGCGCCGCCGCCCGCCAGTCCATAGCATGCCTTTCTTTGCCGCAATCCACGACGGATTGCGCGCTTTCCCACTCACGCAAAGGAGAGAGCCATGTCCCAGACGACAAATCCCTTTGCAGTCGTGCCCGCCTAAAGCCTTCTAGCGCTTCCCGCCACGCTGCAGACCTCGCCCGGCCCATCGACGCCATGGAGCCAGGCCTTGTGCTGCGCGTGAATTCCCGGATGCCTGCCGGCCGAGCATGTCGCGACTGCCCCATCGCTGATTTCATGCATTCGACCAAGGGCCATTCATGGGCAATTCTTTTTCGGACACCTACGTCAAGGTGTTCGCCAACAGCAGCGTCTGGATCGAGGACGCTGCCATCCAGCAACTTCACACCACAGCCGCCAATCTGGACGGCATCCGCGCCGCCGTCGGCCTGCCCGACCTGCATCCGGGCCGGGCTATCCCGTGGGCGCGGCATTCTTCTCGACAGGACGCTTCTACCCGGCCCTGGTCGGCGGCGACATAGGCTGCGGTATGTCCCTGTACGCGACCGACCTGGCCGTGCACAGGACTTCAGGCGCCAAGCTCGAAAAAGCCATAGGCAATATCGACGGCCCTCTGCCTCAGGAGCTGCTGGAGACCGTGGACATGGAGCAGCTGCAGCAGATCGCGCAGACCAGCGGTGTCGCCGATCCGGCCTATCTGCTGCAGAGCCTGGGCACCATAGGCGGCGGCAACCACTTTGCCGAACTGCAGCAGGTCGAGACCCTCTACGAGGAAGGCGCGCTCGACAAAAAGCGCGTGCACCTCATGGTACACAGCGGCTCGCGGGGCCTGGGCGGAGCCATACTGCGCGAGCATGTGCAGCGCTTCAGCCACGACGGCCTAGCCACCGGCACCGACGCCGCAAGGCAATACCTGCTGCAGCACGATGCCGCAATCGACTATGCGCGGCTCAACCGCAGCAGCATCGCCCAGCGCCTGCTGCGCGCGATCCGCAGCCAGGGCGAGGCCGTGCTCGACATCACGCACAACCATGTGCTTGCCCACCACTGGCAGGGCTAGGACGGCTTTCTGCATCGCAAGGGCGCCACGCCGGCAGACCGGGGTCTGGTCGTCATTCCAGGCTCGCGCGGCGACTACAGCTATCTGGTGCGGCCCGTCGCCGGCCGGCACGAGGCCCTGGATTCGCTGGCCCACGGCGCCGGCCGCAAATGGGCTCGCACGGACTGCATGGGCCGGCTGCGACCCCGATTCACGCTGGACGAGCTGCTGCGCACGCGCTTCGGCAACGCCGTGGTCTGCGCCGACCGCGAGCTGGTCTACGAGGAGGCCCCCCAGGCCTACAAGGATGTGGACTCCGTGGTCGCCAGCCTGCAGCAAGCCGGCCTGGTAGAGCTGGTTGCACGCCTCAAGCCCCTGCTGACCTACAAGAAGGGAGCCATGCAATGCTGCTGATGCAACTGAGCTCCGCCCATGGCCCCGCCGAGTGCGAATACGCGCTGCAGCTGACGCTGCGCAAGCTGCTGCAGGCCTGCGCCGCCGAGGACCTGGCCGCCGAGGTGCTGGAGGAATTCCGCACCCCGGCCGGCTACAGGTCGGTGCTGCTGCGCTGCGAGCGCGAGACGCCCGCCCTGCGCGAATGGCTGGGCACCATCCAGTGGATCTTCGCCAGCCCCTTCCGGCCCCGGCATCCGCGCAAGAACTGGTTCGTCGCCGTGCAGCGCTGCGAGCCGCCGCGTCAGCTGGCCATGGACGGCGAGATCCAGTTCCAGTCCTGCAAGGCTTCGGGCAAGGGCGGCCAGCATGTCAACACCACGGACTCGGCCGTCCATGCCCTGCATGTGCCCAGCGGGATGGCCGTCAAGGTCATGAGCGAACGCAGCCAGCATGCCAACAAGCGGCTGGCGCGCGAGCTGCTGGCCATCAAGCTGGCGCAGCACAATGCGCGCAGCGAGGGGCAGGCGCAGCGCCTGCGCAGCCAGCAGCACTGGGAAGTGGAGCGCGGCCAGGCCATCAAGGTCTTCCGCCTTTAACCGCCCCGAGATGACATTGCCGTCCTCCTCCCGAACGCAGGGGCGGCGGCAATGTCGCTGCGACCCCGGCCACTCAGAAGCACAGGTAGACCCCCAGGGCCAGAAGACTGAGCATCAGCAGCTTCCGGAAAAGCTCGGGCGAGAGTTTCTCGCGCAGCAACTCGCCCCAGTGCATGCCGGCCAGTGCTGGAATCAGCATCAGGGCCGAAGCCAGCAGTCCCAGTCCCATCTCCTGCGCCTGAGCACCCAGGCCTTGCCCCTTCCAGAGCAAACCGGTCCCCAGGGCCAGCGTGGAAGTGGTAAAGCACAGGCCCATGGCCTGCATCAGTGCGGGACGGGCCAGGCCCAGCGACTGCAAAAAGGCCACGGCGGGCACGACAAAGACCCCTGTCACCGCCGTGATGGCGCCCGTCAACAGGCCGCATGCCGCCCCCAGCCAGGCCTGGTGCGGCGCCGGCGTCTGCCAGCGCAAGCCCGACAGCCCCCACAGGGCGTACATCACCAGCGCCAGGCCCAGAGCCGGCCTGGCTGCTGACAGGCTGCCGACTCCACCCCAGAGGGCCACACCTCCCAGCGTGCCCAGCACGATGCCCAGTTGCATCCAGCCCAGACGCTGCAACAAGGCCCGCAAACCCGCCACAGGCCGCATCTGCACCAGATTCGTCACCAGCGAAGGCAAAAGCAGCAAGGCCGCCGCCTGCGCGGGCGACATGAACACCGCCAGCAAGGCCATGGAAACCGTGGGCAGGCCCAGACCCACCACGCCTTTGACACAACCCGCCAGTCCAAACACGGCAATGGCTGCCGCAGCCATCCAGCCTTCATTCCACATCATCAATCCTTCGTATCATCCGAATCTTTAAACACCGACAAGATCCATCTTTCTCTTCCACAGCGCTGATAATCCTTCGACACAGAACTCTTTACCAACGGGATTATTCAAACCCAGACTTCGTATAAACCTTAGGCTTGAATCCCATGCGCTTTGACCTGACCGACCTCCAGCTGTTTGTGCACATCCTCGACAGCGGCACGCTGACGGCAGCGGCACAGCGCAGCCATCTCACGCTGGCCTCGGCCAGCGAGCGCGTGCGCGGCATGGAACAGCTTCTGGGCACGGCGCTGCTCATTCGCCAGGCACGCGGCGTGCAGCCCACGGCTGCTGGTCACACCCTGGGCCAGCATGCACGCCAGGTGCTCAGCCAGATGCAGCTACTGCGTGGGGCCATGGGTGAATTCGGCGCCGGCCTGGCCGGGCAGATACGTTTGCGCGGCAATACCTCGGCCGTGCGCGAGCATCTGCCGCTGGCCGTCAGCGGCTTTCTGCGCCAGCACCCGCAGATTGCCCTGGAGCTGCAGGAATGCCCGAGCAGCGAAGTGCTGGCCGGACTGCGCCAGGGCTTGTGCGATATCGGCGTGGCGGCCTGGGATGCCGAAGACGCGGCGGCGCTGGCAGGACTGTACTGCCAGCCCTGGAGGCCGGACCCGCTGGCCGCCGCCTTGCCGCTGGGCCATGCGCTGGCCGGGCGCGCGCACCTTCCGCTGGCCGAGCTGCTGAACGAGAACTGGGTCGGCCTGCCACGCGACTCCGCCCTGCAGCAGTTGCTGCAGAAACAGGCCTTGCGGATCAACGACAGGCTGCTGCGCATTCAGGTCCAGCTGCAGCATTTCGAGGGACTGTGCCAGCTCGTGGGCCAGGGCGTGGGCATTGCCGTGCTGCCGCTGGCCGCCGTGCAGCGCCACGCCGCCGCCACCGGCGTGGTGGCCGTGCCGCTGTCCGACGCCTGGGCGCAGCGCCAGCTGCTGCTGTGCACGCCCGCCGCGACGGCCTCCCTGTCATTGCCTGCGCGGCAGTTGCACGCGCAGCTGCTACAGACCGCGTAGCCTTAGCAAGCCACGGTGAAAAGCGCTATGCGGGACAATAGCGCCATCATGACCCTCAAAGCCCCCGAACTGCTGCTGCCTGCCGGCTCGCTCGACAAGATGCGCGCCGCCTACGACTTTGGTGCCGACGCCGTCTACGCCGGCCAGCCGCGCTACAGCTTGCGCGCGCGCAACAACGAATTCCGCCTGGAGCAGATCGGCCAGGGCATTGCCGAGGCGCATGCACGCGGCAAGAAGTTCTTCCTGACCAGCAATCTGATTGCACACAACGACAAGGTCCGCACCTATCTGCGCGACATCGAACCCATCATCGCCATGAAGCCCGACGCCATGATCATGGCCGACCCCGGGCTCATCATGATGGTCAAGGAAAAGTGGCCCGAGCAGGAAATTCATCTGTCCGTGCAGGCCAACACCACCAACCACGCCACCGTGAAGTTCTGGCAGAAGATGGGCGTCTCGCGCATCATCCTGTCGCGCGAGCTGAGCCTCGACGAGATCGAGAAGATCCGCCAGGAATGCCCCGACATGGAGCTGGAAGTGTTTGTGCACGGCGCGCTGTGCATTGCCTACTCGGGCCGCTGCCTGCTGTCGGGCTACTTCAACCGCCGCGACCCCAACCAGGGCACCTGCACCAACGCCTGCCGCTGGGACTACAAGACGCATGACGCGGCCGTGGACCCCAACACCGGCGAGGCGCTGGGCCAGACCATGGAAAACGGCTTCAACTTCGAAGAAGCCAAGAACGATCTGGACAACCAGTTCACCAGCACCTGCGGCGACCAGCAGCGCCATCCCAAGGCCGATGCCATCTATCTGCTCGAGGAAAAAGGCCGCCCCGGCGAGATGATGCCCATCATGGAAGATGAGCATGGCACCTACATCATGAACTCCAAGGACCTGCGCGCCGTGGAGCATGTGGAGCGCCTGACCAAGATCGGCGTGGACTCGCTCAAGATCGAAGGCCGCACCAAGAGCCTGTACTATGTGGCCCGCACGGCCCAGACCTACCGCCGCGCCATCGACGACGCCGTGGCCGGCCGTCCGTTCAACCCGCATCTGATCACCGAACTCGAAGGCCTGGCCAACCGCGGCTATACCGGCGGCCTGCTGGAGCGCCGCCCTGCCAACGACTACCAGAACTACGAAACCGGCCACAGCGTGCTGCAGCGCAGCCACTTCGTGGGCGCGGTGCGCGGCTATGCCGACGGCATGGCAGAGATTGAAACCATGAACCGTTTCGCCGTGGGCGACACCATCGAAGTGATTCATCCCCAGGGCAACCGCCAAGTCAAGCTGGAGAAGATGTTCAACCTCGAAGGCCAGCCCGTGGAAGTCGCACAAGGCAACCCCGTGCGCGTGCGCATTCCGCTGGAAGGCCCTGTGGAAGGTGCGCTGATTTCGCGTCTGCTGTAAGCTCGACCGGCTTTGCTTTTCCAACGCCCCATACGCTGGGGCGTTGCTCTTTTCTCTATAGCTGCTTTCGCTCGTTTTCTCTTGAATTCAAATTGAATTCATGTTGAAAATCAACGATAACAAGCGCAGGCAGCTCCTCAATTTGAAGAACACACATGGAACTGAAGATTGACGAAGGCCTGAAGGCCTATATCGACCCTCTGACCCCGGACGAGCACGAATCGCTGGAGCGCAGCATCCTTTCCGAAGGCTGCCGCGACTCCCTGGTGGTCTGGGGCGATCTGCTCATCGACGGCCACAACCGCTACGGCATCTGCCAGAAACACGGCCTGCCCTTCAACACCGTGCAGGCCACGCAGTTCAAGAACATGGACGACGTGCATCTGTGGATGATCGACCAGCATCTGGGCCGCCGCTCGGTCTCGGACTTCCAGCGCGGCGTGCTGGCGCTGCGCAAGCGCGAGATCATTGCCGAGCGACGCGCTGCAGCAGCCGCTGCCGTGAACGCCGCCAAGGCCGCCCAGCCGGCCAGCGAGGAAGCCCCATGGGAAGGCGAGACCGACCCCGTGGTGGCCCAGGCTCTGGCCAGCGTGGCCAAGGTGCCCGACGAAGCGCTGGACACACGTGAAGCCCTGGCACGCGCCGCCCGCCTGTCGGCCGGTCAGGTCAAGATGATCGAGACCATCCAGGAAAAGGCCGCGCCCGAAGTCGTGGCCGCGGTCAAGGCCGGCGAACTCTCGCTCAATGCCGCAGCCGTGGTCGCCACCCTGCCCGAGGAAGAGCAGCAAGCCGTGGCCGCCGAAGGCGCCGATGCCCTCAAGCAGGCAGCCAAGCGCGTGCGCGATGCCAAGAAAAAGCCCAAGGCCGCCAAGCCCGAAGCCGAAGAATCGGCAGAAGCCGCGCCAGCCGCCAGCCCCGAAGAGCTGCAGGCCCGCGTCACCGAGCTGGAAGCCGAGAACGAGCGCCTGCGCCTGCAGGTCAAGACCTTGCAGGACCTGCTGGCCGAACAGGGTTAAGCCGCAGCAGCTGCGATGGCCCCTGCCTGCCGCTCAGAATGCGTCGAAACCATGGGCGCGCAGGCTTTTGCGCATGAGCTGCACGATCCGGCGCTGGCGCTCGCGCGGCATGCGGTTTTCGGTGGCGGCCACGCTGATCCCTGCCAGCACATCGCCGCTGGCATCGCACACCGGCAGGCCCACCGCCAGCACATTCTGGGTCGCATGGTTGCCCACCAGTGACCAGCCCCGCTCCCGCGTGGCCAGCACCAGCAGTCTGAGGCGCTGCTGGGTCATGCCGCCGTACAAGGCAAGAGCCGGCGCGTTGACGTCGAGCACCGCTTCCACTTCGCGGTCTGCCAGCGCCGAGAGCAGCGCCAGCCCGGCGGCACCGACCCCCAGGGGCTGGCGCGTACCCACCTGTATCACCAGAATCTGGATGGGATAGCTGCCCACATGCCGCGCAATACAGTGGGACAGACCACCGTCGCGCACCACGGCAAATGCGGCATCCCCACACCCTTCGCTGATGGCGGCCAGAACCGGCGCAAGCCGCTGCGCCAGATCCTCGCGTTGCTTGCTGCAGGGCACCAGCGCCCTCCAGCGCTCGCCGGGCCCGTAGCGATAACGTGAGACCAGCGTCACATAGCGAGCCTCCTGCAATGCCGCCAGCAGGCGATAGATGGTGGCGCGCTCAAGACCGGTCTGACGACACAGCTCGGCCACACGCATCCCCTCCTGCGGCCCGGCAAGCACGGCATCCATCACCGCCAAGCCACGGCTCAAGGTCTTGCTCTCCTCTCCTGCAGAGGGTTTTCGCCTAGTGATTTCGTCCGGCAGGCAGACGTTTTCATTCATTCATTTCCCCGCTTCATTGAAACAATCGCCGACAAGCCATGGCTCTCGGCATATGGGGTTCGACAGCGCTGAAGAACCCCCATAACCCTTTCAAGGAGACAATGATGAAGCAGGAAAGGCATCGCAGAAACATCTGCATCGCCATCGCCGCAACGCTGGGCTCATGCCTGGCATCAGCGGCACCGGCCGTGGAAACCAGTTGGCCCACCAAGCCTCTCAAGCTAGTCGTCGGCTATGCGGCCGGCGGCGCCACCGACGTCGTTGCGCGCCTAGTCGCCAACCGGATGGGCGTGGAGCTGGGGCAGTCCATCATCGTGGACAACCGTACCGGCGCCAACAGCAATGTGGGCGCAGAAATTGTCGCCCGCGCTCCTGCCGACGGGTACAGCCTGTACGTCTACACGATCGCCAACACCATCAATGCATCGCTGTACAACAAGCTCGGCTACGACCCCGTCAAGGACTTCGAGCCCGTAGGCCTGATCGCCAAGATTCCCAATCTGCTGGTGGTCAATCCGGGCCTGCCGATCCACTCGGTGCAGGACTACGTCAGATTCGCGAAAAATTCCAGCGACGGCCTGACATTCGCCTCCTCGGGCAGCGGCTCCTCCATCCATCTCTCCGGCGAGATGTTCAAGATGAAGACCGGGCTGAACATGCTGCATGTTCCCTACCGGGGCAGTGCGCCAGCCGTCTCCGACCTGCTTGGCGGGCAGGTGCAGTCCATGTTCGACAACTCGCCCTCGTCCATGCCGCATGTGAAGGCAGGCAAGCTGCGCGCACTGGCCATCACCAGCAAGGAGCGCTCCCCCCTGCTGCCCGATGTGCCGACCTTGGCCGAATCGGGCTTCCCCGGCTTCGAAGTGCAATCCTGGTTCGGCATTTCCGCTCCGGCCGGCACGCCGGAAGTCGTCATCAAGCGTCTGAACACCGCACTCAACCAGGCACTGAAAGACCCCGGCATCAAGCAAAGACTGGCTGAACTGGTTGCGACCACGGCACCAGGAACGCCCGACGACATGCGCAAATTCGTCGCCAGCGAACTCAAGAGCTGGAGCGAGGTCGTGAAGGCATCGGGCGCCAAGGCGAACTAACTCACCAGGACAAGGCTTATGTATCCCATCGATTTCTTCTGGCGCGCGGTGCAGCGCTGGCCGCAGCGCATCGCCATCGACACGCCGCGTGAGCAGTTGAGCTTCGAACAACTGGCACAGCAGGTCTGCGCCACGGCCAGCGGATTGCTGGCGCTGGACCCCAGACCGCAATCGCGCGTGGCCATCTGCGCCACCAACAGCGCCGAGCATATCGTTGCACTTCTGGCCGTGCTGGCCTGCGGCAAGGTGTGGGTGCCCCTGAACCCCAAGAGCACGCAATCCGAGATCCGCCGCATCACCGACATCGTCGACGCCAGCATCCTGATTGTCGAGGCGGGCTACGGGGATCTGGTCAGCGATGCACGGGCTCGGCGCATCCTGATCGGCACGGCCGAGGCAGAGCAGCCCACTCTGGCACAGCTGATATCCCGGCACGCAGGCGCACCGATTCCAAGCTTCGATCTACACGAAGACGCAACGCAAGCCATCAAGTTCACGGGAGGCACTACCGGAGCGCCCAAGGGGGTGATGCAGCCCTACCGCGCGTGGATGGCGAACATCGTCAATCAGATCCATGCTTGGTCATTCGATGAACAGGACCGCTATGTCATGGCCGCCCCCATCACCCACGGCACCTCGACCTATGTGCTTCCGATTCTTGCGCAGGGGGGCTGCCACGTGATCATGGACGGTGCCGGCGCGCAGGCGGTGCGCGACACGTTCAAGCATCGCGGCGGCACGGTGTGCTTCATGCCGCCAACCCTGGTGTACATGCTGATGGGCTTGCAAGACACGACGCGCGCCGACTTCCCTCACCTCAAGCGTCTGATCTACGGCGGTGCACCTATGCCCCCGGAGAAGATCCGCGAGGTCAGGAATTTCTTCGGCCCCGTGCTCGGCACCACCTACGGACAGACCGAGGCCCCCCAGATTCTGACCGTCATGCGCCCCGAGGACTTCGAGCAAGAAGCCAACTGGGCAGCGGTCGGACGACGCACCTGGTACAGCGACGTGGCCATCATGTCTCCCGATGGACTCTTGCTTGAAACCGGCGAGGTGGGCGAGGTCGTCGCGCGCGGGCCGCTGGTGATGACCGGGTACTGGAACTTGCCCGAGAAGACGGCAGAGACGCTGGGCGACGGCTGGTTGCACACCGGCGACCGCGGCATGTTCGACGAACGCGGCTACCTCTATCTGAAGGATCGCCTGAAGGACATGGTGATCACGGGTGGCTTCAACGTCTACCCGATCGAGGTCGAGAACGCCCTCGCCCAGCACCCGGCCGTGCATGAATGCGCAGTCTTCGGCATTCCTGACGACAAATGGGGCGAAAGCGTCCAGGCCGCAGTGCAGCTGCGGCCGGACCAACAGGCCACCGAGGCCGATCTCGCGGCCTTTCTGCGCGAACGGCTCGGCCCCGTCCAGACCCCGAAACGCATCCACTTCATGAGCGAACTGCCACGCTCTCCCGTGGGCAAGGTTCTCAAGAATGCCGTGCGCGACCTGGCCATTGCCAGCGGCAGCAACACCTGAAGAAAGCAAGCCATGAAGCAAATGAAACAGCCTCCTACCACTAGCCTGTGCACGCATACGCTCACCAGCCTGACTTACGGCGATGCCGATCTCGTGCAGGATCTCATGGGCAAGAAGACGTTCACGGAGGTGATGCTCATGCAGATCCTCGGACGCAGCCCACGCCCCGTGGACCTGCGCATCACCGATGTGGTGCTGATTGTGCTGATGGAGCATGGCCTCACTCCCAGCGCCATTGCCACCCGCGTCGTCTACATGAGCGCACCGGAGAATCTGCAGGGAGCCGTCTCTGCGGGCCTGCTGGCCGTGGGCAGCTCGTTTGTCGGCACCATGGAGAACTGCTCGGGACTGCTCGACCGCATCATCGCGGCCTCCAGCCCCATGGAGGAAGCCCGCAGCATCGCCAGTCACTACCAGTCGCAAAAGTCGCCCGTCCCCGGATTCGGACACCACCTTCACAAGCCGGTCGACCCCCGCGCCTACAAGCTGCTGGAGATGGGACGCGAGGAGGCGGATCTGAAAGGTGACAGGATTCGTGCCCTGGAGATGCTGTCCCAGGCCGTGGACGAAAGTGCCGGCCGCGCGATCACCATCAATGCCACGGGCGCCGTGGCTGCCCTGCTGGGGGAGATCGGTGTGCCCACCAGAATCATGCGCGGGTTTGCCGTGATCTCGCGCGCGGCAGGACTGGTTGCGCATATCGCCGAAGAGCAGCAGAACCCTTCGGGCCGATTCATCTGGGAAACCGTCGAACATGCAATTGCGTACGTAAGCCCAGGTGCGGCAGAGGAGCAGTGAAATGTCCGGCACAACTCCCGATACGGCACCACCTTTGCGCGCACTGCTTGACCTGAATGGCCGCACGGTCGCCGTCGCCGGTGGCGGCTCCATCGCTCCTGGCTGGAGCATCGGCCGAGCCTCGTGCATCACCTATGCACGACAGGGAGCGACGGTATGCGTGATCGACCGCGATCTTGCCTCCGCCAAGGAGACCGTGCACCTGATCGAAACCGAAGGTGGCAGCGCCTTTGCCTATCAGGCCGACATGGCGCGCGAAGAGGACATCTTCTCGGCCTTCAGAGACATAACTGCCAGGCACCAGGCCATCGACGTGCTCCATCACAACGTAGGCATAGGCAAGACGGGTGGACCGCTGGAAACAAGCGCAGATGACCTGGACCGTATTCACAGCGTGAACGTGAAAAGTCTGATGCTGAGCTGCCAGGCGGTTCTGCCGGCGATGGTGCAGCGTGGCTCCGGCACCATCATCTCGATCGCTTCGGTCGCGGGACTGCGCTATCTCGGCTATCCGCATCTCGCCTATTGCACGACCAAGGCTGCCGTCATCCAGATGACGCGCATGATTGCACAGCAGTACGCGCCGCACGGAATTCGAGCCAACACGGTTGTGCCCGGTCTGATCGATACGCCACGCGTGACCGCCAATGTGGCACATATGTTCTCCGACAGCCTGGGCGAGGCCAAGGCTGCGCGGGCACAGCAGGTGCCACTGCAACGTATGGGGACTGCGTGGGAGGTGGCGAACGTCTGCGCCTTCCTGGCTTCGGATGCCGCCAGCTACATCACGGGCACGGAAATCGTGGCCGACGGCGGCTTGACAGGGAAATACGTCTGAGCCCTCGCAGGGCCGTGCCAGCGTCCAGCTCCCGCACGCAGCCTCCCCGGACGGCCAGGTTGCCGAACAGGGAGGCTGTTTTTTTGTGTCTCAACATAACCACATACAGCCAAATGACAGCCATTCTCATTAATATCTGCGCCTGCCAATAAACGCCACATAGTCCCCTCCGGCCCCGACTGAAGACAAGAGATGCCGCCAGCGCAAGGCTGGGGCAGCGCGCTGTTCATGCCAGCCAGGTGCTGTGTGCACTCCCCTACAACACCCATGGCTAACCTCCATCTTTCCGACTCCCCCGCTTTTCGCCTGAGCAGCGCCGCCGCTGCCGTTGCCGCAGCCCTTGGCGTGCTCGCCAGCCCCGTTCATGCACAGACGGCCAACGCCGCCACTGCCGAAGCCGCCCTGGACTCGGTCACCGTCACCGGCAACTGGCTGGATGGCGATATGTCCAGCGCCGAGAAGGTGCTGGAGCATCCAGGCGCCCGCACCATCGTCGAGCGCGAGCGCATCCAGGAAAGCGGCGCGGCCACCTTGCGCGAAGCGCTGCGCCTGGTGCCCGGTGTGCAGGTTCAGGACAGCAACGGCACGGGCGGCAGCGATATCTCTCTGAACCTGAGCGTGCGCGGTCTGACCGCACGCCTGTCGCCACGCTCCTATGTGCTGCAGGACGGCGTGCCCGTCTCCTACGCTCCTTACGGTCAGCCCCAGCTGTCGCTGGCGCCCGTGGCGCTGGGCAATCTGGACTCCATCGACGTGGTGCGCGGTGCAGGCTCGGTGCGCTACGGCCCGCAGAACGTGGGCGGCATCATCAACTTCACGACACGCGCCATTCCCAAGACTTTTGCGGCCGAAGCCTCCATCGGCACCGAGATCTACAGCCACGGCGGCAACGTGAAGACCACGCCCAGCTTCTTTGTGGGCGGCACCAACGAGTCGGGCCTGGGCCTGGCCGTGCTGTATTCGGGCACGCACGGCAAGGGCTGGCGCAGCAGCAACGACAAGACCGACATCGACGATCTGCTGGTCAAGGGCAGCTACAAGCTCAGCAACAACAGCAGCATTTCCGCTTCGCTGCACCATTTCGAGGGCAAGGGCCAGATGCCCGGCGGCCTGACCACGGCCCAGTACGCCGCCGACCCGTTCCAGAGCACGCGCAACTATGACCAGTTCACGGGCCGCCGCACCGACGGCTCGCTCAAGTACAGCTACAAGGACGGTCGCAACAACTTCGAAGTGCTCAGCTACTACGTGGACTCCTTCCGCGGCAGCTATATCGAACGCGACGCCACCGGCGCCAATGCAGGCAAGCGCAGCCTCACGGCCGCACCGCGCGACTACAGCTACTACGGCGTGGAGCCGCGCTACTCGCGCATTTTCGAGACCGGCTCCGTGGTGCAGGAAGTCAGCATGGGCTATCGCTACCTGAAGGAAAAGAGCTCAGAAACGGCGCTGGCCACTTCCGGCTTCTATGTGCCCGGCCAGGTCGATGCCATGGCCCTGCCGCTGAACACCACCCAGACCAGCCAGGGCGGCACCACGGCCAATGCCTTCTATATCGACAACCGCATCGATGTGGGCAACTGGACCATCACGCCCGGCGTGCGCTACGAGCGCATCCGCTCCTTCAACAATGTGGTGGACTACAAGGGCGCGACCGCAGCGGCCATCTACCCGACGGCGGCCGCCAACGAATGGCTGCCCACGCTGTCGGTGCTCTACCGCGTCGACAGCCACTGGTCGGTGTTCGCCAATGCCGGCAAGTCCTTCGGGCCTCAGCAGTACGCACAGCTGGCTCAGTCATCCAACAACCAGCTCTATCCCGAATCGGCCAAGACCTACGAGCTAGGCACGCACTACAAGAGCGACACCTGGAATGGCGAGCTGACGCTGTTCAATATCGACTTCAACAAGGAGCTGTTCCTGGACCGCCCGGGCGACGGCACCGGCAACGGCATCTGGACCGATCTGGGTGCCACGCGCCACCGTGGTCTGGAATCGGCGCTGCGCTATGACTTCGGCAAGAACTACCCGGCACTCAAGGGCCTGTCGCTGGGCATGAGCTATACCTTCACCCAGGCCACCAGCCAGGCCGGTCCTTTCGCAGGCCGCGACCTGCCGCTTTATTCGCGCCACACGGCCGGCCTGTCGGCACGTTATGCGATGGAGCGCTGGACCTTCAATGCCGATCTGAACGCCCAGTCCAAGCAACGCTCGCCCGGCACGCCCGGCACCAGCGCCAAGCCCAATCCCTACATCACGCAGGAAGACGCCAATGGCAATCTGGGCGATATCCCGGGCTTTGCCATCCTGGGCCTGCGCACCAGCTACCAGGCCGGCAAGGAGCTGAACAATCTGCGCCTGACCGTTGGCATGAAGAACGTGTTTGACCGCCGCTACTTCACCCGCTCCACCGACAACAACGGCGGTGGCAAATACGTGGGCATGCCACGCACCCTGTACGTTCAGGCCACCCTGCCGTTCTAAGCGGCGGCCCCGCGAGCCCACCTCGCGGGGCATCACACCATCACGCGCAATGACTTCGCTCCGTTCTCTGTGGCTGCGGCTGCATCGCTGGTTTGCCCTGGGCCTGGGCTGGATTCTGATTCTGGCCGGGCTCACCGGCACCCTGCTCATCATCGGCCAGCCGCTGGACCGCATGGCGCACCCCGAGCTGTTCCAGGCCCGCACGACGCATGCGCAGCAGGCCGCAGCACTGACGCCGATACTGGCAAGAGCCCATGAGGAGTTCGGCAGCAAAGCGACTCTGCGCTTCCGGCTGCCTCAGGAGACACAGGACAGCCTGTGGCTGCGCGTTCAGGCTGCGGACTGGCGCGGCACCATTTACCTGGACCCCGTCACCGGAGCGGAGCAGGGCCGCCGCGGCGAGACCGAGGGCTTTGTCAACACGCTGTTCAAGCTGCACAGCACCTTGCTGCTGGACGCCAACGGCAAGGCCATACTGGCCTGGACCACCCTGGCCTACCTGCTGCTGCTGCTGACGGGCGTCATTCTCTGGTGGCCCAAGCGCTGGCCGGGCAACTGGCGCATAGAACTCAATAAAAGCCTGGTGCGCGCCCTGTTCGACATGCACCGCATCGGCGGCGTGATCATGGGCCTGCTGATAGCGGTGTCGGTCGTCACCGGTGCCTATATGGCATGGCGGCCGCTGGGCGACTGGCTCAATGTGCTCAGCAGCAGCACGGCAGTCAAGCCACCCAAGCTGCCCGCACTGACTACGGAAACATCTGCCAAACCGCTGCCAGCCGATGTGGATGCCATGCTGGCCTCGGCCCGCGCGGCCATGCCCGATGCCCAGGCCAGCTTCGTGCAGCTGCCGCCCAATGCCAAGCAGGCAGTACGCATCCGCTTTCGCGCCCCCGGTGAACCGCACCCCAACGGCATCAGCTCGGTATGGCTGGACCCGCGCAATGGTGCCGTGCTGGACGTCAGACGCTGGAATGAACTCGACCCCGGCGCTGCGGCGGTGGCCGTGGCCTATCCGCTGCACACGGGCGAGCTGGGTGGCGTACTGATGGAAATCCTGGCCGGCCTCAACGGCCTGGTGCTGGGCGGCTTGGGCATCAGCGGAATCTGGCTCTGGTGGCACCGCCGCAAGGCCAGAAAGCTTGCCGCCCAGAGAAAGCCCTGAGAGTGCGGGCCGGCGCCCGGCAACCCGCGCCCGGCCCTTGCCCCATGTTCCAGGCTCGAAGCCCCTGTTAAGGGCCGGGTCTGCTTGCATCACAGCCTCTGCTGCCTCAGCATCTGGACTTCCACCGATGAGCAGACAAGGAGCTGAAGATGGCTATGAATCCCGTTGGCTGGTTCGAGATCTACGTGCAGGACATGTCGCGCGCCAGGAGCTTCTACGAAGCCATGCTGGGCTGTCAGCTGCAAGCGCTGGCCATGCCGGAAGGCGGCGAGCACCCCGACATGGAGATGTGGGCCTTTCCAGGACAGCCGGATAACGCTGGTGCCACCGGAGCGCTGGTCCGCATGCCGGAATGCCCCTCTGGCGGCGGCGGCACGCTGGTCTATTTCGTCTGTGAAGACTGCGCCGAGCAAGCCGCCCGCGTCGCACGCAACGGCGGCAGCCTGCACCGCGACAAAGTCTCCATAGGCCCCTATGGATTTATTGCCCTGGCCATCGATACCGAAGGCAATATGTTTGGCCTGCACTCGATGAAATAGGGCTCGCGCCAGCCCACGAAAAAGGCCTGCCTCCGAGGAGGACAGGCCTTTTTACCTGGCAAGCTGGCGCAATCAGGCCAGCAACTGCCTCAGCACATAGGGCAGGATGCCGCCATGGCGGTAGTAGTCCACCTCGATGGGGGTATCGATGCGCAGCTTCACGGTCACGGTTTTCTTGCTGCCATCGGGCCTGGTGATCACCAACTGGGCATCGCTTTGCGGCGCCAGGTCGGCGGCCGGGATCACATCGATGAACTCCTCGCCCGTCAGACCCAGGGTTTGCCAGCTGTCATTGCCCTTGAACTGCAGCGGCAACACGCCCATGCCCACCAGATTGGAGCGGTGAATGCGCTCGAAGCTGCGCGCCACCACGGCCTTGATGCCCAGCAGTTGCGTGCCCTTGGCCGCCCAGTCGCGGCTGGAGCCCGTGCCGTATTCCTCGCCTGCCAGCACCACCGTGGCACGGCCCGCGGCCTGGTATTTCATGGCCGCGTCGTAAATGGCCATCTTCTCGGCCCGGCCATGGTCGTCGCGGAACAGGGTGACACCGCCCTCCTCGCGCGAGCCGTCGCCTGCGGCGGGGATCATCAGATTCTTGATACGCACATTGGCAAAAGTGCCGCGCATCATCACCTCGTGGTTGCCCCGGCGCGAGCCATAGCTGTTGAAGTCGGCCTTATGCACGCCATGCTCGAGCAACCACTTGCCTGCCGGCGAAGACTCCTTGATGGAGCCTGCGGGCGAGATATGGTCGGTGGTGATGGAGTCACCGAACAAGGCCATGATGCGAGCACCGTGCACCGCGCTGGAGTTAGAGCCTTTCTGACCTGCAGCGCTACCCCCGTCTTCGGGTGGTGCTTTCAAATCCAGAGCGAAGTCGGCAAAGAACGGCGGCTCGGCGATATAGGTGCTCTCGGGCCAGGTATAGGTGGCGCCCGTCACACCCCGAATCTTTTCCCAGAGCTTGCCCGGCTCGCTGGCCACCTGCTCGTAATTGCTGCGGAAGGCCTTGCCGTTCATGGCGAACTTGAGCAGCTCCTGAATTTCCTCGCTGCTGGGCCAGATATCGCCCAGATACACATCCTTGCCGCCCTTGCCCTTGCCCACGGGCTCGGTCATCAGGTCCTTGCGCACCGTGCCGGCAATCGCGTAAGCCACCACCAGCGGAGGGCTGGCCAGGAAGTTGGCCTTGATATTGGGGTGAATGCGGGCCTCGAAATTCCGGTTGCCCGAGAGCACGGCCGAGCAGACCAGATTGTTCTGCGTGATGACGGCATTGATCTCGGGGGTGAGATCACCGGCATTGCCGATGCAGGTGGTGCAGCCGTAGCCTGCCAGCGCAAAGCCCAGTTTTTCCAGATAAGGCAGCAAGCCCGCCTCGGTCAGATAGCGGGTGACCAGGCGAGAGCCCGGGGCCAGCGAGGTCTTGATATGCGGCTTGACCTTGAGGCCTGCCTGCACCGCCTTCTTGGCCAGCAGGCCCGCCGCCAGCATGACGCTGGGATTGGAGGTATTGGTGCAGCTGGTGATGGCTGCAATCAGCACATCGCCGCTGCCGATATCGAAGCTCTTTTCCGGCGCTGCAACCGCATGGCTGGCATCAACAGCAATCGCACTGGCCTCGACCTTGCCGGTCTCGGGCGTGTTGCTCACCATCTCGGCCTTGTTGCGCTCCGCACCGGCCGACAGGGGTTTGCTCTCGGGCTGCAAGGCCTCGGGACCATCGGGGCTCACCACGTGGCGACGCGCCAGCTGATCGGCAGGGAGATTGAAGCCATTCTGGGCCACGGGAGCGCTGAACAGCTCGTCGAACTGCCCGGCCACATGGCCGATCTCGATGCGGTCCTGCGGGCGCTTGGGCCCGGCCAGACTCGGTGCCACCTTGCCCAGATCCAGCTTGACCACATGCGAGTAGTCGATTTCGCCGGCCTTGGGCACGCCAAACAGCTGCTGGGCCTTGAAGTAGGCTTCGAAGGCCTGAATCTCGCTCTTGGTACGTCCCGTTCCCTTGAAGTACTCGATGGTCTTTTCATCGACTGGGAAGAAACCCATGGTCGCCCCATACTCAGGAGCCATATTGCCGATGGTGGCGCGATCCGGCAGCGACAGGCTGCGCGTTCCTTCGCCAAAGAACTCGACGAACTTCCCGACCACTTTTTCCTTGCGCAGCAGCTCCGTGACGGTGAGCACCAGATCGGTGGCCGTCACGCCTTCGCGCAACTGGCCGGTCAACTCGAAGCCCACCACATCAGGCGTGAGGAAGTACACAGGCTGGCCCAGCATGGCCGCCTCGGCCTCGATGCCGCCCACACCCCAGGCCACCACGCCTATGCCGTTGATCATGGTGGTATGGCTGTCGGTGCCGACCAGGGTGTCGGGGTAGTACACCGCATCACCCTTGCCGCTCCTGGCCTTGTGCACGCCGCGCGCCAGGTATTCCAGATTGACCTGGTGCACGATGCCGAAACCCGGCGGCACGACACCAAAGGTGTCGAAGGCCTGCATGCCCCATTTCATGAACTGGTAGCGCTCCTGGTTGCGCTGGAACTCCAGCTTCATGTTCAGGTCCAGCGCCTTCTTGGTGCCGAAGTAGTCCACCATGATGGAGTGGTCCACAACCAGGTCCACGGGCACCAGCGGCTCGATGGACTTGGGCTTCTTGCCCAGCTTGGCAGCGGTGCTGCGCATCGCGGCCAGATCGGCCAGCAAGGGCACGCCGGTGAAGTCCTGCAGCACCACGCGCGCGACGACAAACGGAATCTCGTCGACCCGCTCGGCCTTGGGTTGCCAGCGCGCCAGCTGCGCCACATGCTCCTCGGTGATCTTGTTGCCGTCACAGTTGCGCAGCACCGATTCGAGCACGATACGAATCGAGACAGGCAGGCGCTTGATCTCCGGGAACTGCTTGGCCAGGGCCGGCAAGGAATAGAACTTGCCCTTCTTGCCCTCGGCCAGTTCAAAGGACTTCAGGGTTTTGGCAAAAGCATGCGACATCGTGAGACTCTCCATGGACAGAACACAGGGAAAACGCTTTTGCATTCCATTGTGCACACAATGCCCGTGAAAAGGGTGGGACAGGGCGCCGGCAACGCAAACCGGCTCACATGGGCGCAAGAAAAGAAAGCCCGCACGGGGCGGGCTGGAGTCGCGCCGAAGCAAGCTCAGGCGCCGGCGTCCGGCAGAAAATCCTCTCCTTCGCTCAAGGGCGCAAAGCGGTAGCTGGCCGGCGTGCGGCTGAGCTTGACCGGAGCGCCCAGCCCCTGGTATTGGCCCATCGTCACCACCATCTCGCGGTGTACGGTGTGCGGGTGCTCAAGCGCCTGAGCTACATCGAGCACCGGCGCGGCAGGCACGCCGATGGCCATCAGCTCGTCGGCAAGCTTCACGCCATCTAAGGGCGCAAACGCCTGCTCGAGCAAGGGCTTGAGTTCGGCACGATGGACGGAGCGCTGGCCTGCGGTGGCAAAGCGCTCGTCCTGCGCCAGTCCCTCCTGCCCGACATGCTGGCACAGCAACCGGAACTGCCTGTCGTTGCCCACGGCCAGAAAGATGGGAGCACCGCCCGTGCTGAGCACGTCATAGGGATAGATATTGGGATGTGCATTGCCCGAACGCTGCGGCACCTTGCGCCCCATGAACCAGTTGGCCGCATGGGGGTGGAGCAGCGACAGCCCGGAGTCGTAGAGCGAAGCATCCACCAGTTGCCCCTGTCCGCTGCGCCCCCGCTCGTGCAGTGCCAGCAGCACGCCTATGGTGGCATTCAGCCCCGTCACCATGTCCACCACCGGCAGTCCCACGCGCAGCGGCTCGCCGTCGGCTTCGCCGTTGATGCTCATGATGCCGGCCATGGCCTGGATGGCGGCGTCGTAGCCGGGCAGGCTTCCCAGAGGGCCGTCGGCGCCGAAGCCCGTGACGCGGCACCAGATCAGATGCGGCAGCTCTTCGCGCATCTGCTCATAGCCTATGCCCCATTTCTCCATGGTGCCGACCTTGAAGTTCTCCACCACCACATCAGCCTCGGCCATCAAGGCGCGCACGCGCTGCTGGCCTTCGGGCGCGGACAGGTCGAGAAACTGGAGGCGCTTGTTGCGGTTCAAGCCGAAGTAGTAGGAGGCCACGCCGTCGCGAAACGGAGGCCCCCAGGTGCGGGTGTCATCGCCCTGCGGCGGCTCCACCTTGAGCACATCGGCGCCATGGTCGCCCAGTATCTGGCCGCAGAACGGCCCGCCGAGAATGCGTGACAGATCAAGCACCTTGACGCCCTGCAGGGCTCCGGCGCCAATCGTGGCTGGATTGTGCATGTTTCACTTTCCGACAAAATGCGGGCCCATGGCCTGCGTGTTGATCAAAGATTGCTCGTGGGCTTGCACCGCCAGTCTCGGCAGCCCATGTCTCAGGCCAGAGGCTTTCGGCCCACGCTGCGCACCAGCGCGCTCAGGCGCTGATGGATGGCATGGAAGCTCTGGTCCGCCTCTAGCTGCGAGGCAACAGGCTGGCGCAGGTGCTTGCCCTCCAGTTCCAGCTTGGCGCGGATTTCCGGATTCACCAGCGCCTGCCCTATGGCGCTGCGCAGCGCGGCAACCCGGTCCGCGGAGGTGCCCCTCTTCACAAAATAGCCCGCACTGACGGTGTATTCAAAATCCGGGCTGAGGCGGCTTTGCGATATCAGCGGAACATGGGTCAGCTCCTTGGGCAATACCTTGGAAAAGCTGGTCAGAATCTTCAGCCGTCCCTGCTTGGCCATGCCTTCAAAGCTTGCCTGATAAGGCAGGATGGCGAAGTCCACCTGCCCTCCTGCCAGGTCCTGCAGGGCCGGCGCGCCGCCCTTGTAGGGCACATGCAAAAACGGCAGCCTCAGTCTGGCTGCGAGAGCATCGCCCATGAGGTTGTACATGGAGTCCACTCCCACCGTGCCATAGGTCAGCGGGCCGTTCTTGCTGGCGCGTGCATATTCAAAGAACTCGTCATAGCTGTTGACCGGCAGCCCGCTCTTGACCATGAGCACTATGGGCGATTCCGTCGTGGGAGCGGCCAGCGTGAAGTCCCCCGGCTTGTAGCGCGCTGCCGTATTGAGCATGGGCGCCAGGAAGATCTCGTTGGCCGAACCATGGAAGAACATATAGCCGTCTGCAGGCGCGTTGAGCACCTTGGCTGCGGCAATCAGGCCCGTTCCGCCGCCCAGGTTCTCCACCACCACCTGCTGCCTGATGCTGCGGCCTATGGATTCGGCAAAGATGCGCGCCGCCACATCGCTGGCCCCGCCTGCGGGAAAAGGCACCATAAGGACCAGAGGCTTGGCCGGAAAGCTTTCTGCAGCCCGGACCCAGCTCGAACCTGCCGCCAGGGCAGCCGTCTGCCACAGCGTGTGCCGCATAAAGCCGCGGCGGTTCCATGTGTTCATCTCTTCTCTCCCGTTCAAGGTGCGACCGCTCAGGCCAGATAGCTTTGCACCAAGTGCGCCCAGAAGGCCGCACCTATGGGCAGGGCCTTGTCGTTGAAGTCGTACAGCGGGTTGTGCACCATGCAGCCTCCGTCCTCCCCCACGCCATTGCCCAGCCGGATATAGGCGCCGGGGCGCTTTTGCAGCATGTAGGCAAAGTCTTCGCTACCCATGGTCGGCGTGCGCTCGCTCACCTTGTCCTCGCCCAGCAGGCGTATGGCCACCTGCCGCGCGTATTCGGTCTGGGCTGCGCAATTCACGAGCACCGGGTACTTGTGCACGTAGTCGATGTCGCAGCTGAGCTGATAGCTCTCGGCCTGGGCCTGCACAAAGGCCTTGATGCGCTTTTCCACCCAACTGCGCACGTCCGGGTGCAGGGCGCGCACGCCGATCTTGAGCACGGCGCTTTCAGGCACGATGTTGAAGACCTCGCCGGCCTGGATGGAGCCCACCGTGATCACGGCCGCCTGCTGGGCATCGATCTCGCGCGTGATGATGGACTGCAGCCCCAGCACGATGCTGGCCGCGCACTGCATGCTGTCTATGCCGTGATGCGGCATGGCGCCATGGGCACTGCGCCCGCGCAGCGTAACGGTCACGCGGTCGAACGATGCCATGGCCGGTCCCTGGCTGATGGCCATCCGGCCCACGGGCAAACCCGGTGCGTTGTGAAGCGCATAGATCTCGTCGCAGGGAAACAGCTCGAACAGCCCCTCGTCCACCATGCGCATGGCACCGCCTTCGTTCTCCTCGGCCGGCTGGAAGATCAGGTTCAGCGTGCCGTTGAAATCGAGCTTCTCGGCGACGTACTTTGCCGCGCACAGCAGGATGGCTGTATGTCCGTCATGGCCGCAGGCATGCATTTTCCCGGGCAGGCGGCTGGCGTAGTCCAGGCCTGTTCTTTCATGGATAGGCAAGGCATCCATGTCCGCGCGTATGCCCAGCGACTTGCTCCCCGAGCCCTTTTTGAGCACGCCGACCACACCGGTGACACCCAGGCCGCGGTGCACCGCATAACCCCAACGGGCCAGGGAATCGGCCACCATGTCGCTGGTGCGCGTCTCTTCGAAAGCCAGTTCGGGATGGGCATGGATGCTGCGGCGGATCTCCACGAACTCGGCAGCAACGGACTGCAGTTGGGCGAGCAGAAGGGAAGTTGAAGATGTCATGGCTATGGATAGTTGAAATACCCCGACTCATGCCTTGCATGGGCTCTCGGGCAGTGGCAGGCAGTGCGAAACAGTGTCCTCCTCTCGGCCAAGGCGAGACGTTTCGAAAAGTTCTAACACGTCCACCCTTCGATGGCATGCCTGCGCTTGCGCCCAAGCGACAGCGCCATCAGTCAAGCTTCACGCCGGCCTTTTTCACCACCTCGCTCCATTTGTCGAGCTCGCTCTTCACGAAGCCGGCCAGATAGGCGGGCTGGGCATCCGCGCCGCGCTCCAGGCCCTGGGCCGCAAAGGCTTTCTTCACATTCTCGGAATCCAGCGCCTTGGCATAGGCCTGATTGAGCAGCTCCACCCGCTCCACCGGCATGCTCTTGGGGCCGACCACGCCGAAGAACACGCTCACGTCATAGCCTGCCAGACCCTGCTCGGCGATCGTGGGGATCTGGGGCATGGCACTGGAGCGTTTGGCCGTGGCCACGCCAAGGGCCTTGACCTTGCCGGCCTTGATATAGGGCATGGCCGTGAGGATGTCGGTGAAAGTCATGTCCACCTGACCGGCCAGCAGGTCGTTAAGCGCCGGCCCCGTGCCCCTGTAGGGCACATGCTGCAGCTGGGTGCCGGCCAGGCCGTTGAACAGCACACCCGCCAGATGGGATGAAGCGCCATTGCCCGAAGACGCGAAATTGAGCTTGCCGGGCTTGCTCTTTTCCAGCGCGATCAGTTCCTTGACGTTGCTGACACCCAAGTCCGGCCGAACCACCAGCACATTGGGCAGATAGCCCACGTAGATGATGGGCGTGAAGCTGGTGCGCGGGTCGTAGCTGATGGACTTGTACAGCGGCTTGTTGATGGCCAGCGGACCCGAAGTACCGAACATCAGCGTATAGCCGTCAGGCTTGGCACGTGCCACGAAGTCCGCTCCGATATTGCCGCCGGCGCCAGCCTTGTTCTCCACGATCACGCTCTGGCCCAGCTCCTTGGTCAGCTCGGTCGCCAGAATGCGTGCCATGGCATCGGTAGGGCCGCCGGGCGGAAACGGCACGATGAACGTGATGGGGCGTGTCGGATATTTCTCCTGGGCAAGCGCGGGCAGTGCCGCCGACAGGGCGGCGGATGCCATCAGGCCCAGCGCTGCGCGTCTGGCTTTATGCATGTCTGTCTCCTTGGAAGGGTGTTGCCGATGAACCGGCAAAATCACTGCGGGGTGCCGCCGGCAACGGCCTTGAAGCGCTCCATGCGCGTCTTCTCGCGTGCGTAGGCGCTCCTCGCGTACTGCTCGAACTCTTGCGGGCTGCGGTAGTTCAGCGGCTGATTGAGTTGTTCGAGGATCTTGCGCCCCTGTGTCGACTCCAGCGCCGCCTTGAAGGCGTCATGAATGATGCGCAGCCGCGCCGGCGCCAGGCCGGCAGGGGCGGCAATGCCATAGGGCGACTCGATCACCGCATCCACGCCCAGCTCTCTCAAAGTGGGCACTTGGGGGAACTGCGGAACACGGCTGGACGTGAACATTGCCAGGTAGCGCAATCGGCCCGACTGGATATGCTGGGAGGCTACGCCGGAGAGCACGCCCGCATCGATGTGGCCGCCCAGCAGGTCGCTGGCCTGCTCCGAGTCTCCCTTGTAGGGCACGCGATTGAGCTGCAGGCCCGTGAACTGCACCAGCTCGCTCAGTACGATGCTGGGCGTTTGCACCGGACCGGCCGCACCGACGGAGATCTGGCCGGGACGCCTGCTCGCATCTTCGGTAAACTCCTTCCAGCTCTTCCACGGTGCATCCCGACGCACAGCCAGCCCGAAGGTGTAGTCGGTCATGCCGATCACGTAGCTCAGCTTCAAGGGGTCGAAGCTCACCCGGTTCAGATACGGTTCGCGATAGACACTGGCAGGCAGCACCGCCAGGGTGTAGCCATCCGGCTGAGCCCGCGCCAGCTCCACCGCACCAAACGTGCCGTTGGCGCCTGGCTTGTTCTCTATGACCACCAGTTGCCCCAGCAGCTGCGAGGCTTGCTGTGCCACCACCCGCAAATGCGCGTCCGTCGGTCCGCCGGCACCATAGGGAACCACCAGGCGAATCGGCCGAACCGGATAGGATTCGCTCTGAGCCTGCGTGGCAGAATGGGCTGCCGCCAACAGGACTGCACCCGAGGCTGCGGCCAGCAGCCGTCGGCGCTCTCTTGCGTGATTGCGCATACTTGTCTCCTTGCAGAAATAATCCGAGAGCCGATAACACCTTTTTCATGAAGCGTTTCAGCCGTTTCTTCTACTTATTTCAAGGCCGCCGGCAATCGCTCCTGCCACTGCGCCGGCACGGCAGCCGCATCGACCAGCGGATCGCGCGGCAGCACACGGTGCAGCAGCACCAGTTGCGACAGGCGCAGGCGCTCGGCCGAGCCGGTCTGTGCGGCTTCCCAAGCCATGGCGATGGCCGTGGTGCAGTTGTAGAGAGCTGTGGCGGCCTGGCGGGCCAGCACTTCGCCACCGTCCTGAGCGGCCCTGTCGGCCAGGGTGCCGGCGCGGGCCAATGCATCTTCCAGCGCCTGGCGGTAACCGGGCACCAGACTGGCATGATCGAGCAAGCCATGCAGATACTGCTGCAGCACAGGCAACGAACCTTCGCGCTTGATGGCGCGGATCACGTCCAGCGCCACGATATTGCTCGTACCTTCCCAGATGGAGCCCAGGTGGGCATCGCGCACCAGACGCGGATCGCTCCACTCCTCGATATAGCCACAACCGCCGCGCACTTCCATCGCATCACCAGTGACCTTGCGTGCATCGCGGCAGGCGCGGAACTTGATCAGCGGCGTCAGAATGCGCAGCAGCGCATAGGCATCCGGCTGGCCCGCGTCGGAGCGCATCAGCGTCTGCGCGGTCTGGAACACCATGGTGCGCGCCTGCTCGGCGGGCACGCGCAGCTTGTCGAGCTGGCGCTGCATCAGCGGCATCTGCTCCAGGCGCTTGCCAAAGGCAATGCGTTCATGGGCGATGAATTCGGCCTCGGCCACAGCACGGCGCATCATGCCGGCGGAACGCACACCGTTGGACAAGCGCGAGTTGTTGACCATGTCGGCCATCTGCACAAAGCCCCGGCCTTGCTGGCCCACGAGATAGGCCACGGCGCCGTCCATGCGGATCTCGCCGCTGGCCATGGACTTGGTGCCCAGCTTGTCCTTGAGACGGATGATGCGGTAACGGTTGGTGCTGCCATCGTCCAGGGAACGCGGCAGCAGAAACAGCGAGATGCCCTTCATGCCCGGCGCCCCGCCCTCCACACGAGCCAGCACCATGGCGAACTCGGCATCGGGGTTGGAACAGAACCACTTGTCGCCGGTGAGAAGCCATGAGCCGTCGGCCTGCGGGGCGGCCAGAGTCAGCGTGCTGGCGATGTCCGAGCCTGCGGCCTGCTCGGTCATGAACATCGCGCCCTGGGCCTGGTTCTCCCAATCCAGTGAGAGCAGCTGAGGCAAATACTTGTCCACCAGCTCGGGGGTACCGTACTTCTTGAGCGTGCGCGTCAGCGAATCGGTCATGGACAACGGGCAGCACAGACCGAACTCGGACTGCACGAACAGAAAGGTCAGTGCGTACTTGACGATGGGCGGCATCTTGCCGCTCCAGCCCAGCATGTCTTCCCGGTGCGAAATGGCTTGCAGGCCGAACTCTCCGTAAGCGATGCGCTCAAGCTCTTCATAGGCTGGATGCTTGATGATGCGCTGGCTGTCCTGGCCGGCGCGGCTGCGGTGCTCGAGCGTGGGCGGATTCCTGTCGGCCATGCCGGCCAGCTCGTCGATGCGCCCACCGGCCAACTCGCCCATGCGCTGCAGATAGGGCTGCAGATGGGCCAGCAGATCGGCTGGCAGATAAAGCGCCAGCAGCGACTGCAACTCAGGATCGGTGGCATAGAAATTGGCACCGTGGCGATCAGGCACGGGATGGGCAGCCTGGGCCACGGCATGCATCTGGCTCTTATCGTTGGCGGACATGAACGTCTCCTGCTGAATTCGAATATCCCCTGAGGAGCTGAGCACCCTCTCATTGGAAAGAGGACGACAACCTCGCTACAGGGCTTACCTTGCTTGCCATCTCTGGGTTCGGCCATGACGAATTCAGGCGATATGTACCGCACACAAAGCCGGCAATTGAGGCAAGGACTGCCACGAATTTCAGCACCCTCATATATTCACGTCAAATATTATTAAAATCTTTCTCAATACTTTTTAAATATCAATAAATCATGGAACTGAGGTTGCTGCACTACTTCGTCACCCTCGCCGAAGAGCTTCATTTCAGCCGTGCGGCGCAGCGGCTGTCGATCTCCCAGCCCCCGCTGTCCGTGGCCATCAAGCAGCTGGAGCAGGAACTGCAGGCCCAGTTGTTCGAGCGCAGCAGCAAGGGCGTACGGCTGACTGCGGCCGGTGAACATTTGCTGGACAAGGCACGCCAGCTATTGGCCCTGAGTCAGCAGGCCGCACAGGAAACGCGCGACGTGGCCCAGGGCACGCGCGGCCATCTGCGCCTGGGCTTCGTGGGGTCGAGCCTGTACCGCGGCTTGCCACAGGCGCTGGAACGGTTCCAGCACGACCACCCCCTGGTGCGCGTGGACATGCTTGAGGCCAACAGCGCAGAGCAAATCCTGGACCTGCAGCAAATGCGGCTGGACATGGCCCTGGTCCACTCCATACAGCCGCCCGAAGGAATTGCCAGCCGGCTGCTGATGGAAGAGCCTTTCGTGGTCTGCCTGCCCGACCGCCACCCGCTGCAGACCAGCGCCGCCATCGATCTGGCCGAACTCAAAAACGACCGTCTGATTCTGTTCTCCAGCCTGGTCTCGCCTACCTATCACCAGCGCATCTACGAGATGTGCCTGGCCCATGGCTTTGCACCCGAAGTACGCCACGAGGTACGACACTGGCTGTCGGTGATCTCGCTGGTTTCGCTGGGTCAGGGCGTGGCACTGGTACCCCAGGCGCTGACACGCGTGGGCATGCCGCGCCTGGTATTCCGCCCGCTCAAAGGCTCGCACCCATCATCAGAGATGCTGGCCATGTGGCGGCGTACACCGGCCAATCCGCTGGTGCAGGCATTGCTGGCCTGCCTGCAGCAGGCCGTGACGGAACTATGAGGCCAAGTCAGGACTGATCATCGCTGACCGGCAGGCCTGCCCGGATCTGTTTCAACGCTTCACCGTCGAATTCTTCGAAATAGCATTGGCTGCTCAAAGGAACGCTTATTGGCATGGAAATAAGAGGCCAGGACGATTTACACAACTCCGGGCAATTCATCCTGCCACTTGGCTAGTGAATGGGAAGCCGGTCACGCGCTTGGCTCGGGGGGGAGCGTAGGTACGGACCTTGGAGGTGCTCAGGCCCAGGCGCACGAGCGACTCGGCAATGGTCACGGCCGCGGCTACTCCATCGACCACTGGTACACCGGTCAGTTCACGGATCCTGGCATCCAGTTCAGCCATACCTCCACAGCCGAGGCAAATGACTTCCGCATGGTCTTCGCTGACGGCAAGGCTGGCTTGACGAACAATCGCTTCGACCGCGCGCTCGGGTTGAGTTTCCAACTCCAGCACAGCCATGCCGCTGGCGCGAACCGATGCACAGCGCTCGTCCAGGCCGGCAAGCTTGAGTCGATCCTCGATCAATGGGACAGCTCGATCCAGCGTCGTGACCACCGAGTATTTGTGGCCCAGGAACATGGCCGCGGTGGCCGCTGCCTCGGTGATGTCCACAACGGGAACGTCCAGCAACTCCTGCAGGCCCTCGCGGCCATGTTCACCGTAGCCGGCTTGAATGACTGCATCAAAGGGTTGTCCATAGCTCATCACGGCGTCCATGACGCCGACCGCGGCAAGATAGCTCTCAAAATTCCCCTCGACCGATTCGGCACCAAAGCGCGGGGTCAGCGCGACTATCTCTGTTCCAGGCGCAGCAACCTTCCGAGCTTGCATGCCAATGGCATGGGTCATCGACTCAGTGGTGTTCACGTTCACGATCAAAATGCGCATGATTTTCAACTTTCCTTCTCAGTGTTTGGCGGAGGCTACGGAAATGGCTTCGCCATCCTGGTCTTCGTAGGCGAGACCTTTCGGTGCAACCATCCAATAGAACAAGGCACCCAGTCCGGCTGCGATGAACCAGGAGAACTGGGACAGCGATTGCAGCGTCGGCAGGAATGCAAAGAGCAGCGAGATCAGGGATGAAGGAATCAGGGCCTGAATTGCCTTCGGATTGATGCCATTGCGGTAGTGATAGGGGCCTGCAGGGTCGTGTGTATAGAGCGCCGGAACGTTCACGCGCTGTTTGCGGATCAGCCAGTAGTCAGCCATCACGATGCCGAACAGCGGTCCCAGAAATGAACCCAGCCCTCCCAGGAAGTAGACGATGACCAGCGGAGAGTTGTAGAGATTCCAGGGCAGGATCACGAAGCCGAGAACCGCACTGACAAGAGCTGCCCGGCGGAAGTTCAGATGCCTGGGCATGAGGT
The DNA here is from genome assembly GCF_000964545.1 of Comamonas thiooxydans. Lineage (GTDB taxonomy): Bacteria > Pseudomonadota > Gammaproteobacteria > Burkholderiales > Burkholderiaceae_C > Comamonas > Comamonas thiooxydans. The sequence goes on along the minus strand of NZ_BBVD01000011.1, from coordinate 3,917 downwards.
TGGCCAGCGCCAGGGCAGGAGCCACGAAATTGGCCATCAGGTTCACGGCGATGGTCAAAATCAGCAGCGAAAGACTGGCCAACATCAACAGCGGCTTATTGGGAATGTTCTGGACGATGTCGGTCGGGCTTTGAATCAGCGTGCCGTCGATGGCAAGCTGGCCGCCTGTCAGGATGACCACGATCAAGCCGAAGATCAGCATATTGATCGGAATGCCCCAGAAATTGCCTTTCACCACGGCGCTGCTTGAGGTGGCTGCACGTGTGAAATCACAGAAGTTCAGCACGAAGGTGCCGTAGATCGCCACCCATAGCGAAGCAGCGCCCAGGATCTGCAGCCACATGGCTCCGCCACTGCTTTCAAAAGGAGCGGACCAGTGCAGAGTCCACTTGGCGCTGTAGAAGATCCATCCTGCCAGGGCAATGAAAGTCAACAGAATTACAGGCCCGGCAAAGGCCTCGTACTTTCGGATGCTCTCCATGCCCCAGCAGGCAATGAGAACCTGCACAACCCACAGGATGGAAAAGCTGATCCAGCCCAGCAATGGCAGGCCCAGCACGACTTGCTCTTTCAGCGACTGCAAGCCGGGAAACAGCGTGATCAGCATCACGTCGAGGACCATCGATGCCAGGTAGGTTTGAATGCCGAACCAGGCAATGGCGACTCCGCCGCGGATCAATGCTGGGATCTGCGCACCGCGTGTACCAAAGCTGATGCGGCTCATCACCGGAAAGGGAATCCCTGTACGGGTCCCCATAAAGCCCGAGAGGGACAGCAGCACGAACAGAAATGCCGCCCCCAGCAGAAGCGCCATCAGAATCTGATGTCCTCCCAGCCCAAGCGTGAAAAGACCGATGGCAAACGCGTAGTTGCCGAGGCTGTGTACATCGTTGGCCCAAAGAGTGAACAGGCTGTAGCTCCCCCAGGTACGCCCCTCTTTCGAGGTAGGTGCCAGATCGTGGTTGTACAGCGCCGGAGAAACTCCGGTCGGCAAGCCTTTATCTCGCTTTGGGCTGGTGGTGTTGGCCCCCGAGGTTAGTGACTCACCATGGGTGTCCAGTACTAGGTTGTTCATATGCCGCCTTCCATCAGGGTGCTCCATGGAGCCCCTTTGCCATGACCTCATTTCGGCTGAGCGGGTCATGCTTGTCTACCGTTATTAGCGGCTACGGGCGACGCAGGCCTGCAGCCATGTTTTCGCTGCTGAAGAGCTGTGATGCTTATGAAGCGAATCAAATCTGCCTCATGTCCACTGCTTCAGCAAGCTTGTCCAGAAATGCTTTGAACACATCGCTGACATGCATGCAATGTATACAAGACATGAATTCAAGATGCTAGTAGGAACCCTGGTTCTATCGGCCAGAGATATTGGTTCGATGGAGTCCTCAGATGGGAGGACAAACGGTCAGTAGCAGGCGCAGCAAGCCCTGGCGTGCATTTCTGCCCTGGGCGAGGTGCTGAAACCTACACTTTGATCATGGCTGTTTTGCGTAGATACCCATCTATGAACCTCTCCACGATCCGCGCTGAGCAAAGCCAGGTTGCTGTGCGTATCAAGGGGCTATAGAAAGTACTCTCGAAGTCACACACCGGAATGAGTACCAGTAGTCACTGCTCAGTTGTTGCAAAGCCGGCATTCAGCCCGCGTCCATCGCTGCAATATTGCTCGCCAACGAGCAATCGGCGCTGATGCTCCCATGGCTTTGAGATCAGTTGCGATGCCGGGCAGGACAGTGACAGCTGCATTCACCAAGGGCGGCAGCAGTTGAAATAGATGGATAGTCCATTCGGTGGGCAATGCGGAGACCAGCGCTTTGTTGCGATCGGTGGCATTGGCAATTCTTGCTGGAAGACCATTCCACGATGCGATGGCTATCCATGTGGTTTCATGGCCCTGATTGAAACCGTTCCGGCGTCTATCCGCAACGCGAGCCATTCCAAGTCCTGGTCGAGGAACCGGCATAGCGCCGGTGCCATGATCACCATGGACCGAGGCGGCTCCTTGATGAATGCTGCCGGGCACGATCAGCGAACGCGTAAGTCATCACCGGCACAGATGGCGAGCTCAATCGCCCCCTGGTAGGGACAAGCGCTTCAAGCCTCATTATTGGCTCGCCGCAAAGTGTTGGGAGCTCGAGATCGGCAAAGCGGCCGAGCGGCTCAACCAGGCTGGATCCCGCCAAGGACTCCTATCGACTTTGAAACGCCTATTTGGCTGAAGACGAATCTTCAGGAGCCAGAATGGAGCGGAGTCGGTTGCGTGCTCCGCGACGACCGATCAGGCTTTCATCAAGGCGCGATGCCAATGCATCGATGTGAGCAATCATTAATTGTTCAGCCCGCAGATTGTCTCCAGCCGCCAGCGCCTCAACAATGGCGGCGTGATCGTCATTGAAGACTCTGGCCTCGGTCTTCGATTGGTATAGATCTGAAATCAGAGTTGTTCGTGCCGAGAGATCGACCATCATAGAAGTCAGGAACCGATTGCCGAGACACTCTGCCAGGCAAATATGAAAGTCGGCCAGCAGCCAGCTGCGAGCTTCTGCGTCCCCACAGGCAATGGCTTTGCGCTCTTCGGCGATGTGCTTGCGCAGGCGTTTCAGTGTTGCCTGCAAGGGTTGACCAGCATCACGCAGCATGCCCGGCTCAACGACGCGCCTCGCTGCATAGGTTTCCTGAGCTTCCTCAAACGAAGGCTCTGCAACATACCAGCCAACCCTGGAGCGGACTTCCACAAATCCCCGGGTCTGAAGGTGCATCAAGGCCTCGCGGACCAGGGTGCGGCTGACCTGAAACAAGTCCGCAATGTCTTGTTCACCCAGTTTCTCTCCCGGACGAAGCTTGGCTGTCAGGATCGACTCTATGAGACGCTCGGCGATCTTGGTTTTGGTGATGACTGGAGTACTCATTAAATTGATTTTATGCGACCGAGCTGTTACGAAGTTGAGGATAGGAAGAGTCAATAAATTCGACCATGCCCGCAATGGCAGGTGATAAATATTGCGCTCCAGAGAACATATGACGGAGCTGACTGAAGGAGGAGCGTAAGTTAAATATGCCTAGTGGGCTATTCGTCTTTCTTCTCCTGCGGTTGTCTCAAGAAACGTCCGGCACACCTTAAGGGAGAACACCTAGTTTTTCCTCAATCAATGTTGTATACAAGTGTTGAGTTCAAGATTTATGATGAAGCAATGGAAACCTCACTCACCTGGTCCATTGCAGAAAGTCTGACCAAAGCAATTGTTGAACATCGACTGATGCCCGGCACCAAGTTGTCGGAACAGAAGCTGGCCAATCATTTTGGTGTTTCCCGCACTCTGGTTCGCCAGGCTTTGTTTCATGCATCACAGAACCGGCTGATCAAGCTCGAGCCCACGCGCGGTGCCTTTGTGGCCACGCCCTCGGTTGAAGAAGCGCGCCAGGTCTTTGCCGTGCGTCGCATGCTCGAAGCCGAAATGGTGCGCAATTTTGCCGCGCAGCAGACACCCTCCCGCTTGTTGGAGCTCAAAGCGCATGTGGCTGCCGAAAGGAAGGCCATGGAAGCCAATGACGTGGGCCAGCGCACCGAGCTGCTGGGCGACTTCCACGTGCGCATGGCCGAGCTCATGGGCAATGAGGTGCTGGCTCAGCTGCTGGGCGAGCTGATTTCCCGCTGCGCATTGATCACCCTGATGTACCAGTCTGCATCAGCGGCCGAGCATTCGCACGAAGAACATGCCGACATCGTGACCGCACTGGCTGCGGGCAATGCCGAACATGCGGTGCAGCTGATGCAGTTGCACCTCAATCACATGGAAGAAGGTCTGTCCTTTAACCGTACTTTGCCAACGCACGATTTGTCGATGGCACTTTCATCCGTATCCCTATGACTTACGATTCCACCGCCTCCTACCCACGCGACCTGATTGGCTACGGTC
>NZ_BBVD01000012.1 GCF_000964545.1 Comamonas thiooxydans | reverse complement strand
ATTCAAAAGCCTGTATGCATTCATACAGGCTTTTTCTTTTCTCCGCTCAGGCAGCTCTCACCACGCCCACCGAAGCACCCACGGGCGGCGCATCCACGGCGACGGCCTTGTGTGCAGAGTGAGGGACATAGGGATAGTGATGCGGCACCACGGGAATATGCTGCTCGCCCTGCTCCCAGGCTCGCAATTCATCTTCCAGTCGCGCAGCACGTTCGGCGTACATCTGAGCGGAGGACTGGTAGTACTCCGCCGCGATAGTGTGCTCCAGAACAGCCATGCGCGCCTCTTGCAGATAGGCACGCGTACGGCGGATATAGCGCGGTTCGGAACGTCCAAAACCGAAGATCTTGCCGAAAAACATGTCCAACCTCCTTTTCCGGTAACAACGCAAATCCGTCACGACTCCTCAACCGATGGAGCAATGTTGCCAGCGTAATGTCTCCGGTTCAAGACATCTGTCCCACAGCAAGAGTTCGCCTCGTAGGAGGGGCGCCCGCCACTTGCGGCCGCCCACCCAAAGCCGGCCCCAGGCAGGGCTTAAGACACTGCCATCCTGTCACAAAGCCCAACTCAAGAGTCAATCAGACACATGTCCGGGTATTTCCGGGAGCTCCTGCATCGCCCGGTGGGCAAGGACCTTCCCCTCGGATTGAAGATCTTCATGGCAGCCATGCTCCGGGGCCCAGCTCGATGCCTGCCCAAATAGCAACAGCAATGCCGAGTTGCCGCCAACCCTAGCCTGCCTATGCGCTGCGGCAGGCAAGAGCACCCGCCATCAGGACGGGATCGCCCCAGAGTTCAATGCTGCGCCCTCCGCCGCACAGACAAGCACAAGCTCGCGAGTCAGTTGCCCTGCAGGAAGTTCAGCACCCCTTCGGCCACATGAACACCAGAGGACATACAGGCCGTGAGCAGATAACCGCCCGTGGGGGCCTCCCAGTCCAGCATTTCTCCCGCACAGAAGACGCCGGGCAGAGCGGCACACATACTCCGCGCATCCAGAGCCTCCAGACGAACTCCGCCTGCAGTGCTGATGGCCTCATCGATGGGACGCGGCGCGATCACCGTCAAAGGCACCGCCTTGATCGTGGATGCCAGGCGCTTCATGTCCGCCATGCCATCCTTGCCGAGCACCTCATACAGCAAACCCGCCTTGATGCCATCAAGCCCCAGACGCCCTTTGAGATGACTGCTGAGACTGCGCGAGCCGCGCGGCCGCATCACCTCCTGCTGCACACGCTCCGCACTCCACTGCGGCAACAGATCCAGCTCGAAGCACGCAGCGCCCTGGCGGGCAATGCAGTCCCGCAACAGGGAGGAGACAGCATAGATCAGACTCCCCTCCACCCCGGTCTGCGTCGCAACAAATTCACCCTGACGCTCAAAGCCGGCACCTTGCTCGTCCGCAAACTTCAAAACCACCGACTTGAACGGCTGCCCGGCAAAGCGCTGAGCAAAGACCTCGCTCCAGCCGGCTTCACGCCCTTGCGGCCAGCCCACATCAAAGCCACAGTTGGCCGCCTGCAACGGGGCAATGCCCACCCCCCTGTCCTGCAGCAGCGAAACCCAAGCGCCGTCCGAGCCCAGACGCGCCCAGCTGCCGCCGCCCGTCGCCAGCACCAAAGCCTTGCAGCCAATCTTGACCCTGGCACTTTCTGTCTGAAGAACCGGCTTGCCATCCTCTGCCCAGCCGACCCAGCGGTGACGCATATGAAACTGCACGCCCTGCGACTTCATACGCACCAGCCAGGCACGCAGCAGCGGCGCTGCCTTCATATCCGCAGGGAACACTCTTCCGGATGTCCCCACAAAGGTATCAAAACCCAGCTCTTTGACCCAGGCCTGAAGCTCGCTCGCACCCCACTTTTCGAGCCAGGGAGTCAAATCTGCAGAGCGGCAGCCATAGCGAGTGACAAAGCTCGAAAACTCCTCGGAGTGCGTAAGATTGAGGCCGCCTTTGCCGGCCATGAGGAATTTGCGAGCCGCCGAGGCTTTCGCCTCGAACACTCTGACCGACAAGCCGGCCTTTGCCAATTGCTCGGCCGCCATCAAGCCTGCAGGCCCGGCACCGATCACTGCCACATCACAGACCCATTCGGAATCGGCCATCAAGGGCTCCGAGACACTCATACTTCTACCACCTCAATCTGCCGGCAGCCACCGGCCGCCAAAGGGTGCGCAGAATACCACCGACGGCATTTCTGCAATATTGCGAGCACTATTAGCGTGATAGCTGCAAACAACCAGCCACACACCGTGGCGGGAGATGAGTTTCTGTCACAATCAACTCACTAGGCGAATAGACCGCCTACCTTTTTGATTCAAGAAAATCCAGGACTACAAATGGCCAGCGAATTGATCAAGCACATCACGGATGCAAGCTTTGAGTCTGACGTACTGCAACCCGGCACGACCGTGCTGGTGGATTACTGGGCTGAATGGTGCGGCCCTTGCAAGATGATCGCCCCCATCTTGGACGATGTAGCCGAAGGCTACAAAGGCAAGGTGCAGATCGCCAAGATGAATGTGGACGAAAACCGTGAGATCCCAGCCAAGTTCGGCATTCGCGGCATTCCCACACTGATGTTGTTCAAGGACGGCCAGCTGGCCGCCACCAAGGTTGGCGCGCTGAACAAGACGCAACTGTCCGCCTTCCTCGACCAGCATATCTAATGCATTCAACAAACAGAGCTCCCAATGGAGCTCTGTTTGCTTCTGGGCACCCGCTGCCCACCCCCATTTGCATCTGCTACAGGCCCGGCACAGGCTGCAGATGACAAATCCTCGATAAATTGCTTGCAAGCTGCGCCAGTTTTCCTGTCATAATGTATGAACCGCCGGCCACCGCATGGGACCGCGCTGGATTTTCTTCAGGCAAGCCTGCCCACTTTCACAGTGTCTCGTTAGGCTCTACGCCTCCCCCCCTGGTTATTCTCACTCCACGCTTGGAGTCATTTCATGCACCTTAATGAACTCAAGGCACTGCACGTGTCTGAAGTCTTGAAGCAGGCCGAAGCGCTTGAGATCGAAAACGTCGGTCGCATGCGCAAGCAGGAACTGATGTTCGCCATCATCAAAAAGCGCGCCAAGGCCGGTGAACAGGTCTTCGCCGACGGCGTGCTGGAAATCCTGCCCGATGGCTTCGGCTTTCTGCGTAGCCCCGATACCAGCTACACCGCCAGCACCGACGATATCTACATCTCGCCCAGCCAGGTGCGCCGCTTCAACCTGCACACCGGCGACATGATCGAAGGCGAAGTGCGCATCCCCAAGGATGGCGAGCGCTACTTCGCACTGACCAAGCTCGACAAGGTCAATGGCAATTCGCCCGAGCAAAACAAGCACAAGGTGCTGTTTGAAAACCTGACCCCTCTGTTCCCCAAGGAACAGATGCGCCTGGAGCGCGACATCAAGGGCGAAGAGAACATCACCGGCCGCATCATCGACATCATCGCCCCCATCGGCCGCGGCCAGCGCGCGCTGATCGTGGCACCGCCCAAGAGCGGCAAGACCATGATGATGCAGAGCATTGCGCACGCCATCACCGCCAATCACCCCGATGTGCACCTGATGGTGCTGCTGGTGGACGAGCGCCCCGAAGAAGTGACGGAAATGCAGCGCTCGGTCAAGGGCGAAATCATCGCCTCTACCTTCGACGAGCCTGCCACCCGCCACGTGCATGTCGCCGAAATGGTGATCGAGCGCGCCAAGCGCCTGGTGGAACTGGGCAAGGATGTGGTCATCCTGCTGGACTCCATCACCCGTCTGGCCCGCGCCTACAACAACGTCGTGCCCTCGTCGGGCAAGGTGCTGTCCGGCGGTGTGGACTCCAACGCCCTGCAGCGCCCCAAGCGCTTCTTCGGCGCCGCCCGCAATGTGGAAGAAGGTGGCTCCCTGACCATCATCGCCACTGCACTGGTCGACACCGGCAGCCGCATGGACGAAGTGATCTTTGAAGAATTCAAGGGCACGGGCAACAGCGAACTGCACCTGAATCGTCGCCTCTACGAGAAGCGCGTCTTCCCGGCCATCGAGCTCAACAAGAGCGGCACCCGCCGTGAAGAGTTGCTGCTGCCTCCCGAGATTCTGCAGAAGACCCGCATCCTGCGTCAGTTCATGTACAACATGGACGAGATCGAGTCCATGGAACTCATGATCAAGAACATGAAGGCCACCAAGAACAATGTGGAGTTCTTCGACATGATGCGTCGCGGCGGCTAAGCCCTTCGTGCACCGGAACAACAAAGCCCCGCCTCGCGGGGCTTTGTTGTTTCTGGCGCTTGACTCCATTGCTTGACCTAGCTCAAACTGAATTGCGAGCCACCCCCCAATACTAGGGATACACATCTATACAAATCTTGCGATAACCGGAAGCCAAAAGCTTTCAAGTCGCAGGTTCTGCATTCATGGCCCCTTCAGCAAATCGCACACCACCCTACAACACTACACCGATGCGCCTGCTGGCAGCAGCCACATTGCTGGCAGCACTGGCAGCCTGCAGCCCGACGGTGCCGATGCTGCAGCCACAGGCCCAGGCCAAGCTGCCGGACAAGTGGCCTCAGGAGTGGACAAAAAAACAAGAGAACGCTGCGCCAGCAAATACGGCATCGATTGCCTGGCAAGACTTCTACCTTGACCAAAACCTGCAGGAGCTGATTCGCGCAGCTCTTGCCCACAATCAGGACCAGCGCCTTGCATTGCTGCGTGTGCAGGAGGCCCAGGCTGCCTATGACATACAAAGTGCTGCTCGACTGCCGAGCATTGGCCTGGGCAGCAGTCATGGCAGAGCACGTGTTCCCGCCGACCTCAACGCCAGTGGCCGCTCCGTCGTCGCCGGCGATCAGCAAGTCTTTGTCGGCCTCAACAGCTGGGAACTCGATCTTTGGGGCCGTGTCAAAAGCCTCAGCGAGGCTGCTTTAGGCAACTATCTGGCGCTGGATGCCACGCAGCATGCGGTTCAATCCAGTCTCGTCAAGCAGGTGGCACTGAACTATCTGGCCCTGCGCAGCCTGGATGAGCGCCTGGCCCTGACCCAGCGCACGATTGCCAGCCGAGAGGAATCGCTGCGCATCTTCAAGCGCCGCACCGAGGTGGGCTCCACTTCACGCTATGCGCTCACGCAGGTACAGACTCTGGTTCACCAGGCCAAGGCCATAGGCACCCAGCTGGCACAGCAGCGCGCGCTGCAGGCCAATGCACTGCAGCAGCTCACAGGAATGGATGCAGACCGCTTGCCGGAGAGCAGCTCCACCGCCGGGATCCTGAAACCGATTCCCGAAGGCCTGCCGTCCGATCTGCTGACACAGCGCCCCGACATCATTGCCGCCGAGTACGGGCTGCAGGCGGCCAAAGCCAACGTGGCCGCCGCACGCGCCGCGTTTCTGCCCCGTATCGCGCTGACCGGCAGCTGGGGCACGGCCAGCGCCGAACTCGACGGCCTGTTCAGAAGCGGCAGCCGTGCCTGGCAGTTTGCTCCCACGATTTCGCTGCCGATCTTTGACGGCGGCCAGCGCCAGGCCAACCTGAATCTGCAGGCCGTGCGACAGAACATGGCGGTCGTCCAGTACGAAAAAACCATAGAGACAGCAATGCGCGAAGTGCTGGACGCGCTGTCCAGCCGCACCATGCTCGAGCAGCAGCTCGTGGTGCTGACCGATCAGCGCGCAGCACTCAAGGAGCGCGCCCGACTGGCCCGGCTGCGCTATGACCAGGGAGCCTCGCCCTATCTCGATGTGCTGGATGCCGAACGCGACCTGCTGAGTGCCGAGCAGCAACTGGTTCAGGGCCGCGAGGCCCTGCTGTCCACCCAGGTCGCTCTGTATGCCGCTTTGGGTGGAGGCTACTTGGCCCAAGGCCAGAGCAGCGCCCCCACCTCTGCGGCCCTCCAACCTTGACCAGCGAATCCATGTCCATGAACAAGAAATTGACCATCGCCGCGCTCATCGTTGCCGCTGCCGCCCTGGGCGCCTATGGCTGGCAGCAATGGCGCAGCGCACAGGCATCCGAAGGCCTCGTCAGCGGCAACGGCCGCATCGAAGCCACCGAAATCGACGTCGCCACCAAATACGCCGGCCGCATCGCTGAAATCCTGGTGCAGGAAGGCGAGTTCGTGAAAGCCGGTCAGCCACTGGCGCGCATGCAGATCGAAAGCCTGCAGGCTCAGCAGCGCGAAGCCATAGCCGGTCGTGAGCGCGCCTCTCATGCGGTGACCTCGGCTCGCGCCGAAATCGCGCTGCGCGAAAGCCAGTACGCGGCCACCATGGCCACCGTGGCCCAGCGCGAGGCCGAACTGGATGCAGCGCTGCGCCGCGTCAAGCGCTCCGAGACCCTGGCACGCGAAGGTGCTTCATCGGAGCAGGAGCTGGACGACGACCGGGCCCGCGTGCGTGGCGCCCAGGCCGCGCTCAAGGCCGCCCAGGCCCAGGCCACGGCCGCCAAGGCGGCCATCGACGCTGCCAAGGCCCAGACCATAGGTGCGGAATCGGCTGTGACGGCCGCTGCCGCCACCGTCCAGCGCATCGATGCCGATGTGAAGGACAGCGAACTCACCGCCCCGCGCGATGGCCGCGTGCAATACCGGCTGGCCCAGCCCGGCGAGGTGATCGGCGCAGGCGGCAAGGTGCTGAACATGGTGGATGTCTCGGACGTCTACATCAGCTTCTTCCTGCCCGAGACCGTGGCAGGCCGAGTGGCCCTTGGCACCGAGGTGCGCATCGTGCTGGATGCGGCTCCGCAGTATGTGATTCCGGCTCAGGTGTCCTTTGTCGCCAGCACCGCCCAATTCACGCCCAAGACTGTGGAGACGGCCAGCGAAAGACAGAAGCTGATGTTCCGCGTCAAGGCACGTATTGCACCGGACCTGCTGCAAAAGCACCTGACTCAAGTCAAGACAGGCCTGCCCGGCGTGGCCTGGATCAAGCTCGATAAAGAGCGCGAATGGCCGGCCAAGCTGGAACTGCGCACCGACGACGCTTCTGCCTCTTGAACGTTGCGTCCCCATTTGCCATGACCCAGCATGTAGCCACTTTGCGCAATGTGACGCTCGCCTACGGCAAGACGCAGGCGCTGCGCGGACTGAGCCTGGAGATTCCTGCAGGCATCATGGTCGGCTTGATCGGCCCTGACGGCGTGGGCAAGTCAAGCCTGTTGTCTTTGATTGCCGGCGCGCGCGCCCTGCAGGGCGGCGAGATACAGGTGCTTGGCGGCGACATGCGCAGCAAAAAGCACCGCGATGCCGTCTGCCCCCGCATTGCCTACATGCCTCAGGGCCTGGGCAAGAACCTCTACCCCACACTATCGGTGGAAGAGAATCTGCAGTTCTTCGGCCGCCTTTTCGGTCATGACGCGGCCGAGCGCCGGGCGCGCATCGACGATCTGACCCAGAGCACCGGACTGCAGAAATTCCTCTCCCGCCCTGCCGGCAAGCTCTCGGGCGGCATGAAGCAGAAGCTGGCGCTGTGCTGCGCCCTCATCCACGACCCCGACCTGCTGATTCTCGACGAGCCCACGACCGGCGTGGACCCTCTGGCGCGCGCGCAGTTCTGGGATCTGATCAACCGCATTCGCGGCCAGCGCCCGCAGATGAGCGTGATCGTGGCCACGGCCTATATGGACGAGGCCCAGCGCTTCGACTGGCTGGCTGCCATGGATGACGGCCTGATTCTGGCCACCGGCACCCCCGCCGAGTTGCTGGAGCGCACCGGCATGCCGGCGCTGGAGGCCGCCTTCATCGCCCTGCTGCCCGAAGAAAAAAAGCGCGGCCATGCCGCCGTGGTGATCCCGCCGCTGCAGACCAGCGATGACGACATCGCCATCGAGGCGCGTGATCTCACCATGCGCTTTGGCGATTTCGTGGCCGTGGACCATGTGAATTTCCGCATTCGTCGCGGCGAGATCTTCGGCTTTCTGGGCTCCAACGGCTGCGGCAAATCGACCACCATGAAGATGCTGACCGGGCTGCTGCCCGCCAGCGAGGGCGATGCCTGGCTGTTTGGCAAGAAGATCGATCCGCATGACGTGGCCACGCGCCGGCGCGTGGGCTATATGTCGCAGGCCTTCTCGCTCTACGGCGAGCTGACCGTGCTGCAGAACCTGGTGCTGCACGCCGAACTCTTCCACGTGGATCCGGCCGAGATCCCCGCGCGTGTCGAGGAGATGCTCACCCGCTTCGGCCTCACCGAAGTGCGCGAGACGCTGCCCGGCAATATCCCGCTGGGCATGCGCCAGCGCCTGTCTCTGGCCGTGGCCATGGTGCACAAGCCGGAGCTGCTGATTCTCGACGAGCCCACTTCGGGCGTGGACCCCGTGGCTCGCGATCAGTTCTGGCGCCTGCTGATCGAGCTCTCGCGCCGCGACCGGGTGACGATCTTCATCTCCACGCACTTCATGAACGAAGCCGAGCGCTGCGACCGCATGTCCATGATGCATGCGGGCAAGGTGCTGGACAGCGACAGGCCGGCAGCCCTGACCGCCAAGCGCGGCGCGGCCACCCTGGAGGAGGCCTTCATCGGCTATCTGGTGGAGGCCTCGGGCGAGGCAGCGCCCGTGCTTGATATCAAAAAAGAAGCTACCACCGCTTACTCAGCCTTATCTTCAACATCAAAAGTATCTGATACCAATACAAACAAAGCGCAGCAAGCTCCTGTTTCAGAAGCACACAAAGCCCCTGGCTTCAGCCTGCAACGCTTGTGGAGCTATCTGTGGCGCGAGTCGCTGGAGCTGCGGCGCGATCCCGTGCGCGCCACCCTGGCTCTGGTGGGTTCGCTGGTGCTGATGGTGGTGATCGGCTTCGGCATCAGCATGGACGTCGAAGACCTGAAGTTTGCCGTGCTCGACCGCGACCAGAGCACCATCAGCCAGAACTATGTGAACAATCTCGCAGGCTCGCGCTATTTCATTGAAATGCCTCCCATCCAGGACTACGCGGACCTGGACCGGCGCATGAAGAGCGGCGAGCTGGCACTGGCCATCGAGATTCCACCCGGTTTTGGCCGTGATGTGCTGCGCGGCTCGAAGGTAGCCGTTGGCGCCTGGTTCGACGGTGCCATGCCCCAGCGCGGCGAGACCGTCAAAGGCTATGTCCAGGCCATGCACCAGCTGTGGCTGGTGCAGCAGTCGCGCGAGCGACTGGGCGTGCAACTGGCCAGCCAGGTCAGTCTGGAAACCCGCTTTCGCTACAACCCCGATGTGAAAAGCCTGCCAGCCATGGTGCCGGCCGTGATTCCGCTGCTGCTGATGATGCTGCCCGCCATGCTCACAGCCCTGGCCGTGGTGCGCGAAAAAGAGCTGGGCTCCATCGTGAATCTGTACGTCACTCCCGTGACCCGCATCGAATTTCTGCTGGGCAAGCAGCTGCCTTATGTGGTGCTGGCCATGCTGAACTTCTTTCTGATGTGTGCCATGGCGGTCTTCGTCTTTGGCGTGCCCATGACCGGCAGCTTCTCACTACTCGTCTTGGCGGCCCTGCTCTTCAGCGTTATTGCCACGGGCATGGGCCTGCTGGCCTCGGCCGTCACCAGCAGCCAGATTGCCGCCATGTTCTTTGCCATGCTGGGCACCTTGATTCCGGCCACACAGTTCTCGGGGCTGACCGATCCGGTGTCATCGCTCGAAGGCGCCGGTCGCTGGATTGGCGAGATCTACCCGGCCACCTATATGTTCGCCATCAGCCGTGGCGTCTTCAACAAGGCGCTGGGCCTGCACGATCTGGCGCCTACCTTGCTGCCGCTGCTGATCGCCATTCCCGTGATCATGGGCGTGGCCATCTGGGCTCTGCCCAAGCAGGAGAAGTAATGAAGATCCCCCTGAGTCGCTGCGCGCCTTCCCCCTCTCTCGCTGCGCGGGAGGGGGACGACACCTTCGCTGCGGGGCGGCCCTGGCTCGGTGTCCCTGCGTTGGGCCTGCGCTTGTTCAGAGCGTCTTCTGCTTCACGGCACACCTTGGACTTTTACGATGTTGCATAGCCTCAAGAATATCTGGCGCCTGGGCGTCAAGGAACTGTGGAGCCTGTGGCGCGACCCGGTGATGCTGGTGCTCATCGTCTACACCTTCACGGCCTCGGTGTACACCGCGGCCACGGCCATGCCCGATACGCTGCACAAGGCGCCGATTGCCATCGTCGACGAAGACCAGTCACCGCTGTCCGCACGCATCAGCTCGGCGTTCTACCCGCCTCAGTTCATGCCGCCGCAGATGGTGGATTTCAGCCATGTGGATCCCGGGCTGGATGCTGGCGACTTCACCTTCTCGCTGACCATTCCTCCCAACTTCCAGCGCGATGTGCTGGCCGGCAGAAAGGCCGAGCTGCAGCTGAACGTGGATGCCACGCGCATGAGCCAGGCGTTCTCCGGCAGCGGATACGTGCAGCAGATCGTGCTGGCCGAAGTCAACGAGTTCGTGCAGCGCCACCGGGGAGCCAGCGCACTGCCCGTGGACCTGGAGCTGCGCGCCCGCTTCAACCCCGGACTGAACAAGATATGGTTCGGCGGACTGATGCAGATCATCAACAACGTCACCATGCTCTCCATCATCCTCACGGGCGCGGCGCTGATCCGCGAGCGCGAGCATGGCACCATCGAGCATCTGCTGGTCATGCCCGTGACGCCTACCGAGATCATGCTGGCCAAGGTCTGGTCCATGGGCGCCGTGGTGCTGCTGGCGGCAGGTGTCTCGCTCAATCTGGTCGTGCGCGGCGCGCTCAAGGTGCCCATCGAAGGCAGTCTGCTGCTGTTCATGGCAGGATCGGCCCTGTGCCTGTTCGCAACTACGGCCATGGGCATCTTTCTGGCCACAGTGGCGCGCAGCATGCCGCAGTTCGGCCTGCTGATGGTGTTGACGCTGCTGCCGCTGCAATTGCTGTCTGGTGGCATGACTCCCCGCGAATCCATGCCCCAGCTGGTGCAGGATGTGATGCTTTTCGCTCCCACCACGCACTTTGTGGAGCTGGGTCAGGCGATTCTGTATCGCGGCGCCGGCATCGAAACCGTGTGGAAGCCCTTTGTGTGGCTGGCGGGAATCGGCGCAGTGCTGTTCTGGCTGTCGCTGATGCGGTTCAGAAAAACCTTGTCGAGCATGGCCTGAGTTCTGGCCGGGCGCCGCGGCAACCATGAAGGGCGTATTGCCGGTTTCTGCTGAAAGTTTTTTCCTTCCAACCTCAAGGCCTCGGCCCTCACCGGCTCCAGTTGCTGGAAGAACAGCCTTCAGGCACGCGCTGCCATCCAGGCGAGCATCGATGCGGCCAGGCAGTGTCCGGCGCAAGAGAGCGAAGCCGGCGCACAACCGTCCGGCCTCAGCTCTGTGCCGCCATGAATATCGGCATGGCGCCTTCAAGCCCTGCCGCCACTCGATGCACGTCAAAAAGACTATGAATCCGCGAGAATTCGCACCGTATCGCGGGCGGCCACCCACTCCTCATTCGTGGGCTCAACTCCCACCAGTACCCGGCTGTCTGCAGATGAAATGAGCGGTGCATGGGCTGCATTGGCCTGCTCATCCAGCTCCAGGCCCAGCCATGCCAGATCGGCGCAGACGCGGGCTCGAATCTCCTCGCTGTGCTCGCCAATGCCCGCCGTGAACACCAGCATGTCCAGCCCGCCCAGCGCAGCGACCAGAGAACCGATCTCGCGCACGATGCGGCGTACAAAGAGGTCCAGCGCCATGCGCGCCCGCTCGCCAGCCTCACCTGAATCCCGGACATGGCGCAGGATCACGCGCGGCTCGGACGAGATGCCCGACACGCCCAGCAGCCCCGAGTCGTGATAGAGCAGACGCCCGACCTCCTGAAGCGTCAGCTTCTCGATCTCCATCAGATAGAGCACGGCCCCCGGGTCCAACGCCCCGGTGCGGGTGCCCATCATCAATCCATCCAGGGCCGAGAAGCCCATGGTGGTCGCCACGCTTTGCAGCTGCTGCATGCCGCACAGACTGGCGCCGCTGCCCAGATGGGCGACGATGGTGCGGCCCCTGGCCCTGTCGCCATGACGCTCGGCCAGCGCGGTCGCCATATAGGCATACGAGAGTCCGTGAAAGCCATAGCGGCGAACGCCGCGCTGCCACCATTCGTAGGGTAGTGGCAGGATCTGCTCCACCTTGGGCAAGCTGTGATGAAAGCCGGTATCAAAGCAGGCAATCTGCACGATGTCGGGCCGCTCGCGCAACAGGATCTCGATGGCCTCCAGCGCAAACGGCTGATGCAGCGGTGCCAGCGGCACATAGCTGCGCAAGTCTCGCAGCACGCCTGCATCGATGCGGGTGGACTCGAAATACTTGCTGCCGCCATGCACCACCCGATGGGCGATCGCCGCCACGGGCCGGTCCTCGAGCCGGGCCGTGATGCGCTCGCGGATGATGCGCAGCGCATCGCGATACGGATGCTCTGCGCCCAGTTCGATGGCAAAGGGCTTGACGCCGGTTTCTCCGAAGTCGGGAGCGGGCCCGCCAATGCCCTGTACCTTGCCGTTCCAAAGAGGCTTGCGCGGCAGGGGACTTGCTGCCTCGAATACGGCGAACTTGATGCTCGACGAGCCGCAGTTCAAAACGATGATGACGGAATTGCTCATGCCAGGGCCTTTGTCTGCCGACGTGACCGAGACTGCTGCACTTGCCAGTCCGGTGCCATCGGCCATGTATTTCAGGGCGGCGTCTGCCGGTAGTGATGTGCGAGCAGCAGCGCAATCGCACAGGATGCAATGCGGGATTCGCGCGAGTCCGCGCGGCTGGTCAGCACGATGGGCACCTTGGCGCCAAGCACGATGCCTGCGCTGGCAGCGCCACCCAGGTACATGAGCTGCTTGGCCAGCATATTGCCGCTTTCCAGATCGGGCACCAGCAGGATGTCGGCCTGACCTGCCACTGGAGAGGTGATGCCCTTGGTACGCGCGGCCTCGATGGAGACTGCATTGTCGAAAGCCAGCGGTCCGTCCAGCACGCCCCCGGTGATCTGGCCCCGGTCGGCCATCTTGCACAATGCAGCAGCATCCAGTGTCGCAGGCATGTTGGGGTTGACCGTCTCGACGGCGGCGAGGATGGCGAGCTTGGGCCTTGCCACACCCAGAACCTGTGCCAGCTCGATGGCATTGCGCGCGATATCGGCCTTCTGCAACAAATCGGGGGCCAGGTTGATGGCCGCGTCGGTGACGATGAAGGGGCGTGGGTAGCTGGCCGTCTGCAACACAAAGCAATGGCTTACACGCCTCTTGGTGCGCAACCCGGCAATACCGGCAACGACAGCCGCCATCAGCTCGTCGGTGTGCAGACTGCCTTTCATCAGTGCCTCGACTTCGCCGCTGGCGGCAAGTCTGGCTCCACGCTCGGCTGCTGCATGACTGTGCGGCACGTCTTCGATGCGCAGGCCCTGCAGCTCGACCCCCTGCGCAAGAGCAACCGCCTCCAGCCTGGCGCGCGGAGCGATCAGGACCGGCTCGATCAGCCCCAGCCGATGCGCGTCAAGCGCGGCGGACAGGCTGGTGGCATCGCAGGGATGGACGACCCCCACGCGAACTGGCGGCAGTTCCTTGACAGCCGCCAGCAGCCGGGTCAGGCCGTGATGCGAGGCAACGTCAAGCGGCTGGCCTGATGGCATGGAAACCGCTGGATGCGAGGATGGCTGCCGGGGCTGCGCATCGTGGGCGCAGAGCAGCGTCAGCGTGCTCGCGTCACGGGAGGCAACCGTGACGCGCAGGCTGTCGCCGACGGCTATGCCCTCAAACGGCTGCAGCGTCATGTCTGGGCTCGGTTGACTCATCGCACTCCTTTCTTGCCGCGTGGTGCGGCCGGTTTACGTCGCACAGCAGCCGCAGCCCGCCGGGGAGCTGCAGGAGTCTGCACCGGAGCCGGCGCCAGTTCCAGAGGCTCCTGGATCCGGGGCTGCTGCGCCAGTGCAGCCTGCTCGAACAAGGCCTGCACCTGCTGCAAAGCATGTCTCACGGCATCATCCTCGGCGCCAGGCTCCTTATCGATGGCTGCCATCTGGGTGATGGCTTCGCCGGCCCTGCGGATGGTGTCGGCAGACGTGTTCTTCAGCAAGCTGGGAATGGCTTCGATGGCAGCGCTGCCGCATTGCCTCATCACCAGGGTCTGCTCGCGGATGGCGGCTCGCAGCTCGGCCAGACTCCAGCGCCCAGGTGCTTGCTGCTCCAGCAATTGCGCAGCCAGGTGGTAGTAGCGCTCGTCCACAGCGCGACGCCGGGACAGCACGCTCAGCAAGCCGCGCAACGTGGCTTCGAACACACCCCCTTGATCCACGCTGCTCTCGATCTGTTGCTGCCTGGCCGCCATCAGCGCCAGATGCTCGGGGGTGGAGCCAGGATGCTGGCGCACTGGTGCGCTCTCGCCATAAGCATGCCCAGCCAGCGCCTGCATGAGCGGCGAGCCATAGAGCATGTCGAACCACAGGGCGTAGATATGGTCGCGCCGGTCGCGGAAATCATCGAGAGCGCGATCCAGTGCGGCCGAGCACCGCTGCTGCATGTGCAGCCAGGGATTGGCCTCATCCACGGGCTGGCGATGTTCGCGTATGTATTCGGCGCTGCTGCGTATCAGACAAGCCAGCGGGTGCTGGCTGCTCCAGGCCTCGAATTGCAGGCGCATGGGATGCAAGGTCTGCAACCAGTGTGCCGATTGGGAAGTGCTCAGCGCACGCACCCAGGGTTGCCATATGCTGCGATACAGAGCCAGGTTGATGTCGGATACGCGGGCCGCTGCGTCGAAACGGCGATCAGACTCCGGATCGGGCTTGACGATATCGCGCACTTCATCGATGCCGCTGGCACGGATGCTCAGCAGATAGGGATCATGGAGCAGCTTTTGCTCCTGCTTCGTGGCATCGTCCACGCTGGCGCGGTAGATGCCTGCCGGCAGCAGATTGATCTGCTCGATGGCACTGGCGAACTTGCGGTGCTGTTTGCTGCCGACCGCACCCGAAACAAAGATGCCCAGATGACCGATGCTGTCGTGCGTGCTGAAGATGATGGTCTGGTCATGAGCGCGCACGTCGTCGTCGCTGGCGTACAAATCGGTGATCCAGCCCAGAGCCTGGGCCGGCGGCGTGATGTTGTCGCCATAGGAGCAGAACACCAGGATGGGCGAGCGGATATTGCGCAGATCGATGCGCACCCCGTCCGATGTCAGCAACTGGGCCGTCGACAGCCTGTTGCCTATGAACAGATTGTCGACGATGTACTGCATCTCCACATCGTTGAGAAAGACATAGCCGCCCCAGTATTTCTCGAAGTCTATATAGCGCTCGGCTTCGGTGTCGGCATTCGCATAGACCTTGTACTGCTTGCTCCACAGCGTGTTGGCCGGATCGAGCTGCTCGAAGTTCTGCACCAGATGGGCGCCGTCGAAGCGGCCGTTACCCAGATCGCTGGCAAGAGCCGTCATCCAGCTGCCCCCGAGGAGTCCGCCCGAATAACGCATGGGATTGTCACCGGCCCAGTACGACAGGGGCGCTCCGGCAACAATGATGGGCCCGAACAGCTCGGGCCAGACAGCGGCAGTCATCAGGATCTGCCAGCCCGCCTGGCAGTTGCCGATGACCGCCGGCTTGCCCTCACTCTCGGGGTGAAGCTCGGCCACGCGACGCATGAACGCAGCTTCGGCGCGCATCACATCTTCCACCGTCTGACCAGGTACGGGATCAGGCAGAAAACCGACGAAGTAGCAAGGGTGGCCAGCCTCCAGCGCAGCACCGATCTCGCTGTGGGGCTTGAAGCCACCTATGCCCGGGCCATGCCCGGCGCGTGGATCTATCACGACGAATGGACGCTTGGCGGGGTCGGCAGGCCGGTCTTCGGACGCCTGAATGCGCACCAGGCCATAGTTGACAGGTCTTGGGAGGTCCAGCCCCGACATCACGAGTTCCGCGGGGAAATGCAGCACGTTCGGCATCCTGGCCTCACGCTGGGTCCGGTACTGGTCGCCCACCTGCCGCTCGATGTCGGCATACAGCACCGCACGTTGAGCGGCATCCACCGCATAGGCCCCGGCGGCCCGCCACCATGCAAAAGGATCAACAGACCCGCTGGTCGACGGACTGGTCCCGCTGGGTTTGCTCATGTCGTGCTCCCGAAGTCACAATCTTCTGTCTCAAGAAGATTCAAAAACAATAGCATCCAGCGTTTTATGGATCGCCACAAAACGCCGAAAACATCGGATTTTTTGCAATGGAGAGCCAGCTGACCAGCCGGCCCGCAGGCGGCAGCGTCGCCATCTTGGGCTGAAGCTGCGCCAGCCGATTGCCTACTTCTGCGCTGCTTTGCCGCTCTTGGCCTGAGCGGGGTCCTGAGTGGCCGGCGTCCAGGCAGACAGCCATTGCTTGAAGATGTCCTGCAGTGGCAAAGCGGGCAGATTGGGCGCGCCGTCGGCACGCAGGGCCTCGGCCACAGATTTTTGCCAGGTCTCCAGGGCCTGCTGCAGACCGCTGGCAAAAGCCTGCTGGTTCTTGATCGCGATATCGCTGGCGCTCTTGGCATCGCTCATGCGGTCTTCGAGCCTGCGCATGAAAGCCTCGGCGGGCAGGCTGGCCAGTGATTGCCAGTCTTCGGCACGCAGCAGGCTTTGCAGTTCCGCCGTGGTTTCACTGATGCCTGCAGCACTGGTCTGCTGCGCGGCTGCCAGCCAGCGATGGCCACTTTCACGCATAAGCTGAGCGATGCGCAGTTGCAGCTCGGCATTGGCCTTGAACAGATTCAGGGGGGTCGCTTGAATGCTCATATCGTTCTCCCTATGGTGATGGTGGTGCCTATCGAGAGGCTGGCGGACCGTCCGGCATATCACCGTGACCAGACGGCTTTTGAAAACTCAATGCCCGAGCACGTACTGGCCTGGAGCGTCATACAAGGGCCCGCCGCTCGTGCCGCCCATGCGCGGCGGAGCTATCGGTGTGCCGGATCTGTTTTTGAGCCACTCGTCCCATGCCGGCCACCAGGAGCCCTGGCGCTGCTCGGCCTCTTGCTGCCACTGCTGGGCGACAACGTCCTGCGCGCCGACAGACCGCGTGAGCAACTGGTAGCGGCGTCGCGGATGGCTGGGCTCGCTGACGATGCCGGCGTTGTGGCCGCCACTCGTCAGCACAAAGGTGATTTCAGCCGCAGTGTGGTGGTGCAGCTTGAATACCGATTGCCAAGGCGCTACATGATCGGTGAGCGTTCCCACACAGAAGATGGGCACTTGCAGATTGAGGAGCGAGACCGGCTTGCCATCGACCGGATAGCGGCTTTCACTGAGATCGTTATTCAGAAACAGACGGCGCAGGTATTGCGAGTGCATCCTGGCAGGCATGCGCGTGGCGTCGGCATTCCAGGCCATGAGATCGCTCATCGGTGCCCGCTCGCCCAGCAGGTATTGATTGACCATGCGCGACCACAGCAGATCATGGGAGCGCAGCATCAGGAATGCGCCCGCCATCTGATCGGCGCGCAGATAGCCTTGCTGGGCCATCTGGGCCTCAAGCAGGCTGACCTGCGCTTCGTCGATGAACAGCGCCAGCTCGCCGGGTTCGGTGAAATCGGTCTGCGCGGCCAGCAAGGTCATCGATGCCAGACGCTCGTCTCCATCGCGCGCCATCGCGGCTGCCGCAATGGCCAGCAAGGTTCCGCCCAGACAATAGCCTGCGGCATGCACCTTCTGCCCCGGCACGATGGCCGTGACGACATCCAGCGCAGCGCGCCAGCCCAGCTCGACATAGTCGTCCATGCCCAGATCTCGATCTCCGGCATCGGGGTTCCTCCAGGAGACGCAGAACACCGTATGTCCCTGATCGACCAGATACTTGATCAGCGAATTGTGTGGCGAAAGATCCAGGATGTAGTACTTCATGATCCAGGCCGGCATGATCAATACCGGCTCGGGATGGACCTTGTCGGTTGTCGGCGCGTACTGGATCAGCTCCATCAGCTGGTTGCGCAGCACCACCTTGCCAGCGGTGACGGCCACATCGCGCCCCACCTGAAACCCCTCGCAACCTGCAGGCGGCTTGTTTGCGAGCTGCGCATGCACATCCTCCATCAGGTACTGGAAGCCACGCACCAGATTCGCCCCGCCCTCTTTGGCGGTACGTTCCAGAACTATCGGGTTGGTGGCAAAAAAGTTCGCTGGCGAAAGCATCTCCAGCCACTGCCTGCTCCAGAACCCGACCAGACGCTCGTGATGTTTTTCAACACCTGGAACGCCTTGGGTGGCAGCCTGCCACCAGCGTTGCTGGGCGACAAATCCCGCACTCATGACCGTGAACGGCCATTGCCTCCATTCAGGAGCCTGAAAGAGACGTTCCGCCTCCTGCGTCTGTGGCCCGCCATAGCAAAGCCTGGCCCATTCCTCCAGCGCCAGCCTTGCCAGATCCAGACGCTTTCCCGGGCTGATGGCGAGATTGCCGGCCCAATCCATCCAGGCCTGCCATTGGGACTCGGGGGAAACCGACAGCCACTGCTGCGCCCACATCGCACGCACAGCTTGATCAAGCTGCTGGCTGGAACTGAACTGAGCTTCGGCCTCGCGGTCAACCATAGCGGCCCCTTTTTGCTGCATGGCAATAACGCAACATCTTATGCGCTGCAGAAGTTGTTGCATAGTCACGACCTGCCGGGAGTTGAGCCACATCAAGCTCCCGCAGCCGGAAGCGCTCCGGCATGCGCAAGCCGGCTCCAAGCACCGGGCTGCTGCAGCCAGAAGAACTCTGCAGCCTTGCCTGGATCAGGCCTGCCACCGAAGCTATTGGTCATGGTTTGCAAGCTGACCGCACACCACCGCCTGCGGACGCATGTGGTGGTGTTTTCTCATTGTGTGCAATAATGGAGAGCTTTTATGCGGAAAGTACACCGGACAGGCTGGTGCGGCTCCCGCACTTGACCAAAGGAAAGATCATGAAAGAAGGCATTCACCCCAATTACCGCGAAGTTCTGTTCGTTGACATGTCCAACGGCTTCAAGTTCGTGACACGTTCTTGCGTTTCCACCAAGGAAACCGAAAACTTCGAAGGTAAAGAGTACCCTCTGTTCAAGCTGGATACCACTTCTGAATCGCACCCCTTCTACACTGGCACACAAAAGTCGGTGGACAACATGGGTGGTCGCGTGGAGAAGTTCCGCAACCGCTTCGGCAAGAAGTAATTCTTACTTTTTTGCTGAAAGGGCAGCCCGGGCAACCGTGCTGCCTTTTTCTTTTTTGGGTGCCGCCCCACGGAATCCCAATGCTCCTATCATCGGAGCACCAAGCGCTTTGACTTCAAGCGCTTTCGCCTGATCTGGCCGTGCAAATTCGCACAGCCGCTACTGGATTGATTGCGTGAACCAGCCCACACCTGCCATCGTTGCCCAAAGCGCTGTACGCCGCCTGCCGCGCTGGGCCCTGCTTTTGCTGTGCCTGGCCTATGTGATTCCCGGCTTTGTCATGCGTGGCCCCTGGCGCTCCAACGATATGGAGGCCTTTGGCTATATGCGCGAGCTGGCGCTGGGCAAGACCGACTGGCTGGCCCCCAAGCTCTCGGGCCTGGCTCCCAGCATGGACGGTCTGCTGCCCTACTGGCTGGGTGCCTTGTCCTTGCAGGGTTTCGAGTGGCTGCTTGGCGCCGAGATGGCGGCGCGCCTGCCCTTCATCGCCTTGCTGATCGTGACCCTGGGCGCCACCTGGTGGGGAGCCTATTACCTTGCACGCACCCCCGGGGCGCAGCCCGTGGCCTTTGCCTTTGGCGGGGAAGCCCAGCTGATCGACTATGCCCGCGCCATGGCCGATGCGGCTTTGCTGGCCCTGGTTGCCTGCCTGGGCCTGGCCCAGCTCTCGCATGAAACCACCAGCTATGTCACGCAGCTGGGCTGCACGGCGCTGCTGTTTTTTGCAGCAGCGGCCATGGCCTATCACCCCAGGAAGTCAGCCGCGGCACTGCTATTCGGCCTGCTGGGATTGGCCCTGAGCGGCGCACCCACTCTTTCCGTACTGTTCGGACTGGGCGGCAGCGTGATCGCCTTCACACAGCGCAGCTGGGGCGACAATCCCGGCCGCGCCCATCGTCAGGCCCGCACCTGGGCCGCAGCCTGGCTGGCCGCCACGGTGCTCGCTGCCAGCCTGACCACGGCCTTGCATCAATGGGTCTGGCATCTGGTGGACTCGTTCAAGGACTGGGATGCCCTGCTGCAACTGCTGCTGTGGTTCTGCTGGCCCGCCTGGCCCCTGGCTTTGTGGACACTGTGGGTCTGGCGCCGCCAGATTGCACGCCCCGGTCACAACCCGCATCTGTCCATCGCCCTGCTGTTTGCCACAGTCCCTGTGGCTGCCTGCCTGAGCAGCACCCCGGCCGATCGTGCGCTGCTGCTGGGACTTCCCGCCATTGCCACCCTGGCCGCCTTCGCCCTGCCCACATTCCGCCGCAGCATCAGCGCGCTGATCGACTGGTTCACGCTGCTGTTCTTTACGGCATCCGCGATTGCCATCTGGGTGGTCTGGCTGGCGTTTCAGACCGGATTCCCGCCCAAGATCGCCGCCAATATTGCGCGTCTGGCTCCGCAGTTCGAGGCCAGCATCTCCTGGCTCACCGTCATCGTGGCGCTGATCGCCACGGCCGGCTGGTTTGTACTGGTGGTCTGGCGCACCTCGCGCAATCGTGCAGCCATCTGGAAGAGCCTGGTGCTCCCGGCCGGCGGCGCCACACTGAGCTGGGTTTTGCTGTCCACACTCTGGATGGAGCCGCTGGATCATGCTCGCAGCTATGAATTCCAGATGACACAGCTGGGCGGCGAACTCAAGCAGAACGGCGCCACAAGCTGCGTGCTGACCTACGGCCTGGGCCGTTCGCAGATTGCGGCCGTGCGCTACTACACCCATGTGGATACGGCGCTATTGCGTCGCAGCAATCCAGGCGACTGCGGCTGGGCGCTGGTCGACGCAGACCGCTGGGCGGGCGATCACAATCGCAAGCTGCGCCAGGGCTGGAGCGAGGTCAGCCGCATCACCCGTCTGGCAGGCCAAAAGGAAGTCCTGGTACTGCTCAAGTACACCGACCCCAAAGCCCCATGAAGGGCGAATTGCAGTACATAGGACGGCATGCGGGCACCGTGCTGGCCGGGCAGCTGGCCGTCATGGCCTTTGGCACCACCGACACCATCGTGGCCAGCCGCTATTCCAACGATGCCGTGGCCGCCCTCTCCGTAGGGTTGGCCATTTTCATCAGCGTCTATGCCTCGCTGATGGGCATTTTTCAGGCTCTTCTGCCCTTGTGGTCCGAGCAGCGCGGCGCTGGTCAGCCCCTGGCCATAGGTCAATCGCTGCGCCAGTCCATGTATCTGTGCGCCATGGCCTGCGTGCTCGGCATGGCGGTGCTGCTCATGCCCGGTGCACTGCTGCACTGGACGGGCGTGCCCGATGCGCTGCAACTGGAGGTCAAGCGCTATCTCGCCGTACTGGCCTGGGGCTTGCCTCCGGCGCTGCTGTTTCGCATCTACAGCGCGCTCAACCAGGCGCTAGGCCACCCCAAGCTGGTCACCTGGCTGCAACTCATCTCGCTGCTGATCAAGATCCCCTTGTCCATCTGGTTCACCTTTGGCGGGCTGGGTCTTGCGCCCCTCGGAGCAGTGGGCTGCGCACTGGCCACGCTGCTGGTCAACTACACCATGTTTGCCGTGGCTCTGTGGCTGATGCGCACTCAGGATTTCTATGCTCCGCTGGCGCTTTGGCAGAAGCTGGAGCGCCCTGACTGGCGGCAACTTGGCCATTTCTGCCGCCTGGGCATTCCTGCAGGCCTGGCCATTCTGGTGGAAGTCACCTCCTTCACCCTCATGGCCCTGTATGTGGCAAGGCAGGGCTCGCTCTCGTCCGCCAGCCACCAGATCGCCGCCAATCTGGCCGCCATCTGCTATATGGTGCCGCTTTCTCTGGCCATCGCCACCAGCGCCCGAGTCAGCTACTGGCGCGGCGCCGGTGATGAGGCCCAGGCCAGGACGCTGATTCAACAGTGTTTCAAGCTTGCTCTGCTCATCGGTATTGCGACAGCAGCTACGCTCTTGATCGCTCGCACCTGGATTGCAGACATCTACACCGACTCCCCGCGGGTGCTGGCAATGACATCCTGGCTGCTAATCTGCGTGGCTGCATACCATGTGGCGGACTGCGTGCAGACCTATTGCATTTTCGTGCTGCGCTGCTATCGCGTGACCGTGGCGCCTCTGGTGATCTATTGCCTGCTGCTATGGGGCGGCGGCCTGGGCCTTGGCTACTGGCTGACCTACCGATGGCAGGCAGCCGAAGGCTGGCTGGACTGGCAGGCCACACCCATGCCCTTCTGGGTTTGCAGCGCGGCAGCCCTGTTTGTCACGGCCATGGCCTTCAGCAGCATTTTGCACAGAGCCATACAACCTCCAAAGCCGCAGACCCAGCCTGGAGCCTCCTAATGAGAAAGTGCCTTGGCGGGTACTTCAGCAGCCGCCCGCACTCGGCTGGGCGGGAAGGTGACGGCGAATTCCGAACCCTTGCCCAGCTCACTCTCAATACTGAGCCTGGCGCCATGCCGCTGCAGCACATGCTTGACGATGGCCAGCCCCAGGCCGGTGCCGCCCGTATCGCGTGAGCGGCTGCGATCCACGCGATAAAAGCGCTCCGTCAGGCGCGACACATGCTTTTCGTCGATGCCGGGGCCGGAGTCCTTGACGGCAAAGCGGGCCGATCCATCGGGCAGCAGTTGCCAGCGCACATCGATCTGCCCGCCAGCCGGCGTGTAGCGCATGGCATTGGCCAGCAGATTGGAAAACGCACTGTGCAGTTCTGCGCTTGCGCCTGCCAGATCTCCGGCCTGCCGCAGTGCCTGCTCATCAGGAAAGTTCAGCACATGGGGTTTGGCCTGCTTGCGCGTCAAGGCATTGGACAGGCCACGAGCCTCGTTCTCACAGCGATTGAGCAGCTGCGCCACCGACACCCAGTCATTGTTGCTGGGCAGCGGGCTGCCCTCCAGGCGCGACAAGGTCAGCAAGTCTTCCACCAGATGCTGCATGCGCTCGGCCTGCTGGGCCATCAGCTCCAGATAGCGCCTGCGCTCGTCTTCCTCGAGCGGCAGGTTCTGCAGGGTCTCGACAAAACCGGCCAGCACGGTCAGAGGCGTGCGGATTTCGTGCGAGACATTGGCCACGAAGTCGCGGCGCATGGCCTCGGCCTGCTCCAGCGCCGTCACATCGCGCGCCAGCAGCAGCTTGCGCCCTTCACCGTAGCCGTAGAGCTGCACCGACAGCTTGACCGGCCGCGAAGGTGTGCTTTCGCGCCCCTGCATGACCAGATCATGGCTGAAGTCCTGCGCCGCAAAATAGGCACTGAACTGAGGATCTCGCACCAGATTACCGATGCTTTGCAGCACATCGCGCTCGGCGTCAAAGCCGAACTGCTTGGCGGAAATCTGATTGCACCATTCGATGCGGCCCTGTGCATCGAGCAGCACCACACCATTGGGACTGGCCTGCAAGGCAGACAGAATGTCATTGAGCCGCTGGTCGCCCTGCTGCACCTGCTGCACGCTCTGGCGAATCCAGCGGCGCATGCGCACGCTGGCCTCGCCCCAGATCCCTGCCAGATTGGGTACCGCGCCCAGTTCCGACTGGCGCAGCCAGTGCAGCAGCCGCGCGCCATTCCAGCTGTCCACCAGCCACCATATCCAGCCGCCGATCAAGGCGCCCGCCATGGCCGCCACGCATTGCTGCAGCACCGTAGCGGCAGGTGCAACCAGATAGGCCCACAGCAGCCATACCACCACGGCTGCCGCGACCTGAGAAGCCAACAATCGAAAACCACGCCACCCCATATTTGCTTTCAGTTGTGATTTTTGACGACCCAGCCAGGCTGGGCCGAGGTTCGGGGGGAAGTGCTGTCAGGCCATGGCCTGGGCGCTGAAACGGTAGCCCGCACCGCGCACGGTCTCAATCAGAACACCCGCCACGCCCAGCGATTCTCGCAAGCGCTTGACGTGCACGTCCACGGTGCGCTCTTCAATGAAGACATGATCGCCCCAGACCTTGTCGAGCAACTGCGCACGACTGTGCACGCGCTCGGGGTGCTTCATCAGATAGTTGAGCAGCTTGAACTCGGTAGGTCCGATCTTGAGCAGATCGCCCTGCCAGCTCACGCGGTGGGCTGCGGCATCCAGCACCAGCTCGCCAATGCTGACCTTGTCCTGCACCTGCTCAGGCGCACGGCGGCGCAGCACGGCACGGATACGGGCCAGCAGCTCCTGGGTGGAGAAAGGCTTGGTGATGTAGTCATCCGCACCGGCATCCAGGCCCGCCACCTTGTCGGGCTCGTCGCCACGCGCCGTCAGCATGAGAATGGGCACGGCCTTGGTGCGACTGTCGGCACGCCATTTGCGGGCCAGAGACAGGCCGCTGGCACCGGGCAGCATCCAGTCGAGCAAAATCACGTCGGGCAGCACGGCATCAAGCTCGCGCTGCGCCGAAACACCGTCTTCCGCCCAGACGGGCTGGAAGCCGTTATGCCTCAAATTGACCGCGATCAACTCTGCAATCGCAGGTTCGTCCTCCACGATGAGGACCATGGGCATCTTCTTCATCCCTGAGTAGCCTCCGTCTTACAACACCGCAGATTCGATTTCAGCCATGGTCTGATGGCGCACATCCTTGCCCTCGACCAGGTAGATGATCAGCTCGGCCACGTTCTTGGAGTGGTCGCCGATACGCTCGATGGCCTTGGCCAGGAACAGCAGGTCCAGGCTGGCGGAGATGGTGCGCGGATCTTCCATCATGTAGGTGATGAGCTTGCGCACAAAGCCGTCGAACTCTTCGTCGATCAGGTCGTCTTCACGCAAGATGGCAACCGCCGCCTTGGTGTCCAGTCGTGCGAAGGCATCCAGGGTCTTGCGCAGCAGCTCGGAAGCCATCTGTGCCGCCATGCGCAACTCGCCGCTGGGCAGCGAACGGGCAGCGCCGCTTTCGATGATGGACTTGACCATGCGCGCCATCTTGCAGGCTTCGTCGCCCATGCGCTCCAGGTTGGCCGTGGCCTTGGAGAAGGCGATCAGCAGGCGCAGGTCGCGGGCCGTGGGCTGGCGGCGCGCAATGATGGACGACAGCTCATGGTCGATCTCGACCTCCATGGCGTTGACGCGCTGCTCGGTGCTGATGACCTGCTCAACCGCTTCGGTGCTGAAGCTGGTCAGTGCGTAGACGGCATTGCTGATCTGCGACTCGACCAGACCGCCCAGCTCCATGACGCGTGCCGAGACACGATTGAGTTCGGAGTCGAACTGCGTGGACAAATGTTTTTCTGTCATTTTTAAGTCCTTAGCCGAAGCGGCCTGTGATGTAGTCTTCCGTTTCCTTGCGCTGGGGCTTGAAGAACATTTTTTCGGTGTCGCCAAACTCCACCAGATCCCCCAGATACATATAGGCCGTGTAGTCGCTGCAACGGGCGGCCTGCTGCATGTTGTGTGTCACGATGACCACGGTGTAGTCGTTCTTCAGCTCCGCAATCAGCTCTTCGATCTTGGCCGTGGAGATGGGGTCCAGCGCCGAGCAGGGCTCGTCCAGCAGCAGCACTTCGGGCTTGATGGCAATGCCGCGCGCGATGCACAGACGCTGCTGCTGACCGCCCGACAGGCCCGAGCCGCTTTGCTGCAGCTTGTCCTTGACTTCATTCCACAGCGCTGCCTTGCGCAGTGCCCACTCCACGCGGTCGTCCATGTCCGAGGCGTTGAGATTCTCGAACAGCTTCACGCCGAAAGCGATGTTGTCATAGATGGACATAGGAAACGGCGTGGGCTTCTGGAACACCATGCCGACCTTGGCACGAATCAGAGCCACATCCTGCTTGCTGGTCAGCAGATTGTCGCCGTCCAGCATGATCTGACCTTCGGCGCGCTGCTCGGGATAGAGCTCGAACATGCGGTTGAAGGTGCGCAGCAGCGTGGACTTGCCGCAGCCCGAGGGGCCGATGAAGGCCGTGACCTTCTTCTCGGGAATATCGAGGTTGATGTTCTTCAGCGCGTGAAACTTGCCGTAGTAGAAGTTCAGGTCGCGCACGGCCAGCTTGATGTTGGCGGGAGCAGTGATTGCAGTCATGATCTTGAACTTTCGAATTATTTCTGGCGGGTGATGAAACGCGCCAGGATATTCAGACCCAGCACAGCCACAGTGATGAGGAAGACACCGGCCCAGGCCAGTTGCTGCCAGTTCTCATACGGGCTCATGGCAAATTTGAAGATGGTGACCGGCAGGCTGGCCATGGGCTTGCTCATGTCGGCATTCCAGAACTGGTTGTTCAGCGCCGTGAACAGCAGCGGAGCGGTCTCGCCAGCAATGCGGGCCACTGCCAGCAGCACACCGGTGATCACGCCGGCGCGGGCTGCGCGCAAGGTCACCATGATGATGACCTTCCACTTGGGCGTACCCAGCGCATAAGCCGCTTCACGCAGGCTGGATGGAACCAGCACCAGCATGTTTTCCGTGGTGCGGATGACCACGGGAATCACGATCAGCGCCAGCGCGATCACGCCGGCCATGCCGGAGAAGCTCTTGAAGCGCACCACCACCACGGTATAGACAAACAGACCGATGACGATGGAGGGGGCCGACAGCAGAATGTCGTTGACGAAGCGGGTGGTGGAAGCCAGCCAGCCTTTTTTGTCGTACTCGGCCAGATAGACCCCGGCCATCACACCGATCGGCGTGCCCACGAAAGTGGCCAGCGCCACCATCATCAGCGAACCCCAGATGGCATTGGCAATACCGCCCTCCTCGTTGGGGGGAGGCGTCATCTGCGAGAACAGGGCGAAGTTCAGACCACCCAGGCCCTGGCGAATGGTTTCCCAGAGAATCCAGACCAGCCAGAACACGCCAAACAGCATGGCTGCCATGGACAGGGTCAGCGCGACCTGATTGAGGCGCTTGCGCTTGTTGTACTTGGCCTGACGCACCGCAGCCAGATCGGCTGCGTCGAGCATTTTGGTGGAGGTGGAGGTCGGGCTCATGAGCGGGCTCCTTCGTTCTTCTGCAGACGGTTGAGCAGCAGCTTGGAGCAGGCCAGCACCACGAAGGTGATGAAGAACAGCACCAGACCCAGATAGATCAGCGACGCCTGATGCAGGCCCTCGCCCGCTTCGGCAAACTCATTGGCCAGCGCCGAGGTGATGCTGTTCGCAGCCTCGAACACGGACAGGGAATTGAGCTGGTTCATGTTGCCGATCACAAAGGTCACGGCCATGGTCTCGCCCAGTGCGCGGCCCAGGCCCAGCATGACGCCGCCCAGCACGCCGGTCTTGGTATAGGGCAGCACCACTTTCCAGACCACTTCCCAGGTCGTGGAGCCCAGACCGTAGGCCGACTCCTTGAGCAGCGCCGGCGTGACTTCGAACACATCGCGCATCACGGAGGCGATAAAGGGGATGATCATGATGGCCAGAATGATGCCGGCCGACAAAATACCGATACCCACGGGAGGGCCGGAGACAAAAGCGCCCAGATAGGGCACACCGGTCAGCAGGTTCTGCAGAGGCTGCTGCACATAGGTGGCCAGCACGGGGCCGAACACCATCAGGCCCCACATGCCGTAAACAATGGAGGGAACTGCGGCCAGCAACTCGATGGCAGTGCCCAGAGGGCGCTTGAGCCAGGCAGGCGAGAGTTCCGTCAGAAACAGGGCAATGCCGAAGCTCACGGGCACTGCAATGATGAGCGCGATGGCCGAAGTGGCCAGCGTGCCGTAAATCATGACCAGACCGCCGTATTGATCCTGCACGGGGTCCCAGACACTGCTGGTCAGAAAGCTCAGACCATATTCGGAGATGGCGGGCCAGGCACCGAAGATCAGCGAAACCATGATGGCCAGCAGCAGCACCAGCGTCAAAATTGCTGCGCTGCGTGCCAGGCCACCAAACAAACGATCCGCCATACGTCCCGAGATCATCGGAGCACGTGGCGGAGAGGGAGAGCGTCGCTTGGCGGCATCGGTGGGGGCTGCAGCCAGCGAACTGGAGGGCGACGTAGTGGACACGTGAGCGCCTTTATTCGCAAAGGGTTGAAACAAGCAGCGAACATACCGTCCGGCACGGCAGCCCGCTGCTCACTGATGACACGAAATTACTTGGAAACAACCTTGCCCGAAGCGTCCTTGATGTCGTTCCAGGACTTGTAGATCACGTTCTTGACTGCGTCGGGCATGGGCACATAGTCCAGGTCGGCGGCAGTCTTGTCACCTTGCTTGTAAGCCCAGTCGAAGAACTTCAGCGAGGTGGCGGCCTGAGCAGGCTTTTCCTGAGTCTTGTGCATCAGGATGAAGGTTGCCGAGGTGATGGGCCAGGCGTTCTTGCCGGGCTGGTTGGTCAGGATCTGATAGAAGCTCTTGGCCCAGTCAGCGCCAGCAGCAGCAGCCTTGAAGGTCTCGTCGTCAGGAGAGACAAAAGCGCCTTCCTTGTTCTGCAGCTGTGTGTAGGTCAGCTTGTTCTGCTTCACATAAGCGTACTCGACATAGCCGATGGAGTTGGGCAGGCGACCCACAAAGGCGGCAACGCCTTCGTTACCCTTGCCGCCGGCACCGGTAGGCCAGTTCACGGCCTTGCCCTCGCCCACTTTTTCCTTCCACTCGGCATTGACCTTGGAGAGGTAGTTGGTGAAGCCGAAGGTGGTGCCGGAGCCGTCAGCGCGGCGCACGGGAGCGATAGCGGCATCAGGCAGTGCCACACCGGGGTTCAGAGCCGTGATGGCGGGGTCGTTCCACTTGGAGATCTTGCCCAGGTAGATATCGCCCAGCACCTGGCCCGACAGCTTCAGCTGGCCGGGAGCCACGCCCTTGATGTTGACCACGGGAACAATGCCGCCGATCACGGTGGGGAACTGAACCAGACCCTTCTTGGCCAGTTCGTCATCCTTCAGGGGTTCATCGGAAGCACCAAAGTCCACGGTCTTGGCTTCGATCTGCTTGACACCGGCACTGGAACCCACGGACTGATAGTTAATCTTGACGCCAGTGGCCTTGTGATAGTCGGCAGCCCACTTGGAATACAGAGGAGCCGGGAAGCTCGCACCGGCACCTGTGGCTTCCTGGCTGGCGTTGGCAATACCCGCTGCAGACAGAGCACCAGCCACCAGAACGTGAATCAAGGACAACTTCATGAAACGACCTCTTAGGGTTGAAAGATTCGATGGAGTGAACTTTAAAAACCTTTTATGACAAGGTCGTGACATGAAAATTTCAAGGCGCAACCGAGTGAAAGAGCTCCAAAGCGGTCATGCGAGTGTCATATTTCATTCGCAAACTGCTGAGCCTTGACCCGCAGACCCGGCCCGGGTAACAGCTTGTCGCAAGGCTGGAGACTGATCGTCGGCAATGTATGACATAGTCTGTCACACAGCGTGAGCGCACTCTGGCGGCCCAACTCGGCAAATACCTGCAAATACCTGACTTGGCAGAGGTTGAACCCCGCGCCCCGCAAGCTCGATGACGGCCCGTATTGCATATTCCACTGCCCGGTGCATGTGTCGCCTGTTCCATCACGCTCATGCTCTGCCCGTGCCCCAACCCGCATAACAACAACGCATTGATTGGCTCAGAAATGGCTCCTGAATCGCTGCTTGCCGCCGTAGACCTTGGCTCCAATAGTTTTCGCCTTGAAATAGGCCGCATCGGCTCGCATCAACGCATCGAGCGTGTGGAATACCTCAAGGAAACCGTGCGCCAGGGCAATGGCCTGAACTCGCGCCAGGAACTCTCCCGCGAAGCCATGGAGCGCGGCTGGGAGTGCCTGGCTCGCTTTGGGGAGCGCCTCAGGGGCTTTGATGCCTCGCATGTCCGCGCTGTAGCCACCCAGACCCTGCGCGAGGCATTGAATGCCGACGAATTCGTGACGCGTGGCAGCCAGTTGCTGGGCTTTCCCATCGAAGTCATCCCTGGCGAGGAAGAAGCCCGGCTCATCTATCGCGGCGTGGCCAGCTCGCTGCCGCCCAGCCAGCAAAAACGCCTGGTCATCGACATTGGCGGGCGCTCCACCGAAATCATCATCGGCCAGCACAGCCAGCCTCTGCAAGTGGCATCGTTCGCACTGGGCAGCGTCTCCTGGAGCAGCCGTTTCTTCAGCGACGGCGCACTGAACAAGGCCAACTTCCAGGCCGCCGTTGCCGCCGCCAAGCAATGCCTGGCCCAGGCCCAGTTCGCCTACCCGGGCACGGCCTGGGACTGCGCCTATGCCTCCTCCGGCACAGCCAACGCCGTGGCCGACGCTCTCACGGCCCAGGGCCTGGACGGACAGGTGATCACGCCCGCCAAGCTGCGCTACCTCTATGAGCTGCTGCTGGACATCGGTCATGTGGAGCGCCTGCGCATGCCGGGCCTCAAGGAAGATCGCCGCCCGGTGGTCGCAGGCGGCATCAGCGTGATGATGGCCGTGGTCGATCTGCTGGGCATTACCGAGCTGGAAGTTGCACAGGGCGCACTGCGCCAGGGAGCTTTGCACGACCTGCTCGACCATGAGCCCCCTGCCGACAAGGAAGCGGCGGAAGTCGGCGCGCTGCAACTGGACTTCGGCGTGGACGTACCCCATGCCCAGCGCGTTCAGCGCATTGCCACCCAGCTGTGCCAGCAAATCCTGCCCGCAGAAACCGCGCCGCTGAGCACTCAGGCCCTGGCCATTGCCGCGCAGCTGCATGAGGTCGGCATGCGCGT
Source organism: Comamonas thiooxydans (assembly GCF_000964545.1). Lineage (GTDB taxonomy): Bacteria > Pseudomonadota > Gammaproteobacteria > Burkholderiales > Burkholderiaceae_C > Comamonas > Comamonas thiooxydans. The sequence continues at coordinate 38,078 of NZ_BBVD01000012.1, read as the reverse complement.
GGCCCTGAGCAACTATCACCGCCACGGCGCCTATATCGTCGAGCATTGCGGTCTGGCCACCTGGGAGCCCGAGTTGCGCCAGCGCATCTGCCAGCTGGTGCTGGGTCACCAGGGCAAGCTGCGCAAACTGGAGGACGCGATCGAGGAGCCGCAGTTGGCCCTGCCGCTGATGGCACTGCGCATTGCCGTGCAGTTGAGCCATACCCGCCGCGACCCTGACATGCAGGGCATGCAGATCAAGCGTTCGGGTTCGGAATGCAAGCTCTCCACACCTTCGGGTTGGATGCTGACCTACCCACAATCCGCCCGCCTGCTCGAAGAGGAAGCCATGGCCTGGAGCAAGACGCCCTGGAGCCTCAAGCTGCAGCTGCGCTGATATCAACTGCCAAGCCGCCACGGCCTGCAAAAGGCAAAGGGACTGCGAGGCAGTCCCTTTTTTGCTCTGCAGAAACCTTCAAAAAGATAGCTGCAAGCAGCTGTCAAACAATGATTTCAATACTAAAAATATCTGAAAACGTTGCATGTTAGGCGCAAGAAGCTCCTCTTTTCAGAGTATTCAAACGCTCTTGCCGCCGTAGCGCACCATCAGGGCCTGCTGGGCGCCCTTGCCCTCCAGCGGACGCGCGGGCTTTTGGTAAATGCCCGAGGCATTCAACGTCCAGGCATCGCGGTCGTCGCCCAGATAGGCCACCAGGCACTCGTCGATCACGCGCTGGCGCAGCTTTTTGTCCAGCACCGGCCAGGCCAGCTCCACGCGGCTGAGCATGTTGCGATTCATCCAGTCGGCACTGGACAGCAGCAGCTCTTCTTCCTGGCCCCAGGCAAAGTAGAAGACGCGCGAATGCTCCAGAAAACGGCCGATGATGGAGCGCACGCGGATATTGTCCGTCACGCCCGGGCGCTGCGCTGGCAGCATGCAGGAGCCGCGCACGATGAGATCGATCTGCGCGCCCTTGCGGCCCGCCTCGACCAGGGCGCGAATCAAAGGCTCGTCGGTCAGCGCATTCATCTTGAGCACCATGCGTGCCTTCTCGCCCCGCGCCGCTGCGGCGGCCACCAGGTCGATCAGTTCCAGCATGCGGTTTTGCAGATGGAACGGCGCCATGACCAGCTTTTGCAGCTTGGGCATGGTGTTATGGCTGGACAGGTGGCGGAATACCGCATCCATATCGGCCGTGATCTCGTCATCGCAGGTCAGCTGGCTGATGTCGGTGTAAAGGCGCGCGCTGCGGGCGTTGTAGTTGCCCGTGGACAGATGGGCATAGCGCTTGAGCTGGTTGTTGCGCTTTTCACGGCGCGTGATGAGCAGCATCTTGGCGTGGGTCTTGAGGCCGACCACGCCGTACACCACCTGCACGCCCAGCGATTCCAGCTTTTCCGCCCAGTTGATATTGGCCTCTTCATCAAAGCGCGCCTTGAGCTCCAGCACGGCCAGCACCTCCTTGCCGCGGCTCACGGCCTCGGCCAGCAGGCTCATGATCTCGGAGTCCGTGCCCGTGCGGTAGATGGTCTGCTTGATGGCCAGCACCTGCGGATCGTTCACGGCCTCGCGCAGCAACTCCAGCACGCCGTCAAAGCTCTCGAAGGGCTGATGGATGATGATGTCGCTCTTGCGCATCTGCGCCAGGATGGAGCGACCGGGCACGAGCTGCGTGGGCCAGGCCGGCTTCCACTTGGGAAACAGCAGGGCCGGGTCGTCGACCAGATCGATCAGCTGCATCTGGCGCACCAGATTCACCGGCCCCTTGACGCGGAACAGCGCCTCGGCCGGCAGGCCGTATTGCTCCAGCAACAGGTCAGAGAGCACCACAGAGCAGGACGAGGACACCTCCAGACGCACGGCCTGACCGTAGTGACGGTGGTGCAGGCCCTGGCGCAGGGCCATGCGCAGATCCACCACATCGTCTTCATCCACGGCCAGATCGGAGTGGCGGGTGACACGGAACTGCGAGAACTCCGACACTTCGCGCCCCGGGAACAGCTCGGCCAGATGGGCACGCACCACGCTGGAGATGCTGACAAACAGCTTTTGCTTGCCCGAGATCTTCTCGGGCAGACGGATCAGGCGCGGCAAGGCGCGCGGCACCTTCACGATGGCCACTTCATTGGCTCTCCCGAAGGCATCCACGCCATTGAGGCGCACGATGAAATTCAGCGCCTTGTTGGCGACCTGCGGGAAGGGATGCGACGGATCCAGCCCCACCGGCATCAGCAGGGGCTGCACCTCGCGCATGAAGTACTCGCGCACCCATTTGCGCTGAGCCACGCTGCGCTCGCCGTGAGAAACCAGGCGAATCGCATGCTTGTCGAACGCGGGAATGATGGACTGGTTATAGAGCTGGTACTGCTTGGCCACCAGGCCGTGGGCCGTGGTCATCAGTCGCTCGAAGCTGGCGCGCGAGTACGGGCCCTGTTCATCGCCCACCTTGGCGGCCGAGACATGAGGGGCGCAGCGCACCTCGAACCACTCATCGAGATTGGAAGACACGATGCACAGATAGCGCAAGCGCTCGAGCAGCGGCACATCCTCACGCTCGGCCCAGTTCAGCACGCGCTCATTGAAGACCAGAATGCTTTGATCGCGGTCCAGCAGCTCCAGAGTCGGCTCGATCACAGGCGGCATGGCTACCTCGTTCTTGGACGCCGCTCGGCGTCGGCGCGGCGCTTTGGCAGGGGCCGGTGTCGCAGCGTCAGAAACGGCACCGGGCACACCATGGTGCCCGGCCGCCCCGGCTTGCGCAACTGCTGCCGGCTCGCTCACGGAGTTGACGACCGCCGTCGTGACGGGAGGCACAAGCGAGATATGCGCCAGACCCAGAGATGCAGGTCCCGCCTCATGCGCCTGACTATCGGTCTGCGAGGTCACTGGGGAAACTGCAACCGGATCCTGCCCTGAAGATGAAGTGATGGAAGTGGGAAAAAAAGAGTCGGAAGCAGATACGGATTGGGACATGTGGCAGCAGCCTGCGAAAGCTTGAAGCGCCCCTGAGGGCATGTCCGCAGTCTGCCCATGGTTTATGACAATTAGATGACCAAGAGATGACTGTCATCGTTGTTCATGACAGTCATCAGGGTTTGCGCAGCTTCAGCTGGCCCTGACCACCTCGGCCAGACGCTCGGCACAGTTGCTGGCCATGTCCGCACTCCTGGCCTCGACCATGACTCGCACCAGGGGCTCGGTACCACTGGGACGGATCAGCACACGGCCGTCACTGCCCAGCAGCTTTTCGACCGCTGCCTGCTCACCAGGCAGCTTGGCGTTGCTCTTCCAGTCCTGACCAGGCTGCAAGCGCACATTGATCATGACCTGGGGGAACAGCTTCACGGACTCCAGCCACTGGGCAATGGTCTTCTTCGAGCGCACGCAGGCCTGCAGCACCTGCAGTGCGCTGACCAGGCCGTCACCGGTCGTGTGCTTGTCCAGCGCCAGCAGGTGGCCCGAGCTTTCGCCGCCCAGCTGCCAGCCCTTGGCATTGAGCGCCTCCAGAACATAGCGGTCTCCCACCTTGGCACGGACAAAACCCACGCCCTGCTCCTTGAGCGCCTGCTCCACCGCCATATTGGTCATCAGGGTTCCCGCCACGCCGCTGACTACGTCGCCGCGCGCCAGACGATCGGCTGCCATGAGATAGAGCAGTTCGTCGCCGTTGTAGAGACGGCCTTGCGCATCGACTAGTTGCAGACGGTCGGCATCGCCGTCCAGCGCCACGCCATAGTCGGCATTGTTGGCACGCACCGCCCTCACCAGCGCTTCGGGATGGGTCGCGCCAACTCCCTCGTTGATGTTCAGGCCGTCCGGGGAGCAGCCGATTTCCACCACATTGGCACCCAGCTCGTGAAAGACCTTGGGAGCAATCTGATAGGCCGCGCCATGGGCCGCATCCACGACGATCTTCAGGCCCCGCAACGACAGGCTGTGATCGAAAGTGCTTTTGCAGAACTCGATATAACGGCCGGCGGCATCGGCCAGACGTCGCGCCTTGCCCAAAGAGGCTGAATCCACCCAGACGGGGTCTTCCTTGAGAGCGGCCTCCACATCCTCTTCCCAGGAATCAGGCAGCTTGGTGCCCTCGGCACTGAAGAACTTGATGCCGTTGTCATAAAACGGGTTGTGGCTGGCGCTGATCACCACCCCCAGGCTGGCGCGCTGGGCACGCGTCAGATAGGCCACGCCCGGTGTCGGCAAGGGGCCAAGCAACATGACATCGACACCGGCAGAGTTGAAGCCCGACTCGAGCGCGCTCTCCAGCATGTAGCCAGAGATGCGGGTGTCCTTGCCGATCAGCACCAGAGGGCGCTCTTGCGTGCGGCGCAACACGCGCCCCACGGCATGCGCCAGGCGCAGGGCGAAGTCAGGCGTGATGGGCGACTTGCCCACCGTACCGCGAATCCCGTCGGTGCCGAAATACTGTCGTGCCATATTCTCGTTGTCCTTTTTAGATTCAATACTCTGTCATCAGGCCTGCAGCGCTTACGCATCATGCATGGCCTGCCAGACTGCCAGCGCAGCCACCGTATCCTTCACATCGTGGACACGCACAATTTTGGCCCCACGTTCGATCGCCAGCAATGCCGCCGCGACGCTGGGCACCATGCGCTGATCCACAGGCAGGCCGGTCACCTGCCCCAGGGAGCCCTTGCGCGACCAGCCCGCCAGCAAAGGGAAGTCTAGGCCCAGCAGCTCACGCTGATGTGCAAGCAAGGCAAAATTTTGTACCACGCTCTTGCCGAAACCAATACCGTAATCCCAGGCGATGCGCGAGCGTGCAACGCCTGCATCGAGCAAAGGCTGAGTCACCTGCAGCAGAAAGTCCCGAACTTGAACCACGGCATCGCCCTGCATATGCTCCAGATGCATGTCTTGCGGGGTCTTGTGCATATGCATCAGGCACACGCCACAGCTGGCGTGCCTGCTCACCACCTCGAAGGCACCGGGCTGGCGCAGCGCCCAGATGTCGTTGATGATGTCTGCCCCCAGATCCAGAGACGCAGCCATGACTTCGGGCTTGTAGGTATCGATGGAGACAGGCACGTTGAGCTTGACGGCTTCGCGCAGCACGGGCAGAACGCGAGCCAGCTCGTCTTCGAGGCTGACCGCAGGCGAGCCCGGCCGGGTCGACTCGCCACCTATATCGAGAATATGCGCGCCCTGCTGGAGCAGCAGCTCGGCATGGGCCATGGCCTGGGACACACCGGCATGCCTGCCTCCGTCCGAAAAGGAGTCCGGCGTCACATTCACGATGCCCATGACCTGAGGCTTGTCGAGCTGCAAGAGAAAACGCGAGGTTTGCCACTGTTGCGACATAAATCTTCCGATATCTGAGTGTGCAAAAACAAAAGGCCCCTGAGGGACCTTTTGTATATGAGGCTTGGCGCTCAAGCCGTAGTAGGCGAAGGCTCGGCATTCGATGCGGGATTGCCTCCCGAGGAATTGCCACCATCCGACGAGGGGGGGTTGCGAGGCGTCCAGTCCTTGGGAGGACGAGGCTCCTTGCCTGCCATGATGTCGTTGAGCTGCTCGGCGTCGATCGTCTCCCAGTCCAGCATGGCCTTGGCCATGGCATGCATCTTGTCGCTGTTGTCTTCGATCAGCTTGCGCGCCAGAGCATATTGCTCGTCGATGATGCGACGCACTTCGTCGTCCACCTTCTGCATGGTGGACTCGGACAGATTGGAGCCACGGCTGAAGGTACGGCCCAGGAAAGGTTCGCCTTCCTGCTCGGAGTAGACCATGGTGCCCAGGGCATCGCTCATGCCGTAGCGCGTCACCATGTCGCGGGCGATCTGGGTCGCACGCTCGAAGTCGTTCGACGCACCAGTCGTCATCTGGTTCATGAACACTTCTTCGGCGATACGGCCACCAAACAGCATGGCGATCTGGTTGAGCATGTACTCCTTGTCATAGGAGTAGCGGTCCTTCTCGGGCAGGCTCATGGTCACGCCCAGTGCGCGGCCGCGCGGGATGATGGTGACCTTGTGCACGGGATCGCACTTGGGCAGCAGCTTGCCGATCAAGGCATGGCCGGCTTCATGGTAGGCCGTATTGCGGCGCTCTTCCTCTGGCATGACCATGGTCTTGCGCTCGGGGCCCATGATGATCTTGTCCTTGGCCTTTTCGAAGTCCTGCATCTCCACGGTGCGCGCATTGCGGCGTGCCGCCATCAGCGCAGCTTCGTTGCAGAGGTTGGCCAGATCGGCGCCCGACATGCCGGGCGTGCCGCGCGCGATGATGGCGGGGTTCACGTCCTGGCCCACGGGAATCTTGCGCATGTGCACGTTCAGGATCTGCTCGCGGCCGCGGATATCGGGCAGCGTCACATAGACCTGACGGTCGAAGCGACCGGGGCGCAGCAAGGCCGCATCCAGAATGTCGGGGCGGTTGGTTGCCGCCACCACGATCACGCCGAGATTGGTCTCGAAACCGTCCATCTCGACCAGCATCTGGTTCAGAGTCTGCTCGCGCTCGTCGTTGCCGCCGCCCATGCCGGCGCCACGCTGGCGACCGACGGCGTCGATTTCGTCGATGAAGATGATGCAAGGTGCATTCTTCTTGGCGTTTTCGAACATGTCGCGCACGCGTGCCGCGCCCACGCCGACGAACATTTCAACGAAATCGGAACCCGAAATCGAGAAGAAAGGCACCTTGGCTTCGCCCGCGATGGACTTGGCCAGCAGCGTCTTGCCGGTACCGGGAGGGCCGACCAGCAGCAGACCGCGGGGAATGCGGCCGCCGAGCTTCTGGAACTTGTTGGGGTCCTTGAGGAAGTCCACGACTTCCTTGACTTCTTCCTTGGCCTCATCGGCACCAGCCACGTCGGCAAAGGTGACGGTATTGCTGTTCTCGTCGAGCATGCGCGCCTTGGACTTGCCGAAGCTGAAGGCGCCGCCCTTGCCGCCACCCTGCATCTGGCGCATGAAGTACACCCATACGCCGATCAACAGCAGCATGGGGCCCCAGCTCACGAGCAGCGTCATGAGCAGCGAGCCTTCTTCACGTGGCTTGACGTCGAACTTGACGTTGTTGTTGATCAGGTCGCCCACCAGGCCACGATCCAGGTAGGTGGCTGTGGTGCGGATCTTGCGATCATCGGTGGTGGTGGCTACGACCTCGGTACCGCCAGCACCTTCCTGAATGGTGGCGCTCTTGATACGGTTGTTGCGCACTTGCTCCAGGAATTCCGAGTAGCCAACATGAGAGGCACCGCCAGCACCTCGGGTGTCAAACTGTTTGAACACCGTAAACAGCACCATGGCGATGACCAGCCAGACGGCGACTTTTGAAAACCACTGATTGTTCAAGCGGGGCTCCAATGGAATATTCAGACGTAAAGGCCCGGAGGGGACTCCAGACCTAGTTGAGGTTCATTTTAGGTGTTTCAAGCGCCAAAGACGCCTATTTCCCCCTATAGCGGCCATAGGCAAGGTACGGCCCTGCAGACAATCGACCCTAAGCCTGTGTTTTATCAAGGCTTTGCGCTATCAGTTTCACTGGTTTGCTGCAGCAAACCATGAGGTCAAATGCCCCTATGCAAGCCAGCAACTCCGTCAAGAGCCCTGCTTGAGTCCCATTCCCACGAGAAAAATCTCGGCAGACCGGTCACGCGAAGCCTTGGGCTTGATGGGCTTGACCACCTTGAAGGTCTGCTTGAACAGATCCACCAGCTCGTTGTAGCCGCTGCCGTGGAAAAGCTTGACCACCAGCGCGCCCTCGGGCTTCATGTTGTTGATCGCAAAATCAACGGCCATCTCGATGAGCACCGCGACCCGCGCCCCGTCCGTGGCGCCATGGCCCGACAGATTGGGCGCCATATCCGAGACCACCACGTCGGCCTTGCCGCCACCCATGGCCTCTTCAAGCTGCGCCAGCACCGCCTCTTCACGAAAGTCGCCCTGGATGTAATGCACGCCCTCGATGGGCTCCATGGGCAGCAGATCCAGCGAGATGATGCGGCCGTTGAGCTCGCCCACGGCCGCACCGCTGGGCGAGAGACGACGGCGCACATACTGGCTCCAGGCGCCGGGCGCGCAACCCAGGTCCACCACGGTGTGGCCGGGCTGAATCAGCTTGAGCGACTCGTCAATTTCCTTGAGCTTGTAGGCCGCGCGCGCACGATAGCCGTCCTTTTGGGCGGCTTTCACATAGGGGTCATTGATGTGATCGTGCAGCCAATTCTTATTGACCTTCTTGCTTTTGGTTTTCGTTTTCATGCCTGAATTCTCGCAGCCTTGATAATACGGGTATGCCCCAAATTGAATTAACTCCCGCGCAGCGCCGGGAACACCGCGCCGAAGCCCACCATCTGGACCCCGTCGTCCTCATCGGTGGCGATGGTCTGACCACTGCCGTTCAAAAGGAAGTGGACGCCGCACTCAATGCCCATGGTCTGATCAAGGTCCGCGTTTTCGGCGACGACCGTGCAGCCCGCGAGCAGGTCTATCAACAACTTTGCGACGAGCTGAACGCGGCTCCCATCCAGCACATCGGCAAGCTGCTGGTGCTGTGGCGCCCTATTCCCGAAAAGGAAAAGGCCTTTGACGAAGACCGCATGCCCGGTCCTCGCGACGTCAAGGTGCTCAAGTTCGGCCGCGCCGGCCAGAAGCCCGAAGTCAAGCAACTGCGCGTGCTCGGCAACCAGCGCCTGACCGCCGGCGGCACCATCAAGCGCGCCAAGCCCAAGCAGAAGTCGGTCAAGAAAGGTCGTCAGGACTGATCTGCCGATCCGCCCTGTCTGCCCGCCCCATTGCCTTATTTCCTCGCCGAGACCGCCAACCCATGGTTCAGACCACACAGCAGCAACGCCACATTCTTTGCATGAAATGGGGCACCAAATACGGCCCGGAGTACGTCAACCGACTCTATGCCATGGTGCGCCGCCATCTCAGCGGAGATTTTCGCTTTGTCTGCCTGACCGACAGCACAGAGGGGATTCGCTCCGAAGTGGAGTGCTTTCCCATCCCCGACCTGAACATCCATCTGGCGCCCGGCCAGCGTGACGGCGCCTGGAAGAAGCTCACCACCTTCGAGCGCGACCTGCATGGCCTCAAGGGTCAGGCGCTGTTCCTGGACCTGGACGTGGTGATTGTGGGCAGCCTCGACGAATTCTTCACGCTGCCCGGCGACTTCCGCATCATTCACGACTATCCGCGTTTCTGGCGCTTTGGCGAACGCATTGTCGGCAACTCATCGGTCTACCGCTTCGAGCTGGGTGCCCATGCCGATGTGCTGGAGCATTTCCGCGCGCACACCGAAGAGATGCGCGGCAAGTACCGCAACGAGCAGGAGTATCTGTCGCACTTTCTGCACAAGCAGGGCAAGCTGGACTACTGGCCTGCAGCCTGGTGCCCCAGCTTCAAGTACTACTGCATTCCGACCTGGCCCAGCAACTACTGGAAGGAGCCAGTGCCGCCGGCCGATGCGCGCATCGTGATCTTCCACGGCGAGGTGAACCCCCCCGATGCCCTGGAAGGCCGCCGCAACAAGCGCTTTCGCCATATCGAGCCCGCCAGGTGGATCGAGAAGGCCTGGGGCTGAAGGACGGCTGCAGTTGCAGCCTCAAAAACAAAAGGCGTTGACCGCGAGGTTCAACGCCTTTTTTGTGCTCGCCTGACCGATGGATCAGCGATATTTGGCATCGACCAGCGGATGCCCCTTCATGCGCGAGAGAATGGACAGCGGGCTGGCCGCCGGGTTGTATTCGCTGCCTGGCGGCAGGAACAAGGTCTGCTCCAGCATGTACTGCCCCGACATGACGGCATGCACTGCCTGATCGGAGAAACACACCCAGGTGGAACCTGCCGCGAAAGGCACGGTTTCCTGGGGAGCATTTTTCTGATAGTCGGGATCGCCCTTCATGCCGTCATGCAACTGCAGCATCAAATGGTCGTATTCGCTGCGATAGGACTTGGTCACATGCAGCAGCTCCAGAGCCTTGGCCTGCCAGGCGCTGTAGGGCTTGGCACGCGGCACAAAACGCTTCGCCACATCGGTGAAGGGCTCGCCCACCCGCCAGACCCGGGGCTGGCCATCCGGATTGACATTGGTGAAGACGCGCAGAATGCGCTCGCCATAGTTGGGCCGCGAAGGAAAGGCATCCACATGCATGCGCTTGTCGTCCGCACGCCAGGACTGCGCCCGCGTTTCCACCTGCGAAGGTCGGTAGCTGGTGGGTGCCATGCGCACCACCGGCATATAGGCGGGAAACAGGCCTGCGATCAGCGCCGTGGCCTGGTCTCGAAAGCGTCCGACCATGCCAGCCACCTGCGTCTGTGTGGCCTCGTCGCCCGCCACGCCCTTGATCGAGCCATCCACATTGAGGCTGATATTGCGCGTCTTGGGATCGCGCACATCGGGGCGCAGCAGGGTTTTTTCCTGCTCGGTCAGCTGAAAGCTCAGCTGCGGAAAGTACAGCACCTTGCCGGCTTCGACGGCAGCAGTCCATTCATCGCGCCCCTGAACCTGGCTCCAGTCGGTCGCGTCGATTTTTACGATTTGAGATTCCATGGCTTCGGCAGTGTACTCCCCGCAGCTGGCGCGGGCTTGCACTGGATCAAGCCGGCTTGCGCGCGCCCGCCACACGCCACAGCACGATGGCGGCGCACAGCCACTGCAGCGCATACATGCCGGTGCCCACGCTATGCCAGAGCCTGAGGTTCTCGCGCGCCACGATCTTGGGCGACACGCCGTACTGCACCAGCAGCGCCAGCAACATGCCGGCGATAACAAAACCGATAGCTGCTTGCGCCCATTGCTCAATCTTTTCAGCATGTTTTCGCTTTGAAAACACCAGCAGAAGAGCGCAACATGCTATGGAAATCCAGGTCTGCGCGGCGAACAGCTTGGCCGCCATAAAGCCCGCCAGAGCCGGCGTGGGCAGATGGGCAAACAGCATCGGCACGGCCACAAAGCCAATGGAGCACAGACTGCCCCACCATAAAGCGGCCAGGAAAACAGGCAAACGCTCGTACATAGTCACGAATCCTTGAACGCGGCGCAGCGCCCAGGCCAGAAACATCAAGCAAGGGCAGCCCCGCAGCGAAGATGTTGTCCCCCTCCGCGAGGCAGAGAGGGGGAAGGCGCGCAGCGCCTCAGGGGGTGCTTACACGTACTTTACGCCTACGATCTCGTAGCGACGCTCGCCGCCCGGTGCCTGCACCACGGCGGTATCGCCCTCTTCCTTGCCGATCAGGGCGCGGGCAATGGGGCTGGACACATTGATCAGGCCATGCTTGAGGTCGGCCTCGTCCTCGCCCACGATCTGGTAGGTCACGGGCGAGCCGCTGTCTTCATCTTCCAGATCCACGGTCGCGCCGAACACCACGCGACCGCCGGCATCCAGCTCGGTCGGGTCGATGACCTGCGCGGCGGACAGCTTGCCCTCGACCTCGAGGATGCGGCCTTCGATGAAGCCCTGCTGCTCCTTCGCGGATTCATATTCGGCGTTTTCGCTCAGGTCACCCTGAGCACGGGCCTCTGCAATGGCTTGAATGACCGCGGGACGATCCACAGTCTTCAGGCGTTGCAGTTCCACTTTGAGCTTTTCTGCTCCGCGCTTGGTGATTGGGATGGTGGCCATGATCGAGTCTCCAAATTCAGCAAACGCCGCGCCAAGCGCGGCACCTCTCGCACAGTCCTGAGTGACAACGTCAAACAGGGGCCTGTGCCCCAAAAGCAAACCGCCGCACGTTGCCGCGCGGCGGTTCAAATACATTACCGCAGATTATGCCGTGTTTGCCGTGGCACAAGTGCGGTAAAAACCCGGCAGCCCTTGCGGGCTGCTTCGGGCGTCAGGCTTTTCAGGCCTTGGTCAGCATGGCATGCAGCTCTTGCACCGAGTGCACGTCCAGATTGCCGCGCATGGCCTTCATGCCTTCCACGGCCGCTTCCGCGCCGAAGATGGTGGTGAAGGTGGTCACACGTGCCAACAGCGCGCTGGTACGGATCTGGCGCGAGTCGGCGATGGCGTTGCGGCGCTCTTCCACGGTGTTGATGACCAGGGCGATCTCGCCGTTCTTGATCATGTCCACGATGTGAGGACGGCCTTCAGTCACCTTGTTGACCGCTTGCACTTCCAGGCCAGCTTCAGCAATCGCTGCAGCTGTACCGCGTGTAGCGCACAGGCTGTAGCCCATGGCAACCAGCTCCTTGGCCACGGCCACGGCACGGGTCTTGTCGTTGTTCTTCACCGACAGGAAGACCTTGCCTTCGGCAGGCAGGTGCACGCCGGCGCCCATCTGGCTCTTCACAAAGGCTTCGCCAAAGGTCTTGCCCACGCCCATGACTTCACCGGTGGACTTCATCTCGGGGCCGAGAATGGTGTCCACACCAGGGAACTTCACGAACGGGAACACGGCTTCCTTGACGCTGAAGTAAGGCGGTGTGACTTCCTTGGTGATACCCTGCTCGGCCAGCGTGTCGCCGGCCATGCAGCGTGCAGCCACCTTGGCCAGTTGCACGCCGGTGGCCTTGGAGACGAAGGGCACGGTGCGCGAGGCACGGGGGTTCACTTCCAGCACGTAGATCACGTCCTGGCCGTCAGCCTCCTTGATGGCGAACTGCACGTTCATCAGGCCCACCACATGCAGGCCTTCGGCCATGGCTGCGGTCTGGCGCTTGATCTCAGCAACGGTTTCGGCCTTCAGGTAGTAAGGAGGCAGCGAACAGGCGGAGTCACCGGAGTGAACGCCGGCTTGCTCGATGTGCTCCATCACGCCGCCGATGTACACGGCGCCGGTCTTGTCGCGCACGCAGTCCACATCGCACTCGATGGCGTTGGACAGGAAGTGGTCCAGCAGCACGGGAGAGTCGTTGGAGACCTTCACGGCTTCGCGCATGTAGCGCTCGAGGTCACGCTGCTCGTGCACGATTTCCATGGCACGGCCGCCCAGCACATAGGAAGGACGCACCACCAGGGGGTAACCCAGGCCGGCAGCCTTTTCCAGGGCTTCGGCTTCGGTACGCGCAGTGGCGTTGGGAGGCTGGCGCAGACCCAGTTCGTTGAGCAGCTTCTGGAAGCGCTCGCGGTCCTCCGCGGCATCGATCATGTCGGGCGTGGTGCCGATGATCTTCACGCCTTCGCGCTCCAGGCCCAGAGCCAGCTTCAGAGGCGTCTGGCCGCCGTACTGCACGATCACGCCTTCGGGCTGCTCCACGTCCACGATTTCCAGCACGTCTTCCAGCGTCAGGGGCTCGAAGTACAGGCGATCGGAAGTGTCGTAGTCGGTGGACACGGTCTCGGGGTTGCAGTTGACCATGATGGTTTCGTAACCATCTTCGCGCATGGCCATGGCGGCGTGCACGCAGCAATAGTCGAACTCGATGCCCTGGCCGATACGGTTCGGGCCACCGCCCAGCACCATGATCTTCTTCTTGTCCGTGGGAGCGGCTTCGCACTCTTCGTCATACGTGGAGTACATGTATGCGGTGTTGGAAGCGAACTCGGCCGCGCAGGTGTCCACGCGCTTGAACACGGGACGCACCTTCAGCGCCTTGCGTGCTTCGCGCACGGCCTTATCGCTGGTGTGCAGCAGCTTGGCCAGGCGGCGGTCGGAAAAGCCCTTTTGCTTGAGGGTGCGCAGAGTCTGCGCATCCAGAGCCGCCAGAGCGCCTTCGCCCTTAGCTTCGTAGAGCTTGTCCAGCTCGAGTTCGATCTTGACGATCTCCTCGATCTGCACCAGAAACCACTTGTCGATCTTGGTGATGTTGTGCACCTCGTCCAGCGACCAGCCGGCAGCGAAAGCGTCACCCACATACCAGATGCGGTCGGGACCGGGCTCGCCCAGTTCCTTTTCCAGGATTTCACGATCCTGGGTCTTTTCGTTCATGCCGTCCACGCCCACTTCCAGGCCGCGCAAGGCCTTCTGGAAGGATTCCTGGAAGGTACGGCCGATGGCCATCACTTCGCCCACGGACTTCATCTGCGTGGTCAGGCGGTTGTCGGCAGCAGGGAACTTCTCGAAGGCGAAACGCGGGATCTTGGTGACCACGTAGTCGATCGAGGGCTCGAACGAAGCGGGGGTCTTGCCGCCGGTGATTTCGTTCTTGAGCTCGTCCAGCGTGAAGCCCACGGCCAGCTTGGCCGCGATCTTGGCGATGGGGAAGCCCGTGGCCTTGGAAGCCAGTGCCGAGGAACGCGAGACGCGGGGGTTCATCTCGATGACGATCATGCGACCGTCCTTGGGATTCACCGAGAACTGCACGTTGGAGCCGCCCGTGTCCACACCGATTTCGCGCAGAACGGCCAGAGATGCATTACGCATGATCTGGTATTCCTTGTCGGTCAGTGTCTGGGCCGGCGCCACGGTGATGGAGTCACCGGTGTGCACGCCCATGGGGTCCAGGTTTTCGATGGAGCAGACGATGATGCAGTTGTCGGCGGTGTCGCGCACCACTTCCATCTCGTACTCTTTCCAGCCCAGCAGGGATTCCTCGATCAGCAGTTCGTTGGTAGGCGAAGCCTCCAGACCGCGCTTGCAGATGGTTTCAAATTCCTCGGGGTTGTAGGCAATGCCGCCGCCAGTGCCGCCCAGCGTGAAGCTGGGGCGAATGACGGTGGGAAAGCCCATCTGCTTTTGCACGGCCCAGGCTTCGTCCATGGAGTGGGCGATGCCGGAGCGCGCGGAGCCCAGACCGATCTTGGTCATGGCGTCCTTGAACTTCAGACGGTCTTCGGCCTTGTCGATGGCTTCGGGCTTGGCGCCGATCAGCTCGACCTTGTACTTGTCCAGCACGCCGTTCTTCCACAGGTCCAGTGCGCAGTTCAGCGCGGTCTGGCCGCCCATGGTGGGCAGGATGGCATCGGGGCGTTCCTTGGCGATGATCTTCTCGACCGTCTGCCAGGTAATGGGCTCGATGTAGGTGACGTCGGCCGTGGCCGGGTCGGTCATGATCGTGGCAGGGTTGCTGTTGATCAGGATGACCTTGTAACCCTCTTCGCGCAGCGCCTTGCAGGCCTGCACGCCGGAGTAGTCAAACTCGCAGGCCTGACCGATCACGATGGGACCGGCGCCAATGATCAGAATGCTTTTTAGGTCGTTGCGCTTAGGCATTTTTGTGTTTCTCCATCAGCGCTGTGAAGCGGTCAAACAGATAGCCGATATCGTTGGGGCCGGGCGATGCTTCGGGGTGACCCTGGAAGCAGAAGGCAGGCACATCGGTACGCTCCAGACCTTGCAGCGTGCCGTCAAACAGGCTGATGTGCGTGGCGCGGGCATTGGCGGGCAGCGACTCCAGCTCCACCGCAAAACCGTGGTTCTGGCTGGTGATGCTGACGTGGCCGGTGTCCAGGTCCTTGACGGGGTGGTTGGCACCGTGATGGCTGTTTTGCATCTTGAAGGTCTTGGCACCGGAGGCCAGAGCCATGATCTGGTGGCCCAGGCAGATACCGAACACCGGCATCTTGGCTGCCATGATCTCTTGCACGGCGGCAATGGCGTAGTCGCAAGGCGCGGGGTCGCCAGGGCCGTTGGACAGGAACACGCCGTCCGGATTCAGAGCCAACACATCCTTGGCTGGAGTCTGTGCGGGCACGACGGTCACGTCGCAACCGCGCTCGGCCAGCATGCGCAGAATGTTCTTCTTCACGCCAAAGTCATAGGCCACAACCTTGAACTTGGGCGATTCGAGCTTGCCGTAGCCTTCGCCCAGCGTCCACTCGGCCTCGGTCCATGGGTAGGACTTGTCGGTGGACACGACCTTGGCCAGATCCAGACCCTTCATGCTGGGGGCAGCCTTGGCGGCAGCGATGGCCTCGTCGATCCTGGCCTGGGTGACTTCTTCACCAGCGGCCAGACCCACGATTGCGCCGTTCTGCGCGCCCTGATCACGCAGCAGTCGCGTGAGCTTGCGGGTGTCGATGTTGGCGATGGCGACGGTCTTACCTTCGGTCAGGTACTCGGACAGCGTCTGGGTGCTTCGGAAGTTGCTGGCCAGCAAAGGCAGGTTCTTGATGATGAGACCTGCGGCATGGATCTTGTCAGCTTCGACGTCTTCAGGATTGACACCGTAGTTGCCGATGTGCGGATACGTGAGCGTCACGATCTGCTGGCAATAGCTGGGGTCTGTGAGGATTTCCTGGTAGCCGGTCAGCGAAGTGTTGAAAACGACTTCACCAACAGTGGTGCCTTGCGCACCAATCGAGTTGCCAATAAAGACCGTGCCGTCTGCGAGCGCCAGAATGGCGGATGGGAAATTTCCCTTGAGAGACAAAAGCACTGGGTTCTCCGGTTTTTTAATTACGGTTACGCCCAACGAAGCCCCGGCATGTGCGCTGGGACATTTGTGTCTGCAGGGAATGGCGAGGAAGCGTCGCTAGGCGTATGAAGGAATGCTTGAAAGCCGCCCATTATAGGCTCTGTCCGCTTCACCCCTTTGAAGCGCCCCGGGATTACCCTCTACGGCGTAGCATGCTTACGCTACTCGCATGCAGGCAGATCGCGGCGGCAGCGGCCACATTGAGTGACTCCTCACCCCCGGGCTGTGCAATGCTGATGCGGTGGCTCGCCATCTCCATCAGCGCATCGCCCACACCCTGCCCTTCATGGCCCATGGCCCAGGCACAGGGCCATGGCAGGTCGGCCTCATGGATCAATGTCCCCTGATGGGAGCTGGTCACTACCAGGGGCACCTGCAGGGCTTGCACATCCTCGACCGAGGCAGCCTCGACCAGATGCAGACCGAAGTGAGCACCCATTCCAGCGCGCAGCACTTTCTGGCTCCACAGCGCGGCCGTGCCCTTGAGCGCCACGATCTGGGTGAAGCCGAAGGCCGACGCGCTGCGCAGGATGCTGCCCACATTGCCGGCATCCTGGACGCGGTCCAGCACCACGGTGGCAACGCCCGGCTGCACCTGCACACCCGCATCCCAGTCCATCACATAGCCCATGCGGGCAGGAGATTCCAGAGCGCTGATCTCGTCGAACAAGGCATCTGCCAGCACCACGACCTTGCCGGCAGCCTGCACCCACTCCTCGGGCGCCTGAGGCCAGAAAGACTGCGCAAAAACGGCAAGCTTTGGTTTCAGACCCCGCACCAGGGCCGCACGGCAAAGATGATCGCCTTCAAGCCAGACCTGCCCCTGTTTACGATAGGCCGTGCTGTCCTGGGACAGACGACGCAGCTCCTTGACGAAAGCGTTGTCGCGCGAATGAATGTCCGTGACCTGGGGGCGTGCAGCCATGTCGACCTCTGAGAAAAAACAAAAACCCGGCATGCAAGCGCCTGGCCGGGCTTGAAACAAGAAGATAGAACGCCCGAAGCGGCCCTGCGCCACACTCGGGAATGCAGACAATGTCGATCAGGCGCGCATCAGACGTAGAGCGATGCCTGCGACATCAGCAGGCTGGACGTCACACCCGACAGCCCGGTCTCGCACAGCACAGGCTGCGCCATGCCGCCTGCACACACCTGGCCGGCTTGCAGCACCTGGGCCACGGGCGCAAAGGAGCGCCTGTGCTCTGCCGTCGCACCATGGGCGCGCAAGGCCTGCAGATGCGCGGCCGTGCCATAGCCCTTATGTCCGGCAAAGCCGTACTGCGGGTACTGGGCATCCAGGCGTTCGCACCAGCGGTCACGCGTGACCTTGGCCAGGATCGAAGCTGCGGAAATGGCCTGCACCAGCGAGTCCCCCTTGACGATGGCCTCGGCCTGCACATCGATCTGCGGCAGCTGGTTGCCGTCCACCAGCACCAGCACGGGCTTGAGACGCAGGCCCATCACGGCGCGACGCATGGCCAGCAGCGTGGCCTTGAGGATGTTGATCTCGTCGATCTCCTGCACCGAAGCCTGGGCTACGCAAAAGCACAGCGCCTTGGCACGGATCTCGTCGTAGAGCACCTCGCGGCGGTTGGCCGTGAGCTTCTTGGAGTCGTTAAGCCCGGCAATGGGCTTCAGATCGTCCAGGATGACGGCGGCAGCCACCACCGGACCGGCCAGCGGGCCGCGCCCTGCCTCATCCACCCCGGCAACCAGCCCGGGCGGATGCCAGGGCAGGCAGCCTTGCTCAAGCAGCGGGGGTGGCAATGATTTTTTGGATCGCATGGGCAGCCAGTTCGGCGGTATCGCGGCGCAGTTCGTGATGTAGCGCGGTGAAGCGCTCAACCAGCGCTTCAATGGTGGCAGGAGAATCCTGGCTGGCTCTGAGCCAGCCCAGTGCGGCCTGGGCCAGCGCCTCGGGTGTTGCCGCATCCTGCAGCAGCTCGGGCACGACAAAATCGCCGCACAGAATATTGGGCAGGCCCACCCAGGGCTGCAGCTGTTTGCGCTTCATCAGGCGCCAGCTCCAGGGATGCATGCTGTAGCTGATGACCATGGGGCGCTTGTAGAGCGCCGCCTCCAGCGTGGCGGTGCCGCTGGCAATCAGCGTGCAGTCGCAGGCTGCCAGCACATCGTGGGACTGGCCCTTGACGATGAGGCATTTGCCCTGCATGCCGGCCTCGGCCGCAATGCGCTGCACCTCTTCGTACAACGAAGGCACGGCCGGCACCACGATCCGGGTCTGAGGCAACGCCTTCTGGACCAGCGCCGCCGCCTTGAAAAAGCCTGAGGCAATGTAGCGCACCTCGGAGCGGCGGCTGCCGGGCAGCAAGGCCAGCACCAGCCCCTCTTCGGCCAGGCCCAGGCGCGCACGCGCGGCCGCTCTATCGGGGTGCAGCGGAATCACCTGCGCCAGCGGATGACCGACGTAGGTGGCTTCGATGCCATGCTGGGCCAGCAGTTCGGGCTCGAACGGGAAGATGCACAGCACATGGTCGGCGGCGCGACGGATTTTCTCCACGCGATCGGCACGCCAGGCCCAGATCGACGGACAGACAAAGTGCACGGTCTTGATGCCGGCTTCACGCAAGCCGGTTTCCAGCCCCAGGTTGAAGTCGGGGGCATCCACACCGACGAAGACCGAGGGTGGATGCGCAATCAGGCGCTGGCGCAGCTTTTTGCGAATACCGAGCAACTCGGCCACGCGCGCCAGCACTTCCCAGCTGTAACCATGCACGGCCAGGCGCTCTGACTGCCACCAGGCGTCAAAGCCGCGCTCCTGCATTCTGTCGCCGCCTATGCCCATGGAGCTCGCATCGGGCCAGCGCTGACGAAGACCGTCCAGCAACAGCGAAGCCAGCAGATCGCCCGAGGCTTCGCCTGCCACCATGGCAATGCTGGGCGCTATGGAATCTGGAGCGGCTTGCGCTTGCTTATTAGTCATTTCAGAGCTATTCACGTCTCAAACTCAGATAGGGACAGCGCGAGTCGCTATCAACGTGTAATGCCGTTGCTTGCCGATGCCAGAAAGGACTGCATGAAGTCCACGTCCTGCACGGCTTCAGGCGTTGCCGACTTGATCGCATCCATGGCCGCAATGGCATGTTCCAGCGTCAGACCCTGGCGGTACAGCAGCTTGTGCATTTCACGCACGGCAGCAATGCGCGCATCCGAGAAGCCACGACGCTTGAGACCGATCAGATTCACGCTGCGAGCAGCCAGCGGATTGCCATCCACCGTCATGAAGGGCGGCACATCCTTGTTCACATGGGCCTGAAAGCCCACCATGGCATGTGCACCTATGCGCATGCGCTGCAGCACACCGGTCAGGCCGCCAATCGTCACCCAGTCGCCGACATGCACATGGCCTGCCAGCGTGGTGTTGTTGGCCAGCGTGGTCTGGTTGCCAATGATGCAGTCATGCGCGATATGCACATAGGCCATGATCCAGTTGTCATTGCCGATGGTCGTCTCGCCGCGATCCTGCGTGGTGCCCGTGTTGAAGGTACAGAACTCGCGCACCGTGTTGCGATCGCCGATCACCAGACGCGTGGGCTCGCCCGCGTACTTCTTGTCCTGAGGCTGCGCACCCAGCGACGCGAACTGGAAGATGTGGTTGCCTTCACCAATGGTGGTGTCGCCTTCGATCACGCAATGCGCGCCCACCTTGCTGCCGGCGCCAATGCGCACCCTGGGGCCGATGACGGCATACGGCCCCACCGACACCGAGGTGTCAAGCTGGGCCGCAGGGTCCACCACGGCGGTGGGATGAATCAAGCTCACAGCCGCCATCAACGCTTATCCCACGTGACGCATGGTGCACATCAGCTGAGCTTCAGCGGCCACTTCGCCATCCACGCTGGCGACGGCGTTGAACTTCCAGATGCCGCCGCGCACGCGATCGATAGTGATCTCCAGGGCCAGTTGGTCTCCCGGCACCACAGGGCGCTTGAAGCGAGCCGAGTCGATGCCCACGAAGTAGTAGATATTGTTTTCATCGGGCACCTGGCCCATGGCGTCGAAGGCCAGCAGGCCGGCAGCCTGGGCCAGAGCTTCAAGAATCAGCACGCCGGGCATGACCGGACGACCGGGGAAATGCCCGGTGAAGAACGGCTCGTTGAACGTGACGTTCTTGATCGCCTTGATGCGCGTGTTGCGCTCAAGCTCCAGCACCCGGTCCACCAGAAGAAAGGGGTAGCGGTGAGGCAGTTGCTTGAGAATTTCTTGAATATCCATCATCAATTTCCGTTGTTGCTTTGCCGGCCCTCTGCCAGCGCTTGTTCAAGCTTCTTGACCCGCTCCCGGAGCGTGTACAACTGCCTGAAGGTTGCAGCGTTCTTTTCCCATTGCTCGTTCTCTTGCAACGGAAAGATGCCTGTATAAAAACCTGCCTTGGGCAAGGAGCGAGTGACCATGGAGGTCGGCGAAATCACCGTGCCATCCGCAATCGTCAAATGCCCCAGAATATTGGCAGCTCCACCAATCTGGCAGCGCTTGCCGATACGCGCACTGCCGGCAATACCGGTATTGCCGGCAATCACCGTATGCGCACCAATGTGCACATTGTGGGCAATCTGCACCAGATTATCGATCTTGACGCCATCTTCAATGACGGTGTCATCAAGTGCCCCACGATCCACGCAGGTGTTGGCACCGATTTCCACGTCGTTGCCGATGCGCACGGCCCCCAGCTGCTCTATCTTTTCCCATTGGCCCGCCGAGGGCGCGAAGCCGAAGCCGTCGGCACCGATGACCACACCGGGATGCAGAATGCAGCGCTCGCCCAGCACACAGCCCTGGCTGATGGTGACGCGCGATTTCAGCACCGTATCGGCACCGATGACCGCGCCTGCCTCCACCACACATTGCGGCCCCACATAGGCACTTTCATGCACCTGGGCAGTGGCATCCACCACCGCACTCGCATGGATGCCGCGCGGCCTGCCGCCCTGCTGATGCGCCTTCCACCACTGGGTGGCACGCGCGAAATAGGCATAAGGATCGGCCGCGACAATGCAGGCGCCACGCTGCGCCGCTTCATCACGCATCGTCGGCGCCACAATGACACAGGCCGCCTGTGAGGCGGCCAGTTGCTGGCGATAGCGGGGATTGCTTAAAAAGCTCAGATCACCGTGGCCCGCAGAGTCCAGTGGAGCGATGCGCGAGATAGGCATCTCGCGCTCGCCACCCACCAGTTCTCCTCCGAGCGCATCGAGAATCTGTCCCAATAGAACGCTCACAAAAGTATCCTTGGGATTACTTTGTGCCGTTCAGGGCCTTGATGACCTTGTCGGTGATATCGAACTTGGGGTTGATATACACGGCCTCTTGCAGGATGACGTCGTACTTTTCAGTCTCGGCCACTTGCTTGACAACCTTGTTCGCACGATCCAGCACGGTGGCCAGTTCTTCGTTCTTGCGTGCGTTCAGATCTTCCTGAAATTCACGGCGCTTGCGCTGGAATTCACGATCCTGATCCACCAGCTGACGCTGGCGCGAAGCACGCTGGCTCTCGGACATGGTGGTAGCTTCACGCTCGAACTTGTCCGAGGCGCTCTTCAAGGAATTGCCCTGATCGACCAAATCCTTTTCACGCTTAGAAAACTCCTGCTCAAGCTTGGCTTGGGCAGCCTTGGCAGCGGATGCCTCACGGAAGATACGATCCGTGTTCACAAAACCGGCCTTGAATTCCTGTGCATGCGCAGAGACGGCCATGGCGCCAAGCAGCACAGCCAAAGAAAGATGGCTAGAGAGAGATTTCATTAGAAAGATGTTCCGATTTGGAATTGCAGTTTCTGGATTCTATCGCCGGTTTCCTTACGGATTGGCTGAGCATACGCCAAACGCAGAGGACCCAGCGGCGAAATCCAACTAATACCGACACCGGTGGAAGCACGCAAGGTTCCCAGATCCATGCTTTCACCTTCCGCCCACACATTACCCACGTCCACAAAGCCGAACAGACGCAGTGTTCTGTCATTACCGGCACCTGGGAACGGGACCATGAATTCGCCATTCAAGGTCAGCTTGCGCGTGCCGCCCAAGGCCAGATTGGTATTCACCGTGTCACGACGCCCCAGAGAGCCCTGCTCGAAGCCACGCACCGAGCCCAGACCACCCGAGTAGAAATTCTTGAAGATGGGATAGGGATTGCCGCCCAGGCCCTTGCCCCAGCCCAGCTCGCCGTTCAGGGCAATCGTGTACTTCTTGTTCAGCGGAATATATTGCTGAATCTGGTAGTTGGCCTTCGCATAGCGCATATCGCTCATGAACGAGGCTTCCAGATTCACACGCTGATAGCGACCGGCATTGGGTGCCAGGGCACTGTCGCGGTTATCACGAGACCATCCCAGAGTCAGAGGGATACCGGTCTTGGAGCAGCCTATGTTCTGGCCAGGCAGACCACCGCAATACTCGTTGTAGACCGCCGGCATATAGGTGCCAGGCTTGATCTCATTGCCTTCAACACCGGCACCGAAGAAGATGGTGTCCACTTCACTGAAGGGCACACCGAAGCGCACGCTGGCACCCTTGGTGATGATCTTGTAGGCGCCATCGTCATAGTAGGGGCGAATGGTGCGGTAGTACAGGTCATAGGTGCGCGAGATACCGGTATCCGTGAAGTACGGATTGGTTGTCGACACCACCATGGTGCGGTTGTACTTGCTGGTGTTGACGTCCAGACCCAGGTAGTTGCCCGAGCCGAACACGTTTTCCTGCTTGATGCCGAAGGACAGCGAGACCTTTTCAGCGCTGGAAAAACCTGCGCCCAGCTGGATCGAGCCTGTGGGCTTCTCAACCACATTGATCATCAGATCGACCTGATCGGGAGAGCCGGGCACTTCCTGGGTTTCAATGTCGACCTGGGTGAAGAAGCCCAGACGATCCACACGGTCGCGCGACAGCTTGATCTTCTGGCCGTCATACCAGGAGGCTTCGAACTGACGGAACTCGCGACGAATCACTTCGTCGCGGGTCTTGTTGTTGCCGCTGACACTGATGCGACGGACGTAGGCGCGACGCGAAGGCTGTGCTTGCAACACGATGGCCACACGATTGTTGGCGCGATCGATTTCGGGCACGGCCTCCACCTTGGCGAAGGCAAAACCGAAATTGCTGTAATAGTCGGTAAAAGCCTTGACGGTCTCGGAAACCTGATCGGCGTTATAGGGCTCACCTGGCTTGATCTTGACCAGCGATTTGAACTCGTCGTCACGGTCCAGGTAGTTGCCTTCGAGCTTCACGCCAGAGACCACATACTGATTGCCTTCGTGAATATTCACGGTCAGGCCGATGCTTTGCTTGTCCGGAGAGATGGCGACCTGGGTGGACTCCACACGGAACTCCAGGTAGCCTCGCTGCAGATAGTAGGAGCGCAGAGACTCCAGGTCGGCATTGAGCTTGTTGCGAGCGTAGCGGTCAGACTTGGTGTACCAGCTCATCCAGTTGCCAGTGTCCTGGTCGAACAGGTCCTTGAGCGTCGATTCCTTGAAGGCCTTGTTGCCCACAATGTGGATTTCGTTGATCTTGGCCGGCTCGCCTTCGGAGACGGTGAAGGTCAGGTTCACTCGGTTGCGCTCGATAGGCGTCACCGTGGTCACCACTTCAGCGCCATACAGACTGCGGTTGATGTACTGGCGCTTGAGTTCTTGCTCTGCGCGATCAGCCAGTGCCTTGTCGAAAGGGCGGCCATCGGCCAGGCCCACGTCACGCATGGCCTTGAGCAGAGTGTCCTTGTCGAACTCCTTGGTGCCGGCAAAGTTCACCTCGGCAATGGTTGGGCGCTCTTCCACAACCACCACCAGCACATTGCCATTGGCTTCGAGGCGCACGTCCTTGAACAGACCCAGAGCAAACAACGAACGAATGGCAGCCGCGCCCTTTTCGTCGTTGTAGTCGTCGCCCACGCGCAAAGGCATGGAGGCGAACACCGTACCGGGCTCCACTCGCTGCAAACCCTCGACGCGGATATCTTGAACTTTGAAGGGCTCCAATGCCCATGCCGCTTGCGCAGCTAAAACCATAGCAGCCAGGGCAGTTGCAGAGCGCACGCCCAAGCGATTGAAATGTTTTTTCATGAGTGGAAATCGCCGCGAATGCGGCCTACCGTAGCGGTAAAAATTAGCCCCAGAGCCGGTTGATATCGTTGAAAAAGGCGACTGACATCATCAGCAATATGACTGCGACGCCTGCACGCTGCAGTCTTTCAGCCCAGACATCAGAGACACTGCGCCCCGTCAAACCTTCCCAAAGATAATACATCAGGTGCCCACCATCCAGAACGGGCAATGGTAGCAGGTTGAGAACGCCCAGGCTGATGCTGATCAGCGCGAGGAACGACAGGTATTGCACCAGCCCCATGCTGGCGGACTTGCCTGCATAGTCTGCGATCGTCAAAGGACCGCTGATATTCTTGAGCGAGGCCTGACCGATCAGCATGCGCCCCATCATGCGCAGCGTCATGGAGGACAGCTCCCAGGTCTTGTGCACACCGGCGATCAAGCCATCCAGAAAGCCATGGCGCACCAGCACCATCTCGTGCTGGCTGCCAATAAAGGCGTTCACACGTGCAGTTGCAGCTTGTCCATCCTTGCCAGGTACTATTTCCGGCTGCACTCGCAGGTTCAGACGCCGGCCCGCACGCTCCACCGCCCAGGCCTGCGGCTCGACTCGACCCGATGCACCCGAGGCACGAATCGCGGCACGCGCCTGAGCGCCATCCTGAACTGCCTGGCCATCGATGCTGAGCAGCACATCGCCTTTTTGCAGACCCGCCTTTTCCGCTGGGCCACCCGCAACAACCTCTTCTATGACCGGACGACTCCAGGCACCCTGCAGCCCGACCTTGTCAAAGAAAGCTGCATCCGGTTCCTTTTGTTGCAAAGAAGCGAGATCGAGTGGCACGACACGCGCCACGCCGTGCTCTTGCGCCGCCACCTCCAGCTGCAAGGTTTCACCTTCAATGGCAGCTGTCGTCACCAGCCAGCGCAAATCACCCAGGGCACGCACAGGCTGCCATTCCTTGCCACCCACAGAGGCACGCTGCACCCAGTCGCCACTTTGAATACCGGCCTGATGCAGCAACGTGCCTTCCGGAGGAGCCGCAAGCCGGGCTGCCGGCTCGTTGGTCCCCACCCAGTTGACCACCGCCAGCAGCGCCACGGCCAGCACCAGATTGGCCACCGGTCCCGCAGCAACAATCGCTGCACGTGAGCGCAAGGGCTGATTGTTGAAGGCCAGATGTTTTTCCTCGGGTCTGACCTCACCCTCACGTTCGTCAAGCATGCGCACATAGCCGCCCAGAGGCAGCGCCGCGATCACATATTCGGTGCCCGACTTCTTGCCGACCCAGCGCAACAGCGGCTTGCCAAAGCCCACGGAGTAACGCAACACCTTGACGCCACAGGCCACGGCAACGCGATAGTGGCCCCACTCATGCACCGCAATCAGAACGCCGAGCGCCACGATGAAAGCCACAACCGTCAGCAACACCTGAAACTCCTTAATGCCAATCAATGCTTGGAGTGCGCAGCAGGCCGCAAGTTCAACCGCAAGCCCTCAAGCCACCAAACTCGACGCCAGATCAGCGCGCCCACTGCCTGGCTATGTCAGCCGCACGCTCGCGCGCTCGCTCATCGAGCGCCATCAACTCATCCAGACTGCCAACGACACCGGGTTGCACGGATTCCAGCGTCTGCAGATTGACGGCATGAATGCGGTCAAATGACAGCCGACGCTCCAGGAATGCGGCGACAGCCACTTCGTTCGCTGCGTTGAGCACCGTGGTCGTGCCCTCGGGCGCGCGCAGCGCCTGCCAGGACAGATGCAGGCCCGGAAAGCGATACGCATCCGCCTCCTCGAAGGTCAGCGCCGCCAGCTTGGCGAAATCCAGCACAGGTGCGCCGCTCTCGATGCGCTCGGGCCAGGCCAGACCACAGGCAATCGGCACACGCATATCGGGCGTTCCCAGCTGGGCGAGCACGGACGCATCCTTGAACTGCACCATGGAATGCACGATCTGCTGGGGATGGATCACCACCTTGATTTTCTCGGGCGCCATATCGAACAGCCAGCGCGCCTCGATCACCTCCAGCGCCTTGTTCATCATGGTGGCCGAGTCCACCGAGATCTTGCGTCCCATGGAAAAATTGGGATGCGAGCAAGCCTGCTCGGGCGTGATTTCGGACAGTGTCGCCGGATCGCGCTGGCGGAACGGACCGCCCGATGCCGTCAACAGCAAGGAGTCGACGCGATCAGCCCAGGTGCTGCTGTCTTCGGGCAGGCACTGGAAGATGGCCGAGTGCTCGCTGTCGATGGGCAGCAAGGTGGCACCATGACGCTTGACCGTGTCCATGAACAGCGCGCCGCCCACCACCAGGGCCTCCTTGTTGGCCAGCAGCAGACGCTTGCCGGCCCTGGCGGCCGCCAGACAGGGCGCCAGACCGGCCGCTCCGACAATCGCCCCCATGACGGCATCCACATCAGGGTGGGACGCAATCACTTCAAGAGCATCCCGCTCCTGGAGAACCTGTGTCTGAAGCCCGTTTTGCTTGATTGCCTCAGCCAGTTGACGAGCATGAGGCGCACTGGCCATCACAGCGAACTGTGGCTTGAACTGCGCGCATTGCCTGAGCATCAGATCCACCTGCGTGGCTGCACTCAGCGCGAAGATTTCGTATTGTTCAGGGTGGCGCGCCACCACATCCAGGGTATTGGTTCCGATGGAACCGGTAGAACCCAGAACCGTGATTTTCTGCTTCATGGATGCACAAAGGATGAGAGCATCATCGCCAACGGCAGTGTGGGCAGGAGGGCATCAATGCGATCCAGGACACCACCATGGCCGGGCAGCAAGCCGCTGCTGTCCTTGACACCGACGCTGCGCTTGATGAGGGATTCGACCAGGTCGCCCACCACACTCATCGCAGCCATAAACACTGCAGCCAGCAGCAGGAACCAAAGTCCGCGCGACTGCAGCACCGAATAGAAACTGGGAACACCAGCGCCGTAGTGACGATCTGCCCAGCTCCAGACCAGAGCCAGCACAATCACCCCCAGCATGCCGCCCCAGACACCTTCCCAGCTCTTGCCGGGACTGATGGAAGGAGCAAGCTTGTTCCTGGTGAATTTCAGGCCGAAAGTGCGGCCTGCAAAATAGGCGAAGACATCAGCCACCCAGACCAGCACCAGCACCGACAGCAGGAAGTTGATGCCGATATTGCGCGCCTGCACCACGGCCAGCCAGGCCAGCCACAATGCCAGCACGCCGCCGACCAGACGAACTGCAGCCGGAATATGCGGCCAGCCCGCCACGCCAGCGCGCAGCAGCAAAACGCCCCCCAGCACCCAGAGGGAACCTGCAATCAGCCACACCGTGTGCAGAGGCTGATCCACCCAGCCGGCCCACCAGGAGCCGGCGCACAGCGCCGTACAGACAGCACCCAGGCCCAGTGAGCCTGCCTGTCCAAAACCATTGAGTCGCCCCCACTCCCAGGCACCAGCCGCCATGAACAACAGCATCAGTGCGGCAAAGGGCACGGTGCTGGCCGTATAAAACAGTGCCGGCAGCAAAATGGCCAGCAAAATCAAGGCGGTAATGACGCGCTGCTTGAGCATGGCACCTCTTATGGTTAAACCGTCAAGGTGACGGTGGATGATGGTTGAATCTGCTCGGAAGTCTGGCCGAAGCGGCGCTCACGACCGCCAAACACGGCAATGGCCTCGTCAAGAGCCGCCTCGTCGAAATCAGGCCACAGGGCATTGCTGAAAAAAAGCTCTGTATAAGCAGCCTGCCAGAGCAGGAAATTGCTGATGCGGGTCTCGCCACCGGTGCGGATCATGAGATCCGGATCCGGCACATGGGCCAAGGCCATGGCCCTGTCCAGATTCTCGGGAGTCAGCTCCAGCCCCTGGGCCACCAGCTTCTGTGCAGCCTGGGCTATATCCCAGCGGCCACCGTAGTTGAAGCAGACGTTGAGAACCAGACGCGTGTTGTGAGCGGTGATGCGCTCGGCCTCTGCCAAGCCTTCCCGAACCTTGTCGCTCAGCCCCTGACGGTCGCCGACAAAGTACAGGCGCACGCCGTCGCGGCTGAGTTGAGCGACTTCCTTGGCCAGGGCATTGGCCAGCAGGCTCATGAGGCCCGAGACCTCTTCCTGAGGCCGGTTCCAGTTCTCGGAGGAAAACGCAAACACAGTGAGCACCTGCACGCCACGCTCGACGCAGGCGCGAGCGCAGCGGCGCAGGGACTCCACCCCCTGCTTGTGACCGGCAAGACGTGGAAGCAGACGGCGCTTGGCCCACCGCCCGTTACCGTCCATGATGACGGCGATATGGCGCGGAACCGCGCCGTTTTTCTTGGATGTCAAAAGTGCAAGTCCTTTGGAAAGACTCAGACCGCCATGATGTCCTGTTCCTTGGCCGCCACCAGCGTATCGACCTCGGCAATATGCTTGTCGGTGATCTTCTGGATTTCGGCTTCGGAGCGCTTCTGATCGTCTTCAGAGGCTTCCTTGTCCTTGACCAGCTTCTTCACGCCTTCATTGGCATCGCGACGCAGGTTGCGAACGGCAATCTTGGCGTTCTCGCCTTCGTTGCGCGCCAGCTTGGTCATTTCCTTGCGGCGCTCTTCGCTCATGGGAGGCATGGGCACGCGAATCAGATCGCCCATGGAAGCGGGATTCAGACCCAGATCGCTCTCGCGAATGGCCTTTTCCACCTTGGCAGCCATGTTCTTTTCCCAAGGCTGCACGCTGATGGTGCGGGAATCCAGCAAAGACACATTGGCCACCTGGGACAGAGGCACCATGGAGCCGTAGTACTCGACATGAATGGCATCCAGCAGCGCGGGATTCGCACGGCCGGTACGCACGCGAGCCAGATTGTTCTTCAGAGCCTCGATGGACTGACCCATCTTGGTTTCGGTGTTCTTTTTGATTTCAGCGATCGTCATGTTCTTGTTCCTTTGCGGGCATGTGGCGGCAAAACGCTCAAGCGTACACCAGAGTGCCTTCGTCTTCACCCATGACCACGCGCTTGAGTGCGCCGGGCTTGACGATGGAGAACACGCGAATCGGCAGCTTCTGGTCGCGGCACAGCGCGAAAGCCGTGGCATCCATGATGCCCAGATTGCGCGAGATGGCCTCATCGAAAGCCAGCTTGTCGTAGCGTGTGGCCGAAGGATCCTTGACCGGGTCAGCCGTGTACACGCCATCCACCTTGGTGGCCTTGAGCACGACTTCGGCGCCGATTTCAGCACCACGCAGCGCAGCGGCCGTGTCGGTGGTGAAGAAGGGATTGCCCGTACCGGCAGCGAACACCACGACCTTGCCCTCTTCCAGGTACTGCAGCGCCTTGGGGCGCACATAGGGCTCGACCACCTGCTCGATACCGATGGCCGACATCACGCGCGCCGTCAGGCCCTGCTTGTCCATGGCATCTGCCAGAGCCAGGGCATTCATCACCGTGGCCAGCATGCCCATATAGTCGGCAGTCGCACGGTCCATGCCGACCGAGCCGCCCGCCACGCCGCGGAAGATGTTGCCGCCGCCGATCACCACGGCAACCTGCACACCCACCTTGGTCACTTCCACGATCTCAGCCACCATGCGCTCGATGGTTGCACGGTTGATGCCGAACTGGTCATCTCCCATTAACGCCTCCCCCGACAGCTTGAGCAAGATGCGCTTGTGGGCTGGAATGGCGTTGGACATGGTGTTTCTCCGATGGAAGTTGAATGAGTATGAAAACGGGAGGGGGAATAAATCAATCGCGGCTCTAGGCCGCGATTGTTGCTAAGGCTTAGGTTTAAGCACCAGCCTTGGCTGCTGCCACCTGGGCAGCCACTTCAGCGGCGAAGTCGTCAGTCTTCTTCTCAATGCCTTCACCCACGACATACATCGTGAACGCCTTCACATTGGTGTTGGCAGCCTTGAGCATCTGAGCCACGGTTTGCTTGCCGTCAGCAGCCTTCACGAAGACCTGGTCAGCCAGGGACACTTCCTTCAGGTACTTCTGCACGGAGCCTTCCACCATCTTGGAAACGATGTCGGCAGGCTTGCCGGATTCGGCTGCCTTGCCTTCGGCCACAGCGCGTTCCTTGGCGATCAGATCAGCAGGCACGTCAGCGGAAGTCAGAGCCACGGGCTTCATGGCAGCCACGTGCATTGCCACGTCCTTGGCAGCAGCAGCGTCGCCGTCGAACTCGACCACCACGCCAATGCGGGTGCCGTGCACGTAGGCAGCCAGGCCAGCGCCGCTGAAAGCCTTGAAGCGACGGAAAGACATGTTTTCGCCGATCTTGCCGATCAGACCCTTGCGCACGTCTTCCAGAGTGGGGCCGTAGCCGTCTTGCTCGTAGGCCAGGGCGCCCAGAGCGTCCAGGTCAGCGGGATTGTGCTCGGCGACCAGCTTGGCAGCGGCATTGGCCATGGCCAGGAAGCTGTCGTTCTTGGACACGAAGTCGGTTTCGCTGTTCACTTCGATCAGGCCACCCTTGCCGCCGTCGATGAAAGCAGCCACAACGCCTTCAGCAGTCACGCGGGAAGCGGCCTTGCCAGCCTTGGTACCCAGCTTGACGCGCAGCAGCTCTTCAGCCTTGGCCATATCGCCATCAGCTTCGGTCAGAGCCTTCTTGCATTCCATCATGGGGGCGTCGGTCTTGGCGCGCAGTTCGGCGACCATGCTTGCAGTAATTGCCATCGTATTTCTCCAGTATCAGTTCGATTCGTTACAGGATTCCGGCTAAAAAAACGGGGCTACCTAGAGCCCCGCTTTTTCTCGCGATGCGGTCGCGCAGCCGGACTTCGCTTAGGCGGCGGATTCTTCCACTTCCACGAACTCGTCGCCGTTCTCACCGGCAGCGGCCTTCACCACGTCGTTCAGACGAGCTTCACGGCCTTCCAGGATTGCGTCGGCAATGCCTTGGGCGTACAGCTGCACAGCCTTGGCGGAGTCGTCGTTACCAGGGATCACGTAGTCGATGCCATCGGGGTTGTGGTTGGTGTCAACCACGCCGATCAGAGGAATGCCCAGCTTCTTGGCTTCAGCGATAGCGATCTTGTGGAAGCCCACGTCGATCACGAAAATGGCGTCGGGCAGACCGTTCATGTCCTGAATGCCGCCGATGTCCTTTTCCAGCTTTTCCAGTTCGCGAACGAACATCAGCTGTTCCTTCTTGGACATGGATTCCAGACCGGCTTCTTGCTGAGCCTTCATGTCCTTCAGACGCTTGATGGAGGTCTTGACAGTCTTGAAGTTGGTCAGCATGCCGCCCAGCCAGCGCTGGTCAACGAAGGGCACGCCAGCGCGCTTGGCTTCTTCAGCCACCAGCTCACGGGCTTGACGCTTTGTACCCACCATCAGGATGGTGCCGCCGTTAGCAGTCAGCTGCTTGGCGAACTTCTGGGCTTCCTGGAACATCGGCAGGGACTTTTCCAGGTTGATGATGTGGATCTTGTTGCGGGCACCGAAGATGAACGGAGCCATCTTGGGATTCCAGAAACGAGTTTGGTGACCGAAGTGGACGCCGGCTTCCAGCATCTCGCGCATTGTTACTGCCATGTTAATTACCTCAAAGGTTGGGTCTAAAATCCGGCCCAACGATTGCAGCCGCCTTGAAAAAAAGCGAGCGCAACACCTTGAATAGGCCGGTTTGCTATTTGCCTTGCCGACTTAAAAGCAATTGCTGCAACACACAAAAAGCCATCGCATCAACCACTTTCAGAGCTTTTCAAGTCAATCCTCACGGACTAACCCTTAGCAAAGCCGCAAAATTTTAGCACACTGCCATGCAACTCGACCTCAGTCACGTCGCTCTTGAGATCCGCGAAGGCCGCCAAAGCGCTGCAAACCTCATGCAAATGAGCATTGCTGCCGCGCAAAGCCCCTTGTGCGCCAACGTTTTCAGCCAGACTTTTTTTGACGAGGCACGCTGGGCTGCTGCAGAAACGCCACCCACTACACCCCTGGCTGGCCTGGCCATCTCGGTCAAGGATCTGTTCGACACGCAAGGCGCGCGCAGTGCCGCCAGCTCCCTGGTGCTGCAGGATGCGCCCCTCGCCCGAGCAGACGCCACGGCCGTTGCCCGCCTGCGCGCGGCAGGCGCGGCCATCATCGGCCGCACCCATATGGTCGAGTTCGCTTTTTCCGGCGTTGGCGTGAACCCGCATTTCGGCACCCCCGCCGCGCTGGATGCCCGCCACCCCGCCAATCCTCAGCTGGCGCCCACATGGCCGGCCCGCATTCCGGGCGGCTCCTCGTCAGGCGCTGCTGTATCCGTCGCCAGCGGCGCCGCCTGGGCGGCTCTGGGCTCGGACACCGGGGGCTCCATCCGCATTCCCGCTGCACTCAATGGCCTGGTTGGCTTCAAAAGCACGGCCAGGCTGGTTCCCACCGAAGGAACCGTGCCACTCTCGCCCACACTGGACACTGCCTGCGCCATTACGCGTAGCGTGCGCGATGCCGTGCTGCTGCACGAGATTCTGGCCGAGCGCAAAGTCACCAAGGACGAACGCAGCCAGAGCCAGTGGCGCCTGGCAGTGCCACGCCCCGTCTTCTTCGATCAGATCGAGCCCGCCGTGCGCAACGCCTTCGAACGCAGCATCGCCAAGCTGCAGGCCGGCGGCGCACAGATCGAGTGGATTGACCTGCCCGAGCTGGAGGAGCTGGACGGCGTCAACATCATCGGGGGCTTCTCGCCCACCGAAAGCTATGCCTGGCACCGGCGTCATCTGCAGGACCCCGCCAAGGCCGCGCTCTACGACCCCCGAGTACGCTCGCGCATAGAGCGCGGCGCGAGCATGAGCGCTGCCGACTATCTGGATCTGCTGGCCGCGCGCAAGCGCTGGATTGCCAAGATGGAGAGTGCCATAGTCAGCTATGACGCCCTGCTCTCGCCCACCACGCCGATCACGGCACCCACGATTGCATCCGTCGCCCCGACCAACGGTTTCGACGCCGCAGCCGACGCCAAGCGTGACGAGGAATTTTTCCGCGTCAACGGCCTACTGCTGCGCAATACCAGCGTGGTCAATATGCTGGACGGCTGCGCCCTGTCACTGCCGTGCCACAACCCGAACGAGCTCCCCATGGGCCTGATGATCTGGCATGCCGCCCTGCACGACGATGCCATCCTGAATATCAGCGCGGGCATCGAAGCCGTGCTCAATCGCGACTGACTTCAATTTCCGTAGCTATAACCGCTTATGGCTATTGAATTAAAAGGCAAAAATCATAAAAACCCACAAATGCGCAGCCGGAGGCTATCCTCGGGCCATGCTGCGCATTTCTCCCTCCGACACCCCGCCCGCCTCCATTTCCGCTGGTCAAGGCTGGCCACTGTTCAGCACCGCCGCCACACGTCAGATTGAGAAGGCTTGCGCCGACCGCCTGCCGCCTCACAGGCTGATGGAACGCGCAGGCCTTGCCATCGCCAGGCTGGCAATGGCAATAGCCCCGCACGCGCAACGCATCTGGATTGCCTGCGGCCCTGGCAACAACGGCGGCGACGGCTTTGAGGCGGCAGCTCAGCTCAGGGCCATGCTGCCCCATGCGCGAATCATGGTCAGCGAAGTGCGCGCACCTGCCGAACTTCCGTCCGATGCACAGATTTCCCGGAACAAAGCCTTGCAGGCTGGCGTGCAGTGGCTCGATGACGCCCCCGTCGATCTGGGACCACAAGACCTGTGTGTTGATGCACTGCTGGGCATAGGACTGAGCCCGCGCACTTTTGGCAAGACCTCGGCTGCCGATCAGCGCCTGCTGCAGTTGCTGGCCCTGGTTCAGCATTGCACCTGCAACGTACTCTGTGTAGACGTTGCCTCAGGCCTCGATGCCGATACCGGTCAATATCTGAGGGAATTCGCACCCGGCCACATCTCCGCCGACCAACGACGCCACACGCTTGCCTTGCTGACCCTGCAGCCCGGCCTGTTCACCGGTCAGGGCCGCGATGCCTGCGGACAAATCTGGTGGGACGACCTGGGCTGCGGCATTGCCAGCGCTCCCGACGTACCGCACTCGCCCGCCCTAGTCGCTGCAGCACAGCCCACGGCATATCTGAGCAACCCAGGCCTTGCCTCCTCAAGAACACGCCCGCACGCCAGTCACAAAGGCAGCTTTGGCGATGTGGCCGTGCTCGGCGGCGAAGGCCTGGGCATGCGCGGCCTGTCGATGACGGGCGCTGCCTGGCTGGCGGCACTGGCGGCACTGCACGCTGGAGCCGGTCGCGTCATGCTGGCCTTGCTGGACGAGCAATCACCGCAAGGCACTTCGCCCTGGCCGGAAATCATGTTGCGCCAACCCGCCGCGCAGGACTGGAGCCAGGCCACCGTGGTCTGCGGCTGCGGTGGCGGCGAAGCCGTGCACGCCTGGTTGCCTCACATACTGACACAAGCACCACAACTGGTGCTGGATGCCGACGCACTCAACGCCGTTGCGGCCAGCCCGGCACTGGCACAGCAGCTGAGCCAGCGCGCTGCACGCCAGCAGACCACGGTCTTGACCCCCCACCCGCTGGAGGCCGCGCGCCTGCTGCAGACCAGCACCGCTCAAGTACAAGCCAACCGCCTTCAAGCCTGCCTGCAGCTTGCCAGCAAATTTCAGTGCACGGTGCTGCTCAAGGGCTCCGGCACGGCTGTTGCCAATCCACAGCAGCAAGTCTGGATCAATGCCAGCGGCAATGCCCGCCTGGCCACGGGCGGCACGGGCGATGTGCTGGCCGGATTGATAGCAGCGCTATGGGCACAGGGTCAAAGTGCCGATATGGCAGCAACTCAGGCTGCCTTCCGCCATGGCCACATTGCAGATTGCTGGCCAGCAAACCTCCCATTCAGCGCCAGTGCACTGGCTCTGCGCCTGGGCAATCAATAAACTGCAAAAAACAAAGGCCTTGCCATTATCTGGCAAGGCCTTTCAGCTCTTGATAGGAGAGCAATCAGCGCTCGGTCTTGCGCTTGCTGGTTTTGCTTGCCGGTGCAGCCTTGGTACCTGCCGCAGGCTTGGCAGCAACCTTTACGGCTTTGGGAGCCGACTTCGCCGCAGACTTCGTTGAGACCTTGGTTGCGGGCTTTGCGACCGATTTTGATTCGGGCTTGACCGCAGCCTTGGCAACAGAGATGGCCGGAGCATCAGGCGCAAGCAGAGCTGCAACCTTTTTCCTGCCTGCCGCCTTGCGAGGCTTGGCTTGCTGCACCGCAGTCACGGACTCCGTCACAGGCTCAGGCTTGGGCGCGGCGTGCTCTTGTGCGTACTCTGCCTCCAGTGCGGCCAGGTTCACGCTTTTCAGCATGGCCTTCTTGGCTGCCTTTCGGCCCTGCTTGGCGCGATCGGGCTCAGGTGCAGAAGCAGGCCCCGCAGCGGCATTGCGCTGCGCACGATTGGCCTTGGCATCGCGACGACTCCACTTGTCGGCATAGCCGCCCGCACTGCGTTCGTCACGTGACTCGCGACGGCCACGCCCCTCATCCTTGGCCTGGCCACGACCGCTGCGTGGTGTTTGTACCAAGCCATCCTCGCCATCACGAACCAGGCGGAAGTCGATGCGACGGCCGTCCAGATCCACGCGACTGACCTGCACCCGCACTCGTGCGCCGATGCCATAGCGAACACCCGAGCGCTCGCCACGCAACTCCTGCCGGGCTTCGTCGAAGCGGAAGTAGTCGCCGCCCAGCTCGGTGATATGCACCAGCCCTTCCACATACATGGCATCCAGCGTCACAAAGACTCCGAAGGTCGTGACCGAGGAAACCGTGCCCGCGAACTCCTCGCCCAGATGCTCGCGCATGTATTTGCACTTGAGCCAGGCCTCCACATCGCGACTGGCTTCATCGGCGCGGCGCTCGTTGGCGCTGCAGTGCAGGCCGGCAGCCTCCCAGGCCTGGAATTCCTTGGCCGCCGAGCGCTTGCGCGGCTTTTGCCCCGGCTCGACCACACGCGAGGAGAGGCGCTTGGCCATCTTGGCTTCGGCTTCACCCGGCGTGGGCAGGCTGGGCAGCTTGTAGTGTGTGCCGTTCAGCTCAGCCTTGATCACGCGGTGCACCAGCAAGTCCGGATAACGACGAATCGGGCTGGTGAAGTGGGTATAAGCCTCAAAGGCCAGACCGAAGTGGCCCGAGCCTTCCGGCGTATAGAAAGCCTGCATCATGGAGCGCAGCAGCATGGTGTGAATCTGCTGCGAGTCAGGCCTGTCCTTGGTGGCATTGGCAATCTGCTGAAACTCCTTGGTCGAAGGGTTTTCGCTGATGCTCATGCTCACACCCATGGCCTTGAGGTAATTGCGCAGAATTTCCTGCTTTTCCAGCGAAGGCTTGTCGTGCACGCGGAACAGACCAAGCTGCCCGCTTTGGTCGATGAAATCTGCGCTGCAGACATTCGCCGCCAGCATGGCTTCTTCAATCAACTTGTGCGCATCATTGCGAGTGCGTGGCACGATTTTTTCGATGCGTCCGTTGTCGTCGCAGACGATTTGCGTCTCGGTCGTCTCAAAGTCCACGGCACCGCGCGCCTCACGAGCCTTGAGCAGGGACTGAAAGACGCCATACAGATTCAGCAAATCCTGCACGCGCTCCTTGCGCTTGGCTGCTTCAGGACCGCGTGTATTGGCCAGGATTGCAGCCACCTCGGTATAGGTGAAGCGCGCATGGCTATGCATGACTGCCGGGTAGAACTGATAGGCGTGAATCTCACCTTGCGCCGTGATCAGCATGTCGCAGACCATGCACAGCCGATCGACGTCGGGGTTCAAGGAGCACAGCCCGTTGCTGAGCTTTTCCGGCAGCATGGGAATCACTCGGCGCGGGAAATACACGCTGGTGGCGCGATCGTAAGCATCCACATCAATGGCGCTACCTGTGGTCACATAGTGACTCACATCCGCAATCGCAACAAGCAGACGCCAGCCCTTGCTGCGCCCCACCTTGGCGGGCTCGCAATACACGGCATCGTCAAAGTCGCGCGCATCTTCGCCGTCAATGGTGACCAGAGGAATATCGGTCAGATCAATGCGGTGCTTGTAGTCTGCGGGTCGGACTTTTTCGGGCAGCGCCTTGGCTTGCTCGAGACAGGCGTCGGAGAAGATATGCGGCACGCCATACTTGCGCACCGCAATCTCGATTTCCATGCCTGGGTCATCCACCTCACCCAGCACTTCGGTAATGCGGCCCACAGGCTGACCAAACAAGGCCGGAGCCTCTGTCAGTTCCACCACCACCACCTGGCCCGGCTTGGCCGCGCCTGTGGCGTTGGAAGGAATCAGAACATCCTGACCGTAGCGCTTGTCTTCAGGGGCCACAAGCCACACACCGCTTTCCTGCAGAAAGCGGCCAATGATGGGCTGATCGGGACGCTCCACGATTTCCACCACACGGCCTTCGGGGCGACCGCGATGGTCATGACGGGCGATACGCACCTGGACCTTGTCCTTGTGCAGCACCGCTCGCATTTCATTGGGGGGAAGGTAGATGTCACGCTCACCATCGTCACGGACGACAAAGCCGTGTCCGTCGCGGTGGCCCTGCACAGTGCCCAAAATTTCTTCGTTCATATCGGCAACTTTTGCGCGAGGGTTCATTTTCTTGATATACAATCTATGTCTTTCCTGAGATGCCCAGGTGGCGGAATTGGTAGACGCACTAGTTTCAGGTACTAGCGGGTAACTCCGTGGAGGTTCGAGTCCTCTCCTGGGCACCAAGTTTAACGACAACCTGCAAGGGTTGAAACAAACTTGGGAAACATTCCTCAAGGGAATGTTTGCAAGCCAGACGGCATCTTAGAAAATTTGAAGATTCAGATTGAATGCAAAAAATGCATTACAATACGAAGCTTCCCTGAA
>NZ_BBVD01000013.1 GCF_000964545.1 Comamonas thiooxydans | reverse complement strand
CTCTGCAAGACAACCTTTTAATCAGTCGCGTTTTGCAGAGACTCGAATTATAGACAGGTTTTTAGCGATTTTTCAAACGCGCGATAACTTTTTCACGTCCGAGCAATTCCAGCACCGCATCGACCGAGGGAGTATGGGCCGTGCCCACGGTCAGAACACGTACGGGCATGGCCAGCACGGGCATCTTCACGCCCTGCGCCTTGAGCAGCTCCTTGATCGCAGCCGCAATGGCTTCCTTGGTCCATTCCACGTTTTCCACCACGGCCGCAAATGCATCCAGCACGGGGTTGGCCGCCTCGGTTACATGCTTGGCGTAGTCTTCCGCATTGCGCTCCACGCTGTCCACATAGAAGACCTTGGCCCAGTTGGCCAGATCCACCAAGGTCTCGCAACGGTCCTTGAACAAGGCAGCAATACGCACCAGACGGTCATCGGCATCGATCAGGCTCTCGGCCACACCCACCTTGACGACAAAAGGCTTGACCAACTGGGCCAGCTCGGCGTCGTCCATGGCCTTCAGATGCTGGGCATTGACCCAGCGCAGCTTGGCTTCGTCAAACTGGCCGGCACTGCGGCCCAGGTGATCCAGGTTGAACCACTCCAGGAACTGGGCGCGACTGAAAATTTCGTCGTCGCCATGGCTCCAGCCCAATCGGGCCAGATAGTTCACCATGGCATCGGGCAGATAGCCTTCATCTCGGTACTGGGTCACGGCCTTGGCACCGTTGCGCTTGCTCATCTTTTCACCTTGCTCGTTGAGCACGGTGGGCAGGTGGGCAAAGGTAGGCACGGCGGCACCCAGCGCTTCAAAGATGTGAATCTGGCGCGGCGTGTTGTTCACATGGTCGTCGCCACGGATGACATGGGTGATGTTCATGTCCATGTCGTCCACGCAGACGCAGAAGTTATACGTGGGCGTGCCGTCGGGTCGGGCAATCACCAGATCGTCTAGCTCGGAGTTCTGGAACTCGATACGGCCCTTGCACTTGTCGTCCCAGCCCACCACACCGGTTTGCGGAGTCTTGAAGCGCAGCACGGGCTTCACGCCTTCGGGAATCGCGGGCAGGACCTTGCCCTCCTCGGGACGCCATGTGCCGTCGTAGCGGGGCTTTTCCTTGGCAGCCATCTGCTTTTCACGCAGCGCGTCCAGTTCCTCCATGCTCATATAGCAGGGGTAGACATAGCCTTTTTCCTGCAAGGTCGCCAGCACCTGCTTGTAGCGATCCATGCGCTGCATCTGGTAGAACGGGCCTTCGTCATGGTCGAGCTGCAGCCACTCCATGCCTTCCAGGATCACGTCCACGGAAGCCTGAGTGGAGCGCTCCAGATCGGTGTCTTCGATGCGCAGCACGAAGTCACCGCCATTGGCGCGCGCAAAAGCCCAGGGGTAGAGGGCCGAGCGAATATTGCCCAGATGGATGAAGCCCGTGGGCGAAGGGGCAAAGCGGGTGCGAATTTTGTTGTTTGTCATATCAGAAATCCTTGTACGACATTCCCCGTGCCAAGGCTGCGGCGCTTGATACGCACGCAGTCTCGGCCAGAGATGCCGAGCAAGAGCCGCCTCGCAGCGCAGGCATAGTCCCCCAGGAAGGGGAAGGCACGAAGCGACTCAGGGAGTGTTTCACAGCGTATCCAGTCCGCGAGCCAGGTCGACCTTGAGGTCTTCCAGATGCTCAAGACCCACGGAAATACGAATCAGACCCTGGCCCACTCCGGCAGCCTGACGCTGGTCCTCGGTCAGACGACCATGCGAGGTGCTGGCCGGATGGGTGATGGTCGTCTTCACATCACCGAGGTTGGCCGTAATCGAGCACAGACGCGTGCTGTCCACGACATGGAAGGCATTGGCACGCAGTTGCTCGGCACCCTCGCCCACCACATCGAAGGCCAGCACCGCACCGCCCATGCCATTTTGCTGGCGCATGGCCAGCTCGTGCTGAGGATGGCTCTTGAGGCCCGGGTAGTACACACGCGCCACCTTGGGATGGGCTTCCAGCCAGGCGGCAAACTCCAGCGCTGCTGCGCTTTGCGCCTTGACGCGCAAAGCCAGGGTTTCCAGACCCTTCATCACCGTCCAGGCATTGTAGGGAGCGATGTTCAGACCGCCGCTGCGCAAGAAAGTGCCCATGACCTTGTCCACGAGGGCAATGGTGCCGCAAACCGCACCGGCCATGACGCGGCCTTGGCCGTCGAGGAACTTGGTGCCCGAGTGCACGACGAGGTCGGCGCCGAACTTCACGGGCTGCTGCAGCACGGGAGTGGCGAAGCTGTTGTCCACGGCCAGCAGCGCGTTGTTGGCGTGCGCCAGCTCGGCCAGTGCGGCGATGTCGCAGAGATCGGTCAGCGGGTTGGTGGGCGTCTCGGCAAACAACATGCGCGTGTTGGGCTTGATGGCCGCCTTCCAGGCTTCGATATCGGTCTGCGAGACAAACGTGGTTTCCACACCGAAGCGTGCCATTTCGGTTCCCAGCAGCTTGATGGTGGAGCCGAACATGGACTGCGAACAGATCACGTGATCGCCCGTCTTGAGCGCCGTCAGCGCCACCAGCAAGATGGCCGACATGCCGGTGGAGGTCGCGACCGCACATTCCGTACCTTCCATGGCCGCCAGACGCTTTTCAAAGCTGGTGACCGTGGGGTTGCCGGTGCGGCTGTAGGTGAAGCCCGGCTCTTCATTGGCAAAGCGGCGCGCTGCGGTCGCCGCATCGGGCTGCACAAAGCTGCTGGTCATGTACAGGGCTTCGCAATGCTCGCCCCACTGGCTGCGCTCGACCGCTTCGCGCACGGCCAGAGTTTCAGGATGCAAACCTTCGGGTAATGTCTTGTTGGTCACAATCGTCAAATCCAGATGGTTGGTACCGGTCATGAGTCCGCTGCAGACCGCAAATCAGGCCCGCACGCATGCTGCTCTACCAGCTTGACCGGCGGCACTCGCCGTGCCGGTCTTTGAATATGCCTTGCTCACATTCCAAAAAATCCGAGTCAAATCAGACTCAAACGCTTTATGGACATACGTCATGTGCTCACTATTAAAGAGCACACCGACCGCGCGGCTCTGCCATTGTCCTCCCGAATGAAAAGGGTTGCCTAAGCAACCCTTTCCGACTCGGTCATCCGCTGCGCTTTAACGCTCAGCTTTCCTGAGCATTGGGCAGAGAAAGGCGCGAAGTGTCTTCGCTCTCCTCTTCGCTGCCGCGGTTGCGGCCCTCGTTGAGCGCCGTCACCTCTTCATCGGAAATATCGCCAGTGATATAGATGCCGTCGAAACACGATGCCTCGAAACCGCTCACCTGGGCATTGATCTTGCCCACGGCCTGCTTCATGGCTTCCACGTCCTGATAGATCAGCGCATCGCAGCCGATGACCTGGCGAATTTCCTCGACCGTGCGGCCGTGAGCCACCAGCTCGGAACGCGTGGGCATGTCGATGCCATACACATTGGGGTGACGCACGGGAGGCGCAGCCGATGCCAGATACACCTTGTTGGCACCTGCATCGCGCGCCATCTGCACGATTTCCTTGGAGGTGGTGCCGCGCACGATGGAGTCATCGACCAACAGCACATTGCGGCCCTTGAACTCGCTGCTGATGGCGTTGAGCTTCTGGCGCACCGACTTCTTGCGAGCCCCCTGGCCCGGCATGATGAAGGTACGGCCCACATAGCGGTTCTTCACAAAACCTTCGCGATAGGGCTTGCCCAGCAACTGTGCCAGTTGCATGGCGCTGGGGCGGCTCGATTCGGGAATGGGAATCACCGCATCGATTTCATTGGGCGGCACCATGGAGATCACGCGCTTGGCCAGCGTCTCACCCATGTTCAGACGAGCCTGATAGACCGAAATGCCATCCATGGTGGAGTCGGGACGTGCCAGATACACATACTCGAACACGCAGGGATTGAGCTGGGTCTTTTCAGCGCATTGCTGGCTCTCGACGCGACCGTCGTTGTGGACGAAGATCGCTTCGCCGGGAGCAATGTCGCGCTCGAACTGATGGGTTGTACCTTCCAGCGCCACGGACTCGCTGGCCAGCATGATGGTGCCATCATTGCCGCGGCCCATGCACAGCGGACGAATGCCAAAGGGATCGCGGAAGGCCAGCAGGCCGTAGCCGGCGATCAGCGCGATCACGGCGTAAGAGCCCTTGATGCGCTTGTGCACCGCACGCACGGCCTTGAAGATTTCCTCGCTCTGCAGCGGAGCGCCGCTGGAGGCGCGACCGATCTCGTGCGCCAGCACGTTGAGCAGGACCTCGGAGTCGCTTTCGGTGTTGGTGTGGCGATGGTCGGTGTCCGCCAGTTCGCGGCGCAGTTGCTTGGCGTTGGTGAGGTTGCCGTTGTGCACCATGACGATGCCGAAGGGCGCATTCACGTAGAAGGGCTGAGCCTCTTCCTCGCTGGAGGCATTGCCCGCCGTGGGATAACGCACTTGACCCAGCCCCACATCACCGGGCAGAGCACGCATATTGCGGGTGCGGAACACATCCTTCACCATGCCCTTGGCCTTGTGCATGAAGAACTTGCGTTCCTGCTGGGTCACGATGCCGGCTGCATCCTGCCCACGGTGCTGCAGCAGCAGCAAAGCGTCATAAATCAGCTGATTCACGGGTGTGGTGCTCACCACACCAACGATTCCACACATAGTTGCGTTCCATCTGTTCGCGAAAGTCGCCCTTCGCCACACTCGCCTGCTTCGCCACCCATTGGCTAGCCTGCGCTTTGATATCCGGCATGGCGGATCACGCCAACACCAAACTCTCGTCGGCACCCACTGCGTTTTACAGCAAGCGCCTTAGCCACTTTCAACCCTTAGGTAAATTGCGGCAAAAAACTTCGCTTCAAGAGGATGCCTTGGGCAGATACTGCCCCCACTCCTCTGGCAGAGCCGGCAGCACCCAGCCCAGCGCCTCGGTCAACCAGGGCGCCAGCACCGAGTCCTGCCACCACAAAGCCTTGTGCAGCGGCGTGTACTGGATCACCAGAGCCAGCACCAGCAGCAGCAGGCCACCACGCAAGACACCGAACAATGCGCCCAGGGTGCGATCCACAGGTCTCAGACCCACGGCCTCAATCAACTGCTTGGACAGCCAGGAGATCACTCCCCAGGCAAACATGGATCCCACCAGCAGCAGCACAAAGCCCGCCGCATAACGCAGTTGCATGTCCCAACCATCCAGCGGCAGCCATACCGCCACCTCTTGCGCCCAGGTCCGCGCGACCATGAAGGCCACCAGCCAGCCCAGCAAGGACAGGACTTCATAGAGCAGACCGCGCCAGGCCCCCAGCAACAAGGAGCCCAGCACAACGACCACAAAAATCCAGTCCAGTGTGCTCATCAATCAAACCGTTGCCGGAAAACCGGTCTCAAGCCTTGAACACCGATGCCGGCAAGCCCAGGGCCTTGGCCCTGGCGGCAGCCTTCTCGGCTTCTTCGCGGCTCTTGAAAGGCCCCATGCGAACACGTGTGCGCTTGCCGTCCTTGGTATCCACGGTCTGGGTAAAGGCTCCGGCACCCAGCTTGCCCTTGATTTCGTTGGCCTTGCCGACTTCGGCAAAGGCACCGATCTGAACGATAAAGCGCTCGTTAGTCGCTGCAGCCTCCTTGACCGGTGCCGCTTCCGAGGTACTGCGCCCCTCCAGCAGTGCACGGGCACGAGCGGCCTCATCCACCTTGGGCGTGTCCGGCTTGTGCTTGGGCTCGGGTTTGGCTTCCGGCTTCTTGACCTCAGGTTTGACCTCGGCCTTGGGCTTTTCAGGCTTCGGTTCCGGCTTGCGCTCTGGCTTTACTTCCGGCTTGGGCTCCGGCTTGGGCTGAGGTTTGACCTCTGGTTTGGGCTCGGGCTTGACCTGAGATGCCACCGCAGCGGCAGTTCCGACGGCAGCCGCAGTGACCGCAGCCCCGACCACCGGC
The DNA here is from genome assembly GCF_000964545.1 of Comamonas thiooxydans. Taxonomy (GTDB): domain Bacteria; phylum Pseudomonadota; class Gammaproteobacteria; order Burkholderiales; family Burkholderiaceae_C; genus Comamonas; species Comamonas thiooxydans. Next base: position 173,769 of record NZ_BBVD01000013.1, on the reverse strand, counting down.
GCAGCAGGCACCACAGCGGCCGCCGCAGGAGCTGCAGGCCTGGCCGAGGGGGCAAGCACTTCTTCGCCATCATCCAGAGAAGCATTGGCAGCAACACGCCCTGACGGTGCAGCCGTCTGGCTCGCCACCTGGGTGCCAGGCACGACCTCGGGAGCTGAGTTGGCCTGATCGGGAATTTCAATCGGAATATTGACCGGAATGGGACGTGGCTGCGTATCGAACAGCAGCGGGAAGCCCACCACACCGATCAGCACCAACACGGCCGCCCCGATGAGGCGATGACGTGCGCGGCGGCGCATGGCTTCCACGCTTTCGCCCTGGGCCAAGCGGCTGGGGCGCTTGGCTCCGGCCACGGACTCGGCTTCGTCTTTTTTGCCAGGCCAACGGAAATTGAAAAATGCCATGAGTGAGGACTTGTTGAGGCCTGCCACCTGACAAAAGCCGGGGCGGCAGGCCGCTGACTCAGTGAGCCAGGTGTTTGGCGTTCAGACGAGGCGTGCCGTTTTGCAACACTCCGCCCACGGTGAAGAACGATCCAAAGACCACGATTCTATCAGCCGCCTCCGTTGCCGCGACTGCGGCATCCAGGGCCTGCTGGGGATTGGCAAAGGTCTGCATGCTCACATCTTTGCGGATCACGCCCTGGGCCTGCAACTGCTGCAGCTTGGCCTTGAGGTTTTCTGCAGAATCCGCACGCGGCGTGGGCAGGTCGGTAAAGTACCAGCGATCGACCAGCGGCCCCACCTTGGTGAGCATGGGCTCCCAGTCCTTGTCGGCCATGGCACCGAATACAGCATGCGTAGTCGGGAAGTAGCCCATGGCATCGAGATTCGCCGTGAGTGCCGCCACCGAATGCGGGTTATGCGCCACATCCAGCACCAGCGTGGGCTGACCGGGAACGATCTGGAAGCGACCGGGCAGCTCCACCATGGACAAGCCCGTGCGCACGGCCTGTGCCGTCACCGGCAGCTTGCCGCGAATGGCCTCATAGGCGGCCAGCACGCCGGAAGCATTCATCAACTGATTGGCTCCGCGCAGCGCCGGATAGGCCAGCCCCGCATAGCGGCGGCCACGGCCGGCCCAGCCCCATTGCTGCTTGTCGCCGTCGTAGTTGAAATCCTTTCCGAAGCGCCAGAGGTCGGCACCGGTTTCGGTCGCATGGTCGATCACGCTTTGCGGCGGCACGGGGTCGCTGACGATGACGGGACGACCGGCACGCATGATGCCGGCCTTTTCGCGGCCAATGCTTTCGCGATCGGGGCCCAACAGTTCCATGTGATCGAGATCGATGCTGGTGATGATGGCGCAGTCGGCATCGATGATATTGGTGGCATCGAGCCGGCCTCCCAGACCCACCTCCAGAATCGCCACATCCAGCCTGGACAGGCTCATCAGGCGCAATATTGCCAGCGTGGTGAACTCGAAGTAAGTGAGTGCAACCTCTTGTCCGTCCTTCACCCTGGCCTGCTCCACCGCCTCGAAATGCGGTATCAGCTCCTCGGCCTTGACGATCTCGCCGCCCACACGGCAGCGCTCTTCAAAGTGAACCAGATGCGGCGAGGTATAGACACCGGGGCGATAGCCGGACTGCAGGGCCACGGCCTCCAGCATGGCACAGGTCGAACCCTTGCCATTGGTGCCGGCCACCGTGATGACGGGGCAGTCAAATTGCAGGCCCATGCGCTGTGCGACTTCACGCACGCGATCCAGACCCAGGGCGATGTTCTGGGGATGCAGGCGCTCGCAATAAGCCAGCCAGGCATCCAAGGTGGGAAATATGGTGTGCATACTGGGCGCTATTGTCGCCCACTGTCAGAGGCCCTATGGCTGCCGGCACTTGGCAAATGCGTTACATCTGACTCCAACAGTTTCACAGCTACCGAACACCATGAGCAAGATCACCACCGTCTACGGCATCCCCAATTGCGACACCGTCAAGAAAGCACGCAGCTGGCTCAGTGAGCAAGGTATTACTTACGAATTCCACGACTTCAAGAAACAAGGCGTTCCCGCCGAGCGTCTGCCCCAGTGGATGCAGGCTCTGGGCTGGGAAAAGCTGCTCAACCGCCAGGGCACGACCTGGCGCAAGCTCGATGACGCGACAAAGGCCTCTGCCGTGGATGCGCCCAGTGCCGCCGCCGTGATGCAGGAGCACGCCAGCACCATCAAGCGACCCGTGGTGGAATGGGCCGACGGGAAAATCACCGTTGGTTTCAAGGCCGATGAATGGGATACGCTGCAAAACACATAAGCAACCGCTCACATTTACACATGGCTTTACCTAGTTTTACGGTGCCGAGTGCTTGAATTTACGCAGATCCCCTAAACTTTTTGGTGATCTGATGCGTTAAAGCTTCAGAGACAGGAGAGATGTTGATGAAAACTCTGGCAGTTTTGACTTTGACCGCCGTGGCCGCCACCGGGGCCTATGCCCAGGAGCGCGGCCGCGTGCTGTCCTCGACCCCCATCACCCAGCAGGTCGCCGTGCCACAGCAGGTCTGCAGCGACCAGCCGGTGGCGGTCGCACCTCGCCCCACCGGTGCGGGTGCCGTGGTCGGAGCCATTGCCGGCGGCCTGATCGGCAATGCCATCGGTGGCGGCGGCGGCCGTGCAGCAGCCACGGCAGCCGGCGTGGTCGGCGGTGCCATGCTGGGCAATCAGGCCGAAGCCTCCGGCCCGGTGCAGTACCAGAACATGCGCCAGTGCAGCACGCAGACCTTCTACCAGAACCGTACCGTGGGCTACAACGTGACCTATGAGTACAACGGTCGCAACTACACCACGCAGACCGCCAACCCGCCCGGCCAATGGATTGCGCTGAATGTGCAGCCCATGGCCAACGACCCGGTCTACAGCAACGACGGCTACTACAGCACCCAGACGCCTCCCCAGGGCGCCTACAGCACCAGCTATCCGCAGAACTACGACAGCGGCTATTACGCCCCTCAGCCCGTGGCGCCCACCTACTCGGCGTCTGACTATGTGGCGCCGCTGCTGATTGGCGCAGCCATTGGTGCGGGGGCCTATTACGCCACCCGCCCCCATTACTACCGCCCTGGCTACCGTCCGGGCTGGCACGGCGGCCACGGCGGCCATGGCTGGCGCCGCTGACCCAAGCCGATCCGGCCTTGCAGGCCGCTCAGGAGCCCCGTCACGGGGCTCTTGTTTTTCCTGCCTTTGCCTGGCATTCGCACAGGTGCAAATCCCGTGGCCTAAAATCAATGCTTTTGATCTTCGACCACGCACAGCGTACTTCTTCCATGACCACCGAAACCATCGCAGGCGTCAGCCTCACCACCAAGGCCAATGTTTACTTTGACGGCAAGTGCGTCAGCCACAGCTTCACGCTGGCCGACGGCACCAAGAAGTCGGTGGGCGTGGTGCTGCCTGCAACGCTGACCTTTGGCACCGCAGCCGCAGAAATCATGGAATGCGTGGGCGGCTCCTGCGAATACAAGCTCGACGGTAGCGACGAGTGGAAGAAGTCCTCGGCCGGCGAGAGCTTCCAGATTCCCGCGAACTCAAAGTTCGACATCCGCGTGACCGAGGCTTACCACTACATCTGCCACTACGCGTAATCCGCGCCTGGCCCGGCTTCGGGCCAGACCCGAGAATTTCAAGCCTTTCCAGCCCCAATCGCTTACCCATCAAGCGCTTGCAGCTATCACTTTGAAGAGAAATCTCATGGAAACCATTCTGCAACATGTTCCCGTCGGCCAGAAGGTCGGCATCGCCTTCTCCGGCGGCCTGGACACTTCTGCCGCTCTGCGCTGGATGAAGAACAAGGGTGCCCTGCCCTACGCCTACACGGCCAACCTGGGTCAGCCCGACGAAGCCGATTACGACGAAATCCCCCGCAAGGCGATGGAATATGGCGCAGAAAAGGCCCGTCTGATCGACTGCCGTCCCCAGCTGGCAAACGAAGGCATTGCCGCCATCCAGTCCAGCGCCTTCCACATTTCCACCGGCGGCATCACCTACTTCAACACCACGCCCCTGGGCCGTGCCGTGACCGGCACCATGCTGGTGGCTGCCATGAAGGAAGACGACGTCAACATCTGGGGTGACGGTTCGACCTTCAAGGGCAACGACATCGAACGCTTCTACCGCTACGGCCTGCTCACCAACCCCGCGCTGAAGATCTACAAGCCCTGGCTGGACAGCAACTTCATCGACGAGCTGGGCGGCCGTGCAGAAATGTCGGCCTTCATGACCAAGGAAGGTTTCGGCTACAAGATGTCGGCCGAGAAGGCCTACTCCACCGACTCCAACATGCTGGGCGCCACCCATGAAGCCAAGGATCTGGAGTTCCTGAACTCCGGCATCCGCATCGTGAACCCCATCATGGGCGTGGCTTTCTGGAAGCCAGAAGTCGAAGTCAAGGCAGAAGAAGTCTCGATCACCTTCGAAGAAGGCCGTCCCGTGGCCATCAACGGCAAGGAATACACCGATGCCGTGGAAGTCTTCCTGGAGCTGAACCGCATCGGCGGCCGCCACGGCCTGGGCATGAGCGACCAGATCGAAAACCGCATCATCGAAGCCAAGAGCCGCGGCATCTACGAAGCCCCCGGCATGGCCCTGCTGCACATTGCCTACGAACGTCTGGTGACCGGCATCCACAACGAAGACACCATCGAGCAGTACCGCATCAATGGCCTGCGCCTGGGCCGTCTGCTGTACCAGGGCCGCTGGTTCGACCCCCAGGCCATCATGCTGCGCGAATCCTCGCAGCGCTGGGTGGCCCGCGCCGTGACCGGCACCGTGACGCTGGAACTGCGCCGCGGCAACGACTACTCCATCCTGAACACCGAGTCGCCCAACCTGACCTACGCTCCCGAGCGTCTGTCCATGGAAAAGGTCGAAGATGCGCCTTTCAGCCCCATCGACCGCATCGGCCAGCTGACCATGCGCAACCTGGACCTGATCGACACCCGCGCCAAGCTGGCCATCTACTCGCAAGCCGGCCTGCTGAGCGTGAGCAGCGCCAACGCCCTGCCACAGCTGGGCAACGACAAGAAGTAATTCGGTTCGCCTGCGCGAAAAAGCCGCTGCACTGCAGCGGCTTTTTTCATGCCGAATACGCCTCAATCGCTTGCAGGCAAATCGATTGAAGCTATCAGTATTGAGGCATCAGCGATTGATCTGATGCACCTGCTGCTCCAGCTGCCCCACATAGGCGGCCGTGCTGTTGTCCGACTCCTGGGCACGCTGCACCAGATGTGCCTCCAGCACATCAAGCCGGGCCATCACCTCTTCCTTGTCCCTGGCATGCAGTGCTTCCAGCACACCGCGCAGCTCGGTGAAGCGCGAAGCCTCGGCCTTGTCGGCCAGATCGCGCTGGGCCTGCATCTCCTTGGCGTGACGGCGTGCCTCCAGCAGCACCGAGCCCTGCATCCACAGCACATAGGCGATGAAAAACACGCTCAGCAAAATCGTCAGCGCCAGCATGAGCACGCCCAGCGGTGCCTGGATTTCGGTCACGCCCAGCGAAACTGCGGCAGGGGCCGACAGCGCCGTCCAGTTGAAGGCGGCCAATACGGCAATCAGGGCCACGATGATGGCAATGCAGATGGTGCGAAAGTTCATGCTCTTCTCCTTGTACTCCGGGATGCCTTGTTTTAACCCAAGATCGCATCGGCTTGCGTCAGCAAGCGCCAGAAATGACAAAGCCGCTGTTGCCAGCGGCCCTGTCGTCATGATGCGTTCAGATCAGCGGCATGCGCCGGCTCAATTGGTCTCCGACAATTGCTCGAGGATCGCGGGATTCTCCAGAGTGCTGGTGTCCTGGGTAATCGCTTCTCCCTTGGCCAGCGAGCGCAGCAGGCGGCGCATGATCTTGCCGCTGCGGGTCTTGGGCAGGTTGTCGCCGAAGCGGATGTCCTTGGGCTTGGCAATCGGGCCGATCTCCTTGGCCACCCAGTTGCGCAGCTCGGTCGCAATCTGCCTGGCCTCTTCGCCCGTGGGCTTGCCGCGCTTGAGCACCACAAAGGCGCAGATGGCTTCGCCGGTCAGGTCGTCGGGACGGCCGACCACGGCGGCCTCGGCCACCAGATCGGTCTTGGCCACCAGGGCCGACTCGATTTCCATGGTGCCCATGCGGTGGCCCGAGACGTTGAGCACATCGTCGATACGGCCCGTGATGCGGAAATAGCCGCGGTCTTCGCTGCGCACGGCACCGTCGCCAGCCAGGTAGTAGCCCTTGAGCTCGTCGGGGAAGTAGCTCTTCTTGAAGCGCTCAGGGTCGCCCCAGATGGTGCGAATCATCGAAGGCCAGGGATTTTTCACCACCAGGATGCCGCCGGCGCCATTGGGGATCTCGTTGCCGGCCTCATCGACGATGGCAGCCGTGATGCCGGGCAGAGGCAGGGTGCAGGAGCCGGGCACCAGAGGCGTGGCACCGGGCAGCGGCGTGATCATGTGGCCGCCGTTCTCGGTCTGCCAGAAGGTGTCCACGATGGGGCAGCGCTCGCCGCCCACATGCTTGTGATACCACATCCAGGCCTCGGGATTGATGGGCTCGCCCACCGAGCCCAGCAGACGCAGGCTGGACAGATTCCAGTTCTTCGGGTGGACGCTGGGGTCGGAGTCCGCGGCCTTGATCAGCGAGCGGATGGCCGTGGGTGCCGTGTAGAAGATGCTGCACTGGTGGCGCTCTATCATCTGCCAGAAACGGCCCGCATTGGGGAAAGTCGGCACGCCTTCGAAGACGATCTGCGTGGCACCGGCCGCCAGCGGGCCATAGGCCACATAGCTGTGGCCGGTGATCCAGCCGATATCGGCCGTGCACCAGAAGACATCGCTGTCCCTGACATCAAAGGTCCACTCGAAAGTCTGCTTGGCCCACAGCACATAGCCGCCGGTGGCATGCTGCACGCCCTTGGGCTTGCCAGTGGAGCCACTGGTGTAGAGGATGAAGAGCGGGTGCTCGGCATTGACAGGCACGGCTTCGCACTCGGTGGATTGACCTGCCAGCGCATCGGTGAAGCTGATGTCGCGGCCCGCGACCATATTGCAGGCAGTGGCCGTGCGCTCGTAGACCAGCACGCTCTTGACGGCTTCGCAGCCGCCCAGCGCAATCGCGTCATCGACGATGGCTTTGAGCGGCAGCTCCTTGCCGCCGCGCATCTGGTAGTTGGAGGTGACGACCAGACTGGCGCCCACGTCCACGATGCGCTCCTGCACGGCCTTGGCCGAGAAGCCGCCGAACACCACGGAATGTGTCGCACCGATGCGTGCACAGGCCTGCATGGCCACCACGCCCTCGATGGTCATGGGCATGTAGATCAGCACACGATCGCCCTTTTGCACGCCGCGCGCCTTGAGCGCATTGGCGAACTGGCTCACGCGGGCGAGCAACTCTTTGTAAGTAACCTTGGTGACCTCGCCGCCGTCGGCTTCAAAGATGATGGCCGTCTTGTTCTCCACGGGCGTGCCCATGTGCTTGTCCAGACAGTTGGCGCTGGCGTTGAGCTCGCCGTCGGCAAACCATTTGTAGAACGGCGGGTTGCTCTGGTCCAGCACCTGGGTGAAGGGCTTGGTCCACTTCACGTTCTCGCGGGCCAGCCGTGCCCAATAGCCTTCATAGTCACGTTCGGCTTCGTCGCACAAGGCCTGGTACTGCGCCATGCCCGAGATGCGGGCCTTGGCGGCGAAATCCGCCGGGGGCGGGAACACTCGGTTTTCCACCAGCACGGATTCGATGGTTGATGTCGCAGCGCTCATCGTTTTGTCTCCTGATGCATAAGCAATGAAATAATTGTGGGTGTACTGTCAAGGCTCGGTCTTACACCCCACTGACTGAAATTGACAAGCGGCTTTTGCGTGCCGTCAAATCTGTCATTCGCTCCCATTTTTGCAGCAGAAAGTGCCTGCTTGGTGTTGATTTGCTTGCACTTTTTTCAAAACACCCTGGAACAAACCCTTAGAATCGCGCACCTGCTGCTGCAGAGGCCAGGGCCCACATTACGGCCTGCTCTCGAAGGCGCAGGCAGTCCGGGACGCGGCCCCAGCAAAACCAGTCTTACAAGGTGGCGGCATCCCGTTGCCCACCCATCGCATCCAGTCCGCCCCGAGCACACATCATGAGCCGCACCCCTTCCGACGAAGCAGGCAACTCCACCCACCACACGCCGCATGGCGGCTTCCAGCCCTCTGGCGCATTGCGCCCACTGCCCTCGCTGATCTTTGCCAGCCGCTGGCTGCAGTTGCCGCTGTACCTGGGTCTGATTGCCGCCCAAGGTGTCTATGTCTGGCATTTTCTGCTGGAGCTCTGGCATCTGGTGGAGGCGGTCTTCGGCAATCAGGAAGCCCTGCATGCCCTGATCACCAATATTGGCTACAAAAGCGATGTCCAGATCACCCATCTGAACGAAACCATCATCATGCTGGTGGTACTGGCCTTGATCGATGTGGTCATGATCTCCAACCTGCTGATCATGGTCATCGTGGGTGGCTACGAAACCTTTGTCAGCCGCATGGGCCTGGAATCCCACCCCGACCAGCCCGAGTGGCTGAGCCATGTGAATGCCTCGGTACTCAAGGTCAAGCTGGCGCTGTCCATCATCGGCATCAGCTCCATCCACCTGCTCAAGAGCTTTATCAACGCCGGCAGCTATGAAGTGCAGGTGCTGATGTGGCAGACCATCATCCACGTGGTCTTCCTGCTCAGCGCCCTGGCCATTGCGCTGACCGACAAACTCACCCAAAGCGCTCATCATTGAGACAGCACGTCCTCCCCAAAAAGCCCCGCATGGTTGACCATGAAGGGGCTTTTTTCATGCCCGTGGCAGCGGCAAAACGCGTCAAAAGCTGACAACCGGCAAAAAAAGCCCTCGATAAGCTGCCACGCCTTATCTATCAAGCACTTGCGCCTCCTGTTTTTGCGTATGCAAATGTTTCAATGGCGCGATTTCCGGCGGATGCGGGCGGCAAAGCTTACAGTTTGATTTGACGCATAAAACCCAATTCGATATATTAAAAAGTCATTTACAACCTGCCGTGCAGGTCGTCACCGCATTGTTGAGATGCGGTTGACTCACTTCCCGGCGGATCGTTGTGTCAATTCATGAGCGCTTGCCGCTCTTTGGCGCAGCCCCGTCAACCGGGCCGAAACACGGCCCTGATGTAGGGGGCTCTCCCCGGCCGATATTGCCGGGGTTGGCCTGACAAGAAGCCGTGCAGACGCGTGCCAGTCGGTACCCGCTCTGCCAGCCAGCTGCTTCTTCCAATTTGCCAGCTCTTGCGCACACCTGGATGTGCCATCCGGGCTGAAAACTCGGCGCCATCGCTGCGCCATCTGCATTGCGCAGCCCTGTCCACAAGGCCGGGCTGAGCTGCGGCATCAGGGCTTTTATTTTGGCTTGTGCGCCAGCGCCCACCGGCATTGCCGGCTGTGGGCGCTGGACTGTGTTCCATCTCATCAAAAAGGAGAACGCCACAGTGGCCAAGCAAATCGCTATCGATCATGTCTTCAAGGTCTTCGGCAACGATCCGAAAACCGCGCTCAACCTGGTGAAACAGGGCCGAAGCAAGCAGGAGATCCTCGCCCAGACCGGGCAATCCATCGGCGTGTTCGACGCCGACTTCACCATCGAGGCCGGTGAAATCTTTGTGGTCATGGGCCTGTCGGGCTCGGGCAAGTCCACCCTGGTGCGCATGCTCAATCGCCTGATCGAGCCCACCAGCGGCCGCATCCTGGTCGACGGCCAGGACATCAATACGCTCAATGACAAGGAACTGCGCGCACTGCGCCGCAAGGACATCTCCATGGTGTTCCAGTCCTTTGCCCTCATGCCCCACCTCACGGTGCTGGACAACACGGCCTTTGGTCTGGAGCTGGCCGGCGTGGACCGCGCCACACGCCAGCAGCAGGCGCAGGATGCCCTGGAGCAGGTAGGCCTAGGTGCCTGGGGCGCCTGCTATCCAGACGAGCTCTCCGGCGGCATGCAGCAGCGCGTGGGCCTGGCCCGCGCGCTGGCCTCCGACCCGTCCATTTTGCTGATGGACGAGGCCTTCTCCGCGCTGGACCCCATCATCCGCACCGAGATGCAGTCCGAACTGTTGCGTCTGCAGGAAATCAAGCGCCGTACCATCGTCTTCATCTCTCACGATCTGGACGAAGCCATGCGCATTGGCGACCGCATCGCCATCATGAAGGACGGCATGGTCCAGCAGGTCGGCACACCCGACGAGATTCTGCGCAATCCGGCCAACGACTATGTGCGCACCTTCATTCAGGGTGTGGATGCGGCAGCCGTGTTCAAGGCCTCCGACATCGCTCGTCAGGCGCTGACCGTGATTTCAGAGCACAGCGACCGCGGTTGCCGCGCCGCGCTTCGCCTGCTGGAGGACTCCGACCGCGATTACGCCTATGTGCTCAATGCACGCAAACGCTTTCTGGGCGTGGTCTCGTCGCAGTCGCTGCGCGATGCGCTGCACGGCCACGAGGGAATGCTGGGCCTCAAGCACGCCTTTATCTCCGATGTGCAGCCCATCGCCAGCAGCACGCCGGTGGCCGAACTGTTCGGCACCGTGGCCACTCCAGCCTACCCGCTGCCTGTGGTGGATGAAGAGGGCAAATACCTGGGCGTTATCAGCCGCACCACCATGCTCAAGTTCCTGGATCGTGCCACCCCGCCGGTGCCGCCACCTCAGAAGGAAATTCCGCCCATCAAGCTGGATCAGCACTTCCAGCCCAAGCCCAACACGCAAGCTGCCCAGCACGCTGCGCATTAAAAGAAGGGAGCCGATTTGAACGATAACGCACTGAACAACCCCAACACAGAAACCACCAGCACGGCTTTTGACGACCCGTGGGCCGCAGCCTCTGCGCCCGCCACCGAGCCGGCCAGCGCCAATGTCACTAGCTCGGCGGCAGATGCCGATCCCTGGGCTGCCTCCTATGCCGATGCGGATGCCGGCTCAAGCACCGATGCCTGGAGCAGCGGCGATGCTGCCAGCCAGGCCAGCAGCACCGACTGGCTCAGCGCTCCCTCGCCCACCGATGTGCCCGAGCATGACGGCGGCATAGGCCAGCTCTGGCACCAGATCACCACCGAAGGCCTGCCCGTGCAGGACTCGATCAACAACGGCCTCACCTGGGTGGTTGATCATTTCCGCCCCTTCTTCCAGGCTGTTCGTACCCCCATCGACGCCACGCTCAACGGCGTGACCGATGTGCTGCAGACCATCCCCATGCCCGCACTGGTGCTGCTGATTGCCCTGCTGGCCTGGCAGTTTGCAGGCCGCAAGCTGGCCATTGGCTCGGCAGTTTCGCTGCTGATTGTGGCCCTGCTGGGTATCTGGTCCGAAGCCATGGTCACGCTGGCCCTGGTGCTGACCTCGCTGTTCTTCTGCATCGTGATCGGCCTGCCCGTCGGCATCTTGCTGGCCAGCAGCGACCGAGCCCAGCGCTGGACGCGCCCGCTGCTGGACGCCATGCAGACCACACCGGCCTTCGTCTATCTGGTGCCGGTGGTCATGCTGTTCGGCATCGGCAATGTGCCCGGCGTGATCGTGACCATCGTGTTTGCGCTGCCGCCGCTGATCCGCCTGACCAATCTGGGCATTCGCCAGGTACGCCCCGACCTGATCGAGGCCAGCCGTGCCTACGGTGCATCGCCGGCCCAGTTGCTGTGGAAAGTCCAGCTGCCGCTGGCCATGCCCTCCATCATGGCCGGTATCAACCAGGCGCTGATGCTGTCCCTGTCCATGGTGGTGATCGCTTCCATGATCGCCGTCGGCGGTCTGGGCCAGATGGTGCTGCGCGGCATCGGCCGTCTGGACATGGGTCTGGCCACCGTCGGCGGCCTGGGCATCGTGCTGCTGGCCATCGTGCTGGACCGCATCACCCAGGCCATGGGCGAGCCCAAGCGCGGCAGTGCCCGCTGGTGGGCCACCGGCCCAGCTGGTCTGGCCGTGCGTCTGCTGAGCAACAAGCGCTCGGCGCCGGCTCCCAAGCCCGGCAGCGAAGCCACCAAGCCAGCAACGATCTGAATCAAGAACAAGGAGAACGCATGAGTACAGCCACCAACACTGCCAGCATCCGCCACGGCCTGAGCCACTGGCTGCTTGCCAGCACAGCCGCAGCCTCCATGGCCTTGTCCATGGTGAGCACCGGCGCCTTCGCTGCCGACGAACTGCCGGGCAAGGGCATCAAGGTCCAGCCGCTCAAGAGCTCGATTGCCGAAGAAGCCTTCCAGACCCAGCTCGTCATGAAGGCCCTGGAAAAGCTGGGCTACGAGGTCCAGCCCATGAAGGAAGTGGAATACCCCACGGCCCATATTGCACTGGCCAACGGCGATGCCACCTTCATGGCCAATCACTGGAACCCGCTGCACGCCGACTACTACAAGAATGCGGGCGGCGACGCCAAGCTCTACCGCAAGGGCGTGTTCTCGGCCAATGCGGCCCAGGGCTATCTGATCGACAAGAAGACGGCCGATGCGTACAAGATCACGAATCTAGGCCAGCTCAAGAGCCCCGAAATTGCCAAGCTCTTCGACACCGACGGTGACGGCAAAGCCGACCTGACGGGCTGCACGCCGGGCTGGGGCTGCGAAGCCATGATCGAGCACCAGCTTGGCGCCTACAAGCTGCGCGACACCGTCACTCACAAGCAAGGCACCTATTCGGCGCTGATGGCCGACACCATCACGCGCTACAAGGCCGGCAAGCCCATCCTCTACTACACCTGGACGCCCTACTGGGTGAGCAATGTGCTCAAGCCCGGCAAGGATGTGGTGTGGCTGGAGGTGCCGTTCTCCGCGCTACCCGGCGAACAGTCCGGCACCGACACCAAGCTGGCCAACGGCAAGAACTACGGCTTTATTGCCAACAACCAGCAAATCGTGGCCAACAAGGCCTGGGCCGAGCAAAACCCTGCGGCAGCCAAGCTGTTTGAAATCATCAAGCTGCCCGTTGGCGACATCAACGCCCAGAACTACATGATGAGCCAGGGCCAGAACAAGGCCTCCGACATCGAGCGTCACACCGACGGCTGGATCAAGGCCCATCAGAAGACTTTCGACAGCTGGATCAGCCAGGCGCTGGCGGCTGCCAAGAAGTCCTGATCACAATCTCCGAATCACGGCGACCGCTTGCGCGGCCGCCGTTTTTTTATCGCCGGGCCACCCCAAGATAAAAACGCCCCTCCTGGAGGGGCAGCGAACCACACGCAGTGGGGAGCGTGGGGTGTCATTTTCAATCGGGCCGCAGGCCCACCCAAGCCAAGGAGAGACAAGAACAATGAGCAAGTCTGTGCAGACCCAGACCACAAACCGACGCACCAGGCGCCAGCTGCTGCTGGGCACGGCCGGCGCCGCAGCGCTGAGTCTGGGCCAGTCACCGAGCTGGGCAGCCGGCCAGAATGTGCCTGGCGATGCGCTTCCGGGCAAAGGCATCACCGTGCTGCCCGTCAAGAGCGCTCTGGCCGAGGAGAACTTCCAGACGCTGCTGGTGATGAAGGCGCTGCAGCAACTGGACTACACCGTCAAGCCCTGGGAAGAGCTGGACTACCCGCTGATCCACGTGGCCGTGGCCAATGGCGATGCCAGTTTCATGGCCAACCACTGGAACCCGCACCACGCCGAGTTCTATCAGCAGGCCGGCGGCGACGCCAAGCTCTCGCGCAAGGGCGTGTATGCAGCCGGTGCGGCCCAGGGCTACATGATCGACAAGAAGACGGCCGACGAACACAAGATCACCCATCTCGACCAGCTCAAGGATCCTGGACTGGCAGCCCTGTTCGATATCGACGGCGACGGCAAGGCCAATCTGATCGGCCCCAACGCCGGCTGGGGCGGCGAGGCCGTGGTGGCCCACCAGATCAAGGCTTTCGGTCTGGAAAGCACCGTCAGCTACACACAGGGCAACTATCCGGCCCTGATTGCCGACACGCTGGCGCGCTTCAAGGCCGGCAAGCCCGTGCTGTACTACGCGTGGACACCGTACTGGCTCAGCAATGTGCTGCGCCCCGGCCAGGAAGTGGTCTGGCTGCAAGTACCGCGCTCCTCCATGCCCGGCGTGCAGGCCGGCACCGACACCCGGCTGCCCAATGGCCGCAACTACGGCTTTCCGCTCAACAACGAGTACATCGTGGCCAACAAGCTCTGGGTCGAACAGAACCCGGCTGCCGGCAAACTGTTCGAGATCATGCAGATTCCCATCAGCGACATCAGCCGCCAGAACCAGCTGCTGCGCGAAGGGGAAAGCAAGCCCACCGATATCCACCGCCATGTGGACGCCTGGATCAAGGGCCACCAGAAGACTTTTGACGCCTGGATTGTCCAGGCCAAGGCCGCAGCCCTGAAATCCTGATTCGCCAACGGCGCACCGAACCAAGTTCGGGCGCCGTTTCTTGCATCAACCCTCTCGCTTTTTTCATGCCGATTTCGGGGTAGGCACCCAGCATCCAAGGAGTATTCATGCACCGCGACACGCCCGCACATTCCCCTCTCCCAACCCTGCAGCCCCGATGCCGCTATCTGGTTGCCATCGCCTTGCTGAGCTTTGGTGCTGCTGCCGCTCAAGCGCAAACGAGTTCTGGCGATCTGCCCGGCAAAGGCATCTCGGTGCAACCGCTCAAGGGCACGGTGGATGAGGAAATGTTCCAGACCCTGCTGGTTTCGCGTGCTCTGGAGAAGCTGGGCTACCGGGTACAGCCCGTCAAGAGTCTGGAAAACGGCACCCAGCATGTGGCCGTGGCCCAGGGCGACGCCACCTTTACCGCCACTCACTGGATGCCGCTGCACCGTGCCTTCTATGAGAACAATGGCGCAGACAAAGCCTTCTATCGGGCCGGTACCTATTCGCGCAATGCAGTGCAAGGCTATCTGATCGACAAGGCCACGGCCGAGAAGTACCACATCACCAGCATCACACAGCTCAAGGACCCCAAGCTGGCAGCGCTGTTCGACACCGATGGCGACGGCAAGGCCGATCTGACGGGCTGCAACCCCGGCTGGGGCTGCGAGCTGGCCATCAACAAACATCTCAAGGGGCTGGATCTGGAGTCCAGCATCACCCACAGGCAAGGCAATTACCAGGCCTTGATTGCCGACACCATCACCCGCTACAAAAGCGGCAAGCCCATTCTCTACTATGTCTGGACCCCGTTCTGGGTGAACACCGTGCTGCGCCCGGGCAAGGAGGTCAGCTGGCTGGAGGTACCCAATGTCCCCGGTGCCCGGGGGGAAGACCAGACCCAGCTACCCAATGGCAAGAATTATGGCTTCCAGCTCAATCAGCAGTACATCCTGGCCAACAAGGCCTGGGCCGAGAAAAATCCGGCAGCTGCCAAGCTGTTTGCCGTGATGCAGCTGCCTATAGAGGACATCAACGCTCAGAACATGCGCATGCGCCAGGGCGAGAGCAGCTCGGCCGACGTCAGCCGCCATGTGGACGGCTGGATCAAGGCCCATCAGCAGACTTTTGACGGCTGGCTGGAGCAGGCGCGCGCCGCTGCAAAATAAGGATCAAAAACGGCTGCAGCGCTTTATGGCAAAGCGCTGACAGCCATCAAAAGTGGTTTCGGCAGCGGGCCGCAGCCTACCAATTGGCCTTGGCATTGCGGCAGGCCGCCTGACTGGACAGGGCGACAAAGCGCTCCACCCGCAGCGCCAGCATCTTGCGCCCCTGTCGGGCCAGCACCGGATCAGCCACGGCTCGCTCCACCACCCTGCCCTGCACCTCGGCCAGCATGGCGACGGTGGCGCTGCTGCGCGTGTTCAGATAGGCCTGCTCCAGCAGCACGCTGTCTCCCTCGGGCAGCACGCCGATGATCTGGCCGCTTTCACATTCCTGAAACCGGGCCGTCTCGCCGTCCAGGCTGTACAGGCCCTGCCAGCGCCCGCTTTCCTCGCTAGGCTTTAGGCCTGCGGCGGCAGGGCCGGCCTTCTTGACCTCGGTCTGGGCCTGGGCCTGCTTCTTGCCGGTCAGACCGGTCCAGGTCTTGTCCCAGGTCTGGGAAACCTTGTCCGTCATGCCGGACAAGCTCGAACAGGCGGTCAAACCCGTCACCACAATGACACTGGCCGCCAGGCGCCACAGCTTGCTCTGCATGAATACCTCTGATTTTCCAAAAGCAGGCACGTTAACAGACAGCGGCAGCCTTCAATTGCTGCAGATATCTCTATGCAACAAAGTGTTGCATACATAATCAGCAATCTCTTGAACCAATGCAGCCATGAGCCAACCCACCGCCCCCATCGTCCACGGCACCGAAGATGTGCTGATTGCCCTGTGCAACTCCGTCTCGCGCGTGCTGCAGGTGGCCACCCAGTGCCCGATCCAGTACTCGGGCATGGTGCAACGCATCACCAAGACCAGTCTCAAACCCGATATCGGCTGCTTTGTGCTGATCGATGGCGGCTTTTCTGCGCTCATCATCATCAACTTCTCGGCCGATGCGGCCATGGAGCTATACCGCAGCTATCTGCTGTCCATGGGCATGGCCGAGAGCGATCTGGCCAGTTCCTATACCTCGGACGATGTGAGCAACGTCATGGGCGAACTGATGAACCAGGTCGTTGGCGACTTCACCAGCAAGGTGCAGCGTGAGCTGCAGACCCATATCGCGCAAAGCCAGCCCAAGATGATCCGCCTGAACAAGCAGGTCAATCTGAGCGTGGATGCCAATCTGGATGCCCCGGAAGCGCGCCGCGTGACCTTCTACACAGGCAACAACAACATCTTCTATCTGGAGATGGCGGTGGATCACATGGAGTTCATCAAGATCAAGGACTTCGAGGCCCAGGAAAAACCGGACCCTGATCTTGTCATGGCCCAGGCCCGTGAAGCCCAATCTGGACAAGCGCCTGCCGCTATCAATACTGCTGTAGCCTCCAGCGATACAGACGACCTGCTCAAGTCGCTGGGCCTCTAAGACAAGAGGCCTGCCGTGCCAACGACGGCCCGGGAGCTCGCGTTTGTACGTGATCGGTCTTGCGTCGGCGGCGCTTACCGGCCTTTTTCTGCCGGCAGGCCCGGTCTTACTGCATCTGCCATTGCGAGAATAAAGGCGCGTAGCTTTTGCACATCGTCATCGCTGAGCTTGCCCGCAAAATCGGGCATGCCACGCGAGGTGGCCGGGCCGTTGATGATGAAGCTGCCCAGATTGTCAATCATGGCCACAGGCAGATAGGTCAGGCTGGGCAGGGCTCCGCCCTTGCTGATGCCAGGATAGCCGTGACAGGCAATGCAGTTGCTGTTGTAGAGTGCGGCCCCGGCCGGCACCAGTTGCTGGTCGTACTTGAGCCCACCGATCAGGGCATTCATCTGATAGGCCACCCGTTCCGGCATCGGGGCCTTGCCTCCCAGCACAAAGGTATAGACCGTGCCGGGGCTCTTGAAGTCGGCCACGCGGTCACCGAGGCCAAAAGCACCACCCCAGCCCACGGCAATCGAGACATATTGCCTGCCGTCCAGTTCATAGCTCACCGGTGCCGCAATCACACCGCTGCCCATGGGAGCAGCCCAGAGCTTTTTGCCGCTTCTGGCGTGATAGGCCACCAGCCGCGCATCGGCCGTTCCCTGAAAGACCAGATCACCGGCCGTCGCCAGCGTTCCTCCATTCCAGGGCGAGACATGCTTTTGATGCCAGGCTTCCTTTTGCCGCACCGGGTCCCAGGCGATCAGGCGACCAAAGGGCGGGCTGCTGGGCTCCAGCATCACGCGCCCCGTATTCCAGCCGGTATTGCTCATGAGCTGGCCCGGCGTATTGCTGTTGAAGTCGGTCCAGTTCGGATCGTCGGCCATTGCAGTGGGAATATGCTGGGCCGGAATATAGGCTAGCCCTGTCTGCGGGCTATAGGCCATGGAATGCCAGTTATGCGCCCCCAGAGGGCCGGGAATGATCTCGGCCTTGCCGGCGCTGCGCACGGCCTCCTCCATGATGGGACGGCCGTTGCCGTCATAGCCCCTGGCCCAGTTCACGGGCACAAAGTTCCTGGCGGAGATGAATTTTCCGCTCTGACGGTCGATCACAAAAAAGTAGCCGTTCTTCGGCGCATGCAGCAATACCTTGCGCAGCTTGCCGTCAATTCTGATGTCAGCCTGCACGATATCCTGGGCAGAAGTGAAGTCCCAGTTATCGCCCGGCGTTTCCTGGTAGTGCCATTTGTAGGCACCCGTGTCCGGGTCCAGCGCCACGATGGAGCCCAGATAGAGGTTGTCTCCCCCCGCAGGACTACGCTTGCGGTGCGCCCAGGGTGAACCATTGCCCACGCCGATATACATCTGATCGAGTTCGGGATCGAACACCAGCGAGTTCCAGACCGTTCCGCCACCGCCGCTCTCCCAGTACCTGCCTGCCGGGTCCCAGGTTTTGGCCGCCTCCTCCAGCGCCTTGCTCTCATAAGCCCGAGCCGGATCGCCTGGCACGGTATAAAAGCGCCAAACCTGCTTGCCGGTCTCGGCGTCGTAGGCCGTCACATAACCGCGAGCACCATATTCGGCGCCGCCATTGCCGATATAGACCTTGCCCTTGAACACGCGCGGAGCGCCCGTGATGGTGTATGAAAAATTCTTGTTGTCTATGGTGTCCGTGGACCAGACCTGCCGGCCCGTGGCAGCGTCCAGCGCAATCAGCCGCCCGTCGAAAGCACCCACAAACACCTTGCCCTTGTAAACGGCCACACCGCGGTTGACCACATCGCAGCAGCCTTTGTAGGCCATCTCGCGCGGCACCTGTGGGTCGTAGGTCCACAGCGCCTTGCCCGTACGCGCATCCACCGCATGCACCACGCTCCAGGGGGCGGAAACATACATCACGCCATTCACCACGATGGGAGTGGCTTCCACGCCGCGCGACGAATCGAGCTTGTACGACCAGGCCAGGCCCAGTTGGTCCACATTGCCACTGTGGATCTGCTTGAGCGGGCTGAAGCGATTTTCCTGATAGTTCAGCCCATGGCTGGGCCAGTCCTTGCCGGTCCTGGCATTGGCTTCGATATGAGCGTCATCCACATGCTGCCCAGCCAGCGCCGGCATGGACAGCCAGCCCAGCAATCCTGCAACGGCCAGGCTCACCAAACGCCGGTTTGGCCTGTGGTGGGTGCGGATGCACGCAGGGTTTTGCATAGAGTCTGTCTCCTGTGGTGATGGGTCGTTCTGCCGCAGTTCTCCCGCCAGCTTCGGAAAATTCTTGGGCAAACAGGAGCAGCTCGCATCACAGGCAAATCCGCACTCCGTTTGGACGATGCGTCGCACGTCTGACAAGGTGCCATGTCCGACGACAGCAGGTCACAGCATCCTGGCTTAAAACCATGTTAACAAGATAAATACTGTTTTCGCAATAATTTGAATACCAACTATTTAAATGCATTCGGAATGTCCAGCACCACCTCACTGTCCAGTCGTCAGCGCCAGCTCATGTTTGTCATGGCGCAGGTCAACAAGCAATGGCGTCGCACGCTGGACAAGGTCCTGGCACCCCTGGGTCTGACGCAGGCGCTGTGGCTGCCCCTGGTCCACCTGGAGCGCAGTGCGGGTGCCATGCGGCAAAAGGACCTTGCTCTGGCGCTGGCGCTGGACAGCTCTTCCATCGTGCGCCTGATTGACGGCCTTCAGGCCCAAGGCTGGGTGGAACGCATCGACGATGCTGATCGGCGCGTCAAGCGCATACAGCTCACGACGGCCGGACTAATGCAGGTCGAGACCGTCAAGACCATCGTGGCGGATGTCCGCAGCGAAGTCATGCAGGAGCTGCCCCCCGATCTGCTGGATGCTGCACTGGATGCACTGGAAACCATGCTGGAAAAGATGGCTGCGCTGGAAGCAAGCGCCAGCGAGGGCTCCCAGCCCGAACGCTGAACTAGCGCCACGCGCAACAGAACCCTCACGGCCAGTTCCGGATTTCACTTGTATGCAAAGTCCCGTCACCCCTGTACGCAAAGCGCCGCTCTGGCTGCTGGTCATGGTCACCATCGCCGGCACCATGGCCATGCATATGTTCATCCCGGCTCTGCCCGATGCAGCTCGCCACTTCGGCGCCAGCAGCGGACAGATGCAGCAGACCATCACCGTCTACATCCTCGGCCTGGCACTGGGCCAGCTGATCTACGGCCCCATGTCGGATGCACTGGGCCGCCGCCCTCTGTTGCTGGTCGGGCTGTGTCTCTACACCGTCGCCAGCCTTGCGGCCTTTCTGGCCCCCAGCGCGAATATGCTGATTGGCGCGCGCCTGATTCAGGCTCTGGGCGGCTGCGCCGGCCTGGCACTGGGCCGCGCCATTGCCCGCGACACTGCGACACCGGAAACCGCCGTGGGTAGTCTGGCCTTGCTCAATCTCATGATGATGATTGGCCCGGGCATCGCCCCCTCCATAGGCTCAGGGCTGGATGCACTGTTCGGCTGGCGCATCATTTTTGCGGTGCTGGCGCTCATGGGCGCGCTGACGGCCATCGGAGTCTGGCGCCTGCTTCCTGAGACCGGTCACCCCACCGGCAAGCTGAACTGGCGCACCGTGCGCAATGACTATCGAACCTTGCTGGGTTCACCCCAGTTTCTGGGCTTCGCCATAGGCGGCGGTAGCGCCACCACATCCATGTACGCCTTTATTGCTGCAGCGCCGTTCATCTTCATCGAGCAGTTGCACACCAGCAAGGCGCAGCTTGGAATCTACCTCGGGGTGCTGATGGCCGGCATGGCTGCAGGCAATGCGCTGGCACGCCAGCTCATCAAACGCTGGCCACTGGAGCGGCTGATACTGGGCGGCAATATGCTGAGCCTGGGCTGCGCGGCAGCACTGGTAGTCCTGACGCTGCTGCAGCTGATCAACGTGCCCGCTGTCGTGACATTGATGCTGCTGTTTACCTTGGGTTCCGGCATGACCAGCCCCGCCGCACTCTCCAAGGCTCTGGGCGTGCACAGCGATTTGACGGGATCGGCCGCCGGCGTCTACGGCTTTTCCCAGATGGCCGTGGGCGGTCTGTGCACGCTGGGAGCCAGCCTGGGCAGCAGCCCTGCTCTGTCGGCCTTTGCCGTGCTGCTGATTGCCTGCGTCGTGGGTCAGTTGGGCTTTCGCAGCGCGCTCAGGATGAAACCGGCCTCTAGTGCTTGATGGAAAATCGTAAACAGCTATATATTCAGTAGCAAACAGATTCAAGGAGCACCATGTCATCCATTGCCCAAAGCTGGCAACGCATCAGCGCCTGGTATGCCCAGAACACACCCAAAGACACTCTGGTCTTGGCCGATAGCGCCAGCGAGGCAGAAATTGCCGAGCTGGAAGCCGCCCTGGGTCAGCGCCTGCCGGACGATGTGCGTGAGTCACTGGCCCTGCACAACGGCGCGGCCAATGAGGCCTATCTGCTGTACTTTGGCGAGCTGCTGTCCACACAGCGCATGCTGGAGGTCTGGCAGATGTATGCGGACATGCAAAAGAGCGAAGGCTGGGGGCTTGGCCCGGACTACAACCCTGACTATCTGCAAGGCCCCCTGCGCCCCGTGTACTGGGATGCACTGCGTATTCCCCTGACCGACAACTGCGGCGATGGCGCCATGCTGGACCTTGCGCCAGCGGCTGGTGGCCATGCGGGCCAGATCATCGAGTTTGATCACGAGGCAGGCCCCAAGGGCGTGCTTGCACCCAGCTTCTCGGCCTGGCTGGCGCTGCTGGCCGACGAGCTGGAGCAAGGCAAGCATGTCTATATCGAAGACGCAGGCTGCGTGGCACCGCCGGGCACCTGGTGAAAATCGGCGGTCAAGGCCTGCACGGCATCGTCCACGCTCCAGGCTGAATAGCAGTCGGGGTTGAGCCCGGCATCTGCACGTGCTGCAGCAGCTCGCGCAGACTGTCCTTGACGCGGGCCAGCCGCAGCAGCACAGCCGCTGAGAATGAGGTCGACGACACAATCGCAAAGCGGCTGGTACCGAGCAGCCCATAGACCAGCAAGCCCGCAAACAGCGCAATCACCCCGGCCTGGGACGGCGCACCGGCAATGCCAGAATAGGCCACGGCCTCGGGCAGCAGCAGCCCCGCGATAGACAGGCCCGCAATCCAGTCCGCGCCCACAGGCATCCAGCGCGCAGTCATAAAGGCTTGTGCAGATTGCTGGTCACACCTGAACAGCCGGGCAAAAAGAAAAGAGCCCGGCAGGCGGGCTCTTTTCAGGACGGAACCGGCTTACAGATTGCCGACCATCTGCTCGGGCACGACCCACCGATCGAACTGCTCGGCCGTCACATGGCCGCTGGCAATGGCCGCGTCACGCAGGCTGCTACCCTCCTTGTGCGCCTTCTTGGCAATATAGGCTGCCTTGTCGTAACCGATATGCGTGTTGAGCGCTGTCACCAGCATCAGCGAACGGCCTACCAGTTCGTCAATGCGCGCACGGTTTGGCTCTATGCCCACGGCGCAGTGATCGTTGAAACTGACCATGCCGTCGGCCAGCAGGCGCACGCTTTGCAGGAAGTTGTGCGCCACCATGGGGCGGAACACATTGAGCTCGAAGTTGCCCGAGGCTCCGCCGAAATTGATGGCCACATCGTTGCCGAACACCTGGGCGCAAAGCATGGTCACGGCTTCGGACTGCGTGGGATTGACCTTGCCCGGCATGATGGACGAACCTGGCTCGTTCTCCGGGATCGAGATTTCGCCCAGGCCGCTGCGCGGCCCGGATGCCAGCCAGCGCACGTCGTTGGCGATTTTCATCATGCTTGCAGCCAGCGTCTTGAGAGCGCCATGTGCATAAACCAAGCCGTCGCAGCTCGCCAGGGACTCGAACTTGTTGGGCGAGGTGACAAACGGGGAGCCCGTCAGTCTGGCCAGTTCTGCCGCCACGCCTTCGGCGTAGCCTTTGGGGGCATTCAGCCCCGTACCCACGGCCGTCCCCCCCAGTGCCAGCTCATACAGATGCGGCAATGCGGCCCGCACATGGGCTTCGCCATGGGCCAGCTGGGCCACCCAGCCGGATATTTCCTGACCTAGCGTCAGCGGCGTGGCATCCTGCAAATGCGTGCGACCGATCTTGACGATATCGGCAAAGGCTTCGCTCTTGGCCAGCAGCGTGACACGCAACTTGGCGATGGCGGGCAGCAACTTGTGCTCGATGGCCGTCACCGCAGCCACATGCATGGCCGTGGGATAGACATCGTTGCTGGACTGGCTTTTGTTCACATCGTCATTCGGGTGCACCAGACGGGCTTCACCGCGCTCGCCGCCCATCAGCTCGCTGGCCCGGTTGGCCAGCACCTCGTTGACGTTCATATTGGTCTGGGTGCCGGAGCCGGTCTGCCAGACCACCAGGGGGAACTCATCGGGGTGCTTGCCCGCGAGCACCTCATCGGCGGCCGCATTGATGGCTCTGGATTTTTTCTCGTCCAGCAGACCCAGCGCCTGGTTGACGCTGGCGGAGGCCTTTTTGACCTGCGCCAGCGCAGCAATGATTTCACGCGGTTGCTGCTCGCCGCTGATGTCAAAATTCTGCAGCGAGCGCTGCGTCTGCGCGCCCCAGAGCTTGTTGGCGGGTACATCGATCAGGCCAAAAGTGTCTTTTTCCTGGCGGGTGACTGTCATGGAATCGCTCCTTGCAATACAACTCGGCGCAGCTGGCTGAAGAAATCTGGCTGCCGTTGGCCGCAAACGGAAGTCGACCCACCGCCAGGCAGGCCACTTCCACAACCGGTCCATGCTAGCTCAGCCCGGCAGGCGGCAAGCACAATCGAGGCAACACCCCTGCGCCGGCAAGGCCAGAAATACATAGTTACATTAAATCAATGTCGGACAAAGAATCCGACCGGCCTTGCTGGCCCGCCACATCAATGTTCACTGACCTTTCCACCCCCATCGCCACCACCGTCATGACATCAAGCTACAGCACGATGATGGTGTGTGTCTCCATCGTCATCGCGGTATTTGCCTCTTTTGTGACGCTGGGTCTGGCCCGTCGCATGCGCATGGCCTCGGGCAGAATCGGACGCATCTGGTGGGCCATCGGCGCCATGGTGATGGGCACGGGGGTCTGGGCCATGCACTTCATCGGCATGCAGGCGTTTGAGCTGCCCATCACCCTGGGCTACAGCGGTGCTCTGACGCTGGCATCCTGGGTCGCGGCAGTCGCGGCATCGGCATTGGCCTTTGGAATGGCAACCAGGGCCGAATACCGCTGGCCTCATTTTCTGGGCGCCTCGCTGCTCATGGGCGGCGGCATCTGCGCCATGCACTATCTGGGCATGCTAGCCATCGAGATGTCCATCCCGATTGCCTGGGACTGGCCGCTGGTGGCGGCCTCCGCTCTGATCGCTGTACTGGCCTCGGCCACGGCGCTGACTCTGTTTCGTGCACTTTTTTCGCTCTCCGGCAAGCGGCTGTGGCTGTTCCAGACATTGGCGGCACTGGTCATGGGCTTTGCCATCTGCGGCATGCATTACACCGGGATGTCGGCGGCCAGCTTTGCCAGCGGCTCGGTCTGCCTGAGCGCGGAAGCCCTGAACGGCCCCGAGCTCACCACCATCATCATCATCACCACGGTCATGCTGCTGATTGCGGCGATGTTCAGCACCTTGCTCGATGCGCGCCTGCAAAGCACAGCCTTCAAGCTCAATCAATCGCTGCAGGAAACCAATGCCAAGCTGCAACTAGCCAATACCGAGCTGCGCCAGCGCGCCTTTGCCGATCCGCTGACCAATCTGCCCAACCGGCTGCTGTTCGAAGACCGCCTCATCCATGCCCTGCTGCGCCTGGAGCGCGCCAACCGCTCACGAATCAAGGAGCGGCTGGGAATCTTGTTTGTAGATCTGGACGGATTCAAGCCCATCAATGACTCCTTTGGCCACGCCGCAGGCGATCAGATCCTCATCAGCGCGGCCGAGCGCCTCATGGCGGAAGCCCGCAGCAGCGATACCGTGGCCCGCGTGGGCGGGGATGAGTTCCTGGTGCTGCTGGAGGACACCCAGGACGTGGCCGCCTGCATGGCGGTGGCCAATCGCATTCTCAAGGCGCTTAGTCAGCCCTTTCGCCTAGGCAACAAGGAGCTGCAGATCACCTGCTCCATCGGCATCGTGGCCTTTCCCGACCATGGTGACCGCGACCACCTGATCGCCAATGCCGACGCCGCCATGTACGCAGCCAAACGCAATGGCGGCAACGGTTTTGCAGTGTTCGAGCCGCATATGGGCAGCGATGCCTCCGAGCAGCTGGAGCTGCAAAACGACCTGCGCCATGCCATTCAGCGCGGTCAGATGGAGCTGCATTACCAGCCCAAGATCGATAGCGAGCGCGGCAACATCATCGGGGTCGAGGCGCTGCTGCGCTGGGCTCACCCCGAACGCGGCATGATTGCCCCGGACATCTTCATTCCCCTGGCCGAGCGCTTCGGCATCATCAACAGCCTGGGCAACTGGGTGATCGAAGAAGCCTGCCGCCAGCTGGCCCTGTGGCGCGATATGGGACTGCAGATGCGGGTGGCGATCAATCTTTCCGTGCACCAGCTGCGCGAAAGCGGCCTGGCAGATCGCATCACCCAGACGCTGCTGCGCCACGACGTACAGGCCAGCCAACTGCTCTGCGAGATCACCGAATCCGTGGCCATGGAAGACACCCAGGCCACGCAGCGCGCAATCGAGGAATTGCGCGACATCGGCATCTTTCTCTCTATCGACGACTTTGGCACCGGCTACTCCAGCCTCAACTACCTGCGTCAGTTGCCCGCGCAGCAGCTGAAGATCGACCGCAGCTTCATCCGCGACCTGGAAACCGAGGAAGATGCCCGCGCCGTGGTCCATGCCGTCGTGCGCCTGGCCCATGCCCTGGGCCTGCGCGTGGTGGCCGAGGGGGTGGAAACTGCGGGTCAGCGGGACATCCTGATCGACATGCAATGCGATGAGCTTCAGGGCTACTTCTACGCGCGCCCCATGTCGGCGGACAGCCTGCTGGCCTGGGCAAGAGGCGATCGCCGAGGTGGTCAGGCCGATTTCTCGGCCTCCATCCTCGGCGCACTGACCGGCTGAACGCCGCACAGCACCCACCAGTCATATATAAGACTGGTGGGTTATGGCTGCAAAAATTGTCGTCTGGACCGATAATTGATGGGTTTACCGTGCGCGCCCCACGCGTACAGATTGCAACCCCCGAGAAGCTTCACGATGACCACCTCCATCCGCCAGCAGGACCTGATCGATTCGATCGCAGGTGCCCTCCAGTACATCAGTTACTACCACACGCCGGATTTCATCCAGCATCTGGCCCGCGCCTATGAACGCGAGCAAAGCCCTGCGGCCAAGGATGCGATGGCGCAGATCCTGACCAACTCCAAGATGGCGGCCACCGGCCAGCGCCCCATCTGCCAGGACACCGGCATCGTCAACGTGTTCCTGAAAGTGGGCATGGACGTCAAGTGGGAAGGCTTCACCATGGGGCTGGAAGACGCCATCAATGAAGGCGTACGCCGTGGCTACAACCACCCCGACAACACGCTGCGCGCCTCCGTCGTGGCCGACCCCCAGTTCAAGCGCAAGAACACCAAGGACAACACCCCCGCCGTGATCAATGTGCAGATCGTGCCCGGCGACAAGGTGGACGTAACCGTGGCCGCCAAGGGCGGCGGCTCCGAGAACAAGTCCAAGATGATCATGATGAACCCCAGCGACAACATCGTGGACTGGGTTCTGAAGACCGTCCCCACCATGGGCGCAGGCTGGTGCCCGCCCGGCATGCTGGGCATTGGCATCGGCGGCACGGCTGAAAAGGCCGTCCTGCTGGCCAAGGAAAGCCTGATGGAAGACCTCAACATGTACGAGCTGCAGCAAAAAGCTGCCAGCGGTGCAGAGCTCGACGACGTGGAAAAGCTGCGCCTGGAACTGTTCGAAAAGATCAACGCCCTGGGCATCGGTGCCCAAGGCCTGGGCGGCCTGACCACTGTGCTGGACGTCAAGATCAACATGTACCCCACGCACGCGGCCTCCAAGCCCGTGGCCATGATTCCCAACTGCGCCGCCACGCGCCACGCCCACTTCGTGATGGATGGATCAGGCCCCGTGCACCTGGATGCCCCCTCGCTGGACACCTGGCCCAAGATCGACTGGCACCCCGACTACAACAAGTCCAAGAAGGTCGATTTGAACAATCTGACCAAGGAAGAAGTGGCCAGCTGGAAACCCGGCGACACACTGCTGCTCAACGGCAAGATGCTGACCGGCCGCGACGCTGCCCACAAGCGCATCCAGGACATGCTGGCCAAGGGCGAGAAACTGCCTGTGGACTTCACCAACCGCGTGATCTACTACGTAGGCCCCGTGGACCCCGTGCGCGACGAAGTGGTCGGCCCTGCAGGCCCCACCACGGCCACCCGCATGGACAAGTTCACCGACATGATGCTGTCGCAGACCGGTCTGATCTCGATGATCGGCAAGTCCGAGCGCGGCCCCGTCGCCATCGAGGCCATCAAGAAGCACAAGAGTGCCTATCTGATGGCCGTGGGCGGCGCCGCCTACCTGGTCTCCAAGGCCATCAAGCAAGCCAAGGTCGTTGGCTTCGAAGACCTGGGCATGGAAGCCATCTATGAATTCGACGTGGTCGACATGCCTGTCACCGTGGCCGTGGATGCCGGCGGCACCAGCGCCCACATCACCGGCCCCGCCATCTGGAAGGAAAAGATCGCGACCGGGGAATTCAAGGGCATTGAAGTGGCCGGTGTGTAATCACCCAGCAGGCCCCGCCATAAAGAACCGCCTTCGGGCGGTTTTTTCGTCCCGAAGCTTAAAGAAAGCAGTTGAAATAGGCTGATGGGCCGAATTGGCCTTTTCCCGAGATTTTTCGAAACCCCAATCCAACGCATGCATATCCGAGCAGAACTCCCCACCGATGCCAAGGCCATCGAGCAAGTGACGATCCAGGCCTTCAAGGACGCACCGCATACCGATCACACCGAGCAATTCATCGTGCGTGAGTTGCGCGCAGCCGGGGCGCTTGCCCTGTCCCTGGTCGCAGAGATTGACGAGCAAATCGTCGGGCATGTCGCCATCTCTCCCGTCACCATCAGTGACGGCAGCCTGCACTGGTTTGGCCTGGGCCCCATCTCCGTCATTCCCCAAAGACAGCGACAGGGTATCGGCAGTGCACTCATGCAGGCAGCCATCGGCGCTCTGCAAGCGCAGTCTGCGCGGGGATGCGTGCTGCTTGGCGATCCGGACTACTACCGGCGCTTTGGTTTCCGGACGGTGCCGGGCCTGGTGCTGCCAGGAGTGCCTGCCGAGTACTTTCAGGCCCTGACTTTCGAAGGCCTGCCGCCGCAAGGCGAGGTGAGTTATCACAGGGCCTTCAACGCCCGGGACTGAGCCTGCCGGTTTTGAAAGTCTGTCGGCTCGGCGGCGAGGCGGCATCCACACTCGGCCATCGGCGCAGCACCGATGACAAAGCCGATGTGCTGGCCAAGCCGACATGGGGTACACAGCCGCCATCAGCAAGCAAAGCTTTCGGGGTTCACGGCAACGCGATGCCTAGTCTTCGTCGAAATCAGGGCTTCTTGGTAAATACGAGACACAGATACCAAGCATGCTAATTAAGATATGCGACAGAGTGGGTATTTGTCTGACGCCGTCCAGAATGATTTGCATCGCAAGCACAAGGAGTTCAGCATGAGCCATGTCGCAGCAAAGATGGTGACCGGTGCGCTGGTGGCGCTCTCGGGCTTTGCTTCCGCACAGACTCAGCAGCCATCGGCTGCGCCCAAACCGCTGCCCTCCCCTGCGACTCAGGTATTGGTCCCCCAGGGGGTCTATGCGCAGATCGACACCAGACTGGGGCAGGAGGCGCTTCGCTTGCTGTCGCAGGGTACGCCTCAGCAGCAGCAAGCCGTGCTCGAGCGCATACGCGCCGCGCCCGAGCGCTTTCAACCGCCCGTGTTCTATGTGCTGTCGCAAACACTGTTCAAGGCAGGTCTGCGGGACGAGGCTGCCTTCTGGTTCTACGCCGGCCAGCTGCGTGCCCGCTTCGACGCCAATCGCTGCGCCGACGTCACTGCCAGACAAGCGGTCGATGTGATGAATCAGAGCTATGGAGCCCCCATCAACCGCCATCTGTTTCAGGATCTGGACAAGGCTCAGGAGTTGATCGCCAAGGTTGTGGACTGGGATCGCCGCACACCCCACGCCTACGACCCGCACTGGATCAATCTGCACGGGATGCAGGCGGTGCAGGCCTCCCGGGACCCGCAACTGGCCGCCAGGCTGACGATGGAATCGCTGAGCCTGCCAGCCGCGCAGTGGCCTAGCCTGGCCGAGCAGACGCGCACCAAGTATCTACAGGGCTATCAGGAAGCCATCAGCCAGCTCAAAGCCGAATCAAAATCCAAGTGAACGATCGCTTCCGGCCCGCCGAAATCAAAGTCAAAGGTTCTATATCCCTTATGTAGAAATCGCTTGCGGCTACTCTTTTTGAATAATCTTCCGGCAAAACTCCACGCAATCTTGATGGCAGCCCCTATTGGCGCATGCCCTGTTTGCTCTACGATGACTCAGACCTCTGCACCCTGGGCCACTGCAATGCCACTCAAAAGGAGTCCTCATGCACAAGATTTTTGCGCTGTTGACGACCACCGCCCTCGTCGCCTTGCTGACCGCCTGCCTGGTACCTGAGCGCTTCTCCGCCAGCGTGGAAGTGCAGGCCGATGGCAGCTACAGCTACCGCTTTGACGGCACGGTGGTGAATGCCCTGGCCGTGATGAAGCTTAGAAAACAAGGTGTGCTGAGCGAGAAAGATCACCAGGAGCTGGCGGCGCAAGCGCAGCAACTGAGCCGCGAACCCGAGGTCAGGAAAGCCGTCTACAAAGGCAATGCTCGCTATGCGCTGGAAATTGCCGGCCAGCGAAAGCCCGGTGAAGGCCTGCAACTGCTGGACATGTTCACCGTGCAGACCGACAGAAACGGCGTGATGACGATTGCCGCCAAACCGCTCAAGGACAAGGAAAAGAGAGACTTCGCGCAACTGGGCATCACCATGAACGGCAGCCTGAAGGTCAGCCTGCCCGGCAATGCCGAGGTACTCTCGCAAAACGCCAGCTCCACGCCCACGCTGGGCCTGGGCGCGTACAGCTGGAAAATCGGCAGCCTGAACGTACGACCCGAGATCAGGCTGCGCTTAAAACCGTGAAGGCTGTCGCAGTGCTCGGACTTGGCATTTCGGGAGAAGATGCCTGCACGATTTCCCGTGTCTGCCCGCCAAGACCCTTATGACCCCAAACCTTCCATCGACAGCCCTGCAACTGCCTTTTTCCCAGGCCTGCGAAAACAATCAGGCCGCTATTCTCGAAGTGCTGAAGTCCGCTTTTCAGCACAGCCGGCATGTGCTGGAAATAGGCTCCGGCACCGGGCAGCACAGCGTGTACTTCGCACCGCGCCTGCCGCAGCTGGTCTGGCAGACCAGCGACCTGGCCGACAGTCATGCAGGCATCCAGGCCTGGCACGCCGCCCATGGAGCACCCAATCTGCGTGCTCCGCTAGAGTTCGACCTGGCAGCCGATGCCTGGCCCGCAACCACGGATCCATCAGGCTTTGATGCCGTCTTTACCAGCAACACCTGCCATATCGTGGCCTGGCCGCTGGTGCAGCGCATGTTTGATCTGGTGGGCTCGCACTTGCTCGAAGGAGGCGTGTTTGCCATCTATGGCCCGTTCAACTACGGCGGCCACTTCACCAGCGACAGCAACCGCGCCTTCGACGCCTGGCTGCGCCAGCGTGATGCGCGCAGCGGCCTGCGCGATTTTGAAGCCATCGTGGCCCTGGCCGGTCAGCACGGCCTGCAGCTTGAACTCGATCAGGCCATGCCGGCCAATAACCGCACGCTGGTCTTTCGCAAACGCTGAACTCTTACACCATGGCCGCCATCTTTGCCTACCAATGCAGCAAATGCGATCAGATTCACGAAGGATCGCCAAGCTTTGCTTTCGATGCCCCTGCACCCTACCGACGCCTGAGCGAGCAAGAACGCGAGGAATGGGCCGAGCTGAGCGACGAGCTCTGCGTCATCGCCCACCCCGAAGGCACGCAATACTATGTGCGCGCCCTTCTGGAAGTGCCGATCCATGGCCTGGACGAGCCCTTTCTCTGGGGCATCTGGGTGTCGGCCAGCGAAGCCAGTTTTCAGCGCTATCTGGACTCCTTCGACAAACCTCCCGAAGACCCGATTTTCTTTGGCTGGCTGTCCAATCTGATTGCCGTCTACCCCACGCAAAAATCACGCCCGGCCGATGTGCATATCCAGGCCGACGGCACACGCCCGCGCGTGGTGCTGCACCGCTGCGATGAGGAAAGCGATGCGCTGGTCGTCGATCAGCATGAAGGCATTTCGATCGCGCGTGCCCAGCAACTGGCCGAGCAATCGCTGCATGGCATTTAAGCCAAACATGGCCCAAGCGCTGGCTCATCAAGAGCTATCTTCATGCATTGATGGGCAACAAAAAACCGCCAGAGGAAAATCTTCTGGCGGTTTCTGGCCGTTTGGTGATCAGGCGTGACTGCTTATCCGTTGCTCCAGCCAGTCTGGTAGAACTGCTGGATGAAAGACCAGGCCTCGGCCGGATCGTCAGTGTAGCGGAACAGGTTCAGATCCTTGGCGGAAATGGTGCCCTCTTCCACCAGCACGTCGAAGTTCAGCACCCGCTTCCAGAACTCCGTGCCGAACAGGATCACGGGCACGGGCTTGCTCTTGTGGGTCTGCACCAGCGTCAGCACTTCAAACAGCTCGTCCATGGTGCCGAAGCCGCCAGGAAAGGCCACCAGCGCCTTGGCGCGCATCATGAAATGCATTTTGCGCAGTGCAAAGTAGTGGAACTTGAAACTCAGCCCCGGCGTGATGTAGGGGTTGCCATGCTGTTCATGCGGCAGATAGATGTTCAGCCCCACATTGGGAGCACCCGCATCATGCGCGCCGCGGTTGGCCGCCTCCATGATGCCGGGGCCACCGCCCGTGCAGATGTAGAAGCGCTCGCTGGGCGCCTGCTTCATGCCTTCGGTCGCCACGATGCGCGCAAAGGCGCGTGCCGCCTCATAGCGCTCGGCATTGCGCATGCCGCGTTCGGCCAGCGCCATGCGCTGGGTATCGCCGCTGGCCTTGGCTTGCGCAAGCTGCTCGCGCGCCTGCTCCATATCCACAAAGCGTGCGCTGCCGTAGACAACCACAGTGTGCTCGATGCCGCGCTCGATCTGGGTCAGATCTGGCTTGAGCATTTCCAGCTGCATGCGGATGCCACGGGTTTCGCGGCGGAACATGAACTCCGGATCGGCGAATGCAAGGCGGTTGGATTGAGGTTCCAGCTCTTTGCCGTTATGGGCCTGGTTGTGCAGCTCGGCCCAGGCATTGGCCAGATCGGTATCGGACAGGGGTGAAGAAATTTGCATGGACCCTCGGTTCTTAGAATGCTGAGCAGCACGGACTACAGCCATCCCTAAAGATTTCGTAGCGCTGACCGCCCATCCGTCAAGTACTTCAAGCTCAAATGCACCTGTAGTGCAGATGATGCTTGCACTATACGCTCACAAAGCTATAGCTCTGGAGAGTATTTCGCCTCTAAACGCTGAAGCAGTTTGCCGCAATAGTGGCAAATGGTCTGCCAGCTTAACGGCTGAACCCGATGCTCCAGCTGAGCATACCCATGTAGGTCATGAACAGAGAGCCGACCAGATGCACACAGGCCCAGCCCAGGGCTGCGGCCAGGCGCTGCTGCTGCAGCAGGCCGATGACCTCGGCCGAGTAGCTGGAAAACGTAGTCAAAGCACCGAGAAAGCCGGTGATGATGGCCAGTTTCCAGACCGGATCCAGCTGGGGCATGGCCTGAAACAGCGCGATGAAGACGCCGATCAGATAGCCGCCGATCAGATTGGCGGCAAGAGTGCCCCAGGGCATGCTGGCTCCGGCACTCAGCCACAGTCCCAGCCCCCAGCGCGACAGGGCGCCCAGGCAGGCACCGATGCAGATGGCAACAATATTGAGCATGGCTGCCAATCTAGCGCAAGACTGCGGCCCTGAAAGGCTTGGGCGGCAGGATTTCAGGCTTTATGCGCCGCAGGCTTTTCATCGGCCTCGGCGGCCTCTTCCTCGTCCAGGGGTTCGTTGCGCACCAGGTTGCTGAGCGTGGGCGGTACGCTCTCTCCTGCCCGCCGCGAGCGAAACAGCGCAGCGCGCATGAGGAAGATGGTGGTGATGGGCACGGTCACGGCAATGAAGATGGCAATCAGCACCGAGTGCATGACAAAGCCCTGGCCGCTGACGGAAAAGTAGATCCAGGTGGCATGCATGATGAGCCAGCAGCCCATGGTGGCGATGATGGAGGGCGCGTGCACGCGCTCGAAATAGCTTTTGAGCCGCAGCAAGCCCACGGAGCCCATGAGAGCAATCAGCGAACCACCGAAGACCAGGGCCGCCACCAGAATCTGGGCCCACAGCGGCAGATCCACGCCAATGACCTCGGTACTCATTCGATCACCTCGCCGCGCAACAGGAACTTGGCCATGGCCGTGGAGCCGACGCAGCCGAACAGAGCCACCAGCAAGGCTGCCTCGAAATAGTTGGTGCTGTCATACAGAATGCCCATGACCAGCATGGCCAGCATGCCGTTGAGATACATGCAGTCCAGCGCCAGCACGCGATCCTGCGCATGCGGCCCCTTGAGCAGGCGCAGCACCGAGCAACCCATGGCCGCCAGCAGCATGACCAGAGATGCCATCAGCACCCAATAAAACCAGGGGTTCATTCAAAAATCTCCATCAGCAGGCTCTCGTAGCGGGACTTCACAAAGTCGGCCATCTGCTTGGCATCCTCCACCTCCAGCGCATGCAGCAGCAGCATGGAGCGGTCACGCGAAATTTCGGCCCAGGAAGTGCCGGGCGTCAGGCAGACGATCATGGCCAGTACTGCCAGCCCGTTGGGATCGCGCAGCTCGAGCGGAATATGGACAAAGGCCGCCGGGTGCTTGCGCATGCGCGGCAGCAGCAGAAAACGCACCACATTGAAGTTGGAGACCGAGGTGTCGCAGACCACACGGAATGCCAGCTTAAGAATGCTCAGCGGATGGCTGACCCGCACCGGCAAGGGGCGCAGGCCGCGCAGCAGCACGGGAATCAGCAGGCCCAGGATCAGGCCCAGCAAGATCTGGCCGGCACTGACCGAGCGGTTGAGCAGCAGCCACAGCACCAGCAGAGCTACCGACAGCAGCGGTGCCGGGAAGATGGATTTCATGATGTTCTTCATGGGCGGCCCTCCTCTTTCTGAGCCGAGGCGGCGGTCTGGGTAGCGGCATCCTGCGCAGCTTCGCTTTCATCGCCGATACCGGGGACGGGCTCCGCCTGCATTTCCAGCGCGGCAGCACGTGCCGCCGCCTCGGGACCCGCAGCCTCCTGAGCCTTCTTCTCCTTGGGCGCAGGTACCGGAGCAAGACCCAGGACGGTACGCACATAGACATCGGGCGAATGCAGGGCATTGGCCGCTCGCTGGGTATAGCGCATCACATCATCAGCCTTGACCGTCAACACCACACAGCACAGCAGCAGTGCAACGATGGGCAGGCCTTCCGCCACCTTGAGTGATGGCGCGCTCTGCTCCGGATTGGCCCAGAAATGTCGGATACCGGCGCGCGTGAGTGCCACCAACGCCATCAGACCGGTGATGATGAGCAGGGCCACCATGCTCCAGCCCAGCGGACCGGCCTTCACACCACTGGATGTCCCCATGCCCAGCGGATTGAGCAGGCTGGTCAGCATGGCGAATTTGCCGAGAAAGCCGGCCAGAGGCGGCAGGCCCGAGATCAGCAAGGTGCAGGCCATGAAGCTCAGACCCAGAAAAGCCGCCGCTGCCGGGAAGGCCCGACCGATCATGAGCTCTTCATCATCGTCGAGATTGAAGCCTTCGGTGGGCAACAGCTCTGCATTGAGGAATGGCGCTTCATCGTCCTCATAGGGCTCGCCCGCGTCATCATCCACGCGCCAGCGGTCCACCACATCGGCGATCAGGAATAGGGCCGCAACTGCCAGCGTGGAGCCCGGCAGGTAATACAGCAGGCCGGCTGTCAGCAGATTCTGGCCAAAACCCGTCGCGGCCAGCAGGGTACCGGACGAAAGAATGGCGGCGAAGCCCGCCAGATGGGTCAACCGTTGCGAGCCCAGCATGCCTATCGCACCAAAGGCCATGGTCAGCATGCCGCCCACGATCAGCCAGGTACTGCCAAACAGGGCCGATGCCCCGGCTTCCGAGCTGAACAGCAAGGTCCACAGGCGCAAGATGACATAGACACCCACCTTGGTCATGAGCGCAAACAAGGCTCCCACCGGCGCAGTCGCCGCACTGTAGCCAGGAACCAGCCAGAAATTCAGCGGCCACAGCGCCGCCTTGATCAAAAATGCCGTTCCCAGCACACCCGCTGCCGCATGCAGCAGGCCGCGGTCAGCGTCCTGCACCTGCGGAATGGCGCGGGCCAGATCGGCCATATTGAGCGTTCCGGTAATGCCGTAGAGCATGGAGACGCCGATCAGGAACAGCGAAGACGCTGCCAGATTGATGGCGATATAGTGAAGGCCGGCCTGAATGCGCGTGCTGCCGGAACCATGCAGCAGCAAACCGTAAGAGGCTGCCAGCATGATCTCGAAGAACACGAACAGATTGAACAGATCGGCCGTGATGAAGGCACCGCTGAGCCCCATCAGCTGCAGCTGGAACAAGGGGTGGAAATGCACCCCGGCCTTGTGCCAGCGCGCAGCGGAAAACACCAGCGCCGCCAGTGCCACCACATAGGTGACCAGCAGCATCAGAGCAGTCAGCCTGTCCAGCGCCAGCGCGATGCCAAAGGGCGCCGGCCAGTTGCCGGGCATATAGACCGACATGGTGACGGCAGAGCCCGCCTGGTTGGTCCAGCCCAGCAGCATGACCACGATCACCAGACTGATCGTGGTGGACAGGATGTTCATGCCCAGCTTCAGGCGCTGACGCTCTTCACGCAAAAACAGCATCAGCGCTGCCGTCAGCATGGGCAGCATGATGGGAGCCAGCATCAGGTGCGGCATCAAACGCTCGGTCCACCCGGTCATAGCATTTCCTGTTCGGTACGCGAGTGCACGCCATCCACATGGTCGTTTCCAGAAGCGCCGCGCGATGCCAGCAGCACGACCAGGAACAGCGCCGTCATGGCAAAGCCGATGACGATGGCAGTCAGCACCAGGGCCTGAGGCATGGGGTCTGCATAGTGCGACAAATCGGTCGGCACACCGTTTTGCAGCACCGGCACCTTGTTGATCGACAGGCCCTGGCGCCCCATGGAGAAGATGAACAGATTGACGGCATAGGACAGCAGCGCCAGCCCCATGATGACCTGGTAGCTACGCGGGCGCAGCAACAACCAGACGCCCGAGCCGGTGAGCACACCGATGGCAATGGCCAAAACGATTTCCATTACATACCTCCCCTTGCCAGTGCTGCAGCTGTGGCTGCCTGCACCTCGGCCTCGGCCTTTTTGGCCTCTTGTTCCTGCTCTTCCAGCAAGCGTGCATGGAAGCGGTGTCCGCGCACCGATTGGTGGGCTATCGCCGTCAGGATCAGCATGGTGGAGCCCACCACCAGCGCAAACACCCCGATATCGAAGAAGGTGGCGCTGGCGAGATGCACATGTCCCACCAACGGCAGCGAAAAGTCAAAGCTGTGGCTGGTCAGGAAGGGGTAGCCAACGGCCACCGAGCCCAGGCCTGTGCCCAGCGCAAAAAGCAGACCTGCGGCAATCCAGCGACGTGGATACAGCGGCAGATGCGCCTCCACCCAATGCGTGCCCGAGATGATGTATTGCATCAGCAAGGCGACCGAAAACACCAGCCCGGCCACAAACCCGCCGCCAGGCTGGTTATGGCCGCGCACAAAGATATAGGCAGCCACCAGCGTCGCAAACGGCAGCAGCAATCGCACCAGCACGGCTGGCACCATCAGGTAGCCCACGGCTGTATCGCTGGCATTGCGCGGGTTGAGCAGGTCGGTCTGCAAATCGCCAGGCACATAACGCTGCTGCTCCGGGATGTCCATGGCCTCGCGTGCCGGACGGAAGCGGCGCAGCAGCGCATAGATGACGATGGCCACAATGCCCAGCACCACGATTTCGCCAAAGGTGTCAAAGCCGCGGAAGTCCACCAGCATCACATTGACCACATTGGTGCCGCCACCGCCGCCCAGCGCGTTTTCGAGGAAAAAGGTGGAGGTGCTTTCATAGAAAGGCCGGCTCATCATGGCAAACGCCAGCCAGGCCATACCGCCACCAGCAATCAGCGACAGCACCAGATCGCGCAGGCGGCGTGCCTTCGCCCTGGCATCGGCGTTATCGGCCGTGCGCATATTCTTGTCCCGCTTGGGCAGCCAGCGCAGCCCCAGCAGGATCAGCACCGTGGTGGCGACTTCCACCACCAGTTGAGTCAGAGCCAGATCGGGAGCCGAGAACCAGAGGAAGGTCAGCACCGTGCACAGGCCCGTGCCGCCGAGCATGATCAATGCAGTCATCCGGTGGTACTTGGCTTTCCAGGCCGTGCCCAGCGCACACAGGCAGCCAATCGCCCAGAGCAGGACAAAAGCCGAAGACACGGGCAAAGTGCCGCGATTGCCCAGCTTCATGCCCCATAGCCACATTGGCAATGCTGCTGCCACCAGAGCAACGCAGACCAGCCACAGCATCTGCCACTGCAGGCGGCGCGTGGACAGATTGCGGCGCCCCGCCCGGCCCAGCCAGGTGATGCGAGCCAGCAGACTCTCAAAAATCCTGCGACCGCTGACACGGCCCAGCACGGGCGTCGTATCAAAGTGTCCGACCGTGCGCTGCCAGCGCAGCATGGTGTAGAGCAAGATACCGCCAGCCAGCGCCACCAGGCTCATGATCAGCGGCATATTCCAGCCATGCCAGATGGCCAGGCTGTACTGCGGCAAGTCACCGCCTACGACTGGAGTTGCAGCGACAGCCAGAAAACCGCCCACTGCCCAGGCCGGGAAGATGCCGACGATCAGGCAAGCCAGCACGAGCAGCTCCACCGGTACACGCATCCAGTGCGGCGGCTCGTGCGGCTCGTGAGGGAGATCGTTTGCCTGGGGCCCAAAAAAGACATCGAACGTAAAGCGCAGCGAATAGGCCACGCTGAACATGCCCGCCACGGTCGCAACCACGGGCAGCACAGTCTTGACCCAGGGTGCTGCATCCAGATAGACGGTCTCGGCAAAGAACATTTCCTTGGAGATGAAGCCGTTGAGCAAGGGCACGCCGGCCATGGCGGCACTGGCCACACAGGCCAGCGTGGCCGTGATCGGCATCATGAAGCGCAGGCCCGAGAGACGCCTGATGTCACGCGTGCCGCTTTCATGGTCCACGATGCCAGCAGCCATGAACAGCGAAGCCTTGAAGGTCGCATGGTTCATGATGTGAAACACCGCCGCCACGGCGGCCAGCTTGCTGTTCAGGCCCAGCAGCAAGGTAATAAGACCCAGGTGTGAAATCGTCGAATACGCGAGCAAACCCTTGAGATCATGCTGGAACATCGCGCAATAGCCGCCAATCAGCAGCGTCATGGCACCGGCTCCACCGACCAACCAGAACCATGCATCGGTGTCTGCCAGCACCGGCCACAGCCGTGCCAGCAGAAACACACCGGCCTTGACCATGGTGGCCGAGTGCAGATAGGCCGACACGGGCGTGGGAGCCGCCATGGCGTTTGGCAGCCAGAACTGAAATGGAAATTGAGCACTCTTCGTTAGCGCACCAAGCAAAATCAGCACCAATGCCAACAGATAGAGGTGACTATCGCGAATCTGCTGCCCTGCAGCCAGAACATTGTCGAGGTCATAGCTGCCCACGATATGACCCAGCACCAGCATGCCCACCAGCATGGCCAGCCCGCCCGTTCCCGTGACCGTCAAAGCCATGCGTGCGCCCCGGCGCGCATCCTTGCGGTGATACCAGTAGCCGATCAGCAGGAACGAAAAAAGACTGGTCAGTTCCCAGAAAAATACCAGCTGAATGATGTTTCCCGAGAGCACCACCCCCGCCATGGCCCCCATGAAGGCCAGAAAAAACGAGAAAAAGCGCGGTACAGGATCAGTGGGCGACATGTAGTAGCGCGCGTAAAGCACCACCAGCGCACCAATGCCGAAGACCAGCATGGAGAACAGCCAGGCGAACCCGTCCATGCGGATCACCAGATTCAGCCCCAGCGCCGGCAGCCAGGAAATCTCCTGCCTGAGCACCGCTCCATCGGCCATTTCCGGGAACAGCATCCCTACCTGAATTGCGCATATCAGCGCAATGACACCCGCGAGTGTTGATTCAGTATTGCGCGCATTCGCAGGCAATAAAGCAGCCAAAAGGCTGCCTGCAAAAGGTAGGAGGATGAGGTATATCAAGGGCATGGGCGGATCATTCTAGAGGTTGACGTTATTTTTTCCGCTATAAAAACCTGAGCATTTCACAGACTTTAGACCACAGTTCACCTTTAGTTGATGACAGAAAATCCATCAAAACAGCGGGTTGCATGCAGATAAAGAAGTGCTTCCACAGCCGCCCTTGCGCGCGGCACCGGTGTCATACATCTGCTGCAAACCATTTTTGCCAAACTCAATCAATCTGCCAACCCATGCATGTACGCAGCTATCGCCCCGGAGATGAAGTCGCGCTATGGCAGGTGTTTCACGATGCTGTTCATCAGCTGGCAGTGAATCACTACAGCCAGGTGCAGCTTGACGCCTGGGCGCCACAACATCCCGACTGGATGGAGTGGCGCCAGCGCATCCAGGCACTCAAGCCTTTTGTCGCTATCTGCACCAATGACTCACCCATGGGTTATGCCGATCTGCAGGCCAATGGCTATATCGACCACTTTTTTGTAGCCCCGCAATATGCGCGCCAGGGCGTGGGCCGATTGCTGCTTGCACATATCGAACAAGCAGCACGGCAAAACGGCCTGTCTGAGCTGACCGCCGATGTCAGTCTCAATGCCCAGGCTTTCTTCGCTCATTTCGGCTTTGAGCTACAGCGCCAGCAAATCCCCGTCGTACGTGGCATTGCCCTGAGCAACGCGCGTATGCGAAAAACTCTTTGAACCTGGCTCAGATCAAACTACCGGCAGCACCCCAACCGATGCAACAAGCATGAACTGGCTCTGGAAACCTGAAACATCCAATCCACAGAAATGGCTGATCGTCGCTTTCATGGCGGTGATGGTGGGCGCACTCGCCCCCATTTTCTGGCGCAGCTTCATACCCGATGCGCATTGGCAGCTGATCGCGCTGTATCTGGCGCTGGCACTTACGGCAGCCGCCGGCATCTGGCTGCTGCGACTCCATAGGCTGGGACTTTGGCAACCGGCAGGCCCCTGGCTCAGCTACGGCCCCATCAAGCGCTGGCTGATGGCCTTGCTATGCACCGCTTTCATGGCTTTCATGCTCTGGCTCAACCTGGCAGCCACCCTGCCCATGGCCTATACGGCGGTCCTGGGAAGCAATACCAGCATGCAGACCATTGCCGAGAAAAAACGGGGCACAGGCCGCCATGCCTGCCGCCATCAGCTCAAGCTGCCCGAAGTCGACTACCTGTTTTTCGAGTTCTGCATTGATGAAGATGGCTACGACAGCCTGCCATCTGCCCCATTGCCCGCCTCGCTGTCCATGCGCGAAAGCTACTTCGGCAGACTTGTGGACAGCATTCGTCTGGCGGCCCCACAGCAAAAAGATGAGCACTGATCGCTGTGCCACAATAAAAAAACATCTGATTGACTACTGAAACTACCAGTAAACAAGAGCTTTCAGCTCCTTTTTTATCTTTTCAAGCCGCCATGCAAATTCTTCTGCCGCCACTGATGCTGATTTCCGGAATGGGCTTTGTACTCAGTGCAATCACACATTTGGCAGCATTTGCAGGGCAGATCGATGCACTTGAAACACACTTACCTCAAGATATCCTGGAGACATTCACAAGCGCCATGACCATCGGGATTTTTGCCGTCTGGATGCCTGCGGCACTGATTGCTCAGCGCATCAACAACGGCAATCGCCTGCAGTTTTCCTGGAAGAAGGTGCTCGCAGGCTGCCCCTCCTGGATGCGCAACACTGCCTATGCGGTCTTCATTTACGCTTTTGCCAACTTTTTTCTCGGCATTGCGGGCGGCATGGCGGAGCAGCAGCACGGCTTGCGCGTGTTCTCGGGCCACTGGATGATCTTCTACGGCATGGCATTTTGCATCTTCTTCTCGAGCTGGAACCTGCCTTCCATGCTCAAGACCCGCCACTGCCCGGCCGGGCATGAAGTCGGTCATGGTGATAATTTCTGCCCGGTCTGCGGCTTGCCTGCAGCCCAGGACAGCCCGAATCCCTGATAAACCATAGCCCTGGAGGCGCCGCCAGCACCCAAAGCGGCGCATACTGACGGCCGCACCATCGCCTCCACCTACC
This sequence comes from Comamonas thiooxydans, assembly GCF_000964545.1. Classification (GTDB taxonomy): domain Bacteria; phylum Pseudomonadota; class Gammaproteobacteria; order Burkholderiales; family Burkholderiaceae_C; genus Comamonas; species Comamonas thiooxydans. Next base: position 132,386 of record NZ_BBVD01000013.1, on the reverse strand, counting down.
TCTTGCACCATGCCCACTCCTCACTCCCCCATCGGTATTTTTGATAGCGGTGTGGGCGGCCTCAGCGTGCTGCAGGCACTGCGCCATGAGCTGCCGCACGAGCAGTTTGTCTATCTGGCCGACAGTGGCAATGCACCCTATGGCGATGCACGCGGCGATGCGTTTGTGCAGGAGCGCAGCCTGGCCATTGCGAAATACCTGCTGGAGCAGCACGACATCAAGATTCTGGTGATTGCCTGCAATACCGCCACCGCTGCGGCCGTGGAACTGTTGCGCGAACGCCTGCCGCAACTGCCCGTCATTGGCGTGGAACCGGCGATCAAACCTGCCTCTTTTTCCAGCCAGACCCATCATGTGGGCGTGATGGCCACCCGGGGCACCATCTCCAGCCAGCGTGTGGCACGCCTGGTGTCGGAGCATGGCCAACGCGCCGAGTTTCACCTCCAAGCCTGCGACGGCCTGGCCAGGGCGATCGAGCAAAGCACGGAGCAAGCATTGCCCGAGGATGCAAGCGCCACGGAGATCAGAGCGCTGTGCGCAAAGTACACAAGCGCTTTGGGGGGTTTCGGCCTTAAGACAGGACAGATGGATACGCTGGTGCTGGGCTGTACCCACTATGTGTTCGTCAAGGACGATTTGCGTGCCCTGCTGGGGCCCGATATCCAGTTCCTGGACACGGGGGCCCCCGTGGCACGCCAGACCCGGCGCATGCTGGAGCAGCGCAATCTGCTGGGAGCCGAGACCGATGGATCATTGCAGCTGGCCCAGGCCGAGCAAATTCAGCTCATGACAACCGGCCGCCTGACGGCCATGCAAGCCGCGGCCCAGCGCTGGCTGGATCTGCCCGCAGGCTGCAGCCTGGCCGTCAACGTGTGCTCGCCAAGCGCAGTGCCCACCCCCGTCTGATCTGCGCCATCAGCTCCAGAGCAGCTCGCCGCCCTGATCCAGATAACTGAGATAAAAACGCACATCGAACTCCAACTGATGGTAATCAGGCTCCATATGCGTGCATAACTGATAGAAAGCCTTGTCGTGATCCATGATGCGGATATGCGCGAGCTCATGCACGCAAATCATGCGCAAAAAGGCATCTGGCGCCTGCTTGAACATGGCCGCCACATGAATCTCGTGCCGGGCATTGAGCCTGCCGCCATGCGCAATCGCGCGCCGCGTATGCAGACCCAGGGCATTGCGCACCACATGAATCTTGCTGTCGTAGGCCACCTTGTGCAACTGCCCTGCATTGCGCAGATATTGCGCCTTGAGCGCATCGACATAGTCATAGAGCGTCCTGTCCGTGCGAACCGCGTGGGCCTGCGGATATTTGCGCAGCAGCCAGTCACCGGCCCTGCCTGCAAGCAGCCAGTCGCGCACCTGATTCTGCAGCGATGGCGCGTAGCCCGAGAGATAGGGCAATGCCAGAGGTATGGATGCATTCACCCCTTCTTCGCCCATGCTGGCGCGCGCAGCCCTGTCCTTGCGCAGCTGCTGGGTAACGGCTCCTGAATACTTGGGGGTAGGAATGGGCTTCATGACAAAAGACAAGCCCTCCGCCACAGTCTCGGGACTGCAGCACAGAGGGCTTTGACAGCGGATGATCGAAGGAATCAATGCAGATGGCGCGGGCGGCGATTGCCGCCATGACCGGAGGCCGAGCCCCCCGATCCACCACGCGGCGGCTTGCCCAGCTCCAGCGAGCTGACCAGGGCTTCGAAGCGCTGCGAGAACAGCTTGTCGATCTCCTGCACCACTCCGCCGAGCTCTGCGCCGTCAAAGTGACGCTCCATCATGTTGATGACATCCTGCACCAGCAGATCGCGCTGCACCTGCATGATGGCTGCGGGATTGGGGCCGACAAACAGCATCAGGAAGTCATCGCGGCTCTGGGCCTCCGCAGGAGCCTCTTCCTCGTCGAACTCGGTGTCGTAGAAGGTCACTTCGATCGGCGAGCCCTGCTCGGCCAGCTCGTTGAGCCCCATGCACATATCGTCCAGGGACTGACGAAAATCATCGTCACCACGCACGGTCCAGCACATCTGCAGCAGGTGCTCCTTGGCGTCGAACTGAATGCCGGGCTCTTCTTCATAGAGACTTCCCTCGCCGTCGGTCAATGAGCGCGCGCCAGCATAGGCCCACAAGGGACGCAATGCATCTTGCAGCTGCTCATACGTAACATCAGCACGGAGCAGAACCTGTCCGTGGACATGAATTTCAAAAGCAGCGTTGTAACTAGACATCTTTTTTCTCTGGGAGTGCAGGCCTCGTCAGCATGACAGAACTGCAAGCCATATTGCATCGAAGCCAGGACTTTTCCAAGCGCCTTGGCCAAGCCTGACGCCCACAGCCCTACGGCATCGCAGTGGCTGAATTTTCCCACCTTCAGCAAGACTGCGGGCAGCAACGGCTACTCAAGTCACAAATAAAAAAAGCCCGCTACACAAGATATAGCAGGCTTTTCAATTCTGGTGCCCCGAACCGGAATCGAACCGGTACGCTTCGTTAAAAGCGGCAGATTTTAAGTCTGCAGTGTCTACCAATTTCACCATCGGGGCCCACTTCACAACCGGCGCAGGGCGCCAGCGAGAAGTATTGCATCAGCCATGCGACCAAAGCAATAAAAAAGGGAAGCTTTTGCTTCCCTTTTCAAAATCTGGAGCGGGAAAACGGGTTCGAACCGTCGACCTATACCTTGGCAAGGTATCGCTCTACCAACTGAGCTATTCCCGCATTTCTGCAAAGCCGTTCGCCTTACAGAGCAGACTTGAATTATAGCCACGATTTTGAGCCGATTTCCGAAAACCGCGTGGCTTTTTCAGATGCCCTGTTCAGGCCGGCTGTGAAGCAGGCGCGAGCCGGCTCTTGACGATCTGCAGCAGATCACGCTTTTGCACCTTGTTGGAGGCATTGACGGGCAGGCCATCGAGCTGCAAAACAAAGCGCGGAACCTTGTAGTTGGCCATATTGGCGCGGCACCAGGCGATGAAGGCATCCTGGTCCAGTGCCACGCCGTTGCATGTCACCACGCAGGCACAGCCTACCTCGCCCATGCGCTCGTCGGCCACCCCGACCACGGCAACCTGTGCCACCTCGGGGTGGTTGGACAGTATGCGCTCGATTTCTGCGGGGTAGCAGTTGAAGCCGCCCACGATGAACATATCCTTGAGGCGGTCGGTAATACGCAGGTAGCCGCGCTCGTCAAGCACTCCCACATCGCCTGTATGCAACCAGCCATCGGCATCAATGGTTTCTGCCGTGGCCTTTTCATCCTCGAAGTAGCCCTGCATGATGTGATAGCCGCGCAGCAGCACCTCCCCCGCTTCGCCCGGAGCAACAGGCTGTCCTTGCTCGTCCACACAGCGCACCTCGGTCCCGGGCAGGGCCTTGCCACAGGTATTGGCCACGGTTTCCACATTGTCGGAGGGCTCGCAGAGCGTGGCACAACCGCCGCACTCCGTCAGGCCGTAGGCCGTGGTGACATTCATGATGCCCAGCTCCTCACGCATGCGCTTGATGAGAATGGGAGGTACTGTGGAAGCACCGGTCACGGAGGACTTCAGCGAACTCAGATCGAAATTCTTGAGCCCCGGATGCGCCAGCATGGACAGGAACAAGGTAGGCGGCCCGGGCAGGAAGCTGATACGGTCGCTCTCGATGCGATGCAAGATGGCTTGCGCATCAAATACCTGCTCGGGATAGACGGTGGAGCCCTGCAGCAAGGCTGCCACCCAGCCGGCCTTGTAGCCAAAGGTGTGAAAGAACGGATTGACGATCAGGTATCGGCTGCCTTCGGTCAAACCCACCACATCCGACCAGGCCTTGAAAGCCAGGATCGTCGGGCGGTGCGCGCACATCACTCCCTTGGGGCGTCCCGTGGTGCCGGAAGTGAACATCAGATCGGCCGTATCGTCGGGTTTGATCCGGGCTTCACGCTGCTGCTGGGCTTCGGCAGTCGTGCCATCGGCCCTGGCCATGAACTGCGCCCAGTTCATATCTGCGCTGGGTAGCACCTTGCCACCGAGTACCACCACCTGCTGCAGTGTGACAGGACGCAGGCCGTTCAGCAGATCCGGGTAGTAGTTGTTCAGGAAGTCGCCCACGCACACCAGCACCCTGGCACGGCTGCGTTCGAGAATATCGGCAGCCTCGGCGCCCTTCATGCGGGTGTTCAAGGGCACCAGTACGCCGCCCGCAGCATGCACACCGCAGGCGGCAACGATCCACTCGCTGAGATTCGGTGCCCACAGAGCCACACGGTCGCCGGCCTGCACGCCCAGGCTCATCAAGGCACGTGCGGCCAGGCGGCTCAGCTGCTGCAGCTGGGCATAGCTGATGGACTTGCCGTTTTCGACAATCGCCGCGCGACCGGCAAAGCGGCTGACCACGTCAGCCAGCATGCCGGGCAAGGTCAGCGAAGACTCGGGCATCGCGTTCTGGTTGGTATTCGACATAAGTTACTCCGGAAATTTGACGCGCAGCTTTTCGCTGGTGGGCACGGATTGACAGGCCAGCGTCCACTTCTTGGACAGATCCTTGGCATCCAGCACTTCGTTGTGTCGCAGATGTACGCTGCCGTCCTGCACCTGGCACATGCAGGATGCGCACATGCCGGCCTGGCAGGAGTAGGGCACATTGATGCCGGCGCGCAGTCCGGCCTCCAGAATGGTCTCCGTGCCACTGCAGTTGAATTCGTATTCCTCGCCGTCCAGACGCAGCTGCACCAGGGCCTGGTCGACAGCAGCCTCCACGGGAGCAGTTGCCTCCTGCATCAGTTGCAGAGTCTCCTCGTCAGGCAGAGAGACAAAGCGCTCCACATGTACCTGCTCGGCAGGCATGCCGGCCTCGATCATCGCGGCCTGTGCGGCATCCATGAAGGGGCCCGGCCCGCAGATAAAGGCCTGGCCAGCATCGGCCACCCAGGGCGTGGCCCAGGCTGCGAGCTGCTTCTGCGAAGGCGCGCCTTGCACAGAGTCCAGCCAGTGAATGACCTGCAGGCGATCTGGGTACTCGGCCGCCAGCTGCTGCAGGTCCTTCTTGAAGATCACCGAGCGCTCATCGCGGTTGGCATAGAACAGCACCACATTGCCCTGATGCTGCTTGAGTACGGTGCGCAAGATGGAGAACACCGGTGTGATTCCGCTGCCACCGGCCAGCAGCAAAAAGTTCTGAGACAGATTCCGGGGCGAGAACAGGCCCGAGGGAGGCATCAGCTCGATGGAATCACCCACCTGAACCCTGTCGCAAACCCAGTTGGAGCCTCGTCCCTTGTCGACGCGCTTGACAGTCACCCGCAAGGCATCGTCGAGCATCGGGGCACTGGACATGGAGTAGCAGCGAGGCACATAGCGGCCCTCGATAGGCAGTCGCAGAGTTAGAAACTGGCCGGGACGATAGCTGAATTGCTCAGCCAGAGCCTCTGGCACCTCAAACACAATTGACTTGGTATCGTGCGTCTCGTCAATCACCGCGCGCACGCGCAGCGGGTGATACCGCGATGCGGTTGTTGTGGCTTCACTGCTCATTTCTTCTTACCCCTTACTCACTCACTCTTTTGTGCAACCTTGCACTGGCGCCCCGGCACAAGATCGTCCCCAATCCACGGGGTCAGGAACTGACGCTCTCCACAGCGCTTGCCCGCGGACACACTGCCTGGGCAGCAGGGGACTCGTCCCCTTCCAGTGCAGCCGCCTTGCCCGCTCGACGGCCCGAGAACACGCAGTCGGCCAGGGACAAGCCGCTCACATAACGCGAGGAAGCCACACCAATGGCGGTGCGCCCCGCGGCATACAGCCCGGGAATGTCATAGCCGGCACCGTCAATCACTGCACCGTTGTCCTCGTTGACCTTGAGACCCCCCAGGCTCAGGACGGCCAGCGGGAACATCTTCTGGCTGATGGAGATATCGATGGCAAACAGCGAGCCGCCCTTGAACTCATGACGCATGTCCTGGGACTTGCCCAACGGGTCTTCGGTCTCACCGCGTGCAGCGGCATTGGCGCGATCGAACTGGAGCTGCAGCACTGTTGCATCCATGCGAAGCTTTTTGGCCAGGTCGGCGACAGATTTGCCCTTGATCGCGACCTTGTACATCAGCGCCAGCGCGGGCATGGACTGGAAGGCCCACAAACCGCCAAACAGGCACTGCCACGCAGCCTGCCTGCGCAGCTTGCTATCAATGATGAGCCAAGCCTGTCCCCCCTGCTTTTCCATCATCTCGTAGCCGAGCTTGGCACCGTAGACCTGTTCATTGCAGAAGCGCTCGCCTTTGGTGTTGACCACCAGACCCTTGGGCCAGACCGAGGGTGGGGTGATGAAGCGCCAGGCCGAAATATTGTTCAGGTCCTGAGCGATCCCTCCCACGGATTGCCCGAGGCGCAGACCAGAGCCATCGCAGCCCGCAGCACCGGTCAGCCAGCCGGGCTTGTAAGCCGGCGCATGCCTCTCCAGCAACTCCGAATTGAAGATATAGCCGCCAGTGGACAGCACCACACCTTTGCGAGCACGGATGTAGCGCTTCTCGCCGATCTCGCTTTCGATCTGCGCAGCCTCACGACGCCCCGCCTGGGCACGTGGTGCCTGATACAAACGCCACTTGGCCACCAGCTCATCGAGCTTCTTGTGGCGCTCGGTACGTGGATCGCCTTCGGGCAACACCATCACCTCCACGCCCAATACACGGCCACTGTCCTTCTCGCGCACCAGGCGCTGAACGCGGGCCTGCGTCAATGTGCGGGCTCCGTGCGCCAATGTGGATTTTTGCAGCGCGGCAAAGAACGTCGCTCCCGACTGCCCCTTGGCCACCACGCGATGACCGCGCGGTGCAGGCTTCTTGACCAGTTGCGGGTTGCCGTAGGCGGGCACCACTTCGTTGCCCGAGTAGTACAGATACATGCCATCGGTCGGATAGGAGGTCTTGTACGCAGGCATGGTCGACGCAAAGGTAGCGCCCTGCTTTTCCAGCCAATTCAGGTTGGCCACGCTGTCGCGGCTGAAACGAGCCAGTGTCTCGTCACTGACCACACCATTGACCTCATGCTTGAGGTAGGCAGTCATGGCTTCGGGTGAGTCCTCGAAGCCCGCCTCCTTCTGGTACCTGGTACCGCCACCGGCATAGACCACCCCACCCGACAGCACACTGGCACCACCGCCACTGAAGCGATCGATCACCAGAACTTCGGCCCCCTGCTCGCGCGCCTCAATCGCTGCACTGGCACCTGCGCCTCCCCAGCCGACCACCACCACATCGCTTGCATCGGACCACTGAACCTCATCGGCCGACCCCACATCCAAGACTGCACCCACAGGATTGATGGTGCTGACATGCTTTTTGAAATTGGACATCTCTGCGCCTCCAGATCAAACCGTCTTGCCCAGCAGATGCGGGTTCTCGAGGGGCAAGGGCTTACCCACCATGTCAGCCACGGCGCGAAAGGCAAAAGTCATGGCAGGCCCCAAGGTGGAACCAGCGCCTGCGTAGGCCGGCCCCATGACGGAGGCGGAGTTGTTGCCCACGCAGTACAGCCCCTCGATGATCCTGCCTTGCGTGTCGAGCACACGTCCCTCTCTATCGGTGAGCAGCCCTCCCTTGGTTCCGATCTCTCCGGGCCACAGGCGCATGGCATAGAAAGGACCTTTCTCGATGGGGCCGAGGTTGGGATTCTTGAGACGCGGATCGCCGTAGTAGCGGTCAAACACATTGCCGCCCCGGTCAAAGTCCAGATCCTTTCCGGTTCTGGCGTATTCGGTCATGCGGCGCGCACTGTCCTGCAGGCCAGCAGCGTCCACGCCGATCTGGCGCGCCAGATCTTCCAGCGTCTCGCCCTTCCAGTAGACATTGTTCAGCCAGCTCTTGCGTACCTTGCTGTCCGGCACGGCCGAGCCAGGCATCAGCGGCCCCATGGGGTTTTGCGCGCGGAAGCTGGCGTCGAACACAATCCATGCAGGCACGCCGCCATTGCCCTTGGCATGTTCGGCCAGCATGGCCTGCTGAAATTCCGGATAAGGGCCGGACTCGTTGAGAAAGCGCTGCCCTCTGCTGTTGACAACCATGCACCCCGGCAGCGAGCGCTCCACGAAAATGCCGCGAAAGGCCGGCTCCTTGGGAACATCCATGGTGGGCACGCCCCAGGACCAGTCCATCAGCGCCAGCTGCGCGCCCACGGCCTGACCAGCCCGGTGAGCATCACCGGTATTGCCTCCCACTGGGGTGGCCGTCCACTCTGCCTTGGTGGGCTTGTTCAGATACTGGTCACGCATCTCCTGGTTGCGCTCAAAACCACCAGCCCCCAACAACACGCCACGTCTGGCGTTGATCTGCTGGCGCTGACCATTCCTTTCAACGATGACACCCGTCACACGGCCCGATGCATCCTTCACCAGCTCCTTGAGCGGAGAGCTGCGCCACATCTCGACACCGACCTTGTTGGCAGCAGTCAGCAGGCCTGCCACCAGCGCCTGGCCGCCCGTCATGCGACGATCGCGCCTGGTCTTGTTGCGCCAGGGGTAGTCCAGAAAATACTTGAGCATGATGCCCAGGATGGTGAAGCGCGACTTGAGCTCGCGCGAGAGCATGGAATGCGCCTCGAAGGCACTGATGCTCATGCGGCCGAACAACTGATTGCCGGGAGGGCCCGGGCGCATGGTTTCCAGCGCCGTCAGGCCCAGCCTGGCGGCATTGAAGTCAACCGGATCCATGGTGCGACCGCCGGGCCTGGAGCCTTCGATATGGGGGTAGTAATCCGCATACTTGGCCATGGCGCGATAAGGAATCCCGATCTGGCGCAGATACTCGGCCATCTTGCTGGCGGTTTCCACATAGGCCAGCACGCGGTCATCCGTCGCCATGCCTCGCACACAGCGCTTCATATAGCCAAATGCGGTTTCCAGATCGTCCTTGATGCCGGCGGTCTTCTGATCGTAATTGAGCGGAATCCAGATGCCGCCTCCCGACAGGGCCGAAGTGCCGCCGAACAGCTCCGTCTTCTCCACCACCAGAGTCTTGAGGCCCTGCTCCTGCGCGCGAATGGCGCCCAACATGGCACCAGCCCCCGACCCCACGACGATCAGGTCATATTCTTGTTCTGCCATACCTTGTCTCCGTCAATCTTTTGTTTTATGGATGGACTCTCGCAAATACACGCTGGCGGCAGCCTCCGCTGTGAGAGCGCTGCCGCAGCTTGGCCTGAATTCAATCAGACAAAGGGCTCCTGGTTGGGAATGCCCAGCACATGCGAGCCATAGGCGCGCACATAGGCATCCGTGTTGTTCGCAATGTGGGTACGTCCCTGATGGATGTCGCGGAAGATGCGCTCGATGGGGTTGTTCTTGAAAGTACCGCTGGCTGCGCAGGCACGCATCAGCTCATTGGCATGAAAGCCCGTCAGCTTGGGAACGTATGACGCCTGAGCACGCTGCAGCAGACGCTCCTCCAGCGTCAGCTGAATACCAGTCTTGGCCGCATCCACAATGCGTGCGTAATTGCGGAAGAGAACCATCTTGAGCTGGTCCAGCGCAATCGTGGCTTCGGTCACGGCCGTCTGGGCGTTCACGTCCTCGGCCATCCTGTTGCCATGCTTTCCAACGTGCGCCGTCGCGCGCTCGGTGAACGACGCGATGGCGCTTTCCAGCGCGCCCAGGCAGGCGGTGGACACCGCACGCTGGAACACATGGGTAAAGGGGATGCGGAACAGCCAGCTGGTGTTTTCCATGCGGCCGGGGCAGCCCACATCGCTGTGGTCGTTGGTGTACTGGATGCGATGTGCCGGGACAAACGCGTTTTCCACCACGATGTCATGACTGCCTGTACCGCGCAGGCCCAGCACATCCCAGTTGTCCTCAATGCGGTAGTCCGCCTTGGGCACCAGAAAAGTCACATGCTCCAGGCCAGGCGTGCCATCACGCTTGGGCAGCAGACCGCCGAGAAACAGCCAGTCGCAATGCTTGGAGCCGGTGGAAAAGCTCCAGCGACCGTTGAACCTGAATCCGCCTTCCACGGGCTCGGCCTTGCCAGTAGGCATATAGGTCGAGGCGATGCGCACGCCGTTATCCTTGCCCCACACATCTTGCTGAGCCTGGTCGGGGAAAAGCGCCAGCTGCCAGGGGTGAACGCCGACCACCCCGTAAATCCAGGCCGTGGACATGCAGCCCTTGGCCAGCTCCATCTGCACGCTGTAGAACACACGGGGATCCATTTCATAGCCACCCCAGCGCTTGGGCTGCAGCACACGGAACAGACCCGCCTCAGCCATCTCCTGAACGGTTTCGTCGCTGATCTTTCCTTCGCGATCCGCCTGCTGCGCGCGTGCCGCCAGCTTGGGCGCCAGGGCCTTGGCACGCTCGATCACGGCCAGCGCATCAGGGGTGAGGTAGTTATCTGTCATTGTGTTCATTCAGGTCTCCAGTTGCCGCTCCACCGGACGGCTTGTGGTGTGGTGGGCAAGGCCTTTTCGCCTATGACAGAAATGCTCTCACCATGCAATTTTCCGTTCATCGTCCGATCAGACTAACGATGAAGCAGGCGTTTGCGGACTTCTCCAAAGCCTGATCTCGCACCTCAAAAACACGGAGCCTAGGACAAACACCAAGCCCTGTTTTGCGCTGCTAGTCCATGTGAAGGATTCATAAAAGCCCTGTTCGCAGCACTCTTGCACCAAGGAGACATTCACCCCATGCAAAGCACTGCAGCAACCTTCGACCCCAAAGACTTTCGCCGCGCCCTGGGCATGTTTGGTACCGGGGTCACCATCGTCACCACCCGTGCAGAGAATGGCGAGCCTGTAGGAATCACCGCCAACAGCTTCAACTCGGTTTCGCTGGAGCCCCCCATGGTTTTGTGGAGCCTGGCCAAGAACGCCCGCAGCCTGCCTGTGTTCCAGAACGCCGACACCTGGAATGTGCACATCCTCTCCAACGAGCAAGAAGCCCTGTCGAACCGCTTTGCCCGTGCTGGCGAAGACAAGTTCTCCGGCCTGCCGCTGGACTCCGAGGCAGCCCATGCCCCGCTGCTGCAGGACTGCAGCGCGCGCTTCAGGTGCAAGACGGCATTTCAGTATGACGGCGGCGACCACATCATCTTTGTGGGCGAGGTGACCGACTACGACGCCAACCCACACCCTCCCCTGCTCTACGTGACCGGCGGTTACGCCCTGGCTTCACGCAAAGCCAACGCCGTGGCCAGCGAACCGGCCGCAGACACCAATACCGCCTACTCGGAAAACCTGATCGGATATTTGATGGGCCGCGCGCACTTTCAATTCCTGAGCGGCTTGCGCAAGCCCATGGCGGCTTACGGCATGACCGATGCCGATTTTTACGTGCTCTCGCTGCTGAGCATCCAGCAGCCTCAGTCGCCTGCCGAAATTGCGTCTCACATGGCCTACACCGGCACCGACATCGGAGCCGTGGCCCTGCAGTCGCTGATCAGCAAGGGCTGGGTGGAAGAAAGCCGCGAGCGCGCCGAGTCGCTGCAGCTCACGCCCCTGGGCAACGAAGCCATCTTGCGTGTGCTGGCCGCAGCCAAAGCTGTGGAAACCGATCTGATAGCAAGCCTTGGCGAGATGGAAGCAGCCACGCTGCGCAATCTGCTCAAAAAGGCGATTGCCGCCACCGATCCCGGCCTGCCCAAGCTCTGGCAAGCCAGGGCTTGATAAGCCTCGTCATCCAAGATTTCTCACCCGAAGGCAGGAGACAGCCTTCGCCTATCCACTCCAAGCATAAAGAACAGAGATGAGCCAATTTTCCATCCCAGAAGGCAAGTATGTGGACATCGGCAATGTGGCCGGTCATCCTCAGCGCGTTCACTACCATGAGCAAGGCTCTGGCGACCCCGTGATCTTTTTGCACGGCGCTGGCACCGGTGCCAGCGGCTACAGCAACTTCAAGGGCAACTACCCCGAGTTTGCTGCGGCCGGCTTTCGCTCCATCGTTCCCGACCTGCTCGGTTACGGCCTCTCGTCCAAGACCGAGGAGCCCAGGCAGTACGACATGGATTTCTTCATCGCCGGCGTCAAAGGTCTGGTGGAGCAGCTGGGCCTGAAAAACATCACCCTGCTGGGAAATTCGCTGGGCGGTGCCGTGGCGCTGGGCTATGCGCTCAAGTACCCCGAGGACGTCAAGAGCCTGATCCTCATGGCACCCGGTGGCGTGGAAGAGTTTGAAGCCTATATGGCCATGCCCGGCATTGCCAATATGTTCAATGTCTACAAGTCGGGCAAGACCGGCCCCGAAGCCATGCGCGCCGTCATGAGCATGCAGGTGGTGGACCAGTCGCTGCTGACGGAAGAAATCATCAATGAACGCGCCCCGATTGCGCTGACCCAGACCGAGGCCTCGCGCCAGCGCCTGTACATCCCCAATATGACCGAGCAGCTGCCTGACCTGAAGTGCAATGTGCTGGGGTTCTGGGGCATGCAAGATGCCTTCAATCCCGTGGGCGGTGCCGACAAGCTGGCCAAGGGCATCAAGCACTGTCGCGTGGTGCTGGTCAACCAGTGCGGCCACTGGGTGCAGGTCGAGCATCGCGAGATGTTCAACCGCACCTGCATAGACTTCATGAAAAACGGTTGAAGCCATGAGTGACAAGCAATTCATCGAACAGCAAGGCCAGCGCCTGTATGACGCGCTGCGCACCGCCAGGACGCTGGCTCCGCTGACCGAAAGCCACCCCGAAATGACGGTGGAAGACGCCTATCACATCTCCTTGCACATGCTGCGCCTGCGCGAAGCATCGGGCGAACGTGTGATCGGCAAGAAGATAGGCGTGACCTCCAAGCCCGTGCAGGACATGCTGAATGTGCACCAGCCCGACTTCGGCTTTCTCACAGACAGCATGCAGTTTGAAGACGGCGCAGCCGTCTCGCTCAAAGCATCCGGCCTGATCCAGCCCCGCGCCGAAGGCGAAATTGCCTTCATGCTCAAGAAGGATCTGCAAGGCCCGGGGGTGACCAAGGAAGACGTGCTGGCCGCCACCGAGTGGGTCGCCCCCTGCTTCGAGATCGTCGATTCGCGCATCAAGGACTGGAAGATCAAGATCCAGGACACCGTGGCCGACAACGCTTCCTGCGGCGTCTTCGTGATCGGCAAGCAGCACACAGATCCGGCTTCACTGGATCTGGCCGCTGCCGCCATGGAAATGCGACGAAACGGCCAGCCCGCAGGCTCTGGCCTGGGCAGTGCCGTGCAGGGCCACCCTGCTGAAGCCGTAGCCTGGCTGGCCAACACATTGGGCGCTTTTGGCATTCCTTTCAAAGCCGGTGAAGTGATTCTCTCTGGCTCTCTCGCACCCCTGGTGCCCGCCGCCGCCGGCGACCGTTTCGACATGGTCATCGAAGGCATGGGTACTTGTTCCATTCAATTCACCGAGTAAGAAACCATGACGCAAAAAAAGATCAAGTGCGCACTGATCGGCCCCGGCAATATCGGTACCGATCTGCTCATGAAACTGCAGCGTTCCCCCATACTGGAGCCTGTGTGGATGGTCGGCATCGACCCTGAGTCCGATGGTCTCAAGCGTGCCCGCGAGATGGGCATCAAGACCACGGCCGACGGTGTGGATGGCCTGCTGCCCTTTGTCAAGGAAGACGGCATCCAGATCGCCTTTGACGCTACCAGCGCCTATGTCCACGCCGAAAACAGCCGCAAGCTCAACGAGCTGGGCGTGCTGATGATCGACCTGACGCCTGCAGCGATCGGCCCCTACTGCGTGCCCAGCGTGAATCTGGCCGAGAAGGTTGCGGAAAAGGCCATGAACGTGAACATGGTCACCTGCGGCGGCCAGGCCACCATCCCCATGGTGGCTGCGGTTTCGCGCGTGCAGGCCGTGAGCTACGGAGAGATCGTGGCCACGGTATCGAGCCGCTCGGTCGGCCCCGGCACGCGCAAGAACATTGACGAGTTCACGCGCACCACATCTGGCGCGGTCGAGAAAATTGGCGGCGCCCAAAAAGGCAAGGCCATCATCGTCATCAACCCCGCCGAGCCGCCGCTGATCATGCGCGACACCATCCACTGCCTGACGGTGGATACGCCCAAGCCTGCCGAGATCGAAGCCTCGGTGCACGCCATGATCAAGGAAGTGCAGAAATACGTGCCCGGCTACAAGCTGGTCAACGGCCCCGTGATCGACGGCAACCGCGTCTCCATCTATATGGAAGTCGAAGGCCTGGGCGACTACCTGCCCAAGTACGCGGGCAATCTGGACATCATGACCGCCGCTGCGGCGCGCACGGCCGAGATGTTTGCCGAAGAAATCCTCGCCGGCCGTTTCGAGTTGGCCGAAGCCGCTGTTGCCGTCTGATCCAGGAGAAGAACATGTCCCTCAAAGGTAAGAAGATCACCGTTCACGACATGACGCTGCGTGACGGCATGCACCCCAAGCGCCACCAGATGACCCTGGAACAGATGAAGTCCGTGGCCACTGGACTGGATGCCGCTGGCGTGCCCCTGATTGAAGTGACCCATGGCGACGGCCTGGGCGGCAGCTCGGTCAACTACGGCTTTCCTGCTCATACGGACGAGGAGTACCTGTCCACCGTCATCCCGCTGATGAAGCAGGCCAAGGTCTCGGCCCTCTTGCTGCCCGGCATCGGCACTGTCGATCACCTGAAGATGGCCCACGAGCTGGGCGTCTCCACCATCCGTGTGGCCACGCATTGCACCGAGGCCGATGTCTCCGAGCAGCACATCGCCATGGCCCGCAAGATGGGCATGGATACCGTGGGCTTTTTGATGATGGCCCATATGAACAGCGCCGAAGGCCTGGTCAAGCAAGCCAGGCTGATGGAAAGCTACGGCGCCAACTGCATCTACATCACCGACTCGGCCGGCTACATGCTGCCGGACGACGTGAAGGAACGCCTGTCCGCCGTGCGCCAGGCTCTGAAGCCCGAGACCGAACTGGGTTTCCATGGCCACCACAACCTGGCCATGGGCATCGCCAACTCTCTGGCTGCAGTGGAAGTCGGTGCCAACCGCATCGACGCTGCGGCTGCCGGCCTGGGCGCCGGTGCGGGCAACACGCCGATGGAAGTGCTGGTAGCCGTGTGCGCGCGCATGGGCATCGAGACCGGCGTGGACGTGTTCAAGATCCAGGACGTGGCCGAAGACCTGGTCGTACCGTTGATGGACTTTCCCATCCGCATCGACCGCGACGCGCTGACCCTGGGCTACGCAGGCGTCTATGGCAGCTTCCTGCTGTTTGCCAAGCGTGCCGAAGCCAAGTACGGCATCCCCGCACGCGAGCTGCTGCTGGAGCTGGGCCGCCGCGGCATGGTGGGCGGCCAGGAAGACATGATCGAAGACACGGCACTGACCATGGTGCGCGAGCGCCAGAGGCAGGCTGTGGCAGCCTGATACTTCTGACTTCAGGCTCTCTTTGCCACTTTGATCGGGTTCAGCGGCTGCTTGGGGCAGCCGTTGAACCCTTTTTTTGCGACATCGGCCTGAGCATCAGGCCTCTATCCATCCAGGCCAGCCTGCCCGGGCTACATGGCACACCTTTTCTAGAAGCGATAGCGCGCCACCACCTGGGCCGAGCGCGGTGCGCCCGGCAGGTTGAGGTTGGGCGAGCTGCCATGACCGGCCACGATGTAGCGACGATTCAGCAGATTGTTGAGCTTGAGCTGCACATCCCAGGGGCCCATGCGGTAGTAGGCCATGGCATCCACTGTGGTGTAGCCTGGCAAGGTCACGGTATTGCCGGGATTGGCGAACCGGGCGCCGACATAGTTCAGCCCCCCACCCAGGCCGAAGCCGTGGCCCAGTGCCTTGGTCACCCATAAGTTGGCGCTTTGCCTGGGCGTCAGCGTGGGGCGCTTGCCCTGGACCGGCTGGCCGGAATCGACGGCAGGCGATGTGGTCATCTCGCCATCGAGGAATGCATAGCCGGCCCAGACCTGCCAGCTCGGTGCAATCTCTCCGGCAAACGTCAGCTCCAGCCCATTGGTGCGCTGCACGCCCAGAGGCACGACGGTGTTGCTTGTGGGGTCGACGCTCTTGATATTGGTGCGCTCGAGCTTGAACAGCGAGGCCGTGACCGAAGCCTTGCCGTCCGGCAGATCCCATTTGACTCCGACTTCCTGGCTGGTGGTTTTCTCCGGCGCCAGCTGTGCATTGTTGGCAGCCAGCGCAAAGGTTTCACCTGAAGGCTGGAAGGACTTGCTCCACGATGCATAGTAGGACCACGCCGACGAGGGCTGATAGACCAGCCCGACGCGCGGACTCCAGGCAGTGTCCGTACGGCTCAGATCCGGCTTGCCGGGCTGACGCTCATGCGTTTCCTGCTGGAAGCGGTCATAGCGCACACCAGCCAGTGCCTTCCACTGAGGACTGATGGTGACCAGATCCTGCAGGTAGGCGCTGGCCACCTTGAAGACGCTGTGATTGTCCGCCGCAGGCTTGCCGTCGATGCGCAGCGGCAAAGTCGGCAGCACCGGATTGAACAGCGAGACCGTTGCCACATTGGCTCGGCTGTATGACAGCAGATCCTTGCTCTGTCGGCCGAATTCAAAGCCGTACAGCAGCTGATGCTTCATCCCGGCGAACTCGAGCTTCTGGCTCAGCTCGGTCTGGTTGAAAAATCCGCTCTCGTCACGCTGCACATTGCCGCGCGTCAACGATGCCGTCATCGCCTTCTCATTGACCGAGCCCACCAGCGTGTTGTTTCTATCCAGCGAATAATCGTAGTAGCGCAAGGCATTGCGCAAGGACAGGCTGTCGTTGATCCGGTGATTCAGCGTGGCCCCCAGCGATGCCACTTCGGCACGGCTTACATCCACATCCCTGGCATTGGCCGCGCCGTAATAGGTGCCGGGCGACACATTGACTGGCCGGCCCTGGTACGCGGGGATACCGAAGTCCGTGAGGCGGCTGTCCTTCAGATAGTCGGCCTGCAGCAGCACGCTGGTGTCCGAGCTGGGCTTGATCAGCACCGATGCCGCAAGCGCCTTGCGATCGAGAAATTGCTGGTCGCGGTAGCTGTCGGCGCGCTCGACGGCTCCGGTCAGGCGATAGGAGACCGCACTGTCCTGCGGCGCGCGCGCCAAGTCGAACTCGCCACGGCGCTGGTTCCAGCGCCCCAGAGTCAAGCCCACTTCGCTGAGATTGACGCCGGGCTTCTTGGTGATGCGATTGATCAGGCCGCCCGACGAGCCGCGCCCGTACAGCACCGATGCCGGACCCTTGAGCACTTCGATCTGCTCGATATTGGACAGATCGCGGAAATACAGCGCGTCATCGCGCAAGCCGTCCACAAACTGGTCGGCAATGGCCGAGAAGCCGCGAATGGTGACCTGATCGCGCTGACCGTCACCATGAGAAAAGCCCACACCAGGCACGGCCTTGAGAGCGTCCTGCATGGATTGAGCGACCTGATCGCGCAGCAGGCTCTGAGGCACCACATTCACGGTCTGAGGAATATCACGCAACGGGGCCTCGATCTTGGTGGCGCTCGTTGCCGTGGGTGGGTTGTAGCCGGAATCGGGCTGGCGATCGCTGCGGACCTGTACTTCGTCCAGCACCACCTCTGAAGCTTGCTGCGCCCACGCTGCACCGGAAAAAGCCAGCCCCAATGCCGCTGCCAGCGGCGAATACCTCAATGCCATGAATGCCTCGTTATACGGAGTTTTAATTCGGCTTGGCGGGTATCGTCCGCAGCAGGGACTACGGCATCAATTGGCTACAACCTGTGTGCTGTGCAAAAGCGTGCGCATCATAAGCGAGAATCGGTCTCATTTACCTGTACTTTACAGTATAGAAATTATCTGGAGATCAAAGTCATATACATGCTTTGAAAGCAGCAAGAGTCCATGGCTTAACAAAGCCGTATCCCCCCCTCCGAGGCGGGCTGGAGGCGATGCCGATGCAACGGCAACTCGCTGCCATCAGGCCGCCGATTTCAGGACCGATCAAGGGAAAACGAGAGGGCCCAACCGGCAGAGCTTTCAGCCCAGGGCTCAATAGCCCGATGCAAAAACCGCGCTCCAGGAAGTCTGGGCACCGGCCAGCACGATGCCTGCGGGCAGCTTGAGCGCAGAGTCCGCCTGCGCCGCCACCGCGGCACTCTGAGGCAGATTCATGGCGGGCAGATACAGCGCCAGTGCCGCAGCGGCCAGCGACACTGCGCGAAGTGCATTCATCCAGCGAAAAGAGGTTTTCATGCTTGTCTCCTGTGCAGGCTCTATGGCCTTTCTGGTTTGCAGTATGGCCAGCACGGAAAACGCAACATCGTCCATTTTGATGAGCAGGTATTTACTTAGGTGGCAACCCCAGATCGCCGACCCAAGGGCGCCGCCGCATGACTTTGACTCCTGCCGGCAAAGTTTCAATAATTTGATAGCTGCCATCGCTTTTAAGACATAGGTATAAAGCCAATTTGACTGATATTTCTCGCATTCCAACAGAGCCAGGATCCCATCCATGAACGGCCGCAAAAAAAGGGCTTTGCTTGCGCAAAGCCCCAACCCTTGAAGAAACTGAAACACCCGCCTTCACCGGGCGGGCAACGGCGATTACATGTAGAGAATCACCAGGTCGTTGATGACTGCAGGACGGTCCTGGCCGACCACATGGATGTTGAGCTCCATCGTGGCCTGCACGCCGCTCTTGACCTGCTCCACAGCCTTGATGCGAGCCCGCGCACGGATCTTGCAGCCGGAGGGCACGGGGGTCGGGAAGCGCAGGCGGTCCGAACCATAGTTGACCATGTTGTTGAAGTCCACCACCTCGTAGTCCAGCGGAATCCTGAGCTGACTGGCCAGCACCTGCACCAGAGCGCCGTGGGCGATGGTGGTGCCGAACGGGCTTTTCTCGCGCGCCTGCACGGGGTCGGTGTGAATCCAGTAGTCGTCGCCAGAGAGCCTGGCAAACTCGTTGATGACTTCCTGGCTTACAGTGAACTCGTTGGACCAGGGGCTGTACTCCTCGGACACCAGCGACTTCATGGCCTCGATGTCCTTGACGGAAATCCTGCGCTTGGCTGCGGCAGCCTCCTCCACCACGGCAACCGCAACTGCGGCCTCGGCGTCGGCCTTGATGACGGTCGGGTGGCTGCCCGCACGGGCGGTAAAACGCAGCAGGGTGACCTCGCCGGGGCGCTCGTCAAACACGGGACGCACCTCCATGCCCACCTTCAGCGCCTCGGGATCCACGCCGACCATGGTGGTGTTGATGCGCACGCCTTCGCGGAGTTCGACCACGGCCAGGGCCTGGGGCATCTCGTCCGTGAATTCGGGCATGGTGGGAATGCGTGCGATGGTGAAGCTGTAGAGCGTGCCTTCGCCCGACACTTTGTTCCACTTCAGGGTGCGCGATCCGCAAGTGGGGCAATGGGTGCGTGGGAAAAACAGCGAGTGTCCACGATCGCATTGCTGAATGCGCACTTCGTGGGCCTTGAGACCGTCCCAGTACGGCGCAGAAATTTCCGTGGGATGGGGCAGAGGTTTGTTCCAAGCCATGTTCTTATGCTCCCCGCAGGATCAAGGCGCCCTGCTCGCTCATCACGCCACCGGTGCCGGACACATAGGCCAGATCGTTGCGACCCAGCTGCCTGTCGCCGGCACGCCCCTGAATCTGGTGCACCGCTTCAATCACCTGGGACATGCCGCCCGCTGTGCCGGACTGACCGAAGCTCAGCTGGCCGCCATGGGTATTCATGGGGAAGTTGCCCTTGAAGGTGAAATCGTTGTTGCGCAGAAAGTCCATGCCCTTGCCCTTCTCGCAAAAGCCCGCGTCTTCCAGCGTCAGCATCACGGTGATCGTGTAGCAGTCATAGATCTGCGCCATATGCATGTCTGAGGGACGCATGCCCGCCATTTCGAAAGCCTTGGCAGAAGCCGGGCCGATGGGGGTCTGCAGCATGTCGGCCATATAGGTGGGCGACTTGCTGCTCACATGCTCGCCGCAGCCGACGATGCTGACGGGGCGGTGTCTGGTGGTTTTGGCGCGATCGGCGCGCGTGACGATCATGGCGCCGCCGCCCGCAGCCGGCAGCACGATTTCCAGCACATGCAAAGGGTCGGCCACCATGCGCGAGTTCAGCACGTCATCCACCGTGATGGGCTGACCGTAGAACATGGCGTCGGGGTTGTGACAGGCATTGAAGCGCTGGTCCACGCTGATGCGTGCCAGAGCGGCCGCGTCGTAGCCATGGACCGCGCCATAGCGCTGGGCGATCATGGCATAGCCGGTGTTCTGCGCCATATGGCCATAGGGCAGGTCCATCTCGGCCTCGGGCGCTCCAAAGCGAGTGCTGTGGCCGCCAAAGCGGCTGGCCTTCATGACTTCCTTGATGTGGTCGTCATGTTCTGAGATCGGTGCCATGCGCGAGGGCAGCACGCAGACCACGGTGTTGCACAGCCCCAGCTCGATCGCAGCCGCCGCGCGCCAGACCATGGCCACGGAACTGGCTCCCCCCAGGTCCACGACTTCGGCAAAGTTCAGGCGCACGCCCAGGTATTCGCCGGCCATGGCCGGCACAAAACAGCTGGCTTCATGAAAGTGCGGAGCGCTGGTGATCAGACCGTCCACCTCGGACAGCTCCATGCCGGCGTCCTCCAGAGCCTGCAGCGTCAGATCGGCCACCTGTTCCAGATGGAACATGCGCGGCGCCGTTGCGTACTTCTGCGGCTTGTACTGCGCGACGCCAACCAGCGCCGCTTTTCCTTGCAAACCCATATGTCTCCCTTACCAAGAAAGTGTGCATTCATTGTGTAAATGAAGCAGACCGAATCCATCGTCTGTAGAGACTAAAAAGCCGGCCCCGTACATACCCCTAATTCTCCGGGCAAACGTCCATTCGGACGATGTTGCTGAAGCTCCAAATCAAGAACCTGCACCCGTGTTTGCAATACATGCACAGCGTGTACGAATCAATAAGGAGACAACGTGAAAACAGCCGTCGGTATAGGCGCAGCAGCATTGGTGGCCTTTGCCTCAGCGCTCGCCTTTGCACCCCGCACACCGCCCCCCCTGGCCCCCACCACCATTGGCATCGAGCGCAGTCACTTCAACACCATCACGCAGGTGGGCGATCGTCTGCTGACAGCCGGCGCACTCGGTGAAATCCTGTACTCGGACGACAAGGGTGCTCACTGGCAGCAGGCACAGATCAAGGAGCAGCGTCAGGCGCTCATCGTCAGCATGGCTTTTGCGCCCGACAGAAAGACCGGCTTCGCCGTGGGGCACGAAGGCTGGATTCTGCGTACCAAGGACGGAGGCAGCACCTGGGAGGAAGTCGCTTTCTCCAAGGAAAACGGAGAGCCTCTGATGTCGATCGCGCGCCTTCCTTCGGGCGACTGGATCAGTGTCGGCGCCTTCGGCCGTGCCATCACCTCCAAGGATAACGGTCAGACCTGGGAGCAGTTGCCCCTGCCCTCAGAGGTGGAGGACAAGCACATGAACCGCATTGCCAGCGCCGAAGATGGCAAGCACTGGCTGATAGTGGGCGAGCGCGGCCTGGTCATCAAGTCCGAGGACTCCGGCGCAAGCTGGCAGATCGAGCCCGGGTTCTACAACGGATCTTTCTACAACGCCATGCCTACACGCGACGGCGGCTGGCTGATCTATGGCATGCGCGGCAACGCCTTTGTGCAGGCCGTACCGGGCGCGCAATGGGTCAAGTCGACGATTCAGGCTCCGGTCTCCTTCTTTGGCCATGCCCAGGAAAAGGACGGAACCATCATCCTGGTAGGACAGGGCAGCATGCTCGGCCTGAGCAGGGACGGCGGCAAGAGCTTCAGCCTGCAACGCGCCAAGGGCCGCGCCACCCTGACCGACATTGTGCTTACCGGCCCCGACAGCGGATGGATGTCCAGCGACGCAGGCCTGCAACCCTTTCCCCCACCACAACAAGCCAAGGCAGCCGCTCAGGCTGACCCAGGAGCGACACAATGACTCTGAGCGAACCCACCAGCCGGCTTGACCGGTTTATTGCATCCACGGCACGCTGGCTGATTTCGTGGAGCAAGTCCATAGTCGTGCTGACGCTGATTGCCACGGCACTGCTGGCTGTCTCGGCCATGCGCACGCACCTGGATCCAGGCTTCAACAAGTTGATCCCCATGCGTCATGAGTACATGACGGCATTTCTCAAGCATTCAGCCACCTTCTCCGGAGCCAACCGCATTCTGGTGAGCGTGGAATGGAAGGGCCGGCAAGGCGATATCTATAACAAGGAATTTCTCGAAGCCCTGCGTGGCGTGACGGACGAGGTCTTCTTCACCCCCGGCGTCAACCGCGGCCAGGTGTATTCGCTGTTCACACCGAACGTGAAATACATCGAGATCACCGAAGACGGCTACGTGGGCGAGGTGCTGATTCCTTCGCGCTTCGAGGCCAACGAACAAGGCCTGGCCCAGGTACGCTCCAACGTGGCCAAGTCCGGTCAGATCGGCTCTCTGGTCAGCAACGATCTGAAATCCGCCATGGTGCGCGCCGACCTGCTCGAGGTCGACCCAAAGACCGGAGAAAAGCTCGACTATCACAAGGTTGCGCAGCGCCTGGAAGAGATCCGCAGCAAGTTCGAAGGCAAGGACATCTCCATCCACATCATTGGTTTTTCCAAGGTACTGGGCGATGTGATGGACGGCCTGACCACGGTGATGACCTTTTTTGCCATCGCCTTTGTCATCACGGCCATCATGCTGCGTCTCTACACCAAGTCAACCAACATCACGGTGGTCGGCCTGGCCGTGGCACTGCTGCCCGTGATCTGGCTGCTGGGCATTTTGCCGCTGATCGGCTACGGCATCGACCCCATGTCGATCCTGGTTCCCTTTCTGATCTTCTCCATCGGTGTATCCCATGCGGTGCAGATGACGGGAGCCTGGAAGCATGATGTGCGCGCCGGCCTAAGCTCCAGACTGGCCGCCGAGAACGCGATTCGCAAGCTGGCCATTCCCGGAGCTCTGGCGCTGCTGACCAATGCTCTGGGCTTCATGGTCATCATGCTGATCGACATCCCCATCGTGCACGAGTTGGGCGTGACCGCCTGCATGGGCGTGCTGCTGATGATCATCACCAACAAGGTGTTCCTGCCCGCGGTGCTGGCCAATCTGCGCCTGGAAAAAAAGGCCATGCAAGCCCCCTCCTCCTCCTCAGCCAATGGCCGTAACCCCATCTGGTGGAAGCTGTCGGCACTGGCCGAAGGCAAGCCCGCCATGCTGACTCTGGTGGTGTCGCTGCTGCTGCTGGCCGCTGGCACCTACGAATCGCGCAATCTGCTGACAGGTGATGTGGGAACGGGCGCTCCCGAGTTGCGCGCTGAGTCGCGCTACAACCGTGATAACGACACCATCATCGGCAGCTATTCCATAGGCATGGACGTGCTGTCCGTCTTCGTCGAAACCTCCAACCTCGACGAAGGCTGCCTTAACTGGCAGGTGATGAACGCCGTGGAGCGCTTTGAATCGCGCATGCGCCGGGTTGACGGCGTGCAATCCGTCTCCACCGTCTCCGGTCTGGCCAAGATCGCGGCCTCCAGCAACAACGAGGGCAACCCCCGTTGGGCAGCGCTGCAGCGCACCGAAGCCGCATTGCGTTCGGGTGCCAAGGCACTTTCTCCCGATCTGGGCCTGAACACAGAGGGCTGCAAGGTCATCAATCTGCAGGTCTTCCTCAAGGATCACGAAGGCGCCACGCTGACCCATGTCGTCAATGAGGTGCGTGATTTCATCGCTGCGGACAAGACGCCCAACGTCAAGTTCCTGCTGGCTGGCGGCAACGCCGGCGTGGCGGTCGCGACCAACGAAGCCGTGGAACATGCCGAAGTGCAGATGCTGGGCTCCATCTTCGGCGCCATCACGCTGCTGTGCTGGCTGACCTTCCGCAGCTGGCGCGCCGTGCTGTGCATCGTCGTGCCCCTGGCCATCGTCTCCATACTCTGCAATGCCTTGATGGCCATGCTGGGCATAGGTCTCAAGGTCCCCACACTGCCCGTGGTGGCGCTGGGCGTGGGCGTGGGCGTGGACTACGGCATCTATCTGTTCGAGAGCATGCAGCATGAGCTGCGCGAGCGAGACATCACGCTGCGCGAGGCTTTCTATGAAGCCATGCGCCAGCGCGGCAACGCCGCCATCTTCACGGCGCTGACCATGTCCATAGGCGTGGGTACCTGGGCGTTCTCGGCACTGAAGTTCCAGGCCGACATGGGCATCTTGCTGGCCTTCATGTTCCTGGTGAACATGCTGGGCGCGATCTTCCTGCTGCCTGCCATGGCCTACTGGCTGAATGTGGGCGCGGCGGAAGCCAGGGCACGCGTCAAGCGCCTGCACCGGCAGCCCAGACACGCCCATGCGACGGGCAGCGCAGGCGGTATCAGCCATGCGGGCGGCATGCTCAAACCCGAGCCCCAGTCATCCGTGAACGGCAAAGTGTGATGCAGACCGCAGCAAGCACGCTGGAGCAGGTTCTTCTTGAACATGCTCTGACCCAGACCCTGACCCGCTACGCCACGGCCTGCGACACCCGCAACTGGGACTTGCTGCAGCAGGTGTTCACACCTGACTGCACCACGGTCTACGGTGGCAACTACATCTGCGAAGGGGTCGCCAAGGTCCGCCGCATGATCAGCACCCATCTTGACGGCTGCGGCCCCACCCAGCATCTGCTGGGCAATCTGGAAGTCGATGCAGCCGACCCGCAGCGCCCGCTCAGCAGGATTCAGGTGCGAGCCGCGCATCAGGGACTGGGCGAGCGCAGTCATCTGCGCTACGACGCCATTGGTTTCTATGAAGACGAATGGGTAAGGCTGCCCGAAGGCTGGCGCATCCAGAAGCGCAGCATGACCATGTTGCTTGAGATCGGTGAGCGCTCCGTGCTGCAGCCCGGCACCTGAGCAGCCACACTCCATCAATCAAGCCGCGCGGCCACGCTGCGCGGCTTTTCTGCTTCCGGACGACTCAATTGACAGAAGCCTACGCTCCATCAAAAAAGAACTTCGGGCAAATTTGACACGTGAAAAAGGCCAGCATTTGCTGGCCTTCTGCTTTTCCGCCGAGTCCTGTCTACTGCTCGAACTTTACCTTGAGAAACTGCAGCAACTGCTTGCCGGCCAGACTGCGTGCGGTTTCATCGCGTCCGGCGATATAGCCCACCTTGACGCAGTCCCCCAGAGCCTTGCCGCTCTGCACCCGAATCCTGTAGCGGGTCTGGCGATCGGACTGGACCCCGGCGGGAATCAGCGGCTGGCCATTGAGGACGGGAAAGTCCTTGTCATTGAACTCTATCGTGCAGCCGGACAGATAGGGGCGGTTCGTCATCTCTCGTGGCTTGTCGCTTTCCCAATCATGGCCTGCTCTGGCATAAACCACCGTACTGACCTCGGAGCCCGCCTCACGCAGGATTTTTTCCTGCTGCGCACAGGCCACCAGATCATTCGATGCATCCTCCCCCGCTCTGAAGCTGAGCAAAGGCGAACCCGTGGTTTTGCGTGACTGCAGCAGCGCATAGCAAGGCCCGTAAAAGTCCACATGCAAGGCAAAGGGCTGAATGAAAGGCGCCAGCTTGTCACGAATGCGCGCATCCAGGCTCATGCGTGCCGCAATTCCGCCTTTGGAAAATCCCATCACCCCGATACGCCAGCCATCGATGGCCGGGTGCTTGTTCAAGGCCTTGAGGGCGGCATAGGCATCGGCCACGGCATCGAACTCGGAGGTACCCATGATCTTGAGCGCATAAGGCATGTCTTCGCTGATGCCACGCGGCTTGAAGTTATCAACCAACAGCGCAGCTATGCCGTTGTCGGCCAGCATCTGGGCCGTTTCGCTCTCGCGCCCGGGAATGGCCCCCGCGCCACCTGGCAGGACAACCATGGCCGGTACCTGCTTCTTTTCGCTGGCCCCCTTGGGCAGGAACAGCTTTCCCATACCCATGGTTGCCTCTGCCCTGGCAGGCTGACTGAGCAGCACATCGAGGTCGTACGGGCTGCTGGACTTGAAACGGATATCGCCCTGTGTATCACCATGCAGCTCCGTGGGGGCCATCAAGGGAGCCACCTTGGGCAAAGGAGGCAAAGCATCGAACAGATGCTGTCCTGATGCCGCACTGCTCATCAGGCTCAGGGCTGCAGCTCCCAAAGGAGTTACCCATTTTCCGGTCAGTATTTGCATTCGCTTGCGCCTCTTTCAAACACAAAAGCCCGGAGAGCCGGGCTTTTGTGGTGTTGGCTCGTTGGTGTGGTTCAGAACGAGTACTTGGCGGTAACAGACAGCTGGTCGCGGTCGGCCAGCGGGCGTGCACGCAGGGAATCGGCAGAAGGATTGCCCAGGTAGTTGATGTAGGCCACGTTGATCGAGAAATTGCTCTTGCGAACGAAAGTCGCGCCAATGCTCAACCGGCTGTCGCTCTGGCCGCCGCCGAAGGTGCCAACCAGAGAACGGCCGCGCAGTTGCGACTGGTAGCTGATGGGGATGCTCAGATCCCAGCCTTCGAAGATGCCGGGGTAGCCCAGCGTCAGGGTCGCACCGGCCACCAGGGAGTTGCGGGTCTTGAAGCTCAGGTTATCGGTAGAGCTGCCATCGGCCACACTGATCACGCGAGAGCCGGAAATTTCGGCAGCCAGGGACATGTCGTCCGCGATACCGGTGCGGCCGATATTGAAGATACCGCCGACGTTGCCCTGCACAACATCGCCACGCACCGCCACACCATTGCCGTTGAGCACTGGCGTACCTTTTCGATAGCTGGCTTCACCAAATGCAGAGAACTTGCCGAAGGTCGTGCTGACCGTCGTTCCCAGCATCTTGATGTCGTCGAAATAGCGAACCTGATAGCCGGTCGGTATCGCACCATTCATGTTCACGACCAGCGATGGAGTGCGGTCGTTGTAGTTCAGGTAGTACAGACCGACTTCCGTCTCGTCGGTGACGCGGTAGCGACCGCCGATACCCCACTGACCCGAGCTGCTGGGCCGGATGTCGGTACCGCGTCGCAGGCCGCGACAGGTCGCACCGTTGTAGACGCCCAGGCAGGAGGCGCCGGGACCCAGGGCATTGCTGGTGCTGGTGTACATGCCGGGAGCCGGCAGCAGCGTTTCATGGAAGCCGAACTGGTAGTGACCAAGCAGCGAGAGTTTGGGACTGACTTCCAGCGAAGCCGAGATCTGATCTTCCGGCAGAAGGATTTCCTTGACCTCAGCGCCAGGCGAAGCTGCCTTTGCTGCATCGCTGGGTCCCTGGGCCGCAGCGATATTGGCAAAGTACATGGACTCGCCCCAGTTCACCACCTGCTTGCCCAAGCGTACCGTGGCGCGGGCCTCGCCCATGTTGAAGCTGGTGTAGGCGTAGGTATCCAGAAGGCGCGAATAGCCGCCACCATAGCGCTTGGCGGCAGAGTTGAACTCATTGACGGGACCTGCCGTGCTGATCGGTCCCTTGTTATCGTTGCGCTGGTGATATACGTCGTCATAAAAGGTGCTGGCATTCAGCACAAAGCCGCTGTCACCTTTTGACAGCTTGCTTTCCCAGACGGCACCCAGTCGGTTCGCCGTCAGAGCACCTTTCTTGAAATTGTTGTTGCCGTCTGTGTTCAGCACCGGAGACGGGTTATCCAGACGAACACCCAGGCCATAGCTCACGTTCAGACGCCAGTCGAACTTGAGGCCATCTCCCAGCTCGACAGTCTCCCCCGCCTGAACTGCTCCCATACCCAAGGACAGCAGTGCCGCCACTGCGATGGGCGTGAGTTTCTTCATATTGTTTTTCATAGTGAGTCGCTCGTTGATAAAACTTAGTTGCCCGCGTTGCGTGCGGCTTCTGGTGTGAACATGGCGGGCACGAGATCACCCTTGTTCAGGATGGGTCCTTGGGGACGCTCCTGAAAAAGGTTGTAGCCCATGTAGCCGCCGGAATTCAGGTCGTGATAGAAGGACGTGCCTGCATGCCAGGCCTTGATGTCAAAGGAGTAGTAGTAGTTGATGAAGGCGTGCTGCCACAACTGGCCACGCGCGTCGTACATGTCCGCGGCCACTGCCTGGCCGGTGTCCTCGTCCACGAACAGCACACGCTTGCCATACACATGTCGGAAACCGTCCTTCAGCGTGCCTTCCACGGCCCAGACTCTGCGCAGCTCGTAGCGCATGAAGTCGGGGTTGGCATGACCGGGCTTGAGCAGGTCGGCATACTTCACCGTGGGCTGATGGATCTTGTAGTTGTTGGCGGGGATATACATCTCCTTCTTGCCCAGCAGCTTCCAGCTGTAGCGCTCTGGCGAGCCATTGAAGAGACGATCCGAGTCGATGGTCATCTTGCCGCCGGTACCAGCCATGGGCTGGTCAAAGCCATACTCGGGCACCTGGCGCACGCGGCGTGTACCGGGGTCATAGCTCCAGGCCAGGCGCTTGTCCTTGCCGAAATTGACGGGCTCCACCGAGTGGGTCACACCGCCCTTTTCACGCTCTGGGGCCAGCGTTCTGGTGCGGGTATAGGCCATCACGCCCTCGACCGGCTTGCCAAGCATTTCAGGCTTGTTGACCATGTCCAGGTTCAGGTTCTGCATACGGCCAAAGCTCATGCTGCCGTCCGACAGCACATTCGCCATGTCACGCGTGATGGCCTCGGTGTAGGCACGCGTGGGCAGCAGGTTGTTCCAGATCACTTCCTGCCCGGTCTTGGGAATCGGGAAGTTGATCGCACCAAAGCTACCCTTGATTCCCATGCCGTTATCGACGACCTCGGACTCCAGTGCATTCTTCTTCAGCACTGCACAGACCTCATCGGTGTAGCGGAAATCGCGATGCCCCTTGTAGACCGGAATCTGCATGGTCTTGGAATACTTCTGGAACATGGCTTTCTGACCAGCACTGAGCTTGTCGCCATACTTCTCCATGTTCTCCGCAGTGATCACGAACAGTGGTTTTTCATCGGCATAGAGATCCACGGGGTGCTTGCCGCTGGATTGCACATGAGCCACGCCTGCAGGGGCACCGACCCATTTGCCTGTGAACTCTGGAATCGTGCCTTCCTTGTTGCCGGCCTTGATGGCACCCACGCATGTCAATTCCTTGCCCAGCTGTTCTGCCTCGTTCGCCGGCACCTTCGCCCATACCGACGTCGCCACCATCAAACCCACTGCCGCTGCGAGTGGAGTCTTGGCTGTCACAAACTTCATCTCTGTCTCCTAGGTTCTAGAACTTATTTTTGGCGGGTGCTACAAACGAGGTACATTGCCTCGCATCGCCCCATTGGTTTTGCCGTTTGCAGGCAGTTGCATACTGCGTCAGCAGGTCTCTTCAACCATCGTCTGAGTTGACTACTGACAGACCCTAGCGACCTAGTCCACATGGGTCACCTGAAGCGCCGCCCCGAATGAAAAAACCTGCTGGTGCACGAAGCAGCAGCAGGCTTTCGGAGCGTGATCGGGAAAGTCCTAGGACCACCCAATTCCGTGCATCAGGTCAGCAGGTGAGCGCACTCCTTGCGAATCGATGCCTTGAGCATCTTGCCTGCGGGATTGCGAGGCAAAGGCTCCGCGCGCACAACGATCCGACTGGGAACCTTGTAGCCCGCCAGGCGCTGTGCAACGAACTCGCGAAGCAGCTCGGGAGTCACCTGACTCCCGGACTTTCCGACCACCACGGCAACGACCTGCTCGCCCGTGACCTCATGCGGCATGGAGAACACAGCAGCCTCTTCCAGTGCCTCATGCTGCAGCAGACAGGCCTCGACCTCCGCCGCAGCAATCTTTTCACCACTGCGGTTGATCACGTCCTTGATGCGATCGACGATGGTCAAAAAGCCTTCATCGTCCAGAACGCCTATGTCTCCGGTATGGAACCAGCCGCCCTGCATGGCTTTGGCTGTGGCCTCTGCATCACCGCAATAGCGCTCCATCAGGGTCACGCCACGCAGCCAGACCTCACCGGGCTCACCGATAGGCAAGGCTGTGCCATCCAGGTCTGCGATTCGTACCTCGATGATGGGCGACAGCACCCCCGAGCTGCGCGGATGCGCCTCGAACATGCGCCCCGAGCTGCCTGCGCAGACTCCATTGGATTCGGTCAGTCCAAATCCAATGCCTGACATGCGCCCCTTGAACTTGGCCAACACCTCATCGATCAGGCGCGGGTGCAGGCCCGCTCCGCCAAAGCCCACACCGGAGAGGTTGCCAGAGCTTTCAGGCTGCTCGAAGCCGGGCAGTCCAATGAGCTGCTGCACCATGCTGGGCGCACCATTGAACTGCGTGACCTTTTCCTTGCGAATCAGCTCGGCCGCCTTCTCTGGCTCCCAGCGGTGCACGAAGATCAGGCGGCGACCATGGCGCAGGCTGACCAGCAACTGGGCATGCAGGCCGCTGACATGAAACAGAGGAACTGCCGACAAGGTCGTGGGCTGCAGCTGTCGCGCCATGATGGCGGCGATGGCGTCCGGCGAAGTCATGGCTGCCACTGCACCGATGAAGTCAATATTGAAGATGCCCTGGCAAACGGCGCGGTGGGTGGATTCCACGCCTTTGGCCCGGCTGGTGGCGCCCGAAGTGAACAGAATCAGCGCAGGCTCATCGGCACTCAGCTGCGGCGACACGAATCCATCATGGCCGCCTGCGGTCAACTCCGACCAGCTGATATCGCCCCCCTCGCCATCCACCACCACCGTCTTGATGGCAGTCTGCGCAATGGCCTGGCTGATGCGAGCATGGCGGTCCGCATCACAGATCAGCATCACCGGCCGGGTGTCCTCCAGATTGGCCATCAGCTCGCTGCTCAGGCCAAAACTGTTCAAAGGCACCGGCACTGCGCCAAGCAAGGCAATGGCAGCAAAAGCCACGGCCCATTCGGGACGGTTGCGCATGGCAATCGCCACCCGGTCGCCGGGCTTGATGCCGCGCTGCTTCTGCAAACGACTGGCCAGTGCATCGGCTGCTGCAAAGAACCTGTCAAAGGTCCATCGATCCTCGCCATAGACCATGAACTCGGCCGCACCATGAACCCGGCCGGCGTCAATTACCTGTGCCAGATTCTGAAAGGCATTGCGATAGGCTGCCACGCTGCGCCCATCGGACAGCGTGACCTGCTGCACTTCAAAAGGTGCGCCCTGCGAAGTCAGCTGCGCACGAATGTTCCTGATCTTTTCACCCATAGAAACCAAGGCATCGCTCATCTCAGAAACCTTTCAGTTGTGCAAAGCGGTTGCGGTGATAACCACCGTCGCCCAGCAGGCGTTGCAGAACGCGTGCCCGCTTGAAGAACAGGCCAATATCCAGTTCATCGGTCACCCCGATGCCGCCATGCAACTGGATCGCCTCGTTGCACAGCTTCTCGCACAAGTCAGATGCCTTGGCCTTGGCCGCACTGACCAGCTCGGGCACCTTGGCTTCCAAACCGGAATCAATGGCCTCGAAAGCTGCCAGCACACAGCTCTCCAGCAGCTCAAGCTCCACATACAGACGTGCAGCACGGTGCTGCAATGCCTGGAATGAGCCAATCTGCACGTCGAACTGAACGCGCTCCTTCAGATAGCTAACCGTACGATCAAACACCTCACGCATCAGACCCAGAGACTCTGCGGCCAGGCAGGCACGGGCTCGATCCAGCACTTCATCAAGCACCTGAGCAGCAGGCCGGGCCACCAACGCCATATCAGCACTCAGCTCCACCTTATCGAACTGCACGCGGGCCATGTTACGGCTGTCAATCATGCACATGGGTTTGATGCTGACGCCTTGTGCATCAGCTGGCACCAGCCACAAACCGGGAGCCCCTTCGCCAGACGCCGCCAGCACCACAAAGCCATTGGCGCCCACGCCATCCATCACAAAGGCTTTCTCACCGCTCAGGCACCAGCCCGTGCTGGTCTGCTCGGCTACCGTGCTCAATCTGGCTGAAAGATGCTGGCCGGACTTTTCATCCAAAGCCAGTGCCAGCCTGGCCTGCCCGCTGCCCAGCAGGGGCAGCCACTGCGCCTGCTGGGCTTCGGAGCCGGCACGAATCAGCAGCTCAGGTGCGATCACGGCCTGGCTCAGCAGCGGCTGTGCCGACAGGTTTCGTCCGATGGCTTCAAACACCGTGCCCATGCCCAGATAGCCCGCAGCCAGCCCGTCATGCGACTCGGGCAGCACTGCCACGGGCCACCCCATCTCCACCATCTGCTGCCACAGTTGTGTATCAAAGCCCTGCTCCACCTTGTCATCCCGCAGACGGCGCTGCTGGGCCACGGGTGCCTCCTGCGCGAGAAAGGCAACAGCGCTGTCCTTGAGCAATTCCTGCTCTTGCGACAAAAGCATGGTCATATTCTTGTCTCCATTTCAATTCGTTATCCTCAGCCTGTGCGACCAGCACTGCCCAGCTCAGAGCCGGCGAGCAAGGACCTGGGCAGCCCCGTCGCCCCGCAGCGAGGCTGTCGCCGCACAGCGGCTCAGGGGGTCAAGGCAATTCCAGCACTCGCTTGGCAATGATGTTCAGCTGCACTTCCGAACTTCCGCCTGCAATCGTGTAGCTCTTGGAGCGCAGCCATGCACGACCTATATCGATCTCATCGGCTGTGAAATCATCGCCTGCCTCCCAGCCCAGACCGCGCAGGCCCAGCACCTGCTCCAGCAGTTCGTACTTGGCGACTTCCTGCTCGGTCTGCACCAGCTTCATGATGCTGGAGGGGCCAGCAACGTCCTGACGCGCCAGAGCCTTCTCGGTCACCCGACGATGGGTCAGAGCGAAAGACTGTGCATCCATCAGCAGTCCAGCCAGCTTCTCGCGCAGCGCACCATCGCTGATCCGCCCCTGCTCGTCCACCATGTAGGGCAAGGCGGTCTTGAGTGCATCGTGCGACGGCGCGCCACCTTCCGTGAACTTGGACATGGCCGCACGCTCATGCTGGAGCAGCTTTTTGGCCAGCGACCAGCCTTCGCCTTCCTTGCCCACAAGCTGTCGCACAGGCACCCGCACATCGTCGAAGAAGACCTGACAGAAACTGGACTTGCCGCTGATCAGCTCTATGGGCTTGACCGTGACGCCGGGACTCTTCATGTCGATCAGCAAAAAGCTGATGCCGTCTTGCTTCTTGCCTTCGCTGCTGGTGCGCACCAGCGCATACATCCAGTCGCCCTTGTCTCCGTCCGAGGTCCAGATCTTGCCCCCGTTGACGATATAGGCCTCGCCCTGCTCGTCCGTCACGCGCCTGGCCGAGGTCTTGAGGCTGGCCAGATCGGAGCCGGCATTGGGCTCCGAAAAGCCCTGACACCAGCGCTGCTCGCCGCGCATCATGGGAACCAGATGCTCGAGCTTTTGCTCATGCGTCCCCACCTCCACCAGAACCGGCCCCAGCATCCACACGCCCAGGTTGTACTGGGGCTGACGGCAGCCAAGACGGGCCATCTCCGTGTCAAGGATACGGGCTTCCCTTGGGGAGAGTCCACCGCCGCCGTATTCACGCGGCCATGACGGTGCAAACCAGCCACGGTCACGCATGCGCTCGAACCACAGCTTCTGATCCTCGTTCAGAAACTGCAGCTTGGAGCTGCCCCAGACCATCTCCTCTGAAACAATGGGCCGGCGCATGCTCGCAGGACAGTTCTCCTCCAGCCACTGCGCCACTTCTTGTTTGAATGTTTCCAGTTCCGTCATGGCTTCCTCACCTCAGGCCAACGAGAAATATGCAATCTTGCCCTCACCCGAGGTTCGCAGCAGCGTTCCATCCTGGTGAAGCAGGTTCAAATGGGCTATCGTTTCCCCTAGTGCCATCAGGCGATCCACGGGGCTGCGCAGCCTGGGAAAGAGCACGGGCACCAGCTCCGCAGCCGTTGCACGCCCCACCTGGCCCAGATGTCCGGTCAGCAGTGCAAACTGCTCGGCATGGTGCTCGAGCACCTGCACCAGGCGCTCATGCAGGCCGTAGAAAACGCCCTGGTGCGATGGAAGCACCAAGGTCTCGGCCGGCAGCTCACGCAAACGATGCAGCGAATCGATCCAGAGCTTGAGCGGATTGCCCTCGGGCTCGATGGGGCTGACCATCACATTCGAGGTGATGCGCGGCAGCACCTGATCACCGGCCAGCAAAATGCCGTCTTCCTCGCAATACAGACAGGCATGCTCGGGCGAGTGCCCCTCGCCCAGCACAATGCGCCATCGGCGCTCCCCGATCTGCAGCACCTCACCCGGACGAATGCGCTGGTAATGGCTGGGCTGCCTGGGCATGAACGGATCCTTGCGCATGGCAGCCAGCATGTCGTCCAGCTCTTCGCTGCTCACCCCGGCACGCGCATAGAACTCGCGATGCGCCTCGGGCAGAGGATCGGGCGGTGGCCCCATCAGCGAGCGCAGCATCATGAACTCGCCATAGCTCATGAGCAGCGGCACGCCAAAGCGCTCCTGCAACCACCATGCCGCACCCGCATGGTCGTAGTGACAGTGGGTGCAGATCACACGGGTCAGCGGCTGGCCGGCCAATTTCTCCGTGAAGATCTTCTCCCACAGCTCGAAGGTGCCGGGAATTCCCAGCCCCGTATCCACCACCGCCCAGCCGTCGCCGTCCCTGAGCAGATAGACATTGATATGGTCCAGAGCCATGGGCATGGGCATGCGCAGCCACAGCAGGCCGGGGACGATCTCCACATGGCTGCCATCGGCTGCAGGCGGCGCAAAGGGATAACGCAGCACATCTGCGGGCTTGGCCCGTACGCGCTCCTGCGCGACGGCGCTATCCACGCAGAGCCTCTTCAAGCGTTGCAGCGTTCAGCGGCACATAGGTCTGCAGCTTGTCATTGCGTACAAACAGCGGGTCGCCAGTCTGAGCGCTGTCATAGCCCTGTTTTTGCAGATCCACCTTGCGCAGCTTGTAGTTGCCGGTCATGTCCGGCGTATCCATCAGACGCACGAACAGTGGTGCCGCATAACGCGGCAGACGAGCGATGGCCATCTTCCAGAAGGCCTTGGGATCGAATTGGGCTCCCTCATGCATCACCAACGCTGCCATGCCCGCACGGCCACCGTGACCGGGAACCTGCACACCATAGACGGTAATCGCATCCAGCCCCTGAAAGTCCCCGAGTGCGTCGCTGACCTCCATGGTCGAGACGTTCTCGCTCTTCCAGCGGAAGGTATCGCCGATACGGTCCACAAACCAGCAGTAGCCGTCTTCGTCGCAGCGCAGCAGGTCGCCCGATGTCCACCACACATCGCCCTGCTGGAAGACATTGCGCAGCAGCTTCTTTTCGGAGGCCTCCTCGCTGGTATAGCCTTCAAAGCGCCCGGCAACCACACCGGGATACTGGATGACCATGCCGATGGCCTCGCCGGGCTCGTTCACGCCGGCCAATTGCAAGAAACCGTTTTCATCCCGGATGTAATCGCCTTTTTCCTGGTCGTAGCGAACCAGGCGCAAATTGGTTTTTTCCCAGAAGGGAACGCGGCCGCAGGAGCCGATGCGATTGTCCAGGTTGATGGTATTGGTGTTGGACTCCGTGCCTCCCCAGCCTTCATAGATCTGGAACACGGCGCCAAAGCGCGATGTCCATTGCTGCCAGATCTCGGGCGTGAGACCGGTTCCGGCCATCTTGCGCAAGCTGTGCTCCCGGTCGCTGTCCGTCGCGGGCGCGCTGAGCAGGAAGCGGCAGATCTCCCCCACATACTGGCAAAAGGTAATGCCATGTGCGCGGATATCGCGCCAGAACTCGCTGCGGCTGAACTTGCGGCGCACCACGATGCGCGCTCCTGCAGCCATGGCGGTTGCCGTCAGCGACATGGAAGCCGCGCCGTGGTAGAGCGGCAAAAAGCAGTAGAAGCAGTCATCCCGGGTGATTTCCCACAGCAGCTGCATGGAGTCCCCCGCCATCAGCCAGCGTGCATGGCTGATGACCGCGGCCTTCGGCAGGCCGGTGGTGCCGGAGGTGAATATGTACTGCGCCGTATCGCCGGCCACCACGCCCTCGCGCCACTCCAGCGGTACGGCCGTGCCGTCCCGGCTCATGGCAAGAGCCTGCAAATCAGAGCCGAACTGCTGCAGAACTCCCGCCGCGGCGGGGCGCACTTCATCCGGCCAGTGCCAGTAGCTCAGCGCGGTGTTCAGTCCTTCGGTCTGCGCAAAGCGCTCTGCGCACTCCTCGCCCACGATCACATGGCTGGCGTTGGTCACCTCCAGTGCGTGCGTCAGAGGCTTGCCCATCACATGGGTGTTGATGAAGGCCACCACGGCACCCAGCTTGGCCACGCCAAACCAGGCAAAGAAGAAGGCTGGGCGATTCTCGATGGCCATGGCCACCACATCGCCCTTTCTCACACCCTGCTCGTGCAACGCACGTGCCACTTGATTGGCGCGCTGGTTGAATTGCGCATAGGTGTAGCGCACATCGCCCTCGGTCAGAAAGATGCGCTCGCCGAAATCTCGCGCACAGTCCTCCAGACGATCAGCCATGGTGTAGGGCGTATCGGCCAGGTACTTGGCCGCAATGGGCGCGCGACGATCCAGCTTGAGCTGGGTCTGCTCGCGCGACACCACAGTCGTGTCGCTCATCACATGTCTCCTTGGTATTTGTTATGTGTGAGATGTCTTCGATCAGCGCTGGGGGCGCGGCATGCCGAGGCCGAACTGGGCAATCAGCTCGCGCTGAATCTCGTTCGTGCCGCCACCGAAGGTGTTGATGGTGGAGGCGCGCAGCTCATACTCCAGCTCGCCCATCAGATAGGAAGCCACCGAGCCACCACGCACCAGAGCGCTGCTGCCCACGATGTCCATCAATCGATGCAGCACCTCGACCACGCCTTCCGAGCCATAGACCTTGGTGGCAGATGCCAGGCTCACGTCCATGGCACCGGCTTCCAGACTGGCCGCGATGCGGAAGTTGGTCAGTCGCATGGCTTCAAGGCGGGCATAGCACTCCGCCAGACTGCGTCGCACCCAGGCCTGATCGACAGCGCGACGGCCCTGCTCATCCTTGGCCTTGGCCCATTGCAGCACCTTGACGAAGGGGGCGAACACCTTGTCCGACCAGGCCCCCAGACCCAGGCGCTCGTGGTTGAGCTGTGCAGTGATCAGCTTCCAGCCCCCATTGAGCTCGCCGATCAAACGTGCTGCCGGCACTTCAACGTTGTCGAAGTACGTGGCTGCCGTGTAGTTGCCCACGGTCTGAATCAGCGTATGCGAAAAGCCCTTGTCCCTGGTATCCACCACCATGATGGAAATACCCTTGTGGCGAGCCAGTTCCTGGTTGGTACGTGCGGCCAGCCACACATAGTCGGCAGATTCGATGCCCGAAGTCCACAGCTTCTGGCCGTTGACCACGAAATGCCCGGTCTGAAGATCGCCCTGCAGCTGAGCCTGTGTCTTGAGCATGGCGAGGTCGGAGCCAGCACCGGGCTCGGAGTAGCCAATGGCGAAAATGATGTCGCCGCTGGCCATGCCGGGCAGAAACTCCTGCTTCTGCGCCTCGGTGCCATGCTCCATCAGCGCGGGGCCGACGGTGCTGATGGTGACGAAAGGCAGGGGAGCTCCGGCAATATTGGCTTCCTCAAAGAAGATCAACTGCTCGGTGGCCGACAGGCCCTGGCCGCCGAATTCCTTGGGCCAGCCTATGGCCAGCCAGCCGTCCCGCCCCATCTTGCGGATCAGTTCGCGGTACTCGTCGCCGCCCTCTGCGCCGCGCATGCGGGCCTTGAGCTCGGGCGTCATCAACGCCTGAAAGTAGTCACGGCACTTCAGGCGCAGCGCATGCTGCTCGGGAGTCAGGTCAATGAACATGAATGTCTCCCTTGCAATCAGGCCTCGTCGCCCAGAATCAGGCCGCTGGTGGGCACGCCTGTACCGGCGGTCACCACCATGTTGTGCACGTCCTTGACCTGATTGACGGAGCTGCCACGGATCTGGCGCACGGCTTCGGCAATGCCGTTCATGCCATGGATATAGGCTTCGCCCAGCTGGCCGCCATGGGTGTTGATGGGCATGGAGCCGCCGCGTGCATGCTCGCCGGCGCGAATGAAATCCTTGGCCTCGCCGCGCTTGACGAAACCGAACTCCTCGAGCTGAGGCAGCACAAAGGGCGAAAAATGGTCGTACAGCACTGCGCTTTGCACATCCTTGGGAGTCAGGCGGCTTTGCTGCCACAGCTGGCTGGCGACATGCCCCATTTCAGGCAGGCCGGTGATGTCCTCGCGGTAAAACGAGGTCATGGACTGCTGACCGTCAGAGATACCCTGGGCAGCCGCCTTGATGTAGACCGGCTTGGCCTTCATCTCACGGGCACGGTCGCTCGATGTGATGACCATGGCCACGGCCCCGTCGGACTCCTGACAGCAGTCCAGCAGGTGCAGCGGCTCGCAGATCCAGCGGCTGGCCTGGTGCTCCTCCAGTGTGATGGGCTTGCCGTAGAAGAATGCGTTGGGATTGGTGGCTGCAAAGTCGCGCACGGCCACGGCCACGCGGCCGAAGTCCTCGCTGGTCGCACCGAAGGCATGCATATAGCGGCGGGCAAACATGCCCACCCAGGATGCCGGCGTATGAAAGCCGTGGGGCATGTACCAGCCATAGTTCACATTGTCAAAGAATGGTGTGCTACCAAAACCATAGCTTCCGGTGCCAAAGCGGTACCAGCTGCGCTCATTCATGGCGCGGTAGACCACGACGGTCTTGGCAATGCCCGTGGCCACGGCCATGGCCGCATGCAGCACGGGGCCGCAGGCCGCGCCACCGCCATGCGGAACCTGCGAGAAAAAGCTCACATTGCGAGCCCCGAGCAGACGGGCGATTTCATACTCGGGGACCTTGTCCACGGAGTACGAGGAAAAGCCGTCCACTTCCTTGGGGTCGATGCCGGCATCGCTCAGCGCAGCCAGCGTGGCCTCCATGGCCAGACGCAGCTCGGTACGGCCCGAGTTCTTGGAAAATTCTGTTGCACCCAGACCCACAATGGCGGCGCGACCGGAAATATTCATATCGTTCACAGGAATGTCTCCGCTTGTTGTTCTTAGGCCAGGGCCACTTGCACAGTGCCGCTGACGTGAGAGCCCATGGAATTGCTGCCCTTGAGCGTGATCTGAACGCTGCGCGTGGCCTCGTTCTTCTCGGTCACGGAGCCCGTGAACTTCATGGTGTCGCCGGGATAGTTGGGCGCGCCCAGGCGAATCTTCAGATCCATGAGACGCGCATCGTCGCCAGCCCAGCTCTCGACAAAGCTCTGTACCAGACCGTTGGTGGTCAGGATGT
Organism: Comamonas thiooxydans; assembly: GCF_000964545.1. GTDB lineage: Bacteria > Pseudomonadota > Gammaproteobacteria > Burkholderiales > Burkholderiaceae_C > Comamonas > Comamonas thiooxydans. Next base: position 93,276 of record NZ_BBVD01000013.1, on the reverse strand, counting down.
TCATGAAGATATGGGGTGAACCCAGCTCGCGTGCGGCATCGCGGTCATGATGTCCGGGGAAATAGTCACGCGTGGCGATGGCGCCGCCGGCAATCAGCGGCACGGTGATGGGCACGCTGACGGGCTGCAGTTCGTCGCCCACGTTCACCGACTCGAAGCGAATAGATTGATTTGCCATGTTGTTGTCTCCTTAGCGGTCTTCGGGCAGGTCGTACTTCCAGCCGAGCGTGTCGTTGTCTGCGAGCCACTGGCCCAGCGCTTGCAGGTGCTGCTCGGCACTGCCGAGCTCGGCAGCCAGTGCACGACACCAGAACATGAAGCGGTGAATGTGATAGGTCACATCCACGCCCATGCCGCCATGCACATGCTGCGCAACGCGGCCTACCTTCAGGCCCAGCTCGTTGGACTGGGCGCGCACCGCGTGGGCCTGCGGCGTGCAAGGCAGGCCGGCATCCAGACGCCAGACCAGCTGGCTCAGTGCGCTGCGCTGCGCCTGCATGAGGATGTAGCCGTCGGCCATCTGGCCCTGCACCAGCTGGAAAGTACCGATGGGACGGTCGAACTGCTTGCGCTCGCTCACATACTCCACGGTGCGGCGCAACTGCTCCTGTGTCACGCCCTGCTGCAGGCTGGCCAGGCAGGCGATTGCCATTTCGTTGACCCAGTCCAGCGCACGGCCGCCCAGCACGGCCAGCACCGGCGTGTTGCGAAAGCTGATGTCGGCCACCGCACAGTAGTCTTCGCGCATGCCGGCCACGCGGCTGACGCCATCCGCCTGCAGGCTCACCAGCACCAGCTTGATCTCATCGCCCGCCGCCGCCGCCACCAGAGCCACCCGGGCCTGCTCGCCCAGCGGCACGGCTTGCAGCTGGCCTTTGAGTCGCTCACCCTGCAGCTCAAGCGCCGGCCCGCGTGTAGCCACTGCAGCCTGCAGCGACAGAGCCAGCAACTCGCCCTGCATGGCGGACTGAACGACTGCGTCCTGTCCCTCGGCAAACCTGGCAATCGCGGTCGCAGCGACCTGCTGCTGCCACAGCGGAACCTGCGCCAGCGCACGGCCTTGCTGCTCCAGCACGGCCAGCATCTCGCTCATTCCCAGACCCAGGCCGCCGGCAGCTTCCGGCACCAGGATGCTGTGCAGGCCCGCAGCCACGCACTGCTGCCACAGATCCTGCATGAAAGGCTGACCTGAGGCATCGTGCTCGCGCAGCTTGTCGTCGGTGCAATAGTCTGCAAACAGGCTTTGCGCCATGTCTGCGAATGCACGTTGGTCTTCACTGAGTTGAAAGTCCATGACGGTCTCCTCGCATCAGCCCACGGGACGGAACTGGGCCAGAGTCAGATCACCGTCGAAGGTGTTGAACTCAACCTGCACCTTCTGACCGATCTGCACCTCGCCGGGCTTGACGCCGACCAGTTGGGCAATCAGACGCACGCCCTCCTGCAACTCCACCAGACCGATGGGATTGGGGTGGTCGAAAGGCGGTACTTCGGGGTAGTGCATGACCACGAACGAGTACACCGTGCCCTTGCCGCTGGCCTCCACCGTGTCCCAGTCAAACGAATGGCACTTGGGGCAGACGGGACCCGGTGGATGGTGCAGATCGCCGCAGCTCTTGCAGCGCTGAATCAGGAGCTTGCCTTCCTTCAGGCCTTCCCAGAAGAAGCGGTTGTCATCGCTCACGCCTGGGGCGGGTCGCTTGATCTTCGGGGCGGCAGCCTGCGCAGGATCGGCCTTTTGCACATTGGCGGGACGGAACTTGAAGACGCGGAACATCAACTGGCCGACCTTCTCGTCTTCGCCATTCGCTGCCTTGATCGAGAAGTACTCCATGATCTGCGTGACAAAGTAACCCGTGCCCAGGGCCGTGGTCTTCTCTTCGCTGATGGCTTCCAGGCGTGTCGTGTAGTACAGGTCTTCACCTTCGAGCACATCGCGCTCGAAGCTCAGCTCGGAATTCACCGCCACGGTGGAAGGAAAGTCGTGCGCTTCGATCAGCTTCAGAACTTCATAAGGATTCTCTGTCGTGGAGCCTGGCGGGTAGTTGTTCTGCACCGGCCCTTCCATGCACCAGACCTGCAGCATCGCGGGAGGGGCAATGGTCTTGCCATCCTTGTTGGTCTTTACGGCCACCCCCATCAGCTCGCTCCACTGACGAATCATGGGGCTGTTGACCTTGTCCCAGGCATAGACACGCCCGTATTGCTTGCCCACGTATGCGCGGACCTCTGCCATCCAGTCTTGATCGGTCAAGATTGTCTCCTTTGAAATTCAGTGTTTTTGTTGCACGGATTCCGAGTTCGATGCGCTCAGAAATGCGGGGCGCTCACCACCGCCATGCAGCAGCAGATTGGTGCCGCTCATGTAAGAGGCGTTTTCGGAAGCCACATACAGACAGGCATTGGCAATGTCCTGCGGCTCGGCCAGACGACCCGCAGGAATGGTCCCGGCGACAGAGGCAATTCCCGCCTCATCCCCGAAATGCAGGTGCGACTGTTCGGTGCGCACCAGGCCGGGGCTGACCGCCACCACACGCACCTTGGGCGCCCACTCCACGGCCAGAGAACTGACCAGGCTCAGCACTGCAGCCTTGGCCGCTCCATAGGCTGCCGTACCGGGGGAAGGACGCAGCGCGCTGATGCTGCCGATGCAGACAATCACGCCACCGCCATCCTGCTGCTGCATCACGGCATTGGCGGCCTGGGAGGCGTGCAAGGTCGAGAACAGATTCAGACGCAGCACGCTTTCATGAAAGCGCGGAGACACCGTAGCGGCATCCACATGGGGGGCGCCACCGGCGTTGTTGACGAGAACGTCCAGACGGCCATGGCGGCGCTGCACCTCATCGACCATGTCCTTGACGGCCTGGGCCTCGCGCACATCGCATGCAACGAAGTCCGCGCTACTGCCATTGATGCTTGGCAACGCTTCAGGTTGCTGACGGCCGCACACCACTACCGTGGCACCTGCCGCGAGAAACGCCTGGGCAATGCCCTTGCCGATGCCCTTGGTGCCGCCAGTGACCAGCACCACCTTGTCTTGAAAGCTTTTGTTCGTATCCATGCCTGCCAATTTAGGTTTCGGCACCAGCAGCAGATACGTCCAAAAGGACGATGTTGCTCCACCCCTTGAAAACGACCATCGTCCCTGTTCAACTCCTTGGGAATTCCTATGTCGGCATCGCTTTCCGCTATTGAAAACATGGACACCGCGCAGCGAGAGCTACTGGTTCGGCATCAGGACCATGGCGTGGCAATCGTTCAGCTCAACCGCCCCGAGGCAACGAACGCGCTGAGTCTTTCTCTGCAGGCTGCGCTGTCCAGGACCTTCGCCGAACTGAGCGCAGACGCCAGCGTGCGCTGCATCGTTCTGACCGGCGGCGACAAGGTGTTTGCGGCAGGCGGCGACATCAAGAGCATGGACTCCTGCGGCCCCATAGAGATCATGAAGCGCCACACCGAGCGCGTCTGGGCCCCCATTGAGAAGTGCCCCAAACCCATCATTGCAGCGGTCTGCGGCTATGCCTTTGGCGGCGGGGCCGAGCTGGCCATGCATTGCGACATCATCATTGCCGGGCAAGGGGCCAGCTTTGCACAGCCCGAGATTCGCATCGGCATCATGCCCGGTATCGGCGGCACCCAGCGGCTGGTGCGCGCCGTGGGCAAGTTCCAGGCCATGCGCATTCTGCTGACCGGCAAACCCGTCAGCGCCGACGAAGCCTATGCCATGGGTCTGGTCAGCCTAGTCTGTGCAGACGATCAGGTAATCCCTGAGGCGCTGAAAATGGCAAAACTGATTGCCAATATGCCGCCACTGGCCGTGGAGCAGATCAAGGAAGTGGTGATTGCAGGCATGGACGCATCGCTCGATGCCGCCCTGATGCTGGAGCGCAAGGCCAACCAGATCCTGTTTGCGACCCGCGACCAGAAGGAGGGCATGAATGCGTTCATCGAGAAACGCCAGCCGGTGTTCAAGGGGGAGTGAGCACATCAAACCAGGGCCGCAACATCGCCTTGCACGAGGCCTGTGCAGCAACCCGAGGGGCTAAGGCGGCCCTCAGTCATTGCGCATGCAGCCACCGGCAAAGCTTGACCACAAAGGCTGCGACTCCAGATGCGCATGCTTTTGCTTGAGAGCCGAAAAAGGCGAGTCCAGCGTTCCCAGTGCGATACATATCCAGTCGACCCAGTCACCGGCCTGTCTGGACCAGAACAGGGATGAGCCGCAGTGCTGGCAAAACTGCCTGTGCACGGAAGCCGACGATGCATAGGATTTGATATCACTCTGCCCGGAGACTATGCACAAATCCTTGCGCGGTACGGCGCCATAGCTCGCGAACGCGGAGCCATGGCTTTTGCGGCACTGCCCGCAATGGCAGTGGGTCACGGCCCTGGGCGGCGACAGCAGCCGATAGCCGACTCTTGCACATAAACAGCTTCCCAGATAGTTCTCGGGCACGACTCAGTCTCCAAATCCTCTATCCCCAACACCTGGTCCGCAGGCATCGAATATCTGCCGCTGCGTGTCTGCATGCATCCCATATGCCTTGACCGCCCTGGCGCTGCCGGGCAAGGCCGCGTTCCGAATGGAGTTGCCCGGCGTACGCTCAGAGCATCATGCCACCAGACACTTCAATGCGCTGGCCCGTGACCCAGTTGTTGCCATCGGCAAGCAATGCGGCAACCGCGGCGCCCACATCGTCGGGGCGCCCCGCCCGGCCCATGGCGGTCAGGCCGCTGATATGGGCGTTGAGCTGTGCATTGTCGCGCACCACGCCGCCACCGAAATCCGTCTCTATGGCGCCGGGTGCAATGGTGTTCACGGCGATGCCGCGTGCGCCAAGCTCCTTGGCCAGGTAGCGCGTCATCACCTCAATGCCGCCCTTCATCACCGCATAGGCGGCGTAGCCGGGGAGACTGAAGCGTGCCAGCCCGGACGAGGTATTGATGATGCGTCCGCCGTCCCGGATCAGGGGTAGCAGTTTCTGCGTCAGAAAGAACGTGCCCTTGAGGTGAATATCGACGAGCAGATCAAACTGCTCTTCCGTGGTTTCGGCAAACGGCGCCACCAGGCCGATACCGGCATTGTTCACCAGATAGTCCAACTGTTCGCGCTGCCAGGTATCGGCCAGCACGCGCCTGACGCTGTCCGCAAATGCGGCAAAGCTCTTGCTTTCACCAACGTCCAGGCGCAGCGCCACGGCGCGACTGCCCTGTGCCTCGATGCGGGATAACAGCTCCTGCGCATCGCTTTCGCTGTCCTTGTAAGTGATGATCAGATGAACGCCGAGCTCGGCCAGCTTGAGGGCTTCGCTACGGCCCAGGCCACGGCTTGCGCCGGTGATCAATGCGATACGGGGTGCAGATGCTTGCATGTCGGTCTCATGGAGGATGTCAACAAGCCAGGACTTTAGGTGTTCTCAATTCATGAATAAACACGAGAAAAAAGATCGCACTGTTCACTTTGAAAATACAATAAAGCCATGGATTTCAATGCGCTTCATGTGTTCACCCGCGTTGCCGAACTCTCCAGCTTCACCCAGGCCGCAGAGCAGCTCGGGCTGACCAAAAGCCGTGTGTCTACCGTGGTGCAGCAGCTGGAAAAGCAGCTGGGAACCCGTCTGCTGCAACGCACCACCAGACATGTGCGGCTGAGCGCCGATGGCGAGCAGTTCCTTGAGCGCAGCAAGGAACTCATGGCCGACCTGGAACAGCTGCAAGCCATGTTCCAGCCTGCCGCCAGCGGGCTGCGAGGCAATCTGCGCATCGATATGCCCAATTCTCTGGCCCGGGATGTCGTCATTCCGAAACTGCCCGAATTCCTCTCGGCCCACCCTTTGCTGGAAGTAGGCATCAGCACCAGCGACCGCCGCGTGGATGTGGTGCAGGAAGGCTTTGACTGTGTGGTGCGCATCGGCCCGCTGGCAGATACCGACCTGATCGCCCGCACCATCGGTGCAATGGAGATGTGCAATCTGGCCAGTCCCGCCTATCTGGAGCGCCACGGCACGCCCGCAACACTGGCCGATCTGTCATGCCACCGCATCATTCACTATGCGAACCAGCTCGGGCGGCATGGCGCGGGCTGGGAGTATCAGCACGGCAAGGAAATCGCGCTGCAGTCCATGCGCTGCGCCCTGGTGGTCAACGGCACGGATGCCTACCAGGCAGCCTGCCTTGCCGGTCTGGGCCTGATTCAGGCACCCGTCCGGGGTGCGCGCCATCTGCTGGATCAGGGCCTGCTGGTCGAGGTCATGCCCGACTTCAAGGCCGCGCCCATGCCAGTGTCCCTGCTCTACCCGCATCGCAGACATATTGCACCGCGGGTCACCGCGTTCCTGAACTGGATCACCGAGGTGCTGGAGCCCCATCTGACAGGCATGGACCGCTCTTGATGCCTGACCACGGGACAAGCGTGTTCGTACGCATAATCCGGCGATGACTTCCATTCGAGCTTCCCGCCCCGACGAAGGGGCACGAGCGATCGAGATCTGGCGCCATGCCGTTGATGCCACACATGACTTTCTGAGTCCGCAGGATCGCTCCGAGATTGATGAGATGGTGTGCAGCTTTCTGCCAGACGCCCCGCTGTGGTTCGCCGTCGACGAGCAGGACTATCCCCTGGCATTCATGCTCATGGACCAGGGCCATATGGAGGCACTGTTTGTGGACCCCGACTTCAGGCACCGGGGCCTCGGTGCGGCGCTGGTGCGCCACGGCCTGGCACTGCATCCCGAGATGAGCACCGATGTGAACGAGCACAACGCTCAGGCAGTGGGCTTTTACGAACGCCTGGGCTTCAGGCGCACGGGCCGCTCCCTGCATGACGGACAAGGCCGCGCCTACCCGATCATCCATCTCAAATACGCCAATCCCTGAATGGCCGGCCTGGCTGGACTACGCGCGTCGCCCCGGCACGGATCGCAACATCCAGCGCTTCAAATGCTATCTAAATAAGAGCATATTGCGCCTGTCTTTTATTGACCATAACCACAAAACATTCGAAATTCGAATGCAGTCAGGCGCAAGCAGCTTCTGAATACAGAGCATCGCAGCCGCCGGCTGCTGCTGTGTTGCAGCGCCGGCGCCATGGCTTCTCCGGCTCCGGGGCAAGCGCCGCACGCCACACCACAGGCTCGCCATAGACCGAGCAAAGAGATGCGAGATCAGCGCTGCGCCTGCGCAGCAGAATCCGCTTGCCTAGAATCGGCGCCTGTGTCGAAAGAACCGTCATGGCCCGCGCCGTGGCCATGAAAGGCTTTCATTCTTGCAACCGACGGTGTTGAAGATGAGCAAGCCTTTCATATCCCTGTGCCCGGAAATCACGCGGGCCAATGCACTGAATCTGATGGACTGGCTGAGCGACGAAGACGTCGTGCGCCACCTCAGCGATTCGCGTCATGTCTCGCGTCACATAGAGCAGCTCATCGACCGGGTTCAGCTGCCCATACTCACCCATCTCTTCAATCAGGGCGGCCGCTTCTTCATGGCCTACGACCGCGACGACCTGCCCGTGGGCTTCGTGCGTCTGATCCGCAATGGACCGGACTGCGAAATCGTGCTGGTCATAGGCAAGCGCGACAACTGGGGGCGCAAGCTCGGTGCCAGCGCCTTGCACGAGGGCATGAAGCTGGCCTTTTTCGACATGCGCGCCGAAAGACTGATTGCGAGAATCCATGCCGACAACACGCGCTCGCTCAAGGCCTTTGCGCACAACGGCTTTGTGCTGGAGAGTGAAACGCCCGCACTCAAGTCCTATGCGATGACGGCGCAGCGCTACCTCCAGCGCTTGCGCGCCGGGCTGCCGGGAGCGGCGGGCGGCATTTGCATCACCGCCGTGGATCAGTCACGCCTCAGAGATCTGCTCGCCCTGGAATGGGAGTCGCAAGCGGTCGATCTGGAGCATGAAATCGAGCGTGCCGCCATCGTCGATGCCCGGCAGGTGCAGCGCAATGTGGTCACGATGAACTCCAAAGCCTTGCTGCGCCTCGATGAGGTGGCCGTCGAAGTGGCCCTGGTCTATCCCGAGGATGCCGATGACAGTGCAGGAAGGCTCTCGGTTTTCTCGGGCGTGGGCACGGCCATTCTGGGCTGTCGGGAAGGAGACCGCATCGACTGGCGGATTCTCGATCGCACCTGCCATATCCGGATCGAGAAAGTGCTCTACCAGCCCGAGGCAGCCGGGCACTTCCATCTGTAAGCCGGCTCAGGCTGGGGGCATTCACTGCACCGCCTTGAACAACAAAATCAATAGCATCTCCCGCTGTATATCAATGGATTTCAGATTCAAAGAGTCTTGTAATCCTTTCAAATCAGGCGAAGACAGCTTCCATATCAGAAGCAGTCAAACGCCTGACTCTCATCAGACGGCGGCGTGAATATTCTTCTCGCCAAACAAGGCGCGCATGCTCACCACCTTGCCAGCGCCATTGAAGCGAAAGTGATCGATGGGCGCAATCACGGTCTTGCGGCCCTGATACTCGAAACTAACGGTGAAAGCGAAGGCCGCCTCGTCGGCAACCGCGCGCACCTCCTGCGTCAGCTCCACCGCTAGCGGCAGCTTGAGCGAGTTGGCGTAAAACGCACGAATCGCAGCCGTGCCGCACCTCGGCTCGGAGCCCACCGGGTCTTCCACCGTGGCGTCATCGGCAAACAGCGCGACGATGCCGTCCAGATCGCCGGCGTTCAGCGCAGCCACATAGTGCTGCACAACCGCGGTCATATGTTCTGGGGTATTCATCTCAAATCATCCTTTTAGCAAGCGCCGTTGAAAACCGGCAATGCCCAAACATGGGACGGCAAGCAAAAAAGCCGCCTTGCGGCGAGGCCATATTCTCCCTACCACAGAGAGAGGAGGAAGACGCAGGGCCTGCCTCGGGGGATGTCAGAACTGTGTCGGACGCATCACCGCATCAATGCCGCCATCAATGACGATCTGCGCGCCATGCACATAGCTTGCGGCCGGGCTCATCAAAAAGGCGATGACCGACGCCATCTCGGACGGCTCGGCTCGGCGGCCTATGGGAGGCACGAACTTGGCAATGGATTCGCCATAGCGCGGATCCTGCAGACCCGCCTGCAGCAAGGGAGTCTCGGTCGCGCCGGGGGCGATGGTGTTCAGGCGCACGCCGGCCTCGCCCCAGGCGGCGGTGCGTTTGCGCACAGCCACCGTCAAGGCATTCTTGCTGCCCGCATAGGCCAGATTGCCGCCCTGCTCTCCCGCTTGTTCGACAATGGCGCGGGCCTTGGCTTCCTCGCCGGCCTCCAGTGCCGGTGCCAGTGGGTTCTTGTCAAAAGCCAGATGCGCGGAAGCCACGGACGAGATGACGACGGCTGCGGGCTGCCGGCCCTGCTTCAGCAACGGCAGAAAAGCATCCATCAGCTCGGTCGCGCCAAAATAATTGACCGAAACCACATTGCCGATCACCTTGGTCTGCGGCCCCAGGCCGGCGCACAGCACCAGGCCGTCCATGCCCTTGCTGCACTTCGCCAGTACATCGGCAATCGCCTGCTTTCGACCTTCGGCCGTCGAGAGATCGGCAATCACTTCCGCATCGCGTATATCGATGCCTACGATCTGGTGGCCGGCCGCTTCCAGGACCTTGCGCGTAGCGGCACCAATGCCGGTGGCGCAGCCGCTCATCACGATGATGGACATGTCTTGTTTCCTTTTGTCTGGGTGGTGATGGCGCACATCTAAGCCCATCATGAACAGCCAGACTACATGCAAACGGACGATGTAATTCCCCTAGGGAAAATTTACCGTGGCCCTTCCTACACTGGCGCAACATCTGCGCGTGAGGAAATCCAGCCATGTACCCCCATCTCTTCCAGCCCATCACCATCGGCCATATCACCCTGAAGAACCGGGTTCTGATGGGCTCCATGCATACCGGGCTGGAGGATCAGGCGCAGGGTTTTGAAAAGCTGGCGGTCTTCTACACCGAACGTGCACGGGAAGGGCTGCAGCTCATCGTCACAGGGGGCTTCGGCGTCAACGAGTACGCACTGGGAATGCCCGAGCATTCCGAGTTCTCGACACTGTGCACGCCAGAGCAGGCGGCGCGGCACCGCCTCATCACCGATGCGGTGCATGCCGAGGGCTGCCATATCCTCATGCAGGTACTGCATGTGGGCCGCTACGACCACGGCAGCGGCGGCGTCTCGCCCAGCAGCGTGCTCTCCAGGCTCAGCAACCGCAGCTCGCGCGAACTCAGCGCGGCCCAGATCGAGCAGATCATTGCCGACTATGTGCGCTGCGCCTGCCTGGCCCGCGAAGCCGGCTATGACGGCGTGGAAGTCATGGGCGGCGAGGGCTATCTGATCAACCAGTTTCTGGCGCCGCTGACCAACTTCCGCACCGACGAATGGGGCGGCGATGCCGCCGGCCGCAGCCGCTTTGCGCTGCGCATCGTGCAAGGCATACGCGCGGCTGTGCCCGAGAACTTCGTCATCAGCTTTCGCCTGTCTCTGATGGACCTGGTCGAGCATGGCAGCCACTGGAAGGAAGTGCTGGACCTGGCCCGCCAGCTGGAAGCCGCTGGCGTGAACCTGTTCAACACCAGCGTGGGCTGGCATGAGGCGCGCATTCCCACCATCGCCATGATGGTGCCACGCGCTGCATTCAGCTGGGCTGCCGAGCAACTCAAGCAGGCAGTCAGTGTTCCCGTGGCGGCCAGCAACCGCATCAATACCCCCGAAGTGGCCGATGACCTGATTGCCCAGGGTCATGCCGACATGGTGGCCATGGCTCGCCCCTTTCTGGCCGACCCGGCCTTTGTGCGCAAGGCGCAGGCGGGCCAGAGCAGCGCCATCAACACCTGCATTGCCTGCAATCAGTCCTGTCTGGATCGCATCTTCACGCGCCAGCAGGTCAGCTGCCTGGTCAACCCCAGAGCCTGCCGCGAATGGGAATGGCCGCAGGAAAAAGCCGCAGTTCCGCGCAAGATCGCCGTGCTCGGTGCTGGACCCGCAGGACTGGCCTGCGCGCGCGAGGCGGCCGACCGAGGCCACAAGGTGACGCTGTTCGAGCCCGGCATCCGCATCGGCGGCCAGTTCTTTCTGGCGCAGAAGGTGCCCGGCAAGCAGGAGCTGGGCGAGACGCTGCGCTACTTCGAGCATGAGATCCAGCGCCTGGGCATAGAACTGCGGCTCAACACCACACCGGACATCAACACCCTGAGCGTCTTTGATCACGTGGTCGTTGCCACGGGAGTGACACCGCGGCGCAGCGGCATCGAGGGGGAGAACAGCTCCAAGGTGGTGGACTATATCGAGGCCTTGCGCAGCCCCCGCTTTGTCGGCGAACGCGTGGCCATCGTGGGCGCGGGGCCGCTGGGCTTTGACATGGCCGAATTGCTGGCCCATCACAAGGCCGACGACGGCAGCGTGGCCGCCTTTGACCGCGAATGGGGCATTGATCCAAAGCGCGAGCAGCGCGGCGGCATCAAGGCCAGCGAGAAAGCCGGTTCGCCGCGTCAGATCTGGCTGCTTCAGCGCAGCAAGGCGGCCATGGGCAGCACCTTGCCAACCACCACGGGCTGGATTCGCCGCGCCCGGCTCAAGAACAAAAGCGCACGCATGTTCAACGATGTGGAGTACATCCACATCGACGACAACGGCCTGCACCTGCGCATACGCGGCGAGCAGCGCTGCCTGAGCGTGGACAACATCGTGGTCTGCGCCGGCCAGGAATCACATGACCCCTGGTCATCAAGACTTCAAGCACAAAACATTGCGCACACAGTGATTGGGGGCGCGCGCAATGCCCACAAAATTGATGCAGCGCGCGCCATCGAAGAAGGGGCCGAACTCGGCCGAAAACTATAGGAGACAGCGAAACAAAATGAGCAATCCCCACGCATCAATGCTGGAGCCGGGCCGTATCGGCACCATGGAGCTGAAGAACCGCATCATCATGGCCCCCATGGGCGAGAACTACGGCGGCACCGACGGTATCTGCGGCGAGCGCGCCCAGGACTATTACGAAGAGCGTGCCAAGGGCGGCACCGGCCTCATCATCATGGGCACGGCCGCCATCTCCTGGCCCACCGGCACCAGCGAGCCGCACCAACTGGGTATCTCCAACGACAGCTTCATCCCCGGTCTGGCCGAAGTCACGCGCCGCGTTCACTCGCACGGCGGCAAAGTCGCCATCCAGATCAATCACAGCGGCAAGGTCGCGGCCAATGACCGCACCCACGGACGCGAGATGTGGGTGTCCTCGATTCCGCCCGACGGCCCTGTGGCCGAAGCCATGCGCACCGTCACGCCCAAGGAGTTCTCGACCTTTGTGGGAGTTGGCCCCTACCCCGACCGCTACCGCGTGATGGACAAGGCCGATATTGCACAGATGGTGGAATGGTTTGCTGCGGCCGCCCTGCGCGCCAAGCAGGCCAACTTCGATGCTGTGGAAGTGCACTGCGCGCACAACTACATGATCGCCAACTTCCTCTCCCCCTTTTTCAACAGCCGTACCGACGAATACGGTGGCAGCTATGAAAACCGCAGCCGCCTGCTGCGCGAAGTGCTGACTGCCGTGCGCGAGCGCGTGGGCGCCGACTTCCCCATCTGGGTGCGTATCGACGCCGAGGAAATGCACACGCCCGGCGGCATCACCATGGACGAGGCGCTCAAGACCGCCAAGCTCTGCGAAGAGCTGGGCGTGGATGCCATCAATGTCTCGGCCTATGCGCGCCTGCCCACAGGCACGGCCTTCACCGATGCACCGATTCCGCAAAAGCAGAATGCCTATCGCGAATTTGCCACCGGCATCAAAAAGGCTGTCGGCATTCCCATCATCTCGGCCGGCCGCTGGGAGCTGGATGCCGCCGCCGCCGCCATCAGCAATGGCGAGATTGACTTTGTGGCCATGGGCCGCAAGCTGCTGGCCGACCCCGACCTGGCCAACAAACTGCAAGCCAACGCCGCCCAGAGCGTGCGCCCCTGCATTTATTGCTATGCCTGCGTAAGCGAGATTTTCATCAACAAGGGCATCAAGTGCGCGGTCAACGCACAGACCGGCCACGAGGCGAGCAGGACCATCACCTTTGCCGAAAAGCCCAAGCATGTACTGATCGTCGGTGGCGGCCCTTCGGGCATGGAGGCCGCCCGCGTCGCCGCCCTGCGCGGCCATCGCGTGACGCTGGTCGAGCGCAGCGACCGCCTGGGCGGCACGCTGTTCTTTGCCGCACTGGCCTATCCCGAGAACGGCCGCCTGCTCGACTATCTGGTGCGGCAGATGGACCACCCGAACATCCAGCTGCGCTTGAACACCACGGTCGACGCCGGGCTGCTGGCCGAGCTGCAGCCTGACGAAATTCTGGTGGGCACCGGCGCCAGGCGTGCCGCGCCCGCCATCGAAGGCGCGCAGCAAAGCCATGTCTGGAGCGGCGACGAACTGCGCCGTCTGATGACGGGCGATCGCGCCGAAGAAATTGCCAAGGCCAAGCTGAATCTGGCCGAGCGCGCTCTGTTCAAGGCCGGCGGCATGTTCAAGGTGACGGACAGCACGGCAGCGATCCAGAACCTGTCCAAGCTGTGGATGCCCCTGGGCAAGCGCGTGGTCATCATCGGCGCAGGCCTGGTCGGCCTGGAACTGGCCGAGTTCCTGCTCGATCGCGGCCGCGAAGTCACCGTGCTGGACCCCGGCACCCATCCCGGTACCGAGCTGGCCATCGTGCGCCGCTGGCGCGTGTACGACGCCGTGAAGAAGCACGGCAAGCTGCTGATGCAGTCCAACGTCACGCGCATCGATCGCAAGGAAGTCGTCTGGACGGACAAAAAAGGCGAGGAATACCGCACGCCAGCCGACTCCGTGGTGCTGGCCATTGGAGCCGAGGCTGACTCCGCCGTTGCCGACCAGCTGCAATCCCTTACCCGGACTCCCGTGCGCCGCATCGGCGACTGCCAGGACCTGGGCTATATCGAGGGCGCCATGCATTCAGGCCATCAGGCCGGACGCGAAGTCTGAAGATACTCCTTGATAGCTGAAACCGCCTGCGTGCTCCATGCACGCAGGCGGTTTTCCATTGGCATCACAGTATTTCGGCAGCACCTGGCCCTTTGCCGATTGCCACCATGCGGCCAGCCGGAGCGAGGGGCTTCATCTGGCCGGAAGCGGGTTTTCGCAACTGAAGCAAAATAGGCTCGAACCTGCCTCTCACTTTTGCTCCACCAAGGATTGACTGTCCCGATGCCTACGCCTGAGCGCTTCGTTGCGGATGTCCTCCAAAATATCAACAATCGTACGATTCTTGAACGCTGGGATGATTTGAATCTTCCAGATGGCTGGCTTGTTGCAGGCTGCTTATTTCAGACAGTGTGGAATTTGCAGGCGCAGCGGAATCCAGAGGATTCCATCAAAGACTACGATCTCTTCTACTTTGATCCATCGAGCACCACTGACGGTGCGGAGCAGAAAGTACAAGCACATGCCGATCGCGTCTTACGCGACCTGGGCATCAGGATTGAAGTCACGAACCAAGCTCGGGTTCACTTGTGGTATGAGTCATATTTCGGTCGCCCATATGAGGCACTGCGAAGCTCTTGCGAGGGAATAGACCGATTCCTGATCCCTGCTACCTGCGTGGGTCTTCGCCCAGGCGGCCTCTATGCACCGAACAGCCTGGATCTGATCTATGACGGAGTTTTGGCACTCAATCCATTGACCCCGCATCGTGAGCTTTTCCAACAGAAGGCCGAGTCTTACCAAGCGCGTTGGCCATGGCTGCGAATCGTTGCCCAGGGTCATCAGCCCCAGAGAATTGATGCACTCTGATGTGTGCCTGCATGTCCGCCCTGGGTCGTGCCGGGACGGTGGCCTACCGGCCACGAGCAGACCTTACACTTCGGTGCAGACCGTTCAATTTACTCACGGCTCGCACTATGAAAAGTCTTTCCCATGTCTAAAAGTGACGCTGCAACAACTGTCGTAGTAAGAGAAGTCCAACCACATGACTTTGAAGCCTGGCTTTCACTCTGGGATGGCTATAACGCTTTCTATGGAAGGTCCGGAGCAACCGGACTGGCGAAGGAAATTACCCAAAAAACCTGGGAGCGATTCTTCAATCCCATCGAACCTGTATTTGCGCTGGTCGCTGAAGATGCAGGAGAAGTGGTTGGTCTAGCGCATTACATATTTCACCGTAGTACTACGAGACTTGGTCCGGTCTGCTATCTGCAGGATCTTTTCACGGCCCCGAAAAGGCGTCAGCTTGGAGTTGGCAAGGCCCTGATCAGCAAGGTCTATAAGCAAGCAATGCTGGCTGGCTCAAATCGCGTCTATTGGCAAACACAAGCAACCAATGAAGCCGGCCGAGCGCTCTACGACAAGTTAGCCAAACATAGCGGTTTCATCGTGTATAGCCATGAACTTTAGTCTCTCACTCCAGATGGACGAATGAGGCTCGTCAATTGATGGTGGCTTTGGGTTGAATCGATGCTCGAGTGCAGCCGCTGCTTTCAACCAGGACGCTCTTGCCCAATGCCGGCCTCTGCATCGACCTGGTCAGGGCATGCATGGCCCACAACGCCCAAGCTTGAGATAGACCCAGCCTCACGAGCTGTATAAAGAAACAGTAGACTTTGGACTTGATAGCTCCAGAAAAAGTCCAGAAATGCCAGCAGAACTCGAACCAGAAGACGTCTCCATCTTCGAAGACCGCCTTTGGCACCACAAGGGCTGGGAAGCCCGCGTCATCAAGAATGAAGACGACGATGGCTGGGCGGTGTCAATGACTCAGGACGGCCAGGCGGAACCTGCTCTGGTCGGCCCATGGACCATGGGGCGCGACAAGAAGAATCCCAAGCCTCTTGACGTGTCGGCCTTCAACACGCTGGTAAAGACTGCCAGCGAGGTGATACGTCGCCATGAGCAACACCAGGCAGCGCTGCTGCACAAAGCCATACAGATTGAAGTTCGCGGATTGCGCGTGACGGTGGCTCTCGATATTGAGCCCGATGAGGACAATCCCACGGCGACTCTCACTGCCACCGCGGCGGACGGCAGCGAATTGGCCAAGGTACGAGTCCG
Organism: Comamonas thiooxydans; assembly: GCF_000964545.1. Classification (GTDB taxonomy): domain Bacteria; phylum Pseudomonadota; class Gammaproteobacteria; order Burkholderiales; family Burkholderiaceae_C; genus Comamonas; species Comamonas thiooxydans. The sequence goes on along the minus strand of NZ_BBVD01000013.1, from coordinate 77,243 downwards.
GCCGGACCATAGTCTCACCCGTGCTTCTGCACAGCGCTGGGCAGACGCAGGCTACCCGCGTGAGAGCGAGGACTGAACCTCCGGACAAGACCCTTGCTCAGAAGTCGGGGGGCCCTTTCAGGGCGACCAATGTCCGTAGCATGGCCTTGGCTGCTTGTGGAAGCTGGCTTGAGCACCGGAAGAAAGTAATGCCGGAGAAATTGAGCACACCACCCAGCCGACCTTCCCAGGCATGCCCGACACTGCGGAGCCCCGGTCAAGGAGCTGCATTGACCCGTTGAAACCACAGCCGTCAGCGGACATTGGATATCGCACCACATCTTCGGATTGCATGAGTTAGCTCGAAAATCAGCCAGATGCCCAACCTTGACCTGTTTGATATCCATCTCCACCGCTGGAGTGCGAAGGCGGCTGGTGACCCCTTCACAACTCATACAAGTGACCTTCTGCCAGTCATCCTTGCAAGGAACTGGGCAGATCTTCCTGCGATGATCAAGATCACGCGAAACCTTGACGAGCGCATCGGAGGCAGAGTGCTTCAATGGTGGGACGGCAATGGAGCAGCGCGAGTCTATGCTTGCGACCAAGATTCAGGAGCGCTGCTGATGGAGCGCGCAACCGGCTCCAGGCATTTGCTGCACATGGCTAGAGAAGGCGAAGATGATGCAGCGACAAGCTGTATCTGCCGCACCATCGAGCAACTGCATTCAAAGAGGTCCTCGGCACCACCCGAAGAACTGCTGCCGCTGACGGATTTTTTTAGGTCACTCGCGTTGATGGCGCAGCAGGAAGGCGGCTTGATGGCCGAATGCGCAACGGTGGCAGCTGAGCTGCTGCATGAGCAGCGCGAGCCTGTCGTCCTGCATGGCGACGCGCACCATGGCAACATACTCGATTTCGACAGACGTGGATGGCTGGCGATAGATCCAAAGCGCGTCACAGGTGAGCGGTACTACGACTACGTTAGCGTGCTGTGCAACCCCGACCTGGAGACTTGCACCGACCCGGGGCGCTTTGCGCGGCAGCTTGCAGTAGTCATCAATGTCACGGGGCTGGAACGTTGGCGTTTACTCAAATGGGTTATGGCTCACGCCGCTTTGTCGGCAGCCTGGTTCCTGGAAGACGGAGAGCGCACCAGGGCCAACAGGCAACTGGCCGTTGCGCATCTCGCCCGACAGGCACTGGGATGAGGCTTCCAGCTCTGCCGCCAAAAAGCCGGCTCTCGGACGGCCGGCCTCGGGTTCACGCGCCGGACCGAGCGCGCAGCGCCGCTTCGAACCGGGCCAGCTCCTGCTGCAGCGTGCCGCGCTGCCTGAAGCGCAGGCCTGCCCGCTCATACCAGTTCTCGGCGTCCTCCAGATCGCCTTCCTGCAGATGCAGCAGTCCGTGCAGCCAGGCCGCGAGCAGGCCTTCATGTCGCTGCACGGCATCGTGCGCGGCATTCCATTGCCCGGCTCGCATCAGCGACAGAATGGCTTGCAGCTGCGCATTGACTTCGCTCATGACAGGACTCCGTCGCGCTCAGGCCAGCAGCGCCTGCTGCACCAGGTGGCTGTCCACATACTGCTCCATGCTCGTGATCCTGCCCTCCTTGAGCCGGTACAGGTGAGCGAAGCCCGCCATCATCGCCTTGCCCGTCTTGCGGTAGGTTCCCGAATAGACGCCGAAAGCTGCCACACGGTCGCCATCGGCCAGGTAGGTGTGGACCTTGGCGCTGTAGCCGTCCCACTCCGTCGCCAGCCGCTGGAACACGCCCGCGACGATCTGCTGCGGGCCGACGTAGGTTCCTGCATAGGGGAAACCGGCGGCCTCGGTCCATTGGGCATCGGGCGCCAGTGCTGCCAGCAGATTCCTGCCGTTCTCTTCGGACGAACCTTCGTAGGTCGCGCGGATGATATCCAGATTGGTGGTCATGGTGTGCATCCCGGGCTTCAGCCCCACTTCATCTCACCCATGGCCACCTTTGCGCCGATCTGCAGCGCGGCGGCCAGGCCGGCGTCAGGGTAGCGCTTGTTCATGGCTGCGATCAGCGCGTCGCCATTGGCCGCCCTGGCCAGCTCCTGTTCGAAGGCCAGCAGGTACTCGCGGGTGTAGTTCACGGCCGAAACATCCAGCGCTTCATGGGCGCCCAGGTGGCCCGGCACGACCACGGCCGGATTGCGGGCGGCGATGGCTTCCAGGTTCTTTACCCAGGCCGCGCGAGAGGCAGCCGTCGGGGTATCGGCCGTCCACACATGCAACCCGGAGAAGATCAGCACGCCACCGAAGACTGCATTCAGCGAGGGGACCCACAGGTAGCGGCGGTTCTCCAGTCCTTGTGCCTTGACGATTTCGATGGTGTTGCCTTCCAGCATCAGTGCAGGGCCGTCATAGGCTTCAGGAAAGACGATGTCGGCGAGCTTCTGCGGACCGTTCTCCTTGAGCTGGGGCGCCCAGGTAGCTATCTTCTTTTGCACATTGGCACGGATGGCGGCAATGGTGTCGGAGGCGGCCAGCACCCTGGCATCGGGGAAGGCGGCCTTGATCGAGCCCAGGCTGAAGTAATAGTCCGGGTCGCTCTGGCTGACGTAGATGGTGGTCAGCTGCTTGCCCGATGCCTTGATGGCTTCGGCCACGGCGCGTCCATCGGGCAGGGAAAAGCCGCCGTCGATGAGAATGGCCTCCCTATCGCCCGAGAGCAGCACGGGCGCACGGAAGAAGCCTTTGTCGCCTGCGGGAAAGTGCTTCCATTGCAGCCTGGAATGGCCGCTCACAGCTGCGGCGCAACCAGCCAGGCCTGTGGCAATGCCGACAGCGGCAGCGGTTTGAACAAAGTCTCGGCGATTCATCATGATGGTCCTTCAGTGAATTTCAAAAATGGCGGGGGTCAGACGCGAAAGGCTCAGGCCGCGCTGAGCTGCTCGGCAAAGGCCTGCGGGTTGGAGTAAGCGGCACTGGAGTTCAGCAATTGGCGCTGGCCATTGGTTTCCAGAATGAAGCTTGGAACGCCACGCGCACCAAGCTGGCTCTGCAGCGCCTTTGCACTCTCGATGCGGGCTCGATTGGCAGCCAGCAGTTCACCATCGGACCGGCGCAGGCTTGCAGCAGCCTGCTCCAGCCCCAGGGCCTGCAGAACGGCCATCAATGTGTCCGGTTGCGTGATGTCCTCGCCATTGACGTAGCGGGCATGCTGAATGGACTCAAGGGCGTCAAGCTCACGCTCTGGGGTGCACAGACTGACAGCGCTCAGCGCCAGGGTGGCCGGGCCGCTGTCGAACAGTTGCTGACGATCCGACAGCACATGGCTGCGGTAGCGCTCGCTAAAGCGCTGCCCCGTCAGGCGCTCGATGCGCTGATCGTTGCTCCAGGCATAGGCGGCAAAGCCATCGTCCATGAGACGTGCACCCGCGCCTGCGAAAAGGCCGCTGGGCAGCAGGCGCAGTTCGACCTCAGGCACTTTGCCCAAGGCCGCCACCGCTGCGGCGGCACCGTAGCACCAGCCGCACAGGGGATCGAATACGTAATGCAGGGTCTTGGTCACCGAGGGCTCCGTTGCTTCAATACCGTGATCGTAGGAACAAAGCATTGACAGAAAAAGCCTGATCGAATAGATAAACTGTATGTCAATAGCAAACAATTCAGAAGAATCCGTCGCCGGCAGGCTTGCCAATCTCAAGCGCCTGGCCTACTTCGCGGCCGTGGTGGAAACCGGCAGTTTCACGGCGGCCGCGGACCGGCTGGGCATCACCAAGGCCGTGGTCAGCCAGCAGGTCGCAAGGCTGGAGCGCGAATTCCACACGACGCTTCTGACCCGCACCACCCGCAAGGTCGTTCCCACCGATGCAGGCCGGATCTTTTATCAACGCTGCGCATCCATCCTCAAGGAAGCGGGCGATGCTTTCGACGAGCTGGGGGAAGTTGCGGCCGAGCCTTCGGGAACCTTGCGTCTGACCGCCCCGCTGGACTATGGCATCACGGCAGTGGTGCCAGCCATCACCGAGTTCACGCGGCACTACCCCCAATGCAAGGTGGACGCCGTGTTCAGCGACCAGCCGCTTGATCTGATGTCGGGGCAGGTCGAGCTGGCAATCCGCGTCGGCTGGCTTTCCCACTTGAATGTGCAGGCCCGTCAGATCGGGAGCTTCAGGCAATTGCTGGTCGCCGCTCCCTCATTGCGCCGGCAAGTGACGCAGCTCAAACAGCCACAGCACATCAGCGAGCTTCCCTTTGTCGCGAACACGGCCTTGCGTGAACCCTGCAACTGGAGCTTCTCGCGCAGCGAGCTGGAGCGCCAGAGCGTGACAGTGCACCCTGTGATCTCGCTCGATGCGACACTGGCCGTGCGCGAAGCCGTGCGTCATGGAGCGGGCTTGTCGGTACTGCCCGACTTTGCCGTGGCCGATGATTTGAAAAGCGGCGCGCTGATACAGGTGCTGCCCAGTTGGTCTCTGCCATCGGGGGGCGTTCATGCCGTGTTCCCGACCGCACGATTCCGACCGGCAAAGGTCAAGGCCTTCGTGGACCTGATGCAGGAGCAAATCCGCTCCAGGGCATGACCAAGGTCGGCCATCAGACAGCTGACAAGCGGCTCGGGCGATGGCATGCTGAAGACACATCGGACCACCACCGCACAGCAGCCACGCCATCCGTGGCAGCAGCTTGCAGACCTTGCAATTGCGCTTGACCGGGAACGCAGCGGCTCGATTCCTGCTACGGACCGGCTCAAGCGACATCGTCAACAGGGCAAAGAAAAAGGGAGCCCAAGCTCCCCTTTTTCTGTGCAAGGCGGCCGCTCCCGCCTGAGCGATGCCATCAGACTCAGAAGTTGGGCGCTTCCACACCTCCGTCCACCCCCAGCACTTTACCGGTCACCCAGCTCGATGCGGGGCTGGCCAGAAACAGCGCGGCACTGGCGATGTCTTCGGGCTGGCCCATGCGTGCCATGGGTGTGGTCTTTTCCATGCGCTCCTTGCGATCCGGCGTGAGAAACGGCGCCAGTGCATCGGTCATGATGGTGCCGGGCTCGATGGCGTTGATACGCACCCTGGGACCAAAGTCCTGCGCCAGGCAGCGTGTCATCTGGTTGAGAGCGGCCTTGGCCGCACCATAGGCGCTGAAGTACTTTTGCGAGTAGCGTGCCGCCGTCGACGAGATATTGACCACGGCTCCGCCGCCCGCAGCTTCCATGGCCGCGGCCGCCTTCTGGATCAGCGTGTATGCAGGCACCACATTGAAGGCCAGCATGTCGCCCACGGCCTTGCCCGCCACCTTGCGCGGGTCGTTGGGGCCGCCACCGCCCACATTGTTGATGAGCACATTGATCTTGCCCAGCTCCTCCACAGTGCGGACGATGAGCTTGTCCAGATCTTCTTCCTTGTTCACATCGCCCTGCACGGCAATGGCACGGCGGCCCAGCGCTTCAATTTCGGCCTTGACTGCCTTCAGATCCGCCTCGGTGCGCGCAAACAGCGCCACATCGGCGCCGGCCTTGGCCAGCGTGACAGCGCATGCACGACCGATACCCTTGCCCGCGCCGGTCACCACGGCCACCTTCCCCTCCAGCGAAAACTGGCGAAAAATCTCGTTCATGTCTCTTCCTATGATTGCGTTCAGACCCGCCCATGCTCTGTACGAAACGCTTTCAGGACATCAGCCAAACGGACCATGGGCAAGTCCCATGGCCTGCCCCTGCAGCTTGCGTCAACACGCAAGCATTGAGCCCTTGAAATTGATAGCGCTGCACCAGGGCAGAGCCGCGAATCAGGCAAAGTCCAGATCAAGGACAGCGAGCAAGGGCCAAAGCGGCCCCGCCGCCCCGCAGCGAGGCTGTCGTCCCCCTCCGCGAAGCACAGAGGGGGAAGCCGCGCAACGGCTCAGGGGGTGACTGCTGCCTGCAGCATCTGCGCGAACTGCTCGTTATAGGGCGGCAGCATGCCCCACTCGCGACGCGGGTCGTGGTTGCCGGCCTTGTAGACGGAGCGGGCATGGCTGAACTCCAGAAAACCCTCGCGGCCATGATAGTGGCCCATGCCCGAAGCACCCACGCCGCCAAACGGCGCATCCTCCAGCGCCGGATGCATGACCACATCATTGATGGAGACACCGCCGGACAGCGTGTTGTCCAGCACCCAGTTCTGCTCCGTCTCGTCGCTGCCGAAGTAGTACAGAGCCAGCGGGCGCTCACCGGCATTGATCGCGGCCACGGCGTCGCGGATGTTCTGGAAGCTGCGCAGCACCACGGCCGGGCCAAAGATCTCGTGCTGGGAGATTTCGGCTTCGGCTGGCGGGTTGATAACCAGCGCCAGCGGCAGGCGGCGGTCTGCGCCGGCTTGCGCGGCACCGACTTCCAGCACGGTCAGACCGCGCGCCTTGGCATCATCGACATAGGCTTTCACGCGTGCGTGGTGGCGCTCGTTGATCACGGGCGTCATGTCTGCGTTGCCTGTCACCGAGGGATACAGCGCCTGGTATTGCGAAGCAATGCCATCGGCCAGCGCCTGCAGGCGGGATTCATGGACCCAGACCACGTCGGGTGACACGCAAAGCTGGCCGGAGTTGAGCGACTTGCCTACGGCGATGCGCTCGGCCGCATTGGCGATGTCGGCGGAATCGCCCACCAGCACGGGAGACTTGCCACCCAGCTCCAGCGTCACGGGCACCAGGTTCCTGGCGGCAGCAGCCATGATGAGCTTGCCCACGCTGGTGGAGCCCGTGAAGACCATATGGTTCCAGGGCTGCTCGGCAAACGCCGCAGCCACTTCGGGGCCTCCCTGCACCACGGCCAGCACCTGGGGATCAAAGCGCCTGGCCACGGCCTCGGCCAGCACCTGGGCCGTACGCGGCGCAATTTCGGAGGGCTTGAGCACGGCCCGGTTGCCAGCCGCGAACGCGCAGGCCAGCGGCGACAGCAAGGTGAACAGAGGTGCATTCCAGGTGCCGATGATGCCGATCACGCCCTTGGGCTGGTACTTGACCCAGGCCGTGGCGCCAAACATGTCAAAGGGTTTGACGCTGGGACGTTCGGAGTCACCCAGCCAGTCCCTGAGGTGATCGCGTGCATGCTTGAGCGAGGAGAGCGAGCCAAGAATGTCATTGGCCAGCGAGAACACGGCGGGGCGGCCACCAAAGTCTTCGCCCATGGCCTGGCAAAGTTCCTCCTTGTGCTCCACCAGCATATCGATGACTTGCTGAATGCGCTGCATGCGCACATCGGCGCTGACCGCAGCCTCTTCGATAAAGGCCTGTTTTTGCATGTCCAGCAACTGGCGAATGCCGATGGACGAATTCGTCTGGGTCATTTTGTCTCCTCGATATTTCTCTTGAAAGCCATGAACGGAAGGCACATGCTCAGACCTCCGGATTTCGCGGTCGTCGTCCAAAAAGACGATGGCATAACCCTAAGCCCCTCGCACGATGCAGCGCATGCACACCCCTCAAACTCCGCCTCCCGCCGTCAGCTGGCGCACTCATCTCAGCCTCGCCCTGCTGGCGCTGGTCTATATTTTCTCCTTCATTGACCGACAGGTTCTGTCTATTTTGCTGGAGCCCGTCAAACAGGAATTCGGAGCCTCCGATACCGAGATGGGTTTGCTCACGGGGCTGGCCTTCGGTCTAATCTATGCCATGCTGGGTGTGCCTGTGGGGCGTCTGGCCGACACACGCAACCGCCGCAACATCGTGGCTCTGTGCTGCGGGATCTGGAGCCTTGCCACCGCTGCCTGCGGCATGGCCACCCAGTACTGGCACATGCTGCTGGCCCGCATGAGCGTGGCCGTGGGCGAAGCCGGCGGCATGGCGCCCTCGGTGTCCATAGTCTCGGATCTGTATCCTCCCAAGATGCGTTCGTTTGCCATCAGTCTGTTCATGATGGGCCCCAACCTGGGAACGCTGCTGGGACTGGTCATAGGCGGCATGGTGGCCCAGCATTACGGCTGGCGCTCCGTGTTTCTCGCCTTCGGCATTCCGGGCGTCATTCTTGCGCTGCTGGTGTATTTCTTTGTCAAGGAGCCGGCACGTGGCGCCTATGAAAGCATCAAGCCAGCAGCGCAAGACAGTGCTCCGCGCGAATCCATGTTTCGCCAGATAAGGCGCCTGCTGGGCATGGCGCCGCTGCGTTATATCTGCATCGCCTGCGGCGTGGCCGGTATTGCAGGTTATGGCTACGGTGTCTGGGCGCCGAGCTTTTTCATGCGCATTCACGGCATGAGCATCTCTCACGCCGGCCTGGTGTTCGGCCTGGCCAGCGGCCTGGGGGCCGTGTTCGGCGCCATGTTCTGCGGCTGGCTCAGCGACAGATTGACCCAGCGCGACTCGCGCTGGCAGCTGCGTCTGGCCGCCATGGGCACCTTCTGCGCCGTGCCTGCAGGCGTCGCCGTGTTTTTCTGGCCTGTATCCGACTTCTGGACGGTTGCCGGCATCAAGGTCCCCTATGCCATGGCATTCGCCCTGCTGTTCGGCTTTTTTGCGAGCTGGTTTGCCACGCTCTCATACAGCGCCGTCAGCCAGATGGTGACTGCAGCCGAACGCAGCGTCGCCTCGGCACTTCTCAATCTTTTCATGACCTTGCTGGGCGTGGGCCTGGGTCCGCTGGTAACCGGCATTCTGTCGGACTACTTTGCCCGGACCCATGGCTCCGAAGGCCTGCGCTGGGCGCTGATGGGCGTGACCTCGCTGCTAGTCATCACTTCGCTTTTCTTCGCGTTGGCCATCCGCCCCTATAAGCAGCGCCTGCAGCAGTTGCAGATGAATGCCGCCTGATCATCAAAAATTGGAGACTCTCATGAGCCGCCCCGTAGTTCTCATCACCGGTGCCAGCCGCGGCATTGGCGCTGCAACCGCCGTCTTCTTTGCCACCAAGGGATGGCGCGTGGCCATCACCGCCCGCACGCTGACCGAAGGTGCGCAGATGGAAAACCAGCTGCGCCTGCCCAACGGCCAGCTTCTGTCCGGCAGTCTGGAGTCCACAGCCAAGGCCATTGAGGCCGCTGGGGGCGAGGTGTTTCCGCATGTCATGGACCTGATGGACCTGAGCAGCCTGGACAAGGCCGCCGACGCCGTGCTGAAACGCTTTGGCCGTGTCGATCTGCTGATCAACAACGCCGTCTACCAAAACCGCGAGATCAACCATCTGATCCCCGAGATAACGGCCGAGTCGCTGCAGCGCTCCATGCTGGGCAATGTCATCGCCCCTTTCCATCTGGCTCAGCGCCTGCTGCTGGCCATGGCGGCACAAGGCGGCGGCCGCATCATCAATGTGTGCTCGGCTGCGGGCCAGTACAACCCGCCCGTGCCCGCCGACCAGGGCGGCTGGGGCTTTGCCTATGGAGCCTCCAAGGCCGCCATCGCGCGCCTGGCCGGCTGCATCAACACCGAATACAAGCAGCAAAATGTGCGCGCCTTCAGCGTCAACCCCGGGGTGGTGAGCACCGAGGCCGTCAAGGCCACGCTGGGCGACGATGGCCTGCTGGCTCAGCGCTATGGTGCCTCCACCCCCGAAGAAATTGCGGCGGCACTGTTCTGGCTGGGCACTGAGAAAGACGCTCTGCCACTGGCCAAGAGTTACACCATGATTGACCTGCAACCACTTCACAAAGAGCGCGTGGCTGCGACCATGTGAGCCGCAGGTAAGCGTGCGCAAACACCCGACCAAGGGCAAACCCTGTGCGGTTTGCGCCAGATCAAAGCCGCGCCTTCACTCGTCCAAACAGAGTATGCGCGGCGACGCCGCTTGCCAGAAGATTCATCCGTCCAAAACTAAATACGGAGACCTCTGCAATGGCAACCACGAAGGACTACCGCCTCGGTGAATTCACCTACCCACGTGGCTGGTTCATGATTTCCGAGGCCAAGGCGCTCGACACCCACAAGCCCGTGGCCGTGCGCTTCTTCGGCCAGGATTTCGCGCTGTACCGTGGCCGCGAAAGCGGCAAGGTCGTGCTGCTGGACGCTTACTGCCCCCATATGAAGACCCATCTGGCAGCGCCCAATGCCACCAGCTATGTGGTGATCGACGGCGGCGGCAGCAATGTGGAAGGCGACGGCATCCGCTGCCCCTATCACGGCTGGCGCTTCGGCGCGGACGGCAAGTGCAACCACATCCCCTATCACGACGGAGCCATTCCGGCAGCGGCTGCGGTCAAGAGCTGGAAGGTTGTCGAGCAGTACGGAGCCATCTGGGTCTGGTTCGATCCCGAAGGCGGCGAGCCCGACTACGATCTGCCCACTTTTGGCGACTGGCATGACGAGACCTATGTCAACGGCCAGTGGGACTACCTGGGCGAGCTGAACCAGCACCCCATGGAGGTCGTGGACAATATTGCCGACTATGGTCATCTGAGCCCCATCCACGGCTCCACCGTGGCACGCTTCGAGAACGAGTTCAAGGGCCACAACGCCATCCAGCGCCAGTGCGGCGGTCACCGCACCCTGGTGGGCGAAGGCGGCGCCAGCGCCGATCTGCACACCGACACCTGGTACCACGGCCCCTCCATCCTGGTCTCCAAGGTCAGCGGCATGTTCAACTCCTTCATGATGATCATGCACACCCCCATCGAGGACGGCAGGATCAAGGTCTGGCACAACCTGCTGGTCAAGACTGCACACGGCGGCCTGCCCACCAAGGCGGACGAAATCGCGGCCAAACAGTACCAGGAGGCCAGCCGCCTGGCCTTTGCCCAGGACTTCGAAGTCTGGTCTCAGAAGGCGCCCTGCCTGAACCCGCTGTTCATCCCCAGTGACGGCGCCTTCCTCAAGGCCCGCATCTGGTACAAGCAGTTCTACAACCCCCGCGCCAAGGCGGCCGAGTATCTGGACCAGTGCGAAGGCAGGTACATTCCTCGCGGAATGGTGGCCTATACCCAGGAAGCCGAGGAAGCGACGGCCTGATCCCGAGAATCTCCAAGGCCAAAGGCCCATGCGCTTGCATGGGCCTTTTTTTGTCGGGGTGAAGGTCTGCCCTTTAAAACCATAGCTTCCAGCGCTTTATCTCCATGGAAATTCAATACAAAACATATTGAAATCCTTATTCATAAAGCGCAAGCAGCTACTATCTTTTCAATCCCTCAAGGTCTGGCATGTGTCACCTCCGTCAGCATGAAGACATGCTCGCCCCAGCCGAACTCGCCGTCCTGCGCACGGGCCGAGACATCGAGTGAAGCCACTGCCGCCTGCGCCTGCTCCACCGTGTCAAACCACCACTCGACCACATGGCGGTAGCCGTAGCCGGAAGGAGGCTGCTCATCGATGGTGTTGCAGACAATGCGGCTGGCCAGGTCCAGAGCAAGGCTTTGCCACTGCGGTGGACAAATCTCCGGCAAGGCCGCAGCACCCCGCCAGACGTCGCTGCGCTGCAAAAAGCCGATCAACATGACTTGTTTATGCTGCGGCAAGACATCTGTGCACAGGTTGCCACGCAACACCTGCTGACGGCATAGCAGCGAGAAATTGCGAACATAGTCGGCAAACACGCGCGGCTCGTCGGGGCGCATGACGGCCAGGGTTTCGGGGTCGCTCCAGATCGCAGAGCCTGCTTCGCGCTCGGCCAGCACCATGAGGTTGACGCCGTCATAGTCCTTGTTCAGCTCTGCGGCATCTGCCTGCAGATGTCGTGAGCACTGGGCCACGGCCTTGACGCGCTGGCCCACGTTGCGACACTGGCGGCCCAGCGCGGAATGCTCGCGCCATGCCTGCGCGAACTCCTCTGGGCGCAGCGCCGGGTTGCGCCGCGCCAGATAGATCATCTTCCAGACGACGCAAGAATCCTTCTCGGTCACTTTTTCCGCCTTCATGCGGCAGCGACCACGGGCGCGTGGGCCTTGCGATAGGCGCCGGGGTAATGCTGCAGAGCACGGTAAAACGCCCATACCGCGGGCAGCAGCGTGCACATCATGATCGCCATGGCATAGCGCAGGCCTTCGCCGGGCGCAACGGTGTTGAGCACATCACTGAGCCAGCCGGCCACAATAGGCCCCACTCCGTTGCCCAGCAGGGCTCCGGCCATCAGCACCATGGCGCTGGCCGTGGCTCGCCGCTCGGTCGGCACGACCAGGCTCAAGGCAGCGTAGGTGGCCGGAGCCCACCAGGATGTGAAGAACGAATAAATCAACATGCAGGCCATGGACAGCATGAACATGTCCGAGCCCACCAGCAGATAGCCGAAACCCAGCACCATGGCCAGGCTGGTGCCGATCACGGGGATGCGAATCTGCCAGCGCACATCGCTGCGCGCCAGCCGGTCCGTCAACCAGCCAGAAAAGAGGCTGCCCGAGACCGAGAGCACAGCGGCCCCTGCAGAAATCGTCCCCGCCTGTTTGAGACTGAGATCGAAACGCCGCGCAAGCAAAGCCACATTCCAGGCGCCGATCGAGATTCCCGCGATCAGGACACAAGCAGCGCCCACGATTAGAAATCGGGTCACGGGCTCTCTCCATATCAAGGCGACGGCAGATTTGGCCTGCTGCCGGCCGTCCTGCGGCTCGGAGATCACCTGCGCGATGGCCCGAACGGGTTCGCTGATGCTCAGGCGCAGCACCAGGGACAAGACCATGATGGCCACACCGATGATGACCATGGTCACACGCCACCCCCACCACTCGGCAAACAACGGCCCCAGAAGCAAAGCCAGCAAGGCGCCCATCGCATTGCCGACACCAAAAACACTCATGGCACGCGAGCGCTCATGGGGCTTGTACAGATCGGCCAGTATGGACATGGACGCAGCGCCGCCACCGGCATCCCCCAATGCGGCACCGGCGCGCGATGCAGTCAGTCCACCCGAGCCAGTGGCCAGCGCGCCCAGCGCCGCCACGCTGCCACCAACGCCACGGCACCAGGCAATCAGGCTGCGGCGCTCTTTTCTGTCTGCCAGTCGTCCCAGAGGAATGCCCAGCACTGCGAACGTCAGCGCAAAACCGAGTCCGGTGATCAGGCCGATCTGCAAGTCCGAGAAGCCGAACTCCTGCTTGATGGGCTGCAGCAGCACAGCCAGGATCTGCCGGTCCATGAAGGTCAGGGCAGACAAGGCCGTCAGCAGCGCCAGCACATACACTCTTGATGAGCTTTGATGATTTTTGTTTGTCATTGTTTTCTTGGTTTTTTGCATCACGTCATGGCTCTCGCCGCTGTTCCCACCGCTGCTCACGCCTCAGCAGCGCTGTCTGCCCTCGGACGCAAGGAGCGCGAGAGCAGGTCTTCGCGCACGTCTCGCATCGCGGCCGCATCCATGTCCAGTCCGATGGCGCCGCCTTGAGCATCGTGGTCATGAGCAGCCGCCCTCACATCGTCCCAACGGACGATTCCCTAACCCGGATTGGCCTTGGGTGCGGATTGCCTCTTAATGGAATGCGGCTGCGGGCTCGACCGCATGCCAGAACCTCAAGGAGACTGACACATGCAGCAATTCGACTTGCTGATCCGCAACGGCCGCATCGTGGACGGCACCGGCGCCCCTGCTTACCGCGCAGACCTTGGCGTGCGCAACGGGCGCATCGCCGCCATCGGCCAAGACCTGGGAGCCGCCGCGCAGCAAATCGATGCCGACGGATTGCTGGTGACGCCGGGCTTTGTGGATGTGCATACCCACTTTGACGGTCAGGCGACCTGGGATGAAAGGCTTTGGCCAAGCTCCCAGCAGGGCGTGACCACCGCAGTGATTGGCAACTGCGGCGTGGGATTTGCCCCCTGCCGCCCCGAGGACCGCGACACGCTGATTGCGCTCATGGAGGGCGTGGAAGACATCCCCGACACCGCGCTGCATGAAGGCCTGCCCTGGAACTGGGAGAGCTTTCCTGAGTATCTGCAAGCCTTGGCAGGGCGGCACTACGACATCGATATTGCAGCCCTGCTGCCTCACGGTCCGCTGCGCGTCTATGCCATGGGCGAGCGCGCCATACGGCGCGAGCAGGCCAATGCCGAGGACATCGGCAACATGCGGGAGCTGATCAAGCAAGCCCTGGCAGCCGGAGCCGTTGGTCTGTCAACCTCGCGCACCATGGCCCATCGTTCCAAGTCGGGGGACTTCACCCCCATGTACCAGGCCGTGAGCGAGGAGTTGCTGGAGCTGGGACTCTCGCTCAAGAGCTATCCGAACAGCGTCTTCCAGATGATCTCGGACTTCGAGCACATCGAGGACGAATTCAGCATCCTCACACGCGTCAGTCAGGGCACGGGCTGCGCCGGCACTCTCACCGTGCTTCAGTATCCGCACCGCCCGCAGCTGCACCGAGAGCTGCTACGGCATATTGAAACAGCCAATGCCGGCGGGCTGCGCATCATGGGCCAGGTGCTCAACCGCCCTGTGGGCGTACTCATGGGGTTTGAATGCAGCCTGAACCCCTTTTCCTGCAAGCCCAGCTATGAAGCGCTGGCACAGCTCAGTCCGGCAGAACGCATCAAAGAGCTGTCCCGACCAGGCACGCGCAGCGCCATCCTCGGCGAGAAGGACCGCAATCCCCACCTGTTCATGGAGTACTTCGGCCAGAACTTTGCGGGCATGTACCCCTGGAGCGGCCAAGAGCCCAACTATCTGCCGCAAGAAGGCGATTCGGTTCAGGCTCTGGCCGACGCAGCCGGCCAGCCACCGCTGGATTGGATGTATGACTTCATGCTGGGCAATGAAGGTCAGGCACTGGTCTATCTGCCCATGGCCAACTATCTGGACCATGACTGCAGCGCCCTGCACGAGCTGCTCGGCCATCCCCACACCGTACCCGCCTTGGGCGATGGCGGTGCCCATGTGGGCACCATCTGCGACGGCAGCGCCACGACCTTTCTGCTCACCGAATGGGTGCGCGAGCGCGGCCTGTTCAGCATCGAGCAGGCCGTCCATATGCTGACGCAGCGGCCGGCTTCGCTCTACGGCTTTGCCGACCGAGGAGTCCTGCAGGTCGGCAAACTGGCAGATCTCAACCTCATCGATCTGCAGGCACTCAAAATTCTGCCGCCGCACATAGCTCGCGACCTGCCCGCCGGCGGCAAGCGCTTCCTGCAAGGCGCGCAGGGCTATCGCTACACCATCAAGTCCGGCCAGATCACCTACCGCGACAGCATGGCCACCGATGCATTGCCGGGCCGCTTGCTCAAGCGCAGCGAGCACAGGGCCAGCTGAGCGCTGCCGATCCTCCCCACCAGGCCTCGAAGCAAGCCCGGCTCTTGAGGCCTGCGCTCGTTTTTCATCCCCTCCTCATCCAAAAACGGCCCCAATCCGTCAGACCCGCCCTGCTTGCGAGCAGCCATCCTCCCTGGCCTCCTTCGCAGAAATAGGGCGCCTCGACCAAGCGCCTTGAGCAGGCACATCGAGCAGATCGTGTTCACGCCATGCGGATGCCAGCGATATAGTGACCCCGTCATCTTCCACGTCCATACCCCATGCATTTGCGCAAGTTCCGTATCCCGCCTCAGATCTGGCTCATGCTGCTGAGCTTTTGCGTCATGCCTTGCAGCGCGCAGGAAGCTGCGGCCTGGGAAAAGCAGGTCACGGGCCGCACTTCCATCACCAGGCTGGGCACGATTGACTACGAGGTGGGCTACAGCAGCGCAGGCTTTGACCATTTCTCTTCTGAAATCGTGGCCAGATGGAATGACGGGGGAGCGCAGGAGCAGACGCTGTACGAAGGCATTTACGACCGGCCGCCCGCCAAGGTCTGGGGGAACGGGCCCCATCTTTGCATTGCCATGCAGGCCTGCGCGCGCTATTCGGATCGCTGCAGCCGGTATGTGATTGCACACCGCTATGACACGCAAGCCAAAGCCTTTGTGGCCCTGAAGTCCGAGAAGACTGCGCGCCGGATCTGCGCTGCGCCACGCTGAAGATAAAAAAAGAAGGAGGCCGGAGCCTCCTTTAAATCCCGTCGTCAGGCGCGACGAACAGGGTATCCCTTGTGCTGTCTGTAACTGTTCTTCCCTCCGGTTTAGGCCGCTACGGCGCTCAGCGGTTCATGCTCCGCCGCATAGGCCTTGGCCCAGCGGTAATCCGCCTTGCCTGCCGGGCTGCGCTTGACTTCAGTGGCCAGATACACGGCGCGCGGCAGCTTGTAGCCCGACAGATTGCTGCGGCAGATCTTTTCGAACTCCTGCAGATCAAACTCGTGGCCCTGCTGCACCTGCACCACGGCCACCACCTTGCTGCCCCAGCGTTCGTCAGGAAGGCCCACGACTACCACATCCTGAACCGGCGGGTAGCGGCGCGCGGTTTCCTCCACCTCTTCGGGGTAAACCTTCTCGCCTCCTGTGTTGATGCACTGCGAACCACGGCCCAGCACCACATATTCACCCGTGGTGTCGATGCGGGCCCTGTCCCCTGTCAACACCCAGCGGCTGCCCTCGACCATCACAAAGGTCTCGGCCGTTTTCTTGGGATCTCCGTAATAGCCCAGGGGCATGTGACCACGGCGCGAAAGAATGCCTTCCTCACCTGGCTGCGTCAGAATGCGCAGATCTTCAGAGATCACGCTGAGGTCGGGACGCGGCGCGATGCGCATAAATCCTTCGCCCTCGGGCGTTTTCTCCCCTCCGCCCAAGACTCCGGATTCGGAGCTGGCCATGCCGTTGTTGAGCACCAGATGAGGCACCTGCACCAGCAGCCGCTCCTGCAGATGACGCGAGAACACGGCACCGCCATTGCCGAAGATCATCAGTGACTTGAGCGGCCAGCGCCCGGGGTTGTTCTCCAGCGTCTGGATGATGGGCAAGGCCATGGCATCGCCAACCACGGCCATCACATTGATCTGGTGATGCTCGATCAGATCCAGCATGTGTACGGGATCAAAATTCTTGCGATCGTTCACATAGACCGGATGTCCGGAAAACAGGCTGATCAGGGTGGCCCACATGGCTGCGCCATGCATGAGCGGTGCCGCCGCCAGATAGGCCAGCGCCGGGCCGTTGGGCACCAGTTGCAGCAGCTCCTCCGGCCTTTCGATGGGAGGTCTGCGGAAGTAATAGCCGCCACCGCCCAAGGCCCCCATGAACAAGGATTTATGCGGCCACATCACGCCCTTGGGCAGCCCCGTGGTGCCACCGGTGCAGAGCATGAAGATATCGTCATCGCTGCGCTCGGCGTCCGTGAGCTCCCGTCCACCTTCGGCCAACACGCGCTCGTAGGGTTGCACTGTCCTGGGCAGGCCATGACGCTCCTTGCCAACCCGCAGCGCCAGGCGCAAAGTGGGCACTAGGGCAATGACTTCCAGCACCGACGCATCGAAGTCCGCTCCATAGACCAGGCCGCGCAGGTCCAGGCTGTTGAACAGCCCCTGAAGCTCATCGGCCACGTAGCGGTAGTTGACGTTGACCGGCACGGCACCGATCTTGCTGCAGGCGAAAAAGGCCTCCAGATACTCGGCGCAGTTGTAGAGCTGGATGCCGACGTTGTCGCCCCGTCCTATGCCACGCGCACGCAGCGCATTGCCCAGCTGATTGGCTCGCTCATCGAGCTGCTTGAAGCTGAGCTTCTGCCTGCCGCAGCCAAAGGCAATGCGATCCGGCACAGCTTGCACCACCAACTCAAAAATATCCGCCAGATTGAAGGTCCGTGTCATCTCTTGTCTCCGTCTGTCTTCCCGTTTTTACGAATCCACTTGTCCCGCAGGTGCTGCAATGCTCGACGACGGCCTGTCCACATTCATCGTCTGCTTGAACCTGGTGCAGACCCTTGTGGTTTCGAGGGTGCATGCTCGCAGATAGGCAAGCCGCACCCAACAGCACCTACCCTTAAAAAACTTCCGCCATGGCATTTCCCGAGACTTAGTCGAAGAAAGCACAATCTCAGTGGAAACTCTCTCCATCGTCTGTTTCCAGATCGCTTCAAGCGATCTTTTTCGCAGTCACCATCGATGCATAGGGCTTGATGGTCCAGGCATAGATCAGCAGCGCCAGTGCATAAAAGGCGAGCATGCAGACCAGCGCCCAGCGCAGCGATTCACTGCCCGCCCGAACGATGAATGCATCGCTGAGCAGACCCACCGTCAGAGGTCCCAGACCACCGCCAACTGCAGTCAGCAGCAGGTTGTAGATGGACAGAGAAGTCGCCAGACGGCTGGAGGCAATCACATTGGTCAGTGCAGCAAACACCGGCGCGGCCCAGAAGCTGGAGAAGATGGAGAACAGGCCATAGTAGGCAATCGCATGCGGAATCTGCAGGCCGGCCAGCGTCCACTGTCCCGCAGAGTCATTCAGATAGAAAGCCAGCCCCAGCGGAATCGAAATCAGCGTCCCCAGAACCGGAACGCCAATCTGCCAGCGCACATCCCTCCTTGCCATCAGATCGGTGACCCAGCCACTGAGCAAAGCCCCAAAAATCGCCCCCGGCCCGCCGATGAATCCCATGATGGCGCCCGCGTCCTTGAGCTGAAGACCGTGGGAGCGCACCAGGAACGCGGTATTCCACATGCCGATCGCATAGCCCGAGAACGCCATCAGCATGCTGGCCAGCCCCAGGCCCACAAACGCCTTGTTGCGCACCAGGGCTGACATCACCTCGCTGAACTTCTCGGTTGCTGCCTGCACCACGGCACGCCCCTCCTGCGCACCGCGCACAGGCTCACGGCAAGTAATGCGCAGCACCAAAGCGATCAGCACGCCGGGCACAGACAGCCACAAAAAGGCCGCACGCCAACCATGGTGCTGGGCAATCCAGGCTCCCACGCCCAGGCCCACCAGCGAGCCCAGATGTGGGCCCAGGCTGAACACGCTCATGGCTCGGCTGCGCTGTTCGGGCGGGTAGACGTCGGCGATCATGGTGGTCGATGCCGCCGTGCTGCCCGCCTCGCCCACAGCCACGCCCACACGAGCAGCCGTCAGGCTCCAGAAGCCCACCGCCATGCCGCAAAGACCCG
Source organism: Comamonas thiooxydans (assembly GCF_000964545.1). Lineage (GTDB taxonomy): Bacteria > Pseudomonadota > Gammaproteobacteria > Burkholderiales > Burkholderiaceae_C > Comamonas > Comamonas thiooxydans. The sequence goes on along the minus strand of NZ_BBVD01000013.1, from coordinate 58,437 downwards.
TGGCAACGCTCCAGCCGGCGCAGCACCAGGCAATCAGGTTGCGGCGGTTGGTACGGTCGGCAAAGCGGCCAAATGGCACAGCCAGAATGCTGTAGAACAGAGCAAAGGCCAGTCCTGTGAGCAGACCCATGGCACTGTCCGAAACCCCCATCTCCTGCTTGATGGGCTGAATCAGCACCCCCATGATCTGACGGTCTATCATGCTCACGCCATAGACGAGCAACAGCACCAGCAGCAGATAGTGACGACGCCAGCCCGTCACATTGCTGGCCGGCATCACCCTGGCCGAAGCGGCTTGCGGCACACGGGCCGCAGCAGATGCACTCATTTCCTGTCTCCTGAAAAACGTGATCTCCGCCACGTGGATTGAATGGAGTCTTGTATGCCCAGTAAAAAGGACGCGGCACATTGCGGTGTGCCGCGCCAAGTCACTAGGCAAGCAGTTCGCAGAAGGGCAGGTCCTTGTCCGCACGGGGCTCGGCAGCCAGCCCCAGCACGCGTTCGCCAATGCTGTTGAGCACCACCTCGTCGGTACCGCCCGCAATGCGCATGCCGGCAGAGCCGAACCACAGGCGCTCCACCATGGCAAAACGCTCTCCAAGTTCGCTGGCGGCCAGCACACCTCGCTCGCCCAGCAAGTCGATGGCGAAATAGCTAAAGGACTGCAGTGCGGCAGCGGCCACGTTCTTGGCGCCGCTCATTTCGGGGCCGGGCTGGCGACCCTTGCTCAGCGCCGTCAGAGCGCGGCACTGCAGCAGCCATAGCGCCTGCTCCTTCAGATAGAGGTCGGCCCAGCGCTCGCGCAGGCGACCGTCCTGCAGCGCCGGCCTGCCGTCAAATCGATGATCGGCCAGCAAGCCAGCCGTGGTGCGCCACAGCTCGGCGGGCATCACTCCGCCAATGGCCAGGCGCTCTGCCATCAAGCCTGTCAACGTGACCTTCCAGCCACCACCCAGCTTGCCCACCATCTGACTATCGGGCACGAACACGTCCTCGAAGAAGACTTCGTTGAACTCGGACTCGCCCCCTGCCTGGCGAATCGGGCGCACGGTAATGCCGGGCGACTTCATGTCCAGGAAGAAAGTGGTCAAGCCTTCAAACTTGCTGGCTTGGGGATTGGTACGAGTCAATACCAGACCAAACTGGGCAAACTGCGCGAGAGAGGTCCAGACCTTCTGGCCGTTGACGATCCATCCCTCGCGGCCATCGGTCGCACGCTCGGCACGGGTACGCACCATGCCCAGGTCAGAGCCTGCGCCGGGTTCACTCAGCAACTGGCACCAGAGGTTTTTTCCGCCCAGTGCCGGGGCCACATGCAGGGCCAGCACTTCGGCGCTGGCGTGCGCCATCACCGATGGCAACACCATGCCCAGGCTGACGTTGAACATGCCCGTGGGCACCTTGACCTTGCCCTCTTCCTGGCGCCAGATCAGCTCCTGCATGGGTGTACCGCCCCGGCCACCCAGCACCTTGGGCCAGGTAATCGCACCAAAACCCGCTGCTGCCTTCTTGCCCTGCCAGAGCCGGGCTGCCTCCATGCGCTGCTCGGCAGTCATGTCACGACCGAAGTAGTCGTCGACACTGGCCTTGGGCTCGGCATTGGCTTGCAGCCAGGCGCGGCATTCGGCGCGGAAGGCGGCCTCTTCGGGCGTGTCCTCAAAGTCCATGGACTGGCGGTCAGCCGCGGTCGAGCTCTGCACAATCGTCTCTTTCGCAGGAGCAAGCAATCGCTTTTGCAACTCGGCCGCCACCTGCTCGCGCCAGGCGTGGATACTGCCCAGCTCCACGGCCTGCTGACGCGCACGGCGGTAGAACAGATGGCAATCCAGCTCCCATGTATAGCCCATGCCGCCGTGGGTGTGCAGGTTTTCCTGTGCAGCATCCGACAGCGCCTGAGTGCTGCTCACGCGTGCTGCGGCGGCTGCGCCGGGCAACTCGGACGCACCATCAGCCAGAGCCATGTCTGCCGTCAGCGCCCAGGCTCCGTAGTAGCAATGCGCACGGGCCAGCTGGTTGTTGGTGTAGAGATTGGCCAGCTTGTGCTTGATGCCCTGATAGGACCCAATGGGCCGGCCAAAGGCCTTGCGCTCCCTGGCGTAGTGGCAGGCCATCTCCAGCGCGGCGTCGGCTGCTCCCAGCTGTTCAAAGGCCAGCATGACGGCAGCACGATTGCGCACGCGTGCCAGCACCTGGGCAGCGCTGCTGGCTCCGTCAAGTTGCTCGGCCACCGTGCCGTCAAAGCGCAACAAGGCATAGGGCTTGGAAGGATCCAGCGTCTTGAGCTTCTTGCGCTGCACCGAGCCGTCACACCTGAAGGCCACCAGCACATCCGCCGCCATCGCATTGCGCGCCAGCGCCACCCCCCATTGCGCGGCCATGCCATCGGCCACCAGCGGACACTCCCCCTTCAAGGTCTTGCCGTCAAACAGGGGCAGAGCGTATGGCGGCTCCTGCCCGTCCGTCGGCGCTGCCAGACAGCCAATGCTTCCACCCGAAACCGGCAGCAGCCATTGCCTTCGTTGCGCAGACTGCTCCTGTGTAGATAGCAGGACGGCCTGCACCGCCAGATACATGGTCGATGCCAGAGGCACGGGACTGAGCTGGCGACCCACTTCTTCGGCCACCACGCACATCTCCATGGCACCGAGGCCGATACCGCCACAGTCCTCCGGCAGCATCAGGCTGCTCACACCCAGCTGGGCCATGCCGCTCCATACGTCCTGGGCATGGTGACCCTCGCCCTCGAGCAAGGCACGCGCCTGCGTCAGCGGCGATTCCCTGGTCAGGAATTTTCGTATTTCGTTGCGCAATGCATTCTGGTCGTCACTGAAATCGAAGTTCATCTTTTTGTCTCCACCCAATCTTCCAAAGCTCAAACCACGGCGGCGGCGCATGCGCCATCCGGCAGCACGGCTGCCACATTCCACCGCCTTGCAGCGGGCGGTTCCAGGCCCAGCACCAGATCTGCGCCCTTGTCGCCAATCACCACCGATGCCGCATTCGTGTTTCCCGACACCAGATGCGGCATGACCGAGGCATCGATCACGCGCAGACCCTGCACGCCCTTGACCCGGAGGTCGGGCGTGACCACGCTTCGCGGATCGGCCGCATGGCCCATGCGGCAGCTGCCGCAGGCGTGGTGGCCCGATCCCATGTACATGGAGATCCAGTCCAGCAGCTCCTCGTCGCTTTGCAGGCCAGGTGCCGGGCGCGTCTGCGCTTCGATCAGGCCGGCCAGCGCGGGCTGGTGGGCAATCCTGCTGGCCATGCGTACTCCATGGAGCAGCGCCTTGCGGTCACGCTCGTCATGCAGATAGTTCATGCGAATGCTGGCCAGCTCCTCGGGCTTGCTGCTCCTGAGCCTTAGCTGGCCGCGTGAATAGGGCCGCACCTGATAGGGCGCCATCGTCATGCCGGGGAAGGCCTCGGTGCGGTAGTTCTTGCCGCCCTGCATATAGCCCTCGATATCGCCGGTCACGGGCAGGCCGTGAATCTGGATGTCGTTGTAGGGCAGGCTGGAGTCACTGCGGAACCATGCGGCAAACTCCGAGGCCGGCATGGCCATGGCTCCCTGCCTGGCCAACAGGTACTGAATGAGCGAAGCGCCAATCCCCAGGCCGCGCAGCGAGCGGTTGAGGCTGGGCGTTCCGGCCTTCATGCGCCAGGACATGGGGACAATCGCATGGTCCTGCAGATTGGCGCCCACCCCGGGCAGATCCACCTTGACCTCGATCCCCATCTCCTGCAGGTGCGCTGCCGGGCCGATGCCCGAAAGCATCAGCAACTGGGGCGACTGCAGGGCCCCTGCACACAGCAGGACTTCCTTGCTTGCGCGAGCTGCATGGCTTGCGCCGGCCTTGTCCTTCCAGTGCACCGTGCTGGCGCGCAGCCCGTCCAGACCTATGCGGGTGACCAGCACCTGCATGCGCACATCCAGATTGAGCCGCCGCATGGCGGGCTCGATGGCGTTTTTGGCCACCGACGAGCGCTGACCATTCTTGAGATTGACCTGAAACAGCCCTGCCCCGTCAGGATGGCCGTTGTTGAAATCCTTGCATGCGGGCATGCCGGCTTGAATGGCAGCCTGTACCATGGCCAGCGATACCGGATGGGGATTGTGCAGATTGTTGGCCGTCAGCGGCCCGCCGCGCCCATGCCAGGGCCGGGTGAATTCTTGTTCGCTGCGCTGCTGGTCTTCGGTGCGCACAAAATAGGGCAGCAACTCGTCATAGCTCCAGCCCTTCGCCCCTTGCTCAGCCCAGCTGTCGAAGTCCGCGCGATCCCCGCGCACATAAATCATGCCGTTGATGGAAGATGAGCCCCCCAGGCGCTTGCCTCGCGGCAGGCTGATGCGGCGCCTGGCTGCGTACTGCTCGGGCTCTGTTTCGTGCCCCCAGGAATAGCGAGAGCTGTTGATCATCTGGCCCCAGCCAGAAGGCATGGAGACCAGCAAATCCTTGTGGCTTGCGCCGCCTTCCAGCAGCAGGACCTTGTGCTGTCGGTTCTCGCTCAGCCGTGCAGCCAGTGTGCCGCCCGCCGAGCCCGCGCCTATGACGATGTAATCGAAGACTTCATCCATGGCTTGTCTCCATTGATTGTTATTGGATGAGTGACTGTGTCGAACCGATACCGGGTGAGCGCGCCCGCCCACCCTTTGCGGCCTGCTCAGGCCCTGGCAGTCTTTCCGTAGAAGGTCTGCCCCTTGGCCGCCATATCGCGCAGCAGCTGTGGCGGGCGCAGTTGCTCGCCAAACAGATCTGCCAGGCGATCGGCCTCGGCCACGAACTGCGCCAGACCTATGCCGTCGATAAAGCAGAAGGGGCCGCCGGTATAGGCGGGGAAGCCCACTCCCAGAATCGAGCCGATGTCGCCATCGGCCGGCGCCAGCAGCACGCCTTCTTCCATGGCACGCGCTCCTTCGACGGCCTGCACATAGAGAATGCGCTGCCTGAGGTCGTGCGCGCTGGGCTGCAGGTCTTTCAGCGGGTAATGCTCGGCCAGGCCCGGCCAGATGCGCTTGCCGCTTTCATCGTAGTCATAGAAGCCCTTGCCCACCTTGCGGCCCAGACGGCCCAGCTCGAACAGCTTGCCGATCACCGGCACGGAGCGACCGGGCTTGTATTCCCCTGGGAACTCCTTGGCCTGGGATTCGCCCGCATGCTTGGACAGATCAATCGACAGCTCGTCGGTAATCGCCAGCGGCCCCACGGGCATGCCCGCATGCTTTGCACAGTTCTCTATCAATGCAGGGGCAATGCCTTCTGCCACCATGCCGATGGCGTCATCCACAAACGCGCCGATGAAGCGGCTGGTGAAAAAGCCGCGCTTGTCGTTGACGACAATGGGCGTCTTCTTGAGCTGAGCCACGAAATCCAGTGCCTGCGCCAGCGTGGCATCCGATGTCTGCTTGCCGCGAATGACTTCCACCAGCGGCATCTTGTCGGCCGGCGAGAAGAAGTGCAGGCCGATAAAGCGATCGGGCCTGTCGCTCGCCTGCGCCAGCAGACTGATGGGCAGGGCCGAGGTGTTGCTGGCCAGCACGCAGCCAGGCGGCAGCACGGCGTCCAGCTTGCGGGTCACTTCAGCCTTGATGGCACGGTCTTCGAACACGGCTTCGACCACCATATCGGCATCTCGCAGCAACTCGTAATCAGTGCCGGGAGTGATGCGAGCGAGGATGGCATCGGCCTTCTCGCGGCTCTGGCGGCCCTTGTCCACCTGCTTGGACAGTGTCTTCTCGGAGTACTGCTTGCCCTTGTCCGCAGCTGCCTGATCCCGGTCTATCAGCACCACCTGAATACCGCGCTGGGCGGCCACCAAGGCAATGCCCGCGCCCATCATGCCTGCGCCTATCAGACCCAGCTTGCGGCATTGGAAGGGCTCCAAGCCTGCAGGACGGTGCATACCTTTCTCGGCCTTGGTCTTGTTGACAAAGAGCGTGCGAATCATGCCGCGCGCCACGGGACTGCGCGACAGCGTGGCCATGTATTTGCTCTCGATGCGCAGGCCCTTGTCCATGGGCAGCTGGCAACCTTCGTAGATGCAGCTTTGAATGCACAGCGGCGCCGGCATATTGTGAAAGGTCCTGGCCTGCAGCATGGTGTTGCCCACCACGAAAGCCGGTGCCACGCGCGCATCCAGCGGGCCGCCACCGGGGATGCGAAAGCCTTTCACATCCCAGGGCTGCACCGCCGTGGGACTGGCCAGCAGCCAGGCCTTGGCAGCGCCGAGCAACTGCTCGGGAGCCACCACCTCGTCGACCAGTCCGGCCTCCCTGGCCTTCACTGCCTGCAACTGCTTGCCCTCCATCAGAAAAGGCATTGCAGCCAGAATACCGATCATGCGCGGCAGGCGCTGGGTGCCGCCGGCACCGGGCAGCAAGCCCACTTGAGCCTCGGGCAGACCGACCATGACCGTGGGTGCATCGGCTGCAATGCGGTGGTGGCAGGCCAGGCAGATTTCATAGCCGCCGCCCAATGCCATGCCGTTGATGGCCGCCACCAGCGGCTTGCCCAAGGTCTCCAGTTTGCGCAGCAGCCTGGACAGCGATGCGCAGGAGGCGAACAGTTCCTCAATGGGCATGTCCGCCATGGCGTCGATATTGGCCTCCATGCCCATCAGGTCGGCCCCGGCGACAAAGCTGTCCTTGCCCGAGGTGATGATGCCGCCGCGCACCCGGTCGTCGCCGTGCATGCGTGCGATACAGGCTTCCAGGCTGTCCATGAAAGCCTGGTCGATCACATTCATGGTCTTGCCGGGGTAATCCAGCGTCAGCGTGGCAATGCCGTCCTCATCTACGGCGTAGCGAATGGTTTCCGGTGTCATGACTTGTGCTCCCTCACTCACACGCGTTCGATGATCATGGCCGAGCCCATGCCCGCGGCCACGCACAGGCTGATCAGCGCCGTGCGCTTGCCGCTGCGCTCCAGCTCGTCCAGCACAGTGCCCAGAATCATGGCGCCGGTGGCCCCCAGCGGATGGCCCATCGCGATTGCTCCGCCGTTGACGTTCATGCGCTCATGGGGAATGTCCAACTCCTCCATCATGGTCAGCACCACCGTGGCAAAGGCCTCGTTGAGCTCCCACAGATCAATGTCCGAAGCCTGCATGCGCGCCCTGGCCAAAGCCTTGCGCGCGGCATGGGCCGGGCCGTCCAGCATCAAGGTCGGCTCGGAGCCGATGCTGGCAAAGGCGCGGATGCGGGCCCTGGGCTTCATGCCCTGCCTGGCACCGGCCTCGGCCGTGCCGATCAGCACGGCAGCCGCACCGTCGACAATGCCCGAGCTGTTGCCTGCATGGTGATGATGGTGAATCTGCTCGACCTGCGGATAGCGCTGCAGCGCCACGCTGTCATAACCGTATTTCTGGCCCATCTCGGTGAAAGCGGGCTTGAGGGCGGCCAGCGAATCGGCGGTGGTCTCGGCTCGAATGGTCTCGTCCTTTTCCAGCAGCGTCATGCCCAGGAAATCTTTGACGGGAACGACAGACTGGTCAAAGCGACCTTCCGCCCAGGCCTTGGCCGCGCGCCGGTGGCTTTCGGCCGAGTACTCGTCCAGATCACGGCGGCTGTGGCCGCGCAGCGATGCCAGCAAGTCTGCCGAAATGCCCTGCATCACAAAATAGGTCTTGCTGGCCAGCTGCGGGTCCTGCGCCCAGGCGCCGCCATCGGAGCCCATGGGTACGCGAGACATCATCTCCACGCCGGCACCGATCGTCATGTCGGCCTGGCCGGCCATCACCTTGGCCGCGGCAAAGCTCACCGCCTCCAGGCCCGAGCCGCAGTAGCGATTGAGCTGCACGCCGGCCACGCTCTGCGCATAGTCGGCCTGCAGCACCGCCATGCGGCCCACATTGCCACCCTGCTCGCCCACGGGCACCACGCAGCCCATGATCACGTCGTCCACCACCGCCGTATCGAGCCGATTGCGCTCACGCAGCGCCACCAGCGGCTGCGCGGCCAGCCAGACCGGCGTCACCTCATGCAGTGCGCCATCCGGCTTGCCCTTGCCTCGGGGGGTTCGGACATGGTCGAAGATCAATGCCTCCATCTGCTTTCCTCACATCACCAGGTTGTTATCGAGTTCTTTTTCAGATTGCCATACGGCTTTTGCCCAAACCTACCTGATTCGGACTAGGGGCAGACTATGAGAAAAACCGGCCGCAACCGCCCCTGGTGGCACATGGCTTGCACCGCCGGGCGCGAAAGCTGGTTTGCGCCGCCAGAATGCCCGCACCGGAGGCTCTGTCGCCTTCGCTGCCACAACTCGCGGTCCCATGAGTGACAAAAAAGCCTTCCGGCTTGCACCGGAAGGCTGTTGAGGACGGCTGCTGAACTCAGGCCACCAGACCACCGCCGTTGACCGGCAGCACCTGGCCGTTGACCCACTCAGCCTCGGTCGATGCCAGATAGCTCACGGCCGCACCCACATCCTGGGGCGATCCTGCCCGGCCCACGGACGTACCCTTTCTGGCAATCTTCTCCGAGCCTTCCCAGTTGTTCATGGTGCCCAGCGACAGAGCGTTGGCCGTCACCCCGTGCGGGCCCACTTCGCCCGAGAGATTGCGAATGAAGCCAATCGCGGCCGCCTTGGCTGCACCATAGGCGCACAGCCCCATGCCCGTGGCCGTGCGCGCCGCGTCGGAGTTGATGGCCACAATGCGCCCCCAGCCCTGCTCCTGCATGGAGGGCAGCAGAGCCTGGCAGGCATGCATCAACCCATGCAGATTGAGCTGCAGCCAGGCGTTCCATTCGGACTCGGGCGACTGCAGAAACGGCGTGTAGCCCCAGCCCTGGGCCGGGATACCGGCGTTGTGCACAAAGATATCAACCACACCGACCTCGTCCCGAATGCGCTGCACCATGGCAAAAATGGCGTCGCGATCCGTCAGATCCGCCGCCTGTGCCGATGCCTTCAATCCCGCTTCGCGCAATTGACGTGCCGCACTCTCGGCGCGGTCCTGATGAAAGTCGTTCACCACCACATGCGCGCCCTGCGCGGCCAGCGCCTGCGCGATGCCGAACCCCATGCCGCGCCCGGCACCGCTGACCAGCGCCACTTTCCCATCCAGCCTGAACATGTATTGCTCTCCTTTTTTTATGGAATGTCCAGTGTTGGCCTGGCTTTCACCCCGGACATACTCCAAACGGACGGGTCCAAAACCGGCAGGATCCACAAGATAGAAAAGTCGCAGACAAAAACAGGAGACCGACTTGAGTACAGAACACCCTTTCCAAGGCCAGAGCCCGGGGCCTTTGGCCGGAATGCGTGTCATCGAATTTGCAGGCATAGGCCCTGCCCCCTTTGCCGGCATGATGCTGGCCGATATGGGTGCCGAAGTGATTCTCATCGAGCGCAGCGCAGACCATGCTGCGGCATCCCGCTACCCGCGCATGGCGCAGAACCGGGGCAAGAAGTCCATCGCGCTGGACCTCAAGTCCGAGGGCGGACGCGCCGCCGCCTGGAAGCTGATCGAGTCTGCCGACGCGCTCATCGAGGGCTTCAGACCCGGCGTGATGGAGCGCCTGGGCTTCAGTCCCGAGGAAGTCGCCCGCCGCGCGCCGCGCCTGGTCTTTGGCCGCGTCACCGGCTGGGGCCAGACCGGCCCCCTGTCCCAGGCCGCAGGCCATGACATCAACTATGTGGCGCTGACGGGCGTGATGTCCACCTCCATGCGCCCCGGCCAAGCCCCCGTGCTGCCGCCCACCATCGTGGGCGATATGGCGGGCGGTGCCATGTTCTTGCTGTTCGGAATCATGTGCGCCATGCACGAGGCAGGTCAATCCGGCAGGGGTCAGGTGGTGGACGCGGCCATGATCGACGGAGTGAGCGCCATGAGTGGTCTGATGCACCAGATGCGCAGCGGCATGGGCTACTGGAAGGACGATCCCGCGCAGAATCACTTTCTCAACACTTCACCCTTCTATGAAGTGTTCGAGTGCGCAGATGGCAAGCACATCACCCTGGGCGCCATCGAGCCGCAGTTCTATGCCCTGCAGCTGCAAAAGCTGGGCCTGAGCGATGTGGACCCCAGGCGCCAGTACCAGAGCTCCGACTGGCCCGAAGTCAAGGCCCGCGTGGCCGAAATCGTGCGCAGGAAGACGCAGGCACAGTGGAGCGAAGAGCTCGAAGGCAGCGATGTCTGCTTTGCCCCGGTACTGAGCCTGGCCGAGGCACCCGCTCATCCACACAACGCCCAGCGAAATCTGTTCGTCGATCTGGAAGTGGACGGCAGTACCCAGCGCCAACCCTCGCCGGCCCCACGCTTTTCACGCACCCCAGCGCGCCGCCCCACACCGGGAACCAGGATCGGGCAGGACACCGATGCCGTGCTCGCATCCCTGGGTTATGCCAGGGCAGATATTTCTGCGCTGCGCGCCAGCAAGGCATGCGCCTGAGCAAGGCATGCGCCCGAGCAACTGCCTGAGACAGCCACTATCAAAATAAAAGCTGCCAGCACAATATATCAATGGAATTCAGATACTTTCAATGCTGCCATCTATTGATATCAAGCGCTTGCAGCTATTAGTTTTGCATGCAGTTCTCCTTGCCGGGCAAATGCCGTTGGCCGAGAACCGGGGTGCATGCTTCAACGCAAGGCAAGTCCGGTAGGCACCAGGCCCCTTGCGCCACGCCGGTAAGCCAGGCAAGGGTTTGCGGAGCACTATTATGAATACGCGCTTGACAAAGCGACCTTGTTACGGCCCGTCATCTTGGCGCTGTACAGCGCCTTGTCGGCCGAACGCAAAATCGTCGGCATATCCAGATCTCTTGCCGGCACCCAGGCAGCACAACCTATGCTGACCGTGACGCACCCGAATTCGCTTCCAGTGTGCGCAATGGCAAGCTGTGCGATCGCCGCACGAATATTCTCGGCAATGAGCGCCCCTCCATCCAGGGGCGTGTCGGGCAACACCACGATGAATTCCTCACCTCCATAGCGTGCCGCACTGTCTTCCGGGCGCCGAATATTATCGCCAATGCATTTCGCCACGGTCGCCAGAACAGCATCCCCGGCCTGATGCCCGTAAGTGTCGTTATAGGCCTTGAACCAATCGATATCCACGAACAACAGCGAAAAAGCGCTGTGATTCCTTTTTGCCCTGCGCCATTCGTGATCGATGATTTCATCGAGTTTGCGGCGGTTGCTCAAGCCAGTCAGGCCGTCGGTACGTGCCAGCATCGCCAATTCAGACTCTGCGCACATGCGGCGTTTGAGCTGCACTCCGAAAGCGAAGGACAGGCCAATGAAAGCCATGGTGAGCATCCCCATGACAGAGGTAATCAGCAAGGCTCTCTGTCGCCAGACCGCGTAAATATCGGAATGCGCCTTGGCCACCATGATGATGAATGGCAAGCTGGGCAGATTCTTGAAGTAATACGCCCGCTGGGCCCCATCAAGGTACGACGTATCCGAAAAGCTGCCTTCGGGTGCCGACATGAACTGCTGGAACGTGCTTGCATTGCGGATATTGCGCCCGATGACCTTTGCATCGAAGGGCTGCCGCATCATCATGGCTCCGTCTTTCCTTATCAAGGCCAGCGATCCGTGTTTACCTAGCGAAAGCGCAGAAAACAGTTTCTGAAAGTACTCCAGCTGAACATCTATCAGCACAATGCCGGCAAAAGAGCCGTCCGCATGGGAAATCCGACGACTCAGAGGAATGCTCAGGGAGCCGCCATGCAGCGCGGATGAATAAGGGTCCCCCACGTAGAGACCGATGCTCGGGCTTTCTTTGTGCACCTTGAAAAAGTCATGATCCGAGTAATGCCCATTCACCGCATTCTCGACCCCTGCATTGAGGGCAATTTTTCCGTCTGCGTCAAGAACCAGGATGGATCCCAGATAGGTCGCGGTCGCGGCCTTGTCGAACAAGGCCGCATTACGCAAATGCGGCGAGGCGGCCATCACCTCGGAGTCGTTGAGTCCATCGACCACGGCTTGCAACGACAGTGCATAGAGCTCGAAGTTCCGAACCACGTCATTTTCAGCAAGAAGGGCAACATTGCGTGATGTTTCTATCGCATGCTCCATTGCATCCAGCCGACTCTGATAGAGGACGACGGTACAGATCACTGTCATCGACAGCGCAATAATCCCACCCACCAAGAGCATTGCATAGGGCGCACCAGAAATGAAGTTGAAGTGATCAAGAGCAGGCTTGCGAAATAGTTTCATGTCGTTGCTGTATTTGAGCGAGCCGGTCACATTTCTTCTGTTTAGCCATGCAAGTGCTTTCTTCCACAGGAACACCGGATACTCACCCTCGCGCACGTCATTCTGCCTTGGTTTCTCTAGTGAGGGGCGGGGGATTATCTTGCTCTGGAAGGCATTCGCACCGCGACCGCCAGCTTGTTTTCAAACGATTGAACTTGCGCGGATGAAATATATGAGAAGCAAGCCAGGGAGACCATGTGGCCATGCTGCGCGGACAAGCTGTGCGCAAGCAAACTCCAGGGCCTGGAGATTGATTTCGCCAAGGAATGCATGGACCCCAATCGCTGGGCTTGCCTGCAACCGTAAAGTCATTTCTGCATAGGCGCCATTTCGACCTGGCCTTCAATGAGTCGAGGCTGCTCCACGCCCGATCACAAGCGGCCTGAATCCGGGCCTCCCATCGACATGCTGTCGCGAGGAATTTTCCACGGTCAGGATTGAAAGCAGACTGCCCGGCTCTGCTCCATATACAAAAAAACGGGCCGAAGCCCGCTTTTTATTTCCACCAACCGTGGTCACTTGTTCCCCAGCCAGGCCACGCTGTTGAGGAAGATGCGCACCAGCTCGGTCTGACGGCGCACCCCCGTCTTGGAGAAGATGGAGCGCAGATGGGCTCGCGCCGTGTTGCGGCGGATGTTGAGCGCTTCGGCAGCCTCTTCAAGCGACAGGCCGTTGGCCAGTTGAATGGCCAGCGAAGTCTCGGCCGGCGTCAGCTGGAACAGCTGCTGAGCCAGCTTCACGGGAGGGTCGGCCTTGCCGCCGGTGTCGCGTACAAAGACGGCGACACTGGGACGCTGCTTGCCCTCGGTCCACTCGTCGGGAGAAATGCTTTGCACCACCACGCCCCAGTTGAGCTGGCCGGACTGCCGGCTGACCGACATGCCTTCGGTCATGGACAGGCGCGAGACCTGGGTATGCATGAGCGCATCCTTGATCAGGCGCTGCAGCTTGCGGTTGTCATTGGCGTAGTTGGCCTCCAGCATGCCGCCGGAGATCTTGAGACCGTCCTGCATGTCCAGAATGCTGGCCGCAGCGGGATTGCACTCCAGCACATTGCCGTTCTGATCGAGGATGACCACCCCCACCATCAGCTGGGCCGTGGCCTTGCTGTAGAGGGAGATGACCTGACGGTCCTGGTTCACCGAAAGATGCAGGTTCAGCGCGCGCTTGATATGCGGCAGCATCATGGCGCCAAAGGCACGCTCCTGCTTGTTGAAAGCCGGGGCACCTTCGGGCCGCGTGATGCGCAGACCGTAGACGCAGCTGTCCTTGGTGACGATGTCGGCAGCCATCACGTGGAACACCTGCAGCTGCTTGCACCAGTCGTTGTAGTAGCTTGAAGCGCGCCACTCGGACTCGGGCATCACATCCCCCACGGTCACGATACGATCGGTAGGCATGCTGCGAAACGGGCTCATGCTGATCTTGGGGCAGTTCGGCATCAGATCGCGGCGGTCGCCTGCGGCCGAGACGATCAACCCCACATCATCGGCGGAGCCTGGGCGCACTATGAGCGAGGCGTAATTGCCTCCCAGTTGCAGACGCAGAGTCTCCAGAAAAGGCTTCCAGCCTTCCGGGTCCATGGCAGCTTCATAGAGCTGACTGATCAGCGCACTGAACTGCTCGGCGCTCACGAAGGGTGCATCGGCCGATGCGCGCACGGGGGCCGGGGTGTCGAATATGGGCACATCCTTGATCACGCAAGCGATGGAACTTGGCGTGTAGGTGGAAAAACCCATCTTGGCGAAAGCGCTGTCCATCATGTTCAACTCCTTGGTTGAAGGTTGGTTGCAGACAGATCGGATCAGCTCAACTCAAACAGGCCGGCAGCGCCCATGCCGCCGCCAATACACATGCTCACCACCACAAAACGCACGCCGCGGCGACGCCCCTCCAGCAGGGCGTGACCAACCAGACGTGCGCCCGACATGCCGAAGGGGTGGCCGATGGAGATCGCGCCGCCGTTGACGTTCAGGCGCTCATCGGGAATGCCGAGTTTGTCGCGGCTGTAGATCACCTGGCAGGCAAATGCCTCGTTGATTTCCCACAGGCCGATGTCGCCAACCGTCAGCCCATGCTGCTTGAGCAGCTTGGGGATGGCATAGACGGGGCCGATCCCCATTTCATCGGCACGGCAGCCTGCCACGGCCACGCCGCGATAGATGCCCAGAGGCGCGAGGCCGCGACTGCGGGCTTCGTCGGCACTCATCACCACACAGGCGCTGGCACCGTCAGACAGCTGGGATGCATTGCCGGCCGTGATGAACTGGCCTTGCTCCACCCACTGGCCGTTCTTCCATACAGGCTTGAGCTTGGCCAGACTCTCAAGCGTGGTGTCGGCACGGTTGCCCTCGTCGCGGGTCAGCGTGACTTCCTCGCTGCCGGTGACATTGCCTTCCTTGTCAAACAGCTGCTTGACCGCGGTCAGCGGCACGATTTCATCGTCGAACAGACCACGGGCCTGTGCGGCTGCCACGCGCTGCTGGCTGCGCAGCGAGTACTCGTCCTGGGCTTCACGACTGATGCCGTAACGCTGGCTGACCAGCTCGGCCGTCTCTATCATCTGGATGTAGGCTGTGGGCTCTGCGGCCAGCACCGCCTTCGATTGGGCGCGGTACGAGTTCTTGTATTTGTTCTGAACCAGGGAAATGGACTCCAGGCCGCCGGCCACAGCGATATTCATCTCGCCGGTCATGACACCCTTGGCAGCCGTGGCAATGCTCATCAGGCCCGATGCGCACATGCGATCGATCACCATTCCGCCCACGGATTCCGGCAGGCCGGCGGTATAGCCACACAGACGCCCCAGGTTGTAGCCCTGCGTGCCCTGCTGCGCGGCAATGCCCAAAATGACATCATCCACATCCGCACCAGCCACGTTCGCCTTGTTGAGCGCCGCGCGAATGACGTGTCCGCCCAGCACCGGAGCTTCGGTGTCGTTGAAGGCACCACGGTAAGCCTTGCCTATGGGGGTACGTGCCGTCGAAACGATGACTGCGTCTTTCATGTCTTTGTCTCCTAACTTTCTTGTCGTCGCGCCCTGGGCAGCTTTTGCTGCCGTATCGAGGTCGGCTACTCTGTCGGCAGCTCATCCCTCTTCACAAAAAATGCAATCGCCCGCCGAAGCAGGCGCTTGCACACACTCAATTTTCCTGGATAAAGAACAGCCTGCTGATGGTTTCAACCACACAGCCGGGTTTATCCTGATTCCTGACCTGTACGGTGATTCGGATCGTGACCTGTACGCCGTCTTCTCCGATAGGCGTCGCCGCCACCACCTCGCCGCTGCCACGCACGAAGCTGTTCACCAGAACCGGAGCCGGAAAACGCACCTTCTCGCAACCATAGTTGACGCCCATCTTCAGCCCCTGATAGCTGACCAGCTGAGGCAAAAACAGATTGGCCAGAGACAGCGTCAGATATCCATGGGCCACGCAGGCGCCGAACGGGCCGTTCCTGGCCTGCTCGGGGTCCACATGAATCCATTGGTGATCGCCCGTGGCATCGGCAAACTGATTGATGCGCTCCTGCGTGATCTGCACCCATTCGGTCTCACCCAGCTGACGCCCCACCGATGCCTGCACCGAGGCTGCCGAGTCAAACAGCATCTTGTCTGCGACTGCATTCATGCTCAGGCCCTCTGCGAGCTGACGGACACCACTTCACCCGTCATGTACGAGGAGTAGTCGCTGGCCAGGAAGATCATCACATTGGCTACTTCCCAGGGCTCGGCACCCCGACCAAAGGCTTCCTTCTCGGACAGCTTGGCCAGCAGCTCTTCAGAGGCAGACTTCTTGAGGAAGGCGTGGATGGCGATGGAAGGTGCCACGGCGTTGATGCGGATGCCGAATTCGGCCGCTTCCAGCGCCGAACAGCGTGTGAGGGCCATCACGCCCGCCTTGGCGGCCGCGTAGTGAGCCTGCTCGGTCTGAGCGCGCCAGCCCAGCACCGACGCGTTGTTGACGATCACCCCCTTGCCGCGTGGCTGCATCAGCCTGAGCGCTGCGCGCGTCATGCGGAAGGTGCCGGTCAACGTGATGTCGATGACCTTGCTCCACTCGTCATCGCCCATGTCGACGACCTTGCAACTGGTGCCCAGACCCGCGTTATTGATCAGCACATCGATACCGCCCATGGCGCTGTCGGCTTCGGAGATCAGCGCCTGAACCTGCTCTTCCTTGCTCACGTCGCAGAGCTTGCCAAAGACCTGGTGTAAACCCGTATCCTTTTTGATCTGCTCCACGGCTTCGGCCAGCCGACGCTCATGCACGTCGGAGATAAACAAGGCCTTGCAGCCCTCCTCTGCTGCCCGTTTTGCAGCTGAAAAGCCGATACCGGCGCCAGCAGCAGCGGTAACGAGCACAGTTTTGTCTTTGAGCAGGCCGTGGGGAGCAACGTAAGAGGGAGCGCTAGTCATTTGTCATTCAAAAGTAGTTGCCTCGATCTTCCGATCGCCGCTGCGCTGCAGCATCGTCACTTTGGACGATAGGTCATTCCCTAATGTCGCTGAGAGGACATTTCAAAGGAGAAAATGCTGCAAACCACCAGGGAGAACCCGCGGTTCACAGCATCTTCTTTGGAGCCACTCAGCGTATTCACCTACTCCAATGACCAAAGGAGCAGGCGCGCTCGATCAGCGCGGCATGCCCAGTGCACGTTCGGCCATGAGGTTCATCTGAATCTCGTTGGTGCCTGCGTAGATGGTGTCGGCACGGCTGACCAGCCATAGCTGCTGCAAAGCGCTGAACGCGGGATCCTTGAGCACCAGTTCGCCCTGCTCGCCCAGCACATCCATGGCCAGCTCGCCCAGATCACGGTGCCAGTTGGACCATGCGTATTTGGATACGGAAGCCACACGGAAGGGCGTGCTCTCATCGCTGGAGCGCAGCGCATGGGCGCGCAGAGTCTGCAGGCCCATATCGGCCTTGGCCAGGCGCTGACGGATCAGCGGGTCGCGGGCAGCGCCATTGCGCCTGGCCAGGTCGATGATCAGGTCCAGCTCATAGCGGAAATGTGCCTGCTGGCCCAGAGTGGAAGCACCGCGCTCGCAGCCCAGCAGATACATGGCGACCTTCCAGCCATCGCCCACGGGGCCCAGATGCAGCGTGCCTTCGGTGCGTGCGCCGTCAAAGAAAACTTCGTTGAACTCCGAAGTGCCGGTGATCTGGCGAATCGGACGCACCTCCACGCCGGCCTGCTTGATGGGCACCAGCAGCAGCACCATGCCCGCATGGCGGGGGCTGGCAGTGCTCGCTCCGACCTCGTCGGTGCGAGCCAGCACAAACACCCATTCGGACTCATGAGCCCAGGAAGTCCAGACCTTCTGACCGTTGATCACCCACTCGCCCGTGACCGCATCACGATGGGCTTTGGTACGAATGCCAGCCAGGTCGGAGCCCGCACCGGGCTCGGAGTAGCCCTGAGCCCAATAGTCGGTACCGGCCAGAATGCCGGGCAGAAAACGCTGTTTCTGCTCTGGCGTGCCAAAAGCCATCAGCGTGGGGGCCAGCAGGGTCTCGCCGATATGACCGATGCGGCCGGGACCGCCGCAGCGCACATACTCCTCGTGGAAGATGACTTGCTGGGCCAGCGGGACGTTGCGGCCGCCGTACCGGGTCTCCCAGCCCAGGCCTGTCCAGCCGCCCTTGGCCAGCTCCTGCTCCCATTCTTTGGCCAGTTGCGCGTCATAACCTTCGGCCCCCAGACCGCTGGCATGCTTGAGCGGGGCGAACCGCCCTGTCAGATGTTGCGCCATCCATTCACGCACTTCAGCGCGAAAGGCTTCATTGATTTCCGACTCCTGCATCTTCATGCTGCCTCCGTCACGCTCTCGTCCAACAAACGCGCAGCCACCAGCTCGCGCCACTGCTCCACCGTGCCCATGCGCTGGCTGGATGCCTGCGCGCGGCGGAAGAACAGATGCGGATCAAACTCCCAGGTGAATCCCACTCCGCCGTGCAACTGAATGCTTTCGCGAGTGGAAAAGAGAGCAGCCTCCGTTGCATCTGTGCGAGCTTGGGCCGCGAAGTAGCTCAGATCGCTTGTGACATCGGCGCTATCAGCTATGAAAGCTGCTGCATAGACGGCAGAACGAGCGGTCTCCACCTTCACCAGCATCTGCGCTGCCCGGTGCTTGACGCCCTGAAAACTGCCCACGGCCTTGCCGAACTGCTGACGCTCCTTGGTGTATTCCACGGCCAGATTCAGCGCGCGCTCGGCCACACCGACTTGTTCAGCCGCCAAACCGATGGCCGCCAGATTGCGGGTCTGCGCCCACAGGCTCCTGAGCGCCTCGCCATGCATCAGCACGGCAGCACCAGTCAATCTCACATTAACGGCCATGACATCGGCACTGCTGCGTGTGGCGTCCACCGTAGTCAGCGCCTGCACGCTCAAACCTTCTTCCTTGGCGTGCACCTCCAGCAGGCCCAGCGAGCCGCAAGGCAGGGTGGCGGGCAGCAGGAACACATCGGCATGTGCTCCTGATCCCACCTGACTCCACTGGCCATTGAGCACCAGCGCATCGCCTTCGAGCTTCACGGTCGCGGCCGCGGTCAGTTCGCCACGCACCGTCATGCCCAGCACGCAGATCTGGCCCGAGGCCGCCAGGCGCTCCACCACACCCAGGCCCTGCCCGGTCTGGCTCAACGCTTGCCACAACGGCGTCACTGCGACGACAGCGTCAAAAAACGGCACACAGGCCAGGTGATAACCCATCTGCTCCTGAAGCAGAACCAGCTCGCGCCAGCCCAGACCCATGCCACCTGCGGCTTCGGGCAGGGCCACGCTGCACCAGCCCATGTCCAGCACTTCCTGCCACAGGGCACGGTCCAGCCCGCCCTCGGTTTCAGAAACCTTGCGCACCTGCGCCGTGCTGCATTTTTCCTGCAGAAACACCGCGGCGCTCTCGGCGATCATTTTTTGTTCTTCGTTCAGACTTAAATCCATGATGGCTCGCGTCCTGAGTTCTTCATCGAATGGGAAGGCCGGGCCCATGCCCCGGCTGATTCTTCTGCTTAGGTCCCGTAGACCTTCTGAGGGGCCTTGCCCTCGGCGATCAGCTGATCGACCACACCTGACAGCTCGGCAGGCTCCCAGCGCGCCTGCTTGTCATTGATCTTGCCGGTGAACCAGCCGTCGGCCACGGACAGCTCGCCGCCCTTGGCCTCAAAGCAGCGGCCCGTCACATGCCTGGACTGCGCGCTGCCCAGCCAGACGACGATGGAGGCCACGTTCATGGGGTCCCAGACGTCGAAACCTGATTCGGGCTTCTTGACCATATCGGGCATGGCGCCTTCGGTCATGGAGGTGCGCGCAGCAGGTGCCAGACAGTTGGCGGTGATGCCGTAGCGCGCCAGCTCCGCGGCCTGCACCAGTGTCAGACCGGCGATGCCGGCCTTGGCTGCGGCATAGTTGCTCTGGCCTATGGAGCCTTGCAGGCCCGCGCCCGAGCTGGTGTTGATGATGCGTGCATCCACGTCCTTGCCGGCCTTCTTCTGATCGCGCCAGTAGCCGCCAAACACCTTGGCCATGCAGAAATGTCCGCGCAGATGCACGCGCATGACCATATCCCAGTCCTCTTCGGACAGGCTCAGGAACATGCGGTCGCGCAGCACTCCCGCGTTGTTGACGATGACCTGCACATCGCCAAAGGCGGCCAGTGCCGCATCGAGAATCGATTGCGCCCCGGCCACAGTGGTGATGTCACCGGTGTTGGCCAGCGCCTTGCCACCAGCGGCCTTGACTTCCTCGGCCACGGCCTGGGCGGCTTCGGAACGGATGTCGTTGATCACCACATTTGCACCTTCTTGTGCGAAGGCCAGCGCATAAGCGCGGCCCAGGCCACCGCCTGCACCGGTGATGACGACGGTTCTCTGGTTGCAAATACCCATTTCTTTCCCCTTTTGCTTGCAATGCAGACAACCTCATGGCCGTCTGCCTTTTTGAAATTACGCTTTGAAAACCGACAGATCAGGCTGACGATGTGCCCAGGGAACGGCTTGCTCCAGCTGCGCGGCCAGCGCCAACAAACGCCCTTCGCGGCCGAACGGCGCAGCGAAGTGCGCGCCCACAGGCAAGTTGTCCCTGGTCCAGTGCATGGGCACGGACATGGCAGGCTGGCCTGTCATATTGAAAAGCGCGGTATAGGGCGAAGCCTTGACGGCTTCGCGCGCGAATGAGTCATAAGGCTGGTCCAGCGTCAGCACGCCCAACAGCGGTGGCGGCACAGCCATCACCGGGGTCAGAATCAAGTCGTACTTCAGAAAGAATCGGTCCAGAATCTGGCCGGCCGTATCGAAGTTGGTACGCGCCATCAGCATCTGCTCGGCGGTATAGGACTTGGCCTTTTCCAGATACAGCCAGTCCATCTGCTCTACCTCATCCTGGCGCACGGCGCGACCCAGCAGCTTTTCGCGGGCGCGAATGCTGGCCATCATGCCCACGGATGTCACCACGCCCAGGCCCGAGAACACCTCAGCCACAGGCAACTCCGGCATGTCCTCCACGATTTCATGTCCCAGCGCCAGGCAGGCCTTGATGGCCTTGTCCACCGCAGCCTGACAGTCCGCATGCACGGGAATGCCAAAGTAGTTCCTGGACCAGACTGCGATCCTGAGCTTCCTGGGTGCCTGCTTGAGGGCGTCCAGATAGCTACCCTCCACGTCGCGCGGCGGCACGGTGCGCGAGCCCGGCTCGCGCCCCTGCGTCAGATCGAGCAGGTGAGCGCTGTCGCGCACGCTGCGACTGATGACATGGTTCATGGACAAGCCCATCCAGCCTTCCATATTGGCCGGACCGGCGGGCAGACGGCCGCGGCTGGGCTTGAGGCCAAACAGGCCGCAGTGCGAAGCGGGAATGCGAATGGAGCCGCCTCCATCGCTGGCATGGGCCACGGGCACAATGCCTGCGGCAACCACCGATGCCGCACCACCCGAGGAGCCGCCCGTCGTGTGGGCAGCATTCCATGGATTGGGCGACTTGCCGTAGAGCAAGGACTCGGTCGTGGGCGTCTGGCCGAACTCGGGCGATGCGGTCTTGCCAAAGATATTGAGACCGGCCGCCTTGTAGCGTGCCACCAGGGTGCTGTCGTACTCTGCCACGGCCCCCTTGAAAAAGCGGCAGCCGTTGGTTGTGACCGTTCCCTTCAGATACTGGTTCAGATCCTTGAGCAGAAAGGGCACGCCCCACATGGGCGCCCTGGCTGTGGCTTCGGCACGTGCAGCGCTGCCCAGAGCCGACATCTGCCTGGCCTGATCACGTGCCAGATCGTAGTCCTTGATGACCACTGCATTGAGCTTGGGCAAGGCCTCCGTACGTGCAATCGCCGCTTCCAGCGCTTCCAGCGGCGTGATATCACCCCGGCGGATCTGTTCTGCCCAGGCGTAGCCATCCACCGCCGTCACCTCATTTTTCTTCTGTGCAGCCATTGCCGGCATGGCTGTTGCTGCGGCCACGGCACCTGCGCCCTGAATAAAGCCACGACGATCCACACCTTGATTCACTGATTCCATGCTCTCCTCCTTCTTGTTGCTGGACATTCAAGCCTTGAGTGCAGACAGGTCCGGCACGCGATGCGCCCATGGCAAGGCTTGCTCCAGCTGCGCCGCCAGACGCAGCAAGCGGCCTTCGCCACCAAACGGTGCGACAAAGTGGGACCCCACAGGGAGGTGTTCTGCCGTCCAGTGCAGCGGCACGGACATGGCCGGATGACCGCTGATGTTGAACAGCGAGGTAAACGCGGAGGAATTCATGGCCTCGGCGGCATAGCTTTCATAAGGCTGATCGAGTCGCAGCGCGCCCAGTTTCTGTGCAGGCACCACAGTGGTGGGCGTCAGAATCAGGTCGTACCTGGACAGGAATGCATCGATCAATTGCCCCGCCTTGTCGAAGCCTGCGCGGCCACGGTACAGATCCAGCGCCGAGGCCTTCTTCGCGGCCTGCAACGCAGCCCAGTTCAGCGGCTCCATCTCGTCTTCGCGCACAGCGCGGCCCAGCTGCTTCTCACGGTATTCAATGGCGCTGAGCAGACCTGCCGACATGCCTGCACCCATACCGCCAAAAATTTCGTTCACCGGCAGCTCCGGCATGGCCTCTTCAACAAAATGCCCCAGGGCCTCGCAGGCCTTGGCCGCTTTGTCCACAGCCTCCAGGCATTCGGCATGCACGGGAATCCCGAAGTAGTTCTTGCGCCAGACGGCAATACGCAGCTTGCGCTCGGGCTGGTGCATCGCTTCAAGGTAGCCCCGAGAAACATCAGAGGGAGGTCGCACTCGCGAGCCGAACTCGGGCCCAGCACTCAAGTCCAGCAGCAAGGCAGTGTCGCGCACGCTGCGGCTGATGACGTGGTTCACCGACAAACCTGTTGCGCCATCCAGCGCTCCTGGCCCTGCAGGCACACGTCCACGACTGGGCTTGAGTCCGAACAGGCCGCAATGTGCGGCCGGTATGCGGATGGAGCCGCCACCATCGCTGGCATGACCCACGGGCAGAATGCCGGCCGCCACCACAGCTGCAGTCCCACCGGAAGAACCGCCCGTGGTATGCCCGGTGTTCCAGGGGTTGGGCGTGGCGCCGTAAAGCTTTGACTCCGTGGTAGTCGTCATGCCGAACTCGGGAGATGCCGTCTTGCCAAAGATGTTGAGACCCGCAGCCTTGTAGCGCATCACCAGCGTGGAGTCCTGCGAAGCGACAGCATCCTTGAAGAAGCGGCAACCATTGCTGGTCACGGTTCCTGCCATGCTCAGACCCAGGTCCTTGAGCACAAACGGCAGACCCCACAGCGGAGCTTTGTCAGTCGCCTGTTTGCGTGCATCGCGGCCCATGGTCGAGAGCTTCTTGGCATGCTCGCGGGCCAGTTCGTAGTCTTTGATGACCACGGCATTGAGCTTGGGCAAGGCTTCAACGCGCGCAATGGCGGCATCAAGAGCCTCCAGCGGCGTGACATCGCCTTTGCGCATCTGCGCTGCCATGGTGATGGCATCGGCCTGCGCAACGGTCCTGGTGCCGACTTGAGCTTGCGCTGCTGGCAGACCCAGCGCTGCCGCTGTGGCAGTTGCTCCTGCCAGGAATGCTCTGCGATCTGAATCCGTCGCTTTGTCCTGCATGTCTTTGTCTCCGTTGATATTTTTGTGGATGACTTGCTAAGCTGCCAACACCGGATCTCCAACGCAATACAGGCACCCAGGGGTGCCTGCATGTCTGCCGTCAGAGTCTCTCGATGATGGTCACATTGGCCTGTCCTCCACCTTCGCACATGGTCTGCAAGCCGTAGCGCCCGCCGGTGCGCTCCAGCTCGTGCAGCAGCGTGGTCATGAGCTTGGCGCCTGAGGCTCCCAGTGGATGGCCGAGCGCAATCGCACCACCGTTGACGTTGGTCCTGGCATGGTCGTAGCCAGTCTCCTTGAGCCACGCCATGACCACGGAAGCAAAGGCCTCGTTGATCTCGACCAGGTCGATGTCGGACATGGTCATGCCCGCCTTCTTGAGCGCATATTCCGTGGCTGGAATCGGCGCGGTCAGGTGCCAGATGGGGTCATCGGCGCGCACGCTCATATGGTGAATGCGGGCGCGTGGCTTGAGGTTGTAGCGCTTGAGCGCTGCTTCGGACACCACCAGCACGGCAGCCGCCGCATCGCAGGTGGAGCTGGAGACGGCTGCAGTGATGGAGGGATAGTCGGGGTCCACCGGCTCCAGCGTAGCCATCTTCTCCAGAGTCGAGAGGCGAGCCGTCTCATCCATCCTGAAAGCGCCAAAGGGGACGATTTCACGGTCGAAGCGGCCCTCGGCAATCGCATTCAAAGCGCGGTCGTGGCTTTCCTTGGCAAATACTTCCATGTCGGCACGACTCACGCCCCAGTGGTCGGCAATACGCTGGGCGGCGTAGAACTGATTGACGGGTGCGTTACCGAAACGCGCCTGCCAGCCTTTGCTCTCGGCAAACGGCGTAGTAAAGCCCAGGGGCTGACCGGCGAGCATGGCCGAGGAAATGGGAATGGCGGTCATGGTCTGCACGCCACCGGCCAGCACCACGTCCTGCGTGCCACTCATCACGGCCTGGGCCGCAAAATGAATGGCTTGCTGGGACGAGCCGCACTGGCGATCAATCGTGGTGCCGGGCACGTTCAAGGGCATGCCGGCTGCCAGCCAGGACGTCCGGGCAATGTCGCCAGCCAGAGAACCTATGGTGTCCACGCAGCCAAAGATCACGTCGTCATAATCGGCTGCGGGAATGTCGTTGCGCTCGACCAGCGCTTTGATCACATGGGCGCCGAGATCGGCACCGTGCACAGTGGCAAGAGAGCCCTTGCGCTTTCCGGTAGGAGAGCGCAGCGCATCAACGATATAAGCCTGGGCGCTCATGCAGCCACCTCTTCCGCAACGTTCTTAATAGCATCTTGCGCAGAGCAGGAGGCACATGAATCGATTTCTCGATCAAAAGTCGATCCGGGGCCCACCGGGGCATTGGGACTGCGCAGCAGGCCCTGAGTCAGGCGGGCCGCGTGGTATGCCTTGTCGCCCCAGGCAGCGTCCAGCACCCAGGCTCGCTTCATGAACATCTGCAGATCGACTTCCCAGGTGTAGCCCATGGCGCCATGCACCTGCAGACTGTTGCGTGCCGCAAACCAGCTCGCTTCACTGCACTGGAGCTTGGCGTGCGAGATACGCACGGCCAGATCGGGTTCACCGTGCTGCAGCGCATAGAAGGCACGGTAGAGCACAGGTTTGGCAAACTCGATCTTGGTGACGATGTCCGACAGGTGGTGCTGCACGGCCTGAAAGCTGCCGATGACCTTGTCGAACTGCTTGCGCTGCGCCACATAGTCCACCGAGAGATCCAGCATGCGCTGAGCCTGGCCCAGCATCTGGGCAGCTGCGGCGATTGCACCGCGCTCGCCGGCAGTGTCCCAGACCTTCTGACCCTGAGTGCCGTCGAGCAAACGGGTGGCATCGGATGCCGTCCAGCGTACCCGTGACAGACGGCGCGAAGAGTCGATACTGCTCAGCGCCGTGATCTCGCACTGTGCAGGCCTGACCAGGTGCAGCTCCAGGCCGGTGGCCGTGGCATGGGGCAGCAACAGCACATCGGCCAATGCCGCGTCCGCCACATTGAGGTTGACGGGATGGCCCACGGCCACGCGGCAGCTGCCTTCGGCAATCCTGGACAGCCAGACACGGCTCTCATGTCCTTGCGGCAATGCACACAGCATGCCCACGGCCACATAGGCGGTGTCGCTCAGGGAATCGGGCAGAGCGTAATAGCCCACTTCCTGCAGCAGCAGTGCCCAGTCCACATCGGCCATGCCCATGCCGCCATCGGCTTCGGGAGCGGACAGGCCCATCAGGCCTTGTTCTGCAATCTTGGCCCACAACTCGGGGCTGCGACCGGTCGGAGTTTCCCAGATGTCGCGCAGCAGCTCGGGGGCTGCTTCGGTCATCAGAAAGCGGCTGATCGAGTCACGGAATGCGATTTGATCTTCGGTAAAGGTGAAGTCCATGGTTGTCTCCCTGCCGATCAGGATTTGGGCAGACCCAGCATGCGCTGAGCGATGATGTTGCGCTGGATCTCGTTACTGCCCGCGTAGATGGGACCTGCCTGCGAGAACAGGAAACCTTCCAGCCATTCGTTGGCCTCGACGTCATCGATGAGCTCGGCACGCGCGCCTAGAATGCGCATCGCGGTTTCGTGAATCATGATGTCCAGCTCGGACCAGACAATCTTGTTGGTGCTGGCTTCGGCGCCAATCTGTGCGCCCTTGTTCAGGCGGCCCACCGTGTGATAGGAAGACAGCGTGTATGCCTCCGCCCCCTGCCAGGCACGCAGCACGGCATCGCGAATGGAGTGATCGCGGTCGGCCTCGACCTGATTGCGCAGATACAGGTCCACCAGCTTCTGCGCACTGCGCTGATAGCGGGCGGGAGAGCGCAGCAGCAGGCCGCGCTCAAAGCCGGCCGTCGCCATCGCCACATGCCAGCCTTTGCCTTCTGCACCCAGCAGGTTCTCCACGGGTACTTCGACATCGTCGAAGAAGATTTCGGCAAAGTGCTCACGGCCATTGATGGCACGAATGGGACGCACGGTGATGCCGGGCGTATTCAAGGGCACCAGTATGTAGCTCAGACCATGATGGCGGCTTGATGTCGGATCACTGCGGAACAGGCCGAACACCCAGTCGGCAAAGATCGCACGGGTAGACCAGATTTTCTGACCGTTCAGAATGAATTTGTCACCCATGCGTGTGGCGCGGCTGCTGATGGCTGCCATGTCCGAGCCGGCGTTGGGCTCGGACCAACCCTGGGCCCACATATCGTCGCAGCGGGCCATACGGGGCAGAAAGCGGGCTTTCTGCTCGGGCGTGCCGAATTCCATCAGCGTGGAGCCCAGCAGCAGAATGCCGTTCTGGTTCACGCGGGATGGCGCATCGGCTGCCCAGTACTCTTCTTCAAAGATCAGCCATTCGGTCAGGTCGCAGCCGCTGCCGCCCAGGTCCTTGGGCCAGGTCACGGCGCTGTAGCCGGCGCTGGCCAGCTTGGCTTCCCACTGGCGGTGCTGCTCGAAACCCTCTCGAGTGTCATAGCTCTGCAGTCGTTCCTTGGGCACATTGTTCTTGAGCCATTCACGTACCTGGGCACGGAAGGTCTTCTGCGCTGGGGTGTATGTCAAATCCATGGTTGTCTCCTCTTCGCGCTAGTGATGCTCAGAATTTGGCGTCGCGCTTTTCCACAAAGGCGCTGCGCGTCTCGGCGGAATCTGGACTCATATAGGCTTGCAGGGTGAATCCCTGCTCCCAGCGGTATTTGTCTTCGAGATTGCCGTCTTCGATGCCGGTCAGCGCCTCCTTGGCGATGCGGATCATGGCGGGGCTCTTGGCGGCAATCTTGTTGGCGATCTCCATGGCGACGTCGCGCAGCTGCTCACGGGGAACAACACGCTCGATGGCACCCAGGCGCAGGGCTTCTGCCGCAGCGATCATCTCGCCCGTAAAGAACAGATAGCGAGTCTTCTGCACGCCGAACATGCGCTGCAGATGGGCGGCACCACCCATGGCTCCGCGGTCCACTTCAGGCAGGCCGAAAGTGGCGTCTTCCGCGGCGATCACGATGTCCGATGCCCCGCAGATACCGATGCCGCCGCCCAGCACAAAGCCGTGCACGGCGGTGATGACGGGTACCTTGTTCAGGTGCACGGCCTTGAACGTGGCGTAGTTGCCTGCGTTCACGTCGATGATGAGCTTGTCGTTGGTCGCCAGCTCCTTGATGTCCACACCCGCGCAGAAACCACGGTTTTCGGCACGGATGACGATCACGCGCACCTCGGGCCTGTCGCCCAGCGCCTGGATTTCCCGGGCCAGGCCATTCCAGCCGGCTGCATTCAAGGCATTCACGGGAGCACGGTCTATCACCAGCTCCGCCACGCCGTTGTCATGAATATTGGAGTGAAATTGTTGAGTGGACATATCCGGTCTCGTTGGCTTGTTGTTATGCGGGAGTCAATGAGTTCAATGCGTTGCGACGGTCCATGGCCTGGCGGACAATGCCGCCTATCACTTCCTCGCAGCTGTCGAGACGGCCAATCAGCGCGGCCACCTGGCCGGCAGACATCACGCCCTCTGCGGGATTGCCATCGACCATGGAGCGCTGCAGCAACATGGGGGCGTTGGCAGCCATCACGGTCTGTGCGACGGAAGACGAGTCTTCGCGCATGGCCTTCATGAAGATGCTCAAGGCCTGGCCCGTGGTCATGCCGGTCTCCGCCTTCCACTGCAATGCCAGACCCAGGGCGATGCGCAAGCGCTTCATGGGGCTGGCTTTTTCGAGCATGGCCAGGTATTCGTTGGGAATCATGCGCTGGGGCATGCCATCGACCAGATGCGAGATGGAGATCTTTTCCGCATCCCTTGCAGCCAGATAGCGCTGAAGCGTGGCGGCGGGCACCTTGGAATCACTGGTCATCAGAAACCGCGTGCCCATGGCAATACCCGATGCGCCATAGGCCAGAGCAGCCAGCAGGCCACGGCCGTCATAAAAGCCGCCTGCGGCAATCACGGGCACCTCGACCGCATCCACTACCTGAGGCAGCAGCACCGTGGTGGGAACGCTGCCTGTATGGCCTCCCCCTTCACCGCCCTGCACAGTGATGGCATTGGCGCCCATCTCGATCGCCTTCTGAGCATGCTTCAGGGCTCCCACTGTGGGCATGCAGACGATGCCGGCATCGCGCAGACGGCCTATCACCTTCTTGTCCGGACCACGGCCGTAGCTCACCGCACGCAGACGGTACTTCACGGCCAGATCCAGCAGTTGCTGGGCATTGGGCTGAAACATGTGAAAGTTCAGCCCGAAAGGTTGGTCGTCGGTCTCGCGCTTGACACGCAGAATTTCGGCTTCGATCCTGTCAGCGGGAATGGTGGCGCCGGCCAGAAAGCCGAAGCCGCCGGCGTTGGTAGTACCTATCACCAGATCAGCGCCCGCCACATAGCCCATGGCCGTCTGGATGACGGGGTAGCGGCACCCCAGCAGGTCGCAGATAGGAGTGCGCAGACTGCCCATATCGTTCATATTGCTCATGCCTTTGACTCTTCTTTATTGGCCTTTGCCATGGACCTGGCATCCTGGCCGCCCAGTTGCCCCATGCCCATCGCCTGACTGTGCGCGTGAGCAAAGTGGTGGTAGCCAAAAGCCATGTCCATGGTGGAACGCAGCCCCTGCAGCTCTTCAGCCTTGTTGACGACCATCTTGGTCAGTGCCAGGCCCAGACGCGGCTGTGCCGCCATGCGCTGGGCCATGGCATAGACCTGGTCCTCGAGCTCGGCACGCGGAACCACGCGGTTGACCATGCCCATCTGATAGGCGCGCTCTGCCGGCATGCGCTCGCCCAGCAGCAGGAACTCCTTGGCAATACGCGGATGCAGTTCGTGAGCGTGGGCGAAGTACTCCACACCGGGAATGCCCATGCGCACCACGGGATCCTGGAAAAACGCATCGTCGCTGGCCACGATCAGGTCGCAGACCCAGGCCAGCATCAGACCGCCCGCCACGCATGCCCCCTGCACCATGGCAATCATGGGTTTGGGGATCTCGCGCCAGCGTCGGCACATGCCCAGGTAGACCTCCTGCTCGCGGGCAAACAGCTGCTCGCCGCCGGGCTTGTTGGTGTGGTCCCACCACAGGTGTGCACGGTCAAAGGACTTGTTGATGTCTCGGCCGGGCGTGCCGATATCGTGACCCGCACTGAAGTGCTTGCCTTCGCCGCGCAGCACGATGACCTTGACGCTATCGTCATCGGTCGCCTTGCGGAATGCAGCATCCAGCGCATAGGTCATCTGCGAGTTCTGCACGTTGTTGAACGTGGGCCGATTCATGGTGACCGTGGCAATGCCGTTGTCCACGCTGTAGAGAACGGGCTCGTCCGTTTCATAGACGGCTTTGTCCTCGCGTGTCACAAATTCGCTGGATGCATCATCCATATCAGACTCCCATGGCCGTAGCGCGCAGATTGTGCGGATCGAGCTGAGCCAGCAAGGCCAGTTGCTCGGGCGTAGGATCAGGTGTCACTCCCACGTTCTCGGGAACATGGATCGGAAAGCCCGTGGCCTCCTTGACCTGCACCGCCGTCACGCCGGGATGCAGCGACACCAGGCGCACTTGATGACTGGGTCCGCCAAAGTCCATCACACACAGATTGGTGAAGATGAAGCGAATGTCGGTGGTCTCCTCCAGCGTCCAGCCCTTGGCCAGGCGCGCAGGGTTGTAGCCCACGCTGCCCACGGCATCGACCTCACCCGGGACAAACACCTTGGTGCTGTGGTTGGGCACAAAGAAGGAATTCGCGTGGTTGATCGAATTGCCGGGGAAGCCGCGCACCCCCAGCATCATGGACTTGGGACGAGCGTAGTCGCTGCCCACCATGGAGATATTGCCCTGACCGAAGCGGTCCACCTGCACGGGGCCCACCATGGCGTGGCGCTTGCCTCCCCAGACGTTGTCGAAGATGCGCGAAAAACCCATCCAGCTTTCACGCTTGATCTTGTATTCACCTCGTGGACCTACGGGCACGGGCTCATTGACCACCCAGGCTTCGGAGTCCGTCATCATCAGATCGGTGTTGATGGAACGCATGCACAGCGAAGCCGCCAGACGTGGCACCAGGCCAATGCCGGTGGCCAACACCTCGCCGTCGTTTTCCCAGGCACGTGCCGCGGCGCAGATGACGCGATCTACCAATGCAATTTCACTCATCTCTGTGCCTCCTCAGAACACGGGCAAGGGCAGGCGCTTGATTGCTTCCATGCCACCCACTTTTTCCAGATATTCCTGCTCCGTGCACTGCACGTATTTCTGCTGGTAGCTGCTCCAGCCGCCCTCTTCCTTGCTGCTGGCCGCGTATTCCTTGAAGTGCTTGACATCAAAGCCATACAGAGGAGCACAAGACGATGGGTGAGCACCGCCGGGCAGATGCACGACACCCGTGGTTTCAGAGCGCTCCCAGAACACCAGGCGCGCGGCTTGCTCCGAATCGAAGCTGCTGGACTCGACCAGTTCATCGCAGCTCACAAACGTATTGGTTGCGGCTCGCGCAAACAGGTCGTCCATATAGATATCGGGCCCGGCAATCTGGCAGACACCGCGAGAGTCCGCGCGATCCACGTGCAGCAGGGCCACATCCAGATTGATGGCGGGCATCGCCACCCACTCCTTGCCGTCGTAGGGCGATTCGATAAGGCGAATGGAGCTGTTGTGCTTGAGCACATCGGTGCCCAGACCGACTCGGGTGGGAATGTAGGGAATACGCATGCCGGCAGCCTTCAGGCCCAGCACCATATGACCTTCGTCAATTTCCATGACCTCGATCTCACCACTCTGGCGGGCCTTGCGAAAGTACGGCTCCAGCGGGATGAAGTCCAGCGACACGAAGGCGAAGATCAACTTCTTGACCTTGCCTGCCGCACACAGCATGCCCACATCGGCACCGCCATAGGCCACCACGGTCAGATCCTTGACGGGGCTGCGCAGCAGCTCGCGCACCAGGGCCATGGGCTTGCGCCGGGGCCCCCAGCCACCAATTCCGATCGTCATGCCGTCCTTGATGGATGCCACCACGTCCTTCGCTGTCATCAATTTATTGGCCATGTCTCCAAGCCTCCTATCAGTTGTTTTCAGGGCGGCCCACGCTGAAGTCGTGCCCCCAGAGGCTTACGGTCGTGAACTCGTGCGTGATGTGATGTTCCCAGTCGATGATGGCGCCGCCATAGCCGAACTCCAGGTCGAAGTTGGAAGGCGTCTTCATGTAGAACGAGATCATCTTGTCGTTGGTGTGCTGACCCAGAGTGGCCGAGAGCTTGACCTGGCTCTTTTGCATGCGGTCCATGGCACGGCCCACTTCGGGCATGTTGTCCACCTCCACCATCACGTGCACGCAACCCGAGGGAGAAGGGAATTCGGCCAGAGCCAGGCTGTGGTGACGAGCGTTGGCGCAGTGGAAGAAGTGGATTCGGACCGTGGGGCCGGCATCGCCTGCGGGCTTGAAGTTGTAAATATCCGAGAGGCCAAAGCCCAGCACATTGCGC
Source organism: Comamonas thiooxydans (assembly GCF_000964545.1). Taxonomy (GTDB): domain Bacteria; phylum Pseudomonadota; class Gammaproteobacteria; order Burkholderiales; family Burkholderiaceae_C; genus Comamonas; species Comamonas thiooxydans. The sequence continues at coordinate 26,656 of NZ_BBVD01000013.1, read as the reverse complement.
ACAAAGGCCACGGTCTTGTCAAAGTCGGGAGCAGGCAGCACGGTGTGGCCCAGACCATAGTCACCGGTGATGAAGCGCGAAACACCCTGGGGCGATGCGAAATGGCTGAAGTCGGACTTGAAGCCCCAGACGATCTCATGACGGTTTCCAGACGGATCCATCACGATGGCCAACTCCTGCACATGGCGCTTGGCACACAGTTCGGAGCTGCCCATTTCGTAGTGCACATCAGCGGCCTGCAGCACCTTGAGCGCCTGCTCGAAGGCTTGCTTGTTGGCCACTTCCCAACCTGATGCGGAGTATTTGTCATTGCTGCCAGGCTGAACCTGGAAGCGAAACTGACGCTCATCCATCTTGATCAGCAGATCGCCATCGGCAGTGGTGCTCGGCATCATGCCAAGCACGTCACGTGCGTAGTTGACCCAGCGATCCAAATCAGAGCTCTCGGCAACAACGTACGCTAGTCCACGTATTTCCATCATGATGTCGGGGCCTCCAACCCAAATCCTTTAGTGATGCAGAGGATTCTGAAGAGGAGAGCCTTTGCAAACATCGTCCATTGAGACTAACGATTTGCCGCTTCACTACCCAAATTTAATAGCACTCATACAAGAATCAGCATGTAGTTCAGCGGAATAGACTAGATTGCTTTCAGCCTTTTGAAACAGGCCGATCCGACACCCTTGCGACAGCCGTGAAAACCCGCAGTACGAAAAAAAAGGCCGCACCCCCATACGGGAATGCGGCCAACACGATGAACTCAGTTTCTTGATGGATCAGACGGTCTGCACTTCTTCTGCAGACGCATAGTCGTTGTAGCCCCTGGCACCGGGGGTGTAGAGCGTGTTGCGGTCAAACCTGGCCAGAGGCAGGCCCTGGCGCATGCGCTGCACAAGATCGGGGTTGGCGATGAAATGCCGCGCAAAAGATACCGCCTTGCCCTCGCCTGCCTGCAACGCGGCTTCGGCGCTTTGCGCATCAAAGCCATCGTTGAGAATCAGGTTCTCGCCAAAGTTCTCACGCGCCAGCTTGAAGGCATCGATTGAAGGATCGAAGACCGCACGCATCACATGCAGATAGGCAATGCCCAGCTTGGCGGCCTGACGCATCAGCTCGGCATGGGTTGCCGCGGAGTTTTCATCCGCCGTGTCATTGAAGGTGTTGCCGGGGTTCAGGCGCAGCCCCACGCGATCGATGCCGATGGCCTCCCCCATGGCGCCCAGGCATTCCACAGCGAAACGTGAGCGACTGCTGGCGTTGCCACCATATTCATCGGTACGCTGATTGGTACTGGAGTGCAGGAACTGCAGACTCAGATAACCGCTAGTGCCATGCAGCTCGACGCCGTCAAAGCCCGCATCCATGGCGCGCCGAGCAGCTGCAGCATGCCCGGCAATCGCCTTGCGCACTTCTTCGGTGGTCAATGCCTGGGGCTGGTCGAAATCCTGCATGCCTGCCGCATCGGTCCAGATCTTGCCCTGAGCCTGAATGGCGGACGCCGATACGGAACGCACACCAGCGGGTTTGATATGACTGCTGCCGATACGACCGGAGTGCATGATCTGCAGCACAATGGATCCGCCACGCGCATGCACGGCGTCCGTCACACGGCGCCAGCCGCGCACATGAGCGGCAGTTTCGATGCCGGGCTGACGACAGTAGGCTTGACCCGTGACCTCGGGCCAGGCCCCTTCAGCCACGATCAGGCCGGCATCAGCGCGCTGGCCATAGTGCTCGGCCATGATGTCGGTGGGCGTGCCATCGGCATCGGCGCGGTTGCGCGTCATTGGGGCCATGACCACGCGGTTCTGCAGAGCAATCTTGCCCAGCTGGGTGGGCGTGAAAAGCGTTTGACTCATGCCGACTCCTTAGCGCACACGCATGCGCGGCGCGGGTGTGCCACGGCGCATGCTTTTAAGGAACTGCTCCAGGGGCGCGGGCGCGGCCACTTGCGGCAACTCATCCTTGTCAGGGCGCTGGGCCCAGAATTCCTTCCAGCTCGGGAACAGGTCGTGGAAAGCGCCATGGTAGGGCTCACGACCGGGCCAGCGCATCTTCATGTCGCCAATCGGCGGCTTGTTCAGGTCTGTGGCATACCAGTAACAGGGCAGACGGCGACGGAAATACCACTGGCCGTCAATGCGCTCGTAGTCGTCCCAGTACAGCATCTGCATGATGACCCACTCGGCACCGCACTCATGCTCGTTCTTGGAGTAGACCACGCCGGTGGCGTGATCCCGGTCCACAAACTCGATGATGTGCTGGCCCAGATGGTGCGAGGTTCCCGTGAACTGGTCACGCAGCGTGCTGTCCTGCCAGGCCATGAAATGCGCCCGCCCCACTTTTTCCTTGCCAACCTTGATATCGGGAGCGAACAGGTTCACATGGGCGCCCATGTCACGCATGTCCAGGGACAGGGAGTACTTGCCAGCCAGCTGGCGAATCGCATCCAGCGACTCCAGCCTGTCGATACGCTCATCCAGCGTTTGCGGCCACTGATTCACGGGTTCACTCATCTCTAAAGCTTTCTGTTACAGCGCAGTCACCAGAACGGCGGAACGACCACCATCCACGGGCAGTGCAGCACCTGTCACATAGCTGGCTTCATCGCTGGCCAGGAACAGCACGGCATTGGCCAGCTCGCCGGACTGACCGACACGGCCCATGGGGATGAGCTTTTCGGTGTTCTTGCGCGATGCCTCATCAGCCAGCATTCCCGCTGTCGCAGGGGTCTCCACCACGGCAGGAATCACCACGTTCACGCGCACGCCAGCAGGCGCACCTTCGGCGGCTGCAGCACGCGAGAAGTTGAGAATGGCCGCCTTGGCTGCCGAGTAGCCCGACATATAGGGCGTGCCCAGCGTGCCGCAGATGGAGCCGATATTGACGATGGAGCCGCCCTTGCCGGCCATCAGCTTCAGCGCTGTGCGCGTCCCCCAGAAGGTGCCATCCACCGAAGTGCTGAAGTTGGCATGCCAGTCGGCCGTGGTCATGCTGTCGATGCCGCCCCATGTGTAGGCCATGGCGTTGTTGACCAGAATGTCCAGGCGGCCATGCTTTTTGGCAGTCTGCTCCAGCGCACCAACGAACTGGGCTTCGTTGCCCACATCGGCCACGATGGCCTCGGCACTGCCGCCTGCTGCCTTGATCCTGGCCACGACTTCGTCGAGAGGCTGCTTGCGGCGGCCGCAGATCACCACGGTTGCCCCCTCCTGTGCGAAACGCTCAGCCGTTGCGGCACCGATACCGGAACCACCACCGGTCACAAATGCAATCTTTCCTTCCAGACGCTTGCTCATGCTTGTCTCTCCTTAGAGGAAGGCGCTGCCGCCGTTGACTGCCACGTTCTGACCCGTCACAAAGCCGCTGTCGTCGCTGGCCAGGAACACTGCCACCTTGGCGATGTCTTCTGGCTCAGCCATGCGACCCATGGGCACGCCGGCGATGATGGCATCGGCCCACTCCTGGGGAATGCCCTGCATCATGGGCGTGTTGGTGGGTCCGGGAACCAGTGTGTTCACACGGATCTTCTTGGACGCCAGTTCCTTGGCCATGCCACGGGTCAAGCCCATCAGGGCGGCCTTGGAGGCGCAGTAGTGCGCCGGACCGTCACCGCTGACAGCCGAGGTGCTGGAGATATTGACGATGGCACCACCCTTGCCTTCCTGCATCTGCTTGACGGCGGCACGGGCGCAGTAGAAAGCGCCATTCAGGTTCACGCCAATCACGCGCTCCCAGGTCGCATCAGGAATATCGGCAAATTGGTCCACCGAGCCTACGCCGGCGTTGTTCACCAGCACGTCGACGGCGCCGAGCTTTTCGCGGATTTCGACAAACAGCGCATCGACCGCAGCGCTGTCGGCCACATTGGAGGAACGGGCCAGATGCTTGCCGCCCCTGCCTTCCAGGGTCTGTCTGGCTGCTTCTTCATTCAAGTCCACGGCCACCACAGTGGCACCCTCATCGGCAAAACGCTGTGCAATCGCTCGCCCCATGCCCTGGCCCGCCCCCGTGACCACGGCAACTTTTCCGGCTAAACGCATTCTTGTCTCCTTGTTGATGTGCAATCAAAACTTGGAGACAGCGTATGAAGAAATCGCCCTCAGCCCATCGTCCAAGAAGACTAAGCAAATTTTCTCGGAATGCTATCAAATGAATAGCAATAAATACAATACAGATTTTTGCTCCAATGCATTTTCACGCCTGTTAATCAGTTGGTAACAGCAATCCAGCGTCAGATGCATCCCCCCAACTTCACCGCACATGGCAGCAGCAACTAGCCGCCATAGGGGACAAATCCGCTCTCGTTTTCATTGACTTTGAGCGGTTTGGCTACGTACGGAAAAGCACGTTGCGGGCAAGCGCTGCGCTCGCATACCTTGCAGCCCATGCCGATAGGTGTGGCCGCTCCTATATTGCGCAAATCCATGCCTTGGGAGTACACCAGCCGCGCGGCGTGCTGCAAGTCGCAGCCCAGGCCGATGGAGAAGGTCTTGCCTGGAGCCCCCCAGCCCTGGCCGGCATGGCTGATGGTGCGAGCAATCCACAGGTAGACGCGCCCGTCCGGCATGCTGGCGAGCTGGGGCACTATGCGACCCGGCTGGGTAAAAGCCTCGTACACCACCCACAACGGGCAGGTGCCGCCTGTCTTGGAGAAATGAAAATGCGTGGCCGACTGGCGCTTGCTGATATTGCCAGCCCGGTCCACTCGGATAAAGAAAAACGGCACACCCGGCGCATCGCTGCGCTGCAGGGTTGAGAGACGATGACAGACGGTCTCGAAGCCCACACCGAAGTGCCTTGCGAGCAAGTCTATGTCGTAGCGCAGGCCTTCGGCTGCACGCAAGAACTCTCCATATGGCAGCACAAATGCCCCGGCTACATAATTGGCCAGCCCCATGCGTGCCAGCCGGCGCGTGGCCTCGTCCTGCCAGGGCACGCTTTGCAGCTCCCTTTCAAGCAGTGAATCAAACTCCAGCAGCGCCAGTTGCGTAGCCAGCTGAAATGCCTGCTGCATGGGACTCAGTTGCGGAGCCACATACAAGGTGCGCGTGAGCGCATCGTAGCGCCTATGGCTGCCCGCTTTCTCAGCAGTCCCGACATGAGCATGCAGAACCAATACACCATGTCGTGCCTGCAGCCGGTATTGCAGCCAATCATGCAGATGACCGCCTTGCTCTGCAGCCTGCCGAGCCAGCGCTTCGGCTGCACGATCAAGCGCATCAAGGTAATTGCGGTGGGAAAAAAAGAAATCACGCACCGCCTCGAACGGCATCTGGCGCGAGGGCTGCGTCAGCAGGCCTGCCATTGCGCCATTCCCGGCGACATCTCTGTGAACTGAGGTGTCGGCATCCGGCCCGGCGCGGCCATCACTCAGATGGGCGGTCAAGGCCTCCAGCCGCTCGGCGTCCGCCAGGTGACGCTGGTGCATGGCCAGCAGCATCTGTGCCATCTGCGGCAGCTTGGCTGCGACCTCACGCAGCTCGGGAAGCGGCACCGAACCTTCTGGCTGAGGCATGGCGGCCACCGCATCGCGCAATTGCGCCAGCAAGCGGGCCTCCTCATCCTCGGAGAACTGCTGGATATCGACGCCCAGCACCCTGTGAATCTTGAGCAGCACGGCCACCGTGAGCGGGCGCTGATCCTGCTCGATCTGATTCAGATAGCTCGGTGACAACTCCAGCGCCTGGGCCAGCGCAGCCTGCGTAAGACCACGCTCGGCACGCAGGCTGCGCAGGCGTACGCCCATGAAGGTCTTGGCCATTGGCTTGCTCCTTGTTTGTTGATCTCAAAGATTCGCAAAATTTGCAAATACATGCATTCAGTTTCGCAAGCATTCACCAATTCAGTTCTATACGCAGAGAAAGCAAATGCGTAGATTGCGAAGTATCGCAGACCAGCAAGGACCTGCACTGCACATCCAAAGGAGACACCCATGAGCACTGTGACAGCCCCAACATCCCCAATATCTTCAACCGCCATTAACCACGCCGCCGCAAGCTTCAGGCCAAAAAAGTCCGTCGCCCTCTCCGGCGTGACAGCAGGCAACACGGCACTGTGCACCGTGGGCAGGAACGGCAACGACCTGCACTACCGCGGCTACGACATTCTGGACATTGCCAAGGTCTGCGAGTTTGAGGAGATTGCCCACCTGCTGGTACACGGCAAACTGCCCACCCACGCAGAACTCAGGGCCTACAAAGCCAAGCTCAAGGCTTTGCGCGGCCTGCCCGGCAGCGTGAAGACTGCGCTGGAACAGTTGCCCGCCGCCAGCCATCCCATGGACGTGATGCGCACCGGTGTCTCCGCCCTGGGCTGCGCGCTGCCGGAGAAAGACGACCACAATCCTCCTGGCGCCCGCGATATCGCCGACCGCCTGATGGCCTGCCTGGGCAGCATGCTGCTTTACTGGTACCACTTCAGCAACTCGGGCCGCCGCATCGAGGTCGAAACCGGGGACGACTCTATCGGTGGCCACTTTCTGCATCTGCTGCATGGCACAAGGCCTTGCGAGAGCTGGGTGCGCGCCATGCATACCTCGCTCAATCTGTATGCCGAGCACGAGTTCAATGCATCGACCTTCACGGCCCGCGTGGTGGCAGGCACGGGCAGCGATATGTACTCGGCGATTACCGCTGCGATAGGCGCTCTGCGCGGCCCCAAGCATGGCGGAGCCAATGAGGTGGCGTTCGAGATCCAGAAGCGCTACGACAACCCGGCAGAGGCCGAGGTCGATATCCGCCGCCGCGTGGATGCCAGGGAAGTCGTGATCGGCTTCGGCCACCCCGTCTATACCGTGAGCGACCCTCGCAATGTGGTCATCAAAGGCGTGGCCAAAAAGCTCTCGGACGAGGCCGGCAGCAGCAAGATGTACGACATTGCCGTGCGCCTGGAATCAGTGATGTGGGAGGTCAAGAACATGTTCCCCAATCTCGACTGGTTCAGCGCCGTCAGCTATCACATGATGGGCGTGCCCACCGCCATGTTCACGCCGCTGTTCGTGATTGCCCGCACCAGCGGTTGGGCGGCGCACATCATCGAGCAGCGCCAGGACAACAAGATCATCCGTCCCAGCGCCAACTACACAGGCCCGGACGATCTGCATTTCGTGCCTATCGAGGCACGCCAGTAAGCTCCAGCAATGTCTGCCCAGCCCATGCAAGCCCATTCCCTGTGCATTGCCATCGCCGACAAGCTGCGCGAGCGCATTCTGAGCCATCAGTTGCCGCCCGGATCGGACATCAACGACGGAGCACTGGCCCAGGAGTTTGGCGTGAGCCGCACTCCTGTGCGCGAGGCCATGAAGCTGCTGTGCCATGAAGGACTGCTGAGCGCACAGCCCCGGCGCGGCATGAGCGTGACCTGCCTGAGTGCAGCCCAGGTGGCCGAGGCTCGCTTGCTGAGCAGCCTGCTGGCTGGCCATCTGGCGCGGCAACGCCAGATGCAGACTGCCAGCACGCAGCTTTGCGAGCAGTTGCTGCGCGTGTCGCAGGCCCGGCTCCAACTCGCACTGGGTACACAGCCCACCATGCAGCCGACAAGCCAAGCGCCGATGCCTTCACCATTGCCTGCAGCCCTTTCACAATCCCCGCACTGCCACAGCGCCGGCAACGCAGAAGCCTCACGCTCGGCTCTGGCCTATTGAGACTACTAAAAGAATCCCCGAGACAATGACTCACCACCCTTACCGTAAACCCTTGCCCGGCACTGCGCTGCATTACTTCGACGCCCGGTCCGCTGTGGAAGCCATCCGCCCCGGCAGTTGGACCACACTGCCCTATACCAGTCGCGTCCATGCCGAGAACCTGGTGCGGTGCAGCGATCCGGCCCACCTGACCGAGTACCTCAGGCAAATCGTTGAACGCAAGCGCGAACGCGATTTTCCCTGGTTTCCGGCGCGTGTGGTCTGCCATGACATCCTGGGCCAGACGGCTCTCGTCGATCTGGCCGGCCTGCGCGATGCAATTGCCGAGCAAGGAGGCGACCCAGCCGCGGTCAACCCCGTGGTGCCCGTTCAACTGATCGTGGACCATTCGCTAGCCGTGGAATGCGGCGGCTACGATCCTCAAGCATTTGAAAAAAACCGCGCCATCGAAGATCGGCGCAATGAGGACCGCTTTCATTTCATCGAGTGGTGCAAACAGGCCTTCAAGAATGTGGAGGTGATTCCGCCGGGCAACGGAATCATGCACCAGATCAATCTGGAGCGTATGAGCCCTGTGATCCATGCTATCGATGGTGAAGCATTCCCAGATACTCTGGTAGGTACCGACAGCCACACACCACATGTCGATGCACTGGGAGTGATCGCCGTGGGCGTGGGTGGACTGGAAGCCGAGAACGTGATGCTGGGCCGCGCCTCGTGGATGCGCCTGCCCGAAATCATTGGCGTGCAACTCACTGGCAGGCGGCAGCCCGGCATCACTGCCACTGACATCGTGCTGGCTTTGACCCAGTTCCTGCGTCAGCAAAAAGTGGTGGGAAGCTATCTGGAGTTCCATGGTGAAGGCGCGCGCAGCCTCTCCATCGGCGACCGCGCCACCATCTCGAACATGGCACCCGAATATGGAGCCACGGCGGCCATGTTCGCGATCGACGAGCAGACGATCGACTATCTGCGTCTGACGGGGCGCGAGCCTGAGCAGGTGCAACTGGTCGAGAACTACGCCAAACAGGCAGGTCTGTGGGCAGATAGCCTGGAAAGTGCCGAATACGAACGTACACTGAGCTTTGATCTGTCCGGCGTGGTGCGCAATATGGCCGGCCCTTCCAATCCACACGCCCGCCTGGCAACCAGCGAGCTTGCAGCAAGAGGTATTGCCGGTGAGTGGACGCAGGCCGAAGGGCAGATGCCCGATGGGGCCGTCATCATTGCAGCCATTACCAGCTGCACCAATACCAGCAACCCACGCAATGTGATCGCGGCCGGCCTGCTGGCGCGCAATGCGCGCAATCTGGGCCTGACCCGCAAGCCCTGGGTCAAGACCTCTCTGGCTCCCGGCTCCAGGACCGTGCCCCTGTATCTGGAACAAGCCGGTCTGCTACATGACCTGGAAGCGCTGGGCTTTGGCGTGGTGGCCTTTGCCTGCACCACCTGCAACGGCATGAGCGGCGCTCTGGACCCCGTGATTCAACAAGAGATCATCGACCGCGACCTCTACACCACGGCTGTGCTCTCGGGCAACCGCAACTTCGATGGCCGCATCCACCCCTATGCCAGACAGGCCTTTCTCGCCTCGCCTCCGCTGGTCGTGGCCTATGCGATTGCGGGCACCATGCGCTTCGATATCGAGAACGATGTGCTGGGCGTCTTCCAGGGCCGCGAAATCCGCTTGAAGGACATCTGGCCCCGCGACGAGGAAATCGACGCCGTGGCCAAGGCTGCCGTCCAACCCGAGCAGTTCCGCTCGGTCTATGAACCCATGTTTGCCATCCGCGCAGACCAGGGCGAGAAGGTCGAGGCACTGTATGACTGGCGCCCGCAAAGCACCTATATCCGCCGCCCACCCTACTGGGAGGGAGCCCTCGCGGGCGAGCGCACTTTGCGCAGCATGCGCCCTCTGGCCATATTGCCCGACAACATCACAACCGACCACCTCTCGCCCTCCAACGCCATCCTGATGGACTCGGCCGCAGGCGAGTATCTGCACAAAATGGGTCTGCCCGAGGAGGACTTCAATTCCTATGCCACGCATCGCGGCGACCACCTGACCGCACAGCGCGCCACCTTTGCCAATCCCAAGCTCCTCAACGAAATGGTGGTGGATGACCAGGGCAAGGTGCGCCAGGGCTCTCTTGCCCGCGTCGAGCCCGAGGGACTGACCATGCGCATGTGGGAAGCCATAGAGACCTATATACAGCGCAAGCAACCGCTGATCATCATCGCCGGCGCCGACTACGGCCAGGGATCGAGCCGTGACTGGGCTGCCAAGGGCGTTCGCCTGGCCGGTGTGGAGGTCATCCTGGTTGAGGGCTTCGAGCGCATCCACCGCACCAATCTGATCGGCATGGGGGTGTTGCCGCTGGAGTTCCTGCCCGGCACGAGCCGCCACACACTGGGGTTGAATGGCACCGAGAGCTTTGATGTCATCGGCCAGCGTAGCCCCCAGGCCAGGCTTACACTTCATATCCACCGCACGACCGGCGCCCGCACCGAAGTGCAGGTACTGTGTCGCCTCGATACCGCGGAAGAGGTCTCGATTTACGAAGCCGGTGGCGTGCTGCAGCGCTTTGCCCAGGACTTCCTGGCGGGTAGCGCCACAACCGATTCCGCGTCAACGGCTGAACTTGTGAGCTAAGGAGCAGCTATGAGCCAGGCACGCATGCTGATTGCCACCCAGCCCCAAAGCCCGGAACGTCATCGCCTGCGTGCCCGGATCAGCGCCTTGGGCCTTGATAAGGACCTGGGCGAGCGCATGTTCTCTCCAGATAACTGGCACCAAACCTGGTGTGGCCCTTTTGACTCCGGGCAAGAGGCACTGCTCGCCTTGCTGGCCGCAGGCAATGCAGTGCAAGCGGCGCAGCTGAAGGCCTTCGAGCTCAGCTTCAACCGCATTCGCGGTGAGGAGGGCGAGCGCATTCACTGGTCTTTGCTAACCCGCGGACGTCCAGAGCCTTTCAACCACCTGCTGACAACGCTGCAGACCGAGTTGAAATCCCACGGTTTCAAGGATGGCGGCCATAGACCGCATATCACCATCAGCTACAGAGCTCTACATGCCCTGCCCACTCGGCGTATCGATCCCGTCGACTGGCTGATCGATGAGATCCAGCTGGTCGAGCGAACCGGCACAGGCAAGCAGTTACGCTACCAGGTGCTGCATCGCTGGCCATTGGCTTCCGGCTCTCCGCCTCGTCCTCAACAGCTACATCTGTTTCACTGATTCAAGGCTCAAGCCCTGGCTTGAGCCTTGAATACCTTGTTTGTTTGCCATTCCATGTCCCTCACTTCGCAAATCCGCATTCCCGCCACCTATATGCGCGGAGGCACCAGCAAAGGTGTGTTCTTCAAGCTGCAGGATCTGCCCGAAGCGGCCCGGCAGCCCGGCCCTGTTCGCGACGCCATCTTTCTGCGCACTCTGGGTAGCCCCGACCCTTATGGCAAACAGATTGACGGCATGGGCAATGCATCATCCTCCACCAGCAAAGGCGTGATCCTCAGCCAGAGCACAAGCGCCGATCACGATGTGGACTATCTGTTCGGCCAGGTGTCCATCGATCAGCCTTTTGTGGACTGGAGCGGCAACTGCGGCAACCTGAGCGCTGCCGTCGGCCCCTGCGCCATTCACATGGGGCTGATTCCGGCCGAGCGCATTCCGCACAACGGCGTGGCCGTCATTCGCATCTGGCAGGCGAATATCGGCAAGACCATCATCAACCATGTGCAGATTCGCGATGGTCAGGTGCAGGAAACCGGGGACTTCGAACTTGACGGCGTGACCTTTGCCGCTGCCGAAGTGGCCCTGGAGTTCCTAGACCCCGCCGATGAAGGTGAGGACGGAGCTGCCATGTTTCCCACCGGCAATGTCAGCGACGAGCTGGATGTGCCCGGCGTCGGCCGCTTTTGCGCGACCCTCATCAATGCCGGCATTCCGACCATCTTTCTCGATGCCAGAGAGCTGGGCTATACCGGCTGCGAACTGCAGGATGCTATCAACAGCGATGGCCCCGCCCTGGCCAGGTTCGAAGCCATCCGCGCCCATGGCGCACTCAGGATGGGCCTGATCAAGGATCTGGGTGAAGCTGCCACACGCCAGCACACGCCCAAGATAGGCTTTGTGGCTCCCGCGCAAAGCTACACAGCCTCCAGCGGCAAAGCGATTGCCGCCAAAGATATCGATCTCCTGGTGCGGGCGCTTTCCATGGGCAAGCTGCACCACGCCATGATGGGCACGGCAGCCGTCGCCATAGGCACGGCTGCCGCCATTCCAGGCACGCTGGTCAATCTGGCGGCGGGCGGCGGCGAGCGCCAGTCCGTACGCTTCGGCCATCCCAGCGGCACCCTGCGTGTGGGGGCCGAAGCCAGGAGCGACCAGGGTCAATGGCAGGTCACCAGGGCCTTGATGAGCCGCAGTGCCCGCATTCTGATGGAAGGCTGGGTACGGGTGCCGTGCGAAGTGCTGAAGGCCTGACACCGGGTATTGCCCTGCCGGGCGCCTGCCGCACGCAGGCCTGGGCAGGGTTCAAGCGCTCAAGATGACGCTTTCAATCCGGTGGCGGCCTTTGTTCTTGGCCGCATAGAGCTGCCGGTCCACGGCTTCGATAAAGCCGGCAGGTCGATCATGCTCTGCCGGCAGCACCGTGCCCGCACCAATGCTCATGGTGACCCGCCTGCCATGGGGCGACAGCGCATGCACGATGGACTGCTTCTGGATCAGGCGCTGGCAGCGCTCGGCCACTTTTTGCGCAGTTTCGGCATCGGCTTCGGGCAGCAGCACCACAAACTCCTCGCCACCGTAACGCGCCACCAGGTCACGCTGTCCGTCCAGCGCCAGGCTCAGGGTCTGGGCAATATCCACCAGACATTTGTCGCCCTGGATATGACCGTACAAATCGTTGTATTGCTTGAAGAAGTCGACATCGAACAGCAGCATGGACAGGGGCTTGCCATCGCTGCGCGTGCGCTCCCATTCCTGCTCGAAGCTGGTATCGAAGCAGCGCCGGTTGGCAATGCTGGTCAAGCCATCCTTGAAGGAGAGCACTTCCAGCTCCTTCTGCAGACTCAGCAGCCTTTCCTCGGTCTTTTTGCGTTCACTGATGTCGAACATGAAGCCGATCAGCGCTTCGGCCTCGCCTTGCGCATTGCGCACCACATGGACCACATCGCGAATCCAGACATAGCCGTTGTCCTTGGTCAGCGCGCGATAGTCAGCCTCATGGTCCACGCCGGCCTGGGACTGGCTCACGCAGAAATTCACCACATATTCGCGGTCCTCGGGGTGCATGCGCATGGCCCAGTCTTCGACACTGACCCAGCTTTCACGGCTCCAGCCAAGCAGGCTCTCGATCTGAGGGCCGATATAGGCGAACTTCATGGTCGCCCAGTCGATCTTCCAGGGAATGGCCTTGGTGGACTCCAGCAAGGTTCTATAGACCGCACTCTCGTTCTCAAGCTCGCTCACGTCGGACATAACCCGTCTCTCTCCCGATCTCAATCGATAAAACATCAGGCCCGGCTGTGGCACCAGCCTCGACCCGGCTCACCAGACAGCGGAGCCTGCAGTCTTTCACACCGAGAAAGCCCCAGGCACAGCCCAACCTCCGCTTGCTGGTGATTGTTGCGCCGGTTGCCGCAATTCACGCCATGCACTCGCGATATTGGCCGAAATCATACGTATGGCGGACCTCACGCTGCAACGCCGCTAAGCCTTCATGCGCCGCCACAGAGTGGCCCGGCTGATGCCGAGAATTTCACAGGCCTGGCGCTGATCACCCCCGACCGACTCCAGCACCTCGCGCAATCGCTTCTGCTCGGCAAGGCGACCCGCGTCCCTGAGCTGTGCCTGCCGGGCCGCAGCAGGCTCGGCCAGAGCCAGGCCGTCGGCGCACTCCGGGAAGACTTCAAGCAAGCGCGCCATATCCAGAAGGCCACCCCGGCCTGAGTCCAGATAGTCGCTGCAGGCCAGCAGGCGCTCCACCCAGTTGTCCAGTTCACGGACATTACCGGGCCAGTCATGCGCCGCAGCCCTGGCCAGCAGTGCATCAAGCTGCTGCTCCACTCTGTCATGCAGTGCGCGGGGCAACCCGCTTGCAGCGTTCAGACGCTGAGCCAGCATGGCGCGGCCCAGTTCAGCAACATCGGCACCACCTCGCATTTGCAGCGAAGGCGTGCTCAGGCGCAGCACCGCCAGCCGGTAGTAGAGATCGCGCCGGAACTGACCCCGCTCCACCTGATCCGCCAGATCCGCATGGGTGGCGGCAATCACGCGCACATCCACGGGAATCGGCGTGGTGGAACCTACGCGCAATACCTCGCGTTCCTGGAGCACGCGCAGCAGTCGCGATTGCAGCGCCAGCGGCATGTCGCCAATTTCATCGAGAAACAGGGTCCCGGTATGCGCTGCCTCGATCAGCCCGGTCTTGCCGCCGCGCCTGGCCCCGGTAAAAGCGCCTTCCTCGTAACCGAAAAGCTCGCTCTCCAGCAGGCTTTCACTGAGCGCCGCACAGTTGACGGCCAGAAATGGCTGTGCCGCACGCCGTCCTGCACTGTGGATACCCTGCGCCACCAGCTCCTTGCCGGTCCCGCTTTCACCCAGGATCAACACCGTCGCATCGCTGTTCGCGTACTGCCTGGCCAGCAGTCGCACGCGCTGTGCAGCGGGGCTGCTGCCCAGATAGTCCTCAATGCGCCAGCGTACACCGGCGGCTCTTTGCCGCTGATTGGCGCGCAGGCTGCGATCGGCCCGCTGGATGACGGCTGGATCGCGGCAGACCAGCAAAGCGCCGGTCACCAGCCCGTTCTCCACAATTGGCGCACGTCGCACCACCAGGGTACGCAAGGCCAGTTGCACCACCTCTTCTCCCCCCTCCTCACCCGCCAGTGCCCGGGCCGTGCCCAGGGCCGGAGCCACCTCCTCCAGCATGCGGCCGTGCAAGGCCTCGACCGGGGCACCGAGCAAAGCGGCCATGCGAGGGTTCAGCGCGCAAATACGGCCACGCTCGTCCACGGCCACCACACCGTCCTGCAACTGGTGCAACACGGTTTCCAGCCGTTGATGCCGGTCGCGCTCGGCACGTCGATGACGGGCCAGCAGCATGGCGTCGCTGAGTGCCTGACGCACCGAAATATCGGAATACAGCAACACGCTGGCCATGCCCGCCTGCTCTGCCAGATCGGCCACCAGGCCCGGCGCCACCACGGCACCAACGCCCGACGCCTTGAGTTTCTGCACGCAGGCCGGCGCGTCATGCGGACCTTGATAGGCGATCTGGACCAGACCCAGGCCGAACAGGCTGTCGAACTGGGCCACCACGGGCGACGGCACCTCGAAGTTGACCAGGCCCACGCGCGGAGCCTCTTCCGTGGTCTGCAACTTGGCCTGGCGCAGCGCCTGCAGCAAATCCAGGCCACGTACTTCTACCATGGCCAGCGGAATGTCCACGCGCTCTCGAATCCAGGCTCCACTGGCTCCCGCCCCCACCAGGGCATCGATGGGCTGGCGCAGATTGAGCGCCTGCACCTGGGCCACCGCATCATCGAAGGAGGCCGAGATATGCGAGAACCTGGCCTCACCCGACCAGGGCTGTGCCAGCCGCTCCAGCACCCGCCCCACACGGTAGCGGCCTACGGTGACGATGTGCGGCAAATGCGGCTGGCCGGCTGCTGGCATCCGTTTGATGCCATCGTTCGATATCGCATCTATTTCACTCATGAAAACAATTATTTCATCAATGAAATACAAACAATACACCGCTACCGGCAGCTAGTCCACAGAATCACAAAAACCCCAATGATTTCAAACACTTGATATTCAGAGGGTTTTCCCCAAATTCGCCTGGCACAGTGCTTGCGGTATCGGGCCATACCAATAGGGATTTGGATCCAGGAGATATCCATGTTTTTGAACCGTCGCAATCTTGTTGCCCAGGCCTTGACTCTTTCCGTGCTGGGCACAGCCGGCCTGGCCCAGGCCGCCGACTGGCCCACGCGTCCGATTCGCCTCGTTGTGCCGTTTTCCGCAGGCGGCGCCAATGACTTGATGGCCAGATCGGCGGCCGAAGGCGCCTCCAAGATCCTTGGCCAGCCCGTGGTGATCGACAATCGTCCTGGCGCGGGTGGCACCGTAGGTGCCGATATCGTGGCCAAGGCCCAGCCCGATGGCTACACCCTGCTGGTCAGCGCGGCCGGCGTCATCTCCAACAGCATGATCAAGAAGACCATGCCTTTCAAGGACGATGCTCTGCAGCCCGTGGTGATGATTGGCCTCGCACCTTCGGTGATCGTGGTGCCCAAGAACGCGCCCTATAACAATCTGCGCGACTTCGTCGAAGCCTCCAAGAAGGGCGCCGGCTTCAACTTTGCCACCGCCGGCACGGGCAGCACGCCGCACTTCGTGGCCGAGATGCTGAATGTGAAATACGGCGCCAAGCTGCAGCCCGTGCCCTACAAGAGCGGTTCGGAGAGCACCACGGCCGTGCTCGGCGGCCAGGTCGAAGGCACTTCAGAAGCCAGCATCATCGCGCTGCCGCACATCATTCACGAGGGCAAGTTCAAACCTCTGGCCACGACCTGGACCCAGCGCATCTCGGCCTACCCCCAGCTCTCCACTGCCGTGGAGCAAGGCTTTGCCGATCTGCAGATCGCGCATTGGGCCGGCATTCATGCCCCCAAGGGCACGCCACCCTCCATTCTGGACAAGCTGGCAGCCGCCGTGGACAAGGCCATGAAGGAACCTGCCACCGTAGAGAAGCTCAAGGGGCTGGGCATCGAGCCGGTCGGCGGCACACGTGCGGAATTCGTGAAATTTGCCGATGCCGAGCGCAAGCGCCTGGGCGAGATCGTCAAGGCAGCTCATATGCAGGAAAAGTGAGTTTCACAAAAAACATAGCATCCAGCGTATGCCCTATATACGCTGGATCCTTAAAAGAATACTGAGACCTGATTCATGATTTCCCGTAGAAACGCCTTGCTCCGCGCCACTGCCTGCGCCGCCGCCGCTACCGCCTTGCTGGGCGGCGCCTCTGCAGCCCTGGCCCAGGGCTCTGAAGCCTGGCCCACCCGCACCGTCAAGCTCATCGTGCCCTATGCGGCAGGCGGCTATGCCGATACCCGCGCACGCCTGATTGCCGACTCGCTGGGCAAGGTGCTGGGCCAGCCCGTGATCATCGACAACCGCGGCGGTGCCGGCGGCGTGACGGGCACGGATGCCATCGCCAAGGCCAACGACGGTCACACCTTCGGCTTCGGCTCGCCCGGCCCCCTGGTCACCAACCCCATGCTGATGAAGAAGATGCCTTATGACGCCAAGACGGCGTTCAAGCCCATCATCCTCATCGAGCAGGCCCCCCTGTTTCTGACCACCGCTCCCAACCAGCCCTTCAAGAGCGTGCAGCAACTGCTGGCCCATGCCAAGGCCAAGCCCGGCGATCTGACCTATGGCTCCTCGGGCGTGGGCGGTGCCCACCATCTGTCGGGCGAACTGCTGGCCTATCAGACCCAGACCCAGCTGACCCATGTGCCCTACAAGGGAGGCTCGCTGGCGGCCACCGACCTCATGGGCGGCCATCTGGCCATGATGTTCGAGATGGGCTACTCGGCTCTGCCCTCCATCAAGGCCAAAAAGATCAATGCCCTGGCCGTCTCCAGCAAGACCCGTCTGGCCTTGCTGCCCGAGGTGCCCACGCTGGACGAAGCCGGGGTCAAGGGCTTCGAGTCGTACAACTGGCTGGGCATGATTGCGCCGGCCGGCACGCCCGACGCTGTGGTGGTCAAGCTCAACCAGGCCGTCAACGAAGCGCTCAAGAACGACAAGTCTCTGCGCCAGATGATCGAAAGCAGCGGCGGCCAGATCATGGGCGGCACGCCCCAGGCCTATGGCAAATATCTTGAAGCCGAGCGCGCCAAGTGGGGGCCCGTGATCAAGAACGCGAATATTTCGCTGGACTGATTCCCCCCGAGCCGCTTCGCAGCCTTGGGCGCGGGGCAGCTGCTGCCAGGCAGCGCCCTGCCTCGTCAAGGCTGACAGCCGGCCGCGCAGGGCAGATAAGCATCAGAGTCTTTTTTATCAAGAAATCCCATGAACCCCAAACAACAACTCAAAGCCCTGGCCGATGCCCGCCGCGGCGTCATCGTGCCCGGTGCATTCAACGCCATGTCGGCGCGGCTGATCGCCGATCTGGGCTTTGAAGCCATCTATGTGACCGGTGCCGGCGTGACCAATATGTGGTTCGGCATGCCCGACCAGGGTTTCATGGGTCTCAGCGATATCGCCGACCATACGGCCCGCATCCGCGACGCCGTGGAAGTGCCGCTGCTGGTCGATGCCGACACCGGCTTCGGCAACGCCGTCAACACCTACCACGCCGTGCGCACTCTGGAGCGTGCCGGCGCCGACTGCATTCAGCTCGAGGACCAGGTCAGCCCCAAGCGCTGCGGCCACTTCAATGGCAAGGCCGTGATCGAAACCGGCGAAATGCTGGGCAAGATCAAGGCCGCCGTCGATGCGCGCCGCGACAGCGGCACTCTCATCATGGCTCGTACCGACGCGGCCGCCGTCCACGGCTTCGAAGCCGCCATCGAGCGTGCCCAGCAGTTTCAGGAAGCCGGCGCCGACATCCTGTTTGTCGAGGCCGTCACCCAGGCCGAAGAAGTGCGCACCCTGCCGCAGCGCCTGCAAGCCCCACAGCTCATGAATATGGTCATCGGTGGCAAGACCCCCATCTTCAACGCCGACGAACTGGGCGAGCTGGGCTATGGCTTTGTGCTCTACGCCAATGCCGCACTTCAAGGCGCTGTGGCCGGCATGCAAAAGTGCCTGACCCTGCTGCGCGACGATCACAAGGTCGATGAAGACCCCGCCATCGTCGCACCTTTCCTTGAGCGCCAGCGGCTGGTGAACAAGGATTTCTGGGATGGTCTGGAGCAAAAGTACCAGTAATCCGGTCTCCGGACCCTGCGCCTGAATCGCGTGCAACCTTGATACATCAGGCGCCGCACGCCATGTTTTCAGGTCGGTGTGACCATGGCCGGCAGCATTCACTACCCTGGCTACGGCCTCGAAACCGGTTGCGCAGAGAGATCCTCTAGTGCAGCGTGGCTCCATCCAGCACCAGCCTGACTCGCATCAAGGCATGCCGAAGTTTTTCGAGCGGCACCGAACCCAAGGCCAGCCGCAGTGCTTGCGGCACTTGCACGCCAGTGACGAAGGGTTCGGCCGTTGACACGGAAATTCCTGCCGTCTGCAACACCATCGCGACCTGATCAGCCCTCAGGTCGTCAGGCATGGGGAGCCAGACAAAATACGAACTGGGGTGGCGCATACAGGGCAGCCCCTTGAAGACCCGCGTCACCTGTTTCTGACGCATCTGGGCGTCCTCTCGCTTCTGAGCTTCCAGCCTGGCAACCGTCCCGTCTCTCAGCCAATTCACAACCATGGCGGTCATGACGCCGGGGGTGTTCCAGGTCGTTGCACGGATAGCTCGTTCTATCCGAGATATCCAGGCTGCCGGCGCAGCCACAAAGCCCACCCGCAAACCCGTGGCGACACTCTTGGAAAAGCCTGAGACATATACCGTGGACTCAGGCAGCAGTGCGGCCATGGGCGGTGGAGCGTCCCGAGCAAGAAACGCATACGCGGCATCTTCGATCAGCAACAGGCCATGGCGACGGATCAACGCTGCAAATGCATGACGTCGGTTGATGCTCATCACCCATCCAAGCGGGTTATGGAGAGTCGGCATTGCATAGACCGCGCGCACCTTGCGGCGTCGGCACAGCTGCTCCAGCGCATCGAGGTCCGGCCCCGAACCAGCTGCCGGAATGGCAATCAGCTCAAGCCTCAGCTGTTGCGCCAGCACCTTGAAGCCCGGGTAACTCAAAGCATCAACAGCCACTACATCGCCCGGTTGCAGCAATGCCATGGCCGTGCTTGCGAGCCCATGCTGCGCTCCATCCACGATAAGCACCTGTTCGGCAGGAACCGTCAGCCTACGGTTTTCAAGGTATAGGGCGATAGCAGCTCGCTCATGGGCCCGGCCTCCGTGCGGCTGATAGCGCAGCAGTGCCTCCAAATCTCCGCTGGCGGCAAGTTGACGCAATGCAGAGCGCAGCAACTCGGCTTGACCAGGAAGAGCAGGAGCGTTGAAGTTCAGGTCCAGCATGCCTATCGCAGCGGCATGCTGGTCGATACCGAGGCCACGTGGCAGCGCTGTTTCGCGCACAAAAGTTCCTCGCCCCGTCTCGCCGCTGACCAGGCCCATGGCCTGCAGTTCGGCATAGACACGAGTCGCCGTGACCAGGGCCAGTCCCTCCCGGGATGCCAGTTGCCGGTGGGTGGGCAGGCGTGTGCCCGGTGCCAGCCGGCCTTCGCGAATTTCCGAGGCTAGCTGGTCCACCAGCTGCTTGTATCGGGCAATCGGCATATAGAACCTGTATCCATGACAATTATTTGAACGTATTGGATCTCATCTCTAGCATGACCATTGCTACAAGTTCACATCCGGAACCTCCCAATGCATATCGCAATCCTGACTTTCGAAGGCTTTAACGAGCTCGACTCACTCATTTCTCTAGGCATACTCAACCGCATCAAGCGACCCGGTTGGCGAGTGTCGATTGCCTGCCCGAGCGCACGCGTCAGGTCAATGAACGGAGTGGTCATCGAAGCCCAGGCCACTCTGGAGGATGCGGGCGCTGCAGATGCGGTCATCGTGGGCAGTGGAATGCAAACGCGTGAGGTCGCGCGCAATGCCGACCTCATGTCGAGACTCAGGCTGGGCCCTTCACGGCAACTGATTGCTGCACAGTGCTCCGGCACGCTGATACTGGCCAAGCTCGGCTTGCTGGATGGCGTGATGGCGTGTACCGACCTGACCACCAGGCCCTGGGTTGAAGAGGCTGGCATTCGCGTACTGGAGCAGCCATTCTTCGCAAACGGCAATGTGGCTACCGCTGGAGGTTGCCTGGCAGCGCAATACCTTGCCGCCTGGCTTATTGCCCGTGTCGAGGGGATCGAGGCCGCCAGGAGTGCATTGCATTATGTCGCCCCTGTGGGTGAAAAAGATGTCTATATGGCCCGGGCCATCGCCAATATCTCGCCTTACCTGCCGACCTGAGTTGCTGCATCAGCGTGATCGCGGAAGCGCGCTGAAGACCTCGGACGACTCGAATGCAGCCGGTCGCCGGTCCCGGTAAAGCCTCCGAGCCCGGACTCTTTGCACATTCCGGATTGTTCGCTTGCACAAAATCGCTGATGTCCTCAGCTCGAGAATACCCTGGCAGTCAAGACGATCCTCATTCTGGCTACTGCAGGCAAAGCACAGCAGGCATGGCTGCAGCACGGCTCTGGCAATGGCTCAGGCCGCCTTCCAGCCTTGCAGCATCAAATCCAGCGCCTGCAAGGCCTCGTTCAGGCGCTCGGGTGGAGCGCCCTCCTCGGCAATCCAGAAAGCCGCTTCGATCAGGCAGCCGTTGAGCAACCTTGCCAGCGCCGGTGCACTGGCGTTCACGATGACGCCCTCGTCGATGAGCTGCTGCAAAAAACCGGCGATAAAAGCAATGCATTGCTGGTGCTGCTGCCCCTGGTCGGTGCCGGTGAGCACGGAGCGTGCATCCTGCAACACAATGCGGCGAATTTCAGCCTCCTGCGCCATGGCCAGATAGGCGCGGCAATAGGCCAGAAAGCCTTCCCATGGATTGTCATGGCCCCGCAGCACTAGCTCCAGCCGCTGGTCCATTTCTTCATCCATCTGGGCCACCACGGCAGCTAGCAGGCCGGGCTTGCCACCAAAGTGGTGATAGAGCGCGCCGCGCGTCAAACCGGCCTGCGCAGTCAACTCGTCCATGGCGGCCTGGGCGTAGCCATGCTGGGCGAAAGCGCTGCGCGCAGCACTGATCAGCTTGGCCCGCGTGGCTTCGATCATGCTGGCACGACTCTGGCGAACTTGGGTCACTGCGAACTCCCGGCAATATTCACATACAAAGCGTATGCCAATCATACGCGCTACATCCCAAGCTCCTAGAATGTCACTCGCATACACGATGTATGCAAGTGAATCTATTCAAGGGTTTCCATGTTGAATGCTTACCGTAAGCTGTTTACGGCGCCGGGCAGCACGGGCTTTGTGCTGGCCGGGCTGCTGGCGCGGCTGCCGCTGTCGATGACGGGGATTGGCTTGATCACCATGCTGTCGCAGCAGCGCGGCGCCTATACGCTGGCAGGCATGGTGTCGGCCTGTTTCGCGCTGTCGATTGCCGTTCTGGCACCGCGCATCTCGGCGCTGGTTGACCGTTACGGCCAGTTCAGGGTGCTGCCGTTTGCGGCCGCCAGCAGTGCGCTGTCGATGCTGGCCTTGCTGGCCTGCGCCCACTGGCAGGGGCCGGACTGGCTGCTGCTGGCACTGGCCGCTGCCGTCGGCAGTCTGCCCAGCATGCCGGCCATGGTCCGCGCCCGCTGGACAGCGATCTACAGTGGAACGCCTCAGTTGCAGACCGCGTTTGCACTGGAAGGCGTGCTCGACGATCTGGCCTTTATCGTCGGCCCGCCGCTATCGGTGGGCCTGAGCATGCTGCTATTCCCTGAGGCCGGTCCGCTGGCAGCAGCGCTGTTCCTCATCATCGGCGTAGGCCTGTTTGTGGTGCAACGCCGTACCGAACCACCTGTCAGCCCCCATACCAGCTCGGAAAAAGGCAGGGCTTCGTCGATGCTGCGCCAGCCCGTGGTGCGCACGCTGGCGCTGTTCATGCTGGCACAAGGCGTCATCGTGGGCGTGATCGATGTGGCCAGCGTAGCCTTCGCCACGGCTCAGGGCCAGCCCGGCATGGCCAGTGTGGTGCTGTCCTTCTATGCGCTGGGCTCCTGCGCCATGGGCTTGCTGTTTGGCACGCTGCGCCTGCAGATGCCGCTCAGCCGCCAGATCGTCTGGGTCGGGGCATCGGTCGCCATCTCCGCCCTGCCCCTGTTGCTGGCCAGCAATCTGACCGCACTGACGCTGGCCGTGCTGCTGGCAGGCATTACCTTTGGCCCGACGATTACCGTGGCCATGAGTCTGGTGGAGCAGCAGGTACAAGCAAACCGACTGACCGAGGGCATGACCTGGCTGCTGACTGGCCTCGCCAGCGGTGTGGCCCTGGGCGCTGCCGCTGCCGGCTGGCTGATCGACCACTGGGGCGCACAGCAATCGTTTGTGCTGACGCTACTGGCGGGCGGTGCCATGTGGCTGTGGGGCGTGCAAGCCGGACGGCAAGCCGACCGTGCATCCGCACCGGGCATGACGGCCATCAACATGTGAGTCAGCCGCTATTGCTTATTCAGCCGTCGGCTGCCGCTCTTCTCAAGAGTCGTCCTGCGCGGATGCGGCAGCCGGCAGAGCCAGACCAGGTGCTCGTGCCAGCGCAATAAAGGCCTGCAGATAGTCGGTATGCAACTCTGCCTCGCGCGCGCCGAGGTAGATTTGCTTGGCTATGCCCTTGCTGCCCAGCTTCACGGGTACGACTGCCATCTTTTCGGCATATTCCAGAGCCAGCCAGCGCGGCAGGGCCGCGACACCCCGGCCGCTGGCGACCATCTGCATCATGATGTCGGTGGTCTCTATGGTCTTATGGCGCCTGGGCGCAATGCCTTTGGGCAGCAAAAACTGGGTATAGATATCAAGCCGGTCTACGGCCACGGGATAGGTAATCAGCACCTCGCGAGACAGATCATCGGGCTTGACATGGTCGACCTGGGCCAAGGCGTGATCCGCAGCCACGACCAGCACCTGCTCATAGTCAAAGACGGGCTCGAAGTGCAAACCCGGCTTGAACAGCGGATCGGGCGTAACCAGCATGTCGATCTCATAGCCGAACAGCGCACCGATACCGCCAAACTGAAACTTCTGCTTCACGTCCACATCCACGTCGGGCCAGGCGGCCAGATATGGGGAGACGATTTTCAGCAGCCACTGGTAGCAGGGATGACATTCCATGCCGATGCGCAAGCTGCCGCGCTCTCCCAGAGCAAATTGCTGCAAACGCGACTCGGCCAGATCCAGCTGAGGCAGCACGCGGTTGGCCACTGCCAGCAGGTATTGACCCGCCTGCGTCAGGCGCAGGCTGCGCCCTTCACGCAACCAGACATCGGTGCCGAGTTGGGCTTCCAGCTTTCTCATGCTGTGGCTCAGGGCGGACTGGGTGACGCACAGCACATCAGCTGCCGCAGTCAAAGAGCCTTGTTTTTCAACCTCTTGCACTATGGCGAGATGGATACGCTCAATCATCTGTGAACACAATTCATGGATACATGAGAAACAACCATTTTACTTCATGCATCGATTCCAGGAACATCCAGTCCGCTGACCCAAGCCACTCTGGCCATGGGCCGAAGATCACAAGACTGGATTTCTGCATGACGACTATTCACAACCTGGGCTTTCCTCGCATCGGCGCAAAGCGCGAACTGAAGTTCGCGCTGGAGTCCTACTGGAGAGGTGAATCCTCGCGCGATGCGCTCAAGGCGCTGGGCGCCGAGCTGCGCCAACGCCACTGGACCGCGCAGCAAGAGCTGGACTTGGTGCCCGTGGGTGACTTCGCGTTCTACGACCAAGTACTGGACATGAGCTTTACGCTGGGCAATCTGCCCGAACGGGTGCAAGACTTCGAAGGCGATGCACTGGACAACTACTTTCGCGTGGCCCGTGGCCGTTCGGCGGTCACAACCGAATCCCGTAGCACCGGCCACACCCACTGCTGCGCTGGCGTCGCCGCGGGCGAGATGACCAAATGGTTTGACACCAACTACCACTACATCGTGCCCGAGTTCAGCTCGACCACCGAATTCAAGCTCGATGCATCGCGCCTGCTGGAACAACTGGCCGAAGCCAGGACACAAGGCATACAGGCCAAGCCCGTCCTCATAGGCCCCGTCACCTATCTGGCGCTGGGCAAGGCCAAGGACGGCGCCAGCAAGCTAGAGCTGCTGCAGCGGCTGCTGCCCGTCTATGCGCAACTACTGGATGCGCTGGCGACCCAGGGTGTGGAATGGGTACAGATTGACGAACCCATCCTGGTCACCGAACTCGATGCCGACTGGCAACATGCGTTCAACACTGCTTACCACCACCTCAAGAGCTGCAGGGTCAAGCTGCTGCTGGCGACCTATTTCGGCCAGTTGGCCGAAAACAAATATCTGGCAGCAAACCTGCCCGTAGCCGGCCTGCACATCGATGCCATCAACGGCCAGGACGATGTGCAACAGCTGCTGGGGCTGCTGCCCGCGCACAAGGTACTGTCGCTGGGCGTGATCAACGGCCGCAATATCTGGAAAACCGATCTGGCTGCCGTGCTGGACTGGGTGGAGCCGCTGGCAGAGCGCCTGGGCGACCGTCTCTGGATTGCGCCATCCTGCTCCTTGCTGCATGTACCCGTGGATCTGAACAGCGAACAAAAGCTGGATGCCGACATCAAATCCTGGCTGGCCTATGCTCTGCAGAAACTGGATGAGCTGCGCGTGCTGGGCAAGGCTTTGCGCCATGGCCGAGATTGCGTCAAGGCCGAACTGGCCGACAACGCTTCAGCTCTGGCTGCACGCCGCACATCGCCTCGCGTCCACAACCCCGTGGTGCAAGCTGCGGTCAAGCAGATCAGCGCCGGGCTGGGCCAGCGCCAGAGCAGCTATGAAGCACGCGCCCCCAAGCAAGCCCGCTTGCTCAAGCTGCCAGTCTTCCCGACCACCACTATCGGCTCTTTCCCACAGACGGCAGAGATCCGCCAGGCACGCAGCGAATTCAAGGCCGGTCACCTGGATTTCGCCCGCTACCAAGGCGCCATGCGCGCCGAGATCGAACGCTGCGTGCAAGAGCAGGAAGCTCTGGGGCTGGACGTTCTGGTACATGGCGAGGCCGAGCGCAACGATATGGTCGAATATTTTGGCGAGCAACTCGACGGCTATGCCTTCAGCCAGTTCGGCTGGGTGCAGTCCTATGGCTCACGCTGCGTCAAGCCGCCCATTCTGTTCGGCGACATCAGCCGCCCCAAGGCGATGACGACGGAATGGATCCAGTACGCCCAGTCCTTGACCCGCAAACCCATGAAAGGCATGCTGACAGGCCCGGTCACCATCCTGAACTGGTCATTCGTGCGCGATGACCAGCCGCGCGCCACATCCTGCTATCAGCTGGCTCTGGCGATTCGCGCGGAAGTGCTGGATCTGGAAAGAGCCGGCGTGCGCGTGATCCAGATCGACGAGGCTGCATTGCGCGAGGGCTTGCCATTGCGCAAATCACAATGGAAGGAATATCTGCACTGGGCCGTGGAGTCCTTCCGCATCAGCGCCAATGGCGTTGCCGATGAAACCCAGATTCACACCCATATGTGCTATTCGGAGTTCAACGACATCATTGCTTCGATTGCAGCCATGGACGCCGATGTGATCACCATAGAGACTTCGCGCTCGGACATGGAGTTGCTGGAGGCCTTCGAGCACTTCGATTACCCCAATGAGATCGGTCCGGGCGTCTATGACATCCACTCTCCCAATATTCCCACCAAGGCAGGCATCGTGGAGCTCATGCAAAAAGCTGCAAAACGCATTCCCACGGAACGCCTTTGGGTCAACCCTGACTGCGGTCTCAAGACACGTCAGTGGGCCGAAGTGATTCCGGCGCTGCAACATATGGTCGAAGCCGCCAAGACATTGCGTCAGAGCGTGAAACTGGCCGAGCCCGCCTGAACGCGGGCATCGCTCCCGTCTTCTCCGACTCGCCCAGGGCGTTGCCCTGGGCTTTTGCATAGCGAAAGGACATGGCCTGCAGCAGGCCTGAGTTGCATAGGGCGATGCAGATGCGGCGCCCACCTTCAGGATTTGCGGCGTATTCAGATACCAGGCGCACAAAGCAAAAAGCCCTGCAGACTTTCATCTGCAGGGCTTGTGCCACAAGTTTGGAGGCGCGAACCAGAGTCGAACTGGTCTAACCGGATTTGCAATCCGGGGCATAACCGCTTTGCTATCGCGCCGCTATCACA
>NZ_BBVD01000014.1 GCF_000964545.1 Comamonas thiooxydans | reverse complement strand
CCGGTGTGGTTGCCACGATCATTGCATAATTGATTTGTAGGGGTATAGCTCAATTGGCAGAGCGTCGGTCTCCAAAACCGAAGGTTGTAGGTTCGATTCCTACTGCCCCTGCCACCTCTTAATGGTGGAATCAACAAGAGCCCGCCTTTGGCGGGCTTTTGTGTCTTGAAATTGCACATTTTTGTGCATTTGAAACAAAATATGGCCACTACTCAGGTTGAAACAGTCAGCTCTGCTGCTGACAAAGCAAAATTAGCCGCTGTTGCGGCTTTAGTTGTTGCTTCTATTGCTGGCTTTTATCTGTTGAGCAAGCAAGGTGCGCTGGTTCAGTGGGCGGCTCTGATTGTCGGCCTGGTGCTGGCTGCTGGCGTGTTTCTGATCTCTGAGCCGGGCAAGCGCTTCATTGGCTTTGCTCGTGATGCTTGGCGTGAGGTGAAGAAGGTGGTCTGGCCCACCCGCAAGGAAACCATGCAGATGACACTGTATGTCTTTGCGTTTGTGGTGGTGATGGCCTTGTTCTTGTGGTTCACCGATAAGACGCTTGAATGGGTCTTGTACGACTTGATTTTGGGCTGGAGGAAGTAATGGCTGATGCAGTCGAAACAGATGTGAATGGTGGAGCAGCGGGACCCGCCAATCCCGATCTGCGCTGGTATATCGTCCATGCCTATTCGGGTATGGAGAAGGCTGTCGAGCGCAATATTGCGGAGCGTATTGCTCGCTCGGACATGCAGTCCAAGTTTGGCCGCATCCTGGTGCCTTCCGAAGAAGTGGTGGAAATGCGCAACGGCACTCGCCGCACCACAGAGCGCCGCCTGTTCCCCGGTTATGTGTTCGTCGAAATGGTGATGGATGACGATACCTGGCACCTGGTGAAGCACACCAGCAAGGTGACCGGTTTCGTCGGCGGTGCCAAGAACCGTCCTGCCCCCATTTCTGAAGAAGAAGTTCGCAAGATCGTCGACCAGATGCAGGAGGGCACCGAAAAGCCCCGCCACAAGGTCGAGTTCATGGTCGGCGAAATGGTTCGTGTCAAGGAAGGTCCGTTCGCGGACTTCAACGGCTCCGTCGAGGAAGTCAACTACGAAAAGAACCGTCTGCGTGTCTCGGTCACCATCTTTGGCCGCGCGACTCCTGTGGAGTTGGAATTCTCTCAAGTTGAGAAAACTTGAGATTCGCAATAGAATCTAGGGCTTCGCATTTTTTGACTCGATGCGAAGCTTTTTTGTAGAGTCAGCAACCTCGGGGAGCTGTTTGCAGATATTGCAAATGGCGCTATACCCGTAAGGAGCTCAACATGGCGAAAAAAATCGTCGGCTTCATCAAGCTGCAAGTGCCAGCTGGTAAGGCCAATCCTTCTCCTCCCATCGGTCCTGCGCTGGGTCAGCGCGGCCTCAACATCATGGAATTCTGCAAGGCGTTCAACGCCCAGACCCAAGGTGTCGAGCCCGGCCTGCCTCTGCCCGTGGTGATCACGGCTTTTGCTGACAAGAGCTTCACGTTCATCATCAAGACCCCTCCCGCAACCGTTCTGATCAAGAAGGCTGTGAAGCTGGACAAGGGCTCTTCCAATCCTCTGAAGAACAAGGTTGGCAAGATCACACGTGCTCAGCTGGAAGAAATCGCCAAGACCAAGCTGAAGGACATGAACGCCGCTGACGTTGACGCTGCTGTGCGTACGCTGGCTGGTTCTGCCCGTTCGATGGGCGTGATCGTGGAGGGTGTGTAAATGGCCAAGTTGACCAAGAAGCAAAAAGCTCTCCAGGGCAAGGTTGATTCCAACAAGCTGTACTCTTTCGCTGACGCCGTGGCGCTGGTGAAGGAAGCTGCAACTGCCAAGTTCGATGAATCCATCGACGTGGCCGTGCAACTGGGCGTGGATGCCAAGAAGTCGGACCAAGTGGTGCGTGGCGCCGTGGTGCTGCCTCACGGTACCGGCAAGACTGCTCGCGTGGCTGTGTTCGCACAAGGCGCCAAGGCTGAAGAAGCCAAGGCCGCCGGCGCTGACGTGGTCGGCATGGACGACCTGGCTGCTCAAGTCAAGGCCGGCGACATGCCCTTCGACGTGGTGATCGCTGCTCCCGACGCTATGCGCGTTGTGGGTCAGCTGGGTCAGATCCTGGGCCCCCGCGGCCTGATGCCCAACCCCAAGGTTGGCACCGTGACTCCTGACGTCGCTACGGCCGTGAAGAACGCCAAGGCTGGTCAGGTGCAGTTCCGCGTGGACAAGGCTGGTATCGTGCACGGCACGATCGGTCGCCGTTCGTTCGATGCCGACAAGCTGCAGGGCAACCTGGCTGCTCTGATCGATGCACTGAACAAGGCCAAGCCTGCTTCCAGCAAGGGTCTGTACCTGCGCAAGGTGGCTGTTTCGTCGACCATGGGTGTGGGCGTTCGCGTCGATACACAATCCATCTCGGCGTAATTGCTAGAAATCGTCAGATGAGCTTTGCTCATCTGGTGTGGTGGGCTGCGGGAGTTGTTGCTCCCGCAGGTCATCCAAGACCGTTGGTGTGATTTGATCACTTAATCACGAAGGCCAACGCAGATGGCGATCCCGCTGCAGATGGAAATTTTTCCTAAACAGTTGGTCGCTGCAACAAGAGCGTGTATGCAGGGCTTGCCTTGCATATGCATTTGAAGGAGTAGACCTTGAGTCTTAATCGCAGTGAGAAAGAAGCGGTCATCAACGAAGTGACCAGCCTCGCCGCTAAAGCTCAAACGCTTGTGATCGCGGAATACCGTGGCATCACGGTCGCCGACATGACCAAACTGCGTGCCGATGCTCGCAGCAAGGGTGTGAGCCTGAGCGTGTTGAAGAACACCCTGGCCCGCCGTGCTGTTGCCGGTAGCGCGTTTGACGTGGTGGCTGACCAGATGACTGGTCCCCTGATCTATGGCTTCTCTGAAGACGCAGTGGCTGCCGCCAAGGTGGTGGCCGACTTCGCGAAGACCAACGACAAGTTGGTGATTCGCGGTGGCGCGTTCGGAGGCAAGGCCCTGGACATCGACGGCGTTAAGCAACTGGCAAACATCCCCTCCAAGGAAGTACTGCTCGCACAACTGTGCGGCTTGCTCATGTCGCCTATCTCGCGTACAGCCGTTGTGCTGGGCGCTCTGGCGGCCAAGAAGGGCGAAGGCTCTGCCGAAGCGGCAACAGAAACAGCCGCAGCCTGAGTGCTCGGCAAAACCAACCAATTTTAGGAAATCAAAATGGCATTCGATAAAGACGCATTCCTGACCGCCCTGGACAGCATGACTGTTCTGGAACTGAACGACCTGGTCAAGGCTATTGAAGAGAAGTTTGGCGTGTCCGCCGCTGCTATGGCTGCTCCCGCTGCTGGCGGCGCTGCTGGTGGCGCTGCTGCTGCTGAAGAAAAGACCGAGTTCAACGTCGTTCTGACCGACGCTGGCGCTAACAAGGTGTCCGTGATTAAGGCTGTGCGCGAAATCACCGGCCTGGGTCTGAAGGAAGCCAAGGATCTGGTCGACGGCGCTCCCAAGACCGTGAAGGAAGCCGCTCCCAAGGCTGACGCTGAAGCCGCTGTGAAGAAGCTGGTTGAAGCCGGTGCCAAGGCTGAACTGAAGTAATTCAGTGAAATCAAGGGCTGGAGACTCGTAAAAGGGTCTCCAGCCTTTGGCGCTTGTGGAGTGCGCTTAAAGAACACACCAAAAAGCAGGTTTCCTAGGGAGTCTGCTTTTTAGTGTCTTCTGACAATCCGACAGCAGAAGATGCCTTGGTTCGGGCGATGTGCAACGCATCGCCGTCAGCCATGGTTGGTAGTGGCCAACCGCCAAGCCCGCAGGAGAACCCTGTGGGGCAGTCGTCGCAGACCCAGGACTCATGTCTTTGCCCGGAGATCTCATGGCCTATTCTTATACCGAACGCAAGCGAATCCGCAAAAGCTTCGGGAGCCGCGATAGCGTGCTCGAAGTGCCTTATCTGCTGCAGATGCAAAAAGATGCCTATACAGCATTCCTGCAGGCAGATGTAGCCCCCAAAAAACGTACCATTGATGGCCTGCAAGCGGCCTTCAATTCCGCCTTCCCCATCGTCTCCCACAATGGTTTTGTGGAGATGAAGTTTGTCGAGTACAACCTCGCCAAGCCCGCTTTCGACGTGCGTGAATGCCAGACCCGTGGTCTGACCTTCGCCTCCGCTGTCCGCGCCAAGGTCCAGCTGATCATCTATGACCGCGAGTCCTCCACGGCTCAGTCCAAGGTGGTCAAGGAAGTGAAGGAACAAGAGGTCTACATGGGCGAAGTGCCCCTGATGACCGACAAGGGTTCGTTCATCATCAACGGTACCGAGCGCGTGATCGTGTCTCAGCTGCACCGTTCGCCTGGCGTGTTCTTCGAGCACGACAAGGGCAAGACCCATAGCTCGGGCAAGCTGCTGTTCTCGGCTCGCATCATTCCTTACCGCGGCTCCTGGCTGGACTTCGAGTTCGACCCCAAGGACCTGCTGTACTTCCGCGTCGACCGTCGCCGCAAGATGCCCGTGTCGATCCTGCTGAAGGCCATCGGCATGACGCCCGAGACCATCCTGGCAACGTTCTTCGTGAACGACAACTTCCGCCTGATGGACAGCGGTGCGCAGATGGAATTCGTGGCCGATCGCCTGAAGGGCGAAGTCGCGCGTTTCGACATCACCGACAAGTCCGGCAAGGTCGTGGTCGCCAAGGACAAGCGCATTACCGCTCGCCACACCCGCGAGCTGGAGCAGTCCGGCACCAAGTTCGTCAGCGTGCCCGAAGACTTCCTGCTGGGTCGTGTGCTGGCCAAGAACATCGTTGATCCCGATACCGGCGAAATCATCGCCAAGGCCAACGAAGAACTGACCGAAGCCCTGCTCAAGAAGCTGCGCAGCGCCGGTGTGCAGGACGTTCAGTGCATCTACACCAACGAACTGGACCAGGGCGCCTACATCTCGCAGACCCTGCGCACCGATGAAACCGTGGACGAGTTCGCTGCCCGCGTTGCCATCTACCGCATGATGCGCCCTGGCGAGCCTCCTACCGAGGACGCCGTGCAGGCCCTGTTCCAGCGCCTGTTCTACAACGCCGACACCTATGATCTGTCGCGCGTGGGCCGCATGAAGTTCAACGCCAAGATCGGCCGCGAAGGCGCGACCGGTCCCATGGTGCTGTCCAACGAAGACATCCTGGCCGTGGTCAAGATCCTGGTGGACCTGCGCAATGGCCGTGGCGAAGTCGACGATATCGACCACCTGGGCAACCGCCGCGTGCGTTGCGTGGGCGAACTGGCCGAGAACCAGTACCGCACCGGTCTGGCGCGTATCGAAAAGGCTGTGAAGGAACGTCTGGGTCAGGCCGAGCAAGAGCCTCTGATGCCTCACGACCTGATCAACTCCAAGCCCATCTCTGCGGCCCTGAAGGAGTTCTTCGGTGCCTCGCAGCTGTCGCAGTTCATGGACCAGACCAACCCTCTGGCAGAAATCACGCACAAGCGTCGTGTTTCCGCCCTGGGCCCAGGCGGTCTGACCCGCGAACGTGCAGGCTTTGAAGTGCGTGACGTGCACGTGACCCACTATGGCCGCGTCTGCCCTATCGAAACGCCTGAAGGTCCCAACATTGGTCTGATCAACTCGCTGGCTCTGTACGCTCGCCTCAACGAGTACGGTTTCATCGAAACCCCGTACCGTCGCGTGGTGGACGGCAAGGTGACGATGGACATCGACTATCTGTCGGCCATCGAAGAAGGCAAGTACGTGATCGCCCAGGCCAACGCCGATCTGGATGCCGAAGGCAATCTGGTGGGCGAGCTGGTGTCGGCTCGTGAAGCCGGTGAATCGACCCTGGTGTCGGCCGAGCGCGTGCAGTACATGGACGTGTCGCCTGCGCAGATCGTGTCCGTGGCCGCCTCGCTGATTCCCTTCTTGGAACACGACGATGCGAACCGTGCCTTGATGGGCGCCAACATGTCGCGTCAGGCCGTGCCTGTGCTGCGTCCTGAAAAGCCCATGGTCGGTACCGGTATCGAGCGCGTTGCTGCCGTGGACTCCGGCACCGTGGTCACTGCCAAGCGCGGCGGTATCGTGGACTATGTCGATGCCACCCGTATCGTGATCCGTGTGAACGACGACGAAGCCGTGGCCGGTGAAGTCGGCGTGGACATCTACAACCTGATCAAGTATCAGCGTTCCAACCAGAACACCAACATCCACCAGCGCCCCATCGTCAGCCGTGGCGACAAGCTGGCCAAGGGTGATGTGCTGGCGGACGGCGCTTCGACCGACCTGGGCGAAATCGCCATCGGCCAGAACATGCTGATCGCGTTCATGCCCTGGAACGGCTACAACTACGAAGACTCGGTGATGATCAACGAGCGCATCGTGGCTGACGATCGCTACACCTCGATCCACATCGAAGAGCTGGTGGTGATGGCTCGCGACACCAAGCTGGGTGCCGAAGAAATCACACGCGACATCCCCAACCTGTCCGAGCAGCAACTGAACCGCCTGGACGAGTCCGGCATCATCTACGTGGGCGCCGAAGTGCAACCCGGCGATGTGCTGGTGGGCAAGGTCACACCCAAGGGCGAGACCACGCTGACGCCTGAAGAGAAGCTGCTGCGCGCCATCTTCGGCGAGAAGGCTTCCGACGTGAAGGACACCTCTCTGCGTGTGGATCAGGGCTCGCAAGGCACCGTGATCGACGTGCAGGTGTTCACGCGTGAAGGCATCCAGCGCGACAAGCGCGCCCAGCAGATCATCGACGATGAACTCAAGCGCTTCCGTCTGGACCTGAACGACCAGCTGCGCATTGTGGAAGCCGACGCTTTCGACCGTATCGAGAAGCTGCTGACCGGCCGCGTGGCCAACGGCGGTCCTCAGAAGCTGTCCAAGGGCGCCAAGATCGACAAGGCCTATCTGGACGGCGTGGAGAAGTTCCACTGGTTCGACATTCGCCCTGCCGAAGACGATGTGGCCGCTCAGCTGGAGTCCATCAAGAACTCCATCGAGCAGCAGCGTCACACCTTCGACCTGGCTTTCGAAGAAAAGCGCAAGAAGCTCACACAGGGCGACGAGCTGCCTGCCGGCGTGCTGAAGATGGTCAAGGTCTACCTGGCCGTCAAGCGTCGTCTGCAGCCCGGTGACAAGATGGCCGGCCGTCACGGTAACAAGGGTGTAGTCTCCAAGATCACTCCTGTGGAAGACATGCCTTTCCTGGCCGACGGCACCACTGCCGACATCGTGCTGAACCCGCTGGGCGTGCCTTCGCGTATGAACATCGGTCAGGTGCTGGAAGTGCACTTGGGCTGGGCCGGCAAGGGCCTGGGCCAGCGCATTGGCGACATGCTGCAAAAGGAAGCCCGTGCTGCTGAAGTGCGCGCCTTCCTGGAAGAGATCTACAACCGCAGCGGTCGCAAGGAAGAGCTGTCTCAGCTGGACGACGGCGAAGTCATGTCCATGGCCAAGGAGCTGACCACGGGCGTGCCGTTCGCAACGCCGGTGTTCGACGGTGCTTCCGAAGCCGAAATCAAGGACATGCTGAAGCTGGCCTACCCTGACGACATCGCTGCCGCCAAGGGCCTGACCGAGACACGCACTCAGGCGTATCTGTATGACGGCCGCACCGGCGAGCGCTTCGAGCGTCCGACCACCGTGGGCTATATGCACTACCTGAAGCTGCACCACTTGGTTGACGACAAGATGCATGCCCGCTCCACCGGTCCTTACTCGCTGGTGACGCAACAGCCTCTGGGCGGTAAGGCCCAGTTCGGTGGTCAGCGTTTCGGTGAAATGGAAGTGTGGGCGCTGGAAGCTTACGGCGCCGCCTATGTGCTGCAGGAAATGCTGACTGTGAAGTCCGACGACGTGGTCGGTCGTACCAAGGTGTACGAGTCCATCGTCAAGGGCGAGCACTCGATCGAAGCGGGCATGCCCGAATCGTTCAACGTGCTGGTCAAGGAAATCCGCTCTCTGGGCTTGGACATCGAGCTCGAACGTTCTTAAGCACTATTAAACAGAGAGCTGCAACCGCTTTAAAACAAAGGATTTGCACTTGGTTTGTTGCTGAAACCAAGGCAAATCCAGCGGTGGCTGCAATGATTTTTGACGAAAAGGAAAGAGTTACATGAAATCGCTACTCGACCTGTTCAAGCAATTTACGCCTGATGAGCATTTCGATGCCATCAAGATCGGCCTGGCCTCGCCCGAGAAGATCCGTTCCTGGTCTTTCGGTGAAGTGAAGAAGCCTGAAACGATCAACTACCGTACTTTCAAGCCCGAGCGTGATGGTCTGTTCTGCGCCAAGATCTTTGGCCCGATCAAGGACTACGAATGCCTGTGCGGCAAGTACAAGCGCCTCAAGCACCGCGGTGTGATCTGCGAGAAGTGCGGCGTTGAAGTCACACAGACCAAGGTGCGTCGCGAACGCATGGGTCACATCGACCTGGCCGCGCCCTGCGCCCATATCTGGTTCCTGAAGTCCCTGCCTTCGCGCCTGGGCCTGGTGCTGGATATGACGCTGCGCGACATCGAGCGCGTGCTGTACTTCGAAGCCTATGTGGTGACCGACCCCGGCATGACTCCGCTGAAGAAGTTCAGCATCATGACCGAGGACGACTACGACGCC
This sequence comes from Comamonas thiooxydans, assembly GCF_000964545.1. GTDB lineage: Bacteria > Pseudomonadota > Gammaproteobacteria > Burkholderiales > Burkholderiaceae_C > Comamonas > Comamonas thiooxydans. The sequence goes on along the minus strand of NZ_BBVD01000014.1, from coordinate 134,663 downwards.
AAGCAACTCGAGTACGGCTACGATGAGTTCACCGCCAAGATGGGCGCTGAAGGCATCAAGGACCTGCTCGAAGGCATCGACATCGACGTCGAGATCGAGCGCCTGCGCAACGATCTGACCGGCTCCGAAGTCAAGGTCAAGAAGAACGCCAAGCGCCTGAAGCTGCTGGAAGCGTTCAAGAAGTCCGGCATCAAGCCCGAGTGGATGGTGATGGAAGTGCTGCCCGTGCTGCCTCCCGATCTGCGTCCTCTGGTGCCTCTGGACGGTGGCCGTTTCGCCACTTCCGACCTGAACGACCTGTACCGCCGCGTCATCAACCGCAACTCGCGTCTGCGTCGTCTGCTCGAGCTCAAGGCTCCTGAAATCATCGCGCGCAACGAAAAGCGCATGTTGCAGGAAGCGGTGGACTCGCTGCTGGACAACGGCCGTCGCGGCAAGGCCATGACGGGCGCCAACAAGCGTGCCCTGAAGTCTCTGGCCGACATGATCAAGGGCAAGAGCGGTCGTTTCCGTCAGAACTTGCTGGGCAAGCGCGTGGACTACTCCGGTCGTTCCGTGATTACCGTGGGTCCTTACCTCAAGCTGCACCAGTGCGGTCTGCCCAAACTGATGGCGCTGGAGCTGTTCAAGCCCTTCATCTTCGCGCAGCTCGAGCAGCGCGGCATTGCCACGACCATCAAGGCTGCCAAGAAGGAAGTGGAAGCCGGTACGCCCGTGGTGTGGGACATCCTTGAAGAAGTCATCAAGGAACACCCCATCATGCTCAACCGTGCGCCTACGCTGCACCGTCTGGGTATCCAGGCTTTCGAGCCCATCCTGATCGAAGGCAAGGCCCTGCAACTGCACCCGCTGGTCTGCGCGGCCTTCAACGCCGACTTCGACGGTGACCAGATGGCTGTTCACGTGCCCCTGTCTGTGGAAGCGCAGATGGAAGCCCGCGTGCTGATGCTGGCCTCGAACAACGTGCTGTTCCCCGCTTCGGGCGAACCCTCCATCGTTCCTTCCCAGGACGTGGTGCTGGGTCTGTATCACGCCACGCGTGAAAAGATCAACGGCAAGGGCGAAGGCATGGTGTTTGCCGACCTGATGGAGCTGCAACGCGCTCTGGATGCCGGCGAGACCGAGCTGCACGCCAAGATCAGCGTGCGCCTGACCGAGTGGAATAAGAACAAGGAAACCGGCGAATTCGAGCCCGTGACCTCGCTCGTGGAAACCACCGTGGGCCGTGCCCTGCTGTCTGAAATCCTGCCCAAGGGCCTGGCTTTCAGCAACATGAACAAGGCGCTGAAGAAGAAGGAAATCTCCAAGCTGATCAACGCCTCCTTCCGCAAGTGCGGTCTGAAGGCCACGGTCGTGTTTGCCGACAAGCTGCTGCAAAACGGTTTCCGTCTGTCCACGCACGCCGGTATCTCGATCTCCATCGACGACATGCTGGTGCCTCCGCAAAAGGCCGACATCCTGGCCCGCGCAGAGTCCGAAGTGAAGGAAATCGAGCAGCAGTACGTCTCGGGTCTGGTGACCTCCGGCGAGCGCTACAACAAGGTGGTGGACATCTGGGGCAAGGCCGGCGACGACGTGTCCAAGGTGATGATGGACCAGCTCAAGGTCCAGAAAACCACCGACCGTCACGGCAACGAAGTCGATCAGGAATCGTTCAACGCGATTTACATGATGGCCGACTCCGGCGCCCGCGGCTCCGCAGCGCAGATTCGTCAGCTGGCCGGTATGCGTGGTCTGATGGCCAAGCCTGACGGCTCCATCATTGAGACGCCTATTACCGCGAACTTCCGCGAAGGCCTCAACGTGCTGCAGTACTTCATCTCGACCCACGGTGCCCGTAAGGGTCTGGCCGACACGGCGCTGAAGACGGCTAACTCCGGTTACCTGACTCGTCGTCTGGTGGACGTGACGCAGGATCTGGTCGTGAACGAACAGGATTGCGGTACCTCCAACGGCTATCTGATGCGCGCCATCGTCGAAGGCGGTGAAGTGATCGAATCCCTGCGCGACCGCGTGCTGGGCCGTTCGACCGCCGAAGAAGTGCTGCACCCCGAAACCCGTGCCGTGCTGGTGCCTGCCGGTACCCTGCTCAACGAAGACACCATCGAAGAGCTGGAAGCCCAGGGAGTGGACGAAATCAAGGTGCGCACGGCTCTGACCTGCGAAACCCGTTTCGGCCTGTGCGCCACCTGCTACGGTCGCGACCTGGGTCGTGGCGGCCTGATCAACCTCGGCGAAGCCGTGGGTGTGATTGCTGCCCAGTCCATCGGTGAACCCGGCACGCAGCTGACCATGCGTACCTTCCACATCGGTGGTGCCGCTTCGCGTGCCGCCATCGCCTCGAGCGTGGAAGCCAAGTCCAATGGTGTCATCGGCTTCAACAGCACGATGCGCTATGTGTCCAACACCAAGGGCGAGCTGGTGGTGATTTCGCGTTCCGGCGAGATCGTGATCAGCGAAAACGGCCGCGAGCGCGAGCGTCACAAGGTGCCATACGGCGCCGTGCTGACCATCAAGCCCGATGAAGCCATCAAGGCCGGCAAGATCCTGGCGAACTGGGACCCGCTGACCCGACCCATCATTACCGAATACGCCGGTCAAGTGCGTTTCGAGAATGTGGAAGAAGGTCTGACGGTGGCCAAGCAGGTCGACGAAGTGACCGGTCTGTCCACTCTGGTGGTGATCGACCCCAAGCGTCGTGGCTCTGCCAAGGTGGTGCGTCCCCAGGTCAAGCTGATCGACGCCAACAACCAGGAAGTCAAGATCCCTGGTACCGACCACGCCGTGACGATCGGCTTCCAGGTCGGCGCCCTGATCCAGGTGCGCGACGGCCAGGACGTGGGCCCCGGCGAAGTGCTGGCCCGTATCCCTGTGGAAGGTCAGAAGACCCGCGACATTACCGGTGGTCTGCCCCGTGTGGCCGAACTGTTCGAAGCCCGTACGCCCAAGGACAAGGGCACTCTGGCCGAGATGACCGGTACCGTGTCCTTCGGCAAGGAAACCAAGGGCAAGATCCGCCTGCAGATCACCGATCTGGAAGGCAAGGTCTGGGAAGAACTGGTGCCCAAGGAGCGCAACATTCTGGTCCACGAAGGCCAGGTGGTGAACAAGGGCGAGTCCATCGTTGACGGTCCTGCCGATCCTCAAGACATCCTGCGTCTGCTGGGTATCGAAGAGCTGTCGCGCTACATCGTGGACGAGGTGCAGGACGTTTACCGTCTGCAGGGTGTGAAGATCAACGACAAGCACATCGAAGTGATCGTGCGTCAGATGCTGCGTCGCGTGATCATCGAGAACTCCGGCGATACCACCTACATCCAGGGTGAACAGGTCGAGCGTTCCGAGGTGCTCAACACCAACGAACAGATGCAGAAGGAAGGCAAGCTGCCTGCCACGTACTCCAACGTGCTGCTGGGTATCACCAAGGCTTCGCTGTCGACCGACTCGTTCATCTCTGCGGCTTCCTTCCAGGAAACCACCCGTGTTCTGACCGAAGCTGCCATCATGGGCAAGCGCGACGAACTGCGTGGCCTGAAGGAAAACGTGATCGTGGGTCGTCTGATCCCCGCCGGTACCGGTCTGGCCTATCACCAGGCTCGCAAGGCCAAGGACGAAATGGACGATGCCGAGCGTCGTGCCATCGCCGAAGCCGAAGAAGCCGAGCTGGCCGGTGTGCTGGCTGATGACGTCGAAGCACCTGCTGGCGACGCCTCTGCCGACTAAGCATGGCATTGGGCCGCGGCCGGCAACGGCTGCGGTTCGCTGCTGATGCACCGCGCTCCCGCTCTGCCTTGTGCAGACGGGAGCGTTTTTCATTGATCAAGACACGACTTGCGCAAGCTCGGACCAGACATGGTGTTTTCTCGATAGAAATGCCCGCTGTGCATCCTGGTCTGCGTCAGTTCTACAAGATTTTCAGGTCTGCTCTTCATGACTTCCAAGCCTTCCCAACCCAAGAACGCCGCTGCCGGTGCTGCCGTGCCCAACGCTCCTGCCCTGTGGCAACAGCTGGATGCAGTGGCCAAGGCCTTGCACGGCATCCTGGGTGGTCAGTCCAGCAAGGCTGTGCTGGCACAGGTGCCGCAGCGCTTGCGTCCGGGAGTGCAGGCCTTGCTGTTCCAGGTGCTGCGCAATCTGGGGCGTGCCCAGGCGCTGCAAAAGCAGCTGGCGCCGCGCCCACCGGCACCCAAGGTCAGTGCCTTGCTGAGCACGGCGCTGGCTCTGGCCTGGGATGAGACCCAAGCCCCATATCCGCCCTTCACCCTGGTCAACCAGGCCGTGGAAGCCGCCAAGAACGGCGCGGCACGCGCGCAGTCCGGCTTCATCAACGCCTGCCTGCGCCGCTTTCTGCGCGAGCGCGATGCCCTGGTGAGCGCGACCGACAACGATCCCGTGGCCGTCTGGAATCACCCTGCATGGTGGATTGCCCGGCTCAAAAAAGACCATCCCCAGGACTGGCAGACCATTTTGGCGGCCAATAACGCCCAGCCGCCCATGACGCTGCGGGTCAATGCACAGAAAAGCACTCCAGCCCAGTATCAGAATGCGCTGCAGGCGATGAACCTGAAGTCGACAGCTGTCGCCGAGTGCGGCCTGCAACTCGAGCAGGCCGTGCCTGTGCAGGAGCTGCCGCAGTTTGAAGAAGGTTGGGCCTCGGTGCAGGACGGCGCGGCACAGGCCGCTGCACCGCTGCTGCTGGCTGGCTTGCCCCAGCCCCAGGGCCGCCCGCTGCGCGTGCTGGATGCCTGTGCTGCGCCCGGCGGCAAGACTGCCCATCTGCTTGAGCGCGCTGTGCCCGGCGGCATCGAAGTCACGGCCCTGGAGATCGACCCCGAGCGGGCTCGCCGCATCGGTGAAACCCTGTCGCGCCTGGGCCTGAAGGCCAAGGTGCTGGTGGCCGATGCGTCCGCGCCCCAGGCGTGGTTCGAATCGCAATGTGGCGGTCAGCTCTTCGATGCGATCTTGCTCGATGCGCCTTGCACGGCATCTGGCATTGTGCGTCGCCAGCCCGATGTGCGCTGGCTGCGCCGTGAGAGCGATGTGGCCCAGCTGGCAGACATCCAGTCCAGGCTGCTCGATACCCTGTGGCCACTGCTGCAGCCAGGCGGCCGCATGGTCTATTGCACCTGCTCGGTCTTCAAGGCAGAGGGCGATGTCCAGATGCAAGCGTTTCTTGCACGCAACACTACGGCGGCCAGCTTGCCTGCTCCGGGCCATTTAATTCCCGGCAAAGCTGCCAAACACGATTCCGTGGCAGACAATCCCCTGGGTGACCACGACGGCTTTTTTTACGCTCTGCTGGAAAAATTGCGCTAACGCTGTAGCGGGGGCCTTGCGGCGTGCGGCCCGTGCAGCTTCGCTGGTGCTGGCGCTGTCCCTGGTTTTCGTGCTGGCCCGGGCCGATACCGTGCCGCCGGATATCAGCTCCATGCAGGTCACGCGTACCGACGAGGGGGTGTTTCTCTCGGCCAATCTGCAGTTCGAGCTGCCCGGTCAGGTTGAAGATGCCCTGCGCCAGGGCATTCCCATGTATTTCATTGCCGAGGCTCAGGTGCAGCGCGAGCGCTGGTACTGGTCCGATCAGCAATTGGGCATCGCCACCCGCTATTACCGCATTACGCACCAGCCGCTGACCAGGCGCTGGCGTTTGCATATCTCCAATTCCGCCTTCACCGGCGGCAGCGGCACTGGACTGGCGCTGGGCCAGTCCTACGAGCAGCTGGAGGATGCCATCGCAGCCATTCAACGCATTTACCGCTGGAAGATTCTGGACTCCGGCCAGCTCGGCTCCACTTCCGGCGTCTCGGTGCAACTGCGCTTTCGCGTAGATCTGTCGTCCCTGCCCAGACCTTTGCAGATTGGGGCACTGGGGCGCTCGGGCTGGAATCTGCAACTGTCGCGCACGCAGACGCTGGAGGCCGCTCCCTGATGGCTGACATCAAGCTCCCGGACGGCGAAGCCGGCGGCTCCTCTGCCGCGCGCTGGTCGCGCGCCACGCGCTGGGCCGTTGGCACGGGCGTGGCGCTGATGGTGGTGGTGGGGGTGCTGCTGCTGTTCCTGCTGACTTTGGCCACGAATAACCGGCTGGCCTACGAGCGCAACTACAACTGGCTGTTTGCCGCCAATGTCGTTGTGGCCGGATTGCTGCTGCTGGTGCTGTTCTGGGGCGGCTTGCGCCTGGCTCTGCGGCTCAGGCGCGGGCGTTTTGGCAGCAAGCTGTTGCTCAAGCTGGCTGGCATCTTCACCCTGGTGGGCTTGCTGCCGGGCTTGTTGATCTATGTGGTGTCCTACCAGTTCGTCTCACGCTCCATCGAGAGCTGGTTTGACGTCAAGGTCGAGGGGGCCTTGTCTGCGGGCGTGAGCCTGGCCAGTGCCACGCTGGATACCGTGGCCAATGACATGGCCAACAACACGCGTACGGCAGGCCTTCAGCTGTCTCAGACTTCGGATGCAGGGGCGGCACTGATGCTGGAGCGCATCCGAGATCAGATCGGTGCCTCCGATGTGGTGCTCTGGAATGCATCAGGAAAGGCCATTGCCAGTGCCGGTCAGTCTCAGTTCAGCCTAGCACCTGAGCGGCCCAACACCCAGCTGCTGCGCAGCTTGAGGGAGCAGGGCGGTCAGCGTGCCGTGGCCAGCATCGAAGGCCTGGATGATGCCGGTGACGTGCCTGCCGATCAGGCCGCGGCCAACGCCAAGGTGCGCACACTGGCGCTGGTGCCCAGCTCGGCGGTGAATCTGTTGGAGGAGGCGCGTTATCTGCAGGCCACGATTCCCTTGCCGCAAGCCCTGGTCAGCAATGCCCTGGCCGTGCAGGAGGCCAATCGCGAGTATCAGGAGCGAGCACTTGCTCGTGGTGGATTGCAGCGCATGTATATCGGCACTCTGACGCTGGCGCTCTTTCTGGCCGTGTTTGGGGCCGTGGTGCTGGCCGTGGTGCTGGGCAACCAACTGGCCAAGCCCTTGTTGTTGCTGGCCCAGGGCATGCGCGATGTGGCGCGTGGCGATCTGCGCCCCAAGCCTGCGTTGCAGAGCAAGGACGAGATTGGCGGGCTGACGCGCTCCTTTGCCGTCATGACCCAGCAACTGGCCGACGCACGCTCCGACGCCAACCGCAATCTGCTGCAGCTCGATGCGGCGCGCAGCAATCTGCAGACCATTCTGGACAACCTTACTTCGGGCGTCATCGTGCTCGATCGCTCCGGGCGCATCGTCCTCAGCAACCCTGGTGCAACACGCATTCTGCGTGCGCCCATGGCGGTGTTCCAGGGCAAGCGCCTGCGCGATGTCTCTGGTTTGCAGGATTTTGCGCGCGTGGTGCAGGAGCAGTTCGAGATCTTTCTCGGCGATGCTTCGGCCGAGCAGGGGCGGGACCGCTGGCAGCAGGTCTATGAGCTGGACGCGGGCAACGGCAACGGCGATGTGGTGCACAACACCACCAGCCTGGTCATGCGCGGCGCGGAGCTGCCCGACGACCAGCGTCTGCTGGTGTTTGACGACATCTCGGAGATCGTCTCTGCCCAGCGCGCACAGGCCTGGGGCGAGGTGGCGCGCCGCGTGGCGCATGAGATCAAGAATCCGCTGACGCCGATTCAGCTGTCTGCCGAGCGTCTGGCGATGAAGCTGACCGACAAGCTGCAGCCTGCGGAGCAGGCGCTGCTGGCCAAATCCGTGAAGACCATCGTCGATCAGGTGGGGGCCATGAAGCGTCTGGTCGATGAGTTTCGCGAGTACGCACGTCTGCCGGCTGCCAATCTGCAAGCGCTGGATTTGAATGCACTGGTCGCGGAGGTGCTGCAGCTCTATGGCGAAGAGAATGCGGCGGTGCGAGTGGAGGCATCGCTCGACGAAGCCTGTCCGCTGATTCAGGGCGATAGCCAGCAATTGCGTCAGGTCATCCACAATCTTTTGCAAAATGCGCAAGATTCCACCGCGCAAAGAGCGCAGGAAACAGGGCAGACTCCAGGATCCGTCACCATCGAAACCCGCTGGATGGACACGGCCCAGCGTGTGCGCCTGAGCATCAGCGACAGTGGCACAGGTTTTGCTCCCAATATTCTTCAAAGAGCCTTCGAGCCCTATGTGACCACCAAGTCTCGCGGCACAGGCCTGGGCTTGGCCGTGGTCAAAAAAATCGCCGATGAACATGGCGCAAGAGTGGACCTGGGTAATCGAGAGGAAGACGGGGTAGTGCAAGGCGCGCGAGTGTCGCTATCATTTGTACCTAACGACCGTGCGGGGGCGGCTTGATCCCGCTTCGCACAAGGCATAGCAACAGGCTTTAGACACATGGCAAACATACTAGTGGTCGACGACGAACTGGGGATCCGGGATTTGTTGTCGGAAATCCTCAACGACGAAGGTCATAGTGTGGACGTGGCGGAGAACGCCACGCAGGCACGCGTATCCAGGGCAACCCACAACTACGATCTGGTGCTGCTGGACATCTGGATGCCGGACACCGACGGCGTCACCCTGCTCAAGGAATGGGCCACGGCCGGTCAGCTCACCATGCCCGTCATCATGATGAGCGGTCATGCGACCATCGAAACGGCCGTCGAGGCAACGCGCATCGGTGCACTGTCATTCCTCGAAAAGCCCATCACCATGCAGAAGCTGCTCAAGGCGGTGGAGCAGGGGCTGGCGCGCAGCACGGCCAGCCAGGGCCCGGAAACTGCAGCGCATGCCAGCAACGGCACGGCGCCATCGGCCGTGGTCAGCATCACGGCCCAGGCGGCGGAAGACAATCTGCCCAACTCGCACCAAGGATTCGATCTCGACCGCCCTTTGCGCGAGGCGCGCGACGGCTTTGAAAAAGCCTATTTCGAATTCCACCTGGCACGCGAAGGCGGCTCCATGACGCGCGTGGCCGAGAAGACCGGCCTTGAGCGTACCCACCTGTATCGCAAGCTGCGTCAACTGGGCGTGGACCTCGGGCGCAATCGCCGCGGATAATTTCCAAAAAAATCGCAGTTTTCGATTTAGGGTCGAAAAGTGTGCCTATAATCGTGGCTTCGGTGCTCAAGGGTGCTGATAAATGGCCCGGTAGCTCAGTCGGTAGAGCAGAGGATTGAAAATCCTTGTGTCGGCGGTTCGATTCCGTCCCAGGCCACCAGATTCAAAGCCCTGGATCAGCAATGATTCAGGGCTTTTCTGCATACGGACCTGCTCTTTTCGGCTGCATTGCAGACCGGCGAATGCATTCGGGCTGGAATGCCCAGGCGGGGCAGGAAGCGGAAAAAATATGCCTATAATTGCAGCTTCAGCAAATTCAAGTTGCTGAACAGCAAAGGCCCGGTAGCTCAGTCGGTAGAGCAGAGGATTGAAAATCCTTGTGTCGGCGGTTCGATTCCGTCCCAGGCCACCAAACATGAAGCCCCAGATCAGCAATGATCCGGGGCTTTTCTCATTGCAGCCTCGGAATGTCCGCAATGGGCTTTGGGTAATAAAAAGTAGAGCGGATTGCGCTTGTCTTTGCTTGATTTCAAAGCATTTCAGCTCCAGTTCGCTTTGTTGGTATGCGCAACCAGCTTTCCATTTGATAGCGCCTGCATGCTGCCGTTAAGCTTGCAGCTTTCATCGTGCACAGACAGGCACAGGAGCGCGTGTGACAGCAGAGCAGCAATCAAGGGCGTCGCAATCGGCAGCGAACTGGCAGCCGGGCCTGATCGCCATTCACGGCAACCAGACCGAGGCGCTGGCCGATACCGTGCTGGCCTGGCTGGCGGCGCATCCCTTGCAGGCGCTGGAGCCCGAGATCGTGCTGGTGCAAAGCAACGGCATGGCCGAGTGGTTCAAGATGCGCATGGCCGAGCAGCAGGGCGTGTGCGCCGCTGCACAGGTCGAATTGCCGGCGCGCTTTGTCTGGCGCAGCTACCGGCAGATTCTGGGCAGGCATGAGGTGCCGCGTGAATCGCCGCTGGACAAGACGCCCATGATCTGGCGCCTGATGCGTCTGCTGCCGCAATGCCTGGGCGAGCCTGCGTTCGCACCGATTGCCAACTTTCTGCGCCCTGGCGAGCCGCAGCGTCTGCTGCAGCTGGCCGAAAAGCTGGCCGACCTGTTCGACCAGTACCAGATCTACCGCGCCGACTGGCTGGCCGCCTGGGAGAAGGGCGAGGATGTGCTGCGTACAGCGGGCCGCCCCGATGCGCCCGTTCCCGAAGGGCAGCTCTGGCAGCCCCAGTTGTGGCGCAAGGTGCTGGCTGAACTTGATGAGCAGGAGCGTGCCGCCACCCGCCCGGCCCTGCTGGCGCGGATTCTGGACGCGCTGCAAAGCGGCCAGCCGCCCGTCACGCCGCTGGCGCGTCGCGTGGTGGTGTTCGGCATGAGCCAGATGCCGCTGTCGCTGATGCAGTTTTTGAGCGGCATTGCCCAGCACAGCCAGGTGCTGATTGCCGTGCCCAACCCCTGCCGCTTTCACTGGGCCGATGCCATCGACGGGCGCGAGCTGCTGCGCCAGCAGCGCCGCCGTCATGCCGACAAGGGCGGCAAGGACCTGGCGCAGATTCCGCTGGCGGCCATGCACGCCCATGCCCATCCGCTGCTGGCGGCATGGGGGCGGCAGAGCCGCGACTATGTGCGCCAGCTCGATGCCTTCGACACCACGGGGGACACGGCCGTGCAATGGGGCTGGCCGCGTGTGGATGTGTATGACGAGGCCGACGCGAGCGAGCTGATCGATGCACCGCTGCTGACCCAGGTGCAGCAGCGTATTCGCGATCTGGTGCCCATGTCGGAGCACCCTGTGGTCGAGATCGCAGCGGCCGACCAGTCCATCGTCTTTCACAAGGCCCATGGCCTGGTGCGCGAGCTCGAAGTGCTGCACGATCAGCTGCTGCAATGGCTGGCCGAGCCTGCCGCGGCAGGCCACGCAGCGCTGGCGCCGCGCGAGGTGGTGGTCATGCTGCCGTCGATCGAAGAGGCTGCACCCGCCATCCGCGCCGTGTTCGGCCAGTACGGCCGCCACGATGCGCGCCATATTCCGTTTGATATCGCCGACGTGGGCGCGCGTGCCAGCAGTCCGCTGGTGACGGCGCTGCAATGGCTGCTCAAGCTGCCGCAGCAGCGCTGCCGTCTGAGCGAGTTGTGCGATCTGCTCGATGTCCCCGCCGTGGCGGCGCGCGTGGGTCTGGCGGCCGACGATCTGCCCCAGCTCACGCACTGGATGGCCGGTGCGGGCATTCGCTGGGGGCTCAACCATGCGCAGCGCGCACAGTTGGGCCTGGCGGCCTGCGGTGATCCCAACAGCGCCTGGTTCGGCCTGCGCCGCATGCTGCTGGGCTATGCCAGCGGGCCGGCGCTGGAGGCCGCCTTCGACGAGGCACAGGTGTTTGCCGGCATGGAGCCCTATGACGAAGTGGGCGGCCTGACGGCTGAGCTGGCCGGATCGCTGGCCAGCTTGCTGGGGCGCATGCTGCAATGGTGGCAAACCGCCGGCGAGGCGGCTGCCCCCCAGGCCTGGGCGCAGCGCTTTCGTGCACTGCTCGATGATTTCTTTGTCGCGCAGGGCGATGAAGACCAGGCCTTGTGCGCCGCACTCGACACGGCCCTGGTCGGCTGGCAGGCTGCCTGCGAGCAAGCGGGTTTTGAGGCCCTGATTCCGCTGGAAGTGGCACAGGAGGCCTGGCTGCAGGCCCTGTCCGAGCCCGCGCTCAACCAGCGCTTTCGCGCCGGCGGCGTGACTTTTTGCACGCTGATGCCGATGCGCGCCATTCCCTTCGACGTGGTGTGTCTGCTGGGCATGAACGATGGCGACTACCCGCGCCGTGCCACGCGCGTGGACTTCGATCTGATGGCCTTGCCCGGGCAGCAGCGTCCCGGCGACCGCGCGCGCCGCGACGATGACCGCCAGCTGATGCTGGATGCCTTGCTGTCGGCCCGCAGCAAGCTCTATATCAGCTGGGCCGGTCGCCATGTGCGCGACAACAGCGAGCAGCCCCCCTCGGTGCTGGTCTCGCAGTTGCGCGACTATCTGAGCCAGGGCTGGCAGGGCGAAGGCAGCGCAGGACTTTGCGCCAGGGAGCGAGGGGGTCTGCTGCTGGCCCAGCGTACCCGGCAGCATCCTTTGCAGCCCTTCAGCCGCCGCTATTTTGAGCAGGCTTCGGGGCTGTCGACTTTCGCGCGCGAATGGTATGGCGCGCATGAAGAGCGGGACGCGCAGGTGCTGCCTGTTGTGGCTGCCTTCGAGCCCGATCCCGAAGTGCCGCTGACGCTGGCGCGCCTGACGGAATTTCTGCGCCATCCCGCACGCAGCTTTCTGCGCAACCGCCTGCAGGTGCGCTTTGAGCAGGACGAGGAGCTGCTGGAGGACGACGAGCTTTTCAGCGTCAATGGCCTGACCGCCTACGGCCTGATTCAGCAACTGCAGCAAGGCGTGCGCACGCAGCTGGCGCTTGATGCCGCGTTGGACGTGGGCCTGCAGGTGCAACGTCAGGTGCAGCGCCTGGGGCGTGCCGGCGTGTTGCCGCTGGCAGGGCTTGGCAGGCGCGAGGCCGAGGCCTTGCAGGCCCAGGCCACGCCGTCGTTGCTGGCCTGGCAGCAGCAGATGCGGCTATGGCCCCATGCGGCGCCGCGCGAGCGTTTGCTGCTGCACTCCGATGCGGTCACGCTGGATGACTGGATGGATGGCTTGCAGGAGCGTGAAGAGCCGTCTTCGGATGCGGGCCACAGCCGTTGCTGGTTCGCGCTGGAGCCGCGCACGCTGCTGAACAAGAAAGGCGAGCTTCAGGCCCACAAGCTGCTGCCCATTTATGTGCGCAGTCTGGCGCTTTCAAGCAGGGGCAGCGACACGCTGATGGGCGTGATCGCACGCGACACCCTGGTCTGGGTGCAGCCGCTGGAGCCGGAGGCGGCCACGCAGCGCCTGCAAGCCTTGATGCAGCTGTGGCTGGCGGGCCAGAACGAGCCCTTGCCGCTGCCTCTCAGAAGCGCCATCGCAGCCGGTCGTGACGATCCGAGCGCCGCCGCGCAGGCCTACGAGGGCGGCTACATGCTGGGCGGCGAATGCGAAGACCCCAGCTGGGCGCGCTGCTACCCCGACTGGGAGGCGCTGACGGCCGATCTGCGCTTCCACGTCCTGGCCAAGCAGGTCTATGGCCCGCTGCATGACTGGCTGGCCGCGCAGGTGCAGACCGAGGATCTGCCCTTGATGCAGTGCGCAGACCAGAACGAACAACCAGGAGAGCCGGCATGAGCGCGCCCGCCAACCCGATGAAGCCCGGCAGCCAGGCGCTGCAGCCCCTGCAATTCCCGCTCTGGGGCTCGCGCCTGATCGAAGCCAGCGCGGGCACAGGCAAGACCTGGACCATTGCCGCACTCTATCTGCGGCTGGTATTGGGCCATGGCGCAGAGAACGGCTTTGCCCGAGCATTGATGCCGCCCGATATTCTGGTCATGACCTTCACACGGGCCGCCACGCGCGAGCTGTCGGACCGCATCCGTGCCCGCTTGATCGAGGCCGTGCAATGCTTTCGCGGCGAGGCCGAACCGGCGGCGCACGACAGCTTCTTGCGCGACCTGCGCGATGCCTATGCCGAAGGCGAGCAGCGCGACACAGCGGCCTGGCGGCTGGATATGGCTGCGCAGTGCATGGACGATGCCGCCATCCACACCATAGATGCCTGGTGCCAGCGCATGCTGCGCGAGCATGCTTTCGACAGCGGCAATCTGTTTGATGAAACGCTGGAGGCCGATGAAAGCCAGCGTCAGACCGAGGCTGCACAGGATTACTGGCGCCAGCAGTGCTATCCGCTGTCGGGCGAGGTGCTGGAGGCGGCGCTGCAGGTCTGGCCCGATGTGCAGGCCCTGGTCAAGGATATGCAGTCGTTGCTGCGTGAAAACATAGCCGCCACGGCGGGCGCCGGAACCTTGGGTGAATGCATTGCGCAGACCCAGGCTGAGCGTGCGCAGCAACTGCGAATGCTCAGTGATGGCTGGGAGCAAAAAGCACAGCAATTGGAAGACTGGCTGGACGGCCAGTTGGCCACCAACAAAAGTGCTTGGAATGGTTTGAAGCTCAAGCCTGCCAACTACAAGAACTGGCTGAAAGCTTTGCGGGAGTGGGCTGCCGCGCCGCACGATGGGCTGGCGGCGGCGATGAAGACGGGGGCCACCCGTTTGGTTCCTGCCGGGCTGGATGAAGCGCGCAAGGGTGATGCGCCGGTGGAGCTGCCTCCCGCATCTGCCGAGCTGGAGCAGCTGCTGCAAGCCCTGGCGCAGCTGCCTTCCCTCCATGTAGCGCTGCGCCTTCATGCGGCAGTCCACGTGCAGCAGCGCCTGCTGTGGCTCAAGCGCCAGGCCGGCACTTTCGGTTTTGCCGATATGTTGCAGCGCCTGGATGCGGCTCTGGCTGGCGATAACGGCCCCGCGCTGCAAGCCGGCATCCTGGCCCAGTATCCGGTGGCGCTGATTGACGAGTTTCAGGATACCTCGCCGCTGCAATACCGGCTGTTCGACCAGATCTATCGCACGGCAGACAACAGCGCGGACAGTGCACTGCTGCTGATCGGCGACCCCAAGCAGTCCATCTACGGCTTTCGTGGTGCGGACATCTACAGCTATCTGCAGGCCAGGCAGGCGACCGAGGGCCGCCACTATGTGCTGGACACCAACTTCCGCTCCACCGAGGCGCTGGTCGATGCGGTCAACCAATGGTTTGTGCAGGCTGAAGTGCGCGACGGCGAGGGTGCGTTCATGTTCCGCGCCGGGCAGAGCAATCCGCTGCCGTTCGAGAGCGTCAAGGCCAATGGCCGCAAGGAGCTGCTGATGCAGGGCAGCCAGCGCATGGCCGCGCTGACCATTGCCTGGGATGGCAGCAGCGATGAGCCGCTGAGCAATGACGACATCCGCCGCCGTGGGGCGGAGTTCTGCGCCAGCCAGATCGTGCAGTGGCTGATGGACGGTGCCACGGGCTTTGCCGAAGCCGGCCAGCCGCTGCAGCGCCTGCGCCCGGCCGATGTCGCGGTGCTGGTGCGCACGGGCAAGGAGGCCACTGCCGTGCGCCGTGCGCTGGCGCGGCGCAATGTGGCGTCGGTCTACCTGTCCGATCAGGACTCGGTCTTCGCCAGCGGCGAGGCACAGGATCTGCTGCTGTGGCTGCGTGCCGTGGCCGCCCCTCTGGACGGACTGGCCGTGCGTGCCGGTCTGGCCACGCCCATGATGGGGCTGTCGTTTGACGAGCTCGCATGGCTGGCCAGCGATGACGAGGCCTTCGATGCGCGCAGCGAGCTGCTCAAGGAGCTGCACAGTCTCTGGCTGCGCCTGGGCGTGCTGGCCATGCTGCGCCAGACGCTGTACCGCTTTGAATTGCCGGCGCGCTGGCTGAAGGACATGGGCGGCGAGCGCCGTCTGACCAACTATCTGCACCTGGCCGAGCTGCTGCAGGGCGCCAGCGCCCAGCTGGAGGGCGAACAGGCGCTGATCCGCTGGCTGGCCACCCAGATCGAGAGCCCGGGCGCGGCCGGCGATGCTCAGATCGTGCGGCTGGAATCGGATGCCGATCTGGTCAAGGTCGTCACCGTGCACAAGAGCAAGGGGCTGGAGTACCCGCTGGTCTGCCTGCCGTTTGGCGGCAGCTTCCGGCCTGTGGACGGCAAGGCAGCCTATCTTTCGCTGCCCGTGCAGATCGATGGCGCACCCGCGCGCGAGCTGGTGCTGGACTATGACGATGCACAGCTGGCGCAGGCCGACAAGGAACGTCTGCGCGAGGATCTGCGCCTTCTCTATGTGGCGCTGACCCGCCCGCGCCATGCACTGTGGATGGGGCTGGCCCCCATGAAACGCGGCAACAGCAAAAACTGTGCGAACGAACAGGGTGCGGCAGGCTATCTGCTGGCCGGAGATGTTTCGCAGGCCGCAGCCAGCTGGCGCGCCAGCATCCAGGCTTTGAGCGAGCGTTGCACGCAGATCGCCGTCGTGGATCTGCCGGCCGAACTGCCCGTGCCCACGCGCTATGTTGCCGCGCAGGCCTTGCCCGCCCTGGCCGCCGCGCCCGTGTATGAGGCGCAGTTCGACCGCCGCTGGGGCATTGGCAGCTTTTCGTCGCTGACCCGCGCCATGGCCGCACCCAGCCTGCCGGTCCTGCCGGTGGCCGCACAAAGTCCCGCCGAGGACGAGCGTGCGCTGCAGGCCCTGGAGGCGGGTGAAGCTGCGCTGGACCTGGGCGTCATCAACGAGGTCATGACCGCCCTGCCCAACTTGACCGGATTCGCCGCCGGTGCGCGCAGCGATGCTGCGGTGTGGCACCGCTTCATGCGCGGCCCGGTGGTGGGCAATTTCTTGCACGACCAGCTGGAATGGCTGGCCGCTGAGGACTTTGCGCTGCAGCCCGAGGATGATCCCGACAGCAGTGAACCCCTGGCGGCCCGCCTGCTGCGCCGCTGCGAGCGCGCGGGCCGCAAGGAGCAGGCCGCCGATGTGCTGCAGTGGCTGCGCGCAGTGGTGCACCAGCCGTTGGCGCCGCTCGGCGTCTCGCTGGCGCAGCTGGGCGAAGGTGATGCGCTATTGCCCGAGATGGAGTTCTGGCTGCCGGCGCGGCGCCTGTCGGCACCGCGTATCGACGCGCTGTGCCGCCGGCACATCCTTACCGGCCAGCCGCGCCCGGTGCTGCCCGAGCGCGAGCTGCACGGCATGCTGATGGGCTTTGCCGATCTGGTGTTTCACCATGGCGGACGTTACTGGGTGCTGGACTACAAGACCAACCACCTGGGCCAGGACGGCGCGGCCTACGCCCCTCAGGCGCTGGAGCAGGCCATGCTCGAGCACCGCTATGACGTGCAGGCTGCGCTGTATCTGCTGGCTCTGCACCGCCTGCTGCAAAGTCGGCTGGGCGCGGCTTACGACCCCCGCGAACAACTGGGCGGCGCGCTCTACTTCTTCCTGCGCGGTCTTGATGGCGAGGCCGCCGGCATGCATGTGCTGAAGCCGCCGCTGGCGCTGCTGGACGGGCTTGAGGCGCTGCTTGGCGACTGCGAGAAAGAATCGAAGGAGGTGCAGCCATGAAGGGCCGCCGCAAAGCCGATCTGCAGACGCTGGACCTGTTTGCAGCTCCCGCGGATGGCGACACGATTGCACTAGGCACGACGGACTGGCTGGCCGCGCTGGAGCGACTGGCCGATGCGGGTCTGCTGCGCCGCCTGGACAGCGCCCTGGCGGCCTTTGTCGCCGCGCAGGACGCCGAGGCCGGGCCTGCGCTGCTGGTAGCCACCGCCGTGCTGGCGCAGATGGAGGGGCGCGGTCACAGCTGCCTGCCCTTGAAGGCGCTGGCTGGCGATCCCAATCAGATTCTTGCCTGGCCCAAGGAGGCCGAGCGTCTGCAGCAATCGCTATGGGAGCAATTGCCCGGCCGGCTGGCTGACTGGCTGCAGGCCCTGCGTCGCAGCCACGTGGTGCGTGTCGTGCAGCCGGGAACGGTAGCGGCAGACCGAGGTCAGCCGCTGGTGCTGCTGGACGGCGCTGCGCCCTTGCTGTATCTGCGCCGCTACTGGGACTATGAGCGCAGCGTGGCCGCACACATCACCCAGCGCACGGTGGCCGATGCGGTGGCGCTTGACGAGCCCAGGGTGCGCGACTGGCTGGGGCGGCTTTTCAGCTCGTCCGCCGTTGCCGCAAATGCGGTGGACTGGCAAAAGCTGGCTTGCGCGCTGGCGCTGCGGGGGCGCATGTCCGTCATCACCGGCGGGCCGGGTACGGGCAAGACCTATACCGCTGCCCGCCTGCTGGCGCTGTTGTTTGCCACGGCGCCGGATGCCGCCCAGCTGCGCGTCGCGCTGGCTGCGCCAACCGGCAAGGCGGCGGCGCGGCTCAAGCAGTCCATCGACAGCTCGCTGCTGGAGCTGAAGGAAGCCGTGGGCCGCGAGCTGGATCTGGAAGCGCTGGTCAAGCGCATGGGGGCGGCACGCACCCTGCATTCGCTGCTGGGGGCCAGGCCCGACACGCGGCGCTTTGCCCACCATGCGGGCAATCCGCTGGATGTGGATGTGCTCATTGTCGATGAGGCCTCCATGATCCACCTCGAGATGATGGCCGTGCTGCTGCAGGCCCTGCCGCCCACGGCGCGCCTGATTCTGCTGGGCGACAAGGATCAGCTCGCCTCGGTGGAGGCCGGTGCCGTGCTGGGCGATCTGTGCCGCGATGCGCAGCGGGGCAATTACGCGCCGGACACCGCGGCCTATGTCGAGCGCGTGACGGGCCAGTCTCTGCTTGCGCAGTACCTGGCGCCGGCCAGGGCCTTGCCGCTGGCCCAGCACACTGTCATGCTGCGCGAGAGCCGCCGCTTTGGCGGCCCTATCGGTCAGCTGGCACAGGCCGTGAATGCCGGCGATGCACCGGCTGCCATGGCGCTGCTGCGCACGCAAACCCAGGCTGGTCAGCATGCCGAACTCTGGGCACGTGAAGGCGGTGAGGTCGATGCCGTGGTGCGCAGCGCCGTGCAAGGCCGTGGCGGCATGGCCAGCTATGCCGCTTATGCCGAGGTGCTGGAAAGACATGGGCAGGGCAAGGGGCGCGGCTTTGCTACCGAGGCCGAGCACCGGCAATGGGTGAGGGAGGTGCTGGCCGCCTTCGACCGCTACCGCCTGCTATGCGCCGTGCGCGATGGCAGCTGGGGAGTGGCGGGCCTGAACCGCGCGGTGGAGCAGGCCTTGCAGGCCATGGGCGTCATTCGCAAGGAGGGCGAGTGGTATATGGGCCGTCCGGTGATGGTCACACGCAACGATACACAGCTGGGCGTGTTCAATGGGGACATCGGCATGGTCCTGCCCAGCTTTGCCGACCCGGCGCGGCTGCGCGTGTACTTCATGCAGGGCGAGCATCTGCACCATGTCAGCACGGCGCGCCTGGCCCATGTGGAGACTGCATTCGCCATGACGGTGCACAAGAGCCAGGGTTCGGAGTTCGAGCACACGGCTTTGGTGCTGGCCGCGCAGGGCGGCAACGTGCTCAGCCGCGAGCTGGTCTATACCGGCATCACGCGAGCACGCAAGGCGTTCTCGCTGTGGGCGGAAGCACCCGGCCTGCTGGTGTCGGCGATGGGCAGTCCCACGCAGCGCAGCAGCGGTTTGCTGGGGTTTATGGAGAGTGCTCAGTAGCTTATGGGCGAGGTTCTGTTTTGATGGCTGCTGCCGCAATCCAGGTAAGCGCTGGAGTGCTGATTCCGCTCAATCTATACAGGCTCCCCATCTGGCCTTGCTCGAAGTGATGGGTCTGTGGCACTGGCGCAGTCCAAGCGCGAGACGGCCAGCAAGTGCCGCCCCGCAGCCAAGGTCGTCGTCCCCCTTTGGGGAAAGACGCGAAGCGGCTCAGGGGAGATCAGTGCTCGTAAACCGCTTCCCAGTTGGCAAATCCCTTGACCTCGATGGGATTGCCGCAGGGGTCGGTGAAGAACATGGTCCACTGCTCACCGGGCTCGCCCTCAAAGCGCACCTGAGGCTCCAGAATGAAGGCCGTGCCAGCGGCTTTGAGGCGTTCGGCCAGGGCCAGCCAGTCGGGCTTGAGCAGGATCACGCCCAGGTGGGGCATGGGCACCATGTGGTTGCCGACCTTGCCGGTGTTGCTCACGGCAAAGGGCTGGCCCAGGTGCAGGGAGATCTGGTGGCCGAAGAAGTCGAAATCGACCCAGGTATCGGTGCTGCGGCCCTCGCGGCAGCCGAGGACGCCGCCGTAGAAACGGCGGGCCTGGTCGAGATCGGTGACGTGGTAGGCAAGATGAAAAGCGCTTTGCATGATGGGGCCGAGCGTAGCATCACCGGGCCCGTACCCGGCACGCTTCAGCGCGCAGCCTTGGCCTGCATGCGTGCCATCAGCTCCTCGGTGTTGCTCTTGCGGTCGGCGTTGACCTTCTGCACCGTGGGGCGTTCGCTCATGCGGGCCAGATAGTCGCGCACCGGCAGTTCGGCCAGCAAATCGCTGCCACCCACGATCTTGCAGGCGCTGCTGACCAGCGGCAGATGCACGATGGCGCTGCAGTCGGCCAGCGTGAAGCTGTCGCCCGCGATGAACGGGGTATCGAAGCGGGCCAGCTTGGCAAAGGCTGCGATGTTCTTTTTCAACTGCTCCAGCGTCTTGTCACGTGTGCCGTCACTGATCTTGCCGCCGAAGAAGGCCTGGGGATAGAGGTTGCGCGCCACCAGCTCCAGGTGCAGATTCAGATAGACGCAAAGCTCACGCACCTTGGCGGCAGCAAAGGGGTCTGCGGGCAGCAGCGGCACCTTGCTGGACAGTGCTTCCACATATTCGATGATGGCGTCGGACTCGCTGATGGCGCCATGCTGGGTGCGCAGATAAGGGACCTTGCCCAGCGGCGATTCCTCGGGGTTGGTGCTGCCCAGCCAGGCCAGCTCCTCGGCGAAGGGAATCTGCTTTTCCATCAAGGCCAGCTTGACCTTGTTGTAGTAGTTGCTGGCCGAAAATCCGCACAAAGTCAGCATGCTTGTCTCCTGATCGGTGGTTGTGAATAGGTATACGTGGCCAGTTATCGTAGAGGCAAGTGGCGCAAGCCCTGCGTCGCCAACCGGATAGCGGGCCGGCTTCTACAATCGCTCCATGCATTGGCGCGCGCACCCTCCTCGGCACAAACCGGCAGCCCTTCTGGCTCGCTGGGTGCTGGGTGCGTGGTTCTGCGTGCTGCTGGTCAGCATGCTCACGCCCTGGGCGCGCGCCACGCCGCCTGCCGGCTGGGAGGCGGTGTGCACGGCCAGCGGCAGCACACACTGGGTGCCCAGCCCCGCCAGCGACGATGCCGCCACCCCGCATGGACTGGATTGCGCGCTGTGCCTGCCGCTGCTGGCGCCGCCGCCAGCGCGGCAGCCAGATCCGGGCAGTCACCGCGCCGTTGTCGATGCCCGGCCTTGGGCCGAGGTCGCTCACAGAGCTTTTGTCTCCACCCTTCCGCCCGTACGTGCGCCGCCCTTTGAAACCCTGAAAAACATAGCTGAAGGCGCTTGATGGTCAAGCGTCTCAGATCGATTTGAGATTGACACGACATACGCAAATTAGGCCCAAGCAAGGTCTTGGTTTCAAGGAGAGCATCTTGATGCCCCCTTGTTTGCGTAAGTCCAGACTGAATTTGAATGGAGATGGTTTCATGAATACGCGTCGTTTTACCGTGATGGCCCTGGGTTCGCTGGTCGCTTCGCTGCTGGTTTCGGGGGCCGCCTGGGCCCATGCCGATGCGGCCCATGTCAAGGTCGAGAACGCCTGGGCCCGCGCCAGCGTGGCGGGTCAGCAGGCTTCGGGGGCTTTTATGCGCCTGACGGCCCAGGAGCCGCTCAAGCTCGTCGGTGTGGAAACCACGGCCGCCGCCGTGGCCGAGGTGCACGAGATGAAGATGGAGGGCGACGTGATGCGCATGCGCGCCATCGAGGCCCTGGATCTGCCCCAGGGCGTGGCCGTGGATCTCAAGCCCGGCGGCTATCACCTGATGCTGCAGCAGCTCAAGGCCCCGCTGGTCAAGGACAGCCAGGTGCCTGTGACCCTGGTGTTCAAGGATGCCAAGGGCGCAGTGTCGCGCCTGAGCCTGCAGCTGCCGGTGCGCGTGGCTGCCCCTGCGGCGGCTGGTGCCGGGCACCAGCACATGGGTCATGGTGGTCATCAGCATTGATGACTTGAGCCAGGCGCGCGACCTGCTCCCTTGTTTGCAGCAAACATCGCAAGTGCAGTAAGCTAGTTCCGTGTCCGGTCCCGTCCGGATGCGGATTCTGGTATCCATCCCTGCAGTGGAGAGCACTATGAGCGGCGACGCATCGGCATTTGGTTTCGGCGAGTTCATTCCCGGCTTTGATTTTCTGCAGGGGCTGGCGCAAAGCGCTGGCGCTGCAGCCAATCCCATGGGCCGCGTGCCGCAATGGGTGGCTCCCACCGTAAGCGTGGAAGAGGTTGACAAGCGCATTGCCGAGCTGAAAGCCGTGCAGTTCTGGCTGGAACAAAACAGCCGCGCCCTGACTGCCACCATCCAGGCGCTGGAAGTGCAGCGCATGACGCTGTCCACGCTCAAGGACATGAATGTCAGCATGAGTGAGCTGGCCAAGTCCTTTCCTTTCCCCGGTGCAGCGCCGGCAGAGCCCGCTGCGACCGGCAATACCGGCTGGCCCATGGGGGCCGCCACGGCCGCGCCAGCCGCCGAGCCTGCGGCAGAGCCGGAGCCTGAAGCAGAGCCCGCAGCGGCCGAGGCCGACAGCCGGACCCAGGCGGGCGCCTCTTCTCAGGCCGCCCTGAGCCAGGCCATGCAATGGTGGGGAGCGCTGACCCAGCAGTTCCAGCAGATCGCGGCCAAGGCCATGGCCGAGCCCGTGCCGCCCGAGACGCTGGCGGCCGCCCAGCGCGCCACCGAGATGGCCAGCGGTTTTGCCAAGTCCACCATGGAAAAGGTGATGGCGCAGGCTGGCGGCTTTGGCACTGCAGCTGCGGCGAAAACTGCGGAAAAGAATGCGGCAAAGAGCGCCGCGACAGCTGAACCCAAGCCTGCACACAAGGCTGCGGCCAAGACCGGTCAACCCAAAACGGCAGCGAGCAAGACCACAGCCGTTAAAAAAACTGCTGCCAAGCAGCCTGCCGCCAAAAAGACTACAGCCAAAACCTCTGCTACCTCGCGCAAGCCCTGAGCAATCCCTTCCCGCTAAGGTGGAAAATCGTGGTTGCAAGGCATCCACGCTCCAGCAAGAACAGGAGGGCTTATGTCACTGTTTCCCGTCGCTCATGCCAGCCATGAAGACTGGCGCGCTGCGACTGAGCAAGTCGTGCTGCAGCTGCGTGGGCAGTTGCTGCGCCAGTCACTGCAGCCGCATCGGCTGGGTCTGGTCTATATCGCGCAGGGGCTGGTGCCTCATGCGCAGCCCTTGCTGGCGCTGTTGGCGCGCGAGTTGCCCCAGGTTACCGACTGGGTGGGCAGCTCCGGTCACGCCGTACTGGCCATGGAGCATGAGTATTCCGAAAGCTCCTCGCTGGCGGTCATGCTGCTGGACCTGCCCGCAGCCCATTACCGCGTCTATTCCGGCGTGGCACCGCTGGCGCAAAGCGGCGCCGAAGCCGGATTCGAGGCGCATTCGGCCCTGGTGCACTCCAGCATCGATCAGCCTGATCTCGCAGAGCTGCTGCTAGAGCTTTCCGAGCGCATCAGCTCTGGAAATCTGTTCGGGGCGCTCAGCAGCGAGCAGGGCGTGCAGTTTGCCTGCCGCGCCGAAGATTTGCCCCGCTTGCGTGCCCAGGCCAGCGTCGGCATCTTTCATGCCGGCTTTTCCGGCGTGGCCTTCGATGCTGACGTAGCCTGTATTTCAAGACTGGCCCAGGGCTGCGCGCCTTTGGGCGCGGGGCTCGAAATTACCGAGGCCAGAGGCCCGGTGGTGCTGGAGCTCGAAGGCGAGCCCGCCTTGCCCCGACTGCTGCAGATGCTGGATGTGGAAGCCAGCCCCAGCGCCGGAGGCGGCTGGCAGGCTGCGTTGTCGCAGCTGCGCAAGACCCAGGCCGCGATTGCCCCGCTGGGCCGGGGTCTGGAGCGCGGGGCGCTCACCGACGAGGCCCAGGTGCTGCATATTGTGGGGCTGGATCCGGTGCGCCAGGGCGTTGCGCTGTCGTCGCCCGTGGAGGCCGAGCATACGGTGATCTTCTGCCAGCGCCAGAGCAGCGCGGCCCGTCATGAGCTGATGCAGATGGGCGCGGCCCTCAAAGACGCGCTGCAGCCCGACTTTGCCGATGCCGGCCCCGAGACCATGGCCGAGGCGGCCCAGCCCCAGCATATACGCGGTGCCATCTATGTGAGCAGCAAGGGACGGGGCAGCGAGCTGTTTGGCTGCGCCGATGCCGAGCTCAAGCTGCTGCGCCATGCGCTGGGGCCGGTGCCTCTGATCGGCCTGGTGGCCGAGGCACAGCTGATGGACGCACATGTGCATCAGCTAGCCGGCGTGCTGACGGTGTTCACCGGTAAATAGCCTGAAATTTGATAGCTGCTAACGCTTGATTCAAATAGGTTTTAGGAGGTATTTTTTCTGAGATTACGGTTTTAATTGCGCAAGCTGCTATCAAAAAAGAAAAGCTGTGCCAAAAACCGGCACGGCCTGAAACCAGTGACAGCAAGCAAGCGCCGCCGCGCAGCGACGCTGTCGTCCCCCTCCCGTAGCGCGCAGCGCGTAGAGATAGGGGGAAGGCGCTGGGCCGCCTAGGCAAAGCGACTCAGGGGGTGGCGTAAATTTCAACGCCCAGATTCAGCATCAGGCGGTTCGCCCAGCCGAACAGTGCGGCCGAGTGCAGCATGTCCAGAATTTCCAGATCGGACAGACCTGCATCGCGCAGCGGTTGCAGATCCTGCGGGCCAAAGCTGCCCGGCGCACGCGTCAGTGTCAGCGAAGCCTGGATGATGGCGCGCTCGCGGGCATTGGTGCCGGCGGTCTCGGGCTCGTCAAACAGCTGGGCCATCACATCGTTGCGCTTGGCCAGCTGCTCGAAGCGCTGAGCGTGCACCGATGCGCAGTACACGCAGCCGTTGGAGCGCGAGACGGCAGTGGCCGCCACTTCACGCTCGGCGCGGGAAAGGCCGCCGGGTGCATACATGATGGCGTTGAAGGCCTGGGAGCGCTCCAGCAGCACCTGGGGCTGACGCGCCAGCAGCAGATAGAAGTCCATGCTCTTGGCCTTGGGGTGGCTGACCTCCAGCACCTGCTGCTGCTCGGGCGTGGCGGTGTCGGGGTCCAGCACCTGCAGCCAGGCCTTCCAGTCCAGCGTCTCGCTGGTAAAGCCGTTGCGGCGCAGAGGCTCGCCGGGTGGTGGCAGATTGGCGGGGTGGACAAAGGGCGCGGCATCGGCAGGCTGGGGGGCCGGCGCTTCGGTCGCGCCGCCCAGCTCTCCCATGGCCTTCACACCCGCCAGCAGGCGGGCCTGATACGAGACAAAGCCGATCAGCTGGGCCAGCAGCACGGTGTCGTTGAGCGACAGGCCGGCGGCCGGAATGGCCAGCAGCGCGGCCTGATCGCTCTGGGCCGGGTTCAGGGCCAGCGTGCGCACAAAGTGCAGCATGGCGTCCAGGCGCGCATTGCCGGTCTGGGCACCGGGCTGATCGAGGATGGCGCGAAGCTCGGGCGTGATGGCTTGGCCCAAGGCCTCGGCGCGCGCACGGTATTCGGCTTCCAGCATGCTCACGCCGCTGACACGGGCCTGCTCGGCAGCCAGCACCAGGCGCTCGGCCTGGGTCAGATCGCTGTCCAGCTGATTGCCCAGCAGCAGGTCTTCGCAGGCCTGGGTGGCCAGAGCGACTTTTTCGCGCTCGTGGCGAGTGGTGAATGTGGGGCTGCCCTGTTCGAGGCCGGCCAGTCGGTCTATGGTGTCTGTCATGCGAAGTCTCTTGATTTAGGGTTGCAGCTGGCGGATGCGCGCAGCGCTGTCGGCTGCGGTCCATTCCGTGCCGTCCAGTTCGGGCTCGGCATAGGCCTTGAGCTTGTCGAAGTGCTGCTCGATATCGTCCAGATAGAACAGCGAGGCCAGGCCCTGGGCCAGCTTGCGCGCCCCGTCGCTGATGGCGGGAATATCGCCCGACACCGTGCCGTGCGAGAGCGCAGCGGGGTAGCAGAAGCAGTGAATCCGGTCGAGACCGGGAAGGTCGCCCTGGAACTCGAACAGCGGGCCCAGATCTGGCGATGCCGACAGCTCGGCATCCTCATCGCCGGTCTCGGGCGTGAAGCGGCTGTTCCACAGCTTTACATGGGCAGCGATGTCCGCAAATTCGGGACGCAGGCTCCAGTCGATGGCAAAGCCTGTGGAGACGATGAGAAAGTCCAGCACGAACACGCCGGCCGAGGTCTGCACCTGCAGCTTGTTGCCTGCTTTTTCCACGCTCTGCACAGCGCAGCCCAGGTTGAAGAAGGCGTTGTCATGGCGCGAGACACGCAGCGTGCTGCCGTGCGGCGGCGGCACTTGCTGGGCGTTGATGTAGTGGCGGATGCGCCATTTCCATGCATCGGGCAGCAGATACTGACCGTGGGTCAGACCGGGCACGCCCGAGCCCTTGGACTTGTTGATCAGCGGCAACTGCTGGCGGCGGATCAGCATGTCCACGCTGGCCGCGCCGTTTTCGAGAGCCGTCGCGGCGCTGTCCATGGCCGAAGCCCCGGCGCCGACCACGCCCACATGCTTGCCCGCCAGCGTGGCGTAGTCCATGGCGTCGGAGGAATGGGCCCAGAACTTCCTGTCCACGCCCCGCATGAAGGCGGGAACCGTGGCGCCGCCCAGGCCGTCGCGGCCTGTGGCCAGCACCAGGCGGCGGGTTTGCCAGGTGGCGGTCACGCCATTGGCCTTGACATCGACTTCCACCACGCCATCGGCCTGCGGGCGCACGGCAATGACTTCATGGCCGTTGCGCACATCGGCGTTGGTCACGCGGCGGTACCAGCGCAGATAGTCCATCCACTGCAGGCGCGGGATCTTGTCCAGCGCTGTCCAGGCATCCAGGCCGAACTGGGCGATGAACCAGGCGCGAAAGGACAGAGCTGCAACCCCCATGGCAGGGCCGGTCAGCTCCTTGGGCGAGCGCAGGGTTTCCATGCGCGCCGTGGTGGCCCATGGGCCTTCGAAGTCTGGCGCGGACTTGTCCAGCAGCACAGGCTTGATGCCGACCTGCTGCAGCGCCATGCTGAGCGCGAGACCGGCCTGGCCGGCGCCGATGACGAGCACGTCATGCACCGGCAGTCCCTTGCGCGTGGAGGGAGGAATCCAGGCCTTGGCAGGCCAGCCCAGAGTGACGAAGTCGTCACGCAGGCGCTCTTCCAGCACTGCAAGCCCCGTGGCGGCGCCTGCCGTAGAAGTTGAATAAGACATAGCTAAAACCCAAAAGCGCCTGAGGCTTGAGCCGCAGACGCATCAAACAAACACCGATAACTTAACACTGCTTGAACCGAAGCAGGACCAAGTGAGAGACACCGAGGAAGGGGCCCCCGCACCGAGGGTGTCGTTCCTCTCCCTTGGCGCGCAGCGCGTAGAGAGAGGGGGGGACGCGGCAGGGCCGCTCAGGGGGTGTTAGTCAATACTTATCTTGGCATCCTTGACCACCTTGGCCCATTTGATGCGATCTTCATGCACGGTCTTCTTGAACTGCTCGGGTGTCTCTTCGCGGATGGTGTTGCCCTGGGAGACAAAGCGCTCGCGCACCTCGGGCTGCTTGAGCACGTCGTTGACGGCCAGGTTGAGCTTTTTGACGATGACCGGGTCCGTGCCCTTGGGCGCGAAGATGCCGAACCAGATGGAGCTGTTGAAGCCCTTGGTGCCCGGCAGGCCGCTGGCGGCAATGGTGGGTACTTCCTTGACGGCTTCCACGGGCTTGGCCGTGGTCACGCCCAGCAGGCGCACCTTGCCGGCCTTGTAGTGGCTCAGAACGGTCTGCACCTGGTTCATGATGCAGCAGGTCTCGCCGCGCAGCACCGAGGTGATGGCTTCGGGGCCGCCCTTGTAGGGCACATGCACCATGTCCAGGCCCAGACGCGAGTTGAACTCGGCAAACGCCATATGGGTGCCTGCGCCATTGCCGGTCGAGGCGTAGTTGTACTTGCCGGGATGGGCCTTGACCTCGTCAACGAACTCCTTGAGGTTCTTGACGTTGATCACATTGGGATTGATGGTCAGCACATTGGCCACGTCCACCAGCGGTGCGACGGGCACAAAGTCGGCCTCCACGTCGAAGGGCAGTTTCTTGTACAGCGCGGCATTGCTACCGTGGGTGGCGGCGGTGCCGAAGTAGATGGTGTAGCCATCGGGCTTGGCGCGGGCCACGAACTCGCTGCCGATATTGCCGGCGGCGCCGCTCTTGTAGTCAATGATGACAGGCTGGCCCAGAATCTTGCCCAGCGGCTCCTGCGCCACACGGCCGATCACGTCCACACCCGAGCCTGCGTTGAAGCCCATGATCATGGTGATGGGCTGATGCGGATAGCTGGCGGCGCCGGGGTCGGCCGCCTGGCTGGACAGGGGAAGCAGGGCGGCGGCCGCCGTTGTGGCAACAAGACCGGAGATGAAACGGGGCAGCAAACGCATGATGGGACTTGTCCAGAGGAACCTTGAATGCTGTGAATTGTGTCCGTAATTTAATGATTTGCTTCTATATGCTTATGCAGCATTAAGCTTGTGGGGTTAATGCAAAAAAAGCCCAGATCTCTTGCGAGATATGGGCTGAAATCCGCTGGAAAGTGATGACTCGGAGGGCCAGCGGAGGGAGCGATCAGGGCTTAAAGCTTCAACAGGCTTTTAGCGGCGATAGGGGTTGTGGGGGTTGCGGTCATGGCGGTTGGGCACGCCGTCGCCATCCCTGTCCCAGCGGCTGGCGCGGTAGTCCCAGCGGTTGCCGTGCTGCACCCAGACGGGCTGGCGGTACACATAGCCGGGGCGGTTCTGCACCCAGTGGCCGGCGCGCCAGACATGGCGGTGGCCGCGCGGCTCCCAGTAACCAGGAGCCCAGACATAGCCACGGCGCGGAGCGGGCACGGCTTCATAGCGGACCGGGGGCGGTGCGTTGAACTGCACGTTCACATAGGCACCCTGGCTGGCACCCGCCCAGTAAGCGCTTTGGGCCTGTGCACTACCGGCAAAGCCCAGCAAGGCGAGTGCGCCTGCGGCAGCGACGGTGTGGATGGTGTTGCGGATTGTCAGCATATACGCCTCCTTCATGGGTAGCGGGCTGTCTGTGGGTCCAGGCATCCCTTGGGCTCCATGTTGGAAGGTCAGCGTCAACCGTGGGTTGCCGCTGTGCGAAGTCTTGCAATCTTGTGTGTCTGTTTGGTGAAGAATGTATAAAACAGCCGGCTGATGCAGATACAGCAAGCGCATTTAGCTACATATTTGGGAGTGAAGGTCTACCGGCGCAAGGCCGCAAAGGCGGGCAGCTCCCATTTGCGCATGCCCAGCACCAGGGTGTAGCCCTCGATCTTGTTGGGGCCCAGGCGCTGATCCTGCAGATGCTGCTGTGAAAAGTCCTGACCGATGCGCTGAATGCGCTCCACGAAGCTGGGCGCCAGGCTGGGGGCGATGGAGCCATGCACCAGCAGCATGGTCTCGTCCTCGCCGGCAAAAGTGCCGCCAAAATAGTCCAGCACGGCGTTCTCACGGAAGAAGTCCATCACCGGGCCGTTGGTCTGCCAGCGGAAGGTCTTGGCCAGGCGCAGCTTGTAGCGGTTGCCAGGACGCAGCTCGATGATGCCGATGCGGTCCAGCTGCGCCAGATAGCCTATGCCCTCGGGCTCGCTGATGCGGTAGGTGGCGACGATCTGCTCCAGCGTCCACTGGCTGAGCACGCAGATCGCCGTGAGCAGCAGCTTGCGGTCGGCAACCACGGCAATCTCCTGCTCGCGCGTGATCTGCTGCAGCAGCGGCCGGCTGTCGGCCACATTGCGCGCCAGATCGGCAAAGTCCAGGTGCAGGGCGCGGCAGATCTCGTCGATGCGCGACAGCGGCATGTCGCCCTTGGCCAGCATGCGCTTGACGCTGGATTCGGCCATGCCTATGGCCTGGGCCAGGTCGGCATAGGTCATCTGCGCGGCCTTGAGTTCTTTCTTGATGGCGGTGACGAGATCGGCAGTCGTGCTCATGGTATCGATTGGTAGTACTGGCAGTGCAGCGATATGGCGCAAGTTTAGAAGATTGATGCCGCTGCTTCGGCGGATTTCCATACTGCGCGGCATTCACACAAGGAAGCGCCATGCAACTGCATACCTCATCGATCACGACCGTGGAAATGACGAACCCCGAGACCTCGGGCACGCTGGAGCAGCGCTTTGCCTTGTTCGGGAGCATGGCCTTGCTGTTCACGCTGGCGCTGCTGATGCCTGGCATGGCTCAGCCCGAGCACTACCACGCCTTTGCCGACCGGCGCGGCTGGCTGGGCTTGCCGCATGCGGCCGATGTGTTGAGCAATCTGGGGTTTGTGCTGGCGGGACTGGCGGGCTGGGTCGCACTGGCCCGTGCCGACTACCAGAAGCTCAATGGCACGGCGCGTGCCCTGTGCGCCCTGTTCTTCACGGGCCTGCTGTGCTCGGGGGCAGGGTCTGCGTACTATCACTGGGCACCGCAGGATTCGAGCCTGGTCTGGGATCGGCTGGGCATGGGCCTGGCTTTCGCCGGCTTGCTGGGCCTGGCGGTACAGACGCGCATTGACGACATCAGCGCCCGCATCACTGCCGGAGTATTGCTGGTGGCCGCACCTGCCAGCGTGGCGGTCTGGGTGCAGACCAGCAATGTGCTGCCCTGGGTGCTGGTGCAAGGCGGCGGCATGCTGACTCTCCTGTGGCTGGCCTTTGTGGCGCCGCGTCGTCACGCGCTGCCCGTGGAGCTGGGCTGGGTGATCGGTCTGTACCTCGTTGCCAAGCTGCTGGAGCGGTCGGACGGCGATGTGTTCGATGTGACCACGCAGGCAGTCTCCGGCCACAGCCTCAAGCACTGGATGGCCGCGGCCGCCGCGTGGCCTGTGCTGCGTGCCTTGAAGCAGTGGCGTGAGTCGTAATATTCATAGCGGCGGGCGCATGTTCATCAAGCATCAGCGGCATAAAACCTACAAAAAGATCCGGGCAAGTTGGCACAATGCCTGCAGCGCCACAGGGAGAGATCCATGAATTCCACGCCGACCGTGCATACGGCCGCCGCTGCACCGCAGCATGCCCACCCCAACCAGTTCGCCCTGCTGGGCCAGCGCCGCTTTGCGCCGTTTTTCTGGACGCAGTTTGCCGGTGCGGGCAATGACAATCTCTTCAAGTTCGCCTTCACGGTGATGGTCACTTATCAGCTCAGCGTCTCCTGGCTGCCGCCTTCCATGGCCGGCCTGGTGATCGGTGCGCTGTTCACCCTGCCTTATCTGCTGTTTTCGGCCACTTCGGGTCAGCTGACCGACAAGTGGGACAAGACCCGCATGTTCCGTCTGGTCAAGAACCTCGAGATCGCCATCATGCTGATTGCGGCCTGGGGCTTTGTCCAGGCCAATGTGCCGGTGCTGCTGCTGTGCGTGTTCCTCATGGGGCTGCACTCCACGCTGTTCGGCCCCGTCAAGTTCGCCTATCTGCCCCAAGTGCTCAACGACCGCGAACTCACGGGCGGCAACGGCATGGTGGAGATGGGCACTTTTGTCGCCATCCTGCTCGGTCAGGTCGCTGGCGGCCTGCTGATCGCCGTGCCCGAGGTCGGTCATATGCAGGTCGCCATGGCCTGCGTGGCCGTCGCGGTCGTGGGCCGCATCTGCGCGCAGTTCATTCCTCACGCGCCCGCGACCGATCCGGGCCTGGTCATCAACTGGAACCCGTTCACCGAAACCTGGCGCAACCTCCAGCTGGCACGCCAGCAGCCCGTGGTGTTCCGCTCGCTGCTGGGCATCAGCTGGATGTGGTTCTTCGGCGCGGTGTTTCTCTCGCAGTTCCCCAGTTTTGCCAAGGAGGTGCTGCATGGCGACGAGCATGTGGCATCGCTGCTGCTGGTGATCTTCTCGGTGGGCATAGGTATCGGCTCGCTGCTGTGCGAAGTGTTCAGCCGTCGCCAGGTGGAGATCGGCCTGGTGCCGCTGGGCGCGATTGGCATGAGCGTGTTTGCGATTGATCTGTTCTTTGCCACGCGCGCGCTGCCGCCCTCCGAGCTGATGGGTGTGAGCGCCTTTTTTGGCGAGGCCAAACACTGGCGCGTGATGCTGGATCTGGGCCTGCTGGCGCTGTCGGCGGGCATCTACAGCGTGCCCATGTATGCGCTGATCCAGATGCGCAGCCAGCCCACGCACCGCGCGCGCATCATCGCGGCCAACAATATCCTCAACGCGCTGTTCATGATCGCCTCGGCCGTGCTGGCCGGTGCCTTGCTGGCCGCAGGTTGCAGCATTCCCCAGGTGTTTCTGATCACCGGCATTGCCAACGCCATCGTGGCGCTCTATGTGTTCCTGCTGGTGCCCGAATATCTGCTGCGCTTTGTGGCCTGGGTCATCACCCACTTTGTCTACCGCTTCAAGGTGCGTGGCGACGAGCATATTCCGCGCGATGGCGCGGCCGTGCTGGTCTGCAACCATGTGAGCTTTGTCGACGCCATCTTGCTCATGGCGGCCAGCCCACGCCCCATTCACTTCGTGATGGATCACCGCATCTTCCAGACGCCGGTGCTGGGCTGGCTGTTCAAGCTGGCCAAGGCGATCCCGATCGCGCCGCACAAGGAGGACCCGGCAACCTATGAAGCCGCGTTCGCGCGGGCCGCGGAGGTGCTGCGCGAGGGCGACCTGCTGGCCATCTTCCCCGAGGGCGGCATCACCTCTGACGGCCAGCTGCAGCCGTTCAAGGGCGGCATCATGAAGATTCTCGACCACGCGCGAGACGACGGCCTGCAGGTTCCCGTCATTCCCATGGCGCTGACCAATCTCTGGGGCTCCTACTTCAGCCGCATCGAGTCGCGCGGCGGCAGGAATGTGGCCATGGTCAAGCCGCTGCGCCGCGGCCTGTTCAATCGTGTGGGGCTGGAAGTGGGCGAGCCCGTGGCGGCTGCCTCTGTCACGCCGGCCCTGCTGCAGCAGAACGTGGCGGATTTGCTCCGGCGTTGAGGCTGGATGATCAGGGCAGGAGCCGGATATCACCCATGTAGGCCAGTCCTTCGCCATGGGTGTTGTCCGAGTCCGCCGAGACGGTGACGCCGATGATGGTGGGCATGGCCTGGGACTCGTCGCCAAAGGCTTGCAGATAGTCGGACATCAGATTGCGCTGTTCCGTTACCCACTGGCCTTTGTGCGTGCTGCCGCTTTGCAGCACGATATAGCGCATGCGATGCGTGAACGCATTGTGCAGAACCGAGCCCACGGGCTGCTTGTTGTCCCAGACATAGCACAGCGTCTCGGCCGGAATATCCTCTCCGGTGCTGATTCTGCCCAGGCGCAGCTTGGCCCGTTCACCAAAGCTCAGCTGCGATTTGTCAAAGTCGAATGATATGCAGAGCTTGAGCGCAGCATCGTCGCCGGCCCTGGTTTTGATGTCGGCCTTGTCGATCAGCTGATCCACGCGCCAGCGCCACTGCAGTTGCAGATCGGGCGAAGCAGTCAGGTGCAGCGTGTGAACCATATTGCCGTAGGCGTCCTGTGTGCTCACGCGCAACACATGCCCGCCATCCTGGTCCACCACATTGAATGCCGTCGGGTTCTTGTTGGGCAGGGTGGCAAAGTGCCAGGGCCCTCCCAGAGGGCCCTGCGGCATCTGCGAAAAAGCGGGAATGCTGCTGCCCTGCGCCAGTGCAGAGACTGCTAGCGTGGACATGGCCGTGGCGAGCGCTGCAGCAAGCCGGCTTTGCCGGCGTGAAGGTTTGTGCAGGGCGAAGGTCTGAGAGTGAAGCCGCATGGATTGCCTGATGATTTTTGAAAGTTGTGGGCGCGGGAGTGGGGGCAAGATGTGCAAGCTGCAACTGGTTTGAGCGCTGGCAGCGGGCGGGGAGTATCACTTTGCGATACTGCGAGACCTGCCGCTTGCTGATTTTGACAAAACACAGGGCCGAAGTTTCGGGCGCATGGATGATTCGTTCGTCGCCGCATGCAAATCGCGGCCCATTTCAACAACCACTGGGAGCCATTTGTGATCAACGTCCTGACCTTTATCCGTCCTCTTCGCAACAGCCTGTGCGCCCTGGGCGCGGCCTTTGCATTGCTGGGCGGCAGTGCGGTCCACGCCCAGAGCGAAGCCTCTCTGGTGTTGTCGGCCCTGCCTGTGGCATCGGTGGTTGCAGCGGCATCGGGTGGCGCTTCGGAGGAAGTCGTGGCAATACCCCTGTTTCTGTCGGCGGCAGGTGCATCCGTGATCGTTGAGGCCGTGGAAAGCAGTGCCACAGGCGTGACCTATGTGCTCAAGAATGTGGCCGACGGCACTTCGGCCGTGGTCAAGGTCTCTGGCCAGGCTGCAGGAGCCCTGTCGGTCGGCGTGGGCACGGTGGTGCAGACCAGCGCCACGGCGGCCGGCGTGATTCTGTCCACGGCAGGCAAGGTGCTGGCCTTCATCCCCAACGAAATCGGCAAGGCGCTGATGCACAACGAGCGTCTGTAATTCAAGAAACTGGAGGCTCGCATGATCAAGGACGCGACAAGCGTTGTACAAGCCATGGCGCCCGCTCGACGCGCCGGCATGCCCATCCCCGGCCCTGTGGCGCTGGCGCTGGGCGCTGCGTTGATTGCCTGGGCAGGCTCGGCAGAGGCTGGCCGCAGCTGTGAAAACCGTCCGCTGACCGCCGATGTGATGGCCAAGGGGCTGAATCTGGCCGCGCGCACCGCCAAGGCGCTGGATGCCGAGTTTCAGAAGAACGGTACCCAGGTCGTGCTGCTGGCTCGGCAAGGGCAGGACTTGAGCAAATACGATCTCAAGTACTCGCACTATGGCTGGGCCTACAGAACGCCCGCCGGCCCCTGGCGCGTGGCCCACAAGCTCAACGAGTGCGGCACTGCCTCCGGCCATATCTATCGCCAGGGCCTGGGCGAGTTCTTTCTTGACGATATGTGGCGTTACGAAGCCGCCATCCAGATCCCGACACCAGCGGTGCAGCAGGCCCTGCTCAAGTTCTTGAGCGCTCCCACGGTGCTGCGCCTGCAAAACGAGCCCTACAGCATGGTCAGCTATGTCTGGAGCAGCAAATACCAGCAGTCGAACCAATGGGCGACCGAGACGCTGGCAGCCGCCATGGAGCCGGCGGCGATTCAGAACCGCGCACAGGCTCAGGCCTGGTTGCAGTCCAAGGGCTATGAGCCCAGCGCGCTCATCATCCGGGCGTTCTCGCGACTGGGCGGGCGCATGACGGCTGCCAATATCGCGTTTGACGATCATCCGAATGAAAAGCGCTTTGCCAGCCGCATCGAGACGGTGACGGTGGACTCCGTGACCCAGTGGTTGCAGCGCACGCAACTGGCATCGGCCGTGCGTACCGTGCAGTGAGTTTGAGCCTTTTTGGCTTCAAGGCCTTGCTGAGTATGCGCATGGCGCTACGTTTTTGGAGTAATTGAAAATGAGCAAGTCTCTGCGTTTGCCCGAGAAATGGTTTCGCCGCGGCCTCTGGCTGGTGGCGCTGGTGTTTGCCTTCTTCCTGATCGGTCTGGGTGGGCTGGTGGTGGGCAATCTGCCGCAGCCTGATCGCTCGCTGGAGGTGGAGTCCTTTATTCCGCAGGCCGATGCACAACGTGTGCGGGCCGAAATCGACAAGGCCCAGAAGACGGCCGGCATGACCCAGAAGGCACTGGACAGGGCTCAGCTCAAGTTCGACGCCGAGCGTGCGCGCTACCAGTCGGCGCGCGACACCTTTGACAACTGGGTGGCGACCCGCCGTGCGACAGAGCGCCCCGAGCAGGACGCCGAGCTGGTCGCACGCAGCAAGGCGCTGGACGAGCTCAAGCAGGCTGAGGACAAGGCCCGCCAGGAGCGCGAGAAAGAGGCCCAGACCCATCTGGAGGCCAATCAGGCAGTCTCCAACGCCGAGGCGGAGATGAGCAATCTGCGCGAGCAGGCCTATCCTCAGTACGAAGCCGCCATGCGAGCCAGCGAGCTGCGCGTGTTTCTGTTCCGCCTGGCCATCACCTTGCCCCTGCTGGGCGTGGCGGGCTGGCTGTTCGCCAAGAAGCGCAAGAGCACCTGGTGGCCATTTGTCTGGGGTTTTATCTTTTTTGCGCTGTTCGCCTTCTTTGTCGAGCTGGTGCCTTATCTGCCCGACTACGGCGGCTATGTGCGCTATATCGTAGGCATTTTGGTGACGGTATTGCTGGGGCGCTATGCCATTCTGGCGCTCAACCGCTATCTGGAAAAACAGAAGCTGCAGGAGTCCTTGCCCGAAGAGCAGCGCCGTGAGGAGCTGAGCTATGACGTGGCGCTGGAGCGTCTGTCCAAGAATGTGTGCCCGGGCTGCGAGCGCCCAGTGGATCTCAAGAACACCGAGATCGACTTCTGCCCCCATTGCGGTATCGGTCTGTTCGACCATTGCGGCAGCTGCAATACCCGCAAGAGCGCGTTCTCACGCTTTTGTCATAGCTGCGGCACTGCGGCCGGCAAGATGCTGCCGCGTCCCGATGCGGCGGAGGCAGCACCGCTCGCCTCCGGGTCCGGCGAGCCCGGATGACCTTGGGCCGGGCTATCGGCGTGTCGCGCTCAGCAAAGCTGTGAACTGACGCGATCGCGCCCGGCGGCCTTGGCCTCATACAAAGCCTGGTCTGCCTGCTGCAGCAGCAGGTCCAGGCTTTGATGCGCTTGCAGGCTTGCGGTATGGACCAGGCCAATGCTGACCGTGGCACTCATCGTCTTGTCATTCATGGGCACGCGCAGCTCCCGGATGGCGCGGTTGATGCGCTTGGCGATCTCCTGCGCAGCGGTTGCGTCCACCTTGGGCAGGGCCACGGCGAATTCCTCGCCTCCCATACGGCCCACGATGTCCTGAGCGCGCAGCACCTGGCTCAGGGTCTGGCTGAAGCTGCGCAGCAATTGGTCGCCTCCCGCATGGCCGAAGCTGTCGTTGATCTGTTTGAAGTGGTCGAGATCCAGCATCAGAATGGCGAAGGGCTGGCCATCCTGGCGGCAACGCTCCAGTATTCTTTGCCCCTGCTTCATGAAGGCACCGCGTGCCAGCATATCGGTCAGAAAGTCGTGGTTGACGGCATGACTGAGCTTTTGCATCAGCTCGTTGCGAGCCATATGCGATCCGGCCACCGCCAGCGGGCCCAGCACCAGCATGCATAGCCCCACGCGAAATGACAGCGTTTCGAGAAAATGAGCGGGTGTGAATTCAAGCGTGCCAAGCGAAATGAAGATGATGCTGCTCAGGCAAAGTGCTGCCGTGATCAGCGTCAGACTGAAGATGCGATAGCTCAGCGCGCACCATATGAGAGCCGGCAGCGAGAACGCCAGCGAGCCGGGACCTTTGATCCAGTAGCTGATGGCCTCCAGCGCAATGACAGACAGCAAAGGCAGGACGCGGCGCATGGGGGAGGGCTCGGTCCAGTTCGGTGCAGGCTGCTTGCGTGTCGGCCAGGCCAGAACAATGGGTAAAAATGTCATGTAGTTCAGCCACTCGCTGCTCAACCACATGGAGAAAGCCTGCCAGTGCGGTGTTCCGAACACGGCAGTCACCACCGGCCCGCCCAGTATTGCTGCTGCCAGTGCGCCCATGCCGCTGCCGACAAAGAGCAGCAAGGCGGAAGACTGGCGTTGCATGAACAAGGTGGCGCGGCTTTGCCTGTGCATCAGCGCCCAGGCCATTCCGACGCCCGCCATATTGGCCATGCTCAGCAGGATCGCCACATCGAGCCGGCTGCCTGTCAGCAGATCCGCAGCGATATAGCCTGCCGAGACCGCCAGGATCGAGCCAGGACGCAGCCAGCCAGGCTTGTGCAGAAGCACCCCCAACAAGAGCGCGTTGGCTGGCCAGATCGCCGAGAAAAACCCCAAAGGACGTCCCAGGATACCGAGTAAGGCTGCCACGAACACCATGCATCCCAGGGCGAGCGCGACCGTCCATGCCTGGGTGGCGGTGGTCTGTAGCGAAGGCGTTTGCTTGGGTGAGGAAGCTTCGGTCATGGAGGGGGATGCCGCGAGCGTTTCGTGTCGTGCTGTTCAGTGGCTGTTGGTGGATTTCGATGCCAATCGCCAAAGATGCCGGTTGTTGTCGCCCAATGTGCTGATGTTTTAACAAAAACATACAGAAAATCGGCCTCTTACGCTGCATTGCAGTGGGCAATTGACGAAATTTTTCAATTGAAGGTTTCAATGGTGAAATCTGAAAGCAAAAAAGCCAGAGACTGGCTCTGGCTTTTTTGTGTTCTGCTGCAGCAGATGGAGTCGAAGGCTTAGACCCCGCGTGCGCGATCGGCCTTGAACTGGGTGCGAAACTGGGCAAAGCTGCCTGCGTCCAGCGCGTTGCGGATTTCCTGCATCAGGTTCAGGTAATAGTGCAGATTGTGGATGGTGGTGAGCATGGGGCCCAGCATCTCGCCGCAGCGGTCCAGATGGTGCAGATAGGCGCGGCTGAAGCCTTCGCGGCCGCCATCGTCCCAGCTCACGCCGCTCTTGCCCGCGCAGGCATGGCAGGTGCAGGTGGTGTCTATGGGCTGGTGATCCACCTTGTGACGAGCGTTGCGGATCTTCAGATCGCCGTAGCGCGTGAAGATGGTGCCGTTGCGTGCATTGCGGGTAGGCATCACGCAGTCAAACATGTCCACGCCATCGGCCACGCCTTGCACCAGGTCTTCGGGTGTGCCAACGCCCATCAGGTAGCGCGGCTTGTTGGCGGGCAGCAGATGCGGCGTGTGGGCCATGATCTCCAGCATTTCGTCCTTGGGCTCGCCCACGGAGACACCACCCACGGCATAGCCGGGGAAATCGATTTCCAGCAGACCCTGCAGCGATTCCTCGCGCAGATTGGTGTACATGCCGCCCTGCACGATGCCGAACAAGGCATTGGGGTTTTCCAGGCGCTGGAACTCCTCCTTGGAGCGCTTGGCCCAGCGACGGCTCATCTCCATGGACTTGCGCGCTTCGGCTTCGGTGGTCTTCTTGCCGTTGGTTTCGTAGGGCGTGCACTCGTCGAGCTGCATGACGATGTCCGAATTCAGAATCGTCTGGATCTGCATGCTGACCTCGGGCGACATGAACAGCTTGTCTCCGTTCACGGGGCTCTGGAAATGCACGCCTTCTTCGGTGATCTTGCGCATAGCACCCAGCGACCAGACCTGGAAGCCCCCCGAGTCGGTCAGTATGGGCTTGTCCCACTTCTCGAAGTCGTGCAGACCGCCGAAGGACTTCATGATGTCCAGGCCTGGACGCATCCACAGATGGAAGGTGTTGCCCAGGATGATCTGTGCGCCCATTTCTTCGAGGCTGCGCGGCATCACGCCCTTGACGGTGCCATAGGTGCCCACGGGCATGAAGATGGGGGTCTGGACCTTGCCGTGATTAAGCGTCAAGGTGCCACGGCGCGCGTGGCTGGTCGGGTCGGTCTTGAGAAGGTCAAACTGCAGCATAGCCTGCTATTTTCCCAGATGCCCGCAAGCACTGCTGCAATAGCCGGTGCTTGCCCCAGATTCGCAACCCGTCTTTGCAGCCTGGGCCTACACTGGTGCGCAAGACGAACAGGAGGTTGCCATGCTCAAGATCATGATTGCGGTGGATGGATCGGATGTCGCACTTGAGGCCGTACGCCACGGCATCAAGCTTTTGCAGAGCGGACTGGATGCTCACTTTGTGATAGCTCATGTGCAGAAGGAAGCCACGCTGCTGGAGCTTGCAACCACAGATTCAGATCTGATCGCCAACGCCAGCATCGAAGCCGGCATGGATCTGGTGGCACCTGCACAGGATCTTCTCAAGGAGGCCGGGGCCTCCTATGAAGTGGAGATCAGCCTGGGCGAAGAGGCCAATACCCTGATCGATATTGCCGAGAGCAATGAATGCGATCAGATCATCATCGGTGCCACGGGCCAGAGCGGCCTGGGCAGCATTCTGATCGGCTCGGTCTCACGCGAGGTGGCCAGGCACAGTCGGCTGCCGGTGACGATTGTGAAAATGCCCGAAGTGGCCGAGGCGGATGACAATTCCGCTGAAGATGCTGATTCCTGATTTGATAGCGCTATGTGATTGATCAATAAGCGCTGGAAGGAAGTTTGACTGGAGGTCAGGCCGCACGGCGCTGCTGGCCGGATTCACGTCTTTGCCAGCTGCTGCGGCTGCCTGCACGATGGGCTGCAAATTTGCCATGCGGCATGCTGGCCAGACGCATCAGCATCCAGCGGCAATAGCCTTGCACGCTCAGGCATTTGTTGATTTCTTCTTCGGGCAGCGGCCCGGAGACCACGACCAGCCGGTTTGCGCCTTCCCAGTCTCCTGCCATGCGCAGACGGCGTTGCGTGCCAATGGCCCAGGAGTGAATGCGGGTGGGGTGACCATGTTGGTGCACGCGGCCTGTGATTCGGTCAAACGCGATGGCGACCAGCTCGGTCTTGAGGCGATAGGGGCGCTCTCCCGTGATGGCGTTGGGCGCATCACGCATGTCGTAGAGATAGTAGAACCCGGACTTGAGCCGATATCGCAGATGCAGTAAATCCATGAACCATGCCCCCAAGCCTGTGTCACGCAGGACTGCGTGCAGGACATTTTCCATGAAATTGTCACAAAACGGTGTTTTTTCGGGCTCAGGCACTTTCTGGCGAGCTCAGCACCTGTCTGAGCTTGCCCAGTTGTTCATACAGATCGCTGGCGTTTTTGCTGCCCAGTGGAGTCAGCAACTGCTCAAGCCATAGCTCATGCGCGGCAGCCATGGCCTTGAACTGCTTTTTGCCCGAGCGGGTCAGGCGCACGATCATGGAGCGGCGGTCTTCCTCGTCAGCCACGCGTTCCACCCAGCCTTCGGCCACCAGTTGATCGGTCAGTCCGGTCACATTGCCGCCGGTCACCATCAGATATTCCGACAGGGTCTTCATGCGCAGACCTTTGGGAAAGCGGCTGAGTTGTGCCAGGTAGTCAAAACGAGGCAAGGTCGTGCCGAACTCTGTGCGTAGCTGGCTGCGAATGACTTGCTCGATCTGTGTGCTGCAGGTCAGCAGGCGAAGCCACAGGCGCACGGCCTGATGGTCGGAGTGGGACAGGCCAGCCTCGCGTCCCGGGGCTTCGGGCATGTCGATGGAGAAATCCGGATTGTGTTGGGCCATGGTTGGCATGGTGCGCAAACTAACGTGCTTTGGGTTCAGGGTTTGGCCGGATTCTAGTGAAAATTTCATGCATTAATAATTTAGATATAAAGTAATTTTTCAAAAGCCAGGAACGGATCACTGTCATGAAAATTGTCTGCATAGGTGGTGGCCCCGCCGGCTTGTACTTCGCTTTGCTGATGAAGCAGATGAGCCCTGAGCATGAGGTGACGGTGGTGGAGCGCAACAAGCCCTACGACACCTTTGGCTGGGGCGTGGTTTTCTCCGATGCCACCATGGACAATATGCGCGACTGGGACCCGGTGACAGCCGCGCAGATCGAGCAGGCTTTCAACCATTGGGACGATATCGAGTTGCTGTTCAAAGGGCGCAAGATTCGCTCCGGAGGACATGGTTTTGTGGGGATTGGCCGCAAGCATCTGCTCAATATCCTGCAAGCACGATGCGAACAGCTGGGTG
Organism: Comamonas thiooxydans; assembly: GCF_000964545.1. Classification (GTDB taxonomy): domain Bacteria; phylum Pseudomonadota; class Gammaproteobacteria; order Burkholderiales; family Burkholderiaceae_C; genus Comamonas; species Comamonas thiooxydans. The sequence continues at coordinate 93,577 of NZ_BBVD01000014.1, read as the reverse complement.
TGAACCTGGTGTTCGAGACCGATGTGCAAAGCGACGAGGACTATCCGGATGCCGACCTTGTGATTGCCTGCGATGGTGTGAACTCGCGCATCCGCAGCAAGTACGCCGACATCTTCAAGCCCGATATCGTCACCCGCCCCAATCGCTATATCTGGCTGGGGACGAACAAGGTCTACGAGGCATTCACCTTTGATTTCGTGCGCACGCCACATGGCTGGTTTCAGGCGCATATCTACAAGTTCGACGACAAGACCTCGACCTTCATCGTGGAGACCACGGAGGAATGCTGGAAAGCCAGCGGTCTCGACACCGCCGATCAAGAGCAGTCCATTGCCTTCTGTGAAAAGTTGTTCGCGGACAATCTTCAGGGCGAGAAACTGATGACCAATGCCCGCCATCTGCGCGGTTCGGCCTGGATCAACTTTCAGCGCGTGGTCTGCGATCAGTGGTGGTTGAAAAACCGCAAGGGCAGCCATGTGGTGCTGATGGGCGATGCCGTGCATACGGCACATTTCGCCATTGGCTCAGGAACCAAGCTGGCGATCGAGGATGCGATCGAGCTGGCACGCCAGTTCAAGCAGCGGGGTGATGCGGCTGCGCATATTCCCGAGGTGCTGGCGGCCTATCAGGAAGCGCGTCGCGTTGAGACGCTGCGCATTCAGAATGCGGCCTGGAATGCGATGGAGTGGTTCGAGGTCTGCGGCCAGCGCTATTGCGACCAGCTGGAGCCCGAGCAGTTCATGTATTCCATGCTCACGCGCAGTCAGCGCATCAGCCATGAAAACCTGCGCCTGCGTGATGCGCAGTGGCTTGGTGGTTATGAGAAATGGCTGGCCGAAAGAAACGGTGTCGCGGTCGATGCCAAGGCGCCGCCGCCCATGTTCCTGCCCTATACCCTGCGCGGCATCACGCTGAAGAACCGTATCGTGGTCTCTCCCATGGCGCAGTACTCTGCGGTTGATGGCGTGCCTGGTGAGTTTCACCTCGTTCACCTGGGGGCGCGTGCGCTTGGTGGCGCCGGTCTGGTGTTTGCCGAGATGGCCTGTGTCAGCCCCGAGGGGCGCATCACGCCCGGCTGCCCAGGTACTTATAGCGCTGAGCAAAAGCAGGCCTGGAAACGCATCAGCGACTGGATTCACACCAACACCGATGCCAAGTTCGCCATGCAGATCGGCCATGCGGGTGCCAAGGCCTCGACGCGGCTGGCCTGGGAAGGTACGGATCTGCCGCTGGAGCAGGGCAACTGGCCCGTCATGGCAGCGTCGGAGCAGCAATATCTGCAGGGAGTGAGCCAGATCTCCAGGGCCATGACACGCGCCGACATGGATGAGGTGCTGCAGCAGTTTGTGCATGCTGCGCAAATGGCGGCCGACATAGGCGTGGACTGGCTGGAGCTGCACTGTGCGCACGGCTATCTGCTGTCGGGCTTTATCTCGCCGCTGACCAATCAGCGCAGCGATGAATATGGCGGCAGCCTGGAAAACCGCTTGCGCTACCCGCTGGAAGTGTTCAAGGCCATGCGCGCCGTTTGGCCGCAGGACAAGCCCATGTCCGTGCGTATCTCGGCTCATGACTGGGTGCCTGGCGGCATCACGCCCGAAGATGCGGTACAGATTGCCAAGGCCTTCAAGGCCGCAGGTGCCGATCTGATCGACTGCTCATCGGGGCAGGTCAGCAAGCTCGAAAAGCCGGTGTTCGGCCGCATGTATCAAACCCCGTTTGCAGACCGCATCCGACAAGAGGCCGGTATTGCGACCATGGCCGTGGGCGCGATCAGCGAGGCCGACCATGCCAACAGCATCATTGCTGCAGGACGTGCCGATCTGTGTGCGATTGCCAGACCGCATCTGGCCAATCCGGCCTGGACGCTGACCGAGGCCGCCAAGATAGGCTACACGCCTATCGTCTGGCCCAAACAATACTTCCAAGGCAAGCGCCAGATGGAAGCCCTGTTCGAGCGCGAAAAGGCCTTGAAATGAAGCGCCCCCTGAGTCGCTGCGCGCCTTCCCCCCACTCTCCACACGCTGCGCGCTATGGGAGGGGGCGACACCCGTGGCGTGGGGCGGCTCTTCCTTGGTGTCCGAGGGGCGGTTCGCGCCAGTTTCGTGAGCGATGGAGAACTCAATGACAGGCGATCGGAACGATCAACATCAACATGCGCTGGTGACGGGCGCGGGCCAAGGCATTGGCGAGGCGATTGCACGCCAGTTGCTGGCGCAGGGCGCTCGCGTCACGGTGCTGGGGCGTCGCGCTGAGCCGCTGCAAAAACTGGTGGAAGAACATCCCGGTCAATGCCGGATGGTGCTGGCCGATGTGGCGGATGAAGCACAGGTGAAAACGGCGTTTGAAAAGGCAGTGGCTGCGCAAGGTGCCATCAGTATCCTGATCAACAACGCAGGTCAGGCCGGCAGTGCACCGTTCATGAAGATGGATGCCGCGCATTGGCAGCAGATGCTGGCCGTCAACCTGAGTGGCACCATGCACTGCATCCAGCAAGTGCTGCCGGCCATGTCCGCTACGGGCTGGGGACGTATCGTCAATGTGGCCAGCACGGCTGGTTTGGTGGGCTATGCCTATGTCGCAGCCTATGTGGCGGCCAAGCATGGCGTGGTGGGCCTGACACGAGCCCTGGCGCTGGAGTACGCCAAGACCGGGATCACCGTCAACGCCGTCTGCCCCGGCTATACCGAAACAGAGATTGTCAAAACCAGCATTGACCGCGTCGTAGCCAAGACCGGTCGCACACCAGAGCAGGCAATGGCCGAGTTCGTCAAATCCAACCCCCAAGGCCGCCTGGTACAGCCGCACGAGGTGGCGGACGCCGTGCTGTGGCTATGTGGGCGAGGCGCATCAAGTATTACCGGGCAAGCCATAGCCGTCGCTGGTGGCGAAGTCATGTGAACCGGATTTTTGGAGACAGACATGAGCGAATATGCAATCGATCCAGCGCTGCAAGCTGGCAATCACAAGCAGCTGGCGGGCTATAGGGCCACGCATTTCCAGTGGCAGGTGCAGGCTGGCGTGGCAACCATCACTCTCAATCGTCCGGAGCGCAAGAATCCGCTGACGTTTGATTCCTACGCCGAACTGCGCGACCTGTTTCACCAGCTCAAGTGGGCGCAGGATGTAAAGGCCGTGGTGCTGGTCGGCGCGGGCGGCAACTTCTGCTCGGGCGGTGATGTGCACGAAATCATCGGTCCGCTGGTCGCGCTCAAGGCCCCCGAGCTTTTGATGTTCACCCGCATGACGGGTGAGCTGGTCAAGACCATGCGAGCCTGTCCGCAGCCCATCATTGCGGCAGTCGATGGCGTGTGCGCGGGGGCTGGGGCCATCATGGCCATGGCCTCGGACATGCGCCTTGGCACTGCGCGCAGCAAGACCGCGTTCCTGTTCAACCGCGTGGGGCTGGCGGGCTGCGATATGGGGGCCTGCGCCATGCTGCCGCGCATCATTGGTCAGGGCCGTGCGAGTGAGTTGCTCTATACGGGACGCAGCCTGGGCGGCGAGGAGGGTGAACGCTGGGGCTTCCTCAACCGTCTGTGTGAACCCGAGAGCTTGCTGGCCGATGCGCAGAAGCTGGCCGCCGATCTGGCCGCCGGGCCCAGCTTTGCCAACGGCATCACGAAGACCATGCTGCACCAGGAATGGGCCATGACGATTGAGCAGGCCATCGAAGCCGAAGCCCAGGCCCAGGCACTGTGCATGCTGACCGAGGATTTCTCGCGTGCCTATCACGCGTTTGTCGCCAAGCAAAAACCGGTATTTCAAGGAAACTGACATGGCAGACACCAGCTATCTGAAGTGGCCTTTTTTCGAGCCCCATCACGCACGTCTGACACAGTCGCTGGATGCCTGGGCAAGGCAGAACATTGCGCATGCGCATGGCCCCGATGTGGATGCCGAATGCCGCAAACTGGTCAAGGCCCTGGGCGAGGCCGGCTGGCTGCGTCATGCGGTTGCGGGTACGGCCTATGGCGGTGCGGGAGAGCAGATCGACACCAGAGCCATCTGCCTGATCCGGGAGACTCTGGCGCGTCATAGCGGGCTGGCCGACTTTGCGTTTGCCATGCAGGGTCTGGGCTCGGGGGCGATTTCTCTGGCGGGCAGCGAGGAGCAGAAAAAACGCTATCTGAGCCTGGTGGCCAGGGGCGATGCGATCTCAGCCTTTGCGCTGTCAGAGCCCGACGCCGGCTCGGACGTGGCGGCCATGGCCTGCGAGGCCAGGCTGGAAGGGGATCACTATGTCATCAACGGCGAGAAGACCTGGATTTCCAACGGGGGGATTGCCGACTTCTATGTCGTTTTTGTGCGTACAGGCGAGGCTGCGGGTTCGCGTGGTCTGTCGGCACTGATTGTGGAGGCCGGCACCCCGGGCTTTGAGATTGCCGAGCGCATCAACGTCATCGCGCCACACCCGCTGGCGCGTTTGAAGTTTTCGAACTGCCGCGTGCCTGCCGCCCAGCTCGTGGGCGCGGCCGGCGAGGGCTTCAAGGTGGCGATGCGCACGCTCGATGTGTTCCGCACCTCGGTGGCCGCCGCATCGTTGGGCTTTGCGCGTCGTGCCATGGATGAGGCATTGCAGCGCGCGACCAGCCGCAAGATGTTCGGTGGCGTGCTGGCTGATTTTCAGCTCACCCAGGCCAAACTGGCGCAGATGGCCACGCAGATCGACAGTGCGGCGCTGCTGACCTATCGCGCAGCCTGGTTGCGTGACCAGGGCGAGAACGTGACACGGGAGGCCGCCATGGCCAAGATGACGGCGACGGAAAATGCCCAGCAGGTGATCGATGCCGCCGTGCAGATCTGGGGCGGCCTGGGCGTGGTCAGCGAGCAGCCTGTGGAGCGCCTTTACCGGGAGATTCGCGCCCTGCGCATCTACGAAGGCGCGACCGAGGTGCAGCAGCTCATCATTGGGCGTGACCTTATCAAAAGTCATAGCTGATGGCGCTTTTGTATCAAGCGTTTGATCCTGTTTTTGCCTGAAAGATCGGAATCATGTCGTACACCGCGCATATCGATACCTTTGCTGCCGACAACCTGCCACCGCCCGAGCAGCAGCCCGAGTTCATTTTCGAGCTGCCCGAGCTGAGGTTCCCCGAGCGCCTGAACTGTGCCGTGGAGCTGCTGGATAGACATGTGAGCGAGGGGCGCGGCGACCGTTTGTGCATTCAGGCCGAAGGCCTGCGCTGGAGCTATGCGGATCTGCAGCTCAAGGCCAATCGCATCGCCAATGTGCTGACGCAGGAGCTGGGACTGCAGCCGGGCAACCGCGTGTTGCTGTGCGCACCCAACAATCCCATGATGGTGGCCTGCTGGTTTGGCGTCATCAAGGCCGGGGGCATTGCCGTGGCCGCCATGCCGCTGCTGCGGGCCAAGGAGCTGTCCACCATCATCGACATAGCGCAGATCAGCCATGCGCTGTGCGATGCGGCGCTGCGCATCGAGGTGCAGGGTGCGCAGGAAAAAACCAGCACGCTCAAGGCCGTGCGCTATTTCAACAGTGTGGAAGCCGATGCACTGGAGCGCCTGATGGAGCAGGTGGGCGATGACTTCCAGGCCGTGGAAACTGCAGCGACCGATACCTGCCTGCTGGGCTTCACCTCGGGCACCACGGGCGTGCCCAAGGCCACCATGCATTTTCATCGCGATGTGATGGCGGTCTGCGCCTGCTGGCCCGTGCATACGCTGCGTGCCAATGCCGACGATGTGTTCATAGGCAGTCCTCCGCTGGCATTCACTTTCGGGCTGGGTGGGCAGGTGCTGTTCCCTATGTCCATCGGGGCCAGCATGGCCTTGCTGGAGAAAGCCGGCCCCGTGCAATTGGTCGATGGTATTGAGCGATTTGGTGCCAGTGTGGTGTTCACGGCGCCCACGTCCTACCGTGTGATGGCTCAGCAGGGCGAACGCATCCGCCGCACCCGGCTGCGCAAATGCGTGTCGGCGGGCGAGGCCTTGACCGCCTCCACACGCGCGCTGTGGAAGGGGGCGACCGGTATTGAAATCATTGACGGCATCGGTTCTACCGAAATGCTGCACATCTTCATCTCGCACCGCGAAGAGGAGGCTCGTCCCGGTGCCACCGGCAAGGCCGTGCCCGGCTATCGTGCCAAGGTGGTGAATGATGCGGGGGTCGAGGTACCGCCCGGCACCGTGGGCAGGCTGGCCGTGCAGGGACCAACGGGATGCCGCTATCTCAACGACAGCCGTCAGACCAAGTATGTGAGCCGGGGCTGGAATCTGACGGGCGATGCCTATCTGATGGATGTCGACGGCTACTTCGTTTATCAGGCACGCACCGACGACATGATCATCTCGGCCGGATACAACATCGCTGCACCCGAAGTCGAAGAGGCCCTGATGCAGCACGGTTCTGTGGCTGAATGCGCGGTGATTGGCGTGGCCGACAGCGAGCGAGGCCAGATCGTCAAGGCTTTTGTGGTGCTGCGTGCCGGCCATATGGCCAGCGATGCCATGGTCATGGAGTTGCAGGATTTTGTGAAGAGCCGGGTCGCTCCCTACAAATATCCACGGGCCGTACAGTTCGTCGATCAACTGCCGCGCACGGCCACGGGCAAGTTGCAGCGCTTTCGCCTGCATCAAACCTGATTGCTATGTTTTTAAAAGCTGCATGCGCCTGATTGAAAAGCGCTGCAGGCAGATTTTGCTGAAGGAATTGTTTGGGTATGAATGAAGTGGCAATGGCTTCAAAACGCTTTGTGACGCAGGTGCCGATTCGTTTTGCGCACTGCGATCCGGCGGGCATCATCTTCTTTCCCCAATATCTGGTGCTGTTCAACGGGCTGGTCGAAGACTGGTTCAACCAGGCGCTGGGCCTGAGCTATGCGGACATGCTGCACAAGGACAAGATGGGCCTGCCCATCGTGCATCTGGAGTGCGACTTTCGTGCCATCACCCGCATGGGTGAAACCGTGAGTCTGGGCCTGTCGGTTGCCAAGCTGGGCAATCGTTCGCTGACGCTCGATGTGGATTGCACAGGTCCTGAGGGACAGCTGCGCGTGACGGCGCAGAAAGTGCTGGTCTTCACCAGTCTTCAAACCCATCAGGCCATCACTGCGCCGCAACATATCCGCCACGCAATCGAGCGTTGGCAAAGTTCATCCAATCCAACAGAAAACAGGAGTTGAACATGCAAGTACTGCTGCCTCCGGGCTGGCCCCGGCCCAAGGGATATGCGAATGGCGTGGCCGTCAGCGGCCGCCAGATCTATGTGGCCGGCATGATAGGCTGGGACGCCGAAGGCCGGTTTCATACTGACGATCTCGCGGCGCAGGCCAGACAGGCCCTGCACAATATCGTCGAGGTGCTGCAGGCCGGTGGAGCCAGGCCCGAACATATCGTGCGCATGACCTGGTATATCACCGACAAGAAGGAGTATCTGGCGCAGCAGGCCGAGATCGGCAAGGCCTATCGCGAGCTGATTGGTTCATTCAGCGTGGCCATGACGGCCGTGCAGGTGGCCGCCTTGATCGAGGACCGGGCCAAGGTGGAGATCGAGGTGACTGCAGTCGTGCCCGACTGATTGGCAATCTGGGCACGCATAGCCGCTGGGCCTTGGGCGCAGCGGTTTTTTTTACGGCTGCTGCTTTGCAGTTTTACCGCTGTGCAGCGCGGTTTGCATTGGGGCAGCGGAGGCTGAGCTATCCTCGCGCCCAAGGAGCTACCCTCCAGCCGTTGCAAGCCCGCTGTTTTGTGAGATGCCATGAAGCCGATATTTGACCCGTACCGACGCCATGTTCTTCAAGGCATGCGTGCCGCAGCATTGCTGACGGGGGGCGCCATGCTGCTAAGTGCCTGTGGTAAGAAGACACCCAAGGCCGCTGCCGTTCCTGCCGGGGCTACCGTATTGGCGCTTGGAGACTCCTTGACGCAAGGTGTTGGCGCCAATGCAGATGCCAGCTACCCCACCCTGCTGGCTGAGCGCACGGGTTGGAAGGTGGTGAATGCCGGTGTTTCGGGCGAGACCAGCAAACAGATTGCGGACCGTCTGCCGGGGCTGCTCGATGAGCACGGGCCATCGTTGGCGATTCTGTGCGCCGGTGGCAACGACTGGCTGCAGCGCAGGAGCGAGCAAGTTGTGCAAGGCGAGATCACGCGCATGCTGCAGCTGTGCAAAGCCAGGGTGACGCCCGTGCTGCTGGTGGCCGTGCCGGAGCTGAGCCTGAGTGCAGCGTTGACGGGGCGCATGAAGGATCACTCCATCTACCAAACCTTGGCCAAGGACAACCGGGTGGCATTGTTGGCCGATGCCTGGAGCGAGGTGCTGGGCAATAGTGCCTTGCGCGCCGATCAGGTACATGCCAATGCCGCAGGCTATGCGCGGTTTACCGAGTTGCTGGTGGCTCAGGCCCGGGCTTCTGGCTTTCTGGCGTAAATCACGGCTCGGCCCAGCGGCTGCGGACCAGGCCGGCTTCAGAAGTCCAGCAGGCTCAGGCCCACGCTGAGTACCGTGCGCTTGTTGTTGTAGTCGACCAGGCTGTCGCCATAGCCGCTGAACAGCTGAACATGCAGGCGCAGATTGCTCTTGCCGCCGTTCCAGCCTTCGCCCAGGGTGCGCAGCCACTCGATACGACCGGATCCCTTGCCCTGGCCCAGCGAGCCGCGTGCAGTCAGGCCCAGATAGTTCTGCTCGTTGACGTTCCAGCCCAGCTTGACTTCACCACGACCGATGTAGTCCTGGATATGGGGGTTGTCGTCCTCAAGCGCGCTCTCCTTCATGCGCTGCCAGGCTTTCAGATGCAGCTGCCAGCGGTTGCCCAGCTCGGCCCCGGTCATCAGATACCAGCGGTTCCAGCTGCGCGACAGCGGGTTGCTCTGGCCGTTCGACTGATGAGCTATGCCTATGCCCGAGTAGCGCCAGCGCCAGCCCAGCGGCAGCTGGGCGTCCGTCGGGTAGACATAGAACACCTCGGGCTCGTGGTCGGTGGTGCGGAAGGGCCGCGAGATATCGCCGTTGAACAGTTGCCAGTAGGACTGCTGGGTATAGCCGAACCACAGCGAATCCTTGCCTGTCGAAGTGGGGCCGGTCAGCAGGCCGGAAGCAATCTTGGTGCGGGCCGAGAGCTGCAGGCGCATCTCGTGCTTCTGGTATGGCTGCTCGGTCGTCAGGCCGCGGCTGGGCGAATAGGGTTGCTGATTGACCTCGTCGCCCACGACCACGGAAACGGACATGGGGCGGTAGCCGCGGAAGTTGAAGGTGCCGCAGTCCGTGCCGGGCTCCAGTTCGTAGTAGCGCGAGACCTCGGTGTAGCGAGGATCGCGACAGCCGCCGTTGGTAGGCGAGAGACCCAGGCCGCTGTCGGCGCCGGCTGTGCTCGCCGTCGCTGAGCTGGCTGGCGTGGCGTGGTTTGCCGAGGCAGGATCCGGTGCTGCTTGTGCGCTGGCCGCTGGGGAACTCCAGCTGGTAGCGGGTGGCGCAACAGCCGGGCTTTGCTTGACTGCCCAGGCGTCGAAACATGCCAGACGGTCGGTGTTGCTGGTGGTGGCTGCGCATTGCTGCCAGCTTTCGGGGGAGGGTAGTTCTGCGCTGTTGGCGGTAACTGGGTTCAAGCCGCCGACCAGCGCCAGGCCGATGCTCAGGGTCAGGGGATGCGGGGTGAAAAAGCGAATACTCATGGGATCAATCAATGCACAGGCCGGTTGCGGTTGGCAACACCCAGCCCTGCTCAGGGTTGGGCCTTGCGCATGATGAACGCACGTGGTGGAACATTTTCTCCCTCCTGGTAACTGCCGTGAATTTCTGTACCGCAGCTGCCCTTGACCACCTCGCCAAGCCAGGTGCCGGTGATGCGTGAGCCGTCTGCGCTTTCTTCAAGCGTGACCGTGCCCTCGTTCACATCGCCCACCATGGGATGGTTGCTGCCCAGGCGGCTGACGCTGCCTTTGACATTGCCTTGCCATTCGGGATGCGGGCCCAGCACCATGAGGGCGGTTTCCTCACTGCCGGCGACGGAACCCATCCATTCCCCTTGCAACTGCTTGTCGCTCATCTGCCAGTCTCGCGCGCAAGTGCTGACAGGCTTGGAGTCAAACTGCGCGCAAGCGTTGATGGATAAAGCGCTGGCAGCTATGAAAATCAAGGTTCTCAAGGTTCTCAAGGTTCTCAAGGTTCTCAAGGTTCTCAAGGTTCTCAAGGTTCTCAAGGTCATCTCGGCTCTTCAGTTGGCGGCGCCCGGCGCCGCCTGGTTCTTGCGCGCGGCAAATTCTTCGCGCAGCTTGCGCAGCTTCTCGCGCGGGTCTTCCTTGGCCGTGGCCGCATCGAGGCCCATCTCCTTGATGAAGCGGCTGGGTTGGCAGGCCACCATCTCACGGCCCTTTTTGCGGCGCTTGGTCCAGCTCACGGCCAGCGTGCGCTGGGCGCGGGTGATGCCCACATACATCAGGCGGCGCTCTTCCTGCAGCCGTGCTGCCGTTTCATCGCTGACCTGCTGCTGCTTGCCGTCGTCATCGTCCAGCTTGAATGGCAGCATGCCCTCGGTCACGCCGACCTGCATGACATGGGGCCATTCCAGACCCTTGGAAGCGTGGAGGGTGGAGAGCACGACCATGTCCTGCTCCTTCTCGCGTTCGCTGATGGTGGAGAGCAGGGCGATGTTCTGTGAGACCTCCAGCAGGCTCTTGACCTCGGTCTGGGTGCTGGTGCCTGCAGCATCTTCTATCTGGCCGCCAGCACGCTGGGCCATCCAGTCGCAGAACTCCAGCACATTGCTCCAGCGCGCGGCAGCGACAGACTCGCTGTCTTCGCTGTCATACAGATACTGTTCGTAGCCAATTTCCTTGAGCCAGTCGATCAGAAAGCCGCGCGAGGCCTCAAACCCCAGGGTGTGGCGGGCGCGGTATTCCAGGTCGTTGATATAGCGGCCGAATTCCAGCAGGCTCTCGAAGGCCTTGCGCGGCAGCGCCTCCTCCAGCATGGCATTGAACAGCGAGCCGAACATGCTGAGCTTGTGTGCGGCAGAGAACTCCCCGAGCTTGCCCAGCGTGGTGTGGCCTATGCCGCGCTTGGGCGTGCCTATGGAGCGCAGAAAAGCCGGGTCGTCGTCGTTGTTGATCCAGAGGCGGAACCAGGCGCACAGGTCCTTGATCTCGGCGCGGTCGAAAAAGCTGGTGCCGCCCGAAACCTTGTAGGGGATATTGGCCTTGCGCAGCGCCTTCTCGAAGGGCTTGGCCTGGTGGTTGGCGCGGTAAAGGATAGCGAAGTCCTTCCACGCGGGCTGCGGGTTCATATTGGCGCGCAGGCCCTGAATGCGGGCCACGGCGCGCTCGGCCTCATGCTCTTCGGTGTCGCAGTCGATGATGCGCACGGGTTCGCCCTCGCCGAGTTCCGAAAACAGTGTCTTGGGAAACAGCTTGGGGTTGGGGCCGATCACATTGTTGGCCGCTCGCAAAATGGCGCTGGTGGAGCGGTAGTTCTGCTCCAGCTTGATGACCTTGAGCTGCGGAAAGTCCACGGGCAGCTTCTTGAGGTTGTCCAGCGTGGCGCCGCGCCAGCCGTAGATCGACTGATCGTCGTCGCCCACCGCCGTGAAGTGAGCGCGCTCGCCCACCAGGAATTTGAGCAGCTCGTACTGCGTGGCATTGGTGTCCTGGTACTCGTCCACCAGCACATGGCCCAGCAGGCGTTGCCATTTCTCGCGCACCTCGGGGTGGCCGCGCAGCAGTCGCATGGGCATGCCGATCAGGTCGTCGAAGTCCACGCTCTGGTAGGCGGTCAGGCGCTCTTCATAGCGCTGCATGATGAGAGCGGTGCTGCGTTCGTTGTCGTCCTGCGCCATGGCCAGGGCCTTGCGGCTGTCCCAGCCCTGATTCTTCCAGCCGCTGATGGTCCACTGCCACTGGCGAGCTGTCGCCACATCGGTGGTGCCGCCCGCGCAGTCCTTGAGGATGCCGGTGACATCGTCGGTGTCCAGAATGCTGAACTGGGGCTTGAGACCGAGAATGTGGCCGTCCTCGCGCACCATGCGCACGCCCAGCGAGTGGAAAGTGCAGATCAGCACCTCCTTGGCCTGGCGGCCGATCAGACCGGCGGCGCGTTCGCGCATTTCGGCGGCGGCCTTGTTGGTAAAAGTGATAGCGGCAATGCGGCGCGGCGCCAGACCGGTTTCGATCAGACGGCCTATCTTGTGCGTAATCACACGGGTCTTGCCCGAGCCGGCGCCTGCCAGAACAAGGCATGGACCTTCGGTGTAATGCACGGCCTGGAGCTGAGCGAGGTTGAGACCAGCAGACATGAAGCAGAGTGACCCATCATCAAAAACAAGGACTGGGAGCATACCGCTTCGCTGTGAAGAGCCCTGATGACAGCGCTCACAACTGACAAAAATCAGGGACTCAGCGAGCGTTTCACCTACACGTGCGCTCTCCTGTTACTTGAATAATTGTTGTAATAAGGTGTTAGTTGTGTAGCGTGAAGATTGCATCGTGTCCGGCCTTGATCCCGACAGCGCCAGCGAATTTTCGATGGTTGAGGGATTCATTGTCTTTTCCTCAACCCTCAGGGTGTTGTGCATGGCGAGAACCATCGGTGAAGTGAGCTTGGCCGCAGAACTTTGGACGCCTGCCGTGCAGCAGCGCTTTGAAGCGCTGTTCGCCGTGGCCGCGCGCAAGTCGCTTTCCGGCTGGCGTCAGGTTCCGCGCCATGCGGCCGAAGTGCTGGTGATCGAAGGGCTGGAGAGCCTGCTGGCCAGGGCCGAGGCGAGAGCTCCTTGCGTGGTCTATCTTGGCGGCGAGCCGGCCATGCAGCCGCTGGGGCGTTCTTCCCAGGGCTGGGCAGTACATCTTGATGTGGACTTCACGCTGTCCGACCTGATCGACATGCTCGACCGTGCCGCGGTTTTCCTCATGGACTGGAGAGCCCGGCACAGGGCCGGTGAGCCCCTGTCGCTGCAGCGTGCCTTGCAAGAGCTTCAGTCGCAGGGAGTCGACTGTACGCATTGCTTTCAAATCAAATCCTGGGTCGCCTTGCCTGGCAGCGCCAACAGCGCGCAGAACATGCGTGCGCTGGCGCTGCTCGCGCGTGGGCCTATCGATGCCAGATCGCTGGCCGAGCACGCCGGCATTGAGATGTCGCAACTATCGACCCTGCTGTCCCTGCCTCAGATTCAGGCAGTCCTGCGCTGTAGTCTGCGCGGCTCCGGGGATCCCTCCGCTGCGCAGAAATCAATTGCCCAGAAGCAGCCAGCCGCTTCCGTGACGCGTCAATGGCTCAGTAAGCTGACGGGCTGGATTACCCGTGGAGGACGTACATGACATCTTTCATGCCCATGCAGCCCGGCCAGGGCCTGCTGCGGGTGAGTCTGCTGGGGCCCATGGGCGTGGGCAAGACCACGGCGCTGCGCAGCCTGTGCGGGGAATTCATGGCAGGCAGCGATGTGCGCAACCTGGACAAGGCGACGCACAGCAAGGAGTTCACCACGGTAGGGGCGGAGTTTGGCGAGATCGACCTGGGCTCTGGCGAGCGACTGCAGCTGGTAGGCAGCCCCGGTCAGGATCGATTCGATTTCGTGCGCCGCTGGGTGCTTTCTGCATCGGTGGGAGCGCTGCTGATGGTGGACGTCAACGATGCGGGCGCGGTGGACTACGCCTGCGAGATGCTGACGGGGATCGCAGAGCTGGACCAGGCACCTTTGATGGTCATTCTCAGTTGCCGTCCCGCCAGCGGAGCAAGGCTGGAGGCATTCAGCTCCGCCCTGGTCGCCAAAGGCCATGACCTCACCCCGCTTGTTGAGGCTGATCCACGTGATCGCCAGCAGATGCTGGATGCCCTGAGCGTGCTGGCATCGCTGCTGTCCTTGCAAAGTCAGACTCTATGAAGACCCATAACTCCCTCGTGATTCCGCCACATGCCGTGGAGGCAGGTCAGGAAATCCTGGCGCGCGTGGTTTCCCCGGTGGCGGGCGTCCACATCGCCTTGCTCTGTACCCCTGACGGTTTCGAGATTTCAGCGCTGCGCATTCGCAGCGATCTGCCGACCGAACGACTGTCGGCCATGGCAGGCTCGCTCATGGCCATGGCCAAGGCTGTGGCCAATGAGATCGGACACAGGGATTGCAAGCGCCTGACCTTCGAGACGGAGTCGGGCACGGTGGTCTTCCAGGCGGTGAACGGCTCCTTCACGGCCGTTCTCTGTCTGGTGGTGGATCAGAACGCCTTGTTGGGTCGCGCGCTCTGGGCGGCCGGTGAGGTTGCCACAGGGTACCTGCCCTCTTGATCACAGGTTCACTGGAGTTCTGAGTCTGAGTGGGTGCGCATCCGTCGCACGAGTTCCTTGTCTTGCTTTTCAAAAGGTGGATTTATGGCCTCTATCCAGGATTCTCTGAACGCTCTGATGACCGCAGACGGTGCTGTCTGTGGCGCTCTCGTGGACAGCGCAAGCGGCATGCTGATGGGCAGCGTCGGCGGCGGCGTGGACATGGAGCTGGCCGCGGCCGGCAACACAGAGGTCGTGCGTGCCAAGATCAAGACCATGCGCATGCTCAATCTCAACGACCAGATCGACGACATACTGATCACTCTGGGCAAGCAATATCACATCATCCGTCCCGTGGCCGCCAATGACGGCGTGTTCTTTTATCTGGTGCTGGACAAGGCTCGTGCCAACCTGGCGCTGGCGCGCCGCAAGACTGCAGATGTGGAAAAGGAACTCAAGCTCTGACGTGCTGTCCTTGTATCCGTCACAGCAGCCTGCCTTGCGCAGGCTTTGTTTTTGGGTAGGTCTGCACTGAAAAATTTTCATCGCAGGCCGTGAGGGGGTTGGGGTCGGGCGCTGTCACAATTTGTGCGTGTTGTCCGTTCTACTCATCACCTTTCCCTTCTTTGCCCTGGTGGCTTGCGGTTTTGCCGCCACATGGCGCGGCATCCTGCCCCAGGCGTCCATCCCCGGCCTCAATGCCTTTGTGCTGTACTTCGCACTGCCCTGCATGCTGTACCGCTTTGGCGCGCAGACACCGATTCATCAGCTGCTCGACATCAACGTCATCCTGGTCTATCTGCTCTGTGCGGCGCTGATGGTGGGCACGACCGTGCTGCTGACGCGCGCACGCCTGGGCTGGAACGATGCAGCATTCGGTGCACTGGTCGCTGCTTTCCCCAACACCGGCTTCATGGGCGTTCCCATGCTGGCGGCGCTGCTGGGCGCGCAGAGTGCGGGGCCGGTGATCGTGACCATGGCCATCGACATGGTCATCACCACCTCGGCCTGCATTGCGCTGTCGCGGCTCGATCTGGCGGGAGGGCAAGGAATCTGGCTGGCAGTGCGCAATTCGCTCAAGGGCATGGCGTCCAATCCCATGCCCTGGTCGATTCTGCTGGGCGGCCTGGCCTCTGCCATGGGTTGGGTATTGCCCGGCCCGGTGGACAAGACCGTGGCCATGCTGGCCGCAGCGGCTTCGCCGGTGGCCTTGTTCACCATAGGCGCCGTGTTGGCCCGCTCGCAGATGAACAGCCACGAACGCGTCGCCGTGCGCGACTATGTACCGATCGCGCTGGCCAAGCTTGTCGTCCATCCCTTGCTGGTCTGGGCCGTCGGACTGGCAGCGATCTCCCTGGGACTGGGGCTTCAGCACGAAACCCTGGTGGTGCTGGTGCTGCTGGCGGCCCTGCCGTCCGCCAGCAATGTGTCGCTGCTGACCGAGCGCTACGGCGCCCACAGCGGTCGCGTGGCGCGCATCATCCTGGTATCGACCAGCCTGGCCTTCCTCAGCTTCTCCGCCGCCGTGGCGCTGATGACCTGATCAAAAACAAGAGCGGCTTGCGCAAGACCAGCCTGCGCAAACCGCTTTTCATGCTTTTAACCCCCGTGCTTATGCAGATCCCTTGCGAAAGAGACAGCGAGCAAGGGCCGCCCCGCAGCGAGGCTGTCGTCCCCCTCCCGCGTAGCGAGAGAGGGGGAAGGCGCGTCAGCGCCTCAGGGGGAGTTGATCAATACTCCCAGAACATCCGCTGCAGTTCCTTGGTGTTGGCGCCCTTGGTCAGCGCCAGCATGGTCAGCAGGCGTGCTTTTTCGGGGCGCATGTCGTGGGCGACCACCCAGTCGTACTTGTCGTCGGGCTGCTCGGCATTGCGCAGCACAAAGCCGTAGGGCACGCGTGCCGAACGCACGATGAGCACGCCCTTGCCGCGTGCATCCTGCAGCGGCTTGACCATGCGGTCGGCCACCGAGCCATTGCCGGTGCCGGCATGGACGATGGCCTTGGCGCCGGCATCGACCAGGGCATTTACGGCCGTGGGCTGAACGCTGCCGTAGGCATAGACGATGTCCACCTGAGGCAGCTTGTCGATATTGTCGATATTGAACTCGGAGTTCATGGTGTGGCGCTTGACGGGCGCGCGGAACCAGTAGTTCTTGCCCTCGACCACCATGCCCAGCGGACCCCACTGGCTCTTGAAGGCACCAGTCTGGATGTTGATGTCCTTGTTCACATCGCGGGCGGTGTTGATCTCGTCATTCATGGTGACGAAGACGCCCTTGCCCCGGGCGTCCTTGGAGCCTGCCACGCTGACGGCATTGACCAGGTTCAGTGCGCCATCGGCGGACAGGGCCGTGCCCGGACGCATGCTGCCGACCACGGCAATGGGCTTGTCGGTGTGCACGGTCAGGCTCAGGAAGTAGGCCGTCTCGGCCAGCGTGTCCGTGCCGTGGGTGATGACGATGCCGTCCACATCGGACTGCTTGGCCAGTTGCGAGACGCGCTTGGCCAGGGTCAGCAGATTGTCGTTGGTGAAGCTCTCGGAAGCGATCTGGAACACCTGCTCGCCGCGCACATTGGCGATCTGGGCCAGCTCGGGCAGGCCGGCCAGCAACTTGTCCACAGGTACCTTGGCGGCCGTGTAGGTGGCGCTGTTGACGGTCGAGGCACCGGCACCCGCAATCGTGCCGCCCGTGGCCAGCACCACCACATTGGGCTTGGCTGTCTGCGCCTTGGCCGCCTGCGCGGCCGCAGGCGATGCATCCTGAGCCAGAGCTGCGCCGGGGACGGACAGAATGCCCAGAACGGCAATGGTGGCGGCCAGCAAGCTCTGGCGGAAGACTTGTTTTTGCATGAAGTAGTGCTCCGTGATTGAATGAAACGGCCTCTTGTGGAGCCGAGCCTCACACCATGCAATAGCCATGCCGGCTTGCCCATTCGCGCAAATCCCGATGGATTTGCCAAGCGCCTGCGGTTTATATAAATTGATAGCTGTCAGCGCTTATGGGTAAAGGGCTAAAGAGCTAAAAACCTTAAATTTCAGACGACTTTAGATGCTGAGCGGATCCACATCCACCAGCCAGCGCACCAGCGGCCTGTGCTCGGGCAGCGTGCGCAGCCAGTGCAGATACTGCTGCCAGGCATTGAGAAATCGCAGCAGGGCGCTGCGGTTGCCGGCTTCCAGCAGCATCTGGGCGCGCTCCACATTGGCCACGCGCTGCACCGCCATGGGTATGGGCGGGTAGATGAACACTTCGTCCAGATAAGGCAGCTTGGCCTCTCTGGCGACCTGGGTGGCGGCATTCAGAAAAGCCTGGGCAGCTTCCTGGGTGCGTGCATCGGCCCGGACTATGGCCTGAAAGGCATAGGGCGGCATGCCGGCATCCAGCCGTTCCTTGAGTTGCTGCCTGGCGAACGCCGGGTAGTCATGCTTGCGCAGTGCGGTGTAGACGGCGTTTTGCGGGTCGTGGCTCTGGATCCACATCTCTGGATGGCTGCCCTGTGCCTGCACATATTGCGCGTCGCGCCCGGCACGCCCGGCGGCCTGCATCAGCAGGCAGAACAGCCGCTCCGGGGCGCGATAGTCGCTGGAGTACAGCGCGCTGTCGGGTTGCACGGCCGCCACCAGCGTGATGCGCCGAAAGTCATGGCCCTTGGCCACCATCTGGGTGCCTACCAGCACATCCACATCGCCGGCATGCACCTGGGCCAGCTGCTGCTCCAGGCTGCCCTTGGCCTTGGTGGTGTCGGCGTCGATGCGCGCCACGCGGGCCGGATTGCCGTCGGGGCGCTGCACATTGCGCAGCAGCCGCTCCAGCTCTTCCTGCAATTGCTCCGTGCCTTTGCCAAGCGGCAGGATGTCGGGGTTGCCGCAGCTGGGGCAGGCAAACGGCACGCGCTGGGTAAAGCCGCAGTGGTGGCAGCGCAGCGTGCGGTCGCCCTTGTGAAAGACCTGGTGAGCGCTGCAATGGGGGCAGTCGCTCTTCCAGTTGCAGTCGGCGCAAAACAGCACGGGGGCAAAGCCGCGGCGGTTGAGCAGAATCAGGCTTTGCTCGCCACGTTTGACGCGCTCGGTGATGGCCTCGATCAGCGGAGGCGAGAACACGGCGCGTTTGGGCTGCTGGCCCATGTCCACCATTCTCACCCTGGGAAGGCTGGCCGCGCCTGAGCCGGCCGCGCCGATACGGCTGGGCATATGCAGGCGCAGGTAGCGGCCGACATCGGGTTCCGAGGCATGCCAGCTCTCCAGCGACGGTGTGGCGCTGCCCAGTATGACCTTGGCGCCGGTATCGCGCCCGCGCCAGATGGCCAGATCGCGTGCCGAATAGCGTGCGCCCTCCTGCTGCTTGTAGCTGGCGTCATGTTCCTCGTCGACTACGATCAGCGCCAGTTGCGGCACGCTGGCAAAAATAGCCATGCGCGTACCCAGCACGATGCGGGCGCGGCCCGTGTGAGCGGCCAGCCAGCTTTTGAGACGCTGCGGGTTGGTCATGCCGCTGTGCATGCTGACTACGGCGTCCTTGCCGTACTGAGGCACGAAGCGGGCGACAAATCGCTCTTCCAGCTGAGGCGTGAGGTTGATCTCGGGCACCATCACCAGGGCTTGAGCCTCCGGGTTGGCATCCAGCACGGCTTGCACTGCACGCAGATAAACCTCGGTCTTGCCGCTGCCAGTGCTGCCGTAGAGCAGGAACGGGCCGGGGTTTTGCTCAATTTGCTCGAAGACCGCCGATTGTTCGGCACTGAGGGTGAGCAAAGGCGTTGCGCTGCTGGCGTCCGGTGTGTGAGCCATCGTCTCGGTGCTCGCTTGTGCTGCTTCAGCGGCTTGTACCTTCTTGCGCTTGCCGGCTGGCGGCTTGGCTGTCTTGGGCGGAGCCAGCCGCCGTGCCAGCTGTTCGGGCGACATATCGCGCAACTGAGGCGGCAAGGCGGTGACGGCGATCTCGCCCAAGCTGCGCTGGTAATAGTGCGCGGCAAAAGCCACCAGCCGTCGCCAGGCCTGGTTCAGCGGTTCTATGCCCTGCAGCAGGCCGGCAATGCTGCGCAGTTCCACCCTGTCTGGAATGGCTTCGGGGGCGGCGGGCGTATCCCAGACCACACCCAGCAACTCTCTTTTTCCCAGAGGAACGCGCGCCAAGCTGCCGGGCTCCAGCCATGCATCGCTAACGTAGCTCAACAGATCACCTACGGCGCTGTGGGCAGGGGTCTGGACGGCAACGTAAACGATATGGGACATGGAGTTGGATCGGGGGAAGGCGCTGCAGAGGCCGCGGTTCCTCAGAGCTATAGCAGATTTTGAGGCCTGCAAAGGCTTTGCGTTCTGTGGATAACTTTGTGAGAAACAATGTGCGCGAAAGGCCTGAGCAAGTCCTGTTCGTGCTTGTAAGCTGGCAGGATGGCTGAGTGGTTGAATAATTAATTTATTTAAAACAAAGACTTATATGTATTTATGAGGCGATGAGGAGCTTGCTTTGGCAGAGTGTTGGCAGGGAGTCTGCCTCGCCATATCTGTGCATAAATCAGGCGGCGAGTCACTGTCAACCGAGAAGCTCCCTAAACCTAAATGCTTCCAAACCGCTGTGCAAAGTCCTTAACTTCTCAAAAAATAGCACTAGAGCCAGCAGCCATGAGGTATGCAGTTATCTTGAAGCATCCATATGTGGATAACTTCCGTCAATCGATGCCAAGGTGGATGAAAAAATAAAAAAGCGCCAGGCACTGCTGGCGCCGAATTTTTCAGGGTCTGAGATTTAGTGATTTGAAATCAATGATTTGCTGCCGCTTTGCTGCATCTCAGACCGGCAATTGTCGCTCAATAACCATTTGATTTTATCGGGTGATTGAGGCCCGTTGTTCTGCAACAAATGCCTGGGAAGGCACTTGTTGCAGGGGAGTCAGTCCTTTGTGCGCAGCAGGCGCGAGTGGCTGTGCACAGCTTCGACCAGCGCGGCCACATGTTCGGGCGGGGTGAACTGGCTGATGCCGTGACCCAGATTGAAGATGTGGGTGGGGCCGGTGGTGCTCTTGTCGGTATGAGGCTTGCCAAAGCTGTCCAGCACGGCACGCGCCTGGGCGGCGACCTGCTCGGGTGCGGCAAACAGCACATTCGGGTCGATATTGCCCTGCAGCGCCTTGCCGGTGCCGCCGACCTCGCCGCCCACAATGGCGCGCGCCTTGCCCAGATTGGCCGTCCAGTCCAGACCCAGCACTTCGCAGTCGATGTCCTTCATGTCGGGCAGCCAGATGCCGCCACCCTTGGTGAAGACGATGCGGGGCACGTCGCTGCCGTCCACGCCGGTGCGCTTGAGCTGAGCCAGCACGCGCTTGGTATAGGCGAGGCTGAATTCCTGGAAAGCACCGTCGGCCAGCACGCCGCCCCAGCTGTCAAAAATCATCACGGCCTGTGCGCCGGCATCGATCTGGGCGTTCAGGTATGCAGCCACGCTGTCGGCGTTGACTTCCAGGATGCGGTGCATCAGGTCGGGGCGCGAGTACATCAGCGACTTGACGGTGCGGTAGTCATCGCTGCCCTTGCCCTCGGTCATGTAGCAGGCCAGAGTCCAGGGGCTGCCCGAGAAGCCGATCAGCGGCACACGTCCATTGAGCACCTTGCGGATATTGGTGACGGCGTCAAACACATAGCGCAGCTTGTCCATGTCGGGCACGGCCAGCTCGGCCACGGCGGCCTCGTCGCGCACGACCTTGGCAAAGCGCGGCCCCTCGCCTTCGGCGAACGACAGGCCAAGGCCCATGGCGTCGGGCACGGTCAGAATGTCGCTGAACAGAATGGCTGCGTCCAGCGGGAAGCGATCCAGCGGCTGCAGGGTCACCTCGGTGGCGTAGTCCACATTGGTGGCCAGGCCCATGAAGCTGCCGGCCTTGGCGCGGGTGGCCTTGTACTCGGGCAGGTAGCGTCCCGCCTGGCGCATCAGCCACAGGGGCGTGTAGTCAGTAGCCTGGCGACGGCATGCGCGCAGGAAGGTGTCATTGGTCAGGGGGGCGAAACTCATATGCCGATTGTCGCCCACTCCGGCTTTCCCATTCACCACAATCCCGAGCGGCAATTCAGCTCTCTGTGCAGGTATAGCTGTTGCAAGGCCTTGTCACGAAAACGTCATCCAAATGTCGCGCAGGCTTCATCTGCGTTTTCCACAATGGCGCCACGCAGACACACCGTGTGGCACAGGCAGGCCGCCAACTGCGTCCAACACCGGAGGAAAGCAGACATGAGGCATCCCGAGATTCTTGATGCGCTGAATGGCCAGAGCATCGCGACGACACAGTCATCGGCTCCCTCGCTTTCCCATCGTCCCGCTAGTCCCGCACACGCTGCAGCGCCTGCTTTGCGCCTGCAGGTGCGCTGGGCCCGGCATCTGGACGAGGTTCGCCAGGCCCAGCGCCTACGTTACCAGATCTTTGCCGAAGAAATGGGCGCTGTGCTGCAGACGCCTGTGGCTGGCCACGATATCGATGTCTTTGACGATTTCTGCGAGCATCTGATGGTTTGCGATGAAGAGCAGAACAAGGTGATCGGCACCTACCGTCTGCTGACCCCTGCCCAGGCCCAGCGTGCCGGCGGTCTGTACAGCGATCAGGAATTCGATCTCTCGCCCATCAACGCCTGGCGGGCACAGATGGTCGAGCTGGGGCGCAGCTGCGTGCATGCGGAGCATCGCCAGGGCGGCGTGATTCTGGCGCTCTGGGGGGCGTTGGCCGAATTCATGCAGCGCAACCGGCTCGAGGCCATGGTGGGCTGCGCCAGCATTCCCATGCAGTACCCGGGCCTGGCCCATGGCGAAGGTCCGGCACGAATCTGGCAGCAACTGCGCCAGAGCCATCTGGCCGAGCACGAGCTGCAGGTGCGCCCCCGAGTAGCCCTGCCCGAGGAGTTGGCGCATATCAGCAATGTCTCGGCAGATGCGTTGAAGGTCGAGCCGCCAGCGCTGATCCAGGGCTATCTGCGTGCCGGTGCCAAGGTGCTGGGGGCGCCGGCCTGGGACAGCGACTTCAATACGGCCGATCTGCCCATCATGATGCGCATGCAGGATCTACCCTCTCGCTACCGTCGACTGTTCGGGCGCATGAAGGCCTGAGGCGAGAGCAGAAAGCAAAAAGCCTGTGGCCATGCCACAGGCTTTTTTGATGGCGGGACGGGTCATGCCGCGTGGCTGGGCTCATCTTCCAGGCCTTCGGCAAACAGGCCCAGCGCCGTAACCATCAGGCCCAGCATGAGGAAGGCATAGGCTGCAATGGACAGCACCAGACTCATGCTGTAGCCCCATTGCAGAACCGAGCAGGCCCAATCCCAGGACCCATAAAGCGCGCTGCACTGATTGCTGGCCGGCATGTGCACATACCAGGTGACGGCGATCCACATCAGGACCAGCATCACCACCGTGGTGCGAAGCTTGTGCGACGGCGTCTGGTCCATGTTCTTGAGCAAGACCAACGGTATGGCTCCGCCCCAGACAAACATCATCAGCCAACTGAAGGCAGGAGCCTGCGCCAGTGCCTGTTGCAACCAGTGCATCTTGGGCATGCTGTTGATGCTGGCCAGGATGTCCCAGGCAAAAGGCAGGGCCAGACCGGCGATTGCCAGACTGGCCAGCGCCAGTGCACGCAACAGGCAAAGACGTTTGTGAGACGGCTGGTGGATAAGGTTGGCATGCATGGCTTACCTCCTGTGCAGTTCAGGCAGTCCGCAGTGGTCAACGCGTGCAAGGCTGGCAAGGGCTGGAAACTGCGGTTGCGCCTGGCTTGTGGGCAGTTCCAGTCTAGAGCTTTTGCCTGGTTTGTGCCATAGGCACTATGCGCCTGCTTGAAGTCGCGCTCCACTCCAAGGCGAGGCCGATGTGCCCAGTCGTAAAGTTGATTGCGCCAGGTTCATTGAGCTTGCCGGGGCTGGCATCTGCTCACCCCTGGGGCTAAGCTTGGTCTGCTCGACTCAGGGCCATGACCCCGCAGCGCCGGGCAAAGGAGTTCTTATGCTGAGCCATTCTGCTGTGACGACGATGCTGCCGGTGATGGATATGGCGCGTGCTCGTGCTTTCTACGAAGAAAGCCTGGGTCTGCAGCCAGGAGAGCTGCGGCCCGATGGAAAGTTTGTCTACCTGGTTGGCGGCAGTGCGCTGGCCCTGTTTCCAAAGCCTGGCGGCACCAAGGCCGAGCACACGGCCATCAGCTTTCGGGTGCCCGATATCGTTGCCAGCATTCGGGAACTGAAAAGCCGGGGTGTGGTGTTTGAGGACTACGACTTCCCCGACTTCAAGACCGTCAACCATGTCTGCGTGCTGGGGTCCGAGAAAGCCGCCTGGTTCAAGGACACCGAGGGTAACTACCTCTGCCTGCACGAGGAAGTGGCGCCAGCCTGAATTGCGTCATGCTTTGCGCGCGGTAATGGCCTAGATCTGTTTGAGTGCGTCAAGCACCTCGCTTTTGGAGAGCAGCTCGCTCAGCACCACAGGCTGCTTGCCGGGCAGGTACAGCACGTAGACGGGGACGCCGCTGCGCCCCAGCGATTGCAGTGCCTGGGTGATGGCCGGGTCCTGGCGCGTCCAGTCGGCGCGCAGCAGCTGCACCTGGTGCTGCGCAAAGGCCGCAAGCACCTCGGCATTGCTGAGCGTGGTGCGCTTGTTGACCTGGCAGGTCACGCACCAAGCGGCCGTGAAGTCCACAAACACCGGCTGGCCCGAGGCATGGGCAGACTGAACCTTGTCTGCCGACCAGGGTTGCCAGAGTTCGCCGGCCTGTGTTTGAGCCTGGCCCGCAGGCTCGGCCTTGATCAGCGGCAGGGCGTAATAGGCCACGCCCGCGGCCAGCAGCAGGGCGAGAGCGCCGAGGCTGATGCGGCTCTTGCCGCGCAGGCCCAGGGCCCAAATCAGCGCGGCCAGCACCAGCAGCAGGGCCAGCAGGGCCGCAGCGGCATCCATGCCGCCCTGATGGCCCAGCACCCAGACCAGCCAGACCACGGTGGCAAACATGGGGAAAGCCATGGCGTGGCGGAAGGTCTGCATCCAGGGGCCGGGCCGCGGCAGCCAGCCCACGACGGCAGGCACGAAGCTGGCCAGCAGATAGGGCAGGGCCATGCCGACGCCGAGTGCGGCAAACACTGTCAGTGCCTGCGCCGCAGGCATATCGATGGCAAAGCCCAGCGAGGCCCCCATGAAGGGCGCCGTGCAGGGCGAGGCAATCGCCACGGCCAGCACGCCGGAGAGAAAGGAGTCCAGCACCGGGTTGCGCGCCTGGGCGCTGGCAATGCTGCTGGGCAGCAGGCTGCCGAACTCGAACAGTCCGGCCAGATTCAGCCCCAGCACGGTGAACAGCGCCGCCAGCAGCGACACGACCACGGGCGACTGCAGCTGGAAGCCCCAGCCCAGCTGCTGGCCGGCCGCGCGCAGGCCCAGCAGCAGTGCGCCGAGTGCCACAAAGGACAGCACCACGCCGGCGGTATAGGCCAGCCCGCCCAGCCTCTGGGCTTGGCGGTTCTGGCCATGGCCCGCAAAGCCCAGCACCTTGATGGCCAGTACGGGAAACACACAGGGCATGAGATTGAGGATCAGGCCGCCGATCAGGCCGCCCAGCAGGGCCGCCCAGAGGCTGCCTGCACTGGCCGTATTGCCTGCCGGTACGGGCTGTGAAGCGGTCTTGTTGGCCTCCAGCGCCGCTGCCAGGGCCGGCGATACGCCAGCCAGTGCGGGGGCGCTCCATCGGCCCTGCACGGCCAGTTCGCTGCGCCAGCCAGCGCTTTCGCCGCGCTCCAGCGCGGCAGCGCGCTCAGCAGGCGGCAGGGCCAGCACCACGGCCAGTTGCGCCGCGGTTTCGCCGCGCATATCGGACAGCGGCATGTTCTCTCCCACCCAGACCTCTCCGTCCCAGTGCTGCTTCCAGTCCTTGCCTGACTCTGCGGCATGTTTGAAGGTGTCGGCGTTCTCGGGATAGAACTCCAGTGTTTTGCCCTTGAGGCTGGCCGGCAGTCCGGGTATGCGCAGCGTCACTCGGTCGTCGGGCAGGTTCGTGCCTTCGGCCTTGCCGGACTCGACAAGGGCCTGGCCGCCCTGGCTCAGCGCCTGGGGCTGGCCGGCCTGTGCCTGCACAAAGGCCTGGCTGTGAGGGGCGCTGCTGCCCTGAACGGGGATCTGCAACTGGAAGTTGCCGGACTCGGGAATGCATTCCACGCGGCAGACCAGCCATTCGGCGGCCAGGCCCAGATCCACTACGCCTGAGGCCGGTGCCTTGAAGTCGGCAGCGACCTTGATGGGCACCGGCAGCAGCACCGTGTCCTCATAGCCATAGTTGACCAGGGGGCCCACGCGCAGCGCATGAGGCAGCGGCCAGGCGATGGGGCCGGCCTCCAGGCCCGGAGGCAGTTGCCACTGCAGCACGGTGGGTAGGCCCGAATCGCCAGCATTTTTCCAATAGGTATGCCATTCGGGCTGGTGGGTGATCTTCAACCCCAGCCAGAAGACCTGACCGGCGGTGATGCCCTCGGGGGCCTGGGCCACCAGCTCGGCCTGCACGCGCGGCGTCTGCACGGTGGCGGCACCCGAAGCCGCATTCTTCAGCAGGATCTGCGCGCCAGCGCCGGTGGCAAAAGCACAGGCCCAGACGGCCAGCGCCAGCATCAGCCAGAGTGAAAGGCGCTGCGAGAGGCGGCGGGGTCCGGTGGTCAGGGAAAGGGCTTGAGAAGACATGGCGGACGGTGGGAGTCTGTAGCGGTGTTTTTGGTTCCCTGCACGGGGGCGGCCGATTGGCAAAACCAATGCTTGCATAGGCGCATGGTATTGGACAGAAGGCGCGGGCGGACTCCATCATGGTTCGGCCTGCAAGGCTCAAACAGCCCGCAGCCGGAGCCGGTCGCAGGAGTCCGTTGCCGGGCAATTACAGGAGACAAGCATTATGGTGAATACTTCACGCCGCCGCTTTCTTGCCACCTCGGCTGCCTGTGCTGCCACCGCGCTGCCCTGGCATGCGGCCGCTGCGCCCGGCTATCCGGACAAGCCGGTACGAGTCATCGTGCCGTTTCCGGCCGGTGGCACCACCGACGTCGTGGCCCGGCTGACCATGCAGAAGTTGGGTGAACTTGCGGGCCAGTCCTTCGTGGTCGACAACAAGAGTGGCGCCAACGGCGTCATAGGCTCCGAGCTGGCGGCCCGCGCAGCACCCGACGGCTATACCTTGCTGATGAACACGGCGGGAGCGCAGACCCTGAGCCCAGTGCTCTACAAGACCGGCTACGAGGCGCTGGCCAGCTTCGAGCCCATCAGCCATCTGTGCGATGTGGGCTTTGTGGTGATTGCGCGCAAGGACCTGCCCGTCAACAGCATGCAGGAGCTGACGGCCATGGCCAAGCAGGGCAAGCCGCTGAGCGCCTCCTCGGGCAGCAGCATGATTTCGCTGATCACCGAGCAGTTCAAGAAAGTGATCGAGGCACCGGGCATCGTGAATGCCCAGTACAAGGGCACGGGCCCGCAGATGCAGGCCGTGGTGGCGGGCGAGGTGGACTTCTCGTTCGACTCCTTCACCTCGGTGGAGATGATTCGCGCTGGCAAGGTCAAGGCCCTGGCCGTGCTGCTGCCCCAGCGTGTACCGGCCTTTGCGCAGCTGCCCACGCTGCGCGAGCTGGGCATAGCGGGCATGGATTTCAATTCCTGGTCGGGGCTGCTGGCTCCCAAGGGTACGCCTCAGGACATCGTGGGCTATCTGGCCCAGCAGATGGACAAGATCATGCAGATGCCTGATGTGCTGGCCAGGCTTGCCGGCTACAACTACATGCCGCGGCGCAGCACGCCCCAGGAGTTCGGTCGGCTCATTGCCGCCGACCATGAGCGCTGGAAGCGCATCGTCAAGGAAACAGGCATCACCCTGGGCTAGCTTCGCGCGAAGCAGATCCGGCCTCCGCGGCCAGGTTGGCGACGGAGCTGGGCGGCTGCCCGCCCACCTCGGCCGGGATGGCGATGCGCTTGCAAGGCTCGGCACTGGCCATCAGCGCATCGCTGTCCACGGGGGCCTGTGCTTGGAGTTCCTCTGCCGTCTGGGCCTGCGCCTTCGTCCTTGCGGGCTGTGCCGGGGCCTGGGCTGCAGCCGGCAGCATATGCGCCTGGCGCCAGTGGCCCCAGCGGTAATAGGCCAGCATCATCAGCATGGAGCAGACGGAGCTGATGGGAAAGCTCCACCAGATGGCATCCACGCCCATCACGGGTTGCAGCCAGCGCGCCACGGGCACGCGTATGCCCCACATGGCAATTGCCAGGATGAGCACCGGCGCCATGACAGCACCCGTCGAACGCACCACGCCGGCCAGCACAAAGGTCACGCCGAAGAAGAGGAAGGAGCCTATGGCAATGTGGTTGAGATGGCGGGCCACTTCCAGCGAGGGGCTGCCGCCGGGCAGAAACCAGCCCAGCACATGGCGGTCCAGCAGCACGATGAGGACGATCAGGCTGCCCGTCATCAAGAGGTTGCCCAGCATGCCTGCATTGGCCGTGGCGCTGACACGCTGCCAGAGGCCCGCCCCCACGTTCTGCGCCGCCATGGACGAACAGGCCGCGCCTATGGCCATGGCCGGCATCTGCACATAGGTCCACAGTTGCAGCGCTGCGCTATAGGCGGATGCCGTCTGCACGCCATGCTCGTTGACCATGGAAATCATGGCGATCATGGCCAGCGAGATCATCACGATCTGCACGCCCATGGGCAGGCCCTTGACCACCAGAGTGCGCACAATCGTCAGATCGGGCTTGAACAGTCCCAGCTGCCGGCGACCTATCCACAAGGGATGGCGGCGCAGGCGCAGCCATCCCAGCAGGGCAAAAAAGCTCACGGCATTGGCAATCAGCGTGGCCACGGCCGAGCCCTGGATACCCATGCGCGGCACGGGGCCCCAGCCAAAGATCAGCAGCGGGTTGAGGGCCATGTCCAGCGCCACGACGACGAGCAGAAACCAGAACGGCGTTCGGGTGTCTCCCGCGCCGCGCAGGGCCGCCGTCACAAAGCTGAACATGAACAGCAGCGGAATGGCCAGAAAGATGACTTTGAGATAAGCCTCGGCCAGCGGCAGCGCTGCTTCGGGTGTGCTCATCCACAGCATGAGATGGCGCGACAGCGGCCAGCCCAGCAGGGCAATCAGCAGCGAGACAACACCAAAAAACGTCGCGCTGGTGCCAAGCACACGTTTGGCTTGCGCGATGTTTTTCGACCCCATGCTCTGGGCAATCAGGATATTGGTCGCCATGCTGATGCCGAACACCGCGCCGATCAGCGCAAACATCACGTTGTTGGCATTGGCGGTGGCCGTCAGCGCGGCCTCGCCCAGGTGGCCGCCGACCCAGATGGCATTGACCGAGCCGTTGAGCGACTGCAGCACATTGCCGGCCAGGATCGGCAGGGCAAAGACCAGCAAGGTGCTGGCAATCGGGCCCTGGGTCAGGTCGCGTGTCTGGGGCTTGGAGTTGGCGGTGCGCGCACTCTGGCGTGGGGCGCTGGCGGAGGCTTCAGGCATCGGCCCATTGTGGGGCATGTCGGCCGGTAGCGGTTGACGGGCGGTGGGCCCGGAATCCGGGGCAGGAGGTGGTTTCGGAGCGCTGGCGCAGCTACGATGATGGCCATGAGCAATACCCCGACCACTCTCGCAAGCGCGCTTCCCCGCTGGCCGTCACGCTTCTGGGCCCAGGCCTCGGCCCATGACTTTGCCCTGGCCCAGAGCAATGGTCTGGCCGCCGATACCGTGGCCGTGCTGCCCGTGGCGGCAGTGGAGCAGCATGGGCCGCATCTGCCGCTGTCGGTGGATGCCAGCCTGATAGAGGGCGTCATCGATGCCGCTCTGGCGCAACTGCCCGCTGAGCTGCCGGTGCTGTTTCTGCCGCCGCAGAACATCGGTTTTTCGGTCGAGCATACGCACTATGCGGGCACCTTGAGCCTGCAGCCGGCCACGCTGATTGCACTGTGGACGGAGCTGGGCGCCTGCGTGGCGCGCGCCGGCATCAGAAAGCTGCTGCTGCTCAACGGTCATGGTGGCCAGGTCAGCGTGATGGACATCGTTGCGCGCGAGCTGCGCATCCGGCATGGCCTGCTGGTCTACAGCGCCAGCTGGTTCGGGCTGGTGGACGATGCGGCCAACCAGCAGTTCTGCGCGCATGAGCATCGCTTCGGCATTCACGGCGGCGAAGTGGAGACCTCGATGCTGCTGCACCTGGCGCCCGAGACCGTGCATATGGAGCGTGCGCAGAACTTCGCTTCCAGCTCTGAGCAGCGGGCCGGCAAATACCACTTCATCGGCAATGGCCGCAGCGCCAAGCTGGGCTGGGCCATCGAGGACTACAACCCGGCCGGAGCCGTGGGCAACTCCGCCGCCGCGACGGCCGAGCGTGGCGCGGCCATGGTGCGTTCATCGGCTCAGGGCCTGGTCAGGTTGCTGGGCGAAATTCATGACCTTCCCCTGAGCACGGTGGGAAATCAACCACAGCCGCTTTGAATT
Organism: Comamonas thiooxydans; assembly: GCF_000964545.1. Lineage (GTDB taxonomy): Bacteria > Pseudomonadota > Gammaproteobacteria > Burkholderiales > Burkholderiaceae_C > Comamonas > Comamonas thiooxydans. The sequence goes on along the minus strand of NZ_BBVD01000014.1, from coordinate 63,901 downwards.
CAGGAGCTTTTTACGCAAGAACAGCCTGCATTTGCAGGCTGTTTTGTATTGAAAATCAATGCTATCAATCGCTATAAGCTACTGAAAGCATAGCTATCAGTATCACTGTTTCGGAATCTTGGCCGTGGTGATGACATCGCCCCAGCGCTTGATTTCCGACTGCAGCAGCTTGGCGGTCTGCTCGGGGGTGCTGGCCTGGGCCTGCACATTCAGTTCGCGCAGCTTCTTGGCGACCTCGGGGTTGTTGACGGCGGCGTTGATTTCCTTGTTCAGACCCGCGATCACGGGGGCTGGTGTCTTGGAGGGCGCAGCCAGCGCATTCCAGGACGAGGCCACAAAGCCCTTGACGCCGGATTCCTGGGCCGTGGGCACATTGGGCAGCAGTGGCGAGCGCTTCTCGCCCGTCACCGCGAGCAGGTTCACGGCCTTGGAATTGATCTGGCCCATGATGGGCGTGAGAATTTCCACGGCCGCATCGATCTGCTTGCCGCGCAGCGCCGTCACCACGGCGGGCGTGCCGTTGAAGGGCACGATCTGCGCATCGATGCCGGCCGTGGTCTTGAACAGCTCGGCCGCCAGGTGCTGGGTGCTGCCCACATTGATGCTGCCCAGATTCAGCTTGCCGGGATTGGCCTTGGCATAGCTCACCAGCTCGCCCAGGTTCTTGAAGGGCGACTTGGCATCGGTGATGACGCCAATGTCAAAGTAGCCCAGCGTGGAGATGGGCGTCAGGTCCTTGACCATGTCGAAGGGCAGACTGTTGAACAGATTCACCGTGACGGCGCTGCCGTTGGACATGAGAAACAGCGTATGTCCGTCGGGCGCAGCCTTGGCCACGGTGTCGGCCGCCACGATACCGCCCGCGCTGGGCTTGTTGTCTATGACCACGGGCTGGCCGAGCTGGGTGGACAGCTGCTGCGCCACCACACGGGCCGTCACATCGGCCACGCCGCCGGCACCAAAGGGTACGACGATGCGGATGGGGCGGTTGGACAGGCCTTCGGCCTGGGCGGTGGTGGCTAATCCGCTCAGCAGGGCAGCCCCCGCTGCGGCACTGATCAGGGATTGGGTAAAACTGCGGCGTTTCATGCTTGTCCTTCTGTCTGAAACTTTTTATCCAGAGAGTGTGCCGCCGAAAGATGCCCGGAGGCAGCCGCAAAGCGTTCTGTCTGCTATGCCGCGCAGGTATGGCTAGTTACCGCTTGCTTGCAGGGCAGTCAGCCCCCAGTGATGCATGACCTCGCGCAATATCAGCAGGGCCGCCGCATGTTCAGCGGTCTGCGGCAGCTGCGGGTCGGCATGGCCGGGCTGCTGGGCCTGGCGTGCCAGCAACTCGAACATATTCTCGATCGCCTCGCGCGAGGCCTGTATGGCTTGCGGGTCGGCGGTGGCACTGTGTATCAATTGCCGCAGCAGCGGGTCTGCCGTTTTCAGCATGCTGGCACCTGCAGGCAGCCAGCGTCCGGCCGGCATGACGGTATCCTCCACATCGGCAATCGCGTTTTCCAGCATCAGCGCATTGGGCATGCGCTGGGCAAAGGCCTTGACCAGGGTGGCAATGCCGATGGGCAGGCGGTGCTGCTGTGCGCCTATGTCAAGTGTCAGCGCCGTATCGCCAAGACTGAGAAAGATGGAGTCCATTGCGGCTTTGTAGCACTTTGCGTTGGCTGGCTCCTGGCCTGAAGGGGATCAGGCGCTGGTGATCCAGCTTCTGTATTCGGCGCTATCGAGATGGTTGAGCGTGTTGAAGCTTTGCAGCATCAAGCGCTTGGGGCTGATGCTGAATTCGGTTACTGCAATATTGCGCAGCCGCATATTGAGGGCGATGGTCACCTCGGGCGCGGTGCCAAGCACCTGGCCCACGGCAGTGGAGATGGGGCCGCCGCTGCTGACCAGCAGCACGTTCTGGCCGCTGTGCTGGTGGCGTATCTCCTCGAGCACCTGGTGCACGCCGTCCGCAAAGCCGTTCCAGTCGGGCATGCCCTGCGGGCTGATGGTGCCTCCCATCCATTGCGCCAGTGCGTCGCACAGCAGACGGAAATGATGGCGGTACAGCTCGGGCGTATCGGGCCTTGGCAGGGGGGCCGGGTGGATGGCGCGCAGCAGGGCTTCGCTGTCGTACTCGTTGAGTCCGGACCGGCTTTGTGCCTCAAGGCCTGAAGCGCTGCCAAGGCCCTGGACTATCCCGGCCAGCGTCTGTTGATGGCGCTTGAGCGTGCCTGCATAGACGGCGTCGAACTTCAGACCTCGCTCACGCCAGTATTCACCCAGACGCACCGCCTGTTCCTGGCCGCGTGGGCTGAGCTGGTCGTAATCATCCGCGCCAAACGAGGCCTGGCCATGGCGCACAAGGTAGAGGTTTCCCATGGCGCGGATGTTGGGCCTTGCCCGCTTGCGGCGCTGTCATGCCTGCGACCTGCTGGCGCTTGGGTGACAGCACAAGGGCGGGCATTTCCGCAACCGTCGTCAGGATTGGCGCACGGACAGGGTGTGCTGCTCGGTTAAGATAGTTGAGAGCGATTCTCAAAAACATAAAAAATACGCTCCGCTTTCGGTACTGGTTCACGGATCTCTTGCACTTGGCTGGCAGGAGGCTTGTCGGTTTCGAGGTGGAGCGTGTTTTTTTATGCCTGTTCACCATCTGGAGCCCTCCATGTTTCGACGACCCCTGTTTGCACTGGCCGCCGTTGCCAGCCTGTGCGCCCCTGCGCTGTCCGCCCACGCCGAGGACATCACGCTCTATACCACCCGTGAACCGGCTCTGATCCAGCCCTTGCTGGCTGCCTTCACGGCGCAGACCAAGATCGGCGTGAAGACGGTCTTCGTCAAGGACGGCCTGCTGGAGCGCGTCAAGGCTGAAGGCCAGCGCTCGCCTGCCGACGTGCTGATGACGGTGGATATCGGCAATCTGCTGGATCTGGTGGACGGTGGCGTGACCCAGCCAGTCAAGTCCAGCACTCTGGAAGCCGCCATTCCTGCTCAGTTGCGTGCCGCAGACAACCAGTGGTTTGCGCTGTCCATGCGGGCCCGCGTGCTGTATGCCGAAAAGGACATGAAGATCGGCGCCTTCCGCTATGAAGACCTGGCCAAGCCCCAGTTCAAGGGCAAGGTCTGCAGCCGTGCCGGCCAGCACCCCTACAACACGGCGCTGATCGCCGCCATGATCGCCCATGACGGCGAAGCCAAGACCGAGCAGTGGCTCAAGGGCGTCAAGGCCAATCTGGCGCGCAAGGCCACCGGGGGCGACCGCGACGTGGCGCGTGACATTCTGGGCGGCATCTGCGATGTGGGCCTGGCCAACACCTATTACGTGGGCCATATGAAGGCGGCCAAGGAAGGTACGGACGCACGCAAGTGGGGCGATGCCATCAAGGTCGTCAAGCCTACTTTCAACGATCCCAAGAGCGGCACGCATATCAATATCAGCGGCGCCTCGGTGGCCAAGCACGCGCCCAACCGCGATCAGGCCGTGAAGTTGCTGGAGTTCCTGGTCTCCGAACCGGCTCAGAATATGTACGCCCAGGCCAACTACGAGCACCCTGTGCGCAAGGGCGTGGCGCTGGACCCCGTGGTGGCCCAGAGCATTGGCGAGATCAAGATCGATCCGCTGCCGCTGACAGAGATTGCCAAGCACCGCAAGGCTGCCAGCGTGCTGGTCGACAAGGTGGGATTTGACAAGTAAACACCCCTGAGCGGCTTTGCCTGGGCGGCCTCGCCGCTTCCCCTCTCTCTACGCGCTGCGCGCTAGGGGAGGGGACGACAGCCTCGCTGCGGGGCGGCCCTTGCTTGCTGTCCCTTGCTTAGGAGCATGCTTGTTTTAGCATTGCGCTCCTGTTTGAGCCCCTTTGCTGGGGCATGTCTGTTTCTGGGCGTTGGTCTTGCCGTGATCGTTTTGTCTTGATGTTTTCTTATCTTCGTTCAGGGCTCAGACCCGTCGGGCCGGTGTGGCAGGGCGCAAGCTGGTTGATTGCGCTGGGGGTGTTTGCGCCCATTGCCTCGCTGGCCTGGCTGGCGCTGGGGGCGGACTGGGCGCACTGGCAGGATCTGCTGCGCTATGTGCTGCCCGATGCCGCTGCCAATACGGCCTGGCTGCTGGGCGGGGTGGGCCTGGTGGTGCTGGTGGTGGGCACGGGCTGTGCCTGGCTGGTGACGGCCTGTGATTTTCCGGGGCGGCGCTGGCTGCACTGGGCGCTGCTGCTGCCGCTGGCCATGCCGGCCTATATCGTGGCCTTTGCCTATCTGGACCTGCTTCACCCCATAGGCCCGGTGCAAGGCGCGCTGCGCTGGTTGCTGGGTTACGACAGCCCGCGCCAGTGGCGCCTGCCCGATCTACGGTCCATGGGCGGTGCGATCTTTGTGCTGGGCTTCACGCTCTACCCCTATGTGTACATGACGGCGCGCTCCATGTTCATGACCCAGCCGGCGCATCTTATGGAGGCTGCACGCTCGCTGGGTGAGACCCGCTGGGGTGCTTTTTGGCGCGTGGCCCTGCCCATGGCGCGACCGGCGCTGGTCGTGGGTCTGAGCCTGGCTCTGCTGGAGACACTCAACGATATCGGGGCGTCCGAGTTTCTGGGGGTGCACACACTCACGGTGTCGATCTACACCACCTGGGTCACGCGTTCCGATCTGGCTGGTGCCGCGCAGATTGCCTGCTCCATGCTGCTGGCCGTGGTGGCCCTGGTCTGGCTGGAGCGTCAGGGCCGCAGTCGTCAGCGCTTTGGCTCGGCCCAGCGCATGCGGGCCATAGCGCCGCACCGCCTGCCCGCAGGCAGGGCCTGGCTGGCCACGCTGGCCTGCAGTCTGCCGGTGCTGATCGGCTTTGCTGCGCCAGCTGCCTATCTGGCCTGGGAAAGCGGCAAGCGTCTGGTGCAGGGCTCGGGCGTGTCCGAGGGCTTGGTCTCCAGTCTGCTCAACACGCTGGGACTGGCGCTGGGCGTGACCGTGATCGCGGTGGCCGCGGGTCTTGTTGTGGCCTGGGCCACGCGCACCGGCATCAGCACGCGATCGCCGTCACGCTGGCCAGCGCAGTTGGCGGCGCTGGGCTACGCCGTGCCGGGCACGGTGCTGGCCATCGGTCTGTTGACGCCGGCGTTGGCGTTCGACGCCGGGCTGGCCCAGCTGTTCGGTATGGACGGCCTGCCGCTGATGGGGCAGGGCATTGTGCTGGTGGCTGCCTGCGTGATTCGCTTCCTGGTCATGCCTGTGGGCGGTATCGAGGCCGGGCTGGTGCGTATTCCGCCGACGCTGGAGCAGGCCTCGCGCCTGCTGGGCGAAAGCCGCCTGGGCACGCTGCGCCGCGTGCATCTGCCGCTGCTGCGGCCCGCCATGGCCACCAGTGCCATGCTGGTGTTTGTCGACGCCATGAAGGAGCTGCCCGCCACCTTGCTGCTGCGCCCGGCCGATTTCGATACCCTGGCCACCTGGCTCTATGCCGAAGCCGCGCGCGGCACCTATGAGGAGGGCGCGATCGCCGCGCTGTGCATTGTGATCGCGGGGCTGGTTCCCGTCATGCTGCTGGCGCGTGCCCAGCTGTCGGGTAGTCAGCGATGAATATGCATGAAAATCGGCTCAAGCGCTTATGGGTATTGCGCAAGCAGCTATTGAATATGAATAGGATGAACAGGACTTGTGCAAACAAGAATGCAGCAACGGACGGCCTCCCGAGGCAGTCGTCTTGCCTGAACCCGTTTTGCATAAGTCGTGATGAAGTGACTGCATGACCGCCTCTCTACAAATTGCGCAGCTGCAACTGGGCTATGACACTCCCAAGGGCTTGCACACCGTGCTGCAGGGCTTTGATCTGCAGGTGCCTGCAGGTCATATCGCCAGCCTGCTGGGTCCCTCGGGCTGCGGCAAGACCTCCGTGCTGCGAGCGATTGCGGGTTTTGAGCCGGTGCGCGCGGGTAGCATTCATCTGGGCGAGGTATTGCTCTCCGGCCCCGGCACGCATCTGCCTCCCGAGCAGCGTCATGTGGGCATGATGTTTCAGGAGTACGGGCTGTTCCCGCATTTGACGGCCGTGCAGAACGTGGGCTTCGGCCTGCGCCGTATGGGCAAGCCAGAGCGCGACAAGCGTGTGCAGGAGCTGCTTGCCGTGGTGGGGCTGGCGAATTCAGGTAGCAAGTTCCCGCACGAGCTGTCCGGCGGTCAGCAGCAGCGTGTGGCGTTGGCGCGGGCCCTGGCGCCGTCCCCGGCCTTGCTGCTGCTCGATGAGCCATTTTCCAATCTCGATGCCGCCACGCGCGAGCGCCTGACGCTGGAGGTCCGCGACATTCTGCGGGCCACCGGGCAGACGGCGATTCTGGTCACGCACAACGCGCAGGAGGCCGAAACCATGGCCGACCAGATCTGCAGGATGACGCCAGTTCAGCTCTGAGCCGGCCCTGAGGTTTAAAGCAGGACGCGGCCTGAGGTGACGGTCACGGTGTGGCCGCCTACCCAGAGCTTGCCGTTGGCTGCGGTCTGGACATGAACCTGTCCGTCACGGCCCACGCATACGCCTTGCGCGGCGATATAGGGAGTCTGCAGCAGACCCTCGCCCGTCAGCCATTGGGCCAGCGCTGCATTCAGGCTGCCGGTGACAGGGTCTTCGCTCGCGGTATCGCCGATCAGGGCGCGCACTTCCAGACGTGGTTGCGCTGAGGTCACTTTTTCTTGAGCTGCTTCTTCCGCCTGCTTGGCAAAAGCGCGGGCCTCGCGGCTGGAGCGGCCAATCAGCGGGGCATCCTCTGCCACCTCATAAATGGCCGCCAGACCGGCTTTGGCACCCAGCTTTTTGAGTGCGCCAAAGTCTGGCTCCACACTCAGAACCGTATCGGGGTGGTCCAGCAGCATTCCCAGCCAGGGCGAGCCGTTGTAGAGGCTGCGTGCCATCAGCAACTGCTCACGCTGCAGGCCCAGAGCCTGCAGCACGGGTGCCAGTTCCTCTTCGGAAATCTCCTGAGAGTCGAGTGAGGGGGCTTCGAAAAAAAGAGCGCCTTGCGCATCGCAGCCAATGGCGACCAGGCCTTTTCTACATTCCTGCAGTACCTGCTCGGGGTTGCGTGGCTGGCCGCCCTGGGCCAGCCAGGCATGGCAGCTGCCCAGCGTGGGGTGGCCGGCAAAAGCCAGTTCGCCCGCGGGCGTGAAGATACGCAGCTGGTAGTCGGCGCCCGCAGCCAGCCCCTCGGGCGTGGGCTGCAGCACAAAGGTGGTTTCCGACAGATTGGTCCAGCGCGCAAAGGCCTGCATCTGCGCATCGCTCAAGCCATCGGCGTTCAGCACCACGGCCACGGGGTTGCCGAGCAGCGCGGTGGGCGTGAACACGTCCACAGTCATATAGGGACGGGAGATAGGGCTGTTATGTGCGGAGACAGACATGGGCAGCGATTGTCGGCAAAAAGAAAAACCGGCGCAGGGCCGGTTGATGAGGCATTGCACATGCCATGGGGTATCAGAGACAGCGAGGAAGCGCCGCCGCGCACCGAGGCTGTCGTCCCCCTCCGGCGCAAAGCGCCAGAGAGGGGGAGGCGGCAAAGCCGCTCAGGGGGGGCTTCAGATCACAAGCTGGCCTTGATGGCCTCGGCCAGGGACTTGATGCCGACGTTGATCTGCTCGGCAGACACCGTCACATACGACAGGCGCAGCGTGTTGTTCTGTGCATCGCCGGCGTAGAAGGGCGCGCCGGGCACGAAAGCCATATTGCGCTCCACGGTCTTGGCCAGCAGGGCCTGGGCGTCCATGCCCGCAGGCAGCTTGACCCAGAGGAACATGCCGCCCACGGGACGTGTCCACTTCACGTCGAGGCCGGCCATTTCGCGCTCCAGGGCCATCAGCATCACATCGCGCTGGGCCTTGTACATGGCGCGGATGGTGGGCACATGGCGATCCAGGAAACCGTCCTTGATGACTTCGGCCACCACGCGCTGGTTGAAACTGGGGGTGTGCAGGTCGGCAGCCTGCTTGGCCTGGGTCAGCTTGCCGTACACGGACTTGGGCGCGACGATGAAGCCGATGCGCAGGCCGGGGGCCAGCACCTTGGAGAACGAGCCCATGTAGATCACACCCTCGGGGTTGCGTGCAGCCAGGGGCAGAGGGGGCTCCTGTTCGTACCAGAGGTCGCCGTAGGGGTTGTCCTCGATCAGGGGAATGTCCAGCTCCCTGGCCTTGTCGACCAGAGCCTGGCGGCGCGCATCACTCATGGTGCGGCCAGTGGGGTTCTGGAAGTTGGGCAGCACATAGGCCAGTCGGGCCTTGTCGGCGCCGCTGCCGATCTGCTTGGCAAAGTCCTCGATCAGCATGCCTTCGTCGTCACTGTCCACGCCCACGGCCACGGGCTCCATGGGGGTGAAGGCCTGCAGGGCGCCCAGGTAGGTGGGCTTTTCGACCAGCAGACGGCTGCCCTTGTCCAGGAACACCTTGCCGATCAGGTCCAGTGCCTGCTGGCTGCCGGTGGTGATCAGGATCTGCTCGGGATCGACGCTCCAGGGCAGGAAGTCGGCAATCGCCTGGCGCAGCGGGGCAAAGCCCTCGGTGGTCGAGTACTGCAGGGCCGCGGCGCCGTCACGCTGCATCACGGTCTGGCAGGCTTCGGTGAACGCGTCCAGGGGGAAGGCCTTGGGGGAAGGCAGGCCGCCAGCCATGCTGATGATGCCGGGGCGGTCGGTCAGCTTGAGGATCTCGCGGATGGCGGAGGAATTCATCTTGGCAGCACGTTCTGCCAGCGTCCAGGTTGTCATAAAACAGTACTCGATCTCTACGTTTCCAGCCCGGGCAGGGCTGGCCGGTGTGCATTCTCACGCCGTTGTCGGGCATGTGCCGGCCCGAGCTTGGGGCTCGGGATGCAATCGTTGCGGCGCACAAGGCGCTGCAACCATGCACCAGCAGGTGGGCTTATTGTGTCGCGACCGGTTTGCCTGTGTGGGCTGGCGGGCAATTGCGACAGTGTGGTCTGCAGCCGGTGAGGCCGCAGGCCGTGACCATAGCCCTGTGTGGAGGGCGGCCAAGAGAGGTTGATGGACTCAATATACGCGTGAGACCATTACAGTACCTATACAGACAGTCTCACAATCATGGCTTCTGTATCGGTATCCGCTTCAATACAGTTCGCAGTCCATCATCATGTCCATCTCCCTGTCCCGCCAGGCGGCCCTGACCCTGACCCAGCAACTGGCCGAGCGTCTGGCCGAACGCATACGCACCAGGCTGCTGCCCGCAGGCGCGCGCCTGCCTTCGGTGCGCGAATGTGCGCGCCAGCAGGGCGTGAGTCCGTACACGGTGGTGGCCGCCTACGACCTGCTGCAGGCCCAGGGGCTGGTCGAGGCCAGGCCGCAACGCGGCTTCTTTGTACGCGATATTGTGCAAAATCCGCTTCAAACGCAGGAAAGTCAAGCGCAGATAGCTATCAATGAGGGAGCGGTCAATACCCCGGTAGGCATCCCGCCAGGCACGCGCATCAACGCCACCATGCTGATTCGCGGCATGTTCGTGGAGAGCGTGGCCGGAAAGCCCCAGCCTGGTGCCGGTGTGCTGCCTGCCGAATGGCTGGATGCCGGCTTTCTGGTGGCGGCCATGCGCAAGGTCACCAGCGGGCAGGCGCTGCGCGAATCGCTGGTGCGCTATGGCGAGCCCATGGGTGACAGCCGGCTGCGCGAAGCGCTGGCGCGGCGCCTGCAGCGCATAGGCATCGCGGCGGGGACTGGCCAGATCATCACTACCCTGGGGGCGACCCAGGCGCTGGACATCGTGAGCCGAGCCCTGCTGCAGCCCGGCGATCCGGTGATGGTGGAGGAGCCGGGCTGGGCCGTGGAATATGCACGCCTGGCCGCCATGGGCATGCGCGTGCTGCCCGTGCCGCGCGGGCCCGAGGGGCCGGACATGGCGGTGATGCAGCGCTATTGCGAGACCATGGCCCCCAAGCTCTATGTGAGTGTCAGCGTGCTGCACAACCCCACGGGCTACAGCCTGAGCGCGGCCAGCGCCCATGAGGTGCTGCAGATGGCGCAGCGATACGGCTTCTATGTGGTGGAGGACGATAGCTACTGCCATATCGCTGCCGATCACGCACCGCGCGTGACGGTGCTGGACCGCTTGCAGCGCAGCATCTACATCAGCGGCTTTGCCAAGGTGCTGGTGCCCAACTGGCGCCTGGGCTATCTGGCCGCGCCGCCCGATCTGGTCGAGAGACTGCTGGACACCAAGCTGCTGTCCACCCTGTCCACGCCGACCCCCATGGAGCAGGCCCTGGCCCTGTGCATGGAGCAAGGCCAGCTGCGCCGCCATGCCGAGCGGCTGCGCCAGCATCTGGCCCAGGCGCGCACGCGCAGCGTGGCTCTGGCCCAGGCGGCTGGCTGTCGGTTTGTGGCCGAGCCTGCTGGCATGTTCGGCTGGGTGGATACCGACGTGGATACCGAGGTGCTGACCCAGTTGCTGCTGGACCAGGGCTACATGATTGCCCCTGGCGCCATGTTCCATGCCAGCCGGGGCTCCAGCACCTGCATGCGCATCAACTTCGCGACCACACAGGATGCCGCCTTCTGGCGCGTCTTCGAGCGCGTCGTGGCCCAGATGCGGGCCCAGGCACAGAAGTTGTAGAACGTGTTGACGATCTCCTCGCGCCGCGACAGAGGGTTTGCGGGATGGGATGCAAGGCGCGATACCGCAGCAATAGCCGTGCTATTGCGAGGATTCGCAACGCCGCAGACCGCCCGCAAACCCTCTGTCCCGCAGGGTTGGGGCGAAATCGGGCGATTTCTGCGCGCTGACTCTTGCTTGCACCCCGGTGCAAGCGGCGAGCCAACGCTTTGAACTCATCCCGATTGCGCTCCAACGCGACTGCGTAGAGATCGTCAACACGTTCTTAACCCAGCTGGACGGGACCCTGATGGATATGGCAGCCTGTGCGCTGCAGCAGCTCGCCAAAGGCGTCGGACATCGGATGGTCGAACTCCACGGGCCGCTGCCTGCCTATGGCATTGCCCTGCACCACGCCGCGGACCAACCGGCTGACCATCTGTGTGTCATAGCTGGCTGTGCTGGGGCATCAAAGCCATAGACGCGGGCAAAGCCATGGTTCATGGGGATGTCGGCAGGCGCTGCGGTCAGGTGGCGGGCCACCGCTTAGCGGCCCGCGCCCAGAGCATCTCGTGCCGGGTTGCCCGTGTTGCTTGGAGTTTCCGCGTCGAGCCTAGCTGGCTGCGTGATAGATGCGTGCGCGGCCGGTCTGCGATGCGCCGCGCAGACTGCTTTCATAGGTGCTGTCTTCGGCAGCAGGCACCAGGGCCTTGGTGCGGCGCTGGTTGAGCACGGAAAGCCTTGCCAACTGGTCACGGACCAGGGAAATTTCGCGGTCCAGATTCTGTGCGCGCTCGCGCAGTGCAGGCGTCCAGTCGTCTGCCGAGAAGCGTTTGACGAGCTGGGAGAACGCCACCATGGCGTCACGCAGGCGGGTGCTGGACTGTTCCAGCGCGGATGCGTCCGGTGACTGCAGCGATGCCGAAACGGTCTGAATCACCGCATCCAGCGAATCGAGCATTTCCTGCAAGGTCATCGGGTCAGCCTTTGTTCGGGAGTTCAGGCACGGGCGCTTCAGCCGCGAGCGTGAACCAGGAATTCTTCGGTATTGGCCAGCAGCTTGTCTGCCACGGCCTCGGCGTTGACGCGGAAGCTGCCATTGGCAATGGCTTCGCGCATGGCCTTGACGCGGTCGGCATCAAAGTCGGTATTGGTGCGGTTTTGGCTGTCCAGGGCGCGGGCCGAGGACGAAAAGGACACGGGCACGCCGGCGGCGCGCTCGGACAAGCCTTTGGTCGATTCTTCGGTGGCAACCGTGGTGGCGGATTTCGGGGCCTGCTTGGCGGCTGCAGCGGTCTGCTGCAGGTCCGGCTTATTGCCTATCTTCATGCTGGTTCTCCAATCGCCCTGTATCGGCGTAGGGCGCTGTAGCCTTGCTTTCGACAAGGGCGCGTAAAACTTGAGGAATATTTGGCATGGTTGATAAAGTGAGTATGCACTCTCTCGTCATTGAACCAGAACCACGCCACTGGCATTGACCGTTCCTGTAACAAGGCGGCCATTATCCATGCGAACCCGTACCTGCTGCCCTTCTCCGGCTGCAGTCATTGCCTTGCCTGAGCCGGCAACGCTGAAGCCGCCGCCGTTGACCATCACCTGGACGGGCGATCCCGCCGTGAACAAGGCAGGTGGACGTACCATGTTCTGGCGCAGAGCCTGCCCCGACGTCAGCGGTCGCGCCGCGACCATGCCGATGAAATCCTGTGCATTGGCGAAGACGGGGGCGCTGTCCTCGGCCCAGTCCACTTCGGCGGGGGCTGCGTCCTCGGCGCTCAGCGTCTTGCCGGCCGGAATATTGCCCTGGGCCACCCAGGCCGGGCCATAGGCCCGCACGGTGATGGGCAGGAACACGTTCCAGGGCACGCTGCCCTGCACGCAGCGCAGGCCCAGCCGGGTGCGACCCCAGAGGCGACTGCCCGCAGGCAGATAGGGCTCGACCTTGGCGCAGGCTGCCAGGCGCAGGCGCGAGTCCAGCTGGCCCATCTGAACTTCCATGCGCAAAGCCATGCCATTGCCGGCCTGCGCAGTCTCGGTTGATGGCTGGTGCAGAGCCGCATCGACAAAGCGCTGTCCGATCTGGCTGAGCTGCGCCGCGCCGTCCTGGGCCTGTGCGCCAGCCGTCAGCAGCAGCGCAGCGAGACCCCATGCTGCAGCCAGGCCTTGAGAGGGGCGAAGGCACAGAAACAGGGAAAAGCGGCCAGACATGCATCAATCCTTTGAAGTATCCGCAGTCACAGGGCTGCAGACGATGCTGGCAAATATAGGCGTGACATGGCTTGCGCAATGGCTTGAAGAGCCAGCGCAATACCGCTTTCTTCGCGCTTTAGTTTGCGCTGCCGATTTTCATAATCCTCGCATGCCGCAGTCCGTGGGCTCCGGCATCCCCGAATTCTGAAAGCGAGGCCGCAATGCTGAACAAAATGACCGAACGACTGGACTTCCAAAGCGAGGCGCTGCTCTTGCGCGCCGAGCGCCAGCGCGCCATTGCCAGCAATATTGCCAATGCCGACACCCCTGGCTATGTGGCGCGCGACTTCAATTTCCGCGAAGCCTTGATGGCCGCGACCAGCGGGCCCAAGCCCTTGACCCAGGCCAGCGTCACGACGGCAGGCCATATCCCGCTGCAGGCGCAGATGTCGGACGAGGCGCTCAAGGCCAAGCTCGGCTATTCGGTCAATTCCCAGCCCAGCCTGGACAACAACACCGTGGATCTGGATCGCGAGCGCGCCAATTTCGTCGACAACTCCGTGCGCTACGAAGCCACGCTGCGCTTCATCAACGGCCAGGCCAAGACCATGCTCAGCGCCATTCAAGGCCAGTAAGCCCAGGAGCTAAACCATGTCCATGTTTTCCATCTTCAATATCTCGGGCAGTGCGGTCAGCGCCCAGTCCCAGCGCCTGAACGTGGTGGCCTCCAATCTGGCCAACGTCGATGCCGTGGCCGGCCCCGATGGCAGCGTCTACAAGGCGCGCCAGGTCGTGTTTCAGACCGTGCCCATGGGCAACGACGGCAGCGCGGGCGTCAAGGTCAATGCCATCAGTGAGGACAACACGCCCGGCCGCCGCATCCACGACCCCAGCAATCCGCTGGCCGATGGCGAGGGCTATGTCACCCATTCCAACGTGAGCGCCGTGGACGAGATGGTCAACATGATCTCGGCCTCGCGCTCCTATCAGAACAACGTGGAAGTCATGAACACGGCCAAGACGCTGCTGCTCAAGACTCTGCAAATGGGCCAGTAAGCCCGGGAACACACACATGATCTACGGCGCAAGCAGCGTGGACGGCACCACGACCAACACCACCAGCAATACCAAGAATGCGGTGACCAACCCCAACGAGGCGCAGGACCGTTTCCTCAAGCTGCTGGTGGCCCAGCTCAACAACCAGGACCCCATGAATCCCATGGACAACGCGGAAATGACCTCGCAGATGGCGCAGATCAACACCGTGACCGGTATTCAGCAGCTGAACCAGACCATGGCCTCCATGTCCAGCCAGTTCACGGCCATGCAGGTGCTGCAGGGCACTTCCATGATCGGTCGTACGGTGCTGACCGAGGGCAACACCCTGGGCGTGGCGGCCGATGGCACGCATACCGCTGCCTTCGATCTGGAAAACCAGGCGGCCAGCGTCAAGATCCAGATCACCACGGCCAGCGGCGAGCTGGTGGACACCATCGACCTGGGTGCCGGCGCTGCCGGACGGAACTACTTCACCTGGGATGGCAAGGACAAATACAGCGGCGATGCCTCGCAACTGCGCTACAGCGTGGTCGCCACCAATGGCACGACCGCAGTGGCATCCACCCCGCTGGCGCCGCATGCCGTGATTGCCACCAGCTCGGCCAATGGCTCTTTGTCGCTGGAGCTCGATAACGGCGACAGCGTGGCTTATTCCGGCGTCAAGGCCGTTTACTGATTGAGGAACACATCATGGGTTTTCAACAAGGTCTCTCCGGCTTGAACGCCGCCAGCAAGAATCTGGACGTCATCGGCCACAACATCGCCAACTCCAACACCACGGGCTTCAAGGCCTCGCGCGCTGACTTTGCCGAGATGGTCGCCAGCGCCATCGGCTCGGCCAGCGGCCAGAGCAGCGGCATCGGCGTCAACGTGGCCTCCGTGTCCCAGCAGTTCAGGCAGGGCTCCATCACTTCGACGGGCAACAACCTTGACATCGCCATCAACGGCAACGGCTTTTTCGTCGTCAAGCAAAGCGACGGCAGCATCGCCTACACGCGCGCCGGCAACTTCGGCCTGGACAAGGAGGGCAACCTCAAGACCGTGGACAACGACAATGTCATGGGCTATGTGGTGGACCCTTCGACCGGCAAGATCCAGTCGGGTGCCACGCCTGTGCCGATGAGCTTTCCCACAGGGCAGCCGATTCCCGCCAAGCAGACGTCCAAGGTGAATGTGGAGCTGAATCTGGATGCACGCGCCACGGCGGCCGCCGGCGACGCGACAGCCACGCCCCCTGTCGCTGCCACGCCTCGTGCCACCTATGGCACCTCGCTGAATGTGTATGACACCCAGGGCACGGCGATCCCGGTCAATCTGTATTTCGAGAAAGACGCCACAGGCAACACCTGGAATGTCTTCAACTCGCTCGATGCCACGGCCACGCCCATTGGTACGGCAGTGTTCGACGCGAGCGGCAAGCTCACCAGCGTCACCCCCAATGCACCGACCACAGGTTCGGGTACCACGCTGAATCTGAGCGTCAGCGGCGGCACGGCCAATCCCAACGGCCTGCAGCCCTTCAATGTCGCGTTCGATTTCGGCGGTCTGACCCAGTTCGGCACCAAGTTTGCCGTCAGCAGCCTCAAGCAGGACGGCTATACCTCGGGCGCACTGACGGGCATCAATGTGGGCCGCGACGGCTCCATCGTGGCTTCCTACTCCAACGGTGTCACGCGCACCGAAGGCCAGATCGCTCTGGCGGCATTCACCAATACCCAGGGTCTGGGCTCCATCGGCAACAACAAATGGGTTGCCACCTCCGACTCCGGCCCTGCGCTCAATGGTTCGGCCCAGACCGGCACCTTCGGCTCGCTGCAGTCGGGCGCGCTGGAAGAGTCCAACGTGGACCTGACGGCCGAGCTGGTCAACATGATGACGGCGCAGCGCTCCTACCAAGCCAACGCCCAGACCATCAAGACGCAGGATCAGGTGTTCTCCACACTCGTGAACCTGCGATAACAGATAAGCCCCTGCGGCGCTTTGCGCCGGGGCTGCAAAGGCGATTGATTTGACGGAAGGAAGGTCAGCATGGACAAAATTATTTATACGTCGATGACTGGGGCCAATGCGGCAGCCCAGCGTCAGGCCGTGCTGGCTCACAACCTGGCCAATGCGGGCACCAACGGCTTCAGGGCCGAGATGTCCACCTTCCGTTCGGTACCGCTGCAGGGTTCGGGGGCCGGCACCCGCGTGTTTGCGCTGGAGGCCACCTCCGGCTATCAAGACACTCCCGGCCCGGCCCAGCGCACCGGCCGTGCGCTGGACGCCATGGCCATGGGCCGCGCCTGGTTTGCCGTGCAGGGCCTGGATGGCCAGGAAGCCTATACGCGCAACGGCGTGTTCGAGATCTCGCCCGAAGGGCAACTGGTCAACAGCAACGGCCAGGCCGTGCTCTCCGACGGCGGCGCGCCCATCGACATACCGCCAGAGTCCACGATCTCCCTGGGTTCGGACGGCACGCTGACTGCCAAGATGGGCAACCAGCTACCCGTGGCCGTGGGGCGCGTCAAGCTGGTCACGCCGCCCGTCGATGAGCCGCTGGTGCGCGGCGATGACGGCTTTTTCCGCGCGGCGCAGGGCGATGCGCTGCCCAATGATGAAACAGCGCGCCTGCTGTCGGGCTCGATCGAGGGATCGAATGTGAACTCCGTCGAAACCATGGTCGGCATGATCGCGGCCTCGCGCCAGTTCGAGCAGCAGATGAAGCTGCTGCAGACCGCTGAAACCAATGATAAATCCGCCAGCCAGCTGCTGAGCTTGAACGGCTGATAGCCAAAGGAATACGTCATGATCAATTCGCTGTTCATTGCCAAGACCGGCATGGAAGCCCAGCAGACGCAGCTGGACGTGATTTCGCACAATCTGGCCAACGTCTCCACCACCGGCTACAAGCGCGCGAATGCGGTCTTCGAGGATCTGATCTATCAGAACCTGCGCCAGTCGGGTTCGCAGACCACCGAGCAGAATCAGCTGCCGACTGGCCTGCACCTGGGCCTGGGCGTGCGCACCGTGGCCACCAGCCGCAACTTTCTGCAGGGCAGCCTGCAGCAATCGAGCAATGCGCTGGATGTGGCCATCAACGGCAACGGCTTCTTCGAAGTCAACATGCCCGACGGCACGATTGCCTATACCCGCGACGGTTCGTTCGAGGTCGATGCCCAGGGCCAGCTGGTGACCTCCAGCGGCCTGCCCGTGGCCAACGGCATCACCATCCCGCAGGGGGCTACCAAGGTGTCGATCAGCCATGACGGCGTGGTCAGCGTCACCATGCCCGGCCAGGCTGCGCCGCAGCAGGTGGGCAATATCGCGATGAGCCAGTTCATCAATGCCGCAGGCCTGGAGCCCCGCGGCCAGAACCTCTACGTCGAGACCGCTTCGTCGGGCCAGCCCCAGCAGGGCACGCCCGGTACCAACGGTCTGGGCACGATTCAGCAGGGTTATCTGGAAGCCTCGAACGTGAACGTGGTCCAGGAGCTGGTGACCATGATCCAGACGCAGCGCGCCTACGAAATGAATTCCAAGGCGATCCAGACCTCCGACCAGATGCTGGCCAAGCTGGCACAGCTCTGATTGATCACCATGTATTGAGGAGCAGCTTACGCTTGATGCCTATGGTTTTCAGATCAATTCATTACTGAATTCCATTAGGAGTAAGCGCTGAAAGCTCTGATTTCAATAGCGTGCCTCGCGCACGCAAGGGCACAAGGGGCGAAGCGCCTGACTGCCAAGGACTTGCCGCCATGTTCAAAGCCATTGTTTCCCATTGCCCGCCGCTCTGCGCCCTCGCCGGGGCCCTGCTGGTGTCGGGCTGCGTCACGCTCAATCCGCCGCCGCCCGTGGACATGCCATCCACCGCACCTCCCGTGCTGCAGCCGCGCGAGCAGACGGCCCAGGCGCCCACTGGCAGCCTGTTCAACGCCAGCCGCTACCGCCCCATGTTCGAGGATCAGCGCGCCCGCATGGTGGGCGACTCGGTGACGGTGCAGATCGTCGAGCGCGTTTCGGCCAGCCAGAGCACGGACTCCAAGGTCGGGCGAGCCAACGAGCTGAGCACGGGCATCACCTCGCTGCCGCTGCTCAGGGGCGGCGCCGAGAAGACGGTGGCCGATGCGCTCACCCTGGGGGCCGAGAGCAAGAACGACTTCAAGGGCTCTGGGGCCACCAGCAGCAACAATACCTTCACGGGCTCGATTGCCACCACCGTGGTCGATGTGCTGCCCAACGGTCATCTGGTGATTGCCGGCGAGAAGCAGATCGGCGTCAATCACAACGTCGATGTGCTGCGTTTCACGGGCACGGTGGACCCGCGCTCGCTGCGTCCGGGCAGCACCGTGGCATCGACCCAGGTGGCCAATCTGCGCGTCGAATCGCGCAGCCGTGGCCAGGCAGGTGAAGCCCAGTCAATTGGCTGGTTGTCCCGGTTCTTTTTGAACGTTATGCCGTTCTGATTCTTCCGAGAATGGGCAGTATGAAAGTACTGTCCACGCTCCTGTCACTGCGCCCTGCGCACACCGCCTTGCTGGTGGTCGCAGCCCTCGGCGCCAGCGGGCTCACCCTGCCTGCGCATGCCACACGCATCAAGGAGGTTGCCGCCATCCAGGGCGTGCGCAGCAACCAGTTGACAGGCTACGGTCTGGTGGTCGGCCTCGACGGCACGGGCGACCAGACCACGCAGATGCCCTACACCAAGCAGGCGCTGGCCAATTACCTGGAGCAGATGGGCATCGCCCTGCCGGCCACGGGCAATGCGGCCCAGCTGCAGCTCAAGAATGTGGCGGCGGTGATCATCACGGCCGAGCTTCCGGCCTTTGCACAGCCCGGTCAGGCCATAGACATCAATGTCTCCTCCATGGGCAATGCCAAGTCGCTCAAGGGCGGCACGCTGGTGGCGACACCGCTGCGCGGCGCGGACGGCGAGATCTATGCCCTGGCCCAGGGCAATGTGGTGGTCGGCGGTGCCGGGGCTGCGGCCGGCGGCTCCAAGGTGCAGGTCAATCACCTGAACGCGGGCCGCGTGCCGCAGGGCGCGCAGGTCGAGCGTGCAGTGCCCACTCCCGTCAACCAGGGCAACACGATCACGCTGGGCCTGAATCAGACCGACTTCCAGACCGCCGACAAGATGGTTCGCGCCATCAACCAGCGCATGGGAGCGGGTACGGCCATGGCATTGGACGGCCGCACGGTGCAGGTCAATGCACCCATTGACCCGGGCTCGCGCGTGCGCATGATCGCCGAGATTCAGGAGATGCCCATCGAGACCTCCAAGCCGGCGGCCAAGGTGGTCATCAATGCCCGCACCGGCTCCATCGTGCTCAATCAGGCGGTGACCCTGGGCCCCTGCGCGATTGCGCACGGCAACCTGTCCATCACCATCAGCACCACGCCGGTCATCAGTCAGCCCGCACCGTTCTCTCAAGGGCAGACCGTGGTGGCGCAGAAGTCCGATATCCAGGTCAAGCAGGAGCCCGGCAAGGTCATCAACATGCCCAATTCGCCCCAGCTCACTGATGTGGTGCGGGCGCTGAATTCACTGGGCGCCACGCCCCAGGATCTGCTGGCCATCCTGCAGGCCATCAAGGCCGCGGGCGCCATGGACGCCGAGCTGGAGGTGATATGAGCACGTCATTGCCCCATTCTTCATCCCTGGCGGCCAGCAATGCTCTGGCTGTCGATGCACGTTCGCTCAATGCTCTCAAGACGGCTGCCGGCGAGAACAGCCCGCAGGCTGCACGCGAGACGGCCAAGCAGCTCGAGTCGCTGTTCATGCGCGAGATGATCAAGAGCATGCGCGAGGCGACCATGAAGTCCGGTCTGCTCGACAGCGCGCAGGGCAATCTCAGCACCGATCTGCTGGATCAGCAGCTCTCGGTGGCCATGGCGGGACAGCCTGGCGGTCTCACCGATGCCATCAGCAAGCAGCTGGCGCGCAGCATGGGGGTCGACGCCGCCGAGGACGCCGAAATTGCCGTGCCTTCCACACTGAGCCTGAGCCGCAACGCCTGGCGCAATGTGGGCAGCAACGGCGCCTGGAGCGGCAGCCGCAGCCAGGCTGCGCAATCGATCAACGCCTATGCACCGGCTCCCAAGGGGCGAGACAACTTCGTGACGGCGCACACCGGCGCGGCCCAGCGTGTGGCTAGCGAGAGCGGCATCCCGGCCCACTACATGATCGGCCAGGCCGGACACGAGACGGGCTGGGGCAGGAGCGAGATCCGCAACAAGGACGGCAGCAACTCGTTCAACCTGTTCGGCATCAAGGCCGGTGGCAGCTGGACGGGCAAGGTCGCCGAAGTCACGACCACCGAATACATCAATGGCGCGCCCAAGAAGGTGACGGCCAAGTTCCGCGCCTATGACTCCTACGAGGAGTCCTTCCGCGACTACGCACGCCTGATCGGCAGCAACCCGCGCTACGAAAAAGCCATGGCCCAGACCGGCTCTGCCCAGGCCTATGCCAGCGAGCTGCAAAAGGCCGGCTACGCCACCGATCCGGCCTATGCGCAAAAGCTCAGTCGCGCCATCCAGAGCGTGGCCCAGGTCAGCGTCGCCAACGCCGGCAACAACAGCGCCAATGTCGCAAGCCGTCTGGGCGTCAGCGCCCGTGCCGCCCAGATCAACAAGATCACCGAGAACCAGTCATGAGTCTTCTGAACGTGGGCGCGCGCGCCCTGATGGCCAACCAGATCGCCCTGCAAACCACGGGGCACAACATCGCCAACGTCAACACCGCCGGCTATTCGCGCCAGAGCGTGGCCTTCCAGACCTCGGCGGGCCAGAACATCGGCAATGGCTATATCGGCAATGGCGCCGATGTGGCGACCATCTTGCGCAACTTCAGCGAGCTGCTCAACCGTCAGGCCACGGCGGCCACCGCCGCCAGTGCCGCAGACTCCGCGCGCTCGAACTCGCTCAACCAGCTGCAGGAAGTGTTCTCCGGCGGAACCAACGGCCTGGGCGCGGCCATCAACGACATGATGAATGCGTTTGCCGATGTCAGCAGCGCTCCTACCGACTCTTCTGCACGCCAGGTGGTGCTGACGCGCATGAGCGAACTGGCTGCGCGCTTTCGCTCGGCTTCGGCCCAGCTCGACGAGATGGACTACAGCACGCGCCAGCAGATGAGCAATGACGTGAATGTGGTCAACAGTCTGTCCCAACAGGTGGCGGCGCTCAACGGCCAGATCAGCAGCGCCATTGCCACGGGCCACACGCCCAATGACCTGCTCGATCAGCGCGACCAGCTGGTGCGTGACATCAACAAATACGTGCAGACCTCGCAGGTCGACGCCGGCGATGGCTCCATCAGCCTGTTCGTGGGCGGCAGCCAGCCGCTGGTGCTGGGGCAGAGCGCGGCCAAGCTCAGCCTGCAGGAGTCCACGCAGTACCCCGGCAGCGGCAAGATGAGCCTGTATTTCCAGCAGCAGGGCGGGCAGCCCGTGGAGCTGACTCCGGCCATGGCCGGCGGCGGCGAGATTGCCGGTCTGCTGCAGTTCCAGAACAACGACCTGAGCGAGGGGCGCAACCTGCTGGGGCGCATGGTGATCTCGATCGGCGATACGCTCAATACGCAGAACCAGCTGGGCCTGACCTTGTCGGGTCAGAAAGGCGGGGCGCTGTTCAATATTCCGATGACGACCACGGGCTCCACCACGGGTGCTCAATGGGTACAGCCCGATACGCCCACGGTCACGGTCAAGGACTCGAGCGCGCTCAAGGCTTCGGATTACAAGATCGTTTTCGGCAACGATGCGCCCAAGGGCAAGGTGGTGCGCCTGTCGGATGGCCAGACCACGGCCTTCAACGATCTGACGGATCTGCGCGGCATGACGATCGACGGTCTGCAGTTCGATCTCAAGAACGATGGCCAGGCCGGCCAGTCCGTGCTGTTCAGTCCTGTGGCATCGGCGGCGCACGATATTCAGACCATGGTGCATTCCGGCAACGATCTGGCGGTGGCCAATCCGGTGTCGGCCAAGATCAACTCGCTGGGCGATGCGGCCGTCCGCATGTCCAGCCTGAAGGTGGAAAAAGGCTTCGATGCCTCTACCTTTCCTGCGGGCACCACCCTGTCTTTCGCTCCCGATGGGGCGGGCGGCATGACCTATACCATCACGCCTGCCCCCAGCGGCGTGGCCGCGACAGGCGCTTATATCTCCGGGCAGGCCATCGAGCTGGCTCCGGGGCTCAAGGTGACCCTCACCGGCACGCCTGCGGTGGATGGTGCCACCAGCGATACCGTGAGCTTCGGCCCCAACAGCTTCTACAGCTCGGATACGGGCAATGCCAGCTCCTTCCTGTCGCTTCGCGACGCCGTGATCTTCGATGGCGCGACCACGCTCAGCGACGGTTTTTCCACCGCCATGGCGCAGATCGGCACGCGCACGCAAAGCGCGGCCTATGCAGCCAAGCTGTCCGACTCGATTGCCAAGAATCTGGAGGGCGATCGCACCGCCGTATCCGGCGTCAATCTGGATGAAGAAGCCGCCAAGCTGCTGCAGTACCAGCAGTCCTACCAGGCCTCGGCCAAGATGCTGCAGGTGGCTCAGGGCATTTTTGACAGCGTGATCCAGGCCGTTGGCCGTTAACCCCCTACAGCCGGAGAACAGGCATGAGCATCAACCGCATTGGCACGGCCAATATGTATGACAGCACCATCAACAACCTGGGCTCGCGTCAGAGCAGCCTGGTGGACCTGATGGAGAAGACCACGGCGGGCAAGCGCGTGCTGCGCGCCAGCGACGACCCCGTGGCGGCGGCCCAGGCCGAGCGCGCACGCACCCGCATCACCCGCTCTGAAAATGACCAGCGTGTGCTCGGTGCCCAGCGCGATGTGATTGCCCAGGGCGAGTCCGAGCTGGGCAAGGCTCATGGTGCTTTGCAGGATTTTCGTGATCTGGTGGTGCAGGCCGGCAACGGTTCGTATGACCAGGTGGCACGCGATGCGCTGGTCCAGCAGATGCAAAGCCTGCGCGATCAGATTCTCGGCTATGCCAATGCCAAGGACTCCAACGGCTTGCCGATTTTCCGCGGGCTGGGCAGTCCCGATACGCCGCTGCAAAGCACGCCTCCGGGCTCGAGCAGCCAGCTCAACCCCGGCCAGAGCACTGGCAGCGACAACGGCCTGCCCATCTCTCTGGATGGTCATGCGGCCTGGTTGAACGTGCCCACCGGCAACGGAGTGTTTGTGGTGAATGGCGCTGCCTCCAATTCCGGCAAGGCCTGGGCGGATGTGGGATCGGTCACCGACCCGAGCAAGGTCACCGGCGATAGCTACACCCTGGTATTCACCAAGGATCCGACTACCGGTGAGGTCAGCTACGAGATCAACTCCAGCTCGGCCACGGCGACCAATCCCGTGGTTCCGTCCACGCCCTACAAGGAAGGGCAGGCGATTACCGTCGGTGGTCAGCAGATCAGCATCAAGGGTACTCCGGCCGACGGCGACAGCTTCACCATGTCTCCAAGCACACGTACCGATATTTTCAGCGTGCTGGATCAGGCCATTGCCACGGTCAAGGGCGGCACGGGGGGATCGACCGCATTGCAGCAGGGTCTTGGGCGCGCCTTGAGCGAACTGGATTCGGGCATGAACAGGGTGCAGGCCATGCGCAGCTATGCCGGCGACCAGCTCAAACGTGCAGACGGCCTGGAGTCCGATATGAAGGATCAGGCATTGACGCAGGAAGGAGCCCGTTCACGTGCCGAAGATATCGATATGATCACGGCGCTGTCGCAAGTGGATACGCAGAAGGTGGGCTTGCAGGCCGCCCTGCAGTCCTATGCACAGATGCAGAAGCTTTCGCTGTTCAACTACATCGGCTGATTCCAGCGGGCTCTGTCCGTCTTGATGTCTCGTCGTCTACCTGTCCAAATCCTCCATGACCCAGTCTGCCCTCAGCTCTTTGACTCTTGGTTATCGGCCGCTCTGGGGACGTACGCGACGCCTGGCAGGGATTCAGCTCTATGTCCACGAAGACTCGGGCTCCTCTGCCGACATGGCGCATTTCCTGCGCACGGTGGACGAGATCTGGAGCCGTCAGGCCCCGCCGCTCTTGATATCGCCGCAGTCCCGCCAGGTTCTGTGCAATCTTCTTGAACATGCACCTCAGAGCAGTCCCTGGATAGAGGTGCGCGGCGACTGGCTGCAGCAGGATGAAGGTATCTACGAGCTGGTGCAGAAGGCCAAGGCACGCGGGCTGATGCTGGTCTGGGGCGGGTCGCTGGCCGATGTGCCCGATGCCGATGCTGCACGCTGCTTTGCCAGCAGCCTGCTGAGCCTGCCGCCAGAAGGTGCCGCTGGATTGCCCAATGCCGTGCGTTCCAGCCAGCCGGCAAAAGATGCGGACAAGGAGACTGCCTCGGGCTTTTTTGCCAGCCCGCCGCTCAATTTGCTCGACGGTCAGATGTACCAGAGCCTGCAGAGCCTGGAGCTGGCGCGCTCCTGTCTCGACGAGCATGAGGCGGCCGCCGTGGCCGGCTGGCCCGTGGCAGACACCATGCAGGCCTTTCGGCTGCAACAGCCCCAGCCCTCGCGCGATGCGCTCTTCAGGCTCATGAAGGCCATCGACAAGGAACAGTCCCTGGATGTGATGGAGGAGATCCTGGGCTCGGACCCGGTGCTGGCCTATCGCTTTTTGCTCTATACCAACTCGGCTGCACTGGGCCTGCGTCGCGGCGTGGACTCGCTGCGCCGCGGGCTGGTGATGCTGGGGCTGGGCACGCTGGAGCGCTGGCTGGCCGACCAGCTGCCCCATGCCTGTACCGAACAGGACCTGGTGCCGCTGCGCACGCAGGTCGTGCTGCGCGCCAGGCTGGCCGAGCAGCTGATCGAGGCCGGAGTGAGCCTGGACCTGCAGCGTGAGATGTACTTGTGCAGCCTGTTCTCGCAGCTGGATTTGCTGCTGCATGAGCCGGTGGCCACCATCTTGCGACGCACGCCGCTGAACGAGCGCATTTTCGATGCCATCGTCACGCGCTCCGGTCCTTATGCGGCCGTGCTGCAGATGAGCCAGGCTCTGGAGAGCCGGGACCCGGCGCCCATCCGGCAGCTGCGCGAGCAGGAGGAGTGGGAGGCCGAAGACCTCAACCGGATGCTGCTGCGCATGCTCAGCGAACTCAAGCTGGGCATGCCGCAAGCCCAGGCCTGAGTGTCTGGGTGAAAATTCGCTAAAAACAGGCTCTACCTCTTGATAGGAAAGCGCAGGAAGCTATCAAATTGATGGATGCGTTGTGCGGCAGAGTCGTGCATAAGCAGGGCTTGGCTGCCGCTTATCCGCGCATTGCCTGGGCGCCGGATTCGGACAATTGGGATATCCAATCCGTCCGTGCGCCATGTCCGAATCCCAAGACAAAAACCTGCCCGCCACCGAACGCAAGCTGCAGAAGACGCGTGAAGACGGCCAGGGTGCGCGCTCGCGCGATCTGTCGCATCTGGCCATTCTGGGGACGGGCGCATTGCTAATGCTGATGGGCACGCAGCCCATGATCAATCATCTGCGCGAGGCCATGGCCCGGCAGCTGGTGTTCAACGCGGCGGCGGCCAAGACTCCTGCGCTGATGCTGGAGCGCTTTCAGTCCATGCTGGTACTGGGTCTGGGCATTGCCGTGATCTTTGCCCTGGTGACCACCACGGCCTCGGTGCTGTCCGGCGTGGCTGCCGGTGGCTGGATCTTCAGCTTCAAGCCCATTCAGCCGCGCTTTGGCAAACTCAACCCCTTGTCGGGTCTCAAGAATCTGTTTTCCAAGCAGCAGCTGACCACGGTGGTCAAGATGGTGTTCATGACCATCGTGCTGGGCTTTGTAGCCTGGAAGTACATGAGTGCCAATATTGCCGAGATTGCGTCGGTTTCGGCCCAGCCATCGCCCATGGCGCTTACCATGGTCGGCTCCTGGTTGACCACGGGCATCACCTTGCTGCTGATCGTGGTGCTGCTGGTTGCCCTGATCGATGTGCCGCTGCAGGACTTTCTCTTCAAGTCACGGCTCAAGATGAGTCATGAGGAGGTCAAGCAGGAGCACAAGGAGTCCGAAGGCAATCCGCAGCTCAAGGGCAAGATCCGCCAGAAACAGCGCGAGATTGCCGACCGGGCCAGCGTCTCGGCCGTGCCGAAAGCCGACTTTGTGGTCACCAATCCCACCCACTATGCCGTGGCGCTGCGCTATGACGACGCCTCCATGGCCGCTCCCCAGGTCATTGCCAAGGGCACGGATCTGGTGGCACTCAAGATTCGCGAAATCGCGGGCGCGCACCAGATACCGGTGCTGGAGTCGCCCATGCTGGCGCGTGCACTCTATGCGCATGCCGATCTGGATCAGGCCATTCCTGCCGCGCTCTACACCGCGGTGGCCCAGGTGCTGGCCTATGTCTATCGTCTCAAGGCTGCACTGAGCGGCCAGGGTCCCATGCCCGATGCCCTGGGCGAGCCCCCCGTGCCCGTGGAGCTGGATCCGCACCGTGGCCGCACCCAGCCTGCGGCGGTCGATGCTGCTGCGCAGCAAGAAGGTAATCTGTGATGTCGTCGAATCCTCTGCAACTGTTCCAGAAGTGGTCTGGCTCCAATGCCGGCGCCCTGCAAGGGATCACTGCTCCCATTCTGGTGGTGGCCATTCTGGGTCTGATGGTGTTGCCTGTGCCTCCATGGCTGCTGGACACCTTCTTCACCCTCAACATTGCCGTGGCGCTGATGGTGATGATGGTGGCGGCCTACATGATCAAGCCGCTGGACTTCGCGGCATTCCCTTCGGTGCTGCTGCTGACCACGCTGATGCGTCTGTCGCTCAACGTGGCATCGACGCGCGTGGTGCTGATGGAGGGCCACACCGGCCCCGGCGCCGCGGGTGCGGTGATCGAGGCCTTCGGCCACTTCCTGATCGGCGGCAACTTCGCCGTGGGTCTGATCGTGTTCAGCATTCTGGTGGTCATCAACTTCGTGGTGATTACCAAGGGTGCCGAGCGCATTGCCGAAGTCTCGGCTCGCTTCACGCTGGACGCAATGCCCGGCAAGCAGATGGCCGTGGACGCCGATCTGAACGCCGGCCTGATCGACGAGAAGGAAGCCAAGCGCCGGCGTGCCGAAGTGGGCGAGGAAGCCAACTTCTTCGGCTCCATGGACGGTGCCAGCAAGTTTGTGCGTGGCGACGCGATTGCCGGCATTTTGATTCTGGTGATCAACGTCATCGGCGGCCTGATCATCGGCATGGCCCAGCACGGCCTGTCCGCGGGTCAGGCGGCCGACAGCTACATCCTGCTGGCCGTGGGTGACGCGCTGGTGGCGCAGATTCCAGGCCTGCTGATCTCCGTGGCATCGGCCATGGTGATCTCGCGCGTGGGCAAGGAATCCGATATGGGTCGCCAGATCGTGCAGCAGCTGTTCATGTCGCCCAAGGTGCTGGGTATCACTGCCGGCGTGATGATCTTGCTGGGTCTGATTCCCGGCATGCCGCATCTGGTGTTCATCAGCATGGGCGCCTTGCTGGGCTGGGGTGCCTGGATGCTGGACAAGAGGGAAAAAGCCCGTCTGGCCGCCCAAAGCAGTGCCCCGGCGCCCCAGCAGCAGGCTGCGCAAAATGATGGCGAAGCGACCTGGGACGATCTGCAGCCTGTGGACTTGCTGGGTCTGGAGCTGGGCTATCGCCTGATCGCGCTGGTGGACAAGAGCCGCCAGGGCGACCTGCTGACGCGTATCAAGGGCGTGCGCCGCAAGTTCGCGCAGGAAGTCGGCTTTCTGCCGCCGGCCGTGCATGTGCGCGACAACCTGGAACTCAAGCCCAGCGCCTATCGTATGACGCTGCGCGGCGTCATGGTGGGCGAGGGCGAAGCCTTCCCAGGCATGTTCCTGGCCATCAACCCCGGCGGCATCACCACGCCGCTGATCGGCACGGCCACGACCGATCCGGCCTTTGGTCTGCCCGCGCACTGGATCGACGAGCGGCAAAAGGAAGCGGCACAAATGGCCGGTTTTACCGTCGTTGATTCGGAAACCGTGATGGCGACGCATTTGTCACACTTGATGCAAGTGCACGCGGCCAAGCTGTTGTCTCGTACCGAGACACAGCAGCTCGTTGACCATGTGGCCAAGCTGGCCCCCAAACTCATCGAAGAAGTCATCCCGAAAATGGTGCCCATCACAACGTTCCAGAAAGTGCTCCAGCTGCTGCTGGAGGACTCTGTGCACATTCGTGATATCCGCACCATCATCGAGACGCTGGCCGAAAACGCCACGCAGACGGCAGACCCGGTGGAGCTGGCGCGTCGCGTGCGCATTGCACTGTCGCCTGCCATCGTGCAGCAGATCTACGGTCCGACCCGCGAGCTCAATGTGATTGCCATCGAGCCCGGCCTGGAGCGTCTGCTGGTGCAGGCACTGTCGAACCCCAATGCGCCATCGCTGGACCCCGGCGTGGCTGAAATCCTCACACAAAAAGCGGTCGATGTGGCCAACCAACAGGAAGAGCTGGGCCTGCCCGCCTGCCTGCTGGTGCCGGACGCGATCCGCAACTCTCTTGCCAAGCTGCTGCGCCGTGTGGCGCCGCGTCTGCAGGTGCTCGCGCACAGCGAGATTCCCGAGACGCACACCATCCGCATCGGCCCGATTCTTAAAGGTGCATCCGCATGAATATCAAACGCTTTTACGCCCCGACCGCCCGCGAGGCCCTGGCCAAGGCGCGCATGGTTTTTGGCGACGGCACCCTGATTCTCTCCAACCGCCAGACGCCGGACGGAGTGGAAGTCATGGCCACGGCCGAAGAGACACTGCAGGACATGGATGCCGGCATGCAGGCCGGTTCGCCCCTGCAAAAGGCGCTGGAGCGCCGCGCCAGCGACGAAGGCATGAGCAGCCTGCGCAAAGAGCATTCGCCTCTGGCTCCCGCTGCAGCCAGGCGCAGCCAGGGCGGTGAAACCATGAGTACGCTGGAGCATGTGCAGGCGCGCCAGACGGCCAAGGAAGAGCAGGCCCGCGAGATGCAGGTCCAGGCCAAGCCCGTCAAGGCCATCAATGAACTGGCCCGGCATTCCGTGCAGGACGATGTGGAACAGCTGTCCATGAGCACGCTGACCTTCCAGGACTATGTGCGTGAACGCATGCTGCGCCGTCGCCATGAGTCGTCGCTGGACAGCAGCGAAGCTCTGCCCACTTTTGCCCAGCGCGTGCAGGAGCGCAATAACGAGCGCCCCGCCATGGCAGCCAAGTCCCAGGCGGCCAGCGCCGCGGTGTCTCGCCACAATCCTCTGCGCCCCGAGAAGATTCAGCTCAAGGAAAGCGCCAGGCCCGCAGCCGTCGCTGCCCCTCAGAACTTCATGCAGGAGATGCAGTCCATGAAGGATCTGATCGAGGAGCGCTTCAATACGCTGACCTGGCTGGGCCAGACGCGTCAGAACCCGATCCAGTCCAGCCTGATGCACAAGCTCATCCGCGCCGGATACTCGCCCGCGCTTGCACGTGCGCTGATCGAGAAGCTGCCGGAGACGCTCTCCGCAGGCGACGCCGTGCGCTGGCTGATGCAGGTGCTGGAGCGCAATCTGCGCACCGATGCTGCCCAGCCCGCCATCTACGAGCAGGGCGGGGTGTTTGCCCTGGTCGGCGCGACCGGCGTGGGCAAGACCACGACCACGGCCAAGCTGGCGGCGCTGTGCGCGGCCAAGCACGGTCCCGCATCCGTGGGCCTGATCACGCTGGATACCTACCGTATCGGCGGTCATGACCAGCTGCGCACCTATGCCCGCATGTTGGGCATGGTGGCCCATCAGGCCCATGACAAGGCTGCGCTGCAGGACCTGCTTGGCCTGCTGCAAAGCAAGAAGATGGTGCTGATCGACACGACCGGCGTGGCCCCGCGTGATCCGCGCAAGGACGAGATCATGGATGTGTTGGCCATTGAGGGCGTTCAGCAGTTGCTGGCCGTCAATGCGGCTGCACAGGGCGATGCACAGGACGATGTCATGCAGGCCTTCAAGGCGCGTGGCTCGCAACACGCCATCCTCACCAAGGTCGATGAAGCCGTGAAGGTCGGTCCCTCGGTGGATACGCTGATTCGTCATCAGATCCAGCTATGCGGCGTGACCAATGGTCAGCGCGTGCCCGAAGACTTCGAGCGCGCCAATGCGCAGTTGCTGGTCTCGGCCTCCATGCGCTCGGCTGCCAAGTCGGCGTTTGATCCCCAGTCGCTGGATCTGGACTTCTTCTTTACCCCTTCGTCCGCCAGCGGCGCAGAGGCCGCCCATGCTTGAGCGTCGCTCGCCTCTGCATCAGGGCATGGCTCTGCATATGAGCGATGCCAGCACCGCCGGCTTGCGCGTGCTGGCCGTGCTGCACAGTGCATCAGGTGCGGTTGCCGAGCAGGCCGTGCTGTGGCCGCTGTGCGCCCAGCTGCAGCGCCTGGGCCAGAAGGTGCTGGTGCTTGATGGCAGCCAGGCCGAATCCTTTCACACGCCAGGTCTGGCCCAGTTGCTGGCGCAGCATGCCTGGCAGGCCCAGGCGGGACTGCGCGCAAGCGTCGGCGACGCCCAGTCAGTGGCCAGCCTGCCGGCGCGGCAGGGTCTCAAGCAGCTCAAGGCATCCGCCGACGAGATGGGGCTGGACATGCTGACGGCCCTGCAAGCCTATGTGCGCGGCTACACCACCGTGATCATCTATGCGAGCAGCGAAACCTTGACGCCGATGCTGCAAGGTCAGGGCCTGCAGCCGCTGCTGGTCGTGCCGCCCGATTCCGAGCACCTGATCGAAAGCTACCGCCAGCTCAAGCATCTGGCCGTGTTTGCCGGCGTTGAATGCACGATTGCAGCGCTGGAAGCGCCGCTGACAGCAGACGGCCCACAGAAATACGACTGGAGCCGCAAGCAGAGCAGCTCGCAGACGGCCCAGCAAAACGCTCAGACACGCTTGCAGCGTCTGAATGCGCTGCTACAGTGTTCGCAGCGCCACCTGGGCGATGCCCCGGTGCTCATGCGCCTGCGCTGGCGCCAGGCCAGCGATCTGCATCAGCTCACGCTGCACATGCTCAAGACGGCCTGCATCTTGCCCATGCATGCCCAGCCCACGGCGGCTGCCGCACCTGAATCCCTTGTCTGGAGCCATTGACTGCCATGTACACCGCCAAAGGCCAACTCGACCGCGACGCGCTGATTCGTCAGCATGTGCCGCTTGTGCGTCGGATTGCCTTGCACATGATCGCCAAACTGCCACCGAACGTCGAGCTGGATGATTTGATCCAGGTCGGCATGATCGGTCTGGCCGAAGCGCTGTCGCGCTTCGAGAGCGAGCAAGGCGTGCAATTCGACACCTTCGCCAGCCAGCGCATCCGTGGCGCCATGCTGGACGAACTGCGCGAAGGCGACTGGATGAGCCGCAGTTCGCGCAAAAGCCAGAAGGAAATAGAGCAGGCGCTCAACCGCCTGGAACAGCGCCTGGGCCGGCCCCCGCTGGAGTCGGAAATCGCGGCCGAGCTGGGCATGGCCCTGGACGACTATCAGTCCCTGCTGGGCAAGGTACGCGGCACGCAGCTGGTCTATCTCGAGGACATCGGCGGCGGTGACGGCGACGATGGCGACGACTATCTGGAGCGGCATGTGGCCGACTCGGGTGCCGATCCCTTTGCCCTGCTGCGCGACCAGCGCATGCGCTCCGCGTTGGTAGAGGCTATCAAGGCCCTGCCGGAGCGTGAGCAATATGTGATGGGCATGTACTATGAGCACGATATGAACCTCAAGGAAATCGCCGCCGTGCTTGGCGTGACCGAATCGCGGGTCTGCCAGCTGCACAGCCAGGCCATCGCCCGCCTGCGCACCAAGATGCGCTCGCATTGATCACTGAAACGGCTCGCCGGGAGCGGGCCGTTCACCACAACAGAAGCCGCCGCGCTGGCAGATTGCATCTGCCCACGCGGCGGCTTTGCTTTTGTGCTGCAGCCTGGCTGGGTTCTGGTGCTTCGCTATCGATAGTTTGTGATGTTCTACGGCATTTGGTTCATGGATGTCTTTATCGATCACCTGTCGTCGCTGCAAGCAAAAAGCCCTGTTGCATCTCTGCAGCAGGGCTTTGGCTTGAGTGGCTTTGCAATCAGTGCATCACATGCGGCTGACCGTCGAACATATGCTCGAAACTTGCCAACCAGGGCTCGGCCAGCACGCGAATCTGGGCATCGTTGCGCAAGATGCGCTGCATGATGCGCGCCTTTTCCTTGCGCAGTTCGGGCGCCAGCTTTTCGTCACGCGAGCGAAAGCGCAGTTGCTCGATCAGCACGGCACAAGTGCCCTCATAGCGCGCAACACCATCCCAGTCCTTGGCCTGGGCGGCCTGCAGCATCTTGGCGCTGCTTTCCTCTATGGCGCGGTAGAAGTCGATCAATGTGTGCTCCATTTTTTAAGCAGCAGCGGGTGCTGGTGCATTGGTTATTTCATTCCAGCCCTGTGCCACCGTGCTCACAAGGCCTGCGACTTCATCGACCATGCTTGCATCGTTGCGGGCATTGGCCAAGGTCAACCGGGTGGTGCAGTACTCATAGAGCGAGGCCAGGTTGCCAGCCAGCTCGCCCCCTTTTT
The DNA here is from genome assembly GCF_000964545.1 of Comamonas thiooxydans. Taxonomy (GTDB): domain Bacteria; phylum Pseudomonadota; class Gammaproteobacteria; order Burkholderiales; family Burkholderiaceae_C; genus Comamonas; species Comamonas thiooxydans. Next base: position 31,563 of record NZ_BBVD01000014.1, on the reverse strand, counting down.
CGCGGTCCAGCGCGCCCAGCAGGCCTTCCTGCAGAATGCGCACCGCCTTGCCGATATGGCGCACTTTCTCATTGATATCGCCGCGCTCGATCGCACCGCGTGCTGCATTGATGGACGCAAGCAGGCCATCAAACAGCATCTTGATCAACTGCTGAGGCGATGCGCTGTCCACCATGGATTGCACACCCACCTGACGGTAAGCCGACATTGCGCGCGCATTGGCTGGGGAAAACATCACAAAACTCCTTTATTGCAGTTTCTCAAATTACTGTTTTGCTTATCGGCCGACTCAGGGGGCAATTAAGTCCTTTCTGCAGGCTTCAATAGCTTAGCTGCTGGACTTGTTCCATGCGGCTACTTGCTGGGCGACATAGGTATCCAGGGCTTTCAGGCTGGCCATCTGCGTATCCAGACGTGAATACTGCGCGCGCACGCGCGCTTCATAGGCCGTCACACGTGCGCTCTGGCGTTCCTGATCGGCCGTATTGCGCTTGAGCGCATTCTTGAGCGTCTCGTCCTTGGTCGAGAAGGTGCCGCCAGTGGCCAGCAGACCGCTTGTGAAATCCTTCATGCGCACTGCCAGGCCGTCCTGGCTGGCATCGGCAACGTCTGCGGTGAAGAACTTGGACATGCTCTCCGGGTCCTTGAGGGTCTTGTCCAGCTTGGTGTCGTCAATCTTGAGCGTACCGTCTGCCTGAAAGGCAATGCCCATCTGAGACAGGCTGTTGAACTCACCACCTTCTCCCCCTGGACCGGAGAGCAAGCGACGCAGCGCAGACTGCAGATTGATGGCGGTTGAATCGCCTTGCAAGGTGCCAGCCGTCTTGCTGTCCTTGTCATAGGCGGTCATGGTCTTCAGGGCGCTGCTGAGTGCGTTATAGGACTCCACCAGATTTTTCAGCGCTGTTTTGGCCGTCGCTGTGTCATTGGCAATGGTGATGCGCACCGGAGCAGCATCTTTCGCTGACTTTTGCGCTACTGTCAGCGTCACACCCGCCGCCACCTCTTCAAACACATTGGTGTGCGAGGCCATGTCGATGCCGTTGATCTTGGCCAGAGTGTCCTGCGCCTCAACGGAACGTTTCATGGTCCCGTCGGTGCCGTTGTAAGCAAATTGCTGCAGCCCGGCGCCTTCGGCCTCCACCGAGAAGGCCGAGTTCACGCCTGTGGTCTTGGATTGCAGCACCAGGCGTTCGCCCGTGTGGTCCTTGAGCACGGTGGCGCTGACATCGCCCTTGGCGGCATTGATCTTGGCAGCAATCTTAGCCAGAGAGTCATCTTCTGCAGCGATTTCCACGCTGAAGCTCACATTCTTGCCGTCCTTGGTATTGGGTGTCAGTCCATTGGCACCATAGGTCCCCATGGAAATGGTCAGCTTGCCTGGTCCTAGAGTGGTGCCGCTGGCCACCAGGCCGGAGCCAATGGTCTGGCCTGCCGCCATCTGCGACACTTCAACGTCATAAGTGGCTTGCACGGCGCTGGATGTTGCCGTACCTGTCACTTGGGCAGAGTTGGAAGAGGTCAGCGTATTGCCCAGCCAGGTCGCAGGCTTGGTCAGCTTGTCGATCTGGTCCTGCAGATTGGAGATTTGTGACTTGAGCTGGCTAAAGGCCGAGATCTGGGTATTGATGCCGGTGGCCTTGGTCTGCAGCGCGGCGATGGGCTTTGACTCCAGAGCCACCAGTTGCGAAACAATGGTTTCGACTTCCAGGCCGCTGCCAATACCGATTGAGCTGATTGCCATACAAAACTCCCTCTGCGCAGAACAGCAGGTATGTGGTACGCCTGGTCTGCGTCATTGAACAAACGGCGCCTTTGCGCCGTCTTTATGGACAGTACTACGCATTGTGTTTCGGCAACCCGAAACAGAACTTGAGTACGAAATGCCAGATGCCGTTATCAGCCTTGCAGCAGCTTGAGCACTTGCTGTGGCAGCTGGTTGGCCTGTGCGACCATGGCCGTGCCGGCCTGCTGCAGAATCTGTGTCCGGCTCAGGTTGGCGGTTTCGGTTGCGAAGTCGGCATCCATGATGCGGCTGCGAGAGGCAGAGAGATTTTCCGAGTTGACGCTTAGATTTTCCACTGTGGTTTCAAAACGGCTTTGCACTGCGCCCAGCGTGGCTCGTGCGCCATTGACCGCCTTCAAGGCCGCGTCCATCGCCAGGATGGCGTTATCTGCGTATTCCGCATCCAGCACATTGAGGTCAGAGAAGCCACTCTTTCCTGACTCTGCGCCCGCGAATCCGCGTGTTCCGCCAATATGTTGAGGACTGGACTCGTTGGTGGTGCCAACCGACAGGCCGGTTGCCGCTGCGATGGCGGCGGCATCCGTGGCAGGAGTGGTTTGGGGATTGGGAAGACCAATCGCCACGTCACCGGAGGCGGAAGTCAGCGACAGCGCGCCATTCACGATCGATGCCTGCACCTTTGGAGTGGTACTGGCGGAATTGATCTGGCTCACGAGGTCATTGATGCGGTTGCTTGCGCTTTCCTGTGCGGGCAAGTTCAATTTCACACCATTGATCTGCACGCTTGCTGGAGGCATGCCGCCCGAGGTGACATTCTTTGCTGCATTAACACTCAGTGTCGCATTGCCCAGAGTCGGGCCTGCAGACAGCGATGGCGTGACCACGGCACTGGCGGTCGTGTTGTTGACGATCTCAATCTTGCCGTTGACCACACTCACGGATACCGCGTTGGCGCCCAGACCATTGGGGGCGGCTGTGTTTAGTGCCGTCTGAATGCTGGTCGCCAAAGTATCTTTGGCTGTAGCGATTTGAGCGGCTGTTGCTGGAGGCGCAGCGACGGCGGCAACTGCAGGCACGTTGACTGCTGTACCGCCATTGATGGTGAGCGTGAAGGCGTCGTAGGAGCCGTCGGTGGCGGGCTCGTTCAGGTGCCAGCTGGTTTTTGCTGGGACTGTCACGGCCGTGTTGCTGCCGGAGATGCTCGATCCGGTCAGCTTCGAGGGAACTGCCACGCTGTCCCAGGTGCCCAGCGCATCCACATTGGCATTCACAATCGAGGAAATATCGATGGTCTGACCTTGATTGGCGCCGACTTGAAAGGCCATATTGGTAAACGAGCCATCGAGCAGATTGGTGCCGTTAAAGCTGGTTTGTTGGGCGACTCGGGTCACTTCGGCTTTGAGCTGCTGTACTTCCACATCCAGAGCTGCACGGTCTTCCGCCGAGTTGGTGGCATTACGAGCCTGCACAGCCAGTTCGCGAATGCGTTGCAGATTGCTGCCCAGAGAGCCCAACGCGCCTTCAGCGGTCTGTGCCAGGGAAATGCCATCATTGGCATTGCGCATGGCAACCGTGAGGCCGCGCACCTGGGTGGTCATGCGCTCGGAAATGGCCAGACCGGCTGCATCATCCTTGGCGCTGTTGATGCGCAAGCCCGAGGACAGGCGCTGCATGGAGGTAGCCAGCTGGCTTTGGGATGAGCTCAGATTGCGTTGCGCATTGAGCGACTGGATATTGGTATTGATGATGGCTGCCATGGCGTGTGCTCCTGTTTCAAGCCAGTAAACCGGCGACGTACTAGCCGTTTTCACGACCAGCGACGGCGCTGGCCCACGTGACCGGAAACACGGACGAAGTCTGGTATTCCGGGTACGAGGATTGTTGGAGCAAGCCATGCAGGACATAAGACCGATAAGAGGCCTAAAGTCCTGCCATTTTTACAATTGACGGTTACATATAGGGTGCTGCAGGACAACAAAAAGACCTCCCGAGGGAGGCCTGGAATGGCGCTGACTGCACCGGCGCATGGCTGGCGCAGCTGCTTGACGCAATTAACGCAGCAGGGACAGCACGCCCTGGGGCAGCTGGTTGGCCTGGGCCACCATCGCCGTGCCGGCTTGCTGCAGAATCTGCGAGCGGCTCAGATTGGCGGTTTCTGCAGCGAAGTCTGCATCGGTAATGCGGGACTTGGAGGCCGACAGGTTCTCGCTGTTCACGCTCAGGTTGGAGACCACCGATTCAAAGCGGTTCTGGATGGCACCCAGGTCGGCGCGTGCGGAGTTCACTGCCTTGAGAGCGGCGTCCATGGCCAGGATGGTGTCATCCGCACCTTCGGCGGTAGCCACAGAGATATCCTTGAAGCCTGTCTGGGCGGTGCCGGCGACCACTTTCGTTGTACCTGCAGTCAAACCTGTTCCGGTATTAGCAGCGGTACCACCGATAACAATGTCGGCATCAGACTTCAGTACTAGGCGATTGTTTTCAATCGATGCCTTTACTGAGCCATCTTTAAATTCCGTGTTGATTGCAGTGGCAAGCTGATTTGCACGATCAGCATCGCTATATGCGGCGTCAACAGTGATGTTTTTTCCATTAACTGTCAGTGCACCTGAAGCAATAGCACCGTAATTGTTTCCGGCGCCAACCGTCACATTTGTGACAGGAAGCTTGGCATCATTTGTTGTGCTGATCGTATAAGAATTTAAGGACGCGTTGTTGAAAGTCACGCCTGTTGCCGTAGCAGTCACTTGCAGACCGGAGAAACCTGCTGCATCAATTGCTGTTTTGACATTGGTTGCAAATGCAGCCTGAACCTGAGCTGCTGTGCGGCTTGCCTGAGGATCGAGGCCTTTGACCTCAAGCTCTTTGCCGCCGAAATTCAAAGTAAAGCCATCAATTGCACCAGCGAGTTCGCCTGCAGTGTATGTGGGTGCTCCGAATGTGATGGAACCAGTTGTTCCTGGTGTTGCAGTACCTCCCATGGACGCAGCGGAAACGACCGATGCAGGCTTGTCGGCACTAGTCCATGAACCCAGTTGGCTAATCTGTGAGTTCTGGATGCTATCGATATTAATGCGCTGGCCCTGGTTGGCGCCAACTTGGAAAGCCTGGGATGTGAAGGAGCCATCCAGCAGCTTGGTGCCGTTGAACGAGGTGTCGGTGGCAACGCGGTCGATTTCGCTCTTGAGCTGATCCACTTCCTTTTGCAGGGCCGCACGGTCTTCGGTGGAGTTGGTGGCATTGCGCGATTGCACCGCCAGTTCACGGATACGCTGCAGGTTGCCGCCGATGGTGCTCAGTGCTCCTTCAGCCGTCTGGGCCAGCGAAACGCCGTCATTGGCGTTGCGCTGTGCCTGGTTCAGGCCGCGAACCTGGGCGCTCATGCGCTCGGCAATGGCCAGGCCGGCTGCATCGTCCTTGGCGCTATTGATGCGCAGACCCGAGGACAAGCGCTGCATGGAGGTCGACAGCGAAGATTGCGAAGCGCCCAGATTGCGCTGTGCGTTGAGCGACTGGATATTGGTGTTGATGGTCATTGCCATGATGCGAACTCCTTGATGCAATCAAAACGTCGCCGCCACAGTGACCTGAATATTCAGGGTGGGCGGCGGCGGCAGCCCAATCCAGCACCCCAGCCTGCAGTTCCTTATGTTTTGCTGCTGTGGCTCGCTGGTGACAGGGCTTTGTTTCCCTGTTGAAGCTGTTATCGGAGCCATTCCGCAAAAACTTTAGAGAGTTCTGCAAATATTTTTCGGGATGTAACAAATGCAGGGGCTTTGCTTTGCTTGCATGCCGCCGGAGCCTTCACGTCGCTGCTTGGCTCGGAATTACCCTACATAACGACGGCTAGCTGCCGATCTAGCTTCCAAACGCCCAGCTTTTTGCACCTATGGCGGGGCTTCTGCAACTTCACAATCGGCACCATGCTTGTTCTCATCGGTTATATCGTCGCCTTCGGCTGCATCTTCGGCATGTATGTGCTGCACGGCGGCAGCGTGGGCGTTCTTGTCAAGGCGCTGCCGTTCGAGATGGTGACCATTGGCGGTGGCGCCCTGGGCGCTTTCATCGTCAGCAACCAGCCCAAGGTGCTCAAGGCCACGGCCAAGGCGATCCCTTCGGCGCTCAAGCCCTCGCGCTATAACAAGGCGCGCTATATGGAGGTGATGGCGCTTCTGTACGAGCTGCTGCAGAAGGCGCGCAAGGAAGGCCTGATGTCGATTGAGTCCGATGTGGAAGATCCGCAGTCCTCGACGGTGTTTCAGAACTATCCGCAGCTGATGGCCGACCACCATGTCGTCGAGTTCCTGACCGACTACCTGCGCATGATGGTCTCGGGCAATCTCAACTCGCACGAGATCGAGGCGCTGATGGATAGCGAAATCGAAGCCCATCATGCCGAGGCCCACGCGCCGGTAATGGCACTGAATCGTCTGGCGGGCGCTTTGCCTGCCTTCGGCATTATTGCGGCCGTGCTGGGTGTGGTGAATACCATGGCTTTCGTGGGGCAGCCACCGGCAGTGCTGGGCGGCATGATTGCCTCGGCCCTGGTGGGTACCTTCCTCGGGATCTTGCTGGCCTATGCGCTGGTGGAGCCCATGGCGGCCCTGCTGGAGCAGCGTGCCCAGGATGCGGCCAAGGAGTTCGAGTGCATCAAGGCGACGCTTTTGGCCAGCATGCAGGGCTACAACCCGGGCACGGCCATCGAGTTCGGCCGCAAGGTGCTGTTCTCCACCGAGCGTCCAGGCTTTCTGGAGCTGGAGTCGCACGTCAAGGGTAAGAAGTGATGAGTGCCCGCTTTCGCCAGGATCTAGTGATGGAGTGCAGCCATGGCTGACAAGAAGCTGCAGCCCATCATCATCAAGCGCGTCAAGAAGACCGCCCATGCCCACCATGGCGGCGCCTGGAAGATTGCCTATGCCGACTTCGTGACGGCGATGATGGCCTTCTTTTTGCTGATGTGGCTGCTGGGCTCGACCGCTCAGGGCGAGCTGCAGGGGATTGCCGCGTATTTCAATTCGCCGCTGAAGGTGGCCATGTCGGGCGGCAGCGGCGCGGGCAACAGCTCCAGCATCGTGCCGGGTGGCGGCAACGACCTCTCCAAGGTGCACGGCCAGGTGCGCCGCTCCGAGTCCGAAGACAATGCCAACCGCCGCTCCAGCCAGGCCATGGGCCGGGCCGATGAGTCCGCACGCGACGCACAGCGCCTGCATGCGCTCAAGGCCAAGGTGGACAGCATGATTGCCAATAATGCGCGCCTGAACGAGTTCCGCTCGCAGATTCGCACGGAGATCACGCATGACGGCCTGATGATTCAGATCGTCGACGACCAGAACCGCCCCATGTTCGATAGCGGCAGTGCCGTGGTCAAGCCCTATATGCGCGACATCCTGCGCGAGATAGGTGCGGCCATGGGCAATGCGGAAAATCGCATAAGTCTCTCGGGCCACACCGATGCTGCGCCTTATGGCAATGCCGATCGCGGCTATAGCAACTGGGAGCTGTCGGCCGACCGCGCCAACGCCTCGCGCCGCGAGCTGGTGGCAGCCGGCATGCCGCTGGACAAGCTGGCACGCGTAGTGGGCATGTCCAGCAGCGACCTGCTGCTGCCCGAGGAGCCGCGTGCCGCGCAGAATCGCCGCATCACGATTACCGTGCTGACCAAGGAGGCCGAGCGCCGTGTGCTGGGCAATGACAAGGAGCGCAGCACGGAGCAGGTGACCAGTGCCGAGGAGGCTGCCAGCACGATCAACCAACCCAAGGCCCGGCGCGCAGTACTTAGCGCTGCCGACAAGCAGTCTCTGGATGCCAAGGAAGAGTTTGTTGTAACAAACCCTGAAGTTGCCACGGAGACTGTCGAAAAGCCTGACAATGCACGTCCAATGCCGGGAGGTTGACAAATTGTTACCATCACGGCTGAAAACTTGTTCCCACGCACCTATTCCGACCGAAAGGGCCTCTCGTGGCTAATGCCCTGCGATTTTTGATTGTTGACGACTTCTCCACCATGCGCCGCATCGTGCGCAATCTGCTCAAGGAGAGTGGCTTTGCCGATGCCGATGAAGCCGAAGATGGTGTGGTTGCCATCACCAAGCTGCGTGCTAGCAAGTTCGACTTCGTGGTGACCGACATCAACATGCCGAACATGAACGGCTTTCAGCTGCTGACCGAGATCAAGCAGGATGAAAAGCTCAAGCATCTGCCGGTGCTGATGGTGACCGCCGAAGCCCGCAAGGAAGATATCGTGGCTGCCGCCCAGGGCGGCGCGGCCGGCTATATCGTCAAGCCCTTCACCAAGGCCACGCTGGAAGAGAAGGTCAATCTCATCATCAAGAAACTCGATCTCTGAGCCATGAGCAGCGACCAGGCTTCCGCCAACGTCCACTACAAGATTGGCGTGCTCACGCGCCAGTTGCATAACTCGCTCAATGAGCTGGGTTATGCGGATCGTTTGCGCGGCAGTGCGGGGGAGCTTCCCGATGCGCAAAGCCGTCTGTCTTATATCGCCCGTCTGACGGGCGAGGCTGCCAACAAGGTGCTGGGCCAGGTCGAGGTGACGCAGAACCGCCAGGATGCTCTGGCCGAGCGTACCCGTGCCATGCGTGCAGAACTCATCAAGGATCCGGTGGCCGCGGTGGCCAAGGGGCGCGTGATGAACTATCTGCAGGAGGTGGAAGAGGGCACGGAGCAGACCAACAGCCATCTGACCGAGATCATGATGGCGCAGGACTTCCACGATCTCACGGGCCAGGTAATTGCTCGTGTGGTGGCGCTGGCGGCCGATCTGGAGTCGCAGCTGCTGGAGCTGCTGATCCAGACTTCGCCGGATGCTGCGCAGGCACCGGCCCTGGCGCCTGTGGAAGCCGCGCAGCCCAAGCTGGCCGGCCCGGTGGTGGATCCCGAAAACACGGCAGACGTGGTGACCTCGCAGTCCCAGGTGGATGATCTGCTGGCCAGTCTTGGCTTCTGACCTTCTGAAAACATAGCTGCCTGTGTTTTGCAGATAGGCGTTTGAGCCCGAAAAGCCCGATCTTTGAATGGATCGGGCTTTTTTTATTGGGCGCTGCCAGGCGGGCAGGGTGGGCGGAGCGCAAAAAGCCCGCATGTCATCACAACATGCGGGCAAGCCTTGGAGGGCAATCTGCCTTTTGAGCGGTGTGCGGCGTTGCGCCGATCACACCTGCATATTCATCACATCGGAATAGGCCTGCACCAGGCGGTTGCGCACATGCAGCGTGGCCTGAAAGCCGATCTGCGATTTCTGCATGGCCACCATGGTCTGCTCCAGGCTGACGGCGGGGTTTTCCAGCTGCACTTCGCGCTGCAGCTGGCCGGAATGGTTTTGAGCGGCGCTCACCGATTGCAGTGCATTTTGCAGGGCCTGACCAAAGCCGCCGGCCACGGGCGCAGTGCCGGCGCTGCCGACCTTGGTGAGCTGGTTGCCCAGCTGGGCGGGGTTGATTGCTGGGATCTTCAGGTCCATATATTTATCCAACTGGCTTGGTGAGTTGGAGGTGATCGTAGGTTTTTCGCGTGATCGCAGACGGGCAATAAGTGGGTGAATCGGCTCGCTTATCGGGGGAACGCCGCCGGCCCGAGTCCGAATAATCCACTGGACGCTAGACCTCGTGTGGGGTCTGACACCATGGAATCAAGATGTCTGCTGTAGCTGAAGTACCTGTCCCCAATGCCGTGCCCGGTGCCACGTATGCGCCCCGCCCTGCGCTTGCGCAGCGCTGGAATGCGCTCGACCGTGGCCAACGTCTTCGCTGGGGCGCGCTGGCGGCCTTGGTCGCAGTGGGCCTGGTGGCGGCTGCGGTGTTCTATCGCCAGCCTGATTACAAGCTGCTGTTCTCCAACGTCAGCGACAAGGATGGCGGTGCCATCGTGGCGCAGCTGACGCAGATGAACGTGCCCTACAAGTACAGCGAGGGCGGCGGCGCCATCCTCATCCCCGCAGACCGTGTGCACGATGTGCGCCTGAAGCTGGCCACGCAAGGCCTGCCCAAGGGCTCGGTGACGGGCTTCGAGCTGATGGAGAACAGCAAGTTCGGCATCACCCAGTTTCAGGAACGGCTCAACTTCCAGCGCGGCCTGGAAGGCGAGCTGACCCGCTCCATCCTGGCGCTCAATGCCGTGCAGAGTGCCCGCGTGCATCTGGCCCTGCCCAATCAGAACGGATTTTTCCGCGAGCAGCAAAAGCCTTCGGCTTCCGTGCTGCTGAGCCTGCATCCGGGTCGCATGCTGGACCGTGCCCAGATCGCGGGCATCGTGCATCTGGTGGCATCCAGCGTGCCCGAGATGGAGCCTGCTGCCGTCAGCGTGGTGGACGACACCGGCAAGCTGCTTTCGCAGTCGCCTGACGGCAATGCCGGCGGCGTGGACATGCAGCAGTTCCTCTACACCCAGCAGGTGGAGCAGCAATATGTGCGCCGCATTCTGGACATTCTGGAGCCAGTGGTCGGCAAGAACAATGTGAAGGCCCAGGTTTCGGCCGAGCTGGACTTCAGCCAGACCGAATCGACTTCCGAACAGCATCGTCCCAACCAGTCTGCAGACGGCGGTGCCGTGCGCAGCCAGCAGGTGATGGAGACCAATGGCGAGAAGACGGCCACTCCACCTACCGGCGTGCCTGGCGCGACCAGCAACCAGCCACCTCAGAACTCCACCGCGCCCATCAACGGTGCCAATCCTGCGCCGCAGGCTGCTGGTGCAGGCCAGGGCAATAGCCAGGGCAACAAGCGCGAGTCCATCACCAATTACGAAGTGGACAAGACCGTCAGGGTCACACGCGGCAGCACCGGCACCGTCAAGCGCCTGACGGCTGCGGTGGTGGTCAATGCACCGCTGGCTGCTGCGGCCGGCACCGATGCGGCGACAGCGGCAACGGCAGCCGCAGTCAGCTCCGGCCTGCGCCCACTGACAGCCCAGCAGCAGGAGCAACTGCTCACGCTGGTGCGTGAAACCGTGGGCTATAGCGCCGACCGCGGCGACTCGGTGAATCTGGTCAGCGCTCCCTTCATGGACAGCGGTGCGGCACCGGCCGAGCTGCCGATGTGGAAAGACCCCGAAATTCAGGCCATGGCCAAGAGCCTGGGCGTGCCGATTGCACTGGCGCTGTTTGGAGCCCTGGTGCTGCTGGGCCTGGTGCGCCCCTTGCTCAAGGGACGCCATACCGGCCCTGGCGCTCAGCTCAATGCCATTGAAGCCGAGGCGCTGGATCGCCCCGCTCTGCCGGCCCCTGCGAAGGAGCTGTCTCCGACCAAGGAGCAGGAGCGACTGGATCAGGCCCGTCATCTGGCCAAGCAGAACCCGATCGCGGTGGCGAACATCGTGAAGACATGGATTAACGGCGAGGGGTGACGAAGTCACCCCCTGAGGCGCGTTGCGCCTTCCCCCTCCCTCTTTGGGAGGGGGACGATGCCCTCGCTGCGGGGCGGCGGGGCCACCTAGGCCCTTGCTCGGCATCCCCGGCATGGGACGGTTGAATAACTAGTAGAGAGTTTTGAATATGGACGATAGAGGTCTGAACGACGCTGCCATCTTGCTGGTCTCCCTCGGTGAGGAAGAAGCGGCCGAGGTGTTCAAGCACCTCACGCCCAAGGAAGTGCAGAAGCTGGGCGAGACGATTGCCCGCATGCGTGGCGTGACGCGGGAAAAGGTGGATTTCGTGATCGACCGCTTCACCAGCGATGCTGCGTCGCAGAGTCTGCTGGTTGACGATGCCAGCGACTATGTGCGCTCGGTGCTCAAGCGTGCCCTGGGCGATGACAAGGCGGCGTTGCTGATCGACCGCATCATGCAGGGCGGCGACATCTCGGGCATTGAAAGCCTGAAGTGGATGGATCCGCTGTCTGTGGCCGAGCTGCTGCGCGGTGAGCATCCGCAGATCGTGGCGGCGATTCTGGTGCACCTGGAGTATGAGCAGGCTGCGGCCGTGCTGATGCAGTTTCCCGACCGGGCACGCAGCGAGGTCATGCTGCGCGTGGCCACGCTGGAAGGCATTCAGCCCACGGCGCTCAAGGACTTGAACGAAGTGCTGTTCAAGGTGCTGGCGGGTGGCGACAAGGTGCGCAAGACCTCGCTGGGCGGCGTCAAGACAGCGGCCGAAATGCTCAACCAGATGGGCGGCAATGCCGATGTGGCGGTGCTCGATACCATCCGCAACTATGACCCCGAGCTGGCGCAGAAGATCATGGACAAGATGTTCGTCTTCGACGACCTGGTCAAGCTCGACGACCGCTCGGTGCAGCTGGTGCTGCGCGAGGTGGTGTCCGAGACGCTGATCGTGGCGCTCAAGGGCGGCTCCATGGAAGTGCGCGACAAGATCCTGGCCAATATGTCCATGCGTGCGGCCGAGTCGCTGCGCGAGGACCTGGAAGGCCGTGGCCCCATGCGTCTGTCCGAAGTGGAAGCCCAGCAGAAGGAAATCCTCAAGGTCGTGCGTCGTCTGGTCGAGGAAGGCCAGGTAACCATCGGCAGCGGTCCGGAGGACAGCTATGTCTAAGGGCCAGCCTCCGCGCTCGCACTCGCGCTTTATCCCGCAGGAAGAGATCGACGACAGCACCGTGGTGCAATGGCGCTTCGGCGCGGTGGATGCACAGGATCGCGGCGTCTTCGCGCCCGCACAGCAAGCGGCCTTCATACCGGCGGGAGTAGAGCATTTCAACGGCTTTTCCCCCTCGATTGCCCATCAACCGCAGGCGCAGCCAGAGGTGCAGGCTGTGGAGCCCGTGGAGCCAGCCGCCCCGGCTTTCGACGAGGAGCAGTTGCAGCAGATGCTGGAGCAGGCACGAGCCGAGGGTCATGCACAGGGCCTGGCCGAAGGCCGCACACAGACGCAGCAGCAATGGCAGCAGCATCTGGACGACCATATTAACGGCGCGGGCCGCGAGAGTGCGCAGCGCGTCGATGGCGTGTTGCAGGGCCTGGAAGACAACTTCAAGCAGCTGCAGTCGGGCATGGCCCAGGAGCTGCTGAACCTGGCCTGCGACATCGCACGTCAGGTGGTGCGCCAGGAGCTGCGCAGCCAGCCCCAGGCCTTGCTGCCTGTGATTCGCGAGGCGCTGGACATGCTGGTCGACGAGAGCCGCCCGGTGACCGTTCGTCTGAACCCCGCGGACTTTGAACTGCTTGACGAAGCCCTGCGTGCCGAGCATGGCGCGCACAGCCGTATTCAGTGGCTGGGCGATGCCTCGATTGCCCCCGGCGATGTCAAGGTGGAGTCGGGCGGTGCCGAGATCGACGGAGGTCTGGACAAGCGCTGGCGCCGTGCGGTGGCTGCTCTGGGTCTGGTCTCCACCTGGTATGACGGAGACAAGGCATGAACCCCTGGCAGCAGTTCATGAGCCAGGCGCGCGCACGTTACGCCGAGCCAGTGCCGCTGGAATGCCAGGGCCGTCTGACCCGGTTGACCGGCATGGTGCTGGAGGCTTCGGGGCTGCGCGTGCCCGTGGGGGCGCAATGCCATATTCATCAGCATGGGCAGGAGCCTGTGCTGGCCGAGGTGGTCGGCTTTGCCGGCGAGCGCGCCTTTCTGATGCCTGCGGGCGATATTCAGGGTTTGTCCAGCGGCGCCATGGTGACGCCGGCAGCCCCCTTTGTTCCCGTGCCCCAGCTGGGCGTGATGGAGACCGAGAAAGTCAGCCAGACCGTGGGCGTGCTGCGCCTGCCCATGGGCGACGGCTTGCTGGGGCGGGTGGTGGATTCGCAAGGCATTCCGCTGGATCATGCGGGCGAGCTGGGCAGCGTGGTGTCCGAGGTGCTGGATCGCAACCCCATCAATGCCATGGACCGGGACCCCGTGCGCGAGTCGCTGGATACCGGTGTCAAGGCGCTGAACGCGCTGCTGACCGTGGGTCGCGGCCAGCGTCTGGGCCTGTTTGCCGGCTCGGGTGTGGGCAAGTCCGTGCTGCTGGGCATGATGGCGCGCTACACCCAGGCCGATGTGATCGTGGTGGGGCTGATCGGCGAGCGTGGCCGCGAGGTCAAGGAGTTCGTCGAGGACATTTTGGGCGCCCAGGACCGCAGCCGTGCCGTGGTCGTGGCCGCTCCCGCCGATGCGCCGCCGCTGCTGCGCATGCAGGGCGCCAGCTACGCCACGGCAATCGCCGAGCATTTCCGCGACAAGGGCAAGCATGTGCTGCTGCTCATGGATTCCTTGACCCGCTATGCCATGGCCCAGCGTGAAATCGCCCTGGCCATCGGCGAGCCGCCTGCGACCAAGGGCTATCCGCCGTCCTGCTTTGCCAAGCTGCCTGCGCTGGTGGAGCGCAGCGGCAACGGCCTGCACGGCGTGGGCTCGATCACGGCCTTCTACACCGTGCTGTCCGAAGGTGACGATCAGCAGGATCCAATTGCCGATGCGGCCCGCGCCATTCTCGACGGCCACGTCGTGCTCTCGCGGGCGCTGGCCGAGACCGGACATTACCCGGCCATTGATATCGAGCAGTCGGCGTCTCGCGTCATGCACAACGTGGTCTCGCGCGAGCATTTCGAGCTGGCGCGTCGCTTTCGCGCCGTCTATTCGCGCTATCAGAAGGGGCGCGATCTGGTGCAGGTCGGCGCCTATGTCCCAGGCTCCGATCCGCAACTGGACGAGGCGATTGCGCTGCAGCCTGCCATGACCGGGTTTCTGCAGCAAAGCATGTTTGAAAGCTCCAGCATGGAGCAAAGCCTGGCCGGCATGGCGCAAGCCATGCAGCGGGGCTGAGCATCAACGGGTTAGCCAGAGGGAGAGTCGCAGATGTCGTCCTTGAATGCCTTGAACGTCGCCATTGAAGCCGCAGAGCGCAAGCGTGACGCGGCCCGCACCACCATGCAGGAGCGCCAGCGTGCTCAGCAGGCGGCGCAGGCCCAGATGGATCAGCTGCAGGGCTATGTCCTGGAGATGCAGGCGCGCTGGGGGGCCCAGGAAGGGCTGGCCGTGCAGCCCGAGGTCATGCATCACCAGTATCAGTTCATGGAGCGCCTGCAGCACGCCATCGGTTTGCAGACCCGTGTGGTGGCGGACCAGGACATTCGGCTGGAGACCGCACGTCAGGCCCTGCTGGCGGCAGAGTTGCGCGTGACCAGCCTGCAGAAGGTGGTGCAGGCCCGCCGCCGTGATGTGGCACTGGCCCAGATGCGGCGCGAGCAAAAAGATACCGACGAGCGCGCCACCATGGCATTTTTTCGACGCAGCTTCGGCCTGCAACTTCAGGAGGCCTGAGCATGGCAGAAACCAGAATTGATGGCCCGCGCAGCGGCGAATCGCGCACCGGCAAGGCCATGGCGCAGTCCATGAGCTCGGCCAAAAGCGCTACGGCTGCGGCAGGCGAGCCCGGCCAGGGCTTTTCATCGCTGCTGGCTTCGCTGGACGGATTCGTGACTGCAGGCCTGCCGCAGGCGGCGCAGCAGCCTGCCGAGACATCGGATGTGAAACTGGCGCCCGGTGAGCAGGATGCGCTGCTGATCGCTCAAGGCCATGCGCCGTGGATGAGCCTGGTCGGGCAGACCGCCCAGCTGGACGGGCAGGGCGATGCCGATCTGCGCCAGGGCGTGGCCACCGACTTTCTTTCAGGCAGAGGCCATGCCGCGCAACTGGCCCATCGCCAGGCTTTGCAGCCCGGGTCCGGGAAGGCGCATGCCGCATTCATGGGTAAGGATTTTCAATCAAATCAAGCCCAAACGTATACGACGCAAACGCAAGCAGCTATTAATTCTGATGCGGCTGTCTTGCAGCCGCAGCAGGACGCAGTCGCGCAGGGGCAGGACAGCGGGCACAGCGCGCTGGCTTCGGTGACTGAAGATGTGCCTGCTGCGCGCGTCGAGCCTGCTGTGCACAAGGCGCAGGCATTGCTGCAGCAGGGCATTAGCCTGCAGGGCATGACGGCTGTGCAGCCCCAGGCCCTGGAAGGTCTCAAGGATTTGCTGCGTGCGGCCCGCTCGCCCCAGCAGGATGAAGCTGCGCCACAGGGCAAGACGGCGGCAGTGCAGGGTGGGGCCGACCTGCAGGCCGTAGCGGCTGCCGTCGGGGCAGCCATGGGAGCAGCGAGCGCGGGCATGCAGGGCGGCGGTCAGAACAGCTCCGACTTCGGCCAGAGCCTGGCGGGGCAGGATGCCGCACCTACAGAGCGTGAGCAGGAAGTGTCCGAGCAGGTGGCCTTCTGGGTGCATCAGAAAACGCAGAATGCCGCGCTGTCGATCCAGCATGAGGGCAAGGCTATCCAGGTCCAGGTGCAGCTGAACGGCCAGGAGGCTCAGGTGCGCTTTGCCGCAGGCGATGAGCAGGCACGCCAGCTGCTGGCCGACGGTCAGGCCCAGCTGCGCGAGCTTTTGCAGGCCCAGGGGCTGAATCTGAGCGGCGTCAGCGTGGATGCGGGCAGTGCCGGCGCCCGGTCCGGGGGGGACAGCCAGGGCGAGGATGCCCAGCGCGGCCAGGCCAGGGTGGCCCGGGTCTCGGTCAATGCTGCCGAGCTGCCCATGAGTGCGGCCAGCGCAGGCAATGGCGCGCGGCCAGTGCAGTCCGGCGTGGACCTTTTCGTGTAAATGATCGGTGCCGGCTCACGGAAACGGTGAGCTGGACATGGTGCGAAACCCGGAATGAAGCCGGGTTTCGCGCTTTTATTCGGGCAATGGTAGGAAGGGCGGGCGGCGAATAATTCAGGCGTGGATCTTCCGTGTCGCGGCAATGGCTGCGGGGTGGATGCAGTCCCCCACTCTTGAGGAATACCCGCCGTGTCAGCCAATCCCAATGCCGCCCCTGTTGCACCTGCTCCTGCCAAAAGCAAGAAGCTGATCGTCATCGTGGCCATCGTTGCCGTGCTGGCCATCGTGGCTGCCGCAGCCTATGTGCTGATGATGCAGCGCCAGCACAGCAGCGCCGATGGCGAAGAAGAAGTCAGCGCCAAAGCCACAGTGCCCACTTTCTTGCCACTGGACAATATGGTGGCCAATCTGGCTGACCCCGGCGGCGATCGCTTTGTGCAACTGGGCATCACGCTGGAGCTGGCCGATGAGAAGACGGCTTCCACTGTCAAGCAATACCTGCCCAGCATCCGCAACGGCATTCTGATGCTGGTGTCCCAGCGCACGGCCGACGAGCTGCTGGCGCGCGAGGGCAAGGAAAAACTGGCCGCCGACATTCTCACCGAGGTCTCCGCGCCGCTGGGCTTTGGCCCGGGCGCCAAGAAGCGCTCGCGCGACGATGAGGACGCCGACGAAGACAGCCCGCGTGCCAATCGCAAGGGGCCTGTGCGTCGTGTGCTGTTCTCCAGCTTCATCATTCAGTAAGCAGGGGGGAGTGCATGAGCGATTCTTTTCTCTCCCAGGAAGAGGTTGATGCTCTTCTTGAAGGCGTTACCGGCGAAAGCCAGCGCTCCGAGGTGGTGGAGGTCGATCTCGGCCAGGTCCGCAGCTACGACATCTCCAGCCAGGAACGCATCGTGCGTGGGCGCATGCCCACCATGGAAATTGTCAACGAGCGCTTTGCCCGCAACTTCCGCATCGGCCTGTTCAACTTCATCCGCCGCAGCCCCGAGGTTTCCGTCGGCACGGTGACGGTGCAGCGCTACAGCGCTTTCCTGCGCGAGCTGGCCGTTCCCACCAATTTCAACATCATGGCCATTCGCCCACTGCGCGGCAATGGTCTGATCGTCTGCGATCCCTCGCTGGTGTTCGGCGTGATCGACACGCTGTACGGCGGCACGGGCCGTCTGCAGACCCGCATCGAGGGGCGCGACTTCTCGACCACCGAGCAGCGCGTGATCAATCGCATGGTCAATGTGATCTGCGAGGAATACAAAAAAGCCTGGCACGGCATCTATCCGCTGGAGCTGGCCTATCAGCGCTCGGAAATGCAGCCGCAGTTCGCCAACATCGCCACGCCCAGCGAAATCGTGGTCTCCACGGCTTTTCAGCTGGAGATCGGCGATATCTCGGGCTCCATCCACATCTGCATGCCTTATGCGACGCTGGAGCCGATTCGCGATGTGCTGTATTCGTCGACTCAGGGCGATGCCATCGAGGTGGATCGCCGCTGGGTCAAGGTGCTGACGCGGGAGATTCAGGCCGCCGAGGTCACGCTGGTGGCCGAGCTGGCCCGCGCCGATGCCACGGTGGAGCAGCTGCTGGCCATGCGCCCGGGTGACTTTATCGAGCTCGACCGCGAGCCGCTGATTCGCGCCTCCATCGGTGGGGTGCCGGTTTTCGAGTGCCAGTACGGCACGCACAACGACAAATATGCAATCCGCGTGGAACGCAGCCTGCGCGGCGGCGAGACCAGCTGGATGGGAGAGAAGCATGGCAATTGACGACAACAACAAGCCCGCGGGTGACGATCCGTTCTCCGGCTGGGCCGAGGCGCTGGAAGAGCAGCGTCAGCATGACCAGGCCGTCGAAGGCCCCGATCTGTCCGACCAGGGCGGGCCGCTGGCGGGCGACGCCGCACGCAGCTATGGCGATGTGCCGGTGCACGATATCAACATGGTGCTGGACATTCCGGTTCAGCTGTCCGTGGAGCTGGGCCGTACCAAAGTGCCCATCAAATACATTCTGCAACTGGCCCAGGGCTCGGTGGTGGAGCTCGATGCTCTGGCCGGCGAACCCATGGACGTGCTGGTCAACGGCTACCTGATCGCCCAGGGCGAGGTGGTGGTGGTCAATGACAAGTTCGGTATCCGCCTGACGGACGTGGTGACACCGTCCGAGCGTCTGCGCCGGGTCAGCCGTGGTTGATAACGCGGCAAACTCTGCGGCAGCGGCCCCTTCCATGTGGCCCACGCTGCTGCTGGTCGTCCTGTTTGTGGCGGTCATGGCAGCGTTGCCCTGGCTGGTGCGTCGTCTGCAGCAAAAAAACCTCCTGCCCCGTGGCATGGGGATGGCCCGTGGTGTCGCCTCAGTTCCGGCGCAGGTGCTGGGCACGCTGGCCATTGGCCCGCAGCAGCGGGTGGTGACCGTGCAACTGGGTGAAGGGGAGCAGGCCGTGCGCCTGGTGCTTGGTGTGACGGCGCAGCAGATCCAATGTTTGCATGTGCTGCAAGACCCGTCCGCATCTTTGCAATCCGCCCGTGCAGCCCATTCACCTGCCGTCTCATCGTTCACCGACTCGCTGATGCGCGCGCAGGCCGACGAAGCGGCCCGGAATTCTGGAAATGTCTAAATTCGTCTCTCGTGCTGCTGCCGCTGTCCTGCTGGCCATTCCCCTGATGGCCGCAGCCCAGGGCGCACCCGCCAGTCTGCCGCTGCTGGTAGGCCAGGGCGCGGGCGGCACCAGTTATTCGGTGCCCATCCAGACACTGCTGTTTTTCACGGCGCTGTCGTTCCTGCCCGCCATCTTGCTGTTGATGACGGGCTTTACCCGCATCGTCATCGTGCTGAGCCTGCTGCGCCAGGCGCTGGGCACGCAGTCCGCGCCGCCCAATCAGGTGGTGATCGGTCTGTCGCTGTTTCTCACCATGTTTGTGATGGGGCCGACGCTGGACAAGGTCTATCAGGACGCCTATCTGCCCTATACGCAAAACAGCATCAGCTTCGAGCAAGCCATGGAAAAGGCCGAAGCCCCCATGCGCGGCTTCATGCTCAAGCAGACGCGCCAGTCGGACTTTGCGCTGTTCAAGCGCCTGGCCAAGCTGGATGCGAATGTCACGGCAGAAACAGCACCTCTGCGTGTGCTGGTGCCGGCCTTTGTGACCAGCGAGCTGAAAACGGCTTTTCAGATCGGCTTCATGATCTTCATTCCGTTTCTGGTCATCGACATGGTGGTGTCTTCCATCCTCATGTCGCTGGGCATGATGATGCTTTCGCCCGTGCTGGTGGCCCTGCCTTTCAAGCTCATGCTGTTTGTGCTGGCCGATGGCTGGAACCTGATCATCGGCTCTCTGGCGGCGAGCTTTGCGACATGAGATACCCCCTGAGGCGCTTGCCTAGGCGGCCCCGCGCCTTCCCCCAAGGGGACGACACCTTCGGTACGGGGTGGTCCTTCCTTGGTGTCTCGTACATTGAGCCGCGGCGGTTGCAAGCGTATTGGATTCATTGAATTTTTAAGAGAACGTCATGACCTCTCAGTTTGTTCTGACCTTTGGCCGCGAGGCGCTGACCCTGCTGCTCATGATTTCCATGCCTGTGCTGGGCGTGGTCATGGGCGTGGGTCTGCTGGTGAGCGTCTTTCAGGCCGTGACCCAGGTGCATGAGGCCACGCTGGCTTTTGTGCCCAAGCTCATCGCCGCCGTGCTGGTGTTTGCCGTGGCCGGGCCGTGGATGCTGTCCACGCTGGTGGATTTCATTCGTCGCACCATAGAGAGCATTCCAGGTTCGGTGGGATGATTTCCTTTAGCGAAGCGCAGATTGCCGCCTGGCTCTCGCCACTGATCTGGCCGTTTGTGCGCGTGCTGGCGCTGTTCACCACGGCGCCTGTGTTTTCTCAGAAAGCCATTCCCATGCGGCTCAAGGTGGGGCTGGCTTTTCTGGTTGCGCTTTGCGCGCAGCCGGTGCTGGGCGAGCAGACGGTGGTCAGCATTGCCTCGGCCCAGGCACTGGGCACTCTGGTGCAGCAGGTGGTGATCGGTCTGTCCGTTGGCTTTGCCGTGCGTCTGGTGATGGCGGCCATCGAGGTCGCAGGTGAAGTGATAGGCCTTCAGATGGGCCTGAACTTCGCGTCTTTCTTCGATCCGACCAGCAATGCCCAGCTCAGTGCCGTGGCGCGCTTCATGGTGCAGATCGCCACCTTGCTGTTCATCGTCATCAACGGTCATCTGCTGGTGCTAATGGCGGTTCTCAAGAGCTTTGAGGCATTTCCCGTCGATGGCAACTTTCTGCAGGCCATCTCCCAGATGCGGATCCACGAGATGGGCAGCGCCGTCTTTGCCAGCGCTTTCTGGATTGCCCTGCCCATGATTGCCATGCTGCTCTTCGTCAACCTGGTGCTGGGCATCATCTCCCGTGTCGCGCCACAGATGAATATCTATGCCGTGGGCTTTCCTGTCACCTTGACTGTGGGGCTGCTGGGCCTGACGGCGACTCTGCCTTTGCTGGAGCAGCCTCTGGTGGCCTTGCTCCAAAAGGGGATGGCAGTCTTCGGGGTTTAGTGTGGGAAACTATCTTTTTAATAGCATTATGCGCTTTATGGCAAAGGGATAGGACCGCTTTGGCCTCAAGCGAAAAAACTGACTCGATGCGGGCGCGCAAGCCAGTGATGGCCATCCAGCGGATGGTCCGCCGCGCGGCTCAGGGTGTATCTATCAGTCCGTTCTTGATGGCATAGGCGGTCAGCTCCGCGTTGCTGCCCATGCCCAGCTTCTCCAGCACCCGTGCCCGGTACACGCTCACCGTCTTGGGGCTGAGCATCAGCTCCTGCGCAATATCGGTCTGGCGCTGACCGCTGGCAATCTTCAGCAGCGTCTGCATTTCGCGCTCGGACAAGGTTTCATGCGGCACGGGGGCGGTAGGCTGGGCCAGGCTGTCGGCCAGCATCTGAGCCACTTCGGCAGTCAGGTATTTGCGTCCGCTGTGGACGGTGCGCACGGCGTCGATCAGCAGCACCGGATCCCCCGCCTTGTTGGCATAGCCGGCCGCGCCAGCCTTGATGCTGCGCAAGGCGTACTGGTCTTCGGGGTACATGGAGACCATGATGACGCGGATCTGCGGATGCGTTTCGCGCACGCTGGCGAGCACTTCCAGGCCGCTGCGGCCCGGCATATTGATGTCCAGCAGCAGCACATCGCAAGCTGCGTCGCGCAGTTGCTCACGCAGTTCGGCATAGCTGCCGGCTTCTGCGGTGACGCTGATGTCCGTCGCCTCCGCCAGGGTGTCGCGTATGCCCCGGCGCAAAATGGCATGGTCGTCGCACAGCACCACGTGAATCAAGGTCGCTCTCCCAGGAAGTCAGATGGCAGACCGGACAAGCGCGTGGTTGGATGGCTCATGCCTGGGTCTCTGCCAGAGGAATGGTGAGAATGATAGAGGTTCCTCGGCCGGGGTGGCTGCTCACATCCAGCCAACCTTGAATTGTTCGTGCGCGCTCACTTAGTCCTCTAAGACCGAAAGACTGAGGCTTTTTGCGATCATCCTGGCTCAGACCTACCCCGTTATCTGTTACTTCCAGTGTCAAAAAACCCTCGTGGTCGGACAAATCCAGCGTCACCTGGCTGGCCTGTGCGTATTTGCTGATATTGGTCAAGGATTCCTGTGCCGTACGGTAGACCACCACCTGCTGCGCGGGTGCTATTTCCATATGCTCACGGCTGGTGTGCAACCGGGCGGGTATGCCTGTGCGACGCTCGAAGTCCTGGGCCAGCCATTGCACGGCGGCCACCAGTCCCTGATCTAGCACGGGCGGGCGCAGGTTCTGCATGATGCGCTGGCTGGCGCCCAGGGCGTGTTCCAGCATCTCCAGTGCCGATCTGGCATGCTCGCGCTGCTTGCCCTCGGGGCTGTTGCGGATCAGCCAGGCCAGATCAAACTTGACGGCAGTGAGCGAGCCGCCTATGTCGTCGTGAATCTCGCGCGAGATATTGGCGCGCTCCTGCTCGATGCTGGTATGCAGATGTTCGGTCAGCTCGGCCAGGCGCTTTTCAGACTCGGCCAGCTGCAGTGCGGCGCGGCGGCGGGCTCGCCTCGCCTCATGGACCTCCATGGCGCGCTTGATGACATGGGGCAGGCCGTTGATCTGGTCCTTGAGCAGATAGTCGCTGATGCCCAGCCGCATGATGTCCACGGCGGCGGATTCGCCGATGGCGCCCGACAACAGCACAAAAGGAGGGGCATCGGCACGGGTTCGCACCAGGTCCCAGACGTCGAGAGCTGTGAAGCCGGGCAGATGATAGTCCGCCAGAATCAGGTCGAAATCCTGTGCCTCAAGGGCGTCGCGTACCTCCTGCAGACTGTCCACGGTCGTGAGCGTGCAGGGCAGCTGCCCGCGCTTTAGGCTCAGGCGTGCCAGAGCCTGATCTGCGACAGAGTCTTCAATATGAAGGATTTTCAAGGTCTGATTCCGGAATTGCATATCGCCAAGGACGCTATCATTGGATACATTTTGGAACATCGAGGGTAGTCGTCAAGTGTGGCCATGTGGCCATGTGGTCACGGGGCAGGCTGCCGGGCGGTTCATTTCGTGGAGCATGGCGGCGTGGCTGTCATGATGGTTTTACGCAGTTGGAGTAACAATGCAGACGATGCAAAACCCTTCGGGTGTGCCTGCAGTTGCCGTGCCGGTGATGGTGGCTGCGGAGCTGCAGGATGCCTTGCTGGTCACACTGCGTGATCTGCAGCGTCTTGAAGGGCTGCTGGACCATGCCACGCACAATCTGCTGGAGCGCTTCGAGCAAGTCAACGGGCAATTGTCGCAGCCGGCCTTGCCCGATTCGGCTGCGCTGGCTACAGCACGTGAGTCGTTGCGGCTGGCCGTGACCGAGCTCCAGTTTCACGATATGTCGTCTCAGCTGATTGCCCATATGGCACATACCTTGCAAGCCTGCGCTTTCAGGCTCGGGGCTGCCGCCATGGGTAGGGATGAGGATGAGGCGGAGTCCGCCATCAGTCTGCCAAACCTGCCCGAAAAGCCCAATCCCGTCACGCAAAGCGAGATGGATGCAGGCTCTGTGGAGCTGTTTTGAACTTCTACCCTGTTTTCCGTTGCCCGTCTGTTGGAGCTGTACATGCGATCGATTCTGGCTGTTGATGATTCCCCCTCGATGCGAAAGATGGTGTCTTTCACGTTGAGCAGTGCTGGTTTTAAGGTGGTGGAAGCCGTCGACGGTGTGGATGCGCTGGAAAAAGCACAGGCGCAAAACATCGATCTGGTGCTGGCCGACCAGAACATGCCGCGCCTGGACGGCATCGGTCTCACGCGCAAGCTCCGTGAAAACCCGAAGTTCAAGGGCACGCCCATCTTGATACTGACCACGGAATCCAGCGACCTGATGAAGCAGGCGGGCCGGGCCGCAGGTGCCACGGGCTGGCTGGTCAAGCCCTTCGATCCCAATCGATTGATCGAAGTTATTCAAAAAGTGCTGCGTTAAGCCGATAACAACGAATCACAGCAGGAAACACCATGGCGGATACACACCAGGATGGCGCAGGTTCGGGCGCAGACTTCGACCTTAGCCAGTTCTATCAAATCTTTTTCGAGGAAGCCAGCGAGAACCTCGACCAGATGGAGCAGATGCTGCTCAGCCTGGACCTTTCGGCCGCCAACGATGAAGAGCTCAACGGTATTTTCCGCTGCGCTCACTCCATCAAGGGCGGTGCGGCGACCTTCGGCTTCTCGGATGTGACCGAGCTCACGCACCGCATGGAATCCCTGCTGGACCGCCTGCGTCGCCATGAAATCACGCCCATCCCCGAGATGGTCGATGTGCTGCTGGAGTCGGCGGACGCCAGCCGCAGCCTGCTGGCACGTCACCAGTCTGGTGATGAGGGCGAACCGGTTTCCACTGCGGAACTGGTGGTGCGCATCGAAGCTCTGGCCCAGGGCTTGACCGAGATTCCCCAGGTCAACCGCAGTGCCGCGGCTGCCGAGCCTGTGCAGCCAGCTGCCGTTGTTGCCGCGGTAGTGGCGGATACGCCCGCTCAAGCTCCGGCCCCTGCGGCAGCCCAGATGGCAGAGCCAGGCCCTGTGATCGGCACCGAGCCTCCCGAGGGGGCGCGCGAGCTGATGATCGAGATCGGCCCGCTGTCCAGGCTGGAGCTGGGCGATGCCATCAAGGAGCTGTTCCGGGATATTCCGGGTCTGGGCACGATTCAGGATCAGGTCGGCACTAAGGCCGATCACCGCCTGTTCAAGGTCAGAACGGTGTCCACCGATGACGAGCTGCGCGATCTGTTTGTCTTCCATGTCTCCAAGGAGCAGGTGCAGATCAGCGATGCCGCCCAACCGCAGAACGCAACCGAGCCCGTGGTCGAGCAGTTGGAAGCCGTGGTGGATGAAGAAGCCGCCATGCCGCCCCACAATCTGCCGGCCGAAGAAGCCTACGGTTTCTTTGCGGGTGCTCCAGGCAGCCCCGAGGCTCAGCAAAATCAGGAGCATGCCGTGATTGGCGGCGCTGGGGGCACGGTGCAGAAGGCCACACCCAAGGCTGCCGCTGCGCATATGGAGTCCACCAGCATCCGCGTGGATGTGAAGAAGGTGGACCAACTCATCAATCTGGTGGGCGAGCTGGTCATCACCCAGGCCATGCTGGCGCAGAACAGCCAGGGGCTGGACCCGACGACCTATCAGCAGCTGCTGGCCGGCCTGGCCGATCTGGATCGCAACACGCGCGACCTGCAAGAGTCCGTGATGTCGATCCGCATGATTCCCATGTCCACGGTTTTCAGCCGCTTCCCGCGCATGCTGCGCGACCTGGCGGGCAAGCTGGGCAAGAAGATCGATCTGGTCACGCTGGGCGAAGCCACCGAGCTGGACAAGGGCCTGGTCGAGAAGATTACCGATCCGCTGACCCATCTGGTGCGCAACAGCGTGGACCACGGCATCGAGATGCCCGAGGACCGCATCGCTGCGGGCAAGTCCGAGCATGGCACGCTGACGCTGGCGGCATCCCATCAGGGCGGCTCCATCGTCATCGAGGTGCGCGACGACGGCAAGGGCATGAATCGCGAGAGGATTCTGAACAAGGCGCGCGAGCGCGGCATGGATGTCTCCGACAGCATGCCCGACAGCGATGTCTGGCAACTGATCTTTGCGCCCGGCTTCTCCACGGCCGATGTGGTCACCGATGTCTCGGGCCGTGGCGTGGGCATGGACGTGGTCAAGCGAAACATCACCTCGCTGGGTGGCACGGTGGAGATCGAGTCCGTTGCCGGCGTGGGCATGAAGGTGGCCGTGCGCCTGCCGCTGACGCTGGCCATCATGGACGGCATGTCCGTCGGGGTGGGCGAAGAGGTCTATATCCTGCCGCTGTCCTCGGTGGTCGAGTCCTTCCAGGTCAAGGCCGACGATGTCAACACCGTGGCCAATGGCACGCAGCTGGTCAAGGTGCGCGACGAATACATGCCGGTGATCGCGCTGGAGCGAACCTTCCAGGTGCCGCGCGCCGATGAAAGCCAGACCAGCAACATCATGGTGGTGGTCGAGGCCGAAGGCAGCCGCGTGGCGCTGCTGGTCGACGAGCTGCTGGGCCAGCACCAGGTGGTGGTGAAGAACCTGGAAAGCAATTACCGCAAGGTGCCCAATGTCTCGGGCGCCACCATTCTGGGCGACGGATCCGTTGCGCTGATTCTGGATACGGGCGCTCTGGTGCGCCGTACCCGCCATTGAGGCCGCTGGCCTGAGCCGTCGCCGACCCGAACAACGCAGAGAGAGCTGACATGAACATCATCAACAAGACTGCCGAAGGCGTGGCCACCGGTGCCCGCGAGTATCTGACCTTCCGCCTGGGCGAGGAGGAATACGGCATCGATATCCTCAAGGTGCAGGAAATCCGTGGCTACGAGCAGCCCACGCGTATTGCCAATGCGCCCGAGTTCATCAAGGGGGTGGTCAATCTGCGCGGCACCATTGTGCCCATCGTGGACATGCGCCTGCGCTTCAACTGCTCCGAGGTGGAGTACAACGCCTTCACCGTGGTCATCATCCTGAACCTGCGCAATCGCGTGGTCGGCATTGTGGTGGACTCGGTCAGCGATGTGATGGAGCTGCCCGCCGATGCCGTGCGTCCCGCACCCGATATCGAAAGCGCCATCGACAGCGGCTGCATTCTGGGTCTGGGTTCTGTGGGCGAGCGCATGCTGATCCTGCTGGACATCGAGAAGCTCATGGGCAATGTCGACATGGGCCTGGTGGCCTCCGAAGCCTGAGTGCGCCAGAGGTCCGTGTGCTGAACCTGGGACGTAGCGCTTCATTCGCAGCCTCTCCTGCCAGGCTTGAGCAGGACGATGAGGCGCTGCCGGGCGGCATGTCCGGACCGCTGGCGCAGGGGCGCGAGTTCGTCTGGTCCAACCGCGACTTTGCCCGTGTGCAGGCCCTGATCTACAAGCGTGCCGGCATCAGCCTGCATGACGGCAAGCATGCCATGGTCTACAGCCGTCTGTCGCGCCGCCTGCGCGAGACCGGGCATGAGAGCTTTGTCAGCTATCTGGACTGGCTGGAGAGCATCAATGACGGGCCCGAATGGCAGGAGTTCGTCAATGCTCTCACCACGAATCTGACCTCGTTCTTCCGCGAGCAGCATCACTTCGACATCCTGGCCCAGCATCTACGCAGCCACAAACCCGGCGGCAATGGCTGGAAGGTATGGTGCAGCGCGGCCTCCACGGGAGAGGAGCCTTATTCCATCCTGATGACGGCCGTGGAGAGTCTGGGCAGCTCGGCCAGCTTTCAGCTCATGGCCAGCGATATCGACTCGCGCGTGCTGGATACCGCCTCTCGCGGCATCTACCGGGCAGAGAACCTCAAGGGCGTGAGCACCGAGCGGCTGCACCGCTTTTTCCTGCGCGGGCGCTCGGCCAACTCGGGTATGGTGCGGGTCAAGCCGGAACTGCGCCGCATGGTGGACTTTCTCAACGTCAACCTGATCGCCGGAGATTGGCCGTTCCGGGAGAGCTTCGACATCGTCTTCTGCCGCAACGTGATGATTTATTTCGACGCACCGACCCAGCGTCGCGTGCTGGAGCGCATTCATCAGGTGATGCGTCCGGGCGGGCTGCTGTTTGTCGGTCATGCCGAGAACTTCAGCGATTCGCGCGATCTGTTCGCGCTCAAGGGCAAGACCGTCTATGAGCGCCAATGACGCTGAAGGGCAGGGCTGCAAGTCATGAGGAATCTGAGCTCTCCGCTGGATCTGCCAGGTGCTGGCGCTGCCAGACCCCTGCGCGGCAACAGCTTCGTGCCCCAGGGCTATCCTGATCCGGCCATGCCGGCGCCGGTCTCATCGCTGGAGCAGCTCAAGCGCCAGCCGCGCCAGCCGGGCGAGGCCTCGTTCTTCTACTACGACCCGCACTTCCAGCTCAATTCGGCCAAGGTGTTGCCGGGCGAGTACTTTGTCTCGCGCGACGAGATGGCCATCGTCACCGTGCTGGGTTCCTGCATCGCGGCCTGTCTCTGGGATCGATTCATGCGCATTGGCGGCATGAACCACTTCATGCTGCCCGATGGCGACAGCAGCGATGTCTCGGGGCGCTATGGTTCGTACGCCATGGAGCTGCTGATCAACGAGATGCTCAAGCTGGGCGCACGGCGCGAATCCATGCAGGCCAAGATTTTTGGTGGCGCCCAGGTCATGGCCAATTTCACGACCATGAATGTGGGCGAGCGCAACACCAGTTTTGTGACAGAGTATCTGCAAACCGAGCGCATTCCCATCGTCTCCGAGGACGTGCTGGATATCTATCCGCGCAAGGTGGTGTTTTTTCCATCCACGGGCAAGGCCATGGTCAAGCGCCTGGCACACGCCCATCCCGAGGCATTGGTGCAGCAGGAAATCAGTCGCGGCAGCGCGGCTGCGGTGGCACGCAATACGGCGGGCGGCTCGGTGGATCTGTTTTGAGGAAGGTTGAGCGTTGTTAAAGCCAAAAATCCGGGTGATCGTGGTGGACGACTCTGCGTTGGTGCGCAGTCTTCTGGCCGAGATCATCAATCGCCAGCATGACATGGAGTGCATCGGCTCGGCCAATGACCCGTTGATCGCACGCGAAATGATCCGCGATCTGAACCCCGACGTCATCACGCTGGATGTGGAAATGCCCCGCATGGACGGCATTGATTTCCTCGGGCGGCTCATGCGCCTGCGTCCCATGCCGGTGGTGATGATCTCCACGCTGACCGAGCGCGGTGCCGAAGTCACCATGCGCGCCCTGGAGCTGGGTGCCATCGATTTTGTGGCCAAGCCCCGCGTCGGCGTGGCCAACGGCCTGCAGGAGCTGGCCAGCCAGATCGTGGACAAGATCCGCGTGGCTGCCGTGGCCCAGGTGCATCGCCTGCCGGTGGTGCCGCACGGCGTGGCAGCGGCAGCGAGTACGGGTGCCAAGCCCGCAGCGCCCCGTGCGCCGGCGGCACCCAGCCTGCTGGGGCGCATCTCGACCGAAAAGATCATCGCCATCGGCGCTTCCACCGGTGGCACGGAGGCGATCCGTGAGGTGCTCACGCATCTGCCGGCCGACTGCCCGGCCATCGTCATCACCCAGCACATGCCGCCGGGCTTCACCACCAGTTTTGCGGCTCGGCTCAACAGCCTGTGCCAGATGACGGTCAAGGAAGCCACGCACGGCGAGCGTTTGCTGCCCGGCCATGCCTATATCGCTCCCGGCGGCAAGCATTTCTCCATCACGCGCAGCGGTGCCAACTATGTGGCCGTGGTCGATGATGCGCCGCCCGTCAACCGTCACAAGCCCTCGGTGGAAGTGCTGTTCAAGTCGGTTGCCGCCAGCGCCGGGCGCAATGCCTACGGCATCATGCTCACCGGCATGGGGGCCGATGGCGCCACCGCCATGCGCGAGATGCGCGATGCCGGCAGCTACAACCTGGTGCAGGACGAGAGCACCTGCATCGTCTTCGGCATGCCCCGCGAAGCCATTGCCCATGGTGCGGCCGACGAGGTGCTGCCTCTGCCGCAGATCGCCCATGCCCTGCTGACCAAGTTGCGCGGCGGCTCGGACCAGGTACATCACCGCATATAAGGTTGCATAAAAAGAGAGCGTCTTGCGCTTGTAAGATAATGATTTCAGGCTTCTATAGCTTTGAAATCAAGACCTGACAGTCGCAAGGCGCTCTCTTATTTGACGGCCTGATTATTCAGACAGCAAGGTCCAGCGCTCCAGCGCCTCCATCAGTGCTTCATCGATCTCCGCGTCGCGCTGGTGCATGGCGACGGCCTTGGCGTTGTCGCTGGCAAACAGGCTGCCGTCGGCCAGCGCTTGCTGAATCTGCTTTTGCTCGGTCTCCAGTGCGGCAATCGTGGCCGGCAGGGCTTCCAGCTCGCGCTGATCCTTGTAGCTGAGCTTCTTCTTGGGGCTGGCCGCAGCGTCGGTGCGGCTTGCGACGGGCTTGGGCTCCTCCTTGGGGGCGGACTTGGCCTGTGCGGCTTCGGCCATGGCCTTGCTGCGGCGCGATTGCTCCATCCAGTCCGTCACGCCACCTTCGTATTCACGCCAGTGGCCGGGACCTTCCCAGGCAATCGTGCTGGTGACCACGTTGTCGAGGAAGGTGCGGTCGTGGCTGACCAGAAAGACCGTGCCGTCATAGCTTTGCAGCAGGTCTTCCAGCATGTCCAGGGTTTCGATGTCCAGATCGTTGGTCGGCTCGTCCAGCACCAAAACATTGGCCGGCCGCGCAAACAAACGGGCCAGCAGCAAGCGGTTGCGCTCGCCGCCTGACAGCGATCGGACCGGGGAATGCGCACGCGCCGGAGAGAACAGAAAGTCCGCCAGATAGCTCTTGACGTGCTTTTTCTGGTTGCCGATCTCGATCCACTCGCTGCCGGGGCTGATGAAGTCCTCCAGCGTGGCATCCAGATTCACCTGATGACGCATCTGGTCAAAGTAGGCCACTTGCAGATTGCCGCCCAGGCGCACTTGGCCGCTGTCCGGAGCCAGCTCGCCCAGAATCATCTTCAGCAGCGTTGTCTTGCCTGCGCCGTTGGGGCCCAGCAAGCCGACCTTGTCGCCACGCAAAATGGTGCCGCTGAACCTTTCAACGATCTTCTTTTCGCCAAAGGACTTGCTGACATCGGTCAGCTCGGCCACGATCTTGCCCTGATAGCCGTCGCCCTTGCCGGATGCGATATCCATGTTCACGCTGCCCAGCACATCACGGCGCTGGGCACGGCTGGCACGCAATTCCTGCAGACGGCTGATGCGGCTCTGGCTGCGGGTGCGACGGGCTTCCACGCCCTTGCGAATCCACACTTCCTCCTGAGCCAGCAGCTTGTCCGCCTTGGCGTTGATGACGGCTTCCTGGCTGAGCTGCTCTTCCTTTTGCAACACATACTGGGAGAAATTGCCCGGGTAGGTGCGCAAAACGCCCCGATCCAGCTCCACGATGCGGGTGGCGATGCGGTCCAGAAAGCTGCGGTCGTGGGTGATCGTGATCACGCTGCCCTTGAAGGCAATCAGCAGCTCTTCCAGCCACTCGATGGAGTCCAGATCCAGGTGGTTGGTCGGCTCGTCGAGCAACAGGACATCGGGGCGGGCCACCAGAGCCTGGGCCAGCGCCACGCGCTTGCGGGTGCCGCCGGACAGGCTGCCTACCAGAGCATTCGGGTCCAGATGCAGGCGCTGCAATGTTTCCTCTACGCGCTGCTCCCAGTTCCAGGCGTCATAAGCCTCGATCTGTGTCTGCAACTCGTCCAGATCCTCGCCCTCGCCGCCAGCCAGGTAGCGCTCACGAATCGCAATCACGGCGGCAATGCCGTCAGATGCCGACTCGAAGATGGTGTGCGCAGGGTTCAGGTCGGGCTCCTGCGCCACATAGGTAATGCGGACCCCGTTCTGCACCTGGAGCTGGCCGTCATCGGCCTTTGCCAGGCCGCCCAGAATCTTGAGCAGTGAAGACTTGCCGGCGCCGTTGCGGCCGATCAGGCCGACGCGCTCGCCGGTCTCCAGGGAAAAATTTGCGTGGTCCAGCAGGGCCACGTGCCCAAACGCCAATTGAGCGTCTAACAAAGTAATCAGTGCCATCGTGCCAGCATTATCGTTGGCCTCCATAGAGACAGCGGCCGTAAGGCCGCTGTCTCTATCTCTGTCTATGGACACAGCCCATGCAAAGACCACGCTGACAGATGAATCTTTTGTGTCAGAAGCGGCCTGGCTAGGGTTTCACCTATGCTATAGTTCGATCCATCGCGGCAAACGACTGCCTCGCAAAACTTCAAAAGTTCTTGTGCAGCGCCTCGGAAGTTGTGATACACTGC
>NZ_BBVD01000015.1 GCF_000964545.1 Comamonas thiooxydans | reverse complement strand
CTCGGAGCCTTTTTCCAGCACGACTACGGAGACATCCTGACCTTTTTCGGCCGCCAGTTGCTTGAGGCGAATGGCAGTGGCCAGGCCACCGGGGCCACCGCCCACCACCACCACGTCATATTCCATGGCCTCTCGCGGGCCGTACTGGGCCAGGATCTCTTCGTTTGTCATCGGGAAAGTCTCGCTTGATATTGGATTGGGAAAACTGGCGTGCGCGGCCTTGGCAGGTGCGTCTGCAAAAACCGCGATGCGGGCGATTCTATGCTGACAGCCCGGCACGACCGTGCAGATTTGGCGACAGCGCATCAATCGGTGTTGCGGCAAAGTCCATAGGCTAGTGATCGCCCCAGGGCGTGCCATCCCTCAAAGAAACTAGAACAAGGTGGTGATGCAGTTGCAAATCTCGTTCAATCAGGAGACATACCGGCATGAAAATCGAGCTGCCCGAGCTGAAGAAGCAGGTCTATGAAACGCGTTTTCCCGTACGCTGGGGCGATATGGACGCCATGGGGCATGTCAACAATGCCCAGTACTTTCGCTATCTGGAAACTGCGCGCATCGACTGGATGCGCGGCATGGGCCTGAATCCGGACCCCGCGGGGCAGGGGCCGGTCATCGTCAACGCCTTTTGCAATTTCTATCAGCAGCTTGCGTATCCCGACGAGGTGCTGCTCAAGATGTTTGTCAGCGATCCCGCGCGCACCACCTTTGAGACCTGGGCCACCATGGAGCGTGTGGCGCAGCCGGGAGTCATCTGCGCCGCTGGCGGAGGCACGGTGATCTGGGTGGATTTCCCCCGGCAGAAAGCCGCTGCGCTGCCGGACTGGATACGTTCGGCGGTAATGGCCTGAGTCCTGTTCGGAATTCCGTACATCAATCCAGATTTCGTCCGGAAAACCGATTGTGGTTATGCAAAAAAGTATTTTGAATATAAGCAAATCAAAGACTTGGACGTGATTTTTTGGCTGGCACGGTATGTGCTTAAAGGACGGCACGCCGCTTCACTGCGGCTGACCAAGTGAGACTGGGGCTGGGCCTTGCTGACGAAACCTCGGTTCCGTCGGCGGTCCGTCTCGGTTTGTTGTCGCTGCCAGAACCCGGTGCCTGCATGGCCCGGATTCAGGCAGCGGCTCAAACAACGCATACCAAGATTCCAAGAAATGAAATCCAATCGCCTGACCATCATGGTTCTGCTGGCCATGGTTCTGGGTGTGGTCGTGGGCTATCTCGTCCACGCCAACGCCGCGACACCGGAGACAGCCAAAGACATTGCCGGCTATTTCGGCATTCTCACCGACGTATTTCTGCGCATGATCAAGATGATCATCGCGCCCCTGGTGTTTGCCACGCTGGTGGCGGGGCTGGCCAATATGGGCGATGCCGGCTCTGTGGGCCGCGTGGGTGGTCGTGCGCTGGGCTGGTTTATCGCGGCATCGTTCTGCTCGCTGTTTCTGGGTCTGGTTTTTGCCAATGTGTTGCAGCCCGGCCACGGCCTGACGGTGGAGCTTCCCACGAATGCCGAGAGCCTGGGTCTGAAGACCGGTGCGCTGAATTTCAAGGATTTCATCACTCATGTCTTCCCCAAGAACATCTTCGAGGCCATGGCCACCAATGAGGTGTTGCAGATCCTTGTGTTTGCGCTGTTCTTCGGTATCGCTCTGGGCTACCTGAACCACCAGAAAAAGCACATGCTGGTCGATCTGATGGAAGAGACCTCGCATGTCATGCTGCGCGTGACCGAGTACGTGATGCGCTTTGCGCCCGTGGGCGTGTTCGGCTCTGTCGCCGGCACCATTGCCACCCACGGACTGGGCATGCTGCTGGTGTTCGGCAAATTCCTGCTGGGCTTCTATATTGCGCTGGCCGCGCTGTGGGTGCTGCTCATCGGTGCCGGCTATCTGGTGCTGGGCAAGGATGTCTTCCGTCTGCTGTCGCTGATTCGCGGCCCGGTGCTGGTGGGCTTTTTCACGGCCAGCAGCGAATCCACGCTGCCCAAGCTCATGGAGCAACTGGAAAAATTCGGCATCAAGCCGCGTATCACAGGCTTTGTGCTGCCTCTGGGTTACTCGTTCAACCTCGATGGCTCCATGATCTACACCACCTTCCTGGCCATCTTCATCTCTCAGGCCTATGGCATCGAGATGTCGCTGACCGCGCAGCTGACCATGCTTCTGGTGCTGATGATCTCCAGCAAGGGCATTGCCGGCGTGCCTCGTGCCTCGCTCGTGGTGGTGGCCGCAGTGCTGCCCATGTTCGGTTTGCCGGAAGCGGGCATCCTGCTGATTCTGGGCATCGACCACTTCCTGGACATGGGCCGTACATTGACCAATGTGCTGGGCAATGCCATTGCCACGGCCGTGGTTGCCAAATGGGAAGGCGACGAAGAGCAGGAGTCCTGCGCAGATCTGGCTGTCGAGCCACAGCTGATGCCCGAGCCCATTCGCGTCCGAGCCTGATCGTCCCGTTGCCCGGATTCCTGTCCCCTGCGGTGCCGGGCGCTGCTACCATGGTTCGCACCATGTTAGCTTTCCTGCCCCCGCGCCTGCGTGCTGTTTTGCTGATCCTGCTCTGGCTGGCTGCAAGCAGCCTGGGCGGCTGGCTGGGCTATCAGGGCTTCGTCAAGATCGGTCTCGAGACCGTGGTGGCTGCCGGCAACAACCGCCTCGATCTCTATGCTGCCAGCCTGCGGCGCGAGATCGACAAATTTGCCTTTCTGCCCGATGTAGTGGCCCTGCAGCCCGAGATCCTGTCGCTGCTGCAATCGCCGGGCGACGAAAGACTGCAGTCTCGCGCCAATCTCTATCTGGAGGAACTGAGCCGTCGTGCGGGCACCCTCAGCGTCTACATGCTCGATCACGACGGTCATGTGCTGGCTGCCAGCAATTGGCGCCGCGCCGACAGTTTTGTGGGCGAGAACCTCGGCTTCAGGCCCTATGTCCAGCAGGCATTGCGAGAAGGGCGCGGGCGCTACTTCGGCGTAGGCACCACGCGCGGCGAGCCCGGCTATTACCTGACCACTACCTTGGGGCAGGGCGAGATGCATGGCGTGGTGGTGGTCAAGGTCGGGCTGGCGCAGCTCGAGCAATCCTGGGCCAGCGCAGAGTCTCCGGTACTGGTCAGCGACGAAAATACCGTGGTCATTCTCAGCAATATGCCGGCCTGGCGCTTTGCGACCTTGCTGCCGCTGGATGAGGCAAGGCGGGCCGAGCTGGAAGCTTCGCAGAAATACAACCGTCTGAACCTGCGGCCTCTGGGCTGGCGTGGCATGAGCAGTGTCACTGGCGTCAGGCAGGTGAGCATTCCCGATGTCAAGGACGCTGCGGCAGACCAGAGCGCAGGTCGCTTTCTGGCCCAGTCCAGACCCATGGCCGGCACGCCCTGGCAGATTACCGTGCTCTCCCCCCTGAGCGTTGCCTTGCAGCTGGCGGCCAGCCGAGCCTGGGTGACGGGGGCGCTGATTGCATTGATGCTCTTGCTGGGAGCTTTGCTGTACCAGCGGCGCAGACATGTGCGTGAGCAACTGGCGGCCCAGCAAGCTCTGAAACAGGCCAACGAGGTGCTGGAAAACAAGGTGCAGCAGCGCACAGCCGATCTGCAGAGTGCCAATGTGGCGCTGCAGCAGGAGGTGATGGAGCGCATGCAGGCCGAGACCACGCTGCGCGCGGCGCAGGACGAGTTGGTACAGGCAGGCAAACTGGCCGTCATCGGTCAGCTCTCCACGGAAGTGGCCCATGAGCTGAATCAGCCCCTGGCGGCCTTGCGGGCGCTGGCCGGCAACAGTCAGCGCTTTCTGGAACGTGGTCAGAGCGAGATGGTGCAAAGCAATCTGCAGCGCATGGCCGAGCTGACCGAGCGCATGGGGCGTATTACCGGGCAGTTGCGCAACTTTGCCCGCAAGTCCGCCGGCCAGCCCGAGCAGGTTGAACTGGCCAAGGTGGTCGATGGCGCCCTGTCCCTCATGGAGCCGCGCATTGCCCAAAGCGGCGTCATGATCGTGCGACAGCCCTCGGATCTTGAGTTGAGCGCCTGGTGCGATGCCAATCGCGTACAGCAGGTGTTGATCAATCTGCTGAGCAATGCGCTGGATGCCGTGCAGGGCGGCAATACGCGGTGCGTGGAAATTGCCTGCAACCGTTGCGGTGCCTGGGCGCAGATCACGGTGCGCGATCATGGCCCCGGACTCAGTGATCAGGCGCAAGCGCGACTGTTCGAGCCTTTTTTCACGACCAAGCCCGAGGGACTGGGCCTGGGTCTGGGCCTGCCTTTGTCGGCCGAGATCGCCCAGGCTGCAGGTGGCAGCCTGACCGGCGGCAACCATCCGGAAGGCGGGGCCATCTTCACGCTGAGCCTGCCCTTGGTGGATACTCGGCCGCTGTCCTGATTGCCTGCAGCCCATGAACCCTTCCCTCAAAGTCCTGATCGTTGAAGACGATGCCGATGTCGCCATGGCCTGTGAGCAGACCATGCGCCTCGAAGGTCTGGACTGCATCTGCGTGAGCAGTGCCGAGCAGGCGCAAAAGCACCTGTCCCCGGATTTTGCCGGCATCGTGGTCAGCGACATCCGCTTGCCGCAGATGAGCGGCCTTGGGCTGCTGGCCGCCGCCCGCGTGCTGGACGCCGAACTGCCCGTGATTCTCATCACCGGGCACGGCGATATCTCCATGGCTGTGCAAGCCATGAAGGATGGCGCCGCCGATTTTCTGGAAAAGCCGTTTGCGCCCGAGCGCCTTGTGGAAGCCGTGCGCCGTGCGCTGGAGCGCCGTCGCCTAGTGCTGGAGGTGCGCAGCCTGCGCCAGCAGCTACAAAGTCGGGATGTGTTGCAGCACCAGTTGCTGGGGCGCTCGCTTCCCATGCAGCAGCTGCGCAGCACATTGCAGAGCCTTGCGGCCAGCGAGGCCGATGTGCTGATCTGGGGTGAAACGGGCACCGGCAAGGAAAGAGTCGCGCGCAGCCTGCATGAATCCAGCCGGCGCAATAGCGGCAATTTTGTCGCCATCAACTGCGGCGGCCTGCCGGAGACGCTGTTTGACAGCGAAATGTTCGGCAGCGAGGCCGGGGCCTTTACCGGCGCGGGCAAAAAGCGCATCGGCAAGATCGAACATGCCAGCGGCGGTACCTTGTTTCTCGACGAGATCGAAAGCATGCCCCTGCCCATGCAGGCCAAGCTGCTGCGTGTGCTGCAGGAAAGAGTGCTGGAGCGCCTGGGCTCGAACACGCTCATTGCCGTCGACTGCCGTGTGATTGCTGCAACCAAGGTCGATTTGCTGGACCTCAGCCGTCAGGGACTGTTTCGCTCCGATCTCTACTACCGTCTCAATGTGGTGACGGTGAACTTGCCCCCGCTGCGCGAGCGCCGCGAGGATGTTGCGCTGCTGTTCGAGCATTTCGCGTTGCAGGCCGCCGCCCGCCACCAGCGTCCCGTGGCAGAGCTGACGCCGCAGCGTCTGCAGGCGCTGCTTGCCCACGACTGGCCAGGCAATGTGCGCGAGCTGCGCAATACGGCCGAGCGCATCACGCTGGGGCTGGATGCCGGCCTGTCCCCGTCCGGTACGGCGCCCGAGGCTGCGGCTTCGCTTGCGGCAACCATGGAGTCCATAGAGCGCTCCCTGATTTCCGAAGCCTTGCGCAACAACGAAGGCAGCCTGACACGCACGGCGCAGGCGCTGCACACCCCCAAGACCACGCTGCACGACAAGATTCGCAAGTACGGACTGTGATCGGGCTGTGACCGAGCCATGAGCGCGGCTGAGCAGGCTCGCCGTTGCCGGGCTTGCGCTTCGGAGCGAAACCGCGTCCCGCTACACTGAGGCATGCGTGAATTCAAGGTCATGGTCGTCGGTGCTTACGGCTTCTTCGGCAGCCGGCTGGTTGCCAGGCTGGCCAGGCAAAGCGGTTTGCACATCGTGGTGGCAGGGCGCTCGGCCTCTGCGGGGCAGGCGCTGGTTGAAAGTCTGGCCCCGGACGCTTGCTCAAGCCTGAGCCACGTAGTGGTGGACGTGATGGCGCCCGGTCTGGAGGACAGACTCAAGACGCTGGAGGTGGACGCACTCATTCACACTTCGGGCCCGTTTCAGGAGCAGGACTACCGCGTGGCCCTAGCCTGTGCCTACGCCGGCGTCCACTATGTGGATCTGGCCGATGGGCGTGACTTTGTCTGCGGCATCGATGTGCTCGATCCGCAGGCCAAAACTGCGGGCGTGCTGCTGCTCAGCGGTGCCAGTTCGGTGCCAGCTCTGTCCTCGGCGGTCGTGGATGCGCTGGCTTCGGGCATGGCTCGCGTCAGCGATATCGACATAGGCATCAGCCCAGGCAATCGTACGGACAGAGGCCTGTCCACCGTCGCTGCCATCCTCAGCTATTGTGGCAAGCCGCTGCCTGGCTCCGGGCAGCAAGCCGTGATTGGCTGGCTGCGCAGCTATGGGCATGACTATCCGGCCCCTGTTGGGCGGCGGCTGCTGTCGGCCTGCGATGTACCGGATCTCGCACTGCTACCGCTTCGCTATGAAGGCAGTCCTTCCATCAGATTCGGTGCCGGGCTTGAGCTGTCGTTCTTGCAGCGCGGGATGAATGCCATGGCCTGGCTGGCTCACAGAGGGCTGGTGCAGGACTGGTCCGTGCATGCTCGCGGACTCAAGCGCATGGCAGACTGGTTCAAGAACTGGGGCAGCGATGCAGGAGCCATGCATGTCACGGTCAGTGGCCTGGATGCAGAGGGGCAAGCCTGCCAGCGCGGCTGGGTGCTTATGGCGGGCTCGGGCGACGGGCCTTATGTTCCCACGCTGGCCGCCAGTGCGCTGGTACGCAAGCTGGCGGCGGGTGCACCGCTGGAGCCTGGCGCCAGGCCTTGCATGGGGCTGCTGACGCTGCAGGACTTTGTGGCCGAAGCGCAGGGACTGGATATTCAGATGCGGGAGCTTGCTTGATGATGCTGAGCGCCTCTTTGTTTCAGCAGGCCATGGGCGATGAGTTCTGCAAGCTCGATGTCGCCCTGCAGCGCTTTCACGGCCTGCAGGGTGAGCATGAGCTTCAGGGCAGGGTGCAGACTGGCGCCCCCCGGACTCTGGCGGCCAAGCTGCTGGCGCTGGCTCTGGGCACGCCACGCGCCGCCAGCGAGGGGACGATTCATTTCGAACTGCAGGCCAGTCCCGATGCGGAAACCTGGATTCGCATCTTCCCCTCGCAGCGCATGCACTCAACCATGCAGTTGCACAATGGCCACCTGATCGAGCGCCTTGGCCTGGCGCGACTGTGCTTTGCCTTGCAGGCGGTAGATGGACGGCTTCTCATGCGACTGCAGCGTCTGTACTTTCTGGGCTTCCCATGTCCGGGCTGGCTGGCACCGCGCATCGTGGCCGAAGAAACCGGAGCCGGGGAGCAAATGCAATTTCATGTCGAAGCGGCCGTCCCCCTGATTGGCGTGGTGGCCAGTTATCGTGGCTATCTATTGCTGCCAGAGGAAAAAGCATGATTGTGGTCTTTGATGCGCAATGTCTGTTGTTCAATGGCTGGGTGCAGTTCTTGCTCAAGCACGACAAGCAGGGCGTTTTTCAGTTCGCCGCCATACAGGGCGAGGTCGGCGGCAAGCTGTTGGCCGATGCAGGCTTGTGCCTGGAAGGTCTGCAGACCCTGCTACTGGTGGACGGCCAGCGCTCCTGGCAGCACACGGATGCCATCTTGCGCGTGCTGCACGCATTGGGCTGGCCCTGGCGACTGACAGCGGTGATCAGGCTGATACCCGCTGCATTGCGCGATGCGCTCTACCGCATGATTGCCAGAAACCGCTATCACTGGTTTGGCAAAAGCGAGCAGTGCATGATGCCGGATCCCGCTGTGGCTGCCCGATTTCTGGATTGAGTTTCGGATGACACGCGGTATCGCTCAGCGAATATGGGGATCAATACGATTGATGGATACGCAATCAGGCATGCTCTGCCGGCATGGGCGGAATATTCAATAGGGCTTGGTACTTCTTCTGCAGATCGCCAAAGCGTTGCAGCGTCGGCAGCACAGCCTGCATATTCAACGCCTTGTGCAGCCGCGGCAGCAGCAGCTGCTGCATACCGAGATTGTTCAATGACTGGTAGCCCGCGTGAAAGCAGGCTTCGCCTTTTTCATCTTCGTAGTACAACTGCTCCAGCTCGCGCCAGCCCACGTAGTAGCCGTAGTCAAAGAACTCCTGAAAGTTCTCGGCAATCACCCAGCTCAATTCGTTCACGCAGGGCAGTGTCATGACGATGGGGCTGACGCTACCGGGCAGGCGCTCATCGACCAGATAGCTGTAATGAACGCTGTCGCAGCCCGTGGTTGCAAACGTCATCACATTGCGCGGCGTGCACCAATCGATGTAACTGGGTACGGGGGGGATCTCCAGGCGCAGGCCGCAGTCCCCAAAAACGGCTTCGGGCGATAGGCCGAACTGCGGGCCTATGGCTGCAGCCGCGTCGTACAAAGTCTGCAGTGATGCGGGAATCTGAAAGGACCGAATTGCATTGCGCATTGCAGCATATTAGCAACGCCGGTTAGGCGGCCCGGCGCTTACTCATTAGAATACGTCGCTTATCAGTCCTTCTTGATGCTGCTGCTCGAAGGTGCGTTGCATCTCCCAGATTCGGAGATGCGCTGTTGCGTACCTGTTTTTCTCAGCATCATGCCGCACTCTTCCGGGAAGCTTTCCCGACTGCAAAAAGCTCTGTCACGTCAGGGCATCCAGGTCTCCTACCGAGACAATATCTATCAAATCCATAACGAGCAGGCAGCAGCGGCCATTTTGCTGCCCGACAGCCTGCCGCTGGAGCACAAAGCCGTTAGTCAATTGCTGGACTTCGCCTCGGTTGCCGACCCGCAAGGTCATGGCGCGGTCTGCAAAGCCTGTGCCACGCCGGACTTTCACCCCGGCAGCATTGCGCCCGTGGGGGCGGTGGTGGCCACGTCGCCAGACTTCGTGATTCCTGCGGCCATCGGCACGGACATCAACTGCGGCATACGCTTGCTGAGCACGGGCCTGACGCAGGCGCAGGCCGAGCTGCACAAAAGCACCATCGTGCAGCGGCTGACCCGCGTCATCTTGCAGAACGGGCGCGATGTGCCCGTGCGCAGCGCAGGCTTCAAGGCGTTGTTTGATGAGGGCCCCCAGGCCTTTATTGAACAGTTGCCTGACGTGGGTCTATGGCAAGGCGTAAACCGCGACCGGCTGCAGGCCGAACTGGCCGAGTGCGTGGGCCTGCAAGGCTTTGCGGGCCGGAGTCGCTACGCGCCTGAAGCCCTGTTGCAGGCGCGCGAGCTGCTGCGCCCGCCATCTGCTGCCGACCTGGGAAGCGGTAACCACTTTCTGGAGTTCTGCGTGGTCGATGAAGTCTACGATCGTCATGCCGCCTATGTTGCGGGGCTCAAGAAGGGCGATGTCACGGTGATGATCCACACCGGCTCGCGCGATGTCGGCTTTTATGTCGGTCGCCGCTGGATGGACCTGGCCAGGCAGCAATGGCCGCAAGGTATCAAACACCCTCAGCATGGTCTGTATGGCCTGAGCGGCGCGCTGGCGCAGGATTATCTGCAAGCGATGGGCGTGGCTGCGCGCTATGCGTGGTTCAACCGCATGGCGCTGGCGGAGCTGGTGCGCAAAGAGCTGGCAGGCATTGCCGCGTCCGATGCATCGCGCCTGATTGTGGATGTGCCCCACAACGTGGTGATGACCGAGGGCGAGTTCAATGTGCACCGCAAGGGCTCCACTCCCGCGCATGACGGCCAGTGGGCGCTGATTCCGGGATCGATGGGCGACTACTCCTTTCTCGTCAAAGGTCTGGGTCATGAAGACTGGCTGCGGTCCTGCAGCCACGGAGCGGGCCGCCAGGTGCGCAGACAGGACACGCGGCGCATGAAACAGCCGCTGGTCGAATCCGTCTGGCAGTGCATCACCTTGCGTGAAGAGCGACTGATCGAAGAAGCGCCCAGCGCCTACAAACCCGTAGGGCCGGTGTTGCAGGCGCAGGAAGAGGCGGGGCTGATTCGTGCGAGTGTGCGGTTGAAGCCCTGGTTGACTTTCAAGGCCTGAAGTTGAAGCTGCTGCCAGCGCCTGATGGCCAAGTGCTGGCAGCAAGGCTGTTCGACGATTCGGGCGTTCGAGGAAGATGGAGCGCAATCGATACGTGGCAGACAATCAGATCAATGCTTCAAGCCCGTCACGCCATGGAGATGGCTGTCTTGATTTGCAGCAATTTCACATCTTGCAGCTGCATGGCTTGTGCTTGTATCGCATGCACAGCTCTGTTCGTACTCTGTAATGCCCGGTGCGCCGGCTTATGTTGCAGGCAACAGTGCCGGTAACGAAATCGTTCACGAACCCGAGCCTGCGACCGTGTGAGATGTCGCAGTCACCTTTCGATCAATACTCGCTGCTGCAGGTCGCTCATACCTGTGGCCACATGAGCCAACCATGAACATGACCGCCAGCTTTACTCTCGTTCCCGCCGACTTCGTTCGCCTGCAGAAAATGGTTTCGCGGCGCTGGCATCAGAAGGCAGGGATGCTTTCCTGGCCGTTCCTCTTGCGGGTTGTGGTGTGGCTGTGCATTGGCCTCGCTGGTGCAGCCTACGCGCGACTGATGCGTGAGTTTCCTGAGATCTCCCGCCCGCTGGGAGTGGTTGCCTGCCTTCTGGTCGTCGCTTTGATCGCCGTCGTGACGATGCCATACCTGTCACAGGCATCCATGCGCAAGCTCATGCTCCTGCCGGATGGAGCGTTTCTGTCGCCACAAACGGTCACGCTCTCGTCGGACGCCATCAGGGTAGCCTCGGTTCGAGGAGACACGATACTACCGTGGTCAGGAGTGCTGGCGCTTGCCGAAGATGACGTGAACTACTATCTGTTCATCGACGCTATGCAGGCCCTGGTACTGCCTAGGGCAGCCATTGCCCCCATGGCTGCAGAGTTCGAGCAGTTCACGCGCCATCTCAGGGCCTCTGCGATTTAAGTCTTTGTTCTTGCAGATGCTTGCGCAGTCATGACGGCAACCCGAGGCACAGGGGCCAGGCTTGCTCGCGTCCAATACCATCTGGCCCTTGTAACGGCCTGCTGCTAATTTCCTGGTGTCTGCTTCTGCTCTTGAAGCGTCAAGGCCTCGCGTCGCTGGATTTCATCCACCAGTGCCTTGAACTGGCGTTTCAGCAACTGGCGCAGCACTGGCTTCCCGACCAGCGGCGGGATGGCGAAAGCCGGGACCAGGCGAGCGCTGTAAGCCAAGCGTACCCGGCCGTCGGCTTGAGTTTCCAGGGTATAGCTGCCGTCCATCTGTTTGAGATTGCCGCCTATCGCATGTGCGGCAATGCGCTGCTGCGGCCATTCGGTCACGGCCAATCTGACCTCGATTGCCTGGCGAAAAAACAGAAACCCCAGACTGCCTTTTTGCTCCAGCAGCACCTGGTTGCCATCGCGTTGCAGCACGCGCGAACTTTGCATATCCGGCACAAAGTCGGCCAGATGCTCGTAGTCGGAAATCACGCTCCAGGCCGTGGCCAGCCTGACTTGCATGACGGCCGAGGCGTTCACGGTAATGGCCTCATTGTGCTCGGCAGTCTCTATGCGAAGCTCCTGTGCCGAAACCTGCAAACCGCCGCAGAACAGGGTCAGGGCCGCGCCGCAGGCACCGACAAGCCCCGTTCTCATGACCGGGATTCCTGCTTCAAAGGTGGAGCAGCACGGACTTCAAAGTTCAACTCGAGCCTGTCGCGGACCTGGATTGCACCGCCCAGGATGGACAAAGGCGTGATGCCAAAACTCGATTGATCGATGCTCAGCGAGCCGCTGATATGGAATTCGCTCGGCGTCCTCCTGATTCGGGCCGGTACGCTCAGGCTGCGTGTAACGCCGTGAAGAGTGAGTTCCAGGGCCAGCAATACATCGCCGTCCGCTTCGGGGGAAGCATGTGCCTGGATCAGTGCAAATGGATGGACCGAGGTTTGCAGCAGCTTGTTCAGCATATTGGTACGGGTCGCTTCAATATCGGCTGCGCTGGGCTGGGTGTCCAGAGCCGCCTTGGCGCGCAGAGCGGGTTCGTCGACCGATAGCCTGTCCAGCGCCACATAGAGATCGGCCCGGCCAAGCCGGGGGGCCACATAGCCTTGCAGTTCATGGCTGGCAATCACATGATCGTGCCCCAGTCTGGCCAGAGCGCCAGCGCGTCGAACGGTGATCGAGACCAGGGAATGCGAGGAATCGATCTGAAGCACCGACTGGCCCCGTGCAGCCGCATCGGCATAGAAGGCCGCAGGAAAGTCCGCAGGCCTTGCCGTCGGGCCGG
The DNA here is from genome assembly GCF_000964545.1 of Comamonas thiooxydans. Classification (GTDB taxonomy): domain Bacteria; phylum Pseudomonadota; class Gammaproteobacteria; order Burkholderiales; family Burkholderiaceae_C; genus Comamonas; species Comamonas thiooxydans. The sequence continues at coordinate 104,814 of NZ_BBVD01000015.1, read as the reverse complement.
GAGGCTGGGCTGGCTCGATGCCTGGTTGCGAGCAGCCCGTGATCAGAGTCAGCAGGACTGCAATCAGCTGTCTGCGCAATGTCATGGCAATTCGCGCAGCTGGATGCGAAATTTCACAGTCACGGCGTCTCCCACGGCATTGCTGCTCTTCCACTCTCCCGTGCCGATATCAAATATTGAGCGATGGGTGACGAATTCGCCTTCCATGCGGCGCTCCTCGGGCTTCCAGCTGAATGGCAGCACAAGCGGTTGCCTGTGGCCTTTTAGCTGCAGGGTGCCGCGTGCCCGGTAGCCGGCTGCGCCGGGGGCATCGAGAATCTCCCTGGCATCAAAGACTGCCTCGGGATAACGCACAAAGTCAAACCAGTCCTTGCCGGCAATGGCCTGGTTGATGTCCGGGTTGGCCATGTCGGCGCTGCTGGTGCGAATGCTGACATTCAGCCTGTTGCTGTCTGGCTTTTGAGGGTCGAAGTCAAAACGAACCCGGAAGTCTTTGAACACGCCGGTGACCGGCGTTTGCTCGAAAGTGGCGGTGAATTCCAGTCGGTTGTCGCTACCGGGCTTGAGCTCCCACGAGGTGGCATGAGCTGCAGTGGAGCACAGCGTGGCGAGCAGGGCGGCGAGGCAGCAAACGGTATTGCGCATATTGCGCATCTGGATGACCTCCGGCAAACAGCGTTTTGCCGGGTTGGCCGCTGTTCTGAGAGTGATGATGCGTCATTCCCGTGCAAGCTGCATCGATTGCAGGCAGCGAGTTACTGCTTGTTGCTTCAGGCTTTTTTCTCGCGCGGCACCCGGCCCATCAGATAGAACTCGGGATTGGGCTGCATGCCCGCGAAGCTGGCCATTCGGTTGGACAGTCCGAAGAAGGCGGTAATGGCCGCAATGTCCCAGATATCCTCGTCGTCAAAACCGTGAGGGTACAAGGCTTCGTAGTCGGCATCGTCAATTTCGGCGCTGTGCAGACAGACCTTCATGGCAAAGTCCAGCATGGCACGCTCGCGCGGGCTGATGTCGGCCTTGCGGTAATTGACCGCCACCTGGTCGGCAATCAGCGGCTTTTTCTCATAGATGCGCAAGATGGCGCCATGAGCCACCACGCAATACAGGCACTGATTGGCAGCGCTGGTGGCGGTGACGATCATTTCGCGCTCGCCCTTGCTGAGACTGCCGTCCTCCTTGAGCATCAGCGCATCGTGGTAGGCAAAGAAGGCGCGCCACTCGGCCGGCCGGCGAGCAAAGGCCAGAAAAACATTGGGAATAAAGCCCGACTTTTGCTGTACCTCGGCGATGCGCTGCCTGATGTCTTCAGGCAGGCTGTTCAGATCGGGAAAGGGGTAGCGGCTTTTCATGGTGCCTGTCTCCTTTGGAGTTTTGCTGATATGTGCCAACCATGACAAGCATGGCACGGGTGGGCGCTCCAAAGCTGTCGTTTGCGTTGCAGATGCTGCTATTGCGGCATTGGGCCTGTCAGGCTTTTCCTGTCAGATGCTGGCATCCATCAGATTCGACGTGGCCGGTGTGCCGGTGGCGATCAGCAGCAGGCCCAGGACAAGCAGCACGCAGCCCAGACTGCGATCTACCCAGGGACGTATGGCTTGAACCTTGGGCTGGAGCACCGGGGCCGAGAAGAAACAGGCTACCAGCGCAAACCACAGCACGTGGGCCATGGCGACGAAAAGGCCATAGGCCAACTGGGTGGGCATGGGCACGGCAGGACCGACGATTTGCATGAACAGGCTGAGGATGAAGAGCGCTGTCTTGGGATTGAGTGCATTGGTCAGAAAGCCCAGGACAAAAAGCGAGCGGCCTGGCACATGGCCTTTGCGTGCATTGCGCTGGCCTGGTTCGGCGCTGGATCGGGAATCTGGCCGATCGTCATTTGAACGGCTGGCGCCGCGCCAGAGACAAATTCCGAGCCATACCAGATAGGCCGCGCCTGCATATTTGAGCAGATTGAAAAGCCAGGGCAGGCGTTGCAGGACCATGCCCAGTCCCAGCAGGGTGTAGGCCACATGGATCAGAACGCCACAGCCAATGCCCAGCGCCACCCAGAGACCCGCACGGCGCGATTCCATCAGGCTGGTGCGGGTGACCATGGCGAAGTCGGCGCCGGGGCTGATGACGGCGAGAGAGGTAACGAGAATCACGGTGGGCCAGGCGTTCATACTGTGTATTGCTTGAGTTCAAATATCTGTTTGTGAGATGGTTCTGCTGCACGAGAATGGCAGGCAGTGCCCTGTAGCTGTGAACTCTAGGGCGGTCAAAGTTTTTTGAATAACGATGATTTCTCAAGAAAAAAGTGATTCAAACTCACATATTTCTGCTGGCGGCCCACAGCGAATGCCCTCGTTGGTCGCTTTGCGCTGTTTTGAAGCGGCAGCGCGGCTGGAGAGCTTCAGCCGCGCTGCCGATGAGCTGCACCTGACCCATGGAGCTATCAGCCGCGCGGTGCGCTCGGTGGAGGAAGAGTTGGGGGCGCAGCTGTTTGAGCGCCGCAATCGCCGTGTCTTTCTCAATGCTGCGGGGAGGCTGTTGTTCGACGGGGTGCATGCCGGTCTGGGCCAGATGGCACGTGCGGCCGAGGCGGTGCGGCAGCAGGTGGCAGGCAGGCCGCTGCTGCTGTCCTGCGAGCCCACGTTGCTGATGCGCTGGCTGATTCCGCGCTGGGGCGACTTCCAGGCGCGCCACCCGCAGCATACCGTGCATCTGGTTGCGGGCGGTGGCACCGTGGAATGGGGGCGCGGCATTGACCTGGCCATTCGGCGCAACGACTTTGACTGGGGGCACAATGTCCAAATGCAGCCCTTGTGCGCAGAGTGCATGGGGCCGGTCTGCCATCCGGATCGTCTGGCGCAATTCTTTGCGTTGCAGTCCGATGGCGGCCTTGCGCTTCGTGGCGATGCAACGCGCTTGCACAGCAAGACACGTCCCAAGGCCTGGGCGGATTGGTGGAAAACCCGGCCAGATCAGCCTCCCACCCGGATCCGGCAGGCGCAAGCAGGCGGTGATCTGGTGCTTGAGCATTTCTACCTGAGCTTGCAGGCGGCAGCAGCGGGCCTGGGTGTAGCCATGGGCCCGCAACTGCTGGTGCAGGACGATATCGCCGCCGGCCGGCTGGTGGCGCCGCTGGGCTTTGTACCCGATGGCTCGCAATACTGTCTGCTGGCCGTACAGAGTTGGGGGGCGGGTTCGGTGCAGCAGCTTCTGGTCGACTGGATTCAGCAGCAGATGCAAGGCTGAACGCAGACGGATACCCCACGCGGTTCAGCGCAGGCTGAGCGTCTCTTGTTTTGCAGCACAGTTGCCAGCAATCTTCTCCCCATTGAACAGCTTGCGTGCAAACAGACGCGAGTTGGGGAAGGAGCTGTTGACGGTCTGCGAATGGTCCATGCCCGGGTAGGTGTGGGCTTCAACCACTGTGCCGGCCTCACAGCTTTGCTCGGCCAGGTCCTGCTGAAATTTGGTCGGTGCATCCCTGTCCGCACCGCCTATGCCAAAGAACACGGGCGTGGCGATCTTCAGCGTGGGAAACTGGCCTTTGCTGAAAGGTTGGGCGTAATAGCTCATGAAGTCCGACTTGAAGGTGTTGCTCCAGCTTAACTGCTCTTTTTTCACCACCTCGAACATCTGCTGCACACAGGTGGTTTCGGCAGCTTTCATGGCACCAAGGCCTTTTTCGCTCAGCACCTGTTCGGCTGGCAAGCGGGGCTTGGACTGGTTGGCTACCGCCGCGATGTAAAGAATGTAGGCAATGGACGGGTCCGTTCTCTCCTGCTCGGCAGGGCTTGAGCGGTAGGCGATCTTGCCGTCCTTGCTGGGTCTGCCGGAGTGGGGTGTGCCGGTGGCGATCGTGCCCAGAATCTTCAGCTCCGGGGCGTAGTCTGGGGCAAAGCCAGCAGTCGCAAATGCGGCAGCCGCCCCCTGGGACTGGCCCACGATGACTATCTTGTTGCCGAGTGGAAGCTCTTTGGTGTTGAGCGTCGCGCGCACCGAGTCCAGCGTGGCATAGGCCGCAGCGCGGCTGTGCAGATAGGCATGAGGGCCGGGCGTTCCCAGGCCCTGGTAGTCGGTTGCGACAATGGCATAGCCCTCCTTGAGCCAGTTGTTGAGATATTGCGCATCGCGCTCCGAGCGTGGGTTGCGGGAGGGGGCGCAGCTGTCGCCGATGCCTACGGTGCCGTGCGCCCAGGCTATTACCGGCCAGCCACCGGCAGGCGGCAGCCCCTTGGGCAGAAAGATGACTCCCGAGGTGGTGAGCTGAGCCGCCTGGTCGTTGCCTGCCGCCGTTCCGTCGGTTGATGAGTACCAGATGGCATAGGCCTTGTCGGCATCCGCCAGACTGAAGGCCGGGGCTAGCGGCTCGATGGCCAGCATTTGTCCCGCAGAGCCTGTCGTCATGTTGGAAGAAGGCTGGGTCTGCGCGAAGCCAGTCGGCCAGCTGGACAGAGTCAGCGTGCTCAGGGTGGCCATGGCTGCTGCGCGTCGCAGTCCTGTGGGTACGAGGGGCATGGTAGTCTCCATTTGTTGTGCGGCGACCTCCGATGGAGTGCCTGAGACCAGTTTGCAGCGAGACTCTCGCCGGCTGAATCGTCCGAATGGAGTGGGTGTAAACACAGTGGCAGCCTGCTTATTGGCTGACAATGCGGTCTGTTGAAAAGCAATGGATACGCGATGAGCAACGACGCACAAACCACCGACTGGGCCGCCTGGAGCCGTGAGGCCGTTGAAATGATGCAGGCCCGCAATGCAGAATGGCCGCTGGAATTTGGCTTGCAGGGCAGCCCCAGCTACCGCTGGGATCTGGATCGCGCCCTGCTGGCGCTGGAAGCTCCGCTACATGAAGTGATCGCTACGGTCTGCCTTGTGGGCACCAGCAGCGAGCAGGACGGCAGCTTTGTTTGGAGCTGGGCCAACGAAGCCATTCCCAAGCAGCATGGCGAAGCGCTGGAAGTCGTGCATGAGTTCGGCCGACAGAACCAGCTGGCATTGCTGACCACGGCCCGGATTCCCGGCGGCCGTCCCGAGGCCATGGAGTGCATGTGCATTGCCGCTCGCCTGCAGCGCGCCGTAGGTACCTTTATCGACCAGCAGGGCGATGTAACCCTGTATTTCACCTTGCTGCATCTGCAGGTGGCGGTCGAGCAGCAGCAGCCTGCCAATTGAAAGCCGCTACAGGATTGTTGACAGAATGCGGGCGGGGTCGCCTATAGACTGACACCCTCAAAAATCTGAAAAGGTCACCCCATGAAAACGATGTTTGCTTTGGCCGCAGCCATGTTTGTGCTGAGCGGCTGTGCTGTCTATGACAGCCGTGGCGGATACTACGACGATGGCTACAAAAAGCCTCACCCCCACGGCTGCCCACCGGGCCAGGCCAAGAAAGGCAATTGCTGAAATTGCCCGCTCAAAAACCCGCCAAAGGCGGGTTTTTCTTTGCGATCTACAGCTCGTCCGGCTTGAGCCAGCCAATGCGGCCCTGACCGTTTTCATTGAGTGCGCTGACAAATTCGGCGGCGTCGGGTTCAGGCATCTGCAGCTTGAAGCTCACCAGACTGCCGTGATCGACCTCCAGCAGTTCGGCACCCGCTGCATCGGCCATGCGCCGCACCAGGCCCTCCAGCGGATAGGGGGCCGTGCATTGCAGGATCTGCATGCGCTGAATGGCGACTTTTTCGGCCTGCAGCAAGGCTTGGGCCACGGCATCGGTATAGGCGCGCACCAGTCCGCCGGCACCGAGCTTGACGCCTCCAAAATAGCGCACCACGGTGGCCAGCACACCTTCCAGATCCTGGTGGCGCAGCACATCCAGCATGGGGCGACCGGCCGTGCCGCTGGGCTCGCCATCATCCACCGCCGCCGATTGTCCGCCCGCCAGCAAGGCCCAGCAGACATGGGCGGCGCCCGGGTGCTCGGCCCAGAGTGCATCCACCACGGCCTGCGCGCTGGAGCGGTCCGTCATCGGCTGAACGCAGCCGATGAAGCGGCTTTTCTTGATGATCAGTTCACTGGAGACGGGAGCACGAAGAGTCTGAGGCATAGCGGCGGCAGCATAACCGCAAAGTCGGGGCCGAGCAGCGTTGCGGTACATGGGCCGGGTAGCGGCAGTTGTGACCTATCCATGACATGACGACGCGGCTTGTGGGGGTTGCTCGACAGTGTCCTTAAGTCAATTCCTACAATTTCGGCAAGCCTCGAGCCTTAAGCTTTGAGCAAAGGAGGCCGTCATGAACAATCCGCATCCACAGTCCCTGAGCGAACATACTTTTGGCCGCGAGCATTTCACGCCGCCTCCGCTGGCGCAGGAGCTGGCAGAGCCCCAGGCTCTGCAGGCTGCGGCACCCGAAGATGAATGGGAGTTGCTGCAGCGCATACGCAATGTGGGCGAATGGTAGGCCCGGGCGCATTTTCTGTCTCAAACCAGACCGGCCGCTCCTGAAAGGGAGAGCCGGTTTTTCCTGTCCGTGGCCACGATACAGCGGCGAGAATCGCAGCCATGACTGCTAGCTCTGCGCCGTTTCCCGATTCTTCGCACTGGATGCTGCTGCCGGCTGCCGCGCAGGCAGCGCAACTGCCCGTGGCCCTGGCCGATGTGACGGCCATGATGGAAAGAGTGGGGCGCAGCAGCAGCGATGCCGTGGCCGAGCAGATCCTGCAGCTGCTGGGGCGCCATGTGCCGCTGGCGCAGTGCACGATATTCTCCTTCCAGGGCATGGCCAGGCCGCGCGTGGTGGGCATGGGCGACAGGGCGCGCACGGGGGCGCTGCCCATGATCTCCCAGGATTACAGCGAGCGCTTCTATCCGCTCGATGGTTCGCAGCGCGTGATGCAGGCCGAGCTGGCGCGCCTTGCCAGGGACCCGCATGCCAGGCCGCGCGTCTGGCTGCATCGCCAGGGGCCGCACGATGTACAGCACCCCGAGTACCGCCATGTCTGCTATGAACTGCCGCGCATTGCCGAGCGGCTGTCGCTGCTGATGCTGCAGGAAAACGCGCGCTGGCTTTCTGTGAACCTCTACCGGGGCGAGGAGCATGGCTGCTTCGACGCCGCAGCCATTGCCCGGATCGAGGCCTTTGCGCCCCTGGTCATGCAGGCCATGCGTCTGCATTACGCGGGGCAGACGCTGCAGGACGACCTGGTCGGGCTGGTGCTGGCGCGTCTGGCGCGGCGCTTCGAGCAACTGACGCCGCGCGACCTCGACGTGGTGCGGGCACTGGCCCAGGGCCTGGATGCCGATGCGCTGGCGCAGCGCCTGGGCATTACCGTCAGCAGCGCGCGCACCTATGTCAAACGCGTCTGCGCCAAGCTGGGCGTGCAGGGGCAGCGCGAGCTGTTTGCGCTGCTGATGGAGCCCGCTGAAGCTGTCGATGGTCAACTTTGATAGCTGCTTGGGGTTGATCTGTAAAGGCTGGAGGCTGATTCGACTTGAATATCGGTTGCTGGTCGGCATTGTCTCCATCTGGTGACATCGGCCTTGAGCTGCTTTTCTACACTGCATCTCAAGCCAGACCGAAAGGGGATGAAAGCGCACCGGTTTGACCACGACAGCGCCCCCAGGAGACAAGAACATGCACCAGCCATTTGCCGAGCCACGCCGCTCCATCTACTACCAGTACCAGGTTCATCAGCCCTGGCTTGCCTCCCGGAATCCGGGCGAGCAAAGCCACCCCATCGTCATCGTCGGCACCGGCCCCGTGGGCCTGACCACGGCGCTGGAGATTGCCCGTCACGGCCAGCGTTGCGTGGTGCTCGAATCCGAATTGCAGGTGTCCGAAGGCAGCCGTGCCATTGTGTTCACGCGGCGTTCCATGGAAATCCTGCAGCAGGTGGGCGTGGCCCAGCGCGTGACGGAGACCGGACTGCCCTGGTGCTACGGCAACAGCATCTACCGCGGCCAGCGCGTGTTTCGCATGGAAAACGCGCGGGCCGACGACGACCGCTTCTTTCCCATGATCAATCTGCAGCAGCAGTACCTGGAGGAATATCTGGTCGATGCAGTGCAGGCCAACCCGCTGATCGAGCTGCGTTGGGGCAACCGCGTGAACAAGGTCGAGCAAAAGGGCGAGCAGGCTTTGGTGGAGGTGGATACCCCGGAAGGCAGCTACGAGCTGCGGGCCGACTGGCTGGTGGCCTGCGATGGCGCGCGTTCGGGGATTCGCACGGCCATGAATCTATTGATGGAGGGCGCTTCCTACGAGGGCCGCTTCGTGATTGCCGATATCCGCATCGACTTGCCTTTGCCCACCGAACGTCTCGCATTCTTCGATCCCACATGGAACCCGGGCAACACCATCCTCATGCACCGCGAGCCACACGGCATCTGGCGTGTGGACTACCAACTGCCTGCCGGGGAAGATCCCGAGGATGCGCTCAGGCCCGAGTCGCTGAAGGCGCGCATCGATGCGCAGCTGGAGATGATCGGCTTTGGCGGCACGCCCTGGGAGATGGACTGGAGCTCCGTGTACTCGGCCCGCGCGCTGACCCTGCCCGACTATGTGCATGGCCATGTGATCTTTGCGGGCGATGCAGCCCATATGCTGCCCATCTTCGGCGTGCGCGGCGCCAACACCGGTTTTCAGGATGCTCAGGGCCTGGGCTGGCGTCTGGCACTCGTCGCCAAGGGCGCGGCCAGCGCAGCGCTGCTGCAAAGCTATAGCAGCGAACGAGTGGGCGCGGCCCGCGAGATTGTGGAAGAGGCCGGCAAGAGCACACGCTTCATGGCGCCGCCAAGCAGAGGTTTCAGGCTGCTGCGCGACGCCGTGCTGTCTCTGTCGCTGAGCCAACCCTTTGTCGGCCCGCTCTATCACTGGCGCACCTCGCGCCCGCATGAGTACGGCAGCTCGCCGCTCAACAGCATGGGTGACGATAACCTGCTGTTCAAGGCCGGCCCCGGCCATGGCGCGCCGCCTCTCAACGTGCGCTTTGCGCCGGACAGCTATTTGCTCGACCATCTGGGCGGCGGCTTCGATCTGCTGTATTTCACGAGCGGCAAGGCGATTCCCGCCGAACTGCAGGCGGTCGCGGCCGGGGTCAGAGCCCGCGGTGTTGCCGTGCGCCTGATCGCCGTCAGCAGCCACGCTTCAGGCACTGTCGAAGGTTCCGATCTGGTACTTGATGACACCGAAGGCCGCTGCCGCGCCCGCTACGGCGTGATGGCCGACGGCGCCGCCTATCTGCTGCGCCCCGATCAGCATGTCTGTGCGCGCTGGATGGCGCTGGACGCCAATCGTCTGCAAGCCGCATTCAAAGCTGCCCTGCCCGCCTGAGGAGAGATTCAAATGACCCAAACCACTCTTGATATCGCCGGTCTGGAGACCGTGTACGACCAGCTGGCTGTCGCCATTGATGCCGTGGGCGCGGAAAAGTCAGAGCTGCTGCTGGTCAAGCTGGCGCTGCTAGCCGCCAATCAGCTCGGTGATGCCCGCCAGTTTGGCGAAATGATTGCGGCGGCCCAGCAAGATCTGTAAGCAAAAGGCTTGTCCGTGGCGGTCAGCCCGACCCGCCCAGGCTCGTTCCTGGCGGGTTTTCAGCGTGCTGACCCTCGGATTTCATAGCGGATAATCTTTGCCTATCAATAGTTTGAGATGAATTTTCTACAAGTCGATATGGCTTGATCTCCGACAAGGCCGTGCCATGGAATCGAGGCAGACTGGAGCCATTGCCACTGTAGGAGGATTGGTCCATGAGATTGCGTCCCAGTACCTTGCTGCTATCTGCAGCCCTGAGCCTGAGTGGATTGAGTGCGACTCCGGCCCTGGCCAAGTCGGCTGCCGAATGGCTTGCCTTGACAGGTGCCGTGCAGATCGGCTTGAGTCAGGCTGTCGAAAAAGCTCAGGCCGTTGCTCCCGGAAAAGCGATCGATGTCGAGCTGGAAGAGGGTAAGAAAGGCGCTGCGCCTTATTACTCGGTCACCCTGATCTCGCCCGTGAATGAGGAAATCAAGCTGCGCGTGAATGCCAGCACGGGCGATGCCGCAGTGGAGGAGAACAAGGGCCGGGCCGAGGGCAAGCATGCCAAGCGCCTGGCCGATGCCCGGATCACGCTGGTACAGGCCGTCGATGCAGCTGTTGCCGCCTTGCCAGGCAAGCCGCTGGAGGCCCAGCTGGATTCGGACTGGGGCAAGACCAGCTACAAGGTCAAGATGCTGCGCGCCGATCAGACAGTCATGAAGCTCAGGCTTGATCCTGCCACTGGCGCTGTGACGAGGCAGGAAAAGGACTGAGTCGGCGCGTTATCTGGATTCTGGTGCTATTAAGAAGTGAGTGTCTGGCGCTTGCATTTCAATGATTTAAGGTGTGTTATGCATCGAATTTCAATGAAGGAAAGCGCTGGATGCTATGAAGTTCAGAGTTCAACCCTGTTTCTGCAAGACCTTGCTCGTGCAAGGCTGAGGGCGGAAAAGTACACTGACGGGTTGTTTCTCCGAATAGGCCATGAGGCCATATAAAGCCCATCCACATGAACGCCCCGGTTGATGTTTCCTTTTTCCACCGCGATGCCAAGCCGCTGACCAGCTACAAGCCGTACTGGGCCAAGCGCTTCGGCCCGGCGCCGTTCCTGCCCATGAGCCGTGCGGAGATGGATCAGCTCGGCTGGGACAGCTGCGACATCATTCTGGTCACGGGCGATGCCTATGTGGATCACCCCAGCTTCGGCATGGCCGTCATCGGCCGCGTGCTGGAGGCGCAAGGCTTTCGCGTGGGCATCATCGCCCAGCCCGACTGGACCAGCGCCGAGGCCTTCAAGGCCCTGGGCAAGCCCAATCTGTTCTGGGGCGTGACGGCCGGCAACATGGACTCGATGATCAACCGTTACACGGCTGATCGCAAGATTCGCAGCGACGATGCCTATACCCCCGGCGATGTGGCCGGCAAGCGCCCCGATCGCGCGGCCATCGTCTACTGCCAGCGCTGCCGCGAGGCCTACAAGGACGTGCCCATCGTGCTGGGCGGCATCGAGGGCTCGCTGCGTCGCATTGCCCACTACGACTACTGGAGCGACAAGGTGCGCCGCTCCATCGTGGTGGACAGCAAGTGCGACATCCTGCTCTACGGCAATGCAGAACGCGCCCTGGTCGAAGTGGCACACCGCATCGCGGCGCGCGAGCCGGTGGAGCAGATCACCGATGTGCGCGGCACTTCGTTCTTCCGCCGCGCTTCGGAGGAGGGCTGGTTCGAGGTCGATTCCACCACGGTGGACGAGCCCGGCGAGGTCGAGCCCCATATCAACCCCTATATGACGACCAGCGAGCAGGCCGAGGCCCAGGGCCAGAGCTGCTCCAAGGAAGAGGCCGCAAAATCGGACGCGGACGGCCCCAATGACGGCGCATCGGTAGCCAAGGTCCAGCCCATCCAGTTCGTGCCCAACCTCTCGCTGCGCAGCAAGTCCAAGTTGCCTCCGCGCGAGCGCACGGTGCTGCGCCTGCCCAGCTACGAAGAGGTCAAGAGCGATCAGATTCTCTATGCCCACGCCAATCGCGTGCTGCACCTGGAAACCAACCCCGGTAACGCCCGTGCGCTGGTACAGGCTCACGGCGAGGGGACCACGGCCCGCGATGTGTGGATGAATCCGCCGCCCATTCCTCTCACAACGGCCGAAATGGACTGGGTCTTCGGCCTGCCGTACGCGCGCAGCCCGCATCCCGCCTATGCCGACGAAAGCGGCAGCCATGAGGGCGCCACCAAGATTCCGGCCTGGGAGATGATTCGCACCTCGGTGAACATCATGCGCGGCTGTTTCGGCGGCTGCACCTTCTGCTCCATCACCGAGCACGAGGGCCGCATCATCCAGAGCCGTTCCGAAGACTCCATCATCCAGGAGCTCGAAGAGATCCGCGACAAGGTCAAGGGCTTTACCGGCACCATCTCCGACCTGGGCGGGCCCACGGCCAATATGTACCGCCTGGGCTGCAAGAGCCCGCAGATCGAGGCGGCCTGCCGCAAGCCCAGCTGTGTCTTCCCCGGCATCTGCCAGAACCTGCACACCGACCACGGCCCGTTGATCAAGATCTACCGCCGCGCGCGCAAGCTGCCCGGCATCAAGAAGATTCTGATCGGCTCCGGCCTGCGCTACGACCTGGCGGTGAAGTCGCCCGAGTACGTCAAGGAGCTGGTCCAGCACCATGTGGGCGGCTATCTCAAGATCGCGCCCGAGCACACCGAGCAAGGTCCGCTGACCAAGATGATGAAGCCGGGCATCGGCAGCTATGACAAGTTCAAGCAGCTGTTCGAGAAGTTCAGCGAAGAGGCCGGCAAGAAGCAGTTCCTGATTCCCTATTTCATCGCCGCCCACCCCGGCACCAGCGATGAGGACATGATGAATCTGGCCATCTGGCTCAAGAAGAACGGCTTCCGTGCCGATCAGGTGCAGACCTTCTACCCGAGCCCCATGGCAACGGCCACGGCCATGTACCACAGCGGCCGCAACACGCTGACCAAGGTGCGCCGCCAGATGCGCGACGAGGCCGAGGAACGCGTGGACATCGTGCGCGGTGAAAAGCGCCGCCGTCTGCACAAGGCTTTCCTGCGCTATCACGACCCGAACAACTGGCCGCTGCTGCGCGAGGCGCTCAAGACCATGGGGCGAGCCGATCTGATCGGCAACGGCAAGCAGCACCTGATCCCGACCTTCCAGCCCCTGGTCGACGGCAGCTATCAGAGTGCACGAAAGAAGAACAGCACCTCGTCCAAGGCGGGTGGCGGAATTGGCTACACCACCAACAAGGACGGCAAGGCCGTGGCCGTGCGACGCCGCAGCGAAGAGGTGAGCCTGGAGCCCAAGGGCGATGTGCGCTTCCGCAGCAGCCAGCCTCAACCGGGCAAGCTGCTGACCCAGCATACCGGCCTGCCGCCGCGCGCGGGTGTGACTGGCAAGGCCAAGCCCGGTTTCAAAACTGCGGCAAGGCCCGCCAAGCCGGCGGGCCAGGGTTCGCGCAAGCCGCGCTGATTGCTGCAGCCTGACTGCCGCCGACAAAAAAACGACGCTTGATGCGTCGTTTTTTTTCGTATTGGCATGCGCTGCTGTCAGCCCATGGCCAGAGCCCCGCACCACTGGGGCAGCTGGTTTTCCTGCGTGGGGGCAAAGTATTCGCTGGTCATGGGTTTGGGGCGGGCGATGGCGTAGCCCTGCACATAATCCACGCCCATGGTCATGAGTTCCTCGGCAATCTCGCGACTCTCGACAAACTCGGCAATGGTCTTTTTGCCCAGTGTCTGGCCGATGCGATTGATCATCTCCACCATGGCGTGGTCTCCCTTGTCCTTGAGCATGTCACGCACAAAGCCGCCGTCGATCTTGAGATAGTCGACGGGCAACTGCTTCAGATAGGTCAGCGACGACATGCCGACGCCAAAGTCGTCCAGGGCAAAACGGCAACCCAGAGCGCGCAGCGACTGAATCAGTCGTGTGGCATTGCTGAGATTGCCAATGGCGCTGGTTTCGGTGATTTCGAAACATAGCTTTTGCGGTGCAATTCCGTGCTGCTGCAGCTGCTCCTTCACAAATTCCAGCAGGCCGTCGTCATCCAGGCTGGGACCGGAGAGGTTGATGGCGCAGGTTTCCACCAGCTTGGCGTGTCCGGGCTGCTGCGCCAGTGTCTGCAGGGCCCTGGTGATCACCCAGCGGTCAAGCGATGGCATCAGGCCGTAGCGCTCGGCGGCGGGTATGAAATGTCCGGGGGCCAGGATCTGGCCGTTTTCATCGCGCAGGCGCAGCAGGACTTCGAAGTGCATGCCGCTGTGGCGGCGGTGCTTGCGGGCCTGCAGCGGTGCAATGCTCTGGGCATAGAGGCAGAAGCGGTCTTCGTCCAGTGCGGTACGAATGCGTGTGGCCCATTCCATTTCGCTGACATAGCGGCTGTAGATTCCGTCCTCGGCCTTGTAGAAAAAGACCTTGTTGCGCCCGCGCTCCTTGGCCTGATAGCAGGCCATATCGACCATGCGCAGCAGATCGGAGGCATTGACCGCATCACCGGGGACATGCACGGCACCGATCGAAAAGCCGGTGCGCAATATCTTCTCTCCCCAGGTGGTTTGCAATTGCTGGGCTGCCAGGCGCAGCTTCTCGGCAATGCTCGCGACGTTGGAAGGAGGGCAGTTCTCCAGCAGCACGGCAAACTCGTCGCCGCCCATGCGCGCCAGGCAATCGGTTTCGCGCAGATTGGCCTGCAACATGCGAGAGACTTCACACAGCACCTCATCACCGGCGGCATGGCCGCTGGTTTCGTTGATGAGCTTGAACTGGTCCAGGTCGATGTAGAGAAGAGCGTAGGGCTTGACCTGGTGCAGACCCTGGGTCAGCATTTTTTGCAGCCGCCGCTCGAATTCCCCGCGATTTTCCAGCCCCGTCAGCGTGTCATGGCGTGCATTCCAGGAAATCTGGTCCATGTACTGCTGCTCGCGTGACACATCGCGCAGCACGAAGACTGCCCCCGATGCTTGAGCATCGCGCTGCATGGCGGAGCCCAGCACCTTGACCGGCACGATGCTGTGGTCGGTGCGGCGAACCCAGTGCGTTTGCTCGTCGCGCACGACGGTGGTCTCCTTGGTGTCATTGACAAGCTGTGCGAGTAGGCCTTCGCTGGTGATGGAGGCGTCCATGGTGTAGAACTGCAACACCTGCTTGATGGGCCTGTCCAGATAGCTTTGCTTTTGCAGACCCAGCAGGCCTATGGCAGCGGGGTTGACATAGTTGACCATGCCCTTGGCATTGGTGGTGATGACCGCATCACTGAGCGCTGCCAGCGTGGTCTCCGCGCGCTCTTTTTCGCTGTTGAGGCCGTCTTGAACCTGCTCTCGCAGCAGGATCAGGCGCCAGGTATTCCAGACCCACAGGCTCACCAGGCCAATGGCCAGGGCACCGTTGAGGGCGAGCAGCAGCCAGACGATATTGCGCGAGCTTTGGCCCAGAGAGTCGCTGAAGGCCCTGGTCAGGGCTGTCACGCCCTGGTTGATCAGGTCGATCTCGCGCTTCCAGGTGGCAATGTTTTCGCGGCTGATGTTGCCGACTTCGTATCCATGCCGGATTTCCTGGGCCAGTGTATCGAGCTGATTCAGGTACTCGTCACCCATCTTCCAGTACGCGACGGGCTCCTGCACCCAGCTGAAATAGCGGAATGTGCGCAGCAGCCAGATGAGGGAGCTGACATCATCGGGATGGTTCTGGCCTTGCTCTATGCCTTTGCGCGCCAGGTCCAGGCGCAGGGGCTTGTCGTAGAGGGCAATGCGTGCCTCGGCATCGCCACGCGGCACCTGCAAGGCCCGCTGATAATGGGCGAAGTCGATCGGGTTGCCTTCATCCGCGTAGCGGGAAAGCGAGTAAATCGCATCTTTCTGGGCCTTGGACCAGAGACTTTCTCCGTTGACAAAAGCTCGCACGGCGGAGAGCAGGTAAAGGCTGCAGCTGGCGCTGAGCATCAGGATCAGTGCCAGGAGCGCAAAAGCCCAGACGCGCTGCAGCAATTGTTGAGACTTCAGTGTGGGGCTCAAAGATGCCTTCATGACGCCTCATCCAGTAAATTGACTGTAAATGCATGAGTCAGGGCATCGACAAGGCAGACTGGTATGAAACAGCCAGAAGGCAATGTGCCTGCTGACGATCAGAACGCCGTCACGATGCCCGCTCTCATGGCTTGACCTTTCACGGTATTGCGTAGGAGGTATGTCAGATCACACGCAATTTGTATTCATTGGTAATTTTTGGCCTGTAGAAGTGAGCCTGGCGTCGGACAACTTCCTCTGTGCCCCCAAGACAGGGCGGTGTTTTCTGTGAGAAAGTGGGTAACCAATCTGGCCGATTCAGAGCAGGTCCATGCAGTGCACCTGCGGCTGCTCCAGCACGCCGGCCCTGCGGTCGGCAAAGAAGCGCTCCAGGGTGAGCTTGACGGTGCGAAACGCGATTTCTTCCCAGGGGATGTCTGCCTCGGCGAACAACTGGGCCTCCATGGTTTCGGGCCCGGGGTAGAACTGCGTACTTCTGAGGCGGGCCAGATAGAAGAGATGGACCTGTCCTACCTGGGGCACGTTGATGAGACTGAACAGCCTGCCCAGCTCGATGTCGGCTCCGGCTTCCTCGTCGGTTTCGCGCTGGGCTCCGCGGCTGGTGGTTTCGGCCAGCTCCATGAAGCCTGCAGGCAGCGTCCATTTGCCGCGGCGCGGCTCGATGTTGCGCTTGCACAGCAGCACGCGCCCGTCGTCCATCACGGGCAGGGTGCCGACCACATTGAGTGGGTTTTCATAGTGGATGGTGTGGCAGGCCGGGCAAACGGCACGCTCGCGCGTATCCCCATCGTCAGGAACGCGGTAGGTGACTGCGGTGCCGCAATTGCGGCAGAACTTGATGGGGCTGCGAAAAATCATTCCGCAACTATAAGCAAATCAGGCCGCTAGCGCAGGTACAACATGCACAAACAGCTATGAAAAAGGGAGTCACACCTTGCGGTGCGACTCCCCGAGTACCTGGCCGGCGCAAACTGCCTGTGCGCCAGGGATTCTTAAGCGATCTGGATCTTGATGGATTCAAGTCCGGTGACTGCGCCTTCCAGCACATCGCCCTTGACCACGGCGGCCACGCCCTCGGGGGTGCCGGTCATGATCAGGTCGCCGGGCTGCAGCTCCCAGGCGCTGGAGAGATGCTCAATGGTTTCGGCGATATTCCAGATCAGCTTGTGGATGTGGCTGCGCTGGCGATAGTCACCATTGACCTGCAGCGAAATCTCGGCGTTGACGATGTCTCCCGCCCGATCGGCTGGCGTGATGGGGCCTATGGGGGCGGATTGCTCGAAAGCCTTGCCGATACACCAGGGGCGGCCTTGCTTCTTCATGTCGTTTTGCAGGTCGCGACGTGTCATGTCCAGACCCACGGCATAGCCGTAGATGTACTGCAGTGCATCGGCTGCCTTGATGTTCTTGCCGGCCTTGCCGATGGCAACGACCAGCTCGATTTCATGGTGCAGATTCTGGGTCAGCGTGGGATAGGCCACGGTGGTGGTGCTGCCGGCTTCCACTGCCACGGTCGCGTCCGCAGGCTTCATGAAGAAGAACGGCGGCTCGCGGCCGGTAAAGCCCATTTCCTTGGCGTGATCCTCATAGTTGCGGCCCACGCAGTAGATGCGGTGAATGGGAAAGCGCTCGCCGCGGCCCACAACAGGCAGGCTGGCAACGGCAGGGGGATTGAACACGTAACTCATGAAGTCCTCGGCAAGAACACGCGCTGAAATCAGCAATGGTTGATGTGGCAAGCAGTGTGCCACGATGCAGGCCCGGAGACGGCGTGGCAGATGACGGCTTTTACGTATTCCGGCCCTAGGGAAAATGCCAGTCCGTGCGGCTCGCGCTATGCTGCTCGCATCATGAAGCTGCATACCTATTTCCGTTCTTCCGCCTCTTATCGTGTGCGCATTGCGCTGCAACTCAAGGGGCTGTCCTATGACTCCGTGCCCGTGCATCTGGTGCGCGGCGAACAAAAGGCTGCGGCCTATGCCTCCCATGTGGGTGACGCGCTGGTGCCCGCACTGGTGACGGACGAGGGGCACTGGCTCACGCAGTCCATGGCCATCATCGAATATCTCGATGAGACCCATGCTGAAACACCATTGCTGCCCAGGGATGCACTGGGCCGTGCCCATGTGCGCGCATTGGCGCAGATGGTGGCTTGCGAGATCCATCCGCTCAACAATCTGCGCGTGCTCAAGTACCTGGTGCACCAAATGGGGGCCAGCGACGAGGCCAAGAATGGCTGGTATGCGCACTGGGTGCGCTCCGGTCTGGAAGCCTTCGAGCGTCAGCTGGCGCTGCTGGATGCTGAACGCAAGGCCATGGGCCTGGCGCCGTCGACGTTTTGCTGGGGTGACGCGCCCACGCTGGCCGAATGCTGCCTGGTCCCGCAGATCTACAACGCCCAGCGCTTCAATGTGAATCTCGAGGCTCTGCCGCGCCTGATGGACGTGGTCGAGCGATGCAACGCCTTGCCGGCTTTCCAGCAGGCCCATCCTTCGGCCTGTCCGGATGCTGAGTGAAGAGGGCGTCATGAGCGAGACCTATAGGCCGGGTCCACCGGACCTCTGGCCTGACTCCTGGCTGGTCCCGGACTGGCCGGCTCTGCCCGGCGTGCATGCCATCTGCACCTCGCGCGAGGGCGGCGTCAGTCAGGCACCCTGGGGCAGCATGAACCTGGGCGACCACGTGAGCGACAACCCCGCTCACGTGCGCCGCAACCGTGAACTGTTCAATGCGGCGCTGCAGGCCCGCACCCCTGGTGCCTGCACGGCGTACTTGCAGCAGGTGCATGGCGTGGACGTGCTGACGCTGGACGCAGGCAATGTTGCCGAGTCCAATGGTGCGGCCTTCGATGCCTGCGTGACCGATGATGCAGGCGTGGTCTGCACCGTCATGGTGGCGGACTGTCTGCCCGTGTTGCTGGCCCATGATTCGGGGCTGGTCGTGGGCGCGGCCCATGCGGGCTGGCGTGGTCTGGCCGGCATGCCGCCCGGCAGACAGCAGTCTGAGGGGCCGTTGCACGGCGGTGTGCTGGAGATGCTTTTCGAGTCTTTTTCCCGGAAAGTGCAGGCGCAGCAATCGCTTTCGGCGGCCGACACGAAGCCGTCCCGGATTGCCGCCCGCACTCAGGCCTGGCTGGGCCCATGCATAGGTTCCGAGTCCTTTGAAGTGGGGGCCGAAGTGCGCGATATCTTCGTGGCGCATGACGCCGATGCGGCACGACACTTTGTGCCTGTACCTGGCAGCAGCATCAAATATCTGGCCGATCTGGCGCAGCTGGCACGCCAGAGGCTTGCTGCATTGGGCATTGCTGCAATCTTCGGCAACGATGGCAGCCGGCCCTGGTGCACGGTCAGCAATGCATCACGTTTCTTCTCGCACCGGCGCGACGCCGCTCGTCTGGGCGGCAGCGGGCGGCTGGCTGCCAGCATCTGGCGCGATGCCTGAGCCGGGGCTGGGAGGCACGTGTTCTGCAGCTAGCGCTTCCTGTTCCTGCCGGGCTTTGAGGCGGCGCTTTCTGGCCGGCGTGCCCAGTATGTAGAGCACGATGGAAAGCGGCAGCAGACCGTAGAGCATGAAGGTGAAAAATGCACCCAGCAGGG
Source organism: Comamonas thiooxydans (assembly GCF_000964545.1). Lineage (GTDB taxonomy): Bacteria > Pseudomonadota > Gammaproteobacteria > Burkholderiales > Burkholderiaceae_C > Comamonas > Comamonas thiooxydans. The sequence goes on along the minus strand of NZ_BBVD01000015.1, from coordinate 85,718 downwards.
TGCCGCCGGGGCTGGCTGCCTCGGCGATCGTCATCATCACGACAACGTACATCCAGGCGATGGCAATGAGGTACATGGTGTTTCTGTAGTGAGCCAGAAAGCATGCTGGCTCCGGGTTGTTTTGTGTCAAAACAGCTTCATAACGGCAAAATGAGGCCGCTTCTTGTCGGAACTGCCTGGCACATAGGTGACAATGCCGCCGTGTGAGCCGTATTGCAGATTCCGCAAGCGTCCCCAGACCCTGAGATCGCCGGTCGCTTGCCTTGACTAGGATGTAAGCATGAATTTTGACCCGAGCTGGGGCCAGGCTGGCCAATCCATTCAACAATTCTGGCAGGAGCAGTGGAGCAAGAGCCTCCAGACGCTTCAGCAGATGCAGTCCGGTGCTCCCATGGGGCTCAGCGCCATGCCAGGTCTGGGGGCCGCACCCAACCCTTGGGCTGGAATCATGGATGCCATGCAATCGGCCATGCCCCAGATGGCAACGGGGTCGGCTCAAGCGGTGCAGTTCGATGCGGCCAAACTGCAGGGGCTGCAGCAGGAATACCTGCAGTCGGTGCAGTCGTTGGCAGATGGCAAACAGATTCAGGCCCTGCTGTCCAAGGACAAGCGCTTTGCCAAGCCAGAGTGGAGCGCCAATCCCGTTGCATCGATGGCCGCAGCCAACTACCTGCTGGGCAGTCGCATGCTGACCGGTATGGCCGAAGCGGTGCAGGGCGATGAAAAAACACGCAATCGCGTGCGTTTTGCGGTCGAGCAATGGGTGGCAGCCATGGCGCCCAGCAATTTTCTGGCACTGAACGCCGATGCGCTCAACAAGGTTGTTGAAACCAAGGGCGAGAGCCTGGCTCAGGGTATTGCCAATCTGCTGGCCGACATGCGCCAGGGCCATGTCTCCATGACCGACGAAAGCCTGTTCACCGTGGGAAAGAACGTGGCGACCACCGAAGGCGCGGTGGTTTTCGAGAACGAGCTGTTCCAGCTCATCGAATACAAGCCACTGACTGCCAAGGTATTCGAGAAGCCTTTTCTGATGGTGCCGCCCTGCATCAACAAGTTCTACATTCTGGACTTGCAGCCGGACAACTCCGTGATTCGCTATGCCGTCAGCCAGGGGCATCGCACCTTTGTGGTCAGTTGGCGCAATCCCGACGAAAGCCAGGCGCACAAGAGCTGGGATGACTACATCGAAGATGGCGTGCTCAAGGCTGTGAGCACGGTTCAGGATATCTGCGAGGCGCCGCAGATCAATGTGCTGGGTTTCTGTGTGGGCGGCACCATGCTCTCCACTGCCATGGCAGTGCTGGCTGCACGCCATGCCCGCGAGCATGGACAGCCGCAAGCTGCTAAGCCCCGCAGCCGTGCTGCGGCTGCAAAGACAGGCAGCAAAACTGCTGCGGCCAAGGTGGAGGCCCATGCTTTTCCCGTAGCCAGCATGACGCTGCTGACCACGCTGATCGACTTCCGCGACACAGGCATTCTGGACATCTTCATTGATGAAAACATGGTGCGCCTGCGTGAGATGCAAATGGGCAAAGGCGGGCTGATGAAGGGCCAGGACATGGCATCCACCTTCAGCTTTCTGCGCCCGAATGATCTGGTCTGGAACTATGTGGTGGGCAACTACCTCAAGGGCGAGACACCGCCGCCATTCGATCTGCTTTACTGGAACAGCGACTCCACCAATCTTCCCGGCCCGTTCTACGCCTGGTATCTGCGCAATCTCTACCTGGAGAACAACCTGATCAAGCCCGGCGTGCTGACCGTGTGCGGCGAGAAGATCGACATGAGTCAGCTCAAGATGCCGGTCTATATCTACGGCTCGCGCGAGGACCACATCGTTCCTGTCGCTGCGGCCTATGCCTCGTCGCAGGTACTGGGCGGTGAGCGTCGTTTCGTGATGGGTGCCTCCGGCCATATCGCCGGCGTCATCAACCCGCCGGCCAAGAACAAGCGCAGCCACTGGTTGCGTGAGGATGGCGAGTTTCCTGAGGCGTTCAACGATTGGCTGGCCGAGGCCACGGAGTATCCGGGCAGCTGGTGGACGGACTGGAGTGCCTGGCTGGGCAGCCATGCAGGCAAGCAGCTCACGGCTCCCAAGAGCTATGGCCGTGCACGTGCCTATGAAGCCATCGAAGATGCTCCGGGTCGCTACGTTCTGTCAAAAGCCTGAGCGAGGCCTGAGGCACAATCAGTTCCATATTGCGGTGCAGCAAACAAGGCTCGCACCGTGATAGGAAGCGGCGGGTGGCACGATGAACAGGATGCAACCCGCACGCATGCATCACTTGTAAGAAACCTAGAAAGGTTCGTCAGCAATGGAAGACATCGTTATCGTTTCCGCCGTGCGTACGGCGGTCGGCAAGTTCGGCGGCTCTCTGGCCAAGATTCCTGCAACCCAGCTGGGTGCGACCGTGATTTCCGAGGCTCTGGCTCGTGCCAAGGTGGGCAAGGACCAGGTCGGTGAAGTCATCATGGGTCAGGTGTTGACGGCCGCGGCCGGGCAGAATCCTGCGCGTCAGGCCATGATGGCGGCCGGCATTGCCAAGGAGACACCTGCGCTGACGATCAATGCCGTCTGCGGCTCCGGCCTTAAGGCCGTGATGCTGGCAGCTCAGGCCGTAGCAACGGGAGACAGCGAAATCGTGGTTGCCGGAGGCCAGGAAAACATGAGCCTGTCGCCCCATGCCGTGCCCAATTCGCGTGACGGCCAGCGTATGGGTGACTGGAAGATGGTGGACACCATGATCGTGGACGGTCTGTGGGATGTCTACAACCAATACCACATGGGCATCACTGCCGAGAACGTGGCCAAGGAAAAGAACGTCAGCCGCGCGCAGCAGGATGCGCTGGCACTGGCCAGCCAGCAAAAGGCTGCGGCCGCGCAGGATGCTGGCAAGTTCAAGGACGAAATCGTTCCCGTGAGCATTCCCCAGCGCAAGGGTGACCCCATCGTGTTCGACAGTGACGAATACGTCAACCGCAAGACCAATGCCGATGTACTGGCCACCCTCAAGCCCGCTTTCGACAAGGCAGGTTCGGTGACGGCCGGCAATGCCTCGGGTCTGAACGACGGCGCCGCCGCCGTGGTGGTGATGACGGCGGCCAAGGCCAAGGCACTGGGCCTCAAGCCCCTGGCCAAGATCGTGTCTTATGCCACCAGCGGCCTGGCTCCAGAGGTCATGGGCCTGGGTCCTGTCTATGCCACGCGCAAGGCGCTGGATCGCGCCGGCTGGAAGGCTACCGATGTGGACCTGTTCGAACTCAACGAAGCCTTTGCCGCACAGGCCTGCGCGGTGAATCAGGATCTGGGCATTGACACCGCCAAGGTCAACGTCAACGGCGGTGCCATCGCCATCGGTCACCCCATTGGTGCATCGGGCTGCCGCATTCTGGTGACGCTGCTGCATGAAATGCAGCGCAGCGGTGCCAAGAAGGGCCTGGCCGGCCTGTGCATCGGCGGTGGCATGGGTGTTGCTATGGCTGTGGAAGCCTGCTGAGGCTTCAGGATTGCAGACTGCTCCGGTGCTCCTGAAGGCCGGCGCAGTCTGGGAAGCCCGCTGATGCCAGCCTCCCATCGACCCTAGGGAAGATCACGAGGTAAACCACGGCGAAAGCGGGTTCATTCGGACCTACTCGATTGCATACTGGCATGGCCAGCGTGCAGGGTGTGTGGCGTTCAAAACGATAAGCAATTCCTCAGAATTCTTATCGTTGATAGTGTGATCGTGAAATAACCATTGATTGACAGGAGAGATGAATGGGTCAGAAAGTAGCGTACGTCACGGGGGGCATGGGCGGTATCGGTACCGCAATCTGCCAGCGTTTGCATAAGGATGGCTTCAAGGTGATCGCGGGTTGCGGACCATCGCGCGACTACCGCAAGTGGCTGGACGAGCAGGCGCAATTGGGTTACACGTTTTATGCCTCGGTTGGCAATGTGGGGGATTGGGAATCCACCGTCGAAGCCTTCAACCAGACCAAGGCAGAGCACGGCAACATCGATGTGCTGGTGAACAACGCGGGTATCACCCGCGACCGCATGTTCGTCAAGATGACGCCGGACGACTGGAAGTCGGTCATCGAAACCAACCTCAACTCCATGTTCAACGTCACCAAGCAGGTGGTGGCAGACATGGTGGAAAAGGGCTGGGGCCGAATCATCAACATCAGCTCGGTCAACGGCGCCAAGGGACAGGCCGGACAGACCAACTACTCGGCTGCCAAGGCCGGCATGCATGGCTTCACCATGGCGCTGGCTCAAGAGTTGGCTGCCAAGGGTGTGACCGTGAATACAGTCAGCCCTGGTTACATCGGCACCGATATGGTCAAGGCAATTCGTCCCGACGTGCTCGAAAAGATCGTGGCGGGCGTACCCGTCAAGCGTCTGGGCGAGCCTGCGGAGATCGCCTCCATCATCTCCTGGCTGGCTTCGGAAGAGGGCAGCTATTCCACAGGTGCGGACTTTGCGGTCAACGGCGGCCTGCATATGCACTAAGCCTTTTCAGGCATTCGGCAAAAAGGAGCTCAGGCTCCTTTTTTCATGTCGCTGCTGCTTTTCCTGCAGGCAAAGAGCGGGACGATGCCCAAATGACAAAACCCGCAGAGATCATTCATGCGGGTCTTGGGTTTCTGTGTCGCTTTGCAAAGCGACTGGTTGAGTGCAGGGCAGCAAGGCTGATGCTTCTTTGGCCTATCAGTGCCGACTGCCCGGGCACCTGGCTGCAACACACTGCGCTTTGGTCTGCACAGTGTTGCGCGGCGAGCGCTTAGCGCTTGCGATCGCGCTCGTCTTCGGGCCAGATGGACATGATGTTCGTGGTTTGCATTGGAATCTCTCCTGTATGTCTGTTTAACGTCTGACGGATTCAGCTCGTTGACAGCTTTTTGGAAATTTTTTACCTGTTCTTTTATCCAGTGATAATCAGGCTGCAAAGGCGGGGGCACGCTTGCGATCACGTTCGTCCCAGGGCCAAGCCATCAGAGACATAGCTGCTGCGGCCTGTGCGGGCTGGGCTTTGGCGGTGTCGGTAACAGTGGTGGTCATTGCAGTTCACTCCTTTGAGTGGTTCAACGCCTGGCCTGAACTGCAGGTTGACAAGAAGCTGAATCAACAGCGCAAGAAAATGCAACTCGCGTTTGCTGATGTTTTCAGCAGCCGGCATGCATGTTCAAAATGAAGAGCGCCCTGCCAAAGCTGGTCAATGGCAGGGCTTTTCCTGGGCTTAGCAGGTTTCGGTGGTCAGGGCTTCGATCTGCTCCGAAAGCTCCAGCCAGCGCTCTTCCAGTTGATCGATTTCAGCGTTGACGGCACTCAGCTGCTTGCCCGCTTCCACGATATCGCCACCGGATAGTCCGGGCGTGGCCAGCTTTTCTTCCAGCGCGCCGCGCTGGGCATTGAGCTTGGGCAGCGTCTTGTCGATCTGCTCCAGCTCTTTCTTGAAGGGCTTGGTCTTTTCGGCCAGTTGCTGGCGAGCTGCAGCGGCGAGGCGACGGGCTTCCTTGGGGTCAGCCACGGTGTCAGGGAATGATTCTGTTTTCAGAGCGTCCAGCGCTTTTGTAGAAGGGGCTTCAGGCGTAACTGGCTTGAGTTCTACCGGAGTTTGCACCGCTGGCGTGCTGTTGGCCTGCTGTTCGGCATTGCGTGCTTCTTCACGCAAGCGCTTGGACTCCTCCAGCAGATAACGCTGGTAGTCGTCCAGGTCGCCGTCGAACGGGCCGACAACGCCGCGGCCCACCATCCAGAAGTCTTCACATACGGCGCGAAGAAGGTGACGGTCGTGGGAGACCAGCATCACGGTGCCGTCGAAGTCGTTGAGCGCCATGGCCAGCGCTTCGCGCGTGGCCAGGTCCAGGTGGTTGGTAGGCTCGTCCAGCAGCAGCAGATTGGGGCGTTGCCAGACGATCATGGCCAGTACCAGACGGGCTTTTTCGCCACCGCTCATGCTGCCCACAGACTGCTTGACCATGTCGCCGCTGAAGTTGAAAGTGCCCAGCCAGTTGCGCAAGTCCTGTTCGCGGCTGGCGACGGGTGCGGCAGCGCCGAGCTCCCTGGCCAGACGTGTCATGTGCTCCAGCGGGTTCTCACCGGGGTGTAGAACGTCCAGTTCCTGTTGGGCAAAGTAGCCGATATTGAGGCCCTTGCCTTCGGTGACGGTGCCGGCCAGCGCCTTCATCTCGCGGGCGATGGTCTTGACCAGGGTCGACTTGCCCTGGCCGTTGGCCCCGAGGATGCCGATGCGCTGGCCTGCCAGCACGGAGCGGTTGACGCCCCGCAAGATGGTGGTCTGCCTGCCGTCTTCGTCCTCATAGCCGAAGCTGGCATCGGTAATCGCCAGCATGGGGTTGGGCAGATTGGCGGGTTCCTTGAATTCGAAGGTGAACTCGGCTTCGGCCAGTACCGGCCCGACCTTTTCCATGCGCTCGAGCTGCTTGACCCGGCTTTGTGCCTGCTTGGCCTTGCTGGCCTTGGCCTTGAAGCGGTCGATGAACTTCTGCAGATGGGCCATTTTTTCCTGCTGCTTGGCGAAGCTGGCCGCCTGCAGCTCCAGCTGCTGGGCACGCAGTTCTTCAAAGCGCGAGTAATTGCCGCCGTAGCGGTTGATCTGCCCGCCCTGGATCTGCAGTGTGACGTTGGTGATGGCGTCCAGGAATTCGCGGTCGTGGCTGATGACGATCATCGTGCCGCTATAGCGCTTGAGCCAGGCCTCCAGCCAGACCAGGGCATCCAGGTCCAAGTGGTTGGTGGGTTCGTCCAGAAGCAGCAGATCGCTGGGAGCCATCAGTGCACGGGCCAGCTGCAGACGCATGCGCCAGCCGCCCGAGAAACTGTTGACGGGATGATCCAGCTCGGACACCTTGAAGCCCAGACCCAGAATCAGGGCTTGCGCGCGTGATTCAGCATCATGCGCACCTGCATCGGCCAGATCCACATAGGCCTGGGCGATTTCCATACCATCGCCTGAGGCTTCGGCGGCAGCCAACTGGGCGTTCAGTTCGGCCAGGCGCGTGTCGCCATCCAGAACAAACCGGGTGGCTGATTCGTCGGTTTCCGGCATGTGCTGGGCTACCTGTGCCATGCGCCACTGAGGAGGGATGAAGAAATCACCGCCGTCTTCGCTGATGCTGCCATTGAGCAGGGCGAACAGGCTGGACTTGCCTGCACCGTTACGGCCGACAAGGCCGACAGACTCTCCGGGGTTGATGGTGGTGCTGACTTGGTCGAGCAGGACTTTGGTGCCGCGGCGCAGCGTGATGTTCTTGAGACTGATCATGACTGGGGTCGATTATCCGCGAATGCCCTCAGGCTCAGGAGCTTGAGGGAATGAGCAGGGCGGTAGCGGTGCCCCGGTTGTGGCAGGTCTGTCCGAGCTTTCATATGGCCTGAAGACCTATGCGCTCCATCATCGTTTCGGTGAATTTCAGCTCATGTTCACGCGCTTGGGGCCTGGGTGCAGACTCCCGCACGGTGATGAAATAGCGGAGTCCGCGAAGATCCATGATCGCAACTCAAAAAATCAGCTTGAAGGTCGGTATGAAAGCCTGTAGAAGGCTATTTGAAGAATTGTTAGTCTCCTGTAATGTCGGTGTAATCTGACATGGCGTAAGGGCCAAATGTCGACAAGATGGCATATCTCTAAGTCTGAAGTCCGACAGATTAAGTATGTCGGTCCTACAACTGATGCAGCAAAACGTGTCCCTCTCTTCACATTCAACCACCCCGAGCAGAAAAGGCTCTGCCCACTGGCGCATTGAAGACATTGACTTCTCTGCCATCGATCGCACTGCCATAGAGCACAACCAGGACCTGTTCTTCTTGCTGATGAGTGCCTCGTTCATCGAAACCGGCTCGGATACCTACGCGGCCAACTTGGCCGAGCATTACGCTGCCTGGCCCGAGATCGCGGTCTGGCTCAAGGATCAATGGGAGTCCGAAGAACTGCAGCACGGACGCGCGCTACGGGCCTATGTGGAAGCCGTGTGGCCGGAGTTTCCCTGGCAGCAAGCCTACGACAGCTTTTTTGCCGAATATTCGCAGCTGTGCACCATGGAGGAGCTCTACCCCGACCCGCGCCTGGAAATGGTGGCGCGCTGCGTGGTGGAGACAGGCACCACGGCCTACTATCACACCTTGCGCGAACTCAGCGATGAGCCGGTTCTGAGCGAGTTGCTGGGCAATATCCGCAACGACGAGGTCAACCACTTCAAGCATTTCCTCAAGTACTTCAAGGAGCTGCAGCAGCAGGCGCCTGTGGGCCGCACGCGCATTGCCAAGGCACTGTATGGTCGTCTCAAGGAGTTAAGAGAGAGCGATTCGGATATCGCGCTGCGTCATGTCTGGGCGCACAAGGGTCCTTATTTCTCCGATAGCAGCACTCGCTTCGAAGACATGGCCCAGCGCATTTACGAGCTGGTCAGCCGTCGCCTGCCTGCCGATCTGGCTGTGCGCATGCTGCTCAAGCCCATGCTGCTGCCAGCTCGCGTGGAGGGCATGGTGCGCACACCCATCTCCAAGCTGGCGACACGCATGATGTCGTACTGAGTCTTGTAGCAGCAAACGAGCCCGGCCGGCTCCAGTCGTCCGGGCATTCGATTTCCATGACAGGCACCGATCTCACGACCGGAGGAGTGGCGCAGCGTGCAGGCGAGAGCGTGCGCACCTTGTATCACTACGACAGCATTGGTCTGCTGAACCGTGGCATGCATCCAGCACGCCGCAGGGCATGGCAGAGCTGCTGGGCGCGGCGGGCTTCGAGATGGAAGAGGATCTGGGGCCTGCGCAGCTCAATGCCCGCTTCTTTGCAGGCAGGCGCGATGGTCTGCAGATTGCGGGCGGCGGTTTTCGCTATCCGAGCGCGGTCAAGCGTGCTTGAGCGCTTGTTCAAAGACCTGCATAGAGAAAAAGGCACAAGGCTTTGAGCAGCCTGTGCCTTGGATGCGGAACGAAGAACTTACAGCTGCAAGGCGGCGGTATTGCCCTCGGACCAGTGGCGCAGCGCCTCTTCGGTAATCAGCAGCACCTGCTCGTCACCCGAGCTGGTGTCGAGCCAGAACACTGGCAGATCGGGGAAGGCGGCCTCGAAGTACGGCTTTTCATTGCCGATCTCCAGCACCACCACGGCGTCCTTGTTCAGGCGCGCTGGCAAGTCCTCGAGCAGTCGGCGGATGAAGTCCATGCCGTCGGTACCGCCGGCCAGGGCCAGCTCGGGCTCGGCCTGGTACTCGGCAGGCAGCTTGCCCATGCTGTCGGAGTTCACGTAGGGCGGGTTGCAAAGTACGAGATCCCAGGGGCCGGGCACCTGGCTCATGCCGTTGCTTTCCAGCAGCGTCACGCGATCCTGCAGTCCGTGCTTGTCCACATTGATGCGGGCGACGGCGAGGGCATCGGTCGAGATATCGGCACCGGTCACCCGGACTTCAGGATAGGCCATGGCGGCAAGGCAGGCCAGGGAGCCGTTGCCGGTGCACAGGTCGAGCACCTGCACGGTCTTGTCGGACAGCCAGCCGTCGATGCTGCCGTCGGCCAGCAGCTCGGCGATAAAGCTGCGCGGCACGATGGAGCGTTCGTCGATGTAGAAGGGCACGCCCACCAGCCAGGCCTCGTTCGTCAGATAGGCTGCGGGCTTGCGGCTGCGGATACGTTCTTCAAAAAGAGTAGCTGTCTGCGTTTGTGCATCAAGAGATACAGGCTGATTTGCTATAGATTCCGGAGCACCGGGCGTGAGTTCGCTGTCCAGGGGCAGGCCCAGCTTCCAGAGCACCAGCCAGGCCGCTTCGTCTTCGGCCGTGGCCGTGCCGTGGCCAAAAGCCACGCCGGCAGCGGTGAGCGCCTGGGTGCCGCTGGCAATCAGTTCGGCAACGGTGTTGCCGGAGATCAGGGTTGTGCTGGTAGTGCTCATGCGGTCTGGGGTGCGGTCTGCTGGCGCTGGAGTTGTTCCAGAGTCTTGCGGTAGATGTTTTTCAGGGGCTCGATATCGGCCACGGCGATGTGTTCGTCGATCTTGTGGATGCTGGCATTGGGCGGGCCCATCTCGATGACCTGAGGGCAGATCTGGGCGATGAAGCGGCCATCGCTGGTGCCGCCCGTGGTGGATAGCTCGGTATCCAGTCCGGTTTCATCCTTGATGGCGGCCTGCACGGCCTGCACCAGGGTGCCCGGTGTGGTCAGAAAAGGCTGTCCGCCCACGGTCCAGACCAGAGAGTATTCGACGCCATGGCGGTCCAGGATTTCATGTACGCGTTTTTGCAGGGAGTCGGAACTGGACTCGGTGCAGAAGCGGAAATTGAAGTCGATCACCACGTGACCGGGAATGACGTTGCTGGCGCCCGTGCCGCCATGGATATTGCTGATCTGCCAGCTGGTGGGCGGGAAGAACGCATTGCCGCGGTCCCAGACCGTGGCCGCGAGTTCCGCGAGTGCGGGCAAGGCCTCGTGAATGGGGTTGCGTGCCAGTTGCGGGTAGGCGATATGACCTTGCACGCCGTTGACGGTGAGCTTGCCGCTCATGGTGCCGCGGCGGCCGTTCTTGATCATGTCGCCGGTCTGTTTGACCGAGGTGGGCTCGCCCACGATGCACCAGTCCAGGCGCTCGCCACGCTGGCGCAGCTCTTCGACCACGACCTTGGTGCCGTCGACCGAGGGGCCTTCCTCGTCGCTGGTCAGCAGCAGGGCGATGTCGAAGGCGGGCTCGGGCGTGGCCTGCAGAAACTCCTCCAGCGCCACGACAAAGGCGGCGATGGAGGTCTTCATGTCGCTGGCACCACGGCCGTAGAGCTTGCCGTCGCGGTGCATGGGCACGAAAGGCGGGCTGGTCCATTCCTTGAGCGGGCCGGGTGGCACCACATCGGTATGGCCGGCAAAGACCAGCACAGGCCTATCTGAATTGATAGCACCTTGCGTAGACTGAGAAATCGCAGGAGCGCGCTTTGCCCACAGGTTTTGTACGCGGAAGTCTGCGGGGCCGCTGTCCAGCCGCTCGCAGGTAAATCCCATGGGTGTCAGGGCATCGGCGAGCAGCTCAAGGCAGCCAGCATCTTCGGGGGTGACGGAGGGCAGGCTGATGAGCTGCTCGGTCAGTTGCAGTGTCCGGGACATGGAGGGGGCTTCAAACTAAAACAATGCCTATGCCGCCTTGGCTGGCGGCTTCAGGCGGTTCTGACATCCAGGGTGATTTCCGTGAAGGACGGCATATCGTCATCGCCGGGCAGAGTCACATCGGTGACGGCCGGGGCGTTGGCAGCAGTGGCCGCGTGGCTGACGTCATTATCCATGCGCCACATCAGATTGGTGGGCGAGTCGGCATAGGCCAGCGCTTCACTGCGCTCAATTGTGCCACTGCGCACCAGGGCTGCCAGTGCGTCCTCGAAGGTCTGCGAGCCTTCGGCCATGGATTTTTCCATGGCCTCCTTCACGCCACCGAAGTCGCCCTTGACGATCATGTCGCTGATGAGCTTGGTATTGAGCATGACTTCCACGGCCGGCACGCGGGTGCCGGTAACGGTACGGACCAGGCGCTGAGAGATCACGGCCTTGAGCGAGGCGGCCAGCTCGCCCAGCATGCTGGGGCGTACCTCCTCGGGGAAGAAGGACAGGATGCGATTGAGCGTGTGATAGCTGTTGTTGGCATGCAGGGTTGCCAGGCACAGATGGCCGGACTGGGCATAGGCCAGTGCGGCCGACATGGTCTCGCGGTCGCGGATTTCGCCGATCAGAATCACATCGGGTGCCTGACGCAGCGCATTCTTGAGTGCGGTTGCGAGGGTACTGGTATCGGTGCCGACCTCACGCTGGTTGACGATGGATTTCTTGTTGCGAAACTGGTATTCGATGGGATCTTCCACCGTGAGGATATGGCCAGTGAGCGTGTCGTTGCGTTCGTCGATCATGGTCGCCAGTGTCGTGCTCTTGCCCGAGCCCGTGGCGCCAACGACAAGCACCAGGCCGCGCTTTTCCATGACCAGTTCGCTGACAATGGACGGCAGATTCAGGCTGTCGCGCGAGGGCACCTGCTGCGAGATGAAGCGCACGACAACTGCGTAGGAGCCACGCTGGCGCATGGCGCTGATACGAAAACGTCCTATGCCGCTCATGGGGATGGCCATGTTCAGCTCGCCTGTCTGTTTGAGCTCCTCTATGGCTTCCGGCTTGACGACTTCGGAGAGCAAGGCCAGCGGAGCTTCGACCGGCAACTCCTGATTGTTGATGGGGATGCAGATACCGTTGATCTTGATCAGCGCCGGCGCACGGGCGGAGAGATAGACGTCCGAAGCCTTTTTTTCGGACATCAGACGCAGAATTTTTTCCATGGTGCTCATTTTTTCTTCATCCTTTTTCGCTCAGCCTCTCTGTGCACGCATGTTAGCGTGTGTCAACTCGGTGCAGGTCGCGCTTGATGCGCAAAGCTGATTTCCAGCATGAAAAAAGCCTGCACGCTCGGGAGCGGGCAGGCTTGTGAGCGGGGGCGGCCATGGCGGTGTCTGCATCAAGGCAGAGCAAGCGTGGCCAGGCGCCCATCAGTCGCGCAGCAGGTCGTTGATGCTGGTCTTGGAGCGGGTCTGTGCATCCACGCGCTTGACGATGATGGCGGCATACATGGAGTAGTCCTTGCCATCCTTGGTTTGCTTGGGGATGTTGCCGCTGACCACCACCGAGCCGCTGGGCACGCGGCCGTAGGTGATTTCGCCGGTTTCGCGGTTGAACAAGGGAGTGGACTGGCCGATGTACACGCCCATGCCCAGAACGGAATTCTCTTCCACGATCACGCCTTCTACGACTTCGGAGCGGGCGCCGATGAAGCAGTTGTCTTCAATGATGGTGGGGTTGGCTTGCAGGGGCTCAAGCACGCCGCCCAGGCCCACGCCGCCCGACAGGTGCACGTTCTTGCCCACTTGAGCGCAGGAGCCCACGGTGGCCCAGGTGTCGACCATGGTGCCTTCGTCCACATAGGCGCCGATGTTCACATAGGAAGGCATCAGGATCGCGCCCTTGGCGATGAAGGAGCCGCGACGGGCCACGGCAGGAGGTACCACGCGCACGCCGGTGGCGGCGATCTCGGCTTCGCTCATGCCTTCGAACTTGGTGGGCACCTTGTCGAAGAAGTTCAGGGCGCCGCCGTTGATCAGTGCATTGTCCTTGAGACGGAAGGACAGCAGCACGGCCTTCTTGATCCACTGGTGCACGGTCCACTGGCCCACGCCTTCGCGGCTGGCCACGCGCAGCTTGCCGACATTGAGTTCGGCAATCACGTGCTCCACGGCATCCACCACTTCCTTGGGGGCGGCGGAAGGCGAAATAGTGGCACGGTTGTCCCAGGCGTTGTCGATGATGGATTGCAGTTGTTGCGTCATGATGTTTTCGGTCAAGGATCGAAAGTTGAGGTGAATCGTTAAGTCATAAAGGCCTGCACCGGGCAGGCGCTGGGGTGGAAATCAGCGTATGCGCGACTCGATGAACCGGGCAATGCGCTGAGCTGCTTCCAGGCATTCTGCCGTCTCGGCCACCAGAGCCATGCGAATGCGGTTGGCTCCGGGGTTGAAGCCATGGGCCTCACGTGCCAGATAGCTTCCCGGTAAAACTGTCACGCCTGTATGAATATACAGCTCCTTGGCGAATTGTGCATCATCCATGCCCAATTGCGGCGGAATGCCAGCCCAGAGGTAGAAGCTGGCATCGGGCAGCTTCACATCCATGACCCTGGACAGCACGGGTGTGACCTGGGCAAACTTCTCGCGGTAGAGACGGCGATTTTCCTGCACATGGACCTCGTCGCCCCAGGCGGCAATCGATGCCGTCTGCACCACGGGGCTCATGGCGCCGCCGTGATAGGTGCGGTAGAGCAGGAAGGACTTGAGCAGGGCCGCATCGCCTGCCACAAAGCCGCTGCGCAGTCCGGGCACATTGCTGCGTTTGGACAGGCTGGTGAACATCACCAGATTCTTGAAATCATGGCGACCGAGCTTTTGTGCCGCTTCCAGGCCGCCCAGCGGAGCTTCCTCCTGGAAGTAGATCTCGCTGTAGCACTCGTCGCTGGCAATCACAAAGCCATGCTTGTCGGACAGGGCGAACAGCTTCTCCCATTCGCCCAGCGGCATCACGGCGCCCGTGGGGTTGCCGGGAGAGCAGACAAAAATCATCTGCGTGTTCTGCCATACCTCCTCGGGCACGGCATCCCAGTTCACGGCGAAGTTGCGCGCGGCATCGCTGGCGGCGTAATAGGGGGTGGCCCCGGCCAGCAGCGTCGCACCTTCGTAGATTTGATAGAAGGGATTGGGGCAGATGACGCGCGCACCGGCTCGGGTGCTGTCCACCACCACCTGGGTAAAGGCAAACAGGGCTTCACGCGAGCCATTGACGGGCAGAACCTGGGTCGCTGCATCAAGCTCTATGCCGTAGCGCCGGTTGGCCCATTGCGCGCAGGCCTGGCGCAGCGCCGGCAGACCGGCTGTGGCGGGGTAAACGGACAGGCCCTGGAGTTCGCTGCTCAGTGCTTTTTCAATGAACGCCGGCGTGGCATGGCGCGGCTCTCCGATGCCCAGGCTGATGGGGCGCAGGCCCTCGGGCGGCTGGGCAGAGGCAAACAGTTGGCGAAGGCGTTCAAACGGATAAGGCTGTAAGCGCGAGAGCAGGGGATTCATAGTGACACATTATGGGCTGATGCCATTTTCGCATGAGAAAACAGTGCTCATGGTTTCGATTTTGCGGGTTTGCAGGCACCGTAAATTGCAATTTGTTACGTAAGCTGGATGACAGAGCAAAGGGCTACCGTGAGCAGGCTGCAAGCTCAGCAAACGAAGTCGACCACAAAAAACGAATGGAGACAGGCAATGCAAAAGCGCATCTTGCCCGACAAAAAAAACCGCGTACGAATGAGGAATTCCGGACTGCTGTGGTCGGGGCTGCCATGGCTGCTGGCTGGGCCTGTTTTGCCCTTGCTGGGCCTGAGCGGAACATGGCAGCTGGGCTGGTTGCTGCTGTGGATCATGGGAGTGCTGTTGTGGGTCGGTGCTCTTCACAAGAGCTGGCAGCAGCAGTGGCAGGACATGCAGCTGGCGCTGGAAAGAGTCGCTCATGGAGACCTGAGTCTTGGCGTTGCCGGAGAGCCGCAACAAGGACTTTCCGCATCAAGCCTTACCAAGTCCATGGTACATGCGCTGTCGGCAATGGTGGCCGATGTTCGCAGCAACGCGGCCCTGGTTGCCCAGGCTGGACAGGGCATGGTCAAGGACCATCAGGCCTTGTCTGAACGAACCGAGATGCAGGCGAGCAATCTCGCGCAGACGGTGGTCAGTGTCGAGCAGCTCACCTCTGCGGTTGAGCACAATGCGGAAGTGAGCAAGGCAGCACATTCCCGAGCTGACGGCGTGTGCGCCGCTGCCGATCAGGGCGCCCAAGCCATGCAGCATGCGGTGCAGTCGGTGGAGCTGATAGAGCACAATGCCGGGCGCATGCGGGAAATCATTGGCGTGATTGACGGCATTGCCTTCCAGACCAATATTCTTGCCTTGAACGCTGCGGTGGAGGCTGCCAGAGCCGGTGAACAGGGGCGTGGCTTTGCCGTGGTGGCCAGTGAGGTGCGGACGCTGGCGCAGCGCAGCGCCGAAGCTGCCAAGGAGATTCGGCAGTTGATCGGCGAGACCGTGCAGCAGGTTGCCCAGAGCACGCAGCAGTTACGCAGTGCAGGCGAGGAGATCCAGGGCGTGACGCGGGCCATTCACGATGTGGTTGCCCATATGGGGACGCTTGCGGACACGGCCAGCAGCCAGAGCTCGGGTCTTCAGGAAATCAGCAATGCCGTGCGTCAGATCGACGAAATTACCCAGCACAACGCCCAGATGGTAGGTCAGGCGCTGCAGCAGGCGCAGGAGTTACAGCTGCGCGCCCGGCATCTGTCGGATGCGGTGTCGCGCTTCAGGCTGCAGCAGGGTACAGCCGAGGAGGCGGTGGCCCTGGTGAATGCGACCATGCGGCAAGCCAAAAGCTCGTCCAGTGTTGCCAGCCTGCTGCAGACCGTGACCGATCCTGCGCAGCCATTCCACGACCGCGACATGTATGTGTTTGCCTTGTCTTCTGAGGGGGAGTACCGGGCCTTTGGCGGCAATCCGGCCAAAGTGGGGCTGCGCGTTCAGGATGTGCCCGGCATCGACGGAGATAGCCTGATGGCCGACATCATGGCCCAGGCCGAGCTTCGTCCGGGCTGGGTTGAATACGACTACATCAATCCCAGCAACCAGCAGGTGCAGACCAAGATGTCCTATGTCTGCAAGCATGCAGGCCTGTACTGGGGCTGCGGCGTCTACAAGAGCCTGGTCAGTGCCTAATGGAAGCCTGATGGGCACTTGTCGCCACTGATTTGTTGCGGCATTGAGAGCACAGGCTTTTTTTCAAGCGCCAGAGGCTGATTGGGTATCAGGCTCCTGCGCGCTGGGCTTTGGCCTTGGCCAGAATGGCGGCAAGCGTGGCTTTTTTGTCTGTGGCGGGCGCTGACGGTGTGTCGGCTTGAGCGCCAGCTTGTTCAGTTGCGGTTTGTGCCGTGGTGCGCACCGGCTCATTGGCCTTGCGGCCCGTGCGCTGCCGATGCACACCATAGCGGCGGCGGGCATGTTCGGCCTGGGCTGCGCTCCAGGCTGACCAGCCCGTGGCCTCGCCGCTGGCATTGACCAGCTCTATGCAATCGACCGGACAGACGGGAATGCACAGCTCGCAGCCCGTGCAATGCTCGGCAATCACGGTATGCATTCGCTTGTTAGCGCCGAGAATCGCATCGGTAGGGCAGGCCTTGATGCACAGCGTGCAGCCTATGCACCAGGCCTCGTCTATCACAGCCAGGGTGCGCGGTGCTTCCAGGCCGTTTTCGGCGTTGAGCGGCAACTCCGGCCTGCCAGTGATGGTCGCCAGACGGCGCACACCTTCCTGGCCGCCGGGCGGGCATTGATTGATGGCGGCTTCTCCGCTGGCAATGGCCTCGGCATAGGACGCGCAGTCGGGATAGCCGCAGCGCGTGCACTGTGTCTGGGGCAGGGCTGCATCGATGTTCGCAGCCAGTGCTTGAAGCGAAGAGGCTACGGACATGGATGAGTTCATTCTGGTCTGGCGAGCCTTTACGCCCTGGCGCGGTGGGAGTCGCGTCCTTTCAGGGCTGGGGCGCTATTTTGACCTGTTTTTACAGCCTTGGCAGACTTGTCTGCATGGGCCTCGTTGCTTTCCAGCTCTACTCCGTCGTCACTGACGCTGCTCAGATGGCCTGCGACGCTGGCGGCTGTCGCGCTCGCGGGCTGGTGGGACAGGATGAAGTCGCGCACCTGCGGGTAGACGGTCTTGCGCCAGCGGCTACCGCTGAAGATGCCGTAATGGCCTGCACCTTGGACTTCGATATGCTGGCGCGCCTCGGCAGCGATGCCGGCACACAGATCATGGGCGGCGCGGGTCTGGCCTGCGCCCGAGATATCGTCGAGCTCGCCTTCCACGGTCAGCAAGGCTGTGTGTCGGATGTCCTGAGGCCGCACCAGCTCGGGCTGGCCCTGCTCGTTTTTGACTTCCCAGGTGCCCTTGACCAGCTTGTACTCCTGAAACACGGTGGCGATGGTCTCAAGATAGTAGTCGGCATCCATGTCCAGCACAGCGTTGTATTCGTCATAGAACTTGCGGTGGTGCTCGGCGCTGGCCTCGTCACCCTTGATCAGGTCCTTAAAATAGTCGTAATGGCTGTTGGCGTGGCGGTCGGGATTCATGGCCACAAAGCCAGAGTACTGCAAAAAGCCGGGGTAGACGCGGCGGCCGGCACCAGGGTAATTGTTCGGCACTTCGTAGATGACGTTGTTCTCGAACCATTCATAGCTGCGGGTTTCGGCCAGGTTGTTGACGGCTGTCGGTGAGCGGCGTGCATCGATGGGGCCGCCCATCATGGTCATGGACAGCGGCGTCACCTCGCCACGGCTGGCCATCAGCGAGACGGCCGCCAGCACGGGCACCGTGGGCTGGCAGACGCTGACTACATGACACTGACCATAGCGCCCTTGCAGATAGCGAATGAATTCCTGCACGTAGTTCACATAGTCGTCCAGATGGAACTCGCCCTCGGACAGCGGCACGGTGCGGGCATTCTTCCAGTCGGTGATATAGACCTTGTGGCCTCCGAGCATGCTTTGCACGGTGTCGCGCAGCAAGGTGGCATAGTGGCCCGAGAGCGGTGCAACGATCAGCACCACAGGCTGGCTGAGCATGAGCTCCAGTGTTTCTGGATCGTCGGAAAAGCGCTTGAAGCGGCGCAGCTCACAAAACGGCTTGTCGACCTCCACCCGCTCGCGGATGGTGACATCCACGCCGTTGACTTCGACGTTATGCAGATCGAATTCAGGCTTTTCGTAGTCCTTGCCCAAGCGGTACATGAGGTTGAAACCCGCTGCCATGCGCTGGGCCAGGGGCACCTGGCTGAAGACCGAGTGGGGGTTGTTGTAGAACTTGGAGGCGGCCTGGGCAAAGTCTGCAAAGGGCTCAACCATTGCGCGCTGCATTTCGTAGATCTGATAGAGCATGGGACGCACTTCTGCTGGTTATGTTGCAGTGCAATATAACAGCAGAGTTTGACATGCGAAGTAGTGAATTCCCTTCAAACTGCGCAACTGCGGGGATTGCGCAACGCATGTCGGACTTGGCCGCGCTTGAAAGTAAAAAAGCTGACCGAAGCCAGCTTTTCATGCAAGGTCAAAGCATCTGCTCCGCGGGTTCCGGCTGGATCTCGTTCGGCTTGGTGCGGGCCAGCTTCATAACCTCGTGCGCAGGCAGGGTCTTGAGACGGTGGTCGCTCCAGACCTGGCGCCAGCGGCGCGCACCGGCGAGGCCGTTGCGCAGCCCCAGCATATGCCGGGCAATCGAATACCAGTGCGTGCCATGCTCGCGTGCTTCGCGTTCCATATACAGCACCATCTGCTCTTCGATCTGTTCGCGCGTACGCTCTCTGCTCTCATCCTGATAGTAAAGAGCATCCCAGGACGCCATCCACCAGGGGTTGTGGTAGGCCTCGCGGCCCACCATGACGCCATCGACCTGCTGCAACTGCTGCTGCACTATGTCGTCGGTCTTGATGCCGCCGTTGACCGCGATGGTCAGGCCCGGAAAGTCACGCTTGAGTTGTGCCACGACTTCGTAGCGCAGCGGCGGGATTTCACGGTTTTCCTTGGGGGAGAGGCCTTTGAGCCAGGCGTTGCGAGCATGAACCACAAACACCTGGCAGCCTGCATCGGCAACGGTGCCGACGAAGTCGCGCACAAAATCGTAGCTTTCGATCTTGTCGATGCCGATTCGGTGCTTGACAGTGACGGGAACGGACACCACATCGGCCATGGCCTTTACGCAATCGGCTACCAGTGCGGCCTCGTTCATCAGACAGGCGCCGAAAGCCCCACGCTGGACGCGCTCGCTGGGGCAGCCGCAGTTGAGATTGATCTCGTCATAGCCCCATTGCTCGCCCAGGCGTGCACTGTGCGCCAGATCTGCTGGCTCCGAGCCACCCAATTGCAATGCCACGGGGTGCTCTTCGGCCTCAAACCGCAGATGACGAGCCACGTCGCCATGCACCAGAGCTCCGGTTGTCACCATTTCGGTGTAGAGCAGGGTGTGCTGGCTGAGCAGGCGGTGGAAATAGCGGCAATGCTTGTCTGTCCAGTCCATCATAGGGGCCACCGACATGCGCCACATGCTGCTATCTATTTGTTTTTTAACGGTTTGTTCGGTGCTCATACTATGAAAAGTGCCTTGTGGTGCACTGAAAATTGACCCGGTTTTACCCGTCCTACCGGGTTTTTTGATGCTAATGCTGCATTGGTGCGCCACGAATTTCATGGAGCACTGATTGGGACCATCGCCCAGAGAAGGAATGCCGATGGCGTCATATTGTTCCGGGCTCAGATCCGCCTGAAGGAAGGCGGAGAACTGACTCTTTCCGAGTCCAAGACATTCACCCGGCGCGCTCTTGCCCAGGAATGGCAGCGGAGACGTGCAGCAGAAATCGAGGAGGTCCAAGCGACAGGCCTGCCTGTTCACGGTCTCGTCACCCTTAAGCAGATACTGCAGGATTATGTCAGCGATGCAAAAGGCATCGTGGCATGGGGGCGGTCCAAGACGGCCGACATCACGTGCTTACAGAAGGCCTGGTTAGCGCACCGAAGAGGGGACAGGCTTGGCCAAGGTACTCAATGACATTGTCTGGTTGCACCGGGCCTGCCTGGGCGCGTGGCACGCTATGGCAGGCACAAGCTGGTGCAGGAGCTGCAGAGACTGTAGATCATTTGCCGTTTGAGAGGTGATCTTGCAAGGTGAGACGACGAATTAGAGCAGCTTAGCCTGCAGGTGCAGATCAAGCGGTCTATGAATATCGATTGATTTATCGAGAGCTGCTAAGTTCAAGAGCGGTAGAAGACTCCTGGCGGTCATGTAAGCTGGCTTTTGGAGGACAGTAGTGAGCCTCTATTGATGACTTCCAAGAGTATGTGTAGCGGGTTCAATTCTCTCAAGTTAGCGCTATTGAAGCGCAAGTCCGTCACGCCAGAGCTAACTCTTACCAAGGGAGTACCTGTGATGTCAGTGCTCAAATCACTCATATGGGTTTTCAGTTGCGTCTTGGCGATGCCGGTTACGGCGCAGATGCCTCAAGGTGAGTATCTTGACGGAAAGGACTCCAAGGTGGGAGTTGTCCTGGCTCACGGCAGAGGGAGCTCTCCAGACGGTAACGTAGTCGGGCCATTGAGGCGTGCTATTCACAAAGACTTAGGCTTCCACACCTTCTCTTTGCGGATGCCGGATCCTGGCGCAGACTCGCCTGATTCGCCCGAGCTTGCCGCCTCGTTTCCGGAGGCCTATCAGCGAATTCAATCTGCAATTGAATATCTGAAAATGCAGAAAGGAGTGGAGCGCATCTACTTGATGGGGCACAGCATGGGTGGGCGTATGGCAACTGGCTTCCTGGCAAACAATCCCACTGCGCCGATTGTAGGTTTCATCGGAGTCGGATTGACGGCGGGAGGCAAGGAACCTGTTAACACCAATCTAAATCTGCGAAAAGTGAAGCTTCCAGTTGTCGATGTGTACGGTGACAACGAAATGGATGCGAGAGCAGCGTCTTTTCGCAAGTCCCTCGTTTCCGAGAACTTTACGCAAGTGGAGGTTTCCGGAGCAAAGCATGATTACCGTGGCTATGAGAAGCCGGTGTCAGACATCGTCATCGAATGGCTGAAGAAGAGAGAAGGTCGGTGAATATGAAGTTAGTAACAGAATCAGAAATTGATTGCAAGGCATCTTGGCCGTGCGTGAGATTGATAGAGATATTTAATGTAACTTACATGAATTTCTCAAGGGCTCCTTAAACCCTATCTCGATCAATTACTAAGCCTTTGTCTTCCAGCTGTCAATGGGTTTGACGTACATCTGCTCGATAGCGTCTTTGTAGTGAGCCATCAGGTTCTTTCGCTTGAGCTTGAGGGTAGGGGTCATCAGGCCGTTGTCAATGTTCCAACTATCCCTGACCAGGTGGATGGCTCTGGGCACTGCATAACGGGCAAAGCTGCGTGTCTGCTTTTCGATTCGGGTAAGCGCTTCTCTCTCTGCCGCTGCATGCTGCAGACTGGATCCATCATTCGGGTTTAGGCCAATACTCCTGGAAAGGATTTCCCACTCCACTTGACTAACAACCGCAATACAGGCGATGAACGGACGATCCTCGCCAACGACAAACACTTGCTCAAACAGGGGATCGACGAGGATGGCCTGTTCCACATCATTGGGAGGCACTTTCTCACCCGTCGATGTAACAATGATTTCCTTGATGCGACCTTTAATTCGGATACGGCCATTTTCGATTGAAGCTTGGTCGCCGGTTCTCAGCCATCCGTCGGTAGTAAAGGCTTTGGCAGTGTCTTCCGGACGGTTCCAATAACCGCGCATCACTACCGGGCCAGACACCTGCAACTCCTGATCCTCGCCAATTCGAACCTCAATTCCCGGCAGTACGCGGCCAACGGTATCGGGCCAGTTATCGTCGAGCCCGTTGGCGCTGACGACAGGAGAGGTTTCGGTCATGCCATAGCCTTGCACCATGGGCAGGCCCAGACCTAGAAAAGTGCGCGCAATTGTCGGAGACAGTGGAGCTCCGCCACTCACAGCCACGCGAAGCCGGCCTCCAAACTGCGCAAGTAGGGGCTCGGCGACAAGTTTGCGCAAAAGCCAGCCGGGCAAGGCAGAAGCCCAGCTCGCCTTGGCTTCCAGTTGCTCGCCCAAGGGCATGCCTTGATGAGCGCGGAAGCTCTTCCAGCCTTTGTTGACTGCAGCGTCGAACAGCTTGTGCTTGAAAGGGCTGGAAGCAAGCGACTCCTGAATCTTGGCATAAACACGTTCATAGATGCGAGGCACCGAGATCAGTACGGTCGGCTTGACCTGTTTCATATCCTGTGCGAGTTGTGCAACAGAGCGTGCGTAGGCGACGCAGGAACCGGTAGCAACAGCCAGGTAGTAGCCTGCAGTTCGCTCGAAAGTGTGAGAGAGCGGCAGGAACGAGAGAAAGACGTCTTCAGGGAAGGCCTTCACACGCTGCATCACCGCGTGTAAATCACTGACCACGTTGTCGTGAGTGAGCATGACGCCCTTGGGCTTTCCCGTCGTACCGGAGGTGTAGACAATGCCCGCCAGCTCCGTTTTCTTTGGTGGCAGGGGGAGGGCAGAGGTATGCTGCTGACCAGCCTGAAGCCAGGCAGACAAAACAATGACCGGCTTACGCTGCAAGGCCTTGACTGAGTCCTGCTCTGCTTGCTCGACAGGTACGGCGTAGGCATTCGATGAATCGATTGGACGGCCTTGCTGTGCGTGAATAACGGCCTGGAGTCCCGGCAGGTCCTGACCTGTAGCACAAATTCTCTGCCAGGCCTTGGCGTCGGCCACGACCAGCAAGGAAGCACCCGAGTCGGCCAGGATGTAGGCAATGCTGCCAGCATTGTCGATGGCATGCAGAGGAACTGGCACGTAACCACAGCGCAGACAGGCCTGGTCGATGGTCATTGCATCAAAACCATTGGGCAGCAAGATTGCAACCCTTGCGCCTGGAGGAAGATTCGAGGCACATAAGGCGTGGCTCCACAGAGCGACACGTTCGGCTGTTTCGGCCCAGCTCAGGCTTTTCCAGGCATTTGTGCTTTCATCGAACTCTCGGTAAGCCTCGCCTGATGGCGTGCAGCGAACCCGCATGGCCAGAAGCTCTGGCAAGGTTTGCACTTGCTCGATAGTCAAATGCTGTTTCTCTGCTTGGAGACCCAGTACATCAGTTTCACTTGCTTGGTTCATGCGCTTGCCTTCAGGAAGCGGGCAATTTCCCGCTACGCGAATGATAGCGCCAGAGACATCCAGGCTGGTATAGGGCTCAGATCGTGGCTCCAAGCGGGATATCGATGCTTTGATAGCAGACGGCGATGTAATGGTGCAGGCGATGCTGCTCGTCGCGCACTGCCGTCAGGGAAATCTGATGTCGGTTCCTGTCATGGTGCATGACACGCAGGCCTTGCCAGTGCCCTTTTTTACCGATTTCGGTCCAGATCTGCGACCACTGGACTGCCGTGTTGTCATCGTCGTGGATGAAAAGACTGGAGAACTCCTTGTTCTTCGCTCCCTGGCGGTTCAAGCCGCTGATACGCGCAAAGGCCGGATTGATATCTACAATTTTCCGGTTCGCATCAAGGACCACCATGCCTTCGAAGGAATGATTGAATACCGTGGTAGCTATATGTAGTTGCCGTTCGGTTCGCTTGCGGTCTGAGAGATCGGTCAGAAGGCCTACATACATGCGCTGACCCCGAGCCTCGGCCTGGCTCAAGGCCAGGCGCATGGGAATCAGCGTACCGTCCTTGTGCTGGCCGAGCACCTCTGAAATCTTGTTCTTCAGAGGTGGCGCGTTGTTTCGCTGGCCGGCTTCATGCTGTTCCAGATAATGATCATGCTGGTTGAACAGCGCTGCGGGCATGAGCATTTTCACGTTCTGGCCCAATACTTCATCTGGGCTCCAGCCGAATATGACCTCAGCTGCAGGGTTGTAATCCGTTACGCATCCCCGATTATCGATGCAGATAATTCCATCTGCTGCCATATTCACCAAAGCTTGCAGTCGGGCTTCATTCATATCCACTTTCTGCCAGCGACTGCGGTACTGAATCAAGGCATTGGCCTGTGCGATCAGTCCGCCAAATAGCAGAGTAATAACGGCAATGGTCAGTGCCAGAATCAAACGATCGTTCGATGATGCCGCGTCATGCGTTTCATGCTCGGCCGTGACTCGCAGCGCCAGCATGGCTGTGTAATGCATGCCCGAGATCGCGGCGCCCATGATGATGGCTGCCAGCGTTTTGCGCCAGTGGTCTTGTTTGAGGTTGAAGCGTGCCAGCCCGAAACGAATCCAGAGCGCCAAGGTGGCCAGCGCTACGCCAACAATGAGAGAAATGGCAAACCAGAGTGGTGAGTACTGGTGCGTGGCAGGCATGCGCATTGCTGCCATGCCGCTGTAATGCATTGCAGCAATGCCGATACCAACCGTCAAGCCGCCTAATGCCAATTGCCTGAGATTGAGTTCATTGTGAGCCAGCAAGGCAAGGGCCACTGCTGATGCCGCGATACCTGGAATGATCGAGAAGACGGTGACCGGCAAATCATACTGAACTGCAGCATGCATCGAATAAGCGAGCATGCCGATGAAATGCATGGCCCAGATGCCTATGCCCAGTGCCAGCGACCCGCTCACAATGGACCAGTTGCGCAACTGCCTTGATGTGGCCAGTCTGGCAAAAGCAGCATGGCGCAAAGCTTGACCAGAGGCAATCCAACAAACTGCCAGCGATAAGGTCACAAGGAAGGGGTCATATTCACCCTTTAGCACGTGAGCGTCGGCAGACGGGCTCCAGAAAAATTGCGCCAGCATGAATCATGGTCCTGTAACACTGAAAGCACATTCAGTTACCTGACAAGCATCGCATGAAGTGGGTAATCCAATATTTCAAATTTATAGGATAAATACTAGAGCGGATCGAACATGGATCTTTTAGATCGCAGCGTCGAGTCCATTTGAGAAATGCTGCTGCACTGCGCTCATGGCAATTTTCGGATCGCGCTTCAGCAGTGCTTGCATGATGGCTTCGTGCTCTGCCAAGGAATCTTCAATACGGCCTTGTTTGAACAGTGATTTGTGACGGTTCAGCTTCATGACCTTGCGCAAATCGGCCACCAGTTGGTTACGCCAGCGGTTATCGGCAATATCGAGAATCTGCATGTGAAAGCTTTCGTTGAGCGCGAAGAACCGCTCGGCGTCGGCTGTGTTCCGCTTCAACTCCTCGTGGGTCTGCTGCAGACGCTGCAATTGCTCGTCCGTGGCCTTGCCGGCAACCTCGGCCGCAGCATCTGCCTCCAGCAGACTCAGCAATCGATAGACGTCGGAGATGTCCTTGCGCGATACCTCGGTCACGTAAGCGCCTCGGCGCAGTTTCATGGTCACCAGGCCTTCAGCGGCCAGTACTTTCAGTGCCTCGCGCAGGGGGGTGCGGCTGATGCCGTATTCCTCGGCAATCTTGAGTTCGTCGATCCAGGCTCCGGGCTCAAGCTCTCGCCGGAAGATGCGTTGACGCAACTGCTCGGCGACCTGCTCATATAGCGCAAGAGGAGTAAGTGTTTTGCTTGTCATTACGCGAGATTATATGCTGCAAGTATTTTGAATTCATAATTATGAATCATGTACACTAGGCGCATCTAGGTAGTTCACCGCAATTCCAAACTTCACTGCGCGCACCGCATACGAGAGACAACATGAGCCAAGAGAATCCGGCACAGGACCCACAAGAATTTGCACCCGCTGATCTGCAAGCCTGGAACAAGGCCGCCAACAAGGCAGCCCCCGGTGGCGACATCAACAACCTGAACTGGGTCACGCCGGACGGCATCACCGTCAAGCCGCTGTATACGGCTGAAGACACTGCCGATCTGCCCTTTACCAACACGCTGCCGGGATTCGCCCCTTATATCCGCGGCCCCCAGGCCACCATGTATGCAGGCCGGCCCTGGACCATTCGCCAGTACGCGGGATTCTCCACCGCCGAAGAATCCAACGCCTTCTATCGCAAGGCCCTGGCTGCCGGCGGTCAAGGCGTTTCCGTCGCTTTTGACCTGGCTACGCACCGTGGCTACGACTCTGACCATCCACGCGTGACGGGGGATGTGGGCAAGGCCGGTGTGGCGATTGACTCCGTCGAGGACATGAAGATCCTCTTCAACGAGATCCCTCTGGACAAGGTGTCCGTTTCCATGACCATGAACGGCGCCGTGCTGCCCGTGCTGGCCGGCTATGTGGTAGCCGCCGAAGAGCAGGGCGTCTCGCAGGACCAGCTCGCGGGAACGATTCAGAACGATATTCTGAAAGAGTTCATGGTGCGCAACACCTATATCTATCCGCCCAAGCCGTCGATGAAGATCATTGGCGACATCATCGAGTACACGAGCCAGAACATGCCAAAGTTCAACTCGATCTCGATCTCGGGCTACCACATGCAGGAAGCCGGTGCCAACCAGGCGCTGGAAATGGCTTTCACGTTGGCCGACGGCAAGGAATATGTGAAGACAGCCATTGCCAAGGGCATGGACGTGGACGCTTTTGCGGGCCGTCTGTCCTTCTTCTGGGCCGTGGGCATGAATTTCTACCTGGAAGTGGCCAAGATGCGTGCTGCGCGCCTGCTGTGGTGCCGCATCATGAAAGGCTTTGACGCCAAGAACCCCAAGAGCCTGATGCTGCGCACCCATAGCCAGACTTCGGGTTGGTCGCTGACCGAACAGGACCCCTACAACAACGTGGTGCGCACCACTATCGAAGCCATGGCGGCCGTGTTCGGCGGCACCCAGTCCCTGCACACCAATGCGCTGGACGAGGCCATCGCCCTGCCCACGGAGTTCTCTGCCCGTATTGCCCGCAACACACAGCTGATCATTCAGGAAGAGACCCATATCACCAATGTGATCGACCCCTGGGCCGGCTCCTACATGATGGAAAAACTGACCCAGGAAATGGCCGACAAGGCCTGGGCCATCATCGAGGAGGTCGATGCCATGGGCGGCATGACTGCCGCGGTGGATAGCGGCTGGGCCAAGCTCAAGATCGAGGCTGCTGCCGCCGAGAAGCAGGCGCGTATCGACTCGGGCAAGGAAGTCATCGTCGGCGTCAACAAGTACAAGCTGGCCAAGGAAGACCCGGTCGACATTCTGGAAGTGGACAATGTCAAGGTGCGTGACAGCCAGATTGCGCGGCTCAAGAATATCAAGGCTAAGCGCGATGCAGCCCTGGTCGAAGCTGCGCTGGCTGCCATCACGGCAGCGGCAGAGTCCGGCGAGGGCAATCTGCTGGACCTGTCCATCAAGGCCGTGCGTCTGCGTGCCACGGTAGGTGAAGTTTCCGACGCGATGGAAAAGGCGTTTGGCCGCCACCGCGCCGATACCCAGAAGGTGACCGGTGTGTACGCTGCCGCTTATGACTCCGCCGAAGGCTGGGACAAGCTCAAGGAAGAAATCAACACCGCTTCGCAGGCCATGGGCCGACGCCCCCGAGTGATGATCGCCAAGCTGGGTCAGGATGGCCATGACCGTGGAGCCAAGGTGGTCGCCACTGCCTTTGCCGACCTGGGTTTCGACGTGGACATGGGGCCTCTGTTCCAGACCCCCGAAGAATGCGCTCGCCAGGCCATCGAGAACGATGTGCACGCTGTGGGTGTCTCCACTCTGGCCGCCGGGCACAAGACTTTGGTGCCAGCCATCATTGCCGAGCTCAAGAAGCAGGGTGCGGACGACATCATCGTCTTTGTGGGCGGTGTGATTCCCGCTCAGGACTATGATTTCCTCTACAACGCGGGCGTCAAGGGCGTATACGGACCCGGCACTCCCATTCCTGCCAGCGCCAAGGATGTGCTGGAGCAGATCAAGAAGGCCAGCGGTCTCTGATCGGCCGGCAAGCATCGATAGCAAAGGCGATCGCGACGTGACCCCTGAGCAAATGCAAGACGGTATCCTGCGCGGCAACCCTGCCGTGCAGCGCCGGGCCATGGCCAAGGCCATTACCTTGCTTGAATCCTCCCGGGCCGACCATCGTGAACAGGCAGACGGCCTGCTCACCGCTCTGCTGCAGCATACGGGCAAGGCGTTTCGCCTTGGCATTAGCGGCGTGCCGGGCGTCGGCAAATCCACCTTCATCGAAGCCCTGGGCCTGTACCTGATAGAGAAGGGTCTGCGTGTGGCCGTGCTTGCGATCGATCCGTCCAGCACAGTCTCAGGCGGCTCCATCCTCGGCGACAAGACTCGCATGGAGCAACTGTCCATGCGGCTGGAGGCCTATATTCGCCCCAGCCCCAGCAGCGGCACGCTGGGCGGTGTGGCCGAAAAGACGCGCGAGGCCATGCTGGTCTGCGAAGCCGCCGGTTACGACGTGGTCATCGTCGAGACCGTGGGCGTGGGTCAGAGCGAGATCGCCGTGCACGGCATGACGGACATGTTCTGCGTGCTGCAGCTGCCCAATGCGGGTGACGACCTACAGGCCATCAAGAAGGGCGTGATGGAGCTGGCCGATCTGGTGGTCATCAACAAGGCCGACATCGACCCCCATGCGGCCACGCGTGCCCAGGCCCAGATCACATCGAGCCTGCGCCTGCTGGGCATGCACGGCAACCCCGACCACGCCAACACCGGTGCGCTGTGGCAGCCGCGTGTGCTGCAGATCAGTGCCTTGCTGGGGCAGGGGGTGGAGGGCTTCTGGGCTGCAGTCAGCAGCTTCAGAGAGCTGCAGACCGTCAACGGTCGCCTGGCCCTGCGCCGCGAGAAGCAAGCCCTGTCCTGGATGTGGGAGCGCATCGACTTCGGCCTCAAGCAGGCGTTTCGCCAGCATCCGCAGGTCAAGGCCATGCTCCCCGTCCTTCAGGACGATGTGGCAGCAGGTCGTATCGCTGCCAGTACCGCAGCAAGAAATCTGCTTCTAGCCCAAATGCAGTAGGCGCTAGCAGCTCTTATTACCATAGCATCGCAGCATCACCATTGCGAGACAAGCAACCCAAATCACGTTAGAGGACAAGCATGCAAGACGATATCCTGAAGCAGCTGGAAGCCAAGCGAGAACTCGCTCGGTTGGGTGGGGGACAAAAGCGCATCGATGCGCAGCACAAGAAAGGCAAGCTGACGGCGCGTGAGCGTATCGAGCTGCTGCTGGACGACGGCACTTTTGAAGAGTGGGACATGTTCGTGGAGCACCGCTGCACGGACTTCGGCATGGAAAACACCAAGATCCCGGGCGACGGCGTGGTCACCGGCTACGGCATGATCAACGGCCGTCTGGTCTTTGTGTTCAGCCAGGACTTCACGGTGTTCGGCGGCGCGCTGTCCGAAACCCATGCAGAGAAGATCTGCAAGGTGATGGACCAGGCCATGAAGGTCGGCGCTCCCGTCATCGGCCTCAACGATTCGGGCGGCGCGCGTATCCAGGAAGGCGTTGCCTCTCTGGGCGGCTATGCCGATGTATTCCAGAAGAATGTGCTGGCCTCGGGTGTGGTGCCCCAGATCTCCATGATCATGGGCCCTAGTGCCGGCGGCGCCGTGTACTCGCCGGCCATGACCGACTTCATCTTCATGGTCAAGGACAGCTCCTATATGTTCGTGACCGGGCCCGAAGTCGTGAAGACAGTGACTCACGAGGAAGTCACGGCCGAAGAGCTGGGCGGAGCCATCACCCACACCACCAAGAGCGGCGTGGCCGACATGGCTTTCGACAATGACGTGGAAGCACTGATGATGCTGCGTCGCCTCTATAACTATCTGCCCTTGAACAACAAGGAAAAGGCTCCCGTGCGCGAAACCACAGACCCCGTGGGCCGCGCCGACATGTCGCTGGATACGCTGGTGCCTGAAAACGCCAACAAGCCCTACGACATGAAGGAGCTGATTCTCAAGACCGTGGACGATGGCGATTTCTTCGAGCTGCAGCCCGAGTACGCCAAGAACATCATCATCGGTTTTGCCCGCATGGCCGGCCAGACCGTGGGCGTCGTAGCCAATCAGCCCCTGGTGCTGGCTGGCTGCCTGGACATCAAATCCTCCATCAAGGCGGCGCGCTTCGTGCGCTTTTGCGATGCCTTCAACATCCCCGTGGTCACCTTTGTCGACGTGCCCGGTTTCATGCCCGGTACCTCTCAGGAATACGGCGGCATCATCAAGCACGGCGCCAAGTTGCTGTACGCGTATGCCGAAGCCACGGTGCCGAAGATCACCGTCATCACCCGCAAGGCCTATGGCGGCGCGTACGACGTGATGGCTTCCAAGCATTTGCGTGGCGACGTGAACCTGGCCTGGCCCCATGCGGAAATCGCCGTGATGGGTGCCAAGGGCGCGGTGGAGATCATCTTCCGCGAAGACAAGAACGATCCGGTGAAGCTGGCCGCGCGCGAAGCGGAATACAAGGAACGCTTTGCCAACCCCTTTGTGGCCGGTGCCCGTGGCTTTATCGACGATGTGATCCAGCCGCATGAAACGCGCAAGCGCATCTGCCGCTCGCTGGAGATGCTCAAGAACAAGCAGCTGGACAACCCCTGGCGCAAGCACGGGAACATTCCTCTGTAAGAACAAGAAGAACCAGGAGATATATCCATGTTTACCAAGATTCTGATCGCCAACCGTGGCGAGATCGCCTGCCGAGTCATCGCCACCGCGCGCAAGATGGGCATCCAGACCGTGGCGGTCTATTCCGACGCCGACAAGGACGCGCGCCATGTCAAGCTGGCCGACGAGGCCGTGCGCCTGGGCCCTGCACCCAGTCGCGAGTCCTATCTGCTGGGCGAGAAAATCATTGAAGCCTGCAAGCAGACCGGCGCACAGGCAGTGCACCCCGGCTACGGTTTTCTCTCGGAAAATGAGGGCTTTGCCAAGCGCTGCGAAGAAGAGGGCATTGCCTTCATCGGCCCCAAGTCGCATTCCATTGCTGCCATGGGCGACAAGATTGCCTCCAAGAAGCTGGCCGGCGAAGCCCAAGTCAACACCATCCCTGGCTACAACGACGCCATCGCAGGCCCCGAGCAGGCAGTGGAAATCGCCAAGGGCATAGGCTACCCCGTGATGATCAAGGCTTCGGCCGGTGGCGGCGGCAAGGGTCTGCGCGTGGCCTTCAACGACAAGGAAGCCTTTGAAGGTTTTGCCTCCTGCCAGAACGAGGCTCGCAACAGCTTTGGCGATGACCGTATCTTCATCGAGAAATTTGTTCAGGAGCCCCGCCATATCGAAATCCAGATTCTGGGCGATAGCCACGGCAATGTGGTTTACCTGAACGAGCGCGAATGCTCGATCCAGCGCCGTCACCAGAAGGTGATCGAGGAAGCGCCTTCGCCCTTCATCAGTGACGAAACCCGCAAGGCCATGGGCGAGCAGGCCGTGGCCCTGGCCAAGGCCGTCAAATACCAGAGCGCCGGCACCGTGGAGTTCGTGGTCGGCAAGGACCAGGACTTCTACTTCCTGGAGATGAACACCCGTCTGCAGGTGGAGCACCCGGTGACCGAATGCATCACCGGCCTCGATCTGGTCGAGCAGATGATCCGCGTGGCCGCCGGCGAAAAGCTGTCTTTCACCCAGGCCGATGTGAAGCGCGACGGCTGGGCCATCGAGTGCCGTATCAACGCCGAAGACCCGTTCCGCAATTTCCTGCCTTCGACTGGCCGCCTGGTGCGATTTGCGCCGCCCGAGCAGACTATGTGGCAGTCCGACACCGAGCACCTGAACGGCGTGCGTGTGGACACCGGCGTCTATGACGGTGGCGAGATCCCCATGTACTACGATTCGATGATTGCCAAGCTCATCGTGCATGGCAAGGATCGCAACGATACCATCGCCAAGGCCCGCGAAGCACTCAACGGTTTTGCCATCCGCGGCATCAGCTCAAACATCCCGTTCCAGGCGGCCCTGCTGGCGCACCCGGACTTTGTCTCGGGCAAGTTCAACACCGGTTTCATCGCCCAGCACTATGCCGACGGCTTCCATGCCGAGGACGTGCCCCACGATGATCCCGACTTCCTGGTGGCTCTGGCCCTGTTCCGCAATCGCCGCTACCGTGCGCGTGCATCGACCATCACCGGCCAGATGCAAGGCCACCAGGTGCAGGTGGGCGAGAAGTACACCGCTGTGGTTCTGGGGGCAGAAGGCAAGAACCAGTATGTGACTGGCGAGGTGACCGACTTTGATGCCCAGGCCCGCGTCTGCAAGGTGGTGATCGACGACAAGGCCTACGAATTCCGCAGCAATGCCGATATTCGCGATCTGGTCGTGCGCGGCGTCTGTAACGGCAAGGCGTTCACCTGCCAGATCGAGCGCGGCAACGGCAAGAACCCGCTGGCTCTGCGCGTCATCCACAACGGCACGCAAGCCGATGTGCTGGTGCTCTCGCCCAAGGGTGCCGAGATGCACAAGCTCATGCCTTACAAGGCCCCGCCCGACTTGTCCAAATTCCTGCTCTCGCCCATGCCCGGCCTGCTGGTCGATGTGGCCGTGCAGCCCGGCCAGAAGGTGCAGGCAGGCGAGAAGCTAGCCGTCATCGAAGCCATGAAGATGGAGAACATTCTGTTCGCGGCCCAGGACGGCGTGGTCAGCAAGATCAGCGCCGCCAAGGGAGATTCGCTGGCAGTGGACGACATCATTCTGGAATTTGAGTGATGAGCGCTTTTCGGGGCCTGGGTCCGGCACCGGCATGCGGCCGGGCTGCAGATCAGGCCCCGAAGCAAAAGCCCGCAGGGCTTGGGCTCTGCGGGCTTTGCAGTTTTCAATAATATAGGCGCTGCCCCTTATCCAATATGAGCCAGCAGCTATGACATTGAAAGCAGATACCCCGATTTCCCGCCCAGCCAGATGCGCGCGCGCACTGGTGGCTTTGCTGGGAGCGCTGCTATTGGCCGATGCACTGGTACTGATGGGCATGGGGCATTTCAATGTGGGCGTGGTGCTGCCCGCCATGTTGGGTGCCGGGGCCTTTTGGCTGAGTTGGAAATGGCGTTCAGTGCAGCATTGGCGTGCGTCCAGGCCCTTGAGTCAAAGGCTGTGGTCGCTGGGCTGGGTCGTTCTGGCGCTGTGGCTGATCAGCCTGTTCTGGTTCTGGAGCCGCCTGTCCGGCCTGGGCCTTTCGCCGCAGCAAGTGCCGTCCGTTCAATCCATCATAGTGCTGGGCAGCGGTACGCTCGATGGTTATCCCAGGCCGGTGCTGGCCGCGCGGCTGGATACGGCCGCAGAACTGGCCAAGCTGCAGCCCCAGGCCTTGATCGCCGTTTGCGGCGGTGTGGACTGGGGTGAAAAAGAGTCGGAGGCCGAGGTCATGGCTCGCTATCTACAGCAGCGTCACGGTATTGCTGCACAGCGGCTGGTGCTGGAAAAGCTCAGCACCAGTACCGAGCTGAATCTGAAGCTCAGCCGGCCCTTGCTGGCCGAGCGCGGCGTGGCTGCGGATGCGCCCATGGCCATGGTCAGCAGCGACTTTCATCTGATGCGCGCCATGGATATTGCAAAGCGCCAGGATCTGCCCGAGGTCTATCCTGTGGCGGCGCCCACGCCCTTGGCCACACGTTTCAATGCCTGGCTGCGCGAATACTTTGCCATGGCCAGCAGCTGGTTGCTGGGCGAGGCCTGATATTTTATTAAATAACGGCTCTAGCGCATACCAGTATTGCGATTTAAGCTATCAATCAAGGAGTCATTCATGAGCAATCGTCCTTTCAAGGTTCTGGGCATTCAGCAAGTCGCCATCGGTGGCACCGATAAACAGCGCATGAAAAAGCTGTGGGTGGACATGCTGGGTCTGGAGCAGACCGGCACCTTTCAGAGCGAGCGCGAAAACGTGGACGAGGACATACTGTCCATGGGACGGGGCGCGATGAAGGTGGAAGTGGACATCATGCAGCCCATGGACATCGAGAAAAAGCCCGCTGTGCACGCCACGCCGCTGAACCACATCGGCCTGTGGATCGACGACCTGCCCAAGGCTGTGGAATGGCTGACGGCCAATGGCGTGCGATTTGCTCCCGGCGGTATCCGCAAGGGAGCGGCAGGCTACGACATCACTTTTCTGCACCCCAAGAGCAATGACGAATTTCCGATTGCCGGCGAGGGCGTGCTGATCGAGCTGGTGCAGGCTCCGGCCGACGTGATTGCGGCGCTGGGCTGAACGCTTCGGGCGGCGGCAGCCAGATTGCAGCAGCGTAATAGCTGCGATTGTTCTCAGAACTGATAGCCGAGCCTGATCCCGAAAGCTGTGGCGGACTCGGCATCAAAAGCCGCCAGGGTCATGCCGCCGCTGGAAATATCTATCGAGCCCAGACGTTGGTAGCTCAGCCAGGGCGTGAGCTTGAACTGGCCTTGCTGATAGCTCACCCCTACGGTGTAGCCAAGGCGGCCGTCGGTGGGGCGCAATGGCGACAGCGCGGCCTTGTCGCTGCGCTTGTCATAAGCTACGGCGACAAAGCCGGACCAGTTCGCAGCCAGCCTCTGCCCAAGACCCAGCGTGTAGGTGGTTGTGTCCTCCATGTCTGCCAAGCTGTGGCCTGGGAGTACCGCCGCCAAGGTCTGCGGATACAGCCTGAATTGTGACCAGTTGGTCCAGCGGATCTGTCCAAAGAGCATAGTGCCTGGCGTGATGCCTGTCTGGATATCCAGGTTCAAGCTTTGCGGGGCAGTCGATGCCGTCCTTGTTTCGCCCGGCCATAGGTTTTCACGGGTAGCGATCTTGTGCTTGATGGCAGAGTAATAGGTTGCAGCGACGCGCAAAGCCATATCCGGGCGCTCATAGCTCATGCCTAGTAAGTAGCCAGGCTCAGTACTGGGTCTGAAGTCCACCCGGTATCCATTGAGTGCTCCAAACACCATCCCCCCCAGAGCGACATGCCCTTCGGTGCGCTGCAGACGCAGCCCGCCATGTACAGCCCAGTGCTCATCCCAGCGGTAGCGCAGGGCTCCCATGAGCTCGTGGCTGCTCACACGGGCCTGCGTGCCGCCAAAAAGAGGCGATTGCAGAGGGCTGTAAGCGATGTCGAGGCCAAAAGGCTTGCTCAGCATGAGCAGCACCGAGGTGCGTGGATTCACATCCTGCTTGTATGCAAAGCCCCATTGGGTGTAATCGTCGGCGACTTGCCCAGTGGACTTGCCCAAAGCATCCGTGCCCTGGATCCGGGGCCGAACCGTATAGGTCTCTACGGAAAGATAGCTGCCGTTCTCAAATAGAGGTCCGAGATCCTGGCCTGTTCTATCAAGGCCGCCGGCCTGGGCGCAGAGCCCCCACATCATGGCTGCACAGCCAGCCCCCGCTTTTGCTTTTCTCAACACCTGCTCCAACGCTCTGATTCCAGTTGCATGAATGTAATTTAATGTGTCTAAGTGACAGGCGCATAGGTCTAATTGGAGGATGCAGGCTCGTTCGGTTGACGCTTTCGAGGCTCCAGAGAGCTACCAGCGTGGCTTATGCTGTGCGCTGCGAGTGATCGCCGCCCGACGCCCAAAGCCGCGCAGAAAAATGACCTCCATCTCGACCGTCCTCACGACTGCTTACTACGACCGCCAATACAACGCCCGCGCCAGCGTGCAGGATCCGCTTGCGTATCTGGTGCGCTACACGCAGGAAAGCCAGGCCGCGTTTGCATTGCCTGGCACAGTTCGCAACCAGCGCTACAGCCCCAGGGCTATGGATGTTCTGGATATCTATCTGCCCACAACTCAGGCAGCGAAAGCACAAGCTGCGCCTGTTCTCATCTTCATTCACGGCGGCTACTGGAAGGCCTTGAGCAAGGATGATTCG
Source organism: Comamonas thiooxydans (assembly GCF_000964545.1). GTDB lineage: Bacteria > Pseudomonadota > Gammaproteobacteria > Burkholderiales > Burkholderiaceae_C > Comamonas > Comamonas thiooxydans. Next base: position 49,866 of record NZ_BBVD01000015.1, on the reverse strand, counting down.
GCATTCATGGCACCCGCGTTGACGCGGGAGGGTGCTATCGTCGTGGTGCCTGACTACGATCTGGCTCCGGCTGCCACGCTGGACCATATCGTCGATCAGATGCGCCAGGCCTATGCCTGGGTGGTGCGAAATATTGCCATCTACGGCGGCGATGCCAGCAATATCTGTGTCTGCGGCAGCTCGGCCGGTGGACATCTGGCAGCCATGTTGCTGGCCAGGGGGTGGCAGCAAGACTATGACTTGCCGGTGCAGGCCGTGCCTCGATCGGTATTGACCTTGAGCGGTCTGTTCGACCTGCAGCCGCTGCTGACAACCCATATCAACGGTTGGATGCAGCTCGACGATGCTGCCGCGATACGCAACAGCCCGCGCTTTCTGCTGCCTGATGCTAGTACGCATGCTCAGTGTCAGCTGCGCGTGAGCTGTGGCGAGTTTGAAAGCCATGAATTCAAGCGCCAGTCGCGCGAATATCTGGCTGCATGGCAGGCGCGTTGTCTGCCGGGGCAATGGGTGGAGGCGCCGGCGACCAACCACTTTGATTTGCCGCTGCAACTGGCCAATCCGCAATCCGCCGTTCATCAAACTGCACTGCAGTTGATGGGGCTTGATCAGTCCTCATCCAGCATGCGCGCGGCCTGATTGTTGAGTGCCGAGTCTGCGCGGAAGTAACCGAGTACGGTGTTCACACTATGGTGCCCGGTCAATGCCATGGTGTCAGCCAGCGGCAGATTGCGTCTGCCGGCCTCGGTCACAAATCCCGAGCGCAGCGAGTGTGCCGAAAAGTCTCCTTCCACACCAGCCAGCGCACAGCGTTCTTTGACGATGTTTCGTACAGCAGCGGGAGTCAGTGGCTCTGCCACATGGCCTCCTTTGCGGATGCGCCTGAAGATAGGTCCTTCGGTAATCCGTGCGCCATCAAGCCATGCTTTCAAGGCAATGGCGGCACGGCCGGTAACGGGCTTGTGATTCTCGGGGGCATCGGTGCCGCTCTGGTTGGTCTTGCTATGACTCAGGGTGTAGATGAACTCCCCATTAGCCACAGTGCGCAGGAAACGCATATCGGCGCCAGCCACTTCGGAACGGCGACGCCCGCCACTGGCCCAGGCAAACAGCAGTAGCGCCCGATCGCGCAGGCCGCGCAAGCTGTCATCGCAGCTTGCCAGCAACTCCTCCAGCACATCGCGCGTCAGCGCCTCTTTCTTCTGCGGCAACTCGCCACGCCTTGCATAGGCCTTGCGCGTGCGCGACATCAGCTCCTTGACTGCCCCGTCCTGACAGGGATTGGGCATCGTATGCACCTGATGCGCCTTGGACATCACGGCCATGCGATGCACCAGCGTGCTGTGTGAAGGTGCCCCTTTTTTGCCCTTGTAGCCGGCTGCAACCAGGGCTTCATCGATTTCGGGCGGCATCTCATGAAGCAGGCCGGCACCGCTCTGCCTCTGGGCATGGTCGATGATGAATTGCAGCACCGTGGAAACCTGCAGCGGCAGTTGCATGGGCTGGCCAAGGCGCAGCAGGTGCCAGGCTGCCCAATAACGCATGGCGCTTTGATAGCTGCTGCGCGTATTGCTGGATTCGCCTTCATGCATCAGTTCCTTGATGGCTTCATGCGCTTTGGGGGCAAGAGCGGACTCCAGCACATCCTGTATCTGCAGGCGGTTGGCATCAAAAGTCACAGGAGCAGGGAAGGGCGAGGGCTTGCTTGAATCCATGGCGCTATTTTCGCCCGGACTTCCTCTGCCAGACGCTGTTGATTGGCGCCAGCCAGTCAAGAAGTCTGTAGAAGCCGGGCGGCTTTGAGCGGCAATTTCCAGAAGCGATTAGCAAGACCAGCACGGCATGCCGAAGGTGAAACGCAGGAGCGTCGCAAGCAGCTGCGCCAGCGATACGGCGGCGAGTATGTAGACGAATCAAAGAAATCTCTCTCGCTCAATGGAAAACTCCCTCTATCTACAAATTCAGATGCTGAAAACGCGGTAATGTATGTTGTCATCTGTATGAAAATTTCATACGTAATATTTAATACATAAAATGTATTGTGTATTACGTATAAAAAGTATAGATCCCGATAACAATCACTTATCGTTAGTTATCTGAAGAATAGATATGAATACAAGCAAAACTACGTCAAGAGGTGTTCAGGAGTCCGATGTCTGGGCTGCAGCGGATGCTTTGATTGCCCAGGGGCTGCGTCCGACCATAGAGCGGGTGCGTCAGCAGATAGGGCGAGGCTCTCCCAATACGGTCAGTCCCATGCTGGAGACCTGGTTTGCAACGCTGGGCCGTCGTCTGGGCGTGGCGGGAGAGCAGGACCCCTCCGTGTTGCAATCGGTGCCGGACCCTGTGCAGCGTCTAGCGGAAGAGCTCTGGAATACGGCACAGGAAGAGGCGAAAGCCGCAGCCAGCAAGGCTTTGGATCTTCGTGAACACGCTTTGAAAGCTGCAGAGCAGGCATTTGTGGCGCAACAGGAGCAACTCGCGCAGCGCCAGGCCACCATGGAAGCGCAAAAAGATGCGCTGAATCAAGCCCTGCAGGCAGCTCAAAATCACGCCCAAGACTTGGCCCGGCGTCTTGACGAAATGCAGCAAACGCTACAGGAACGCGATCAGCGCCTGGAAGAACTACGTGATGAGCTGAGCAATGCCGTACGCCAGCGCGAGTTGCAGCAGCAAAAGCACAGCGAGGAAATTCAGTCGGCCGCCGCCGAGCGCCAGCGCATGGCCGAACAGTACGCGGGCAACGAGCGCCATATGCTCAACGAGGTTGATCGTGCGCGGCAGGAACTCACGGCAGCGAGAAAAAGCCTGCAGGACCAGGAGCGCAAGGCGGACTCTCGCTATCAAGAGCTGCAAACTCGCTTTGAACAGTCTGAGCAGGAGATCCTGAATCTGCATGCCCAGTTGCAGACCGCACAGAACACGGCAGCATTGGCACAGGAGCGTGCTGCCGATCTCAAGAGCTTGCTGGAGGCGCAGCAAAGACTGGCGGCTGCAGCCAATGTAGCGGATCCAAATGTGGCCCAACCCCTGGCGCGTCGAAGCAATCTGGCGGCAACCCGACGCTCCATTAACCGGCGAACCTTGCGCTAACCGAATCCGGCAACTTAGGCTGCAGCTGAGCTCAGCTCAGTCTCGGCGCCACAGACTTGACCGCCGGCTTCTGCCGGCGGCTTGTCAATATTGGCGGTCAATGCCAAGCCTAACTGTAGAGCCCTGAGTATTTTGAAAAGAATAATCGGCCACATCATCCGCGAAATGGCCGGCGATTCCATGCTGGGCGAGTCCGTGGAGTTGTTTGCGCTGATGGATGAGGCAGACGAGTACAAGCACACGCTCAAGCAACTGATACGACGTCGTGAAGCAACGCTGTATCGTGAGTGGGGAACGCCTCCGCAAAGAGATGAAAATGCGGTCGATTACTACACCTTGATTGGGGTGAGGGCGATCTGATCTATTGGCTGATAATGGACGTCTGCGGCGCGCAAACGAGAGTGGCTTGCTATGAGTACAGGCTCAAAGCTGCTGAGTGACTGTTCACGGCGGTCTCCAAGTCAAGCGTTTGAAGGAGCCATGTCCTGCATCAATCGATAAAGTGCTTCAGCCACCAATGAAAGGCTGCGCTCTCGCTTCCGGACCATATAGATCTGCCGGTCCATACCCGGCAGCAGCAGGTGCCGCGCCACCAGTCCAGGCTTATCAAAGTGAAATAGGCTCAGCGCGGGAGCTACGGTGATGCCTAGTCCGGCTTGCACCAGTCCCATCACGGTGGCCAATTGCTCAACTTCAACGAAAGTCTGCATTTTTCGAGGAAAAAAGGCGGCATCCAGATACTGACGAACGCTGCTGTGGCGTGCCAGGTGGATGAACGGCCAGGAAGTCAGATCCTCCAGTGACAGCGAGACCTTGTCCGCCAATGGATGCTCGCTAGGGCACACCATATAGAAGCCGTCACTGCAAAACGGCTCTGCCTTCAGGTCGGGTGTATCAACGCGTATGGCAGCCAGCGCAAAATCCGCCTCTCCATTGGCCACGGCAGCAATGCAGGGCTCGGACAGCACGTCCAACACACCCAGCTGAACTCCCGGATGCCGGGCCGTGTACACCTTCAGTACTTCAGGAAGCCAGCCTGCGGCAAGGGATGGCAGCAATGCAACTGATACATGTCCCTGGGCCAGTTGTGCTGTATCACGCATCGCTCTTTCGCAGGCAGCGAACTCTGCGGCGAGGCGCTCCGCAGACTGCAGAAATCGTTCCCCTTCACGGGTAAGCACCACGTGTCTTGTGCTGCGGTCGAAAAGCTTGAGACCTACCGTTTGCTCCAAGGAGCGGATGAGTGCGCTGAAAGCCGGTTGTGACAGGTGGCACATGCTGGCGGCCTGGGTGAAGTTCTTTTGTTTGGCCAGTACCAGGAATGCCTGCACATCGCGCGACGATAGATTCATTTGAAATACGGATTAATTAATCTCAATAATCGATTTCACAGCTTATAGCGGTTTTTCTATAGTGGGCAACAGGAGGTTTCATGACAAGAGTGCAAAACGAAACGACGTCATTGCTCATCGGATGTGCGGCAGGCTTTTCCGGCGATCGAATTGATGCGGCTCAACCCGTCGTGCAGGAGCTGGTTCGGCAAAACAAGCCTGCCTTTCTGATCTTTGAAACGCTTGCCGAGCGCACTCTGGCACTGGCACAGCTTGCTCGTCGTCAGAATCCCGATGCAGGCTATGAGCCTCTCATGATGGAGTTTCTCCGGCCCGTGCTCGCCGACTGCCTCGTGCATGGCATTCGAATCGTTAGCAACTTTGGTGCGGCCAACCCACAAGGTGCAGCCCGGGCCATCGCTGCATTGGCCAAGGAGCTCGGAACGCGCCCACCCCAAATAGCGGTGGTTCATGGGGATGACCTCAGCGGACCCGCGCATTACCAGTTGCTCGAAAAAGCTCTGGGCTCGGACATGCCAGACCAGCAACTGGTGAGCGCCAATGCCTATATAGGTGCACGACCCATTGCCGAGGCATTGCTGGCAGGTGCAGACATTGTGGTGTGCGGCCGCGTCTCCGACCCCTCGCTTGTAGTGGGGCCTGCCATGGCCCACTTCGGCTGGGCCTGGGATGACTGGAATCGCCTAGCCCGAGCCACGATGACCGGGCATCTGCTGGAATGTGGAACCCAGGTCTCTGGGGGCTATTTCGCAGACCCCGGGTACAAAGATGTACCGGACATGGACCGTTTGGGGTATCCCATTGCCGAAATCGACAGCGCGGGCAACAGCACGATCTTCAAGCCATCTCTGACCGGGGGCTGCATCACTGCAGCCACGGTCAAGGAGCAACTGCTCTACGAAATCCATGACCCTGCTTGCTATCTCACGCCAGACGTTGTTGCCGACATCACCCAGGCAGAAGTGATTTCGGTCGGGCCTGACCGGGTGCGCCTGGAAGGCGTCATTGGTCACCCGAGGCCGGAGATGCTCAAAGTCAATGTCTGCTTTGAGTCAGGGTGGTTTGCCGAGGGAGAGATTTCCTACGCGGGCCCAAGAGCGCAAGAGCGCGCGCGTCTAGCCGCCCAGACCATATCCAGGCGCCTGGCGAACATTGCGCCCCTTAGAACAGACCTGATCGGCGTAACCAGCGTCTGGGGAAACGACACCAGCGACTGGCTGACTGAAGCAAGCATTGCCAGCGAATCCCGGGATGTTCGGCTTCGCATGGCCTGGCAGCATGCCGACCATGCAGTCGCAGCGCGTCTGCCACGCGAAATAAACGCCTTGTATTGCTGCGGCCCGGCGGGGGGAGGGGGCGTTCGCACCCATATGCGCCAGCGCCTGGGAATGGTGTCGTGCCTGGTACCTCAGCAACAGATTACGACTGGCTTCCACTGGACCAAGTCACATCAGGAGTAAGCCATGAACTCAAGCCTTACCGTTCCCCTTTACCGAGTTGCGCATGGACGCACAGGTGACAAAGGTAACCGCTCCAATATCAGCGTCATTGCATGGCATCCGGAGTTGTGGGAAGTGGTCTGCGAACAAGTCACAGAACAAGCCGTGATGCGTCTGTTTGCAGACCGCAAGCCAAGTACTGTTCGGCGATACCTGCTACCCAAGCTTAAGGCCATGAATCTGGTGCTCGACAACGTGCTTGATGGGGGGGTCAATGACTCGCTGAACCTGGACAGCCATGGAAAAACGCTGTGCTTCAGGGTGCTTGAAATGCCTGTCGTGGTTCCATGCCGCCTCGAGTCACTGCTGGCCGGTCCGACAGCCTGAATTTTCTACAACAACCACTAGGAGACAAACCATGAAATTTCTGACACGACGAACCGTTCTTGCATGCGGTGCAAGCCTGGCACTCAGCCCCTTGGCCTTTGCGCAGGGCGAATATCCAAACAAGCCTATTACCTTTGTCGTTCCGTTTGCCGCCGGCAGTGCCACAGACCAGCTTGCGCGCGCCATAGGGCAAGCAGTTTCCGAGCAAACCAAGCAGCCGGTCGTGGTAGAAAACAAAGGCGGTGCCAGTGGCATGATTGCGGCTCAAGCAGTGGCCAAGGCCGTGCCCGATGGCTACACCGTGCTCATCACGACCAATACGACGCATGCGGCCAACGAACATTTATACAAAAAACTCTCCTATGACCCTGTCAAGGATTTCACCCCCATCACAGGTCTGGGCAAAGGTGGGCAGGTTCTGGTCGTCCCTGCGACTTCGCCATATCAGTCCGTGGGCGAGCTGCTGAGCTACGCCAAAGCCAATCCCGGCAAGCTGAGTTTCGGCAGTGGCAGCTCTTCAAGCAGAGTCGCAGGAGAAATGCTGAAGCAGCTCGCTGGCGTCGATATCCTTCACGTTCCCTACAAGAGCAATCCGCTTGCCCTCACGGACCTTCTTGGAGGACAAATAAATCTGATGATTACAGACGTCTCCACGGGCGTTCCTCAGATCAAGGCCGGCAAGTTGCGCCCGTTGGGATACTCCACCCAGAAGCGCAGCGCGCAACTGCCGGAGGTTCCGACCATCTCGGAAGCCGGTGTCAAAGGCTATGACATGGGCTACTGGTTTGCCGCTTACACACCCGCCAATACACCAGCACCTGTGGCGGGCAGACTCAACCAATTGCTGGCCAAAGCCGTGAACAGCGCTGCGGCGAAGTCCTTCTTCAATATGTCCGGCTCCGAAGCCTGGACCACCTCAGCCTCGGAGTTGGCAAAATTCCAAGCCGCCGAAACCACCAAGTGGGGACAGGTCATCAAGGCTGCAGGCATTACCCCTGAATAAAGCAGAGGCAGCCCAACATCCTGGCCGCTATAACGTGCGAATAGCTTCATACGACTGAGCAGGCGCCTCAGCCTGTACGTTGCATACGGGATGTCATGCTTGCCGGATTCCCAGTTATGTACAGTCCTGGCCGACACATGAAGAAACTGCGCGCAGCCATGCAAATCCATGCCGAGGCTTCGGTACATGGCACGGAAGTTCTGAGCAAGCTGGAGGCGGGTATCACGGTCGTGACGCCTCAGTCCGAACTTCTTCTTCAGTAGATACGATGTATATTATGTTAAATAGCTTGGCCGTCAGGCTAAGGGCCAAGCTGCTTAAGGTGGGTGAGGTAAATCGTTATACAAACGCGAGGTAAAACGTTGTACAACAACACAAAGTCACTAGCTATCGATGCAGCCTAGCGATCATTAGCTTTTGCACTCGACGGTCATTGGTCATCGGTCGATGACACTACTACTTGGCAACACCGGAGGAGTCAAGGACAGACAAAATCCCACTGCGTGGGCTTACATTCAAAAATTTAAGTGCAGAGTGGCTCCAACGTAGATGGTATTGACTGCAGGAGCTCCGCCGCTACTAACCGATGAATTGCAGGGCTTCGGCACAACGGGTCACTCCTCGAACCCGTATATTGCGGGGATCGGCGTTGGAATGGATGCCCACGAATGAGACCTTTGCCTAGTATGTAAGTACTCGGACATCGAGACATACCAATCGTCATCGCGGATTCTGAGAGAGCGACGGTGTGTTTCAAATCCATCGACCTGCCAAAGGCTGCCTTTGTGATACAGGGCTTGGCATGCACGAAGCGAATCGAACGCATGTCGGAGCGAATACGCGAGACCAACCTCCTCCCCCTGCACTGAGATCACGTACCAGTGTGGGCGTATATCGAAGCGATATACGTCTAGGGAGAGCGCCTTGCTCTGGCACATGAATTCACAAAGCCTGTCCTCCTCGGCGTACCACAGCTGAGTCCCCTGCCCTGAGATCTGCAGCAGCAGCCTAGTTAAAGAGTTCGTGAACCAGGTAAAGGAGGAAATCAGCGCCTCGGCACATACTGTTGGCTCAAGCGAAAAAGGTATCCTGAAGTCGTTTAGGCCCACCTCATAGACAGGCTTTCCAAAGTGGCGGGCGAGGTTTCGGAGCGCAATCAATTTGCCCGCGTAAGCTCGCCATTGATCGAGGAGAGCGCAACAGGGGCAATCACCCGGAGACATAATCAGTATCGGCTGCACAGGCTGAAAAGGGCGTAGCGCATTTTGCCAAGGCAAGTGCGCCGTTCTGCGATGCCCGCAAATCGCCTTTACCCGCCTCGACAGGTAACGATTGACAGATTTGGCGATTCCGCAAGCGGCATCCAAGTCATGGTTCAGCGGGACGTATCGATTCTGCCGGGCGAACACCCACGTCCCGGAGCGCTCTTCCTCATTGTGGATGTTACTGACCGTGCACGGGAAATTGATGTCCAGCCATGACTCGGCTTTCGAGGCGTCGGTGGCTAGGTACACTAGGCAGTCGCATATGGTCTTATAGTCACGCGGGCTCCACGGTTCTCCTCCCAATTCAGCGGTGCGTAGAAACTGCACTGATCGAAGTTGTTGCAGCCACTCTTCGATGCTCATGAACGTCTCTTCGCCCGCAACAAAGCCCCCCAATGCTTTGTCTGCAAAGTGTGAGCCGCAAAAAGGCTGGTGACAGTGCTGGCACGCGAGGGGAAAATCGAACCACCGCGGTTCAAATTCGGGCATCCCGATTTTTGCACCACAGTGCTCGCAAGCATCTAGTAGCTCACACCCATGAACAGGGCATTTCCTGACGGTTTCGAGTTGAAAGAGCGGGGAGTGGAAACATTCCCGAAGGCATGACGGGCAAAAGCGGATACCTTTTACAGCCAACATTTCCCTGCCACTGTTCGGACCAAAACAGTTGCTTAGTGACCGAGCGTGAAAGTGTTTCGCAAAATCGTTCGTAACGCTTATTTCCGTGATCAGCTCTATGTATTGAGCCGGAAAAGTTCTGCTAGAAGGCAGTGAAACATCCCGCTTTTTTCGACCCGTCAATGCGCGCCAGAGGTCTTGCCCGCTGATGGCATTCATCCAAAGGAATCGATGCAACGCAATCCAGTCGCTTTCATACTTGGCGCAGCCCTTGACGACCCAGGTCATGCTCCACGGAAGCTCAACCATTACCATCTCCGATGAAAAGATCGCCTTCCGCTGCAGCCGACGTGGCTTCCCCCCAGAGTCCGTCTGAGCCCTTGAAAGATCCTTTATCTATCACCATCGCATCGAGCAAAAAGGAATGGATTGAATCGTTCACGAATGCCAGCCGGAAGCCGGCATAAAGGAGCATATTTGACTCGGCCCTACTGCATTTAATTAAAGATTTCCAGAGACGATCAGCTTCACTTTCCAATCTCCAACCAGCGTCAAATGCCTTCTTGCAGAAGAAGCGTGAGTACGACCAGTTTGAGCCAACCGGGAAGGTTAGTTTCGTATCGTATGCTGCCAAGTAATTTTTCAAATCCTTTACGGTGTGCAAACCTCCAAGCACATATTTTTTTACAAAAAATCGGGCCACGACGGCTCCATGGTCTTCTTCGGAAGTTAATTTCTTGAGAGAGTTAAGACCCTCCTGCCCCACCATAACAGTAACGAGGATGATTCCCTCTTGACGCATTTCATTCCAGATTTCGAGCAGGTACCGCATTTGCATGACCGTCAACATTTGTGCTTCGTCAACAAAAAGGAGACAGGATTTACTGCCCGCTTGAACCGCCTGGGCCATCAAGAATCGTGCAAGGAGATCGGCTGAATTCTGATAAGTTGAGGTTGGGCACCTGAAGGATCGAAGCATGTCGTCGCACAGGGCTTTCTTGGATTGACCATGCTGTCGCTTTGCAGAGTGATACAAGACGGCGAGCCATGGCATGTCCTCCTTGAGCCGTAACATGGTGTTTTCTATTGAGGTGGTCTTGCCCACACGAAATTCACCAGTTATGTATAGGCCGCTCTTGCGAGCTATCGCATGATCGCAGACGATCTCATAGAACGCGCTCGTCCCGTCGGTCTCGATGAAGTAGCACTGCTCAAGCATGGGATGAGAAGCTGCGAGCATTCGTCGAGAGTTGTCCGCGTCAAGATTTGCGGAGGAAAATCTTTCCTGTCGGAGCTGCTCAATTTCAGCGACAGCCTCTTCGATGTCGCATCTCTGGCTATTTTTCGCAGTTTCTTGACTATGCCGCGTTCCGTTAGAGCCCGGGGACTTCGCAGTACTTGCTCGCATTGTCGGCTCCATCGCAAGCGCTTATCGCGGTGATGGCGAGAAGAATGCACGCCGACCGCGCGGCTTCACCGTCGTAGGCTCGGGCGGAGAAGATGCTTTGTAAACGTACCGATATTCGGCAGGATCGTTGACGCTTCCTGGCACGTCCATCGTTCGAGCGAGTTTTCCGGCTTCCCGCGTGATTTTTGGATGCTTCTTCCCACGGGTCTTCTTTAGCACGATTCCGGCTAGATACCGCTGGTAATGCGCGACGGGGTCAAGCGATCGATCGATGAACACGCCATTGCGGTAAAGCCTGTTGATTTCCTTGCGAGTCTCGCGGGTGTGGGGGGAAAGTGCCCAAACACCGCTCACGTGAAGAATTCCAAATTCTGTTCCATCCGCGCGAAAAGCATGCACGGTGCGGTAGTCGCCTCGGATTTGCACCATCAGCTTCTGACCAACCAAGCTCCAACTCTGCCTCAGGATATCGTTTGTGTACTGGACTTCGTCAAGCTGGATGTACGGGGTACGGCCCTTTGCTCGAATGCCGCGCACCGTTGGCCATTCGACCTCGACTGCGATACATGGGTTGCTCACAAAGCAGGTTGGGTAGCGTGGGACGATTTGGAGACGGCTACTTTCCGCCCAGTCTGCAGCGATGGCTTCGTTCGGGGTCGCCATCATGAGTGCGTGCATTCTGCGTGCGTTGTGTCTTGTGACAAGTTTGTCGAGCAGCGCCTTGATGTCAGCAGCACGAATCTTGTAACGGACCGCCTTCTCCACTGGATCGCGCACCACTGGATCGTTCGGCCCGCTTCCCGTGGTTGATGAAATTCGTTTGAGCGCATTCTGAAACTCCGCGAAGATTCCTTCAACCACATTCCGCTCAATCCAGCTATGGACCTTGCCATAACTGATGGTGACACCCGTGCGTTTTCGAAAGTCTGTAACCACAGCGTTCGCTAAATGAGTTAAGTGGTTGTCGACGCAGAGGGAACACACACGCCGTCCGTTTGCAGCTGGAATTACAGCTGCCGGGAACCCTTCGTCTGGAAGTTGTGCGAGATCTATAAAGGCTTCGTGCTCTATGCATGGTGGCGGGTGAATCGCGAATTCGAATGCCTGCAAAAAATCAAGGGTGCGAAAACGATTAGCGATAGACCAAGAGTAACCCAGTATGGCCGTTGTTTTGAAATCGACGATCGGACAAAAATATCCGCGTTTGAGCGGTACTTCAATTTCCTCATCCGCTATTTCTATGGTTATCGTTGAAATATCCGGAAATTGGTATTCATCATAGGCTGTGCGCTCGTAGGCAACCAACGGTCTGAAGATGGCTATCTTGCCTGAATTACGGCTAAGACCTTCAGTTGCTTGATCGCCAAATTTTGACCTTGCTGCGTGGTCATCGCCGCCGTTTATGCGCTTTTTGATATACGCACAAAGCGCCTCGTAACCGTGGCGAGACGTCGTGAATGGATATTGGTCAGGGCAATGCCCGGCCTTGCGCAGCTTGGTGAGGAACTCCTGGTGAATAGCCGAAGAATTTAGCCCTGCGGACTGAATTTTGGTTCCGTCATCCGGCTTTAGCCGGTGGATCAGCCAATCTTTTACGGAGGGATATTGATTCAACAAATAAGTAAATGCGCCTGCTAAACCAGAACCATCGATGCCTGGCAGGGGTTCGAGGCTTCGAACGTAGCCGTCTCGCTTGGTTTCAGGCACCAATGCGCGGAATCCCTTCGCGCGACCGTCACTATGCTCTGAAGTGCATTTCACAAGATAGTAATGAAGCAGGCTTCGTTTGATTCCGAATTGGCGGTTTATCTCTGCACTCTTGACACCATCGCACGCCGCCTTCACGGCCGCTTCGAGACGATTGAATCGAATCGCTTCTGATTCAGACAGCAACAGCACATTCACACCCGGCCACTGCGAATAATCCAAAAGCTCGGGGGCGATTTTGCGATTAGGCATAGATAACATCTCGAGGTGCGATCATCGTTTCTGCACTTAGCGGTCGCATTTCCAAGTCGCTGCGCAGTTTGCCAAGCTGTACAAGCAGGACTGTCGTTGAAAACACAAGTTCCCATGGATCGTGAGTGCATCTTTTCAGATTACCAAGTGTGGTTGCTTCGCGGCTTGCCTCAAGCACCCATTTCATGAGGTGCTCCCAACGGGATTTCACTTCTACCCTCGACTGAGCGAGAACCGGTGCGATGTGCAACCAGTCATGGAGCAATCTATTTTTAGCTTGCACGTCTTTTTCGCTGAACCAGCACCAGTCTGCATTCACCGAGTCGGCGACACGCTTTTGGATTTCGGCCTGAAGCACTGCGCGCTTGCGGCGTTGATCCTCCAAATACTTCACTTCAACATAGCGTGTTCGCCCTGACCAGAGCTTTACGATCGCATCGGGTTTGGACCCAAGATATCCCTTGCCTTCAATGAAGGCAATCACTCGATCGGGATCGACGTCGTAACTCTTGACGGTCTCGTCTGCTTCAAGCAACAAACCATGCGCGAATTCCAAATCACTGCTAAAGACAACGTCCTGGTCGTTCTTTGCACTGTAGAAATATGTGATGCTGCCGACACTCTTTCCTCGCATCCTTAGTGCAGAGCGAAGCGTTTGACTAGCACGCAAAGGAGCATGCCCTTTGATGGTGTTTGCTAAGGAAGCATCCATAACATTCGCCAGCATCAGCTGGACCCTTTTTTGAAATGGAGACATTATTGATGCCTGAAAAAACAGAAAATTCAAGTAATCATTTGTTTTCCAGGGTAAATTCTATTTCCATAGATTTACGATGGTGCCCTACCCTTCATTTTTTCGTGCCTTAATCATGGTCACCTTGCTGGATAAAAATATTTACCGTACTGATCGGTCTCATCGTCTTTTCTGTCACGGCAAACCTCGTGACAGTCACAGGCTTGGTTGATCTGGAATGCTTGGAGCGTTAACGCCTCTTGGCTCCGGCAAGGGCTCGTATCAGACTCTGTCCATGGAGGTGACAGTCAAGGCCGGGGCGATTCGAATGTCGTTAAAATCGGTGGTAGATAGGAGTCGATCTATATGAGCGCAGCCTCGCTAATCGCAAACCATATGAATGTCCCCTACGGCAAGATCGTCAGTGAGGAGGATGTTGCCGCATCGTTCAGGCATGGGAGACTGTCGGCGTCAAACCTAGAAGCAAATGCAATTCTTGCCTTTTTCTTCAATGAAATTGAGCCTAGCCTCATCATCCGATGTGCTAGGGAAGTGGGGGTGAGTCTCCAAACCGCCAACGCCCTTTACAAGGACACGCTGGTGCGAGGATGTTGTGCATCCCCTTCCTGGGAAGAGGCTTTCGGGGCTTGCGCCTGACACACATATAGCCAATGCGAAACGACTTTGCGATGTTAATTTCCACGCAAAACTGACCCGCCGGGGGCTAGTGGGTCACTTCTGGGTGGAAATCTCTAGGCTACGGGTGCTGGCGATCGTTGTCCTCCATTCCGCTTGGAGGTGACCGCATGCTTGAGCTGAACAGCGGCAGCATGCGACCCGTTGCTGTCGTTTGAGCTTTGCTTGTCTACGCCTGCTGTGTAGCGTCGGGTGACTATCGCACGTTGCTGTGAAAAAGCACTCCGATGGAGTGCTTTTTGTTTGCGTTGGTGTTGAGGATTTCGCTCAGGCCGTAAGTTCGGTGATCTGCGCATGGGCGTTGGCCATGCCTTGTTCTACGCCATGCGGGCGGATGTCCATGCCTTCCGCGTAGACGAATTCCACCTCGTTGATGCCCATGAGGCCGAGCACCGAGCGCAGATAGGGCGTGACAGCGTCGGTCATCTGCCCCAGGTGAATGCCGCCGCGCGAGCTGAAGACTACGGCACTGACGCCTTCCACCAGACCCATCGGATAGGTTTCTGTGTAGCGGAAGGTCTCGTGGGCGCGGGCCACCAGATCGAACCAGTTCTTCAGTGCTGTCGGCACGTTCAGGTTGTACATGGGAGCGCCGATCAGCAGTAGGTCGCTGGACTTGAGTTCGGCGATGAGCTGTTCGGCGACCACACTGTCTCTGCAGGCCAGTCGCTTTCGCTGCCCGTGGATGGCGCTATCGTGCACGTACAGATGGGCCAGCCACTTGAGGAAGTGCTTGAAAACCTCAAAGTCGTCGTTGAAAGAATCGTCGCTAGGTAAGACCGCGTGTGACCTCTGCAGCTAAGGTCGTCATTAGTCTTGCAGGACGAAGCGCCAACTGTGCACTGAGTGACCACTTCTGGCCGTTAGCCAGCCTCTCAGGGCATTCCATTTCTGCCATACAGACGATAACTCGGCCTACGGCTTAAGCGCTCGTAATAGTCCCGTACCGCCGGATAGTCCAGGTGCGCCAGCGGTGTTTCAAACCACCGGTTTACTGACAGTCCAACAGGTATGTCCGCAAGAGAGAACGCCTCGCCGCAAACGTAGGCACCGGTCGAATCCAGTTGCCGATCCAGGATCCCCATATGCTTCGACCATTCCCGGCAGCCGGTTGCCAGCGCATGGCTGTCCTGGTGCTCGGGAGAGTGCCTAACCAATGACATGAAGGCATAGCTCCAGGACTTGTTGAGATCCGTTGCCTGCCAGTCCATCCATTGGTCAACTCGCGCCCTCGCCAGCGCATCGAGCGGGTAAATCTCAGCGCCGCTATAGCGGTTGGCCAGATAGCGAATGATGGTGTTCGACTCCCATAAAACAAAATCGCCATCCTGGATGACCGGCACCATGGCATTGGGATTGAGCGCCATGAATTCAACCGTATGGGTCGACTTGAAGCCTGACCCCCAATCCTCTCGCTCAAAAGGTATGTCCATTTCGGCGCAGGCCCAGAGTACCTTGCGTACATTGATTGACGATGCCTTGCCCAACACGCGCAACATATCCTGCCTTTCTTCTGCCGAGTGACGCTTTCAGGTGAATCTATGCGGGCATTGATCGTACAAAGCGAGCCGGCCAGTTAGAAAATCATCCACGTCTCGCCGCATTTAAGCAGCACTTAGGCTTTGGGTTAAATCTGGGCGATGGCTTCTGGCAGATTCTTGCAGTCGCTGCTCTACCCGAAGCTGTTGATCGGAGGCGCACTGCAGCTGTCTGCTTCTGGCCGGTAGGAGCCTTCGTCCAAGGACTGTTCACGGCCATTTGCCGTCATCTAAGCTTCGACGACCGATGCCTGGTATGGAGCGATTGCTGCGGCTCATGGCTGCATCGAGCCATCAGCAGTCAAGGTCATGAGCGTGACGAGGTCACGCCTGTCATAGGCTAGGCCATAAAAAACGATGCCCCCCTGGGGAGCATCGCTTCCTTGTTACTAATCTTGGCAGGGATAGCTTTGAGGTCGAGGCTGCTGATTGTGCCGTACCGACGACTCACGGCGCTAGCCGATCAAGCGTTCTCCAGGACGCTCCCTGATGTCCATGAAATGCACGAGTGGGCCGGATGACGGCCGTATCAGCAATCAAATTTGAGAGAGGATCTCCTCATCCTTCTCGAGGCCTTGGGAAGCGACCGTGTTTTTAGTCTGTGCCTGTAGGGAGGTTCCGGGGGACATCAAGCGATGCGAGCCAACCGCGGAACCGGCCAACAGACCACTGCCTTCGCTCGCATCGTGGGCCTGTAGCTTGAAGGCTGCCACCACTTCGGCCAACTGGTGCGCCTGCTGCTGCAACGACTGCGCCGCTGCTGTGGCCTGTTCCACCAGCGCGGCGTTCTGCTGCGTGCTCTGGTCCATCTGAGTAACGGCGCTGCCGACCTCGGCAATGCCCCGGCTTTGCTCCTGGCTGGCATTGCTGATCTCGGCCACGATGGCCGTGACGCGGTTGACACTGTCCACCACCTCCCGCATGGTGGTGCCCGCCGCATTCACCAGGCGACTGCCCGTGCTGACTTGGCTCACGGAATCATCGATCAACGTCTTGATTTCCTTAGCGGCCTCGGCCGAACGCTGCGCCAATTGGCGCACCTCGGACGCCACCACGGCAAAGCCGCGGCCCTGCTCGCCGGCGCGCGCGGCCTCCACAGCCGCATTCAGCGCCAGGATGTTGGTCTGGAAGGCGATGGAGTCGATGACCTGGATGATGTCCACGATACGGCGCGCCGAGGCCTCGATGCCGCCCATAGTCTGCACCACCTGGTCCACCACGGCGCCGCCTTGTGTGGCCACTTCGGAGGCATTGCTCGCCAGCTCGCTGGCTTGGCGCGCGCTGGCCGCGTTCTGCTGAACAGTGGCAGTGAGCTGCTCCATAGCCGCAGCGGTTTCTTCGAGCGAGCTGGCCTGCTGCTCGGTGCGCGAGGACAGGTCTTGGTTGCCGCTGGCGATCTCGCTGGTGGCAATCCGCACTGACTCCGAGGATTGGCGGATGCGCAGCAACACGGCAGCGATCTTGTCAGTGAAATGATTGAATGCCGTGGCGATCTGGGTCAGTTCGTCCTTGCCCGCGGTATCCAGGCGCCGCGTTAGATCGCCTTCACCCGAGGCAATATCCTCCAATGCATCGCGCACGACTAAGAGACGGCGCAGTAGGCGGTTCACGCTGGCCGACAGCAGCGCCACGGCCACCACCACACAAAGCGCCGCGATCAGCATCTCCATCTGCAGCAACTGGCGTGCGGCGGCAGTAGCCTCGGTCTTGTCCACGGCCACGCCCAGCAACCAGGGCGTGCCCTCCACCCGGGACGCATAGACCAGCTGCGTTGCGCCATTCACGTCCACTTCGGCACTGCCACCGTCCTGGGCCAGTTTCTGCAGCAGCCCGCCATCAAGCTGCGGCGCGATGCCGGTGGAGGGCTTCATGACCAGTTCCGCCTTGGCATAGGCCAGGATGTTGGACTGCCCGTCCAGCAGGAAGGCAAAGCTCTTGCCCGTGGCGTGGATGGAGTTCACCTTGCGCGTCACAGTATCCAGATGCATGTCCGTGCCAACCACGGCGGCGTACTGGCCGGCCGGCCCTACGGGCTCGACGAAGCTGATCGTCAGCTTGCCGGTGCTGGCATCAATGTAGGGAGGTGTCACACTGGGCTTGCCTGCCTGCACGGCCTGCTTGTACCAGGGGCGCTCCGTACCGACATAGTTCTCTGGCATGGGGTGGGAGAACACATGGGCACCGCTGGCGTAGACGAAATAGGTATCGTCGAAATTGCCGGCCTGCTTGGCCGCCAATAAAAAGGGCACGGGCTCCTGCTTACCTACTGCCTGCTGCAGCGAGCTGGTGATGCGCTGCTTGTCTCGCACCCACTCGGCCAGATCATTGGCATGCAGCTTCGTGAGCTGGCTTATGCGCTCGTCGAGCGAGCGCTCGGTACTGCTACGCACCGAGAAAAAGGTGGAGAGCGCCAAGGCAAGCAGTGAGAGTGTGGTGATGGCTACACAGATACCGATCAGGCGTGCACGCAGGCTATTTAACATGAAAACATTCCACAAAGCGTAATAATTTGTGGGAAGTCAATGTACCTTGATTCAGGTAATGAGAATTTCTTCGCGAGGGAGGAAATTTCCCTAAGACCTTTCAATTGATCTCTTGGCTGTTGCGTTATCGGTCACGTCACTCATAGGCATGCACTGACGACAAGAGGCGGACCGCCAGGATTGAGTGGTAGCAAGTCGAACTGGCTGCTGCCCACAAGAAGACTCTTGTGAGGCAGCTGTTCAGGACAGGCGACCTTCAAAGACCGGTGCTGGCGTCAGGCAAGTTGCCGTCGTTCACGCATGGCTGCTGTTGCTCAATGCAGCCATTGCGCCAAAGCTGTAGAGAAATTCTGCTCTGCACCTTGATGCTGTTGCCGGAGTCTGATGAGCACCAAGTGACTGCTTATGCGCGTACTGAAGTGGTGCTATCGACCCGTATGCGTCACTCGACGATCCGTACCGAGCGACTGCAATAGCGGCAATTGCCGCCACTGATCACAATGGCCTGGTCTATTAGCGGCAGTTCTATGGCTGCCATCCGACTGCCGCGTTTGCCTGTCACCCGATAGAGCGAAATTAAAGTTTCTGGTCCTTGTTCATGTAGCGCGCGACATGAAGTGCATGAATACCCCCGATTAAGTCCTACTCACGTTTCGGCATGGGCTTCACTAGACCACGGAACACCACATAGTTGCTGTCATCCACGTACTGCAACTCTTTCCCGTCACGTACTACACGGTAGCAGATAGGCTCGTTCTTACTGATCTCTGGTTGCAGCAAGCACAGCCGGTCGTTCTTGATGGACCAGTGAGCTGATTTCAATCGCTCGTTCTCAAGCCGCTCAACGCGCCCATCAGGGAAATACTTGTGCCCCCAATGGTGGTCATCAGTCACATACTTGCCAACGATTACGGCGTGAATTTGCGAGCCGGTGAGCTCGCCATGCCCAACTGCGGCTGAAGCGGCAGTCAGGCTTACGGCCTGGACACATACGGCGAGCGCGAGGCGGGAAACCCAGGCCCGATGACGGACCTGGGGTTGTAGGGAGAACGCAAACATTTTGATGGTCTCGGTCCAGGTGGTTAGGCAGTCATAGTCGGCGGCCAGTTGTGCGTCTCGGCCTGGCAGGCGCGGCACCACGCATAGAGCGCGTCGTACATCACCATGCCGTGGTGGAGCATTTCGTGGTCGTCGCTGAAGTTGTGCGACAGCCCGAGCGACAGTGCATAGAGCCCTGCCGACTGCGGCGTCAGATCGAGCCGCGAGGTGTCTGCGCCGCGCACGATCTCGGCCAATTTATCCAGCGCCGGATCATGGAGCTGGTACTTCGCCAGGAAGGCATCAAAGCTGCACAGCTCGCCCACATGGCTCAGCTCAACATTCGGGATGTCGTAGGGGATGGCGCCGGTGGCCTTGGCGGTGCTCAGCACCTCGCTGGCAGGCACATAAAGAAACTCTGGCTCCTTGTCGATGAAGCGCGCAATCAGCCAGGGGCAGGCGATGCGGTCGATCTTGGGGCGTTCACGGGTAATCCATTGCATGGTGCTACTCCTTTGCTTCCAGTGCGAGGCCAGCGGCGCGACTGGCCTCGATGCCTCCGGTCACATAGCGCGCATCGAAGCCGCGCGCCCGCAGAGCGAGCGCCACGGACTGGCTGACATCGTGGCCATGTACGCAGTACAAGAGGACAGGTTTGGAGGCATCGAGTCCCGCGCTCCACTCGGCCAATTGGGCAGGGTCTCGCCAGGTAGCTCCGGTCAGGCGATCAGACGCTTTCACGTAGTCGGCCGCCCGGCGCACGTCAATGAGCTGGGCGTCAGGGCCGATTTCCTGCGGTGCGACCGACCAGGGCTGTGCATTCGCGTCAACGGCGGCGGCATAGCGACGCGCCACTTCCTTCCAGCGGATGTTCTGCATGAAGGCATCCACATAGGCAGCCGCCTTGGCGCCGAAGTCCATGTGGTAGGCGTGCTCGTACATGTCCAACGCCAGGATCGGAGTGGCCCCGGCCAGCAGGTGCGTGTGGTCGGCAGCCCAATGGGTGATCAGCCGCGATTCACGGCTTGACCAAGACAACAGTGCCCAGCCCGAGCCGCCACCCATGGCCTTGGCCAGTGCGCTGAACTCCGAACGCCAGCGGTCGGCGCTGCCGAAGTCACACGCCAGAGCCGTGGCAAAGCTTGAATCCGGCAAGACGTCGTCGCCGCCCAGCGAGTCGAAGTACAGCTCGTGGAGCCAGGCCGAGTTGGCGGCGATCAGCTCCTCGCGCTTGAGGCCATTGATCGTGAATACCGGTGCACTCGGCCAGTCCAGTTGTTCCAACTGCTGTCGAATGGCGCCCAGGCGCTTGACGGCGCCGGTGTAGTTGTTTGCGTGGTGGCTGACGATCAGCTTCTCCGACAGGCCGTTGAGGGTCGCCGGATTCAGGGTAAGAGGACGTGGCTGCAGATCCATGGGATGCTCCTGTGTGGGGATGTCGTTAGTTGCTTGAGCCCGCGTGAAAACGGCTGAAGGCGGTCACGCTGTCGGCCTTGGTCCAGACGCCGGCGGCGCCGGCCCCGGCGATATGGCTGTCGTCCAGCTCGATGTAGCGCTTGCCGTCCAGCGCAACCGCGATATGCATTCCGGAGAATTCGACTCGCAGGGTGTGCCAGGAGGCAGGGGCCACTGGCGCATCGATGTACTTGATGGTCTTGCGAATGCCACCCTCAACGTAGTACAGCGAGACGTTGTTCTCCAGCGCATTGGCGCGGGCGACGTAATAGTTGTCGGCGTTTTTCCAGCGCCAGACGACGCCACCTGCCTGGTCTTCCCGGCCCGCCAGGGGCTTGAACCGTGTTTCGACATAGCCGTCGGTGATCGAGGTTCCCACTTTCACGCACCAGGGATAGGTGCCGTGCCCATCCTGCAGCAACACCCTGTCAGAGTGAGTGGAGCCGGGTTCGGTAGTGATGACCCAATGGGGTGTACCGCCGCCAGTGACGCCGCAGCGCCAATAGTGAGGGGATGCGCCAAGGACAGTGCCATCGAAGCCTGGAGCCTGCGCACTCGCACTGGAAGCCAGCGCAGCCAGGGTGATACCAATCAAGATGCGTTGCATGGTGTTCTCCAATCAACTGTGCGTAACCAGCGGATGGACGAGCAAGCCGATGAGGGCTGCCGCAACCACAATGACCGGCTCGGGAAGTTTCTTGAAGCGCCACAGGATGGCTGCGGTCGCAATTGCCAGCGCTGCGGTGATCCAGTCGGAGATGGAACGCTGGCCAATGACGATCACTGCCCCCGCGATGGAGCCGATGGCGGCGGCGGTGACGCCATCGACAAAGGCGATGACATCCGGGCGCTTGCCATATTTCTTGAAGTACGGCGCAGGGATCACCGTGAACAGATAGCAAGGCACAAAGGTGGCGGCTGCCGCTGCCACGGCTCCCCAGAAGCCTGTGACCAGGTAGCCGATGAAGCCCGTAGTGATCACCACCGGGCCCGGTGTGATCATGGCCACGGCCACCGCATCCACGAACTGCTGATCGGTCAGCCAGCCGTATTCCTTGACGACGCCGCCGTAGAGGAAGGGCACGATCGCCAGGCCGCTGCCGAAAACGAAGCTGCCGGCATAGGCAAAGTACAGGCCGATCTGCTTGAGCTTGGTCCAGTCGATGGTGCTGAGCGCGAACATTCCGACCAGTGGGGCCGTCACGCCGTTCAAATTTCCGCCGCGCTTGAGCCATGCAGGAGGTGCCCGCCAGAACCAGACCAGCACGCCAGCACCGAGGAACAGCCAGACCTCTTCCGACTTGGTGATCACGGTGACGGCCGCGCTGATCAGGAAAATAGGCCACAGCAGCTTGTCCTTGCCGATGCTTTTGGTCGTCAGCTTGTAAGCGCTCATGGCGATGATGCCGATCACGGCGGCCCCCACGCCATAGAACACCGACTGCATCCAGCCGATACCGCCGTAGGTCACATAGGCCGCGCCAAGCGCCACGACCATGAAGAAGGATGGGACAACAAAGGCGATCCCTACGAGGGAGGCGCCCAGAAACCGGTAATGGACATAGCCCAGATAGATGGCCAACTGCGCGGCCAGCGGTCCCGGCATCAGTTGGGCGAGGGCCAAGCCTTCCTTGTAGTCGGCATCGGTGATCCACCGGCGCTTTTCCACCAGATCGCGGTACATATAGCCGGCCAAGGCCACGGGGCCGCCAAAACCCCAACTGCCTAGAGCCAGCATGTAGCGCACGAGCTGCCAGAGCGTGTAGCCAGGGGAGCTGAAGGCGCTCTCTTCGGGCGCCATCGTTGTGTTGAGGTCGTTCATATGGGGCTTTGCAGTTGTTGATGTCTACGGCTTGCGCGGGCTCGAGAAATGGGCATGGAGCGAATCGAGCACGCCGCCGATGTCGACCAGCAGCGCGTCGTCATCCGGCCAGCGCTTGCGCGCTCCGGCCAGAACAGCCTCGAAGCCGCTGGCCTCGGGCGTGGTCGCACCGCCTACGTCCAGCGCATGCACCATCTCTGCGAGGCGCGAGAGACCCCTGTCACCCTCCAAAGCAAAGCTCGTGAGCAGCACCTCGAAGGTCACGCGTTCGCCGACATGCGAAAAGGTCGCACCATCGAAGTCGAAGCCCAGCGCATCTGTCGGGCAGTCAGCAGGGGTGTCTAGCCATTGGAAGCGTGCGTGAGGGTCAATGAACCGCTGAATCAGCCAGGCACTGGCCACGCGATCTACCCAGAGATTGCGGCGGGTCGCCCAGAGACGCCCTTGGTATTGCATGCGATCGCGACTGGCTATGCGTCCAGCAGTGGCCTGCGGCTCGCCAGGTGACTGCATGGAGTCAATGGCGTTGTTGAAGTCTCGCCACTGGGCTTCGGCCCGAATGGAGGTCTCTCCGGGGAAGAAATCGATTCTGCGGATGGCCTCATAGGCGCGTGCTTGGCGACGCTGCAAGCGATTGAGCTCTGCTGAGCCGAGGCTGGCCATCGACTTTCGCGCTTCGGCCAGGTCTAGCAGCCATTGCGTGTAGCCCTCGGTGCGGTCAAACAGCGCCTGGTAGACGGCTTGCTCAGCCATGTCCTGGGCTTGTACATGGAGCAGCCAGGCCTGACCTCCTTCCTGCAAAGCTTCGTCCGCCAAGGTTTGCAGTTGCTCGGCCTGCTCAGCCTTTGAGGGCAGCAGATAGGCGCCATCGCGCAGGGCAGCACAGCCCAACGCCTTCACGGCACGCCAGATCCGCATGCGTGGCGTCGCGCTAGAGGCCGGAAGGCTGATGATCAGAGCCAGCCATGAGTCCAGAGTAAGAGTCATGTCGGAAGCATAGGATTCCGTAATGACTACTGCAATGATGTAGTGATCTCTACAAAACTATGATTCCGGAAGCCAATTCGGGGGCTGTGCTTAATTGACCTTCACTCCAACGTGAGATGACCTGTCTGCTTGTACTGACCCACCTTGAGCCGTCATCCAGCAGGGCTGCATGCGCCCTTATCTGGACTCAGACTCTGAATCGTTTGGACCGCGCAATTTGCGCTTAGCGCTATGGGGAAGACTTTGCGTAGATATCTGCACTGAGCATCTCCAGGCCTACGAAAGGCTCACCGCCCTCTACCCAGGCATCATGTCCGGGAGGAATTGCATAGGACTCGCCTGGACTGAGCGTTTTCTTCGAGCCGTCTTGCATCTGCACGGTGAGCGTTCCCGAAACGACATGCCCCACATGCGAGAGCTGGCAGTACTCGGTCTTCACCACAGGCTTGATGCATTCTGACCAACGCCATCCGGGTTCGAAGTTAAATCGCCCTATTGTGTAGCCTTGGAGCTTCACCACCTCGACACGGGTTTTGTTGGGTGTGCGGAGCTCGTCCGGCGTGCCATGCGACTTGACTTCCAGCTTTTCAACATTGACTGGAGTGACCATGATTTTCTCCTTCAATTAAGCCGTCCCCCTGCCATCGCGGCATTCTTAAGGGGGTCGCTAATGAGTGAGAGGACAAATGAAAAGCTATCGCTGTGCCATGCGCATGGCAATACCTACAAAAAGGTGGGTCGCAACGGGCGTCGGAGACCCCATTGCAGGCGATCAGCTTTCTTTGGTAATGTGAAGCACACAACCGAGTTTCAAGAGTTTTGTTACCAAATGCTGTCGTTGCCTGAATCGCATATAGATCAAGAGCAAACCGGAACCCACAATCCGTAACACTGCACTGACACGACGCTGACGGAGCCTCCTAGCATTGCGCAGTCTTTATCACCAAGAAGGTAGCTTATGAGTAACTCGCGTGGATTTCGGCCTGTCAAGGCCTTGTGCTGGACGGGTCTGGGTTTGATTGCTGCCGGCCTGGCAGCATGTGGCGGCGGTGGTGGTGGCGATAGCACCCCACAGCAAGGCACGCTCAAGCTGGCCATGACCGACGCTCCGGCGTGTGGCTATGACCATGTCTATGTCACAGTCACCAAAATCCGCGTGCATCAGAGCGCCACGGCAGGTACCACTGATTCTGGCTGGAGCGAGTTGACGATTCCTGCCCAGCGCATTGACCTGCTCGGTTTGACCAATGGCGTGCTGCAGGAATTGGGTTCGCTGCCGCTATCGGCTGGCAACTACCAGCAAGTCCGCTTGGTGCTGGCTGACAATCCTTCCAACCCGACATCAGCCAATCCGCTGGCCAATGCACTGGTGCTGTCGGGCTCGACCAACGAGATCGCGCTAACCACTCCCAGCGGCCAACAAAGCGGCTTCAAGCTGAAGGCCAACTTCAATGTCACCGGCGGCCAGGTCGCCGATATGGTTCTGGACTTCGATGCCTGCAAGTCCATTGTCAAGGCAGGTAACTCAGGCAACTACAACCTCAAACCCGTGGTGGCCGTCATCAAACGGTTGACTACAGCAATTGTGGGCTATGTGGATCCTGCTCTGGCCTCCAGCGTTGTAGTGTCCACGCGTGACCCGGACAACAATTTGCGCGCCACCGTGCCCAATGCCACCACAGGCAAGTTCGTGCTGGCCTACCTGCCGGAGAACACCAACTACACCGTCGTCCTTGCAGGCCAGAACCTGACCACCGCCGCAGTGACTGGTATTCCTGTCTCGATCGCTGCTGGTACCACCACGCTCAACGCATCGACAGCCCCCATTCCGCTGCCGACATCTGCTTCAGCGACTGTTGCGGGCAAGGTGACAAACACATCCAATACGCCTTTGACCGATGCTGATGTGAATGCCCAGCAGGTGCTGAGTGCAGGTCAGAGGCTTGATGTTGCATGGACTTTGGTTGATCCCGCCAATGCAAACTACAGCCTGAATCTGCCATTGCTGGCGCCCAACAAGGCACCTTACGTTGCAAGCGGGCCTTTGGTTTTCACTGCAGACACCGCGGCCGCTGGCAAGTACAACATCTTGGGTAGCGCTGCCGGCTACACCACTCAGACCACTGCGCCAGCCGTGACGCTGGCAACCGCCAACAGTGTGACCACCAAGGATCTGGTGCTCGCTCCCTAATAGCGCCGAAAAGTCCATGCCACTTCAGGTCAGTCAATTGACCCGGGGTGGCAAGGGCATAAGCCAAAGAAATCAAAAAGGGGGATCTGAGATGAAACAAGTGCTAGGAATTCTGGCGATTGTCGGCACTCTGTTGAGCGGATGTGCTGTCTACACACCAAGTGGGTCCGTTGTGGTTGACAGTCCAAGAGGCGGGGGTAATTTCTGCCCCCCTGGCCAAGCCAAGAAAGGCAATTGCTAAAACGGGCACAGGTCTTTGGCGAGTTGATACCCACATGAACGAATAAGCAAACATGCTCTATCGCATCAAGACTATTTGAGCGCCACTACTTAGACGTAGTTGGCATCTCGTTAAGCCACCTACAAGGTGGCTTTTTTGTCCTTAGCAAGGCGGATGCAAGGCCTCAAATAATAGAAAATTTGTATTAATTTGCATCACTCAATAGAAAATAATGACACCCTCTGGCATTTGTGAAAGCATTCACCCTAATTGATGTCTTTGAATGAGCGCAGTAACTCGGATATGAGTGAAGCCTCCTTAAGCCACCCTGCACCGGGTGGCTTTTTTTACACCGAAGTCTGAGGCATTTGGTTTGATCTCTTGAGCAGGTTTGGGAATCGGCCCGAACTGCTATCGATCAAGAGCACGGCGCGGCTTCCGCGGCGTGGCGACAGCAACACCAGATGACACTTCGATGCAGCCATCGACCGAAGCAGAAGTCGGTGTATTGAAAGTAAATGACTGCTTTGGGCCGCATTGCGTATCTGGTGGCATACGCTCCCCAAAGCGAATTCAAGAGCTCCTGCAGCAATGGTCAATGTTTATGGTCGTGCTGGTGATGAATGTCCGGGAAATGCTCATGGGTGTGCGTCATAGGCTCATGAGTGTGTAAATGCGCGTGCTTACCGGTTGCCGGCAGCCCATCCTCATGGACATGCTGATGATGCTCATCATGTTCGTGCTCATGACTATGTTCCAGCAACTCATGGGTGTGCTCGTGCTGATGGCTTTCAGTAAGGTGTAGCCAAACCCCGATACCCATCAGAACGCCTGCGACGAACAATCTAGGCGATGCTGGCTCTCCCAGGAGAACGATCGCCAGGATGGCTCCAAAAAATGGCGCGATGGAGAAGTACGCGCCTGTGCGAGCTGTACCCAGATAGCGCAAGGCGATCACGAACAAGACCAAGCTCGTGCCATAGCTCAGGAAGCCAATCACCGTACCCAAGGCCACGACTCCTGGTAACGGCCAGACTGCACCAGTTGCCAGAGCCAGCAATAAATTGGTAGCACCGGCAGCCAAGCCCTTCATCATGGCAATGAATGAGGCATCCGCAATCGACACCTTACGGGTCAGATTGTTGTCAATGGCCCAGGACAGACAAGCACCGAGCACTGCAAGCGTGGGCCAGAGGCTGGCAGTGCCCGTTTGGCTCGGCCAGCTGAGCACGATTGCACCAGCGACGATCGCCACCATACCCAAGGCGATACGGCGATCAAAGTTTTCTTTGAAAACAAACCACGCGAGAACGGCAGTCAGTACGCCCTCGGCATTGAGCAGCAGAGAGGCATCGGTTGCCGCCATCCCAGACAAGCCTGTCATCAAAAGCAGCGGCCCCATCATGCCGCCAGCAATGACAGCCCCAGCAAGCCATCCCATCTCATTTCGCTTCAGAGCGACTGCAGGAGCTTGCGTAATCAGCCTGTAGATCATCAGGCCTATACCAGAGCCGAGGTAGAGAATGCCTGCCATCAACCAGGGACTGGCATGCTCCAGCAGCATCTTGACTGCTGGTGTACCTGCACCAAACAGAACTGCTGCGCTGAGTGCGGCCACAACTCCACGGTTTGCCAAAACATTCATAACTACCTCGTCTTACCTATGCCTTGTCGAGCTGGGTATTACTTCACCGAAAAACGCACGGTGACAGTTTGGCCGTCAACGCCGGTGATTGCTGCAACAACTTTGCTGCCCTTGGCAACCTTGATGCCCATTGCTTCAAGTTTGTTGCCACCGGCAGGCTTGATGTCGGCTTCAGATTTTTCCGCACCATTGAGCACGGTCAGTTTTCCGCCCATCTTGCTCACGTCAGCAGGATCGTCGTGATCGATTACGTACATGGCAGCACCATTGGCTTGTGGAACCAGTTCAAAGGACAGATCGCTGGCCGATTGGACAATGCCGCCGTGCTGAGGCTTGGCAGTGCCATGAGCCATGGCATTCATGCTGATCAGAGAAAGGCCCACGACAGCTGCAGACAGCAGTTTTTTCATAACTATTCCTAGCTAAAGCGAGGCGCATCAAGGGCTGCGCCTCAAAGCCCGTAATTGCTTTAAAACGCTTCTTGCTGCTCGGGCGTGCCTTCGGCGTCTGGATTTGAAGCCAGGAGCTTTTCGGTGGCCTTTCGGCCAAATGCCAGGTACATCAGTGGAGTCAACAAGGTGTCTAGGAGCGTGGAGCTCACCAGGCCACCAAAGATGACCACCGCAACTGGGTGCAAGATTTCCTTGCCAGCAGCATCGGCAGATAGCAGCAAAGGTGTGAGAGCGAACGCAGCCACCAGTGCAGTCATCAGCACAGGCGTCAGGCGCTCCAGTGAGCCTCTGACAACCATGGGTTGGCCGAACTGCTCCCCCTCAAACTTGCAGAGGTTGATGTAGTGGCTCACCTTGAGGATGCCGTTGCGAACCGCAATACCCGTCAAGGTAATGAAGCCCACCATGGAGGCCACGGAGAGCGTGATACCTGAAAGCCACATGGCAATCACACTGCCTACCAGTGCCAAAGGAATGTTGGCCATGATGATCAAAGCCAGCGTTGTCGAGCGGTAGCGTGTGTAAAGCACCAGGAACACCAATGTCAGAGACATCAGCGATAGCCACGCAATCTTCTGCGCAGCCTGCTCCTGAGCCTGGAACTGACCTTCCAGAGAGATGGAATTGCCTGTCGGCAGCTGGGTGCGATCTATCGCTGCACGGATGTCACGCACGATACGACTCATGTCTGATCCATCCGTGTTGGCATAGACCACGATGCGACGACGACCGTTTTCCCGGCCAATCTGGTTGGGTCCATCCGTCTCGGAGACCGTCGCAATCGCTGAGACAGGAATCCTGCCAGCCGGCGTGTCGATCAGGGTTCGGGCCAGGTCTTGCGGGCTACGACCCTCATCGGGCAAACGCAACACCAGCTCGTAGCGACGAGGGCCATCCACGATCTGTGCACCATGAGCTCCATCCGTCAGCGCTTGCAGCACCCGAATAGCTTCCCCGGGTGCCAACCCCACCTGGGCGGCTTTCTGATGGTCAAGATGCACAGTAATCTGAGGAATCAGCACTTGCTTCTCGACAGTCAGGTCAACCAGGCCAGGGATGCTCGAAAGGCTTTGGCGCATCTGCTCGGCCAAACCACGCAGCGTGTCGGTATCGTCACCAGAAATTTTCAGGGCGATCTGAGCGCGAACACCGGACAGCAAGTGATCCAGACGGTGAGAAATCGGCTGGCCCACAGCAACTTGTGCGGGCAGCACAGACAGCTTTGCGCGAATATCGGCCATCACGGCTTCACGATCACGCTCGCTGCGCTTCAGATCAACGTCGATCTCAGCAGAGTGAACCCCTTCTGCGTGCTCATCCAGCTCTGCGCGACCTGTTCTGCGCCCAACCTGGGTGACCTCGGGCACCTCCATGATCAAGGTCTCAGCCAAGGAGCCCATTCGATTGGCTTCTGCCAATGACGTCCCCGGATTGAACACCATGCCCAGAACCAGCGAGCCTTCATTGAAGGCTGGCAGGAACGCTCTCGGGAAGAAGGGAACGCTGGCCAGCGCGATTACGACGGCAGCCAAGGCCGCAACCATCAGTGCCTTGCTTCTGGGGAAAGACCAAGCCAGCAGCTTTTCATCCCATTGCTTGAGGCGTCTGACGATGGGACTGTCCCCGTGATCAATGCGCTTCATTCTCGGCAGGAGGTAGGAACACAGTACCGGCGTCACCGTCATCGACACCAGCATGGAAGCCAGAATGGAGATGATGTAGGCGATGCCCAGCGGCGAGAACAAGCGGCCTTCGACGCCTGGCAGAGCAAACAGGGGCACGAACACCAGCACCACGATGGCTGTGGCATAGACGATGCCGGAGCGAACCTCCACACTGGCTTTGCGGACAACCTCAAGCGTCGGCGCCGGGTGCTCCAGCTCCCGGTTTTGCTTGAGTCTGCGCAGAATGTTTTCTACGTCCACCACCGCATCGTCAACCAATTCACCAATAGCGATGGCAAGTCCACCCAGAGTCATCACATTGATGGATTGACCCAGCCAGTGAAATACCAGCGCCGTGGCAGCCAGCGACAGCGGGATTGCGACCAGTGAGATCAGAGTGGTTCTGGCTGAAAGCAAGAAGGCAAACAGAACGATGGCGACCATGATGGCTCCATCACGCAGTGCCTCTGTCACGTTGCCAATGGAGGCTTCAATGAAATCCGCCTGTCGGAACAGGGCTCTGGGTTCGTTGATGCCTTCAGGACGGCCCTTGCTGAGTTCTCGAAGTGCTTGCTCGATGTCACGCGTCACGCGAACGGTATCGGCCTCAGGCTGCTTCTGAACGCTGACGATGACCGCAGGAGATCCGTTGTAACCACCGTCACCGCGCTTCATGGCCGCAGCAAACCGGACATTGGCAACTTGCTCCAGGCGGATTGGACGGCCATCTCGCCAGGCCACTGCAGCGGACTGCAGGTCCTCGACCTTGTTGGTGCGCCCAATGTGACGGATCAGATATTCCTTGCTGTTGAGGTCGATGAAGCCACCGCCGGCATTGCCAGCAAACCCCTTGAGAGCCGTTTCCAGCTGAGAAAGGGTGACGCCGAACTGAGCCATCCGGGCGGTGTCAGGCTCCACACGCAATTGACGTACTTCACCACCAATGGGAATGACCTGTGAAACACCCTGTACAGCCAATAATCGGGGACGCAGCACAAAGTCTGCATACTCCCGTGCCTGCATGGGTGTTGCCGCCGATGCGCCTTTTTCGCTCACATTCAAGGGCAAGGCCAGCAGCATGACCTCACCCATGATGGAAGACACAGGGCCCATCACTGGCACCACATCGGAGGGAAGTCGCTCGCGTACGAGCGCAAGCCGCTCCGCCACCAACTGGCGATTACGGTAGATGTCAGTGCCCCAGTCAAACTCGGCATAGAGAATCGACAAACCGACCCCAGACATGGAGCGCACGCGAGTGACCCCCGGCATGCCATTCAATGCTGTTTCAATGGGGAAAGTCACCAACTGCTCGACTTCTTCAGGGGCCATGCCCCCGGCTTCGGTCAGAACGGTGATCAGAGGTTTGTTGAGGTCCGGAAAGACATCAACAGGCGTTTTGACTGCCGTGATGATCCCGTAGACCATCAATATCGCAGCGAACGCTAATACAAACAGCCGGTTGTGCAGGCTGTTGCGAACAATCCAGTTGAACATGTGTCACCTCACAGTTCAGCGGATTTGTGCGATCAGCGCCGCGCCTTGAACCACGACCCGGTTTTCATCGCCAAGCCCCTTGGTGACGACTATCCGGTTCGCGTCCAGCGTTTGGTACTGCACGGGTTGCGGGATATAGCGCTCTGCACCTGACTTGATCCAGACGACTGGCTCATTGGCCGGATTGCGGGTGATCGCCTGTGCTGGAAGAACAAAGCCTTTGACGCTTTGCTTGGAGTTGGCAATTACGGTGACAGGTTGGCCAATAGCAATCGGTAGCTGTTGCGTACCATCGGAAGCAACCGCCTTGAAGGTCAATGGCAACACGCCGTCACGCAAGCTTCGACCAGCGCCAATGAGCTCCAAACGGACTCCCGGCGTCGCTTTGATCGTTGCTGCACTGATGTTGGTTGCTAGAGCAGGATCAGCCGTTGTGGCTTCCACCATGACCTTGGCTGGATCGGTGATCTCAAACAAGACATCCTTGGATTCGACAACCTGGCCGAGCACCACATTGGCGCTGGCGATGACACCCGAGACGGGAGCCACCACGCTTTCCTTGGCAGCAAGACCGCCGCCGATTGCGCTTTCACGTGCCCTTAGGCTTGCAAGCTCTGTCTGAGCCGCTTCAATCTCTTTGCGTGGGACAGTGCCTTCAAGTCCTTTGAGTCGCTCCACACGTTTTTGCGCGATTTCGCGGGCACCTCTGAGCTCGGCCAACTGCGCACGCTGCCCAGACAAGGCCAGCGGCTCTGCGTGATGAGCTACGACCGCCAGGACTTCCCCTTTGCGTACAGTCTTGCCAGCGAACGGCAAGCCTTGGGCTCTGGCCTCAATCTTTCCGCCCACAACCGTCTGAACCAGGCCACCTGCATTGGGGTCCGCAATGACTTTGGCTGGCAGTTCGATGGTTGCGCTTGCTTCGGACATCAAGGCAATTTCCGTACGTATTGCCAATCGACGCTGGGACAGCATGGGCACATTGACGCTGCCATCAGGCAGGCGACTCAAACCCGCTGCCGATGGAGCAGCCGAGGCCGTATCCAGATGTTCTCCGTTGGGGCCATGAGCGCCCGGAGAGGCTTGAGCCATGGTGACGGCCAAGACCGCAGACATGATGACGGTGCGCTTCATTGGGCGCCTCCCTTTGCTACCTTGCTGTTAGAGCCACGGCCCAAGAGCCATCCCAATCCGCCGACGGCGGCCAATGCCGCAATTGCCAATGCGCCAAACAGCAAAGCGTTTTCATCTCCATGAGCATGAGTGGCCTCAGCTGCAGCCTGGGTCGCCCCGACTTCCAAAGTGCCGTCCAGCAGGTCAGACTCTTGGCCGTCCAGAATCGTGATCACCAGCGCGTGTGACCCTTTTTTGCCGAGTTCTGCCAAAAACTTCTCGTCAGCCACGGCATAGTCGCCCTGATCCGAGTGATAAGGCGCAGGGGCTTTCAGTTGGCCCAGCTCGACTTCCACCTTGGCTTGCTCTACAGGCTCATTGGTGGCGAATCGATTAATGAACATCGAGAACTCGCCACCCTGCAGACGACCAACCAGCTCGTAGTTTTCGGACTTGGCCTCAAGTCGGGGTGAAGAAGAAGTGGCTCCCGCCGTAGGTGCTGCGTCCAAATGCTCTCCATTGGGACCGTGTGCACCAGGGGATGCCACGGCGATCCCTGTAGAAAGGGCGAAGCCACCCTGTAAGAGCAAGCGTTTCACAACGCTAGGAATTGAAAACGGGGAATTCATGGCAGTTGTCCGTAGGCTTGTTGAAGACGTGCACGTGCGAGGCCAAATGCAGCCTCCTGCCGGGCAGCGCTGTAGTCGGCTTGAGCTGCGGCAATGGCTGCGCGCAGAAGCTCTGGGAGCGATGTCTCGCCTGTATTGAAGGAGGTACGAATCAGCTTGGCTCGTTCGTTAAGCAAAGAGGCTTTTTCACGCTCGGTCTGCAACTGCAACTGACTTGCCTCTGCTGCAGCCTTGGCGCTTTCCATGCGGGCAGACAGCTGCGCGCGAAGCACCTGCTCTTTGCTTTGGGCCACCTCTAGCTCTGTCAATGCGGCAGCTTGCAGTGGCGCATTTCTATCGTCTGTGCCGAAAGGAATACGAACAGCAAGGCCCAGGCTGTAGGCGGAACCCTGGCCATGGCCTGGCATGTCTTGCCTGAGTTTGGTGATCAACTCTGGAGCACTGCGATTCGATTTGGCAACCAAGTCCAAACGCTTACGTGCTAGGTCTACTTGCTGTTCTGCACGCAACAGCTCGGGATGCTCAGCCAACTGGCGAGGAGACGGGCTTTCAGCACTCGCAAACGTAGCGTCAGGTGTTTGGGCCAATCCTGTCAGGGCTGTCCACTGGCGCTTCGCTGCTTCAAGCTGGGTTTCAGCCTGTGACTGAGCTGCTTGTGCGCTTAAAAGCTCCCCCTTGGCTGCCAAAGCATCTGCTCTTGCCAGATCACCAGCTTTGACACGTTTATCCACGTCTGATGCGATGGCCGCAAAAGTGCTGGTCTGCTGCTTTGACAAAGATTGGCTGGCCTGCAACTCAGCAATCTGCCAATGCAACTCACGGACGACCTCTGCAACACGCAGTTTTCCCTCAGCTTCAGACAACTGAGAGAGAGATGACAGCGAATCTGCGGCTTGCTGCTTGGCGCTTTTTTGACCAGGAAGCCAGAGAGGGACTGCTAACGCCACTTCCGTTTCGCGGACACCGTTATTGCTTTGCAGACGATCATTTCGATGGCTCAGCTCCACTGAGGGTGGTGCAGCCCAGAGAGCGCTTGACGCTTTCTTTTCTGCCGTGGCCTGGCGAGAGATACCTGCCGCCTCTGCAGAGGCAACGGCACGGCTCCAGGCCGCCTCAACGGCAGTCGCCAAGGTTGTTTTTTGAATGTTGCTGCTCGCTTTTGGCGCAGCAACGCTTTCCATTGGCTGTGCATAAGAAGTGCACGCCGACGTCAGCCCTGCAATGATGCAGAGCCTCCATATGAATTTGGGGTTCACAAAGCCTCTAAATGCTCTGAGTGCAACGGGATGCCGTCGCTATGTACCGCGACAGGCATGGCTCGCACGAACAAAGGGATGGCTTCAGGCGAATGAAGCCGACCTAAAGTGAGCTAGGCAGTGTGTCTGGGAGGCCGTCGAAGCCCTTCCAGGATGGGATGGGGGAGCATGGAATCGACGACCGGGCAGAGTGGAGAGCTTCCCCAGTCGGGCACCGGAACACTCAGGGTGAATGCTTCGAGCGCTGCAGATGGCATCCCATTGGCCATCATGTGCAGTTTGGAATCAGAGGATTCATCAAGCTCAACCGCACCATCGTCATTGTGATGGTGACCTTCCTCTTGAAGATGCATCGCCGCATGCTCAAGTGCTTCATGAGACGCAAAGACAGGCATCTGGCCAGCCACAGCAAGGGCTTGCCAGAAGACGCTCAGCATCACGAAGAACATGGCCAGACGGCGGATCATAGGTCTGAAATTATATGCAGCAGAGTTACCCCACGACATTTGTGGCTGCTGAGAAATTGCTGATGGTGATGGCCAGTCGGCATCGCTCATCGTGGCTGAGTTTGAATAACGCCTCCTTTGAGGCAGCAAGCGGTCACTCGATAAAAAGTTATGAAGGTCAGCTTCTGGCCGAACTCAGTCGGTCACGACCAGTAGACCGGTCAGCCACAACCGCACAGGCGGTCAATTCAACAGGAATACGCATGAGTCGACCACAGACTCTAGATTGAGTGTTCGAACGACTAACGCTAACGCTACCGCGATCCCTCCTTAGAGCTCACGAAATTCGATGTTCGTGCAGCGACTTCTAACACTCACAACTACTAACTCAACAATGTGGACCTCTATGTCCACAGGCCGGTAAGATGGAAGAATCCTCCTCTTCATCTAGCTGGCTTCGCCCCAGGCGGCAAATCCGCCTAGGGAAAACTCAGTCCTAAATGAGTCCCGGTAGAGCACAAGTAAAGTCTCCTAGCCATACCAGAGCAACTACTATTATTTGGGAGTTGCAAGTTAAGCCTGCTTCCTAAAGCCTGTGTTCTATGCTCGCCTTGTCCTAATAACGCGCTTACCATCAGGTAGTAGTCAATGAATGTGGACAAATTTTCGTGCAACCACGACAGTCGGGTTGCTGTTCAGAGGCTTGTCGAGTTCTACGAAGGGCTGACAGGAGAACATCTACAACGGCTTGACGCGTACTATGCGGTGGATGCCTACTTCAAAGATCCCTTCAACGAAGTTCGTGGGGTGGCAGCGATCGCCAGCATTTTTGAACACATGTTTTCCTCGTTGCAGGAGCCACACTTTGTAGTTACCCAGACTCTGGTGCAAGGCCATCGCGCATTTCTGGAATGGGAGTTCCGTTTTCGGCTGGGTCACTGGCGATCCGAGGTTGAGCAGTGCATTCGCGGCGCTTCTTCTGTTTGCTTCGATTGCGAAGGCCGCGTAACACACCACCGTGATTACTGGGACACCGCAGAAGAGTTGTATGAGAAATTGCCGTTGCTTGGGGTCTTGATGCGCTGGTTGCGCCGTAGGGTTTCGGCGCCTGCAAAGTCAGTACACACGAATGGCTCTGCATCCTAGCAATTGGCGTTAGAGGCGATCTTTGCCACGATGGCAAGAGATGGCTTTCCCACCATCAATATCGTCCGAATCTTCCGAACCCTAAAGCAAAGAGAGAGCAGCGCTATCTCACGGCCAAACCATCGAAAGTCGTGCTTGTTACCCAGTCGATGATCTGGTCATGCGTGTATTGGCCTGACTCCTTGAGCAATGCCACGACCGGATCGCAGGCGCGCGCGAACAGAGTGTAGAGTACTAGTTCAGCGGGTAGTCGCAATTGCAAATGACCACCTGTCTGGGCTTCGGTAATCCACGTACTGAGCCTATTGCTCAACGCAATGAGTCGATCCATGTACTCGTCGTTCGATTGCAATGAGGCGCTGAGACTCGAATTTTGCGCCGGAAGTGAGGGCATTTGTCCTTCCAGTTGCGTTTGCATAGCCCACCGCACGACTGCTTTGAGCTGATCCAGCGCAGGAGTGCTCTGACCGGATTCGGCTACCTGCTCGGCCTCTCGGCGCAAGCCATCCACAAAACTCAAAGCACGATCCAGCACGCCGACCATCGCTGCGCCGGCTAGCTCTTCTTTGGAAGTAAACAACTTGTACAGACTGGCCTTGGCGACTCCTGCTTCAGCAGCGACCTCATCCACCGTCATCGCGTCGTAGCCCTTAGTCGCCAAAAGGCGGTTCACCGCCGCCACGACAGCCTCTTCCCGTACACGTTGAATTTGTTCTTTGATTGTTGACCGAGCGTTCATAGCCAACATTTTAGGACGCACAAGATCATCTTGCACACCAGGTAGTGCAAATTTGAAATTTAAGGTTTATAGTTTGAACTAAGCAGTTCAAGATTTGATCTTTTCGGTTTTCTTGAGTGTTCACCCAATACTTCAAGGAGCTTTCATGCCTCGTATAGCTGTTATCGGTTCGGGTATATCCGGTCTGGCCGCCGCATTTCGTCTGGCTACCACCCAAGCATCGCACGGCGTTTGCTTAATCGAAGCGACCAGCCATTTCGGCGGACATGCCAACACGTTAGAGCTCTGCCTTGATGATGTAAGCCATGGCGTAGATACAGGATTCCTAGTATTCAATCATCGTACCTACCCCATGCTCACGCAGCTGTTTAGTGAACTCAATGTGGAAACGGCACCTTCCGAGATGTCTTTTTCAGTTCAAGTTCCCAGCGTCGATGGCAGGTGCGGACTTGAGTGGAGCGGAAGCTCCTTAGGAGGAGTTTTCGCTCAACGCAGAAATCTGCTGCGTCCCCGCTTTATCGGCATGCTGCTCGAGATCTTGCGCTTCAACCGCCTGACCACAGATATCGCAGAACGCCAGATCGAGGCACAGCTCAATACGTCAATAGAGGACTTTCTGGACCAGCATGGCTTCGGTAAAGCGTTTCGCAGCGACTATCTGCTGCCCATGATTGGATGCATCTGGTCCTGCCCTACGGATCAGATGCTGCGCTTTCCCGTCGCCACCTTGATTCGCTTTTGCCACAACCATGGTCTGATCCAGGTCACACATCGGCCTCAGTGGTACACCGTGCGCGGCGGTTCTCAGCAATACGTGCGTCGCGTGATTGCCCGAATTAAGCAGGATGGTCGCCATGAAACCAGATTGGATACCCCAGTGCTGAGTTTGAAGCGCGATATGCATGGGGTCATGCTGCAGATGCCCCATGGGTCGGAGCATTTTGATGCGGTTGTTTTGGCCTGCCACAGTGACCAGGCGTTGCGTTTGCTGGGTCAAGATGCGACACCGTTGGAGCGTGCAGTGCTAGGTGGAATTCGATACCAGCCCAATGAAGCAGTTCTGCATACCGATACAGCCGTGCTGCCGCAACGCCAGGCAGCCTGGGCGGCCTGGAACTATGAACGTGCACCCTCCCTCAGCGCAGAGAATGCCGGTGTCTGTCTGCACTATCTGATCAACCGTTTACAGCCCCTGCCTTGGCAGCAACCCGTACTGGTTTCACTGAATCCGACTCGACCAGTTGCCGACAACAAAGTTCATGCGCGTATTCAGTACAGCCACCCTGTTTTCGACCAGGCTGCGATCTTTGCACAACAGCGTGTTGGTGAGTTACAAGGTAGGCGCAATACTTGGTTTTGTGGCGCTTGGTGTGGCTATGGGTTTCATGAAGATGGCTTACGCTCAGGTCTCGAAGCTGCCGATGGAGTGCTCCACTCTCTGAGCCACACACAGCAACCAGTGCTCCCAGGGGCCATCTTGGAGGAAGCTCTATGAGCGTTCCTCCTCTGATTGGCTTTGGCCATATCTGGCATCGCCGGCTTCGGCCAGTCGAGCATGCATTCCGTTACCCCGGATATTTTCTACTGCTTCCCATGCGAAGCCTGCGTGAGCATCCGGTTGCAGTGCTGCGGCGCAATCGGCGCGGCTGGCTCAGCTTTCATGACAGCGATCATGGCGACGGCAGCTGCGACTCTTTGGCCTGGTTCGAAAAGCTGTTGCAGGAAGAAGGTATCCGGGATGCAGATGGAGAAATCTGGCTGCATACCTTTCCCCGCGTGCTGGGCTATGCCTTCAAGCCGGTGAGTTTCTGGTACGCACACCGAGCAGATGGCACGCTGGCAGCAATCCTGGCCGAGGTCAACAACACCTTTGGTGAGCGTCATGCCTATCTTCTCGCAGGACCTCAGCTCGCCTGGGATTGCGAGCATGTGGCGCACAAGTGCTTTCATGTCTCACCATTTTGCGAGACCCAGGGAGAGTATCGCTTCCGCTTCAAACGCAGTGAAAGCACCAATCTGGCGCTCGTGGATCTCTACGACGAGACAGGGCCGCTGCTGCGCACGGGCGTCGAAGGGACACTGCATCCCTTGAACACCTCCACAGTGCGCCAGGCTTTCTTCGGCACGCCGCTGATGACACTCGGAGTCATCTTCCGCATCCACTGGCAGGCACTCCGCCTTTGGGCGAAGCGGCTTCCTTTCCATCGCAAACCACCTGCGCCCAAGCGCTTTGTAACACGATGAACACGACCACTGTCCCCCTACTGAGCAAGTCCGCCGGTTCAACGCGCTCCCTGCCACGCAGCGCCAGTCGCGTCATGAAGCTGTTGGAGCATTTGCCGCACGGCCAACTGGATTTGCAATTGCCTGATGGACGAGTGCGCCATTTCCCGAAGCAGATCACAGCGGAAGCAGATGCACGCTGTGCAATCCAGCACTGGGAAGCTTTGGACCGCATCCTGAGCTCGGGCGATATCGGGCTGGCCGAGGGCTATATCGAGGGCCAATGGGACAGCTCTGACCTCAGTGCCCTGTTGCGTCTTTGCATCAGCAATCGCGATCACCTGGAGCAACTGGTGTACGGCCACTGGTGGGGTCGCCTGGGCTTCAGGCTGCGCCACCTGCTTCGCCGCAATACGCGGGCGGGCAGCGCCAAAAACATTCATGCCCACTATGACCTGGGTAACGATTTTTATCGGCTGTGGCTGGATCCCACCATGAGCTACAGCTCTGCCTGGTTCGAAGGGCTCAGCGGTACGCCCTTGCAAGCGACCGACCTGGAGCAGGCACAGCGCTCCAAAATAAGACGTGCCTTGAGTGAGACAGGACTCCAGCCTGGTCAGCGCCTGCTGGAAATCGGCTGTGGCTGGGGGGCGCTGGCAGAGACGGCCGCCACGCAATTTGGCGCGCAGGTGACCGGCGTCACCTTGTCGCGCGAGCAGCTGCAGTGGGGCATGCAGCGCATCACACAAGCAGGCTTGCAGGCACAGGTCGACCTGCGTTACCAGGATTACCGGGATCTGGCGGCTGAACATGCAACACAGCCCTTTGATGCCATTGTGTCCATCGAGATGTTCGAGGCTGTCGGGCATGAATACTGGCGTACTTATTTCCAGGCGTTACGCGACTGCCTCAAGCCCGGCGGCTACGCTTGCCTGCAATCCATCACCCTGCGCGAAGACCTGTTTGCGCGCTATCTGCACTCCACCGACTTCATCCAGCAGTTCATTTTCCCAGGCGGTCTGTTACCGAGCGTTACGGCCTTCGAGCAAGAGGCCCAACGCGCCGGCCTGACGGTGGAAAAGAAGATGCGCTTTGGCAAGGACTATGCCGAAACGCTCAGACGCTGGCGTCACGCCTTTGAGCAGCGCCTTGATGAGGTGCGAAGCCTGGGCTTCGATGAGCGCTTTGTGCGCATTTGGAGGTTTTACCTGGCCTATTGCGAAGCGGCCTTTGATACGGGCAACACCGATGTGGTCCAGTTCACTTTGCGCAGGCCTGACCATGCATGACATTCGACGGCGCCAAGCCCTGGTCTGGAGCGTCAGCCTTCTTGCTCCCACTATGACTCTAATGACCAACAACCTCTTGGCAGCTACGCCTGCCGCCCCTGCGGAGCTGCGCTCCACCCTGCCCTCGGCGCGCCTGATCGGAAGCGGCGTGCTGCGCTTTTTTGGCCTGCGGGTCTACGAGGCCCGTCTCTGGGCGCAGGCGGACTTCGAGCCGACGGACTATGCACGCCAGCCGTTCGCGTTGGAGCTGGTCTATGACCGCAAGCTGGAGGGTGAGGCCATCGCCGAGCGATCGGTGGCCGAGATGCGGCGCGTGGGCAGCTTCTCCGAAGCACAGGCACGCCAGTGGCTGCTGATGATGAAGCAGGCCTTTCCTGATGTCGCTGCGCAGGATCGACTGCTGGGCTTGACTGACGGAGCCGGCGATGTGAGCTTTTTCCACAATGGACGCGAAACCGCACGCCTGCAGGATGCAGAGTACGCGCGCCTGTTTTTTGGCATCTGGCTGTCTGATCAGACTTCGGCGCCTGGCCTACGCGCTGCGCTGCTGGGCAAGCGCTGAGGAGACAAAGACCATGCCCTCCCCCAGCTCAGCTCCATCCAAGCCGCTGCCCTGGCGTGTGGGGCTCGCTTATGGAGGTCTCGGGGTGCCGCTGGCATTTGTGTCGCTGCCGCTGTATGTCAACCTGCCTCATCACTATGCAGTGGCCGCCGGGGTGCCCTTGGCTGGCCTGGGGGCGGTACTGCTTGCCACCCGCGCTCTGGACGCGGTGCTCGACCCAGCCCTGGGACGCATGGCCGATCGCCTGCTGGAGAGCGGGCTGCGTGCCGCATGGCTGGCCGCGGTGCTGGGCAGCGTGCTCATGGCATTGGGCTTCGCTGCGCTGTGGCATCCTCCAAACGCCAGCCAGGCTGGTCTACTGGGCTGGCTGGCTGCCAGCCTGCTGCTCTGCACTCTGGCCTATAGCGCCGTGAGCATCTTGCACCAGGCCTGGGGCACGCGCTGGGGCGGCGAGCCCGACTGGCGCGCGCGCGTGACGGCCTGGCGCGAAGGCGCCACCCTCGCTGGCGTGCTGCTGGCTAGCGTGCTGCCTACCTGGCTGGGTTTTGATTCCACCAGCCTGGTGCTCATGATGGCGCTTGTCCTGGGCTTGCTAGGGCTGCATAGCCTGCAACGGTCCAGTGCGATACCGGCGTCCACCGTGCAACTGCACACCAAGCCTGCTATGCCCTCACCATGGGCGGACGCAAGTTTTCGCAGATTGCTATCTGTATTCATGCTCAACGGCGTGGCAGCAGCAATACCCGCCACACTGCTGCCGTTCTTCGTGATGGATCGCTTGCATGCGCCGGATCTGCAGCCACTACTTCTATTGTGCTATTTCGGTGCCGCCGCTGCGGGATTGCCACTGTGGGTGAAGGCTGTCTCGCGCTGGGGGCTGGCGCCCAGTTGGCGCGCCGGCATGCTGGCGAGCGTGGTCGCATTTTCCATCACCCCCTGGCTCGGGGCCGGCGACAGCTGGATCTTCACCATCATCTGTCTGACAAGCGGATTGGCCCTCGGGGCAGATCTGGCGCTGCCTGGGGCTTTACTGACCGGCGTCATCCACGAGTCTGGCCAAGGAGGCTCTGCAGAGGGACGCTATCTAGGTTGGTGGGCCTGTGCTGCCAAGCTCAATCTGGCATTGGCAGCTGGACTGTGCCTGCCGCTTCTTGCCGCAATGGGATACCGCAGCGGCACGACCGACCCTGCCGGCTTGCAGGCACTGGCATGGGCATATGGAGGCCTTCCCTGCCTGTTCAAACTGATGGCCTGGGCTTGCCTGTGGCATGGCGAGCGCCTGCACCAATCTTGGAGACTGAAATGAAATCCATGACAAGTACTTTCTCATTCCTGCCTTGGCGCCGCGCAGCAATAGGACTGACGTTTATGGGAATGCTGGCCGGCTGTGCGGGTCCGTCTGTGCAGGAATATGCCCAGGAGCGCCCAGAACTGGATCTGCGTCAATACTTCAACGGACCATTGACCGCTCACGGCTTGTTCACGGACAGATCCGGAAAAGTTGTCAAGCGCTTCACCGTGCGCATGACAGGCAAATGGAACGGCGACGAAGGTGTGCTCGACGAGCACTTTGTCTACAGCGACGGCAGCACGCAGCAACGCATCTGGCACCTGAAGTATCTGGGTGATGGCCGCTATAGCGGAAACGCAGACGACGTGGTGGGGCAGGCTCAGGGCCAGACGGCTGGCAACGCCTTCCGTTGGAACTATGTGCTGGCCCTGCCAGTGAACGGCAAGGTCTGGAACGTGAGTATGGATGACTGGATGTATCTGATGGATTCGCGGACCATGCTCAACCGTGCTGTCATGAGCAAATTCGGTGTTCACCTGGGCGATGTGACTCTGTCCTTCATCAAGGAGTAAGTGCGATGTCGCTGCTGCACGCAAGGCTCAATCCGCCGCTGTCCCACTGGCAAGGGAAATGTGCCTGGATAGTCGGCGCTTCTTCAGGCATAGGGCGAGCCACCTCAGAGGCCCTACATGCGCAAGGCGCTCGGGTCATCGTATCGGCCAGAGATGCAGTTGCCCTGCATTCCTTGACCCTTGGCCGCAGCGGCTTTCTGGTCCTGCCGCTGGATGTCACCCAGCCCGAGACCATGGCTGAGGCCACTGCGACGGTGAAAGCTTATGCAGGGGCGCCGGATCTGGTACTGTATTGCGCAGGCAGGTACAGACCTCAACGCGCGACAGCCTTCGACCTGCTTGAGATGAAGCAGCATCTGGCGGTCAACTATGTCGGTGCCCTGCAACTGCTGGACGCTGTCATACCGATGCTGTTGGACGCAGGACGTGGTCACCTGGCTCTGGTCGGCAGTGTAGCCGGTTACCGGGG
Source organism: Comamonas thiooxydans (assembly GCF_000964545.1). Taxonomy (GTDB): domain Bacteria; phylum Pseudomonadota; class Gammaproteobacteria; order Burkholderiales; family Burkholderiaceae_C; genus Comamonas; species Comamonas thiooxydans. The sequence goes on along the minus strand of NZ_BBVD01000015.1, from coordinate 7,186 downwards.
ACTACCCATGTCGCTGGCCTATGGCCCCACCAAAGCCGCACTCAACAACTTGGCAGAGAACCTCTATCTGGATCTGCACCCTCGGGGCTTGGGCGTCTCCATCATCAACCCCGGTTTTGTCGATACCCCGTTAACGGCACAAAACAGCTTCAAGATGCCAGCCCTCATCAGCTCTGAAGAAGCGGCTCAGCATATCTTGCGCGGCTGGAAGCTTGGGCATTTTGAAATGAACTTTCCCCGTCGCTTCACCCGCTGGGTAAAGCTCATGCGCTGCCTGCCCGACAGCTGGTATTTCTCGGCGGTACGTCGTGTCACTGGAATGTGATCTCACCCGCAGCCGTCTGCAATTCAAGTGCGCATACGCCGATGCACTGTTGCCATTCAGCCTGAATCTCGTACAGCAGAGCCTGCCGTGGTCTCTGTTTACTTCACACTATCGAGACGCTTTATGCATATTTCAAGAAGCTCTTTCATGCGCGCTACAGCGCTAGCGGCCGTCTTTGTAGGGACCCAGCTGGCTTTATTGGGCTGCGCCGTATCTGTACCTCGTGGGGTGGATCCGGTGAGCCATTTCGATATCAATCGCTATCTTGGAACTTGGTATGAGCTGGCCCGCATTGATCACCACTTTGAGAAAAATCTGATCCAAGTGGCAGCACGTTATCAGCTCAACGCGGATGGCAGCATTTCCGTGCTGAATCGAGGATTTGACGCACGCAAGCAGGAATGGCGCGAAGCCGAGGGGAAAGCCCAATTTTTAGGACCCTCCAATGTAGCGGCACTGAAAGTCTCGTTTTTTGGCCCGTTTTACGGCGGCTATAACGTTGTCAGCCTAGACGACGAATACCAGACCTGTCTGGTCATAGGCGGTAGCCTGGATTACTTTTGGCTGCTGTCGCGCCAGAAGTCCATCCCAGAGGAGCAACTTCATTTGCTGCTGCTAAAGGCTCAAAGTCTCGGCGTAGATCTCAGTCGTGTAATCCGGGTGCCCCAATAGCGCCCATTGCCGCCAGGTACAAGCATTTTCAAACGACTTTGAAGTTCGCACCGCGGCCTTTTGCATCGCAGTGAGCCGACTCATTCGTGCCAGTCACAGATAGTCAACCTCAGCCAGACACTCCATTGAAATGATGACTTCTCACCCTACAGCGGGCAGCACCGCCCACCGCATTGCCATCATTGGCGCCGGTACGGCAGGGCTCAGCGGTGCACAGTTCTTGGCCCATGCCGGGCACCAGGTGCATGTGTTTGACAAAAGCCGTGGTCCTTCGGGGCGCATGAGCACGCGTCGCCGCAGCGATAGCGATGCGAACTGGCAGTGCGATCATGGCGCCCAGTACTTCACGGCGCACGATGCGGACTTCCGCGCCCAGGTAGCAACGTGGGAACAAGCCGGGGCTGTAGCTTCATGGTCCGCCCGCATCGGCAGCTACGATGGGCAAAGCTTCATGCCTCAAACCAGCGCCGGGCAGCGCTTTGTCGGCACTCCGCGCATGACCTCGCCTGCTGCACATTCGGTGCGCTGCATGACGGATAGTCCCAACCCGGTACGCTTTCAATGGCAATCCACCATCGAGCCATTGCAGGCCGATACGGGCGATGGCTGGCTGCTGCGCAGCCTCGAGCACGGCATCGAGTCCCTGCGCTACCAAACCTTACTGCTGGCTGTGCTCGCACCGCAGGCCGCGCAGTTGCTGGCTGGCGTGTCTTCTGAAGCCACCACTCCGTCAAACAATACCCGGATGCGCGCCTGCTGGTCGGTTATGGTGCGCTGCGCCCAGCCGGTGCCACTGCCGGTGGACGGCTGCTTGGTCGAGCACAGCCCCCTGCACTGGATTGCGCGCGACAGCAGCAAGCCCGGGCGCATCGGCCCCGAAACCTGGCTGTTGCACGCCAGCGGCAGATGGAGCGAGGCACATGTGGAAGACGACGCAGCCTCGGTAACAACTGTCCTGTTAAAGGCCTTTGCGAAACTGGGCGGCCCCGATCCGGCCAGCGTGCAGGCGACGGCCCACCGCTGGCGCTATGCCGACACGGCCAACCCGCTGAACATGGGCTCCTGGTGGGACGCGGCTGCCAGTTTGGGGATGTGCGGTGACTGGCTGCACAACGGCACCGTGGAAGGCGCCTGGCTCAGCGGCATCAGCTTGGCCCGCCATGTCCATATGGCACTGCTCGCCCATGCCGGATAAACTTACTGGAAGCGCACTGTGCACCACACTGCCAACTAAGCCCTGCCCGTGCTGGAGGTACCCGTTTGCCTGACGCAAAAAGTGGGCCCAGATGTGGGAATAGGTTAAGTACTGCTCCGAATGTTGCCGCTGCCAACGCAAACCGCCGCCTTCACCCGGAGCGAAGCTATGAGCACGGCCTGTTATGGCTGCGCAACGACCTGCACCTGCACGACCAGCCCGTGCTGCACGCAGCCTGCTAGCTAGGGGCGCAGCACCTGCTGCCCGCGGTATTCCTAGCCGATGTACAAGCCACCACCCAATGGGCCTCTGTCCGCATCAGCCCGCACCGCAGCGCTTGGTTGACCAACGCCTGCTGCAACGCTTCCAGCAACTACGCTCTCGGCTAAGCATTTTGAATCAGCGTGAGGCCCCTACCCTGCCCGGCCTAGCGCAGGCAGTGGGGACAACCGCATCGTCTGTGAGGACATCGCCGCCCCCCGAGGAACAGGCCGAAGTCGGTGCCCTGCGCGCCGCCGGCCTACAGACGCACATAGCCACATTCTCTCGCGCCGAAGAGAACTTCCAGTTGGGCCAGGTCATCCCCAATGAAGTGCGTGAAGCAACGAGTGGCAAGGTTGCCCCCTAGCGGTAGACCTTCCAAATAGTGTTTCTAAACTATTTGCACACACGTTACGGTAGTCGATAGTTGTATCAACGAACCTGCGTTTGGTGTGCCATGAGGGTGAGTTTGAGCAGTTTCAGGGCGAGCTGGCCCTGCACCGTCGGTGCCTAGTGCAGGCGAGTCAGCCTGCACTGCACAACCCCATCCTACGACTTACCAACTAACGGCTGGCAGACGCGTATGTTGAATGGTCCAGGCACTCGCACATGATCGGCAAGGGTTAGCATTAAGGCTTTCCTAGCAAGCTGAACGACTTATCAGTGCTGCTGCCGACTAATCACTCCGCCTAGCGCCTGAAGCTGTATAGCTGGTTCGACACTCAAGGACTACGCCCACGCATCGTTGGTGAATTTCACGACAGCGCGCTACTGGCGGTATTTGCCTAGAGGGGTCTGGGCGTCTTTCCCGTCAGCCACCTTGGCGAAAACAATTTCGCATTCATAAGAGACCTGCGTCTACTTGGAAAAGTCCAAAGCGTGAGAGAGGAAATACATGCCATCAGGTCACTTAGAGGTCAAAGCCATCCTCTAGTGCTGCAAGTAACTCATGCAGCAGTGAGTTCAATTATTGAAGCGCGAGATGAAATGAGCACTCGGCACCAAAAGTCTGTGCTCCATGAAAGACGAATCGCCGATCCAAACGGTCATCAGAGATGGCTTTTTACGGCTTTGTGAGCATAACTTGATCTGCTCAGAGAGCCAACTGCACCTGGTTGCGGCCTTTGGCCTTAGCTGCGTAGAGGGCGGTGTCGGCACGGCTGAAGAGTTCGGGCAGCGAGGACTGGAGACCAGCCGGCTGCACCGCAAGACCAAAGCTGGCACTCAGGTTCAGCATGCTGCCGTCGGGCCGGTGCAGCGGCTGCTGCAGGGCTTGGCGCAAGCGCTCGGCCAGGGCCAGTGCCGCTTTGTCATCGCAATCGGGCAGCAGCGCGATGAACTCCTCGCCGCCATAGCGGGCCAGCAGATCGCCTCTGCGCAGTTGGGCCTGCGCGAGTTGCGCCGCATGCTGTAGCAACTGGTCGCCGGTCTCGTGACCATGCTGATCGTTGATGCGCTTGAAATGGTCCAAATCGAACAGCATCAGCGCTAGCGGCCAACGATGACGTTCGGCCTGGGCCAGCTGGGCCGGCGCCTGATCGTCGAAGGCGCGGCGGTTCATCAGCCCGGTCAGATGGTCGCTGTGGCTGAGCTGGCGAAGCTCGGTAATAAGGGTTTCGCGCTCGGCCTCCAGCTCCTGGGTTCGTTGCAGACTGGCCTGCAACGCATGCACCGCGGACTGCAGCTCGCCGATCTCGTCGCTGCGCTGGACTGCGGGTAGCTGTCGGTTCAGCCGGCCACGCATCAGTTCCATCATATGCTGGGTGATGAGCAGCAGCGGCGACAGCACACGGCGGCGCAGCGTGATGAAAACGCCAACCTCCAGCACCAGGATGCAGCAGCCAATCAGCGCGTTGACGCGCAGCCGCCGCCAGGCTGCCGCCACCTTCTCCAGCGTCTGTTCGCGGCCTACCTCGTGCAGAGTGTCGCGCAGATCGACGATGCTGCGCATCCCCGGGACATGGCGGGAGACAAACTGTGCCGAGTCCATGCCATAGGGCAGGCCTGCAAGGCCTCGAGCGGTAATCTCGGCGATAAAGGGCAAACTCTGACCGAAATAGCGTTCCTGCTGGGCCTGCAGCGCGGCGTCAATGCGCGGATCGGAGAGACTGGTGCGCGCCTTTACATCCAGCAGAGCCTTGAGCTGCTCGATGCGGCCGAGCATTCGAGGAATGCCGTCGCGCTCTTGCGGGCCGAGCGGCGAACCGCTTGCCAGCGGTGCGGTGAATTGCGAGCCCAAGCGGCCAGCATGCTCGCGCAGCTCAGCGGCGTAGCGCGCGCCGACCAGCGGCAGCGACAGGCTGGGATGGCTTCGCTCGGCACTGGCCGACAGCAGGGTAATCGCCTCTAGCACCGTGTCGACGACTTCGAACATCTGGTCGATGACCTGACGGGTGCGGCGTTTATCGACGGCCGCGCGCTCAGCCTGGGGAAGGACCGCCACCCGTTCAAGTTCTTGCCGGGCTGCCTGCATCTGCGTGCGCGCCCGCTCCAACACCAGCAGGGCAGTCAGCAGCTCGGCTTCCTCACGTCGGCGCAGCCGCGTCAGCGCCACATCGAAGGCCGCATCGGTCTCCAACTGGAACTGCGTCAAGCGCTTGCGCAAAGCGTCCGAGGGCGGGTCGTTGAGTACCGGGATAGCAGGACCTCGCTCGGCCGAGGCATGTTCTGCGACCTTCATGGCAGCATAGGCCAGCTCCATCGCCTCCAGTCCGAATTCAGCACGGCGCACGTCCTGCCAGTCGGTCCACATCGTGCGCACCAGCATCAACGAGACCAGACTGAGTAACAGCACAGTGGTGCAAAGGAAAAGACGGCTCAGGCGCATAGCGCCCAATATTGTCGGCGCAGCCGCTACGCTACTGTTGCGCTTATTCCTCCTCCAGCCCTGAAACTCCCGGCCGATGAGAAAGTGGCGCTCAATCTTGATCTCTGACGGGGTGTAGTTGCGGTTGCACATACGTACAGACTAGCAAGTCGGATTTCTCTAATGCTGTATAAATAAACAGCATAAAATGGGGTTCACATTCACATCGAACATCACTACAACTGGCGCTGTCAAGACAAGCTCGGTAAGTGGCGCACCACCAGGCACCTCTGCTCCGAGGAGATGATTAAAAAGGAACATCCAGAATCCACCCCGGTTGAGGGAACTCTCACAGTCATAGAGGTGACTGACACGCTGAACGAATACTGGCCACGCACACACAAAAACACAATGTCAGGTGTAGTGCGCAAGCCGTATAGTGATGATGCTTGATGAGGACGTGCCCTCTGTTGTGTACTCCAGGCCGATATGGCTTTCCCAATGAGCGCTGCCCTGCAAACCACCAAGAGCTGCCTGTCAGTTGAAGACGCAGCAGCCAGCCAGCACCGCTTTGATATGCTATTGCGAGTCGATAGACAAACATATTTAGCTTCAGCATGACCTTGGAATTCAAGCGCCTTACAGAAATCGACCTGATAGACATCATTTCGCTCAACAACAATCCCGATGTGCTAAGGCAAATGCCGCTTGGAAGTGCAAATTTCGATCTTTCGAAGGCAAAAGAATGGGTCCAGCAAAAAGACGCACAGTGGCAACAATATGGCTACGGTCCGTGGGCATTTCTAATTAATCAGAAATTTGCTGGTTGGGGTGGCTTGCAGTACGAGAAAGGTGATGCTGACCTGGCTTTAGTGCTTCACCCTGATTTTTGGGGGAGTGGAAAAGTAATTTATCACGAGATCGTTAAACGGGCATTCACCTCTCTAAGGCTAGAATCAATCACAATTTTGCTTCCATCCTCAAGGACAAGAATCAAAGGAATTTTCAGGCTAGGCTTCCAGCCTGACGGAGAAGTAAACATTGAAGGTGCTCGCTTTCAGCGTTTTCGCCTTCATGCACCCAATAAACTCGTTCCATAATAGAGCAGAGCTTCTGAAGTCGGGCTCCTGTCTGGCAACCATATAACCGACGAGCTTTGGCCAGTAACAGCAAACGGCAAAGGACTGTTCATGAGGTGGGGCAGGCAGTCGCTAACAGGCTGACTAGGTAAAGGTGTTGGGACTTTGTGCATGAGCCCAAACTCGCCATGAAAACTCAAAAGCGAAGATAAGTCCGATAGCGACGGAAAGGCAACTACCAACGACTGACACCCATGCCAAGGCGCTATGTTGAGCCGCACCCCAAAACAATGGGTTGATTGCATACAGATGACTAGCAAACTGGATCACCACCAACCAAACTGAGCGCACTAATACAGCAAGAGACAGCCAATAGACTGCAATGGCGATGAGTGCGTTGATGCGTTGAGTCACTATGGCGGCCAGTAACCCGCGAAACAAGGCAAAAGCCCACGCCATAAATGCCAGCAGTCCAACAATCAATGCGCCCCAAGTAACCATAGAGTTGAGCCCTCAATAGCTTTAGACAAGAAACAATATGACGTTGTCACTCAAAAAAGACTTCGCTTCAGGAATGATTGCGGCTAAGCCAACGAATCCTTTTGTGCAAGCCTAAAGAATTTGAAGACTGCATTCAGCGATAAGCGCGAGAGGTCAATGATCGAATGACGGCTAGTGGCAGAGGATTCAACCGGTCGATGCCACGCCTCCTCTAAGACAATAGTGCTATGACCGATGAATCACCGATCCACACAGTCCATAAGTGCGTATGCCACACGTTCCTTCGGCGCTGGAAGGCCCACAACAACGCCTACCCCAAGCTGATCAAGATGCCGCCGGAAGAGCTG
>NZ_BBVD01000016.1 GCF_000964545.1 Comamonas thiooxydans | reverse complement strand
GACAACACCTTTTTCCTTCAGGCGCACGGCTTCTTCGACGGCGATTTCGTCAAAGGGGTTCATGCTCATCTTGACGTTGGCGATGTCCACACCTGTGCCGTCCGATTTGACGCGGACTTTCACGTTGTAGTCCACCACGCGCTTGACGGGGACGAGAATTTTCATAATTGCAATACCTCAAAAATCAGAACGAGCGGGGCAGGCCCAACGTGTGCTGTGCGATGTGATTCAGGATCATGTTGGTGGAGATGGGCGCGACCTGATACAGGCGCGTTTCGCGAAACTTGCGCTCGATGTCGTATTCGCAGGCGAAGCCGAAGCCGCCGTGCGTCTGCAGGCAGGCGTTGGCTGCCTCCCAGCTCGCCTTCGCTGCAAGGTACTTGGCCATATTGGCCTCGGTGCCGGCGTTTTCGCGCGCGTCGATCTTCTGGCATGCCTTCCAGCGCATCAGATTGGCTGCTTCCAGCTCAATGAAGGACTCGGCCAGCGGAAACTGCACGCCCTGGTTTTGGCCAATGGGGCGTCCGAACACTTTGCGTTCGTTGGCATAGTCGCGCGCTTTTTCAAGGAACCAATAACCGTCGCCGATGCATTCGGCGGCGATCAGCGTGCGCTCGGCATTCAGGCCATCGAAGATCACCTTCAGGCCCTTGCCCTCGGTACCCAGCAGCGCATCCTCGGGCAGTTCCAGGTTGTCGAAGAACAGTTCGTTGGTCTCGTGGTTGACCATGTTCAGAATGGGGCGCACGGTCAGGCCGTTGCCGATGGCCTTGTCCAGCTCGACGATGAAGCACGACAGGCCGTCGCTCTTTTTCTGCACCTGGTCCAGCGGCGTGGTACGCGCCAGCAGGATCAGCAGGTCGCTGTGCTGCACGCGGCTGATCCACACCTTCTGGCCGTTGATGACCCACCGGCCATCCTTCTTCACGGCCGTGGTCTTGAGCTTGGTGGTGTCGCTGCCGGTGGTGGGTTCTGTCACGCCCATGGACTGCACGCGCAGCTCGCCCGAGGCGATGCGAGGCAGGTATTTCTGCTTCTGCGCCTCGGTGCCGCTGAAGACGATGGTGTTCATCACGTACATCTGGCCGTGGCAGGCTCCGGAATTGCCGCCGCTGCGGTTGATCTCTTCCATGATGACGGAGGCCTCGGCCATGGACAGGCCGGGGCCGCCGAAGTCCTGCGGGATGAGCGCTGCGAGCCAGCCGGCCTTCGTCAACGCGTTCACGAACTCCTCGGGATAGCCGCGCTTCTCATCCACCTGCCGGTGGTATTCGGCGGGAAACTGGTTGCACAGCGCACGCACGGCATCGCGGATTTCCTGGTATTGGTCGGGAGCAGAAAGTGCACTCATGGGTAAATGTCTCCAGTGGATGATGGGGTGTGTGAATCAATAGTAATATTTGATTGTTTCTAAAAAAAATAGAATTTTTTGATTGAATAATCAGTTTTCGGTATCGGACGCCTCATGGACCTCAAACAACTGCGCGCTTTTGTCACCGTGGCGGAGACCGGCAACGTCACGCGCGCGTCCAGCCTGCTCAATCTTGTGCAGCCCGCCGTCTCGCGCCAGCTGCGTCTGCTGGAAGAAGACCTCGGAACCGAGCTCTTCGACCGCAGCCGCCATGGCATGCAGCTGACTCCGCCCGGCAAGACCATGCTGGAGTACGCGCGCCGCATCCTCAACGAGGTGGCGCGCGCCAAGGCCGAAATCCAGCCCACCGAGGGCCCTGTGGCTGGCATCGTCAGCATCGGGCTGCTGGCCAGCACGTCGGATCTGCTGGCAACGCGGCTGGCCGCGGAGGTGGCAAGGCGCTATCCCCATATCCGCCTGCGGCTGACCATAGGCTATGCGGGCCACCTGCAGGACTGGTTGGAGGCCGGCGACGTAGATGCGGCCCTGCTCTATGGGCAAAAGGAAACCCCCACATTGCATGTAAAAGCGCTTATCGAGGAAAGCCTGTGGGTGGTGGCAGCGCCATCCGCCAAGCTGTCGCGCAGGAAACCGCTGACGCTGGAGCACGTGGCGCGCGAGCCCTTCGTGCTGCCCGCGGCTCCGCAGGGCCTGCGCGCGGTGATCGAGCATGCCGCCGCCGAGGCGGGCGTCGTCCTACAGGTCTTTGCCGAGACCAATGCACTGAGCGTGCAGAAGGAACTGGTGGCGCAGGGCCACGGCTGGTCCATTCTGCCCGCCGTGTGCGTGACGCAGGAGCTGGAGCGAGGGCTGCTGTGCGCGGCCCCGCTGGCTTCCAAGGGACTGCAGCGCACCATCGTGCTTGCCGCGCCGAGCAGCCGGCAGGCCACGGCACCCGTGCGCTGCGTGGTTGCCACGCTGCTGGATTGCGTCCAGGCCACGTTCGAGGAAGGGCATTGGCCGGATGCGCGCTGGCTGGGCTAGACGATCCTGCGCTGGCGCAGATCGGCGACGGCCTGCGCATCCAGGCCGATGCCGGCCAGGATTTCATCGGTGTGCTCCCCATTGAGGGGGGCCCGCTGGCGGATCTCTGGTGGGGTGCGCGACAATGACACGGGCGTGGCAAAGATGGGCACCTGCTTCGGTGCACCGGGATAGTCCATCCACTGGATGACCTCGGCAGCCTGGATGACGGGGTCTTGCAGCGCCTGGCGCGGGGAGTTGATCGGGCCTGCCGGGATTCGCGCCTTCTCCAGCAGCGCCAATGCCTCGGCCAGGGTCTTGTCTCGGCTCCACGCGCTCATCACGCCGCTAAGGAACTCGCCATGCTCGCCGCGCAACTGGTCGTCGGCAAAGCGCGGGTCGTCCACAAATTCAGGGTGGCCCACCAGATGCGCCCAGGCCTTGAACATGGAGCGGCCGATCACCTGGATGATGAACCAGCCGTCCCGGGCTTTGAAGATGTCGGATGGCGCATAGCTGCCCGCACGGTTGCGCGTGGCGGGACGGTCCAGGCCCAGTAGCGCCTCCTCGATCAGCGCGCCGCTGGCCATGTTCAGGCCCGTGCATAGCAACGAGGCATTCACCTCCTGCCCTTTGCCGCTGCGGTTGCGTTCGTACAGCGCGAGCACGGCGCCCAGCGCGCAGGCAAAGGATGTGGCGAAGTCCACCACGGGCACCATGGCTTTTTGCGGCTGCTCGGGCGTGCCGGCAATGTGCACGGCGCCGCTCAGGGCCTGGCCCACGCCATCGAAGCCCACGCGGTCGCGCACGGCGTCGGCAGTGCCGAAGCCATTGGGCGCGACAAGAATGATGTCGGGCTTGATGGCGCACAAGCTCTCATAGTCCAGCCCCAGGCTCTTGAGCGTGCGCGGCGGCATGTTGGCCACCACCACATCGGCATCCGCCACCAGCTTGCGTACGATCTCGCGACCCTCGGGGCTGGCGAGGTCGAGTGTGAGCGAGCGCTTGTTGCGGTTGAGCTGCAGGAACATCGCCCCCTCGCCACCCTCGGTGACGGGCACGATGTAACGGTCTTCCCCGCCCTCCACGCGATCGATGCGGATGACTTCGGCCCCATAGTCGGCCAGCAGCGCTGCACAGTAGGGCCCAGCGATGAAGCGGCCGAAATCGAGAACCTTGATACCTTCGAGAACTTTCATCTTTTCTTCCGCAATAATTTCACTGGCTGATGGTTGTGAATTCGGCTTGCAAGGACCGCCCCATAGCCACAAGGCCGGGCCCCATCTCACGCTCTATGCGCGCTCGGGTCATGCCCCGACTCGCCCCGATACAAGCGAGCACGAAGGGCGACGTCCCCTCCAACAGAACGGGTGCAGCCAATACACCCAGTTCGGGCTCCCACTCGCCGATCGCCGTGCAATAGCCTTTTTCTCCAGCCTGCGCCACGCCCTCCCAAACGCGACGGCGCAGCCGCGGCCAGTCCCTGGAGATGCGGCGCTCCACGTTCTCCAGCAAATAGCTTCGCTCCAGTTCCGGCAATGCCGCCAGTAGCGCCCAGCCCATGGGCGACAGCACCATCCCCACGCGCATACCCACGTGCAGTGGCAATGTGATGGAAGAGTCCAGACTGCTCCGGCACTCCAGCACCACCAAGTCGAGCCGGTCACGTACCACAAGGCATACATGCGCGCTGTGTTCGCGCGCGTAAGCGGCCATGCGTTCGCCCGCCAGGCCCTGAACTGCCGAATGCGCAATGGCCGCATAGCCCAAGCCAAGGACAGCGGGCGACAAGCGGTATTTGCGCTCCTTGCTGTCGTACAAAAGATAACCCAGCCGCACCAGCGACTGGGCGATGCGCGTGACAGTGGAGGGTGGGAGTCCGGTGCGCAGCGCCAACTGGCCGTTACCCAGCCATCGCTCGTTTGGTGCGAAAGCCGAGACAAGCACAAGCGCACGAACCAATGGCGTGACCACGGTGACACCCGGCTCAGGCTGCAGCCAGGCAGACATACTGGCCAGCATGGGCTGCGCGGCCAAGGCATGAGGGCTGAGTGCGGCACGTGCGGACATGGGCGTCAGGCTGCTGCTGCACGCACTTCCTCGAGCGCTGCCGGATTGTCCAGCGACGAAAGGTCGCCTGCAGGCTGGCCGCAGTACACGCTGCGGATCACGCGGCGCATGATCTTGGAGCTGCGCGTCTTGGGCAGTTGCCCCACCACGTGCACCTTGCCGGGCTTGAAGGGCTTGCCCAGGCGCTTTTCCACGTGGCCGGTGACGAGCTTGGGCAGGTCGTCCCGAACCGGATCCGTGCCCGGCTTGGGCACCACGAAGACGACGAGCTTCTGGCCCTTGTCCGCGTCGGCCACGCCGATGGCGGCGGCCTCGGCCACGCCGGGTAACTCCAGTACGACCTCTTCCACCTCGGCGGGTCCGAGGCGCTTGCCAGCCACCTTCAGGGTGTCGTCCGAGCGGCCCATCATGAAGAAGTTGCCCTCGGGCGTGCGCAGGGCCAGGTCGCCATGCACCCACAGGCCGGGGATGGTCTGCCAGTAGGTTTCCAGGTAGCGCTCGTCGTCGCGCCAGAACGATTGCGTCATGCCCACGAAGGGCGCGCGCATCGCCAGCTCGCCCACCTCGCCGGTCACGCTCTGGCCGTCGGGATTGACCACGTCGGCCGCCACGCCGGGCGAGATGGTGTTGAAGCCGCTGGGCGGGATGGGCCGGATCGGCACGCTGGCCAGCAGCGCGCCCGAGGCCTCGGTGCCGCCCGTGTAGTTGATGACGGGCGCCGTGCCGTCGCCGAAACGGTTCTGGAACCAGTTGAAATGCTCGGGCGCGATGCCCTCGCCCGCCGTGATGAGCAGGCGCACGCTGGAGCAGTCGCCCTGCAGCGCCAGCGCCTCGTTGGAGATCATGCCGCGGATCAGCGTGGGCGCGGAGCCAAACTGCGTGACCTTGTGCCGCTCGACGATGCGCGACATGCGCGACCAGTCGGGGTAATCGGGCGCGCCGTCGTAGCACACCAGCGTGGCGCCGCGCAGCAGCGCGCAGCCCAGCACCAGGGTGCCGGCGATCCAGCCCATGTCTGCCGGCCAGCAGTACACGTCGCCGGGATGCACGTCGAAGTGGATGAGCGAGTCGTGCGCGATCTTGATGGGGAAGCTGCCGTGCGTGTGCACCACGCCCTTGGGCTTGCCGGTGGTGCCCGAGGTGTAGATCACCATGAAGGGCGTGTCGGGCGTGACGGACACGGGCGGCTGGCCCTGGCCTGGCGCGGCGGTGGCGATGGCCTGCCAGTCCAGGTCGCGTGCGTCCTGGGCGGCTTCGCCTTCGGCGCGCTTCCAGATCACGTTTTCCAGCAGCGGCAACTGGCGCCACGCATCGCGCAGCGCGCCCTGCACGTCCACGCGCTTGGTGCGGCGCGAGAAGCCCGTGGAGGCAATCACCAGCCGCGCCTCGGCTGCCGAGAGGCGCGCCACGATGGCATCGACGCCGAAGCCGCTGAACAGCGGCACCACCAGTGCCCCCAGGTGCACCAGGGCCATCAGCGAGATGGTGGCCTCGATGCCGTTTTCCATCAGCAGGCCGACGCGGTCACCCTGCTGCACACCCTGCTTCGCCAGCCCGGCGGCGAAGTCGCACACGCGCTGCTCCAGCTCCACATAGGTGAGCGAACTCACACTGCCGTCTTCGCGTTCGGCCACGACGGCCTTCTGCTGCGCCGTGGCCGGGTTCTTCGCCCAGGCGTAGATGGTGTTGACCCAGTTGAGCTTGCCGCCGGGGAACCAGCTCGGAAACTGCGGGCCGCGCGCCAGGTCGATGTAGCCTGTGGGCTGCACGTCCCACTGGATGGCGCATTCGCGCATCACGGTGCTCCAGTAGCGCTCGGGCTCTGCCGTGGAGACGCGCATCAGTTCCTCATACGAGGACACGCCCAGTGCACGCATCAGTTGCACGATGCCGGATTTCTGCAGCTCGCGCTGGCCCGGCTGCCACATATCGGTAGTGGTCATGGTGGCTCTCCTCAAGCGCGCTCGACGATCATGGCGATGCCCTGCCCGCCGCCGATGCACATGGTCTCCAGCCCGTAGCGGGCCTTGCGGCGCTGCATTTCGTTCAACAGGGTGGTCATGATGCGAACGCCCGTGGCACCCACGGGGTGGCCCAGCGAAATACCAGAACCGTTGACGTTGAGCTTGTCCTCGAGCGCATCCATCGTGCTGCCCCAACCCTTCACGCAGGCCAGGGCCTGGCAGGCAAATGCCTCGTTGAGCTCGATCAGGTCCATCTGGTCGAATGTCAGGCCTGTGCGCGCCAGTACTTTCTGCACCGCGGGCACGGGGCCGATGCCCATGCGCGCGGGATCGCACCCTGCCGCCGCCCAGCCGGTCAGCCAGCCGATGGGTTCCAGGCCCAGTTCTTCGAGCTTGTCCTCCGCCACGATCAGGCAGGCTGCTGCGGCATCGTTCTGCTGGCAGGCGTTGCCCGCCGTCACCACGCCCTCTTTCATGATGGTGCGCATCTTGGACAGGCTCTCGGCAGTGGTATCGCCGCGCACACCCTCGTCCTTGCTCACGAGAAGCGGGTCGCCCTTGCGTTGCGGTACAGAGATGGGAACGATCTCTGCATCGAACAAGCCAGCGGCCTGCGCGGCAGCCGCACGCTGGTGACTGCGCGCGGCGAAGCGGTCGGCGGCCTCGCGGCTGATCCCGTATTCACGTGCCAGCGTCTCCGCCGTTTCGATCATGCCGCTGATGCGGCCAAAGCGCTCCTCGGGCTGCGAGCGCTCCCGGCCCCGGTCCAGGCGGTCGTAGAACTTGACGTTGCCCGCGCGCTTGCCCCAGCGCATGTCGGTGGTGTAGTACTCGACGTTGCTCATGCTCTCCACGCCACCGGCCATCACCACGTCGGCGGCGCCCGTCTGCACCATCATGGCCGCCGTAGCCAGGGCCTGCACACCGCCACCGCAGCGGCGATCCAGCTGCATGCCCGCCACCTCGATGGGGAAACCCGCCTGCAGCGCCACCCAGCGTCCTGTGCAGGGCGTCTCGCCGCTGGCGTAGCTTTGTGCGAACACCACGTCGTCGATGCGCGCTGGATCCAGCCCCGTGCGCTGCACGATGGCCCGCGCCACGGTGGCGCCCAGCTCCTCGACGGGAATGCCTCTCAATGCTCCTCCGTAGGCGCCCACAGGTGTGCGCAGAGGAGAGACGATGGCTGCTCGTTTCATGTTCGATGCCTTGTTTCAATAGGGTTTTGAATGAAATCAGCCTCCAGCAACCGTCCATCAAGCACTGGAAGCTATTATTTTTGATTTATCAGCCGTAGCGCCCGCCGGTCACGTGCAGCACTTCGCCGCTGATGAAGCCCGCGCGCTCGCTGGCCAGGAAGGCCACGGCGTCGGCGATGTCCTCGGGCTTGCCTACGCGCTTGATGGGCTGGGCGGCCACGGCGGCTTCCTTGATGGTTTCGTAGGTGGGCAGGGCCTGCACCATTTCCGTTTCCATGAAGCCGGGGGCCACACAGTTGCAGGTGACGCCGTAGCGCCCCTCTTCCTTCGACAAGGCTTTCGCCATGCCGATCAGCCCGGCCTTGGCCGCGGAGTAATTGGCCTGCGTGGGGTTGCCCAGGTGCGCGCGGGAGCTGATGTTGATGACGCGGCCCCAGCCCTGGTTGATGAAGTGCGGCATCACCGCCTTGGCCGCCAGGAAGGCGCCCTTGAGCATGACGGCCATGACGAAGTCCCAGTCATCCTCGCTCATCTTCACCAGGTACTTGTCGCGCGGCGATCCGGCGTTGTTCACCAGGATGTGCACGCCGCCGAAGTGGGCCACGGTTTCGTCGACCAGGCGCTGCACGTCGGCGCCCTTGGTGATGTCGCCCACCACGCAGTGCGCGGCAAAGCCCTCATCCTGCAGCGCCTTGGCCGTGGCCTGTGCCAGTTCGGCGTTGATGTCCGTAATGACGACCTTCGCGCCTTCTTGCGCTAGGCGCCGTGCCGTGGCGGCTCCAAGTCCCCGGGCCGAGCCGGTGACGATGGCAACTTTTCCTGTCAGACCTAAATCCATTGGTTTCTCCTGAGAAAAAGGGGGCTGCGGCGCTGTCTGGCCGCACCCAGTTCAAATCCACGCAGTACAGAACTGCTCGACGGTTTCGTTGATCCGCCGCCGCGTATCTGCGTCCAGGGCGGTACCGCCGCTGTCCGAGCTATCTACCCAGACATACCTCTGCGCCACTGGCTGCCGCCCGGCAACGCTTTGCGCGCTCCTGGGTACGTCGACACATCCGGCCCCGGCACGCCGTTGGCATGGCGCGGCTCCCAGGCCTTGTCCGTCTTGTCGTTCCATCACGCCCGGCTCCTTTCCGCTGCGGTCAGCACAGGTCCACCCGTGCGTTGTTCAAGACCACCACGTCGCGCTCTACCGCAGTGGTTCGCAGAGATACCGTATCGCCGCGTACCCACATCTCGGTACGCAGCGTGTCCCCCGGCCAGGCGGGTGCAGTGAAGCGCACGCGCATCCCTGCAAAGCGGCTGCTGTCGTAGCCCAGCAACGTACGAAGTACAGCGTGCGCAGCCACGCCCATCAGCGCCATTCCATGCAGAATGGGGCGTGAGAAGCCCGCGGCGGCAGCCACGGCCGGGTCGGCATGCAGCGGATTCAGGTCGCCGCTCAGGCGGTAGATCAGCGCGAGTTGCGCAGGTGTCGCCAGATCGCAGACATGGTCGGGAGCGCCCTCTGGCATGGCGTGGGGCGCGGGCGGTACACCGTCGCTGCCACCTGCGCCGAAGCCGCCGTCACCGCGCAACAGGCTCAGCTGCTTGACGGTAGCAAGCACTTGCCCCGTCGCCACGTCGGTGATATCTCGTGTCTGCTGCAAGAAAGCGCCCTTGCCTTCACCCTTGTCCCATAGGCCGGTGATGCGCGTCTGGCCACGTACGCAGCCGCTGGCTGGCAGCGGGGAGTGAATCCGGATTTCCTGCTCGGCATGCAGCAGCTTTTGCCAAGTGATGCCAGTGTCAGGCTCTCGCGCCCAGAAACCCGGATAGGCCAGAACGTTCGCCATGGTCGGCATTGCCTGCAAAGCGTTGCCGTCCTGCCCTTCGTAGAGGTACCGCAGTTGCCCTACATCCAATGGGTCTGACCCCAGGCCCAGACCTAAAGCGTATATCTGGGTGTCACGCCGCGTGTAGGCATGCTCGATGGGAGGAAATGCGCGCGCCAGCAGGCTACGGGGATCAATGGGCATGGTGTTTGGCTACAGGTAAACAACGGGCCTTAGGATGAAGAGGCGCCAACATCCGGTCAACAAACATGCGGCAAGCGTTCCGTACCTTGGCAAAGCCATTGGGTGCTTTGCCGGTGCGTCATAGCGAGAGTCTCTTCCATCTTTCGGAACATCGCCTCCAAACCCATTGCGCCGGCATCCATCCGGACCAACGATGGCGTCATCCACATCACCACACTGAATTCATCGCCATGATCCGCGACCAAGAAACGCTCAACGTCCTGCTCGACTCCATCAACCGCTTTGTGACCGAGCGCCTCATCCCCAACGAGGAGCTGGTGGCCGAAACCGACGAGATCCCTGCCGACATCGTGCAGGACATGCGCGACCTGGGCCTGTTCGGCCTGACCATCCCCGAGCGCTTTGGTGGACTGGAATTGACGATGGAAGAGGAAGTGCTGGCCGTGTTCGAGCTGTGCCGCGCCTCGCCCGTGTTCCGCTCGCTCATCGGCACCACGGTGGGCATCGGCTCGCAGGGAATTTTGTTCGACGGCACGCCCGAGCAACAGCAAAAGTACCTGCCGCGCCTGGCCACGGGGGAGATGATGGCCTCCTTCGCGCTGACCGAGCCCGAGGCAGGCTCGGACGCAGGCTCGCTGCGCACCACGGCCATCAAGGATGGCGACGTCTATGTGGTCAACGGCACCAAGCGCTTCATTACCAACGCCCCCCAGGCCGGCATGTTCACGCTGATGGCACGTACCGACCCCGCCGTGAAGGGCGCGGGCGGCGTGTCGGCCTTCATCGTCGAGGCGGGCACGCCCGGCATCAGCTTCGGCAAGCGTGACAAGAAAATGGGCCAGAAGGGCGCACACACCTGCGACGTGATCTTCGAGAACGTGCGCGTGCCCGCCGCCAACCTGATCGGCGGCAAGGAAGGCCAGGGCTTCAAGACCGCGATGAAGGTGCTGGAAAAAGGCCGCATCCACATCGCCGCCGTGGCCGTGGCCGTGGCCGAGCGCATGCTGGACATGGCGCTGCGCTACGCCGCCGAGCGCAAGCAGTTCGGCCAGGCTATCGGCAACTTCCAACTGGTTCAGGGCATGCTGGCCGACAGCAAAGCCGAGATCTACGCCGCCCGCTGCATGGTGCTAGACGCCGCCCGCCGCCGCGACGACAAGCTGCCCAACGCCACCGAAGCCTCCTGCGCCAAGATGTTCGCCACCGAGATGTGCGGCCGCGTGGCCGACCGCGCGGTACAGATCTTCGGCGGCGCGGGCTACATGAGCGAATATGCCATCGAGCGCTTCTACCGCGACGTGCGCCTGTTCCGTATCTACGAGGGCACCACGCAGATCCAGCAGACGCTGATTGCAAAAAACATGCTCAAGGAGCTGTGATTCCCGGGTAAACCATGCTCCAGCGCCATCCCTGGAGCAAAGGCGGATTGCCGCCCCAATGAGGCACCAATTGGAACGGACAACTGGGCTTTTATTGCATGCAACACGCTCGCCAGGTCCGCGACCACGGCGCCGCCGCTGTGGCCGCCATCCGGCATCCGGCATCCGGCATCCGGCCAGAATCTCCATGGCCTCGAGCGTCATGGGCCTGGGCGTAGCAAGCCACATCGGCCAAGGCGTGTGCCGCTCGCCGCCATGCAGAAGCGGCACAGCCTGCGCTGGGGAATAACCTCAGCGGTCACTGCACAAAATGTTTCCAAATGCACTCTCCCTGGTGTGCATGGAGCGGTAGGTACCAGGCCAGCGTTTACCCATAGTCGTCAGGCAAACTCACGCAATAAAGGGACAACCCTGATGACGGGAACCGATCCGCAAATTCTAATGACTGTTAGTTAGTTATTTGGTTGTTGAGAGTGCCCCATGACCCGCGACATTCCTACCTGCATTACCAATCCGCCCACCGCGCAGGCCAAGCACAACCCGATCGTTACTCCCTTCGCCCGGGCTCTTTCCGTTCTTTCGGCATTCACCCCCAGCGACCGCTGGTTGCTGCATGGCGATCTTGCAAGCCGCACAGGCCTGCCGGCCTCCACCGTGACACGCATGGTCCGAACGCTGCTGACCCTGGGTTATCTGCGCTGCGCCTCAGACGGAAGGCGGTTCTGCCTCAGCCCTTCCGCGCTCGCCCTGGGCTACCGAGCTGCAGCAGATTCCGAAATCCACCGGACGGTACATCAGCGCATGAGCGCATTCGCCGAGCGCCACGAGGTGCACGTTCACCTGAGTGGGCGCGACCGCCTGGACCTCGTGGTCATCGACAGCTGTCGCACTAACGCCATGCCCACCGAGCTACAACCGGGCATCGGCACCAGGATGGAATTGGCATCGACTGCCGCTGGCTGGGCTCTGCTGGCGAGCCTTCCTGAAGCCGAGCAGAACTATCTGCTGCAAAGCGCAGGCCAACGACCCTCCAGCGCCAAGTGCGAGGAGCAAAGGCGCCTGCGCTCGCGAGAAGCCATCGGACGGGTGCGTCAAGACGGTTTTTGCGTGGCGCCGGGCGAATCCGGGCAGCCCATGACCATGGTCGCCGCTCCCATCCAATTGACCGGCGCGGCGCCTCTGGCAGTGAGCTGCATGGCTCCTTCCACGCGTGTGAGCCGTACCAGAAGCACACGCGAACTCGGCCCTGCCCTGGTCCGCTTGGCTCAGGAAATCCAGTTCGGGAGAAACTGATGTGAGCTGCGCCAAAAGCACATCGACCGACAACTCCGCGCTCATGACTGTGGAGCGCGGGCTGGAAGTGCTGCGCGCCTTCCGCTCCAACCGTACCCCGCTGACCAATGCGGAGCTAGTGCGACGCACAGGACTTCCCAAGGCCACGGTCTCCCGGTTGACCTCCACACTGCTGCAAGTCGGCTTTTTGCGCCTGGTGCCGGGCAAGCGCGAGTTTGAGCTGTCCGCTGGCGCGTTGGGCATTGGCCATGCCTACCTGTCCTCCAACGACCTGCTGCAGGCGGCACAACCCCTGATGCAGGAACTGGCGGACCGGCTCGATGTCTCCGTGGCGCTGGGCATCCGCGACGGCCTTGACCTGCTCTACGTGGGCTACCGCGTGAGCCGCAAGGTCGCCACGCTGCGCCTGGGCGTGGGCTCGGTGTTGCCAATGCAAACGACCTCCATTGGCAGAGCTTACCTGTGGGGGCTGCCTCCCGAAGAACGGCGCCCCCTCGTCGAAGAGTACCTGCGGCGTGCGGGTGCGCAAGCCAATGCACTGGAGCAATCGCTGAACACCTCCTTCAACGAATTGGAAGCCCACGGCACTTGTGCGGTGCTCGGCGGATTCCAGCGCAATACCTATGGCGTGGCAATGCCAGTATGGCTAGGCCGCGAGCGTACGCTGATGGGCCTCAGCTGCGGCAAGGCCGACGTGAAGTTGAATCTGCAATCCGAGCGCGAGCGGATAGCTCCCGCTCTCAAAGAAACGGCCGCACGGCTCGAGGCGCTACTACGCGATTTCGAGGATTATCTGTGAATGGCCGGCAAGAGGCGGCAAGGGTGCTTTTTTGGCTTCAGCGCTTGCCGAACATTCCATGGCAGCTATCGTTTCTGAAGCATCATGTTCAGAAATCCAGAGCCTGCGCCAGACTGTGCGCCAGTGCCCTGCCGCCCTGCCCGCCATCCCAGATGCAGGCCTGCAGCCGCGCGCCGATGCGCCCGCCCTCGCCCCCGGCCAGGCCGTCGCCCTTGGCCAGGATCTGCTGCCGGGTCAGCGACTTGCGCGGCGTGCCCAGACTGTCCACCACCATGGCGTAGCGCTCGCTGCCGTCCGTGAAGCGCATGCGCACGCCGGTGGCGAAATGCTGGGGGTAGTAGGTGCGCGCCAGCTCCTCGCTGAGTTCGAAGCGCACCTTGTCCGCGATGGCGAGGATGGCTGCGTCCCCCATGTGCTCGTCGCCGTAGGCGTCGTAGCGCTGAGGGCCGTAGGCCAGCGTGGCACCCACGATGAAGGGGGCGCTGTACTGCGCGGCCATGCTGCCGCCAGGGCGCTGCAGCATGTGCTGGTCGGCAATGAGCTGCGGGCCGCTGATCGTGATTTCGCCGATGGCATCCAGGGGCGTGCTGAAATCGCGGGTGACTTCGCGCAGCGCGTCGATGGTGGAGTGGAACAGCCGGCAGCACGCATAAGGCTTGAAGCTGATGTTGCGGATCTGCAGACTGCCCGCCGGCTCCACATGGCGCAGCGGGCCACCGAACAACGCCGCCAGGCCGTACAGTCCCTCGGCCACTCGGCGCGGCGCCGTGACGGCGGGCATGCGCGCGAACTCGGCTGCCAGCACGCCGTTGCGCGCACCGAAGCCCGCGTGCACACGCTTGACCTCGCCGCCGCCGGCCTCGGCGGAGAACTGCATGGCGCCGCAGGCTTGCGACAGCGCATGGCCCCAGGCGGCAATGAGGCCGTCCTGCGTGACGGCCTCCGCGCCCGCATAGGCATGCAGACAGGTGCAGGCCGTGGCCGCGCCGAAGGAGCCGAACACCGACGTGGGGTGAAAACCCCGGTGCACCGTCTCCATCCCGCCGGCCGAGGCGCCCAGCAGCGCCATGGTTTCATAACCCGCCGCCAGCGCGCGCAGCAGGTCGGCCTGCGGTGCATCGGTGGCCGCGGCCACGGCCAGCGCGGCGGGGATGATGGCGGCGCCGGGGTGGCTCAGGGTTTCGTCATGCGTGTCGTCCAGCTCGCAGCTGTGCGCGGCAGTGCCGTGCACCAGTGCCGCGACCGAGGGGTCGGCGGACCAGCCGGTGCCCAGCACGGGGCTTGCCCCCGTGCCGGCGAAGCGCCGCGTCCACTGCGCGATCTCGCGCGTCCATGGCCGCGTGGCACCCCACAGGGAGACGATGAAGTTGTCCAGCAACAGTTGGCGCGCGGCCTCGGTGTCGGCCTCGGCGAGCGGCGCGTTCGCCACGCGGGCCACGTGGCCGGCTATCGAAGCCGTCAGTTCGACGCTGGCCGGGTCGTCCACGCATGCCCGGGCGAGCTTTTCCGGCGCGGTCACCGGGCCTCCCCGGGCGACAGTGCCGCGCCTGCGGCGTGCAGTGCATCCACGTCGGTGGCCGACAAGCCCCAATCGCGCAGCACCTCGCGCGTGTGCTGCCCTGGCCGCGCAGGCGGGCTCTGGATCGCGCCGGGCGTGCGGCTGAAGCGCGGCGCGGGCGCGGGCTGCGGCACGCCATCGAGTTCGACGAAGGTGCCGCGCTCTTTCAGATGCGGGTGCGCGGGCGCCTCGGCCATCGAGAGCACGGGCGTGATGCAGGACTCGGTGCCCGCCGCCAGCGCCACCCATTCGGCCTGCGTGCGGGTACGGAAGACAGCAGCAAAGCGCGCCTGCATGGCGGGCCAGCCGTCCCGGTCGTGCTGTCCGGTCAGCGGCTCGTCCTGCAGCCCCAGCACGGCGAGGGCGGCGCGGTAGAAGCGCCCCTCGTTGGCGGCCATGCTCACGTACTTGCCATCGCGGGTTTCGTACACGTTGTACCAAGGCGCGCCCGAGTCCAGGCGGTTGGTGCCGCGCTCGTCACTCCAGTAGCCTGCGGCGCGAAAGCCGTAGAGCAGCGTCATCAGCGAGGCCGAGCCATCGACCATGGCCGCATCCACCACCTGTCCGCGCCCGCTGCCACGCGCCTCCAGGATGGCACTGACCACGCCCAGCGCAAGGTACATCGAGCCGCCACCGAAATCGCCCACCAGGTTCAGCGGGATGGCTGGCGCCTCGCCCGCACGGCCCACGGCGTTCAGCACGCCGGTGAGCGAGATGTAGTTGATGTCGTGCCCCGGCGCCTGGGCCAGTGGCCCGGTCTGGCCCCAGCCTGTCATGCGGCCGTAGACCAGGCGGGGGTTGGCGGCCAGGCAGGCGTCCGGCCCCAGGCCCAGACGCTCGGCCACGCCGGGGCGGAAGCCCTCGATGAAGGCATCGGCCTGCGCCACCAGGCGCAGCACGGCGGCGGTGGCCTCGGGTTTCTTCAGGTCCATCATCGCGCTGCGGCGGCTGCGGTTGAGCAGGTCGAAGCGCGCATCGATGGGCGCGCCGCCGTCGTGCCCCGGCGGGCGGTCGATGCGGATCACGTCCGCGCCCAGGTCGGCCAGCAGCATGCAGCAGAAGGGGCCGGGGCCGATGCCGCCCAGCTCCACGATGCGGATGCCCGCCAGGGGGCCTTGCTTCTTGTCGGTCATGTGTTGTTTCCTTGTTCGTTCTTTGTGCCATCCGGTCGGTGGTACGCGGGCCATAGCAGCGCCACCAGCTCGCGCCCGGCGCCATAGGCGTAGCAGCTGTCGATCTTGCGCGGGCGGCCGCTCGCGTCGCTGTCGTCGCTGTGGCCCATGCGCACCGAGTACACGGTCTGGAAGGCGGCGCTCGCCAGGGGGATCAGCATTTCCTTGAGGTGCGTGCAGGTGTCGCCCGCGGGCAGGCGCTTGCGCACTTCGCCGCTCCAGCCGGGGCCGATGCGCACGCCCACCATCGCCTGCAAGGTGCCGCCGCCGCCGGGGCACTCGCGGTAGGGATAGGCGCGGATGGCGGTAGCGACTTCGCGGATCACCATGTCCTCGCCGAACGCCACGCGCAGGCCGTGGTCGTGGATGGTGTCGCCTGCCGCCACGTGGCGCCCGCCGCTGAACGGCTGAAAATCGTGCGTCTTGCGATCGGTGAGCCGGGCCTCGACCTCCAGCAGGCCATCGCTGCGGCGAAAGCCACGGAAGTCGATGCGCCGAAGGTGCAATTCCTCGCGCGTCACTTCACTGGCGGTGTTCGCGTCGGATGCTTGCGTCATGGTGGGGCTCCTTATTTTTCAAACCAAATTGGCCTCCAGCGCTTATACAGCAAGCACAAGCAGCTACTATTTTTGACAAATTACCCCTGGGTGAGCTGCACCAGGCGGCGCCAATGGACGGCTTCGCCAGCTACCGCGGCCTTAGCCTGCTCCGTATTCTGGAAGTCCTGCTCCAGGTACTGGGCGGCGCAGAAGTCCTTGAACCCGGGCGTGGCGGCGATGGCGCCAAAAGCGTCGGACAGCTTGCCCCGGATGGCCTCGGGCGTGCCGCGCGGCGCCAGGGCCCATATGGGGGAGACGAGGTCGTAGCCCTGGATGGCGGCCGATTCGTTCACCGTGGCCACGTCGGGCAGGTGCGCCGAGCGTTTGGCCGATGTGATGGCCAGCAGGCGCAGCCGGCCGCTCTTGACCAGCGGCAGCGCCGCCGCGCCCGAGAAGGCCACGTTGACCTGGCCGTTGCCGGTTTCGATCATGGCCTGCGAGCCGTTGCGGTACGGGGTGTGCACCATACGGATGCCGGCGATGGATTCCAGCAGCGCGCCGCCCATGTGCGAGGGCGTGCCCTGCCCTGCCGAGGCGTAGGTAACGGAGCCCGGCGCGCGCCGGGACGCGGCGACCACTTCGGCCACGCTCCTGAAGGGCGAGTCCTGCGCCGCCACCATGAACAGCGGCGAACTGGCGAGGCGGGCGACGGGCTCGAAGTCGGCCACCGGGTCGTAGGGCGTCTTATCGACCAGCGGCGTGGTGTAGTGGGCCGAGAAAGTGAACAGCAGCGTGGCGCCATCCGGCGCGGCCTTGGCCACGTAGTCCGTGCCCACCGCGCCGCCCGCGCCGGGCTTGTTGTCGACGATGCAGGGAGCATTCCACAGCTTGGTCAGCGCCACGGACACATGGCGCGCCACCAGATCCGTGCCCGCGCCCGCCGCGACCGGGACGATGAATCGGATCGGGCGGTCAGGCCACGGCGTCTGGGCGAATGCACGCGAGGCCAGCAAGGCGCCGGCGGCGGGCAGGCTGGCGAGGAAGGATCGGCGCGAGGTCATGGCTGGCTCCTGGAAAATTCTCAGCGCTGGGGGGCGCCCAGCGCCTTTTCCCAGAAACGCTCCATCGCTGCGACCTCGTCACGGGCCTCGGCCAGCGTGGTCGGCGCGGGCTGCAGCGACATGCCGCCCAGCTTGTCGAGCACGACCGGGTCAGCCAGCACCTTGCGCAGTGCCGCGTTGAATTCCTGCGCCGTGTCCTTGGGCAGGCCCTTGGGTGCGAAGAAGCCTAGGAAGGTGTGGAATTCCAGCCCGGCGATGCCCAGTTCCTTGAAGGTCGGCACATCGGGCAGCAGCGGCGTGCGCTCGGCGCCCGAGACAGCCACCACCCGCGCCTTGCCCGAGCGGTGCACTGCCATGGCCTCGGGCATGCCCGTGATGCCGGCCGGCACCTGCGCGGCCATGACGTTCTGGATCACCGGGCCTGAACCGCTGAACGCGACGGCCTCCATGGCCACGCCCCAATGGCGGCCCAGGGCCTGGCCGATCAGCGTCGGGGCGCCGCCCGTGAACGGTACGCCGAAGGAGCGCAGCGGCGCCTCGGCCTTCACGGCGGCGGCGAAGCCGGCGAAATCCCTGTAGGGGGTGCTTGCGGGAATGCTCAGCGTCCATACCGAGCGCGCGGCCTGGCCCAGCGCGGTAAAGCCCGCCTCGGCGTCGTACTTGGCGCTGGGCATGGTCAGCGGCACGGTGATCAGCGAGTGATCGACGGTGAACAGCAGCGTGGCCCCATTGGGCGCCGCCGCTGCCACGGACTGGGTGCCGATCTGGCCGCTGGCGCCCGGCTTGTTCTCGACGACGACGCTCTGCCCCAGCTCCCTGGACAGGCCCTGCCCCAGCAGGCGCGCGAGCACGTCGGTGCCGCCGCCCGCCGCATAGGGCACAACGACTTTGATGGGAGCCTTGAAAGCCTGGGCGGCGCCGGCCAGGGGCCACAGTCCACAAGCAGCAGACAGCGCCGCGCCCACGATGCTTGCTAATTTCTTCACGGTGCGTGTCTCCTCTCATGTCCGTATTACCGTCAAATCTTCAGTGAAGCGCGCAGCGTGTCCAAGTGGGGAATTTCGAAGCGGCGATTCGAGAAGCTCGAAGCCCCAGGCCCATGCAGTCTTTTTCGAGGGAGGCAGTCCTGGATCGACCGACTGCACGCCCGGCCGGTATGCTTGGCACATAATGACCTTCAACCGCCTTCATTTCATCCGCCAGACCGACCTTTTCACGCTACGGCTGTTCCTCTCGGCCGTGGAAGAGCAGCAGATCGGGCGCGCGGCGATCCGAGAGAACATTGCGGCCTCCACCGCCACCAAGCGCATCCAGGACTTCGAGGAGATCGCGGGCATCCAGTTGCTCGAACGCACGCCCAAGGGCGTGGCGCCCACTGCCGCAGGCCAGGTGGTGGTGCGCTACATCCGCAAGCTCTTTACCGAACTCGACGCGATGCGCGACGAGGTCACGGCCTTCAGCGAAGGCGTGCGCGGCGAGGTTTTCGTGGCCTCGGCGCGCTCCATCTTCGTGCCCTTCCTCTCGCGCGAACTGGGCGACTTCGCGCGTGACTATCCCATGGTGGACCTGGTGGTGCGCGAACTGGAGAACACCGAGATCGTGCAGGCCGTGCAGCAGGGCGATGCGGACATCGGCGTGTTCGCCCTCGCCCCGGGGCTGCAGCTGGAAGGCGTGCAGGTCGCGCCTTACCGTACCGACCGCATGGTGGCCGTCGTGCCCGAGGCACATCCGCTGGCCGGGCGCGCCAGCGTGTCGTTCAAGGACCTGGTGGCGCACGACCTCATCGTCGTCTCGGTCATGCAGCAGGCGTTCTCCAACGCGGCGCGCAAGCTCGGCGTCGCCTACAAGCCCAAGTACTGCGTGCGCAGCACCGGCGTGGCCATGAGCCTGGCGCAGGCGCGCCTGGGGGTGACGGTGCAGCCCGAATGCTCGGTGATGCAGACGCGGCTGGACGGCGTGCTGGCCATACCGCTTTCGGACACCTGGGCGCGGCGCATCGTGCAGATCGCCACGCCGCGCGAACGCAGCCTGGGGCCTGCCGCCCAGGCGCTGCTCGCGCAGTTGATGAGCCGGCCGGCCGATGCGGCGACAGGCGCTGCCCCCTGATCAAGGCGCGCCGGTGCCGGCCGATGCATACGAGTCGATGCCGCCAACGATGTCCCGCAGCAAAATGCCTGCCGCGGGCGGCAGGACCCGGCCATGGCGCGAGATCACGTGGACCCGCCCCTGCGACAGGATGGGATTCTTCATCGGCAGCCTGACCAACCGGGCCTGTGCCGCCTGCGGCACCGCCAGCAGGCGCGACGACAGCACGTAGCCCAGGCCCAGTAGAACGAAATGGCTCATGGCATTGAAGGAGCTGGTGGTGAATACCGTGTTCAGCCGCACCCCCTCCACGGTCTGGGCCGCCTCGATATGCTGCTGCAGGCCGAAGCCATGGTGCATGGCCACGCCCGGATAGGGCAGCAGGTCGGCCAGGTCCAGCGGCGGCGTGCGCTGCGCCAGCGGATGCGAATCCAGCACATGGGCCTGGATGGGATAGGAATGCGAATGGTGTGAGCGAAGCCGCCCGTCCTTGGGCGGCTGGAATGCGATGCCGATATGGGCGCGGTCTTCCACGACCCGGCGGGCGATCTCGTCCGTGCGGCCGATGGACAGATCCACGGTGATCCCCGGATGCCGCGCCATGAAGCCATGCAGCACGCGCTGCATCAGCCAGTCCACGAAACCTTCGCCCGCCATCAGATCCACATGGCCGCGCTGCACCTTCTGGATGCTGTCGAGCTGCTCCAGCAATTGGCGCTTCTGGCTCAGCTGGCGCCGCAGGTAGTCCGCCACCAGCGCACCGGCATCGGTCGGCTGCACGCCACGCCCCTTGCGCTCCAGCAGGCAGGCGCCGCATTCCTGCTCCAGCGTGCTGACGGCGCGGCTCACCACGGATGGATCCACACCCAGCACCTCGGCGCCGCCGCGTACCGATCCGCTGTCGAGCACTTGCAGGAAGTAATGCGCCAAGCGTGCATCGAGCCGGCCATCCAAAGCATTGGGCATGGGATTCATGTGTTGCCTGATTACGCAACAAATATCCACCACTTCTGTCATTGATGCAACAGTCGACTTTATCCAGACTCCTGTGCGTCACCCACAACGAGAGCCCCCATGCACGCTGCCACCGAAGACTTCATCGACGCGCAAGCCCCCGCCTACACCGCGCTTTCCGACAGGATCTGGAGCTTTGCCGAACTGGGCTACCAGGAACAAAACTCCGCCGCCGCCCACATCCAATACCTGCGCCAGGCGGGGTTCCGGATCACCGAAGGCGTCGCCGGCATTCCGACGGCCTTCTTGGCCGAGGCCGGCAGCGGCGGCCCGGTCATCGGCATCCTGGGCGAGTTCGATGCGCTGGCGCAGCTCAGCCAGGAAAGCCAGGCGCTGGAATGCCGCCCATCGAGCGAAATCATGTCCGGCAACGGCCATGGCTGCGGCCATCACCTGCTGGGCACGGCCGCGCACCTGGCGGCCGTGGGCGTCAAGGAGTTCCTGGAGCGCACCGGCACGCCCGGCACGGTGCGCTTCTACGGCTGCCCGGCCGAGGAAGGCGGCTACGGCAAGACCTTCATGGCGCGCGACGGCCTGTTCGACGACCTGAGCGCCGCCCTCACCTGGCACCCGGGACCCATCACCACGGTCAAGAACATGAGCTTCCTGGCGGTGAAGCAGGCGTATTTCCGCTTCACCGGCGTGGCGGCGCACGCCGGCTCGTCGCCGCACCTGGGCCGCAGCGCGCTGGATGCGCTGGAGCTGATGAACATCGGCGTCAACTTCCTGCGCGAGCACATGCCCACGGATGCACGGGTGCACTACGCCATCACCGATGCGGGCGGCCTGGCCCCCAACGTGGTGCAGGCCAGCGCCGAGGCGCTGTACATGATCCGCGCGCCGCACAACCACGAGGTCGATGCGCTGTACCAGCGGGTGCTGGACATCGCCAATGGCGCGGCGCTGATGAGCGGCTGCCAGGTGCAGGTGCGCTTCCATTCGGGCTGCTCGAACATGGTGCTCAACGACCCGCTCAACCAGCTCATGTACGAGAACCTCAAGCGCCTCGGGGCGCCGCGCTACGACTCCCGGGACCAAGCCTACGCCAGTGAACTGGTGAAGACCACCAAGCCCGAGGAGCACGAGGCCCTGGGCCGCTGGCTGACGGCCGCCTGGCGCGACCCCAAGCCGCTGTTCGACACGGTGGACGAGTACGACCAGCGCATCGTCACGCCCATGCACGGCTCTACCGACGTGGGCGATGTGAGCTGGGTGACGCCCACGGCGCAGTGCATGACGGCCTGCTTCGCCTTCGGCACCAGCCCGCATTCGTGGCAATGGGTCACGCAGGGCAAGACCGGCATCGCGCACAAGGGCATGCTGCTGGCCGCCAAGACCCTGGCCGCCACGGCCATCGACCTGTTCCAGGAGCCAGCGCACATCGAGGCGGCGCGCCGGCACTGGATCGAGCGCCGCCGCGGCGTGGCCTACCAGTGCCCGATTCCCGCCGACGTACTGCCGCCGCCGCTGCGCAAGGCGGCCAACCGATAAGAGCCTGCCCCAAGGAGACAAACACCATGCATCCCACGAAGCGCCAATTCCTTCAACTGCTGAGCGCCGGCGCCCTGCCGGCCTGGCTGCCCGGCCCCACGCGGGCCGACACCTATCCAAGCCGGCCGGTGACCCTGGTCATCCCCTATCCCCCGGGCGGCAGCGGCGACAGCACGGCCCGCGCCGTCAGCCCGACACTGTCGGCCAAGCTGGGGCAGCCAGTGGTGGTGCAGAACATCGCGGGGGCCAGCGGCACCATTGCCGCGCAGAAGATCATGAACGAACGCGCCGATGGCTACCATCTGTACCGGGGTTCGCTGGCCGAGCTGGAACTGGCAGCCAGCAGCATTGCGTCCGTGAAATTCCGCGGCGACGACTTCCAGCTGGTCCAGTTGATCAGCCGGCCCGAGCTTGTGCTGATCACGCGCAAGGGGCTGCCGGTCCGCTCGGTGGAAGAATTCCTTGCCTACGCCGACAAAATGGCCCGGCAAGGCAAGCCGCTGACCTACGCCAGCACCGGACCGGGGTCCATCTACCACCTCCTCGCCAGCCGGCTCTCCCGGATGACCGGCATCGAGATGCTGCACGTTCCGTACAAAGGCGGAGGCCCCGCCGACCAGGCGCTGCTGGCCGGGGAGGTGGATTTCTACATCATTCCCTACCTCGCGCAGCACGAGGAGTTCCAGAAGAAGGGCATGATCAAGATCCTGGCCGTGCTGAGCCAGGAGCGCATTCCCGAGCGGCCGGCCTATCCCGCGATCGCGGAGACCCCGCGCGTGAAGGACATGGCCATCTCGATCGCCGGCGGTTTCTACGTCAAGAGGGGCACGCCGCAGGCCATCCTCGAAGTGCTCAACCGCGCCCTGGGCGAATCGCTCCAGGACCCGGCGGTCCAGACCGCGCTGCGCGCGCTCAGCCAGAAGCCTGCCACCCCCATCGGCCTGGCCGAGGCCGAGCGCGTGCACCGCGAAGGCATCGCGCAATTCCGCGAGCTGGCTGCGTCCGCGGCGCTGTCCTGAGCCGCGCCGGCCTCAACCTCGCACCTACTTCGCCGCCGTCGAAATGGCATTTCGAAATTTGCAACTTGGTTTGCACGCCCCTCCTGCCTAACCTTCGGGCTGTCAAACACCCGCCCGAAGGAGCAACGAGATGGCCAATTTCCTCGACGAATCGCAGCAGTTGTGGCTCGACACCGTGAACAAGTTCATGGACAACGAGATCACCTGCGAATACATCCGCAAGTGCGACCAGAACCGCGACTACCCCTACGAAGCCTATGAAAAGATCGCCCAGCAGGGCTGGCTGGGCCTGCTGTTCTCCGAAGAAGAAGGCGGCGTGGGCGGCAACATCTTCGACTACGTGCTGATGGCCGAGGGCCTGGGCAAGTATGGCTTCGACTTCGCCGCTGCCATCCTGGTGCCCACCTTCACCGCGATGAACATCGCCAAGTACGGCTCGGCCAAGCAAAAGGAGATGTACGTCAAGCCCTTCATCGAAGGAAAAATCCGTTTCTCGGTGTCGATGACGGAGCCCGATGCAGGCTCGGACGTGTTCGCCACCAAGACCCATGCCAAGAAGAACGCGAACGGCGATTGGGTCGTCAACGGCGCGAAGATGTTCTGCTCGGGCGCCCAGGCCAAGGACACCGTCATCGCGATGCTGGTGCGCACCGACATGAACAACAAGCATGGCGGCCTATCCATGCTGCTGATCCCGAACACCACGCCGGGCCTGGTCATTAACAAGCTGCCCACGCTGTCGCGCCACGCGACCGGCACGACCGAAATCTTCCTCGACAACGTCATCGTGCCCGGCGACATGATCCTCGGCGAGGAAGGCCAAGGCCACGAGATCATCCTCAACCACCTCGAGCTCGAGCGCTGCGCCGTCGCCGCCGCCTACACGGGCAACGCGCAGGAAGCCGTGAACAACGCCAACCGCTATGCGCACCAGCGCACGCAGTTCGGCCAGCCGATCTTCAACTTCCAGGTGCTCAAGCACATGCTGGCAGAAGACCAGACCCGCGTCGATGCGGCCCGCCTGCTGGTCTATCGCGCCGGCGTCATGAAGGCCGAGGGCAAGCCCGCGCCGACCGAAACGTCGATGGCCAAGCTGTTCGCCTCCGAAACCCTGAAGCAGTGCGCGCTCGACGGCATGCAGATCCTCGGTGGCTTCGCCAACCTGCCCGAGGCCGACATGGAGCGCTACCTGCGCGAATCCATCCAGTGCACCATCGGCGGCGGCACCTCGCAGATCCAGCGGACCATCATCGCCAAGTCGCTGCGCCTGTAAACCGGCGCATCCGCACCCCGCTTCCGGAACGTCCGCTCCGGGAGCGCGCCCCTACCGCATCCACGAATACAACAGGAGATACGCATGAGCCTCATCAACAACCAGATCAGCCAGACCTTCGACGAGCTGCAAGACGGCCAGGTCTTCAACTCCGGCGGGCGCACCATCACCGAGACCGACGTGGTGAACTACTGCGCGCTCACCGGCAACTGGATCGCCATCCACTCCAACACGCTCTACGCCTCCAAGACGCGCTTCGGCAAGCGCCTGGTGCAAGGCGCCCTCACCTACTCCATCGCCACCGGGCTGATCCAGTTC
This sequence comes from Comamonas thiooxydans, assembly GCF_000964545.1. GTDB lineage: Bacteria > Pseudomonadota > Gammaproteobacteria > Burkholderiales > Burkholderiaceae_C > Comamonas > Comamonas thiooxydans. Next base: position 63,839 of record NZ_BBVD01000016.1, on the reverse strand, counting down.
GGCCTGGGCATCCAGGCCAACTACGGCATCGACAACATGCGCTTCCTCAAGCCCGTGCTGATCGACGACACCGTGTTCGCCCGCGCCACTGTGATCGGCAAGAAGGTCAAGGACGAGAAGTACGGCGTGATCAAGTTCCTGATCCAGGTGCTGAACCAGGACGGCGACATCGTGCAGCAAGGCGAGTGGAGCCTGCTGATGCTGCGCAAGCGCGAAGACCTGGATGCGCTGATCGCCTCGACGCTGCCCGCGCCCAAGGCGGCGTAAGGAATACAAACAGAATCGGCTTCCATCGCTTTCCCATCAAGCGCTGGCAGCTATTTTTTTCAAAGCAAAAAGGAAGCAGCCATGTCACGCCAACCCGTGGCGGCCATCGTCGGCATGGGCGATGCCTATGCGTCGCGCGCCGACCGCAAGGACCCCATGCAACTGGCCGTGGAGGCCACCAACCACGCGCTGCGCGACGCGGGCATCCGCAAGGAGCAGATCGACGCCGTGTTCACCGGCCGATCGCCCTGGGCCGACAAGCGTTCGCAGTGGAGCAACATCTTCATCTCGCACATGCACATGCCGGTGACGCTCGACACCGAGCTGACCATGCACGGCTCGGGTCTGACGGCCTCGGTCGCCATGGCCACGCAGATGATCGCCGCTGGCCGCGCCGACTATGTGCTGTGCCTGCAAAGCGATGCCACGGAACTGTTCGTCGATGCCGTGGCCATGGGCGCCGAGGCCGATGCCGATCCGCAGTTCGAGATTCCCTATGGGCCCATCATCCCGGCGCTCTACGGCATCGCGGCGCAGCGCTACTTCCACGAGTTCGGCATCACCGAGGCGGACCTGGCCGAAGTGGCCATCGCCAACCAGCGCTGGGGCGTGCGCCATCCGCACGCGGCCAAGGCGCGCTTTGGCGAGGTGGACCGCGAGACGGTGCTGGCATCGCCCTACGTCGCCACGCCACTGCGGCGCTGGATGTGCTCCACCTGGGGCGGCGGCACGGGCGGCGCGCTGGTCGTCACCTCGGTGGAGAAGGCGCGCGGCGTGCCGGGCGCCATCCATGTGATGGGCTATGGCTCGGCCTCCACGCACGAATATCTGACCGACCGCATGAACATGCGCTCCTGCCGCTACGCCAGCCTGGGCCAGTTCCCCAACCTCACCACCACGGCCACGGCCGAGGCGGCGCGCCAGGCCTATGCGGCATCGGACCTGACACCGGCGGACATCGACATGCTGCAGATCTCCGTCAACTTTGCCCACATGGGCCCCATCGTGATGGAAGACCTCGGCTTTGCCCCCAAGGGGCGCGGCATCGATGTCTACCGCGAGGGCCGCACCGGCATCGACGGCGACCTGCCCACCGATACCAACGGCGGCTGGCTGTCGTTCGGCCAGCCAGGCATCTCCTGCAACATGGACAGCTACGTGGAAGCCATACGCCAGCTACGCGGCCAGGCCCTGGGTGGCGTACCGCGCAAGCGGCCCAAGACGGTATTGGTGCAGGGGGCGGGCGGCATGCTCGCCGCGGGCGCCGTGACCATTCTTGCCAACCCAGCCTGAAGGAGCCCTGCGATGAGCGAAATCCACTACGTCGACGGCTGGCCCCAGCCCTATGCGCAGCTCGACGCCGAGCCCTATTGGGCGGCCCTGAAGAAAGAGCGCCTGACCTACCAGCACTGCAACGGCTGCCAGCTGGCCGTGTGGCCCGCGCACTCGTACTGCCCGCACTGCGGAGCGGACAAGGCGCAGCTGGAGTGGCGCGAATCCGCCGGGCGCGGCACGGTCTATTCCTTCAGCACCGTGATGCGCGGCCCCACCAAGGCATGGGCCTCCATCGCGCCCTACACCGTGGGCTTCATCGAGATGGCCGAGGGCTACTACCTGTTCAGCCAGATCAATGGCCGGCCCGGGGACATGCGCATCGGCCAGAGCGTGCAGGTGCGCTACCTGCAGCGCGGCGAACAGGTATTGCCCGTATTCGATGCGGCCGGGTAAGCATCCGACAACACAGGAGACAAGACATGAAGAACCCCCCCCTCCATCGGCAGCGGCGGCTGTGCATGCGCCTGGGCCTGGCCGCGCTGGCCGCATGGACAGCCACCGCTGCGCTGCCTGCCGCCGCGCAGGACTGGCCGACCAAGCCGGTGCGCATCGTGCTGGCCATCGGCCCGGGCTCGTCCGGCGACACGCTGGCGCGCCTGATGGCGCCCCGGCTGGAGCAGCGCTGGAAGCAGCCGGTGGTCATCGAGAACAAGCCCGGTGCGGGCGGCGTGGTGGGCACCGAGCATGTGGTGCGCGCCACTGATGGCCACACGCTGCTGCTGGGCACGCAAAGCTCCTTCCTTCCCAAGTACACGCAAAAGGGCGTGCGCTTCGACCCGCTGACCGACCTGGTGCCGGTACGCAAGGTGCTGAACTACCAGTTCGTCATCGCCGTCAACGGCGAGACCGCGAAGCAGGCCAGGACGCTCAAGGACCTGGTGGCACTGAGCAAGAAGGGCGAGCAGGGGCTCTTCTTCGCGGGCCTAGGCCCCACGTCGGTGTTCAATCTGACCTACGCCATCCTGAACCAGCAGCTGGGGGCCCGGTACACGGGAGTGAACTTCAACAACGTCAACGAGGCCAACATGGCCGTGATGCGCGGCGATGCGCAGTTCATCGTCAACAACCCGGCCTCAATCCGGCCCTACTTCGCCAATGGCGGCATGGTGCCGCTGGCGGCCATAAGCACGCAGCGCTACCCCGACCTGCCCGAGGTGCCCACCTTGCAGGAGGCCGTGGGCTACAGCGGCTACCTGCCCCAGTTGTGGACAGGCTTTTTCGTACCCAAGGGCACCCCCGCGCCGGTGGTCGAGCGCATCAACCGCGACGTGGCGGCCGTCTTCGAGGACGCGGAATTCCGCAAGCAGATGGAGGACAAGCTCACCGCCTCCGTGGCAGCCTCGTCCCCCGGGGCCTTTGCCAAGGACATCCGCGAGGAGGTCGCGGTCTGGCAACGCCTGTTCAAGTCCCTGAACATCCAACCGGAATAAGGGAGGCATCGCCATGGCTGGACCACTCACCGGGGTGCGGGTGCTGGACCTGACCTCGAATTTCATGGGTCCGTATGCCTCTCTGCTGCTGGCCGACATGGGGGCCGACATCTGCAAGATCGAGGCGCCCGCGGGCGACCCGACACGCGGCGTCGGCCCCTGCCGCAACCCGGGCATGAGCGCCATCTTCCTGCACCTGAACCGCAACAAGCGCAGCGCGGTGCTCGACCTCAAGCACCCCGAGGCCGCGCAGGCGCTGCGGCGCATGATCGAATCGGCCGACGTGGTGCTGCACAGCCTGCGACCCAAGGCCATGGCCAAGCTGGGCCTGGCCTATGAAGACGTCCAGAAGATCAATCCGCGCATCATCTACTGCGGCGCCTTCGGCTTCGGCCAGAACGGCCCGTATGCCGACCGGCCCGCGTATGACGACCTGATCCAGGCCGCCGTGGGCATGCCAGTGCTGCAGGCCCGTAAGGTGGGGCCGCCGACCTACGTGGCCACGGCCATCGCCGACCGCCTGGTGGGCATGGCCAGCTGCAATGCCGTGGCCATGGCGCTGTACTACCGCGAGAAGACCGGCCACGGCCAGTCGGTGGAGGTGCCCATGTTCGAGACCTTCGCCCACTTCGTGCTGGGCGACCATCTGTACGGCCACAGCTTCGAGCCGCCGATCGGCGACTGGGGCTATGCGCGCATGATGAGCGCCGAGCGCCGGCCCTACGAAACACTGGACGGCTACATCGGCGTCAACATCTACAACGACCGCCACTGGCAGCGCTTCTTCCTGGCCGTCGGCCGCCCCGACATGGCCGAAGACCCGCGCTACGGCACCATCTACGGGCGCACCGAGAACATCGCCTACCTGTACCAGTTCCTGGCCGACACGTTCAAGACCCGCAGCACCGCCGAATGGCTGCGCCTGCTGACCGAGGCCGACATCCCGGTCATCGAGATGAACACCCCCGGCACACTGCTGCAAGACCCGCACATGCAGGCGGTTGATTTCTTCCAGATGCAGCAGCACCCCAGCGAGGGCCTGCTGCGCATGCTGGGCATACCACAGCGCTGGAGCGAAAGCGCGCCCGAGCAACGCTACCCCGCGCCGCGCCTGGGCGAGCACACCGTGCAGCTGCTGACCGAATACGGCATGGCGCAGGAACAGGCGCGACACCTAGTGCAGGCGGGGGGAGCCATCCAGGCGCAGAAGATGCAAAAATAATAGCTATTCGCGCTTGCTGCATAAGTGCTCGATGGCATTTGGATTAAAAATCAAGGAGACAGACATGCAAGACGACCAGCGATCCGACCTGCCTTTGGCAGGCATCACCGTGGTCGAGCTCGGCGACAGCGCCTCCGCCCCCTTCGCCGGCCATGTGCTCGCCGGCCTGGGCGCCGAGGTCTGGAAGGTGGAGCGCCCCTCGGGCGACTCCTCGCGCGGCTGGGGGCCCAGCCAGTGGAGGGGCAGCGGCGCCGCCTTCCACGCGCTCAACCGCGGCAAGCGCTCGATCTGCCTGGACATCAAGGACCCGGTGCAGCTGGCCACGCTGCACGACCTCATCGCCGGCCATGCCGATGTCTTCCTGCACAACCTGCGCCCCGGCAGCGCCGGCCAGTACCAGCTCGACCCCGACAGCCTGCGCGCGCGCAAGCCCGAGCTGGTGGTCTGCGAAGTCGGCGCCTACGGCCACGTCGGCCCGCTGAACCAGCTGCCCGGCTACGACCCGCTGATGCAGGCCTTCGCGGGCATCATGACGCTGACCGGCGAGGACGGCCAGGCGCCGGTGCGCGCGGGCGTGTCCATCGTCGACTTCGGCACCGGCATGTGGGCCGTGATCGGCATCGTCTCGGCGCTGCTGCGTCGCGAGCGCAGTCCCGTCAAAGAGGTAGGCGCCACCGTCAACAGCTCGCTGCTGGAGACCGCCATCGCCTGGATGACGGTCGGCATCGCCAACTATGCGGCCGACGGCGAGCCGGGCGGGCGCCATGGCTCGGGCGTGGCCTTCATCGTGCCGCACCGCGCCTACGAGGCGGCCGACGGCCATGCCATCCTCAGCGCCGCCAACGACCGGCTCTTCGCGCGGCTGGCCGAGGCGCTGGGCCACCCCGAATGGGCCACCGATCCCCGGTTCGCCACCAACAACGCGCGCCTAGCCCACCGCAAGGAGATCGACGGCCTAATCGGCGCGCGCATGAAGCAGCACACGCGCGCCTACTGGCAAAAGCACCTGGACGGCTATGGCCTGCCCTGCGCCTCCGTTCAGACCACGGCCGAGCTGGTGGCGCACGCGCAGACCCAGGCGCTGGGCATCCTGGGCAAGGCCAGCGATGACGAGATCGCCCTGGTGGGCGTGCCGCTGTCGTTCGACCGCCAGCGCCCGCCACCGCTCGATTCGGCGCCCTGCATCGGCCAGGACGACGAGCGCCTGCGCGCGCTGCTAAAAAAGACATCGGTTCAATAATGCAGGATGCACCATGACTCCCAACGACATCGGCTACACCAGCCACATCACGCGCGTGGACGCCTGGGAGTGCGACCACAACGGGCACTGGAACACCCGGTTCTACATGCGCGCGTTCCAGAACGCCGCCGAAACCATTGCCATGCTCGGTGGCGACAGCAATCCTGGCGGCTCCGTCATCCGGTCGCGGCATGCACGTTTCCACCGTGAACTGCTCTGTGGCGCCGCGGTACTCGTGCGCTCGGTCGCCATCCAGGGCGGTCGCTGGGACGGCGCCATCGTGCACCTGCTGGAGAGCGACGGCAGGCTGTCAGCCACGGCACTGGATCTGCCCGGCCGCGCCAGCCGGCACCTGCCCCAGGTACCCGAAATGGCCGTGGCCCTGGCACTGCCGCGCGGACTGACGCATGAGGCATCGGTGGCCCAGGACGCTCCTGTGGAAGCCCGCAGCGCCCACCTGGGCATCCTGCGGCCCGAGGCCTACGACCACACCGGCGCGCTGATGTTCGACGAACTGCTGCGCTATGCCAGCTACGCCATCTACGACTACCACGCCTTCCTGGGCTATTCGCCCCGGTTCACCACCGAAACCGGCTTGGGCCGGATGGCGGTGGAGGTGCGCACCACGCTGCTGGGCCAGGCCCCGGCAGGCATGGGCATCCACTCGCATTCATGGCTGCTGCAGGCGCAGGGCAAGTCCTTCGCCAGCGCGCACTACCTCGGCACCCCGCAGGGCAACCCGATCGCCATGGTCGAGGCGTGCCTGCTGTCCGTGGACATGAACACCCGCCGCTCGGCTCCGGTGCCCGAGTTCCTGCTGGCAGCCGCCGCAGGGGCGCCTGCCGCCAGACCTTCGGCGGCTTGAACCTGCCCCGGACAGGCAGCTACAAGCGCTCGAGCAACTGCCGCCGCATCAGCTTGCCATTGGCGCTGAAAGGCAGCGCATCGATGGCGACGATGCGCGTTGGTCGCTTGTAGGGGGCGAGCTGCTCGCGCAAATGGGCCTTCAGCTCGGCCTCGTCGAGCGGCTGAGCGGGGTCGGGCACCACGAAGGCGATCACCGCCTCGTTGCCGTCCGCCTCCTTCTGGCCGACCACTGCCGAGGCCGCGACGCCCGGAAATGCATTGAGCGCCTGCTCCACCTCGCCGGGGTACACGTTGAAGCCCGAGCGGATGATCATTTCCTTGATGCGCCCCACCACGAACAGCGCGCCGTCGGCGTGCAGCTCGCCCAGGTCGCCGCTGGCGTACCAGCCGCCGGGCCGCATCACCTCGGCCGTGGCCTGCGGGTCGCGGAAGTAGCCTGGCATCAGGCCCACGCCGCGCAGCCAGATCTCGCCGCACTCGCCCGTGGGCCGGTCCTCTCCCGTGGCGGGATCGACGATGCGCAGTTCGGCGCCGAGAAAAGCATAGCCGGAACTGGTGTCCGCGCGCCGCTCCGAGAGGCGGGTGGCGTGCAGCGAGCCCGCGTATTCCGAGAGGCCGTAGCCGTGGTGCAGCGTCTGGCCGAAAGTGGCCTCGACCCGTGCTTTCAGCGCCAAGTCCAGCGGACCCGCGCCCGCGTAGAGGTAGCGCAGTTGCGGCGCAACGGGGTGGGCGATGCTCTGCTCCGCGCAATATTGCAGCAGGCGCGCGAACAGCGCGGGCGGCCCCTGCACCTGCGATACGCCGCAGTGCGCCAGCGCATCGAACAGCTCGGCGGGCTCGAATTGCGGGCGCATCTCCAGCGCCGCGCCCGCGTGCAGCGAAGCCAGCAGCACCGTGCCCAGACCGAAGATGTGCGTCATGGGCGCATAGGCATAGACCTTGTCGCACTGCCCCAGCGCACGCGACTCGGCCGAGACGCGCGCGAAGTGCAGCACGCCGCGGTGGGTCATCATCACGCCCTTGGGCGCGCCGGTGGTTCCCGAGGTGAAGATGATGGCGGCAACCTCGCTGGCCAGCGGCTCCGGTTCCGCCACGGCATCGGCGCGCACGGCGCTGCGCAGCATGCCCTCCACGCACGAGGGCGTGGCCCCGTGCCGGGCGGCGTGCCCGGCGGCGGCGGATGAAACGCCTGCCGTGAAGTACAGCACCCGCGCATCGGCCTTGGCGGCGAAGGCGGCCACCTCGCCCGGCGCCATGCGCGCGTTCACGCCGCAGGACCACGCGCCCACCCGGCTGCAGGCGATGAGCAGCGCCGCATGCTCGGGACAGTTCTCGGCCACCACCAGCACGCGGTCGCCGGGGCGCACGCCATCGGCGCGCAGTTCATGCTCCAGCGCATCGGCCAGCGCACCCAGGTCGGCGTAGCTCAGCGTGCGATCGGGAAGGTGGATGAAGGGGCGCCGGGGAGCCTCGGCCAGCCAGCGGTCCAGCAGTTCGTGGATGCGTTCGGGCATGGTTTCAGTCCACCTCGATGCCGTTGGTGACGGTGGCCCAGGTGGCGCGCTCCTGGGCGGCGCGCTCAGCCAGCGCGGCGGGCGCGCCGGTCCACGATTCGTAGCCCAGTTCCTTCAGGCGGGCCTGCACCTCGGGCCGCGCCAGCACGGCGTTGAAGGCCTTGTTGAGCCTGGCGGCCTGCGCGGCGGGCAGGCCCTTGGGAGCGTACACGCCATACCAGCCGCCGATGTCCAGCCCCTTCAGGCCCGCCTCGGCGAAGGTGGGAACGCCCGGCAGCGCGGGGTTGCGCTGCGGCGCCATGAGGGCGATGGCGCGCAGCTTGCCGGACTGGATGTGGGGCGCGGCGGTGCTCACGATGTCCATCATCATGCTGATCTGCCCGCCCAGCAGGTCGGCCACGGCGGGCGCGTTGCCCTTGTAGGGGATGTGGTTCAGCGCGATGCCGGCGCGGTGGGAGAACAGCAGCACGCCCAGGTGGTTGGACGAACCCACGCCGGAGGATCCATAGTTCAAGGCGCCCGGATGCACCTTGGCGTAGGCCACCAGTTCCTGCGCGGTCTTGTAGGGCTGGGCCGGGTGGGCGATGAGCACGTTGTAGTAGCTCAGCACGGGCGCGACGGGCATCAGGTCCTTGGCCGGGTCGAAGCCCATCTTGCGCATCACGTTGGGGCTGATGGTGATGGTGGGGCTGGCCGCCAGCCACAGCGTGGCGCCGTCGGGCTTGGCGCGCGCCACTTCGCCGCCGGCCAGCGTGCCGCCCGCGCCGCCCTTGTTGTCCACCACGACGGCCGTGCCAAGTTCCTTGGCCAGGTGCGGGACCAGCAGTCGCGCCGTCTGGTCCACCGGTCCGCCCGCCGCGTAGCCAACGACGAGGCGGATGGGCGTGGCATCGCCTTGCGCCTGCGCAAGGCCGGGAGCGCCCAGCGCCGCCAGCAGGGCGGCGGCAAGCAGGCAACGGCGGGTGGCATGGGGCATGGAAGATATCTCCTGGGTTTGAGGTAAAAAATGCCTCCAGCGCTCATGTATCCAGCGCAGGCAGCTATCGTTTTTGCTATCCAAAGGCCGCGCCGCAACGGCGCAGCAGGTCATGGGCCTGGCGCTCCAGGCCGGCGCGGTGTTCGGGCGCGGCGATGTCCAGCATGCGCCGCACGCGGCGCGCCAGCGTCTGGCCGCGCAGGTCGGCCACGCCGTGTTCGGTAACGATCAGGCCCGCGTCGCAGCGCGGCGTGCTCACGGGACCGCTCAGCTGCGCCACGATGCGCGTGGCGCCCTTGGCCGTGGCGGGCAGCGCGACGATGGGCAGGCCGCCCCGGCTGCGCGCGGCGCCGCGCAGGAAATCGACCGCGCCGCCCACGGCGCCCACGTAGACGCCGCCCGCAACCTCGGCGTTGACCTGGCCGGTCAGGTCCACCTCGATGGCGGAGTTGATGGCCGTGAGCTGGTTCAGGCTGGCGAGCACCTCGGGGTGGTGCGTGTAATCGGTGCCGCGCAGGGCCAGTGCCGGGTTGCGGTGTGCCCAGCGGCGCAGGCGCTCACTGCCCATGAGGATGCCGGCGATGCCCACGCCCGCGTCGCGGCCCTTGCGGGCGTTGGTCAGCGCGCCCTCCTCGGCCAGCAAGGCGATGCCGTCGCCGACCGCGCCGCTGTGCAGGCCCAGGTCGCGCCGGTTGCGCAAGGCCGTCAGCACGGCCTCGGGGATCTTGCCGATGCCGACCTGCAGCGTGGCGCCGTCTTGCACATGGGCGGCGATGTGGCTGGCGATGGCCTGCTCGATGGGGCCCGGAGCGGCGCTTTCGGCGTCGATGGGCGCGTGCTCGGCATCGACCAGCAGCGCGAAATCGCTGGCCTGCAAGTGCACGCTGCCGTGCGTCCAGGGCACGGCGGGATTGACCTCGCCGATCACCACGCGCGCCTTTTCCAGCGCGGCGGTGAGGTATTCGTGCACCAGGCCCAGGCTATAGCGGCCCTGTTCATCGGGCGGCGAGACCTGCAGCAGCACCACCTCAGCGGGCAGCACGCCGTCGCGGATCTGGCCCGGAATGTGCGAGTAGTGGCTGGGCAAGATATCGAGCACACCCGCCTGGGCCAGCGCGCGGTGCGGGCCGCTGGCGGCGTAGCCGAAGAAGTCGATCACGTCGGCCTGCTCGGCCTGCAACGTATCAGACGCACCGATGCCTACGAATGCCCGTAGCCGCCCGCCCTGCGCGAGCGCATGGCGGTGCGCCACGATGGCGCGCGTGAGCGTCAGCGGCTCGGCCGTGGCCTGGCCCCACCACAGGGTATCGCCAGCGCGCAGCAGGTTTCGCAAACGGCCAACCCAGGCACTTTGTTCCATTACTGCTCCATTCATTGCGCCTTGACGCCAGCCAGCTCGATCAGATGTTTGGCCTTGTTAAACTCCTTGGGTGCTGCCAGCTTGAGATCGGCCGGCCCTTGGATGGACACGTCCAGCCCCTGGGCCAGGCATAGCTCCTTGAACTCGGGCAGGCCTGCCGCCACCGTCAATGCCTCACCCAGGGCCGCCACAATGGGTGCGGGTGTACCGGCGCGCACCAGCGCAAGAATAGGAGTGACGAAGTCGTAGCCTTTCAAGCCCGATTCGTCAAGCGTTGGCACCTGGGGCAAAGCGGCTGAGCGCTTGAGGCTGCTCACGGCCAGGATGCGGATCTTGCCCGCCTGCAGCAGCGGCAGGGTCGGCCCTGTGCCATTGAAGCCCACCTGGGCCTGGCCCGAGGCCACTTCCAGCGCTGCCTGCGAGGCCGACTTGTACGGCACGTGCAGCATGCGGATGCCGGCCTGGCTGGTCATCATTACCGCCGCCAGATGCGACGAGGTACCCGGCCCCGGCGAGGAGTAGCTGAGGCTGTCCGGCGCTTTTTTTGCTGCGGCGATCAAGTCCTGGACGGTCTTGAATGGTGAATCTGCCGGCACAAAGACCACGATGGGCGCCTGAGCAAACGCGGCCACGGGAATGAAATCGGCCCTGGCGTCGAAATTGAGCTTGCTGTAGAGCGCCGGCAGGCTGAAGTGCGCCCCCGTGGAGAACAGCACCGTGTAGCCGTCGGCAGGCGCCTTGGCGACCAAATCGGTGCCCAGCACACCACCCGCGCCCGCCTTGTTGTCAACAACCACTGCCTGGCCCCATTTCTTGCCCATCTGGTTGGCCAGAAAGCGGGCCGTGATATCCGTACCCGTGCCCGGCGCATTGCTGACGATGGCCCGCACGGGCTGGCTGGGATAGGCGGCAGCGCGAGCCATGAAGGGCAGGCCCGCGCAGGCGGCGGCCAGGGTGAATCGGCGGCGTTGGATCATCGCGTGTGTCTCCTGAGGAAAGGGTTGCGCATGCGGGCTTTTTCGCCGAGCCAGTCTGCGCGTTGCACGCATTGGACGGGCCACGCCTCACGCGGGTCAACGCCGCCACGCCCTTTGTTCCGTACCTTGGCAGAAACGCTGCCCGCCTGCCATCGACACACCCAGCGCCACGCGCAGGCACACATGCAACCATCCGCGCCACCCGGCGATTTCCATCGCACGGAACAAGCAACGGCCGGTGCTTGCGCAGATCATCGCCTCCGTGCGCCAATGCTTCCCGACCGCCCACAAGACATCCATGTACACCTCTTCCCACCAACGCCTGCTGCACCGGCACAGGCAGCACCTGACCATTGCGCTGATCGGCGGCCTGGTCGGCATCGAGTTCCTCGAAAACGGGATGTTCGTGTTCGCGGCGGCGCCCATCCTCGCCGCTCTCCATGCCGCGCCACAGGACTTCGCCCTGTTGCAGATGGCCTATGCGGTAGGCAATATGCTCATGGTGGTGCTGCAGCAGTGGATGACGCGCCATTTCGGCTACCGCCGCTACCTGCTGCTGGCGCTGCTGCTGTTCGGCCTGGGCGACATTGGTTGCGCGATTGCCAACAATCTGCCGTCGCTGGTCGCGGCACGCATGCTGCAGGGCATGGGCGGCGGCGCCTTCTTTCTGAGCACCCGGGTGCTGATCCCCGTACTGTTTTCGGTCGAGCGACGGCCACTGGCGGCGCGCGCCTTCATGGTGGCCGTGTTCGCCGCGGGCGCACTGGCACCGGCACTAGCGGCCAACCTGGTGCATGCCGCAGGCTGGCGCTGGGTGTTCTGGATCCAGCTTCCGGCAGTGGTTCTGCTCGCCGTTGGCGTGCGCAGGCTGATGCCCCGTCACCTGGGCAAGAGCCTGGAGCCGGTGCGCTGGTCGCTCGCACCGGTACTGCTGTTCCTGCTGGCCGCTGGCCTTCTGCAGTGGAGCCTCAGCGAGGCAGACTTCCAGCTGCTTGCGCACCCGGAGAAGTTTGCGCTCACAGTGCTAGTAGGCATCACGCTGCTAGGCCTATTCGGGATACACCAGTGGCGCCATGACGAGCCGCTGCTGCATCTTCGCGACCTCGCGCATCCAGGCTACCTCGCAGGCCTGGGCTTGTACGCGCTGTACTACTTCATCGTCAACTTCAGTAACTACCTGTTCCCCCAGTTCGCCGAGCAAGGAATGCGCCTGCCGATGCTCACTACCGGATGGCTCAACAGCTTCTCGGGCGTGGTCACGCTCGCGGCAGTGCTGCTGTACCTGCGCTACAGCGCCCGGATCGCGAACAAGCGCGCCATGATGATGACGGGCTGCCTGTGCATGGCCGCCTCCGCCTGGTGGATGTCGCGGCTGGGGGCGGATGCCCCGCTTGCGGCACTGCTGCCGCCGCTGGCCGTGCGGGGGCTGTTCGGCGTGCTGATGGTGCTGCCGGTCGCGTCGCTCACTTGGAAGGCGCTGGGTGACACCCACTTCGCCAAAGGCTACCAGGCCAAGAACGTGATGCGGCAGATGATGGTCTCGCTGGCCTCCGCCGTAGCCGCGGTGTCGCTGCAGAATGCGCGCACCGCCGAGTTCGGCACGCTGGCGGCCGAGCTGGGCGAGGCGGGCGGAGCCGCGATGGAAGCCCAGGCCACCTTCCTGGCGGGCCAGCAGCTGTACCAGTGGATCTGCGGGATCTCGATGCTGGCGGCGGTGGTCGTCGCGGTGCAGAAGAAGCTGCGCTGACGCACGCACAAGAACAGGAGACAGACATGGACATGCAACTGACAGGCCACCGCGTGCTGATCACCGGCGCGTCCCAAGGCATCGGCGAAGGACTGGCCAAGGCCTTCGCCGCCGAAGGCTGTGAACTGGCGCTGGTGGCACGCTCGGCCGACAAGCTCGAAGCACTGGCTGCTGCCCTGCGCACAACGCATGGCGTGCGGGTGGACGTGCTGGCGCTGGACATGGCGCAGCCCGGCGCGATCGCGCAGATCGCCAGCTTCGCGGGTGACGTCGACGTGCTGGTGAACAACGCGGGCGCCATTCCGGGCGGCAACCTGTGGGACGTGGGCCCCGAGCAGTGGCGCCAGGGCTGGGAGCTGAAGGTCTTTGGCTACATCGACCTCACGCGCGCCGTGTACCCAGGCATGAAGGCACGAGCCAAAGAGGGACGCCGCGGCGTGATCCTGAACAACATCGGCAATGGCGGCCAGAACCCCGACTTCAACTACATCGCGGGCAGCACCGGCAACGCCGCCCTCATGGCCTTCACCTGCGCCCTGGGCGGGCGCAGCCTGGAGGACGGCATCCGGGTGGTGGGCGTCAACCCCGGCCCGGTGGCCACCGAGCGCATCGCCAAGGTGCTGCGCAACCACGCGGCCCGCCTGCTGGGCGACGAGCGGCGTTCCGGTGAACTGATGGCGGGCTACCCGCTCGGGCGCGCCGCCACGGTCGCGGAGGTGGCCGACCTGTTCGTGTTCCTGGCATCGCCGCGCTCAGCCTATACCAGCGGCACCATCGTCACGGTGGATGGAGGCATTACCTCCAGGCGCTCGGTGGCTTGATCAGCGCGATCACAGCCCCAGATACGCCTTTTTGATGTCCGGGTCGTTCAGGAACTCCCGCGACGGCCCATGCTTGACCACCGCGCCCGCCTCCAGCACGTAGGCGTAATCGCTCAGGCGCAAAGCCACCTCGGCGTTCTGCTCCACCAACAGCACGGTCACGCCCTGTTTGTTGATGTCGCGCACCACGGCGCTGATGACGTTGACGAACGCAGGCGCGAGTCCGATGGTCGGCTCGTCCAGCAGCAGCACGCTGGGCGCGCTCATCAGCGCGCGCGCCACGGCCACCATCTGCTGCTGTCCGCCGGAAAGCGAATTGGCGGCGCTGGGCAGCTTGGGCTTGAGGTCGGGAAAGTAGCGCAGGCAGGTATCGAACAGCTCGGCGCGCTTGGCCGCATCCTGGATGCGGTAGGCACCCATCTCCAGGTTTTCCTGCACCGTCATGCTGCCGAACAGGCGCCGGCCTTCGGGGACCAGGGCGATGCCGTGGTCGAGGATGACATTGGGCGCGCGGTTGGTGAGGGGCTGGCCGCCATAGCTGACCTCGCCCGACCGCACCTTCACCAGCCCGGTGATGGCCTTGATCAGCGTGGACTTGCCCGCGCCGTTGGCGCCGATCAGCGCGGCGATGCTGCCGGCCGTCACCTCCAGGCTCACGCCGGTGACAGCGGGCACGGCGCCGTAGTGCACGGTGAGGTCGCGCACCGCCAAATTCTTGTCAGATGTCATGCGCCTCCCCCAGGTAGGCCTTGAGCACTGCCTCGCTGGACTTCACCTCGTCGGGCGTGCCGGTGAAGATGATCTCGCCATGGTGCAGCACGTAGATGCGGTCGCAGATGCTCATCACCGCGCGCATGTTGTGCTCGACCAGCAGGATGGACATGCCGAACTCGCTCTTGAGCCGGCGGTAGACCTTGAGCGTCTCGGCCACCTCGGTCTGGTTCAGGCCGGTGAGCGGCTCGTCGTAGCAGATCAGCGAGGGCCGCGCGGCGAAGGCGATCGCCATGCTCAAGAGGCGCTGCAGCCCGTGCGGCAAGTTCTTGGCGATGCTGTTGCGCTGTTCGGCCAAGCCGAACAGGTCGATGGCCTGCCGGATCACCTCGGCCTGCCCGGCGCGCGCCACGCGGCCGCTGCGCGTGCCGCCCAGGGCGCCGATGAGCACGTTGTCCTCCACCGTCATGGTGGGCAGGTAGCTGCTGTGCTGGAAAGTGCGCACCAGCCCCTGGGCGCTGATGCGCTCCGGCATGGCGCCGGTCATGTCGGCGCCGCCGATGGTGAGCTGGCCCGTGGTCGGCGGCAGAAAGCCGCTGAGCAGGTTGAAAGTGGTGCTCTTTCCCGCGCCGTTGGGGCCGATCAGGCCCACGATCTCGCCCTGGTGGATGTCGATGTCCACGCCCGACACCGCCAGCAGCCCCTTGAACTGCTTGGACAGGTTGCGGCCCGACAGAAGGGTGTTTTTCTCTGCCATGCTCACCGCCCTCCCCCGTGCTGGAGCAGCCCCATCAAGCCCTTGGGCATGAACAGCACCGACAGCACGATGGCCGCGCCGTACAGGATGTGCTCGCTGCCACCCAGGCTCTGCGCCCAGCTGGCGATGCCCACCAGCAGCACCGCGCCGACGACGGGGCCGAGCGGGCTGTCCTCTCCGCCCACCTTGAGATAGGCCAGCGCGAAGGTCGAGAGCATGAAGCCGAAATCCAGCGGGCTGATGACGTTGTTGGCAAAGGCATGCAGCGATCCCGCCAGCCCCGCCACGCCCGAGGCGATGGCGAAGCACACCACCTTGGTGAGAAAAACGCGGTTGCCCACGCTGCGCACCACGTTCTCGTTGTCGCGGATGGCGATGAAGATCTTGCCCAGGTGCGAGCGCTCGATGGCCAGCAGCCCCTGGATGAGCGCGAAGCACAGCACGGTGACGAAGTAGTGGTAGTAGGCATCGAGCCACCCGGGAGGGAAGATGCCCACCAAGCCCGAGTTGCCGCCGAGCAGCTCGGTGCGTGTGTAGAAGATGCGCATGGCCTCGGTGAAGGCGAAGCCGATCAGCAGGAAGTACGGCCCCTTCACCTTCAGCGTGATGCCGCCGAACACGATGCTGACCGCCAGCGCCAGCACGGTGCTCAACGCCAGCGTGGCGAAAAAGGGCAGCTCCACCATGTTGACGATGGCGCCCGTGCAGTACGCGCCAATGCCGAAGAACGCGGCGGAAGCGAAGTTCAGCTCCCCGATCAATAGCACAAAGCGCAGGCTGGACGCCATCACCGCCGCAATCGCCATCCACACCACGAGGTTGCCGGTGTAGCCGCCGCCGAAGGCGATGCAGCCCAGCAGGATGGCGCCGATGGCCACGATGCCCGGCAGGTCGAGATTCTTTTTAATCATTGCCAAAGAACCCTTTCGGCTTGACCAGCAGCACCACCATCACGATCACGAAGATCGCCAGGTTGGCCATCGACGGGTCGAAGTAGAAGCCGACGAACGACTCCAGCAGCGCGATCAGCACGCTGCCCACGATGGCGCCGCCAATGCTGCCCATGCCGCCCACCACCACGGCGATGAAGCCCTTGACGAGGTACGAGTCGCCCAGCGTGGGCGTGACGGCCGCCACGGGCGCGATCAGCATGCCCGCGACGGCGGCCACGCCGGTGGCCATCAGGAAGCCGTACAGCGCGATCTGCCGGTAGGCGATGCCCTGCAGCATGGCGGCCTCGTGGTCGATGGAGACGGCGCGCAGCGCCTTGCCAAAGCGCGTGCGGTTCAGCAGCACGATGATGGCCGCTGTCAGCGCCACGGCAAAGCCCAGCAGCACCAGCCGCTGGCTGGAGACGTTCAGCCCGAGCAGCTCCACATTGCCTTCCAGCAGCGCGGGCACGGGCCGCACCGCGCCGCCGAACACTTCGAGCATGATCCCCTCGAACAGCAGCACCAGCCCGGCCGAGAGGATGAACGAGCCGATCATGTCGCGCTCCAGCCGCTTGAAGCCGAACTGGTAGACCAGCAGCCCCGCCGCCAGGCACGCTGCCAGCCCCGCCGCGCCAGCCAGCGCATACGCCGCCCAGCCGTGGCCCAGGCGGGGCGCCAGCGCGTTCAACGCCAGCGACAGCACCAGCGCACCGAAGGTGAAGAACTGCCCGTGGGCGAAGTTCACCACCTTCAGCACGCCGAAGATGATGGTCAGCCCCAGCGAAAAGAGGATGTACACGGAGCTGATCTGCAGCGCCGTGAACAGCAGTTGGAAAACGTCTTGCACGGTGGGCGCCCTACTTCTGAACGCGGCCCACTTCCTGGAGGTTGGTGCCCACCAGCTTGGTAATGATCACCGGCAGGCGCATCTGCTGGTCGCTGCCATACACATCCTTGCCGCCAAAGCCCGTCTCGCCGTAGAAGGACTTGAACGTGACCGCGGGCATGGCCTTGGCCACGTCGGCGGGCTCGATGCTCTGCGCCTTCTCCATCGCGGCCTTGATGGCCCACACGGCGTCGTAGAAGCCGATCTGGATGGCGTTGGTGCTCTCGCCCGTGGCTTTCTTAACACCCTCGTTCAGTTCCTTCTGGTGCGCGGTCATGCTGTCCAGCGCCACGGCGGCGCCCAGGTAGGCACCCTCCACCGCGTCCTTGCCGGTGGCGAGCAGCCCGTCCGCGCCCGTGCCCACTTCCACCACCTTCACGCCGTTCCAGCCCAGCGACTTCAGCTCCTTGAAGATCAGGCCCGCATCGGCGGGCGGGGTGGAGGCCAGGTCGATCAGGTCCGGCCTGGCCGCGTTCAGCTTGGCGGCGATGGGCTGGAATTCGCTGGTGCCGCGCTCGTACCAGTCGCTCACCAGCACCTTGGCGCCATTCTTCTCCCACGCGGCCTTGGCGACCTTTTCGGTCTCCTGCCCCGTCGCGTCGTTGGGGTTGAGGATGGCGACCGTCTTCACGTTGGGGTGCAGCTTTTTCACATGGGTGATGAGCGGCTCGGCGATCTCGTTGGGCGAGTTCATCTGCGAGAAGGTCAGCGGGAACTTCGGCCCCTTCATGCTGTTGCCCCAGGCCGCCGTGAACATCAGCACGCCCCGGCGCTCCGTGAGCGACTGCAGCGCGCGCGCCGGCGCCACGCCGATGCTGCCGGCCACGAACTTCACGCCATCGCGCGCCACCAGCGCCTGCGCCACCTTGGCGCCCTCGGCGGCGTTGTACTTGTTGTCGTAGGTCACGCATTCGAACTGGTAGGCCTTGCCGTTGACCTTGACGCCGCCGGCCGCGTTCACCTCCTTAGCGGCCTGGGCGCACATCCACTCGGAGCCCTTGCCCCAGTTGGCGCCCGCGCCCGACAGCGGCACGGACAGTCCCAGCTTGATGGTCTGCGCCGCGCCCAGGTTCGCGGCAGTCAGGACCGAGGCGGCAGCGGCGATCTTCAACACTGCCGGCAGATGGAACGTGGCTCGCATGGTGTTTCCTTTACAACGTGAATGGATATGCCGGTGCGGTGGCGAGCCGCCCGCGTAGTTGCATGCATTGGACGGGTCCGGCGGGTGGCGGGTCAACGCGGCCATGGCCAACGTTCCGTACACCGGAAAAAGAAGATTGCAGCCGGATGCGGGCACACTATTTCAAGAAAAAAGAGCCGCCCGCGCTTATCCATCAAGCGCGATAAGCTCTTTTTTCAATAGCAATCCAACGGCTCAGGCCTTGTGGGCAAACCCCTGCACCCCCGCCTCCAGCGCGGGCGATTGCGTGCGGTAGCGGTGCTGCATCCAGCGCTCGTGGCGCAGGCCATCCGCCAGCGGCAGCTCCAGCGATTTGCGCGCCATCTCCTTCATGGAGGCCAGGGCCAGCGCGTCGGCCTGGGCGATGTCCCGGGCCAGTTGCAGCGTGGCGGCGTCCAACTGGTCAGCGGGCACTGCCTGCGCGGCCAGGCCCAGTGCCGCCGCCTCGCGGCCCGTCATGCGGCGGCCGGTGACCAGGTAGTACATGGCACGCTGCAGGCCCAGCTTGCGTGGCAGCCGCTGGGAGCTGCCGCCGCTGGGCAGCAGGTTGCGGCGGATGTGCTCGTCGCCGAGCTGCGCGGCCTCGTCGGCCACGATCAGGTCGCAGGCCAGCGCCAGCTCGAAGCCGCCCGCCACGGCGAAGCCGTTGACGCTGGCGATGACGATCTGCGGCGCGGCTTCGATGCGTTCATAGGTGTCCTGCATCAGGTCCTGGTGGCGCTGATGGGCAGCGCGGTCGGCCAATACGCCGCTGGCCAGCCATTTCAGGTCATTGCCCGCGCAGAAGGCGCGGCCCGTTCCGCGGATGACGAGCACCTTGACCTCGCCGCCCGCCGCCACGGCATCGCGCACCGCATCGTTCAGCGCCTGCAGCGTGGGGCCGTCGAGCGCGTTCATGCGCTCGGGGCGGTCGAGCGTGAGGCGGCGCACGTGGGGCGCGGGGCCGTCAACGAGGATCGTCATGGCGCGTATCCTGCCTGCCGTTGGCGCCCAGCACTTCGCGGGCGCGCACCGCCGCCGAGACGGCGTTGGGCCAGCCGCCGTAGAAGGCCAGGTGGGTGATGAGTTCGGTGAGTTCCTCGCGCGTCACGCCGTTGGCGAGGGCGCGCGGGAAGTGGCCACCCATCTGCTCGGTCTTGCCGGTGGCGACCAGGGCGGCGCAGGTGATGAGGCTGCGGTCGCGCTTGGACAGGCCGGGGCGCTCCCAGATCTGGCCGAAGAGGACATCGTCGGTCAGGTCGGCCAGGCCGGGGGCTATGTCGCCCAGCAGTTGCTGCGCGGGTGTGGCGGGGCGCGTCATGTCAAACCAGCTTCAGGATGTCATCGACCCCGGCGCGCTCGGTGCGGTAGCCGTTGACCGGATGCGCCGTGTCGGCGTAGCCGAAGGAGATGCCGCAAATCACGCGACGGTCTTCGAGCATGCCGAAGTAGCGGCGGATGAACCTGGATTGCATGGCCAGAGCGGCCTGCGGCGTGGTGGCCACGCCATGGGCCTGGGCCGAGAGCAGAAAGGAGCAGACGAAGCCGCCCGCATCCACGGCGCCATAGGTACCCAGCTCTTGCGGTACGGTGACAATGGCCACGTGCGGCGCGCCGAACAGGCGAAAGTTCTCGAACGACTGGGCCTCGCGCCGCTCCTTGTCGCCGCGGGCTATACCCAGCACCTCGTAGAGCTGGAAGCCGGCCTTGCGGCGGCGGTCCAGATAAACGCCCTTGTATTCGTCGGGGAAGGGAAAGTCGGATTCCAGACCGGGATGCTGGCGCACCTGCTCCATGAGCGCCGTGCGGAATTTCTCGGTGCTCTCGCCCGAGGTGATGGTCAGGCCCCAGGGCTGGGTGTTGCACCACGAGGCGGTGCCGCGCGCCACGTCGACGATGCTGCGGATCACGTCCTCGGGTACCTGCCGGGGCTGGTAGGCACGGCAGGTGGCGCGCCCGGAGAGCAGACGGCGCAACGCCTCGGCATCGGGGTTCTGTGCGGTCACGGTTCAGTCCTTTCCCAGCGGAGGCGCGGCGGGTGTGGGGGAGAAATGGTGGTCGGCGATCAGCCAGCGCCCGGCCTCGCGCCGCAGCACCAGCGTGGCGCGCAGGGTGGAGCGCGTCTGTTCGGCGCCCGCGAGCGTGAAGGCGAAATCCACGGTGCCCTGGGCCAGCACGCAGCCCTCAGCGAGCACGCGCAGTTCGGTGCCGGACATGCGCATGGCGCCCGCGAGAATCACGCCGTCGTACGAGGCGAAGTAGCCCTCGATGGCCGCGCGCCCCACGAAGTGGCCGGGGCGGCCGCCGAACAGCAGGCCATCCCCGGTATAGGTGGCGGCCAGGGCCGCCGCGTTCCAGGTGCTGCCCGCGTGGTTCCAATCGGCCACCACTTGGTCGAGCGCGGCCTGTGCGCCGTGAATATCGATCATCACATCTGCCTTTCATCGATGCATTGCGCCGCCCGCTACCCAGGCGAGGGCCGCCGCACTGGCGGCGTCTCCAGCGCCTGCAACGCGCTGCGTTGCGAGAGCGAGGGGAAGGCGCTAGGCGGCTCAGGGGGTGTTCACTCTGCTTTCGCGCCGGCCACGCTCATCAGCTTGCGCCATTTCTCCAGCTCACCGGGGCCGGCGGCCTTGGCGACGGCAGCGGTCTGGATGTCCACTTCCAGGCCTTGGTTCATGCACAGATCCTTGAAGCCCTGCGATTTCGCCTGACGCACCACGGATTCCGACAGCTTGTTCACGATCGCCTGGGGAGTGCCGCGCGGCGCGAAAATCCAGATGGGCGATGCGGCCTCGTAACCTGGGTAACCCAATTCCGCCACGGAGGGCACGTCGGGCAGGCTTTGCGAGCGCTGCGCCGTGGTGACGGCCAGCGCTCGCAGGCGCCCGCTTTTGATGAGCGGCAGCACCGAGGACATGCCGTTGAAGCTCAAGTCGAGTTGTCCCGCGGCCGCGTCCATTGCCACTTGGCCCGGTGCCTTGTAGGGCACGTGGTTGAGCTTGACGCCCGCCATATGCTCGAACAGCGCGGCCGCCATATGCGAGGTTGTGCCGTTGCCCGACGAGCCGTAGGTAATGATGCCGGGCTGCTTCTTGGCGGCCTCGATCACGTCCTTGAGCGTTTTATACGGCGCATTTGACGCCACAGAGATCACCAGCGCCGAGTTGGCGATGCGAGCGATAGGCTCGAAGTCTTTCACCGCATCGTAGGGCGTTTTCTGCACCAGCTGGTTGGTGTAGTGCTGCGCGTAAGTGCCTAGCAGCGTGTAGCCATCGGGGGCGGCCTTGGCTACGTAGTCGGTACCGATCACGCCGCCGGCGCCCGTCTTGTTCTCGATAATGACCGCTGTATTCAAATCCTTGCCCAGGCCCACGGCAATCTGCCGCGCGGTGAGGTCCGACCCCGAGCCCACGCCCGTTGAGACCACGATGCGGATAGGCTTGCCGTTGGGAAAGTCCGCCGCAAATGCAGGCGCGAATGCCTCGATTGCCCATATCGCAAAAACGATGGCGAAGGTACGTCTGTACATCATGGTTGTCTCCTTAGATGAAGGTGCCTTGGGCTCGTAGCGCCTCTATACGCGCATCATCCAGCCACCCCCCGAGCGCGGCGACAGCGTTGTCTGTGGTGAGTTGCGCGGGCGGCTCGGGGCGATCGGCAGGCGTACGGGAAAAGCGCGGCCCCGGCGCGGGGTGCGTAACTCCTTCCAGATCGATCAACGTGCCCCGTGCCTTGACGTGGGGGTGCTGAGGTGCCTCCTCGAAATCAAGCACGGGAGCGAAGCACACGTCCAGGTGGCTCAGCAAGGTGGTCCACTCTTCGCGCGTGCGTTCCTTGAGCTTGGCCGCCAGCACGGCTTTGGCCGAAGGCCAGACGGTGCGGTCCATCTGCCTCTGCAGCAGCGGATGATCCTGCAGCTCCAGCTTTTCGAGCAGCAGCTTGTAGAACTTGCCTTCAATCGGGGCCACCGAGACGTATCTTCCGTCCGCGCATTCATAGACTTCGTAGAAGTGAGCGCCCGTATCGAGCAGATTGGTGCCGCGCTCCTTATTGAGTATGCCTGCCGCATGCAACCCCAGGGTCACGGTCATGATGGAGGCCACGCCGTCCACCATGGCGGCATCCACCACCTGGCCCTTGCCCGAAGTGCAAGATTCCAGGATGCCCGCGAGCAGGCCGAACGCCAGGTACAGCGAGCCGCCTGCATAGTCGCCCAGCACGTTGAGCGGCGGCGTAGGCGCCTGCCCCGCCCGGCCCATGACGTGCAGCGCGCCGGTGATGGAGATGTAGTTGAGGTCGTGCCCCGCCACCTGCGCCAGCGGCCCGTCCTGCCCCCAGCCGGTCACACGGCCATAGACCAGGCGCGGATTGCGCGCCAGGCAGACCTCCGGCCCGAGGCCCAGGCGCTCCATCACGCCGGGGCGAAAGCCCTCGATCAGCGCGTCGGCCTGGCCGATCAGCTCCATCACCATCTCCACGGCGGCGGGGTCCTTCAAGTCCACGCGGATGGACTTGCGGTTGCGCAGGCCCAGGTCGAACTGCACCGGACGCGGCGCGCCCAGGCCCGAGGGTTCCTTGCGGTCCACGCGGATCACCGTGGCCCCCAGGTCGGCCAGGAACATGGCGGCCAGCGGCCCGGGGCCTATGCCCGCGATCTCCACCACCTTGATGCCCGCGAGGGGGCCTGAACGTGCAGTTGCAGGGGTTGACACGACAGACATGGTCAGATCACCTTCTGCGCGCGCAATTGCTGGAGTTCGGCGCCCGACAGCTTGAGAAGGTCACAGTAGATCGCCTCGTTCGCTTCGCCCAGTGCCTGCGCTGGCTGATCGAAGCTGGCGGGCGTTTCGGAAAACTGTATCGGCACCCCCATGCCCATGGCTACCGTACCGCTGGCTTCCAGCCCCGGATGGACCAGTGGCACCACCGCACCGCGCGCCTGCAGATAAGGATCGGCGAGCATCTGTTGGGGACTGCGCACTTCGGCGCAGGGCACGCCGCGTTTTTCCTGCAGTTCACGAATGATCTCAGCGCTGGTGCGCGCGTGCATCCATTCGCGGATGATGGCATTGATCTCAGCGGAGTTCTTGGTACGCGGCCCCAGCACGGCAAAGCGCGGGTCCTGCGCCAGCTCGGGACGTCCCATGGCCTCGGCAAGATTCCTGAACCACTCGGGCTGAAAGGCAACCAATGCCACGTAACTGTCCTGCGTCTCGTACACACCAAAGGGGGTGAGCCGCTCCAGAAAGTTGCCCGAACGCTTGGGATAGCCCTCCTTCAGATAGACGTCGAAATGCTCCTCGGCCACCAGCGAGGCCAGGCAGTCGAGCATGGAGACCTGCACATGCTGGCCCACGCCGGTGCGGCCCCGGTGGATGAGCGCCGCAAGAATGCCGTTGACGGCGAACATGGGCGCGATCAGGTCGGCCAGCGGCAGGCCCAGGCGTGTAGGCGGGCCGTCGGCGAAGCCGGTCACGTCCATGATGCCCGACAGAGCCTGCACGATGATGTCCATACCCTTGAGGTTGGGGTACGGGCTGGGCTCTCCGAAAGCCTTGACCGAGGCGTAGACAATCTTTGGGTTGGCCTGCCGCACGCTTTCGTAGTCCACGCCCAGGCGCTTTGTCGCGCCCTCGCTGGCATTTTCGATCACGACATCGCATTCCTGCGCCAGGCGCATGAACAGCGCCCTGCCTTGCTCGGACTTCAGATCCAGCGTGATGCTTTTCTTGTTGCGTGCGCGGTTGAGGATGGACAGCGACACATCATCAGACTGGCGTACACCGAAGTGGATGCCTTCATGGTTGACATAGGGCGGGTTGTTGCGCGCAATGTCGCCGCCGCCGGGCGATTCGATGCGGATCACCTCGGCGCCCAGGCCGCCCAGCAGCAGCGAGCCATACGGCCCCGCCAGCGCAACGGTCAGGTCGAGAACGCGGATGCCTTCCAGGGGCTTGGTCGCGGACATGCTTGTCTCCTGCTCTTAACTACTTATTCATGAGCTGCCAGCGCTTTCTTCACATCAGTTTTCTGCTGAAAGCCATACAGAACCATTGATGAGCAAGCGCTGGCTGCTCTATTTTTGAAACCAATCAATACGACTTGGGCAACCCCAGCTTGCGCTCGGCGATGTTCGACAGGATGAGCTGCGGCGTGACCGGCGCGATGTAGCCGATCCAGGCTTCGCGCATGAAGCGCTCCACGTGGTATTCCTTCGCGTAGCCGAAGCCGCCGTGCGTGAGGATGGAGGTCTGGCAGGCGTTCATGCACGCTTCTGACGCCAGCAGCTTGGCCGCATTGGCCTCCGACCCGCACGGCAGCCCTTTGTCGTACAGGCTGGCCGCCGCAAAGATCATGTGGTTGGCCGCTTCCAGCTCGGCCCAGGAACGCGCCAGCGGGTGCTGCACGCCCTGGTTCTTGCCGATCGGGCGGCCGAACACGATGCGCTCCTTGGCATACTGGGTGGCGAGCTTAAGCACGGCGCGGCCGATGCCCACCTGCTCCACCGCCACCAGCACACGCTCGGCGTTCATGCCGTGGAAGATGTACGACAGGCCCTTGCCCTCCTCTCCGATCAGCGCGTCGGCCGGCACCGGCAGGTTGTCGATGAACATCTCGTTGGTGTCCACCGCCGCACGGCCCAGCTTGTCGATCTCGCGGATGTCGACGTACTTGCGGTCGAGCTTGGTGTAGAACAGGCTCAAGCCTTCGCTGTGCTTCTTGACCTCTTCGATCGGCGTGGTGCGCGCCAGGATCAGCATGTGGTCGGCCACCTGCGCGGTGGAGATGAAGACCTTCTTGCCCGACAGGAGGTAACTGCCGTCGGCCTGCTTCTTGGCCGTGACCTTGAGCTTAGTGGTGTCCAGGCCCGTGTCGGGCTCGGTCACCGCGAAACAGGCCTTGTTCTCACCGCGGGCAAAGGGCGGCAGCCAGCGCTTCTTCTGCTCGTCGGTGCCGAAGTGGACCACCGGCTGCAGGCCGAAGATGTTCATGTGAATGGTCGACGCCGCCGCCTGGCCACCGCACTCGGCCACGGTGCGCATGAATAGGGCCGCCTCGGTCACGCCCAGGTTGGCGCCACCCACGTCCTCGGGCATGCAGATACCCAGCCAGCCACCGCTGGCCACGGCCTCGAAGAATTCGTGCGGGAACTCGTGGTTCTTGTCCTTGTTGCGCCAGTATTCGAGCGGAAAGTCGGCGCAGATCTTCTCTGCGGCATCGACGATGGCCTGCTGGTCTTCGCTGAGCTGGTAGTCCATTGCGCGCTCCTTATGCCTTGTCGGCGGGCTTGAGCATCATCAGGCCGGTGCGCACGGCCGTGCAGACGATCTCGTCGCGCTGGTTCTTGGCCACATGCTTGAAGGTGACGATGCCGGTTTCAGGACGGCTCTTGGACTGGCGGGTTTCCAGGATCTCGGTTTCCACGCGGATGGTGTCGCCGTGGAAGGTGGGCTTGGGGAAGGCGATCTCGCCGAACCCCAGATTTCCCAGGGTGGTGCCCAGCGTGGTCTCGTACACCGTGATGCCCGCCACCAGCGCCAGCAGGAACATGCTGTTGACCAGACGCTGGCCGTACATGGTGTTCTTACTGTACTCGGCGTCGATGTGCAGCGGCGCACAGTTGTAGGTCATGGCCGAGAACAGGATGTTGTCGGTTTCGGTCACGGTACGGCGGATGGCGTGCTCGATCACCATGCCGGGCTTGAATTCTTCGAAGTAAAGGCCTGCCATTTGGATATCTCCTGAGGGGTACTGGGGGGGGTTATGGGGGTCAGCTATTGAGCGAATTGGCGAGCGCGATCACGTCGTGCGCGGTCTTGACGTGGGCGATGTCGATGTGCTCGCCGTCGTACATCACCGAGGCACGGCCCTGGGCCTGGGCGGCCTCGAGTGCATCGATCATTCCCTGGTAGAACGCGACCTCCTCGGCCGTCGGCGTGTAGGTGCGATTGATGGTTTCCACCTGCATGGGGTGCAGGGCCAGCTCGCCGGAGAAGCCCAGCTGGCGGTCGAAGGCCGAGGCCTTAGCCAGGCCTTCCAAGTCCTTGATCTGCTGCCAGATGCCGCCAATGGGCTGCTTGCCGGCGGCGCGCGCGGCCATGACCACGCGAGACTTCATGTACTCGGATTCGCGGCCCTCGGCCGTCCACACGTACTTCAGCGCACGGCCCACGTCGGCGTTCTTAGCCGTGGCGCCGACGATGCCGGTGACGCGCGGGATCTGCGCGATCTCGTAGCACAGCTGCATGGAGCGGGCAGTCTCCAGCAGCGGGATCAGGCCGATGGAGCCCAGCGGCAGGTTGGCGCGCGTCTCGGCCTCGGCAATCATGCACGAAGCCATGTGCACGTCCTCGGGGCCCCAGGGCTTGGAGATGTAGATGCCCTCCACGCCGGGCTGCACCACGGCGAGGATGTCGTCCAGATCGTAGATGTGCGCCGTGCGGTTGACGCGCACCCAGATGCGCTGGCCCTGGGCGATCAGCTCGGGAATCTTGCGGGCCACCAGGGCACGCGCGGCGACCTTCTCCGCCGGCGGCACGCTGTCTTCCAGGTCGAGGATC
This sequence comes from Comamonas thiooxydans, assembly GCF_000964545.1. GTDB lineage: Bacteria > Pseudomonadota > Gammaproteobacteria > Burkholderiales > Burkholderiaceae_C > Comamonas > Comamonas thiooxydans. Next base: position 37,074 of record NZ_BBVD01000016.1, on the reverse strand, counting down.
AGCGCATCGGCCTTGGCGTTGGCCGCCTTGTCGAGCATGGATTCCTTGTTGCCGGGGACGAAAAGAAAGGAGCGGATGGGTTTCAACTGCGTCGTCATGAGCATCTCGGTCTGTGGAGTTGGGTCAATCAAGAGTCAGGCATTTACCTAACAACTGATAGTTAGTCTGACGGACAACAATTGTCGGCACCATAAGGGTTTACACTCAACAGGCCTGAAAAAACTAATGGCGCATCTGCTTACATCGTGAAGCAAATGCGCCATCAGAAGAGGCACTTAGTACAAAGATAGGATCAAGCGCCCGGCGGACTCACTCCTGCAAAAAAAATATCGCAGAGCTGCTCTGCTACTTTTTCCAGCCTGCCCTTCCGGGGATCGAACCATGACTGAACGGAGTTAATGCTGCCAAGTATGGAGATGCGCGCCAAATGAATGTCAACGTCGTCGCGCAACCGCCCCTCGGTGCGTAGCTCTTCCAACAGGTCATTCCATAGCTTTTGGTGACGTTCGCGCCGCTTCACCTGCCGCTCGCGAACTGCTTCAGGAAGTTGCCCCAGTAGTCTGCCGTGTGCCAACGCAAAATCACCGTGCTTGACCAAGCCAGACATTTGGCCGAAAACTGCTGCACGGAAACGCTGCTCGGCGGTTGCATCAGGCCCCATAGCCTCCACATGCGCTATCAGTTCCTGAACAATCCGACCTGCCCCCTGCTCCATCACTTCTTCCACCAAGTCCTCCTTCGAGGGAAAGTGGTAGTAGATACTGGCAGCCTCTATCCCCGCTTGCTCCGCGATGATGCGCATAGTGGTAGCAGAATAACCTTGCATGCTAAACGTACGAGCTGCAAGCCGAAGAAGGTTCTCTCGGGTTTCATTGGTGTTTGTAGAACTCGCCTTCTGCCTTTTTGCCATCTGAGTTGCGACCTTCTAATACGTAAAGTGCACACATCCTAACAGGCAGTAGGTCATCCAAGGCGCAACTGCATCCGGGCTTAGACGGGCAGTTCTATGTGGCATCGACTTGCAGCCAGAAAACCACAAACTAAGAGTTCTCGCTTCCCATACGACATTGCACATGAAAAGCATATGAAAGGAAGTTCATGACTGAGCCTAGTGGTATATGCAACCCACTATAACTACCGCACCACAGTCGATATCCGCCATCGCGGCGACACGCCCGACGACCACCAAAATTCCCGAGCATCGACGCTTTCGTGCGCCTCCAAGCGCCCGCCGAGATGCTCAGCCCATGTATTGCATTGACAACTTGAACTCAAAGTCAGTTGCGACCAGGGGATCAACTCAAGCACCACCGGCCAACGCATCGCAGATGCGTGTTCAACGATAGCCAGCTCTCACCATCAGGCTGGTCAGCAAACTTTCCCACCTTTGGACCATGCCTGTTGATTTCCACCCAGAAGTGACCCACTAGCCCCCCGGTTTTTCCATCTCAATCTGACCCACGCATTAACCCTAGCCTGCTGCTTTCTTGTGCAGCAGTCTACAAGTTCTATCGCCAAGGCTGCCCTAGTACTTCGTACAAATTCACAGAAGGCATATTGCAAGACCAAGCGCAAGCTGCAAATCAGAGCAATGATCCCAGCCGCTGGTTTGAAGCAAGCAAGATCCTGATGAAGGGCTCGGTGACGATGCGCAAAACTGGAGTTGACCCACTTTCGTGGACGGTAGCTGGTTTGATTGTCAAACCGTTTCGGGTGTTGTCTCGACATGCACGTTGCCACCTTCGACGACATCGAACATGGCTTCATTGCTACTTTCAAAGTTCAGGGGTGAGAGGTAGCCCAGGCCACTGTGACGAAGCCGTGGGTTGTACCAGCCCTCAATCCAGGTGAAGACCGCCATGCTGGCCTGGGCCTTGCTCTGGAAAGAGTTGCGCTCAATGAGTTCGCCTTCCAACCTGGCAAAGAAGCTTTCGGCCATGGCGTTGTCGTAGGCATCACCCACCGTCCCCATCGACGGGCGCACCTGCATCTGCCGGCAGCGCTCGCCAAAGGCCAGGCTGGTGTACTGGCTGCCCTGGTCGCTGTGGTGGATGACGCCCTTGGGTTTTCGCTGCTCCAGTGCCATGTTCAGCGCCGCGAGCACGAGGTCTGAGGTCATGCGTTCACCCATGGACCAGCCCACCACACGCCGACTCCAGACATCGATGACCACGGCTAGATAAAGGAAGCCCATCCAGGTCGGCACATAGGTCATGTCAGCCACCCACAGATGGTTGGGACCGGTAGCGTGGAAACGCCAGTTGACTAGGTCACTTGCCGGGCGCTGATGCTTATCGTGGCGAGTGGTCACCGTGAAGCCACGGCGCTTGCTGATGCCATGGATACCGGCTTGCCGCATGAGGCGCGCCACACGCTGTCGGCTGATGCTCACGCCTTGCTCAATGAGCTCGGCCCGCACCCGAGGCATGCCGTAGGACTCGTAGGAATCCCGGTGAATCTGGCGGATACGCTCGGTCATGACCGCGTTGGCGATGCTGCGCTGGGACGGAGTGCGCTCTCGCCAGGCATAGAACCCGCTTGCAGAGACACCGAGGACGCGGCACATGGTGCGCACCGGAAGGTCGGCCTGATTCGCCATCACGAGTCCGAAGACCTCGCGGCTGTCGCATCGCTGCGACCGGCAAACTAGGCCGTAGCCTTTGCCAAGATGTCACGCTCCATTTGAACTTGGCGAAGCTGTCGGCGTAAGCGCACCAGCTCTTCTCGCTCGGCTGTGGTTAGACCTTCCTTGCCCGGCAAAGGCTTGCCGTCGTCGATGGCGGCTTGGCCAACCCAGTTGGTGATGGACTGGGCGGTGACACCGAACTCTCGCGAGAGTTGCGCGGGTGAACGTCCCGCTCGAACGAGCTCGACCATCTGCTGGCGGAATTCCGCCGGGTATGGCGGTCGTACTTTGGACATTTGCGACTCCTTGAACACAAAGAATGATGTGTCCACGGAATCGGATCAACTCCAAAACTGAGAACGGTTGGCGGGCGCTCAGCGCAAGTTAACGCAGCTACCCGCAACACATAAGCCAGCGCCCTAAGCGCTGGCTTATTGTCATATGACCTTGTTTTTTTGTGGAAACTCGATCGCGGCAGCACCCTCGCGCAAGCGATCCAAGTAATCAGCCCACTGCTGAACCTGATCGAAACGCTTTGCCAAGTACTTTGTCCGGTTGTAGCTACGTCCGTTGGCATCCTTAACGGCATGCGCCAGATTGGCCTCTATCGCCAACGGATCAAGGTCAAGCTGATCGACCAACATGGTTCTGGCACTCGCTCGAAAACCATGCCAGCTTTGCTCTTCGCCAACTCCCAGGCTGTACAGAGCTGTACGCACAGAGTTATCGGACATCGGGCGGTCGTGGTCACGTTGACCAGGGAATACATATCGTCCACGGCCACTAAGCGGCAGCAATTCACGCAGCATCGCCACAGCTTGCTTTGGCAGTGGCACCACATGCGGTTCTCCATTTTCTTTTTCCTGCACGCTACGCTTCATCTTGGCGCTAGGAATCTTCCAAAGCGCTGCATCCAGATCCAACTCTGCCCACTCCATCATCCGAAGATTGCCTGGGCGTTGATACAGCAAGGGAGCTAACAAAAGAGCTGTGCGTACAAAGGGTCCACCTTTATAGGCGTACATGGCTCGCAGAAGCTCCCCAAAGCGCTGGGGCTCCACAATCGCAGGAAAGTTCGTGCCTCGATATGGAGTCAATCGAGCTTTCAGGCCTTCGGTGATGTCACGTTGAGTATTGCTGGCTGTTGGTAGCCAGTAGCGCCAGACCTGTCGCGCCAACATCAGTGCACGGTCAGCGGTCTCCACAGCCCCGCGCGCTTCCACTTTCTGCAGCACAGCCAGTAACTCCATGGGCTGGATCTGCGCCATTTCCCGGTCACCAATCCACGGGAACAAGTCGCGCTCCAGTTGACGATGCATTCTCTCAGCATGACCAGGGCTCCAGCGTGGCACCTGCTTTTCGTACCACTCCAGCGCCACCGCTTTGAATGTGTCAGCTACCCCAGTTGGGTTGACCAATTTTTCCAGCTTGCGTGCCTTAGCGGGGTCAATGCCTTCTGACTTCTGCAACCGAGCAGCATCCCTAGCTTTCCGAGCAGCAGTCAAACTAACTTCCGGATAGCGGCCTAGCGCCAGGCGCCCCTCTTTACCATCTTTTCGATACTTCCAGAACCAGCGTCGAGAGCCTGCAGGGCTGACCTCAAGGTAAAGGCCACCTGCGTCAGAAAAACGCTCTCGCTTGGCACCGGGGGAACAGACTGCGTTTCGGCACTGTGCATCAGTCAACATAGGGGGAACAAATCCTCTCACAAAGGCCTCCCCCAGAGGGGAAAGGGGGAACAATAGTGGGTAAATTTACCATTACCCCCACTTGTTCCCCCAACTGTTCCCCATGCATGCTTTGGCAGCAGTGAAATCACTTAAGACATAAAAAGACGATAAGTCATTGATTTACCAAAAGAAAAAAGGGTTCAATGAACTTCATTGAACCCTTTTAGATGGGTGGATGGTGGAGCTGGCGGGAATTGAACCCGCGTCCGTAAGCCTTCGCCGGACAGATCTACATGTTTAGTGCTCTGTTTTAAATCTCGCCACCCAAACCCCGCAGGCACACGCTGCTTGGGTAGCCAGCTTCCTAAAATCTCGCCAAATACCAAGAAGCCCGGTATCCAGCCAGCTAATGTAAATTCCCTTGCAGCCGGGAGGTATTGCTACCCCCTTGCCCAGCCCACTAGCGTGCTGTTGCAAGGCTCACCGGATTAAGCGGCGAGTGCGAAACGTTCGTCGTTTGCAGTTAGTTTTTTGAATGGAGATTTACGAGCGTCACTCAAGCTCGACATGCACCGCACCGGTCCCGAACCCACGTCGAAACCAGGACAGCCCCTTAGTGCCTATTCTAGCCTCATCCCAGCAACTTCAACAGCTCAAGCGGTGAATTGATATGTGCATCGGCACCCCAATGAACCGTATCTGCTGTCGCACCCAGGTAGCCATAGCGTGCAGCTACGGTTTTCATACCCGCTGCTGCACCCGCCTGGATATCGCGCTCGTCATCTCCGACATAGATGCAATGCTCGGGAGCAATCTGCATGCGTCGTGCGGCTTCAAACAGAGGCTCGGGGTGAGGCTTGGAATGCGGCGTAGTGTCCCCGCTCACCACGGCCGCAGCCTGAGCAAACAAGGGCATCTGACGTGTCAGCGGCTCGGTGAAGCGCATGGACTTGTTGGTCACCACACCCCATAGAAGCGGGCCGGCTTCCAACGCCCGGATCAACTCAGGCACGCCATCAAAAGCATAGGTGCGCTCGGTCATGCATTGCTCGTAATTGCGAAAGAACTCCTCGCGCATTTCCGCAAAGCCTGCAGAGTCAGGCGTCATGCCGAACGCAATACCCAGCATTCCACGCGCTCCAGCCCCAGCCATATGGCGGTAGGCATGGAGTGGCAACGACGGCATGCCGCGATCCACACGCATCTTGTCTGCTGCAGCTCCCAGATCAGGAGCGCTGTCTATCAAAGTGCCATCCAGATCGAAAAGAACGGCTCTAACGTGCTTCCACATGGCTGTCACTCCTGAGGGCGGCGTGTTGCCAGCATGTAATTGACCGAGGTGTCATTGCTGAGCCAATAGCGGCCCGAGATCGGGTTGTGCTCCATGCCCTTGCTGCCTTGCACATCCAGGCCGGCTTCGCGCGCAAAGCGTGCCAACTCGCTTGGGCGCAGCAACTTGGCGTACTCATGAGTCCCTTTGGGAATCATCTTGAGCATGTATTCGGCAGCCACGATCGCCAACGCAAAAGCCTTAGCATTGCGATTGATGGTGGAAAAAAACACCCAGCCACCAGGCTTGACCAGCTGGGCACATGCCCGCACGATGGACGCAGGATCGGGCACATGCTCCAGCATTTCCATGCAGGTCACCACATCAAAGCTTGCCGGCTGCTCCTGCGCCAGTTGCTCGACGCTGACCTCATGGTATTGAATATTGGGCGTTCCCGCCTCCAGAGCATGCAGCTGCGCAACGCGCAAAGCCTTGGTTGCGAGATCGATACCCACCACCTTGGCTCCTTTGCGCGCCATGGAGTCTGCAAGAATGCCACCGCCACAGCCCACATCCAGCACCCTCTGGTTCGCCAATGGGGCCTGGGCGTTGATCCAGTCCAGTCTCAGGGGGTTGATCTGATGCAGTGGCTTGAATTCACTCTCGGGATCCCACCAGCGATGGGCCAGGCTGGAGAATTTTTCCAGTTCTGCCGGGTCGGCATTGATAGTGTTGCTCATGAGGCAATTGTCCGCGATTACAGCAATGAATCAGGCATAAAAAAAGCCCCGTTGCCGGGGCTTTTTGTGTAGCAATCGAAAGATTACTGAGCAGCCTTGGTGCCCACAACTTCGATTTCCACGCGACGGTTCTGAGCGCGGCCAGCAGCAGTCTTGTTGTCTGCCACGGGTTGCTTTTCGCCCTTGCCTTCGGTGTACACGCGGCTCTTTTCGATGCCCTTGGACACCAGATAAGCCTTCACAGCTTCAGCGCGACGCACCGACAGCTTCTGGTTGTAAGCATCGGAGCCCACGGAGTCAGTGTGACCCACGGCGATGATGACTTCCAGGTTGATGTCCTTGATCTTGCCGGTCAGGTCATCCAGCTTAGCCTTGCCTGCGGGCTTCAGCACGGACTTGTCGAAGTCGAAGAAAGCGTCAGCAGAGTAGGTAACCTTAGATGCCACTGCAGGCTGGGGAGCCACAGGAGCGGGAGGCACAACGGCGGGAGCGGGAGCAGCAACCTGGGCCTTCAGAGCACCGTCGCAATCAACAGCGGCAGTAGCAGGAGTCCAGTTGGCATCGCGCCAGCACAGTTCGTTCGTGCCGTTCTTCCACACCAGTTCGCTGGTGCCGTTTTGCCAGTTGTCGATAGTCTTGCCACCGTCAGCAGCCTTCACTTGTGCGCCAGCGGCTGTCACGAGGGCAGCAGAGGCAAACAACATCGCCACTTTGTTCAGTTTCTTCATGGTTCTCCTCTTGGGGAAAAAGCCGCAGCAGGGCTGCGAATCTGTGGACGTCATCAGTGACCATCACCAAAAACGTTGAAATGATTGTGCCATACGTAACATGCAAGAGTGTTGTCAACTAGGCACCAACAAGTAGTACAGCTATGTAATTCCTCAGTTATGTTGCTCTGCTGCCACACGCCATTCGACCTAAAATGGCTGTTTTCCAGCCGTCAAAGTATCACTAGACATGACCCAGTTTGCTAAAGAAACTCTGCCCATCAGCCTTGAAGAGGAGATGCGTCGCAGTTATCTCGATTACGCCATGAGCGTGATCGTGGGCCGGGCGCTTCCTGATGCGCGTGATGGCCTAAAGCCCGTGCACCGCCGCGTTCTGTACGCCATGCACGAACTCAATAACGACTGGAACCGCCCCTACAAGAAGTCGGCGCGTATCGTCGGTGACGTCATCGGTAAGTACCACCCTCACGGCGACAGCGCGGTCTACGACACCATCGTGCGCATGGCACAGGATTTCTCGCTGCGCCACATGCTGGTCGATGGCCAGGGCAACTTCGGCTCGGTGGACGGCGACAGCGCCGCTGCCATGCGTTACACGGAAATCCGCCTCTCCAAGATCGCTCATGAAATGCTGGGCGACATCGACAAGGAGACGGTGGACTTCGGCCCTAACTACGACGGCTCCGAGCAGGAGCCGCTGGTGCTGCCAAGCCGCCTGCCTAACCTGCTGGTCAATGGCTCCTCGGGTATTGCCGTGGGTATGGCCACGAATATCCCGCCGCACAACCTCAATGAGGTAGTGGACGGCTGCCTGCATTTGCTGCAGAACCCCGAAGCTTCCATCGACGAGCTGATGGAGATCATTCCCGCACCGGACTTCCCCACGGCCGGCATCATCTACGGCATCAACGGCGTCAAGGAAGGCTATCGCACCGGCCGTGGCCGCGTGGTGATGCGTGCCAAGTGCCACTTCGAGGACATCGACAAGGGTCAGCGTCAGTCCATCATCGTTGACGAGCTGCCCTACCAGGTCAACAAGAAGACGCTGCAGGAGCGCATGGCCGAGCTGGTGCACGAAAAGAAGATCGAGGGCATCAGCCATATCCAGGACGAGTCGGACAAGTCCGGCATGCGCCTGGTGATCGAATTGAAGCGCGGCGAAGTGCCCGAGGTGGTGCTCAACAACCTCTACAAGCTGACCCAGCTGCAAGACACCTTCGGCATGAACATGGTGGCCCTGGTCAACGGCCAGCCCAAGCTCTGCAACCTGAAGGATCTGATCCAGGTCTTCCTGGAGCACCGCCGCGAAGTGGTGACCCGCCGCACCGTGTTCGAGCTGCGCAAGGCGCGCGACCGCGGCCATGTGCTGGAAGGTCTGGCCGTCGCACTGGCCAATATCGACGACTTCATCGCCATCATCCGCAACGCTCCCACACCTCCCGTGGCCAAGGCCGCGCTGATGGAAAAATCCTGGGACAGCAAGCTGGTGCGCGAGATGCTCACCCGCACGCGCACCGACGGCGGCGTGGTCAATGCCGACGACTATCGCCCCGAGGGCCTGGAAGTCGAATTCGGCATGCAGCAAAACGGCCTGTACCGCCTCTCCGAGACCCAGGCCCAGGAAATTCTGCAGATGCGTCTGCAACGCCTGACGGGCCTTGAGCAAGACAAGATCGTGGCCGAGTACAAGGACGTCATGTCGGTCATCGAAGACCTGCTGGACATCCTGGCCAAGCCCGAGCGCGTCTCCATCATCATTGGTGAAGAACTCAACGCTGTGAAGGCCGAATTCGGTCAGTCCAAGAAGGGCGAGCGTCGCTCCACCGTGGAATACAGCGCGCAAGACCTGTCCACCGAAGACCTGATCACGCCCACCGACATGGTGGTGACGCTCTCGCACACCGGCTACATCAAGAGCCAGCCCCTGTCCGAGTACCGCTCGCAAAAGCGCGGCGGCCGCGGCAAGCAGGCCACGGCTACCAAGGAAGACGACTGGATCGACCAGCTCTTCATTGCCAACACGCACGACTATCTGCTGTGCTTCTCCAACCGTGGCCGCATGTACTGGCTCAAGGTCTGGGAAGTGCCCTCGGGTTCGCGCGGCTCGCGTGGTCGCCCTATCGTCAACATGTTCCCGCTGCAGGAAGGCGAGAAGATCAACGTGGTGCTGCCGCTGACCGGCGAAAACCGCAGCTTCCCCGAAGATCACTTCGTCTTCATGGCCACCAGCATGGGCACCGTCAAGAAGACGGCGCTGACCGAGTTCAGCAACCCGCGCAAGGCCGGCATCATTGCTGTCGGCCTGGACGAGGGCGACTACCTGATCGGCGCTGCGCTGACCGACGGCAAGCATGATGTGATGCTGTTCAGCGACGGCGGCAAGGCGGTACGCTTTGACGAGAACGATGTGCGCCCCATGGGCCGCAATGCGCGCGGCGTGCGCGGCATGAACATCGAGGAGCATCAGAACGTGATCGCCATGCTGGTCGCCGAGGCCGACGACGGCACGGGCAACGTGGTGGCGGGTTCGCAAAGCGTGCTGACCGCCACCGAAAACGGCTACGGCAAGCGCACGGCCATCAGCGAATACACGCGCCACGGCCGCGGCACCAAGGGCATGATTGCAATCCAGCAGTCCGAGCGCAACGGCAAGGTCGTGGCTGCCACCCTGGTGGCGCCCGAGGACGAGATCATGCTGATCACCGACACCGGCGTGCTGGTGCGCACCCGGGTGGCGGAAATCCGCGAACTGGGCCGCGCCACGCAAGGCGTGACGCTGATCAATCTGGACGAAGGTGCCAAGCTCATCGGCCTGCAGCGCATCGTCGAAAATGATGCGAACGACAATGCCGGCGAGGACGGCGAAGCCGATGAATCCGGCAGTGCCAGCGCCGAAGGCGCAGCCGAGTCCGGCGACGCCTCCTGATCGGCCAGCCCCGGCTGCCCCGATACGGACCGGACGCCACGGGCATGGCCCCATGCCCGTGGCCCAATGTTTTGATAGCTGAAAGCGCAAGCCAGACAAGCGCTTTCACATGTTTTGAGCGTAAATCTGATGAACCGCCCTTTTAACTTCTCCGCAGGCCCCGCCGCCATCCCTGAAGAAGTGCTGCAAACCGCAGCCGCCGAAATGCTGGACTGGCACGGCTCCGGCATGGGGGTGATGGAAATGAGCCACCGCGGCAAGGAATTCATCAGCATTTACGAAGCCGCCGAAGCCGATCTGCGCGAGCTGCTGGCCGTGCCCGCCCACTTCAAGATCCTGTTCATGCAGGGCGGCGGCATTGCCGAAAACGCCATCGTGCCCATGAATCTGTCGCGCGCCGGCGTGGTGGACTTTGTGGTGACCGGCAGCTGGAGCCAGAAGTCGGCCAAGGAGGCCGCCAAGTACGCCAGCGATGCCAATGTGGCCGCCAGCGCCAAGGACAGCGACTACACCACGATTCCCGCCGCCAGCAGCTGGAATCTGAGCCGTGGCGCCAGCTATGTGCATATCTGCAGCAACGAGACCATTCACGGCGTGGAATTCCACGAGCTGCCCGACCTCCAGGCCCTGGGCTCGGATGCACCGCTGGTCATCGACTTTTCCTCGCATGTAGCCTCGCGCTCCATCGACTGGAGCCGCGTGGGCCTGGCCTTTGGTGGCGCGCAAAAGAACATCGGCCCCGCGGGCCTGACCATCGTCATCGTGCGCGAAGACCTGCTGGGCCATGCCCTGCCCGTCTGCCCCTCGGCGTTTGATTACAAAACCGTGGCCGACAACGGCAGCATGTACAACACGCCTCCCACCTGGGGCATCTACATGGCCGGCCTGACCTTCCAGTGGCTCAAGCGCCAGACCGAAGGCGGCCTCAGCGGCGTGGCCGCCATGGAAGCGCGCAACATCGCCAAGGCCAAGCTGTTCTATGACTATGTGGACCAATCCTCGTTCTACGTGAACAAGGTGGCCGCGAACTGCCGCTCGCGCATGAACATTCCGTTCTTCCTTCATGATGAGTCGCGCAACGACGCCTTCCTGGCCGGTGCCAAGCAAGCCGGCCTGCTGCAGCTCAAGGGCCACAAGTCCGTGGGCGGCATGCGCGCCAGCATCTACAACGCCATGCCCATAGCAGGCGTGCAGGCGCTGGTCGACTACATGCGTGACTTCGAGCAACGTCAGGCCTGAGCCCCACCCTTAGCCTTGTAAAAAGATGAGCTGCCACCGCTTGATCTGCAAGTACTTCACCAAGGTATTGGTTTGAATTCATTGTGCAGCAAGCGCCAGCAGCTACGAAATTTGAGAGATTCATGAGCCAAGAACCCCAAGCCAGCCCCGAGCTGTTGTCGCTGCGCAACCAGATCGATTCCCTGGACCGCCAGTTGCTGGAGCTGGTCAACCAGCGCGCCCATGTGGCCGAGCAGGTGGGCGAGCTCAAGAAGAAGGAAGGCTCGGCCTTCTTCCGCCCGGACCGCGTGGCCCAGGTGATCGAGAAGATCAAGTCCAACAACCCCGGCCCGCTCAAGGGCGCGCATGTGGCCGCCATCTGGCGCGAAATCATGTCGGCCTGCCTGGCGCTGGAATCCCCCCAGCGCGTGGCCGTGCTCGGCCCGGCCGGCACTTTCTGCGAAGAAGCGGCGATCCAGTACTTCGGCGGCGCGGCCGACCTGATGTACTGCAACAGCTTCGAGGAAGTCTTTCATGCCACAGCCGCCGGCAGCGCCCAGTACGGCGTGGTGGGCGTGGAGAATTCCAACGAAGGCGTGGTCACGCGCTCGCTGGACATGTTCCTGCACACGCCCTGCCATGTGGTGGGCGAGGTCAGCATGCTGATCCGCCACAATCTGATGCGCACCAGCAACACGCTGGACGGCATCGAGGTCGTGGCAGCGCACCCCCAGGCTCTGGCCCAGTGCCAGGGCTGGTTGTCCAAGCACCTGCCGCATGCCGAACGTCGCCCCGTGGAGAGCAATGCCGAAGGCGCGCGCCTGGCGGCCCTTCACCCCAACTGGGCCGGCATTGCCGGTGAGCGCGCCGCCCAGCAGTTCGGCCTGCACATCGTCAGCCACGCGATCCAGGACGATGCCTACAACCGCACGCGTTTTGCCGTCATCTGCCTGCCGCACACGCTGGCCACGGCCGCGCCCAGCGGCAGCGACTGCACCAGCCTGGTGGTCTCGGTGCCCAACACCGCCGGTGCCGTGCATGACCTGCTGGTGCCGCTGAAAAAGCACGGCGTCTCGATGACGCGCTTCGAGTCGCGCCCGGCCCGCACCGGCCAATGGGAGTATTACTTCTACATCGACATCGAAGGCCACCCAGCCCAGGCCAATGTGGCCGCCGCCCTGCAGGAGCTGCAAGGCCTGTGCGCGTTCTACAAGGTGCTGGGCACCTACCCGGTGAGCAAGTGATGGCGACTCAGGAATTGCAGCCGTTCGAGCAGCTCGGCTTGATCGGCTGCGGATTGATGGGCGGCTCCTTCGCCCTGGCACTCAAGAAGGCCGGCCTGGTCAAGCGCGTGGTGGGCTACAGCAAATCGCCTTCGACCACCGAACGTGCGCGCCAGATGGGCGTGATCGACGTGGAGGCACCTTCCGCCCTGCTGGCGGCGGCCGGCGCCGATCTGGTGCTGCTGGCCGTGCCCGTGGCGGCCACCGAGGCCACGCTCAAGTCCATCAAGCATCTGGTCACGCCCCAGATGATGATCATGGACGTGGGCTCCACCAAGGTCGATGTGGTGCAGGCCGCACGTTCGGCACTGCGCGACCAGATCGGCAGCTTTGTGCCCGCCCACCCCATCACCGGCAAGGAAGTGGCCGGCGTGGAGCACGCCGATGTCAAGCTCTACCAGGGCGCCCAGGTCGTGCTGACACCGACGGAGCGCACGCTGACCGCGCATCTGGCCAAGGCCCAGGCGCTGTGGCAGGCCCTGGGATGCAAGGTCACGGCCATGTCGCCCGAGGCCCATGACAGCGCACTCGCCACCGTCAGCCACCTGCCCCATCTGCTGGCATTTGCCATGATGCAAAGCGTGCTGAGCCAACCCGGCGCCGACGATATGCTGGCGCTGGCCGGGCCCGGCTTTCGCGATTTCACGCGCATAGGCGCAGGCGACCCCAAGCTCTGGCGCGACGTGCTGCTGGCCAACCGCGATCAGGTGCTGGCCCAGTCGCGTCAGTTCCGCCAGGCGCTGGAGCAGCTCGAAGGGCTGATGCAGGCCAACGACGGCCAGGGACTGCAGGACCGCCTGACCCTGGCCAGTGCCGCACGCGCCGAATGGACCATGGGCGGCAAGCGAGGCTCTTAAACTAGCAGCGTCGATCTATTCACCCAACCGCCACAGACACCGGGCAACGCCCGCCGCGCAGCCCGGTGTCGAAGCAGCCAGGCTGCACAGGGGGTTACGAGAGTTTTATGTTCACCACTGAATTTCTGGACCTGCCCGCACTGGATTCCGCCAACGGCAGCGTCAGCCTGCCCGGCTCCAAGAGCATCTCCAATCGCGTGCTGCTGCTGGCGGCGCTGAGCCAGGGCACCACCACCATTCACGACCTGCTGGATTCGGATGACACCCGCGTAATGCTGGCCGGACTCAAGCAGCTGGGCTGCAGCATCACCCCGGATGCCGTCACACCCGGCCAGGCGATTGACGTCACCGGCATCGGCGGTCAGTTGCCTGCCGGCACCGCGGCGACGCTGTTCCTGGGCAATGCCGGCACGGCCATGCGCCCGCTGACTGCGGCGCTGTCGGTGCTGGGCGGCAACTTCGAGATGACGGGCGTTCCCCGCATGTACGAACGCCCCATCGGCGACCTGGTCGATGCGCTGCGCCAGCTGGGCTGCAAGATCGACTATCTGAAGGATGAAGGCTTTCCGCCCCTGAAGATCGGCCAGCCCGATTTCAGCCAGCTGGGCAGCGAATCCATCAAGGTGCGCGGCGATGTCTCCAGCCAGTTCCTGACCTCGCTGCTGATGGCCCTGCCCCTGCTGGCCAATGTCCCCGGGGCACAGCGCGACATCACCATCGAAGTGGTGGGCGAGCTGATCTCCAGGCCCTATATCCACATCACGCTGGAGCTGCTGGCACGCTTCGGCATTGCCGTGAAAAACGACAGCTGGCAGCGCTTTGTGATCCCCGCAGGCAGCCGCTACCAGTCGCCGGGCGCCATCCATGTGGAGGCCGATGCCTCGTCGGCCAGCTATTTCATCGCGCTGGGCGCGATTGCCACCGGCACCACCGATGACGCCGATGCCGACAACGCGCCACAGCACAAGAGCATACGCATTCTGGGTGTGGGCCAGGACTCGATCCAGGGCGACATCCGCTTCATCGAGGCCGCCCAGGCCATGGGCGCACAGATCGAAAGCGGCCCCAACTGGCTGCAGGTCAGCCGTGGCAGCTGGCCTCTGAAAGCCATCGACCTCGATTGCAACCATATTCCCGACGCGGCCATGACGCTGGGCACCATGGCGCTGTATGCCGACGGCGTGACCACGCTGCGCAACATCGCCAGCTGGCGCGTCAAGGAAACCGACCGCATTGCCGCCATGGCGATCGAGCTGCGCAAGCTCGGCGCCTCGGTGGAAGAAGGTGCGGACTACATCCGCATCACCCCCCCGGCCGGCAAGACCGCCTGGAAAGCGGCCAGCATCCACACCTATGACGACCACCGCGTCGCCATGTGCTTCTCCCTGGCGGCCTTCAACCCGGCCAAGCTGCCGGTGCGCATAGAAGACCCAAAATGCGTGGCCAAGACCTTCCCCGACTATTTCGAGGCGCTGTTCTCCGTCAGCGAAGCCGAGCGCGAGCATATTCCCGTGATCTGCATCGACGGGCCCACGGCCTCCGGCAAGGGCACGATTGCCGCAGAAGTCGCCAGGGCACTGGGCTACCAGTTGCTGGACTCCGGCGCTCTGTACCGCATCACCGGCCTGGCCGCATCGCGTGCCGGCATGACGCTTGACGAGTCGAACGAGGAAACCATTGCCGAGATGGCACTGGACATGCCCGTGCGCTTCGATGCACAGCAGCGTGTCTGGCTCGGCGACGAGGACATCAGCCTGGCCATTCGCAGCGAAGAAGCCGGCATGAATGCCTCGCGCGTATCGGCCCTGCCTGCCGTGCGCACCGCGCTGGTGGATCTGCAGCTGTCCTTCCAGGCCCTGCCTGGGCTGGTTGCCGATGGCCGCGACATGGGCACGGTCATCTTCCCCCACGCCCCGCTGAAGGTCTATTTGTGGGCGTCTGCCCAGTGCCGCGCCGAGCGCCGATATAAACAGTTGATTTCCAAAGGAATTTCAGCTAATATGTCCACCCTTTTGGCAGACCTTGAGGCGCGCGACGCCCGCGATATGAATCGCAGCACCGCTCCGCTCAAGCCCGCCGAGGATTCTTTGCAGCTCGACAGCTCCGAGATGACCGTTGAAGAAGTGGTTGCCCAGGTGCTGTCGTGGTGGCAGGAACGCCAGCCGTTCGGTCGTCCTTGAAATTTCAAGCTTGAAGTTTCAAGGCCAGCCCTGCATCTGGCTTGTTGGCCCTTGATGCCAGGTTCTCGCAGACCGCGGACCGGCAGCAAGGTTGTTAACCTTTAACCCCCGTGGGCCTCAAACCCACAACCTCCGCAATCAGTCTTAAAAACGCTTGGCAATGGTGCCGACGGAAACCTGGTTGCGGGCAAGGAACTACATGTCTGAATCTTTTGCCGCCCTTTTTGAAGAGTCGTTGACACGCACCGAAATGCGTCCTGGCGAAGTTATCACCGCTGAAGTCGTGCGCGTTGAGCACAACTTCGTGGTGGTGAACGCCGGCCTGAAGTCGGAAGCCTACGTGCCCCTCGACGAGTTCAAGAACGACCAGGGCGAAGTCGAAGTCCAAGTGGGTGACTTCGTGTCCGTGGCCATCGGCTCCATCGAAAACGGCTACGGCGACACCATCCTGTCCCGTGACACCGCCAAGCGTCTGGCTTCCTGGCTGTCGCTGGAAAAGGCTCTGGAATCCGGCGAATTCGTGACCGGCACCACTTCCGGCAAGGTCAAGGGCGGCCTGACCGTTCTGGTCAACGGCATCCGCGCTTTCCTGCCCGGTTCGCTGATCGACACACGTCCCATCAAGGACCTGACTCCCTACGAAAACAAGACCCTGGAATTCAAGGTCATCAAGCTGGATCGCAAGCGCAACAACGTGGTGCTGTCGCGCCGCGCTGTGGTGGAAGCCTCCATGGGCGAAGAGCGCGCCAAGCTGATGGAAACCCTGAAGGAAGGCGCTATCGTTCAGGGCGTGGTCAAGAACATCACCGAATACGGTGCGTTCGTGGACCTGGGCGGTATCGACGGCCTGCTGCACATCACCGACATGGCATGGCGCCGTGTGCGTCACCCCTCCGAAGTGGTGACTGCCGGCCAGGAAATCACTGCCAAGATCCTGAAGTTCGACACCGAAAAGAACCGCGTGTCCCTGGGTCTGAAGCAAATGGGCGACGATCCCTGGATGGGCGTGGCTCGCCGCTACCCCTCCGCCACCCGTCTGTTCGGCAAGGTCACCAACATTGCTGACTACGGCGCATTCGTGGAACTGGAACCCGGCATCGAAGGCCTGGTGCACGTTTCCGAAATGGACTGGACCAACAAGAACATTGCTCCCACCAAGCTCGTGTCCCTGGGCGACGAAGTGGAAGTCATGGTTCTGGAAATCGACGAAGACAAGCGTCGCATCTCCCTGGGCATGAAGCAGTGCAAGGCTAACCCCTGGCAAGAATTCGCCCAGAACACCAAGCGCGGCGACCGCGTGAAGGGCCCCATCAAGTCCATCACCGACTTCGGCGTGTTCGTGGGTCTGGCTGCCGGTATCGACGGCCTGGTGCACCTGTCTGACCTGTCGTGGAACGAAGCCGGCGAAGCCGCCGTTCGTAACTACAAGAAGGGTCAAGAAGTCGAAGCCATCGTGCTGGCCGTGGACGTTGAGCGCGAGCGCATCTCCCTGGGCATCAAGCAGCTGGACAGCGATCCCTTCACGACCTTCGTGACCGTGAACGACAAGGGCCAGGTTGTGACCGGCAAGGTCAAGACTGTGGACGCCAAGGGCGCTGAAATCGACCTGGGCGAAGACATCATCGGCTACCTGCGCGCTTCCGAAATCTCGCAAGACCGCGTGGAAGATGCTCGCTCCGTCCTGAAGGAAGGCGACGAAGTGACTGCCGTGGTGGTGAACGTGGATCGCAAGAGCCGCAACATCCAGCTGTCCATCAAGCAAAAGGATCACGCTGAACAGCAAGTCGCCATGGCTTCCCTGTCGGCTCAGTCCTCCAAGGAAAACGCTGGTACCACCAGCCTGGGCGCTCTGCTGCGCGCCAAGCTGGACGCTGACAAGTAAATCTTGCATCAGCCGGTCAGCCAGCTCGCCTGGCTGACCGCCAAGCGTCAAAGACAACGGGCGCCCTGTGCGCCCGTTGTTGTTTTCAACCTAGAGCCTCCGCCACCCGATGACCCGATCCGATCTCGTCGAAGAACTTGCCGCCCAATTTGGCCAACTCAACCAACGTGATGCCGAGCAGGCCGTCAAAACCATTCTGGATGCCGTCAGCGATGCCCTGGTGCGCGGTCACCGTATTGAAATTCGCGGCTTTGGCAGCTTTGCCATCAATCACCGCCAGCCCCGCATAGGCCGTAACCCCCGCTCCGGCGAGTCCGTTCAGGTTCCTTCCAAGCGCGTGCCTCATTTCAAGCCCGGCAAGGCCCTGCGCGAAGCCGTGGACAATCTCAAGGCCGAAGACTCCGCTGCCCAGCAGCCGCAGATCGCCTGAAGTCCGCGGACACCGTCAGCCACATCAGGGCTGACCACGCCGTCCGTTTGCCAGTCCGCGCATAGGCTGGCCTAAAATCTTCCCGTCACACAAGGCGCATAAAGGGAAGCATGAAATACCTGTTGTGGCTGCTCAAGGCAGCCATTTTTTTCACTCTGTTCGCATTCGCACTCAACAACCAGCAAGACGCCACCGTGCATTTCTTCTTTGGCACGGCCTGGACGGCACCTCTGGTGCTGGTGGTTCTGGCTGCTTTCGCGCTGGGCCTTTTTGTCGGAGTGCTGGGCATGGTGCCACGCTGGCTCAAGCATCGCAGCGCAGCGCGCGAGGCACAGGCCACTCAACAGGCACCGAACGCCGCAGCCAACGCCACCAGTGCAGCACCTGCGGTGAAGGAACAGAACTCTTCTTCGATCATTGCGCCGGGCGACGTGCATGGAATTTAATCTGACTTGGATCTTGCTGGGCCTGCCTGCAGCCTTTGTGCTGGGCTGGCTGGCCTCCCGCTGGGATTTGCGCCAGGTGCGAGCCGACAACCGCCAGGCTCCCAAGGCGTACTTCAAAGGTCTGAACTTTCTGCTCAACGAGCAGCAGGACAAGGCCATCGATGCCTTTATCGAGGCCGTACAGAACGACCCCGATACCACCGAACTGCACTTTGCACTGGGCAACCTGTTTCGCCGCCGCGGCGAATACAACCGTGCAGTGCGCGTCCACGAGCATCTGCTCAGCCGCGCCGACCTCACCCGCCCCGACCGGGACCGTGCCCAGCATGCACTGGCACAGGACTTTCTCAAGGCCGGCCTGCTGGACCGCGCCGAGGAGGCTCTGAACCGGCTGGAAGGCACGCAGTACGAAGGCGAAGCACGCCTGGCGCTGCTGGCCATCTACGAGCGCTCGCGCGACTGGGCCCAGGCAGCGGCCATCGTGCGCAAGATGCAGGCCGCCGGCCAGGGGGACTTCAGCACCCGGTTGGCCCACTATCTTTGCGAAGACGCACAATCCCAGGTGGCCCATGGCCAGCTCGACAAGGCGTTTGCGCAGCTGCAACAGGCCTTGGAGACTGCGCCGCAAGCTCCGCGTCCCCGACTGGAGCTGGCCCAGCTCCAGCATCGACAGGGCCGTTCCGCACAGGCTTTGTCAAGTCTTCAGGCGCTGGCGCAGAACAGCCCAGCAGCCCTGCCCTTGGCGGCCAACCTGCTTGTGGAAGTGGCCGAGGCAACGGGCGCGCTCGCCGAGGCTCGCGCTCTGCTGCTCAAGCACTATGAACAGGCACCCTCGCTGGATCTGCTGCAGGCACTGGTCGCAGTCGATCAGAAAAGCGGTGACGCTGCAGCCCCCGGCCGCCAGCGCCTGGTGCAACACCTGGAGCATGAATCTTCCCTCGTGGCTGCCGCCCAATGGCTGGAAGGCGAGACACTGACCGAAGAGCAGTACCATGCCACCGTGCAGAAGGCGCTGAACCACGCCACCAAGCCCCTGACCCGCTACCGCTGCGCAGCCTGCGGCTTTGAAGCCCGCACCCATTTCTGGCATTGCCCCGGCTGTCAGAGCTGGGACAGTTACCCCGCACGCAGGGTCGAAGAGCTGTAAAGCACTTCCAGAAGACAAAAGAGCGCCCCTGGGCGCTCTTTTTCAATGCATGCAGGCGGCCCGTTTAATGGTCACCCCACTCATCGGCCGGCATATCCTGCTTGCCGATCAACCAGGGCAGGCGCGAGGACACGCCGACCAGAACCCCCACGGCCCAGAACAGGGCCGAGACACCGACCACCGTGCCCAGCGAGCCGAACAGCACCGGCATCAGCACGCTGGAGCCGTTGATGGCCATCATGCGCAATCCCAGCGCCTCGCCATGGCGCTCGGGTGGCGTGATCTGATGGATCATGCTCATCACCATGGGCTGCACCGATCCCAGCACTACGCCCAGCAAGACTGAACAGGCACCCATGGTCCAGGCTCCTGGCATGAAGGGATAGGCGATGAACAAGGCGCAGGCCGCAACCATGGCCCCCAGCACCACCTGCGATTCGGCCAGGCGGCGCGTGATGATGGGCATCAGCATGCGGATCACGGCCGCAGCAATCGCAAAAGCACCCAGGATGCTGCCTATCACCGAGGCAGGCAGTCCGCGCTCATGGCCCAGAATTGGCACGACAAAAGTGTGCACGTCCCAGCAAGAGGAAAGCGCCCAGTTCAGCAGCAACAGGCGCCTGAAGCCCCGGTTCTGTACCAGATCCCAGGCCGTTGCCTTCTGGTTCGCACTCTCGGTCTGCAACGCGGGCAGCTCCTGCACCGTTCTTGCCCAGAACCAGGCCGCCAGAGGCATCAGGGTCAGCAGCAGGAAGGCCGCCCTGAAACCTGTGGTGCTGGCCGCTTCGCCGCCGGCGTAGTCGATCAGCAGACCGGCCGCGAAGGGCCCCAAAAAATTGGAGATCGCCGGCCCGATCGCCAGCCAGCTGAAGACCTTGCGCAGCTCGTCCTTGTTGTGCGCCATACGCCCCACATGGCGCTGCAGGGCGATCAGTGCCATGCCGGCTGCGCCGCCCGTCAGCAAAGCGCTCAGGCACAGCACCGGATAAATCGGGAACAGCACCGCCACTCCCGCTCCGGAACAGGCGGCCACCACACTGATGATGAGCGGGCGCTTGAGCCCGTGACGGTCCGCATAGCGCCCCGCAGGCAGGGACAGAAACACCTGGGTCAGTGCGAACAGCGCCAGCAGCATGCCGACCGCGGCTGCGCTATAGCCCTCCTTGAGCGCCAAAAGCGGCGTGGCCATGCGCATGCCCGTCATGGTGCCGTGGATACAGACTTGCGCAAGAATCAGGCGCAGCAGGGCCGCGTTCATTCCTGGTCCTCGGCGGCAAGCTGATCACCCTCAGCCGACGCGGCCGGAAACAAGGGCTGGCCCTGACCGTCTCCACTCGGCAGCTCCTGCACATTGCGCAAATGGCGCTGAATGGCGCGCGTGCGCACGCCCACCTGATCAAACTTGCGCGCGGCGGCATCGATGGACTTGCGCGTAGCCTCCACCACCTCGCCGAACTTGCCGAACTCGGTCTTGACCTGACCGAGCACACCCCAGACTTCGGAGGAGCGTTTCTCGATCGCCAGCGTCTTGAAGCCCATCTGCAGGCTGCTGAGCATAGCGGCCAGATTCGCGGGACCGGTAATCACGATGCGATGCTCATTCTGCAGCGCCTCGACCAGTCCCGGGCGGCGCAGCACCTCTGCAAACAGGCCTTCGGTGGGCAGATACATGACGGCAAAGTCCGTGGTGTGCGGCGGTGCGATGTACTTGCTGGCAATCTTTTTGGCTTCGCCGCGAATCGATGTCTCGAAGGCATTGCCTGCAGCGGCAATGGCCACGCGATCTGCGCTGTCCTGGGCATCCTGCAGGCGCTGATAATGCTCGACTGGATATTTGGCATCGATGGGCAGCCAGACGGGCTGCTCGTCGTTGCGGCCCGGCAGCCGGATGGCGAACTCAACCAGCTCATCACTGCCAGGCACGGTCTTGACGTTTCTCGCGTACTGCTCGGGTGTGAGCACATTGTCGATAATGCTGCCCAGCTGCAGCTCGCCCCAGGTGCCGCGCGACTTCACATTGGTCATCACGCGCTTCAGATCGCCTACGCTGCCCGCCAGGGTCTGCATCTCGCCCAGCCCCTTGTGCACCTGCTCCAGCCGATCGCTGACCAGCTTGAAGGACTCGCCCAGACGCTGCTCCAGCGTGGCATGCAGTTTTTCATCGACAGTGCGGCGCATCTCGTCGAGCTTGAGGGAGTTTTCGCTCTGAATCGTGGCCAGTCGCTCGTTGAGCGTTGTGCGCAGTTGCTCGGCCGTGGTCTGCTGGCCCTGCGCCAGCGCAGCCAGTTGCTGGCTCACCGCATCCTGCAACACGGCAAACTGATGGCGCAGTTGCTCGCCATTGCTTCCCAGCTGATCCTTGAGCGCAGCCCCCATATTGGTACTCATATGCGTGAGCTGCTGCTGGATATCGCCCTTGAGCGAGTCCAGCGTGCCGCGCGTCGTCTCGGCCAGGGCCTCGAAGCGCTGCTGGACATGGACTGCCTGCTCGGCACTGCTTTGGGCCAGTGCCGCGCGGGCTTGCTGGCTGTCACCCGTCAGCCGCTGCGCTAGCTGGGCAACGTCTTCACGAAAGGATGCCAGCGCCGCCGCCTGCTCGCGCCGTGCGGCCAGTGCATCTTGCTGGGCCTGGGCCAACTGGGTCTGCACATGCTGGGTGACACGGTCCAGGGCTCCATCGCTCTTGGCCACCGTCATCTGGGTACTCTGGCTGCTGCGCTCCAACTGCTGCAGCCTGACATCCAGCGCCTGCAATCCCTGCAGCAGCTGGGCTTGCAGCCTCATCGCATCAGGGCCGAGAGCAAGTTCCGTCTGACGGCGCAGCCCCTGCAGCCACCACAGCAGCACCAGAAGCAGGCCCACCATCAATACGGCCAGCGCCGCCAACCCAAGCCACCACGTAGTCACTGTCTTGCCACGCCTTTCGCACTCTTTTTTTCATAGCTGCAAGCGCTTATCAGAAAAGCGCTACAGACCTATTCATTGAATTTCCGCCCTAGGCATTGCAGACTGAAGTTTGCAAGCACTAGCGCGCAGGCAAATTATCAGTCCTCAGAGCCAAGAAAAATTCAATGCGATCAGAAGTGCTGCTTCCGACTGCAGCCTTGGTGACAGCAAGGCTGCAGTCGGTTGACGCAAGAATCAGGCGTCGGGGCCCACTTGCTGGGCAATGGCCATGGCGAACTTGCCGCCGCCCACGGACCAGTCGGAATAGTCGTTTTCGTGCGTGAAGATGAACACATCGCTGGGTGCGACGTCCGCATCTTTTTCCAGATTGGCGGCGATGTTGGCATACAGCGCGCGCTTCATGGCATCGCTGCGCCCACGGCGCATGGTGATCTCGACCACGACCACGCGGTCCGAGCGCTTGTAGCCGTTGAAAGTGCGGCTGAAGAAGAACTTCTGCTCGTCATATTCCTCAACCATGTTGAACAGCTCATCGGCGGGCATGCCGATGCCGTCGATCAGGGCCTGATGAATACCGTTGACGATGGCCTGGCGCTGGGCAGGCGTGGTGTCCTTGTGGACGCTGGTGCGGATAAAAGGCATTGCTGTCTCGCTTGATATAAAAAAGCCCGCTGTGCGCACAGACGCCAAGCGGGCAGAAATTATCAAAGCCGACAACGCACTCAGAGCACGTATTCGCCCTCAAACTGATATGACGTGATACGGCCTAATCTCGGCATCAGGCCAACTGATTGACGGGCGTCAGCGGCCCCTTGCCAGCAAAGAACGAGATCAGGTTGTCAGCCGCCAGCCCCGCCATGGCCGTACGCGTACCCTTGGTGGCGCTGGCGATATGAGGTGTCAGCACCACATTGGGCACGGCCAGCAGATCCGGATGCACGACAGGCTCACCCTCGAACACGTCCAGCCCCGCTGCGGCAATGCGCTTATCCTTGAGTGCCTGGGCCAGAGCCGCATCGTCGACGATGCCGCCACGCGCAATATTGATCAGCGTGGCTGTGGGCTTCATCTGCGCAATTTCTTCCGCGCCTATGGTGTGGCGGTTTTCGGGGGTGAATGGCAGCACCAGCATCAGATGGTCTGCACGTTCGAGCAGCTCCTGCTTGCCGACATAGCTGGCCTTGCACTCGGCTTCCAGCGCAGCATCCAGACGCGAGCGGTTGTGATAGATCACCTCCATGCCAAAGCCGTAAGCCGCACGGCGTGCAATGGCCTGACCGATGCGGCCCATGCCCAGGATGCCCAGCGTGCTGCCATGCACCTCGGCACCCGCAAACAGGTCGTAATGCCAGTCCTTCCAGAGCCCGGCACGCAGATAGTGCTCGCTCTCGGCAATGCGGCGCGCCGTGGCCATCAGCAGGGCAAAGCCGAAATCAGCCGTGGTCTCGGTCAGTACATCGGGGGCATTCGTGCCCTGCACGCCTGCGGCCGTCATCGCGGGCACATCGAAATTGTTGTAGCCCACAGCCATGTTGGCCACGATCTTGAGCTGCGGGCAGGCGGCCAGCAACTCGGCATCGATGCGCTGCGAACCCGTGGTCAGCACGCCATCCTTGCCCTGCAACTGCTGTGCCAGCTCTGCCGGAGACCAGACCACATCGTCCTGATTGGACTGCACTTCAAAATGCTGCTGCAACCTCTGCACCACCTCGGGTGAAATGGCGCGGGCAATCAAGATACGGGGCTTTTGACTCATCGCGTTGTCTCCTCATTCATCTTTTTAGAACATATCAGCTCGCCCGGCACAGCCCGAGCTATCAAGCAAGGACCGTACTGCAGCAATGATGTCACCCCCCTCAAGGGGAGAGCCATCACCTAAACCAAATCCAGGTAATCAAAACCAGCAGAGGTACCAGCACGCAGACCGACCAGAGCATGTAGCCGAAAAAGCCCGGCATCTTCACGCCGCGATCTTCGGCAATCGCCTTGACCATGAGATTGGGCGCATTGCCAATGTATGTGTTCGCTCCCATGAACACGGCACCGGCAGAAATGGCTGTCAGCGTCAGCGCCATCTCGGTCATGAGGTGCGCGGGGTCGCCACCGGCGGTATTGAAGAACACCAGATAAGTCGGAGCGTTGTCGAGGAAGGAGGACAGCAGACCCGTGGCCCAGAAATACATGGCCGGGTTGGGCGTGCCATCGGCATTGGTGACTGCGCGCACCACGGCTCCGAACGGGCCATCGACACCGGCTTTAAGCATGGCGATGACGGGAATGATGGTCAGGAAAATACCTGCAAACAGCTTGGCCACTTCCTGCATGGGACCCCAGCCGAACTCATTGGCCTGATGCACACGAGCGGGTGTGAGCTTGAGCGAAAGCAGAACCACGGCAAGCAAACCCAGATCGCGCACCAGACCGGGCAGGCCCACATGGGTTCCGGCGATCTCGATACCCGCAGGAGTGCGCCAGATGCCGCTGACCAGCACTAGAGCCACCACCACCATCAGCAGCACAAAGTTCACACGGCCTTCAAAGCCCAGGCGGCTTTGAGCCCCGGTCACATCCATGCTGGGCGTGGGATCGGGCAGATCGGTCTCGCCCTTTTGCCCCATCAGCTTGTGATCTATCACATAGAAGATGGCCAGCAGCGCCAGCGTGAGGAACAGCATCGGGCCCCAGATATGGCTCACCGTCCAGAAGAAGTCCACCCCCTTCAGAAAGCCCAGGAACAGCGGCGGATCTCCGAGCGGCGTCAACGCCCCCCCGGCATTGGAGACGATGAAGATGAAAAACACCACCACATGAGCCTGATGACGGCGGTTGTCGTTGGCGCGCAGCAAGGGACGTATCAGCAGCATCGAAGCCCCGGTCGTGCCCATGAAGCTGGCCAGCACCGCTCCAATGGCCAGGATGGCGGTATTCAACCCCGGCGAACCACGCAGATTGCCGCGCACATAGATGCCTCCGGCCACCGTGTACAAGGCGGTCAGCAGGATCACGAATGGCAGATACTCGGCCAGCAAGGCATGCACCAGATTCACGCCCGCCGCGCCCAGACCATAGACCAGCGCAAAAGGCAGCAGGAAGGCCAGCGCCCAGCCGGCAGTGACCTTGCCGAAATGGTGATGCCAGAATTGCGGAAGCAGCAGCGGCAGCAGCGCAATGGACAGCAGCATGCCCACAAACGGCAGGCCCCAGGCCACGGACATGGCTGCGCCGTCAATGTCTGCGGCCTGCGCGGTGGCCGCTGCCAGCGTCAGCAGCGCGGCCGCTGCGGCTTTCATAAAAGATTTGCTGTTCAAACGCCCATCCTCTCTGCTCTTTGCCCTGCAACAGGCATAACTCCCGCCAATGATTCTTTGATTTCTATGCCGGCGAAACCGGCTCCGGCGGCGCAATGCTGAACACCTGGCGCAGATAGGCCAGGTATTTTTCATCGTCACACATGCTCTTGCCCGGTGTGTCCGATAGCTTTGCCACGGGCTGGCCGTTGCAGCGCGTCATCTTGATCACGATCTGCAATGGCACATGCTCGGGGGGATTTCCCAAATCGTTGGTCAGATTGGTGCCGATGCCGAACGCCAGCTGGCAGCGACCGTTGAAGCGCTCGAACAGCCCGATGGTTTTGGGGATGGTCAACCCGTCGCTGAAGATCAGCACCTTGCTCAACGGATCGATCTTGTTGGCCTTGTAATGCGCTATCAGGCGCTCGCCCCAGTCAAACGGGTCGCCGCTGTCATGACGCGCACCGTCAAAAAGCTTGCAGAAGTACAGATCGAAATCACGCAGAAAGGCCGACATGCCATAGACGTCGGACAGCGCAATCCCCAGATCGCCCCGGTACTCGCGCGCCCAGGACTCGAAGCCGAAGATCTGGCTGTCGCGCAGGCGCGGGCCCAGCGACTGGCAGGCCTGCAGATATTCATGGGCCAAGGTGCCCAGCGGGATCAGGCCCAGCTTCATCGCATACAGCACATTGCTGGTGCCCGCCAGTTGCCCCTTGCGCTGGCCGTTGACGCGCGCCGCCCCCGAATGACCCAGCCTGGCGCAAAGCACCCGCAGCACCTCTTCATGCCAGGCCCTGGAAAAGCGCCTGCGGGTGCCGTAATCGGCAATCTTGAGCGACTCAAGGCCAGGCGCCTGCAGCAGTTCGATCTTCTCGTCCAGGCGCTTGCGTCCTTCCAGAAAGTTGGGGACGGGCTGGGTATTGCGGAAATACACCTCGTTGACGATGGCCAGCACCGGGATCTCGAACAAGATGGTGTGCAACCAAGGGCCCTGGATGGTGATGTCGATCTCGCCGCTGGCCAGGGGCGTGACCGTGATGTATTTGTCGTTGAGCTGGAACAGGCTCAGGAAATCGACAAAATCGCTCTTGATGAAACGCAGCGAACTCAGATAGGCCAGCTCGGCATCTTGAAAGCGCAGCTTGCACAGAGAGCGGATTTCTTCGCGGATTTCATTGACGTACGGAGCCAGTTGCACGCCAGGATTGCGGCATTTGAAGCGGTACTCCACCTGCGCGCCCGGAAACTGATGCAGCACAACCTGCATCATCGTGAATTTGTACAGGTCGGTGTCTAGCAGACTGGTGATGATCATGGACGACGGTGGGCCTGACGGTCCGTTCAGTCATGGAACAAGGCTGGCTCAAAACACAGGCTGCGCCAGCCTCAACAGAGACTGATGAGTGTAGGCGATTCCACACCCTGCACCGTACTCACGGCCCCTAAGCGCTTCTTGCAGATGCGGGCTTCGGATTTGCCGCCAGATATATCAATCGGATCAGAATCAAACCTTTGATATACATACGCAAGAAGCTATCGTTTTTGCTATTCACCAGCGGGCTCTGCACGCAGCAGTGACTGTAGTGCCGCCCGCAAGGGCTCGGGCAAAGGCACGGGCCGGCGCGTCTGTCTGTCGACATAGACATGCACAAAATGCCCGGCAGCAGCCGACTGGCTCGCCCCCCTGGCAAACAGACCCACTTCATAGCGCACGCTGGAGCTCCCCAGATGGGCCACGCGAATACCCGCTTCCACGGCTTGCGGGAAAGCCAACGAGGCAAAGTAATTGCACTGGGTCTCTATCACCAGGCCAATCGTCTGCCCATCATGAATATCCAACGCGCCCTGCTCTATCAGATACGCATTGACCGCGGTATCAAACCAGCTGTAGTAGATAACGTTGTTCACATGACCGTAAACATCGTTGTCCGACCAGCGGGTGCTGATTTCACGAAACACGGGATAGGAGTCGCGCGCCTGCGGCTGGGCGCGCAAAGGTTTGCCATGAGATAACGATGCAGTCATGCAGTCATTTTGCAGAGCCGCCCCGGCGCCGCCAGCACCACCGCGACAGGGCTTGCAGGTTGTCACTCATCAACGCATGACGCACCGCACAAAGAAAACACGCCACTTCAATTTTTGTCAGTTATCAGACATAACAAAGTCTTTTAAAAATCAGATACTTATCAAAAACAAAGAGTCATTAATTTTTTGCTGCAGCGCAACAAATTAAAGCTTGCATTGCCACAAATTCTCTTTCACAATGCACCCATGCTGCACTGCAACATACGGCTGGCAAAGATAGCGGTCATGTCAGGGCAGACGTTTCCTCCGGTCCGATCCCTTTGTTAGATCCGTAATTTTGGAGAATTGCCATGAGCCTGACCCCTGACCAAATCCTGAGCGCACAAAAAGCCCACTTCGAGACACTGTTCGGCCTGACCAGCAAAGCTTTCGAAGGCGTGGAAAAGCTGGTGGAACTGAACGTCACCGCCTCGCGCGCCGCACTGGCCGAAGCTGCCCAGCACACCCAGGCCGTGCTCAGCGTCAAGGACGCTCAGGAACTGCTGACTCTGCAAGCAGGCCTGTTCCAGCCGCTGGCCGAGAAAACCGCTTCCTACAGCCGCCACCTGTACGACATCGCCAGCAACACTGCCGGCGAATTCAACAAGACGCTGGAAGCCCAGTCCACCGAAGCTCGCAAGAACTTCAATGCCCTGCTGGACAACACGACCAAGAATGCTCCTGCCGGTTCCGAATCCGCTGTTGCCATGGTCAAGAGCGCAGTCTCCGCCGCCAACAACGCCTTCGAATCCGTGCAAAAGGCGGTGAAGCAAGCCTCCGACATGGCCGAAGCCAATTTCAACGCAGCCACCAAGACAGCAACTGAAGCTGTCAAGGCCACGACCGCTGCCAAGCGTTAAGAACATGGTTATTGACATGCTTGGCAAAAACTAGGGTTTACCCTATAATCACCAGCATGTCAGGTCAGCATACATTGAATCAGATGCTGACCTTGCGCAAGTTGTCTCCTTGGATCCTCCTGAAACCCCCGTTTCATGGATCCCTTCAAAGCCCAGTCTTCCCGATTGGGCTTTTTTTTATGCGCGCTTTCCTCAGGTCGCCAGTTCTTTCACTCTGTGCATAATTGACGTTTACGTCAACGTCAACAGACATCGAACAAGGAGACAGTTCATGCAGATTCAGGATCGCGTATTCATCGTGACCGGTGGCGCTTCAGGCTTGGGCGAAGGTACGGCGCGCATGCTGGCCGCCAACGGCGGCAAGGTCGTGATTGCCGACATGAATGCAGAGCGCGGCGAGGCCGTAGCCAGTGAGATCGGCGGCGTCTATCTGCGCTGCGATGTCAGCAATGAGGCCGATGGTCAGGCCGTTGTTGCCAAAGCCATCAGCCTGGGCAAACTCGCCGGCCTGATCAACTGCGCCGGTATTGCACCGGCCGAGAAAACCGTAGGCAAAAGCGGCCCGCACAGCCTGGCCGTCTATACCAAGACCATCATGGTCAACCTGGTCGGCACCTTCAACATGATTCGCCTGGCAGCGGATGCCATGAGCAAGAACGAGCCAGAGCCTACCGGCGAGCGCGGTGTGCTGATTTCTACCGCCAGCGTCGCAGCCTATGACGGCCAGATCGGTCAGGCCGCCTACTCAGCATCCAAGGGCGGCGTGGTCGGCATGACGCTACCCATTGCTCGCGACCTGGCTCGCAGCGGTATTCGCAATATGACGATTGCTCCCGGCATCTTCGGCACCCCCATGCTGTTCACCATGCCGCAGGAAGTTCAGGATGCACTGGCCGCCAGCGTGCCCTTCCCCAGTCGCCTGGGCAAACCCGAGGACTACGCCAAGCTGGTCAAGCAGATCCTGGAAAACGACATGCTCAATGGTGAAGTCATCCGCCTGGACGGCGCCATTCGCATGGCCCCGAAATAATGGGTAAATCAAAGGCCTTGCCGCAAGGCCTTTTCTCGGGATCCTGGGCAAAGAAAAAAGCCGCAATCAATTGCTTGATTGCGGCTTTTTGAATCTGGCGGAGTGGACGGGACTCGAACCCGCGACCCCCGGCGTGACAGGCCGGTATTCTAACCAACTGAACTACCACTCCTGGCAGGAAGCTTTGCTACATATTATATAGCTACAAGCGCTTCAAACTTGGCGACCCTACGGGGATTCGAACCCCGGTACTCACCGTGAAAGGGTGATGTCCTAGGCCTCTAGACGATAGGGTCAATTCCTAGAACGATTCGAGTCTTGCGACTCGCCGTCATTAATTTTGGTGGAGGTAAACGGGATCGAACCGATGACCTCTTGCATGCCATGCAAGCGCTCTCCCAGCTGAGCTATACCCCCTGAAGCAATGAAACAGTGTTTCTCTGCTGCAATGCAAAAATTGTAGCACAGGGTTTTCGCCAGTTTTTCCAAACTTCCAACATTTTGTCGAAAGCATGAAAAAGGGATGCAGAGCGCATCCCTTTTTCTTTCAGTGCCAAGCCTGATCAGCTCACGGCACCGCCATCGCGGATGCGATGCATTTCGCCGATATCCACAGTCCAGACCAGACCGTCGCCGATCTGCCCGGTGCGGCAGGCAGCGACGATGGCTTCGCGAATCACTGCAACCATGGACTCATCCACGATCACGCAAACCATGAGCTTGTCCGAAAAATCGGTCAGCTCATCCTTGACTGTGCGCTTGTCCACGGCAGCGGGGGCCGTAAAGCCCTCGGCCTTGAAGATTGTCACGCCAGGAAAGTTCGGAATCGCACGCAACTCGGTACGCAGGCGCTCCAACCGGCTGGGACGCACGATGGCGCGGATTTCTTTCATCGTCATCGGATCACTCCTTTCTCAAATCAAGCCTCGGTCGGCTTCTCGTCAAACCAGCGGTACAGCGTGGGCAGCACCACCAGCGTCAACAAAGTCGAGGTAATCAAACCACCGATCACCACGATAGCCAAGGGACGCTGAACTTCGGAGCCAGGACCCGTCGCAAACAGGAATGGCACCAGGCCCAGCAAAGCCACGGTTGCGGTCATCATCACAGGACGGAATCGCTGAGTACAGCCTTCGCGCACGGCTTCGGCCACGTTCATGCCGTCCTGGCGCAGTTGGCGAATGCTGGATACAAGCACCACGCCGTTCAGCACAGCAATACCCCACAGGGCAATAAAGCCCACCGATGCCGGCACGCTCACATATTCGCCAGTGACAAACAAACCAATCAGGCCACCAATCGAAGCAAAGGGCAGCACCAGAATGATCAGGCTTGCCAGCTTGATGGAGTTGAACAGCAGGAACAGCAGGAAGAAGATGGCCACGATGGTCAGCGGCACGATCACCTGCAGCGTGCCCATGGCGCGCTCCATGTTTTCGAACTGACCGCCGAACTTGAAGTAATAGCCGTCGGGCAGCTTGACTTCCTTGTCCAGGCGCTGCTCGACCTCGGCAACAAAGCCAGCCAGGTCACGCCCTTCCACGTTCGCGCCCACCACCACGCGGCGCTTGCCACCTTCGCGGCTGATCTGCGCAGGGCCATCGACCAGTTCGATCCTGGCCAGACTGCTCAGCGGCACTTGCGCGCCAGCCGCCGTGGTCAACAGAGTTGCGCCAATGGCTTCGGGCGATCCACGATAGGACTCGGGGAAACGCACCACGACCGAGTAACGACGCTCACCCTCGTACAAGGTCGTCACGTCCTTGCCGCCAATGGCTGACTCCAGCAGGCTTTGCACATCGGCAACGTTCAGACCGTGACGAGCAATCGCCTTGCGGTCGATATCCACCGTCAGAGCCTGCTGACCCGAGAGTCGCTCGATACGGATATCCGTACTGCCGGAGACGCTCTTCAGAATGCGCGCCACCTGCTCGGATACTTCCTTGAGATCGTCCAGTTCATCACCGAACACCTTCACGGCCAGTTGCGAGCGCACGCCGGTCACCATTTCATCCACACGCTCGGAAATGGGCTGGGACAGCACAATCTGCACGCCGGGAATCTTGGACAGGCGCTGACGAATCTCTTCATCGATCTCATCCTGGGTACGCTCGGACTCGGGGTCCAGCAGCACGATGGGGTCAGATTCATTGGGGCCAGCAGGATCGGCCGGCGATTCGCCACGTCCCAGCTTGGACACCACGGACTTCACGCCGGGCACCTGCGCCACCTCCTTCATGGCAGCCATTTCCATGCGGATGGATTCATCCAGGGAAATGCTGGGCACGCGGTTGATCTGCGGTGTCAGCGCGCCTTCCTTCATGGTCGGCATGAAAGACTTGCCCAGGAACGGGAACAGGCCCAGCGATCCGATCAGCAAAGCCACGGCCACGGCCAGCGTCAGGCGGTTGCGTGCAGTCGCGCCGTCAAGCAAACGCAGATAGTGGCGCTTGAGGAAGCCAATCAGCTTGGTATCGTGATCGGCGCCGCCCTTGAGGAAGTAGGAGCACAGCACGGGCGACAGGAACAGCGACACGGCCAGCGAGATCGCCAGAGCCATGGCGATGGTCAGCGCCAGCGGGCCGAACATCTTGCCTTCAATACCTTGCAGCGTCATCAGCGGCAGGAACACCAAGATGATGATGGCAATACCGAAGATGGTGGGTGTAGCGACTTCCACAGTGGCCGACAGCACGGTGCGAATGCGCTCGCCGCGCGAATTGCCCGCCTGCCCCAGTTTGTGGAAGACGTTTTCAACCACCACCACGGTGGCATCCACCATCAGACCAATGGCAATCGCCAAGCCACCCAAGGACATCAGGTTAGCCGAAATGCCGTACTTGTTCATCATGATGAAGGTGGTCAGCGGCGTGATGATCAGCGTCGCCACCACAATCAGGCTGGAACGCACATCGCCCAGGAAGATGAACAGCACCACAACCACCAGGAAGATGCCTTCAATCAGCACCTTGCCCACGGTCCAGAGAGCGGAATCCACCAGATCGGTACGGTCGTAGTAAGGAACGATCTGCAGGCCGCCAGGCAGCATGCCCTTGGAGTTGATCTCCTCCACCCGCTCCTTCACGCGGGTCACGACTTCCTTGGCATTGCCGCCGCGCATCATCAGCACGATGCCCGAAACGCCCTCGGTATAGCCGCCCTTGATGATGGCGCCCTGTCGCACCTCGGCGTCAATCTGCACCTTGGCCACATCACGCACATAGACCGGCACTCCCCCCTGCTCCTTGAGCACGATGTTGCCGATATCGTCCAGCGTGCGGATCATGCCCACGCCTCGAATCAGATACTGCTCGGTCACCTGCGGCAGGATGCCGCCACTGGCATTGGCATTGTTGTCCGCCACGGCTTGCACCACCTGACGCACGCTCAGGTTGTAGTGACGCAGGCGGGCAGGATCGACCAGCACCTGGTACTGCTTGACATATCCGCCCTGAGAGTTGATTTCAGCCACACCAGGAATGGATCGCAGCAACGGACGCGCCACCCAGTCCTGAATGGTGCGACGCTCCGTCAACTCGGCCTGGGTCAGCTCACGCTTGCCATCATCGGGGTGGTCCAGCGTGTACTGGTAGACCTCACCCAGGCCAGTGGATACCGGCCCCAGTACCGGCACAATGCCTTCAGGCATGCGTGGCGTGACTTCGATCAGACGCTCCGTCACCAACTGCCGGGCAAAGTACACATCGGTCGCATCGGTAAACACCAGCGTGATGATGGACAGACCGCTCTTGTTGAGCGAGCGCATCTCTGCCAACCCGGGCAATCCCGTCATGGCGATTTCGAGAGGCACGGTCACAAAACGCTCGATCTCCTCGGGCGAACGACCAGGGGCTTCGGTGGCAACCTGAACCTGCACATTGGTCACATCGGGGAAAGCATCCACCGACAGATTCATGGCGGCACGCAGGCCAAAGCCACACATCACCAGCGCCAGCACGACCACCACCAGCCGCTGCGATAGCGCGGCACGAATCATGGAGGCAATCATGGGCTTACTCCAGTTCTGCGCGCTTGCGCTCGTTGTTCAGGTGGAATGCACCTTCAACCACGATCTGGGAGCCTTCGCTCAACCCCTTGAGCACAGGTCGCAGACCACCGCTGGCCGCCCCCAACTCCACCGGAGTCAGGCGATAGTGGTTTTCGGCTTTCTTGACGTAGACATGATCCCTGTCGTTCTCGCGAACCACTGCCAGCGCCGGGATTGCCAGAGTCTTCTCCATGGCCCCCTGGATCTTCATGGTGGCCAGCATCTGGGGCTTGAGCGCCAGATCTTTGTTGTCCACCTGAGTGCGAATGGTCACGGTGCGGGTTTCGGGGGACACGGTGTCACCCACGTAGATGATCTTGCCCGAGATGGGTGTCTCCTCGACGGTCAGCCCCAGCGCCGGCACATCGATCTGCACGTTCTGGCCAGTCTGCACGCTGCGCGCAATTTGCTCGGGCAGGGCGCCCACCACCCAGACATTGGAGAGATCTGCCACAGTGAACAGAGGGTCCCCCGGCTGCGCCACCTGACCCTGGCTGACCTGGCGCTCGATCACAATACCTGCAGCAGAAGCCGTGATGGCGGCATTCGGGGCCACATTGCCCTTGGCGCGCAAACTGCTCAGCGCATCGGCGGACAAGCCCATCAGCTTGAGCTGATCGCCTGCCGCCCTCAACTCTGCGCGCGCAATCTGCACTTCCGATTCGCGACGCAGCAGTTCTGCAGAGCCGATCACATCGGCAGCAATCAGCTGACGCGCCCGCTCTACGGAGCGCTCCGCCAGAGTTGCCGTGGCGCTGGCACGCATATAGGCCAATTGAGCCGTGGTCAGCTCTGGGCTGGCGACGCGCGCCAGGGTCTGACCAGCTTTGACGCGATCACCGGTTTCGGCCAGCACCTCGGTCACACGCCCTGTCACGGCCGCACCGATGCGGGTGACCTTGCGTTCGTTGGCTTCAATGCGACCGGCAACCTCCTGCACCGATGCAACCTCGGCCTGCGTTACCGCAGCGGTCTTGAAGTTGGTTGCCATTTCGGCTGAGACAACCACTTCCATGGGGTCAAGCTCGGCCTTGGTATCTGCGGCAGCAACCGCAGCAGCCGGCTCCTCCTTGCCGCAGCCAGTCAGGGTCAATGTTGTCAGCCCGGCCAACGCCAGTGCCAGAACCAGAGAGGCGGGACGCGCAGTCCTGGAGTGATGATGAGAA
Source organism: Comamonas thiooxydans (assembly GCF_000964545.1). Classification (GTDB taxonomy): domain Bacteria; phylum Pseudomonadota; class Gammaproteobacteria; order Burkholderiales; family Burkholderiaceae_C; genus Comamonas; species Comamonas thiooxydans. Next base: position 2,303 of record NZ_BBVD01000016.1, on the reverse strand, counting down.
GACATAAAGCGAATTCAAAAAATACGAAAACGTGGTCTTGACTTTGAAAGCTCAAAGCGAGGAAGGCTGGGCATAGCGACCAGCCAGAAAATCCAGTTCAATCCGGGCGGATTGCAGCTGATAACGGGCTTCAAGCAAATCGGCGCGCACCGTGCGCAGCACGCGCTGGGCGTCCAGCACATCCAGAATGCCGCGCTCGCCGAAGCGGTAAGCAGCCTCGGCTACGCGCAGGGCCGATTCGGCCTCGCGCACCGCGCCCTCGCTCAGGGCCTTGGTGCGTACCTGCGCCATCTCCATGACCTTCCAGGCCTGCAACATTTGCTGCTCCAGCTCGGCCTTGCGACCTTCCATGCGCAGGCGAGCACGCTCGGCCTCCGAAGCAGCCTCATCAATCGGGCCGCGACGCTGGTCGAACAGCGGAATCTGCATGCTCACGCCGATGGTGTTATTGCGGATGTCAGGCTCGCGCGTCTGCGCGTAACGCAGCTCAAGACCCGGCCAACGGCTGGCTTTGGCACCGTTCTTCTGCGCTTCGGCCTTGTCCACCTCGGACTGCAGCTGCAGCAGCTCCGGATGGGACTGCCAGTTGATGTTCTGCAATTGCGCCTTCTCCACCGGATCCTGCAAAGACAGGGCCAGATCAAAGCGATTGGGCAACTGGCCTGCAGCCAGACGATTGAGCGTGAGCTGGGATTGCTCGGCCAGCAAACGGGCAGACTGCTCCTGCTGACGAGCGTTGATCAGTTCGGCATCGGCCTTGATGATTTCGTAACGCGCCGCCTCACCGCTGGAAACACGTACGCGTACACGCTCATGGGCCTGTTCCAGCAGCTTGACGGCATCGTAGGCGGCCTGTGCCTGCGCCTGTCGCAGGACCACCTCGTAGGCCTTGAGCTTGACCTGGGCCACGAGTGCATTGCGCGATGCAGCAATCTGGTGCACGGATGCTCGCTGCCCGGCTTGCGCCGCCTCGATACGAGCAGCGCGCACGGAAGGCATTTCTATGGGAACCGAGATCCCCATGGTCTGCACATTGCCGGGCGTGGCCGATGCCAGACGCGCCTTGTTGTCGCCGCGACTCCACTCCAGCTTGGGGTTGGGCAGCGCGCCAGCGCTGACCACGGCGGCCTGAGCCGTGAAGCTCGACTGCTGCACTGAGCGCAGTTCGGGATTGTTGTCCAGCACGGTCTGCACCAGCTGCGTCAAAGTCAGCTTGGGCTGCACCTGATCTGAAATGGTGCTGCTGATTTGTGGTGTGCCATGAGCATTGGTCTGAGCATGCGCAGCCAGAGCTGCGGCGAGACACAGGCCGAACACGGCCACGCGTTTGGGGCTTCGCAATGGTGTATGGCCAGAAGAATTCTTACTGGCCTTGGCCGGTAAAGAAGCCGGCACTATCGATCTATTGAACATAGAACACAGCTGCCTTCTTGAGGGCAGATAAAGTGAGGAAAGGGTCGGAAACCCGTCATGCACATGCGGCGGCCGCCGCATGCGATGCAGGATCAGTTACACCTGAGCAGGTGAAGCCGCCCCAGACCTGTCTCAGAGCCATGCTCTGCAGACAAGCACATTCCAGGCCAACAGGCGCTGGAATAGCGGGCGGCAGGTATCGGGGGTCTAAAAAGCCCAGCGCAAACGTTCTGACGTGATGACGTCAGCTGAGCTGGAGCTAGCCTGCCTGCGGCAGGCCGAGACTTGGCGGACGCAACATGCTTTCCGGCCAGGGATGAGTCGGGTGCACCACATGCCCCTGAGGAGGCACCCGGACATCGGCCACACCTACAGCTACCGCTTCAGGAGGGCCAAACAATTCATTGCGATCATCTTGCGCCGGATTGAGTTCGGCAGTGCGATGTGGACGGTGAATGGAGAACTCCACCGTATCTTCTTCCACATCGTCCTCGAACTCCTGCAGCACATCGACACCGTATTCGTGCGGCTCTGCGTCGAGTACATAAGCCATGGCCACCACATCTTGCGAACCTGCCGGCCACATGGCGATGAGTTGCACCCCTATGATGGAGGCGAACATCAGCAGCGACAGCAGAAAGGAAGACGCCGGGCGCATGGATCGAAGGAGCTGTGGTTAAACGAACAACAATGAAGGGATGAGACAGTCACCGGGAAGCAGGCCCAATGGTGACAAGATGGTGTACCGATTGGCAGCAAAAGTTCCCGCATGGAAAACTTTTGTCAATATCTGTAAGGGTGAACGATAGCGTATCGCCATAGCACTTGCATGGCAAGGGTATCTTGCTAGAAAGTCAGGAGCACATCAAATCTGCCAGAGCGCCACAGAC
>NZ_BBVD01000017.1 GCF_000964545.1 Comamonas thiooxydans | reverse complement strand
CATGGATGACCTTGGAGACTCCGGCGATCTGGGCGGCAGCGGCAGCGGCTGCTGCAGCGGCTGCACCTTCGCCAACCACCAGCACATGCACATCACCGCCGCAGGCCTTGGCGGCCGTCACGGTGTTCAGGGTCGCGGTCTTGATCGAAGCGTTGTCGTGTTCTGCAATAACGAGAGAGGTCATTTCAGTCGTCTTTCTCTAGAATTTTTCATGGTGACTGCATCACCCGCAGCCGGCCAATCTGGCGCGGCGCAAGCGCGGGACACCGAGGAAGGGCCGCCCCGCACCGAGGGTGTCGTCCCCCTTCGGGGGATGACGCGAAGCGGCTCAGGGGGCCTTAGATGACCTTCGCTTCATTTTTCAGCTTGTCGACCAGAGCGGCCACATCGGCCACCTTGACGCCAGCGCCACGCTTGGCAGGCTCGGAGACCTTCACGGTCTTGAGGCGGGGCGTCACGTCCACGCCCAGGTCTTCGGGCTTGAAGGTGTCCAGCTGCTTTTTCTTGGCCTTCATGATGTTGGGCAAGGTGACGTAGCGGGGCTCGTTC
>NZ_BBVD01000018.1 GCF_000964545.1 Comamonas thiooxydans | reverse complement strand
AGGCAGTGCCGGAGCTGGTGAAGGCGATCTAAGCCTTGCCATGGCACCCCGCAACAAGGCGGTGTCAACGGCCCGGACAACGTTGTCCGGGCCATGGTCAGAGCGGCACACAAGGATGTGCCCCGGCCCCACCTGGTTCAGAGATTCAGGAGACAAGACATGCAGATTTCCCTTGACCGACGCAGCCTGGTGCTCGCCGCAGCCGCCTTTGTGACTGCCGCAGGCACCGGTGCATCAGCCTGGGCACAGTCCGGCGACTATCCCGCGCGACCGGTCACGCTGATCGTGCCGTTCCCGGCCGGCGGCCCCACAGACCGCCATATGCGTACGCTGGCCGACATCGCAGGCAAGCACCTGGGCCAGCCCATCATCGTCGAGAACAAGCCTGGCGCGGGCGGCACGCTGGGCCCCGGCACCATGGCGCGCACCGCCAAGTCAGATGGCTACACCATCACCCAGTTCCCCATGTCCATGCTGCGCATGGCGCATATGCAAAAGACCGCCTGGAACCCGGTCACGGACTTCAGCTACATCATCGGCGTCTCGGGCTATACCTTCGGTTTCACGGTGCGCTCGGATTCGCCCTACAAAAGCTTCAACGAGTACATCGCCGCCGCGCGCAAGACTCCCGGCAAGATCGAATACGGTTCCACGGGCATAGGTTCCTCGCCGCATCTGCTGATGGAGGAGCTGGCCGAGAACGCCAAGGTCACTCTCAATCATGTGCCTTTCAAGGGCAATGCCGACCTGCAGCAGGCCCTGCTGGGCGGTCATGTGGCCGCGCAAAGCGATGCCTCGGGCTGGGACACCTATGTGAATGGCGGCCAGATGCGTCTGCTCATGACCTTCGGTGAAAAGCGCACCCAGCGCTGGCCCGACGTGCCCACGGCCAAGGAGCTGGGCTATGGCGTGGTCTCCACCTCGCCCTACGGTCTGGCGGGGCCCAAGGGCATGGACCCGGCCGTGGTGCGCAAGCTGCACGACGCCTTCAAGAAGGCCATGGACGATCCGCGCCATGTCGAGGTGCTCAGGCAGCTCAACCAGGACGCCTGGTACCGCTCGGGTGCCGACTATGCGCAATGGGTGCGCGAGGCCTACGCCAAGGACAAGGTCCTGATCGACCGCCTGGGCCTGGCTGCCAAATAGGCCTGTCCTCCAATGCGCCCGCAGGGCCGTGGGGCCTGTAGGTGCAGTCCGCTTGAGATTCGTGAATTCCTGAAACGGAGCCCCTCATGACTGTTTCCCTGCCTTCACCCGATGCACCCTTCACCACGCTGGCTGCGCTGATCCGCAGCCATGCGCGCCAGCAGCCTGGCCATACCGCGCTGCGCGACGACCAGCAGACGCTGAGCTACGCCCAGCTCGACGCCCTCATGGACCGCGTGGCCGCAGCCTTGCAGCGCGAAGGTGTGCAGCCCGGCCAGGCCATCGCCATCTGCGCGCTGAATTCCGTGCGCTATGCAGCTCTGTTCCTGGGAGCCCTGCGCGCGGGCGTGGTGGTCGCGCCGCTGGCGCCATCCTCCACGGCCGAGAGCCTGGCTTCCATGTTGCGCGATGCCCAGGCACGCCATCTGTTCCTCGACAAGGCGGCCCAGGACCTGGTGCCCGCAGACACCGGACTGCAATGCATTTCGCTTGACGGCGTGGCGCCGGGCCGTGCCTTCGAGGACTGGCTGGCGCCCGAAGGCGCGCAGCCCGCTGCCGTGAGCCTTGCGCCCGAGGCACCGTTCAACATCATCTATTCCTCGGGCACCACGGGGACTCCCAAGGGCATCGTGCAGTCGCACGGCATGCGCTGGACCCATATCAACCGGGGCGGCGTCTACGGCTACGGCCCCGAGGGCACGACGCTGGTGGCCACGCCGCTGTACTCCAACACCACGCTGGTGGTGTTCTTCCCCACGCTGGGCAGCGGTGGCTGCGTGGTGCTCATGCCCAAGTTCGACGCGGGGCGCTATTTGCAACTGGCCCAGCAGCACCTCGTCACCCACACCATGCTGGTGCCCGTGCAGTACCAGCGCATCATGGCGCTGCCGCAGTTCGGCGAGCATGACCTGTCGAGCTTTCAGGCCAAGTTCTGCACCAGCGCACCGTTTCGCGCAGAACTCAAGGCCGATGTGGTGGCACGCTGGCCCGGCAGCCTGACCGAGTTCTATGGCATGACCGAAGGCGGGGGCACCTGCATCCTCGAAGCCCATCTGTACCCGGACAAGCTGCATACCGTGGGCAAGCCCGCCGAAGGCCATGACATCCGCCTCATCGACGAGGAGGGCTGCGAGGTCGCTCCCGGCGCGGACGGCGAGGTCGTGGGCCATTCGGCCAGCATGATGAGCGGCTACCACGGCCAGCCCGCCAAGACGCGCGAGGCCGAATGGTTCGATGGCACTGGCAAGCGCTTCATCCGTACGGGCGATGTGGGCCGCTTCGATGTCGACGGCTTTCTGACCCTGTTCGACCGCCGCAAGGACATGATCATCAGCGGCGGCTTCAACATCTATCCCAGCGACCTGGAGGCCCAACTGCGCGCGCATCCGGCCGTGGACGACGTGGCCGTGGTCGGCGTGCCCTCCGAGCAATGGGGAGAGACGCCCGTGGCCTATGTGGTGTCGCGCACGGGCCAGCCGGCCCGGCCGGAGGAGATCATGGGCTGGTACAACCAGCAGGCCGGCAAGACCCAGCGTCTGGCCGACCTGCGCTTCATCGCCGAGCTGCCGCGCAGTGCCATCGGCAAGGTTCTCAAGCGCGAGCTGCGCGACCAGTACGCTGCGGAGCACTGAGCCTGTCTTCCATTTCACGATGCCCATCACGAGACATATCCCATGAGCCATGACACCACGATGTCCGAAGTCCGCCGCCAGGTGACGCCCGAGGAATGGCAGACTCGCGTCGAACTGGCTGCCGCCTACCGGCTGGTCGCCCACTTCGGCTGGGACGACCTGATCTTCACCCACATCTCGGCACGCGTGCCGGGCCAGCCCGGCCAGTTCCTGATCAATCCCTACGGCATGCTGTTCGACGAGATCACCGCGTCCAGCCTGGTCAAGGTCGATCACGAAGGCCAGCCGTTGATGGAGGCCGAGTACGACGTCAACCCCGCCGGTTTTGTCATCCACAGCGCCATCCACGACGGCCGGCCCGAGGTGCAGTGTGTGCTGCACACGCACACTCGCTACGGCGTGGCCGTGTCGGCGCAAAAGGATGGACTGCTGCCCATCTCGCAGCAGTCCATCTTCCCGCTGGTGCGTCTGGCCTATCACGACTACGAGGGCGTGGCTCTGCGCGATGACGAGAAGCCGCGTCTGGTGGACGATCTGGGTGCGAGCAACTTCCTCATCCTGCGCAACCACGGGCTGCTCACCTGCGGCCGTAGCGTGGCCGAGGCCGTGCTGGCCATGTACACGCTGGAGTCGGCCTGCCGCATCCAGATCCTCGCGCAGTCGGGCGGCAGCGAGCTGACGCGTATCCCGCAGCCCATCATTGCCGACGCGGTCAACCAGTCGCGTCAGGTCACCAAGGGCAAGGGCGCGGGCCTGGCCTGGCCGGGCTTGTTGCGCCGTCTGGATCGCATCGATCCGTCTTACAAGGACTGAAGGAAACCATGGGAATTCTGGTCAACATCCACCCCAGCATGGGCACGCCCATCGTCGAGTCGCTGCGTGCGCTGGCACCCGATCTGCGCGTCTGGGCCCACCGCGACGAGGCGCCTGCCACCAAAGTCGAAGCCATGCTCGCCTGGAGCCTCAAGCCCGGCGTGCTGCCGGCCTATCCGCAACTCAAGCTGCTGTGCGCACCCAGTGCCGGTGTGGACAAGCTGCTGGCCGTGCCCGATCTGCCGGCTGGCCTGCCCGTGGCGCGCACCGTCGATCCGCAGCAGCATGTGGAGATCGCCCAGTATGTGGTCGGCACCGCGCTGCGCCATACGCGCGAGCTGGATCTGTTCGCGCGCCAGCAGCAGGCGGGTGACTGGCTGCGCCGCCCCGTGCGCGCCAGCGCCGACTGCCGCGTGGGCATTCTGGGTCTGGGCGAGGTCGGTCGCTTCGTGGCTACTGCCATGCAGGCCGTGGGCTATCCTGTCGCGGGCTGGAGCCGCAGCGCCAAGAACATTGCCGGCCTGACCACCCACAGCGGTGCCGAGGGTCTGCAGCAACTGCTGTCGGGCAGCGACATTCTGGTCTGCGCCTTGCCGCTTACGCACGAGACGCGCGATCTGCTGAACCGCCGCACGCTCTCCCTGCTGCCGCGCGGCGCCTATTTCATCAATGTGGGGCGCGGCGAGCAAGTGGTCGAGGATGAACTGCTGGCTCTGCTCGACGAAGGCCATCTGGCCGGCGCCGCGCTGGACGTGCTGCGCGAGGAACCGCCCCAGCCCAGCAACAAGGTGTGGGGGCACCCCAAGGCCTTTGTCACTCCGCATATCGCGGCTCAGGCTTCAGCCGACACCGTGGCCCGCCAGTGCCTGGAGAATCTGCGCCGCCTGCGTGCGGGCGAGCCCTTGCTCAACCTGGTGGACGTGGCCCGCGGATACTGAGACGTATTTCCCTTTCCCTGTCGCGCTGCCGCGCGGCGCTTTATCCTTGCAAGAACCAAGAGACATTCATGCCTTCGACATCTCGCCGCAGCTTTCTTCAATCGAGCGCCGCAGCCGGCGCCGCCATGCTGGTACCCTCGTCCTGGGCCCAGAGCCCCTGGCCCTCCAAGCCCATACGCATCGTCGTCCCCTACACGGCGGGCGGCTTCACCGATCAGATGGCACGTCTGCTGCAAGTGGGTTTGCAGAAAGCGCTGGGCCAGCCCATCGTCATCGAAAACAAGCCTGGTGCGAACAGTCTCATCGGTGTGGATCAGGTGGCAAAGTCTGCACCTGATGGCTACACGTTCGGCGTGGTGATTGCCGCTTATGCGGCCAACACCACGCTGTATCCCAAGCTGCCCTACAACCCCGGCAAGGATCTGGTCGGCGTGTCTCTGATGGGGATCTCGCCTCTGGTTGCAGCAGTATCCAACAATGCTCCGTTCAAGACCACGCGGGAGCTGATTGCCTATGCCAAGGCACATCCTGGCAAGGTCAGCTTTGGTTCCTCGGGAAGCGGCTCCAGCGCGCATCTGACAACCGAGTTGATGAAGCTGCTGACCAAGACGGATATGACTCATGTGCCCTACAAGGGGGCCGCACCGGCACTGACCGACCTCATGGGTGGTCAGATCCCGCTGTTCCTCGATCCTCCGCCCAATCTGATCCAGCCTGCCAAGGCCGGTCGCATTCGTCTGATTGGCGTGGCCAGCGAAAAGCGACTGGCGGTTTTGCCCGATGTACCGACATTTGCCGAGCAAGGCATCCCCGACCTGATGGGCAGCACCTGGGCAGCAATGATTGCACCGGCAGGAGTGCCCAAGGAGATCGTGCAGCGCATGTCCGCCGAAGTCGCTCGCATCATTCGCAGTCCTGAGATTTCGCAGCGCATGCAGCAGACCATGGGTACGTTTGCAGAAGGTTCGACACCGGAGGAGTGCGATCGCTTCATTGCCGCTGAAACAGCCAAATGGGGGAAAGTGATCCGTGAGGCCAAGGTGACGCTGGACTAGGCTTGCTGGCCTGGTTTGTCCCCGGCAGGGAGCGACACAGGCCTCAAGAGAAATGGCGCGGCTTGCGGGTGAGGTGAATGCAGGGGGATCTCCTCATTGGCCTACGGTGCGAAGTAGAGATGGCTGCATCGTGGCAACCCCTGCCGAACAAGCCCGCGACAGTCAGATGAGATCTACGCCAGCTTGCGGTGCCGTCAAGGCCGCACAATCTCGCTGGCGGCGACGCGCCACCGCCTCCTCGGAGCCCTCAATGCATGCCTTTTTCGATAGGCCGCGGGCGTCATTCCCACATACCGGGCGAACACCCGCCGGAACGCCGAGGCATCCTCATATCCGCAGGCCAGCGCCACGGAGGGCACGCTCTCCAGCGTGATCTCCAGCAGCACCCGAGCCCGTGCGCAGCGCAGGCGGTGCAGGTGATCGAGCGGGCTGTGCCCCAACTCCTGCTGGAAGTGGCGCAGCAGGGTGCGCGGGCTGGCCGATACCGCGTCCGCCAGCGACCGCAGGTCATAGGGCTGCTCCACGCGCGTCTCCAGCCAGGCTATGGCATGGGCTAGCACGCTGGTCCGCGTGGCGGGAATGCGGCGATCCTGCATGGCGGCGCGCGTGGCGCGTTCGCGCTGGGGGTCGGGCTGCACAACGGCGGCCAGCGCCTCGGCCAGGTCGTCGCCGAAGGCATGGCGCGTGAGCGCCAGAGCCAGGGGTACCAGGGCTTCGGCGTGGGAGGCGCTGAGCCAGGGCCTGTCGTCCACAAAGGGTTGGCCCTCGGCAAGTTCTATGCCGGCAAAGTCCAGTCCGAATCCGCCCATGAAATACCAGGGAAGGGCCACACGGCGGCCCTCGCAGCGCCCGCTGGCGGCCGCGAACCAGGCGCCGCTGCCCAGCGTACACACGGTCAGGCCCTGGTCGAAGGCTGTGGCGATGCGCTGCGTGAAGTCCGGATGCGCGGCGACGATGTCGCGGATGGATGGAATGTCCGGGCAGTGCAGCGCGCTTGCGAAGACGGCATGTACCGGACCTTCGGCCAGTGCGCCTTCGGCCGTGTGCGGCATGGCCGGCAGGGGCCGGCCCCTGCCATCGACCCAGCGCCAGCCAAAGCGCGGTGCGCGCCGGCCCAGGCGCAGGCCGGCAACGAGGTTGGCGCTGCGCAGCATCTCCACGAGATGCGCGGCGTGGCCTGTGGCGCTGTGCTCCAGGCAGGGCAGCTCGATGACGAAGGTCCGGGGCATGGCGTTTCTGACTCCTCGAATGGCGATTTTGCCGTGTCTGTCACAGGCGATTCACTTTTAGCATGACTGCTTGTGCCATTTTTCAGGGTCACGAAGATGCTTCACAAACAGTCCGAGACAAAGCTTTCCACACCACCCCGCACAGGCCTGCGCCGCATTGCGCTGGCCGGCTTGCTGGCCTGCGGCCTGCCGCTGGCAGCCAGCGCGCAGGGGCTGGATGCCCAGGCTCTGGCGGCGCTGGATGCCGCCATTGAGCCGCTGGCGCCCAAGATGGTGGAGTGGCGTCGCGACATTCACCAGCATCCCGAACTGTCGGGCCAGGAGGAACGCACGGCGAAACTGGTGGCCGATCACCTGCGCCGCCTGGGCATGGAGGTGCAGACCGGCGTGGGCGGCACAGGCGTGGTGGGGGTGCTGCGCGGCGGCCGGCCGGGCAAGACAGTGGCCCTGCGCGCCGATATGGATGCACTGCCCGTGGCCGAGAAGACGGGCCTGCCCTTTGCCTCCAAGGCCAAGTCACAGTACATGGGCAAGCAGGTCTCGGTCATGCATGCCTGCGGGCACGATGCCCACGTGGCCATGCTCATGGGCGCAGCCGAGGCGCTGGCAGGCATGCGCACCAGGCTGCCGGGCACGGTGAAGTTCATCTTCCAGCCGGCCGAGGAAGGCGCTCCAGTGGAGGCCGATGCCCATGGCCATGTACCCAGTTTCGGTGCCAAGGCCATGGTGGAGGCCGGCGTGCTCAAGGATGTGCAGGCCATCTACGGCCTGCACATCACGGCCAATCTTCCCTCGGGCATGGTGGGCTACCGCAGCGGGCCGCTGATGGCGGGCTCGGACAACCTGAACATTCAGGTTGAGGGCCGGGGCGGCCATGGCTCGTCGCCGTGGAGTGCGGTCGATCCCATCGTCGCGGCCAGCCAGGTGGTGCTGGGCCTGCAGACAGTGGTCAGCCGCCAGCTCAACATCAGCCTGGAGCCGGCCGTGCTGACCATTGGTTCCATCCAGGGCGGCACGCGCTACAACATCATTCCCGACAATGTCGAGATGCAGGGCACGCTGCGCACCTTTGACGAAGACATGCGTCAGGAAGCGCACAAGCGAATCACGGCCACGGCCGAGCAGATCGCGGCCTCCAGCGGCGCCAAGGCCAAGGTGCGCTTCGGCCCCGTGGCCTATCCGGTCACCACCAATCCGGCTGCACTGACCGAGGCTTCGCTGCCCGCGCTCAAGCTGGCCCTGGGCGGCAAGGCCATGGTGATTCCCAAGGTCAGCGGTTCCGAGGACTTCTCGGAGTTCCAGAAAGTGGTGCCGGGATTCTTCTACTTCCTGGGTGCGCCGCCGGCAGGCCAGGACTTCACCAAGGCAGCGCCCAACCACTCGCCGCTGTTCGACATCGACGAGAAGCAACTGCCCACCGGTGCACGTTCGCTGGCCGCGCTGGCCGTGGACTATCTGCAGCGCAACCCATAGTCGTTGTTCACCATGAGCGGCCGAGCTCGCTTCCCTTAGGTCGCTTGCCTTTGTTCGGCGCCCCCTCTCTCGCTGTGAGGGGCGGGGGCTGCACCTTTGCTACTGCACGGCCGACCTGGGGCCTTTGTGGCTGTGTCCGATGTATCAATGTTTGCCGAGCGAGGCATCCCCGACCTGATGGGCTGCACCAGCGCCACCGTCGCCGCTGAAACTGCCCTGTGGGGCCGATCATTCTTGAGGCCAAGGTCATGCTTGATTGATCGATGCACTTGCTACGGCAAGGGCTCTGCATGGGCGAGCCATTGCCAATTTGCTGAGGAGGGAACAAAGCCACTTCGGTAGCCTAGTTCATTGGAAGAGCATCGTGCATCGAGCCCGATTCAAGAGTGCATGGAGGTCTGCAGGAAGAGACGGCAAAGAGGGGGGCGAACTGCTCCGCCGCATGGCCCGCAAGCCCGGGCCTCAGGCACATGACTCAGAAAACGTGGGTGGCCAGAAACAAGTCGATTCGGTGCGGCGAAAGGCATTGGCAAGTGTTGAATGCTTCCGATCAAAGCATTGATTCGCTGACCGTGATTTTGTTTGGCAATGGGTGTTCTTTGAAACCCGGGGAAAACCGGGCTATAATCGCTATCTCTTTAGGGGAGTCGCCAAGCTGGTTAAGGCACTGGATTTTGATTCCAGCATGCGAAGGTTCGAATCCTTCTTCCCCTGCCAAGATATATAAAAGCCCCGTCTGTTTATGCAGCCGGGGCTTTTTCTTTTTCTTCAAGGCTGCGCCTGGGTCCCAGGAGAAAACCTGCACACAGGATTTTCTGCAGCCATTGACCGATGTCTATGCAATGAGTGCGCCATAAAGCCCGAAGTGGCTCAAGATCCGGCATGGAAATTCCAGGTTTCCCAGGGACGCTTTCACTCTGACCCGGCGGGAGCGCAGATGTACCGCCAAACCGCCCGCGGCTTTGCTGGAGCGGGCCCGATGCCTTTGTGTGAATGGCGTCAACCCAGGCGATGAGCAGCGATTCAGCAGCACTTGGTACGGCGCAGTGCCAAGTGCTGCGCTATCTATTTACAAAACAGTGGCAATTTTTTTACCTGGGCTTTACAATCCGCGCGGAAATGAAATTGAGATTGATTCTCGTTCTGCTTCTTTGCTGCCAGCCCGTATACGGTCTTTCCGTTCCAGCCACAGCGTCATTGGTACTTCGGCATTCCCCTGCCTGAAGAGAACCCTCAGGTTTGTTTTTGTACGCTCATGCTGGAACACTCGTTTTGCCCCGTAGCCGGGGCTTTGCCATTTCGTCTTCACACCACGGCTGTAGCCGTCAGTGTGCTCTGCCTGCTGCCCGGTGTCAGCCATGCACAAGAGGACGCAGCCTCGACACTTGCGGAAGTGACGGTGCAGGAAAAGGCCATTCCCAATGTATATGGGGAGTCAAGCGACTCCTATGTAGCCGCTGGAGTGGAGGTCGGCAAGGCGGCGCAGTCTTTGCGCGAGGTTCCGCAGTCGGTGACGGTGGTGACGCGCCAGCGCATGGACGATCAGGCCATGCGCACGCTCGATGATGTGATGAAGTACACCACCGGGATCACGCGCGAAGAGACCTGGCTGGACACCACCTATCTGTCCCGAGGCATGAACATCACCAACTTCCGGTTCGATGGCGGTGCTGCCAGCTCCTCTCGTTCAGGCAGCCGCAGTCTGGACATGGCGCAGTTCGACAGCGTCAGCGTTCTGCGCGGGGCCGACGGTCTGTTCGGCGCGGGCGAGGCGGGCGGAGTTCTGAACTTCACCTACAAGCGGCCCCAGGCCAAGCGTCAGACGCAGGTTCTGCTTTCGGGCGGAACCATGAGCAACTATCGCGCTGAGCTCGACACCACGGGGGCGCTGAACGAAAGCGGAACCCTGCGTGGCCGTTTCGTGGCCGTGAACCATGACCGCAAGGAAATGGCAGCCCCATCCAAGCTCAAGCGGCAGATGCTGTATGGGGCGCTGGAGATGGACCTGACGTCCAGCACAGTTGCCACATTGGGTGCCAGCTATCAGAAAGATAGAAATACGGGCTTCAATGCCAGCCTGCCGCGCTATGCGGACGGCAGCGATATCGGCTTTGCGCGCAATACCAACTTTGGCGCCCCCTGGAACTGGATCAATCGTGAAAACACCACGGTCTTTGCCAAGCTCGAGCAGCAGCTGGGCAACGACTGGCTGCTCAAGACCCAGCTCAGACACACCCGCTTCAATGAGGGCGTGAATGGCGCGGAGATCGAAAGTTCGCCGGATCCCATCACGTTGCAGGGGGCGGACTGGTGGATTCATCAAGCCAAGTCACGCGAGCGTGAAACCAGCTTCGACATCAATTTGCAGGGCAGCTTTGATGCCTTGGGTCAGAGCCATGATGTGATCCTGGGTCTGGATCAGCACCGCAACAGCAATACCAACCGAAGCCTGTGGCCCAGAGTGGGGCCGGCCGACGTCTTCAACCGGATTCCACCGCAGGATCCGGGCTATCCGCTCGGTGACTGGACCAGCGGCTCGCAGGGCAAGACGCAAAAAAGCGGCCTCTATGGCTCGCTGCGCTTGCGTCCCGTGGAGCGTTGGTCCGTGGTGCTTGGCGGACGCTATGTGCTGCAGGATCGCAATACCCAGCACGACATGAACGGAGCTCTCACAGCCAGCAGCCGGGAGTCGAATGTCTTTGTACCCTATATGGGGTTGATGCATGAGCTGACCAAGTCCACCAATCTGTATTTCAGCACCGCCGAGATCTATCAGTCTCAGGCCGGAAAATTTTCTGCACCGCTGCCAGGGACGCCTCTGGATCCTGTGCGTGGCCGTACCTACGAGCTGGGCGTCAAAAGCGAGCTGACTCCCCATCTGATCGCCAGTGCGGCATTGTTTCGTACCGATAAAAAAGGCGAAGCCGTTTACGACCCCGCTTACCCCCAGACCGATTGGCGCGGCGGTTGCTGCTATTTCCGCGACGGCTTCAAGCTGAGCCAGGGCATCGATCTGGAGATGACGGGACGAATCACCCCCAATCTCCAACTGGCGGTGGGCTATACCTACAACAGCAACGAAGACAGACGCAAGGACAGCGCGCAGTTCAGCACGGTCACGCCGCGCCATCTGTTCAAGGCCTGGGCGGACTATCGCTTGAGCGGCGATTTGCGCGGCTGGAGCGTGGGCGGCGGTGTGGTGGCTCAGAGCTCGAACTACCGGGCTTCGGGCATCAGCGCTTACAACCCGGCAACGGGCCGTTATGACGGAGCCTGGACACCTTACAACTTCACTTCCCCGGGCTATGCGGTCTGGTCGGCACGTGCTGCCTATGCGTTCAACAAGGACTGGAGCGTAGCCGTGAATGTCGGCAACCTGTTCGACAAGACCTACTACAGCACGGTTGGTTATGCAGGCTACGGCAACTTCTACGGCGAAAAGCGTACCGTTACCGTGTCTCTCAAGGGCCGTTTCTGACGGGGTGTAGAAATGTCGCAATCTGATGGGCTGCGCTCTGACTGGGGACTGGGATCGCGTCTGGCTGCTGCAGTGCTGGGAGGCTATGCCGTCTCCAGTGCCTGGGTGGTTTTATGTGGTGCGATGAGTCAAGCCCGACTCGAGACCATGGTGGGTGGCATGCAGTCCAGTTGGCTGTGGTACGTGGCTGTGGTGATTGGTGCCTTCAGCTCGGCATCGCCGCGTCGGATCTGGGGCGTGCTGCTCATTCTGATTCTCGCCATGCTTGCAGCCACTGCTGCCTTGATCTTGCTGAAAGGACGCTGATGCAGCCGGCAAAGAAGGAATCGGGCGCGGGCAAAGGCAGCTTCCGTCAGGCTCAGGCATGGCTGCATACCTGGTGCGGCCTGTGGTTCTCCTGGCTGCTGTATGCCGTTTTTCTGACGGGTACCCTGGCCGTCTTCGAGGAGCCAATCACCCACTGGATGACCCCGGAGCATCATGCGCATGAGCAGGCCGAGGCCCTGCAGGCAGGCTCTGAGCGGGAGACGGCGTCTTCTATGAGCCAGCGTCTGCAGTGGGGCATGGCATATATGCAGAGGCAGCACCCGGGGGCGGACATGTGGGAGCTGTGGCCTGCGGACGCCAAAGGAGGCGGGGACTTGCGCGTCTACTGGTTCGATGGCGACGGCCAGTATGCGGCGGCCCAGCTGGATCCTGCGTCCGGAAATACCGTGGATGCTTCCGAAGTTCCCAGGGTGCGCCAGACATTGGGCGGTCATCATTTTGTGGATTTCCACTATCAGCTGCACGCGGGTCAGCTCGGTCTCTGGATCGTGGGCATCGCTGCGCTTGCCATGCTGGTGGCGCTGGTCAGCGGAGTGATTACCCATAGACGAATCTTCAAGGACTTCTTCACCTTCCGTGCCCGCAAAGGGCAGAGAAGCTGGCTGGACATGCACAACGCCGTGGCGGTGCTGACTTTGCCTTTCCAGTTCATGATCGCCTATACAGGCATCGCCATATCTTGCTCGACCTTCATGCCTGCCGGTATTGCAGCCTACTTTGGTACCGGTGCCGAAGCCGTCAAGTCTTTCCAGGTGGCGCTGAATGAACCGGGCAAGCCGCAGCGTTCGGGCCAGGCCATGTCCGTACCGGATCTGGAGTCCTTCGTGCTGCGCGGGCAGGCCTTGATCGGGCAACCGGTGCGCGCGGTGGTGATTGATTACCCGGGCGATGCGGCTGCACGCATCGGCATCTATGGATGGAATGACGCCGACGATCTGAGCAAGCGTCTCAGCCCCAGCAGCGGCATGGCCATGTTCTCGGCCGCCACTGGAGAGTTGCAGCAGTTGCGCTTGCCAGGAGGTGTGGATGGCGGTGCGGCATCACTCACGCAATCGGTGATCGGCGGGCTGCATATGGCGACTTATGGCGGGCTGCCGCTGAAGTGGATGTACTTCATTTGCGGGCTGGCCGGAAGCGCCATGATGGCCACTGGAGCGATTCTCTTCATGGTCAAACGACGGGGCAAGCATCAGGGGGAGTTTGGCTCCAGCACATCCACGGTCTACCGAATGATTGAAGCCGCGAATGTGGCGGCCATCGTGGGACTGGGCATAGCCTGTGTGGGATTTTTGTGGGCCAATCGTTTGCTGCCTGTCGAGATTTCGCAACGCTCCAGATGGGAATTGGTGGTGTTTTTTGCGCTGTGGATTCTGGCTCTCATACATGCGCTGCTGAGGTCGCCTCCACTGGCATGGCGTGATCAGATGGCAGCACTGGCTGTGCTTTGTCTCCTGTTGCCTTTGCTGAATCTCGTGACGACTGGAGATCAACTTGCTGCATACCTTCTCGATGGTGACTGGGAGGGCGCGGGGGTGGAACTTTTTGCCGTTGCTGTCGGAGTGGCGGCGGCTGGTGCCTGGGCCTGGATGCGCAAGACATCGGGCTTGAAGCCTGCGCGAAAGCAAATGGCTCGTGAATTGTCGAAAGGCCTGCCTGTGGCTGCGGACGCAAGTGCAGCGAAGCAAGGGAGCCTGTCATGACTTTGTGGCAGTCATCCTTGCAGGCCTTTGCTCTTTCGATGGGGGGCATGACGGCTCTCGCTTTTGCCATGGACCGCCATTACGCGCAATTGACATCTCTGGACGAGGTGCCGACAGCGCATCGTATGGCGCTGCGTGTGCTGGGAGCATTGCTTTTGCTGACCGTCTGCCTGCCTGCCATGCGTGGGTGGAGTGCATCGGTTGGCAGCGTGCTCGTGCTGGGCTTCTGGGGTCTGGGGGCTCTCGCGACGGTCGCGGGGCTTTCCTGGTCGGCTCGATACCTGGCTGTGGCAGCCGCCGTGACGGCGCTGCTGGGGGGCGTCAGCTGCCTTTGGTGACGGAACCCTTGAAGCGCGCAAGGCTTCTGATCTTCAATCGCTCCAATTCATGCCGTGGCCATGGGTTTCAGCAGCGACTGCGAATTGTTTTCTGGAAAGTGCAACGTTCATGACGGTGGGACAAATCAAACGCTGGGGCAGCCTCGGGCTGCTGCTGGTCTGTGCCGGAGGTATTACCTTGTGGTGGGGGAGTCGACCCAGGGTCGAGTACCAAAGTGTTGCGGTGCAGCGCGGCGATGTGGAGTCCACCGTCACTGCCATCGGTACTTTGCAGCCCAGAACCTATGTGGATGTGGGGGCTCAGGTTTCAGGGCAGATCACCCGTTTGCTGGTCAGTCCTGGGGCCAGGGTCGAGAAAGGTGCATTGCTGGTGGAGATCGACCCCAGCGTGCAGCGCGCCACAGTGGATGCAGGAAGAGCATCGCTGGCGAGCCTGCGGGCCCAGATCGCGGAGCAGCAGGCACAGCTGAAACTGGCTGGCCAGCAGCTGAAACGACAGCAGCAACTGGCCGCCGAAGAGGCCACAAGGCAGGAGGATGTGCAGATCGCCGAGGCCCAGGTTGCCGGGGCTGCGGCGCGCATCGACCATCTCAAGGCTCAGATGCAGCAAACACAGGCCAGCCTCAAGGCTGACGAAGCACGTCTGGGATATACCCGCATCTATGCGCCGATGTCCGGCACGGTGGTATCCGTCGATGCGCGTGAAGGCCAGACTCTGAATGCCACCTATCAGACGCCGAATATTTTGCGCATTGCCGATCTCACGGCCATGACGGTCTGGACCGATGTGTCGGAAGCCGACGTGCGGCGTGTGAGAGCGGACATGCCCGTTTATTTCACGACTCTGGGCAGTGCAGGTCAGGAACAGGCGCGTAGGTGGAACAGCCGAGTGCGGCAGGTGCTGCCTGCGCCGCCGGCCAGCGTTGCCCCCGCCGCGGGCAATGCGGCGACACCTGCGGCGGCCACCAAGGCCGTGACCTATACGGCATTGTTCGACGTGGATAACAAGGATGCGGAACTGCTGCCGCAGATGACGGCCCAGGTGGTCTTTGTGACCGGTAGCGCCGAGCAGGCCTTGACGGTTCCATTGACAGCTCTTCAGTCTGAGAAAGATCAGCAATCGCAGAGCGTTCGGGTGCTGACAGCCAAGCGGAAGCCCGAGCAGCGAAACGTGAAGCTCGGAGTACGAAGTCGCCATCAGGTGCAGGTGCTCGATGGTGTGACCGAAGGCGAGCGGGTCATCGTCGGCGAAACCCTGATTCCCGGCGGCCTGCGGTGGCTGCAATGGTGAGTGCGATGGAGCAGGTTCCGCTGATTTCGCTGCGCGGCATTCGCAAGCACTATGGCGGAGTGGGCGACCAGCCCTCGGTGACCGTGTTGCACGGCATTGATCTGGATATTCGCGCGGGTGAGTATGTGGCCGTCGTCGGCAGCTCCGGTTCGGGCAAGTCCACCTTGATGAATATCCTGGGCTGCCTTGATAAACCGAGCGAAGGTTGCTATCGGTTTCAAGGGAAGGACGTATCCCAGCTGGACTCGGACGCCCTGGCCTGGTTGCGTCGTGAAGCCTTCGGCTTCGTGTTTCAGGGCTATCACCTGATTCCCAGTGAAAGTGCCTCGGAGAATGTGCAGATGCCTGCGATTTATGCAGGCCTGGCCAAGGAGCAGCGGGTGCAAAGAGCCCAGCTCCTGCTCGAGCGCCTGGGGCTGGGGTCGCGTCTGGGAAATCGTCCCAATCAGCTATCGGGCGGTCAGCAGCAGCGTGTGTCCATTGCGCGGGCGTTGATGAATGGCGGCCACATCATTTTGGCCGACGAACCCACCGGGGCGCTTGACTCGCATAGCGGCGCCGAGGTGATGGCTTTGCTGCGCGAGCTGGCCGATGCGGGACACACCATCATCGTGATCACGCATGACCGCGAAGTTGCGGCTCAGGCAAGGCGTGTCATCGAAATCAGCGATGGACGTGTCGTCAATGACAGTGCTCCCGATGGCATTCAGAGCCGCGCAGAGGTTCCTCCATTGACCCCGCAGCGCAACACCGCAACATCGGCAATATCCTGGGTGGCTGAGATTTCCGAAGCTGCACGCAGTGCCTGGCGCGGCATGCGCATGAACCGGGTGCGCACCAGCCTGACCTTGCTGGGCATCGTGATCGGCGTGGCCTCGGTGATCGTCATGCTGGCCATAGGCGAGGGCGCACGGCGCAAAGTGGTCGAGCAGATGGGCACCATGGGAACAGCCATTCTCTATATGGGCAGCAAGCCGCCGGCCAGCGGCGGACCTGCGGGCCAGATCACCGACGACGATCTGGCCGCCATGCGGGAGTTGCCGGCGATACGCAGAGTAATGCCCGTCATTGGGGACCCTGTCACGGTGCGCTATGGCAAGGCCGACAAGCAGGTCTATGTGTTTGCGGCCAGCGAGGAGATGCCGCTGGTTCACCATTGGCGCGTTGCTCAGGGCCGCTACTTCACCGATGTGGAAGACCGCGATCTGGCTCCGCTGGTGGTGATAGGCCACAAGGCGCACCAGCATTTTTTCCCGGAGGTGGCCAATCCCCTGGGGCTGCAGCTGATCATCGGGAACTCGGCGTTCGAAGTCATCGGTGTCATGAGCGAGCGTGGGGCTGACTCTGGCGCTCAGGACTATGACGACATGGTCTTCATTCCCTATCAGTCGGGGCGCGCCAGGGTCTATCAGGCGCAGACACAGCCCGATTACGTGGTCGTGGAGGCCAGCTCCTCGGAGCAGGTTCACGAGGCCGAGCAGTCCATCCGCGGTCTTTTGCTGGCGCGCCACGGGGGGCGGGAAGACTTCGGAATCGGCAATGCAGCAGCCCGCATTCAGGCCGAAGCAGCAACACGCCAGAGCATGGCCGTGATGCTGGGGCTGATTGCGGCAGTTTCACTGGTGGTCGGAGGCATCGGAGTCATGAACGTGATGCTGATGACGGTACGCGAGCGCACCAGGGAGATCGGCATTCGCATGGCGGTTGGGGCTCGCCAGCATGACATCCTGCGCCAGTTCCTTACGGAAGCCAGCATGGTGACCATTGTGGGTGGGGGTGTCGGTCTGCTTGCAGGGCTGGGCATCGGAATGACACTTCTTGTCTCGGGCGTGCCTGTGATTTTTTCGATGAAAGCCATGCTGGGGGCATTTGCCTGTGCGGTGCTCACCGGTCTGGTGTTTGGCTTCATGCCTGCCAGGACGGCGGCGCGTCTGGAGCCCGTGCGAGCATTGGCGGGAGAGTAGGCATGTACAAATGGAACGCAGTGCTGGCGGCTCTTGCTCTGGCTGGATGCGCGACAACGCAATCCAGTGACGAGACCCGGGGAATGTCTCTCGATATTCCTCATGCCTGGGCGCAGGAGCAGGGAGCAGAAAACGAACAAGTCAGCGCCAGTTGGTGGCACAGTTTTGGCAGCCCGGAGCTCAGCGCGCTGGTTGAGCAAGCCAGGAATCAAAGTCTGGATGTGGCGGCTGCCGTCGCGAGAGTGCAGCAGGCGGATGCCCGGGCAGCTTATGCACGTGCGGCCCTGGTGCCTGATTTGAATGCAGATTTCGGGGCCACAAGATCTGCAGCGATGAACAGTCATATGGAAAGAGACGCCAGCACTTGGCGAGTGGGTCTGTCGAGTAGCTACGAGCTGGACTTCTGGGGGCGCCAGCGTGCTTTGAGAGACGCCGCAGAGTCCAACAGGCAGGCCAGCGTGTTTGACCGTGAGACCGTGAGGTTGACGGTCACTGCCTCAGTCGCCCAGGCCTGGCTCCAGTGTGTGGGCTTGCGCGAGCGCGCCGCGATTGCCCAGCTCAATCTGGAGATTTCCGAGCGGCTCTTGAAGCTGGTCGAGTCCAGAGCCCGTTATGGTGCAGCGACCTCCGTGGAACTGGCTCAGCAGCGTGGCCAGGTTGCTGCACAGCAGCGTGTTGTGGCTTTGCTCCGAAAACAGATTGCAGATGCGCACGCGGTGCTGGCACTGTTGTCAGGGCAATGGACTATGGATCTTGTGAGCGAGACCAGTCTTTCGAATCTGGCGATTCCAGGCGTTCGCCAGGGTACGCCCGCGGATCTGATAACACGCAGGCCGGATGTGGCGAAAGCGGAGGCTCAATTGCTTGCGGCGGATGCGAATCTTGCCGCTGCCAGAGCAGCCATGCTGCCCCGCGTGACGCTGACCGCGGGCCTGAGCTCCGAGAGCGAAAAGCTCAGCAGGCTGCTGGAGAATCCCCTGTCTTCTCTGGCAGCGGGAATTTTGGCTCCGATCTTTGATGCAGGGCGACTTGCTTCGAATCGGGAGCTGGCTGCAGCGCAAAAGCAGGAGCTTGTGATCGGCTACCGCAAAGCCATTCTGCAAGCCTTCAATGATGTTCAAACTGCATTGAATGCAGTTGACGGCGCAGAAAGACAGGCGCTGGTTCAGGCGGAGGAAGTGGCTCAGGCCCAGAGGGCTCTTTCGCTGGCGGAAAGCCGCTACAAAGCCGGGGCGGACAACCTGCAGACCTTGCTGGATGCGCAGCGTGTGGCCTATCAGAGCCGAGACCAGGCAGTTCAAATACGACAGGAGCGCCTTCAGGCGAGCATCGCGCTTTACAGAGCCTTGGGAGGAGGTTGGAGACGATTGCCGGAAGGGCCCGAGAGTTGAAGAGCGTAAGCGTAATGCAACGGTTGAGGGCAGCAGGTCTGCGTCCAACCGTCGCCAGAATTGGCGTGCTTCAAGTCCTGCTGAGTTCTGCTCCCCACGCTCTGAGCAGAGATGAGATATATCGCCAGCTATACCTTCGGGGGACTCCTGTCAGTGTGGGAACCGTCATGCAGGTGGTGGCCCAGCTGAGCAGGCTGGGTGTCGTGCATCACAACGGCAGACAGGGGCGCGAGTCCGGCTATCTGCTCTGCGCAACCTAATTCAGCAGCCGCAGCACATACCCACCGCCCATGCCCAGGCCTGGAGCGATGTCCACGCACTTGTGTGCGACTGCAGACCGTTTCACAGAACTGCTAGGTAAGTTCATGTTGTCTGCTGGATTTGATGATGCGCCACAATGCGGAATCATCATGTGCGGCAGATTTGCCGTGGTTCTCTGCTTCGTCACCACCCATGCGCGACCTCAATGATTTGTACTACTTCGTCCAGGTAGTGGACTATGGTGGTTTTGCTCCGGCAGGCAGAGCTCTGGGTATGCCCAAGTCCAAACTCAGCCGCCGTATTGCTCTGCTTGAGGAGTCTTTGGGCGTGCGACTGCTGCAGCGTTCAAGTCGGCGCTTTGCTGTGACGGATATTGGCCAAGAGTATTACCAGCGCTGTCAGGCAATGCTGGTGGAGGCGGAGTTTGCGCAGGAAGTCATTGATCGTACCCACGAGGATCCTCAAGGCATCGTGCGTCTAAGTTGCCCGCTGGCGCTGCTGGACTACCAAGTCGGTGACATGTTGGCGCGCTTCATGGTGCAGCATCCACGTGTTCAACTTCAGGTGGACAGCACAAACCGCCGGGTAGATGTGATCCGTGAGGGACTGGACCTGGCTCTGCGTGTACGTTTCCCGCCGCTCGAAGACAGCGAGTTGGTAATGAAGACTTTAGGTGAGAGCACGCAATTTTTGGTGGCTAGCCCCAGGCTTGTGAGCGCAATGGGCGGGATGCCTCAACTGGCGGATCTTTCGCAGTGGCCAAGCCTGGGCGACGGTCGGCTGCAACGTAGTGAAATTTGGCAGTTGCAGGGGCCACAAGGCGCAACGGCAGAGGTGCATTACCAGCCTCGTATGGTTTGCGAAGACCGTATTGCCTTGCTTCAGGCGGCTTTGCATGGCGTTGGCGTAGTGCAGTTGCCGGCCATGATGATCCTGGATGATTTGCGTAACGGGCGCCTGGTCGACGTCATGCCCGGCTGGAAGCCTCGTGCAGGCATCGTTCACGCCGTATTCCCGTCTCGCCGTGGGCTGCTGCCTTCGGTAAGGTTGCTGCTTGACTTTCTTGGCGTGGAGTTCACTGCCTTGCAGGCACAAATCAAGCAGGCATGACGTCCAGGACCAGCTCAAAAGGGACGATGCACTATCGTTCCAATTAATGAACGCTGGTGGCAAGAATTCCAGGCTATTCAGCGCTCGTGTGCGTCTCTACAGTTACTTCTAACTCGTTCGCAAGTCCTACGTTCTTGCGCACTTCAGGAGAAGTAAATGCAAAAGACCATTCAAGGAATCTACAGCGCACCTCAGCAGCACTGGGTCGGCGATGGGGTCCCTGTGCGCTCTCTGTTTCACTACAGTCAGCACGGAACCCAGCTGAGTCCTTTTCTACTGCTGGACCATGCAGGTCCATACAACTTCGCGCCTACCAGCAAACGTAGGGGTGTGGGTCAACATCCGCATCGTGGATTTGAGACGGTAACAATCGTCTACGAGGGTGAGGTCGAGCATCGTGATTTCACGGGGGCAGGTGGCGTCATCGGCCCCGGCGACGTGCAGTGGATGACCGCTGCTAGTGGCATCCTGCATGAGGAATTCCATTCATCTGCCTATGCCGAGAGTGGCGGCCCCTTCCACATGGTCCAGTTATGGGTCAATCTGCCATCCAGCGACAAGATGGTCGAGCCAGGTTATCAGTCGATCACCAATGCAGAAATTCCCGATGTCCCACTTCCCAGCAATGCCGGGCGAGTGCGAGTCATTGCCGGAAACCATCAGGGACATACAGGCCCGGCACGCACCCATACGCCCATCAATGTCTGGGATGTACGGATGACAGCTGGCAAGTCCGCAATGCTGCATATGCCGGAAGGGCACACACTGGCTGTGGTGATGCTGCATGGCTCGGTGCTGATCAATGGCCGGGATGCTGTTCGTACCGACCAGGTGGCACATCTGAGTGTGGACGGTACGCAGGTGTTGCTGGAGGCGAACAACGACAGCTCGTTGCTTGTTCTCAGCGGGATACCGATCGCGGAGCCCATTGTTGGATATGGCCCGTTTGTGATGAATAGCGAGGAGGAAATTCGCATGGCCGTCACAGACTTCAACAGCGGCAGATTTGGCCAGATCCATGTTCCAGCCTCCTAGACCGCACTGCGCGTGAAATCAGCCGAAGGCTGATGCTATCGCCACCTCTTTTCTCAATCCTTGCCAGCCGTGTTTCGTCTTCAATTTCGAAGCGTGGGAGAGCCGCGCCTTTACCTGGGATAAATCATGAACGCCAAACTTTCAGCTGCCGCCGCAGCCATTCTCTGGGGATTCACCTATGTGCTGACCACTACGTGGCTGCCTCCGCATCCCCTGTTCCTCGCTGCATTTCGTGCTCTGGGAGGAGCTCTTGTCTTGCTGGCCATTGTTCGCTGCGTGCCCCCACGTGTCTGGTGGGGACGACTGGCGGTACTGGGCACGTTGAACGCTGGGCTTTTCTTTGGCCTGTTCTTTGTGGCTGCAACCCGCTTGCCGGGCGGCGTCGCCGCAATCTTCCAAGCCTTGACACCATTGGCGGTGATCTTCATTGCCTGGGGCATTCTGGGAGCACGCCCCACCGCTACCAAGATCGGTTCAGTTTTGCTAGGTGCTTTGGGTGTTTCGCTGGTCGTTCTGTCAAGTAACGCGCAGCTTGATTCGCTGGGCATTGCGGCCGCCATCGGAAGCATGCTGTCCATCGCAGCTGGTGGCGTACTGTTGAACAAGTGGGGGCAGCCACCCATGCCTTTGCTGGGCTTCACAGGCTGGCAGTTGCTGATTGCCGGTGTGGAGTTGTCTCTTGTTGCAGCTATCGCTCAGGATATGCCTGCACAACTAAATGCGGCCAATGTTTTGGGCTTGGGCCTACTGGCTGTGGCACTGACTGCCGTTCCCTTTGCTTTGTGGTTCGGAGCCATTGAGCGAGCCGGTGCGGTGGCGGTTGCTCCTTTCATGCTGCTGGTGCCGGTCACAGCTTTCGTGCTGGATGCGCTGGTCAAAGGGGTTCAGCCCACGGGCTTGCAAGTGGTTGGTGCCGTACTGGTCATGGGGGGACTGATGCTGAGCCAAAAAGCAGCCGGTAAGTCCGGTAACAAATCCACACGTCATGTGCGCAACACCGTGGCGCAAGATTAAATAAAGCCGTTATCAGTTTGGAGCTTGCCATGAATGCCTTGATTGACAACATGCTGCGTTCCCGTTTTTTCTACCTGCTGGCTACGGCCTTGCTGACCTATATCTTTTGGTGGAGTGGCTTGAACAAAGTTGTTGACTTTCAAGCTGCCATCGGTGAGATGGAGCACTTCGGCCTTCAGCCTGTCACCCTGTTCGCGATAGTCACCATTGCAGTCCAGCTTGTAGCTCCACTGGCGATCATTACCTGCAGCCGTTGGGCATGGCTGGGCGCCGCAGCGCTGGCGGGCTTCACTTTGGCCACGATTCCCATTGCCCACCGCTTCTGGGAAATGAATGGCATGGAAGGCTTTCTCGAAAAAGCTCTGGTACAGGATCACATAAGCGTCATAGGTGGGCTGGCGGTGGCGGCCATCCTGGCTCACCAGCGACGTCAGTCTT
Source organism: Comamonas thiooxydans (assembly GCF_000964545.1). Lineage (GTDB taxonomy): Bacteria > Pseudomonadota > Gammaproteobacteria > Burkholderiales > Burkholderiaceae_C > Comamonas > Comamonas thiooxydans. Next base: position 64,361 of record NZ_BBVD01000018.1, on the reverse strand, counting down.
TGACTAAAAACTGAGCCGCTTCCCCTGAGTTTCAACCATCGGTTTCATCCTGACCTCGAAAGGGTCAGGCTTCCCCGCCCACCTGGGCATCCATGCTCTCCAAGGAGATTTCCATGAGCAACAAACCTTATGTCCGCCTCGACAAGAACAACGCTGCCGTGCTGATGGTCGACCACCAGACCGGTCTGCTGTCCCTGGTGCGCGATATCGACCCCGACAAGTTCAAGAACAATGTGCTGGCCCTGGCCGACATGGCCGAGTACTTCAAGCTGCCGACCATCCTGACCACCAGCTTCGAGAACGGCCCCAATGGCCCGCTGGTGCCCGAACTCAAGGAAAAATTCCCCACAGCCCCCTATATCGCGCGTCCCGGTCAGATCAATGCCTGGGACAACGAGGACTTCGTCAAGGCCGTCAAGGCCACGGGCAAGAAGCAGCTTATCGTCGCCGGCGTGGTGACCGAGGTCTGCGTGGCCTTCCCCGTGCTGTCTGCCCTGGCTGAAGGCTTCGAGGTGTTCGTCATTGCCGATGCATCGGGCACCTTCAACAGCATGACCCAGCAGGCTGCCTGGAGCCGCATGGAGCAGGCCGGCGCCCAGCTCATGACCTGGTTCGGCGCGGCCTGCGAACTGCACCGCGACTGGCGCAACGACATCGAGGGGCTGGGGACTCTGTTCTCCAACCACATCCCTGACTACCGCAACTTGATCACCAGCTACAACACGCTGACGAGCGCCAAGTAAAGCTGTTTGACGCCTCGCTTTGACAATGCTGTCGAGCGGGGCGATTCGGCATGATTAATCAACAGAGTGCTATGCAGAACACTATTGAGTTTGTGAACTCGCTGGGCGATGTGATCTTTCGCACCGCCGATGGAGGTTACGTGCTGGCTCAGCAGATTGACGCCAAGCCGTTGAGTGCGACGCAGGTTCTGGATGGCGCGCTGGATACCATCGGCATCGAAGCTGCAACAGACCCAACAACTGGGGCGACATACGAGTTTTTCATTGCAGCGTACGGCCTGTCACGTGATGCTGCGTTCGATGGCTTTGTATGAAGGCAGATCCCTTGCTCAGGGTCCTGATGAGCTATGCCAAATCTACAGTTGTAGGTGCTGTGGCTGACCAGATGCCTTGCCAATTGGCGCGGAAGCGCGGAAGCTATTGCCACCATCAACAATCAAGGAGACCGTCATGACTCAGTGGATCGAAGCCATCAGGCTCGCCGAGCTTCCAGAGGGCTCTATGCGCGCTATCAACGTTGGGAATGTGGAGGTTTTGCTGACCCATGTTGACGGATCCATTCATGCAATGGGTAATCGATGTGGGCATATGAATGCTTCACTAGCCGAAGGCGCGCTGGTCGGTCATGTTGTGACCTGCGCATTCCACTCTGCACGTTTCGATGTCACAACGGGAAGAAAGGTGTCGGATGCCGTTGTTCTTCCTCCGCCTGGCATCGAAAAAGCCCCGGCGGAAATGTTGCCGTACTTGCAAAAGGCTGGACGCCTCTCTGCACCGATCAGGACTCATGACTGCCCACGCTATGACGTTATGGTGGATGGTGAAATGATCAAGGTACGCATCTAGCAGCCAATGGGCAGTTATATCGCGGCTACTTCTACTTCGCCTCACGAAGCTGTGGGAATGAGAGCGAGCAAGCTCAGGAGCAATCCTGGCCTCGATATGTTTTTGTGCTCACTAACAATTGATATCTATGTCCGATAACTTCTTTCGCTTTCACGACTTGTTTGCTCAATTGGGTCTTCCCAATTCGCGAGATGCCATCGCAGCCTTCCTCAACCAGCACCGCCCATTGCCCAATGACGTGCTTCTGGCAGACGCTGATTTTTGGGATGAATCACAAGCACAGTTCATTCGTGAAAAAAAGCTCGAAGACTCGCCGGAGTGGACTCAACTGATCGACCAACTCAGTGAGGCGCTTCGGGAAAATTCGGGCAACCGGAACATGTTCGGCACCTGTCGCGTACTAGCTCTCTCGGGAAGTTTGCGTCATTCATCATTCAACACGGCCCTGGCCCGTTCAGCGCAGGCAATGGCACCACAAGGTATGAATATCGAAGTCGCAACCTTGCACGGAATTCCGCTCTATGACGCGGACCTGGAAGCCAGTGAAGGCATTCCGGCCGCGGTACTCAAATTGAAAGCGCAGATTCTGGATGCAGACGCCTTGCTGATGGTCACCCCTGAGTACAACAACGGCGTACCGGGTGTTTTCAAAAATGGTATTGACTGGCTCTCGCGCGCAGATATGAAAGCCGTTTTTGCCAAGCGTCCAACAGGCATGATTGGCGCATCGATGGGGGGCTTTGGTACTTTGTCGTCCCAGGCCGCCTGGTTGCCCACTCTCAAGATGTTGGGCGTTACGCTGTATAGCGGTAACTCAGTGCTGGTGTCCCGTGCACAAAATGCGTTCGATGCTCAAGGCGAGTTGATGGATGATTCGAGTCGGAAAAATCTGAGCGCGTATCTCAATGGTTTCAACGAATTTGTGCAGCTCATCAAAATTGCAAAATTGAAATCCCGGTGAAGGGCGCATCGGATGGCGGTAGGTTCGTTTTCTGAAATGTGAACCCAGTGCTAGAGGGCAGCGATCACCAAGCTTGTCGTGGGAGCGCAGGTCGTCTGACCTGCGATGCGGCTCTCATTGGATGGATTGAGCATCTTTTGGCCCTTATCGGCTCCTATCCATGACGAGCCTGAAGCCTACATTGTTGCTTGCACTCCATGGGTCCTGTCCTTGTCGGGCGCTGACCCGGTAGCCTTCGCAATAGTCTTCATTGCACAAGAAGGATCCTCCACGGATGACACGTTTGGGGGCATCGCTGCGCAAACCGTCGGGGTCGAAGGAGTTGCTGGGGCCTTTGGGGTTGCTGACGTGCTGCAAACGAGCTTGCATTCCGAAGGCGTCATAGCGGTACCAGTCTGCCGTCCATTGCCAAGCATTGCCAGCCATGTCGAATAGACCATATCCATTGGGCTCGTAGCTGGCGACGGGCTCGGTTCCCGGAAGGATCTTGGGCTGGGCTTGAGGGAAGCTACCTGTTTGATTCTTCCAGATGCTGGCCATGACGTCGCCATTGGGTTCCTTAAGGGCTCCCCAGGCATAGCGCTGTTGCTCCAGTCCGCCTCGGGCAGCGTACTCCCATTCGGCTTCAGTCGGCAGGCGTTTGCCTATCCAGCGTGCGTAGGCTTGAACGTCTTCATACGAAACTTGAACGACTGGGTGATCGTCCTCGCCTTCAATACTGGAGTTGGGGCCGGAAGGATGACGCCAGTTAGCGCCCCCGACGTACCGCCACCACTGCATGTAGTCGTGCAGAGAGACGGGTTGTCGAGTCCCAACAAACACCGACGCGCCAGGTATCAATAATGACGCCTCGGGCCGGGGCGTGCCTACCGGGAGTTGGGCCTGCAGGCTTGGCCAGTCCGGCGCCTTCTCCGCAGTGGTCACATAGCCTGTTGCGCGGACGAACTCTGAAAACTGGCGGTTGGTCACATGGGTCTTGTCCATCCAGAAACCCTGGAGTTCTACCTTGTGGCCTGGCATTTCGTTGGGGAGTGCCTTGCTGCTGGTGTTGCCCATGATGAAGTGGCCCGATGGTATCCAGACCATGTTTTGAGTGCCATCGCGACCATTGCCCAAGGTGCCGGCAGCAGGCTCACTTGGTAATAGTTGCCAGACGATGATGGCACCCATGAGTAGCAGACCGGTCGCCACCGCAAGGCGGCGACCATGATGCAAAGAGCGGAGCTTGTGCAGAACTAGCATTGCTGTGCCAATGTCCGTTCAATCTTGGCCAGGATTGAGAATTTGACGAGGGATGCGTTTGCGCCAGTCAAAGTAGCCAAATAGCTGCTCGTTCAAGTACTTGTAATCCCAGGTCATGACACGGTTGTCTTTGGCCCATTGATCGTAGCGTGCCGCCATGTCAGCCACACGCTGCGGGTACTGTTGGGCCAGGTCCTGGGTCTCACCGCGATCGGCATCGGTGTCAAACAGTTGCCAGCGCTCCTCTCCGTAAGGCTTGGGCAACCAGGAGATTTTCCAGCGTCCTTGACGATAGGCTTTGTTGCCGAAGAGCTCTTCACCGCGCTCAAAGTCAGGTTTGCGTGCACTCTGGCTTGCTCCCTGCAAGACAGAGGCAAACGAATATCCCTTGAGTGGCTCCAGTGGTACGCCGTTTCTGTCATTGCCGCGCTGAGTGCGCGTGAGATCGGCAATGGTTGGCAGGATGTCTTCGACGCCAAGAAAGCCGTCATTGATCTTGCCACCCGAGCTGACTGTGGGGCCACGCACGATCATGGGAGAAATGGTTCCGCCTTCAGTCACCACCATCTTGAATAGCTTGAAGGGGGCGGCACTGGCACTGGCCCAGCCGGGGCCAACGCCTGCAAACGACAAGGGCTGGCCTACTTTGGAGCTGGTGGTATCGAAGGTTTTCTGAATCCACTTTCCATCGGCATTACCGGGATACAGATCCATGTATGCAGCGGAGGGACCATTGTCCGAGAAGAAAAAAATCACCGTGTTGTCGTAGGCACCGCTGCGCTTGAGTGAATCGACAACACGGCCGATATTCCAGTCCATATTGTCCAGCATGGCAGCATAGACCTCCATGAGCCGCTCCTGGCGCTTGCGCTCCGCCGGATCGAGCTGCGCCCATGGCTTGAATAGTGGGGCCGTGGCGTGCAGCTTTGTGCCTGCTGGAATCACTCCCATTTTTTGCATGCGAGCGAAGATCTTTTCGCGTGCCTCGTCGTAGCCGCCGGAGAACTTGCCGCGGTACTTCTTAATGAAGTCTTCTGGTGCATGCAGAGGGTCGTGTACTGCCTGGAAGGCCAGATAGCCAAAAAATGGCTTGTCATTGCGCTGGGCTTCAGACAGGTAACCCAGGAACCTGTCGGTATAGATGTTGGAGGAGAATTCGCCGGTATCACGGGCAATGGGCTTGTCATCCTCTGTGAAGACCAGTTTGGGATTCACCCCCAGCAAGCCGTTGTCATCCCAATGGCTACCGCCGGGGCCGACCAGCACATAGGAGCGTTGAAATCCACGTGCTTTGGGCAATTGCTCTGGCTTGCCGCCCAGGTGCCACTTGCCCGCCATGAAGGTGGAGTAGCCCTGTTCCTGAAGCATCTCGGCAATGGTCTTAACCCTATTGTTTAAAGAGCCGATATAGCTGCCAGGGTACTTGTCCATCTCCGGCGTGCGGTATTCGCCCATGGAGCCCATGCCGGCCAGATGGTTGTCGACACCCGTGAGCAATTGAGCACGGGTGGGGGAGCAGGTGGCGTGGACATGGAAATTGGTGAAGCGCATGCCCTCTTGGGCCATGGCGTTGAGGTTTGGCGTAGAAATTGCGTCCTGGCCAAACGGCTCAATGTCGTTGAATCCCATATCGTCGGCCAAGATGACGATGACATTGGGAGGCTTGTTCTGGGTGCTGGTGGCTTTTGCGACCGGAGCAGAAGAGGTCTGCTCCGACATCGAATTGCCGGTGCCGCATCCGCTAAGCCAGGCACAAGCAGAAAGCACGGCAGTGGCGTAAGCGACTTTGCGCAGAGCGTATTGAGCAGGCATGGATAAGCTCCTTTGGACAAAGGTTGGGCAGGCGCACCTGTCTCATGACAGGTGCGCCTAAAAGACTGAACGAGAGAGACGGCCGGTTGACGGCCTGGATCGCTACAGCGGGCTTAGGCTTCAGTGTTGAAGATGAAGTCCTCCGGCACACTCGGCCCCCAGAGGTAAAGCGAATCTTCAGGAGGGAAGTTGCCGTCTTGCCAGACGGTGCCGGCGGGCACATAGTCGATGTCGAATGAGTACTCGGCAAACGAGCCCCAAGGGTCCTGCACATAGTGGAAGTAGTTGGAACCCAGCACATGGCGACCTGTACCCCAGCCCTTGGTGTAGCCGGCGTTGCGCATCTGCTCTCCTCCTTCCCCAACGTCGTCGATGCTTGGGACATCCCAGGAGCTGTGATGCCAGCCACGCGCCGTACTGGAGGCAAATGCAACCAGGTGGTGATCGCATCCATGGCGCGCGTGCATGAAGGCCACGACATCCTGAGATCGGTCCGACAAGCGCAGGCCCAATGCATCGCGATAGAAGTTGATGGAGCGGTTGATGTCCGAAGTGAACAGCAGCACATGAGACAGGCGCGTGGGGTGAACCGTCCCCACCTCGCTGCGCATGTTTGCTCCGCGGCGACCAGCGGGGTGATACCGCCGGGAAAGGTTGACGGACTGGGGAGAGGTGGATGCCATGGAGACTGCTGCTGCCGATGGCATGGTCTTGGCGCCGACTTTCAGTTGCAGCAGATTTCCATCAGGATCCAGAAACCAGAAGCCCTGCTCTGTGACATGGGCCTGGCCTGGGGCCGCTGCTCGGCCGTTGTTGGCAAGTATCTGCTCGCGCAGGCGTTCGAATTCCTCGGCAAAGCAGTTCAGGCTCAGGTAGGCCATGCACTTGCGATTGCCCTTGAATAGGCGCCCCCAGACATGGGGCTTGCCTGTGCAGCGCAAAGCTATCTGCTGCGAGCCGATGGTCTCGATATCCAGTCCAAAGTGCTTGTAGAAGTGCTCTGCCTCAGCCAGAGAAGGTACCTGCAAGGCGAAGTGATCTATGGAGTGAACGCCAAAGCGGGATTCATGAGCTTGGTTCCAGGACATGTATGTCTCCTCTTTTTGCCGGGCTCACGCTGCTGCGGAAGCTTTGGCCGGCAATGCCAATATCTGCTGCAGCACTTGCTCCAAGGTCTGAGCGGGCTGGGTACAGGAGTCGATCTCGGCAATGCGCCATGCGACGTGACGGTCGGGCCGTACAAGCAAGGCACCGCTGTCGCTGATTTCGCTGAGCTGCTGCCAGCGGCCGTATACGTCCTGTGCATCGCAGTCCGGGCCACCAATCGAAATCACCTGCAGCGGTACGTCCAGGTTTTTTTGCACCTGGGCTGCAGCCGCGCGCCATGCATCGCCGCCGATACCGACGATGAGCGTGAAGCGGCCCTGTCCAACCAGGTCCAGCGTGGAGAGACTTTCCTGGCCGCGCTGCAGCCATGCATGGGGGAGGCTGCGTCCGGGAAAGGTACTGGCCTGGTAGTACAGTTCGGGATCGCGAAGCGGGACGGGGGCGGTGCGGCCATCGGCAACCACAGCATCGGAGGTGTAGCACTGCCCCAGTTCCACGCCGTGGCAATTGAACTGGTAGTTCTGCAACTGCACGGCCTCTTGCAGGGCCTTGCGCCGAGCGCGGCCGCGTGCGCTATTGCTGAACAGTTCATGCACGTTGGCCCAGCCTGCCTCCGTATCCTGTCCCGGGGCAAAGCCCATGGCGTTGGAGATCGGCAGCATGTTTCGCACGGATTTCATGGCTCGCTCTACTACCTTCTGGCCGACCGGCTGGCGTTCTGCGCTGTAAGTGTCGAGCAGGGCGGGGCTGGCCTTTCCCTGCAGCACGTAGGCCAGCTTCCAGGCGAGGTTGAAGCTGTCCTGTACGCAGGTATTGGTGCCCAGGCCGTTGGCCGGTGGGTGGCGATGCGCGGCATTGCCTGCGATGAGTACGCGCCCCTTGTTCATCGTCTTGGCGTGTACCTGATTGATGGTCCATTTGGACACGGCCTTGATCTTGACCTTGACCTGTGGATCACCGATGGTGGACTGTGCACGCTCGATCAGCGCTTGCTCGCTCAGGTCGGGCTCGCCCTGGTTGGGGTCGTACATGAACAGCAGCACCCACTCGGTGAACGGCTTGACGCAGATCCAGGTGCCGCTGCCTACCCAGTAGTTGTTGCCGGGCTGTGTCATCCAGTAAAGCGTACCTGGGCGGTGTGCCGTGTATTGGGTCAGGTCTGCCTCCAGCCACACGTTGATTGCGGCGCCCAGGCCCATCTGGCCCTCGGTTTCAAAGCCTATGGACTGGCAGACCACGCTGTTGTCGCCATCGGCGCCAATCGCATATTGCGAGGCGATTTCAAATTCCTCGCCGGTGATGCGGTCGCGGCAGACGGCATAGACGCGTTGCGCATCCTGGCGCATTGAGAGCAGCTCGGTGTTGAACAGAAACTCGCCACCCAGATCGCGGGCATGGGCGAGCAGGACAGGCTCCATCACATGCTGGGGTATGTTGCACATAGCTGAAGGGCTGGCCAGCTCATAGTCCATGCGTCGCTCGGGCCCTGAACCCCAGGTTTGCAGGCGTGCGATCTCGGTGCCTGCGAAGCTGGTGGCCCAGATGTTGTTGCTCATCAGTGCATTGGGCGTGGCCACAGCCTTGACCTTGTCCTCGATGCCCAGGTCGCGGAACACCTCCATGGTGCGTTGATTGGTGATGTGAGCGCGAGGGGAGTTTGCGGTTCCTGGGTAGCGGGTGATGGTCAGCGTCTTGACGCCATAACGGGCGAGAAGCCCGGTGGCAGTGAGTCCAGTGGGGCCGGCTCCGACGATCAGCACCGGGGTTTCGATTTGGCGCATGTTGTCTCCTTTTCCTGGCCGCTGGCTCAGACGGCCTGTTCGTCGCGGATGTCGTTGCGCAGCAGTCCCAACTGCTCGATCTCGACTTCCACCACATCACCATGTTTCATATAGAGCTTCGGGGTGCGGCCGAAACCTACGCCTGCAGGCGTGCCCGAGAAAATCACATCTCCAGCCTGAAGTGTGATGGCCTCGCTGATCGTGGAAATCACCGTAGCCACGTCGAAAAGCATGTCGCGTGTGTTGGAGGATTGCACCGTCTCGCCGTTGAGTCGGGTTTCAATCTTCAGGCCGCTGCCGCCGGGAGGGAGCTCGTCGGCGGTAACGATATAGGGGCCGAAGGTGCCGGTTCCATCGAAGTTCTTGCCCACCGTCCATTGCGGGGACTTGAACTGGTATTCACGCACGGAGATTTCATTGCCGACGGCATAGCCGAATACGCAGTCCAGGGCTTTTTCCTTGGAGATGTGGCGCCCTCCCTTGGCCAGCACCACAACCATCTCACCTTCGAAGTCCAGCGAATGACTGACCTGAGGGCGTTCAACCACGGCCTGATGAGCTCCCAGGCTGGTAGAGGCGCGCAGGAACAACGTGGGGTAGTCGGGCTGATCGTACGGACTTTCCTTGGTGTGATCGGCGTAGTTCAGTCCGACACAGAAAGTTTTAGGAGGTTCGGCAATCGGAGTGGCAAAAGTGGCACTTTGGGGGGCGACGAATTGAGTGGCCTCCAATGCCAGCCGCTGAAAGTCCACGAGGCTGGTGCCGGCACGCAGCAAGTCGCCGATGTCCGTTCCTGGAGTTGTAGGGAGCAAGGCCAGACCTTGATCGGTGAGGGCTGCAGCGCGGCGTGTGCCATTGATGAGGAGTGTGGTGAGCTTCATGTGAGGTCCTTTAGCGAGCAATGATTGGATCGTATATATTTTCTGAAAAATATATATTTAGGTTTTCCCTATATGAAACCTAAAATAGCTAGCACACCAACCAGTCACTTCAGCATGACGGCAGCCTCCGAAACCTTCAAAACCACGGCCTCGGCCTTAGCCAATGGCATACGCGCAGACATCATTAGCTGCACTCTCGCCCCTGGCGCGCGATTGCGCATCAAGGACTTGTGTGAGCGCTATGACAGTGGCGCGATTCCTGTGCGAGAGGCGTTGTCACGCTTGGCTTCCAGCGGCTTCGTGATTGCAGAGGACCAAAAGGGCTTTCGTGTGGCATCGGTCTCGGCAAAAGAGTTGCTTGACATCACCAACACCCGCGTTCACATCGAATGTGAGGCATTGCGCTTGGCCATCGCAAACGGTGGCCTGGACTGGGAAGAAAAATTGGCTGGGGCCTATCACCGCCTGAGTCGGCTGCCAATGCTTGGTGAGGGGCAGGGTGTCGAGCCGGAGTGGGAGAGGGCGCATGCCGCATTTCATGGGGCGCTTATCAGCGCCTCTGGCTCCAAGTGGCTCAATGCTTTGGCCGAACTGTTACGCGACCAGACAACCAGGTATCGTCACTTGTCAGTGGCAAATCTGCATGCCGAAACCTCGGCAGAGTCAGCCGACGGTCTGGCGAGAGATGTGGCCGATGAACACCTGCAGTTATTGAATGCCGTGCTCGCGCGCGATGTAGCGCTTGCAACGAAATTGCTTGCGGAGCACTTATGGGCAACCTCTAACCTCGTTCTCGAATTGTCCCAGCCCAAGATGAGCAACGTGTTGCAAAAAAATAATTGAATTACAACCCTTAGCCTAGGGCACTAGGGCGCGTTCACATTAATGTAAGTGTTCGCAAACTAATGCGGTGTACAGGAAGGCAGCGAACATCACATCGAGCTTGTCGTAGCGTGTGAACACCCGCCTGTAAGCCTTGATCCTACGGAACAGGCGTCCACCTCATTGCGCTAGCGATACCAGTGCTTGTCCAGCAGCCATGTCTGTTTGCGCTGTGGATTGGCTGGCACCACGGGCACGAAGTTACGTGCTGCAGTTACTACATGCGTTTCATCGCCTTCGTAAGCTCTGTCCATGAGTAAGTGCACCATCGCATCCATGGCTTCGATGGGCTTGCCCGTAACGAAGCCGCCAAGGCACAGGAAGTCTTGTACTGGCTGCAAGAGCAGCAGCTTCAGATGAAGGGCAAGATCACCATGCACAAGACCGAGAATGGCTGACTCAGCACTGAGTGAAAGATGATTTACGCAAACAAGGATCAATATCGGTACCAACATCAGCACAGGTAGCAAGGAAGCAAGTACGTTGTCAATGCCGTGAATGCTTTTATACCTGCCTCAAGCCCGCCGTGTTGATATCGCATGGATAGCTACTTCTAGTGGTGACCAGTAGGGCCTGTCACAAAAACATCCGCGTGGAAGTCCTGTGAAAGCAGGCCCATATCGGAAGCAGCTGTGCGCACTGATTGAACCAGAGCTGGTGAGCCACAGCAGTGCACCACATGGTCGTGCAGGTTGCCAAAGTGTGTGCGTAGCGCGTCATCCACCCGACCTGCGTGAGCATCCGCAGGCATATCGCCTAGGTCGGTGATGGCTGCAATGTAGCGAAACTGCGGCCAAGCTTTGCGCCACTTGTCGATGGCGCTAGGAAGATACAGGCCCGAGGGGGTGCGAGCACCCCAGATCAGCGTTATGTCACGCTGTACCTTGCGTTTGGCTAGGTCATCAAGGACGGATTTGATGGGCGCAAATCCCGTGCCACCTGCCACGCAAACCAGGGGTCTGCTGTCGTCAGGCTTCAGTGCGATGCTACCGAATGGCAGTTCAATCTCCAACGTGTCACCAGACTTCAGCTGCTGAACGAGGGCGCTGAAGCGGCCACCCGGCACATGCCTGATATGCAGCGTGACACCATCGCTTTCATGGGGTGGATTGGCCATAGAGTAGCTGCGGCTTTCCCCGTCGTCGAGGTGAATCAGCAGGTATTGGCCGGCTTCAAATTTGGCGCGCTTTCCCACAGGCAGGCGTAGGCGCAGCAGCGAGACATCGGGTGCCGCCAGTGTATTGCTGTACACCTTGGCCGTAAAACGTTTTCGGGCTTCCGGGTCAAGGCGGCGAAAGGAGCTCGGCTGAATACGGATATCGCTGGCGGCGGTGCAGCCGCACAGCAGTACCTGCTCCGAGGTGCAGAGTTCGTTGCGCACGGCCATGCCATTGAAGGACGCAATACTTCCATTGAGCAGGACGCTCGCACAGTTGCCACAGCTACCTTTGCGGCAGGAATAAGGCAGTTCGATGCCGGCCTGCAGAGCAGCATCCAGTACGGATTGCCCGGGCGTGCAGGGGAACGCGATATCAGAGTCGTGGATTTGGATCTGGTGGTTCATGGTGGGTCCTCAGACCGGTTGGGCTCCGAGCAAGGTGATCGTGCGTAGTAGGGCTGTGGAGTCAGCCACGCCGCGGCCAGCAATGTCCATGGCGCTGCCATGGCCCACACTGGAAAGCACCACCCTGCCACCGATGGATAGTGCGCTGGCTCCGTTAGGTGCCAGCAGCTTGATGGGAATATGGCCCTGATCGTGCAGCATGGCTACATACAGGTCGTGCTTGCGTTGTGCCAGAACCATGTCTGCTCCCATGGGGCCGTCTACTGCTAGGCCGCGCTTGCGCAGTGTCTCGACAGCGGGAACGGTGATCTGAGAGTCCTCCAGGCCGAACAACTGCCCTTCAGATGCATGAGGGTTGATCCCAAATACAGCTACTTGTGGCTGAGGCACCCCGAGTAAGGTGCATGTCTGCACGGCAGCCTGCGCCGCGTTGACCACCAACTGAGGAGAGAGCCGCTCCAATGCGCTGCGCACGCTTTCATGCAAAGTGACATGCACTATGCGTAGGCCAGCACCCACCAGCATCAGGAATACCTGGTCTTCGTTCATGCCAAGAACATTGGCGAGCAAAGATGGGTAGCCGCTGAACGCTATGCCTGCGCGGTGAATGGCCGTTTCATGGTGGGGGCAGGCAATGACGGCATCGACCTCGCCGTTTTCGCACGCCCGGATGGCTGCTGTTGCAGATTGCACCGTGGATAGGCCTGCCTGCGGGGTGATCTCTCCCCATTGCACTGGTTGTGCAAGCGAGCCGGCTTCCTCATGAATGAGGCCTTGAAGAAGGGACTCCATTTGGCAGATCTGCGCCGCTTGTTGAAGAGCGCTCCACGGTCCATAGACCTTGATCAGGGATCTTTCGGTGGCAGATAGCTGCTGGAGAGCCTTCAGTGCGATTTCTGGGCCAATGCCGTGGGGATCGCCGAGGGCCAAGGCCAATCTACGGTGCACTATTGTCATAGCGGCAATGCCATCAGTGTGTCCGTCACCGTGCTGTCACACACAGCGATGCGCTCTTGCAGACGTAACTTGCCATCGATCGTGGTGAATTTGTCGAGGTACTCACCGCTGGCAAAGACCTCCGTTTCCCCGGTATGCATGATGCGCAGCACCATGAACGGAGTGGAAGCGCTGGCCTGTGCTGAATCGGCTGACTGGATCGAAGGCAGACCCAGGATATGGCGATAACGGTGGCGCTCGTAGATATTGGCTTCGCGCAGCGCAGAAATTCGGTCGGTGAGCATGTCCTGCGAATCCGCCCAGACAATGCCGGCAGCAAGCCCTTCAGCATGGTTGTCGACATTGGTGACGCGATAGTGGCAATCCTTCGTGAAGTAGGTTGGCCATTGCTCCATGGCGTCACTGTCTATGGTCTTCGCGTAAGCGGCATTGAAGGCCGCGATTTGAATTTCATTGATCATGCTTGCATCTCCTGTCCCATGTGCCTGCGGTAGGCCTTCCAAAAGCCGCGTACCGAAGTTTCCGTGGCGCGGCCTTCGCTAGAGCCTTCGTGGTCTCCGCCCATCTCGATGACCGCGTCAAGGTCGGCAGCGCCAGCGATGCCACGCTGGACGAATCCACCGACAGCTCCGTCTTCCATGGAAATGAATCCGGCCGGGCCGATAAGGTTGGCCTGTTTGAGTCTGACCTTGCGCTGCTCGGCACTGTCATCTGCATAGCCAAGATAGGTCCAGTTGAGTTCCGAGCTGGAGATGCTCTTGGGCAGCAACTGACGTACGGCGATGCTGTTCTGAATCTGCTGCAGTACAAAGCCTGGGAACACAGAAAGGATTTGCAGGGTCACGCCATCTTCGAACTCCTCGAAGCCCTCTAGAAGGCTGGGATCTTTGAGTCGGTAACGTTCGTTGTCGGAGCGGATGGCCTGGTCCTTGTACGAGTCGTCTTTGGCGCTGCGATCGATCATGGAATAGCTCACATGGTGCCCCCCCGACTCGTCAACGATGACGCCGCCTTTTTGTGAGAGGCGGTTTAGCTCGAAGGTGGTGAAGAACATATGCAGTAGGCTGGCGTGATAGCTGTCCTTCACGTTCTCGAAGTAGAGCTTCCAGTTGTTAGGCAGCTTTTGCGTAAAGCGACCGATGACTTCTACGGGCTTGTGCAGCACGCGCTCTATGCGCTCGCAAATCTCAGGGCCGAGATAATCCTCAATGCTGGGTACATCCTCAGAAAAACTGCCAAAGACCAAACCGCAAAAGACGGCCACGCGCAGCTTGCGCGGGCCATGCTCTTCTTTGCAGAACGAGGCCGGCATGCCACCCTGGCCCTTGACGCCTTTCTCGAAGGCAACGCCGGTCAGATCTCCCTGTCGGTTGTAGCTCCAGGCGTGATAGACGCACTGGAAACTATCCGCACGGCCCGATTTTTCCAGCGCGATGAGAGCGCCGCGATGCGCGCAGCGGTTCTCGAAGGCGTAGATTTCCTGGTCAGCATCCCGCACGACAACGATCGGTGTTTCGCCGGCAAAGGTGGTGCGGTAATCGCCTGCCTCGGGGATTTCGGATTCCAGGCACAGGTAGTTCCAGACCTCGCCGCGATAGATACGTTGCTGTTCCTGATCCGCATTGGCTGTGTCGGTATAGATACCGAAAGGCACGCGCGTATTGGTGGCCCCATGCCACTGGACGATGGATTCTTGCATGTTGATTTCCCGGGTTAGAGCTTGACGTTGGCGGCCTTCAGCACCTTCTTCCACTTCTCGGTTTCCTGATGGATGAACTGAGCAGTCTTGGTGGGATCCCAGCCGCAGGGCACGGCACCCTGTTCCTGAAAGTGCTTGCGGATGTCGTTTGATGACAGAGCCTGGGCCATCTGTCTCTGAAGCTTCTGTGCGATTTCTGCACTCGTGCCTGGGGGGGCGACGACAGAAAAGAAAGTCACGGCCTGCATGGCTGGCCATTGCTGCTCGGCGAATGTGGGGACCTGGGGCAATATTTGGGAACGCTGCTCGTCGGCAACGGCCAGAATGCGCACCTTGCCGGCATGGTGATAGGTTGCCGATGAGCTGATGTTGTCGAAAAACACATCCACATTGCCACCGATCAGGTCAATCAGAGCCGGGGCCGTTCCCTTGTAGGGAACGACGGTTAGCTCAGCACCCGTCAGCTGCATAAACATGGCCGCAGTCAAGTGGGATGTCGAGCCGTCGCCTTGCGTCGCCACAGTCACTTTTTTGGGATTGGCTTTGGCGTATGCAATGAACTCGCCAAGTGACTTAACAGGCAGCTTCGGGTTGATGACCAGGACGTTGGGCACTGTGGCCAAAATCGTCACCGGTACCCAGCGAGTCGGGTCAAAGCTGAGCTTCTGATAGAGGTTGTGGTTGATGGCGATGGGCCCCGGAGGGGAGGCCAGCACAGTCATTCCGTCCGGCGGTGCCCGGAACACTAGATCGGCACCGATGTTTCCACCAGCCCCGGGCTTGTTTTCAATGATCACGCCACCTGCGTAGTCCGCGCGGATTTTTTCGGCTACTAGGCGCGGCAGTACATCGGCGGTACCTCCGGCTGAGAAAGGCACGACGATCTTGAGAGGTTGATTTGACTGAGCCAGGCTACCTGTTGCAGCGACCGCAGCGGCAATGCCGATCAATGCTTCGCGTCTGCGAATGGATGCGTTGCGCATCTTGTCTCCTTCTTGTGTGGGGAACTGCAGTATGGGGATGTCGTACTTTGTGTTAAACCTGTTTTTGCGCTATGCGCAAAAATGTTGAAAACACCTTGATTTGGTCGCTATGCAGGACAAGAACTTTGTGGAATCGCTGCGCAAGGGATTGGGCGTACTGACTTGCTTTGACCGTCGGCATACCCGGCTCACGCTGTCGGAAGTGGCCAGGCTCACTCAGTCCACGCCAGCATCAGCCAGACGTTCGCTCAGCACACTGGTTCAGCTCGGTTATTTAGAGAGTGACGGAAAGCTGTTTTGGATGCAGCCCAAGTCACTGCTGATCGCCTATTCATTTCTGTCATCGCGCCCCATGCCTGCGTTGGCCCAGCCGCTACTGGATGCACTGTCGGAGCGCACCAGAGAATCCGCTTCGCTTGGTACTTTGTTGGAAGACGATGCCATCATCATTGGCCGTTCGACCGCACGGCGCAGCTTGAGCACGGGCCTAGGAATAGGATCCAGGTTGCCGGTGTACTGTTCTGCGATTGGTCGGGTGCTGTTGTCAGGACTCCCCCAGCAGGAGGCGCGTGCAAGGCTGGAGATGATTGAGCGGGTGGCTCTGACCCACCAGACAGTGACTGACTTGGAGGAGTTGCTGGGCCTGCTTGATACTTGCCGGCAATCCGGATGGTCATGCAGCGATGGAGAGTTGGAGCTGGGTGTGCGCTCCATGGCTGCGCCAGTGCGCGACCCTCAAGGCAACACAATTGCTGCCATGAGCATTGCAGTTAGGGCAGAGAGACTGAGCATGAGCGAGTTCAAAGAGACTTTTTTGATGCCGCTGAAGCGCGCTCGCAATGAGTTGGAAAAAAAGCTATATCCGCAAGGGTTGTAGTGCTCCACGATGTTCTTGCTGCTACCGCTGTGCGAGCACGACGGTAGACGTAGGAGCTACGCGCAAGAGCCAACTATGCAAGGAGTTTTGGCAGAACCATAGTGCTCCTTGATGGCGTCAATCAGCCGTGTCTTCTCCCGGTTGGGCAAGAGCTGCCTACTATCAATTTGCTGGTCTCGGAACAGTCCTTCCGAACTCACGCAGTCAACGTTCTTCGACCAGGGCAACCCAAAGTCTTCATCGTCGCAGCAGTAATTTCGATGCTCTTGGCGCTTGGCTCGCTGGCAAATCCTGATGCTTCAGGTAGTGCTGATACCAGCCTTTCAATGCGTTCTTGGTTGGATATCCCAACTGGCGAACCGTGGCTCTGACACGCCAACCAAGCTTGATGTAAAGCTCAACTGTACGAATCCTGTCTGCGTATGAGTACATGAACTACCTCTTGGTAGTCCAAGTTTTTGTCCGCATCCCCGGCGGGTCAGTTATGCGTGGAAATTAACACCGCAATGGGTCGTTTACTGCCGTTGGTCAGTACAAGCAAGCCGGTCATCGCGTATCGGAATGATGGTCAATCGAGGCCAGCGCCGGCACCTGTAACTGTGTGCAGAATTCGTGGTGCGAAGAGGTACAAGACGAACTGCTCGTTTAAGTGCTGGCACCGAACGTGAGACGCTCGTGAGATATCACCTTCGAAGCTCCCTATGGGCGTGAAAAAAGCCTGTTGCGGCATCCGCAACAGGCTTTTTTATGTGGGTTCTTATGTGGGATAGATTCTTATATCTATCGTAAGTCTTTGATTTAATTAAATTTATGGCGGAGGCTGTGTCTGCCAAATATTGATTCAATGAAATCCAATGATGTTTGATTTTGGTAGATAAGTCATTGTATAAAAAGTGAATTTTTTCTTTTTTGTTCAAATCGGTGTAAGGGTGTCTAACGTTTCGTGGCATACTGGATGGCATACCGACAGGTGTCTCCAATGGCTGTGATCACTGACGCAAAAGCACGAAATATCAAACCTGAAGATGCGGCTATCCCGCATGGAGGAGTGACCGGCCTGGCACTTCATCCATCAAAAACAAAAGGCAGGGGCAAATGGGTGCTGCGCTATGTCAGTCCTGTTGCCAACAAACGTAGAAATGCAGGCTTGGGCTCGTATCCTGAGGTCGGTATCGCTGAGGTTGCGAAGCGGGCAACCGCCATGAGGGTGACTTTGTCCGAGGGGAAAGATCCTTTGATGGAGAAAGCTCAGGCGGAGGCCGCTGTTAAGGCGCCAACCTTTAAAGAAGCCGCTGAAATCTTGCACAAGGACCTGCTACCAGGATGGAAAAATCCCAAACATGGACAGCAATGGATCAATACCCTTGCTGAATACGTCTTTCCCAAGCTGGGTGCAAAGCTGCTGGGAGACATCCAGCCTGCCGATGTCGCGGATGCTCTCAAGCCTATCTGGCTTGAGAAAGCTGAGACTGCGAGCCGGGTCAAGCAAAGAATTCATACGGTGATGGCTTGGGGCTGGGCGCATGGTCACTGCCAATCCAATCCAGTCGATGTGGTAACTCACCTATTGCCGCAGCAGCAAGGGAAGGCCGTGCGGACGCAGCACCACCCGGCAATGCCTTGGAGAAAAGTTCCTGCTTTTGTACGGGAAAATCTGCGCTTGGAAGGGCGTGTAGATATAACTCGCAAGTTGCTTGCGTTCGTGATTTTGACGGCTTGCCGCTCAGGTGAAGCACGCGGTATGACATGGTCCGAAGTGGACTGGAAAAATGCGGTTTGGACAGTTCCTGCTGAGCGGATGAAAGCGAAATTGCCTCACCGTGTTCCGTTGTCTCCAAGAGCTCTGCTGCTTCTCGAAGGGCAAAAAAATCAGCATGAAAGCTTGGTGTTCCCTTCTGTAAGAGCACAGGTAGCGCTTTCAGACATGACGATCACAGCGTTGCTTCGTCGACTGAACGCTGAAAGTGATGTGCCAGGGCGAGTGGCTACTGCCCATGGCTTTCGCTCTAGCTTCCGTGACTGGTGCAGTGAGCAAGGCTATTCCAGGGACTTGGCTGAACGCTCATTGGCACACACGATCAAGGATAAGGTTGAGGCCGCTTACCACCGGACCGACTTGCTTGAACAGCGCCGCGAGCTCATGAATGCTTGGGCAACTTTCGTGACTGGAGGTGTGGTCGGTCAGCATGCTTAAGCGCTGCAATCCCACCTCGAAGGCTGCGGGTGAAGAGAACATCGTTTCCACGATCCTCCATCGTGGAGACGATGGGGAAATTTTTGAATCAAGACCACCCTCGGCGACGTGTGGATAGCGAGTAATTCAAGGCCGAGGTGCTGGTCTGCCTGCTGTGCCAAGCCTAGTGTCAACGTGGGCAGCATGGCCCTGGTACGAGGGGCTGGTGTTGGCGATTGGTGCTGCTCAGGCACTGCCCCGCGTTTGACTCAGTTCAGTCTGAAGCAGTTTTTTCGTAGCGAAGTCGGCTATGCAGCGGGTGCGGTCTCTAACTTCCGCGAACTCGACGCCCGAAAGCTGCAGCTCAACGCTGAAGTGGAGTGTTGGCCTGCGGCTCACGGGTGTCTAGGAAGGTCGAGGCGATTCATGGCTTAGCAAAGGCGATCTACAGCAGCTGATTTAGTCCTAAGGAATGTAGGTACTGGCTCAAATGCGTCTTGACCAACGAACGCGTAAGTGCGACGTATGCCTCGTGGGGATGCATAAAAGCAACGAGGTCATCTAAATCTGCGCCAGGATCATGTCCTGCCTCCAGCGCCGCGACAGTGTGCCGGATCGCTGCCATTACGATCCGGCGGTGGCGGGAACGCATCTGCAAAAGCTCGATGCGTGCCAAGCCGCAGTAGTGAATCGTCGCGTCCCCTTTCGGGCTTATGACTCCAGCGACCCTCGCTGCTTGTACACGACCATCGTGCAAAAACTCCAGATGCTCAGCAGGATCGTCCTCACACGGATTCAGCAGCAGCGGCACCTCAAGGCCCATTCCCTTCGGATTGGCCGCTCGGTGACTCTCATTCTCGAGCGGGAAGAAGCTCGACTTTCCGATTACCCGGTCGTCCCCGTCGTGATCCGTCTGTGTTCGGGGTCTATTGCAGTCTGCGCAGGCAACCAGAAGGTTCGACCATTTCGCCGCGAGCCAGTAGTAGCCTGCCACGGTCGTCTTTACATGCGTGACCGGATCTACTACTACGACCGCACCTTTCGGTCGATAGTGCTCTATATCGCCGGGCTGATTTCCCAACAACAGCGATTCGCAGAACGCGCATTTACGCCCAAAAATCTTCTTTAGGGCAGTCTTCACCGCGTCGCTTGAATAGGCATTGAAGGCCAGCTTCTCATTCTTCTTCAGCGCCTCGCGGTTCGAGCGCAGCTCTCTTGCCGCTGACTTAGCAAGGCCCGGCGGGGCGCTACCTACGGGTCTGCTAATTTTGATCATCGAGCGCTCCCTGGGCCGGTGCGATCTCTCCCATCAACCGCTTCAACTTCGCAACTGTGGCTTTTGATAGCTCGGCAACATTGACTGTCGTCTGCGTGGGGATATCAAGATCCTTCTCGTTATCGAGCAACTGCAATGCCATGCGCTCTCTGCGCGAAGAACCCAGATACTGGGCCTCAGTAAGTTCACCGACGATTTCGTCAAGCCGTCGTTCTTCTTCCTCTGTACGGCCACTGTTCTCTATGAGATTTTCGTACTCTTTGATGGTCTCTTCCAGTAGAGGATCAAGCGTACTGTTCAGGCCGAAGTGCTCGGATGAGAGAAGCTGCTCCACGCGAAGCTTATGCACCGGCGGCAAGTCTTCCAGCGCATAGATCTGGCGAAGGCGGTTGCGCCGCAATACTGCCACCTCGCCCTCAACAAGGCCACGAAGGCAGAGCGGATCGTGCGTACTGAAAATAAACTGCACTCGCGGGAAGGCCGTGCGAAGGGCGCTTACGCATCTGAGGCGCCAAGCCGGGTGGAAATGGTTACCCAATTCGTCGATGAGGACGACCCCCTGTGCCGACTCCATTGACTCGTATGCCAAGAACATCACCTGCATGATGTCCACCGCGATCCCGAGCATGGACTGGTAGCCATCGCTGAGTTCACAGATTCTTCGTTCTGGATCACCTGCGATCAGAACTTTCAGCCCTTGGCCTGTGTCGTCCCTAACCAACTCCAGTCTCTGTTCGGGTGGGAGCAAACGCTGCAGGACGCCGTTGACGTTTGACAACCGGTGAGGGTCAAGGCCAGCGAGCCATTGCTCTGGGTCCGTTAAAGGCAAGAAGGGATCAAACAGATTGTCGATCTTGGCATGCCGCTCTCCACTCTTTGGCTTGTGTCTTCCCCGAGGCAGCAGGCGCGTCGCACCGTAAGCAAGCACAAGTGAACTCGACGTTTGCTTGCTGAAATCGATCGGCCGGTTGCGCCGCAAGGTCATTACCAGATCGGGCTGGCCTACGATCGACACGCGCACTTCCCCCTTGTACGCGTTTGAAGGAAGCAAGGCGTTACTGCTAAGCCCCAAGCGTCTCGTATAGGCCTTACCCGAAAGCGCCATAGCAACCGCACGCAAGACCGTGCTCTTGCCGACACCGTTTTCACCTAACAGTGCAAAGCAAGGCGCGAGCGACGACATCGACCCGCTCAAATCGAGTTGCAGCAGTCCGATTGCACCAAAGTTTTCGATTCTTATTCGCTCGATGTATCGAGCCACAGCACGATAGTTTTCTAAGCCAGTTGCGTCCTCCGTAGAGACATCCGATCGCCGCGCATCAAATGCTCTTTGTTCGCTGGATGCATCGAGGCTTTCACGCGAGAACTCCGGATGTCTCTCTGCGAAAAGCATCTGGCGCCACACAGCTGCGTAGGGCCCGCGGCCATCCGCTCGCCGACGGCGTTCGTTCGAGGTCGCAGCCTGAAACTGCAGGGCCTCACTGGCACGGGTCTCGACCAGAGCCCGCCGGTTCAACGCTAGAATTTCTACGGTTGCCCGACCACGCTCTGTTCGTCCAGCTACGCTGCCATCATTTAGGAACATGAGGTGTGCGTCAGGATCATCGTAAACGTCGCAGGGATCCAAAAGAAGCGGCCGCTCGATGTTTACGACTTGGCTGTAAGGCATACCTTCTTGTGCTCGTACACCACCTTGGACCGGAAAGCGACCGGCCTTGTTGCGATTGCAAGATGGGCAAGCCAGGTACAGGTTGCGCCAATCCTGCGCGAGATACCAGTACAGCTCCTTTCGGGCGGATGGACCAGGATCATCGACGATCCTCGGTCGAAAGAGTTCTATTTCTCCTTCGGTAGCTGCACCGAGCGGAGACTCGCAGTAGCAGCACTTTCCGGCGAACGTCTCCGTCAGGTATTCGCGAAATTTTGGATAGTCTTTACCTAGGACCCTTGGCAGTCCCGCTTTAGCGCTATTGCTGAGTCTCTCGAAATCATCAATGCCTGCAGGGTCGGTAGCCGGCCTATCCGCCAGAAACCTGACCATGAAAGGTAAACATGGCGGCCGGTCAATTGGTGTCACTCTCGCTCCTCTAGCTAGTTTCCTCGAGTCTACCGAGCTAGCTAGCGGTCACGTTGAATCGAGACAGGTTCCTTGGACCAACCGTGAGCTTCAAGTGGGTAGCCGCAAAGCAGCCGTTAATGAACTGTCGCTACCAGCCTGAAGCCGACCTCTGGCTCCTAGGTCGGCATTGCAGCGATTCCTGACGATGGAGTTGGTCAAGCGCACTCACACGGCGGGCCAGATAGCGGCCGTTGGTTTCGGAGGCTAGGCTGACAGCTAACGACAGCTGTCCGAGGCACTACGGTCATAGGGCTTGCTAGTAGCTCCAAGGCCCGCTTGACGGTTTTCTGTGCCGGCGGTTTCGACCATTGCCGCCACTCGAACAATACTGGTGCATCTAAGATGCACAGCGTATTGCCTACGGCCTGAAGCCGGTTTCAGATCGCCAATTGGGCGGTCGGGATCGCACATGTAAGTCGCCTTGGGTCATGCAGATGTGGGCCTTGACTGACGCCCTCAGCGGCGGCCACCGTCAGGAATCAATAGTGAGGCCTCAAATTCCTTATTGGAAAGAACCTGCGTGCTGATACCGAGTAGGCTGTAGATTGCCTGAGCTTTTTTTATCAGCTTCTTATCTGCCGTGACCAATGTGTCGCAGTAAGCCGCGTAAATGATGTGCGTCACGTCGTGAAGACGGGCACGTGATCTATCCCTCGCTTCCCTGTAGTAGCCTAGCTTTTCCAATAGGTTTGCGGCTAGGTTCACATATGCTTCGAACACACTGAATCGACTCTTCAAGTCGTCGAACTGCCAGGACAGTACTTTGATTTGCTCGTCCCTTGTGATCAATCTCTGGCTCCAAAGGCCGCGCGCAATGAGTTCACGGTGCACGATGTTGCTCAAGATGTCCGCTGGGGAGATGTTGTTCACCTCTGCGGGCATCCCAAAA
Organism: Comamonas thiooxydans; assembly: GCF_000964545.1. Taxonomy (GTDB): domain Bacteria; phylum Pseudomonadota; class Gammaproteobacteria; order Burkholderiales; family Burkholderiaceae_C; genus Comamonas; species Comamonas thiooxydans. Next base: position 41,569 of record NZ_BBVD01000018.1, on the reverse strand, counting down.
GGTCTATCGTGCGCGTCGGCGATGACATCAGCTTCTACACGTTCGGCCCAGTCGTTGACGTCGTATTGATCGACGACGCGCGCATAGCAGTCAAGGGGAGATTCATCATGCAGTTCGACCCTGTCGCGCGTAATGGGGCGGAGCGCATTTCTTCCGGCGATTTTTCCCAGGAATTCGAGCTCGGCGTTGGTAATGGATGGTGGCGTCTTGTCCCTTATCGCCGATGCAGCAATGTCTTCAAGGTGAGCGGGACTAAAGACCACCAACTGTTCCTTGGTGGCCTCGTTGAAAGCCGATGTCAATGTCGGTTGTTGGCCCGATCTCAAATAGCTAATAACGTTGAAATCAAGATACAGCTTTTTCATTTGGATCAATCAGAATCAAGATGGTAGGGCTAAAAATCTATCGCGCGTTTTTATTCTAGCGGTGGACCTACCTACGGGCAGTCCAGCGTGAGGCTGGGATTTGTCTACTGCAGCGGGGGCAGTCCAGGTCGCAGCTCACCAATGAACAGCGGTAGGTCTAGGGCAGCAGACCATTCAAGAATTCGGAAGGTCCATCGCGATAAATTTTGCCGTACTGGTTTTGCCTAAAGCCACTGTACATAAGGTGAGCTTCATCGCGGGCACGCGTTACACCGACGTAGAACAATCTTCGCGCCTCTTCCATTTTCTCCGGAGTGTTGTCAAACCAATTTGGGGAAGGAAAATCGCCTTGGTCTAGTCCCAGGATGATGACAACATCGTACTCAGTGCCTTTAGCGGAGTGAAGCGTCAATAGATTTAGCTGCTTAGGTGCTCCGTCTCGTCGACCGAGCTGTGCTTTCGTCATCCCGGCAAGCGGTGCCTTTGGGTGAAGGGCTTTGTGCATCTTTTCGACATGTGCAGCTTGGTCTGCCAGTTCTCCGCGCGCAGCAATCAGCGTGTCGAGCAGTTCCTCTCTAAGGGCCTCAACGAAACCTAGTGCCAAGCCGTTGCCACGGTGCGACCAAAGAAATGCTGTAAGCCTCGCCGATGCATCGCGCGCAGCTCTGTCGGCTAGAGCACCATGGAATGACCGCCACCGGCTTTGTAGGTCGCGCAATGGTGGCGCAGAGGTTTTCCAGCCTCCGGCACACCAGATGGCGCAATCCTCAACCCAACTCGTGAGAGGGACCTTGCGATATGGTGCGGCATTGTCGATGCGCACGAATGGATACCTGGCGTTGAGTGCCTGGATGGCGGCCACGTCTCCAACATTCCGGTTTCGGTACAGGACGGCAATATCACCGAGCTGACGCCCCGCCTTTGCTGCAAGCGCGGCAGGAATCAACGTCTGCATTGCGTACTCGGCCTGGTGCTGCAGGCCCTCGTCACATTTGTGTGTCTGGACCGAGGCCTGCCTGTCTGGTTCTGACGATGTGTACCCTCTGTCCTTGCCGAGAGCGAGCTGAGCGACCTCAATGATGCCGGTCCCGCTTCGGTAATTCACCGTGAGAGGGATAGCCTGGATGCCGTCCAGTTGAGATAGTTCTGCAAGTAATTCGCTATTTGCTCCGGTGAACCCGTACACCGATTGGTCGACATCACCCACTGCAATCAGCCTCACGCCTCCCTCAAAGGTAAGTCGCCTAACGATGCGGTCTAACGCCCCGCCCAAATCTTGGTACTCGTCGACAGCCAGGACCGGAAACTTCGCGCGTATTGCATTTAGTACCCAGTCATGCTCGTTAACCAGTCGCTGACCGTAATGGACAATGTCATCGAAGTCGATGAGTCCCTGTTCGTGCAACGCCTCTTCATAGGCTTCGGCCAGCGCCGCCAATTCAGGGTCCTGTGTCCAGGCATTGCTGTCGCGGTCCAGGTTTACTCGGCGATACCGGTCGACCTCGTCTTTGCGAGTCGGCTGGCCAACTCCTCGAAGCTCCTCCGCCGCCGCCCTGTAAATGCTCGCTGCTTGAGACTCCGTGGCGACCTTGAGCGGAAATGGTAGCGGCAGGTCGGCGAGCTCTCCGAAGGGCAGCAGCAGGTGCAGTAGGCAAAACGAGTGAACGGTTCCCACGAAGAGCCGCGGCGACTGCTCCAGTCCAAGCTGTCGCAGGCGGCGAGATAGCTCGCGAGCAGCTTCGTTACTGAACGTGATGCAGGCTACCCCGCGTGGCGCGCGTACGTCTTCTGCCATGACTCGGGCTAGCTTTGTGACAAGCGTCTTGGTCTTACCGCTTCCTGGTCCCGCCAGGACACAGCAGCTACCTGTGGACTCGTAAGCTTCCCATTGACCGGGATTGCCCCTAAGCTGGCGCGCTGCCTGCAGGTACTTGGAACTAGAGCGATGTGAAGCCATTCTTGACATACTCCAGCGTCCTCTTGATGTAGTCGGGGCAATACGCAGCATTGACATGCCCGGCCAGGGCTTGGGCGAATCTACCTTTGCCCACTTCTTCTACCCAACCAAGAAGTTTTTTCTCATCCAGGATTGTGGGAGCCGCTATCCAGGCGTTCATCCACGCCTTGCGCTGCGCTCCCCAGGAGTTCGCGTGTTTAGACAGCACCGTGGCCATGGCTGGACCCATTCCCGCTTTGAAAAGCTCGACTTCCAGTGTCATGTCGTTAACGAAGATTCCTTCACCTTCGGCCTGTTCGAGAAGGTCTTCGACAACGTCCTCGATATCCTGCTCATCCATCCACACTTTCAGGATGTTCCGCACACGGAGGTCGGCGAGTGGCGTGTCGCCCTCCCGCGGGTCTAGGTCGGTTATGACCACAAAGGGGATGTTTAGAGCATCGGGTCCGACCAGTTTCACGTACGGGAGGAAGTTGGCACTGGCGACAGAGCAAATCGTCACGCCTAGTGCATCAAGGTCAATTCCCAACTTATCTGCGTACGCTGGGATGAGGAATCGCTCTGCGTCGCCTTCGACGAAGATGATTCCGCGCGCGAAGAAAAGCTCTCCCCGGGTCACATCAATGTATCGCTGGAGGTCATCTTCTTCGTCCTCCGTGAGCTCAACCTCAGCCGCCGACGTGATGACGGTAGCCGGTTCATGATGCTCGTCACGCAGCAGCACAATGGAGCGTAACGGCGCGACGCTAGCGATGTGCGGTGAGTGCGTCGTCAAGATAGTGGTGACGTTTTCTAGAGTTGTTTCCGCTTCACCGAGGTAATGCCGATACACAAGTCGTTGGACGTGCGGGTGCAGATGGGCTTCTGGCTCGTCGATGGCCAGGAACGTGTGGCTGCGCTCACCGGCCTCTACCGTCCGCTCTAGTTCCAAGCCTTTGAGCGCTAGAAATAGCAGGTTTGCGGTTCCTAGGCTTGCGTCCCCGATGCCGCGGGCGCCTCCGTCAATCAGAAGCCTCAAACTCCTCAGCAACACATCGACATTGGTCGGCGTTACTCCGAGCGTCAGCGCAACGGCATGTTCTGGACCTACCATTTCCTTGAGACGCCCCGAGACCTTGGCGGCCGCCTCGGCGACTTCGGGACGCTGGGCCAGGGACTTCTGAGCATCGCTGACCTGTGTTTGTAGTTCCTCCCGTGTTTCCTCGTCCAAGCTGGAAGCTAACTCCTCGATGATGGGGCGAAGCGGCGAACGCCTCCAGTTCAGCAGGTCGCCTTCCGCATCACGCAGAGCGAAGAGATAGTCCATGGGCAGTTCACGCCGCTGAGCCGCAGTGAACGCATTGTCTTCGTCAGTTCCTCCGAAGACTAGAAACTCGTAGTCAGCCATACTCTCAGGTGAGGTACCCTCAAGTTCGGCTTTTGGTCGGTACAGGTATGTGAGGCGCGCGACCACCGGGGAGTTGGTATCGACCAAGCTGCCGGCGAGAACGGCTAGCAGGTTGTCGTCTTCCTCAAAGTCAGTGAGTTCCACGGTCACCCTGACCGTGGCACCCAGCTTGTTCTCCCCAAGGCCATCCCAGAAGTGCTCGAGACCTAGCTGCCTCTCACGGTCTGGAAGCAGCGGGTCAAGCACGAGCCTCAGAGCACGCAGCAGGTTACTCTTACCTACCTTGTTCTCTCCGACGATGACTAAGCTGCCGTCAGTCTCGAAGTCGACATGCTTGAAGTTTGCGAAGTTCTCAACGGTGATGCGGCAGATGCGCATTGTTCCTCCCTCTTAGTTTTAGTGTCGTTGGGCTCAGGATCAACCTGGGCATACTTCATACTTCCTCGCTGCACGGAAAGTGCTTCACAAGCATTGGCTTTAGTGCGCGATGATCGGTGGGTGCTCTGACTAGCTCACATCTGTCCCATAGCAAGACTCCATGTACAGGGCCTTGCTACGACACCATCGGTTGAATGACCTTACCTTCCCATTGGATCAGCTTGAAATCGAGCCCAGTAGTCGCCTCCATGAATACTGACTCGTTTTCATCGAATGATGCCGCAACGATGGCCTGAAGGCCTTTCTGCGCAATGAGCAACTGGAGCAAAGAGCGCTGACTAGCAGGCCTCATTGAATGCTGGCCGGGCTCATCCATGAGTAAGAGTCCAGGGTGATGTCCTTCGTATCCGCGGGTCGTTGATGTTTGATACAAAGCCAGTAGATAGCTCCAGATCAAGCGGACGAAGTCACTAGCACTTGAGTCTGCGGTAAGGCTCGTCTGAACCTTCATGCGAATTTCGCGTAGTTCCAGCTCAGAAAGGATTGGCGTCAGGGTGTCGAGGCTTATGCGGATATTCGCTATGTCCGCGCTCTCGTAACCAAACGAACTGGCATTGGCTCTGAAGTTCTTTTCGAAGAGAGAAATCCTGGCGACGTCAGTGCTGCTGTAAGTATCCTTCGGGAGGGCGCGCCTCGCGACTTGATTTGCCGCTAAGCGATCCGCAATCTCTTTAAATTTGGCTACCAGCGCTTCAGCCTGCACTTCGAGCGCCTGCAGGTTTGACAGCTCAAGCTCAATTTGAATCTGTCGCCGAACGATGGCGCGCGACTCGGCAACGCCGGTGCTCACATCTCCGCGTAGTGAGTTGCGGTAGTCATGAGTCGCAGCCAGACGAGCTCCTATGTTGGTGACAGCAATCTCGGACTGACGAATCTCCTCGACTGCACCATTAATCTGGCTCTGCAGCATCTTGCGCTGACTGTCCAAATACGCGATGTTGGTCTCAAGGTCCATTTGCGGCCCCGTCACGATTCCAAGCAACAGGGTGTCGTCGACTTCTTGATGGCAGGTTGGACAGTGGTCTGTTGCGACCTCCAACTCCATCTGAGCACCCAGGTTGCGCAGCTTCTGCGCCGTCTTGTTGCGCTCAATGTCTTCGTTGGCGGCGGCCAAAAGAAGGCGTATCTCATCCAGGGCGGCCTTCTGTAGCGTTAGGTTCGTTGTCGCGCGTTCATGCAGCACACTGAGCCGCTGGAGCTCAGCAGAGGTCGTCTCAAGCTCTTGAAGCGCTTCTGCGCCCGTGGCCTTGCCGTAGGCCTCAGCCTTCTCCCCGAGCCTTGCATGTTCCCCGCGCAGCTTGCTCACCTGTTCTTGCAGAGAGATTTTTGTCCTTCCATCGGACTTGAGGAGTAGGACTGTTGTTGGATCGAGCGTCGATACGGGAGTTGGTGACAGCCCTTCAATGAGGATATTGTTCGCCGTGGCAGCCTGCCGAAAGGTGTCGTAGGTTTTGCGCCAGTCCGCGTCAATCGACATAGAGGCAGCATCTAGCTCTGCACGCTTGGCCTGTCGTTCGAACACTCCAAGTCCGAGCAGGAATTCCGTGACTCGTATCCGGGGATCGCGAATTCCGAAGAAGGGGATGTTGGCGATGTAGTCGGTCCACCCACGTTTCTGCTCCACAGCAAGGGCGGCGAAGATCGTCTGCAGGTACAGCTTTGCCATACCGCCGTTTGTTGTTGGGACTTGAGGCAGTTGGTAACCCATGAACCTTTCGAGAAACTGGAAGTACCCTTCTTGCTTCTGAGCACTGCCAGCGTCAAAAAGGTAGGTCGGTTGTGGTGTGCTGAGCTCGATGTCTTCAGTAAGGTGAGCTCCCTCGAAAATTTCCACGAGTTTGACCTGGCGTACCGAGTCACGAATTGATCGACGCAGCGTGACGCTACGTCCTGAGGAGTTTTCCAACTCGACAAGGACCTCGGAGCTGTCTACCGTGACGCTGTGCTCGCCTTGTACGAAGTAGTCTTTGACTGCGTAGGGCAACACCTTTTCGCCCTTCCCACCGATGAGTTCTTCCATGCCCAAGCCGTACAGCAGGGTGTTGTAGAAGGTGCTCTTTCCGCTCGAGTTGCTGCCTCGGATGACGGTTAAGTTGCGACTGAACTCAAACTTGAACCCGTATTCGCCTTGGGCGGTTGAAATTCTTAGTTTCACGGCCTTGATTTTCATGCCGACTCCCATCCCTTTGCGACTTTTTCGACCATGGCTTCAGTGATGTCCTTGCCAATCTCCGCCAGAAGCTTTCGCTCGGGGGCAAAGGCACTAGCTTCCTTCAAAACCTCCGTAATGAAGGAACGGCCTTTTTCGGTCAGTTGGTACCCGGTAGAGGTTGGCTCGACCAAGTTTTCGGCTACAGCAAACCCAATGGCAATGGCTAGTGCTGGGTCGAAGCCCCAGGCAGTCATGCTGAGTGCCTTTGACTTGGCTGCCTCTACCAGTTTCTGAATGCGCTCGGTACTTTTCAATGCCCAGTTAAACAGATGTAGACGTGGCAACGTTGACTTCCCTCCACGAGAAGACATGTGCAGAACCAAGAGCAATTGGGTGATCTTGTACAGCGGCCGATGCTCAACGAGAACCGGTGAAGGCCGCCGGACGAAACGTAGACGCCGAGGCTGCTGAATGACTGCCTCAGTCATAGTCAACCTCGCAAACGGCTATCCACCGTGCGACGATCATCTGGGCGATGTGTGCTGCACCAGTCTCATCGATGGAGGGCGAGAGTTCCTTGACGATTCGCTCTGTGAGGCCCGTGCGAATCTTCTCTGTCAGTTCCTGAGGTGTACCTTCCCAGGTGTCGCATGTCTCTCCAATGTTCGTTTCGTAGCCATTGATGAGTCGCACCAACCTCGAATGAAGAGTAGGTGCTGTATCGTTAATCTGCTTAAGGTGGGGGCCGTGCGCGAGGAACTCTCGCAGCGTTTTTGCGTAGAGGCGGCTGACCTTGTTTTCTAGCTTGTCAGACGCGACATTCGCCAGTCGTGCTCGCGTCTTGCGCAAGACGTTCTGCTCGTAAACCTCTGACTTATCGTTCAGTTCAGGCAGAACCGTGGCTATGCCACCGAAATCGAGCGAATTGCCGACTGCAGCCTGCATGTCTCGAATCTCGGTCGCGTAGTGGTCCGCGTCGTGTATTAAAACTTGGAAGTCCGGAGCGATGATCGACAGATTCCAGTTCCGGACCTCGGCCTCTTTTGTCTGGGCATGTTTGATGAGATCGTTGTGCGCGATGGTCGGCGTCACTAGATGCCATCGCCGTAACTTGGTCGTGCCCAGAATTTTCAGTAGGTCCGTTTCATTGCTCTGAAGTTTCTTAAGGTCCGTTGTGACCTTGTCTCGCTGCTTTTCGTGCAAGTCTTTCGTCGGATAAACCCTGTCTGGGCAATAGCACTGAAACCCGCATCCCGTGGTCTTGGTGAACCCTTCAAGACCGTAGTCGCCAGGGGTTGCTGGTATGTGGATGTAGCCGTCATCGGAGAACTTGCGCTTGAAGACCAATTGGCACAACCGCTCCCAACTGTTCCCATCAAATGGGCCATATGCAGTATGGAACACGGTTTCGATTAGTCGCGAGGCGACATGAGAATGCCAACGACCACCGCTTTTGAGGGAAGCAGTGATAACGTGGTTTGGTAAACGAGATTTGTAGAGATCAACTCTGTACGCAAGCGGTCCTCCCTCATCGGCGGCTGCGTAAATGTACCGTGCGGTGTCTAGTTTGTGTGCATTGTTTGATACAAATGGTTGCTTGTAAAGCAAACCGCTCATTCGATAACGAATAACAGTTCGATAATAGTGAGCGACATTGCTGGGCTTTGTACAGAACGGGCTAAATTGAGCGTTCTGTGCTGTGCACAAACACAGTCATATGTGCAGGCCTATGGCGCAATTCAAGGCATAAGGTGAAATGTTCAGAACCGGAGGGATGGCAGGCTCGGGGGGCGATTGCTGCAGGCCGCGATCGGGTGATGAGGTGACCCGTCTAGCCCTCACCACCGCTGGCCCATGAACATTGCTTAAACTCCCCATCCTCACCGAGAGCATGCGTTAGGCGGCGCATGTGGTCATTCATTTTGTTTCAAGCCTACCTTTTCAAGGTCTTGGCAGGCCTGAATTCCAATCAGGCGTCTTCGTCATGCCCGCTTTGTGTCTCAGCTGCCATAGGTAACTCTGAGCTGGATGGCTGGAATCAGCCTAATCCCGCCAGCCAGTATTCGGGATCAGGCCAGAACAGGTTTGCGGATGGCCACACCAAAGCGGCCATCCGCATTCTTTTAGAACTTGTAGCCGATCTGCAAGCTACCAGTCACGCCTTCTTTTTGCCCAAAGTAGCCCTGCAGGCCTATGCCTACCAGCAGAGCCTTGTTCTTGAGCGGGCGCACGTTCAGACCCAGCTCGACCAAGCCGCTGGCCCCCTTCATGCTGGGCGATTCGATGGGCATGCCATTGGTCGTGGCCTTGGCCTTGCCGTCCAATTCATTCTCATAGCCAGCGCCCACATAGGTGCTGATGGCTGTGCTCAGACTCTTGGTCAGGCGGCCCCCCAGGCGCACGCGCTGTGATGTGACTGCATCAAAGGCCAGGGTCTCGCCTGAAGACATCTGCACCGTGTCACCGCCCTGACGCTGCCAGATGTAGTGGGCATAAGTGTCCAGGTTCAGGCTGTCGCTCAGGGGCCAGACCTTGCCTGCACCAAGGTGTGTGCCTACATAGTGGGTCTTGGATTCATAGCTCACCCGAGTGCCTGGCACCAGGTCGTTGGATTGGTAATCCTGCTCAGCACGGCCCGTGCGTACCGAACCTTCCATGTAAATGCCGCTGTCCAGTGCGTAATGCCCCATCATGCCCAGACCGTAGGAACGGGTTTTTCCGTCGCCGCGTGCTACACCCGTGGAGAAGTCGTTGAACGACGAGTAGTTGCCATTGCCATATTCAAAGAAGCCACCCAGCGTCAACTCGCCGTTGGCCTGCTTGAAGCCCTTGGCCAGACCCGCTACCAGGTTGAAGCTGCGCACATCCACATGTGAACCGGTGTTGTTGCGCACCGAACCACCGCCTGTGGTACCAAAGCTTTGACCACCCGTGCTGCCGCCTGCGCTGGCGACAGCGCTCACTGCCGCAGCCGTACCCTGAGACGCCGCAAAGTCAGCCGCTGCCGTTAATGCCGCTGCACCAGCTACAAAGCCCTCGGACAGGCTCTTGGAAGACTCCGTAGCGCCTCTGCGGGTCACGGTGGAAGACAGGGTGTTGCCTTCCTGCTTCGTATCGAACTCGTACTCGATGGTGGAGCCCTGTAAGGCACGGGTCTTGATTGACGCATCTGCCAGCAGCGTCCCAGCCTCGATCAGCTTGACCTTGTCTCCCACAGCCATGACCGGCGCGTTGCCTTGCACATTCACGCCAATGGTGCTGCCCTGGATGTCAGCAGTGCCGGTGACGTGCAGGATGGTGTCGCCGTTCTGGGTGTTTTCTGGCAGGAAGAAGTTCAGGAACTCGAAGTTGCCCACGTTCTGCACCGACAGGCCTTTGGCATTCACCAGGTTCAAGGTGTTGCCGGTGAACAGATCGCCTGTGGTAGTGGCCCCCCAACCGCCATACAGCGAGGCATTGCGCAGGTCGGCGCTGCTGCCCTCGATGGTGATGGTGTTGTGCGTGACGCTGCCCGTGGCTCGGTTCTGGTCGTAGTCCTTGGCGTCGTCAACATAGCCGCCAGCAATCAAGCCGGAGATGGTGCCGCCGCGGATCAAAATGGTGTTTTGCGTGGCTGCGCCGTGGAAAACGTCTGCGCCCACGATGGCACCCAGTATCTGCGTTTGGGCATCTTCATCCCATAGGCCGCTTACTGTGCCACCGTTGATTTCCACGTGGTTGCCTCGCGCGTTGCCCAGCCCGTTGGCCGAACCGCCGTTGATGCTCCCCACAGTGCCGCTGTGCATGATGACGGTATTGTTGTTGGCGTCCCCGCCAGTGCCGGTATCGACCACGCCGCCAGCTACCCAGGCATCGCTTTGTATGCCGTGAATTTCAACTTTATTGCCTGACGCAGTTCCTGTGCCGCTGATGACTTGCCCGGCCAGGATTTCCTTGACGCCTGCATAGTCACCCACTTGCAGTGTGATGCTGTTGTTGTTCGCGTTGCCGCCGTCGCTCATGCCACCGACGATCGTGCCCATAAAGCCTGTTGGCACGGCGCTGCTGGCTGAGGAACCACCCACCGTCACGCTATTGGCTGTGGCGTTGCCGCCATACTGGGCATAGCCTCCAATGATGGATTTCTCGCCAGCTTCGAAAGGATGGTCAATGACCGAAGAGGCGGGGAGGCTACTGGCATCGCCATTGGAATTCACCACATTGCCGGTCGCATCGATGGGGGCAACAGCGTGGGACCACAGCGGGACAGCCAAAGCGGTGGTGGCAAGTGCGGCCTGTATGGCGCAGGAGATGCGAGAAGGGCGAAAACGTGTCGTTGTGCGAGAGGACATGAAGGTCTCAGGGTGGTTAAAAATCAATCAAGAGGTTTCGTGGGAAAAAAAAGCCAGTGACCCCTGCAGCCCGGCGCACCAAGCGCCGGGCGGAGGAGTACTGTTGATCGTCAGATTCATCTATCGCTGAGTGCGCGCCAGCCGTTTTCTGTCTTGCGCATCGCCACTGAGCCCTTCATCTGGATCTCGCGTGCTTCAAACCAGTGGCCGGGATCGCTGCTTTGATCGGCTGCTTGTGCGTGGTCCTGCAACATGCTTCGCGTGAACTTGTCGGAAGCATCCGCGCAGCCTTGGCGATAGAACTTGGAAACGGCAGCGCCGACTTGCCCCAAGAACTGGTAGCTGTTGTTTCCCCATTGATCGCGGAAAGCCTGCTCGTAAGCCTTGAGCTCCTCTTGCTTTTGACGCAAAGTTTCTGGCGGATTGCGGCGCCAGGCATCCAGTGCGGCCGAGTACTGCTCCTGGGGTGTCAGCACCCGGGTGGCGGAGATGCCCCGCGAATGGTGTAACTGCCCATCGTCAAACTGCTCGTAGCGTGGGGCGGATTCCTCTTCCAGCGCTTCGATTTGTTTGCGCAGCGCAGCGACCTGCTGGTTTCGCTCGGCTGAGGCCGCTTGAGCTTGTGAAGAGCGCTCTTGCTCTTGCTGCCAAACCGCCTTCATCTCCTTGAGCTGGCTCGCATCCTTGAGCGCAACTCCGTAGGTGAACTCCACCCGGTAGTAGCCGTCCTCTTCGTAGCCATTGGTCTTTTGGATGTCCACGAGCTTGATGTTTTGGCAGGATGCGAACTTGGGCTCCAGGAAGTTCTCCAAATCGCTGTTTCCAGGCGCTGAGTTGCAGCCAGCCAAAGCCAAGGCTGAGCAAAGAAGCAGTCGTTTTGTCATGTATCCCTCTCTTGGGCTTTGAAATCAAAATGGAAATACGCACCGGCTCCGCCACCGCGTCGGCGGCAGAGTCGGTGGGCTTCAGGGTGTTTGCCGGGGCGTGCCTGGCAGGATGTGAGGAGCGAATCCGCTGGGGACAGTGCTGCCGCGTTGCACGGCGATGCCCCTGAAGTGCGCATCCAGAGCCAGAAAGAACTCGGACGGTTTCATGTGCAGGGCGCTGATGATGCGTTCCATGTTGGCGAGCGTGACATTGCGCTCGCCGCGCTCCACACCTCCCATATAGCTGCGGTCCAGTCCGCAGTAATGCGCAAAGCCTTCCTGAGAAAACCCCTGTGCCTTTCGACATTCACGCACGGCCTGCCCGAATGCCTTGAGCACGGGAGATCGGTCTGTATCTGTCATTGGTTGGATTGCCATGGGGCGCTATGGTTACGATTTGTATCGATGCTGACCACAGTGCAAAAGACCACGGACATCGCACCCACGGTCATTCAAAACACGGGGTTGAATGCCACGGTTTGATAGTTCACGGTCTTTGTGACGACGGGCTATGCGTACCATCTCGCCCCCTCGCTTGGGCAGCAGGTGTGAGACCCGCAGATTCGGAGGCCGGGTCTGCCTGGGGTGCCGCATCTGCTGGATAAAACTCCTCCACGATCTCTGCTGCTTCATCGGGCGCATCTTCAAAGCTGCCGTTGGCAAAACCCAGGCGGGCTGCCGCATCCAAAGCCGTCTGATCAAACCCAGATGCCTGTCGCTGAGAGTCAAGTTCCTTTGCCTGTGCGATGGCCTCGTTCAACGACATGCCGGAGCGCACCACCAGATCGGCGTAATAGATGGCTGCGCGGTGGGACTGCGTGGTGGATTTGCCCCGCAATTTGAGCTCCAACGGTATGCAGGCTAGATGGCCACCCGAGGCCGCCGCAAAGTACTGCAGCCGAGCGGCCAGCGTGCGAATGCTGTTGAAGCCTGTGGTCCTGAACACAAAGCTGCCCAGCTCATCGCTGTCGCCAATCACCACGTTCAAGCGCCCGTAGGGTTTGCAGGCCTGATTGCCGAAGCTGCAAGCATCCGGTCCCGGGCAAGGCAGTGATTCCAGTCCCTGGCCTGTCACTCGTTTGCAGCCCTCGCCATCCCCTACGCAGACGGGTCTGGCTGTGGTCCGATCGAACAATGTGTAGTTGGCCCGCAGATTCAGATCAGGGTCATCAAAGAGCACTCGCACAGGAATGCTGCGCAGCTTGCGCCGGGCTGCTGCTGCGAGTGGCTTCACCGCGTTGGTGTCCGCCGTTGGCTTGGCGTCCGCGGCGACACCCATCTTGTCCTTGAGCGATCGCTTGCTGGCTGGACGGACTGCAGTCTGTTGGGAGGCTGGCACAGATGCTGGTGCAGATGCAGCATCGCCTTCCAGAACATCACCGCCAGAGGAAGGCTGTAAGCCTTCCTTTATGCCGCTGTGCTGCGCTTGGCGAAGGGTTTCATCCAGGGGATGGAGAATCCACTGCCCACGCGACTGCACCTGCGTGGTGATGGTGAATTCATCGTCTTTCTCTGGCAGACGCTTGCCGTTGCGCTCCACCAGCTTGCCGATGGCAATGCGGCCAATCACCGGGGGGGTGATCATCAAACCTTTGATCATGAGGGGCTCCAAATAACAAAGCCCTCCAGGGCAAGGCCAAGGAGGGCATGGGGAGAGGAAAGAAACCGAGCTGAACTTCATCCTGAGCCGTTTCACTGCTCAGGTTCGTACACACAAAACCGCCGTGATCCTGCTCGCACGCTCATGTAGCGTTGAGCCAGCGTGGGATGGTCTTGGACAAATTGGCTGGTGTTGAACACCTGGCCGTCCTTGCTGCGTTTCCAGGTCACCGAGCCGCCGCAGGCAAACATGGCCTTGCTGGCCTCACCCATGTGGATCTGGATGTGCTGGCGCAAGCGGGCTTCCCGCTTTTGCGCCGCATCCAGCTCCAGGCGGGCCTGCAGCAGCTGCGCAAAGGTGGCGTCGAGCGCCTCGTCGTCGCTCAGGTCCATCTGGTCGCCGGTATCGAAGGGGTAGAGGCAACGCAAAGCCTTCTCGCTGCTTTCTGAGCCATCACCAGGCGGAGCAATACCGCTTTGGACCATGTCCCAGAATGCTTGCTCCAAGGCAATCAGCCGAGCAATCAGCGCCTCGTCCCGCTCGATGCGGAAGATGCGCAATTCTTGGCCGCCCACCAGCACGGCCACATCGGCGGCCTGGTGGCCCGTCACGGCCAACTGGTGCATCACCTGCAATTGCACATACTCAGGCACGCCATCGCGCCACAGGCGGGCACCGTGGATGCCCGCCGTCTTGCACTCCAGCAACTGCACATCAGATGCTCCCACCACCTCCCGGTCCACGTTGGCCAGCATCCAGGGATGCTCAGGGTGCTGCAGCACCGCATTCACGCGACGCACCTTGTTGCCGGTGCGCTTGGTGTAATGGGCCGCCACGATGGGCTCCAACAGCGAGCCCCAGAACATGGGGCTGGAGTCGTCGCTGGGATCGACCGCCGGCAACAGATCGGCCTTGCCGGTCTTTTGCATCCACAGCTCTAACTGCGACTGATAGGGATTCAGGCCCACGGCCGCAGCAGCATCGGAACTGCCAATGCCGGTGCGGCGCACTTCCAGCCAGTCCTCACGCTGCAAGTCCTTGGTGGACACCAGGCGCAAGGCTGCGCCCTTGCGGGACGAACGACTCAGGGGGGCAGGTGCTGCTGGAGCAGCATGCCCCGAAGGGCTTACCAAGTGCAAAGACATACCAGACTCCTTGGCCCGCCAATATTGCGGGCATAAAAAAGCCGCCTCAGAAGGCGGCCTGTGGTGTTGGGAAAAAGTGAAGAGTGGGTGGACGCAACAAGGCGCGTTTGCTCCAAGCTGTCCAAAGGCCGAAACGATCTGCCACGGTCAGGCCACCAACTGCAAGGCATGGTCCAAGGCCCGTTGCTTGATCACAGCACCCTGTCCGAACCAGGCGCTGTCCAGGCGGTTGTCCTGGCTGCGGGCCTGCTTCTCGTGGTCCACGAATTCCGTGACGGAGCACAGCAGGCCCCAGGCGGTATCCTTGGCTGCATGCATCTCGGCCCCACGGCCATGGCCTTCGTAGAGCATCTGCACCTTCTTCAGGGCTCGCTCGTTGGTCAAGCCCACCGACAAATCGGTGTGGCTGTCCGCATTGCAGATCACCTTCAGGAAGTAGTTCATCGCCTCATGGGTCTTGACCTTGCGCTCGGCCAGGGTCTTCATGCGGTACATGAAGCTGTCCCATTGGCCCACGGCTACGCCCAACTGGCGCTTGACAGCCTGGGCATCGAAAGTCGTGCTGTGCGGCACCTTGACGGCGCCCACACCATCACGCAGCGCAATCGTCAGCGTGTTGTTGCACACCACCCGCACGGTCGTGGGCATTGCCACCGTGGCCAGGGTCCCATCGCAGGATGTGGCCAGCAGCAAATAGCCGTTGACCACATCCTTGCCCTTGAGCGCAGCCGACTTGCCAGTGCGGGCCAGGGCCCAGAATTTGCGCCCGGCCTTGAGCACCCCTGCGGTCTCCAGCTCGTAGCCGGCCACTTCGGTCAGATCTCGGTAGAACTCCAGCACCTCACGAGGTTGGACCACCTGGTAGCGGCTGCCGACCACCGACAGCGGCGCTTGCGTATCGCTGCGGTATAGCACTTTCTGCTCGGGAAACTCCTTCGGTTCGGCATACAGGCTCGACAGCCCAGACAGGTTCGAATCACCTTCGCAAGCTAGATAACGCACCGGCGTTTCCTGGATACGCCAATTCATGCCTGCGGCCTGGGCCCAGACATCGATGCCTTGTTTGGCGGGCAGTGCATGGCCCAGTTCATGCCAAGGGGTTTGGCCAGCATAGGCCATGGTTTCTACGAAATGTGCCATGAGAAAACTCCTTCAATAAGAGAAGCGAAAACCAAAAGGGGAAGCGATGGAAAAAAGAAGAAATGGACTGAGCCGTGTGAGTCGCTCAATCCGAATCGACATAGCCGGAGGTCGATTCCTGGCGGGCAAATACATGCCCGCATTCCAGGCACTTGAAGTTGTCCAGCATCCGGGCATCAATCGTTTTGCCTACCGAGGTGCCCACTTCGCAGCCAATGGCCGTGCCAGCCAAACCACCTAAAACCGCACCCGCGATTCCACCGATGGTCGAACCTGCGGGGCCGGTCATCAGGCCCGAGGCAATACCAATCTGCGCACCGCGCAGGGCGCCGACAAAGCCACCGGTGGCGCCAGCAGCGCAGCCAATGGCACCTGCAGTCTTGCGTGCCCAGTTGCGGGAGGCGACCCGTGGGCTATGGCACAGGGGGCAGGTGGGAGGGATAGAGGAAAAAGGCATCAAAACTCCTTGGAAGAATGACAAGAAGCCAGGTGCTGGAGCGCCTGTCGTGAGGGAGGCAGGCGCATCACCACGACCTGGACGGCAGACTTGTGTCTGCTCAGGTCGGTGATATGTGGTTGAAAAAAAGTTGATTGTTGATTGAAAGAATCAGCTTTTGGGAGGGCTCGAAGAGGCGTTTGTCTCGATACCACACAGCTGGTGATGCGTCGCAAGCCTTGCATCACATGCGGCTTCGCATGCCAAAAAGCGAAGCTTTCGCATGCGCCCGAAACACTCGATTTTTCCAATGTGGGGGAACTAAATGTTTGCGACCTTTCGCAGGTTCGCATGGCGAGGTCATCGTGGGTGCGATGAGTGCTTTTTTATTGAGTTCATTAATTCAGTGAAAAGTCAAGATGCCTCCTTGGCTTTGCATTTCGACCCAAGCAGCAATCTCGATTTCAAAGGCAGCAGGCTTTGCAATGCGGTTCTTCTCAACACGAACTGATTGCGATGAACCTCACCCCTTACGCACCTCAATCCAAGAGCCTGATGGAGCGCAGCTTCCTCCCTACGCAGGCATCCCAGGCAAGCACTCCTTTTTCTGGTCACACCCAAGCCACCGTGACGGCAGGGATCCTGCGCACGCATCCCTGTGATGAGGATGAAGTCCAAGCCATTACCGCCATAGGCAGCAATGCCATGCGTCTGAGCACAGTCCTCCGTCTGCGCCAACTTCTTCAGGCTCTAGGGATTTCTCGCTCCACGGTGTACCTGCGCATCGACCCCAAATCCAAGTATTACGACCCCGTCTTTCCGAAGCCCATCCGCCTTGGCGCAAAGGCTGTGGGATGGGTGCTGTCGGATGTGTATGACTACATCGAACACTTGAAGAAAAAGCAACAAGCTTGCTGATTAAGGGGTACTAAATAGCTGGAACTACTCACATGTGAATTTACCTTTCCATGTTGGTTAATTCTTCGTGGAAAGCGGAGTATTTAACGCTAATAGGCAATTTAATACTCAGTCAAAAAACTCGGTTTCTTAGTAACTAAGATATATAAGAGGAATATATCTCAGAGAAAGAGTAAAGCCATTCTATAGATTATTACTTATGAAGTCACATTACGTCATGCATAACTCTATTGTGCATAACAACATATCTCTGGAGTACGCGAAAGATGATGATGAAGATCATCTTCCTGGCTTTGAAGGTCCAGGAATGAAACGTGCCCTTGATGAGTTGATTCAGCATCTCATCAAGCATAACTACAAGGAACCTTTTGGGAGTAGTGATCAGAAGCTGAAAAAACCAAAATATATATCGAAGTTTGCTGGTGCACTTATCACCTTGGTGGATGAGGTTGGCACACAGCTTCTGCAAGAAAAGTATGTAGGAGTTTGGAGTTGTCTTGATATTAACCCGATGATTGAAGAAATCATCGAGATAACTCGTATATACCTTCTGCTGAATAGCTCCCAGGAGGAAGGTGCTGAGAGCTGTGTCTTGCTCGGGTTAGGAATACCGGAGTTTCTGACTTTGACCGGTTGGGAGCTCCAGTCGGCTCAATCCGCGCTCAATGAGCTGGCACTTGCATTGAGGAAAATGCTCTTGAACAAAGGGATGCGTGAAGCTGTAAAAAACTATCGTAAAAACTCTACAAAGCGCTACGGCCAGGTGATGAAGGTCACCCGTAAAGCATGGAAGAAATTTTCAAAGATTCTGTTGATTCGTCTGGATTGGGGGTTGCGTCATTCAATCCCTGACTTGCGCGCAAAATTTAAAAATCAAGAAGATTTCGAGAATAAATTAATGGAGGTGATCGAGCATCGCGATGCCATGCTTAAAATTCTCAAGAAACGCTATGGATCGGATCTGGCTTTTTACTTTTGGAAGATCGAGTTTGGTTCCCAACGTGGCCTGCATCTGCACTGGATGATTGGCTTGAATGGTTCCAAGCATCAGTATCGCATCAGGGCAGCTCGTGCCATAGCGGAGATGTGGAAAGCTGTAATTGATAACGAGAAATCCTACATATGGAACGTCAATGCCATCCCGTCTACGGGTGAGCCCATATTGCGTGTGATTGATTATCACGATCCGCTGCTGTGGGACATCGTAGGTGTCTATGCCGACTATCTGACCAAAGTGGATTACTTCCTCAAGCTGCGTATGCCGGGAAATATGCACAGCTTCGGAGGCACTCAGCTTCGCAATGAATCATGCAAGAAACGTGGTCCCAAGAGAAGCAAAACGATGACAGAGGCAGATATCAAGCAGGTGCGTGGCCCTCAAGGTGGGCGCAAGGTGAAGGGAGATAAGAAATGAGTATTTTGAAAGAAGGTCAGCTGTTTTATCCGACGGAATCCTTACCGCCGATGATGCGTGACTTCATCTACTGCGTGATGCACGCAACACAGGCCAACGAGGCCTTGGTTGGCCCTGTGGTGATCAGTGTGGCTTCGGCTGCAGTACAAGGCGTTGCAGATGTCCTGACGCCGTTTGGCACCGACATGCCTACCAGCTTGTTCACTGGTGTTGTGGCCTTGTCGGGTGATCGCAAGTCCACGGTGTTGAAATTGGCATGTCGTGGCATGGAGGAGTTCGAGCGGGGCATGGAGGGTTATGTCGATCCGGAGATGAGTTTCCGCGCATGGGGTTCGCATCCTTTTCTTGTGGAAGAGGCAACAGAAAAGGGCGTAGTCGATGTTTACGCCAAGGGAGCCAAATCCCTGTTCTATGCTTTGGATGAAGGGGGTATGTTGACCCGCAACCTGGATGTGCCCGCTCTGTGCAAGCGCTTCGATGGTGCAGATATCCGCAACTTCAGCCGTACACGGGGGGCTACCTACGTGGCTGATACGCGTGGCGCACTGTGCATGCTGGTTCAGGACCTGACCTTCAGCCGCATGATGAAAGGCGATAAAGGTGCATATTTGATCGAGTCTGGGCTTTTGCCGCGTATGCTCATGTCGTTTGCCTCAATGCCGGTGGCGTTGCCTCCAGCCCCGTGCAGCATGAATATCCATAACCATGAGTTTCATGAGCGCATAAGAGCTCTTATGCGGGATTACAAGGAGCTCTTTATGCAGGGGCTGCCACGCGACAAGATGTGTTTGGCCGCTGATGCAGAACATCTGTGGAAACAGGCTCTTGGGGAATGGGAGGCACTGTTGCAGGACGGTATGTGGCAAAGCATTCGTCCGTTTGTTCGTCGTGCAGGAGAGCAGGCATTGCGTATGGCTGGGGTCCTGCAGTGGTTTACAGCCCCGCAGGAGATGATCGAGCATAAGTCGATGGAGACCGCGATTGACGTCGTGCATTGGCATCTGCTGCAAGCCCGGACGGGCTTCGGAAAGCTTCCTCAAGAGGCGTTGCAGCAAGAATTGGCACGGACGCTCTATGACTATCTGATGCGCCGCGCAGTCAAGTACAACGCCACTGCGACGCCTCGCAACACGTTAATCCGTGGTGCGCCGCTGAGCCTGCGTAAAGCCGATCAACTTGACATGGCGCTTGACCAACTGGAACTGGAAGGCAAGGTCGGTTTTTATCCGATGAACACTCGCAAGAATGTAGTTTTGACGGCTGCATCAATCGCAGCTATGAATCCAAAAACCTAGCCAGTAGCCAATAATTGGGCGAATAAATTTGATGCCCGATGTTTATAACGCCCTACCACGGGGCGTTATTTTTTCTTGGCATATCAGAGTTATACAATTTATCAATTGCTACTCTGAAATCTTCATCTATTTTTGACCAATCCTTAAATTTCTTATCGAGATTTTCTGGCTTGATTTCTAGTCCGTAGTTGTTGTTTCTTTGCTTGGCAGATTTTTTATATTCTTCTATTAAATTTATGAAGTCTAGTTGAAGAAGATCATAAAGATTTTCAAAGTTCTTGATTTTTTCATCTTCTAGATCATCGTTATTATTATTTTTAGGAATTGTATTTAAATTCAAATAAATTCGAATTAATAAATTTTTGAATTCATTAATTAGCTCTTGCCTTCCGCTGTGGCGTGCAGCGTTTGCTTTTGATGATCTTTGCTTTCTTATTTCGTCATCTACTGGAATTCCTTTTTTCTTAGATGACAATTCAGATAGTCTTTTGGATGTAATTAATAATCTGATAAAAAGATGTTTTGTTGATTTTTTCAGATCTTCGGAAATGATCATTTCATGAAAAATTTCATTCCTTATGAATTTTTCAAAAAATTCAGCATCATGAAATGCTATGGTCATGGACCAAGCTCTTTGTATTTTGACGCATAAAAACAAGAGGCTGAAATAGGTTGACTTGAGAGACAAGCTATGGCTGCTAGTTAATAGATTTTTCTCATATGCAAAATTTGCTTTGTTTAAAATGCATTTTGTCTTAAAAGGGTTGATATTTTTATCTATCTTACCCCACCATCTCTTGATTGTTGAGTTTCTGCTTTTTTCTAGATTAAGAATGATTTCTGTGGATAAATTCCAAATAAAATAGTAATAAGCGAATTTTTCAAAAACTTCTTCTTGATTAGGTAGTTTTTGTATTTTGATATATTCTTCTAATAGCGGCCTGAGTGATATTGGATTGCTTATCTCAAAAAATGAAATGAAATTTGATGGGGTATAATTTTCTTTGCTATTATCAAAATCATTGATGATCTCGATTCCACGAATTCTTTTTATCGCCAATTAATTTCACCTGATGTCTTTTAAAATAATAGATGATGGATGCTTGAACTTAATTAAGATGTTTTTACAGTAAATTTAGTTTGCTGTGATCGGCTTGCGCCAGCAGGGTCTAGGCATGCGCGTCTTTGCCCGTGCGCTCGCCGTCGACCATCTGCAGTGCGGCGCTGAGTTTCCAGCAGCTTGGCAAACACCCACTGCCAGCAAGGCGGACTATTGGCTCACCTTGCTCGCAACGATTACCGCCTTCGTCTTTGAACTGAGCCTCGTTTCTGCGGCTTATAGCTGCACAGAGGGTAGTTGGAGCATGATCGAAACTCACCATAAGGACCTGTTCGTAGCAACAGCGCTCCTTGTTTACAGGCTGGGCAGGGCTGCTCTTCAACTGACTTTCCGTCAGTGTCGGTGATTACCAGCCTGCCTTCGTCTTCGAGCTCGCGAAGGAACGTTGAACATCGACCACGGACAGTAAACATTGCTACCATGCGCCGCGCCCTAGTTAAGGCTACGTAGAAGAGGCGACGCTCCTCTCCCAAAGGAAAGCTATCCCCATCTGGCATAGCCAAGGCCAGAATGGGATCATCAGTACGGGTGTTGGGAAAGCTGCGGCCCTTTAAGACGCTAAGCATTTCTGGCAAGATGACATAATCAGCCTCGCTCCCTTTTGACCGATGAATGGTGAGGAACGACACTTCAACCCATTGGTTGTAACGACGCTGATCTGCTGGCACGTATTGCTTATCTGCGTTGTAGCGCCCCAGGACATAAACCGATAACTTTCCACTTCGACCGGGGGCAATTGAACCATCACGAACACCTTCGGCAAGCCCCATAACGAATTGATCAATTGCGTCGGTCAGTTTGTCTTTGTGATCTACTTGGAGTGCTTGAATTACAGGACCTTGAGCAGGGGTAACTGAACGCACCCGTTTGGAAATCTGACCTGGATTTTTGGATACGAAGGCACTAGAAACATCGCACAACGCTTGCGGGCAGCGGAAAGTCTGTTCAAGCTTCAGTATTTGGCCATGCCCAAACCACTCCCGAAAAGCGGTCATAACCGATACGTCTGCTCCGGCAAACCGATTGATAGATTGCCAGTCATCGCCCACGGCAAATAAGAAACGGCCCGGCTGCTGAACCAGAGCACGACACAAGCGAGCCCGAGCGCGCGATGCGTCTTGAAATTCGTCCGCCATCACCAGATCGTAACTAGACTCAACGCGGCCACTTTCCAAGTGCTCCGCAGCTTGGTTAAGCATGTCCTCGAAGTCAATCCCATTCTCCGCAGCTAGCGCAGAGTCCCAGGCAGTCATGATCGGTGCGGCAATATCCAAGAACATCTGATGGCGATGCTTAAAGGCATCCCTAGGCATTGCATCCAACCGATTCTTCAGCATGTCAATGGACAAACCATTGCTTTTGGCATGACTCATGAAGGTGCGCACCAAGCCAATGAGCTCAATTGACTCCATGGGCTTTTGTCCGTTTTGGGGTATCTCGCGATCGGGGTTGGGATCGGGCACCAGACCACGGTCAATCAGTTGGTTTTCCAAACGAGTGAAATCGTCACCGCTACGCAGACCATGGGAGGTAGTCTCAAAAAGCTCAGTACCCTTCTCCGCATGCAGTTGCCGCTTCCAGTGCACCCCCTCCAAATAATTTTTAAAGTGAGGTGGCGGAACACCTTGAGCATCGAGAGCGAAGTGCTCATGGTAGAGATCAAGATCGGGGTAATAGAAATCTGGGCGGTACTGGCGATAGTCCTCGTTGGCAGTCCGATGTACGTAGGGCGTTTCGTACTCGTAATCTATCCCGTTCAAGAAGAGGAAATTCGCAATCATTACTTCTTCAAGACTTTTTACCCGTTCTCCCCGGTTAGTCACCAATGCACCATTGCCTTCGGCATCCCATACATCTGATGGCTCAGCTCCTCCAAAGGACGGAAGATCTCTCCCGAAGACGAAGCGGAACAAATCCCACTGCCGACGGAACGTTGGATAGCGATCCTTCAACTGATCGACGATTTCGGTAAGCTTTCTTACCCCACCAGCTGCGTCAGTAGCCCAATCCGGAATGTCGGGTTTTTCTTTGGTTGCCTTGCCAATGAGGCGTAAACCCAGGGCATGAAACGTGGAAGCCTCTACAACTACATTTCCCATGCCCAAGCGCTCAAATGCTTTGGCAGCACGTTCCTTGAGCTCTTCGGCTGCTTGCTTATTGAAAGCCAACAACACAATGCGCTCAGGCTTAACGAACCCTCGATGGATCGCATAGGCTGCTTTGGCCACCATGGTGGACGTCTTGCCTGAACCGGCCGATGCGATGACCTGCACACGATTGTCGAAGCACACCACCGATCTCGCTTGTTCCTGGGTCAATGGCTTGCTCTCCACCCGATCAAGCAAATCCTTACAGGCAACCAGCTCGCGCTCCACATGAGCAGCGTTGAACTCAGCCCACCCAGCGCTGTGGTCCAACTTAAAAACCTCTAATGAGGCCTTTATCAAGTTCGTCACAGCGCCTAGATGAGTCGCGATATCAGGTTTGCTAAGTCGTGCTCGGAGATCTGCAACATTCACATTTGGCCGTGCAGCCAAGACTGCTTGCTGCTGCTCGTGAGTGAACCACCGTCGGTCTTCAATACAACCCCGCTCCTGACTAGCCTTGTGGTCTAACCAATGCTGAATCTTCTGATGCTCCCTCTGGAGAAATGCTGCCTCATCACGCAGACGCTTCCCTGCCAAGGCTACGTTCAGTGCCTGGGTGAGATCGGCTCCTTGAGCATTAGGAAGCCCGTCAACTTTTACCTGGTGATCTTGTCCTGGATGGAGCGTGATATCTGTCCAGAAGATGCCAGCGTTTACACGGTAATTGCTTTCGTTCTCAATGTTGACATGATGTGCACCACTGGACAAAGTCACCGCAAGCTTCAAACCATCCAGCCGTAAGCTCCAATCGGACGATCCTGTTAGCTTTTGCCCCCACCATGACGGGCTCCATTCTTTTCTCATTTTTATTTCAATCCACTGCGCCAACGCGAGCACCGAACCGTATGTTTTTTTCACGCGGTGATAAACGTCACGTCGCTTTTTCAGATCTCGACCGCCGATGAAAGGCTCGGTAAAAACACCAAGATCACCTACGAAGGCATATCACATATCTTCAAAGTAGTCCGAGTCAATTCTCTTGACCACATAGGCTGCTGATGCCGCAACACCAACATCAAAGTCAATCATCAGAGCTGCCAATTGCTTGCCATCAATCAGTACTACCTTGGTGTCGATCCGCGATGCATAGTCAATTGCGTCCACCGTGTAGTACGAGGTGGTGATGAACACACCTTTCCTAGCTCTCTGGCCCTGCAGTGCTCCGACGAACTTCTGGATTTCAGGTCTACCTACTGACCCCTGCCAGCGCTTAGCTTGGATGAAAATCGTATCCAGTCCAAGTCGATCTTCTTTGATGATCCCATCGATACCGCCATCGCCCGTCTGGCCGATTCGCTCGCCCGCATCTTTGCGGGAGCCCCCATACCCCATCTTGACCAGCAGCTCCACAACAAGCTGCTCAAAGAAGCTTGGCGAACAAGACAGGATCTTGGTCAGCAGCTCCTGCGCAAGCTGCTCCTTCAATCCTTGGTATGCCTCTTCAATCGATTCTTCAGGGGTACTGGGAGATTGCGCTGGCTCTGCCACTTTTGATGAAGCTGCACCAGCTTTGGAGATGTCACGAAACTCTATGAATTCTGGCCACTGCTCCAGATACTTCGAATCGATACGCAATGGCTTGGAGGCCAAGACCTCTTGCCCACGAGCCGTAATCCTGAAGACAGCTCGCTTCGGAGCCTCAATCAGCCCAGCCTTTTTCAGGTACGTTCTTGCCCACCCAATCCGATTCTTGAACACACCTTGCTGACCACTCGGCAATAGCTCCGCTCTTTCAGCAGGTGTAAGGCCAAATTGCTCTGCGAGAGCCTCTTCTGTTTCTCGCAACGAATGTTCGCTCCCGTCAGCTAGGTACGATAAAAACGGAAGCATGCAAGATTGGTAGTCTGGAATCGCCATACCCTAAGCATACCTGCAACAAAAAGATACAAGCTGCAGCACAGAAGCAAACAGTCATGCAATGTGAATCGACCAGCTTCTAGCCGCCGATGGTTGCCCAGCGGCAGCTCCGCAGCGGTTGCTGTCATCGGCATTTAGTCGTCAAATTCACGCAGCCTGGCATAAAGCAGTCGTTAGCGCAGACGGCAGGCTGGTTGATGCAGGAAGGCATGACCTCGCAGCAGATGGTAGGTATTGATGTCGGACGTGTGGCGTCGGGGCAAGCCTGTGGCATTTCCGCCCCACGCGGCGGCTTCATGGGGCCGAGGAGGCCAGCTGTTCTACTGTTCCGCTCCTCGCGAAACGGTAGATGTCTCTGCGTTTGTGAATGTGCTTGTGGTTCGCGATGAACTCGCGCAAGGAACGATTGCGACTGGTGCGATGGTGGAGACCGCGTTCGCCCCACATGAGCCACACCAGCGACTTGCCGTTGTCTTGGAGATAGCGTTCGAGCAGGTCCGCGCGCAGAAAACAGATCCAGCCGGAGATTTGTTCGTCGTCTGCTGCGTTTTCGCGGCTCACCTGGCGGTAGAGCGAAGCGGCACCGCGTGTGTCATGCAGGTCCCACTGTCCTGCGCGGAATCTCAGGCCCAGCCCCTCACATAAAGCCGTCGAGGGCAGGCTCGTTGTATCGGCGGTGTTGAGTGTGCTGTGATAACTCTCCCAACAGTATTGCTGCACGGGAAGTTCCACCGGGACGCCGCCGCTACCCCATCCCCGCTCGCCCACACGGGGCTGTTGGTCCGGCTCGTAGCGGTCGTCCTCTTCTTCGAACTCGTCGTCATCCGAGGCAGTCCCATCACGGTAGCGTCCAACCATGCGGACGTGGTGTGGCGCGTCGGTCAGACCCGGAATTTCCTTGAATGGCATTTCCCCTGCGTAGGTGTAATGGTGTTCAGGCTGTTCCGGGATCGCGTAGTTGCCGGGGTATTCCATGTCGTCGAAGACCTGGCCCAGCGTCCGAACCTTGCTGCTCGCGACAAACACACCACGCAAGAACGTGAAGACCTGCCGGTCATCGTCGGGGGCGTTTTCTTTGATGAATCCGTCCAGCGCCACCCACGGGCCTGGCATGCCGTCGACTTGGTCGAGGATCAGCATGTGCCGATAGTCGGGGCTCGGACCTTGCAAGATCCATGCGCCAATGTCATTGAGTTCGCCTGCAAACAGCTCACCAGTTGGCAAGGCCAGCGTCCGGGCTTCCGGTGGGAAGGTGGGGTCTATGTCTGCGTCCGAAGGCCGGCCGTCGCGGTCCTCGTCGAGCAGGCCCCGTGCGTGACGCGTGCCCCACATCTCGAAGTAAGCGATCCAGCTGTACTTCTTGCCAAAACGATCGATTTTTCCAGGCTCGTGCATGCGAGAGCGCGAGGGCGTGCCATGGTCGACAGGATCGAACTGCTCAGGGTCATAGCCCAGTTGCAACATGCGCGCGACGACGGCACGGCGCACCTGCTGGTACACCGGATGCTCGTCGTCATAGTTGGCGCGATGCGGAATGAGCCGGCCCATGGTGTAGTTGCCGAAGTCCATACGGATGGCGGAGTCGGCAGTCTCTTCGATGGCCACTTCCTCATAGGCGGGCAACTGGTCGAAGGGAGACGGCAGGTGTGCGAATGGGGCGACCAGGAAACTGGCATCCTCGTGCGCGATACACCCCGGGTCGATTAGGCGCGCCAGGGCGATGATGCCCAGGGCGTACTGGCGCAGTAACGCATGCCAGCTCGGGTGGGGCGCGTCGGGGTGGAACATGGTCGCGACGATCTGCGGGGCCACCTGAGGCAGGGCGGTCCGCATCTCGCATGCGTTCAGGTCGGACCAGGTGCTCAGGGCCGCCCCGTAGCCGGCGGCCAGGACGCGCTCGGGTACGTAAGGATCGGAAATGCCCAGGGCATCGATGGCCAAGCGGAAATACTCTGTCGGCCGGGCGAGGGCAAACTGGAACAGTGCCTTGGTCGCTAGATCGCGCATGTGGCGCGAGGTCGTGGTCAGCGTCCACATGACCCAGCGCGCGCGACGGATATCACGTTCGTCGGGCGAAGCCGCTTCCCATCGGACCGCCAGAGACTTCAGATCCTCTTCGATGGTGTCGGCCTCTCGCAGGAGCCAGGAGGACCACCAGAGGTCACGCCGGGTATTGCTCCATCCGGCCAGCACGCAGTGCAGGAAGTTGATGTCGTAGGGGTGGCCACGAGCCGCGCGTGTGCGGCGCAGCCATCCGAAAGCGGCCTTGGAGAACTCCTCGGATGCGGCCATGTAGTGGCCGAACCGCTCGACCGTTTCTCGCCGGATGTGGGCAGGGTCCGACTGGACCGTCATCAGGACGGCTATCTGCTGCAGGCTGTCGGGAAGGTCCTGCCAGAGCTGTCGGCCCTGGCGGTAGCTTGGATAGAGCGACACCAGTGCTTGCAGCACATCGCGTCCAAACGTGTGACTGCTTTGGTAGGGATCATGCTGGAACAAACCCTCCGCTTCCGCGCTACGCAGCCAGCTTGCCAGTTCCGGCTTGGTGAGCAGGTAACGCGCCTGCAGATGCCCGGCCATTAAATCGTACGGGAATGCCACGCCCTGGTCGTTTGCGGCCTGGCTGGTGCGGATTAGAACGTCTGCGGACTCCAGCGCGCACAGCATGCTCTGGTCCCACGGAGCGCCTTGGTTGATTGCGCTGCGCGCGGCCTGGAACTCCATGCTGCGTGTGTTGTGTTCCCAGAGGTGTCCCGCGATCTTCAGCAGCGCCTCCTGGACTTCGTCCTGGTGGATGCGATGGGTGCTTGGGGCCAGGTCGGCGATACGGGCGGCGACCCTTTTGAAATGTTCCTCGAAGAGTGCGGTGAGGGAGTTGGGCAGGGCCTCAACCCCGACGAAATGCGCGCGGGTCGGGTTGGCCACCTCGCAGTAGATGCGCAGCGTCAACGGATGCTGCAGGAACTCCAGCGGTAGCTCCACATCGGTGGCGTCGATCTTGTAGTGTTGGAAGTAGGTGTCGAGCGCGACCTGTCGGTCCCTGTCGAAGCCCTTGTGCTGCATCGTCGGCAGATCCTCGGGCAGGCACATCGGCGTGAACTCGTCGCGCAGCGTCACGACCAGCAGGACGTAGGGGAATGCCTGCAACAGCTCTTGCGCCCTGGCGAGCTCATCACGCCAGACGCGGGGGTCTTCGGCCTCGTTGAGGCCGTCGATGACGATGGGCAGGCGCCGGCCGGCGCGCTGGCCCGCTGCATCGACTGCTTCGGCCAGCCGCTCGAATGAACCGGGCGGCTGTCCTGCGATCTTGCAGGCCCCGACCAGCTCATCGAGCCCTTGGCGTGCATGCAGGTTTTTGCCCAGGAGCAGGACCCCGCCCGGAAAATCTCCATCGGGCTGCGTGAGTCGCACCGCGAGTTCGGACTTGCCCTGGCCGGCACCGGCGAGTATGGCAACCGCGCCCAGGCTGATCGCTTTCTCGAGGCGGCGCCGCTGCAGGGCCGCACTGTGCAGGTCAGCGACCAGATTGGTACTGCGCAGGGCCGCCGGAGATCGCACGCTGCGCAGTCTCGACAAAATGGTGCGAAACC
Organism: Comamonas thiooxydans; assembly: GCF_000964545.1. Taxonomy (GTDB): domain Bacteria; phylum Pseudomonadota; class Gammaproteobacteria; order Burkholderiales; family Burkholderiaceae_C; genus Comamonas; species Comamonas thiooxydans. Next base: position 13,351 of record NZ_BBVD01000018.1, on the reverse strand, counting down.
GGATCGGTTCCGGCGGGTGAGCCCCGAGCAACTGGTGGGCGCCATCGAAATTGCCGGCCTCGAGGGCTGCGTGAAGCGCTTGGAGGAGGTCTGCCGTGCCCCTGGCCGATTTCAGTAGGTCTTGGACCTGCTGTGCAAGTGCTTGCGGCAAGTCTGCAATCGATGCCTCGATCACTGTCGCATCGTGGGCAATTGCGCGGGCAATTTCGGTCAGTCGGCCCCAGGCCCCCGCCCCGCCGAGAAGGCGCTGCACCTGCCGCTCGGTGTTGCCGACGACATGTACCTCGGGCTGGTAGCGGCGCCTGAAGGGAGCCGCCGCCAGCCTGTACTGTTCCGCCAAGGCCGTCGGAGTGAGTACCAGTTCGCCGAAATACGAGGCGCGCAGCAGCGCGCCAGGGCCGGTGAGCAGGTCGTCGATGTCGTCGGCGGTCAGCAGTTCCAGCGTGAGACCGGGAAAATCGGCAGCCAGCCCGTAGAACCAGGTCTGGTCGGCGCGCGTCAAGGGGTGGCGTGTCCAAAGCTTCCAGACGTTCACCCCCGGAACGTGTTCCCGGGTTTTTTCGATGCCTTCACGAATCTTGGCACGGCGGTTGGCGCCCAGCGCCCTGCCGCGCTCGAGCTGGTACCACTTGCACTGCCAGCCGATCCATTGCGGTGGGGCTCCGAGCTCACAGGACTGGGTCAGCTGCAGATGAAATTCAACGCCGGCCTGGTTGGCCAGCTCCTTGAAGTGGCCAAAACGCCCGTAATGGCGGCGCACCAGTGCACGGCAGAGCTTTTCGAAATTGGTTTCGGCAGCACCAGGCAGCTGCGTGAAGACTTCCCAGTTGGTCTCAGGCATGGGATCTCGGCCCCTCAGCGTTGGGGGCCGCAGGACTTGGGTAATCGTGCCGCGAAAACACCTCCACCTTGGCTCCGCCGTCGACAAAGATCTTCAAAAATACCGACACGTCAGCCTCGTCCGTCTTGACCGTGATCTGGTCGCCATCGAGCTTGACGTCATGGTCGAAGCGCAACTGCTCGAGATCCTCGGGGCTCAGGGTGAAGAGCTCAAGCTTGCCCAAGAGCGTCAGCATCTCGTCTGAGTAACGCTGGTTCTGGGGCTGCATCGGGAAATGCGATTGCGCGTCTTCGTGCGCGACCCGCTGCATCAGCGCGTCGATCGCCTTGTTGGCCTTTTCGGCGTCCAGCGCCTCCTTGAACTTCCCGATCAACACCAGGTTCATCGAGTGCTCGGACCCGTATCCGTCCCAAACCTTCATGTGGTTGCCTCCCTTTGGATGGTCGATATGGTGCGCAAGCGCGCCAGTGCATGCATCACGCCGGTGTGTTCGATGGCGACGGCGGCAGTCCCATAGGAGCTGGCCCGCAACCGGCCGGTGGCATCGATGTGAGCATAGGCCTGCAGGCCACGCTCATCCGGCAGCGGGTCGCAAGTAGGAAGTCCATCCGCCCCGGCCTCGCTGACAGCGAGCCTCACCGGGCCATCGTAGCTGCTGACCCAGTCTTGCAGTTGCTGGCAGCTCGTGGCATCGAGGCCCGCTACTGACGCAGTGGGCTGCTGCGGCAGCAGAAGCAGTTCGCGCGCTCCAACGTCCGCTGCCATTGCGGCGAGCTGATCGAGCTCTGCGACCGTGTGCTGGTTGACCACCACGTTGATGCCCAGGCGGATGCGAGCTGAGAGTCGGTCCAGGTTCTGGCGCAGGGCTGTGAATTTGCGGCCGCGCAGTCGTTCATAGGTGGCGTCCACGCCGTCCACGCTGACACGCACGAAATGTACCGCACCCTGCAGCTGGTCCAGCAGGCCCTGGCTGAGGCGGTGGCCGTGGGTGGTGAATGTGATGGCCATCTGGGTGTTTGCAGCGGCCTGCTGGCAGATGTCGGCAAACTGCGGGTGCAGTGTGGGTTCGCCACCGCCAAAACCCACCCCCAGGCATCCAGCCTGGTCCAGCTCCTGGAGCCAAGCCAGGACCTGAGCCGGCGTCAGGCAGGCCTTGTGTTTGGGGGCGTAACAGTAGCCGCAGTGCAGGTCACAGAGATTGAGCAGTGCGATCGAGACCTGGCGCGGGGCCTTTGACCATGCATTGCGGTCCGGCCGGATTTCGTCAAGCAGGACGTTGATGCCGGTATCGCGGTCGAAAAGGTGGACACCGTGGGGGCCATTTCTGAGTTTCACAGCGTATTGTTACTGATGGGCGGGCATGTTCTGACTGCAGTGCGCTTCTCCGGGCGATAAGGGCCTGCCTTTCAGACTCGAGCCTGCAATCGCCATACAACTATGAAGTTTGCCGTGACTGAACACAGCGACGCAATCTTCGGCACATCGACTCATCGCGGAACCTATGAAAAATCGAAAATCCACGACCTCTGATAATGCAAGTCATGAAATGAACTGCCACCATGTTCTCAATAGGTCGAAGCTAACCCCCTTGAGAACAGCTCTATCTACGCTGACACCATCTCAGTCCAATCGATCATTGGCCCATGTCCCGCGCCTGCAATCGAAATCGGGATGGAGCAACAGATTGGCGATCCGCGATCTCTGGAAATAGCTCATGCCGCGGCGCAGGTGGCAACCGAGCACCTAGGGCGCTTGAGCCAAGATAATAACGACGGGGACCAGCTTGCGCTGGCGCCTCGTCTTAGAAGTCAAGTGACCGCTGATTAAAAACGCGGTGATCCAGGCAATGTGCAGCCAGTGACTCATATCAGCCTTAAGCGGAAATTGCACTCCCTGCATGCAATCAATGGCTAGAGGTTGGGCCTGTTACACGGGGATCAAGGCGCAGGTGCTTGTGGCGGTTATCTCCAAACAGGTCTAACTGCAGCTAACATGCCATGGCATACCAAATGGCATACCGTTGAGGCTTGAAAAAGAAAAACCCCTTGATAAATCAAGGGGTTGCTTCTTTGTCGTGGCGGAGGCTGTGAGATTCGAACTCACGGAAGGATCACTCCTTCGGCAGTTTTCAAGACTGCTGGTTTAAACCACTCACCCAAACCTCCGGATGGCAGGATTCTACACAAGGATTGTGCGCCGTTCGGCATTGCGCGCATTTTGCTTTGTTTATGAAAACCATAGCACATGGCGCTTGCTGTATCTCGACTGGCGTTCATTTTTCATCTTGGCGCCTGACATGAGCGTTTGCTGCGCGCGTTACAGGCAGTCGTGAATGAACGCAGGGTTCAAAGCTCAAGGCTCGGCATAGGGCAAAACAAAACGCCCCTAAGGGCGTTCTGTTGCTGCCTCGGGCGGGATGCCCGAGAGATTGCGCAGGATCAGCTGCGCAGTGCGATGGCCTGAGCTGCTGCCAGAGCGGTCATGTTGACCACACGGCGCACGGTGGAGGAGGGGGTCAGCACGTGGGCGGAAGCCGAGCAGCCCATCAGGATGGGGCCGATGGTGGTGCCATGGCCGCCCGTGGTCTTGAGCACGTTGAACAGAATGTTCGCGGCGTCGAGGTTGGGGCAGATCAGCACGTTGGCTGCGCCGGTCAGCGAGGACTCCAGCAGTGAGTGGCTGCGCACGTTGGCGTCCAGGGCCGCATCGCCATGCATTTCGCCATCGCATTCGATGCCGGGGTTGGCGGCAGCGAACAGGTCGCGTGCAGCGCGCATCTTGCGGGCCGAGCCGCGTGTGGACGAGCCGTAGTTGCTGTGCGAAAGGAAGGCCACCTTGGGTGGCAGGCCGAAGCGGGCCACTTCGTCGGCAGCCATCTTGGCGATCTCGGCCAGTTCTTCGGCGCTGGGAGCGTCGTTGATGTAGGTGTCGGCCACGAACAGCGTGCCGGATTCCAGCATGACGGCGTTCACCGTTGCGAACTCGTTGGTGCCCTTCTTCAGGCCCAGCACGTCTTCCAGATGGGCCAGGTGGCTGTCGAAACGGCCCACCAGGCCACACAGCATGGCGTCGGCATCACCCAGATGCACCATCAGGGCAGCGATCAGGGTGTTGGAGCGGCGCACCGCAGCCTTGGCGGCTTCGGGGGTGACGCCGTTGCGGCCCATCAGCTTGTGATAGGTTTCCCAGTACTGGCGGAAGCGGGGATCATCTTCGGGGTTGCAGATTTCCACGTCCTTGCCCAGTTGCATGCGCAGGCCGGCCTTGGCAATGCGGGCTTCGATGACGGCGGGGCGACCGATCAGGATGGGCTTGGCCAGGCCGTCGTCCACGGCAACCTGCACGGCACGCAGCACGCGCTCGTCTTCACCTTCGGCATAGGCCACGCGCTGCAGATTGGCCTTGGCGGCTGCAAACACGGGGCGCATGAACATGCTGGTCTGGTAGACGAAGCGGGTCAGGCTTTCGCGGTAGGCGGCGATGTCCTCGATGGGGCGGGTGGCGACACCGGATTCGGCGGCAGCCTGGGCCACTGCGGGAGCGATGCGCAGGATCAGGCGCGTATCGAAGGGCGTGGGGATCAGGTAGTCGGGGCCGAAGGTCAGCTCCTTGCCCTGGTAGGCGGCAGCGACTTCGTCGCTGACGTCCTGCTTGGCCAGGGCGGCAATTTCACGCACGCAGGCCAGCTTCATGGCTTCGGTGATCTTGGTGGCGCCGCAGTCCAGCGCGCCACGGAAGATGTAGGGGAAGCACAGGACGTTGTTGACCTGGTTGGGATAGTCGGAGCGGCCGGTGGCCACGATGCAGTCCGGGCGGATGGCCTTGGCCAGTTCGGGGCGAATCTCGGGCTCGGGGTTGGCCAGGGCCAGGATGATTGGCTTGTCGGCCATGGTCTTGACCATGTCGGCAGTCAGCACGCCGGGAGCCGAGCAGCCCAGGAACACGTCGGCGCCGTCGACCACGTCGGCCAGGGTGCGGGCTTCGGTGTTCTGCGCGTAGCGCTGCTTGGAGGCGTCCAGACCACCGGGGCGGCCTTCGTAGATCACGCCCTTGGAGTCCACCATGTAGACGTTGGAGCGCTTGATGCCCAGGCCCACCATCACGTCGACGCAGGCAATGGCTGCCGCGCCGGCGCCGGAGACGGCCACCTTGACGGAGCCGATGTCCTTGCCCACCAGTTCCAGGCCATTGAGCAAAGCGGCGCTGGAGATGATGGCCGTGCCGTGCTGGTCGTCATGGAACACCGGAATGTTCATGCGCTTGGACAGCTCCTGCTCGATGTAGAAGCACTCGGGAGCCTTGATGTCTTCCAGGTTGATGCCGCCCAGGGTGGGTTCCATCGAGGCAATGATGTCGATGAGCTTGTCGGGATCGCGCTCGGCCAGTTCGATGTCGAACACGTCCACGCCGGCAAACTTCTTGAACAGGCAACCCTTGCCTTCCATCACGGGCTTGGAAGCCAGCGGGCCGATATCGCCCAGACCCAGCACGGCGGTACCGTTGGTGATCACGCCGACCAGGTTGCCGCGCGAGGTGTATTCGGCCGCAGTGGAGGGGTCCGCCTCGATGTCCAGGCAGGGATAGGCCACGCCTGGCGAGTAGGCCAGGGACAGGTCACGCTGGTTGGACAGGGGCTTGGTAGGAGTGACGGAAATCTTGCCTTTGACGGGGCTGCGGTGGTATTCGCGGGCCGCATCGCGCAGGGCTTGTTCGGCGGAGGACAGGTTTTGTGTCATACGAAATATTTATCAGCAAGTTGCTTCTCGGAGCTTACCGGATGGCAAGAAGCATTTTGAGTCAGGTCTGTTTTGCTTCAACTATATCGACAATAAACCCCCTGGCGCACTGTGGGGCGGCAGGGGGCTTGGGCCGGCGGGTAAGCCAGCGTTTGCTTCGGGCTGGCGTTTAGTGAGCGTCAGCCTCACGTGCTGCGTTGATGGCAGCGCTGTTGTCTTTGGCGGCTCCGTTAAAGAAAAGATTCAATGCCACGGCGGTAATCGAGGACAGCAGGATACCGGATTCAATCAGCGGATGGATGGAATGGGGCATCCACTGACGGAAATTAGGGGCAACCAGAGGAATCATTCCCACGCCGATGGACACTGCCACGATCATGGCGTTGTTCTTGTTGTTGCGGAAATCCACGTTGGCCAGGATGCGGATGCCGGTGGAGGCCACCATGCCGAACATCACCAGACCCGCGCCGCCCAGAACCACGGTGGGCAGGGATTCGATCAGCGCGCCCATCTTGGGCAGCACGCCCAGAACGATCAGGATCACGCCACCGGCCACGCAGACCCAGCGGCTGAGCACGCCGGTCACGGCCACCAGACCCACGTTCTGGGAGAAGCTGGTGTAGGGGAAGGTGTTGAAGATGCCGCCGATCAGGGTGCCCAGACCGTCGGTGCGCAGACCGCGGGTCAGTTCGTCCTGTGTGATGTCGCGCTTGGCCATGTCGCCCAGGGCCAGGAACATGCCGGTGGATTCGATCATCACGACCACCATCACCAGACTCATGGTCAGGATCAGGATGGGGTCGAAGACGGGCATGGCGATCTGGAAGGGCAGTACCAGCGTGAACCACTCGGCCTTGGCGACCTTCTCGAAGTTCATCAGGCCCATGGCCACGGAGATCACGCCGCCGATCAAGATGCCCATCAGCACCGAGATATTGGCCAGGAAGCCCTTGGCAAAGCGTGCGATCAGCAGGATGGACAGCAGCACGATGCCCGAGACCGCCGCGCCTTGCAGATCGGCGTACTTGGGGTTGGGCATGGTGGGCAGCACCGAGAAGCCCTTGGGGATGGCGGGCAGCGAGGAGCCGGGAGCGCCGGCCATGGCCTGGGCCTCGGCCAGCCACTTCAGGTGCTCGGGGTTGGGCACGGAGGGGGCGGTCGGGCCCACGGGGTTGCCGAAGATCCAGTTGATGCCCACACGCATCAGGCTGATGCCGATGACGGCGATGATGGTGCCGGTCACGACCGGTGGGAAGAAGCGCAGCATGCGGCTGATGAGCGGCGCAATGAGGATGGAGATCACCCCCGCGCCTATCACCGAGCCAAAGATCAGGCCTGCGCCGGCATTGCCGCCGGTACTCTGTGCCATGGACACCATGGGGGCCACGCTGGCAAAGGTCACGCCCATCATCACAGGCAGTTTGATGCCGAACCACTGGGTCGCACCCATGGCCTGGATCAGGGTGACCAGGCCGCAGACGAACAGGTCGGCGGAGATCAGGTGCGCGACCTGCTCAGGGGGGAGGTTCAGGGCACGGCCCACGATCAGCGGCACGGCGACGGCGCCGGCATACATGACCAGAACGTGCTGCAGACCTAAGGCGGTGAGCTTGCCAAATGGCAGAACCTCATCCACGGGATGCACTTGGGATGTCATAAAAACATGTCTCCTCACTCTATATTGGCTTCAGGTTGGCATGCGATTCGCGAATGGCATGCAATCCATACAAAAAGTGTATACAGCTCATAACGCACAGCATCTAGCGGTAAACCCTGCTCAAAATTCAGTTTCTGGATGGGGTATCAATAGTTATGTTTTTCACGCATAACCATCTAAGGTAATTACTGATTGCTATTAAATGTGTAGCTTCTGACTCTTTGTTTTTCTAATTTTCAGAATGAAACATATTGAAATCATTTGATATCAAGCGATTGATGCTTTGTTTTTAATAGCAAAAATTGCGCGATATGCAATTGCAAGGAATCTGGCTCCGGTTATGCGTGCGCAGGTTTCGGGTCTTGAAACATCTAGTGAAAGAAAGTGCGTTGCCACCTTGAGGCAGCTTGCATGCATTAGCGTTGAAGAAGGTGAAAAAAAAGGCGTCAAGCCCAGAATTGGTGCACCGCTGTGCAAAAGCGTGCATGGGGCCTGCAAAGAGTTCATGCCTTGCCATGGGGCCTAAGCTGCTGCAAAAACCATGCCGAGTTGCTGCACAAGCAAAAAAGGCGACCTTGAGGTCGCCTTGGAGTGGAGTTCGTTTGCGTTGCTGCAGGCAGGCTGCCGCCTTGTGCCGCCTTGGTGCCGCGCCTGAGTTTCAGTGCATTCCCGCCGCCATGGCCGAAGTCTGATCTGGACTGCTCTGACGTGGCGCGAAGCTGGCCATGAGCAGCGCTGCTGCTGCAGGCATGGCGGCAGCCCAGGCCAGCCAAGTCAGGCTCATGCCCTGCGCGATCACCGCTCCGCCTAGCCAGGCACCCAGGGCATTGCCCAGATTGAAGGCCGCGATATTGAGGCTGGACGCCAGATTCATACCGGCCTCGCCTGCAGATTGCAGCACGCCCATCTGCAGCGGCGCCACGGTGGCAAAGGCGGCAATGCCCAGCAGCAGCACAAAGGCAATGGCCAGGGGCGTGCTGGCAAACATCCAGCGGCCCGCGATCAGCACTAGCATCAGGGCGGCCAGCGATACCCATAGTGCGCGCTGTACGCCAAAGCGGTCGGCCAGCTTGCCGCCCGCATGGTTGCCCAGGGCCAGGCCCGCCCCGAACAGCAGAAGGGTGAAGGCGATCATGCGGTTGTCCATTCCCGTGATCTGGGTCAGCAGCGGCTCTATATAGGTATAGAGGGTGAAGACGCCGGCAAAGCCGATCACCGTCAACAGCAGACCACGCCACATGGCGCCATTGCGCAGCACGGTCAGCTCCTGGGTCAGGCCCTGAGGGCTGGGCATGCTGAGTGCGCGTGGCACATGGCGCAGCAGGATCAGCAGTGCGACCACGCCTATGCCGCTGACGCTGGCAAATGCCATGCGCCAACCCCAGTGCTGGCCGATCCAGGTGCCGAAGGGAACGCCCAGCAGCGTGGCCAGGGTCAGGCCGGAAAACATCAGCGCGATGGCCGAGGCTTTCTTCTCGGGCGCCACCAGTTGCGTGGCGACGACTGCGCCCACGCCGAAGAAGGTGCCGTGGGTCAGCGAGGTCAGCACGCGTGCTGCCAGCAGCCAGCCATAGCTGGGCGCCAGGGCGGCGGCGGCATTGCCGGCGATGAACAGCAGCATCAGGCTCAGCAGCAGCAGCTTGCGCGGCCAGCGGCGCGAGGCCAGAGTGAGAACGGGAGCGCCCACGGCGACGCCCACGGCATAGCCCGAGATCAGCGTGCCCGCCGTGGGGATGGAGATATGAAGATCCTGGCTGACCTGGGTCAGCAGGCCCATGATGATGAATTCCGTGGTTCCGATGCCGAAGGCACCGGCGGCCAGAGCAAGCAATGCTGCAGGCATGAAAACGTCCTTGTGAAAATTCCGCGAAGGGCTGAACTGTGAACCTGTGGCAGAAGGTGCGCTAGCCCTTGATGCGGACATGCATTTGTTCCTGTGGGGAATAAATGGCATCTTTATGATGTGATTCATGAAGAATTCCATGGCTATGCCTTCGCTGCAGGAGCACAGCGCGGACCGCTTTGTGGAGCTGCAGACCTTTGTGCAGGTGGCCCAGCAGGGCAGCTTCTCGGCAGCGGCGCGTCTGCGCGAGGTCTCGCCCTCGGCGGTCAGCAAGATCGTGGCCAGGCTCGAAACCCGGCTGGGCGTGCAACTGCTGCGCCGCAGCACCCGGCGGCTGGAGCTGACGGCCGAGGGAGAGCAGTTGCTGGAGCAGGGCCGGCAGTTGCTGGCGGACTGGCTGGCGCTGGAATCCTCGGTCACCCGGCAGGGCCAGCCCACCGGCGTGGTGCGCATCAATGCCAGCTCGTCCACGGGCAACCGCCTGCTGGTGCCTCTGGTCGGTCCGCTGATGCGGACCTGGCCGGGCCTGCAGCTGGACCTCAGCTTTACCGATCATGTCGTGGACCTGATAGCGGCTCGCGCCGATATCGCCTTGCGCTGGGGAGAGCTGCCGTCTTCGGACATGGTGGCGCGCAAGCTGGGGCACACGCGCCAGGTGATCGTGGCCTCGCCGGACTATCTGCAGCGCTTTGGCAGACCGGCGCATCCCGATGAGCTGGCAGGCCATGTGCGCATCGGCTGGAACTACCCGCGAGCCATACCGCACTGGCCGTTTGTGGTGGCGGGCAAGGCGGTGACGGTGAGCATGGGGGAGGTGCTGCGCGTCAACGATGGCGAAGCCATGGCCAATCTGGCCAAGGCCGGGGCGGGCCTGGCGCGGCTGTCGCTCTATCACGCCTGGGACGATTTGCATGCGGGCAGGCTGCAGGTGTTGCTGGAGGAATTCAATCCCGGGGATCTGCAGCCCATCCATGCCGTGTATGTGGGCAAGCCCGGCCAGTTGCCAGTAAGGACGCGGGCGGTGCTGGATTTTCTGGCCAGCCATGTGGACCTGAGCCATGCCGAGCAAATGCCCGCCGGCCTGCTGGTGTCGCGCACATAAAAAAAGAGCCCGGACGAATCCCGGCTCCTTGAAAAACCTCCATCCAGACAGAAGAAGGCTAGGCGTTCAAACGGTGTTTGGTGCTCAGGCAGTCAGGTCCACCAGCGAGCGGGCCACCACCTTGGTGGCACGGCGCAGGTCTTCCAGCACCAGGCGCTCGTCGGAGCGCTTGGCATGCGATTCCAGCACGGTGCGGGGGCCGGCGCCGTAGATCACGCCGGGGATGCCGCGCTCGACGTACAGGCGCACGTCGGTGTACAGAGGCGTGCCCACTGCAGGAGGCACTTCGCCGAAGATGGCTTCGCCATGCTTCTGGATGGCGTCCACCAGGGGCTTGTTGCCGTCCAGGGGGGTCATGGCGTTGGCCAGCAGCAGGCGCTTGATGTCCACGCGCACGGCGTCTTCGCCGGTGTAGCCGCCCTGGGTATTGAAGTCTTCGATGGCCTTGGCGATCACAGCACGGATGCTGGCTTCGACTTCCACGGGATTCTCTTCAGGAATCATGCGGCGGTCGATCTTGAGCATGACCTTGCCGGGCACCACGTTGGTGTTGGTGCCGCCGTCGATGCGGCCGACGTTCAGGTAGGGGTGCTTGATGCCGGGCACTTGCGAAGTGACTTGCTTGTACTTGACGTTTTCGCCGTACAGAGCAGTCAGCAGCACGGCCGTGGCTTGCAGCGCGTCCACGCCGGTGTGGGGCACGGCGGCGTGCGCCATCTTGCCCTGCACGGTGATTTCCATCTGCAGGCAGCCGTTGTGAGCAGTAACGACTTCGTAGCTGAAGCCTGCTGCGATCATCAGGTCGGGCTTGGTCAGGCCCTTTTCCAGCAGCCAGCCGGGGCCCATGATGCCGCCGAACTCTTCGTCGTAGGTGTAGTGCAGCTCCACCGCGCCCTTGGAGGGCTTGGCCACGGCTTCCAGAGCACGCACGGCGAAGGTGAAGGAGGCGAAGTCGCTCTTGCTCACGGCAGCGGCGCGGCCATAGAGCTTGCCGTCTTCGATCTCGGCGCCGTAGGGATCCTTGGTCCAGCCTTCGCCCGGAGGCACCACGTCGCCGTGGGCGTTCAGGGCGATGGTGCGGCCACCGTCACCGTAGGGGCGGCGCACGATCAGGTTGGTGATGGACTCCATGCCATAGGCCTTGACGTCGGCTTCGGGCACGACGTGCTTCTCGGCGTCGAAGCCGAAGCCTTTGATCAGCTCGGCAGTGCGTTCGGCGTGGGGTGCGTTGTTGCCGGGAGGCGTGTCCGTGGGCACTTGCACCATGGCCTGCAGAAACTTCACTTCTTCGTCGAAGTGCTCGTCAATCCATGCATCGATGGCGGCGTAGGTGGCTTGCTTGTCTTGATTCATATTGGTCATTGCTGTTCTTGAGCCAGTTGGTGGAGGAGGTGGGTGAAGGCATCCACGGACAGTTGCATGTCGTCGGAGGTGGAGGCTTCCAGCGGGTTGTGGCTGATGCCGGCGTTCATGCCGCGCACGAACAACATGGCCTGAGGCATGATTTCGTGCAGCTTCATGGCGTCGTGACCGGCGCCGCTGGGCATGCGGAACAGGGGCACGCCCAGTGCGTCGACAGCGTTTTCCCAGCGTTTCTGCCATTCGGGAGCGCTGGGCGCAGCCGCTGCCTTCATGGACAGATCGGTGGTGTAGCGAAGGCCGCGGCGTTCGGCGATCGCAGCCATCTCGGCCATGATGTCGTTGATCATTGCGTCGCGCTGCTCGTTGGTGGGCGCGCGCAGGTCCAGCGAGAACTGGCAGCGGCCGGGCACCACGTTGACCGAGCCTGAAGGCACGTTCAGCTGGCCGATGGTGGCCACGCTGTCGCCATCCTGGCCGGCGCGCTTTTCGATGTACAGCGACAGCTCGGCCACGCCGGCGGCGGCGTCGCGGCGGCGGTCCATGGGCGTGGTGCCTGCGTGGCTGGCCATGCCGATGAATTCGCAGACATAGCGGGCACTGCCGTTGATGGAGGTGACGATGCCCAGGGGAATGTCCAGCTCGTTGAGCACGGGGCCCTGCTCGATGTGAACTTCCACAAAGCCCAGGTACTTGGCGGGGTCACGTTCCAGCTTGGGGATGTCGTCGATGCACAGGCCGGCATGCAGCATGGCTTCGCGCAGCGTGATGCCGTCGGCGTCCTTTTGCTCCAGCCATTCCTGCTTGAAGTCGCCCACCAGGGCGCCCGAGCCCAGGAAGGTGGCCTTGTAGCGTTGACCTTCCTCTTCCGAGAAACCCACCACTTCGATGTTGAAGGGCAGACGCTTGCCTTGCTCGGCCAGTTGCTTGACGCAGGCCATGGGCACAAAGATGCCCAGGCGGCCGTCGTACTTGCCGCCGTTGCGCACGGTGTCGTAGTGGCTGCCGGTCAGCAGGGTCTTGGCGCCTTCGGTGGCGGCCTTGTAGCGGCCCACCACATTGCCCACGGCGTCGATCTCGACCTCGTCGAAGCCGATCTCGCGCATCCAGTGGCTGATGCGCTGGGCGCAGGCGCGGTGGGCGTCGGTCAGATAGGTCACCGTCAGCTGGCCTTTTTCGGCGTAACCGGGGTCGCTGTTGGTGGACAGGCGTTCCTGCCAGTCCCAGACTTCGTTGCCTTCGACGGGCTCGTAGCCGAACTTGTCGTTCAGGCGGATCTCGGCGATGCGGTGGATGTTGCGCAGTGCCTCGGCCTGTTCGTAGGCAGGGTGGTTGAACATGCGGCGTTCGAAGGTCGCAATGATCTCGGCCTTGCTCAGACCCAGACCGCGCGCGCCGCGCACGGCCAGGATGAAGGGGAAGCCGAAGCGCTTGCCGTATTCGGCATTGAGCTTGCGGATGTGCTCCAGTTCTTCGGGCGTGCAGTTGGTCAGGCCAGCCTTCTTCTGCTCATTCGTCGATTCGGCGGTGAGCGTGTTGGTCTCCATCTGCTTGCCGGCCAGCTCCGGGTGAGCGCGGATCAGATCGAGCTGGGCCTGCTCGCTGGACTCGGCCAGCACCTTGGCCATGGCGTGCTTGATATGCGCCATGGACTTGAAGGGTCGCTGCTCCAGTGCCTTGGCGGCAATCCAGGGCGAGTGCTCGTACAGGCCATCGAGCAGGTCGGTGGCGGTGGCCGCATCGGCGGCATTCAGTTGTTCCAGGGTCAAAGCCATGTCGCAATCAATCCTTGCAAGGGAAACGCTCGGCCCAG
>NZ_BBVD01000019.1 GCF_000964545.1 Comamonas thiooxydans | reverse complement strand
GTGGGCCGAGCGTTTCCCTTGTAATGAAGCAGTCTCGGCCTGACTGTACGATCCGAGAACCCCAGGCGATTGAGGAAGGCGAGCTGGGCACTCGATTTTCGAGGCATCATCGCAGCCAGTTCCAACTCGTGCGGCCCTGCATCCTGCCCTGTGGGCAGGGCTAGCCTCTGCGGAGGCTTGCCAAGTGCGCCAAGTGCTGTCCCTGCTTTACCGTTGATCGGTCCATGCTGACCAAAAGTGCTGGGTGTTATCACCATCCCTTGCGAGGAATCGAACGAACCCGATCAGCCTCGATACGCACCAAGCAATGCGAATGCATCTGCTTACAGCCCGCATCCAGAGCGCGTGCGCTCGGGAATTGATAGCTGCCTTTGATTCCCGAAGCCAGTCGCGGGATACTTCAGGCTTCGAAAACTCACCGAGAACAACAACTATGCAAGGCCATCCCGAAGTCGTCGACTACCTCAAGGACCTGCTTCGCGGCGAGCTCGCGGCGCGCGACCAGTATTTCGCCCACTCGCGCATCTATGAAGACCAGGGGTTCGCCAAGCTCTTCACGCGCCTGGACCACGAGATGCAGGAAGAAACCCAGCACGCCGACGCACTGCTGCGCCGCATTCTGATGCTGGGCGGCCGCCCCGACATGCGCCCCAAGGAATTCACGCCCGGTGAGACCGTGCCCGAGATGTTGCGCAAGGACCTGGACACCGAATACGAAGTCCGTGCCGGCCTGCAGCAAGGCGTGGCGCTGTGCGAGCAGCACCGCGACTATGTAAGCCGCGGCATCCTGCTGGCCCAGTTGCACGATACCGAGGAAGACCACGCCTACTGGCTGGAAAAGCAGCTGGGACTGATCGACAAGGTCGGACTGCAAAACTATCTGCAAAGCCAGACCTGAGCCCCTGCAACGCAGCGCGGAAAAATACCGAGGCCGTCCTTGATAGACGGCCTTTTTCATGGACTTGGGACGAGTTCGGAAACCATAGTCATCACCAGTGGCGGCAAAGCGGCCTTCTGACGGATTGTCGATCTTGCAAGGCTCGTCCAAACCCATCTTCTGGAACGAGGCTCTACCAAAATTCACGCCCTTGTGGCATCCCATTGACTCGTTGACAAACGACAAGTCAAAGCCCCCGGGCGACTCGGCCATCACCGGATGTCATCCGGGACTGCCGCTCTTCGTCTCCAACCAGGCACAAGCTGCAGCTGCCAGCAGGACATGGCAATGCCGATGCACATGTCGAACAGGCCCCTGCACCCGGGCCTGCCCTGCACGCCGCATCCTCAGCGCATCGCCGCTGCAGGCGCGACCTGCACCTTCATGCTGCGCACAATGGCCGCCAGCACCACGCCATAGGCGGGAACAAACAGCAGCAGACTCACACCCAGCTTGATGACATAGTCGACCATGGCGATTTCCACCCAGTTGGCCGCCATGAAGGCATCGGAGCTATGCCAGAAGGCGATCGAGAAAAAGGCTGCCGTGTCCAGCACCTGGCCGAACACCGACGCAGCCGCCGGAGCCAGCCACCAGGAATGGCTTTTCTGGCGGATGCGGTCGAAGACCTGAATGTCCAGCAATTGGCCCAGCACATAGGCGGCAAAACTGGCCAGTGCAATGCGGAACACAAAGCCGTTGAAGCTTTGCAGTGCTTCCCAGCCATTGAAGCGGCCCTCATGGAACAGCACGCCCACCACATAGGACACCACGAGCGCGGGCAGCATGGCACGCATGATGACGCGTCGCGCCGCGGTCTTGCCGATCAGGCGCACGGTCAGATCGGTGGCCAGAAAGATGAACGGAAAGCTGAAGGCGCCCCAGGTGCTGTGAAAGCCCAGCAGCGTGATGGGCAGTTGCACCAGGTAGTTGCTGGCGATGACCAGGGCGATATGGAACGCCACGAGAACGGAGAGGTAAAACGGCACGCGCGACGCTTGCGTCTGCACGGCATGAGCGGATGTCATGACAGTCCTTTTTGGTCGATGGGGGCGAGGGAACCCATGGTTGCGAAGAGTGCGCCAGCGCGGCGCAACCGTGAATTTTAAGCGGTACGGAATTATCTCTGCCTCCCCCGGCCCGCTTATCCGCCCCGGCGCATGGCGGATATAACAAAAAGCATAGCTTGTAGCGCCTGCCAATCCATATTGTCAGCAGTGAATCAGCCTGCTTTCAATGAATGACAGGCGCTAGCCGCTATCATTTTTTGCACTCAAAGCGCGAGCTGAGCCTCCTGCCGGGCCGCATGGCGCGTGGCACGCAGCCCTGCCCACTGCAGATCGGCCAGGACCAGCACCACCACGGCCTGTGCCGCCACCCAGGCCAGACCCCAGGCACTGAGCGCCAGCCCGGAGCCAAACACCAGGACCGCGCAGCCCAGCGCCCAGCCCAGATTGCCAACCGCCACGAGACCGATCAGCGTGCGCGGCAGGGGCTCGCGACGCGCCATCCAGGCGGCGGCCGATGCATAGGCCAGCAAGAAAAGACCTGTTGCCGTCAGCAGGAAAGGCGGCAGACCCGTCAGATCGGCCAGCGGCCGCTGCAGGGCCAGTTGCAGTGCGCCCGTGGCGGCGCAGGAGGTCGCATCGGCCCACATCACAAGACGCAGAAACCGGGGAGAAGCAAAAATGGACATGGAAAACTCCTGTTCTATGACGAAGGTCTTGCGGCCGGCCCTGTGCCGGCTGCTGGGGTCCATGATTGCCATCCGCTCGCACAGCGTCGATAACCTTGCAGGTCATGGCCTGCTGCCCGGCCTGCCACTACGATGCGGGCATGAACTCCAGCACCGCCCCCTCTTCTTTTCATGCCGCTCATATGCCGCCCGGCGCACGCGCGCCGTTCGGCGAGCACCTGCGCCATTGGCGCCAGCATCGCCGGCTGAGCCAGCAGGGGCTGGCACTGGAGGCCGAGATCTCGACGCGTCACCTGAGCTATGTGGAAACAGGCCGTGCACAGCCCAGCCGCGAGATGGTGCTGCGGCTGGCCGAGCGCCTGTCGGTGCCGCTGCGCGAGCGCAATGCATTGCTGGTGGCTGCGGGCTTTGCCCCCATGTACCAGGCCCGTCCCCTGGACCACCCCGATCTGGCCGCCGCGCGCCAGGCAGTAGAGCTGGTGCTCAAGGGCCACGAGCCCAGCCCGGCCCTGGCCGTGGATAGACACTGGAACCTGGTGGCGGCCAATGCCATCGTGCCGCTGCTGCTGGACGGTGTGGCGCCCTGGCTGCTGGAGCCACCCGTGAATGTGCTGCGCCTGAGCCTACACCCCGAGGGACTGGGCCCACGCCTGGCCAACTCCGCGCAGTGGCGTGCCCATTTGCTGCACCGCCTGCAGCAGCAGATCGCCGCCACGGCAGACAACGAGCTGCAGGCGCTTCATGACGAAATCGCAGCCTATCCGTTCGCCGAGGACAAGGACTCGCCTCTGCCCAGCCCCATCGCCGTGCCCTTTGAATTGCACACCCATCTGGGCACACTGAGCTTCATCAGCACCATCACCATCTTCGGCACGCCCGTGGACGTGACGCTGCAGGAGCTGGCCGTCGAATCCTTCTTCCCGGCAGATGCCGAGACCCAGGCGGCGCTGCAGCGGCTGCGCCAAGCTTCAGCATCCTGAAGCTTACAGAGCCCTGCCAGCGTAGATGGCCCCCTTGACCACTTCCACGAACTCCTCAATCTGTTCGAAGTTCCGCAGAGATAGGCATCAGCTTCGCTATGGCATGCACACCCATTCTCACTGACCTGCCACACACGGCGAACGATGCCGGTCTCACAACTACCACCCCATAGCGGTATTGACCGCCTGCTCGGTACCAAGCAAGTGCTGCTCCATCAATGCGACTAGAGCGTCTGCATCGCGGCGCAATGCCGCATCGAGCAAGGCCTGGTGCTCGGCCTGGACATTGCGCGCAACCAACGGCCCATGTAGTCGTATCTTGCGATAGCGCTCCGAGTGATCGACCAGTTGGTTCCAAAACTGCAGCAGCCATTCGGAGCCGCAGGCGCCCACCAGCGCCTCATGAAAGCGCCGGTGCTGCGACTCCCACTCGGAAGACATCGCTGCGGAGCCACCGAGATCAGGCAGCGGCACATGCGCCAACATGTGGAGCGACGCTATCACCTCGGCCTCCCATCGGGCATCGCCACGTCGAATGGACTCGACCAGGCACAGGCGCTCGATGTCGCGGCGGGTCTTCATCAGGTCTGCGAACTCCTGCGATGAAATCCCCCGCACCCGGGCACCGCGGTTTGACTCCGCCAGCACCAGCCCTTCAGTACCCAGACGCACGAGCGCCTCGCGGATAGGCGTCAGCCCCAGGCCAAACCGCTCATCTAGGTCTGCAGCCCTCAGGCGCTGCCCAGGTGCCAACTCCCCGCGAAGAATCTCCGTTCTCAGGCGCTGGTAGGCGCGCTCCGTCCTTGAGCCGGCGTCGCTTTTTTCATCTGCTACTGCATTTTCCTGCATAGATGTACGAGAGCTTGTCCTTATATTAGATTTCATTAAACACCTTAAATTTCATGAAATTAAAAATATTTCATGAAATATGAATCTCCATTATCCAGCCCCATCCAAGACACAGCAGAACAAGATGTTCCCACTGCTGTCGCACGTATTCATGGCGTCGCTCACCGCCGGCCTAGCCTTGATTCCCAGCGCGCCCAGTATGGCTCAAAGCAGCTCCACGGTTTACGGAGTCGTCGATCTCGGCTTTGTCCGCGAGAGCGGCGGCCCGAATGGCACCAGCGCCAGCAGGCTGACCAGCGGCGTCGCCCTCGGGCTCCCGGCTGGGTTTCAGAGGCAATGAAGACCTGGGCGGCGGGCTGTCGGCGTTCTACGCGCTTGAAATGGGCCTGCTCGCCGATACAGGCGGCTTGGCCCAGGGCGGCCTGGCATTCGGCCGCCAAGCCACAGTCGGCATCCATGGCAACTTCGGCTCCATCACGCTGGGTCGCCAGTACACGCCCGTGGCGTTGATCCAGACCGAGACCGACCCATTCGTCACGGGTCTGGCGGGCGACTCCGCCAACCTCATCAGCGCAGGCGGCGCGGGCGGCAACAACCGCATGGACAATACGCTGCGCTATACCTACAAGGCATCCAGCGGCCTGACGGCCGACGCTGTCTATGGGTTTGGCGAAGTCGCCGGCGACTCCAGCGCCAAGCGGCAATACGGAGGGGCCCTCGGCTATGTGGCAGGCCCTGCCTATGCCAAGCTGGGCTACCACAGCGTCAATGATGCGGCCGGCAAGGCCGGCCGGCTGACCTTTCTCGGCGCGACCTATGACTTCGGCTTCGCCATGGCCCACTTCAACTATGTGGTGAACAAGGGCTCGGCCGTCTTCGGCATCCTGAACCAGGATTCACGCGACATGCTGCTCGGCATCAGTGTGCCCTATGGCTCGGGCAAATTCATGGCCTCGTACATCCGCAAGGACGACCGCACCGCCTCCAATTTCGACGCCAACCAGTGGGCCGTCGGCTACCTGCACTTTCTGTCCAAGCGCACCACGCTCTACACCTCGATCGCGCGCATAGACAACAACGCACCCGCAACGTCGAAGACGGGCTTCTACCGCGTGGGCAACGCCACCGAGCAGGGCCTGGGCTCCCGCGCCTTCAACTTCGGAATCCGGCACGCTTTCTAGGCCGGCCCTGCTCCCAAGCATTGCAATCACCATAGGACCAGCCACCATGAACCACCACCGCCGGCGCGCCCTCATCGCGGCCGCATGCACCACCGCCATCTGCCTTCTGTCCGGCACTGCGCCATCGCACGCGGCCGACCGCTACCCACGCAAGTCCATCACCCTGGTGGTTGCCTATCCCGCTGGCGGCGACACCGATGTCCTGGCGCGCCTGATCGGCGAGAAGCTGACCGCCCGTCTGGGCCAGCCGGTGATCGTCGAGAACCGCAGCGGCGCGGCTGGCACCATCGGCACCGCCTATGTCTCGAAGGCAGCCCCCGATGGCTATACCCTGCTGCTGGCGCCGAACACCATCACGATCACGCCCCACGTGTTCCAAGGCGTGGCAGGCGCGCAGACCGACCCGGTGCACGGCCTCACCGCCATCTCGCAGTTGGGTAGCCAGTCGCTGTTCGTCGTGGCCACGGCAGCTTCGGGCGTGTCCTCCGTGAAGGAGCTGCTTGCCAGCGTGAAGGCCGGCAAGATCACCTCGTATGCCAGCCCCGGCAACGGCTCGCCCATGCACATCCTGGGCGAGCTGTTCGACAAGGCCACCGGCGTGAAGATCACCCAGGTTCCCTACCGCGGCAGCGTTCCCGCCGTGGCAGACCTCGTGGGCGGCCAACTGCCCATGATGTACACCACCCTGGGGCCGGTGGCCCAGTACATCAAGGCGGGCAAGCTGGTGCCGCTTGCGGTCGCGGACGCGAAGCGCTCGCCCTTCCTGCCCCAGGTGCCCACGCTCGCCGAGCTGGGCTATGCGGGCGCCGAGGTCGGCGCCTGGCAGGCACTGATGGGCCCCAAGGGCATGCCGCCGGATCTGGTCAGGCTGCTCAACCAGCACTGCGATGCGATCCTCAAGATGCCCGATGTGAGAGAGCGCATGGAGACGATTGCCCTGGCGCCCGTTGGCGGCGATGCAGCCGTGCTGGGCCAGGTGGTGCAGAACGACTACCAGCGCTACCGGCAGATCGTCAAGGAGTTCGGCATCCAGGCCAACTGAGGAACACCATGACAACACTTGTTACAGGCGCCGGCGTGATCGGCTGCCACACGGCCCGTGTGCTGGCGCAGCGCGGAGAATCCGTGCTCCTGGCCGACGTGGCTCCGGCCCTCGCGGCCATCGCCACCATCGTCGACGATCCCCGGGTCCGCATCGAAGTCGCCGACGTCACGGATTTCGCCCGGCTGACCCGGCTTGTCGAAAGCCACGGCGTACGCCGTATCGTCCACACAGCTGCCCTGCTGTCCACCGCCATCCGCCAGGACCCGGTCAAGGGCGTGGAAGTCAATGTCATGGGCACGGCTCACCTACTCGAAATCGCCCGGCTGCACCGGCTGGAGAGGGTCGTCATCGCCAGCTCCACGACCGTCGGCTACCCCGTGTTCGGCGACTTCGAAGGCGACAGCCTGCCAGAGGACTTCAGCCTGAAATCGATCCGCCATCGCCCGGGCTCCATCTACGCGGCCACCAAGGTGGCGGCGGAACATCTGGCGCTGCTGTACCGCGACCTGTACGGCGTGAATACCGTATCGCTGCGTTATGCCGCAGTGATCAGTGCCTGGAGCGGCCCCGGCACATCGGTGCCGGCGCGCGTGCTCTCATCGCTGGCCGGGCCCGCCGCCCGGGGCGAGGTCTCCGTCATCGACGACCCCTACCTCGTCTGGCAGGGAGGGGAGGAATTCATCGACGCGCGTGACTGCGGTCATGCCAACGTCGCGGCCCTGGATGCCGAAGATCCGGCGCAGGGCATCTACCACATCGGCCTGGGCCGGCTGCACGGCTTCGAGGACTTCGTGGCCGGCGTGCGCCGCTGCCACCCCGCCCTGCGGGTGGACATGCGGGTCGCGCCGCAAGGCGGCTTTGCCGGCTTTGCACACGTGCGCCGTGCCGCGTCGGATATATCCGCTGCGGCGCGCGAGCTGGCATGGCAACCCACCCATGCGCTCGCCGACTCCATCGAGCACTTCGCCCCCTTCTGTATCGCCAATGAAAATTGAATCCATGCAGGCTCAACACCTTGCGGGCAACGGCCGTCCGACCGATGCACAGTGGCTGCTGGCAGACCCCGATCACCAGATGCCATTGCCCTTTCCCCAGGCCGAGGCCTACGCGCGCCAGGTCATGGCCCTGGCCCGAGAGCTGCCGACCGACGGACTCGACGTGCGCCTTGGCGTCCCCTACGGTCGGCATCCGCTGCACCGGTACGACGTTTTCGGTCCGAAAAATGCCCAGGACGCACCAGTTCTGGTCTTCTGGCATGGCGGTGGCTGGACCAACGGCTACCGCGGCTACGTCAGCTTCATGGCGCCGCTGGTGGCGAAGCTGGGCTGCATCCTGATTGCTCCCTCCTACCGGCTTGCGCCACAGGACAGGCTGCCTGCGGCCTACGAAGATGGGCTTGCAGCGCTGCGCCATGTGTTCGACAACGCACCGTCCTTCGGCGGCTGCGCCCATCGCCTGCACCTCGCGGGGCACTCCGCCGGCGGCCATCTGGCAGCCCTGATCGCCCTGCGGCAGCCCGATGCCCGCAAGGCAGGCATACCGGCCGAAGTCGTCCGCGCCTGCCTGCCCATCAGCGGCATCATGGACCTGCACCATCCGGCCCCTGAAACCGGCAGCCTGGAGCAGCGTGTCTACACCATGGTCCTGCGCAAGCCCGACGACGATGCGGCCATGAGCCCCGTCCACTGGAGCGCGACCAGCACCGTGCCCATGCACCTGAGCTACGGTGAACACGACAGCGAGCGTGTGCAGCGCACCAACCAGGAGCTTGCGCACAGGCTGTCGCAGGTCGGCGCTCCGTGCTCGCTCTCCATCGAAGCGGGACAGGACCACTTTTCCACCCATACCGCCTTGAGCGCACCCCAGGCCTCCTGGTACCAGCGCCTGGCAAGCATCCTGGAGGCATCCGCACCATGAAGCACATAGTCGATATCGGCCTGCCTTCCATCGGCCAGCCCTTCTCCTGGGCAGTGAAAGCCGGTGGCCTGCTGTTCACCACGCACGGCCCGGTGCGCAGCGACGGCACGCTCGACACCGGCCCCATCGAGCAGCAGGCCCGCCTGACGCTGGAAAACGTCCGCCGGGCCGTCGCGGCGGCCGGAGGCCGGATGAGCGATGTGGCCCAGGTGCTGATCTACATGACGGATGAGCGGGACATGCCTGCCATCGACCGCGTCTACCGCGAATTCTTCGAAGCACCCTACCCCAACCGCTCCAGCGTCGCCGTGCGAGGCCTGGTTGCGCCAGGCATGCGCGTGGAAATGGTGGTCTATGCGGCCATCGCCCCCTGAGCCCGCCAACGCCTGGCGCAAGCGCCGCGACAACACCCTCCACCAGGAAACACCGCCATGCCATCTGCAAGCAACGCCTCCTCAACCACTGCCAGAACAGACCAGCGACTGACATCCCTGGCCGCCGCGCTGGCGCCGCACTCCGATGCGTCGCTGCTGGCCATCGGAGATGCCATACCGGCATACGCCGGCACCGACTGGCGTGGCAAGCGCGGCGCCGCTCCGCTTGCCGTACTGCGCCCGCGCACGCCGGAGCACCTTGCGGCAGCCATGCGGGCCACGCATGCGCTGGGGCTGCCGATCGCCGTGCAAGGCGGAATGACCGGCCTCGTGGATGGAGCATTGGCCCGACCCGGAGAGATCATCCTGTCGCTGGACAGGTTGAATGCCATCGAGGAAATCGATGCAGCCAGCCAGACCATGACCGTCCAGGCTGGCGTGAAGCTGCAGGAGGCCCAGGAAGCCGCGGCCGCTCGCGGCCTGCTGTTTCCCATCGACATCGGCAGCAAGGGCTCCTGCCACGTCGGAGGCATCGCCGCGACGAATGCGGGAGGCAACCGGGTCCTGCGCTACGGCATGGCACGCCAATCCATCATCGGCCTGGAAGCCGTGCTTGCGGATGGGCAGGTCATCAGCCATCTTGGCAAGGCACTCAAGGACAACGCCGGATACGACCTCAAGCACCTGTTCATCGGCAGCGAGGGAACGCTGGGCGTCATCACGCGGCTGGTGTTCGCTCTGCAGCCTCTGCCTACCACTCGCCAGACTGCCCTCGTCAGCGTCCAGAGCTTCGAGCAGATGGTGGAGCTGCTCAACCACTGCAGAAGGCGGCTGGGCGCGCGCCTGACAAGTTTCGAAGCGATGTGGCGCGACTTCTACGACATGGTGACGACGGAACTGCGCGTGGGAGGAACACCATTTGCTGAGCCTGGCGGCAATCTGGTGCTCATCGAAGCCATGGGCCAGGATGCCGAAGCCGACGAACAATTGTTCATGGAGGCACTGGGTGAATTCCTTGAGTTGGCCGCTGGCTCGGATGCGGTGCTCGCCCACTCGCAGCAAGATGCCCAGCGCCTCTGGAGCATCCGGGAGTCCTCTGGAGAAGCTGCGGCGGCAGTGGCACCGTTTGCTGGCTTCGACATCAGCCTGCCAATCACCGCGATGCCTGCATGGCTCGAAGACGTCCACTCGCAACTGCGCGCGCACGGCCTGCACCGCACGCAGACCTATGGGCATCTCGGCGATGGAAACCTGCACCTGGTCGTCGGCTATCCCGCGGACCAGCCGCAGATGAAACAGGAGATCGAAGACCTGGTGCATCGATCCGCAGGGCGGCTGGGCGGCTCCGTCTCGGGAGAACACGGTATCGGCATCTCGAAGAAGCCATACCTGGCCATCAGCCGGAGCCCCCAGGAAATCGAGTTGATGCGCGCACTCAAGCGCGCTCTTGACCCCGCCGGGCGGCTGAATGCTGGCCGCATCTTCGATCTGGAATGAATTCACCGCACACAGAGGAACCCGACCATGACACCTGCCCGCAACACCTGCATGCGACGTGCCGCCTGCGCGCTTCTTGCAAGCGTACTTGCCGCCACCCTTGCCCTGTCCAGCCCCATCGCGCTCGCGCGCGAAGGCAACAGGACGAAGCCCATCAAACTGCTCGTCGGATTCTCGCCGGGCGGCGGCACCGATGTCGTGGCCCGCTATCTGGCCGACAAGCTCAGGGAAGAACTGCACCGGTCCGTGATCGTGGAGAACCGGCCAGGCGCAGGAGGCCAGGTGGCCGCGCAGGCGCTCAAGGCCGCGCCCAAGGATGGAAGCACCCTTTTCTTCACCAATGACCACACCATCTCCATCATTCCCCTGGTGATGAAGCAGCCGGGCTTCAATACCTCCAGGGACTTCACGCCGGTGGCTGGCGTAGCCATCTATGTCTCCGCGCTCTTTACTGGCGCCGGCACGCCCGTCAAAAGCTACGCCGAGTACATTCGCTGGGTTCACGACAAGCAAGCAGGCAAAGGCAGCGTGGGCATCCCTGCGCCAGCTTCTCTGCCTGAATTCATGACCATCGCCATCGGCGCCAGGAACACCCTTGACCTGACCCCTGTACCCTACAAGGGGGCTGCGCCCATGCTCGGCGACATCATGGGCAACCAGATTCTGGCCGGCATCTCGTCGCTCAACGATGTGCTGGAATCGCAGAAGGCAGGCAAGATCAACGTTCTGGCGGTGTCCGGCAGGCAACGGCATGCCGGCGTACCCGACACCCCTACCTTCTCGGAACTGGGAGTCCCCGGCTTCGAGGAAAGCCCGTTCTACGCAATCTATGCGCCGCAGGGCATGCCCCCCGATGAAGCGGCGGCATTCTCGCAAGCCATGCAGAAGGTGCTTGCCAGGCCCGAGGTACGCGAGCGGATGGTGAGCCTCGGCCTGATCCCCCAGTACCTGAATCCCGAGCAAATGCGGCAGCGCGAGCAGACCTACGCACAGACCTGGGGCAAGCTCATCAAGGACAGCGGGTATCAGCCCCAATAGCGGCCACGCCTCACATCCCATCGCCTGAGTAAGAAGCGCTCATGAACCCTAGCCAAGCATCTGGCTCCGCCAAGGAAACCGCCTTCGTCACCGGAGCCGCTTCGGGCATCGGCCTGGCCGAAGACGGCTTTCGCGTCGCACTTCTCGACCAGAACCCGGACGCGATCTGGAAAGCTGCCGCATCGCTACAAGGCGAAGGCTGGGATGCCATCGCCCATGCTGCGGACATCCGGGACCGCCCGGCCATCGCGGCTTCGCTTTCCGCCGAGGCACGGATCGACGTCATGGTGTGCGCCGCGGGCATCGCCCCCATGCATTCCTTCCTGGGCATCACCAAAGAAGACCTTCACACCGCGGTCAATGTCAGCCCGCTCGGTACCTTCATCTGCTGCGAGGAAGCCACACGGCGCATAAAGTCCAACGACCGTCTCACCGCTCGCAAGAAAGAAGCCCGCAGGACTTGCATCCTGCGGGCTTCTTAGCAAGACCCTTGAAGGCCTCGATTTCTGGTGCCTAGACGCTTAGATCTTGGCAGCCACTTCAGCGTACTCGGCGATTTCGTTGAAGTTCATGTAGCGGTAGACGGAGGCCTTGTCGGCATCGATCACGCCCATTTCCTTCAGATACTCTTCCTTGGAAGGCAGGTAACCCAGACGCGAAGCGATGGCTGCCAGTTCGGCCGAGCCCAGATACACGTTGGTGTTCTTGCCCAGACGGTTGGGGAAGTTACGAGTGGA
This sequence comes from Comamonas thiooxydans, assembly GCF_000964545.1. Classification (GTDB taxonomy): domain Bacteria; phylum Pseudomonadota; class Gammaproteobacteria; order Burkholderiales; family Burkholderiaceae_C; genus Comamonas; species Comamonas thiooxydans. The sequence continues at coordinate 58,793 of NZ_BBVD01000019.1, read as the reverse complement.
AGTTGAGATGACAGTCGCACCTTCACGCACTTGAGCCTGGTTACCCATGCACAGCGAGCAGCCGGGCATTTCTGTACGGGCACCGGCAGTGCCGAAGGCAGAGTAGTGACCTTCCTTGATCAGCTCGTCCTGGTCCATCTTGGTGGGAGGAGCCACCCACAGCTTGACGGGGATGTCGCGCTGGCCGCCCAGCAGCTTGGCTGCAGCGCGGAAGTGACCGATGTTGGTCATGCAGGAACCGATGAAGGCTTCGTCGATCTTGGCGCCGGCCACGTCAGACAGAGTCTTGGCATCATCAGGATCGTTCGGGCAGCAAACGATGGGTTCCTTGATATCGGACATGTCGATTTCGATGACGTGAGCGTACTCAGCGTTCTTGTCGGCTTCCAGCAGGTCTGGCTTGGCCAGCCAGGCTTCGACCTTTTCGATACGGCGCTGCAGCGTCTTGGCGTCGGCGTAACCGTCAGCGATCATGTTCTTCATCAGAACGATGTTCGATGTCAGGTATTCCTTGATCGGCTCGGGGTTCAGCTTGATCGTGCAACCGGCGGCAGAGCGCTCGGCAGAAGCGTCGGACAGCTCGAACGCTTGCTCGACCTTCAGATCTGGCAGACCTTCGATTTCCAGGATGCGACCCGAGAATTCGTTGATCTTGCCGGCCTTGGCCACGGTCAGCAGACCTTGCTTGATGGCGTACAAGGGAATCGCGTGCACCAGATCGCGCAGGGTCACGCCAGGCTGCATTTCGCCCTTGAAGCGCACCAGCACGGATTCGGGCATGTCCAGAGGCATCACGCCGGTAGCGGCGCCGAAGGCCACCAGACCGGAGCCTGCGGGGAAGGAGATGCCGATGGGGAAACGGGTGTGCGAGTCGCCACCGGTACCCACGGTGTCGGGCAGCAGCAGGCGGTTGAGCCAGCTGTGGATCACGCCGTCACCAGGACGCAGGGCCACGCCGCCACGGTTGCTGATGAAGTTGGGCAGTTCGCGATGGGTCTTCACGTCCACGGGCTTGGGATAAGCCGCTGTGTGGCAGAAGGACTGCATCACCATATCGGCGGAGAAGCCCAGGCAGGCCAGATCCTTGAGTTCGTCGCGGGTCATGGGGCCGGTGGTGTCCTGCGAACCCACGGTGGTCATGCGAGGCTCGCAGTAGGTACCGGGGCGCACGCCCTGGCCTTCGGGCAGACCGCAGGCGCGGCCGACCATCTTCTGGGCCAGTGTGAAGCCGGCCGTGGAAGCGGCAGGAGCCTGGGGCAGACGGAATTCGGTGGATGCGGGCAGACCCAGGGCTTCGCGAGCCTTGGCGGTCAGCGAACGGCCGATGATCAGGTTGATACGGCCACCGGCTTGCACTTCGTCCAGCAGCACGTCGGACTTGAGCTGGAAGTCAGCCACGGTTTCGCCGTTCTTGACGATCTTGCCAGCGTAGGGCAGCACGTCGATCACGTCGCCCATTTCCAGCTTGGAAACATCGACTTCGATGGGCAGAGCGCCGGAGTCTTCTTGCGTGTTGAAGAAGATGGGAGCGATCTTGCCGCCCAGAGTCACGCCACCAAAGCGCTTGTTGGGAACAAATGGAATATCCACGCCCGTGCCCCAGATGATGGAGTTGGTGGCGGACTTGCGCGAAGAACCGGTACCGACCACGTCACCCACGTAGGCAACCAGATGGCCCTTCTTCTTCAGGTCTTCGATGAACTGCATGGGGCCGCGCTTGCCGTCTTCTTCGGGCTTGAACGCCGCGTCGGGACGCGTGTTCTTGAGCATGGCCAGGTAGTGCAGAGGAATATCGGGACGGCTCCAGGCGTCGGGAGCGGGCGACAGGTCATCGGTATTGGTCTCGCCGGGCACCTTGAAGACGGTGACGGTGATCTTTTCCTCGACCTTGGGACGCGAAGTGAACCACTCGGCATCGGCCCAGCTTTGCATCACTTCCTTGGCCTTGGCATTGCCGGCCTTGGCCTTGTCGGCCACGTCGTTGAAGAAGTCGAACATCAGCAATGTCTTCTTCAGCGCGTCGGCAGCCACGCCAGCCACTTCGGCATCGTCCAGCAGCTCGATCAGAGGGTGAACGTTGTAGCCACCCACCATGGTGCCCAGCAGCTCGGTGGCCTTGGCCTTGGAGATGAGACCCACCTTCAGGTCGCCGTGAGCCACGGCAGCCAGAAAGGAAGCCTTGACCTTGGCTGCATCATCCACACCGGGCGGCACGCGATGGGTCAGCAGATCCATCAGGAATGCATCTTCACCAGCGGGTGGGTTCTTGATCAGCTCGATCAGGTCTGCGACCTGCTTGGCATCCAGAGGCAGCGGGGGGATGCCCAGTGCGGCTCGTTCTGCCACATGGTCACGGTAGGCTTTCAACATGGGTTCTCTCCAATGGTTTTTTGAAAAAGGCTGCGCGTGGAGCGCGAATTACAGGACTGGCGCATGTGCGATACGCCAGTCCTCAGCCTCGCCAGACTTATTTGCTGTCCAGCAGGCTGGGAGGTGGGTTCTTGCGGATGGCTTCGGCCACTTGCTGCTGCTCGGGGCTCATACACTCATCCGCCAGACGCTGGCCGGCCTTCTGGTTCATCAGCATGGACTTGTTGGCGATCTGCAGCCACACGGCACCGGCAGCCTTGTCTTCCAGGCGCACGGTGCCGGTGGAAGTCTTGACGGGAGACATGTGGTACTTGAAGCCACGGCCGTCCACGATGAAGTAACCGGGGTTGGCGGTGTCGGCATTCACATTCACATAGGCACCGAGCTCGCAGGCAATGCGGCCCTTGTGCACGCGCTCGGCCACGGCCAGCTCTTCCGTGCCCAGTGCGGCGGAAGCCGGGCCGGCGGCCACGACGGCGGCAGCACCCGCGCCACCTGCAGCTACGGCAGCGGCAGCCTTGCCCTTCTTGGAAGTAGTGGTGGCCTTCTTGGCGGCGGGAGCCTTCTTGGCGGCGGCCGCCTTGGCCTTGGGAGCGGTTTCTGCCACGGCAGAGTGGCTGATTGCGACCAGGGGAGCGGCAATCATCAAAGTGGCGATCAGGGTCTTCATAGGAATTAGCTCCTGCAGACTTGTTATGAGTTCAACGGATTGAGGCCGGGGCAAACCAGGGTTGAACTTCAACCGGCAAGACCTGCCCCGTCTGGTGAGCGCGCTCCAGCAACTGCCAAAAATAGCGGTAGCTCGCGCGGTCGTGTAGTACACCACCAAAACTGATGGGCGCCCAATTCTGCACCGCTGCAGAGGTAAGTATTTGTGCCGCCTGTAGAACTTCGTCCTCTGCTGGCGCAAATGCACGCAGAATCGGGCGAATCTGGTCAGGATGGATGCTCCACATGCGTGTGTAGCCAAGCTCACGCGAGGCTTTTTGCGCGCAAGCCTGCAAAGCTTCAGGATTCTTGAATTCCGTGACCACGCAGTGCGAGGGCACCTTGCCGTGGGCATGGCAGGCTGCCGCGATCTCGAGCTTGGCACGAACGACCAAGGGATGCTCGAACTGGCCCTGTGCCGTCATGGCGGAAGCCGGGATGGCGCCGCCATGGGCCGAGACAAAATCCATCAGCCCGAAGGAGATGCTTTGCACGGCCGGGTGCGCGGCAATGTCGAAGGCCTGCTGCACGGCAGCAGGAGATTCAATCAAGACATGTAGCGGCACACGCTTGTCTGTCGCACGCTGCAGGGCTGCTTCGGCCTTGATGACGTCATCCACCGACTCCACCTTGGGAATCATGATGTGGCAGAGCTTGTCCGCCGCGCCGCCGGCAATGATGTCCATGTCTGCCTGGAAATGAGCATGCTCCACCGCATGCACCCGGGCCGCCACGCGCGCGCCTTGAGCCGCTCCATTCGCCAGCTCGACCACCAGGCGAGCGTGCTCGGCCTCCTGGCCGACAGGAGCGCCATCCTCGCAGTCCAGCGTCACGTCGAACACACAGGTGCCGAACTCCTGCATCATCTCTGCCTGCAACTGCAGGCTTTTGCGCATGCGCGCTTCCACGCCGCTGTAGTGATCGCAGACGGGCAGACGCTGAGCGCCACCCTGAGCATCGAGCAGCACGGTGGCGGGATGAACCAGTTCTTTCGTCATGACTTGCGCTGAGCCACCATGAAAAGTCGGGGAAAAGCCAGCAGACGCTTGCCGTCGGCTCGCTCCGGATACGCCGCATCGATGCGGCTTTGATACTCGGTCAGATACTCGGCTTGCAGCTCCCGGGGCAAACCTTCCACGAAAGGCTTGAGGCCCGTGCTGCTGAGCCACTGCACAATCGCTGCGGCCGAGTCCATGGGATGCTGGTAGACGGTGTGCCACACATCCACGCTCGCAGCCTCATTGGCGGGAGCCGCCGGCTGGGGCGCTGCCAGCAGGTCGTAATACACCCCTATGGGCAAAATTTCGGTACGCACCTTGCTCGCGTCCCCGATGTGCGCCACAAACCGGGGCAACTGGGCGACTTCGCGCATGTTTCGGTGCGAGGGTTCCTGACGGTTGTCAGGCATCTGCACGGCCAGCACGCCACCGGGCGCCAGCAACGAAAACAGACGGGGAATCAGGCTCTCATGCTCGCCCACCCACTGGATGGAGGCATTCGCATAAATCAAATCAGGTGCTGGCTCACCTTCAGCAGGTGCCCAGGAGGCAATATCACCGGCCTCGAACCTGGCCTGCGGCAACTGCCTACGCGCAGTCTCCAGCATGGCTTCGGAATTGTCGACACCGAGCACATCGGCGCCGGGAAAACGTTCCACCAGAAGTTCGGTGGAGTTGCCCGGCCCGCAGCCCAGATCCACGATGCGGAGGCTGCGAGCGGGTGAATGCAAGCTGGAAGGTACTCTTGCCAGCAGTTCTGCCGCAGGGCGCGTGCGCTCATTGGCAAAGCGCAGATACAGCGCAGGGTTCCAGTCTTGCATAGGTTTTGCGCTGATTACAGCAGGTGCTTGACGCCGTCCTGCTCGCCTTGCAGCTCAGCCAGAGTCTTGTTGATGCACTCTTGCGAGAAGGCGTCGATTTCCAGACCTTCGACGATCTTGTATTCGCCGTCAGCTGTGGTGGTCACGGGGAAACCGAACACGATACCGGCGGGGATGCCGTACTCGCCGTTGGAAGGCACGCCCATGGTGACCCATTCGCCGTTGGAGCCCAGGGCCCAGTCACGCATGTGATCGATGGCAGCGTTGGCAGCCGAAGCAGCCGACGACAGACCGCGAGCAGCGATGATGGCGGCGCCGCGCTTGCCCACGGTGGGCAGGAACACGTTGGCATTCCATTCCTGGTCGTTGATGGCTTCCTTCACGGACTTGCCGTCCACGGTGGCGAAGCGGTAGTCGGCGTACATGGTGGGCGAGTGGTTGCCCCACACGGTCAGCTTCTTGATGTCGCCGACCTTGAAGCCGCCCTTGGCAGCCAGCTGGGAAGCAGCGCGGTTGTGGTCCAGGCGCAGCATGGCGGTGAAGTTCTTGGCGGGCAGATCGGGAGCCGACTTCATGGCGATGTAAGCATTGGTGTTGGCGGGGTTGCCGACCACCAGAACCTTGACATTGCGCGAAGCCACGGCGTTCAGAGCCTTGCCCTGGGCGGTGAAGATCTGGGCGTTGGCAGCCAGCAGGTCAGCACGTTCCATGCCGGGGCCACGAGGACGGGCACCCACCAGCAGAGCGTAGTCGGTGTCCTTGAAGGCGGTCATGGGGTCGGCGTGGGCTTCGATGCCGGCCAGCAAGGGGAAGGCGCAGTCTTCCAGCTCCATGATCACGCCCTTCAGAGCGTTTTGAGCCTTTTCGTCGGGGATTTCCAGCAGTTGCAGAATAACGGGCTGATCTTTACCCAGCATTTCGCCGGAGGCGATGCGGAACAACAGGGCGTAACCGATTTGGCCAGCTGCGCCGGTAACGGCGACACGGACGGGCTTCTTGCTCATGGTGAAACTCCAAGATTGGAAAAAATTGAGATGTTATGGGCGCCAGGTTGCACCAGCGTAACCACCAGTAGCGCAAGCTCCGCAAACATGCGGCAAGTGTACTGCTGAAATCAAAGCCCGGTCAATTTGTCTTATGTCTTATATAAGATATGATCTTCACTTAGCGACCAGAGTCAAATCGACTGTTTTTTGTGCATCGCATCGCGGAGGCGATACCTTCAAAACCAACTATGCCCAGCCCCCACAACACAGCCCCGGACAACAACGCCAGCCATAGCGGTGGTGCCGGCGTCTCCACCCCAGCCTTCAGCCCTCTGTACCAGCAGATCAAGGGCCTGATCCTGCAAAGTCTGGAAGCTGGCGAATGGCGCCCCGGAGAACTGATCCCCAGTGAAATGGAGCTGGCAGCACGCTTCAAGGTCAGCCAGGGCACGGTGCGCAAGGCAATCGATGAGCTGGCTGCCGAAAATCTGGTCATGCGCCGCCAGGGCAAAGGCACGTTTGTAGCCACTCACGCCGCCCAACAGGTGCAGTACCGCTTTCTGAATCTGCGCCCCGATGCTGGCGACCTGCAGGGCGAAGGCCGCGCAGAGCGCCACATCCTCGAGTGCCGCCGCCTGCGCGCGCCTGCCGAAGTGGCCCGCGCCCTGGCCCTGCGCACCGGCGACGCCGTGATGCATGTGCGCCGCACCCTGTCCTTTGCTGCAATCCCGACTATTTTGGAGGACATCTGGCTGCCTGGCAACGCCTTCAAGGGGCTGACGGCCGAACAGATGTCCAACTACCAGGGCCCCACTTACGCAATGTTCGAGCTCGACTATGGCGTGCGCATGGTGCGGGCCGACGAGAAAATTCGCGCCGTTCTGCCGGATGCCGAGCAAGCCCAGTTGCTGAACATTCCCAGCACCACGCCACTGCTCAGCGTGGAGCGAACTGCTTACACATACAACGATGTTCCCATGGAGTTACGACGCGGCCTGTACCGCACCGACACCCATCATTACCGCAATGCATTGAACTGAATCCCCCCGTAAAAGCGTTGATTGCAACAGAACCCAATCATCTGCTATGCAAATTCGGCTAACGGATTCTGCTGCATTGCAATAGAATTTTGTGTCGCTTCGCACTAGCGATTACAACGCAGTTACATCCACGAAAGTACCCTGCCATGACAGAGCAAAAAGCAAAACAGCGGCCAGAGTTCCGCAATATCAACTTCTTCTCGGACCTACCGACCTATCGCCTGCCCCTGGCAGGCATTGTGTCCATTCTGCACCGCGTCAGCGGCCTGCTGATGGCAATCCTGCTGCCGTTCATCATCTGGATGTTCGACAACTCGATCTCGTCGGAAATTTCGTTTGATTCCTTCACATCGGTATTCGCAGGTCCCTTTGGCTGGTTTGCCAAGCTTGTCTGCCTGGCACTGATCTGGGCCTATCTGCACCACTTCTGCGCAGGTGTCCGCCATCTGGTGATGGACGTGAACCACCACGCGGTGAACAAGCAGACCGGCAAGTCCACCGCCGCCGTCGTTCTGTGCATCAGTGTTGCCCTGACCGTGGTGCTTGGCGCCAAGCTGTTCGGCCTGTACTGATCAGCGCCCAGTCAATAACACCTCACGATAAGGAAACAACCATGTCCGTGAATTACGGCTCCAAGCGCACCGTTGTCGGTGCGCACTATGGCACCCGCGACTTTCTGGCTCAACGCTCTACCGCCGTCCTGATGGCGCTGTACACCGTTGTGCTGCTGGTGCGCTTTCTGACGGTCGGCGGCCCCGTGGGCTACGAGCAGTGGGCCGGCATTTTTGCTCCCCAGTGGATGAAGTTTCTGACCCTGGCCCTCTTCGTGGCTCTGGGCTGGCATGCCTGGATCGGCGTGCGTGACATCTGGATGGACTACGTCAAGCCCGTGGGCCTGCGCCTTGCACTGCAAGTGGTCACCATTGTCTGGCTGGTCGGCTGCATCGGCTGGGGCATCCAGGTTCTGTGGCGTCTCTGATTGAGACACAGTCTCCACGATTGAAGGTTAAGAATGAGCTACTCCAAAGCAAATATCACCAAGCGCAAGTTTGACGTCGTGATCGTCGGTGCCGGCGGCTCCGGCCTGCGCGCTGCGCTGGAACTGTCGCGCGCCGGTCTGTCCGTCGCCTCGCTGTCCAAGGTTTTCCCCACTCGCTCGCACACTGTGGCCGCCCAGGGCGGCGTGTCCGCTTCGCTGGGCAATATGAGCGAAGACAACTGGCACTATCACTTCTACGACACCATCAAGGGCTCCGACTGGCTGGGCGACCAGGACGCCATCGAGTTCATGTGCCGTGAAGCGCCGAACGTCGTGATCGAGCTCGAGCACTTCGGCATGCCTTTCGACCGCAATGCCGACGGCACCATCTACCAGCGCCCCTTCGGCGGCCACACAGCCAACTACGGCGAAAAGCCCGTGCAACGCGCCTGCGCTGCCGCTGACCGTACCGGTCACGCCATGCTGCACACGCTGTACCAGCAGAACGTCAAGTCCAAGACCAACTTCTTCGTGGAGTGGATGGCGCTGGACCTGATCCGCAACACCCAGGGCGATGTGGTCGGCGTGACCGCACTGGAACTGGAAACCGGCGATCTGTACGAGCTGCACGCCAAGGCCGTGCTGCTGGCCACCGGCGGCGCCGGTCGAATCTTCCAGGCTTCGACCAATGCCTTCATCAACACCGGTGACGGCCTGGGCATGGCTGCTCGCGCCGGCATCCCGCTGCAGGACATGGAGTTCTGGCAGTTCCACCCCACCGGCGTGGCCGGTGCCGGCGTGCTGCTGACCGAAGGCTGCCGCGGCGAAGGCGCTATTCTTTTGAATAGCGAAGGCGAGCGCTTCATGGAGCGTTACGCTCCCACGCTGAAGGATCTGGCACCGCGTGACTTCGTGTCGCGTTCGATGGACCAGGAAATCAAGGAAGGTCGCGGCTGCGGGCCCAACAAGGACTACATCCTGATGAAGCTGGACCACCTGGGTGCCGAAACCATCCGCAAGCGTCTGCCTTCCGTGGAAGAAATCGGCCACAACTTCGCCAACGTGGACATCACCAAGGAACCCATTCCCGTGGTTCCCACCATCCACTACCAGATGGGCGGCATCCCGACCAACATCAACGGTCAGGTCGTGGTCTGGGACGGTCAGCAGAACAATGTGGTCAACGGTCTCTACGCCGTGGGCGAATGCTCGTGCGTGTCCGTGCACGGCGCCAACCGCCTGGGCACCAACTCGCTGCTGGATCTGCTGGTCTTCGGCAAGTCTGCCGGCAAGCACATCGTGGAATTCGTCAACGGCTTCGGAGCTCACCACGAAGTGCCCGCCGATGGCGCCGACCGCACCCTGGCCCGCCTCAACCAGCTGCAGGACTCCAAGGACGGCACGTACGCCCAGGACGTCGCTGGCGAGATCCGTCAATCCATGCAGACTCATGCTGGTGTGTTCCGCACGCAAAAGAGCATGGACGAAGGCGTCGCCAAGATCAACGCGATCCGCGACAAGGTCGGCTCCGTGACCCTGAAGGACAAGTCCATGGTGTGGAACACCGCTCGCATGGAAGCCCTGGAAGTGGACAACCTGATCGAAGTGGCACAAGCCACCATGACCTCGGCCGCAGCCCGCAAGGAATGCCGTGGTGCACACACCGTGTACGACTACGAGCACCCTGCCGACCACGCCGAATTCCCCCTGGGCCGCAACGACAAGGAATGGCTCAAGCACACCCTGTGGGACAGCGCGACCAACAGCCTGACCTACAAGCCTGTGAACCTCAAGCCCCTGACCGTTGCCAGCGTTCCTCCCAAGGTCCGCACGTTCTAATTCAGCAGCCCACGAGAGAAGATCAAAATGAAGCGCACATTCAAAATCTACCGCTACGATCCGGATAAAGACGCCAAGCCCTACATGCAAACAGTGCAAGTGGAGCTGGACGGTCACGAGCGCATGCTGCTGGACGCCCTGGTCAAGCTCAAGGCCATGGATCCTTCCATCGCCTTCCGTCGCTCCTGCCGTGAAGGCGTGTGCGGCTCCGACGCCATGAACATCAACGGCAAGAACGGTCTGGCCTGCCTGACGAACATGAACACCCTCAAGGGCGACATCGTTCTCAAGCCCCTGCCCGGCCTGCCCGTCATCCGCGATCTGATCGTGGACATGACCCAGTTCTTCAAGCAGTACCACTCGATCAAGCCCTACCTGCAAAGCGATGTCTACGCATCGCCCAGCAAGGAGCGCCTGCAGTCGCCCGAAGAGCGCGAAGAGCTCAACGGCCTGTACGAGTGCATTCTGTGCGCCAGCTGCTCCACCAGCTGCCCCTCGTTCTGGTGGAACCCCGACAAGTTCGTGGGCCCGGCCGGTCTGCTGCAGGCTTACCGCTTCATCGCGGACAGCCGCGACACAGCCACGGGCGAGCGCCTTGACAATCTGGAAGATCCTTACCGCCTCTTCCGCTGCCACACCATCATGAACTGCGTGGACGTGTGCCCCAAGCACCTGAACCCCACAGCAGCCATTGGCAAGATCAAGGAGCTGATGGTTCGTCGAACCGTCTGATGCTGATGACGAATACTCTGCTCGACGAACGTGAGCGCGACCTGCTGAGGTGGCGCAGCCGCCGTGGTCTGGTTGAGAACGATCTGTTCATCGAGCAGTTCTTCGCCACCTACGGAAGCCAGCTCACGCGGAGACACGCGACTGGCCTGTCTGCCTTGATGGATCTGGCAGACAACGACCTGATGGATCTTTTCTTGCGTCGCAAGGAACCTGAAGGACAACTCGATACCCAAGAAGTCAGGGAAGTGCTGGAGATGGTGCGCAAGCGCCAGCCCGGTAACTGTCCCCAGTAGGCTAGGCAAACTAGAGAAGGAAGTTTGGAAATGAAACTCGCTGACAACAAAGCAACGCTGTCTTTCAGCAATGGCGCTCCCAGTGTGGAAATGCCGGTGTACCAGGGCAATATCGGCCCGGATGTGATCGACATCCGCAAGCTCTATGCCCAGACTGGCATGTTCACGTATGACCCGGGCTTCCTCTCTACCGCCGCCTGCCAATCCGCCATTACCTACATTGATGGCGACAAGGGCGAGCTGCTGTACCGCGGCTACCCCATCGAACAACTGGCCAAGAACTGCAACTTCCTGGAAACCTGCTACCTGCTGCTGTACGGGGAACTGCCCAACGAGAAGGAAAAGGCCAACTTCGAAGAGCTGGTGACCAAGCACACCATGGTCAACGAGCAGATGCAGTTCTTCCTGCGCGGCTTCCGTCGTGACGCTCACCCCATGGCCGTGCTGACCGGTCTGGTGGGCGGCATGTCGGCCTTCTACCACGACAGCACCGACATCACCAACCCAGAGCACCGCAACATCGCTGCGATCCGCCTGATCGCCAAGATGCCTACGCTGGTCGCCATGGCATACAAGTACGGTATGGGCCAGCCCTACATGTACCCCAAGAACGACCTGTCGTATGCCGGCAACTTCATGCGCATGATGTTCGGCAACCCCTGCGAAGAGTACAAGGTCAACCCCGTGGTTGAGCGCGCTCTGGACCGCATCTTCATCCTGCACGCCGACCACGAGCAGAACGCTTCGACCTCCACCGTGCGTCTGTGCGGTTCGTCGGGCACCAACCCCTTCGCGGCCATCTCCGCTGGTGTGGCCTGTCTGTGGGGCCCTGCCCACGGCGGCGCCAACGAAGCCTGCCTGAACATGCTGGAAGGCATCCAGGCCAACGGCGGCATCGAAAAGGTCGGCGAGTTCATGGAACAGGTCAAGGACAAGACCAGCGGCGTGAAGCTGATGGGCTTTGGCCACCGCGTCTACAAGAACTACGACCCCCGCGCCAAGCTGATGCAGGAAACCTGCAACGAAATCCTGGCCGAGCTGGGTCTGGAAAACGATCCCCTGTTCGCCCTGGCCAAGAAGCTGGAAAAGATTGCCCTGGAAGACGACTACTTCGTCCAGCGCAAGCTCTACCCCAACGTGGACTTCTACTCCGGCATCGTGCAGCGCGCCATCGGCATCCCCGTCAACCTGTTCACCGGCATCTTCGCGCTGGCCCGTACCGTGGGCTGGATCGCTCAGCTCAACGAACAAATGGCCGACCCCGAGTACAAGATCGGCCGTCCCCGCCAGTTGTTCACCGGCTCCGTGTCGCGCGACGTCAAGCCTATCGCTCAGCGTTGATCGGCACACCCAGGCCCGGATTTCCGGGTCTCAGGGTGGCAAAAAGCCCGCAGACTGCAAAGTCCGCGGGCTTTTTTACGTGCCCCCCGATCTCAGCCTTGGTAAAACCATAGCTGGTTACGCAAGACACAGGTCGATTTCAAGTGTGAATCATCTCAGTATCCATTGATACAAAGCGCTAGCCGCTATAGAAATTTATGAATCGGTCCATGTCAGAAATGCGGAGCGAACCCGGAATCGGCTCTTCTATACTGGTCTTCATGCACGCAAAACGACAACGCAATCTGGAGCTGGCCCATGCCGTGCTCGACTGGAACCAGCGCCACCTGAGTCGTCACACCACGCTGAGCCGCGAGCAGGTCGCCGAATGCTTTGCCGAGCAATTCGTGGTCGAGCCCAACGGCCGCCACTATGCAGCGGACCTCGAGAGCTATCGCGAATTTCTCGAAGGCATGAAGCAGGACATGGAAGGCATTCGCTACGACATCCGGCACACCACGGCCGACGAAGACTCCGTGGTCTTTTCCATGGATGTCTGCATCACCAAGGCAGATGGCAGCGCCCAGCACTTTGTCGCCATGCTGCTCATGCGCTTTGACGAGCATGGAAAAGTCAGCCTGTGGCACGAGGTCTATCTGCCACGACCCCAAGCCGGCGCGCAGTAAGACCGCTGCCGCAGACCACTCCCGTCAGGGCACGAGCAAGATGGGCTGCTGGGCGCCATGCGCCTCCAGTTGCCGGTGGGCCTGCGCGGCATCGGCCAGCGCAAACTCCTGCGGCTCGCCCATGCGGAAATGCTTTTTGCGCAGCGCCTCGAACAGGCGCGCGGCCATGGCATCGCGCTCTCTGGGCTTTTTGACGAAATGAAACACCATGGGCCGGCACACGCTGTTCGACTTGGCGGCCAGACGCGCAATCTCCAGCGGCGGCACCGGACCGGAAGACTGTCCGTACATCACCAGCTGGCCGCCGATGCCCAGACTGGCCAGCGAGGCATCGAAACTGTCCTTGCCCACGCCGTCATAAGCCACATCCACGCCTTCGCCGCCGGTCAACTGCTGCACACGCACAGCCACATCCTGGGCGCCCACGCCGCGATAGCGGATCACCTCCACGCAGCCGGCCTGGTCGGCCTTTTTTGCCGTGGCATCGCTGCCTGCCGTGCCGATCACCATGGCCCCCAGCTGCGTGGCCCACTGGCTCAGAATCTGCCCCATGCCACCACCGGCGGCCTGGACCAGAATCCGCGATCCCTGGCCTACCCGGGCCACCCGGTGCAGCAGCACATCGGCCGTCAGCCCGCGCAGCAGGCTGGATGCGACCAGCGCGTCGCTGAGGTCATCGGGCACGGCAATCAGCTCGTCGCCCGCAATCACGCGCTCGGCGGCGTAGATGGAATAGGCGCCAGAGACATAGCAGACCCGGTCGCCGGGCCTGAAGCGAGTCACGCCCTCCCCCACTTCGGCCACCACTCCCACGGCTTCGATGCCGGGCGTGCCCGGCAGCGCCAGCGTCTTGTAAAGCCCGGAGCGCACATAGATATCGTGAAAGTTCACGCCAATGCGCGTGTGCCGCACGCGCACCTGTCCAGCCGTCAGCGGCGGCGAAGCGACCGAGGCGATCTGCAGGACCTCGGGGCCTCCGTATTCCGTCATGACAATGGCTTGATGCGTGATCTGACTCATGGCTGATGCTCCTTGCGGGTTGTAATCCTGCGAATGTAGCCTGCCGCCGCGCTTGTCCCTGCGCCTCGCTGCGACGCGGCAATTCCCGCACAATGCGCCTCCTGCACACCGCTATTGATTCTTCTATGTCTTTTGCCCCCCTAGGCCTGCGCGCCGAGCTTCTGGATGCCACACTCGATCTGGGTCTGCGCGACGCGACGCCGATTCAGACCGAGGCCATCCCCGCCGTGCTGGCCGGACGCGATCTCTGGGCCTGCGCGCCCACGGGCTCGGGCAAGACCATGGCCTATCTGCTGCCCCTGCTGCAGGCCTGGCTGGCGCAAAAGCGCGGCCACACCGGCTTTGTGCGGCCGCTGGCCACCTTGATTCTGGTGCCCACGCGCGAGCTGGCCCTGCAGGTTCATGAAAGCCTGAGCGACATCACGCGCCAGTTGCGTGAGCAACCACGCAGCCGCGTGGTCTATGGCGGTGTCTCCATCAACCCGCAGATGATGCAGCTGCGTGGCAGCGCCGACTTTCTGGTCGCCACGCCGGGCCGCCTGCTGGATCTGGTGGAGCACAATGCCGTGCGCCTGAACGCGGTGCAGCATCTGGTTCTGGACGAGGCGGATCGCCTGCTGGACCAGGGCTTTGCCGAAGAACTCAACCGCGTGCTGGCCCTGCTGCCCGCCAAACGCCAAACCATGCTGTTCTCGGCCACCTTCCCGCAGAACGTGGAGGCGCTGGCCACCCGCCTGCTGCACGACCCCGTTCGGGTGCAGGTCGATGCCGACCAGGCCGCCGAGCATTCGACCAGCCCCGAGAACATCAGCCAGCGCGCCATTGCCGTGGACGGCACCCGCCGCACCCAGCTGCTGCGCCAGCTCGTCAAGCAAGGCGAGAACCAGCCCGAATGGGAACGAGCCCTGGTCTTTGTCGCCAAGCGCCACACCGCCGAAATGCTGGCCGACAAGCTCTACAAGGCTGGCATCTACGCCACCACCTTCCACGGCGATATGAGCCAGGGTGCGCGCAAGGACGTGCTCGACCAGTTCAAGGCCAAGCGCTGGCAACTGCTCATCACCACCGACCTGGCCGCGCGCGGTATCGATATCGCACAGCTGCCCACGGTCATCAACTACGACCTGCCCCGCTCGCCCGCCGACTATATTCATAGAATTGGCCGCACGGGTCGTGCAGGGCATGCTGGTTGCGCCATCACTTTTGTAAGCCCCGCCGACACCGCACACTGGAAGCTGATCTGCAAGCGCAATCAGCTGGAGATCGATCTGGAGCAAATCCAGGGCTTCGAGCCTACCGAAGCCCTACCGCCACCGCCGGTCGCGCAAGACGGCAACGGCGGCATCAAGGGCCGCAGACCCAGCAAGAAGGACAAGCTGCGCGCCGCAGCTGCAGCCGCAAAGCAGCAGCCAGGCGATTAAGCTACCGCGCAAGGCCGAGGACTCCCTCGCCTCAGCTCATCAAAAAGGCCGCCCTTGCGGCCTTTTTTGCGTCTGACAGAGACCGCCTTCAACCTGGCCGGACGCAGCCGCTCCCTCTTCCTGCCGCTTTTTCGACAGCGAAATCTCCAAATTTCCATAAACCCAATTGAAATTCAATCACCAATAGATAAGAACTATTCTTACATCCACCACACCGATAGTCATAGACATTAGGAAACATGGTTTACATGAATTTTTTAAATAAAAATTGGTAAGCCAGGTCCCTTGGCAGCACTGCGAACGCGAGCCAAGGATGTCACTGACCTGTCTGCATGCGCCTGTGAAGCGATGCAGGGGGGAACGGCAATGAAATCGTTGAAAACACTGGCAGGGTTGACCATCGTCATTGCCTGCTCCGCAGTCCAGGCCGACGAAGCCAATCAGTCTGCCGAGACCACTCAGCCCGTCGAGGTCAATCAGTCTGCCCAGGTCAGCCAGGCTGCGGGCGCATGGCATATCAATCTGCACACGGTCAGCCACCATTTCAGCGAACGGAAACGTGGCAAAACATGGAACGAGGAAAACCTGGGCCTGGGTATCAGACGAGAGTTTTCCAGCAATTTCTCCGTGCAGGCCGGCTTCTATCGCAACAGCATCGACCGCTGGAGCACCTACGCCATAGGCGAGTACACGCCGCTGACTTTTGGCAATCTGCACTCTGGCGTTTATGCCGGCTTGCGCACCAACTACACACGCCCCGTCATGGCAGCCGCCGGAGCCCTGGTGCGCTGGCAGGGTGAGCGCTACAGCGTTACGGTCCGCGCTGCACCAAAGACCTGCGGCCAATGCTCGGCTTTCATTGCGCTCGAGTTCGGCTGGAAACTGTGATCAATTTGTAAAACGGGTACGGAACCGCAGTGCATACATTGCCAATCAGCGTTGGCAGCACCAGAGAGCACGCTAAAGTGCCAGCTCACTGTGCTTTTTGATGCCCCATGCACGCAGACTCGAATTCCGCCCTCATCACCCGCCAGCTCGAAAAAAGCCGCCAGGCGCTGCTGGACCTCTCCACACGCAACCGGCTGCTGAGCCTGCCTCAGGCCGCCACGGCACGCGTGCTGCATTTTGCGGATGAACGCACGGACGAGGTCTATCGCCTGCTGGCGGGCGAAAGCAAAGCCATGAGCTTTGCGCCGGCAAAGGCCGAGGAGGAGCAAGCGGCCGCAGACCCTGCAGAGGCCCTAGAGACACAGGCTACCCTCGCCCTGCCCCAGCCCGAAGAAAGCGTCGACGAACAGCTCGATGCGCGCGGTGTGGCCCAGCGCCATCGTGACCTGAAATTGCAGACGCGCCTGTCCAGCGAGAAGCTGCAGCGCCGGCTACTGGACATGTATTCCGATGCCCGCACCTTCATCGAGGAACAGGGCGTCAACATCTTGTTTCTGGCGCTGGGTCAGCTGCAATGGTTCGACCGCAATGCTCCCGACAAGCCGCGTTTTGCGCCGCTGATTCTGCTGCCCGTAGCACTGGAGCGCAAAAGCGCGGCCGAGCGCTTCACCCTGTCCTGGTTGCAGGAAGACGCGGCGGAGAACCTGTCGCTGGCGGCCAAGCTCAAGGCCGACTTTGGCCTGGAGCTGCCCGAATTCAATGCCGGCGACGACTTCGCCCCCCGCGCCTATCTGGCCGCGGTCGCCGCCATGGCTGCAGCCCAGCCCGGCTGGCAAGTGTTGCCCGACGCCATGACGCTGGGCTTCTTCAGCTTTGCCAAGTTCCTGATGTACCGCGATCTGGACACTGCGACCTGGCCGCCGGAAAAGCGGCTGGACCAGCAGGCGCTGATTGCTGCCGCGCTGCAGGACGGCTTCGAGGCACGCGAACATCTGTTCCCCGAAGACGCCAATGTGGACCAACTGATCCCCGTCGACAGCCAGCGCCATGTGGTCGATGCGGACAGCTCGCAGTCACTGGCCATCGAAGCCGTGCGCCGCGGCGAGAACCTGGTCATTCAAGGCCCGCCGGGCACGGGCAAGTCCCAGACCATCACCAACGTGATTGCAGCGGCGATTGCCGACGGCAAGAAAGTGCTGTTCATCTCAGAGAAGATGGCGGCGCTTGAGGTGGTCAACCGCCGCCTCAAATCCGTGGGCCTTGGGCCTGCCTGTCTGGAACTGCACAGCCACCATGCCAACAAGCGCAAGGTGCTGGAGGAACTCAAGGCCACGCGCGATCTGGGCAAGCCGCGTGTGGAGCACCGCGAGCAAATCATCCATGAGCTGAGCAACGTGCAGCAGCAGCTCAACGCGCACAGCCAGACCATGCATCAGGCGCTGGCGCCCTGCACACTCACGCCCTACCAGATCCTGGGGCGGCTGGCGCGGCTGGATACGGTGCAGATCGCGCATCTGCCCGATCTGCTGCAAGGCGCACAGAACTGGTCACCCGAGGACTTTCATTCACGCCAGCAGATTGTCGAAGCACTGCGCCAGGCGGCATCCAAGGTGAGCCCGGTGGCCGGGCACCCGTGGCGCGGCGTATGCCATCCGGCGCTGCTCAAGCTGGATGCGCAACGCTTCGCCCAGCAACTGCCGACGCTGCAAGCAATGCTGGCCCGGTTGCAGCAGGATGCTGAGCTGCTGGCGCAATCCCTGAGCGCGCCGGCGGCACAGACTCTGCAGTCTCTGCATGAGCAGATCACGCTGGCGCAGCAGCTCGCCAGTGCCCCGTCCATAGACCGGCAGGCCGTCGCCAACAGCATCTGGGATCAGGGCCTGGGCCAGCTGCACAAGCTGGTCGAATGCGGCGCCCAGTTCAGCCGGCAAGCGCAGAGCCTGCGCGGCAGCTTTGCCGAATCCGCCTGGACGGCGGACTGGAATGCCCCACGCCAGAGCATCGCAGCACATGGCGACTCGCTGTTTCGCATTTTCAACAGCGGCTACCGCGCGGCGATTGCCAACCTCAAGGGCCAGTTGAAAACGACATTGCCGAGTTCACGGGCAGAGCGTCTGAACCTGCTCGACAGCCTGATCGAAGCCCAGCAACTGCGCCAGAACCTGGGCCAGCAGCAGATCCTGGGGGCAGATGCCTTTGGCAGCCTGTGGCAGGGCGAGCAAAGCGACTGGGCGCAACTGCAGGCCGTGCTGGGCTGGATGGCCGGCCCCGACGGACAGGGCCGCAGTGCCGCCTTTCGCCAGCTGTATGCCCAGCTGCCATCGCCCGCACATTGCGCGGACCTGGCCGCCCGGGCCAGTGCATCGCTGCAGGCATTCGATGATGCTGCGCAAAGCTTGCTGGACGGCTACCGGCTCGAGACACAGGAAGCCTTTGGCGCTGCCGATCTGGCCCGCATCCCGCTGGCCGACTTTGGCGAGCGTCTTGCACAATGGGTCGCCGAGCCCAACGCCTTGCTGGACTGGACCTCGTACCACGCCACCCGTGAGCAGGCGCGTGCGGCCGGCATGGCCGTCCTGGTGCAGCAGCTCGAGAATGAATCCATTGCACAAGGAACCCTGCCCGCCATCCTCGAACGCGCTTATTACGAAGCGCTGCTGCGTCAGGCCACTCAGGCTCACCCCGAGCTGGTCGCTTTCAACGGCGATCAGCACAGCCAGAAGGTGCGCCAGTTCCGGGCGCTGGATCTGGAGCGCATCGAACTCGCGCGCGCCCAGTCGGCACTCTCGCATTACGAGCAGGTGCCACGCAGCGCATCCGGCATGGGCCCGCTTGGCGTGCTCAATGGCGAAATTGCGCGCAAGCGCGGCCATATGCCGCTGCGCAAGCTGTTCAAGCTCGCAGGCGAAGCCGTCCAGGCCATCAAGCCCGTGTTCATGATGAGCCCCCTGTCCGTGGCCCAGTTTCTGGAGCCTGGTGCGGTCGAGTTCGATCTGCTGGTGATTGACGAAGCCAGCCAGATCGAGCCCGTGGATGCGCTGGGCGCCATCGCCCGCTGCAAGCAGCTGGTGGTGGTGGGCGACGACCGCCAGCTGCCGCCCACGCGTTTTTTCTCGCGCATGACCAGCGAACAGGACGAGTTCGACGACGAGGACGAAGACCAGCTCATCGCCGGAGCTGCCGATGTGGAGAGCATTCTGAGCCTGTGCCTAGCCAAGGGCATGCCCCAGCTCATGCTGCGCTGGCATTACCGCAGCCGCCACCAGTCGCTGATTGCGGTGTCCAACCAGCAGTTCTACAACAGCAGCCTTTACGTCGTGCCCAGCCCCTACACGGCCCGCTCGAGCATGGGGCTGCGCTTTCACCATCTGCCCGAAGGCCGCTTTGACAGCGGCGCCAGCCGCATCAACCGCATCGAGGCCCAGACCATTGCACGCGCCATCATGCAACACGCACAGCAGTCGCCGCAGCTCAGCCTGGGCGTGGCCGCTTTCTCGCTGCAGCAAAAAGTCGCCATCCAGGACGAGCTGGAACTGCTGCGTCGCCAGCAGCCCGAGGCAGAGTCCTTTTTTGTGGCCCATCCCAACGAACCCTTCTTCATCAAGAACCTGGAAAACGTGCAGGGCGACGAGCGCGATGTGATCTTCATCTCGGTGGCCTATGCGCGCAACGCGCAGGGCTATCTGCCCATGCGCTTCGGCCCTGTGAGTGCCGATGGAGGCGAGCGCCGCCTGAACGTGCTGATCTCGCGTGCCAAGCAGCGCTGCGAGGTGTTTTCATCCATCACCGCCGACGATATCGACCTGGAACGCGGCAAGGGCAAGGGCGTGGCCGCGCTCAAGGTATTCCTGCAATACGCGGCCACCGGCCAGTTGGCCCTGGCCGGCATCAGCGGACGCGATCTGGAGTCGCCGCTCGAAGAAGATGTGTACGAAGCGCTGACGGCCCAGGGTCTGCAGGTGCAGACTCAGATCGGCATTGCGGGCTTTTTCATCGATCTGGCCGTGGTCGATCCAGAACAGCCGGGGCGCTATCTGCTGGGCATTGAGTGCGACGGCATGAGCTATCACCACAGCCGCTCTGCACGCGACCGTGACCGCCTGCGCCAGTCGGTGCTGGAGAGCCAGGGCTGGATGCTGCTGCGCATCTGGGGCTGCGACTGGTTCCGCCAGCCGCGTGCCCAGACCGAGCGTGTCCTGGCCGCCGTCGAAGCTGCCAGGCAGCGCAAGCAGGCCGAACCAGTTCAGCCGCTAATGCCCACCCATCAGTCACAGACAGCCACAGAAGTCATAGAACGCGCAGCACGGTCCGATGCCGAAAGCGCCGAGACGGAATCGGCCACCGGCCCTGACGACAGCCTCTATCAGGAAGCCCGCTTTGCCGTTCCCGCCGGAGAACTGCACAACCAATCCACCGCAAAGCTGGCCCAGCTGATGCACCAGGCAGTGGAGCTGGAAGGACCGATTCATTTCGACGAACTGGTCACCCGCATGCGTACGCTTTGGGGCCTGCAACGCGCCGGCAGCCGCGTGCGCGATGCGCTGGAGCAGGCACGCCAATCGCTGCTGGCCGATGAGGCACTGGCCGCAGAAGGGGAGTTTCTCGACCTGCCGGGACGAGCGGTGCGGGTACGCAATCGCGCAGAGGTAGGCTCGGCCAATCTGCGCCGCATCGATTGCCTGCCGCCAGCCGAGATCCGTGCAGCGATTGCCCTGGCCCTCAGGAGCAGCCTGGGCGGCCAGCGCGAGGAACTGCCCGCTGCTGTGGCCCGGCTGCTGGGCCTGAGCGCTGTCACCGCGCCGGTACGCGAGCTGGTGCTGACGCAGCTCGATGCGCTGCATGGCAGCGGCGCCGTGGCATTCAACGGGACGCTGTATCGACTGCTGACCTGAGTCCTGAGTCAGCAATGAAAACGCCCTGAAGAAATTCAGGGCATTTTCATTGCGCAAGGCCGCATGCCCGCACCACGCTCTGCGTCAGTGGTCGTTGCTGACCTTGCGGTCCTCGCTCTTGGCCTCCTCCATGGCCTCGGGCTCCAGTTCCTCCGCCGAACGATTCAGGTGAACAAACACCCCCCAGCCGACCATGAGCATGCCGACGGCAATGACCAAGGCGGCGGAATACAGCAGCTTCTCGGGCTGCTCCTGGGCCTTGAAGGTGGCAACCAATCCCTCGACGGCCAGGGCGACCACCAGCACCACCATAAAGCGTGAGAGAAAGCGACGCACTCTTGTCGGGCCGCTGATATGGGCGTCGCGCACCACCTCTTCTTCAATCACGGTCTGGGAAATCTGCAGAGCCACCACGCCTGAGGCCAGAATGCCCAGCGCCTCCACCACATGCAGCGTGGCCTCCGGCTCCAGGCCGGCAGCAATCACGGCCCAGGCCTTGGTGACGGCCATCCAGATCAGGCACAACGCCGCCAGGCCGAACAGCAGGGCAATCAGCGAATGAGTCAGGGTGTAGAGCCAGTGAACAAACTTCATGAGCAACTCCAAGACCGTGTTGACGATCCATCGCCGTCCATGCTTGCAGACTTGATCTGGCCGCTTCGTAGGACAGTCAAGAAAACTGCTGGCTCAATGCAAAGAGCGCCCTGTTTGCCCTGAGCACTCCCCAAATCTGCCTACCATTGGCATATGCCTCGCCAGAACACCAGTCCCGCAGAGTTTCCGCCCGCCATTCTTTTGCAGATAACGCAGCTGGCCCAGCACATAGTGGCCCTGCGCAAGAGTCGGGGCGAAACACAGACGCAGTGGGCAGAGCGGCTGGGTATTTCCCAGCCTACCATGGCACGCATAGAGCGCGGCGACCCGGCCGTGGCCATGGCGACCTATGTGTCCTGCCTGTGGCAGCTCAATCCCGAGCTGGACCTGACCCGGTTGCTCGCACCCAAGGCTCCAGCACTGGCACCCGCATCCCGCTCGGATGCACCCTGCCTAGACAAGAAAAGAACTGCGGCGCCAAAGAGGGCCAAGTCCGCCGCCGAACCTGCCGCCGAGACCGCGAACCACGATGAGCAACAGGCGCAGATCGAGCGCAATTTTGCTGCAGCCAAGGCCGCTCTGGATTTCTTCAAGAGCCCTCTGTTCTGATCGGCTGACCGAAAACCGGCGGCTTCCGACAGGATGCCGCAAGCCCATCAGTCTCCGAACCGCTCCCGGTAAGCCACAGGTGTGATACCCAGCTTGCGCACAAACAGATGTCGCAGCGCCTGCTCCGAGCCCAACCCGACCTTGGCGGCCACGGTCTTGAGGGGCACAGAGCCCAGATTCTCCAGCAGCTGCTTGGCCCGCTCCAGGCGAGCGTTTTCCACAAAACTGCTGGGACTGCAGCCGGTCTCCTGCTGAAAGACGCGGCGAAAATTGCGCTCGCTCATCGCTGCCTTGCCCGCCAGCAGCGCCAGCGGCATGGGCTGGTCCAGGTGTTCCAGCACCCACTGCTGAGCAGCCTGCACTGCGCTGTGCTGCGTGGCCTGTGCGGCCAGGGATACGCTGAACTGAGACTGGCCGCCGGGACGTTTGAGATACATGACCAGGTCGCGCGCCACCTGCAGTGCCAGCGCATGGCCGAAATCATGCTCCACCACCGCCAGCGCCAGATCAATGCCGGCAGTGACACCGGCCGAAGTCCAGAGCTGACGCATGCCGTCGCTGTCCTTGATTTCGTCGCACACATAGATCGCATCGGCATCCACCTGCACCCGCGGATAACGCTGGGCAAGCGCCCCGGCCACACTCCAGTGCGTGGCCGCGCGGCGATCATTGAGCAAACCGGCTGCTGCCAGAAAAAAACTGCCGCTGCACAGCGCGATCATGCGCCCGACCCCGGGAGCCACTCGCGCCACCCAGTCCACCAGCTCGGGCGAAGCCGCCAGCACCTGCTCGATATGGCGCGCGCCCACCAGCAGCACCGTGCACCCCGTGCCCTCGGCCTCGACCTGCGCCAGGGTATGGCTGGCCTGCAAGCCCATCAAGGTGTCCGAGGGCACCAGACCGGCCTGTGACGCCACCACCCGCACCACATATCCGTCAGGCAGGCCTTTGTGCCGCAAATGCACATTGGCATAGTCAAACACGGACATGGGGCCTATGGCCTCCAGCGCCTTGAAGCCGGGGTAGACAACCAGATCGACGCGGTGGGCGCCAGCGTGATGGTGTTCCATACAAAAATCAGAGCAGTTCAAGCATATACAACCAGCGCTGCAGGCACTTGCAGCGCACGAGCCTCGACTATACGCAAGCCCTCTCGGCAACTAGTGCAGGCAGTCGCATCCACTGCTAAAGTCCGGGGCTTCTGCCCCTTTTTCCACCCATGATTCCCGGACCTCTTTTTACCCTGCCCATGCTGTTGCTGCTGCTCGCCCCCCTGGTGGCAGCCGGCCTGAGCCTGTGGCTGCTGCTGCGCGGGCTGTTCTGGTGGCTGCGCCATAGGCACACGCCCGCCTCCGAGCGCCCGCCGTTCTGGCACTGGCCCGTCGTGGTGGTGGCCATATTGGCCCTGGCCGGCGATCTCTGGGGACTGGTGCTGGCGCGCAAGCTGGTACAGATTGAAGAGGCCGTGACGCTGCGGGCCCACTATCGCGAAAGCCGACAGCGCTTTGTGCTGCCCGAGGACTTCCGCTATGGCGAGCAGCTATTCCCCAAAGGCACCTTGATCAACCGCTACGACGCCTTTGACAACGGCGAGCGCCAGCGACCGCTTGGCCTGCGAGGACTGAGTGCGGCGCGCTTTACGCAACCGGTGCAAATCGCAGGTGCCTGGGTCAGCGCCATCGACAACGGCGCATTGGAGCTTGCCCGCGACCAGCGCCTCGGTCCGGTGTTCCACTTCGATCCCGACGTCAACCCGGGTTATGGCGCCTGGGTGGTCGACCCGAAGCGCTCCTATCTGGAATGCCGCAAGGGCGATATCGCCAGCCTGCATGTGCCCTTGATCGACTATGACATTCAGGCCGAGTTTCTGGTCGGCGCCCCCGACGGCCCCGAGGCGCGCTACCGTCCCAGTCAATGGGGCTTCATCGATTGCCAGGAGGGCAAGCCCGCCATTGAGGTGCAGCCGGCCTATGACGGCCCGGCACCACCAGGCGCACACCTGCCGGTGTGGGGGACGCTGATACCGAATGAGGATTGAGCTGGAGACGCTAGGCGCGCCAATACTCTGTGCTGCCCGCGATGATCCGACTCGGATGTAACGACCAGATCCTCCCCGATCAATGCTGCGACGCATGCAGCCCGAACCGCCAGCAAGAACGCGGTCAAGTTGCTGATGATGTTCAAGAGCCCTGCAGCGGCAGGATGGATGCTGGCCATGCCGTCCCTATGATGGCGGCCTCAGCCGGAGTGCAAAGCGGCCGATCAGGATTCATGGCATCGCCAGCCGACGGAAGACGATCCCGCGAACCGTGTGACATTCGGCCAAAGAGCCGCCATCTGCGGCCACGAATTTCCATAGGGCGACGGGATCGCCTACATTCACACTTCACAACCGGTGCGCCCAGTCAGGCCTTGGCCCTGCCCCGGGCAGCCACCGCATCCTCAGCCTTCCAAGAAAGACCTGCCCATGAAATCCCGCGCCGCCGTAGCCTTCAAAGCCGGAGAACCCCTGCAAATCGTCGAGATCGACGTCGCGCCGCCCAAGGCTGGCGAGGTGCTGGTCAAGATCACCCATACCGGCGTCTGTCACACCGACGCCTTCACCCTGAGCGGTGACGACCCCGAAGGCATCTTCCCCGCCGTGCTGGGTCACGAAGGCGCGGGCATCGTGGTGGAAGTGGGTGAAGGCGTGACCAGCGTCCAGCCCGGCGATCATGTGATTCCGCTGTACACCGCCGAATGCGGCGAATGCCTGTTCTGCAAGAGCGGCAAGACCAATCTGTGCGTGGCCGTGCGCGCCACCCAGGGCAAAGGCGTGATGCCCGACGGCACGACGCGCTTCAGCTACAAGGGCGAGCCCATCTATCACTACATGGGCTGCTCGACCTTCAGCGAATACACCGTGGTTGCTGCCGTCTCGCTGGCCAAAGTCAACCCTGATGCCAACCCCGAGCAGGTCTGCCTCTTGGGCTGCGGCGTGACCACCGGTCTGGGCGCAGTCAAGAACACTGCCAAGGTGCAGGAAGGCGACACCGTGGCCGTGTTCGGCCTGGGCGGCATCGGCCTTGCCGTGATCCAGGGCGCCAAGCTGGCCAAGGCCGGCCGCATCATCGCCGTCGACACCAACCCCGGCAAGTTCGACCTGGCCAGAACCTTTGGCGCCACCGACTGCGTGAACCCCAAGGACTTCGACAAGCCCATCCAGCAAGTGATCGTCGAGATGACGGGCTGGGGCGTGGACCACAGCTTTGAATGCATCGGCAATGTGGACGTGATGCGCGCAGCGCTGGAATGCGCCCACCGCGGCTGGGGCCAGTCGGTCATCATCGGCGTGGCCGGTGCCGGTCAGGAGATCAAGACCCGCCCCTTCCAGCTGGTGACCGGCCGCAAGTGGCTGGGTACGGCCTTTGGCGGCGTCAAGGGCCGCAGCGAGCTGCCCGGCATGGTGGAAGACGCCATGGCCGGCAAGATTCAGCTCGAACCCTTCGTCACCCACACCATGGGCCTGGCCAAGATCAACGAAGCCTTCGAGCTGATGCACGAAGGCAAGTCGATCCGCTCGGTGGTGAACTACGCTGACGCTTCGTAACCCCCTGAGGCGCTTCGCCTGGGCGGCCCCGCGCCTTCCCCCTTTCTCGCTTCGCGGAAGGGGGACGACACCCTCGGTGCGCAGCGGCGCTTCCTCGGTGTCTCATCGATGGCCCGCGCTAGTTTTGAAGAACCACCCAGCGCTTTTAATTTCATAGCTGCTTGCGCATGCTTTGATTCATATTTATATATAAAACAGCTGCAAACGCTTTATTGACGAGCGCAAGCAGCTTTTCTTTTAGGAGTGACTGCCATGGAACTCAAGAACGCCCACGCCTGCTTTGGCGGCGCCCAGCGCTATTACGAACACCATAGCTCCGAGATCGGCCTCGCCATGAAGTTCTCGGTCTATCTGCCACCCAAGGCCGTGATGGGCGAGAAGGTGCCGGCCCTGCTCTATCTGGCGGGTCTGACCTGTACCGAGGAAACCTTCATGATCAAGGCCGGCGCCCAGCGCATGGCCTCCGAACTCAATATCGCCCTGATCTGCCCCGATACCAGCCCGCGCGGCGCGGGTCTGGCGGGCGAGGCCGACAGTTGGGACTTTGGCGTGGGCGCCGGTTTTTACCTGGACGCGACCACCCGGCCCTGGGCGCTGCACTGGCGCATGGAGAGCTACATCCTCAATGACCTGCTGCCCCTGGTCGGCAGCAAGCTGCCCGTGGACCTGCAGCGTCTGGGCATCTTCGGCCACAGCATGGGCGGCCACGGCGCGCTGACCCTGGCGCTGCGCCACCCCGGCCGGTTCACGTCGGTCTCGGCCTTTGCACCGATTGCCAACCCGCTCAACTGCCCCTGGGGCCACAAGGCTTTCAGCGGCTATCTGGGCGAAGACAAGGCCGAATGGGCCAGGCATGACGCCAGCGAGCTGATGGGCGCGCAAGCCTCTGCCCCCTATCCCGCAGGCATCCTCATCGACCAGGGCCTGGCCGACAAATTCCTGATCGAAAAGCAATTGCTGCCCGAAGCCTTCGAAGCCGCCTGCGCCAAGGCCGGTCAGCCGCTCACGCTGCGCCGGCATGCGGGCTACGACCATGGCTACTATTTCATCCAGAGCTTTGTCGACGACCATCTGCGCCACCATGCGCAGCAACTGGGCGCCTGATTCTTTGGAACGGGTTCGCGCGGCCGAGACTACCCAGCCATAGCTGTCACCCCACACGGGCAAAAGCCGCCTGACGGCGGTGTCTTCTTGATGCGGTCCGGCGCCGGATCAGTCCTCGGAGCGCTCCGATCTTCTCGCGCGCCGCTGCTGCTCGAGCTCATCGGCACGCTGGGTCTGTACATACAGCTGCTCCACCTGTTCGCGCGCCCAGGGCGTCTTGCGCAGAAATTTCAGGCTCGAAGAGATGCTGGGATCCAGATTGAAGCAGCGCACGGGCACCCGGCGCCCCAGCTCGCTCCAGCCGTAGTAATCAACCAGATCGGTAACGATGCGCTCAAGCGTCAGCCCATGCAGCGGGTTGCGCGGTTGTTCTTGGGAAGTCATTCGCGCATTGTCGGGGAATCGCCCGGCAGAGACAGCCCCGGGGACAAGATCCGCTCTGCCCGGCCTGTCCGGGACAGCCTGTCCGGGCCTGCTTGTGCAGCCGGGCGCCACGCCAATGACATGGGTTTGGCTTTCCTGTGCGCCAGCAAGAGATCACACTTTTGGCAACCGGCCTGAGCGAAGACAGGTTCGCTTCAACGGCCATGACGAGGCGCGAAGGAGCAAAGAATGTCCAAGCAACAGCAAGTCCCCCAGACCAGGGGGGTGGCCGTGCAAATGCTGGCCACGCTCGACCTGGGCCCCGAGATCGAAGGCATGTCGGGGCGCCAGCTTCGCATGCGCCTGGTGACCATGGCGCCGGGCGGCGTGTTCGGCCCGCTTCACGACCACAAGGACCGACCCGGCATGGTCTACATCCTCGAAGGTTGCATCACCGACCACAGAGATGGCGTGGCCACCGACTACGGCCCGGGCGTGGGCTGGCCCGAAGACAGGAACACCACGCACTGGCTTGAAAACCGTTGCGCCGTGACGGCAGTGGAAATATCGGTGGACATCATCAGGCTGCAGCAGGCTTCAAACTAGGCGCTCTCACGCCAAGCATCTTCATGCAAGCCTCTGCCTCTGCCTCTGCCTCTGCCTCTGCCTCTGCCTCTGCCTCTGCCTCTGCCTCTGCCTCTGCCTCTGCCTCTGCCGCAGCTCAGGTGGCGCGTGACGCCTGGACCTCGTAGAGCCGCAGATCCCGCTGCCCGATTCCCAGAGTCGGCCAGGCGGCACGCCAGGCCTGGATATGCGCGGAGGCGAAATGTGCATCCAGCGCTGCCTGATCCACCCACAGCTCCTTCACATGGATCAGCCCCGGCACCAGCACATCCTCGGCATAGCCGTACTCGAGACAGCCGGGCTCGGCGCGGGATGCATCGACCATGGCACGCATGGCGGGCCGGGCAAGCGCCAGGTTTTCGGATGGCAAACGCACGGTACCCACGATCAACAGCATGTCTTCTCCTCTTGAGCACAAGCAAACATCGTAGCAAGCAGCGCCCGCTCTCTCTGCCCCGGGCGCAAAAAAGGGAGGGCCATGCCCTCCCTGAAACACCTTCCAGGTGTTGATGCTGATCAGCAGTCCTTAGGTCACGGGCTCTCAGGCTCGCATGAAAGACTCGAAATAGGCGCTCAGTGCAGCGTGGTCGCCCAGAGGCAGAACCTGGGCCACATACTGGTCGGGACGCACCACCACCAGAGCGCCCTGCTCGCGGTCGATGCCGCGCAGCTCGAAGATGTCCTGACCGGCATTCTTCAGATCGGGGCTGAACACTTTTTCATAGTCGATCATTCCCAGCTGGCCCTTGGACGGCAGCAACAGGGCCGGCAAGGTCTCCAGCGCCACCTCGGTATAGGCCTGCGGGAAGATGGCACGCAGATCGAAGATGCTGTCGATATCCTGGCCGGCCTGCGTGAAGCGGCGCAGCGGCGATGCCGCATCGCTCTCCAGGAAGCGGCACAGCGCCAGCAGGCCGGATTCGGGCTGCGCCAGGTCGTTCTGCCCTGCAAACGCATACAGGCGCCAGCGGCCATCGGCCTTGCCGCAGTGACCCAGCTGCACGGGCTTGGCATCGGAGACGCGCACCACCGGCGCGGAATGGAAGCGCATGCCCACGGTGAAGCCGCTGGCCAGTGCCTGATGCGTGGCCTGCCCGGTCAGCAGCGAGGGCGCATAGTGCGTGCCCACGCCGGCCGTGAAGCGGCCGTGCTGCTCGAAATACTTCTGGAATTCCTTGGGGTCCACACCGCCCTGACCGCCTTCCTTGGCCGGGTCGCTGAACATCTTGGCCCATTCGCGGTCGAAGTCGATCAGTTGCTGGGCCACGACCTGGCGCTCGGACGAATAGGTGTGCAGCAGCTCGGGCGCACATTGCTTGCGCAGCACGGCGGCCAGCTTCCAGCCCAGGTTGAAGCTGTCCTGCATGGAGAAATTCATGCCCTGGCCGGCCTTGGGGCTGTGGGTGTGGCAGGCATCGCCGGCGATGAAGACGTGCGGCAGGGGCGAGTCCGGTGTGGCCACGGCATCGGTCACATCGTCATATTTGGCGCAGATGCGCTGGCCGATCTCGTACACCGACCACCAGGGCACATTCTTGACGTCAAGCTTGTAGGGATGGAGCACGCGCTGGGCAGTTGCTATCAGTTGCTCCACCGTGATGTTGCGGCTGGCAACGCGCTCGTCGGCATCGAGCTTGTCCATCTCCACATAAAAGCGCACCAGATGACCGCCTTCGCGCGGGATGATGAGCACATTGCCCTGCTCGGACTGAATGGCCACCTTGTAACGCACATCGGGGAAGTCCGTCACGGCCAGCACATCCATCACGCCCCAGGCCTGGTTGGCCGAGTCGCCGACCAGTTGGCGGCCGATGGCCCGGCGCACATTGCTGCGCGCGCCGTCGCAGCCCACCACATAGCGGGCCTGCACGGTTTCGATCTGACCGGCATGGGCCGCGTCGCAGCGCTCCAGCGTCACGGTGACCGGATAGTCCGCTGCACCGTGGTCGACCTTCACATCCAGCACGCGGCGTGCGTAGTGCGGCTCCAGGCGGCTGGGCGAGTTGCGCATGCGCTCCAGATAGTGGTCGTGCACGCGCGCCTGGTTCAGGATGACGTGAGGAAACTCGGACAGACCGTCTTCCGTATCCTGCACGCGGCCATGGCGGGCGATCCGGCCGGGCTGGGCAGGATCGGGCTTCCAGAAGGTGACGTCGTTGATCCAGCAGGCCTCCTTGAGGATGGAGTCGGCAAACTCGAAGGCCTCGAACATTTCCATGGTGCGGCAGGCAATGCCGTCGGCCTGGCCCAGCTCCATCGGGCCTTCCTTTTGTTCCACGATGCAGGTGCGGATATCGGGGAAGGCCGCCAGCTGCGCGGCCAGCGTCAAGCCGGCAGGCCCGCAGCCCACGATCAGCACATCGACCTGCGAGGGCACGGTCTCGGTATGGGCAGGGGCCAGCGGCGAAGCTGGAGCGATCAAGGGGTTGCCAGGACGAAAACCGTTCAAATGAAACTGCATGGAGGCCTCAAGTTCTTCAAGTGCGCAGACGCCAGTGTCTGCCCAATCAGTCCGCACACAAATAGTATGTATGCATACCAAATGCATGCATCGTATTATTCGAAACTTGAAATGCCAACCCCACCTAGGGAAAACCATGATTAACTCTGCACTGCCAAACGTTGCCTCAGACAGCGCCAGCAGCCACCCTGTCTTTCCACGCCTGGAGGTGGAAACCTTTCCCGGCCACGGCATACGCCGCCTGCAACAGGTGGCCGTGGCCGTGTTCAGCCAGGCCACCGAAGCCTGGGGCGTGACGCCGCTGCAATTTGCCGTGCTACAAAAACTGGTGCATCTGCCGGGCATAGACCAGCGCACGCTGAGCATGGAAGTGGGCTTTGACAAATCCACCATCGGCGGCGTGATCGACCGGCTGGAAGCACGTGGTCTGTTGTTGCGCCAGCACACGGCCAAGGATCGCCGCGTGCGTCTGCTATCCCTGACGCCCGAGGGCGAAGCCCTGCTTGCCGACGCCGGCCCCTCCGTGCTGCAAGCCCAGCAGCAGATGCTGGACCCGCTGAGCGAGGCCGAACGCGAGCTCTTCACACAGCTGATGCGCAAGGTCATCGAGCATCACGAGCAGCTCGACCCCGAGGCGCAGACGCCCGCAGGCTGAGCCCAAACCGCAGAAAAAAAGCCCCTAGCCGTCAGGCCTGGGGCTTGGCTGTTCAGGGCCGGGCTCGCAACCGGATCTGCGAGCTTCCGAATCGCGCCCTAGAACGGCATTTTTCCGGCACGCATCTGGGCCGCGATCTGCGCCAGCACGGCCGGCAGATCGGCCACGCTGCGCACCACGTAATGGGCTCCGGCCTTTTTGAGCTTGGCTTCGGCCACGGCGACACGGGCCTCGACCTCTTGCTCGGGCGCCCTGGCAAACTCCTCCACGCTATAGCCGACCTCGTTGCCCGACAGGCTCAGGCCCACGGTCCACATGCCTGCGCGCAGACCTTCCTCGATGCCGGGCACGGTGTCATCCACCTTCACGCAGGCACGCACATCGCCAATGCCCAGCGCCAGCACATTGGCCAGTGCCATGAAGGGGCCGGGGCGGCCGCCGGCTTCGAGCTCATCGCCGGCCACCACATAGTCGGGCTTGAGGCCTGCGCCCTCGGCCTGCGGCAGCAACTGGTTGAGCACCTCGCGCGGGTAGCCCGAGCAGGAGCCGACCTTGAGACCATGGTCGCGCAGCCATTGCAGCGTCTGCACAGCGCCTGCTATGGGGGCCGAGAACTCGCCCACCTTGGCAATCTGCAGCGGCATGAAGCGCGCGTAGATGGCATCCACATCCTCGTTGGTCGGCGTCCGGCCAAAAGCGCTCTGCCACTGCGCAGCAATGCTTTCATCCTGCAGCAACTGGTGGATATGGTCCCATTTGGACAGGCCCATGGGCCCGCGCGCCTGGGCCAGGCTGATGCTGATGCCGAAGCTGG
This sequence comes from Comamonas thiooxydans, assembly GCF_000964545.1. Taxonomy (GTDB): domain Bacteria; phylum Pseudomonadota; class Gammaproteobacteria; order Burkholderiales; family Burkholderiaceae_C; genus Comamonas; species Comamonas thiooxydans. The sequence goes on along the minus strand of NZ_BBVD01000019.1, from coordinate 26,987 downwards.
CAAAGGCTTCGACAAAGATTTGCGTGGGTGCGAGCGAACCAAAATCCACCAGCGTGCCGGCCCAGTCGAAGATGACGGCTTGGAGCGGTGACAGGTCGGCAGAGGGCTGGGACAGGACCAGGGTTTCGGCTTGAGCGATGGAGTTCATGATTTTTTCAGTGGTGACTCAACAGAATGGAAAGCACAAAGGTGTCGACCTTGCGCGACTCAGCTCAGAGAGCGAATGAAGTTGCGACCGCGCGGGCCGCTAGCGGCTTTTTGCACCATGGCGCTCCAGGCGTCTGGCTGCACGCCATAGTGGGCCGGATCGGTGGCAACGCCCAGCCCTTGCAGAACGCAGCGCAGACGCTCGACGGCCACAGCAGGCGTGCCGGCATCGAAGATGGAGAGCAAGGCGGCATCGGCCACCGCATCCGCGCCCAGCGCCATCTCCAGCACCAGGGGCAGGCTGAACGAGCAGGCCAGGCCATGCGGCACGCCATGCTGCAGCGTGATGTCGTAGGACAGCGAATGCGCGAGTGCAGTCTTGGTGTTGGAAAAAGCCAGGCCGGCCATCAGCGCCGCCTCGGCCATCTCGCTGCGCAGCTGTGGGTTATCCAGATCCTGCATCAGCGCGGGCAGCGTGGCCAGCGTGCGGCGCGCCGACTGCACGGCCAGCGCCATGGAGACCGGGTTGCGGTTCACATTCCAGATGGATTCCAGCGCATGCGACAACGCATCCAGCCCCGAGGCCAGCGTGGCGCCGGCCGGCAGGCTGGTCATCAGCTCGGCATCGATGACCGCGGCCTCGGGCCAGGTGCAGGACTGGTGCAGCGAATACTTCTGGCCGGCGGCCTGATCCCAGATCGTGGCCCAGGGCGTGACTTCGCTGCCCGTGCCGGCAGTGGTGGGGATGGCGATCAGGGCCTTGTGCCCTCCCGCCCCCAACTGGCCGCCCTGCTTGAGCAACGCCCGCAGATCGGCAAAACGGCCACCGGGCGTATGACAGATCAAGGCCTTGGCCGAGTCGATGGCGCTGCCGCCCCCCAGGGCCACGATCACGGGCACCTCGGCATGGTCACGCTGCACGTGCTCGTACAGCGGCGCCAGCCACTGCACATCGGGATTGGGGGCAATACTGTCGATCACGCCGCGAAGCTGCGCTCCCAGCAGCTGGCGCATGCGCTGCACCAGGCCCAGGCTTTCAGCCTCGGGGAAAGTGACCAGCAGGCAGCTGCGCCCGGCCAGCAGGGCCGGCAGTTGATCGAGACTGTTGCGACCCACGCTGATATGCACGGGGTTGTGATAGGTCCACACGAGAAAGCCTTTTTGACGTTTTTTGAGCAAAATCGGCCCTTGACGCTTATGTACCAAGCGCTGATAGCTCATGTTTTTGATGGTTCAAGCACTGCGGCGCACACCGGCACCGCAGCGGAATCAGTGGCGAGTGCCCCGCTGTATGCGGCTGCGCAGCCAGTTCGATGCCATGTCGGCTGCAATCACCATCACCGTGATGACGATGATGCAGGTCGCAGTCTCCTGGTAGCGGAACAGCTTGAGGCTGCTGACCAGCTCGAAGCCCAGACCGCCCGCTCCGACCATGCCCAGCACGGTGGCCGAACGCAGATTGACTTCGAAGCGGTAGAGCACCACGGCAATCCAGGCGGTGATGACCTGGGGCACCACGCCGAAGGCGATGATCTGCAGCTGGCTGGCACCGGCGCTGCGCAAGGCCTGCAGCGGGCCGTCGTCGATCTCCTCGATGGCTTCGGCAAAGAACTTGGCCAGCATGCCCATCCCGTGCAGGGCCAGGGCCAGCACACCGGGGAAGGGGCCCAGGCCCACGGCCGAGACAAATACCAGCGCCAGAATCAGCTCGTTGATGCTGCGGATCACATTGAGAAACTGGCGCGTGATGCGACGCAGCCAGTGCCAGCCGTGCAGATTGCTGGCGGCAATGAAAGACAAAGGCAGGGCCAGAATCACGCTCAGCAACGTGCCCCAGATGGCGATCTGTATCGTCTCCAGCGCCGGTGCCCACAGGCGCGGCAGCATGCTCCAGTCCGGCGGCACCGAGCGTGATAGAAAGTCTCCAATCTGCGGCATGCCGCCCGCCAGCTCGCTCCAGCTCATCTGCGCGCCCGCAGCACTCCAGTGCAGCACCCAGCCGATGGCCAAGGCCATTGCGGCATAGCCCAGCCAGCCGCCAGTGCTTTCGGGGCGCCCCGCCGTCCATTGCCAACGATCGGTCTGTTTCAAGCTCTGGCTGTTCATTGCAGACCTCCTGCGGCAGTGGCTGGCGACATCGCCCCGGGCAGCCAGTTGCCGACTGCGGTGCTGCTGAGATGCAGCGCAGCGCCCTGCTCTGGGGTATGTCCGGCGGGCTGAGGCTCGCCGCTGTAGATGGCGTTGAGCGCAGCCTCGTCCAACATCGCCGGTACGCCGTCAAACACCATGCGCCCTTGCGACAGGCCGACGATGCGATCGCCAAACTCCCGGGCGTAATCAACCTGGTGCAGATTGCAGACCACGGCAATGCCGAGCTCGCGCGTGGCATCGCGCAGATACTGCAGCACGCTGCGCGCGGTCTTGGGATCCAGGCTGGCCACGGGCTCGTCGGCCAGAATCAGCTGCGGCTGCTGCGCCAAGGCACGGGCAATGCCCACGCGCTGCATCTGCCCGCCCGAGAGCGCTTCGGTGCGCTCATCGGCCTTGTGGGCCAGGCCCACACGCTGCAGGCATGCATCGGCCAGTGCGATATCGCTTTGCTTGAACAGCTGCAGCACCGAGGCCAGCGTGCCGACCTGACCCAGCCGCCCCGTGAGCACGTTCTTGCGCACCGACAGGCGCTGCACCAGGTTGTGGTGCTGGAAGACCATGGCCACATGGCGGGCCAGCTCGCGGCGCGAGTGCCTGCGCATCAGATCGATGCCGCCCACCTGCAGCTGGCCGCTGTCGGGCTGGTTCAGCCCGTTCATGCAGCGCAGCAAGGTGGACTTGCCGGCACCCGACAGGCCCAGCATGACCACGAACTCGCCGGCCTTCACATCCATGTCTATGCCATGCAGCACATGGTTGCTGCCATAGCTTTTGCGCAGATTGCGGATGCTGATCATTTCATCTTCCCGAGGTCCAGATTCAGCGCCTTGGCGGTCTGGCGCACCACGTCATAGGCCTGATCGTTGGTGGGCGCAAAACCATTGAGCTCGCCACGGTCGCCCCAGGGCAGGCCCTTAATCTCGGCCAGTGCCGCAGCCACCTTCTTCTTGGTGGCTTCGTCGAGGTTCTTGCGCCAGGCCATGGGCGACTCAGGGATGTCCTTGGAGCGCCAGATAACCTGGAAATCCTCGGCCTTCACATGGCCCTTGGCCACTGCCGTCTGGAAGATGGGATCGGCCACGGCCGCCGCATCCACCTTGCCGTTGGCCACAGCCATGATGCTGGCGTCGTGCGAGCCCGAGAAAATTACGCGGGAGAAATACTTGTCGGTATCGATGCCCTCGCCCTTGAGGCCGGCCTTGGGAAACAGATGACCCGATGCCGAGCTGGGATCGACAAAGGCAAAGGTCTTGCCCTGCAACTGGGGCACGGTGCCCAGGCCCTTGTCCTTTTTGCTGATGATGATGCTGTTGTACGAGCTCTTGCCCGACTTCTTGGCCACGGGAATGGCAAAGGCCTCGGCATTTGCCAACTGGCTGGCCAGCACATAGGAGAAGGGCCCGAAATAGGCCACGTCGATCTTGCCCGAGCGCATGGCCTCGATCACGCCGTTGTAGTCATTGGCCACAAAGGGCTTGATCTTCAGGCCGGTCTTGGCGGCCAGCTGGTCCATCACCTGCTGGCTGGCGCGCATCATGGCCTGGGCGTCTTCGGAAGGGATCAGGCCCACGCGCAACTCGGTGGGTTGCTGCGCCATGACGCCGGTGGTGGCGGCCAGGGTCAGGCTGGCGACTGCGGCTTTGAGCCATGTTTTGCGGGTCATCGTCACGGAATTCATCCTTTGCATGTGCGTGTGAAGTGCAGCTTTTCCGGGCTGCCGTCGCACCGTCATTGCAGTGCGTTGACGCAAATATTAGGGACGACATATGACTGTCATGTGAAGGTTTCAGAATCAGTTTTGACAGCTTCCATAGATCAAACCTTGAGATGAAACCTGCATGAGCACCGCCCGCTACCGAGCCTTTATCGCCGTGGCCCAGCAAGGCAGCCTGAGCGCCGCCGCCCGCGCTTTGGGCCTGAGCCAGCCCACGGTTTCCAGCCAGATCGCCACGCTGGAGCGGCAAAGCCAGATCGAGCTCTTCCATCGCCAGGGCTATCGCATGACGCTCACCGGCGCCGGCCACAAGCTCATGACGCTGGCACAGAAGCTGCTCGCGCTGGAGGCCGAAACCGAGTTCTTTCTGCGCGACTCGGGCCAGCTCAACCAGGGCGAGCTCAAGATCGGCGCCGTGGGGCCGTTTCATGTGATCGAGATGGTGGCGGCCTACAGCGCCCGCCACCCCGGCATGAAGCTGTCGATTCGCATGGGCAACTCGCAGCAGGTGCTGCACGATCTGGAGAACTACACCACCGATGTGGCGGTGCTGGCCGGTCTCTATGACAGGCCCGAGCTGCTGGCGCGCGAATATGCGCGCCACGCCATCATCCTGTTTGCCCATGTCGATCACCCGCTGGCAAGGCGCGAACAGGTCGAGCTGGGCGAGCTGCACGGCCTGCCGCTCTTGCTTCGTGAGCAAGGCTCGACCACGCGCACCGCTATCGAGAAAGCACTGCAGGCAGCCGGTGTGAAGCCCCGCACCCAGCTGGAGATCGGCAGCCGCGAAGCCATACGCGAGGCCGTTGCGCGCGGCCTGGGCATCGGCGCCGTGTCCGAAGCCGAATTCATTGCCGACCCGCGCTTTCGGCCGGTGCGCATTGCCGGCGACCCGGCCAGCACCACCACCTATGTCTATTGCATGAGGGAGCGCAGCGAAAGTCTGCTGGTGCGCTCCTTCCTCAAGGCCATTGAAGGCAGTACGGCCCCTGATCTGCCCGTACTGCGGACCGCTCCAAAACCCTTGGTCGCTCCAACGGCCAAGAAGCTGGCGTAATTCGTCAAACCCTCTGCCCCCCTTGCGCCGAGAATTTTTTGACAGTACTGCCCGGGCGCCTCGGTCAGGACTCTCGCCGGGACGGTGCGGCGGCCAGGTACGGCGGTGTGCGGAACCAGCTGCCGGGCAGTCAAAAAACAGAGGAGACAATGATGAAACAAACCATGCTCTGGAAGGCCGTTGCTCTGGCAACCGGCATGAGCCTGAGTGCAGCGGCCATGGCGCAGCAAGCGCCCTGGCCCGTCAAGCCCATACGCCTGGTGGTGGGCGGCCCGGCCGGCGGCAATGCCGACTCGCTGGCCCGCCTGTTGGCCGACGGCATGCAAAAACAGCTGGGCAAGCCGGTGATTGTCGAATCCAAGCCCGGCGCGGCCGGCGTGCTGGCCGTCAACGACCTGCTCGCCAACGGCAAGGACGCCCACACGTTCTTGCTGATCCAGGGCGGCATAGTCAGCGAGACGCCGCTGGCCTACAAAGTCAGCTATCAGCCCTTCAAGGATCTGAAACCACTGGCCCAACTCAGTCGCAACGGTCTGGTGCTGATTGCCAACAAGGACTTCCCGGTCAGTAATCTGCAGCAGCTGGCCGACTACGGCAAAAAGCAGGCCGACGGACTGGACTTTGCCTCGTATGCCACGGGCATGCGCGGCCATACCTCGGGCATGCTGCTAGGGCAGTTGCTCAATATCAAGATGAAGCACCTGGGCTACAAGGGCTCCCCTCCGGCGCTCAGTGACCTGATGGGCGGCCATGTGCCGCTGATGATGGACGGGCTCACCACCGCCCTGCCGCTGATCAAGGCCGGCAAGGTCAAGCCGCTGGCCGTGAACTACCCTACGCGCATGGTGCAACTGCCCGATGTGCCCACCTTCAAGGAACTGGGCTACCCGCAACTGTCCGAGGTAAGCTGGTTCGGCGTCTGGTCGCGCCCGGATATCCCTGCCGATGTGCAGGCCAGGGTCAGAGAGATCGCGCTGCAGTATTTCAAGCAGCCCCAGCTCGAAGCCAGACTCAGGGACATGGGCATGGAGTCGGGCACCGACGCGACCCCGGAAGCACTGATGAGCGAACTGCAGAAGGCCTATCAGCGCCAGCAGGCCTTGCTCAAGTCCATTGATTACCAAGCTCAGTAGTCAGTTCAGGTGTCCAAAAGACCGGAGTCACGCCAGATTCCGGCTTCTTGCAACCGGGCAGCTGCAGCTCGCTGCCTCGACCCGTTCCGAGTCGGCACGCAACGGGCTGAGACAAAACATCAGAAAAGACTTTGCTGCGGCGACAGCAAGGAATGATGGTACTGATCGCAGTCCAGTTGCACTCGCTCACGGTTCAGCCCAAGCTTGCGGCAGGCCAATGCAAAGCGTTGCGCCAGCATATCGGCCCAGGCGCCCGTTCCCTTCATGCGCTGGCCAAACCTGCTGTTGTAGACCTTGCCGTCGGCTCTGCCCGCTTCGCTGATCCCATGCAGATCCCGCACACGCTCCATCACGCGTTGGGCGCGCTCGGGATAGTGCAGCATCAGCCATTCATTGAACAGCGGAGCCACTTCCCACGGCAGACGCAGTACTGCATAAAAAGCCTGTCTTGCACCGGCCTCGCTGGCTGCAGCCAGCACCTGCTCCATATCGTCGTTCAGGAACGGAATCTGCGGTGCCAGGCTGACGCCTACGGGTATGCCGGCCTCGCTCAGGGTCCGAATCATGCGCAGCCGTCGATACGGCGCAGCGGCGCGTGGTTCCAGCTGCCGGGCCAGCTCGGGCTGCAAGGTGGTCAGCGTCACATAAACGGCCACCAGATGCTGCTGTGCCAGCGGCACCAGCAAATCAAGGTCGCGCTCGATGCCGCTGCCCTTGGTGACGATGGAAAACGGATGCCTGGCCTGCGCCAGGACCTCTATCACGCGGCGCGTCAACCCGACTTCGCGCTCCACAGGCTGGTAGCAGTCCGTGACCGAGCCGAGCATGATGGGGGCCGCCACATGGCTGGACCGGGATAACTCGGTGAGCAGCACCTCGGGCAGGTTCTGCTTGGCAATCAGCCGAGTTTCGAAATCCAGACCCGGCGAATAGCCCAGATAGCCATGCGTGGGCCTGGCATAGCAATAGATGCATCCGTGCTCGCATCCTCTATAGGGATTGAGCCCCAGATGAAAAGGCAGATCGGGCGATTCATGGCGGCTCAGGGCTGATTTGGCCCGCTCCCACTCCAGATGGGTGCACCAGGTCTTGACCTCCTCACCCTCTTCGCTTCCTCCATCCTGTTCGGACTTGCCCCAGCCGTCATCGAAACCCTGGCGCAGCTCCCGTGCAAACCGGTGCGTGATCTGGCTGGCAGCCCCTCGCCCCTTGATGAGCCGCACCGGCACATCGGTCCGAATGGATTCCAGTCCAGAGGATGAGGCAAGTTTCTTCATAAAACAACTGTACATAAATACAGTTATTCATTGCAAGAAATGGGCACTGACCATGGCTGCATCCCAGTCAATACGGTGAGGGTTGAGTGAGTCAGATCTGGCTAGAAAATGACTGCGCCCATTGTTCTATAGGCCTAGCACGCTCCATTAACTAGAGCAAGTTCAAAGTCAATCCGCACTCAGTGAGTGCGAGATGGCTTGGCAGTTTGCGATTCAGCGCCGACAATCCCTTCAATGCACCAAGTTGGTGCCTTTCACTGAATGCCTTGGCCCGGACAACACCGTTGCCCGGGCTTTTGTCCGTTTGCGCAACGCCAAAGCGCCAACCACACCATCTCGCAAGGGAGTTACTACATGGAGCGCAAGCCCAATATCACTCTGTCCTCCTTGGACCTGGATAGCATTGAATCGCTGCTGGAAAAGAACAACAGCCAGTTCCCCGGCCGTGATGCACTGGAGGCGGAGCTGGACCGCGCGGATGTACTCGACCCCGCAGAAATACCCGCCAACGTGGTGACGATGAACTCCACCGTGCGCTTCACCATTCTCGAGATCGCCAAGACCAATACGCTGACACTGGTCTACCCCAAGGATATGGATGGCAGCGCCGACAAGGTCTCCATCTTTGCGCCGGTAGGCATCGCCCTGCTGGGCCTGTCAGTGGGCGATGAGTTCAAGATGCCCAGCCCTACCGGTCAGGTAACCGTGCGCGTGGATGCCATCGAGTTCCAGCCCGAAAGCGCGGGCGAGCTCCATCGCTGAACCGGCTCACCCAACAAAAAAGCAGCTCACCGGAGCTGCTTTTTTTGTTGCCTGGATCAGACTCAGCGCAAGCCGGCCAGCATGGTGGTCAGCAGACCCGCGCCGATCAAGCCTGCCTGCCAGCGCAGGGCCTGACTCCATGACGAAACATGGCGCTCCACCAGTTGATACAGCGCGTAGCCGGCAGTCAGTGAAAGCACAAAGGCAAACGGGATGCCCACCACGGCGGCTGTGACCGAACCATGCCAGAAATGGTTGACCACTGCGTTGACCAGCAGGCAGATGGAAAAGTGAATCAGGAATACCGAGTAGGAAATCTCTCCCAGGCGACGCAGCGGTGCAAAACCCTGCCAGCGGGCAATGACCTCGGTACGCATGCAAACGATCAGCAGCATCGCGGTCACGCCGGCGAGAAAAATGCGGTCGCGCCACTCATAGACCAGCGCGCCGATGATCAGAGCAGCAATCAGCAGGCCCCAGCTCCAGGCCGTCAGGCGCTTGTCTGCCGCCACTGCCCAGAAGGCCATCATGCCGATGCCATAGGCACCCATGAAATAAATCGCCCAGACATCCAGGTCTGCATCAAGATTGAAGCTCAGCAACGAAGCTGCCGTCCCCACAACCACCAGCCCTTGCATGCCAGTCACAGCCCAGGGCCACCAGCGCTTCATGGCCCTAGCACCCAAGCGCTTCAGCGCCCATTGTTGCAGCCAGCGCACTCCGGCCAGCAACAGCACGGTCGCGGCGAACAGCTGAAAGTCTATGGACACATACCAGACACCAGCCGACAGTGACTCCTCGCCCACAATGCCCTGCAGCAGCAAAGCATGGGCCATGAGCTGCCATAGATCGGGGTCGGCGGACACGGACTCGTGATCGAACCAGGGACGAATCGCCGCAGACACCACAATCGTCACCACCAGTGCCACGGCATAAGGCACGACCAGACGCACAAAGCGCTTGCCGATCTTGGACCAGGGTGAATCAAACCGCGCCAGACCCATGGGAGCCAGGCTGGCTGCAGCCAGAAAACCGCCGATCACCAGAAAGATCTGCACGGCCATACGGGCGTACTCATAGAGCCAGTCCAGCAGGTCGGGCATGACAGGGTGAGCCACATCGGACATGGGGCCGTAGAAAGCCAGGTGATGCCAGACGATGGCAGCACAAGCCAGCCCCTTGGTACAGTCGATCAGGGCACTGCGGGAATGAGAGGAAATAGAACTTTGAACCATCAGATCACGGCCGCCGGGCAGCCCATGGGCTGCCCGGCGGCAGGGTGAGTTTGCCCGGCAACAGGCAACGTAAAAAAGCCGACTTAAAACAGGATGGCGATTTTGCGCCGATTCCCAACAATTTGCTGACAGCGTTGCAAGTTTTACGAAACATATCTGCGCGGGTTTCATGCGCCAAGCATGAACAAAACCAGAGCGATTGCACTCCGGCTTGATTTCCCTGCCCCACTGAGAACCCCGGGCAAAGGCACAATGGAGGCCATGACGCAAGCCAAACCACTGTCGGAGCTGAGCCGACAATTTGTTTCGCATTTCGGCGAGATGGGCAGCCGCTGGGGCATCAATCGCACCGTGGGGCAGATCTATGCCCTGCTGTTCATTTCGCCCGAGCCGCTGAACGCAGACCAGATTGCCGACACGCTGGAATTCTCGCGCTCCAATGTGAGCATGGGGCTCAAGGAGCTGCAGGCTTGGCGGCTGGTTCAGCTGCGTCACCAGCCCGGCGACCGGCGCGAATACTTCCAGGCACCCGAGGATGTCTGGGAAATCTTCAAGCGACTGGCCGAAGAGCGCCGCCGCCGCGAGATCGAGCCCACGCAGTCCATGCTGCGTGCCGCCATGATGGAGGAAGCCAGCACCGACGAAGAACGTTACGCCCAGCAGCGCATGCGCGATATGCACGAGCTCATCGACAAACTGATGAGCTGGTTTGACGATGTTCAGCGTCTGTCGCCAGAGACCGCCATGCAGCTCATGGGCATGGGCTCCGCCGTGACGCGACTGCTGGACCTGAAAGACAAGATTACCGGGCGAGGCAAGTCAGGCTCGGAAGCCTGACGCCGACAACTCAGGTGCTGGCCCTGGGCACCAGCCTGAAGCCCAGATCCACGCTGGCCTCTCTGACGGTGTCCCCTGCCAGCAACTGCAGTAGCATGCTGGCAGCTTTTCTGCCCACTTCATCCCTGGGTGTATGGATAGTGGTCAGAGGCGGCACCATCTGATCACTGCCAGGAAGGTCGTTGAACCCGGCGATCGCCACCTGCTGCGGCACCTTGACCCCCATGCGATTGGCCTCCAGCAATGCGCCTTGTGCAATGTCATCATTGCAGAAAAAGATGGCATCCACCGTAGTCTGCGCCTTGAGAAGTGTCTCAAACTGCCTTGCACCCAGCGCCAGCGATGAACGCTCGGGATTGAGAATCTCCAGGCTCTGGTCATAGAGGCCGGCCTGTTTGAGCACCTGCCGATAACCTTCCAGACGCTGCATGACACGCGCGTCGAGCTGGGCTCCGCAAAATGCGATGCGTCTGTATCCCTTGTCCAGCAGATGACGGGTCATTTCAGCGCCAGCTGCAATCTGAGAAAAACCTACGCTGTAGCAATCGGGCCCCGTGCCGGGCTCGCGCAACTCCATGAGATGCACGCGCGGCACTGGATTGGCAGCCAATAATTTCCGCGACTCTTCGCTGTGATCAAACCCGGTCAGCAACAGCCCGGCAGGCCGCATGGGCAGATAGGCCCGCAGCAACTGCTCTTCCTCCGCAGGGTCGTAGTGGGTCACGCCGATCAGCATGTGATAGCCCTGGGCAAACAGCACCTTGTGCACAGCCTCCAGGACCTCCACAAACAAGGTGTTGGAGAGCATGGGGACCAGTACCAGCACCTGGGTGCTTTTTTGCGAGGCCAGTGCACGTGCAGCCAGATCGGGCACATAACCCAGAGAAGCCGCAACCTCGCGCACTTTGTCGACCAGGGCTGCAGCCACTCTGCGCTCTCCGCGCAAGGCTCTGGAGACCGTCATCGGACTCACGCCCGCAGCCTGTGCCACATCGCTGAGGGTGACGCGCCCGCTGGCACGAGATCGCCTTGAAGAAGCGCTGTCTGCCGGGGTTTCACTCTTGGTACGGGTCTCGGGAGGCAAGGGAATCTCCTAGTCAGATGCCTGAGGTTTTTTGAGTATGATAGCGCTATCCAGACTTGAAATGAAGTCTGTAGAAGCAGCTTGATGAAAGCACTGACTTGCCTTCGACCAAGGTCTGAAGCCAATCGCAGAAAGCAGCAGGCTGCTCATTTTTTAACCACATCGGATAGCGCTATCCAAAAATGACTCAAAGCAAGATCCAGCCTCATGGCACCATGTCGGCACTCGTCGTCATGGGAGTTTCCGGCTGCGGCAAATCGAGCGCAGGAGAAGCCATCGCCCGTCAACTGGGGTGGACCTTGGTAGAAGGAGACAGCTACCACTCCCCCCAGAGCGTGGCCAAGATGCAGGCCGGCATTGCCCTGACGGATGCCGACCGCGAAGGCTGGCTGGAACGCCTGGCGCAGCGACTGGCTCAGGCAGATGCCGAACACGGCCTGGTGCTGACCTGCTCGGCGCTCAAGCGCAAGTACCGCGACCAGTTGCGCAGCGCCCAGCAGCTGGGTTTTGTGTTTCTCGATCTCGACTATGCCACGGCCCTGGAACGCGTCCAGACCCGACCCGGGCATTTCTTCTCGCCCGACCTGGTGGCCAATCAGTTCACGACGCTGGAAGACCCGCGTCAGGAGCCCGATGTTCTGACCGTCAGCGCCACCATGAATCTCAACGACATCGCGCTCGCGGCCCGGCAATGGGCAAGGCGCGAATCCCAAGCATAAAGACAGCAGGAGACAGCCAATGTCTGAAGATCGCAAAGAGGCACAGGGCCGCAAGCCATGGCTCAAGCGCCTGGCCGAAGGCCTGATGGTGCTGGCCCTGGCCGGCATGGTGGTTGCCGTTTTCGTCAACGTGGTGCTGCGCTACGTTTTCCACACCAGCATCGTCTCCTATGAGGAGATCTCGCGCCTGCTGTTTGTGTGGCTGGTGGCCATCGGCGCCATCGTGGCGGCTTTCGAAGGCGCCCACCTGGGCTTTGACATGGTGACATCGCGGGTCGGCCCGATCACCCGCAAAGTCCTGTTCTGGGTCTCGCAACTGCTGATCGGCACCTGCATGGCCCTGCTGCTGTGGGGCTCCTGGGAGCAGGTCGTTGCCGGCTGGAGCAGCTACAGCACCGTGCTGGGCTATCCCCTGGCTCTGGGCGCAGCGGCGACGCTGGTGCTGGCCATAGGCATGCTGCTGGTCGTGGTGCGCGACATGCTGCGCGGCACCCCATCCGAATCTTCTGAAACCAGCGTGGAGTAAGGAGAGCGCCATGGTCGTTACCCTGATTTTTCTCGCCGTGCTGATCGGCGGCATGGTGATCGGCATGCCGATTGCGCATGCACTGATACTCACCGGTGTCGCACTGATGTGGCACCTGGACTTTTTCGACACCCAGCTGCTCGCGCAGAACCTGCAAGCCGGGTTCGACAATTTCCCGCTGCTGGCCGTGCCATTCTTCATCCTCGCAGGTGAGCTGATGAATGCCGGCGGCCTGTCACGCCGCATCATCGATCTGGCCCGCGCCTTTGTCGGTCATATCCCGGGTGGCCTGGGCTATGTGGCCATCGGCGCAGCCGTGCTGCTGGCCTCGATGAGCGGATCGGCCATTGCCGACACCGCCGCGCTGGCCACCATCTTGCTGCCGATGATGCGCGACCAGAAGTATCCCGACAGCTACAGCGCCGGCCTGCTGGCTTCAGGCGGCATCATCGCCCCCATCATTCCGCCTTCGATGCCGTTCGTGATCTACGGCGTCACCACCAACACCTCCATCAGCAAGCTGTTTCTCTCGGGCGTCGTTCCCGGCCTGTTCATGGGCAGCTTTCTGATTGCTGCCTGGTGGTTCATCGCGCGCAAATACCAGCTGACCTCGGGTGAACGCGTGAGCTGGGGCCTGCGCCTCAAGGCACTGGCCAAGAGCTTCTGGGCCATGATGATGCCTGTCATCATTCTGGGCGGCCTCAAGGGCGGCGTCTTCACGCCAACCGAAGCCGCCGTGGTGGCCGCGGTCTACGCGCTGTTCGTGTCCATGGTGGTCTATCGGGAGATGAGCTGGAGTAGGCTCTACGAAGTCTTTCTGGGCGCATCCAAGACCACCGCCGTGGTGATGTTCCTCTGCGGTGCGGCCACTGTGACCGCCTACATGATCACGCTCGCCGACCTGCCCAATATGCTGGCCGACAGCTTCTCGGGTCTGCTGGATCAGCCCATGCTTTTCATGGCCGTGATGATGCTCTTCCTGCTCGTGGTCGGCACCGCCATGGATCTGACCCCAACCATCCTGATCTTCGGTCCGGTCTGCGCACCGCTGGCCGTCAAGGCCGGCATCGATCCCGTGTACTTCGGCTTCATGTTCATCTATGTGGGCTGTATCGGCCTGATCACCCCCCCTGTGGGCACGGTGCAGAACGTGGTGGCCGGGGTCGGCAGGCTGCGCATGGAAACCGTGATCAAGGGCACCAATCCCTTCCTGATGGTCTATGTGCTGCTGGCCGTGCTCTTCGTGATCTTCCCTCAGCTGGTCACGGGTCCGCTCAAATGGATGCACTGAGAACGGCATGCCATCCATGAAAGATCTTAGATTCATAACATGGTGCGCACTGCAATCAAGCGCATCACGACAGTTCCAATTTCATCAAAGGGCCCAGGCCCAATCAAGCAAGGAGACGGGTATGCGTATCAAATTTGCAGTCGCGGGCCTCACGGCAATGTTGCTGGCCGCCGGCGCCGTTCAGGCGCAGGACTTCAAGCCCCGCCTGGTGCGGTTCGGCTACGGCCTGGTGGAAGACTCCAACCAGGGTCGTGCCGTGCGCATGTTCGCCAAGGAAGTGGAAAAGGCCAGCGGCGGCAAGATGAAGGTCCGCGCCATCGGCAACGCATCCCTGGGCTCGGACACGCAGATGCAGCAGGCCCTGATCGGCGGCGCCCAGGAAATGATGGTCGGCTCCACCGCCACGCTGGTGGGCCTGTCGCCCGAAATGGCGATCTGGGACACCCCTTTTCTGTTTGCCAACACCAAGGAGGCCGATGCCGTGCTGGACGGCCCCGTGGGAGAGAAGGTCAAGGCCACTCTGGAGCCCAAGGGCATGGTGGGTCTGGTCTATTGGGAAAATGGATTTCGCAATCTGACCAACAACAAGCGCCCCATCACCAAGCTGGAAGATCTGCAGGACGTGAAGCTGCGCGTGATGCAGAACAACGTCTTCCTGGACAGCTTCAAGACCCTGGGCGCCAATGCCGTTCCCCTGCCCTTCTCCGAGCTGTTCACGGCGCTGGAAACCAAGGCCGTGGACGGTCAGGAAAACCCCTTCAACACGGTGCTTTCGAGCAAGTTCTATGAAGTGCAGAAGTACCTGACCGTCTCCAACCATGTCTACAGCCCCTGGATCGTGACGGTCAGCAAGAAGTGGTGGGACACGCTGAGCCCCGCCGAGAAGAAGGTGCTGCAGGATGCGGCGATCAAGAGCCGTGAATTCGAGCGCAAGGACACGCGCGAAGAAGCCGCCAAGGCTCTGGCCGAGATCAAGACCAAGGGCATGCAGGTCAACGAGCTGCCAGCCGCCGAAGCAGGCCGCATGCGCGACAAGCTCGGCACCGTCAATGCCGGCATTGCCAAGTCCGTGGGTCAAGGTACCTGGGACTCTGTGCAGGCAGCCGTCAAGCAAGCTCGCGCCAAATAAGCGCCCAACCATGGAGCCATGCCCCGGGCATGGCTCTGACTCATTCCAAGACAATGCCTGCGCCCCAAGCACAGGCCTTGCTGCCCAAGGACTTTCATCATGGCACTTCACCCCGTTCTGGACCAGGTGACGCGGCGCATCCAGGAGCGCAGCCGCGCCAGCCGCTCCGACTATCTGGCACAGGTCGATGCCATGGCCGCGCGCCCTCCACAAGTACGCACCATGGGCTGTGCCAATGTGGCCCACGCCTTTGCGGCTCTGCCCGGCACGGACAAGATTCGCATCGTTGAAGAAAAAGGCCCCAATGTCGGCATCGTCACGGCCTATAACGATGTGCTCTCCGCCCATGCACCGTTTGCGCATTACCCCGATATTCTGAAAGACGAGGCCAGGCGCAACGGCGCAACGGCTCAGGTGGCCGGCGGTGTGCCGGCCATGTGCGACGGCGTGACCCAGGGCATGCCCGGCATGGAGCTGAGCCTGTTCAGCCGCGACACGATTGCCATGTCCACCGCCGTGGCTCTCACGCATGACACTTTCGATGCGGCCCTGATGCTGGGCGTCTGCGACAAGATCGTTCCCGGCCTGCTGATCGGCGCCCTGCACTTCGGCCACCTGCCCATGGTGTTCGTGCCTGCCGGCCCCATGACTTCGGGCCTGTCCAACAGCGACAAGGCCAAGGTACGCGAGCAGGCGGCGCAGGGCCTGGTCGGCCGGCAGGAGCTGCTCGCGGCAGAAAACGCGGCCTACCATGATCAGGGCACCTGCACCTTCTACGGAACGGCCAACAGCAATCAGATGCTGCTCGAAGCCATGGGCCTGCATGTTCCCGGCACAGCCTTCATCAACCCCGCCGACGCAGAGCGTGAACTGCTCACGCGCGAAGCCATGCGTACCGTGCTGTCCATCACCCGGGGCCGCCGCTTTGCCCCCATAGGGCATGTCGTGGACGAGCGCTGCATCGTCAACGCCATGGTGGCCCTGCTGGCGACCGGCGGCTCCACCAATCACCTGATCCACTGGGTGGCCGTGGCCCGAGCTGCCGGAATCGTCATCGACTGGGATGACTTCGAGCAGCTGTCCGCGGTGGTTCCCCTGCTGGCCCGCGTCTACCCCAATGGCAGCGCCGATGTGAATCAGTTCCAGGCCGCAGGCGGCCCTGGCTACGTGATCGCCCAGCTGCTGCAGGCCGGACTCATGCATGGCGATGTGCTTACGGTTAGGCCCGAGGGGCTGGCCGCCTTCGGGCGCATCCCCCATGTCGAAAACCATCAGTTGCAATGGCAGGATGCGGGCATCTCCGGCGATGACACTGTTCTGCGCCCTGCCAGCCGCCCCTTCAGCCCTACGGGCGGCTTGAAGCTGCTCAAAGGCAATCTTGGCCGCAGTGTCATCAAGATCAGCGCCGTACCTGAAGATCGCCACGCACTGCGGGCACCGGCATGGGTCTTTGATTCGCAGGATGAATTGCAGGCGGCCTTCAAATCCGGTGCGCTGGAGCAGGCCTGCCAGACCAATGGCTTCAATGGCGTCGTCTGTGTGGTGCGCTGGCAGGGTCCGCAGGCCAATGGCATGCCCGAGCTGCACAAGCTCACCCCTCCGCTGGCCGTTCTGCAAGGCAAGGGCTATGTCGTGGCCCTGGTCACCGACGGCCGCATGAGCGGCGCATCGGGCAAGGTCCCGGCGGCCATCCATGTCAGTCCCGAAGCGCTGGCTGGCGGCCCGCTGGCCAAGGTACAAAGCGGAGACATCATCGTGCTCGATGCCCCCACCGGCCTGCTGCAAGCCGAGCTGACGGATGCCGAATGGGAAGCCAGGCCGCTGGCCATCATGCCGCCAGCGTTGCAACAAGCCAATCACCGCGGCCTGGGCCGTGAACTGTTTGCCGGATTCCGGCGCAATGCGCTGAGCGCAGAAGAAGGAGCTTGCACATGGCTGCTCAAATGACCGCCTTGTCCATCATGCAGGATGCACCGGTGATTCCGGTCATCGTGCTGCACAACGCAGAGCATGCGGTGCCCATGGCCAAAGCACTGCTGGCCGGCGGCATCAGGGTTCTGGAGGTCACGCTGCGCACGCCTCAGGGCCTGGCCTGCATAGAGGCCATCGCCAAGCAACTGCCCGAAGCCATCGTCGGTGCGGGCACCGTGCGCAATGCAGCCGATGCCGCGGCGGCTGCTCGGGCCGGCGCAAGGTTTGCCGTCAGTCCCGGCTTTACCAGCAAGCTGGGCCAGGCCTGCCGCGATCTGAACCTGCCGCTGCTGCCCGGTGTTGCAACCAGCAGCGAAATCATGATGGCTCAGGAAGATGGCTTTACCGAGCTCAAGTTCTTCCCCGCCGTGCAGTCGGGCGGCATCCAGATGCTGAAGGCCTGGCAAGGTCCGTTCGGAGAGCTGCGTTTCTGCCCCACGGGCGGCATCTCGCCCGGCAACGCGGCGGAGTTTCTGGCACTGTCCAATGTGGTCTGCGTGGGCGGCTCCTGGCTGGTCCCCGCCAGTGCCGTGGAGAGTGGCAACTGGTCACTTATCACCGAGCTGGCTCAGGCCACGCAGGCGTTGAGAAGCTCTCGCACGGCCTGAGCAAGACAAGGCCTCATCCATAAAAAAAAGCCCGGTCAGCTCCAAGCCGACCGGGCTTTTCCATGTCTTGGCGACTCAGGCATCCGGCAGCGACTTGGTTCGCTCCAGAAGCTTGCGACGCGTTGCCTCGTCATCCATCAACTCGAACCAGATCGCATTGAGCACGGCAAAGGCTGCTGCCAGCGGCAGACCCAGCAACCAGGCGAAATACCACATAAGTTTCCTTTCATTCGGCCCATCCAATGTATGGGCCAACAATATTCGAACCGCCCCCCACACAGAAGGAAGAACGCAGCATGGCGTCCGAGGGGCGTCCCATCTCAATACGAGTGGCCCTGACCGGTCACGATGGCCTTCACGTCCACCTTGCCTCGCAGCACCGAGTACACCCAGCTGGTATAGGCCAGGATCAAGGGCAGGAAGATCAGCACGCAGACCAGCATGATGAACAGCACGACATGGCTGGAAGACGAGTCCCAGACCGTCAGACTGAAGCGCGGATCAATGCTGGAGGGCAGGATCATGGGGAACATGGCAGCGCCCACGGTCAGGATGATTCCGGCAATCGCCAGGCCGCTTGCCAGCAGCGCCAGCCACTCGCGACGGCTGCGCAAGCCGATGGCCACGATCAGCGGCATGAGCAGGCCGATACCGGGCACCAGCCAGAGCCAGGGATAGGACTTGAAGTTGGCCATCCATGCACCGGCAGCCACGGCTGCGGTCTTGTTCAAGGGGTTGGAGGGACCGACGGGGTTGATCTCGCTGGTAATCACATAGCCGTTGATGCCTGTAGCCAGCCACAGGCCGGCAACCGCAAACAGCACGGTGGTCAGCACGGCAAACCATGTGCCATACCTGGCGGCGCGGTTGGCGACTTCTCCATCGGTCTTGAACATCAGCCAGGCCGCACCATGCATGAGCAGCATGGACAGCGAGACCAGACCGCACAGCAATGCGAAAGGCGTGAGCAGGCCGAAGAAGCTGCCGTCGTAGTAAATGCGCATATCGTCACCCAGACGAAATGGCACGCCGAGGATCACATTGCCCACTGCCACGCCGAACAGCAGCGCTGGCACCAGACCCGTGATGCACAGCACCCAGTCCCAGCGGTTGCGCCAGGCTGCATCTTCATGTTTGCTGCGGAACTTGAACGCCACGGGACGCAGGATCAGCGGCACCAGCACGGCAAACATGGCCAGGTAAAAGCCCGAGAAGGACACGGCGTAAAGCTGGGGCCAGGCCGCAAAGATGGCACCGCCACCCAGAATCAGCCACACCTGATTGCCTTCCCACACGGGGCCGACTGAGTTGATGGCCGTACGGCGCTCGACATCGGT
Organism: Comamonas thiooxydans; assembly: GCF_000964545.1. GTDB lineage: Bacteria > Pseudomonadota > Gammaproteobacteria > Burkholderiales > Burkholderiaceae_C > Comamonas > Comamonas thiooxydans. Next base: position 8,009 of record NZ_BBVD01000019.1, on the reverse strand, counting down.
CTTGGCCGTGGCGCGCAACAGGCCCATGGCGCCGAGGTCAAAGCCGTCGGTGACGGCAAAGCCCACCAGCAGCACACCGAGCAGCAGCCACCAGATGAGGCGCAGCACGTCATATGAAATCAGTTCATGCAAGATCATTTGGTTACTCCTCTCAGCTTTGGCCGCGTGCCAGCTTCTTGATCATGGGTTCGTAGAGGCTGAGGTGAGGTTCGCTCTCATGCTCGGGGCCCTTCTTGATGGCCTTGACCATCAGCTTGAGCTCGATAACCAGCAGCACGGTGTAAATCAGCACAAAGCCGGCAATGGTCAGCAACAGCGTCTTCGCGCCCAGATTGGAAACCGCCATGGCCGTGGGCAGCACGCCTTCGATGATCCAGGGCTGACGACCCAGCTCGGCCACCACCCAGCCGCATTCGGCGGCGATCCAGGGCAGCGGAATCGAGAACACGGCAACCTTGAGCAGCCAGGGGTAGGCATCCAGCCTGTGGCGGGCAGCCAGCCAGAAGAAGGTGCCGGTCAGCACGATGAAGAACATGCCCAGGGCCACCATGATGCGGAAGGTCCAGAACAGCGGACCGACCGGCGGCACGGTATCCATTGCTGCCTGATGGATCTGTGCTTCGGTCGCCTTGCGTGGGTCATCCACATAGCGCATCAGCAGCAGGGCGTAGCCCAGATTGGCGCCATTGTTCTCAAAGCGCAGGCGTGCCTCGGCGGGAATCTCGGCATCGGTCCTGGCCTTGCGAATGGTTTGCAGCGCGTCATAGGCGTCGATACCGTTGCGGATATTGCCCTCGGCGCTCTTGACCAATTCGTTGATGCCGGGAATTTGGGTGTCCAGCGAACGCGTACCGATCAGGCCCATGACCCATGGGATGTGCACGGCAAAATGGGTCTCGCGCGCCTCGCGGTCGGGGAAACCAAAGGCCGTGAAAGAGGCCGGTGCGGGCTCGGTCTCCCACATGGCTTCGATCGACGCCAGCTTCATCTTCTGGTGTTCCGAGGACAGGTAGCCGGATTCGTCACCCAGCACTACCACCGACAGCGAAGCAGCCAGACCAAAGGATGCGGCCACCGTCATCGAGCGCTTGGCCAGATGGATGTGACGACCCTTGAGCAGATACCAGGCCGAAATACCCAGCACGAACAGCGAGGCCATGACATAGCCCGCCGACACCGTGTGCACAAACTTGGCCTGCGCCACGGGATTGGTGAGCACGGCAAAGAAGTCATTCACTTCCATGCGCATGGTCTGGGGGTTGAAAGTAGCACCCACGGGGTTCTGCATCCAGCCATTGGCGACCAGAATCCATAGCGCCGAGAAGTTGGTGCCTATGGCCATCAGGCAGGTGACGATCAGGTGCTTGACCTTGGAGAGGCGATCCCAGCCAAAGAAGAACAGGCCGACAAAGGTCGCCTCCATGAAGAAGGCCATCAAACCCTCGATCGCCAGCGGTGCACCAAAGATGTCGCCCACATAGTGGCTGTAGTAGCTCCAGTTCATGCCGAACTGGAACTCCATCACCACGCCGGTGGCCACACCCATGGCGAAGTTGATGCCGAACAGCACGCCCCAGAACTTGGTCATGTCGCGCCAGATGGCTCGTCCGGTCATTACATACACCGTCTCCATGATGGCAACGAGTATGGACAGGCCCAGTGTCAGCGGCACAAACAGAAAGTGGTAGAGCGCCGTTATCGCAAACTGCAGTCGCGATAAATCGACGATGTCGAGGTCCATGGTCAGGTCCTTTCTCTCGGTACTTCAAAAATCAATCGGAAAAACATATGGACTGCGGTGCAACAGCACCCAGCACATCGGGTCGCAGCCTTGCCATCAGTTGCCCAAACTCTGGCGTGCCGCGCAGGGCTTGCGCTCTTACCTGTCCTGCCTGCAGATACACAATGCGATCGGCGAGGCTCGCCTCACGCTGCCAATGCGTGGCAAAAATCAGCGTTCGCGAGCCGCTCTCAGCCGCCTGCACCAACCGCTTCAGCACATCGGCAGCAGTGACGGCATCCAGTCCCTCGGTCACCTCATCAAGCAGCCAGCAGCGGTCTGGGCTCAGCAGCAGTCTGGCCAGTGCCAGCCGGCGCGACTGGCCTCCGGACAGACCCAGGCCGCCTTCACCCAGCATGGTGTCCAGCCCCTGTGGCAGGGCCATGACGTCGCTTCTGAGACCTGCAGCCTGCAGGACGCCCAACAGTTGCTCATCGTCGGCCTTGGCATCGGCAAGCCTCAGGTTGTTGCGCAGGCTGTCCTGAAAAAGCTCGGTTCTCTGTGTCATCCAGCTGCAGCCGCGGGCCTGAACCACGCCTTCGTCCGGCTGCAGCTCACCCGCCATCAAATGCAGCAAGCTGGTCTTGCCTGCGCCGCTGCTGCCGATCAGCGCCACGCGCTCACCCTGGCGCACGTTCAGGTCTATAGGACCCAATTGACGAAGTCGGACAGACTGCAAGCTGACGGCCAGCTTCTGCACAGGCTGCTGCGGACTCTCTGCCGCTTCGGCCTTGGCCGCCAACGGTGGAGCCAGCCTGCGCAGCGCCAGCCAGGTACGCCCGGCCTGTTCTGCCCCTCTGCGCAGAGCTGCAAACGGCTCCATTGCCGACAGTGCCAGCAAAATACCCAGCGCAGCAACCGGCGCGTTGATGCGGCCCTGTTCCATCAACCAGGCCATCAACAGCACGGATGCGCTCAAAGTAATGGCAGACACCGCACCATAAGCCTGGGCGGCAGCCGCTTCGGATTGATAAAGCCGCTCATCGGCCTGGGCGCAGCGCGCATCGCTGTGCAGCACTTGCTGCACCTGGGCAGGCAACTGGCCTGCCATTAGCAGCTCGGTCTGGCCTGCAACCAGATCCACGGTTTGGGCACGCATGGCCTCCAGTGCCATGGCACGGCGTACAGCGGCCTTGCGGCTGCGCAAGCCATGCCACAGGGCAATGCCCCAGCCAGTCAGCAGCATCCACGCCAGGGTCAACAGGCCCAGCCACCAGCGCATGAACCCGTAGGCCAGAGCCGCCAGCAAGGCCGCGCCCAGCGCCGCCACGGCGGGCACCAGCAGGCGCAGATAAAGATTGTCCAGGGCATCCACATCGGAGGTCAGACGCTGCAACAGCCTGGCCGGGCGCTGCAGCAGCAGACGGGCGGCCTGCGGGCGAGCCCAGCTCAGGAACAGTCTCTGGCGCAAAGCGGCCAGCACGGCCAGTGTGGCGTCGTGAGTCACCAAGCGCTCGGCATAGCGGGCACCGGTGCGGCCCACGGCCAGCAGGCGAATGCCGGCCGAGGGCATGAACACATCGAACACCAGGGCCGTGGCAGGCATCAGCCCGGCCAGGGCCGTGGCCGTGATGAACCAGCCCGACAAACCCAGCAATGCCATGCCCATCAGCACCGTAAGCGCTGCCAGGGCGGCACCTCCCAGCCAGAGCTTGTGCGGCGCCATCTGGCCCAGCAGCTTCAGCATCTCGCGCATTGAAATGGCTCGCATCTTCATGACTGCGGCTCCCGCGTCGGTCGCAGCAGCGGCAGCTCGATCACGCGATCCATGGCAGCGGCCAGCTGTGCATCATGGGTGGCGACCAGCATGGTGCGCCCCCTGGCCATATGGCGCAGAGACTGCGTAATCTGGGCTGCTGTCTCGGGATCCAGATGAGCAGTAGGTTCATCGACCAGCAGCAGTCCGGCCCGTGTCTGCGCGGCCATACGTGCCAGAGCCAAACGTACCACCTCGCCACCGGAAAGGCCTGCGCCGCCCTCACCCAGGCTTGCGCCGGGGCGATGCTCCAGGGCCTCATCAAGTGCCGCCAGCTGCGTAGCTTCGGCAATCTGCTCGGGTCCTACCGAGCTGCGCCCCAGCGCAATATTGCGCGCGGCCGAGCCGGCAAAGACATGGGGCAACTGACCCAGCCAGGCCATTCGCCGGCGCAGTTGGGTAGCACTGCTGGCATCAAGCGTTTGCCGGTCGACTTCGATACGGCCTTGCAGTACCGGCAAAAGGCCGGCAATCTGCGCCAGCAGCACAGACTTGCCGCTGCCGCTGGGACTCCACAGCGCCACATGCTCGCCAGCCTGTATGTGCAAAGACAGCGGCGCGAGGCTGGAGTCACTGCCTGGCGCCTGAACCTTGAGTTCCGAAACGCTTACGGACACAGGCTGGCCAGGCCATGACTGCTCATCGACCGGAGATGCTTCAGCGGCATGTTGTGCACCGACAATCTGCATGGACTGCGCCTGCATGCTCTGCAAGGTCTGCAGTGCGGCCTCGCCTGCGGCTCTGTCATGCCAGACGGCCGAGAGATCGCGCAAAGGCTCGAAAAATGCCGGCGCCAGCAGCAGCACGAACATGGCCTGGCCCAGACCGAGCTTGTCGCCCCAGGCGCCGAAATTCAGCGTGCCCAGCAGGTGAAAACCTATATAGACGGCCACCATGGCCACACCCAGTGCCGAGAAAAGCTCCAGCACCGCAGAAGACAGAAAGGCAATGCGCAGCACGCGCATGGTGCGGGTGCGCAGGTCTTCGGCATGGTCACGCAGCCGCTGGCCCGTCAGCTCCACGACATGCAGTGCACGTAGCGTGCTCAGGCCACGCAGGCGGTCCAGCAAGAAAGCGTTCATATGACCGAGCTGCAGCATCTGCTCTTCGCTGGCCGCCTTGGCACGCCAGCCCACGATCGCCATGAAAAGCGGAATCAGCGGCGCGGCAACCATCAAAATCAGAGCAGCGACCCATGACTGCAAGGCCACGGCAGCCAAAATCACCAAGGGCAGCAGACGCACACGCCACATCGCGCTCTGGTAACGCGCCAGCCACGGAACAATGGCCTCGGCCTGCTCGGCCATGGCGCTAGCCGCCTGGCCGGAAGCTGGGCGGCTCTTGTCCAGCGGCGATGTCTGAGCCAGCGACTGCGCCACCCGGGCGCGCAAGCTGCTGAGCTGCGCGCGCGCTGCACGGTTGGCCAGCATGCCGCCATGGCCTTCTGCCCAGGCTCGCAGCAAGCCCAGCAACAACACGCCAGCAGCCATGGGCCAGACGGCCGCCATGCCCTGACCGTTGGCCATGAGTTGCACAGCCCAGGCCAGCAAGGCTGCCTGTGGCAGCCATATCAGCCCGGCAAACACCTGCCACACAGCTCCCGCGCCAGGGCGACGGATGACGCTCGCCAACTCGGCATGTGCTGTATCGACCTGTTTGTCGGTGGAGGAAGAAGGGGTGTGCTGCATTTCTCAATTTTCAGTATTTACTGAAATTAACGGAATACTACTCTTCTTTTGACAATCATCATGACTTGATATGCAAAAGCCAATTGCAGGACCAGGCCTACATTGATACGCATCAACTCCGAAGCGATTTAACAAGGGTTAACCCTTGAACAAGTCGTGCTTGAGCAACATCAAGCGAGCAAGCCGCCCATAAAAAACGGCGTCCGAAGACGCCGTTGGCACAGAAGATAGTGAACTGCCTCAGGCAACCAGCAGGCTTGCCTTGGCTTCGGCGTACTCACGCTTGAGGCGAGCCACCAGCTCCGCCGTGGACTGCACCTTGTCAATGGCACCGATACCCTGGCCACAGCCCCAGATATCTTTCCAGGCCTTTTGCGCACCGCCGCCAAAATTCATCTTGCTGGGGTCTGATTCGGGCAGGTTTTCCGGATCCAGACCGGCCGCACGAATCGAAGGTGCCAGATAGTTGCCATGCACGCCTGTGAACAGATTGCTGTAGACCACGTCGTCGGAGCTGCCCTCGACGATCGCCTGCTTGTAGGCTTCTACGGCGCGCGCCTCGTCGGTGGCAATGAAGGCCGATCCGATATAGGCAAAGTCCGCACCCATGGCCTGGGCCGCCAGAATCGAGCCACCCGTGGCAATCGAGCCGGACAGCGCCAGAGGGCCGTCAAACCATTGGCGAATTTCCTGCACCAGGGCAAATGGGCTCTTCACACCCGCATGGCCGCCAGCACCGGCTGCCACGGCGATCAGGCCATCGGCACCTTTTTCAATGGCCTTGCGAGCAAACTTGTTGTTGATGATGTCGTGCAGCACCACACCGCCCCAGCCATGCACGGCCTGATTCACATCTTCACGCGCACCCAGGCTGGTGATGATGATGGGCACCTTGTACTTAGCGCAGACCTGCATGTCGTGCTCCAGACGGTCATTGCTTTTGTGCACGATCTGATTGATGGCGAATGGTGCCGAAGGGCGATCGGGATGGGCCTTGTCCCAGGCCGCCAGAGTCTCGGTGATCTCTGCCAGCCAGTCCTCCAGCTGCTCGGCCGGGCGGGCATTGAGAGAAGGCATGGAGCCGACGATACCGGCCTTGCACTGCTCGATGACAAGCTTGGGATTGCTGATGATGAAAAGCGGCGAGCCGATGACAGGCAGAGCCAGCTTTTTGAGGGCGGGTGGCAGCTTGGACATATGTTGTCTCCTTCTTCGTTTTATCAATAAAAAAGGGCTGCAGCGTTTGTTCCAGATACGCAGGCAGCTCTTATTTCAGAAGCAGTTCGAAGGACGGCTCACTGTTTGCACCCCTGTGCCGACGGTGAAGCCGTCCGACTGGCCTTTGGCCAGTTTCGCCTGCCATGGCGCCACTCCCTGTCCCCAGGGCAACAGTTTTTGCCTTCTCTGTGCACGGAGGATCATCGTGATGGGAGCGGCCGCAAAAAAGGCCTGGGCGCGGTGCTGCATCAGGCCTTGGTTTCTTACTGCGTCACACGCCCGGCGGCATTGACGATGGACAGGTCCACATATTTGGATCCCACTTGCCCGGGCTTGAAGTTCACCCAGTAGCCGCCCAGGTCATAAGACTCCAGTCCGCGCAAGGCAGCACTCATTTTTTCCGGCGTCACCGGCTGGCTGCGACGCATGGCCTCCACGATGACTTTGGCATTCACAAAGCCTTCCATCATCGCAAAGCTCACCGGAACGTCCAGGGACTTGCCCGCAGCAATCGTCGCGTCGCGAAACTCCTTGTTGAGCTTGCCCGAGACCTTGTAGGGACTGGGCACCACCTGGGCAATCGACAGACCGCTCATGTACTCCACAGGAAGACGCTTGGCCAACTGCTCGATATCGGCCTCGGCCGTGGCATAGACCTGGGCGGTACCGCCCTCCATGCGATATGCCTCGACAAATGCCGCCGTGGCAGGGCTGGAAGCCACCAACAGGATGGCTTGAGGCGAAGTCTTCGCAGCCTGCAGTTCCTGCACAGCCTTGTCCGAGCCACCTCGGCTCTTAAGCATGGCCGATGCGACCAGCTTGGCCCCGCTGGGGTTCACGGCCTTGGTCACCAAGGCCGTCAGCTCCTGTGCATCGGGACGCTCCTCGAACACCAACGCCAGCCGCGTGATGCCTACGGTGGCCAGGTGGGTGGAAATCTTTGCGATCTGCTCGACAAGCCCTGCACGCGTGGAGAACATCTGGGGTGATGCCAGCACACGGGTATCCGTGCTCTGATAACCCACCAGCGGAATCTGCGAGCCATCCAGAGCCCTGCTCTCCAGCAAGGCCAAGAGATTGCGATTGCCGAAATAGCCTGCCAGCACCACGGGCTTGGATTCGCTCAGCAGCTTGCGCGTCTTGGTCACGGTCTCTTCGGGATGGCCTACATCATCGAGCACGGCCAGTTCCACAGGCTGGCCCTGCACACCACCGGCCTTGTTGACCTGGTCAAAGTACAGACGCATGCCCTGCGCATAGGCCCGCCCCTGACTGGCTTCGGCCCCCGACATCGGGGCCACCTGCCCTACCGTCCAGGCCTGTGCCACCAAAACAGCACCTGCACACATGGCGACCAAACCGGCTCGCGCCAACACCCAATGCTTGCGATTCATTCAGAGTCTCCCTCTCCATCAATGCAGTGGGTCTGAAGCGCCCATGCAGCTGCCGAATTATTGTTGATGACCTGACCTGTACGAGCCAGGCGCCCATGGAAAAAGAGGGGCTTGAAGCCCCTCTTTTGATGTGCGCCAAATTACAGCGCGTTGACCAGTTCGGGCACAGCCGT
>NZ_BBVD01000020.1 GCF_000964545.1 Comamonas thiooxydans | reverse complement strand
CCGTGACGATGGCCATGGCGGCCGAGAAACCGCCCGCCGTGAAGAAGTCCGGCGGAGCCTTGAACTGCTTGTAACTCATGGAGACCATGGCTTCGTTCACCGGGTTCTTGGGAATGCCGAAGTAATAGTAGGTGGCGCCCTCCATGCCCGGCAGATTCTTGTAGGCCGCCATGGCGGGCAGTATGTTGCCGCCCGTGGCGATCTCGATGCCGTAGCGCTTGAGGTCCATGTCGACGATCTTGAAGGGGTTGCCGGCACCGGCCCAGACAATCCAGATCACCTTCCTGCCCGGAACATCCTTGAGCCTGTCGATCAGGCGCTGGGCCCCGGCCGTGAAATCGGTGGTGGCGGCGGGCAGGTACTCCTCATGCACCAGCTTGCCTTTTTTGACCGCTTCCTTGAAGGCCTTGACGCCATCGCGACCGAAGGCATTGTCCTGGGCCAGCGTCGCAATCGTCACGCCGGGCCTGTCGATGGCCACGGCATTGCTGATCGCGTCCTGGCTGGAGTTGCGGCCCGTGCGGAAGATGTACTTGTTCCACTTGTCGCCGGTGATGGAATCGGCCACGGCGGGCTCGACGATCAGGATCTTCTTGTACTCCTCGGCCACGGGCAGCATGGCCAGCGCCACGCCCGACGCGCTGGGGCCGACAGCCAGATCTGCCTTGTCGTCCGAATAGGCTGCGGCCAGCAGGCTCTTGCCCAGATCGGGCTTGCCCTGGTCATCCTTTTCGATAAGCACCAGCTTCTTGCCTGCCACCGTCATGCTGCCGCCCGTGGCATATTCAAGCCCCATCAGCAGCCCGGCCTGGGTCTGCTTGCCGTAGGCCTCCAGCGGCCCGGTCTTGCTGTAGACATGGGCAATGCGGATTTCGGATTGCGCCAGGGCGCCGGGAACATGAACCACCATGGCCGCCAGAACGGCCGCCTGCAGCAGGCTGCGCTTGTGCATGTGTTGTCTCCTTGAGGATGGATGCGGTGTGTCCGCTTGTCTTTCTATGGTGTGCAGACAGCAGTCTTCGTGCCAGTCCGGTTTTCCTCTGAGGAGCCGCCATACGCAGCTCCATATCGACTGAAAATCAGGCAATAAATGTCTTTAATTCAGACAGTGACTGATTTCAATACAAATCAACAACCGCCTTAGGGCTCGTCTCTGGCTTTGTTCAATCCGCCATGAAAAAAGGATCACCGGAGTGATCCTTTTTTCATGCGGCATCGCGTTTTCTGTCCAGCTCCAGCAGCCGCACGGCGTTGTCCTTGAGAATGCCGGGCATGACCTCGGGCTTGAAGCCGGCGACCTCGAAGTCCTTCATCCAGCGCTCGGGCGTGATCAGCGGGAAGTCGCTGCCGAACAGCACACGGTCCTTGAGCAGGGTGTTGGCGTACTGCACCAGCTGCTTGGGGAAATACTTGGGACTCCAGCCCGAAAGATCGATCCAGACATTGGGCTTGTGCAGCGCCACCGAGATCGCCTCGTCCTGCCAGGGAAAGCTGGGATGGGCCATGACGATCTGCATATCGCCGAAGTCCACAGCCACGTCGTCCAGCAGCATGGGGTTGCTGTAGGCCAGGCGCAGACCGCCGCCGCACTTCATGCCGCTGCCGATGCCGCTGTGGCCGGTGTGGAAGATGGCGGGCAGCTTGTAGTGGTTGATGACCTCGTAGATGGGCCAGGCCATGCGGTCATAGGGATGGAAGCCCTGCACTGTGGGATGGAACTTGAAGCCCTTGACGCCGCATTCGGTGATCAGGCGCTCGGCCTCGCGCGCGCCCATCTTGCCCTTGTGCGGGTCGATGCTGGCGAACGCCACCATCATGTCGCTGTTCTCGCGCGCGGCATCGGCGATCTCTTCGTTGGGGATGCGGCGGCGACCCAGTTGCGCCTCGCTGTCCACCGTGAACATCACCAGACCGATCTTGCGCTCGCGGTAATAGGCAATGGTTTCGGCGATCGTCGGGCGCAATGAGCTGCCGAAGTATTTGTCGGCCGCGCGGTCGTACTCCTCGCCGTAGCTGTCAAAGGGATTGCGGCAGCTGACTTCCGCATGGGTGTGGAAATCGATGGCGATCAGATCTTGATGGTTCATGGGTGGGTCTGCTTTGGGTATTGAGTCAAATCAGCCTCAAGCGCCTGTCACGCCTGCGGTACCTGCTCTCGAAATTGAATGAAGAAATCAATGCTGGATGGATTGGCCATGGCATCGGGGCTGGCCACCTTGGCCGCGTCCGCGCCCAGCAGCAGCTTGCGCACCGGCACCTCCATCTTCTTGCCGGTGAGGGTGCGCGGAATCTCGGCCACCTGAACCACCACATTGGGCACATGACGTGCCGAAGCCTTGGTCTTGATGGCGTTCTTGATCTGGGCGGTCAGCTCGCCCGTCAATGCCTGGCCTTCGGCCAGAGTCACGAACAGCGGCATGAAGGAAGGTCGACCCAGATATTCAAGGTCGACCACCAGGCTGTCCTTGACGGCGTCGAGCTCCTCGACGACACGGTAGATCTCCGCCGTGCCCATGCGTATGCCGAAGCGGTTGATGGTGCTGTCCGAGCGTCCGTAGATCACGGCCGTGCCGCGCTCGCTGAACTCGATCCAGTCACCATGGCGCCAGCAGCCGGCAAACACGTCGAAATAGCTGTCGTGGTAGCGCGCCCCGCTCTTGTCGTTCCAGAAGAACACGGGCATGGAGGGCATGGGCTCGGTAATCACCAGTTCGCCGACTTCGCCGACCACGCTCTGCCCCTGTTCGTTGAAGGCATGGGCGGCCACGCCCAGTTCGCGGCACTGGATCTCGCCCGCGTTGACGGGCAGTATGGGCGCGCAGGCCACAAAGCCCGAGGCGATATCCGTGCCCCCGCTGATCGAGGCCAGCCACAGATCTCTTTTGACGTTCTCGTAGACCCAGGCATAGGCATCGAGAGGCAGCGGCGAGCCCGTGGAGTTGATGGCACGCAGCTTCTCGAACTGGCGCCCCTTCTTCGGCGAGACGCCATCCTTCATGCTCTTGGTGAGGAAGGCCGCACCGCAACCGAAGATGCTGACCTGGTATTGGTCGATGAAGTCCCAGAGCGCATCGTCGCTCGGCGCCGTTGGGTTGCCATCGGACAGAACCACGGTCGCGCCAGCCAGCAGGCTGCCTATCATCAGGTTCCAGACAATCCAGCCCGTGCTGCCCAGGAACATGAAACGATCGCCGGGCAACACGTCGTGCTGCAGGCGATTGGTTTTGAGATGGGTGAGCACGATGCCGCCATGACTGTGCACCATGGCCTTGGGCAGGCCGGTGGTTCCCGAGGAGTACACCACCCACAGCGGATGGGAGAACGGCAGGCGCTCGAACTGCAGCGGCGCTGCATGGCACGTTGCATCGGCCCAACTCATGCAGTCACGCCAGGGCACGGCCGCGTGTTCGGCATCGCTGCCGAACAAGGGCCCCGGCACATGAATCACCCGGGCAATATCGGGCAGACCCTGGAGCACCTCGTCCAGCACTTCACGGCGATCGAACTGCCTGCCGGCATAGGTATAGCTGTCGGTGGCAAAGATCAGCTTGGGTGCGATCTGCTGGAAGCGGTCCAGCACCACGGATACCCCCATCTCCGGCGCGCAGCTGGACCAGATGGCGCCGATGCTGGCACAGGCCAGAAACGCCACCACGGTCTGAGGCACATTGGGCAGATAGGCCACCACGCGATCGCCACGCACTATGCCCAGACCGCGCAGGCTTGCCGCCAGGGCGCCCACATCGCGCTGCAGCTGTTGCCAGGAGACTTCGACCGGGGTCTGGCCCTCGCAGCGCGCAATGATGGCCGGACGCTGGTCGCTGGCCTGACGGAAGATGTGTTCGGCATAGTTGAGCCGGGTTTCGGGAAACCACTCGGCACCCGGCATCTTGCGGCCGGCCAGCACCTGCGTCGGGTCACCATCGGCCTGAATGTCGAAATAGTCCCAGACGGAGCGCCAGAAGCCTTCGATATCCGTCGCCGACCATTGCCACAGCGCTTCATAGTCGGAGAAGTCATGGCCACGGCTGTCGCGCAGCCAGTCCATGTAATGCCACAGGCCGCTTTGCTCCTGCTGCTTCTGCGTGGGCCTCCACAACTCCTGCCCTTGTACCAATGCCATGCTGTCTCCGGACTTAAATTAGATATTTTTTATAACTATAAAAACAAACCAAGTCCTACCCACCAAGGGCAATCCCTAGCATGGCTCAGAAATTCAGCTTCTCGAGCCGGTCGTAGAGCTTGGCGCGCGATATGCCGAGCGTCCTTGCAACGGCCAGCTTGTTGCCTCCATGAGCCTGCATCGCGGCCCTTATCGCACGGGCTTCGAGCTCGGCCATTTGTTCGGCGAGCGGCTTGAGCAAATCGCCCGTCGTAGCCATGGGTTCCTGCGCCAAGGGCTGCCGGTGCGGAACCTGCAGCTCTACCCCGGACGAGCGCAGCACCTGTGCCAGCAGGCCGGCATCAATGTGCGAGTCATCGCAGCGCATGGCTGCTTGCTCCAGCACATTGCGCAGTTCACGAATATTGCCGCGCCAGGCCTGTGCGACCAGCAATTCCAGCGCCCCCTTTCCCAGCTCCGGTGGAACCATGTCATTGCGCAGCGCCAGGTCCTCGCAGAGCATTTCCACCAGGGCCGGGATATCGCTGCTGCGCTCGCGCAGCGGCGGCACGCGCACGGGCAACACATGCAGCCGGTAGAACAGGTCTTCCCGGAAACGCCCGTCGCGCACCATCTGCAGCAGATCCCGAGAGGTGGCGGCCACCACGCGTACATCGAAATGCACGATCTGGTTGGAGCCCAGCGGCTCGATCTCTCCCTCCTGCAAGGCCCGCAGCAGCTTGGCCTGCAGACTGGCGGGCATGTCGCCGATTTCGTCGAGAAACAGGGTGCCGCCATCGGCGAGCTTGAACTTGCCATCGCGCGTCTTGCGGTCGGCTCCGGTGAATGCGCCCGGAGCCACGCCGAAGAATTCGGCCTCCAGCAGCGTTTCGGGAATGGCCGCGATATTGACGCTCACAAAAGGACCGGCAGACCGCGCCGATGCGGCATGGATGGCATGGGCCAGCACCTCCTTGCCAGTACCGGTCTCGCCCAACAGCAGCACCGGACTCATGGACTGGGCCGCCCGTCGCGCCTGGCGCTTGACCTCGACCGCAGCCGGGCTGCTGCCCACAAAGCTGGCAAAGCTGTATTTGCTGCGGCGCGAACCCTGTACGGACGCCTGCAGGCTGCGGCTGCGCTGGGCAGCCAGCTCGCGCCGCGCTTCATCGAGATCGCGCTGCAGCATCGCAAACTTGCTGATCAGCGGCTGCAAGGTCGTCTCGGGCTGATCGAACAGCACAATGCCGATGGCACCGATCACGCCACCTTCATCGTCATGCAGCGGCAGGCGGCTGACGACAAAGGTTCCGGCGCTATTGGTCAGTAGATCGATCAGGACCGGCTTGCCGGTCTCCAACACGCTGCGCATCTGCGTGTTGGGGATGACCTCCTCCACCTTATGCCCGAGAAAATCGCCCACACCGGCTACTCCCAGGCGTGGCAAAAAACGCTCGTAGCCTTTGTTGACCCAGACAATGCGCCCGCTTCTGTCGACCAGAAACATGCCCTGGCTCATTGACGAGAACAGCTGAAACATGGACCGTGCCGCCAATGCATAGATGCCGTCGGCATCGTCGGGCAGCTCGCAAGCGAAATCGTTGGGTAGCCGTTGGCTCATTTCCATCATTGCGCCATGGTAGGGCGACATTGCCCCAAAACCATCGGCACAGACCTCCAGCTAGCGCATTCAAAGCAATGCTTTAGCCGGCCTCCATAAAAAAATCCCCTGTCCAGCTCACCGAACAGGGGATATGAATGCAACGGGCTCCATGCGTACAGCACCCGCAGCAGGCTAGGAAACGGGACTCAGGCGGCGCTTGCCTCCCGGGCCTGCTTGGCCTCCGACAGGCGCTTGAGCACACGGGGAATGATCAGTACGGCCAGCACGATGATGATCAGCGTCAGCGACATGGGGCGCTGCAGGAAGATCCACCAGCTGCCTTCGCCAATCGACACTGCATTGCGCATCTGCGCTTCCGCCAAGGGGCCGAGGATCATGCCCACCACCACGGGAGCGGTGGGGAAGTCGAAGCGGCGCATAATCACACCGAGCAAGCCAATGCCGTAGAGCAGGAACAGATCGAACGCGCTCTGGCGCATGCCGTAGGCACCGACCGTTGCAAAGATCAAGATGCCGGCATACAGCTGAGGACGCGGAATCTTCAACAGCTTGACCCACAGACCCACCATGGGCAGGTTGAGCACCAGCAGCATCACGTTGCCGATGTACAGCGAGGCAATCAGCGCCCAGACCAGGGCCGCCGAGCTGGTGAACAGCTGGGGGCCGGGGTTGATACCGTAGTTCTGGAAGGCGCCCAGCAGCACGGCCGTGGTGTTGCTGGTGGGAATACCGAGCGTCAGCAGCGGAATCAGGGCTGCGGTCACGGTGGCATTGTTGGCAGCCTCCGGACCGGCCACGCCTTCGATGGCGCCCTTGCCGCCGAACTCGGCCTTGTCTTCGCCCTTGGCCAGCTTCTTCTCGGTCGCGTAGCTCAGAAAGGTCGGGATCTCGGTGCCGCCAGCGGGAATGCAGCCAAACGGTGTACCCAGCAGCGTGCCGCGCATCCAGGCGGGCCAGGAACGCTTCCAGTCACGCTTGGTCATGTGCACACGGGTCAGCTTGTTCTGCGACTCCTCGACCTTGCCTTCATACATGGCGGCATACAGCACTTCAGCCACGGCAAACAGACCCACTGCCACCAGCACGATGTCGATGCCGTCCAGCAGTTCCATCTTGCCGCCGGTATAGCGCGCGGCACCGGAGATCTGATCCATGCCGATGCAGCCTGCAGCCAGGCCGACAAACAGCGCCGTCATGCCGCGCAGCGAGCTTTGGCCCAGCACGGCGCTCACGGTGGTGAAGGCCAGCACCATCAGCATGAAGTACTCGGGCGGGCCCAGCTTCACGGCAAAGTCAGCGACATAGGGAGCGAACAGGGTCACCACCACGGTGGCAAAGGTCCCCGCGACAAACGAGCCGATGGCGGCGGTTGCCAGCGCCGCGCCCGCTCGGCCGCTCTTGGCCATCTTGTTGCCCTCCATGGCCGTGACCATGGACGCCGTTTCGCCGGGCGTGTTCAGCAAAATCGAGGTGGTCGAGCCGCCATACATGGCACCGTAGTAAATGCCGGCAAAAAAGATCATGGATGCCGTCACATCCACCTTGGCGGTGATGGGCAGCAGCATGGCCACTGCCACGGCCGGGCCGATACCGGGCAGCACGCCCACAGCCGTACCCAGGGCACAGCCCACCAGAGCCCACAACAGATTGACGGGCGTGATGGCGGTGGCAAAGCCTGCCATCAAAGCATTGAAGATATCCATTACAGCCACCCCGTCTGAGTCAAGCCAGGCAGATTGATTGCCAGGAACTGAGTAAACATCCAGAAAACGGGCGCTGAAATCAGCAAGCCAGTGATCACATCCTTCACCCAGGTACCGATTTCAGAGGCCTGAGGCTGATGCGCGGCGCGGCGCAGGCCCTGCACGGCCAAGACATAGCAAATCGTGCAGCTGAAGATAAAGCCGACGGTTCCAATCAAAGCCGCATTGATCAGCAGACCTGCAGAAACCCAGACAAAAGACAATATATCGGCCTTGGCATGGCCGCCAGGATCCGCCGCATGGCGAAAGCCGCCGCTCCGAGCTTCCCAGATCAACAGCGCACCGCAAACGGCCAGCACGATGGCGCACAGCCAGGGCAGAAAGTTGGGGCCGACGCCGCCATATCCCGAATCGGAAGGAATCTGCAGTGCGCCGACAGCCAGGCCGACAGCGACCAGCAGCACGCCCGAACCGACAATGGTTTGCGCTCTTTTGGACGGTACATTGGGGCTTTGCGGCTCATCGGGGTCTGCATAGGCCGAAACCTGTGCGGCCTCCGCTGCCCGGGCCAGATCTTGGAATGAATCAGACATGATGAATGTGTTTGATTTCAATGGTTTTCGGAACCCGTCAGAGCAAACTTGCCAGCAGCTCTCACGGCATCATGGGGTTGCACAAACCCTGGCTTGCGCCGTCAGGGGCAGGCCATCAA
The DNA here is from genome assembly GCF_000964545.1 of Comamonas thiooxydans. Lineage (GTDB taxonomy): Bacteria > Pseudomonadota > Gammaproteobacteria > Burkholderiales > Burkholderiaceae_C > Comamonas > Comamonas thiooxydans. The sequence goes on along the minus strand of NZ_BBVD01000020.1, from coordinate 6,625 downwards.
TCAGTGCGGGGGAAAACAGCAGGACACAACGCGATCAGGGCTGAAGTCGCCAGCCCTGTACCATGTCCCTGGAGCATGTTCACGCGCCAGAGGCCGCTGCAGAACGCAGCGGCCTGGTGATCATCAGATCATGCCGGACTTGGCCATGGTGGCGCGCAGGCTGGCGAACTCGTCATCCACGAACTTGCCAAAGGCATCGCCGCCCAGCCAGGCAGGTGTCCAGTCGTTCTTCTGCAGCGCTTCGGCCCAGGCCTTGCTCTTGGTGGCTTTTTCGATCTGGGCGACCAGTTCGTCGCGCTGGGCCTTGGAAATGCCGGGCGCGCCATACACACCGCGCCAGTTGCCGATTTCCACATTGATGCCCTGCTCCTTGAGCGTGGGAATGCTGGAGGCCGCACCCTTGAGGCGTTGAGCCGAAGTCACGCCGATGGGCTTCATCTTGCCGGTTGCGATGTATTCCGCAAACTCGCTGAAGCCGCTGCCGCCCACGGTGACGTTGCCGCCCAGAATGGCGGAGATGGCCTCGCCGCCCCCACGGAAAGCCACGTAGTTGATCTTGGCTGGGTCCACACCCACTTCACGGGCGATCATGGCCGCAGCAATGTGTTCGGTGGAGCCGCGCGAGCCACCGCCCCACTTGATGGAGCCAGGGTCCTTCTTGAGCTGGGCCACCACTTCCGCCATGTTCTTGTAGGGCGAATTGGCGGGCAGCACAAACACGTTGTACTCGCTGGTCAGGCGCGCCAAAGGCGTGGCCTGGCTCAGGTTGACGGGAGGCTTGCCGGTAATGATGCCGCCCAGCATCACGGCGCCCATGACCATCATGGCATTGGGATCGCCCTTGCTGCCGTTGACGAACTGGGCCAGACCGATGGCGCCGGCAGCGCCACCCTTGTTGTCATAGGTGACGGAAGAAGCTACACCTGCGTCCTGCAAGGCCTTGCCCAGGGCACGGCCTGTCGTGTCCCAGCCGCCACCAGGGTTGGCGGGCAGCATCATCTTGATGGCTGCCGCTGCCTGGGCCGACAGGGGCAAAGCACCGGCCGCCGCCAGGGCTGCCAGAGACTTCAGAAACGTATCACGACGCATGATGTACTCCTTATGTAGTTGGTGAATGCAATCATGGACAGCCTGCCTGTCAAACGGCTGTCCAATCACCTAGGGCTATCCCTTAAGCAAGCCCGGTAGTTTCACGACTTGTCTTCGCATTCGCAGCGCAGTGCTATGTTCGGCCCCATGCAATTACTGCTTGTTGAAGATGATTCCGCCATGCGCACCACGCTGCAGCGCACCCTGATGCGCCGCGGGCTGCATGTGGATGTGGCGGCCGACGGCCCCAGTGCCCTTGCTCACTGGCAGACCCGCGAACCCGATGCCGTGGTGCTGGACCTGAGCCTGCCCGGCCTCGACGGCCTGCAGGTGCTGGAGCGCGCCCGGGCCCTGGGCCTGCGCACACCGGTACTGATACTGACGGCACGTGGCACCGTGGGCGACCGCGTCATGGGGCTGAACGCCGGTGCCGACGACTATCTGGCCAAGCCCTTTGACCTCGACGAACTGGAAGCACGCCTGCGCGCCCTGCTGCGCCGCAGCCAGGATAGCTTCACACCCAGATCGGCCTCTGAAGTTATCACCCTGGGCGCATTGCGCTATGAAAAGGAAAGCGGCGCCATTTATCTCGACGACAAGGTCCTGGAGCTGACCCCGCGCGAGCTGTCCATGATGCATGCGCTGCTGGCCCGCCCCGGCCATGCGGTCACCAAGGAGCGGCTGTTCAGTCTGGTCTTCCCCGGCGAGGTCGATGTGCAATACGAGGCCGTGGAAGTCGTGGCTTACCGGCTGCGCAAAAAGCTGGGCGGCACCGGCGTGCAACTGGTCACGCTGCGCGGACTGGGCTATCTGGTCAAGGCCGAGGCGGCCGCATGACAGCCGCTGCGGCCAAAGCGCGGCTCAAGACGGCCTGGTCGCTGCGGCGCCTGCTGCTCACCGGCATCTTGCTGCCTGTGCTGGCGCTGATTGCCCTCAACGCCTGGAGCCTCTATCAGCAAACCCTGGCATCGCTGCACACGGCTTACGACAGAACCCTGCTGGCCTCGGCCAAAAGCATCAGCGAGCAAATCGGCGTCACGGGATACGACGATCAGGCACAGTTGCGCGCCATCGTTCCCTATTCGGCACTGGAAATTTTCGAGGCTGACAACCAGAGCCGCATGTTCTACCGCGTCTCCACGCTGGATGGACAGTTGATCTCCGGCTTCGAGGAACTGCCAGTCTGGAACGGCAGGATTCCGCAGCGCCCGCCCTATGCGGCGCTGGTGGACTTCTACGACGACGAGTTTCGCGGTCACCCCGTGCGCGTGGCCGTGCTGCTGCAGCCGGTTGCCAGCGCCAACGGACGCGGCATGGCCGTGATCCAGGTGGCCGAAACCCTGGAACTGCGCGAATCCCTGGCCTTGCAGATTCTGCGTGACACATTGATTCGTCAAGCCCTGCTGGTGCTGGTCGTCGCCCTGATCGTGATCATCGTGGTGCAGCGCGCCACCCAGCCCATACGCCAGCTCAGCCAGGACCTGCAAGGCCGTGCCCAGGGGGATCTGAGTCCGCTGGCTGCGCCCGAGGTCCCGCGCGAAGTCCAGCCCCTGCTGGAAGCCACCAACCAGACCATGCAGCGCCTGCAAGGCCTGCTGAGCAATCAGAAGCGCTTTGTGCGCGACGCCTCGCACCAGCTGCGCACGCCGCTGGCCGTGCTCAAGGTTCAGGTTCAGTCAGCCAAGCGCGGCGATATTCCACCGGTCCAGGCCTTTGCCGAGATTGACGACACGGTGGACCGCGCCACCCGCGTCGCCAATCAGATGCTGGCCCTGGCCAAGGTCGAGCAGCTGCGCCAGGAAGACAGCAACCAGAGCAGCGCCATGCTCGCCCAGCTCGACGATATCGTGCGCGACGTGGCGCTGGAGCTGTCGCCGCTGATTGCCGATCACGACATGGACTTCGGCATCGAAACCCAGGCCTGCTGCGTGGCCGCCCATGAATGGATGCTGCGCGAGCTGACCCGCAACCTGCTGCACAACGCCATACGCCACACCCCCAGGCACGGAAGTCTGCAGATCGATGTGCGCGCGCACGACGGCATGGCGCAGCTGAGTATCGAAGACAGCGGCAGCGGCATCGACGATGAACTGGCTCAGCGACTGTTCCAGCCCTTTTCGGCGGGCAATACGCGCAGCGGCTCGGGCCTGGGCCTGGCCATCTGCCAGGAGATCGTGCAGACCCTGGGCGGCCAGATCGAGCTGCGCAACCTGCACGACGAACTCGGCCGCGTGCGTGGCCTGCAGGCACTGATTCAACTGCCCCTGCACAATGGCGATGCCCAGGACATGGATACTGCTCTGACTTGAATCGCCATCCCTTCACGCCGCAAAATACCGATATGAGTGAAACTGAATCCATGCGTCTGGACAAATGGCTGTGGTGCGCGCGGTTCTACAAGACCCGCAGCCTGGCTGTGGAGGAGATTGGCAAGGGCCGGGTCACGGTCAACAACGCCAATGCCAAGGCCTCGCGTGAAATCCGCCCGGGCGACCACATCCACCTGCGCCAGGGCAATATTCCCAGGGAAGTCATAGTGCGCGGGCTGAGCGGCATGCGTGGCCCGGCACCCGTGGCCCAACAGCTATACCAGGAAACGGCGCAAAGCATTGCCCAGCGCGAACAGCTGGCCGAGCAGCGCCGTCTGGCACCTGAGCCCGCCGAAGCACTGGCGGCCCAGCACACCGGCCGCCCCACCAAGCGCGACCGCCGCGAAATCGACCGCGTGCAGCACAACAGCGGCTGGGGCGACCGCTGGAGCGCGTCCATTGATGACTGAAAACCTTCGCGCATGAAGCGCAGGCTGCTGATCTCCACACTCTCCACCCTGGCAGTTGCGGCAACCGGCGCCTTGAGTTGGTCGTGGCTGCGCAAGCGTCAGGGCAGTACCGAACGTCGAGCCGTGATCCAGATGGTCTTCAGCCAGGCGCTGCCGCCGCTGAGCGCCCAGCATCTGCAGCTGATGCGCCTGCTGCGGGTGCAGTGGATGCCCGTAGAGTCTGGGGCACCCGGCTTCAATCCTGTGCAGCCCTTCGGCGGCGATCTGTCCACCCTCGACACGGCCCAGCAGGTGCTGCGCATTCACGATCCTGCTCTGGCCACCAGGCTCCTGGCCGAGGTCTGCCTTTGGCTGCCGCAGTTTGTGGCCACCGCCACCTTGGCGCCCGGTCGCTATGCCTTGCCGCCCGACTTCTCAGGTCAGGCGCCAGACAGCAGCTTCGACTTTCGTCCCGAACACCTGACGCTGCTGCATGCCGCCCTGTGGCGAGAAGTCGGTACCGATGACCTGCCTTATGTCTTGGCCGAGGAGGAAGACGGCCAGGCGATCTGGCCCTTGCCCTATATCGACGGCAAGCGGCCGTATGGCGACCGCAGCTACTACCAGATCGACATGGCCGACATTCTGGGCAAGCCCTATGCCAGGAACGCACAGGGCCAGTACATTTTGCCGCCTCAGAAAGATGAGGCGCTCAAACAGCTGCATCTGCAAACCCAAGCCGCGCTGCAGATCCTGCTCATGCATGGAACGCCCTCAGGGATCCGAAGCTTGGCGACGTAAGCAGGGACAGGACTGTGGCAAAGTCCACCTCTCATAAAATATGAGCATTTAGCGCTTTATTACAAAGCTTTTCAGGAAACTTTCACCTTGAAAAGCTTTCAAATCTTGCGCAAGCAGCTCTTATTCAAGTAGCAATCACTCCTCCTCGATGACGGCCAGACTCGCTCTTGCGCCTGGGCTGCTGGCACTCTTTTCATCTTCCTCGGCCTTCTTCGCGCATGTCTTCCGCTTTTTCAGCACCACACTCCTCTTTCTCCTCACGATCCCCACTATGGCTGCGCCATGCCGGCATCGCAATGCTGGCCATCGGCAGTGTGGCCTGCTCCGCCCGGATGCCTGTCCCCTCGGCAGCGGCCAGCCCCGCATCGCTCATCCAGGTCAGCAATCCCACGCGCAGCACCCAGGGCTTTGAGCAATGCCCGCAGTTCTTTGCCAATGGCAAGGCCCCCGTGCTCAGCGATCAGCCCAAGCTGCGTGCGCTGTGCTATGACGCTTTTGCCGTGCTGCACAGCGGCCAGAGCAAGACGCCCGTCTTCGTCGCCCAACGCCTGAACAAGGCCCTGGTCGCCGATGCCGACGAAAAGCGCACCAACAAGTTCTACAGCGATGCCCGCCTGCCTCGTGATGAACGCGCCGAGTTGGACGACTACAAGCGTTCCGGCTACTCACGCGGCCACATGGCTCCCGCTGGCGACATGCCGACCCCACAGGCTATGGCCCAGAGCTTCTCGCTGGCCAATATGGTGCCCCAGTCCATCAAGCAGAACGGCGGCCCCTGGGCCCGCATCGAAAAAGACACGCGCAGCTATGCGCAACGGGCTCAGGGCGATGTCTACATCATCACCGGCCCGGTCTTTGATACCAATGCAGCCTCCGTCGGCCACAACCAGGTGCGTGTGCCCAGCTTTCTCTACAAGCTGGTTTATGACGCTCAGAGCCAGCGTGCCTGGGCGCACTGGCAGGCCAATGATGATGCGGCCCGTGTCACCGAGCCCATCAGCTACACGGAGCTGGTGCGCCGCACCGGCATCGAATTCCTGCCCGGCGCTGCGCTGCAAGCCTCGGGCAAGCTCCAGCAGACGTCCATGCTCCCTGCGCAGAGACACTGATTTACCGTGTCCCCAATCAAAAAGCCTGCTGGCGCAAGCCAGCAGGCTTTTTATCTTTCTCTGCCCTACTTGCCCGGCTTGAACAATTCCAGCTCATCCGCCGTAAGCCAGCGCCATTGGCCAGGCTCCAGCTCTGCGGGCAACTCCATGCCGCCGATTCTTCTGCGATGCAGACCTTCGACCCGGTTGCTCACAGCCGCAATCATGCGCTTGACCTGGTGATACTTGCCCTCGGTCAGCGTCAGATCCAGCACATGGCTATCCACCTGCTCGCAGGCCGCTGCCTTGACGGGCTTGGGATCATCATCGAGCACGACACCATCCAGCAGCCGCTGTATCTGCTTGGCATCCACTGGATGCTTGCAAGTCACCCGATAAACCTTGGAGACATGCTTTTTGGGCGACGACATGCGGTGGATGAACTGGCCATCGTCGCTGAGCAGCAGCATGCCCGTCGTATCCTGATCCAGGCGCCCCACCGCCTGAACACCTTGCACCGCCCCTTTGTTGGGTCGTTGACGCAGCGGAGCTGGCAGCAAGGTGTAGATGCTGGGATAGGCCGATGGCTTTTGCGAGCATTCGGTGCCAGCAGGCTTGTTCAGCAGCACATAACCCAGCTCGTGATACTCCCACTCCACGCCTTGCACCTTGAAGCGCAGACCTTCGGGATCCACCTGCTGGGTGGAATCCAGGACCTTCTCCCAGTCAGAAGTCTGCGGGTTCCACAGTTCCACCCAGCCTTGCTGCACCAAGCCGGAGCAGACACGGCGAATGCCAAAGCCTTGTGAATACAACATGTCCTGCAGCTGCATGCTCATCCTTTCCATGTCCACTACTGCGCAAGCAATATCAAGAATACCGATTGATC
>NZ_BBVD01000021.1 GCF_000964545.1 Comamonas thiooxydans | reverse complement strand
ATCTACCGAAGCCCAACATTGTACAACGTTGTTTGCTGCGATGGATGAATTGTAGCGCAGTTCTGAGCCCTCCCAGAAAAAACGCCACAATTTTCACAAACAAGCATCAATGCTTGATGGCCGCCTCTACCGGCTTGGCATCGGTGGACGCCACGGCAGCTACAGCTTCCTCAGTCAAAGGATCCGGCACGCGCTCCAGCGCCACCTTGAGAACCTGATCGATCCATTTCACAGGAACGATTTCCAGACCGCTCTTCACATTATCGGGAATGTCCTGCAAATCCTTGGCATTCTCTTCAGGAATGAGCACAGTCTTGATGCCACCACGCAGAGCAGCCAGCAGCTTTTCCTTGAGGCCGCCGATCGCCGTGACTTCACCGCGCAAGGTGATTTCACCGGTCATGGCCACATCAGCTCGCACGGGAATGCCAGTGAGAGCCGAGACAAAAGCTGTCGTCATCGCTGCACCGGCGCTGGGGCCATCCTTGGGCGTAGCGCCGTCAGGCACATGCACATGGATGTCCTTTTTCTCGAAGGCTTCATCCTTGATGCCAAGCAGACGAGCGCGGCTGCGCACCACGGTGCGAGCAGCTTCGACCGACTCCTTCATCACATCGCCCAGAGAGCCTGTGCGCGTAATGACACCCTTGCCTGGCATGGTGGCGGCTTCGATGGTCAGCAGATCGCCGCCGACTTCGGTCCAGGCCAGACCCACAACCTGCCCCACCTGATTGGCATGCTCGGCACGGCCATAGCTGAACTTGCGCACGCCCAGATATTCATTGAGGTTGTCGGCATTCACCTCCACCTTGGGCTGAAGCTTGCCAAGTTGCAAGCCCTTGACCACCTTGCGGCAAATCTTGGACAGCTCGCGCTCAAGCGAACGCACGCCCGCTTCGCGGGTGTAGTAGCGCACGATGTCACGAATCGCGGCTTCGGTCACTTCCAGCTCGCCGTCCTTCACGCCGTTGTTGGTGATCTGCTTGGGCAGCAGATAGCGGATGGCAATATTGGTCTTTTCGTCTTCGGTATAGCCCGACAGACGAATCACCTCCATGCGATCCAGCAAGGCCGAAGGAATGTTCATGGAGTTGGAGGTCGCCACAAACATCACGTCGGACAGGTCGAAGTCGACCTCCACGTAGTGGTCACCAAACTTGTTGTTCTGTTCGGGGTCCAGCACTTCCAGCAGCGCGCTCGAAGGATCGCCACGGAAGTCCATGCCCAGCTTGTCGATTTCGTCCAGCAGGAACAGGGGATTGCGCGTACCGACCTTCTCCAGGCTCTGCAGTACCTTGCCAGGCATGGCGCCGATATAGGTACGGCGGTGACCGCGAATTTCCGCCTCGTCTCGCATGCCGCCCAGCGCCATGCGCACGTACTTGCGACCTGTGGCCTTGGCAATGGACTGACCCAGCGAGGTCTTGCCCACGCCGGGAGGACCCACCAGACACAGAATGGGCGCCTTGACCTTGTCCACACGCTGCTGCACAGCAAGATACTCGAGAATGCGGTCCTTGACCTTTTCCAGGCCAAAGTGATCTTCGTTCAGCACTTCCTCGGCATTCGCCAGATTGTGCTTGATCTTGGTCTTCTTGCTCCAGGGCAGTCCAGTCAGCACTTCGATGTAGTTGCGCACCACCGAAGCTTCAGCCGACATGGGCGACATCAGCTTGAGCTTCTTGAGCTCGGCCTCAGCCTTTTTGCGAGCATCGGCAGGCATCTTGGCGAGCTTGATCTTTTTCTCGATCTCCTCGATGTCGGCACCATCCTCACCCTCGCCCAGCTCCTTCTGGATGGCCTTGACCTGCTCATTCAGATAGAAGTCGCGCTGATTTTTCTCCATCTGGCGCTTGACACGACCACGGATGCGCTTGTCGACGTTGAGGATGTCAACCTCGCGCTCGAGTTGTTCGAACAGGTTTTCCAGACGCTCCTTGATGTCCACCAGATCCAGCACCGCCTGCTTGCTCTCGAGCTTGAGAGGCAGGTGCGCCGCAATGGTGTCGGTCAGACGACCGGCATCATCGATGCTGGCGATCGAAGTCAGGATTTCCTGAGGAATTTTCTTGTTGAGTTTGACGTACTGGTCAAACTGCTGAGTCACGGCACGGCGCAACGCTTCGATTTCGCTTTGCTCATGGGCATCGCCTTCGGGCTCCACAGACGTCACAGATGCCGTGAAGTGAGACTCTTCGTCGGCAACCTGCTTGACCAGCGCGCGCTGCTGGCCTTCCACCAGCACCTTCACGGTGCCGTCGGGCAGCTTGAGCATCTGCAAGATGGTGGAGACACAGCCCACATCAAACATGTCTTCCGCTGCAGGCTCGTCCTTGGAGGCCGTCTTCTGCGCCACCAGCATGATGCGACGGTCGCCTTCCATGGCCAGCTCCAGAGCCTTGATGCTCTTGGCACGCCCCACGAACAGCGGAATCACCATATGCGGAAACACCACCACATCGCGCAGCGGCAGCAGTGGCAGGTCCAGCTCGGTAGAAGGCAAAGGGGTTTGTCCAGACATAGGTATCCTCGGTTTCTCAGCGGAAGATGGTCCGCTTACCGGTGTATTTCAACCCCTGGAGGCAAATTGTTTTTGCCGCCTCAGGGGCATTGCCTTTCAGCCGCAGGCGACAAAGCGAGCCCATTGGAGGGCCCGCCTTGCACGCAAGCACAGTATCAGGCCTTTTTGGCCGCTTCGCGGTAAACCAGCAGCGGCTCCTTGCCGTCTTCAATGGTGGCTTCTTCCACCACTACCTTTTCCACATTCTCGGCGGTTGGCAACTCGAACATGGTGCTGATCAGTGCCTGCTCGACGATGGAGCGCAGGCCACGGGCACCGGTCTTGCGAGCCAGGGCCTTGCGGGCGATCGCCTTCAGGGCCGCGGGGCGTATCTCCAACTCCACACCCTCCATGGCCAGCAGCTTGCTGTACTGCTTGACCAGCGCATTCTTGGGCTCGGTCAGGATCTGTACCAGTGCGTCTTCGCTGAGTTCGGCCAGCGCCGTCACCACGGGCATACGCCCAACCAGCTCGGGGATGATGCCGAACTTGATCAGATCCTCAGGCTCGATCTCGAGGAACATCTCCGAGATGGAGCGCTGCTTCTTGCTCTTGACGGTAGCGCCAAAGCCTATGCCCGAAGCCTCGGTGCGGTTCTCGATGACTTTCTCCAGTCCCGCGAACGCGCCGCTGCAGATGAACAGGATATTGGTGGTGTCGATCTGCAGAAAGTCCTGGTTCGGATGCTTGCGTCCACCCTGGGGAGGAATGCTGGCCATCGTGCCTTCGATCAGCTTGAGCAGCGCCTGCTGCACGCCCTCGCCCGATACGTCGCGCGTGATGCTGGGGTTGTCCGACTTCCGGGAGATCTTGTCGATTTCATCAATGTAGACAATGCCACGCTGAGCACGCTCGACGTCGTACTCACAGCTTTGCAGCAGCTTCTGAATGATGTTCTCGACGTCCTCGCCCACATAGCCAGCCTCGGTCAGCGTGGTGGCATCGGCCATCACGAATGGCACATTGAGCTGACGCGCCAGCGTTTGGGCCAGCAAGGTCTTGCCCGAACCCGTGGGACCGATCAGCAAGATATTGCTCTTGCTGAGCTCCACATCGTCCTTGCCTGCCTTGTCCTTGTGATTCAGGCGCTTGTAGTGGTTGTAGACCGCCACGGCCAGCGTGCGCTTGGCCTGCTCCTGACCGATCACATAGTTGTCGAGGTTGGCCTTGATTTCGGCGGGCGTAGGCAGATCGCCGCGACCTTCCTTGGCATCGGCGGCAGGCTGTTCGTCGCGAATGATCTCATTGCACAAGTCGATGCACTCGTCGCAGATGAACACGGACGGGCCGGCGATCAGCTTCTTGACCTCGTGCTGGCTTTTGCCGCAGAAGGTGCAATACAAATTCTTTTCGGTGGAAGAGCCTTTTTTATCGGCCATGGGGGCTGTGCCTCGTTACGAAAAAACGAAAATTAATGATAACCAAAGACAAGGCGGCGTAGGCCATCAGGGACAAACGCCGCCGAGCAAGTCCCGGGAGCCAGTCAGCAACTCCCAGGTTTTTCATTGCCAGCACCCGCAATCCCAATCAGACATGGGGCTCGGTGCTATGCATTTCAGGAACGCTTGCTGATTACCTGGTCAACCAGGCCGTATTCCTTAGCCTCATCGGCGGAAAGGAAATAGTCGCGCTCGGTGTCGTTCTGAATCTTTTCCAGGGGCTGGCCGGTACGCTCGGCGAGTATTTTGTTCAGGCGCTCGCGGGTCTTGATGATTTCGCGGGCATGAATTTCGATTTCGGTCGCCTGACCACGTGCACCGCCCAGAGGCTGGTGAATCATGACCTGGGCATTGGGCAGTGCATAGCGCTTGCCCTTGGCTCCGGCCGACAGCAGGAAAGCGCCCATGCTCGCCGCCATGCCGGTGCACAGCGTCGAGACATCAGGCTTGATGAAGTTCATGGTGTCAAAAATCGCCATGCCTGCCGTCACGCTGCCGCCGGGGGAGTTGATATAGAAGGAAATGTCCTTGTCAGGATTTTCGCTTTCCAGGAACAACAACTGGGCTACCACCAGGTTGGCGGTCTGGTCGTTAACCTCGCCCACCAGGAAAATCACGCGCTCCTTGAGCAGACGCGAATAAATGTCATAGGAGCGCTCACCGCGACCCGACTGTTCAATGACCATGGGCACCATGCCCAAACCCAATGTATCCAATGCGCTCATGTTTTCTCCAGTGCTATGCGCCTACTGTAGCCGCATTCTGAAAAGAAAATGGGGCTTGCGCGCAAAAGCACAAGCCCCGCAATTCAAGTTATCGGAACTTGCCTAGGGCAAGCACCGATAAAAGGTTCAGCCCTTAGGCCTGACCCATCAGCTCGTCGAAGGAAACGGCCTTGTCGGTGACCTTGGCCTTGGCCAGAACGAAATCGGTGACGTTGTTTTCGATCACAACGGCCTCCACTTCGGCCAGACGGTTGCGGTCGCCGAAGTACCAGCGCACCACGTCTTCGGGCTTCTCGTAGCTGGAAGCCAGCTCTTCGACATGAGCCTTGATCTGCTCGGCAGTGGCTTGCAGGTTGTTGGTCTTGACCAGCTCGGCCACCACCAGGCCCAGACGCACGCGACGCTCGGCTTGGGGCAGGAAGATGTCTTCAGGGATTTCAGCCTTGGCTGCGTCCTTGATGCCGCGCTGTTCCAGTTCGGCGCGCGCGCCTTCCAGCAGACGGCCCACTTCAGCCTGCACGGAAGCCTTGGGCAGATCCAGCTCGGCCACGGACACCAGAGCGTCCATCACGGCTTGCTTGTTGCGGCCTTGAACGCGGAACTTCACTTCGCGCTCCAGGTTCTTCTTGATGTCGTCGCGCAGGGCTTCAACAGAGCCGCCTTCCACGCCCAGAGTCTTGACGAACTCTTCGTTCACTTCGGGCAGGTTGGGAGCTTCCACCTTCTTGACGGTCACCAGGAAGTCGGCAGTCTTGCCGGCCACATCGGCACCGTGGTAGTCAGCAGGGAAAGCCAGGGGGAAAGTCTTGGACTCGCCAGCCTTCATGCCGCGGGTTGCGTCTTCGAATTCCTTGAGCATCTGGCCTTCGCCGACCAGGAACTGGAAGTCTTCAGCCTTGCCGCCGGAGAAAGTCTCGCCGTCGATCTTGCCTTCGAAGTCCACAGTCACGCGGTCGCCGTCCACAGCGGCTTCACCGGCAGCGCGCTCGGTGAAGGTGCGACGCTGCTTGCGCAGAATGTCCACGGTCTTGTCGATGGCTGCGTCGTCCACGCTGGTGGTCAGCTTTTCCACTTCGGCAGCAGTCAGGTCGCCGATCTTGACTTCGGGCATGACTTCGAACACAGCTTCGAATTGCGCTTCGCCTTCGGCAGCGCCTTCCTTCTCGGTGATCTTGGGCTGACCGGCAACGCGCAGATCGGCTTCGTTCACGGCAGCGGCAAAAGCCTCGCCCACCTTGTCGTTCAGCACTTCGTATTGCACGGAGTAGCCATAACGCTGAGCCACAACGCTCATGGGCACCTTGCCAGGACGGAAGCCGTCCATCTTCACGGTGCGTGCCACCTTCTTCAGGCGAGCATCAACTTCAGACTGGATCGCAGACAGGGGCACGCTCAGCGTGATCTTGCGCTCGAGCTTTTCAAGAGTTTCAACGTTAACGGCCATGATTTTTCCTAAGAGGGATGAGGACCGTGCAGATTGCCAAGCAACCCGCACCGTATTGCGCAAAGTCACAGTGCGCGCATACCCAACGACATGCGGCACCACAAATTTCCAGAGCCTGCCCCGGTCATTTGCCCCAGCGTCTGGCGCCAGGCATTTGCTCAAATCAGGAACAGGCGAAGCCGACCATTATAACGAGGCGCCGCGCAGGCTCCGCCATCGCCCTACAGGGGTTTGCCTTAAAAGCTGACGCCGCGCCTGCAAAGCAGGGCAGGAAAAGAAAAAGCCCGTAACGGCTTGGGGTTACGGGCTTGAGGCAGCAGGGACTGCCAATGTCTGGTGCGCGGAGCCGGACTCGAACCGGCACGGTGTTGCCACCGTCAGGACCTAAACCTGGTGCGTCTACCAATTTCGCCACCCGCGCGGTCAGCAATGCGAAAATTTACGCTTACTGAGGTCAAGACGCAGATTCTAGCCGCAAAATTGGCGGTCTTTCTTTCAGAACAGGCTCAGGCCGTGTCCTTTCTGATGCGGAAAGCCGCCGCATACATGGCGGGCAAGGCCAGCAGGGTCAGCACGGTCGCCACAATCAGACCGCCCATGATGGCCACAGCCATGGGGCCCCAGAACACGCTGCGCGACAGCGGAATCATCGCCAGTACGGCAGCCGCTGCAGTCAGCACGATGGGGCGCAGGCGATGCACGGCAGCTTCCACAATCGCATCCCATGCCGGCACGCCCTGGGCACGTCCGCTCTCGATCTGATCGATCAGGATGACCGAATTGCGCTGAATCATGCCCATCAAGGCCACAACGCCCAGCAGAGCCACAAAGCCAAAGGGGCGATTCAGCAGCAGCAAGGCCGCAGCCACACCAGGGATGCCCAGCGGGCCGGTGATAAACACCAGCAGCGAACGGCTGACGCTGCGCAACTGCAACATCAGCAGGGTGAAGGTCAGGAAAAGCAGCACCGGGACTCCTGCCACGATGGCACCCGACCCCTTGGAACTTTCCTCCACGGCACCGGCCACTTCGATGCGATAGCCTGTGTCGCCCGCAGCATGCCAGCCAGCCTCCATCTTGCGCAACTGCGGCAACAGCTCGTTGGTCAGAGTTGCACCTTGCAGGCCTTCGCGCACATCGCCTTGAACGGTAATCGCGAAATTGCGCTTTTCGCGCCACATCACACCCGGCTCCCAGACCATGACGGGCTTGGCTATCTGCGTGAGCGGAATGGACTGCCCGTTTGCCGTTGTGACATAGACACCCGCGATATCGGTAATTGCATCGCGGTCCTGCTTGGGCGGGCGCATCACGATATCGATCAGCTTGTCGCCTTCACGAAACTGCCCCACTGTGATGCCGCTGAAGTTCATGCCCGTGGCTTCGGCGATCGACTGGCTGGTCACACCCAGGGCACGCGCCTTGTCCTGATCGACCTGCAGGCGAATGACCTTGACGGACTCATTCCAGTTATCGTTCACGCCACGCATATCGGCATTGGCCTGCATGAGCGCCTTGACTTCATCGGCGTAGGTGCGCAGCTTGGCGGGGTCCGAGCCCATGACACGGAACTGCACAGGATATTGCACGGGCGGCCCGTTGGGCAGCAGCTTGGAGCGCGCCCGCACCTCAGGGAATTCCTCGGCCATCAGCGCCGGCAACCGTTTGCGGATTTCCTCGCGCGCCTTCAGGTCTTTGGCCACCAGAATGAACTGGGAGACGTTGTTCTGCGGAAACACCTGGTCCAGCGGCAGATAGAAGCGCGGTGCTCCGGAGCCTATCCATTCGCTGACGGACTCCACACCGTCGAGCTGCAAGAAGCGCTTTTCCACACGCAGCGTCACCTCCTTGTTGGCCTGCAAGGACGTGCCCTCGGGGAACCATATATCGACCAGCACTTCGGGGCGGCTGGAATCAGGGAAGAACTGCTGCTGCACCTTGCCCATGCCCGCCAGACCCAGCACGAACACCAGCACCGTCGCGCCAATCGTCAGCCAGCGGTGCTGCACACACCAGTTCACCGTGCGGCGAAAACGGTTGTAGAACGGCGTATCGAACAGCTCATGCTCACCTGCATTGGTGTTGATGCCTGCTTCTTCGGCCGACACCTCACCGGATGCCACTTCGGGCGGCAGCTTGGCGGCATGCGGCGGCTTCTTGAGCAGCAGCAGGCCCAGATAGGGCACGAAGTACACCGATGCAAACCAGCTGAGCACCAGCGCAATCACCGTCACCGCGAAGATGGCGAAGGTGTATTCACCCGTCATGGACTTGGCCATTCCGATGGGCAGAAAGCCCGCTGCCGTGATCAGCGTGCCGGTCAGCATGGGCTTGGAGGTGATTTCATAGGCAAAGGTGGCGGCACGGTACTTGTCGTAGCCCTCCTCCATCTTGCGCACCATCATCTCCACGGCAATGATGGCGTCGTCCACCAGCAAACCCAGCGCAATGATGAGCGAGCCCAGCGACACCTTGTGCAGACCGATATTCCAGTACCACATGGCCAGGAAGGTTGCGGCGAGCACCAGCGGAATGGTGATGCCCACCACCAGTCCGGGGCGCGGGTCGATATACCAGAGCTTCCACAGCGGATGCTGCCCCGGGCGCTTGTGCAGGCCCAGGCTCAGAAAGCTCACGGCAAGCACCACAACCACTGCCTCGATCAGCACCTGGAGAAACTCGCTGACCGAATCCGCCACCGCCTTGGGCTGGTTCTGCATATTGCTCAGCGTCACGCCCACGGGCAGGCTTTTGGCGATGCGCTCCGTTGCCTGCGTCAGCGCCTTGCCCAGCGCAATGATGTCGCCGCCCTTGACCATGGACACCCCCAGGGCCACCGTAGGCTCGCCCTGAAAGCGCACCATGACATTGGCCGGGTCAGCATAGCCGCGATGCACCTCGGCGATATCGCCCAGCCTGAACTGCGCTCCGCCCTGGCCGATGATGGGCATGGCACGCAGTTGCTCCAGATCGTTGAACTGGCCTTGCACACGCAACACAATGGTTTCGGCTGGCGTCTGCAAGATACCGGCCGATGCCACGGCATTTTGCTGGTTGAGCTGATCGAGCACCTGCTTGAGGTTCAGCCCCATCTGCGTGGCGCGGTGCGACAGCTCCACATAGACCTTTTCGTCCTGCACGCCGAACTGCTCGACCTTGGCCACATCGGGCACCTGCAGCAGTTGCTGACGCACATCGTCGGCCAGGGTCTTGAGCTCGGCATAGCTGAAGCCCTTGGCCTGCAGCGCATAGATCACGCCATAGACATCGCCGAAATCGTCGTTGAAGAACGGTCCCTGAACGCCCTGCGGCAGGGTGTAGCGCATATCCCCCACTTTTTTGCGCACCGTATACCAGAGCTGCGGTACCTCCTTGGGGGGCGAATAGTCCTTGACCTGGAAGATGACCTGCGACTCGCCAGGCTTTGAGTAACTGCTGATCTTGTCGGCATAAGGCACTTCCTGCAGCGTGCGCTCGATCTTGTCCGTCACCTGCTGAGCCACCTGCTCGGCAGTCGCGCCGGGCCAGTAGGTGCGAATGACCATGGCGCGGAAGGTGAACGGAGGATCCTCGTCCTGGCCCAGCTGAAAGAAGGCCGTAAAGCCCAGCAGCATCAGCACGACAATGAAATAGCGTGTCAGCGCCACATGATCGAGCGCCCAGCGGGAAAGATTGAAATGCGCGCCACTGGTCTTTTTGTGTCCAGCGCCGCTCATTTGCCCGCCTCCGCAGCCACCGCAGGCTGACCCACACCTGATTCATGAGCATCCTGCGCTTTGCCCGCCTGCGTTTTCGGCTGATTTGATGCAGAACCCTGCAGCGGCTTGGCATACTTATCGCGATATACCGTCACCTTCTGCCCGGGGGTCAGCACGTGGACGCCTGTGGCCACCACCTGCATGCCGGCTTGCAGACCCGAGGCAATCACCGCCTCGTTGCCGTCGGCGCTGGCAATCTGCACCGGCTGCAGCTTCACCGAACTGCTGGCCGCGTCATACAGCCAGACGGCCGTACCCTGACCGTTACCCCCCTCCTGGCGCAAGGCCGTGGTTGGCAGCTTGATGACCTGGTTGCCTATGGCTTCGCCGCTGACGCCCATGCCCTCGGGCATGACATGCACGGTCGCGCCCAATGAAGGCAGGTCCGCGCCCTGCAGCGCAGCCTTGACCACATAGGTGCGTGTGGCCGGGTCGGCACTGGCCGCCACCTCACGCACCTGTGCGTTGATCACGCGCGACTCGTCCGACCAGGGACGCACCTTCACGCCCTGGCCCGGCTTGATGGCGCTGCGCCGGTCTTCGGGCACGCTGAACACCGCATCGCGCGCGCCGTCCTGGGCAATCCTCACCACGGGCGTGCCGGCCGCAACCACCTGACCGGGTTCAGCCTCCACGGCGGTGACCACGCCATCGGCATCAGCCAGCAACTGGGTGTAGTTCTCCTGATTGGACTGGCTCGAGAGCTGGGCACGGGCCTGATCGAGTGAGGCCTGGGTCGCCTTCAGATTGGCCTCATAGCGCTCCATCTCTGCGGCGCTGATGAAGTTCTGGGCGCGCAGCGTGCGAAAACGCTTGGCATTGGCCTCGGCCAGATCGCGCTGCGTGGTGGCCGAGGCCAGTTGGGCACGCGCGGCATCGGCGCTGAGCTGGTAATCGCGCGCATCCAGTCGCGCCAATACCTGTCCAGCCTTCACATGCTGACCCAGCTCCACTTCGCGCCTTGTGATCTTGCCCGCCACGCGAAAGCCGAGGCGAGATTCGACACGGGCCCGCACATCGCCCGAATATTGCTGAGCAGACTCGATCTGCCCCTCACCCACGGTCACCAGCTTGACTGCGCGCACCGGCTCGGGCGCGGCCTCTTTCTTGGAGCAGGCCGACAGCATGACGGCAGCCGCCACTATGGACAGCGCAGCCAAGGGCGCGGCAGGCCGGCGCGGCAAAGACAACATTGCAAAACGACGAGAAGACGAAACAGCCATGGTGTTCTGGGCTTGTAAAAATAGGAAAAGCGCAGCTGCCGGGCAGGCCGCTGCACCCAAGTCAGCGCTGATTGTGCACGCACGTGCGCTTTTGCGCCGTCTTTTTATGGGCTGCCGCCAGCCGGCAAGTCCACCCGGTCCACAATACGGGCGTGAACCATATGCCCCCAGCGAGCCCCGCCGCCAACGCGCCGGCCAGCATCAACCACTACGAAAATTTCCCTGTCGCCTCCTGGCTGTGCCCGCCACGACTGCGTGCGCCCATCGCCGCCATCTACCACTTTGCGCGCACCGCCGACGATCTGGCCGACGAGGGCCAGCACGGCACCGAGCAGCGCATCGCACAGCTGCAGCAATATGGCGCAGATTTGCAGCAGTTGGGCTGCTCCGGCGAAGCCGCCATGCTGATGCGCACCGCCTGGCCGCATGTCTTTGGCCCGCTGGCAGTCCAGGTCCAGGCCCATGGTCTGCCCAAGCCATTGCTGGCCGACTTGCTCAGTGCCTTCGAGCAGGATGTGCGCATGACGGCCGCCCAGACCCGCTACACCGACATGGCCCATTTGCTGGATTACTGCCGCCGCTCGGCCAACCCGGTCGGCCGCCTGCTGCTGCACCTGTATGGCGTGGTCAACGCCAAGGCACTGATTCAGAGCGACGCCATCTGCACCGCCCTGCAACTCATCAACTTCTGGCAGGACCTGAGCCAGGACTTGCCGCGCCAGCGCCATTACCTGCCGGATGCCGACCTGGCCCGCCATGGCATTGTGCGAAGTGCCATCAAGCCGGAGGCAGCGGCATTGACACCCGAGCTGCAGTCTCTGCTCGGCGAACTCAACCGCCAGGCCCGCAGCCTCATGCACCATGGAGCGCCCCTGGTGCATCAGTTGCCCGGCCGCACGGGCTGGGAGCTGCGTCTGGTCGTGCAAGGCGGTCTGCGCATTCTGGACAGACTGGACGCCATGCAAGGCCGCAACCTCTATCAACGCATCAAACTGGGCAAGCTCGACATGGTCGCCATGCTCTGGCAAGCCGTGCGCATGTGAGCGAATAGATAGCCCCTATCCCATTAATGGGCCTATGCAAGGCGCTATTGAATTTGAAGTATGACTAGGCGCATGCCGCGCATTTCACTGTTGTGTCGGCCAACCGCCCGCGTCATGGGACAATGCTCCCCCTATGAATCCGGATCAGTACGTCCAAGACAAAGCCGCCTCTTCGGGCAGCAGCTTCTATTACGCCTTTCTCTTCTTGCCCAAGGAGCGCCGCGCCGCCATCACGGCTTTCTATGCCTTCTGCCGCGAAGTGGATGACGTGGTTGACGAGGTCACGGACCCTGGCGTGGCAGCCACCAAACTGGCATGGTGGAAGACCGAGGTACACAGGGCATTCACCAGCCAGTCCGCTCATCCCGTGATGCAGGCACTGATGCCCCACGCCAAGACCTATGGCATCGAAGAGCGCCATCTGCAGGCCGTCATTGAAGGCTGCCAGATGGATCTGGATCAGACCCGCTACCTGGACTTTGCCGGTCTGCAGCGCTACTGCCATCTGGTCGCCGGCGTGGTCGGCGAGGTTGCCGCCCGCATCTTCGGGCAGACCGAGGAGCGCACCACCGAATACGCCCACACCCTGGGCCAGGCCCTGCAGCTGACCAACATCATCCGCGACGTGGGCGAAGACGCCATGCGCGGGCGCATCTACCTGCCTATCAGCGAGCTTCAGCAGTTCGACGTCAAGGCCCACGAGATCAACAAGCGCGAGTACTCGGAACGCTTCACGGCCCTGATGCGCTTTCAGGCCGAGCGTGCCCATAGCCTGTATGACAAGGCGCTTGGCCTGCTGCCCGATGCCGACCGCCACGCACAAAAGCCCGGCCTGATGATGGCAAGCATCTATCGCACCCTGCTGCGCGAAATCGAGTCCGAGAACTTCCAGGTACTGCACCAGCGCATCAGTCTCACGCCACTGCGCAAGCTCTGGCTGGTCTGGAAGATGCAGGCGCTGGGTCGCATGTAAGCGCGCCATGGAAGTTGCCATCATCGGTGGCGGCTGGGCCGGCATGGCTGCCTCTGTACAGCTTTCGCTAGACGGCCATCAGCCCACGGTTTTCGAGGCCGGTCGTCAACTGGGTGGCCGGGCCCGCAATCTGGAACTGCCGGGCGGCACCATCGCCGACAACGGCCAGCACATTCTGATTGGCGCCTATGCCGAATGCCTGCGGCTCATGCGCATCGTGGGCGCGACGCCGGAGCAAGCCCTGCTGCGCAAACCACTTACCATGCGTTACGCCGATGGCAACGGCCTGTCCTTCCCCGACCTGCCAGCGCCGCTGGACGCCTTGATCGGCATTGCCAGCGCCAACGGCTGGTCACTGCGCGAACGTGCCGCCCTGCTAGGGCGCGCCCTGCGCTGGCGCGTTCAGGGCTTTCGCTGCGCAGAGGCTGCAACCGTTGCCGATATCAGCAGCGGTCTGCCAAAGCGCCTGCTCGACGAATTCATCGAGCCGCTGTGCGTGTCGGCCCTCAACCTGCCAGCCTCACAGGCAAGTGGCAGCATCTTCCTGCGCGTGCTACATGACGCGCTGTTCGCGGGTACGGGCGGCTCGCATTTTCTGCTTCCGCGCTACGAACTCGGTGATCTGTTTCCGAATCCGGCCGCGCAATGGCTGCAAGACCGCGGCCATGCCGTGCATGCGGCCAGCCGCATTCAGGAGCTGATTCCCCATGGCCGGCAATGGCTGCTGCGTACATCCAATGCGGCACTGAGACCAGCGCTTGAGCAATCGCGCTTCGATGCCGTGCTGCTGGCCTGCTCACCTCAGGAAGCCGCCCGCCTGGCCCTGCTGGCGGCCGAAGACCAGCGCCTGCCCGCGCGCGACGCGGTGGCTTACCAGCACTGGGCACAGACCGCGCAGGCGCTGGAGCACACGGCCATTGCCACGGTCTATGCGCGCACCAGCCATCGCCTTGCCGCCGGGCTGCCCTGGCTGGCACTGCAACCCGGCGAGCAGGCTCCGGCCCAGTTTGTATTTGACCGCGGGCATCTGCAGCCCTCCGATGGCGCCCAGCAAGGTCTGATGGCGTTTGTCATCAGCGACTGCCGCACGGACCGCCAAGCCCTGGAGCAGCAGGTGCTGGAACAAGCCCAGCAACAGCTGGGCTGGCAGGACATTCAAGCTGTGCTGACCGTGGTTGAAAAGCGCGCCACATTTGCCTGCCGGCCCGGCGTGAAGCGCCCTGGCTTGGAGCTGGGCCATGGCCTCTGGGCTTGCGGCGACTATGTGAACGGGCCCTATCCAGCGACGCTGGAAGGTGCGGTGCGTTGCGCACTCGAGGCAGCCGAGCAACTGGTCCGCAAGGACTAGGACTGAGTAGCTCTAGCGCAAACCCTATCAGCACAATCCTGATGCCTGGATAGTCCTGCTGCACCAGGTTTGACAGCGATTTGACAGCCACAGTTGCAACCATGGCTTGAGAGGCAATCTCTCAGCCGCATAAAGCCAAAAGCAACGGAGACAACATGGCATCCACATTCGACAAGTCCACTCGCGAAGTTCTGAGCATCTCGCGCCGCCATCTGCTGACCGGCGCCGGAGCCCTGGCCTGCAGCGGCCTGCTGCCCGGCATGGCCCGCGCTGCCGATGACAGCTGGCCCAACCGTCCGATTCGCTTTGTCGTGCCGTTTGCGCCTGGCGGCAGCTCTGAAATCGTGGCCCGCTCCACCGCCGCAGAGCTGTCCAAGACCATAGGCCAGAACGTATTCGTGGACAACAAGCCCGGCGCTGCGGGCAATATCGCCATGCAGGAAGTGGCTCGCGCCGATGACCAGAGCACGGTCATCCTCGGCCATATCGGTACCCTGGCCGTCAACCCTTATATTTTTGACAAGCTGCCCTGGGACCCTAAAAAGGACTTTGTGCCCGTGAGCCTGCTGGCCAAGGTGCCCAGCCTCTATGTGGTGCACCCCGATCTGCCCGTCAAGAACATTGCCGATCTGGTGGCCTATGCCAAGAAGAACCCCGGCAAGCTCAGCTATGGCTCGGCCGGCAACGGCAGCGCAGGACATCTGGCATTCGAATACCTGAAAATGACGGCCGACATCTTCATGCTCCACGTGCCCTACCGCGGCACCGGCCCCATGATGACCGACCTGCTCTCCGGCCGCCTTGATGCTGCCTCGGTTGGCGCCGCCGCGCTGCTGCCCTTCATCAAGGCCGGCAAGGTGCGCTGTATCGCCACCGGCTCGACCAGGCGCCTGCCGCAATTACCCGATGTGCCCACGGTGGCCGAACAGGGCTTTTCGGGCTTTGAAATGACCCAGTGGTACGGCATGCTGGCCCCTTCCAGCCTGCCTCGCGCCCATGTAGACAAGCTGGCTGCAGAGTGCGCCAAGGCCGTCAAGGCGCCCGATGCACTCAAACGCTTGCAAGGCGATGCGGCCGAGCCCATTGGCAGCACGCCGGAGCAGTTTGCCCAGTTCATCGCCACCGAGCAGAACCGCTGGCAAAAAGTGCTCAAGCGCGCACAGGTGAAACCGGGTTAACCCACTGAGACACCGCTTCTTCCCCCTTCTTTTCGGAAGGGGGCTAGGTTCTCTCTGCGGGGCGGACCTTGCTCAAGTAGTGAGCCGATCAGCGCCGCCCCATGTATCAGCTCAGCGGCTCTCTATCCACCACTGGATGATGATCTTGGCGAGATAGCCTACAAAGCCCACGCCCAGGCCCAGAAAGATCACAAAGGTGCCGAACTTGCCTGCCTTGGACTGACGCGCCAGCTGCAAGATGATGAACACCATGAACAAGATGAAGGCACCCACCCCCCAGGTCAGGAAAAAGTGGGCAAGCTGTTCTTCCGTATATCCGAATATCACGACAACCAGGTCCTTACAGCCTTTGCCAGGCCCTGGTCGCGCAGCGCTCAGACGGCAGGCACTATCGCTTCATCTCTGGCGGGGAATGCAGAGGCATCCACCAGGTCTCGATAGGCGTGCCAGCTGGCATGGCCCAGCAGGGGCATCACAACCACCAGCCCCAGCAGATAGCTGCCAAGGCCCAGCAAAGTCAACATCACAATCAGCGCCGCCCACAAGGCCATAGGGCCAGGGTTGGCCAGCACCACGGACCAACTGGTCAACACGGCCTGGCGCACGGTCACTCGCCTGTCCAGCATCAGCGGCATGGCCACCACGCTGGACGCAAAAATCGGAGCAGCCAGAAAGCTGCCCAAAGCCATCCATTGCACAAATAGCTGACCATCCCTGGCCAGCACCACATGCACAATGAAATCCTGCAGGGTTTGCACGCGCACGGGCGACATCACGGTGATCAGCGATGCCGAAATAAGCACCCAGCCCGTGGCTGCCAGCGCCAGCAAGGCGCCGAACCTGACCATGCACCAGTACCCTCCCCGGCCCGTGGCATGACAGCTCTGCCATTGCGTCCAGGTGCGGCGAATCAGACCCCAGTCTGCCACCTCACCGCGCTCTATGGCCCGGCTGACGGCATAGAGGCTGGTGGCCACCAGAGGCCCCACCACCAGAAAGCCCGACAAGGCCCCTGCCATCAACCAGAAGCGATTGTGCCCCAGGGTCAGGATTGCTGCACCGATCAGGATCAAGGCCAGACCATGCGCCAGACTGATTAACGGAGCGTTAGAAATGTCCTGCAAGGCTCTGGACAGCCACACCATAGGCCGGCTCCAGGCAATGGTTCGCACAGGTGCCAGCGGAGGCGGCGTGAGAAGACAGGCAGACAGACAGGTAGGCATAGGCGGTCCTTGTTCGCTGACCCGCACTGCTCCCGCTCGTCCCGGTCAACGATCTGCCAGCCCCTGACACAACTGCCAAAGGCTGGCGACTGTGACGTGGGGTTCAGGTCCCACGCAAGGCCATGCTACCTGCCCGCGGTTGAGCCAGACTGCGTGCATACCCGCATCCATGGCGCCCCGGGCATCCAGCTCCGCATCGTCGCCGATGTGCAGCACATGCTCGGGGGCGACGCCGGCCGCATCCGCTGCGGCCTGAAAAAAACGCGTCTCGGGCTTGGCCATGCCGGCTCCGCTGGCAGACAGCGAGGCATGGAAGTGCTCACCGATACCCACCACATGCACATTCGCGTTGCCATTGGACAGGGCCACCACGGGCCAGCGCTGCGAGAGAAACTGCAGCGCCGGCAAGGCATCGTCAAACAGCTCGACCCGCTGGCGAGCGGCAAAGAACTCGTCAAAGGCCGGTTCGGCCAGGGCGGGATCGTCACCGGCGCGGCTTAGCGCCAGCCGGATGGACTCGCGGCGCAGGCCGCTGAGGTCGGCTTTCAGATCCGGGCGCAGCCCCACGATTTCATGACGCAAGGCACGCACCTTGTCCGTATCGCCCAGGTGCTCGGCCGTAGCGGGAGCATGCTGCGCGAGCCACTGCAGCAAAACGGCCTCAGCCTTGGCAATCGTGGGCCAGATGGGCCAGAGCGTGTCGTCCAGATCCAGACTGATGGCGCGAATCTGGCCACTGTGGCGCAGACGCTGAAGAGTTTCAATGGCAGGGGCTGTGGTGTCTTGGGGTTGCATACCCCGAAGAATAGCGGCCCGGCTAATGCCGCAGAGCGGCTGCGCCTATCCGATTAGCTGACACAATTGCACCATGCCATCACGCTTTGCGCCCGAACCCAGCTTCCGTCACGACCAATCCGCACGCACCGGCATCCTGCTGTGCAATCTGGGCACCCCGGCCGCCCCCACGGCTGCAGCAGTGCGCCCTTATCTGGCGGAGTTTCTCGGTGACGATCGTGTGGTCGAGATTCCCAAGCTCGCCTGGTGGCCGATTCTGCACGGCATCATCCTGCGCACCCGTCCGGCCAAATCGGCCGCCAAGTACGCTACCGTCTGGCATGAAAAGGACGGCTCCCCGCTGCTGCACTGGACCACGCGCCAGGCCACTTTGCTGCGCGGCTGGCTGGGCGAGCGCGGCCACAATGTGCTGGTGCAGCCGGCCATGCGCTACGGCACGCCGTCCATTGCGGCCCAGCTGGATGCCCTCAAGAAAGACGGCGTGACGCGCATCCTGATCCTGCCGCTGTACCCCCAGTACTCGGGCACGACCACGGCCAGCGTGTTCGACGCCGTCTACGACTGGGCCAGGACCCAGCGCCATATTCCCGAGCTGCGTTTCGTCAACCGCTACCACGACGATGCCGGCTATATCGAAGCGCTGGCACAGCGCATAGAAGCCCACTGGCGCGGCCACGGTCGCGGGGACAAGCTGGTCATGAGTTTTCATGGCGTGCCAGAGCGCACCTTGCATCTGGGCGATCCCTACCACTGCGAATCGCACAAGACGGCACGCCTGCTGGCCGAGCGGCTCAAGCTCGCCACCGACCAGTATCTGGTGACCTTCCAGTCGCGCTTTGGCAAGGCCAAATGGCTGGAGCCCTATACCGAACCCTCGCTGATTGCCATGGCCCAGGCCGGCACCCGGCGCGTCGATGTGGTCTGCCCCGGCTTTACCAGCGACTGCCTGGAGACGTTGGAGGAAATCAAGCAGGAAGCGCGTGAAGCCTTTTTGCATGCGGGCGGCCAGCAGTTCGAGTACATAGACTGCCTCAACGACAGTGCGCCCTGGATCACCGCACTCAGCGATATTGCCCGGCAGCATATGCAAGGCTGGCCCACCGGGCGCGAGGACGATGTCGAGCTCAAGGCCCGCGCCCAGCACGCCAAGGCGGCGGGCGCGCCGCAGTAGGCGGCCATCCAGCGAACTGGCACGGCATATGCTGCCTCCGGCAGCATGCATATTCACGCCCGCTCCATTCGCTATTTCGACATGATTCGCCGTTGCGGCTCCATACGCGAGGCCGCACGCCATCTGCATGTGGCCTCGTCGGCAGTCAACCGCCAGTTACTGCAGCTTGAGGACGAAATCGGCAGCCCGCTGTTCGAGCGCCTGAGCTCGGGCCTGCGGCTCACGGCCGCCGGCGAAGTGTTTTCGCGCCATGTGATCACAGTGCTGCAGGACGAGCACCGCCTCAGCACCGAGCTGGAGCTGCTGCGCGGCGTGCGTCGCGGCTCGGTCAGCGTGGCCGCCGTGGAAGGCCTGAACGCCGACCTGATGCCGGCCGTGCTCACGCAGATGCACAGGCGCTATCCCACGATTCAGATTCATGTGCGCACCTGCGGCTCCCAGCAGGCGGCACAGGCCGTGATTCAGGGCGATGCGGACGTGGGCATAGGCTTTTCCGTCAAGCGCCACGACAATCTGCGCCAATGCACCATGGGCCGCTTTGCGCTGGGTGCCATCGTGCCGCCCAAGCACCCGATTGCCCAGCTGGAGCGCGTGGACTTTGCGCAATGCGCGGCCTTTCCGCTGATTCTGCCAACGCCCGAACTCTCCATGCACGACTTGCTGCAGCCCTTGCTGGCGCACCACAAGCGTGCATTGCAAGTGTTGCTGGAAACCTCGTCCATCGAGCTGGCCAAGAGTCTTGCCGAACGCGGCGTGGGCATTTTCTTCCAGAGCCGCCTGGGGCTGGAGCGCGAGCTGCGCGAAGGCCGGCTGGTCCATGTGCCGCTGGATACCCCTACCACTCTGTACTCCGAACTTGGCGTCTATGTGCGTGCAGGACGCACGCTGCCATCGGCACTCGACGCCTTCAACCGCATCGCGGCCGATGCCATAGAAAGCCGCGAGGACGAGGAAAGCGTCGCCCTGCGTGAATGGGTGGCCCGCACGCAGACCTCCGCTGCGGCGGCTTCCGCCAGGAGCTGAGAGCGCCCCGGTCCATGACTGCACCGGCATTGTGCGCATCGCTTTTTGCGAATGCACCAATGCCGTGCAACACTTTACCCATCAGCGATTAGTGCTCACATTTTTAGATCACCCCGCAGCAAAAGCTGCGCTATCCAGCACGGACTGCGCTTTCTAAACTGACTCCAGTTCTTCAGTTTCTGGACGCCATTCGTGAGCATCTCTGCCCTCCCCCTCATCGACATCAGCGGCCTGCGCAGCCATGACCCTGTGGATCAGCACCTGGTGGCCGAGCAACTGCGTCAGGCTTGCGAACAGCGCGGCTTCTTCTATATCACCGGCCATGGCATAGACCCGGCGCTGATCAGCAGCCTGTTTGCCGCCAGCCAGCGCTTCTTTGACCTGCCCATGACCGAAAAGCTGGCCGTGGACAAAAAGCTCTCCCGCTGCAATCGCGGCTATGAGCCGCTGCGCGCCCAGACGCTGGAGAGCGGCGCACCGCCTGATCTCAAGGAAAGCTTTTACGCCGGCGCCGAGGTCGCGGCCAACGATGCGCGCGTGCTGGCCGGCCGCTTCAATACCGGCCCCAACCAATGGCCCGAAACCCTGCCCGACTTCCGCGCCGTGATGCAGAACTATTACCAGGCCGCCTACGGCCTGGGCGCGACCATTGTGCGCGGCCTAGCCTTGTCGCTGGGCGTGCCGGTCAGCCACTTCGACGGCTATCTCAAGGAGGCCGCCGCGACCCTGCGCCTGCTGCATTACCCGCCCCAGCCTGCCAACCCTGAACCCGGCGAGAAAGGCTGCGGCGAGCACACGGACTTCGGCGGCGTGACCTTGCTGCTGCAGGACGAGGCCGGCGGCCTGCAGGTCTGGGACAAGGATCTCGGCAGCTGGATCGACGCGCCCCCCGTGCCCGGCGCCTTCGTCGTCAACATCGGCGACCTGTTCGCGCGCTGGACCAACGACCGCTATGTCTCTACCTTGCACCGGGTCATCAATGTCTCGGGTCGCGAACGCTATTCCGTGCCCTTTTTCTTCACGGGCAACCCGCTGCACAAGGTGGAATGCATTCCCACCTGCCTGGACGATGGCGAGCAGCCCAGATACCCGGCTGTCACGGTGGAGCAGCACCAGATCGAATGCTATCGCCGCACCTACGGTTGACGGAGACCACCATGACAAGCTCACGCAATATGGTGCTGATCCACGGGGCCTGGCAAGGCAGCTGGGCTTTTGCGGCCTGGACGCCGCTGCTGCAGGCCCGAGGCTGGAAGGTGCTTGCCGTCAATCTGCCGGGCAACGATGCCGCCGCCGAAGACGACAGCTGCGCCAATCTCGACGGCTACACCGCCCATGTGCTGCGCGTGCTGGAAGCGCTGGACGGCCCTGCCGTGGTGGTCGGTCACAGCGGTGGCGGCATGACGGCGTCTCAGGTCGCCCAGGCCGCCCCCGAGCGGGTCAGCGCCCTCGTCTACCTGGCCGGAATGATGCTGCCCAGCGGCATGAGCTATGGCGATGTGATCGCACAATGCCGCGCCGCCGATCCGGGCTTTGACTACCAGGGCATAGGCCCGCATCTGGCCTGGAACGAGCAGCGCAATGCCAGCAGCGTGCCGCTGGAAGCCGCCATGGATTTGTTCCTGCATGACTGCCCTCCAACCGCAGCGCTCAAGGCCGCCAGCCGTCTCTGCGTCCAGCCCGAAACGGGCCGGGCCATGGTGAACCGGCTCAGCGCCGAGCGTTTTGGCCGGGTGCCACGTATCTATGTGGAATGTCGCCAGGACCGCTCCGTGACGCTGCCGCTGCAGCAGCGCATGCAGCGGCTCACGCCGGGCGCCAGGCGCATCAGCCTCGACTGCGGCCATGTGCCACAGCTGGCCTGCCCTCAGGCCCTGAGCGACGCCTTGCTGCCGGTTTTGGATGAAATTCAATCAAAACCGTTTATGAGATTGCGCATGCCGCTCATCAATGTATAGCAACCAATTACCCAAAACTCGCATTCTTCAGGAGTTATTCATGACGCGCCCCGCCACCTACTTCAAACGCTCCGCCCTTTTCGCCATGCTCGTCGCCTGTGGCGCAGCGGCCCAGGCAGCCGACAAGCTCACGGTGCAGCTCGACTGGCTGCCCGGGGGCGACAAGTCCTTTGTCTATGCCGGCGTGCAGCAAGGCTTTTTCAAGGACGAAGGCCTGGACGTGAAGATTGTTCCCGGCCGAGGCTCGGCCGATGCCGTGACCAAGGTGGCCTCTGGCTCTGCCGACGTGGGTTTTGGCGGCATCTCGGCGCTGATGATGGCCGCCGCCGAAGGCAGGATTCCCGTCAAGGCCGTGATGTCGCTGTATTCCAAACAGCCCGATGCGCTGTTCACGCGAGCCGACAGCAAGATCAGGAACCTCAAGGACATGGAAGGCAAGACGGTGGCCATGCCCACCTTCTCCTCGTCGAATGCGCTGTGGCCCATCGTGCTGCAGAAGAACGGCGTGGACGCCAGCAAGATCAAGGTCATCAAGTCGGACCCGGCGACGCTGGCTCCCATGCTGGCTCAGGGCCGCGTGGACGCGACCATCAACTGGGTGACCGTGGCTCCGGCCTTCGGCGCCGTGCTCAAGCAGGCCGGCAAGGAACTGTCGGTCCTGCCCTGGACGCAGTTCGGTCTGGACGGCTATGGCTGGTCCGTCATGGCCAGCGACAAGACCATCAAGGAACGCCCCGAAGTGCTCAAGCGCTATGTGCGGGCACTGGGCAAGTCGCTGGAGTTCTCCATCCAGAACCCGCAAAAGGCGGCCGAGTCGCTGAAGGCCCTGGTGCCCGAAGCCGACACTGCCGTGGTCAAGGCCGAATTTGAAGCCTCCATCCCGCTGCTCAGGAACGAGATCAGCCAGCGCGACGGCCTGGGCAAATTCGAGCCCCGGCTGCTGGCTGCCACCTGGGGCTGGGTGGCCCAGTCCATGAGTTACGACCTCAAGAAGGTCGACCCGGAAACGCTGGTGGATCGCCGCTTTCTGAGCCAGTAAATGCCATGTGAGGGCGCCGCTGCGCCGCCCTCACGCTCCCGCCCTTGTTCTTTCCTTGATCGCCTGCCATGCAATACGTAATCGATCTGAACGCGGTCACCCAGACCTTTGTCTCCAGCGATGGCAGCCCTGTCACGGCCCTGCAGGGCGTGGACCTCCATCTACGCCGCCACGAATTCGTCTCGCTGATCGGCCCCTCGGGCTGCGGCAAGTCCACCATACTGCGCCTGATTGCAGGCCTGATCCGCCCCAGCAGCGGCGAGGTACGCATCTTCGATCTGCCCGTGACCGAACCACGCGACGAGATCGGCATGGTGTTCCAGAAGCCCACGCTGCTGCCATGGCTCTCGGTGCTGGACAACATCACCTTCCCCATGCGCCACAAATACGGTCATGTGGAAATGAAGGAAGAGGCCCGCGCCCAGCAGTTGCTGGAGATGATCGGCCTCAGGGACTTCGGCCACAAGCGGCCCCACGAACTCTCGGGCGGCATGCAGCAGCGCGTCGCGATTGCACGCTCCTTGCTGCATGACCCGGACATCTTGCTGATGGACGAGCCCTTTTCGGCGCTGGACGCACTCACCCGCGACGAAATGAGCCTGGAGCTGCTGCGCATCTGGAACGAGCGCCCCAAGACCGTGGTCTTTGTGACCCACTCCATCCAGGAGGCCTTGCTGCTGTCCGACCGCATCGTGGTCATGAGCGCCCGCCCGGGCCGTGTGGCCGACATCATCGATGTGCCGCTGGCACGCCCGCGCAGCATGGCCACTCTGGCCGATCCCGTGTTCACCGAAATGGCCAACGAGATTCGTCTCCAGGTCTTCAGCAAACACCCGGCACACGCCTGAAGATCCTCCCGCAGCCCCAAGAGGCCCCTATGTCTGCCCTCATACAACGCCATGCTTCGCTGCTGGTTTTCCTCGCCGTCCTGCTGTTCTGGGAGTGCGCCTGCCGCCTGGCGCATATCCCCGAATACATTTTTCCCGCTCCCAGCCAGATCTGGCGCTCTGCAGCCGAGATGGGGCTGCAGCGCTGGCTGGAGCATGTCACGGCCACCTTGCAGGTCGCGCTCATAGGCTATGCGCTGGCGATCGCACTGGCCATTCCGCTGGCCATCGCCATCACGCGATCGCAGCTGCTCTCGAAAATCATCATGCCCTGGCTGGTGGTGATCCAGTCCACCCCCATCGTGGCCGTCGCCCCCATCATCGTCGTCACTCTGGGCGCAGGCCTGCTGCCGCGCGTGGTCATCACCACGCTGATTGCCTTTTTCCCGCTGGTGGTTTCCACGGCCCTGGGCCTGGCTTCGGTGCCGGCAGAGCTGGTGGAGCTGTCGCGCTCGCTGCGCGCCACCACCAGCCGCCAGTACTGGCAGATTCGCATGCCGTTTGCCGTGCCCTATGTGTTTTCAGCCCTCAAGGTCTCCATCACGCTGGCAATTGTTGGCGCCGTGGTCGCCGAGTTCGTGGCTGCGGAAAAAGGCCTGGGCTATCTGATTCTGTTTGCCACCTCCTCCTTCAAGGTACCCGTGGCCTTTGCCGCACTGGCACTGCTGGTGCTGTGCAGCCTGCTGCTCTATGGTGGCGTGCAGCAGTTGCACAAGCGCCTCTTTCCCTGGAGCCAGAGCACTCCAGCCTGATCAACACAAGGACCGCCACCATGACAGACCAGAACTTCCCCCCGCAGGGCCTGACGCCCTCTGCCGAACAAATCCAGCGCAATCTGCGTCGCGCCCAGGCCGTGGCCCGGCGCGCCACCCAAATGGGCCACCACCCCTTCGGCGCCGTGCTGGTGGGCCCCGACCAGGAGACCGTGCTCATGGAGCAGTGCAATATCGACACCGTCAACCACGCGGAATCGACCTTGGCGCGCATGGCGGCCACCAATTACACGGCCGAGTTTCTCTGGAGCTGCACGCTCTACACCAATGTAGAGCCTTGCTGCATGTGCGCCGGTACGGCCTATTGGGCCAATATCGGTCGCATCGTGTTCGGCATGACCGAGCATCGCCTGCAGGAATGCACGGGCAGCCATGGCGAGAACCCGACCATGAGCGTCTCGTCGCGCTATGTCTTCGACCATTGCCAGAAGGCCGTGGAGCTGATCGGCCCCGTACCCGAGATGGAGGCCGAGATCGCCGCCCAGCAGCAAGCCTTCTGGGCACAGCGCTGAGGACCACGCCAGCAGGAGGCTGCCATGCTGCTCACCCACCCCTCGTCACCCCAGGCCGCACAGGCCCTGGCCCGCAAGCTCGGCGATGCCGCTTGCTTCATCGCCGGGGGCACGCTGCTGCAGCAGTCATGGGCAGAGCCTCGCTTGGCGCCGTCGGCCACGCATTTCATCAATGTGATGCACTGGCCCGAGATGCAGCAGATCAGCCTCGGCCCGCAGTATTTGCATATCGGTGCAGGCATGCGGCTGGAAGCCGTGCGCCGTCACCCCTGGGTTCAGCAGCACGCGCCCGTGCTCGTCCAGGCCCTGGATCAGCTAGGGGCCATGGGAATACGCCGCCTGGGAACCCTGGGCGGCAATATAGGCTGGGGCGAAGGCGACTGCTGCCCGGTATTGCTGGCCATGGATGCACAGGTCGAATTGACGGACGGCAACCTGCAGTCGCTGGCGCAGACGCTCAAGCTCATGGACCGGCCTCTGATGCTGTCGTTCCTGCTGCCGCGCAGCGATGTGATGGAGCCCCGGCCACTGGTGTTCGAGAAGGTCGGCTACCGCGCGGCATTCTCCCCCGCGCGCCTGCGCATGGCCTTGCGCTGGAGCGATGCACAACAGCTGCTGAGCGTGGACCGAATCGCCATGGCGGCTCCCGGCATAGGAGTGCACCGCCTGCAAGCCACGGAAAAGCTGCTGAGCTATGCGCAGGAGCTGCAGATCCATCCCTCCCTCGGCGATATACGCACCACCTGCGAGCAAAGCCTGCCTCCCGATCTGGCCCGGATTGCCAGCCGCCTGATTGCCGGACATTGCGGGCTGCTGGCCTGAACCATCATGGAATTCCTTACCCCTCATCACATCCGCGAGCTGAGCCTTGAGGCTTTACCGACCCGGCCCGATGCCAGGGCCAAGCTCGGCGGCAACCCGGGCTTTCTGAGCGA
Source organism: Comamonas thiooxydans (assembly GCF_000964545.1). GTDB lineage: Bacteria > Pseudomonadota > Gammaproteobacteria > Burkholderiales > Burkholderiaceae_C > Comamonas > Comamonas thiooxydans. Next base: position 13,893 of record NZ_BBVD01000021.1, on the reverse strand, counting down.
CCGCATTCAGCCGGGTCAGCTGCGCGGAGCGATTCTCGGTAGCCCCCACCCCCATGCGCGCATTCTGCATATCGATACCAGCGCCGCCCAAGCCCTGCCAGGCGTCCATGCCGTGGTCACCCATGCCGATATCCCCGGCATCAAGCACTATGGCTTGCGCAAGGTAGACCGGCCCGTGCTCTGCATCGACAAGGTGCGCCATGTGGGCGACCCGGTCGCCGCCGTTGCGGCCGTGGACATGGAGACGGCGCGGCAGGCTCTGGCGCTGATCCGGGTTGACTACGAACCCCTGCCCCCGGTCTGCGACCCGGTCGCCGCCCTTGACGGTACGGCGGCCTCCGAGCAGGCGGTCCATCAGGACGGCAATCTGCTGCATGCCGCCAGCCACCGCCAGGGCGACATGTCTGCGGCCCGGGCAAGCACAGTGCACCGGGTGCAGGACAGCTATGTCACGCCACGCCAGATGCATGCCTTTCTCGAGACCGAAGGCGGTGTGGCCGAGCCCGATGGCGCGGGCGGCCTGCGCCTGTTCTTCGGCGGCCACAACCCCGCGCGGGAAAAGCAGGTCATCGCCGACATGCTGGGCCTGCCGCACGACAGGGTTCACGCCGTGGCCACGCCCGTGGGCGGCTCCTATGGCGGCAAGGACGAGCTGACGATTCAACCCATCGCGGCCCTGCTGGCCTGGAGGGCACAGCGCCCCGTACGGTTGCACCTGACACGTCCGCAATCAGTGGATCTGGGTGTCAAGCGACATCCCATGCAGATCGACATGCAGACCGGCTGCGATGCACAGGGGCGGCTCACCTACCACCAGGTGCAGATAGTGGCCGACACCGGGGCCTATGCCACGCATGGCCCCGAGGTGCTGGATGCTGCGCTCGAGCATGCCCCCGGCCCCTACCGGTATCTGGCACTGGACCTCGGCGCCAGGCTGGCCTATACGAACAACGGCATCGCGGGTGCGTTTCGCGGCTTCGGCGCCGTGCAGGTGCAATTTGCACTTGAGCAGCAGATGGACAGACTGGCTGCGCTGGTCGGCATGACAGCTGACGCGTTTCGCGCCCTCAATCTCGCCGCTCCCGAGGCACCCGGCCCGCTGGGCCAGCATGTCGTGCCGTTCGACGGCGCCCTGCGCGCACTCGATGTCGCCCACCAGCAAGCGCTGTGGCGCGGACCGCACCGCTGGGCCAGCGCGGATGGCCGCCATCTGCACGGCGTGGGCCTGACGCTGATCCACCGCAGTGACGGCTTTGGCAAGGGTGGCCCCAGCGACTGCCGCATGGAGCTGGCCCTGGCCGCCGACGGTGCGATCGAGCTGCGCTGCGGCTTCACCGAGCTGGGACAAAACCTGGTCGGAACCATCCAGAGCCTGGGCGCGCAGCATCTGGGCTGCGCCGCCGACGCCATCAGGCCGGTGCTGGGCGATACCCGGCTGACGCCCGACTCGGGCCCGGTCGCCGCCTCGCGCGCCACCACGCTGGTATGGCGCGCCTTGCAGGAGGCGGCCCAGCCCTGGCAGCAAGCCTTGCTCCTGACCGCCGCAAGACTGCTGCCCAATATTCCTCTGCGCTGCGGCGCCTGGGGCCTGGAAAGCGCTGCGGGCCTGTGCCTGAGCTACGCCGATCTGGCAAAGGCATCGGGCGAACAAGCGCCCTGTATCTCCATAGACCTGCGCGCAGAGGACCCGGAGGGCAACGCGCATGACACCCACTTCGTCTTCGGAGCCTGCGCCGCCATTGCCCAGGTACGCGTCGACACCTGGAGCGGCATGGTCCAGGTGCAGCGGCTGGTGATGTGCACGGCCCTGGGCCCCGTGGCATCGGCCCAGGGCTATCTGGGCCAGATGGAAGGCGGCGCCCTCATGGGCCTGGCCATGGGCACGCAGGAGGAGCTGGCCTGCCTGGACGGCCACTATCAGGCGCGCAATCTCGACAGCTATCTGATCCCCACGCTGGCCGATGCCCCTGAAATGCAGGTGCTGGCGATCGAGAACCTTCCCGAGGCTGACCCCATAGGCCCGCGCGGAGCCGGCGAGATCAGCGTCAACCTGGCCCTGCCCGCAGTGGCCAATGCCCTGGCCGCCGCACTGCAGCGCCCCATCACCCAACTGCCCATGACCCCGGAGCGCGTGATTGCGCTGCTGGAAGTGGGCGCGGAGCCCTCCACACCATGACGACGCCCCACATCCCGGAGCACGGCGGCAAGCCACCCGCAGCAAGCGCAAAGGAGGCCTCGGCTTTTGTGCTGCAACTGAATCTGAACGGCCAGCCGGTCAGCGCCAGCTGCAGCCCCGATACCCGGCTGCTGACCTTGCTGCGCGAGCACTGGCACCTCACCGGGGCCAAGCCCGGCTGCGAAGTGGGACGCTGCGGCGCCTGCATGGTCTGGCTCAACGGCGAGCCCGTGAACGCCTGCCTGCTGATGGCCTATCAGATCCAGGGCCAGACGGTGCGCACCATCGAGTCCGTGGCACAGGACAGCGCCAGCGAGCCCGTGCGCGAGGCGTTGGCGCGCTGCGGCGGCGTGCAATGCGGCTATTGCAGCCCCGGCATGGTCATGAGCATGAGCTGGCTGCACCAGCAGCAGCCCCGCCCCACAGCCGCCGAGGCCGAGGCCCTGATGTGCGGAAACCTTTGTCGCTGTACGGGCTATGGCGGCATCCGGCGTGCCGTGCAGGAGCTGTTTCCGGCCCTGCAAAGCACATTAATCATCTAAATCAATAGCTGCAATCGCTCACCCACAAAGCGATTCAACCACTTTTAGCTATCATCATCAGAAGTCACGCCGTTTGCTCTCCGGTTCATGACCCCAGGCAATAAGCAGACAAGTTTTTCTTGGTTGGCCCTGTCGCGGCAAGGCCGGACAATAGAGGCCCTGGGCATAGCCATGCCCCTGACGACTCGGTTTTGCCGACTCCTGCCATGAAAAACTCTCTGACACGCTATGCACTGGGTCTGGGCTTGGGCCTGGGCGCCACCAGTTGGGCGCTCGCAGCCCAACCCCTGCTCAACCCCGAGCAACTGCAGCCACTGCTGCAGCAGGCCGATGTCCGCCTCATCGATATCCGCGACCCCAAAGCCTTCGAGGCCGGCCATATCGCCCAGGCCACCAACGCCCCCTACGGCAAATGGCGCGGCCCGGCCACCAATCCGGGCGAGCTGCCCGACCAGGCCAAGCTGGTGGCACTGGTGCAGTCCCTGGGCCTGACGCCGGCCACGCATGCCATCGTGATCTCCAGCGGTACCGACGCCACGGACTTCGGTGCCACGGCCCGCGTCTACTGGACGCTCAAAAGCCTGGGTCTCCAGGAGCTGTCCATCGTCAACGGCGGCATGAAGGCCTGGGAAGGCGCAGGCAAGCCCCTGGCCAAGACCCGCACGCAGATCGCGCCCAGCAGCTACGCACCGACCTTTGACGCCAGCTGGCTGGCCACCCAGCAGGACGTGGGCAGGCATCTCGACCTCTCCAACGCGGCTCTGGTGGACTCGCGCCCCGACGCCTTCTATCTGGGCAAGACCCGCGCGCCAGCCGCCAAGCTCTCGGGCACCCTGCCCGGCGCCCAGCAGCTGGATTTCAACCAGTGGTTTGTGCCGGGTACTTCGCAGTTCGTGGATGCCGCCAAGGCCAGGGAAATCGCTGCCAAGGTCCAGCGCCCACAAGGCCAGGACATGGTGGCCTTCTGCAACACCGGTCACTGGGCAGCCACCGACTGGTTCGGCCTCTCCGAAATGGCAGGCCTGCCCAATGTGAAGCTGTATGCGGGCTCCATGGTGGACTGGACGCAATCCAAGGACACGCCGCGCATGGCCAACCAGCCGGGCCGCGCCCAGTCATTGGCCTATGACGCCCAGAAATGGTGGGAAAAAACTTTTAAATGACTCCCCTGAGTCGCTTCGCGCCTTCCCCAAGCCGGGCGCCCCCAAGGGGGACAACAACTTCGCTGCAGGGCGGCCTTTGCTCGTTGTCTCTGATCTGGGTGCATGTCCTTTGCGGAAAGTGCGTCGCAGTCCTTACCCATCAATTCCATAAAAACACATGAAACGACTTCCCATAACGGCCTTGCTGGCCGTTTTCTTTGGCTGGCTGCTGTGGTCGGTCTCTGTGCGTCAGGCGGCGCTGTTTGCCGTGGGCATAGGCCTGGGTGCGGTGCTGGCCGGCAAGCGCTTTGGCTTCACCACGGGCTGGCGCATGCTGGTCGAGGAAAAGGACGGCAGCGGCATCTTTGGCCAGTTGCTGCTGCTGGCGCTGGCTGCGGCACTGGCCATGCCTTTGCTGGGCCATTTCCCGGAGCTGACGGCAGCTCTCGGCCCACCCAGCATCAGCCTGCTGGTCGGTGCCTTTGTCTTCGGCCTGTGCATGCAGATCGCCGACGGTTGCGGCAGCGGCACCCTCTACAAGGCGGGCATGGGCATCCCCATGAACACCGCCATACTGCCCTTGTTTGCGATCGGCAGTTTTCTGGGCAGCCTGCACCTGGGCTGGTGGCTGGACCTGGGCAATACGGCACCTGTGGGCCTGGTCACGCAATGGGGCTGGGCTCCAGCGCTGATCGCCACGCTGGTCGCGCTGGCCGTGATCGCGGCAGGCGTGGCCCTGTATGTGAAAAAGGCCAATGCCGCTCTGAACCGCCCGGCCAAGCCGCTGCTGGTGCGCAAATGGCTGGTGGGTGCCGTGCTGCTGGCCATCCTGGCCACGCTCAACCTGATCATTGCGGGCCAGCCCTGGGGCGTGGTCTACGGCTTTGGTCTGTGGGCCGCCAAGATCGCCAATGCCACTGGCGCCGTCGATCTGGCCAGCAACTGGTTCTGGAGCCAGCCCGGCAATGCGGCACGCCTGCACGAGACCGTGCTGCTGGATGTGACCAGCATCACCAATATCGGAATTCTGGGCGGCGCATTGTGGATTGCCGCCGGCAAGCCCGCGGCAGCCAAGGCACTGACAGGCACGCAATGGATCGTGGCCCTGGTGGCGGGTCTGGTGCTCGGCTACAGCTCGCGCCTGGCTTTCGGCTGCAATGTGGGCGCCATGCTCTCGGGCATCTCCACCGGCTCCATCCACGGCTGGATCTGGGTCCCACTGGCATTTGCAGGCACCATCTTCGGCCTGCGCATCCGCCGTCATTTCGGCTTCTGAGCAAGGAACAACCATGACCTCACCAAGCACCTTGCGCACCGTATTCTGGGCCGTGCTGCTCGTCTTTCTGGCCTGGGACTTTCATACATCGCCGGCCATTGACCTGCGCTTCGAAGCGCCGCTGATTGCCGCCGGCTCCGGCCAGGCCGCACAGGGCGGGCATTGCTCCATGCCTGCCGGCAAGTAAGCGCTTCGACCCTACACGACGCCCTGCCCAAGGAATGGTCAGGGCGTTTTTCTTTGGGGCCTGCTCAGGCCTGGGGCTTCTCCAGCTCGAAGCCGGCCGCCTCCCACGCCGTCAGGCCACCGGACAATGGCCGGACATTGTGAAATCCCGCACGCTGCAATTGCCTGGCCACGCGCGCGGCGGATATCTCGTCGGGGCAGTCGCAATACACGACCAGGCCATGCTCATGCCGCTCGCGCGGCAGCAAGTGCTCGTAGGCCGCCCTGCCCTTGCCCTGATGCTCCAGCCAGGAGCTGGCCCCGGGAATATGACCCTGACCGAAGAGCAGGGGTTCGCGCACATCGATCACCGTCGGCGTGATGCCCTGGGCGTTGAGCCCCGCCAGTTCCTCGACCGACATGCGCGGCATCTTCAGCGAGCGCACCACGCGCTGCCTCTGCCACCATTTGCGCGCCACGAAGACCGCGAACGCCACGCACAGCAGCAGCAGCCCCCATTTGCCCAGTGCCGTCAGCACATCGAGCAGATCCTGCACCGTGGAACTGAACAGCGAGCCCAGAAACACCGCCGAGCCCACCCAGATCAGGGCCCCCAGCGTATCGAACAACACAAAGGTGCGCAGCGGCGTGCCCACCACACCGGCCAGCGCACTGGCAATGGAGGCAAAGCCCGGCACGAACTTGGCCACCAGCAGGGACTTGGCGCCCCAACGCCCATAAACCGACTCGGTCTGGCGTATGCAGGCATCGGGCGAGAGCGAAATGCGGCAGATACGTCCCAGCACCCTGTGCCCATAGGCCCTGCCAGCGTGGTACCAGAGCACATCGGCTATCAGCGCTGCGGCCACCGCAATCACGGTGAGCCAGCCCAGGCGTGCCAGGCTGCCCCCCTCCAGCGCTCCGGTCACCACCAGCACCGGATAGGCCGGGATGGGTGCACCCAGCTGCTCTACCAGCACGTTGAGAAAGACAATGCCGAAGCCGTATTCCCGAATCAGATCCACGACAAAACCCATGACCCACGCTCCTTACCCCGACCAGGGTTAGCCACCGATGCTAGCGAGACGCGAACATCCCCGGGCCTGCGAGGTTTTGCGCGTCAAACCTGGTGCAGATGGGACAGAACGGCCTCGAAATGCGTGCTCACATTGAGCGCCGGCGCATGGCCGCAGTCCGGCACTTCCAGCCAGGTCAGCAGACCTCGGGCACCGGGGCCACGCTGCTGCATCTGCTCGGCCACCGGCTTGAGCACCAGATCGGACTCCTCGCCGCGCAGCAACAGCACGGGCAGTTGCAGCACGTCATAGTGATCCCAGAGCAGATAGTCGTTGTCATGCTCGGTGAACTGCTCGATCATGCGCGGATCGTAATGCGGGGTGACGCGGCCGTCATCGCAACGACGCGTGCTGGTCTCGGTCAGCTTGCGCCACTCGAAATCGCTGAGCCAGCCATAGGGCTTGTAGGCCGCGCGAAAAAAACCTTCCAGCTCGGCGACGGTGTCGAACACCGGCGGCCGGCCCGCGTAGCTCTTGATGCGGGCCAGCGCAGCCTCGGCCAGCTCGGGCGCGTTGTCGTTGAGCGTGAGTGTGAGAATGCGCTGCCTGAGATCCGGCTCGAACAGGCCGGATGCACAGACCGTGCCTATCGCTCCGCCCATGCTGGTGCCCACCCAGTGCACCTGCTGCAGCGCCAGCGCATCCATCAGCTCGCGTGCCAGCCGGGCATAGAAGCGCAGCTGATACTCCTCGCGCGGGTTGCGGCTCCATTGGCTCAGGCCGCGGCCCAGCGTATCCGGGCAGATGACGCGATAGCCTTGCGCCGCAAGAAACTGCGCCAGTGCATCCATGTCGCGGCCCGTGCGTGCCAGGCCATGCCAGGCGATCACCGTAGCCTTGGTCGGGCCTTGCGGCTGCCAGTCAAGGTAATGAATCTCGTAGCCAGCGCAGTTCGCATAGCGGGATGCCGGCACGATGGCCGCAGAAGCGCAGTTGTTGGGCATGGCAGGTTTCAGCATCAAAAAGGCCTCTAGCGCATATGTGATAAGCGCTATCAGCTATCAACTTCGGTAGTCGGCCGGCAGCCGTAGTCACCTGCCGGTCATGCGTATCAGTCCGGCACGCGGATGGCTCCGGCACTGACCTCTATCCTGTCGGCCGCTGCCGGCGCGCCGGCAATCAGCGGCAGATTGGCCGGCTGTATGGCCGGCGCCTGGCCTGGGTTGCCACCACGCGGCACGGTGCGCACCACCTGGCTGGGAGGCAGCGCCTTGCCGTTGGCAAGGTGGTCATACATGGCATCGAGCGCGCGGTTCAGATAGACATGCAGCGGGATGTAACGCGTGTCGTAACCCGGCAGCACGGTGGGCAGGCCGATGAAGCTGTCGAAGTGCTGGGCATTCGTGACCTCCACATAGCTGAGCTTGCTGGCAGCGCCTTCCACTTTCCGGTTGAGCGCCACATAGGGCCGCGTCGTGTGGTTCACGGGCAGCAGCGCATCCGCGCGGCCATGGACGATGATGGCCGGCTTGCCCTGCAGATTGCCGTTGCGTCTTGTCTCGTCGACACCGGCCTGCAGCGCCCTGGCGGCGCCATCATTGCCCGTGACGAGATTGCGCAGGCATAGCGCACCCGGCGTGTTCCAGTCGGCCACGCCCGAGTTCACCGAGACGGAGAGGAAGTCGCGCGCGGCACCGAACTTGCCCTTGTTGTTAATGAGCTGCACGCCGCTCGATGGCGGCACGCCGTTGCCCGTGGAGAACATGCTAGCCAGCGCCTCTTGGGCCAACGGCGTCACTGCGCCCGCAGCCGTCGCACCGGCATAGCTGTAGCCGCAGAGGTTGTCCTTCACGCTGGCGCGCGAGAGCGAGTTGGCAAAAGTGACCGACACGGCGGGCGCCACCTCAAAGGCGGCCAGCGAGGCATGCAGCTCGCTGGACTCCGGCTCCCAGCCATAGTCGCGCAGCTTCTGCAAAGCTTCTTCGGCCTGTGCCGCCGTGGTCGTGGCATTCAGCAGTCCGGCAGTCCTGAGTGCCTCGCAGCGATTGGGCGCAATCGGCAGAGCCGTGCTGGCAAAGCCCGCAGCAAACGCAGCCGCATAGGGAGAGCCGCTGACCGATGCCGCCAGCGAGGCGCAGGATTGATAGAGGTTGGCATAGCTCGTGAAGTCCACCAGCGTCTTGCCCACCACAGGCAGTGCCGTGCTGCCGCGCTGCACGGTCACGCCGGGGCTGACGGGCAACTCCACAGCAGGCTCGGACACGGCTACGCCATTGATCAGCCCCTGCGAGTCCTGCTCGGCGGCGGCAATCGCCGCGCCGCCGCCGTTGGAGATGCTTGATGCAATGACTATGGTGTTGCTCGGCTTGAGCGTCCGCAGGCGTTCGCCCAGAATATTGCGGTCCCCATAGCGCTCGTTGAGCACGTAGTAGGCGAACTCCACGGCCTGCAGCGTGGTGCGGCCCCAGTCCTTCTCTGGGTTCTGGCCCGAGTGCGCATGCTTGAAGGCAAAGCGGTTGGGTGTGGCAGTATTGAAGGCGGCCAGTTCGCCAGCCGTGAGCCCCGCATTGAATGCAGCCTGCTTGCCCGCTGCGGCAGCCGTGCTGCGCGTGCCGTCGATCAGCGGCACGGTGTCGTTCATGAGGTCGTGCGGAGCGGCGCCCGTGCCCTTGTCGGAATAGGCCACCGCGCAGCCGCGCTTGAGCCCCCATTCGCCCGTGGTGATGGCGCCGTACACGCCACGCGAGCCCGAAGCCGTGGCGGTGATGATGCAGGCCTTCCTGGGATCGAAGCTGTCCGGCACCTGCACCATGAGCGTGACGTTCTTGCGGCCCGTGCCGTCATCCGAGAACGCGATGTACTCGGTGCCGGCAATCCTGCCTTCGCCGGCCGTCACCCGGCCCTGCGCATCCACATTGGGGCCGTAGAGCGTGCCGTAGCCGCCCGCCGCAGTCATGTCCAGCATGGCGCGGTAATTGGTGTAGATGGCCAGGCGGCGCAGCTCGGCCGCCGTGGGCTGGAGCGCAATGGCAAAGCCCGGCGCCGTGGCCACGGCCAGGCCGCTCTTGCCCAGGCCCGCGGTCAGCAGGTCATCGCTGCTGCCGTCATAGCTCTGCTGCCGCACCGTGCCCAGGTAACCGGGTTTGGCATTGAGCTCGCCTCCATCGCCGCCCCCGCAGGCGGTCAGCACGGCGGCCGCCAGCACCGCAAGGGCCGCGGGTGGCAAGGCAATCGCATAGGTCTTCTGCATGGGCTTTGTCTCCTGTCGTAGTGAAAGCAGTCAGAGAAGGGATGCCAGTAAAAGATGTCAGGGCTTGCGCGCCGCAGCCGCGCGCAGCCTCCCCACGACACCCGTGGGGAAGTAATAGACCGAAAGCACGAACAGCAGGCCCAACCACAGCAGCCAGCGGTCGGGCGACAGCAGTGCGGCCAGCCAAGGCAGACTGGCACTGGCCTCGCTGGCCATGCGCAGCAGATCCTGCAGATAGCTCTGGGCGATCAGGAACACCACCGCGCCTATCACCGCACCGTAGATGGTGCCCATGCCGCCGATCACCACGATGAGCAGGCAGTCCATCATGATTTCGAACGAGAGCGAGGTATCGGGCCCGTTGTAGCGCAACCAGACAGCCAGCATGGCACCCGCCACGCAGGCAAACAGGGCCGATAGCACGCTGGAGGTGGTGCGGTAGACCACCACGCGGTAGCCAATGGCTTCGGCACGGAATTCGTTCTCGCGGATGGCTTGCAGCACGCGGCCGAACGGCGAATTGACGATGCGCAGCAGCATCAGCACCAGAACCACGGCCACGGCAAACAGCAGGTAGTAGCTGATGATCCTGCCGTCGATGAGGATGCCGAAGATCTCGTTCTCGAACGGCTCGAAGCTGGGCGACAGCCATTCGGGCATCTTGAAGGTCAGGCCGTCCTCGCCTCCCGTCCAGTCCGACAGCTGCGACGCCAGGGTCTGAAATGCAGCCGCCACGGCCAGCGTGATCATGGCAAAGAAGATGGCACGCACACGCAGGGAGAACAGGCCGATGGCCAGGGACAAGAGCAGCGACACCAGCAGCGCCGCCCCCAGTCCCAGGGCCAGCGCCCCCCAGCCCGGCCCCAGCCTGCCTGAGGCAATGGCCACACCATAAGCGCCTATGCCGAAAAACATGGTGTGGGCAAAGCTGACGATGCCGGTATAGCCGAGTAGCAGATCAAAGCTGGCCACCAGCACCAAGAAGATCAGCACCTTGGCCGCCACATTGAGCGCCTTGACGCCGGGGAAGAGAAACGGCGCCAGGGCCAGGCCCGCGAAGATCAGCAACAACACCATGGCCAGCACGCGGCTGCGCGGCATGTCGCCGGAGAGCAAACGGTTGAGCATCAGACTAGCCTTTCAAACTTTCATGGCGCCACATATGCAGCCGGCATGCACCAAGCCAGTTGCCACCGAGCAAGGGCCTGGGCCGGCCGCGCCGCCCCGCAGCGAGGGTGGCGTCCTCCTTCCAGGGGGAAGGCGCGAAGCGACTCAGGGGGTATCTCATCTGTTGGCGACCGGATAGATGCCTTGGGGGCGCCACAGCAGGACGGCCACCATGAGCGCGATATTGGAAAACAGCGCCACCTTGGGCACCAGAAAGCCCGCGTAGTTAGCCATCAGTCCCACAAGCAGCGCACCGATCAGCGCACCGCCCGTGCTGCCCAGGCCGCCGATGATGATGACGATGAAGATCAGCACATTGACCTGGGCGCCCATCTGCGCCACCACGTTCTGCTGGTACAGGCCCCACATCACCCCACCCAGGCCGGCCAGGGCTGAGCCAGCGACGAACACGGCCACGAACAATCGGCGCACGCGGTAGCCCAGGGACTCGACCATCTCGCGGTCCTGCACGCCGGCGCGGATCAGCAGGCCGATCTTGGTGCGCGACAACATGAAGGCCAGCACGGCAAACACGGCAGCGCCCACCAGCACGGCAAAGACCCGGTATTTCTCCACGGCCGCATCGCCCAGCAGCCAGGCGCCCTTCATGGCTTCGGGCAGCGGCAGCGGAATCTGCTGCGGACCCCAGATGACCTTGATCAGCTCCTCGCCGATGATCATGCCGCCCATGGTGATGAGAATCTGCTTGAGGTGCTGGCCGTAGACGGGCCGCACGATGAAGCGCTCGAAGGCCAGGCCCAGGGCCCCAGCCACCAGCATGGCCACGACCATGGCCGGCAGCACGGCCACCAGGTTGCGCCACAGCTGCGCCGAGCCCGTCCAGTCGCCCATGGCACCGAGCACGCTGGTGGCGACGAAGGCGCCCAGCGCGATGAACACGCCATGGCCGAAGTTGAGCACGTCCATGAGGCCGAACACCAGGGTCAGCCCCGAGGCGATGATGAAGATGATCATGCCCATTGCCAGGCCAGCCACCGTCAGCGTAAGCCAGGTGCTGGGAGAGCCCACCAGGGGCAAGGTAGCAAGCGCCAGCAGCGGCACCAGCAGCAGCGGCTTGTAATCCAGGTCCTTGCGTATCATGTCCTCACCTCGGCGCGAACTTTCATATCCATAGCGGCCTGCGCTTGACCAGCAAGCGCTCGATCTGCTTTTTGCTTTGACTCTTGTGACTTCATAGCGCCAGCCCCAGCAGCGACTGCTGCAGTTCCTCGTCGGCCGCAAGATCGGCCATGCGGCCCGCGTGCACGACACGGCCGTTGTCCATTACGGCCACGCCGTCGCCCAGGCGCTTGGCGAAGGCAAGGTTCTGCTCGACCAGCAAAATGCTCACGCCGCTGGCCTTGAGCTGGGCGAAGGCCTCGATCATGTTGTTGATGATGGCCGGAGCCAGGCCTTTGCTGGGTTCATCCACGATGAGCAGATCGCGCGGCTCGACGATGGCGCGCGCCACGGCCACCATCTGCTTTTGCCCGCCGCTGAGCTTGCCGGCCGGGTGGTCCCAGAATTTCTGCACGGCCGGGAACAGCTCGTAGATCCAGTCCAGGCGCGAGCGATCCATGCGCGCCGCATGCGAGGCCGAGCGTGCAGCCAGCAGCAGGTTTTCCTTGACCGTGAGGTCGGCAAAAATGCCCATGTTCTCAGGCACATAGGCGATGTTGAGCTGGGCAATCGCCGGCGTGGCCAGGCGCGTGATGTCCTGCCGGCCAAAGCGGATGCTGCCCTGGCCGGCCTGCCACAGGCCCATGATGGTGCGCAGCGTGGTGGTCTTGCCCGCGCCATTGCGGCCCAGCAGCATGGTGACCTCGCCGCGCGGCACAGCCAAATCCACGCCGTGCAGGATGTGATAGGCGCCTATATGGGTGTGCACGCCCTGGAGCTCCAACAGTATCTCGCTCATGGTTGTTCTCCTCTTCCCCCTGACGGAGGAAGGCCGGGATGGGGGTGAGCGTCAGTGCCGCCAACGGCATCCTGGGGCGTCAACCCCAGGTATGCCTGCTGCACCACGGGCGAGGCAATGACTTCGGCCGGTTTGCCGTCGGCCACCAGCGTGCCATTGGTCAGCACGATGATGCGGTCGGCCAGTTCGCGCACCACGTCCATCTTGTGCTCCACCAGCAAAATGATCTTGCTGCGATCCTTCTTGAGTTCGCGTATCAGGTCCAGAATCACCGGCGCCTCGTCATGGCTCATGCCCGCCGTAGGCTCGTCGAACATATAGACCTTCGGCTCCAGCGCCATGAGCAGCGCCACCTCAAGCTTGCGCTGGTCGCCATGCGGCAGGGCCGAAACCGGCTCATCGCGCCGCGCCCACAGCGCCACCTGCTCCAGGATTTGCTGCGCGCGCGCCAGCAATGCGCGGTGGTCGCTCCAGATGCTCCAGAGATTCATGCCGCGCCGGTGCGCGCCCTGGCGCGTGGCCTGCACGGCCAGGCGCACGTTCTCCAGCACCGACAGGGCCGGGAACAGATTCGTGAGCTGAAAGGCCCGCCCCAGGCCGGCACGCGTGCGCGCCGAAGGCGGCAGGCCCGTAAGGTCGCGCCCCTGCAACGACACCCTGCCCTCCGTGGCCCGCAACTGCCCCGAGATCAGATTGAAGTAAGTGGTCTTGCCCGCGCCATTGGGGCCGACGATGGCCGTCAGCGTGCCCGGCTCGAAGGAGCAGGTCACGCCGTTGACCGCAACATGGCCGCCAAAGCGGACGGTGAGCTTGTCAGTGGTCAGCATGAGAAATAGGCAAATACAGCCCCTAGCGCCTTACACACAAGCGCATGCAGCTATCAAAAAGTGAACTGAACCTTGCCCGCACGCTGACCAAGTCAGAGACGCCGAGCAAGAGCCGCCTCACGACGATGGCGTCGTTCCCCTCCCGATGAGAGAGGGGACGCCCGGTTAGGGGAAGGCGCGGGGCCGCCTAGGCGAAGTAACTCAGGGGGTGGTTACCGTCCGTTCCGGACGGGAACGTTCATTTCTTCAGGCTTGATCTCGCGCACCAGCTCGGGCACGCCCCAGGCCATGGCCGGATCGTTCTTGATCCTGAAGTGGTACATGCTCTGCATGGCCTGGTGATCTTCCTTGCGGAAGGTCATGACGCCCTTGGGTGTATCGAAGCTCATACCTTCCATGGCCTTGATCAAGGTG
>NZ_BBVD01000022.1 GCF_000964545.1 Comamonas thiooxydans | reverse complement strand
GGCTGCAGATCAACTCGCAAAACTGCGTGCACTGCAAGACCTGCGACATCAAGGACCCCACGCAGAACATCGTCTGGGTGACACCCGAAGGCGGCGGCGGCCCGAACTATTCCGGAATGTGACCCAGCCGCAGCGCCTGCGCGAACAGCGTGAACGCTGCCGAGGCGTGGCTGCGGTTGGCGTAATACAGGTGGTAGCCCTCGAACACCTTGCGCCAGTCGCCCAGTACCTCCACCAGTTGCCCTGACACGATGGCATCGCCCACGTAGTCCCGAGGCAGGTAAGCCAGGCCCAGGCCCGCCAGCGCGGCGTCGCGGATCGGAGCGACACTGCTGAACACCAGCGAGCCGCCGACCTTGACACGCTGCTCCTTGCCCTCCCGCACGAAGGACCATGGCAGGAACTCGCCGTTGGGCAGGCGCAGGTTCAGGCAGTTGTGCGTGACGAGGTCAGGCGGCCGCGCCGGCTGGCCGTGCCGCTCGAAATAGGTCGGGGTAGCGACCACGGCAAGGGGGATCTCTGGGCCGATGGGAACCGCCACCATGTCCCTGGCTACCAACCCGGCGCGGCGAACACCAGCGTCGAAGCTGCAACTGACGATGTCCGTCAGACCGTAATCGGTAGTGACCTCGATGCGTATTTCGGGGTAGGCGGGCAGGAAGCGGGCAATGGCTGGCTGCAGCACGCTGTGCAAGGCGTATTCATCTGCCGAGATGCGTATCGTGCCCGCAGGCCGCTCGCGCAGGGCCCCCAACTGCGCGATACCTAGGCGGATCTCCTCTAGCGCAGGCAGCACCCGCGCGAGCAAGCACCCCGATGCCATGTCGCTGCCCATCCTCAACCGCAGTCGGGGCAGGCACAGCATCACCCTGAACCTGAAATCGCCTCAGGCCGGCGCCATCTACCGCGAACTGGCCCGCCGTGCCGATGTGGTGGTGGAGAACTTCGCCAGCGGCACGGCCGACCGCATCGGCATCGGCTACGAGGCCACGCGCGCGATCAACCCGCGCATCATTTATTGCTCGCTCAGCGGCTTCGGCAGCGAGGGCATGGGCAGCCGCAAGGCGCTGGACGTGGTCATCCAGGCCATGAGCGGCATCACCCTGGCCAGCGGCGAGGCCGATAGCCCCCCTTCCGGGTGGGCATGCCCATCGCCGATTCGATTGCACCGCTGTTTGCCGTGATGGGCATCAGCGCGGCGCTGCACCGACGCCACGCGAGCGGCGAGGGGGAGTACATCGACATCTCCATGCTGGGCAGTCTGACGGCGATGCTGGCGGCGGAAGACTGGCAGGCCACCGAGCAGCTCGGCGCGGCTACGCGCACCGGCAACCACCTGCGGCGGGCCACGCCGTTCGGGCTGTTTTCCTGCCGGGATGGCGATATCGCCATCGGCGCCGGCGCCCGCGATCCGTTCGCCCATGCGCTGTTTCGCATCATGGGCAAGCCCGAGATGTGCGCCGACCCGCGCTACGCCACGCTGCCGGAGCGCTGCAAGCGGCATGAGGAAATCAACGGCCTGTTCAGCGCCTGGTGCGCGCCGCGCGGGGCCGAGGAGGTTGAGCGCGTGCTGCTCGATGCGGGCGTGCCGGTCGCGCGGGTTCGCAGGCCTGCGTAGGCGGTGCAGGAGCCGCTGCTTGGCCAGCGGCGCGAGGTGCTGGACGTGCTGCACCCGGACCTGGGTTCCGTCCAGGGATTGAAGACCATGGGCCTGCCGGTGCGCCTGCTGCGCACAGAGTACGGCCACGGCGCCGCGGCTCCACGCCTGGGGGAGCCCAACGCGGCCATCTACGGCGATTGGCTGGGGGCCGATGCGCAAACCCTGGCGGCCTGGCGGGAGGCCGGGGTGACCTGATGCGTTGTTTCAGGAGCGCTTGACCAGTTCCGCCACGTGCCGCCAGCGCTTGTCTTCCTCGGGCATGCTGGCCTGGAATTCGCGGTGCTCCACCAGCTCCACGTACATTGACTGCTTGTCGCAAAAAGCCTTGAACTCGGGCGAGCGCGCGATCCTGGCGAGGCCGTCGGAGATCTGGGCGACCGTGGGGTCGGGCGTCTTGGCGGGCGCCATCACGGCCATCCACGAGGCCACCTCGAAGCCCGGAATGCCGCTCTCGATGCCCGTGGGTACGTCGGGCAGCGCATCCCAGCGGGCCTTGCTGGTCACGGCCAGCGCGCGCAGGCGGCCGGCCTTGATCAGCGGCATCACACCGCCCGAGCCCTGGCAGGTGAAGGCCACCACGCCGCCCACCGTGTCGGTCACGGCCTGCGTGTTGCCCTTGTAGGGGATGTGCTTGGCCGAGGTCTTGGTCAGGTCGTTCATGATCACGGTGCACAGGTGCGAGGTGCTGCCTACGCCGCCCGAGCCGTAGTCGATCTCGCCAGGCCTGGCCTTCATGGCGGCGAGCAGATCGGCCAGGGTCTTGTAGGGCGAATTGGTGGGCACGACGACGGCCAGCGCGGCGCTGCACACGCGCGCCACGCCCTTGAAGTCCTTGACCGGGTCGTAGGTGGCCGCGGCCTCGCCCGAATAGCGCGCCGAGAAATGCGTCACGCCGGTCATCAGTAGCGTGTGGCCGTCAGGCGGGGCCTTGGCAACGGCCACGCTGCCCAGGGCGCCGCCCGCGCCGGGGCGGTTGTCCACGACCACGGGCACGCCCATCATCTTGGACAGCGGCTCGGAGACGAAGCGGGCGGCCGCGTCCACCGTCGTGCCGGCGGACGCGGCGACGAGCAGGGTGATGGGCTTGCCTGCGACCAGGCCGCCGGGTTGCGCGATGGCAAGGGACGAGCCAAGGGCCGTGGGAATGGCGGGAAGGGATTGCAGGAGATGGCGGCGTGAAATCATGGTGTCTCCTTGGAGGTGATGGGTCAGGGGGCGAGGCGCGAGGTCGCAGCCAGGGCTTGTGCCTCGGCGGCGCAATCGGCAGTCGGTGGCAACTGGCCTGCTGCCCGGGCCTGCGCCACCTCGGCTCTGGCGGCGGCTACCTGGGCGTTGAATACCGGGTTGGCACGCAGCCGGGCCGCGGTGGCGGAGCCGATCAGGCGGCCGGCCTCGATGTCGCTCTTCCAGTGCACGCCGCACACGCCGCGGCTTTGGCCGAAAGCACGGCCGCGCTGCAGCAAGGTGTCTGCGCGCTCGGGGGCGACCTCTGCCAGCGCCTCGGCCCAGAGCCAGCCGATGGCCGAGTGGCCGGAGGGGTAGGAGCCGCTCCTGCGCAAGGCGGGCTCATCCTGCGGCGTGCAGGTGGGCGCGTTGAACGCCACGAAGGGGCGGGGGCGCTGGTACAGGTTCTTTGCCTTCTGGGTGGCATCGCCCGCATCCGTCAAGGTGCGGCGCAGCAGCATGGCCAGGTGCGGCGTGGCCTGCTCCGAGATGCGCACGTTCAGCGCGCAGGCGAAGGCCGAGGCGGCTGCCGGGAAGTGAAGCTCGGCGTCCCGGGCCGCCAGCGCGCCGCGCGGCCCGTCGCGCAGTTGCGTCAGGATGCGGAAGGCCTCGTCATCGTCGGCCTGCGCGCTGGAGCCCGCGGCGGGCGGCGCGGGCAGCAGGGCTGCGCTGTCGGGCTGTTCCTCGCGTGCCAGGTAGCCCTTGGCAAAGGTGGAGGAGCCGAGCTTCGTTTCTCCCACCTCGGCCAGGGTGACGGGCGGGGTGGGCGTGGTGGTGCAGGCGCTGGCCAGCAGGGCGCAGGCGATGGCGGAGGCAAGGGGACGCATGGGAGTCTCCTGGTGCCTTATCGGTTATTGGGCGGCACGCACAGGGCCGTGAGGTCGGCGGCCCGCATCTTCGGATCCATGGCCCGCAGCGCGGCCAGCAGCGTGCGGGCGCGGCCGGCGCCCAGCGCGTCGGTGGTCAGCTCCATGAACTTGGCGTCCTGCTCGGCTTCGGGCATGGGGTTGGTGTCGGTGCCGATGGGGTCGGCGACGAAGACGTGTTCGTTCGTGCCGTCCTTGAAGGTGACGGTGACGTCGGCCACGAACTTGCCCGGATACTGCTTTTCGAGCTGCGGCTCCTCGGTGATGCGGATGCCGCGCGCCATGGCGATGACGGGTGCCATGTCCACCTTGCCCGCCAGGTAGTCGCGGTGGATGGCATAGCCGTTGCCCAGGCCCAGCAGCGTGAAGGCCGCCTGGATGGGCAGGCTGAACTGCACGTGCTCGATGTTCTGCGGCGTATAGGCATTGGCGTTGGCCGTGCCCACGATGACGTTGAAATGCGGCGTGATCTTCAGGTGCACGTCGGCGATCTGGGCACGGCGCGCGGCGAAGGGGCGCAGTGCGTCGATGTAGGCATGCGTGCAGTAGCAAGCGCAGTAGGCCTTGAGCCATACTGTCGCCATCTGGAAGGGCCGACCGGGGGCGAAGCGCTGCTCCGCGCCGTCTCCCGCGCCGCGCTGCAGGAAGGTCTTGAAGAAGCCCTTGTTGCCGCTCAGGAAGGCGCGCGGCCCGGTGATGCCGGCGCGCGCCATGTCGACCGCCGCCATGCCGTTGCGGGTGCCGATGCCGGCGTGGATGCGCTTGATGGAGCCGCCGGTGGACGAGTATTCGGTGGTGCCCGAGACATGGCTCAGCGCAATCGCCAGCGCATGCAGCGTGGTCTCGGCGTCGAAGCCGCGCAGCTTGGCCGCCACGGCGGCGGCGCCGAAGTTGGACAGCGTGCCGTGCGGGTGGTAGCCGCGCTGCAGCAGCTCGGGCGAGGCCAGCAGGCCGATGCGCGTGTAGACCTCGTAGCCCGCCACCATGGCGGTGACGACTTCTTCGAGCGTGGAGCCCAGTTCTTCGCCAATCGCCAGCGCGGCCGGGATCACGCAACTGCCCGGATGGCTGTAGCTGGGGCCGTGGGCGTCGTCGTACTCGAAGCCATGGCCGTAGGAGCCGTTGACGAAGGCCGCGTCCAGCGCGCTCATGGTCAGTGGCGAGGCGCTCACGCGGCTCTTGCCGGGGCGCTGCTGGGCGGTGGCGTAGTTCAGCAACTGCTGCGACCACGGCATTTGCGAGATGCCGACCTGCAGCGCGAGCTGATCGCGCATCAGGCGGTTCACGCCCGCGTGGGCCTCGGGAGTGATATCTTCGTATTTCAGTTCCTGCACGAAGCGCACCAGCGCTTGTTCCAGGGGTGGGCAGTGGGCGGGGATGGTGGATGTGGTCATGCTTTATTGCTGTGTAAAAAATAGCTGCTAGCGCTTGATGGATAAGAGCTAAAGCCGAATTTCATTGGTAATTTGCATTCCTGCGGCCGCTGGTGCGTTCAGGCAGCGGCCTGGTCGAGCACCACGGTCTTGGATTCGAGGAAGGCTTCGAGCCCGCCCACGCTGCCCTCGCGGCCGATGCCCGATTGCTTGAAGCCGCCGAAGCCGATCGCGAAGTCGTAGCGCGAGGCGTTGTGCCCCACCGTGCCGGAGCGCAGCTGGCGCGCCACCTGCATGGCACGTTCGGCATCGTGGGTGAACACCGCGGCGTTCAGGCCATAGATGGTGTCGTTGGCCATGGCAATGGCGTGCTCCTCGCTGTCGGCCGGGATCACAGACAGCACCGGCCCGAAGAATTCGTTCTGGGCCGCGAAGGAGCGGTTGTCCACATGGGCCAGCACCGTGGGCTCGAAGAAGAAGCCGCGCTCCATCTGCCGGGGCCGCCCGCCGCCGACCGCCACCCGGGCGCCCTCGGCGATGCTTTGCGCCATTTTTTGCTCGACTGCGGCCCGCTGGCGCGCCGAGGCCAGCGGGCCCATGGTGGTTGCGGCATCCATGGGATCGCCCAGCACCATGCCGCGCGCGGCGGCGGCCAGCGCCTCGACCATGGCGTCATGCTTGGCGCGCGGCACGATGATGCGGGTGAGGCTGGCGCAGACCTGGCCCGTCAGGTAGCTGAAGTACGGCGGGCCCAAGACCTGGGCGGCGGCCTCGATGTCGTAGTCGTCCAGGACGACGGCGGGCGATTTGCCGCCCAGCTCGAAGGTGCAGCGCGCCATGCGCTGCGCGGCCACGGCGCCGATGGCGCGGCCCGCGGCGGTGGAGCCGGTGAAGGTGATCTTGTCCACGCCGGGGTTGGCCACCAGCGTGGCGGACACGTCGCGGTCGGCCGTGAACATGTTGACCACGCCGGGCGGCAGGCCCACCTCCTCACAGATGCGCGCGAACAAGTGGCCGGCGATGGGCGCCTCGGGCGAGCATTTGATGATGACGGTGCAGCCGGCCAGCAGCGCGGGCGCGACCTTGTAGGCGATGAGCCCGGCCGGGCCGTTCCAGGGCACGATGGCCGCGACCACGCCCACGGACTCCTGCACCACGTAGCCCTGGTGGCCGCTGGTGGACCGCGCGGGTCTGACGAACGGGTAGGTGTCCGCCATCGCGGTGTAGGCGCGGAAGGCCCCGCTCAGGTACTGGCCGACGCGCGGCTGGGAGATCTTGTAGAGCACGCCGGATTCCACGGTCCAGCCGCGCGCGAACTCGTCGTTGAGCGCCTCGACGCGCTGGGCGATTTTTTCGAGGTAGACGGCGCGTTCCTGCGGTGTCATGCGTGGCCAGGGGCCCGTGTCGAAGGCCCGGCGCGCTGCCTGCACGGCGGCGGCCACGTCGGCTTCGGTGGCCTGGGCCACGCGGGCCACGACTTCCTCGGTGGCGCAGTTCAGCACCGGGAAAGTCTCGCTGGTGGAAGGGGCGGCCCACTGGCCCCCGATGAAGAGGCGATCGGCATGGGGTACGTTCAGGACTGGGGTGCTCATCATGGTCTCCTGGGGGCCTGGCGGGTGTTCATGGCTGCTGCGGGCGCACGAACTGGCGGATGACGGTGCCGAAGTCCTCGACCTTTTCGAGGTTCAGCACCGTGTCCACCGCGCGGTCGATGGCGGTGGCGGGCAGCAGGCCGTCTACGAAGCCGCGGAACTTGCCGACCAGCTCGTCGGTGGTCATGTAGGTGGAGGGGTCCGAGGTCGGCGTGCCCTTGGGGAACATCTTTTCTCCTGCGAAGACCTGGCCGCGCGCGCGCACTTCCACGCGCGAGGGGCGGCTGGAGATGTCGGCCGACACGGACTGGAAATAGCTCGGGTGGGTTTCCAGCGACACGCGGTTCATCAGCGCCATGACGGAGGGGTCGAACACCACCGCCGGGTCCTGCCACCTGGGGCCGGGCGGGATGCGGTGCGCCGCCACGGCCAGGCCGTGCGCGAAGCAGAACTGCGCATCGTGCACCTGCAGGATCTCCCGGCTGGTGAAGCAGGGCAGCACGTAGGCCCAGCCTTCGCCATACGAGGTGATGCCCTCGATCTCGTCGGGCTTCAGGTCGTTGGCGGTCACGATGTCGATCAGCAGGTCCAGCGGCGCGTGCATGACGCGGCAGTGCGGGTAGGGCTTGAACATTTGGAAGGCGGGGAAGCGCCAGTCCTGGCCCAGGCCGTCGGTGATGGCGTCCGGCAGCCAGCGGTCGGTGCCGATGAAGCTGGCCCAGCCGTTGACCTCGTCGTCCAGGATGCGCAGGTCGCCCCGGTGGCCCAGCTCACCCATGTCGGCGGCGGCGAGCGCGATGTTGGTCAGCCCGCCGGCCAGCTGGTACTTGATGGTGGCCGTGGGCGCATGCGTGAACCAGGCGCGCTGCGCATTGACGGGTGCCGAGGCCGCGGCCAGGCCCAGCGCGTTGGCCAGCTGCCCGGCCGACAGGCGCTTGAGCTTGCCCGCCGACGCGGTGGCGCCGAACACGGTGTTGCTGTAGCCGACGACCGACGCCGGGTTGGCGAGCTTGCCGTCCTTGGTGTCCCGGTAGCCGGGCATGGCGGCGCCGAAGCGGTAGCTGATCTCGTGCGACACGGCGATGGCGGCGATCACGTCCTTGCCGGAGCGCCGCAGCGCCTCGGCCGTGGCGAAGGCGCCGGGCAGCACGTAGGGGCTTACATGGCCGGGCAGCAGCACCGAGTCTGCATCCAGCGCGTTGAGCATTTCGGCGTTGGCGAAGGCCGCGCCGTAGGGGGTGGTGCGCTCGCCGGTGCCGATGACGGTCGCGGGGCCGCTGCCGCCGCCGATGCGGCGGGCCATCTCGATGGCGATGCGGCTGCGCGGGTGGTCGATGCCCGCCAGCGCGACGCCGAGGGAGTCGAGCACCTCGCGCTTGCATTCCTGCACGACGTTCTCGGGCAGTCGGGCCATGTCCACGTTGGCCGCGAAGCGGGCCAGCTGTTCGACGAGGGTGGGTGTGCTCATGGGGGTTCTCCAGTAGGAATCAGACAGTGGTGGCCTGTGCGGTGCGCACGGGCCAGGCGTCCTCGCGGACCATGTCGGCGCCCTTTTCGCCGATCATGATGCAGGGCGCGCTGGTGTTGCCGGTGGGAATCAGGGGCATGACCGAGGCGTCGATCACGCGCAGGCGGCGCACGCCGTGCACGCGCAGCCGCGCATCGACCACGGCCTTGCCGTCGCTGCCCATCTTGCAGGTGCCGACCTGGTGCCAGCCGGTGCCGCCGCAGCGCCGGAGGTAGTCCAGCAGCTGCGCGTCGCTCTCGGCGCCGGCGCCGGGCTTGACCTCCTCGACCACGCGCGCGCCCAGCGGCGGCGTATGCATGATCTGGCGCAGCCGGCGCATGCCCGCGACGTGGCGGCGGATGTCGCTCTCGCTGCTCAGGTAGTTGGGGTGGAACAGCGGCGGCCGCAAAGGGTCGGCGCTGGCCAGCTCGACATGGCCGCGCGATTCGGGCGTGAGCAGCACCACCGAGGCCGACATGCCCGGGTAGCCGTCGGCCGCCACCTCGCCCGAGGCGGTGGCCGAAAAGCTCATGGGGTTGAACGAGAGCTGGATGTCGGCCCGGCCGCCGGGCTCGCTGTTCACGTAGGCCGTGACCGGCGCCGCGCCCAGCGCGAGGTAGCCGGTGTGGGTGAACACGTAGCGCGCGCCTTCGAGGTATTTGCGCAGGCCGCTGAGCCGGTGGTTGACCGAGCTGCCCGGCGTGGCGCGCCACGCGAACGGGGCGTACCAGTGGTCCTGCAGGTTGCGCCCCACGCCCGGCAGGACATGCCGCACGGCGATGCCGTGGCGCTGCAGCTGCGCCGCGTCGCCGATGCCCGAGAGCATCAGCAATTGCGGCGAGACCAGCGCGCCCGCGCTCAGGATCACCTCGCGCGCGGCCGCGATGCTGCGCCGCTGGCAGCCCTGCTGCACCTCCACGCCGGTGGCCTCCATGGCGTCCCCGCCCTCGAACAGCACGCGCGTGGCGTGGGCGCCGGTCAGGATGGAGAGGTTGGCGCGCCGGCGCACAGGTTCGATGAAGGCGTTGTAGGCGGAGTGGCGCCGCCCGTGGCGGATGGTGTACTGGCGCAGCCCCACGGCGGGGTGGGGCGGGGCGTTCAGGTCGCTGGATCGCGGGATGCCCGCGTTGGCGCAGGCGGCGATGAAATCCTCGACCGCGGGGTGGACTTCCGCAGGATCCGTCACGCTGAGCGGCCCCTCGCTGCCGTGGAAGGCATCGGCGCCGCGCGCGTTGTACTCCGAGCGCTTGAAATAGGGCAGCACATCGTTCCACCCCCAGCCGGTGTTGCCCTGGCGCGCCCACTGGTCGTAGTCTTCGGGCTGGCCGCGCATGTAGATCATGCCGTTGATGGAACTGCTGCCGCCCAGACCCTTGCCGCGGTCCCACTGCACCTGGCGCCCGCCCAGTGTGGGCACGGCCTCGGTCCTGAAGCGCCAGTTGAGCTTTTCGCTGGCGAACAGCTTGGCCATGCCGGCGGGGGTATGGACCCAGAGGTCGTCCATGCCGCCGCCGGCCTCGATCAGCAGCACCCGCACGGCGGGGTCTTCCGACAGCCGGCTGGCTACCACGCAGCCCGAGGAGCCCGCGCCGACGACGATGTAG
This sequence comes from Comamonas thiooxydans, assembly GCF_000964545.1. GTDB lineage: Bacteria > Pseudomonadota > Gammaproteobacteria > Burkholderiales > Burkholderiaceae_C > Comamonas > Comamonas thiooxydans. The sequence continues at coordinate 42,563 of NZ_BBVD01000022.1, read as the reverse complement.
TCATAGGTCTGCATGGCCACCAACTCAATGCGAGGCCTGGCCGAAGTAGTGCTCCTCGACCTCGGGGTCGCTGGCCAGCGCGTCGGCGTCGCCATGCTTGACGATGCAGCCCTGCTCCAGCACGGCTGCACGATGCGCCGTCTCCAGCGCCAGGCGTGCGTTCTGCTCCACCAGGAAGATGGTCATCCCTTCCTGGTTGAGCTGGCGGATGGCACGGAACACGTCGGCGATGATCACGGGCGCCAGCCCCAGGCTGGGCTCGTCGAGCAGCAGCACGCGCGGATGGGCCATGAGTGCGCGGCCGATTGCCAGCATCTGCTGCTGGCCGCCGGACAGCGTGCCCGAGAGCTGCGAGCGCCGCTCGGCCAGGATGGGGAACAGCGCGAACACGCGGTCCAGGTCGGCCTGCACGTCGCCCTTGCGCGCGCCCAGGGCCTCGCGGCCGAGCATCAGGTTTTCCAGCACCGACAGCGGTGCGATCACGCGGCGGCCCTCGGGCACCTGGATCACGCCCAGGCGTGCGCGCTGGTACGAGGGCAGGGCGTTGAACTCGCGCTCCCCGAACTCGATGGTGCCAGTGGAGGGCACGATGCCCGTCACGGCATTGACTAGGCTCGATTTGCCTGCGCCATTGGGGCCGATCAGCGTGAAGATCTCGCCCTGCTTGATTTGCAGTGATACGCCGCGCAGCGCTGTGATGCCCTGGTAGTGCACCTCCAGCTTGTCGATGGACAGGGCATGGGCGCCAGACAGGTTGATGGGATGGTTCATGTGGATTAGCTCCCCAGGTAGGCTTCGATCACCACCGGGTTGGCCAGCACCGTCTCGGGCGTGCCCTGGGCGATCAGACGGCCTGAGGCCGAGACATACAGGCGTGAGCAGATCTGCGTGACGAAGCGCATGTTGTGCTCCACCAGCAAGATCGCCACGCCGCTGGCGGCCACCTGGCTGAAGATATGGCCCAGCTCGGCCGCCTCGGTGTCGTTCATGCCGGCCACGGGCTCGTCGAGCAGCAGAAGCTGCGGCTTCATCGCCAGCGCGCGCATCATCTCGATGCGCCGCTGGTGGCCGTAGGACAGCGTGCCTGCGCGGTGCCCGGCCAGGTGCGCCATGCCGAACTGCTCCAGCAGGGCCTGCGCCTGGGCGCGGTGCTGGGCCTGCTCGGTATGCGCATAAGGCAGGCCCAGCAGGTTGGCCCAGAAGCCCGTCCGCTGGTGGATGTGGAAGCCCGAGAGCACGTTGTCCAGCACCGTGCCATCGGCCACCAGGCGGATGTTCTGGAAGGTGCGCGCCATGCCCAGGCGCGCCAGGTCGGCGGCCTCCAGCGTGGAGACATCCTTGCCGTTGAACAGGATGCGGCCCGACGTAAGCTTCAGGATGCCCATGATGAGGTTGATCGCCGTCGTCTTGCCCGCGCCATTGGGGCCGATCAGGCCGGTGATGGCACCGGCAGGCGCCGACAGGCTCAGGCCGTCTACGGCGGGCAGGCCACCGAAGCGCTTGCCCACGTTGTCGAGCTGTAGGGTGGGGATTTTTTGGTTCATGCCTTTGCTCCTTCACACGCCGCGATTTCGCGCTGGATGCGGCGGTCGTGCCGCCACGCGCGCAGCGTGTCGGCGATGCCGTGGGGCAGGTAGATGATGATCAGCATCAGCAGCGCGCCTTGCACCACACCGCGGTAGTCGGCGAAGAAGCGCACGAACTCGGGCAGCGTGGTCAGCACGCCCGCGCCCACCAGCGGTCCCCAGATCGAGGTGGCGCCGCCCAGCACGGCCGAGGCCAGCGCCGTCACCAGCATATGGAAGCCGAATTCATCGGGGTTGATGGCGTAGGAGTTGCACGCATGCAGCGCGCCCGCCAGCCCGGCCAGCAGGCCCGATAGCGTCATCGCCAGCCGCTGGTGCCAAGCCACGCGGATGCCCAGCGACACGGCCACGGTTTCGTCGGCGCGGATCACGTCCATGGCGCGGCCGAGGCCGAACTTGCCCATGCGCCAGGTCAGCACTATGCACACGGCCACGATCAGGAGCAGCCAGCCGGTGGTCGCCACCTTGGGAATGCCCGAGATGCCCAGCACGCCGTTGGTCACGCTGTCCCAGTTCTGGGCCACGGTCACCATCACCTGTACAAGGGCCAGCGTGGCCAGTGCCTGGAACACGCCGCGCAGGCGTGACAGCGGAAACGCCATCAGCAGGCTCAGCACGCCCGCCAGCAACATGCCGCTGGCAATGGCCAGCGGCGCAGGCCAGGCGTAGTTCACCGTGAGGATGGCGGCGGTATAGGCGCCGACGGCGGCATAGGCCGCCGAGCCAATGGAGAAGGTGCCCGCGCGCAGCACTACGGCCTGGCTCATTGCCAGCAGGGTGTAGATCAGCACGTGGTCGAGGACCGAGCTGTAGGAAAGCAGGTAGTCGATCATGGGTTTACTGCCTTTGCACGCGCATGACCGCGCCCGGCTTGCCGAACAGGCCGGTCGGGCGGATCAGGATGATGACGAAGAGGATGACGAAGGCGATGGCGTCCGCCGCTGCCGAGGAGATGTAGGCATAGGCCAGCGTTTGCACCACGCCGATGATCACGCCGCCCACCAGCGAGCCCGCGATGGAGCCCAGGCCGCCCAGGATGATGATGACGAAGGCGCGCATCAGGAAGGGCTCTCCCATCAGGAAGTGCACGGAGTTGAAGGCCAGCCCGATCAGCACGCCCGCGAAGCCCGCCAGCGCGCCGGAGATGAAGAACACCTGGATGTTGACCCACTCGGCGTTGATGCCCAACAGCTGCGCCGTGCCCTCGGAATGCGCCACGCAGCGGATGCGCCGGCCCATACCCGTGTAGTACAGCGCGTAAATCAGCGCACCCACCAGTACCAGCGCCGAGGCCACTATGATGAGCTGCAGCAATTGCAACTGCAGGCCAGCGAATTCGTAGATCACTACCGGGAAGGTGTCCGCCGGGAACTGCCACACTGCCGTGTTCGAGGCTTTTTGCGCCAGCGCCACCAGCGCGATGCTGGCGCCGATGGAGGTCAGGATGTACGAGAACTCGGGTGCGTTGCGCCGCCGCAGCGGACGAAATGCCACGAAGTCGAGCAGCACCGACAGCACGCCGCCGGCGAGCATGCCGGCCAGCAGCGCGACGATGAACGGCGCCTGGAACGCCGTGGCCGCGTACAGGCCCGCGAAGGCGCCCCACATGAACACCGAGCCGTAGGCCATGTTCAGGATGTGGTTGACGCCGAACAGCAGGGTGAAGCCCAGCGCGAAGACGGCGAAGGTGCCGCCCACGACCAGGCCGTTGAGGATCTGTTGGATCAGCATAAGAGATGTCCTTGTGGTCAAAAGAGGCTGTAGCGCACGCTAGGCAAGCGCTAGAGGCTATCTTTTTAGGAGTTTCTTGCCGCGCGAAGGCGTGTCAGGGGGCGACGACGAACTGGCCGTCTTTCAGCACCAGCACCATGGCGCCGAAATGGGGCTTGCGGTCGGTCTGGTTCCAGGCACCGGAGCCACCGACGATGGGCACGTCGCGCAGGCGGTAGAAGGCTTCGTGCACCTTTTCGCGCGTCGGCGCGGGGCCGGCTTCCTTGAGCGCGGCCAGGCCCACCTGGGCCAGCGAATAGCCGATGGCCGCCCAACTGTCGGGTTCGGCGCCCCAGCGCGCCTTCCAGGCGGCCTCGAAAGCCTTGTTCACGGGGCGGTCCACGCCGATGATGTGGTCGGTCACGGCGATGGTGCCCTCGGCCACCTTGCCCGCCATGGCGATGAACTTGGGCGAGGCCAGGGCCAGCGAGCCGATGAAGCGCACCTTCTCTCCCAGGCCCGCCTGGCGCAGCTGCACCACGACGTTGGCCGACTGCTCGGTGAGGGCGGACACATAGACCGCATCCACGTCCATGGACTTGAGTTTGGTGCCCAGCGGCTGGAAGTTGGCGTCGGTGGCGACGATGGCCTCCTCGGCCACGACGGTGCCACCGCCGGCCTTGAAGGCATCGCGGAAGATGTTCTTTGAGTCGATCAGCGCCTCGTTGGTGCGGTCGTAGACCAGGGCCACCTTGCGCACGGGTGTCTTTTCCAGCACGTACTTGGCCACCAGCGGCGTGATGACGGCGGGCGACTGCTGGAACTTCATGCTCCAGGTACCGGCCTTGAGGATAGCGTCCGACGTGGCGAAGCTCAGATTGGGCGTCTTCCTGTCGTTGAAGATGGGCGCCACGGCCATGGCGTCGGCCGTGGAGGAGGGACCCAGCACCAGCACCGCGTGGTCGCGGTCAACGGCCTGGTTGGCCAGGTTGATGGCCTGGCCCTTGTCGCTGGCGTTGTCGCGCTCGATCAGGTTGATCTTCCTGCCATTGATGCCGCCCTGGCTGTTGGCCTGCTCCACCGCCAGGCGGATCGCGCGCTGGTAGTTGTTGCCTGCGAAGGCGGCGGCGCCAGTCACGGCCTGGATGGACACCACGGGAATGTCCTGGGCCAGGGCGCCCGTGGCGCAGTGCGCGGCCAGCGCGGCGCCGGCCAGGGCGGTGCGGGCGGTGAAGGGAATGCGGTGCATGTCTGTCTCCTTGATTGCTATTGAAAATAGAGCTGCCATCGCTTGTATGGAAAGCGCTGGAGGCTGATATGGCTTAAAACACGAAAACGCCCTTGCCGCCGGACTGGCCGTCGAACAGGCGGTAGGCTTCCTCGGCCTGTTCCAGCTTCCAGCGGTCGGTGAAGATCCGGTCCACCTCCACGCCGTGGTTGGCGATGAAGGTCACGCATTCCTTCATGCTGGGCTCCGAGAAGGTGTAGGAGCCGACGATGGTGCGCTGCTTGCCGATCACGTCCTTCATGCCGTCCACGTTGAGGTTGCCGCCCACGGCCACCAGGGCGATGCGGCCCCACGGCGCGGTGCAGCGCACGGCCTGCTGCTTGGGCACGTCCCCGCCCGCGCAATCCATGGCGCAGGTCACGCCCTTGCCGCCGGTGAGCTTGAGGATTTCCTCGACGGGGTCGCACTGGCTGCCGTTGAGGGCGTGGGCCGCGCCGAAGTTGCGGGCGTTGGCCACGCGCTCGGGGGCGATGTCCACGCCGATCACTTCCACGCCCATGGCGGCGGCCAGCTGCACCGCCGACAGGCCCACGGGCCCCAGGCCGAACACGGCCAGCGTGTCGCGCGCGCTGATGGAAAGGCGCAGCAGCGCACCCCAGGCCGTGCCCGTGCCGCACGACACGGCCGCGCCGGTGGCGTAGGAGACTTCGTCGGGCAGGTGCACCAGCGACGTGACGGGCACCTTCATGTAGTGCGCATGGCCGCCGTTCTTGATGACGCCGTGGATGTCCGCGCCGTGGCTGCACATCTGCGTCCAGCCGCCGCGGCAGTGGTCGCAGTGCATGCAGCCCTCGTAGTGGAACACCGTCACGCGGTCGCCCACCTTGTACGAGCGCGGATCGACGGCACTGCCCAGCGCGACGATCTGGCCGCAGGGCTCGTGGCCGCCGATGATGGGCGTGTCCTCGGCCATGCCGCGCGAGGCCAGGTCCTTGAAGCCCAGCGACTTGAGCACGTCGGCGGGCTTGTTGCGGTAGAAGTGCAGGTCGCTGCCGCACATGCCGGAAGCCTTCATCTCGATGATGGCATCGCCCGGGCCGGGGGTGGGGTCGGGGAAGTCGAGGATTTCGAGCTTTCGGTTGCCTCTGAAAACTACGCCTTGCATGGTGGTCTCCTGGTTTCGGTTCAGGTGGATGGAAGGGGCGTTCAGGGGGCGAGGGTGAACTTGCCGTCCTTGACCACCAGCACCAGCGCGCCGTAGCGCGGATGGCGGTCCGTGTGCGTCCAGCTGCCGCTGCCCACCACTACGGGAACGTCGCGCAGGCGCATGTAGGCATCGCGCACCTTCTCGCGGGTGGGGTTGGGGCCGGCTTCTTTCAGCGTGGCCAGCACCACTTGGGCCTGCGAATAGCCGGTGGCGGCGTAGCTGTCGGGCTCGCTCTTGTAGCGGGCGCGCCAGGCGGCGTCGAAGGACTTGTTGAGTGGGCGCTCCATGCCGGGCACGTAGTCCGAGATGGCGATCACTCCTTCGGCCGCCTTGCCCGCGACGCTGAGGAACTTGGGCGAGACGACGGCCAGCGAGCCCAGGATGCGCACCTTCTCGGGCAGGCCGGCCTGGCGCAGCTGGCGCACGATGTTGGCGGACTGCTCGGCGTAGCTGGTCAGGTAGACCGCGTCTACGTCCATGGCCTTGAGCTTGGTGGCTAGGGGCAGGAAGTTGGAGTCGCTGCTGACCACGGCCTCCTCGGCCACCACGGTGCCGCCGCCAGCCTTGAAGGCGTCGCGGAAAACGTTCTTGAACTCGATCAACGCCTCGTTGGTGCGGTCGAACACCAGCGCCACCTTGCGTGCAGGTGTTTTTTCCAGCACATGCTTGGCGAGCAGGGGGCCGTCCACATCGGTGCCTTGGCGGAATTTCAGAGTCCAGGGACCCGCCTTGAGGATGGCGTCCGAGCCGGCGAAGCCGATGAAGGGTGTGCGCTTCTCGTTGAAGACCGGCGCAGCCGCCAAGGTGTCTGCCGTGGTGGTGGGGCCAAGCACGAGCAGGGCGCGGTCACGGCCGATGGCCTGGTTGGCCAGGTTGATGGCCTGTCCTTTGTCGCCTGCGTTGTCGCGTTCGATCACGTTGACCTTGCTGCCGTGGATGCCGCCTTTGGCGTTGGCCTCGTCCACGGCCAACTGGATGGCCTGCTGGAACACGGCGCCGGCGAACGAGGCCGGGCCGGTCATGGCCTGGATGGACACCACGGTGATGTCGTCCGCCGCGTGGGCAGCGAAGGCTGCGCAGGCGAGCAGTAGTGCACCTGCCGATTTTTTGGAGCGAAGGGTGGGCATGGTTGTCTCCTGATGGCTCGTTGTGGAAGGGATGCGGTTCAGTGTTTCGCGTCCGCAAGCACCATGTCGGCGGCCTTCTCGCCGATCATGATGGTGGCCGCGTTGGTGGGGCCCGAGATGGGCGCGGGCATGATGGAGGCGTCGGCCACGCGCAGGCCCTCGATGCCGTGCACGCGCAGTCGGGCATCGACCACCGCCATGGGATCGTCCTGGGGCCCCATGCGGGCCGTGCCGTTGTGGTGGTAGACGGTGCCGCCACGCTGGCGCGCGAAGTCCAGGATCTCGTCGTCGGTGCGCACGTCGTTGCCGGGAAAGACCTCGTCCACGTAGTAGGGCGCGAAGGGCTTGGCCTGCAGCACGGCGCGTGCCATCTTGACCACGGCGATCATGGCCTTCTGATCCGACTCCACGCCCAGGTGGTTGGGGTTGATGAGCGGCGCGTCGTCGATGTTCGTGGAGCGTGCGCGCACGTACCCCCGGGCGTCGGGCCGCTGCTTGTGGCCGCCCAGCGTCATGCCGGGATAGTGGTCGAGCAGGCCCGGCAGCCCTTCCTGGTAGCTGCCGGGCGTGAACGAGACCTGCAGGTCGGGCCGGGGCAGCGAGGCTTCGGAGCGGAAGAAAAAGCGCATGGGCACCGGCCCCATGGCGAGGATGCTGGGCCGGCCCATGAAGTACTTGGCGATTTCCCACGCGAGCGGCAGGCCGCGGCCGCGCTCGTTGATGGTGGAAATGCCCTTGACCTTGACGGCGACGCGCAGGTTGTAGTGATCCACGAGATTGGCACCCACGCCGGGCAGGTCGGCCAGCGGCTTGACGCCAATGGAGCGCAGAAGATCCGCCGGACCGATGCCCGAGATCTGCAGCAGCCGCGGCGTGTTGAGCGCGCCGGCCGAAACGATGACCTCGCGCTGCGCGCGCACTTCCCGCTCGGGCGCGCCGGTACCGCCGGCGCGGTAGCGCACGCCCACGGCGCGGCGGCCCTCCAGCAGCACGCGCGTGGCGGGGCTGTCGGTGCGAACGTCCAGGCGGCCGCTGCGGCGGGCCGGGTGCAGGTAGGCCTGCGCCGCGCTCTTGCGCCGCATCAGGTGGCCGCGCGGGTCAATGATGAACTGCCAGGGGCCCACGCCATCTTGAACAGCGCCGTTGTGGTCGGGTACGCTGGGGTAGCCCAGGCTTTGCACGGCCTGCACAAACAGGTCGCACAGCGGGCTGGAGCGTACCGGATCGCTTACCGGCATGGGACCGCTGCGGCCCCGGTAGCCGTCGTCGCCGGGGCCGATGCGCGTTTCGGCCTTCTTGAAGAAGGGCAGCACCTCGTCGTAGCTCCAGCCGGGATTGCCGCGCTCGGCCCAGCCATCGAAGTCGGCGTGCTGGCCACGGCTGAACACCATGCCGTTGATCGAGCCCGATCCGCCCAGCACGCGCCCTTGCGTGAGGCTGAGCTGCCGGTTGGCGGTGGCGGGATTGGGTTCGCTCTTGAAGTCCCAGATCAGTCGGGGGTTGAACAGGTTCTTGATGTAGCCCGCCGGGATGTGGATGTAGGGACTGGTGTCGGCGGGGCCGGCTTCCAGCACGCACACGGTGTGGCCTGCCTCGGCCAGCCGTCCGGCCAGCACGCTGCCGCCGCTGCCGGCACCCACGACCACGTAGTCAAAGGTTTCGCTCATGATTTCAGGCATCCAGATTGAAGTTGATGGTCTTCAGCTCGGTGAAGGCCTCGATCGTCGACCAGCCGCCTTCGCGGCCCACGCCCGAGCGCTTGATGCCGCCGAAGGGCGCGTTGGGCGTGCTGGCGAAGCCGTTGACGCCGATGGCGCCGCTCCTGACGGTGCGCGCCACGCGAAAAGCCCGGCTCACGTCGGTGGTGAACACGCAGCCGGCCAGGCCGTAGGCGCTGTCGTTGGCGATGCGGATGGCTTCTTCCTCCGTCTCGAACGGGATCACCGAGAGGAGCGGGCCGAAGACTTCCTCCTGTGCGATGCGCATGTCGTTGCGCACGTTGGCGAACAGCGTGGGGTGGACCCAGTTGCCGCCTGCGAATTCGCCGCCTGCCGCCGTGCCGCCCGCCAGCAGCGTGGCGCCTTCATCCTGGCCGCTTTGCACGAAGTCCAGCACGCGCGCCTGCTGGCGCCGAGAGATCAGGGGCGCGGAGGTGGTGGCCGGGTCGAACGGATCGCCGAAGCGCACTTTCTGAAGCTGCTGCTGAGCATGGTGCAGGAACTCGTCCATCACTGAGACATGCACCACCGCCCGCGACGGCGTGGTGCAGACCTGGCCCGAGAGGAACGTGGAGCACAGGCCCATCAGCGTGTGGGCCGCGGTCTCCACGCTGCGCGTGTCGGGGAACACCAGGGCCGCGCTCTTGCCGCCCAGCTCCAGAGACAGGCGCTTCATCGTCGGTGCGGCGGCCACCATGATCTTCTCGCCCACCACGGGGCTGCCAGTAAACGTCACCTTGTCCACGCCGGGGTGGCTGGTGAGGGCCGTGCCCGTGTCCGCGCCGCCGGTGACGAGGTTGAAAACGCCGGGTGGCAGGTCGCTTTCGGCCACGATCTGCGCCATGCGAGTCACCGCCAGGTTGGTCAGCTCCGACGGCTTGACCACCACAGTGCAGCCGCAGGCCAGCGCCGGGGCCACCTTCATGGCAAAGGTCATCACTGGCCCGTTGTAGGGCAGGATGGCTGCCACCACGCCCACCGGGTCGCGGAAGCTCATGTATTGCAGGTTCGATGCGCTGGAGAACAGCGGCATCGTCTCGCCGTTGATCTTGTCGATCCAGCCGAGGAAATGGTCGAATATGTCCGCCGCCGCCTTGGCCGACACGCGCGAGTTGCGGCTGAAGGTGAAGGGGATGCCGTTGTCCAGCGTCTGCAGCCCGGCGATTTCCTCCTCGGCCGCATACAGGCGCTCGACGATGGGCTGCAGCAGGCGCTTGCGGTCCTGCGCGCGCATGCGGGGCCACGGGCCTGCGTCGAAGGCCTGGCGCGCCGCAGCCACGGCCAGGTCGACGCCGTGCGCGCCGGCCTCGGCAAAGCTCGTCATTACCTCGTTGGTGGAGGGATGGAGCTGGTCGAAGCGTTCGCCGGTGCCATCGAGCCACCGGCCGTTGATGAACAGGCGGCCGGGGCGTACGCCGAGTCGGTCGCGCTGGGGAAGTAGGGTCAGCATATGGTTCATCCCAGGTTGAAGTAGGTGGCCTTGGGGTACAGAAAGCTCTCCACATGCTCCTTGCCGCCCTTCCATCCGTAGCCGCTCATCTTGGTGCCGCCAAAGCCGACGGCGGGGTCGATCACGCCGTAGCAGTTGACCCAGACGGTGCCCGCGCGTATGCCCTGCGACACCTGGTGCGCGCTGGCGAGGTTTTGCGTCCACACGCCGCCGGCCAGGCCGTAGGGCGTGTCGTTGGCGATGGCGAGCGCTTCTTCCACCGTGTCGAACTGGATCACCGAGGCCACGGGGCCGAAGATTTCCTCGCGCGCGATGGTCATGTCGTTGCGCACGTTGGCGAACACCGTGGGCTCGACGAAGAAGCCGCCCGCCAGCTCGCCGCCCAGGCGGCCGCCGCCGGCGGCCAGCTTCGCTTCGCTGCTGCCGATGTCCATGTAGTGCATCACGCGCTGCAACTGCCGCTCGGAGATCAGCGGACCGATCTGCGTGCCCTCGGCGCGGCCGTCGCCGATCTTGATGGTCTTGGCGAAGGCGGCCAGGCGCTCCACGAACTCGTCATGCACCTCGCGCTGCACCAGGATGCGCGTGCCTGCCACGCAGACCTGGCCGGTGTTGGTGAACACGCCCATGGCCGCGCCGGGCACGGCCTTGTCCAGGTCAGCGTCGGCCAGCACGATGTCGGGCGACTTGCCGCCGAGCTCCATCTGTAGGCGCTTGACGTTGCTGGCCGAGGCGCGCGTGATGGCCTGGGCCGTGGCCACCGAGCCGGTGAAGGCGATGCGGTCGATGTCCATGTGCTCGGACATGGCCTGGCCCACGTCCTTGCCGTAGCCCGTGACCACGTTGATCACGCCGTCGGGCACGCCTGCCTCCATTAGCAGCTCGGACACGCGCAGCGACGACAGCGAGGCATCCTCGGCGGGTTTGAGCACCGCCGTGCAGCCGGTGGCCAGCGCCGGGCCGTAGATCCACCACAGGCCCATCAGCGGCCCGTTCCACGGGATGATGCCGCCCACCACGCCCTGCGGCACCAGGTGCTTGAGCGCCATGAAATTCGGCGCGATGGACATGGGCGAGCCGGTGGCCGAGCCCGACAGCCCGGTCTGCGAGGCATAGAACTGCAGCAGCTGCGACAGCCATTCCTTGTAGCCGCGCGTACGCGCCAGCGGCGCGCCCATGTCCATGGTCTCGATGAGCGCCAGTTCCTCGAAGTTGTCGAGGATCACGTCGTGCACCTTGAGCAGCAGCTTGCGCCGCTCGTGCGCGGTGAAGCGGCTCCACGGCCCGTTGAACGCCTTGCGCGCCGCGGCCACCGCGCGGTCCACGTCCTGCGCGTTGCCCTGGGCGAAGCGGCACAGCAGCTCGCCCGTGGCGGGGTTGATCGCGGCCATGGTCTGGCCCGAGGCGGAATCCACCCATTGGCCGCCGATCAGCAGTTGCTTGGTGCCCTGGATGAAGGCGGGCGTTGCCGGCTGGTTCATGCTTATCTCCTTGGTTTTTTTGTCTTTTTGGCCTCCAGTGCTTGTTGGTCAAGCGCTGAAAGCTATCGAATGAGTAGCGGGTGTGCCTAGAAGCGCACCATGACCGACTTGGTCTGCGTGTACGCCTCGATGGACTCGGCGCCGAATTCGCGTCCCCAGCCCGACTGCTTGTAGCCGCCGAAGGCCATGGCCGGATCGGATTCGCCGAAGGTGTTGATCCACAGCCGCCCGGCCTTGAGCGCCTTGACCACCTTGTGCGCGCGCGACACGTCCTTTGTCCACACGGCGGCCGAGAGGCCGTAGGTGGTGTCGTTGCCCTGCAGCACGGCGTCGTCCTCGTCCTTGAAGGGGATGATGGACAGCACGGGGCCGAAGATTTCTTCCTGCGCGATGCGCATGCCGTTCTTCACGCCGTCGAACACCGTGGGCTCGACGAAGTAGCCGGGGCCGTTCCAGGCCTGGCCGCCCAGGCGCAGCGTGGCGCCGCCTTCCTGGCCCAGGCCGATGTACGACCACACGCGGTCGCGCTGCTTCGCGGAAATCAGCGGCCCCAGCCTGGTGTCGGCGGCAAAGGGGTCGCCCACCTTCCAGGTGGCGGCCAGCTGCGCCACGCGCTCGGACACCTGGTCGTGGATGCTCTCCTGCGCGAACAATCGCGTGCCGGCCGAGCACACCTGGCCCGAATTGCCGCAGAAGGTCTTGACGGCGGCCTGCACGGCCTTCTCGATGTCGGCATCGGCGAACACCACGTTGGGCGCCTTGCCGCCGAGCTCCAGCGTCACCTTCTTGAGGTTGGAGGTGGCGTCGCGCACGATCTGCTTGCCCACGGCCGTGGAGCCGGTGAAGGCGATCTTGTCCACGCCCAGGTGCTGCGCCAGCGCGGCGCCCGCCGTGGGACCGAAGCCGGACAGCACGTTGATGACGCCCGGGGGCAGGTCGGTCTCCTGAATCAGCTCGGCCAGGCGCAGCGACGTGAGGCAGGCGAGCTCGGCAGGCTTGAGGATCACGGTGTTGCCGCAGCACAGCGCATTGGCGAACTTGATGGCGGCCATAAGTACAGGCACGTTCCACGGGATGATCTGGCCGCACACGCCCAGCGGTTCGCGCAGCGTGTAGATGAGCGTGCTGCCGTCCGACGGAATGGTGGTGCCCAGCACCTTGGAGCACCAGCCCGCGTAATAGCGGAAGATGTCCACGGTGGCCGTCGCGGCGCCCTGGGCGAACCACAGCGGCATGCCGTTGTCCAGCGACTCGATGGCGGCCAGCTCGTCAATGTGCTGCTCGATCTTGTCGGCGATCTTCAGCAGCGCGCGTGTGCGGGCATGGGGCGACAGGGTGGCCCACGAGGGCGCCTCGAAGGCCTTGCGCGCCGCGAGCACCGCGGCATCGATGTCGGCGCTGTCGGCCTCGGCCACGTGGCACAGCAGTTGCTCGGTGGCGGGGTTGATGACCTCGAAGGTCTTGCCCGACGCGGCATTGACCCATTGCCCGCCGATTAGCAGGCGCTTCGGTCCTTGGGTGATCCAGGCGAGCGCCTTGGCGCGGGCGGCTTGTGTTGCGTTTGTCATGGTGGCTCCTGGTCAGGCGTACAGGTTGGGGAACTGCCCGGTGGTGCTGATGACGGTGGTACGGGTTTCGAGGTAGGGGTCGAGCGCGTCGATGCCGTTCTCGCGCCCCCAGCCGCTGGCCTTGAAGCCGCCGTAGGGCGTGGACCAGCGCAGGAACGAGTAGGTGTTGACCCAGACCATGCCCGCCTCGATGCGGCTCGATACCCGGTGCGCGCGGCCCACGTCGCGCGTCCACAGGCCGGCGGTGAGACCGTAGGGCGTGTCGTTGGCGATGGTGATGGCTTCGTCCTCGCCGTCGAACGGGATCAGCGAGGCCACGGGGCCAAAGATCTCATCACGCGCGATGCGCATCTGGTTGTTCACGCCCGCGAACACCGTGGGCTCGACGAAGTAGCCGGGCGCCAACTCGGGCGTGTCGATGCGGCGCCCGCCCGCGATCAGTTCGGCGCCCTCGTCCTTGCCGTACTGGATGTACGACAGCGTCTTGTCCAGTTGCTGTTGGTGCGCCTGCGGTCCCATGTGGTTGGTGTCGATGGTGGGCAGGCCCACACGCACTGCCTTGGCGCGCTCGCGGAAGGCTTCGACCACGCGGTCGTAGATGCTGCGCTCGACCAGCACGCGCGAGCCCAGCGCGCAGCTTTGCCCCGTCAGGCGCCAGGCGGAGGCCGTGGCCGCATTGATGGCATTGTCGATGTCGGCATCGGCGAAGAGGATGTGCGGCGCCTTGCCGCCCAGCTCGAAGGTGAAGCGCTTCAGGTTGTCCGAGCCGCTTTGCACCATGCGCTTGGCGGTGGCCGTCGATCCGGTGAAGGAAATCTTGTTGACATCCGGGTGCTCCACCAGCCGCTGGCCCGCCGTGCGGCCATGGCCGGGCACCACGTTGAACACGCCGGGTGGCAGTCCCGCCTCGTGGAACAGGCGCGCCAGCTCCAGCGCGGAAACCGGTGTGGATTCGGCGGGCTTGACCACCAGCGTGCAGCCGGCGGCCAACGCGGCGCCCACCTTCAGGCAGGTGGCCAGCAGCGGCGCATTCCACGGAATGATGGCGCCGACCACGCCCACGGGCACGCGCGTGGTGAAGGCATGCACGCTGTCGTCGATGGGGATGGTGGCGCCCTGGGCCTTGTCGGCCAGCGAGGCGAACCACTGGTACCACTGCACCTGGGCCGCCAGGCTCGCGCGGTGCTCGCGCACGAGGTTGCCGTTGTCGTGGGACTCGATCACCGCGAGCTGGGGGATGGCGGCGGCAAACAGGTCGGCGAAGCGGCGCAGCAGGGCGGCGCGCTCATGGCCGGGCTTGCGGCTCCAGGCCGGGAAGGCCGCGCGCGCGGCGGCGACGGCGCGGTCAATGTCCTGCACGCCGCCCATGGGCGCAATGGCCCAAGGCTGGCCGGTGGCCGGGTCGATGCTCTCGATGAGTTCGCCGTCGAGGGGAGAGACCCATTCGCCGCCGATGTACAGGTGCTCGTAGCGCTTGAGAATGTTGGTGGTGCTCATGCCGGTGCCTCTAGGTGTTTGCTGATTGCGCGCGGCCGCGACGCCCTCCGGTCCACGGCATGGCTGCCGGGGCGGGGGGCCAGCCCGTTTCGGGCGGGACGGCTCATTCCTTGCTGTAGCCCAGGGCGGTCGCCACCTTCTGGGTGCGCGCGGCATCTTCCTTGAGGAACTGCGTGAATTCCTCCGGGCTCATGCGGCCGGGCTCGGCTGCGTCGGCGCGAAAGCGTTCCTTCACGGTTTCGCTGTTCAGAGCGGTGCGCAGGGCCTTGGCCAGGCGGGTGACCACATCCTTGGGTACGCCAGAGGGGGCCAGCAAGCCCAGATAGGCATAGAAGCTGTATTGGGGCAGCCCCTGTTCCGCCAGGGTAGGGATGTCAGGAAAGACCGGCGAGCGTGTGGCCGAGGTGATGCCGAAGGCGCGCAGCTTGCCGTCCTTGATCAGCGGGCCGGAGGAGTTGGCGCCATCGAACATGACGTTGGCGCGCCCGCCCACCACGTCGGGCAGCGCTGCCGCGGCACCCTTGTAGGGCACGTCCAGGAACTTGGTGCCGCTTTGCTGGAAGAACAGCGCAGCGGCCATGTGTACGCTCGTGCCCTTGCCCGCATGGGCCATGATCAGGTTGCCGGGATGAGCCTTGGCATTGGCGATGAGTTCGGCCAGAGTTTTGCTCTCCTGGCCGGGTGCGCCCACGAACAGGAAGGGGGCGCGGTTCATCATGCCGATGCCGGTGAAGTCCCTGTCAAGGTCGTAACCTGGCGCTTTCTTGAAGGCGGGCAGTTGCGCCACCGTGTTGGCCGCAGCCAGCAGCGTATACCCGTCGGCGGGCGCTCCCTTGACGGCCCGGATACCCAGCATTCCGTCTCCGCCAGGGCGGTTCTCGATGATGATGGGCTGCCCCAGATCCTTGGACATTTCCTGGGCAACGACACGTGTGGTCACGTCCAGCAACGCTCCGGCGGACGAGTGGACGATGATGCGGATGGGGCGGCTGGGATAGGTGTCCGCCAGGGCGGGCTGGATGCCGCATGCCGCGACGGCGCATGCGGCCAGGAAATGGCGCTTGCCAATCATGTGATGTCTCCTTTTTTTCTAGCTAACATTAGTTTGTCTGCGGGGAAGGGGGCACACAATGAAGGGATGGCATCTGTTCCGTACATTGGGCTGGGTCATTGGCTAGGAGCCGGGTGGCCGACACAGTGGTCTTTTAGCGCGGGCATGAGCCAGGCTCATTCAAACGACGCGTAGCGCGTGCAGCCGCTGTCCTGGCTCCTAGACGAAAAAAGGGGCACGGCATGGCCGTGCCCCAACCTTGGGGAGTAAACGCAAAGGGGTTCAGAAGGTATGGACGATGCCGGTGCTGAATTGGTTTTGATTGTCGCGGTCAGACCAGACGGAGTACATGCCGGCCTTGCCGCCACTCTTTACCTTCTGGTGCGAATACAGCGCATACAGGAAAGTGCGCTTGCTCAGCAAGTAGTTGGCGCCCAGGTTGACTTGGTGTACGTCCTGGTTGGCAGGGGAGCGGTCGTTCTGGAACTGGAGTCCGCCCATGACAATCCATTGTGGGCCCAGCGGAACGCGCGCGAACAAGGTGAGTACGTCGGCATCCATGCCCGCAATGTTCTTGGCGTTTTCCTGGCGCGTATAGACCATGCCGTAGCGGGCGCCGGCCAGCTTGTAGGAGCCGCCTACGCCGAAGATCTTGTCCTTGGCGCTGCCCGGGGCGCACCCGCCTGCCGTTTTGCACTCTGTCTCGTGATAGGCCAGGCCACCTTCGATGCTGTCGCTGGCGTAGCTGCCGCCGAGCGAGAGCACGCGGCCTGCCGAGTTGGAGCCCGCGACCTCGCCGAACGCTAACATGGCATGCACCTTGAAACCGGAGAGGCTGGGGGTCGAATACTTGACGGCGTTATCCACGCGCGTGCCCACCATGTTGTTGAAGCGCGCGGACGCGCCGGCGGTGGCTGCACCGTCGATGGTGGCTGTGGCGTTGCCCAGGTAGGGGGCCTGGGTGGATGAGATGAGGATGTCGCTGATGACAGGCAACTGACGGCCTGCGGTCACCTGGCCGAAACTGGCCGAGCGCAGGCCCACCCAAGACTGGCGCTGGAAGAACCCGCCCTGGATCTCGCCGGTGTCGGCCCAGATGCCCGATTCGAGGTTGAAGATGGCGCTCAGCCCGCCACCCAGGTCTTCGGTGCCGCGCAGGCCGAAGCGCGAGGTCAGAGAACTGCCGCTGCGCAGTTCCGTGGAACTGGAGCCGGCGGGATTTGGTGCCTGGGCCGTAGGGGCCGAGGCTTTGTTGCTGGTGTGGGCAAGGCCCAGATCCATCAGGCCGTACAGCGTCACGTTGCTTTGCTGCGCGAACGCGGCAGGCGACAGTCCGGCCAGGCCGATCAGGCCCAACACGCCACTGGCGAGTTTGGTGGTTTTCTTCATGCAGATGTCTCCTCTTTGGGGCGGTGGGGAAATGCTTATTCCTTGGCGTAGCCGGGCTTGGCCAGTAGTGAGCCAGTTTCTGCGAGCCATGAAGAAGGGTGCAATGGCTTCCTGCGGAATGTTCCGTACTTCAGTTTTAGGAGGTTCCTGAGCGCTTGCCGAATGGCCGTCAGCCGCATGTGCGTCTTGCCTGGCGTACGCCGCATCCGTGTCGAACGAAAAAGAAAATGGGATCAGGAAAAGGCGCCTGCCGAGCCGGCTGAGCTTCTGTGAACCGGATGGCTATTGGGGCGGGTGTTCTGCCGCTGCACGCATATCTTCCGCGCACGCAACTGAAGCCAGGAGCGATCCAGGCCATGAACCGCGGGCAGTTGCGCTATGACGAGGCGGATTTCGGCTGCGCTCCGCCACGATGCAAAGGCCTGGAGTCGCTCCGGCTAGGCTGATGGGACTTGCGTCTGGTGGAGGAGCCAATCTCCAGGTCATGGCAGCTGCTGTGACCGGGAGGAGGTGGATGGGCAGGTGGCGCTTGCCCGTGTGGCCAACCTATGCCCGTGCAACTCCGGCCATGCGCAAGCCTGTGCCGGGCTGCATGGAATTGCAGGAAGGTGAATACGGCATGAAGGTTGCTTGCCAACAACACATGTAATTGCGTGCACGCCGGTGCAGCCGAGGTGGCCTGCCAGCAGGCCTGCCCTCAGGCGTGGGACCGGACTTGGCAGACTGGCGCGGTTGGCGAAGGCAATGGGGACAATGGGATTAGCGGCAGGGCAGCTTCGCCGAGGGGAAGTCGGGTTGGCGCTTCTCGCGCAGCGCGGCTAGCCCTTCCTTCACATCCGGGCCGAGGAAGCACAGCATTTCCATCGCGAGTGAATTGTCGAAAATCGGGCCGGCTTGGCGCATCCAGTTGTTGAGTGTTTTTTTGGTTGCCCGTATGGCAGCCTGACTGCCGGCAGCCAGCTTGGCGGCGATGGCCAGCGCGCGGGGCAGCACCTCGGCACGCGGAGTGCAGAAGGTAACGAGGCCAATGCGCTCGGCTTCCCTGCCATCGACGAAGTCGGCGGTCATCAAGTAGTACTTGGCTTTGGACATGCCACACAGCAGGGGCCAGATGATGGCTGCATGGTCGCCAGCCGACACGCCCAGACGCGCGTGGCCGTCCGTAAGCTTGGCATCCTCGGCCATGATGCTGATGTCGGCCATCAGTGCAACGGTCAGTCCGGCACCTACGGCCGTGCCGTTGATTGCCGAAATGATAGGCTTGTCGCAGGCGAGCATGTTGTAGACGAGGTCCGATGCCTCTTTCATCACACGCATGGTGTGTTCGTGGCTATTGGACATTTCTTCCACCACGGACAAGTCGCCCCCGGCCGAAAAAGCGCGATCTCCTGCCCCGGTAACCACGACTGCCTTGACGGTGGAATCGTTGTGGACTACGTCCCAAATCTGCGTCAGCTCCCAGTGCATACGGTTATTGGTGGCATTCATCACTTCGGGCCGATTGAGGGTGATGAGCAGCACACCGTCGTTTTGCCGATCAAACTGGAGAAACTGGAAATCTTCATAAAGCATGGTCATCTGAATCTAAATGGATCGTGGAATGATTGAGCCGGCTGAGCTTTCGCTGAGCAATGAATGACAGGCAGTTGTTCCGTACTTTGGTTTAGACAGGTTCACACGGCTTGCTGAAGGTACGCTGCGCCAGCCAGATAGGCCGGGGTTGTCGGCAACGGATTGAGCAGTCGGCTCTCATGCTCGTCTCGGTGTGGGGGCCGAGGACCAAGGCGAGCAGAGTACCGTTGCGGACAACGTACAGGACCGTCGGAGACAGTCGATGTTCGGAGCTTACATGCTAGGCCACTTATGACCCGAGGTGCTTTTTGTAGAACGGGATCAGTTGTTCCAGCGCCTTACCCGTAACCTCGGGTTGGTCATACAGATCATAGTGACTGGCACCTTGCACGACTTGAAGTGCCTTCTGAGATGACCGCGCACGCCGGTACAGCTCGAAACCATCGCGATACGAGCCAAAGCCCCCTGGGACAGAGCCGATCACGATGTGCAGCGGCTGGATCAGGAATTCCTCAGTGAAGGCGAACGCATCCCAGCTCATGGCCGGACCAGTGCTGGTGAAGCGCAGCTTGTTTGGAGAGCCGGCTTGCTGACCCCGGGGCGTCCGGTAATATTCGACGGCTTCCTTGATGTCGATGTCGGTGATGCCGGCCTTCACACGCTCTTCAACGGAGTTCGGGATATAGCCGGCGATCAGGGGGGCTGCACCCTTCGCTTCAGCCGTACGTTGCTGGGCAATTGCGGCCAGAGTCTTGAGGGGCGCGTCGGGCGACATGTCTCCTTCGCGCATCAGGCGGCCGTAGTTGGCGGCGACTACAGTGCCTACTGCCCTGAAACGGTGGTCGGTTGTCGCCGCGCTGATGGCATAGCCACCACCACCGCATACACCCAGTACGCCAATGCGGGCTTCGTCCACGAAGGGTTGCGTGACGAGGTAGTCAACTGCGCAGCGGAAATCCTCGACGCGAGTGGCAGGGTCCTCGCTGAAACGGGGTTCGCCGCCGCTTGCGCCTTGCGTGGAGGCGTCGAAAGCGAGGGTGATAAAGCCTGCCTTGGTCAACGCATCGCCATAGACCGCCCCGGATGTTTGTTCCTTGCAGCTACTGATGGGGTGGGCGCAAACAATGGCGGGGTACTTCTTGCCAGCATCGAAGTCCTCGGGCAGGCGCAACACCGCTGCGACGTCCCAGTTGCGGTTCTTGAAAGTGACGGTTTTCATGTGGGTCATGATTGAATCCTTCGCGGTTGAGGGTAGGTATCAGGACGGGTGCTGAAGAACGGAGCCAGCTTGGCGCTGTTAAACGCCAAACTTCACCAGCCATCTCAAGGGTTGCTCATTCAGGGAGGCTCAGCAGCAACCGGCTTAGGAGCAACTGTAGGAGTTGCATGTGCTTTTGATAATCCGTCAAAATCAGCTTTCTATCATTAGCAAGGCTTATCAATGGACGGGCGTCACCTGCAGGACCTGATTGCTTTCATTGCCGTGGCCGAGGAAGCCAGCTTCACTCGTGCGGCAGCACGCCTCGGGGTTTCTCAATCGGCCTTGAGCCAGGTCATCCGGGGGCTGGAGGCGCGGCTGGGGCTGCGGCTTTTCGCCCGCACCACGCGCAGCGTCTCGCCGACAGCAGCCGGCGAGCGGTTGCTGGCATTGGTCGGCCCCTCCATGAGCCAGATCGCATCTGGGCTCGAACAGATCACCGCTTTGCGCGACAAGCCCGCTGGATCAATCCGGCTCACGGCCGACGAATACGCCGTTCACTGCGTGCTGCAGCCTACGCTTGCGCAGTTCTTGCCCATGTATCCAGACATTCGGGTCGAGCTGGCCATTGACTATGGCCTCGCAGACATCGTGAGCGGACGCTTCGATGCTGGCGTCCGTCGTGGTCGCCTCGTGGCAAACGACATGATTGCAGTGCGTATTAGCGACTCGCATCCGATGGCTGTGGTCGGTTCGCCAGCCTACTTCGCTCGAAAGCCTGCGCCGAAGCATCCGCACGATCTCACGGACCATGCCTGCATCAATCTGCGCCTGCCGACGCATGGCGAGCACTTTGCCTGGCTGTTCGCCCATGGGGGAAAGGAGTATCGCGTGAAGGTGGAAGGGCAACTGGTCAGCAACAGCATTTCCTCGGTACGCGATGCCGCCTTGGCCGGCCTCGGCCTGAGCTACCTTCCCCAGGCGTACGTTCGTGGAGCCCTGGAAACCGGAGACCTGGTCGAAGTTCTTGCTAACTGGCGAAAGACCTTCGAGCCTTACCATCTCTACTACCCGAGCCGTCGCCACACTTCGCCTGCGTTCTCGCTATTGGTCGATGCTTTGCGCCATTCCTCACAAGAATGACAGCCTTGTGTAAAAGCAGTTTCTGGCTGATTTCGTCAAAGCACCGTTCGGAGTCCGGAGCGGTCTACACAGCAAAGTGTTGTGCGGCAACTCCTTGTCTGCTGGCCGCAGCGTCAACCTTATTGCCCTTGCACAAAGCAATCAAGTCGTTCTCAGGGCAAAAAACAAGGTCCGATGACATGGGGCCCAGCGCACCAGGCGCCAGGCTGCATGGGTCATCGCTTGTCGTAAATCATCCTTCGCTCAGTGCTCGCCAACCGTTCTCGGTCTTGCGCATGGTGATCTTGCCCTTCATCTGAAGCTGCTGCTCTTGCAGCCAGTGCAGGACGTCCTGTGCCTTGGCGGCTTCGTTGCGGATCTGAAGCAGCGCAGGATATAAGAGCTTGGTGGAGCCTCCATGCGGGCATCCCGCAACGTACATGGACCAGACGCTGTCTGTCACCTTGTTGTAGATGGTGTTCTTGGGCTGGTCGCGCTCTTGCTTTTGCCGTGCTTCCTGCTCCATCGCATCGAGCGCCTGCATCTTCTGGCGCAGGCTGTCCGGCAGCGGATGCTCGTTTTCCCACTGGATCAGCGCTTTCCGATATGCGTCTTCTTCCAGGAAACCCATTCCCGGCGGATTGTTGAAGTTGAAGTCCTCTCGGCGGGGTGCGCTGCTGTTGTGTTCCTTGCGTAACGCCAGGATCTCAGTCTTGAGTGTCGCAATTTGCTGTTGATCGGCCTTTCCAGCGTCCTCCCAGGCTTTCACGCGGTCGCGCTCCTCCTGGTAGGTCTGGCGCATGCGCTTCAAGGTATCGGGGTCCTTGAGTTCGATGTCGTACGTGAATTCGACACGGTAATGGCCATCTTCTTCATAGCCGTTGGTCTTTTTGACGTGCGTCACCTTGACGTTTTCGCAGGCAGCGAACTGGGGCTCCAGGAATTTTTCGAGATCGCTGTCACTGGGGGCAGAGCTGCAGCCAGCCAGGGCCAGGGCGGTGAAAAGAAGGAGTTGCTTTTTCATCGAGAGAGTTCTCCGGTCAATGTGAAGTGGGGCAGGGCCAGGCACGGCAGTACCAAGCCTGCTGGGCTCTGTGAGCTGTGAGCCAGGATGGCTGGGCTTCTGGGCCAAAGGCTGTGCCCATGGGATTCGGAACTACAAAGCAAGAAGCGATGCGCTCCAATGGAACGCATCGCTTGATGAGGCCGCTGGGCGGCAGAGGCAGGTTGATCGGGCAACGCTTACTGGGAAATGCCTATGGTCACGTAGTTGGCCTTGCCGTCGATGACCGGTGTGGTCAGGCCCTTCTGGGTCGAGACACCGACATAGGCATAGGTCGTCTTGCCGTCCAAGGTGATCTTGTAGACCTTGGCATGCGTGATGGAGTTTTCTGCAATGTCCTCCATGCCCTCGCCGGTCAAGGCCTTGGAGAAGCCGAAGTTGGGGGCGTCGGGAACGCCACCGTTTTCGGTGAACACCACGGAATCGTCGGCCCGGAATTCCAGCGTGCCGGTGGCGCTGCAGTCCTCGTATTCGTTAAACACCTTGCCGTGCAACTCGCTGGTATTGGTGACGGGCACCCAGTCCTCAGACAGATAGGCGTACTGCCCGTGCTGGCTGGAGCCAAAGGCGCCGGCGCCTGGCGTGCAGTACTGCGCGATGCGATTGCCCAGCAGGCTGGTCACCGCCACAAAGGGCAGGCCGACCTGGTTCACATTGCCATCCATGTCCAAGGAAGCCTTCGATGTCAGCAGACCGCGCTGGGGATCGGGCATCGACAGAACGAAATCGCCCGCCTTGGTCTTTGCGGCACCCGCGCGGAACATGGTCATGCTGGGTGTCGTGAAAGCCGTACCGGCAAAGGCTGCCTGGGTCAGAGTCTCGCCAGCCGCCACGCTGCCAGCCGCTTCCGACTGCGTCAGGCCTGCAGAAGTCAGCGCCGCGCCATAGCTTTCCAGAAAATCATCCCCCGCATCCCCCTTTTGCGCCTGGAACTGGCTGGTCAGCGGATCGAAGCCAGCCGGCAAGGACGGCTTGCCCGGCAGGCTGGACAGAACCGCCTTGAGCTTGTCCTGAGCCGTTGCCAAAGCGCCGGCATGGATCGCACCGCTCAAGCTCCCATTGGTGGCCGAATCGAACCAGGCATCGGGCTTTTGGCCGCTCACGATGCTGACCATCAAATCGGTCAACGGCGTGATATTGGCCAGACCCGATGCTGCCACCATGGAATGTAAAGGCGTGGTCAGGGCTTGACCATTGGCCTGGCCGCCGGCAACACGGATCACGCAAGGAAAGTCGCTGCCCTTGAGCGAGGCCGACCAGGAGCCGTCCGTGCCGGTCGTGGCCGCGGCAGAAGCACCGGAGGCGCACTTCAGCGTCACGGCGCCGCCGGCAATGGGCGAGCCCACGGCTGCCACGCCACTGGCCGAGGCCGAGTTGGAGGCAGGAGCTTCGCTGCTGCTAGCGCCACCGCCGCCGCCGCAGGCGGTCAGCACCGCGGCCGTGACAACGCTCAGAGCCAACTGAGCCATACCTTGGTTCGAAATCTTCTTCATGGTTTCCCTCTTCTTTATGGATATGTCTTGAATGTGAAAGCCCACGGGAGGCGGGCCATGGGGCGGAGTAAGGATGGATGGGGCGGGGTGGATCTCCATTCAAAAACGGTGTGGCACAGCCTTGGAGCCCGTGGCCTGTTTGGGGCAGAGGGCTACAACGGGTGCAGGTTCATGAAGACTGCTTGCCCTGTGTACGCAGGGCGCGGGCTCTGGGGGCAAAGGCGCGTAACTGAATCACATGGCCCTGCTGGGCCAGGTTCGCGAAATCCTCATCCAGGGCCGCAAAGAACTCCGACGGCTTCAGATGCAGGGCGCAGATGATGCGTTCCATGTTGGCCAGGGTGATGTTTCTCTCGCCACGCTCCACGCCGCCCAGATAGCTGCGGTCCAGGCCGCAGTACTGCGCAAAGGTCTCCTGCGAGAAACCCTGCTCCCTGCGCAAATGCCGAACGACCCTCCCGAAGGCCACCAGCACGGGGAGTCTTTGCGGCTCGGGGCCCGGCTGGGATGCTTTTTTGTCCATAGTTGCTATGGTTACAAGAGCGCACAAACTTGGCTACAGACCATGCGCCCACGGTTTCCACGTCCACGGCCTTTACGCATACGGCCTATGCGTACCATTGACACCCTGGCGACGCATTCCTTGGGGCTTGGTTTGCGAGCCAGTAAATGGCGCAGGAGGTGATGCCGGGTGCGGGGTCTCCGCATGCGTTGCCGGTTTTGCAAGGCTTTCAGGCAAGGTGCTCTCGGGATAGAACTCCTCCGCAATGTCCGCAGCTTCTTCAGGCGAGTCCTCAAAGCTGCCGTTGGCATAGCCCAGCTTCGCCGCCTCATCCAAAGCCTGCTGATCAAATCCCGCAGCCTGGCGTTGTGTCGCCAATTCCTGGGCCTGGGCAATGGCTTCGTTTAACGTCAAGCCACTGCGAACGACCAGATCCGCGTAGTAGATCGCCGAGCGATGCGACTGCGTCGTGGACTTGCCCCGCAGCTTGAGCTCCAGCGGCATGCCGGCCAGATGCCCACCCGACACGGCAGCGAAGTACTGCAGCCGGGCGGTCAAGGTGCGGATACTGTTGAAGCCCGTGGTACGGAACACAAAGCTGCCCAGTTCGTCGCTGTCGCCAATCACCAGGTTCAGTCGCCCATAGGGCTTGCAGCCGTCCTGGCCGAAGGCGCAGGCATCAGGTCCCGGGCAGGACATGGAGGCCAGTCCCTGGCTCGTGACCCGCTTGCTGCTCTCACCGTCACCCACACACACAGGCCTGGCCGTGCTGCGGTCAAACAAGGTGTAGTGGGCACGCAGATTCAGATCTGGATCGTTGAACAGCACCCGCACGGGGATGCTGCGCAGCTTGCGCCGGGTGGATGTGGTTGCCGTGGTCGCCGCCGCTGCAGGCTGAGCCTGGGAATCGGTTGCCTGCTGAGCGTCTGTGACCACCCCCATCTTTTCCCTGAGCGAACGCCTGCCAGTGCGCGGCGAAGGCTGGACGGATGCAGTGGGCTGCAGGCTGCCGTCACCTTCTTCATTACCATCAGACAGGGAAGGCTTAGGGCCTTCTTTTATGCCGTTGGACTGTGTCTGTCGCAGGGCCTCGTCCAGCGGATGCAGGATCCACTGCCCGCGGGTCTGTACCTGGGTGGTGATGGTGAACTCGTCATCCTTCTCGGGCAGGCGTTTGCCGTTGCGCTCCACCACCTTGCCGATGGCAATGCGGCCGATCACCGGGGGCGTGATCATCAAACCTTTGATCATGGAAGGCTCCAATAAAAAAGTCCTCCAGGGCTAGGCCAAGGAAGGACAGAGGGGAGGTAAAGGGGAACAGGAAAGAGGAAAAAAACGGAGGGGAGGGAGATCCCTGGGCCGGCTGCGATGTCACAAACCGCCTGTTTTTTGCTGCTAGATTGGATGGGTTGGAAACTCACCCAATCGAGATGCAACCCAGGATCAACTTCATTGAGAGAGGGCGCCTGTTCAGGCGCGAGCTCAAGCGACGCCGAGTCCGGTTCTTGCCGATGCAGGTCTTGCGCCGGATATTTGACGAGGCCGGTGTCTAACTTCCCTCAAGGGAGTGAGAACCTTCCCCGGCTCACGCCTCGGCTTCCGGTTCATAGACGCAAAACCGCCGTGACCCGGCCCGTGGACTCAGATAGCGCTGGGCCAGCGTGGGATGCTCCTGCACGAACTGGCTGCTGTTGAAGGCCTGCCCGTCCTTGCTGCGCTTCCAGGTGACGGAGCCGCCGCAGGAAAACAGGGCCTTGCTGGCCTCGCCCATGTGCATCTGAATGCGTTGGCGCAGACGAGCCTCCCGTTTCTGCGCAGCGTCCAGATCGCTGCGGGCCTGCAACAGTTCCTCGAAGGTGGTGTTGAGCTCCTGGTCCTCGCTCAGATCCACCTGATCACCAGTGTCGCCGGGGTAGAGGCAGCGCAAGGCCTGCTCGGCACTGTCCGAACCGTCGCCGGCCGGTGCGATACCGCTTTGGACCATGTCCCAGAACTCCTTCTCCAGCGCAATCAAGCGCGCAATCAGTGCATCGTCCCGCTCGATGCGGAAG
Organism: Comamonas thiooxydans; assembly: GCF_000964545.1. GTDB lineage: Bacteria > Pseudomonadota > Gammaproteobacteria > Burkholderiales > Burkholderiaceae_C > Comamonas > Comamonas thiooxydans. Next base: position 16,550 of record NZ_BBVD01000022.1, on the reverse strand, counting down.
ATACGCAACTCCTGGCCGCCCACCAGCACCACCACATCGGCGGCGCGCTGGCCCGTCACGGCTAGCTGGTGCATGACTTGGATCTGCACATACTCGGGCACGCCATCGCGCCACAGGCGGGCGCCATGGATGCCCGCCGTCTTGCATTCCAGCAGTTGCACATCGGGGGCTCCGATCACCTCCCGATCCACATTGGCCAGCATCCAGGGATGCTCGGGATGCTGCAGCACCGCATTCACGCGCCGCACCTTGCGACCTGTGCGCTTGGTGTAATGGGCCGCCACAATGGGCTCCAGCAGCGTGCCCCAGAACATGGGGCTGGTGTCGTCCGTGGGATCCACGGCCGGCAGCAGATCACCTTTGCCAGTTTTTTGCATCCACAGCTCCAGCTGCGACTGATAGGGATTGAGGCCGATGGCCGCTGCCGCATCCGAGCTGCCGATGCCGGTACGGCGCACCTCCAGCCAATCTTCGCGCTCCAGATCCTTGGTGGATACCAGGCGCAGGGCGACTCCCTTGCGGGGAGTACGGGATGGGGCAGAGCTAGAGCAAACTGTAGGAGCAGCAGGCCTCGAAGGGCTCACCAATTGCAAAGACATACAGAACTCCTTGGCCCGCAAAAATGCGGGCATAAAAAAACCGCCTCAATGAGCGGTCTGTGGTGGAGGAAGAAGAGTAGGGAACCGTCCAAAGACGGACAAGAAAGCCAATGGTCAAGCACGATCAGGCCACTGGTTTAGGCCACCAGTTGCAACGCATGGTCCAAGGCTCGCTGCTTGATCACCGCGCCCTGGCCGAACCAGGCACTGTCCAGGCGGTTGTCCTGGCTGCGGGCCTGCTTCTCATGGTCCACGAACTCCGTGACGGCGCACAGCAGGCCCCAGGCCGTGTCCTTGGCCGCCTGCATCTCGGCACCTCGGCCGTGGCCCTCGTAGAGCATCTGCACCTTCTTGAGCGCCCGTTCATTGGTCAGGCCCACCGTGGGATCGGAATGCTGGTCCGTGTTGCAGATCACCTTGAGGAAATAGTTCATCGCCTCATGGGTCTTGATCTTGCGCTCGGCCAGGGTCTTCATGCGGTACATGAAGCTGTCCCACTGGCCCACGGCCACGCCCAGCTGACGCTTGACTGCCTGGGCATCGAAGGCCGTGCTGTGCGGCACCTTGACGGCGCCCACGCCATCGCGCAGCGCAATGGTCAGGGTGTTGTTGCACACCACCCGCACTGTCGTCGGCATGGCCACCGTGGCGAGAGTCCCATCGCAGGAGGTGGCCAACAGCAAATAGCCGTTGACCACATCCTTGCCCTTGAGGGCAGCGGACTTGCCGGTGCGGGCCAGGGCCCAGAACTTGCGCCCGGCCTTGAGCACGCCCGCCGTCTCCAGCTCGTAACCGGCGACTTCGGTCAAGTCCCGATAGAACTCCAGCACCTCACGGGGCTGGACTACCTGGTAGCGGCTACCCACCACCGACAGCGCGGCCTGGCTATCACTGCGGTACAGCACCTTCTGTTCGGGAAACTCCTTGGGCTCGGCATACAGGCCGGACAGCCCGGAAGAACCCGACGCACCATGGGACGCCAGATAACGCACCGGCGTTTCCTGGATACGCCAATCCATGCCGGCCGCTTGTGCCCAAATATCGATGCTCTGTTTGGCAGGCAGGGCGTGGCCCAGTTCATGCCAGGGGGTTTGGCCGGCATAGGCCATGGTTTCTATGAGATGTGCCATGAGAAAACTCCTTCAGTAAGAGAAGCGAAAAACCCAAAGGGAGAGATAAGGGGGAAGAGGGAAATGAATGCGAATGAGCCGGGTGAATCGCTCAATCGGAATCGACATAGCCGGAGGTCGATTCCAGGCGGGCAAATACATGCCTGCATTCCAGGCACTTGAAGTTGTCCAGCATTCGGGCATCAATCGTTTTACCCACCGACGTGCCGACTTCGCAGCCAATGGCCGTGCCAGCCAGGCCACCCAAAACCGCGCCTGCAATGCCACCGAGGGTTGAGCCCGCAGGGCCGGTCATCAGGCCCGAGGCAATACCAATCTGCGCCCCGCGCAGGGCGCCGACAAAGCCACCGGTGGCACCGGCAGCGCAGCCGATGGCACCTGCAGTCTTGCGTGCCCAGTTGCGGGAGACGACCCGTGGGCTATGGCACAGCGGGCAGGTGGGAGGGATGGAGGAAAAAGGCATCAGAGCTCCTTGGAAGAAAGACAAGAAGCCAGGTGCTGGAGCGCCGTGAGGTAGGCGCATCACCACGACCTGGACGGCAGACCGGTGTCTGCTCAGGTCGGTGATATGTGGTTGAAAAAAAGTGGATCGCAGCTCGCAGTGCTGCCTTGCCTTGTTGCTTTTCTGCGAATTTGGCTGTCAGCGTCTCAATCGGCCGCTTGAGGGCACCTCGGCTGCCAGGTCATCGAGCCACGCGTTTGCATGATCGAGCGTGCTAAAAGCTTCCGATTCGCATGACGCTGCTGGAGGTGGATTTCATTCGGGCGTGGAACTAAATGTTCGGACTTTTAGCACGTTCGCATGGATTGCAGAACAAGCCTTTGTGTATGCCCAAATCCGGCGTCAGGCAGCTATCAAAAAACATGCATCTAGTCAACGTAGCTGCTTAACGTGAGATGTCGCGGTTAGCAGCTGCGTGGCTGTTCTGGCGTGCTTTCGGTTCAATGGGCTTGTTTTCAACACAGGCACGAAGCCGCCATGTACCAATCTTTTGCCACCCCTGATCGTTCCAGCGAGAACGATGTTCGTGAGTCGAAGAATGTGAAATCCACCAGCGTTCCGGTGGATACCGAGATCAAGCAAATTTTGTCGAAACAGGCCCAGGAGCAGACCTCTCAGCCGAAGACCGCGCTGGAGCGTGCACTTTGCGATCCCAAGTGCGTCATCCGTTTAAAGACCTTGCTGGAAATGCTGGGTGTGTCTCGCTCCACGGTGTACCTGCGTATCAACCCGCAGTCCAAGTACTACGACCCGATGTTCCCCAAGTCCATCCCCCTCGGCATGAAGGCGAAGGGATGGGTTCTGGAGGACGTCCACGCATACATAGAGCATTTGCGCAATCAAGCAGAAATTGCTTAATTCCGGGGTACTAAATATCTGAATATTGGAGAAATAAAAATACCTGCCTGAGACGGGAGATGAAATCATCCATATCCCGAAGATCTCAGCTGATTTTTGTCTTGAAATACTCCTATTTATCTCGAAATTAAATAACTGAATATATAGATGAGTATAAGAATCTGAATATATCAGTAAACAACTGTCTAGGAGAATGATGATGAAGAAGCTGGATGTATCAGCTTCTTCTCTTGATGTGAGTGCATCAACAGAAGATGATGAAGCTCCTGTGTATATGCGTGGTGCTGATGGTGTGGTTTTGAATTCCATGATTCAGAATGTTGTGGAATGGACTCTGAGAACACCGCATGTTTATCCTTTTAATCTGGAAATTAACAAACAAAAATATAAGTATGAAATAGTTGTCTATCAGAAGTCTATTTTTGAGCTGATCTATGAAGTCAGCTCTCTTGTTGGAAGAAATATCGACATTTCTTCAGAATGCTATGTAGAGATCAATCCCGCTGCGTTGGTAGTGCTCGAAGGAACGAAGGAGTGGCTGACAGCCAAGAATAAAAAAGTGAATGAGTGGGTGATGCATCTGATTTTTGAGATGACATTCGACGAGTTTCGCATACAGTCGGATGACGTTCAACTGGAAATCAAAAAGGCAGTCAACGACCTGTCATTGTTCTTGCATAAGAATTTGATGCAGGCTGGCGGGAACGGTCTACTTCACAGTTTCAAACGCAACTCAACGGAGTGCTATAAGCAGTTAATGCTGGTGGGTGAGCAGTCATGGAAGCTGCATAACTCGATACTTCTGATCCGTTTGGATTGGGGAGAGCCTTACAGGGTTCCGGATATGCGTGCAAGGTTTGCATCTCAGCAAGACTATGAAGCGCGCTTTAAACAGGTCAGTGAGGTTCGAGAAAAAATGCTCAAGATTCTTCGCAAAATATTCAAGGACGATCTTATTTTCTTTGCCTGGAAGATCGAATGTGCTCCCATCAAGGGTTTGCACATTCATTGGTTGATTGGTCTCAACGGAGCCAAGTATCAGGACCGTATCAACGTTGCGCGCATGATCGCGCATAAGTGGGATGAGAAGCCCAGGGCAGATGGTGCATATACTCGCAATCAGAGCACTCGCCAAAAGCACGAAGAGGCCATCCTGCGCGTGATCAACTACAGCGATCCGCTGCTGTGGCGGATCATGGGTGGCTATTCCGACTACCTGACCAAGGTCGATTACCTGACCCGCTTCAGGGCTCCGGGCAAGATGCGCAGCTTTGGCTGCACCAAACTCAAGAAGATCACCGCGTCCAAAAAGGGACCCAAGCGTAGCAAGAAGATGCCCAAGCTGGATATGTTGGCTGTGCGTCGTCCGTTGAAGGAACTCAGTGAAGAGATGGGGTGGAAGGAGTACAAGGCATGAACTGGATTCCTCCTCTCTATCCTCTTGACTGCCTGCATGAACTGGGTGGTGATTTTGCGAGTTGTGTGGCCCGCACCGTGGAGACGAAAGATGCGCTGGTGGGTCCTGTGGTGCTCTCCGCAATGGCATCGGCAGTGCATGGCGTGCTCGACATCTACACCCCGACCCACCGGGTGATGCCCACCAGCCTCTATGTGTCCGTGATCGCTGGTTCTGGTCTTGGCAAGTCGGCAAGCGTTAACTGCGCATACCACGGCTTCCGTGACTTTGAGGCTGGTTGCGAAGGACGCTTTGCAGGCAAGGAAGGCTTTGATCCGAGTCAGGGCCATCCTTACCGTTTGGACGATGCTTCCGAAAGTGGAGTGATTGCGCTGTTTGGCAGTGGAGCCAAGGCGATGGCAATGGTTCTGGACGAAGGTGGAGCGCTGGCAAAACATCTCGACCTTCCTGGCATGTGCAAGCGTTACGACGGGGATGATCTGCGCTTTTTGCGTAAGCACGAGATGATCCAGATACGTGACACGCGCACCACCTTTTGCATGACGGTCCAGGATGCTGTTTTTGATCAGTTGCTCAAAGGCAAGCAGGGTGCGTTGATGGTCCCTTCTGGGCTGATGCCTCGCATGCTGCTGTCGTACGCCACAGATTCCGTCCAGCACATCAGCTTCGGCAAGGCAGCACAGAATCCCAATCTTCATCGTTTCCACGACCGTGTCCGGGAGCTGATGAATGACTACCGTGCGATCCTGCAGACTTCGGGGCAGAGGGCGCAGATCCGCTTGTCTTCTGAGGCGGAGAAGCTTTGGCGTCAGGCTGACAAGTACTGGAAGGCATTGCCTGGCGCTGATGATGCTTGGGTGGGCATGGAGCCCTTTGTGCAACGCGCAGGCGAGCATGCCATGCGCATCGCTGCTATTTTGCAGTGGTTCACTGCCCCTCAACCTGTGATTGGCCAGCCCTATATGCAGTCTGCACTGACACTGATGGACTGGCATTTGGAGCAGGCGTTGATGGGGTTTGGCGAGCAGTCGGAAACGGCTCTTCAAATGAGCTATGCCGACGAACTCTACGCCTATATGCTGCGGAAATTCAAGGAGCTCGGGCAGGGCGCTTTTATGCGCGGGCATCTGCTGTGCAATGGTCCTGCTTCTACCCGTAACGCTGCCAACCTGAACTTAGCTACTGACCAGCTTTTGCAGGATGGCAAAGTGGTGGCAAACCCTCCAGGATCACGCAAGCAGTTGATCCTCAATCTGACGCCTGACTTAACTGCACAAGCGATACCTGTACAACCGGTACCTGGCCGAAAACTCACTGATTTCCTGAATGGTTCGAAGTTCGGACGGCCCCTTACCCCTTAGTCACAGACACCCGATCAAGCCTCCTAGATGCTCGCTGCGTCAGGAGGCTTTTTTCTTGGGCGGAACCAGCTTCTCCCACCTTTCTTTGAAGGTAGGGTCGCTCCGCCTCCATTCTAGGAACTTGCGCTCCAAACCATCGACTGTCAGTCCCTTGCCAGAGGCAATTTTTCGACCGATGGTCGGGTGATGTTTGCCGAGGTGATCGCGCTGGTATGCCTTTAGGGTGCTTTCCAACTGCGTCTCACATTTGTCAAAAAAATCTATATATGAAGGGAATGTACTGCCAGCTTTGGATGCCAGAAAGTCAGAGAAGCAAGACTTCAGAACATCTTCGCCAACGGCTTTAGCCTTGCCTCCCTTGCTTGCTCTGCCTTGTCTAGCGATAGGGTCAGCAGGTGCACCCAGTGGGCTGTCCAGCATCTGGTAGAGACGGTAGCAATGCAATTGCAGCGCAAAAAAATGCGGCACAACCTTGTTCAGGAACGACTCGGAGCGGAGGTTTTCTGAGGTCAGAAGAGTCGTGATAAACGCAGCATCTTCCAAAGGCAGTTGGAACCCTTCTGTGTTTGCATCAAGTTGAAGACGCACGGCACGATCGTGGATTGCTGCTACCTCGCGCAGCAATTCAGCATAGGTTTGGACCAGGGTGTTTTTTGGCTTGCTTTCCTGCTTGGGCAGCGATTGTGCTTTGAGTGCAAGTGAAGAGTTTTCATGTGCACAAGGCCCCCAAAGCAGCTTGATAAGTTTGCTGTGCTTGGTTTCTGCCTCACTAGCTAAATCAGCTGCCAGCATCCAAATGGCCTTGAGCTTGCCAAGAAGGGTGCCTGGGCTGGTGTACATGGCTGAAGTGGCGAGGTTCGCTTTGAAATCCAACGCGTTTTCGATTGGCTTTGCAGCGGACATAGCAGTCTGGGTTTGTATCCATCAGAAATGGAACTATCCGCGGGAGCAAGTCAAGAGATCACTCATCCTCAGCAATACTGGCTTTCGTCATACCTTCAACGATGCCATGCAAAACGGCGATCGATTCATTGCTCAGTGGCACTGGGAGGTGGTCAGTGAATGTGTCGTAGAGAGCTTCACTAAACTCCTTTGCGCCGTTTTCTTGTTTAAAAAGGTGCCTGTTGTTAAACGCGTAAGCAAGTGCGAAACCGAAGGCTTGTCCAGTTGCGTTTGTAAGTGTGTACCAGCGTTCGCTCTCGGCGCTACCATCTTCGAATTTATTCAGGTTTTCAGACATCGCAGTTTGGTCGCTCTAAAAGCTGCAGAAAAAACAGGATGATAAGTATCTCCCAATTTCAACTGTCGCTTTTCAACAGTCTTGCTCCTCGGCTTTGTCAGCTACCCTTCAGGGCGAGGACGTGACGAATCTCGCGCGTGTCCCGGTGATCGACAACATCACGAAGAAGGGCGCCATCATCTATCGCGTGGGCACTTCGCCGGCGCAGCCTGGCTGCTGGAGCAGCTCAACCGCGAACCGACCGACGATGAGGTGGCTTACCGACGGCTGTGGGAAAGCCAGGCGGCATCCATGCCCTGATCGACGTCAAATCGTTGTTCATAAAACGGTAGTTTGTTGGACAGTTGCCGCAAGGAGAGCTTTTGCCCGTCCAAAGTGCTGCCCGGCTGTTAAAATCAGCGTCAACTTATCAACGTCCAGCAAACACACCTTTGCTGGACATTTTTTGTGCCTTGAGGGCGGGGACGGCCAATGGAGCAGCGCATCGGATACGCGCGTGTCTCGACAAGTGACCAGAACCCGGACTTGCAGAGGGATGCTCTCAGGCAAGCCGGGTGCGACGACGTGTACGAGGAAACGGCCAGTGGCAAGAACGCTGACCGGCCGCAGCTCGCCGAGTGCCTGCGGCGCTTACGGCGTGGCGACACCTTGGTGGTCTGGAAGCTCGACCGGCTGGGCCGTTCTCTCTCCGACCTTGTGCAGATCGCCGACAGGCTGCGTGCTGCTGGCGTGTATATCGAGCTGTTGCAGCCGCGAGTCGTGTTCGACGATTCGACGATGGGTAAGGCCATGTACGCGATGTTCGGCATGTTCGCCGAGATGGAGCGTGACCTGATCCGCGAGCGCACCCGCGCAGGCCTTGCCGCAGCCCGCGCCAGGGGCCGCGCCGGCGGGCGGAAGCCGAAGCTCACCGAGGCCCAGATCAAAGAGATCAACGAGATGGTGGACGCGCAGAAGCTCCCCATAGGTCGAATCGCCGAGCTGTACGGTGTCTCGCGAACCACAATTTACAAGGTAGCTCCTATTGGGCGGCCCGAGCCGAAGCGGCAGAACTGAAAACAGAAGGACAACGATGGACACCAATACCAAGAGGGGCTACGACCTAATCAATCGCCGCCGCAAGCAGTGGGTCAACGAGGAAGAAGTACGCCACGCATGGATGAAGGGGCTTGAAGAGGCCTTGCAGATCGACTTGGACGCGGAGAGAGCCAAGCGCGACTCTAGCTACAACAACGTCGTCATCGAGTTCAAAGGCCCCGGTCTCTTCAAGGGGAGTGAGACAAGTCCGAAGTTCATTGAGGCGACCGATGGTCGCCTCTTGAAATACATCCCCCGCTTGGCTGCTGAGCAAGGGCTGGATGAGAAGGACTACATCGGTATTGCCATCGACGGCGATCATGTGGGCTTTGCCCAAGTCCAAGGCGGAAAGATCGTTCACCAGCCACTGATGCCGTTCTCGACCATTGCCTTCCAGATGGTGGTAGATGCGCTGAGAGCAAATTTCCGGCGAGCCATCACATCGGAGAACCTAGCCGAGGACTTTGGTCATCTATCCGAGACAGGCTGCGAGTTCATGCAGGAACTGTCCAATGCTCTTGCTGACGCTCTTGGGCAGCCCGGCAACCGCAAAATCAAGATGCTCTTCGAGGAATGGGCAACCTTGTATGGGCAGGCCGCTGACCTCAGCATTCAACAGCGCAAGAAGATCAATGGGTCATTGGGATTTGACTTCGCAGGCCCGGCTGCCATTGACTTGCCAGCCAAGCTTTTCGTTACCCACACCTTTCATTCTCTGCTGATGAAGCTGATCGCGGCCGAGATCGTGGCTGCACATGGCATGGCGTCAAGCACTTCCCTGATCCATGAGTTACTGGCTCTCGGATCGGACGAAGCCCTGATTGAGGCACTACGCTCGGATATCGAGAACGGCGGGTTCTTCAACGCAGTCGGCTTGCATGGCTTTGTCGAAGAAGCCATCTTTAGTTGGTATCTGGATGCTACAACCAAGAAGGCGATTCGCACGTCGATGTGCTTGGCGATTCGCACCTTGCTGGCCCAGCTTTCGGTCTATCGCTTCGATACCATCAAGAAGACCGGCCGCTCGCGCGATGTTCTGCGTGACTTCTATCAGGACTTGGTGCCGGAGGAATTGCGCAAGAGCCTTGGCGAGTTCTACACGCCGGACTGGTTGGTCGAGCACTCTGTGGCAAAGCTCGGCTACAAGCGAGACAAGTGGCTTGCTGCTCGGCTACTTGACCCGACATGTGGGTCTGGTTCGTTCCTGCTGGAAGCTATTGAGCAGAAGCGCCGAGCAGCGCTGACGGCGGGATGGACTGCTGAGCAGACCGTGGACATGCTGACCACGACGGTCTGGGGCTTCGACCTCAACCCGCTTGCTGTGCAATCCTCTCGCGTCAACTTCCTGATCGCTATCGCAGACTTGTTGCAGCAGTGCAAGGGTAAAGACGTTGAGATTCCCGTTCTCTTAGCTGATGCGGTGTACTCCCCTGCCCCCCACCCTGACGGCGATCAAAAGGTGGTTGAGTACAGCATTGGCAGCCAGCAAGCAAATCTGCAAGTTGTTCTACCTACTGACTTGGCGCGTGATCGCGTGTTGCTCGACAAAGTATTCCAGTTCATGGGAGAAGAGGTTGAAAACGACACTGAATTCCCGCCCGTCTCTAAGGCGCTGGTGAAAGCCAAGATACTGAGCAAGGCGCAGGCCGATGAGTGGAATGACCACCTCAAGACGACCTATGACCAAGTGCTCGCACTGCATCGGCAGAACTGGAACGGTATTTGGTTCAGGATCGTGCGCAACTTCTTTTGGTCAGCTACTGCCGGACAGTTTGATGCCATTGTTGGTAATCCGCCTTGGGTACGATGGTCGAATCTCCCAGAGGCATACCGGAACCGAGCTAAGCCGACCTGCGAAAAGTACGCCATCTTCTCGGACACCAAATTCCACGGTGGCAACGAGTTAGACATTTCCGCCATCATCACCTACACGACGGCTGACAAATGGCTGGTCGAAGATGGACGGTTGGTGTTTGTCATCACGCAGACGGTGTTCCAGTCGCCTTCGTCGCAAGGCTTCCGGCGCTTCCGTATCAATGCAACCGACCGCTTGGTGCCTATCTCCATCGATGACATGAAGGAGCTAAAGCCGTTTCCAGACGCGGCGAATAAAACGGCTGTCGCCATGTTCACGAAGAAGATAGGGGGGACGACCCGCTATCCGTTGGACTACCGGGTCTGGCTTGGCAAGCCCAAGACCGACAAAGCAGGCAATCCGAAGAAGGGGCGCGGCGGTCAAGTGGCTCGCTTGAAGGCAATCGACCCACGTCTACATCGTGCAGAGGTGACTGATCTTGTGGATGTGATTCAGATGGAGGCCAATCCCGTCTCGCAGACTATGGAGGGGGCTCCTTGGGCCATCATGAAGCCGGGGCACTTCGCCGCATGTCAGCCGATGTTTGGCCCCTCTACTTGGGTCAACGGCCGTAAGGGCATCACGACTGACCTGAATGGCGTCTATTTTGTGGATGTCATTGACTCGAACCCCGCAACAAAGACGGTCAAGGTGCGAACTCGGCCACATGAAGGCAAAACCGACTTGGGGCAGCCGCGCGAATTCTGGGTTGAGGCTGAGAGCTTGTTTCCCCTGGCAAAGGGTGCAGGCGACCTCCATCCATGCTATTTTCTGCCGGAGAACACGCTCTATGCTTTCGTGCCGAATAAGGGCATTGATCGGGCTTCATTGGACAGCGCTGCGGCGCGCTACAGCAGTCACACGAATCCTAAGACATTCAATTTTTTCAAGGCCTACAAGTCATTTTTGGAGTCGCGTTCCACCTTCAGGACGCGCATGAAGGGAGCTCCTTTCTTCGCAATCTACAACGTGGGCGACTACACCTTCGCACCCTATAAGGTGATTTGGGCCGAGATGACGGGCGACTTTTCTGCGGCCGTCGTGGCGTCTGGGTCTGTGCCGGGCTACGGGCAGCGTGTTTATGTTCCTGACCACAAGCTCTACTTTGCCGACTTCGACCAACCGGAGCCAGCCTTTTATTTGTGCGGATTGCTGCACTCGGAGATCGTCAAGGAGATGATCGAGGCGCACAACGTGGCAACCAATATGGGCGACATCTTCAAGCATGTGAGTCTGCCTGCGTATGACGCTAATTTGCCCGAGCATAAGGCGCTTGCTGAGTTAGTGAAGCAGGCCCATCAAGAGCATGACTCTAAGAAGCGGGCCAATATCGTTGCCAAGGTCAGGGCTGCTGCTGCTGAAATCATTGAAGCTGAAATCGCACTTCGCCAGCAATGAGTTCGATGACGGAAAACCAATAGCAGGTGCAGCCGATAGTCCTGTAGCGCGTCGCCATGCATCGCAACTGTAGAAATCAGGGAGGAATATGAGCGATCAATACACTTACGCGAGATTTTGGCTCTGCGCGCTACAGGTCAATCCTGTTGGCTACAACGGCACCTACAGGGGAGGCGATCATGGGCTGGATGAGGGCGGCTACAACCAAGCGCTGCTCCAAAAGTGCCTTAAGCTGGGCATCAAGGTTGTCGGTTTAGCCGACCACGGCAGCGTGGCCAGCGTCGATGCTCTGCGTCAGGTGCTACAGCCGCACGGGATCGTGGTGTTTCCTGGCTTCGAGATCGCCTCGAACGACAAGACCCATTACGTCTGTCTGTTCTCCGAGGAAACCACGGGGCAGCAACTCGAACGCTATCTTGGTAATCTAGATCTTCTTGATCCAACAGACGGTGTTCGCCCGTCTCGATTGAGTTCAGAGCAACTGATTGAGAAGGTCGATCAACTCGGAGGCTTCATCTATGCTGCGCACTGTACGTCGGACAGTGGGCTTCTAAAAAATCGGCTCAACCATGTGTGGAAGCTCCACAAGCTCCGCGCAGCCCAGATTCCTGGGTCGATAGATGACTTGGCGGGAGTGGAAAGTGACTTCTACCGCAGGGTGCTGCTGAACAAGGATGATGCATACCGGCGCGAGAGGCCCGTAGCTGTCATCAATGCCAAGGATGTCGCAAAGCCGGATGAATTGGAGCAACCCGGTGCCACTTGCCTTATCAAGATGACGCGGCCCAACTTCGCGGCGTTCAAGGTTGCCTTCCTCGATCCGGGATCGCGAATCCGCCTTAACTCTCAGCAGGCCCAAAGCCCGATTGGCAAGGTGGCACGCATGACGGTGGCTGGTGGCTACCTGGATGGCATCCGGGTGGATTTTTCCGACCATCTCAACACGGTGATCGGCGGCCGTGGAACGGGTAAGTCCACCTTGCTCGAATGTCTGCGCTTCGCCTTGGACTTGCCACCCAAAGGCAAACAGGCGCAGAAGCTCCACCAAGAGATCATCAAGGAGAACCTTGGCCGTTCGGCCGGCCGGGTTGAGCTGACAGTGGTTTCCTCTGCACAGAACGGCAAGCAGTACACCATCTCGCGCCGTCATAACGAGCCGCCGATGGTGCGTGACATGGATGGCAACGTCTCGACCCTGCTTCCGCGCGACTTGCTGCCGGGCATCGACATTTATGGACAGAACGAGATTTACGAGCTGGCCCAAGATGAAACCAGCCGAGTGCAGTTGCTGGATCGCTTTCTTCCTCAAGACGGGGAATACGAGGCGAAGAGCTCCGACGTGCATAGGCGTTTGAAGGAGAACCAGCAGAAGCTCACGAAGTCCCTGAGCGATCTTGATGATCTGAATGCGCAGCTTGAGCGCTTGCCCAAGCTGGAAGAGCAGCTTCGCGGTTTTGACGAGCTGGGGATCAAGGAGAAGCTGGCCAAGACCTCATTGCTCGCGCGCGAGCGAGAGATTGCCAAGACCGTGACCGAGGGCGTACAGAGCTTTCGCGACGCCCTTTCAGACCTGCGTGACAGCGTTCCTGACCTTGACTTCATCAACGATGAGGCTCTTGAGGGGTTGCCTGACGCCGCTCAGTTGCTCGCCATGCGCACGGCGCTGGATGTTCTCAGGCAGGGGTTCACCGACCATCTGGCCGCCATGCAGGCCTTGCTTGATGACAAGGCGGCACAGCTCACAACCCAGCATGGCGCATGGCAGCAGGCGATTCAGGAGCACGATGTTGAGTTGGAGAAGGCGCTGCGGACGTTGCCCGCCACTGCTGGAAAGAGCGGGCAGGAGGTCGGTGTTGCCTATCAGAAGTTGATGGGGGAGATCGAGCGCATCAAGCCCATGAAGTCGCGGGCGACTACGCACGAGTCCCAGCGCGACACCTTTCGTCAGGAACGGCGCAACCTGTTGGCCGAGCTGTCTGATTTGCGTGCGCAACGCATACAGGCGTTGCAGAAGGCCGGGAAGAAGCTGAACAGACGACTTGAGGGCAAGCTCAAGGTGGAAATCGTGCCGGAGGCTGACCGCACGCCATTGATGGCGTTCCTGCTTGGATGCAAGTTGGATGGCGTAGGTGAAAAGCGGCTTGCGTTCATTGAGGATGCTGAGACGATCAGCCCGTTGTCGCTGGCCCAGTCGATTCAGAAAGGGTCTGCCGACGTGCAGCTTGATTGGGGCGTCACGGAGATGGTGGCCGACGCACTCACCAAGCTCCAGTCGTCTCAGCTCATGGAGTTGGAGGCCTTGGAGCTGGAGCATCGCGTGGACATCTTCTTGAATGTCGCGCACGGCCAAGCCGATGCGGTATTCCGGCCGCTCAACAAGCTTTCTACGGGCCAGCAGTGCACTGCAATCCTGCACATGCTATTGCTTGAGAGCGTTGATCCCCTTCTCATGGATCAGCCGGAGGACAACCTTGACAACGCCTTCATCGCAGATCGGATCGTCGCCGAGTTGAGGGAGGCAAAAACCAGTCGGCAGTTCTTGTTCGCGACACACAACGCGAACATCCCGGTGTTCGGTGATGCCGAGTGGATTGGCGTTTTCACGGCCGCTGAGAACCAAGGTTGTCTCGGGCAGGAAGCACAAGGCTCGATTGACGTTCCCGTTATTCGAGATCAGGTGGCCAGCATTCTGGAAGGCGGCCGTGACGCCTTCGTCCAGCGAAAAGAGAAGTACGAGTTCTAAGTGGTCGTGAAGTGGATCAGCACATTGCTGAGGTCGATTCTTTGCCTAGAAGCTGTTTAAATGCAAAGAAAAGCGATGTAGTCAGATGTATACAAGTATTCAATTCAGCTAGGAATTGAATCATTCTTTCCAAAGCAGTTCAAGCTTAATTAAGGCTATGCGGGGGAACAACATGGGGAACAATTGCATGGATATTTTTCATAAAATTGTTATTCCATGGGGTTCGGGGATCATGATTCGATAGACGCCAGCCCACCGCCCTACACCAAGTAAATGCTAGGTGTAGGGCGGTTTTCTTTTGTCTAGATGGTGCAGGCTGGTGCGCAAGAATGCACGGAAAGTGCACGCGGAATGCACCGGTCTCAGCTGACAGCTCGCAGGGCCGGTTTCGGCTTCTGGTAGTCCTCCTGGATGAACTTGCCATACGTCCGGAACACCATCTCCACTTCCTCTGCCCCACCTGGCTGGCAACGTACCATGGATTGGCGCCGGCCGTCAGCAAGGCCGAGGCATAGGTATGACGGACCTGATAGGGATTCCGATACTCCACCTCGGTGCGTTTGCAGGCCGGCTGCCAGAGCGTCTTGCGGATCTGGGCGTCGGTGCTCCATGGTTCTCCCGTGCGAGGGTTGAGCCAGACACGCTCGTCCTTGAGCTCAGAGATAGGGCACTGGGCGCGCAGCGCTGCGAGTGCTTCGGCGGATAGCTCCACATCTCAGATGCCGGCGGCTGTCTTGGGCTCTTTGATTACGCCTGTGACCTGATTGAGTTCTATACGGGCAATAGCTCGTTCCCAATCGATGTGGCTCCACTGCAACGCCTGCAGCCCGCCTGGGCGCCGGCCCGTCTCAAACCAAAACTGGAGCATGGGCCTTTCGTCGGGGCGGCAGGCCTTGAGGATGGCCTCGCGCTCAGCCGCGCTGAACGACGTCCCCACATAGTCGCTGGCCTTTGCCGTTTGCCGAATGAACTGGCAGCTGCATTACGTCTTTACGCATGTACAGTGAGAGCCTTCAGAGACCGTTGAAATCCAGCAGTGAAAGCAGTTTGTGGTCATGAGCAAAGACAACTCCGCACAGTCCGTTCGTATACGAATACTGGTGGTGAATACTCCGCTTGATGTTCGGTTCGCAGTGCAACGCGGCAGGTCGGGTTTGCTCGATCCAATGGATGGCCAGCACGAGCCTCTTCGGTTCGAGTTCTCGCTTCGCCTGGGTTTGCCCCTCTCGACAGGTGCAGTCAATTTCTTGGGTGAGTTCGCTCAGGGCCCATCTTCCGAACGTTTCGTTTACATCAATTCCGGCACCCTTGCGGGGCAGGCAGGCTCGCCCTGGACTCGTCGCGCCAAGCTGAAGCTGGCGTCTATTCCCCAGGAAGTCGTTGACGCCGCGCTCTCCTCTGGAGGAGTCATTGAGGCACGCGTTCAAGGGACGATGGGAGACGGCGGCCCTGTTTGCGCTTCGCTGAAGCCGCATGCAGTCGTCTGGGGCATTGCGCACGATGTTGCTTAGCCTTCGGGATCAATCTTTGCATGCATATTTTCTCCCTTTATGAGAAAAGCCCGCGTGGCGGGCTGGGGTGTTGTGGTGAAATTTTTCAGTAGTGCGTTTGTTGACGCGGGCGCTTTATTTCATGTGCGCTGCACTTGCCTAGGGAGAGGACGATGGGCAATCGTGAAGTAGATGGCTTTCAGGTGTGGACTGAAGTCAGACAGCAGGGTGCCGAGCTGGCTGGTACGTTCGTCTTGACGAAGGCGATAGATTGCAAGGTCGGCACGAAGCGCTTCAGAGTGATCACTGTGCACACTTTTACGTCCTTGGAGGCCGCGCAAGCAGCACCAATCCAGGTCGTACAAGCGATCACATCAGTTCCCGAGACTGGTGTGCCGAGCCCACTCGTTTACTGAATGGGCGGTGTGTCCACACCATTGGGTTTGAAAGTGGAATCGGGGCTGCAATAGGCAGCAGACTTGAAGAGCGCCTGATTATGGATATCCCGCAAGCTGGCAAGACCCGTTCAGTAGCTGGCGTTAGGTTGGGCAATTGAACGGCTCTTGTTATCTGAGTCTTTTAAGCGGCATGCCTGTTCCATAGCTGATGAGTTTCTACAGATATGTCTGGATAGGAAAACCCCGATACATGAACCCGATCACGCCCCGCATTCTTGGCTTGGTAAAGGAGTCGATCGGCTTCCTTCATGGCTTGCTCAAACTGGAAGGACCTGGTGATCAATGAAATTCCGAAGCTCATGGTCAATTTGGGGCCGGTTGGAAGAACGGTATTTCTTGACCCGAGATCACGCTGGATTCGCTGCGCAATGAGTTCTGCATCTTCCGGCGTTATGTCTGCCAATAGCAGCACAAATTCTTCG
>NZ_BBVD01000023.1 GCF_000964545.1 Comamonas thiooxydans | reverse complement strand
TGGAGGACATGGATGTGCTGGCTGAAGAGGAAGATGAATTCTGGAAATCAAGTGATGAAGAGCGTATGCAAGTCCGGGCTCAAGCCGGTCCACGTAGACAAGAGTGCCTTCACATCAGGCAAGTGAACTACTGGGCCGGAGAACAGTGCAACAACTACTTCGGACTTACGCCAGAGCAGGTGGTCGGCATACTCAGCGACCACGTCGCCCGTGCGGATGTACTGGAGGAGGGCGCCTATATTGTTGTCTCGTACGACCCGCTGACCTCGGAGCAGGCGCGAGAAATTACTCCTGCATTGATGCCTTTGCTGAAGACGCGGTGAAGTACTTGAACGGGGTAGTGTCTTCGCTGCGATGCAGGGCGCCTGGGGCGGGTAGTTGCAGGCGATTCATCCAAACCTGCTGTGCTTTACCCACCGTGGTTGCCCACTTTTTGCAGGGTGCCTATCGCGGTATGGCAGCAAGGTCGTGTACGAATCGAATTACCCTATTTTCCCGATACAGATGCTGTGCAAATACGGCAGTCACCAATTCGCGGGACTAATACAAGCGGATGCCTCACTTGAGAGGTGGCGCCGGACAGATTTCCGCATTGAGTGGTTCTGAGACGGTCGCTTGCTGGTCAGAAGCGGTCGTCCAGCGCGTTGCATCGATCGGTTGAATCCACAGTCGATCGCTGCCTTGGATCACTGGCGACTCTCGGTTGCGGCCACTGTCAGCTTGCGACCTGAACGATGGCTAACGCAGTTGGCTGACACTGGTGCTGCTGGATATGATGTATCAATAGCTTGTTCTCCCGCTCCGAGGCTGGGAAGCGGTGGTGGCCACACCATCGTCACTCTGGGCAGGAAGACGGCCTCACATCCAGCATGCAGCTCCTGGACGAGCTGTTGGCGTCGCTCGCCAACGCCTGAAGATTCCCTCTCAACACAGACCTTGAAAGTCTCAAATGTCCCAGAAAATCTTCGTCAACCTGCCCGTCGCTGACCTGTCGAAGGCCAAGTCCTTCTATGAAGCAATCGGCGCCGTCAACAACCCGCAGTTCAGTGACAATACCGCCGCCTGTATGGTCGTCTCCGACAGCATCTACGTGATGCTGCTCACCCACTCGAAGTGGGCCACGTTCACCCAGAAACCTATCGTCGACGCCCATGCTGCCAGCGAAGTCATGTTGTGCCTGAGCGCCGGTGACCGCGCGGCCGTCGACAGCATGGTTGAGGCCGCTTCTGCTCACGGCGGCAAGGCTGACGTGAACCCCTTGCAAGACCACGGCTTCATGTATGGCCGCAGCTTCGAGGACGTAGACGGCCACATCTGGGAAATCATGTTCATGGACATGAGCCAGATGCCTCAAGGCTGAAGCAATCTCGACCATCGGCAACGACTGCATATAGTCTTTTTTAGACTGCCTGCGTGGCAATGATGCAGGCCAGCCTGCTCAGGCTGGTAGCATCAGTCTGTAGACTTCGCTGACAGCCTGATTTCTCCGGCTGGGACTGCATATCGGGGTGTCCGCTTCGTGGCATATCCGTGTGCTTACACTATTGGGCAGAAGCGGGCATTGAAAAAATCATGCCAAGCGACTGCTTGCACTCGGAAAGACTCGACTTTGAGTCCGGTGCGCCACTTTGGTCCTAGTCCGTCCCACGTGGTCTGGGGTCCGTGGAAGGGTTCCCCGATCCGGCTAACCGTAGCTGTATCAATTCCAGCAGTGCCCGGACACGCGCAGTCACGGAATGTCGATGGCTGTATGCCCCAAGCAATTGCAGCGGGGCAGGGCAGAGGTCCAATCGCACTTCCTGCAATCGACCCGTTGTAAGGTCTTCCTGGCAGGGATAGGCCGCCACAATCGCGAAGCCGATGCCTTGCCGTGCACCTGCCACGGCCAGCTCTCCGCTGTTGACGCGGTAGCGGCTGCGGACCGGCACCTTGACGATTTCCCCCGCGGCGTCCTGAAACTGCCAGGGTTGGCCCTTCAGCGCGCTGAGGGTGGTGATGCAGGGCAGGGATTTCAACTCACGCACATGGCGTGGCATACCGGTCCTGGCCAGCAAGGAGGGGGCGGCAACCACGATGCTGGGCAGTGTGGCGAGTTCGCGGGTGATGAAAGCACTGTCCTCCTGATGGCCCCGGTGGAAAACGATGGAAAGGTCCACGTCTTCTCGAAGCACTTCCAGTCCGGTCATCCGGGTATCGCATTCGAGCTCGATCCCCGGATGGAGGCTACAGAATTCGGCGAGGATGGGGGCCAGCAGTTTTGGTGCTTTGCCAGGCATGCAGATCTTCAGAGGTCCACGCAGTTCGCGCTGCACCGCGCCAAGCTCTTCCTGCGTAGAGAGCAGGGTGTCGAGCAAGGGCTTGGCACGTTCGTAGAGCAATCGACCGGCTTCCGTCATGCGCAGGTGGCGGGTGCTTCGCTCCAGCAGCCGTGTACCGAGTCTGCGCTCCAGTGACGCGACGTGGCGACTGACGTTGGACGAGGGCATGACCAAAAGACGCGATGCGCCGGCAAAGCTTTGCTCATCAACAACCGCCGTATAAACGCGTACGGCATTCAGGTCGAGTGCATCGCGCATTGATTATCCCGTTTGAGGTATGAAAACGTCCCAATTTTGCATGCTAGTTCTCTTCAATGGCGAAATCTAAGATGCCCTTTTGCTCGATACAACGCAGTGCGCCGTATATCGGGCATCGTATGGACAGGAGAGATTCAGCGTGGAAATTGGAATACTTGGCGGTGGCATTGCGGGCTTGAGCGTGGCGCTGGCTTTGCGCAAGCAGGGTTACAACCCTCGGGTCTATGAGCGTCGAACGGAGCCGGCAACCATGGGGGCAGGCGTGACGCTCTGGCCCAATGCGAGCTTTGTGCTGGAAGAGCTGGGGCTGCTGCAAGACATAGCGGCCATTGGCGGTCGGCCGCTGACAATGCGCCGCAAGGATGCCATGGGCAATGCATTGGGAGGCCTCGATATCGCCTTGCTGGACCGGACGATGGGCTACCCGACCTACACGGTGCTGCGCAGGCACTTGCAGGAGGTGCTGCTGGATCACGCAGCCCGGGCCGGGATACCGGTGGAGTTCGGACACCGGGCGGTGGCCGTCGAGCTGGATGCCAATGGCAGGGCCGTGGCCTATTTCGAGAACGGTGCGAGCATCCGCCCGGATCTGCTCATTGGCGCCGACGGTCGCATGGGGTCAGTGGCGCGCAAGTTTGTCGCGGGTGACAACACACCTGTCTATCAGGGCTTCGTGAACTGGATCGGCGTGGCGCAGGGGCAGCATGCGCTGGTGGACGATATTGCGATTCAGGATTTCTGGGGGGCGGGCGAGCGCTTTGGTTGCGTGCCGATTCGCCCCGAGCTGGTGTATTGGGCTGCGGCGCAGGCACGGCCCTTCAGCGAGGTTACGCCCACCGCAGATCTGCGCAAGGAGGTCGAGAAGCTGTTCGCGCAATGGCCTGAGCCGATCTTGGCAATCGTCCGTGCCACGCCCGAAAATGCTATCCGGCGGATTGCGGTGCATGACCTGGAGCCGCTGCATACATGGAGCAGGGCGAATGTGCTGCTGGTTGGCGATGCCGCGCATGCGCCGTTGCCGACGTCGGGGCAGGGTGCCTGCCAGGCACTGGAAGATGCGTGGCATTTGGCCCGGTGCCTGGATGGCGCAAGCGGCGGCTTGGACGATGTCTTCCAGGCGTTTGCGAAAATCCGAGCCTCGAAAACCGCAAGGCTGGCGGAACAAGGCCGGGTCTTCGCACGCGGGCTGTTCGCCACTGATCCTGAAACCTGCCGCATCCGCAATGAGCGTGCCAGGGCGTCCAATCCTATGCATGACGTGCAGGTCTTGGCAGCTGGATGGGGACAGGGCCTGCCAATGCCTGGCTGCACCGACGGCATGCCGGCGCAAGGGGGTGGCTTCGGCAGCCTGTACCGCATTGAATGACGGGCGCTGGATTCCACGCGGATAGAAAGCCATGTCTGCAGTGACGGGAGTCGCGCGGCCGGCTGAGCTTTCCAGGTGCTGGATGTGCCTCGTCGGTTTTTATTCAGACGCCTCTTGCTATGCACCCGGCTAGCGTACATGTGGGCACCAGCCGGTAAGCGCTGCATAGCAGGCATGGTCATTGACACTTGAACGACCTCCACGGGTTGATCTGCGACTGTCGCAGTCCGGCCAGGAGCTGCCGGTAGCTAACGCTCCGCATGCACCGCTGCTGTTACTTTCATGTCACAGAGTACAAATGTCACAAAACGTACTTATGTGTTGCCTAAAGTTCCGGCAGCGGTTGCAAGAAAGCCACCGCCATTTCCTCTGACAAGTTCCGTTCGTATTTCGCCAATGAAAAATCATAAAACGTGCTCGCGTACTCTGGCAGTCGTGGTTGGCTCATTCCTAGCCTCTTCTTCCAGCCTGGCCCTGGCACAGTCTTCCATCACCATTTTTGGCGTAGTGGACGTCGGCATCACCAGTGCCAAGTCCGGCAGCAACAGGCTCAATGCTCTGAACTCCAGCCAAGGCAAGACCAGCCTGATCGGCTTTCGCGGCACTGAAGACCTCGGCGGCGGCAACCAGGCTCAGTTCTGGCTCGAAGGTGGCCTCAGCCCTGACGCCGGTAGTGGCGGCAGCAGCGGCTCTCTGGGTTTCGAGCGCCGTTCTACTATCGGACTGATCAACAATTCCTGGGGTGAAATCCGCCTGGGTCGCGACTACACCCCCAGCTACAACATCTTCACCGCGTTCGGGGGCCCCGACACCACCACCGGCGTGCAGGCCAACCTGTTCCAGACGATCCGCCAGACTGCGTATAACGCCGCCAGCCAAAGCGGCACGGTGGACCGCACGCGCATCAGCAACTCCGTGGGCTACTTCCTGCCGCGCAACCTGGGCGGTGTCTACGGTCAGTTCTCGGTTTCCTTTGGTGATGAAAATGCCTCCAACTCTGGCGCAAGCAAGGCCCGCAGATACATAGGCGGTAACCTGGGCTATCGCTCTGGCCCGCTGAACGTGGGTATCGGCTACGGCAAGATCGACGGCACTGCGGCCGTGACTTCGCCCAGCGCCATCGCCGCAACCAGCGACCTGGAAGACTTGGCGCTGGGCGCTTCATACAACTTCGGCAGTTTCGTGCTCAATGGCGGATACAACAGCCTGAAGTGGAAACCCGTCAGCGGTGCGACCTCCGGGAAGGTGGACGGCTTCTACCTGGGCGCTACCATCCCCGTGGGGCCTGGCAGCTTCCGCGTCAAGTACGCCAGCGCCAAGTTCAGCGGTAACGCCACGGCCCTCACGCGCAGCGGTGGCAAGACCGACAAGTATTCGATCGGATATGTCTACGACTTCTCCAAGCGCACCTCCATGTACGCCGGGGTTGCGCGTGTCAACAACAAGAATGGCGCCAGCATTGGCCTGATCGGCGGCCCTGCAGGTGTAGCCAACACCGGGTCGACTGGCGTGGATATCGGCATCAGCCACTCGTTCTGAGCTGCACGACGCCTCTTTGCGCAAAGAAGTCTCCAAGGTCGAGCAGGCCTCCGCCTCGCCGGGCTTGCTTTTTGGGGACTTCCATTTTCCTCTCAAGCCATACCCGCCATGCGCCACCTCACTTCTTCATCCTGCCTGATGGCTGCGACCGCCGCCGCGGTTGCCTTGCTGAGCGCTTGTGCCGATACCCGCCCGCTCCAAGTCGCCAACTCCGAGGCGGTCATGCAGACCACCGGCGTCGGCAGCATCAGCGCCGTCGTCACGCGTCAGGACGTACAGTTCGACGACAAGTTCTATTTCCCCTACGAAGGCCGCCATCCTGGCACCAAGGCCGATTTCCCCAAAGGCTTTCTGCCGGCCTATGGCTCGGGCCTGGCCTTGAAGGGCAGGCGCGCCGACGGCACGCTTGAGTTCTACGCCATCACCGATCGCGGCCCGAACGCCACCACCGGTCCGGTCACGCAGATAACCGACGGCTCCAACTCCACGGGCTTCGCCAGTTCCACGGTGTTTCCTTCGCCCAATTTCACGCCGTCCATCGGCGTGATCACCCTCGACAAGGAGGGTGCCAGGCTCGTCTCGACCTTGCCGGTCAAGTTCAGCGCCGCGCAGAACGCCAATGGTCGTGTGCAGCCACGGGGCATCACAGGCAACACAGGCGAGCAAGTTCTGGACGACTCCTTCACCTATCCTGGCAAGGCCAAGGGCTACAGTGAATTCGGCCTGGACACCGAATCCGTGGTGGTGGATGCAGCACGCAAGGTGCTGTGGGTTTCCGACGAATACGGCCCCTTCATCGTGAAGATCGACCCGGCTACCGGCATCATCCTGAAGAAATACAAGCCCGGTACTGGCGCGGCCGATCTGCCTGCCATCCTCGCCAAACGCCGCGCCAACCGTGGCATGGAGGGGCTAAGCATCGATGTGGACAGCGGCAAGTTGCACGGTTTCCTGCAAAGTCCGCTGAACGACGGCAAGGCCGACTACACCACTGCTGCCGTTCCCGATGCGACCGGCACGTCGGAAAACGTGCGCGACTACGCCCGCTTTGTGCGCTGGGTGGAGTTTGACCCGACTACCGAGAAAACCCGGTTGTTTGCATTGCCCGTGGACGGCAGCTGGTACAGCCAGGGCAAGACCGGCAACGCCAAGCTGGGTGATGTGGTCTCGCTGGGCAATGGGAAGTTCATCGCCATCGAGCAAGGCACGGGCAAAGACAAAAAAGTCTTTAACGATCTGGTGCTGATCGAGTTTCCGGCCAACGCTACCGACATCACCGCGCTGGGCTCCGACCTGGAAAAGAGCAGCCTGACTGGCAAACCGGTCAATGGCTCGGACTATTCCAAGGTAGTGGCGCTCAAGAAAACTCGCCTCTTCAACTTGAACGCCACCGGCTGGGTGGCCGAGAAGGCCGAGGGTCTGGCACTGGTCGATGACTACACCTTGGCGCTGACCAACGACACCGACTTCGGTGTTTCGCTGGCCGTGCTGGACGCCAGCGGCAAGGAGATCGAAGGCTCGGACGTCACCAAGTGCATGGTGGATGCCGACGGCAAGATCGTGAACGATGGCAAGTGCGCCAAGGGCGCGGCGAGTCTGCGCTTCACCACCAATGAGGTCAATGATCGCGCGCAGCGACTGTGGACCTTCAGGTTCAGCAAGAAGTTGAGCGAATACGGCGCTCTCTGAACGACAGCGGCGGCACAAGCCGCTCTCTGCTATGGCCCAGGGCGCCGCACCGGCGCCAGTCGGCCCGCTCACAGGAAGGCAGTGTTGACGTGGTGCACTGAGACCTGCGCTGGTGCTACAACGGGCTGGATATCCAGTGTGACCCGGGCCAGACCGTGACAGCCACCAAGCTCTGAATTGAGATGCGCATCAGATGTGCGAGCGCATGCCTAATTCGGGCGACTACGGGGCTAACTGCTCCCGCAAGCTTGCCAATATTTCTTCAGAAAGCGCCGGATTACCCGCTGCCGTGGCACGAGCGAGAACCAGGGCGCCGACCATGCTGCTGAGGGTCACAATAGTCTGAGTACGTTTGGCTGCATCATCACCTTGGAGCACGCTCATAAAGCGCTGGATATTGCGTTCCACTCCCTGGGCAAAAACCTCCGACATCTCAGGCCCCGCTCTTGCGGCATCTGCTGCCAATGCCGCAGCGGGGCAGCCCTCTCCGGGGTGATCGCGATGCGTCGCAGAAAGATAGCCATGCACCAGCGCGCGGAGCCTGGTTGCAGGCGCGCCATCCGCCTTCGCGGATTCCAGTCCGTCTAGCGGCGTGATGGTCCACTCAAATGCACGCAGGCAGGCCTCGCGTGCGAGAGCATCCTTGGACTCGAAGTGTCGGTACAGCCCGCCATGTGTCAAGCCCGCATCGCGTGTGATCTCTGCCACGCCCACGCCATCCAGGCCCTTTTCTCGATAAAGGCGCGCAGCGGCATCCACGATTCCTTCGCGGTTCTCGGCGGCCTGTGCTTTGCTCACTTTCATACGTTAGATGATACTCATCATCAAAACTCATTTATGATTGCGATCATCATCAATAAAGTTGGGCTCAGTTCCTGGGTTCAATAGCGGAAGGTGCAGCATGGGTCGTCGGGTAGTCATCACCGGTTTGGGCTTGGTCTCTCCTCTCGGGTGCAATGTGGAGCTGGCCTGGCAACGCCTGCTGGCCGGCCAGTCCGGGGTATGTGCCTTGAGCGCCGGTGTGGGTGAAGGCACAGGCGTCTCCATCGCCGGGCAGGTGCCAGGCCTGGAGCAGGATCCGCAAGCCGGGTGGAGCCCTGAAGCCGTGATCTCGGCCAAGGAGCTACGCCGCATGGATCGCTTCATCGCATTTGCATTGGGGGCGGCAGACCAGGCTCTGGCACACGCGCAATGGCTTCATCCAAGCGCCGAGCAACAGGAGCGTGCGGCGACTATCATCGGCTCCGGTGTGGGCGGCTTCAGTACCATTGTTGAAGCGGTGCGAACCACGGACGGCAAAGGGCCACAGCGCTTGTCGCCTTTCACCGTACCGGCGTTCCTGGCCAATCTGGCTTCGGGACAGGTGTCGATCAGGCACCAGCTCAAGGGGCCGTTGGGTGCTCCGGTGACGGCTTGCGCAGCCAGCATCCAGGCCATTGGCGATGCGGCACGTCTGATTCGCAATGACGAAGCGGACATGGCGCTCTGCGGTGGTAGCGAAGCCACGATTGACCGGGTTGCGCTCGGCAGCTTTGCTGCGGCAAAAGCAGTGACCACTTTCTGCGGCGGCGATCCCGCGAAGGCTTCCCGACCTTTCGATCAGGCACGGGACGGCTTTGTCATGGCCGAAGGTGCAGGCCTGCTGGTGCTGGAGGCACTGGATCATGCATTGGCGCGCGGCGTCAGGCCGCTGGCCGAGGTCGTGGGCTATGGCACCTCTGCCGATGCATACCATGTCACCTCCGGGCCCGAGGATGGATCAGGCGCCGCGCGATCGATGTGCGCCGCGTTGCGACAGGCACAGTTGCAAGCTCGTGATATTCAACACCTGAATGCTCACGCAACCTCTACTCCCGTTGGTGACCGGGGGGAGCTGGCAGCCATTCGTCAAGTGTTTGGAGCAGGCACCGGCCCCTCCGTCACGGCCACCAAATCAGCCGTGGGTCACATGCTGGGAGCTGCAGGCGGAGCTGCTGCGATCTTCACAGTATTGGCCCTGCGCGACCAGATCGCGCCACCCGTGCTCAACCTGGAGCAGCCAGACCCTTTGGCGAACGGCCTGGACCTGATCGCCGGGAGTGCGCGTGCTCATGCAATGGAGCATGCCATGCTCAACGGATTTGGTTTCGGCGGTGTAAATGCGTCGTTGATTCTGAAGCGATTTACTGCCTGAGCCATGCCTTTATCAGAGGCCTCATCAGGTCATATCACCCATGCGGCTCTTGGTAGATCGTTCAGGCTTCTCACACGAACGAATGCCAATTGCCGGTAGTGCGGGTTCTATAGAAGCCTGCGTCAGCAGACGTTCGGTGCAAGCAGCAAGTCGGCTGATGACTGCTTCAGGGGCTCTGGCGAAATAGAGCTTTCTTTCACAAGCCGACGTTCGGGATGCAGGCAGAGTAGCGCACAGTCATGTTGTCACCATGGCCAGGAAGACGATGATCAACAGTCCTAAATAAACCTTCGCGTGAACCCGGTCTGGAATGCGCCCGATCCACAGCGATGCTGCACGGATGCCGATCCACGAACCGGTCACGAGCACAGCAGCAGCTCGTATGTCGATATAGCCGAGGTGCCACTCCCCAAGAGGTAAAGGAGATTGGGTGGACAGGACGATGTAAGTCCCTGTTCCTGCCAGCGCGACCGGCAGTGATAGCGGATTCGCCATGGCGGTGGCTCGTGTCATTTCGATTCCACGGCGGCGCATCAGGGGAACGGTCATCACGCTGCCGCCAACCCCCAGCAATGCTGCAACCCAGCCGATAACCAGACCGGACAGTGCATTCGCCAGCGGCCCAGGGCGGTGCTGCTTTGCTGCGGGCTGAGCAAGAAATCCAGGCCTCAACCAACAATCCAGAATGGTCAGTACCAGATAGGCCGCAAAGGCCCAACGCAGCCATTCGCTTTGAACAACGGTTGCCGCAAGTGCGCCAAGTACGCCCCCCGCGCCAATGGGACCCAGCAAAGGCCTGACATACGTCCAATCCACTGTTCCTGCCCGTTGGTGACGCCAAGTTGCGAGGAGCGCACCGAAGACCATCACGCAGGTGGATGTCGCAACGGCAATCTGCATGGCCGACTGCCCCACTGCGCTGCCTGGGGCGTTCGGTGTAGACAGCAAGCAGTACAGCAGCGGAACCACCACGAATCCGCCACCGAAACCAAAGAGAACGGTAGTGACGCCCGTCACACATCCGCAGACCGCCAACAACAAATACAAGGACACGAAAAACTCCATTGATGCAGGAGCCATCACAGTAGATTGTTCTGGAGTGGCGCACATTCGATGTTTGGTCAACAATATTTGCATTTCGGCCATTCGCTACTTGCAGTCTTGTTGTGCGCAATCAATCACTGAACTCCCTCGATGCCACGCCTCGTGCCGTTGTGGCCATTGGCACCGACTACGCGCCTGGCACCGTTCTGGATACCCATAGCCATCGCCGTGCACAGTTCCTCTATGGCGCGACCGGATTGATGGAGGTCGGTACTGACGATGGCGCCTGGGTGATACCTCCCCACTGTGGCGTGTGGATTCCAGCAGGCAAGTCGCACAGGGTGAAGATGGTGGGAGTCAACACTCGAAGCCTCTACATCGAGCCTGAAGAGGTACCACGGAGCCAATCGCATTGCGAGGTGCTGGCCGTGTCCCCGCTGCTACGGCAGCTGCTCATCGAAGCCATCGACTTGCCAGCGCTGTATGACGAGCGCGGTTGCGATGGCGTGCTGATGTCGCTTTTGCTGCTGGAGGTCGGTCGCGCAGAAACACTGCCTTTCTTTGCGCCGCTACCGCGGGATGAACGACTGGCGACTCTATGCATTGCTTTCCTTCACCAGCCCGACGTGCGCTTGTCGCCGCTGGCCTGGGCGCAGCAGCTACACCAGAGTGAACGCACCTTCAGCCGGTTCTTTCGCTCGCAAACCGGAATATCGTTTTCAGAGTGGAGAAGCCAGGCATGTCTTCTTTTTGCAATGTCCAAACTGGGGACCGGTGATTCGGTGACAACGGTGGCGCTTCAACTGGGCTATGACAGCCCGGGTGCCTTCTCCACGATGTTTCGCAAGAGGCTCGGGAGCAAGCCGTCAAACTTCATGGCGGCAGATCGGTAATCCGAGCTGATGGCCAAGTAGTTCATTCATTACCGGTTAGTGAACGTCTGCCTTCAGGAGCCAGCTTTTTCAGATCAGTCCAACTTCGTGCTTTGCTTTTTTTGGAGGCACAGCCATCAAGTCGCTGCGCTCTGTACACGCCTCCAGCCTGGATGTGCTCTGTTTGGATCGAGACATGCAACGGTCTTTTGTTCAATCGTCCACGCAATCGAAGCGTGTGGTGCGCAGAGGCTGAAAGTTGTGTATCGAGCAGTGGCAGGCTGGGTAAATGAAAGAGTGAAAGAGGTGGAGCGGCTGCTGACATTGACACCTTGGGAGTAGTTGACGCGGCACCAGCCTGGTTCCGGGTCTCTGTCGGTTGGCAACATCGGCCAGTAGCAGTCGGCCACCGCAGATCTCCGAACGGCGGGTTGAGGCGGTTTGCTGTCGGTGCTCATCAGGCATGCCGGTCGACATTGAGCCGAACAGGGGGCACGACCGACCAGTACCCGCAGTTCGCATCACATCGGACACATTGATTGAGAATAAGTCGCATTAACAATTTATAATTTTGCCGTGTAGTTGATCGCAACTCTTTGCGCCAGGGCTCCAAGGCTGTCTTATCGCCGCGCACGTTCGACCTCACTCATTGCTACTGGCTTTTTGGATCGTGCTGACCCGCTACTACAGAGACCTGTTGAATTTCTGCATGCGCAAAGTGAGAGACCGCGATACTGCGGCTGACTTGGCGCAGGAAAGCTATGCCCGTGTGCTGTCCATGCAGCAGAAGGGGCAGGTCATTCTTGAGCCAGGTGCATTGCTGAGGCAGGTAGCCTTGCGCGCCAAAATCGATATGGATAGACGGGCTGAGGTGCGCCAGCATCAAAATATCGATTCTTTGGAGGAGCGGGATCAGCCTGCGAGTCCTCTGCATCTGCAGCCCGAGCATGCCTATGCATCGTCTCAGAGCATTCAAGCGTATCTTGACACTATCGAGGGACTGCCGCCTCGGTGTCGTGATGCCTTCTGCATGTACATCTTCGATGAGTTGCCCAACAAGGAAATTGCAGAGCGGATGGGGGTGTCGCTGAGCATGGTGAATCAGTACATCAGCCGCGGAAAACTTGCTTGTGCTGCGCGCAGAATGGAACTTGATAATGTCGAGTGATCGCAAATTCGCGTGCGTTTTGCGTAGCTGTTTCGTCGAGGGCGAATTTTTGCCCCGCCCCGCGCATCCGTATCCATAAGATGAGTCACTCTTTTGCATCCCAGCGCAATGTGCCAGCCTCCTTTGACGAGGCTGCGGAAGCGCGCGAGCTTGCGGATTTTTTCAGTCGACAGAATCCGGTAGATGTGGCGGCCGTCGAATGGCACTCGCGTTGGGAGCAAGGCCTGAGCGAGAGCGAGCATGAAGCCCTGCGTCAGTGGTTGGCTGAGGATGCTGCACATGACACGGCATTTCGTCGTCTGACGCAAGACATGGCGGTGCTGCGCTCTGCTCCTTCCGATATGGTTGCAAAAGCACGTTCCTCGTTCAAGCGCGAAGCCATTGCCAGTGGTGGATCTTCTGCGCAGCCAGGCGAGGAGCCCGCGAAGCCGAAGGCGATGGAGGGATGGGCCCGCACAGACGCTCTGTTTAGCTGGATGCAGCCGCGCTCTGCCTTGGTCGCTGCCTGTTGTGCTGCGGTCTTTGCGGCAGGGATTGGATGGCATCAATGGATGCTGCAGCCGACATTCGAGAGCAGCTTTGTTGCGCAGAAGGGGCAGCAAAGGCTTGTCACCTTGCCAGATGGGACCGAGCTCGCCATGGACACCGATACCCAGGCTCAGGTCACCATGTACCGCGACCGCCGAGAAGTGCGGATTGCTGATGGACAAATCATGTTCTCGGTCGCCGCCGATCCCAAGAAGCCATTTCATGTCCTCGCTGGGCCTGCGCGTGTCACGGTAATTGGGACACGGTTTTCCGTTCGCTATCGCAATCAGGGGGCCGATGCCGGGGCTGCCAATGTTTCGGTGGAGAAGGGCCATGTACGGGTCACCAGTTCCTACAGCGCCGCCAACGCGAAGACTGATCTGCCTGTCGAATTGCTGGCAGGGCAAGGCCTGAGGGTGTCATCCAATGGGGTGTTAGGCCAGGTGGCCAGTGTTTCTCCCGGCAGTGTCGCCCTTTGGCGCAAGGGCTTGGTGCGTTTTGATAACACCTCACTGGCTGATGCATTGCTAGAGCTGGAGCGCTATGGTCCAACGGGCCTGGAGATTCGCGACCCTGCGGTTGCCGCTCTGACCATCGGCGGCAGCTATCAGATTGATAGACCAGGGGAGTTTGCGCGCATGCTGAGCCAGATCCTGCCCGTGAAGCTGGTCGGCATGCCATCGGGGAAGACTGAAATCGTCAGTGCGCATTGAGCACTTCATGCTCAATGCGGCCATTTCGAATTTTTTTCGGACTAGGGGTGTATTTCTGGTGATCTGATGCGTCTTAAAGAGTAGTGAGTTTCATTTTCATTCATTACTCGACGTTCGGAATCCCTCTCCATGCGCTTCACGCAGCCTCATTTTCAGCCCGCTCCTCTTGCTTTGGCCGCAGCCCTGGCAGTCCTCTCTCCGATGATTGCGCAGGCGCAATCCGCTGCTGATAGTGGAAAAAGCATCAGTTTCTCGATTAATTCCCAGCCATTGGGGAGTGCACTCAACGAGCTGGCAGCGGCCTCTGGCACCTCGATCGGGTTTGCTCCCGCGTTGGTCGCTGGCAAGACAGCGCGCCCCGTCCATGGAGCTCTCACGCTGAAGCAGGCTGTGGAGCAGATGCTGGCCGGAAGCGGTTTGGTCGCCGTGACTCAAGGGGGCGGCCTGATCATCAAGGCCGTCGCGTCAAACGATGATTCCGCATCGCTGGCCACAGTCACGGTGACTGCACAGCTTGAGAGGGACGGCGTTACCGAGGGCACGGGCAGCTACACCCAGACGGGTCCCAGCCGGACGGCAACGGGCCTGAATCTCTCGCTACGCGAGACACCTCAATCCGTGACCGTCATGACGCGTCAGCGCATGGATGACTTCAAGCTGGAGACGCTGACCGATGTGATGGAACAGACACCTGGCATCGCCGTCTACAGGCAGAACAATGCCACTGACTTTCAAGCGCGTGGGGCAAAGGTAAACCTGCAGACCGATGGCATGGCACAGCTGAGCAGCGGCTGGTACTACCTTACCAGCACCATGTTTTCGCTCGACGATATGGCGGAGATCGACCGGATCGAGGTCCTCAAGGGTTCATCCGGTCTGGTTGTCGGCAAGGGCGACTATGGCGCCACAGTGAACATGATCCGTAAACGCCCGACCCGCGAATTTCAGGCCAGCGTGCGTGCCAATGCGGGAAGTTGGGACACTTATCGAACACAGGCCGATGTGAGCGGTCCACTGAACGAGGCGGGCACGGTACGGGGGCGTCTGGTCGCTTCTGCCATGGACGCGGGGGGATTCCGTGATCATGAAAAGAGCAGCAGCAAGATGCTGTTCGGGGCACTCGAAGCGGACATCACTCCCGGCACAGTCCTCAACCTCGGTATGACTTATCGCGAACGCGATGCACAAGGCATCGGCACTACGCAGCCGATCCAGCGCTACACGCGAACAGGTGGTGAGGTGGCGTGGATGCCGCGCTCTTTCAACACCGGTGCCCCCTGGGGCGGATATTCCCAAAAAGGTCTCAATCTCTTCGGCAGTCTGGAGCAACGTCTGGCGGATGGCTGGACAGCCACGCTCAAGTTTTCGCATCAGAACGTATCCATGGACGATATGAAGGCTGGCTACTTCTACGACCAGGACCGCGCAAGCTTCGGCCGATGGCGCAACATGGAGACCGATAACTGGAGCGTCAATCTCGATGTGAAGGGGACATTCCAGCTGTTGGGCCGCTCGCATGAACTTCTGGCCGGCACAGGCGTATCGCGCTTTCACAGCAATGTGCAATTGCCGCTGAATGCGTTGAACCTGGTGCCGCTCGGCAATCTCGGTATCAATATGGCACAGGGTGGGGCGGTGCTGCCTCAGCCTGATTTCAGTGTCTTGAACTACGGCAACAACAAATTCAGTCAGAAGCAGCGTTATGTTTATGCGGCGGGACGCTTCCGGGTGGCTGATCCTCTGCAGTTGATCACTGGGTTACGCGTTACACGGTTTGAAGAGCGTGACATCACACCATATTGGTGGAACTATGACATGAAGGAGAACGGTGTGATCACCCCGTACGCTGGGTTGGTCTACGAGGTGCAGCCGAACGTATCGTTGTACGCAAGCTATGCCAACATTTTCCAGCCGCAGACGGCTCAGGATGCGCGGGGTGCAACGCTGGCACCGGAGGAGGGCAACACTTATGAGGTCGGCGCCAAGGCCGAATTCTTCGACAAGCGCTTGAACGCCAGCATCGCTCACTTCTGGATGAAGACGGAAAACACCGCAGAGGAAAGTGGTGATCTCACTCCTGCGGGCAATACGGCCTACCGTGCGGTCTCGTCTGCAACGCGGCGTGGCTGGGAACTGGAGTTGGCGGGCGAGCTCGCGCGCGGCTGGCAAGCGCAGGGCAGT
Source organism: Comamonas thiooxydans (assembly GCF_000964545.1). Taxonomy (GTDB): domain Bacteria; phylum Pseudomonadota; class Gammaproteobacteria; order Burkholderiales; family Burkholderiaceae_C; genus Comamonas; species Comamonas thiooxydans. Next base: position 34,116 of record NZ_BBVD01000023.1, on the reverse strand, counting down.
CTGGTGCAGCAAAGCAGCTCGCTCACCAGCGCCAGTCAATATCCCAAGTACCAGTTCAAGTTCGGGACGACCTATCGCTTTGACCAAGGCTCGTTGCGGGGACTGACTTTGGGAGCGGCCACACGCTGGCAGGGCAAGACCTCGATGAGCAATAGCGCTGCCACTTTGTCGCAGAGAGGTTATGCGGTGCTGGACCTGATGGCGCGCTATCAGGTCGATAAGCACCTGTCGTTCAGCCTGAACGTGAACAATGCACTGGACAAGAAGTACATGGCCGGGCTCACCAACTTTACCGCGGCAGGCTTGTTCTACACCTGGGGTGCTCCGCGCAGCGTCAATGTCGGAATGCGTTATGACTTCTGAGTGCCGATATTCAAAGTTGAATGTCAGTACTTCGCTGCCTTGGAGCTCGCAATGATGGACCTCCGCTGATTCTGATTCTGGGCAAGGCGGATAGAAACTCCACGCTGACCGGCAATCAACCTGCCCAGCCTTTGTTATGTGCTGTTCGACGCAGGGCCTGGACTGCAGGCCATTGTCGAGCAGGAAGAAATCCAAAAGGCGCCAAGACGCCGAGCGGATTGAATACAACCTTCAAGATGAGGATCGCTGAGTGCAATTGCTTCCTGTATTTCATCGAATGACCTTGTGCCTGCTAATCAGTGGCCTATGGTGCCCAGCACAGGCACAAGCGGAGTATCTCTGGGTGCAGCTCGACGGGGCGGAGGTCCGAGCCTACGTAGGAGAGTTACACAAGCCATTAGACAAGTTGCCTGCGTTGCTGGAGCCCAAGGCAATGCAAGCTGATGGCAAATCATTGCCAATTCAGACTGCGATCAACCATATCGCTGTTCCCAGGCCCATCAGCGATCTGCGCTTCTCTGCAACCGGGCTCGATGATGGAGCTCTTACCTACTATCAAGCTCGCTACGGTCGCCAGGACATTCAGGCCAGGAACGACTTGGAGCTGGTTCCGACCCACCCTGACGGAAACACCTTTCGATTGATGTTCAAGGGGCGGCCCGTCGCAGCCAGCCAGGTGAATATCGAAACGGGGGAAGGGTGGCGCCGTTCACTGACACCGTCAAAGGACGGTACGGTGAGCTTCACGCCGTCTTTTCCTGGCCTGTATGTGCTGGAGGTATCGGCTCGTGTCAATGATGCAGTGGCTACTGTGGGCGGAAAAAAATATAACGATGTACGCTATACCGCGACGCTTAGCTTTACTGTCCCTCAGCAAGAGGGGAGGTGAGTTGTCTGGCGCTGGAAGCGCACCACAATCGACTCTGCTGACGAGTATGAGCCGGTCATCGCAATAATTGAGGTGAAAGACAGCCAGAGGCAGTCACTATCAAAACGTCAATGCGAAAGAACAACGCTTGCGGCAAGCTACACCGTAGCGCGAAGCCGGAAGGAACACGCAACTGAAGCTAGTACGCGTCGGCTTGACCAGCCAGCCGGGCCACAGGTACTGCGCAGCAATGCGACGGCACTTTTGATGGCTGGTTAGCTGGATTGAATCGAAACGAGGCAGTTCAACTCAGAGACACCAGCGACTGCTGCTGCCCATGGCAGACTTGCGTGTAGAAGTCGGGACTTGCTCTGACAGCGGGCGTCGACGCCTTCAAAGAAAAAGGCCTTGAGATCTGAGATCTCAAGGCCTTTTTGCGCTGGTGCTTGTGTAGAAGCGCAGGTTTCAGTGCTGCACCACTTGCTGGTCATGCAAATCGCTCAGCACTTGTCGGATATAGCGACCTGCGGTTTGAACCCCGGACATATCTACGCCGGTCTCATAGCCCATGGCATGCAAGGCATGGAGCAGCTTTTCGGTGGCCAGATTGCCTGAAGCTCCCTGGGCATAGGGGCAGCCGCCCAGGCCCGCTACAGAGCTGTCGAAAATGCGCAGTCCCATTTCCAGAGAAGCGCAGACATTGGCTTCCGCCATACCATAGGTATCGTGAAAATGGCCCGCCAGGCGTGCGCTGGGAAGGTCCCTGAGGCAGACTTCCAGCAGCTTGCGTGTGGACTCGGGCGAGCCGCGGCCAATCGTATCGCCCAGAGAAATCTCATGGCACCCCATGGCCAAAAGCTCTTGCGCAACCTGCAAGACTGCCTCTGCAGCAACATCGCCTTCATAGGGACAACCCAACACGCAGGACACATAGCCACGCACAGGGACTCCGGCCTCCAGCGCCTTCTGCACCACAGGCCTGAAGCGATCCAGACTCTGCGCAATGCTGCAATTGATATTGCGTTGCGAGAAGGTTTCCGAAGCCGCGCCAAAGACCGCCACCTCGTCACAGCGAGCAGTCAGAGCAGCTTCCAGTCCTTGCAGATTGGGTGTCAATGCGCTGTAGCGAACTCCAGGGCTGCGGTCGATCAAGGCCATCACTTCGGCGCTGCCGGCCATTTGTGGCACCCATTTGGGCGACACAAACGAAGCCGCTTCGATAAAGCGCAGGCCTGCGCGGCTGAGCTGGTTGATCAACTCGACCTTGGCATTCAATGGCACAGGCCGCTTTTCGTTTTGCAGGCCGTCGCGTGGCCCGACTTCCACGATCTTGACCCGGCGCTCTGATGCATTCGACATTGCTGCCCTCGCTTTCAGAACAGCTTGAGCAGCGCAGGAACGCTGAGCACGGCTGTGTAATAGCCCATGAACTGCACGCCGGTGTTAAAGCCGAAGGTGCGTGAGAGCAGGCCACCCATGAGGCCCATGGTCAAGATCACCAGTAGGCCCAGCAGACCGCCTTCCCAGACGCTGATCACGATGATCAGGCCGACAAAGGTTGCAATGATGGCTTCGTGGCTGACTTTGCGCGAGACAAGCATTGCAGCACGGCGCGCGTAGTTCATTGCAAACGGATAGGACACCACTGCGGCAAGCAACACCGACAACATGCCGTAGCCCAGAAACTCCCAGTGGCTCAGCAGATTGTGCAGATTGTGGGTCTGGCCCGTAGCAGCATCCACCGTAAAGCGTGGAGGTGCATTGAACAACGGTGCCGCAGGGCCGGCAGCTACAGGACTCAAGGGCAAACCAAAGGCGATCAGCGGGATCAGCGCTTCAGCAATATAGGTGGCTTCTGTCACGCCGTTACGAGCGCTCAGCACCGTGGTCAGGCGGTGATAAGCGTGTTTGATGCGAGAGCCCACCAACTCGCCCAGCACCACGGTCATGGCCACAGGACTGAATACAAAGGTTGCGCTGGAAATGGCGGCAGTCGTCAATGTCCAGCGTGTCTGGGTGCGATCCAGCACTTTGAGAGGGTTGGGGAAATAGCCCGACCAACCTTTGACATCAGGAGCCAGGTTGAACTGGCGAACCTTGTCGCGCAACATGCTCTTGCGGCCTGCCGGCGCCATGACGGTAAAAAGATCGGCAACCAGAGGTCCAATGGCGATACCCAGGAAGTAGCTGATGCTGAGCTTGGTGTCGTACTTGGCAGTCAGTGCCTGCAGAGCCAGAATCACCACCACAAAAGGCACGAGCAAAGCAATTGCCCCCCAGCGGCCTTTGGAGAAATAAGCAATCAGCACGGCTGCGGCCAGAAAAATCCAGGGTGCAGTCTTGGTAATGGTTGAGCCGAACGGCGCCAACATCACGGCAAACAGCACCGCCAGCGGCACGGCGACAAAGGCCGCGACGATGGCGCCCGAGACCATTTTGCGTAAGGCAATATGCGGCACGCCAAGCTTGCGCAGCAAGTCTGCATCCTGCAGCAAAGGCGTGGCGAGTGTATCTCCGGGGATACCCAGCAGTGCTGTAGGAACGGCGTGGGTCATGTGCTTGGCAACAGCACCAGCCAGAAAGAAGGTAAAGACGCCTGCAGGCGGAACGCCGAGCAAAACGACAAGCAGGGTGAGTGGTGCGAGTGTCGTGGTTTCGTCGGTGCCGGAAACCAGTCCGATTGCAGCAAAGACGATGGCGCCGATCAGGCCCATGCCCGCAGCGACGCCGATTTGTTCAATGAGTTGAGGATCCATGCCGTGTACTCCTAGGGTTATTGGCCATCACGGCTTTGGGATGTCTTGGGCGTGACGAAAAGCTCGTAGAGCTTGAGTTCCTTGAGCTCCTGCACCACGACTGGAGGCAGGTCAGACACAGAACCCAGACCACCGGGCTGCTGCTCCAGCTCACGCAGCACCTCGGCACGCCATTCAGGGTTGCTGGAGATGTCTTCTTCGGTCACCACACGTTTTGGGGGGAAGATGCGAGCGCAAATAACGCCAGCCAGAACACAGCCGGCCAGACCAGCGAGCATGGCGTAGGCATGAGCCAGCTGTTTGGATTCGACCACCGAGCTCAGCCAACGGCTGGCTGCAAAAAATCCGAGCACGCTGATCCCGATGCCAATCAGGATGGACCAGCTCAGGTGCTTGAGGTCGACGGTATCACCCCAGACCTCAGCGAGTTGCCAGTGCGAGGCTTGCTTGTCGGAACTCATAGCCTTGTCTCCTTGCTTGTTGTTGTTCCCGTTTCGGGTAAGAAAAGCCTCGCCCGGATGTGCCTGGCGAGGCTGAGGATGCTTAGCGCCGGGCGCGAATTTCTTGCAGCACTTCCAGTGCGCGATCGGTGCGCACGTCATGCTCGGCAGCCAGGCGCTTGGCGACGATCTCTACTTCTTCACCCACGGCTCCTGCGACCAGTGCAATATTGCGAGCGTGAAGTGCCATATGGCCGCGCTGAATGCCTTCGGTGGCCAGCGCGCGCAAAGCACCCAGGTTCTGGGCCAGACCCACGGCGGCGGCAATCTCGCCCAGTTCCTGGGCAGATTTCACTTCCATGATCTTGAGCGCCAGGCGCGCCAGCGGATGGGTCTTGGTGGCACCACCCACCAAGCCCACGGGCATGGGCAGCTCGATGGTTCCCACCAAAGCGCCGGCATTGTCTTTTTCCCAGTGCGTCAGCGAGGTGTATTGGCCGTTGCGGCTGGCATAGGCATGGGCACCGGCTTCCACCGCGCGCCAATCGTTGCCTGTTGCGACGATGACGGGGTCGATGCCGTTCATGATGCCCTTGTTGTGGGTGGCGGCGCGGTAGGGGTCAATGGCCGCGAAAGTGTAGGCGTCGAGCACGCCTTCAATAATTGCCTCGCCGCTGCGCTCTTTGGTGGCCAAGGTTTGTGGGGTCAGGCGTACACGAGCACGGGCCAGGCGCAGATCTGCCAGGTTCGAGAGAATGCGCAGACGCACCGAACCACCGGTAATCTTTTCCACCAGTGGCGAGACTGATTCAGCCATGGTGTTCACGGTGTTGGCACCCATGGCATCGCGCACGTCAACGATCAAGTGCATCACGACCATAGGGCCGCGCGGAGAATCGGGGAAGACATGGATTTCGATGTCCTTGCAGCCACCGCCCAGGCTGATCAGCACCTTGTCTCGGCTATTGGCTTGCGCGAGGATCTCATCGCGGGCCTTGAACAACGCCAGTCTTGCACCATAGGGGTCGCTGATGCCGACGATTTGCACCTGCGCACGCATCAGCGGCAAGGTGCTCGACGTTTCAAAGCCTCCGTCTTCACGGGCCAGCTTGGCCATATACGAAGCAGCAGCAATGATGGAGGGCTCTTCCACTGCGAGCGGAATCAGCACATCGCGACCGTTGATGCGGAAGTTGCCTGCGACGCCCATGGGTAGCTCGAACGTGCCCACCACATTTTCGATCATGCCGTCAGCCAAGGTGACGGGCAGGGCGCCAGCATGGGTCAGTAGATTGCGTTCTTCGGCGCTGAGATTGCATGCGGTGGCGACATGCTCCCAGCGCTGTGCGGGGGTGAGAGCTCGGAAATTGGGAAGACGCGAATCGACGGCCATGAAAACTCCTACAGATCCAAATCTGGATATCAATACAAGGGGACGGTTGGCCGAGAATTTATTCAAACTGTACCTTTAAATACAGGTACAGTTTGCGAGAACAGTACTGCCGCAATGCAGCATTGGACCCATCGGCATACATACTGGCAACTCACGATCTAGGAGACTTGAATGGCGGGTGGTAGCAAGCGTCAGGCCCCTATTGCAGAGCGTCTAGCTGATTTGATAGGGCAGCAAATAACCGATGGCGTGTATCGTGCAGGGGACAAGTTGCCATCCTTGCGTGAGCTGGCGCATTTGCACAGTTACGCCAAAAACACCGTGGTGGCCGCCTTTGATCTGTTGGTCTCACGCGGCTTGGTGGAGTCCCGGCGCGGTGCTGGCTTTTATGTTCAACCGCAGGCCCGCCATGCGGTTCAGGATGAAGACGCAGGGCAGCTCAATCGCGCGATGGATGTGGTCTGGTTGATGCGCGAGCAACTCAAGACCCAGCCAGATGCTGTCGCGGTTGGCGATGGATTTCCGCCTATAGAGTGGCTGGCCGATATGCGCATGGATCGCTATCACCAGAAAGTGGTGCGAACCGGACTGGGGTCCTTGTTTCGCTATGGCAGCCGCTTTGGCTATGCGCCGCTGCGAGATAGCTTGGTGCGCAAGCTGGGCGTGTTCGGCCTGGGAGTCACACCTCAGCAACTGGTCCTGACCCAAGGTGCGAATGAGGCCATGGATCTGGTGATTCGCTACTTCGTCCCGCCCGGCGCGACGGTGCTGGTAGACGATCCTGGCTACTATTTGCTGTTTGGCAAGCTCAAACTGGCAGGAGCACGTGTGTTGGGAGTCCCCAGGCAAGCCGATGGGCCCGATGTCCAGGCTTTGGAGCAGTTGCTGCTGACCGAGCGCCCGCGCTTGTTCTTTACCCAGTCTCTGGCGCACAACCCCACTGGCTCGGACATCAGCGCTGCCAAGGCTTACCGCGTCCTGCAGCTTGCAGAACGGCATAACCTCTTGCTGGTAGAGAACGACCCATTGGCCGATTTCAAACCAACCTCGTCAGTGCGTTTGTCCACGCTGGACCAGCTGGAACGCACGATCTATATAGGCAGTTTTTCTAAGTCGTTTTCTGCAGCCCTTCGCGTGGGATTCATCGCCTGCAGCGATGCTTTAGCCAGCGACCTGGCAGATTTGCGATCACTGATCCATGTGAGCGGGTCAGAATACTGCGAGCGCATGGTCGATGTGATGCTCCGCGAAGGCCATTACGAGCGGCATCTCGTGCGCTTGCGCCAACGTTTGGGCAAGGCAACGGAGCAGGCGCTGGACTGGTTGGAGATGCACGAGTGCGAGGTGTTTGCGCGTAACCCTCAATCGCTATACCTCTGGGCCACGTTCCCTGGCAATCCCGATGCCGTGCGTCTAGCTGAGCGTTTGCTCGCCCACAAAGTCACCATGGCTCCGGGCCATGTTTTCAACCTCGATCCGAGCCAGACTTCGCCTTGGTCGCGCTGCAATGTAGGTGCCATGCTAGACCCCCGCTTTGAGGTAGCCTATCGAGCAATGCAGGAGGTGCGCTAATCGCTTCTGCATAGCTTTGCGGAACTCATTCGTTGGAGTCCCAAAAAGAGAAGTGGCCTCGGTCGAGAACCGCCGTCCCTGGATTGATCAACGCTACGGACTTATGGCTGCCGATCACGGTCCGCTGCTTGAGCGGCTTTCACCGACCACATCAGTTTTTGGCGCGCCCGGCAACTTCGTCCTCGGGGTCGGCTGCTTGGCTATTTGGCTCGACGCGTACCCCTGGACGATATGAGAGGCGCAATGAAGCTCAGTTTGATGGCACTTTCAATTGTGGCTGCGCTCCTCCTTGCAACCCGAGGCTGTGCAAGCTTCAACAGCTACTGGTACGAAGGCTACCTACCTCAGGCGATCGAGATTGAAGAACTACTGTTTATCGAAGACAGCGGCGGCTTCAGAGAAGGTTGCGGAGCAGCGGTCTACAAAATCGATGGGCTATCGCTGGAAAACATTCGCTCGAATGGGCTTGATGCTTTAAGAGAAGCCAAGCAGGCTAGGCGGCATAAAGCTCGCGAATACAGTGACTGGAAGGAAACACCCTACATCGAGCCGAAGGGCGAAATAGTTCGAAACGGCTGGCTGACCGGTATGAACGAGGGGTGCTCGGATATTCCCTCCGAAATGGCGCGCGATATTAACGAGGCGTTGGGAGAGCCAGGCTCCTTTTATGCAACTGGGCATGAGTCTGGCTTGATAGTAATTCCCAAGCGTGGGTGGATCATCTTCTCTCATTTCGGATGAAGATCGCTTGCGACCCCTTCGGTTGCATGTACCTCCTCACCGCCATCCGATACCTGCGCCGAGCGTCAGTTTCGCATGCCTCCAGCGACGGCCTGTGGCCGGGACCTCCATTTCACTCATGCTCTCGAAAGCGGTCGGCCGTGAACTTTCCCCATCGACCGCTTCATGCCAGGTATCGGAAGAAAAAGAGGCGGCAATGAATCACTGATTGCTGCCCATCAGGCAGTTCGTTCAGGTTTACAGGACCTTGAATGGAAGCTCCGCTTGTAGTCGAAGCTGATTCATATTGGCTTCACCTTGCGCTTTATTCGTTCGATGCACTCCGTAGCGCAACTGCAAACTCAGATTCTTCACCGCCCCATGTTGCACCGTGTATCGAACCTGAATGTCTCGCTCCCAGTGTTTGCCGTTGGCTGCCGAATAGCCGAGGTAGCTGGCATGCACTGCGTTGAGACGGCTGTTGTCGATACCGGAGCCTCTGGTGTAGGCCACGCCCGCGCTCAATCCAGGGGTTGCGATGGAGCTCAGGTCCACGTCGTACCTGAGTTGCCAGGAGGCTTCGCGCGGACCGTTGAAGTCGGATAGCTGCATCGCGTTTTCCAGCCAGATGGAGCCGCGATTCACATAGTCAAACGGGTTGTTCCCGCGGACCTTCTGGTAGCCGAGTCCGAATTTGTGAGCACCTATGGCGTAGCTGCTCATCAAGCTCCAGGTGGTGGTGTCGATGACGCCGGACTTTGCCCTGCCGGTGTCGGTGCTGCGATAGATATTCAGATTGAACGACAGTGAACGCTTATCTGGCAGAGGAAGTTTGTAGAAACTTCCCAGATAAGCGGTGTTCCAGTTGTCCGCGTATTGCCCGTAGTAGCTGCTGAGCGTCAGGTGGGTGATGGGAGTGACCCATGTACCGCCTATAAAGCTGAAGGAGCTGCTGGTCACGCCCGAGTAGTTGGCCTGCAGATAGGCACCGTTCTTGCGGGCGTTGCGGTCAGCCCAGCCGGTAAAGCGTCCGGCTTGCAGTGTGAGCGCAGGGATGTCTCTGCTGATGACTTGCCAGCCTCGATTGCTTTCAGGCAGCAATCGAGTATCGGACGAACTGAAGAGTGGGGACCCGGTACGCATCTCGCCCACCTTCAGTTCGGTGGCTGACATTCGGATTTTCAGCGCAGCGCCGGCGCGCCCAAAACGATCAGCAATCTCTTGTCCATCCCTGGCCACGTAGCGAGGTGTTGCGCGTGCATGGTTCGCTTCGGTGCCTAGATTGAGGGCCCCATAGGCATGCGCATCAAGCCCCACTCCAACAAGGCCCCGTGTGTAGCCTGATTCGTAATTGAGCATGAGCCCGTAGGCCGATTCGCGAGCAAGGGTTTGGCCTCTCTGTCCGCTTGCGGCGCGAAAGCTGCTGCCATTTTGATAGTCGAGTTGCTCTGAAAGCATACGGTTTTGCATGATGAGGGAACTGCCCTCGGTAAAACCTTTGGCCTCCTCCTGTCCAATAGCGAAGGCATTGCCACCAGCCAGGAACAAGGCTGCGACGATTGCAGGGGAGCAGAGGGTGGGGCGGGAGGTCTCGATGGGTTTTTCGGGGAAGATAGCGTGCATGTGCTCCTGCGCTATTGGACACATGGTTTGCTTGCTGGAAGGGAAGAGCTGGAACCATGTGCGGGTAAACATAGAGTTGATATGATAGTGATAATTCAATATCAATAGAGCAAGCAGCTTGTCACCTTCTCCATCTTCGCTAGCGAGTGCTGGCCGTCTGCAATCGATCGATGCGCTGCGTGGTCTCGTCATGCTGTTCATGCTGCTCGACCATGTCCGTGAAACCTTTTACCTGCATCTGCAAGTGCCGGACCCGATGGTGGTGGCAGACACTGCGCCCGGCCTGTTCTTTCCGCGCATGCTGGCCCATTTGTGTGCGCCTGTGTTTGTGTTTCTGACAGGCTTGGGGGCATATCTGTATGCCAGCCGCCATGCCGAGGCGGGTCAGGCGAGTGCAGCGTCAGGCTTCCTGTGGCGGCGCGGCCTGTTCTTGGTGCTGCTGGAGGTGACGGTAGTCAACTTCGCCTGGACTTTCCAATTTCCCCCCGCCAAGATCTTCCTGCAAGTGATCTGGGCCATTGGTCTTTCCATGCTGGCTCTGTCGGTGCTGGTGTGGCTGCCACGCAAGGCCTTGCTGCTATTGGGCCTGGTGCTGGTAGCAGGCCATAACCTGTTCGATAGCCTGCACTTCCCGGCGGATCACGTGATGCATATTCCCTGGGCAATCTTGCATGATCGTGGCTGGCTGGAGCTGGCGGGCTTGCAACTGCGCACGTCCTATCCCTTGCTGCCCTGGATTGGTGTGATCGCCCTGGGCTACGCCATCGGACCGTGGTTTGGCAAAGCCTGTGACCCGGCACGGCGCAGACACCATCTGCTCGTTGCAGGCATTAGCTGCCTGCTGAGCTTTGCGCTGTTGCGCACGCTGAACCTGTATGGCGATGCACCTTGGCTGGCCGGTGCGGATACGCTGCGGACGGTCATGTCCTGGTTCAACGTCACCAAGTATCCGCCCTCACTGCTGTTCCTGCTGTTGACGCTCGGCATCGGATTGCTGTTGCTGGGAGCGTTCGAGAAAGCCACAGGCCGCCGCTGGCTGCTGCTTCTGGCCACGCTGGGGGCCGCGCCTATGTTTTTTTATGTGCTGCATCTGTACGTGCTCAAGTTCATGTACTTGAGCGCAATGGCGGTCTGGGGGGCCAACCAGGGACAACTGTTCGGGCTGAGCAGTTTGCTTTGGCTATGGGTGATCTCGGCGCTGCTGGCCGTGACCTTGTATCCCGTCGTTCGCTGGTTTGCTGCATTCAAGCAGCGTCGACGCGACATCACTTGGCTCAAGTACCTGTAGGGGCCGCTCAAGGGGCGAGCCAGGGCACAATATCGCATCCCCGCTTCCATGACATAGCCTCGCCACAATGACCCCCTCCAAGCAACGATCCACGAAGCAGCGCGCGGCTATTGAGCAGGCCATGACGAAGGCCGACAGGCCGCTTGCGCCACAGGAGGTGCTGGAGTTGGCGCAGGCAACGCTACCTGGGCTGGGGATTGCGACCGTGTACCGAGCGCTCAAAGCGATGGCTGAAGAGGGTTTTCTTCATGAAGTCCACTTGCCTGAGCGCACGCCCATGTACGAGGTAGCTCACCACGGCCACCACCACCATTTTCAGTGCACCGTCTGTCAGCGGGTTTTCGATGTGCATGCCTGTCCCGGCAACCTGGCGGGCTTGGCGCCACCTGGTTTTCTGGTAGATAGCCATGAAATTACGCTGTATGGCCGCTGTCGTGAGTGCGCGTCCAATTTGTCGGGGGGATGACCTCTCTTGCCGGTAGCCGTCTTGTCGGTCAGCCTTGAATACCGATTCCATCCGAGACCGGTCATGCGATCTGTTGTCATGTCCGACATCATCTGGATGACTGCTTCTGCGTGTGCCGAAATGGTGCAGCAGACCCTTGCGGGCGTATGCAAGCGCACATCTGCGACGAGCCCGAGACCGCGCCGTACTGCTCCGTACGACCACCTTGGATCTTGATGTTGTTTGCTGCCCCAAGGAATATGTCAGACAGTCCTGTCCTTGGTCATGCAATATGAGTTGACGAACATTGCAGTGTGCTGCAAAGCCTGACGTATATCCGGTTTGGCTATTCCATGCCTATTGGCAAATTGCTCGACCGCCGCCGTATCAAAGCGAGTGGTCTGGATAAAGTCCAAGGCTTCGGCGTCTGTATTCAAGAACCGCGCGACGGGCGGAATACTCAGCAGCAACTTCAGCAATCGCAGTGAGATGTGATACCTGGGAGGCTTCAAGCCCATGGGTTGTGCCACCTGTCCCAAGAGCTCCCGCAAGTTGGGGCTTTGGTCATCAAGCGCCAGCAGTTCCTTGCCCACCATGGCAGGATCGAAAGCACAAGCCGCCACCAACTCAACCAGGTAATCCACGGTGACCAGTGGCAGCCAATGCTCGGCAGTGCCGGGCACTGCAGCCAGCTTTCCCTGCGCAAGATTGCGTATCAGTGCCACCAGCGGCTGACCGTCAAGGATATGTCCGGTACGGCTATGGCCGCAGACCGTCGCGGGGTGAACTACGGTAGCTTCCCCACCCTTGGTGGACATGACCTGCAGGGTCGCAAAGTGCGCTTCCAGCTTGCTCGCCTCGTAAGCACCGACGTGTCGGTAGACGGCAGGCCAATCGGTCAGCTCTGGATGACGAGGATCAATTCCGATGCGAAGCAGATGTTCATGATTCTTCAGCATGTAGCCGCCGATCATCACCAAGCGGCTATTTAGCTCAGCCGCCAACAGCGCCACGCGCTTTGCCCCTTCTACATTGACCGCACGAGAATGCTCCAATGAAAGCCCCCAAGCGAAGTGGGCACCCAGGTGGAATACGACTCTGGCCTGCCTTAGCACTGCTTGGTCGGCGGGACTCAGCCCGAGGTTGTCCCGCTCAAGGTCGCCTGCAACGGCAAATATCCGGGTGGCAATTCCTCCCAGATTGTCGACTTGCTCTCGCAGTGCAGCCAGCCGTTCTGGGCGGCGCATCAACACCCGGACGGTGTGACCTTTGGCACTCAGGTTTGCCAGCAAATGTTGACCGATGAAGCCGGTCCCTCCCGTGACAAAGCACTCCACGTTCATTCTCCTGCTCCTTGGTAAGGTGAGAAATCAAATGTAGAGTGTCGACCTAACTCTATAGTCAAGCGGTATTTTGATGAGAATCGGCGAACTTGAAACCCGCAGCGGCGCCAGCCGCCATACTTTGCGTTACTACGAGCAAATCGGTCTGATCTCGCCGACGCGGCGAACCAACAATTATCGCGTCTACACTGCGCAAACCCTGCAGGATCTGACCTTTATCCAGCGCGCGCAAAGCATGAGTTTTTCGCTGGGGGAAATAGGCCAGATCCTGGATGCGCAGCGGAACAAGACGATTGATTGTGCTGACGGCGCCAAACTCATTGAAAAGAAGATGGCGGAGATCAGGCAGAAAATCGCCGACCTCAAAAGCATTTACCGCTATCTGGATGAAGAGCGTGCAAACCTCGAAGCCAGTGCTGCCAGACAACTTGAACTGCAGCAACTGGCCAAGGCTTCGAGCTGAGCTGTCGGTGCCCAGGAACGGAAGCTGCCGCCGGCTTCCGGTTTCAAGCCCCCGCTCAGGTATTTTCTGGAACGTAGCGGCCGGACCCTGTCTGGTTCAGTGCAGGCTTGCGCGTCCTCTCTACGAGATTTGACTGGAGCCCTGCTGCGCGGTTTGTTTCTGGGGGCGCACACCTCGTGCCTAACCCCGTCTGTAGATGGGCAGTCTGTTCCTCGTTTCAAGCACCTGGATCGCCTTGACAGACAGGTCCATCAAAAGTTACTGATCAGCGCTTGCATTGACGGGAAGTCCCTGTAAAGCAACAACACCATGCACCTAGAGACATGCCTAGCTATAAGATACATAATTAATGAATCTTATGTGCGGTAACGACAGCGAAAGGAATTGTGCAATGAGGATTCATGAGCTTTGCACTGAAGAGGAGGTCGTCAGCTTGGTGCACTCCTTCTATGCGCGAATACGCCAGGACGAGGTGCTCGGCCCCATCTTCGATGCACGTATAGCGGACTGGGATCATCATCTGACCAAGCTGGTGGATTTCTGGTCGGCCATTTTGCGACGCACAGCACGCTTTTCAGGGGCCCCTATGCCCAAGCATGCTGCGCTACCGGGTCTAAGCCTAGAGCTGTTTGAGCGCTGGTTGGGCCTGTTCGAGATCACGCTGGCCGAGCAACCCAACCGCGCCATGGCCGATCAAGCGTGGCAGGCGGCGCGCCGTATTGCACAGAGCCTGTGGTCGGGCTACCAGATGAGTCGTGATCCCAAGGCACTACCGGCGGTGGTGAGCCATGTCTGAGCTGCTGCAGATCGAGGAGCCGATGGGGTTTGTGCCCCAACCCAAGGCTCCTGCACCCCAGTGGAAAGCCTTACTGGAGCTTGGCTTCAGGCCCTTGTACATGGCCGGTTGTCTGTGGGCTGCGGTGTCGGTCGCGTTGTGGGTGTTCGCGCCACAGTGGCTTGCGGGGCGTTTGGGCGGCGTGCAGTGGCATGCGCACGAGATGTTGTGGGCCTTTGTGGCGACGATTGCCGTGGGCTTTCTGCTCACGGCGGCTAGTAACTGGACTGGAAGCAACCCTATTCAGGGCCGGGCGCTGGGCGGGTTGTGCGTACTGTGGCTGCTGGCGCGCGTGGGTTTCCTGGTGGTGGGTGATACAGCTTTTGCTTTTGCCGTAGTGTGCGAACTGCTGTTTTTCGCCGCCGCTGCCGTAGTGCTGGGCCGGGTGATCTATGCAGCACGCAGCCGACGCAATTACGGCCTGCCGCTGCTGGTGTCAGCTCTGGGCGTGGCCGATGCACTCTTTCTGCGCTCGGTATGGCAAGGCAGCGACTACGCAACGCTGATGCATTACCTTTATACAGGGCTGCTGTGCATGGCTGTGATTGCACTACTGGTTGCGCGGCGCGTTATTCCATTCTTCGCAATGCGGGCGGTGACGGATCTGCAGATTCCCATGCATACGGCCAGCGGGCAGTGGCAACTCTGGGCTGGCGTGCTTGGCATTGTCTGCCTGTTGCTGGGATGGGTGTCGGGTATGGTGACCGCATTGGCTGTCACGGGACTAATCACCCTATGGCAGGTGTTGGCCTGGAAACCCTGGGCTGTGCGTCAGGTGCCGTTGCTGTGGATTCTGTATCTGGGTCATGCGGCCTTGGGCACGGGCCTGCTGGTGGCAGCGTTCCAGGCGAGCGGCTGGGTACTGCGCTTGGCCTGGCCGGTCCATGTGATCGGTGTGGCCGGCTTTGCGGTGCTGATAATCGGCATGGTGACACGTACGGCTTTGGGCCATCTGGGGCGACCATTGCGCGCCGATGGGAGCATCGTGGTCATGTATGTGCTGGTGCTTGCCGCCGCTTTGCTGCGCCTGCTGGCACTTCTGCCTGCGGGGCTCCCTCAAGCCGCGCTGCATGCCTCGGCGCTTGCATGGGTGCTGGCCTTTGCTTTGTACCTATGGCGATTTGCGCCCTTGCTGATTCGGCCGCGCCTGCCACCAGCTGGACTCTCAGCGGCTCAACCATCAGGATATGTCGCCAGCAAGTCCAGAAAATCTGTTTGAACGAGATCACTCAATGCGTCTAACCCTGATGACCGACTATGCGCTGCGGCTGCTCATGCATGTGGCCCAGCGGCCAGAGCGCCTATGCACGATTTCCGAGGTGGCGCAGGCTTACAGCATTTCCGAGGCAAATCTGATGAAAGTGACGCATCAGCTGGCCCTGCAGGGTTGGATAGAGACGGTACGTGGCAAGGGAGGCGGCATGCGCCTCGCCCGTGAACCTAAGCAGATCCATATCGGTACAGTGATACGTGGACTAGAGTCCGACTTCACGCTGGTGGAATGCTTTGGCAACGACAACCGGTGCACGCTGACCGGCGACTGCCGCCTCGCTGGCATGTTGCAAGGAGCTTTGCACAGCTTCATGGCGCATCTAGATGGCTTCACTCTTGCGGACCTGATACCGCCAACGTCTGTCAGCGCAGTGCCGTTGATTCCTGCCATACGACTGTCAAGAGAGAAGGCCCAGACATGAGCTATGGCCTGCTGATCACACTACACCTGCTGGCCGCCGTGGCGTTTGCAGGCACAGTGTTCTTCGAAGTCGTGCTGCTGGCCAACGTGCACAGCCGAGTGCCGAAGCAGCACATGCTCCCCGTGGAGCAGGCGCTGGGGACACGCGCCACCGCCGTCATGCCCTGGGTGTTGCTAGTGCTGTATTTTGCGGGAGCAGGCTTGGCCTGGCAGCACCGCTCGGTACTGGCGCACCCATTGGCCAGCAGTACAGGCATGCTGATGGTGCTCAAGATTGCGCTGGCGCTTAGCGTGCTTGCGCACTTCGCCAGCGCCATGTGGTGGCGCCGCCAAGGACAACTTAATGGGCGACGCTCGCACCGATTGCATCTGAGCGTGTTCTGCCATGTGCTGGTCATTGTCTTGCTGGCCAAGGCCATGTTCTATCTGCACTGGTAAGAGCCTAGCCAGGTATGCCAAGCGGCTGCATCCAAATGCGTCATGGCAGACTTTCCCCTTGATCAGGGTGAGTCTGCCAAATCAATACCCAAAGAACTCCTCACTACGAACATCGTCCTCATCAATGCCGGCTGATAACAGCAACTGCTGCATTGCCGCCACCATGGAAGGTGGGCCAGCAACATAAAAGATCGGATTAGCCAAGCCCTCAATGGCCTGCTGGAGCCACTCTCTATCGATCGTTTGTGTATCACCACTCCAATCCACGGCAGAGTGCGCCATATCCGTCATGGTGGCCTTGAGCCGGAATTTTGGATTCTTCTTTTCGAGAGCTTGAAGCTCAGAGAGAAATGCCGAATCTTCTGGACGACGATTGGAATACAGCAGAAGCAAATCCTGCTGTGACTGCTGCACTGCAGCGTTTCGAAGCATGCTGATGAACGGCGTCACGCCAATCCCACCGGCGATGAGCACACCCGCTCGCGCCGTGTTTTTATGCAAGGTCAGCGAACCAAATGGTCCATCGATATCCAACTCTGCACCTACGGGTAGAGCTCCCAAAGCGCGTTTGTAAACGCTGTCCCTCATCCGCGTGGCAAACACCAATTCACTCTCGTGTGGCGCGCTGACAATGGAGAATGCGTGACATCGCTCCTCTTTGCTCTCCCCTGGGAGCGCGCCCGGCAGCTGGATTTCAAACGCCTGTCCAGGGCGGAAATCAAACCCCGCCGGTTTGGCGAGATGGAATGCCATCGTACCCTGTGCAACCTCTTCGCACTCGAGGATTTTGCTGTGCTCTATGCCCATGATTCACTCCTTCGCAATCAATGGATCTACACATTGGATGCGTCCAATGGAGCAAATATTCCTGCCAATCGATACCCACCGTGAGAAACGGGTCGAATTGGGTGTTCTCATTGAACCGACTACCTCAGCCTGTTATGGCAGCGTTCGGCCAGAAGCAGCACCGTTCAGCACGAGGCCGCGAACGGGAAGTCTAGGCTGGCTGTAGCCGTTTAACTCAAAGAGGCGTTGTTGCATAAATCCAGTTTGAGGCGAGTGATCCCATACCCCGGCCGTGGCTATGCCACGGCTGCCGTCTGAGGACGGCCCAGTTCAGTAAATCGATTCAATATGGCTGCTCGGATGTGCAGCTCGTTGACTTGGCGTTCAAAGGTGCAAGACATCACTCGCTCACCCAGTCTTTTGATGCAGTTCATCTTCGTTTCCACCAGACTTCGCCGGTGGTAGCCAATCCAGCGTTTCCAGATACTGCGTCCCAAGCGCCTGCACACAGCAATAGCTGCATTGCGGTGTTCAAAAACTGTTCCCCTGCGCACTCGTGCATTCTTGCGTGGAGGAGTGATGGGTATAGCCCCGCGCCTGATGACCGCTTCGTAGGCGGGCTGTGTATCGTAAGCACCATCACCAGTAAGACTTTTAAGTGCTTCATCTGGTGGCAATTGTTCCAACAAATCGCAGAGCACTGAGGCATCGCTGACGTTGTTGCTCGTCACACAGATTGCCCGAATCTGCAAGGTGTCGGCATCGATGCCTATGTGCAACTTACGCCACTGACGGCGATATTCGGCACCGTGCTTTTTGCACTTCCATTCGCCTTCACCCAGAAACTTGATTCCTGTTGAGTCAACCAGAAGGTGCAAGCCTGCTTTGCTGCGAGAGTACGGAATCTGGACATTCAAATCTCGCTGTCGCCTGCACAGGGTGCTGAAGTCGGGCACTGGCCATGCAAGGCCGCACAGTTGAAGCACCGACTCCACCAAACCAGTGGTTTGCCTCAGCGCCAAGCCAAACAAGTTTTTAAGGGTTAAGCAAAACTGGATGGCAGCATCAGAGAACTTCGGACTACGTCCGCGTTTGCCGCTGCCAGCGGCAAACCAGGCCATGTGCTTGTCCAATCAAACTGACAGTGAACCACGTGCCTTGAGTGCCGCGTTGTACTGTTTCCAGTTCGTGGTTTGGTAGCGAGGTTTGTTGGCTGGGATCATGCAGCAAGCCTACGGCTGGCGGCATAGCTATTTATGCAACAACGCCCTGTCGAGGCTAGAGGATCATCATTGCGACCGCCCTGGCGGAAGCGGGGCGAGTTCCATCCGGTCCCGTCCCTTGCGCTTCGATGCGTAGAGGGCTTCGTCGGCCCGCTTGAGCCAATGTGACAGCTCGGTCTCGGGCTGGTCGAACAAGATTGCACCGATGCTCAGGGACACTGGCTCCGGCGTTGCGAACATGGCGCGCGCCTGCTGCGCGAACGACTCGCGCAGGTTCTGTCCCAGCTCCTGTGCGACGGCACCGGAGACACTGCGCAGCAGAATCACGAACTCGTCCCCGCCCAGTCGCGCGGCCTGTGCGCCGTGGGGCAGCAAGCCTCGGATGAGGTCGCTCAGGGTCACCAGCAGGCGGTCGCCGGCATCGTGACCGTGTAGGTCGTTGACCTGCTTGAAGTGGTCAATGTCGATCAGCAGCAGGGCGCCTGGGCTGGCTGGCGAGGCCTGCCGCAGCAGCTCGGGTGCGCGCAGATAGAGCGCTCGGCGGTTGTCCAGGGCGGTCAGCGGATCGCGGGCGGCGATCTGTGCGATGCGCTCTTCGCGGCGATGGCGCTCGGTGCCGGTCATGGACATCGCGAGCAGCATGATCGCCATTACGCCTTCTACCAGCGAGACCAGAATCACCGCGCCTCGGAAACTGGCCAGGTTGACGAAAGCGTCCGGTGCCACGGCCGAACCGGCCTTGGCCAGGTAGAACAGGCCGTGTGCCAGCAGGACGAAGCGCAGCTGCGCCGCACCCACACTCAGCGCCGCGCCATGCGGGCGCAGCAGCAGGCCGGCGCGCAAGGTGATGACGGCAATCATCAGCGACTGGATGCCCAGCATCGTCTTGGACCACCAGGGCCCGTCGGGCAGAAACAGCATCGCCAGCCAAACGACGGCCAGCAGCCACCAGGTGCGCGGCAGCCTAGTGCGTGTGAATCCGGCAACGCCAACCAGGAACAGCCAATGGGCTGAGATCAGCAAGCCGTTCGGGAACCAGATGCCGAACAACACATAGCCACTGGAACGCAGCAGGGCCAGCACGCTGCCCACGGCGATGATCGCAAACCCCGCGCTCCAGAGCAGCAGCGAGCGTTCGCGGACGCTGCTCCATTCCGCAGCCAGGTACAGCGCCGAGGCTGCGGCCATGGCCGCGGAGAGGACGAGCAGGGTGAAGGGATCGAGAACCATGGACGATGGATGTGTCAGCGGGGGAGCCGATCAGCTGCTCGGGGGCGACGGTCGGGGCCGTGGCATTGATTGAAATGGAACGGGCCGCACGCGAGGCGAATTGTCGCAGGATGCGGATTTTCAAGTATCTCTTGTGGGCTGGGTCACCGGGAGGAATTAACGGATGGAGCCGGGCATAAGGAGAGGATGTCCGACGCAGCTCCCGCCGTGATCGGCAGGCCGTCCTCGGTGACCCGGGCACACGCGGAGCGGCCGTGCGACATCGCCGCTACGGCTGCGAATTCACACATGAAAAAGCCCCGGGGCAGGGCCACGGGGCTTGGTGTCCGAGTCAGAAGAACTTACTCGGCGCTGGGAGGCACATAGCCGGCTGCAGCATCGGCTCCGCCGCCAAAGAAATGGTTTTCCATCTGACGAGCCAGATACTGGCGGGCGCGGGCATCGGCCAGGTTCAGACGGTTTTCATTGATCAGCATGGTCTGGTGCTTGAGCCAGTCGGCCCAGGCCTGCTTGCTCACGCTTTCATAGATACGCTTGCCCAGCTCGCCAGGGGCAGGAGGGAAATCCAGGCCTTCAGCGTCTTGACCAAGCTTGATGCAGTGAACGGTACGTGCCATGTGTAGGGTCCTCTTGGTTGATTTCAGATGTTTAGGTAATAACAAACTGAAATCTTAGTAGTTTGAGTTTTAAGAATGCGGCTCAAGAATGCACAGCAACGGGGGCAGAAGCCCGTTAACCATTCACTCCAAGAACACAGTCCAATGAAAAATCGTCGCAACTTTATCAAGTTTCCTCTGGCTGCCGGTCTGATTGCCGGCTTGACCCTCTCGGCTCTGCCCACATTGCCTGCTTTTGCACAAACCGGCGTGCAGCTGCTCAACGTTTCTTACGACCCCACACGCGAGCTGTATGTGAACTACAACCAGGCGTTTGCCAAGCACTGGAAGGCTGCGCAGAACCAGGACGTGACCATCAAGCAGTCGCATGGCGGCTCGGGCAAGCAGGCGCGTTCCATCATCGACGGCATTGAGGCCGATGTGGCCACGCTGGCCCTTGCAGGCGATATCGACGCCCTGGTCAAGAACGGCAATGTCAAGGCCGACTGGCAAAAGCGCCTGCCGCACAACAGCGCGCCCTACAGCTCCACCATCGTGTTCCTGGTCAAGAAGGGCAATCCCAAGGGCATCAAGGACTGGGACGATCTGGTCAAGCCCGGCATCCAGGTGATCACGCCCAACCCCAAGACCTCGGGTGGTGCACGCTGGAACTATCTGGCAGCCTGGGAATTTGCCAAGCGCAAATACGGCGGCGATGCACAGGCCAAGGATTTCATCACCAAGCTCTACAAGAACGTGCCCGTGCTGGATACGGGCGCGCGTGGCTCCACCGTGACCTTTGTGCAGCGCGGTCTGGGCGATGTGCTGCTGGCCTGGGAGAACGAGGCCTATCTGGCGCTCAAGGAGTTCGGCCCAGAAAAGTTCCAGATCGTCGCACCTTCGCTGTCCATCCTGGCCGAGCCTTCGGTGGCCGTGGTCGACAAGGTGGTCGATAAAAAGGGCACGCGCACCGTGGCCGAGGCCTATCTGAAGTATCTGTACTCCGAGGAGGCCCAGCGCATTGCCGGCAAGAACTTCTACCGTCCGACCGATGCCAAGGTGGCCGCCGAGTTTGCCGGCCAGTTCCCCAAGCTGGAGCTGTTCACCATCGACAAGGCCTTTGGCGGCTGGGCAGCGGCAGACAAGGCTCACTTCGCCGATGGCGGCAGCTTCGACCAGATCTACACCAAGAAATAAGCGAAACGCAGGATGGGAGCGCGATGAGTGCTCCTGTCTTTGCAATAACAAAAAGATAGAGCCAAGCCATGTCGATTTTGCTGATTGCCGGTAGTCCCTCGCAGCCTTCGCGCTCCAGTGCCTTGCTCAATGCCGTGGCTGCCCGCCTGCAGGCACAGGGCCTGAGCACCGAGCCCGTGCTGCAGCTCAACCAGCTGGACCCCGCAGCCCTGTTGCATGCCCGCTTCGATCACTCCGAGATTCGTGCCGTGACCGATAGAGTGGCCCGTGCCGACGCGGTGGTGGTGGCCACACCCGTTTACAAGGCTGCCTACAGCGGCCTGCTCAAAGTGTTTCTCGATGTGCTGCCACAGACGGCGCTCAAGGGCAAGCTGGTCCTGCCTCTGGCCACTGGCGGCAGCCCTCACCATATGCTGGCGCTGGACTACGCGCTGCGTCCCGTGCTGCAGTCGCTTGGCGCGCGCCACATACTGCCGGGCATCTATGCCACCGATCAGGGGGTGCCACTGCTGCCTGAAGGCGGTTATGGCCTGGCCCCCGAGATCGCCGAGCGCGTCGAGGATGCCGCCCAGTTGCTGGCCACCGATCTGCGCCGCAGTGCCCAATGGGCCGCAGCCAATGACTTTGAAAGCATCGCGTTCTCCGACGTGCGATGTAGCGTTTGAACTAGCGCCCCCTGAGCCGCTACGCGGCTTCCCCCCCGAGGGGACGGCCGCATCGCTGCGGGGCGCCCCTTGCTTGCTGCCTCACTGATGGGGCGGTGCCCATTTCTCCATGTCTCTGTTTTTGATAGCAGTTCCTGCACTGCGAAGGCTGAGTTGCGCCTGAAATCAGGCCGAAGGTGCGCCTGAAGTGTGTGGACTGCAAGCTCCAAGGATTGATTTCTCATGACCGATCGCAACAACACTTCTGTCGTCATTTCGTCGCAATTGCTGAGCACCACACGCCGTCAGTGGCTGGCGGGTACGGCAGCTTCGGCGCTGGCCCTGGCCTCGGGCGCACTGCATGCGCAGCAGGGCAATGGCACGGCAGGCGGGCAGCGCGTGCTGCGCGTGGGCCATCAAAAAGGCTGGCTGTCGATTCTCAAGAATCGCGGCACGCTGGAAAAGCGCCTGACCCCGCTGGGCGTGGCCGTGCGCTGGGTTGAATTCAATGCCGGACCTGTGCAACTGGAAGCGCTCAATGTCGGCTCGATCGACTTTGGCGATGTGGGCGAGGCTCCGCCCATCTTTGCCCAGGCCGCCGGTGCGCCCCTGGTCTATGCGGGTGCCACGGTGGCGCGCCCCGGCCTGGAAGCGGTGATCGTGCCCAAGGGCTCGGCGATTCGCAGCGTGGCCGACCTCAAGGGCAAGCGCATTGCCTACAACAAGGGCTCCAACGTTCATTACTTCCTGGTCAAGCTGCTGGAAAAGCATGGCCTCAAGTACGGCGATGTGCAGTCGGTCTTTCTGGCTCCTCCCGATGCGCGGGCCGCGTTCGAGAAGGGCTCGGTCGATGCCTGGGTGATCTGGGACCCGTTCCTGGCCTCGGCCCAGAAGGCGCTGGATGCACGCCTGCTGGCCGATGCCAAGGGCGTGGTCAACAACCGTGCCTACTACTTCACCTCGCGTGACTATGCGAGCCGCAATGCCGATGTGCTGCGCATCGCGATCGAGGAAATTGCCGCCATCGATGCCTGGGCCAGCAAGAACAAGAGCGCAGCAGCGGCCGAGCTGTCTCAGATCCTGGGCCTGGACACCGCGGTGACCGAGCTGTACCTGAGCCGTGCCGAGTTCGGCACCAAGGCCGTGAATGCCGAAATCCTGGGTGAGCAGCAAAAGATTGCAGACACCTTCTTCGATCTCAAGCTGATCCCCAAGAAGCTCAATTTGCTGCATGCCGCGCCTGTGGACTTGCTGGCCAGCCGCTGATTCATGAAAAGGTCATTGCCATGAGTTCAGCATCCTCTTCACCCCGTTTCCATCGCGGCCGTCGCCAGGCACTGCAACTGCTGGGCACCACGGCTTTCAGCTGGACCCTTGCCGCGCATTACGCCAACGATGCACTGGCCCAGCCTGTGCCGGTTATTGCGGCTCCGGCCCAGTTGCGCATCGGCTATCAGAAGTCGGCCGTCAATCTGGTCGTGCTCAAGCAGCATGGCATTCTGGAAAAGCGCTTTCCAGGCACCAAGATCAGCTGGCTGGAGTTTCCAGCCGGGCCGCAGTTGCTGGAGGCGCTGTCGGCCGGAAGCCTGGACTTTGGCCTGACCGGCGATTCGCCGCCCGTGTTTGCCCAGGCCGCGGGCAAGGATCTGCGCTATGTAGGGGCCGAGCCGCCCAAGCCTGAAAGCTCGGCCATTCTGGTGCTCGCCGATTCGCCGCTGAAAACCCTGGCCGACCTCAAAGGCAGGCGCGTGGCGCTGCAAAAAGGCTCAAGCGCCCATTACCTGCTGGTGCGTGCGCTGGACAAGGCCGGTATTGCCTGGGCCGACATTCAGCCCGTGTATCTGGCACCGGCCGATGCGCGTGCCGCTTTCGAACGCGGCAGCGTCGATGCCTGGGCCATCTGGGACCCGTTCTATGCGGCCACCGAGCTGAGCATCCGGCCGCGCGTGCTGACCAGCGGTGAAGGGCTGTCGGGCAACAACTCTTTCTATCTGGCCTCGCGCGGCCTAGTCGAGCACCATCCCCAGCTCATCAAGGCCTTGTTCGACGAGCTCACGCGCGCCGATCAGCTGGTGCAGACCTCGCGCAAAGAGGCCGTGCAACTGCTGGCCGCTTTCAGCGGGCTGGATGCGAATGTGGTCAGCCGCTTCATCGGCCGCAGGCCCAGCTCGCCGACCACGCTGCTCAATCCCGCCATCGTGGTCGAGCAGCAGCGCGTGGCCGATACCTTTTTTCGTCTGGGCGTGATTCCACGCCAGGTGAAGGTGGCCGACATCGTCTGGCAGCCCACGGCGGCTGAATATGCCGGCCATGGCCAGGCGAGCCCCGCCGCTTCATCCATCACGCCCTCCGTGGCATCCAGGTTCTAAGTCAGGTTCAAGGAGATTTCGTCATGCAAGTGTTCTGGTTCATTCCCACCCATGGTGATGCCCGCTACCTGGGTAGCAGCGAAGGCGCACGCCAGCTGAGCCATGACTATGTCAAGCAGGTGGCCGTGGCGGCCGACAGCCTGGGCTACGAAGGCGTGCTGATTCCCACGGGCCGCTCCTGCGAAGATCCCTGGGTAGTGGCGTCCAGCCTGTTGCCCGTCACCAAGCGCCTCAAGTTCCTGGTGGCCGTGCGTCCCGGCCTGCATCAGCCCAGCCTGGCTGCTCGCATGGCAGCCAGCTTCGACCGGCTTTCCGGCGGGCGGCTGCTGATCAATCTGGTCACCGGCGGCGATCAGGCCGAGCTGGAGGGCGATGGCGTGTTTCTCGATCATGCGACGCGCTATGAACAATCGGCCGAGTTCATCGAGATCTGGCGCGAGATTCTGGCACGCAGCCATGAGGGAAAGTCGCTGGATTTCGAAGGTCGGCATCTGCAGGTCAAGGGTGCCAAGCTGCTGTTCCCGCCACTGCAAAAACCCTATCCACCTGTCTATTTCGGCGGTTCTTCGCCTGCCGCCCACGAGCTGGCGGCAGAGCAGGTCGATGCCTATCTGACCTGGGGCGAGCCACCGGCCGAAGTCGCCAAAAAGATTGCCGATGTGCGCGAGAAGGCCGATCGCCGTGGCCGCCAGGTCAAGTTCGGCATCCGCCTGCATGTGATCGTGCGCGAGACCGATGAGGAGGCATGGGCCGACGCCGAGCGATTGATCAGCCGCCTCAAGGACGAGACCGTGGTGCAGGCCCAGGCTGCGTTTGCACGCATGGATTCCGAAGGCCAGCGCCGCATGGCCCAGCTGCATGCGGGCGGCACCAAGCGCAGCCGCAAGGACCTGGAGATCAGCCCCAATCTATGGGCCGGTGTGGGTCTGGTGCGTGGCGGTGCGGGCACGGCCCTGGTGGGCAGCGCCCAGGCTGTGGCCGACCGCATCAAGGAATATGCCGATCTGGGCATAGACACCTTTGTGCTCTCGGGCTACCCGCATCTCGAGGAAGCCTATCGCTTTGCCGAGCTGGTCTTCCCGTTGCTGCCCGTCAACGTGCAGGAAAAGCTCGGCGGTGGCAACCCCGGCGGCCCGTTCGGCGAGACCGTGGCCAATCTGTACTCGCCGCGAGCCGCCGCTTCGGAAGCCGCTGCTTCGGGAGCCGCCGCTCCAGAGCGCGAGCAGGTCCGAGTGTCGCAAAGCTGAAGGAGAGTGTATGAGTGATGTTCAAACGCTGACCTTGCAATCCGCTGCCCAGCCTGCAAGCCCGCCGGTGCCGCGCCTGGAGTTGCTGGCGCGTCAGTTCGCTTTGCGGCTGCTGCCCTGGCTGTTGCCGGTCGCGCTGATCGCTGCCTGGCAGGCCGCATCGGCCTATGGCTGGCTGTCCACACGGGTGCTGCCCGCACCGCTGGATGTGTTGCGTGCAGCCTGGGCTCTGGCAGAGTCGGGCGAGTTATGGACCCATGTCAAGGTCAGTGCCGGGCGTGCGCTGGCGGGGCTGGCCATTGGCGGCAGCCTGGGCCTGCTGCTAGGTCTGCTTACAGGCTCGCTGCGCTGGGCCGAGACGCTGCTCGATTCCACGATCCAGATGGTGCGCAACATCCCTGCGCTGGCGCTGATTCCGCTGGTCATTCTGTGGTTCGGAATCGACGAATCGGCCAAGCTGTTTCTGATCAGCGTCTCGGTGTTCTTTCCCATTTATCTGAACACCTTTCACGGCATTCGCAACGTGGACCCTGGTCTGATCGAGATGGGCCGCAGCTACGGCCTCACGCGCTGGCAGCTGTATCGCGACATCGTCTTGCCGGGAGCGCTGTCTTCCATCCTCGTGGGCTTGCGTTTTTCGCTGGGGCTGATGTGGGTGATTCTGATCGTGGCCGAGACCATCTCGGCCCAGGCGGGCATCGGCTACCTGACCATGAATGCGCGTGAATTTCTGCAGACCGATGTGGTGCTGGTGGGCATCTTGCTCTACGCAATCCTGGGCAAGCTGGCCGATGTGTTTGCCCGTTCGCTGGAGCGCTGGTGGCTGCGCTGGCATCCTAGCTATGGAGCCCCCTGAGCCGCATTGCGGCTTCCCCCAGGGGACGACAGCCTCGCTGCGCGGCGGCGCTTGCTCGCTGCCACGCGCATGTGCTGCGCCAGTTTTGAACAGACAAAGACGGGAGTTGGTGATGAGCAGTTTGTGGAATCGTTTGACGCAGTCGCTGGTGGGTGCAGGTGCGCTGAACGCGCGTCAGCCGCTGGTGGCCTGGGAGGCTTCCTGGGACGAGGCCGAGGCCTTGCAGGCGAGTGGAAAGCTGTGGCAGCGGACCAAGGATGAGGAAGAAGAGCAGCAGGGCAGCAGCAAGCAGCCGGATGTGCAGCAGAAAGCGGCCCAGGGTGTGCATCTGCAGACGCTGCAGCTGACCAAGCGCTATGGCGAGCGGGAAGTGCTCAAACAGGTGCAGCTCGATGTCCGGCCCGGCGAGTTCATCGCCATCGTTGGGCGCAGCGGCTGCGGCAAGTCCACCTTGCTGCGCCTTGTGGCCGGGCTGGAAGAGGCCAGTGCCGGGCAGCTACTGATCGATGCGGGCGATGCGCGCGAGCAGCGCCGGCAGAACAGGGATACGCGCATCATGTTTCAGGACGCGCGTCTGCTGCCCTGGAAGCGGGTGCTGGACAACGTGATTCTTGGGTTGCCCGATTCGGCACGCGAGCGCGGCCGCAAGGTGCTGGCGCAGGTGGGACTGGCTGACCGTGAAAACGAATGGCCGGCTCGGCTGTCTGGCGGCCAGCGCCAGCGCGTAGCCCTGGCCCGTGCCCTGGTTCACCAGCCGCGACTGCTGCTG
The DNA here is from genome assembly GCF_000964545.1 of Comamonas thiooxydans. Classification (GTDB taxonomy): domain Bacteria; phylum Pseudomonadota; class Gammaproteobacteria; order Burkholderiales; family Burkholderiaceae_C; genus Comamonas; species Comamonas thiooxydans. Next base: position 6,959 of record NZ_BBVD01000023.1, on the reverse strand, counting down.
CTCGATGAACCGCTGGGCGCTCTTGATGCGTTGACGCGCATCGAGATGCACCGCCTCATCGAAGGTCTGTGGCGCAGTCATGGCTTCACGGCCTTGCTGGTCACTCACGATGTGCAGGAAGCCGTGGCCCTGGCCGACCGCGTGGTGCTGATCGAGGATGGGCGCATTGCGCTCGACGAGCGCATCGATTTGCCGCGTCCGCGTGTGCATGGCGATGCCCGCTTTGCTGCGCTGGAGACGCGCATTCTGGATCGCGTGCTGCAAAAGCCCGAGTCAGAACAGGCAACCGGATTGCCGAGCTGGCCTGGCGTGCCGGCTACGGGCCTGCGCTGGGCGATTTGAGCATCCAACGAAAACAAAGAGAAACAGGCGGCTGGCGCAGCCACAAGCTGTGCCGCCTGCCATCAAGATATGAATTTTCAGCAACTGCGTTCGGTCCGGGAAACGGCAAGGCGTGGCTTCAATCTGACCGAGGTGGCGGCCATGCTCCACACCTCGCAGCCCGGTGTGAGCCGGCAGATTCGCGAGCTCGAGGAGGAGTTGGGCATCGATATCTTTGTGCGCGCCGGCAAGCGTCTGACGGGCCTGACGCCGCCCGGCACGGCCTTGCTGCCTATTGTCGAGCGCATGCTGCTCGAGGCCGACAATCTGCGTCGTGCAGGAGAGGACTTCCACGCCAGCGAGCGTGGCGGCCTGTCGATTGCTGCTACGCATTCTCAGGCACGTTATGCCTTGCCCCAGGTGGTGCGTGATTTCCGTAGGCTCTACCCCCAGGTTTCGCTGCATCTGCATCAGGGCTCGCCACGCCAGGTGGCCGAGATGCTGCTATCGGGCGAGGCCGATATAGGTGTAGCCACCGAGGCGCTGGGCAGTTATGAGAACCTGGTGACCCTGCCTTGCTACCGCTGGTCGCACAGCGTGGTCGTGCCGCCCGGCCATGAACTGCTCGATACGGACGGAGCACTGACACTGGAGGCGCTGGCGCGCCACCCCATCATCACCTACGAGCAGGGTTACACGGGGCGTGCCCATATCGACAAGGCGTTTGCGGCGACCGGGCTGCAGCCCGATGTGGTGCTCACCGCCATGGATGCCGATGTAATCAAGACCTATGCGGAGCTGGGCATGGGCGCGGGCATCATTGCCTCCATCGCTTTCGATGCCGAGCGCGACCGCCATCTGCGTGCTATCGATGCCCGCCATCTGTTCGAGGTCAATCTCACGCGCCTGGCTCTGCGCCGCGATGCCTGGCTGCGTGGCTATGCCTATGCCTTCATCGAGAGCTTTGTGCCTACGCTGACGCCCGAGGTGGTGCGCGCGGCACTGCAATCTGCCGAAGACTGAACTTCAACTCGAATCTCCCGAAAGAGCCTCAAGCCCCGGTATGGCACTGCATGGGGCGACCGTGCAGCAGGGGCTGGAGCAGGTGGTGCTCAGCCTCGAGCTTTTTGCGCAGCCATATCGTGGTGTTGCCATCTTCGCCATCTTCGCCATCTTCGCCATCTTCGCGATCGGGCTGCTGCTCAATGTCCGGCCGTGCAGGCTTGTGCCGCGCGATGGCCACTGATTTTCATAAGATGTTTTTGATATAAAAATTTTTGTTTTTATTCTTTTGAGTTTTTTGGAGAAGGTTTCAGAATCGTTTTCATGCAGTGCAGCAAACACTGTTTTTCAGAACCCTTCACGACTTCTCAGGAGAATTTTGTATGTCCATTCAAGCCATCAACGTACGCAATCAGTTCAAGGGCAAGGTCAAGGAAATCATCCGCGGTGACGTGGTCTCGGAAGTGGATGTGGAAACGCCCTGGGGCATCGTCACTTCGGTGATCACCACACGCTCGGTCAATGATCTGGGCTTGGCGGTGGGCTCGGAGGTTGTAGCTCTGGTCAAGTCCACAGAGGTGTCCATCGCCAAGCTGTAAATCTCATCTGCTCTCAAAAGAGCACCCAGCGCAGGTACTGCTTGCGCTGGGTGCTTTCTTTTTTGGACCCGCCAATACACCCTTGATATGTCGTTGATTCGCCTTGCCGTACTTTTGTACTGTCTGCGGCTTCGCGCCTGGTCTCAATGGCAAACCTGCGGTTTGCTCGGTGGTGTTGGCGGCTCTGAGGGGCGTGGTGAGTATCGGGCGCACAGCGCCAAACAGGCATGGCCTGAGCAGTGGACAGCAAGCAAGGGCCTTGGCGGCCCCGCCGCCCCGCAGCGAGGCTGTCGTTTCCTTGCGCGAAGCAGAGAGGAGGAAGGCGCAAAGCGCCTCAGGGGGTGTTTGGCTATTCCAGCGTCATCAATGCCGCGTTGCCGCCCGCTGCCGCCGTGTTGTGCGATAGAGCGCGTTCATGCCAGAGCCGCTCCAGCCGGACGGGTTGGCCTGTCACACAGCGTGTGGGCAGTACCAACGGGCCTGGACGTCTTGCCAATGCCTGCGCCCAGCGCAGAAATTGGGGGGCGTCGCATTCCAGCAGTGCTGCATCCATGGGCTCGGTTTCTGCAATTTCCTCGACGCTGAGCTCGGCAGGCAGCAGCCGCACATGGAGGCGCAGTGCATCTGGCAGCTTGCCGTGAACTGCGGTGCCTAGCGGGCCGGGTAGCCACAGCGCTTGCGAGCCGCAGGCCAGTGCGGCAGCCAGTTGCTGCAGCAGCATGGTTCTTTCCTGCGCCAGGCACAGTGTGCGCGGCTTGCCAAGCAGCTGGTAGAGATTGCGCTCGCCTGTGGGGCCGGGCAGCAGGCGCGCAGCATGCAGATCGGGCAGGGCCGATTGCAGGCGCTCGCAATCGTGGCTGACGATGGCTTCGCCATGCTGCCTGGCCCAGTGGCCCAGTTGCTGCAAGGCGGTCGCCGCTGCTGCCGTGACGGGCGCGGCGCTTGCCTGTGCCTCTCCGCATTGATGCAACAGCAGACTGAGCAAGCGCAGGGGCGAGCCGGGTGTCTGCTGCAGGCGCGGCAGATACAGGGGGCCGCCGGCCTTGGGACCGGTGCCCGACAGCCCCTCGCCGCCAAAGGGCTGAACACCGACCACGGCCCCCACCATATTGCGATTCACATACAGATTGCCAACATGTGCCGCCTGGGCGACCAGCTGCACGGTTTCGTCGATGCGCGTGTGCAATCCCATGGTCAGGCCGTAGCCCAGGGCGTTGATGCGCTCGAGCAACTGCGGCAGCTCGCGCCTTTGATAGCGCAGTACATGGAGCACGGGGCCGAAGACTTCACGCTTGAGCTGATGCAGGTTGGGCAGCTCGATCAGCGTGGGCGCCACAAAATGCCCTTGTGCGGCAGTTTCCGGGCTCAGCGGCGATTGATGGATGCGCAGACCCAGAGCCCTGAGTCTGGCGATATGTCGCTCGATACCAGTCTTGGCATCGGCATCGATCACGGGTCCCACATCGGTGGCCAGCTCGGCCGGATTGCCGCAATGCAGCTCTTGCATGGCACCGCGCAGCATGGCCAGCAGCCGGTCGGCGCAGTCGTTTTGCACGCACAGCAGGCGCAGAGCCGAGCAGCGCTGGCCCGCGCTGTCAAAGGCGGATGCAGCAATGTCCTGCACGGCTTGCTCGACCAGGGCGGATGAGTCGACCAGCATGGCGTTCTGGCCGCCGGTCTCGGCCACCAGCACCACAGGCTGGCCGTCGGGGCGCAGCCTGGCGGCGGTCTGCAGAGCCAGCAGTCGCGCCACCTCGGTGGAGCCGGTGAACAGCACGCCTGCCACGCGCGCATCGGACACCAGCGCGGCGCCCACGGTCTCGCCCCGACCGGGCAGCAATTGCAGCACGTCTGGCGCAATGCCGGCCTGATGCAGCAGGCGCACGGCTTCAAGGGCGATCAGCGGGGTTTGCTCGGCGGGCTTGGCCAGCACCACATTGCCAGCGCCCAGGGCGGCTGCGACCTGGCCGGTGAAGATGGCCAGTGGAAAATTCCAGGGGCTAATACAGACCACAGGGCCTATGCCGGGGGCGAGCAGATCCGCATCGGCCTGCCGCAGAATCTGAGCCGCGTAATAGCGCAGAAAGTCCACGGCCTCGCGCACCTCGGACACGGCATTGGCCGCAGTCTTGCCGGCTTCGCGCATCAGCAGGCTCATCAGCGGCTGCATCTGCGTTTCAAAGAGCTCGGCTGCGGTCTGCAGCAGACTGGTGCGCAGCTCGGCCGGGCTGGCTTGCCAGGCGGGCTGGGCCTGTGCGGCCGCCTGCATTGCCTGCTGAATCTGCGCGGGCCCGGCATCGCTGACATAGCCCAGCAACTCCTGATGGCTGGCCGGGTTGGTTATGGCTGTGCCGATGGCGTCGGCGGCATGCACGGCATGGACACCCTGGCGAAGTTGTGCGGGCCGGCTTTGCGCAAGCGCTTGAGACAGAGCGCCCAACACACCGTCATCGCTCAGGTCCAGACCAGAGGAGTTGCGGCGCTGTTTGCCCAGCAGCTCGCGCGGCAGCACTATACGCGGGTGGGGCAGGCCTATGTCATCGACCGCAATCAGTGTCTCCACCCCGGCCCGGGTTTGGGGATTTGGTTGACCCTCAGCCCACGTTTGGTCTGCAGGGGCTGCTATCAAATCAGAGATGGGCCAGTCGGGGTTGGCGATGCGGTGCACGAATGAACTGTTGGCGCCGTTTTCCAGCAGGCGGCGAACCAGATAGGCCAGCAGTGTCTCGTGCGTACCCACGGGAGCATAGATGCGGCAGGGGCGGCGTGCGGCCTTGTCTTCGGCCTCGACCACATGCAGGTATAGCTGCTCGCCCATGCCGTGCAGGCATTGAAACTCGTAACGTCCGGCGCTGTAGGGCTGGGCACCGGCCAAGGATTCGATGCTGGCCACGGTCTGGGCGTTATGGGTAGCGAATTGCGGGTAGATGGCGCTGGGTGCGGCCAGCAGCTTGCGAGCGCAGGCAATATAGGCCACATCGGTGTGGTGCTTGCGGGTGTAGACCGGGTAGTCGCTCAGACCGTCGATCTGGGCGCGCTTGATTTCGCTGTCCCAGTAAGCGCCCTTGACCAGGCGCACCATCAGACGACGCTCGCTGCGACGGGCCAGGTCGATCAGATAGTCGATCACATAGGGACAACGTTTTTGATAGGCCTGAATCACAAAGCCCAGGCCGTTCCAGCCTGCCAGGCCAGGGGCGTGGGCCAATTGTTCGAGCAGGTCCAGCGACAGCTCCAGGCGGTCGGCTTCTTCGGCGTCGATATTGAGCCCTATGTCGTAGCTGCGTGCCAGCTCGCACAGTTGCAGCACGCGCGGCAGCAGCTCGCTCATCACGCGCTGCCATTGCGCGCGGCTGTAGCGCGGGTGCAGGGCGCTGAGTTTGATGGAAATGCCCGGCCGTTCATAGACGCCCTCGCCGCCAGCGGCCTTGCCGATCGCATGAATCGCATTCACATAGGACTGCATGTAGCGCTGCGCGTCCTCGGCGGTGAGGGCGGCCTCGCCGAGCATGTCGTAGGAATAGCGAAAGCCTCTGGCCTGCAGCTCGCGTGCGCGCTCCAGAGCCTGGGAAATGGTCTCGCCCATCACAAACTGCTCGCCCATCAGGCGCATGGCCATGTCCACGCCCTTGCGCACCAGCGGCTCGCCGCCCCTGGCTGTGATGCGTTTGAGCGCCGCGAGCAGGCCAGACTCGCTATGCGTATCGACCAGCTTTCCGGTGACCACCAGTCCCCAGGCGGCAGCATTGACAAAGAGCGAGGGGCTCTTGCCCAGATGAGCCTGCCAGTCGCCTCCGCGCAGCTTGTCGCGAATCAGCGCATCACGGGTGGCCGCATCGGGGATGCGCAGCAAGGCCTCGGCCAGACACATCAGCGCCACGCCTTCCTGCGAGGACAGCGAAAACTCCTGCAGCAGACCTTGCACCAGTCCCTGGCGCCCAGCGCTGGCGGGTTGGGCGCGCAGCTGCTCGACCAACTTTTGCGCATGGGCAGCGACCTGGGCAGCCTCGGCGGGCGGCAGCGTGGCTGCAGGCAGCAGCCGGGCCACGGCATCGGACTCGGCCATGCGGGTGGCGCAACTGATGGCTTGACGCAGTTCATCGGCAGGGCGGCTGGAATCTGGCAGCGCAGTGAAAGTCGGCATGTCTGTGCAGGTGTCGTAGAGCCTGGACGCGAGCGGGTGCGCGGCCTTCACCATGTTCACAGCTGCATTGCAAGCGGCGCGGACGCGGCTGTCTACATAGGGAAAATCATTGCTGGTTTGTTGAAAAATGAATCACTATATTGAGTGAGTTAAAAAGAGGAATTCACCAATGATTGATGCTTCAGAAGTGGATATCGACAGGATTGATCGAAAAATACTGGCAATTCTGCAAACCGATGGGCGCATCTCCAATCTGCGCCTGGCAGAGCAGGTGGCGCTGTCGCCCACAGCCGTGCAGGCCCGCGTGGCCCGGCTTACACGCGATGGTTACATCCTGGGCTACGAAGCGCGGCTGAATCCGCAGAAGCTGGGCGTGGGCATGACGGTGTTTGTCGAGGTGCTGCTGGACCGCACCACGCCCCATGTGTTTGACGAGTTCAAGGCCGCCGTGCTGGCTTACCCGGCCATCATGGAGTGCCATATGGTGGCGGGCGGCTTTGACTACCTGCTCAAGACCCGCATGGCCGATATGGCGGCTTACCGTGACTTCGCGGGCCGGGTGCTGTGGCAGCTTCCGGGCGTGCGCGAGACCAGAACCTATGCGGTGATGGAGGAGATCAAGGATGATGCGCGGCTGCCTTTGTAGGAGAAAAGCGCGTTTGCATGAAGAGTTCAGGACTCTGTATCTGCGTTGACGCAGGCTAGCAACAACTGCTTTTTCAGGAATAGATGGGCCGCAAAAAACATGTAAATAATTGATACACACAGAGGTGGTTGCCGCAGTGAGGGCTGCGGCACAAGCTGTGCAGTTTTTCTCGATTAATGACCAAAAAGCGGCATCTATGAGAGTCAATGCACCAGTAACTCAGCGGGAGTACAGCTTTGATGAGCAT
>NZ_BBVD01000024.1 GCF_000964545.1 Comamonas thiooxydans | reverse complement strand
TTGTGGAAGCGATTGGTGTGTTTCGATAGCTGACGAGTCGCAAAAGGTTGAGACGGCATGGCCGCTATCGCTGCAATGAGCGGGCTGCCGTCCTTCCTGATGAGCGAGATGTGGGCGAGCCGATCATGGCAGACGCCTCAACCCCAGAGCGCCGGCTTGTTCACCATCAGATAGTAGGTGCCGGCCATGGCCACAAAAGCGGGGTAGCCCAGAGCTTCCCAGCGCAACTGATACTGCCGGAAAAGCGGCGGCAGGGCCTGGCTCTGGCTATGCGCCTGGGTCGCCATCGCCGCCATGCGGATCTGCAGCCAGACCACGGGCAGCCAGCAGATGCCGGCCAGCGCATACAGGCCGAGCGAAAGCGCGAGCCAGGGAGTGGTGAGCGGCCAGCCTGCGAGATAGGCCATGGCAATGCCCGTGACCGGCTGAATGAAGACGCAGGGAGTAGTGAACCACCAGTCGGCCCGCACCACTAGGCGGCTGACCACTGCCTGGGCGGCGACCGAGCCGCTGCGGTTGGCAAAGAACATGTAGAAGGCCGAGCCGAGGCCGGTGCCGACCAGCAGCACGCTGGAGAGGATGTGCAGTGTCTTGAGCAACAGATAGGTATTCATGATTCAAGCCTGTTGTACGAGTGATCTGTTTGCAGCAAGAACCACAGCATGGCGGCGATGGGCAGGTTCTTGAGCAGCGGCCCCAGAGGGTGCAGCCACAGCGTGGGTTGAAGAGCCGTGCCGATCACGGTCATGGCCGTCATCAGCAGCAGGGCGCTCAGGTAGATGGCGCGGCCGGGGCGCAGCAGCAAGGCCAGACCCAGAGCCAAATCGGCCAGCAAGCCGGACCAGATGAGCAGTGCCTGCCAGCGTGCATCGCCAATGCCGCCCTGGTCCAGCAAGCGGGCACCTTCGTGGTTGAGCCCCGAGAGTCCGAAATAGTCCAGTGCGCTGACCAAAGCCGTGCCCAGCCAGACGACGACCAGACTGGCGTGCATGAATCTGGCAGCTTGCTTTTGCGGGTTGGTTCTGCTGCCGTTTTGCAACTCAGGCATGGCGGCGGCCTTCCTTGGGCAAGGTGGCCAGCATGGCATCCGGAGCCACGGGGGCGCGCCCCAGCAGCGAGGCCAGGGTCTGAGTATCGGTGACGTTGTCGTTTTCCAGCAAGGCCATGGTTTCGCTGCACCAGGGAAGGGCTGGTATCTGGTCGCCGACTCTGGCACTGCCCTTGCTCATCCAGTCTGGCAGGGCATGCACCGAAGCCGGGCCGTAGCCCATCTGGGCGCGCAGGCTGGCGATAAAGGCCTCTGTCGAAAGCGGCAGGGGGCCGCCGATTTCGACGATACCTTCGCCGGTGTCCGATGTCGCCATATGCGCGAGCACTTCGGCAAGATCGCGCACGGCCACGGGCTGAATCTGGCTGCTTCGCATGAGTTCGGGCAGCAGCAAAACGGGCAGTCTGGCAAGATTCAGAAACAACTGGCTGCTGGCCCCTCCCGCACCGAAGATGATGCTGGGGCGCACGACAACGGGCTTGAGCAGGCCCTGCCTGCCCAGTGCCAGCAGATGTTCGTCGGCCGCGCGCTTGGTCGTTGCGTACTGGGTGCCGCTGTGGCCGGCACCCAGAGCCGAGACCTGAACCACGCGGCGCACGCCGGCCTGGGCACAGGCATCAAACAGCGCGATGGGAGCCAGAGAGTGCAGGGTCTGCAGATCCTGACCGGGCTTGTCGCGCAGAGCGCCGACGGCATTGATGACGGCATCGATGCCCTGCAGATGCTCAAGCCATGCCTCGGCCGTGGTGCAGGCGCCAAAGTCCACAGGCGGCTGGCTGTGGCGGCTGCGCACCACGGGGTCGTGCTCCAGCAGGGCCAGCGCATTCACGATATGTCGGCCCAGAAAGCCTGTGCCGCCGCAGATCAGAACTCGCATACGCTACTCCTTTGCAATTTTCTGCCTTGACAGAATTCAGTTCGGCTTCAATCGTTGCCACCATCCTTGCCTCGGACAAAGCGCTGGACGCTGGCGCCAAGGCGCAGGATCTTGTCCAGCGTGGCCGGCGACAGGCGCAGCATCTCGTCGGTCCAGATGCCCAGCGAATCCATGAGGCGCAGCGTCTCGTGCACGCGATCCTGGGCATCGGGCGTTTCCTGCTCGAATTCGGGCTGGGCGATCAATTCGCGCAGCAGTGCACTGGTGGGGTCGAATTCGCGCTGCTTGCGCTCTCGCACAATGGTGCGCAGCAGCTCCCAGACATCGGCCGAGGTCTCGAAATACTCGCGCCGGTCACCGCTTTTGCGGCTGCTGCGAATCAGGTTCCAGTTCAGCAGCTCCTTGAGGCTGTTGCTGACGTTGGAGCGTGCCGCACCCAGGGTTTCGCAGATTTCGTCGGCATTGAGGGGGCGGCCATGAAAGAACAGCAGTGCATGAATTTGCGCCACCGTGCGGTTCACGCCCCAGGCGTTGCCCATATCTCCCCAGTGGTGCACAAAGCGTTCAGCGATAGGACTCAGTTGCATGAGATGAAGTGTGGTCTTGCTTGAAATTTCTGTCAATACAGAAATTTATATTCGAACGAATGCCCGAGAGGAATCCGCAAGGTGTTCGTGCAGGCTGTGCGCATAGGGGGGAATGGCTGCAAGCAATTTTCTTGCAATGAAGAAATTTCGCATCGACCCGGTCGCTGCGTCGCTACTCGTAAAATAGCCGGATTACAGGGGCATGGAGCCCCGTCAGGGAAGGGAGAGTTCATGACCGCTGCATCCGTCCTGCGTGCCGCCTTGGTTCTGTCGGCCTGTGCTGGGGCCCAGGTCGCATCGGCTGCCTGCTATTTTGTCTATGCACCCAATAACGAGCTGATCTATCGCTCCAATGTGGCGCCGGTCGACCTGTCTCTGCCCCTGCATCAGACGGTGTCGCAACTCGCCCCCGGAGCCCGCATGTTTTTTTCGCTCGACGAGTACAACTGTGCCACCGAGGTCAACCTGATCGCCGAGCGCGCCCAGATTGCTGCGGCGCGCAATAGCCGCGAGCGCCGGCTGCGTGAAGAGCAACGCTTCTGATTGCATAGCTGTCAGACAAGAGTCGGCGGCACATTGAGGCTTGATTTTGCCTTGCAGAGGGCCTATCGGCTGGGCGCTTGATATGGGCGCCCATGCAGTTTTTTGCCGTGGTCGGCTCTCGGGTATGGGGCGGCCTGAGACAATCGGGCACCATGAGTGAATCCCGCGACAACAAAATTCCCGAAAACCTGCCCGAAGTCCCGTCTGATGCCCCGGCGCTGCCCGAGGGCTGGCTGGAAGTGCTGTCCATGGACATGGATGCCCAGGGTGTAGCCCGCAAGCCCGATGGCAAGGTGGTCTTCATCGACGGCGCCCTGACCGGTGAAATCGTCAGCGCCAACACCCATCGCAAGAAGAACAACTGGGAAGCGGCCACGCTGACTGAAATCCACCGCGAATCCTCGCAGCGCGTGACGCCCGGCTGCCCTAATTTCGGGCTGCACGCCGGCGCCTGTGGTGGCTGCAAGATGCAGCATCTGCATGTGGCGGCCCAGGTCGCCATCAAGCAGCGTGTACTGGAGGACAACCTCTGGCATCTGGCCAAGGTCAAGCCTGAGACGCTGCTGCGCCCCATCGAAGGCCCGGCCTGGGGCTATCGCTTCCGTTCGCGCCTGTCGGTGCGCTATGTGGCCAAGAAGGGCAAGGTGCTGGTGGGCTTCCACGAGCGCAAGAGCCGCTACATTGCCGACATGGAGGTCTGCAAGATTTTGCCGCCCCATGTGGACGCAATGCTCATGCCCATGCGCGCACTGATCGCCAGTATGGATGCGCGCGAAACCTGTCCTCAGATCGAAGTGGCTTGCGGCGACCATGTCACCGCCCTGGTGCTGCGCCATCTGGAGCCTCTGTCGGATGCCGACAAGCAGCGCCTGCGCGACTTTGCTGCCGAGCAGAACGTCCAGTGGTGGCTGCAGCCCAAGGGTCCGGATACCGTGCACCTGATGGAAGAAGGCGGCACACAGCTGTCCTATGGTCTGCCGGACTTCGGCATCACCATGCCGTTCAAACCCACCGACTTCACCCAGGTCAATCCGCATATCAACCGTGTGCTGGTCACGCGCTCGCTGCGTCTGCTGGATGCGAAAAAGGACGAACGCGTCATCGACTGGTTCTGCGGTCTTGGCAACTTTACGCTGCCCATTGCCACCATGGCGCGCGAGGTGCTGGGCATCGAAGGCTCGGAAACCCTGGTCAAGCGCTCGCACGAGAACTACGCGGGCAACAATGCCACTCGCAGCGAAGACGACAAGCTGGCTCCCACCAGCTTCGTGGCGCGCAATCTGTTCGAGATGACGCCTGCCATGCTGATTGCCGACGGCAACTCCGACAAGTGGCTGGTCGATCCTCCGCGTGAAGGGGCGTTTGCCCTGTCCAAGGCACTTGCCGATATTCACCAGATCCGCATCGGCGCCAAGCAGACCGGCGTTGCCAGCGAAGAGCAGCCCGATTTGCTGCCTCCGCTGCCCGAGGGGCAGGAAAGCTGGCAGTTCCCCAAGCGCATTGTCTATGTGAGCTGCAACCCGGCCACGCTGGCGCGTGATGCAGGCTTGCTGGTGCACCAGGCCGGCTATCGCTGTGTGGCGGCGGGCGTGGTGAACATGTTCCCGCATACGGCGCATGTGGAATCCATGGCCGTTTTCGAGCGCACATAAGCGAGCATGACCTGAACTGCGCCTGCGCGGCGCAGTTCAGCCGCCAAGGGACGTATCCAGAATCATCATCAGCACAAAGCCCAGCATGAGTCCCGTGGTGGCCCAGGCTTCATGGCCCTTGCGGTGGGATTCCGGAATGATCTCGTGGCTGATGACAAACAGCATCGCCCCGGCTGCAAAGCCCAGGCCCCAGGGCAGCAGCATGGTGGAGCTGCTGACCACGATGGCGCCGATCACGGCTCCCAGAGGCTCGATCAACCCTGTCAGTGCGCCCAGCACTACCGCAAAGCCTCGGGTATAGCCGGCAGCCAGCAAAGAGGCTGCGACGACAAAACCCTCGGGCACGTCCTGTATGGCAATGCCCAGCGTCAGCGAGCTGGCGCGCAGCCCCTCGTTGGCGGCATAGCCCACGCCGATGGCCAGACCTTCGGGCAGGTTGTGAAGGGTGATGGCAATCACAAACAGCCAGGTGCGTCGCAACTGGCGGGCATGGTTGCCTTCACGGCCTTTGATGAAGTGCTCGTGCGGCAGCAGACGGTCCATGGCCAGCAGAGCGGCACCGCCGAGCAAAATGGCGATGCCGATCATGGCGCCGCCCAGCCATTCGCTGCTCCCGCTCGGGGTGGCCGCCCTGGCGGCTTCCAGTCCGGGCAGAATCAATGAAAAGGCGCAAGCGGCCAGCATCACTCCTGCGCCAAAGCCAAACAGTGTGTCCTGTGTGCGCTCCGATGGATGTTGGGTCAGCAGCACAGGCAAAGCGCCCAGGGCGGTCGCCAGCGCCGCCACACTGCCGCCCAGCAGTGCATTCAGTGCTGCGGGATTGCTCTGCAGCTGCTTCCAGACCATGGATGCAAGCACCAGAGCACCAGCTGCGGAGATCAGCAGCCCGAGCCGGGTTCTGAGCGGCAGGGGCGATTGGCTTGAAGATGCGCTCTGCAGTCCGTCCGGGCCCATGGCTCAGCTCCTGCCAGGCTGGGTGGCGGTAGCGAAGCGGCGTGCCACTTCGTTCCAGTCCACCACGTTGTAGAAAGCAGCGATGTATTCGGGACGGCGATTCTGGTATTTCAGGTAGTAGGCGTGTTCCCAGACGTCCAGGCCCAGAATCGGCGTGTTGCGGCTGCCAATGCCAGGCATCAGAGGATTGTCCTGATTGGCGCTGCTCTCCACATGCAGCTTGCCGCTGCGGTCCACGCTGAGCCAGGCCCAGCCGCTGCCGAAACGGCTGATGGCGGCCTTGGTGAACTCGGTCTTGAAGTTCTCAAAGCCGCCCAGGTCCCTGTCAATGGCTGCCGCAAGAGCGCCCTGCGGCAGGCCACCCCCTTTGGGAGACATGACTTGCCAGAACAAGCTGTGATTGGCATGGCCGCCGCCATTGTTGCGCACGGCCTGGCGAAGCGGCTGAGGCAGCGATTCGATCTTGACGAGCAGATCGTCCAGCGGCCATTGCGCGTATTCGCTGCCTTCGAGCGCCGTGTTGAGGTTGTTGACATAGGTCTGGTGATGCCTGGAGTAGTGAATCTCCATGGTTTGCGCATCGATATGCGGCTCCAGCGCCGCGTAGTCGTAGGCCAGTGGGGGCAGGGTGTAGCTCATGAGTAAAAGCCTTGGCAGTGAGAGAAGGGAGTCAGTGCAGTGATGAATGCACGGACTCGAAGCTGGCAAGGCGAGAGTGCCTGTTGCTGGCGAGGTGGACGGGTGCTGGGGCGCAGATGCCGCAGGCGCTATGGGGCCGTGCTGCCGCGTGCTCAGCCTGCGCGGCCAGGAGCTGCGGCAGATGACGGTATATCGCCAGACTCAGGGACTGGCTGGTGGAGTCCTGCTGCAGAAATGGCATCAGGGCTTGCTGTGCCTCATGCAGGCATTCAAATGCAGCTCCTGCCCGGTCCGCTTCGACGAGAGCATCTGCCAGATTCAGGTGAGCAACGACATAAGCGGCGATACGGTCATCGTCGGCAATATCGCCGGACTCCGCGACCAGCAACTGCAAGCCAAGCTGTTGTGCATGTCGGTAGTGTCCAAGTGCTGAGAGATGGCGATGCTCCAGCGTTGCGGCCAGCGCCATGCGGGTGTGCTGCTTCCAGGCAGACAGCAAATCTGCAGCCCAGGTTTTTCCTGTGCCGTGGCTCATGAAGTACCCTCGATGCAGGCTTGGGCTGCAACGACCTTTCCGTTCTCTCCCGATGGGTGAATGCGAACCACCCGCAAGGCGGTCGGCTGATCCACCAGCAGGCAGGTCTTGCCAGTGCGCTTGCAGTGATCCTTCACGCGCCAGTAGGCTCCGTCGCTGATGCAACCTGTCTGGCAAATCACCAGGTCGGCGGCGTGCAGACTGTCTTCCAGTAGCTGCTGCTCGGACAGGGCCTGGCTGTCGGTATCCTCAACCAAAGGCCAGTCGACGCCGGACACTGTCTGTTCAACTGTGGGTTGAGGTGTTTCCTGCAGCAGATCCAGTGCCATCGCCTGGGCCAGGGCGTGGCGCTGCTCACGTTCCCAGGCAAGCGCGCTGTCGCGGACAATGACCTTGGCCCTGAGCTGTACGAGCTGCTGCCTGAGTGCTTCGACTTCCCGTGCCAGCGACTGCATCTGTGCCGTGCAGCGGGTCTGCACTTCCATGTAGGTCAGCATGAGGGCCTCATGCTCAAGGCGTATTTGGTTGAAGTCATCATCTGGCACGGCAGTCTTGTCCCCATGGTTGAGAGCACAACAGAACTCGTCGCTGGGATGCGCGTATGTGCGGCTAAGAATGGAATCAATAGTCAATGAATATAAATGAGAATTGTTTGTATTCAAAGTCCGTAAAAGAAATATGACATCCGAAAAGCTTGGCGTGAGAGATGTCGAGCATGAAAAAGGCCGTAGCAGTGTTGCTACGGCCTGTGCGGGCGTTGGCTGGCACTGGCCCGGAACTCATGATCCGGGCCTGGCACAAGCGACTTCAGCTGCGGTTGCGACCGGCGCTGTTTTCTGGCTCCGCAGTGCTGCGCTTTTCGGCTGAGCTCTGACCTAGTACGGAAGGCACGCCTTCGATCTTGTTGGAGCGCATGTATTCATCCATGTCTTTCCAGCCCGCAAACACAAGCGCCTTGGGTGCCTTGGGGTTGAGGACGTAGCAATCCTCCAGCCCGCGCATGGCATGCCTACAGGCACCGCCAATGGCCTTGGCTTCGGACTCGCGCGCCACGGTGCGTGGGTCTGGACCCAGGCCCGGAATGTCTTCAATCTTGCAGCCTGCCAGTACCAGAGGCAGCAGGGCAATGGCAAGTGCGCGGGGAAGGTGGTTTGGCTTCATCTTGTCTGCTTATCGGCAGCGGCAGTCGGAAATTTAGGCCATGACTGAAATATCCATCAATGCGATGACCGCGCTTGACGTCAAGGTTACTGGAAACAAAAAGGAGTGCGCAAGGCACTCCTTTTTGCTTGAGTGGTGGCGAGGTTTAGTCGCGGTCGCCGCCCATGATACCCAGCAGGGCCAGCAGGCTCTGGAACACGTTGAACAGGTCCAGATACAGGGCCAGGGTGGCGCTGATGTAGTTGGTTTCGCCGCCGTCGATGATCTGCTTGAGGTCATACAGCATGTAGGCGGAGAAGATGCCGATGGCCAGCATGGAGATGGCCATCATGCCTGCGGTGGAACCCACGAAGACATTGATGATGGCACCTACCATCAGCACCAGAGCGCCCACGAACAGGAACTTGCCCATGCCCGACAGGTCGCGCTTGATCACGGTGGCCAGCATGGCCATCACGAAGAACACGCCAGCGGTACCGGCAAAGGCGGTCATGATCAGCTGGGTGCCGTTGGAGAAGCCCAGGATCATGCCGATCAGGCGCGATAGCATCAGGCCCATGAAGAAGGTGAAGGCCAGCAGCACGGGCACGCCAGCGGCGCTGTGCTTGGTCTTTTCGATCGCGAACATGAAGCCGAAGGCGCCGACCATGAACACGATCAGGCCCACGCCGCCCGTTAGCGCGCGAGTCATGCCAGTGGCTACGCCCAGCCAAGCGCCCAGCACGGTGGGGATCAGGCTGAGTGCCAGCAGCCAGTAGGTATTGCGCAAGACACGGTTGCGCTCTTGCTGCGAGACACCGTAGCCCGCAGAGCCCAGTGTGGTGACTTGTTCGTTCATGTAGCCATTCCTCCTTCAGGAATTGTGTGTTGAAACA
This sequence comes from Comamonas thiooxydans, assembly GCF_000964545.1. Lineage (GTDB taxonomy): Bacteria > Pseudomonadota > Gammaproteobacteria > Burkholderiales > Burkholderiaceae_C > Comamonas > Comamonas thiooxydans. The sequence continues at coordinate 35,879 of NZ_BBVD01000024.1, read as the reverse complement.
TTGTCATTCTAGGTGGGGGTCTTGAGAAGCCTTTGCAATACCCCGTTGCAATGCGGCAGTTTTAGGATGGAATGTTTTTCACATCGCATCTACTTTTGCCTGCAAAGTACAGAATATGCTTGCTGCATTGACAATCCAACGGAGCTTTTTATCTCATGAAGACCAAGCACGAACTCGAACTGGCCGATGTGAAAGCCATCGCTGCGGCTGCCGAAGCTGAAGCACTGAAGAACAACTGGCCCGTGACGATCTCCATCGTGGACGACGGCGGCCATCTGCTGCTGTTGCAGCGTATGGATGGTGCTGCTCCCATCTCTTCGCATATCGCCCCCGCCAAGGCACGCTCTGCAGCCGTGGGCCGCAAGGACACCAAGGCTTTTGAAGACATGATCAACAATGGTCGTACCGCTTTCCTGAGCGCTCCGTTTGTGGACGGTCTGCTCGAAGGTGGCGTGGCCATCATCAAGGACGGTCAGGTGCTGGGCGCTGTGGGTGTCTCGGGTGTGAAGGCCAACGAAGACGCACAGGTTGCCAAGGCCGGCATCGCAGCCCTGGGCCTGTAATGGCTTGATTTCTGCCGCTGCAGCGGCAGAGTCCAAAACAAAACCCCTGCCGCTTGATGCGCGCAGGGGTTTTGTTTTGGCGGGTTGCGAATGAGGAAAAAACGCGTGGCTATGTGAAGTGTGAGCACAAGAGAGGGCAGGTGCTCTACAACGACTATGGCTGGCGAATCGACACTTGCGGTGTCGCCCCACGATGAAACGGTTTATTTGGTCAGAATGAGCTTGCCCAGCTTGGTGGCCTGCAGGCGATAAGGAGTGCCGTTGTGCAGGATGGTGACTGCCTTCTGGCCGTTGAGCAGCAGGGCGCTGTCCAGGCCCAGGCTGGAGCCGGAAGCGGCTGAGGGGGTTGCAGCAGCCATGGAGGGGGTGCTACGGTTGTTGGGCTGTGAGGTCGCAACAAGCGGTGCAGACATGCCGTGATTCCTTAAGATCAAAAACTGGTGTAATGATAACAATTCTCAATTGAAAAGCAAGTGATACTTAATCTCATTCGCAAAAAAAACTGCCATTTATTTTTCATGTGGAATCTGTCCAGCCGTATCTGAGGATTTTTGCCTGCGGTCCATCAGCAGTTTGTGCCTGTGCCGGGCGGCTTGAGTGCTGTTTTGATGCAGGTTCCACAATAAAAAACGGCCCCTGAGGGCCGTTTTTGCAAGCATGGGCTTATTTGGATGGGTCGGTCACAAAGCCTATTTTCTTGACGCCAGCGCGCTGGGCGGCGGCCATGGCCTGGGCCACGCGCTCGTAGCGCACTTCCTTGTCGCCGCGGATATGCAGGTCGGGCTGCGGCTCCTTGACGGCCTCGGTCTGAAGATTGGTCTCCAGTTGCTCGTCACTGATTTCCTGGCCGTTCCAGGAATATTTACCGTCGGCCGTGATGCCCAGCTGCACGGTGGCAGGCTTGGTGTCCTCGGGCTGGTTGGTGGCGCGAGGCAGGTCCACGTTGACCGAGTGTTTCATCACGGGCACGGTGATGATGAAGATGATGAGCAGAACCAGCATGACGTCCACCAGAGGCGTCATATTGATCTCGTTCATCACATCATCGCTGTCCCCATCGTCCATGGTTCCGAATGACATGGCTTAGGCGCCTTTCTTCAGGGGCAGCACATTGCCAGAGACCTGGCCGTCCACGGAAACGCGGGCACCGGTCACGAAGTAGGCGTGCACGTCGTGGGCGAAGCTGTTGAGGGCGTTCAAAATGCCCTTGTTGCCACGTACCAGAGCGTTATAGCCCAGCACGGCGGGGATGGCGACGGCCAGGCCCAGAGCGGTCATGATCAGCGCTTCGCCGATGGGGCCGGCCACCTTATCGATGGATGACTGGCCGGACATGCCGATGGCCACCAGAGCGTGGTAGATGCCCCAGACGGTGCCGAACAGGCCGATGAAGGGGGCGGTCGAGCCCACGGAGGCCAGAATGGCCAAGCCGGATTGCAGGCGGGCCGTGAATTCGTTGATGCCGTTGCGCAGGCAGCGGGTCACCCAGTCGCTGATGTCCAGCGTGTCATGCAGGTGGACGCTGGTCTTGCGGTGGTGGGCGGAGGCTTCACGGCCTTCGAGCACCATGAAGCGGAAGGGGTTCTGCTTGTCGTCACCCAGCTTTTCCAGGCCGGTGGCCAGATCGGGGCTGTGCCAGAAGTCCTGCGCCTGGGTGGCGAACTTCTTGAATTTCACAATATCCAGCGCCTTGAGAATGATAACCAGCCAAGAGGCCACCGACATGACCAGCAAGATGATGGCCACGCCTTTGGTCACGAAGTCGCCCTGTGTCCAGACGTGGGCAATGCCGAATTGGGATTCCATGGGTACTCCTGAGAACTGCAGATTTATTTGAGAACAAAGTTGATGGGCACGATGTGCCACATGGGTTCGGCCACGCCGTTGCGCTTGCCGGGGACAAACTTCCACTGGCGCACGGTGTTGACGGCGGCGTCATCCAGGCGGTCAAACCCGCTGGACTGCTTGATTTCGATTTTCTCGGGCTGGCCCTGCTCGTTGATATAGACGCGCAGCAGCACCTTGCCTTGTTCACCCATGCGCTTGCTGACCGAAGGATAAGCGGGAGCTGGGTTGTTCAGATAGGCAGCATTGCTTGATGGCTGCTCGATCTTGGGCGGAGCTGGTGGTGCGGGAGGCGCAGGCGGAGCCGGAGGTGCCGGGGGCGCGGGTGGTGCCGGCGGTGTCTTGTCCGGTTTGCTGTCGCTGTCTTCCAATGCCCCCTGAGGTGCAGCCGGTGCCGGTGTCGGGTCCTTGATGGCCTTGGGCAGCGGAGCCTTCTTGACCTCGGGCTTGGGCTGCGGTTTGGTCTCGGGCTTGGGCGCTGGCGCCGGAGGCTTGGGTGGAGGGGGAGGGGCCGGCGGGGCAGGTTCGGCAGCCGGCGGTGCCACAAACTGGGCAATCACGCTGGCGGGAATCACTATCTCTGGCGGCTTTTGCTGTGCCAGGCCATGCTGCATGGCCCACAGGGCGGCAGCGTGCACGACAACCACAGCACCAGCAACTGCCATATTGCGGCTCGGGCCGCTGGCAGGTGCAAATCGATCAGACTGGGACATAAGAACGAGAAGAGCAACCAGCGCAGGCTGGGATCAGAAAGGAAAAGCGCTGGTCAACCGGCAATAGCAGGCACAGGAAGCAGGGCACGCAGACAGGATCGCATCATTCACGCAGGATCCACCAGGTGCATACCATCACGAGAATCAGACTGCCAAAGACGGCTGAGAGGACGGAGAGGTGGGCCATGCTTTGCTTTCCAGAATATTGGTGGCAAGCTGAACCGTCTGCACCGACGCGCAGGATTGCGCTTCGTTGTGGATGGCCGCGATCGGATGGCTTGCACTGCACTGGGCGACGACATCACGTGCGCAGCCTTCGCAGCGCCCGCATTGTGTGGCAACACCCAATTCAAACTGGATTTCGTCAAAGCTCATCCCCGCATGCGCGTGGCGTGCTATTTCTCGGTCAGAAACCCGGCGGCATACACAGACGATCATGGCTACAGGCAGTTGTTGCTGGCTATTGATGTAATAGGCGGAGTATAAATGAGAATCCATCGCATTTGCAATGCATGCCGCCAAATTACGCACAATCAGCAAGTGGTTAAAAGCCGGGGCCCGATCTGATCGAGGCTGGCGCAGCCGGTCTGGGCCATGGCCAGCTCCAGCTCGGCGCGCAATAGATACAGCATATGTGCCACCCCCAGCATGCCGGCCACCGCCAGGGCATGCATTTGCGGCCGGCCCAGCAGTACGGCACTGGCACCCAGGGCGATGGCCTTGAGCACATCGGTGCCCTGGCGCACGCCTCCATCCATCAGCAGCGGGATATGGGCAGGCGTGGCCGCGCGAATGGCAGGCAGCACTTCGAGGGGGGAGACGGCGGTGTCCAGCACTCGCCCGCCATGGTTGGAGACCACGATGGCATCGGCCCCCAGTTCCACGGCTTGCGCGGCGGCGCGGGCCGAGAGCAGACCTTTGATGATCAGCGGCAACCGGGTTTGCTGACGCAGCCAGACCAGGTCGTCCCAGGTAGGCGCGCCTCGGGCCAGCTCGCTGCCGAACAGAATGTGCTCGCTCATCAGATCGCCGGTCTGCCGTTGCTGGGGCATGCCACGCAGATTGACGGCCTCCACGCCTGGCGGCAGCGGGTAGCTGGAGCGCTTGATATGGGCGTCCACCGTCCAGACCAGGGCCTGATAACCGGCATCTTCGGCGCGGCGAATCAGCTGCAGCGTGTGCTCGCGCGTTGGCTGCTGGTAGAGCTGGAACCACAGCGGGCCGCTGCGCCCCAGCTCCTGCGCTGCAGCTTGCGCGGCCTGGGCGATTTCTTCGAGCGTGCAACTGGATAGAGTGCTGACCACCATGCCGGTGCGCATGGCCATGGCCGCGCGCGCCGTGGCGAGCTCGCCTTCGGGATGCGCCAGCTGTTGATAGGCAACTGGTGCCAGCAGCAACGGCCAGTCCAGACTCTGGCCCAGCAGGCTTTGCCGCGTATGCGCGGCCGACAGATCGGCCAGCGGCTCAGGACAGAGACGGATGCGGTCGAAGGCCTGGCGGTTGTGGGCCAGAGTCAGACCCTGGTCCGCACCGCTTTCCAGGTGGGCCCAGGCCTGAGCCTCCATATGCTCGCGGGCCAGCCGGGCGTAGTCCGCCAGGGAGCCTATCTGCGCGGAAATCTGCGTCAGTGGCGGTTTGACGGGCTGGCCAGCGGCATTCAAAGGTTCAACAGTCATAAATCAAGCCGGTTGGATGGGGGCGAGGCAGCAAAGCAGGCGCAGTGTAGGGGGGAGACAGCCGGCGAGGGCTACCCAGCAGCTCAGGCTGTCGTCTCCCAGGGGGCTAGCTTTCAGACCACATGCGCAAGAGATTGTGATAGGTGCCCGAGAGGGCGGCGATGCGCGGATGCTCGGGCTGCTCTTGCGTGAGTTGCTGAATGCTCTGGTCCAGATCAAACAGCAGACGGCGCTGCTCCGCCGACTTGACCAGGCTGTGCGTCCAGAAGAACGAGGCATAGCGCGTGCCGCGCGTCACGGGGTTGACTCGGTGCAAGCTGGTGCCAGGGTAGACGATGGCATCGCCGGCCGCGAGCTTCACGCTTTGCTGGCCGAAAGTGTCTTCCACCATCAGCTCGCCGCCTTCGTATTCGTCGGGGTCGCTGAAGAACACCGTGGTGGAGACATCGGTTCTGACCTTGATGGCCGTGCCCGGAATGGTGAAGAAGGCGTTGTCGATATGGTTGCCATAAGTGCCTCCACCCTCATAGCGATTGAAGCGCGGCGGCAGGACCTTGAGCGGCAGGGCTGCCGACATGAACAGCGGGTTGCGGCCCAGCCGGTCCAGGATCAGATCGCCTATCTGCTGGCCGGTCTTGCTGTCCAGCGGCAGCTGCAGATTGCTCTTGACCTGAGCGGCCACGTGGCCGGCCGTGGTCTTTCCGTCCTGCCAACTGGCGGCTTCCAGCGCCTGACGGCAGTGGCGTACTTCATCGGGGGTGAGCAGGCAGGGGATGCGTAGCAACATGGCGGGAGTGAGGCGATATCTATTTGTTGATGATCCGGGTTACATCATTAACCATAGCTGGTAGCGCTTGATGCCTATAGCTTTCAATGATTTATTGGGTTGAAAACATTTATGGAAAGGCGCTATCAGCTATGGTTTTGATGGCGAAGATCAGGCTTTGCGAGCCAGCGACAATGCGCTTGATCCGCCAAGTGTGCATGTAAAAAGCCCCGCTGGCATCAGGAGCCTGCGGGGCTTTGGGGCATGGTTTGCAGCCAGGCTGCGCCAGATCAAGCGCAGGCAGGACTGTCATTGCTCCTGTCAGTACATGAATTAGTACGTGAACTTGAGCGAAGCCACGGCCGAGCGGCCGGCGCCCATATTGGCGTAATGAGGCGAGCGCACGCCGGTGTAGTACACCTTGTTGCCCAGGTTGTAGACGTTCAGCTGGAAGCTCAGGTTCTTGTCGATCTGGTAGGCCATCATCGCGTCATAACGGGCATAGCCGGAAGCACCCTTGGTCACGATGCCGCCATCTACGGTGGACTTGACGTACGAGGCATTCACACTGCTTTGAGCATAGACGCCCAGACCCAGAGTCAGCTTGGGCATGGGTTTGTAGCTGGTCCACAGGCTGAAGCTGTGCTTAGGTGTATTGATGAAGGGCAGGCCATTGGCGATATTGCCGACACCCATGTTCTTCTGTTCGCTATCCATATAGGTATAGCCACCGAACACGCTGAGGTTGGACAGGATTTGGCCCGTGAAGCCAAGCTCCAGACCATTTACTTCCTTGTTACCGCCCATGTAAGTGATGCCGTTTTCAGTGATGCGGACATTTGTCACTTCGTTGCGGAAAACTGCAGCGCTCAGGTTCAGTTTCTTGTTCAGTAGATCCCACTTGGTGCCCAGTTCGATGGACTTGGTCTTTTCCGGCTTCAGGCTGGCAAGTGCGTCGGATGTGATTGCCAAATCTTCGCTGCCATTACCCAAAGAGGAGCCGCCAGGGCGGGAAGAGGTTCCGATATTGGCGTAGATGCTGCCATTGGATGCAGGCTTGTAGACCACGCCCAACTGGTAGTTAAACAATGTGTCGCTGCGGGACTGGTCAAGCAGGTCTGACTTCGCGGCGGTCAGCGGGTTGGTGTATTCGGGAGCGTATGAGGATGTTTTGTAATGATCAACGCGCAGGCCCGCGTTAAGCAGCCACTGCTCATTGAATTTCAATGTGTCGAAGCCATAGAGTGCGATGGTGTCGATCTTGTTTCGGGTAGAGCGCCCCTTGTCCCACGCGTAGTTCCATGGCGTCGACGCGTCTGGGCTGTTCAGAGGCGTGCACCACATGTTTGATGTAGTGCAGTTGGCCGTCTTGCCGTCTTGAATAGCGCCCGAGTATGCATCGGATTTTTCTTTGGATAGCTCCAGGCCAAAAGCGTAGGAGTGGCCAACCGAACCTGTTTGCTCTTTGCCGGTGAACTCCGTTACATTTTGCAGCGTTTCCACATCGGAGAAGCGGAAGTTGCCACGACGCCAGACATAGCCAGCAAGCACGTTGCCCTTGGAGTCGTCAGGCTGGGTCCAGACATAGTCCTGTTTGCTCTTGCTGTAACGCAGGCTGTTGCGGATCTTGTTGGTATCTGTGAACTTGTGTTCAATAGCGGCGGTGAACAGGTCGCTCTTTTCCTTTTGGTAGTCACGGTTATTCATGCCGTACCAGTTGGAGCGATCGGAGCCGTATGAGGGGCGCACGGTGCTGCCACCGGGAAGGCTCGTGGCGTCAGGAGTTGTCTTGTTGCCGTTGAAGTTTGATGCGGTGCTATTGCGGTACAAATAAGGCACACCACCATCAGGCATGTCATCAGTCTGCAGATGCTGCCAGGACAGGGTCACTTCGGTGGCTGTGCCCATGCCGAAGGTCACGGTGGGGGCAATGCCCCAGCGCTTGTTGTCAGGACCATTGCGGCCGGGCACGTCGGCACTGTGGCCCATGGCGTTCAGGCGAATGCCGGTGGTCTCGTTGATCTTGCGGTTGATGTCCAGCGTGCCGCGCAGATAGTTGTCGGTGCCCAGGCCCACGTCGCCGGAGATGAAGTTCTCGTTCTTGGCCTTCTTGGTGGAGATATTGATGGAGCCGCCTGCACCACCGCGACCAGCATAGGCCGAGTCGGCGCCTTTGATGACTTCCACGGCCTCGACGTTGAACAGTTCGCGGGTTCCAGCGGCGATGTCGCGCATGCCGTCCACAAAGGTGCTGGACTGGGCGTCCATGCCGCGGATGAAAGGCTGGTCGCCGGTGGGGTTGCCGCCTTCGCCGTTGCCGAAGGTGATGCCGGGGGTGGAGCGCAGAGCGTCTTGCAGGCTGGTGGCGCCGGTCTGCTTGATGATCTCTTCATTGATGACCTGAACGGTCTTGGGCGTGTCCAGCAGGGGAGCGGTGAACTTGCCTTGAGGGCTGGCTTCGGTCTTGAAGCTGGACTCGGCAGCGGCTTCCACATTCACGGTGGACAAGGTGGTTTCCTGCTGAGCCATCGCGCTGGCGCCAATCAGGCACAGGCCTGCGGCAATCACGATTTGCTTGAGCTCGCAGCGCAAGCCGTTGGAGTCGGTCGGGGTCAGATGGTTGTTGGACATGCTTTTGATGAAGAGTCGATTTTTTGAAAAAGCGTGCGGATTCTAGGTGATATTGATAATAATTCTCGATACCATTCAATAATGAGTATCGGCAATCTACGTTTTGTTGCAGTGAGGCAACAGATTGTTGAGTGGAGGGCGTGCAGCGGATCGCCGGAATCGGTCGAGCCACGGGTTTGCTGAGCTGGCAAAAGCCCTGGGCGCGAGGGCGCTTTGTTTACGTCAAGTAAAGTAAATAAAAGTGAGATGCATTTAGAATTTGCGCAACTAGAATGCCGCCTTGCTGCGCAAGCAAGGACTGGCCTTGTGGCGCTATGTCCCAAAGGTCGGCTCGGCCCGGCCCGGCGGCAACGCAATCCCAGAAAGTTCTGAATGACCGCGGCTTCCTCCAACGCCCCGCAGCGGGTGTACTGGCTCAAAAAATTACATGAGTGGCACTGGATCAGCTCCGCCATCTGCCTGATCGGCATGCTGCTGTTTGCCGTGACGGGATTCACCTTGAATCACGCCGGGCAGATCGAGTCCAAGCCCAAGGTCGAATCGCGTGATGCGCAACTGCCCCCGGATCTGCTCGAAAAACTGCAACAAGCCCAGAAGCAGGGCGTGGAAGCGGCGGACAAGAATGCCGTGGGCTTGCCTGCCGAGGTGGATGGCTGGCTGGCTCAGCAGATCAAGGTCAGTGCCAAGGATTTTGCCGTGGAGTGGAGCGAAGACGAGGCCTATGTGCCCATGCCGCGCCCGGGTGGCGATGCCTGGCTGCGTGTGGACCTGAAGGAGGGCTCGGTCGAGTACGAGAAGACCGACCGGGGCTGGATCTCCTACCTCAACGACTTGCACAAGGGGCGCAATACGGGCGGAGCCTGGAGCCTGTTCATAGACGTCTTTGCGATTGGCTGCCTGGTGTTTTGCATCACGGGTCTGCTGATCCTGAAGATGCATGCGCAGCGCCGCCCCATGACCTGGCCCATGGTGGGCCTGGGTCTGGTGCTGCCCGCCTTGCTGGTGTTGCTGCTCGTGCATTGAGCCCAAGAATTTTGTGAAGGAAGAAAAAATGGCGAAGCGGATTTTCAAGACCACGGTGGCGCTGAGCGCCGTGGTGGGCCTGCCGGCAATCGCGGGCGGCATGAATGTGGCTGTGACCGTGCCCCAGTTGCAGGTGGCCGAATACCACAAGCCCTATGTCGCCGTGTGGCTGGAAAAGGCCGACGGCGGCGTGGCTGCCAATCTGTCCGTCTGGTATGACGTGAAGATGAAGAATGCCGAGGGCACCAAGTGGCTCAAGGACATGCGCCAGTGGTGGCGTCGTACCGGCCGCGAGCTGAGCTTTCCCATCGATGGTGTGACCCAGCCGACCAAGCCCGTGGGCACCCATGCGCTGTCTTTTGCCGAAGGCAAGAACCCGCTGCCCCAGCTGGCTCCCGGCCAGTACAAGCTGATGGTGGAAGCCGCACGTGAAGTCGGTGGCCGCGAGCTGGTGTCCATTCCCTTCGAGTGGCCCGTCAAGCAGGCCACCAGCCTGAGCGCCAATGGCAGTACCGAGCTGGGCGCGATCAAGCTGGAATTGAAGCCTTGATCACCCCCTGAGGCGCTCCGCGCCTTCCCCCTCTCTGCTTCGCGGAGGGGAACAACACCTTCGCTGCGAGGCGGCTCTTGCTTGGTGTTCCTGGCTTGGGCCTCGCCTCATTTTCGGATTTGTCACCCTTTCTGTTTTCAAGGACCTGATATGAAGTTCCAAACTCGTGCCATCGTCGCTGCAACTCTGGCTCTGGCTGCCCTGGGCGCCCAGGCACATGATCTGTGGTTCAAGCCTTCCAGCACCGTGCTGTCCAAGTCCGACTGGGTGACGGTGGATGCGGCCGTGTCCAACGATGTGTTCTTCTTCAACCACCGTCCGCTGGGTCTGGAAGCCGTCAAGGTGACCGCACCCGATGGCGCGGCCGTGGAAATGAAGAATGTCGCCAAGGGCGAGTTGCGCAGCATGTTCGACTTCAAGCCAGAAAAGACCGGTACCTACCGCGTCACCATGCTGATGACCGGCGTGATGGGCGGCTACAAGGATGCCAACGGCCAGCCCAAGCGCCTGCGCGGTTCGGTGGAGGAAGTGCTCAAGCAGATTCCTGCCGATGCCAAGGAAGTGCGCGTGACCGAGAATCTGCGCCGCATGGAAACCTTTGTGTCTCTGGGCAAGCCTTCGGCGCTGGCGCTGACCGGCAAGGGTCTGGAGCTCAAGCCTGTGACTCACCCCAATGACCTGGTGGCCAGCGAAGAGGCGACTTTCGAATTCCATCTTGACGGCAAGCCCGCTGCGGATCTGGAACTGGAGCTGGTGGCCGACGGTATTCGCTATCGCGACGGTGTGGACGCCATGAAGCTCAAGACCGATGCCAAGGGTCAGGTCAAGATCAAGTTCCCCCGTGCAGGTCTGTTCTGGCTGAATGCCGATGCCACGGACAAGAAGACCAGCATTGCCAAGGCAACGGAGCGCCGCCTGGGCTATATCGCGACTCTGGAAGTCCTGCCTTAAGCGTTGGCGCTTGATGGACTGAATACGCGCGCCCGCTACGGGCGCGTCGTTGTTTTTGCTGCTGTTTTCGTCTTTGTCTGGATGCCCATGCCCACACCCCCCCGCGTACGCTTTGATGCCAGTCTCTGGCAACTACCCTCGTCGGCGGCACAGAGTCAGGCTTGTCCCCGGACGCCGGCGCTGGACTTTGGTGTGCAGCGCTGGAGACCTGCAAGCCTGCAGCACCAGCAGGACGGGCGTATTCACCGCCTGTCCGGCAAGACCATGGGCACCCACTGGTCGCTGCGCCTGCTCAATCCTGATTACCTGCCCACGGAGCCGGTGCAGGCCCTGCTGGAGCAGGTGTTTGAGGATGTCATTGCCCAGATGAGCAACTGGGAGGCGGATTCGCTGATCACCCGGTTCAATCGTTCAAGTCCCGGTGAAATGCATGTAGTTCCGGCGGAGTTTGCTCAGGTTCTGGAAGCGGCCTTGCATTGGGCAAAGCTTTCAGGCGCAGCGATGGACCCCGGCATGGGAGCGCTGGTCTCGCTATGGGGGTTCGGGCCGCGTCAGAACCCGTTGCAGCCGCATTCAGGGCAGGCACCTGCCAGCGATGAGATCGAACGCTTGCTGAAGACCAGCGGCCATGGCCATCTGCGCTGGAATGCACAGACCCGGCAGTTGCAGCAGAGCGGTGGTCTTGAGCTGGATTTTTGCGGCATTGCCAAGGGCTTTGCCGTGGATTGGGCGGTGCAAAAGCTGCAGGCGGCTGGCTGGGCTGCGGGCATGTTCGAAATCGGCGGTGAGCTGCGTAGCTGGGGGGCGCGCCCTGATGGGCGGCCCTGGCAGGTGCAACTGGGCACGGGCGGTTCTGTCGAGTCCGAGTCGCTGGTCGTGGCCTGCAGGGAGGGCGCATTTGCCACCTCGGGCGATTTCTGGCATCAGTTCACGCAGGCTGGCAGGCGCTATTCGCACACGCTGGATCCGCGCACGGGCTGGCCGGTGACGCATGATCTGGCCAGCGTGACCGTGTTCCATGAGGAATGCATGCACGCCGATGCGCTGGCCACCGTGCTCACGGTGCTGGGTCCGCAGCAAGGCATGGACTTTGCCCGTCAACATGAGATTGCGGCCGTGCTCACATCGCATCTCGCACCCGATGACAATGAGGCCCGCAGACAGGTGCTCAAGACACCGGCCTGGATCAACCTATTTGAGGCATGACAGTGGAATGGATTTTGACGCCCGAGCGCATTTATGGGGCTATGGGTTTGGTAGCCGCCTACGCAGGCATGTGCTGGGGTATTGGCACCAAGGTACGCAGGCAGCGCCTGGCCGATGAGGCCGAGAGCAATGCCTCGCAGGGCGATGCCGCTGCGCCTGCCGTTCTGGTCGCCTATGCCAGCCAGACGGGGCAGGCCGAGGCGCTGGCACGCGCCACGGGCAAGATGCTGGTCGACGGCGGTCTGCAGGTGCGTCTGCTGCCCGTGGAAAAACTGACGGCCGTGCTGCTGCAGCAATTCGAGCACAGCCTGTGGCTGCTATCCACTACAGGCGAGGGCGATGCGCCCGACCATGCGCTGGGCTTTGTGCAGCAGCTCATGGCCACGCAGCCTGCGCTGACCCAGCACCAAAGCCTGGTGCTGGCGCTGGGTGATCGTGAATACCAGGAGTTCTGTGCGTTTGGTGTGAAAGTGCATGAGTGGTTGCAGACCAGCGGCGCGCGCAGCGATCTGGTCTGCGTGGACAATATGGATGCCTCGAGCTTGCAGAGCTGGCAGACCCAGGTCACTCAGATGCGACAGGACTTGCTGGGCGAGTCTGCGCCCGCTAAGGAACTGGACTCGGACTGGTTGCAGGCGCCGGTCAGCATGCCTTTTGTGCTCAGTCGGCGGCGTTTGCTCAATCCCGGCAGCCAGGGCGGGGCGCTATACCTGCTGGAGTGGACGCCGCAGTCCGGCGAGCTGCCGCACTGGGAGTCGGGCGATCTGGTGTCTCTGTGCGTGCCCGCCGACCCTGAGCGCGCGCGCGACTACTCGATCGCCTCAATCACGGCCGACGGCAGCCTGCAACTGCTGGTGCGCGAGAGCACGCGCGCCGATGGTTCGCCGGGCCTTGCGTCGCACTGGCTGTGCTGTGGCATGGCCGAGGGAGATGTGCTGCCGTTGACCTTGCGCGAGCACTGCGGCTTCAGGCTCGGTGACAACGCCGGGCGGCCGCTGATTCTGATCGGCAATGGCTCGGGCCTGGCGGGCCTTCTCAGCCATATCAAGGCGCGTGTGCAGCAAGAGCTAAGTGATCAATGGCTGTTGTTCGGAGAGCGCAGTCCACAACATGACGCGCTATTTGCCGATCAACTGGGCGCATGGCTCAGGCAAGGCCGACTGGCACGGCTGGATCAGGCCTGGTCGCGCAACGGCAAGGATTCGCGCTATGTGCAGGATTTGTTGCGCAGTCATGCAGAGGAAGTCCGGCAATGGGTGGAGCGTGGTGCGGCCATCTATGTTTGCGGCAGCCTGAACGGCATGGGTCAAGGCGTGCATCTGACGCTGCAGGCCATTCTGGGCGAGGCCAAGGTGACCGAGCTGTTGGGCTCGGGCCGCTACCGACGCGATGTGTACTGAGCACGTCCAGGCGGGGGGATGGCAGCAGGCCCTGTCACCGTCTTGGAGCAGGACTGCACCGCATCCTATAGGTGCCGCACCGCTCGGACATCGGGCAGGACGGATCAGAGGGCGTCTTCACCCGGTCGATGTGGCCGATCCTGGAGGGCCTGCTTGCGGTCTTCGGCGGACATGGCATGTGCCGCAGACAGCAGTTCTGCGGATCGTATGAGGTGCTGCCTTCCATCCGCATTGCACCTGCGATACCCGTGAAGGAGGCGGAGTTCATCGTCTGACAAAGCCTCTGCAGGGTGAACTGCCGGTGTGCGGTGTCCTGCCAGCACATACAACAGGTCCACTCCGTGTGCGCTCAGCGCGGTCATCTGAAAGCCATCCGGCGCTGTCTTGCCGGATTCCCAGGAAAAAAGAGTTTGCTTCGTAGTGCCAGCAAGTGCAGCGAAGGCTGGCTGGCTCATGCCCAGCCGGTTTCTTTCTTCGCGCAGCCGTTCCCCTAGGGTCATAAAAATTTGTCCAAGGTGTATTGCATGGGAAAGAAATCTTTCCCATAATTCGCCAAAAGCACGACGACGTGCTTTAACCTAAATAATTAGGCGAAAGGCTACCAGATGCATCCCGAGCAAATCAAAGCGGCGCTGCGCATGAAAGGCATTTCCCCCGCGGCATTGGCGTCCGAAATGCGCGTGGCCAACAGCAGCGTGTCGCAAGTCATCAGCGGTCGTGCGGTATCGGCCCGCATTCGACAGCGCATTGCAGAAGTCACAGGCATGCCCGTCGACATGCTCTGGCCGCCTGTCAACGAGCGCCATGCACTGCACAGCACACGCCCAGAAGGAGGGGGCGCGCGTATCGCAAGGGGGGCTCCATGAGTCGCACGGCGTGCCGCAATCACACTGCTCTGCGCGGCAGGAGAGGCGTTCAATGAGCTTTGGAATTGCAGCACTGATTTTCTTGGCCGGTCTCCTCTGCGGATGTCTCATGGGCATTGCCGGCGTCGTGACGGCTTTGGACGGTTACTGAGGGACAGCGCTCAAGCTTGTGCACCTCCCATGGCCGGGGCTGCCGGGGAGGCGTTCGCCGCACCGAGACCCGAACGTGCGCACGCGTCTCCATGCCTGTGGAGCCCATGTCCTGGCTGCCCGGCAACTGCAGTCTTGCAGGAATGTGCGGTTCAGGGTGCAAGCATGGCGGGGCACGATGGCGGAGATAGCCCGGGGTCAGCTTCGTGAGGGCCGCGACAATCGGTGGGCCGCGCGGTTGTCGGAAAGATCTGCCGGCCGGTTCCGTCCTGACCAGCGTTCGCGGCCGTGATTCCGTCGGCGTCGAGACCGAGGCATGCACGCATGCATTGCTGCGGTAAAGCCGTCCCAGTCGCGTCGGCCTGTACGCGACACTTGCCTCAGAAATACAAAAAGCTGGCTCGGGCCAGCTTTTTTGTGGTCAGCGCAAGCGCAGTGCTTACTTGACGTGCTTGCCGATCAGGCCGGCCATCTCGAACATGGAGACTTGGGGCTTGCCGAAGACTTCCTTGAGCTTGGCGTCGGCGTTGATCATGCGCTTGTTGGCAGCGTCTTGCAGGTTGTTGGCCTTGATGTAGACCCACAGCTTGCTGATGATTTCAGTACGGGGCAGGGGATCCTTGCCAACCACGGCAGCCAGAGCGGCGCTGGGGGTCAGGGGTTTCATGAAGGCAGCGTTGGGAGTGCGCTTCTTAGCGGCGGGAGCTGCTGCCGGTGCTGCAGCGGGTGCCTTCTTTGCAGTTGCCATATTGCTTATTCCTAATTGGGTAGTGGACTTATCACCAGCGAAATACAGCTGCAATCCACTGGCTGAGTCTGATGCTAATGGCAAAAAATCGCTCTTCCAAGCTAGTGGGCTGTTTTTTTGCCTCGATTTGTTGCTCTCAGGCCCTTTAGTGTCCGTTTTCACGGGTTTTTCCCCGAGAGTGTTGTGAAAAAGTTGCTCTCTGTGTGTGTCCGCTGGTGCTTGTGCTATGTCAGGTGCTCAGGGCAAGATGCGGGAGACTTGGTTCTGTGGAGATTTTCATGAGCGATTCCTCGGCTTCTCTTGGCTTCAGCACCTGCGATTTGTGCGATGCGCATATCAGCGATGACAGCAGCGATTTCCGTGTGCTGCCGCCCGTGTTCCACAGCTATGGCGGGAATGTCGGCTTTATGGGGGAGGTCAGCACCGTGCAGTGTCTGGACGACAACAGCCTGGTGCGAGCAGCGCTGGCCGAGCCGGGAGGTGGTCGTGTACTGGTGGTCGATGGCGGCGGCTCGCTACGCCGGGCTCTGGTGGGGGGGAATGTGGCGACATCGGCGGCCCAGAACGGCTGGGCCGGGGTGCTTGTCTATGGCTGCGTGCGCGACGTGGCCGAGCTGAAATCCACCCCCGTGGGTCTGTATGCGCTGGCGCTCAACCCCATGCCTACCGTCAAGCAAGGCCAGGGACTGCGCGATGTCTATGTGCAGATCGCCGGCCTGTGGATTCGCCCAGGCGACTGGCTGTATGCCGACTCCGACGGCATTGTGCTGAGCCGCCGCAATCTGCTTTCCTGATTGGAATCGACGGCGCCTAGCGCCTGAACTGCAATGAACCGGGCCAGGTTGCGATCACCACGCTGGTCAGGGCAATGCCGAAGGCCAGCAATTGCATGCTGCCGACGCGCTCGCCCAGGGCCAGCATGCCCACCACGGCGGCGCTGATGGGCAGCAGCACGGTAAAAATGCCGGCCCGCGATGCGGGCACGGCGCGCAATCCCGTCATCCACAGCCACACCGTCCAGACGCAGGCGGCCAGGGCGTAAAACAGCAACAGACCCCATGCGGGCACCGAAACCCGGGAAAAATCAAACTGCCAGGCCAGATAGAGCCCGGCGGGTGCGGAAAGCACAAACCCCCAGAGATTGATCAGCGCCGTAATGCGTTTGGGGCTTACGCTGGCGGTGAGCTTTTTGCCGATCACGGCATATGCGGCCTCGCACAGCACTGCGGAAATCAGCAGCAACTGGCCCAGGCCTTGCTGGGGATGTGCGGCAAGGCTGCTGCTTTCGGTCTTGCTCAAGGCATTCAGCCCTATGCCGGCCACTGCGAAAGCAATGGCTGTCCATGTGCGCGCGCCAACGGCTTCGCGCAGAAAAAGCCAGCTCATGATGGCGACTGCGGCAGGAATTGCGGCCATGGTCACGCCTGCCGTGACAGCGCTGGTCATGGCCACGCCGCTGATCATGCAGAGCGTGAAAAGGAAATTGCCGAAGAAGGACTCAAAAAACAACAGCCACTTGGTCTGTCTGGTCAGAGTTGTCTCGTGCGCAGGTGGCCTGAGCCAGCCCAGCATGGCCACGGCACCGATGCCAAAGCGCAGCCAGGCCAGCAGCATGACCGGAAAGATGGCAGCCAGAGGCTTGGACAAGGCCACATAGCTTCCTACCAAAGACATGCTGAGCGCCAGGCAGAGATAGGCGATGGGGCGGCTGGGCGTGTGCATGGCGAAATGAATTTCAATGACAAGAGAAGGTGATGCAAAGCAGTGTGGCAGGGCTGTTGCATGCATTTGACCCAGGGGAGGGAACTGTTGTTTTTTTGGTTCCCGCCGCCTTGGGCGCCATGTCTTTGTCGTGTCACCTGTTTTTGTTCAAGTGGCTTGGCCTGTCTCGTGCCGGATAAATGAGCAGATCAAGGATGAGCAGATCAAGGATGAGCAGATCAAGGCATGCGCCGGGACTTTTTTCGTACTGCGTTCAAAGGATGCGGACTCCGGAAGTCGTGCTTCTGCAAATTTTTCATGAAGCAAGAATTCAATTTTGCATTATGAAAAATTGAAATGTTGCGCTGCCGCAAAATTTCTCAATACGAGAAATGCGTTTTCTTATTGTGAAAAATAAAAATAAGCAATTGATTTTATTGAATATAAATTTCAGTCTTTTATAAGACATAAGACTCTGTAAAAGAGTGCTGCAGACATAAAGTAGATCCCAAGGACGAACACCAATTCATCTTGTTTTAACCGCTAAGGAGTGCACCATGCCCCAATCCCTGACTCAGCAACTGAGCCGTGAACAGCAAATCGCAGCCCTCGAAAAAGACTGGGCACAGAACCCACGCTGGAAGAGCGTCAAGCGCGGCTACAGCGCTGCCGATGTGGTGCGTCTGCGTGGCAGTCTGCAGCCAGAGTACACCCTGGCCCAGCGCGGTGCCGAAGTGCTGTGGGACAAGATCAACGGCAGCTCGAAGAAGGGCTATGTGAACGCCTTCGGTGCCATCTCCGCAGGCCAGGCCATGCAGCAGGCCAAGGCCGGTCTGGAAGCCGTGTACCTGTCGGGCTGGCAAGTAGCTGCCGACGGCAACACCTCCGAGACCATGTACCCCGACCAGTCGCTGTACGCCTATGACTCCGTGCCCACCATGGTGCGCCGCATCAACAACACCTTCAAGCGTGCCGATGAAATCCAATGGGGCAAGGGCATCAACCCCGGCGACAAGGAGTTCATCGACTACTTCCTGCCCATCGTGGCTGATGCGGAAGCCGGCTTCGGCGGCGTGCTCAACGCGTTCGAGCTGATGAAGAACATGATTCAGGCAGGTGCTGCCGGCGTGCACTTCGAAGACCAGCTGGCTGCGGTCAAGAAGTGCGGTCACATGGGCGGCAAGGTGCTGGTGCCCACTCGCGAAGCGGTCGAAAAGCTGATTGCCGCCCGTTTTGCAGCCGATGTGATGGGCGTGCCCACCATTGTGCTGGCCCGTACCGATGCCGAGGCGGCCAACCTGATCACCAGCAACCATGACGAGAACGACATTCCGTTCCTGACTGGCGAGCGTACTCAGGAAGGCTTCTACCGTGTCAAGAACGGGCTGGAGCAATCCATCAGCCGCGGCGTGGCCTACGCTCCCTACGCGGATCTGGTGTGGTGCGAAACCGGTGTGCCCGATATCGGCTTTGCCCGCGAATTCGCCCAGGCCGTGCATGCAGCCTGCCCAGGCAAGCTGCTGAGCTACAACTGCTCGCCTTCGTTCAACTGGAAGAAGAACCTCAACGACAGCCAGATCGCTTCCTTCCAGGAAGATCTGTCCGCACTGGGTTACAAGTTCCAGTTCATCACGCTGGCCGGCATCCACAGCAACTGGTACAACACCTTCAAGTTTGCCCACGAGTACGCTCGCGGCGAAGGCATGAAGCACTACGTGGAAATGATCCAGGAACCCGAATTCGCGGCACGTGACAAGGGCTACACCTTTGTCTCGCACCAGCAGGAAGTGGGCGCAGGTTACTTCGACGACGTGACCACCGTGATCCAGGGCGGCTCTTCCAGCGTCAAGGCGCTGACCGGCTCCACCGAGGAAGAGCAGTTCCATTGAGCCACGATGAATCGTGATTCTGTCTAGGTAAAAAAGGGGTTATGCGCCCGGGGCGAAAGTCTCGGGCGCTTTTTTGTTTGCCGGGTTAAAATGGCGCGACTTCAATTCACAAGGGCGAGAAAGGCATCAACGGTTATGACACCGCGAACTACATCGGAGATGTACTTCAGCTGCTGATGGCAGCTGGCGGTTCGCGCCTGCCCGAGATTTCTCGACACCCTCATCAAAGCGCGGACTGGTTCCGCGCTTTTTGCTTTCAGGCAACTCCAAAGCTCTGGCGCTGGCCCTCACCCACACAAATTTGGTTTGACAAGGAATTTATGATCAACATCACGCTCCCCGATGGCTCCAAGCGCGAATACTCAGGCCCGGTTTCGGTTGCCGAAGTCGCTGCTTCGATTGGCTCCGGCCTGGCCAAGGCCGCATTGGCCGGCAAGATCAACGGCAAGGTCGTGGACACCAGCTTTGTGATCGAGCAGGATTCGCCGCTGTCCATCATCACCGCCAAGGATGCCGACGGTCTGGAGGTGATCCGCCACTCCACCGCTCACTTGCTGGCCTATGCCGTCAAGGAGCTGTTTCCCGATGCGCAGGTCACCATCGGTCCCGTGATCGAAAACGGCTTCTACTACGACTTCTCGTACAAGCGCCCCTTCACTCCCGAAGATCTGGCCGCCATCGAAAAGAAGATGACCGAGCTGGCCAACAAGGACGAGCAGGTGGTGCGCCGCGTGCTGCCGCGTGACGAGGCCGTGCAGTACTTCAAGGACATCGGCGAAGCCTACAAGGCAGAGATCATTGCCTCTATCCCCAGCAACGAGGATGTGAGCCTGTACCGTGAAGGCGCCTTCGAAGACCTGTGCCGTGGCCCTCACGTGCCCAGCACCGGCAAGCTCAAGCACTTCAAGCTGATGAAGGTGGCCGGCGCCTACTGGCGTGGCGACCACCGCAACGAGATGCTGCAGCGCATCTACGGTACCGCCTGGGCAACCAAGGACGAGCTCAAGGACTATCTGTTCAGGTTGGAAGAAGCCGAAAAGCGCGACCATCGCAAGCTTGGGCGCGAACTCGATCTGTTCCACATCGACGAACACTCGCCCGGCACCGTGTTCTGGCACCCCAAGGGCTGGGCGGTCTGGCAGCAGGTCGAGCAGTACATGCGCCGCGTCTATCAGGACAACGGCTACCAGGAAGTCAAGGCTCCGCAGATTCTGGACAAGGGCCTGTGGGAGAAGACCGGCCACTGGGACAAGTACCGCGAAAACATGTTCACCACCGATTCGGAAAAGCGTGAATATGCCCTCAAGCCCATGAACTGCCCGGGCCACATCATCATCTTCAAGCAAGGCATCAAGAGCTATCGCGATCTGCCTCTGCGCTTTGGCGAGTTCGGCAACTGCCATCGCAACGAGCCCACGGGTTCGCTGCACGGCATCATGCGCGTGCGTGCCTTCACACAGGACGATGGTCACATCTTCTGTACCGAAGACCAGATCCAGGCCGAGGTGACGGCTTTCACCTCGCTGCTGCAGAAGGTGTATGCCGACTTCGGCTTCACCAACATCCTGTATCGCCTGTCGACCCGTCCCGAGAAGCGCATCGGCACCGATGAAGCCTGGGACAAGGCCGAGAACGCGCTGGCCGAAGGTCTGCGTGCATCGGGTTGCGAGTTCGAGTATCTGCCGGGCGAGGGTGCGTTCTACGGCCCGAAGATCGAGTACACCCTGAAGGATGCGCTGGGCCGCGAATGGCAGTGCGGCACCATCCAGGTGGACCCGAACATGCCCGAGCGTCTCGATGCGGAATTCGTGGGCGAGGATGGCGAGCGCCATCGACCCATCATGCTGCACCGCGCGATCCTGGGTTCGCTGGAGCGTTTCATCGGCATTTTGGTCGAGCATCACTCGGGCGCGCTGCCTGCCTGGCTGGCTCCCGTGCAGGCTGCCGTGCTCAATATCACGGACGCTCAGGCCGACTATGCGCAGGAAGTTGCGCAGAAGCTGCAAAAAGCATTGCCGAATCAAAGCCTTAGAGTGGTGACAGATCTGCGCAATGAAAAGATTACGTATAAAATACGCGAGCATTCCATGCAGAAGCTGCCCTACATCCTTGTCGCAGGCGACAAGGAGAAGGCTGCTGGTGCGGTTGCAGTGCGCGCCCGGGGTAACAAAGACCTCGGAGTGATGTCGGTTGATGCATTCATTGAATTGCTCGCCAAGGACATCGCGGCCAAGGCCTGAAGCAGATTAATTTTTGTGGCGGGCCGGTCAGCGTGCAAGGCACGCTAGCCGGCTACGCTGTTGTAGCCATTTCAATCCAAGGGTGAAAACCATAGCTACTGAATTTCGCGATCGGCGCCACCGTGAAGAGCGCAAGCATCGACTGAACCGAGAAATCATGGCGCCTGAAGTGCGTCTGTCTGGTCCCGACAACGAGCCTCTGGGCATCGTACCGCTGCAAGAAGCGCTGCGCATGGCCGGCGAGCTGGATGTCGATCTGGTGGAGATTGCGGCCAACGCATCTCCTCCGGTCTGCCGTCTGATGGATTACGGCAAGTTCAAGTACCAGGAACAGAAGAAGGCTGCTGAAGCCAAGGCCAAGCAGACCGTCATCGAAATCAAGGAAGTGAAGTTCCGCCCTGGTACGGATGATGGTGACTACAACATCAAGCTGCGCAATATCCGCCGTTTTCTGGCGGATGGCGACAAGTGCAAGATCACGCTGCGTTTCCGCGGTCGTGAAATCACGCACCAGCAGCTGGGTCTGAATCTGCTCAACCGTCTGCGTGACGATCTGGCCGATTCCATCCAGGTGGAGCAGTTCCCCAAGCTGGAAGGCCGTCAGATGATCATGATGGTTGCGCCGGCTCGTGCAGGCGGCAAGAAGCCTGCTGGTGGTGCAAAACCACAAGGTGATGGCGTCGCTGCTGCACCTGAGGCTGCAGATAAGGCATAATTGCGGTTTTGCCTTGTCGGCAAAAGTGGGCTTGGCCCACTTTTGTTTTGTGCGGCAGATAAAGAATTTGCAGGCTTGCCTGCAAGACGTCAGCCTGGCCTGGCCGGACTGACAAACAAGTGCCTCGGAGGCCAGCGAAGTGTGTGCGGGTTGCACACCGCCTTGCGAGCACAAATTCAATAGGAGCATTCACATGCCCAAAATGAAGACCAAGAGCAGCGCGAAGAAGCGTTTTCGCGTTCGTCCCGGTGGTACCGTCAAGCGCGGTCAAGCCTTCAAGCGTCACATCTTGACCAAGAAGACCACGAAGAACAAGCGTCACCTGCGTGGCATTGTCAACGTGCATTCCGGCGATATGGGCTCCATCGCAAAGATGTTGCCTTCCGCAGGCCTGTAATTCACTGACGAACTAGGAGAAAACACATGCCTCGCGTCAAACGTGGTGTAACGGCTCGCGCCCGTCACAAAAAAGTTCTGAATCTGGCCAAGGGTTTCCGCGGTCGCCGTGGTAACGTCTTCCGCGTTGCCAAGCAAGCGGTCATGAAGGCTGGTCAATACGCCTACCGTGACCGTCGTACCAAGAAGCGCGTGTTCCGTCAGCTGTGGATCGCTCGTATCAACGCTGCTGCACGTGAACTGGGTCTGACTTACAGCCAATTCGCCAACGGCCTGAAGAAGGCTGCCATCGAAATCGACCGCAAGATGCTGGCCGATATCGCCGTGCACGACAAGGCTGCTTTTGCAGCTATCGTCGACCAAGTCAAGGCCAAGCTGGCTGCCTGAGGTCACGATCGGTAGTTACTCTTGTAGGACTTTTGCAGACAAGAATCCCCAAAGGCATTTGCCGATGGGCGAGCATCTTGCTTGAACTTGATTGCAGAAGTCGTGTCTTGTTCAGTAGCTGCTGATGCACAAACAGCAAGGGCTAGGGCTTGAAAAGGCACTAGCCCTTGTTTATTTTTACAAGTCGATAAAGAGTCGATATGAACGAGTTGGATTCTCTGGTCGAAAGCGCACAGCAACTGTTTGCGCAAGCCCACACCCCCGCTGATCTGGAAAATGCCAAGGCGCAGTTTCTGGGCAAGTCGGGCAAGATGACCGAGCTCATGAAGGGCATGGCGCAGCTTTCCGTCGAAGAGAAAAAGTCGCGCGGCGCAGCCATCAACGTGGCCAAGCAGGCGATCGAAGCGGCCTTGACCGCTCGTCGCAAGGCTTTGGCAGACGCCGAGCTGCAGGCCCATCTGAAGGCCGAGGTGCTGGATGTGACTCTGCCCGGTCGCCGTCGTGGCGCGGGAGGGCTGCACCCCGTCTCCATCACCATGGAGCGTATCGAGGGCATCTTCGGCTCCATGGGCTTTGATGTGGCCCAGGGCCCCGAGATCGAATCCGACTGGTTCAACTTCACGGCGCTGAACACGCCTGAAGACCATCCCGCGCGCTCCATGCACGACACCTTCTATGTCGAAGGCGGCACCCAGCACGCGCCCAATCTGCTGCGCACGCACACCAGCCCCATGCAGGTGCGCCATGCCGTGCAGCATGTCAAGAATTACCGCAATGCGCTCGATGCCGGCCAGACCATGCCCGAGATCCGCGTGATTGCCCCCGGCCGCACCTACCGGGTGGACTCGGATGCCACCCACTCGCCCATGTTCCACCAGTGCGAAGGCCTGTGGATCGGCGAGAACGTGAGCTTCAAGGACCTGAAGGTCGTGTTCACCGACTTCTGCAAGACTTTCTTCGAGCAGGATGATCTGGTGCTGCGCTTTCGCCCCAGCTTCTTCCCGTTCACCGAGCCTTCGGCCGAAATCGACATCCAGTTCCAGAGCGGCCCGCTGGCCGGCAAGTGGCTGGAAGTGGCGGGCTCCGGCCAGGTGCACCCCAATGTGGTGCGCAACATGGGGCTGGACCCCGAAAAATACATCGGCTTTGCCTTTGGCATGGGCCCCGATCGCCTGACCATGCTGCGTTATGGCGTGAACGACCTGCGCCTGTTCTTCGACGGCGACATCCGTTTTCTGTCGCAGTTTCAGTAATTGAAAAGTGAGCTGCTAGCGCATGCTCTGAAACGATTTCAGATAGTTTTGATGCTGAAATCATTGTGTGCCAAGCGCTAATAGCTCATCTTTTTGAGATACGCATGCCCAGCCAGTGGCAGACCGCTTGCGGTGCGACTGGCATGAACGCCAAAGAGTCTGACTATGCAATTTCCTGAATCCTGGTTGCGCGAATACTGCAACCCCAACCTGACCACCCAGCAACTGGCCGATACTCTGACCATGGCCGGTCTGGAAGTGGAAGAGCTGGATCCTGTGGCGCCTCCCTTCACCGGCATCGTGGTCGGTGAAATCAAGGAAGCCGTGCAGCACCCCGACGCCGACCGTCTGCGCATCTGCCAGGTCGACGTGGGCGGCCCCGAGCTGCTGAATATTGTCTGCGGCGCGCCCAATGCGCGCGTGGGCATCCGCATTCCCTGCGCCACCGTGGGTGCCGAGCTGCCGCCCGGTGCCGATGGCAAGCCCTTCAAGATCAAGATCGGCAAGCTGCGCGGCGTGCAGAGCTTTGGCATGCTGTGTTCGGCCAAGGAGCTGGGCATCGACGAAGACGCCAGCGGCCTGCTGGAGTTCCCCGCCGATGCGCCCCTGGGCCAGAACGTGCGCGAGTACCTGAATCTGGACGACACGCTGTTCACGCTCAAGCTCACCCCCAATCTGGCGCATTGCCTCAGCGTCTACGGCGTGGCGCGCGAGCTGTCGGCGCTGACCGGCACGCCGCTTAAAGCCCTGTCCTTCCCCGCTGCGGCCGTGGCCTTGCAAGACAAGCTGCCGGTCAAGATCGAGGCGACCGATCTGTGCGGCCGCTTCTCGGGCCGTATCGTGCGCAATGTCAACACGCGGGTGAAGACGCCCCAGTGGATGGTGGACCGTCTGGCGCGTTGCGGCCAGCGCTCGGTCAGCCCGCTGGTGGACATCTCCAACTATGTGATGTTCGAGCTGGGCCGTCCCAGCCATATCTTCGATCTGGACAAGATCAGCGGCGGCCTGAATGTGCGCTGGGGCAAGGAGGGCGAAACGCTCAAGCTGCTCAATGGCAACACCATCAAGATCGACGACTTCCTCAAGGTCGGCGTGATTGCCGATGACAAGCAGGTCGAGTCGCTGGCCGGCATCATGGGCGGCGATGCGACTGCCGTGTCTGACGACACCAGGAACATCTATATCGAAGCTGCGTTCTGGTTCCCCAAGGCCGTGGCCGGCCGTTCGCGCCACTTCAATTTCTCGACCGATGCCGGCCACCGCTTCGAGCGCGGCGTGGACCCCGAGTTCACCACCGAGCACATCGAGCGCATCACCGCGCTGGTGCTGGAAATCTGCGGCACGCCAGAGACGCAAGTCGGCGCCATGGACGACCAGAAGCCCAATATGCCCGCCTCCAAGGCCGTGCAACTACGCGTGGCGCGTGCGGCCAAGGTCATCGGCATGGCCGTGACGCAGCAGCAATGCCTGGATGCCTTGAACGGCCTGGGTCTGCCGGCCACCGTGGCCAGCGAAGGTGCGGCAGGCGAACCTGTGATCAGCGTCACCGCTCCCACCTTCCGCTTCGACATCAATCTGGAAGAAGACTTGATCGAAGAAGTGGCACGCATGATCGGCTACGAAAACCTGCCGACCACCAAGCCGCTGGCCCCGATCTCGCCCAAGCTGCGCGCCGAGAACGAGCGCAGCCCCTACGCCGTGCGCCACGAGCTGGCGGGCCTGGGCTACCAGGAAACCATCAACTTCAGCTTTGTCGAAGAAAAGTGGGAGCAGGAGCTGGCTGGCAACAATAACGCCATCAAGCTGCTCAACCCCATTGCCAGCCATCTGAGCGTGATGCGCTCGTCGCTGCTGGGCTCGCTGCTGCAGGTGCTCAAGTTCAACGTGGACCGCAAGGCTCAGCGCGTGCGTGTGTTCGAGCTGGGTCGCGTGTTCTTCAAGGACGACTCCGTCGTCGACTCCGACACCACCGTCAAGGGCTTTTATCAGCCTATGCGCGTGGCGGGTCTCGCCTACGGCGCTGCCGACCAGCTGCAGTGGGGCAGGGCAGAGGCCAAGGTCGACTTCTACGACGTCAAGGGTGATGTGGAAGCCTTGCTGGCTCCAGCCAAGCCCGTGTTCGAGCCTGCCGAGCATCCGGCCATGCACCCCGGCCGCTGCGCGCGCGTGCTGCTGGACGGCAAGGCCATCGGTTTTGTCGGCGAGCTGCACCCCCAATGGCGCCAGGAATGGGATCTGGCCCAGGCTCCCGTGATGTTCGAGCTGGAACTCGATGCCGTGCTGGCCCGCGAGGTCCCCGTGTTCAAGTCCGTGGCCAAGCACCAGGCCGTGGAGCGCGACATTGCTGTGGTCGTCAAGGAAGCCGTGACCCACGCCCAGGTGATGGAAGCCGTGCAGCAAGGCGTGCAGGGCGGCATTTTGCGCTCGGCCGTGCTGTTCGACGTATTCCGTCCCAAGAAGCTCAAGGCTGGCGAGGAAGCGGCGCCGGGCAGCCTGGCTCAGGACGAGAAGAGCCTGGCCGTGCGTCTGACGCTGGGCAGCGACACCGCGTCGCTGACCGATGCGGAAATCGATGCCGCCATGCAGGGCACAATTGCGGCTCTGGTTGAACGCGTTGCGGCTCGCCTGCGTTGATATGTTCAATCCACAAGGAGATCGACCTATGGAGCTTGCCGTAGAGAGCATCGACAGCCCCGCGTTGACCAAGGCGCAGCTGGCCGATCTGCTGTTTGACGAAATCGGTTTGAACAAGCGCGAAGCCAAGGACATGGTGGATGCGTTTTTCGACCTGATCTCGCAAAAGCTGGTGGAGGGCGAAGATGTCAAGCTTTCGGGCTTTGGCAACTTCCAGATCCGCACCAAGGCGCCACGGCCCGGTCGCAACCCGCGCACCGGTGAGCTGATTCCCATCGCTGCGCGCCGTGTGGTGACCTTCCATGCCAGCAGCAAGCTCAAGGAGCTGATCCAGGGCGAAGGCTCGGGGTCATAAGCGATTGGTAAATCCACTGATGCGCGGACAGGCTAGGCATCGGTGACTGAGGAGCTGACAGTTTTGCGTCGTACGCGGTGCAAGGTCCTGTCAGCTCTTCGCGCTATATTGCTAGGACTTGTGCAAACAGGAATGCATGGCGGGCATTTCTAATGACAAAACACCGTGCCTGACCCGAATTTGCGCAAGTCGTGATTGCATATCTTTCACCCATCCCTTCACTGACCGCTTGCAACCAGCCATGGCTTCTTCTTTGCCAGCAATTCCCGCCAAGCGCTATTTCACCATCGGTGAGGTCGCGGATCTTTGCGACGTCAAGCCTCATGTGCTGCGTTACTGGGAGCAGGAGTTTGTGCAGCTCAAGCCCATGAAGCGTCGTGGCAACCGCCGCTACTACCAGCATCATGAGGTGTTGATGGTGCGTCGCATTCGCGAGCTGCTTTACGAGCAGGGCTTCACCATCAGCGGCGCACGAAATCGTCTGCGCGAACTGGTGACGGGTCACGGCAAGGCAGTCGAGCAGCAGCCGGTGCTTGTGCATCCGGCCCAGCACCTGCAGGGGGAAGAGCTGGCGCAAAGCCATCTGCTGGCTGCAATGCTGGAGCAGGGGCTCTCGGAGCCTGCTGGTGCAATGGGCATGGAGGAGGTCAAAGAGGAGCTTTTGCAGATCAGGGCGCTGCTTTCTCTTTGATGTCGAATTTCTGTGTATAATTCAAGTCTTCGGAATGTAGCGCAGCCTGGTAGCGCACTTGCATGGGGTGCAAGGGGTCGCGAGTTCGAATCCCGCCATTCCGACCAATTAGACAAGGGCTTCTGACTATTCAGTCAGAAGCCCTTTTTCTATTTCGGATCAATTCATTGTCAATTGTTCGATTACGACTTTGGATGTGGGCTGATTTCACTTTGCAACGCATGCGCCGCTATGGTTGCGGTGCTGGAAGCGGTATTGATTCTTAATTTCTTTGATATAAAGAAGGAATGAAAAGAATTGCCAATTCCCGGCAAAAAAATCGAAGTTCGGTTGGTTGAGTGGTTTTTTGAAACAAATCATTGCATGCCTTGTGCTAGATTTGCAATTGAATCCATTTGTTTGATGGTGTTGCCAGGAGATCTGCCATCAACGCACGGCTTCGCATGCAGGGTTATGCGTCAAGAACACCGGCCGGAAACCGGAGGCTCCGCCTTGCTATCGTGGAAAGGAACATCTCCAAATGCGCTGTGTCTAGCCGATAGACGCTCCACAGCCTGTCCGCGCGATTTGTTTGGCCAAGGGATTGGCGATGTCATCCCTGTACCACTGCTGAATGGTGGCTCGTCAAGCAAAAATAGTGAGTTTTGTCGATCAGGCAACAAGCTTGACCTGACCGTCAGTCTCCTGTGCGGTACTGGCATGACGCCAAAGGCTGTGAGCACGAGAGTTACAGAATTCCATTTTGCGAGTTCTGAGGCCGTATGCAATGCCTTTTCGGGCAGCAGCGAGCCGATCCACATTAACAACCAGCTTCCGCGGGAACGATTTGTAGAAGTCGCACCGATTGCTCTCGCCAATTAGTTGGCGGGGTAGGCATCGCATTGCCCGGTCGGAGTCAAACAAGAGGGATAACAATGAAATTCAGTCAGATTGCACAAGTGGTAGCCACTCTGGGTGTGGCCTCGTGGGCCATGGGGGGTATGGCCCAGACGACCATGAATGCGCAACAAGCCAACGAGCAGGGTGTTGCACTGCAAAAGGTGGTCGAGCAGGCACTGATGACTCATCCCGAAGTGCAGGCGCGCTTTCAGGATTTCAGCTCGTCCGCTGAAGGTCAGAACGTGGCCCGGGGAGGTTGGCGTCCGCAAGTCACCGCGCAAGGTTGGGTCGGTCGCGAGTGGCGCAGCCATATCCAGGATGCTCCATCGCAGAACTGGAACCGTCCGGGCTGGAACCTGCAGTTGCGTCAGCTGATCTTTGATGGCTTCACCACTAGCAGCAATATCCGTCAGTTGGGCTTTGAGAAGCTGGCCAAGTTCTACGACCTGCGCGCCACCACTGAAAATTTGGCCAATGATGTTGTTGCCGCCTATCTGGATGTGCAGCGTTATCGCGAAATGGAAAAGCTGGCCCGTGAGAATTTCGGCACCCACCAGGTGACGCTGGGGCAGTTGCGTGAGCGCCAGCAGTCCGGCGTAGGCCGCGGTGTTGATCTGGAGCAGGCAAGTGGACGTCTGTCGCTGGCGCAGACCAATCTGATGACCGAGAGCAACAACCTCAACGATGTGCTGCAGCGCTACCGCCGCGTGGTGGGTGAGTATCCTGCGGCCACGCTGGACCCGGTGCCCGATGTGAGTGCCAAGCTGCCTGCTTCCGGGGTGGCCAAGGATTTCGGCGAGTCGCTGCGCGCGAGTCCGCTGCTATTGTCCAAGCAGGCTCTGGTGCAAGCGGCAGAGGCCGGTCAGAAGGCTGCCAAGGGGGCACATATGCCCAAGCTCGAGCTGCTGGCGTCCACGGGGCGTGATCGTGATCAGAACTCGCCGGCCTACTGGGATGTGCAAAGTTCGCGAGTGCAGCTGATGCTGACTTACAACCTGTATCGCGGTGGTGCGGACGAGGCACGCCTGCGTCAGACGATTGCTCAGGGCTATGCCGCACAGGATGTGCGCGATTACACCTGCCGCAACATCCAGCAGGAGCTGTCGATTACCTGGAACAACATGGCCCGCCTGCGTCAGCAAACGCCGTTCCTGCGTGAGCATGTTCTTTCCACGGCCAAGGTCCGCGTGGCGTATCAGCAGCAATTCAAGATCGGTCAGCGTTCGCTGCTGGATCTGCTCAATACGGAAAACGAGCTGTTCGATGCCCAGCGCGCTCTGGTCAACGCTCAATATGACCTGAAAAAGGCCGAGTACCAGTGGCTGACTTTGTCCAGCCAGATTCTGCCTGTGCTGGGGCTCGCGCAGCCGCATGACGACAGCCGCCCGGATGAGCAGCAGGCGCTGAACTTGCCGGATGATCTGCTGCGTAGCTGCAAATCCTCGGTGCCGGACACCAGCAATCTGACGCCTGTGCCTGCCAGCGCAGCGGTTGATCTGGGGGCTCCAGCCCAAGCCCCGGCATCTGGTGCGGCGGGCCGTCAGTGATAGCTGGTGGCGCCTGGCGCAGCTTTTAGTGGGAGTTGATGAACAAGATGGATAAAAGCGATTCACCACCGTCGGAGCAGTCCTCCCGGCAGGAATTGTCGGCACTGGATGCGGATTTCATCCGCGTTCTCGAGGACTTGATTGACGCCTTGCTTGCCAATGGGGCTTTGCGCTTGACGGATCTTCCGCCGCAGGCGCTGGAGAAGCTGAACCAGCGCAAGCAGGCGCGCCAGCGTATGCGTAATTCGCTGGACTTGATTGATGATGACGAAGAGCTTTTATAGGTTGATTGTTGAAGATGACCAGACCAGACTTTGAGCCTTCATTGGCATCGAGCAACGGTACGGATGCGACTCAGAAGGCCGGGCAAGGTTCTTTGCCGGATGCCGCGGCAGCGGCGGAGCAGGCCGGCCCGGCCTTTCTGGGGGCGCGAAGCTCGGCGCATGCACCGGCGGGGGACTGGCGCATGCCGGCCCATGAGACCCATGCGGATCCCTTGCTGGATTGCCTGGTGCAGCTCACCAACCTGCATGGCAAGCCCTACACCGCGCAGGCACTGAGCAATGGTCTGCCGTTGGTGGATCAGCGCCTGACGCCTTCATTGCTGGCTCGGGCTGCGGCTCGCGCGCAGTTCAGCACGCGTATCGTGCAGCGCGGTCTTGACGATGTTCCTCAGGGCTTGCTGCCGGCAATTCTGATTCTCCATGGAGACCGTGCCTGTCTGCTGCTCAGAGCGCTGGAGAGCGGTCGCTTCCTGTTGCAGTATCCGGAGTCGGAGAGTCCGGTCGAGGTAGAGGCCCAGGCTTTGCTGCAGGACTACGCGGGGCTGATGTGCTTTGTGCGTCCGCAGTTCCGCTTCGAGCCGCGCTCCGTGCAGCAAGGCATGGAGCCTCGCAGCAGTCACTGGTTCTGGGCGGTGATCCTGGAGAATCGGCGCCTGTACCGCGATGCCTTGCTGGCAGCCGTACTCATCAATGTCTTCGCACTGGCAATGCCCTTGTTCAGCATGAACGTGTATGACCGGGTGGTGCCCAACAACGCGGTGGAAACATTGTGGGTGTTGGCTATCGGAATTTCTTTGGTGCTGATCTTCAACTTTGTGCTGACGACGACGCGTGCCTATGTTGTGGATGCCGCGAGCAAGCGTGTGGATGTGCAGCTGTCCGCGCAGATCATGGAGCGCGTTCTGGACTTGCGCATGGAGAGCCGACCCGCATCCGTCGGTTCGTTTGCGGCCAATCTGCGCTCGTTTGAGTCGGTTCGTGACTTCATTGCGTCTGCAAGTCTCACGACCTTGGTGGATCTGCCTTTTGTGCTTCTGTTTCTGGTGGCGATTGCATGGGTTTCGCCCTGGATGCTGATTCCGCCTGTGGTGGCGATTGCCGCGATCTTGCTGGTTTCCTTCTGGGCCCAGGCACGCATGGAGAGTCTGACGCTCAAGACCTTTCAGGCTTCGTCTCAGCGCAACGCGCTGCTCGTGGAGTCGCTGACCAATCTGGAGGCGGTCAAGACGCTCAATGCCCAAAGCGGAGTGCAGCGTCTGTGGGAGAGCTCCACTCAGTACATTGCCTATATGGGGGGCAAGATCAAGTTCATCTCGTCCGGTACGGTGAACTTCGTTCAGACCTTGCAGCAACTGGTCACCATAGCTGTGGTCGTCATCGGCGTGTACCAGGTGCAGGATGCGGCGCTCTCCATGGGCGGCATCATTGCAGCCTCCATGATTGCGGGGCGCTGTCTGGCACCCTTTGGTCAGGTGGCGGGGCTGATGATGCAGTTTCACAATGCGCGCACCTCGCTCAATTCCATTGACAACTACATGAAGATGCCGGTCGAACATGAAGCTGAGCGCGAATTCGTCTCACGTCCGGATCTGCGTGGCGCCATCGAGTTTCGCAATGTCAGCTTCAGCTATCCGGGAAGCGAGCAGGCCAGTCTTTCGGGAGTGAGCTTTTCGCTCCGACCCGGCGAGCGGGTTGGCATCATTGGGCGTATCGGCTCGGGCAAGACCACGCTTGAAAAGCTGGTCCTGGGTCTGTATCAGCCCAGTGAAGGCTCGGTTCTGATCGATGGTATGGATGCCCGTCAGATAGACCCGGTGGATCTGCGTCGGGCCATCGGGCATGTGCCGCAGGACCCGATGCTGTTCTATGGCAGTTTGAAGCACAACCTGCTGGTGGGTGCGCCATTCGCGGATGAGACAGACATGCTGCATGCGGCACGCATTGCGGGTGTGGATGATTTCGCGGCGCGCAATCCCAAGGGCTACGACATGTTGGTTGGCGAGCGGGGCGAGTCACTTTCTGGCGGCCAGCGCCAATCCATTGCTGTCGCTCGTGCCTTGATCAACGACCCGGCCATATTGTTGCTGGATGAGCCCAGCAGCAATCTGGACAACCAGAGCGAGGCACAGCTCAAACGTCGTCTGGAAGAGGCCTCCCAGGGCAAGACCATTTTGCTGGTCACTCATCGCACGGCCTTGTTGACCTTGGTTGACCGGCTGATCGTGATTGACGGCGGCAGAATTGTTGCCGATGGAGCCAAGGATCAGGTGATCGAGGCCCTGAAGCAAGGGCGGATTGGTGGAGTAGGAGGGCGAGCATGAGCGAGTCCAAACCTCAAAAAAAGCCGTCGCGCTTCAAGGATGCGCTCAAGACGCGCTGGACGCGACTGGAGCGATGGCTGCTTGACGGCAGCGAGGTTGTCGGAACGCATCAGCCGGATGACCTCAAGGCCGATGCGCAGTGGGCTGCAGGGCAGCAGCAGGCGCGTGGTTCGCGTCTGTTGATATGGGTATCTCTGGTCACCGTGGTGGTTCTGCTGCTATGGGCTTGCCTGGGTCGCATTGATGAAGTGGTGCGAGGCCAGGGCAAGGTGGTTCCTTCGCGTCAGGTTCAGGTGGTGCAGAGCCTGGATGGCGGCATCGTCAAGGAAATTCTGGTGCACCCCGGTGAGCATGTGGAGCAGGGTCAGGTCATCTTGCGCATCGATCCAACGCGCTACAGTTCGTCCCTGGGCGAGAACAAGGCCGAACTTCTGGCATTGAAGGCCAAGGCCGCGCGTCTTCAGGCCCTGGCATCGGGCGAGCCTTTCAAGGCTCCGGAAGATGTGCAGGCTCTGGCGCCTCAGTTGGTGGAGATGGAGCGGCGCATGTGGGAGAGCCGCTCCCAGGAGCTCAACACCAACGTCAATATTGCGCGTGACCAGTTGCGCCAACGTCAGCAGGAGCTGCGCGAAACCCAGGCCAACCGTGACCAGGCTTCCTCCAGTTGCAGCTTGACGTCCGAAGAGCTTTCGGTGACTCGCCCCTTGCTCAAGAGTGGAGCAGTGTCCGAAGTGGATTTGCTGCGCCTGCAACGTGATGTGGCTCGCTTCTGTGGCGAGGCCAAGGCGGCCGGTGCGCAGATCGGGCGCATTCAGGCTGCGATTCAGGAGGCGGAGCGCAAGATTCAGGAGTCGGAGCTGAATATGCGCAATCAGTCTCGCTCCGAGCTCTCGGAAACCCAGGCCAAACTGGGCACCCTGGAGCAAGGCAAGGTGGCGCTGGAGGATCGCGTCAAGCTGGCCGAAGTGCGCTCGCCCGTGCGCGGCACGGTCAACACCTTGATGGCGAATACCGTCGGCGGTGTTGTGCAGCCGGGCAAGGACATCCTGGACATCGTGCCGCTGGATGACACCTTGTTGATGGAAGTGCAGATCAATCCACGCGATATCGGCTTCCTGCATTTTGGTCAGCAGGCCGAAGTGAAGTTCACGGCCTATGACTTTGCCATCTATGGAGGCCTGCAGGGGAAGCTGGAGCAGATCGGTGCCAACACCGTTACCGACGAAAAGGGGAACTCCTTTTATGTCGTGAAGGTGCGCACGGAGAAGGCTCACGTGGGCGATGACTCGCGCCCCATCATTCCCGGTATGCAGGCCGAGGTGCATATCCTCACGGGCAAGCGCACCTTGATGCACTATCTGCTCAAGCCGATTCTGCGTGCCAAGTCCAATGCATTGATCGAACGTTAGTTCATGGATCGCCAACAATTACAAAGGAACTCTATGAATGCCTTGCCTGTATTGATGCTGACTCAGGATGCCACGCTGTGGCAGGAATGGCAGCAGATCGCAGGCCCTCAGTGGATGCCTGCGCGCGGCCAGAGCCTGGCCGATTTGCAACGTTGGAAGCAGCAAGGTCGTACCGTGGTGGTGCTGGATGCAGCCCTGCCATCCTTGCCCGAGTCGACTGCGGCCCGCTGGATTGAGCTGCTGAAGGATCTTCAGGTTCTGGTTCTCAGCAACCGCCCCAGCGATGAGGAGGGTCGAAACCTGCTGTCCCGCGGAGCATCGGGCTACGCCCATGCGCAATCGAGCCCGGAGGTGCTGGCACGGATGCTGCAAAGCATGGCCGGCGGCAACATCTGGCTTGGACGTTCTCTGTTGCAGCGCTTGTTGCGCGATGTGGATGCCCGTCTGCCTGAGTATGAGTCGGACTGGGCCGAACCATTGTCTGCACGAGAGCAGGAGGTTGCCCGCTATGCATCGCTGGGTGACAGCAATGCGGAGATCGCCGAACGCATGTCCATCAGCGAACGTACCGTGCGCGCCCATCTGTCTGCGGTTTTTGAAAAGCTGCAGGTACAGGATCGGCTGGCGCTGACCCTGAAGGTCCACGGTATCGGGCGCAAGCAACTGGCTTGAACCTGATTTTTGGGTTACTGATGAATACATAGTCACCTCTTTCCTCTGGAGTGCCTGTTGCTGAAAAGCCTGAAGCCTGCAATATGCAGGCTTCAGGCTTTTTTGATTTACAGCAGCAGAGATCGAATAAAACAGATCCCGATTGGCTTTGGCGCCAATAGTGCTGTGGGGCCTTGGCTTCTACCATTCAGCTGAAATATTGGAGAGGTGCCTTTGTGCACCTTCACTTTTTAATCTGACTGGATAGGCAGACCCTCATGGCAGCTCAAACCGTTCTCGTTACCAAACTCACTGGCCAGGCTTGGATGCGTGGTTCTGATGGCAATCTGACGGTGCTCCGTGAAGGCATGCGTATCCCCGCCGACGCCGAGATAGTGACGGCTTCCGGTAGCACCGTGCAGTTGCAGGCGGACGGTCAGCCACCGCTGATGGTGGGCGAGAACCAGGATGTGCATCTCACTGCGGATCTGATTCAGCCGCCCACCGTGGAAGAGGCGGCTGTGGCGAGCCCCGCGAATGCGCAGATTGACCAGATCATTGCGGCCATCAATGCCGGCCAGGATCCGTTCGATGAGCTGGATCCCACGGCGGCCACATTGTCGGGCGGCAGCGAGGGTGGCAGCACTTTTGTGCGCCTTTCCAGCATCATTGAGGCAGTGTCGCCGCTGGCGCTGGAGTATGGACGTCCTGTACCAGCGACTACCGTCCTTCCACTTTTTAGTGGGGTGGGCGTTTTGGCGGACAACACGGATCAAGTTACGCCGCCTCAGCCTGTCACAAGCATTCCCCAGGCAAGTGCTGATTCGGGTGTGATCTTCGAAGATGCGGTATCCGCCTTGCAAGGCAATGTGCTCGCCAACGACAAATTGGGCGAAGGGGTCCTCACAGAGCATCGAGTTGTTCTGGTCGGCGCAGATCAAGGGCTGTACGGCAAGATTACCCTCAACTCCGATGGCAGCTATAGCTATCAGCTTGATAGCAGCTTGAATGCTGTGCAGGCATTGGGTGTGGGTGAGACCCTGGTCGAAACTTTTACGTATACCCTGGTCGATAAAGACGGCGCCAGTTCTTCTGCGACATTGACTGTCACCATCGTTGGCACCAACGACGACCCCGCCCTCACCGGCAAGGCCGATGGCGCTTTGGCCGAAGACGGCGTGTCGGTGGTCACCGGCAAGCTCGACGTGGCCGATGTCGACATCACCGATACCCACAGCTGGAGCGTCAGCAACGAAGGTAAGGGCCAGTACGGCAGCTTCTCGGTCGACCAGAACGGCGAGTGGACCTATGTGCTGAACAACGACGATCCCAAGGTCCAGGCCCTGGCCGAAGGTCAGAAGGTCACCGACACCATCACCGTGACCGTCGAAGACGGCCACGGCGGCACAGCGACTCAGACCATCACCATCACCATCAAC
>NZ_BBVD01000025.1 GCF_000964545.1 Comamonas thiooxydans | reverse complement strand
CTGGTGTGGTTGCCACGATCATTGCCTAATTCTTAGAAAAGCTAGGAATTAACAATGTCTAAGCAAAAAATCCGCATCCGTCTGAAGGCTTTCGATTACAAGCTGATCGACCAGTCTGCAGCCGAAATCGTTGATACCGCCAAGCGTACCGGCGCCATCGTCAAGGGTCCCGTGCCCCTGCCGACACGCATGAAGCGCTTCGACATCCTGCGTTCGCCTCACGTCAACAAGACCAGCCGTGACCAGTTCGAAATCCGTACGCACCAGCGTCTGATGGACATCGTGGATCCGACTGACAAGACTGTTGACGCTCTGATGAAGCTGGACCTGCCCGCAGGTGTGGACGTCGAGATCAAACTGCAATAAGAGTTTTGGAAGCCTCGCAAGAGGCTTTTAAGGGTCTTTGTTTAACGCGAACTTGCTTGAAAAAGCAGTTCGCGTTAAAATTTGGAGCTTCGCCTTTGATGCGAAGTTTTATTAACCTTCTTTTGTGTGCTAAGTATGATTGCTAAAGCACAACGCTGGGCCAATTGCAGTTTCAGCGGCAAAAGTTTTGGAGCAAACAAATGAGTCTGAGCAACTCCCTGGGGTTGCTGGGTCGCAAGGTGGGCATGATGCGTCTGTTCACTGATGATGGGGACGCAGTGCCTGTCACAGTGGTGGATGTTTCTAACAACCGCGTGACTCAGGTCAAAACCCAAGAGAACGATGGCTATGTGGCCCTGCAGGTCACTTTCGGTGCACGCAAGGCTTCTCGCGTGACCAAGCCTCAAGCCGGCCACCTCGCCAAGGCGGGTGTCGAAGCCGGTGAAGTGACCC
Source organism: Comamonas thiooxydans (assembly GCF_000964545.1). Taxonomy (GTDB): domain Bacteria; phylum Pseudomonadota; class Gammaproteobacteria; order Burkholderiales; family Burkholderiaceae_C; genus Comamonas; species Comamonas thiooxydans. Next base: position 37,037 of record NZ_BBVD01000025.1, on the reverse strand, counting down.
GTGAATTCCGCGTGACTGATGAAACCGCTGGCAAGTATGCCGCTGGTGCCGTTCTGCCTGTGGCAGAGCTGTTCAGCGTTGGCCAGAAGGTGGACGTGCAAGGCACCTCCATCGGTAAGGGTTACGCCGGCACGATCAAGCGCCACAACTTCAGTTCGCAGCGCGCTTCGCACGGTAACAGCCGTTCGCACAATGTTCCCGGTTCTATTGGTATGGCACAAGACCCCGGTCGCGTGTTCCCCGGTAAGCGTATGACTGGTCACATGGGCGACGAAACCGTCACTACTCAAAACCTCGACGTGGTTCGTATCGACGAAGCACGCCAACTGCTGTTGATCAAGGGTGCCATTCCTGGTGCCAAGGGTGGCTTCGTTTCCGTGCGCCCCGCGATCAAGGCTAAAGCTTCCAAAGGAGCGAACTAATGCAGCTCGAACTCCTGAATGAACAAGGCCAGGCCGCTTCCAAGGTGGAAGCTCCCGAGACTGTGTTCGGTCGTGAATTCAACGAAGATCTGGTCCACCAGCTGGTGACTGCCTACCGTGCCAACGCACGTCAAGGCACTCGCGCCCAGAAGGACCGTGAACAAGTGCGTCACACCACTGCCAAGCCTTTCAAGCAAAAGGGTACAGGCCGTGCACGTGCTGGTATGTCCTCCTCGCCTCTGTGGCGTGGCGGCGGTCGCATCTTCCCCAATCTGCCCGAAGAAAACTTCTCGCAGAAGATCAACAAGAAGATGTACCGCGCCGGTATGGCTTCCATCCTGTCTCAGCTGGCCCGCGAAGGCCGTCTGGCAGTTGTGGAGTCCCTGACGCTGGATACCCCCAAGACCAAGGTGCTGGCAGACAAGTTCAAGGCTATGAACCTGTCTTCGTCGGTGATGGTGATCGCTGAAGAAATCGACGAGAACCTGTACCTGGCATCCCGCAATCTGAAGAACGTGTTCGTGGTTGAGCCGCGCTATGCAGACCCCGTGTCGCTGGTGCACTACAAGAAAGTGCTCGTCACCAAGGGTGCGATCGACAAACTCAAGGAGATGTTCGCATGAGCACTACCAAGTTTGACGAAGGTCGTCTGATGCAAGTGCTGGTCGCTCCCATCGTGTCCGAAAAGGCCACTCTGGTTGCTGAAAAGTCCAATGCTGTGACATTCAAGGTGCTGCAGAACGCTACCAAGCCCGAAATCAAGGCCGCTGTGGAATTGATGTTCAAGGTTGAAGTGGCTGGCGTGTCTGTGGTGAACACCAAGGGCAAGACCAAGCGCTTTGGCAAGACCGTGGGCCGTCGCGACAATGTGCGCAAGGCATACGTGATGCTCAAGCCCGGTCAAGAGCTGAACCTGTCTGGGGAGGCTGCGTAATCATGGCTGTTATCAAGCTCAAACCTACGACCCCCGGCCAACGCGGCGCGGTGAAGGTTACTCGCGACCACCTGCACAAGGGTGAGGGTTTTGCCCCCCTGCTGGAAGCTCAATTCCAGAAGGCCGGTCGTAATAACAACGGTCACATCACAACTCGCCACAAGGGCGGTGGTCACAAGCACCACTACCGTGTGGTGGACTTCAAGCGCAACAAGGACGGTATCCCCGCCAAGGTTGAGCGCATTGAATACGACCCCAACCGTACTGCCCACATCGCTCTGGTGTGCTACGCAGACGGCGAGCGTCGCTACGTCATTGCTCCTCGCAACCTGGAAGTCGGCGCTACCATCATCAGCGGCTCCGAAGCTCCTATCCGCGTGGGCAACACCCTGCCTATCCGCAACATCCCCGTGGGCTCGACCATCCACTGCATCGAACTGAAGATCGGTGCTGGTGCTCAGATCGCTCGCTCGGCTGGTACCTCCGCCACTCTGCTGGCTCGCGAAGGCATCTACGCTCAAGTGCGTATGCGTTCGGGCGAAGTCCGCAAGGTGCACATCGAGTGCCGCGCCACCATCGGTGAAGTTGCCAACGAAGAACACAGCCTGCGCCGTCTGGGCAAGGCCGGTGTGAAGCGTTGGATGGGTATTCGTCCTACCGTCCGCGGTACGGTCATGAACCCTGTCGACCACCCGCACGGTGGTGGTGAAGGTAAGACCGGTGAAGGCCGTCACCCAGTTGACCCATGGGGCAATCTGACGAAGGGCTACCGCACCCGTAACAACAAGCGCACACAGACCATGATCGTGTCGCGCCGTAAGAAGTAAGGGGTAGCAAATGACTCGTTCTCTTAAAAAGGGTCCGTTTGTTGACCATCACTTGCTGGCCAAGGTCGAAAAGGCCATCGCCACCAAGGACAAGAAGCCAGTGAAGACCTGGTCGCGTCGCTCCATGGTCCTGCCCGAGTTCATCGGTCTGACCATTGCCGTGCACAACGGCAAGCAACACGTGCCGGTTTATGTGACTGACCAGATGGTTGGCCACAAGCTGGGTGAATTCGCGCTGACTCGTACCTTCAAGGGTCACCCTGCGGACAAGAAAGCCAAGAAGTAAGGAATAGAACATGTCTGAAACACGTGCTGTTCTCCGTGGCGTCCGCCTGTCTGTTGACAAGGGTCGCCTGGTCGCGGATCTGATCCGCGGCAAGAAGGTGGATCAAGCTCTGAACATTCTCCAGTTCACGCAGAAAAAAGCTGCCGTGATCGTGAAGAAGGTTCTGGAATCCGCTATCGCCAACGCTGAGCACAACGACGGCGCCGATATCGACGAACTGAAGGTCAAGACCATCTACGTCGAGCAAGGCACTACGCTCAAGCGTTTCACTGCTCGCGCCAAGGGCCGCGGCAACCGCATCAGCAAGCCTACCTGCCACATCTACGTGACAGTGGGTAACTGAGGCCTTAAGGAAGAATATGGGACAGAAAATCCATCCTACCGGCTTCCGTCTGGCGGTGAGCCGCAACTGGGCAAGCCGCTGGTACGCTAGCAACCGTGACTTCGCCGGCATGCTGGCCGAAGACATCAAGGTGCGCGAGTACCTGAAGGCCAAGCTGAAGAACGCCGCCGTGGCTCGCGTTCTGATCGAGCGTCCTGCCAAGAACGCCCGCATCACCATTTTCTCGGCTCGTCCGGGCGTGGTGATCGGCAAGAAGGGTGAAGACATCGAAGCCCTGAAGAAGGAACTCGCTGCTCGCCTGGGCGTGCCCGTGGCTGTGAACATCGAAGAAGTGCGCAAGCCTGAAATCGATGCCAAGCTGATCGCTGACTCCATCTGCCAACAGCTGGAAAAGCGCATCATGTTCCGCCGCGCCATGAAGCGTGCCATGCAGAACGCCATGCGTCTGGGTGCTCAAGGCATCAAGATCATGTCTTCCGGTCGTCTGAACGGTATCGAAATCGCTCGTACCGAGTGGTATCGCGAAGGCCGCGTGCCTCTGCACACTCTGCGTGCCGACATCGACTACGGCTTCTCCGAAGCCAAGACGACTTACGGCATCATCGGCGTGAAGGTCTGGGTCTACAAGGGTGACACCCTGGGCCGCAACGATCTGCCCGCCGTGGAAACGCCCCGTCCTGAAGACGAGCGTCGTCCTCGTGGTCCCCGTCGTGACGGTCGCCGTGATGGCCGTGATGGCGCTGGCCGTGGTGGCCGTCGTCCCGCAGGCACCAATGCCGCTCCTGCCGATGGCAGCGACAAGCCTGCTGGCGCTGGTGCTGATTCCGTTAAGCGCGTTCGTAAGGCCGACGCGCCCGCTACAGCAGCGGACGGTAAAGGAGAATAAACATGCTGCAACCTGCACGCCGCAAGTTCCGTAAGGAACAAAAAGGCCGCAACACCGGCATCGCTACCCGTGGCAACTCCGTTGCCTTCGGCGATTTCGGTTTGAAGTCTACTGACCGTGGTCGTCTGACCGCACGCCAGATCGAAGCTGCACGTCGTGCAATTTCCCGTCACGTCAAGCGTGGTGGTCGTATCTGGATCCGCGTGTTCCCGGACAAGCCCATCTCTACCAAGCCCGCCGAAGTGCGTATGGGTAACGGTAAGGGCAACCCCGAGTACTACGTGGCCGAAATCCAGCCCGGCAAGGTGATCTACGAAATCGTGGGTGTGCCTGAAGAGCTGGCCCGTGAAGCGTTCCGCCTGGCTGCTGCAAAGCTGCCTCTGCGCACGACCTTCGTGTCCCGTCACATTGGTGCTTAAGGAGATCAACATGACGAAATCTGCTGAACTCCGCCAAAAAGACGTGGCTGGTCTGGAAGCTGAAGTGAAGTCCCTGCAAAAGGCTCACTTCGGTCTGCGCATGCAAAAGGCCACGCAACAACTGGGCAACACTGCGACCATCAAGGCTACACGCCGTGACATCGCTCGTGCCAAGACCATCCTTGCTGAAAAGCAAGCCGCCAAGTAAGGAGCCGACATGACGGAAGCTAAAACATCCCTCAAGCGCACCTTGATTGGCAAGGTGGTCAGCGACAAGCGTGCCAAGACTGTGACCGTTCTGGTGGAACGCCGCGTCAAGCACCCCATCTACGACAAGATCATGATCAAGTCGAGCAAGTACCACGCTCACGACGAGCAAGGTGAGTACAAGCTGGGTGACGTGGTTGAAATCACCGAGAGCCGTCCTCTCTCCAAGACCAAGAACTGGGTTGCTACCCGCTTGGTTCAAAAGGCTGCTCTGGTGTAAGCCTAACCAGGCCCGCCGGCTGCAAAGCCCTTGAAAACGACCCACAATGCTGTGGGTCGTTTTTTTATTTGGGCCGCCAAGAATGCGGTCCGTGCTTTGCAACAAAGGAGATAGTCATGATTAAAGTTGGTGATACCCTGCCCGCAGTGACCTTGATGGAATATGTGGAAGTGGAAGGCAATGGCTGCAGCCTTGGTCCCAACCCCGTGAAGCTGCCCGAGGCTCTGGCCGGCAAGACTATTGCCGTGTTTGCCGTGCCCGGCGCATTCACGCCCACCTGCTCCGAAAAGCACCTGCCAGGCTATGTGGCCAAGGCCGAAGAGCTCAAGGCTGCCGGCGTGGACGAAATCTGGTGCCTGGCCGTGAACGATGCTTTCGTGATGGGCGCCTGGGGCCGCGATCAGAAGGTGGCTGGCAAGGTGCGCATGATTGCCGACGGCGATGCGGCATTCGCCAAGGCGACCGGCCTGACGCTGGACCTGAACGGCAAGGGCCTGGGCCTGCGCGCCAACCGCTTCTCCATGCTGGTCAAGGACGGCAAGGTTGCGACCCTGAACGTGGAAGCTCCCGGCAAGTTTGAAGTCAGCGATGCCGGCACCATGCTGGCTCAAGCCAAGGCTTGATGGCTGAAGCCCTGAGTTGCTGGGCGCGGGAATGACGCTCTCGCCGCAAGGCGGCTTGGCACCACAGAAAAAAGGCATTGCCAAACTGGCAATGCCTTTTTTGCATCAGAGGCTCAGAACAGATTCGCCTTGAGGTAGTGCGCGCCTGGAAGCGGGTTGTGATAGTAAGGTTCGATGGGCTCGAAGCCCAGGTCCACATACAGTGCGCGGGCAGACTCCATGTCGTCCAGGGTGTCGAGCAGCACATGGTCATAGCCAGCCTGGCGGGCAATGTCGAGCATTGCTTCGGCCAGTTGACGCCCCAGGCCGAAGCCACGAAAAGCCTTGCGCACGAACAGGCGTTTCATCTCGGCGGCATTGGGGTAGTCCGAGTCGTCCAGAGGGCGCAGTGCGCAGCAGCCCGCAATGCTGCCATCCACGCGAGCCAGCAGAATCTGTCCACGAGGCGCAGCATATTCGCCAGGGAGGGCGGCGAGTTCGGATTCGAATCCTTGAAATTCCAGGTCGATGTTCAGGCTGTCCGCATACTCCTGAAAGATCTGGCGCACAGCACCCATTTCCTCCAGGCTGGGCGTCAGCAAGTCCACGGCAGGCTTGTCCACGGCAACTAGGCAATGATGAAAGAAGGCCCAGTGTAGCGGCAAGTGCTTTACATGGTTAAAGCAGCTGCCTGCAGCGTCAGAACTCAGAAAGCAGCGCTCTGGCCCAGTTGATGGACCCACCAGGAGAGAGCGCTTGCCACCACGGCCAGCAGTGCGGCCAGAACCCGGGTGCTGGCGGTGTCGCGGCTCGCAGCAACGGGTTCCTCCAGCAATTTGTCGCCCGTGACCATGGCCGGGACCAGTTTGTCGCCCTTGAGGCTGTAGCCGATGAGGGCCAGCAGATGCAGTGCGACCAGTGCGTAAATCAGGTACTGGCCCCAGTGGGCGTGGTAGTCGGTGGCCTTGGAGATCAGCTCGCCGGACACAAAACGCGTCAACGGTCCGCTGAAGGCAATTTCATCATCGCTCATCAGCCCGCTTGCTATCTGCGCTATCAGAACGATTAGCATCGCGATGACCGACAGTGAGCCCAGCGGGTTGTGGCCTGCGCGGTCCTGCGTGGTCGACGCGCCACTGAGATAACGCCTCATGGCCGCCGCAGAAGGGATGAAGCTGCCAAAGCGCGACCAGTACCCGCCGACCAGGCCCCAGAGAATGCGAAAGATCAGCAAGGCCAGCACGACCTGTCCCAGCAGCAGATGCCAGTTCATGGCATTGCCGCCCATCTTGGCGGTGACCACCAGGGCCACGATGCAGATTGCCAGCAGCCAGTGAAACAGGCGGGTGGGCAGATCCCAGATGCGTACCTTGTGTGGCCCTGCTGCGGCAGGTCGAATAGGGTTTGTCATGGCTTGTTCATCGCGAATCGACACCGGCATTGTGCCTGCATGGCGTCGAAAGCCAAGCCCGGAAGGGGCAGTGCGTGCTTTCATGTTCCTCTGCCATACTGGACAGGCAGCCGCCTGCGGCAGGCTGTAGAACCAAGAAAGGATACCCCGATGAAAGCTTTTTCCACTCTGGCATTCGCTGCTGTGGTTGCCACCGTGGCCCTGCCTGCCTCGGCACAGTTCGCCAAGGCTGAAGATGCCATCAAATACCGCCAGAGCGCCTTGAGCGTGCTGGGCACGCATTTCAGCCGTCTGGGCGCCATGGCGAATGGCAAGATGCCCTTCGATGCCAAGAGCGCGCAGGAAAGTGCGGAAATTGTGGCCTTCATGTCCAAGCTGCCCTGGGCCGGCTTCGGCGCCGGCACCGAAGGCGGCAAGGCCAAGCCTGAGGTGTGGAAGGAGCAGGCCAAGTTCCATGATCTGTCGGGCAAGATGGAAGCAGAAGTCGTCAAGCTCAATGCTGCCGCCAAGACCGGCAATCTGGACAATCTCAAGACGGCTTTCGGCCCGGCCGCCAATAGTTGCAAGAGCTGCCACGACAGCTTCCGGAATAAGTAGCCCCCTGAGCCGCTGCGCGGCTTCCCCTCAGGGGGACAGCATCTTCGCTGCGGAGCGGCCCTTGCTCGATGCTCCAGGCATGAAAAAACCGACCATTGGTCGGTTTTTTTGTGAGCTGCTGTCGCTTGCTGTTTCTATGTTTTAGGCACTTTTGATATTGAAGTTGCCTGCTATCAAGCGCTGTAAGCTATGGCTTTTAATCAAGCTGCAGCTGGTTCTGCCAGCAGCTTCTCGATCAGCTTGTGCAGTTGCTCAAAGTCAGGCGCGCCGATATAGCTTTTCACGATCTCGCCGCGCTTGTTGACGATGAAGGTGGTGGGTGTGAGTTGCACATCGCCCCAGGCCTTGGCCACGCTGCCGGTGTTGTCCAGCGCGACCTGGAAGGGCAGCTTGCGCGATTCAACAAAGTTCACGACATAGCTGGGTGGGTCGTAGCTCATGGCCACGGCCAGGGTGTCAAAGCCCTTGCCCTGGTACTTCTGGTAGGTGCTGATGATCTCGGGCATCTCTGCCACGCAGGTGGTGCAGCTGGTGGCCCAGAAGTTCACCAGCGTCACCTTGCCCTTGAGGTCGGCCGTGGTTTTCTGGCTGCCGTCCAGCAGCACAAATGTGGATTGCGGCGCCGCGGTCTGCCCTGCACCCGAATACACCCAGGCCCCGACGCCGATGACGGCGGCCGCCACAATGCCTGCGATCCAATGTTTGCTTGCCATAGAGTTTGATTGTGCACAAATCTTCAGCACCTTGCTGATCTGTGGGTTGGTGTGTCAAACCCGCTAAAAGTTCAGTTCTTACTGCTTGACCCACGGGTCAACCCTAGGCTTGTGTGACAGGTCGGGCCCGTGCTGCTGCCGATAATGGGCCATGAAGAAAACCGGACTCTGGGCTGCGACGCTACTGGTCAGCTGCGCGCTGCTGGCCGCCTGCAGCCCGGCGCTGAACTGGCGCACCACCCAGCTCAAGGATGCGCCGCTGCAAGCACTCTTGCCCTGCGATGTGCAGACAGCCACCCGGCCGATAGAGCTGGGGCTGGGTCAGGTACAACTGTCGGTCGTGGGCTGCGAGGCCCAGGGCGCGACCTATGCGGTGTCGCATTTCGCCGTGGCCGAGCCTGCACGTGCTGCCGAGGCACTGACGTTCTGGCAGCAGGCAGTGCTGGCGCAGCTGAAGTCGGCAGACGGTGCTGCCGCAAGGCTCGATGCCAGGGGCGATGGCCTGTGGGTGCCCAAGGGCACGTTGAATCTGCCGCAGTCCCTGCGCATGACCTTCGAGGGGCTCGGTCCCCGGGGGCAGAAAGTGGTGGGGCATGGTCTGTGGTTTGCTCGCCTGGAGGGCAGTGGCGCCAGGGTCTATCACGCAGTGATCTATGCCGACAAGCTCAGGTCTGCCGAGGCCGAGATGTTTTTTTCGGGTCTGCAATTGCAATAAGTCCCATCCAGATCATGAGCTTTGTGCTTCATCCACCTCATTGCCCTTGTTGATGGCGGCAACAGGCCATAATTTGCTTTCAAGAACTGTGACTACATGACCACGCGCATTCTTTTGCTCACTCACGCTCCTCTGGCCGCTGCATTGCGCGAATGCGCCCTGCATGTGTTTGCCGATAGCGCTGACGACTTGCTGGCCCTGGACGTGCCTTCCGAAGAGGCGCCCGAGGCCACGCTGGAGCGCGCCCTGGCCATGCTGGTGGCGCATGGCGGTCTGGATGCACCGACCCTGGTGCTGACCGATCTGTTTGGCGCCACCCCATGCAATGTGGCCCAGCGTCTCACGGGCCTGTTGCAGGCCAGGCTGGTGGCGGGCGTGAACCTGCCCATGCTTTTGCGCTCCATAGGCTATCGGCATGAGCCGCTGGATGCCCTGGTTTCGCGGGCCATGGTGGGCGGCAGCCAGGGGGTGATGCAGGTGGCCGGCAGTTCCCGACAAAATCAAAGCGCACGACCTTCCAATGATCAAGACCAATATCACCATCAGCAATAAATTGGGCCTGCATGCCCGTGCATCGGCCAAGCTCACCAAGCTCGCCGGCAGCTTCCCCTGCGAGGTCTGGCTGACCAAGGGCGAGCGCCGCGTCAATGCCAAGAGCATCATGGGCGTGATGATGCTGGCGGCGGGCATAGGCTCCGAGCTGGAGCTGGAAACCGATGGCGCACAGGAGCAGGAAGCCACGGATGCGCTGGTGGCCCTGATCAATGACAAGTTTGGCGAAGGCCAGTAAAGGCTGCCTCGCCTGTGCCGCGGCTTGACCGCGTGCAGGTGGCAGTTGGACGGTTAGCTCTTTTGATAGCAGGCAGGGTCTTGCTGTTAATGAAGTAGAGCGGTTTTGATGCTGTAGTGCAGCGATAGTTGGCGCTGACTGCTGCAAAAACAAGAGCAAGAAGCAAGCAAAAAGCAATCGCGAAATTCGCGAAAGGGCATTCGCCATGACATTTGCCATCCACGGCCTGGCCGTCTCACGGGGGGTTGCCATCGGGCGCGCGGTCGTTGTGGCCTCCAGTCGCATGGAGGTGGTGCACTACTTCATCCGGCCCGATCAGGTGGAGTCGGAGATCCAGCGTGCCCGCACGGCACGCAATGCGGTGATTGATGAGCTGCGCCGGCTTCAGGAGGAAATGCCCAAGGACGCGCCCGGCGAGCTTGATGCGCTGCTCGATGTGCATCTGATGCTGCTGCAGGACCAGGCACTGGCCGAGGCCATCCGCAACTGGATCTCGGAGCGTCTGTATAACGCCGAATGGGCGCTGACCACGCAGCTGGAAATCGTCTCGCGCCAGTTCGACGAGATGGACGACGAGTACCTGCGCGAGCGCAAGGCCGATCTGGAGCAGGTAGTGGAGCGCATTCTGCGCCACATGAAGGGCGCGGCCAGTCCGCTTGCGCAGGTTGCTCCACCGTTGTCTCCGACGGGCGCTGCGCCTGCAGCCGAGGGACAGCAGCTGCCTCTCGACGTCACCACGGAAACCCCGCTGGTGCTGGTGGCACAAGACCTGTCGCCAGCGGACATGCTGCAGTTCAAGAGCAAGGTCTTTGCGGGCTTCATCACGGCCGTGGGCGGCAAGACCAGCCACACGGCCATCGTCGCACGCAGCATGGACATTCCGGCCGTGGTTGGCGCGCGGGCCGCAAGCCAGCTGATTCGCCAGGATGACTGGGTCATCATCGACGGCAACGAGGGCGTGGTCATCGTGGACCCCACACCCATCATCCTGGCGGAGTACAGCTTTCGCCAGCGCCAGACCGAACTGGAGCGCGAGCGCCTGACCCGTCTGCGCTACACGCCGTCCCTCACCATGGATGGGCAGAAGGTGGAGTTGCTGGCCAATATCGAGCAGCCCAGCGACGGGGCTGCTGCCGTGCGTGCTGGCGCAGTCGGGGTGGGGCTGTTCCGTACCGAGTTTCTGTTCATGGGGCGCAGCGGCAATCTGCCCGGCGAGGAAGAGCAGTACCGTGCCTATCGCGAGGCCATAGACGGCATGCAAGGCATGCCGGTCACCATCCGCACGCTGGATGTGGGGGCCGACAAGCCGCTGGACAAGGCACAGCCCAAGGACTACTACCTCAACCCCGCGCTGGGCCTGCGCGCCATACGCTGGAGTCTGGCCGACCCCGTGATGTTCCGCACCCAGCTGCGCGCCGTTCTGCGCGCGGCAGCGCACGGACAGATCAAGCTGCTGTTTCCCATGCTGGCCCATCGCAGCGAGATCGAGCAGACCCTGGCCCAGCTGCGCCAGGCGCAGCATGAGCTCGATGTGCGCGGCGTCGCCTACGGCCCGGTCAAGCTGGGCGCCATGATCGAGATTCCGGCGGCCGCCCTGACGGTGCGCAGCTTTCTCCAATATTTCGACTTTCTGTCCATAGGCACCAACGACCTGATCCAGTACACGCTGGCCATCGATCGTGCCGACGAAACCGTGGCCCATCTCTACGACCCCATGCATCCGGCGGTGTTGCGCCTGGTGGCGGAGGTCATCGCAGCGGCCAATGCCGCAGGCAAGGAAGTCAGCGTTTGCGGCGAAATGGCCGGTGATCTGAGCATGACCCGGCTGCTTTTGGGCCTGGGGCTGCGCAGTTTTTCCATGCACCCCGCGCAGATTCTGGCCGTCAAGCAGGAGGTGCTGCGTGCGGACTCCAGCAAGCTGGCTCCCTGGGCCACCGAGGTGCTGGGCAGCGAATGCCCGGCGCAGATGCTGGCGCCCTGAAGAGTTCAGGGAACGACCTCGAGGCCGGCAGAAAAGGGATGGATGAATTACGCACATTCGCAGGAAATCGCCCGTGCGCTCGAGCCGGTGCTGGAAGATGCAGCACTTGCGCAGCAACTGGCTGCGCAAGCCAGGCCGGCCGTGTGGCTGCAGACCACTGCGGTGGAGGACGAAGCGGAGATTGCGTCCGGCAGCACCAAACTTGGCGGCTGTCCCGACCTGCCAGCCGGTGTGGCCTGGCCCGAGCGAGGACGCTATCCGGACCATGAGCAGCGGGTGAAGCCCCATCGCGAAGACAGCCTTGCTCCCGACAGCCGTTGGCGATGGGCCAGGCCGGAGCAAGTCCAGCTATTTCGCAAAGAGGCCTTGCAGCACGTCGCAAGGCTTGAAAGCACTTTTCCGCTGAGCTTTGTGGCGCAGATCAACTTCGCCGAAGCTCGCTCCGCCGGGACTCTGGATGCGGATTTCCCCGAGTCTGGACTGCTGTCTGTCTTCTACGACCTGATGGAGCAGCCCTGGGGTTTCGATCCTGCCGATGCCTGTGCGCTGAAGCTGATCTTCTCCGAGGGCGATGCCGAGTTCGAGCGGCGCCCGCAGCCGCCGGCGCTGCTAGAGCTGCCCGATCACTGCCAGCTCGCTCCTATGGCCTGCGAACTGCATGCCTGCGTCACGGCCTTGCCTCTGGAGAGCGCTCAGTGGGGTTCGCAGGGCCTGGCGCTTGACGAAGAGCAGCGTGACCGCTTTGTCGAATGGTGGTTCGATGACGCACAAAACGCTGCCAGCAGCGGTGGAGAGGATAGCGGTTGCCATCGCATCGGCGGCTGGCCCACGCCTGTCCAGGGTGATATGCAGACCGAATGCGCGTTGGTGGCAGCGGGGCATTACTGCGGTAATGGCGATGCCTACGCGGACGAGGCCACGCGGGCCGTACGCGATACCGCAACGCAGTGGCTTTTGCTGCTGCAGATCGGCAGCGATGAAAAAGGCGGCATGGGCTGGGGCGATGCAGGCCAGCTCTATCTGTGGATGCGCCGCGACGATCTGCGCGCACGTCGCTTTGACCGGGCGCGGTTGGTGCTGCAGTGTTGCTGAAACCCGCCTGCACCGTGGCTGCAGGTGCCAACGGTTGCGAAATGGCTGCGAAACAGGTGTTTGGAGAATTCTTTTTGTAGGAAACGAAAATTAATTGATATTGATTCTCATTTGATGTTACTATTCATCCCAGCTTGCAGCGCAGGACTCTGGTGGGGTATCCAGCGCTGCATGGCTCAGTTTCATCGTGGGGCGACTCGTCGGGCCTGTTCAGCCTGCAGTCGTTTTTGCCAGCCAGCGGTTTGCCGGTTAGCCAGGCGTTTTTTCGATGCAAACAGTAATTTATTCAAAATTCATAGCTTTTAGCGCATGATATGCAACGATTCTGCTATGAATTGACTATGTAAGCTTTACCAGAAAAGCGCATCAAGCTCCTTATTCAGGAGCTTTATTTTTTGGAGAATACTGGGGCGTGCAGCACTGCTCATTGCATTCGGGCATGAAAAAAGCAGCCACAGGGGCTGCTTCTGTGAGTGCTGTCTTCGGTGCTCAGACGCCGGCGGCATGGGCCTGCTGGTCGGCGTGGTAGCTCGAGCGCACCATGGCGCCCACGGCGGCGTGGGTGAAGCCCATCTTGTAGGCCTCTTGCTCGAACATCTTGAAGGTATCGGGGTGCACATAACGGCGCACGGGCAGGTGGCTGTTGGTGGGCGCCAGATACTGGCCGATGGTCAGCATGTCGATGTTGTGGGCACGCATATCGCGCATCACCTGCAGGATTTCCTCGTCCGTCTCGCCCAGACCCACCATGATGCCGCTCTTGGTCGGCACATCGGGGTGCAGTTCCTTGAACTTCTTGAGCAGGTTCAGGCTGAACTGGTAGTCGGAGCCGGGGCGCGCTTCCTTGTACAGGCGCGGCGCGGTTTCCAGATTGTGGTTCATCACATCGGGGGGGGCCGACTTGAGGATTTCCAGCGCGCGGTCGTCACGGCCGCGGAAGTCGGGCACCAGGATCTCGATCTGCGTCTCGGGCGAGAGCTCGCGGATGTTCTTGATGCATTCCACGAAGTGGCCCGAGCCGCCGTCGCGCAGGTCGTCGCGGTCCACGCTGGTGATCACCACGTACTTCAGGCGCAGCGCGGCAATGGTGCGAGCCAGATTCAGCGGCTCGTTCACGTCCAGCGGATCGGGGCGGCCATGGCCCACGTCGCAGAAGGGGCAGCGGCGCGTGCACTTGTCGCCCATGATCATGAAGGTGGCCGTGCCCTTGCCAAAGCACTCGCCGATATTCGGGCAACTGGCTTCCTCGCAGACCGTGTGCAGATTGTTCTTGCGCAGAATGTCCTTGATCTCGTAGAAGCGCGTGCTGGGGCTGCCGGCCTTGACGCGGATCCATTCCGGCTTTTTGAGGACTTCGGCCTGCTCCACCTTCACGGGGATGCGTGCCAGCTTGGCAGCAGCCTTCTGCTTGGCCAGCGGGTTGTAGTTTTCGGCGGACTGCGCTTCGCGCACGACTTCATTGGTGCTCATGATCTTGCCTTCAGGGTGAGAGACGCGCCTTCAGCTGGTGGCCCAGCACGGATGCGGCCTCGTCCCAGGTTGTCTGTACGCCGATTGTAGAAAGGTCCACCGTTCTCAGCCCTGCGTATCCGCAAGGGTTGATTCGCAAATAAGGTTCCAAATCCATATCGACATTGAGGGCCACTCCGTGGTAGGTGCTGTGGCGGCTGACCTTGATGCCCAGGGCGGCAATCTTGCCCAGGCCCTCGAAATGCGGCTCGGGCGCCGGGCTGCCCGGTTCGCGATGTTGCGGACGCTGCTCCAGCATGGCATGGCTGCGCGGATCGTCCAGGCGCACATAGATGCCGGGGGCGCCTGCCACGCGGTGGCCGGTGACGCCGAAATGGTCCAGCGTGCGGATCACCGCATCTTCCAGCCGGTACACATACTCTTTGACGAAGTAGCCCATGCGCTGCAGATCCAGCAGCGGATAGGCCACCACCTGACCGGGGCCGTGATAGGTCACCTGGCCGCCGCGATTGGTGGCCACCACGGGAATATCGCCGGGGTTCAGAACATTTTCAATTTTGCCGGCCAGCCCCTGGGTGAAGTGGGGTGAGTGCTCGCATACCCATACTTCGTCACGTGTGGCCGAGTTGCGTGTGCGCGTGAACTCCTGCATCGCGACCACGGTTGCTTCATAGCCGGTGCGCCCCAGAAAGCGCAGGTCCATGGCTTCGAGGGGCGTCAAGGCGGAAGCAATCGGGTTATGGCTCACAGCACGACCTTCACCAGGGGGTGAGAGGTCAGTGCGCGGTAGGTATCGTCCAGCTGCTCGCGGCTGGTGGCCGTGATGGTGATGGTCACGCCCAGGTAGTTGCCGCCAGAGCTGGGGCGCAGTTCCACCGTGCTGGCGTCAAAGCTGGGGTCGAATTTTTCGGCGATCTTGGTGATCTCATGCACCAGATGCTCATTCTTGACGCCCATCACCTTGATGGGGAACTGGCTCGGATACTCGATCAGCGAATCCTTGCGCGGGTCTTCTTGCTGGCCGTTCTCGTTGGCGGCAGATGGGTTGGGCGTGTCGCTCATGAAGAGTCCTTGGCTGGAATGAAAAATTGCCGTTGGTGAAACAGCCGGTCAATGAGTAAGAAAGATTGTGCGCCACGCCGGGCAGCCCTGCGCGCGTGGGCCTAATCCATGGCTTGGCGAGGCCCGCCAACCAGCAAAGCCCCTGGCAGGCGGCAGACAATTCAGGGTAATCAGGTATTTCAATTAGGGCACACTCGCGCCGCACCAAAGCTGAGGATGGCAGATGTTGTCACTCAGCGACAACCCTCAGGTCTTGTCAAAGACGTTTTGCGCATGACAGTATCAACCCCTATCTAACGACGGGGGTTTTTACTTATAATCAGAGGCTTTGTAAAAAAGTCTTGCCTGGTCAGCGGTGTGAAAGAAAACATGACAAACATGCCCGCTGATTTTCAGGATGAGGACGAAGTCGAAGACTTCAAGCCCCTGACTGCACAAGAAGCCTCTGCATGGCGTTCGCGCTTTCCGCAGGTTTCTGTCTGGCGCATCGTCATCGTTCAGACGCTGGTCGGCGTTATCGTGGCTTTGCTGTCGTGGTTGATGACGGGGCGAGCAGCCGCAGGCTGGTCGGCGGCGTATGGAGCGCTGGCGGTCGTGTTGCCCGCAGCGCTGTTTGCAAGAGGTGTGGTTCGTCAACGGCCGGGAGGTGCCGGGGCGGCCATGGCGGGGATTTTCGGTTGGGAACTGGTGAAGCTGGTGCTGTGCATCGCGATGTTGGCGGCTGCGCCAAAGCTGGTTCCCGATCTCAGTTGGCTGGCGTTGCTGGCCGGTTTGATTGTTGTGATGAAAACGTATTGGGTTGCACTGCTGGTGCGATCCAGTGTCCGAAAAACTGAAGCTTAAGAAGAGAGTTGACGATGGCCGCTGATGCGCACGCCCCAACTGCAAGTGAATACATCGTTCACCACTTGCAACACCTGCAAAACATCAAGCAGAAGTCCGTCATTGATTTCTCAGTCATCAACTACGACTCGATCGTGGTGGCTGGCGTTCTGGGTCTGCTCGGCATCTTCGTGCTCTGGCTGGCTGCCCGCAAGGCGACTTCTGGCGTGCCCGGCCGCTTCCAGGCCGCCGTGGAAATCCTGGTCGAGATGGTGGACAACCAGGCCAAGGCCAATATCCACAACGCCCAATCGCGCAAATTCATCGCTCCTCTGGCACTGACCGTCTTCGTCTGGATCTTCCTGATGAACGCCATGGACATGCTGCCCGTGGATCTGCTGCCCTATCTGTGGCAAGGCGCTACCGCCGACGAACACGCCTATCTGCGTGTCGTGCCCACCGCCGACCTGTCCACCACGCTGGGCCTGTCCTTCGCCGTGCTGGTCCTGTGCCTGTTCTACAGCGTCAAGATCAAGGGCATGGGCGGCTGGGCGCATGAACTGGTGACTGCACCGTTCGGCACTTCCAAGAATCCCGTCTTCGCCCTGATCCTGGGCGTGGTGAACCTGCTGATGCAGGTGATTGAATACGTTGCCAAGACCGTGTCGCATGGCATGCGACTGTTCGGCAACATGTACGCTGGTGAGTTGGTGTTCATGCTGATTGCCCTGATGGGTGGTGCGGCGGCTATGTCGCTCTCTGGTGTGTTGCTCCCCGTGGGGCACATCATTGCAGGCTCTATCTGGGCAATCTTCCACATCCTGGTGATTACCCTGCAGGCCTTCATTTTCATGATGCTGACGCTGATTTACCTCGGCCAGGCACATGAAGCTCACTGACCTTTCCCTCTTCAACCTTTCTTTCCTTTAATCCCTAGGAGTCATCATGGAAAACGTTCTCGGTCTCGTCGCTCTGGCTTGTGGTCTGATTGTTGGTCTGGGCGCTATCGGCGCTTCGATCGGTATCGCCCTGATGGGTGGCAAGTTCCTGGAATCTTCGGCACGTCAGCCTGAGCTGATCAACGAACTGCAAACCAAGATGTTCATCTTGGCTGGTCTGATCGACGCCGCCTTCCTGATCGGTGTTGCTATCGCCCTGCTGTTCGCTTTCGCCAACCCCTTCCAACTGGTGGCCTAAGCTCCGATCAACGCCCTAAATAGAAAGGTGTTGCCGTGAGTATCAACGCGACCCTGTTCGTTCAGGCCATTGTTTTCCTGATCCTGGTGCTGTTCACGATGAAACTCGTGTGGCCCCCGATTGCGAAGGCACTGGATGAGCGAGCCCAGAAAATCGCCGATGGCCTCGCTGCTGCCGACAAGGCCAAGACCGAACTGACCGCTGTCAACAAGCGTGTCGAACAGGAATTGGCCCAGACGCGCAACGAAACAGCTTCGCGGCTTGCGGACGCCGAACGCCGCGCCCAGGCCATCATTGAAGAAGCCAAGGCCCGCGCGACAGAAGAAGGCAACAAGATTGTTGCTGCTGCCCGCGCTGAAGCTGACCAGCAAGCCATTGCTGCCCGTGAAGCCCTGCGTGAGCAAGTGGCAGCGCTGGCCGTCAAGGGTGCCGAGCAGATCCTGAAGAAGGAAGTCAATGCCGGTATCCACGCTGATCTGCTGAACCGCCTGAAGACAGAGCTGTAAGGAAAGCAAAAAATGGCAGAACTCGCCACCATTGCCCGCCCTTACGCCGAAGCATTGTTCAAAGCCTGCGCCGACAAGGCTGCAGACTTGAACAGCACTGTCGCTTGGGTGGAGGAATTGGCGGCGATTGCCGCCAATCCGCAATTGCGCCAACTGGCCGACAACCCGAACGTGAGCGACGCGCAAGTGTTCGATCTCATCACGGGTGTGGCCAAGTCGGCATTGCCCGAGTCCGCACGCAACTTCCTGCGTGTGGTCCTCGAAAACGGCCGTCTGGACGTGCTGCCTGAAGTGGCAGCCCAGTTCCGCAGCCTCGTGAACAGCAAGAGCGGCTCTTCGGATGCCGTGGTGTACAGCGCTTTCCCGATTGAGGATGCAGCGCTGGCCGAGCTTGGCGCCACGCTGGAAAAGCGCTTTGGCCGCAAGCTGAATCTCACCGTGAAGCTCGATGAATCGCTGATCGGTGGCGTTCGCGTCGTGGTGGGCGACGAGGTGCTGGACACCTCCGTCAAGGCCCGTCTGGAACAAATGAAAGCGGCCCTCACCGCGTAATGCGCTTGAGGTCTCGGCTAACACACAAGAAAGAAGGAAAGAGTCATGCAACTCAATCCCGCAGAAATTTCTGAACTGATCAAGAGCCGCATCGAAGGGCTGGCTGCTAGCACTGACGTCCGTAACCAAGGCACCGTGGTGTCGGTGACTGACGGTATCGTGCGCGTGCACGGCCTGTCGGACGTGATGGCTGGCGAAATGCTGGAATTCCCAGCAGGCGCCGACGGTCAACCCACTTACGGTCTGGCTCTGAACCTGGAGCGCGACTCCGTGGGCGCCGTGATTCTGGGTGCTTACGAGCACATCGCAGAAGGCAACACCGTCAAGTGCACCGGCCGTATCCTGGAAGTGCCCGTGGGTCCCGAGCTGGTCGGCCGCGTGGTGAACGCCCTGGGTCAGCCTATCGACGGCAAGGGCCCCATCAACGCCAAGATGACGGACGTGATCGAGAAGGTCGCTCCTGGCGTGATCGCACGTCAATCCGTGGATCAGCCCCTGCAGACCGGTATCAAGTCCATCGACTCCATGGTTCCCGTGGGCCGTGGTCAGCGTGAACTGATCATTGGTGACCGTCAGACTGGTAAGACGGCTGTCGCTATCGACGCCATCATCAACCAGAAGGGCCAGGGCGTTATCTGTATCTACGTGGCTATTGGTCAGAAGGCTTCTTCGATCAAGAACGTGGTGCGCTCTCTGGAACAAGCCGGCGCGATGGACTACACCATCGTCGTGGCTGCCACCGCCTCTGAATCTGCTGCCATGCAGTACGTGTCAGCCTACGCTGGCTGCACCATGGGCGAATACTTCCGCGACCGCGGCGAAGACGCTCTGATCGTTTATGACGACCTGTCCAAGCAAGCCGTGGCCTACCGTCAAGTTTCGCTGCTGCTGCGCCGTCCTCCCGGACGTGAAGCTTTCCCCGGCGACGTGTTCTATCTCCACAGCCGTCTGCTGGAGCGTGCCGCTCGCGTGAACGCCGACTACGTCGAAGCCTTCACCAAGGGTGAAGTCAAGGGCAAGACCGGTTCTCTGACCGCTCTGCCTATCATCGAAACACAAGCTGGCGACGTGTCCGCTTTCGTTCCCACGAACGTGATTTCGATTACCGACGGCCAGATCTTCCTGGAAACCAGCCTGTTCAACGCCGGTATCCGTCCCGCTATCAACGCCGGTATTTCGGTGTCCCGCGTGGGTGGTTCCGCTCAGACCAAGGTTGTGAAGGGCCTGTCCGGCGGTATCCGTACCGACCTGGCTCAGTACCGTGAACTGGCTGCCTTTGCGCAGTTCGCTTCCGACCTGGACGATGCAACCCGCAAGCAGCTGGACCGCGGTGCCCGCGTGACCGAACTGCTCAAGCAGGCTCAGTACTCTCCTCTGTCGACCGCTCTGATGGCTTCTTCGCTGTTCGCAGTGAACAAGGGCTTCATGGACGACATCGAAGTCAAGCAAGTGCTGCCCTTCGAATCTGGTCTGCACCAGTTCCTGAAGACCAGCCACGGCGCTCTGCTCGACCGTCTGAACGAAAAGCGTGCTTTCGACAAGGAAGGCAAGGACGAAGCTGAACTGACTGCAGCCATTACTGCATTCAAGAAGTCCTTCGCTTAATACCGGCGAGGAGTCATCATGGCAGCAGGTAAGGAAATACGCGGCAAGATCAAATCGGTGGAAAACACCAAGAAGATCACCAAAGCCATGGAAATGGTGGCTGCATCCAAAATGCGCAAGGCGCAGGACCGGATGCTGGCTGCCCGTCCATATAGCGAAAAAATCCGCAACATTGCAGCCCATCTTGGCGAAGCTAACCCTGAATATGTGCATCCGTTCATGCAAGTGAACGATGCCAAGAAGGTCGGCGTCATCGTGGTGACGACCGATAAGGGTTTGTGCGGCGGCATGAACACCAACGTGTTGCGTGTCGTCACCAACAAGTTGCGCGAACTGCAGGATGCGGGTGTTGCGACAGATGCAGTGGCCATTGGCGGCAAGGGACTGGGTTTCCTGAACCGTGTCGGTGCCAAGGTGGTCTCTCACGCTACAGGCTTGGGCGACACGCCTCACCTCGACAAGCTCATCGGGCCTGTCAAGGTGTTGCTGGACCAATATGCTGAAGGCAAGCTGAGCGCGGTGTACCTGGCGTACACCAAGTTCATCAACACCATGAAGCAGGAGTCGGTGGTGGAGCAACTGCTCCCCCTGTCGTCCGAAAAATTGCAAGCCGAGAAGACGGGTGCATCGTGGGAATACATCTACGAACCTGACGCTCAAAGCGTCATCGACGAACTGCTGGTTCGTTACGTGGAGTCCCTCGTGTACCAGGCAGTTGCGGAAAACATGGCGTCCGAGCAATCGGCGCGCATGGTGGCCATGAAGGCCGCTACCGACAACGCCGGCAACGTCATCAGCGAGTTGAAGCTGGTCTACAACAAGACGCGTCAGGCAGCGATTACGACCGAGTTGTCGGAAATCGTGGCAGGCGCAGCCGCTGTGTAAACGGCTTTAACGAACAAACAGATTGGAGCAAAAAATGGCTCAAGTACAAGGCAAGATTGTTCAATGTATCGGCGCCGTGGTGGACGTGGAGTTTGCCCACGGCCAGGTGCCCAAGGTGTATGACGCCTTGAAGCTGGAAGGCTCGGCCCTGACCCTGGAAGTTCAGCAGCAGCTGGGCGACGGCGTGGTGCGTACCATTGCCCTGGGTTCTTCGGACGGTCTGAAGCGTGGCCTGATGGTCACCAACACCGGCAACCCCATCACCGTTCCCGTGGGTAAGGCTACCCTGGGCCGCATCATGGACGTGCTGGGTAACCCCATCGACGAACGTGGTCCCGTGGACCAGACCCTGACCGCTGCCATCCACCGCAAGGCTCCTGCTTACGACGAACTGTCGCCTTCGCAGGAACTGCTGGAAACCGGTATCAAGGTGATCGACTTGGTCTGCCCCTTCGCCAAGGGCGGCAAGGTGGGCCTGTTCGGTGGTGCCGGTGTGGGCAAGACCGTGAACATGATGGAACTCATCAACAACATCGCCAAGGCCCACAGCGGTCTGTCGGTGTTCGCTGGTGTGGGTGAGCGTACCCGTGAAGGTAACGACTTCTATCACGAAATGTCCGACGCTGGCGTTGTGAACCAAGAGAACCTGGGCGAGTCCAAGGTTGCCATGGTTTACGGTCAGATGAACGAGCCCCCAGGAAACCGTCTGCGCGTGGCGCTGACCGGCCTGACCATGGCTGAGTCGTTCCGTGACGAAGGCAAGGACGTGCTGTTCTTCGTGGACAACATCTACCGCTACACACTGGCCGGTACCGAAGTGTCCGCTCTGCTGGGCCGTATGCCTTCCGCCGTGGGCTACCAGCCTACCCTGGCTGAAGAAATGGGCAAGCTGCAAGAGCGTATTACCTCCACCAAGGTTGGCTCGATCACTTCCATCCAGGCCGTTTACGTGCCAGCGGATGACTTGACCGACCCCTCGCCCGCCACCACTTTTGCTCACTTGGACTCCACCGTGGTGCTGTCCCGTGACATCGCTTCGCTGGGTATCTACCCCGCTGTGGATCCTCTGGACTCCACCAGCCGTCAGCTGGACCCCCAAGTGGTTGGCGAAGAGCACTACAAGGTGGCTCGCCAAGTGCAGGGTACGCTGCAGCGCTACAAGGAACTGCGCGACATCATCGCGATTCTGGGCATGGACGAACTGGCTCCCGAAGACAAGCTGACCGTGGCTCGTGCTCGTAAGATCCAGCGTTTCCTGTCTCAGCCTTTCCACGTGGCTGAAGTGTTCACCGGCGCTCCCGGCAAGTACGTTCCCCTGTCTGAAACCATCCGTGGCTTCAAGATGATCGTGAACGGCGAAGCCGACCACCTGCCCGAACAGGCTTTCTACATGGTTGGTACCATCGACGAAGCCTTCGAGAAGGCCAAGAAGCTGGCTGCCTAACTGGCTTGCACCCCCTGAGCGGCTTGCGCCGCATCCCCTCTCTTTCAGGAGAGGGGACGACGCCCTCGCTGCGGGGCGGCCCTTGCTCGGCGTCTCTGGCTTGGGGTGTGCTTGTTTTAGGACCAGTTTTTACCTTTTCTAGGAGCAAAGATGAACACTATTCACGTTGATGTGGTCAGTGCCGAAGAGTCCATCTTCTCCGGTGAAGCGCGCTTTGTCGCCTTGCCCGGTGAAGCGGGCGAGTTGGGCATTTATCCCCGCCACACACCGCTGATCACCCGCATCAAGCCGGGTTCGGTGCGCATCGAAATGCCTGACGGCAGCGAAGAGTTCGTCTTCGTGGCCGGCGGCATTTTGGAAGTGCAACCCAACTGCGTGACCGTGCTGTCCGACACCGCCATCCGCGGCAAGGATCTGGACGATGAAAAGGCGCAAAAGGCCAAGGCCGCGGCCGAGGAAGCCCTGAAGAACGCCAAGGGCGAACTGGACATCGCTCGTGCGCAGTCCGAGCTGGCCGTGATGGCAGCTCAGATTGCGGCTCTGCGCAAGTACCGCCAGAAGCGTTGATGTGCTGTGCCCATGAGCACATGCATCAGCAGCAAAAAGCCACCGCATGCGGTGGCTTTTTTTATGGACTGTTGCTGCGGAAATCGAAGCGCACTGTGCTTGTCCCAAAAGGAACTGATCCCGAAACCAGCAGGATTCCGAACCGCGGCAGCGCGCAAGCAGCTTAGCCGTTGCAGGCGGCCTGATAGCCGTAGACCACGGAGCTGTCCTTGGGGTCCACATGGCGTGATTTGCGCACCACGGCCTTGCTGGGGTCTTCGCAGAGGGCTCGGATCTGGGCTTCGCACTTCTTGGGGTCATCCTCCTTGAGCTTGCAGCTCAGTGCGTAGTCGTATTCAGCCGGTGCTTCGGCGCCTCTGGGGCTGATGGAGGAGCAGGCGCTCAGTGCCAGGGCAGAGCTGATGACGGCCAGAGAGAACAGAGATTTCTGCATGCTTGAGTGCTTTCTTAAGAAAATACGGCTGCCCCAAAGCTAACACAGCCATGCGGGTAAAAAGGTTTTTTCTGGATGGGGCCCACCTGCTTTTTGCATCACCGGGCCTGTTCGCGGTGCCAAAAACAACAAAGGACATGGATGCGCTACAGCGGTACCTTGACGCAATGGAATGACGAGCGTGGCTTTGGCTGGATAGAGGCCGATGGCGGTGGCGAGCGTCTGTTTGTCCATATCAGTACTTTTGAGCCGCGCCCGCCCGCAGAGCAACGTCCTCGGCCCGGTCTGCGCCTGGAGTTTTCCGTTGGCATGGAGCAGGGCAGAAAACGCGCGCTTCAGGTTGCATGGCGCGCTGGCGGCCCAGTGCCTCAGGCACGGTCTTCTTCGGTGCGGCGCAACAGCCCTTCTGCAGGGCGTTTGCAGTCCTCGCGTGCGGTGCCTCAGGGCTGGCATGCCTCCAGTGGCTTCAGCTATGGCGTGTTGCTGGTCTGGCTGCTGATGATGCTGGCCACCGCCGTGATTTGGGGCATACCGCGTATCCTCTGGCTGACCTATGCAGGCCTGAGCATGCTGACCTTCATGGCCTACTGGCAGGACAAATGGGCCGCCCAGAAGGGGCAGTGGCGCACGCCGGAAAACACGCTGCAGACCATGGCGTTGGCCGGAGGCTGGCCCGGTGCCCTGCTGGCCCAGCAGTGGCTGCGCCACAAAAGCAGCAAGACCAGTTTTCAGCTGCAGTTCTGGCTCATGGTCCTGATCAATGTGGTGGCCGTGCTCTGGCTGTGTTCGCCGTATGGGCGACATGTGCTGGCCTGAGGCCTCTGAGGTCTGCAGCCGGTGGGTGCGGCTGCAGAACCGGATCAGCGGTTGCGGCCCGGCAGATGCCTTTGGACCACGGGTGTATCGGGCAGGTTTCGCTGCGTGTTGGCCGCGGATTTGCGCGGGAAATGCGCCTGCAGTTGCCGGTTGACGCGCTCCAGTGCCGATACCAGGCCCATGCTGAAATGCCCGCCCTGGAAGGCGGACTGCATATCGCTGATCAGCGTTTGCCATTGCTCGGCGCTCATGGTGCGGTCCAGGGCGCGGTCGGCCACGATTTCTATGGCGTGGTCGGCCAGCAGCAGGTAGATCAGGACGCCGTTGTTGTGCTCCGTGTCCCAGACATGGAGCTTGGCGAACTGCGAGAGCGCGCGCTCGCGCGCCGTGGCATCGCGCCAGATATAGCTCCAGGGCAGGCCGGCCTCGACGCAGATGCGGACCTGGCCGGTGTGGCCCAGCTCGCTTTTGGCGATCAGCAATTCCAGCTCCTTGAGCGTGGCAGGCGGCAAGGCCTTGCGCAGATGCTGTTCGGCCCAGCGGTGTCGCACCAGACGTGCCAGGCGTTGAAAGACATTGCTCATTTCACCAGTCCCCCGAGGCGCCACCGCCACCAAAGCTGCCGCCACCACCGGAGCTGAAACCACCTCCCGAGCTGAAGCCTCCCCCGCTGCCGCTGCTCCAGCCGCCGCCGCCGGTACTGATATACGGTCCGCCTCCGCCCCGCGAGAGGTTGGAGAGCAGGGTGAAGATCAGGCCAACAACGCCGGCCACGCCTGCAATCAATAGGCTGGTGGTGATCACATAGGCGGCCGTCCCGGCAATGCCTCCAATGATCAGCGAACCCAGCACGCGGCCGAAGATGGCGCGGGCGACGGCAATCCCGATCGGAAAGCCGAAAAACAGCAGCGGAAGCAGAAAGTCCAGATTTTCGGACCAGGATGGGCCCGACTTGCGCGGCTGGGACTGCGGCGCGGGCAGTTTCTCGCCGTGAATCAGCAGGCTCATCTGCTCGATGGCGGCAGACAGTCCGCCCGCATAGTCGTTGGCGCGGAAGCGCGGCTTCATGGCTCCGTCGATGATGCGTGCGGCCTGGATGTCGGGAATCGCGCCCTCCAGCTTGCGCGCCACCTCGATGCGCATGCGCCTGTCGTTCTTGGCCACGACGATGAGAGAGCCGTCGCCTATGTCCTTGCGCCCCAGCTTCCAGCTGCTGGCCACGCGCCAGGCATAGGCGGCAATGTCTTCCGGAGCCGTGGTGGCGACCATGAGCACGGCGACCTGGGCGCCGGTCTCGTCCTCCAGCTTCTTGAGCTGCTCGCTCAGCGCCTGTTGATCGCTCTGGCTCAGCGTGCCGGTCTGGTCGATGACGCGCGCCGTCAGCTCGGGCACGGGCTGCAGCTGAGCGCCTGCGCCACCCTGCGCCAGGGCTGGCAGCGCCGACAGCAGCACCATGCTGGCAAAAATAATAGCTGCAAGCGCTTTGTAGAAAAGGGCTTGAGGCGATGTTTGCATGGGTTTAAAGAGCTGTGCGCGCAATTACTTGCTGCCGGCAGGCGCTGCGGGTGTGGAAAAGTCAACGGCTGGTGGTTGCGAGATCTGGGCTTCGTTTTGCACCGTGAAGGTCGGCTTGACCTTGTAGCTGAATACCTTGGCCGTGATATTGGTGGGGAAGCTGCGCGCTAGCACGTTGTAGGCTTGTACGGTGCCTATGTACTCGTTGCGCGCCACGGTGATGCGATTTTCCGTACCCTCCAGCGTCACGCGCAGATCGCGGAACGCCTGGTTGGCCTTGAGTTCGGGGTATTTTTCCGCCACCACCATCAGGCGCGAGAGCGCGCTGGAGATCTCGCCCTGAGCCTGCTGGAACTTGTTGAAGGCTTCGGGGTTGTTGATCAGCTCGGGCGTGGCCTGAATCGAGGTGGCCTTGGCGCGTGCTTCGATCACCCTGGTCAAGGTCTCCTGCTCGAAGTTGGCCTCGCCCTTGACCGTGGCGACAATGTTCGGGATCAGATCCGAGCGGCGCTGGTACTGATTCAGCACCTCGCTCCAGGCAGCCTTGGATTTTTCATCCAGGCGCTGAAAGTCGTTATAGCCGCAGCCCGTGAGGGAGAGCATGGAGGCCGCAGTTGCGATTGCCAGAAGCCAGCGTTTCATGGGTGTTTCCATTCACGAGATTGAGACGGAAACCATAGCATAAGGCCTTGGCAGGCCAGTGTGCGAGCGCAGCCTGTTGCCCTGTCCGCTGCCCGGTGGCGCTAGCATTGCAATCATGTCCACTGTTTCTCCACTCGATGCCCTGCGTGGCGCACAGCGTCCCGGCCCGAAAACTGCGACCTTGCCGCGGCTGTTGCTGGCCGGGGCCACGGGGCCGCTGGGCAACGAGGTGCTCAGTCGCGTGGTTGGCGCACAGAACTATGCGCTGGTCCAGGTGCTGGCACGCGAGCCCTATGTCCAGGGCCTGCGTGGCATGGAGTTGCTGACGCAACTGCACGGCGATGTGCAGCAATGGCCTGTGCAGAGCGCCGATGTGGGCCTCATCATGTTTGAGCCTCCGCGTCCCTATTACCAGCGCGAGCGCGCCTTGTGGACGCCCCGGCCCGATCAGCTGCAGGCGGTGGCGCAGTGGATGCAGCGCTGTGGCGTGCACACGCTTGCCGTGGTGCTGCCCCACGATATGGGCAGCCTGCCCCAGGCTTTGAAGCAGGGGCTGGCCAATCTCAATGAGCAAGGCGTGGCCGCACTGGGCTTCGAACGGCTGATTTTTGTGCGCTCGGCCAGAGAAGCCCAGAAAATCAATGCAGGCCATTGGCTGCAGCGCACGGCAAAGATCATGCTTTCGGCGCTCAGCTATATGCTGCCGCAGACGGAGCGGCCGGTGCGCGCCATGCATGTGGCTCGTCTGGTGGAGGCAGCCTTGCTCAAGGCACCGCCGGGAATTCATGTGGCTCCGCCTGAACTGGTCTGGCGTGCGGCACAGAAAGACGCCCTGCAGTCAGAGCTGCGGAGCTGGCTGGGTTCCTCATGAATTTCGAACAATTTCGTGCACCTTGGTGGCAGCCCGGAGGTCATGTCCAGACCATTTGGGCTGCACTCTGTGCGAAGGGCGGAGAGTCTCCGGCGTGGCGGCGCGAACGCTGGGATACGCCCGATGGCGATTTTATCGATATCGATTTTTCAAGCGGCCTGACAAGTGCAAGCGCTCCCACACTGGTGCTGTTTCATGGCCTGGAAGGTTCTTCCTCCAGCCACTACGCCAAGGCCCTGGCACAGGTCTGCGCGCAGCGCGGCTGGCATCTGGCCGTGCCGCATTTTCGCGGCTGCAGCGGTGAGCCCAATCGCTTGCTGCGTGCTTATCACTCTGGCGACTCGGACGAGGTGGACTGGGTTTTGCGCCGGCTGCAGCAAAGCGCGAGCGGCGAATTGCTGGCAATGGGTGTATCGTTGGGCGGCAATGCCCTTGCGCGCTGGGCCGGGCTGCAGCAGCAGGCGGCTGCAGAACTCGTCAAGGGTGCAGCAGTGATCTGTGCGCCGCTGGACCTGGTGGCCGGAGGCGTCAATCTGGGCCAGGGGCTCAATCGCTGGATCTACACCCCCATGTTCATGCGTACCCTGGTGCCCAAGGCCCTCGCCAAATGGCAGCAGTCGCCGGGGGTGTTCGATAGGGAGCGGCTGCAGCGCGCACGCACTCTGCATGACTTTGACGATGTGTTCACGGCCCCGGTCCATGGTTTCAGGGATGCTGATGATTACTGGAGCCGGGCCTCGGCCAAGCCCCTGCTCAAGCAAGTGGCCGTGCCCTTGTTGCTGCTCAATGCGCGCAACGATCCGTTTGTGCCGGCGCACAGTCTGCCCAGGCCCGATGAGGTCAGTGCCACCGTGCAGCTATGGCAGCCGCCGCACGGCGGACACGTGGGCTTTGCCAGCGGGGCCTGGCCTGCCCATGTGCAGGCCATGCCGCTGGCCGTGACCGAATGGCTGGAGCAGTGGCTCTGAGCGTTCGCAGAATAATCAGGAGATGAGTGATGGATGACATCGTGAAGCAGGCCATGGCGAAATGGCCCAACGTGCCGGCCTGCAGCGGCTGGCTGGGTCTGGATGCGCGCGGCCAGTGGTGGCTCAGAGACGAGCAGGCCCAGGCATGCGGCGCGTTTGCCGGCGGCAAGCCCGGAGCCAGGGGCAATCTGCTGCGCCACGAAAAGCTGGCTGAATTCATCGGTCGCAACTATTTGGCCGAGTCAGATGGTCGCTGGTATTTCCAGAACGGCCCGCAGCGTGTGTATGTGGAGCTGGAGAGTGCGCCATGGATATGGCGTCTGCGATGCACAGAGCATGGCCTGCAGCTGAGCAGCCACACGGGCCAGGAGCTGGCGATCGAACAGGTGCAGCAGGTGCTGCTTGATGAACAGGGGCGGCTTTTCCTGGCGTTGCCGCAGGGCCTGGGCATGGTGCACAGCCTGGACATGCTGGATGCCGCGAATGCGCTGGAAGGCGGCGTGCTGCCCGAGGTGCAGGAGGTCGACAGCGCTTCGCTTCCATTGAAGTTTGGCTTTGTGCCTAGCCCGCAGGCTCATCAAGTCTGATCGCTGCCTGTACTGGCGTACAAAAGGCGTCCGGTCAAAAATAACAAAACCGGCCAAAGGCCGGTTTTTGCGGAGCAAAGAGCAGAGCTTACTTGGCTGCATCCACCATGTACTGAATTGCGGCCTTGAAGTCTGCGTCCGAAGCAGTGGAGCCGCCCTTGGGAGGCATGGCCCCAACACCTTGGGTGGCCTTCTGCACCATATCGTCCATGCCCTTGGCAATGAAAGGTGCCCAGGCAGCCTTGTCGCCAAACTTGGGAGCTCCGGCAACGCCACTGGCGTGGCAGGCCATGCAGGTGGTGTTGTAGATGTTCTTGCCCACATCGGAGGCCGCGGCAGCTGCGGGAGCCGGGGCGGATGCAGGTGCTGGCTCGGCGGCTGCAACAGCTGCTGCAGGTGCAGCGGCGACGGGGGCCGCAGGTGCTGCTGCGGGGGCATCACCGGCTGCTGCGCCGGCTGCAGGCTGGGGCTCGGGGAAGTTGGCGCCGGCAGCATTGCTCATATAGACCACGCCACGGGCAATTTCCGTGTCATTGAACTCGCCGCCACCCTGGGCCGCCATTGCACCCTTGCCGGCCAGGGCAGAGTGCACCAGCGTTTCCAGACCCTGCTTGATGCGCGGGCCCCAGGCTGCTGCATCCTGGAATTTGGGTGCGCCGGCTACGCCGGTTTCATGGCAGGCCGCGCATTGCGACTTGAAGACTTCCGCGCCACCGCGCAGAGGGCGGTTGGCATCACGAATTTCTACCGTTCCCACTTTTTGCAGACGCATGGCCTTGGCCATTTCGGCATTGGCCGTGCCTGCGCCCGTGGTGTCGGACGAAGTCACGAACTTGACCAGACCGATGATGACGAAGATGGGAACCACAAACGAGAAGAAGACGGCAAGCAACAACTGCTTGGGTTTTTTAATGGGGCCTGTATGGGCTTCTTCGTGGTGTTGCTCGCTCATGAAGTCCTCTGAGATCGTGGGATGGGGATGAACAAACCATTATAGAAGTGAGGGTTAAGAACGCCAGTGCACGACGATCCGGGTTGACGGCTGCTGCATAAAGGAGTTGAGTTGGATCAACTTTGTGCAGCCAATTTGTGGCGTGCATGAAAAAAGGCGTCCGAAGACGCCTTGTGTGAGAGTGCAAATCTTGGCCCGATTACTGGGCTGTAGTTGCTGCCGCAGGGTTGCTGCTGGCGCTTGCCTCCGTCCAGCCGCCGCCCAGCACCTTGTAGAGATTGACCTGGTTTTGCAGCTGCGCCAGGCGGACCTGAACCACGGACTGCTCCAGTGCAAACAGTGAACGCTGCGCATCCAGCAGATCCAGGTAGCTGGCCACGCCGTTGGTGTAGCGCAGGTCCGACAGCTTGTAGCGAACCTGCTCGGCCTCCAGCTGACGCGATTGGGCATCAAGCTGATCCTTGAGTGCTCGGCGATTCACCAAGGTGTCGGACACCTCGCGGAAGGCCGACTGAATGGAGCCTTCGTATTGAGCCACGGCAATCTTCTGGCTGGCTTCTGCAACCTGCAGATTGGCGCGATTGCGGCCTGCATTGAAGATGGGCAGATACAGCGAAGGCGCAATCGTGAACGCCGCAGAGTCCGACTTGAGCAGATCGGAGATGTCGGAGCTTGCGAAACCTGCCGAGGCGGTCAGGGAGATGTTCGGGAAGAACAGCGCACGTGCCGCACCAATGCTGGCATTGGCGGCAATCATGCTTTGCTCGGCCTGACGGATGTCGGGCCGGCGCAGCAACAGGTCAGAAGGCAGGCCCGAAGGAACATCGGCCAGGGCAGGCAGATCGCGCAGTTGCTTGCCTTGCATGCTGGTCATCAGATCGGCAGGCAGAGTCTGGCCCACGAGCAGGGTCAGGGCGTTGACGTCGCGCTCGCGCTGACCGGCTTGCTGGGCCAGCGTGGCGCGTGCGCTTTCGGTCAGCGACTGAGCCTGGCGGTAGTCCAGCTCGGAAGCGACACCGGAGTCCAGTCGCAGCTTGGTCAGCTTGATGGACTGCTCGCGTGTGCCCAGGGTACGACGGGAAATGGCCAGCAACTCCTCGTCAGCCTGCAGGTTCAGCCAGGTGTTGGCGACCGTTGCAATCAGACTGATCTGGGCCGCTTTGCGGCCTTCCTCAGTCGCCAGATACTGGGCCAGAGCTTGCTGCTTGAGGCTGCCGATGCGGCCCCAGAAGTCAATCTCCCAGCTGGGCATGGAAAGGCCTGCCATGTACGAGTTGGCATAGCGGCCCGTGGCGGCACTGGGCTGGCGGCTGGCGCTGCCTGCCACACCGAACTCAGGAAACTGGGCGGCACGCTGGATCTGGTACTGAGCCTGCGCCTTTTCGATGTTGAGCACGGCCACACGAAGGTCGCGGTTGTTGTCCAGCGCGAGCTGGATCACCTGCTGAAGGCGAGGGTCCGTGTAGAACTGCTGCCATGGGATGTCGGCGGCCGCGGTGGTGCCAGCCTGCTCGTCGGCGGCAGAGTAATGCTCAGCCACCGGAGCGGCAGGGCGCTCCAGCGTGGGGATGAAGGAGCAGCCGCTGGCCAGCAGCGCGCCGGCCAGTGCTACGGGTAGCAAGGTTTTATTCATGTTGCGAGCCTCCCTGTGCTGCAGAAGTTGCCGCCGGGGGAGTGGCGTTGGAGTCCTGCTTGGACTTCTTGCCAAACAGATTGAACACGGCCACAAAGAACACGGGCACCAGGAACACGGAGATCGGCGTGCCAATCACCATGCCCCAGAACACGCCGGTGCCGATCTCCTTCTGGCTGGCAGCGCTGGCGCCGGAGGCGATGTACAGCGGCACCACGCCCAGAATAAAGGCCAGCGAGGTCATCAGAATCGGACGGAAACGCAGATGACCGGCTTCCAGCGCGGCTTCCAGCGCGCTCTTGCCTTCCGCATGCAGGTCCTTGGCGAACTCCACGATCAGAATGGCGTTCTTGGCCGACAGACCGATCACCGTGATCAGGGCCACCTGGAAGTAGATGTCGTTGGGCATGCCGCGCATCAGCATGCCGGCCACGGCGCCGAACACGCCCAGAGGCACGACCAGCAGCACGGACAGCGGGATGCTCCAGCTTTCATACAGTGCGGCCAGACACAGGAACACGGCCAGGATGGAGAACGCATACAGCAGCATGGCCGAGGAGCCCGCCTTTTTCTCGTCCAGAGACTGGCCGGTCCACTCGTAGCCGAAGCCGTCGGGCAGCTCCTGGGCCAGCTTTTCCATTTCCTTCATGGCGTCACCGCTGGTAAAGCCGGGCTTGGCCTGACCAGTGATGCTCATGGAGGGGTAGCCGTTGTAGCGTGTCAGCTGCATGGGGCCGCTGATCCACTTGGCGCTGACCATGGTGGAAAGCTCCACCAGTTGGCCTTGCGCGTTGGGCACCGTCAGGCGCATCACGTCCTCGGGCTGCATGCGACGAGCCGCATCGGCCTGGATGGTCACACGCTGCATGAAGCCGTTGTTGGGGAAGTCCGTGGAGTTGGACGAACCCAAAGCGGTCGCCAGCGTGGTGGCCAGATCGCCCATGCTCACGCGCTGGGCATAGACCGCATCGCGGTTGATGTCGACCTGCCATTGTGGGGCGTCATCCACGCCATCAAAGCGCACGCCGGCCAGAACCGGGCTCTGGTTGGCCTTGGCAACCAGCTGGTTGCGGGCTGCCAGCAAGGCTGCATGACCCTTGCTGCCACGATCCTGCAGGCGGAAGGTGAAGCCATCGCTATTGCCAAGTTCCGAGATGGATGGAGGCACCAGGGTAAAGATGAAGCCATCGCGCAGCGCTGACATGGCGCCCTTGGCTCGGTCGGCGAAAGACGTGGCGTCCGAGCCCGGGGCTGTGCGCTCGGACCAGTCCTTGAGCGTGGTGAACGCCAGACCCACGTTCTGGCCCTGGCCCATGAAGCTGAAGCCCAGAATGCTCACGATGTGATCGACTTCGGGCTGGCTCAGCACAAACTTTTCCAGCTCTGCAACGGTCTTGCTCGTGCGTTCCAGGCTGGCGCCGGGAGGCAGTTGCGTCAGCGAGATGACATAGCCCTGGTCTTCCGTTGGCAGGAAGGCCGTAGGCAGTCGCATGAACATGAAGACCACGCCGGCAATCACCAGCAGATAGACGATAAAGGCTTGAGCGGAGCGCTTGACCACACCGGAGAGTGCGGAAGAGTAGCGCTTCGTGCCTGCGTCAAACTTGCGGTTGAACCAGTTGTAGAACGGGCCGAGCAAGCCGGTCTTCTTGTCGTGCGCGTGGCCCTTGGGAATGGGCTTGAGCATGGTGGCGCAAAGCGCAGGCGTCAGCGTCAGCGCAAAGAAGCCCGAGAAGAAGATCGAGATGGCCATCACCAGCGAGAACTGGCGATAGATGTTGCCCGTCGCGCCGGAGAACATGGCCAAGGGCAGGAACACCGTCACCAGAATCACGGTGATGCCGACCACGGCGCCCTGGATCTGGCCCATGGCCTTGATGGTGGCTTCCTTGGGCGGAAGGCCTTCCTCGGCCATGATGCGCTCGACGTTTTCCACCACCACGATGGCATCGTCCACCACGATACCGATCACCAGCACCATGGCGAACATGGCCAGAATGTTGATGGTCAGGCCGGCCACCAGCATCACGGCAAACGTGCCGAGCAATGCAATGGGGACCACGATGGTGGGGATCAGGGTGTAGCGGATGTTCTGCAGGAAGATCAGCATCACGATGAACACCAGCACGATGGCTTCAAGCAGCGTGTGCACCACCTTTTCGATGGAAATTTTCACGAACTTGGAGGTGTCGTAGGGCGAGGACCATTTCACACCAGCAGGCAGGAAGGGCTCCATCTCGGCCATCTTGGCCTTGACCAGCTTGGCAGTAGCCATGGCGTTGGCAGTCGAAGTCAGCTGCACGGCCATGGCCACAGCAGGCTTGCCGTCCAGGCGGGACTCGAAGGCGTAGCTCTCGATGCCCAGCTCGATGCGGGCCACATCCTTGAGGCGCACGGTGGAGCCGTCGGAGTTGGAGCGCAGCACCACTTCGCCGAATTCCTCGGGCGTGGTCAACTGGCCGGGCACCACGATCGTGGCGGTGGTGGTGGTGCCGGGTGTGCTGGGCAGGTTGCCCAGGGCGCCACCGGAGATCTGCTGGTTCTGCGCGGCAATCGCTGCGTTGACCGATGCAATCGACAGACCGAAGCCCTGGAGCTTGGCAGGATCCACCCAGACGCGCATGGCACGACCCGAGGCAAACAGCTGTGCCTTGCCCACGCCGTCCAGACGCTGGATTTCAGGCACCACATTGCGGTTCACGTAGTCGGCAATGTCGTCACGCGACGTCTCTCCAGACTCGGCCTGGAAGGCCAGAATCATCAGGAAGTTGCTCATGGACTTGTCCACGCGCACGCCCAGGGCCTGAACGACCTGAGGCAGGCGAGGCAGCACGCGCGAGAGGCGGTTTTGCACGTCCACCTGCGCCAGATCGGGGTTGGTGCCTGGAGCAAAGGTGACGGTCAGCGTGCCTTGGCCGCCCGCAGGGGCGGAGGCTTCCATATACATCAGACCTTGCGCGCCGTTGATTTCGCGCTCGATCAGTTGCAGAACGGAGTCCGTCATGGTCTGTGACGTGGCGCCCGGGTAGGTCGCTGTCACGTTGATGGTCGGAGGTGCGACCGATGGGAACTGTGCCACCGGTAGCTTGGTGATGGAGATCACGCCCGCAATGATCACGAAAATCGCGATCACCCAGGCAAAGATCGGTCTGTGGATGAAAAACTTTGACATGGATCGTGCCTGTTACTTGGCTGCCTGGCCTTCGCCAGCACCTTCGGCTGGTGTGGTGGCTTTCTCTTGCGCAGGTGCGGCGGGGGCCGCAGCAGAGGGTTGTGCTGGTGCGCCGGCAGCAGCATTGTTGATCTCGACGGGCTTGACCTTCTTGGCCCCCATACCCACCTTGATCAGGCCGTCCACCATGACTTTTTCTCCAGCTTTCAGGCCGGATGTGACAACCCAGTTATTGCCACTGGACTGACTGATCTGAACGGGGCGTGGTGCCACGGAGCCATCCTCGGCCACGATCATGACGAAGTTGCCCTTTTCGTTGCGGGTCACGGCTTGTTGCGGAATCAGTGCGGCGTTCTCGACCTGTGCCTGCTCCAGGTGCACGCGTACGTAAGTGCCGGGCAACAGCAGTCCGTCGGGATTGGGCAGCTCCGCGCGCACGCTGACCTGGCCGGTAGTCGGGTCCACGGTCAGGTCGGTGAACAGCAGCTTGCCGGTGTGTGCGTACTCCTTGCCATCGTCCAAATAGACGTGGACGCGCGCTGCGTTGTCACCTACCTTTGCTAACTTGCCGGAACTGAGCGCTTCACGCATGCGCATGATGTCGGAAGAGGACTGAGTCAGGTTCACGTACAGCGGGTTGACTTGCTGAATGGTCGCCAGCTGCGTGGCTTCGCCCTGGCCGACCAGAGCGCCTTCCGTCACCAGAGCGCGGCCGATGCGTCCGGAGATGGGGGCTGTCACGCTGGCATAGCCCAGGTTGACGTTGGCATTGGTGACTGCCGCCTTGCCTGCCGCAACTTGTGCCAGTGCCGCCTTTTCGTTGGCAATGGCCGTGTCGTACTCCTGCTTGCTGATGGCATTGGCTTCCACCAGGGGCTTGTAGCGGCGTGCGGTGGCAGATGCCTGGGCGAGATTGGCTTCGGCCTGTGCCAGGGTCGCCTGAGCGCTCTGCAGGTTGGCCTTGTATGGGGTGTTGTCAATCTGGAACAGGGCCTGGCCAGCCTTGACATCCGAGCCTTCCTGGAACAGGCGCTTTTGCACGATGCCGGCTGCGCGGGCGCGAACCTGAGCAATGCGCGATGGCTCCAGGCGGCCTGGCAGATCGGAGATCAAAGGCACGTTCTGCATGGATACCGTCACTACACCTACTTCGGGTGGCTGTGCCTGAGCGGCTGCTTGTGCTTTTTGAGCTTCCGCGTTTTTGTCACTGCATGCGACTAGGCCCAGTGCAGCAGCCAAGCTCAGGCCGATGACCATGGAGCGGGTGCCGGATGCGGCTGAATGGGACTGATTGTCGGGAGCCTGGTTTGCTTCATACATCGGGTGCATGAACGTCCTTCCGGTTGACATTGTGAAAACGAGAAAAGAGCGCTGTCCGCAGTGGAGCGCTCGTTCGGGTGGAAACCCTAGATGGTTTCCTGCATATCGGTGCTAGGGAAATTATACATACATGCATAAATGTATAATTGCAAACGCTGCGTAAAGCAGTTGAGAAATGGCTTTTCTCGCGGCGATCTATGGCCGGCGATTGATGGAGAGGGTGAGTGATGGCTCGAAGAACCAAGGCTGAAGCGGATGAGACGCGCACCAAGCTGCTGGATGCGGCTGAAGAGGTGTTTTTCGAGAAGGGTGTATCTCGAACCTCTCTGGGCGATATCGCGCAGCGTGCAGGGGCTACACGCGGGGCGGTGTACTGGCACTTCAAGGACAAGATGGATGTCTTTGTTTCCATGCTTGGGCGCATATGCCTGCCTTTCGAAGAAATCTGTGACGACAGGTATGGTGACCTGTTGCCGCTAGAACGCATTCGTCACTCCATCCTGTGTGTGTTCGAGAGCTTGGACGAGGATGAGCGCAGACGCAAGGTGTTTGAAACGGCGCTATTCAAAATGGAATACGTGGGCGAACTGGCTGATGTGCGTTTGCAGCATATAGAAAGTTCAGGCTTCGCTCGGGAAAAATTTGCGCACGACCTGGCGGCTGCGGCACAGGGGCAGTCCGTGCAGTTGTCGGTATCCCCGGAAGAGGCTGCTCTCGGTTTGCACTCTCTTTTTGTAGGTCTTATACATGGTTGGGTATTGACGGAAGGGAGTTTCTCATTGGTCAAGGTTGGTTCGATGTCGGTGGATGTCTACTTGTCTGGTTTGGGATTTCAGGTGAATTTGTGATTTGGGTGTCCAAACCCGTGCAATAATTGCGGCTGTTGAATTGTTGTTGGCCGTGCAAGCGGCCTGACGGATTCGCGGCTGTAGCTCAGTGGATAGAGTATTGGCCTCCGAAGCCAAGGGTCGTGGGTTCGATCCCCGCCAGCCGCGCCAGCATCGATCTTCGGCAAGAAAAAAGAAATTTCAAAATTTCTTTTTAAGCTGGAAATAGATGCTACAATTCAAGTCTCTTCGGAGGGGTGGCCGAGTGGTTAAAGGCAGCAGACTGTAAATCTGCCCGCTAACGCGTACACAGGTTCGAATCCTGTCCCCTCCACCAGCAATGGTTGAGAAGAGCGATTGCTAGAAATAGCAGTCGCGTGCAGTAGTAAATCTGTGCGGGAGTAGTTCAATGGTAGAACCCTAGCCTTCCAAGCTAATGACGCGGGTTCGATTCCCGTCTCCCGCTCCAGTTTGCGAGCAAAGATTTTAGAAGTTGTTTTTGCAGCTTCTTTGCCCATGTGGCTCAGTGGTAGAGCACTCCCTTGGTAAGGGAGAGGTCGCGGGTCCGATTCCCGCCATGGGCACCATTTTCTGGTGCGCTCGCTTGATAGGGTTGCGCCGAAATCCTCTTGCAGTGAATTAATTTTTTCGGAGTCGGAAAAATGGCAAAAGAAAAATTCGAGCGC
>NZ_BBVD01000026.1 GCF_000964545.1 Comamonas thiooxydans | reverse complement strand
GCCTGCAGATCAATGCACAGAACTGCGTGCACTGCAAGACCTGCGACATCAAGGACCCGACACAGAACATCGTCTGGGTGACACCCGAAGGCGGCGGCGGCCCCAACTACTCAGGTATGTAATCCGTCCACGATTGCATTCGGCGGCTGCAGCTGCTCCGGATGCTGCTCCATAAAGCCTGCGCCAGCCATTGCTGCGCAGGCTTTTTTCATGGGCTGAATGTTTTTAGCAACGCAGGCTGCCAAATGCCCACAAATTTGCAGCATCACAGCAAAAACGCATGCCACCGCAATCGCCGCGTATCACTCAATGAAGATCGCTTGCCGGTGCATAAAGAGCAATGTTCAAAAAACAGGCAATTGCATCAATATGCCTGCCCATATCGCACAAGGCGCAGGAAAAATGCAGTAGAAAACCAAAATCCGGCCCCGCTCAACGCAATATTGCGCGCCATTGCCCTGCTTCCACACACACTAACTCCTGCCAATTAGCGCTTTGCGCAGCTTTCATGCCATTTTTTCGTGATCATCGTATAGGGATAAACAAGGTTATCTCAATCGCGAAGACAGCCAGATCGGTGCAGTAGACTTTGCCGCGAGGCGACGCGCATCACGCACTGCCGTCTTAATTCACCTGCAACACACAACAAACGCTGGAGATACACATGAAGCAGCTGTCCTTGGCCCGCATGGGCGCACTGGCCCTGGCAATTTCCGCCATGTCGGGTGCCTATGCCGCCGATACCAAGTCCGTGGCCGTGACCGCCATTGTTGAACACCCCGCCCTGGATGCGGTGCGCGACGGCGTCAAGGATGCCCTGAAGGCAGCCGGCTACGAAGAAGGCAAGTCCCTGAAGTGGCAATACCAGAGTGCACAGGGCAATACCGGTACGGCTGCCCAGATCGCGCGCAAGTTCGTGGGTGACAAGCCCGATGCCATCGTCGCCATCGCCACGCCTTCCGCGCAGGCCGTGATCGCGTCGACCAAGACCGTGCCGGTCGTGTTCTCTGCCGTGACCGACCCCGTTGCCGCCAAGCTGGTCGCCAGCTGGGAACCCT
Source organism: Comamonas thiooxydans (assembly GCF_000964545.1). Taxonomy (GTDB): domain Bacteria; phylum Pseudomonadota; class Gammaproteobacteria; order Burkholderiales; family Burkholderiaceae_C; genus Comamonas; species Comamonas thiooxydans. Next base: position 33,653 of record NZ_BBVD01000026.1, on the reverse strand, counting down.
CCAAGAACAATGTGACCGGCGTTTCCGACCTGCTGGCCCTGGACAAGCAGATGGATCTGGTCAAGCAGGTCGTGCCCAATGCCAAGCGCATCGGCATGGTCTACAACCCCGGTGAAGCCAACTCCGCCGTGGTCGTGAAGGAACTGCAGGCCCTGCTGCCCAAGATGGGCTGGACTCTGGTGACGGCTGCAGCTCCCCGCTCGGTGGACGTCTCCAGCGCCGCACGCTCGCTGGTAGGCAAGGTGGACGTGATCTACACCAACACCGACAACAACGTGGTGTCGGCCTACGAATCGCTGGTCAAGGTTGGCCAGGACGCCAAGATTCCTCTGGTGGCGTCTGACACCGACTCCGTCAAGCGTGGCGCCGTGGCCGCTTACGGCATCAACTACCGCGATCTGGGCGAACAGACAGGCCGCATGGTGGCGCGTATTCTCAAGGGCGAGAAGCCCGGCGACATCAAGCCCGAAGTCTCTACCAAGATGGAACTGTTCGTGAACCCCGGCGCCGCTGAAAAGCAAGGCGTGAAGCTGTCCGACGCGCTGATCAAGTCCGCCGCTACCGTGGTCAAGTAATCCACTCCCTGTCGCCAGCACTGCCGCTCTCAGGCGGTGCCAGCACAGCGGCAGGTGCCGTGGCAACATGGCCCTGCCGATTTTTTTAGACGTTTGCCGCGCCTGTCGCTCTCTCTATGTCTCTATTTTCCATCCTCGGTGCCATTGAAATTGGCCTGATCTTCAGCCTGGTGGCGCTGGGCGTCTTCATCTCCTTTCGCTTGCTGCGTTTCCCCGATCTGACGGTCGACGGCAGCTTTCCCCTTGGCGGTGCAGTGTGCGCCATTCTGATTTCCACGGGCACCAACCCCTGGCTGGCCACGCTGGCCGGCACGGCAGCCGGTGCCGTGGCGGGCTTCATCACAGGCTGGCTCAACGTCAAGCTCAAGATCATGGACCTGCTGGCCTCCATCCTGATGATGATCGGCCTGTACTCGGTCAACCTGCGCATCATGGGCGGCCCCAATGTGCCGCTGATCAACGAACCCACTCTGTTCACCATGCTGCAGCCGGCGAACATTGACGACTATGTGATGCGCCCCCTCATCATGCTGGGCTTCGTCATCGTGGCCAAGCTGGCTCTGGACTGGTTCTTTGCCACCGAACGCGGCCTGGCCATCCGCTCCACGGGCTCCAACGCCCGCATGGCCCGCGCCCAGGGCGTCAACACCGGCGCCATGATTCTGCTGGGTATGGCAATTTCCAATGGCCTGGTCGGTCTGGCCGGAGCGCTGTTCGTGCAGACGCAGGGCGGCTCCGACATCTCCATGGGCATCGGCACCATCGTCATCGGTCTGGCGGCCGTGATCGTGGGCGAAACCATCCTGCCCTCGCGCAAGATCATCTGGGCCACGCTGGCCGTGGTGCTCGGCGCCGTGGTCTACCGCTTCTTCATCGCTGCGGCCCTCAATATCGATGCCATCGGCCTCAAGGCACAGGACTTGAATCTGGTGACGGCAGTGCTGGTGACCATCGCACTGGTGATTCCGCAAATCAAGAAAAAGCTGAGCAAGCGCAAGTAAGAAGAAGGACGGCGGAGAACACCATGCTGAACGCACAAAACCTCGAACTCACCTTCAATCCCGGCACGCCGATCGAGACCCGCGCCCTGCGCGGCCTGTCGCTGTCCATCCCCGACGGTCAGTTCGTGACCGTCATCGGCTCCAACGGCGCAGGCAAGTCCACATTTCTGAACTGCGTCTCGGGCGACCAGAGCGTGGACAAGGGCAAGATCGAAATTGCCGGCATCGACATGACGCGCATGCCGGTATGGTCCCGCTCCAAGCAGGTGGCCCGCGTGTTTCAGGACCCCATGGCCGGCACCTGTGAAGACCTTTCCATCGAAGAGAACATGGCGCTGGCACACGAGCGCGGCAATCTCCGCGGCCTGTCCAAGGCAGTGAAGGCCAGCAATCGCGAGCTGTACCGCGACCGCCTGGCCACGCTGGGCCTGGGTCTGGAAAATCGCCTGACCGATCGCATCGGCCTACTCTCGGGCGGACAGCGCCAGGCCGTGAGCCTGCTGATGGCGGCTCTGCAGCCTTCGCGCATTCTGCTGCTGGACGAACACACTGCCGCCCTGGACCCGCGCACCGCGGACTTTGTGCTGCAGTTGACGGCACGCATCGTGCAGGAAGCCAATCTGACCACCATGATGGTGACGCACAGCATGCGCCAGGCGCTGGATGTGGGCACGCGTACCGTCATGCTGCACCAGGGCAATGTGGTGCTGGACGTCAGCGGCGAAGAGCGCTCCAAAATGGACGTGCCCGACCTGCTGCATATGTTCGAGAAGGTGCGTGGCGAGAAGCTCGCGGATGACGCCTTGCTGCTCAGCTGATTCAAGCCGGCGACCTGACCACACACAGGTCACTATCAAAAAAGAAGCTGCCAGTCCTTGATAACCATTGGCTGGCGGCTTTTTTCATCTCAAGATAGAAACTATCGACAACCAACATTGACATTTCGGCATTTATTTTTGACGAAATGAACAATAAAACAATCAAATAGACAGAACCCTACTGAATGCAGGCCGAGTATGAAGCCAGTCTCGCCGACGATTTGACGAAGATATAAGGATATTTTTTTGAATTTCCGATCCAGTCATTAATTCTGAAATATCAAACACTTAGATATAGATTCAAGCCATGGCGGCCCTGATCCACAGCTCATGCTGTACGGCTCATGCGCAAATCGCTCACAATCTGCACCCTATCGGAAGCCACTGAGCACGATGCATGTCATCGCCGTTCACGCTGACCGCGTTGATATCCGGGGACTCCTGATATCAGGGCGCAACAAACGGGCATGAGGCCGAGGCTTTTACCAGCCAGGACCGCCAAGGCTTCATGATCCGCAAAAAACCAATATCTCTCATGAGCGATAGCCAAGCAAAAACTGACAACGGTGGCTTGCACCGTTCCCTCAAGGCCCGACATATGTCGATGATCGCCATCGGCGGCTCCATCGGCACCGGTCTTTTTGTCGCCTCTGGCGCAACCATCTCGCAAGCAGGCCCCGGCGGCGCATTGCTGGCCTACATGATCGTGGGCCTGATGGTTTATTTCCTGATGACCAGTCTGGGCGAGATGGCCGCGCACATGCCAGTCTCCGGCTCTTTTGCCACCTATGGCGCCAAGTACGTGGATGAAGGCTTTGGCTTCGCCCTGGGCTGGAACTACTGGTACAACTGGGCCGTGACCATTGCCGTGGACCTGGTTGCGGCGCAGCTGGTGATGGCCTACTGGTTCCCCGACACCAACGGCGTGCTGTGGAGTGCGCTGTTTCTGGCACTGATGTTCGGCCTGAACGCACTGTCCGCCAAGGGCTTTGGCGAATCCGAGTTCTGGTTTGCTGCCATCAAGGTCACAACGGTGCTGGTCTTCATCGCCATCGGCGTGCTGATGATCTTCGGTATTTTGCAAGGTGGCGCGCCTGACGGTATCTGGGGCAATATCGCCAACCTGAGCACAGGCGACGCGCCGTTTGCGGGCGGTTTTGCAGCCTTGATCGGCGTGGCCATGGTGGTGGGCTTTTCCTTTCAGGGCACGGAGCTGATCGGCATCGCCGCCGGCGAATCCGAAGATCCCGCCAAGAATGTGCCCAAGGCCGTGCGCAAGGTGTTCTGGCGCATTTTGCTGTTCTACGTCTTTGCCATCCTCATCATCGGTCTGCTGATTCCCTATACCGATCCCAAGTTGCTGCGCAACGATCTGGGCGATATCGCCGTCAGCCCCTTCACACTGGTGTTCGAACGTGCCGGCCTGCTGGGTGCCGCCGCCGTGATGAATGCCGTGGTGCTGACCTCCGTGCTGTCGGCCGGCAACTCCGGCATGTATGCCTCCACCCGTATGCTGTATGCGCTGGCCAAGCAGGGCATGGCGCCCAAGCTGTTTGCCCAGGTCAACACGCGCGGCGTGCCCGTGCTGGCATTGATCGCCACCACCGTGATTGCCGCCCTGTGCTTTCTGACCAATATCTTCAGCCCCGAAGTGGTCTACATCTGGCTGCTGAATCTGTCCGGCATGTGTGGCTTCGTCGCCTGGCTGGGCATTGCCATCAGCCACTACCGTTTCCGCAAGGGCTGCGAAGTGCAGAACTACGATATGAGCCAGCTGCCTTACAAGGCAGCGGCCTTCCCCTTCGGCCCCATCTTCGCCTTTGTGCTGTGCCTGATCATCACCTTGGGCCAGAACTATGAGAACCTGATCAAGGACCAGATCGACTGGGTCGGTGCCATCGCCACCTATATCGGCCTGCCTCTCTTCCTGGTCATCTGGTTTGGCTACAAATGGGTCAAGGGCACCAAGATCGTCAAATACTCGGAAATGGATCTGAACGGCTCGCGTTAATACCTAGTCATTTTTGATCCCGCCCAAGGCAGCGCCGGCAACGGCGCTGCCTTTTTTGCGTCCTGGGCCTGCCTCGAATGCCGTCGATTAGTCTCAACAGACGATTCATGTCATGACAAATATCTGAAAAATAAATGCTCACAGGCAACGGCCTGCAAGGTTTTTTCACTAGGAAAACAAGAGCAATGCAACAAAAGACGATGAGCGCAGCACTGATGCTGTGCATAGGTTTGCTGAGCGCAGGAGCCGCCTGCGCCAAGGTTCCCGCCACAGAAGCCGACAAGCTGGGCAAGGAGCTGACCTGCACCGGCGCCATCAAAGCCGGCAATGCCGACGGCAGCATCCCGCCATTCACGGGCAAGATCCTGGGCGTTCCTCCCGGCGTGAAGTTCACCAAGTCCGTGGGACAGTTCCAGCCCGATATCTACGCCAACGAAAAGCCGCTGTTCGAAATCACGGCCGCCAATATGGCGCAATATGGCGACAAGCTCAGCGCCGGTCAGAAGGCGCTACTCGCCAAGTTCCCCACCACCATGCGCATTCCCGTTTATCCGGGCCACCGCGACTTCCGTTATGACGACGACATCTGCGCCGTCATCAAGCGCAATGCACTGGAAGCCGAGGTAGTCAACGACGGCAATGGAGTCAAGGGCTTCATGGGCGCTCTGCCCTTCCCCATTCCCAAGACCGGGCTGGAACTGCTATGGAACAACCTCATGCCCAGCCGCGCCAGCACCGAAGAGGTGGAACGTGACATGGCACTGGTGGGCGCAAGCGGCGATATCGCCTGGGGCCGCACCAGCTATATCCAGCTCAGTCGTTATGACTCCAAGGAAAATCTGGGCAAGCCCAACGAGGGCAAATACGCTTATGTGACCAATTTTTCCATCCTGCCCGAGCGCGAAAAAGGCGGAGTGATTCTGTCCATCGAGCCCATGAACTTTGGCACGGACAAGCGCCTGGCCTGGAATTACGATCCCGGCACTCGCCGCGTGCGCCAGCTGCCCGAGTTCGGCTATGACCAGCCCTCCCCCGGCACCAGCGGCAAGGCGACCATCGACTCCGAGCGCCTGTTCAACGGCGGCTCCGAGCGCTACGAGTGGACCATGCACGGCAAGCGCGAGATGTTCATTCCTGCGAACACCTTCCGCATCAACCAGCAGATGAAATACGCCGATCTGCTCAAGCCAGGTCATCCCAACCCTGCCTACACCCGCTATGAACTGCGCCGCGTCTGGGTGCTGGAGGGCAAGCTCAAGCCCGGCTTCCGACACCTGTACTCCAAGCGTGTGATGTTCATCGACGAAGACACCGGCCACGCCGTCTCGGGTGACTTCTACGACGCACGCGGCCAGTTGTGGCAGCACGGTGAAATCAATTACTACTATGCCTACGACATCAAGAAATGGCACGCGGGCACATCGTTCTACTATGACCTGAATGCCGGCTCCTATGTGAGCATGAATCTGGTCCAGGAGCGCCCCAAGGCACCGATTCTGGGCAAGGACGACCTCAAGCCCAGCCAGTACACGCCCGAGGCGATTCGCAACCTGGGCAACTGATAGACAACAGGTGGCTCAGCCACTGCGCGCACCGCACCGCAAGGTGCAAAGAGAGGCCATGAGCCTCTCTTTTTTATGGCCGCTCCTGCCCCGAAACTGGAGCGCACCCCAGCATATGCGCAGGCTGCGTGCTAGGATGAAACACGGTGCCAGCATTGAAAACCATAGCAGCTGGCGTCGTTTTTTTCTTCGAGTCGATTTCAACGTGAACATCATTCACAAGCAGCCAGCGACCCACCCGGTCGCATGGCAGGGCGCGAATCTGGCGGGCGACCCCTCCCGGACTCATCGGCCATCCGCCGACACCCTTGCCGCCATCGCTGCCATGCGGGCCCGGTTCGGACAACGCCTCGAGTCACTTTGGAACAAGGCGTCCCACTCGGCCAAGGTCGCAGCCTCGCCCTGTTTTAATCCCTGCACAACAAAGCCCGACTAAGCTTGCAGACGATTTAGTTCGCCGCAATCATGACTTCCATGCAATCCCTGGCCCGATGGCTGCCCTTTCTTAATTGGCCCAAACCGACTTTCGGCCTGCTGCGCGGTGAGTTCTGGGCCGGCTTGACCGTGGGCCTGATGTTGCTGCCCCAGGGCGTGGCTTACGCCGCGCTGGCGGGCATGCCGCTGATTACCGGCATCTATGCCTCCATCATTCCTGCTGCGGTGGCCATCCTCTTCAGTCCGTCGCCCCGCCTGGGCGTGGGGCCGACGGCGCTGAGCGCCTTGCTGATCGGCGCCTCTCTGACCGGCATGGCCGAACCGGGCTCGGCCCAGTGGGTGGTGCTCGCCGCATGGATGGCCATTCTGTCGGGCCTGGTTCAATGGAGTCTGGGCGTGGTACGTGCGGGTTGGCTGCTCAATCTGGTCACCTCGCCGGTACTGGCAGGTTTTACCCAGGCTGCTGCGCTGCTGATTCTGGCTTCGCAGCTGCCCACCCTGCTGGGCATGCGCGCTGACTGGTCCACCGTCTGGCATTCGCCGTCCATCTATCTGTTCAGCATCCAGTCCATCGCCTACGGCCTGGTCAGCATGGGCTTGCTGATGCTGGCCAAGAAATGGCGTCCTGCTTTTCCCTCGGCCATTTTCATCATCGGTCTGAGCGGGTTCATCAGCTGGCTCACGGGCTTCGCCGATGCGGGCGGAGCCGTGATCGGCCACCTGCCTGCGGGGCTGCCCAGCTTCCAATGGCCCGGCATGCTGGACTGGGAGCAGTTCGGCGCCCTCGTCATGCCCGTGCTGGTCATCTCCCTGGTCAGCTTTCTGGAAACCGCGTCCAGCGCCCAGGTCGAACATCAGCAGGCCGGCACGCGCTGGAACGAAAACCAGGATTTGATCGCCCAGGGCCTGTCCAAGATCAGCGCCGGCCTGTTCGGCAGCTTTGCCACCAGCGCATCTTTCTCACGCTCTGCCGTCAATCTGCTCGCAGGCGCCAGGACCGGCTATGCCAACGTCTTTTCCATTTTGCTGGTGGTTGTGGTCGTGCTCTGGTTCATTCCCTGGCTCTACCATGTGCCCCAGGCAACGCTTGCTGCCATCGTGATCACCGCCGTGCTCAACCTGGTCAAGCCCAGCGCGATTCTCAAGCTTTTCAGGATCTCCAAGGTCGAAGCCAGCATCAGCGTCGCCACGCTGGTGCTGACCATCGTCACCGCCCCGCGCATGTACTGGGGTGTGTTCGCGGGCATCATGCTCAGCCAGGCTTACTACCTCTATCACCATCTGCACCCGCGCATCATCGAGGTCGGCGAGCATCCCGACGGCAGCCTGCGCAGCCGTCTGCTTTGGCAATTGCCACCCCTGGCACCTGAAGTCGTGGCTCTGCGCATGGATGCAGACCTGGACTTTGCCACGGCCACGGCACTTGAGCGCTACGCGGCCGATGCACTGCAGCAAACGCCCCAGGCCAAAGACCTGGCACTGCTGATGCAGTCCATCAACAGCATAGACATCACCGGAGTCGAAACATTTGCCCGACTGGAACGCCTGGTCGCATTGCGCGGCGGTCTGCTGCACGTGGTGGGATTGAAGTTGCCGGCCGAGCAACGGCTGGAACGCGCCGGACTGCTGCACAAGGAAGGCAGCCCCATCAGGCTCTATCGCACGGATGCCGACTTTCTGCGAACGCTTGGCAATTTCCCCACAGAACTGAGTCGGATCAACGCTGACGAAAAGCCTACATCCACAAAAAGCTAGGGGTCGCTGCTACACTGACGGTCATCATTGATAGTTTGTCGTGACTTCATCCGCCCCCCACCAATCCGTGTTTTTGCGCGATCTGCGCCTTGCCACCGCACACAATCTGGTGACTCGCGCGGGCGGTAGCGATAACCGTCTGCCCACTGACACTCCCACCCATTACCTGCAAGCACTCATTGATGGCTTGTGCGCACTGTCTTTGCGCGACCCCCTCACGGGGCTGGCCAACCGACGCCATTTCCGCTCCGTGATCGAGCGCGAAATCGACCGCGTGGCCCGCTCCGGAGAAACCGCACTGCTGCTGATGCTGGACATCGACCATTTCAAGCAGATCAACGACGAGCACGGTCATATCGCCGGCGATATGGTGTTGCAATCCGTGGCACAGACCCTGTCCGAAATCATTCGCCCCATGGACACCCTGGCGCGCTTCGGTGGTGAAGAATTCGCCATAGTGCTTCCGGTGTGCCCTGCGCATCAGGGCCGTGCGGTCGCCGAGCGCCTGCGCCAGGCCATCGAAAGCAACTCCATCGCTTTGTCCTCGGGCCAGTCGCTGCAGGTCACTGTGAGTATCGGCGGGGTCTACGCCCAGCAATGGATTCGCAGCACGGCGCAACTGTGGACCGAGCGTGCCGATCGCCAGCTCTACCTGGCCAAATCGGCGGGACGCAACTGCGTCTGCGTGGAGGATCCGCCCGACAGTACGGTGAGTGCCGAGGAAAAAAGCCTGCTTTTCAGCCCTTTGCCTGCCGCTTCGTTAGAGGAAAATGTCTCTGACAATACAGCACCAGACGTAAACACCGACGCCGCAAGCCAGGTCATAACGCCTTGAGACGATGGACACCTTGGCCCCTCACCCTACTTTGCCCGCTCATATATCCATGGAAGATGCCCTGCGGGCGCCTGGCCGCAACAAGCAGGCCCACATCATTGCCGTCACCAGCGGCAAAGGCGGTGTCGGCAAGACTTTCGTCTCGGCCAATCTGGCTGCTGCGCTGACGCGTCATGGCTTCAGCGTGCTGGTATTGGACGCGGACCTGGGCCTGGCCAATCTGGATGTGGTGCTCAACCTCTACCCCAAGGTCACGCTGCACGATGTGTTCACGGGTCGCTCCACGCTGGAAGATGCCATTCTGACCACGCCGGGCGGCTATTCCGTGCTGCTGGCCGGCTCGGGCATGATCGAGTACTCGCGCCTGACCCCCGAGATTCGTTCCCAGTTCATGCGCACGGTGGAGTTGCTGCGCCCGCGCTACGACATCATCCTGCTCGACACCGGTGCCGGCATCTCGGATGTGGTGCTGTTCTCCGTCTCTCTGGCAACCGAAGTGCTGGTCGTGGCCACGCCCGAGCCCACTTCGCTGACCGATGCCTACGCTGCCATCAAGGTGCTGGCCCTGCAGCAAAAGCGCCAGCAGATCCGTCTGGTCATCAACCAGGCGCAACGCCCCGGCGATGGCCGCGCCATCACGGGCCAGTTGCAGCAGGTGCTCAACCGCTTCGTGACCACCGAGTCCGGCCAGCCGCTGCAGTTGACCCACTGGGGCGATATTCCGGTCGACTCCGCCGTGCGCGAGGCCGTGATGCGCCGCCAGTTGCTGCTGCAGGCCATGCCCGGAGCACCCGCATCCCTCGCAGTGGCACAGCTGTCCAATAAAATCAAGGCAGAGCTGACGGCCCCGGTCTGAGCTGCATCACCGTCGATGCAGCAGCCGCGCGGCCGCCCCCGGATATCGACGTGGCCGACATACTCAACATCTCCTGCTACAAATTCACGCCCCTGCCCGACGCCGACCAGCTGCGCCAGACGCTGCTGGAGCGTGCACATGACCTGAGCCTCAAGGGCACGGTGCTGCTGGCCGAAGAAGGCATCAACTTTTTCCTGGCCGGCCCTGCCCAGGCTGTGCGCAATTTTGTGGACCAGCTGAAGCAAGACCCGCGTTTTGCCGACCTGGCTCCCAAGGAAAGCTGGTCCGAGACCGTGCCCTTTCGCAAAATGCTGGTCAAGGTCAAGAACGAGATCATCCGCATGGATCATCCCGCCATTCGACCCGCCCATGGCCGTGCGCCATCGGTCAGCCCGGCCACGCTGCGCCGCTGGCTGGAGCAAGGCCATGACGACGAGGGCCGCGAGGTGGTGACGCTGGACACGCGCAACGACTACGAAGTGGACGAAGGCGCGTTTGCCGGCACGATCGACTGGCGCCTGAGCAAGTTCACCGAATTCCCGCCCGCACTGCGCCAGCACAAGGACGAATTCGCCGGCAAGACCGTGGTCAGCTATTGCACTGGCGGCATCCGCTGCGAAAAGGCCGCCATCCTCATGCAGGACGAAGGCATCGAAAACGTCTACCAGCTCGAAGGCGGCATCCTCAAATATTTCGAGGAGACCGACGGCAAGTTCTACGACGGCGGCTGCTTCGTCTTTGACGGTCGCGACTCGCTGGGCACCGATCTGTCGCGCACCGAGCTGGTTCACCCCCGCCCCATCAAAAAGCATCTGATGGAACAAGACGCGGAGTAAGAAGCGCCAAGATGGCGCTCAACGCTACTATCAAAAACTAAGCGGCTAGCGCTGGCTCAGTCTAAGTTTCAGAAACATTCATCTCTGAAACCCCTGCAGGACCAGCGCTAGCCGCTTTGAATTGGATAGCACCCAACTTAGCCGAACGCTTATCTGGCCCAGCGTGCTGCAGCCTTGGCCACGCGCTCGCCAAACTGGCGTGCGGTTTCCAGATCACCGCCGGCCATCTCGCCGGCCGATGAATCAGAGGGTGACTGCGCCATGGCACCACAGAAACTGCCCATCCAGTTCACATCGTTGCGCTGGGCGGCCTTGGTATTCGAAGGCAGCAGGCCCAGTCCCACCCACACGCCGCCATGCTGCATGGCGAGGTGATAGAAATAATCGAGCGTGACCTGCTTGTCGCCCTGCACGCTCGCGCTGTTGGTAAAGCCGGCAAACAGCTTGTCCTTCCAGGCCTGGGCAAACCAGGCCTTGGACGAGGCATCGGCAAATTTCTTGAATTGCCAGCTCGGAGCGGCCATATAGGTCGGCGCGCCGAAGACAATGGCATCGGCCGCGGCCAACTGCTCCCAGCCGCCCTCGGGCAGATTGCCATCGGCGTCGATGGCCAGCAACTGTGCGCCCGCGCCCTGGGCCACGGATTGCGCCATGCGCTGGGTATGGCCGTAGCCGGAGTGGTAGACCACAACGATATTGCTCATGATTTCTTCTTTCCTGCTTGCATCGGCGCGGCCATCCGCCGCGCCATCCTGTATCTGTACCAAATAAAGGCCCGCCGGATTGACACCCGGCGGGCCTTGTCTTGCGAGAGCGCGCTAGCTTATCAAAGCTATGACCGCTTGCGCACTTTCAGCTTGTGCTCTTCATGCTTCAGCCTTTGCGGCCGTCCACGCTCCAGGCGCCTGCCCCATGGGCGGCGTAGCCAAGCAGGCCCCCGACCACGGCGATGTTCTTCCAGAACAGCAACTGCTGCATCATGGCGGCCTCTGCGGGCACGCCCCAGAAGTTATGGAAGAAGAAGCTGGCGATCAGCGTGAAAAATCCCAGGATCAAGGCCGCGCAGCGCGTGTGCCAACCCAGCAATATGGCCAGACCGCCCACGATCTCGATCACCAGGCCCACCGCCACCGCTACCTGAGGCATGGGCATGCCCGCCGATGCGGCATAACCCACGGTGCCCGCAAAGCCACTGATTTTCTGAATGCCTGCTGGCAGAAACAGCAGGGCAATCAGCACACGGCCCACCAGGTCCAGAGGATTTCGCAATTGATTCAACATTTAAACTCCAGTCATTGCGACCCAGGGCCGCGTTGGTTCATATCAGTACAAGCCTTGAAATCGTCAGACTCAAGGTTCCAGGTCAAACACCAGAACTTCCGCAGCCCGGCCATTGGCAAGGCGCAGGCGCTCCTCATTTTCAATAAGTGCAGCGTCGCCGCTTGTCAGCTTTTGTCCATTCACGTCCAGCTCGCCACGCACCAGGTGCACATAGGTCTTGCGACCGGCTGGCAAGGCCACATCGGCAGCCTCTTCTGCATCGAACAGACCGGCATACAAGCGTGCATCGGCATTCATGGGAACAGATCCCTCGGCACCGTCAGGTGAAGCCACCAGACACAGACGTCCACGCTTTTGCGCCTCGCTGAATGTCTTCTGGGCATAGCCTGGCTCGATACCCGTCCGTGCGGGCAGCAGCCAGATCTGCAGAAAGTGCGTGGTCTGCTCCTTGGCATAGTTCTGCTCGCTGTGCACCACCCCGGAGCCCGCGCTCATGCGCTGCACCTCTCCAGGCAGGATGGGAGTTTCATTGCCCATGCTGTCCTTGTGCGAGAGCGCACCTTCGAGCACATAGCTGATGATTTCCATATCGCGGTGGCCGTGCGAGCCAAAGCCTGTGCCGGGGGCAATCCGGTCTTCGTTGATCACGCGCAGATTGCCGAACCCCATATGGCGCGGGTCGTAGTAACCGGCAAACGAAAAGCTGTGATAGGACTTGAGCCAGCCGTGGTCGGCGTAGCCGCGTTCCTGGGATTTGCGCAGAGTCATCATGGTGTGCTTCCTTTCGTTCAAGTGACTGTCTCTATGGGCTCTACTGTAGAAGTCACCTGCCAGGCTGTGGCTGAACGGCGTTGATGGCATCATTCAAACTGTTTGAATCATCAATCTCACCATGCCCAGCTCCCGCGATGTGCTCACCCCCGACAGCCTGGCCATGCTGCAGGCCATTGCCGAAACCGGCAGCTTTGCCGCCGCTGCGCGCTCCCTGGGCCTGGTGCCCAGTGCGCTGACCTACCGCGTGCGCCAGATTGAAGATGCGCTCGATGTGCTGCTGTTTGACCGCAGCTCGCGCCATGCCCAGGCCACGGAGGCCGGCCAGGCCCTGCTGCGCGAAGGCGCCCGCCTGCTGCAGGAGATCGATGCCGTGGCGCACCGCGTCAAGCGCGTGGCCACGGGCTGGGAGCCGCAGCTGACCATCGTCATCGACGGGGCCGTGGCCCGCACGCCCATCTTCGAGCTGGTCGAAGCCTTTTATGCGCTGACTCCGCCCACGACACTCAAGCTGCGTGACGGCATTCTCAATGGCACGCTGGAAGTGCTGACCAGCGGCCATGCCGATCTGGCCATTGGCGTGGCGGTCAACACCAGCAATGTCTCAGAGCTGCAGACGCGCGAAATCGGGGAGATTGATTTCGTCTTCGCCGTCGCGCCGCACCACCCTCTGGCCAGACTCGACGAGCCGCTGTCCGACGAGTTGCTGCTGCGCCATCGCATGGTGGCCGTGGCCGACTCCGGCGTGCGCACCAACACCAGCTTTGGCCTGGTCAACGGCCAGGACGTGCTCACCGTGGACAGCATGCAGGCCAAGCTGGAGGCCCAGATACGCGGCATTGGCGCCGGCTTTCTGCCACGCGGCATGGTGCAGGCCTATCTGGATGCCGGCCTGCTGGTCACAAGACAGGTGCAGCGCGCCAGTCGCAATCTGCGCCTGCACTATGCATGGCCCGGCCCCGCCCACCGCACGCCTGGACGTGCCCTCCAGTGGTGGCTGACGCAACTGGAAAGCCCCGCCACGCGCAAGGCGCTTATGGAAAACCATCACCGTCAATAAGCTGCTGCGCGTCGCAGCCATCACGCGGGAGGTGTAGAGTGAGTTGCGCTGCAACAATTCAGCACAAGCAGCACTTGCTATCTTTTGGATAGCTGCTACGCTAGAACTCAAACGGTGTCGAAAAGGCTTTTTCATGAATGCTTCCCGCACTCGCGCGTCCGCAACTGCCTCCGCTTCTTCCCCTTCCCCGCATACCGGTGCCAAGCGCATTGCCGTCATCGGCGCGGGCATTGCAGGTCTGGCCTGTGCCCGCACGCTGATGCAGGCCGGGCACGACGTCCATGTCTATGAGCGCCTGACCCAGGCCGGCGGACGCATGCGCTCGGTCAGCGGCCCCTACGGCAGCTTTGACATCGGGGCCCAGTTCTTCACCGTACGCGACCCGCGCTTTCAGCAAGTGCTGGACACCACGCCCGGCAATCTGCGCGCCTGGAGCCTGAACAGCGTGCAGACCCGCAACGCCCAGGGCCGCAGAGTCGACAAGCACACGCCGGTGCGCGAGACCCACTGGGTCGGCATGCCCGATATGCAATCGCTGCCACTGGCCTGGGCAGCGCCGCTATGGGATGCCGGACGCCTGCATCTGGGCCAGTCCCTGCGCGCCATGAGCCACCACATTGCCAGCGGCAGCAACCACAGCCGCCACCAATGGTCCCTGATGCTGGATACCGAAGACCACGGCCCGCAGATTGCTGCCGACTTCGATGCCGTGGTGCTGGCCGTGCCGGCGCCCGTGGCCGCGCAGCTGCTGCAGACCGCACCGCAGGGGGCGGCCCTGGCCAGGACCCTGGCCCCTGTGGAAATGGCCCCCTGCTGGGCCATGACGCTGTCCTACCCCATGGCCGCGCAGGCCGGACTGACCACACTGGGCCCGCAGTGGAATGCCGCACGCAGCACGCATGAGCGCGTTGCCTGGGTGGCCCGCGAGTCCTCCAAACCCGGCCGCGCCCAGACCGAGCGCTGGACGATTCATGCCAACCCGCTGTGGTCCAACGAGCACCGCCACGACGACGCCACGCGCGTGCTTGCCAAGCTGCAAAAGGCCTTCGGCGAGATCACGGGCATCCGCGTTGCGCCGCGCCATGCCAGCGTCTACCTCTGGCAGCATGCCCAGACGCTGGCGCCCCTGGGCAGGCCGTTCAGCCACGACCCCTCGGTCGGCCTGAGCCTGTGCGGGGACTGGTGCATAGGCATGCGGGTGGAAGACGCTTTTGTCTCGGGTCTGGAAATGGGGCTGGCCCTGGCCTGAGCCAACTGCGCGCAGTCAAGGGGCGTAAGATGGCGTCCCTCATGACTGCGGCCCTCTCCCGTCCCTCCTCCAGCGCTCCCTGCACGGGGCCATATATCGGGCGCTTTGCGCCCTCTCCCACCGGGCCGCTGCATGCCGGCTCTCTGGTCGCGGCACTGGCCAGCTGGCTGGATGCACGCGCCCACCACGGACGCTGGCTGATTCGCATCGAAGACATCGATCCGCCACGCTGCCAGGTTGGTGCCGACCATGAAATCCTGCGCCAACTGGCCGCCTGCGGCCTGCACTCCGATGCCCCCGTGGTCTGGCAGTCGCAGCGCCATGCACTCTATGAAAAAGCGCTGCAACAGCTGCAGGCGCAAAAAATGGCCTACCCCTGCGGCTGCACGCGCAAGGACATCGAAGCCGCCTGGCTGGCACAGGGACTGACTCACGAGCGCCATGTGGAGCGGCCCTACCCCGGCACCTGCCGTCATGGCCTGCAAGGCAAGCCTGCCAGAGCCTGGCGCTTTGCGCTGGAGCAGCAGGTACATGACTTACAAGAGAATCAACCCGAAACACCTTACCAACAAGCGCAAGCAGCTACGCAAAGCATAGCAATCGGGCACTCTTGCCTGGAAAGCAAGCGCCCCATGCTGCACTGGCAGGACCAACGTCTGGGCGCCCAGCAGCAAAACCTGCTCGCCAGCGTGGGCGACTTTGTGCTGCGCCGAGCGGACGGGCTCTGGGCCTACCAGCTGGCCGTGGTCGTCGACGATGCCGAGCAAGCCATCACCGATGTGGTGCGCGGCGAAGACCTGGCCGACAACACCCCTCGCCAGATCGCGCTGCAACACGCCCTGGGTCTGACCCAGCCGCGCTATCTGCACACGCCGCTGGTCTGCATGGAAAACGGAGAAAAGCTCTCCAAACAGCATGGCGCACCCGCCGTGGATGTCAGCCAGCCGCTGACCGTGCTTTCTGGCGCGGCGCAGCAGCTCGGCCTGCCACAAGCGCCCGCAGCCGCATCCTCCAGCAGCGAAAGCCCCGCAAGCGCCTTGCCTTTGGCGCTGGACTTCTGGGTCCGGTGCTGGCGCCAAACCTACAATATCGCCCCGTGACTTCTTCAAATCCAACACCTACCACCGATATGGCCGAAAACGTGCCAGCCGCTGACGCATCCGCAGCATCCCAAGGCCAGGCGCCCGAAGGCGTGGCCTATCCCAAGACCATCAAAAGCTATGTACGCCGCGCCGGCCGCACCACCACGGGCCAGGCCAAGGCTTTTGAAGAACTGGGTCCGCGCTTCCTGCTGCAATACCAGAAGGCTCCTCTGGACGCCGCTGCCGCCTATGGCCGCGACGGCAAGCTGATTCTGGAGATCGGCTTCGGCATGGGTGAAGCCACCGCCCATATCGCCCGCGTGCGCCCCGACGATAATTTCCTGTGCTGCGAAGTGCACGAGCCCGGCGTGGGCGCGCTGCTCAAGCGCATTGGCGAGCAGGAGATCGAGAACATCCGCATCCTCCAGCACGATGCCGTGGAAGTCATCGACAACATGCTGCCCGAAGCCTCGATCGACGGCGTGCACATCTTCTTCCCCGACCCCTGGCACAAGAAAAAGCACAACAAGCGCCGCCTGATCCAGAGCCCACTGATCGCCAAGCTGGCTGCTCGCATCAAGCCCGGCGGCTACATCCACTGCGCCACCGACTGGGAACCCTATGCGGTGCAGATCCTGGAAGTGCTGAACGCAGAACCCATGCTGCAGAACACGGCCGAGAACTACGCCGAAAAACCCGACTACCGTCCGCTGACCAAATTCGAGAACCGCGGCATTCGCCTCGGCCATGGCGTCTGGGACCTGGTGTTCCGGAAAAAGTAATACCCCCTGAGGCGCTCTGCGCCTTCCCCCTTTTCTCTACGCGCTTCGCGCTATGGAAGGGGGACGATGCCTTCGCCGCGAGGCGGCTCTTGCTCGGCATCTCGGATCTTGGTCAGCGCCAGTCGCAAGGGTTTCGCTCCAAGCCATAAAAAACGCTCCTCATTGAGGAGCGTTTTGTTTTGGGTCAAGGCAGCCTAGGCTGCCTTTTGACGCTCGCCTTACAGGCGCTCGGCTCAGAGACGCTCGGCCACCCAGGCCTGGACGCTGGCCAGCGCTGCGGGCACGGCTGCGGCATCGGTGCCGCCGGCCATGGCCATATCGGGCTTGCCACCGCCCTTGCCGCCCACTTGCTGGGCCACAAAGTTCACCAGCTCGCCGGCCTTGACCTTGGCAGTTTCAGCCTTGGTCACGCCTGCAGCCAGCTGCACCTTGTCGCCGTCCACGGCAGCCAGCACGATCACGGCCGCGCCCAGCTTGTCCTTGAGCTTGTCCATGGTGTCGCGCAAGGTCTTGGCATCGGCGCCTTCGAGCTTGGCTGCCAGCACCTTGACGCCATTGACGTCGGCGGCCTGCGTGGCCAGCTCGTCGCCCTGGCTGGAAGCCAGCTTGCCCTTGAGCGCAGCGATTTCCTTTTCCAGTGCCTTGATCTGATCCAGCGCACCGCCGATGCGGTTGGTCAGCTCGGCTGCAGGGGCCTTGAAAGCGGCTGCAGCCTGGTCCACGGTGGACTCCAGCGATTGCAGATAAGCCAGCGCGTTCTCGCCGGTAATGCCTTCGATACGGCGCACGCCAGCGGCCACGCCGGATTCGCCCACCACCTTGAACAGGCCGATGTCGCCGGTACGGCTGACGTGAGTGCCGCCGCAAAGCTCGCGGCTGGAGCCGATATCCAGCACGCGCACGGTTTCACCGTACTTCTCGCCGAACAGCATCATGGCGCCGGTCCTCTGGGCGCTTTCGATGTCCATCACGCGAGCGTCGGTGGCGGTGTTGGCCAGCACCTCGGCATTCACGCGGGCTTCGATCTCGCGGATCTGCTCGGCCGTCACGGGGGCGTTGTGCGCAAAGTCGAAGCGGGTGCGCTCGGCGTTGACCAGCGAGCCCTTTTGCTGCACATGGCCGCCCAGCACTTCGCGCAAGGCCTTGTGCATGATGTGTGTGACCGAGTGATTGCGCATGGTCGCAGCGCGCACGGCGGTATCCACCTGTGCTTCAACGGCATCGCCCACCTTCAGGCTGCCGGCTTCCAGCACGCCGTGGTGGCCGAATACATCGGCCTTGATCTTGAGCGTGTCTTCCACGACAAAGCGGTTGCCGCCTGCGGCAATCACGCCCTGGTCGCCTACCTGGCCGCCGGATTCGGCGTAGAAGGGGGTCGTGTCCAGCACCACGACACCGTTTTGGCCGGCCTGGAGCTCGTTCACGCTCACGCCATCGGCGTACAGCGCGACGATCCTGGCAGCCTCGGCCAGCTTGTCGTAGCCGGTGAACACATTGGCGTCCCCCGTGTATTCCAGCGCGCGATCCATCTTGAACTTGCCGGCTGCGCGGGCAGTTTCCTTCTGGTGCTGCATGGCGGCATTGAAGCCGGCCTCGTCCACCGTCACGCCACGCTCGCGCGCCACGTCGTTGGACAGGTCCAGCGGGAAGCCGTAGGTGTCATGCAGCTTGAAGGCCACATCACCAGGCAGCACCTTGACATCGCCGGCCAGAGCGCTGTCGAGGATTTCCATGCCGTTGGCCAGGGTCTCGAAGAAGCGCTCTTCCTCGGCCTTGAGCACGCTGGTGATATGCGCTTCCTGCTCCTTGAGCTTGGGATAGGCATCGCCCATCTGCACCACCAGGTCGGCCACCAGCTTGTGGAAGAAGGGAGTCTTCTGGCCCAGCTTGTAGCCGTGACGGATGGCGCGGCGGATGATGCGGCGCTGCACATAGCCGCGACCTTCGTTGGAAGGAATCACGCCGTCGGACACCAGGAAGGAAGTGGCGCGGATATGGTCGGCAATCACCTTCAGCGAAGGAGTGCTCAGATCTTCGGTGCGGGTTTCACGGCCGGCAGCCTTGATCAATGCCTGGAACAGGTCGATCTCGTAGTTGCTGTGCACATGCTGCAGGATGGCAGCCAGGCGCTCCAGGCCCATGCCGGTGTCCACGCAAGGTGCGGGCAGCTTCACCACGGAGCCGTCTTCCTTCATGTCGAACTGCATGAACACATGGTTCCAGATCTCGATGAAGCGGTCGCCGTCTTCTTCCGGGCTGCCGGGAGGGCCGCCGGCAATGTGCTCGCCGTGGTCGTAGAAGATTTCCGAGCAGGGGCCGCAGGGGCCGGTGTCTGCCATCATCCAGAAGTTGTCGCTCTTGTACTTGCCGCCCTTGTTGTCGCCGATGCGGATGATGCGCTCGGCAGGCAGGCCGATGACGTTCTTCCAGATGTCATAGGCCTCGTCGTCTTCGTGATAGACCGTGGCCAGCAGCTTCTCGGCAGGCAGACCGAAGACCTTGGTCAGCAGCTCCCAGCCCCACTCGATGGACTCCTTCTTGAAGTAGTCGCCGAAGGACCAGTTGCCCAGCATTTCGAAGAACGTGTGGTGGCGCGCGGTGTAGCCCACGTTTTCCAGGTCGTTGTGCTTGCCGCCGGCGCGCAGGCAGGCCTGCACCGAAGTTGCGCGGTTGTAGGGGCGCTTGTCCGTGCCCAGGAACACGTCCTTGAACTGCACCATGCCGGAGTTGGTGAACATCAGCGTCGGATCGTTGCCGGGAACCAGCGAGCTGGACGCGACAACCGTGTGGCCCTTGGAAGCGTAGAAATCCAGGAACGTCTTGCGGATGTCCGCAACGGAAAAAGTGGGTGTACTCATGGTGTTTGGTATGAAGACGCCTGCATGACGCCTGCGATCAGTACGGCCCGGCGCTGCTTTTTCAGGAGCTGCGCAGACAGGCAAATCAGCCGAACATTATAGGTTTGCGGCTACATACCCGCGCGGCCTTGTGCCGATAACAGCGATCATGAATTTTCATGCGTTGCATTAATGTCTTCATCATCGGCTTGCGGATAATCGGCAACCACTATGAGCGATACACCCCAAACCGAGACCTCCAAGCCCGCTGCCCCCGCCAAAAACCGCCTGGTCGTCTGGCTCATTGCCCTGCCCGTGATCATCTTTGGCGCGCTCATGCTCATCGGCCAGTTCATGGACGATCCGCTCAGCAAGCAGCGCTGGACGGAGGCAGAAACCATCAAGGTCTGCTGGAAACAGACGGCCAAGCCCGAGGCCGAGCGCAAGACCCAGGAGTTCAAAGCCCCTCAGGACTGCGAACGCCTGGAGTTCGATTTCAAGACCCGCTACGGCGAAAACCCTTGAGGCAGCCGCGACGCGGCAAGCCCGGGGCAGGCGTCCTGGGTGACTGGCGGGCTTACTCTTCGCCCCAGTCTTCGTCCGCGCCCTCTTCCTCTTCTGCTGCAGCCAGCGCGATCATGCGATCGAAGGTCTCGATGATCGCGATGCGACGGTCCTGCTTGTAGCCCTCTTCGGGCTCCAGCTCGTCGATGCTCTGGTCCCAGGCCTGCAGATAAGTGGCTTTCCATTGCTCCAGCGTCTGCAGATCCGGCCATAGCGGATGCATGCCGCCCTCGGCCATGGCGCACAGCAGCTCGATACGGCAGGGAACCAGATCGGACTCAGACTCGCCCGCCTGCAAGGCCTCGGGCGAGTCCAGGGCCTCGGCAATTTCATCGATGAGCTGGCCCGTGATATCCGCCAGCCAGTCCAATGCGGTGTCGTTATCGAAATTGCCGTGCGACCAAGTGCCCATGACCAAACTCCTTGCTGCGATATGTCAGTAAAGCAAGGCCCAACATAGCGGGCCTTGATGTCAGAACTGTGTCAGTGCGGAAGATCGATTCAGGCGCGGCAGGTCAACGGTTGCGGTTTTTCATGGCGCGCTCCACCTCGCGCTTGCCTTCGCGGTCCTTGATCACGTCGCGCTTGTCATGCTCGGCCTTGCCCTTGGCCAGGGCGATCTCGCATTTCACGTAACCGTTCTTCCAATGCAGATTGATGGGCACCAGGGTATAGCCCTTTTGCTCGACCTTACCGACGAGGCGCTTGATCTCGTCCTTTTTCAAGAGCAGCTTCTTGATACGTGCCGAGTCGGGATTGACGTGGGTGGAAGCCGTCTTGAGCGGGTTGATCTGGCAGCCCAGCAGGAACAGCTCGCCGTCCTTGATCAGCACATAGCCATCGGTGAGCTGCACCTTGCCGCTGCGCAGGGCCTTGACCTCCCAGCCGTGCAGCACCATGCCGGCTTCGTGGCGCTCCTCGAAGAAATAGTTGAAAGCTGCTTTTTTATTGTCGGCAATGCGCGACGATGTTTCTGGTTTCTTGGCCATGGAATATTAGTTGCAGGCGGACCGGAGATGAAAGCTCTCCCTACAATACTGGATTGCCGTCTCGCCTCTGAGCGATGATTTTAGTTTCGCATCGCGCCTCTGGGTGCATTGGCCTAGGCCAATTCCCTGCTCTTGCGCCCTGCTGATTGCTCTTTGTTCATGAAAAACGTCAACAAGTCCGTCCTCATCTGGTACAGCCCCGAAGAAATGTTTGCCCTCGTGACGGACGTGGCCCACTATGCCGACTTTCTGCCCTGGTGCGATCATGCCAAGATTCTGGAGCAGGACGACACAGGCATGACAGCCGAGGTGGGTATTGCGTTCAGCGGACTGCGCAAGTCTTTCGTGACGCGCAACACGAACAGTAGCATGGATGACGGCGGCAAGCAGGTCAGCATGCGTCTGATCAAGGGACCTTTCTCGCGTCTTGAAGGCCACTGGCGCTTTCATCCTGTAGGCGACGGCACGCAGCGAGCCTGCAAGGTCGAGTTGCAGCTGGACTACGGCTTCGAGAACGGTGCCGTTGCCGCCATCATCGGCCCGGTCTTCGACCGCATCGCAGGCTCCATGGTCGACGCCTTCATCAAGCGAGCCGAGCAAATCTATGGCTGATGCACTGCCGGAGGTGATCGACATCATGGTCTGCATATCGCCCTGCTCCGGTACGGTACAGGAAGCCTTGTTGCAGCTTCCCGCAGGCAGCACCGTCCAGCAGGCGCTGGACGCCGTGATCGCTTCAACAGCATTGCCGAACCTGCCACTGCCCGAACCCTTGGCCGGCATGGTCGGTATCTGGGGCAAGGTCGCGAATCCGGGCCAGGTTCTCAAACATGGCGATCGTCTGGAGGTCTATCGCCCGCTGACCGTAGACCCCAAGGTTGCCCGACGCGAACGCTTTGCCCGCCAGGGCGCGCGCAGCGCCGGACTTTTCAAGCGTCAGAGAGACGGAGCCAAGGCGGGTTACTAACCAACAGGACTCAAAAAAAGCGCCTTCAGAAGGCGCTTTTTTATCGAGATCCCGGCGAAGACTCCGGCGACTACTGCGCCGGCTCGGCCATGGGCCCGCAATCGGAGGCGATCACGGCATCGGCGCGCTTGATCTCGGCATCGCGTGCGGCCTCATCCATGAAACCACGCTCGCCCTTGGCATTCACATGAGAGAGCAAGCGGCCCGACGCCAGGGTTGTCTTGGCCTGCCTGGCACGATTGCAGTTGTCCTGTCGCTGCCTTTCCTTCTGCAGTCTGTCAGCCTGGGTCTTGGCTGCTTCCTGCTCCTGCATCTTGCGCTTTTGCTCTTCCAGCCCCTTGTCCACACCGGCGTCCGCCACGGGCTTGGCCGCGCCGACCTCCGGCACCGCAGAAGGTGCTGCGGGCCTGGCTCCGCCGGGGCTGCGCAAAATATTCTTGGCAGGGATATCGGTCGGCGGAGCCCTGTCGCTGAACACTTTGCGCCCCTGACCATCAATCCATTGCCACTGGGCGATTGCGGGGACCGTGCAGCAGGCAATGGCTGCAAACAAAGCGAACTTGATGGCGTGCATGGAGTCAATAAGTCTTGGACTGGCGTTGGGGATTCTGGGTCACGAGCCCACATTGTGCGGCAAGTCACAGGTACAATCTTTCTTTTGGAGCCATCACATGCGCCTTCTCGGAAAAGCACTGACCTTTGACGACGTCCTGCTCGTTCCCGCCTACTCCGAAGTCCTGCCCAAGGACGTTTCCCTCGCCACCCAATTCACTCGCAATATCCGCCTGAACCTGCCCCTGGTGTCTGCCGCCATGGACACGGTGACAGAAGCGCGTCTGGCCATCGCCATTGCGCAAGAAGGCGGTATCGGCGTGATCCACAAGAACATGACAGCCGAGCAGCAAGCCGCTGAAGTGTCCAAGGTCAAGCGCCACGAATCCGGTGTGGTGCACGACCCTGTGGTCATCACCCCCGAACACACCGTGCTGCAAGTGCTGCAGCTGTCGGAAGAACGCGGCATTTCGGGCTTCCCCGTGTGCGACGGCGGCAAGGTGGTCGGCATCGTGACCAGCCGCGATCTGCGCTTCGAGACCCGCTACGACGTCAAGGTCAGCCAGATCATGACGCCCCGCGAAAAGCTGATCACCGTCAATGAAAAAGACGGCACCAGCCCCGCCGAAGCCAAGGCACTGCTGAACAAGCACAAGCTCGAACGAATCCTGGTGGTGAACGACGCCTTTGAACTCAAGGGCCTGATCACTGTCAAGGACATCAACAAGCAAACCACCTTCCCCAATGCCGCGCGTGACGCATCGGGCCGCCTTCGCGTGGCTGCCGCTGTCGGCGTGGGCGCTGGCACCGAAGAGCGCGTGGAACTGCTGGTCAAGGCCGGCGTGGACGCGATCGTGGTGGACACGGCTCACGGCCACTCCAAGGGCGTGATCGATCGCGTTCGCTGGATCAAGCAGAACTACCCCCAGGTGGACGTCATCGGCGGCAATATTGCCACCGGCGCTGCCGCCCTGGCTCTGGTGGAAGCCGGTGCCGACGCGGTCAAGGTCGGTATCGGCCCTGGCTCCATCTGCACCACCCGTATCGTGGCCGGTGTGGGCGTGCCCCAGATCATGGCCATCTCCAATGTGGCCGACGCCCTGAAGGGCTCCGGCGTGCCCCTGATCGGTGACGGCGGCATCCGCTTCTCCGGCGACATCTCCAAGGCCCTGGCCGCTGGCGCCTCCACCATCATGATGGGCGGCATGTTTGCCGGCACCGAAGAAGCTCCTGGCGAAGTGATTCTGTACCAGGGCCGCTCGTACAAGAGCTACCGCGGCATGGGCTCCATCGGTGCCATGCAGCAAGGCTCTGCCGACCGTTACTTCCAGGAATCCTCCACCGGCAACCCCAATGCCGACAAGCTGGTTCCCGAAGGCATCGAAGGCCGCGTCCCCTACAAGGGCTCCATGGTCTCCATCGTCTATCAGATGGCTGGCGGCGTGCGCGCCTCCATGGGCTACTGCGGTTGCGCCACGATCTCCGAGATGAATGAAAAGGCCGAGTTTGTGGAAATCACCGCAGCCGGCATTCGCGAATCTCACGTGCATGACGTGCAGATCACCAAGGAAGCGCCCAACTACCGCGCTGACTAAGCAAGTCCCTTGAAATCTGACCAGATTGAAAAATCTGGTCAGAATGCTAAAATCTGGCCTGAACTACTGGTTCTAGCCAGATTTTTTGTTTTCCACCATGCAATCTATCGGTATCTACGAAGCCAAAAGCCGCTTTTCCGCCCTGGTCGAAATGGTCGAGCAAGGCGAAGAAGTTCGCATCACGCGCCATGGCAAAGAAGTCGTGCGCATGCTGCCCATGCGCCGCAAGCCCGTGATCACCGATGAACAGATTGCCCGCGAGCTGGAGCAGATCTCGGCCCTGCAGCAGACAGTGAAAGCTCAAGCAGCCACAAACCCGGCGGCGAACAGCATCACCGGTTTGCGCCACACAGGACGGAGCCAGGCATGAGCGCCACCGCTTTTGTGCTCGATGCATCCGTCACCGCCGCCTGGTTGCTGCCTGACGACGCCAGCGAGCACACCAGACGCCTCTACACCCGTATCCGCCGCGATGAAGTGGACCCGCAAGCCCCCAACCTCTGGCAGTGGGAATGCGGCAACCTGATTGCATCGGGCGTCAATAATGGCCGTATTCCACAGACTTCGGTCGAAGGCCTGTGGGGCGTGCTGGAAGCCATTCGCCACCGCGTGGAGCTGCACGACCTGGCTCCTGCACAGCACAAGGCCGTGCTGGATGTGGCACTGGACACCGGCCTGCCCACCTACGATGCCGCATACCTGTGGCTGGCGCAGTCGCTGCGCCTGCCACTGGCCACATTCGATGCAGCCCAGATCGCGGCCGCCCGCAAAAGCGGCGTCACCGTCTGGGCTCCCGAAGATTTCTAATCCTTTTTTGCCACCCTCTTGCCCTTGATCACCATGCAACACGACAAGATTCTTATTCTGGACTTCGGCTCCCAGGTCACGCAGCTGATTGCTCGCCGCGTGCGCGAAGCCAATGTCTACTGCGAAGTTCACCCCTGCGATGTGAGCAGCGACTGGGTGCGCGAGTTTGCCGCCGACGGCAAGCTCAAGGGCATCATCCTGTCCGGCAGCCATGCCTCCGTCTACGAAGTGGACGACCGCGCTCCCGACGCCGTGTTCGAGCTGAACCTGCCCGTGCTGGGCATTTGCTACGGCATGCAGACCATGGCCACCCAGCTGGGCGGCAAGGTCGAAGGCTCCAACACCCGTGAATTCGGTTACGCCGAAGTGCGCGCCCATGGCCACACCAAGCTGCTGGAAGGCATCGAAGACTTCGCCACGGCCGAAGGCCACGGCATGCTCAAGGTCTGGATGAGCCACGGCGACAAGGTCACCGAACTGCCTCCAGGCTTCAAGGTCATGGCCTCCACGCCGTCCTGCCCCATCGCCGGCATGGCCGACGAAGCACGTCGCTACTACGCCGTGCAGTTCCACCCCGAAGTCACGCACACCGTGCAGGGCCAGGCACTGCTCAACCGCTTTGTGCTCGACATCTGCGGCACGCAAGCTGACTGGATCATGGGCGACTACATCGAAGAAGCCGTGGCCAAGATCCGCGAGCAGGTGGGCGATGAAGAAGTGATCCTGGGCCTGTCCGGCGGCGTGGATTCGTCCGTGGCTGCAGCCCTGATCCACCGCGCCATCGGCGACCAGCTGACCTGCGTGTTCGTCGATCACGGCCTGCTGCGCCTGAACGAAGGCGATATGGTCATGGACATGTTCGAAGGCAAGCTGCACGCCAAGGTCGTGCGCGTCGATGCCTCCGCCCTGTTCCTGGGCGAGCTGGCCGGCGTGTCCGAGCCCGAGCAAAAGCGCAAGATCATCGGCCGCCTGTTCGTGGACGTATTCAAGGCCGAAGCCGAAAAGCTCAAGGCAGCCAACGCCGGCTCCAAGGGTGCAACCTTCCTGGCCCAGGGCACCATCTACCCCGACGTGATCGAGTCCGGCGGCGCCAAGAGCAAGAAGGCCGTCACCATCAAGAGCCACCACAACGTCGGCGGCCTGCCCGAGCAACTGGGCCTGAAGCTGCTGGAGCCCCTGCGCGACCTGTTCAAGGACGAAGTGCGCGAACTGGGCGTGGCCCTGGGCCTGCCCCGCGGCATGGTCTACCGCCACCCCTTCCCCGGCCCCGGCCTGGGCGTGCGCATTCTGGGTGAAGTGAAGAAGGAATATGCCGACCTGCTGCGTCGCGCAGATGCCATCTTCATCGAAGAGCTGAACAACTGGATCGACGAAAAGACCGGCAAGAGCTGGTACGACCTGACCAGCCAGGCCTTCACCGTGTTCCTGCCCGTCAAGAGCGTGGGCGTGATGGGCGACGGCCGCACCTACGACTACGTCGTGGCCCTGCGCGCCGTGGTCACCAGCGACTTCATGACTGCCGACTGGGCCGAGCTGCCCTACGGCCTGCTCAAGAAGGTCTCCGGCCGCATCATCAACGAAGTGCGCGGCATCAACCGCGTCACCTATGACGTGAGCACCAAGCCACCAGCAACCATCGAGTGGGAATAAAGCGCTGTCGTGAACTGACACGCAAGCTTTAGACTCTTTTCTCATGGAAGCCCGTGTTTTCACGGGCTTTTTTCATTTCCATCTAGTCCTATCTGGAACTAGCCGGTCTTGCGAAGTCGGCGGGTTTCGATGGCACTTTGCATGGCGCCGAGCGTCGCCCATACCATCTGCCTCGTCGATACCATCAGTCCTGCTTTCTGCAGTTGACGGCATCAAAATCACCTAAGTCTTTGATTTTAAAGACGGCACCTTGCACAAGAACGCGCTTGCTTGCTGCTGGTATCGCGCATATGCCCGCGAACAGTCACCGCAGGAGCGCGGGCAACACGAGTTTGCAGGGCAAGAGGCCAAGGCTCGAAAAGTTGGACTTTGACGAGAGGCCGAGCCAATCGCGCCATGGGATTGGCGCAAAGCCTTATGCGAGCCTCGGCACAACCCAAGTCCGTAAACGACCCTATGCTGACCGTCGCCCTAGCGAATTGACCGCCGAAGAGCAGCCAGCCAACCGCCGCCCGCTCCGAGCTACGTAACATTACGGCCATAGGCGCTCGGTTGTCCAGACAGCGCCGTCGCGTCTGTAGCGCAGACGTATGTGGCGTCGCTGTTCATGACCTTGCCAGAACTCAATGGTGTCAGGCCGCACAGCATAGACAACCCATTCGGGCGAGATGAGTTGCGGGTTCTCTTCAAGCCGCTCCAGTTGTTTGGCCAACCCATCTTCAAATTCCCTATCAGAGTCCAGAACATCACTTTGCCGACCGAGTAGAGCTCCGGCACGAGAGCCATGTGGTCGCGCCAAGAAATCGGCTGCTTGAGCTTGAGGACCCATGTCGTGCGCAACACCACGAATGCGGATTTGACGTCCAAGTGCAGGCCAATAAAAGGTCAGTGCCACATTGGACTTGTAGGAAATTTGGTGGCCCTTGGGGCTGCTGCGTGTGATGGCGAAGTGCCAACCGTGGTCATCTACATTTTTGAGGATTAAGACACGCGCATCGGGATGTCCGTCAGCATCCACGGTGGACAAGGTCATCGAGTGCGGCTCTCGGATTCCAGCGTCGATGGCCATCTGTAGCCATTCGACGAAAAGGACTTCGGGGTTGGCGGGCGCAAGCGTGATGTCGAAAGGCTTATATGGGCCGGGCAAGGATTTTAGGTTCCGCAGCAGCTCTCGTATGTTGGACACGGTGTTGTCTCTTTCACTAAGTAAACGATTCATGTTCACAATGCGCAGATTCTCCGTCACCTCATGGCCGTCGTTAGTCGGAGTCCGCTTCTGGCCGTCTTCAGTTGTCGCGCCGAGTCTTCGCTTGCTTCTGAATCGAGAACGTCACCGTGAAGTCCGGGTTCACCACTACTTCGCCAGTGGTCCGAAGCCGGTACTCGCCGAGCTCAGCCTTTCGAAACGAACGCGTATCGGGAGGCAGGTGGAACTGCTCGCCGGCTCGCTGGCCTTCCAGTGATAAAAGAATTCCCTTGCGCTCATCGGCATGGACGACGCGACCGAACAGTTGTTGCTGCTCGAAAGGCTCCTCGGCACCCACGTCAAAGTAGGCAAGTCCAACGAGAACCAATTGCCCAGGGAGCGTGTTCGCAAGGGTCGCGTCCCATGGCAGCTCTTCATTAAAGTCGTTGCTCATGGCCGAAATTCTGCCCTTAAGTTAGAGGTCTGCTTCTGGCCGAGAGCACCGCTTCGTGCTGGCCGCCGATAGTGGCCTGTCGAACGATTTCCTGATCACAAGTCGAATGACTGCTGTCAGGGCGCACACCAAGCTCACGTTGTCGCCCACGGGCCGTCTTTCAATGACGCTGCAGATTGCCAACGCCGAAGTGCTCATTCGCCTCCGAGGTTGAATAACCCAATAACCTCGCAATTGGCACGTCATCGAGTTTGACCTGATCCGCCACGCTGCGCAGAATTATTGTTCATCTTGCCGCCGCGAGCCAAGACGACAAGTGCGTGTTCCTGTGGCTCCCATGGAGGTTCGTATGAGCTATCACTTGGAAGGTCGCCTGCTCGAGGTTTGTAACTGTAAGGTCCTGTGCCCTTGCTGGATTGGCGAGGACCCGGACTACGGCACTTGCGACACCATCGTCGCTTGGCGCATAGACAAGGGAAACGTGGATGGTGTTGACGTGGGCGGCAATACCATCGCTGCCGTAGCCCATGTTCCCGGCAATATCCTGGAAGGCAACTGGAGGGCCGCGATTTTTGTCGACGACCAGGCCTCCAAGGCACAAGAGGAAGCGCTGCTCAAGGTCTACACCGGCCAAGCCGGGGGGCCGGTCGCCGATCTCGCCAAGCTGATCGGCGAGGTGGTATCCGTGGAGCGAGCACCCATCCGCTTCACGGTCAAGGAGGGTAAGGGCCAGTTGGAGATCGGCAAGGACTACTTCGCTGAACTCGAGCCGTATCGTGGGGCCATGGATAGGCAGACCACGCTTTCCGATACCGTGTTCTCGACGGTACCCGGGGCACCGGTTTTTGTGGGCAAGGCTCCGACCTACCGATCAAAAAACGCCGCCCTCGCCATCGACCTCGATATCAAGAACCACAACGCCCTGCAGAGCACCTTTGTCTTCGACGCCTGAGCCGCCGGGTCAATCCAAGGCGAGTAGCGATCGGAGCACAAGCGCGGAGACTTCCCAATGACGCCGCAGGCAAGCCCTACGCTGACCAGGGCCACCCGTCACCGTCGCGTGTTCTTGCCGGTCTTGGCAGCACTGGTGGTGCTTGCCTGGGTGACGTTGTGGGCTTGGGCGCGCAGCCCTTACGGTCGCTATCTCGAACACGGTGACTGGACGGCGGAAGGGCCGGCAGCGTTTCTGTGCCGTGTCGTTCCCGCCGGCGATGTGGTCGTACCCATGGCGCTTTACGCCGTTGCCTGGATCCTGATGACGGCGGCCATGATGCTACCCACCACCTTG
Organism: Comamonas thiooxydans; assembly: GCF_000964545.1. Lineage (GTDB taxonomy): Bacteria > Pseudomonadota > Gammaproteobacteria > Burkholderiales > Burkholderiaceae_C > Comamonas > Comamonas thiooxydans. The sequence continues at coordinate 3,855 of NZ_BBVD01000026.1, read as the reverse complement.
CCGCTGTTCAACGCCTTTGATCGGTTGACGACCGGGCGCACGGACCATGGGCGCCTCTGCATGCTGCTCGGCCTGGGCTATATGGCGGTATGGGGGGGCTTCGGGCTGCTGGCACACGCACTTCACTCTGCGGTGCTGTCTTTGCTCTCCAGCGTACCCACGCTGGCTTGGCATGGCTGGCTGCTGGGTGCGGCGACCATTGCCTTGGCCGGTGTTTTTCAATTTAGCAAGCTCAAGTACCAATGCCTGGAAAAGTGTCGCACACCCTTGAGCTTCGTGATCGAGCACTGGCATGGGGGTGAGCACCCAGCGCGGCAGGCGTTCGCGCTTGGCGCTCACCACGGCCTGTTTTGCGTCGGCTGCTGCTGGGCGCTGATGCTGTTGATGTTTGCGCTCGGTACCGGCAGCCTCGGCTGGATGCTCCTGCTCGCGGCCATGATGGCGATCGAAAAGAACATCCCCTGGGGCCGGCGTCTCAGCAAGCCGCTAGGTATCGCGCTGCTGTCTTGGTCTGCCATCATCGTAATGAGCCATGGTTGACACGCGTGCTGGCCGCACCTCCTTGCAAACGCTCTCGCTGCGGTGGCGATGCTCGCCTTCGCGGCCAATTCATTGTTGTGCCGACTTGCACTGCAGAAAACAGGCATCGATCCGGCCAGCATCGACAGCATCCCCTGCAGGTCAGTTCTGCGTGGAAATTAACAAACAGGGAAATGTCCGCGTTGATATGTTCCGTCGCAGACCGAGCAGAGCCCTAACGACTGCAAAAGCTACTTCACACATCTACTTTCGCTATGCAGCGATTGCCGTCATTGATACAGCCAAGTCCGCCGGGCCATCTCATGACACTACTCGGCCGCTCGAGCCTGCGAGCAGGATCTCTGCGGAGGGCACGCGCTCATACCTTGGCTAGGAAAGCCGCCGCATCACCCGCTTCACACTTCCAGTCTGCGAAGACCCCAACCAAATTGCATTCCACGCAGTGGCAAGCGATGTAGTACCAGCGCACGTCATGTGTGCCCTCGTACACGGAGACGCCGGACATCAGCTCGAACACCTCGTTCTCGCACACGCACTCGTGCGCCTCGGGGGCGGCCTCTTCAACGTAGTCCGCGCTGTCGCCCATCAGGTGTCTCTGCCCGCAGTCGGTGCAGGTGCGGATTGCCACGCCTGCTTCTTCATCAGTCTGGAGCGCAAAAGTCCGGCACCCGCAATTGCATTTGGACGAGGCAAACCGGACGGCCTCATGGCGATTCGCAACGCTGTAGCTGCGCAGCTCGGCTTGGGTGTCGCCGGACGTCGTCCCGTACATGAACTCGCCCTTCTTCGTCAGTGCCATTGATGCTGTTCCATTCTTCAAGGTGGGCTTCCCGGCAGACCTGACGCCAGGCTTGCCCCGATCCTCTGGATTTTGCCTGAAGGCACGGTGATTCGTCGTCAAGGGGCCGGATCGGGGTGGTCGCCGACAAGGGCTGCGGAAATCCTTGAATGCCGATTCTTGGAGATTGCAGCCAGAGACCATCAAGTTCAGCTGTTGATCGCCGCCGACCTTCGATGTTGAAGCCCCTACGTCAGCTCTCAGCTTGAAGCAGTCGGCCAAGCAGCCTTCGCGAACGGCTGCTCCTGGCCGACTGGCGACGGCCCTGCACCCGTTGACTGCCTGTCCTGAGCCGGACGCTCAAGGCGCACCCCCGAAGGTCAGCTTTGCGGTGCTGTACTCACCAGTAGCTAGGCCCGGCTTCGGCCAGAAGCGGAATTCCAGCCAACGATTGCTAGTGTCGGCTTCAAACCACTTGCAGCTGCTGAGATCTGGCAAGCCTATGATCGCTGCCTCCGATTTCTGTTGGATCGGTTGGATGACGCATGCAGCAAAAAACAAAGACATTCCACTGATCATTTTTTCCGATCAATGAGTTTCTTACACAAGAAATCTGAATTTTTGATCATGGAATTATGGAAAAAGCCATTACAAAATTCTTGTTCTAAAGGCGAGCGGGAAGATTTTTGAGTTTAAATGCTGGGAGCAACAACCATTAAAGCGCCCACTATGTGTGCATGTTAATAGTCATGCGCAGAGCATCAATGGGTTAATTTGGAACCCTCTGTATAGCTAGATCGCATGAGAAGATGGATAGTTATTAGTGCTGCCACCTTGTTTGCAATTCTCGCCAGCACCCTGCCGTTAGTCGCCATGTTAGCGATTGACCAAGACAACGCTAACGAGACGCTGCAACTCTACGTCAATGACCGCGCATCCTATACAGCACTCCGGGGTGAACGAACATTGGAGAATGCAAAGCAGGCACTCGTCCGCGCTCAAGCGATAGACGGGGCGGACTGCTCACCAGAGCACATGGGTCAAATGGGCCAGGTTGCCGTAGATGCACATAGCATTGAGGACGTTGGCTATTTCAGAAGCGGACAATTGGTCTGCACACGATTAGGCGTGATCTCCCCGCCCGCTAGGGCACACGCTGGAGATTTGGATCTCGGCGACGAATATTCACTTCACTTTGCCGAGCAGCCCATACTGTTTAAAGGCAAACCACGAATTGAACTGCGTCGCGGCGACTACGGGGTGCTCATCATGCCTGGGCGGTTTACCGACTTGGTTGGGCATCCCGACACGACGCTAGGTCTGGCGACCAACCAGGGGCATGTACTGGAAGTTTCTGGATCTGCTGATTCGCAAATCATCAAGGCACTGATCTCTGGCGAACCTTTCGTAACGAGCTCCCGATATGTGTATGCGACACATGCAGTCAATGATGATCTGGTTGCCTTTGCACTCATAGACCGTGAACATGCCCGATACAAAACCTCTGTGGACTGGCGTTACATCCTGCTAGTCGGCGGTGGAATTTCGTTCACTCTTATTGGATTTATCGTCTGGGTCTCAAGATTACAGCTTTCCCCTGCAAAGACACTGGAGCAGGCAATACGGAACCGCGAATTCGTTGTTCATTATCAGCCGATCATTGAACTCTCGACTCGGCGGTGCATCGCAGCTGAGGCGCTAGTGCGCTGGCAGCAGCAAGGTGGTCGGCTGGTGCCGCCCGATCAATTCATCCCTCTGGCAGAGGCGAGTGGCCTGATCTCTTCGTTGACTAATTTGGTGGTCGAGACCGTTACGAGCGAAATGGGGACATTGCTCCGCAGTAAGTCGGATCTACATGTCTCCATCAACATCTCGGTTCACGATATAGAGAGTGCGCAATTTCTGCTTGGACTTACCGCGGCCACCGCAAAGGCTGGAATTGATCCATCGCAGATCTGGCTTGAAGTGACGGAGCGTAGCTTTATGAATGTTCCAGCTGCAAGGAAGACAATCGCGGCCGCTAGAGACGCAGGGTTCAGGATTGCGGTCGACGATTTCGGAACAGGCTATTCAAGCCTTGCACTCCTTGACGGACTACCGTTAGATGCATTGAAAATCGACAAATCTTTCGTCGATGCAATTGGTCACGACGCTGCACAAAACATTGTCACGCGCCACATTATCGGCATGGCGCATGAATTGAAGTTGGCCATGATTGCAGAGGGCGTCGAGACACGTGAGCAGGAGACTTATCTCAAAAATGCAGGTGTCCAGTTTGGCCAAGGGTGGCTCTATGCGAAAGCGCTGCCTGCCGAGCAATTCATAGCTTTGTTGACTTGCTCTCCAAGCGATGAAGGTTTGGACAACCACGGAAATTTGAGGGTGCTCGAGCATGAAGCTTAGAGTTGCCTATCGCACTGGAGCAGTCCAAAGGTAGACCAAGGTTGTCTGCCTGTCCATTAACGAAATGAATGCATGACGGGCGTTAGCGGCAGCAGTCGCTGCATTGCTGACGTTCGGGCTCATGAAACGGATGT
>NZ_BBVD01000027.1 GCF_000964545.1 Comamonas thiooxydans | reverse complement strand
ACTAATACGAATTCCCCATCAGTGATGGGGTGCGTGATGCTTGCGGTCGATGAGACGGAAATGCCTCTCGCTGAAGGCGACTGAGAGACGAAGCCCACCCGGGATGGCTACTGGTGACCAGCCGTGAGGATGGCCTCGTGTATTTCGGGCTAGGCCCGGTAAGTGTGGTGCGCTCCCCGGCTCCTTGCTAGTCGTTCTGACCCAAGACGATCAGAACTGCACCGCTTAAGAGTAGCAGGACTGCCGAAGCTATCCAAAGCTCAAGGTTCGCGATGCTGCCCTGGGCATCCAGAGCAAATCCTGCCGCAAAAGAAAGTGCCACACTGATCACTAGCAGTGTTCCCAATTTGCTGCGCAGCATGGCTTTTGTCTGTACTTCTCTATCAATGATTGCTCGAAGGCGGCAATGCAGGCTTGGTATCCGAGCCTTCATGGACCCCATACCTGGATCACCTCGGCCATGTCCTATTTTCGTCGATGACTGGGGGATATGGAGGCAGGTTTCAATGGCCTTGTTACCGAAGGTAGATAAAGCACCATAGGCGGCAAGTGGCTCCTGGTATTCACCGCGGACACCGCTGCAGCAGGCACATACAGCATTCTGAGACGCGTTTCCCTGCAAGCCAAGATAGATTGCAACTGCTCTGCTACATTCCTTAAACAAGGAGGAATGAGGATGAAAGCTGTTCCGGGCGCCGCCGCTTTCCTGGCCGCCTTACTCTGTGGACCACATTTGCATGCGCAGCAGATCACAGGGAATGAGCTGAATCAATGGCTCTCTGAAACACAAAAATCTCAAGCGGGTACAGCGTCAGACCACCAACAGGTCAATATTGCACGCGGGTATGCATTAGGAGTTGCTGAAACACTGGTGTCATCCAAAGTCATTTGCATACCAGACGGCATCACACGCGACCAAATCTTGGACATCATTCCTATGATGCTTTACGCCCAGCCGCAGCTTGGGCACATGAATGCCAACTCACTGGTCTCAAGGGCGTTGCAGGATGTCTTCCCCTGCAAGCCCAAATAGATGGCAACTGCTCTACTGCATTCCTTGTTTTGCTCATTGGGTTTCCTTGGGTTGGGGAATCACTAGCCAGGCTGCGCGGCAGGTTGCGGCATCAGCTCGGATTGCCAGCTCCGTATATCGCTGGAGGCCGTCACGCTCACGGCGAGCGCGATCAGCGGCAGCCTGCAAGCCGGCCTGCTTCTGGATGGCGTCATTCAGGGCTCCTTGGTATGTGGCATTGACCGTGCGTTCGACGGCCAGCACGCGCCGGCCGGCGGCCGTGCGTTCATCAGCGATCTGCTCGCGGTACTGGCTGGCCTGCAGGCGCTCGTCGGCCAGCTCGGCCCCCAGGCGCGCCGCCTGAAAGGACCAGGCCAGCGCCGCGCCGGCAGCAGCGGCTGCCAGAGCTGTGTAGACGGTCAGCCGCGCCATGACAGCCCCCACTCGCAAACCTCGGCATTCGCATCGCCGCGGATCTTCAAGCCGGGCAGCACCGTGGACACGCCATGGACCGTGCCCTTGTTCCAGCGCACGTTTTCACGGCAGGCCTTGACCCAGTTGCCCGCGTTTGCATCGCGCCGCATGGTGCTGGTCTGGAAATTCCCGTCGCCCTTGTTGTGCAGGAAGTCGTAGAACGTGGCCTGCTGGAAAGGGTTGTAGCTGCCCCAGTAAGTCAGTGAGCGCTTGGCGGTCTGCTCATACTGCACATAGCGCTTCTTCTCCAGGCGAAAGCATTCGGCCGGGCTGTACCACTTGCCAGCGATCACATCCTTGCCGGTCAATCCGTTGCAGACCGTCAGCGGCTGGCCCTTGCCCACCTTGTCTATGTAGGGCGTGCCGATGTGGCGATTGCTGGATTCGTAGAACGCGGCCATGACCATGGCAAAGCGGTCATCCCTTGGCCCGACAGCAATCCCGATCCCGCATCTCAATCGCACAATTATTCAACATTTCTTGTATTATTGATTAATGCAAGAAACCCAAGTTATCCGTTCCCTCTCAGCTTTGGCCCATGAAGCACGCCTGCGCGTTTTTCGTGCGTTGGTGGTTGCAGGACCTGAAGGCCTGACTCCCAGTGCATTGGCGGAGCAGTTGGGTATTGCCCCCAATGCACTGTCGTTTCACCTAAAGGAACTGTTCCATGCTGAACTCGTGAGTCAAGAGAGGCAGGGCCGAAATGTGCTCTATCGCGCTGCATTTCCCATCATGAATGGTCTGCTCGCATATCTCACCGAGAACTGCTGCCAGGGAGCTGCCTGCACGCCAGACGCCGCAGCTTTGTGCCAGTGCTGAAGCGCTCGTTGCTAGGAACAGTTCACCATGTTGACGGCCATCCTGATTTTCATCTTCACCCTGGCGCTGGTTATCTGGCAACCGCGCGGCCTTGGCATTGGCTGGAGCGCTTCAGTCGGGGCCGCTGTCGCTTTGCTGCTGGGGGTCGTGCACTTAGCTGATATTCCGGTTGTCTGGCATATCGTCTGGAATGCCACGGCGACCTTTGTCGCCATCATCATCACCAGCCTTTTACTGGATGAGGCTGGTTTCTTCGAGTGGGCTGCATTGCACTTTGCCCGCTGGGGCGGCGGCAGCGGAGTCAAGCTGTTTGCCTGCATCGTGCTGCTGGGTGCCGCCGTTTCGGCCCTGTTTGCCAATGACGGAGCCGCCTTGATTCTTACGCCCATCGTGATGGCCATGCTGGTGGCGCTGGGCTTTTCTCCGGCGGCAACGCTGGCGTTCGTAATGGCCGCCGGGTTTATTGCCGACACTGCGAGCTTGCCGCTGATCGTCTCCAATCTGGTGAATATCGTCTCCGCCGATTTTTTCAAGATCGGCTTCAACGACTACGCATCGGTGATGGTGCCAGTCAACATCGCCTCGGTCCTGGCCAGCCTCGGTGTGCTGCTGCTGTTTTTCCGACGCGATATTCCTACCACCTACGACGTGGCCCAGCTCAAACAGCCTTCGGTTGCGATCAAAGACCGGGCCACATTCAGGGCCGGCTGGGTCGTGCTGGTCTTGCTTCTGATTGGCTTTTTTGTTCTGGAGCCTCTGGGCGTGCCCGTCAGTGCTGTGGCGACCGTGGGTGCAGCGATCTTGCTGGCTGTGGCCGCTCGTGGTCATGTCATCAGCACCAGGAAAGTGCTCCATGGCGCGCCTTGGCAGATCGTGGTGTTCTCGCTGGGTATGTATCTGGTGGTCTACGGGTTGCGCAACGCGGGCCTCACGGATTACATCGCCGTGTTGCTGAATCAGTTTGCAGCCGGCGGCGTGTGGACCGCATCGCTGGGCACGGGCGTGCTGTCCGCGGTGCTGTCCTCAATCATGAACAACATGCCCACGGTCTTGGTCGGGGCCTTGTCCATCGATGCGTCCACAGCCGGCGGAGCTGTCAAGGAGGCCATGGTGTACGCCAATGTGATCGGCTGCGATCTGGGTCCCAAGATCACGCCTATTGGCAGCTTGGCCACCTTGCTGTGGCTGCATGTGCTCGGCAAGAAAGGCACAACGATTGGCTGGGGCTACTACCTCAAAGTCGGCGCGGTACTGACCCTGCCCGTGCTGCTCATCACCCTTGCCGCCCTGGCCTTGCGGCTCAGCGTGGCATCATGAATCTTTGCAACGGGAATCTAGCGCTATGAGCGACATCACGATCTACCACAACCCTGCTTGCGGCACCTCCCGCAATGTCCTGGCCCTGATCCGCAACAGCGGAGTGGGGCCCACGGTCATCGAATATCTCAAGACGCCGCCTGATCGCGCCACGCTGGTGGGCCTGATTCAAGCCATGGGCCTACCAGTGCGCGATGTGTTGCGCCAAAAAGGTACGCCATATGACGAGCTTGGCTTGGGCGAGCCCAAATGGACGGACGAGCAATTGATTGATTTCATGCTCCAGCACCCCATTCTGATCAATCGCCCGATAGTGATCACCCCTCTGGGAGCCCGCTTGTGCCGTCCCTCGGAGGCCGTGCTGGACATCCTGCCGCAGCCTCAGCAGGCCGCCTTCTCCAAAGAGGATGGGGAAGCCGTCATTGACTCGAAAGGAAACCGAATTGGCCAGCACTGATCTACCGAACCTCGACGAACAAGTCTTTGAAAAGCCCAGCCTGGAAGGCCTGTTGCCCGCACAACGTGCTGCGCACGCGCCGCGCATTCTGCTGCTGTATGGCTCTGTTCGTGACCGCTCCTATAGCCGACTGCTGACCGAAGAGGCGGCGCGACTACTGCGCAAGATGGGTGCCGAGACCAGGATCTTCGATCCGCGTGGCCTGCCACAGCCCGATGGTGCCCCCGACGATCACCCGAGGGTCAAGGAACTGCGTGAGCTGGCTGTATGGGCCGAGGGCATGGTCTGGACGTCTCCAGAGCGTCATGGTGCCATGAGCAGCATCCTCAAAGCGCAGATAGACTGGATTCCTTTGTCCGCTGGTGCCGTGCGACCGACGCAAGGCAAGACATTGGCAGTAATGCAAGTCTCGGGTGGCTCGCAGTCCTTCAATGCGGTCAACCAGATGCGGGTGCTGGGTCGCTGGATGCGCATGATCACCATCCCGAATCAGTCGTCTGTTGCCAAGGCATTTGCCGAGTTCGACGAGGCTGGCAGGATGAAGCCCTCTTCGTATTACGAACGGGTCGTGGACGTGATGGAAGAGTTGGTCAAGTTCACTCTGCTGACGCGAGACTGTTCGGACTACCTGGTGGATCGCTACAGCGAGCGCCGTGAAAGCGCCGAGGAACTGTCCAAACGGGTCAATCAGCGAAGTATCTAAGTGACGCGTGCAGGTGGGCTCTGCATTCCAAAACAAGTTCAGTGGCCGCTTCTTCGCTACTTGAGCGGCTGCAACGGGTCGATTGCTGGCCGACGCGAAAGACCGCTAACGGATACCTCAGGTTTGTGGCGCTGCCCCATCAAGTCTGCCGTTCCCAGTCAAACGCACCGGAGCAGCAGCCTCCTCTGTGACAATCGCGCCATGACCGATGAATCACCGATCCACACAGTCCACAAGCGCGTTTGCCAAACCTTCCTGAGGCACTGGAAGGCCCACAACAACGCCTACCCCAAGCTGATCAAGATGACGCCCGAAGAGCTGCGGCAGTTCAACATCGTCAACTCCTTCGGCAAGCCCAATGAGCTGTGGGGCGTCCCGATAGAAGTCGCCCCCAACACCACGGGCGTGATGGTTGCGGTCGATGGGACTGAAATGCCTTTGGTCGAAGGCTACTGATCAAGCACCAGACGCAAAGACGGATATCGCCTTCTGCGGCCAAGGTGGCTTCCTGGCCGGCAGCAATATCCGAGCCGCGAACCAGGATGGAGCTGTCCGCCCCCGCCCCTTGGGCAAGGATGTTGACATTGCCGCCGGCTTTGACGGTGCTGCCACGTGCGCTGTCGCTGGTCTGTGCCGTGTTGCTCTGGCTTTTGCTGGAGCCCAGGCTGATGGAGATGGAGGCTGCCTTGGAGGGGTCGCCGCCAGCCAGCGCCTGGGCAGCGCCCTGCAGCTCGCCCGCAGAGTTCTTGACGTTCAATGCCGTCGCCGCTGCAGCCAGGGCCTGCATGCGGCCGCTGCCGGTGTTGCGGGCGGCATCCGCCATGTTGTCGGCTGTCTGTATGGCGCTGATGACGGGGCTGCCGATGCTGACGCTCAAGCCGCTTTGCTTGAAGCGTTGCTCGGTGGCGGAGTTGCCGGTTTCGCGGGCCTCGACGATCTGAACCTCTTTGGCAACGACGTTGACATCACCGCCCGGAGCCATGACATCGCTGCCGACTTGCTTGTAAGCATTGCCCGCAATGATGTTGACATCGCCGCCCACGCTGCCGACCGTAGATGCAGCGGCCGTGGTGTGAGTGCCCGTCTGATCGGCACTTTGCATACGGCTGCCGATGGTGAAGCCGATGCCTCCGCCGCCGCCAAAGATGCCGCTCTTGGTTTCCTTGCGGTAGTGCTGTTCGCTGGAGGTTTCCTGGGCTGCGGCGATGGTGACGTCTCGGCCAGCCAGCAAGGTGGTTCCCGTGTCGGAGACCACATGGCTGCCGGTAACCGCGATATCGCGGCCGGCGTTGATAGAGACCGTATCTCCACCCAGATTGCTTCCAACTGCCGTGGTGCTGTGCAGTTGCTCCCGCGTGGTGACGGTCTTGCTTGAGAGGAAGCCTTTGGTGGTGTGCTGATGCGCCTCGTCCAGACTCTGGCTTGCCTGGCCTGCACTGATCTGGATATCGTTGCCGGCGGATAGGCTCAAGGCCTTGCCTGCATCGATGGTGGCTGCCTTGGCGTTGATATCCTGACCTGCGCTGAGGTTCACGCGGCCAGCGCCGGTGATCTGGGTGCCCACATCCAGCGTGCTCGACTGGCGCAAGTAGTTCTTGCTGTCCCAGTTGATATCCTGGCTGCTGCCGACCGCAACCGTGTTGAGGTTCAGCTTGTTGCCTGCGGTGAGCACGGTGGCGCCGGTGCCCGCATTCTGTATCTGCGCAGCCGTGAGATTGAGGTTGTTGCCCGCACTGGCGACAAGCACGCCGGCCGGCCCGGATACATAGATGCCCGCGACACGATCGATCCCTGTCTGGGTAAAGCGATTGCCGCCTGCCTGGTTTTCGCTGCTTTGCGTGGTGGTTGTGAGGTTCAGGTCACGCCCTGCGGACACCGTGGCCGAGTCCACGCCCTTGATCATGCCTGCGAGGTTGTCAAAGTCCTGCCGGGCTGCAAGCTTGACGTCGTTGCCGGACATCTGGCCGCCCAGATTCTGGATGTTCTCGGCCGTGATGCTCAAGGTGTTGCGGCCCGCAATGCTGCCGCTGTTGACGACATTGCCGGAGAGGTTCAGGTTCACATCCGAGCCTGCCAGCAAGGTGCCTGTGCCGTCCAGGTCGCCGGGCTTGACCCTTACATACACTTGCGGAACCAGAACGCTTTGCCTGGAGCCATCGGGTAGCGTCACTTCCTTGGTGACCAGCCAGACGATATCGCTGGTCAGTTGCGCCACCTGTGCCGCACTGAGCTCTATACCTGGGCGCAAGCCTTGCGCCTGGGCGAAGGTTGCGCCGTTTTGCAGCAAGTCTTTGTATTGCTCGTCATTGCTGGTGTAGTTGCCCAGGAATCGGCGGCCCGTGAGTTGCCCGATTTGCTGCTGCACCAGTTGCTGCTCATAGAACCCGTCGCCCAGTCGCTTTTGTACGGTGCCGGGGTCCATTTGCAGAGCCTGGAGCATGTAGTCCGAAGACAGCCAGTTTTTATATTGCGTGAACTTGGGGTCTGTCTCGACCAGGTATAGCGCGCCTGCTTCAGGGCGCTGGCGATACAAGGAAGTCCCAGGTATCTGGGTGTTGGGCTGGGTGGTGCGAATATTGAATTGAGAGGACGCTGATTTGGCGTTGGATGCATCCGCCACCGTACTCTCGGGGGTCGCGGCTGCACCAACCTTGGCAGAGGCCCGCGCTTGAGCGCTGCTTTCTTGCGCCGCCACTCCCGCTACGGCATTGCTGGTGATCTGCCCCTGGGTCTGCGTTGCAGTGGCTGCACCGGCAGCCGGGCCGGCCTGCGCTCCCTGAACGGCACCAGGAGCCACGGAATGATGGATGGCATCCACCGCGCCCGCAGCAGATGCCTGGGCCTGCACCGCAGAAATGGCGCTAGCTCCAGGCGCTGCGCCGGTCGAGGGGTTCGCAGCGTGCTCCGTATATGTGTAGGAGGCCAGTGTCTGCGTCTTGATTGAGCCTGCAGGTGCATAGTCCGAGCCGCTGTACTTGCGGTTTGGAGTGCTGGAGCCTCCATTCCATGTGCTGTAGACATAGCCTTGGACGACGGATTTGACATCCACGGTCGTAGCTCGGTTGTCGAGTGAGCCGCCCGTCGCGTTGATCGATCCACCCGCCAGAATGGTGCTGTCCTGATTCAGGAGCTTGCTGGATGGATTCGATCCATTCCATTGCAGATTGCCGCCTGCCACGATTTTTCCGGGGGAGGATTGCGTCACTTGCGCACTTTGCTCGGTGCTGCTGTAGTCGTAGAAGACAAAATCCCCAATCCAGCGATTGCGAATATCCTGGTAGAAGGCATCCAGCTTCGCGTCCAGGGCGGCATCCGCTGCATTGCGCGCGTCCAGCAGCGGTTTGTAGGCCTTGTATTCATCTACGTGAGCCTGGGTGACCTGGACATACCGGCTCCCGCTATCCCAGTTGTCGATGGTGTGATAGCCCACTGTGCAGCGTGCCAGAGCGGCGCAGGGATTGGTGCTGCTTAAAACAGGCGCAGGCCCGGTATAGGGCTGCACGCCAAAGTCGCTCCAGATTCGGTGGTCGGCTGCGTAGTGCGCCCCTTTGATGATCTGAGGCACGACGTTCATGAATCCAATGATTCGGTCGCCGCTGTATTGCATATAGCCCTGAACCCGCTGGCCGTTGTCATCGACATAGCTGGGGTTGTAGTAAGGCGCATATTTCTCGAACGGATATCGCTCAGAAGGCAGGAGCAGGCCTTTGTAATACTGATCGAAGGCTGTCGTTTCACCGGTAGTGAATGAGCAGGTTTCTCCGCCCATGCTGCACCGCCAGTCATTGCCGCTGACCACGAAACTAATGTCCTTCAACCCGGAGCCTCCAACATTGCCATTGGAGATCAGCAGAACGTCGCTGCCCTTGTAGCGCTGACCATTGGGTGCTTGAAATTCAACAATCTTTTGAGGCTGACCATCAACCAATGTCCACTGCAGATGCTCATTGGTATTGCGAACCTGGTCATGCCCCAGCACCATGCTGGCGGCAGACTCCAGCGTGGCGCTGTTGTTGTTGAGCGTCTGCCCTGCGCCTGTGGCATGCCAATTTGAATCGAGCGCCCCACCTGTGAAGAGATCTCCTGCGCTATAGATCAGCGCATTTTCTCGGTTGGTGATGTTTTGAACGCCCAGGTCGATCCGCTCTCGCGCAGCAATCGTTGCAGCCTGGGTGATGCCTGCAACGGTTTCTTCCTGGTTGGTCAGCGCGCTGGCTGCAATCGCTACCCGGTCACCATAAATGCGCCCGGTGCCAACGTTGTTGACATTGCCAGCCTGAATGCGGGTGTCGGCACCGTCGATCAGCCCGCGATTGGTCAAGGTGTCGGAGATCGTGAACTGGGTTGTTTGCCCACTCAGCAGCTCACCCGTCGCCTGGTTGTCCAGGTTGCTGGCGTTGACAGTCAGGTTCTTTCCGGCTTGGACAGTGACCGGGTTTGTCAATGTGCCCGTGGTTTGCAGCTGCAGGTTGCCGCCAGCCTGCAAGGTGCCCGCCAGGGTATGGTTGCCTTGCAGATGCAGGCTCACGTCACCGCGCGAGGCAATCTCTCCTGCGCCGTTCAGGCTGCCTGTGCGAAGGTCCACATTGTGATCGGCAACGATTTGACCCGCGTTGTTGCTGATGTGCAGTGTGGGAGTGGCGGCCTGGTCGGCGGCAATCTTCAGTTGCTTGCCGGCGCTGAGCTCGCCCCGATCATTGATCAGTTGGCCGTCGCTGAAAATCGTCAAGTCCTGGCCTGTACGCACAGCCCCTTGGCTGTTGTCCAGCTTGGCAGCAGTCACGGAAATCGTGCTGGCTTCCAGGCCCAGCGCTTGTGCGCTCCCATCGCCGTTGAAAGCCAGGGTGTTCTGGTTATCGATAGCTCCGGCCTGAATCGTCAATGCCTGCCCTACCCGGACCAGCCCTGCCTGATTGGTCAGTGTGCCGCTACCGACGTTGATACCTGCTCCTTGCACCGCAAGAATCTGGCTGCCCGAGTTGTCGATACCTGTTGATTGCAGGTTGAGCTGTGCACCGCTGTATATCTGTGCAGCCTGAGCATTCTTCCCGGTGCTGTTGATCGCACCGCTGCTCGTGATGTTCAGGTCGGTCTGGGCACTGATCAGGCCCCCTTGGTTGTTCAATGTGCCACTGCGAATGTCCAGTTGTGCACCGGCGACCAGGCCCAGAGAACCTGCGCTGCTGCGGCTTGCCCGGTTGCTCAGAGATTGCTGTGTCAATACCGAGATTGCGACCTGCGGCCACCAGGTCTGCATCGTTGTCCATCTGGCCGGTCGACAGGATGGCGTCTCGTCCCGACACGATCTTGCCTTGGCCGTTGTGCAGTTGATTGCCCGCGCCGTCCAATGTGAGCCGAATATCGTTTTCCGCCTGGATCAGGCCTGCAGCGTTCTTGACGGCATTCGTTGTGGCGTGAAGATTGAGGTCGCCTTGCACTGCAACCAAGGTGCCCTGGCTGTTGTCCCAAGCCGTGGCCGTTGCCGTCACGCTCTGCTGCCCTGCAACCATGCCGCTGGTGTTGTCGACATCTGCAGAGCTGGTGAGCGTGGTTGCCCCGTTGCCGATGATTTTTCCGCGTGTGTTGTGGAGTCCAGCGGTATCCACGCGAAGCTGGCCGGAGCCAGCATGACCGATCATCCCGTCCGTGTTGTCAAGCACCCCACCGGAGGCCAAAGCGAAGTCCTGCGCATTGGCAACGATGCGTCCCGCACTATTGTTGATAGCGCCAGCACTGCGAATGCCTGCAACGGGGTTGGCGGCTCCGGAAGCCGTATCCGTCTGCTGGATGACGCCTTCGGTATTGTTGATCTCGCCGACATCGATGCTGAGCTGCCCACCACTGAGCTGCGCCTTGGAGCTGTCGAGTTTTTGTCCGGCGGTGGTGGAGATACTCAGCAATCCGGGTGTGCTGATCCTGGCCTGAGCAGCTTGAATATCTCCCGTCGTCGCGCTCAGCGTCACGTCTTCACCGGTGCTTCCAGTGGTGCTGCCTTGAAGATCGAGGCTGGCGGCTTTCAGTTTCAATGAGCCTGTCGCCAATGCCTGCCCATTGGTTTGCAGGCTGCCGGATGTCACTGCCGTCAAGGCGCCGCTGCCCGTCAATTGCCCATTGGCGGCCATGCCGGCCGCCAGAACATTGGCAGCACCGCCGGCAAAGCTGTCTGCAGTGAGCGAGAGATTCTTGGCCGCGGCGATGGTGCCTTGATTGCCAACCGCGCCGGCCACATCCAAGGTCTGCTCACCAGCTGCGTACAGCGTTGCGCTGTTGTCCAAGCTGGTGGCCGTGGTTCTGAGGTCCTTGGCAGCATAGAGGTTGCTGCTGTTGGTGATGGCTTGGGCATTGACCGTAAGGTTGCCGCTTTGGCTTTGAATGCCTGTGGCGCTTCCTGAAGTGCCTGTACGGGTGTTGCCCAGGTCTGCGCTTGTCAATTGCAGGTCGCCATTGGAGGAGATCAGTCCATCGCTGTTGGTGACATTGCCGCTGCTGGCCAAAGACAAGGTTCCGTTGCCAAGGATCTGTCCACGGGTGTTGTCAAGGCTGGACGCCTGCAGTGCTCCGTGCCCTGAGCCGGCATGGCTGATCAGTCCATCTGTATTGTCCAGCGCACCAGATTGAAGCTTGAGATTTGCCGCATTGACAACAATACGCCCGGCGTTGTTGTTCAGTGCGCCGCCCCTCAGATTGATGTCCAAATCAGCGCCCCCGGACTGCTCAATGCTTCCTTGATGGTTGTTTAACTGCCCAACCTGAATTTGCAATTGCTGGCCAGCCAGGCGGCCTGCGGTGTTGTCCAGCGCTTGGCCGGCAACTGTGTTGGCGGTAATGGACAGCTTGCCCGGCGTGCTGATTTGTGAGCCCGCCGTGACAATGCTGCCCTGGGCGGCACTCAGATTCACATCTGCATTGGCACTGCCTGCCGTTGCACTTTCCAGATCCAGGCTGGCGCCGCCGAGGTTGACATTGTTTGTGGCCAGTGCCTGGCCGGCTGTCTGCAATCCACCCGAAGTGGTGAGGTTCAAAGTCCCGGGATTGACGAGTTTTCCGTCCGCAGCCATGCCTGCAGCCAGCACATTGCTGCCCGCGCCTGCAAACGAGGCGGCTGTCACGTTCAGGTCCTGGGCAGCGGCAATCGTCCCGCTGCTCGTGATTGCACCCGTCGCATTCAGCGTCTGCGCGCGTCCTGCGTAGAGGGTGCCGCTATTGCTCAGACTTGAAGTTGCCGCAATCAGGCTCTTGGCGGCCTGGATGTTCCCGCTGTTATCGAGTTGCTGAACGTTCAGATGAACATCGCCCGTCTGGCTTTGAATGCCTTTGGCCGTGCTTGCCGCAGGGGTGGCGCCATTGATCAATCGAGCGCTGGTAATGTCGAGTTGGTCGACCGCAGAGATCAATCCATCTGTGTTGTCGAGCTTGCCCGCCTTGATGCTGAGCTGCGTTGCGCTGATCTGTCCGAGGGTGTTGTCCAGGCGCTGGCTGCTCGAGCCGTCGGCTCGGATGGCCAAAAGACCTGCGCTGCTGATGCGGGCGCCGCCCGTCTGGATGTCGCCGCTTTGAGCCGTCAGGCTCATATTGCCAGCTGTGCTTGCCGCGCTGCTCTGTCTGAGGTCCAGGCTTGCAGCATCAAGACTGACGTTGCCTGCTGCCAGAATTTGCCCTGCGCTCTGCAAATGTGCGGATGCAGTTGCGGTCAGGACACCAGCTCCGGCAAGCTTGCCGTCAGCGGCCATGCCCGCAGCCAGTACATGAGTGGCTGCGCCATTGAAGCTGCCTGTTTTCACAGTCAGGTTCTGGGCTGCGCCAATCGTTGCACTGCTGCTCATGCTGCCATCAACCGTCAGTGCCTGGCTGCCTGCCGAATACATGACTCCGCTGTTGTTCAGGGTCGAGGCATGTGTCTCAAGTGCCTGCGCCGCATGGATGCTGCCGCTATTGCTCAAGGCCTGGGCTTGCACATGCAGGGAGCCATTGCTCACAATGCGCGCGCCATCCGTGACAGCTGGTTGATTGCTGCTTCGGGAGTCATTGAGGAGCTGGCCTTGGCTGCTCAGGTTGAGGCCTCCGCCACCGGCATGCAGCAGCTGGCCTGCTGTGTTATCGATGTTCCGGGCAGCAATGTTCAGGTTACCGGCTGCTGTTTGAATCAGGCCAGCTCTGTTGTCCAGATCCCCTTGCAAAGCGATTGTCTGGTCACTGCCGCCGCTTTGGATGATCTGTCCACCGACATTGCTCAGAGCGTTGGCATGGATGCCGAGACTGGAGGCCTGCACTCGCGCGCCATCTGTCGTGAGTGTCCGGCCCGCTTGCAGATTCATTTGCTCGGTTGCCAGCAACTGACTGCCTTTGGCCTGCAAATCACCTGTTGTGGCATGCAGTTGCAAGGTTTTGGCCTGCTGGCGAGACGAAGACAGGTCAAGGCTTGCAGCTCGCATCTGCACATTGCGGGTGGCCAGCGCCTGGCCTGAGGTCTGCAGCTGTGCATCTGCATGCACGCTCAGATTTCTATCCCCGAGCAACCGGCCATCCGTTTGCAAGCCAGCCGCCCAGACTGTTGCATCTCGGGCCTGAATCTGCGCTCCAGCCCCTGCAGCCTGAATAGAGACATCACCCAATGCAGCCACTGTGCCGCTGTGCGCCTGGCTCGCCTGCGAACTCAATTGGACATTGCCGCCGCCATAGATGGCACCGCTTTGCTCTACCGCGCCACGCGTGTTCACGACAACATCGGAGCTGGTGGATTGGATGGAGCCGCTGTTGTTGAGCCAGCCTTCACTGTTCAAGGTGAGGCTGCCACTACCGGCTTGGAGCAGGCCGGAGTTTCGAACACCCAAGCCAGACTCGGTGCCTACGATAAAGATCTTGCCCGCATACATGCCGCCCAACTGAGCGACGTCCAGGGCGAACTGGGGTTTCGCAGGCTCTGCGCCTGTCGTACTGGGCTTGCTTTGCTGAACATTGCCATCGGTGGCAATCTGGTTGACGCCTGTGACGACCTTGAGGTCTTGAGCCCACAGCCCGGCGTTCAGCGAGATGGCTCTTGCAAGGATGTTGGCGTAATCTGCCTTGGTGGCATCAAGCCCATTGCCCTGGATGCTGATGAGACCGGCTTGCACATTCAAGCCGTCAACCGCTCCATTGGCTCCGTACAGCGGTCTGCCCGTCGTCAGGGTCACGCCTGCAGCATTGATGAAGGACAGGCCATCGACCACCAGACCCGAAGGGTTGGCGATGATGACGTCGGCCCGCCGGCCTGCCACTTCCAGCGGTCCCATCAGGCGGGATTGGGCCGCTGAATTGACTTCGTTGACGATGACTCTGGCGCCGCCGTTGGCAAGCCATGGATTGCCTTGCACCCAGCCACCAATCTGGGTTTGCACATTGCTGCGGCTGTTGTTTAGGATGGCGCCTTTTTGCCCGATGTCGAACTGCTGGTAGGTGTTGCGGCTCACGCCACCCGCGGAAGGGGTCTGGATGTTGACCGTGGGCGTGCCGTTGGCTGACTCCAGAACCGTGGGGCGCTGACGGTTGGGGGCCGAGGGATCGGCAATGATTTGCGCAAAACCGGCCGGAGCCCCCAGAGCCAGGGCCAGCATGCCTGCTGTTCTGGCTGCAGCAGAGAACGGGAAATCGCTGAGGAAGGATCTGGCAGTGCGCAAGCTGCCCGCCGACGAGGCACCTGAGTGGGCAGCCCCTGTCTGTGTGCTGCCATTGCCGGCCTTGCCTTCGCTGGAGACTGTTTCCTGCACCACGATCCGGATGCCACGCGCTTTGTTGAAGATAACGCGATGAAGATTCTTGTTCATGACGATGCCTCAGAAGCTGTAAGCCAGGCTCAGAGCCAGGTTGGCGTGGGAGGTTCGGAAGTGCTCCGGCTTTTTGACAGGCGTTGCCACAAAGACTTCATAGGAGAGCTTGCGCCAGGCCCCGCGCACGCCGATGGCCGCGCCGGTCAATGAATGGCCCAGCAGGTACTTCGCAGAGGGCCCGCTGACATGGCCGGTATCCAGGCCCAAAAAGGCTTCGGCATTGCCCGCAGCGCCCAGACTCAAGGGGGTGCTGAGTTCGTTGCGCCAGTACCAGCCACGCTCCGCCAACAAGGTGCTTTCTCCATCGAAGCCCCGCACGGTGTAACGGCCGCCGATACCGAGGCGGTCTTGCGGCGTCAGCGGCGTCTTGTTCCACTGGCCATGCCAGTTGCTGCTGAACCTGAGTTTGGTGCCGCCCAGCTCGAAGGGCTTGGACAATGCCAAGTCGGCAATGAAGAGCTTCATGCGCGATGTGCCTTCACCAAAGGGCTCCTCTGGCGCGTGCAAGGCCGCAAAAGCACCTGTGCCTCGCTTGTAGGCCAGATTGGCATCCAGAACGGCATTGCCCAGATAGCTGCGCTGGTTCAGGCTCAGCTCAAAGCCCGAGGTGCGCCTGCGCTGGACATCGATTTCCACATCGTCGATGTAGTTGTTGGAGGTCCGCTGGAACGCCTTGGTGCCAACCGTTGTCTTCGAGGAGGCATTGCGAAACACTACGCGGCTTAGCTTGAGATCCAGGTTGCTGGATTCGCCGCTGTAGGTGTAGTTTTGATAGGCACCGGCCACGCCTTGGTGGTACTTGTTATAGGAGCCGGACAGGGCTGCCAGCCAGTACCCCAAAGGCACGGAATACTGCGCTGCACGGGTCTCAGTGCCACGGTTGCCACCATTGCCGATACCACCGCCGAAGCTGAAATACATCAGATCATTCAGGCCCAGCGGGTTGTCCCAGGACACGGTTCCCGTGCCCTGGACCTTTCCTGTGGATTTGGTGCCGCCATTATCCAAGGCGACGTTAAAGCGCAGCGGGCTTATTTTCTTATAAGTGATCATCAAATCACTTTGGCCGGGTTCGACATCCGGGCCTTCGGCGGGAGTGATTTGAATATCGGCATCTGCCGTTGGAACACGCTTGAGGTTTTCCAAGCCTTGCTCAATATCACGCAGTTGCAGCAGCTCGCCAGGTTTGGACGGCAGCGCTGCAATAAGTGAAGTGTCTCCTGTGCTGTCCGGGGTAAATCGGATGGACCTGAGAACGCCGGGAATGAAAGCAACGGTCAGCACCCCGCTTTGGAGGTTTTGCGGAGCCACCATGACCCGGGAGGTCACGTAGCCATGCTCAAGCACTGCCTGCTGCAGCCGAGCCAGGATGACTTCGACACCCTTCGCCCCAATGCAAGGCCTGGCACTCAGATCAATACCCGCTGCCGCCCTTTCGCCACGGCACTTGATCAAGTTTTTCTCCTGTCAACTCAAGGGAGTGCAGCGCAAAGCAGGGAATCTCGCTCGTCGGCATCTCCAGCGCAATGGCCTTGGTCCGCGGCTGCAAGGTATCTGCATTGGGAGCCATGCGCTCACGCAGTTCCCGTTCACGCTCTTGCTGTCGTTGCAACTGCTGCTGTTCAATGGCTGAACCGGACAGTTGCGCCATGGCAGGAGCTGCAAAGCTGAGTACGGCAACAAATAGTGACGTCAATTGAAAACGCTTGCCAGGCGCTGTCTCCCTCATAAAAGACCTATTTATTTCTTGTGTCATTATTTCTCGCATGAAAGCAGCCATTTTTATGGCTGATGGCCAGAATACAAAAGCTACAACAGCAGCATATTTAATGAATAACAAGTTTTCTGCAGTGAATTACCTCCACAGCAGTAGAAAGAGATTTCACTGTTTTCCGTGGCCAGGCCAGGTGTGAAATCCAATTTTCACTCGTGACTTTTTTATTTGATTGAGAAGTAGCTTCGCTAACGGCGAATCTTTTATTTCTCCACCGGCTGCCACCCTTGAAGCCAGGGTTCCGGACTGAAGCACCCAGGGGCCTCAGTGCCCGCCTACGCCAACGATGTCATGCAAGTCAATGCACTCTTGAATGAGTATGAAAACCGGCGTATCAATCGGTCCTCCATTTATCAAGACAAGCAAAAATAAGACGGCGCTCTCAGCGATCACTGACGAAATATGGAGATGGACCCAAGAAAGCATCAGACGACAGAGAACATGCTAAACAAAGCAGTCGATGATGAGGATAAGAAAATTCTTATTTTTAGAAACTGAAAACTCAGCAATATCGTTCATATGCCACGAAAACTGAATGCCAGATTTGATGCATCCGTGCTTACGTCCTGATCTGCCGACATCTGAGTAATGCAAGCCCGCAATAGTGCGGTATTTTTTGAGCATCAGAAGTCATAGCCCCGCTTGCATTCAATGGCGTGGCATGCAGCCAGGTCATGCTGCAGCACATGATTGACCATGAAGCCACTTTAAGCTTTAGGCTTGAATGCATGACCTCTCAATCCCCAGCGCAGAACAAATCCTCTTTACTCATGCTGCGGGTGCCGCCGATGGCGCTGTTCGCGGTGTTTGCCGTGGCAATGTGGTT
The DNA here is from genome assembly GCF_000964545.1 of Comamonas thiooxydans. Taxonomy (GTDB): domain Bacteria; phylum Pseudomonadota; class Gammaproteobacteria; order Burkholderiales; family Burkholderiaceae_C; genus Comamonas; species Comamonas thiooxydans. The sequence continues at coordinate 17,128 of NZ_BBVD01000027.1, read as the reverse complement.
TCTGCCCGGTATCTTGCCGATCGGATTCACTGCTTCATGGATGGTGGCCCTCATGCTCGCCGCAGTGGGCGGAGCGTTCTGCCTCGCCGGTGTTCGGGCATTTCAGCATGCCCGGACCACGGTGAACCCCATCACCCCGGCAGAATCGACGGCGCTGGTGGTCAGCGGGATCTATCGGGTGACACGCAATCCGATGTATCTGGGCTTTGCGCTTTTATTGCTGGCACTCGCCATGTATTTGGGCAAGCTATCAGGATTGCTGCTTGTGCCGCTGTTCATGGCCTATCTTCAGCACTTCCAGATACGACCAGAGGAAAGAGCGCTGCAGGCGAAATTTGGTGCTTTGTTCGTGTCCTATTGTCGGCAGGTACGACGCTGGCTATAGAAGGGTTTGAGCCGGCCCGGGCCACGCCGGCTGGTATTGACTGCGCATCCGGCGCCATGCACCGCGGCCTTGCAAGCAGATAGACAAGGTCAGGCAAGCTCATTGGCTGTATCGATGCTGGCGCGGCCCAAAACTCCATTCAGCCCGGTCATCCAGAGATTGCAGGGTATCCATGCTTGCCACGGACAGATCAGCGGGGCACATAGGCCACTTGCCCATCTGACGCTTTGCGCTCGATCACCAGCAAGTGACTGGATCGAGCGGCAGAGGCTTGCTGCAGCCGGTTTTTACGTCCAATCGTCTCTGACCTCGTAAATGACCCAGGCCACCAGCAAGACGACCAGTTGCAGACCAATCAGTTGAATCATGAGAGTAGACATCGCCGCTCTCCTTGAGTGCATTGATGCAGTCATAGTCCCACTTCGGATGCTCGCCAGCAAATGAAGACAGCTTGCACTTCGCGGGCTTTAGCAGCTACACATTGGGCTGCTCTATCGGATCGCCCGGCAGCTCTGCAGGCGGCTGATCATTGGGCGGATCAATCGGATCCGGCTTGGGTTCCGGTTCTTTGAGCGGGTTCTTCTGAAGAGTCATGGCGGCCATCTCCTTGCAGTGATGAAGTCGGTGCCGAACAGATTGGCGAATGAGTCACAGACACAATGGGGAGCAGCACCATAGATCTCTGACGAGCTGCGGACAGCATCCGGATGAGGCTCAGGATATCTCGAAGATGTCGCCATCCGACAATGCCGCGCTCTCATGGTAGATGTCATAAAGGTACTGAGGCAGCTCCTCATGAGTGATCTCGGGAGGAACGACCAGATCCACCGGGCCAAGCTTTCCATCGAGCCCAACCGCAAAGCAGCGCCATCCCGAGTTGCTGCGCTCTATGGCCAGGATGTCGCCAAACACATTGAATCGGTACTTTTCCATGTCTGCTCCACTGCTGAGCCTTGCATGCTAGCCGCATCTGCTCGCCAGTCTCGGACAGCCTGTGGCACCTGAATTGCCGAACCCGTGCATCAAGAGCCATCAGCCCGAAGCCTTGTCAGAGCCGATGGAAACGGGGCATCGCCGCTTTTCCTGGCGCTCGCCCCCATCCTGTTTATGCACCAAAGCTGACGTTTTACTTATTGGATAGGGCTTCAAGGTTATTAAAAAGAGTACTGTGGAGCTTGGCGATCAATCTTGATTCGTCATCCAGGACTGGAGGTCTATATGCCAGATAGCCGTATTCCCCCGCCAATCCAGAAGTTCTGGGAAACCACCAAGGAGCTGTTCTCCATGGACAAGGATTTCCCTGCGCCGCCCCAACTAGACCCGCAAGAGCCCACAGACATGGAAAAAAAGCAGGAGGAAGAGAGACTGCTGCGCATGCGCCACAACTACCGATACTGGTAGCCCTGTCTCTTGAATCCAGCCTTGCGATTGGTTTTCAACCACCTCTACAGGTGGTTTTTTGTTGCCTTGAGATACAAAAGCATGAGCACTTGGACCGGATCAAGCCTAGGCCGCAGAGGAAATGCGGCGATAAGATGAATCGAGAACCGTGAAGCTGGAGACGAGACTCGCGGCAGAATCAAATGGATCACCAAGGAGCCCCATGAAAAACAAAGTTGTGCTCATCACCGGAGGCAGCCGAGGCATTGGCGCAGCCACCGCCCTGCAAGCAGCAGCGGCAGGCTGGGATGTACTGCTCAGCTTCAATACAGATCAGACGGCAGCCGATGCGGTTGTCTCGCAAATCACGGAAATGGGCAGGCACGCCATGGCCATTCAGGCGGATATGGGCTGCGAAGAGCAGATTCGCCGTCTTTTTGCCGTGGCAGATGTACAGTTCGGGCGCCTGGACGCCCTGGTCAACAATGCAGGTATTGTGGACACGGCACAGACGCTGGCCGAGTTCAGTTTGCAGCGCCTTGAGCGAATGTTTCGCATCAACACCATAGGCGCTTTTCTATGCGCTCGCGAAGCGGTGCATCGCATGAGCACTGCCAATGGCGGCCATGGCGGAGCCATCGTGAATGTGTCCAGCATTGCGGCAAGACTTGGCGCGCCACGCCAGTACGTCGACTACGCGGCATCCAAGGGTGCTGTGGATGTGATGACTCTGGGGCTGGCCAAGGAAGTGGCTGCGGAAGGTATCCGCGTCAACGCTGTCCGTCCCGGCCTCATTGAAACGGATATTCATGCCAGCGGGGGACAGCCGGACCGGGTTCAGCGCCTGGCGGCTGGCGTTCCCATGAAGCGCGGAGGGACCGCTCTGGAGGTTGCCAATGCAATCGTATGGCTCATCTCGGACGAGTCGCCATACACCACAGGTAGCCTGATCGAGATTTCGGGCGGCAACCTCTAATCAGGCACAGCCGCCCAGCCACGGCCCGCCCTCTCGGCCAGCCCTCTGGTAGTCACGCCAGGTGACACGGCGCTTTGCGTCAGCCCGGACGTGTTGGCTTGCTGCCCCCTGACCTGGCAAACCTCGGCGTTATCTGTTTCTCAGCCTTCGCTCGACCGCGCCAGTCGAGGCCTGTCATTCAGCGATGGCCGTGACCATGGCCGCCACCCGGGCGATGGCCTCCATGCGGTGGACGGTGATTTCCATGCCCTCCGTGGCCTGGGTGCGGTGGGCGGTGCGCGTGATGATGGTGGTAGTACCCAGGCCTATATGCAGGCCGCCCGTAGTAGTACGAGCCGCCATAAGGCTGATAGATGTAGGTATCGCTATACCCGTAGCTGTATCCAGGGCCCACCGCGTAGCATCCCGACAACAGCAAGACGAGGGCAGAGACTCCAAACAGTTTTTTCATGTACGAAGTTTAGACGGACCGAATTCGCGCGGTTTTTCAATGTGTAAGCCCGGCTTTGTGCAAACAACTGCCGGCATCTTGAGGAATTTTCTTTTGACATGCCCCGCAATGTCTGCCAGCTGGCGAAGGAGCTCCGTTTACATCCGGGGAATGCATGCAAATGGCCAAGTGGCCGTTTGATGGCAAGCCGGCCTGCTTTTTCATCTTCTGCCTGGGCGCCGCAGCTATGTGGGATGGCAGCTGCGCCCTCCCCTGATCCCGGCAAAGGCGCCGCGCAATGGGTTCGCCCGACCAGGCATGCATGCCCGGCTGCCGGGTTGCAGCACTATGGTTGACGAGTGACGCTGCGCTAATAGCCCCAGCTTTGGCCTCCCGGATAGGTGCGCCCGCCACTCAATCCGGAGCCCGGCCACGGCCATAGGCTGCCTTGATTTTCATGGCCCTCGTTTCCGCGGTCACGAAAGTGATCCCGGTCCCAGTCGTTTTCAAAGTCGATCGGACGATCCCGCTGTTGAATATCGTTGTTTCTAAGATCCCGATCCGCATTCTTCTCAACCTGGTGGGAGCCTGGATCCATTCCTTGCCCATTGACCGGCCTCTGCATCACGCATCCGGTCAATATCAAGGCGAACGCAGTCAGTGCAACTAGCTCTTTCATGGCAGCCCTTTCTACAAGTGGCACTGAAAGCCTATTCCTGCCGGTGGATACCCGTGTAAAGCGATGTTCGTCGGCACGACGGCAGGGATGCGCATGGGAGCTTGTGCATCGACCAGCCCGTGCATTCAAGCTGTGACATTCGAGCAGCACAAAGATGCTGCAAGCACTGATCCCCTGGCTCCTGAAGAGCGCTAGGGAAAGGATTGCACAACTACTCTTTTGCCACAGCAGGCCTGCCGCCAGACCGGGTCACCACAATCAATGAGATACCGCCCAATATGGCGGCACCAGCCAGAGTCAGCCGCATGGTCCAGGGCTCTCCCAACAGGGAGACAGCACCGATGGCGGCCAGCAAGGGAACGCTCAGCTGTATGGATGCTGCAGCCCCCGCCTTCAGCTGAGGTAGCGCCGCATACCATGCGACGTAGCCCAGTCCGGAAGTCAGCATTCCGGAGCACAGCGCATACATCAATCCTGCCGTGCTCCATGAGGCCTGCCCCTGCACCAACACGAGCATCAGCAGCGAAAGCGGCACCGTCCGCAAGAAATTTCCTGCCGTCACGCCGATCGGGTCGGTTGCACCCTTGCCGAGCAAGGAATACAGCCCCCAGGCAACCCCTGCCAGGAGCATGAGCAAAGCCGCTCCCAGGGGCGGAGCCGAGAGTCCGGGTCGCAGCAACACCACCAGGCCGCCGAAAGCCAGCACCAATCCGCCCCACTGCCGGGGTGAAAGTGCCTCGCCACGACAAAGGCCCACGCCCACCATCGTCGCCTGCACCGCGCCGAAAAGCAGCAAGGCACCGACACCGGCCGACAGACTCCCGTAGGCGAAGGAAAACAACGCCGCATAAGCGAACAACAAGCCCGCCGACGTCCAGTTGCCAACACCGGTAGAGGGAGCGCGTTTCAGGCTCACGACCAGCGCCAGCATGGCCGCGCCCGAAGCCAGGCGCACTGCCGTAAAGCTCGCGGCATCAATGGAGTGGGATTGGAGCGCAAGGCGGCACAGCAGCGAGTTGCCGGCAAAGGCCAGCATCGCCAGACCAGTCAACACAGTGGTGTGAAACAAGGGCATCACAACCTCGTAGATGGACCAACCCCGGTATTTTTCCATGTCATCCGTCCGTAACAAAGCAACTGCTGTCTTGATGGAGATAGCCCCGCCTTGCTGCCGGCGCCAGCCCTGTATCGGAGGATCGGAGATTCAGCCCGGCAGGCTGGAAGAACGCGGCTGGCGCAGCAAGCGCCATCAGCTTCACAAGATGTCTTGAAGAGCAAAGCCCCGGTCGCCAAAACGGCTGGCCTGCGGTCCGGATTCAGGAATCAAGCCACACCACGGCCTCTGTGCATCAATTGCACACTTCCAGTCACTTTCTGTAGCTCGGAGAACGAGGGAGGTGAAATTTCCGCGACAGCTACAGTCACCATAATTCCTCAAACTTGACACACATCATGAAAGAGAAAGGGTTGGATGGAGTTCCTAGGCAATCAAAGCGCCCAGCTGAGGATGATGAAAGGCCAGATCATGGCGCAAGAAGCACTTCTCATTGCCCTGATCGAAACGCTGGATGACAACAAGAAAAGCAATCTGCAACACAACTTCAGCCAGCGCGCCGAAGAGATCAAGGCGGAGGTCTTGAACTCGATGGCGACAGATGAGCTCTACGAGCGCCTGCTGGAGCACCTCGACAGATATTCGAAGACCGTCAACTTGCGCCCTTGACTTGTTGCGCAACAAAGACCTGCCCGCCATGACGCGGGCTTTTTCTTTGGCGGCTTGCATGATGCCGGCTGGGTGGATCACGGCGCCAAACCATCTTCCCAGGCCCGATGGCAGCCGACGATTCCAAGGACAGGAGTTCAAACGCCGGCATCGCCTGAGCGGACTTGCCGGCTTGCTCACATTCGAATCCGGGTGAGCGCAGCTACCCGTCATCAGCCCCGCCGACAGCAGGTACTCGAGAAACACATCACGCTTCCCGGTGGTCGGCCGCCCCGGACTTCCAGTATCCCTTCGCGCTCAAGCCGTGCCTGGGCAACTCTCGCTCTTGAAAGTAATGATGCTTCAGGCTACGGATGGCCGCAGACTCTCCCGCAATCCAGATGTAGCCAGGCCCTGTCGGCAAGGGGCGGTGCAGCAGCGCCTGACACAGGCTCAGGCCGGGCTCCGGCTGGGCATTGATCCATTGGACACGCAGCTTGGCCAGGCTGTCGATAGGCTGATGCTCACTTGGCGACAGCACTTCCGCATAGACCTTGGCATTGATGTCGGCGGGCAAACGGCTGGCAATGCTCTGGATGCCGGGCAAAGCGGTTGCATCGCCTGCCAGCATGACCCATTGTGTATTGCCGGGGAGCAGGAAACCGCCGCTGCGAGGCCCTGCGATTCCGATGTGTTCGCCAATCAAAGCCCGAGATGCCCACTCAGAGGCCGGACCGGAGCCGGATCCTGTTCCATGCAGAACAAAGTCCAGATCCAGCGTTCCGGCCTTGAAGTCGATACTTCGTATCGTGTACGCACGCCCTTCCCCGGTGGGAAGAAAGACTTTGACCCAGGCGGCTGGTTCATCGACGCCCTGCACTTGAAGAAATGCGGCAATCTCGTCACCGCCCACCGTGATTCGCCGCATATGTGGAGTGATGGAATGAACTGCCTGCACGACTCCCACGGCTCTTGCTGTGCGCGGCTTGTGGTCGATTTCATGCATGGCGCACTCCCTGGGGCAAGAAGCTCAGCAACCGTACTGCAACCAGCAGGGATGGGGCGACAAAGATGCCGAACCATGCCCGAGACAGCAAGGCCACCACAGACTGCGCCCCGATGATCGGAAATCCGGTGAACACTGCCTGTGTGACTGGCAGCAGCTTGATTAATGCATTGGCGGCGGGCGGCTGACAGGCCGCTGCTGCCAACGCTTCATGAGAACGAATGGACATCGATCACTCCAAATATGAGCATTTGCTCGATATGTGAAAGAATATGAGCCATTGCTCGCATTGAAAACTCGCGTTCGGACAGACCTATGCCGACCCTGCCACAACCACGACGAATCCCTCGCCAGAACCGCTCACGGGCCTTGGTCGATGCAATTCTTGAAGCCACGGCTCGCGTTTTGAGCGAGCGCGGCTATGCAGGAACCAATACCAATCTGGTTGCCGAACGCGCCGGGGTCAGCGTCGGCTCCGTCTACCAGTACTTTCCCAACAAGGATTCCCTGATCACGGCCCTGCATGAACGGCACGCGGTAGAAATGCACGCAGCCATGGAAACCGTCCTGGCGGGCACCACGTCGCCAGGATTGCTGGAGCGGCTGGCAGCCATCGTGCATGCATGGCTGGCGGCGCATCAGGTTGCTCCCGAGCTGCACCAGGTGCTGGAGAAAGAGTTTCCGTTCTTTGATGCTCCATCGGATCAGAGCGCGGCCGATCAAAGCATTCATTGCCGCATTCGTCAGCTGCTGGAGGAGCATCGGGATGAAGTCATTCAGGAAGACCTGAATCTCGCCACCTGGATTGTGTTGCGGACCATGGAGTCATTGATTCATGCCGCTGTCATTCCTCCCGGAACGCCCCACCCGATCCAGAAGACCGAGCAGGCCATCGTGGAGATGCTGATTGGCTATCTCTGTGGCGGCTCGCGGCGCACCACATGAAGGTTGGGCTTTAGGGACAACCGGCCTCGGCTGGCTTCAGTGCCTGGTACTCGCGGGAGCAGCTAACGCCCTGGCATGAAGGCGACGCTCTTCGATTGCACCATCCCCAAGATCAAAATCGGCGTTTATGCCCGATGAACAGCTTCAGTCGCCTGTATCCCAGCACGATGCCGGTCAGTGCCAGAGCCAACGTACCAATGCTCAGCAAAACGAGGATGGCATCACGCGGCCAGGCGTGGCGCAGCATCCACGGCAGATCCCAACTGTGCAGGAAATTGAACAGCCACCGTCCTGTACGCTGCCTTTGGTCCAGGCTCAGCACAACATCACCTGAGTACGGGCTGATGTATACGTTGGTGTTTCCCGGATCTTCAAATTGCATCCGGAGCACGGGCAGATCACGCGCCGCTGCTGAATACATCGAGGCCTCACCCCGACGGTAATAGTAGGCGTCGTACTCGTTCAGCAACGTGGTCGAGCGAATGGCAAAAGGGAACAGCTTCTTCGCGGCCTGTTCTAGTTTCGAACGGTCAAGTTCCCGCTCTACCTGGGGCGCAGCAAGGCTTGCGGACACGATGCGGGTCTCCCCTAGTCCATTGAAGGCCAGCAGATAGGGCTGCCCATCCAGTACTTTCCATTCGACCTCGCGCGTGTCAAACCCCTCGGCACCGAGCAGTGTCAGCGCTTCGTGCGTGGTGAACCTGAAGGGATTGCTTCCTGAACCTGCATGCTGGTAGGCACGCAGATCGGGACGAGGTCCTTGCGGGCTGAAGATCCCCAGCGGATTCATGGACATCAGGCCGCTGAAGATCCAGCAGATCATCATCGCTCCAAATACGAGGCCGGTGATGTGATGCCAGCGCATCTGGAACTCCCGATACGGCGTCTTGGCTCCGGATTTGTAGCGACCGTGGAAGCGCCATCGCCAGATGCCCACCAAGGCACCGGCAATGGCGGAGACGGTTCCCAATGCCGAGAGCCCGATGACCAGCCAGCTCCACACAGGGTCTTTGGAGCCTTCACGCACCATATACACCCAGTGAAGCCAGGCACCCACGTAGTTCCAGTAGCGTTGATGGCGCGGTACATCCATGACCACCTCGGCAGTGGTCGACGATATGTACAACAGGCTTGATGCGGAATCGTCCATCAGGACCTTGATGAGAGGCCGATGGGGATCGAGCGAGGCGGAATGTGTCCAGCGGTCGTCCTGCGTGCGACCTTGCAGCACTCCATTTGCTTCGGACAGGAAGGCCTTGGCGCTGCGCAAGGCCGCTGCGTCGTCGGGCAACTGCGCAACAACGCCCGTGCCGGCATCAACCACCCGCAGCGTGCCGTCCGCCTCCTTGAGGCGGTAGCTGGGGCGGCCCGCAATAGTGGTAAGCATAATCTGCTGCACCTTGTCGGCAGACTGGCTTTGCTTCAGAGCTGCCTCAACAGGCAGGTAGCTCTGGCCAGTGCTCAGGGAAGGCAATGCCTGCAGGCGCTCCGTCGGCAACAGTTTGGGGTAGCCGACAAAGAGCATCACCACTCCGCTGAAGAGCCAGAGCGCCATCAGCACGCATGCACCCACCCCGGTCCATCGATGCACCAGAAACACAAGCCGCTTGGCTTGGGCGGAAGTCCACATCGGCGGCGCGCTCAGAAGCGATGGTTCAGTGTCAGCTCAACACGTCGCCCTTCCCCGACGAACCACTGCGTGTTGGTGTAGTAGGAGGTCGTGAAGTAGTGCTTGTCGAAGATGTTGAAGCCGCGCAGCGTGAACGTGGTGGCCTTGGTTGCCTTCCATTGCAGCGCCAGGTCTGCCGTGGTGTAGGCAGGCAGTTTCAAGGTGTTCGCATTGTCTGCATAGCGCTTGCCCACATGGCGAAGGCCGCCGGACAGCGTCCAGTCAGGCACGACTTTCCAGCTCACCCAAACATTGGCGACACGCTCCGGCACATCGGTGGGAATATTGCCATTGCGTGAAACAACGATGCCCCCCACAGACTCGCTGAAATCCTCATAGCGAGCCTTGAGCAGCGCAAAGTTGGCATCAATTTGCACGGCCTTGCTGACTTGCATCGACAGGGTGCCCTCGATGCCCTTGGAGGAGCGTTCGCCAATCTGTATGCGCAAAGCGGGGTTTGCTGGGTCTCGCGTCAATAAGTTGTTTTTGGTGATGGAATACGCCGCAAGCGTCCAGTCACCCTTGCCGTCCCAGAAGGATTGCTTGATACCGACCTCAAACTGTTTGCCGCTCGATACGTCGAAGGCGGAATTAGCCGCCGACAGCATCAGCAGGCCGCTCACCGGATCTGCGGCCTTGGATGCCTGCGCATACAGGGACAGTTGAGGACTTAGCTTGTAGACCAAGCCAAGTCGCCAACCAGTGTTGGAGTAGCTGCGTTTGAAAGCCTGATTGCCCGCCACCAGATCCTGGCGCGACAGGTCCGCATGGTCGAAGCGCGTGCCCGCCACGACAGACCAGCGATCCGTCAGTTCAAGCCGGTCTTCCGCAAACAGCGCATATTGCTCGGCCTTGTTTTGATAGCGGGGAATGAAGGGTACCGAGCTGCTGTAGTAGCCCGGGACGGGGTTGTAGGGATCGACCGGACCGGAGCTGCCGGTGTAAGTGTTGTTGGTGTGCTGAAACGATGCGCGGTTCACGTCGAAGCCCACGGAGAGCTGGTTTGGACGTCCGAGCAAGCTGCCATGGAAGCTCACATCCGTGGTGTTGCCTGTCTGCGTCTGGTCGTGACCGATCTCGGTGTTGTCCGAGCGGTCAATCAATCCCGTAGTGGCGTTGTACCGGTACGCTTCAGCATTGCGCCAATAGCGGTCGCTGCCAATGTGATAGAGCTTGCTTCGTATGACGACATTGCTGCCGGGGGCCCACTGGGCAGCCAGTTCGGTCCAGCGATCCTTGAACTGGATGCGGCTGTCGGCAACGTTGTAGTTGCGCTCTCGGAGCGCCGGGTCTTGTACTCCGTTGACCAGCGGTGTACCGAAGTAACGCATCGGCTTTTGCCGACCCTGTGCGTGCGAGAGTTGCAAGTTGAAGTCAGGTGTCACATCCCAGCGCAGAGCGCCGGAGATCGTCCGATTGCTGGAATCGCCACGATCCACCCAGCCATCCGATTGGTCGCCACTGACATCCAGTCGATAGGACCATTGCTCATTGATCGCGCCTGCGCTGCCCAAGGCCAATGCACGTTTGCCTCTGGTTCCCAGCGTGGCCTGGACTTCATTTTGAACAGGTCCGCGCGTGGGCTTTTTGGGGATCACGTTGACCACGCCACCAATAGCGCCGTCACCGTAGATCACGGATGCAGGTCCGCGCAGCACTTCTATGCGGTCGATAGACCAGGTGTCGAAGGGAAAACTCACGCCGACTCCCCCGTATTGGCGCGTACCGTCGTATAGACGCATGACCGAGGTGGAGTCCGTGAAACCTCGTACCGAGAGCGCGCTGCCACTGTTGCCCGGATGTCCCAGACTGGTGATGCCGGTAGATCGCGTGATTGCGTCAACCAGAGAAGTGTCGCCGCGAGCTTCCAGTTGCTCGCGCGTGGTCACCTCGACACTGGCCGGAGTGTCGCGTGCATTGAGGTCGAGCCGGCTGCCGGTGCCCACTGGGCGCTCCAAAGGAGTGTCCCCCGATGAACGTACGGTAACAGTGTCCAGGGTGACGTCGGCTTGTGCCCAACTGGCAGAGCTCGCTACTGCAAGAGGAACAGCCAATGACAGATGGGCCACAGCCAGGGCCACGCTGTTGCGTTGAAAAAAGGCGGGCGAAGGAGAACTCGCGTTGCCATTGGGCATCGCGCCATAAAAGGGATGGGTCATGAATTATCTGCGTGCAAGTGAGATCGGCCGTGCAGGACTGGGCCCGACGGCGATAGGCTGTATCCGCCATCGATTGGCGGCACAGTGGACTTACACGAGCGTTGGCGGCCCTCGCGGGGGCAAAGGTGCCCCCACCAGCGCGGCAATGCGCGCTGAAACTACAGGCTGTAGCGCCAAGCCGAGCGGCTGTGGCTGCTCAAGATGCGGTGATGAATAGCTCGGCGGTGTCGTAATGGTCAGACACAAGGGACAGTCCAACGAATGATGAAGCCCTGGCGCGGCCTGGCCGTCCTCATCAAGCATGATCACCTGCATGCTGCCACTTGAGGTACAGACCACCTCGATGGCTTTTGGATGCACTATGGGCGAAGCCATTGCAATACTCAACGTCAGCATGAACCACGCCAGAACCAGGCGGGTCAGTGACAGGGAGTTACGCAGCGCTTGCATGGTTGCGCATTATGAGGCCTACGACGAAGGCCGAGACTTGTCGATTTCTCGCTACTTCGCGCTATCGAGGAGATGCAGCCGTGTGCGGTCGCGTCCCCGAGAGGGCTTGCAACGGAAAAATCGCAGTTTTGAGCGATGGTGACCGTTGCAAAGCTTCTGCTCCGCCAAGCAGCCGACCGTGCCCGGATCCCGGAGGCAGACATTCATGGGCTGAGCTTTACAGAGCGAGCGCGCAGGCGTGCCCGTGACCGGCACGCAAGCGAGCTGCACTGCCTGAAAGGATGCCGAACTCAGCGCACCTTCTCGGTGCCGGTGACTTCACGGAAGAAATCATCGATTGCGTCGACCATTTGCGACAGACCCGGCTCCTCGAGCGGATAGTGCCCCGCGTTCTCCAGCATGATGGTCCGAACCGGTACCTTGCCGATTCGGCCGATTACAGGCTCGCTTAGCTCCAGAGGAGTCCAGCGATCATCTGCTGGCTGCGTCAGCAAGACAGGACAGACATTGAAGTCAGCTGGTTCGACTTCGGGCACATGCGACATGTAGGAATCAAGGAATGCGATGGACACGGCATTTGCCGCGGAGGTTTTATCGCGCATGAAAACTTTCATGGCCTCATCGCTGTTGCACAGCGCGCTCATTTTTCCTGCCTGGCTCATCGGCATCTTCATCTTTGCCAATGGCGTATTGGCCAACCTGCTCATGAGCGGAGCTCCTACGCGACTGACAATCAGATTTTTCGCTGTCTCGTCCCGCACCCGCCGGTCCCGGTTATCAAGAAACGTCATTCCTGCGATACCCTTGACCTTGCGGTTTCGGGAAGCGACGTTATAGGTGAGCATGCCGCCGGCAGAGAGGCCATACAAAACGATGGGGCGACTGTCACGCGCCAGTTCTCTGTCAATCAGGTCGCTACCGCATTGGACCCAATCGTCGTAAGTGACGACGTGGCCTTCCCCTACTTCGGTCAAACCGTAGCCAGGCATATCCGCAGCGATGGTTTCGTAACCCCGTTGAGCCAGCGGACGACCAAGAATCGTCATCATCTGACGACCATTTGTCCCGACTCCGGGCATCAGAATAACACTTACCGAGGCGTTCGGATTGCGGTACGCATCGATGTGAATTCGATCACTGTTCCAGTCCCAGAAAGACTCGGAGGGCTCCTCGCTCAAGGGGATCCGATAGCGCTCAGGAAGGAAAGACTGGATTTCTCGCCAGATGGGTTGGTCGGCGTACATGCTCATGGAAGTCTCCGTGATCGATACGCGCTGCGGATTGCGTCGCGTTGTTTTCACTTTAGGAGTTGCGATCCCTTTGCAGAAGGTTGAATCGGGCCAACTGCTTTATCCTTCAGGCCAATAGTCTGGGGAAGATTCATGCAGTTCTGGGATTTCACGCGCAGTCCGGCAAGTGTTCAGTTGCTGCTCGAAGCAGGAGCAAAGCGCGGTCTGAGAGCGCGGGACCTGCTCCAGGGCTCCGGTTTGACCCAGGAACGGCTGGCTGACGCAGAGATCAGCATCGATCCGGCACAAGAAGTGGCCGTCATTCGAAACCTGCTCACTCTCATCCCAAACGAGCCAGGCCTTGGGCTGCTTGTCGGCATGCGCTACCACGCTACGGCCTATGGAATTCTTGGCCTTGGAATGCTTAGTGCGGCAAGCGGTCTGGATGCCCTCCTGCTTGCGCACCGTTTCCTCTCCCTGACCTTTGCACTCGCAATGCTGGAGCATGAGCGCTCAGACGGGATTCATCGGCTGAAATTCGTTGCATCGCCTGCGCTTGAGCCAGCATTGCGCGAGTTTGCAGTGCAACGCGCCGTAGGCGCGACCTGCCGTCTAATGCTGGATGTCCTGGGGGCAGACACGCAACTGGAAGCTCTCAGTCTCAGCATGAAACGGTCGCAGCATATGCCGTACGCAATCGGCGGCGTACGGATCGAGTGGGGATCGCAAAGCAACGAACTACGCGTAACACAGGCAACTATGGCTCAAGCCCTGCCTCAAGCCAGTGCGGCAACGTATGCCATGTGTGTCCGCATGTGCGAAGACCTCATGACCAAACGTCGCACATCGCTTTCGACTGGAACGCTACTTCGAGAAATGCTGGCGGCACAACCTGATGGATCGTCGGCAAACCTGCAGCAAGTTGCCGGCTGGCTTCACGTAAGCGAGAGATCGCTCAAACGCCGGCTTCATGACGAAGGACTCTCGTTTCGGAAACTACACGAAGAGGTTCGCAGAGCACGAGCCGACAAGCTGCTGATTGGCTCCGAGCTATCCGTTGCAGAAATTGCCGCGAGGCTTGGCTACAGTGATGTATCCGCGTTCTCGCAAGCATATAAACGATGGACGGGCTTTTCCCCCACGAATGCAACCGAGCAAATGCGCGGCCAAGAAATCTCAAGTAGCAAGCATTGATAGCGCGCATGAATACCGACGCAGAGACCATGCGCTTTTTTCCCGCCACACTTTCGGTGGAGCAGAGCAATGCCATGGCGCAATACTGTCGCGACCTCATCGAGCAGCAAGGTTGGGGAGTTTGGGCAGTGGAGGAAAAAGCTACCGCAACATTCATTGGACTCACCGGCTTGATGCGCTGAACATCTCAGCGGGGGTACGGAAGCCAAGCGTCTCCCGCTCCTTTAGGCCTCGTGAAGCGACCAGTTGCCGCCCTGATAGGACGAATGTCGCCATCATCAAGCCGATAAGAGCCTGTAGAAAGGCCAGCCACTTCCTATTTCCGCGACAACGCGGGTGCGTGCGTACAAGAGCAATGCAGTGATTAGCTGCTTCAAATCGCGATGCTTGCGACGCACTCTCAGCGATGTGCATCTTTAGCAGCAATCACTTTCTGAAAATGCCTGCCCGAGGTCCGATTTATGCAGAGTATTTAATTTGGACAGGCATTCTGGCGAGGCGTCGATAAAAGATCTTGTCGCCAAGAATGGGCCACCAATCGTATAGAAACATCTCCATAGGACGCCACAGAGCCACCCATCCGCCAATCTCCAGGCTGTGGCGCAGCGTTGTTGAAAAACTGCCTTCGCCGAGTAGCTGAGAAGCAGTCAAAGTCGTTGCAAGGAACGTTAAACCAATGATCAAGCTAATGGTGCCGCGACGCAGATGTAGTCGTAGTTTGCGCTGCGCTTGAGTCGATCGGTGGGTGAAATAGGCTCGTATGGCATCGCTCACCGCCTGATCACTTCGAGCTTGAGGGGGCACCTGATCTACATGAAGGAGCAATGCCAACCGGGCCTGCGCAGGTAGCTCTCTCGCGCTTTCGACAATGTGTTCTGCCACATTGGGGTGCAGGTCTTGTTTGTAAAGCGGAGATGGGTCCATGAGATCGAACAACTTGTCCAAATCTTGTAGGCGTACCTTGATGATGCTGGAATTGGCTGGAATTGCTTCTGTGCTTTTATTTTGAAGGTCCATGGGGCGTGGATTCCGCCTTTTCGTCGCGGAAAGCCTTTGAGCAAAGATGATGCGAACTTTACAGGGTTGCTCATGGAGTGCAGGGCATTGTTGAATAGATCAAGTTTGAATAGCTCCACTCCGTGGCCATACGCCAGCCACCTGAAGCCGGCGGAGCTCTGTCAATCGATTCAATATGACGGCGCGGAGGTGTAGTTCATTGACCTGCGCTCAACGGTGCGGGTTGGCGGAAGAAGGCGATCGACGACCGTCGCAGTCCGGCCAGAAGCAGTCCACGTGTTTCAAGCGAGAATGTGCTCTCGCCTTTGGACTGCCAGAAATTGGAGACAGCAGTGAGAACACCCTACTGCCCTGACACCGTGGATCAGGTATCCATCCGACCAATGAGCATTGGGGACTACGACAGCGTCACCGCAATGATGAAGAAAACAGATGGGGTTACTTTTCGGGATGCCGATTCACAGGAAGCTACCCAGCGCTACCTGTTGCGCAACCCAGGTTTGAGCTTCGTTGCGTTAGAAGGCGAGCATATCGTTGGATGCATCATGTCAGGCCACGATGGCCGCCGCGGCTACTTGCAGCACCTTGTCGTCCTGTCTACACACCGAAAACGCGGCATTGCTTCCCGCTTGGTGGAGCTGTGCTTGGACGGACTTGAAAGACTCGGCATTCATAAGAGTCACATTGATGTTCTCCAAGAGAACCATTCTGCCCACGCTTATTGGGAAGGCAGAGGATGGAAGCTGAGGACGGACATTCGCCGGTATTCTTTCGTGCGCTCTGGCAGTGATAACGCCTAGGGACAACCGGCAGACATCCTCGGACGTCTGCAATGGGTCAATCCACAGTCAACGACTTGCAGGTTCACTGCATGCGTATTTCATAAGCTCTCATGACAACCATTCTTCGCGCTATTGCATCGCTGACTGTTCTGCTTTTTTCATCCCTGGGCTTTGCCCAGACGTTGAGTCTGACCTTTGATGATGGACTGAACCCCGACAGGCAGTCCCAAGCGCAGGTTTGGAATCAGCAGATCATCACCAGCCTCAAAGACTCTGGCATCACAGCGATGGTGTTCCCCTCGCTGATTCGCATAGGCGGTGATCGAGGAATGGGGCTCATCATGGATTGGGCCAAGGCAGGTCATGCGGTAGGCAACCATACGGCGACACACCGCAGTCTTGCATCCGCCGAGACGACACTGGACGAATTCATTGCGGACGTGAAAAAGGCCGATGCAGCTCTGCGTCACATTCCGACTTGGGTGCCGATGCTTCGCTTTCCTTACCTGAAAGAAGGTGACACGGAGGAAAAGCGTGACGGCATCCGGTCCTGGATGAAATCAAATGGCTATAGACCCGCTCCAGTCTCCATCGATGCCAGCGATTGGTACTACAACCAGATCTACTCCTCGCTTCTACGAGCTGGTTCACACGACAAGGCTGTCCGGGTCAAGATGGCCTACATTGAACACCTGCTTGACCGGGCTACTTACTATGAAGGCCTGGCCAAGCAGGTACTTGGTCGAAGCCCTGCGCATGTGATGCTGCTGCACACCAATGAGATCAATGCGGCAGCCTTGCCTGATATCGTTTCGGCTTTTCGCAAGCAAGGCTGGACGTTCGTACCAGCAACAACCGCCTTCAAAGATCCCATCTACTCTTCGCAGCCAGACACATTGCCTGCTGGCGAAAGCGTCGTATGGGCAAGCGCGAAAGCTCGCGGCATTTCTGGCCTGCGCTATCCCGCCGAGGACTCGGTCTATGAAGAACCCAAGCTTCGCCTGGAGTCACTAGTACCCTAGCAGTCCTCTTAGGGTCGTTCCGAGACGGTCATCTGCCGGTCAGAAGCAGTCATCACGGCGCTTCGCAGCGCGGGCTAGCGGAACACGCCAATCGCTTCCACGA
>NZ_BBVD01000028.1 GCF_000964545.1 Comamonas thiooxydans | reverse complement strand
GTGCTCATCAAAGCTGTACTCCCGCTGAGTTACCGGTGCGTTCACTCTCATATGTGCCTTCTGTAGTCAATGGCCTGACAAAACGGGATGCCGCCCAGTTGGAGTGAAGCCGGTACGCCTTGGGCACCCCTGCGATCGCTCCTTGAGCGCTTGTTTGTGTCAAGTGCTTACATATTCATTGACTTGTTTCAATTTTTAAATAGATATCAGATCTGATGTATCTAACTAGCATCTAATCAGATCTGATTCATCAAATCATCTTGATGACTCTGAATTAATTTGATACAAGTCAATTTACAAATTCTGGATTCTTCTTGTTCGGCAACCAGGAGAGGCTCATGGATGCAATGGTCAGCACCAGCTACAGCATGGAATTGGTTGTACTGTCGTACGCGATTTCAATGATTGGCGCCTTCATTGCGCTGATCTCCGCCAAGCGACTTGAGCCGGAGGTTGATGACCGCCAGACCTATCTGATGAGCCTCGGCAGCACAGGGATTGCTCTTGGCGGCATTGGCGTATGGTCGATGCACTTCATTGCCATGCTTGCGCTGCGCATGGATCTTGGGACCGGCTACTCGATATGGGAGACCGGCGTGTCGCTCATTGCCGCGGTGACAATCTCGGCCCTGGCTTTTCATATCGTGGCTCGCAATCCGCGCAGCATTGGTCGCTTGCTTTTGGCCGGATCAATGCTTGGGCTGGGTGCCGTTGTCATGCACTACCTAGGCATGTATGGCATGCGTTTTGGAGGCCACCTGGAGTGGGACTATGAGCGAATCGCCATGTCTGTGCTTATTGCTCTCGTGGCTGCAACTGCGGCGCTGTGGTTGGCATTTCATACCGAGCAGACAAGCATGCGCCTGCTTGCTGCGGCGATCATGGCCCTTGCCGTTTGTGCCATGCACTACACAGGCATGAGTGCTGCCGAGTTCATTTGCACGACGGAAAATCGCCTTGCGATTCCTTCGGGAAGGTATGTGCTTAGCGCACTTGGACTGCCGATGGTAGTGGCTGTACTGGCCCTGGGCATGTCGATGGTTCTGCTGATGGACCTGGCGCTGGTATCTTTCCAAAAGAGCAGCACAAGAGCAGGCATCCCTCGCAAATGAATTGCGGCAGCAGAATGGTGCCCCTTGTTATGGGGCTTGCTTCGCATTGCGCCACCATCAATCTCGACCTGTCTCGTTGGCACATGTCGCCCGATGACGAGCAATCGGCCCGTTGATCACCACTCCAACTCTGTCTGCAAGGAATAGGTTCTGTCTACCTGGCTTGAGACAAACACGATACCGGCACCAACCGCACCTATGCAACGCTGAAAAGTAAGAGGCAATCTTGAAACACCTGCTCGGATGTTTTCTCTACCACAGTGAAATCGCCAGTGACGCCAGTACGAGCTGTGTCGCAGATATCACCAGAGTCTCACGCCGCTTCAATGAGGCCCATGGGATCACAGGGATACTGATTTTTGACGGTCAGCGCTTCGTCCAATACATGGAGGGCCCTCAGCAACAGGTGATTGCATTGGCCAAAAAGATATCCCTGGACAATCGCCATACCAATTTCACTCCGCAGCACGAGGCAAGAGGTATAACGAGTCGCCTTTTCTCCGGCTGGACCATGGCTTACCTCTCGGTAGATGATGCCGAACCGTTGGCCCAAATGTGGGTTGTTGACGGAGACGCCGCAATGAGTTGCCTGCAGCAACTATTGCCAATGCTGGATGCTGCCTAGCAGCTTCCATGACCATCACGGCTGCGTCGCATCCGTCCTTCCCTTGGTAGTGCACCCTGGCCGAAGGGCTGCGTTCGTCACGCCTATGCGCCCCCGATGGCCTGGCCGTCGCTCATCTCAAAGCAGCTCTCCCCGGCAAAGATATTCGTCAAGGCGGCCTTCAGTTCCTCGTACTCGCCGGCTGAAAGATCAAAGGCGATGGACATTTGCTTCGGCTCATCCATGCCCTCCTCCGCCTCGCGTTTGAACGTGAGCTCCGCACCGGTACGCTTCAGCACAAACCGCTCAATGCCGCCATAGCGAGGTCTCTGCTGCCTACTCCACTCGACATGGTAGGTATCCATGCCCAGTTCTTCATCCTGCTCGTCTTCATCCTCTTCGAAGGAGCGCTGGAGCATCAGGTAATGCTCGGTGTCGTGCTTCTTGTCGGCAAAGCCGACAAGGTGGCAGAAGTCCTCCGGGTCTTTGGTGACGATGCAGGCTGCGCGAAAGGAGAAAGTGTTCATTTGGGTGTTCTTGAGGACTCAGGGCAGCGACAGGCTTGGAATCCGGATCCTATGGCGGGAAGGCCCTGATCACGAGCGTCGCGGATCGACCGGCAGCAGCCTCCCGGCGTTTGCAGAACCTGTGCTGCAACGGATTCATTGGTGTTTGTTGCTTGACTTACTCGGTTGATGAGCCTCGCCGCACCGGCTCGACTACTGGCTGATCCAAGATAGATGCTGGTTATTGACGGAGCAGCCGTGATGTTCTGCGGACAGATTATCCTGGGCCTTCTTGCTACATGGTCCACAGGGCCGAGCCCCCGGACTCAAACCCGATTGTCTTCAGCCTTCAGTCCCTCTGACGGAGGTCAGCTCAAGGTCATGTGCCTACGCCGCTTTCGTCCGGCAGCGGCTGCCCACGCTGGAGACTTGGCAACAGAAGAGCCCGTGTGCATCAATTGATGACCCCGATGCAAAAGGCAGTGAGTTCCTGTCTCGCCGATGGCAGACATCGGTACTGGCGCAGCAAGGATAGATTCGATCAAACTACTTTCAAACCTCTGGTCGCTGCATCCAGGCTGCACAATGAGCCTGAATACCCTGGCAAACCAACGACAAGGAACGGCTCAATGGCTTGTCCTTGCGCAATACCATCGCCAGTGTTCGCTGCAATCCAGGTGTTAACGGACGTGAGACCAGGTCATCGCGAGCGCCTCGCCCCTGCATGGCCATGCGCGGAACCACGGCATAACCCAGGCCTATGGCCGCCATCTCCTTGAGCGCTTCGACGCTGTCAAGCTCCATCTGAGGATGCGGCAGTTCACCGGCACGGCGCAGCCAGGCATCGACCACGCCGCGCGTGCTGGCTGATTTCTGCAAGGCAAGCAGAGGCAGGGATCTCAGCTCTGGCGCAGCAACCGCATCGCCTGGCATCAGCATCTCCGGGCGAGCTACGGCCACCAGCTCGTCGTGCAGCACGGGAGTCGCCAGCAAGGCTCGGCGGTTTACCGGCAAGGTGACCAGGGCAAGATCCAGACTGTTGTCCTCCACGCGCTTGACGCACTCCTCGGTATTGCCCGTGACCACCACGATGTCGATGCCTGGATGGCTGGCCCGTATCTGGCGCAACACGGCAGGCAGAAGATAGAGACACACGGTCAGACCCGTACCTATACGCACCTGCCCATTCACCTCGCGCGCATGCGCACTCAGCGCATGGGCCAGGCCTTCCAGCGCCACGCTCACGGCAGGCAGTTGCTCCAGCAAGGCCTTCCCGGCAGCCGTCGGCACAGCACGCCGCCCCACGCGTTCTATGAGGCGCGTGCCGAGATGGCGTTCCAGTTGACGCACTTGCAGGCTGACCGCCGGCTGGGACAGCTGCAACAGCTCCGCAGCCTGCGAAAAGCTGCCTTCCTGAACGACCAGACAAAAACTCCTCAACAGCATCAAACCAGGGGCATTAGCCAAAGTTTCACTAATACCTTGCATAAACATCAAAAGATTCCTTATTGGTAAATCTCGGGCGAAGATTACTCCATGCAGAACGCTTCTTCTTGCTCCCCCCTTCTTTCCCCGGCTCTGCCACCGATCGACGGCGACCGCCTGTGGCGCCGCCTCGAAGACCTCGCCCAATTCACCCGGGCCGACATGCCCTGGACCCGCCGCGCCTTCAGCGCGGAGTACCAGGCCGCACGCGTCTGGCTGCGCGAAGCTTTCGAAGCCGCGGGCCTGCAGGTGCGCCTGGATGCCGCAGGCAACCTCATCGGCCGCCGTCCCGGCCGGTGCGATGACCTGAAGCCCCTGGCCACGGGCTCGCACACCGATACGGTGAACGCCGGAGGACGCTTCGACGGCATTCTGGGTGTGCTGGCTGGCCTGGAAGTGGCCCATGCCCTGCAGGACGCGGACATCACACTGAAGCACCCTTTCGAGGTCATAGACTTTCTCTGCGAAGAGCCCAGTGACTACGGCATCTCCTGTGTGGGCAGCCGCGCCATGGCCGGCCAGCTCAGCGCCGACATGCTGGCCGCCCGCGACGATCAGGGCGACACACTGTGCCAGGCCCTGCAGCGTCTGGGCGCCCGCCCCGAAGCTCTGGCCGAGGCCGATCGCCGGCAGGACGGCTTTGCGGCCTTTGTGGAACTGCACATCGAACAAGGGCCCATGCTGGAGCGCGAAGGCCTGGACATAGGCGCCGTGACCGACATCGTGGGCATACGCCGTGCTCAGCTGTTCTTCGAAGGCCGGCCCGATCATGCGGGCACCACCCCCATGAATGAACGTAGCGATGCTCTCGTGGCTGCAGCAATAGTCATACGCCAGGCCCAGCGCCTGGCGCTGCACTGGAGCCGCAGCACACCTCACTACGTGGTTGCCACGGTAGGTCGCATGAACGTCTCCCCCAACGCCAGCAACACCGTGCCCGGCCAGGTGGACCTGACGCTGGAGGTGCGAAGCAACCATGCCCCCCTGCTGCAGGAGTTCTGGGAAATTCTGGCGCGGCGCTGCGGCCCGGCTATCGGGCGGTTGGGCGTGAATTGGCGTGTGGAGCCTCGCACCCATGTGGACCCCGTTGCCTGTGCGCCGCTGATTGCTGCTGCCGTGGAGCAATCCGCCCAGCGCCTGGGTCTGGGCTGTCGACGCATGCCCAGCGGTGCCGGCCACGATGCCATGTACCTGGCTCATACCGGACTCTCGGGGATGATCTTCATCCCGTGTCTTGATGGACGCAGCCATAGCGCGGTGGAATGGGCTTCACCGGGTCAGGTTCTGGCAGGCACCCAGGTGCTGGCCGCTACCCTGCTGAACCTGGACGAGCAAATGGACTAGCAGCAATCACGAATGCGAACGAACCAGGCTAGCCCTGCCCCCTGCCAGTCATGCGTGAATGGGCTCTTGAGTGTCTTCTGGGCTCGCTATGCAGCAATGATCGGCTTTTCACGCCCTCACTGCAGTTCAGGAGCAGTCATGAAAGCTGGACACCAGGCTCAAGTGCTACTCGGATTCGGATGACGCAAGTCGATTCAAAATCAATTCATACTGAATCAAGTCGGCAGGTGAGAAGCAACAGAAGACAACCTCTTCAATTGGCGAATGTTCCGACAGGCTTTCCTGGACGGTCCTGACCGCCACTTGCGCAGCCAATTCCATCGGGTAGCCGTATATGCCGGTGCTGATGCTCGGGAAAGCAATCGAGGTGACGGACTTCTCCTGCGCCAACTCCATGCATCGGCGATAGCAGCCAGCGAGCAGCTCTGCTTCTCCGCTTTCCCCGCCTCTCCACACAGGTCCGACGGTGTGGATGATGTAGTGGGCAGATAGGCGATAAGCCTTGGTCACCTTTGCATTGCCAGTCTTGCAGCCCCCGAGCAGCCGACATTCATGCACAAGGTCTGGACCTGCCGCACGATGGATTGCACCATCGACGCCACCTCCGCCAAGCAGAGACGAATTTGCTGCATTGACAATAGCTTCCATATGAAGCTTTGTAATGTCAGAGCAGATGGCATGAAGGCGTGTGGGCATATTTGTAAAGTAAAGCGAAAGAGCGGGAAGGCAGCTGATGCTGCAATGGCGTGCCAGGTTTGTAAACGCGTTGCCTGCGTAAGTGCCGATCTCAGTCCGATTTCCTGGTCGCATGCACACGACCCGCAAGGCATACCCGCCCTCCCCGCAAGCCGAAGCTGCCCTGTTCCGGCCGCCCTGAAACAAGTTCCTTTGACCTTTAAATTAGACTATTCAAAGTGCTGTAATGGATCGGATTGCAACTACCGCCCCCGGCCATGAACAGCCTTTCAGCAGGATTCTCTGATTTGCAGTCGCCATCTCTGGCCGAGGTTGGGCCCGTTGTCCTTGTTCTCCTTCCTGGAATGGATGGCACGGGTGAGCTTTTCGCACCGTTCGTTGCCGCATTGGGGAAGACGACGCCCGTCGTCGTGGTTAGCTATCCAGCTTCCGGTGCGCGACAGACCTATACCGATCTGACGGAACTTGCCACATCGGCCTTGCCGCCCAATGGCCGTTTGGTCTTGTTGGGAGAGTCTTTCTCAGGACCTATTGCCATTTCGCTGGCAGCGGCATACCCGGAGCGCGTTATGGGCCTTGTTCTGTGCTGCTCGTTCGTTCGCAATCCAAGGCCGGGTCTTCGATGGCTCAAAGGCCTGGCGACCATGCCCGTTCCGCTTCCTCCTGCTCCAATACTGAACCTGATGCTTCTGGGCCGGTTTGCGACGCCGGGTCTGCGGGTTATGCTGCGGTCCGCCTTGGCCAAGGTGCAAACGGCGGTTCTACGTTCAAGGCTGAGAGCGGTGGTATCCGTAGATGCGCGAGCACATGCCAAAGCCATTGATGCTCCGGTTCTCTACTTGCAAGGGATACGTGACCGCCTGGTGCCGCAGTCTTCCGTGGCTGATGCAAAGCAGTATTTTCGGAAGATAAGAGTTCAGGCGTTTGATGCTCCACATTGCCTACTGCAAGCCATTCCGCAAGAGGCCGCTGCGGCGGTGGCTGACTTCGTTCGGGACGTTGCAACATCACGAGAGAGTTCGGCGGTACATGAATAGGGATTCAAGAGCGTAGGCCGGGCGCCAGACGCCATGTCGCTGTGGCCTGCAGTGGCACAGGCCAATACCCTCCGCCCTACCGTCGACACCACACGATTTCAGGGCACCCCGTCGAAATTGAACGCCTCACCGAGTGTTGCGATAGTGATCTCGGATGAATACGGGCAGATCATTCGATGGCGGCGTAAAAGGTATCTGATACATCATGTCGCCGACAAAACCTCGGTGATAAGTGCTGTGATTCACGATATGCAGCACGATTTGCTCGCGCGTCATGGCACCTTGTCCCCCTCCCACAAACTCGAAATGGACGACTTTCACAAGGTCTTCGTCCGACCAGGAATCGACAAGCCCGGTGTACCAGGAATCCATTTCCTGAACCGCCTTCCATAGATCGTCAACCGCAGGCGTATCGTCCGTATTGCGTGCGGTGTAGCCGTGCCTCCTGCCTTGTAGGTGGTGCCTGAAGATATCGTCCACCACATAGACGTGGTTCAAGGTATGCACCATGTTCCCGAACCGCGCCGGTCTTTGTCGAAGAGCCTCGCCTTCCGGTAGCTCCATCACGTTCTTGAACGTCAGGCCATTCGCCCAGGCCTTGTAGCGCACCAGCATTCTCAATGTGTCCACGGCCGATGCGGACAGCGCGGCGCGCTCTTCGAGTGGTGGGCGGTATGGGTGCTGAAGGGTTGTGGACATACTCGAGAGTTCCTTGGAGGTCTTCAAAAACTGTGCAGCTCGCCTTGGACATGCGTGTGCGTCTCGCCGCCGACCCGGACCTGGCCGGCGTCGTCACGGATCAGATAAATGCGGCCTTTTCGACCAGGACGGGTCCTTGAGCGACAACACAGCTGCTCTCGGCTTGAGGCCCAATCACGCCGATAGACGAGTGCGATCTGGCTGTCGGTCATGTCGGCGCCTCCAGAAATACGCACATCTCTTGCATCAGGGCTGGAGGTCGGCGCGATGCACGATATGGATTTTGTTGCCATCGGGATCGCGCAGATAGGCGCCGTAGTAGCCGTCCCCATAATGAGGACGTGGCCCGGGAGCCCCTGCATCCCTGCCACCGTGCGCCAGACCATCGGCGTAGGCGGAGTCCACTGCTGCGGCTGACGGCGCCAGAAAGGCCGCCATGCTGCCATTGCCGACAGTCGCTGGTTCTCCGTTGTACGGACTGTAGACATAGAAACGAGGCAGACTCGCATGTGCGCTTACCCAGCAAAGCGCCGCCGGCCCACCATCGGGCAGCACGACCCGGCGCTTCAGACCAAGCGGTACAAGCACCGCGTCGTAAAAGCGGCCTGACCGTTCAAGGTCACGCGTTCCAACAGTCACGTGGCTAAACATCTCGCTCTCCTTGCTTTCCGTCATCGCTGCTGGGCACTTTTCACCGAGAGGCAGCCATGCAAAGGCATTTGCGAGAACGTTACACTATCAAATAATCAAATAGTGTCACGAGACACTATTTTTTATCGAGACTGCAAACATGCTCCTCCAATCCCCTTGGCTGCCTCGCCTTGCAGACATTGAAGCCAATGCGGCTGAACGGCTTGCACTTGCCCTGGCCGACGACATCGTCGAGGGCCGGCTGGCGGGGGGCGACCGCCTGCCTGCGCATCGAGATCTTGCAGAGAAGCTGCAAATCGGTCTTGGCTCGGTGACGAAGGCCTATGCCGCTCTGGAGCGCAGAGGTCTGACGCGCAGTGTCAAAGGGCGGGGAACATTTGTCGCGATTCAGCAGGCGCATGGTGATCGCCTGATTGACCTGTCGTCCAATGCGCCGCCGGCCGCGCTCAACGCACGCATCCTGGCACGGGCATTGACGGGGATTGCTCGCAAAATCGACACCGACCATTTCAATTTTTATGCACCTCCCGGCGGACATCTGGAACATCGTCGTGTTCTCGCACGCTGGCTGATGACACTTGGCCTGGCCGTCGATCCGTCGCTTCTGCTTCTGACGAGCGGCGCGCGCCAGGCGCTGTCATTGGCCTTTGATCTGGCTTGCGGCCCGCCAGGATTGCTTGTGACCGAGCGGATCACCTATCCCGGCGCTATTGCCCTGGCCCGGCGCAAAGGGTATCGGATGCAAGGTGTCGAGATCGATGCCGAAGGGATGGTGCCGCAAGCGCTCGCGGACGCACTCGGCAGTGTCGCGCCAACCGATGGCAAGGCCGTCTACCTCACCCCGACGCTGCACAACCCGACAACTGCCACGATGGGCCTGGAGCGAAGGCAAGCCATTGTGGATATTTGCCGGAAAGCGGGAGCATGGATCATCGAAGACGGGGTCTATGCCGCCGCTTTCCCTGATTTACCCCAGCTGTCGGCATTGGCGCCCGATATCTCATTGCATGTGAACGGGCTCTCCAAGTCGCTTGGGCCGGGGCTGCAGATCGGCATGTTGCTGCTCCCAAAAGAACTGGACGGCGCCGCGCAAGAACTGGTGCAGGATGTGCCGATGGCTCCATCGGCATTCTCCTGTGCGGTAGTCGATGAATGGCTGGCCACCGGCGTGATCGCCTCGATCCAGCGAGATCTGCGCCATGAGTCACAGCGGCGTGCCAGGCTTGCCGCCTCGCTTCTGGGGACTGGCGAGCCTGTCTGGCATCCCCATGCCTACAACGTCTGGCTGCCGATGAAGCGCGAGGCCGCCAATGGTCTTGTCGCCGCGGCCGCAGAAATCGGTTTGAAGCTGACCCAGCCGGAAGCCATGATGGTGGACCCGCAGGATGAGAGGAGCGGTCTTCGGATTTGCCTGGGCGCTCCCGGCTTCGAAGACCTGGGCGACGCGCTGAAGATGCTGGCAGAGCTGCTCAGGTCGCAGGCTTGAGTGCGGTGCCGACGCGGGACTGCCGGGCAAGGCCAATGAGAGATGCCCGGCAATCCATCTAACCAGTCGCTGCAGGTACCGCTGAAGCGGGAGTTCTTCGAGCTGTGCAAGGAATGGAGCAGATACCGAAGAACTCCCCGGCCTTATCTCTGCATAACTGGAAAGCCGTGGCGCCTGGCTGCCCACACAACGGCCAGCGTTGCAGCCAGCAGCACCAGAAGTACCGGAGGGAATGCGGCGACGCCGAGATAATCCAGCAAGGCACCGCCAATCAGCCCGCCACTTGCAATCGCGATGTTCCAAGCTGTGACCAGCATGGACTGCGCAACGTCAGCCGCGTTGCCCGCAGCCTTGGCGATAGCTGTTTGAAGCAATGTCGCCACGCCGCCAAAGGCCAGGCCCCAGGCGGCCACTGCCGCATACACCACGGCAGGCGCATCGCCCATCAGGCCGAGTGCCAACGCCGACAGGCCGAACAAGAGCGTACTCCCCAGCGTCAGGGCGCGCAGATGGTGATCGATCAGCACTCCGATGACCCAGATGCCCAGCAGCGAAGTGATGCCGAACATGAGCAGGACCAGGTCTGTTCGTTCCGCCATGTCTGCCGCCGCGAGAAATGGCGCGATATAGGTATAGAGGATGTTGTGTGCCAGAACGAAGGCCAGCACCACGAACAGCACCGGACGTACACCGGGGAAAGTGAACACATGCCCCAGAGACAAGCGTTTGCTTGCCGCCTGCCCCGCGAAATCTGGCAGCTTGACCTGTACCCATGCCATGAGCGCCAGTGCCAGTCCGCTCATGATGCCGAAGCACATCCGCCAGCCCAGCAAATTGCCCAGGAAGGTGCCCGCCGGCACGCCAAGTGACAATGCCAATGGTGTGCCCACCATCGCAATGGCAATGGCCCGGCCCTGCTGATGCTCGGGCACCATGCGCGCGGCATAACCTGCCAGCATCGCCCATAGCAGACCGGCCGACACTCCCGCCAGGAAGCGCGCGATCATCGTCAGGACATAGTTGCTGGACAGGGCCGTGACAGTGTTGGCGATGGCAAAGCCTGCGATGGCCGCCAGCAACAGCGGGCGGCGGCGCACGCCCTGGGTGGCGGCGGTCAGCGGGATGGCGGCCGCCAGCGAGCCCATGGCATAGATCGTGACCGTTTGTCCTGTCCAGGCTTCGGACACCATCAAGCCCCTCGCCATCTGAGGCAGCAGCCCTGCCGGCAGCGCTTCGGTCAGGATGGTGATGAACGCGGCCATTGCCAGCGCCAGCAATGATGCAATGGGCATGCGGCCCTGATGTGCTGCGGTCATTGCACGGCTTCCAGTGCACCATAGACTGCGTCGCGCAGCTCGGTGACGAAGCGACCGGACATGCCCTCGTACAGCGTATTGGTGAAGGCGACCACGCTCAGGCCGCGCGCCCTATCCACAAACCAGGCATGGCCGTAGGCGCCACCCCAGCGCCAGGTACCTACCGACTCTGGCGACGCGGCGCGCAGCGGGTCCCGCAAGACTGAAAAGCCGAGACCAAAACCAAAGCCTGGTGCATCCGGCAGCTCCAGTCCGCCAGTTTGATCGCGCCCCATCTCGTTGATCAGCTCACCGGGAAGCAATGCTCCCCTACCCTGCCGCAAGGCCTCCAGCAGGCGCAGAAAGTCTCCGGCCGTGCCAGCCATTCCGGCTCCGCCCGAAGGGAAAGCCAGGGCGTCGAAGATACGGCCCGGGCTGTATCTGATGCCGACTGCGCCCTCGAATGGCGAAACCACCTCACCTTCGGCAAGCAGGTGTGGCTGGGGCGTATCGCTTACGTAAGCAGTGGCCACGCGCTGCGGATCGCGCACCAGGAAACCGGTATCGATCATGCCCAAGGGAGCTGTTACCCATTGGTTGACTGCTTCGTCCAGTGACGTGCCATGGATGCGTTCGATCAATGCCCCCAACACGTCGGTTGCCAGCGAATAGCCCCAGGAGGTCCCCGGCACATACAGCAGCGGCACGCTGGCGATACGACGCAGGTTCTCGGCCAGACTGAAGTTGACGCTATCCATGCCGTCCGAGGCACCAGCCCGGGCATAGGGGCCATCGGCATCGGTCTCGAAAAAGCGATAGCCCAGCCCTGCGGTGTGGCTAAGCAGCTGCCTGGCAGTGATGCGTGCCGGGCTGCCATCAATCAACCGGGGCTGGAACTGCGGGAGCCAGCGGCCGATGTCCTCATCCAGATCGAGGCGACCTTGCGCTACTAACGCAAGCGCAGCGGTCGAAACGATGGGTTTGCTCACCGATGCCAACCGGAAGATGGTTGTCAGCTCCATCGCGCGCGCTCTCTCGCGGTCGGCATAGCCGGCGGCCTGTTGGTGGATCAATTCGCCGTTGTGTGCCACCAGCACGACGGCACCGACCAGTCGCCGCTCATCCAGAGCCTGCTGAACGGCGGCATGGATGCGGGTGGACTGATGTACGGGCGAAATGCCCGGACGTAAGGAAAAGACGGGATAAGTCACGGAAGAGCCCTTGATTCAATGGATCACGCCGTGACGATAGAAAGTCTGACATTAAAGAAAAAGTAGGCTACAGTTCCTTTTTATGCGGACAAACATGTCTTTAATCTAAGTGCGTTATGGACAGCTTGAATGGTTTCGCCGTGTTCGTGCAGGTTGCCGAGACGCGAAGTTTTGTTGCCGCCGGCCGGCTGTTGGGCGTGTCGGCCTCCGCCGTAGGCAAGAGCGTGGCGCGGCTGGAAGATCGGCTGGGCGTGCGCTTGTTTCACCGCAGCACGCGCAGTGTCACGTTGACAGCCGAGGGCATGCTGTTCCTGGAGCGCAGCCGACGTATCCTGGCCGAGATCGAAGCGGCAGAGCTCGAACTGGCGCAAGCCAGCAGTGCACCACGCGGTCGCTTGAGAGTGAGTTTGCCGCTGGTTAGCTCGCTGGTGCTGCCGGTGCTCGGCGAGTTCATGCGCAAGTACCCCGAGATCGAACTGGACCTGGACTTCACCGACCAACTGGTTGACGTGATCGAGGACGGCTTCGACGCCGTGGTGCGCACGGGTGAGCCCAGTGACTCTCGCCTCACGGCACGCAGGCTCGGGGCTTTCCGTTCGCTGCTGGTGGCTTCGCCAGATTATCTGGCTCGGCGAGGGACGCCTCGGGAGCCTGCGGATCTGATGCAACACCATTGTCTGCACTACCGCTTCCCCCATAGCGGCAAGCTGGAGCCATGGACTCTGCGAACCATGTCCGGCGAAACCGAGTTGCAGCTGCCCACCTCGATGATCTGCAACAACATCGAGACGCGCGTGTGCTTTGCCTTGCAGGGACTGGGAATTGCCTACCTGCCGGAATTTTCCATTCGTGAACAACTGGCCGATGGCCGGCTGCTACCGCTACTTCCCGACCATATGGAGCGCAGAGGCGTTTTTTATGTGCTGTGGCCGGCAAGCAAGTACCCGTCGCCGAAGGTACGGGCTCTGGTTGATTTCTTGTGCGCGCACGTGTTCCCTGCTGCCTGAGCTGTCCATGATTCACGTCGGTTCCGGGGGCCGATAGCAAAGTGAGGTTCTCCGGTCATTGGCAAGCAACCGCATCTGGCCCACAGACGTGTCAACCTGCTAGGCAAGCATGTAGTCTTGCAGCCCCTTCAACAGCGCATCAAATGTCACCTTGCAGCTCGGATTGTTGCGCAGATCTTCGTGCATGGTGAGCCAGGTCTCCAGGCTCAGCGGAATGCTTCCAGGCAATATGTTCACCAGATTCGGGTCGCGCGCCGCCAGATTCACTTGGCACACACCAATACCGCAGCCGGCCCGGATCAGCGCCATCTGTGCCATGTCGTTGTCGGTGCGCACCGCAAAGTTTTCGCGGCTCCAGATCGGGAATGCCTTGCGTGCGGCACGCACGAACGGCGCCTCTTCATCAAAGCCAATCAGCGCGTGCTGCGCCAGATCGGCCAGCGAGGCCGGCGTCCCATGCTTGTCCAGATAACGCTTGTGCGCATGCAGGCCAAGTGGCATCACCCCAACGCGCCGGGCAATCAGTTGTTCCTGCCTGGGTTGTGTCATGCGCACGGCGATGTCGGCCTCGCGCTGCAGCAGGTCCTGTACGCGGCTGGTCAGCACCAGCTCCACCGTCAGGCCCGGGTGTGTGTCCTGCAGTTGCGCCAGGATGGGTGGCAATACCTCTTGCCCTATCACCTCGCTGGCCGTCACGCGCACTGTGCCCTGGATGCCCGAGCCTTGGCTTTCGGCCACCCGTCTGAGCGCAGCGGCAGCGCTGTGCATGGTCTGGGCAAACGGCTTCAGCGCAAGCGCCGCCTCGGTGGGTAGAAGCCCCATTTGCGAACGTGTAAACAGCGTCACACCCAGCGCTTTTTCCAGCGCGTCCACATGCCGCCCCACGGTGGGCTGGGCAATTCCCATGGCGCGCGCCGCACCGGACAGTGAGCCCTCTTCCAGCACGCCCAAATAGGAGCGGTACAGCTCCCAGCCGATCTCGGTAGTGTTGTCCTTGGTCATACAAAAATGTATGGCGGCTACCATATGTTGGTCAATTGCTTAATAGCGGCGCCCGCCCGAAACTCCCTCTCATCGCAACAAATTCAGGGGTAACGGGATGGAAAGCAACACGGCCTTGGTTCTAGGCGCCACCGGCGGCATCGGTGGCGAAGTGGCACGGCAGCTACGCGACGCAGGCTGGACAGTGCGCGCATTGCGCCGCAACTGCGAGCAGCAAATTGAGCTGCGCGACGGCATGACCTGGGTGCGCGGCGACGCGATGAACCGCGACGATGTGCTGGCCGCGGCCGAAGGCTGCTCCGTCCTTGTGCACGCCGTCAACCCGCCCGGCTACCGCCGCTGGGGTGAGCTGGTGCTGCCCATGCTGGACAACACCATTGTCGCCGCGCAGGCCAACGGCGCCACCATCGTGCTGCCTGGCTCAGTCTACAACTATGGTCCCGGCGCCTTTCCCACGTTACATGAAGATTCGCTGCAGCAGCCCCTCACCCCCAAGGGTGCCATCCGTGTGGAGATGGAGCGGCGCCTGCAGCAGGCCAGCAGCCGGGGCTGCCGAGTGATCGTGGTGCGCGCGGGGGACTTCTTCGGACCCAAGCCGGGCAATAGCTGGTTCTCACAGGGCATGCTAAAGCCGGGCCAGCCGGTCAAGTCCATCAGCATGCCCAACACGCCCGGCGTGGGCCACCAATGGGCTTACCTGCCCGACGTAGCCCGCGCCATGGTGAAACTGGTGCAGCGGCGCGACACGCTGGCCCCCTTTGCCGCCTTCCACATGGCAGGCCAATGCGACGCCGACGGCACCCAGTTGGCCGCGGCGATCTGCCGCGTGGTCGTCAAGCGCGGCGGAGTCCAGCCCAAAGTGAGAGCCTTTCCCTGGTGGCTTACCGCGCTTGCAGCGCCCTTTGTACCGACCTTGCGTGAGCTACGTGAGATGCGCTATTTGTGGAGCACGCGGATAGAGATGAGCAACGCCAAGCTGGTCTCGACGCTCGGGCATGAGCCGCATACGCCGCTGGATGAGGCGGTGGAGGCTGCTTTGGAAGGTATGGGGTGCTTGCCGGCGACACCTGTGCGCAAGTAAGCCCGTTAAAAAAGCTTTCACCCTGGACCCGCCGTTCGCGGCCACGCAGAGATCAAATACCGACGTCTGGCGTCGCCATCAATCTTCGTCGTCATCCTCACGCCAGCCTCGATGATGGTGTCTTTGCCATCTGTTCCAACGTCGGCCATCTTCCTGCCAGCGCCATCCCGGAACCGCTTCAGGCGGCGGCGCGACTATCACGGGTCGAGGGGCATAGACTGGCCTCGGAACGTACTGAACAGCCGGTGGTCCGTATTGAACGGGCAGTGCCGCGTAATAGTACGAAGGGGAAGGCGCAACGACGTAGGGAGCCGGAGCACCATAGCCTATACCCAGGTAGACCTCTGCATGACCAGGTGCTGCAGCCATGGCGAGGGCGGCAAACAGCGAGAGTGACGTGTAGTTCATCAAGCGACTTTCAAGGCAATGGCGCTCGCCATGCTTGGTCTCTTTAACGAGGGGAATTGAGGAGCGTTGACCAAGCATTTGTAACTTGATGCTCATAGATGCTTTGTATTTTTCCGACTGCCGAAAATGGCATCGACAGCCTTCGGAACATGCGTGGCCGTCATCGATAAGAAGCGAAAATTCCGACTCGTCTTCGGAATTTCTATGAATCTCAATGGCAACCTAAAGGCTTGGGCAAAGCGGATCAAGCGCGATGGCGTGACACTCTGGTTCGCCGGAAAGCACCCCGACACACCTTGGTATGCAAAAGCTCTGGGACTTCTTGTCGTGGCTTATGCGCTCAGCCCGATTGATTTGATTCCTGATTTCATCCCGGTTCTTGGATATGTGGACGATATTCTCTTGCTTCCAGCGTTGATCTGGCTGACTGTCAAGCTACTGCCCCAATCAGTGCTTGCGAAGTGCCGTGTTCAGGCCGACGCGTGGATGGCCGAAAAAGGGGCTAAGCCAAGTAGTCGCGCAGGCGCGATCATGATCATCGTGTTGTGGGTCGCCACGGGGGTCGCGGCATGGCTCTGGTTGAATCCTCAGTCGGTCTGAGACGGTCGCCTTCCGGCCATAAGCGGACATCGACATTCCGGTTTGTCCCAAGAGATTTGTCACGCTCCGCTCTGACATATAGTTCAGGCAAGGCTCGCCATACTTCAAAGTCATGAAACTACTAGTCATAAGACATGGACAGACCCAAGCCAATGCAGAGCACAGATATTTGGGTGCGTTGGATCTTCCATTGAATGAGCTTGGAATTCTTCAAGCAGAGAGTATTGCGCGTCAGTTCTCATCGCCAATTGATGCTTTGTATTGCTCTCCATTGCTGCGTGCGCGTCAGACAAGTGCCTGCATCAGTGATGCTCTGGGAATTCCTTCACTAGTTGCGCCTGCATTTCGGGAGCGAAACGTTGGGGTTTTTGAGGGCCTGACACAAACGGAGGCAGCTACAGAATTTCCAGAGCTTTGGGCCAAAAACATAACAAGACACTGGCAGGATGCTCCAGATGGGGGCGAGAGCATCCAAGAAGTTTTCGAGCGAGTTGCGCAAGGGATTGCTGAATTACATGCCAACCATAAGAACCACAACGTATTACTTGTAGCCCATGGATTTGTAGCGAAGGTTTCAAGGGCCCTTGTGCTGGGCTTCACCTCGGATTTTTTTGATTGGCAGCTTGGGAATGGAGAGACACTGGAGTTGCAGATGCCCGAGCAGTGGACAGCTAGTGCGGCTTTTATAAGTAGCGATGCTGCACTTGGAGCCTGACAGACTGCTCAGGGTCGTTCCGAGACACTCGCCTACCGGCCAATAACGGTCGCTCTCGACAGATGAAAGCAGACCCTCAACGTCCCAGCTAAACGGGCGAAAACGCAGGCCACCAGGCCCGGGATAACGGTGCCGTTATGCATCCGACGGAATGAAAAATTGGGTCGGAGGATCCAGGGATGTGACAGGCATATGGCGCGGAACGCATGATTGCAGGCCAGCATCAAAAGAGGTTTACAAAGCTGAGAATCGTCGACCAGGCCAGCTCAAGCAAAGCCCACGCAGAAAATAATCCGTTCACCACAAGAAAAAGCGCGCCAGCGACAAGCACTACAACGATGAGTTGCACAGCCTTCATACGGTGAAGTCTCCCGAAAAAACCAATTTTTTCATTGGACATGCATGGCTCCTACCGATATGCCGTATCGTGTATCTTTGATCAATTTTAGGTGGGTTATGCACTGTCTCCTCTGGGTCGCTCAGAGGCTCTCGCCTACCAGACAGACGCAGTCGCTGGACTAGAATCCAGCCGGAAACAGTGAGCGATTTGCAACGGTCACAGCCTGGTCAGCAGCGGCCATACTGCGTGATTCGCGTACATTGAAATTCGTCGCTTCCCTCACCTACGGTCAGCATGGCCGACAGTCATTGAGAGCCGTTAACAAGCCTTGGTACGTCGTTGCATCGCGTTGTCGTACCTCGGCACTAGCCGCGGCTTCGCGCCTCGTCTCAAGCGCAAACCTTCAGTTTGCCGGGTCGTGCCAGCCACTATCAGCAACACAGGACTCGGATGCGTTATTTAGTGATCGGCACCAGTGGCGCAGGCAAATCCACCTTTGCAAAAAAGCTGGCGCGCAATATCCGAGCCTCATATATCGAACTGGATTCGCACTACTGGGGGCCAGACTGGCAAGCAGTACCGCCCGAGCAGTTCAAGCATTCGGTTGTTGAAGCTACTCAAGGAACATGCTGGGTAGCCGATGGGAACTACAGTGCTGTTCGAGACCTGCTTTGGTCACGAGCTACGCACGTCGTCTGGCTCAACTACAGTCGCTTCACCGTATTTTCTCGCCTGCTCCGGCGCACTCTTGGCGATGGCATCACCCGCAAGCGTCTGTCGCACGGAAACCGGGAGTCACTGCGGATGGCGTTTTTCTCGAAAGACTCAGTCCTGCTCTGGTCGCTATCCACCTATGCAAAAAACCAGTCGAAGTTCGCCGCTCTGCGCGAGCACGGCGAGTTTGCGCATCTGCAATGGCTTGAATTTTCCGAGCCTTCAGAGGCCTCGACGTTCCTCAAGGCGATCGCTGCCTCACAAGAGCGCTGACACGGGCTCACCCCCACAGCCCTGCTACAGCCCGGCATTTCAATGACCACCTTGCAGTCGCTCGGATGCAGGCTCGGGCCGCCGAATATGCCCGCTATCGCTGCACATCGAGGTCGTAAGTGACCCAGTCGGTCGCCGACGCAAGCTTGTCGTAGAGCTGGCGCGCCCGGGCATTGCTGCCAGCGGTAATCCACCGCACCACTGGCCAGCCGCGTTCCTGGGCTTTGGCAGTCACGCCAATGATCAGGCTGCGGCCTATGCCTGAGCCTCGCTGGTCTTGAGCCACAAACAGGTCGTCGAGAAAGCCGACGTCCTGCGCGATCAGCGGGTCAGGACATGCACGAAAATGCGCCAGTCCCAGCAACTGGCGGTCCTCCGACCCTGCGACCAGCCCTTCCATCGGGTGGCGCGGGTCCATCAGCCATGACCAGCTTCGATCCAGGATCGCATCGGTCATGGGCGACTGGTAGAAATGGGCGTACTGGCGGTAGAGATCGCACCATGGCGTTCGATCACTCATTTCCAGGGGGCGAATTGTCACTGCACTCAGCATTGGGGTTCTCTTGTCCATGGTTGCTCCGGCTTGGTCATTCCCGAGCCGGTTCTGTGTTTCTCACCAGACGGCGGACGCCGCCGACGGTCCTTCGCGCGAGGGAAAGTGCGGCAGCACCTCCCTGGCCAGCTCCTCCAGCACCTCGGTTGGCGGGCGCTGTGAAAACTGAATGCCAAGCGCGGCATGGTTCACCCCTGCCGCCTGCCACTCTTCAAGCAAGGCCATCAGCCCTCTTCGCCCGGTGCGCAGAACATAGCCACCGTGCAAGGGGGTCCGAGGATAGCCGGGATCATCCATCAGATCGATCCACTCGTTCGTCATGTGCGGCCTGAACGCCCCTCCGGGGACAAACCCTGGCCTGCAAGATTTGCCTACTACGCCGTGACCCGGCCTGGAGCGGCTGACCGCTCCGAAGTGCGCGCCTTCCTGGACTGGATTCGCGCAGAGGCGGCCCAGTAAGGCCGCAAGCAGATGCCCTGCCGCCCTGCTGGCCTGCGAACTGCTCGAAACGAATCAACCGGCATTCCCGGCTAGCGCGAAGCCTCTGGTCCCTGCTCAGCGCACTCGTTTTGCCCAAGCCTTCTACCCTCAAGCGAGGCAGATGCAGCACCCGACATCGTGCTTGCGACAGCCATGCTGCAGAGTCTCAGCGCATCAAAGGCAATACGGGACGACGCAATAACCGCCAGGACAATCAGCGATTATTCATTCCATTTCTGAATCGCGATTTCCAAGCGACTGAAGGTATTTCATCAATAGCCCCGGCATGCCACGGCATGCGACGGCAATGACCCGAAACAGCCACCTTCAAGCCTTGAATATCCTCCATCTCGTTCAAAAAAAGATTTTTCAGAAATGAAATATCAAAAAACGACCTTCAATCTTTAATTTCAATCGCGCAATAATAAATGAGGTGTATAGAAAATAATTTGAATGATTTCAATAGCCAAAAAATAATCAACTGAATTTCTAAAAAATATCTACTAAAAATAGAAAAATGGCTTATTTAATACGCTATCAATAACCAAAAACAGAACTCAGATAGCACAAAATTAACGACGAATTATTTCAGTTTTATATGAATTGAAAAATTAAATCTACAGAGTTATTTCAATTAATTATATTTACATATTGACTCATTAAACACAAGGTCAAGCGTCTACCCTTTTCTCAGGATTCATTTTGTAAGTTCAGTAAAATTTGACATTATTTGACATTTTCTATGGATTTCCCAATGAGCACTAATTAATTTCCTAGAGTATTCAAGCCCCCTGGTTTTTTCATCGGGAGCCATCTATGTCAGCCGTCCAGACTTCGTCTTGCCCGCCCTTGTTTAGCAATCACAATGACCCGCCTCCATCGCTTAGCCACTCGATGTGGCCTGGACACATGGTGGGCCAGAGAGAGCAGCCCGTTCGCGTCTTCCTGGTAGACGACGACAGCCATATCCGCAGAGTGATTGCCCAGGATCTGATGGGCGACTCAAGAACCCTGCTGGTTGGTCATGCCTGCAGCTTGCGTGAGGCACGCAAGAGCATTCAACAGCACGACTTCGACGTTCTGATGATAGATCTCAACCTGGGCGACGGCGAAGGTCTGGATCTTCTTGAACTTGTCCAAGGCACACACCCGCATGTGCAAAGCATTATCGTTTCAGTAACTGAAAGAGATGAAAAGGTCTTTCAGGCTTTTGAGAAAGGTGCTGTAGGCTATTTGCTGAAAAACTCCTGGTTTGGCGACTACGCACAAGCAGTATTGCAAGTTGCCAATGGTGGCGCATCCATTACTCCGTCTCTAGCCAAGAAAATTCTGTCGCTGGTTAGCAGATCACAAACTTATGTCGTTCCGGCGTCAAACCTCTCCAAAGAAGAGAAACTTTCTGAACGAGAAATAGAAATACTGAAGCTCATTGCCTGCGGTTACAGCTCTCCTGAAATATCCACGCAGCTCAAGATAAGCACAATGACAGTATCCACACATGTCAAGAACATGTACCGAAAGCTGCAGGCCAAGACAAGAGCCCATGCTGTAAAAGCCGCCTCTTTGCGTGGGTTGATATAAATTTGAAGGCATTTTCTTTATTCAAGGCCAGAGGTGGCAAGCGTATGGAATCGCTGAGAAATCTTGGTTGGAAGGCAACAACCATTTTCCTTCAGACCATTACCATACTCAGCTGGTGTTTTCTCACGCCACTGCGAGATCAGAATTGGTTTTTTGTCTTCAGTATTTTGGTGGCCTTGAGCGGATTGCTTATCTCGCTTCGCTACATTCCCGGAATCTATCGTGGCCTCAAGGCCAGACTGCGCTCCAGCTCCCAGCCCTCCAAGGAAGTCCAGGAAGAGCGCAAGCGCATCGCCTCAGACCTGCATGACACTTTGGGCAGCCAGTTGGTAGAAGCCTTGAGCCTGATGAACTCACAGCCCTCGGTTGAAGACGGCCCCGCCAGAAAAGTACTGGAGCAGTCGCTGCTGGACCTGCGCCTGATCGTCGACTCCATGGATGCCCAATCCGACAATCTGGCCATGCGCCTGGCGCGATTGCGCTATCGGCTGGAGCCCGCGCTTCAACGCAAAGGCCTTGTACTGCACTGGCAGTTGACCGACCCTGAGCTCGGGGTCGGCCAGCAGACCACGCTGCCGCTTCCCAGAGACCGCGTTGCGCATGAAATCCTGGCCGTCGTTCAGGCCAGTCTCAGCAACGCCATCGAGCATGCCGATGCGACCGAGATGTGGCTGACACTGGAGCCCTATCAACAGGGCGACCTGCAAAGCTTCGGCTGGGAGTGGTATCTGAGCATTGAGGACAACGGCAAGGGCTTCGATCTTCAAGCCGTGCTCGACAACCCCAGCAAGTCCGGGCACGGCGTCATCAACATGTTTCATCGCATGCGAAGCATCGGCGGCGACCTTCACATCCACCCCCGCCATGGCGGAGGCACACAGGTATTGATGCGATGGCGGTCTGAACCGCTCAGCCTTTGCTAGAGAAGCCTGAACTCACGGCGTTCTTATTGTGGACACCGCGCGTCATGTCGATCTCATGCCCACCTCATGCCCGGTTGGGGGCACCCGGCAGGCGATCTCATCTCATTGATGGAACACGCCGCTATTCAGACAGAACGCCATCAGCTCCTGATTGGACTTCGCCTCAAGCTTGCGCATCGCGGTCATCTTCTGCGAACTGACTGTCTTGATGCTGCGGTTAAGACGCTCGGCAATCTCGGCAAGGCTGCCTCCCCGGACGTAGTAGCGCAGGACCTCGAACTCGCGCGGAGTCAATGACTTGAAGCGCTCCTGCAGCATCTGATGCTGAAGCGAAACATTCGTCTCCAGAAAGGATGGCGGGGTGTAGATGTTTCCCAGCGACACCAGGCGTATGGCCTTGAAAACCTCTGAGGGGTCGTCCTGCTTGAAGACCACGCCCTTGACGCCGGCCTTGTAGAGCGCCTTCACGATCATCGGGTTCGACAGCATCGTCAGCACGATGACCTTCAGGCCCTCGAACTGGCGCAGCAGATAGCCGATGAACTTGATGCCATCGCCGTACTGCGAATCAGGCATGTGATAGTCGACGATGACGATGTCGGGAAGAGACTTCGTCAGCGCCGCCACAAGTTCCGTCGAGGAACTGGCAGTGGCGGTCAACGTGAGATGTATGTTTTGCTTGAGCAGGTCGCCAAGCCCCATCAGCACTAGTGGGTGATCATCTGCCAGGACTATTCGTAGTTTCGTCATGCTTTTCTCGATTCGACCCCAATTTTGACGGCACAAACCCCGGCCTATCGAGATCTTTCTCAATACGCTATTAACTTTCAGGAGCGCGCTGCACGGCCTCTTGAAGTCAATCAAGACCGATTAGAAAAGATAATCCCGAAACACAATAGTTAAAAATCTACAACTGCCGGACTGTGGGCTGCGACAGACAAACTTCTGACATATATCGCGCCCGGCATCCCCTCTCAAAATCAGAAATCCAGGCTTGCACAAGGCGACTTTGAGAATTTTCTGAGAATTTCCAGCCCTTCATTTTCATATCCTTGCCTAGCACCTGAACAAAAGGCGCGCAAGCAAATCGCAATGCAAATGCATTGCGATTTGAAGGAGTTTCCGCACCCGCACTCCAACGCCCGGAAACGCTTTTTTAAATCTTCAATCACAGAGTCAATTATGAAAAAACTCGTTCTGAGCTTGGCCGTTCTGTCTGCACTCGGTGCTGCGAGCATTGCTCAAGCTGCCCCGGCCGACGGCGCCAAAGGCCTTATCAAGTTCACCGGCGCGATCAATGCAGACACATGTGTCCTGAGCAGCCCCAGTGGCACGATCGCCGGCAAGACCCTGACCGTGGACATGAATGAAGTCCCCGCCGCCTCGCTGGGCAGCGAGGAGTCGCCCACGACGACTGGTAACGGTC
The DNA here is from genome assembly GCF_000964545.1 of Comamonas thiooxydans. Classification (GTDB taxonomy): domain Bacteria; phylum Pseudomonadota; class Gammaproteobacteria; order Burkholderiales; family Burkholderiaceae_C; genus Comamonas; species Comamonas thiooxydans. The sequence continues at coordinate 9,345 of NZ_BBVD01000028.1, read as the reverse complement.
TGACGGCCGAGGCAAAGGACCTGGATCTGGACATCCAATGCGCCACCGGTACCAAGGTTTCGATGACGCTCACCCCTTCCGCACCCTCGGGCAAGGGCATTGCAGTGCAAGGCGGAGCCAAAAACGTGCAAATCATGCTGACGCGTGACGGCAGTGTGGTGGACTTCACATCCGGCTCCGCTGATATCGCTGCCAACGCCGCAGTGGAAGGCAAGTTCCGCGTGCCTCTGAAGGCCTACTACACCCGCGCGGCCGGCAAGGCATTGGCCGACGTCACTATCGGCCAGGCCAATGCGACTGTTAACTACGTTCTGAAGTACGAGTAAATCTCGATAAGCCGCAGTGGTGAGTCAGTGAACTGACTCCACTGCGGTGAAAAAAAGGGAGTGCAATGACATCTTTCGCCCAAATTCAACGTACCGTGGCTTGTGGCCTTGCCGCTGCAACCATGCTGTATGGAGCTTGCGCACAGGCATCAATCTCTCTGAGTGCCACCCGCGTCATTGTGCAGGAGAAGAAGCAGGAAGCCTCTATCTCAGTGCGCAATAGCGGCACGCCAGTGCTTGTTCAGGCATGGCTGGAATCGAATACGGCAAATGCCACGGACGATCTCCCATTTGCCGTGACGCCGCCTCTTGCCAAGGTCGCAGCTCCTGGCCAGCAGCTCATGCGCGTGCTCTATGCAGGAGGCAACAGCGGCCTTCCTCGCGACCGTGAGTCGGCCATGTGGCTGAACGTGCAGGAAATCCCCCAATCGACGGGCGGAGAAAACCAGCTTCAGATCGCGGTTCGGCAGCGGATCAAGGTATTTTTCCGCCCGACCGCAATCGTGGGTGTCGTCGCCGATGCGCCGGGTTCCTTGCGCTGGAGCGTTGCGCAAGACGCAGGCAGGCCGGCACTCAAGATCACCAATCCCAGCATGTATCACATCTCGTTTGCCTATCTGGGCATCGCTGGCGGGAAGGAACTGCCTACGCCGGAAATGATCGCCCCTGGCGAGACACGCATGCTTTCGGCAGACGATCTAGAGCGCAACTCCAAGATCGCTTTCAAGCTCATCAACGACTTCGGTGGCGTTGACGCCTATGAGGTCCAACTCTCTGGTGACTCCGCCGAGTCTCCTGCAGCAGTCAAAACAGACTAGTCGCGGCGGGGCGCGCCCTCTTCTGCGCCCTGTCTTCCTCATTCCCGGGCTCGAACAAGAATTCCGCCGCAAATCAGCGGATAGGGATTCCTTGCGCCTTTTTTGGAGGCAGCCCACCAATTTGCTCTCTGATCCATGTCCTCTCATCACCTGCTTCACCGCTGGCTGGCTGGCTGGCGTGCTGTGTGCCTCTCAAGCCGTTGGCACAGGAGCATGGGCGGAACAAGTGACACTGCGCCCAGCACAGGGCGGGGCTGCGGCGTCCCTCAAGAAGCCTCAACCGGTACAGGTTGCAGCGCTGGACGGCTCATTCGTCGTCAGCTACAACACGGCCTTCCTCTACGGAATGACTTCCACCACCGACATCCGGACATTGCTGGCCGGCTCAGGCGTTCCTCCGGGCTTCCAACGCGTCGACATCTACATCAACCAGATGCTGGCCGGCCGCATGGATGTCGAGTTCTCCCACAACCCCAAAAGCGACGAAATCGAGCCATGCATTACCGTGGCCATGCTGGAGCAAGGCGGGGTTGATCTGGGCAAGCTCCCCACCCCCTTGGAGCAAGGCGCCACCTGCATGCGCCTGGCGGAAGCCATACCGGACGCAAGCGCCGCATACGATATGGCAAGCCTGCGTCTGAACCTGAGCGTGCCGCAGATCTACATGACCTCGCTTCGTCGTGGCTATATCGACCCCTCCCTGTGGGAGGAAGGTGCCGATGTCGCCTTCCTCAACTACAGCCTCAATGCACGCCGCAGCGAGTTGCGGCACAGCAGCTCTCAGAATGATCTCAGCGCCAGCATCCGTTCAGGTGTCAACCTGGGCGAATGGCGCTTGCGCAACGACTCGTATTTCACTTCGGGAAGCCGTCGGCCGTCGAAGTTCAATAGCCAGAACACCTATCTGCAGCGCGGCTTCAACACCATCAAAAGCCAGATGGTCGTGGGAGAGACATACACCTATTCGCCGTTGTTCGACAACGTGCGCTTTCTCGGCATGCAACTGGCCTCCGATGAGGCGATGCGACCTGACGAAGAGCGAGGTTACGCGCCCGTGATCCGAGGGACGGCGGAAAGCAATGCGACCGTGGAAGTTCGCCAGAATGGCTATCTGCTCTATACGACTACCGTTTCTCCCGGGCCATTTGCAATCACCGATTTGCAGCCTTCCGGCACGAACGGCGACCTGGAAATCGCCGTCATTGAAGCCAGCGGGGTCCGGCGTGTATTTCGGCAGTCATTCGCAAGCCCTCCGCTGATGGTCCGCGAGGGCCGGATCAAGTACGACATTGCTGCCGGCCAGGTGCGCCTGGATCGTCGCCAGCAGGAGCGGCCCGGTTTTGCCAGCGGATCGGTGATCTACGGCCTGACGGCCAATACCAGCCTGGCGGCCGGCCTGCAGGCCTCGCCCGGCTATTTGTCTTACTCGCTGGGTGCAGGCATGAACACGCCGATTGGCGCGGTGTCTCTGGACGCCATCCACTCGCGCAGCAACGCCGGCGGCTCATCGACAAGCGGAGATCGTCTCAACCTTCGCTATGCAAAATTTGTCGAAGCGACCGGATCCCATGTCTCCTTCAATGTGCAGCATGGCTTGCGCGAGGGATTTCGCACGCTCTCCGATCACATCGAGCGAAACGGCACACAGTCCGGCTCGCGACCCGGCTCGTATCTGAACTTGGGGCGTGCCAGCAGACAGCGTCTGGACGGCTACCTCTCTCAACCTATCGGCCGTGGCCATATCTATCTGAATGGATCCTATGGCAAGAACTGGAATGGAACCTCTTCCCGCAGCCTGTCACTGGCGTACAGCAACTCGATCGGCAAGCTGAACTACAACATCTCCTATACGCAATCACGAAACCTGCATTCCTCCTGGGCAAACGGGCCCATGCCCCGTCATGACAACACCTTCATGCTCACTCTCAGCATGCCCTTGGGTGGCCCGGGAGACTCCACGCACGCATTCTCCACACTGAGCCGACAACGTGCCGGTACAAGTGCGCAGGCCGGCGTCTCCGGCGCTCTTCCCCTCGAGAGGCATGTCAGCTACACCGTGGCCGGCAACAAGGATGCGGACGGCCAGCGAGACGCCTCGATCGGCGTGGGCACCGCGACCTCGTTTGGCCGCCTCAATGCCAGCTACACCCATGGGGACCGATACCGTGCGAGCAATTTCTCGGCGTCGGGGTCCGTCGTGGCTCACGCAGGCGGCGTCAACCTCGGGCAGGGATTGAGTGAAACCTTCATGCTCGCCAAGATCGAGCCGCCGGTGCCTGGCGTGGCAATCTCGAGCTTCTCCGGCGTCGAGACGGGCCGCAATGGCTATGCAATCATCCCCAGCGCCACGCCCTTTCGCGGCAACCTGGTGACGCTCAGGACACAGGGACTGTCCAAGGACGTCGATATCACCAACGGCGCGCAGATGGTGGTACCTACACGTGGTGCAGCCGGGCTGGCCAAGTTCACGGCAGTGAGCGGGCGCCGCGTGCAGTTCGATTTGCGCGGGGCCGACGGCAAGCCCCTGCCGTTTGGAGCGACTGTCGACGAGCTCGATGGCACAAGGCTGGGAATCACCGACCCGCGCGGCCGCGTCCTGACCTTGCTGCCCGCAGACCGCGAGCAAGGCATGCTCGACATACGCTGGGATGAGGCCACATGCCGCGTCAGCTATACGCTGCCGCCAAAGGTCGAGGGCGAAAATTATCAGCGCCACCCGCTCACCTGCACAACACCCATCCCGCCCTCTCCCGAGCGCAAGGACCCTGGCTCCATTGCAGCGAGCGATCTGCGGCGTCCCAAGGCAGACGCCTCATAAGCCAACATGGCGGGAAGCGACTCCCGCCCTTTTTTTGAGTCCCCGGCCAGATTGCCAGATAGAGTGATGGGCCCTGCACGTGCAGGCGCCCGAAGCTGGCAACAGTCAGAGCACCATCTTCGTCGGCAAGCTCCCTATGCTGGCAAACGATATGCGGCAAACGGAATGGATTGAACCGACCGCTCTGCACCGCTCGAACAACTTCGCGCCTTGAAAGCGGCCCAAGAACGACCAGAGAGCGGCCTGAGAACGGTCTGACAAGGTCTGAGAACGACCCAAGAGCGGCGCGCTTCTAGACCACCTGCTGCCGGGCGTGCCCAGCAAATTGCAGCAGCCGCCGGCGTCAAGCAAGGCTTTGTGAATATCCAGGCGCCTTTCAAAGCGGATGCGCAGCTTTCCAAAGCCTGCAAGCTTGATCTGGTTCCTGCTCTGGATCGCGCTCCAGCGATGTGCAATATCCAGAGCCTTGAAGAGCAAGACCGAAACACCTCAAGAAAGTGCCCTATCCAGACGATCCTGGATCGATGGCCATCGAACTCCCCAGGGCACGCTGCTGCTCACACCAAGCGCACCAGGCACACCGGGCACACCAGGCTGTAGCGGCTCAAGCTGATGCACTCCAGATATAAAAAAAGCCCGGCCTCCATCACGGAGGGCGGGCACTTTTCTGATAACGATCTTATTTATAGCTGATGACAAACGTGGCATAGGCATTTGCAGTGCCGACAGTAGGCTTGAGAATCATCGACGTTCCGACGTAGCGCGCCCTCAACTTGATGTCCACGGGCACATTACCAAACTCGCCGACCATCCATTGGTTCTCCGCCCCGGATTCCGGGCCGTAGCGGACAAGCTCGCCATTTTCTCGCAGGATTTCTATCCCGACATTCTTTGCCTCGGAATCGTTGGAGAGAGAAAGTGTGCTCGAACGGTTAGAGGGGTTCATGGGATCCGACATAACAATGAACATTCTTGTCGTTGTGTGGGCATCTCCGCCCGAGCACTGCAGCCTCAGGTTGAAATCTTTGGTTGGCCCTGCGCTCTTGTCGGTCAGCTCGCTAATGTCGCCCTCCAGTTCAACACTGACAGTTTTTGTTTGCAGTGCGCAAGATGGCACTCTGGGTCGGACCTCAATGCCATCCCCCTGAAGATATATTCGTCGAGCGACATAACCGTAATTGACAAACGTGGTTTCACCGATGGCTCCAGATATGTGTCCGCCAGCAGTAATCTTGCCTATTTTCACAAGTTCAACGGTGAAATTGTCGGCCGCAGCCATGTTAAGCCAAGTTGTAGTTCCAAAGTCTTTCTGTTGCGGCCACCACTGCTGCTGGTTAATGCCGCCTTTGACTCGTATTCCAATGCCCTCGATTGGAGTCTTGTACGTATTCCATCCACCCATACCGAGATTAAACGGAACAGCATAGACAACAACACCAATATCGAAAGGGCATATCGCCCTCCCTCCTTCTCCATTGGCTTTTGAGTTGGAGCTATATAGCACCGTACCCAAAGGAACATTGGGATCAAAATCCGCAGTTTTAAAAGAAGGAAATTCCCAATGCAGCGAATCTGCGATCGTCTCACTGTCGTCAATACGAACTTAGCAAAAATCAGCCCTTGCAGCAGTCGACAGCAGAGTGGAGAACAACAGAAAAGATATCCGCGAAAGATTTTTCGGAGAACCCTTTGATCGAAATAGAGATTTGAGAGATTTCGCCATTATTCATCCAATATTTTTTGGACATTAAATGATATCTGGCTCGGTGGCATTCAGGTTTAGGAAAATTCTCAAAACACCGGTGGGTTTCGGCTCTCACTGTTTATGCAATCCTCCACTCAGTTTTGTATTTGACGAATAAATACATCTCTCTTCAATTGATTGATCTATTTTTGAAGAAAGCTCATTATTCGAGATCATTCACAACTCATTTTGCTTAGCTATCAGACAAAGACTCGCAAAAATTCGAATGCCTTGATATTCGGCTTCGCTTTACTCGGCATCTGTTTGCATGCAATGCCACCGCCCTGCTCCTGATCTGGGCCTGGCGATGAGACCTGAATTGCGAGCTTCAGTGGGCGCAATGTGCAAATCCTGCCGGGCTTGGGCCAGCCACTTCAAAGCGGCTACCACGACCCGGCAAACGGACGGTTTGCGGTTGAGACAAGGCGCGAAGCCGCAGGCTGTGCAGAGAAGTACGACAAGGCGAAGCAACGACGTATCAAGGGTTGTGCAAGCAGCTCCAATTGCAGAACTGTTCACTCGACCCAAACGTGTCCAACAAGGCCAGTCGCGCAAGCTGCACCGCTAAATCCCGGCGTCTCGGCTCTGCAGTCGCTGCTTGATGAAGTTGCTCATAGGCGGGGATTGCCTGAAGCAGCCGCCCGAGGCACGCAAATCAGGCGCATAGTAAAGCTGTGGGTGCTGAGGAGCCGAAGACATGAGACCGGATACTTCGTTTCGTGACCGGGCAGATGCTGGCCGGGCCCTGGCCGCGGCATTGGCGGCGTGGCGCGAGCAAGCCGATGTGCTCGTGCTGGCCTTGCCACGGGGCGGCGTGCCGGTCGCCTATGAGGTTGCCAGCGCACTGGCCCTGCGGCTGGATTTGATGCTGGTGCGCAAACTAGGCACGCCCGGCCATAAGGAGATGGCGATGGGCGCCATTGCCAGCGGCGGCGTGCGGGTGTTGAACGATGATCTCATCCGTGGCCTGTACATCTCCCCAGCGGCCATCGACGCAGTCGCGCAACAGGAAGTTCTGGAGCTGCGGCGCCGTGACCTGGCCTATCGGGGCAAACGTCCCGCGCCAGCCGTGACTGGGCAACGGGTGATACTGGTCGATGATGGACTGGCGACCGGTGCCACCATGCGTGCGGCGATTGCTGCGGTACGCTTGCAGTCGCCAGCACACATCGCAGTCGCCGTACCGGTCGCACCTGTGGAGACGCTGGCGATGCTGCGCCCTCTGGTCGACCAGCTGATATGCCTGCTCACTCCAGCGCCCTTCTTTTCCGTGGGCCAGTGGTACCGCGATTTCGCTCAGACCACGGATGAGGAGGTAAAGACCTTGCTCAGCAAGGCCTGGCGCAGGGAATTGCGTGACGCTGCGCAATAGCCGGGTGCGCTGTGCAGCTGCTGCCCGGCCACTCCAAGCCGGAGTCGACACCGAGGTGCCTGAACATCAAGGTCGACGATGCACGCGAGATCTCTGAGCAGACGGAGACCTGCCGCCCTCAAAGCCTGCAATGTGGCGTTGGGGCGAGCTAGCATTCCCGGCCAGAAGCTGTTCTTGAAGGCACTCCCTCAGTTGACTGCTTCAAGCTGATCTGAGCCATCCACGGCCCTGCGCCTGAGTGACAGCAATCACCAACACAAGCCGTTGAACGCCGTCTGCCTCGAAGGGCCGCTTCGCCCTCAGGATCGGTCATGCGTTTGCGTGATTCGCCGCTACCCAAACGAAGGACGGCTTCCGCTTGCCCTGACAGGCTTGTGTCGACCCGTGGCTCTCGTTCGAGCTTCCACCGGCAATGTCTGATGTGCAGCGGTCGTTGCCTGTCGTAGCGAAGTCCTGAATTCAAGGTGTCGGCCACATTGCAGACACCCAGGCAACCGATATTGGGCTCAACCTGAGCTTGCAAGGGCAGGCTCATGCCATCTGCTACTAGGGACGATACATGCGGAACTTCTGCTCATCGCCAATCGAGAAATAGTCTGCAGGGCCTCCCGCGCGGAGAATCACCCCGGCATTGGCCGTGTCGAACACACCGTCCTTGAGCAGCCGATGATCGATGTAGACCTTTACCACCTCCCCAAGCACGAGCCAAGACGGAATCGACTCATGGCTGGCGGTACGCAACTGGTGGATGTCGGTCAATCGGCATTCGAAGGTCACCGGGCTCTGTGCGACTCTGGGCACCCGTATCAACTCCGAATCCACGGCTTCTAGCCCTGCCAGCTCGAACTCATCCACCTCCGCAGGGACGGCGGCACAGGTCTGGTTCATGGCATCGGCTAGCTCACGCGTGGCCAGATTCCACGCGAACTCGCCAGTCTCCTGGATGTTGCGCACCGTGTCTTTCCAGCCGATGCTGGAGAAGCCGATGATGGGAGGGACGTAGTTGAAGGCGTTAAAGAAGCTGTAGGGTGCCAGATTGACCTGTCCGCTCGCGCTCCTGCTCGAAATCCATCCGATCGGCCGCGGGCCGACGATGGCGTTGAAGGGATCATGCGGCAGTCCGTGCCCTTTGCGGGGCTCATAGGTATGCGAGTCAGTTTTCATCGCTGGTGGTTCTAACGTCTGCCCTGCCGGGAAGTGCTCAACTGCATTCATGGGAGATAGTGCGAATCTAACGGCGTGCTGGGGAGGTCGGGCTGCTGGGGACTCTACCAAGTCTGAGGCCCAACCCGTCGCTATAGCCGTCTCGCACTGGTAATGTGCTCACGCCTCAACACAAATGATGAGCGCCTTATTTTGCGTAAAAAGCCGTCCTTTGAATCGGGAGAACAGCTCCTAGCCGGTTGGAAAGTGCACGCCAGCACGCTGGGCAGCCTGCACGATGTGCGCTGACATGGCCTGCTGCGCCAGCTCCGGCCGGCCCTGTGCAAGGCCGTCGATGATGGCCGCATGCTCCTCGCAGGTGGCATGGCGCGCGCCGCGCTTGTAGAACGGCAGGCGCTGGCTCTCCTGCATGACTTCGCCGCTGCCGCGCAGCACGTCGGCAATCGCGTGATTGCCCGAGATGGTGGCGATCTGCATGTGGAAATCGAAATCCAGACGACTGGCTTGCAGGAAGTCCGAGGCCTCTATGCATTGCTGCATGCCCTGCAGGTTGGCCCGCAGCAGCGTCAGGTCCTCGGGCTGTACCACCAGGGCCGCAAGGCGCGCCGCAAAGCCTTCCAGTGCGTAGCGTAGCTGATAGACATCGGTGAGCGCATGCGAATCGGCAAAGCGCCAGGCCTCGCTGGCTGGCGCCTCGGACGCCTCGGTTACATACATGCCCTTGCCGGGCCGCGCCACGACCAGCCCCAGCCCCTGTAGCGTTGACAAGGCCTCGCGCAATGACGTCCGGCTGATGCCCAGTTGTTCCGACAGATCGCGCTGCGAGGGCAGCAGTGAGCCCACCGGATAGGTGCCGGCTTCGATCCAGTCCCGAATCAAACGGGCGGCCTGGCTGGCAACGGCGACATTGGGGGAGACAGAGGGTTCCATTCGGGGGAGATCGTTCATCGCAAAAAGGGGGATGCGCGCCATCTTAACGACTGCGCAGCACATCCCGCTTCGAACACTGCCCCTGACATTGTTCCAGACCGCACTGCGGCAGTGCTTCCGAACGGTGACTGCCGCGATGCGAGGCTACTTGTTGACCAGCTTGGCCGGCACGG
>NZ_BBVD01000029.1 GCF_000964545.1 Comamonas thiooxydans | reverse complement strand
GGCCGTAGCCAATCAGGTCGCGTGGGTAGGAGGCGGTGGAATCGTAAGTCATAGGGATACGGATGAAAGTGCCATCGACAAATCGTTCGTTGGCAAATCGCGGTCGAAGGTCAGGCCTGCTTCCACGTGGTCCAGGTGCAGCTGCATCAGCTGCACCGCATGTTCGGCATTGCCCGCAGCCAGTGCGGTCACGATGTCGGCATGTTCTTCGTGCGAATGCTCGGCCGCCGATGCAGACTGGTACATCAGGGTGATCAATGCGCAGCGGGAAATCAGCTCGCCCAGCAGTTGAGCCAGCACCTCGTTGCCCATGAGCTCGGCCATGCGCACGTGGAAGTCGCCCAGCAGCTCGGTGCGCTGGCCCACGTCATTGGCTTCCATGGCCTTCTTCTCGGCAGCCACATGCTGCTTGAGGGCGCGAATCTTGGCGGCGCTGCTTTGCTTGACAAAGCTGCGCACCATCTCGGCTTCGAGCATGCGACGCACAGCAAACACCTGGCGCGCCTCATCCACCGAGGGCGTGGCCACAAAGGCGCCGCGGGCGGGCTCGAGCCGGATGAGACGGTTTTGCGAAAGCTGGAACAGGGCCTGGCGCACCAGGGTGCGGGAAACTCCAAAGTGGTCGGCCAGCTTTTGCTCGGCCAGCTTGGTGCCGGGCATCAGGCGATGCTCGACGATGGCCTTGGTCAGGCTTTCGACAATGAAACTGGTGGTGGAAGTTTCCATAAATCCATCATAGCGGTTGAAGACAAGTTTTGTATACAGTTTCTGTTCACCAAACATGGTGTTTGTATCGATGTTCAGGCGCAGAAAGCTGTGCGCAAGCGCGCAAACCCAATGGGAGCAAGGGCTTGCAACATTGGTATTGCAAAGATCAGCAGTGTTGTGACTGGGGGCCCTCTGTAAGGGAAAAAAGCCCGAATGCACAATGCGCAGCTATGCAAGCACAGAATACATCCTCGCGCGCGCAGGCCGCGGCAACGCCTGTTCCCCAGCAAGACCCGGCTGGCTTTCTGCGTCATCTGTATGACGTGGCGGTGCGCAATGCCCTGCCCATCGAGGGTCTGGCGCGTCATCTGCCCAAGCCGCCCAAGGGCCGCACGCTGGTGCTGGGCGCCGGCAAGGCCGGTGGCTCCATGGCGCAGGCGCTGGAAGCTCTGTGGCCGCAGGATGCGCCACTGTCGGGCCTGGTGGTGACGCGCTATGCACATATTCCCCCACGCCCCGAAGGGCTGGCCCAGCGCCTGGAGGTGGTGGAAGCCGCCCACCCCGTGCCGGATGCGGCCGGTCTGGCTGCGGCCGAGCGTATTCTGGCGCTGACCGAGGGCCTGACGGCCGACGATCTGGTGATCTGCCTGATCTCCGGTGGCGGCTCCTCCCTGCTGACGCTGCCCGCCGAAGGCATCGACCTGGCCGAGAAGCAGCGCATCAACAAGGCGCTGCTGGAGAGCGGCGCGGCGATTGGCGAGATGAACTGCGTGCGCAAGCATTTGTCGCGCATCAAGGGCGGCCGTCTGGCCGCTGCCTGCCATCCCGCCAAGGTGGTGACGCTGACCATCAGCGATGTGCCCGGCGACGATCCTTCGGTAATCGCCAGCGGGCCCACGGTGCCGGACGCGTCGACCTGTGCCGATGCACTGGCCATCCTGGACCGCTACCAGATTGGGATTCCCGAGTCCGTGCGCGCTGCGCTGAAAGCCGGCGAGCTGGAGACGCCCAAGCCCGGCGATGCCTGCTTTGAAGGCCATGAAGTGCATCTGATCGCCACGCCCCTGCAGTCGCTGGAAGCGGCGGCGGCCGCAGCCCGCGCGGCAGGCATTGCCGTGCATGTGCTGTCCGACGAGATGGAGGGCGAGTCGCGCGAGGTGGGCAAGGTCCATGCGGCGCTGGCGCGTGCCGTGGCCAGGCATGGCCAGCCTTTTGCCAAGCCCTGCGTGATTCTCTCGGGGGGCGAAACCACGGTGACCATCCGCCCGCGTCAGCCCGGTGCGGCCAAGGGGCGCGGCGGTCGTGCCGGCGAGTTCTGCCTGGGTCTGGCCCAGGCCCTGCAAGGCCAGGAAAAGGTCTGGGCGCTGGCCGCGGACACCGACGGCATCGACGGTGTCGAGGACAACGCGGGAGCCCGTGTCTCGCCCTGCACGCTCAAGCGCGCGGCAGAGCTGAACCTGCGCATCAGCGATCACCTGGATCGCAACGATGCCTATGGCTATTTCTCGGCACTGGGCGATCTGGTGATCACTGGCCCCACGCACACCAATGTCAACGACTTCCGCGCCATCCTGGTGCTCTGATCCGCTGTATCGATAGCAGCTTGCGCTTGATCATCAATGATTTAAGGCGCTATTGATGCTGAAGTTATTGTCCAACGGGCGTTAGATGCTTTGTTTTCGATAGCGCCTTGCAGGGATTGATTCTTTTGCAGAATCAATATGGAATCACCCGCCGCGCGGCAGATCCTCCCACCAGGCATCGTCGAACTTGCCCTGAAGGAAGGCGATGAAGGACTGCACCTTCTGCGGCACCAGGCGCGGTGAGGGGTAGACGGCGTGGATTTCCTGCTCGGGCAGGCGGCAGGTCTTGAGCACTTCCACCACGCGGCCGTCCTTGAGCGAGTCCTGGGCCACATAGCGCGGCAGGGCCGCAATGCCCATGTGCGAGCGGGCTGCGGCCAGCAGGGCCGAGAGGTTGTTGGAGCGCAGCCGCCCCGTGACGGGAATCGACACCGGCTCGCCGCTGGCATTGCGCAGGCGCCAGATATCGTTGCCCTGCACGCTGCTGTAGATCAGCGTGGAATGCTCCTTGAGGTCCGAGGGGCGGCGCGGCGTGCCGTGCTTGCGCAGATAGGTGTTGGAGGCCACCAGCACCCAGGGATTGACGCCCAGCATGCGCGCGCCCAGCGAGGAGTCGGCCAGCTTGCCCAGGCGCAGCGCCACGTCGATGCCGTTGGCCACCAGATCGGTGTAGCGGTCCTCGAAGCTCAGATCGACTTGCACCTGCGGGTTGTGCTTCATGAAATCCATGGCCAGCGGAATGAGTACACGGCGCCCGAAGGCCACCGAGCTGCCGATGCGCAGCTGACCCTGCACCTGGGTTTGGCGCACCTTGACCACGTTCTCCGCCTCGGCCACGTCGCTGACGATGATCTTGCATTTTTCGTAGTACAGCGCACCGGCTTCGGTCAGGCTCACGCCGCGCGTGTTGCGGTTGAGCAGGCGCACCTTGAGGCGCGCCTCCATGGCCGCGACCTGCTTGGTGACGGTGGGCTGGGTGGTGGCGAATTCCTGTGCGACCTTGGTGAAACTGCCTGTCTCCACCACGCGCACAAACATGTGCATCGCGTCGAGTCTGTCCATGGATTTGTCTCCTATTTATTCTTGGGTGGAATAAATTTTATGGTCTGAGAGCGCCTTCCAGCAAGCAAAGGTCTTGACTAAAGTTCAACCAAGTTTTTAGGAGACCCTCATGGCCAAAATGAAAGCAATCGACGCCGCAGTCCTGGTGCTCGAAAAAGAAGGTGTAACCGTGACGTTTGGTGTGCCCGGCGCGGCCATCAACCCGCTGTACGCTGCAATGAAGAACCACGGCGGCATTGGTCACATTCTGGCCCGTCACGTGGAAGGCGCGAGCCACATGGCCGAAGGCTACACCCGTGCGGTGGCCGGCAATATCGGCGTCTGCATCGGCACCAGCGGCCCCGCCGGCACCGACATGATCACCGGTCTGTACTCGGCCAGCGCCGACTCCATCCCAATCCTGTGCATCACCGGTCAGGCACCTCGCTCGCGTCTGCACAAGGAAGACTTCCAGGCCGTGGACATCGCCTCCATCGCCAAGCCCGTGACCAAGTGGGCCACCACCGTGCTGGAACCCGCCCAGGTGCCACGTGCCTTCCAGCAGGCTTTCCACCTGATGCGCTCCGGCCGTCCCGGCCCCGTGCTGATCGATCTGCCCATCGACGTGCAGCTGGCCGAGATCGAATTCGACATCGATACCTACGAGCCCCTGCCTGCCTACAAGCCAGCCGCTTCGCGCAAGCAGGCAGAGAAGGCCATCGAGATGCTCAACGAGTCCGAGCGTCCCCTGCTGGTCTCCGGTGGCGGTGTGATCAACGCCGATGCTTCCGAGCTGATGGTCGAGCTGGCCGAGATCCTGAACGTGCCCGTGATCCCCACCCTGATGGGCTGGGGCACCATCCCCGACGATCACCCCCTGATGGTCGGCATGTGCGGTCTGCAGACCAGCCACCGCTACGGCAACGCCAACATGCTGGCTTCGGACTTCGTGTTCGGCATCGGCAACCGCTGGGCCAATCGCCACACCGGCTCGGTCGAGGTCTACACCAAGGGCCGCAAGTTCATCCACGTGGACATCGAGCCCACACAGATCGGCCGCGTGTTCGCCCCCGACTACGGCATCGTCTCCGACGCCAAGGCGGCTCTGGAGCAATTCGTTGCCGTTGCCAAGGAGTGGAAGGCTGCCGGCAAGCTCAAGTGCCGCAAGGCCTGGGTGGCCGAGTGCCAGGGTCGCAAGAACAGCGTCGAGTACCTGCGCAAGACCAACTTCGACAACGTGCCGATGAAGCCCCAGCGCGTCTACCAGTGCATGAACCGCACCCTGGACCGCGACACCACCTATGTGTCCACCATCGGTCTGTCGCAGATCGCCGGCGCCCAGTTCCTGCACGTGTACAAGCCCCGCAACTGGATCAACTGCGGCCAGGCCGGTCCTCTGGGCTGGACCACTCCCGCCGCCCTGGGCGTGCGCGTGGCCGACCCCCAGCGCAAGATCGTGGCCCTGTCCGGCGACTACGACTTCCAGTTCATGATCGAAGAGCTGGCCGTGGGCGCGCAGTTCAAGCTGCCCTATGTTCACGTGCTGGTGAACAACAGCTATCTGGGTCTGATCCGTCAGGCACAGCGCGCTTTCTCGATCGACTATTGCGTGCAATTGGCGTTCGACAATATCAACATGGATGAGGGTGATGCGACCCGCGGCTACGGTGTTGACCATGTTAAGGTCGTTGAAGGTCTGGGTTGCAAGGCGATCCGCGTTCATCGCGCCGAAGACTTTGCCCCCGCCATGCAGCAGGCCGAAGCCTGGATGGCCGAGCACAAGACCCCTGTGGTGATCGAGTGCATCCTGGAGCGTGTGACCAACATCTCCATGGGCGCCGAAATCGACAACGTGGTCGAGTTCGAAGACCTGGCGACCGAAAAGGCCGACGCGCCCAGCGCACTGGCCCTGCTGGACTGATAGGAAAACTCCCCCGGAGCGGCTCTGCCGCTTCCCTCTCTCTGCGCGGGAGGGGGACGACGCCTTCGCTGCGGGGCAGCGCGGCCGGCTTAGGCCCTTGCTTGGCGTCTAGCGCCTGCAACTATTAACGATTACCGGAGACTTTTATCATGCCCCGTTTTGCAGCCAACCTGAGCATGTTGTTCACCGAGGTGCCTTTCCTCGAGCGTTTTGAGCGTGCCGCAAACGCAGGCTTTGAAGCCGTGGAGTTTCTCTTTCCCTACGCTCATACCGTGGAAGAGATCAAGGAGCGTCTGGACGCCACCGGCCTGAAGATTGTTCTGCACAACCTGCCCGCCGGCGACTGGGACGCGGGCGAACGTGGCATTGCCTGCGACCCCAAGCGCGTGGACGAGTTCCGCGCCGGCGTGGCCAAGGCCGTGACCTATGCCCACGCCCTGGGTGTGCCCCAGCTCAACTGCCTGGCCGGCAAGGTTCCTGCCGGTGTTGACGCTGCCGTGGTGCGCCGCACTTTCGTGGAAAACCTGCGTTTTGCTGCCGCCGCCCTGAGCGCCGCCAACATCCGCCTGCTGATCGAGCCGATCAACCCCTTCGACATCCCCGGCTTCTACCTGAACCGCACTGACGATGCCCTGTCCATCCTGGACGAAGTGGGTGCGCCCAACGCCTTTGTGCAGTACGACATCTACCACGCCCAGCGCGTGGAAGGCGAGCTGGCAGCCACCATGCAAAAGCAGCTGGGCCGCATCGGTCACATCCAGCTGGCCGACAACCCCGGTCGCAACGAACCCGGCACGGGCGAGATCAACTACCCCTTCCTGTTCGCACACCTGGATCGCATCGGCTACGACGGCTGGATCGGTTGCGAATACAAGCCCGCCAACGGCACCGAGTCCGGCCTGGGCTGGCTGCAGAAGATCGGCGGCTGGAACAAGGTTGCCGTGGCTGCATGAATGGATGACCCGGTCTGTGGCGCCGGCTCGCAAAGCGCCATTGGCCATCGAATTTGAGTATCAAGAAAACTGAGGAGTACAACCATGAACGCATCGTCTCTCAAGCTGGGCTTTATCGGTCTGGGCATCATGGGCGCGCCCATGTGCGGCCACCTGATTGCGGCCGGCCACCAACTGTTCGTCAACACCGTGGGCAAGGTGCCTGCCAACATCGCCGAAACCAGCGCCACCCAGTGCACCACTGCTCGCGGTGTGGCTGAGCGCGCCGACATCATCTTCATCATGGTGCCCGACACTCCCGACGTGGAGAAGGTGCTGTTCGGTGAAGACGGCGTGGCAGCCGGCCTCAAGGGCAGCTCCAGCAAGATCGTGGTCGACATGTCCTCCATCTCGCCCGTGGCCACCAAGGACTTTGCCAAGCGCATCGAAGCCGCTGGCGCCCAGTACCTGGACGCTCCCGTCTCCGGCGGTGAAGTCGGTGCCAAGAACGGCACCCTGTCCATCATGGTCGGCGGCCCCGATGCAGCCTTCGAACGCGTCAAGCCCCTGTTCGACAAGATGGGCAAGAACATCACCCTGGTGGGCGGCAACGGCGACGGCCAGACCGCCAAGGTGGCCAACCAGATCATCGTGGCGCTGAACATCGAAGCCGTGGCCGAAGCCCTGCTGTTTGCATCGCGCGCCGGTGCCGATCCAGCACGTGTGCGTGAAGCCCTGCTGGGTGGTTTTGCTTCTTCCAAGATCCTGGAAGTGCATGCCGAACGCATGATCAAGCGCACTTTCGACCCTGGCTTCCGCATTGCCTTGCACCAGAAGGACCTGAACCTGGCCCTGTCCAGCGCTCGTCAGCTGGGCGTGTCCCTGCCCAACACCGCTCAGGCTCAAGAGCTGTTCAACAGCTGCGTGGCCCACGGCGGCGCTGCCTGGGATCACTCGGGCATGGTGCGTGCCCTGGAAATCCAGGCCAACTTCGAAATCGGTCAGAAGGCTGAATAAAGAGAGGTGGGGAGGGCGGCCACTGGCCAAGCGTACGGCCAGCAGCCGCCTCAAGTGAAAGCCGCGCTCGGGGGAGCGCGGCTTTTTTGTTCAGCGTCAGTAACCCATGGTCTTTCCGTCAGGGTTGCGCGGGTCCGAAGCGCCGCGCAGCAGTCCGTCGCGGATCTCGATGGTCTGAGTGCGGCCCATGGATGCCTTCAGTGCCACCTTGTGGCCCCACTGCCTGAGCAGGGCCAGCGTATCGGGGCTGAAGCCTTTTTCAACGCGCAACTCGTCAGGCGTCCACTGGTGATGAAAGCGCGGCGTGGCAGCCGCTTCGGCCGGGTTCATGCCGAAGTCGATGTGATTCACGACTTGCTGCAGCACCGTGGTGATGATGCGGGCTCCGCCCGGACTGCCGGTGACGAGAACCGGCTTGCCGTCCTTGAGTACCAAGGTCGGTGTCATGGAGGACAGCGGCCGCTTGCCGGCCTGCACGGCATTCGCATCGCCGCCCACCAGACCGTAGGCATTGGCCACGCCGGGCTTGGCCGAGAAATCGTCCATCTCGTTATTGAGCAAAATCCCCGTGCCCTTGGCGACGATGCCACTGCCGAAATTGGTGTTCAGCGTATAGGTCACGGCCACCGCGTTGCCGGCCTTGTCCACCACGGAGTAATGGGTGGTCTGGTCGCTTTCATAAGGCTGGGGCCTGCCGGGCCGGATGTCCTTGGCGGGCCTGGCCTGCTGGGGCTTGATGCTGGCGGCCAGCTCGCTGGCATAGCTCTTGGAGATCAGCCCCTTGAGCGGAATCTTCACGAAGTCCGGATCGCCCAGATACTGGGAGCGGTCGGCATAGGCGAGCTTCATGGCCTCGGTCATGTAGTGCACGCTTTGCGCGCTGTCGGCACCCCATTGATTCATGGGCCAGCGCTCCATCATGTTCAGGATCTGAATCAGATGCGCGCCGCCCGAAGAGGGCGGAGGCATGGTCACGATCTGGTAGCCGCGATAGCTGCCGCGCACGGGCTCGCGCTCTGCAACCTTGTAGTCGCGCAGGTCCTGCAGGCTGAGGGCATTGGCGTGCGGCGCCATCTCCGTCACGATCTTCTGCGCGATCGCCCCTTCGTAGAAGGCCTTGGCACCCTGCTGGCTGATCAGACGCAGGGACTGCGCCAGATCCTTTTGCACCAGCCTCTCGCCGCTTTGCAGCGGAGCGCCGTTCTTCCAGAAAACGGCCTGGGTGGCGGGCCAGCGGCCCATATTCTTTTTTTCCTGCTCCAGAGTCTTGGCCAGGGTGACGCTGACGGGATAGCCCTTGTCCGCCAGCGCAATCGCGGGAGCCATGACCCTGGCCAGCGGCATGCTGCCCCAGCGCGAGAGCGCATGCGTCATGCCCGCCACGGTGCCGGGCACGCCTACGGCGTAATGCGTGTAGAGCGATTTGCCGTCGATGACCTTGCCGGCGGCATCCAGATACATATTGCGCGACGCGCCCTTGGGTGCCACTTCGCGGAAGTCCAGTGCAATGTCCTTGCCGCTCCGCGCGTCGTGCACCATCATGAAGCCGCCGCCGCCGATATTGCCGGCATTGGGCAAGGCCACGGCCAGCGCAAAGCCTACGGCCACGGCGGCATCGACGGCATTGCCGCCCGCCTTGAGAATATCCACGCCGATCTGCGTGGCCAGCTCCTGCTCCGAGGCCACCATGCCGTTCTTGGCGATGACGGGGTGAAAGACATCCAGCTCGAAGTCATAGGCCGCAGCGGCTGCCTGGGCGGCGGCGGTCTGGGTGACGGCTGGCGCTGTGGCCTGAGCGGTGGCGTCGTTACGGATGGCCGCGCGTTCGTTGCTGGCGGGCTCTAGCGTGGCCGTGCTGCTGCAGGCGCTCAGGCCGGCCAGGGCGATGAGCAGGCTGGCTGCCAGGGCGGTGGTGCGCAATTGCATGCGTTGTCTCCTGTTCGCTTGATGAATCGGGCCAGTGTATAGAGGCTTGCACAGATGCCAACCGGACAGAGCTGGCTATGTGCCTGAAAGTCAAGGCAGAAAAGCCTTTGATGGAGTACAGGAACTGTATACACTTTAGCGATCAAAGCGCTGCGCTCATGCGCGAGCAGACTTTGTGATGGCATAGATGTTTCAGGGCTTACGCAAACAGGAATGCAACAACGGTCTGCCTGAACCCGTTTTGCGTAAGTCGTGTGTTTGATACAACCAAGGGCAGTGGCAAACTGCCTGTGAGGAGATTTCCATGGGCCTGAGCACCCACGTTCTCGACACCATGAATGGCTGCCCCGCCGCAGGCATGGCTGTCGAGCTGTTTTCCACCGAAGGCGACAAGGCCACGCTGATCAAGAGCCTGGTGCTCAATCATGACGGCCGCACCGACGCGCCGCTGTTCGACAACAACACGCTCAAGGTCGGCACTTACCGCCTGACCTTTGATGTTGCGGCCTACTTCAAGGCCCGTGGCGTGCAACTGCCAGAACCCAGCTTTCTGAACAAGGTGAGCCTGGACTTCGGCGTGGCCAATGTGGAGCAGCACTACCACGTGCCTTTGCTGGTCAGCCCCTGGAGCTACTCCACCTATCGCGGCTCCTGAGCGGGACGTGAGTCTCTCGAAGCGGGAGACATGGCAAAAACAAGAGCGGCTTGCGCAGGTCATTTCAAGGTTTCAGCATTAAAAGGCATTGAAACCAAGATATGACAGGCGCAAGCCGCTCCTGTTTTTAATGACTTATTTGCCCTTGGAATACGCCATGGCCACGACCAGGGCGCTCACGAAATAAAAGGCCTGCAGCTCCAGCGCCCAGCCGCCGGTGTTGTTGAGCATCAGAATCTGCCGGGTGTGCATCAGCGCAAATGCCACCACCATATTCACCGCAATCACCAGTGCGGCAGGCACCACCCACAGGCCCACCAGCAAAAGCAAAGGCGCGACCACTTCGCCCAGATAGACGGCATAGGCCAGAAATCCCGGCGCACCCAGGCTCTCGACCTTCGCCTCAATGCTGCCTATGCCATAACGAATCTTGGCCCAGCCGTGCAGCAACATGAGCAAGGCCAGGGTGACACGCAGCACAACCAGAGCTGCCTTGGGGTGGTGAAAGTAATTCCAGAACTTCATGAACTTCCTGTCGTCCGCGCGATGCTTATATCAACAATGCTAGCGCCTGTTTCAGACAATTCGTCGGATTGCCTATGGATGGGGCCAAGTCTTGTCTTATGTTCATGTTGTAGGTCTTTTTCGACAACTGCTCTTGCCTTCTGTAGGCCAATGGCGCAAGCTGTAACCGCTGAGTTTTATCGGCAACGCTGCGCACTAGCATCGTGTCAACCCTGTTTCTGACAGCTTTGCATCGGGGGGATGTGCAAAAGCGACTCAATGTCGGACTGCAGGACCTTCTACCTCTGAAATGTGTCTGCACATTCATCCCATGAAAGGATATAGGTATGCGTCAAATTTCTCTGCGTTCTGTTGCGATGGCTGCTGCACTGGCTGCCGGTGCCATGACCATGACGGCCTGCACCACGACCAAGCCTGACACGGCATCGGCTCCCCGTGCCGATTCCACAACGGTCAATACCCGTGCCAATGCAGCTCTGGAGCGCCTGTACCAGACCGCACCAGGATCCAAGGAAATGGTGCAACGCGCCAAGGGGGTGCTGATCTTCCCGTCGGTGATTGGCGGCAGCTTTGTGGTCGGGGTGGAGCATGGCCGCGGCGTGCTGCGCGTGGGCGGTCAAAACCGTGGTTTCTACAGCACGACAGCGGCCTCTATCGGATGGCAAGCTGGTGGTCAGTCCAAGGCTGTGATCTATGTGTTCAACACACAGGAGGCGCTGGACAAGTTCCTCAAGAGCGACGGCTGGTCCGTGGGGGCTGATGCCACCGTGGCAGCTGGCAAGATCGGTGCCAATGGCAGCGTGGACACCACGACCGCTCAGGCTCCGGTCACCAGCTATGTGCTGACCAACGCGGGCCTGGAGGCCGGCGTATCGCTGCAGGGCACGAAGATCACCAAAGTGGTCGAATAAGCCTCGCCTGGCTTGTGACAACAAAAAACCGGCCTTGGCCGGTTTTTTGTTGTCCGATGCAGCGGGTTGCATCGCTGTGCGCTTTTACTGGCCCAACTGACCTTCGGTCAAGGTGTCGAGCTGGAAGCGTCCCGACTTGTCCCAAAGCCAGGTGTCGGTATAGGTCACGCTGCGACCCGGGGCCGGGAAGGGGGCGGCGGAGCGAACGGCTCGCTCGATCTCGGCCACCACTTCGGGGGCATGGCCTGGCTTGCGCATCCAGTGCAGGTTTTTCACGCGGCCCTGGCCGTCGAGTTGAACCTGCAGCACGCCGATCGCATACAGCATAGGCGGCAGCATACCCTGGTAGATGCGGCCGGAGTTGCGTTCATACAGATGCTGGGCGGCCTGCTTGCGATAACCGGGGCTGGCCTTGTCGGCAGGCGTCGTGCCGATGGATGGGCTTTGAGGTGCGATCTGACAGGCGGTCAGCACCGCTGCAACGGCAGCCATCATCCCGGTCCGCAGCCAGTTCAGGGGGCGGCGGGCTGGTGTGGTGCGGGTGGGGTTGTGGGTTTCAGACATGACGCCAAGCGTAGCCGCAAATGGATGGAGGCAGCTGCCTGGGGACACAATTCTGAAGCCTCCTCGTGAAAAATCTGCAACGACTCGTCAAATCCGGTCCGGATATGCATCCGATTAATGTGCTCATACGCTTGTCTGTCTATTGGGACTCGCAAAATGCATGAACATCGGTCATCAAAGCAATCGGCGTTCAGTCATGTGGAGCGAAACACAGCAAGGAATCTTGAACCGTCTGGCGCAGCAGCCGCTGTGCTGGGTGCAGGTACAGGCCACTCGTGGCTCCGTGCCCCGCGAGGAGGGGGCCTGGATGGCAGTGTTCGCCGATGAGGTGATGGGGACGATCGGCGGTGGTCATCTGGAGTGGCAGGCCATTGCCCAGGCGCGCCAGCTGCTAGCGCAGTGGGACGCAGACCCCTCAGCCTTGCGCGAGCATATCCAGCGGTATGCGCTTGGCCCCAGTCTGGGGCAATGTTGCGGCGGTGCGCTGGAGCTGCACTTTGCATGGTTTGACACCCGCGATGCGCAACGTCTGCGGGCCTTGATGCCCGAGCCGTCGCAATGTGTGGCCTTGTTCGGCGCTGGCCATGTGGGGCATGCGCTGGTGCGCATTTTGCGCAGCTTGCCGTACCGCGTGGTCTGGGTGGACAGCCGTGATGCAGTCTTTCCCGTGGAGGAGCAGATAGGGGTGCAGTGCGAGCACTCCGATCCGGTGCAGGCCGCAGTGGCAGAGCTGCCGCCGCAGTCGCAGGTGCTCATCATGAGCTTCAGCCATGCCGAAGACCTGGAGGTGGTGGCGCAATGCCTGCTGCGCCAGCGCGAGCGAGGAGATCTGCCTTTTGTGGGGTTGATTGGCAGCAAGACCAAATGGGCCAGTTTCAGCAGCCGCTTGCGCAGGCGAGGGTTCAGCGATGCAGAGCTGGCTCACATCACCTGCCCGATCGGTGTGCCGGGCATTACCGGCAAGGAGCCCGAGGTGATCGCTGTGGCGGTGGCGGCGCAGCTTCTGCAGCGCTTGTCTGCGAGCTGATGGTGCAATGAATGCCCTGATCTGGTGCGTGTGGCCGCAAACATGCGGTTACCTGCCCTAAAAATCAGGCCCGATCCTTGCATATCGCTCTTGTATTAGGGAAATCTCTAGGGTGGTTTATCCCTGATTCGAGAGTTGCGGCAGCAAAAATTGCATACACTTTCGGTCGACAGAATGGTCGCAGCGGTGCCCCGTGTGTAACGTCCGGGAGCGCGGCCTTTTCTTCTGCTCAGAGCGCCCGCAGTGGTGAGCAGGTTGTTCGGCAGCCCCACGCTGCCAAGGTTGAGAGCTATGGAAAGCTACATTCTCGACTGGGCCGGCCTGCTGTTGCGGTGGCTCCACGTCATTACCGCGATCGCCTGGGTCGGTTCCTCCTTCTACTTTGTGTTCCTGGACAGCAGCTTGACGCCGCCCGTGGATGACGACCTGAAGAAGCAGGGCGTTAACGGCGAACTCTGGGCTGTGCACGGTGGCGGTTTCTACCACCCCGTCAAGTTCAATGTGTCTCCTCCCAAGATGCCGGATCACCTGCACTGGTTCTACTGGGAAAGCTACACCACGTGGCTGTCCGGCTTTGCCCTGCTGACGGTCTCCTACCTCTGGAACGCCAACATCTATCTGGTCACTCCCGGCGACCCCAATGCCATGAGCACCGGCGCTGCCGTGGCTTCGGCTCTGGGCTTCCTGGTGGTCTTCTGGCTGCTGTATGACTTCATCTGCCGCACTTTCGGCCAGAAGAAGAATGGCGATGCCACCGTCGGTGCCATGGTTCTGGTGCTGGTGTGTATCGCAGCCTACCTGGCCTGCCACATCTTCCCCGGCCAGGCAGCCTTCCTGCTGATGGGCGCGATGATCGCGACGTCCATGAGCGCCAACGTGTTCTTCTGGATCATCCCTGGCCAGCGCAAGGTGGTGGCTTCGCTCAAGGCTGGTGAGCCTGTGGACCCACGTCACGGCCAACGTGCCAAGCAGCGCAGCGTGCACAACACCTATTTCACGCTGCCCGTGCTGTTCGCCATGCTGTCCAATCACTATGGCTGGTTGTACAGCCACAAGCTGAACTGGCTGGTGCTGATCGGCATGATGTTTGCCGGCGCTGCCATTCGCCAGTTCTTCGTGATGCGCCACGGCTACAAGCTGGGTCGCAACAGCCACCCCTGGCCTTACGCTGCTGTCGGCGTAGCTGCTCTGCTTGCTGTGTTCGTCTGGCTCAAGCCTGCTCCTGTGGCTGCAACTGCTCCAGTAGCGGCTGCTCCAGCGGCACCCGCAGCTGGGCAGGTTGCGACTCCCGCGGCCCCTGCAGCTGAAGTCGCAACTCCTGCAGCCGAAGCCACGTCACCTGCTGCTGCTCCCGCAGCCGCTGGCGGAGAAGGCTTTGCCAAGGTCAATGCCATTTTCCAGCAGCACTGCGTGGTGTGCCACGGCACGGCTATCCAGCAAAAGGCTGTCCGTCTGGACTCCCCCGAAGCGGTGAAATCGCACGCCCAGCAGATCTACCAACAGGTGGTGCAGCTGAAGAAGATGCCTTTTGGCAACCCTGCGGCTCTGTCCGACGACGAACGCAACCTGATCAAGACCTGGTACGAGTCCGGCGCTGCCGTGAACTGACTATCAGCTGTTGTTCTGGGTAATTAAAGTCGTAAACTGGAAATTAAAGTCGTAAACTGCGACCCCGTATCCATGCGGCTTTCCGAGGAGAGAGGTTGCGACAATAAAGTCGTAAACTTCCTTGCCTAGTAAAAAAACGCTCCTAGTGAGCGTTTTTTTATGAAAATCCAGCAGATAAGCATTCGCTAATGCAACAAGAAGTGTGGTGACCGCAGAAAATGAAAAGCCAGCTTCAGCCTAGTAGGCGTCGCCAGCGATGTTGTCGATTCGAAGGTAGTCACTCCACCTTGATCAACTCATCCATTAGCGCTTCACGCAATAATTGCGCTACGCGTTGAGCCATCTCACCGCTGACTTGCCATTCACTACGGTCTGTAAAAATTACGAACCCGCGTGCCATGTCGGGGACATGGTGAGTTAATACATTGCCGATGGCTTGCGCACGGGGTCCTGCCTCTCTAGCTTGGGGGACGAAAGCTGGGACTTGCTGCGACTCGTACACGCTCAAGCGCTCAGAAATGTTCGGTTCCATCATCATTGCTTTAACTCCTTCCCCTGCAAGAATTGCCAGATAAGCGGTGCGTTGTGATGAGTTTCTGAAGGGTCTGCATTAAGCTCATGTCAAATTTCAAGTCAATTGATGACATAGATAGAGCGGAGTGCAGAGCGCTTCCTTAACTAAAAGCGTTTTGACCCATAAATGGATCAACTGAACTGCTGCGAGGTCAATTGGCCACACAGCAATTGCAGTCTATGGATGGATCCGCGTCGGAAATATCTGACTTGAACGAAAAAATGCATCGATCACATGAGACAAGTACGAAACCAGCTGCTAGGCATGTCGGTGCATTGAGAATGGAGCGAATCATGCCGCCTCTGGACCCAAGGATGCGGATGTCACAAGCCCAGTCTCGATCGCATACTTGAAAAGATCAGCATCGCGCGCAATGCCTAGCTTGCGCATGGCACTACCTTTTTGCGTGCTTACGGTCTGTTTGCTGCGGTGCAGTCTCTCTGCGATCTCGCTGATGAGCAGTCCAGATACGAACAAACGTATCACTTCTGTTTCGCGTCGAGTCAGGGCGCGAGGACCGTTTGGCTCATTGTGTGCAGATCTTGCAGTTTCCAAGATCGCCCTGGCTGTTGGCGAGTAGTAGTTGCCCCCAGCAAACGCGGCATGAATAGCTGGAACGATATGGCTTGGGTCATCTGACTTGCTGACAATGCAACCGACGTGCTCTGCAGCGAGCGCGCTCAGAATCGCGGGATTGTCCATCATGGTCACGACCACGACGCGCAGATCCGGATAGCGACGCTTGATGAAGGTGATCATGGAAATTCCATCCCCATACTCGCCACCTGGCATGGCGTAGTCGGTCACCAACACATCGCATGGGTATTTATCAAGGTGAGCCACCATTTCTGTCGAGCTACGGGCGGTACCCACCAACTGGAAGCTGCTGATGTTGGTGATTGCGCTTTGAAGGCCCAGGAGTAGGGCGGGGTGATCATCAGCGATCAAAAGACGAATTGAAAAGACATTCATGAGCGTGGTCCTGGAATCAATTCGTCGTTGTGCATCTAGGCAGGTGGTTCTTGCCTTTCCTGCGCATTGCTTGCTTGTTCCCACGTTTCAACTTTCAAGCGTTTCTGACGTGGAGAGGCAATCATGAACTGATTCAGTTGGATGAGAAAAAGCCTTCTTTGGACCTCTGTGAGACTCGCAAACCCAAGCAGTAATTCTGTGACCAGCATAGAAATTGGGGTCATCGTTCGCGCTCCAAAAGACCAACTAGGCATTGCTGCCGTGTCGCCAGATTATGGAAGGAATGTCTTGTGGAGTTAATCGGACTAAAACGAAAGTTCTGAGTTAGATAGGACGAGTACGAAAATCAAAGCAGTACACCCACAAATCCCCCCAGATTGACTACATTGCGTGCTTTCAACTCATCAGGACGAGTGACTGCCGCCATGCGCATTGGCCGGTCCGGTGCAATGCTGTGCCTCATTCAATTTCACACATCGGCAACGAGATAGGACTGCTCAATCGCTTGCAGCGCGGAGTGCTGTTTGGCGGCGCCGCAGTCATGTCGGTCGTCATTCTTGTAGTCGTTGGGTTGGCCATCTACGCAAAGGTGTCAGGCTACATATCGGATGCGCGTTTGGTTTACAGCGCTCAAAAGTCTCAGCTGCTGCTGGAGATAGAAACCAAGCAGGCCGCCATGCGGCGGGGGGTCATACATGCCGAGATGCTGTGGAATACCGAACAGCAACACTCCGCGAAAACTGCACTCGCACGCGATTTTGCACGCCAGGGAGGCCGTATTTACCTGCAGGCCAACCCCAATGTGCTACCGCAACTGGCGATGGGCGATGTGGCTAGCAAGCCTGCCGAGATGTACCGTGACTATCTGGCTTTCAGTGAAGGGCAAGCCTATACCGTGAGCGCCAGTTCACGCCAACGTGAGCGAGAATTCACTGGCTATCACTACACGCCTGACGAAAAATACATCACGTTTCTTCCGCCACCCAAGTCGGGAGACCCGGTGGCGGATGTGCATGCTCAATCCGTTGCAGATCTCATTCATCGCCTGGCAGTCGATCTTGGCGATTTGACGGACCCGCTTGTTGATCGTGCGCTGCATGAGTCGCGCCAAGTGAAGTGGATCGCTCCGCATATCGATCCATTCACCGGACAGAGCGTCGTCAAACTGGTGCAGCCCGCATTCGATGGAGACAAGCCGTTCATGATCTTTGTGAGCGATATGCCCGTGAAGGTTCTGTCCGATCGCTTGAATCAGTCTGCTTATGCTGGCAACTTCCTTCTGATTTCCAATGAGGGTGATGTGCTGCTGCAGGGAGTCGGGTCTGCGGCGGAGTCTGACCATCAAGCCCAAGAGATGGCTCAGAGGGTCGTTGAAAGCAAGGTATGGCAGAACAGTCTGACTGGCTTTGATGACAGCTATAGCGACGGAGTCTTCACTTTGGGAGAGCCCCTATCCCAAACGGGCTGGACGCTGGTGTATGCCTACTCCTGGAGCACCATCTTGAGTGCACTGCGCGGCCCCTTGACCGGCTATACGGTGGCCACCGCACTGATACTTCTCGTCCTGTGGACGGTGGTGCTGCTGTTTCACTACTGGGTTTTTCTGCCGGCCCACCGGCGCTCTTTGCGCGTCTACGAAAGCGAACGACTCAATCGCACCATCATTAAAACAGCTCCCTTTGGGCTCAGCCTTATCGATCAACGGAGTGGTGAAGTACTACTGCAAAACGAGGCGGCCGGTGGCTATGTGGTCAATGGCCAGCCATTGAACCAGCGCCTGCTGCAAATCTATTCGGCCCGAGAGGAGGGGCCGGACAGGCAGGTCACACGCGATCTCAATGTCACGGATGCACACTACCGGTCTGTCGAGCTTCACGTCGATTTGGTTCCTGGCAAGTACCAGGGCTCAGAAGTATTGCTTTGCAGCTTGCTGGATATCACTGGTTTGAAGCAGTAGCAGAAGGTCTGTAGTTGGTGTCCAAAGTACCTCTTCCTCAGCGCAGTGAAGTTTTGGGTGCTTTATCCCTAGCGCTCTGGCAACGGAGCGAGTTCCCGGATAGTGCTTAAGAGGCACGCGTATGTCCCAGCGGGAGCATTCGTGCACAGCATCTTCGATTTGCAACGGAAACTGCTCATTCAGATCGAGAAGGTTAGGCAGCATCGTTGCAAAGTTAGCTCCATCCCACTCCTTGTCGGAGAGCAGCTCAAGTTGGCGTTGTCGCCAAAGCAGTATGTGTGATCGTCCGTAGCTTGATGGATCTGAGCGTGATACACGGTGCCATGGGACGTAGTCAGCATAAGTTCCTGTCCCGCGCTCATCTCTTTCAAAGCGAGCTAGGAGCTGTGGTGTAAAGCGTTTTTGAGTCCTCATCTTTTCCCCTTAGAGAGGGCGAGCGACTTCCTCGCTCGTCCTCGGACGCTCGATAAAAAGTGAATAGGGGATTGACGCTTTTCAGAACGAAAGCGTAGACTTGGTTTGTACTTAGAAGTCTGGGCAATCCCCGACGGAAAGCGACGTGGGCTGGCAGGCCTTCGTCGCTTTTTTCTTTGCGCTATTGCATTGGTACCTCCTTCAATTTTTACGAATGCTGGTGGAGTGAATTGAGTGCGATAAGCAGGTGAAAGATTGGCGTCTTAAATGTCGGAAGCTCGGCCTGTACCTGGGTCGCAAGAATGACTGCGATGGACACTTAAGCGGTCGAGATGTGCGTGTAGTGCCAGTGCGGCAGCTAAGTCCAGATCGAGTGCAGAGGCGCAAATTCGGAGCACGAGACAGCGAAACTCAGGGGTGAGGTGTTTCGTGAACTGATCTGCACATCGCTGCTCATCAGCAAGCTGTATCAGTCGTTCTTTTTGGACTGTTGAAAGCTCTAGACCAGCAGCAATTTTTAAAATGATTGGATGGCGAGGGGGTTTTCGCTTGCTGTTTTCAAGTTCGCTGAAGTAGCCGCTAGAGATACCTGATTGCCTACTGGCTTCAGCGACAGACATGCGCCTTTGTTGCCGAACTTGATACAGCATTGCACCAAAGCTAGTTGCGATTTCGGCATGAGGCATGGCCGCCACTATGCCGTGATCGGCCATTTTTTCCAAAGTACTTAATGGAGCGAATAAGTACAGATGGCGAATCGAAAGACAAGTGCTATTGATAAGCTGCGAACCAAAATTTGGGCCACGATGGTGAATTTCGCAGCCGGAGGTATGGCACCTACTGCGCTGGAGGCTCACCTGAAGGAACTGCAAGACCGAAGGACAGGACGGAAGCAGGAGTTGAGGGAGGCCACAGGACTATGGGTGCGATACATGACTGGGAGGGCCAAGCCATTCAAGGTATGGGAACCCATGCCACAGACAGTTTGGGTTGATGAGTGTGAGGAGTTTTATCCTGGCACCTCTGCCTGGTTCTACAGCCCGATTTGGTATCTTTTGGAAGATACGGAATACCTTCCCAGCCAAATTCTTGCGTGTGTAAATTTGCTTCCAACGCGTTTTAGAGATGTGCTACTGGAACATGGGGATGTGCACACTAAAAGTGCATTCTTGCTTGCGGATCTGCCATTTGATACGCCGTTCCAGATTGGAGCTGAGGTATCAGTTTGGTCACTTGGTGCGATGGCCTGTGTCCTGAGGCGAGCGGAGTTAAGTGGGCAATCACCTCTCTACAGGTGGGCAGGAATTGGAATTCTGTGGGTGCTGCAGCAACTGGGGGAAGATGCACCTCTGCAAGTACGGCCGCTACTTCAGGAGGCACGTGACACGATGGCTGAGAGGATGAATTCGTTCATTTACCCAATGGGAGGGCCGATGACTTGTCCAGTCAAGGCTCGGGACCTAGAACGATTCAGCTGTGAAGTTCGAAGGGTCCACGCAATTGAGGAGGCAACCATGAACGATGACTATGAATTAGTTGATCGACTAAGTTCGCTTAAGTGGTATGAATTGCAGTAGGTTCGCGTTCTGAGTGTCCACGCGGCTCATGCGTGAGGAGTTCGAAAAAGCATGGGACTTACAAACCTACTTGGCTGTAATTTCTGAAGGCAATCGCGTTTAGCAAGGTCTGCTTAGCAGCGTTCTCGGTCAGTCGGGCGCGAGGGCTGAGCTCACGCTCACTGACACTAAGCGGTCACCCGGCGATACTTGCGGGATGTCGAGCACGAACCTTCCAAAAGCCAAGCGCGAATGGCATGGCACACATCACTCGTGGAGCTACCGACCGGAGGCTTTTCGCTGGTTGGGAGAACGAATTGCCGGAGTGAACATCCTTCCCCTTGCAGGCGACATGCGTGCGTGGATGCTTCGACGTGGGCAACTCGCACTCATGCCAAAGCCAATGCCCCCTGAGAAAGGCGGCTTTACGAACCCGTACACGACCGGCGGCGTCACATTGCAACTCATCATGGCGAGAGTTATCAACTCGTCCCACGACTTCGCAACCATAGACTGTCCTGGCAACAACGAAGTCGACTCGGAGATCGAACGCATCCGCCTCTACAACGAGGTACTCATGAATTCGGCACGGCTCTGCGAAGTCGCAATTAAGCAGCTGCTGTATTGCACCCAGATTCCCGAGGCCCGATACGGCCGCATGGCACTAGGCGCGCTGCTCGAGTCGCCTTGTCCAGACTGCAAACGACAGAGCGGCCAGACGCCTCACTTGGTCTCGTTGGTCGGCACGCTCGCGCACCCGTTCCACCTGTGCCTTGAGTTCGAGCATTGCGCAATGGATCACATGGATCTCGTGAACCGATTGCGGAACTCACTGGCGGCGCATTCGGGCGTCCAACAACTCGACGTCAGGTCCGTTAGCGCGTCAAAAGCGCAATTCAAAAGCGACAGCCAAGAGGTGCTAAGCGGCTTACTGCACATGCTGTCGCACGTAGAGGATCTTGAACGCAGGATGCTCACTGACCTCACTAAAAAAGGGCGTGAAATCAACGCTCTCAAGGCAGGTGGCCTGGCAGCCAAAGACTGCAACTTCAATCTGGTCCCTGGTGACGAAGGGGCAGTTTTACCTGCGCCCAGCAGCGCCTAGCCGACCCGCTCAATCGCAAGTGCGTAGCCATCGTAGGGAATTGGCGTGATTCCCGCGTCATCGACTTGACCGCACGGGCTCTCGGCAAAGCCTCCAATTCGCCGGCCCAGGTGTATTGGCTGCAACCGAGGGAGAACGACGATAGACTGACCGCTCTGGATCGGCTCTGCCCTATCGACCTGAGCTGGACCGACCGTTCAGGATCGAATTGCTGCCGCAAACTATCGAACGGCCGGTCTCAAATGTGCAGCGGCCAGACGGGGCGAAGCCAGTCGAATGGCCGTGGCTGATCCAAGCAGCCGCTCGGGCTGGCGGCCGTGAATGACTATGAACAACCTGAAGCCGACTTTTGATTCCTAGGTCCGCATTGCAGCGGTTGCTGCTAGTCGGGAGATAAGCCGCCACTCACCTTGGTGGCCGTCAAGCAGCCATTGAGCACAGCTGTCAGTGCGGTGTCGAATAGCGGTTGTAAACAGTTCGACGGCCAGGTGGATAGCCATTTAACGAACCAAAGTTAGGAGTCCTGTGACTAGATCCTTTAGTTCAGCGCGCTCAACACTGTTTTCCACGTAGGTCGAACACCGAATGATCTGGTCTGCCGTCATTCTCGGCCAGAATCGATCGATTACATCGTCCGCCTTCATGTTGACGGCGGTTCCAATGATCTTTTTGGCGTCGCAGGTATCTGTGAACTCAACGGCCACACCGGCCTCGGCAAGAATTAAGTCGGGACATAGATAGTTCTCGATCTCGCGTTTTCGAGTTGCGTAGAAGGGGCGCCCTTGCGCCTCGACTTCATCCTGGCGTTTTTGGATCGACTTCATCTGGCTCGGATCTCCACCGACATCTGAGTCTAGGAATACGCACCACGGCAAACCCAGATCATTGGCAAGATTGAGCGTGACCCAGTGCTTTACGCTACCGCAGCCCCCAATCAAGATGGGAACAATGCCTGCGTCCTCGAGACTGGACTCTATGTGGCCGGCCCCTTTCAACGCAGAGGCTGTGTGACGCAGGAAGGTGACGTCGGACTTGCCCTCAACCAGCACCACGCCCTTGGCGCGTTCCATACCAGTTTCCGGTAGCACGCCGAGGCTTTCCGTGGCCTCCTTGAGCACATCGCAATCCGGCATCTTCACGATAGGGGCCCCCTCAGCATCTTTGGTGACGTATCGGAGTCCTTCTGTTGGAATTAAACCTGCAAGTGCGGGCACATGGGTGGTGACAATGATCTGCCGATTGGGCTGCTCGGCCAGAGACAGCAGCGCCTTCATCAGCATCACCTGAAAGTTTGGATGCTGAGAGGTTTCGGGCTCCTCTATCGCGTAGATCACATTGCGCTGTGACCCAACTGCTGCTTTCTCCGCCTCTGCGCGAAAGAAGTTCAGTAGGATCAACCGGCGCACGCCACTTCCGCGCTTGTTGATAGGAATTCCGTTCTCACCGTCGAGCGTGAAATTGAAAGTCCACTTAGGCTTCTCCTTGAAGCGGGGCGTCAGTTCGCTAGCGAGCTCCGGCGCCATCTCTCGAAGCTTGTCTAGCGTCCTAGCGGCCACATCAAGCACGCTCGTCTCGATCTGCTGTTCGAGTGCGCTGATCTGAATCTGTAGGGTGGCCTGAGCCTCCTTGACTGCCTGCTGTAGAGGATTTTTCGCCTCCACGTCCCCGTCGCTGCTTTCGCGATCCGCTTTGAAGAGAGCGAAGGTTGGCAACCGGTCTTGGATCTTTCCCCAGATCGATTTCGTCTCTGTCGAGAGTCCCTTTTCGACATCCAGCAAACATTCTTGGCATTCGATAGGAGCCGCGGCTTCCCGAATTGCTTGGCGCCAAAGTGACGCAACGCGCTTATCCGCGACGACTTCGGCGACGCCTCGCTCTTCGCCCAGCTTCTTGAGGTCTGCCATTTTTAGGCTAAGCAGCGTGCTCAGCACCTTGTCGGTGGGGTGCTGACAACGGATTGATGTACGCTCCAGCCTCCCTGTCGTTGCCTTGAACGACTTCACGATTTCCAGCGAGCCTTCAGCATTGAGCAGGAACTCTTTTGCAAGCGACGTATCGACGTTCTCGTCGAGCACCAGAGACTCAGGCAAGTCATCAAAAGCGCAGGC
>NZ_BBVD01000030.1 GCF_000964545.1 Comamonas thiooxydans | reverse complement strand
TGCTTTGATATCCGCAAAGCATCGAAATTCTTGGCTCCTCAACCTGGGCTCGAACCAGGGACCTACGGATTAACAGTCCGGCGCTCTACCGACTGAGCTATTGAGGAAGAAGACCTAGATTATAGGGTGTAAAAATGAGCTCGCAGGAAGTTCATCACAATTTCATTAAATTCTCTGTGCCTGATACCTGAACAGGCCGCATCGTTCACGTGGATTGGCGGCGGCGCTATGCTTTTGATGATTGAACAGTGCGGTGGCCCGGTGGTTGCTGCACGCCGTATTGATATATGACTGTACGTACCATTTTGAAGATGGGTGATCCCCGTCTGCTGAGGCTTGCCAAGCCGGTGACTGAATTTGATACGGATGCGCTGCATCTGCTCCTCAAGGATTTGCTGGATACCATGCATGCTGCCAACGGTGCCGGCCTGGCGGCGCCGCAGATCGGCGAGGATTTGCAGATGGTGGTGTTTGGCTCGGGCGAGCCCAATCCCCGTTATCCGGATGCCCCCATAGTGCCCCGTACCGTGCTGATCAATCCAGTCATCACACCCATCGGTGAAGAGGAGCAGCTGGATTGGGAAGGCTGTCTGTCTGTTCCCGGTCTGCGAGCCATGGTGCCACGCTGGAACAAGGTGCGATACACCGGCTTTGATATCTACGGCGACCCGATTGACCGCACGGTGGAGGGCTTTCACGCGCGCGTGGTCCAGCATGAGTGCGACCACCTCTGGGGCAAGCTCTATCCGATGAGGGTGCGCGATTTCAGCCGTTTCGGTTTTACCGATGTGCTGTTTCCCGGCATCGCTCAGGCCGAGGAAGACTGAGCGGCCACTGACAAGCGCTCCAGATCTCTCTTTTCTCTTCTCTGCTGGATGCAAGACACAACTGGGAATGTGTCTTGCATCCTTTTGTTCTTTATAGAGGGCATGAATGCCTGGTTGGGCATGATCTGTGTCAATTTCCAGTGCCCGATCGCAGCCAATGAGTGTGCTTTTTTGCTTTGGAAAGGTTCTGGTCAGCACTTTGTATACAAAACTGTAGACAATTTTGGTGTCCTGGCAACGTACAGTCTCGACTCATGCCCTTCTGGGTATGGCTTTGATTGCGTAATGGAATAGTCCGTCCGGCGGATGTCCTGCAATCAAGGGAGATTGAAAGACTGACTTGGGTGAATGAAAGAGTGGTTTGCTCTTTTCTATAGGTCGGATCGCTCTCGAAGAAGAGCGACTGGCTGCAGCACAAGGCCTCGCCGGGGTGATCGGAAAAGATCGCTGCCGAAAGAGATGCTGCAAGTCGACCGGACAGAGCGAAAGGCCTCTAGAGCCTTGGTGAGTAGGTAATTTAGGAGACAAAGATGAACGATCAGACCGGAGCATCCAGGGATGCGGCCGTCAAGCGCCCCGAAGATGAGAATCTTGGCGTCACAGCCAACCTCATGTATGGCTTGCAACATGTGTTGACCATGTACGGCGGCATCGTGGCGGTGCCTCTGATCGTCGCTGAAGCGGCTGGCATGTCCGCTGCCGATGCCGGTCTGCTGGTGACCGCCTGCCTGTTCATGGGTGGTGTGGCAACCTTGCTGCAGACCCTGGGCATCCCTTTCTTCGGCTGCCGTCTGCCTCTGGTTCAAGGTGTTTCATTCGCAGGCGTGGCCACCATGGTCAGCATTCTGCACACCGGGGGCGGCATGCAGGGCGTGCTGGGAGCTGTCATGTACGCCTCGGTACTGGGCCTGATCATTGCGCCGGTTTTTTCGCGCATCACCAAGTTCTTTCCGCCGCTGGTCAATGGCTGCGTGATCACGGTGATCGGCATGTCGCTGATGCCTGTGGCTGCGCATTGGGCCATGGGCGGCAATGCCAAGTCTGCTGATTACGGCAGCATGGGCAATATCGGTCTGGCCGGTCTGTCGCTGTTCATGGTGCTGCTGTTCAGCAAGCTGGGCAATGCCATGCTGTCGCGCCTGTCGATTCTGGTGGCGATCGTGGTGGGTACCATCACGGCCGTCTTCATTGGCAAGGCCGATTTCTCGCAGGTGTTCAACGGCCCCATTTTTGCGGTGCCTACGCCTTTGCACTTCGGCTGGCCCACTTTCGACATGGCGGCCACCATCTCCATGTTCATCGTGATTCTGGTGATCCTGGTGGAAACCTCGGCCGACGTGCTGGCCGTGGGCGAAATCGTGGACAGCCCCGTGGACGGTCGCCGTCTGGGTGATGGTCTGCGCGCCGACATGCTCTCCAGCATCGTGGCCCCCATCTTCGGCGGCTTCACGCAAAGCGCTTTTGCACAGAACGTGGGCCTGGTGGCTGTGACCGGAATCAAGAGCCGCTTCGTGGTGGCTTTCTCCGGCCTGATCCTGATCGTGTTTGGTGTGTTGCCGGTGATGGGCCGCATCGTGGCCTGCGTGCCTCCCTCCGTGCTGGGCGGTGCCGGTCTGGTGCTGTTCGGTACCGTGGCTGCCAGCGGCATCCGTACCCTGGCCAAGGTGGAATACAACAACAATATGAATCTGATCATTGTTGCCACCTCGGTGAGCGCGGGCCTGCTGCCGGTGGTGGCTCCCAAGTTCTATGACCAGTTCCCTGCATGGTTTGCCACGATCTTCCACTCGGGCATCAGCGCAACGGCCCTGGTTGCCGTGACCCTGAACCTGCTCTACAACCACTTCAAACAAGGCAATTCCGATCAGCCTTCTGTCTTTGAAGCCGGCTATGGCCGCGCCCTGAGCCAGCATGTGCTTGAAGCCCTGGCCGATGGGGACCGCGTCGAAGGTGGCAAGGTCTACGACAAGGAAGGCAAGGAAGTGCCCATCATTCCGGTCAAGCCGGCACATGGCCATTGAGCCGAGATCAAAGTGCGCGCGGTGGGGTCTGACCCCGTCGTGATTTACACCGCTATCCCGAGGGATAGCGGTTTTTTTATGCCAGCCTCAGAAGCTGCGGACTCCAAGGAGTCCGAGGCAGGACACTGGCGGCTTTTCAGTGGGACACGCCCAAGATGGCATGCAGGCGAGCGCTGGTCGTCGTGTATTCCAGCAAAGGCTTGCTGCCTTGCAGGTATTCGGCTGCCGCGAACGCGGCCATGGTGGCCTCGTGGAAGGCGCAAAGGATCAGCCGTTTCTTGCCGCTGTAGCTGACGATGTCGCCAATGGCATAAATCCCCGGGGCGCTGGTGGCAAGCGTTGCCGGATCCACGGCCAGTTGCTTGCGCTCCAGTGCCAGTCCCCAGTCCGTCAAAGGGCCCAGCTTGGGTGAAATGCCCTGGTAGACCAGCAACTGTTCGACAGGCTGCAGATGTTCATTGCCCTCACCGTCCATCCATTGCACGGACTCCAGTAGGCCATCGCCGTGCCGCACCTCGGTGATCTGGCCGATCATCACTTCGACAGCGCCAGACTCGCGCAACTGCTGCAGCCGGGTCAGTTGCGCCGGCTCGGCATTGAAGCTGTCACGGCGGTGCATGAGAACGGTTCTGGCCGCGCTTGAACTGCAGTCAATGGCTGCTGCTACGGCTTCCTCATCGCCGCCATAGACCAGCGCCTGGCGGCCTGCAGTCATATCCAGCTGCTGCGGGTGATAGTGCAGCTGACCCGTGCCGAGCTCATCCACTCCTGGCGCCTTGAGGGCCTTGGGCACGAACGCGCCGACGCCTGCGGCGATGAAGACGGTACGGGTGTGGAACATTGCGCCTGCCGTGGTTCCGACCTGCCAGCGTCCGTCGTCGAGGGCTTGCAGGGTCTGTACTTGCTGGGACAGATGGCGGGTCACCTGCATGGGTGCGATCTGCTTTTCCAGCAGTTGCACCAGCTCCAGGCCCGTGCAGACGGGAATGCCGGGAATGTCGTAGATGGGCTTGTGCGCGTAGAGCTGGCTGCACTGGCCGCCCACATGGGGCAGGGCATCGATCAAATGGGCTTGAATGCCCTGCAGGCCAAGCTGGAAGGCCTGAAACAAACCCGCCGGACCTGCGCCAATGATGATGGCGTCGGTTTCCACGGCGGGTTGTAGCGAGAGGGAAGCGTTGGTCGTTGCGTTGGACAGGCTCATGCAGGCAAGCGTAGCGCAGTCCGCGCCCTGACCGGCTTAGCGCTCCAGCAAATCCACTTTGTTCGGCTTGCCATTCCACTCGTCGGCGTCGGGCAGCGAAGCCTTGCGCTTGGTGATGCTCTTCCAGCTCTTGAGCTGGGACAGATCCACGTTCAGCTTGATGAAGGCCAGTTGATCTGCAGGCACATCTTCTTCGGCAAAGATGGCATTGGCCGGGCACTCGGGAATGCAGACGGCACAGTCGATGCACTCATCGGGATCGATCACCAGAAAGTTGGGGCCTTCACGGAAGCAGTCCACGGGGCAAACGTCCACGCAATCGGTGTACTTGCACTTGATGCAGTTTTCGGTAACGACGTGAGTCATTGAGAATCTTCTTCTTGGGTGGGGATTGGTAAAACCCCGTGATTTTAGGTTTTTTCCCGCGCAGCGCCAGTGCCTGGCTGGATAAGGCCGTATGGAGATCTGGTTTGGCGGCCAGATCGCGGTTGCGGCCCTGTCTTCATTGGCTTCAGTTCACCAGCGCAGCACCGGCCGTTGCATTGCTGGCGGTGTCCACCAGAATCAGCGAGCCCAGCTGGCGGGCTTGGGTGAAAGGTGCGGCCGGAATGGCTTCTTGCAGCACCAGCTCCACCTGGCCGATGGCATTGGCCTCGAGCTGCTGCGCGTCTTCCTTGTCCAGTGTATTGATATTGAGGCGGTGCACCAAGCGGCGTGCCTTGGCCTTGACCCAGCGATGGCCATGCAGCGCCCAGTAAACGCGACCAGGCACCAGGGGTTCGGTGTCCATCCAGGCCACGGTGGCGGTGATCTCGCGGCTGCTGGGCCAGGGGCTTGCGGCAGCAGGAGCATCAAAATCATCCTCGGCAACTTCGGCTTGCACGGGAGCGGCAATGATCCAGTCGCCGCGCGAGACATCGACCTCGCGGTCCAGCGTGATGCCGGCGGACAGGCCGGCAGCCACTTCCTTGGGCGCGCGGGCGTGGTCTATGACCTGGGCCACGGTCGCGAGCTGGCCGCTGGGCAGAATCTGCACCTGGGCACCGACCCGGGCCACGCCCGTGGCGACACGGCCCCAGAACACGCGGCGGCCCTGGCTGGTGTCGGACGAAGAAGAGAATTTCTCCACCCACTGCACGGGGAAGGCCAGCGCCAGATCGCTGTCGGTGGGCGTGTTGGGCAGTTGTTCCAGCAGTTGCAGCAGGCTGGGGCCGTGGTAGCCGGCCCAGCCGTCGGTGCTGTTGACCACGTTGTAGCCCTTGAGCGCGGACACGGGCACGGTGGCCGTGATCTTGATGTCTGCGGAGGCTGTGAACTTCTGCAGCGCGGCGCTGATATGGGCAAAGGCCAGGGCCGGGTCCTGCACGGCGTCGAGCTTGTTGACGGCAAACACCAGCGAATTCACGCGCAGCAGATGGGCCAGCAGGCTGTGGCGGCGGGTCTGGGGCAGCAGCTCCAGATCGGCATTCTTCCAGTCCAGCTTGGTGGCATCGACCAGCACCACGGCGGCATCGGCGCTCGATGCTGCCGTCACCATATTGCGTGTGTACTGCTCGTGACCGGGAGCGTCGCCAATGATGAACTTGCGCGACTCGGTGGCGAAGTAGCGGTAGGCCACATCGATCGTGATGCCTTGCTCGCGCTCGGCGGCCAGGCCGTCGGTCAGCAGTGCCAGATCCGTTTCGCCGGACTTGGTGACGCCGGCCAGCTGATCCTGCAGCACGGCGCGGGTATCCACCAGCAGGCGACCGATCAGCGTGCTCTTGCCGTCATCGACCGAGCCGCAGGTGATAAAGCGCAGCGCGCTGCTGTTATGTGCATCAAATTGGCCTGAAGCGCTTGATGGGTTTGCGCTAGCAGCTACGGAATTAATAGTCTCAGTCATCGCATTCTTTCTAAAAACCGACATGTCCCAACTCAGAGACACCGAGGAAGCGCCGCCGCGCACCGAGGGTGTCGTCCCCTTCCGGAGCGAAGCTCCAGAGAAGGGGAAGGCGCGTAGCGCCTCAGGGGATGCCTTAGAAGTACCCGTCTTTCTTGCGCTTTTCCATGGACGCTTCGCTGGTCTTGTCGTCCATGCGCGTCGCACCCCGTTCGCTGACCTCGGCAGCCAGGGTTTCGATCACGATGTCTTCGGCCGTTGCTGCCGTGCTTTCCACGGGGCAGGTGCAGGTGATGTCGCCCACGGTACGGAAACGCACATCGCGCTGCACGACTTCCTCGCCCTCACGCGGCGGGGTCAGTTCGGTCACGGGCACCAGCAGGCCCTTGCGTTCCACCACATCGCGCTTGTGGGTGTAGTAGATCGATGGCAGGGCGATGTTTTCACGGGCGATGTACTGCCACACGTCCAGCTCGGTCCAGTTGCTGATGGGGAAGACGCGGAAATGCTCGCCCTGTGCAATGCGGGTGTTGAACAGCGTCCACAGTTCGGGGCGCTGGGCCTTGGGCTGCCACTGGCCGAAGCTGTCGCGGTGGCTGAAGATGCGCTCCTTGGCGCGGGCCTTTTCCTCGTCGCGGCGCGCGCCGCCGATCAGGGCGTCGAAGCGGAACTCGTCAATCGCCTCCAGCAGCGTCACCGACTGGTGCACATTGCGCGATTCGCCGGGGTGTGCCAGACGCACGGTGCCGCGTGCCATGGAGTCTTCCACGCTGCGCACGATCAACTCGGCGCCCAGTTCCTTGGCTCGCTGGTCGCGGAAATCGGTCACTTCGGGGAAGTTGTGGCCGGTGTCGATCATCAGCAAGGGATAGGGAATGCGGCCCGCGCCGAAGGCCTTTTCGGCGCAGCGCAGCATGACCAGCGAATCCTTGCCGCCCGAAAACAGCAGGGTGGGGCGTTCAAAAGTTGCGGCCACTTCGCGCAGGATGAAAATGGTTTCTTCTTCCAGTGCATCCAGGTGGCGGTTGCTGAGATGGCTCAACACGGAAGTATCCACACGAGCGTTCATTTTTTATCCAATCAAATAATGCTGTAGCGCTTATAGATATTGGGCTATCAGCTATCTTTTTAAATCGACGGCTTACAAAACGGGCGCGCTGCAATTCCAGGGGCAGCAAGCAAGAGCCGCCTTGCGGCGAGGCTGCCGTCCCCCTCCCGAAGAGAGAGGGGGAAGCCGCAAAGCGGCCCAGGGGGAGCACGTCAGTGACTCAAATGAAGTCCGCATTCGCGGTTGTCTTCACCCTTGGTCGGGTCCACATAGTCAAAGTTGTTGGGCAGGCCGTGCTTTTCGCAGTATTCGTACAGCTCCTTGGACGACCAGTGCAGCAGCGGCGCAACCTTGATCAGTCCGTCGGGATTGATGCTGACGGGCTCCATCTGTGCTCGCACGGCGGTGTCGGTGGCGCGCAGGGCGGTGAACCAGACCTTGGGTGCGGTTTCGCGCAGGGCGCGGGCAAAGGGCTCCAGCTTCACTTCTTCTGTGAAGGCCGCATGGCGCGGATCGTCCAGCGCCGGCGTGGCTCCTTCCACGGCTTCGCGGTGGGCACGTGAGCGCAGCGGCAGGTAGATCTTGAGGTTGAGCCCAAGCTGCTTGGTCACCGCATCGGCAAACCGATAGGTGGCTTCGGTGTTGTAGCCGTTGTCCATCCAGACCACAGGCACGTCGGGGTTGGCGCGCGTGACCATGTGCAGGATCACCGCCTCGAAGGGGCGGAAGTTGGTCGTGACTATGGTGGGCTGACTCAGGCCCACGGCCCAGTTCACCAGCGCCTGGGCGTCGCGGCCCAGTTCGGCATTGATTTGTGCCAGATCCAGGTCGAGGGTGCTTACGGGGGCGAGCTGGCTCATGCTTGCACCTCTACGAAATGGGGTTGCGTGTGCACGGCATCGGCCTGGTAGAAACCGCCAAAGCGCTCGAACTGGCGCTGGGCATCGGCGGCGTCCACGCCTTCGCGCAGCACGGCGCTACTGAAGCCCGTGCGCTCCATCTGAACCAGCTGGTCGATCAGCACATCGCCGGTGGCACGGATGTCGCCTGCAAACTTCAGACGGCGGCGCAGCAGATAGGCCTGGCTGAAGGCGCGGCCATCGGTGAAGTTGGGGAAATACAGATCCACCTGTGCGATGCCGTCCAGATTCACCTCGAGGGCGTTCACATCGTTGGCCAGCACCAGCACATTGCCGGTGCTTTCGGTGGGGGCCTGGTATTCGTTGCTTGCCAGAATTTTCATGACTCTATCCTTGTTCTTATGGCTTCAGGCCAGCGCTTCTTCTTCGGCTTCCACAGGGTGGCGGGCTGCCTTGCCGGCCTCCTTGAAGGGATCCAGGCCGATGCGGCGCACGGCGTCGATGAAGTGCTCGCCGGGCTGGCGCAGGTCGCGATAGGTGCTCAGCACGGCTTCGATCACATCGGGCACTTCGGCTGCGCTGAACGAGGGGCCGATGACCTTGCCGGCCACGGCTTGGCCGGACAGGGTCGAGCCGTCGGAGCCGCCCAGCGTGACCTGATACCACTCCTTGCCGTCCTTATCCACGCCCAGAATGCCGATATGGCCGCTGTGGTGGTGGCCGCAGCTGTTGATGCAGCCGCTGATGTGCAGATCGATTTCGCCGATGTCGTCCAGTTCGTCCAGATCCTGGTAGCGGGCCGTGATGGCGTCGGCAATCGGCAAGCTGCGGGCATTGGCCAGCGCGCAGAAGTCGCCGCCGGGGCAGGCGATCATGTCGGTGAGCAGCGCCACATTGGTGCTGGCCAGACCCAGGGCCTTGGCCTCCGTCCACAGTGCATGCAGCTGGCCGACCTGCACCCAGGGCAGCATCACGTTCTGGTCGTGCGTCACGCGGGCTTCGCCGGCGGAGAACTTGTCCACCAGATGAGCCAGTGCGTCGAGCTGTTCGCTTTGCGCATCGCCGGGGGCTTGGCCGACACGCTTGAAGGACAGGGTCACGGCGCGCAAACCGGCCACGCGGTGGGCGTGGACGTTGCGGGCAATCCAGCGTGCAAAAGCGGGTTCCTTGGCGGTCTGGGCAATCAGGGCCTGCTCATCGCCTGCGGCATCGGCCACCACGGGCAGAGCGGGCGTGGTGAACATGGCGGCCACGCGATCGAACTCGGCCTGGGGCACGGTGTGAGGGCCACCGTCCACTTCGACGATCTGGCGGAATTCCTCTTCCACGGCGTCGATATAGGCCTGGCCTTCGGCCTTGACCAGTATCTTGATACGGGCCTTGTACTTGTTGTCGCGGCGGCCCAGCTCGTTGTAGACGCGGACGATGGCCTCGATGTAATTCATGATCTGGTTCCAGGGCAGGAACTCGCGGATCACGGTGCCGATCACGGGCGTGCGGCCCATGCCGCCGCCCACGAAGACCTTGAAGCCGATCTCACCGGCTTCGTTCTTGACCATGTGCAGGCCCACGTCATGCCAGCCCGTGGCGGCGCGGTCCTCGCTGGCGCCGGTGATGGCGATCTTGAACTTGCGTGGCAGAAACGCGAACTCGGGGTGCAGCGTGGTCCACTGACGCAGGATTTCTGCGTAGGGGCGGGGGTCGATGATCTCGTCGGGTGCGATACCGGCCAGCGCATCGGTGGTGGTGTTGCGGATGCAGTTGCCGCTGGTCTGGATGCCGTGCAGGTTCACGGAGGCCAGCAGATCCATCACGTCGGCGGACTTGCTCAGCGGAATCCAGTTGAACTGCACATTGGTGCGGGTGGTGAAGTGGGCGCAGTTCTTGGGCAGATAGGTCGTGCCCAGCTTGCCCTGGCCTTCCAGAGCTTGTTTGAAGACTTCGGCCTCGGGCTCGTCGTACTCACGGGCCACCTTGGCCAGCACGCGGATCTGGGCCGAGTTGATTTCGCCGTAGGGCACGGCCACGCGCAGCATGGGGGCGTAGCGCTGCACATACCAGCCGTTTTGCAGACGCAGCGGGCGGAAGTCGTCTTCCGTGAGCTTGCCTGCCTGCCAGCGTTGGAGCTGGTCACGGAACTGGTCGGCGCGTTGCTTGACGAACGCTTTGTCGAAATCGGTGTATTGATACATGTCTTCAGTTCTTCCGTGGAGCGGATGCCTTGCCTCGGGTGGCATTGCACTTTGATCGTTGGTCAGAACTGTAGAGAGGCTTTATATAAAAACAAACGATTATTTAGTGCTTCATATATATCTGAATGAATATGTGAAGGGCTGCCAGAACGCTCGTACGGAGCACCTGAACCAATTTCCTTTCTGCGCGCTTGCATTTTGTGAGCGCCCCTGTGCCGGGCATTCTCTAGAATCAAGGCTTGTTCAATGATTGAGGCGCCTGGATTGAAAGCGGGTGCCTGACTATGGAAATAGCCATACTTTTCGCTCTCATCTGTCTGAACGGCGTCTTCGCCATGTCGGAAATTGCGCTGGTCACCGCCCGCAAAACCCGCATGCAGAAACTGGTGGATGAGGGCGACAGCGGCGCGGCAGCTGCTATTAAATTGGGTGAGGACCCGACGCGTTTCCTCTCCACCATCCAGATCGGTATCACCTCCATCGGCGTGCTCAACGGCATCGTCGGCGAGGCGGCTCTGGCCGGCCCGCTGGAGAACTGGCTGATCACCCTGGGCATGACCCAGAAATATGCCGACTACCTCTCCACCGGCCTGGTGGTGGTGCTGATCACCTACTTCTCCATCGTCGTGGGCGAGCTGGTTCCCAAGCGCCTGGGCCAGACCCATCCCGAGGCCCTGGCGCGCCTGATCTCGCGTCCCATCAACTTTCTGGCCCTGGCCACCAAACCCTTTGTCTGGTTGCTGTCGGCATCGACGCGCGGCCTGCTAAAGGTCCTGGGCGTCAAGGAAAGCAATGGCAGCGTGGTGACCGAAGAGGAAATCCAGGCCATTTTGGTGGAAGGCCACACGGCCGGCGTGATCGAGTCGCAGGAGCACACCATGGTGCGCAATGTGTTCCGTC
Source organism: Comamonas thiooxydans (assembly GCF_000964545.1). Lineage (GTDB taxonomy): Bacteria > Pseudomonadota > Gammaproteobacteria > Burkholderiales > Burkholderiaceae_C > Comamonas > Comamonas thiooxydans. The sequence goes on along the minus strand of NZ_BBVD01000030.1, from coordinate 4,672 downwards.
TGGACGATCGCCAGATCGGCTCGCTGATGGTGCCGCGCAGCGATGTCATCTGTCTCGATATCGACGAGAGCCTGGAAGAGACCCTGGCCCGTGTCGAACAGGCCGACCACGCGCGCTTCCCGGTCGTGCGTGGCGATATGAACAATATCGTGGGCGTGCTCAATGCCCGCCAGTGGCTGACGCAGGCCGTGCGCAACAAGGGCAAGCAGGCGCTCAAGGACCAGCCTCTGCAGGCTGCCCTCTATGTGCCCGAGACCATTACCGGCATGGAGTTGCTGGACAACTTCCGTACCTCCGATCTGCATATGGCCTTTGTGATCGACGAGTACGGCGAGGTGCAGGGCATTGTCACGCTGCAGGACCTGATCGAGGCGATTACCGGCGAATTCCAGCCGCGTGATCCCGAAACCAGCTGGGCCGTGCAGCGCGAAGACGGCAGTTGGCTGCTGGACGGCCATATTCCCGTGCCCGAACTCAAGGACCGCCTGAGCCTGCATACCGTGCCCGAGGAAGAGCGCGGCCGCTATCACACCTTGAGCGGCATGATCATGCTGCTGCTGGGCCGCGTGCCTACCGAAGCCGACGTGGTGGAGTGGGAAGACTGGCGCTTTGAAGTCGTGGACATGGACGGCAAGACGCTGGACAAGGTGCTGGCGACCAAACTGGAGCCCCTGGTCACCGTGGCATCGTTAAGCAGCGAATAAACCCGGCTTCGGAATCAGGCCTGAAACGGCACACAGCGCTTCTCCGTAAGCGCTGTGTGCTTTTTTTGCGAGTGGCTTACCTGGGATGTTGCAGGGCGCGGCTCCACAGGCGCTGCGTACCCAGGGCCTGAGCCAGCCTGGCATCCAGCGGCAGCGGCTCTCCATGCAGGCGTGCCGCCAGCAGTTCGCCGCAAAGCATGGACAGCGTCAGCCCGCGTGAGCCTAGCCCCGTCAGCACCCACAGGCCCGGTAGATCGGTGGCTGACTGCCCGGCGGGACCTGCCAGCGGCAGACGGTCATAGGCCGCGCAACGCAGGCGCGCCCAGGTGGCGGGCCGCTGGTCCGCATCGAAGAAGGAGCTCAGCGTCTGCCTGCACCCGGGCAGCAAAGCGCCCAGTTTTTCGCCATTGCTGGCATGGGCGGCCTGCTGGTCGGCAGCGGTGGGCGGCAGCTCGGTCACATCGCGCTCGAAGGTCGATCCCATGATCCACTGGTGTGCGCCGGCCTGGTTGGCCGAGGGAAAGTCCGGCACCAGGTTGCCATGACCGTTGACGGGGAAGGGCGGCATGGCCGCCAGCGTCCCGGCATCATGCTCGGCCACGCTGACCTGGCCGCGTATGGCTTGCAGCTCCCACTCCCCTGCTGCCAGGCCGCTGGCTTGCAACAAGGGCTTGGTGTCCGGGCCCAGGGCCAGCACCAGCATGGGGGCTTGGGCCAGGGTCTGGCCCCGGGCATCCAGCACTTGCCAGATGTTGCGCACTTCATCGTGCACCAGCCGTGAAGCTCGGGCATGGCCCTGCCAATGAATCCCGGGGGCTTGCAGCAGCGCGCGCACCAGTTGTGCGGGGCGTACCCAGCCAGCCTGCTCATGCCAGACGGCGTGGCTGTCTGCAGGCAGCTTTGCCGCAGCCAGCTGAGCCGGCAGCGCAGGCGTACTCCAGTGCTGACCCCAGGGGAATGTCTCGCTGCCGGGTTGCAGCCATGACCTGGGCAGATGAGAGGGCTCGTTCAGGTCATGCTCCAGCACGCCGCCATGGGCCCAGTCCTGGGCTGGATGCAACTTTTGCGCTTGGCTCAGTTGCTGCAGATTTTGTAGCGTTGTGCGTACGCCGCTTCTGGACAGGCGCGACAGAACACTGTCATCGGGCGAAATATGCGGGCAAAACAAGCCGGCTGGCAGGCCTGAAGCTCCTGCCGCAGGCTCGGCCGCCGCATCCAGCACCGTCACTTCCCAGCCGCGTCTTGCCAGGCTGGCGGCAGCGGCGGCACCAGCCAGGCCAGCACCCAGCACCAGGCAGCGGCCGGCCTGGCCCACGGGCGCAGGCAGGCCGTCAGGGCGATGGCGCGGCTCCCAGGCCGGGTTGTAGGCTGCATGCAGGTTATGGCGCTTGGGCGGCACGCCAACGCGCTTCTTGACGTCAAAACCCTGAGCCTTGAGCGCTTGGCGCACATGGCCGGCCACGCACCAAGTGGCAAGCTGCGTGCCACGGCGGCAATGGCGGGCGATGTTCTTCATGGCATCTTCATCCCACATCTCGGGGTTGAGTTGAGGAGAGAAGCCATCCAGATATACGCTGTCAGCCGTCATCTGCTGCTTGCGCAGCATGGTCCTGGCATCGCCTATATGGAGCGTCAGCAGCACCTGGCCGTCATCAAAGGAAAGGCGATGCACGCCGGGCAGCAGTCCCCACCATTGCTCGGCCAGTTGTTCGCCAAGCGGGCGCAGTTCCCCATCGGCCGGTAAAAACGCGAGCAGATCCTCGCGCGAGACAGGGTAGGCCTCCACCGAGACAAAATGCAGAATGCGCGGGCGTCTGGGGTCGGCTTTCCATGCCGCCCAGGTGACCAGGAAATTCAGACCGAAGCCAAAGCCGGTTTCCAGAATGCGCCACTGCGCTGCATCGGCCCAGGCAGCTGGAAGATCGCAGCCACCGAGAAAAACCTGGCGGGCCTGGTCAAGGCCGCCCAGCTCGCTGTGATAGCGATCACCAAATCGGGTGTTGTAGGGGGTGCCATCCGGCATCCATGTGATCGGTTCAGACATGGAAAGTGAAACTACATGGGTAATGCATGGCGCAGTCTAGGTCAGAGCAGCCAAGCAAGGGCCGCCCCGCAGCGATGGCTGCGTCCCCCTCCTGCGTAGCAAGAGAGGGGGGAGTCTCTATCACTCCCAGCGCTGCTGGTACGAAAAAACCGGCAGGCGCCATTTGAAACGAATGGCGGCCAGACGGAAGGCCAGACCGCCGGCAAAACACACGATGGTGCTGATATTGGGGCTGACATCCAGATAGCGCAGGCCCAGGAACATCAGGCATACGGACAGCGACACGCTGGCATACAGCTCGCGGCGGAACACCACGGGGACCTGGTTGCAGAGCACATCGCGCAAGATGCCGCCGCTGATGCCGGTAATCATGCCGGCCATGATGATGACGATGGTTGGGTAGCCCAGCTCCAGCGCGGTATTGCAGCCGATCAGCGAAAAGGCGATCAGTCCCATGGCGTCCAGCAGCAAAAACACCTGCTTGAGCCTGTGCATATGGCGTGCAATCACGGTGGTCAGCAGACCGAAGCTGATGACCAGATACACATATTCAGGGTGCTGGGTCCAGCCGATGGGGTAGTGGCCCAGTACCATGTCGCGGATGGTGCCGCCTCCCAGGGCAGTGACAAAGGCGATGACGACGACGCCGAAGATATCCATATTGCGCCGGCCTGCGGCGAGTGCGCCGGACATGGCTTCGGCGGTAATGGCCACCAGATAGATGACCAGCATGACGGTGAAGTTGGAGGCCTGGAACGAGTCCAGCAAAGAGACGGAAGGAAGCATGAAGGCACTTGAAAATAGACCAGCCACTCACATCGGCGGGAATGTCCGGCTTGCCTCTCCCGCTGTCCTTTTACCTGAGAGTTGCGCATGAGCACCTTCGCGGTGGACATGCTTGCCCCTTCGGTGAGCCCTGCAGCTTGTGGTTGCGGGCTGCTCTCCAGTTGGCGATATCCGGGTCCTGTCAGACCCACCTGCGGTACTTATTGCCTGAGCGATTATGGGAGTTTGCGCCTTCGGCGGGAACCCTCGAAAGGCTCCGCTCTCCCGCGGGATGGGCGCGATTCTAGCCAGTTTCAGTGACTTTATTCGGGTTAATACCTGTATTGGTGTGTTTCTGCGGCTGCCAGCTCGGGGTGCGGAAGGCCGGTCTGAATCCGCCATGGCTCGCGCAAGCCCGCGTTTTCGTCTGTGAAGCCGCCCGCCATAAAAACTCATATGCGCGACATCAAAGGCCAAAAAGCGCAAAGCTCGTCGAAACGAAGACCATTGCGCTTCGTTTGGCCAGCGCTGCGCCGTACCGGCGCATCCCCACGGCCATTTTTAAGAATCTTCTTATCCCGATCGCTCGAGTCCGTTCCTATCCTTGCCCATTTCAGATCAAACGGTCACGGCGAACCCCGGCGTTCGTGCAGGGCCGCAGCGTGTTTCCTCACGCGTGCAAAAGGAGATGGGATGGGAGCTTGGCTTCGACAGGCGCGTTGGGCCTTGTTCGGCCTGCTGGCGCTGATGGTGCCGGCGTCCGCACAAACGAAAAACAGTGCTGCGCAGGAGAACGCGGCGCAGGCTCCGCCGCCGGACCGGCTTCCACCGGACGAAACGCCATGCTTCCCGATTGAACGCATCTGGCTTGATGGCGAAGACGCCCACAGATTCTTCTGGTCCCTGAAAGCGGCCGACCCCGGCAATGACTTCGCCACGGGGCGCTGCCTCGGCACCAACGGCATCAACATGGTCATGGCGCGCGTGCAGAACGCTGTCGTCGTTCGCGGCTTCGTCACCACGCGCATCCTCGCCGCGCCGCAGGACCTCACCTTAGCCAGCAATTTGTGCAACAACGCCCCCAGCGGTAATCTGGACTGGAACGTGCATTGGCTCATTCGAGGCGCCCTGAGAGTGCAGGTTTTTCGTTCCGCACCTT
>NZ_BBVD01000031.1 GCF_000964545.1 Comamonas thiooxydans | reverse complement strand
AGGGGCCGGAACGAAAAACCTCTTCTGTCAGACCGTCTCGAATGAGCCAATACACATTCCCGCAAAGAGTACTGCTGAAGCCCATGGTTCTTTATAAGAAAAATCTGATTTCCCGCAGAAAGTTGCCGTAAAAAGCGTGTCTATCTGCTCCCAAGTGGAGGCATCGACGGCATCTGCTAGGGCGCTGTCGCACAACAAGACCCTCTCATCAATGCAGCAACGCCGCAAGAATAAAGAGATATCGCTGCCAATGGTATTAACCACTCCAGAGAAATTCATCACCCGCAAAAAATAGCATTATTAAAAACATTATTCATCAATTAAAAATTAACTTACAAGATATGTCATTTATTTAAAATCATTTAATTATCAATCAATATTAACAATATCTAAAAATAAGCATTTTCACTGAAAACACAATATAAATTCTTTTTGAATAATTTCAAAACCCCAAAAAAAATGGCATCGAAATATTCACATCTGCACCGGTTATAAAAATCAATTTCTATCTCTCTCAGATCTGCTGTCTTCATGGTAGATGCCTCGACCACCATTACCCACGGAAGATAAAAATTCCGTATCCGATTCAACTGTGCTCTTTTTTTTTCGCATTAACTGATCTCTTGCCTGGAGCAATTATTTCAATACATTGATTAGCGTCAATTCAGAGAACTGCGCAATGCGCTATGGACCATGGAGGCTCTAATGACTGCCAAACGAGAAGTACCGGGTATCCGCAAATATGACGCTCCTGCAGGCGGATGGGGAGCCTTAAAAGCAACAGCGCTAGCTGTACACCAGCAAATGGACGCCGTAGAGGCTCCTATTGTGTTGATGCGCACCAACCAGCCCACGGGCTTCGACTGCCCCGGTTGCGCCTGGCCAGACAAGGAGCACCGCTCAACTTTCCAGTTTTGCGAGAACGGCGCGAAGGCCGTCACCTGGGAAGCGACCAGCAAGCGGGTGACACCTGAATTCTTCGACCAGCACACTGTGACAGAGCTGCTCAAGCTCAGCGATTACGAACTCGAGAATTTCGGCCGTCTCACGCACCCGATGACCTATAACCCGGCCAAAGACAAGTTCGAGGAGGTAAGTTGGGATACCGCTTTTGAACGGATAGGCCAAGTGCTGCGAGGACTAAGTACGCCAGATCAGGCTGAGTTCTATACATCGGGCCGTGCCTCAAATGAGGCTGCCTACCTATTCCAACTCTTTGCGCGCGAGTTCGGCACCAACAACTTTCCCGATTGCTCCAACATGTGCCATGAAGCCACCAGCGTTGGGCTGCCACAGTCCATTGGCATTGGCAAGGGCACGGTCTCGCTAGATGACTTCGAAAAAACCGAGCTCATTATTTCGATGGGCCACAACCCTGGAACAAACCACCCGCGCATGATGGGAACCTTGCACGAGGCCGCACGTCGTGGCGTACCCATCATTGTGTTCAATCCACTGCGCGAACGGGCGCTGGAGCGTTTTGCAGACCCTCAGAACATGATCGAGATGGCCACGTTCAGTTCGACGGCAATTGCATCAACATACTTTCAAGTCAAGGCTGGTGGCGATGCAGCTGCGCTTAAAGGAATCATGAAGGCATTGCTGGAATTGGAAGCAAGCCAAGGCAACGTCATCGACCAAGACTTTATTGCCGAGCACACAGAAAACTTTGATGCACTGGTCGCGGACTTGACCGAAACAAAATGGGAGCTGATTGAAAAGGAGTCGGGCCTCACACAATCTCAGCTTGAACAGGTCGCGGAAGCCTACGCAAAGTCAAACTCGACGATCATCACCTACGGCATGGGCCTCACTCAGCACAACACCGGCACCTGGAACGTGCGCCTGATCGCCGACTTGCTGCTGATGCGAGGCAATTTTGGCAAGCCTGGCGCAGGCATCTGCCCATTACGTGGACACTCCAACGTGCAGGGAAACCGCACAGTTGGCATCACAGAGAAACCGTCCGAAGAGTTCCTCGGCAAACTCGAGGAAGTCTTTGGCTTCCAACCTCCCCGAGAACATGGGCATGACGCCGTCAAGACCATGCAAGCCATGGTCAGCGGGCATTCAAAGGTATTGATTTGCTTGGGTGGTAATTTCGCGGTTGCCATGCCTGATCCCATACAGGCATATCCCGCGATGAAGCAGCTTGACCTCAGCGTTCATCTCGGCACAAAGCTCAACCGCTCCCATCTACTCGTGGGAAAAGAAACTTTCATCTTCCCTGTGATCGGTCGAACCGAGCTGGATGTACAAGCCAGTGGTGGTCAAGCCATCACGGTGGAAGACTCGATGTCGATGGTGCACGCGTCAGCCGGCAAGCTCCGCCCAGCCTCTCAGTTCCTGCGCTCCGAGCCTGCCATAGTGGCCGGCATGGCTGCAGCCACACTCCCGGACAGCAAGGTGGAGTGGCAGAGGCTAGTGGATGATTACGACCGGATCCGCGACTTGATAGAGCGCACCATTCCTGGCTTCGATGACTACAACGAGCGCATCCGCGTCCCAGGCGGCTTTCGTATGCCCTTGCCTCCGACCGAGCGCAAATGGCCGACCCCTTCGGGCAAAGCCATGTTCTCGGTTTTTCCAGGGGTGCGTGAAAACTATCTCCCCTGGGACGACGACGTGCTTCGCCTTATCACGATCCGCAGTCATGACCAGTACAACACCACCATCTACGGCCTCGATGACCGCTATCGAGGCGTCTTTGGGCGGCGTGATGTGCTGTTCATGAATCCAGCTGACATGGCCGCACGTGGCCTCGAGCACGGCGATCTCGTGGAAATCGAAACCATCTCCAAGGATCGCTCACTGCGACTAGGTGGAATTACGGTGATCGAGTATGGCATCGCGCCAGGATCAGTTGCTGCCTACTACCCGGAGGCTAACGTGCTGGTCCCATTGGACTACATCGATGAAGAGTGCGGAACGCCTTCCTACAAGTCGATTCCCGTACGAGTCCTTCGCCAGGAACAGGCACAAGCAGCCTGAGCAGGCTGGAATTAAGTTGAGAACTGCAGTCCTTCCTGAGCGAAGGACTCGGGATGATTTTGCCCTGCATAAGTCAGGAGACCCACCATGGAAATGTTTGACGCCCTTCTGTTGGCCCGACTTCAGTTTGCGTTTACTGTTGCCGTTCACATTATTTTTCCCGCAATCAGTATTGGATTAGCCAGTTTTCTGGCGGTCCTTGAGTGGCGCTGGCTGGCCAACGGAAACCGTGTCTACCAAGACATGTTTTTCTTCTGGTCGAAGATCTTCGCAATCAATTTCGGCTTGGGAGTGGTCTCAGGTGTCGTGATGGCCTATGAGTTCGGAACGAACTGGGGTGGCTTCTCGCGCTTTGCCGGCAATATCACCGGGCCGCTCCTGACCTATGAAGTACTCACGGCATTTTTCCTAGAAGCAGGCTTCTTGGGAATCATGCTGTTTGGTTGGCGGCGTGTGAGTCCACGAGCACACTTCTTCGCCACGCTGATGGTCGCTGTTGGCACTCTGATCTCCACCTTCTGGATTCTGTCGTCGAACAGCTTCATGCATACACCACAAGGTTATGCCATTCGCGACGGCCGGCTGGTGCCTGTTGACTGGTGGTTGGTTATCTTCAATCCATCATTTCCCTATCGCCTTGCACATATGACCATCGCGGCTTTCATCGTTGCCGCATTGATCGTGGTGGCCTGTGGGGCATGGCATCTGCTGCGTGGCCGTCGTGATGATCCCGTCAAACGCAGTTTTTCGATGGGGCTTTGGATCTTGTTGGCGCTCGTCCCTCTTCAAATTCTTGTAGGCGATGCACATGGCCTCAATACACGAGAGCACCAGCCAGCAAAAATAGCTGCAATTGAGGGCCTGTGGGAAACCGAAAAAGGCGGCACCTCACTGAACCTCTTCGGCATACCCGACATGCAAGCAGAGGAAACGAAGTACGCCCTCAAGGTACCTCATCTGGGCAGCCTCATCCTCACTCATTCATGGGATGGAGAAATCCGCGGTCTCAAGGAATTCCCACGTGAAGACAGGCCGAACTCACTCATCGTTTTCTGGTCGTTCCGTGTCATGGCAGGGCTGGGAACGCTGATGCTTCTGATGGCCGTGCTGGGGGCAGCACTACGCCGTGGTGGACGCCTGTATGAGTCGAAGGCCTTCCAGCGCTTCACATTCTGCATGGGCCCCTCAGGCTTGATCGCCTTGATCGCTGGCTGGGTCACGACCGAAGTGGGCCGCCAACCCTGGACAGTTTATGGCCTGTTGCGCACTGTCGACTCCGTGTCGCCCATCAGTAGCCAGCAGGTGGGCGTTTCCTTGTTGATCCTGGTGGTCGTGTATTTCCTGGTCTTTGGAGTGGGCGTGTATTACATGCTCAAGCTGATGGCTCAAGGGCCACAACCACATGTGGAGCACCTTGACGCTTCCGTGCGCCCAAGCTTGAGCAACCGCGACCAATTCCAGTCCTTCAACTGATCTGGAGCCACATCATGATTGATTTACCCATTGTCTGGGCCGCCATCATTGGCCTGGGTGTTTTCCTTTACGTGGTGCTCGACGGTTTCGACCTCGGCATCGGACTGCTGTTTCCCTTTTTCGAAAAAAAGGAAGAACGACAGGTCATGCTCAACACCGTCGCTCCAGTTTGGGATGGCAATGAGACTTTTCTTGTGCTGGGCGGAGCAGGCCTGTATGGCGCCTTTCCGATCGCCTATTCGGTCTTGCTGCCTGCCAACTACCTGCCATTGATCATGATGGTAGTCGGTTTGCTGTTCCGTGGAGCAGCTTTCGAGCTGCGCTCCAAGGCACGCCGCACCCAACATGCCTGGGACCTCGCCTTCATGGGCGGCTCAGCAATGGCAGCGTTTTGTCAGGGCGTGGTGCTAGGGTCTTTGCTGCAAGGAACCCGCGTCGTTGATGAGCAGTTCGCAGGAGGCCCGTTCGACTGGCTCTCGTCATTCAGTATCTTTTGCGGATTGGGCGTACTCGTGACCTACGCCACACTGGGCTGCGGCTGGCTGATTTACAAGACCGACGGTGAGTTGCAGCGTCGCATGCGCGTTCTCATGCGCCCGCTCGTCGTCGTATTGCTTGTTGTGATGGCGATAGTCAGCATCTGGACGGTTCTCGGCCTTCCTGCGGTGGCAAATCGCTGGCTCGGAAGTGGAATGCTGGGGTGGTTCCTACCAGTTCCAGTGCTTGTCATTGCTTGTACTGCAGGAATTTTCATCTCCATAAAGCGCAGTCATGAGGCACGTCCTTTTCTGTTCACTCTGGCGCTGTGCTTTCTGGGCTACACCGGCTTGATCATCAGCATCTGGCCCAACATCGTTCCTCCGTCACTGAGCATTTGGGCCGCCTCGTCTAGCCCGGAAAGCCAAATATTTGCGCTGGTTGGAACTCTGATCGTGCTGCCCATCATCCTGATCTACAACGCGATGCAGTATCGAGTGTTCCGCGGCAAAGTTCGCCATGGCGATGCTGGATACCACTAAGGATTTTGGAGTCAATGCGCCATGATCGTTCGCCCACCACAAAGCTGGCTGAGGTTGCTGTTCGTCTGGGATCGCTCGGTGCTGCAGTCCATCGTCCCTCAGTTGGCCTTCATCGGTACGGTCAGCTGCGTGGCGGTACTGACGCATGGGCGTATTTTTGGCGAAAAAATTCCGCTAAATACGACGCTGCTGACCTTGTTCGGACTGACTTTGGCGATCTTCCTTAGCTTTCGGAACACGGCCAGCTACGACAGATTCAAAGAGGCGCGCTATTTATGGGGCAACCTTTTGATTGCAGCGCGTCAGTTCACATCGCAGACTCTTTGCTACATCCAAGATCGCGATCAAGTAATCCAGGTAAGCAACCTGCTTTTTGCAGCGGTCTATGCACTCAAGCATGAGCTCAGAAAAACGGATCCATCGGAAGACCTGCGCCGCTTCCTTGACCCGGAGCAGTTCGAAAAACTTTCTGTCAAGGTTTACAAACCCAGCGATCTTCTACACGTGATACGTGCACGCCTGGTTCGACTAAATGCGGCTAAAGAAGTCTCGGACACTCAATTCTGGACATTGGATGCTCAGCTCGTCGAGATGGGCAAAGCTGTTGGAGGGTGCGAGCGCATTGCGTCTACACCAATCCCCTTTGCCTACAGCGTGCTTCTGCACCGCACCGTCTACACGTACTGCATTTTGCTGCCATTCGGTCTGGTCGATGCCACGGAGCTGTTCACCCCATTACTGTGCCTTTTTCTCTCCTACACCCTGATCGCATTGGAGGCGATTGCAGGTGAAGTGGCGGAACCCTTTGGCCTGGCTCCGAACGCTTTAGCCCTAGATGCTCTGGCTCGCAATATTGAGCGCTCCGTATGTGAATTGTGTGAGCTTCCATTACCGGAACCAGTCAAGCCTCATCGGGCGTATCAGATAACTTGAACTGCACTCCTGCTCCGGCAACCAACAGTCATTCCACCGAGATGAATGCGTGATGAATGCCTGGCGCAACTTGCAAATTTATGGAGGCGTCATGAATACCCCAATGCTACGAGCACCGACAAACAAAGCAGCCACCGCAGTGACTGATGCGGCAGGACGTCCGCTGCACGATCTGCGTCTATCAGTGATAGACCAATGCAACTTTCGCTGCACGTATTGCATGCCTCGCGAAACATTTGGCTCTGACTACCAATTTCTCCCTGCTGACCAACGACTATCCCTCGATGAGATGTTCTCTCTCGCGGAGGCATTTACCGAGCTGGGCATTAAAAAAATCCGGCTGACTGGTGGTGAGCCTTTGTTGCGGCGCGGGATCGAATCACTGATCGAGCGACTAGCTGGATTAAGAACCCTGGATGGTCAACCCATGGAAATTGCACTCACCACAAACGGCGTGCTTCTTTCCGAAAAGGCCCGTGCTCTGCGTGATGCAGGACTCAATCGCGTGACTGTCAGTCTAGATGCGCTCAACGACACCATCTTTCGTCGGATGAGCGACGCAAACATGCCTGTTGCACGTGTCCTGGAAGGTATTGCTGCAGCAAGTGCTGCGGGGCTAGCGCCTGTGAAGGTCAATATGGTGGTCGAGAGGGGCGTGAACGATAGCCAGATCCTGCCGCTGGTGCAATTCTTCAAGGGAACCGGCATCACGCTGCGGTTTATCGAATATATGGACGTAGGAGGAGCATCCGCATGGGCGACAGACAGAGTCGTAACGGCACAAGAAATACGGGCCATCGTGGAGTCCAGATATCCACTTGAGCCATGCAACCAAGGACAGATTAATGGAACCTCCACGAATTTTCAGCATACAGATGGCGGAGGAGAACTGGGCTTCATTGCCAGCGTCTCCCAGCCATTTTGTGGAGACTGCTCCAGAGCACGAGTTTCTTCGGATGGTCAGCTCTATACCTGTCTTTTTGCGACGCAGGGGCTCGACCTGAAACCATGGCTGAAGAACGCCGACAAGGCCGAGAGTTTGCCGGACGTTTTGCGCAAACACTGGAGCTCACGTGACGATCGGTACTCAGAGCTTCGATCAAAACGAGCATCCGGTACACGCGCCTACCCGATTGTTCGCATGTCATTGGTCGGAGGATAAATATGTCTCGAATTCAAATCTGGGTACGCCGACTGTCACAACATCAGTCCGTATGGTTCGTCCTGCTGTGGATCGCTGGTGTAGCCGGCATGGCGTTGCTCGCCTTGCCATTTCACCTACTGGTGATGGCAGCGAAGTCATGAAGAGCGGCAAGGCAGCTTCTCAGCGCATGCAATTGGAGACGATCTTGCTGATGGTCATCAACGCTTGTTCAATTTCACGCGACCATGGACTGCTGTAATTGAGTCGTATGAAGTTTTTATAGCTATTCGTGACCGAGAACATATAGCCAGGTCCGAGGGTGATGTTGCACTCAAGAGCCCGCTGATAGAGGTCCATGCTATCAATCGACGGAGGCAGCTCCACCCAGAGTACGTAGCCGCCTTCCGGATTTGAAGTTCGAGTTCCTTCAGGAAAGAAGCGATTCACTGCGTGGCGCATCAGGCTGGCTTGCTGGGCGTATGTCTTGCGAATGCGCCTGAGGCGGTGATCATAGCCATCGCGCTCCAGGTACTTAGCTATAGCCACCTGGGGGATGGATGCCGTGGTCAACGTATTAAGAAATTTCAGCTTCTCGACCTGGTCACGATAGCGCCCAGGTAAGGCCCAACCAATTCGATAAACCGAGGTAAGAGTCTTGGAAAACGAAGAACAGTGCAGAACCAGACCCTCGGTATCAAATGCCTTGAGCGTACTGGGCGGCTTGTCTCCATAGTAGAGCTCGTTGTACACGCCGTTCTCGATAATGGGCATGTCGAGCTCGGTTGCCAGACGAACCAGCGCTTGCTTCCGCTCGTCAGGCATTCGATAGCCAAGCGGATTCTGAAAATTGGGCATCACCATACATGCGGCGATGGGCAACTCCCGAGCGAGCTGACCCAGTATGTCGACATTGATGCCTTGAACCGGGTCCGTTGGAATTTCCACTACCTTCATGCCCATGCGTTCAATCGCATGCAGCATTGCATAGAAGGTTGGGCTCTCCACCGCGATCAAGTCACCAGGCTTAGCCACGGCTTGCAGGCACAAGTTGATTGCTTCAGTTGCGCCAACAGTAATGATGGCCTCGGTCGGGTCAACAACCAGACCTTGCTCCAAATGTCGACGAACAATCTGCCTCAACAGATGAGGGTGACCGGGAGGCAGAGCATTCTTGAGCTCTCTCAGAGACGCATCTTTTCCCGCCGCAAATGCGTAGCGACTGAGCTTGTCAAAAGGAAAATCTCCCGGGTCTGGGTAGGGTGAGCCCAATGGAACTGCATTGCCCTCAGAGATCGTTCGCAACGTGGACAGAACAAGCCTGCTGACATCAACTGAAGCCGAGATTGCAATTGGCTTGGGGCGCTCGAGAGCTTCGGGAATTGTTGTCCCCGAGCCGTGGCGCAGGCTCACGAAAAAACCTGACTGGGGACGGCTCGTGATGAGCCCACGACTCTCAAGCAGCAAATAGGCTCTCAAAACCGTGGTGATGCTGACTTGGCGCAGCTTGCTGGTTTCTCGCACGGACTTGAGACGATCTCCTTCGCGATAGACACCTTTGTGAATCTGCTGCTCTATATCCTTTGCTAGCTTCTCATAGAGCTTCATAGGCTACCTTGAGGTCGTGGGGCATTCGCACTTGCATTGACGCAAAGCCGGCGAATATATCGCGCAACTGTGCTCTTGGATTTGAGCTAATTGTGTGTACTCCTCAGGTCCTACACCAGTGGCATTCTTCTAACCCGCGAAGTAAGAAAAGTGCGCCTACCACCCCTCTTCTGCCGTGCAAGAGGTTCACTGAGCCTGACCTTAAAGCGGCCTTCCCCAACAACAACTGTTCACATGCCTTGAAGCGCTGGACTACACCCTCCAGCAGCTCCTGCTGAGCTCTCGGCGCCACAAGCAAGCCGTCCGAGATCAAGACTGTATGCATGCAGTCTTGGCAACTTGCTCAGAACGCAACCCACAGTCTTATGTTTATTGAACTCGTTAAGAGCATCGCTCTACTGCTGGCGATGTGTTACTTATATGGCCTCGGTGATCGCCTGCATCAACCCATCGCAAAAAAGACCTTCTCCGGGCTGCTTTTTGGAGGAATTTGCGTTGTCGGCATGCATACCCCTCTGGTGCTAGGGCCTGGCGTAGTTATCGACGCTCGCTCGGTAGTACTTGGCATGGCAGGACTCTTCGGCGGCCCCTTTGTGGCAGGTGTCGCGGCAACCATGGCCTCTGTCGCTCGTGTATGGATTGGTGGCGTTGGAGTACCAGTCGGTGTCTCAGTCATTGTTTTGTGCACTGCAATGGGACTCATCTACCGCCGAGTTCACAACGAAGCTCTGCTCAATGTGACACCGCTTAACTTGGCAGGCTTTGGACTATTTATACATTTGGCGTCAGTAGTTGTTCTGCAGTTTCTGCCTCAAGAAACTGCTCAAAACTTCAATAAACACTTGGCTGCGCTCTATGTCATTACATTCACCATGGCCACGATCCTTTTTGGACTGCTGCTTCGTGACCTAGAAATCCACCTTTCGGCCCAGCGATCCCTTAAGGAAACCGCGGCACGCCTAAATGCAATTACTCACGCGATCCCTGATGTGCTATTGATATTGGATGAGCAAGGGCGTTATATCGAAGTCATCACGCCGGAAAATACTCCGTCAATGACTGTGTCTGCTCAGATAATTGGCAAACGCATGCATGATGTCATACCCACTCCACAAGCAGACCGCCTGCTGACATTGATTCGTGACACGCTGGTATCTGGTCACATGCACTGTGTCGAATATGAAATTCAGACTAGCCGAGGAAGCCGTCATTTTGAGGGACGCACTCAACCTCTTGGCATTTTGGTCAATGGTTTTAGTACTGTGATCTTCCTCGCACGCGACATCACCGAGCGAAAGCAATCAGAAACGGCGTTGCGTGAATCAGAACTACGCTTCCGATCACTGCTACGTCATGTTCCATCAATCTCTGTGCAAGGATATCGGGATGATGGAACCACAACCTACTGGAACAAGGCTTCAGAACGGCTTTATGGATACTTAGAGCAAGAGGCTCTAGGACGAAATATGCTGGATTTGATCATCCCCACCTCTATGCATGAAGTGGTACGCCAGAACATGCAGCAGATTTTCTCATTCGGACAACCAATCCCTTCTGGGGAGTTTCAATTACAGCATAAAGATGGATCACGAGTTGACGTGTTCTCAAGCCATACGTTAATTGAAGTTCCAGGACAGCCATCGGAGATTTTCTGCATCGATATTGATATAACCAGAAGCAAGGCTGCAGAGAATGAGGCCCGGTATCTGGCATTTTATGATGCGCTCACTGGCCTTCCAAATCGACGTCTGCTAATGGAGCGACTTCAGCAAGCTATCGTCAACAACACAGAGTCAGGACATTCATTAGCCGTGATGTTTGTGGACCTGGACAACTTCAAGACACTCAACGACACACGGGGACATGCGGTGGGTGATTTACTGCTGCAGCACGTAGCCGAGCGTTTGCGCAATGGTGTGCGAGAGCAGGACATCGTGGCTCGTCTTGGTGGCGATGAGTTCGTTGTAATTCTCGAAGACCTCACCGGCAACGCAATTGAAGCTGCAGCCGATGTTCGTCAGCTTGGGGAGACCATCCTTGCACAGCTACGCCAGCCTTACTCTCTTGCCAAGCAGAATCATTATTTCTCTGCCAGCATCGGTGCTTCGATACTTGATGATCCCAAAGTATCTCCAGATGAGGTACTTCAGCAAGCCGACATGGCTATGTATCGTGCAAAAGATAAAGGGCGCAATACCTTGTGCTTTTTCAATCCGGAAATGCAACAGGCCATGAATCGACGAGCACTATTAGAGACTGAATTGCATAACGGTTTACGAGAAAGACAATTCAGACTTCTTTATCAGGCGCAGGTTGATAGAGATGGACATGTCATCGGGGCTGAAGTTCTCGTACGCTGGCATCATCCCACCCACGGCCTTGTGGCCCCATCGGAGTTCATTCCAGTCGCAGAAGAATTCGGCCTGATTTTGTCTCTCGGCAACTGGATCATGGAAGAGGCATTGCATCAGCAGGCTCGTTGGCGTCTGGACCCGCAACTTCGGACGTTGAACTTGTCGATCAATGTCAGCTCTCGACAGTTGCTACATGAAAATTTCATCCCTCAAACTATCGCTTTGCTGGAAAACACAGGGGCCGATCCCAAGCGCATAAAACTAGAAATAACAGAGAGCTTTTTGCTGCAAAGCGTAGATGGAGCTGCGACAACCATGAGCGCGCTTCAAGCCTATGGTCTTGAGTTTTCCCTGGATGATTTTGGCACTGGCTACTCCTCGCTGAGCTATCTCAAACGATTACCACTGTTCGAAATAAAGATCGACCAAGATTTTGTACGCGGAATACTGCAAGATGCCAATGATGCGCTGATTGCTCAATCCATCATTAAGCTGGCAATAAGTCTAGGATTGCACGTAATAGCAGAAGGCGTGGAGACCAGTGAACACTATCTAGCCTTGCTCGACTA
This sequence comes from Comamonas thiooxydans, assembly GCF_000964545.1. Classification (GTDB taxonomy): domain Bacteria; phylum Pseudomonadota; class Gammaproteobacteria; order Burkholderiales; family Burkholderiaceae_C; genus Comamonas; species Comamonas thiooxydans. The sequence continues at coordinate 2,722 of NZ_BBVD01000031.1, read as the reverse complement.
TGGCTGCCCTGCCTTTCAAGGGTATTTTTTTGCACGGCCCATGGCACTGCAAGACTTTGAACTTCATGTTGCAGCAAGCAACGCGAAGCATGTGTGCTGATCCCGGTTGAGTTGACCACCTGTGCCGGTTGCTGTTGACCAGTCTGCTGGTCGTGAACGGCTGAGTTCAGCCAAAAGCGGACTGCAAAACGAAGGACAAGCGGCCACATAAAGCACCTTACATCTCATCCGACTGGCAACCGCACGGTGACATTTTCCTCGATACGCTCATTTTGAAAATGACTCATACCGCAGGCAACACGCGTAACGCTTCGTGTTCAGGGCTCGCTCACGTTACCCCAACATCAGGTGCAATTTGCTCTCCCTCCCTTGAAGCCAGTGAGGATTTCGCTGGCGATCAACTCCTTGACTGGTAGCTGCCGCAAAGCATTGAGCGCGCCAACAAGGGCCGAGAGCTGTGAGCTCGATATGTGCACTGGCTCATGGAACGCATTTCGTTTCATTTAGCCACTGTTAGCCAAATTTCATGCACTAAAGTCGCCCGTTTAGCTAATTATCGAGAGTCAACTGAGGGTCGATCTGAGCTGGTGCAACCAGCTAGAAGCACTCACACCCTACCCTTGCCGCGCCTCGATTCATATTGATCCAAGTGAAAAAATTCATTGAACCCTTCATTGGGGGTTACCGCATGAAAGCGTTTATCCCATTCTGCATTGCCTCGCTGTGCTCCGTAGTATCTGCTCAAACCAGCGTGCCCTCGGGCCGCATAGTCCCGACTCCGATCTACGGCGTCACCGTGGACGATGTGAGCAGGCTTGGCGACATCACGCGCAGCCTATCGTCGCTGGCCTACCGGCCAACCACGCGCATCGTCTTCGATGAGTTCGTGAACCCGGACTACTACCGCAAGCCAGCAGTGGAAATCTCCAAAGTTTCCTATGTGATGGGTGAGATATTGGACTCGTACTACGTCAAGCAGTACAGCGTGGATGCGTACATACAGCGGACTAATCAATACCTCAATGCGTTGTCGGATGTAGTGGATATTTGGGAAGTAGCCAACGAGGTCAACGGCGAGTGGCTGGGGGCCAATGCCGATGTGGTGGCGAAGATGACCAACGCCTACAACATCGTGAAGGCACAGAACAAAACGGCCGCGATCACGCTCTACTACAACCAGGGCTGCTGGTCTCAAGCCTCCAATGAAATGTTCAAGTGGGCCGAGACCAATGTCCCTGCCTACATGAAGCAGGGTCTGGATTACGTCTGGATTTCCTACTATGAGGATGACTGCAATGGACTCAAGCCCAACTGGCAGCAGGTGTTCGACAAGCTGCGCGTGATGTTCCCCAATTCCAAGATCGGGTTTGGGGAAGTGGGTACCTCACGCAAAACCAAGAAGGCCGAGTACCTGACCCGCTATTACACGATGAAGATCACTACCCCGAATTACGTGGGCGGTCATTTCTGGTGGTACTTCAGGCAGGACATGGTGCCCGTCACCAAGGAGCTGTGGACTACCCTGAATGCGGCGATCAAGGCGGAGCCCCGGTAGGTCAGTGAAGCATCCTCGTTTTCCTGCGCCGCCTAAAAGCAGAGGCTGGGGAAACGTTTGACACGATACGCGGCCGGAGGAATCCGGCCTGGCGATTCATGTGGGCGCTGGTGCTTGTAGCGATGCAGCCAGCCCACGGTCATTGAGCGCACTTCCCGCAACGATTCAAAGACATGGCAGTCGAGCACCTCGGCTCTGCTGGTTCGGTTGAAATGGATGTACCGGCAACATTGATCATCTGTACCAAATGCTCGCTATCAATGCGCCGACAGCTTCGATCAGGGATTCACTGAGAAGATGATCATCCCTGGCTACCGAGGTCGCTCCCTGGCAGGCTCCTTTCGGCCAGGAGCAGCCGTCCTGCGCGTCGCCGCGAGCGGACGGTCCAGGCTGGTATCAGCCTTTCAAGTACAAAATGCCAATGACTGCAGTTGCCAAATGCTGTCATTGCACCAAGGCTTCCGGGAGGCCTGATCTACACCTCAAAGCTACCACTCGCGTCTGAAGCATTCCGAGTATCCACTTTTGCATGCGTTGAAGTAGAGCTATCGAATACGAAGGGATTTTCCTAGTTCTGCGCTGATACCCAAGGATCAGCATGGATGCTCGAAAGTCCCATCGGATTCGACTGGAGAATGCCATGACTGAGCTGACCGATGGGCCCATCGTGCGAGTGGGCGTTGATCTTTCCAAGCGGTTCTACCAAGTGCACTCGGTAGATCAGTGGGGCCACCTGGTACTGGCTAAATCCCTATCTCCCGAGCGCTTTTATGCATGGTGCGCCATTAAGCGCGTCGGCCATACCAATCAGCTTAATGAGCGCATCTTGATCCGAGTTGTTGAACCTGATCTGGTCCTTGTAACACCCAAAAAAGGGCTCGCCCTTCCATTCGATTAAATGGGGTCGCTTTGCTTCACCCTCAAGCTTCATTTCGATGTAGTCCATTGACCAGGTTAGCTCGGCGTCAGATAAGAGCAACGCATCAACATCTTCCTTGGTGACTGGGGCGTCGGCGGCATCCAACCAATTGCTAGTTCTAACCAAGTGCAAGTCGTAAGCCATGACGGTACGCTCTCTAGAGCTGCTGTGTCATGGATTGACGGTTAGGTTGTACTTTGGGCGACCGACGAGGTCGGCTGGCTAAAAAATCGCCCAGGCTCACTGCA
>NZ_BBVD01000032.1 GCF_000964545.1 Comamonas thiooxydans | reverse complement strand
CATGGCACTCGCTAAGACCTGATCAGCCTGGAGACCGCGGCTGCGCCAGGTCCTTGATCCTGAGCCAGGTGCTGAATCAGACTGTCCCGATCAGCGGCTGTGCGCTGCTGGGATAAGAATCGCTTGCCGCATAAGTTTTCTATGTCCACCTCGAAGCCGATGAGCCGCGCCGCCACAGATCCCAGGAACTCGGGATCCGCTTGAGTTGGTGACCATGCCTCTTCCCTCAACACCTCTTGGGAATGGGTTAAGGCATCCAGGTGCTCGCGCATCCACAAAGCATCACCGATAAATCAAATGCGGCCTTGCGCTTGAACGGCCATGTAGTTCCAGCTTGGTGCATTTCGCCCGCTTCGCTGCCCATTGACATACCACTGGGGAGAGATATAGGCATTCGGGCTTTGGAAGATCGCAGTCACGATCTTGATGCTGCGGCCCTTTGAATACAAGTTATGACTCTTGCTCACGTGTCCGGTGAGCCGCCCCAACGAGCCCGCCTTCACCAACAGCAGTGGCAGCAGATTGATTTCCACCTCGCCTGCGCCTTCAGCAATCAGTGTTGCGAGCGGATAGCTATTCATGACCTGCTGCAACTCACTGACCTCAGAAATGGCAAAAAGCGGCTGTATGTACATACCACGTAGCTTTCATCAAGTGCAGCGATCAGTGTCGAGCATTCACTTGTATCCGAAAGTCACCTCTGCGCCAGTCTTAGTGGCAGCAGTTGTTAAAACCAAGGCCTTGCTTGCAGGGCTTCAATTTGAGTAAAGTGAACCAATGACACGCATCAACACCACCGAGATATGGGAGCGGCACGGCTACAAAGTCGAACGCATAGAGCAACCCATGGGCGCGCCCCAACGCAATGTGTATGGGCCTGACGGCGTGCTGCTAATCGAGGACGCTGAGTACACCCAAGAAACAGAAGCACTGCGTGAACTCGGCTTCATTGATTAACCAATACCTGCCCTGAGCGGTCTTTCTTTGACCGGCCACCTTTGAGGTGGCTTTTTTGCACCCGGAGATTTTGAGACGCGAGTTTTTAACCCGCATGCGGCACGCATATGCATTTCCCTGCAGGGCTCAGCGGGCCGCGCGGAACACATCCGGGTTTAAAACTAGAGCCTTGCATACAGAGCTGCAGTTTGTTTCAATCTCAGCTTTATAGCTGCGAAGGAGGCGGCTCGATTTGAAGTTATCGAAGAAACACAAGACCAGTTTGGCAGCGGTAGCTGCTGCCTTTGTATTAGCGGCATGCGGTCAAAAAGTGGAGGTTCCTCCTGCGCACGTTGGCAAGATCATGACCAAAGACGGCTATCAGGACAACCTGATCCCAACCTCCAAGTTCCGTCTGGGCAAGTGCTGGGCCTACTGTGATCGACTAGTTTTGCTGGATGTGTCTGACAAGGGCTATGAAGAGTCCATGAGCATCTTTATTCCCGAAGATAAGCTCAACCTGGATGTGACCATTCGCGCAACCTTGAGCATCAACTCCAAAAAGACGGCAGAGCTTTTTAATGCTGTCGCGCCAAAAGAGGTTTCGGACTACGTGTCCACGATTGCCAATGAGCAGGTGTACCGCACCTATGCCAGCCAGATTATCCAAGCCGAGGTGCGCGAATATTTGAGCAAACTGTCGATCAGTGAAATCGCCTCGAGCAACGAGAAAATCAACTCTGACTTGCGCGTACAGCTGGGCAAAGCCATTGAAGCGCTTACACCTTTCTCGGTGCGCTTTGTTGGTATTACCAACCTCCGATACCCAAAGATCATTACAGATGCTCAGGAGTCCGCTGCTGAACGACGCGAAGCTATCCAAAAGGAAGAAGCGCAGCTGGCCATCTCCAAGGCTCAGTTAGAGCGCGAATTGCAGGAAGCTCGTCTGCAACGTGCGATTGACAAGGAAAAGGCAGAAACCGAAGCCATGTCTCAGTCCGTACTGGCTCAATCCGTCGATGCGCGAGTGCTGCAACTGCGCAAGCTGGAAAATGAGCGCGCCTGGATTGAAAAGTGGAATGGCCAGCTCCCCACCACCTCCCTGGGCGATGCCGTTCCAATGGTTAACATTGGCAAATGACCCTGCTCATCAACCTGATCCCACTCTTGAGCGCTGCCATAGGCTTTGGCTTGAGCTGGAAGCTTCGTAAGCCATGGGTTGCTGCAGTCACTGTGGCCACCCTATTCCTCTACTTCCAGGCTCAGCCTTCATATATGCCTAAAGGGCAGGTTACACGCTCGGAGCCTCCGGCCTTCACCGAGTCTGAGGCCAGGATCGAGGATCGCAATAGCAAACCAATGCCCGGGGATGAGCGGGACCAGCGTATGCGAGATGCCGTCAGACAAGGACTGGACTTCAAGCAGTAGCCCTATCTAATCACCAGTAAAGCCACCTACGGGTGGCTTTTTTGTGCCCGGAGATCTTGAGATATGAGCGTTTAGCCAGCATGCTGGCATACATGGGCCTTCCCACGCAGGGCTTTAGCGGGGCCATCCGGCGCGACCACTCAAGCAGGTGCGGCAGTTCGAATTCACCTGGGCTGACGTCAATTAGGGGCACGGCGCGACAGCCGCGTCGTGGCAACGGTGGTCACGTCAGATGGTGCATCACCACTTTTAGGTAAGCAGAATTCGTCTTGTTTGCGCCAAAAGCGTCATGCAGAATTCGACGCAATCCACCTGTTACGCCGGGCCTGGGGTTTGCTCCTCCCCCTTCTGACCCCTCCCCAGACACGACCCGAAAGGTCACCGGCTCTTTATTCAAGCCCGCAGCAACCGCTCGCGGGCTTTTTCTTTACCTACAGGAGACTCCATGCATTCCCCCCTTCAACAAAACTGCTGGTCGCTGCGTAATGGGCGTCAACCGACTTCGACCCCTTCTGCCTAGTCGGAGCGGCCGTGGTGATGACGCTCACGCCAAATGCATGGCCGATGTGACGCGAGCAGCCATCAATACTGATAACTACTCGCGCTTTCCACATAAGCGCTACGAAGCAAAACCATGACAAAGCTACTTGAGGGCCTGATCTTGCTCGTTGCTATCTGCGCGGAGACTGGCCTGACTGGCCGTGCCAGATGCCCAAGCCGATGAGCCACAAGGCTTCACCCAGAGCCTGCGCGACGAGCTCGTCGCCCGGGGGCATGCATGCCGAGTGGTCGGAAGACAAAACAAAGCAGTGTCTGAAGGAGGCACCTACCAAAACTACTGACCGCTGTGAATCATTTTTTCCTGATGGGAGCTCAAGAGGCTGTCCATGATTTGCTCTACCGCCTGCAAATACTGAACATTGGCCTTGGCACTTCGCGTATTCAGCGACAGCCATCCATGGCCCCGCTCCATCGCTGTGGATGTGAAGAAATACTTGTCAACAGCAGTGCCACTGCGATTCGCGGTTGCTGCAATTCGCTGTGATGCCACGTCAAGGTAAAGGCAGAAATCACGCGGCTGTTGCCAGCATTCAGACACAGCACCCTTCAGCCCCGCCATGCCATGTCTTCGATAAATCTTCAAAGATTCTGAAGCTGCTCTATTGACTTCACTAGCGACAACATTTGAGTTTTTCCCGAAGCAGTCCAAAGCAAGTGAAGTAGCGCAAATAGCCGCGATACCAACTGCTATAGCTTTAGTTCTCATGACCTCTAACGCTTACTTAAAAACTCGATTCCACCATCTCATTTTGATAGCACTAGGATCATTTTCCGAAGCCAATCCGGTCGAATTATTTCATTTCTTAATGAGAAACCATTACCCGCAATCAGAAGGTTATTTTTTGGAGACTCAATGTTCAGGAACATGAACACTTATCGCGTTGCATATATCTGGGAAGGCGCTGCAACGTGCTTTGCAGTAGCAGGTTTCGCCATGCTTGAGCTCGCCACCTACAAGCGCCCTTGACGCTGAAATGTGTCCCTTGCTCACATGGCCCAGGATTCCCTCCATTCAAATATGAGGAGGCACTACCTTGTTTCGATTGATCATCTATGCACTGATTGCTATTGGAGCCTGGAAGGCCTACGCAACCTATCAGGCGCGGCAGCAGCAAGCCGCAGCAATTCAGCTCCTCATCAACGAGCCGCGCGCTCGTGACATTGACATGGGCCGCAGCGTCAATCCCAGCAAGCCAAAATACCAGTGCGATGGGCGCACCCATTGCTCTCAGATGACTTCATGTGAAGAGGCAACCTACTTCATACGGAACTGCCCCGGGACCAAGATGGATGGGGACAACAACGGTATCCCTTGCGAGCGCCAGCTCTGCTAGCAAGACACCTCTTCTATTCAGCCGACCGAAGCCCTCCCCACGGGCTTTTTCTATTTCTGGGGCCCTGATGTTCAAGCGCATGATCATTTGTCATATCGCCGAAAGCTGACAAAGAGATCTGCAGGTGCTGAAGGACGCCGTGCGGAAGAAGGCCTCCACAATATGGGTATTCCGCTTGGGTAGGCCATCCAAGCCGACTAGAGCTGACCAGTCCGCTTGTTGTGACCGGCTACGCTCTTTCACATGCGATCCTTGAACCGTTTACCAACGCCTATTCACGGTGTCAGCAACAGCACGCGATGGTTCAAGCGATCGGCAAGATACAGCACTCCTTCGTTCCCCACGCGCAGGCGCGCCTGCCGCAGGTTCAAGCGCATAGGTGCTTGCTCAGGCAGCCTAACCCAGGTCTCGGGTGGTAACACAGTCACAAAGCGACCTGCACTGGCATCAAGCTTGGCTAAGCGTCCCTCAACGGAGGCCTCATATACATAAACCTGGCCTTCGGGGTCCAGCGCCAAACTGGTGATGTATCCAAGCGAGCTGTTTGTGGATGGGCGGTCAGTTTGCAGAACGCCCAATGTGCCATTGCCAGCCAGCACAGTGGCCGCAGGCATGCGTGGATTGGCAGGCGGGCCGCTCCATGCATCCAGCCGGAACAGGCGCATATTCGCGTTGTCAGCGACGTAGATGCGCCCTTGTGCATCTGCTGCTAGATCTGCCATGTAGTCGCCCCCTTCATTGCCACCCCATTGGGGGCTCGCCTCCTTGGGGTCATAAGCCACATCAAGTCGTCCGGTTCCGGGCTCCAGGCGATAGACCTTGCGTGAGCGATGCGGGCCTGCAATAAACCACAAGGCACCATCTGGCGTGCGTAGCAACGACTCCGGCCTGGCCAGCGAATCGGCGTCGCCTTCTTTGCCATCACCAGCTACGGAGCGAATGCGCCCGGTCTCCAGGTCCAATGCGCGGATAACGTGATTGCCTGTGTCAGCCACATACAGAGTATCGTCAGGTGCAAAAGCGATGTTGTCAGGCGATTGAACATTCGCACCCAGAGCTTGGCCACGATCACTTTCACGCGCATCCGTGCCCACCACAGTAACCCAGCGGCCGTCCAGCTCGCGCCGCGAAACACAATCACCGCCATACTGCTGCAACAACCACAGCCGCCCTTGGGCATCTGACAAAGCCAGAGATGGACTGACTTTGTCGTTTATCACCTCCAAGGCACGAATCGGTACGATTGAGTGAGCAACCTGCCCATCGTCCTGCGCATCAAACTCGCCGCGCGCGTCGCCGCCACTAGCCCGCGATAGAGCCCAGCCTACAGCGACCAGCCCCAACACCATGCTCAACATCACTGACCACTTGCGCATCGCGATTTTTCCTCTATCCGCCCCTGCGCTGCGTATTCTCCGGCATGCGTTGCAGGTCACCCGTGAGCTGGCCGATGTCTGCCAAACACCGCGCGACACAGGAGCGCCCAATGGATCGAGCGAAGTGACCACAAAATGCCTCAACGAGAAGCCTCGGAGGGATAGCAATAGGTCAAGTAAGTAGTTGCCTGACATCCTTCCGAAGACACAGCAGTAATGGGTTTTATTTGTTTTTGGAAATGAGTATCGACTGCGTCTACTTCTCCAAATTCGAATCCGGATGACACAGATCTGGCATTGGGCATTGCAATAGCTCTTGATGCCGCACACCAAGATGTACGAATAGCTGCCGAAAGCTGTCGCTTTGCAATCGAGGAGCAGGCAACGCTAAACCGTTTCGATCTTTGATCGAGGAGGCGATA
>NZ_BBVD01000033.1 GCF_000964545.1 Comamonas thiooxydans | reverse complement strand
GGCTGTTCTTTAAAAATTCATAGAGTCGAAATCAGCGTTGCTGGTGGAAAGCACAAACCAAGGTTTGTGCACCGTGCCGCCAGCAACATTTTGATTGCGTCAAAACAGATATTTTGCGAATGCAAATTTATCTAGTAATGACGAATATTCTCTAAGCTGCATCGAAAGATGCAGCCAAAGATATTCACATTACGGCATAACGCGTGAGGTGCAAGACCTCACCAGTCTTTGAAACCAGGCTTTGATTCTCGCTAAGAGAGTCCAAAGTTATAGGGTCAAGTGACTAAGAGCATATGGTGGATGCCTTGGCGATGATAGGCGACGAAAGACGTGATAGCCTGCGATAAGCTTCGGGGAGCTGGCAAATAAGCTTTGATCCGGAGATTTCTGAATGGGGGAACCCACCTCGCAAGAGGTATCGTGCACTGAATACATAGGTGCACGAAGCGAACCTGGAGAACTGAAACATCTAAGTACCCAGAGGAAAAGACATCAACCGAGATTCCGATAGTAGTGGCGAGCGAATTCGGAAGAGCCTTGCAGTGATAGTCGACCGGTTAACAAAACGGCATGGAAAGGCCGACCATAGTGGGTGATAGTCCCGTATGTGAAAACCGATCGGTGGTACTAGGCTGCAGACAAGTAGGGCGGGGCACGAGAAACCCTGTCTGAATATGGGGGGACCATCCTCCAAGGCTAAATACTCATCATCGACCGATAGTGAACCAGTACCGTGAGGGAAAGGCGAAAAGAACCCCGGGAGGGGAGTGAAATAGATCCTGAAACCGTATGCTTACAAAAAGTCGGAGCCCTTAGGGGTGACGGCGTACCTTTTGTATAATGGGTCAGCGACTTACATTCAGTGGCAAGCTTAACCGAATAGGGGAGGCGAAGAGAAATCGAGTCCGAATAGGGCGACTAGTCGCTGGGTGTAGACCCGAAACCAAGTGATCTATCCATGGCCAGGATGAAGGTGCCGTAACAGGTACTGGAGGTCCGAACCCACTAATGTTGCAAAATTAGGGGATGAGCTGTGGATAGGGGTGAAAGGCTAAACAAACTTGGAAATAGCTGGTTCTCTCCGAAAACTATTTAGGTAGTGCCTCAAGTATTACCGTCGGGGGTAGAGCACTGTTTAGGCTAGGGGGTCATGGCGACTTACCAAACCTATGCAAACTCCGAATACCGACGAGTACAGCTTGGGAGACAGAGCACCGGGTGCTAACGTCCGGACTCAAGAGGGAAACAACCCAGACCGCCAGCTAAGGTCCCTAAAATTGGCTAAGTGGGAAACGAAGTGGGAAGGCTAAAACAGTCAGGATGTTGGCTTAGAAGCAGCCATCATTTAAAGAAAGCGTAATAGCTCACTGATCGAGTCGTCCTGCGCGGAAGATGTAACGGGGCTAAGCCAGTTACCGAAGCTGCGGATGCACAGTTTACTGTGCGTGGTAGGAGAGCGTTCTGTAAGCCTGTGAAGGTGTCTGGTAACGGATGCTGGAGGTATCAGAAGTGCGAATGCTGACATGAGTAGCGTTAAAGGGGGTGAAAAGCCCCCTCGCCGTAAGCGCAAGGTTTCCTACGCAACGTTCATCGGCGTAGGGTGAGTCGGCCCCTAAGGCGAGGCAGAGATGCGTAGCTGATGGGAAACAGGTCAATATTCCTGTACCGATCAATAGTGCGATGTGGGGACGGAGAAGGTTAGCTCAGCCAACTGTTGGATATGTTGGTTCAAGCGTGTAGTCGTGCTCTTTAGGCAAATCCGGAGAGCTAAGATGAGGCGTGATAACGAGTCTGCTTGCAGACGAAGTGAGTGATACCCTGCTTCCAGGAAAAGCCACTAAGCTTCAGCTATTGACGACCGTACCGCAAACCGACACTGGTGCGCGAGATGAGTATTCTAAGGCGCTTGAGAGAACTCAGGAGAAGGAACTCGGCAAATTGACACCGTAACTTCGGGAGAAGGTGTACCCCAAGTAAGTGAAGTTGTACAAACGGAGCTCAAAGGGGTTGCAAAAAATTGGTGGCTGCGACTGTTTAATAAAAACACAGCACTCTGCAAACACGAAAGTGGACGTATAGGGTGTGACGCCTGCCCGGTGCTGGAAGATTAAATGATGGGGTGCAAGCTCTTGATTGAAGTCCCAGTAAACGGCGGCCGTAACTATAACGGTCCTAAGGTAGCGAAATTCCTTGTCGGGTAAGTTCCGACCTGCACGAATGGCGTAACGATGGCCACACTGTCTCCTCCTGAGACTCAGCGAAGTTGAAATGTTTGTGATGATGCAATCTCCCCGCGGAAAGACGGAAAGACCCCATGAACCTTTACTGTAGCTTTGTATTGGACTTTGAACGGATCTGTGTAGGATAGGTGGGAGGCTTTGAAGTGCGGTCGCTAGATCGCATGGAGCCGACGTTGAAATACCACCCTGGTGCGTTTGAGGTTCTAACCTGGATCCATTATCTGGATCGGGGACAGTGCATGGTAGGCAGTTTGACTGGGGCGGTCTCCTCCCAAAGCGTAACGGAGGAGTTCGAAGGTACGCTAGTTACGGTCGGACATCGTGACGATAGTGCAATGGCATAAGCGTGCTTAACTGCGAGACTGACAAGTCGAGCAGATGCGAAAGCAGGACATAGTGATCCGGTGGTTCTGTATGGAAGGGCCATCGCTCAACGGATAAAAGGTACTCTGGGGATAACAGGCTGATACCGCCCAAGAGTTCATATCGACGGCGGTGTTTGGCACCTCGATGTCGGCTCATCTCATCCTGGGGCTGTAGTCGGTCCCAAGGGTATGGCTGTTCGCCATTTAAAGAGGTACGTGAGCTGGGTTTAAAACGTCGTGAGACAGTTTGGTCCCTATCTTCCGTGGGCGCTGCAGATTTGAGGAAGCCTGCTCCTAGTACGAGAGGACCGGAGTGGACACACCTCTGGTGTACCTGTTGTCACGCCAGTGGCATCGCAGGGTAGCTAAGTGTGGAAGAGATAACCGCTGAAAGCATCTAAGCGGGAAACTCGTTTCAAGATGAGATCTGCCGGGGCCTTGAGCCCCCTGAAGGGTCGTTGTAGACCACGACGTTGATAGGCTGGGTGTGGAAGCGCAGTAATGCGTTAAGCTAACCAGTACTAATTGCCCGTGCGGCTTGACCCTATAACTTTGGGTAAGCCTGGAAAAACAAAAGACAGAACGCAAGTTCTAGTTATGCCGAAAAGGCGCAATCGAAAAGCTGATTGAAGACTCTATGAATTCGTTGGATT
>NZ_BBVD01000035.1 GCF_000964545.1 Comamonas thiooxydans | reverse complement strand
AATCTGACAAAAAGTTTATGCCTGATGACCATAGCAAGTTGGTACCACTCCTTCCCATCCCGAACAGGACAGTGAAACGACTTTGCGCCGATGATAGTGCGGGTTCCCGTGTGAAAGTAGGTCATCGTCAGGCTCTTAC
>NZ_BBVD01000036.1 GCF_000964545.1 Comamonas thiooxydans | reverse complement strand
GGAGGCCCCGATCTTCTCGGTGGCCGACTATGGTCTGGAGGCGGATCTGTTCCAGGCCGTGCCGGAGTTGGCCAAGGCGCTGTAGGCCTGATGCTGCTCAAAAAATAGCTGCTGGTGCTTGCAGGGCAAGCGCTGCAGCCCGGTTTCATGCAAAGAAAAAAGGAGACAGCGGCGGTATGAGTTCCGAAATCCCCGAATCCTTCGACGCCTGGGTAGGCTGCACCGACGAAAGCGCGGACCATATTGTCCAGGCCCCCATCCGCCTCATGCAGGCCACGCTGGATGCACCCAATGCCGGCGCGCTCCCGCCGCATCTGCCGCCGCTGTGGCATTGGCTGTATTTCCTGCCGGGCGAGCGACAGTCCAACATCGGTCCGGATGGACATCCCAGGCGCGGCGGCTTTCTGCCGCCCATCACCTTGCCCCGGCGCATGTGGGCGGGTGGACGGTTGCAGTTCCTTCGGCCTGTGGCCGTGGGCGAAACGGTGCGGCGCGTGTCGCTCATCAAGAGCGTCAATACAAAGTCAGGGCGCAGCGGCCAACTGGTGTTCGTAACCGTGCAGCACAAGATTTCCGACGGGCAGGGCGTGGCGATCCACGAAGAGCAGGATATCGTCTACCGCGATGCGCCAGCCCCTGGAGCACCTGTGCCGCAACCCGCAGCTGCACCGGCGGACGAGCAGTTCACGCGCACCATCACCCCCGATCCGGTGCTGCTGATGCGTTACTCGGCGCTTACTTTCAACGGCCACCGCATCCACTACGACCGTCCCTATGCCATGCAGGAAGAAGGCTACCCCGGCCTGGTGGTGCATGGGCCATTGATCGCCACGCTGCTCATGGAGGAACTGCGCCGCGCGCATCCCGGCAAGGCCATCCGCAGCTTCGAATTCAAGGCCGTCAGCCCCTTGTTCGACACAGCGCCGTTCACGGTGAACGGCAAGCTGGAAGATTGTCATTCCGGCACCCTTGCTCGCCTGTGGGCGCGCGGACCACAGGGGCAACTGGCCATGCAGGCCAGTGCTGAAATCGAATAACGGAGACCTGCTATGCAAGCGAAAAAAGGCCAAAAGGGCCCTTTGAGCGGAATGACTGTCATTACGCTGGAACACGCCATTGCTGCGCCGTTCTGCACGCGGCAGCTCGCCGACCTGGGCGCGCGCGTCATCAAGGTCGAGCGCCCCGGCGTGGGCGACTTCGCGCGCGCCTATGACCACCGCACGCGCGGCCTAGCCTCGCACTTCGTCTGGACCAACCGATCCAAGGAAAGTCTCACGCTGGACCTGAAGCAGCCCGCGGCGCAGCAGGTGCTGGGCGAGCTGATCGCCCGGGCCGATGTGCTGGTGCAGAACCTCGCGCCTGGCGCGGCGGCGCGCATGGGCCTGTCGTTCGAGGCGCTGCACGCCAAGTACCCCAAGCTCATTGTCTGCGACATCAGCGGCTACGGCGCCGAAGGCCCTTACCGCGACAAGAAGGCCTATGACCTGTTGATCCAGAGCGAGGCGGCTTTCCTCTCCATCACCGGCACCAGGGATGAGCCGAGCAAGGCCGGCAACTCGATTGCCGACATCGCGGCGGGAATGTATGCCTACAGTGGCATCCTGAGTGCGCTATTGCAGCGCAACATCAGTGGCGAAGGCTCGCACGTCGAAGTCTCCATGCTCGAAGCGCTGGGCGAATGGATGGGTTTTCCCATGTACTACGCCTATGACGGCCAGAGCGCGCCCAGCCGCAATGGCGCCGCGCACGCCACCATCTACCCCTATGGCCCGTTCGCCGCGGGCGACGGCCGGGTGGTGATGCTGGGCCTGCAGAACGAGCGCGAGTGGAAACTGTTTTGCGATGTGGTGCTGCGCCGCCCCGAACTGGCCGCCGACCCGCTCTTCGACGCCAATGTGCGCCGTGTGGAAAACCGCGAGCAACTCAAGCAGGTCATCGAAGAGGCCTTCGCTGCCCTCACGGCGCAGGAGGTGACCGCGCGCCTGGACGATGCGCAGATCGCCAATGCCGCCGTGAACCAGGTGGGCGATTTGTGGACGCACCCACAGCTGCATGCGCGCCGGCGTTTCCGCACCATCGGCTCGCCCGCTGGCGAACTTCAGGCGCTGCTGCCGCCGGCCAACGTGAGCAGCTTTGAGGCCCGCATGGACTCCGTGCCCGCTCTGGGCGAGCACAGTGAGGCCATCTTGCGCAGCCTGGGCCGAACGGATGCCGACATCGCCGCTTTGCACACCCAAGGAGTGATCTAATGGCCAACACTTTTGCCGTGCGCCATGCGCGCAGTTTTCTGTTCGTGCCAGCCACCAAGCCCGAGCGCTTTGCCAAGGCGCTGGCTTCGGACGCCGACTGCATCATCATCGACCTCGAAGACGCCGTGGCCGAAAGCAGCAAGGATGCCGCCCGCGCCCATCTGGCGCAGTACCTGCCTCAGCTGTCCGCCGAGCAATGCACTCGCGTCCTGGTACGCGTGAATGCAGTAGGCACGCCCTGGCACGCGGCGGACGTCGCGTTGCTACGTGAGTGGGTGGGGCATGGCGTCGCCGCTATGCTGCCCAAGTCCGAAGAACCTGCTGCTTTGCGCGCCGTGGCGAAAGCCCTGGGTGAACGTGCAGCGATCGTGGCCCTCGTCGAATCGCTCGCCGGTCTGGATGCGGCTACCGAACTGGCCCGCGATCCGCAGGTGGTGCGGCTTGCCTTCGGCCATCTCGATTTCCAGCTCGACATGGGCATGCGCGCCACGGCCGAGGAGCCCGAACTGGCCTTCGCCCGCAATGCCCTCGTGGCCGCTTCGCGTCGCGCAGCGCTGCCCAAACCCGTCGACGGCGTGACCACGGATACCGGCAGCGCCGAGCGGCTGGTTGCCGACACCCAGCGTGCGCGCGCCTTCGGATTTGGCGCGAAGCTATGCATTCATCCGGCCCAAGTCGAGGGTGTGAACGAAATTCTGGGCTATTCCAGCGCCGAGAGAGACTGGGCGAGCCGCGTAATCGAAGAAGCCTCTCGGCGCGGCGGCGAAGTCTTCAGCCTCGACGGCCGCATGGTCGATCTGCCTGTGATCCGCGCGGCCGAAGTAATCATGGCAACTTTTCGAAAATGAAATCTGCTGGTGCCCTGTGGAAGGTCGCCAGCGATTGATGCAACGATAAAAAACTTATCCCGATGACAAACGAAGAAATCCTGGCCCAGTACGGCCCGCGAGAGGCCATGGAATATGACGTGGTGGTGGTGGGCGGTGGCCCCGGTGGCCTGGCCACTGCCATTCGCCTCAAGCAGCTGGCGGCCGAAAAAGGTCAGGATGTCTCCGTAGTCGTGCTGGAAAAAGGCTCCGAA
>NZ_BBVD01000037.1 GCF_000964545.1 Comamonas thiooxydans | reverse complement strand
TGTTAATTTCCACGCATAACTGACCCGCCATTTCCATCTCAAACTGACCCACCCTTTGACTTGAGCCGCAAGGCTCAAGATGTGGATCAGGTTTTGTTTCTCTCCTTCTTCATGGGCGGTTGTTGGACTGCACTGCTGTGCTTGAAGCGGTAGCTGTCGTTGCCTGTTTCCAGAATATGGCAGTGATGGGTCAGGCGGTCCAGCAGGGCCGTGGTCATCTTGGCATCACCAAACACGCTGGCCCATTCGCTGAAGCTCAGGTTGGTGGTGATTACTACGCTGGTGCGTTCGTAAAGCGTCGAGAGCAGATGAAACAGTAGCGCACCGCCAGATGAGCTGAAGGGCAGATAGCCCAGCTCATCGAGAATCACCAGATCCGTATGCACCAGCCTGTGGGCGAGCTGTCCGGCTTTGCCTTGCACTTTCTCTTGCTCCAGCGCATTAACCAACTCAACAGTAGAGAAGAAGCGCACCCTTTGACGGTGGTGCTCAATGGCCTGAATACCCAGTGCTGTAGCAATGTGCGTCTTGCCCGTGCCAGGCCCACCGACAAGCACCACGTTGTTAGCCTTCTCGATGAACTCACAGCGATGAAGGCTGCGTACCAAGGCTTCATTGACCTCACTGTGTGCGAAGTCAAAGCCTGCCAGATCTCTGTAGACCGGGAACCTGGCGACCTTGAGTTGATAGGCAATGGAGCGCACTTCTCGCTCAGCACTCTCTGCCTTGAGCAGTTGCGACAGTATGGGATGTGCTGCTTCAAATGCTGGTGAGCCTTGCTCGGCAAGTTCTGTCACAGCCTGGGCCATGCCAAACATCTTGAGTTGGCGCAGCATGATGATGATCGCAGCAATGGCGGGGTCATGACGCATGGCGCACCTGTCGGAGTTGGTCATAGCGCACGACGTTGGCTTGTGGCTCAACGATCAAGGCCAAGGCTTGGGGTGAATGGATGGGCTCAGGTTCCGGTGTTCCATCAATGAGGCGGTGCAAGATATTGATGATGTGGGTCTTGCGAGGTACGCCATCCTCCAGTGCCAACTCGACAGCGGCCAGGACGGCTTGCTCATCGTGCTGCAACACCAAGGCAAGAACTTCCACCATCTCGCGATCGCCGCCAGGTTGCTTCAGGAGCAAAGCTTGCAGTCGTTTGAATGCGTCTGGCAACTCGGCAAACGGCGCACCGTTGCGCAATGCGCCAGGCTTGCGCTGCAATACGGCCAGGTAATGGCGCCAGTCATAGACCGTACGCCCAGAGCCTTGGTGATTGCGCTCAATGATGCGCGGGTGTTCGCAGACGAGCTGACCTTCGGCCACGACAACCAGGCGGTCGGCATAAACCTGCAAGCTCACGGGCCTGTTGGCATAAGAGGCCGGCACGCTGTAGCGATTGCGCTCGAAGTGAACTAGGCAGGTGGGAGAGACTCGTTTGGCATGCTCGACAAAGCCGTCAAACGGCCGAGGCATGGGCATCAAGGTTGAGCGTTCTTGCTCCCACACATCAGCAAGTGAGCCAGGCAATTGGCCATGCGCAATCTCTTGCCATAACTGTTGACACCGTTGCTCTAGCCAATCGTTGAGGGCTCTGAGTGTTGGAAACGTTGGTACAGATTGCCAGATACGATGGCGAGCGTCCCGAACATTCTTCTCGACCTGTCCCTTCTCCCATCCCGAGGCCGGATTGCAAAACTGTGCCTCGAACAGGAAATGGCTGGCCATAGCACTGAAGCGGGCGTTGACCTCTCTGAGCTTGCCACGGCCGACACGATCAACGGCTGTGCGCATGTTGTCGTAGATCCCTCGCCTAGGGATGCCTCCAAACACCGCAAAGGCACGGTTGTGGGCATCGAACAGCATCTCATGGGTTTGCAGGGGATAGGCCCGCAGATAGAAGGCTCGGCTGTGGCTGAGCTTGAAGTGAGCCACTTGAAGCTTGGTGCGTACACCCGCGATGACAGCCCAATCCTCGCTCCAATCAAACTGGAAGGCTTCTCCAGCGCCGAAGACCAGGGGCACAAAAACGCCTCGCCCTGATGTCTGCTCCGCCGCATGACACTGAGCCTTCCATACTCTGGCAAAGGCAGCGACTCGGTTGTAGGAGCCGGTGTAGCCCAACGCCTGCAAGTCCAGAAACATCTGCTTGATCGTGCGCCGCTGCTTGCGAGAGCGGTTGACTTCTGTACGCAGCCAGCCTGACAGCTTGCTGGCGAAGGGGTCGAGCTTGGTGGCGATGGTGCGCTGTGCAAGTTGAGGTTGCACAACGTCGGAGCGCAAATACTTGCGGATGGTATTGCGAGAAAGCCCAGTTCTGCGGGCGATCTCTCGGATGGACAGGTGCTCACGCAGAGCCCAGCGCCGGATGACACTCAAAGTGGCCACGTCAATCACTCCTGGTCTCCTGCTGCACAAGAAAGCAGCAGGCTAGGGTTAATGCGTGGGTCAGATTGAGATGGAAAAACCGGGGGCTAGTGGGTCACTTCTGGGTGGAAATCAACA
>NZ_BBVD01000038.1 GCF_000964545.1 Comamonas thiooxydans | reverse complement strand
CAATCCATAGCAGTGACAGGCCTGCTCCTGTCACCATAGAGGCTAGTCCCAGACTGATTCGTGTTCCATATTTGGCTCCCCCGGTGGTGAACGCCAGTACGGATTTGGCGATTGCGCTGGAAGCAAGAATCACAACCAATCCCCATTGAGCGGTGGACAGGGGCAAACTACCTGACGCAAAAAGCTGGCCTAAGCTCGCAGCAGCGGCATGCAGTTCGGCCAAGGCTGCAAGTGCCGCCGCGACCAGCACGCCAGTGCTGCCAAAGACATGCTGGAGCCAGGCGCCTAAAACTAACATCAACGCAATGGTGCCGGCAATCAGCAATGCAGTGGAAAGCTTAAATATCCGTTCGGTCTCAAATTCAGTTTGCGTGGCAGTTTTTTGTCGATTCAGCAATCCTGTGGCTGCAGCCAACACAAGGCAGAGAGCTGCAACTAGTAGAGGGAGTGTCATAGACAGCATCAGAGCTATGGATGTTGTCGAGAGAATTGCTATGAACAGGCATAGCGAGGCCAACTGAGCCAACATGGCACATCCAAAGGCTTGCGCCTGCTGATGTTCGTCGGACTTGGCCAGCTGGCCAAGACTGGCTATAGCCGCGGTAGATGACACAAATCCAGAAAAGAATCCGGTCACAGGTAGGCCCCAGTGCGGGCCCAGCACTCGAGTCAGTATGTGTCCCAGCATGCCAACAGCCATGAACAGCACGACCACTTTCCAAAGGGCTGGGAGGCTTAGCACACCCCATGGATCTACAGGCGCTTGCGGCAGAAGTGGCATCACGACCAGCGCCGCAGCGCCCAGCAGAAGGCCATCCCTCAATTCATTCTCTCTGAGTAACTCACGACTCCAGCGTTGTATGGGGCCTTTGGAATGCACCAGCAAGGCACAAAGAATGCCCAGAGCTGCCGTCAAGGTAGGGCTCTTGTGCGATAGGGCGCCCAGAGTTAGTGAGAAAAGTAGAGTCACTTCACTGGTCAGGCCTGGGTCATTGGGGGCTGAGTGCCAGTAGGCTGCAACGGTCAGTGCCCCGACCAACAGAAGTACAACGGCGAAGGGCAGCACGCCTAACCACCAGGCCGCGCAGCCAAGCAACGCTGCTATGGCGTGGGTACGAGTTCCTGCGATGCTCTCGCGCTCACTCCCGCGACGCTCGCTTACGAGACCGATAAGCAGACCACAGCCTAATGAGACTACCCAATGGTCGACACCGGCCCAACTTAGCTGCATAAGTCTCAACCCCTCGATCTGAATAAGGCTCGTCCGATTGATGGGACTTCGCCTTAGTTACTACGCAGCATAGTCGAGCATGAGATGACGCCGCAAGCAACAAGAGCTGGGACGTAAGACGCTCAAATCTCACCTATCTAAGGCACCCTGTGTGAAGGAGCGTGACAGAGGAGAAGTCAAGTCTGCGCGCTCCCTCAGTAGCCTTCGACCAAAGGCATTTCCATCCCATCGACCGCAACCATCACGCCCGTGGTGTTGGGGTCGATTTCTATTGGGACGCCCCACAGCTCATTGGGCTTGCCGAAGGAGTTGACGATGTTGAACTGCCG
>NZ_BBVD01000039.1 GCF_000964545.1 Comamonas thiooxydans | reverse complement strand
GATTCTTCACCTGCCATTGCATGCTGCTGGAAGCCTGCGCCCCCTGGGTCACCAGCTGCGCGTTCTGCTGCGTCAGATAGTCCATGTCCGCCACCGACTTCCCTACCTGGCTGATCTCCTCGCTTTGTTCGCGCGTGGCCTTGCTGATCTCGGCAATGAAGTCCGCCACGCTGCGCGCCTGGGAGACGATATCCCCGATATTGCTCCCCGCATCGCTGACCACCAGAGAGCCCGCCTCGATGGTGGCCGTGCTGGCCTGAATCAGCGCCTTGATCTCCTTGGCAGCATCGGCGCTGCGCTGCGCCAGGGCCCGCACCTCGCCGGCAACGACGGCAAACCCCCTGCCATGCTCGCCCGCGCGGGCGGCCTCCACGGCCGCATTCAGCGCCAGCAAATTGGTTTGAAAGGCAATGCTGTCAATCACGCCGACGATGTCGGCAATGCGGCGGGAGTTGGCCGTGATCGACTCCATGGTGGAGACGATCTGATCCATGGACTGGCCCCCGCGCAAGGCCGCCGCGCTGGCTTCGCTGGCCAGCACACCGGCTTTTTGTGCCGTATCGGCGCTGGACTGAACCCGGGCCGTGATCTGCTCCATGGAGGCCGAGGTCTGGGCCACATTCACCGCCAGCTGCTCCGTCTGCCCGTGCAGATAGCTGTTGCCCTGCTCGATTTCGTTACAAGCCTGCTGAACATTGAGCGCCTGCTGATTCACATCGTCCACCAGCCAGCGGAACATGAGACCGATCTGGTTGACCGTGCGCAGCGTGGTGCCGATTTCATCCGAGCGCTGCAAGTATTCCGTCTGCCGGTTGTTGCCGGTTGCCACGTTCAGCGACTGACGCTTGAGCAGCTCCAGCGGCGTGGCGAACTGACTCTCGAGCAACAGCGTCATCACCATCAGGGCCACCGTCATGAAGGCCGCCATCGACAAAAACTGCATCTGGCTTTGACCCAGCAGCCAGGCCCCAAGCACCAGGACGGCCCACAAGGCCAGCGCGTTCAGGCGAATGCGCCGGCGCACCCCCATGTGCCGCCAGATCGACAGCAGCTTCCCCAGCCCTTTCTTGGAGACTATGCCTTTGTGCAACTCGGGAGCGGAACCGCCCTTGTCGTGCATGGACTCATACAGCTTTTGCGCCGCCTCGACCTCTTTGCGCTCGGGTTGGGTGCGCACCGACATATAGCCCTTGGCCTTGTCATTGCGGATGATGGGAATGGCATTGGCCCGAACCCAGTAGTGGTCCCCGTTCTTGCGCCGGTTCTTGACCAGTGCGCTCCAGGGCTCGCCGCTTTTGAGGGTGGCCCACATGTCGGCAAAAGCGGCCGGTGGCATGTCCGGGTGGCGCACCAGATTGTGCGTCTGGCCAAGGATCTCTTGCGGCTCGAAGCCGCTGACCTCCATGAACGCCTGATTGGCATATTTGATGTAGCTCTCCGTGTCCGTGGTGGACATCAGAGTCGC
>NZ_BBVD01000040.1 GCF_000964545.1 Comamonas thiooxydans | reverse complement strand
CCCGGCGCACACACGCTGTCTGGCGCCATCATGGATCCTCGCGCGCTGACCGAGCTGATCCCCGACTGGAAGGAAAAGGGTGCTCCCCTGAACCAGCCCGTGACCGAAGACGCCATGGTCTTCCTCGGCGAGAAGAGCTCCTTGCGCACGCCCAACTGGCTGCTGCCCAAGTGCTTCCATAACGAAGGCAACTACATCGTTCGCCTGGGCTTTGTCACCAAGTGGCTGGCAGAGCAGGCCGAAGCCCTGGGCGTGGAAATCTTCCCCGGCTTCACCGCTGCCGAAGTGCTCTACAACGAAGACGGCTCCGTCAAGGGCGTGGCCACCGGCAATATGGGCATCAGCAAGGAAGGCGAGCCCACGGGCGACTTCCAGCTGGGCATGGAACTGCACGGCAAGTACACCATCTTTGCCGAAGGTGCGCGCGGCCACCTCGGCAAGCAGATCATCGCCAAGTACTCCCTGGATGCCAACCGCGACCCGCAGACTTACGGTCTGGGCATCAAGGAACTCTGGGAAATCGACCCCAAGCGTCACAAGCCCGGCATGGTGCTGCACACCGCAGGCTGGCCCATGAAGAGCGACACCTACGGCGGTGCCTTCCTCTATCACCTGGAAGACAATCTGGTCACGCTGGGCTTCATCACCGGCCTGGATTACTCCAACCCTTATCTGTCTCCATTCGAGGAGATGCAGCGCTGGAAGACCCATCCCAATATCCGCTACTACCTGGAAGGTGACGAAGCCAATGGCATCAAGCCCGGCAAGCGTATCTCCTACGGTGCCCGTGCCATCACGGCTGGCGGCATCTCCAGCCTGCCCCGCTTTGTCTTCCCCGGCGGCGCGCTGGTGGGCTGCGAAGCCGGCTTCCTCAACGTCAGCCGCATCAAGGGCAGCCACGCCGCGATCAAGACCGGCATGCTGGCCGCCGAAGCCGCCTACGCCGCCATCGTCGCAGGTCGCCAGAGTGACGAACTGACCGCCTACACCTATGCGTTCGAGAACAGCTGGCTGTATGAGGAACTGTGGAAGGCACGCAACTTCAAGGCCTGGTTCAAGAAGGGCCTGACCACCGCCTCGATCATGAACGGCCTGGAGCAGTTCGTGCTGCGCGGCAACATCCCCTGGACGCTGCATCGCAACAAGCCCGACCATGCCTATCTCAAGCCCGCTGCCGAGTGCACGCCCATCGAATACCCCAAGCCCGATGGCAAGCTGACCTTTGACCGCCTCTCCAGCGTCTTCATCAGCAGCACCAATCATGCAGAGAACCAGCCTGCTCACCTGACGCTCAAGGACGCCAGCGTTCCCGTCGACGTGAACCTGACCAAGTTCGCCGGCCCCGAGCAGCGCTACTGCCCCGCAGGCGTCTACGAATTCGTCGAGGACGAAGCCAATGCCGGCAAGCAGC
>NZ_BBVD01000041.1 GCF_000964545.1 Comamonas thiooxydans | reverse complement strand
ACCAAGCCCCACGTGAACGTGGGCACCATCGGTCACGTTGACCACGGCAAGACCACCCTGACTGCTGCTATCGCTACCGTGCTGTCCAAGCACTTCGGCGGTGAAGCCAAGGACTACTCGCAGATCGACAACGCCCCCGAAGAAAAGGCTCGTGGTATCACGATCAACACTTCGCACGTTGAGTACGAAACTGCCAACCGCCACTACGCTCACGTGGACTGCCCCGGCCACGCTGACTATGTGAAGAACATGATCACTGGTGCCGCTCAGATGGACGGCGCTATCTTGGTTTGCTCCGCTGCTGACGGCCCCATGCCCCAGACTCGCGAGCACATCCTGCTGTCGCGTCAGGTGGGCGTGCCCTACATCATCGTGTTCCTGAACAAGGCCGACATGGTGGACGACGAAGAACTGCTGGAACTGGTCGAAATGGAAGTGCGCGAGCTGCTGTCCAAGTACGACTTCCCCGGTGACGACACCCCCATCATCCGCGGCTCCGCCAAGCTGGCCCTGGAAGGTGACCAGTCCGACAAGGGCGAGCCTGCCATCCTGAAGCTGGCCGAAGCTCTGGACACTTACATCCCCACTCCCGAGCGTGCTGTTGACGGCGCCTTCGTGATGCCCGTGGAAGACGTGTTCTCCATCTCCGGTCGTGGTACCGTGGTGACCGGCCGTATCGAGCGCGGTATCGTCAAGGTCGGCGAAGAAATCGAAATCGTCGGTATCAAGGACACCGTCAAGACCACCGTCACCGGCGTGGAAATGTTCCGCAAGCTGCTGGACCAAGGTCAAGCAGGCGACAACGTGGGTCTGCTGCTGCGCGGCACCAAGCGTGAAGACGTGGAACGCGGCCAAGTGCTGTGCAAGCCCGGCTCCATCAAGCCCCACACCAACTTCACTGCTGAAGTTTACGTGCTGTCGAAGGACGAAGGCGGTCGCCACACTCCCTTCTTCAACAACTACCGTCCCCAGTTCTACTTCCGTACAACTGACGTGACCGGCTCCATCGAACTGCCCGAAGGCAAGGAAATGGTGATGCCTGGCGATAACGTGTCGATCACTGTGAAGCTGATCTCCCCCATCGCCATGGAAGAAGGTCTGCGCTTCGCTATCCGCGAAGGTGGTCGTACTGTGGGCG
>NZ_BBVD01000042.1 GCF_000964545.1 Comamonas thiooxydans | reverse complement strand
GCAACACGCCCCATCCCGAATGGCCCGGCAAAGCCCGCGTGGCTGTTCAGTTCGTGCTGAACTACGAAGAAGGCGGTGAGAACCATATCCTGCATGGCGACCCCGGCAGCGAGCAGTTTCTGTCGGAGATGTTCAATCCCGCCAGCTACCCGGCCCGTCACATGAGCATGGACGGCATCTATGAATACGGCTCGCGTGCCGGCGTCTGGCGCATTCTGAAAGAGTTCGAGAAGCGCGGCCTGCCGCTGACCGTGTTCGGCGTGGGCACGGCGCTGCAAAAGCATCGCGAGCTGGCCCAGGCCTTTGACGAACTCGGTCACGAAGTGGCCTGCCACGGCCTGAAGTGGATTCACTACCAGAACGTGCCCGAAGAGATCGAGCGCGCCCACATGCAGCAATGCGTGGACATTTTTGAAGAGCTGTACGGCGCGGGCGGCGACCACGGCCTGGGCTGGTACACCGGCCGCGACAGCCCCAACAGCCACCGCATCGTGGCCGATGCCGGTCGCTTTACCTACGACAGCGATTACTACGGCGACGACCTGCCCTTCTGGATGAAGGTCGCCAAGAGCGACGGCACGACGCACAACCAGCTCATCGTTCCCTACACGCTGGACGTGAACGATATGCGCTTTGCCCTGCCCCAGGGTTACTCGCATGCCGATCCGTTCTTCCAGTACATGAAGGACACATTCGATGTCCTGTACGCCGAGGGCAATGCCAGCGGCGACAACGCCCCCAAGATGATGAGCATAGGCATGCACTGCCGACTGCTGGGCCGTCCCGGCCGGATTACAGCGCTGCAGCGCTTCCTCGATCACATCCAGAAGCACGACAACGTGTGGGTGTGCCGCCGTATTGATTTGGCTCGTCA
>NZ_BBVD01000043.1 GCF_000964545.1 Comamonas thiooxydans | reverse complement strand
CGCAGCGAAGAACGCACCAAAGCTGCGTATGTAGAGGGGGATCACCTGGTCGAAAACATACTTCAGGTCGGCTCCACTTTTCGCAGAATTGAATTCGACAGTCATGTAGTCTTCAAGGTATGGAAGCACCTCTGAATGTCGCCGATACCCCCGGCTTAAAAGTCCAATCTCAAGGCGACTGACCTCCCCGTGAAGTCGATAGCTCAATTCATGGATAGGCCAATCGGGCCGGTCTTCAAATGTGATGACATCCACATTCGCCATCCCCCAAGGTGCAGGAAGCAAAGACAAACTCTGGCATAGCTTTGCGTAGATTTCAGAAGGACTTTCGTCGAAGTCAAATACTCTGCAAACTCTGACGACGTTGGACGTGCTTTTCATTTACTCCGCTGCCGGACACTCATTCCGCTCTGATGGACCGAGTTGCTTCCGAAATTCAATCTACGCTTTTCTGCCGCTCTTTTTGCTCTGGCATCTGCAGGCAAGCACCACTGGGCATACACATCATTTGGGTTCAGCACAGTCGCGGAACGATTCATGCAATGCCTTCTCCGAATTCGGATCGCTGAATCGG